>NZ_JAIUCY010000010.1 GCF_020179755.1 Herbaspirillum sp. alder98
AGATGACATAGTTGCCGTGGTTCTGGAAGCAGGCTGGCAACAGCCAGGACGGGGTCCGGTAGGCTTTGCTGGCAGACAGGAAAAGGAAGCGGTCTTCGGTGACCGGCACGTTCAGGGGCGCGCCTTGTTCCTTCCAGTCGGGGATCAGTTCGCTCAGCGCGCGCGGGTCCATCACCGCGCCCGACAGGATATGGGCGCCGACCTCGCTGCCTTTTTCGAGCACGCAGACGCCGACTTCCTTGCCGGATTGCGCCGCCAGTTGCTTGAGGCGGATCGCCGCCGACAAGCCGGCCGGGCCGCCGCCGACGATTACCACATCGTATTCCATGGCCTCACGCGGGCCGTATTGTTGCAGCATTGCCTTATCCCAGTTGCTTGACCAGTTGTGGCGCCAGTTCGAACAGGTCGCCCACGATGCCGTAGTCGGCCACCGAGAAGATCGGCGCATCGCCGTCCTTGTTGATGGCGACGATCACCTTGGCGTCCTTCATCCCGGCCAGATGCTGGATTGCGCCCGAAATGCCGACGGCGATATACAGGTCGGGCGCGACTACCTTGCCGGTCTGGCCGATCTGGTAATCGTTGGGCACATAGCCGGCGTCGACGGCCGCGCGCGATGCCCCCAGGGCGGCATTGAGACGGTCGGCCAGCGGCTCCAGCATCTGCGCGTAGTTCTCGCCCGACCCCAGGCCACGGCCACCCGATACCACGATCTTGGCCGACGCCAGTTCGGGGCGGCCGCTGGAGGTGGTCTGGCGCGACACGAAACGCGACAGGCCACACTCGGCCACCGCCTCCAATGCCACGATCTCGGCACTGCCGCCTTCTGTCGATGTAGGCTCGAAGGCGGTAGCGCGCACCGACACTACCTTGATCGCATCCGACGAGCGCACGGTGGCGATTACGTTGCCGGCATAGATCGGGCGTTCGAAGGTGTCGGCGGCGATCACCCGCGTGATCTCGGAGACCTGCGCCACGTCGAGCGCGGCGGCAATCCGTGGCAGGACGTTTTTACCGGCGGCGGTCGCGGTGGCCACGACGTGGCTGTATTGCCTGGCGATGCTGGATGCCTGGGCCGCCAGGTTCTCGGCCAGGCCGTGGGCGAAGTGCGGCGCATCGGCCACCAGCACGCGGTGGACGCCGGCGATGGCAGCGGCCGCGCGTGCAGCTTCAGCGCACTGGTCGCCACACACCAGCAGGTGCAGCGTGTCGCCGCATTGAGCAGCGGCGGTCACGGCGTGCAAGGTGGCGTTCTTGATGGATTGGTTGTCGTGTTCGGCAATGATCAGGACCGGCATGATGTTCCTCAGATGACGTTGGCTTCGTGCTTCAGTTTGGCCACCAGGGCGGCGACGTCGGGCAGCTTGACGCCGGCCGCGCGTGCCGG
The DNA here is from genome assembly GCF_020179755.1 of Herbaspirillum sp. alder98. Taxonomy (GTDB): domain Bacteria; phylum Pseudomonadota; class Gammaproteobacteria; order Burkholderiales; family Burkholderiaceae_D; genus Herbaspirillum. Next base: position 1,388 of record NZ_JAIUCY010000010.1, read on the forward strand.
CGGTTCGGCCACTTTCAGCGTACTCAGGCGCGGCGTGATATCGACGCCCAGCGACTGCGGGGTGTGCGTATCGAGCGGCTTCTTCTTGGCCTTCATGATGTTGGGCAGGGTCACATAGCGTGGCTCGTTGAGTCGCAGGTCGGTGGTGACCAGGGCCGGCAGTTTCAGCGCCACGGTTTCCAGTCCGCCATCGATCTCGCGGCTGACGATGGCTTCGCCATCGACGATCTGCAGCGACGACGCAAAGGTCGCCTGCGGCATGCCCGCCAGTGCCGCCAGCATCTGGCCGGTCTGGTTGCTGTCGTCATCGATGGCCTGCTTGCCCACGATCACCAGCGGTGCCTGTTCTTGCTGCAGCACCGCGTGCAGCAACTTGGCCACCGCCAGCGGTTGCAGCTCGTCGCCGGTCTCGACCAGGATGCCGCGGTCGGCGCCGATGGCCATGGCATTGCGCAAGGTTTCCTGGCATTGCGCGGGGCCGCACGAGACTGCCACCACCTCGGTAGCGATGCCGGCTTCCTTGAGTCGCACGGCCGCTTCCACCGCGATCTCGTCGAACGGATTCATGCTCATCTTGACGTTGCCGATATCGACGCCGGTGCCATCCGATTTGACGCGCACCTTCACGTTGAAGTCGACGACACGTTTTACTGCAACAAGTATCTTCATGGATTGATTCACTCAGGCAAGGGGTTAGTCAGGGGAGGGGACGCACCAGGATCAACGCGGCGCGGGCGTCGACGGCATGCGGTGCGAGGTCGAGATCGCTGCCGTGTCCCAGCGCGGCCTGGCCGGGTTCGAGCGGTCGTCCCGACAATTGCCAGGCGCCCGTCAATGGCACCAGCGCCCAGGCCACGGCATCATTGATACCGCAGCGCCGGGTGACGATACGTATTTCGCCGCGCAATGCCGAACGGCGCACCATCAGGTTGAGAAAGCGGGGCTGCACCGTGCCTGGCTGGCGCCGCGCGCCCAGTTCGAGCTCGCCGGGAAAACTGATCGGCAGCAAGGGTCGCGCCATCACCGCCGCCGAAGGCCCGGACAATTCGACTGCGCCGTTGCCCATCAGCAGGGCATGACGGTCGATGCCGGGGAAGGTAGAGAACGGCCCGTCGGCGGCGATCTCGGCCAGGCTGATGCGCCAGTCGAAACCGTCCGGGTGTGGCGTCGACCCGGGCGCATGGCCAGAGCCCAATGCACGGGTCAGTCCGCCGCCGTTGCGCCACGGCGTTGCCACGCACTCGGCCAGGGTGATGATCTGCATGGCCGTTGCCGTGCTCAGGACACCGCGCCCGAACCGTATTTGCCGACCAGCAGCTTGCCGCTGGCGAAGCGCTCGATCGAGTACGGCGCCAGCGAGACGTCGGTGGCCAGGCCCAGGGCTTCCTGCGCCAGGATGCGCCCGACGGCAGGCGACAACTTGAACCCGTGTCCCGAAAAGCCGAAGCCGGTCAACAGGCCCTCGACGCCCGGCAATTTGCCCAGCACCGGGTTCCAGTCGGGGGTGACGTCGTAGACGCCGGTCCACGACGTGGCCAGGCCTGCCGTCTCGTAACTGGGGAAGCGCTCGGCGACCTGGGCGCCGATTTCCACGATGGCGTCCAGCGACACGTCGCCCTGCTCGGTGTCGGGGCTGTCCAGGGTTTCGCCGACCACGCCTTCCGACACCAGCATCTGGGTGCCGCCATAGCTGCGTCCGTACAGCATGCCGCTCGATGCCAGGTCCTTGAAGACCGGCATGTTGAAGGTGTAGGGTTCGGGCCCTTCCAGTGCCAGCACTGTGTGGCGCTCGGCGCGCACCGGCAGGGTCAGGCCGGTCCAGGCCGCCAGTTCGGGGGTCCAGATATTCTGGGTGCTGATGACGGTACCCGACAGGAAGCGCCCGGCGCTGGTATCGACGCCGACCACCCGGCCATGCTCGATGATCAGGCGCTCGACGTTGACGCCTTCCTTGACTGTCACGCCGCGTCGGCGTGCTGCACGGGCGAACGACGTCGCCACCAGATAGGCATCGGCAAAGCCGGCCTCCGGCTCGAAACTGATCAGCGCGGCGTCGTCGAAGCGGGCGATCGGCAGCAGTTCACGGGCCTGGGCCGGGTCCAGTGTTTGCAGCGGAATGCCTTGCTCTTGCTGCGCCTTGAGCGAGGCGCGCAGCGGCTCCAGCTTGTCGCCTTCGGGCGCCCAGATCATGTATCCGCACTTGACCAGCCCGCACGAGGCCTCGTCGTCTTCCACGTATTCGGCGAAGCGGTTGAAGGTTTGCCATGACAACTGCGCCAGTTCCACGTTTTCCTGCACCGAGTAGTGCGTGCGCAGGATGCCGGACGACTGCGAGGTGGTCCCTTCGCCGACGGTCTTGCGGTCCAGCAGCAGCACGTTGCGGGCGCCCAGCTGGGCGAGATGGAACGCGGTCGAGGTACCGATTACCCCGGCCCCGATCACGATGGCGTCATAAGTGTTCATGGCTTCCTCTTCAATCAGAATGGCTGGCAGTGTGAACCGAAAAAAGCAGCGCCTGCGCCAGCATTAGAGAAACTAATGTTTTGAAGAAGTGCGGGTAACATTAGCCCGGCTTAAGTTCTTTCGATTCATCATGCGTCACCGCATTGCGCCCTATATAGAGGATTCACCATGTCTGATATGCCATTCGATCTGCACGCCCTGCAAGCCTTCGTGGCGGTCTGCGAGGGCGGTTCGATGATCGAGGCTGCGCGCAAGCTGGGCGTGACGCAAAGCGCGATCAGCCAGTTGATCAAGTCGCTGGAGACGCAAAGCGGCATGGTGCTGCTGGACCGTGAATTCCGTCCCTCGCGCCCGACCGCGGCCGGCCGCCTGCTGCTCGACCTGGCGCAGGGACTGCTGGAACATGCGCAACGCGTCAATGAACGGTTGATCGATGCGTCGCGTTCGGAGATGGCCCAGATACGATTGGGCGGGGTCGATTCGTTCTCGGCCACGATCGGGCCGATCCTGGTCCAGGCGATCTCGCGCAATGCGCGCCAGATCTCGCTCTGGTCGGGCCTGACCCCGATTCTCAGCGAGCAGTTGCAGCGGCGTGAACTGGACCTGGCGGTCTGCACCGAATCCAACGTCAATGACCTGCGCATCGAACAGCGCCTGCTGTTCTCGGAGTGCTTCGTGGCAGTGATTCCGAAGAGCGTGGCCGAACAGCACGGGGATGATGCCGCCGGTTATCAAAGCGCCCTGCAAAGCCTGCCGCTATTGCGTTATACGCGCCGCTCGGTGATCGGCCAGCAGATCGAGCGCTACCTGAAGCACATCAAGCTGGACGCGCCGCGCCGGCTCGAATTCGACGCCACCGACCCGATGCTGAACCTGGTGGCCTGGGGCCTCGGCTATGCGGTCACCACGCCGCTGTGTCTGTGGCAGTCGCGTCATTGCCTGCCCGACGTGGTGCTGGTGCCGTTGCCGGCCAGCCAGCTGGGGCGGCGCAATTTCTTCCTGTTGTCGCGCGAGGGCGAGTGGAACAGCCTGGCCGAAGAGGTCTCGTCGCTGACCCGCCAGGCGCTGCAGGACAAGATATCGCCGGCGATTCGCCGGGTCTTGCCGGGGCTGCCCAAGGATGCGTTCTCGTGGAAATGACAGCGGACGGTGCAATGCACCACGCGCATGCACGTTCGCAGGGCGTGCGCGCACCGCTGCAGCGCAGCTAAATTAGCTCTGCAACTAGTTTGTATTAGTTTTCCTTAAGCGGGTCGGGACGGGCGTCATCCGTCAGTAATATCGCCGTGTCACACCGAGCGATTCCACCTATAAGCTAAGGAGCAAGCAATGAACCAGACTCGACGCAGGGTCATGAAGCACGCCGTTACCCTGGCCGCCGCCGGCACGATGGGTTTTCCCATGCTGGCACGCGCGGCAGCACCGACCGTGATCAACTACGGCGGCTCGGCCTGGCTGGGCCATTACTCGGCTTATATCGCCATGAAGACCGGCTTGATGACCAAGTACGGCATCGACCTGCGCTGGCAGGCATTCTCCACTTCGTCGGCGCGCATGGCCGCCGTGATGGCCGGCAACGTGGATATCGCAGGCACCGGCGTGGTGTCGGCGCTGGCGCTGATGGCCAGCGGCGCCAAGCAGTTCCAGGTGATTGCGACGCCTAACAACTTCGGCCGTGCCGAAGGCTTGCTGGTCCGTGACGGCGTCAAGAGCGTGGCCGAACTCAAGGGCAAGAAGATCGGCGTGACCTATGCCTCCAGCGCCCACGTGCTGCTGCTGGATGTACTGACCCAGGCCGGCCTGAATCCGGACAAGGACGTGTCCATCATCAACCTGCCGGCGACCGAATTGCTGACTGCGTACAAGGCCAACCAGATCGACGCTGCCGCCGCCTGGACCCCGACCTTCGATCGCATTCGCGCGCTGCCCAACACCAAGCTGCTGTTCGACGACACGTCGTTCTCGCTCTACAAGAGTTACAAGATGTCGCCCGGTCCCGACGTGCTGCTGACCCGCACCGCCTTCGGTCGCGACAACCCGGCGGCGGTCAAGGCCTTCCTGCAGGCGATCTTCGAAGCCAATGCGCTGTTGACGCAAAAGCCCGAGGAAGCGGCCAAGATCCTGCTCGAGTTGACCTCGCTGTCGATTGAAGAACAACTGGCCGTGATCAAGCAGACCGAGTGGTTCACCCAGGCCGACCAGAAGACCCTGCTGGTCGCGCCGGGCAACTTCGTCGATGGCCTGCAGAAGCTGTCCGAAATGCTGCTCAAGCTGAAACAGATCGACTTCGTGCCGCAGGTGCGGCAGTGGGTCAACACCACCTATCTGTGAGGCACGCGCATGGCTGAAAAGAAAGAGTGGCTGCAGGGCGGTGCGCTGGTGACGCTGTCGGCGGTGTCGCTGGTGACCTTCCTGCTGCTCTGGGAAGGAATCTGCCGCGCCGGCGTGGTGGACGCCGTGTTCCTGCCGGCGCCATCGCAGGTACTGGGACGGGCGCTGCGCATGTGGGACCAGGACACCCTGATCATCAACATCCTCGCTTCGGCGCGGCGGGTGATGGTGGGTTTCCTGGCAGCAGTGGCGGTGGCGATCCCGCTGGGGATCATGCTGGGCACGTCGAAGGTGGCGCGCGCCGTGTTTGATCCGATCCTGTCGTTCCTGCGTCCGCTGCCGTCGATGAGCTGGATCCCGCTGACCCTGCTGTGGTTCGGCATCACCGAGACGCAAAAGTACAGCATTGTCTTCATGGGTGCGGTCACGCCGGCGTTGCTGTACGTGATCGAGGCTACGCAGGGGATCGACCCGATCCTGATCCGGGCCGCCCGCAACCTGGGCGCCAATCGCTGGCAGGTGATGCGCGAAGTGATCCTGCCCGGCTGCATGCCGCAGATCCTGTCGGGCATGAAGGTGATCCTGGGCCTGTCGTGGACCTGCGTGATCTCGGCCGAACTGGTCGCGGCCAAGGAAGGCCTGGGCTTCATGATCATGAACGGCAAGGAATTCTTCCAGACCGATACCGTGGTGCTGGGCATGGTGCTGATCAGTTTTACCGTGCTGGTGACCGATATCGTCTTTCGCCTGATTCAAAGGAGTGTGCTGTCATGGCAGAAGTGAAATCCGGCGCGGCCGATCGTCCCATGATCGAGTTTCGCGGCGTGGCCAAATCATTCGGCGAGCTGAAGGTGCTCGACCGGGTCGATCTGCAGGTGGCCAAGGGCGAGTTCCTGGTATTGCTGGGGGCCTCGGGCTGTGGCAAGTCGACCATGCTCAACCTGGTCTCGGGCTTCGAGCGCACCAGCGCCGGCAGCGTCTGGGTCAATGGTCGCGAAGTGCGTGATGTCGATCCCGGCTGCGGCATGGTGTTCCAGCAGTACGCGCTGTTCCCCTGGAAGACGGTGCGCGAGAATGTCGAGTTCGGTCTGAAGATGCGTGGCGTGTCGCGCGCCGAGCGGGCCAAGGTGGCGCAGCATTACATCGAGATGGTGGGGCTGAAGGGTTTCGAGAACAGTTTCCCCAACAAGCTCTCGGGCGGCATGAAGCAGCGCGTCTCGATTGCCCGCGTGCTGGCCAACGACCCCGACGTGATGCTGTTCGACGAACCCTTCGCCGCGCTCGATGCGATGACGCGCCAGGTGCTGCAGGAGCAGCTGGTGTCGATCTATGAAAAGAGCGGCAAGACCATCATCTTCATCACCCACTCGATCGACGAAGCATTGATGCTGTCGACCCGCATGGTCGTCATGGGCGCCAAGCCGGGGCGCGTGGTGCAGGACATCGTCAATGACCTGCCGCATCCGCGCACAGCCGAAGCGCAATTGTCAGAGCGTTATATCGAGTTGAAACGCGCGATCTGGCAGACGGTACAGGTGGAGGTGATGAAGGGACTGGAAGGGGCGCATTGATACCGCGCCATCCCGTCGTCCTGACGAAGGTCAGGACCCAGCGTCTTTCAGCGCACCTCGGTGTTGTTACATAAGCCACTGGGTCCCGGCCTTCGCCGGGACGACGGATTACTTATCAAGTTACCTCTGTCGTCCTGACGAAAGTCAGGACCCAGCGTCTTTCAGCGCGCCTCGATGTTGTTGCATAAGCCACTGGGTCCCGGCCTTCGCCGGGACGACGGATTACTTATCAAGTTACCTCCGTCGTCCTGACGAAAGTCAGGACCCAGCGTCTTTCGGCGCGCCTCGGTGTTGTTGCATAAGTTACTGGATCCCGGCCTTCGCCGGGACGACGGATTACTTATCAAGCTACCTCCGTCGTCCTGACGAAGGTCCGGACCCAGCGTCTTTCAGCGCACCTCGATGTTGTTACATAAGCCACTGGGTCCCGGCCTTCGCCGGGACCACGGATTACTTATCAAGCTACCTCTGTCGTCCTGACGAACGACGGGGCATTGATAACTTATAACGCTGTCACGCCGGTCGTTCCCCCGCGGCCAGGCGCAGGCCGATCGCTGCCACCACCTCAGGCAGTTGCGCCACCGAATCGATCACATAATGCGCACCGGCAGCGCGCAGGCGATCTTCGGCATGCGCCTTCAGTCTCGCCAGTTCGGCCGCCGGCATGGCTGCCGCCTGCGCGGCCGTCAAGCCGACTTCGTTACCGCTCAACGACACGCCGATGCTCCACATGCCGGCGCGCACGCCTTCGTGGATGCCGGGCACGGTGTCGTCCACCTTGATGCAGGCGGCCACGTCGCCCACCTTCAATGCCAGCACATTGGCCAGCGCCATGAACGGACCGGGCCGCCCGCCGGCGGCCAGTTCGTCACCGGCCACGACATGGTCGGGCGCAATGCCTTCGGCTGCCGCCAGCGGCAGCAGCACGTCCAGCACCTGGCGCGGATAACCCGAACACGACCCGATCTTCAGCCCCTGAGCGCGCAGTGCGGCGAGGGTGTCGGCCGCCCCTTCGATGGCGTGCGAATACTCGCCGACCTTGGCGATCTGCATCGGCATGAAGCGTGCATAGATAGCGTCGACATCGGCATCACTGGCTGCGCTGCCGGTCGCCGCTTGCCACTGGGCGGCAATGTCCGGTTCATCCAGCAACGTGCGGATATGCTGCCACTTCGACAGGCCCATCGGTCCGCGTGCCTGGTCCAAGGTGATGTGGATGTCGAAGCTCTTGAAGGCATCGACGAAGATCTGGGTCGGCGCCAGCGAGCCGAAGTCGACCAGCGTGCCGGCCCAGTCGAAGATCACGGCCTGGACTTGTGAAGTGGAGGCAGGGCGGTGGTGCAGGGTCATGGTAGTCCTTTCAATGATGGATCAGGCTGGTGCGGCAATGAAGTTGCGTCCGCGTGGCCCTTGCAGGGCGCGTTGCAGGCGCTGGTCCCAGCCGTCGGCCACGCCATAGTCGGCCGGGTCGCTGGACACGCCGAGTTCATCCAGGAATTCGGTCAGGCGAGTGATGGCCCGCGCCGGCGAGGCGGCGCCGAAGATCTGCAGCAGCAAGGCGTCGACCTGGGTGTCGCGCCCGAACGCCAGACGCATCACATGCGGCAACGAAAAAGAGCATGCGATGCCGTGCGCCACGCCGTGCTGCAGGGTGATGTCATACGACAGCGAATGCGCCAGCGCAGTCTTGGTGTTGGAAAACGCCAACCCGGCCTGCAGCGCCGCCACCGCCATGCGGTCGCGCAAGGGCAGGTCACGTGGCTGGCGCAGCAGCGCCGGCAGGGTGGCGATAATCGTCCGTGCGGCGGTCGCGGCCAGGCTGGACGAGACCGGGTTGCGGTTGATGTTCCAGATCGATTCCAACGCATGCGACAGCGCATCGAGACCACTGGCAAGCGTGATTTCACGCGGCAGGCTCAGCATCAGCTGCGGGTCGATCAGCGCCGCCTGCGGCCAGGTCCACGGCTGATGCAGCGAATACTTGTTGCCGGCGTCGGCATCCCACACGGTGGCCCAGGGGGTGACTTCGCTGCCGGTGCCGGCGGTGGTGGGCACGGCAATCAAGGCCTTGGCCCGCGCGCCGTCGAGTGGCATGCCGTCACGCAGGTGCGCCAGCAACGGCGCAAAGTTGTCCGAGGGCGTGGCGCACAGCATCACCTTGGCGCAGTCGATCACGCTGCCGCCGCCGAAGGCGACGATGCAATCGACATCGGCATGGCGCGACCAGATGCGCTGGTACATGTCGCACAGCCAGCGCACGTCGGGATTGGGTTGCACGGCATTCTCGATGCCTGCCAGCCGGTCGCCCAGCAGCGTCGACAATTTGTCTTCGAGGCCCAGTGCGGCGGCTTCGGGAAAAGTGATCAGCAGCGCGCGACGACGGCCCAGCAGTTCGGGCAGGCGCGACAGGCTGCCGGCGCCGGCATGCACTGCCACCGGGTTGTGATAATTCCACATGGTCTGGACTCGATGAAGGTAAATGGATGTGCAGTTAGTGACGGCCGTCCTGGATCATCTGGCGCAGGCGGCTGGAGACGGCATCCGCGGCCACCACCATCAGCGTCACCACCACGATGCAGGTGGCGGTGTCCTGGTACTTGAACAGCTTCAGGCTGTTGACCAGTTCGAAGCCCAGCCCGCCGGCGCCCACCATGCCCAGCACGGTCGCCTGGCGCAGATTGACCTCGAAGCGGTAGAGCACGGTAGCGATCCATGCCGTGATGACCTGTGGCAGCACGCCGAAGACGATCACCTGCAATGGACGGGCGCCGGTGGCGCGTAGCGCTTCGAGCGGGCCTTCGTCGATTTCCTCGATGCTCTCGGCGAAGAATTTTCCGACCATGCCGATGCCGTGCAAGGCCAACGCTAGCACGCCGGGAAAAGGCCCCAGGCCGACCGCCGACACGAACACCAGCGCCAGGATCAATTCATTGATGCTGCGCGTGACATTGAGCAGTTGTCGCACGCCCTGGTACAGCACCCGGTTCGGATTGAGGTTGCGCGCCGCCAGGAACGACACCGGTATGGCGCCGAGCACGCCCAGCAAGGTGCCCCACAAGGCAATCTGCACGGTTTCGACGGCCGGCGTCACCAGCCGCGCGAGGATGTTCCAGTTAGGCGGAAAGGAACGCGCCAGGAAGTCGCCGATCTGCGGCACGCCATTGGCCAGTTCGGACCAGCTCAGCTGGGTGCCATCGGCACTCCACGCCAGTATGGCCGCGGCAAGCATTACGCCGCCGATGCATAGCAGCCAGGCGCGCAGGGTAAGCGGACGCGGCCCGGTCCAGACGATGTCGTGATAGCTGGCGTTCATCACAGCGCTCCCTGCATGGACAGCTCGGGCGCTGGCCGTACGGTTGGTTCAGGATTTTCGCGCGGTTCCAGCCCGGCGTAGATCAGGTCGAGGTGAGACTCGCGCAGTTCGTCGCCACGACCATCGAACACCAGCTTGCCGCCGGCCAGGCCGACGATGCGGTCGCCGAATTCACGCGCGTAATCCACTTGATGCAGGTTGCATACGACGGTGATGCCGAGTTCGCTGCAGGCGGTGCGCAGGTATTGCAGCACCAGGCGCGAGGTCTTGGGATCGAGACTGGCCACCGGTTCGTCGGCCAGGATCACCTGCGGGCGTTGCGCCAGCGCGCGCGCAATGCCGACCCGCTGGCGCTGGCCGCCCGACAGCGAATCGGTGCGTTCGCCTGCCTTGTGTTCCAGTTCGACCCGGCGCAGGCAATCCATGGCGAGCGCCACATCCTGCCGCGAGAACAATTGCAGGATCGAGGCCAGCGTGCCGCATCGCCCGAGGCCACCGGTCAGCACATTCTTCAGTACCGACAGGCGCGGCACCACGTTGTGATGCTGGAAGATCATGGCCACGTTGCGGCGCAGCTGGCGCACCCGGCGCGCGTCGGTGGCATCGTATCCGGCCGCCACCAGTTCGCCGGAGGTGGGCGCGACCAGGCCATTGATACAGCGCAGCAAGGTCGACTTGCCGGCGCCCGAAGGCCCCAGCACCACCAGGAACTCGCCGGCGGCGACATCGAGATCGATGCCGCGCAACACGGCATTGCTACCGTATTGCTTGGTGAGCGATCGGATCCGGATCATTTCATCGCCTTGAGGTCGAGATTGAGGATCCTGGCGGTATCGCGCACCACGTCGTAGGCCTGGTCATCGGTCTTGACGAAGCCATTGAGCACGCCCTGGTCGCCCCATGGCACATCCTTGATGGCGGCGAAGGCGGCGGCGATCTTCTGCTTGAACGCCGGGTCCAGGTCGCGCCGCCATACCATCGGCGACTCGGGAATATCGGGCGAAGTCCAGACCACGTTCAGGTCGTCCTGGCGCACCGCGCCCTTGGCCACGGCGGCGGCCAGGATACGGTCGGCCACGGCAGCGGCGTCGACCTTCTTGTTCGCCACCGCCAGGATGCTGGCGTCATGCGAACCGGAGAAAATCACCCGCGAGAAATACTTGTTGGGATCGATGTTGATCTTCTGCAACCCGGCGCTGGGAAACAGGTGGCCGGAGGCCGACGAGGGATCGACGAAGGCCATGGTGCGGCCCTTCAGCTGTTCCAGGTTCTGGATCCCGCTATCGCGGCGCACGATGATCATGCTCTTGTAGAAACTGCGACCGCTCTTCTTGGTTTCGGCCACCGCAAACGCCTCGACGTTGGCGACCGAACTGGCCAGCACATACGAGAACGGGCCGAGGTAGGCCACGTCCAGTTTCTTGGCGCGCAGCGCTTCGATGATGCCGTTGTAGTCGGTGGCGATGAAGGCCTTGACCGGTAGGCCGAGCTGCTTTTGCAGGCCGTCGATCACCTGCTTGCTGTTTTCCAGCATGGCCTGCGAATCTTCGGCCGGGATCAGGCCCACCGTCAGCGTGGGCGCTGCCATGACAGGTTGTACCAGCAAGCCTGAAGTGAGCGCGGCCAGGCACAGCGCGAGGAGTGAACGTCGTTTCATCTTGATCCTTGATCGGTGAGAATGCGGGCTGAAGTCGGGGTTGGAGACAGCGCTTGCTGGTGCGGACAGGTTGTAGATTAAAGGCGCTATGTGACCGCTGTGTTATCGATATAATCTAAAAAATCCTATCCAACTATTGATTGGAGCTATAGATGACGCCATCGCAACTTCGCGCTTTCCTGGCCGTGGCCCGCCATCGCGGTTTTTCGTCGGCGGCCCGTGTGCTGGGCGTGAGCCAGCCCACCCTGACTACCCAGGTGCAGGCGCTGGAGCGCGAGCACAATGTCGAATTGTTCTACCGCCGTGGGCGTCGGCTGGACCTGAGCGAGACCGCGCAACGCCTGTTGCCGATCGCCCAGGGCATTGCCGAGCTCGAGCTCGATGCGCTCAACCTGCTGGTCAATTCCGGCACCTTGCATGTGGGCCATCTGCGAGTGGGGGCGGTGGGGCCGTTTCATGTGATCGAGATGGTCGATGCCTATCGCGCCCGTTATCCCAAGGTCGAGCTGTCGATCAAGCTGGGCAATTCGGCGCAATCGTTGGCCGATCTCGAGAGCTACACCACCGATGTCGCCGTGCTGGCCAGCTTCACCGATGACGCCCGTTTTTACGCGATGCCGTACGCCGACCATGCGGTGGTGTTGTTTGCCCACCGCAGCCACCCCTTCTACAAGCGCGCATCGGTCAGCCTGGCGGAACTGGAAGGGCAGCCGATGCTGATGCGGGAGCAAGGCTCGACCACCCGTCTGGCACTGGAAAAAGTGCTGCAGCAGGCCGGGGTGAAACCGCAGGTGGTGATGGAGATCGGCAGCCGTGAAGCGCTGCGTGAAGCGGTGGCGCGCGGGCTTGGCCTGGGCACGGTGTCGGAGGCCGAGTTCGTGGCCGACCCCAGGTTTCGCATGGTGCGCATCGAAGGTGACCCGGTCAGCACCCACACCTATCTGTATTGCCTGGCCGAGCGACGCGAGGCGCGGCTGGTGAGTTCGTTCATGCAGGTGATGGGCAGCAAATGACGACGGATGAAAACTAATCTGGGCGAAGGTGCCAGGATTTTAATTGCCGGGCGACAATGTTAGAGTGGCGAAAAACTAACATTACATTCGTCCACGTATCGTTCCCTCTTTCTTTGTGCTGCGCCGTCCGAAGGCCGAAGACAGAGCGATATGCTCAACCATGACAACAGAAACGCCTGAATTCTCTCCGATAGAACCCATCATCACGCCGCTCGCTGCTGATGCTTCACCTGCACCTCGTCCTGCTGGCGTTGCCTTGATTGCTTATCTCCTGCTCTTGAACGCGGCGGGTGTTGCAGTGAATGCATTGATGTTCGGGCCCTATCTACACAACACAGCGCTGTTGCCAGGTGTGTCGATTGCACCGCAATTGCAGTGGCAGTTGTTCGAAGGGTGGAGCTATAGCTCCATTATCGTCGCCATCGGCCTGTTGCGGGCGTGGCGGTGGGCGCGCCTGGCATATGTCGTACAGGGAGGGCTGGGTTTCGTGTTGATACTTTTCGCGAACCGGCACGCGCATGGCCCGCTGATGGTGCAGCTGTTCTTTTCGTTGCCTTTTCTTGTGCTCTTCACCTGGCTGCTTTGCCGCAAGGACGCCATACATTATTTCGCGGCAGTGAAATCCTCGCGCGCACGTCGCAGCCTTCGCGGCCGCCTGGGCGCATTCTTGTATGTGCTGGCGGCTGTCTTTGCATTCTGGAGCCTCAATGCGATTGTCTTGGGTATTACCGAGATCTACCCCAAGTCGTTGCATCGCGACAAACTGACCTTCCTGGCGCTGCCGGTAATTCTTGTCGCCGAGTGGGTTGGCAAGACCCCGGGCGCCCTCTCCAGAGCAGTCATCCTCGCGACCGCATTTGCGGCGTACCTGATGCAGATGTTCCTGTACAAGGTCTTTTCAGAATATGCAGGGCAGATGGGACCGTCTCTTTGGCAACTCAGGAATTGGGCGGTCGGCGTCACTGCCGCAGCAATGATGCTCGCGTACCTGCAATGGCGACGCGGGCGATCACATTGATTCTTGCATCCTCGTGCCCCGCTGTTTTATGCTGGACGGACATACGAAAGATATGGGCGCGCATATGTTCTTGTCAGGTTCTCAACCACGCATCATGAAGACCTTCCTGGCGGCGTTGTTACTGACAACAATGGTCGTCGTGGCACCGGTTCGCGCGGCCGAATGCGTCAAGCTGGCGGTGTCGTCCGACTCCGACTATGCGCCGCTTCACTGGTATGACGGCCGCCAACTGACCGGCGCCAGCATCGAAATCGCACGGCGGGTTCTGACGGCGCTCGAGATTCCCTTTGAAGTTCGCTACGTGGGCCCCTTCCATCGCGTGCTCAAGGAAGCCGAGAGCGGCGATGTGGCGATGGTGGCTTCGCTGAAGAACACGCCCGAGCGCCAGAAATTTCTTTCCTTCACTTCGGTGCCGCTGTTCTCCAATCCGATCTCGGTCTTTGTCGCCAGCGACCGGCGCTTTGCCTATGCCGGCTGGCAAGACCTGATCGGCAAGCGTGGCGCCATCACCCAGGGCAACCAGTTCGGCGGACCCTTCGATGACTTCCTGCGCGCCCATCTCACGATACAGTCCGCGCAAAAGGCCCACATGAATTTCACCCGGCTCGATTCCGGCCAGGTCGACTACTTCATCACCGGCTACTACAACGGCATGATCTACCTTAACCAGAGCGGCCAGGCCGACCACTTCGTGGCGCTGCAACCCTATGTGAGCGAGACCGATAACTTTCTCGCGCTGAGCAACGCCAGCCCCTGCGTGAAGCACCTGGCGCGCATCAATGCGCAACTGGAACTGATGCAAAAGCGCGGCGAGCTGCGCGCCGTGCTGGAGCGCTACGCGGCGCAGCTCAAGGTGGCGCCGCATACTGCCGGTGCGGCGGTGCAGAAGTGATGTGGGCATCGTGCCGGGGCCACGTCAGATGCCGGGCGCAAGCAGGCGAATGATCTTCAGCCAGATGTCGTCGCCGCGGCCGGCGGCATGGGCGGCGGTCGATGCCAACAAGGTGACGGCGGCGATGAAGAAGGTGGAATAGAGGCGCATGGTGTTCTCCTGAAAGTGATCCGACGATGGTGGGCCAATCCGGCGTTTCGCTTCTTTGCGTTACGTTTTGGCTTGGGTCTATCTTGCGGCGGTCCGGTTACCGGCCGATGTCAGGGTCGACGTTTCATGTTGCAGTTGAAACAGAGAGGCCGTTATCTGATCTCTAGGTAAATTCTTATCTGTTTTCCGTCCTGTGAAATCTTCGGCAGTGTTCTACACTGCGTATCGTCCTACCGTGCCATTCATTTCGTGAATTACAAAAAATCAGGAGAACAAGCATGACTGGAATCAAGACCATCCACGGCGCATTGCTGGCCGCCTTGTTGCTGAGCGCAGGTGTAACCATGGCGCAAACCGCCAATGTGGATTTGCGCGGCAGCAACGAAGTACCCGCCAATCCCTCCACCGCCAGCGGCACCGGCAGCATCAGCGTGGCGGCCGACAAGAGCGTCAGCGGCACCATCACCACGACCGGCATCGAGGGTAAGGCAGCCCACATCCACACCGGTGCGACCGGCGCCAACGGCCCGGTGATCGTTGGCCTGACCAAGAATGGCGATAACGGCTGGAGCGTGCCGGCCGGGGCCAAGTTGTCCGACGAGCAATATGCCGCCTATGTGGCCGGTACGCTTTACGTCAACGTGCATAGCGCGGCGCATCCAGGCGGCGAGATTCGCGGGCAGTTGTCGCCGAAGTAAGCTGGTTGTCCCGTTGTGTGAGCGCGAGACTGGAACCGTCACCCATGGTGGCGGTTTTTTCTTAGCGACGGCGAAACAGCGGGCTTTGGCGCATCTGTTCCTGCATTTGCCTTTCCATCAGGTCGCGGCGTTCCTGCTGCACTCTTTGCAATCCGTCCCAGATTGAAATATCCCAGACGTCCATGGCGTGACAATTTGCACTGGCGGCCAATAAGGCGATGACGATGAATTGACGCATGTTGTTCTCCTTGCTGTTCGTGCGATGGGGTGAGGTTCAGAAGATGAGCAGTTCGTAGCGGATTTCGTCCGCATTCGCCGCCGGTGTAAGGAAGTCCAGGAGATAGTCGAGACAGGAACGCATGCTTGGCCTCCGCCAGAAGTTGATCGGGTGTTGCTGTTGGGTTGAGTGCATAGTGCGCTGGCCATGTTGCCGCTGCATTTCAGTGACGGCGGCCGGTGTTTCAGTTGAAACAGGCGGCGGCACGCGCGGCCCGATGAGCGTTGCCGATCGGATTTACAATGGCCCTTCGTTTTCCGGCCTGATGCCAGGCGCCATGTGTGAGGTACATCCCAATGAGTAATACGTTGAAGATCGATTTTGTCTCGGACGTCGTCTGCCCCTGGTGCGCCGTCGGCCTCGCGGGTCTCAATACCGCCCTCGAAAGGCTGGACGCCGGGACCCGGGTCGAGCTCACGTTCCATCCCTTCGAGCTCAACCCCGATATGCCTGCCGCCGGCGCAGTGCAACTCGACTACATCACCGAGAAATACCGCATCAGCCCCGACCAGGCGCGCGCCAACCGCGAGCAGATCCGGGCCAGGGCGGCCGCCGTGGGCTTCACCATGAATCGCGATGATGCCAGTCGCGTCTACAACACCTTCGACGCCCATCGCCTGATCGCCTGGGCCAGGGAAAAAGACGCGCAGGCGGCGCTCAAGGCGGCCTTGCTCAAGGCTTATTTCACCGATGGAAAGAACATTGCCGAGCGCGATGTGCTGATTGGGATTGCCGCGCAGGTGGGTCTGGACAGCGCCGAGGCGGGCGAGATACTGGAGTCTGACCGTTACGCCCAGGAGGTCAGGGACGAAGAAGTCCTGTGGGTGCAACGCGGCATCAGCAGCGTACCGGCGGTGGTGGTGAATGATCGCTACCTGATCCCGGGCGGGCAGCCGCCGGAGGTATATGAAGAGCAACTCCGGGCGATCCTGGCCGGTGATGGCCAGGCGTGACTGCGCAGTAAGCCAGCCCGCAATTGAAAAAGCCCTGCAAATCAGCAGGGCTTGGTAGCCATGGAGCGGTGTTTACTTATAAAAGGCTTCGACCCGGCCCTTCAATTTGGTCATCAAGGGATTGCCCTTGCGATCGATTGCCTTGCCAGCCGGGACCTTGATCCATCCTTCGCTGATGCAGTATTCGGCGACATTGGTGCGTTCCTTGTCGTTGAATTTGATGCCGATGTCGTGTTCGAACACGGCGGCATTGAAATGGGGGCTGCCGGGATCGATGGAGAGCCGGTCGGGAAGCGGGGGGAGGTTCGTAGTATCGTTCATGGCAGCGATTATCGATCATAAGATTATTCAAAACAATGCCTTCTTGCCTGGATTGCGCCATCCGACGATCGATCAAGGCGCATGCCCGGTGAACCGGTTGGCTGACAGTTGACGAAAAAAAACGCCCGCAGCATGCTGCGGGCGTTTTCACGAAAGACCAGGCACGGGCCTGGCGTTGCATCAGGACATCAGAAGTCGACCTGGGCCGACAGCACGAAGGTGCGGCCGGAAGAGGTGCCGACGTAGCCGTTCTGCATCACCCAGTAGTTCTTGTCGAACAGGTTCTCGATGTTGGCGCGATAAGTCACGACCTGGCCAGCGGTCTTGGTGATGTAGCGGGCGCC
This sequence comes from Herbaspirillum sp. alder98, assembly GCF_020179755.1. Lineage (GTDB taxonomy): Bacteria > Pseudomonadota > Gammaproteobacteria > Burkholderiales > Burkholderiaceae_D > Herbaspirillum. Next base: position 18,389 of record NZ_JAIUCY010000010.1, read on the forward strand.
GATGTCTGCGCGGGTCCAGCCGGGTACTTTTACGCGATTGGTCTGGTCATACCACATGGCACCGGTACGGGCCACGCGCGTGTTCAATGCCAGGCCGCTGACCCAAGGCGTATCCCAGTCGAGGCCCAGGTTGAAGTTGTGGCTTGGCACGGCACCGACTTCGTTGTTGTCGGTCGTGCCGCCTGCGGTGTGCGCCAACTTGGTGTCAAAGAAAGTACCACTGGCGTTGAAACGCAGGCCGCGCTGTATTTCGCCGTAGGCCGCCAACTCAAGACCGCGAATGCGTGCACGGCCGTTCTGCGTGGCATATTGCACACCGTTGATGATCTGCGTGGAGTTGTTCTTCTGCTCGATCTGGAACACTGCGGCGCTGGTCGTGACGCGACCCCAATCGATCTTGGCGCCAGTCTCGTATTGCTTTGACTTGGAAGGCGGGAACGCCTCGCCCGCGTTGGCATTTGGAGCCGCCACGATTGAGCCGGCAGTCAAGGCAGCAGTGTAGTTGGCATACAGCGAGAGGTTTTCTACCGGTTTGACCACTACACCCAGCACCGGCGAAATCGCCGTCTTGTTGGAAGTTTGTGCGGCCGAGAGCAGGCTGTGGGAATAAACCTGTTGACGGCGCAGACCGGCGATCAGGCGCAAGCGATCATCGGCAAACGACAGGGTGTCGGTAAGCGCAAAGCTGGTCAGGCGAAGCTGGCTCTGTGGTGTTGCCTGGGTCCGGGCCATTGTTGGTGAAGGGAGTGCGACCGGGTTGTACAGATTCGATGTCACTCCGGTGCTTTGCGAGGCGAAGAAGTAGTCGGTCTGCTGGTTGAGCATGTTCAGCCCCAGCATGACGGTATGCTTAATGCCGCCGGTGTTGAACCGAGCGCGCATGCCAGCATCCGCCGAAGTGGAGGTGACCTTCTGGTCATAGTAGCCATTGGATAACGCGCTGGTGTCGCCACGGGCGTTCAAGATATTCGCACCGGGCCAGCTCTGCGCCGATGACGCGACGTGGTAACCGATGGCGCCATAGGCTGTCAGGCTATCGTTGATGTCATATTCCAGGCGTGTGAGAGCTGCCTTGTCGTCCGATTGCAGCGTGGTGCCGGGATAGAGGTTGGTCTTGCCAGAGGGGGCCTCGGGCATCTCCAGGCCGGCGATGCGGAATTGTGGGCGGAAATTGCGCGAATCTTCATGCTGAGTATAGGCATCCAGGCTCCAGCGTACGCGACCGCCGTTGTAGTCCAGACCCACCGAACCCATGCTTTGTTGCTGGTTACTGCCCGACAGGCCGGTGTTGCCATCGGCGTACAGTGCATTGACGCGAATGCCCCATTCCTGGTTGTCGCCAAAGCGGCGGCCGATATCGCCCTTGAGGCCGAATTGCGAATTCGACAGGTAAGTCGCAGTCACGCTCGACGTCGGCTCTTCGTGGGCACGCTTGGCGACCAGGTTGACCGCGCCGCCGATGCCGCCGGCCGGACCCATGCCGTACATCAGGGTGCCTGGACCCTTGAGCACTTCGATGCGCTCGACCATCGTGATCGGCATACGGGTCAGCGGCACCATGCCATACAGGCCATTGAAGGCCACATCGTTGGCCGACATCGTGAAGCCACGGATCTGATAGCTGTCGCCGAAGCCGCCATTGCCGTTGGTGTTGCGCACCGATGCGTCATTGGCGATGACGTCGCCGATGGCGCGCGCCTGCACGTCTTCAATGCCTTGCGAGGTGTAGTTGGTGACGCTGAACGGGGTGTCCATGACGCTGGCCGTGCCCAGCACGCCCAGGCTGCCGCCGCGCGCCACCAGACCACCGGCGTAGGGCGCCGTAGGGTCGCGACTTTCGGTGACGGTAACGGTGGGCAGCACGGCATTGCTGTTGCTGCCGGTATTAGTGGTGGCAGCCGGGGTGGCGGTAGCGTCGCCGGAGGTCGCGGTGGTTTGCGCATAAGCCACCGGGACGGCCAGCATGGGCGCCATCAGCACCAGGTGACGCGCAGCCGATGCCACGGCCTTCAGTTGAAATACGGAATTACGTTGGCGCTTCGACGCCTGGACCTGCCCCATGATCTACCTTTCGTTTTAACTAGGAATAAAGACGCGTTCTCGTTTTGAGAAAAAGAAGCGTTCTTATTTGGATGACACCTGAAAGTTAAAAACGGATCAGGTCAGGAGAAAAATTGTTAAGAAATGCTGAGGGAGGCATATAAGGGTGCGCATCAATATCATTCCGTGGGAATCATGGCCGGCGTCGACTTGTTCGAGATGCAATTCCCGAACACGGATCCGGTCGTCCCGACGGGCATGCGGGTTGTCGGCTACCATTCCGGTCTTTACCCAATTGAAAGCAGACCCGTGGGCATACTTGACGAGGCGATACGCGAGATAAGGCTGGAGAAGCAAGCCGCCGAGGATGAACTCAGGCAAGCGCTGGAAGACTTCGACATCATCACCTCACGCGCCGTCGCGGCCGTGAAAAGCACTGTTGCCGACCTGCGCCTCGAGCTGCAGGCCGCAGGCTGGTGGGCCGGCGACTTGAGCGAAGAGGCCAACCCGCCGTATTACGTCAGCCTGGCCTTTCAGGTGCGTCGCTACGCGGCAGATCCCGACCCGGTGACCAACCCGACTTATTCGTACGCCATCAAATTCGACGGCCTGGGTGGCGCCGAGCGAACCACTGGCGACAACGACCCACTAACGGAGATGCTGGTGTTTCGTGGCGTGGCGCGACAGGACTTCGGGATGGATCTCGAGAAAGACCTCAAGCTGTTCCTGAAGGCAATTCTGCACCGGCACTGAAGATGTAAAGCGCAGTAGCGGAGACATACGGCCGGCGGTCCGATCGGAAATCGGGCAATCCAGTATCCTTCGCGCTGCATTCGTATTGTTTTGAGAGGGCGTTTTGTCGCGAAACACGTCGGCCATGGTACTGGGGCCACTACTGGGACTTTTCTTTGTCAGCCTTGGAAATGGCTTCATTTCATCCCTGACGTCGTTGCGACTGGACGCGGCCCACGTCTCGGCCATGATGATCGGGGCCATTTCGTCGGCCTACTTCGTGGGCCTGACCGTGGGCGCCGTCACCAGCGACCGCCTCATCGGCCGCATCGGGCACATCCGGGCCTATAGCGGCTTCGCCTCGCTGACGGCCATCACTTATCTATTGCAGGGGCTGGTGTTCGATCCCTGGTTCTGGCTGTTCCTGCGGCTCATCAATGGCTGGGCGATGGTCGGCATCTACCTGGTGGTCGAAAGCTGGCTGCTGCTGGCCGGCGACCCCAAGAACCGGGGCCGCCTGCTGGCCATCTACATGATCGCGCTCTACGGTTCCATCATGCTGTCCCAGGCCAGCCTGGGGCGCATCGATGCCTGGGGCAGCAGTGCGCCATTCATGCTGGCGGGAGTGCTGGGGTCGATGTCGGTGTTGCCGATGGTGATCCTGCCGCGCATCTCGCCCGAAGTCGGTCCGATCGAGCCGCTGATGCCGCATCACCTGATCCGCATGACGCCGGCCGGCGTGGTCGGCAGTTTCGGCGCCGGCGTGGGCATTGCCGCCGTCTATACCTTGCTGCCCATCTATCTGCAGCGGGAAGGGCTCGATATCGGGCAGGTCGGCCAATTGATGGCCAGCGCCATCTGTGGCGCCATGCTGTTGCAGTATCCGGTCGGGCGCTGGTCGGATCGACGCGACCGCCAGACCGTGCTGCTGGCCCTGAGTGCAGCCTGCACGATATTGTCGCTGCTGGTGCTGATCATGCCGGCCTATCCGCCGCTGTTGATGGTGCTGCTGTTCCTGGTGGGCGGCTGCATCTTTGCCATCTATCCGGTTGCGGTCAGCCACTCGGCCGACCAGGCCGATTCGCGCGAACTGGTGCGGGTCATCCAGGGCATGCTGCTGATCAATTCGGTCGGCTCGGCGCTCAGCCCGATCGTCATCTCGCCGCTGATGAACCGGGTCGGCAGCAATGGCCTGTTCTGGGCATTCCTGATATTGCATGCGGCATTGACGGCGTTTTTCCTGTGGCGTAACAAGCACCATCCCGCTTCCGTGCCCGCCGCGCCCTTTGCCGCCTCGGCGCAGATGACCCCGATCGGGGCCGAGATCCGGGTCACCGAAGAGCTGGCACGGGCCGCCGCCGCGCCGCATCCCGAGCCGGGGCCGCCGCCGGCATAAAGCCAGCCTCCAGCGGGGCGGCCAGTATCAGCGGCTGCAATACAGCGCCGTGCGCTGTTCGACCGGCAAGCGCTGTTCGGCGGCGTCGATCTCATAGACTGTCTGGCTGCAGTCGCGGGTGCCGGCGAAACGAAATTCAACCAGATAGGTCTTGCCGCCGGCTGGCGTGAATTGCGAAGTCAATGGCCCGCAAGAGCCCGATGACCGCATTTGCGCAGTGACGTCCGACCAGCCGGAATAAGCCTTGACCTGGACCCGACGGTTGGCCGGCACCACTTGCTCGACCTGCGGCTGGTCGTTAGAGACGGCGCTGCGGCTCTTTTCCGTCAGGGTCGCAATCCAGGGCAGCAACTGTTCGCGCCCGCTATGGAACACGCGACCGACCGGGGCAAAGCCTTCGCAGGTGGATTCTGACGTGCTCATGGCGTAGTTGACCGCCATCGGCATGCCGGCCGAACGCATCACGATGCGGGCCTCGCTGTCCTTGACGGCAACGGTCGCCACCGGTGGCTCGACGTAGGGCGGCACGCCACCGGCGCAGCCGGTCAGCAAGGCCAGGGTTGCACACGCGGTGCCCAGTAGTGTTTTCCCGGGGATCGTCATTTGATGTTCACTTTCATATCGCAGGAGGGGGGCATCGAGGCGTTGCGGGCACTGCGGCCCAAACTAACTGCAGGGTTGCTGCAGCGCAATTGCAGCACACTCCGACCTGCAATAGCCCTTCAAGGTTCCTGCCATCCCCAGCCGCCCTGGCATCGGTTAAATAAGGCTTGTTGGTTAGTCATTCGGCGATGGAAGGTAGTAGCATTGCTTCCGGTATAAATAAACGGACATTGCGGAGACATCAGGGTGGGCGAACTGGATTCGAAGACAAGCTGGCTGGCGGGCGGCGGCGAGATGGGCAAATTGATCCGCTCCATGGACTGGACGGATTCGCCGCTGGGGCCGATCGAAGAATGGCCGCAAAGCCTGCGCACCGCCGTCAGCCTGTGTCTTTCGTCTACCTTCCCGATCCTCATTGCGTGGGGACCGCACGATATCCAGATCTATAACGATGCCTATCGCCCCATCTGTGGCGCCAAGCATCCGCAATCGATGGGGGAAGACTTCAAGATCTGCTGGGCCACCGCGTTGCCGATGGTGGGTGACGCCTTTGACCGGGCGCACCAGGGCGAGGGGACTTATATTCGCGACCAGCGCATGTTCCTCGACCGCTACGGCTATCTCGAAGAAGCCTTCATGACGTTTTCGTTTTCGCCGATCCGGGTCGAATCAGGCGAAGTGGGGGGCGTCTTCCACCCCATTTCCGAATCGACCGACAAGGTGCTGGGCGCGCGCCGCACGTCATCCCTGCGCGACCTGTCTGCCGGCCTGGCCAAGTGCCTCTCGATTGAAGAGCTTTGCCAGGGCCTGGTGCAGCGGCACGAATCGCTCTCGCTGGATGTGCCCTTCACGCTGTTCTACCAGCTTGAAGGCGATACCCTGCGTCGCCGTGGCGTGGCCGGTCTCGATGCTGCCGGCCCGATGGCGCCCGATGTCGTCACGCTCGACAGCACCGGCGGCTGGCCATTCAGCGAGGCCATGCAGTCGCGCACGATCGTCCAGGTACCTGATCTGCTCACGCGTTTCGGCGAGCATGCAGCCGGCCCTTATCCCGAGGCGCCCACGCAGGCGGTGATCCTGCCGGTCATCGCGGCCGGTTCCGAGCTGCCGTTCGGTTTCCTGGTGGCGGGGGTCAGCGCCCGGCGGGCACTCGATACCGAGTATCTGGACTTCTATGCCCTGCTGGCCAACGCCGTCAGTACCTCGGTCACCAACGTGCTGGTGTATCAGCACGAACAGCGCAAGGCTGAAGAACTGGCCGAGATCGATCGCGCCAAGACCGCCTTCTTCTCTAACATTTCACACGAATTCCGCACGCCCCTGACGCTGATGGTCGGCCCGCTCGACGATGCGCTGGCCGATACCAGCGAGCCACTGGGTCCGGTCCAGCGCACGCGACTGGAAGTGACACATCGCAATTCGCAGCGCCTGCTGAAGCTGGTCAACGCCTTGCTGGATTTCTCGCGCATCGAGGCGGGTCGTGCCAAGGCCAATTTTGCCGCCACCGACCTGTCGTCGCTGACCGAAGACCTGGCCAGCGTATTCCGCTCCACCATCGAAAAGGCCGGTCTGGCGTTCGAGGTCAGCATCGCTGACCTGGGCGAGCCGGTCTTCGTGGACCGCGACATGTGGGAAAAGGTGGTCTTCAACCTGCTGTCGAATGCCTTCAAGTTCACCTTCGAGGGCAAGATCAGCGTGACGCTAGAGCGCGTGCCCGGCGCTGCCAGGCTGGCCATCACCGACACCGGTTCCGGCATCGCTGCCGAAGAACTGCCGCGGGTGTTCGAACGCTTCCACCGTATCGAGAATTCGCAGGGCCGTACCTATGAAGGAACCGGGATCGGCCTGGCGCTGATCCAGGAACTGGTCAAGTTGCATCACGGCCAGATCGGCGCCACCAGCACGCCCGGTCGCGGTTCGAGCTTTCATGTCGAGATCCCGTTCGGCACCGGCCACCTGAAGGAATCGGATATCGCCGGCAGCATCAACCCGGTCGCCATCAGCAAGGATGCCCAACCCGGCATTGCCTTCATCCAAGAGGCGCAAGCCTGGTTGCCGGACGCACAGGGCAGCACAGAGGTGGCGGAAAAAGAAGCAGTGCCGTCGCCATCGCTGGTGGCCAACGACGCGCTCCCGGTCCATATCCTCATCGCCGACGACAACCGCGACATGCGTGAGTACCTGAAGCGCCTGCTGGAGTCGTATGCCACGGTCGAAGCCTGCGCCGATGGCGAAGCCGCCTACGCCGCCGTTTGCGCCGCGCCCCCCGACCTGGTGTTGAGCGACGTCATGATGCCGGTGCTGGACGGCTTTGGCTTGCTCAAGAAGATCAAGACCAATGACGTCACCAAGGATGTGCCGGTCATCCTGCTATCGGCCCGGGCCGGCGACGAGGCGAAGATCGAGGGCATACAGGCGGGCGCCGATGATTACCTGGTCAAGCCATTTTCTGCCAATGAATTGCTGAGCCGGATCAAGGGCCAGGTCGATGCCAGCCGTCGCCGCCGCGCCGCCCGCGCAGCATTGGAGTTGAGCGAGCAATATTTCAGGTCGCTGGTCGACGCTTCGACGGCCATCATCTGGACCACCGACCAGGCCGGCCGCAGCACTTACCTGAGCCGGCGCTGGTATGACTTCAGCGGCCAGCCGAGCGGGCAGGCGCCGATCCCGAGCTGGATCGACAGCATCCATCCCGATGACCGGCAAGCGGCCACGCAAGACTTTCTCGCCTGTTGCGCCGCCGGTAGCGCCTTCCATCATGTCTATCGATTGCGGCACGCCAGCGGCGCCTATCGCTGGGCGGTGGTTTCCGGTACGCCATTGTTCGATGAAGCGGACAACGGGATCGGCTTTGTCGGTTCGGTGGTGGATGTGCATGACGAACGGGAAGCCAAGCGCACGCTGGAGATATTGGCCGACGACCTGGCCAAGATCAACCAGCGGCAGAACGAGTTCCTAGTGACCCTGGCGCACGAGCTGCGCAATCCCCTGGCACCGATTCGCAATGGCCTGGAAGTGATCAAGATGCTGGGCTCGGACAACGAGCGTCAGCGTGGCATCCACCAGATGATGGACCGCCAGGTGCACCACCTGACCCACCTGGTGGAAGACCTGCTCGATATCGCCCGCATCACCGAGGGCAAGATCAAGTTGCAGAAGCAGCATGTCTCGGTGAAAGAGGCCTTTACGGACGCGGTCGAGATCAGCATGCCGCTGATCGAGAAGAACCAGCACAAGTTGATCGTCGAGGTGCCAGACCCGAACCTGGTCATCGACGCCGATCCCCATCGCATTACCCAGGTGATCAGCAACATTCTCAACAACGCGGCCAAGTACACGCCGGCCGGCGGCAAGATCGTGGTCGCTTCGCATGCCGATGGCGATTACGCCGTCATCACCGTGAGCGATAACGGGATCGGCCTTTCGGCCGAACACATCACCACCGTCTTCAGCATGTTCGCCCAGATCCAGACCGAGGTTGATCGCGCGCAAGGCGGCCTGGGCATCGGGCTGCACCTGGTCAAACGACTGGTCGACCTGCATGACGGCGAGGTGTCTGTCGTCAGTGAAGGGCTGGGGTTGGGCAGTACGTTCTCGATACGCCTGCCGCGCGTGCCGCATGACACGGCCAATGGAAAATCCGGCCAGCAGGCGCAGTCCGGGCGCGCCCGGGTCTTGAATATCCTCATCGTCGACGACAATGTCGACAGCGCCGAGATGCTGCAGATGTTGATGGACTATCACGGCCATTCGGCCCGCGTCGCGGCCACGGGCCGGGAAGCGCTCAGTATTGCCGGCACGACGCCACCGGACGTGGTGTTCCTCGATATCGGCTTGCCGGATATGTCCGGTTATGAAGTGGCGGTAGAGCTGCGGAAGATCCCTGGCCTGGACAAAGCCAAATTCGTCGCCCTCACGGGGCGGGGCGCCGAAGCCGACAAGCTGAGCGCGACCGCGGCTGGCTTCGACCACCACGTGACCAAACCGGCCTCGCTTGAACGCTTGATCGAGATTCTTGCCGAATAGCGTGTTGAGGCGTGCGCAAAAAAAGACGCTGAGTACCGGCGCAGGCCGGTACCCAGTGACGTTCGTTACGCCTCGGAAGAAACTTAGAGAACGGGTTTGCCGATCGCCAGATTGCCGGTACTTCTCAGTTTGGCGCGCGGCGCCATCGTCATTACCCAGCCGACCAGCTGGCCGCTAGCGTCGGTATAGGCGCGCACGCTGCCGCGACCGATTCCGGTCTGCTTGCTGCCGGTCTTTCGGTAACGGGTATCGGTCTTGCCGTGCGCGCTGGATGAGTCGATCACCACGATCTCCCATTGCGTAGTGCCCGGTATGACAGGCTCGATCTGGGTCTCGATCAATCTCGGCCTGGCATCGACCAGCATGACGTGGCCGGTGTTTCTGTCGTCCTCATACTTGGCGGCAAAGATATCGCCGACCTCGACTTGGTCCATGTTCTTCCTGTGCACAAAGCCGTCGCTGGCCGCAATGGCGGCGTAGAAATTCTCGGCCTTGGGATACGATTTCCAGCGCTGATGCGCAAACACCTGCATCACCTGCGGGGCGTCACGTTTCAACAGCGCGCCGACCAGGCCGCTGCAGTCGGTATGCACTTCAGACACATCTGCCTGGCCCAGCAGGGTGGGATCGCCCTTGATCCGGATCCAGCCCCGATATTGATAACTATTGTTTTCGGGCGCGACGTCGTTGAGCAGGGTCCTGGCCGTCGCCAGGTAAGGGGGGACGTCCTGCGCCTGCGCCAGCCATGGGAACACCAGCGTGCTGGCGACGATCAGCTTGATCCATTGGTGGCGTTGCATGACATTCCCCTCATTTTTTCTGCTGGCCGTCCGGTTACCCAGAGGTCGAAATCCTCAATCCTCGACGTTGAACCATGTTCGCATAGCCGGCTGACAGCGATCTGACATGGTCGCCGCCTATGTGGCGGAAAGGGCGCTTCGATGTTTTCCAGGCAATCTTGAGCAGCTTGGCTATGTCGCCATTGATCGCTATTCATGCATACGAGGATGCAGAGCGCATTGCAACAGAGATGGGTCGGTCCAACTGACGGCTCCATGCCTGGTAGGTTTGATCCGCGATCAAATGCAATGCCTCGATGCGCTCATGCAGTCCTTCCAGGATTTGCGCCTCGCCTTGAGCCGCCGGGCCGTGCGCGTGACGCAATTCTGTGCGTCCCGCGGCACACCAGTTCCTGACGCTTGCCTCGGTCACCTCCAGGTGTCCCTGGAAGGCCCAATGGCGCCCGCGCAGGAAGCCTTTGTTCAGGCAATGACTGCCATACATCGTGCGCACCGCGCCAGCTGGAATTTCAAATGTGTCGTAGTGCCAGTTGAAGATCGTCACTTGCCGGGGCAGGCCCATGCGGTGCTGTGCGGGCGGTGTGACCCATATCGGGCTCCAGCCGATGTTGGGGCAACCATTGCGGCTGACCTTGGCGCCCATCGCGCGCGCAAGCATCTGCGCGCCGAAGCAGTGGCCGAGAACCGGAACGTCGCGCCTGATGGCATCTTGCAATAATGTCAATTCATCCTCGATCCATGGCAAGGATTCATTCACACAGTGATCGCTACCCAATACGATGAGACCGCTGAATTTGCTGGCGTCGACTGGCGCTGTTCCATCCGAGGCAGGAGAGATAAGTCGATAAGGAAGGTCGTTTTTATCCAGATGATCGAGCAATACGCCCGGTCCTTGCGTTGCTTCGTGTTGAAGAATGGCGATCGGTCTCATGGAGTCGTGACTTGCATCGGCAAGCCCGTTGTGACGGAAACGTCAATCTAGACTCTGCGGCATAAAAACCGGATTCCAATTGAGGGGATCTACATAAATGCCGCGTAAAAACGGGGCGTTCATGAAGCAGGTTGTTCCTTCTTCTCCCCAACGCCATAACGCCTTTCTCCGAAAAATTTACATTTTTCTGCGAAAAACCGGTTCCCTTTTTTGAATCTCGATTGGCAATGGATGTATTAGGCAGATTCTTTTAGCCCGATCGGCTTCTCCCTTGCTTGGCTGAAATCAAATCAGTCAATACGGGGGGCAGCAATGGTCAGGTCCAGGACCTGGCCATCGATCAAGTAGTTACCCGAATCACGCCCATTCTGACGTTCCATTGTTCCAATTTCTTTAAGGGAAAAGCCTCATGAAAGCGCCCAGGTTCCTGACATCGCTGCTGGCCGCGCTGCTGCTGGCCAGCATGTTTTGCATCGAGACCCATGCCGCCACGCCGGCGGCCAAGAAAGTGCTGCTGGTCGTGCGCATGGAAGGCAAGAGCCTGCCGGTCGACCAGAAGATCCAGCAGCACCTCGCTGCACGCGGATACATCGTCACGCTGCAAAGTCAGTACGCATCGGTTGATGCAGCACGTGACACCGACCTGGTGATCCTCTCCGCCACGGTGCGATCGCGGGACCTCCTGGGGGCATACCGCAACGTGACGGCGCCCATGCTGACCTGGGAAAGTGACCTGCTCGACGATCTCGGCATGACCGCCAAGCGTGTCGATATCGACTTCGGCAAGGTGGAAAAAGAACGCTATGCATGGCTCGTCAATGCGCCGCATCCGTTGGCCGCGGGGTTGCCGGCCGGCGTGGTGAATGTCTATGAAAAGCCTGCTGCAATGAACTGGGGCAGGCCCGGCCTGGGCGCATCCGTCATCGCCACGGTGTATGGCCAGCCGGATAAATCCATCATCTTTGGCTATGAGAAGGGCGCCACGATGGACTACGAATCGCTGGCCCCGGCACGTCGCGTCATGTTTTTCCTCGATAACGAAACCTTCACCAACCTTTCCGGTTCCGGGCTCAAGCTGTTCGACGCTGCCGTCGACTGGGCGCTGGGATCGAACTAACTTCACCACCTCTTATTCACTGCCCTTGGCGATCACCGCCGGAATTCATCATGACCACTAAATTATCCCGTCGCAGGAAGCAGGTGCTGCTTGGCATTTCATTGATGTCGACCGCAATGCCCATGTCAGCCTGGGCCCAGGCCACCGATTCGGCAGAAACCGGATTGGCTCCCATCCAGGTGCTTGGCGAAAAAAAACAGGACAACGAGAAAGATTACACGGCACGCAGTGCCCCGAGCGTGCTGCGCTCGGAAGCGCCTTTATTCCAGACCGCGCAATCGATCACGGTGATTACGGCCAAGCAGATCGAGGAAAGACAGGCGAAGACAGTTGCGGAAGCCCTCGATGGCGTGGCGGGCGTGACTGCCGGCGCTTATGGCCGACGCGGCTGGGATGACTTCATGATCCGCGGTCAGATTTCGTCGGCGCAGACCTATGTCGACGGCCTGCGAACGCAGAATTCCACCAATGTCCTGCGGGCAGAGGACATCTTCGGCCTGAGTTCGATCGATGTGGTCAAGGGCCCGACGTCGGTTGGCTTTGGCATGGCGTTGCCCGGCGGGCTGGTCAACCTGACCACCAAACGCCCCCAGGCGGACACGTTCTTCACTGCCGGCCTGAGCTACGGCAGCTACGCTCAGAAAGACGCTACCGTCGATCTGAACGTTGCGCCCAAGGGCAGCAGCAAGGGCGCGTTTCGCCTTTTAGCGCATGTATCGGACCAGAACGACCCGACCGACCATGTGTACTTCAAAAGCCAATACGTGGCGGGGTCATACAACTTCGATCTGAATGCCAGCAATGAACTGTCGATCATTGCCAGCTACCAGCACCGCGAATACATCCGCAACCAGGGCGTGCCGCTGAACTGGTCGGAACGCTATGGGCGCGGCATCTTTGTCGGCGAACCGGACCGGCCTTATAAAGTCGACGTCACCCGTGTCGGCTCCAACTACACGCATTACTTTGACAACGGCTGGGCCTTCAAGCAGAACCTTACCGTTTCAAGAGGCAGCAGCTGGACTAACTCGGTATTCGCTTCCGGTGCGGCCCGGTTCCCGCTCGTCGCCCGCCAGATCAACAACCAGGACAAGCAGGACCTGAATGTGGTGATGGATAATTACCTGCAGCGCAGTTTCGATCTTGGCAGGGTCAAGTACGACATCGTCACGGGTCTGGACACGATGCGCGAACGCAGCGATTACTACCAGCGCGTCGACAACATCAATGCGTTCAACGCCAACACCCAGGTCTACGGCGTCACGTCGATCACGCGGGGCACGGCAGCCCGTGACGTGACCACTACGCAAGATGTCGGCCTGTACCTGCGCAATACGATCAAGGTCGACAACCGATGGATCATCGGCCTGTCCGGCCGCCATGACTGGGCGCGGGTGAATGTGAAGCATCTGTTAGGCGGCGCCGATGCGACGAATTCCAATACGGCATTCACTGGCAGCGCCTCGCTGATGTATCGCATCAACGACGCCTTCGCGCCCTACGTCAGCTATTCGACTTCGTTCATGCCGGGCACCGACCTGGGCGCCAATGGCACCTTGCTGAAACCGGAGACCGGCAAGCAGACCGAAGTCGGGATGAAGTTCCAGGGCTATGAGCAGCGCCTGCAAGGTTATCTGGCCGCCTATGACCTGCGCCGCCAGAACGTGACCGAAGCCGATGCCACGCTGGGTTATTCGGTCCAGACTGGCGAGCAGGTAACAAAGGGCTTCGAGGCGGAAGCCTCGGCCTCGCTGACCAGGCAGTGGAATGTGTCGGCGTCGTACAGTTACATTCCATTCGCGAAGACGACGCAGAGTCTCACGACGACTGATATCGGCAAGCGAATCAATCTCGTGCCCAAGAGCGCTGTCGGCTTATTCACCCAGTATTATTTCAGCCCCGGCAAGCTGGGCTGGAATACCGGGGCAGGCGCCCGTTATCAAAGCGCCCGCACATCGCAACGGGGTGTCAACTATGTCGCCCTCGCGGGGCATACGGTGTTCGACGTGAATGCCGGCTATGAGGCAGATTCCTGGGGCGTCAACCTGAGCATCAAGAATCTGTTCGACAAGGAATACATCCAGGGCACCACGCCGGCGGCCACGCTGATCACCTTCGGCAGCCCGCGAACCTTCCTGTTGACCGCGAAGTTCAAGTATTGACTTGACTAGCCCTGTGGGGCCGGATGGTTTCCGGTCCCGCGCTGGCGCGCTCGGCTTGTCGTGATGACGGCTTTTCAGCCGCCCTTCACCTTGAACACGCTGACCGTCTGCAACAGTTTGGCCGCCTGGTCTTCCAGCGCCCCCGCTGCCGCTGCGGCTTCTTCGACCAACGCGGCGTTTTGCTGTGTTACCTGGTCCATCTGCGACATGGCCATGTTGATCTGGCCGATGCCTTCGGTCTGTTCGCGGCTGGCGGCGCTGATTTCCTGCACGATGTCGGTCACCCGGCCAACGCTGCTCACAACTTCCTGCATGGTCGTACCGGCCTGCATCACCAATGCGCTGCCGTCAGCGACCTTGTCGACGGAGTCGTCGATCAACTCCTTGATTTCCTTGGCCGCTGCTGCCGAGCGCTGCGCCAGGCCGCGTACTTCGGACGCGACTACCGCGAATCCGCGCCCCTGTTCTCCGGCCCTGGCAGCCTCGACGGCGGCATTGAGCGCCAGGATGTTGGTCTGGAAGGCAATGCCGTCGATCACGGCAATGATGTCCACGATGCGTTTAGACGACTCGTTGATGCTGGCCATTTTCTGGATGACGTCGCCGACCACGCTGCCTCCCCGCACTGCGATCTGGGAGGCCTCCGTCGCCAGCGTGCTGGCCTCCAGTGCGTTGTCGGCGTTGTGGCTGACCGTCGAGGTCAGTTCTTCCATCGCCGACGCGGTCTCTTCCAGCGAGCTGGCCTGCTGTTCCGTGCGGGAGGAGAGTTCGAGATTGCCGGTAGCGATCTGGCTGGACGCGGTGGCGACCGTATCGGTGCCGCTGCGTACTTCGCGCACGATCCCGGCCAGGTTGTCGTTCATCGCTCGCAACGCGGCGATCAGCATGCCGGTTTCATCCCGGCTGGCTGGTCGGATCTCCGCAGTCAGGTCGCCCGCGGCGACGCGCTGTGCCAAAGACACAGCCTCGCCCAGCGGCGTGGTGATGCTGCGCGTGGCGTACCAGGCCGAGAACGCCCCCAGGGCGACCGCTGCCAGGGTCAGTCCCAGCAGGAGTTCCAACGTGACGACATAGTCCGCCCGCATCGTGGTGATGCTTTGCTGGTTCTGTTTTTCCTGCAGTTCGATCATGGCCTGGATATCGCCGAACCACTGGTTTTGCGGCGTCTGCACCGCAGTCTGGAGATAGCTTGCCGCTTCCTTTTCATTGGATGCATCAGCCAGCGAGATCACCTTGTCGAAGCTTGGCCTGATCTTGGCGCGGTGGGATTCGATCTCGACGCTCAGCTTCCTGGCTGCATCGGATTTCACCAGCGACTGCAGCCTGGCGAAGGTATCGTCATATTGCTTGCGCGCTTTGAGTACGATGTCTCTCTGAGCGCGGCGCGTCTCAGCGTCGGTATAAAGGATGATGTTGCGCAGGGAACGCACTTCCGTATTGAGGAAGCCGCGCATGGCGTTGGCGGCGGCGATCTTGACGTTATTTTCTTCTACGATGACCTCGGCCTGCCTGTTGTTGGCCGACAGGGATTGCCACCCCACGACGGCCACCACGCATAGCAGGCACAGTACGACGCTGAATGCGATGGCCAGCCGCGCGCCAATCTTCAAATCCGAATACTTCATGCTTTTCCCTGTTTTATCTTATTTTCCCAGGGCGACATTGTATGTTGAGGCCTTGTCGTCAAGCATCACCAATTCACATTTTCCAGGTCGGCCATTGCATCTTCTCGGCAGGTGGCTCAAGGGGGGGCTTTCGTAGCTTTGAATGAGATGCGCCGGGGGGTATTCCGAGTGCCTTTTCGGGTTTGTTACGCGTTAGTGCCTCCACACATGTCTCGGCGGATGATGTGTAAAGGTGATCGCCTTCGTCTCCGCCTGGTTCGGGATACTGTGTCCGATAACGCATCAGAAGCCAGACATAATCTCCGCACTCATCAACAAGCGGCGCCAGCACGAGAGAACGTATGCCATGGTTGTCTGGCCTTGGTCGAAGATTAGTAGCAACTTGCCATTGTGGTGGGCGGGATTCAAGTTGGCTCACGGTCAACTCGTTTCGATCAGACAACGATCCCTAAATGATTGAATCGTCGATTCATGCTTGGAATGGCTGTTCCTTGCCGATAAGGGGCTTCCATCGTGGCTTGGGTATTCGCACATGAGCGTCGCGACCTAAGGGCTGAGGACACCATCCGATACAAAGCCAATCCCACAATTGACACAGAAATATCCATCGAGGAATTGCTCCAGAGGAGATTCACCCAATGCCTCTATTTTGCATTCGTCCACCGCTAGTTGGTCTTTGCGTCGATACCCTGCGGGTTCTTCTTCAAATAGAACTTTGGGGCTGGCCTTCCCAATCAGAATTTTCTTTGCATGGACATGAATGCTGGAGAAGCATTTAGGACAGACATCAGCGCGCTCGCATGACATATTGGCATTGCCTTCGTGGTTGATTGAGCACAGCCTCTGGATTCTTGCAGACTATCGTATCGCCGGTAGGCGGTCAGGCCAGTCTGCTTCTGGCCGGTTGCGGACTTTTAAGTTTCAGTGGCAGCTCCTATCTAGCGGTCAATATTGACCAATACCTCAGCGCGTATTTCGCACCAATTCGGAATATATTGAGTGAAGATGAAAAAATCGTCGATATAACAAAGCCCGAGCTTTTCTAGCAATTTTAGACAGTCGTCTGCCGCATCACCACCAAAGAACGGACCAAGAGAAATTAAATCGTCTGTCTCATCAAAATACTCATCGAAATGAAGCTCTTTCATAACCGAGGATATGTCAATGGACTTCGAACGTAATGCTTGACGTCGAATAATGATGCCAAAATCTTTAGAAATCTTCATGTTGTCTATTTTTATCTTCAAAAAACGCAACTAAGCCAATGCGATAAATTTGCGTTTTTCAGCATGGACTCGATATCCGCTCCTGGCGCCGATTGCAGCCATCACGTAGTTAGGAGTTTTGCCATTGCAATGTCTGCAAGGTAGGTGCCGTCGGCAAGTCTGATCCTCTTCGCAAATCTCCCCTCTTCAACGAAGCCGAAGCGAGCGTATAGCCGCTGCGCTACGAGATTTCCCTCCCTGACACGCAGCTCAATCTTCTCGACTGCAGGATGCTTATCGGCCCAGGCAAGCAGAGATTCCATCAGCGCGGTGCCAATGCCGCGCCCCGTATGGCCAGGGTGAACGACGATGGTTAGCGAAAATACATGCGCCATAGCGCGTAGAGCACCAGGCTCGAGGGAGGCGTGACCAGCGGGGACACCGTCAATTTCGGCGACAACATAAATTCCGGCTTCATTGAGCCAAAGAAGCTTTTCGTGGAAGGAGTCTTCTGAAAGCTCTTCGGGATGCGAGATAAGCAAGCCAGGTTTCTGGCTCGTCGCATGTTCTGCGCGGTACAAAGTCGTCGCGTCTTCTGCCCGCGCATGTCTTATCTTGATCATGCTGTTGTCTTTTTCTGGCCTAATTAGATAGTTGCCGGATGATGGCTTTCAAAACGAGACTTCCGCTATTGGCCGATAGCCGTTGTTCAGCCTTGCATGGCAAGTTGCTCGGTTAAAAAACGGCTGACGCCGTGCAAAGCGGAAACCGGCTTATTACAGACGTCATCCAAGCGCCTGAGTCAGGTGCATGACACGGCGTTCTGGTTCACGGCACAGCAAATTCTCTCGCGTCAATCGTGCACATGCTCACGTTCAAAATCGTCTGATTCCTGAATCTTCAGACCAGCGTCCTCCGCCGCTTGAACAATCTCTTCCAATTGGTCCGCTAACGCCAGCAATGCGTAATAAGCATCGTCTCCCAAGTCGAGATGGAGCAAGCGTAAACCCCTGGGTTTCACCCAGGAAGAAAACTCTAACAGCGCATGCGGAACGGTCGCTTTCGTGCTGCTTTCCATATGCCAGGTGTCGGCAATCCCGGCAGCAGCCAGCAGTTCATTCGCCTGCCATTCCACTTCTTCAGTTGCTTTCCAATCGACTTGCAGCAAGACCCACTTGCCCCGCCGCTGTCCGTCGTCAAGTATGCCGTTTTCGATTGCTTCACTCGCCGTACTGCCGGGCTCCAGGTGTGAAATTACCGATGTGGTTAAGCGTTGGCTTTCCTTAACCCCTAATTGAACAGTGATGAGGCTGACGAAACGTCTTAACGCTTGTTTATTCTGTTTTGATACAGAAAAATATTCTTTCAAAATTTGTGCGTCCGAAAGGGTTTCTTCTTCCTCTACGGTTGGCGCAGGTGGGGCGGTCAAGTCCCGCCCCAAAAGTTTACTAAGTAATTTGAGCATTGATAGTCAGGTAAGGGTTGTGCGAGGCGTATTGTATGAAGTCTGCTCCTGGCCGAAAACGGACATCAAGGTCTAACTTGGCTAGGTGCGATCATGCCTCAAATAGTTAAGGTTAGCGCCCCCAAACCGCTTCCGCCTCGTCAATAAACGCTTTTTTTCTTCATTGTTTGATTGCGATGACCAACGAGCTTCTCAAGCGGAGCAGGTCGATAAATGAAGGGAAAATTACAGGGGATTTTTGTCGCTTTTTTCAACTATCCCGACATTGGCGACATTGCTATAACAGCAAGGTCAAAGAGCCTGTGCGATTTAATTCGACAGACCGTCTTCCCCTATGGAAACGTTGAAAAAATAAAGGTCTGTTACTTCATCGACTGCGCCTGACTTGTACAACTATGGGGCGGGCATGAAGAACAATGATGCGGGTAGCGGGGGCGCTAGAGATCCGCGGTTGAGCAAGATTGCACTAGCCATCGCGCTGACACTGGGCAACGGCGCCAGCTGGGCCGGTGGCGCAGGTGGCAACGGTGACAACTCATACGCAGGCGGCTCGGGAGTCGCGGCCGGTGGCGCCGGCAACGGCGGGACTGGCGGCACAGCTGCGATCGCGGGTGGAAATGGCAGTTCCGCAAGTGGAGCGACCGTGAGTGGCGGCGCAGTCGGTGCCGCAACCGGTACGGCAACCGGCACGACGGACGCCAGTGGCGGCGCAGGAGCGGCAGGTCAGACGCTCAGTTCCAATGGAAGCCTGCCGGCTGGTGATGCCATCTCCGGCGGTGGTGGCGGCGGAGGCGGCTATCAAGACTTGAGCAGCGGTTCGTCGGCCGCATCCGGGGTCACGGTTTTTTCGGCTGGAAATTTCAATGGCGGAAATGGCGGCGCCGGGCTTGTGGCGAACGCCAACCTGATCACCTATTCGACCGCAGGAGCTATCAGCGGCGGCGGTGGTGGTGGTGGTGGTCACAACAGCTTCTACATGTCGAGCGGCGCCGACAGTATTGCCGTGGGGAATACGAACGGAGGTGACGGCGGCGCGGGCGTGCATATCGGCGGGACAGGACTGACGCTCGACAACACAGGATCGATCTCCGGCGGTAGTGGAGGGGGCGGGGGCACATCCTATGGACTCGCCAATAGTCTCGGCGGGGCGGGCAGCGTAGTCACGACGGGATCTGCAAATGGCGGGACGGGCGGTGACGGCATCGTTGTCGGGAGTGCTGATGTCCGCATTTCCAACAGCGGCAGCATCGCCGGCGGAAACGGCGGGGCGGGCGGACAGTCGAATGCCAACGGCACTTCCGGGAGCGCCGGCACGGCCAATGGCGGGGCGGGCGGCAATGGCGTCTCGCTGGCGGCGGGAAACACGACGCTGATCAATTCAGCGCTCGCCGGCATCAGCGGCGGCAACGGTGGCGGCGCGGGCTCCGTGGGCACGTCGACCACGGTCGGCGCCGGCGGCGCCGGCGTTGCTGTCACCAGCAACAACAACACCATCATCACTGCGGGAAGTATCCGCGGCGGATTGTCGGGGAACGGCTCCTCAAGCAGCAGGGCCGATGCGATCAGCATCAACGGCAACAACAATACGGTCCAACTGCAAGCCGGCTACAGCTTTGACGGCAATGTCGTCGCACATTCCGGCACGGGCAACATCCTGAGCCTGGGCGGCAGCTCCGACAGCAGTTTTGACGTCAGCCTGATATCCGGCTCGCTGCCTTCGTCGTACACGGGGACAACACGGTACTATGGTTTTTCCGGTTACAGCAAGCAAGGCTCGTCCACCTGGACGCTAGTCGGTACGTCCACCGACAATGGTGGCTGGAGCATCAACGCCGGCAGTCTGGTGGTCAACGGCGTGATGGCGTCGTCCGCCATGACCGTCAACAACGGCGGCACCCTGGGCGGCAGCGGATCGGTGGGGGCAACCAGTGTCGCATCGGGCGGCACCCTGGCAGCCGATAGTCCGGGCAGCGGGCTGACGGTCAACGGCAATCTGTCCTTCGCCAGCGGCGCGACGTATCGCGTCGCGGCCAACAGCACCGGCGCTTCCGGGCTGACGTCCATCAACGGCAATCTCTCCATCGCCAATGGCAGCACGCTGCAGATGGTGGCGTCTGCCGGCAGCTATACGGCGGGTACGCGTTACACCATCGCTACCTATACGGGCACCGGGACCGGCAGGTTCTCTACGCTCAGCCACAACTTCGCCTATCTGACGCCGACGGTTGCCTACGATGCCGGTACGGTCTCGGTGCTGCTCAATCCCAGCAGCGCCTTCCAGACGTCAGGCTTCAGCCTGCCGGTCGGATCGACCAATCAGAGCGCCGTGGCCGATGTCTTGACCCGGCTCTATGCGGCAGGCGGCAACGCCTTCACGCAGGCAATGTTGACGGCGTCGGACGGTCAGGCGCGCAATGCGCTGGCTGCCGCCAGCGGCGACGTGGTAACCGCAGCCATTCAACATGCAGGTGCCAGCATCCAATCCTCGCAGCAGGCCATCGGGCTGCGCCTGGCCGCCATCGACGCACGCCCCGGCGCGCCGGCCATCGACGAAGATCCGTGGATCAGCGTATCCCTTACCCGCCAGCATCTCTCCACCGGCGATGCAGGCGCCAGCTCCTACGACAACGGCGGCAGCATCGTCTCGTTCGGGCACGACTACATGCTCTCGCCGGACGTGTTGTCCGGCTTTTCCTTTTCGGCCAATAGCGACCGCACCCGCTATCGCGATGTCGTTGCCGACGGGCGCAGCGATGGCCTGCAAGCCGCGCTGTATACGCGCTATCGTCCCCAGGGGCAGGCATTCTTCATGAAAGGCATGGCCGCACTGGGATGGTGGAGCAGCACGCTGTCTAGGCAACTGGCGATCGGCACCTTCGCCAGCAATGTACGTGGCAAATATACGGTGCGCAGCGCAAGTGTGTACGGCGAGGCCGGTCATACCTGGCAAGACCGTCGACTGGTGCTGGAACCCTATGCCGGCCTGGCCGTTGCGCTGACATGGCGACCAGCCTACAGCGAGTCCACCCAAAGCGGCAGCGGCGGCTTTGCGCTGACCTATGGCGGCCAGCGCAGCACGCAGACTACAAGTATCGTGGGCCTACGCCTGCACCAGGCGTTACCGGAAGACGCGACGGCGTCATCCATTCAGTGGCAGGCAGACTTCGCATGGAGACATCGCTGGGGCAGCAATGATAGTACGGTGCGGGCCGCGTTCGTCAACAACGCCGCCGACACCTTCATCGTGCGCGGTGCCGCGCTGGGGCGCGACGAAGCGGTGATGAACATCGGCGCAAGCATCCCCCTGGCGCCGACCGCGGCGGCCTTCGCCCAACTCGGTGCAGCCCTAGGAAAGGGATATCAGAGCTACGGAGCACAGGCGGGAGTGCGCTGGTGGTGGTGAGGCGACCGAGTCAGCGCCGGGCCATGCCGAGAGAGTGGGAAACCTGCGATGACAATACGGGGCCATGTCAGTTTTCAGCCTCTATGTTTCATCTGAAACCATGGCCATGTCTTCCTGCCCCACGGCGGCAGGTATCACAAGGCCGCCCGGCTCCTATAATGCCGTACCGAATACAACACGACATCTCCCTCCCTGGTACCTGACGACAGCACCATGAAAAAACCGCCTTCCTACTACAGCCTGCGTATCGAACTGGCCAATATCTAACCCATGATATGGCGCCGCCTCCTGGTCCCCCCACCATCACGCTGCCCAGGCTGCCCAGGCTGCATCGCGCCATCCAGGGTGCCATGGGCTGGACGAACAGTCATCTGCACCAGTTCGCCATCGACGGGGCCCGTTATGCCGAACCCGACGGCTTCATGGACCGCATCATCAACCACAAGAACATCAAGCTCGCGGGCGTGCTGGGCGACCAGATCCGCGAGTTAATGTATGAATACGACTTCGGCGATGGATGGTCGCACCGCGTCGTGGTGGAACAAATGCGGGAAGGCCACCCTGCATGGTCAGGCTCGCTGTGCACAGCGGGCGAACGGGCCTGCCCGCCGGAAGATGTCGGCGGCCCATGGGGCTACGTCGAGTTCCTGTCCGCCATGGCCGACCCGGCGCACGAAGGCCATCTCGATGTGCTGACCTGGATCGGCGGCGTATTCGATCCGGAGGGATTCGACATCAACGCGGCCAATGACCGCATTCGCAGGTTGAAGGGATAAATCCTTCAGCATCGGAGTGCGGAAAGCGATAAAGTAGCAAGCAAAATAATTTTTAGGGGAACAGCATGGGATGGGAAATCGCATTAATCGACAAGGGCTTCGCCCTGGCTTCGGATTTTCTTGCTTATATCCGCGAGAAATCGGAACGGGACCATCAGCTCAAGATGACCAAGCTCAAGATGGCCGCGCAGGAATCCAAAGTCATGGACGCCATCCTTGATGTATCGACCCAACTCGATGTTGCCGTTCGGGACATCGTTCGCCAGGTCACCGAAAAGATCGAAAGAGACCAATGGGAAAAGCTCGTCGCCCAGGTCAAAGGCCTGCAGACAGCGCTGGACTTCGAAGATGAGGCGATGATTCGCGTGGCGGTGGCGAACATTTCCGATCAGATCGAATACGCGAAAAACCGGCTCAACGAAAAAAAAACGCAGTGGATGGGCCCCTGGCTCGTTGCAGAATCCATCCGTCTCGTAGCGCTGCGCCAGATCGCGTCCTCCGACAAGACAGTCAAGCTTCTCGACCGGTACACAAAAGAATTCCGCATCAATATCCTCAACCTGGGCGCGTCGCCTTTGCTGTCGAGCGGAAACGTGCCCTGGCTGCAGATTGCGGACTTTATCGAAGGCCGCAATGAGGACGTCATTCCCCTGATCGCCGAGGCATCCGCATCAAAAGCGGCCCTTTCGGCACCACGCAAACCGAGGGCCGTGCCGGCCGCAAAGGCCAAACCCGCCAAGGCGCCAAAAGCCGCTGCGAAGCCCAGCACCGGAACAGTTCTCAATCCAGCTGCAGCCTGGCCTTTCCCGACTGGCACGGCAAAGCGCTAACGCCGAGGGTTGTCATGCAGATCGGCCTCGTCAGGGGCCGATTTTTTATCCACATCCGGATGACACTGCATCGCGGCAGTGCAACTCAGGTGCCGAAATACTTGGCACTCAGCTTGGCGAACAGGCGGGCAATCTCCGCGTACTGTTTTTCGTGGGGGAGAACACGCTCCCAGAGGCTGGTTGCATGGACTGCTGTCGTATAGAAGACCATGGTGAGGGTGGCGGTAGCGGCGGTGAGATAGCGCATGATGATCTCCTTGGGTGTTCCGGTTTGGGTTGCCGATGCGTCGTTGCGTTTCGGTATGGCTGCATCTTGCGCCGGGCCGGTTACGGAAGGATTGCAGTTTGGGGGGCCATGTTTCAGTTGAAACATGCAACATGCGGCTGCGGGATCAACATCGTCATCAAGGAGAAAAACATGCTCGCTACCATCGTCTGTCCCGTTCTTGCGTGCAGTGCACTTTTCATCAATGCCAAGGCATTGAGGCCGCTGACGACATACGGCAATCTGCGCACCCGAGCATTGAACTGCCATCCGGCAAGCCTGAACGCTAAGATGCGTCATTACTGAGAACAAACGTCACAATAAAGCAAATCGATAACCATGACGACCAGTGTCCCCCCTTACACACAAGCCCTGGAAGAATGCGCTCCGCAACATTCGATTGAAGATGTTGCTCCGGCGTTGCCCAGGCAACTCTTTATCGAAGAATCGTTTTCCCTGCTGGCAAACATCCTCGGCACCGGAATGGATGAAGAAGGGATTACGACATCCTTCATGGCTTGTTGTACTGCCGCAGAGCGGTTCTGGCATCGAAACTGGGTATGGCAACCGAAGCCGGACCATCAAATGCTTTGGCTGCATGTGAACAAGACCAGCGAGACAATGGCGGGCGTGGATTTTATCCTCGCCATTGCGAGGGCCGACGGAGAATTTGATGTCGTCATGGCACAGGCGAAACGGTTTTCGACAATCGGGTATGGCCTGCAAAATGTCGCGCAAAAAGCCTTCAGCACACGCCTTCCGCAAGATACAAAGCCGCCATACGCTAGGAAGGAGGATATTGCTCCAATGGCAGATATGGATCTGGTCGCATACGATCCGCAATCCCCTCTTCCCGAAAGGGATCGTTTCTATCCGTCCTGGCAAATTACCCGCTTCCTTTCGCTGCAGCAAAAGATACGGAAAAATCTCCCTGGTGCCCACTTCTTCTATGTCTCGTGGCCGGACAAAGCCGGCAATACCCCTGTCTATACAAGGCTGGATGACGCGTTTCGCATGATCAAGGAACGCGAGGAAAACGTCGGCCAGTCATCCGGCTGGATTCAATCCTTCGAGTTGAGCGATGAACGTGACCTCAAGGATTTACTCGCGAGCGACATGGCAGACGAAGGCGGGAACCCATCCGGCGTGTCGCCCGAAGCTTTGATCGAGATGATGAAAGAGTTCGGTGACCTGTGCCAGAAGGTCATCGTCATCGATCCAGTGGATGGCGCTTTGGGTGCCAAATTAATTGAATCGTTTGGCTCGAAGGCAAGCCATAGCGCCACCTACACACCGATTGCCGAAAAACTGGAGCCGACGTACCAGAAACCAAAGCACACAGTTTAATGAATCGGATATTGGCTCCGTATCAAAGGGCGCTGTCTCACGATTTGCATCATCGGCTTTCGCCGTCCTGACCTGGACGATGCTACGCGTCGATGGCACTACATCATCATAAGTCGTTACTCCGTTAGTGCCTATATTTGACCGCTTTGACAATTCCATTGACCGCTGGTGGCTCACCGAATCAAAAGAAGTTTTTCCCGTAAAATGTGCGCTCTTCGTCAGTGCAGGCATCTCAATGGCTGCACCGAAAAAATTGCCATCGGTTGCAGTACTCACCTCAGCCCTTCTCGATCACTTGCTGGACGAAAGGGCCGCGAACGAGATTCGTGAGGTATTCGACCAATGCAGCCCGATACTGAAGAAAAATCTCCCCGGTTGGAGCACGTTCTCGACAAGGCATTCAGTCGAACCGGCGATGGCCATGTCTCACGCGCAGGAGATCCCCGGGCGCTTCTCAGTCTCTTTGCAGAAAGAACACCCAATGCACTTCACCACGCCATCTCCGACTATCTGATTTAGAACAAGGCGTGGTGCATCACCAACAATTTCGATGACTGCATCGAAACGCATCCTCATTCCGTATCCCTGTGCGTGTGCTATCCAGGGATCAAACCACAATTGAGGTACAACATGGGGAACATGGAGATGAGTGGGGCATCGTCAAGCTGCATGGATCGATAGCCCAGGGGGTCGAGGGCCTGGGTGCGACGCTACAGCAACTGCAGATCGGCCTGGCTGCGCCATTTCAATCCCTGCTGGTTGTTGCCGGCTACAGCGGCACAGACCATTTCGACGTCAACCATTGGATGCGGCAGAGATAGCGGACTAACTATCGCTGACAATATCCTCCAAATTGTTGTAGAAGGCCGGATACGCGTTCAAGCAAAAAATGTTCAGACTGATAAAATTCCCAACACATAACCAACGGGGGAAAAACAAAATGTTCGTCTCTTCCAATCAATATAGGGAAGCAATCACAAAGCTAATTGAGGACAATGAATTAGTGAAAGTTGCAGCGGCGTTCTGGGGAGACGGAGCAGAAAAGATGTTTCCACTCAGTAGTGGAAAGCATTTCGAAATCCTTTGCAATTTGACGATGGGCGGATCCAATCCAGCACCAATCCAAGTTTTGCTCGATCAGCCTAATGTCACTATCCGAATGCTGAACGACCTACACGCCAAAGTTGTTATTGGAAAAGACTCCGTAATTGTAGGATCAGCAAATTTCTCTTCGAATGGCCTCAATCTCGAAATGGATGAAGCTGGTGGCTGGAAAGAAGCAGGAATAGTCTCCAATGATCCAACAAATTTGAAAGATGTGAAAAAGTGGTTTGCAAACTTATGGACTTCGTCGTTGGAGATCAAATCTCATCATCTTGAAGAAGCGAAAGCACAGTGGCTCAAGCGACGAGCCAGTCGCCCACGTCCCCAGCAGCCTGTTTGTCTGCTTGATGCCCCGCTTCAGCAGCTTAGAGATCTTCCCATTTACCTTGTGATGTACCAGGAATCCGCATCAGCTGAAGCAAATGAAGCCTTTAAAGAAGTAAAAGAAGGCCTTAACCAAGATGAAGAGCTGCCTATCCATGTCTCCAGATTATCCTTTTTCGAGAATTGGGGAAAACTACCGAAAAAGGCCACTCTATTGGGTGTGCGTTATGGCGTCCGTGGAGGACTCAAACTAGATGCCCCATGCGTGAGAATCCCAGAGCTAGATGGCTCGCCTTCCGTTAAAAAGAAAAAGGTCAACCTTCAATTCACTGTCGGGAAGAGCGACGTGGAGGGAATGGAGTTTGGGAAGGACGACCGAGAAAAATTCAAACAGATGTTGAAGCCTCAAATTGATGCTCTCTGGAAGAAATTCGCCCCAAAAGGGACCAGGGTAGTTTCTCTTTTCGATGCCCTAAGCTATCTAAAATATGAACTGCCGGAATAATTCCCAGCGGCAGAACGCCGCTCTACGACGAGCCTGCCGATAGCCTTTCGGGCAATGGCGCGATGAAGACATCACTTTGGATCAAACCAGGGACGTATTCGAACTGAATTTCTTTGCGGCCATCGGGCTAGTCCGACTGGTCCTCCCATACATGCGGGCCCGTCGCGCTGGTCATATCGTCAACGTCACAAGCATCCGCGGAGTGGTTCTCGTGGTTTTTTATTTGGACAGAGTCCGCTTCTGGCGGCGGTTTCAACCGGTGAATGCAGTCATCTTGCACTATTTCCAGGATGTCTGAATTTCTTTAACTATCTTGATAGCAGCTGTTTCTTCAATGCGCGCTTGCCAGGCGTCGAAGGCCATATCGACCGCAGAGGGGAGCTCCTTGGCATAGATAGTTAACGTCGCTGCTTTTGGGTCGAAGTGTCCTGGCCTAATGTCGTAATGGAGTATTCCCACTGCCTGTATGGCGCCAGGACAGGCAAATATCACCGCAACTTTTTCATCGCAACTATGGAAACGACAAGCTGAAGCCATTCTCAGATTTCCCGCAACGGGATGAATGATGTCTGGGGGCCACCAAGGCCATCCAGCACCTGAGCAGATAACGTCCCCTTATAAAAGAAGCTTACCCGCTTGTCCCCGAGAAAACTTCGGATACGGGCCGACAGATTTCTATCGCCGGCAAGGTCGTGGGTATTCGTTTAATCACAGAATTCCATTGCGCACACCGAGTGAGCGAAGATCATCGCGGCCGTTGCCAGAACAAAATCAACCTCAACTGCATATAGCGCTCCTACTATTCTCAAATGGCGGCTTCTGGCCGTTTGCGGACTAACTTATAACCTATATGCAACATACGGCTATCCGGTCTGTTTTGACTCTCCTTCCGAACGACGGCCTTAAGGCCTCACCAATTGCCCGGATCTTCAGCTTGGAGCGCGGACCGGTCACATTGCCAGATGTGCTCATCAATCCATAATTGTGCCAGTCCTCGGTGCGATTCAATATCACAGCATCATCCGGCGGCTCGGGTGGCCGTTGGGCGTGGGTCCCTCCACCTGATGGCGGCGCGTTCTCCTCATCTCGCTCATATACTTCAGAGGCATATTCCCTATCGTAACTCGGTAATTTCCACGTGCGAGAACTGTTGATTACACTTTGCCAGCCATCAGCAGGATGGTGTAACTCTAAATTATCCGTGCACGACCGGAAAACACCACAGGGGAAGAATATGAAATCTATCAAGTGGGCGATCATCGCATCTATGGCGCTGTATGTTGCTGCCACCAGTGCGGCAATGGCAGACACGCTGGCTTCGATCAAGAAGGCCGGCGTAGTGAAGATCGGTGTGCCGCAAGACTTTGCACCCTATGGCGCGGTGAATGGTGACATGCAGTTACAAGGGCTCGACATCGACGTAGCAAGGCTGGTGGCGAAGGGGCTGGGGGTGAAGGCCGAACTGATTCCGGTGCCAACTGCCAGCCGCATCGCCTATTTGCAGACGCACAAGGTCGATATGATCATCTCCACCCTGGGCAAGAACGCCGAGCGTGAAAAGGTGATGGACTTTTCGCAAGGTTATGCACCCTACAACAACAGCGTTTTCGCCGCAGGCGCGCTCGGGATCACCGGCCCGGCTGACCTGGCAGGCAAGACGGTAGGCGTTGCCCGCAGCACCTTCGAAGATCTTATGCTGACCGACACCGCACCAAAGACTACGGTCATCAAGCGCTATGAAGACAACAACGGGCTGGTCTCGGCCTACGTTGCCGGTCAGGTGCAGATCATCGGCACCGGTGACTTCGTGGCCTATTCGCTGGCCGAGAAAACCCCGACGAATAAGCCGGTTCTGAAGTACGTCATCAACGTCTCCACCTGTTTCGTCGGCGTCAACAAAGGCGAAGGTCCGCTGGTGAGCGAGATCAATGATGTGTTGACCGCGTCCAAGAAGAGCGGTGAACTCAACGGTGTCGTCAAGAAGTGGCTCAACGTGTCGTTGCCGGAAAAGATTGCCACTACCTATCAGTGAGGTGCGGCAGCCAGTTGCACGTGATCCTCACCTGCAACTGGCACCAATGGTCGTCATCCATGACTTCGACGGCTCATCCGGCAGGCTGCATTCGTTCCAGATGGGCGATGTAGCGCTTCAGTGTCGGGTTGCTATTGTCATTGCGATAGACGAAGGACACGGGATGGCGCATGGTGAGTTCCGGATGGTCGACTAACACCACGCCTTCAGGACAGGTATATGCGCTCACGTCCGAGACGATGGCATAGCCGACGCCGGCTGCGACCAGGCCCAGGATACTTAGTACATCGCTCGCCAGCTGGGCCTTGCGCGGCACCAGGTTGGCCGTCTGGCACTGGTAATTCAGGAACTGGTCATAGCCCGGCGCCACCTCGGTCGGGAACCAGATCGCCGGCTCGTCGCGCAACGCCGACAGGTGCGCGGGCACCTGACATGCCAGTCGGCTGTCGCGCGGCAGTGCCAACTTGAGCCGGCATTCAAAGACCTGGATTTCGCCGAATTCGCGCGCCAGGAACTGGTCATTGGGAGGATAGCGCCAGGCCAGAAAGCCGGCGTCCAATTCGCCTTCCCTGATCCGCTCCAGTTGCCGCGCCGATAGTCCGGGCTCCAACGACATCGCTATCTCCGGTTCGGCCTGGTGGAAGCGGCGTAGCGAACCCAATATCTTCGGATGCCAGCCAAAGTTGGGCGTGATACCCATTCGCAGATTACCTTCCAGACCTTCGGCCACGCGTGCCACGCGCTGCCGCGTACCTAGCAGGTCGGCCACGATGCGGCGCGCATCGACAGCCAACTGCTGACCCGCAGCGGTGAGTGTGGTGCCGCGCACGCTGCGCTCGAATAACACAGCGTCCAGTTCTTCTTCCAGATCCTTGATCTGCCGACTCAGGGCCGGCTGTGCGATGTGCAGACGCCGTGCAGCCTCGGCCACGCTGCCGTGTTCGACCACGCCCAGGAAATAACGAAGATGGCGCAATTCCATGATGGATAACCTATGCCTGTTTAGTATATTTGTTATATATAAAAGGAAGTTTTCAGTATAGATCATAAGACCTACACTGCCTCCACTAAACATAACAATGGAGACCATATGAACAGGCAAACCGCCGGGCTAGACCCGAAAATGCAACGTCGTACGGTGATAGCGGCGACCATCGGCAACGTCCTTGAGATCTACGATTTCATCATCTTCGGCATCTTTGCGGTGGCCATTTCCAGGACTTTCTTTCCCAGCGGGGACGAGTATGCGGCACTGATGTTTACCTTCATGACTTTCGCTGCCGGCTTCGTGGTTCGTCCCATCGGTGCACTGGTGCTCGGGCAGTATGCGGACAAAGTGGGTCGCAAGAAGGCATTAAGCTTCACGCTGCTGTTGATGGCGCTGGGCACCATTGTCCCAGCGCTGTGCCCCTCCTACGACTCGATTGGCATCGCGGCGACCGTGATCCTGGTGCTGGGACGGCTGCTGCAGGGTTTCTCGGCCGGCGGCGAGATCGGCAGCAACGTGGCCATGCTGGTGGAGAACGCCTCGGATCGCCATCGCGCGCTGTTCAGCTCTTTCCAGCAGATGGCTCAGGGCGGCGGAGTGCTGTTGGGTGGCATGGTCGGCTTCACCATTGCGGTGGTCTTTGGCCAGGAACGCATGCTGCAGGACTACTGGCGTCTGGCCTTTGTCGTGGGCCTGGTGATCGGCCCGGTAGGCTGGTACATACGGCG
This sequence comes from Herbaspirillum sp. alder98, assembly GCF_020179755.1. Lineage (GTDB taxonomy): Bacteria > Pseudomonadota > Gammaproteobacteria > Burkholderiales > Burkholderiaceae_D > Herbaspirillum. The sequence goes on from NZ_JAIUCY010000010.1 coordinate 48,793, forward strand.
CGCGCTGCCAGAGACTCCGGAATTCGAGAACAGCCTGCGGCAAGGGCCGGCAGATTCCTTTTTCACCGGCGTAAAGGCTAACTTCGGCCGCATTCTGATCGGCATTGCCATCATGGTCTTCTGGACCGTCGCCACGCAGGTCTCGAACTATTTCACCACCTATGCCGTGCGCGAATTGGGCATGCCGGTGGCCTCGACCTATCTGGGCCAGATCGCTTCCGGCTTGACGCTGCTGCTGATCTGCCCACTGGTGGGCATGCTGGCAGACCGCATCGGCCCCTATAAGCCGATGGCTTGGGGTGCCGGTCTGGCGGGTGTGCTGGCCTATCCTCTGTTCAAGATGCTGGCCGCCACGCCGACCTTACCGGTGCTGCTGATGGTGCAGATTGCCATCTCGATCACACTGGGCTTGTATGCCGCTTGCGCTCCGTTGGTCATGTCCGACATCTTTCCGACCCGCTATCGCGCGACCGGCGTCGGCACTTCCTACGCCCTGGGCGTGATGATCTTCGGCGGGCTGACGCCGATGATCGTCACCACGCTGATCCAGGTCAGCGGCGACAAACTCATCATCGGACTGTACCTGACCGCTGCCGCGCTGCTGAGCCTGGCCCTGATCGCAACGCTGGTGCGCATGCAGCGCAAGACCGCGATGGCCTGAGGCTGGCCTTGCCGCACCGCTGTCATTGAAACAACCTGAAAGGGGTTACATGGATATCGTTACTCACGGGCAGTCGGCTGTTCCCGAAACAATGGATCTGGTGTCCATACGGCGTCACCTGCATGCCCATCCCGAATTGCGCTTTGAAGAAAAGACCACCGCCGCTTATGTTGCAGGGCTGTTGCGCGAATATGGTCTCGACGTCGAGGAGAACATCGGTGGTTACGGCGTGGTGGGCACGCTGCGTAAAGGCAGTTCAGCACGCGCCATCACATTGCGCGCGGATATGGATGCGTTGCCGATGAAGGAAGAAAACACCTTTGCCCACGCGTCCACCTGCGCGGGAAAAATGCATGCCTGCGGCCATGACGGACATACCGCGATGCTGCTCGGCGCGGCCGCGCGCCTGAGCCGCGAGGTCGACTTTGACGGCACCGTACACCTTGTATTCCAGCCGGCGGAAGAAGGGGGCGCCGGTGCGCGCTCCATGATCGAGGATGGTCTCTTCGAGCGCTTTCCATGTGACGCCATCTTTGGCGTACACAACTGGCCAGGGCTGCAGGCGGGCAGCTTCGGCGTGCGTTGCGGTCCATTGATGGCGTCAAGCAACACCTTCAGCGCGACCCTGCTGGGGCGCGGCGCGCACGGCGCCCAGCCACATCGCGGCATTGATCCGGTGGTGGCTGCGGCGCAGCTCACCCTGGCCTGGCAGAGCATCCTTACGCGCAACCTCAATCCCAATCATCGGGCAGTGATCTCGGTGACGCAGATACATACCGGCACGGCCGACAATGTCATTCCTGAACAGGCCACCCTGTCCGGCACCGTGCGCGCCTTCGATGCCGATACGCTTGACCTGATCGAGCGTCGCATGGGCGCCATCGCCGATGCAACCGGCCAGATGTTTGACCTGCGCGTATCGTTCAACTTCGAGCGCCTGTATCCAGCGCTGGTTAACCATCCCGAAGAAACCCGGCAGGCCATGCAGGCCATGATGGTGGCAGTCGGTGCGGAGCAGGTCGATGGGGACACCGAACCGGCCTTCGCCTCAGAGGATTTCGCTTTCTACCTGCAGCATAAGCCGGGGTGCTACGCTTTCCTCGGCAACGGCCTCATCGCTGCGAGGCAAGCTCCTCAGCAGCAGGCCACATCGCGTGAACTGCACAGCCCCTTCTACGACTTCAACGACGACATCATCGATGTCGGTGTGGCGTATTGGATTGCATTGGTGCAGCGCTATCTGGGCGTGGCTGTGTGAAGTCGCCGCGTCTTGGCGCGCGCGGTGAAGGCGTTGGAAGCCGGGATATTTCCACCGTCGTGACGCTGTTTCCTCCTTTAATCGGAAGGCCCGGCATCCTTGTGCCGAGAGCAGGCAGCTACCACGCGCCTGGCTGAAAGCAGGCTTTCCGCATTCTCTGATTCGTCCTTGCCAGCGCCCGTATTTCATTTGAAATACGGGCGCTCTTCATTGAAACATCGACGAAGCTATTCCGCTCCACCATGGGGGTATGGCCAAGAAGCAATAGCCCCGACGCGGCCTGTGCTGCCCCGCTGAGGGAAACTGCGGATAGAACGAAATCTGCAGGCCACGTAGAATACGGCGGCTTCATTTCTGAACGTTCAATCTGGCAGCATTGCCATCGATCAGGCCGTTCAGATAGTTTTACGCAGAATTGTTACTCCATGGCATTAGATCCCTCCACTATCCTCGTTCTCTCCACCGCCCTCGCTGCGGCCGCCGCGCTTTACCTTGCCGTGGAGTGGAACAGCGTTCGCGAACGATCGCTGCTGCTCTGGAGCGCGGGTTTTGCCGTCATCACCGTCGGTTGCGTGCTGGCGCTGCTGCGCTCCAAGGGCTATCTGCTGATCGGCATCTGGTTTGCCAACGGCTTGTTGATCGGTGCTCACTGGCTCTTTCTGGCCGGCGTTGCCTGGTTCACCCGCACCCGGCTCTCGCGCGGCTGGACCTTGGTCGTGCTGGCCTGGCTGCTCATGCTGTTGTTGCCCAGCGAGCCCTGGTGGTCGAGGGTCATGCTGTGCATCCAGTCGCTGCTGATTGCCGGCATTACCCTGCGCGCAAGCTTTCTGCTGCGTCCTCACGGTGTTTCGCTCAGCGTCGGCGCCGTGCAGCTGCGCTACGTGCTGATGGCGCATGGCCTGTTCTATATCGCCAAGGCGGCATCCACGCTGGCGCTGGGTGCCTTCGTCGACCTGGCCGCGTTTCGCGGCGAGGTGATCCAGATTTCATTGGTGGAGGGCAGTATGGCGATCATGTTGATCGCCTTGTCCATGACCGGCACCGAGCGCCATCGCCGCGAGGAGCGGATCGAACAGCTCGCCGCGCGCGACCCTCTTACCGCATTGTTCAATCGCCGTGCCCTGGACATGCGCGCGCCGGCGCTGTTCGAACAGGCTTCTGCGGCAAGCCCGGGCGCCTTGCTGCTGATCGATATCGATAACTTCAAGCAGGCCAACGACCTGCATGGCCATAGCGCCGGCGACAAGCTGCTGGTGGCGCTGAGCGAGATGATCCGCGAGTTCCTGCCTCAAGGTTCGCTGGCTGCCAGGCTGGGCGGCGACGAGTTCGTGATCCTGCTGCGAGAGGCCTCCGCCGACGGCGTGGTGGCGCTGGGCAATGACTTGCGCGAAGCCTTCGCTAAAACGGCGCGCGAGATGTTCGCGACCCCGAAGGCGGTGACCTTAAGCGTAGGGGCCACGTTGTTTGAGCGTCCGCCATCCAGCCTGGCCACCTTGCTCGACCTGGGCGATGCTGCCCTGTACGAGTCCAAGCGCGCAGGGCGCGACCGGGTGCGGGTTGTGCCGCTCGGATAACGCGAGGATTAGGCGTTATCCGAGCGGCACGCCTGCCGTTTCTGCCATGCGGCGGCGGAGTGTCTTATCATCGCGCTTTGATCCGTAACGGAGAAATGCCATGGGCATACGCGGCAAGGATTTTCAGATCGACAACATCGAATTCAACGTCGCCGATATTGCGCGCAGCAAGGCGTTCTATGGGCAAGCCTTCGGTTGGAGCTTTACCGACTTCGGCCCCACCTATACCGAATTTACCGACGGTCGCCTGGCCGGTGGCTTCACCACCGGTGAGCCGGTTCGGCCAGGTGGCCCGCTGGTCATCCTCTACGCCAACGATCTCGATGGGGTGCAGGCGCGCCTGGTTCAAGCCGGCGCGACGATCAGCCGTCAGGCCTTCGATTTTCCGGGTGGCCGACGCTTTCATTTTATCGATCCGGATGGCTACGAGTTGGCCGTCTGGAGCGCCGACAAGTAAAACCAACAGAGCATTCGCTCAACCGGCACCTCGCGGCACAGGGGTAGGATGAACTAACGATATGCGACTTTTAATTGCGCTGATTCTGCCCTGGCTGACGTTCTTCACGATTGGCCGCCCCATTGCCGGAATTATCTGCCTGCTACTGCAGATCACCCTGGTCGGCTGGTTGCCAGCGACGATCTGGGCAGTGTACTCATTGAGCCAGTACAAGACCGACCAGAAGATAGAAAAGGCACTCAGGCAGCGCGGCTAAGCCGGTGGGAAATAGTTAAGTAAGATCAACCTCATCGTCCCTGCGCAGGCCGGGATCCAGTGATTTTGGTGGTGCCGCAAAGTCGTCTGCAAGACGCTGGGTCCTGACTTTCGTCAGGACGACGGTGATGGGTAAAACGCTTAGGCACAACCAACCTCGTCGTCCCGGCGCAGGCCGGGACCCAGTGACTTCGGTGGCGCCGCGACGTCCAGTCCCGTCACCATGTCCCACATGCGCGCATGAAATTCTGCATCCTGGCAAAGCAGGATCTTGCCCAGTCGGCCGAGCACATCTGGCCGAAGTCGGCGCACCGCAGTCACCCGACAAACTCGCCACCAAGTCCATGACTGCCAGGAAATTGTCAAAAAAATAACAGATTAAGTTTTTTCCCTCGCATTCAAACTTCTCAAGTATCCGTTCTTGTAGCTTTGCACTACGAGAGCTATAACTCTGCATACAGAAAGTGCATTTATTGGATATTCAATCCGACTTGGTGCATATTCAAACCATAAAACACGGCCAGTACCCCAAAAGGACATGGCACGCTAAATGCTAGATGAGCAAAGAGGATGCAATCTTTCGTTCATTGGATACCAGGAGGAAATTATGAGATTTGTTAAGCAAGGTCTTGTATACGCTGCGGCCGTGATGTCGCTGATGGCAGCTTCCGGCGCGCATGCCGAAGAGTCTGTATCCGTGCGCCTGCGCTGGGTCACGCAGACCCAGTTCGCCGGTGTCTACGTGGCGCTGGAAAAGGGCTTCTATAAGCAGGCAGGCCTGGACGTGAAGATCAATCCGGGTGGTCCTAATATCTCGACCGAGACCCTGGTCGGTTCCGGCGCCGATACCTTTGCGGTCTCGGGCGCGACCGACGCGATCCTGTTTGCACGCGAAAAGAAACTGCCGATCGTCGCCATCGGCATGACGCTGCAAACCACACCCTACGCCTTCGTGTCGCACCAGGCCTCGACCATCAAGTCGGTCAAGGACTTCAGCGGCAAGACCGTATCGGCCTGGTTCACCGGTTCGCAATACCAGCTCTTCACGGCGCTCGGCAACGAAGGCGTGGACCAGAAATCGGTCAGCATCGTCTCGCAGCCTTTCTCGATGCAGCCCTTTATCGACGGCAAGTACGATGTCTCGACCGTCACCATGTATAACGAATTGCTGGTGCTGAAGGACAAGAATGTCCCGGTCAACATCTTCCGTGCCGACGCCTACGGCGTGCGGGTGCAGGATAACGCCATCATCACCTCCGAAAAGATGATCAAGGAAAAGCCCGAGGTGGTGCAGGCCTTCCTCAACGCAACGCTGCGTGGCTGGAAGTACGCCATCCAGAACCAGCCCGAGGCGGTCGACATCGTGATGAAGAACGGCTCCGGGCTCAATAAGAGCCACCAGACCAACATGCTCGCGGCCTATGCGCAACTGATGCAGGCCGCGCAGGGCAAGACTAAGGGCCTGGGCTGGGTTGACCTGGAAGCGGCTACCATCACCAATGCCAACCTGTTGAAGTACCAGGCCCTGAAGTCGTCCATCGATGTCGCGCCCGCCTTTACCAACCAGTTCTGGGACAAGGTGCCTGCGGAGTACAAGCTGCCATGAGCGTGATGCAAGCATCGCCGGCCGAGCATCCCTTGATCGAGCTGGTCAACCTTTCCAAGCGATTCGGCGAAGGCGCCAACCAGGTGGTGGCGGTCAAGGGCGTGAACATGTCGCTGCAGAAGGGCGAGTTCGTGACCCTGATCGGGCCCTCGGGCAGCGGCAAGTCGACCCTGTTCAACATGATTGCGGGCTTGCTGCCGCCCGATTCGGATGGTGGCATCGTCTTTGCCGGTCGCGAGCAGCGCCATGGCGAGTTGCTGGGCAAGGTATCGTTCATGCCGCAGCGCGATTTGCTGCTGCCCTGGCGCACCGTGCTGGACAACGCCATCGTGGCCCTCGAAGTCGAGGGCATGCGCAAGAAGGATGCGCGCGACAAGGCGCGGGCGCTGTTTGCCGAATTCGGCCTGGCCGGCTTCGAGACCAAGTATCCGCATGAACTGTCGGGTGGCATGCGCCAGCGCGTGGCGCTGATGCGCACCTTCCTGTTCGAGCGCGACCTGATCCTGCTGGACGAACCCTTCGGTGCGCTCGACGCCCTGACCCGTTCGCTGATGCAGCGCTGGCTGCTCGATATCTGGGCCCATCACAAGCGCACGGTCCTGTTCATTACCCACGATATCGATGAAGCCATCTTCATGGGTGACAAGGTGGCCGTGATGTCGACCCGCCCCGGCACCATCAAGTACAGCGAGAGCATCGACCTGCCACGTCCGCGCGAGGCCGAGGTGGCCACCACGCCGGCCTTTGCGGCCATCAAGAAACGCTTGCTGGCGGTGGTGGAAGAAGAGAGCCTCAAGTCCTTCGAAGGAAGCAGCAAATGACCACGAAGGGTCTCGCCCGGGCGCTCGTCGCGCCGATCCTGCTGTTGCTGGCATGGGCCTTCATCGTGCCGGCGCTGTCGGTGCCGGATCGTTACCTGCCGGCGCTGGGCCCGATCCTGCATAACGCGCAGGCGGTCAGCGGCGAGTTGCTGGCCAGCGTGCTGCATACCGGATGGGAAGCGGTGCTGGGCTTCTTGTTGGCGATCGTGTTCGGTGTCGTGTGGGGCATCTTGTTTGCCAAGGTGGGCTGGCTCGAACGCTCGCTGTTTCCGATCTTCGTGGCCTTGCAGACGATTCCGGTGGTGGCGTTCGGCGCCATCGTGGTGATCTGGTTTGGTAACACGCTGATGGCGAAGGTGTTCATTTCGTTCTTCCTGGCGTTCTTCCCGATCTCGGTCAGCACCCTGCATGGCATGCGCATGGGCGACCGCCAGCGCATCGATCTGTTTCGCAGTTTCGGCGCATCGCAGGCGGAGGTGTTTCGCCTGGTGGAGTTGCCCACTGCCTTGCCGGCCATCATGGTCGGTCTCAAGACCGGCCTGTCACTGGCGCTGGTGGGCGCAATCGTCGGCGAGTGGTTTGGCGATACGGTAGGGCTGGGTGTGATGCTGTTGCAGGCCCTGTACGTGGAAGACGTGTTGCGGGTGTGGGTGTTGATCATCGCCACGGGTTTGCTGGGCAGCGTGCTGTACGGCCTGGTGAGCCTGTTCGAGAGGAAGTTCGTATGGTGGAGAATCGAATGAATCGCCTGGCATCGCAAGCACAGGTCCTGCTGGCCATCGCCGGTGCGCTGATCGTGTGGCAACTGGTGGTGACGGTGATGCAGGTGCCGGTGTTCGTATTGCCGACGCCGACCCTGATTGCCTCCCACGTGGTCGGCAACATCACGCAGATGCTGGGTCACCTCGGCCTGACCATGGCCGAGACCGTCGCCGGTTTCGCGATCGGTTCGGCCATCGGCGTGGTGCTGGCGATCCTGGTCATGCAGGTCAAGCCGGCCGAGGCCCTGATCATGCCGGTGGCCGTGGCCGTCAGCATGGTGCCCACGGTCGCTTTCGTGCCGCTGGCACTGATCTGGTTCGGCGTGGGCATGAGCTCGAAGGTGGCCATCGCCGCGCTGGCCGTGAGCTTTCCGGTGCTGATCAATACCCTGACCGGCCTGCGCCGCCCGGAAGAGGCGCACGTCAATCTCTATAAGAGTTTCGGCGCCGGCAGCCTGGCCATCCTGTGGCGCCTGCGCCTGCCGGCCGCGCTGCCTTCGCTGGCCAATGGCTTGCGGGTGGGCTTTGCGCGCAGCACGGTGGTGGTGATCGTCACCGAGATGCTGGGCGCGTATGCCGGTATCGGCCAGGTGATCTATCAGGCCACCGCGCAAATGGATTCGACCACCGTGTGGGCTGCCGTGGCACTGTCGTCGATGGCCAGCCTGCTGTTGTACGCGATGCTGGTGGGCGTGTTGAGAAAAACCATCTGGTGGAATTGAGTAGCTGCCTGGCCTGGCAGCGGGCAATAACGATAAAAAGTAGTGAGTAAATCATGCACATTGAACCAACCGAATCTTCGTCCAACCCATTCGAACCGATGGATGCCGCCCGCGAAAGCCGCTCCGACCAGTTGCGCGATGCGCTGGAAGAAATGATCGTCAGCGGCTTGCTGCGCCCGGGAACCCGGCTTGACGAGCAGGCCCTGATCCAGCAATTCGGTGTCTCGCGCACGCCCATGCGCGAGGCCATCAAGGCCCTGGTGGCGACCGGTCTGCTGGAGGTGCGCCAGCGCCAGGGCGTGTGGGTGTCGGTGCTGTCTATCCCCAAGTTGATGGAAATGTTCGACACCATGGCCATGTTCGAGGGGATGTGCGCCCGCTATGCCGCGCGCCGCGCCACGCCTGACGAGATCGCGCAGTTGCTGGATATCCAGAAGCGCCTGGAGGCCGAGATCGTCAATGCCGACCCCGAGAAGTTCTACGCCATCAATGCCGAATTCCATGACGCGCTGTACCACGCATCGCATACCGAGTTCGTGGTGGACCAGACGCGCCAGTTGCGCCGTCGTGTATCCATGTATCGCAAGCACGTGACCTATCTGCCAGGTCGCATGCAGGCCACCCTGGTCGAGCATGCGCAGATCATCGCGGCGATCCAGGCCAAGGACCCGAAGGCCGCTGCCGCTGCGGCGTCGGACCACGTGAGCCTGCTGGGTGACGACATGATCGACTTCATTGCGCAGCTGCCGCGCATCATGAATCCGGATCAGTGACAGCGGCACAGACAACTTTCAATCGCTAACAAAATACGGATGGAACAATCATGATGGATTTGCAATTGACGGGTAACAAGGTGCTCATCACCGGCGCTTCGCAGGGGATCGGCGAAGGGCTGGCGCATTCGTTTGCCGAAGAGGGATGCGACCTGCACCTTACAGCGCGTTCGGAAGACAAGTTGAAGGAAATGGCGGCCGAGCTGATCGAGCGCTTTCAGGTGAAGGTTACCTATACGGCGGCCGACATGACCGCCGCCGGCGCCTGCGAGAAGATCGTCGACGAGGCGGGCGACATCGATATCCTGATCAACAACGCGGGCGTCATCCCCAGCGGCACGCTGTTCGATATCGCGCCCGAGAAGTGGCGCGACGGCTGGGCGCTCAAGGGCTTCGGCTATGCCGACATGATCCGCCTGGTGTATCCGAAGATGAAGCAGCGTGGCGGCGGCGTCATCCTCAACAACATCGGCAACGGCGGCGAGGTGTGCGATCCCAACTATATCGAAGGCGCTGCCGGCAACGCGTCGATCATGGCCATGACGCGCGCCCTGGGCGGTGTCAGCCTGGACGACAATATTCGCGTGGTGGGCGTCAACCCGGGCCCGGTCGACACCACCCGCATCTACAACATGCTCAAGAAGTTCGCCCAGAACAAGCTGGGCGATGCCGAACGCTACGACGAATTGCTCGAGAAGTATCCGTTGAAGCGCCCGGCAAAGGTGCACGAGATCACTGACCTGTTCCTGTTTCTGGCTTCGTTCCGCTCGGGCTATACGTCCGGCACCGTATTTACGGTCGACGGTGGCATCGCCTCGCGTCGCAGCGTGGTGTAACAGCGAAAAGTTTAACGACGAACCATCGCAGGACCCTTCCAGAGGGGCCGTAGAGACGGCTCCATGGACAAACTTCGCCTCGACGTTTAGGAAAAACCATGAAGACCTTTGAGATTCGCAACCAGTACTTCGACAAGCTGTGCAACACCGAGGGCTTGATGTGGCTGGGCCAGAACACCAACCACTATGCGCCGCATTCGTCGGTGCGCGAGGCCGTGATCAAGGCCATCGACAGCGGCGAGTATCACGCCTATGCGCCACCGGCCGGTTTCGAGGAACTGCGCCGTCTGATCCGCGAAGACATGGGCATCCCCGAGGCATCGGTGCTGGTCACCGATGGCGCGGTCGAGGCGCTGTACAACGTCTGCAGCAACATCTGCAAGCCCGGCACCGACTTCGTCACCACCAATCCCAGCTGGGCGTGGCCGATGCACTTTGCCCGCAAGGCCGGCGCCAACGTGATCGAGTTGCCGATCTACAGCGCCGAGCAGGGTTACAAGCTGACGGTGGAACAGTTGCGTGCCGCCGTCAATGAAAACACCCGCGTGATCTACCTGGTCGATCCTAACAACCCATTGGGTACCTGCCATACCGAGGAAGAGATCCGCGCCTTCACCGAGATCGCCCGTTCGGTCGGCGCCTACCTGATCCACGATTCGACCTACAGCAGCTTTGCCGAGAGTTTCACGCCGGCCTTCCGGTTCTACCCCGAGAAGTCGATCCAGATCTACAGCTTCTCGAAGTGGCTGGGCCTGGCGGGCATGCGCCTGGGCGCGGTGCTGGCGCACGCCGACATCATCGAGCTGCTGGCCACTGCGCCGCCGAACAACCTGGGCAGCAACGTGCTGTCGCAGCGGGCCGCGATTGCCGGCCTCAAGAGCAAGGCCGAGTGGTTCCCCGAAATCTGGCGTCGCCAGCGTCGCAACCAGCAGGTGGTGGCCGAGGCGGCATTGAAGATTCCTGGCTTTGCGGTGCCGGTCTATCCGTCCCAGGCCAACCTGCTGATCATCGAGACCATCGGCGCAGGCATCAAGCCCGAAGCGTTGGTGGCGGCTTACCAGACGCGCGGTGTGATGATTCGCCAGGGCGCTTACCACACCAAGATGTTTGGCGATCGCTTCGTCAAGGTCAGCCTGACCGTGCCGGAGGAATGGGCCGATCGTTTCTGCGATCTGTTGCCCGAGATGGTCGAGCTGGCACGCACCATCGACGTCCCCAAAGACCTGTTCTGAACGGAGCCGACATGCCCATCATTACCACCAGCGACCAGGTCGAGCTGTTTGTCGAGGAAGCCGGCAGCGGCGAAGCCATCGTTTTCGTCCACGAGTTCGGCGGCGACATGCGCAGCTGGGAACCGCAGGTGCGTTATTTTTCGCGCCGCTACCGCTGCATTACCTTCAACGCCCGCGGTTATCCGCCGTCGGCCGTGCCGGACAACATCGACGCGTATTCGCAGCGTCGCGCGGCCGAAGATATCCGCGATGTCCTGGATTCCCTCGGTATCGATAAGGCGCACATCGTCGGCTTGTCCATGGGCGGGTTCGCGACGGTGCACTTCGGCCTGATCGCGCCGCAGCGCGCGTTGTCGCTGGTGGTGGCGGGCGCCGGTTATGGCGCCGAGAAGGAACACGAAGACTACTTCCGCGACGTCTCGCTGGAAGTGGCGGCGCAGTTCGAGAAACAGGGTGCTGAACAGTTTTCCAAGACGTATTCGCTGGCGGCTTCGCGCATTCCTTTCCTGCAGAAGGACCCGCGCGGCTGGCAGGAATTTCAGGATTACCTGTCGCAGCACTCCGCGTTCGGCTCGGCCATGACCATGCGCGGGGTGCAGGCGCGCCGGCCGTCGCTGTACGATCTGGAGGCCGAACTGAAGGCCATGCCGGTGCCGACCCTGATCGTGGTGGGCGATGAAGACGACCATTGCCTGCAACCGGGCATCTTCATGAAGCGCGCCATTCCCGCGTCGGGTCTGGCGGTGATGCCCAAGGCCGGGCATACGCTCAACCTGGAAGATCCGGCCTTGTTCAACCAGCTGGTGGCCGAGTTCCTGGCCAGCGTGGCGCAGAACGCCTGGCTGCCGCGCGACCCGCGCTCGCAACCATCGCAGATCATGAAGACATCATGAGCAGGGTCTCCGCACAGGTGTCCGAACAACGGCTCTGGCAGCGTCACGAGCAATTGGCGGCAATCGGTCGCACCGAGCATGGCGGGGTCAACCGGCAGGCGCTGTCGGCTGAAGACTTCGTCGCCAGCCGGCAATTGATCCAATGGGGGCAGGCGATCGGCATGCATGCGTCGCGCGACGCAGCAGGCAATGTCTTCCTGAGGCTGGCCGGCAGCGATCCTGATGCGCCGGCGGTGATGTCGGGTTCGCACCTGGACAGCCAGCCGACCGGTGGCAAGTACGACGGCGTGTATGGCGTGCTGGCGGCGCTGGAAGCCTGCGAGGCGATTCATGCGGCGGGCATCACGCCCCGTCGCAGCATCGAAGTCGTGGCCTGGATGAACGAAGAGGGTTCGCGCTTCGCGCCCGGCATGATGGGTTCGGCCGTATTTGCCGGCGCCCGTGGCCTGGGCGATATCGAGCCGGTCGTCGATGGTCGCGGCATCAGCGTCAAGCGCGCGTTGGCCGATGCCGCCGTGGCGCTGGACGATGTGGCACTGCGTCCGGTGGGCGGCAAGCTGGCCGCCTATGTCGAGGCGCATATCGAGCAGGGGCCGCTACTGGAACGCAACGGCACCACCATCGGCGTGGTCACCGGCATCCAGGGCAAGCGCACCTTCCAGGTCACGGTACAGGGCGAGGCGGCGCATGCCGGCACCTCGACCCGCGCCGAGCGACGCGACGCCTTGCTGGCCGCGCTCGATATAGTGCGGGCGCTGACGCAACGGATGCACGACGCCGAGGATATCGTTAAATTTACCGTGGGCCGTTTCACGGTGACGCCCAATGCGCCATCGGTGGTGCCCAGCAGCGTCACGTTCTCTATCGACTTGCGGCATCCGGAGTCGGCGCTGCTGCGTGAACTGGGCGATGCCATCGACGCCATTTGCCAGGCCAATGTCGGGGTGTGCGAGGTGTTGGTCAAGGAATTATCGACGGCGATGTCGCTGGAGTTTCCGGACGCCATGCGCGAGCTGATCCGCTCGGCGGCGGATACGCTTGGCGTGACCTGGCAGGACATCTTGTCCACTGCCGGACACGACGCCAGGTATCTGCATGAGGTCTGTCCATCGGCGATGATCTTCATTCCCTGTCATCTCGGGATTACCCACAATGAAGCCGAATCGATCACGTCGGCCGATGCGGCTGCCGGGGCGCGGGTGTTGACGGAAGTGTTATTGAAGCTGGCAGACGGTCATTCGATAGAGTCGCCTCCGTCGCCCTGACGAAAGTCAGGGTCCAGCGTCTTTCGGCGGACTGGTGGCATTACCAAAGTCACTGGGTCCCGGCCTGCGCCGGGACGACGAGGTTGGTTGTACCTAAGCGTTTTCCCCTATCACCGTCGTCCTGACGAAAGTCAGGACCCAGCGTCTTTCAGCGGACTACGAGGCATCACTAAAGTCACTGGATCCCGGCCTGCGCCGGGACGACGAGGTTGGTTGTACCTAAATTTTCCCCCACCACCCCACCTTCGTCACTGCGAAGAAAACCCCCCACCCAGCGCAGCACGAATGTAATCGATGAACTCGCGCACCGGGCGCGAGATGTACGGGCTGTATGGACGGATGACATACAGCCGGTCGCCGAAGGTGCCCACCGACGTCCAGTCCGACAGCACCGTCACCAGCTTTCCGCTGCGCAAATCCTGCTGCGCCGAGAAGTCGGGCAGCAGGGTGATCCCCAATCCAGCCAGCGCGCACTCACGCAAGGCCTCGCTGTTATTGGTGGCCATCGGGCCGCGCAGCGGCACGCTCACCTGCTGGTCGCTACGCCCGCGATGCGCGAAGCTCCACATCGGGACTTGCCCGCGACGCAGGTAGTGCAGGCATTCGTGCTCTGCCAGTTCCTGTGGCGTGGCGGGAGTACCGCGTCGCTTCAGGTAGGCCTTCGAGGCCACCAGCACGGCACGCGTTTCGCACAAGGTCCAGGCGACATGGGTATCCGGCACCGAATTGCTGTGCCGGATCGCCAGGTCGAACCCCTCCTTGGCCAGCGAGACCAACTGGTCACTCAATTCGAGTTCGATGCGTACATCGGGAAACTGCTGCAGGAAAGCCGCCAGGCGCGGCACGATCTGTTGCCGGCCCAATGCCACCGGCGCGCTCACCTTGACGATGCCGCGCGGTTCGCGGATCGAATCGCACAGCTCCTGGAAGTTGCGGTCGATCCCTTCGTAATACGCCTTGTTGGCTTCGATGAAGCGCATGCCCTCGGCGGTGAGGCGCACGCTGCGGGTGGTGCGTTGCACCAGCTCGATCTTGACCGCCCGCTCAAGCTCGGCAATGCGCTGGCTGACGGCGCTTTTAGTTACCCCCAGGCGCGTGGCGGCGGCGGTGTAGCTGCCCATCTCGCCCAGCACGATCAAGGTGAAGATATGACTCCAGAGGGGCTCGCCGTTTAATTTATCCATAAACGCTATTGTTCATAAAATTTAACAATGAATCAAATTTTAGAATATTGAGTTGATGGCGCAAAAGAGACATTATTCGTCATCACCCTCACATCGGAGACATGTCAAATGAACAAGATCGCAGCATACGCATCGTCGCAAGCAGTCGAACACTATATCGATGGCCAGGTCGTGGCCGGCGCCAGTGGTCGTTCGCAAGACGTCTTCAATCCCGCCACCGGCGTGGCTGCCCGCAAGGTGGCCCTGGCCGCGCCCGAGGAAGTCAATGCAGCGGTACGCTCGGCCGTCAAGGCAGCGGCGGCCTGGGGCGACATGGCGCCGGTGCGGCGCGCGCGCATCGTCAACAAGTTCCTGCAGCTGATGAACGAGCGCAAGGATGAGCTGGCTGCGATCATCACCGCCGAACACGGCAAGGTGTTTTCGGACGCGCAGGGCGAAGTGGCGCGCGGCATCGACATCATCGAATTTGCCTGTGGCATCCCGCAACTGCTCAAGGGCGATTTCTCGGACCAGGTCAGCACCGGCATGGATAACTGGACCCTGCGCCAGCCGCTGGGCGTAGTGGCCGGCATCACGCCGTTCAACTTCCCGTGCATGGTGCCGTGCTGGATGTTCCCGGTGGCCATCGCCGCTGGCAACGCATTCATCCTCAAGCCCAGCGAGCGCGATCCGAGCGCCAGCATCTTCATGGCCAAGCTGTTCACCGAAGCCGGGCTGCCGCCAGGCGTGTTGAACGTGGTGCAGGGTGACAAGGTAGCCGTGGACACGTTGCTCGAGCATCCTGACGTGCAAGCCATCAGCTTCGTCGGCTCGACCCCGATCGCACGTTACATCGGTGAGCGCGCCACGCATTTCGGCAAGCGTTACCAGGCACTGGGCGGCGCCAAGAATCACCTGGTGGTGATGCCCGACGCCGATCTCGAACAGGCCGTCGATGCACTGATCGGCGCGGCCTACGGATCGGCCGGCGAGCGCTGCATGGCGATCTCGGTGGCGGTCCTGGTGGGCGATGTGGGCGAACGCCTGTTGCCGATGCTTACCCAGCGCGCACGTCAGCTCAAGATCGACAACGGCATGAATCCTGAAGCCGAGATGGGCCCGGTCATCACCCGTGAAGCGGTGCAGCGCATCGAGTCCTATATCGCCTCGGGCGTGGAGCAGGGCGCCAAGCTGATCCTCGATGGTCGCAACCACAAGGTGGCCGGTCATGAGGGCGGCTACTTCGTCGGCGGCACGCTGTTCGACCATGTCACGCCAGAGATGAAGATCTACCAGGAAGAAATCTTTGGCCCGGTGCTGTCATGCACCCGCGTGTCCAGCTTCGATGACGCGGTCAACCTGATCAACAAGCACCAGTTCGGCAACGGCGTATCGTGCTTCACCAGCGATGGCGGCGTGGCGCGTGAATTCGGTCGTCGCATCCAGGTCGGCATGGTCGGTATCAACGTGCCGATCCCGGTGCCGATGGCCTGGCATGGCTTCGGCGGCTGGAAGTCGAGCCTGTTCGGCGATACCCATGCTTACGGCGAAGAAGGCGTGCGTTTCTACACCCGCCAGAAGTCGATCATGCAACGCTGGCCCAACAACATCAAGAAGGGCGCTGACTTCGCCATGCCGACGGCAAACTAAGTCAAATCGGCCCGAGGGGCCGATGCGTTAACGTTATTGCGAACGGGCCCTCAGGGGCCCGTTTTGCATGTGCCTCAGGACATCGCCTGCAGCGTGGCCGCTTCGTCGAAGACCTCACTGCCCGGATTGACATAGACCCGGGGCGAAGCGCCCAGTCGGGCCGACAATTCCTGCGCCAGTTCGAGCAGCTTGCCCCGCAGTACGGCGCTGGCCGCGGGATCGAACCGCAACGACAAGCCGAAGATCGTCATCGCACCGACCAGCCGGTCGCCGGCGCCGAAGACCGGCGTCGACATCGACGACGAATGTGCATTGTTGATGCCGACCGAGATGGCGACATATCGCCCGCCCGAACGCGCGGCGTTTCCCGGCACCGAGAAGAAGCGCAATACCTGGGACGCAGACGTCTGGTCGAGCGCAAACAGCGAACCGGCCTTGACCGTGGCCTTGACCGACTCGGGTGACTCGGCGGCGTACAGGCAGAGCCGCTGGTCTTGCTGGGATATATAGAAGGCCGTGCTTTCGCCGGTTTCCTTCACCAGCTTTTCCAGCGTCGGCATGATGAAGTCGGCATAGTCGAAACGCGCCTCGAAGGCTTTGCCTAACTGATATGCCTTGGGGCCAAGCTGGTACGAGCTGTCGGCGCGCTGGATCACGAAGCCTTGCTTGATGAACGACATCAGGTAACGATGGATCACGCTCTTGAACAGACCGGTGCGTTCTTCCAGCTCGGACAGCCCGAAGCGCTCGGGCGCGTCGATGAAGGCGGCCAGGATGGCCAGGCTGCGTTCGGCGCCCAGCACGGTACGATCAGGCGGGTTCTCCTGGTCCTTCAGCTTCGATTTCGGGGACTCATTCAGCATTTTCATCAATTGATTTCGTTTTTCGCATTTGTGGTGAGCGTATCACTTTTTATCCCTCTTGCAGCGCACCAGAAACAGGCTTTTGAAGCCCGTTTCTGCACCCCAAAGGTGAGCCTGGGGGCGCTTGGCAACGATTCTTGCACTGCATCGATGCATCCCTTAAGTGATTGAAAAATAACGATAAAAACTGCTTGTTATGAAATCATAACGCCATTATGATTTATTTCAGAGATTGTTGAAACTCACCACCGGGAAAGGATGGAACATGAAACTGGCACTCATCAAGAAGACGCATCTGGGCATGGCAGCAGCCCTGTTTTCGTTGGCTTTTTCCACCGCCGCACACGCTGATCGACTGGCCGATATCAAGGCCCGCGGCACCCTCATCTGTGCCACCTTGACCAGTAGCGAGCCGGTCGGCTTTGTCGACCCGCAAACGCGTCAGGTGGTCGGCTTCGACGTCGACATGTGTGCCGGCGTGGCGCGTGAGCTGGGCGTGAAACTGGAACAGAAGGGTGTGTCCGTCGAGGCGCGGATTCCTGAGCTGACGCTGGGACGGGTCGACCTGGTGGTGGCCGCACTGGGCTACACCAAGGAACGCGCGCAACAGATCGATTTCAGCTCGATTCATTACCAGACGCCGATCAAGCTGGTGGCCCATGCCGATGGTCCTTTCAACAAGATCGAAGATATCGCCGAAAAGCGCATCAGCGCCAACAAGGGCTCGACCCCAGAACTGTATGCCCGTCGCCAGTTTCCGAAGGCCACCATCCTGACCTTCCAGGATAGCCCGGCTGCCTTCCTGGCGCTGGCGCAGAACAAGGTGCAGGCACTGGCGATCTCGCAACCATCGGGTGTGCGCTTCGTCAACGAAGGCAGCGGCAAGTACAAGTTCCTGGAAGGCGCGCTCTACTTCGAGCCGACCGGCATGGGCATCAAGAAGGGCGAGCCGGCACTGCTGGCTGCCGTCAACGAAGCGCTCGAGAAGATGGAAAAAGCCGGCGAGATCGACAAGAACTGGAACAAGTGGTTTGGCCCCGGCACCAAGTACAACATCGTGCGCGAGAAGAAGCTGACCCCGGTCAGCGCCTTCGAGTAAGCCTGACGCTCGCATGCAATAACTCAATGGGACGCCGTCGCTTCGGCGTCCCCAGGGGCCTCTGCCGCCCTGGCACTAGCGGGAATTGTTTCGCGTTCGATGGGCGCGGCAGGCAGAACCCGCAGGAAGGAAATCAACATGCATCTCGATTTCAGTGCGGTCTTGCAAGGCCAATACCTGGACTGGCTGATCAAGGGCGCCTTGACCACCTTGTGGCTGTTCGCCACCGCCTGGGTGTGCGCATTCGTGCTGGCCGTCATCCTGGTCGCGCTGCGCATGCTGCACCTGCGCCCCCTCGAATGGCTGATCTCGGCCTTCGTCAATTACCACCGCAACGTTCCCGGCCTGGTACAGATCTTCGTCTGGTACTTCGGCATTCCCGAACTGCTGCCGGCGGTGATCACCGATTTCATCAATAACCATAACGGCGAATTCATCTTCGCCCTGATTGCGATCTCGCTCAATTCGGCGGCCTATATGTCGGAAGACCTGCGTAGCGGCATGCGCTCGGTCGCCGGCACCCAGCTGGAAGCGGCGCGCGCGCTCGGGTTGAACTATGTGCAGTCGATGCGCGACGTGCTGCTGCCGCAGGCGATCCGCATCTCGGTGCCGCCGCTGGTGAACCAGTCGCTGAGCCTGTTCAAGTCCACCAGCCTGGCCATGGCCATCGGCGTAGCCGAGATGACTTATTCCAGCCGCCAGATCGAAAACGAAACCTATCGCACCTTCGAGACCTTTGCGCTGGCATCGGCCTTCTACCTGCTGATGTCGTGGACCATCATGGCCGTCGGCGCCTATTACAACAACCGCAATCTGAAGTCGGGGGAGCGTTGAAATGATCAGTGATTTCACTTCCATCCTGTCGACCTACGGCTTGCAGTTGCTGATCGGCGAGTTCCCGCACGGCTCGCTGGGCGGCCTGGCGCTGACCCTGATCCTGGCGGTCACCGGCCTGGTGTGCGCGTTTCCGCTGGCGGTGCTGTGCGGCATCGCGCGCACCAGCAGCATCAGGTGGATCGCCGCGCCTGCCGCGATGCTGGTCCACACCGTGCGCGGACTGCCGGTATTGATGCTGATCTTCTGGGCTTACTTCATCGTCCCGCTGCTGACCGGCAAGTCGATCTCCGGCACCACCACCCTGATCTGCGCGCTGATCGCGTATGAGACCGCGTTCCTGGGCGAGGTGATCAAGGCCGGCATCCAGGCCATTCCCAAGGGCCAGGTCGAGGCCTCGCGTTCGCTGGGCATGAGCTACTTCAAGACCATGCGCGAGATCGTGTTGCCGCAGGCGATGTTCAACATGATCCCCAGCATCCTGAACCAGCTCATCTCGCTGATCAAGAACACGTCGCTGGCCTACATCATCAGCGTCAACGAGCTGACCTACGCCGCCTACCAGGTCAATGCCCAGCTGCTGACCAAGCCGTTCCAGGTTTATTTCCTGCTGGCGCTGATCTACTTCGCCATCTGTTATGCGCTCAGTTCGCTGGTCGGCGTGGCCGAGCGCCGCATCAAAAACAAACGTCAATTCAGGAGTGCGTGATGATCCGATTCAATAACGTCAACAAGTGGTACGGCGACTATCACGCCCTGCGCAATGTCAGTGAAGAGGTCAAACGTGGCGAAGTCGTCATCGTCTGCGGCCCCTCCGGCTCGGGCAAGTCGACCCTGATCCGCACCATCAACCGGCTCGAGCCGATCAACGACGGCAATATCTATGTCGATGGCCAGGATGTCCATGGCAACGGCGTCGACATCAACAAGCTGCGCAGTCGCATCGGCTTCGTGTTCCAGTCCTTCAACCTGTTTCCGCACATGAGCGTGTTGCGCAACGTGATGCTGGCCACCATGCGGGTGCTGAAACTGTCCGAAAAGGAAGCCCGCGACACCGCCATGGCCCTGCTCGACAAGGTCGGCCTGGCCAACAAGGCCGATGCCTTCCCGGGCCAGTTGTCGGGCGGCCAGCAGCAACGCGTAGCGATTGCCCGTGCGCTGGCGATGAAGCCGCCGGTGATGCTGTTCGACGAACCGACTTCCGCGCTCGACCCCGAGATGGTGGGCGAAGTGCTGCACGTCATGAAGCAGCTTGCCGCCGAAGGCATGACCATGGTCTGCGTCACCCACGAAATGGGTTTTGCCCGTGAAGTGGCCGACCGCCTGATCTTCATGGCCGATGGCGAAGTGCTCGAACGCGCCACGCCACAGGATTTCTTCGAGCGGCCGCAGCATCCGCGTGCGCAGAAATTCGTCGCCGATATCCGCCACGCCTGATTACCGAACCCCATTCCGACCGACATCAACGAGACCACCATGGCATTCATCTCAGATTCCCTTTCCCGTATCAAACCGTCGGCGACCATTGCCGTCAGCCAGAAGGCACGCGAGCTGGCAGCGCAGGGGCGCAACGTCATCGCCCTGAGCTCCGGCCAGCCCGACTTCGATACCCCGGACAATATCAAGCAGGCCGCCTTCGAGGCGATCCGTCGTGGCCAGACCAAGTACACCGCCGTGGCCGGCATCACCGAGTTGCGCGAAGCCGTGGTGGCCAAGTTCAAGCGCGAGAACCAGCTCGACTACACGGTGGCGCAGACCATCGTCTCCAACGGTGGCAAGCAGGTCATCGCCAATGCCCTGATGGCGACAGTCAACCCGGGCGACGAAGTCATCGTGCCTGCGCCGTACTGGGTGTCGTATCCGGAATTGGTCGCCCTGTGTGGCGGGGTGCCGGTGTTTGCGCGCGCCAGCCGTGCCAACAATTACAAGCTGCGTCCGGAAGAACTGGAAGCGGCGATTACCCCCCGCACCAAGTGGGTCATGTTCAATTCGCCGTGCAACCCGAGCGGTGCCGCCTACACCCGGGCCGAACTGGAAGCCTTGGCCGAGGTGCTCAAGCGCCATCCGCACGTGTGGATCCTGGCCGACGATATCTACGAACACCTGGTCTATGACGGTTTCCAGTTCACCACCCCGGCGCAGATCGCGCCCGAGCTGGTCGAACGCACGCTGACCATGAACGGTGTCTCGAAGGCCTACGCGATGACGGGTTGGCGTATCGGCTACGCCGCCGGTCCGGTGCAACTGATCAAGGCGATGGAAAAGATCCAGGGCCAGTTGACCTCGGGCGCCTGCTCGGTGTCGCAATGGGCGGCAGTGGAAGCGTTGAACGGTTCGCAGGATTACATCCATCACAGCCGCAAGGTGTTCCAGGAGCGTCGCGACCTGGTGGTGTCGATGCTGAACCAGGCGCCTGGCCTGGATTGCCCGGTGCCCGAGGGCGCGTTCTATGTCTTCCCCTCGTGCGAGGCCTTGCTGGGCAAGCGCACCGAGAGTGGCAAGAGCATCGAGACCGACGAAGACTTCGTGTCCGAACTGCTGGACGCCGAGGGCGTGGCGCTGGTGCACGGTAGCGCTTTCGGCCAGGGGCCTAATTTCCGCCTGTCGTATGCCGATTCGACCGAGCGCCTGCGCGATGCCTGCACCCGCGTGCAGCGTTTCTGCAGCAGTCTGCGGTAACTTTTTCGCTAGCCAGAGGAGAGCATCGTGTCCGTGGGATTTCGTATTTTCGAACGTCAGCGCAAGGTCGCCGACGATGTCGTACAAAAGTTTGCCGCCATCCCGGTGGCCAACATCAGCGATTCGATGTCGCGCATGTCGGCCGGCGGTGCACGCCTGCGCGCGCTGCATCGCGGCGCCCGACTGGCCGGCGCCGCCATCACCGTCAAGTCGCGTCCGGGTGACAACCTGATGGTGCACAAGGCGCTCGACATGGCCGAGCCGGGCGACATCGTGGTGGTCGACGCCGGTGGCGACCTGTCCAATGCGATCATCGGCGAACTGATGGTGGCGCTGGCGATCCAGCGCAAGCTGGGCGGCATTGTCATCAACGGCGCCATCCGCGATCTGGATGCGATCCAGAGTGGCGACTTTCCGGTGTTTGCCGCCGGCGTGACCCATCGCGGCCCCTACAAGGACGGCCCCGGCGAGATCAACGTGCCGATCGCCATCGATGGCATGGTGGTGCGTCCCGGCGACCTGATGGTCGGCGACAGCGACGGCCTGCTGTGCGTGGCATTCGAAGACATCGATGCGGTGTATGCCGCCGCCAAGGCCAAGAACGACGCCGAGGCAGCGCAGATGGCTGCCATTGCAGCCGGCACCAGCGACCGCAGCTGGGTCGAGAAGTCGTTGCAAAAGCTTAACTGCGAGTATGTCGGCGGGCGCTGATCAGGCTTCGCCGCACCTGCATGTGCGCCAGGCATGGCTGGCACTGCGGCAAGAGGAAGCACTTGAGCCGGAATTGCCGATCATCGATGCCCATCATCACTTATGGGATCGACCGACCGGGCGCTACCTGCTCGATGAACTGTCGGCCGATCTGGGCGCTGGCCACAATGTTGTCGGTACCGTCTTCGTGCAATGTCGCACCATGTATCGCCAGGATGGTCCGCTGGCGTTGCAGCCGGTCGGCGAGGTCGAATTCATCGATGGCATCGCGGCAGAATCGGCCTCGGGTCGCCATGGCCCGGCCCGGGCCTGCGCGGCCATCGTCGGCTTTGCCGACCTGATGCTGGGCGAGGCGGTGGCGCCGGTGCTGGACGCGCTGGCTGCCGCCGGCAATGGACGCCTGCGCGGCATCCGCAACACCACCGCCTGGCATGGCGACGCCGCGATCCGCAGCAATCCCGTGCCGCCCCCGCCGGGGCTGTTGCTGGAGCCGAAGTTCCAGGCCGGCGCCCGCAGATTGCCGGCGCATGGCTTGACGCTGGACGTCTGGGCCTATCACACCCAGCTCGACGAAGTCCTGGCACTGGCCCGCGCCTGTCCCGATACCACCATCGTGCTCGATCATGTGGGCGGCCCGCTCGGCGCCGGACCCTACCGGGGACGACAGCAGGAGGTCTATCGCCACTGGCGCGCCGCGATGCAGAACATCGCGGCGCAACCCAATGTGTGCCTGAAGCTGGGCGGCCTTGGCATGCCCATCGGCGGCTGGGATTTTCATCTGCTTGAGATGCCTCCCGCTTCCGAGGTGCTGGCAACGGCGTGGCAACCCTGGATCGAGACCGCCATCGAATTGTTTAGTCCACAGCGCTGCATGTTCGAAAGCAATTTCCCGGTCGACAAGGGCATGTTCGGTTATGTCAGCGTCTGGAACGCATTCAAGCGACTGACTGCGATAATGTCGCCTGTGGAGCGCAGTTGCCTGTTCAGCGGCACCGCGCAAAAGATTTATCGCATATAACAACGGAAACAGCAGAGGGTGACAGTGCAAGCAAAGATCAGCGCCATGCAAGACATCGACGGCCTGCCGGGCAGGCAGCGTATTCTGGCCATCGCGACGGTGGTCCTGGCGGTGGCGATTGCGGTGATGGATGGTTCGATTGCCAATCTGGCCCTGCCGACCATCGCGCGCGACATGATGACCACCGAGGCCGATGCCATCTGGATCATCAACAGTTACCAGATCGCGCTGGCCGTGTTCCTGCTGCCGCTGGCCTCGCTGGGCGAAGTGGCCGGATATCGCAAGGTGTACCTGACCGGCCTGGTGCTGTTTACCGTCGCCTCACTGGCCTGTGCGGCCAGCGACACCATGCTGCAATTGAGCCTGGCACGGGTGCTGCAGGGCATGGGCGCGGCTGGCATCCTCAGCGTCAATACGGCGCTGATCCGCTTCATCTACCCCAGCCGCATGCTGGGCCGCGCCATCGGTTATAACGCGCTAGTGGCAGGCACGGCCACGGCGCTGGGGCCGACGGTGGCGGGCGCGATCCTGCATTTCGCGTCCTGGCACTGGCTGTTCCTGATCAACATTCCATTGGGTTTTGTTGCGTTCTTCATCGGTATCCGGGCGCTACCGTTCAATCCACTGTCCAGTCGCCAGTTCGATCACAAGAGTGCGGTGGTGTGCATGCTGTTCGTGGGCCTGCTGCTGTACACGATAGATGCCATCGGCCACGTCGAAGGCTGGTCGACAGTGCTGGTGTGCGCGGTGCTGACGGTGATCAGCCTGGTGGTGCTGTTGAAGGTGCAGAGCACATCGGCGCCGATGCTGCCGCTGGATTTGCTGCGCATCCCGCTGTTTGCGTTATCGATCGGCACCTCGTTCTGTTCGTTTGCGGCGCAGATGGCCAGCTTCGTGATGTTGCCCTTCATGTTGCAGAACCAGCTGGGCATGGGCGCCGGTCGCGCCGGCCTGCTGCTGACGGCGTGGCCGATTGCGGTGGCGCTGACCGGCGTGATCGCCGGCAAGCTTTCCGACCGTTTCTCGGCCGGGCTGCTGGGAGGATGTGGTCTCGCGATCATGAGCATCGGCCTGCTGATGCTGCTGATGGTGGGGCAGGGCACGCCGGACGGCGTCATCGCCGCCATCTTTGCCGTGTGCGGTTTCGGCTTCGGCCTGTTCCAGTCGCCCAACAACCGTACCATCATCAGTTCGGCGCCGCGTGCGCGCACCGGCGGCGCCAGCGGCATGCTGGGCACCGGACGCCTGATGGGGCAGAGCCTGGGCGCCTCGGTGGTGGCGCTGTTGCTGACGGTGTCGTCGGCCCCGTATCAGCTGGTGCTGGTCTGTTCGGCGGCGCTGGCCGGCGCCGCCTGCCTGGTGAGCCTGTCGCGCATCCGGTATCACGGGCAGTGATCGGATGACCTGGCGCGCTACGGGCGCTACAACGATCTAGACCTTGGTGGCCGGATGTTGCGCCAGCGGCACGAATTTACCCGAGGCCGCATCCAGCGCATCGATCGAACCCGATTCGATATCGTAGACCCAGCCATGCAGGGTGACCCGGCCTTGCGCAAGCGCCACGGCCACCGATGGGTGGGTGCGCAGGTTGTTCAACTGGGCGATCACGTTTTCGCGGACCATGCCATCGATGCGTTCGGGTTCGGTGGGGTGATTGCGTGACTCGTTGATCATGCGGGCGGCATCGGCGTAGTGCAGCCAGTGCTTGACCGCCGGCATGTGGTCCAGGCAGGCGCAGGTGGCGACTGCCTTCATGGCGCCGCAGTCGGAGTGGCCGCAAATGACGATATCGGACACCTGCAAGGCCGACACCGCGTATTCGACGGTGGCGCTGACGCCGCCCGGCTCGGGGCCGAACGAGGGCACGATATTGCCGGCATTGCGAATCACGAACAACTCGCCCGGCTCACGTTGCGTGACCAGTTCGGGCACCATGCGGCTGTCTGAACAGGAAATGAAGAGCGCCTTGGGCGTCTGGCCGCTGGCCAGGGTCTTGAACAGTTCCTTGCGCTCGGGGAACACCTCCTGCTGGAAGCGCAGGAATCCACTGATGATGTCTTGCATGGCGGAAATTATAACGAAATGAGGGATGGCGCATTATCGCCTGCATTTGCCACCGACAGGCAAGTCACATGCGGGCGGATGAGCGACAATCCACTGTGAAATCTTTCCAGGTCCTTGTGAGCGGGGCCTGAAGACAACCGTGGGAGTCCCCTGATGAGCGACATACAGCAACGTATCAGTAGCAGCTTCAACGCCCAGGGCCTGATGCAGACGCTGGGCGCCCGACTGGCGTTGGTGGGCGACGGCGAAGTGCAGATCGAACTGCCTTTTTCAGCGCACCTGAGCCAGCAGCATGGCTACCTGCACGCCGGCGCCACCACCAGCATTCTCGACAGCGCCTGTGGTTACGCGGCCTTGACGAAGGCGCCGCCAGGGTGCGAAGTGGTGAGCGTTGAATTCAAGATCAACCTGCTGCGACCGGCCATCGGCGAGCACTTCGTGGCCATCGGCCGGGTGCAGAATGCCGGCAGGACGCTGATCATCTGCAACGGTGAGGTGGTGGCGATCAAGGATGGTCAGCGCAAGGTGGTGGCGCTGATGCAGGCGACCATCATGGCGGTGGCCGTGTAGGTCAGTTCTGGCCCAGCGCGCGATACAACTCGTTGGCCCGCGTCAGGTGCGCGCGCATCGCTTCGGCGGCGGCGTCGCCGTCGTGCGCGGCGATCGCGTCGACGATGCGCTGGTGCTCGGCCAGCGTCAGCTCTTCGGCGCCGGGCGCCCGCACCAGCGTGGCGTAGAACTCGCTGGCCCACTTGAACATGGACTCCACCACCGATGGAAAAATGGGATTGCCGCTGATGTCGGCGATCTCGCGGTGAAACGCCATGTCGCGTTCGATGAACTCTTCCAGATTGACCATCGAGGCCCGATGCTCGGCAATGGCCTGCCTTAGCCGCGCCACCTGCTCATCGGTGGCGCGCTCGGCGGCCATGCGGGCGGTGCTGGTTTCGAGAAATACCCGCGCCTCTTTCATGTGCCTGAGCATGTCGGGTTTGGTGCGCAGCAGGTGCTGGGCGCCAGCCGTGATCTGGGCGATCAGCCGATCAGCGGTGGGATCGACCACACGCGCCCGCTCGCCGTGAGCGATCTCGACAAAGCCGGAGCGCTGCATGGCCTGCAAGGCCTCGCGCACGGCCGGGCGACCGACGCCGTATTGCTCCATCAGCTCACGTTCGGACGGCAGTTGCGAGTCTGGTGGAAATTCACCCGCATGGATGCGGTCCATCAGCCGTTCCAGCACTTCCTGGTATAACTTGCGTCGTTGTATCGGTTCCGGCATGGAAGGCGGGTCTCAGGCAGATTTTGGAGTGTCGTTGGTCGCGCACTCTACCATAATCGCCTGGTCGCCTCAGGCCGCGGCCCGCCCTTCAAGTACATCGCCATAGAAGCTGATGGCGCCGACCTGCCCCCCCTTGAGAACCAGTTCGAGACCGTCGCGATGCGGCTGGTCTGACCACGCCCGACAGAGCGGTGCGCCCGGCGCCAGTCCTGCGCAGACCGACAAGGCGACGATATCGAGGGCGCTGGCAACCTCGCCCGAGCTGTCGCCGCCGGCAATGGCGATGCGTGGCACCGGTCGGGCCTGGAGGATGCGCCGCATCACCTCGGCCAGTGCGATGCCGACATGGCGCGCGGCATCGGCGCGGGGCATGCCGGCGCCGGCGGCGATGTCGTCGAAGGCGATCACGCTGGGGTCGTCGGGGCCTTCTGCCGAAAACACCAACGGGCTACGACCGGCGTCGATGGCCTCGATGGCCAAGTTGTGCAGTCGCTGCAGTTCGTCTTCGCGGGTGGTGGCGTCCAGCACGGCGGGCAAGTCCATCCGTTCGGTAGCGAAGCCATGCCGGCGCGCCCAATTGATCTGCGCTGCACTGACGGGTGAACAACTGCCGCTGACCGCGGCAATCACCGGCACGCTGCCGGCGGTCGGCAAGGATGGCGCCGCAGGAATCCAGCCGCGCGATCGCCAGTAGGCGGCCAGCGCATATTGCAAGCCGGAAGATGAGGCGCTGAACGCGCCTGGGTTGCTCCACACCAGGCGGCCGGCCTCGCGCAGCGTTTCTTCATCCAGCACATCGATCAGCACGACCGGTGGCGGCTCATCGCGCGAGGCGACCAGGTCGGCAAGTCGCTGATGCGCACCGGGCGCGCCATCGCGCAGTTGCACCATGTCGATCAGTTCGATGCGGCGGTTGGTCTGGCGACCCAGGTGACGCCGCAGGTCGGCTTCGTCCATGGGCGTGACCGGATGGCGCGACATCGTCGGATGGCGGTCCAGCCGGTGTCCCATGCCGTCGACTGCCGCAAACAGGTTGCCGAACAGTTGATAACGCTTCAGACGGGGCGCGCCCACCACCATCGGTGACCAGCGGCCAGGCATATGGCGCACGCCGATGTCGACGGCGCGCCCGATCGAACCGGTGTCGGCCGACGAATCGAAGGTGGAACATACCTTGTACTGCAGCAACGGCGGCTTGAGCGCGGCCAGGGTGTCGAAGGCGGCTGGCAAATGCTGCTCCATCCACTGTGGCGAACGACCGCGCGACGACCCGGCGATGCCGATGCAGCGGGCATCGGGAAAGCGCTTGAGCATGGCCGCATCCGGCGTGCGCAGAAACAGCACGGTCGATAATCCCGCCGCCGTCATCACTTCCATGGCATCGGTGGAGCCGGTGAAATCGTCGCCGTAGTAGGCCAGCAGCAGGCCGGGTGGCAGTTGTTCCTGCAGGTGTCCGGCACTCATTTCCAGAATCCGAGTGCGGCTTGCAAGGCCCGGTTGTCACGCGCGTGCTGCGCCAGGGGAATGCCTTCCATTGCCGCCACCCAGGCTTCGCGCAGTGCTTCGACCCCGGCCGAGACGCCTTGCGGATGGCCGAAGATACCGCCGCCGGCGGTATGGATCAGGTCGGCGCAACCGATGGCAGCATAGGTGTCGGCGGCCTGCAGCCCGGTCTGTCCGGAACTGAACACCGGCATGGTCGGGGTGACGTCGGCGCCTTCGATGACCGGCGCCAGTACCGCGCGGGCGGCGGCGATGACGCTGTCGTCGGGCTCGCTGAACTTGTTGCGCAGGCCGTTGACGTGCATGTGGTCGGCCCCGGCCAGGCGCCACAGTTGCTGCCAGGGCGCGTAGTTCCAGCCCAGTTGCGGACTGCGGGTGAGGTAGCCCCAGCCGGCGCGGTGGGCATGGATCGGTAACTGCGCATGACGCCGCAGTTCATGCAGTCCGACCAGGCCGATCGAGTTGAGGCTGGCCATCACGCAGGTGCCACCTTCGGCCAGTACCAGATCGTGGCGACGCCGCATCTGATCCAGGTCGCCGGTCAAGTTGAAGGCCATCATCACCTTCTTGCCGGTGCGCTCGGCGTGTCGGTTGATGACTTCCATGACGGCACGCACGCGTTCATCGAAGGGGCAGCGTGCGCCATCGGCCTGCAGTTCGTCATCCTTGATGAAATCGACGCCGCCGGCGACCAGTTCACGCACCTGCTGCGCGGTTTCTTCCACCGATAATCCGATGCTGGGCTTGATGATGGTGCCGATCAGCGGACCGTGCGCCACGCCGGTCAGGCGGCGCGTGCCGGCGATGCCGAACGCCGGGCCGGGATAGGCGCGGGCGAAGGCCGGCGGCAACTTCAGGCTGGTCAGTCGCAGGCCGGACACCTGGCGCAGCTCGAACAGGTTGCCGGCGATGGTGGCCATCAGGTTCGGCAGCGAAGCGCCGGTGTTCTCGAGCGGCCACGACAGCTCCAGTTCGCACTGCGTGTAGCGCGCCGACGGCATGCCGCCCGGCAGGCTGGGCTGGCTGCTGACGCCGAGCACCTCCAGGCGCTCCACGCGCGCGCCCGAACGCTCTTTCAGCTCGGGGGTCTCGGTGGCCAGGGCGACGAAGGTGCCGCTCGATTGTTCGCCGGCGATGACCTCGGCGGCGCGCGCGGGGTCGTCGCCGGTTTCCAGCCAATAAGTGGCGTAGATGCGTTCCATGCTTGTCTCTCCGGGTGATGCGCTTCAGGTGATGCGGCGGATGCTCTCGGCAATTTCATCGTGGTCGAACACCTTGATCCAGTCGTCGCGCATCAGGCGCGGCAGGCCGTTCTGGATCGCCTTGTTGCAGGCATCCGAGAACGCGCCCGGGATTTCATTGAAGATCACCGCACCGAGGATATTCATGTGACCCAGCAGGAAGTCGCGCGCTGCGTCTTCGGGCACGCCACGGCGCACGGTCTCGTCCATGGCCTGCTTCATCACGTACAGCAAGGTGGCGCAGACGGTCTCGGACAGGCCCGGTTCCAGCAGCGCCATCTGCTCCACCGTCAGGCGGTAGCTGCGCAGGATCGGCGCATAGATGACCTTGGCGACATCCTCGCCCAGGTCGAAGGCCGAATCGGGGCCCTGCATGAGGGCGCTGGTGATCGATTGCTTGGCATGGCCGCCGCCGAAGAAATCATGACGTGCCTCGGGCGTGCTCTCGTCGTTGAAGATCGGTGGGTGGCAGGGGTGCGCCACGAAATACACCAGGTCCGGCCGGTCCGGCAGATGGCCGGCGAACGGCGCAGCGGCGTCCAGCGTCATCACCATCACGCCGGCGCGCAGCTTGGGCGAGATCTCGGCGGCGATCCTGCCGATCAGGGTGTCGGGTACCGCCAGGATGACGACATCGACGTTATCCAGCGCCGTGTCGATGCTCACGCAGGCAACCCCGACTTCATCGTGCAGGCGTTTCTGGCCGACTTCGCTGACTTCGACGTGGGCCACCTGATAGTCGGACTTCTTCAGGTTCTTGGCCAGACGCACACCCATTTTGCCGCCAGCGCCGAATAGCGCAATTTTCTGTTTCATGATTTATCTCCGTTCAGGAATTGGTAATTGATTGCCTGCCGCTCATTCGGCCACGGCCCGGCCTTGCAACTCGGCTTGCTCCTGCGTTGCACCGGCGCCAATGGCGAAGATGATGGCCGACGACAACGCCATCAACGCGCCCACCACGAACATCGGCGCCTGGTAGGAACCGGTCGCATCCTTGATGGCGCCGGTGATGAAGGGCGCCATGAAGCCGGCCGCGTTGCCCACCGTATTGATCAGCGCAATGCCGGCGGCCGCACCGGCGCCCGACAGGAAGCGCGCCGGAATCGACCAGAAGGTCGGCAGGGCAGAGAAGATGGCGCAGGCAGTGACGGTGATGGCGGCCACGGTAGCGGCCGGACTCTGCATGAACAGCGCCATCGGGATGCTGATCGCACCCAGCAGCGCCGGCAGTCCCACGTGCCAGCTGCGCACGCCGCGCCGCGTGGCGTCACGGCTCCAAAGGAACAGCGCGATGGCCGCCGGCAGATACGGAATGGCGGTAATCAGGCCCTTCTGGAAGACGTTGAATTTGGCGCCGAACTGCGTTTCGAAGCCGCCGATGATGGTCGGCAGGAAGAACGCCAGCGCGTACAGGCCGTAGATCAGTCCGAAGTACACCAGCGCCAGCATCCACACCCGGCCATTCTTGAGCGCCGCGCCGGCATGGGAGGTATGGCTGGATTGCTTGCCGCTGTGTTCGGCCTGCAACGCCTGGGTCAGCCAGTTGCGCTCGGCCGGCGTGAGCCATTTGGCGTCCGCTGGCGAGTCGGCCAGATAGAACCAGGCGATGATCCCGACCACGATGGCCGGCAGCGCGACGCCGGCGAACATGACGCGCCAGCCTTCCAGCCCGAACAGGCCGTGGGCCTCGATCAGCAGCGCTGCCACCGGCGCGCCGATGACGATGGTCAGGGGCTGCGCCAGGTAGAACAGCGCCAGGATATGACTGCGGTGCCGGGCCGGCACCCACAGGCTCAGGTAGAGGATGGCGCCGGGAAAGAAGCCGGCTTCGGCCACGCCCAGCAGGAAGCGCAGCACGTAGAGCCCTTCGATGCTGCTGACCCAGGTGAAGAGCAGCGCGACGATGCCCCAGGTCACCATGATGCGGGCCAGCCAGCGGCGTGCGCCGTACTTGTGCAAGGCCAGGTTGCTGGGG
This sequence comes from Herbaspirillum sp. alder98, assembly GCF_020179755.1. Taxonomy (GTDB): domain Bacteria; phylum Pseudomonadota; class Gammaproteobacteria; order Burkholderiales; family Burkholderiaceae_D; genus Herbaspirillum. The sequence continues at coordinate 79,989 of NZ_JAIUCY010000010.1, forward strand.
ATTTCCAGCAGCACATAACCGATGAAGAACACCCCGGCGGCGAAGCCGAACTGGGCCGCCGTCAGGGCCAGGTCGCGGGTCATGCCATTGGGGCCGGCGAACGAGATGGCGGTGCGGTCGAGGAAGTTGATGAAGAACATCAGGCCGACGAAAGGCACGAGCCTCATCGCCACCTTGCGGATGGCCGATTTCTCGACCGCGCTCGGGTTGGTTTGCATTACTGTCTCCTGGCAGGTTGCGAGGCTATTGCCCTTCAACAACAACCTCATCTTTTATATGTGCGCCAGGGATGCGGGGGCTTGCGCCCTCATGCGTGCGCCTGGCTGCCGTTTGTTGGTTCTTCTGCTATTGCTCTGGGGCATTGCTGCGCGGTGCGCTGTTATTGACCTGCTGCCTCGGCTTTCCCTAACAAAAGACGAGTTCCGGCAACTGGTATCATCACTATACCAGTTTGCTTTTCAGGGTCTGGATTAATTTTTTGCACGTGAAAGATGAGCGTGACGACGCCTGCCGGGTGGCAAGTTGTCGTTGGCGGAGGGGTGTGGCTGCAGCCGGTTGAGGTCGATCCGTACTGATCTCAGTCAGTACGGTGAAGGGGGCGTGACGGGAGCGGGGAAGTAGTGCCGGGGAAAAAACTAGTTGGCCGGCGCTGCGATGGCCGCCTTGAGAAACCACGACAACACCGATTCGGCGGTCTTGTCGTCCACCATGTCGGGAGCGCAGCGATGCGAGAAGCTCACCCCTTCGCACAAGGCCATCAGGCCGATGGCGATCTCGCGCGGCGGGGCCGCCGGCACGGTGCCGGTCAGCCTGGAATAGATCTCGACGAATTCGGCGATCTGCTGGTAACGCTCTTCCAGGAAGCCGTTGAATTCGGCCCGGAATTTTTCGTCCCGCAGGGCGACGATGCGGGCTTCCATCCACAGCAGGCTGCACTTGTCTGCCCGGAACAGGCTCGCGTAGTAGCTGGCGACTTCTTCCTGCAAGGCGGCGGGGTCGGCCACGGGGCCGCTCAGCATGCGATGGAAGTCCTGGTCGATGCTTTCGTCTTCGCGCCGCAGGAGCTCGAAGAAGAGCTCGGTCTTGTCTTCGAAATTGGAGTAGAAGGCGCCCCGTGAATAGCCGGCCGCGCCGCTGATATCTTCCACGCTGGTGAGCGCCAATCCTTTTTGCATGAAAACCGAGTGCGCAGCATCGAGCAACCGTTCCCTGGTTTGCTCCCGGCTTTGCTCGCGGCTGAGTCGTTGGCGTGTCATGACTCGAATTCTAACAGGTGCGTATTCAAATACAATATTGCATCCGAATTCATAACTGAATTAGAATGCCAAAAACTTAGACTATGTTTTGATGGTTCGGCGCCCACGCCAGTCCGGACATTCACATTCCACGAAAGGAACGTCGTGAAGCATGCCTTCCATCTTCGCTCGCGCAGCCTGCCTGCGCGCGCTTTGCTGACACTGCCCCTGTTTGTCGTCCTCGCCGCCTGCAGCAAGCCCGAACCGGTGGCCGATGCGCCCCGCGAAGTGGTGGTGCTGCAAGCCCAGCAACGCAACGGCGCGCAAGCGCTGCGCCTGCCGGCCGAGGTGCAATCGCGCTTCGTGACGGCGATGTCGTTCCGGGTGGCGGGCAAGCTCTCGGAGCGCCGGGTGCACCTGGGCGACAAGGTGAAGAAGGGGCAATTACTGGCGCGGCTGGACCCGGTCGATGCCGACTATAACGCAGCCAGCGCCCGTGCCGACCTCGATTCGGCGCGCCAGCACCTCGACGCCGCAGGCAAGCAGCTCAAGCGCGACACCGACCAGGCGCGCGAGAACCTCATCAGCGCGCAACAGCTGGAACAGAGCCAGGACGCGCATGCCGCCGCGCTGGCCCAGTTCAAGGCCGCCGAGGCGCGTGCCGGCGTGGCCGGCAACCAGCGTAACTACACCGACCTGGTAGCTGACCGCGATGGCGTGATCAGCGCCGAGCAGGCAAATACCGGTGACGTGCTGGCGGCTGGCCAAGCGGTGTATTCGCTGGCCTGGAGCGGCGCAGTGGATGTCATCACCGATGCCGCCGAAGGCCAGGTCGCCCGCATCAAGTCCGGCGCCCCGGCCACCGTCACGCTGGCGGCCCTGCCGGGCCGCAGCTTCAACGGCCGTGTGCGCGAGGTGAGCCCGGCGGCCGATGCCCAGAGCCGTACCTATCGCGTCAAGGTCACGCTGGAACAACCCGATGCCGCCGTGTTGCTGGGCATGAGCGGCGAGGTATTGATCGCCAACCAGGACCAGTCGGCCGCCCCGATCACGGTGCTGCCCGCGACCGCGCTGTTCCATCAGGGCGAAAAGCCGGCGCTGTGGATCGTTGGCAAGGACGGCAAGCTGGAGCTGCGTCCGGTGACCGTGGCCGCCTATGGCGAGCGTAGCATCTCGCTCAGCCAGGGCGTGGCCGTCGGCGAGCAGGTGGTGGTGCAGGGCGTGCATACCCTCACCGCCGGCGAAAAGGTCAAGGCCATCGCGCCGTTGCATGCCGAGGACTTCGCACTATGAGCGCCCCGGGTCGTTTCAACCTGTCGTCCTGGACGCTGCAGCATCAGGCGCTGGTGACGTTCATCCTGGCGCTGGTGACTTTGCTCGGGATCGGGTCGTACAGCAAGCTGTCGCAGTCGGAAGATCCGCCGTTCACCTTCAAGGTGATGGTGATCCAGACCGACTGGCCAGGCGCCACGGCGCGCCAGGTGCAGGAGCAGATCACCGACCGCATCGCCCGCAAGCTGCAGGAGACCCCGGACGTCGACTTCCTGCGCAGTTATTCCCGCGCCGGCCAGTCGCAGCTGTTCTTCACCATCAAGGACACCGCCCCGGCGGCGCAAGTGCCCAAGACCTGGTACGAGGTGCGCAAGAAAGTGGGCGACATCGCCGCCACCTTGCCGCAGGGCGTGCACGGTCCTTACTTCAATGACGAATTCGGCGACGTCTATACCAATATCTATGCGCTGGAAGGCGATGGTTTCTCGCCGGCGCAGCTGCGCGACTATGCCGACCAGTTGCGCGGCGAACTGCTGCGGGTGCCCGGCGTGGGCAAGATCGATTACTTCGGCGAGCGCAACCAGCGCATCTACATTGATATCTCGAATGCGCAGATGACGCGCCTGGGCATCAGCCCGCAGCAACTGGCCGATGCCATCGGCGGCCAGAATGCGGTGGTGCCGGGCGGGCTCATCACCGCCACCGATGACCGCGTCTATGTGCGGCCCACCGGCCAGTTCAACGACATGCAGTCGCTGTCGGACAAGATCATCCATATCAACAACCGCAATTTCAGGCTGGGCGACATCGCCAAGGTCACGCGCGGCTACGACGAACCGCAAGAGCAGGAAATGCGCTCCAACGGCAAGCCGGTGCTTGGCATCGGTGTGACCATGCAACCCGGCGGCGACGTGATCCGCCTGGGCCAGGCGCTGGACCAGCGCACCGACGAGTTGCGCAAGCGTTTGCCGGCCGGGTTGACCCTGACACCGGTGTCGAGCATGCCGCATGCGGTGGCCAAGTCGGTCGACGACTTCCTCGAAGCCGTGGCTGAGGCGGTCGCCATCGTGCTGGTGGTGAGCCTGGTATCGCTGGGCCTGCGCACCGGCATGGTGGTGGTGATCTCGATCCCCATCGTGCTGGCCGTCACCGCGCTGTTCATGGACATGCTCGACATCGGCCTGCACAAGGTGTCACTGGGCACGCTGGTGCTGGCGCTGGGTTTGCTGGTGGACGATGCCATCATCGCCGTCGAGATGATGGCGGTGAAACTCGAGCAGGGCTGGAACAAGCGGCGCGCGGCCGCCTTCGCCTACACCAGCACCGCCTTCCCGATGCTGACCGGGACCCTGGTGACGGTGTCGGGCTTCCTGCCGATCGCGCTGGCCAAGTCGGGCACCGGCGAATATACGCGTTCGATCTTCGAGGTCTCGGCCATTGCCTTGTTGCTGTCGTGGCTGGCGGCGGTGATCCTGATCCCGTTGCTGGGCTATCACATCCTGAAGGAAAAACCCGGCGCGCTCAGCGACGAAGAGATCGCCGCCAATCCGCATGCCGGGCATGACGAGGAAGACCACGATCATCCGATCTACCAGACCCGCATCTACGTCCGGCTGCGTCGCATGGTGGCATGGTGCGTGGTCTATCGGGGCCGCGTGGTGCTGGCCACGACGCTGCTGTTCGTGGCGTCGCTGGCGGCGTTTGGCCTGGTGCCGCAACAGTTCTTCCCCAGCTCGGACCGTCCCGAGCTGCTGATCGATCTGCACCTGCCGGAACGCGCCTCCTTCGAGGCCACCCAGCGCGAAGCCAATCGCATGGAAGCCGTGCTCAAGGACCGGGCCGAGGTCGACCATGTGATCAGCTTCGTGGGCACCGGCGCGCCACGCTTCTACCTGCCGCTGGACCAGCAACTGGCCAGCGCCAACTTTGCCCAGTTCGTGGTCACGGCCAAGTCGGTGGAAGACCGCGAGGCCCTGGCGCGGGCGCTGGAGAAACCCTTGCGCGAGCAATTCAGTGGCCTGCGTACCCGCATCACGCGGCTCGAGAACGGGCCGCCGGTCGGTTTCCCGGTGCAGTTCCGGGTCAGCGGCGAACAGATCCCCAAGGTGCGCGCCATCGCCGAGCAGGTCGCCGCCGAGATCCGCAAGGAAAGCCGCGCCATCAATGTGCAGCTCGACTGGGATGAACCGGCGCAGCGCTCGGTATCGTTCGAAGTGGACCAGAAGCGCGCCGCCGAGCTGGGTCTGACCTCGCAGCAGATTTCCAACTTCCTGGCCATGCAGTTGTCGGGCTTTACCGTGACCCAGTACCGGGAACGCGACAAGCTGGTCAGCGTCGACCTGCGGGCCCCGCGCAGCGAACGGGTCGACCCGTCGCGGCTGGCCACGCTGGCCATGCCCACGGCCAATGGCCCGGTGCCGCTGGCGACCCTGGGGCAATTCCATAACACGCTGGAATATGGCGTGATCTGGGAACGCGACCGGCAGCCGACCATCACGGTACTGGCCGATGTGCGGGCAGGCGTACAGGGCATCGACGTGACCAACAGCGTCAACGAGAAGCTCGATGCACTGCGCCGCGACCTGCCGGTCGGTTACCGCATCGACGTCGGGGGGCCGGTCGAAGAAAACGCCAAGGCGCAATCATCGATCTCGGCCCAGATGCCGCTGATGATCATCGCCGTGCTGTTGCTGCTGATGGTGCAGCTGCAAAGCTTCGGTCGCACCATGATGGTGGTCATGACCGCGCCGCTGGGCCTGATCGGGGTGGTCGGCGCATTGCTGCTGTTCCACCAGCCGTTCGGCTTTGTCGCCATGCTGGGCACCATCGCCATGCTGGGCATCATCATGCGCAACTCGGTGATCCTGGTGGACCAGATCGAGCAGGATATCGGCGCCGGCCGGGCCCGCTTCGACGCCATCGTCGGCGCCACCGTGCGTCGCTTCCGCCCGATTACGCTCACCGCCGCGGCCGCGGTGCTGGCCTTGATCCCGCTGTTGCGCAGCAACTTCTTCGGGCCGATGGCGACCGCCCTGATGGGCGGCATCACCATCGCCACGGTATTGACGCTGTTCTATCTGCCGGCCCTGTATGCGCTGTGCTACAAGGTCAAGCCCGACGAAACCCATCACCGCGACGCGGCAACCCAGGGGAGCCACTGATGCGACCACTCCATTCAATGAAGCTGCAGCGGGTGGCGGTGCTGGGCATGCTGGTTCTTTCCGGATGCGCGCTGGGTCCGACCGGTGATGCCCCGGTCATGCCACAGCCGGCCAACTACGCGGTAGAAGCCACGCCGGCATCGTTCGGCCCGGAAGGCGCGCGCCAGCATTTCGAGCTGGGCCAGCGCGCTGTACCCCAGTGGTGGCAAGCCTATGGTTCGCCCGAATTGTCGGCCTGGGTCGATGAAGCGTTGCAGCACAATCATTCGCTGGCGCAGGCCGAACACAGCCTGGCGGGCGCCAAGGAGCAACTGCGCGCCCAATTGGGCGAATCGCTCTGGCCGACCATCGACGCCGTTGGCCAGGCCACGCGCCAGCGCGCGCTGGGCCTGCCCAATATCGGGCAACCGACCAACCTCTACAACGTCTTCTCGGGACAATTGCGGGCCAGTTATACCTTCGACCTGTTCGGCGTGGAACGCTTTGCCAACTCGGCCCTGGCGGCCCAGGTCGACGCCCAGTCGTACCAGTTCGATGCGGCGCGCCGCACGCTGGCCGCCAATGTCGTGATCACCGCCATCAATGCGGCCTCGCTGGCAGCCCAGGTCAGTCACACCGAACGCCTGGTGGCGCTGGCCGACAGCGATGCCAGTGAATTGCAGCGCCGGGCCGCCATGGGCGCGGTGCCGGTCGATGAGGTGCTGGCCGCGCAGACCAGCGCGCAATCGCTGCGCGCCAGCCTGCCGGGCTTGCGCTCGCAATGGCAGGCGATGCGTCATGCGCTGGCGGTGTTGATGGGTCGCACGCCGGACGCCGCGCCTACCGACCTCGATATCGCCGCCTTGCGCCTGCCTGAGCGAGTGCCGCTGTCGATACCGTCGGACCTGCTGCGCCAGCGTCCCGACATCCTGGCTGCCGACGCGGCGCTGAAGGTGGCCGCAGCCGAAGTCGCGCTGGCCACGGCCGAGATGTTTCCCAGCCTGTCGATCAGTGCTTCGTTCGGCCAGTCCGGCTTTACCTGGGCGCGCGCCACCGGAGCGGCGGGCGCGGTGTGGGGCCTCGGCGCATCGCTGACCCAGCCGATCTTCCACGGCGGCGCCTTGAGTGCGCGTCGGCGCGCCGCGCAAGAGGCTTTCCTGGCGTCCGAGGACAACTATCGCCAGACCGTCCTGAATGCCTTCCAGAACGTGGCCGACAGCCTGGTGGCGCTGACCCATGATGCCGATGCGCTGCAGGCGGCGTCGGCCGCGCGCGGTCATGGCGAGCAGGGCTGGCGCAATGCGCAGCGGCGCGCAGCATTGGGTGCCGTGCCACCGGGTGCGGTGCGCGCCGGCGAGCGGCAATACCTGGATGCGCGGGTCAGTGAAATCAGGGCGACTGCGGCGCGGCTGGCCGATACGGCCACGCTGTTCCAGGCGATGGGGGTGAGCATCGAAGGTCCGGTAGAATCAGGCGCCAAGAAACCTTGATGTGCAACCACTCCTGACGCCGACATGATCAAAATCCACCACCTGGGCATTTCCCAATCCGAACGCATCATCTGGCTCTGCGAAGAGCTGGGCCTGCCGTACGAACTGAAGCACTACACCCGCGACCCGGTCACCCGGCTGTCGCCACCGGAATTGCGCCAGCTGCATCCGCTGGGCGCTGCGCCCGTGATCGAAGATGGCGATCTGCTGCTGGGCGAATCGGCGGCTATCGTCGAATACATCATCACGGTGCACGGTGGCGGGCGTCTCAAGCTGGCGCCGGAACATCCTGACTACGCGGCCTACCTGTACTGGTTCCATTTTTCCAATGGCAACCTGCAATCGGTGATGTTGCGCAACATGACGGTGCAACGGGCCGGACTGGCGTCCGATCACCCGCTGCTGGCGGCTACCCGCGAACGCGTCGAGCGCGTGCTGGCGCTGCTGGAAGCGCGCCTGGGCCAGGTCCCTTACCTGGCCGGCAGCGAATTCACCGCCGCCGATGTGATGAGCCTGTTCTCGCTGAGCACCATGCGCGAGTTCCAGCCGCTCGACCTGTCCGGCTATCCCCACATCCTGGCCTACCTGCAGCGACTCGGTGAACGGCCTGCCTATCGCCAGGCGATGGCCAAGGGCGATCCGGGCCTGACACCCAAGCTCGACTGATCGAGCGCGACCTCAGTTGACTGCGCAGGCAACCGGCGCATCCTGCTCTGCCAGCGCGGTACGCCAGGCTTGCCGATAGCGTTCCAGGCCGGGCAGGGACAGCGCTGGCGCGGCAAGCGCCGCGCCCAGCTGATCGCTGGCGCCGGCGTTGCCCCATTGCCCCAGTAGCCAGCCACCGACCGTGGTGCCGCTGCTGTCCTGCGAACAACTGACGCGCCGTTGCGTCAGCGCCGCCAGCAATGGCGCGAAATGCGGATTGGCCGTAAAGCTGCCTTCGACCACGATCCCGCCCGGCGCCTGCAGTTGTTCCAGGCAATAGTCGGTCATCAATGCGCAATACAGCGTTGCCAGGGCATAGGGGTTGATGGCCCCGCTGGCCAGTTGACCGGTAATCCGCCCCTGGCGTGTCGCGAAGGGCCCGCCACATTCGGCAAAGCAGGGGTGCGCCATCACTTGCGCATCGAGCAGCGCCTGCAGATCGTCCAGCGTGCAGTGCGCATGGGTGGCGCCGGCCAGTTGCGCAAATTCGCGTCCTCCCATGAAGCGCATGCAGGCCACCGGCGCGCCGACGACATTGACGTTGGCCAGCATGTCACTGTGTTCCTGCAGCGGCGCGAGCTGGCCGTCGAGGGCGGCGGCGATGACCCAGGTGCCGGTCGAGAGCACGATGCGCGCACGGTCCGGCCCCGGTTCGAGGTGGCGCACCAGCGAGGCATTGCTGTCATGCACCCCGCACAACACCCGGCAGTCGGCCGGCAATCCGGTGCTGGCCACCAGCGCCGGGCGCACCGTGCCCAGCGTGTCCCAGGCATGGCGCAACGGCGGCATCAGGTGCGACCAGCCGCAGTGCTCCACCAGTGTCGAATAACGAGCCAGGCCGGGTTGCCAGAGATCGGTGTGGCAACCCAGCGAACTGACTTCGGCAGCCATCACGCCGCACAGGCGCCACGCCCAGTATTGCGGGTACATCAGCACATGGCGCGCGCGGCCGAAGGCTTGCGGAAATTGCTGCTGTTGCCAATAGAGTTGGCGTCCCAGGTTGAGCCCCAGGTCCAGTCGCGGCGAGAAGGTCTGTTCGAACGGGGCGCGCAGCCGGTCATAGCCGGGCAGCTGGAAATCGTGTTCGTAGTCGGCCACCGGCAGCACCAGCGCCTCGTCATCGACCAGGGCGGCGGTAGCGCCGTGGGCGACCGGGACGATGGCGGCGATATGCCAGCGGCGCGCCAGTTGCGTCAGGTTTTCCAGCAGCCAGGCTTCGATGGTCGCGACGTCGTGATGCGGGTAAGGACCGTCCTGTCGTGTCGCATTGGGACGGCGGCGCACTGCCAGTTCCTGGCCGTGGTGGTCGACCAGGGTCAGCTTGACATTGGTCTTGCCGATATCGAATACGGCGGTGGCTTCGGTCATCGTGGCTGCGGTCATCGTGGCATTGATCAGGGAAGGTGGAACATCGGCACCAGGTCCTGCGTCAGGGGGCGGCAATCCTGGCCGGTTTCCATCAGGTCGGCCATGCGGGTCCACCAGCGTTGCATCAGCGGATGCAGGGGCAGGCAGTCCATGCCGTGTTGTGGCGTGCGGCGCAATACGGCGAACAGCTTGCCGCTGTCGGGGTCGAGGAAGATGCTGTAGTCGCGCACCCCGCTCTGATGCAGCAGGGCGGCCAGCTCGGGCCAGATGGCGTCATGCCGGCGGCGATATTCGTCGGCGCATCCGGCACGCAACTGCATGGTGAACGCAATCTGTTCCATCACGGCCTCAACGACTGCGCCGGCCGCTGAGCAGGCGCGGCACGGCAATCGTCACCAGCAGCAGCGCGCCCACCACGATGGTCATGATGATGCCAGGGATATTGGCCAGCGCCAGACCGTAGGTCACCATGCCCATGGTCAGCACCGCCAGCATGACGCCACCGATGGTGCCGATGCCGCCGGCGATGCTCACGCCGCCCAGGATCACCACGGTGATCACTTCCAGTTCCCAGCCCATGGCGATATTGGGGCGGGTACTGCCGATGCGTCCGGTCAGCAGGCAGGCGGCCAGGCCGGCCATGGCACCGGTCAGCGCAAACAGGGCCAGGCGGTAGCGGTCGACCGCAATGCCCGAGAAGCGCGCCGCCACCGGGTTATTGCCGATGGCATAGATGCGCCGTCCCCAGCGGGTGCCATGCAGCGCCAGCGCGAACAGGGCCGCCACCACCAGCCACACCACGAACGGGCGTGGAATGACATCGAAGAAATAACCTTGTCCCCAGTCGCTGAGCAATTCTGGATAGCTGGTGAACGCCTGGTCGCCCAGCACCACGCTGGCCAGGCCACGGAAGAGCGACATCGAGCCGATCGTCACCACGATCGAAGGCAAGGCCAGCCGCGTCACCAGCACGCCATTGAGCAGGCCGCACAGGGTGCCGGTGGCGACGCCCACCGCGAACAGGCCGACCGGTGGCACGCCATGCTGATTGGCCACGCCCATGGCCACTGACGCCAGCGCGATGATGGCCGCCACCGAGATATCGATCTCGCGGCAGATGATGAGCAGCGCCATCGGCAACGCGATCAAGGCCTTTTCGCTGAAGTTGAAGGTGCTGTCGGCCAGGTTGTAAGGGTCCAGGAAATGCGGCAGCAGCAGGCCGTTGATGGCCAGCACTGCCAGCAGCAGCACTGCCAGCAGGTATTCCCAGTGACGCAGCAGGTCGACCGGGCGAAAGCGTGGCCGGTCTTCGATGTGGTAGCGCGAGGTCTTGGTCGCGCCGGGCTCGCTCATGAGGCTCATGCTGGTTTCCTGGCAGGTGACGCCGGCAGGCCGGAGCCATGCAACGGCAGGATTTGCTTGCGACGGCCCTGGTCGCCACGGGCATTGATGACCACCGCCGACAGGATCACCAGGCCGGTCAGCGCGCTTTGCCAGAACGGCGAGATGCGCACGATGGGCAGCGCGTTGTTGATCACGCTCAGGAACAAGGCGCCCAGTACCGCACCGCTGACATTGCCGACGCCTCCGGCGATGCTGATGCCGCCGATGACGCAGGCGGCGATCACGGTCAATTCGAAGCCATAGGCAATCTCGGTGTAGGCCACTGCATAGCGCGCCACCCAGAGGTAGCCGCATAGTCCGGCCATCGCCCCCGACAAGCCGTAGGTCCACAACAGCAGGCGCGGCGCGCCGATGCCGACGTAGGCGGCAGCCACCGGATCGTTGCCGATCGCATACAGATCGCGTCCGAAGCGCGTGTGGCGCGCCAGGAACCAGAGCGCGACGATGGCGGCGGCGGCCAGCCAGGCCAGATGGGTCAGTCCGCCCAGTCGTTCCAGCGGAAAGGCGATGAAGTCGGCCGGCATGTTGCGCGACGACACCCAGGCTCCGCCCGAAAGCACGAACACCAGCCCGCGAAAGACGCTCATGCTGCCCAGGGTGACCACGATCGGCGGCAACGCAAGATAGCCGATCAGCCAACCGTTGAGCAGTCCTAGCGCTAAGCCGATGCATACTGCCGAGACGATGATCAGGCCCACCGGCAATTGCGGGAAGTTCATCGCCAGCAGGGCCGACATCATGCCCGACAGGGCCAGGTTGGAGGCCACCGACAGGTCGATGCCGCGCGTGAGGATGACCAGCATCTGGGTCAGCGCCAGCATGATCACCACCGCGCTGTCGGTGAGCAGGTTGTCCATGCTCTGCCAGCTCAGGAATGAGGGCGCGCGCAGGCCGACCAGCAGCACCAGCGCCACCGTAAGGGCGGCCAGCAGCGGCTCGCGTCGACGCCACAGCGCCTGGCCGTGGGACGGGGTTAGTGACGTCAATGGCATGCTGTGGTTCCTGTCAGGTGCGTGGTGCTGCCCGAGGCTGCCGCCGCCAGCAATTCGGGGGTGGCCTGGTCGCGTTCGAATATTTGTTGCATCGTGCCCTGGTGCATCACCACGATGCGGTCGGCCATGCCCATGACCTCCGGCAATTCGGACGACACCAGGATCACGGCCAGGCCTTGCTCCACCAGTTGGCCGATGAAGCGATGCACGGCCGCCTTGGAGCCGATGTCGATGCCCTTGGTCGGCTCGTCCAGGATCAGTACGCGCGGTTTGGTGGCCAGCCATTTGGCCAGCACCACCTTTTGCTGGTTGCCGCCCGACAGTTGCGCCACCTGCTGATGGAAATGGCTGGCCTTCAATTCCAGTTGTTCGCACAGCTGGCGGGTAATCTCCAGTTCGTGCCGGCGATGACGACGCAGGAAGAAGCCGATGCCGGGCAGGATCGGCAAGGTGATGTTCTGGAAGATCGGCAGCGACAGCAGGGCGCCCTGGCGCTGGCGGTCTTCCGGCACATAGGCGATGCCATGCCGGATGGCTTGCGCCGGCGAATCCACCGTCACCACCTGGCCGTCGATGCGCAGCTTGCCGTGCGCCTGCGGCGACAGACCGAACAGGGCCTGCATCACTTCCGAGCGGCCTGCGCCCACCAGCCCGTAGAAACCCAGGATTTCACCACGGCGCAGCGAGAAGCTGACATCGTGGAACTCGCTCGGATGACACAGGTGTTCCACTTCGAGCAGGGGCGCGCCGGACCGCGCCGGCGCATCCTGCGCTGGCGTCGGCCGCGAAAAGACCTGGCCTACCTCACGCCCGACCATCAGTGCCACCAGCTGCGGTTCGGTGATGTCGGCCAGCGCACCGGCGGCGATGAAGCGGCCATCGCGCAGCACGGTATAACGATCTGCCACCGCGAAGATTTCGTCGAATTTATGCGAAATGAAAATGACCGCCGTGCCGCTCGCACGCAACTGGCCGATGATCCGGTACAGCTCGCCGATCTCATGGTGCGACAGGGCGGCGGTCGGCTCATCCATGATCACCACCTTGGCCCGCTGCGACAGCGCCCGGGCAATTTCGACGAAGTGCCGCTGCGCCACGCTCAGGTCCTTGACCCGGGCCCGTATCGGCAGGTCCACTTCCAGCCGCTCGAACAGCGCGCGGGCTTCGTCCTCGATGCGGCGCCAGTCGATGCGGCGTGGCATGCCGCATAACGGCTGGCGCCCGACCCAGATATTTTCGGCCACCGTCAGTTCTTCGAACATGACCGTTTCCTGGTGCACCGCCGTGATGCCTTCCTTCATGGCATCCTGGGCGCACGCAAAGTGCACTGCCTGTCCGCCCAGCACGATATTGCCTTCATCCGGCTGGTGGATGCCGGTCAGGATCTTGACCAGGGTCGACTTGCCGGCGCCGTTCTCGCCCAGCAAGGCCATCACTTCGCCGGCGCGCACCTCGAAGCCGACGTCGTGCAACGCCACCACGCCCTGGAAGCGCTTGCCGATGCCGCTCAGCGCCAGCACCGGCGCGCTGCTGGTGTCGAGCGCCGCCCGCATGGCCACGGCGCCCGGCGCCTGCGGCGGGTTGAACAATGTGCCTGGGACAGGCAATACGGAAGTAACCATGGCGGAGTCGTCGCTATCCAGAAGAAGGGGGCAGTACCGGCGGGTTGATGGCAGCGTCGTCAGAAGATCTTGGCGAATTTGTCGACATTGCCGGCGTCGTAGGTGAACGGCGGCGCCAGTGCCGCTTCACCCGAGGCGTCGAGCTTGATCGATCCCATCCGGCCCACGGCCACGGTTTCGCCATCCTTGCCCTGGTTCTTGCCCTTGACGAACTGGTAGGCGGCAAAGGTGGCGGCATAACCGAGGTCGATCGGGTTCCAGATCGCGAAGCTCTTGACGGCGCCGCTCTTGACGTGGCCAGCCATCTCCGAAGGCAGACCGAGTCCGGTCACGTAGACCTTGCCGACCAGTTTTTCATCGACCACGGCCTTGCCGGCAGCGTTGATGCCAACGGTGGTCGGCGCGATGATGGCCTTCAGGTTCGGATGGCTGCGCAGCAGGCCCAGCGCTTCGCGGTAACTCTTGTCGGACTGGTCGTCGCCATACACGGTAGCGACCAGCCTGATCTTGGAGAACTCGGGCTTGGCCAGCGCCTTCTTCATCTCACCGATCCAGATGTTCTGGTTGGTGGCCTGCGCCGTGGCCGACAGGATCGCCACTTCACCGGCGCCGCCGATGGCCTCCGATGCCATCTGGATCTGCTTCACGCCGATCAGCTCGGCATTGGACGGATTGAGTTGCATCAGGCGTCCGGCACGGGCGATGCCGCTGTCGAACGAAATGACCTTGATGCCGCGTTGCGCGGCGCGCTTGGCGATCGGCACCAGCGCATTGGCATCGTTGGCCGAGACCACGATGGCATCGACCTTCTGGCTGATCAGCGAATTGATGATCTCGATCTGGCCTTCGGCGGTGGGGGTGGTGGGGCCGGTGTAGATGATGTCGACATCGCCCAGCTCCTTGGCGGCTTCCTTGGCGCCCTCGTGGGCGGCGTCGAAGAAGCCGTTGCCCAGGCTCTTGACCACCATGGCGATGCGCACCTTCTCGGCTGCCGCGGCGGGTTGCGCCAAGCCGATGGCGGCCGCTGTCAGCGCCAGCGCCATCGTCAGCACGGCGCGTGCGGACGCGCCTGTCTTGTTGTTGTTCATGTCTTGTCTCCAGTGTGATTGTTATATGCGGCCTGGCGCGCGGATGGCGCGTGGCCGTTCAGTCCTGCAGCGCCAGCTCGCGCTCCTGCACCGGCGCCACCGTGACTACCTTGACGCCGGCTTGCTCCATCATCTGCACCGCACCGTCGGCTACGCCGGTGTCGGTGATGAGGCAACTGACACGGTTCAGCCCGCACAGGATCAGGCCGGCCTTGCGCGAGAACTTGGAACTGTCGACCAGCACGATCAATTGTTCGGCCTGGCTCAGCAGCCGTTTTTCGGCCTGGATCAGCAGCGGGTCGACTTCCATCAGCCCTAGCATCGACAGGCCATACACGCCCATGAACATCTTGCCGGCGTAGTGGTGCTGGGTGATGTCGTTGTCGAAGGGGCTCAAAATCACGTTCTGTTCGCGATACACCTGGCCGCCCGGCACGATGATCTGGTTCTCGCTGGTGGTCAGCAGGCGCTCGGCCATCAGGAACGAATTGGTCAGTATCTTGAGCCGCTTGTGCGCCAGGAACTCGGCCATCATGAAGGTCGTGGTGCCGCCGTTGATGATGATGGTCTCGCCGTTGTCGCACATGTCGGCGGCATAACGCGCAATCGCCTGTTTTTGCGGACGATTGCGGTCCAGGTTGGCCTGGAAGCTCTCGCCCGATAGCGCAAACGTGTTGCGCTTGGGTTCGAGCCGCTCGGCGCCGCCCCGGGTACGGGTAAGCATGTTGCGCTCTGCCAGCCAGGCGATGTCGCGCCGTACTGTGGCCGCCGATGCGTTGAGCCATTGGCAGAGCTGCTCGACGCTGGCGCCGGCATGTTCCGACAGCAGGCCCAGCAACCGCTTGCGGCGATTGGGGTTGATCATGTTCGTCTCCATGATGTTCTTCGCCGGCGGCCCGGTCTGTTGCCGGTGCCTGTCCTGCGATCTTTCGTTATGTCTCAAGACTAAGCGATTGGCAAAAAACAAGTCAACAAACAATCAATCAACTTGGTGATTACTTCATAAACGATCACCAAGTTGATTGGAGATCGATTGACTCTGATCGGCGTCTGATTTTTACTAGCTGTATTGCCTGTCGCGGGTCGCGCCGAGCAACCATAATCAGAACGGAGACTTGAATGACCACTGCCTTTTCACCCGACTTAGCCTCGGCCAGGGCCGGCGCACAGCGCATCGCCTCGGCCTGGGACGACGCCCACGCCGCCACCCTGGACCAGCCGCAACTGCTGCTTTACCGCTCCAATCTGTTAGGCGCTGACAAGGAAATCACCAATTTCGGCGGTGGCAACACCTCGGCCAAGATCGTCATGCCCGATCCGCTCAGCGGGGAGCAGGTAGAGGTGTTATGGGTCAAGGGCTCCGGCGGCGACCTGGGCAGCATCAAGCTGGACGGTTTCTCCACGCTCTACATGGACCGGCTCAATGCCTTGCGCCGGCGCTACCGCGGGCTTGAGCATGAAGACGAGATGGTCGGCTATCTGCCGCACTGCACCTTCAACCTGAATACCCGTGCCGCCAGTATCGACACGCCCTTGCATGCCTACATCCCGCATCGCCACGTCGACCACATGCACCCGGATGCCGTCATTGCCATCGCCGCCTGCAAAAACAGTCGGGCGCTCACCGCCAGCATCTTCGAAGGCGAACTGGGATGGCTGCCGTGGCAGCGCCCGGGCTACGACCTGGGCCTCAAGCTGCAGGCGATGGTCAGCGAGCAACCGGCGCTGAAGGGCATCATGCTGGAAGGACACGGCCTGTTCACCTGGGGCGATACCGCCAAGTCCTGCTACGAGAACACGCTCAACATCATCCGCCGGGCCGATGCCTGGCTGGCGGCCAATGGCCGCACGCCGGCCTTCGGTGGCGCACGCCATGCTGCGCTGCCGCAGCAGGAACGTGCATCGTTGGCGGCGCGCCTGATGCCGGTGCTGCGGGGCAAGATCAGCAAGGGCGAATACAAGCTGGGGCACTTCGACGACAGCGCCGCCGTGCTTGAATTCGTCTGCAGCCAGGAGTTGCAGGCGCTGGCCGCGCTGGGCACTTCATGCCCCGACCACTTCCTGCGCACCAAGATCCGGCCGCTGGTGCTCGACTTCAACCCCGATGCGCCCGACTTCGATGCGCTGGCCGCCAGCCTCGACGCTGCGCTGGAAGCCTATCGCCAGGACTACGCGGCCTACTACCAGCGTTGCGCGCGCGCCAACAGCCCGGCCATGCGCGACCCCAACCCGGTGATCTACCTGATCCCCGGCGTGGGCATGTTGTCGTTTGCCAAGGACAAGGCCACGGCGCGCATCGCCGGCGAGTTCTACGTCAACGCCGTCAATGTCATGCGCGGCGCCAACAGCGTCGACACCTATGTCGGCCTGCCTGAGCAGGAAGCCTTCGACATCGAATACTGGCTGCTGGAAGAAGCCAAGTTGCAGCGCATGCCCAAGCCCAAGAGTCTCGCCGGACGAGTGGCGCTGGTCACCGGCGGCGGCGGCGGCATCGGCCAGGCAGTGGCGCGGCAATTGCTGGCCGAAGGCGCCTGCGTGATGCTGACCGATATCGACCAGGCGGCCATCGACAGCGCCTACGGCGGCCTGGTCAAGCACGGCGGAGCGGATGCGATTGCCACCGTGCGGGCCGACATCACCAGCGAGGCCGACGTCAAGCGGGTGCTCGACAGTGTCGCCCTGCGTTTCGGTGGCGTCGATCTGTTAGTCTCGAATGCGGGAATCGCTTCGGCCTCGCCGTTGCAGGACACCAGTCTCGCCGTCTGGCAACACAATCTTTCGGTGCTGGCCACCGGCTACTTCCTGGTCAGTCGTACCGCTTACAGCAGCATGCTGGCGCAAGGCCTGGGCGGTAGCATCATCTATGTCGCCAGCAAGAATGGGCTGGTGGCCTCGGCGGGCGCATCGGCCTATTGCACCGCCAAGGCGGCCGAGATCCACCTGGCGCGCTGCATCGCGCTCGAAGGCGCCCCGTATGGCATTCGCGTCAATGTGGTCAATCCCGACGCCGTGATTCGCGGTTCGCGCATCTGGGATGGAAAATGGAAAGAGGAGCGCGCCGCCTCCAACAAGATCGAAGCCGACAATATCGAAGAGTTCTACCGCCAGCGCAGCCTGCTCAAGCGCAGCGTGCTGCCCGAGGATATTGCCGAAGCGGTCTATTTCTTCGCCAGCGAGAAATCAGCCAAGAGCACCGGCAATATCCTTAACGTCGATGCCGGCAACGCCGCCGCCTTCACCCGCTGAGCGGGTAAAGCGCCGGTCGTAAAACCAGGTAAATAAGCGCGGCACGTAATGTAAAGCAACGCGCAATCCATCACGGAGACAACATGACATTTCGCATTTCATCAGATTTCGTCGCGCAGCAGAATGCACGCGAACAGGCCCGCCTGCAGGCCGACTACGACGCCCTGGGCGGTACGCTGCAACGGCGCGGGCAGGATATCGAAGTCCTCACCGGGCTGGCGGCCCGCTTTGCCGTCGCCCTGCCCAGTTGGGGCGTGGGCACCGGCGGCACGCGCTTTGCGCGCTTTGCCGGCAAGGGCGAACCGCGCAATGTGTTCGAGAAGATCGACGACTGCGGCACCATCCACCAGCTCACCCGCGCCACGCCCGGGGTGTCGCTGCACTTTCCGTGGGACCGCACAAGCGACCCGCGCGCGTTGCGCGAAGCGGCGCAGCAACATGGTCTCTATTTCGACGCGGTCAATTCCAACACTTTCCAGGATGCGGCCGGCCAGGAGCAGAGTTATAAATTCGGCAGCCTGACCGCGCAAGACCCGGCAGTGCGCGCGCAGGCCGTGGCGCACAACATCGATTGCGTGGAGCTGGGCCATGCGCTGGGCTCGAAGGGCTTGACCGTGTGGGTCGGCGACGGCGCCAATTTTCCCGGTCAGCACAACCTGCGCGGCGCACTGGAACGTTATCTGGACAGCATGCGCGGCATCTACGCCGCGTTGCCGGCCGACTGGAGCGTGTTCATCGAACACAAGCTGTTCGAACCGGCGTTCTACGCCACCACCATCGCCGACTGGGGTACCAGCTTCGCCTGCGCCACCGAACTGGGACCCAAAGCCAAGTGCCTGGTCGACCTCGGCCACCATGCGCCCAACACTAATATCGAGATGATCGTGGCGCGCCTGGCGCAGTTCGGCAAGCTCGGCGGATTTCATTTCAACGACAGCAAGTACGGCGACGACGATCTCGACTCCGGCAGCATCAATCCGTTCCAGCTGTTCCTGATCTTCAATGAATTGCGCGATGCCGCCATCCGCGGTGGCGAGACGTTCAGTCCCGCTTACATGCTGGACCAGTCGCACAATGTCACCGACCCCATCGAGAGCCTGATGACCAGCGCCATCGAAGTGCAGCGCGCCTACATCCAGGCCGCGCTGGTCGACCAGCAGGCGCTGGAGCATCACCAGAAGAACAATGACGCATTGATGGCGGCGCAAACGCTCAAGCAGGCATTTCGTACCGATGTCGGGGCCATCCTGGCGATGGCGCGGCTGCGAAGTGGCGGCGCCATCGACCCGGTGGCGTTCTATCGCGCCAGCGCCTATCGCGACCATAAACGCGCCGAGCGTCCGCCTGTGGCAGGCGCCAGCAGCAGCGGAATTGTCTGAAGATAAACGTTGTCAGCGGGCCCTGTGGTGCAAAAATATAGGTAACACTGCGTATTGCGCGCAGTCATCTTTTATTGCATCATCGGGCCGCTAAATATAATTGCATCAGTTGGCCCGCCGCTGTTGTTCCATAAAAAAAGCATCGTCTTCTTTGTTTTGAGAAGAGGAGACAGCTACCAATATGAACAACCGAGGGAAACCATGTCTGCATATTTCAAGAACCTGGCGGTAGGCAAGCGCATTGCCGCTGTCTTCGCCCTAATCATTGTGTTGTTGGTTGTCGTTAGTGCAACGGCATTCCTGAAGATCAGCCGCATCCAGTCGACGATCGACGGCATCATCAACGACCGTTACCTGAAAGTGCGCTGGGCCGGCGACGTGCGCGATGGCGTCAACGACCAGATCAAGCTGATTCGCGGCATGGTGATCGACATCAGTCGTCCCCAATATAGTGCAAATCGCGCCAAGGAGATGGAAGCCGCAGTCGCCAAGACCAAAGCTGCCATCGACAAGATCGCCGCCCGCCAGACCACGGTGGGTGGCCAGCAGAAAATCAAGGATGTCGACGCTGCCCGTGAGAAATTCGAAGCAGGCAAGGCGCAGCTGGTAGCCCTGGTGCAGGCCGGTGATGCCGAAGCGGCCGACGATTTCGTTACCCGCAAGGTGATCGCTTCACAGAACGCCTATCTCGACCTGGCCACGGCGTTCGCCAATTCGCAGGACGCGCAGTTGCGTGAAGAGGGCGCCGATGCGGTGGCCCAGGGTGAACTGGCGATCCAGGTGACCTTGTTGTGCTCCATCGTGGCGGTGCTGATGGCGCTGGTGGCCGGCTTCTTCCTGACCCGCTCCATCGTAGCGCCCTTGGCCGGTGCGGTACGGGTGGCAGAGAATGTCGCCGCGGGCGACCTGTCGACCCGCATCGAAGTCGATTCGCGCGATGAGACTGGCCAATTGATGCAGGCCCTGCGCAAGATGAATGACAACCTGGTCGCCATCGTCGGCGATGTGCGCTCGGGGACCGAGGCCATCACGACCGCGTCCAACGAAATCGCCAGCGGCAACCTGGACCTGTCGGCGCGTACCGAACAGCAAGCCGGCTCGCTCGAAGAAACCGCTTCGGCGATGGAAGAAATGACATCCACCGTCAAGCAGAATGCCGACAACGCGCGTCAGGCCAACCAGATGGCCAGCACCGCCTCCGACATCGCGATGCAGGGCGGCGTGGTGGTGGGGCAGGTGGTCGAGACGATGGAAGCCATCGACAGCTCCTCGCGCAAGATCGTCGACATCATCAGCGTGATCGATGGTATCGCTTTCCAGACTAATATCCTGGCGTTGAATGCAGCGGTGGAAGCTGCCCGTGCCGGCGAGCAGGGACGCGGTTTTGCGGTAGTGGCGTCTGAAGTGCGCAGCCTGGCCCAGCGTTCGGCCGCAGCGGCCAAGGAAATCAAGCAATTGATCGATGATTCGGTGGACAAGGTCGGCACCGGCACCCGGCTGGTGGCACAGGCTGGCGCGACGATGGAACAGGTGGTGGCCAGCGTCAAGGGGGTGACCGATATCGTGGCCGAGATCTCCGCTGCCAGCATGGAGCAGAGCACCGGCATCGAAGAAATCAATCGCGCCATCACCCAGATGGACGAAGTGACCCAGCAGAACGCCGCCCTGGTGGAAGAAGCAGCGGCTGCCGCGCAATCGATGCAGCAGCAGGCCGCCGGCCTGAACCAGGCCATCAGTATCTTTACGCTGGCAAAGGACACATCGGGCCGAGCTCCGATTCGCACCGTCGCCACGCCGCGCAAGCCATCGCCGGTGAAGCTGACGCCGTCGGCGCCGCTGCTGGCACGCGGCAATGATGCCGATTGGCAGACGTTCTGATCGTTGTACTCCGGCACGACGAGAGACTTTTCATCCCATCTCCGTCGTCCTGACGAAAGTCAGGACCCAGCGACGTGCGTTGTGCATCGTTCGACGTGATTAACGACACTGGGTCCCTGCCTGCGCAGGGACGACGAGAGATTTTTCACTCCATCTCCGTCGTCCTGACGAAGGTCAGGACCCAGCGACGTGCGTTATGCATCGTTCGACGTGATTAACGACGCTGGGTCCCTGCCTGCGCAGGGACGACGAGAGATTTTTCACTCCATCTCCGTCGTCCTGACGAAAGTCAGGATCCAGCGACTTGCGTTGCGCATCGTTCGGCGCGAATAACGACGCTGGGTCCCTGCCTGCGCAGGGACGACGAGGTGATTATTGACTAAGCCACCAGCTTCAGAAACTGCCGGCTGCGCTCATGGTGCGGGGTCGCCAGGCTTGCCGGATTCTTCGGGCTGGTCGCAGAGCCCGGGGAGGCCCTGCGACCATCATGCGCCGCTCTCGATGATGCTCAGTTCCAGGCGCTGGCAGCAGGCGCTGCACGGCGATTGCTCTGCCACAGGGCGTGTGCAGTTGCAGACGACGCTGTCAGCGACTGCATGGTGGCCGCCATCATTTCGGCATCGCGGCTGGACAAGGCTTCGCCGCCACCCAGCGTGATCGATTCGACTTTCTGGCGGCTTGCGGCGTACCAGCCACGCACGATGATCTGGTCGCGGTCCTGGCCCCCGGCATCCTGGCCGAGCAGATCGATCACCATGTCATCGCCGTCATGGGTGAACCACAGGTCCTGCAAGGCGATATCGGCGCCCAGGGCCAGCACGTTGTGCTCAGTTGCTGCGCCACCGGCTTCGTTGATCACGTCGCGGCCATCGCCACGATTGAACAGATAGGTATCGTCTCCCAGGCCCCCCATCAGGATATCGTTGCCCGTGCCGCCGGCCAGCACGTTATTGCCGCGGTTGCCCATCAAGGTGTTGTCCATCGCATTGCCGATGCCATCGATATTTTCTTCCCACAGCTTGATCGGTTCGATGGAATAGATGGCATAGGCATTGGTGACATTGGCATGCCGGCGAAAATCGGCGATTGCCACATAGCGTGTCATGTCACTCACCAGCGCCCGACCCGAATCTGCAATATAGAATCCGTTGAGTGCGCCGCTGGCAGCATCGATCGCGACACCAGTTACGGTGACGATGTGATTGACGCCACCATGATCGCGGTAGGCCTCGTCCTCCCACAGCTTGCCCGCATTGAGGCCGACGATGACGCCGCGCCCACCCCGTATCAGGTTGGCAATCGCCTGTTCGTCGTAGCCGGCCAGCTGGCGATTGCGGATGCCGTAGCTCTCCAGCAAGGCCTGCTGGTTGATGTAGTTCGATCCGCCGCGTTCATAATCGCTGCTGGCCGTATCGGTGACGCACCATTCATTGTCGATGGCGCGCCCGACGACATCGGCCTCGCCCAAGCCCCACCCACCCTGAGTCGCCATGTTGGCGATCCCGACCATGGCGCAGGTGCCCTGATAACCTTTGACGGCATTGCCTTGCATGTAGTCCAGTTCATTGGCCTTGGGATAACCGTAGACCAGGATATCGACGCCGTCGGCGCGCCCCTTTTCTGGCGTCGAAAAATCCAGCAGGACCAGATTTTCGACATGGTCGGCCAACTGGTAGCTGATACTCGCATTGACGGTATCGATCCCCTCGCTCTGGTGTTCGATCACGCGGTCGTTTAGATGGTCGACATGATAGGTATCGTTACCCTTGGCACCTATCATCACATCGGCACCGGTGACGCCATCGATCAGGTTGTCGCAGTCGTTGCCGATGATGGTGTTGTCGCGGCTGTTGCCAGTGCCGTTGATGGCCAGCCCCTCCATCAGGTGCAGTTGCTCGATATGTTCGTTGAGCACATAGTTGACGCTGCTGAGGACGGTATCGTCGCCTTCATCGCTGAACTCAAGAATGACGTCATTGACGCTGTTGACGAGGTAAAGGTCATCGCCGCGACCACCCTGCATGCGATCTGCTCCGGCGCCGCCATCGAGATAATCGTTACCCAGGCCCGCCAGCAGCAGGTCATTACCGGCGCCACCATAGAGATGATCGTTGTCGGTTTCGCCGGCCAGGAGTGACTGCTTGAGTTCATTGCTGCCGGTGAAGCCCACCAGAATGTCATCCCCCGCGCCGCCATAGAGAACGTCATCGCCGACGCCGCCGAACAGACGGTCGCGACCGGCACCGCCATAGAGCAGATCGTGATCCTGGCCGCCTTGCAGCTCGTCGTCGCCGGCATCGCCCCAGAGCTGGTCGTTCCTCAGGCCACCCAGCAGGAGATCGTTGCCGGCGCCGCCATGCATTACGTCGTCGTCGGTTTCACCTGCATTCAAGGTTTGTTTGCGGACATTGGTGGCCGTGAAGCCGAGCATAATGTCATTGCCATCGCCACCGTACATGGTGTCGTTTCCCACCCCGCCGAACATCTTGTCGTTGCCATCACCGCCCATCATGGTGTCGATGCCGTCGCCGCCATCGAGTTCGTCCTGGCCGCTGCCGCCAAACAGGGTGTCGGCACCGGCGTCACCCAGCAGCAGATCGTCGCCAATGCCGCCATCGAGGTAATCGTTACCCAATCCGCCGTCGAGCTGGTCATTACCCGCGCCGCCCAGCAGCAGGTCGTCATCGAGTTCGCCGGCGGCCAAGGCCTGGGTCGCCTCGTTGGCGCCATTGAAGCCAATCAGCAGATCATCTCCGTCACCGCCATCGAGCGTGTCGTTGCCGACCTGGCCGAACAGGCGATCATTGCCCGCGCCGCCGATCAGGACATCATGCCCGGCATTGCCCTGCAGTTCATCGTCGCCTTCTTCGCCATGCATGGTGTCGTTGCCGTCGTAGCCAAGCAGGGCATCGTTGCCGGTGCCACCCCACATCCTGTCAGACCGTGCGCTGCCACCCATGACATCGTTGCCTGCGCCGGCATAGAAATTCTGGACATGGCGCAGGCTGAAATAGCGGCCGTCGTATTGCCGGTAGTAGTTGATGTCGAAGCTGTCGTCGCCGTCCGTGCCTACCAGATTGAGCTGGTTGCCGCTCAGCTTGACCTGATTGGCTTGCCAGGTGATCAATCCGCCGCTGGCGACCGCAAAAACCGGATCGCCATTGCGCAACTGCCGGTAGTCGCTTGCCAATGCCTGCGGCGCAGTACGATGCTCTACTGGCGTCACCACGTCACGTTCTCTGTCAGTGCGTTGCTTGCCGTTACCCGCTGTGTACCAACGATAGTCGGCGCCGCCCAAGCTGGCCAGGCCGATGCCGGCGAGGGCCATGCGCAGCGTTACTTTTTCCGTGCCAGCGCCGCTGATGTCATTCATCACGCCATCTTCATTGCGGTCGACCCATGCTGACAGTCCATCGAGCTCGCTACCGACGAGGCGGCCGTCGCCGTCGATGTCTCGCGCATGTAATTGACGCTCGCTCACCGCCTCGGATTTTTCATCAAGAATGCGGAAACTGTGCGCGGCGACCGATTCGGCTGTATCCAGCGCTGCAGAGCGGCTCTCATAGAAGGCGCCAATCGGGTTGTGTCCAGGCATCTCGAACGTTGGTCGGTAGGTATAGCCAGGGGTATAGGTAAATGGCTTGTCATCCACCAGTTGGCGAGTCGACCATTCGGTGTACATGCCCCAGGTGCCTGAACCCAGTTCGCCAAGCCGGTGCAGGCTTTGCATCTTGCGGTCGGCGTCTAGCATCTGGTCGAGGGTGGTGCCGGTGTCGATGTGATGTTTTGGCGTGCCGCCGTTGTCTGAACCCGTGTCGATCTGAAATCGGTCCCATTTCCCGTCGCCGTTATTATCGGTTTGGGTAATGGTTGTTCCATTCGCGGTCTCTGTATTACTCTGCCAGAGGGTAGTTGGCGCTGTATTTTCACGCTCTACGCCAATGATGAATTTGGATTCGACTTGATCGACAACTCCATATTTCAAACGGTTGTAGGATTTGACATCGGCGATGTCAAATCTGGGATCGAATCCGATAAAAGCCTCTCCGCTGACTTGAAGGCTATTCGGCCCGCCGGGCTCGACCTTGAAGGGAGTTCCATCGCCGACATAGCTCCTTCGAACAAATTTCGCGAATGCAGTGTCCCATGAGTCGCTGTCGTTCCGGTTCCAATCAAAATCCTCTCCATGAAAAGTATAAGTGGCTGTGCCAATAACCTTATCCTTGGCCACTTTTTTCAGGTCTATATCTACGGTATAACTTGTCGCACCGAGAAAATAGGATGCATCGTGGAGCAGGCCTAGTTCGTCATATAAAACCTGTGCGTATGGTGCCCCCTTTATTAATATCCTCTGGCCTATCGGCACTTTGGGGTCGAGTAATTTTTTGCTGGCCGCTAGATTGGCTAAGCTCAGGCCGTCGCCGACCGCTTCGAAAATTATCCATGAGGGAATGACAACGGTTTTCCCCCCGCCATTTTTCCAATGGTCATCCCAAAAGCTCTTTGGAGGAAGACCATTCTTATCCCAGACCACTTTTTCCTTGCTCATATAAGCTCCTTTGCTAATTCCGCCTTAATTGACGAAATAAATCCATTCACCATTTACAGTGCACTCCATTTCTTCCTTGTTTTTCTTGTCTGCGCCGTCCAGACAATCTCTCTTGAACCTGATGTCGTTTAGCAGCCTTGCGAAACGTTCCCGTCCTTTTTCACTCATTCCCTCCCCGAATTCACTGTCACGATTTTTTCCCGTCATCCAATAGCCACGATCAGCGAGTAGAAGATAAAACTGCTGTTCTAGAGGCCCAGATGATTGTTCGCTAGCGTCGTAGCTTGGCCAAAAAAGGTTCATGATGAATAGAGCCGCCATGAACGCGAAGATCGAAGTGATTAGATAGAAGACAATCCACGCCCATACTTCTCGCAGGTCAGCCATTGCAATGACCTCCTCGGTTGGCCGGGAAATAGCGTTTGAAGAAATAATTGAAGACGCCATGCACGTCGCTATAGGAGTAGGAGAATTGATGCTCCTTTTCATCACGGTCAACGGCGGTGCAGGAAACATCAATCAACTCGCCAACCCACATCGGTCTACGATGAACCTGACACTTATCCGGATCGAATCCGAGCAAGGTTGATCGATCGTTCTTTACGATGTCGCAGGCGTGCATGCGGATGGCGGTGTAATGCTGAAACTCCACATCACTGCCATGCCATGTAATAAAACCTAGGAGAAAAACAAGAGCGAAAGTCAAACTAACGAAGTAGATCCCGAGCGCTTTCAGACTCATTCAATTCCTTTCTTTTTCGCGATATTGAGCGAATTCAACTGAGCGCAGGACGCCATACGAAGTACGGTGGGATGGGCTGGCTTGATGGCCTGAATCATCATTTCCGGTCCTGTTTACGATTGCGTCACGTTTTCGACCGTGGTTGCCCATCATCAAACGCCATTGGGCAGCGTCAGCTTCCTGTTCCCCACTATCCCGGCACAATTCAAATTTCGTGGACTGGTCCAACAAGCACGCGCTAGCAACGGTGCCGTGCGCGGACAATCCAGCCGACGGTTACACTGTGCGTGATCCCGTCCGCTACAAGCTCATCATGGCCATCGAAAAGAAGACAGAAAAGAAGACCGCAAGGAAGACCATAAGCCAGCAGATGTCGTCCGAAATGGCAATCTCATTGAAGCTGCCGCCCGGTTATGACTCGACCGATGTGCTGAGCTTCCACGGCCGCGACCAGCAGCAACTGGCCGAGGCAATAACAGATTCGGGTCTGCGCAAGGGCGTGCTGATCGACGACACGCCAGCGGTAGTCGACATCGCATTCGGCAAGAAGAGTGCCGATTGCATCATTCACGTTGATGGCGCACTGAGCGATGCGATGCAGGCGCAGGCCAATGAAGTGTTGACCAGCTTGCTCGGCCTGCGGCTGGACCCGCGACCCTTCGCCGCCTTCGTGATGTCCGATCCCCTGTTCGGTCCCCTGACCAAAAAGCAGAAGAGCCTGCGCATCGTGCAGTCGTCGAGTATTTTCGAAGCCCTGACCTGGGCGGTGATGGGACAGCAGATCAATGTCTCGTTTGCGGTATCGCTCAGGCGTACCTTCATCGAACTGGCTGGCCGGCGCCATAGCAATGGTCTTTGGTGTTATCCGTCGCCGGCCGATGCGGCCAGGGTCCCGCTGGAGGCGCTGACCACCCGCCAGTATTCGCGCTCGAAAGCCGAGACCATATTGAGATTGGCGACCATGGTGGCCAGCGGCGAGCTTGATCTGGTCGAGCACCCATCCAACCCGATCGAATCGATCTGTGCGGCGCTGCTGGCGGTAAAAGGGATCGGCCCGTGGACCGTCAACTACGCGCTGTTGAGGGGCTTCGGGCACGCCGACTGCTCGCTGCATGGCGATGTGGCGGTGCGCACTGCGATAGGGAAATTATGCGGACATGCGGTGCGGCCCGACATGCCGGCCGCTGAAGAATTCCTAAGGCGCTATAGTCCGCACCGGACCATGGCCGCGGCGCATCTCTGGGCCAGTCTCAAGGTGGAATCGGCTTATTGAGCCTCGAGGGGCATGCCGCAACCATCAATCCCAGGCGGCGGGAGGTATCTGCGGCAGTTCCTTGAAGCCCGGCTTGGCGAACCAATAGCCCTGCATCAGCCTGACGCCGACACTGGCCAGGAAATCGCGTTCGCCACGCGTTTCGATGCCTTCCGCCAGAACCCGGATATCGAGTTCGCGACAGATCCGGGTGATGCCGGCCACAATCGATTGCCGAGGCTTGTCGGTATCGACATGACGCACCAGGTCCATGTCGATCTTGACGATGTCGGGCTGGTATTCGGCTAACAGATTGAGCCCCGCATAGCCGGCGCCGAAGTCATCGATGGCGGTCTGGAAACCGAAGCGCTTGTATTCCTTGAAGATGTTAACCAGATGAGGCCGATCCTGGATGTGCTCGCCCTCGGTCACCTCGAAGATGATGTTCTCGATCGGGAAACCGTGCGTGCGCGCAGCCTCGAAGGTGCTGCGGATGCAGACCTCGGGCCGATACACGGCATTGGGCAGGAAATTGATCGACAGCAGTTCGGTCATGCCCAGCCTGGCTGCCCCTTCGACTGCCTTCATCCGGCAAGCCTGGTCGAAACGGTAACGGTTGTTGTCGTTGACCTGCGTCAGCACGCTGGCCGCAGATTGCCCTTCGGGGCCGCGTACCAGCGCTTCGAAGGCATAGACCGATCTGGCGTCGAGGTCGACGATGGGCTGATAGGCGAATTCGAACGCGATGTCGTGCTGCGCCGGGCCATGGCAGCCGTTGCAGCCCGTATTTTCCCGGGAAGATGGATCTGCGCGGAGTGGGATCATGCGAGGTGGCTTCAGAAGCGAAGAGATAATGGACAAAGCCCCCGATGCAATTTTTCGGAGGGCGGGACTGCGGGATTTCTACAGTCGCCTGGACACTCGCCAGTATCGCTTTTTTCGCATAATCCGGGTATCAGGATATCCCCTAACTTCATACCTGAGAGGCAACGATTGACGTTCGCCATGCCGATTTTCACGAGAAAACAAGGGCTGATCATGCGACGGGTAATGAATACGGCGGTCTTCATGAGATCCCTGCTGCAGGCTAGGACGTAATGGCGAACACCGGAAACATCAATCGCGGCGCTTGCCCTTGGCCGGCTTGCTTACCTTGCTCGCCTTGGGCTTGGCTTTTCCTTTTTCCTGCTCGAACAGGGCATAGTATTCGGAAGCCATCTTGCGGATCGCGCGACCGATGTTGGCATAGTCGTATTCATTGAGGTTGGCCAGCGACACGCGGCCTGATGGATGACTGGCGCCAAAGCCCTTGCCCGGCAACAGGATCACCCCGGTTTCTTCGGCCAGGCGGAACAGCGCTTCGTTAGGCTTTAACCGCGTCAGCAACCACTTGGAGAATTCGGCGCCGTGCATTTCAGCCGACAGCAGTTCCAGGTCCAGCAGGTGGTAGTAACGCACCGAATTGGCGTCGACCGGCATCGGCAGTCCAAGCTCACGATACAGCGCTTCCTTGCGACGAAGGACAATGCGCTTCATCGACGCCTTGTAGCTGCCAGCCTCATCCATCAGCGAAAACAACGAGAACAAGGTCATCTGCGCCTGTACCGGCGTCGAT
The DNA here is from genome assembly GCF_020179755.1 of Herbaspirillum sp. alder98. Lineage (GTDB taxonomy): Bacteria > Pseudomonadota > Gammaproteobacteria > Burkholderiales > Burkholderiaceae_D > Herbaspirillum. The sequence continues at coordinate 108,966 of NZ_JAIUCY010000010.1, forward strand.
AGACCAGCCGTGTGATTGAGGGCGACGGTACGGCTATCGGCTACCAGGCGATCAATGAACTTGATGTTGCGCGGCGCCGTCGTGATCGAACTGTAGCGCTGGTCGAGCTGGCGGGCGGTCTTCTCCGGCAATTTGGAAATCAGTTCGTCGATCACATTCTGCTTGTGCGTGGCGACTACGCCCATGCGCCAGCCGGTCGCACCGAAGTATTTAGAAAACGAATACACCAGGATGGTGTTGTACGGGCAGATGGCGAAGAGCGAGGTGAAGTTGTCGGCAAAAGTGGCATAGACATCATCGGTGAGGATGATCAGATCGGGACGTTTCTTGATGATCTCTGCGATGTAGGCCAGGGTCTTGTCGTCGATCTTGACCGACGGTGGATTGCTCGGATTGACCAGGAAGAATGCCTTCACCTTGGGGTCGAGCAGTTTGTCGAGTTCTTTCCTGGTGTACTGCCAGTTGTTGGATTGCGGCGCATCGATGGTCACCTCGACCAGGTTGAATTCGGCCAGGTGCGGAATCTCGATGTAGGGCGTGAAAATCGGCATGCCCAGCGCGATCGTGTCGCCATCCTTGATCACGTGATTGGCCTTGAGGCTACCGAACAGGTAGGTCATCGCGGCGGTGCCGCCCTCGACCGCATACATGTCGAAGTGGCCGACGAAGGGATGGGTGCCGATCATCTCCTTGTGCAGATAGTTGCCGACGATACGCTCTGTCATGCGCAGCATGCGGTCTGGCACCGGGTAGTTGCAGCCGAGGATGGCCTCGCACATCTCGTAGATGAAATCGCCCGCAGACATGCCCAGCTGATCTCGCACGTAAGAGACTGCGGCCTCGATGAAGCGCACGCCGGGAACATCCGCATGATTCTTGGCGTACAGTTCGAAGCGGGCCTCGATGCCTTCGCGTTGCGGAAAACCGCCGACGCCATCCATGTAGATATAAGACCGCTCGGCCTCGGTCATGGCGAACAGCCCGAACTGGAAGAAGCCATGGCGCGGTTTGGTGGCCACGAAATTCGGATTGCCCCGACCCGCATTGAGCATCAGCTTGTTGTTCTGCATGGCGCTCTGGATCAACGCATCCTTCAATTCGAAGGGGCTCAGCAGGGCAAGTTTTTCTGGGTCGCTAAAATCCATGGTGTTACTCCTTTGGGAAGAGAACTGCAAAGATTGCGGAGTCGGCCACTGCCGGCTCGATGTGCGCTCAAACCAGCGCTACTACCAGTGGGCCAAGCAGGGTGAGGAACACGTTCGCCAATGCATAGGTAATGGCGAAGGGAACGGTGGGGATGGCGTTCTCGGCCTTGTCGAGAATTTCGCCGAAGGCCGGATTGGCGCTGCGCGATCCGCTCAGCGCGCCGGCGAAGACGGCCGTGTTGTCATAGCGCAGAACATAGCGGCCGAACAGCATGGTCAATACCAGCGGCAAGATGGTGACCACCACGCCCACGCCGAACAGCGTCAACCCCTGCGCCTTGATGGTCTGCACTGCCTGCAGGCCGGAAGACAGCCCGACCACGACGACGAATCCGGCCAGTCCCAGGTCTTTCAGGATCTGCACGGCGCCGTTGGGCATGGCGCCGAATGTCTGCCGCCTGGCCCGCAGCCAGCCGAACAGCAACCCCGACAGCAGCGCACCGCCGCCACTGCCCAGCGTCAGTGGAATCGACCCGATGCGCGCGGTCAGCAATCCGATCAGCAAGCCCACCACCAGGCCGGCGCCCAGGTAGACGAAATCGGTCTTGGGGCTGGGCACGATGGCGTAGCCGATCAGTGCCGAGACGCGCTTGACGTCCTGTTCCGAGCCGAACACGGTCACCACGTCGCCAGTCTGGATCACGGTCTCGTCGTGCATCGGCAGCGCTTTTCCCATGCGGGTCAGTTGCACCACATAGATGCCATGACGCACCTCGCTGGCGGTCTTGGCGCTGATATCGCCGACGGTGCGGTTGTGATATTCGCGGTTCGACAGCACCACATCCCGGCGCTCCATCGTCTGCTCCATGCCGTCGACGGCGTACAGCTCGCGACCAAACAGGGCGGCGATGCCGACCATCGCCGCCCGCCGTCCGACCACCAGCACGATGTCGCCGGCTTGCAGCAGCAGTTGCGGAGTCGTCTCGATGATCTTGCCGTCGCGCTTGACGCGCTCGACCGTAATCGATGCGGTCGGATGTTTCTTTTCGATTTGATTCACCGTGAGCCCGGTGGCGGCATCGATTTGATAAATCCGACCTACCAGATCGGGGGCCGCGGCCTGCTGCCCCGGTGCCAGCACCTGCACGCCTTGCTGCATGGCAGCTTCGGCTCGCACCGCATCTTCCTTGATGCTGCGCCCCATCAACTTCGGCAGCAGGTTCACGCAGACCAGGATGGCGCCGAACGAACCGAAGACATAGGTCACGGCGTAACCCACGGCCACGTTGCCCTGCAGCCGCTTGACTTCGTCGGCGGCCAGGCCGAGCTTGGCGATGGCGTCGCCGGCGGTGCCGATGATGGCCGACTGCGTCAGGCCTCCGGCGGCAATGCCGGCGGCCAGTCCCTTGTCGAGACCGAACAGCTTGGCCATGACCACCACGGTCGCCAGGCCACTGATGGCCAGCACCGCCGCCAGAATGATTTCGCGAATCGATTGCTTGCCGAGGGAATTAAAGAATTGCGGGCCGCTTTCATACCCGACGGCATAGATGAAGAGGGCGAACAGCACCGACTTGACGCCTGGATCGATGCTCACGCCGACCTGGCTGACCAGCACCGCCACCAGCAGCGAGCCGGCCACGCCGCCCAGCTGAAACTTGCCGAACTGGATCTTGCCGATGTAATAGCCGACGGCCAGGGACAGGAACAACGCAATCTCGGGAGATTTTGCGAACAGCGCATGCAGCCAATCCATGATTACCGCCTTTCGGTAGGAATAAATCGTTCTTCAACATCGGGCAGGATATCTTCTCGAACAATAATTTCAATGACCTGAAGCAAGTACGGGCAAGACCGATCATCAATTCATGGCGACCCTCGTCGCTGTGCGCAAATCGCCATGGCATTAGCCGAGGGAATGGGCGAGTTGTGGGTAATGCCGACGGCGCGAAAATCTGCGCGCCTCTGGTTTCTTGAGAGCGCGGCGGTCTCTGGCCGGGCTGTTATTTTTATTAGACTATTGTTTCCCGGCTCTTGGTCGCCCGTAGGATGAACGATAATTTTTTGGGCGTCAATGGACAGCTGCGGTTGCAGTCGCGCCTGGAAACCGGGCTATTGATTTTTTGTTATTACCCGGAAGAGTAGCGATGCATGGGGCGGGCGCCGGGAACCCGGCGCCGCTTCATCTGTATCTGGTCAATGCCATGAACGGCGCTCAGGGCATCACACGATTCCACAGTTCGCGCTCCTGTCCTGCCGGATCGGTCTGGATAGTGCTGCCGGCGCCATCGAGAATCATCGTACGGCGCCCTTGAGGCGAATACCGCGGCCAGGTGGGAAGTTGCGGGTGCGAGGGCGTACCGGTCTTGATGAACGAGACCCAGGTTTGATGGACCACATCTGCAAATGCCGGGGTTGGCGGATTTCTGCCGTACAGCATTTCAAGGAATGGCTCGCCGAAATTGCGCCAGGTAAACGGCTGCTCGCCGGCATGGACTGCATACCCGGAAAACGGTCCCTGCCTGGCGCTTTCATCAAAGCGGTACAGGTAGGTTTTACCGCCATTGGCGGCATGCGCATCGGCGACGCGAATGGTCGGGATCCAGTACTCTTCGGCAGTCAATAAACGCAGCCGACGGTCAAAGGCCGATTGCGAGGGAAACGCTTTCTGGTACAGATCGTCGGCCTGCTGCATTGTCGCCGGATCAATCTGGGCCATTTCCCGCGATGAGATTGCGGCGGCAGAATAGGTATTCTGTCGATGCGCTGCCAGCAATGCCGGTGGGAAGAACAGCAAGGCTTCATCGCGATTGCTCCCGATCAGCAACGGTACGTCGCTGGATGCGCCGTCTGCAATCAATGCCTGTGGCGAACGAGGCATGAAGTCGCGGTCAATCACCGTGCGAAATGCAAAGTTCCGTTGATATTGTTCAACCGTCTTGACCTGCGCCTTGAGCAGGGCGGCGGCGTCGGTGTTCAAGAGCAGTTGCGCGACAGGTGTTCCCGGCGCTTGTTGCTGCAGCGCTGAGGCGAAGATCCCCGCGACCTCCTGGGCGTCTTTTTGCGTATGAGTGGTGAGGGCGCCACCGCTTTGCACAATGGCTTGCTGGAACAGCCCCTTGGCGGCAGGGGCCGCCAGCAAGGCAGAAAGGTTCTTGCCGCCTGCGGATTCGCCGGCGATCGTCACCTTGTCGTGATCGCCGCCAAAGGCTGAAATATTATCCCTGACCCATGTCAGCGCCAGGACCTGGTCACGCAGGGCGTTATTGCCACTGCCGTTGTATGCGTCACCCAGGATGGCGCCCAGCTCGAGGAAGCCAAGCGCACCGAGGCGATAGCCGATGGTGACGCAGACTACGCCGCTCCTGGCAAAGCTGGTGCCGTCATACAGGGGCTGGCTGGTCGCGCCATAGATATTGCTGCCACCATAGATCCAGACGAATACAGGGTGCGGCCCGGGCGTGTCAGGCGTCCATATATTCAGGTAAAGACAGTCTTCGCTCTGGTTCACATCGCCGATGAACCGGCGGCCTGTTCCTGCCTGGATTCTATCGGGTTGAATCGGCGCGTTGGCAAACGAGAATGCGTTGATGACGGTGCGTGTCCGGGGCGCCGGTTGGGGCGCCTTGAAGCGCAATGGACCAACGGGTGGCATGGCATAAGGAATTCCTTTAAAGGAGTTCACGCCATTTTCTGCCGCTCCGCGAATCGGCCCGCATGGCGCTTCTATTGTCACTGCGCGTCGTTGCTGGAGGGGATCGGATGAAGTGGCGGCGTTGCCAAGAAGTGGAAAGGCAAGGGCCATGCCCAAGCCTGAACCTTGTGACAAGAATCGGCGGCGATCACGTTGCATAGAGGAGTAGTCTTTTTCAGCAAGGAAGGGGGCTGGAAGCAGTCGGAGATAAAGCAGATGCGCCCCGGATAGAATGAAAATATCCGGCCCGCCGAGTGTATTTGCTGTGGTCTTGGCCAAGCAAGTTGATGCGGTGAATCGGGCGAATTTGTACTCTTTATGATCCGTGCCGGTGCACCAGAATAGTGACGGCTGCCCTAAAAAAGCAAGGGTCGGCGCAACGCAGGCGCGGCCTGCGAGACTGCCCTGGTTGCTAATGAACCGCCAGCATCAAGGCCGGAGTTTCTGGTGGCTCTGCAGTCCATGTCAGGCCTTGCCTCAGGAAGCCAGCTTGCGGGTACGCCTGGGGGACGCCGCCACCAGCGTCGGACACATCGGGTCCTGGCCGCTCTCGATGCTTTCTTCAAGCGCCTTCTTCAATGACTCGATGTCCCGGCGCTGCGAGGCGAGGGCCAGTTCGAGTTCTTGCAATTCGCTTAGTCGCACCTCGATCTGTTCGATGGTGCGCGTCTTGGAGCAGACTCCGTCGTCCGAGAACATGCGGCGGATATTTTCCAGCGAAAACCCCAGCTTCTGCACCGCCACCACGATACGCAACTGCTTCAATGCGCGTTCGTCGTAGCTGCGATAACCATTCGCCCCGCGCGCCGGCGAGGCAATCAGTCCCTGTTCTTCGTAGAACCGGATGGCAGAAGTTGCCAGCCCGGTCTGCCGGGCCAGTTCACCTATCTTCATTGTGCTTGACCTTCAAGTTGACTTGAAACTTATTATACGTGCGAATGCCCATCATCATTTCCGGTTGTTAGTCTGTAGATGATCGGCAAGATTTCTTCATTGCGTTAGTAATGAATCACCATGCGAACTGAATCGAGGGTTTTATGAGCGAATTGCTGAAAGACATGAACTGGCGTTACGCCACCAAGAAGTACGATGCATCCAAGGCAGTGCCTGCCGAAAAGATCGAGCGCATCCTGGAGGCGATCCGCCTGGCGCCGACCTCGAGCGGACTGCAGCCGTTCGAAGTGATGGTCGTGACCAACCCGAGCGTGCGCGAAAAGATCAAGGCGGTCGCCTGGAACCAGTCGCAAGTCACCGACAGTTCCCACCTGCTGGTGTTTGCGGCATGGGACGATATCACCGCTGATCGCGTCAACATGATGTTCGACCTGACCAACCAGCAACGCGGCACCATCAACGAAGGGTGGGAAGCCTACCGGCAGCAGCTGTTGTCGATCGTGGCGGCGCGCGGTACGCAGGTCAATGCCCAAAGCGCTGCGCGCCAGGCCTACATCGCACTGGGTTTTGCGATGCTGGCGGCGGCCTCCGAACGGGTCGACTCGACCCCGATGGAAGGCTTTGATCCTGATGCCGTGGACGAGATCCTTGATCTGAAGCGCCGAGGCCTGCGCAGCGTGGTCATGTTGCCGCTGGGCTATCGGGCCGATGAGGGCGACTGGCTGGTGGACCTGGTCAAGGTGCGTCGCGCCAAGGAAGATCTGTTCACCGAAGTCAAGTAAGTCACCTCTGCGCTGGCCGGTCGCGATGCGGCCGGCTACCGCCTGCATCCTCGACAAGCCAAGCCGGTCTTACTATACCTTCGCATGATTATCCTGCGGGTCCGAATTCGTTAGCATGTGGAATCGATAAGATTGAAGCAGGGCAGGGCGCTGGCAAGATTGCTCTTCCTGCCACGGCCATGCGAGGAATGCACCGATGCAGTCAGAAAAATTTGCCGAATTCCTGGGCGTCTTCGCCGACGTCGCGCGCGAGGGGAGCTTTTCCGGCGCGGGACGTCGCCGGGGGCGCACGCCTTCATCGGTCGGGCGTCAGATCGATACGCTGGAGGCGTATCTCGATACCCCTTTGTTCCTGCGCTCGACCCGCCTGCTGACGCTGACCGATGCGGGCGAGGCGCTTCTGGTGCGCGCCCGGCAGATTCTCGATTCGCTGGAAGACGCCCAGCAAGAACTGGCGTCGATGAAGGGCGCCGTCACCGGCACCCTGCGGGTGGCCTGCTTTCCCACCTTCGGCAAACGCTATGTCCTGCCGGTCATGGGCGAGCTGGCGCGCAAGTATCCCGGTCTGCGCCTTGAGCTGGACTTGACCGAGCGGCTCGCCGACCCGGTCGCGGAACGGCTGGACTTAGTTATTCGCATCGGCGACATGGCTGACAGCACCCTGATTGCGACGCGCATTGCGACCCAGACCCGCATCCTTTGTGCGAGCTCCGCCTATCTGGAACGGACAGGTCAGCCGGCCGTGTTGGCCGAGCTGGCCTCGCATTGCCTGATCGACAAATTGCACGGCGCGGACTTGCTGGGATGGGCTGACGTACTTGGTCAACCGTCGCGTGCGGCCAGTTCGCAACCGGTCTTTGCCTGTGACGACTTTGAAGCGATGCGGCTGGCCGCCCGCGAAGGCTTGGGGATCGGTTATCTGCCGGATTGGGTGGTCGGTCCTGATATCAAGGCGGGGCATCTGGTGCAGCTCTTTGCCGAGTGGTCGACGCAGCCGTGTGCGCGGACCGGCATTCACGCCTTGCGCGCGTTGCGGCAACCGCCGGCGCGCGTGACGGTATTGCTGGATGCGTTGCGAGCGCATATCGGGCGCCCGGCAGGGTGGGCGCTGGATGCCATCGAAGGGGATGGCGACGCGGCTTAGTAGCAGGGTGCGTCGCTCATCGCTTTATCCGAGGTAGGGTAGGCGCGCATCCCGGTCGAAGATTCTCTCGCAATGGCTATCGACGATGGCGATGCTGCGCGCGGCGCCTGCGGTGGGTTGCTTGTGGGAGAGGCGATAGCAGGTATAGGGCGGTGGCGGATCGGTAAGTTCGCGAATCATGTAGGGCCCCCTGGAAAGCGTGGCTTCGGCCAGCCAGCGCGGAACGATCGCCCATTGGTCGGGGTGATGCAGCATCGACAGGATCAGGTAGCCGCTATCGAGCTTGATACGCGAAGGCGTCAGCGGATCCCACCAGTGGTCGTGCCACGCATCGAACTGCCGCCCCCAGGGCACGAACAATTCATGGTCCGCGGCCAGGTCCTGCGGGCGTACTTTCTTGCCGGGTTTCGATTTTCCATCCTGCAGGCCCAGCACCACCATCGGCGACGTCAGGAACACATCCACATTGACGTTTGGCGAACTTCGCTCGCGCAGCGTGAAGGCCAGATCCAGCTTTCTCTGCTCGATCTTTTCATACATCTCGTCCGAGTGAAGCGTAAGGATCTCGATCTTCATCGCCGGGTGTTCCGCATGCAGTTCCCGATAAAGTCGCGGCAGCACAAACACGTTCAGGCTGTCGACGGCGGCAATGGTAAGACTAAGTCTCGGCCCCTGCGCGCTGAGGATTTCCACTTCGCGCGACAACAGCTGCCATTGCTCGGCGATGCGCAGAAACTCCTCGCCGCTAGGCGTGAGCCTGACCTGGCGGATTCCCTTTCCTCGTTCCAGAAGTTGCATGCCCAGCTCGTCCTCGAGCGCCTTGATGCGTTTGCTGATGGAGGTTTGCGTCAGGTTGAGCCGGTCCGCGGCCGCGCTCTGGCTACCGGTCCGCACGATCTCCAGGAAGGTGGCGATAGCGTGAGGGAACATGATGCCTCCGAGAGAATATTAATAATCGACTAGCGACTATTTTATGGTCAAAAAACTCATTTTACGGTTTTAATTATCGTATTTAGAATCTCCGGCAGCACGCATATCGTCAACAAATGCCGCAGAAGCATTGTGCGAAGCAAAACTAAATCACGGAGATAACGCAATGTCGCAATCGACAACCGGAGCGGCCGCTTCCTCATCCCAAGCCGTCAAGCCCACCCGATTCCGCTGGGTCGTGGCGGGCCTGATTTTCTTGATCTATACCATTGCCGCTGCCGACCGCGCCAACATCGGCGTCGCCTTGCCGTTCATTCGCAAGGAGTTTGCGATGAGCAACACCGAAGCCGGTGCGCTGCTCAGCCTGTTCCTGTTTGCGTATGCGCTGGCGCAATTGCCATCAGGCTTCGCCACCAGCCGTTTCGGCGTGCGCCGCATCTTTACCGGTGCGATGATCCTGACGTCGGTCTTTACCGGACTCATCGGCACCACCAGCTCCATCATCGGCCTGAAGATCTATCGATTCGCGCTGGGCCTGGCCGAAGGCCCGCTACCGGTCGGCATCGCCGCCACCATCAACAACTGGTTCCCACCGCATGAAAAGGGCACCGCCAGCGGTATCTTCCTGTCGGCGGTGAAGTTCGGTCCGGTGATTGTTCCCCCCGTTTGCGCGGCGATCGTGGCGGTGTGGGGATGGCGCGAAATCTTTATTTTCTTCGCTGTTCCCGGCCTGTTGTTCTCGGTCTTCTGGTATCTCTTCGTGACCAATCATCCGTCGCAGAGCCGCCATGTATCGCAGGCGGAACTGGACTACATCACCGGTGAGGTCACACCGGCGGCAGTGGCGTCAGGCGCGCCGGTAATGGTAGTCAAGCCGGCGCCGGCATGGCTCGACAGGTTCGTGCGCGCACGCAAGCTGGCCCCGCTGACCGATAGCAAGAGCGTCTTCCGCTCGTGGAATATTCTGGGCTGCTCATTGGGGTATTGCTTCCAGTTGGGCATCTCCAACGTCTTGCTGGCCTGGATTCCGACTTACCTGCTTTCGGTCAAGAAGTTCTCGGTGATGAACATGGGGTTTGTTGCCGCAGCGCCCTGGGTTGGCGCCGTCATCGGCAACCTGCTGGGTGGCATGGTGTCGGATCGCCTGCTCTACAAGCGCCGCAAGCCGGGCATGATGCTGTCGGCGCTGGCCACCGCCGGCATGATGTACGCGCTCATCAACTCGCCCGCCGATCCGCTCAGCTATGGTCTGCTGCTGTTTGCCACCGGCATCCTCCTGAGCTTCGGCTATTCCGCCTACATGGCCTATCCGATGGGCGTGGCCGACAAGAAGACGTTTCCGATTGCCAGCTCGGTGGTCAATATGGGCGGCCAGCTGGGCGGCGCCATCGCTCCCCTGGCAACCGGGATGCTGCTCGACAGTTACGGCTGGGATTATGTTTTCGCCTTCATGGCCATCGGATCGCTGATGAGTTTCATTGTGCTGCTCACCATCGCCGAGCCGGTCGACGCCTGAGCCTTTTCCCATCCTGCTGAAACGAGATCATCATGAGCAACCCCGCATTCACCATCAATCCTGCGCCTGAAGTCGCCGCCGCCGGCGTCGTCGAGGCCCTGCAAGGGATCGTCGTTTCACATCTGAGCGATAACCTGCAGCGGCTCTCGGGCATCACCGGGCTGCAGCGCTTCCATCGTTCGCGCAAGCTGGTCGGCACCGCATTCACCGTCAAGACCCGTCCCGGCGACAACCTGCTGATCTATAAGGCGCTGATGATGATGCAGCCTGGTCATGTGCTGGTGGTCGACGGTGGCGGCGAGACCATCAATGCGCTGGTTGGCGAGCTGATCATGCTGTATGCCCAGCAGCGTGGCTGCGCAGGCTTCGTGCTGGATGCGGCGGTGCGTGACACGGCGGCCTTCGAGCAGGCCGACTTCCCCTGCTACGCGCGCGGAGTCAGTCATCGCGGTCCCTACAAGACCGGCCCCGGCCAGATGAACGTGCCGGTCAGCATCGATGGGCAGGTAATTCACCCGGGCGATATCGTCGTCGGCGATGAAGATGGTATCGTCACCTTTGCGCAGAGCCGGGCCGATGCTCTTATCGAGGCAGCTCGCAAGACTGCTGCGGTCGAAGATGGCATCAAGGCTGAAATCGCTAACGGCAAGGTCGAGCAGACCTGGCTGGATAAAGTGCTAACGCCTTTCGATCTGTAACTGCTTCGGCTCTTCCCCGTATTCGACTCCAGGTGCGGCTGTAGGGCAGTGCTGTGGATAACTATTGCCTTTGCAACGGCACGCTAACTCATTCATCCGCATGACACCCAACGCATTGAAGCGCTACCTGTCGCTCCACGATTTCGAGAAGGCCGCCAAAGCGCTGCTGCCGGGGCCGCTCTATGCCTATGTATCGGGCGCAGTGGAGGATGAGGATTCTGTGACCGCCAACCGGTCTGCATTCAAGAATTATGCCTTCAAGCCGAACGTGCTGGTCGATGTGTCGAATGTGGATACATCGCTCACCTTGTTTGGCGTCAAATACGCGACACCGGTCGGCCTGGCGCCGATGGGGCTGGCCGCGATGACCAGCTATCGCGGAGATGTCAGCATGGCCGTCGCCGCCAAGAAGGCCGGCGCCATGTGCATCATGAGCGGGTCATCCCTGATTCGCCTGGAGGAGGTGATGGAGGCAGCGCCAGGAACCTGGTTCCAGGCCTACCTTCCCGGCCAGCAGGAGCAGATCGATGCGCTCATTGAACGGGTCCGGCATGCCGGTGTAGAAACCCTGGTGCTCACCGTCGACACGCCGGTTGCAGCGAATCGTGAAAACAATATCCGCGCCGGCTTCTCGACCCCGCTGCGTCCCAGCATCTCGCTAGCGTGGGAAGGCGTCACGCATCCCCGGTGGCTGCTGGGCACCTTCGTCAGGACGCTGCTGCGTCACGGCATGCCGCACTTCGAGAATAACTATGCCACGCGTGGCGCTCCCATCATGTCATCGAACGTGTTGCGCGATTTCTCTGACCGAGGGCACCTGAACTGGGCGCATGTGACAAGGGTGAGAAAGATGTGGAAGGGGCCGCTCATCATCAAGGGCATCCTCAACGTCACGGATATGCTCAGGGCGCGCAACATCGGCGCGGATGCCGTCATTATCTCCAATCACGGCGGGCGCCAGCTCGATGGCAGCGTGGCGCCATTGCTGGTCTTGCCCGAGATGATCGATGCCGCCGGTGACTTCCCGGTGATGCTCGACAGCGGCGTTCGCCGGGGAACCGATGTGCTCAAGGCGCTGGCGCTGGGGGCGAAGGCGGCCTGGATCGGTCGGCCCTTCAACTACGCCGCCACCGTGGGCGGTGAAGCGGGCGTGAGCCACGCGCTGGAGTTGATCAAGCAGGAGATCAAACGCGATATGGGGCTGCTGGGCGTGGTCAGCGTGCCCGGCATCACACGGGATCACATTTGCAGCAGCCGCTGACTACCGTTGAATAAGTCGCTGGCGGGCAGTGTTTTTTGCAGGATTCATTGCCTGGCCGCCAATGCGGGCCGCCATGGCGGCACTTAACCGATAAATTTCCCACCCGGGTACTGTTCGCAGATGAACTTCACGAACGCCTGGACTTTTGCGCTCTGCAGGCGGCGCGACGTGTGCAGGACCCAGAGTTCGACTTCTTCGCCGACTTTTCCCCACACCACCATTTCGCCGTTCTCGATCTGGCGCGCAATGATGGATTGCGGCAGCAGCGCCACCCCGGCGCCCGCTGCGACGGCATCTCGCACCATCAGTAATGACGACAGGCGCAGCACCGGTTGCGGTTCGACCACAAGTTTGCCGTTGCTGACAGCCCAGGTATCGCCGTCCCGATAGGACGGCGTGACGACCGCCGGTGCCGGGAAGGGCCGGGTGATGCGTCGGCCCGGCGCCGGTATCGAGGGCGCAGCGGCAAGTACCAGCTGGTCCCTGGCGAAGCACCTGCCGACGAGTGTGCTGTCTTCGCCCGGATTGATGCGGATGGAGACGTCGAAATGCTCCTCGACCAGGTCAACCAGCCGGTCTTCTGCCACAGCGTCGATCCGGACCTCTGGATAGATTGCCTGGAAGCTGGCGGCGAGCCGCCCCAGCGCCAATTGCGAGAAGACCAGTGGCGCTGCGATGCGCAGGCGACCACGTGGCACGTCAATGCCTTCCTGTACCTCCGTCATGGCTTCGGCAATTTCTCGCATAGGCCCATCGGACCGGGTCAACAGCAGCTGGCCTGCCGCCGTCAGTTCGAGGCTGCGAGCGCCGCGCTCGACCAGCCGCACGCCAAGCAGCTTTTCGAGATCGGCGACACGGCGCGAGAGGGTCGCCTTGGAGCGACCACTGGCGCGACTGGCGCGCCCGAATCCGCCGTGGGCGGCGACCAGTTGAAAGTCTGCAAGCGCATTGATGTCCATGGTGTCTCGATATTGATACGGAGTGTCTACATTCTATGGTCTTTGTTTTAAATGTGAAACTCATTATCGTTAGGTCCAACCCTAACCAAAAGGAGTTTTTCATGAAGAACATTCGCGCTTTGCAGTTGATGCAGTACGGCGGTCCCGATGCCGCCAGGATCTCGATGATTCAAGCACCGGTGGCGGGGCCGGGCCAGGTACTGGTCCGGGTCGCGGCGGCTGGCGTCAATGGGCTGGACTGGAAGGTCCGCGAGGGCTTCGTCAGGGATGCCTTCCCGCTGGAGCTGCCGACCGTCCTGGGTATCGAGCTGTCCGGCGTGGTGGAAGAAGTCGGTCCGGGCGTCACCGGATTTTCCCGAGGCGATCGCGTCATGGGCGGGCTCGGCGGCCTGGGTGCCTATGCGGATCTGGTAGCGGTGACGGCAGCCAATCTCGCAGTGGTGCCCGACGCCCTCAGTCTGGTGGAGGCAGCGGCGCTGCCGGTGGCGGCAGTGGCCGCATGGCAAAGCCTTCACTTTGCCGGCCCCGTTCGTGAAGGTCAGCGCGTCCTGATCCATGGCGCCGCCGGTGGTCTGGGCGGTTTTGCCGTGCAGTTTGCGCGGCAGGCGGGGGCCCAGGTGTTCGCTGTCGCCCGGGGCCGCGATATCGACTATGTGCGCGGGCTGGGCGCCGAGCACTTCATCGACTACGACGCAGGGCCGTTCGAGGCCATCGCAAAGGACATCGACCTGGTGCTTGATTATGCGGGTGGTGAAGTTCTGGCGCGTTCCTGGCAGGTGCTGTCCGCCCAGGGCGTTATCGTCAGCACCGCCTCGCCGGAAATCCTGGCCAGCACCCCAGCTGGACGTCGCGGTCTGTGGTTCATGAACAAGCCTGATGCCGAGCGGCTGAAGGCGATTGCAGATGAGGTAGCGCATGGGCGCCTGCAGTCCCGGATCAATGCCGTGGTTTCATTTAGTGAACTGCCTGCCGCCATCGAAAGTAACCGCACCCGGCCGCAGGTGGGAAAGACCGTGGTCGATTTTTCGCGTTGAGTCATGAGGGCGGGTGATGACGGATGATGACGGTGTGAACGGGTCATACCGTCATCGTCATTTGCGCCGCGTCCTGGTGCCTTCCAGCCACGCAAGAAATTCCGGATTGGCGCCATGCGCGATATTGACGCGCATGCCTGGCGGGCCACCGTCGGACACCATGAAGGCATCCGAGGCCGCAATGAAGATGCCTTGCTCGGCGGCATTCCTGACCAGGTCCATTTCGCGGGTCCACGCCGGAAGCTCAATCCACAGGTAGAACCCGCTGCCTAGCGGTCGGGCCACTTCGAATCCTGCGTTCGCCAGCCCTTGCACCGATTCTTCGGTCGCCTGGGCGATTCGTTCGCGCAGTCGCCTCAGATATTTGAGATAGCGCGCATCCTCGATCAGGGCCGAGACCAGGCGCTCGTTCTGCGCGGATGTGGCGATGATGGTGATGACCTTCATCTCGTTGAGCTCAGCCGCTATCGCCGGAGACGCTGCGATATAACCGACCCGGAAGCTGCCCGGGAGCGTCTTGGAAAACGAACCGACGTAGATCACGCGTTGCAACTGGTCGAGGGAGGCCAGTCGCGGCGCCGTGGCCGGCAGGATGTCGGCGAAGGGATCGCTTTCCACCACCAGCAGGTTCGCCTGCTCGGCAATCTTGAGCACACCATAGGCGTTGCCCGGGGTAATCGAGCCGCCGGTGGGATTTTGCGCCAGGGACTGGGTAAAGAATAAACGCGCGCCGCTCGACTTTGCCTTGGCCGCCAGGTCCTGCAAATCAGGGCCGTCATGATTGCGCCTGACGCCGATGATCCTGGCGCCGGCCACCGCGAGCTTCCAGAACAGGGGGTAATAACCGGGTTCCTCGACCAACACCGGATCGCCCGCATGGACATAACAACGGATGACCAGGTCAAGCGCGTGATTGCCGCCATAGGTCATCATGATCTGGTCGGTCTGGCATTGGATGCCACGTTCGGCAAGGATGGTACTCAACTGCTCTCGTAACGGCAGGAAACCCCATGGACTGTTATAGGACTCGGCGGTCGCCATCCGCGGTAATGCGATCGGACGCCGGAGTTCGGCCAGGTCCAGCCAGTCGGGAGGGAGCCTGCCATCACCCGGCCGGATCGGCAGGCGTCGCTCAAGCTGTTCATTCAATAATGCCGCGCGCTCGGCGGCGCCAGGACTCGGATGGGCCGCATCGCGAGTGCGCTTGGCCGGTATCTTCGAGACAAAGTAGCCGGAACCGGGTTTGGTCGCCACCACGCCTTGCGCCACCAGACGCAGATACGCTTCTACCACGGTGTTCTTGGCCACGCCCCTGGCGGCGGCCTCTTCGCGGACCGACCTCAAGCGGTCCCCGGCCCTGAGTTGTCCATCGCGCACGCGGCTCACCACGTCTTCGATGATCAGTTCGATTTTTGAATGGCTATTCATAAACTGTACCAGTAGCGTAACGGGTTCGGGTCGCTAAAAATGTGGCAACTGTACCAGTGCCATTAGTGATTTGCCAGATATCCTTCAAGCAAGCCAACAAGAGGTTTGCATTGAATGGATGGAGACAAAATATGAAACACGCTGACGAGCGCCTGTTCGCGCCGATTCCGCCGACCGAGCTGGGACTGGATTCGCGCATGGCAGAACCATGGTTCAAGGTGTCGGATGACACGTTGCAACTGGAAGGGCTTTGCTTCGACCGTACCGGTCATCTGTATTTCGTCGAGGTCTTTGGTGGCACGGTATTTAGATTGGATCCCGGCACCCGGAAGCTCGATGAAGTCTTGAAGCTGGCCGGGCAGAACCCGGCAAGCGTGAAGATCCACAAGGACGGCAGGCTCTACATTGCGTGCCTGGGTGATTTCAAGGCGGGCGGATTGGTCATCGTCAACCCGGACGGTTCGGGCAAGCGAACCATCCTGCAGGATTATGTCGTCGACGACCTGGTGTTCGACAGCGAGGGCGGCTTCTACTTCACCCACTTCGTCGGTTCGCCCGGCGATCCATCTGGCGGCGTGTTCCATGTGGATCCTAGCGAGCAGGTAACGCCGATCGCTGTCAACATGGCCGGGCCGAATGGCGTGGCGCTGTCGAAGGACGAGCGGGTGCTGTGGATAACTGAAACCAACGCCAACCGCTTGCATCGCATCGACCTGGCCGCCGACAGAAAAACCATTGCGCCTTATGGAACCAGCGTTCCGTATTACTTCACCGGATACCACGGTCCGGATTCGTGCAGCATCGACGCCGACGATAACCTTTATGTGGCGATGTACCACCAGGGCCGCGTCATGGCGTTCAATCGCTTTGGCTTTCCCATCGGCCAGTTCCTGATACCGGGTCGCGAACAGGGGCACCATCTGCTCACGACCCATCCCATGCTGGTTCCGGGGAGCACCCAGCTGCTTATCTGCACCAACGACCCGATAGGCAAGAACGGTTCATGGATTTTCAGTGCGCAAGGGTATGCACAGTCCCACCGCAGCTATCAATTTCAGTGAGAAGAGCAATGAAGAAGTTAGAGGGAAAGACTGCCCTGGTCACGGGGGCGGCCCGTGGGATTGGTCTGGGCATCGCCCAGCGCTTTGCTTCGGAGGGCGCCAATATCGTTCTTGCCGACCTGGATGAGGAAGGCGTCACGCGCGCCGCACAAGACGTTGCAAGCCAATACAAGGTCAGCGCCGTCGCGATCAAGGTGGACGTGGCCAACCCCACGGACAACGAAAAGATGGTCGAACGGGCGGTTGCTGAATTTGGCCGGCTGGATATCCTCGTGTGCAACGCCGGCATCGTCCGTCCGGCCAGGCCGCTGGAAGATATAACACCGGAGCAGTGGCGGCAGGTGATCGACATCAATCTGCTGGGTTATGTCTATGCGACATCGGCCTTCATCCCGCATGCAAAGAAGAACCAGAGCGGCAAGATCATCTATATGGCCTCGGTGGCCGGACAAGTGGGTGGCGTGGCCGCCGAGATTACTTATTCAGTCACCAAGGCCGGCGTCTTGTGCCTGACCAAGGCCACGGCCAAGCAACTGGGTCCTTACAACATTCACGTCAACGCGATCGCGCCAGGCACCATTGAAACGGCCATGACCGATGTCCTCCAGTATTCCCCTGAGGTGAAGAAAGCCATTCCCCTCGGGCGCTACGGGCAGGCCGACGACATCAGCGCCGCAGCGCTCTATCTGGCCAGCGAAGACAGCAAGTATGTGACCGGGGCCACGCTGGATGTCAACGGCGGCCTTTTTATGCGATAACAACGGAGGGAATCATCATGGATATGTACCAGAAGCGCGTGCGTCTGCGCGAATTGCTGAACGCCGAGGGGTGCACCCCCATCATGGGTGCCTACGATGTACTGAGTGCACGAATCATCGAGCAAACGGGTTTTCCCGTGCTCTATACCGGCAGCTTCGTCACCGGCGCCTGCAAGGGCTTGCCGGATGTCGGCCTGGTCCAGCTGCAGGACCTGATGGGGCTGGCGCGCGACATCGCCAAGGAGACCGACCTTCCCCTCATCTGTGACGCCGATACCGGCTGGTACCACGCCGCCAACATCTGGCGCACGGTGCACGAATTCGAGTCGGCCGGCGCATCGGCGATTCACATCGAGGATACGGTCTTCGGCAAGCACACGGATTATCCTGCCGTGTTGCTGGACAAGGACGTGATGTGCCAGCGCATCAGGGCATGCGTCGATGCGCGAAAGGACCCCAATTTCCTGATCATTGCGCGCACGGACGCGATCTACCTGCAAGACGATCCGGACGATGCAGTGGAGCGGATCAACGCCTACCTGGAAGCAGGGGCCGATGCCGGCTTCATCGTATTCAAGGGCTCTGTCGATTCGCTGGCGCAATACCGGGCCAGGATCAACGGTCCCGTGATCGTCACCAGCGTCGACTTTCAGAATTCGATCGACCAGGAAACTGTCGCCGGCGCGAACATGTCGGTCTATTGGCCGTTGACGATCTTCGCCGCCTTCAAGGCGGTCAAGCAGGTGTGCGAAGCGTTCCATCAGGGACGCGACGCCAGCAAGCTGAAGGAATACTGCTTCGATGAAGGCCTGATCAACAAGACCGTCAGCTACGATCGCTTCAACCAGAACATTGAAAAGTACGGCGCCGTCTGACGACCAGCAGACCGGCAGCGCGGACAAGACAAAACCATACAGGAGACAAATTGAACACCGCGACCATCATCCTGCTTCGCTAGACAAGCGTCAGGCCAGGTGGCCATTCCAGCCACGGCCACCTGCCTCGGCCAGCCCATTCGCTCCCCGTTTTCATCCAGTGACCTGGCGCACTGTGCGTCGTGGTTGAATCGAAAGAACTCAATGAAGAAAATCATCCTTCAAGTGGCCGTCTGTGCCTGTGCCGTATCGGCGTCGCTTGCGCACGCTCAAATCTCGGACGACAAGGTCCGCATCGGCTTCATCAGCGACATGTCCGGCCCCTTTGCCGATAACGACGGTCCTGGCGGGCTCGAGGCAATTCGAATGGCCGTGGCGGACTTCGGCGGCAAGGTCAATGGAAAGCCGATCGAGATCGTGTCGGCAGATCACCAGAACAAAGCCGATATCGCGTCGGCCAAGGCGCGCGAGTGGGTCGACACCCAGCGCGTCGACATGATCGTTGGCGGTTCCAACTCGGCGGCAATGCTGTCCATCAACAAGCTGTTGGCGACCAAGAAATTCGTCTTCCTGGTGGTCGCCGCAGGTGCCACCCAGTTCACTAACGAAGACTGCACGCCTTACACGATCCAGTACGCCTATAACACCACCGCAGTCGCCCGGGCGTTGACCAGCGCCACGGTGAAGCAGGGCGGCAATGCCTGGTATTTCCTGACCAGCGACTACACCTTCGGACATTCGCTGGAGGGTGAAGCCGCCAAGGTTGTCGGCGAGAATGGCGGCAAGGTGCTGGGCAAGGTGCGACATCCGATCAACACCGAGGATTTTTCATCCTTCCTGCTGCAGGCGCAGTCCTCGAAGGCCAATGTGCTGGGCCTGGCTTCCTCGGGGAGCGACACCATCAATGCCATCAAGGGGGCCAGGGAATTCGGCCTGACTAAATCGATGAAGATCGCCGGGCTGTTGCTTTTCGTCGGCAATGTGGAAAGCCTCGGCCTCAAGAATGCGCAGGGTTTGCTGCTTTCCGAATCATGGTACTGGGACCAGGATGACGCATCGCGCGCCTTTGCCAAGCGCTACTTCCAGAAAATGAAGAAGATGCCGAACAGCCTGCACGCCGCAGATTACTCGGCGACGATGAACTATCTCAAGGCGGTGCAAAGCGCCGGCTCGGATGATCCCGACAAGGTGGTGAAACAGCTGCGCGCGACCGGCATCAACGACTTCTATGCGAAGGGAACAATTCGGGAAGACGGTCAGATGGTCCACGATTTCCACCTGTACGAGGTGAAGACGCCGGCAGAGTCCAAGGGGAGCTGGGATTATCTGAAGAAGATCGCCACCGTCAGCGGAGACGCTGCATTCACGCCGTTGGCGCAGTCGACCTGTGCTCGCATCAAGAAGTGACAGGCAAGGGCTTGTGATCTTGTAATCTTGTAATGTTGAGAAAGGTACTTCGAAAGAAGTACCTTTCTCATGCGACATACTGTTAGCCATCACCCAGCAGTTGTTCCCATGTGCGATGTACGTGACGGCGCATGAATTCTCCCAATGCCTGGGCTTGTCTGGCGCTGAGCAACTTGATGATTTCCTCATGCTCATCGATGGCCGTGTGCCAGATCTCGGATGTCACGCTGCCTTGGAATCGATAGCGGTATAGCTGGCGATTAAGTAATTCGTGAATCTGCGCCAGGGTGCCATTGTGCGCCGCGTTGACGATGCCGCGATGGATGCGCTGGTTGAGATGGAAATAAGTTACCCGGTCACGGCGCTCGTATGCGGCCAGCATTTCGTGATGCAGGGCGCGAATCTCACTTATCTCATCGTCACTCGCCGTTTTGCAGGCGCGCAGCGCAGCCGATTCTTCAATCATCCCCAGCACATCCAGCTTCTCCTCGATCTGATCCGGCGTCAGCTCAGTGACGACCGCACCGCGATTGGGCAGCAGGCTGACCAGCCCATCGCTGGCAAGAATTTTCAGGGCATCTCTCAGCGGTGTGCGTGAAACCTGCAGCCGCTCGGCCAATGTGCGTTCACGCAGCGGCGTGCCCGGACGAAGTTCGTCGGTGACGATCAGGTCGCGCAAGCGTTCAGCCAATTGCTCAGCCAGAAGCTCCTGAACCGACTCGCGTTCTGACGCACCCTCTTTAGACTTGTCCGCTTCAACTGCGCCGGCTATTTCCACCTCCATTTTCCGAGGCGGCAAGGAAGTAGCTTTCAGTGTTTTTTTCATTATTGAATAGTTTCAAAAAGGAAATTAATTTTAGCGAATCCCTTTTTGGTATTCCGTATGTCGAATATTGATAACAATAAAATCAAGATGTTATAGCGTACAAAATAAATAAATTGACCTAAAAATATTTTGGTATACCATTTTGAACCGAAGCTATCGATCCCGGTCTGACCCGGGTTCGCAAAAATAAACGTATTTCAAATGGAGACACACAATGTTGAAAATACCAAAGTGGAAACCTGTCGTTGCTCTCTCGACGGCTGAGAAGATTCTTGCATCGGCATCAGTGTTCGCATCCGGTCATTGCCTGGCCTGACCCGAAAACTACTGCCCGCCGCGCCTTTCAGCGCCTGGTTTCATGCGCGATGCCCATTTCGCGCGTCATCGCAGATGACCACCGCAAGTGCAGGCGCCTTACCAACAGGACCCTCGTAGAGAATTCAACATTATGCATCCCGATGTCACGCAACTGGTCAGCCCCGTACTGGCGATCGTATTACTGATTCTACTCATCACGCGCTTGCGCTTTCACCCGTTCCTGGCGTTGATTCTATCCGCCGGCTTTCTGGGCATCGTCAGCGGCGTGTCGCCGGTCGATACGGTCAAGAGTTTCCAGAAGGGGTTTGGCAGCATCCTGGCTTCGGTAGGGTTGGTGGTTGGCCTGGGCAGCATGCTGGGCGGATTGCTGCTCGAATCGGGTGGCGCCGACAAGGTCGCCAATGCCTTCGTCGGACTCGGCTCCAAACGCTGGATTCCCACCACCATCTGTGCTGCTGCACTGTTGATCGGATTGCCTCACCTGTTCGATGTCAGCTTTGTCATGCTGGTGCCGCTGGCCTTTGTCATTGCCCGCCGCACCAATAGTTACATCCTGCGCATCGGCGTGCCGCTGGCTGCCGGCTTATACGTCTCACACGGCCTGCTGCCACCCCATCCTTCGCCCACCCTGGCCATGGCGGCCTATCACGCAGACGCCGGCAAGACGATCTTCTACGGTTTCCTGATTGCCATTCCGATGGCCATCATCTCCGGTCCCTTGTTCACGTCATTCATCATGCGCTGGTTTCCGGCCTCCGGCGGATTCGTCGAGGACGCTGCAGCGGCAGCGCCGGCGGCACCTGCATCGGATCGGAAACAGCCGTCGCTGGCATTGGTATTGATCTCGGTGCTGTTGCCGCCGGGGTTGATGATGCTGCGCACCTTCGGCCGCAATATGGTCGACAGCCACGGGGCGTTATACGCCTGGCTCGAATTTGTCGGCGACCCGATCGTCTCGCTCCTGATCGCCGTATTGTTTGCGCTGTATGCGCTGGGTATTCGTAGCGGTTTCACGCTCACGCAGATCCAGAAGATCCTGGGCAAGAGCCTCGCGCCGGCTGCCGGCGTGATCCTGATCCTGGGCGCCGGTGGCGGCCTCAAGGAAATGCTGGTGGCCACGCACGTCAGCGATCAGATCGCTCATTGGGCGATGAACTGGCAAATCAATCCGCTGATTCTCGGCTGGCTGATCGCCGCGCTGATTCGTGTCGCGATCGGATCAGCCACCGTTGCCACCGTGACCGCCGCCGGCATCGTCGCGCCACTGGCCGCGGCCGACCCGCATGTCAACCTGGAGTTGCTGGTGCTGGCGACCAGCTCGGGCGGACTGATGCTTTCGCACCTCAATGACTCCGGCTTCTGGCTGTTCAAGGAATATTTCAAGTTGAGCGTGTCCGAGACGCTGAAGAGCTGGACGCTCCTGGTATCGCTGCAGTCCCTGATCGGACTGGCCGGCGTGCTGATCCTGGACGCCCTTATTCATTAATCCCATTTATCTCAGGCCAGAAAGACAAACATGAACTACGAAACCCTGTTCCAGGATCTGCAGAATCGCACTATCCGCATCGCCCTGACTGGCGCCAACGGCGGTTTTGGCCGCTCGCTGTTAGTGCAGTGTCGCCATATCAAGGCCATCCAGATCGCGGCGCTTTGCGACCTCGACCTGGACGCCACCCGCACGGTACTTCTGTCGCTCGGCTATCCGGCCGAGAATCTGGTGACGTGCAACGATGCGCACGCCGTGCAAGCCGCCAATGCGCAAGGCCGGATTGCCCTGGTCAGCGACTATCGATTGCTCGACGCGGCCACCCTCGATATTGTGGTCGAAGCGACCGGCAACCCTGATATCAGTGCCCAGATTGCCGTCAATGCAATCCGCCGTGGCGTGCACGTGGCCATGGTCAGCAAGGAAACCGATGCCGTCGTCGGCCCCTACCTGAACCGTCTCGCGCTCGAACACAAGGTCGTCTACACCACCGCCGACGGCGACCAGCCGAGTAATCTCATCGGGCTGGTCACCTGGGCGCGGGTACTGGGATTCGAGGTCGTTGCGGCCGGCAAGTCCAGCGAATACGACTATGTGTATGACCCGGCATCCGGTGCGCTCGCCTATACCGACCAGCAGCACCAGATTCCTGCCCTGTCGGACTTGCTGTCGCTGGGCCAGGATGTGCCCGCCCGCCTGCAGGAGCGCCGCCAGGCCATCAGCGCCTTGCCGCAGAGCGCCACGCCGGATTATTGCGAAATGAACGTGGTGGCCAACTCGACCGGGTTGACGCCGGCCTGTGACGCCCTGAGTTATCCGCTGTGCCGCATCGCCGAACTGGCGGATATTTTCGTCCCCCGGGCCGATGGTGGCATCCTGGATCGCGAGGGCGTGGTCGACGTTTTCAATTGCCTGCGCCTGCCCGAGGAAGCCAGCTTTGGTGGCGGCGTGTTCGTGGTGGTGCGTTGTACCGACAGCGAGGTATGGGAAACGCTGCGTCAAAAGGGGCATGTGGTCGGCCGCAATGGTAAATACGCATGTATCTACCTGCCGTATCACCTGATGGGTCTTGAAACGCCCATCAGCTTGTTCTCGGCCGTATTGCACGGACGTCCGTCGGGCAGTGCGACGCAGGAAGTCCACGCCGTGATGGCGGCTCAGACCCAGCGCCAGTTCAAGGCGGGCGAAGTGCTTGCCATGCGCGGCCATCATCACAACATCGATGGACTGAAGCCTTTGCTGCTGCCTGCCAAGGAGGCTCATGGCGTTCACGCGCCATTCTATCTGGCGGCAAACCGTACCCTGCGGGTCGATGTGCCGGCGGGCGCCATCATCGGGCTGGACATGCTGGAGCTGTCCGATACGCCGTTGCACAACGCGTGGAAGCAACTCGACAAGAGCTGATCCCGGCGCTGCAGGACTGTTTCAACTCATGACGACGGGCTAAATGCCCGTCGTTTGGTTTTAGTTTTAGTAGATGGCGCCGGCCCCAGGCACAGCTTAGCTGGACGGCAGCGTGATGCCGGGGAAGATCTTGATCACGGCAGAATCGTCTTCGCCGCCATGTCCGGCGCTGGACGCCATCATGTACATCTGGTGGGCCGCGGCCGATAGCGGCAGCGGAAATTTGCTTTGCCGCGCGGTATCGAGCACCAGGCCCAGATCCTTGACGAAGATATCCACCGCCGACAGCGGGGTGTAGTCGCCGTTGAGAATATGTGGCACGCGATTTTCGAACATCCACGAGTTGCCGGCGCTATGGGTGATGACCTCATACAGCGCCGCCGGATCGACCCCTTCGCGCAAGCCGAGGGCCATCGCTTCGGCCGTGACCGCAACATGCACGCCGGCCAGCAGCTGGTTGATCAGCTTGATCTTCGAGCCGATGCCGTGGGCCTCTCCCAGCCGATAGACCTTGCCGGCCATGCCCTTGAGCACGTCGTCGACTTTCGCGTATACCTCGGCCGGGCCAGAGGTCATCATGGTCATCTCGCCGGAAGCGGCGCGGGCGGCGCCACCGGACACCGGCGCGTCCAGCAGCAGCAATCCCTGCTGCGCCAATCGCTGCGCCAGGGCGACCGAAAACTCGGGCGCCACGGTGGCGCTCGAGATCACGACACTGCCTGGCTTGAGACCATGGACGGCGCCCTTGTCACCAAACAGCACTTCTTCGGTCTGGGCCGCATTCACCACCAGGGTGATGACCACGTCAACGGCCGCGCCCAATTCTGCCGGACTGGCGCTGGCCACGCCACCGGCAGCAGCGAACTTGTTCAGCGCTTCCGCGCGCACATCGAAGGCGTGCACATTGAAGCCGGCCCGCAATAGCGAACTGGCGACGCCATAACCCATGGCACCCAGGCCGATCACGCCAACATTTCTTGCCATCTTGTTGTCTCCATTTGTTGTTTTGACCGTCGCAGGAAATGCAGATGCCGTCCCCGACAGCGGTTGATGAGGCGAGGCCGGTATTGCGGATTCGCATTCATGTCAGGGCATCATATAAATTTATTCCCCATCCAAGTATCAAGAATTTGATCCCGATAGGTGAAAATAAATAAGCCACCGCACTTATTCTGGTCTGCTGGTATCAGTCTTGCGACTACCCTTGGCGAGACTTTTTTCATTGAGATGCTCTTGCAGGAACTCGATGAATCGTTGCGTTTTTGCCGGTAGCAGACGGGTCTCCGTGAGGGCATAGACGGGTGTCGGGTTCCCCGCCCACTGGGGCAGGATCTGCCGCAGCCGGCCGGCAGCGACGTCTTCCTGCACTATCTCCCTGGGTAGCATGATCACGCCCAGGTCGAGTGTGGCCAGACGCCGGGCCATGCCGACGCTATTTATCTGAAATCTGCCACCGACCTCCACGTCGATGTTCTCGCCCGCGCGATGCAGTGACCATTTTCCCGATTTGGAAAAACCCAGGCATTCGTGTTTCGACAAATCAGCCGGTGTCGCAGGTTCGCCCGAGATGTCGAGGTAGCGAGGGGAGGCATAGACCTGCACCGACAACCGTGCGAGCTGGCGCGCGATCAGGGCTGAGTTGGGCAGTTCTCCCATGCGGATGGCGACATCGAAAGGTTCGGTCACCAGGTCCACGCGGCGTGGCGTCAGATCGAAATCAAAGCTGATTCCAGGATAGCGACGCGAGAATTCGGCGATCAGCGGGGCCAGATAGACGGTCGCAAAGTCGACCGGGAAAGATGCCCGCAACAGGCCACTGGGTTGCGCGAGCATTTCACCCAATTGCTCATGGGCAATGCGTGCCTCATCAACGATGCGCCGGCATCGATCGTAGTAAAGCCGCCCGGCCTCGGTCAGTTCGACCTTGCGGGTGGTTCGGTGCAGCAGGCGCAAGCCGATGGCTTTCTCCAGCGCGCTGATTCTTCGCGAAAGGGTTGAGTTGGGGACGCCTGTGGCATCGGCCGCCTTGCGAAAGCTCATGACACTGGCAACCTCGATGAACAAGGCCATGTCGTTCAGTAACTCCATCTTATTGTCCCATTTATGGATTAATCATTTCCAATCTACCACCTTTATCTCCTAAATGAATTAATCGAAGATGCATCCATCGCATCACGCAGTGAACTCAGCCGAAGGAAGAAAAAGCGCTGATGTGAATACTTTCAAGTCGCATCTGGTCGTTCGCCGTTTCGGCCTTCACTAACAAAAAGGATTTCATCATGAGCAAGCTTCTTACCCCTGTTCGTATCGGCCGCATCATTGCGCCTAACCGCCTCGTCATGGCGCCCATGACCCGCTCGCGTGCTGCCGATGACGGCGTGCCCGGCGATATCACCCTGACTTACTATGCTCAACGTGCCAGCGCAGGCCTGATCATCACGGAAGGCGTCTTTCCTGCTGCGCTCGGCAAGGGCTATGTCCACACCCCCGGTATCGCCACCGATGCACAAGTCGCGGCCTGGAAGAAGATCGCCGAAGCCGTGCATGCTCGCGGTGGCCGCATTTTCATGCAGCTGATGCATAGCGGTCGCATTTCCCACCCGACGCTGCTGGATGGTGAAACACCGGTGGCGCCCTCTGCGATCAAGCCCGAAGGGCAGGCCTGGACCAGCGCCGGCCAGGTCGACTATGTCACGCCACGTGAGCTGGCCCTGGCCGAGATCCCCGCTGTGATCAGCGAATTCCGCGCGGCTACCCGCCGCGCCATCGAGGCAGGCTTCGACGGCGTCGAACTGCACAGCGCATCTGGTTATCTGCCGGAGCAATTCCTGTCGTCGGGCAGCAATCATCGCCAGGATCAATATGGCGGGTCGGTCGAAAACCGCAGCCGATTCGTGCTGGAGGTGCTGGAGGCGATGGTGGCCGAAGCCGGTGGCGACCGCGTCGGCATCAAGATCTCGCCGGAGATGAACTACAACAGCATCACCGATGCTGATCCCCAGGCTACCTACACCTTTCTGGTCAAGAACCTGGCCAGGTTCAAGCTGGCTTATCTGCATGTCGCCCTGTTCGGCGCCAAGACCGACTATCACGGCGTGCTGCGTCCATTGTTCGATGGCACCTACCTGATGGGAAGCGGCCTGACACAGGAAAGCGCCGAAGCGGCTGTGTCGGCTGGCAATGCAGACGCCGCCGTATTCGGCAGCGCCTTCCTGGCCAACCCGGATCTGCCGGAGCGCTTCCGCACCGGCGCCGCCTTGAATACGCCTGACCGCAACACCTTCTTTGCGCCTCCCACTGCCCAGGGATATATCGACTATCCGGCCCTGGCCGTCGGTGGCGCCGTTTAAAACATCCGACACCAAGAAAGGAAGATGGCGATGAATACCACCATCACGCGCATGCAACGCGCCAACCGCGGCAGCGACTTCCGCGCTTATCGGCTGCATGCATCAGAGTCGTCGCAACTCGACCCATTCATGGGGATCGACCACGCCTGGATGAGCGCGCCGACGTTCCCGCCGCATCCGCATGCCGGCTTCTCGGCCGTGACTTACCTGTTCCTCGATTCGGAGACGGGCATCGTCAATCGCGATTCCCGTGGCAACAAGAACCTGATCGAACCGGGGGGCTTGCATTGGACTGCTGCGGGCTACGGCGTCATTCATGAAGAGAATCCGGCCGTGCTCGGCAGTACCACGCACCTGCTGCAGATATTCGTCAATCTGCCCGAGGCCACGCAGGACGCAGCACCCTTCGCGTTGACGCTGGCGCCGCAGGATGTGCCAGTGGTGCAACGGCCAGGGGCACGCATTCGTGTCCCGCTGGGCAGCTTTGGCGATGTTCGTTCTCCCTTGAATCCTCCTACCGAGGTGACGTTGCTGGACATTACGCTGCAAGCTGGCGCCGAACTGGAAATTGCAGTGCCCGCAGGTCGGCGCGCATTCTTCATGCCGATCTTCGGCAGTGCCGAGCTCGATGGACAGGTATTCGGCCTCGATGATCTCGGTGCACCGATTCTGCCGACGTCAAGCACCGCAGCCAGCCACAAACTGGTCGCCAGGGGGCAGGGCGCGAAGATCGCAGCATTCATCGGGGAACCGTTACATCAACCCGTACTTTCCAATGGCCCCATGGCCTTTGCCAGTCGGGAAAAGTTGAACGCGGCAGCTGCCGCTTATCACCGTGGCGAGATGGGCTCGTTGTAACAGGCGGCCACACGCATCGGGGCGACGCGCTTGTTCGCCCCAAAACATTAAAGGAGAACCACCATGAAAGTAGAACGCTTTACGGCTGAAAATTCGGCCCTGCTGCTGATCGATCACCAGGTCGGCACCATGCAACTGATCAAGAACATCGACACCGCGCTCGCGGCCAGCCAGTCGATCGCGCTGGCCAAGATGGCCAGGATTCTCAACCTGCCGGTCGTGATCACATCCAGTCAGGAAGACAACGCCCAGGGCCCGATTCTTCCCGAGATTGCCAACATCCTGCCGCAAGCCCACGCCGCTCGCATCAAGCGTCCTGGCGTAGTCAACGCCTGGGCCTATGCCGACTTCCGCGATGCCGTGATTGCCACCGGCCGCAAGAACCTGATCATGGCTGGCGTGACCACTGACGTGTGCCTGATCTTCCCCGCCATCGACGCCGCGCTGGAAGGCTTCAATGTGCAAGCCGTGATGGATGCCTCGGGATCGCCCAGCGGTCTGTCGGAAGAATTATCGCGCCAGCGCATGCATGATGCCGGCGTCGTGTTGACCGCCACCAATACCCTGATGGCCGAAATCGCCCAGGATTGGTCCACGCCGAATGGCCAGCAGCTCATTAGCTTGTTGTTCACTGACGTCTTTCCGGCGCTCGGGGCGTCGATTTCCTGAGCCGGGGCGCTGTTTCGCGGCAGGTTCGGCAACAACGCGGACAGCGCAGGTGAATCCGGTCGTTCTCTGTCTCATAACTTTCACCTATCTTTCAGGCGGCTTCATCCACAATGACAGGTATCCGACCTGACAAGGTGAAAAAGCTAAACATGGGACGCCACGTTACCCTTCTGCAGTCGCTTCATCTCACACCAATCAAGTTGGCGGAGATCCTGCTCTGGGTAACGCCGGCCATCTGGTCTTCCAATTACATCATTGCGCGTAGTGCCGTTGACGTTGTTCCACCAAATACGCTTGCGTTCGGACGTTGGCTGGTTGCGTTGATGTTGATGCTGCCGCTGGTGTGGCGCGAACGCAGTAACCTGGTCACACATGCACCACGAGAATGGAAGCAGTTGCTGACCTTTGGTGCGTTAGGAACCTGGATCTGCGGTTCATTTCCGTATATCGCCGGTTACACCACGTCAGCCACGAACATCGCGCTGATTTATTCGGCCGCACCGGTTGGCATCACACTGATCGGAAGTTATTTGCTCAGGGAAAAGCTGACGGTGCGCCAGCGGCTTGGGATGTTATTCGCCATCGCCGGGCTGTTATTCATCATATCCAAGGGCAGACTCGAATTGCTGCTGGGCATCCGCTTTGTGGCAGGGGATTTGTGGGTGGTCGCGGCGACCGTCGCCTGGGTCGGCTTCTCGTTGTTGCAGCAGTGGTGGAAAACTAGCCTGACACCGGTGCAGCGCCTCTTTGGAAGCACAATGGCTGGGCTGGTCATTCTGCTTCCATTTACCGTTTATGAAGCAACTGCATCCGATGCATGGCTGACACCGCATGCGCTCCTGTTGATTTTCATCGCCGGGCTGGTGCCTGGCTTGATGGCTTATCTGGCCTATACCTTCATGTTGAGTCAATTAGGTGCGACGCGTACCGCACTGGTGCTTTACCTCGGGCCGATCTATGCGGCAGTGGCGGCGTGGATGGTGCTGGGCGAAGCCCCGCAATGGTTTCATGCCGTTGGCGCCGCCCTGGTCTTGCCGAGCATCTATCTATCTTCGCGACGGGGCAGGCTTCAGCAGGATAAGCAAGATGACTGAAGCGGGCCATTTCAGTGAAATGACCCTTTTGTGAAGCGCGGGATGGACTCTCCGAAGCCCTACGGGGCGGCCAGGAGCCCCCAATCCGCTTGCCGCCCCCGTTTAATTAGCTTACTTGAGCCAAGTCTTGATGCGCTCGCGCAGCACCTCGCAGCTGATGCCGTAGCGGTCATGCAGGGTCGGCAGCGCACCGGCATCCAGAAATGCATCGGGCAAGCCAGCCATCTCGAAACCGGCCGGCTGCACGCGATTGCGCATCAACGTGGTGGCGACGATTTCGCCAAGTCCGCCAATGACGGAGTGGTTCTCGGCGACCACGACCAGGCGACTCTTCTTTTTGACCTGTTCCAGAACGGTAGCCTCGTCGAATGGCTTGATGGTCGGGCAATGCAAAACGCCGACGCTGACGTTGTCAGCCTCTAATGCTTTCGCCACTTCCAACGCACGCATGGTCATGAATCCACTGGAGATGATGAGGACATCGTTACCGTCGCGAAGCTCCTTGGCCTTGCCAAGCTCAAACTGGTAGTCGTACTCGTCCAGCACCAGCGGCACATTGCCACGTGCCAGGCGCATGTAGACCGGGCCCTTATGCGCCGCAATCTGCGGGACTGCCTGCTCCAGCTCCAATGCGTCGCAAGGGTCAACGATGGTCATGCCCGGAATGGCACGCATCATTGCCAGGTCTTCGGTGGCCTGGTGGCTGGGGCCATAGCCGGTCGTCAGTCCTGGCAGCGCGCAGCAAATCTTTACGTTGAGGTTTTCTTCAGCGATGACCTGGTGAATGAAGTCATAGGCACGACGGGTGGCGAAGACAGCGTAGGTGGTGGCGAATGGAATCAAACCTTCTTTCGCCATGCCGCCGGCGGCCGCCATCAGCAGCTGCTCAGCCATCCCCATCTGGAAGAAGCGCTCCGGGTAGGCTCGTTGAAAGAGATGCAGGTCCGTGTATTTCGCCAGGTCGGCGGTCAAGCCGACGATTTCAGGACGATTTGCTGCATAGTCGACCAGCGCCTTCCCGAACGGAGCTGCTTGAACCCGCTGTCCTTCGGCAGCGATAGACGCAATCATCGCCGACGTAGTCAGGCGCGGCTTCTTTTCGGCTACGGTATTCATGCTTGATTTCCTTGGTGGTAGGTCTGGTCAAGAATGTGCAGCGCTTGCTGCCATTCAGGCGGGTCAACGCGGATGAAGTGGTTCTTCTCGCGCTGCTCGAGAAACGGGACGCCCTTGCCCATGAGAGTGTCGAACAGGATCACGCGGGGCTTTGCTTCGGTCAGTCGGCGTGCCACGTCGAAGGACTTCACGACTGCGCCCAGGTCATTGCCGTCCACGCGTTGCACGTGCCATCCGAAGGATGCCCACTTTTCGGCCAATGGCTCGAATCCCATGATCTTGCTGGACGGGCCGTCGGCCTGCTGGTTGTTGATGTCGACCAGGCAGATGAGATTATCCAGTTGATGATGAGCGGCGCCCATGGCGGCCTCCCAGGTCGCACCTTCATCCAGTTCTCCGTCCGACATGGAGTTATAGACGAAAGCGGGATTCTTCTGATAGCGCAGGCCCAGGGCCATGCCAACGCCAATGGCGAGGCCTTGACCCAACGACCCCCCCGAGATTTCCATGCCCGGCGTATAGGTCGCCATACCGGACATGGGCAGCCGGCTGTCGTCGCTGCCGTAGGTCTCCAATTCTGCCTCGGGAACGATGCCAGCTTCGATCAATGCGGCATAGGCTGCAATCGCATAGTGGCCATGCGATAACAGGAAGCGGTCGCGGCCTTCCCATTCCGGTTCGGCGGGGCGCAGCGACATGGCGTGCTTGTAGGCGACGGCCAACACGTCGGCCCAGCCCAGCGCCTGGCCGATATAGCCTTGCCCTTGCACTTCGCCCATGCGAACGGCAAAGCGGCGGATTCGATATGCGCTCTCGCGCAAAATTGCCAGATTTTCAGACATGAGAGTCCTTTATTAGATGAAGACGTAATGGTTCAGAGAAATCCGATGGAGAACCACGGTACGAAGGCGACGATGAGCAACCCCACGACCAGCGCTCCCAGGTAGGGCCAGATACGCTTGACCGCGACGTCCGGATGCACACGGCCAATGGTGCAGGCGGCGTAATAGCCGAGCCCAAATGGCGGGGCGAACAGACCAACCCCCATCGACAGGATGATGACCATGGCGTAGTGCACTTCATGCACACCGATGGCCTTGGCGACCGGGAACAGCAACGGCGCGAACAGCACCATCGCCGGAATGCCTTCCAGGACACTGCCCAGAACAATGAATGCCGCGATAGAGACCAGCAGGAACCCGTATTTCCCACCCGGCACGCTCGTCATCGCTTCTGCCAACGAATGCGAGAAGCCGGACTGGGTCAGCGCCCAGGACATGCCGGTGGCGGTACCGATGATGAACAGGATCGCACCCGACAAGGCCGCGGTATCTACCAGCATCGGGTACAGGCGCTTCCAGTCGAATCGGCGGTAGATCAGCAATCCTGCCACGACGGCATAAGCAATACCGATGGTCGATACTTCGGTCGCAGTAGCAACACCTTCCACCACCGCCGTACGAATCAGAATCGGCAACAGCAGTGCCGGCAGCGCAATGACCAGGGTGCGCATCACGACCTTGCCAGGAGCGCGCTTGAAGCCTTCGGTGATTTCGGCACTGCGCCAGCGGGCCAGGATGGCCAGCAGCACGGCGAGCACGATGCCGGGCATGATGCCGCCGGTGAACAGCGCGGCGATGGAGACACCAGCCACCGAGCCGATCGTGATGAGCACCAGCGAAGGCGGAATTGTCTCGGCCATGGCACCGGAAGCCGCCAGCAGCGAGATGAGTTCGCCTTCGTGATTGCCGCGACGCTTCATTTCCGGCAACAGGACAGGGGCCACTGCGGCCATGTCGGCAGTCTTCGCACCAGAAATGCCGGACACCAGTAGCATGGCGCCCAGGAGCACGTAGTTCAGGCCACCACGCACGTGTCCCACCAGCGAGGCCAGGAAATCGACCATTGCCTTGGCCATCCCGGTCATTTCGACCAGGTGGCCCAGCAGGATGAACAACGGAACCGCGAGCAGAATGAGCGAGCTCATCCCTTCGTCGAAGCGCCCCGCGACCACCGCCAGCGGGCTGGTGGTCACCGTCAGCATGAACGCCACCGTCGCCAGGCCGAAGCAGAAAGCGATGGGAATACCCAGCAACACCGATACGCCAAGCAGCAGGCCGAAAAAAATCACCAGATTCCAGTTACCAATGCCTTGCAGCCAACCGGACCCCAGATACATTGCGGCGCCTGCGACTACGATCAGTGCAACGACGCCTGCCAGGTCACTCAGGCGCTGGCGCGAGATGCGAAGAAGGCCGATCGCAATCATCAGTGCCGCCCCCACGGCGACTGCGGCTGCGCGTACCGTATTCGGCCAGCCCAATGCGGGGGTCTGAACGAACATCTCGTCTTCGGCGTATTCCCACATGGGCCCCATGAGGATGAGCAACATCAAACACGGCGCGATAACCGCCAGGGCCTCGGCCCAGGCCTTGCCGCGCTCACTCAGGAAGCCGAGTAATACGGTCGTGCGCATGTGCGTGCCGCGACGAAGCGCCACGGCGGCGCCGAGATTGGCCAGCCACAAGAACAGGATGGAAGCCAGTTCGTCCGTCCACGGGAGCGGGCTGTTGAAAATGAACCGCATGACCACACCGGTCAAGAGCACGCCCACCTCACCCACGACGAGCGCGGCGGCGGGAATCTCGATGGCATGACCCAGCCAGTTCTCCATGCGGGCAGACAGCGAGGTGTCCGCTACCGTCGGTTGCTCAAGCGACATGGTGCTCACCCCAGGCTCCCGACGCTGTTCTGCAGCAGCTTCCAGGCATCTTCACCGAACTTGGCGCGCAGGTCCTTGTAGAACGAGCCTTTGGCCAGGGCTTCCTTGAAGGAGTCCTTGTCGGCTTCGATGATTTGCACCCCTTTCCCCTTCAAGTCATTGCGCGCGAATCCCGAGAGCGCAGCAATGTCTGCGCGCTCGTCGCTGGCGGCCTTGTCCAGTTCGCGACGGACGATTTCCTGGATGTCTTTCGGCAGACGCTCGATGGCCCGGCGATTGCCCAGAATCCAGTAGGCATCCCAAACGTGATTGGAAATGGTGCAGAACTTCTGCACTTCATACAGACGCGCGGTACTGATGATGGCCAGTGGATTCTCTTGTCCCTCTACCAGTCTTGTCTGCAACGACGAATACACTTCGTTGAAGTTGATGGGAGTCGGGCTCGCGCCCAATGCCGTGAACAGTGACGTCAGCATTGGCGCCGCAGGAACACGCAGCTTCAAGCCCTTCAGATCCGCTGCCGTCCTGACCTGCTTGGTGGACGTGGTGATCTGGCGGAAGCCGTTATCCCACGGCTTGGACATGGTCAACAGGCCGACCTTCTCGATCTGGGCACGGACATACGCCCCCAGCGGACCGTCCATCGCTTTCCATACTTCCTGGTAATCGTGGAAGGCGAAGCCGGTATTGACGATGCCAGCTGCTGGCACCAACGTCGAGAGGACCACACTTGCCTGATTGAAGAATTCGACGCCGCCATTACGGATTTGCGACATCAGGTCAGTATCCGAACCCAGCTGATTGGCCGGGAACAGCTTGATCTCCAAACGGCCATTGGTGGCGCTACGGATGCGGTCGATAGCTTCTTGCGCACGCTTGTTGACCGGATGGGACGGGTCCTGGCCGGTCGCGAACTTATAAGTGAATTCGGCCGCATTGGCCGGACGCGTCATGATGGAAAACAAGGGAAGTGCTGCCCCAACAGCACCGGCCTTCAACATTTGGCGGCGGGAAATGCCTTTCTTGGCGTATTCGGTTGTCATGTCTGGTCTCCTGTTTTTCTGATGTCGTGAATGCCGGCGGCGCCGGCTTAGTGAATCAACATGCCGCCATTCACATCGAGTGTGATGCCGGTGCAGTATTGAGAAAGGTCGCTGCCCAGGAAGACGCAGGCGCCGCCGATGTCATCGGCGCGACCCAGGCGCGCCAGGGGAATGGTTTCGGCGATTTCAGCTTTCTTCTCTTCGGTCAACTTGCCCTTGATGATGTCGGTACCAATCAGGCCGGGGGTAATGCAGTTGACGCGAATGCCTTCTGGACCGAACTCGCGCGCCATCGCGCGCGCCAGGCCAAGTACGCCGGCCTTCGCTGCTGAGTAGTGGGGGCCGCCCAGGATG
Source organism: Herbaspirillum sp. alder98 (assembly GCF_020179755.1). GTDB lineage: Bacteria > Pseudomonadota > Gammaproteobacteria > Burkholderiales > Burkholderiaceae_D > Herbaspirillum. Next base: position 143,792 of record NZ_JAIUCY010000010.1, read on the forward strand.
CCGCCGCCGCGTTGTGCGGATACCGACGAGATGCAAACGATGGAGCCATTCTTTTGTTTTTGCATCGCAGGCAGAACCGCTTGCGACATGTACAGCGTGCCGCGCAGGCTCACGTCCAGAATGCGGTCGTAATCCTTGCCGGTGATGTCCAGGGTCTTCACCGGCTGTGTGATGCCGGCGTTATTGATGAGGATGTCGATGCGGCCGAATTTGGCGAGTGCCGCGGCAGCGGCAGCGTCGCATGACGCCTTGTCTGTGACATCGGCCACCAGGCCGAGATGACCCTCGCCCAGACGCGCTGCGGCAGCGGCAGGGTCAGCCTGTTCCAGATCCAGCACGACTACCCGGGCTCCGTGCGATGCCATGAGACGCGCCGTGGCGAAACCCAGGCCGTTGATCCCTGCACCGCCGGTGATGACGACGACTTTATCGTTGAGCAGCATGAAATACATCTCCAGTTGGTTGGCGTTCGTTGGTGGGAACACTGGAGACAATGCGGGCATTTGTGCGCTGCAATGCAGCTCTATCGGCCGCTTACCACTGTCTCCTTTTGTTCTGGGTTCGAATCTTCAACCTTTGACGACTTGACGACAAGCGAAGTCTCGTCATGGTAGAGTGACAAACTGTCATGTTAAGGATGGAACGCAGATGGCTACCCTCCCGCCGCTACCCAATCTCCAGGCCTTCGAAGCAGTCGCGCGGCGAAAAAGCTTTGCGGGTGCCGCGAGCGAGTTGCATGTCACGGCATCTGCGGTCAGCCATCAAGTGGCCAGGCTCGAAGCTTTCCTGGGGGTACGCCTGTTTGAGCGAAGCTCTCACGCGGTGGTCATCACCGATGCCGGTGAAAGCTTTCTGGCGCGTGTGCAGGGGGCGTTATCGGCTATCACGGCCGCGTCGATGGACGTCAAACAAGGTGTGAGCAAGAGTCTTTACATTCACTCTGCACCGAGCATCGCGAGTCTCTGGCTGATGCTCCGCTTGAACGATTTCGCCCGCTCCTTTCCGGAAATATCATTCAACCTGTCCGCTGCGCATACGCCGAGTAATTTCGAACTGGGAGAGGCCGATATCGATATTCGCTACGGCATCCCCAATTGGCCAGGCTTGCAAGTCGAGCCACTTTTTGAGGAACGCATCATTCCGCTGGCGAGTCCTGAATTCATCAGGGAGAATCGCCTTCGAAAACCTGAAGATCTGCGGGATGTGAAGCTGATTCGAAGCAATGTCAGCGTGATTCAGTGGGCGGACTGGCTGGGGAAATTTTCGAAGGTGAGGCCGCCAGAGCAATTTCCGGTTCGATTTGACCGGGCCCAAATGTCTCTTGATGCCGCGACTCAAGGGCTGGGGGTGGCGTTGGAGAGCGCGACGGTGGCCGCACAGCACATAAAGGAAGGAAAGCTTGAGCCGGTATTTGGTCTTTCTAAATGCATCAAGGTTAAAGCGCACTTCGCCGTCTATCCTTCACATCACATCAAGCGTCCTGCTGTTGCGGCGTTTCTGGGATGGTTGCGTCAGCAGGCCAGGATTCAATAAAGATGGGTGGTAGGAGCGGCTTAGTTTGACCGGCTGTTGAATTGCATCCAAATCCGCCCCAATTTTGCAGACTCACCTTCGCGGCATTTCAACGCCTGATCGCCAGATTATTCAAGAATTCTTCTGCCTGCACGGGGCGTTGAAATTCGTTCCAGTGCAAATGAGCGTACTGCGGGTCTGCGCGAAGCTGAGAGAATTTGTGGCGATTTTTTTCGAAGGTCGTATATGCCCAAAGGAGTATCGAATCCCGTGAGAGGAATGCCATACGCAATGATTCTCTGTTGCCGTGGGAAAGTCTGGTCCTAAAAATGCCGCGACTGATAGTGCGCCAGATCACGCGCGGGAATACAACGGACTTATCGTAGTTGAGCCAGATGACATGAGTTGCGCGCGACCATAGCAACTCACGTACCGCGCTGTAGTTGCCGTCGGCTACCCATCGATCTCCGACTGTGGCGTCATCTACCGCACTTTCGAATTGAGAGTGAGAAACAGCCTGCCAGTTTTCACCCCAGTAGAGCTCGTCTAGCTCTACATAAGGGCATTTTGTTGACTTGGCCAGGGCCTGAGCGAAGGTTGACTTACCCGCTCCACTGGTACCTACAACAATGTAGCGCATGATTGGCCTCGTAAGATGGCGCGACATTAGACTGCGGCAGCGTTCTTTCTATCACTAGCATGCTGCTCGCGGACGTTACCAATACGTTTTACAAGTTATCAAAGTGGTGGGCGCGATTGTTGAAGCCATTGTTGAACGGACGGTCTCTGCCACTGCCTCTGAGCATACGTCGCTAATTTGTGTGGAACAAAGTCTCCATGGAGAGCCAGGCGGTTTAGCATTAGAGCCAGATCGACGTCGGCAATCGTCCAATCTCCGAAGAGATATTCGGCGTCGTCTTCAAGCAAATCGTCGGCTGCAGCAAAAAGCTTGTGTGCGGCCGCCTCTGCAACGTTAGACAATGCAGCTCTTTTGGCTCCATAAAAAACGACTTCGGTATTTCTTTCCTGCCTTATTGGCATCAGGTCACTACGAATCCAGGCTTGAACTTGTCTTGCTCGGGCCTTTCGTTTCCTATCCACAGGATAGAGCCGGTTGTTGGGGAACACTTCATCCAGATACTCGGTAATTGCGGATGACTCGGAAAGAATGAATTCTCCATGACGCAGCGCAGGGACTCTAGCGGTTAGCGATAGCCGAGCATAAGCTTCATCCCTATTGGCCCCCGCCCCAAGGTCTATGGTGGACATATCGAATTTCAAACCCTTTTCGACCAAAGCGACGAATACGGACATTGCATAGGGGCTGGCGAACTGCGCATCCGCATATAGATGTAAAGCTGAGCTAGTCATAGATGTAATTTTCCAATTATGTCTTTCGAAGTCCGCTTCTACCGGCGGTTGAAACCGCCGCCGATAGCAGAAGTTACATTGCCAGTGTCTCAAAACAGAAGCCAGCCGGATAGGTGGCTTTAATTTTTGGCGCAGCTTTAATTTCCGGCCATCTTTATTCGGGCCCGACCAACTTTATTCATTGGTATCAGGGGCGCAAATTAGGTTGAATATGGGGGGGCAAAGGCGTTCTTTTTTAGCGCAAGTCGTCAGAAATGAAAGTCGCTATTTTTAGGTTGGTATTAGGTTATGGGTCGATTCGTTAGCGAAAAAAAAAGCCTCCCATTCTTAACGGGAGGCCTTTCATTTTTGGCAGATACAAGTGTTATTCCCCAATGAAAAGGTTTTGGAGATTTGGCACCAAGGCATATAAGCCCATGATTCAGAAGTCGAATTTTCTCTCCCTCTGCCATCACGTATAGCTTCAACGACCCCATGCGTGTGCAAATTCCGGCGTATTCCAAAAATACCAAATGAAAGAGCTATTTATCAGATGCCGCCTGGGGTTGCGCCGTATCAGACCTCTCATGAAAAGGGATTGCGGGTATGTCTCCCAACGCCGGATAGAGCTTCAAAAGGAGGGCCAACATAGTGTTTAGTAGCTCCACGGCATCAGCGGTGACCGCCGGCAACAGGCGATGGGTTATTCGCGGAATTCTATGGAAGCGGTGCAACGGGTTGAAGCAGGTCACGAAGTTGGAATCGCGGATAGCGCCCCAGTGGCCGTGTGCATACGTTGAGGTCCAGTCGTAGTATTTGTCGTAGACGTCCTTCGTTCCTCCCTCCATGGCCAGCTTTCGCAGGTTCAAATTGGCCCAGTGTCCAGTATTGACGTCGACAAATTCCTGCCATGTATCTTCGTTGGCCATCTGGAAGAGAGCCTCCTGGTCCATGAATCCGGGCACCGTGCCGTCCCCAATTTCTGTCTTCAGGAAGGCGAGCTTTGTCTGCCCGTTGCCGAAATTTCGATATTCATACCAAAGCTCCTTGTCGTCCTTTGCAGCGAGATACGCGAACGAGATGTAGAGTTCAGCCAAAGTCCGCAGCCCAATACGGCCGGTAATCAAGGATGCTCTGGACGGGCCACATACCTCAGCTGTGACGGAGAGCGCGTATAGCATGATGCCGAAGGCGCCATCGTGTCGATAATCAATAGCCGTGGTGGTCGTTGTATCGACAAATCCATTGAGCACGTTCATCCGTAGGGCAATGAGGTCTTCCTGCTTAACCTTCTTTTCCACCTGCACTTCATAGTCCGTCCTTTTTGACGAGTCGATGCACCCGGTGCGCTGATAGAGCTCGTCCCAGAAGTCGGTCATCCATGTTAGCGGCGCCCTCATGGACCTGAATGAGCCTTCCATAGAGCGAATTAAGGGCCGAACTTGTCGCAAATCTCCTGAATTTGGAAAATCAAGAATCTCTTCGACATCCTTCTTCATCTTGATGGGAAATTGCACTTTGCCGAATGCCATTCCAATGTAGACCTTAAACCATCGAATATCCGTGCTTATTTCAGACTGATGGTCAGCTGCTGGAGCCATTGCTGCTGCGAGTACGTCGAAATTCGGTTCTTCCGTAGGGAAGCAGCGAGCCCAGTGTTCATAGCCGGGGAGAGTGGTCAGTGTTCCTAAGGTCGCAAGACCGACAGCACAATTTGGCCAGTTGTTCAAAAGCGCAGCGAGGTCGTCGAATGTTGCATTCGATAGCTTGGCGAGCTCAGTCATCTCGATATCGCAGCTAGGGCCTACGGGGTCAGCGGGATTGGCCGCGGGCGCTGCCTTCATTTGTTCTTCATGTGTCGGAAGATTCTTGATGCACCAGTCCGTCACGACTCGGAAGCACTTTAGATACTCTTCGCGCGGAAGTGCTTGAGCGACCACAAAGGCCCAGAGCATTTCAGGTGCGCCATCATCGAGCCAGGAGTTCTTAGTGATGGGCAGCTTGTTCAAGGGTGGCACCATTTTCTTGCCGACCTTTTGATGCTCAAAAATCGATGAATAATTGAAATCTTGGAATTTGGTCTTCTTTTTCGATGCCTTTGTGCTCACTGGTGGCCCCTTTTATTGTTTTGAATTGCTGTAGTCGTTCGAATCCATTACTCGCCTCAGGCCTGATGTTTCAACTAAGGTGTGAAGCTGCTATCTGGATTGTTAGTTTGCTGCTGATGTGCCTGTGGCCGTACAGGTGCCTGGAAGGTCGTGCGCGAATTCACTGATTTATGCGAGAACAAGAGCCAGAAGGAGCGGCTGTGTCTGCTGCCCAACAGGGCTACTAAGTCACTCATTGTTGGATGTAGATTAGGCCAAAAGCTATTTGGCCCGGCTTGGGATGCGACTCCAAGCCATTCAGAGAGCTGTAAGAGGTCATCCATTTTCACACATGGCCACGCAAAGCCGGTCGTGCTCCAAACTACGGCTTTTAATGGATGATTTACTTTTGAAGTAGCTGCCTTGTGCGCTTTGACAAGGAAATGGATATATGCGGCCATTGCTTCGGCAGTTAGGCCGAGAAGGCTAATGCCTCCTCCTAAATTTTTTAATCCTTTGTAGGTAGTTACGCTAAGGTCGTAGTCCGGTACTGCCTTGTATTTTCTGTTTGCGTAAAGTTTCGTGGCCACTTTGTAGTAGTGCGCAGACATCAGAGAAATTTCTTGGTGCGGGATGCTCCCCACTTGATAGGGCTCATTCGTGACATCAGCCATCACCAAATGGTGGCCTAGATTGGACATCTTATAGAATAATTCACGTGCTTTTTCAGAAGGCGAATTAGTGGGATTCTGTTTGTCAGCGCTCCGCAGTCTATCGATAGCACCGAAAATTTTGATAATCGGCTTGATGGACTCACTGGTTGAGTCGGATGCGCTCGACTTTAGTTCGAACAGGAAAAATCTTCCTTGCATGGCATACAGAACATCTGCTGTGGCGGTCTCAACGTTTCCATCCATTTTGACCATTAGCTCCGGCACGCCCAATGGTTTGGCACCATGTTGCCATTGGAGGTCGCGCAAGGCGACTATCAAAGAATCTTCCCAAACCTTATTAAAGCTGCGAGGGAGGCGAATCGGTGGGGCTTTGGTAGTTGTCGTCACAAAATTCTCACACTAATAATTTGTCTGCTATTGCAGTCCTTGGCTTCATTACGTCCGCAATAGCGGGCATTAACGCCTTTAGAGGAGGCGCTAGATTTTGGCCATCTTGCTGGCTCTAGTCAGTGGCCCTAAACTGCCTTCAATGACCGGTATTCAAATTACACAGCCTAAGGAGGTGCGGATGACTGGTCTCGCTAAATAACGGTCAGTTTCATCCTTGAGGTCGACCTGCGAACACTAAACACGAACTCTTGTGCCCACTCATCAAGTTGACGTCACCATTCGATGACGGCGAGTGCTCCTTTCACGGATGCTACCTTTCCGATATCCAGCATTTCAGCCGCAATTATCGGGCGTCGCGGGTCATCTAGCGCAACGAGGTTGTCAGGGCAAAGTCACGTGCAGACTGCGATTAATTTCCGTTGCTCGGTAGGTGTCATGGGTAGTTCAAGGATGTGTTTTCTCAACAATATCACGGTTCAGTAGACTCGCTCTCCCATGAACTCCCTCGACGACATTTCCAATTTCCTTCGCAATGAGTTGAGCGAGAGAGCATTCAACTACTCCGCCTTGGACATCGAATTGGGACTGGCAGAGGGCACCATCGTGCGCATCCTGGACGCCGCCGGCGACTACTCGGTCATGGAGCTGATGACAGTCCTGGACCGGTTCGGTCTCGAACTCGACATTTTCGAGAGTGATGAGCTGAAGCGCATGAAGGGGCAGGGCAACGGACTGGCGGCAGAACCCACCGTCAGAACAAAGGTCCAGATTGCTGTTGACCGTCTCCGCGAGCAGCCTGCTTCGCCCAAGGAGGACTGAGGTATATGGAGCACAACTTTATCCTCCGATACCGGCTAGACCCGGCCGACGCCGCCAGTGATGTGGACGATATCCTCGAACGGCTCGGCGAGGCTGGCTGCATGGATGCTCTCGTTGAGATAGGTGCGCCAGGGCAAATAGTTCTCGATTTCGCGCGCAGTTCTACTTCTTTGCAGCAGGCAATTCGAATTGCTGTAGCGGACGTGGAAAGGGCCATACCTACTGCGGTTCTGTATTCGACGGAGGTTCCGGAAAACGGAGAGAAAGTGGACGAGCTTCTCATGGCGAGACTGGTCATCATGGAACGCCTAATGACCGAGCTGACTGCCTGGATTGAAGCGAATCAGCTCACGTACGCCGGCGCCGCAGCAATATTTGGGGTGAAGCCTGCGCGGGTGTATGAAATAACCAGGATGAATCCTCAGAATCTCACCATTGATGCCCTCGTGGACAAGTTATTGCGAGCGGGGAAGAGTGTTCGCTTTGAGATATGTCAGCCGTCCTCGAGCTAGTGGAAGAGTTCTCCATTCCGTCCAATATCCATATTGGCGAATCTGTGCACGTCTGCATCCAAAGGGACCTAGCGTTCCGCCCTGGCTGGCGACTGAACGGCCCATATCTAGTCGACCTCCATGTGGGAGTGTCCATTCGTCTCGCAAAAAACTATGCTGGGTTGAATCTCAGTGCTGCAAATGAGGTGGCTCTACGATACGTGCTTGAACACGTCGATGGCTTTGCGCCCTGGTTGCATTGATGTTCGCGAAATCGACGATTGAAGGCATAGCCAAGATTCTTTGTGGGAAAAATGGTCCTGAACCGTTTGCATAAATTGGCATTGAATACTGATTTATGCAAATGATTCAAGCGGCAACAGACGCTGAGATTCGCTTCGGCGAAGAGGTGTTAGCTCATCCTGCCGGCACTATAGAGAACGCGCAGAGTGAAGTTATTGCGCCGCCAAGGAGGTCGCACTACGCTATCTGTTGGAGAATGTGGACGGCATCGCGCCCTGGCTGCATTGATGTTTGCAGTTTCAGCGTCAGCTTGATAACCTATGTTCAAGGACCTCTTCAGCCGACTCGAGAGGTCGCCCGCCAAGTTCGGCTTGGCCTAGCAACCGCTAGGTAAGAGGAATCGGACCCGATGGACCAGAAGCCCCGCTAGTCGGGGCTTCTGCATTCATGCCCAATAAATAGGCAGTCCTGGTGGCGCCCAATCAGGAACCAGCATGGCGAGCCAATAACTTGAGTTATCCACAGCCTTTTCCAACTAAAACGGGGATAAGTACGGAGCCGGGTGCCATTTATGGATTGCTTGACACGAACTCGACGGATGACTAATCTTGTTTCTAGGCTTCCTGGACCCAACTTGTCGTCGAGTTAAACAGGTGATGCACTTCAATATTTCCTGACCTTCAATCCGAGGTCGGTGCTTAAACGACGAACGCCGGCCATATAGACGATTGAGGTGTATCCATGGCGAGCATTCCGCTCTCAGCTCAGGCCGTTAAGGCCGTCAAAACTGACCTGACCAAATGGTTCGATGAGTGCAAATCTGCTCATCTGTCTGAAGCTTTAGCATATGCGCTCGGCTTCAACACCAACGCTGCGCTGCTCAAAGAAATGGAACTACAGGGTAATGACCCTCTGTTCTATATCGTGGACGAAGAGCGGCTGACGAAACGGCTCAATGCACTCGGGTATCCCGTTGCAAACGACTTCTTCTTTGATGCGGCCGATATTCCGGAGATGCGGGAGACGCTGTGTCTGCGGTCGTTTGACATCGAATATAAAACCAAGCGGCAAAAGGCGTGGCGAAACTTGATGGTTTCGGCCGTCAACGAGGCGTTACGTCGACGGCTCTTTTCTCTTCGCCTTGACGACAACCGTTGGCCATCGCATCAGACAATGGGGTCTCATATTTTCGAGTTTCAGTTGACCACTGGTGACCTTGCCCGGGTAAAAATCAGGGATATTGGGCACTCGGAAATTGCGGTCGAGGTGATGCTGAACCCTCGAACGGGCGGTAGCCCTAACGCCTACTATGCGACTCTTCAGGAATGCGACGCCGTCGCGATGAGTTGGCTGGAGAGAAGAGATGGCGCTTGGCTGCAGAGTGCGCTGGATTCGTTCCGCTGCAAAAGGCACGTATTGGAAAGGCTTCTTACACTCGAAGTTGAGCCACTTGGCTACGGTGATAAAGGGGCTGTGAAGTAGCCTGGAGTATGTGGAGCCGACTTCAAGGTCGGCTTTTTTTAGGTCGCTACCGATGTTTTTGCGCCATTTAAAACAGAGATGCCGCTATGCTTGCGCGTAGTCGAGCTCTCTAGCTTAACGCCGGTAATTATTCTCAATCATCTGCGACAGGTAATGGATACGCTTTATCACTATACGAGCCTGAACGGTATCACTGGAATTCTTGGAAGTCGCTCCATCTGGGCTACGCATACTTCGTTCTTAAATGACTCGAGTGAGTTTTTTCATGGATTGTCATTTGCGAAGAGGATAGCCAGTCAAATCTTTATGGAAGATGACTACCTCGCAGCTTTTGGCTGGGCGGTTCGAGACGGCCTTCAGGCTGTTTTGGCGGATAGTCTCTACGTTGCCTCCTTCAGTGCGGGGGGCGACGTCCTTAGCCAATGGCGCGGATACTGTCCTGTGGGTGCCGGCGTTTGTCTTGGGTTCGCTGTTCCTCAAGTCCAGAACTTTTGCGATGGGAAAGGATACAGGCTTGAGAAGTGTATCTACGAGCACGAACAACAGTTCCATCGTGTTAACTCTCTCGTAGAAAAGTGCTTTGACATGTTTCCAAAGCCAAGCATAACGAGGGCTGAGTACGATAGCTTAGACTCCAAAAGCCAAGTAGATGCGCATTTTAACTATCAACAAATGACCTCTGAAGGACCTGGTAAGCAACAGGCAATCGAAGCAGTTACCTGGTTGTGCGCCGAAGTTGCAGAACTTGTCCCTCTCTTCAAAAACGAAGGATTTCATGAAGAGTCAGAGTGGCGTATCGTCGCCAATAAGCCTCAAGAGATGGTGAAGTTTCGCGCGAATTCGTCCTGCCTAGCGCCGTATGTCGAGTTAGAGCTTCTCTCAAATGTGGCAAAGTCAGCCCTTCGTGAAGTCATCATAGGCCCAAATCCAAACCAAAGGCGCTGTCAGCTATCTGTCGAAATGTTGCTGAAGTCGAACGGATTGACTGATGTCGACGTCAAAGTCTCACCGTTACCATTTACCAGTTGGTGAAAAACCAGTGAAGTGCATGGTGCACCGAATTTCGATGGACAACCGCGAGGGACAGTAGCAGAAGGCGTTCGGGTTGAGAAATTACGCCCTGAATGAAAGGCGCCGACTTGAGGTCGGCGCTGGCGGTTACTTCAATTTTATCTTCATCTCAGGTCGTTGGTCGAGAGAGCCAATCTTCCAAGCGTAGGTGCCAAAGAGGCCGAAGAATTTAGGTTCGCTCGTAGCGTTGTGAGATATCACTGTGGCATTCTTGGGCAGGACCACTTCCAAGGTGCCATCAATCTTGATACCCAACTTTGAAAGCTCTTGGACGTCTTTTGCGGCCAGCTTCGGAGACGAGATTGTGATAACGCCATCCTTGGCGTGTGAGACCGAGAATATCTCCATCATCTTCAGGTTCTCGCCAGCCTTTTTCTTCGCCAGAAGCTTGAGCTGATAGCGGCCGTGTCCAAGGTATTCAGCGGACTGGACCATTGGGTCGTTCTTCATCTTTGCCGCTTCGGCCTTCAGACCTTCTTCATCTTTGGCGCGTAGTGAGCCGGTCTTCTTCTCTTCAGCGGCAGCCATCGCATGCACTGCGGTGCCATCGTAGGCAAATGTGTAGTCGCCATTGGATGCGAAATCGGCCTTGGCCTTGAACGACTCAGGAATCAGACAGCCAGTTAGCAACACCGCGCTAGCAGCGAAAGCGGCCATTAAACGTTTCGACAATATCTTCCCCTTATTGTGTTTTCACGAGGCAATAAGGTCGCCGAAATGTTGCCAATTGTCAATTCCGTGCTGCCCATCCTGAATCAAGGCAAGAGTTGATGAAACATAGTAAATTCACAAATTCTGACGGGGAGTCAGGAATACGAGGTGACGCAATGTCACCGCTCAATTGCAGCATCTCTGTAGGGGAGGAAGCGCATGAGTCCAGAAACACAAGCTGCTGAAAGCGGCGGAGAGAAAGTGGTGCGGGGTAACGGGAGTATTGCGCACAGCATTATTGGCGGATTTATTGATGACCTGGCTCAGAAGGAGGGCTATGGTGAAATCGCCAAAAAACTGGAAGAGACGCTACTCTCTGGTGCCAAGCCAACAGATATCACGTTACGCCTGGCGATGTTCGGGGAGGACGCCTTGTGATTCGGGCCAAACAAATCTCTATCCGTGAGTTCCGCGGTGTGCGCGAACTTACGCTGAACCTGAATGAAAAAAACTTCGCTATCTGCGGCCCGAATGGCACTGGCAAGAGCGGAATCGTAGACGCCATTGAGTTTGCACTAACCGGGAATATCTCGCGTCTATCAGGCGCCGGCACTGGAGGGCTGACCGTCAAAGAGCATGGGCCGCACGTCGATAGCAGAAACAAGCCGGAAAACGCTCAAGTTTCACTTACCGTGCATATCCCATCGCTGAAGCAGGATGTCACAATCGTTCGAACAGTAAAGGCAGCGAAGACGCCCAAGTTGGTTCCAGACACAGCCGAAATCCGTGCGGTTCTGAATAAGGTTTCGCTTCATCCTGAATTCAAGCTGTCCCGCCGCGAACTGATTCGATATGTCCTGGCCGAACCAGGTAAGCGTTCACAGGAAGTGCAAGAGCTTCTCCGGCTTGATGAGATTGAGGCGACTCGCGCTCTGTTGCAAAAGATATCAAATGCGTGCACGAAGGACTTTACCAATCAGAAGGATGCAAGGGACCGCGCCGGCATCGCGCTAACTTCAGCTATAGCTGTGACCAAGCTGTCAGCCGCAAGCATACTTGAGGCGGCAAACGCTAAGCGTGCGCTCCTCGGCCTTCCGCCAATAGCGGAGCTGGAGGCGAATACTTCCATCAAGGATGGTCTGGTTTCTACGACCGCTACTCCGATTCAAGCTTCCAAGGTCGCTAAGGCTGTGGCAAAGGCAGACTTGGAAACGACGCGATTGGCGCTGAAGAATCTGGTTGGCGAAGAACACAAGGCGTGGATTACAGCGGCCTCCTTTCAAGTGGCGCAACTTACATCAGATGTAGAGTTTCTTAAAGGCGCTTCCAAATCGCAGCTGATTCAGGCTGCGTTGAAAAGCTACGACGAGCAAGTATGCCCTGTTTGCGATACGCCCTGGACGCCCGAACATTTCCGAAAGCATCTCACAGAGAAGCTAAATAAGTATGCAGCGGCAACGAAGAAGAAGAGCGATGCCGCGAATGAAATACAGCCACTAATCACGGGTCTGGGGGAGCTTAGGCGTTCATTACTTACTGCTGCGAAGTATGGCCCGCAGCTAATGCCGCCCGTAGAGTGTCCAGAGGTGAAGAATTTCGTGGCTAGCACAGACGCGAAAATTCAAACGTTGTCGAACCTCCTACCGCTGGAGGAGACAATAGCTATTCTTGCTGAAATATCCGTCGTGCCGACCGCAATTGGTGACGAGCTCACCAAGCTTGAAGTGGCGGTAGCAGCGCTGCCAGAGCCCTCTCAGCAAGATGCAGCCCGTGACTTCCTGAGTGTGGGGCAAGAGCGATTGGTTGCCTATCGCGATGCATCTCTACGGCTGAAGAAGGCTGCGAGCGCTGCTGAAACTGCTAAGACCGTTTTGGATACGTTCGGGGAATCGACGACGGCAGCGTTGGATAAGATTTACAAAGACGTTGAGGAATCGTTCAGCCGGCTATATCGGCTGGTGAATCACGATGACGAGGATAACTTTAAGGCTTTACTAAAGCCGTCGATGGGTAAGCTGGGCTTTGACGTGGACTTTTATGGACGCGGTTTTTTTCCTCCAGGTGCTTATCACAGTGAAGGGCATCAAGACGGTATGGGGCTATGCCTCTATCTGGCGTTGATGAGTCACCTCGCAGGGGATGCATTCATTTTTGCGGTGCTGGACGATGTATTGATGTCTGTGGATTCTGGGCACCGGCGCGAAGTAAGTCGCATGCTCAAGAGCGAATTCCCCAATACCCAATTTGTGCTCACAACTCATGATGAAGTTTGGCTGAAGCACATGCGGTCGGCTGGCCTTGTAGATGGAAAGCAGTTCGCTCACTTTCGAACCTGGAACGTTGACGCTGGGCCTACGGAATGGGACGGAAAGGATGTGTGGCAAGAACTTGAGGAGTTGTTAGCCAAGAATGACGTGAGGGCGGCCGCAGCACTGTTGCGAAATTATCTTGAATATTTATCGAAGGAATTGTGCCAGTCGCTTCGGGCAAGTGTTGAATTTCGAGGTGACATGCAATTCACCTTGGGGGCGTTGCTTCCTAATGCGATTGCCAAGATGAAGAAGCTACTTAAGGCGGGGCGAGTGGCTACTGAATCTTGGGGCCAAACCGAGAAGTCCGCTGTAATCGTGGCACGTGAAGAGTCATTCAACTTAGCAACGCAGGCTACCCAGGCTGAGCAGTGGCAGCTCAATACATTGGTCCACTATAACGAGTGGGCAAACATGCATAAGGGTGATTTTGAGCATGTTGTGAAGGCGTTTCGGGCACTTGAGGATTTGTTCTTATGCCGGACATGCAACTCGACTCTATACATCACTCCTGACTATGGAGAGGCTGAATCGCTCACATGCCTTTGCGGTGAGTCGCATTTTACGACAAAGAAGAAGGCCGCCGCCTAACGGCTCTAATTATGTTGTGCTGCGATAGGCACTATAGAAACCGAGGTACTGGACTACATAAGAAGAGCCGCCAATATAGGTGGCTCTTTTCACATTTGAGCTATGGGATGTTCGATGCTGCGGCCCGATGAGAATTCTCTGTAGTCCAGTTGGGGAATGTGGCCGATACCACTAAACCAAGTGCTGCTATCCTTGGCGTAAGTGATATTCCAATAAGGGGCGTAAGTGAGGCGAATTGATAGCGGTCTAAATTTCACCGAGGCACGGAAAGTTCTGCGTGAGCGTTTCATACGGTTCCTACCGGTAAATCAAGATGGCCGTGTAGATTCGCGCTTCGAACCGACGCCTCCGCTCTCGGATAGAGAGCTTGTAGTGTTCTTGCAGAGACTAGAAATTCAATCAGGTGCGGACCTGGAGTGTGCCAGGCTTGCCTACGAGGCCACACGACTTGAGCAACAGATTGGAGAACAGTCGCCGTTAACAGCGACGGAAAATACTCGGAGCGAGAGAACCGAAAATGAGACGATAACTACAACAAGAGATGGGAAGATATCCGTCCGTATTCGGGTCTCTGGCGGCCAATATTCCTTCGAGGGCTTAAATCCCGTTCCAACGTTCAACGAGATGCTGGACGCGGGTTGGATTCTACAATCGTGGAACAGATTTTCAGTTCCTCGGACTATTCATTATGAACTCTTGCGCCACACTGAAGAATGTACAAAGGCGTTGCGCACTATAGATTTGAAGCGGAATGAACATCTTTATAGCACTTCGACAGCAGGCCTTCAGCAAGACGTCAGGGTTAGAGACCTTCTCTACGAGGTCGAAGAGGGAACCTATGTGCCTTTGTCGATTTCGTGCGTAGCGCCAGGGTGGGTATTGGCTCGATTGTGGGACACACCAGAAAATGAAGATATATCCGACGATGATGCTAGATTTAGCCGCTGGCTAGACCGGCGTTCCTGTTTCAGACACCCACAGTTTTCAGCGTACAAATATCTACGCGACGAGCATCTCGCTACTTTCGTAGAGACTGCCAAAAGGGTACTTGAATATCCCACTTCAACTCCGAATTGGCCAGAATTCGAAGCGCAGGTTGGAAGACCGGAGGCGCTTTTGAAGTCGGGAGGGGCATTTAGAAGTCTCGAAACCGAGACTCTCAAACGGGCATATTGGCTAAAACGTGGATTGCCTGAGCATACCTTTCATGACCACATAGAGACGCGAGGCGCGGCGGTAGTTGGTCTGCTCTTAAGGTCATTAAGTGATAGTCCATTTGACTCATGTCACATTGGACCTTGGTTGATGAAGGTGGGAGTCCAGAGACCTGTTGTGCTTGGGATGATAGATGCGCATGCCCGGACTTGCCCTGCCATACTTGCCGACATGCTCCTGGCAAAGGAAACGTGCACATTCGCTTGCAGCATTATCGCCAGTTGGCACTTCCACGATGCAGGGTGGTTCAACGAGTTTCAGGCCCCAGCAAATTCCGTGACCAACTTGCTAGCTTTTGATGATGCGTTAGCGGTCCTTGGCGCGCACCTAGAAAATGATGAGATTCCCGCCTGCGAGATGGCGTCGCTGTATGAGTATGTTTTCAAGTTGACGCAAGGACCACGTAATGTAAGTCGCAGCCGAGAAAGCCTAGCGCTCCTGCGCGAAGAACTGATGTCGACATCTGGCGCTTATTACGATTCGGTTGTACTTGAGCTAATCAACGAAACTCACAAGTCAAATTTCACGCTAACCACGTTTTGTGCAGCGCTGGATTTGGCTGCAGACGATGTTTGCCTGGAGCGGATAGAACCTAAATCCATTGTCGGGTGTTATCTCGATGTAATTCTATTTAGAGATGTTTATCTATCTCGACAAATGCTCGATGTGAATGGTGCGCATGCTTTGTGTGCGTTGGCCATAAGAGCGGGGGGGGAATTATGGGAAAGATTTGCAGGCATCTTGGATATCGAAAAATGGCGGTTAGAGCACGAACAGAGTTCACAGCCGAACGTGATTGATTTTTCTTGGGATGCTTGCGCTCGGATTCGCCACCATGCGCGACTGTTGGCGCGAGCTATAGCTGGCTGGCCAACAAAGCCACCAGAAAAATTGGTAGAAGCGTTGGCCCAAGCCATCGAGATTGGTGCCACTGACCGTCCTGACCGTAACCAATTTGCGGCGTTTTCCCCAGCAATGGGGTTCGGTGATAACTCTTCTCAGGAGCCCTCAATTGCGAAAGACTTTGCAGCCGCATTGATGCGGCTTCCAAAAGAATGCGTGGAGATATTGGTCAGCAGTATTTGCCAAATCGACGAGCCTGCAATATTGGCAGGAATTGTGGCGGAAACGTCCGAATTGATACATCAGCCAATTAAAAAGCGAATCAATGCGCTGCGTCCAGCGTCTACCCAAGCTGTTTACAGTATTTCAGCACTCAATGCTCGTATTGATGCGTTACTCAATGCCGAAATGGTTGAGGCAGCAATTCCTTTTGTCGAAAGTTTGAGAAGCGTGGAGACGTTGGGACCAGTTCAGGGACGTGAGTTGGATTTGTTACGTACTGAACTTAGGGTGCAGTTTCTGCAGAAAGACTGGAAGGGACTCGCTGCTCGTACACCGAACAGAAACGACTATGACATGGAGCTGCGGAGGCAATACGAAATTATCAACTTCTTTCAAGCAGTTGCAGAGATGTCCAATCCAAATGGAGATATTGCGGTCGCGGAAGCCAAATTCAAAGAGTTGGAAACGCTAAATCGGACATCTACGGCGTACCCCCTTAATCTCTTCGCGGCCCGGGTTCACCGAATACTTCGGACTGATTCTTTGCAGATTCTGCGTGGGGACTCGTTGGCGGAAGCACGTCGTTTTCTACTTGGAGCTGGAAAATATTTGGTTCCGCGGGTCAAGCTTGATAAAAAACAATCCCGGATACTGGACTTCAATCGTGCGGTCTTGTATTTGGCTGCCGGTCAGCCAAGCCAGACTTTGAATTTGCTCAACTCCCTTTGCGACGAACATCCGATGGAGAATGTCGAGGGATTTAGAGCACTTGCGATTGCCCGTATTAGCTCCGTAGATGAGGCTAAAACTATCTTAATGGCTGCGGAGCGGCAATTTGGAAGGACGGAATTCTTAGCAGGAATACGCGCCAATATCGATGAAAAACGGCCTTTTTTTACTGCTCCGCATTTGTCCATTGATGAAAATCCATTGCCGGGCATTCGGCATGCAATAGCACAATTTCATAGACTAGGGCACGTCGACCAAGCACAAATACTTCACTCTCGCGGAAACCTCCATCAATATCTGATGGAAGAGGTGAGAGAAGCATGCGCAAGCTTAACTGGATTGGTACCGATGATGCAGAACCTTGCAGTGGTGAGCGAGAATGATATTTCGGGTGTGCTCAAACAGTTGCTTCGTTCGCGCCTGGTGTTTCCTCAGTGGGCAGTTGAAGACCAATCACGAGGTGGATGGTCAGAGCGCGGCGGTGCGGGAAATCGGGACCTTGTCATTAGTAAAGGAACGGCCGAGTTAGCAGTTATTGAGGCGCTCAAGGTTGGCTCCGTGGAAAAGGGACCTCTGAGTTCTCATTTCCGAAAGCTACTTGGATACAGTGAATGCTCGAATTTCTTCCATGTCACTTACGTGATGAACTCTAATTGTGCCGGTGTGCTTAATTTTCTTAAGGATGCGTGTCGGAATCCTCCTCACCCTGAAATTCACCTAGTGAGAATTGACGACCTGCCGAAGGTGGACTCGTGTCCAATTGGATTTGAAGCGTACTACACGATTGGCGAGAGAAAGTGCTATGTGGTTTTTCTCGCGCTAGATATGGAGCAGATGGTTCAGAAAAAAGCTGCGCAGATACAACGAGCGAAACCTTAGGCTCATGCAAGGCAAGCTACCAAGGCAGGCGTGGGATATATATCTTGATAATTTCTTCAGCATTTATTCCCCCCGCACTCCTTAGATTCACGTGCTTTAGGCAGCCTATAATGTACGCATACTCGGCGGGCTGCGAGAAACATACATCCCCGGGGAGCACTATCCAACCCGTAAAGGGCGAAGCCGAAAGCGGTCTAGCCCTTTGTGTTTATGTGGGCCGTTATTTCATGCCACTATTCTTGCTGGAAAAGAGAGGCGCGCGGATTACTTTTTGACCCATCAGGAGAGAAGATGCATTCCAGGGCGTAACGCACGATATGTCAGTTCAGACAGCCTGGCGTTGACGGCACCCGGGCTAGCCACGATGAGCGTGCTTGCGGCAATACGGTCAAAGTCAGCTCGGAAATGCACTGAGCTCTTAAGTGCGATGACATGGCATTCCGTTGGCTCAATGCCAAAGTGCGTAAGAATGGATTGGTCTGCTGCCTGCATCTTCGAAGATGCAACGATTATCCGGACGCCGTTTATTCGCAAAAGAGCCATGTTCCCAAGGCGAATTTCCATACCGCCCCACATTGGCCCAGTACCGGTGAACTGACCGTCGCTCAGGCGCTCGACGAGGTAATTTCCCCGTATCGGTTCGCTGCCAGGCCCATTCAGCTTCCCTCCAAGGGCGACACTCAGCGTGGCCCCGATACCTGCTTCATGAGCTAACGCTGCGACTTCTGGGTCATAGAGCATGGCGACCACAGCATTCTTCGCGTTAGCTGCAATCAGCGCTTGCAACAACCCAGTGGTGTCCATTTTTCCACCGCCGCCAGGGTTGTCCTGAGTGTCCGCCAAGATAACTGGATAGTTGCCTCGCGCTGCCTGCTCAATAGCCTGTCGTACGGCGTCATCAGCGTCATAGAATCGTGCGTCGAAACGCGGCACGGCCTCTTCGAAAGCAGTATGCAACTCTGAAACTGCCCTTTGCACTTTCTCGATGTCGCTTCCATAGCCGAAAATTGCAGGGCCGCAGTCGTAGATGTCTGCGAGCGGAAAACCCAGTGTCATCGAGAGAAGAACATCATGTTTATGCTCAAGATGCTCCAGGAAGCGATACAGAGAAGCGGTTGGTTCAGCGAGCGTACATTCCGCGGTCAATGACAGAAGCACATTCAGCTGAACCATTTCTTTCGCTAGCGAACTGCCTTCCTCGAGGCGGCGAATCAACGCCTTTGCTGTTCGTTTTCCACTATCTGCCATGTCGACATGGGGGTAAGTCCGATAACCCACCATGATGTCGCTGGCGTCAAACATCTCCCTCGAGACATTTGCGTGTAAGTCCAAGCTTACTGCCAGGGGAATATTCCCGATTTGATGGCGAATGTTCTTGAGAAGAATGCCCTCAGCATCATCATGAAGGTCACTGGCCATGGCGCCGTGAAGGTCCAGATACACCCCATCAAGTGGACCACATAACTTGAGAGAATCAAGCAGCAGCTTCTGTAAGTGCTCGAATGCATTTTGCTCGACACGTCCACTTGGCGTGGCCGCAGTCCAAATAAGTGGTACAGGCTCATTTCCTGACTGACGGATAGCCTCGATAGCGCCTGCCGCAGGAAGATTCATGCCATGGAGCGTATCGAGCATATCATTGCCAATTTGGAGACTGGGCCAGCCTCCACCGTCAATAAAATGCTCCAGCAATGCCGGCGAATTTGAGAAAGTATTTGTCTCATGCTGGAAACCAGCAACCGCGATACGCGCCATGGATTACATCACTTAAGCGTTGCCAGCCACAAACAGCTGGCGGGGAGTCTTCGTCAGCAATTCCATACCGTTCTCAGTGACCAATACCGTTTCACTGAATGCGATGCCGGATGCCGAGACGTACATATGGAAGCACATTCCAGCTTGCAACTCCCAATCCGAATTGGGCAGGAAGATGCGAGAAAAGTCACTGGTACGTGGCGTAGACAAAGGGAAGTAGCCCAGCGAATATCCGGTGATGTTCGGATAGGTGTTGCGTAGGCCTTGTTTCAGCGCTGCTTCGCGCACCATCGCATCGAGTTCTGCAGCAGAAGCGCCAGGTTTCATGGCTGCGAACTGTTTGTCTTGGATATCGAGCAGCTGTTCAGCGATATCGCGTTGTTTCTGGGAGCTTTCGGCAATAACAGCGGGGCGCATCAGACGAGCGCTATAGCCATTGACATAGGGCAGCAACTCCATGTGCAAGATGTCTCCGCACGCCATAGGGTGGCTGTGAAGGTTGCCATGCAAGAATGCGTCGCCTGTGCCAGAAGTGATAATGCCTGCTCGCGCACTATCGGCGCCCATACGCATAAAGACACTGTGAACAATGCCTGCCGTATCGCGTTCAGAGGTTCCGATGTTTGCTGCGGCAACTGCTTCAGTCAGGGCTACGTCTGCGATATGTGCAGCGCGGCGAAGATAGGCAATCTCGGCAGGCGACTTGCTTGCACGAACCACCTCCAGAACTCCGCTAAAGTCAGCAAAGTTCACCGAAGGAAGGAGTTCCTTCAAGCGTTTGAATCGACGCAGCGTCATGCAATAAGATTCTTCGTCTAGCCCTAACTTAACTGCTCCCCAGCCACGATTCTTGATGGTGTTCGCGACGACCTCCAACGGGTCTTCCCAATCCAAGAATCCGATGTAATCGGATATCCATGAATTTTCCAGGAAGGGGCCTTCGTCGACTGCGCGCAAAATCATGACGGGCGCACCATCTGCCGGCAGCAAGCATGCCCGATACATATTTTCAGAAATCGAGAAACCCGTGAGGTAAAAGAGGAACTCAGTTTGGTCAATCAGCAGCAAGTCGATGCCGCGTTGTCGCATGTGACTGCGCACGGTGGCGATTCGTTGCTGATACTCATCAGGACTGAAAAGCAAAGTGTTTTTTGACATGGCGATGTGTATTTAAGTTATTTGCGGCGGCCAACGAAGTTCGCGGCCAGTAGTGCAATGATGGATACGAGGACCAAAAAGGCACTGACGGCAGCAATCTTTGGGTCGAGTTGGAACAAGACGGCATTCCAGATACGTACCGGTAGGGTCTGTCCACTGCTACCGGCGAGGAAGAGTGCAATCAGGAGCTCGTCGAACGAACTCAGGAAGGCGAAAATACAGGCGGACATCAGTCCGGGCGCAATGATTGGCAGGGTGATGCGTCGAAACGCCGTCCAGCGAGATGCGCCTAGGCTTAGCGCCGCGTTCTCGAGGCGAGAATCGAAGCCTTGCAGTGTCGCCGATAAAATGATGACGGCGACCGGTATGGAAACCACGGCGTGTCCGACGACAATCGATAAAAGACCATCCAGCTTGATATCGCCGAAGAAGAAGAACATTGCCATGGCCGATATCACGTTCGGAACAATCATCGGCAACAGGATGAGTGCGTAGACCGCTTGCTTGCCGCGGAACTGATACCGCACAAGTGCCAGCGCAGCGCCCAAGCTGATGACCACTGAGAGCAAGGTCGATGCAACCGCAATCTTCAAGCTGAACCAGATTGATGACAGCCAGGCCGAATCGGTGAGGATGGAGATAATCCATTTCAGCGACCAACCCGGCGGTGGAAACGACAGGTAATCAGACGAGGTCAGCGCCAATGGAAAAATGATTAATATGGGCAGCGCTAGAAACATCAACACAAGCACTGCCGAAATCACGACCAGCGGGCCGGGAAAGCGGGGCATCATAGTTTGGACTCGAAAAGACGTTGCAGGCCGACAGTGCGCTGGTAAATGGCGAACAACACCAAGGTGCAAGCCAACAGAACAGTAGACAAGGCAGAGGCGAATCCCCAATCGAAATAGGTTTCCACCTGAGATTCAATGACCATGGATATCATGCTGTCCTCCTGGTTGCCCATGAGCGCAGGCGTGATAAAGAATCCAAGCGAGAGGATGAACACCAATAAGCTCCCGGCTGCGACACCTGGCATCGATAACGGAAAGAACACTCGCCAGAAGGCACGGGTCCTGGAGGCGCCCAGGCTTTCAGCCGCACGAAGCAGACCCGTATCGATTCCTCGCATGACGCTGTATAACGCCAGGACCATATACGGCAGAAGGATGTAGCTCATTCCTATCATCACCGACAAACGGTTGTACATCAGCTTCAGAGGCTGACCAATCAGCCCCACTGACATGAGCAACTGGTTGATAAGGCCGTCCGTGCCCAACAGCACCATCCATGCGTAAGTGCGGACCAGGACGCTTGTGAAATAGGGGACGATGACAAGAATCATCAGCAGTCCCGCTAGTCGCGGCTTGATTTGGGACAGGAAATACGACAACGGGTATGCGAGAACCAGCGATAACACCGTGACCAGGCCAGCAATTTCGAACGTAATGCCAACGACCTGGAAATAGGTTGGCTCTCGGAGCAGGCGCTCGTAGTGACGCCAGGTGAATGCGGGGTCAAATATGCTGCGCGCGAGCATATTGCCGAGGGGGTAGATAAAAAATACCGCCAGCAGCACCAACGCCGGTAAGAGCAGCCACCACGCAGGAGAGTACCGGTGCCGCCTGGTTGCCGGTGGCGCGATTCGGGGAGGGGATGTGCTCACGCTTACGCCTCTTCAGCGGGCACCAGCCACACGCTCTCCGGCTGCCAGCCTAAATTCACCTGGCTACCCTCGCTCCATTGTGCTGCGTCAGTCATTCTCTGCAACTGGGCCATGACTTGCAGTGTCTGCCCACCGCCTTGTTCCACTAGCAGCTTCACCATGTGGCCGAGGTACTGCATCTCGCGGATGCGGCCGCTTACACTGTTGCCCTCGGTCCCCTGGCCCATAGTGATTTTTTCCGGGCGCAGTATCCCAACGACGCTCACACCTTCAGAGAGGTTTGCTGGGCCGGACGCTTGAATTCGCGCTCCGCCCGAGAGTTCTACGACATACTTTCCTGAGTCGGTACGCTCGACGACCTTCCCATCCAGCGTATTGGACTGCCCGATGAACTGCGCCACCCATTGGTTGGCGGGGCGGTCATATATCTCTGCCGGCGCCGCAATTTGGGCGATGCCGCCGTCCTGCATCACGGCAATCCGGTCGGACATCGTCAACGCTTCTTCCTGGTCGTGAGTCACAAATACGACTGTAGCGCCCGAGTTGCGATGCAGCCGTCGAATTTCCATCTGCATGTGTTCGCGCAGATTCTTATCTAGCGCCCCCAGCGGTTCATCCATCAACATCGCCTGCGGGCGAAAAATCAATGCACGAGCGAGTGCAATACGCTGCTGCTGGCCACCCGAAAGTTCACGGGGGAGTCGTTCGCCCTTATCCGCAAGCTGCACCTGAGCCAGGCCATCGGCAACACGACGAGCAATCTCCGACTTGGAGACACCACGCATCTCAAGAGGGAAAGCCAGGTTTTGGGCTACGGTAAGATGCGGGAAAAGGGCATAGTTTTGGAAGACGACACCCAAGTCACGCTTGCCAGGTGGCAGCTTCGTAACATCCCGTCCACCAATGAGAATTTGGCCACTGCTGGGGGCGGTAAAGCCCGCCAGCATCATCAATGTGGTGGTCTTGCCCGAGCCACTGGAACCAAGAAGGGTGACAAATTCGCCCGCCTTGATATCCAAATCCAGCTCGCGAACTGCAGCTGCGTCGCCATAGAACTTACTGATGCCACGCAGCTTCAATTCAGTGCCCAGCTTTTCCTGGGCGGCTTTTGCTTCCATTACGTTCTCCGCAGAATCCACGATTGCCACTGTTCTCCGATGGTGGAGAGGTTGTCGCTCCACCACTGCGCGTTCTGGTCGAAACCAACGCTGAAGTGGTCAGGCATACTTGGCAGCTTGGCCGCATCTTCGGGGCGTACCAGCTTCACTGCTGCCTGGTTTGTCGGACCGTAGGCGATGTAGCGTGTGAGCGCGGCCTGTACCTTAGGTTGCAGGGCAAAGTCGATGAAAATTTGGGCGTTTGCCGCATTGGGCGAGTTCTTGATTACGCTCCAATACTGGACTTGACGTTTCGCCTGGTTCCATTCGATGGCCAGCGGCGCTCCCTTGTCAATAAGGTCCTGGGCGCGGCCGTTCCAGATTGCGCCGATGACTGCCTCTTTGCGCTCGAGCAACTGAGCCGATGCGGCACCGGTGTCCCACCACTTAACGACGTCCTTCTTGATACGGTCCAGCGACTTGAGGGCACGAGGCACATCCAGCGGATAAAGCTTGTCCTTGGGCACGCCGTCGGCGAGCAAGGCAAATTCCAATTCGGCGGCACCCGACTTCTGGTCCGCCAGGGTCCGTGCACCTGGGAACTTCGAGACATCCCAGAATTCGGCCCACGACTTGGGATGGTTGGCGCTCTTGAAGACGTCGGTGTTGTAGACCATAACGGTGGCAAAGTAGAGATTGCCGACCATGTTGGGGTGCCGCA
This sequence comes from Herbaspirillum sp. alder98, assembly GCF_020179755.1. GTDB lineage: Bacteria > Pseudomonadota > Gammaproteobacteria > Burkholderiales > Burkholderiaceae_D > Herbaspirillum. The sequence continues at coordinate 167,747 of NZ_JAIUCY010000010.1, forward strand.
CACCGGGTTGAATGTCATTGGGATTGGTGTACTTCATCTTCGAGTACGCAATCGGTTCCAGCGCGCCGATTTTGTCCAGCGACAGGAGCGCAACATCCAGCAGGTCCACGACGTCCACTTGAACGCGTTTGGCTTCGACCATCGCGCGAATCTGTGCCGCTGTGGCTGGCTGCACTACCACTTCAATGCCAGTCGCTTCCGTGAAAGGCTTATACAGAGCTTTGTCCATGGCCTCCTGGTAAGCGCCACCCAAGCCGCGGACCACCACCTGCTGCTTACCTTGTGCGCGGACGGAGCTGGATGCTGTGAGCAGCGGAGCGGCGCTGCTGACTGCCAATGCACCTGCGCCTGCCGCTTGAAGGAAGCGGCGACGTGACAATGTGGTGCTCTCGGCGGCAGAATTATTTTGTTCCGCTTTTGCTTCCGGCTTTTCGTTGTCCATTTTTCCCATCTTGTTTCCCCTTTGTTGGGCGCCCAGCTTTGGGCGATGATGCAGTTGATGAAAGGTTATGTTGCGAACCCCGATTCTCGATGCCTGCTTTCAGATGTCCTTCAAGCGTCTGGTCCGATACTGAGTTGCCTTCGCTCTGCCAGTGGCCGAGGGTGCGCCATACTTCATCTGAACCGCGAAGAAGCTGCGCAACATTCTCAGCATCGTGAATAGTGATTAGAACGATGAGCCAGTTAATCAGGGCCATGGTTCCTGCCTGAGACCACCAGGCAAATGAAGAGGTGTCCCTAGCGACAAAGAAACTCTGGTGTGAAAGAGCTGCCAGCGGAGAGGAAGGGCGGTCGGTAATAGCGACGATGTGCGCACCTCGACTTTTGGCTACGCGCATGATGTCGACGGTGTATGGAAGGTATCGGATGTAGCCGATACCGATAACGACATCGTCCTTATGTATCAGGCGAAGTTGGTCGGAGATATCTCCGTTCCCAATATTGAGCAACGCAGCTTTTCCCGTCACCTGGTTCAGATGTAGGGTCAGATATGACGCCATTGGATGTGTCGTACCGTGGCCACTCACCCAGATGCGACGGGCGCCGATGAGTTTTTTCGCTACTACATTGCCCAATTCTGTGGAATTGAGCTGCGAGGTGTTTCTCGCCAACAAGCTGTCAATCTCAAACAGCTCGGTCTTCAATTCGTCCATGTCCGACGGCGGCTGGCGTGGTCCCATTCCAGAGGCTCCGGCCCGTTCCAAGAGGCCGTCTCGCAGAGCTGCACGCAGATTGGGGAAGCCGTCGTAGCCAAGTGCCTTCGCGAGCCTCACAACCGCAGCATCGCTTTGACCTGCCGCGTCAGCCAGCTGCCGTGCGGTCAGGAAGGCTGCCGTTTCTGCGTTGTCGAGAATGTAGCTGGCCAATTGTTTCTGAGCAGTGGTCAGGTTTTCTACGTTTTCGGCTAACGTCTGTTGGAATGTAAGTGCAGTCATTGTCGTGAATGTTTCAGCGAGTTGAGTTAACTGTAGTAAATGCTACAGAGGCGGTCAAGCGTTTTTAATGGTGCGAAGAGGGAGCTATTTTGGTGCAATTTGCCGGTGAGTATTTGATGATATTTGCCGGCTTCGGCTATGGGGGCAACAGGTTATTGAGCCATTGCATACGACGAGCGAGCAATAAAACTGCCTCTCCGTTCGTCAATGATTTTTTCTTTGTTGGGCAGAATTGGAACGACTGCGTGTCCTGAGGAGACGCATTCGATGCGTCATGGTCGGGACCAATGTGCTAGGTGTTCTCGGATTTTTTATTGCGCAGCAGCGTCCATTCTAGGAAGAGATAGTTCGCTGCGTTGCCCATTGCGGTCGAGCCAAGTTAGTTACGGCGAAGCAGCTCGGACCGAGGCAAGTTTTCCCGATATTTTCAGATGGCTTCAATTGCCTCGCCGATGATATCCGCTTTGTAGTAGCCATTTACGGAATCGAACCTGGCGAAAATGGACCAGACGAGTCTCCCGATTTGCTTCACTCGCTCATAGTTATCACTTGGCAGAAGACGACAAAGGAGAACTTCATTTAGGTGGCTGAGCATTACATGTGCATCCTCTACAAGGATTTGCGTATTGTTCAGTGTGGACTCGATTGAGTAGGAAAATTGCTGCAAATATGTCTCTAGCTGCATTAGGCGTTCGTCTTTGTTGATTTGCATTGAAAACTGACCCACTTATGGAGTGAACCCCTCGGGCTGGACCAAGGCCTGGAGATGAAGTGATACGCTTGTCGAGCCTTCTCAGGAGGAGCGACATCATGGCATCACGAGGTCCCTATCGGCGGCACA
>NZ_JAIUCY010000011.1 GCF_020179755.1 Herbaspirillum sp. alder98
AAACGACTTCGCGCCGATGATAGTGCTGCAACCAGTGTGAAAGTAGGTCATCGTCAGGCTAGTATTCTGCATCACCCCATCCTCTGACGAGGGTGGGGTGTTTGCTTTTGCGCGGCCGCTTTGTATCCCCTCAATGCCGCTACCTCGACATATCCCCCATCCCCTCTGCTGAAACACTAAAAGACCCCGGGTACCGGCCTTCGCCGGCACGACGAGGGTGTTGATAACTTATTCATCGCTACCCGCATAGCGAGTCCACCACACCACCCATTACTAACAACCTACTTCCTGAGCCCAGCTAGTACACCGCTGGCATCACAATCCACTTCCTGTGCTCAGCTTGCACGTCGTCGGCATCACAACCAGACACTAACAACCTTCCAGCGCCGTCGTACTGACGCACGTCAGTACCCAGCGTCGTCCCCCATGTATCAACAACCCTGCTTCCTGAAAATAAAAAAGGGATCTCAAACAGAGATCCCTTCAAAAAAGATAGCGTATCAAACAGAAAAAAATCTCAGCCCACGTTCTATGAACTCGCATCTTTCAACGCCAATCAAAACATCAACAGATCAATACGAAAAGCCGTCCCGCTGGTCATAGGCCGCTGCCTCCTTGATGCCCCTCTTCATCTCCTTGAGCCAGCGCTTGAATAACTTGAGATCAGCAAACATCTCCAGATCATGCGTCACGCCGTCAATGGAATCCTGCATGCGCACAATCTCCAGATGCAGGAACTGTTTGGCCGAATTCGGTGTAAGCCGCTGCGGGGAATGAATGCCGTAGATGGCCCTGAACCTGTCCTCCGTCATCAATAACTCGCGTTCAAGATCAGTGGCCTGCTCCTTCAGCAGCTTGTTGTAATGCTTAAGACGCGCATCGCCCAGATCATTGAGTGCATGCTGGTCGATCTGCTGCAACTGGATCTGCAACTCCAGCAGATGCAGCAGGTCCTGCTTTTCATAAGCCGCGTTGAGCGACTGCATCATCTCGGTCTTGCGCACTCGCAGTTGTTCATCAGGCTCACGGTCGGGATGCAATGCACTGGCCAGCTTGCGATAGATATCTCGCAGCGATTGCGTCAATTCAGCCTGCGCGGCCTCACGTCGTGCCGCCGCCGCATCCGCCTTGGCCGAGCCTGAGCGCGCAGTCTTGCGCTCCGCCCTGGCCGCCTTCTTGGCCTCTTCCCTGGCCTGGTATTCCGCCATCTTGGCGCGGGCGCGTGCCATGACCTCGTCTGGCGAACTCATGTCGAGATCGTCACCCAGCGACTCGCCGAACATCGCCTCCATATGCGCCTTCAATTCCTCTACCTCAAGCGTCATGTCGTGATCGAAGTCCGAGCCCGAATGCCGGTTATAGAGTGCCTTGAGCTGCGCCTCGTCGCCGACGTCATCACCATGGCTCTCCAGCAGATGGAGAATCAGCGCCGATATTGCCTGCCGATCGGACAAGCTCAGCTTGTCATGATCGAACTGGGCGTCCAGCTTGAAGATCAGCTCGACCGACAGCGTCGTGAAGCGTGTGCGCAGAGGCAGCAGCTTCTGCACATACACCGGTTGGGATTCGGCGCTTACCTGTTCCCAGGTCGCCAGCAGATCGCGTCGTTGCTCGATCTGCCTGAGCAAGGCGTTGAAAGCCTTCTGGTCCTTGGACAGGCCCGAGCCGGAAGAAGAAAGCGCCGTCAGTGATACGGCTTTGGAATCGGACGCGGTCATGAAGAATAAGTATGGTGAAGCCAGCTCGCAGTGTACCAAGGTGCGATGCGCCAATCAGGAAAGCGTCGCCGTCAGCGACGCCAATCGCTCAGCCAGAACGCGGCTCGCTGACCGCCGCAAAGGACACACTCGCATTGAGCCCCCGGCAGAACTGGCTGCCTCCTTCGTAGCGGTTATGCAGTCGGATCGCGGCGCCCATCGAATCGACGATCTCGCCGCAGATGGTCAGCCCCAGGCCACCCGACGAAGAGCCGCTGGACGAGAATGCCTTGAACACCGTCTCCATCGCATCATCCGATATGCCGCCGCCGCTGTCCCACACCAGCAATTCCGCGCGGCCATCGAATTGCCGGATGCGTATGCCCAGGCGCCCCCGCTCGGGCGTGTGGCGGATGGCATTGTGGAGCAGGTTCGACACCAGCTCGCCCACCATCCACGGATGTCCCATGACGAACACCTTGTCGCCATCCAGCTCGAAATCGAGGCTCTTCTCGGCAATCAGCGGCGACAGGTCGACCGCCGTCTCGCGCGCCAGCATGGCAAGATCGCAGACTTCCTGCACCCCGCGTCCGCGCAGCTGCTCTACCTTGGCCAGCGAGAGCAGCTGGTTGGCCAGCGTCGTGGCCCGCTCGACCGTGCCCGACATCTCGCCCAGGATCACGTGCGGCGGCGCGTCGCCCCGCAGGCCCGACTGCAGTTGCGTCTTCAGCACCGCCAGCGGTGTGCGCAACTGATGCGAGGCATTCGCCACGAAGCGCTGCTGATGGTCCAGCAGCCGGCGCAAGCGCGCCATCAGTTCATTGAGCGCCTTGATGAAGGGCTGCAGCTCGCGCGGCGCCAACGGCGGGTCGACCGGCGACAAGTCGTCGGCCGAACGTTCATCAAGCTGACGCCGCAGCGCATCGACCGGTTGCAATGCCCGCGACACCACATACAGCGTCACCGACACGATCACCACCAGCAGCGCGGCCTGGCGCAGCAGGGTTTCCCAGAAGATCTTGCGCGCCAGGGCGCTGCGGTTTTCCATGGTCTCGGCCACCTGCACCAGCGCCGCGCCATGCGGCCCATTGGTCACCACCGGCTGGAACAGGGCCGCCACCCGCACCGGCACCCCGTTATAGGTATCTTCGTAGATATGCGCCAGCGAGGGATAGATAGCGGCCTGGTCGCGCCGTCCCTGGTAGGCCGGCAAATCGTCATCGCCATCAAAGAACTTGCCGTCGAGATCATTGATCCGATAGATCATGCGGCTCGAATAATCGGCCTCGTAGATCTCCAGCGCCGCGTACGGCAGCGACGCCTTCAGCTCGCCGTTCTCGATGCGCAGCAGGTCGCCGATCGAGTGCACCGATGCCACCAGCATCCGGTCATAGGCCGTGTTGACCGACTCCAGCGTATTGCGATAAAGCGAGAATGAATCGATCACGATGAACAGCGCAATCGGCGAGATGATCCACGCCAGCAGATAGCTGCGCACCGAAGAACGACGTCGAGACAGCAGCCGCATCGATCAGCCTTCGCCCTGGTCCGGGCGCGCGCGCAGCAGATAACCCAGCCCGCGCAGCGTCATGATCTCGGTCCCGGTCGGGACCAGCTTCTTGCGCAAGCGGTGGACTACCACCTCGATGGCTTCGATCTGGGTGTTTTCTTCCATCGGAAATACCAGCCGGAACAAGCGCTCCTTGGTCACCGCATGGCCTGGCTTGGCAATCAGCGTCTTGAGCAGGGTATGTTCGCGCGGCGTGAATTCGAGCGCCTCGTCGTCGCAGTAGAAAGCGCCCGAGCTGCGGTCCAGCCGCAGCCGTGCGCAGCGCAGCCCGCTGTCTTCGGCATTGCTGCGACGGCGCAGCAGCGCCCTAATGCGGGCATCGAGCTCGTCCAGGTCGAACGGCTTGGCCAGGTAATCGTCGGCGCCGGCGTTCAGGCCCACCACCCGGTCGCCCACCGCGCCACGTGCGGTCAGCACGATGACCGGAGTGTGGATGTCCTGCGAGCGGATCCGTTGCAACAGATGCAAGCCATCCAGCCCGGGAATGTTCAGGTCCAGCACCACCAGGTCGCCGATACCATCCTTGATATGCGAGAGCGCACTGATGCCGTCGGCGCAATGCGTGACCTGGAAGTCGCGTCGCTCCAGCGCCCGCAGCAACGCGCGCGACATGTCGATATCGTCTTCCACCAGCAGGATATGCATCGTTGCGGCCTCGCCTCAATAAGGGAACAGCCGCCTTTATACCGCCAATCGCGCCGTGGTGCGAGCCCCGCCATCGCCGCCGGCCCTGCACCTCTGAAAGCAGAATGAAAGCTTGTGAAAGCAGGCTGCAAGAAAACCCCGGTTTTTGCGGCTCTGCACGGTGGCAAAGAAGGCGGCGCTCACCTAAACTCCCGCTCACGTCCAGGCTGGCAGTTAGATGCGGACCGGACAACTATTACAAACCTCTAGGAGACAGCATGACCCAGCGTCTGATCAAGACCCTGCTCGCCCTGGCACTCACTGCCCCGGCGATCGCCTTCGCGCAGGATGCCTGCACCAACCGTGGCGATCTCGACCAGCAGTACTGCGATGCCAACAAAGACCTGACGGCCGACACCCCGACCGACCCGAAGAAGCTGAAGACCCCCAACACTCTGGTGTTCACCTTCACCCCGGTCGAAGATCCGGCCGTCTACGACAAGATCTTCAAGCCTTTCACCGACTACCTGGCGCAATGTACCGCCAAGAAGGTCGTGTTCTTCCAGGTGCAGTCCAATGCCGCCGAAATCGAAGCGATGCGCTCCGGCCGCCTGCACGTGGGTGGCTTCTCGCCAGGACCGACCAACTTTGCCGTGAACATCGCCGGCGCCGTGCCGTTCGCCGTGATCGGTGACGAAAAGGGCTACCAGGGCTACACCGTGAACGTGATCGTGCGCAAGGACAGCCCGATCCAGAAGATGAGCGACCTGAAGGGCAAGAAGGTCGCGCACACCGCGCCATCGTCCAATTCCGGCCACATGGCGCCGATGGCCCTGTTCCCCAAGCTGGGCGTGACGCCTGAAAAGGATTACAAGCCGATCTTCTCGGGCAAGCATGACCAGTCGATCCTGGGCGTGAACTCGGGTGACTACGATGCCGCCGCCGTCGCCTCGGACGTGTTCGATCGCATGATCGAGCGTGGCGTGATCAAGGCCGACAACTTCCGCGTCATCTGGCGCAGCGAGAAATTCCCGACCCAGGACTTCGCCTACGCGCACGACCTGGAACCGGTCTTCCGCGACAAGATGCTCAAGTGCTTCTACGACTATCGTTTCACCGATGAGCTCAAGAAGGCGTTTGCAGGCGCAGATCGTTTCTACCCGATCAACTACAAGAAGGACTTCGAGATGGTGCGCTTCGTGGCCCATACCGCCGGCGAGTCCTTCAACCGCGCTGCCTACGACAAGCAGAACTCGGGCAAGAAGTAATTCGCCACCCGCGCAATACCTGCCAGCAATATCCGTAACAAAAACGCACTACGACCCAGGGCGCAAGCCCGGGTCGCGGCCGTCTGCATCCCGCAGCCGGGCCGCAGTCATCGATAGAAAGCTCCGCCCATGTCACACGCCATCGAAATCCAGGGCCTGGTCAAGGAATACAAGCCTGGCCATCCCATCCTCAAAGGCATCGACCTGAAGATCGGCGACGCCGGCCTGGTCGCCATCATCGGCCCGTCGGGCACGGGCAAGTCGACCCTGATCCGCTGCATCAATCGCCTGGTCGACCCCAGCCGCGGCGCGATCTGGTTCGAAAGCGAAGGCCGTCGCGTCAACCTGGCCGAGCTGCGCGGCCGCGCCCTGCGCGAAAGCCGTCGTCACATCGGCATGGTGTTCCAGGAATACAACCTGGTGGAGCGCCTGACCGTGATGGAAAACCTGCTCTGCGGTCGCCTCGGCTATGTCGGCGCCTGGACCGCATGGCGTCGCAATTTCGCCAAGGAAGACATCGCGCATGCCTTCGAATTGCTCGACACCGTCGGCCTGGGCAACTTTGCCAACCAGCGCGCCGACGCCTTGTCGGGCGGCCAGCGCCAACGGGTCGGTATCGCCCGCGCACTGATGCAGCGTCCGCGCCTGCTGCTGGCGGATGAACCGACGTCGTCGCTGGACCCCAAGACCTCGTTCGAGATCATCTCGCTGCTCAAGGAGCAGGGGCGCGCCCAGCAGATCCCGGTGATCGTCAACATCCACGACGTCGAGCTGGCCAAGCGCTATGCCGACCGCATCATCGGCATGTCCGGTGGTCACGTCGTCTATGACGGCAATGCCGAGAACCTGAGCGATGATTTCCTCAAGCAGATCTACGGCGGCGAGGACTGGCTGGCATGAGCGCGACCACCACCTCTTCCCCTGCCCGGGTCAGCCTGGCGTTTCGTCCGCAGCTGACGACCCGCATCGTGATCTGGCTGATCCTGGCCTACGCTGTCTATGCCGCGACCCAGCTCGGTTTCTCGTGGGAGCGTTTCTCGTCGGGCCTGGGCAATGGCGCCAAGTTCCTGGCGCGCATGTTCCCGCCTGACGTCAGCAAGGGCGACATTCTCTGGGGCGGCATCAAGGAGACCCTGCAGATCGCCGTGCTGGCGTCGCTGTTCGGCATCCTGTTCTCGTTGCCGATCGGCCTGATGGGCGCGCGCAACCTGATGCCCGCCTGGATCTCGTGGCCGGCGCGCGCATTCGTGTCGGTCTGCCGTTCGCTGCACCCGGTGATCGTCGCCATCCTGTTCGTCAAGGCGGTCGGCTTCGGTGCGCTGGCCGGGGTGCTGGCGCTGATCGTGGCCTCGATCGGCTTCATCGGCAAGCTGTTCGCCGAAGCCATCGAAGAAATCTCGATCAAGCAGGTCGAAGCGATTCGCGCCACCGGCGCCTCGTTCATGAACGTAATCCTGTTCGGCGTGCTGCCACAGGTGCTGTCGCGCTTCGTCGGCTTCTCGACCTACCAGCTCGACTCCAACCTGCGTAACTCCACCATGGTCGGCATCGTCGGCGCCGGTGGCGTGGGTGGCGTGTTGTTCTCGGCGTTCCAGCGCTTCGACTACGACTTCGTGCTGACCATCCTGCTCACCATCATCACTATCATCGTCGTCGGCGAACTGCTGGCGAATTCGGTCAAGAAGGTCTTCAATGTCTGATACCACCTTGCGCACCCCCGCCGTCGCGCTGAGCCCTGCCGAGCGCGAATGGCAGCGCCACACGCTGGGCCAGCGCCTGCTGCGCTTTGCCGTGTGGCTGGTCATCGCCGTGGCCGTCGTGCAATCGATGCGCTACATCGAGATCATCCCGGAGTTCCTGTACGACGCGCCGGAACAGATGAGCGACATGCTGTCCCGTATGTGGCCGGTCGACTGGGCCTACTTTGCCAGCGACGTCCAGGCCGGCCTGATCGAGACCCTGCATATCGCCACCCTGGGCACCTTGCTGGCGATCGTGCTGGCCATTCCGTTCGGTCTGCTGGTGGCGCCCAACCTCACCCGTCATCGCGGCCTGAACCTGTTTGCGCGGGTGGTGCTGGTGGCCAGCCGCTCGGTCAATTCGCTGGTGTGGGCGCTGCTGTTCCTGGCTATCTTCGGACCGGGACCGCTGGCGGGCATGCTGGCCATCGCCTTCCGCTCGATCGGCTTTGTCGGCAAAATGGCCGGCGAAACCATCGAACAGATGCCGCGTGGCCCGATCGAAGCCCTGCAAGCGTCCGGCGCCAGCAAGTTTTCTGAGATCTGGTATGGTTACTGGCCGCAGTTGAAGCCCGCCTTCATGTCCATCGTGCTGCTGCGCTGGGACATCAACGTGCGTGAATCGGCCGTGCTGGGCATCGTCGGCGCCGGTGGCGTGGGCATGGTGCTCGATACCGCCCTGAACCTGTTCCAGTGGCCGCGCGTGGCGACGGTGCTGGTGTCGATCTTTGCCATCGTGATCGTCACCGAAGTGGCCGTGACGCAGATCCGCAAGCGCGTGCTCTGAGTTTTGACGCAGTAACAGTCGTCCATCACTAACATTTCTGGTCATGCAAGAAGAACACAAACAATCCAACCATCATGACTGCGACCTGCTGGTGGTGGGCGGCGGCATCAATGGCGCCGGCATCGCGCGCGACGCCGCCGGTCGCGGCCTGTCGGTGGTGCTGTGCGAACAGCACGACCTGGCCGCACATACCTCGTCGTCGTCGAGCAAGTTGATCCACGGCGGCCTGCGCTATCTCGAGCATTACGAATTCGGCCTGGTGCGCAAGGCGCTGATCGAACGCGAAGTGCTGTTGCGCAGCGCGCCGCACATCATGTGGCCGATGCGCTTCGTCATGCCGCACGACGAAGGCCAGCGGCCGGCCTGGCTGATCCGCCTGGGCATGTTCCTGTATGACCACCTGGCGCGGCGCGAACTGCTGCCCGGCTCGCGCACGCTCGACCTGCGTCGGCATGCCTCCGGTGCGCCGCTCAAGCCCCAGTTCAAGCGTGGCTTCGTGTATTCCGACGGCTGGGTCGACGACGCCCGGCTGGTGGTGCTCAATGCGCTGGGCGCGGCCGACCAGGGTGCGCGCGTCTTCACCCGTACGCGCTGCACCTCGCTCAAGCGCGAAGATGGCGCCTGGCTGGCCGAGCTGCAGCATGCCGATGGCAGCGTCAGCACCGTGCGCGCACGGGGCGCGGTCAATGCGGCCGGCCCCTGGGTGGCGCGCTTCCTGGGGGAAGCCGCGCAAGTGCGCTCGACCAAGTCGGTACGCCTGATCAAGGGCAGCCACATCGTGGTGCGCCGCCTGTTCGAACATGACCACGCCTATATCTTCCAGAATCCCGATGGTCGCATCGTCTTTGCGATTCCGTATGAGCGCGACTTCACGCTCATCGGCACCACCGACGTCGAATACCAGGGACCGACCGAGAACGTGGTCATCTCGGAAGAAGAGATCGACTACCTGTGCACCCTCTCCAACCGCTATTTCAGTCGCCCCATCAGTCCCGGCGACGTGGTGTGGTCCTATTCCGGGGTGCGGCCGCTGCTGGAAGACGCCGCCGCCGATGCCTCTGCGGTGACCCGCGACTACCAGCTCGATCTCAATACCGACGGCGCCCCGCTGTTATCGGTCTTCGGCGGCAAGATCACCACCTTCCGCAAGCTGGCCGAAGAGGCGGTCGACCTGATCGCGCCCACGCTCGGCAACCAGCGTGGTCCATGGACGGCCAACGCCTGCCTGCCCGGCGGCGACCTGTTCGGTCCCAAGCCCGACAATCGTTCGGTGCGTGAATTCGATGGCTTCGTGCAGCAATTGCAGGCACGTTATAGCTGGCTGTCGCCGGCGCTGCTGCAGCGCTATGCGCGCGCCTATGGCAGCCGGGTCCATCAGCTGCTGGACGGCTGCACATCGTTGCAAGACATGGGAGATCAGATTCTCGACGGGCTGTTTGCCGCCGAGGTGAAGTATCTGCAGCAGCACGAATGGGCTACCTGCGCTGCCGATATCCTGTGGCGCCGCTCCAAGCTCGGCCTGCATCTGCCTGCGGGCAGCGCGGCCCTGCTGGATGGCTGGCTGGCCGCGCAGATTTAATCTGCACCGGCCCTGGCCGCTGGTGGATCAGGCCGCCAGCAGGTAAGCGCCCACGGCGGCGATGCCGACGCCGCCGATGCGCACCACGCGGTCGGCCATCTGACGGCCGGCCACCACGCCCACGATCAAGCCTGCTGCGTGCAGGATGGCCGTGGCCAGCACGAAGCCGGCGCCATACAGGGCGGCCATCGAGCCATGCGGCAATTCGGTGCCGTGCGCATAGCCGTGGAACAGCGCGAACAGCGACACCACCAGGGTGCTGCCCCACAACGGCAGGCGCACCGCAAACGCGATCAACAGACCCAGTACCGCCACCGAGGCAGCAATCCCGGTCTCCACGCCCGGCAGCGACAGGCCGGCCACCGCCAGCAAGGCGCCCACCACCATCATCAGCGGAAACGCCAGCGGCAGCACCCACAGTGCGCGCTGCTTGTTCTGCGCCGCCCACAGGCCCACTGCCAGCATCGCCAGCAGGTGATCGATGCCCGAGAACGGGTGCTCGAAGCCGGCGCCGAAGCTGGCGCTGGCATTCATCACCGAATCCGGATGGCCGGGGTGCGCCAGGGCGCTGCCGGCGGCCAGCGCGGTCAAGGCCAGCACGCCCAGGCGTGCGCGGTTTGTGGTCAACATCTTGGTCGAAATGGCAGACATGTTTTCTCCTGGTGAATCTTTCGCGGGGTTGTTCTTCGATGTGGCTCAGGCGCCGGGTTTCTGGTCGAGCAGGCCTTGCTTGCGGATGTAGTCGATCACGGTCTCCACACCGTCGCCGCTGCGCAGGTTGGTGAACACGAAGGGCCGGTCACCTCGCATGCGTTTGGCATCGGCCGCCATGATATCCAGATTCGCGCCCACGTAGGGGGCCAGATCGGTCTTGTTGATGATCAGCAAGTCCGAGCGGGTGATGCCGGGGCCGCCCTTGCGCGGAATCTTCTCGCCGCCGGCGACGTCGATCACGTAGATGGTCAGGTCGGACAGTTCCGGGCTGAAGGTGGCGGCCAGGTTGTCGCCGCCGGACTCGACCAGGATCAGGTCGAGGTCGGGAAAGTCCGCGCTCATGCGGGCGATCGCTTCGAGGTTGATCGAGGCATCCTCGCGAATGGCGGTATGCGGGCAGCCACCGGTTTCCACGCCCATCAGGCGCTCCGCTGGCAACGCATCGGCGCGCAGCAGGATCTCCATGTCTTCCTTGGTATAGATGTCATTGGTGATGACCGCCATGTCGTAGTGGTCGCGCATGCGCTTGCACAGCATTTCGCACAATGCCGTCTTGCCGGAACCGACCGGGCCGCCGATGCCGACGCGCAGCGGATTGGGGGTGGAATTGCTCATGTCTCTAAATCTCTCTGGTAATTGAAACGTATTGCATCAGGAACGGTAGATCCGGCTGTATTGCACTTCATGCTGCATCGACAGCAGCGACAGGCCGGGCGACCAGTTCGACAGCTCGTCGTCGTCCAGCGCATGCGCCTGGGTTGCCGCCTGTTCCAGTTCGGCACGCAAGGATAACAAGATGCGCTGGCCCGCGACCTGGCCCAGCGGCACCGTTTTCACGCACGCCAGCACCTGGTTCTCGGCCCACGAAAACAGCATGCCCAGCAGCGCCGCCTCGCACGGCACCTGCAGCGTCACCGCGGCAAACGCGAGCGCGGTCGGCAACGGCACCTCGGGCTGCGACTGCAGTATCGCTACCAGCGCCTCGTCGCCCAGCTTCAGGTCGGTCGCCAGCTTGCCCAGCGAATAGCCCATCTGTATCGTCTCGGCGCGAAACTCGGAGGTATCCCGGGCCGCCACGAAGCGCTCGGTCCATAGCGCCACCTGATCCGCATCGCGCAACTCGAAGGCGCGCACCAGGCGGCAGAAGATCGGCGCCTCGAAGCGCGCCATCACTTCGTGCAATGCCTGCACGATCCAGTTCCTGGCGCTGGCTTCGGTATTGACCCGGCCGCTTTCGATGGCCGCCTCCAGCCCTTGCGAATAGCTGTAGCCGCCGATCGGCAGCGATGGGCTGGCCAACTGCAGCAGATGCAGCAAGGCGGTCGCTTGCATCGACTCGACCATGGCCTCAGCTGTCCTGCTTGTCGCCGGGGCGGTGGATCTTCTGGCGCAGCGGGATCGGCGCCAGCGGGTTGTGGTGATGGTCGTCGCCATGATGGTGATGACCGCCGCCATAGGCGCCCGACTCGGGCTCGAATGCGGCCTGCTCTTCACGCACCTGCGCGCCCAGGCCTTCCAGCATTTCCTTGAGCACCGGATCGCGCCGGATACGCAGGAACCCCACTCCGGCCTCATGGCCGATATGGGCTTGCGTGTGGCGATTGCCCAGGTGGAAAGCGCAGCGCAGCAATAGATGCGCATCGCTGGCATCGACCCGGTAGGTGGCTTCGGCCGCCGCCGTGATCTTCACCACGCGGCCATCGTCGCCGCGCAGCAGGTCGCCATGGCGCAGCACCGTGCCGCGCAGGGTGAAGACGGCGACATCTTCGCCTGAGGTCATGGTGGCGCGCAGGCGGCTCTTTTCGCGCTGGTCGTAGGGCAGCACCAGTTCGCCGTCGATCTGGTCGGCCTGTTCGATCTTGGTATTGAGTGTCAGCATGAGGTGGTCGTGAATCAATCAGAACAAAAAGTATCGTTGCGCCAGCGGCAATGAGACGGCCGGCTCGCACACCAGCAGCTCGCCATCGGCGCGCACTTCATAGGTCTCGGAGTCGACTTCCATCTTCGGCGTGGCGCCGTTGTGGATCATGTCGCGCTTGCGCAGGTGGCGCATGTTCTTGACCGCCACCACGGGTTTGTTGAGCTTGAGCTGTTCACCGATGCCGGCATTGAAGGCGGCCTGCGAGACGAACGTCAGCGACGTCTTCAAGCCGCCGCCGAAGGCGCCGAACATCATCCGGTAATGCACCGGCTGCGGGGTCGGGATGGACGCATTGGGGTCACCCATCTGGGCCGCCGCGATCATGCCGCTCTTGAGGATCATCGATGGCTTGGCGCCGAAGAAGGCCGGCTTCCACAGCACGATGTCGGCGATCTTGCCGATCTCCAGCGAACCCACCACGTGCGAGATGCCGTGGGTGATCGCCGGGTTGATGGTGTACTTGGCGATGTAGCGCTTGATGCGGAAGTTATCGTTGCGCGACGGATCCTCGGCCAGCGATCCGCGCTGCACCTTCATCTTGTGCGCGGTCTGCCAGGTGCGCATGATGACTTCGCCCACCCGCCCCATGGCCTGCGAGTCCGACGACATCATCGAGATGGCGCCGATGTCGTGCAGGATATCCTCGGCGGCGATGGTCTCGCGCCGGATGCGCGACTCGGCAAAGGCGATGTCCTCGGCAATGGCCGGGTCGAGGTGATGGCACACCATCAGCATGTCGAGGTGCTCGTCGAGCGTGTTGACCGTGAACGGACGCGTCGGGTTGGTCGACGACGGCAGCACATTGCCCTGGCCGACGGCGGCGATGATATCCGGTGCGTGGCCGCCGCCGGCGCCTTCGGTGTGGAAGGTATGGATGGTGCGATCGCGGAACGCAGCCAGGGTGTGCTCCAGGAAACCGCCCTCGTTGAGGGTGTCGGTATGGATCGCCACCTGGATATCCATGCGGTCGGCCACGGTCAGGCAGTTGTCGATGGCGGCCGGGGTCGAACCCCAGTCCTCGTGCAGCTTGAGGCCGATGGCGCCGGCGTTGATCTGTTCTTCCAGCGGCAGCGGCAGGCTGACGTTGCCCTTGCCCAGGAAGCCCAGGTTCATCGGGAAGGCGTCGGCTGCCGCCAGCATCGAATGGATGTGCCACGGACCGGGCGTGCAGGTGGTCGCGGCAGTGCCCACGGCGGGGCCGGTGCCGCCGCCGAGCATGGTGGTGACGCCGCTCATCAACGCCTCTTCGATCTGCTGCGGGCAGATGAAATGGATGTGGCTGTCGATGCCGCCGGCGGTGACGATCATGCCTTCGCCGGCGATGATCTCGGTGGCGCCGCCGATGGCCATGGTCACGCCCGGCTGGATGTCGGGGTTGCCGGCCTTGCCGATGCCGGCGATCTTGCCGCTCTTGATGCCGATGTCGGCCTTGACGATGCCCCAGTGGTCAACGATGAGGGCATTGGTGATGACGGTGTCCATCACGTCGGCGTAAGCACGTTGCGACTGGCCCATGCCGTCGCGGATCACCTTGCCGCCGCCGAACTTCACCTCTTCGCCATAGATGGTGAAGTCCTTTTCCACCTCCAGGAACAGTTCGGTATCGGCCAGGCGCACGCGGTCGCCCACGGTGGGGCCGAACATCTCGGCATAGGCCGAACGGGAAATCCTGCTCATCTCATTGCCCCTTGTCGAGTTGTTTCTTAAGCCGGCCCATCACCAGCGCATTGAAGCCGTACACGCGACGGTCCCCTGCCAGCGCCACCAGCTCCACCGTGCGCTGCTGGCCCGGCTCGAAGCGCACCGCAGTGCCGGCCGCGATGTTGAGCCGCATGCCGTAAGCCACATGGCGTTCGAACAGCAACGCCGGGTTGGTCTCGTAGAAATGGAAATGGGAACCCACCTGTATCGGCCGGTCGCCGCTGTTGGCCACCGTCACGGTGGCCGTCGGACGTCCCGCGTTGAGTTCGATCTCGCCGGGTTCGACCAGCATTTCGCCTGGAATCATCAAGAGCTCCTGGAATCAGGGAATCGGATTGTGCACGGTGACCAGCTTGCTGCCATCCGGGAAGGTCGCCTCGACCTGGATGTCGGGGATCATCTCGGCGATGCCCTCCATCACGTCGGCGCGGGTCAGGATGGTGGCGCCCTCGGACATCAGTTCGGCCACCGTCTTGCCATCGCGCGCGCCTTCCATGATGGCGGCGGTGATCAGCGCCACCGCCTCGGGATAGTTGAGCTTGAGGCCGCGCGCGCGACGCCGTTCGGCCAGCAACGCGGCGGTAAAGATCAGCAGCTTGTCTTTTTCTCTCGGGGTCAGATCCATGTTGGCTCCCGGCCGTCATGCGGCCATAGCAGTCTAAGATAATCGGATGGTTCAGGTATTCCAGATACGCGGGATAGCCGCCTGTCGCGCCAGCACCGCCGGGCGCAGCACATGCCATGCCGCATGCAACCACTGGCGCGCGACCAGGCTGGATTGTCCCATGTAGCGCGCCACCAGCACCTGCTTCATCAACGTGGCGCCGCTGCGCCCTTCCAGGCCCAGCGCATCGATGTGCTGGCGCAATTGCGACAGCAGGGCATTGTCCATGCCGTCGCCCACCGCCACCAGCGTGGCGCAGATGGTCTGGCCGTCCAGCGCCAGGGGGCCTGTCATGGCGCCCTGTTCGGCCTGCAGGCGGCCTTGTTCGAACCATACGAGCTTGCCGCCACGGCGGATGCTGGTGCGCTGGGCCACGCTGCCGCGCTGGAACACCTCGCCCGACGCGGTGCGGCCAAAGCACAGGATCTCGGCGCCGATGTAGGCCGCATCGGCGGCCAGCTCGACCTCATGCGTCATGCGCACATCGGCGGCGTCGAAGAAGATGGTTTCCTGCGGCAGCCATTCCAGCGTGGCGCCGGCCTGCGCCTGCAGGCGCACGGCCTGCTGCGACTGGCGGCCATGGGCGCGATACCACTTGCCCGCGCCCGGCGTTGTCAGCAATGCATGGGCGCCGGCGCCCACCTCGGCGCTGATGTCGAGCTGGTCGCCGCCGACGATGCCGCCGGGCGGATGCACGATCACGGCGTGACACACCGAGGCGTGCTCGGGGTACAGGGGTTTCTGTACCCGCAAGGGGCCGAAGTGCTGGCGCCGCGTCAGGCGGGTGACCCCGCCGTCATCGGTAAAGCCGAGCGCCAGGCGTGCCTGGTCCGGCGCATGGCGCGCTTCGGAAGCAGCTGTCACGACGGGTTCTGCCTGGCCGGAAATTCGTTTCATACGGGTTATCGATGCGATGGTGGGCGGCAGCCGCGAGTGTAGCGCAAGCTGCCCGGCCCGATGCCTTACACGGCCAGATGCTTCTTGACGTGCTCGCCGTCCATCTCGGCCTGCACGCCCGAGGCCACTACTTCGCCGCGCGACATCACCACGAAGGTATCGGCCAGCTCACGTGCAAAATCGAAATACTGCTCGCACAGCAGGATGCCGATGTCGCCCCGCTGACGCAGCAGGCTGATGACGCGCCCAATGTCCTTGATGATCGATGGCTGGATACCCTCGGTCGGTTCGTCCAGGATGATCAGCTTGGGTTCGGCCAGCAAGGCGCGGGCGATGGCCAACTGCTGCTGCTGGCCGCCGGAGAGGTCGCCGCCGCGCCGGTGCAGCATTTCCTTCAACACCGGAAACAGTTCGTAGACCTCGCCCTTGATGGTCGAGGCGCGGCGGCCCGACTTGGTGGCCATGCCCATCAACAGATTTTCTTCCACCGTCAGGCGCGCGAAGATCTCGCGCCCCTGCGGCACATAGGCCACGCCCAGCTTGGCGCGCTGGTGGGGTTTCAGTTTAGTGATGTCTTGGCCTTCGAACACGACATTGCCGGCTGCCACCGGCAACACGCCCATGAGGCACTTCAGCAGCGTGGTCTTGCCCACGCCATTGCGCCCCAGCAGCGACAGGCACTTGCCTTTTTCGACCGAGATCGACACCCCGCGCAAGGTATGCGCCGCGCCGTAGTACTGGTTGAGTTGAGTCACTTGCAACATGTGTTATCGCCCCAGATAGACTTCGATGACGCGTTCGTTGGACTGCACCTGCTGCATGTTGCCCTCGGCCAGCACCGAACCCTCGTGCAATACGGTGACCTTGCCGCCCTGGGCGATTTCCTCGACGAAGCCCATGTCGTGTTCGACCACCATGATCGAATGCTTGCCGCGCAGCTCGTTGAGCAATTCGGCGGTGCGCGCGGTCTCGGCGTCGGACATGCCGGCCACCGGTTCGTCCAGCAACAGCAACTGCGGCTCCTGCATCAGCAGCATGCCGATCTCCAGCCATTGCTTCTGGCCGTGCGAGAGCAGCCCGGCCATGCGATTTTCCTGGCCGTTGAGGCGGATCAGTCGCAGGATCTCGTCGATCTTGCCGACCTGTTCCGAGTTCAGGCGCGCGAACAGCGTGGTCTTGACGCGCTTGTCCATCTTCATCGCCAGTTCCAGGTTTTCGAACACCGAATGCTGCTCGAACACCGTCGGCCGCTGGAACTTGCGACCGATGCCCACGTGCGCGATTTCATATTCGGTCATGCGCGTGAGGTCGATGGTCTGGCCGAAGAAAGCGGTGCCGGCGGTCGGCCGCGTCTTGCCCGTGATCACGTCCATCATGGTGGTCTTGCCGGCGCCGTTGGGGCCGATGATGCAGCGCAGCTCGCCCACCGAGATGTCGAGGTTGAGGTTGTTGATGGCCTTGAAGCCATCGAACGAGACCGTGATGTTTTCCAGGTACAGGATGGCGCCGTGGGTGGTATCGACGCCTTCGGGTTTGATGCGCTCGTAGGAAGTGCCGTGGTCGGCGTGCGGGCTATCCTGGCCGCCGCTGCCGGTCGACAACTTGTTGGGCGTCAGTTCGCTCATGCGGCCTCCTTGGACGCCGGTGCTGCGTCTGGCTTCTTCAGTTTTTGAATCAGGCCCACGATCCCCTGCGGCATGAACAGCGTGACCAGGATGAAGATCAGGCCCAGCGCATACAGCCAGAGGTCGGGGAAGGCCGCCGTGAACCAGCTCTTGAGGCCATTGACGGTAAAGGCGCCGATGATCGGTCCCAGCAGCGATCCGCGTCCGCCGACGGCGGCCCAGATCACCATCTCGATGGAGTTCGCCGGCGACATCTCGGACGGATTGATGATGCCCACCTGCGGTACATACAAGGCGCCGGCAATACCGCAGATCACGGCCGACAGGGTCCACACGAAGAGCTTGAACCACAGCGGGTTGTAGCCGATGAACATCAGGCGCGATTCCGAATCGCGCACGCCCTGCAGCACGCGCCCCAGTTTGGAGGTGACGATCAGGCGGCACAGCAGCAGCGCGCCCAGCAGCAACACCAGCGTGACCAGGTAGAGCGCGGCCTTGGTGCCGGGCGCGGTGATGGTAAAACCGAGGATGCGCTTGAAGTCGGTGAAGCCGTTGTTGCCGCCGAAGCCGGTGTCGTTGCGGAAGAACAGCAGCATGAAGGCAAACGTCATGGCCTGCGTGATGATCGAGAAGTACACGCCCTTGATGCGCGAGCGGAAGGCAAAATAACCGAACACGAACGCCAGCAGGCCCGGCACCAGCACCACCAGCAGCATGGCGAACCAGAAGTGCTCGGTCATCCACCAGTACCACGGATAGGCCTTCCAGTTGAGAAACACCATGAAGTCCGGCAGGTTGCTCTGGTAGACGCCATCGCGGCCGATGGCGCGCATCAGGTACATGCCGTGCGCATAGCCGCCCAGCGCAAAGAACACACCGTGGCCCAGCGACAGGATGCCGGTATAGCCCCACACCAGGTCCAGCGCCAGCGCCGCCATGGCGTAGCACATGAACTTGCCGGTCAGGGCGATGGTGTAGCTCGACACGTGCAGCGCGCTGTCGGCCGGGAAGATCAGGTTGCAGATCGGCAGCAGCGCCAGCACGACGGTGCACACCACGATGCCGGTCCAGGCCGGCCGCGAAAACAATGAAGGTCGGATAATCATTCGACGCTCCTGCCCTTGAGTGCGAAGAGGCCTTGCGGACGCTTCTGGATGAAAACGATGATGAACACCAGGATGGCGATCTTGGCCAGCACCGCGCCGGCCACCGGTTCCAGGAATTTATTGACCTCGCCCAGTCCGAAGGCGGCGATCACGGTGCCAGCCAGCTGGCCCACGCCCCCCAGCACCACCACCATGAACGAGTCGACGATATAACCCTGCCCCAGGTCGGGGCCGACATTGCCCAGCTGCGACAGCGCCACGCCGCCCAGGCCGGCGATGCCGCAGCCGAGGCCGAAGGTCATCATGTCGATGCGCCCGGTCGATACGCCCACGCACGAAGCCATGCGACGGTTCTGGGTGACCGCCCGCACGAACAGCCCCAGGCGCGTCTTGTTGAGGATCAGCCAGACCGCCAGCACCACGAACAGCGCAAAGAACACGATCACGATGCGGTTGTACGACAGCACCAGCGAACCCAGTACGGTGACCCCGCCCGACATCCAGCTGGGGTTGGCCACTTCGACGTTCTGGGCGCCGAAGATCGATCGCACGCCTTGCATCAGCATCAGGCTGATGCCCCAGGTGCAGAGCAGGGTTTCCAGCGGCCTTCCGTAGAGCCAGCGAATCACCAGCCGCTCCAGCGCGATGCCGACGGCGGCGGCGACGATGAAGGCTGCCGGCAGCGCCACCACCAGGTAGGCATCGATGGCACCGGGGAAGAACTTGCGAAACACCATCTGGCACACGTAGGTGGTGTAGGCGCCGATCATCAGCAGTTCGCCGTGCGCCATGTTGATGATGCCCATCAGGCCGAAGGTGATCGCCAGGCCCAGCGCGGCCAGCAACAGCACGCTGCCCAGCGATATGCCGTAGAACAGCTTGCCGGCGAAGTCGACGATGGACAGGTGGCGATCCAGCGCGGCCAGGGTGCGCACCGCCTCGATGCGCACGCCTTCGTCGGCTTCGGCGTAGCTGCCGTCAGGGTTCTTGGCCAGCAGTTGTTCCAGCGCCGGCTTGAGCGCGGCATTGGTGGTCTCGGCCAGCGTCTTGACGGCGGCGCGGCGGGTGACCGGGTCCGGCGCGTGCAGGTTGGCGGTGGCTTGCACCTGTTGCAGGATGTCCTTGACCTGGGCGTCGTTTTCCTTGGCCAGCGCTTTCTGGATCAGCGGCAGCTGGGCCGGATCGGCGCTCTTGAGCAGGTCGATGGCGGCGGCCATGCGCTCGTCGCGGTTGGCCGACAGCAACTTCAGGCCCGACAGTGCGCCATCGACGGCGCCGCGCAGCCGGTTGTTGATGGTGATGCCTTCGGCATCATCAGGCGCCGGCGCGGTCTTGTCGGTGGCGGGATCGAAGGCATTGCCGGCGTCGTCGACGATCAGCACCTGGCCGCCCGGCGTGGCGTACAGTGCCTCGCTGTTCAAGGCCTTGAGCACGCGCACGGCGTCGTCGGTGGCCAGGGCGGCGATCTGGTTGACCGCCGCAATGCGGGCGTCGGGGTCGTCTCCCCCCAGTGGCTTCAACAGTGCGGGGTCGATCGCGGCGGAGGCGGCAAGCGCATGCGCGCAGAGCCACGTCGCAAGCAGGACGCGCAAGAACTGGATGGCTGGTTTCATTATCGTGTTGCGCTGCGACGCGCAGGGGCCGGGCACGGAAAGCGGGTGCCGGAACACGGAGCGGTCGGTATGCGGCTTTTTTGTCGTGGTGGGTCCTGCACCCCGGGCATCGCCCTGCAATGCCCGGGGCCGGCTGCGCATCATCGACGCGCAGCCGGCAAGCCGATTACATCTTCTGCTTGCCTTCGTTACCCGGAATGTACGGGCTCCACGGTTGCGCGCGGATGGTGGTCTTGGTCTTGTTGACCACGTTGAACTGACCGTCGGCCTTGATTTCGCCGATCATCACTGGTTTGTGCAGGTGATGGTTGGTCTTGTCCATTTCCAGTTCATAGCCGGACGGCGCCTTGAACTTCTGGCCACCCATGGCGGCGATCACCTTGTCGGTGTCGGTGGTCTTGGCCTTTTCCACGGCCTGCTTCCACATGTAGATGCCCACGTAGGTGGCTTCCATCGGATCGTTGGTCACGACGGTGTCGGCGTTAGGCAGGTTCTTGGCCTTGGCATAGGCCTTCCACTTCTTGATGAAGGCGGTGTTGACCGGATTCTTCACCGATTCGAAGTAGTTCCAGGCGGCCAGGTGGCCCACCAGCGGCTTGGTGTCGACGCCGCGCAGTTCTTCTTCACCCACCGAGAACGCCACCACCGGCACGTCGGTCGCCTTCAGGCCGGCGTTGCCCAGTTCCTTGTAGAACGGCACGTTGGAGTCGCCATTGATGGTCGAGATCACGGCGGTCTTGCCACCGGCCGAGAACTTCTTGATGTTGGCCACGATGGTCTGGTAGTCGGAGTGACCGAACGGGGTATAGACCTCGTCGATGTCCGAATCCTTCACGCCCTTGCTATGCAGGAAAGCGCGCAGGATCTTGTTGGTGGTGCGCGGATACACGTAGTCGGTGCCCAGCAGCACGAAACGCTTGGCGCCGCCGCCTTCCTTCGACATCAGGTATTCGGTGGCGGGGATGGCCTGCTGGTTCGGTGCGGCGCCGGTATAGAACACGTTCTTTTCCAGCTCTTCACCTTCGTACTGCACCGGGTAGAACAGCAGGCTGTTCAATTCCTTGAAGACCGGCAACACCGACTTGCGCGAGACCGAGGTCCAGCAGCCGAACACCACCGACACCTTGTCCTGCGAGATCAGCTGGCGTGCCTTCTCGGCAAACAGCGGCCAGTTGGAGGCCGGGTCGACGATCACCGGTTCCAGTTTCTTGCCATTGACGCCGCCGGCGGCGTTGATTTCTTCGATTGTCATCAATGCCACGTCCTTGAGCGAAGTCTCGGAGATGGCCATCGTGCCAGAGAGGGAGTGCAGGATGCCGACCTTGATGGTGTCCGCCGCGAAGGCGGAGGGCAGCCAGGAAGAAGCGGCGAGCGCGAAGGCGCCGAGTGCAGTTGCTTTCAGTACGTTACGACGTGACATGGATGCTCCCTCGTGAAAAGTTGGACACATTTTTTTTGACTGCCAAGCGTTCATAGCAGAATGCGTGCCAATGGCAGAGCCCCGGTGCAGGCGTGCATCAAAGCGGGGCGCGCAAGGGGGCCGGGGTGATCGGATATGTTGTCAATGAACGCAATTTTGCGCACCAAACGGGGGATTTTTTGTCGACATGACATGCATGGCAAAGAGTGATTCACCACTCTGGTGATCACTTGCGCCCGTTCTTGGGGCGCGCCGCAAAGCCCCACCGGCAGCGGGGTATGCGAAGTTGCGCCGACGCTGATGGGAGCGCCGGAAAATGTCGACAATGCTGCGCGACAACAGTGCCGGCGATGCTGTCATTGTGTCAGCGATGCGTCAGCCATTTCAGCGCAGGAAAACCCGGTGCATCAGTTGCCGGATGGGAAATTCGATCATGCTCTGCAGTCGCGCCGGCAATTCGAGCGGCCGCATGATCATCTTGATGGTGGTCTCCGGGCGCAGGTTGCTGCGCACCGTCCGGCTCAGTTGCGAGGCCACCTCGCGCACCCGCGCCGGATCGACGGCCTGGGCCGGCGCGTGCACCTTCATGACATGCCGGATGGCGCAGTCGGCGTCTTCGCTCTTGAGTTCCAGTGTGCGCCGGCCCAGCGTGCCGAGCACCTTGGTGCGGCCGATGCCCTCCTGGCTGCGATAACGGCGGAAATACTGATAGAAATGCTTGTAGTGGTTGACCTCGTCGGTCGCGATCAGGCCGGCCAGCTGCTTGAGCACCGGTTCGTCGGTGGCGCGCTCGATGGCGCGATAGTAGGTGGCGGTGCCGGTCTCGACCACGCAGCGCGCGGCCAGCTCCTGGGCGCGGGTCGGCTCCAGCAGTTCGACCTTGCAGTAACCAGAGTACTCGTCGAGGAAGCCCTGGAAGGCGCGTTCCCAGTCGAACTCCGGCCAGACATGCTGGACATAGGCGCGCAGGGCGCGACCGTGCTGCAGTTCTTCCTGCTCCCATTGGGTGCGCAGCCAGTGTTCGACCTCGGCGTCGCCCCGGTAGTATTCGATCAGGTTGCTGGTGTAGAGGTCCGATCCGCTCTCGATGAACGATGCGCAGGCCACCATGTAGAACAGGTTTTCGTCTATCCGCACGCGCTCGCGGTCGATGCGGCTGAAATCGATATCATCGATGCTCCAATGCTTCTTCTTCTGCTGGCGGTCCGGCATCTTGGCTGTCCTTTGCATGAGTGGCATCCCGTTATGATGCAAGGCCATCTCTTTGGTTCAGGCAAGCGCTGCAGTCGACACCGTTCTTTGCATCTGCCGGTGCTTTGTCAGCGGCGTGTCAGCCCGCTGCAAGCATTGCGCTAGAGGCCGGTGTAGTCGCTGCCCAGCACCACCCGGTTACGCCCTTGGTACTTGGCGTGATACAGCGCCTGGTCGGCAATGCGCAGCACCCGGTCGGGGGTGCTCTGGTCGTCCGGCTGCAAGGCCGCCACGCCGACGCTGGCCGTGATGTAGCCGAACGGCGAATCGGCATGCGGGATCTTCAGCGCCAGGATCGCGTCGCAGATGTTTTCGCCCAGCTGGATGGCGCTGCCGGCTTCGCTTTCGGCGACGATGATGACGAATTCCTCGCCGCCATAACGGGCCACCAGGTCGGTGGCGCGCCTTGAACTGTTCTGCAGCACGCGGGCGATCACGCGCAGGCATTCGTCACCGGCCTGGTGGCCATAGCGGTCGTTGTATTTCTTGAAATAATCCACATCCAGCATCAGCAGCGCCAGCGGTTTGGCCGAGCGCGCCGAGCGCCGCAATTCATTGGCCAGGGCCTCGTCGAAGCGCCGCCGATTGGCCACGCCGGTGAGGCCATCGGTGGCCGACAGCGCTTCCAGCTTGCGATTGGCGCGCTCCAGTTCGCGCGTGCGCATGGCGACCTGGTCTTCCAGCTGCTCCTTGTTCTGATGCACCTTGCTGGCCATCTGGTTGAACTTGCGCGACAGCACGGCGATCTCGTCGGTGCCGACCTGCTCGGCCCGCATCTGCGAGTTGCCGGCTTCGGTTTCTCGCATCACCGCGATGAGGCGCTTGAGCGGTAGTGAAATGCTGCGCGAGATCAGGTAGGACAGCAGCAGCGAAACCAGGAAGCACAACAGGCCGATGCCCAGGATCTTGTTGCGCACCGAACGGGTGTCGGCATTGAGCCGGTCGCTCGGCGTCGCATTGACGACCAGCCATGAGGTGTGCGGCACGCGGGCCACGGCTGCGTAGTAGGCCTGCTTGTCGCGCGCGGTGTAAGAGATGAAGTCGCTGTCGCGCTTCTGGGCCAGGCTGGCCGCGATGCCCTGCATCAATGCCGGATCGGCCTGGCCGGCGCCGCCCTGGCGGTTCTGGACCACGATCTCGCCATCGTTGGCATCGACGATGAACATGTTCGAGTCGTAGCCCAGGTCGACCCCGCCGAAGACCTGGAAGAAGTGACTGGGCTGCACCCCGATCAGCAGCAGGCCGGCGCTGCGGTTGTTGCCGGTGAGGCGGATCTCGCGCAACATCGCCAGGCTCTTCTGGCCATGGCCGGCGTTATACAGCGTCCACCAGGGCCGCCCGCCGAGGTCGGGAATTTCTTCGGCCAGGCGTGTGATGCTGCTGGCCAGCGACGCGAAAATTTGCGGATCGATCACCTGGCGGTTGCGATCCAGCACGTATTTCTGGCTGACATAGGGGATCGAACCGTACGTGTCGAGCAGCATCCGGGACACGCCGCTGCGTGCCGCCGCGCTGGCGACCTCATCGGTGCCGTAGTAATCCGACAGCAGCGACTGCATGCGCTCGGACAGCAGCAGTTCTTCGCTGTCTTCTTCGATGCGCTCCATGCGCAGCAGCAGGTTCTGCGAGATCTGTCGCACCACCTGCACCGAATAGACCTCTACTTTTTCCTGCGTGGCGCGGCTGGTTTCGCGATAGGCGATCAGGCCCGAGACCAGCAGCGGCAGCAACGACAACAGGATGAATGAATTGATCAGGCGATATCTGATTTCGATTCGCCGCAGGAAATTCATCGAAAGAAAGTCCAGCCTCTTGCGCATGCCGCCCCTTGATTGGAACTGTTGAGGAAATGCGTTCTATTTGCTCTCCGTGCGTGCCTGGTCGCGAATCGAATGATGCAGCAGGCGGGCCGCCTCCATCGGCGCCATCTTGCCAAAGAGCACGGATTGCAGCAGTGCATGCAGGCGTTCGATGGTATTGGCCGGCAGATAAGAGTAATACAGTCCGGGTCCTGTTCCCTGCCGTTCGATCTGTTCGACCAGCGCAAACAGTGCCCGGTCGCCGGCCACCTCCTCATCGAGCTTGCGCAGTGGCGGGATGTTCTGGCGCTTGGCTTGCCAGATCGGCATGCCCGGGCCATACAGATAATCGATGAACATGCGCGCCGCCTGGCGCGAACGTTCGCTGCCGCGTTGCGCCACTGCAAAACCGGTCTCGCTGCCGATCACCGGCACGGCGGCCCGGCCGCGCTCGTTCCAGGGCGCGGCAAATACGCCCACGCGCTGGCCGCGCCCACGCATCAGGCTGCCCGCCGCCCAGGTGCCCTGGAAGGTCATGGCGGCCCGGCCTTCGGCAAACAGGCGCAGGGTGTCGTCATAGCCGGCCCGCATGAAATCCGGCTGCAGCAGCGCGTGGTCGGCCAGTTGCCGCAAGCGGGCAAAGATGGCAATGCCGTGCGCGCCGTCGAGGGGCAGGGTGCCGGCGGCGATGCGCGCGCGCCAGTCAGGGAAGTTGGCCACGATCTCGTTGGCGAAGCCATGGCTGAAGGGGCCGTTGGCCAGCATGTTGGGAAAACCGCCCGACAACGCCAGCGGCGTCAGGCCGGCTTTCTTCAAGGCCAGTCCGGCGCTGATGAAGGCATCGAAATCGGTGGGCGTCGCCGTGATGCCGGCGCGCTCGAACATGTCGCGGTTGTAATAGATCAGGGTGGTGGCGACGCCGGTGGGGATGCCGAAGCGACGTTGCGCCGGCGACGTCCAGTCGGCCTGCAGCGCGTCGAGCATGTTGCCCCAGGCGGCGCATTGGCCGATGTCGGCCAGCAATCCCTGGTCGGCCAGGGTCGCGGCATACGGATTGGGATTGACCGAGACAATGTCAGGCAGGCTGTTGGTGGCCGCCTTGGGCATGAGGTTTTCCTCGACCGAATTGCCGATCATGAACTGCAGCGCAATCTGGATATCGGGATGCTCACGCGAAAAGGCGCCGGCGACCCGATGCATCTCTTCGGCCCAGTCCGGGGCCCAGATGAGCGCGGTCAGCACCACCGGTGCGCTGGCCGGCGCCGGGCTCGCCGGCGGTTCCGGCTGGCTGCGTTCGCAACCCGGCAACAGCGTGGCGCTGGCTGCGGCGGCGCCCCAGGTCAGCAGGCGGCGTCGCTGACAATTGAAGCGCTTCTCTGCGGCGACATGGCGTGCGGCAATGGCTGGCTTTTTCGCGGTTGGCGAAGTCATGCACTTTTCCCCTGCGGCAATATGCTTTTATTGTGGCTTCTGCTGAGCTGCATATCCGTCGGCGCGCCCTATGCTGCAAGGGCACGCCGTCGATCAGCGCTATTCCCGCTTCCCGGCGTCCATGCTCCTGACGCTCGGGAACTGTGTGGTGAGTGTGCCAGCTTTTGGATGGCCGTGCACCACCTGCTGTCGAAATCGGTGCACGGTGATGCCGCCGGGCAACCGGAACGAAACGCCTGCTCAGTCTATAATGCCGGCCTACCCTTCATTCCGGTTGCCCCTTTGCGCGCTGTCTGCGCGATGACTGCGGCAGCCGTCTACGGTTTTCTTCATGCAAACAGACAACACGCTCGCAACGGGCAAATTTCCTCCATGGCTGGCCGTATTGGCCGGCCTGACCGCGATGGGCGCATTGGCCATCGACATGTACCTGCCCAGCTTCACGGCCATCGCCCAGGACCTGGGCGTGGGCACCAACCTGGTCCAGCTGACGCTGGCCACTTTCCTGATCGGACTGGCGCTGGGGCAGATGTTCTACGGTCCGCTGTCGGACCGGTTCGGGCGCAAGCCGCCGCTGTTCTTCGGTATCACCCTGTATTTCATCTGCTCGTTGCTGTGCGTGTTTGCCCAGAACATCGAGACCCTGATCGTATTGCGCTTCTTCCAGGGCCTGGGCGGCAGCGCCGGCATGGTGATCCCGCGCGCGATGGTGCGCGACCGGATGGGCGCCGAAGGCTCGGCCAAGGCGTTCTCGATGCTGATGCTGGTGTTCGGGCTGGCGCCGATCCTGGCGCCTTTCATCGGCGGCATCATGCTGGTGGTGGCCAGCTGGCGCGGCATCTTCGTGGTGCTGACCATCTTTGGCCTGCTGTGCCTGGTGGGCACCCGTAAATTCCTGACCGAGACGGTCGATGTCACCCAGGCCGAGCCGTTGCACCTGGGGCGCACCTTGCGCCAGTACTGGGGGCTGCTGCGGCATCGCCAGTTCATGTCCTACGTGCTGTGCGGCGGACTGGTGCAGGCGGGCATGTTTGCCTATATTGCCGGCGGCCCGTTCGTGATCATCGAGCTGCACGGCATCAAGCCGCAGTACTTCGGGTTTGTCTTCGCCTCCAACGCGATCGGCCTGATTGCCGCATCCCAGATCAATGCGCGCCTGGTAGTGAAGCGCTCGCCCGAGCGCGTGCTGGGCAAGATCCTGTGGCTGCCGGCCGGCCTGTCGCTGGTGGTGGCATTGGCGGTGGCGGCCGGCTTCGAAAGCCTGCCGTTGCTGCTGGTCGGTTTCTTCGGTTTCCTGACCGCCTATGGTTTCACCGGCCCCAACGCCACCGCCATCGCCCTCAAGCACCAGGGCCGCCAGGCCGGCACTGCGGCCGCGCTCATGGGCACGCTGCAGTTCGGCATGGGGGTGATGTCGGGCGTGGTCATGAGCTTCTGGCATGACGGCACGGCGCTGCCGCTGGTGACCGTGATGGCGGTCTGTGGCGCGGCGGCGTTCCTGCTGTATCACCTGGTGGCCAAGCATGCGCCGGCGACGCCGGCGGCCGGGTAACAATTAGCCTGTCGTGCCGGCGAACGCCGGTACCCAGTGGCGTTTGTTGTGCACCAGAAGCTGCTGAACGTCACTGGGCCCCGACTTTCGTCAGGGCGACGGAGGTCGAGTCACAAGTAACTCGTCGTGTCGGCGCATGCCGGCACCCAGTGCCTTGCTGTTCCCAACTTGGCGCACGCCGCACTTTCTTGGCGCTGAAGCGCGCCGATAGCGCCGCCTCATCTCCCGGCTCTCCCCCGGCTCGCCCCCATCTTTCCTGCCTGCGCTCCCGCGCATCCTCCCTGAAATTTCGCTGGACGGAATGCCCGGGCGTGGCACGCTAATTGCTGAAGTCCCTCTTGCGGTCTGACCAGTCAGGCCAATAACGGGGATCGACGAATGAGCATGCCCAACATCGCAGCACAGACGCTACAGCGGCAGATCCTGTCCGGCACCTATGCGCCGGGCGAGATGCTGCCCAGCCAGCGCGAGCTGTCCGAGTCGATGGGCATCAGTCGTGCGTCCCTGCGCGAAGCGCTGTCGATGCTGGAAGCCCTGGGCTTTATCCGCTCGGTGCCGGGCAAGGGCACGCTGGTGGCCGAGCGCCAGTCCGGTCGCATCGTCGCACCGCCCTTGTCGAGCCAGGCCGATGACAACGGTCGTGCCTTGCCGCTGGCCGCCATCTACCAGCTTCGTTATGTATTGGAACCGGCCGCCGCCGCCCTGGCAGCGCGCCATATCACGGCCGCCGCCACGCCGCGCCTGTGGGGAGTGCAGGCGCGCTTCGAAGATGCGCTCAACAACCTCGACCTGGTCAGCGCCGCGCACGCCGATTTCGAATTCCATCAGTTGATCGCCGAGTTGTCCGGCAACCCGGGCGTGTTGCAGGTGGTGCGCCAGTTCGAGAGCCCGATCAGCCACAGCCTGCGGGTGCCGTTTGCCGACCCGCAACGTATCTGGCCGCCCGCCGTGGAGCATCGCGCCATCGCCGCCGCGATCTCGGCGGGCGACATCGATGGTGCCCGCGCCGGCATGCAACAGCATCTGGTCAATGCCGCCGCACGGGCCGATATCCATTTCGATCCGCCCTGAACCTGTTCCGTCGTTCGTTTCATCTGTCGTCGTTTCCACCGTCACCCCAACCAGGAAAGCACTGATATGAAATCTCCAAGAATCGCAGCCCTGACCATGGCCTTCAGCCTGGCCTTCGGCGCTCTCGCGGCCGCCCCTGCCCAGGCCGAGAAAGTGCTGCGCATCGGCATGACCGCCGGCGACATTCCCCGCACGCTGGGCCAGCCCGACCAGGGTTTCGAGGGCAACCGCTTCACCGGCATTCCGATGTACGACGGCCTGACCCAATGGGACCTGTCCAAGGCCGACAAGGCCAGCGACCTGATTCCCGATCTCGCCCTGTCGTGGGCGGTCGACGCCAAGGATCATACAAAATGGATCTTCAAGCTGCGCCCCGGCGTCAAGTTCCATGACGGATCGGCCTTCAATGCCGACGCCGTGGTGTGGAACGTCAACAAGGTGCTCGACAAGAATGCAGCCCAATTCGATCCCAGCCAGGTCGGCGTCACCGCCTCGCGCATGCCGACCCTGCGCTCGGCCCGGAAGATCGACGACCTGACGGTGGAACTGAGCACCTCCGAACCCGACTCCTTCCTGCCGATCAACCTGACCAACCTGTTCATGGCCTCGCCCGCCCAGTGGGACAAGAAGCAGGCCGCCGTGCCGGCTTCGGTGACAGACAAGGCCGAGCGTTCCAAGCAGGCCTGGATCGCCTTTGCCGCTGATGCGTCCGGCACCGGTCCATTCAAGATGAGCAAGTTCGTACCGCGCGAACGCCTGGAAGTGGTCAAGAACGACGGCTACTGGGATGCGCAGCGCCGCCCCAAGATCGACCGCGTCGTGATGCTGCCGCTGCCCGAAGCCAACTCGCGCACCGCCGCCCTGATGTCGGGCCAGGTCGACTGGATCGAAGCCCCCGCGCCTGACGCGCTGGACGCCATCAAGGGCCGTGGCTTCAAGATCTATTCCAATCCGCAGCCGCACGTCTGGCCGTGGCAGTTGTCGTTCGTGCCCGGTTCGCCCTGGCTCGACAAGAAGGTGCGCTATGCCGCCAACCTGTGTATCAACCGTCCTGCCATGAAGCAGTTGCTGGGTGGGCTCATGGGTGAAGCCACCGGCACCGTGGAGCCTGGTCATCCATGGCGCGGCAACCCGACCTTCCAGATCAAGTACGACCCGGCCGCGGCCAAGAAGCTGATGACCGAAGCCGGCTATTCGGCCGCCAAGCCGCTGACGGTGAAGGTGCAGATCTCGGCATCCGGTTCGGGCCAGATGCAACCGCTGCCGATGAACGAGTTCATGCAGCAGAACCTCAAGGAGTGCTTCTTCGACGTCCAGTTCGACGTGATCGAATGGAACACGCTCTATACCAACTGGCGTATCGGCGCCAAGGATCCGAGCGCGCACGGCGCCAACGCGGTCAACATCAGCTTCGCGGCGATGGACCCGTTCTTTGCCATGGTGCGTTTCGTCGATACCAAGGCCGCGCCGCCGACGTCCAACAACTGGGGCTTCTACAGCAATGCCGATGTCGATGCCCTCATTGCCAAGGCGCGCACCACCTTCGATCC
This sequence comes from Herbaspirillum sp. alder98, assembly GCF_020179755.1. Taxonomy (GTDB): domain Bacteria; phylum Pseudomonadota; class Gammaproteobacteria; order Burkholderiales; family Burkholderiaceae_D; genus Herbaspirillum. The sequence continues at coordinate 29,580 of NZ_JAIUCY010000011.1, forward strand.
CAAGCAGCGTGATGCCTTGCTGGCGCAGTTGCACGCCAAGATCGTCGACGATGCGCCCTTCGTCTGGGTGGCGCACGACACCGGACCACGCGCCATCTCGGCCAAGGTCAAGGGCGTAGTGCAGCCGCAAAGCTGGTTCATCGACATCGCCACCATGAACATGGATTGATGTCGTCCCGGTCGCGCCGATGCACCGTCGGCGCGACCCCGTGCTGTTCGCTTAGCCCAAAGCCACGCCCATGATTTCCTATCTGATCCGTCGCACGCTGTACGCCCTGCCCATCATGCTGGGGGTGGCCTTCCTGTGTTTCATGCTGGTCCATATTGCGCCCGGCGACCCGCTGGTGGCGATCCTGCCGCCCGACGCGTCAGTCGATCTGCAAAAGCAGCTGATGGAACTGTATGGTTTCAATCGCAGCTATCCCGAACAGTTCTTCAGTTGGGTCTGGCGCGCCCTGCATGGCGACCTCGGCAGCTCGATCGCCACCGGCCGGCCGGTGGCCGCCGAAGTGTTCAAGGCGGTCGGCAATACCTTCATGCTGGCCTCGATGGCGACCGCCATCGGTTTCCTGTTCGGCAGCCTGTTCGGTTTCGTGGCCGGTTATTTCCGCAATTCGTGGATCGACCGCGCGGCCTCCTTCATTTCGGTCATCGGCGTCTCGGTGCCGCATTACTGGCTGGGCATGGTGCTGGTGATCATCTTCTCGTCGCGCCTGATGTGGTTGCCGGCCACCGGCGCCGGTCCCGATGGCTCGGGCGCCTGGGTGTGGGACCTGGAACACGTCAAGTACCTGATCATGCCGGCGGTGACCATGTCCTTCATCCCGATGGGCATCATCGCCCGCACCGTGCGGGCGCTGGTGGCCGACATCCTGTCGCAGGAATTCGTGGTCGGCCTGAAGGCGCGCGGCCTGTCGGAGTTCGGGGTGTTTCGCCATGTGGTCAAGAACTCGGCGCCGACCGCGCTGGCGGTGATGGGTCTGCAGCTGGGTTACCTGCTGGGTGGCTCGATCCTGATCGAGACGGTGTTCTCGTGGCCCGGCACCGGGTTCCTGCTGAACCAGGCGATCTTCCAGCGCGACCTGCCGCTGCTGCAGGGGACCATCCTGGTGCTGGCGCTGTTCTTCGTGGCGCTCAACCTGGCCGTCGACATCCTGCAAACCATTTTCGATCCACGCATCGAGCGAGCCTGACATGACCACCGCCACCACTGCAGTTCCCCTCGCGACCCCTTACCGTCGTTCACGCGGGCACTGGGCCAATGTCGGCGCGCGCCTGGTGCGCAACCCGGCGGCCCTGATCGCCGGCGCGGTATTGCTGGCATTGATCGTGATGGCCATCGCCGCGCCGTGGCTGATGCCGGCCGACCCGTTTGCCACCTCGATGTTTTCACGTCTCAAGCCGATCGGCACCGCCGGTCACCTGCTGGGCACCGACGAACTGGGGCGTGACCTGCTGTCGCGCCTGATCCTGGGCGGTCGCCTGTCGCTGTTCATGGGTATCACGCCGGTGCTGCTGGCGTTCGTCATCGGCAGCGCCCTGGGCATCCTGGCCGGTTATGCCGGCGGCCTGATCAATACCGGGGTCATGCGCAGCATCGACATCCTGTATGCCTTCCCTTCGGTGCTGCTGGCGATTGCCCTGTCGGGTGCGCTGGGGGCCGGCATCTTCAATGCGCTCACCTCGCTGACCATCGTCTTCGTGCCGCAGATCGCGCGCATCGCCGAAAGCGTCACCACCCAGGTCAGGCGCAGCGACTATGTCGATGCCGCCCGGGCCTCGGGCGCGGGCGCCTTCACCATCGTGCGGGTACATGTGCTGGGCAATGTGCTGGGGCCGATCTTCGTGTACGCCACCAGCCTCATCTCGGTCTCGATGATCCTGGCCTCCGGCCTGTCCTTCCTCGGCCTGGGCGTCAAGCCGCCCGAGCCGGAATGGGGCCTGATGCTCAACACCCTGCGCACCGCCATCTATACCCAACCCTGGATTGCCGCGCTGCCGGGGGCGTTCATCTTTGTCACTTCGATTTCATTCAACATGCTATCCGACGGCTTGCGGTCGGCCATGGAGGTCAAGCAATGAGCCAGATCCACATCGTCGAACCGTCACATCACGCACAGGATGTCGGCGGTCCGCGCCAGCCCTTGCTGGGCGTGCGCGATCTGTTGAAGCACTTTCCGCTGAAGGGACGCGGCCTGCCGTTTGCCGGCGGCCCGAAGAAGGCCGTGCGCGCCGTTGATGGTGTCAGCTTCGACATCATGAAAGGCGAGACGCTGGGCGTAGTCGGTGAATCCGGCTGCGGCAAGTCGACCACCGCCCGGGTGCTGATGCAGTTGATCGAACAGGACAGCGGCGAGCTGGTCTTCGACGGCCAGACCGTCGGTTCGCGCGCTATGCCCCTGCGCCAGTTCCGGCGCCAGACGCAGATGGTGTTCCAGGACAGTTATTCGTCGCTCAATCCGCGCATGACCATCGAAGACTCGATTGCCTTCGCGCCCATCGTGCACGGCCTCAATGCGCGCGACGCCATCATGCGCGCGCGCGACCTGCTGGCGCGCGTCGGCCTGCAGCCGGAGCGCTTCGCCGGTCGCTATCCGCACGAGTTGTCGGGCGGTCAGCGCCAGCGTGTCAATATCGCCCGCGCCCTGGCGCTGGAGCCGCGCCTGGTGATCCTTGACGAGGCGGTGTCGGCGCTCGACAAGTCGGTCGAGGCGCAAGTGCTCAACCTGCTGCTGGACCTGAAGCAGGAATTCGGCCTGACTTATCTTTTCATCAGCCACGATCTCAACGTGGTGCGTTTCATTTCCGATCGGGTGCTGGTGATGTACCTGGGCCAGGTGGTCGAGCTTGGCAGCGCCGAGCAAGTATTCGATGCGCCGCTGCATCCCTACACCCGCGCATTGCTGCAATCCATGCCCAGCATGGACCCGCAGCATCGGACCGAACACGCGCCGCTGTCGGGCGATCCGCCGAATCCGATCGATCCTCCTGCCGGCTGCCGCTTCCATACCCGCTGCGAATTTGCCCAGCCGGTGTGCGGCATGCGCGCCCCGCGCTTCGATGAACCGTGCAGCGGACACGGCGTGGCCTGCCTGCGCTATGAAGCCGACAGTGGCTACGACAGCGCCGCCTTCGATCGTGCAATGGCGGCCAACCGGGAGAACATCCATGTCTGAGGTCATGATCAACCTGCGCGACCTGCGCGTCACCTTCAAGGCGCCCGGCAAGATCATCCGCGCCGTCAGTGGCGTCGACCTGGCGGTGCACGCCGGCGAAGTGGTGGCGCTGATCGGTGAGTCGGGCTCGGGCAAGAGCGTCACGCTGCGCTCGATCATGCGCCTGCATCCGCCGCGCACCACTACCATCGAAGGCGGGCTGGAAGTGGCGGGGCAGGATGTGCTGGCGATGTCGCCGCGGGAATTGTCGGCGATGCGCGGCGACCAGGTCGCGATGATCTTCCAGGAACCGCTGCTGGCGCTGGACCCGGTCTATACCGTCGGCAGCCAGATCGTCGAGACCATCCGCCGCCACAAGAAGGTGTCGGCCGCCGAGGCCCGCCAGCGCGCGCTGGCGCTGTTCGAGAAGGTACGCATCCCGAGCCCCGAGCGACGCCTCGATGCCTATGCGCACGAGATGTCGGGCGGCATGCGCCAGCGCGCGATGATCGCGCTGGCCTTGTCGTGCTCGCCCAAGGTGCTGCTGGCCGACGAACCCACCACCGCCCTGGATGCGACGGTGCAGATCCAGATCCTGCTGCTGTTGCGCGACCTGCAGCGTGAGCTGGGACTGTCGATCATCTTCGTCACCCACGACATCGGCGCCGCCGTCGAGGTGGCCGACCGGATCGCCGTGATGTATGCCGGGCGTATCGTCGAGCAGGGACCGGCGGCGCAGCTGCTGACGCAGCCGCGCCATCCGTACACCATCTCGCTGCTGCAAAGTCGCAGCCATGGCGCGATGCAGAAGGGCCAGCGGCTGCAGACCATTCCGGGCGCGCCGCCCGACCTGGCCAGGCTGCCGCCGGGCTGCGCCTTTGCCGAGCGCTGTGCGCATGCCATCGACCGATGCCGTGCCACGCAACCGGAGGAACTCGGCATCGGGCCGGCCCATACGGTACGCTGCCTGCGCGCCCAAGAATTGCAACTGGCCGTCGCATGACGCGCCACCTCAAGGAGACTGCATGACCACCCAGGCACACTGCTTCGTACCCTATCCCGATGCGCCAGTCGCCTCGAACCCGACCGGCCCGCTGGCGGGATCGACGCTGGCCGTGAAGGACATCTTCGATGTCGCCGGCTATCCGACCGGTTGCGGCAATCCGCACATGCTGGCGATGTCCGGCATCAAGGCGCGCTCGGCGCCGGCGGTGCAGGCGTTGCTCGACGCCGGTGCGCGCTTCGTCGGCAAGGTCCATACTGACGAACTGGCGTTCTCGATGAATGGCAAGAACGCCCATTTCGGCACTCCGCGCAATGGCGGCGCGCCGGATCGCATTCCGGGTGGCTCCAGTTCGGGTTCGGCCTCGGCGGTCTCGAATGGCCTGGCCGACATTGCGCTGGGCACCGACACCGGTGGCTCGGTGCGCACGCCTGCCAGTCATTGCGGCCTGATCGGGCTGCGTCCGACGCATGCGCGCGTCTCGCTGGCCGACGTGATGCCGTTGTCGCCGACGTTCGACACGTGTGGCTGGTTTGCGCGCGACATCGGCCTGTTCGGCCGGGTCGGCGACGTGCTGCTGGGCGAGGACAGCAGCGTGCTGCCCGAACGCCCGCGCACCCTGGTCGCCGCCGATGTGCTGGCGCTGCTGGAGCCGCGCGTGCAGGCGGTGTTTTCGGCTACGTTGGACCGCTTCTCGGGCGTCATCGGCACGCCCCAGCCGGTCAAGACCGCCAGCCCATCGTTCGAGGCCCTGTTCTGGGCGTTTCGCACCATCCAGGGGTTCCAGGCCTGGCAGAGCCATGGGGACAACATCCGTCGTCACGACTTTCATCTGGGGCCGGGCGTGGCCGACCGTTTTGCCTGGTCGGCCACCATCACGCCGGAACAGATGGAACAGCACAGCGCCGTGCGCTGGGCGTTCCGGGATGACTTCGCGCGACTGCTCGGCTCCGATGGCGTGCTGCTGTTGCCTACCGTGCCGGACGTCGCCCCGCTGCTGACCGATTCCGAACCGGCGCTGGAAAACTATCGCAACCAGGCCGTGCGCATGCTGTGCCTGGCAGGGTTGTCGGGCTTTCCGCAGATCTCGCTGCCGCTGATGCAGCTCGACCAGGCGCCGTTCGGTTTTTCGCTGATCGGCCCGCCCGGCAGTGACCGTTCGCTGATCCGGTTTGCCGCGAGGTTGATGCATGAGTGCGCCTGACGCGGGACGTGCCACGGTGATCGTGGCGCAGCCGTTGAGCCATGCCGCATTCGCGCCGTACGGCCATCTGATCGCGCCCGGCCAACAGCAGCGCGACATCAACTTCGGCACCACGCGCCGCTTCGATGATGTCGCCCATCTCGACACCGAGGCCGAAGGCGGTCGGGTCGGCGTAGCGATCTTCCGCACCGACGCCCACACCCATCGCGCACCTTATCCGGTGCGCGCCTTCGAACGCCATCTGCTGGGCAGCCAGAGCTTCGTGCCAATGGGCGCGTCGCGCATGCTGGTGGTGCTGGCCGGCAGCGGCGCCCAGCCGGATGCGTCCGCCATCGTCGCCTTCGTGGTCGAGGCCGGGCAGGGCGTCACCCTCAAACGCGGGGTCTGGCACCATCCGCTGATTACGGTGGGCGCCGCCGATGTGCTGGTGATCGAACGCATGGCCGGCACCGAAGACTGCGAGGTGGTCCCGATGCATGCAGGCATCGACGTGGTGCTGGCCGAGGGTTGACGGGCGGCAAGCCGGAAAAGGTGAATCCTGCAATAATGCGGGAAACACTAGGGCACTTGAATCCGTCGCGACCACGAAACGGGTTCTCATCAGTCTTTACGACAGCCGCCAATCCGAGACCACCATGCTCTACGCCGTTGCCTGCTTCTTCCTGTGGGGGCTATTCCCGCTTTACTTCAAGCTGCTCAAGGAAATCCCTTCCTTCGATATCGTCGTCCACCGGCTGTTCTGGTCGTTCGTGTTCCTGGCCGGGGTGCTGGCCTGGCGTCGGCAATGGGGCTGGTTGCGGCAGGCCGCGCAACAACCGCGGGTACTGATCGGCTTCCTGGCCTCGGCGCTGCTGCTGTCGGGCAACTGGACGCTGTACGTATGGGCGGTCAACCAGGGCCGCATCGTCGACACCAGCCTGGGCTATTTCATGAGTCCGCTGTTCAGCGTGCTGCTGGGTTTCCTGATCCTCAAGGAACGCCTGCGGGCGCTGCAATGGGTGGCGGTGCTGCTGGCGCTGGGGGCCGTGCTGTGGCTGACGGTGGCCAACGGCAGCCTGCCCTGGATCGCGCTGGTCATTGCCGGCACCTTCGGCCTGTACGGGCTGTTGCGCAAGACGGCGCAGCTGGGCGCGCTGGAGGGGCTGTCGCTGGAAACCCTGATGATGCTGCCGCTGGTGCTGCTGATCCTGGGCGTGGACACCTGGCGCGACACCAACAGCTTCGCCCACGCCTCGACCGGCGCCCAGTTACTGCTGGCGCTGTCCGGGCCGGTGACGGCGGTGCCGTTGCTGCTGTTCGCCCAGGCGGCGCGTCGTATCCCGCTGTCGCTCTTGGGCTTGCTGCAATACATCTCGCCGACGCTGCAATTGCTGACTGGCGTGGTGATCTACGACGAGGCCTTCGCCGGCAACCGGGCCATCGGATTTAGCGTGATCTGGCTGGCGCTCGCGGTATACTCCGCCGAAGGATTGTGGCGCTTCTGGCGCGCGCGGGGCCAAGGCTCTTCCGTGGACGCCTGAGCGCCCCGCAATCACCCGTTTTCACTTTCAAGGGCACTGCAAAAAATGGCTCAATACGTATTTACCATGAACCGGGTCGGCAAGATCGTGCCACCCAAGCGACATATCCTGAAGGACATCTCGTTGTCCTTCTTCCCCGGCGCCAAGATCGGCGTGCTCGGCCTGAACGGCTCGGGCAAGTCGACCCTGCTCAAGATCATGGCCGGCATCGACCGCGAGATCGAAGGCGATGCGATCCCGATGCCGAACCTGAACATCGGCTACCTGCCGCAGGAACCGCAACTCGATGCCGAAAAGACGGTGCGCCAGGAAGTCGAGAGCGCGCTGGGCGAAGTGTTCGAGGCGCAAGCCAAGCTGGACGCGGTGTATGCCGCCTATGCCGAGGAAGACGCCGACTTCGACGCGCTGGCCACCGAACAGGCGCGCCTGGAAGCGATCATCTCGGCCTCCGACGGCAACAGCCTCAACCAGCAGCTCGAGATGGCCGCCGATGCCTTGCGCCTGCCGCCGTGGGACGCCAAGGTCGGCGTGCTGTCGGGCGGTGAAAAGCGTCGCGTGGCGCTGTGCAAGCTGCTGCTCTCCAAGCCCGACATGCTGCTGCTCGACGAACCCACCAACCACCTGGATGCCGAATCGGTGGACTGGCTCGAACAGTTCCTGCAACGCTTCCCCGGCACCGTGGTGGCGATCACCCACGATCGTTATTTCCTCGACAACGCCGCCGAGTGGATCCTGGAACTGGACCGTGGCCATGGCATTCCCTGGAAGGGCAACTACAGCTCGTGGCTGGAACAGAAGGATGCCCGCCTGAAGCAGGAAGAAGCCAGCGAATCGGCGCGCCAGAAGACCATCGCCAAGGAACTGGAATGGGTACGGCAGAACCCCAAGGGGCGCCAGGCCAAGAGCAAGGCGCGTCTGGCCCGGTTCAACGAACTGTCCGAATACGAATACCAGAAGCGCAACGAGACCCAGGAAATCTTCATCCCGGTGGCCGAGCGCCTGGGTAACGAAGTCATCGAGTTCAAGAACGTCAACAAGGGTTACGGCGATCGCCTGCTGATCGATAACCTGAACTTCAAGATCCCGGCCGGCGCCATCGTCGGCATCATCGGCCCCAACGGCGCCGGTAAGTCGACCCTGTTCCGCATGCTGGCCGGACGCGAGCAGCCCGATGGCGGCGAAGTCGTGCTCGGACCCACCGTCAAGGTGTCGCTGGTGGACCAGTCGCGCGAAGATCTGGAGAACAAGAAGACCGTGTTCGAGGATGTCGCCGGTGGCGCCGACCTGCTCACCGTGGGCCGTTTCGAAATGCCGTCGCGCGCCTATCTGGGCCGGTTCAACTTCAAGGGTTCGGACCAGCAGAAGATCGTCGGCAACCTGTCGGGCGGCGAACGTGGCCGTCTGCACCTGGCCAAGACCCTGCTGCAGGGCGGCAACGTGCTGCTGCTGGATGAACCGTCCAACGATCTCGACGTGGAAACCCTGCGCGCGCTGGAAGACGCCTTGCTCGAGTTCGCCGGCACCGTGCTGGTGATCTCCCACGATCGCTGGTTCCTGGATCGTATCGCCACCCACATCATCGCCTTCGAAGGCGATTCGCAGGTCACTTTCTTCGACGGCAACTATCAGGAGTACGAAGCCGACAAGAAGAAGCGCCTGGGCGAAGAAGGCGCCAAGCCCAAGCGGATCCGCTACAAGCCGGTCACGCGCTGAGTCTGCTCGACGCGTCGACAGGTGCAATGAACGCCGCTGTGATCAGCGGCGTTTTTTTTCGTGTGCGCTGCCGACGTAAAGAGTTGTAGGGATGCATGACGCTGCCGCGCCGTCCCGCTAACATCGCCTCAACCATTCAATACGGCGGGGCAGGCAATGAACACACGATCGAGCGCAGCATTATTGACGGCCAGCGCACTGCTGAGCGCCTGCGGCTGGTCCAGCGGCGTGACTGCGCTCGATCACGACACGTACATGCTGACTGCCAGTTCGCCCTGGCAGGGCAATGACGGGGTGGCGATCAAGGGCTTGCAGCAGGCCGATGCCTATTGCCGCAATCTCGGTCGCCGCATGCGGGTGGTGGGCAGCGAGCGCTCCGATGGCTTGCCGGTGGTGCTGCCGCCCAGGGCGCTGCTGACCTTCAAGTGCGACAAGCCCGCCTGATCCGGGTGCCGGGCAGGAATTGCTGTCCACAGGTAGAATCTCGGCCTTGCGTCCACAAGACGTCATCATAAAGAGCAGAGCGGCCGCCGCCCCACCGGGCGCATGGTCAATGCTCCGCCAACGTATTCGCGCCACCCGCTGCCATTGCATAAAAACCGCGTCCCGCGTGCTTCATGCCGCCAGGAAGACGCTTATTCATTCCGCTCACTCATCCGGTTTCAATCATGCTCGCCATCGTTACCCGCCTGTTCCCCCTGTGGGCGCTGCTGCTTTCCGTAGCTGCCTATTTTTCGCCAACCACCTTCACCCCCATCGGCAAATACGTGACCCAGCTGCTCACGCTGATCATGCTGACCATGGGCGTGACGCTGACGGTGGACGACTTCAAGCGCATCATCAAGCGCCCGGCGCCAGTGGCCGCCGGCATCATCCTGCACTACCTGGTCATGCCGCTGGCCGCCTGGATCATCGCCAAGGCCCTGCGCATGCCGCCTGACCTGACCGCCGGCATGGTGCTGGTGGGTAGCGTGGCCTCGGGCACCGCCTCCAACGTGATGATCTATCTGTCGCGCGGCGACGTCGCCCTGTCGGTCACCATCTCCACCCTGTCGGCGCTGGTGAGCGTGTTCGCCACGCCCTGGCTGACCGAACTGTATGTCGATGCGTCGATCCATTTCGATGCGCACGCCATGCTGATGTCGATCGTGCAGATCGTGGTGGTGCCGATCGTGGTCGGCCTGATCGCCAATATCTTTGCCGGCGGCCTGATCCGTCGCATCGAGCCCTACCTGTCGGTGGTGTCGATGGTCGCGATCCTGTTGATCATCGCTGCTGTTGTAGGCGGCAGCCAGGCCAGCATCGCCTCGGTCGGATTGGTGGTGCTGATCGGCGTGATCCTGCATAACGGCCTGGGCTTGCTGGGCGGTTATTGGGGCGGGCGCCTGCTGGGCTTCGACGAAGCGGTGTGCCGCACGCTGGCCATCGAAGTGGGCATGCAGAATTCCGGTCTGGCCGCAGCCCTGGGCAAGATGTACTTCACGCCCGTGGCAGCCTTGCCGGGCGCGCTGTTCTCGGTCTGGCACAACCTGTCGGGATCGCTGCTGGCCGGTTACTGGCGCGGTCGTCCACCACGCGACTAAATAACGGTTTGCCGTAGTCCGAAAGATCGGGCCGCCCCGGACATTGTTCCGGCGCGGCCCGATTTGTCTTTGAGGTAGTTATTTTCGTCCAATTACGATTATTTCCACTATGTAACCTTCCGCCACATCACCTGAAAGTCGGCACGGCAAACTTCCACCGTTTTCGGACCAGCACATAAGCACAGTCCGAAAAGGCCAGTGAGGGGCCGCCGGTCGTGTCCGCCGATTTCGTTGCGGCGCGCCGGGTTTCGGAGGTGCATATGCCCAAGCTATTGTCTGTCGACGTCACACGGCGAATCCTGCTGTCATTTGCCGTCATCCTGTATCCCGCGCACGGAACGTCTGCCGATGTCGAGCGCGGGCCGCGTATTGTGCTGATCGGTTTTTCGGGCGCCTTGAGCGGCGTGTCCGAAGAGCTCGGCAAGAGCCTGGCCAACGCTGCCGAGATGGCGCTGGCCGAAGTCAATCGCCTGCATCCGCGCGTCGCGGGCCAGCGCATCGCGTTTCGCCTGTTGCGCTACGACGACCGCAGCGATCCCGCCACGGCCATCGAGGGTGCGCGGCAGATGTTGCAGGCAGGCGTGGTGGCGGTAATCGGCACGGCCAATTCGACCACCAGCGCGGCAGTGGCGCGGATCTATTCCGACGCTGGCGTGGCCCTGATCTCGCCGGCGGCCAGCGCTACTGCGTTGACCGAACAGGGATACACCAGTTTCTTCCGCCTCATCAGCCACGATGGCCATGCCGGGAAATATCTCGGGCAGCATGTGGTGCAGGGCATGAAGCTGCGGCGGCTGGCCGTGATCGATAACGGCAGCATGTATGGCATCGGTGTCGCCGCCTCGTTTTTCGACCAGGTGCGCGCCAGCGGCGTCACCGTCGTCGTGCGCGAGCGCATCAGCTATGCCAGTGACCTGGCGCAACTGGTGCGTCGTCTCCGGCTGCGCGGCGCCGAGGCGCTGTTTTTCGGCGGCTATGCGGCACAGGCCGCGCACCTGGCCCAGACCATGCGCCAGGAGGGCGGGGGAATGCGCCTCCTGATGGCGTCCAGCGGCGTGGTGGGGGCCAGCTTCCTGATCGCTGCCCGCAGCGCCGCCGATGGCACGGTGGCCATCGAGAGCGGCGTGCCGACCGCGGCGATGGCGGGCTGGCGTCGCTTCGAGGACGACTACCACCAACGTTTCGGCCTGCACATCCACGGATTGACACCCTTTGCCTACGATGCCGCCCAGGTGGCGGTGGCGGCCGTGCGCCAGGCCGATTCGCTGGATGCCCGACGCATCGTCGAGGTCTTGCGGCGCATCAGCTTTCGCGGGCTGACCGGGATGATCGCCTTCGATGCCAGGGGCAATCCACGCAATCCGCAGTTGAGCATCTTCGAGGTGCGCGATCAGCGCTGGGTGCCGCTGCGGTCCATCGACGTCCTGCGCGGGGGTGCGGCGCGGTCCGCCGGACCTTGATGCGGTATGCTGGCGTCCCTGCGCACCCTTTCGAAGGAAAACATCATGAACAGGCGCAACTTTATGCGTGCCGCTGGCAGTGCAGGCGTGGCCGGCACGTTGGCATTGCCGGCAGCGGCCATCGCCCGCGAGCGCCGTGCGCCAGGTCCGGCGCTGCTGACCGTCACCGGCGCCATCTCGTCGCCCAACCGGGGCCGGCTCGACCCGGCGCTGGACCAGATGATGCACAAGCAGAAGGTCGACTTCGATCGTGCGCGCACCTTCGACTTCGGCACGCTGCTCGCCTTGCCGGCCGTCGAGATCAAGCCCACCCTCGAATACGACAACCTGCAGCACACCCTGCGCGGCCCCCTGCTGGTCGACGTGATGCGCGCCGCCGGGGCCGATCCCCGCGCCGACGGCTACCTGCTGCGCGCCATCGACGGTTATGCCATCGTGCTGCCGCGTGGCGATGCGCTGCGTTACCGCTTCATCATCGCCACCCATCTCGATGGCAAGCCATTGCCGCTGGGGGGACTGGGGCCATTGTGGGCGGTGTATGACGCCGACAGCTTTCCCGAGATGGCCGCGCAGCCGGTTTCGGCGCGTTTCGGGCTGTGCCCCTGGGGCGTGTATCACATCGCCGTACGCCGCGCCTGACGCCTAAATTTGCTAACATCTGCGCTTTCCCTGGCCATTACCTTACCAACCCGTTGCGGTTCGAATTCCCATGAGCAAGTTCTGGAGCCCTATCGTCAGCCAGCTGACGCCCTATACCCCTGGCGAGCAGCCCAAGCTGGCCAGGCTGGTCAAGCTCAATACCAACGAAAGTCCCTACGGCCCGTCGCCGCGCGCGCTCGCAGCGATTGCCGGTGAAGTCAGCGACAACCTGCGCCTGTATCCCAACCCGGACGCCGAGCCGCTCAAGCTGGCGATTGCCGCACGCCATGCCGGCGACGGCATCACCCCGCGCGAGGTGTTCGTGGGCAACGGTTCCGACGAGGTCCTGGCGCATGCCTTCCATGCCTTGCTCAAGCACGGCAAGCCTATCCTGTTCCCCGATATCACCTACAGCTTCTACCCGACCTATGCCGGCCTGTACGAGGTGCAGTATCGGGCGGTGCCGCTGGCCGACGATTTCACGATCCGTGCCGACGACTACCTGGGCCAGGGCGACGCCATCGGCGGCATCATCTTCCCCAATCCGAACGCACCGACCGGTTGCCTGATGCCGCTGGCCGAGGTCGAGCGCATCCTGCAGGGCAATCCGCAACGGGTGGTCGTAGTCGACGAGGCCTATATCGATTTCGGCGGCATCAGCGCCATCGGCCTGGTGCAACGCTACCCCAATCTGCTGGTGGTGCAGACCTTGTCGAAGTCGCGTGCGCTGGCGGGCATGCGGGTGGGGTTTGCGATCGGGCATGCCGATCTCATCGATGCGCTGGAGCGCGTCAAGAACAGTTTCAACTCGTATCCGCTGGATCGCCCGGCGATCGCCGGCGCCACCGCCGCCATCGAGGACGAGGCTTACTTCCGCAAGACCTGCGACCTGGTGATCGCCAGCCGCGAGCGCCTGGCCGCATCGCTCAAGGCGTTGGGTTTTGACGTGTTGCCGTCAGCGGCCAACTTCGTGTTCGTGCGCCATCCCGGTCATGACGCCGCGACACTGGCCGCCAGGTTGCGTGGCGACGGCATCATCGTGCGGCACTTCACCAGTGCCCGCATCAACCAGTTCCTGCGCATTACGATCGGCACCGACGAGGCCTGCGATATTCTGGTGGAATCGTTGCGGCGGCATCTGGGGTGATGCGTCCACGGCCCGCTTGGCATTTTCACGCGGGCAGCCGCGGCAACGGCAGTGATGCTGTGCCATTGCCGACCTGAAAGAACCGGACCGAATCGGAAAGACGCAAGGCCTGTTGCTGCATCGCCGCCGCCGCTGCCGCGGCCTGCTCCACCAGGGCCGCATTCTGCTGGGTGGTCTGGTCGATCTGGATGATCGCTTCATTGACCTGTCCAATTCCCGAGCTTTGCTCTTCGGTGGAAGAGGCTATTTCGGTGACGATATGCGAGACCCTGTCGATGCTGGCCACGATCTCGGTCATCGTGTCGCCGGCGGCTTCGACCAGCTTGCCGCCGTTGTTGACGTTCACCACGGAGCTCTCGATCAAGCCTTTTATTTCCTTTGCCGCCGCTGCGCAGCGTTGCGCCAGCGATCGTACTTCCGACGCGACCACCGCAAATCCACGGCCTTGTTCGCCGGCCCGGGCCGCCTCCACCGCAGCGTTGAGCGCCAGAATATTGGTTTGAAATGCGATGCCGTCGATGACGCCGATGATCTCCACGATCTTTTGAGAAGAGCTGCTGATCAAGGCCATGGTGGCGATGACATCCTGGACGACATGGCCGCCATGCCGTGCGACTTCAGAGGCAGAGGCGGTGAACTGGTTTGCCTGTCGCGCATTTTCTGCATTCTGCCTGACCGTCGCCGTCAGCTCCTCGATGGCCGCTGCCGTCTCTTCCAACGCACCCGCCTGCTGTTCGGTTCGACCGGACAGATCCATATTGCCGGTGGCGATTTCATCTGCAGCGGTGGTGATGGCATCGGTCCCGGTGCGAACCTGGTCGACGATGTTGCGCAGGCTGTGCACCATCTCTTCAAGAGACGCCAGCAACTGTCCGGTCTCGTCTTTATCGGTGCGATGGAAGCGGGCGTCGAGATTGCCCTCTGCGATGTGCCTGGCTGCCATGACCGCAGCGTTCAACGGTCGTGAGATCAAGCGGGCGATCCAGAGCGACAGGCCGACTGAAAGCACCACGCAGGCCGCCAGCAGAGAGAAGATGCCGATCCGCGCTTCCCGATAGGTCGCCACTGCGGTCACCTTGGCGCCTTGTGCGCCGGCGTCGTTGAGGACCACGGCTTTTTCTATCGATGCCAGGGCCGACTGGTAATCATTGGATGAGGCGATATTGCGTAACTGGGCTTCATCCTTCTTTCCGGCCACGGAAAGGGAAATGATCTGCTCATGTACGACGAAGAACTTATCGACATTGGCCAGGATCGCCTGATACAAGCGTCGCTCCTCGTCGCTCGATATTTGCGACTCGTAGGCCCGCTGGAGTTTCTTCATCGACTCGATGAGTGCATCGCCGCCTTTTTTGTTGGCCGCGAGCTTGTCGGGCGCGCTCAGCAGGATACTCTGTGCCTCGCTACCGCGAATGCGCGCCATCAGCAGTTTTATTTCGGCCAGGCTGCGGACCTTGGGAAGCCAGTTCTCAACGATGTCGCCCGAGGCATCATTGACCTTGGCCAACTCGAAGATGGCCAACGAGCCCAACGCAAAGACCAGCACTATCACCGCCAGGATCGTCAGCATAAGCTTCCTGGCAATGTTCAGATCGCGAAACCATTTCATGACCATCTCCCTCCTACCGCCTGTCGTTTTTTCGTCTTGGTTGTTTCGATGGCCCGCGGGACAAGTCAGAACCTGGGTTTCAGGGCCTTCCAGTCGGGCTGATACTTGCGCATCTGGCCGACGTCGTCGCGCGCGCGGATGCCGCATTCCAGGTAGAGCTGGTGCAACTTGGCCAGTTGATCGTAGTCCAGTTCCACCCCCAGGCCGTGGGCATCGGTAATGCTGACGCAACCATCGCGAATCGGCAGCTTGCCGCCCTTGATGACTTCTTCGTCAGGCTCTTGCCACGGGTAGTGCGTATCGCACGCATAGGACAGGTTTTCTACCGCGGCGGCCACATGCGACATGGCCATCAAGCTGATGCCCAGATGTGAATTGGAATGCATCGACACGCCCAGTCCGAACACGTCGCACATCCTTGCAAGCTGCTGGGTGTCGCGCAGTCCGCCCCAGTAGTGATGGTCGGCCAACACGATCTGCACGCTGTTCAATGCCACGCTGCGGCGCAGCTCGTCGAAATCGGTGACTACCATGTTGGTCGCCAGCGGCAGGCCGGTGCGTCGGTGCAGTTCGGCCATGCCTTCCAGGCCGGGCGTCGGGTCTTCGTAGTATTGCAGGTCGTCGCCCAGCAGTTCGGCCATCCGGATCGCCGTCTCCAATGACCAGTTGCCGTTGGGGTCGATGCGCAACGGCGCGTTGGGAAAAGCCTTCTTGAGCGCCTTGATGCAAGCCACCTCATGTTCCGGTTCCAGCGCGCCGGCCTTGAGCTTGATGCTCTCGAAACCGTTCTCCTCGATCATCCGGCGCGCCTGGGCCACGATCTGCTCTTGCGACAGGGCTTCGCCCCAGCGATCCGGCCCATAGGGGCTGTCGATGTGCTGCGCGTACTTGAAGAACAGGTAGGCGCTGAACGGGATTTTCGTGCGCACCGCGCCGCCCAGCAAATCCACCAGCGGCACCTTGAGATAGCGTGCCTGCAGATCCAGGCACGCGACTTCGAACGCCGAGTACGCATTCGAGACCGCCTTGCTGGCGTGCGAGCCGGGCGCCAGTTCGGCGCCGGCCGAGCTGGCCGGGGCCATGCGCGCCACCACGCGCCGCACGAGGGCGCGCAAGCCGTTCAGGTTGAACGGATCAAGCCCGATCAATTCGCCCTTGAGCTTGTCCAGGATCGCCAGTGCCGGTGCATCGCCGTAGCTTTCGCCCAGTCCCAGGTAACCGTTGTCGGTCTCGAGCTGGATGATCGAACGCAGGGCATAGGGTTCATGGATGCCCGAAGCATTCAACAATGGCGCATCCTTGAATGCAATCGGGGTGACGGTGACGCGCGTGATTTTCATGTTGATCTCTTGAAGGTCTGTTCAGTGAATGGGGCGCTATTCAATAGGCCTTCTTGCTGGTGGAGCGAGCCAGAAACACCACGCCGGCGGCCACCAGCGAGGTAATGGACAAGCCCAGCAGGCCGCCCTCGATGGAGCCGGTGCGCTGCTCCAGAAAGCCGAACGCGGTAGGCGCGACGAAGCCGCCCAGGTTGCCGATGGAGTTGATCAATGCGATCACGCCGGCGGCGATGCGGGCGTCCAGATAGCTCTGCGGCAAGGGCCAGAACAGTGATGACGCGGCCTTGAATCCGACGGCGGCAAAACAGATCGAGACGAAGGCGAACGACGCATTGCCCAAAGTCGAGATGTACATGCCGAAGGCGGCGATGACCAGCGCCGTCGCGGCCCAGGCCTGCTGATGCTTGAAGCGCGCCGCCAGCGCCGCGAAGATATACATCGCCACGATCGAGATCAGCCACGGGATCGAATTGAACAGGCCGACCTGGAAGTCGCTGAAACTCCCCATCTTGCGAATGATGCTGGGTAGCCAGAAGGTAGCGCCGTAGATGGTGAGCGAGATCGAGAAGTAGATGAAACAGAAGATCAGGATCTGGGTGTCGCGCAGCAGTTGCCATGCCGATACGTGGGCCGGTTTGTCTCTGGCGCGCTCGACCTGCTCGGCGACGATGGTGTCGGTGATGGCCGCGCGCTCGGCCTGGCTCAGCCACTTGGCATCAGCCGGCATCGAATCGAGCCAGAACCAGACGAAGCCGCACAGCACCACCGAGGCCATGCCTTCGATGATGAACATCCACTGCCAGCCGTGCAGTCCGGCGCCGTCAAGCTGCAACAACCCACCCGAGATCGGACCCGACAGGATCGACGCCAGCGCCGACCCGCTCAGGAAGATCGCCATCGCGCGTCCACGTTCGCTGGCGGGCAGCCACTGCGTGAAGTAATAGATGACGCCGGGGAAAAATCCGGCCTCGGCCGCGCCCAGCAGGAATCGCAGCAGGTAGAAGGTGGTCTCGCTGTTGACAAAGGCCATCGCGGTGGCTGCCAGGCCCCAGGTCGCCATGATGCGCGTCAGCCATGCCTTGGCGCCAAAGCGCTGCAGAAGCAGGTTGGACGGCACCTCGAAGATGGCATAGCCGATGAAGAACAGGCCGGCCCCCAAGCCATAGGCGGCGGTGCTGATGCCTACATCGGTGGCGAGGTGGGTGCGCACGAAGCCGATGTTGACGCGATCAATGTAGTTGACGATGAACATGATCACGAACAAGGGCAGCACGCGCCGCTTGATCTTGCCCACCGCCTCGGCCAGCACGGTTGAGGCCGGTCCGGTCGGATGCCCGGCCGTTGCACCTGGTTTGGCTATATCCACGCATGTCTCCTGGTTTCTTGTGGGGTGCGTTTGCCCGGTGCGCGCATCGCGCAGGCTATCGTTGGCACCCGGCGCCATCGCTGGAAGCGCGCCGTGAATTGATTAAAACACTAATATATTAGTGTGTCAATGACGGCAAGGCGGGTTATCATTCGTGCTCCTGACGGCAACTTCGCCCAATTATTGAATCTTCGTTAATGCTTTCTGGATTGCTCGCATGACCTCCGCCGCCGCTTTCGCCGACATGCCCGAATTCGACATGCGGCCACTGGATCGTTCGCGACATGCCGCGCCGCAGGTCTTCGAGCACCTGCGCGAACTGATCGTGGCCATGCGGATCGCTCCCGGCACCGTATTGCAGCGGGCCGACCTTGCCGCCCGCTATGGCTTGAGCCAGACGCCGATACGAGACGCATTGATCAAGCTCGGCGAAGAGGGCATGGTGGATATCTTTCCGCAGCATGCGACGGTCGTCAGCGCAGTCAACGTGACGTTGGCGCGCCAGGCGCATTTTCTGCGACGGTCGTTGGAACTGGAAATTGTCCGCACCCTGGCGCAGGCCCCGGATGCGGCGTTGGTGACGCGGTTGCGTGACAGCGTCGAACTGCAGAGGCTGCTGGCCGAGCGAGAAAACTATGCCGATTTCGTCCTGGCCGACCAGGCTTTCCATCGCCAGATGTATGAAGCCGCGCAGGTGCCCGAACTATGGGCGATGGTGCGCCGCCAAAGCGGCAACCTGGACCGCCTGCGCAATTTGCACCTGCCCATCCCGGGCAAGGCTGGCCGGGTGATTGCCGACCATGTCGCGCTGGTCGACGCCATCGCCGCCGGTGACGGCGACGCAGCGCAGGCGGCATTGCGGGAGCATTTGTCGGGAACGCTGTCCCAGTTGGACGATATTCGCCAGCGTTTCCCGCACTACCTGAAGGATTGACCCGCGCAGTGCGGTGTCGATGTCGCCGGTCTACTTGAACGCGACGTAAAGCGCGATCGCGGCAATCACTGCCGACGACCATTGCAGCGGAATCCAGAACAGCGTGTGCTTCTTCTTGAACTCGTATTGCTGGCCGGTCTTGGGATCGACCAGCAACTGGCTGGGTCCGCCATTCAGTCTTTCACCGAGAAACCACACAATGCCAGACGCAATGAGCAGCACCGCTGCCGGCATCAGCGGGTGGGCAGAATAGTAGCCTTTTTCGAACATCGAATCCGAGGCCATCTGTGCCGCCAATGACATCAGAAACGGGATCAACAGTCCCAGAAAACCTAAACCTTGCCAAACGATAATCATAAATAATTCCCCTTTGGAAATATTATAGCGTCTATCCAATATCCAGACGGAAAGAGCTTCAGAGACTGTTGACGAGCAGTAATGACGAAGAAATAAGTTATTGCCGGTATCGCAAAGAGTTAGCCATTGGCATTTTCCCTGCATCCGCTCGATGCGTTGTTTTTCCACACGATGCCGGGTTGAAATTTCTCGTTGAGGATCAGTGAGTTATAGCCGGAAAGGCCGATTCCTTCGCAGGCTGTGAGCGCCCCTGGGCGTTGAAAGGGATGTCCAGCCATCAACAGGAAATTCTCCTGTCATAACTTGATGTGAGAATCTCGGCATTTCTGGCATGCTGCTTTTGCCTGTTCACTTCTCTGCCCTCTCCATCCCATGATTTCCTCTTCGCTACGCACCAAGGTAGTTGCCATTTGCATGGGCATCACCGTCATCGCCATGTTTTCGGTGGGGTTGGCCAACTACCTTTCAACCCGCTCCCGCACGCTCGACACCCTTGACTCGCAGACCACGCAGCTGCTGCAGAGCCAGGCCGCCACGATTGGCGAATGGGTAAACGCCCGCAGGCTGGTGGTCACTTCGCTCAAGGACGCCATCGCCCAACCCGAACCCTTGTCGGCGGTGCGCGCGGCCGAGGTGGCGGGGGGCTTCGACCTGGCCTACGTGGCCCGGTCCGACAAGCGCGTGACCTTTTCGCAGGAGCGAAAGCGTGCCGCCGACTATGACGCCACCCAGCGCCCCTGGTACCTGACGGCCGCCAAGAACCGTACGCCGATCGTAACCTCGCCCTACACCAGCGCCAGCACCGGCAAACTGCTGGTGACCTTTGCCGAAGCCATTCGCGATGGCGACAACGTGATCGGCGTCGCCGCCGCCGATGTGTTGCTCGACACGGTGGTCAACAACGTGACCCGGATCCACCCTACCGCCAACAGTTATGCCTTCCTGGCCGATGCTGCCGGCAAGATCATCAGCCATCCCGACGACAAGTTCCGGCTCAAGCCGATCTCGGACCTGGACCCGCAACTGACCGTCGACGACCTCAAGCAGCTTCAGAAATCCGGACTGCACAAGGACCTCACCATCAACGGCCAGCATGTGATGCTGTTCTGTGTTGGCGTGCCGGGCACCGACTGGGTGCTGTCCATTGCGCTGGACCGCAACGATGCGCTGGCGCCCCTGAATGCGATGTTGAAGGTGTCGATCCTGATCGCAGCGCTGGTGGTGCTGTGCGCTTCGCTGATCCTGGCGTTCCTGATCACGCGTTCGCTGGGACGCCTGCAGGCGGTCGAAGGCGCGCTGCAGGAAATCGCCAGCGGCGACGGCGACCTGACGCGTCGCCTGCAGATCAGTGGCCATGACGAAGTCGCCCGCATCAGCGATGCGTTCAACCGTTTCGTGGACAAGATCGAAGGCGTTTTGTTAGACATTCGCGAGACCAGCCATTCCATCCGCGCCGCCTCGCGCGATATCGCGCAGGGCAATCTCGATCTGTCGTCGCGCACCGAAGACCAGGCCAGTTCGCTCGAACAGACTGCCGCAGCCATGGAGCAGCTCACCGCCAGCGTCAAGAACAATGCCGAGAACGCCTTGCAGGCCAACCAGCTGTCGCAGAGCGCGTCCGACATCGCCGGCGCCGGTGGCGCCAAGGTCGATCACGTGGTCACCACCATGAGCGCCATCAATGCGTCGTCGCAGAAGATCGTCGACATCATCGGCGTGATTGACGGCATTGCCTTCCAGACCAATATTCTTGCGCTCAACGCTGCCGTGGAAGCTGCGCGCGCCGGTGAGCAGGGACGTGGGTTTGCCGTGGTGGCTTCCGAAGTGCGCTCGCTGGCGCAACGCTCTTCATCGGCCGCCAAGGAGATCAAGCAACTCATCACCGACTCGGTGGAACAGGTGCGCCTTGGTGAAGAGTTGGTGAGTGCTGCCGGCGCTACCATCCGCGAGGTCGTGGAAAGCTGCAGCAAGGTCAAGGACGTGGTGGCCGAGATTGCCGAATCCAGCCGCGAGCAGAGTTCCGGCATCAACCAGACCAACGAAGCAGTGGGTCACATCGACCAGGTCACGCAGCAGAATGCGGCGCTGGTCGAAGAGGCGGCGGCCGGTGCGCAATCGCTGCTGGAGCAGGCCGATCGGCTGACCGAAATCATCGCCCTGTTCAAGTTGAGTGGCGCGGGTGCTGTCGCCAAGCGTTAGTAGTTAATAGTTGGTAAGTGGACGCGGTAGCGTCTACGCCAGGCGTTCGATGATTGCTGCATGCTGTGGCCAGGTCTGCAAAAGAATATGGCGGTCGGCAATCTCGAACTCGGCAAACTCGAAGCCCGGCGCGACCGTGCAGCCGACCAGGCTATGGGTGTGCGGATCGGCGCACTCTGCGGCAAACCAGGCGCCGGCCGGCACCACCGCCTGAAACGTCGCCCCCTCGTGCAGCAGCGGATTGCCCAGACGCAGGACGCCGAGTTCGCCGTTCTGCTGCAGGACATGCACATGCAACGGCGATCCATCGTAGAAGTGCCACACTTCGTCGGACTTGATCCGGTGCCAGGTCGACCGCTCGCCACTGCGCAGTAAATAATAAATGGCGGTAGATGCAGAGCGGTTGGCGCCATCGCCTGAACGCGCCACTGTCTGCTGGCTGCGGAAGGTTTCCCTGAAGTGGCCACCTTCGGGATGGGGCAAAAGCGCAAGACGCGTGATCAGTTCGGTCGGGTCGGATGGTTTGTCTTGCATCGGATACCTGGCGTTGGCCTCAAGAATTGTCGTTTAAGTTTAGTCGAGATTACGGCGATGATGCGTCGCAGGTCAGACATCCCTGGGCACGGCCCGTTGCCGCCATGCCAGCACTGCCCCCAGCAACAGCGCCGCCGCCGAAAACACCAGTCCCCGCTGCAATCCGCCGGCACTATCGGCGATCCAGCCGACGAACGTGGGGCCCACGATCTGCCCTGCCGCAAAGATGATGGTGAAGGCGCTGATGCCCGAGGCCCAAGCCGATTGCGGCAGGTTGTGACGCACCATGGCGGTGGTCGACGCCACCGCCGACAGGAAGCATCCACCAAACAGGATGCCCGAGGCGAACACGGCCAGCGGTTGCGCCGTCAATGCCGGTATCAGGGTGGCTACGCATAACAGGGCATTGAGAATGGCCAGCGACTGGCCGCCGTGAAACCGGTCCAGCATGCGTGCCCACAGTCGCGACGAGGCGAACGTGGCCAGGCCCAGCAGGGTAAAGAACAAGGTGATGCGCGCGGGCGCCATGCCTTGTTCCTTGAGCAGCGCAATGACGAAGGTCATGTAGCCGATATAGCCCAATCCGAACATCAGGTAGCCCAGCAAGCCGAACAACAGGCTGCGCGCCTTCCAGCCGCCTTGGGTTGCAGTCTGCGTGGCGGGCGCCGGGATGAAGCGCGCCGGCAACGCCATCACGATGCTGGCCACCAGCGCCATGGCCGCCAGCATCAGCCACGCCCATTGCCAGGGATGGGCCGCACCATGGGTGGCGGCCATGGCGATGATGGCAGGTACCGTGGGCGCGGCGATCGCGATGCCGATGCCGGTGCCGCCGTAGTACAAGCCTAATAACAGGCCCGCGCGTTGACCATGCAATGCCGCCAGCCGGCTGACCAGCAAGCCGCCCGAGACGAAGATGAAGGCGCTGGTGACGCCGGTGGCCACGCGCAGCGCAAGTTGCGTCGATGTATCGATGAACAGGCCGGGCAATACCGTCAGCAGCGCAGTGCCGAAGGCGCCGGCGATCAGGACGTGGTGCGCGGCATAGCGGCGCATCAGCGGCGGCGTGACCAATGCGCCCAGCAGGTAGCCCAGCGCATTGCCGGTGTTCATGCCGCCTGCCACCAGGTAGGACCAGCCAAGGTCATGCCGCATCGGCGCCAGCAGCAAGGCATACGAAAATCGGGCCACGCCCAGCGCGACGGCGGTGCCCAGCGACAGCGCGAGGGCGGTCAGGATCGGGTGCTGCAGCACGAACGGATGCGGTGCGTGCGCATCCGCATCCGGGAATGTAGTGGTGGACATGAGCGTGTCTCCGGCACGGAGGCCTGGCGTTGTTGTTATGTGCGTCGTCAGTGTAGCCGAGCTGGCGAAATCAGGCGGCCGAGGCGTCGGCGTCGCCGAAATGTCGTCCCACCGCTTCGATGCAGGCATCCACCACCTCGGGGTCGAGACGCGTGCCGCGCAGACGGCGAATCTCTTCCAGCGCGGCCTGCATGCCCATCGCCTTGCGGTAGGGGCGGTCGGCCGACATCGATTCGACGATATCGGCCACCGTCAGGATGCGGGCCTCGAGCGGAATCGATTCGGCCGTGATGCCGCGCGGGTAACCGCTGCCGTCCAGGTATTCGTGATGGCACCAGACGATCTCGGCCAGGTTCGACGGGAAGCTGATGTTCTTGAGGACGTCGTAGCCGATCTGCACGTGGGTCTTGAGGGTGGCGTACTCGTCGTCGGTGATGCGGCCGGGCTTGTTGAGCAGCGCCTGCGAAATCTTGGCCTTGCCGATGTCATGCACCTGCGCGGCCATGTGCAGCAGTTCGATGCGCGCCGGCGCCAGGCCCATTTGTCGGGCGATTTCTACACACAGTTCGGCGGTGCGGTCTTCGTGACCGGGCGTGTAACCGTCGGTGAGCCGGTGCATGGCGACCAGCGCTTCGACGATTTCATGGTAGATCCGGTTTGAATTTGAGTCTGATCCTGGCATTCCTGTCCCTGAACTTGCCGCATCTGCCAGGTCGTTGCCATGGCCTGCAGATCACCGCCCCGAATGTCGGATAATAGCGGCTGCAATGCCGAGGCAGTTTACCTTTCACACGCACCGATGACAACCAAGCTTTCCACTCCCCCAGCCGCGCCTCCCGCGCCGCCGGTCCAGCAGGCACGCCTGGTCTGGCGCCGCATCGCCATTCCGCTGTTCTTCATGCTGCTGGGCGTGGTGTTCGCCACCTGGGCCGCGCGGATCCCGGCCATTCGCGACCACTTGCAGCTTGATGCGGCCACGTTGTCCATCGTCCTGCTCTGCGGCGGCGTCGGCGCGGTGGCGTCGTTCCCGCTGGCGGCCTGGATTACCGGCCATTACGGCGCGCGCCATGGCACGCTCTATTCGGGCCTGGTGCTGCTGGTGTCGCTGCCGCTGCTGGCGCTGGCGCCCAACCTGTGGCTGTTGATGGCGGCCAGCCTGCTGTATGGGGCGGCGTCGAGCTGTTTCGACGTCGCCATCAATGCCCTGGGCGCGCAGGCCGAGCACGAAGCGGGGCGGCCGATCATGTCGATGCTGCACGGCTGGTTCTGCGTCGGGACGTTTTCCGGCGCGCTGGCGGCCAGCGCCATCGCCGCGCTGGGCGTGCCGCCGATCTGGCACTTCCTGCTGGTGTCGGCGCTGTTCCTGCCGCCGCTGCGCATCGCCTATTCGGCGCTGCCCGACGACCGGCCCGAGCACGATCCGCATCGCAAGATATTCGCGGTGCCGCATGGGCATCTGGTGGTGCTGGGCATCATCGGGTTCTGCGGCGCCATCGTGGAAGGATCGATTGCCGACTGGAGCGGCATCTACATGAAGGACCATATCGGCGCCAGCGATGGCGGCACGCCACTGGCCTATGCCGCCTTCGCCGGCATGATGCTGGTCATGCGCATGGTGGGCGACCGCCTCAAGCAGCGCTTCAATGCCCGTCGCGTGGTGACGGTAGGGACCCTGGGCGCGGCATGCGGGATGGCCATCGCGGTCGCCGCCGAATCGATGGCGCCGGCCATCCTCGGCTTCGCGATTGCCGGCGCCGGGGTGGCCGCGGTGTTTCCATTTGTCTTCAGCGCCGCCGGGCGGCATGGCTCGACCGCGCTGGCGGCAGTGGCCACGCTGGGCTACAGCGGTAGCCTGATCGGGCCGCCTGCAGTGGGCTTCCTGGCGCATGGCTGGGGCTTGCCGGCGTCGCTGGCGCTGATCGGAGTGCTGTGCGTGGCCATTGCGATCTGCAGCAGTCGTGCGCGCTGGCTGGAATAGCCGGGCAGGGCGGTCGGCCGAAACCCAATAAAATAACTGTTTTGCCAGTCGCCCCGGCGCTGGCGCATCGAAAAGGAATCATCATGCGCAACCTGGTACTGCTGCCAGGCTTCATGCTTAACCAGCACCTGTGGGACGACATGCACGACGACCTGGCCAGCCTGGGTTCGCTCACCTTCGGCGACCTGGGGCAGGACATCGGCATCGACGCCATGGCCGATGCCGTGCTGCGCCAGGCACCGCCGGAATTCGTACTGTTCGGTTTTTCGATGGGCGGCTTCGTGGCCCAGGCGGTGGCGCTGAAGGCCCCCGAGCGGGTACGCGGGCTGGCGCTGCTCAATACCTCTTCGCGACCGCAGACGGCGCAAGAGTCGGCCGCCACCAAGGCCCAGGTCGATATCGCCCAGCGTACGCCCTTCAAGGGCCTGACCTCGCGCGCACTGGCGTCGTCGCTGCATCCGCAGCGCAGTACCGACCGCACTTTGCTGGATCGCCTGCAGGCGATGGCGCTGGCCAATGGCAAGGAGGTGTTCCTGCGCCAGTTGCAGACCCTGCGCGACAGCAATGCCGAGCAGCTGGGTTTGCTGCGTTGCCCGACGCTGGTGGTGGCGAGCGACCATGACCGGCTGCGCACGGTCGAGGAATCTGCCGAGATGGCGCGCCAGATCGCTGGCGCGCGTTTCGAGATCGTCGCCGATTGCGGGCACATGACGCCGATGGAAAAGCCGGATCAGCTGTTTGCCCTCATCAGCGACTGGGTTGCCGGTAGCGGCTTGTAAGCGCGTCCGGCATGACAGATTAAACATCGCAGATAAAAACAAAAGGCAGCCTCGGCTGCCTCTTCTCTCGCTTCACTTCCTTACGTTCCTGACTTCTCTGCGCTGCGATTAGCTGGATCGAGTCTGGCTCATCGCTGGTGCTCGTTCTGCTTGGGCGGCGCGCTGCTGGCACGTTCCCCCGGCTCCTTGTTGGCCTCATCCTGGCCGCCGGTGCCGCGCAGGTCGGTATCGACCTGGCCCTGGCTGATGTCGTCGTAGGCCTGGCGAATTTCCTGGCGTTCTACCTTGTGCCCACCGCGGGCGGCATCGTTGCGGTCGAAGCTCTGATCCTGCTCATGAGGCAGCTTCGGTTTGTCGTTTCTTGGATGACGATCTTTTCTGGTCCTGAGAAAGCTGGTCATGGTGTCCTCGCATCAAGTGTTATTGGTTGACTCCACCTCCGGATCGACAGCAGGCGTGGCGGTTACGCTGCCGTCGTACGACCCGGTTAAAACGTGGGGCGAAAATACGACACGATGCTGACAAAGAAGTGCCAACAGTTACAAATAAGCTGAAAACTGCCGTGTTTGTCCGACAGATGATTCGCACATGGTGCGTCAGAAAAGAGGAGATGCACCGGAACGGCGCGCGAGAGAGGAAAGACTAACTATTTGGAGCCCGGCCGCGCACGGCCGGTTCCCCTGTCATTTCACAGCGCCAGGCGTGCGCGCGCGGCGCGGTATTGCTCTTCAAGTCGATCGGTCATCGTGGCCACGGTGGGGATGTCATCCATCAGGCCCACGCCCTGGCCGACACCCCAGATGTCACGCCAGGCCTTGGCCTTGCTGGCGCCGCCGGAACCGAAGTTCATCGCGCTCTTGTCGGCCTCGGGCAGGTTGTCCGGGTCGAGTCCGGCGTTGATGATCGACTGCCGCAGGTAGTTGCCGTGCACCCCGGTAAACAGGTTGGTATAGATCACGTCGGCGGCACTGGCGTCGACGATGGCCTGGCGATAGGCCTGGTCGACATTGGACTCGACGGTTGCCAGCCAGCGCGAACCGATATAAGCCAGGTCGGCCCCCATGGCCTGGGCCGCCAGTACGGCGTCGCCGGTGGCGATGGAACCCGACAGCACCAGCGGGCCGTCGAACATGCGCCGCACCTCGCCCACCAGGGCAAACGGCGACAACGGCCCGGCATGACCGCCGGCGCCGGCGGCCACCAGGATCAGGCCGTCGACCCCGGCTTCCAGCGCCTTCTCGGCATGACGCAGCGAAATGACATCGTGCAGCACGATGCCGCCATAGCTGTGGACGGCGTCCAGCATTTCCTTGGGCGGCGCGCGCAGGCTGGAGATGATGATCGGCACCTGGTGCCGCACGCAAACCTCCACGTCATGCGCCAGGCGATCATTGGACTGGTGCACGATCTGGTTGACGGCGATCGGGCCGACGCGCTGCTGCGGGTGCTGTTCTTGCCACTCTTTCAATTCGCGATCCAGCTGGGTCAGCCAGACGTCGAGTTGCTCGGCCGGCCGGGCGTTGAGCGCAGGAAACGCCCCGACCAGCCCGGCCTTGCATTGGGCGGCCACCAGGGCCGGGCCGCTGGCAATGAACATCGGCGAACAAATGATGGGCAGGCGCAGATCTTGCAAGGCCTGGGGCAGGGTCCTGGGCATGGTCGTCTCTCTTGGTTGTCGTTGTGTAATGGCCTGGGGGCCTCAATCTGCTGTCGATTATAGGTGAAAATATTACGACCGTGCTTTTTGTTGCGGGAACGGTAAAACCACCTGATTAGTCTTAAAAATTATTGCGGGATTTTGCGCGCGTGTTATTTTTTACAAACGCACTGTCTTGCCTTGGGTGGAGCCTGCCGGGAGCGGCTCCAGTCGTGTTCAAAGCAATATCCGACGTTGTGGGGAAATCATGGGAAACTTCGATCTGGCCAGCATCATCATCGTGGCCGCACTGGGCATCGTGCTGGTGGCCGCGGCAGTGTGGCACCACCGCTCACTGAAGAAAGCGGTGGACACCGGCGACAAGCGTCACGTGCGCGGCCTGCGCCGCTACCGTCACTAACCAACTTCCAGTCAACTGGCGCGTCGCGCCGCGATGGCATTGCCGGCGCGGCTGACCGACTTGCGTCCCAGCTGGGCCGAGATGAACTGGCCGGCGTCGACCACCGCATCGAGATCGATGCCGGTCTCGATGCCGAGCCCTCGCATCATGTACAGCACGTCCTCGGAAGCCACGTTGCCGGTGGCGCCCTTGGCATAAGGGCAGCCGCCCAGGCCGGCCACCGATGAGTGGAAGATCGTGATGCCCGCTTCGAGGCTGGCGTAGATGTTGGCCAGCGCCTGGCCGTAGGTGTCGTGGAAGTGACCCGACAAGCCCTCGATGTGGAATTCACGCATGGCCGTTTCCATCACCGGGCGCACCTTGTCGGGGGTGGCCACGCCAATGGTGTCTGCAATGTCGATCTCGTCGCAGCCCAGTTCGCGTAGCCGGCGCACCACATCGGCCACCGCCGACAGCGGCACATCGCCCTGGTAAGGACAACCGAAGGCGCAGCTGACGGCTGCCCGCAGGCGTTTGTGATGGCGCTTGGCGGCCTCGGCCACTTCGCGAAAGCGTTCGATCGATTCGGCGATGGAACAGTTGATGTTCTTTTGCGAGAACGCCTCGGAGGCGGCGCCGAAGATCACCACCTCATCGACGCCGCCTTCCAGCGCTGCCTCGAATCCCTTCAGGTTCGGCACCAGCGCTGAATACACCACGCCCGGACGGCGCTTGATGTCGCGCATCACCTCGCTGGAGGTCGCCATCTGCGGCACCCACTTGGGCGACACGAAGGCGGCTGCCTCGACATTGGGAAAGCCCGCCGCCGCCAGCCGCTCGACCAGCTCGATCTTGATCGGCGCGCCAATGATCTGCTGTTCGTTCTGCAGGCCATCGCGCGGTCCGACTTCGACAATCTTCACGTTGCGGGGCAGGGTCATCTCGTGTCTCCAGTATTGTTTGTTAGTTGATTTCGATGATACCAGCGCCGTCCGCTTCAGGCCGGTGGCGGCGTATCCAGACGCACGTCGGCGACCATGCCGCCGGTCAGTTTCTCAAGTTGTGCAGCGGTGAGGTTGAAGACCGCATGCGGATGGCCGGCGGCCGCCCATACGCTGGAAAAACCGAACAGGTCGCGGTCGATCAGCATCACCGGCTTGACCACATGCCCCACCGGGCACACGCCGCCGATGGCGTAACCGGTGTTGTCGCGCACAAACTTGGCGTCGGCGCGACCCAGTGGCCCCACCAGTTCGGTGACCTTGGCTTCGTCGACCCGGTTGCCACCGCTGGCGATCACCAGCACCGGCGCGTCGTCGGACAGGCGGCGGAAGATGATCGACTTGGCGATCTCGGCCACGTCGCAGCCGACCGCTGCAGCGGCTTCAGCCGAGGTGCGGCCGCTGGACGGCAACATGACCACCGGCTTGTCATGTCCCAGGCTGACCAGCAGGTCGGCCACGCGTTGTGCGGAAGTAGGTAAGGTCTGGCTCATGGGCGATTGATGAAATGGAAGAAGGACAGCCCATGATGATAGCAGCGCCAGGCCTTACGCATCGAGCAGGTAGCCGCCCTCGCTGCGCGCCGCGCCCGCCCGTTCAAGTTGGGCGGCGGCCCATGTCGCCAGCGCCTGGTCGCTCATCTGCATGAAGCGGGCATTGGCGATGCGCAGCAGGGGAATGTCGCGCATCATCGCCGGCAGCTCGCTCAGGGCGATGCGCTGGCGTTCCAGCAGCAGGAACTTGAGCAAGACCTTGATGCCATTCTGCGCGTTGCGCA
This sequence comes from Herbaspirillum sp. alder98, assembly GCF_020179755.1. Taxonomy (GTDB): domain Bacteria; phylum Pseudomonadota; class Gammaproteobacteria; order Burkholderiales; family Burkholderiaceae_D; genus Herbaspirillum. Next base: position 59,220 of record NZ_JAIUCY010000011.1, read on the forward strand.
ACGGGTCTGCCTGCAGGTAATCGAGTCGCGAAAAGGCGCGCGCGAGAGCTTGCCCGACATCGTCGAATGGCGCGCCATGGCCGGGGATCACCAGGCGCACATCCAGGGTGCCGATCAACTCCAGGGTAGCGCGCACTTCATCGAAACCGGCCTCGCCATCGAGCTCCGGAAAGACGATGCCGAAGCCATTGCGCCAGAGCGCATCGGCCGAGATCAGGATGCCTTCGCTGGCGCAATACAGCATCACCGAGTGTGGATCGTGGCCCGGCGCGGCCAGTACCTGCCAGTCGAGTTCGCCCAGGCGCAGCGAGGTGTGGTGGCCGACCACGCCATCGAAACCGAAGCGGGGGCATTGCTGGCCGGTGGCGCGATAGCTGAGCGCGGCTTCATCCCAGCGCCGCACCGCGTCGGCCTCGCCCGCCGGAATCAGCGTGCGACAAGCGTAGCGCGCCTGCAGCGCCGCATTGCCGCCGCAGTGATCCGAGTGCAGGTGGGTGTTGAGCAACAGGTCGAGCCCGGACCGCTGACGCTGGTGCAGCACATGCTCCACCAGCGTCAGCGTCTGTTCAATGTGGGTCACGTAGCCGCTGTCGACCATGGCCACCTGGTCGCGACCGAAGAAGAGCACGTTGTTGGCCGACAGCCAGCCGCGTTCGAGCACGTGCATCGAGGGTGGAAGACGCAGCGCAGGTGCGTTCATGACACGTGATCAGTCGGGCCGGAAATCAAGTAGCCGCGCCCCTTCGCTGACCTGGTCGCCGACCGCATAGAGCAGCTCGTCGATGACGCCGGCAGCTGGAGCGGCGATGGTGTGCTCCATCTTCATCGCCTCCATGATCAGCAACGGCGCGCCGCGTTCGACGTGCTGCCCCCGGGCCGCCAGGATCGCCACGATCTTGCCCGGCATCGGCGCGGTCAGGCGATCGTCGCCGGTTTCGCCGTCGGCGGCATGCGCCAGCGGATCGAGCAGGCGCAGGCGGGTGTGTCCGTGGCTGTCGAAGACATGCAGCAGTTCGCCATCGTGCACGGCGGTGGCCTGCAACACGCGGCCATCCAGGCGCAGTCGCAGATCCGAATCGTGCGTGCTCTCGAACTGCAGCACATGCGACTGGCCGTCATGCCACAGGGTTTGGGGTTGGTCGGCATCGGCGTAGGCGACATCGATCGGGTGGCTACCGGCGTCGCCTGTAAAACTTAGCGTTCGCCGCAGCCGTCCATGGGCGCGCCAGCCATCGGTGGCTGACCAGGGATCGGCTGCACTGGCCCGCGCTTCGCATTGCAACACGTTGGCCGCGGCGGCGGCCAGGGTCTCCAGCGCGGGCGCCGTCGGCGCCGGCAGCAGGGTGTCGCGATGGCGCTCGATCAGCCCGGTATCGAGATCGGCATTAGAGAATGCCTCGCCGCTGACCAGTCGTTGCAGGAAGGCGATGTTGGTCGCCAGTCCGACCACCTGGTATTGCGCCAGCGCGCGCGCCATGTTGCGCAATGCGCTGGCACGGTCGGGACCCCAGGCGATCAGCTTGGCAATCATCGGATCGTAGAAGGGCGAGATGGCATCGCCCTCGCGCACGCCGGCGTCGATCCGTATCGGCGCCGGCTGTGCCGATGCGGTGCCCTGGACCTGGAACGAGACGGCGTTAGCGGTACGCAGGTGGGTGACGGTGCCGATCGAGGGCAGGAATCCCTTCTCCGGATTCTCGGCGTAGATGCGGGCCTCGATGGCGTGGCCGTTGATGCTCAGCTGATGCTGCTGCACCGGCAGCGGTTCGCCGGCGGCCACCCGCAGTTGCCACTCGACCAGGTCCTGGCCGGTGATCATCTCGGTGACCGGATGTTCGACCTGCAGCCGGGTGTTCATCTCCATGAAGTAGAAGCTGCCATCCTGGTTGGCGATGAATTCCACCGTGCCCGCGCCGACATAGCCCACCGCCTGCGCTGCGGCGACCGCAGCAGCCCCCATGGCGGCCCGTCGTTCGGGACTCATCCCGGGCGCCGGGGCTTCTTCCAGCACTTTCTGGTGGCGTCGCTGGACCGAGCAATCACGTTCGAACAGATAGATGCAGTGGCCGAGGCTATCGGCAAACACCTGGATCTCGATATGACGGGGACGCGTCAGGTACTTCTCGACCAGCACGTGGTCATCGCCGAAACTGGCCAGGGCTTCACGCTGGCATGAACTCAGCGCAGCATCGAAGTCGGCGCTGTCATCGACGATGCGCATGCCCTTGCCGCCGCCACCCGAACTGGCCTTGAGCAACACCGGATAGCCGATGCGCCCGGCCTGCTCGCGCAGGAAATCGGCTTCTTGCCGGTCGCCGTGATAGCCCGGCACCAGTGGCACGGCAGCGTCTTGCATCAGCGTCTTGGCGGCCGACTTCGAGCCCATCGCACGGATTGCAGCAGCAGGCGGCCCGATGAAGACCAGCCCGGCCGCCGCGCAGGCCTCGGCGAAGTCCGCATTCTCGGACAGGAAGCCGTAGCCGGGATGGATCGCCTGCGCACCCGTGGCCAGGGCGGCGGCGATGATCAGTTCGCCACGCAGGTAACTGTCGCGGGCCGGCGCCGGGCCCAGGCGTACGCTCTGGTCGCAGGCCTGCACGTGGGCGGCAAGCGCGTCGGCGTCGGAATAGACGGCGACCGTGGCGATGCCCAGGCGGCGCGCGGTGGCCGCGACGCGGCAGGCGATCTCGCCGCGGTTGGCGATCAGGATCTTGCTGAACATGGTGTCTCCTCCATCAGCGATGTTGGACTCGCGTCGGGTGAAAAATCAGATACGGAACACGCCGAAGCGGGTCTCTGCAATCGGTGCATTCAACGCCGCCGACAAGCCCAGCGCCAATACCCGGCGGGTGTCGGCCGGATCGATCACGCCGTCGTCCCACAGTCGCGCCGAGGCGTAATAAGGATGGCCCTGGGTTTCGTACTGGGCGCGGATCGGATCCTTGAAGGCGGCTTCTTCCTCGGCGCTCCAGCTGCCGCCACGGGCTTCGATGCCATCGCGCTTGACGGTAGCCAGCACGCTCGCCGCCTGCTCGCCGCCCATCACCGAGATGCGGGCATTGGGCCACATCCACAGGAAGCGCGGCGAGAAGGCGCGACCGCACATGCCGTAGTTGCCGGCGCCGAAGCTGCCGCCGATGATCACCGTCAACTTGGGCACGGCGGCGGTGGCCACGGCCGTGACCATCTTGGCGCCATGGCGGGCGATGCCTTCGTTCTCGTATTTCTTGCCGACCATGAAGCCGGTGATGTTCTGCAGGAACACCAGCGGTATCTTGCGCTGGCAACACAGTTCGATGAAGTGGGCGCCCTTCTGGGCCGACTCCGAGAACAGGATGCCGTTGTTGGCCACGATGCCGACCGGCATGCCGTGCAGGTGGGCGAAACCGCACACCAGCGTGGTGCCGTAGCGCGCCTTGAATTCGGCGAACTCGCTGCCATCGACGATGCGGGCGATCACCTCGCGCACATCGAAGGGTTTGCGGCTGTCGGTGGGGATCACGCCGTATAACTCGTGGGCCGGATAGCGCGGTTCTTCTACCGCGCGCAGTGCCAGTTGCTGCGGCTTGCTACGGTTGAGACTGGCGACCACGTCGCGCGCGATGGCCAGGGCATGCAGATCGTTCTGCGCCAGGTGGTCGACCACCCCCGACAGGCGGGTGTGCACGTCGCCGCCGCCGAGCTCTTCGGTGCTGACCACTTCACCGGTGGCCGCCTTCACCAATGGTGGCCCGGCCAGGAAGATGGTGCCCTGGTCGCGCACGATGATCGACTCGTCGCTCATGGCCGGCACATAGGCGCCGCCGGCCGTGCACGAACCCATCACCACCGCAATCTGGGCGATGCCCTTGGCCGACATGTTGGCCTGGTTGAAGAAGATGCGGCCGAAGTGGTCGCGATCCGGAAAGACCTCATCCTGGCTGGGCAGGTTGGCGCCGCCGCTGTCGACCAGGTAGATGCAGGGCAGGTGATTGAATTCTGCGATCTCTTGCGCCCGCAGGTGCTTCTTGGCGGTCATCGGGTAATAGGTGCCGCCCTTGACGGTGGCATCGTTGCAGACGATCACGCATTCCTGGCCGGCGACGCGGCCGATGCCGGTGATGATGCCGGCCGACGGTGCGGCATCTTTCTGGTTGCCCTCGCGATCCGTTTCGCGATACATGCCATAGGCGGCCAGTGGCGAGAATTCGAGAAACGGCGTGCCCGGGTCGAGCAGCATCTGCACCCGGTCGCGCGGCAGCAGCTTGCCGCGTGACAGGTGCTTGTCGCGTGCGGCCTGGCCGCCGCCTTCGGCGACCTGGGCAATCTTCTGCTGCAGGTCGTCGACGATGGCCTGCATCGCGGCGCGGTTGTTTTCGAATTCCTCACTGCGCAAGTTGAGCTTGCTTTCGATGTGCGGCATGGGGTCTCCTCCGGTGTTTTTTCTAACGGTCTTCTGGGAAGCTGCCGTCAACGTAATACCAGCGTGCCTGTCCCTGGTCGTCGGGTTGGCGCACGAAGTTGCTGATCTCGTGCAGGCGGTGCGCACGCCCGGCGACCTTGAAGCGAGCGACGAATTCGACCGTGGCTTGGTCGCTGTCCTTGGCGTGGATGTGTTTCTTGATGTCGAGCGCAATCCATTTGACGTCGGTCTCGCCGGTCAACTCTTCTTCGGGCAGCGTGTCGGCAAACCAGGTGGCACGGAGATAGGCTTCGTCGCGCAGGGCATAGGCGCTGTAGCGCGAACGCATCAGCAATTCGGCCGTGGCCGGGATCTCGGCGCCCGAGATGAACCGCCCGCAGCACTTGGCAAATGAAGGTTGGCCGCAGGGGCAGGGGACATTCTTGTTGCTCATCAGATCTTTCCGTTTTTCAAGAAGCTTTCCAGCTGGGTAAATCGGTCGAAGCCCCAGAACGATTCGCCATCGACGATCACGAACGGTGCGCCGAACACGCCACGTTCCATCGCTTCTTCGGTCGCCTGCCGCAGGCGATCCTTGACCGCCTGGTCGGCCAGCGCGGCGGTCAGGGCCGCACGGTCGATGCCGAGATCGGCGGCGATGCGCAGTACATTGTCGGGCTCGCTGATATCGATGTCTTCGGTGAAGTAGGCGCTGAAGATGGCCTGCGCGAACGGCAATGCATGCACCGGGTCCTGCTGCTGCAACCACAGCATCGCGCGCGCGGCGGCCTGGGTGGCGATGGGAAACCGGCTGGGCGGGGTGAACAGCATGTTGTGAAAACGCGCAGTGCGCTGCATGTCATGCAGCGAATAGTCGCCCTTCTTGGGGATGGCCGTCAGGGGGCTGGTGCCGAGCGTCTTGAAGACCGCTCCCAGCAGGACAGGATGCCATGCCACCTGGCGATCATGGCGGCGCGCCAGGGCCTCGATCTCGAGCGAGCCGAAGTAGGCGTAGGGTGAGGCGAAGTCGAAGTAGAAATCGATGGGTGAGCTCATGGGTCTGGTCTTTATCAACAGGTCAAGGCGGGTCAAAGGGTATCGGCGAACAGTTCGCGGCCGATCAGCATGCGGCGGATCTCGCTGGTGCCGGCGCCGATCTCGTACAACTTGGCGTCGCGCCACAGGCGTCCGGTGGGGTAGTCGTTGATGTAGCCATTGCCGCCCAGCGCCTGGATCGCTTCGCCGGCCATCCAGGTGGCCTTCTCGGCCGAATACAGAATGGCGCCGGCGGCGTCCTTGCGCAGCGCCCGGATCTGCTCGGGGCCCTGCGCGCGGTCGCAGGCCTGGCCCACCGCATAGACATAGGCGCGACAGGCCATCATGGTCGAATACATGTCGGCCAGCTTGCCTTGCATCAGCTGGAATTCGCCGATGGCCTGGCCGAACTGACGGCGTTCGTGGACATAGGGCACCACCACGTCCATACAGGCCTGCATGATGCCCAGCGGTCCGCCGGACAATACCGTGCGTTCGAAATCGAGGCCGGACATCAGCACGTTGACGCCGCGACCGACGCCGCCCAGTACGTTCTCGGCGGGCACCTCGCAATCCTGGAACACCAGTTCGCCGGTGTGCGAGCCGCGCATGCCCAGCTTGTCCAGCTTTTGCGCCACCGAAAAGCCCTTGTAGCCCTTCTCGACCAGAAAGGCGGTCATGCCGCGCGCGCCCGCATCAAGGTCGGTCTTGGCATAGACCACCAGCACGTCGGCGTCGGGGCCGTTGGTGATCCACATCTTGCTGCCGTTGAGGATGTAGCGGTCGCCCCGGCGGTCGGCGCGCAGCTTCATGCTGACCACGTCGGAGCCGGCATTGGGTTCGGACATGGCCAGCGCGCCGATCGATTCACCCGAGATCAGACCCGGCAGATAGCGGCGCCGCTGGGCTTCGTCGCCATTGCGCTTGATCTGGTTCACGCACAGGTTGGAGTGCGCGCCATAGGACAAACCGACCGAGGCCGAGGCGCGCGAGATTTCTTCCATCGCCACGATGTGCGCCAGGTAGCCCATGTTGGCGCCGCCGTATTCTTCGCTGGCGGTGATGCCCAGTACGCCGAGCTGGCCGAGCTTGGGCCAGAGGTCCATCGGGAACTGGTCGCTGCGGTCGATCTCGGCGGCACGCGGCGCGATCTCGGCCTGGGCGAAGTCGGCTACTGCCGCGCGCAGGGCGTCGATGTCTTCGCCGTGGTTGAAATTCAGTCCTGGCAGGTCGATCATGTTTGTCTCCTCGTCTCGGTTTTTATGGGCGATGCGAATACGGGTTTTTCAGGTCAGGTTGTCGACATCAGGCTTTCGTTTTGCCGGTGGCAGCCTCCAGCAGCGCGTGGCATTCGTCCTCGTGGGCGCTGATCTCGGCCAGCGTCACTTCCAGGTCTTCGCGCTGGCGTTCGAGCTTGTCGCGGTGCTGCTGCAATACGCCCAGGAAGCTTTGCAACTGCGTCACGGTGTCCTTGGGCGACTCGTACATGTCGATCAGGTCCTTGATCTCGGCCAGCGTGAAGCCGAGTCGCTTGCCGCGCAGCGTCAGCTTCAGGCGCGTGCGCTGGCGCGCCGGGTAGACCCGGTTGCGTCCGCCGGCGCCCTCGCGCTTGGGGTTCAGGATGCCGTGGTCTTCATAGAACCGGATCGCGCGCGGCGTGATGTCGAATTCTTCGGCCAGTTCGGTGATGGTGTAGGTAGGCATGAGCTTCGGCTATGGACAGCGGGCAACGGACACGGGTAGCGTCAAGGCGGTGCTGGCACTTTACGTTAACGTAAAGTATATTGCCCTTCTGCGTCCAGTGAAAAATGCGGGGCGCCTCTTCGATTCTCTGTCCAGGATGTGCATGAACGCTCTTGAATCCCAGCTTGATTACGTTTTTGGTGAACAACTGCCCGAGCCCGGCGCCGTCATCGAGGTCGCGCCCGGCGTGCGCTGGTTACGCATGGTCCTGCCCTTTGCGCTGAACCACATCAATCTGTGGTTGCTCAGGGATCAGGTGGACACCCCGCAGGGCCTGCGTGAAGGCTGGACCGTGATCGACTGCGGCATTGCCACCGAGGCCACCCGCCAGGCGTGGGAGACGGTGTTTGCCAATGAACTCGACGGTTTGCCGATCCTGCGGGTGCTGGTTACGCATTGCCATCCTGATCACGTCGGCCTGGCCGACTGGCTGTGCCGCCGCTGGCAGGCGCCGTTGCTGATGAGTACCGGTGAATACGCCTTCGCTCGCGTGATGTCGGCGGCGCTGCCCGGCGCCGAGGGGACGGCGGCGACGCCGCATTTCCGACGGCATGGCCTGGTCGACCCGGAGGTCGTGGCTACCCTGCAGGGGCGCAACAGTTATTACCAGGAGTTGGTGCCGGCGGTGCCGGTAGCCTATGTGCGCCTGCAGGATGGAGACTCGATACGTATCGGCGGCCACGATTGGGAAATCATCACCGGCTTCGGCCATTCGCCCGAACACGTCTCGCTGCATGCGCGATCATTGGGCGTGCTGATCTCGGGCGACATGGTGTTGCCGCGCATCTCGACCAATGTCTCGGTATTTGCCATCGAGCCCGAAGCCGATCCGGTGCGCCTGTATCTGGAGTCGTTGCGCAAGTACGCGCATGTGGCCGCCGATATCCTGGTGCTGGGTTCGCACGGCAAGCCATTTCGCGGACTGCATACGCGCATTGCCCAACTGGAAGAACACCATCGCCTGCGTCTGGGCGAAGTGCTGGAGGCATGCGCCACGCCCAAGACCGGCGTCGATATCCTGCCGGTGCTGTTCAAGCGCGCACTCGATACGCATCAGCTCAGTTTTGCGCTGGGCGAATCGGTGGCGCACCTGCATATGCTCTGGTACCAGGGCAAGTTGCGGCGCTCGCTGGATGCGGATGGGGTGTATCGGTTTGTGGCGGTGTGAACAGCGATAAAAAAAGCCCTGCCGCAGTAATGCCGGCAGGGCTTTTCGTAAGACGCTGACGTTCAGCCAGCCTTCTTCTTCAATTCGCGTTCTTCCTTCTGCAGCTTGGTCTTGATGCGGTTGCGCTTGAGCGGCGACAGGTATTCGACAAACACCTTGCCCTCGAGGTGATCCATCTCGTGCTGGATGCATACCGCCAGCAGATCGTCGGCCTCGACCTCGAAGCTCTGGCCGTCGGCGTCCTGGGCGCGCACCTTGACGCGCGCCGGGCGCTCGACGCCATCGTAGATGCCGGGCACCGACAGGCAGCCTTCGTCATAGACGCGCTTTTCATCACTGGCCCACACCACTTCGGGATTGATGAACACGCGCAATTCGCGACCTTCGTCGGAGACGTCGATGACGATCACCCGCTCGTGCACATCGATCTGCGTGGCGGCCAGGCCTACGCCCGGCGCGTCGTACATGGTCGCGGCCATGTCGGCCACCAGGGTCTTGATGCGTTCGTCGAAGACGGTAACCGGCTTGGCAATCTTGTGCAGCCGGGGATCGGGATAACGGAGGATAGGGAGCAGGGCCATACGCGGTGCAATAGTGTTCAGACTTGGGGTATCAGTAATAAGGCTCTCCGGGCTCGCGCGATAGCGAGCGCCGGGCGAATTCTTTTCTGGATGATTTTCAAAATTGGGGCTTCATCGCCCGCTTCAAGCGCGACAGCGACAAAATCGGTTTTCGCCGCTGGCAAGCGTCAATGCTGGCGCCAGGTGCGAAAAGTGTAGCACAGCGCCACCGCGGCGATCCGTCCGATGACCTCTCCAGGAGCAAACCATGACGTTGCAAATCAGCCACTGCGCTGGCGACGAAGACCCCGCTGCGCTGGCCGCCTGGTTGCGCCTGGTACTGATCGATGACCTGGGCAATGCCGCCTGTCGCCGCCTGCTGGGCCGCTTCGGTCTGCCGGGGCAGGTCTTGCGTGCACCTAAGGCTGCGCTGCGCGAGCTGGTGCCGCCGCGCCTGGTCCAACTTCTGTGTGCGCAACCGGGGCCGGCGCTGCGGGCGCGCATCAACGCTGCCCTGGCGTGGGCGGCGCAGCCCGGCCATACCATCCTGACGCTGGCCGATGCGGCTTACCCGCCGTTGCTGTTGAGCATCCCTGACCCACCGCTGCTGCTCTATGTGCGTGGTCGCGTCGGCCTGTTGCAGGCTACTGCGGTGGCGGTGGTCGGCAGCCGCAACGCCACGCGTCAGGGCGTCGAACACGCGACGCGCTTCTCGGCCGAGCTGGGGCGGGCCGGGGTGACGGTGGTGTCCGGGCTGGCGCTGGGCATCGATGCGGCGGCGCATGCCGGGGCGCTGGGCGAGCGCGGTTCGACCGTGGCGGTGATCGGCACCGGTATCGATATTGACTATCCCGCAGCCAACCGGGCGCTGGCCGGGCGGATTGCCAGCGCAGGCTGCATCGTCAGCGAGTATGCGCTCGGCACGCCGCCGCTGGCGCACCACTTCCCGCAGCGCAACCGGCTGATCTCGGGCCTGGCCCGGGCAGTGCTGGTGATCGAGGCGGCGGCGCAGTCAGGCTCACTGATCACCGCGCGACTGGCCGCCGAGCAGGGACGCGACGTGTTTGCCTTGCCGGGGTCGATCCATTCGCCGCTGGCCAAGGGCTGCCACCAGTTGATTCGCGAGGGCGCCAAGCTGGTTGAAACCACGCGCGACATCATCGACGAATTGCCGCCGCACCTGCTCGTCGCGGCGGCGCGGGAATCAGTTGATTGCCAGTCTGACAATGTTGCCGTCGGTGAGGTCGTCCTCGGTGTCGATGCCGAACTTGTCATGCAGGCAATCGGTCATGATCCGGTCGATGGCGATACGCTGGCGGCACGTTGCGCATTGGGTTCGTCGCGCCTGGCCGAGGCGCTGTTGACGCTGGAACTGGAGGGACGCATCGAGATGTTGCCAGGAGCGCATTATCGTCGCCTGGGGTGACCAAAATTGCGCCCCGTGACGACCAAATTCCTGCCATACTGGACCAACTGACTTGTGCATTCATACCCTTCGCGATAGAGTAGAGCCATGTTTGATGTCCTCGTTTACCTGTACGAAACCTACTATCGCCCGGATGCCTGCCCCGAACCGGAGGCCCTGGTCAAGAAGTTGTCCGCGATCGGTTTCGAAGAAGACGAAATCTCGCAGGCGCTTGGATGGCTGACCGATCTCGAGGTCGCCAACCACGATTTCGCCGACCGTTACCCCAAGCAAACCGCGTTTTCCTTTGGCACCCGTGTCTACGTGCGCCAGGAAACCGACGTGCTCGGCGTCGACGCAGTGGGCTTCATCCAGTTTCTCGAATCGGCCAAGATGCTCGACGGCATGCAGCGCGAGATCGTCATCGAGCGCGCCCTGGCCGCCGGCGAAGTGCCGATCACACTCGAAAAGCTGAAGGTGATCGTGCTCATGGTGTTGTGGAGCCAGGGCAAGGAACCGGACGGCCTGATGTTCGAAGAGCTGTTCCTCGACGAAGACGACAACGAGCCGCGCCTGTTACATTGAGATCACCCTCTCTCCGGGCCGCCCCCACGCGCTCTTATCTTGCTGTAAAACCAACTTCAATGCCGGATAACCTCTGCTGGAGGTTTTTCGCGCTTGCCGTTTCATTTGCAACACGCTTATCATTCCCCCGCATTGGCCGGTAATTGGCTACGATATAAGATTCCGTTGTCCACAGGCAATGAAGGCGCCGTTCGCGTCGGCCTGGACGACATGGAGTTGTTTCGCGCAAGAGCGGCCCCAGATGACCGTCGTCATCCGCGTAGACACTTCAGCAACCGACCTGTCCCTAGAGACCCATACCTATGAGCAAGACCCTCATCATTGCCGAGAAGCCTTCTGTCGCGAACGATATCGCGAAGACGCTCGGTGGCTTTACCAAGCACGATGAGTATTTCGAATCAGACGAATTCATCCTGTCGTCGGCCGTCGGCCACCTGCTCGAGATCGCAGTCCCAGAAGAATATGACGTCAAGCGCGGCAAGTGGAGCTTTACCCACCTGCCGATGATCCCGCCGCATTTCGCGCTCAACCCGATCGCCAAGACCGAGTCGCGCCTGAAGGTGCTGGCCCGGCTGATCAAGCGCAAGGACGTCACGACCCTGATCAACGCCTGTGACGCGGGCCGCGAAGGGGAGTTGATCTTCCGTCTGATTGCCCAGTACACCAAGGCCAAGCAGCCGGTGAAACGGCTGTGGCTGCAGTCGATGACGCCGGGCGCGATTCGTGATGGTTTCGCGCGCCTGCGCGACGACGAAGAAATGATGCCGCTGGCCAATGCCGCCCGTTGCCGCAGCGAGGCCGACTGGCTGATCGGCATCAACGGCACCCGCGCCATGACGGCCTTCAATTCGAAGGAAGGCGGGTTCTACCTGACCACCGTGGGTCGGGTGCAGACGCCGACGCTGTCGATCGTGGTCGAGCGCGAAGAGAAGATCAAGAAGTTCGTCTCGCGCGACTACTGGGAAGTGCACGGCGAATTCGTGTGCGCCGCCGGCATCTACAAGGGCCGCTGGCTGGACCGCGCCCACAAGAAGGATGAAGGCGACGCCGAGAAGCGTCCCGAGCGCCTCTGGAGCCAGGCCGCTGCCGACTCGGTGGTGGCGGCATGCCGTGGCAGGCAGGGCACCGTCACCGAAGAGTCCAAGCCGACCACGCAGATGGCGCCGGCGCTGTTCGACCTGACCAGCCTGCAGCGCGAAGCCAACTCGCGCTTCGGCTTCTCGGCCAAGAACACGCTGGGCCTGGCCCAGGCGCTGTACGAAAAGCACAAGGTGCTGACGTATCCGCGTACCGACTCGCGCCACCTGCCCGAGGACTACATCAGCACCGTCAAGGACACGATGGAGGCGCTGTCGGAGAACAATAACTACCACCAGTTCTCCAAGCAGATCCTCAAGCAAGGCTGGGTCAAGCCCAACAAGCGCATTTTCGACAACACCAAGATCAGCGATCACTTCGCCATCATCCCGACCCCGCAGGTGCCCAAAAACCTGTCCGAGCCCGAGCAGAAGCTGTATGACCTGGTGACGCGCCGGTTCATGTCGGTGTTCTTCCCGGCGGCCGAGTTCCAGGTCACTACGCGCTATACCGAAGTCTCCGGACATCAGTTCAAGAGCGAGGGCAAGGTGATGATCAACGCCGGCTGGCTGGCCATCTACGGCAAGGATGTCGAGAAGGAAGACAGCAAGGAAGAGGGCAAGGAAGGCAATGGCAACCTGGTGGCAGTGGCCCCCGGCGAGAAGGTGCAGACCGACAAGGTGGTGGCCAATGCGATGGTCACCAAGCCGCCTGCCCGCTACAGCGAAGCGACGTTGCTGTCGGCCATGGAAGGCGCCGGCAAGCTGGTCGATTCCGACGAACTGCGCGAAGCGATGGCCGGCAAGGGCCTGGGCACGCCAGCCACGCGCGCGGCCATCATCGAAGGCTTGCTGAACGAAAAATACCTGCTGCGCGAAGGCCGCGAGATGATGCCCACGGCCAAGGCGTTCCAGTTGATGACGCTGCTGCACGGCCTGGGCGTGGACGAACTGACCGAACCCGAACTGACCGGCGAATGGGAACACAAGCTGGCGCAGATGGAGCGTGGCAAGATCAGCCGTGAAGAGTTCATGCGCGAGATCGCGCAGATGACCCAGATCATCGTCAAGCGCGCCAAGGAATACGACAACGACACCATTCCCGGCGACTACGCCACGTTGCAGACGCCGTGCCCGAATTGCGCAGGCGTGGTGAAAGAGAACTACCGTCGTTTCGCGTGTACCAAGTGCGAATTCTCGATGACCAAGGTACCTGGTGGACGCCAGTTCGAGATCGCCGAGGTCGAAGAGCTGCTGAAGAACCGCACCATCGGTCCGTTGCAGGGCTTCCGTTCGAAGATGGGCCGGCCGTTCGCCGCCATCCTCAAGATTTCGCGTGATGAAGAGATCAAGAACTACAAGCTCGAGTTCGACTTTGGCCAGGACCAGGCCGAAGGCGAGGGCGGCGAGCCGGTCGATTTCAGCGAGCAGACCCCGCTGGGTCCGTGCCCCAAGTGCGCCAGCGGCGTCTACGAAATGGGCCTGGCCTATGTCTGCGAGAAGACCGTCGCCAAGCCCAAGGCGTGTGATTTCCGCAGCAGCCGCATCATCCTGCAGCAAGAGATCCTGCCCGAGCAGATGACCAAGTTGCTGGGCGAAGGCGGCAAGACCGACCTGCTGCCGGGCTTTATCTCGCAACGCACGCGACGCCCGTTCAAGGCGTTTCTGGTGCGTGGCAAGGATGGCAAGGTCAGCTTCGAGTTCGAGGAACGCAAGGCCAAGGTGCCCAAGGGCAAGGCCGCAGCAGCTGCCGATGATGATGGCGCCGATGAGGCGACGGCCAAGCCGGCCGCCAAGAAGGCCGCGGCCAAGAAACCCGCCGCCAAGACGGCTGCCAAGAGCGCCGTCAAGAAACCGGCGGCAGCCAAGAAGCCAGCATTGAAGAAGGCGACGCCGAAGAAGGCTGCCAGCACCTGATGTTGATGCTGCTGCAAAACGAAAAAACCTCGCCATTGTTGGCGAGGTTTTTTTTTCGACTGACATAGATGTACTGGCCAAGTCGCTGGGTCCCGGCCTGCGCCGGGACGACCGGCCAGGTTTAACCGTCGTTCTTGCGCAGGCAGGAATCCTGCGTCTTGCAGCGGGCCCAGCGACTCAACCGTAGATGATCGTCAGCGGCGAGTGATCCGAGAAGCGCTGTTCCTTGTAGATCGACGCCGCACGGGCGGTGGCGGCAATGCCGGGGGTTGCCACGTGATAGTCGATGCGCCATCCCACGTTGTTGGCCCAGGCCTGACCCCGGTTGCTCCACCAGGTGTAGGCGTCGCCCGTGGTCTCGGGGTGCAACAGGCGATAGACGTCAACTAGTCCCAGCTTCTCGAAGATGTGCGTCATCCAGGCGCGTTCTTCGGGCAGGAAGCCGGAGTTCTTCTGGTTGCTCTTCCAGTTCTTCAGATCGATTTCCTTGTGGGCGATGTTCCAGTCGCCGCAGATGACGATCTCGCGCCCGCTTTGCTTCAGTTCCATCAGGTGCGGCAGGAACACTTCCATGAAACGGAACTTGGCCAGCTGGCGCTCGTCGCTCGATGAGCCCGACGGGGCGTACAGCGAGATCACCGTGAGGTCGCCGAAGTCGCATTCGACATAGCGGCCCTCGGCGTCGAATTCGGTGTTGCCGAAACCGATGCGGATGGCATCCGGTTCGCGCTTGCTGTACACGCCCACGCCCGAATAGCCCTTCTTTTCGGCATAGTGGAAGTGACCGACGTAGCCCTCGGGCGTGAGGAACTGCTCGGTCATGTCGGCCGCTTGCGCCTTGAGTTCCTGCACGCAGACGAAGTCGGGCGACTCTTTCTGCAGCCATTCGAAGAAACCTTTTTTGGCGGCGGAGCGGATGCCGTTGAGATTGGCGGAAACAATTTTTGGCATGTTCTATCCTGCAAAGTGAGGCCGGTAGCATAACCGATAGGGCGATTCATTTAAAATATCGCCCTGATCACGTCGCGCCGGTTTTGCTGCAAGGCAAGCCATCGCGCGACGGCTTGTCGATTTCACTTTTCCCCGGGAATGCATTTTGAGCAACTTGAGACAGGAATTCATCGAATTCGCCGTGTCGGCGGGCGTGCTGCGCTTTGGTGAGTTCGTCACCAAGGCCGGTCGTACCTCGCCTTACTTCTTCAATGCCGGCCTGTTCAGCGAGGGCGCGACCCTGGCCCAGGTGGCGCGCTTCTATGCGCAGACGCTGGCCGAGGCCGGCGTCGACTACGACATGCTGTTCGGCCCCGCCTACAAGGGCATCACCCTGGCCTCGGCCACCGCCGTGGCGTTGGCCGGCATGGGCCGCAACGTGCCATTCGCCTTCAACCGCAAGGAAGCCAAGGACCATGGCGAAGGCGGCACCATCGTCGGCGCCAAGCTGCAGGGCAAGGTCGTCATCATCGACGACGTGATCTCGGCCGGCACCTCGGTGCGCGAATCGGTGGACATGATCCGTGCCGCCGGCGCCACGCCCTGCGCGGTCCTGATCGCGCTGGATCGCATGGAACGCTCCGGCAAGGACGGCGCGCTCTCCGAGCTGTCGGCCGTGCAGGAAGTCGCGCGCGAGTACGGTATGCCCGTGATCTCGATCGGCAACCTCAACGACCTGTTCGATTACATCTCGACCGGCGCCGACGCCCAGATCCTGCAGCACAAGGATGCGGTAGCCGCTTACCGCACCCGTTACGGCGTTTGAGCAGAACGTCGACACATGAAAAATGGCTGCATCCTGACGATGCAGCCATTTTTTTTCGATGCCTGAAGCTGGATACCGAGACCCGTCGTTGCCGATGGTTACGGTTACAGCGGCCGGATCACTCCTTCGGTGTCGCGTCGTTGCAGGCGGTCATCGAGTTCGCCCACCTGGGCCGCCACCGCATTCTCGGTCTGCTCGACGCGCAGGCTGATGTCCTTCTGCAGCGCATCGAGTCGTTGCGCGATCAGCGTCTGCTGCTCGACCTGGCGCCGGTTGAGTTGCTCCATCTCACTCTTGAGATAGCCGCGCAGGTCGGTAAAGCGCGACTGCTCGGCCTGGTCGGCCAGGTCGCGCTGGGTTTGCAATTGCTTGGTCAGGCGTCGGCTTTCGAGTAGCACGCTGGTCTGCAACGCCAGGATGTAGAGCAAAAAGAACGCCGTCAGCACCACGATCACCCCCAGCATCACCACGCCCAAAGGCGCCTGGAAGTCGGTATAGATCAGCGACAGCGTGGTCGGGGCGATGAAGGCGGTCCAGTTGACCGCCGCGAAAATGGCCACCAGTGCCAGCAGCACCACCAGGAAAATGGTTCGAAATCGCATTTGCAGCCTCTCTTGTTCGGTTTATGTGCATGAACCGATTGGACTGCCGCCGAGAGACGATGTTCCTGATAGTCACTCTGACAACTAAATTATCAGGTTGATATCAGCGTGGCACATCGCCTTCGACGGTGGTGCGATAGAGGGTGCGGCGCAGGTGTTGCGGCGTGATGGCGGCGTAGTGCTGGGTGCTGCGGTTATCCCAGAACACCATGTCGTGCGCCTGCCACTTAT
The DNA here is from genome assembly GCF_020179755.1 of Herbaspirillum sp. alder98. Taxonomy (GTDB): domain Bacteria; phylum Pseudomonadota; class Gammaproteobacteria; order Burkholderiales; family Burkholderiaceae_D; genus Herbaspirillum. Next base: position 75,679 of record NZ_JAIUCY010000011.1, read on the forward strand.
GGGTATAGACGTTCTCGGGGCGAGTGATGTGGGCATGCAGCTGCTTGAGCAGTTCGTCGCTTTCATCGCGCGCAATGCCGACGATATGCGAGGTGAAGCCCTCGCTGACGAACAGGATCTTGCGGCCGCTCTCGGGGTGGGTGGTGATCACCGGATGCTCCACCGGCGGCACTTCGTCGATCTGTTTCTGCGTCAACTCGGGCCGCCACGGCGACAGCTTGCGCAGGCGCTCATAGCGATACACGTAAGAGTGGACGGCAGTTTTGCCTTCCAGTAATTTCTTGATCTCGAGCGGCAGCGTGTCGTAGGCATTGGCCGTATTGGCGTACAGCGTGTCGCCGCGCTCGGTGGGCAGCTCCTGCGAATGCAGCAGCGCGCCCAGGCTGGGCTTGGGCATGTACGACAGGTCCGAATGCCAGTCGGCACCGGCGTCGACCAGGCCGATCGGCTTGCCGTTCTCGACCACGTTGGACACGATCAGGATCTCGGGATAATTCTGGAGGTGGAAGCGATTCAGCACGTGCACCTGCAGCGGGCCGAAGCGGCGGCTGAAGTCCACATGCTGCTGCGGCGTGATGCGCTGGTCGCGAAACACCACCACGCCATGCGCCACCAGCGCCGCGCGCAGGTCGGCCAGCTGGTCGTCGGCCACCGGCAGATCCAGGTCGAGGCCGATCACTTCGGCGCCCAACGGGCCCCCCAATGGACGGATTTCGAAGGATTGGCGTGAACCCGGCGCCCGGGTGCGTTCCAGTGTATCGACCGACATGCGTGCTCCTGTGTGCAAAGGCTGAGCTGTCGGCATGTGCCCGGCAGCTAAAAACACTTATTACACACCCGGGCCATCGGCGGGACAACGAACAAGAACGCATATTCTTATGCACGCAGTGTTGTTGGTCGGGCACGGATCATGATCATCCGGCAACCCCGGGTGGCGCGCCTTGATGCAGGACAACACGCATAAAAAAACCGCTTCCGGAGAAGCGGTTTCTGTCATGCCGGACGGGCCTCGTTCAACCCGCCAGTTTCTTGCGCAGCAACTCGGTCAGCTGGGCCGGGTTGGCCTTGCCGCGGCTGGCCTTCATGGCCTGGCCGATCAGGGCATTGATGGCTTGCTCCTTGCCGGCGCGGAACTCGGCCACCGACTTTTCGTTGGCCGCCAATACCTGGTCGACAATCGCTTCCAGGGCGCCGCTGTCGGAAATCTGCTTCAGGCCCTTGGCTTCGATGATGTCATCGGCCAGCGATTCCTTGTCGGACTTCGCTTCCCACATGCCGGCGAAGACTTCCTTGGCGATCTTGTTGGAGATCGTGCCATCGGCGATGCGCTTCAACAGCAGCGCAAACTGGGTGGCCGACACCGGGGCATCGGCGATGTCGGTGTCTTCGCGGTTGAGGGTCGAGGCAAAGTCGCCCATCAGCCAGTTCGCGGCAGGCTTGGCCTGTTCGCGACCGGCTGCGCTCACCACTGCCTCGAAATAGGCGGACACGCCCTTGGACTGCGTCAGCACCATGGCATCGTATTCGGGCAGCGCATAGTCTTGCGCGAAGCGCTCGCGCATGGCCGCCGGCAACTCGGGCAAGGTGGCCTTGACGCGGTCAATCCAGTCCTGGGCGATCACCAGCGGCGGCAGGTCGGGATCGGGGAAGTAGCGGTAGTCCTGCGCGTCTTCCTTGCTGCGCATCGAGCGGGTTTCCTTGCGGTCCGGATCGTACAGGCGGGTCTCCTGCACCACCGTGCCACCGTCCTCGATCAGCTCGATCTGGCGTCGCACTTCGAAGTTGATCGCCTCTTCCATGAAGCGGAACGAGTTGAGGTTCTTGATTTCGCAGCGGGTGCCGAACTCGGCCTGGCCCACCGGGCGCACCGAGACGTTGGCGTCGCAACGGAACGAGCCTTCCTGCATGTTGCCGTCGCAGATGCCCAGCCAGACCACCAGCGAGTGCAAGGCCTTGGCGTAGCCGACCGCTTCGGCGGCGCTGCGCATCTCGGGCTCGGTGACGATCTCCAGCAGCGGCGTGCCGGCGCGGTTCAGGTCGATGCCGGTCATGCCCTGGTAGTCCTCGTGCAGCGACTTGCCTGCGTCTTCCTCGAGGTGGGCGCGGGTCAGGTTGATGGTCTTGAATTCGGTCTTGCCATCCTTCTCGACGGCGAAGGTGAGCGTGCCGCCCTGGACCACCGGAATCTCGAACTGGCTGATCTGGTAGCCCTTGGGCAGGTCAGGATAAAAGTAATTCTTGCGCGCGAACACCGAGCGCGGCGAGATGGTCGCGCCGATGGCCAGGCCGAACTCGATGGCGCGTTCGACCGCGCCCCGGTTCAGTACCGGCAACACGCCCGGCAGGGCCAGGTCGACCGGGCTGGCCTGGGTGTTGGGTTCGGCGCCGAACTGGGTCGAGGCGCCGCTGAAGATCTTGGATTGGGTCGAAAGCTGCGTGTGCGTTTCGAGGCCGATGACGACTTCCCACTGCATGATGTTGTCCTTGCGAATAATCTGTTAGTCCGATGGGCGAGCGGGATTAGACCGGTTCCTTCAGGTGCCAGTCGGTCGCCTGCTGGAAGCGGTGCGCCACATTGAGCAGGCGCGCCTCGTCGAAGTAATTGCCGATGATCTGCAACCCGACCGGACGGCGCCCGTTCTTGTCGCCCTGGCCGAAGCCGCAGGGGATCGACATGCCGGGCAAGCCGGCCAGGCTGGTCGACAGCGTGAAGATGTCGGCCAGGTAGTTGGCCACCGGATCGTCGGCCTTGTCGCCCAGGTCCCAGGCCACCGTGGGCGAGACCGGGCCCATGATGACGTCGCACTGGCGGTTGGGACCGGCCAGCGCATCCTGGAAGTCTTGCGCGATCAGGCGGCGGATCTTTTGCGCCTGCAGGTAGTAGGCGTCGTAATAGCCGTGCGACAGCACATAGGCGCCGACCAGGATGCGGCGCTTGACCTCGTCGCCGAAACCTTCGGCGCGCGATTTCTTGTACATGTCGGCCAGGTCGCCATAGCTGGCGGCGCGGTGGCCATAGCGCACGCCGTCGAAACGCGACAGGTTCGACGAAGCCTCGGCCGGGGCGATCACGTAATAGACCGGGATCGACAGCTCGGTCTTGGGCAGCGAGATATCGACCAGGGTCGCGCCCAGCTTTTCGTACTCGGCCAGTGCCGCCCGCACCGCCTGCTCGACGTCGGCGGCCAGGCCGGCGCCGAAGAATTCGCGCGGCACGCCGATGCGCAGGCCCTTCAGGTCGTCGTTGAGGGAGCGGGTGAAGTCTTCCTTCGGGCGTTCAAGGCTGGTCGAGTCGCGCTGGTCGAAGCCGGTCATGGCGTTGAGCAGCAGGCCGCAGTCTTCGGCCGTCTTGGCGATCGGGCCGCCCTGGTCGAGCGACGAGGCGAAGGCGATCATGCCGAAGCGCGACACGCTGCCGTAGGTCGGCTTGATGCCGGTGACGCCGCACAGGGACGCCGGCTGGCGAATCGAACCGCCGGTGTCGGTGGCGGTGGCCGCCGGCGCCAGGCGTGCGGCGACTGCGGCGGCCGAGCCGCCCGAAGAGCCGCCGGGCACGGCCAGCTTGTCCCACGGATTCTTGACCGGACCGAAGTAGGAGTTCTCGTTACCCGAGCCCATGGCGAACTCGTCGCAGTTCAACTTGCCCAGCGTGACCGTGCCGGCCGCGTTGAACTGATCCACGACGGTCGCATCGAACGGGCTCACGTAGTTTTCGAGCATCTTCGAGCCGGCGGTGGTGCGCCAGTTGCGGGTCACGAAGATGTCCTTGTGGGCAATCGGGATGCCGGTAAGGGGGCCGGCGTCATTGCCCGCCAGTCGGGCGTCGGCGGCGCGTGCCTGCGCCAGCGTCAGGTCGCGGTCGACGTGCAGGAAGGCATTCAGGTCGCTCTGGCCGATGCGGTCCAGGAACAGCGTGGCCAACTCGGTGGCCGAAATCTTGCGCGCCTGCAGTTGCGCGGACAATTCTTTGAGGGTGAGCTTGTGCATGGAATGAAAGTATCGCTGCGTAAGAGGAGAGCGGTGGCGGCGCCCCGGTGGGCGCCGGCCAGTCGATTATTCGATCACCTTGGGCACCAGGTACAGGCCGTCCTGGGTGGCCGGCGCCGGTTGCTGGTAGTCGTCGCGGCGATTCGGCTCGGTCACCTTGTCTTCGCGCAGGCGCAGGGCCAGTGCCGGTTCAATGGCGGCAATCGGATGCGACAGCGGCTCGACACCGGTGGTGTCGACAGCCTTCAACTGTTCCACCAGCGAAAAGATGCCGTTGAGCTTGTCCAGTGTCTGGCCAGCCTCGGCTTCGGTCAATTCGAGACGGGCCAGGTTGGCAATGCGTTTAACGTCGGAAAGGGCTAGTGACATGATCAAATGGCGCTCTTGGGCGCTGCAGGGTGTTGAGAGGGGCGCCGCCGCAGGCCCGGAGCCGCCTGTACAGTGGCGCTCCAGCGGCATGGCCGGGCGGGTTCCGAAGGATCTGGATTCAGGGAATTCGACCATATCTTCCAGGTCCTGCGACTTTACAGTCGAAAAGACTGCAAAGCCGCGCCAGATGGCCTCGAAAGGCGGCGATTTTTGGCAGTTCCGGCTGCTGGTATCCTCGAGATTATAAGGTAGAATGTTGGGTTAATGCCTTGCGGGCGCCGGTTTTTCGTGTCGCCGCAGTCATGAAAGAACATCCCCCCCTATTAAAAAGCTAGGCGCCCTGTGTGGGCGCATCAGGACAATTCATGTTTGGATTTTTGCGTAGTTATTTTTCTAACGATCTGGCGATCGACCTGGGTACGGCCAACACGCTGATCTATGTGCGTGGCCAGGGCATCGTGCTGGACGAGCCTTCGGTGGTGGCGATTCGTCAGCAGGGCGGTCCCAACGGCAAGAAAACCATCCAGGCCGTCGGCAAGGAAGCCAAGCAGATGCTGGGCAAGGTGCCGGGCAACATCGAGGCGATTCGCCCGATGAAGGATGGCGTGATTGCCGACTTCACCGTCACCGAGCAGATGCTGAAGCAGTTCATCCGCATGGTGCACGACTCCAAGCTGTTCCGTCCTTCGCCACGCATCATCATCTGCGTGCCGTGCGGTTCGACCCAGGTCGAGCGCCGCGCCATTCGCGAATCCGCCCTGGGCGCCGGCGCATCGCAGGTCTACCTGATCGAAGAACCAATGGCCGCGGCCATCGGTTCCGGCCTGCCGGTGTCTGACGCTACCGGCTCGATGGTGGTCGACATCGGCGGCGGCACGACCGAAGTGGGCATCATCTCGCTGGGCGGCATGGTCTACAAGGGTTCGGTGCGGGTGGGCGGCGACAAGTTCGACGAAGCCATCGTCAACTACATCCGCCGCAACTACGGCATGCTGATCGGCGAGCAGACGGCCGAAGCGATCAAGAAGCAGATCGGTTCCGCCTTCCCAGGCTCCGAAGTCAAGGAAATGGAAGTCAAGGGCCGCAACCTGTCCGAAGGCATCCCGCGCTCGTTCACCATCTCCAGCAATGAAATCCTGGAAGCGCTGACCGATCCGCTGAACAACATCGTGTCGGCAGTCAAGAACGCGCTCGAGCAGACGCCTCCGGAGCTGGGCGCAGATATCGCCGAAAAGGGCATGATGCTGACTGGCGGCGGCGCGCTGCTGCGCGACCTGGACCGTCTGCTGATGGAAGAAACCGGCCTGCCGGTGATCGTGGCCGAAGATCCGCTGACCTGCGTGGTGCGTGGCTCGGGCATGGCGCTGGATCGCATGGACAAGCTGGGCTCGATCTTCTCGGCTGAGTAAGACACGGGTTGGCTGCCGGTGGCATTGCCACCGGCAGCCAGGTCATGCATGGATTTATTTGCCGGCTTTGGCGGCGGCTTTGGAAAAGACGTTACGGCTGATGGCGCCAGCGCAGGTATCGGCATCCATTTCCAGGAAGTTTCCGTTCTTGTCGAAGCCAAGTGCGAAGGGCTGTTGCTGGCCCAGCGTTACCTGGTATTGAAGGCATTCACCCTGGTCGGGCAGCTGCACACGTGTTTCGGGTGCCCCCATCTTGGTCAGCGTATGGCTTTTGCTGGGCGTGTCACCCAGTCGCGCATGCAGTTTGTCGCCATCCTTCATCGTGGTGTAGCCCTCGTAATAGGAGCATGCGCCCAGGGTGGTGATTATGGTCAGTCCGATGACCAAAAGAATTGCTGCTTTTTTCAAGAACTTCTCCTAAATGTTGTCAAAATGTGCCAAATTAAGTTGTTTTGGCGCAGCGGTTAGGAGGAAGGACAGGTCGATTGTTCCTGCAAGCGGCCACTTTCGCGAATATTTCGCTTGTGGGTAGAATTTGTTTGAGGCAACGGAAATGAAGGGTTCGGATGTCCCGCGTCAATCCTCAGTAGCAGGATGGACGGGGCCGGCCTGACGCATATGGAAATCCCTCCACTTTTCAAGCAGGGCGCTTCCGCCCGGGCCCGCGTGCTGGTCTTCGCGCTGTTATCGGTGATCATGCTGGTCGTCGACGCCCGCATGCAGGTGCTGGGCCGGGTGCGCCAGGCCGTCGGCGCTGTACTCTATCCTTTCCAGACGGTGGCCATGGTCCCGCGCGACGCGGCAGGCAAGGCCGCTGACTACTTCACTTCACTGACCATGCTGCAGCAGGAAAACCAGTCCCTGCGCCAGCAACAGATCGTCAATGCCCAGCTGATGCAGCACGAGCGGCTGCTGGCGGCCGAAAATGTCCAGTTGCGCAAGCTGCTCGACATGCAGCAGCGGGTGCCGGTGCAGTCGGTGGTGGGCGAGATCCTGTATGACGCGCGCGACCCGTTCACCCGCAAGGTCATTCTCAATCGTGGTTCGCAGCAGGGCGTGGTCGCAGGGCAGCCCGTGATCGACGACATCGGCATCGTCGGCCAGGTGACCCGGGTCTTTCCGTTCACCTCCGAAGTCACCCTGCTGACCGACAAGGACCAGGCGATTCCGGTTCAGGTGGTGCGCAACGGCTTGCGCAGCGTCGCCTACGGGCGCGGCCAGACCGGCGTGCTCGATTTGCGCTTCATGCCGGCCAATGCCGATATCCAGAAGGGCGACATGCTGGTCACCTCCGGCATCGACGGCATCTATCCGCCCGGACTGCGGGTGGCCACCGTGGCGCTGGTCGAGACCCGTTCCGCCGATTCCTTCGCCCGCATCGTCTGCCAGCCGCTGGCGGGCATCGACCGTCACCGCCAATTGCTGATCCTGCTGGTCGGGCAAGAGTCGGCGCCACGGCCCGAGCCTGAAACGGTCGACGCCAAGAGCGCCAAGCTGTTCAAGCGGCGCCTGCGCGACAGCACGCGCGACTCCAGCGCCGACGACGCCAACGCGACACCGAAGGACAACGTAAGCCAGGAGCGCAAGGGCGTGGCCAATCCCGCCGCTGCCGCCGCGCCTGCAGCCCCTGCCGCTGCGACGCCGGCTCCGGCCCCAGCCAGCACCGCCAAGCCGGCCGTCAAGGAAAGTACCCGATGAACGATCCGCACTACATCCTGTTGCCGGCCAACCCGTTGTTCATCGGGTTCACGCTGGTGGTGGCTTTCCTGCTCAACCTGATGCCCTGGGGGCAGATGGTCGGCGTGCCCGATTTCGTGGCGCTGGTGCTGGTGTTCTGGAACATCCACCAGCCGCGCAAGGTCGGCATCAGCATCGCCTTCATGATGGGCTTGCTGATGGATGTCAACGAAGCCACGCTGCTGGGCGAAAACGCCCTGGCCTACACCTTGCTGTCGTACTTCGCCATCATGATCCATCGCCGTGTGGCGTGGTTCCCGCTGCGCACCCAGGCGATGCATGTGCTGCCGCTGCTGCTGCTGGCGCAGGCGGTGCAACTGGTGGTGCAGTTGCTGGTGACCGGCAAGTTTCCGCACTGGTTCTATTTCAGCGAAAGCTTCGTGTCGGCGCTGCTCTGGCCGGTGGTGAGCTGGCTGTTGCTGGCCCCCCAGCGGCGCGCCATCAATCGTGACGAGAATCGTCCCATCTAAGCAGATAACCAGCGGCTTCGCATGACCGAATTCAAGAACACCGCACACGAGCTCAAGCTGTTCAGGCTGCGCCTGCTCGCGGTGAGCATGCTGGTGCTGTTTTGCTTCAGCCTGCTAGTAGCCCGTTTCCTGTGGCTGCAGGTGGTGCGGCACGACGCCTACGCCGCCCAGGCCGAAGAGAACCGCATCTCGGTGGTGCCGATCGTGCCCAATCGCGGCTTGATCCTGGACCGCAACGGCGTGGTGCTGGCGCGCAACTATTCGGCCTATACGCTCGAGATCACGCCCTCCAAGATCAAGGCCAACCTGGATGAGCTGATCGACGAACTGGGCACCCTGGTCGAGATCCAGCCGCGCGACCGGCGCCGCTTTCGGCGCCTGCAGGACGAGTCCAAGAACTTCGAGAGCATCCCGATCCGCACCCGCCTCACCGACGAAGAGGTGGCCAAGTTCACGGCGCAACGCTATCGTTTCCCCGGGGTCGAGGTGCAGGCCCGCCTGTTCCGCCAGTATCCCTATGGCAAGACCGCCGCGCACGTGATCGGCTATATCGGCCGCATCAGCCAGCGTGACGCCGAGCGGATCGCCGACTCGGACGACGAGGCCAACTACAACGGCACCGACTACATCGGCAAGGAAGGGGTGGAGAAGAGCTACGAAGCCCACCTGCACGGCACCACCGGCTACGAAGAAGTCGAGATCTCGGCCAGCGGCCGTGCCGTGCGTTCGCTATCGCGCACGCCCGCCACGCCCGGCAAGAACCTGATCCTGTCGATCGACATCGAACTGCAGAAGGTGGTGGAAGAAGCCTTCGGCGACCAGAAGGGCGCCCTGGTGGCGATCAATCCGGCCACCGGCGACATCCTGGCCTACGTCTCGCAACCGTCCTACGACCCCAACCTGTTCGTCGAAGGCATCGACCAGCAAAGCTGGGACGAGCTCAACAAGTCAATCGACCGCCCGCTGCTGAACCGTCCGCTGTCGGGCGTCTATGCGCCGGGCTCGACCTACAAGCCCTTCATGGCGCTGGCGGCGCTGGAACTGGGCAAGCGTCGCCCGCAGGATGCGATCCGCGATCCGGGCTTCTTCGTGCTGGGCAACCACCGCTTCCGGGACGACAAGGAAGGCGGCCACGGCGTGGTCGACATGTACCGCTCCATCGCCATCTCGTGCGACACCTATTACTACATGCTGGCTAACGACATGGGGGTCAACGCCATCCATGACTTCATGAAGCCGTTCGGCTTCGGCCAGATCACCGGCATCGACCTGGAGCATGAACGGCGCGGCATCCTGCCGTCCACTGAATGGAAACGCAACGCCTACAAGAAGCCCGAGCAGAAGCGTTGGGTCGCCGGCGACACGGTGTCGCTGGGCATTGGCCAGGGCTATAACAGCTTTACCCCGCTGCAGCTGGCGCAGGCGATGTCGATCCTGGCCAATAATGGCGTGGTGATGAAGCCGCACCTGGTCAAGATCATCGAGGATGGCGTCACCCATGAGCGCACCGAGACCGTGCCCAAGGAAAGCTACCGCATTCCGCTCAAGCAGGAGAACATCGACTTCATCAAGCGGGCGATGGTCGGCGTGGTTAAGGAAGGCACCGGCGTGAACGCCTTCCGTGGGGCGCCCTATGACTCGGGCGGCAAGACCGGCACCGCGCAGGTGGTCAACATCGCCAAGAACCAGAAGTACGATTCCAAGAAGCTCTCGCGCATCTATCACGACAATGGCCTGTACATCGGCTTCGCACCCGCCGATGCGCCGCGCATCGCGATCGCAGCCGTGGTCGAGAACGGTGGATGGGGCGCTGGCGTGGCCGCGCCGCTGGTGCGCAAGGCGATGGATTACTTCATGCTGGGCAAGCGCCCCAATGAACCGATCAAGTCGGTGGCGCCCGCCGAGCCGGTGACCGAAGCCCCCACCGAGGCCGCCGAAGACAGCAGCATCACCCCGACAGTCCCGCCGGACGTACCGCAGGACTGACATGCATCAACACCATTACCGCCTGGCGCTGTGCGCTGCGGACCAAGCAAGGGAGCCGGCATGAGCCTGCAACGACCCCCGCTGTGGCAAGTCATCAAGCCGCACCTGATCGTGTTTGACGGTGCGCTGTCGCTGATCGTGTTCCTGATCCTGTCGGTGGGCATCGTGACGCTCTACTCGGCCGGCATGAACTTCCCGGGCCGGGTCGAGGACCAGCTGCGCAACATCCTGATCGCCTTCATCGTCATGTGGGTCGCCGCCAACGTCTCGCCGCAGCTGCTGTTGCGGCTGGCGGTGCCGGTCTATACGGTGGGCGTGACCCTGCTTATCGCGGTGGCGCTGTTTGGCATCATCAAGAAGGGCTCGCGCCGCTGGCTCAACGTCGGCATGGTGGTGCAGCCGTCCGAGATCATGAAGATCGCCATGCCGCTGATGCTGGCCTGGTATTTCCAGAAGCGCGAAGGCATGTTGCGCTGGCACGCCTTTGTGGTGGCGGCGTTGCTGCTGCTGGTGCCGGCCTTCCTGATCATTCGCCAGCCTGACCTCGGTACCGGCCTGCTGGTGCTGGCCGCCGGGTTCTATGTGATCTTCTTTGCAGGCCTGTCCTGGAAGATCCTGGTGGCGCTGTTCGTGGCCGGCGCGGCCAGCCTGCCGGTGGTGTGGTCATTCCTGCACGACTACCAGCGCCAGCGCGTGATGATGCTGATCGACCCCACCTCGGACCCGCTGGGCAAGGGCTTCCACATCATCCAGTCGACCATCGCCATCGGTTCCGGCGGGGTGGCCGGCAAGGGCTGGCTGATGGGCACCCAGACCCACCTCGAATTCATCCCCGAACGCACCACCGACTTCATCTTCTCGGTCTACTCGGAAGAATTCGGCCTGATCGGCAACCTGGTGCTGCTGTTGCTGTACCTGCTGCTGATCGGGCGCGGCCTGATGATCGCGGCCAACGCGCCAACGCTGTTTACGCGGCTGCTGGCGGGCGCCATCACGATGATGTTCTTCACCTACGCCTTTGTGAACATGGGCATGGTCAGCGGCATCCTGCCGGTGGTGGGCGTGCCGCTGCCGTTCATGAGCTATGGCGGCACGGCCCTGGTGACGCTGGGGCTGGGGGCGGGCATATTGATGAGCATTCAACGGCACCGCAAGTTAGTCCAGACCTGAGGACTACCGGGCGGCTTGAACTTGGCTACTGACGAGTTGTCAGCCGTTGGGTAACGCGTTCTGGTATCGTGGCGAAAAAAATTCTGGCCGGACACATTGGCCTGCCCGCACAAGGATAGCAATGCGATCAATATCAATCGGACAATATTCGACCAGCGGCCAAGCCTTGCTGCGCCTGCTGGCGTTGGCCGTGCCGGTGTTGCTGGTGGCCTGCAGCAGCGCCCCGCCCCAGCAGGCGGCGCCGGTGGCCACACCGACACCGGCCAAGACCGCTGGCGCCAGCCGGCCTTCCAATGCGCCGGCCTTGCCGGCGGCAGGTTCCGGGCGTGGTGGTTATTACAAGGATGATGGTCCGGGCGACCATGTGCCGGACGGCTTGCTCGATGTGGCCGACGCCGAGCCGCAGGTCGAGCCGGTCTCGCGCGCGGCCAGCCGGCCCTATGCCGTCTTTGGCAAGACCTATGTGCCCATCACCGATACCCAGCCTTTCATCCAGCGTGGCATCGGCAGCTGGTACGGCAAGAAATTCCATGGCCAGAAGACGTCCTCGGGCGAGCTGTACGACATGTACAAGATGACCGCCGCCCACCCGACACTGCCGATTCCCTCGTATGCCCGAGTGACCAATCTCAAGACCGGCAAGCAGGTGATCGTGCGGGTGAACGACCGCGGCCCCTTCCATTCCAGCCGCATCATCGACCTGTCGTATACGGCGGCGCTGAAGCTGGGTTATCTCGGTACCGGCAGCAGTGAACTGGAAGTCGAACGGATCTTGCCTGAAGAGGCGCAGCGCATGTCGGAGGCGCGTCGCAACGGCAGCGTCACCAGCGTCGCCGGCGTCAGCACCGAACCGGTCAGCATTAATTCGGTCACGGCCCAGAACATGGCCCCGCAGCCCACCGTTGCAGCCGTGCAGCCCATCAATGCGACCACCAGCAGCAGCGCCAACGGCGCCGGACTGACCGGTGGCGGCGGCATCATCAATGCGGTGGCCAGCGGCTCGGCGCCATCGCCTGCGATGCCACAGGCGGTGCCTCTGTCGGCCGGCTATTACCTGCAGTTCGGCGCCTATTCGCAAGAAGCCAACGCGCTGGTGGCCCGCGACAAGTTGTTGCCGGGTCTGTCGGGCGTGATCGACAGCCTGCAGGCGGTGCAGGTCAACGGCCTCTATCGTCTGTATGCGGGCCCATACCCGACCCGCCCGGAAGCACAGAATGCGGCCATGCTGGTGCGTCAGCGCAGCGCCGGCACGCCCTTCATCGTCGAACGCTAGGACCCAGCTGATGCATCCCTATCTGGCACTCGGTATCGCCATTGTTTCCGAAGTCATCGCCACCTCGGCCTTGCGCGCCTCGGACGGTTTCTCACGCCTGTGGCCATCGGTGGCGGTGGTGGTGGGTTATGGCCTGGCGTTTTACTTTTTGTCGGTCACGCTGCGTACCATTCCCGTGGGGATCACCTATGCGATCTGGTCGGGCCTGGGCATCGTGCTGATCTCGGCGGTGGCGTGGGTACTGTTCGGCCAGAAGCTGGACCTGACCGCCATCATCGGCATGGGCCTGATCATTGCCGGCGTGCTGGTGCTGAACCTGTCAAAAAGCTCGGTGCACTAGGCTTCATCCTTGAGTTGCAATGCGCGGTCGTAGAGCGCGTTCTTCTTCTGGCCGGTGATCTGCGCGGCCAGCGAGGCGGCCTGTTTCAGCGGCAACTCTTCCAGCAGGATGCGCAGCACCCGTTCGGCCTCGACCTGCTCGAGGTCGCTATCGCCCGCCGGCGCACCTTCTAACAGCACCACGAATTCACCGCGCTGGCGGTTGGCGTCTTCCTGCAGCCAGGCCGGCGCCTGGCCCAGTTCGCAGCGATGGATGTCTTCGAACAGCTTGGTCAGTTCGCGCGCCAGCACTACCCGACGTTGCGGTCCGAATACTTGCAGCATGGCGTCGGTGGTCTCGACGATGCGGTGCGGCGCTTCGTAGAACACCAGGGTTGCCTGGACACTCACCAGCGCCTGCAGTGCGCTTTCGCGCTGGCGCGCCTTGGATGGCAGGAAGCCGACGAACTGGAACTGCTCGTCCAGCAAGCCCGAAGCCGACAAGGCCGTCACCGCCGCCGACGGACCCGGCAGCGGGATCACCCGCAAACCGGCGGCGCGTACCGCGTCGACGATGCGCGCGCCGGGGTCCGATACGGCGGGCGTGCCGGCATCCGACACCAGCGCAATGCGTTGTCCGGCCTGCAACCGCTCGACGATCTTGGCGGCCACTTCGCGTTCGTTATGCTGGTGCGCGGCGAGCAGCGGTCGGTTCATGCCGTAGCGCTGCAGCAGCTGGCTGGTATTGCGCGTATCCTCGCAGGCCACGGCGTCGGCCATCGACAGCAGGTGCAACGCGCGCAGCGTGATGTCGCAGACATTTCCGATGGGCGTGGCCAGCACATATAATGCCGACACCGGATAGGTTTGCTGTGCGGGATCTGGCAGGAGGGAAGCGGCTGCGCTCGAATTCTGGTTCATTGGGAGAGGCGTGATGTTCACTGGATTGAAAATGGCGGCGTGCGCAGCGGCGCGTGCAACGGCGAGAACGGCGGCGCTGGCGACCTTGCTGGTTCTGGCAATGCAGGCGGCTCCGGCGCTGGCCGCAGGCGATACAGCCCACAGTGTACCCCTGCTGGCCCAGGCCGGACCAGCGGTGGCGGCGCCGAACGTGTCGAGCCCGGCCCCCTCCGGCGTCGCCGCGCCAGTCGCGCCGACCCTGTCGGCGATCACACCGACCCGCATGGCGCTGCTGCTGCCCAACCGGGGCGGCATGTTCGGCGCTGCCGCCGATGCCGTGCGCACCGGTTTCCTGACCGCCTATTCGCGCCAGAAGGAAAACATCCAGCTCTCCATCATCGAGACCGGCGACAGTGCCGCCGACATGCAGCGCGCCTATGACGACGCCTCGGCCAAGTTCGATATCCTGGTCGGGCCGCTGTCGCGCAGCGCGGTCACCTCGATCATCCAGAGCGGTCGTGTCAGCAAGCCTACCGTGGCGCTGGCCCAGCCCGATCTGCCACCCGACAGCGAGCAACGCCTGCCGCCGCTGATGCTGACCATCGGCTTGTCAATCGACGACGAGGCGCGCCAGGTCGCCAACTGGGTCGAAAAGGAAAAGACCCCCGGCAAGATCTTTGCCGTATCCACTTCGGTGGCGTGGCAAAAGCGCGCGGTGCGGGCCTTCCAGGTCACCGCCCGCCAGCTCGGCATGCAAGCCGAGGTGCTGGAGCTGAGCACCCCCGGCAACGTCTTGAGCGCACCCGGTCTGGCCCAGCTGGCACGTCGTATCGAGCAAGAGAAGCCGGCGCTGATCTTCGCCGCGCTGGATGCCGCACAGACGTTGCAGCTGCGCAGCGCCATCGGCACCGAACTGCCGATCTACGGCACCTCGCAGATCAACCCGTATACGCTCAATCGCGACAACCCGAATGACAAGATGCCCGAACTGGACGGCGTGCGCCTGATCGACATCCCCTGGCAATTGCAACCCGACCAGAGTGCGGTGGCGCGCTACCCGCGTCCGGCCATGGCCGACGGCGAGCGTCCCAATGCCGACCTGGCGCGGCTATATGCGCTGGGCATCGATGCCTACCGCATTGCCTATGAGATTTCCCTGCAGCGTTCCGGCTTCGACCTCGATGGCGTCACCGGCCGGCTCAATGTCAACCTGGTGGGGGGCGGCACGACCTACTTCCAGCGCCAGGAAACCCAGGCCGTCTATCGGGATGGCTGGCCGGTTCCCACCGCCGACCAGTACTGATCGGTGGCGCTGCTGCAGCGCTGGCGTGATGCGCTCGACCGCCGTACTGCCCGCCAGCGCATCGGCGACCATGCCGAAGACCAGGCGCTGGCGCATCTGCAACAGCATGGCCTGCGCCTGCTGGAACGCAATTTTCGCTGCAAGGGAGGCGAGATCGACCTGGTCATGCAGGACGGTGACTCGCTGGTGTTCGTCGAGGTACGCGCCCGGGCCGGCGTTTCACACGGCGGCGCGCTGGCCAGCATTACGCCGGCCAAGCAGCGGCGGCTGATTGTTGCGGCCCAGCATTTCCTGCAGCGCTACGGCCAGATCCCGGCCTGTCGCTTCGACGTCATTGCCATCGAAGCAGGCCGCCTGGAATGGCTGCGGCACGCCATCGAAGCGTGAATCCCGGCGCGCTCAGGAGTATCATGGGCGCTCGCCCGCCATCCATTCTTTACGATTCGAGCGGATCGAAGCCGGTCGACTCAACTATAATCCACGCACTATGACAAATCCTCGCATCATCGCCCACTTTCAGGAAAGCGCCGACCTGAAGCTGAAGGCTGCCCAGGTACTGGCGCAACCGATCGAACAGGCGATTGAACTTATGTTCACGGCGCTGTCGAATGGCAACAAGATTCTTGCTTGCGGCAACGGTGGTTCGGCTGCAGACAGCCAGCACTTCGCGGCCGAACTGGTGGGACGGTTCGAACGCGAGCGGTTGCCACTGCCTGCGATTGCCCTCACTACCGACACCTCCATCCTCACCGCAGTCGGCAACGATTACAGCTACCGGGAAATCTTCTCGAAACAGGTCCAGGCCTTTGGCCAGGCGGGTGACGTCTTGCTGGCGTTTTCCACCTCGGGCAATTCGGGCAACGTCCTGGCGGCGATCGAAGTGGCACACGAGCGCGACATGCGCGTGGTGGCCCTGACCGGCAAGACGGGCGGCGCCATCGGCAAGATCTTGACTGATGCCGATGTACACATCTGCGTGCCGCATGAACGTACCGCGCGCATTCAGGAAGTGCATCTGGTGACCTTGCACTGCATTTGCGACGGTATCGACGTCGCGCTATTTGGAGATGATGCGCATGAATGAAGCACGATCGTTTTGGGTCAAGACCCGTCGCCCGCTGGCGGCGGTGGCATTGGGCGGCATGCTGGCCCTGAGCCTGCAGGGATGCTTCGCGGTATTTGCCGGCGGCGCCCTGGCGACCACTTTCGCGGCGACCGACCGTCGCACGCTGGGCGCGCAGACCGAAGACAAGTCAATCGTGGTCAAGGGTGAAACCCGTATCCCCGAGGTGGTGGCTGCCGGTTCGCATGTCAACGTCACCGCGTTCAATCGCAAGGTGTTGCTGTCGGGCGAAGTGCCGGACGAAAACTCCAAGGCGGCTGCCGAACGCGAAGCACGCGCCCTGGGCAATGTCGAAGGCGTATTCAACGAATTGGCAGTGGGCCCGTCGTCTGGTTTCTCGGATCGCTCCAGCGATGCGCTCATCACCAGCAAGGTGCTGGCCAGCCTGGTGGACGACAAGACGCTGTATTCCAGCGCCTTCAAGATCACTACCGAACGCGGCATCGTCTACATGATGGGACGCGTGACACAACGTGAAGGCCAGCGCGCCGCCCAGATCGCCAGCGGCGTATCGAGCGTGCAAAAGGTCATCACGCTGTTCGAGTACATCTCTGAAGACGAACTGCAGAACTACCAGCGCAAGCCTGCCAGCGAAAATAAGTCGACCAGCTGACGTTGTTGCGTGACTGAATCGTTTGCATGATGCAGATCAAACCGCCGGCCTGTCCGGCGGTTTGCACGTCTGTGGGGTGCTCCGCACGAATCGGTGCGCGCGACTATAATGGCGCTACTCGCGCATCTGCGCCATGGGAGCAACAACATGCAAGCACAGGCAACTTCGTCACGCGGTCTCTGGATCAAGCTGGTCGCCGTGGCGGTGATCGCGGCCGCCGCCGCCTTCGCCTATTTCAAGATCAATACCGGCCACGCCGCGCCGGACGTCACCTTTACCCGTCTCGATGGCAAGCAAGTGGCCTTGAAGGACCTGCGCGGCAAGGTCGTGATGGTCAACTTCTGGGCCACCAGCTGCACCACCTGCGTGGGTGAGATGCCGCAGATGATCGAGACTTATAACAAGTACAAGGAAAGCGGGCTCGACTTCGTCGCCATCGCCATGAGCTACGATCCGCCGAACTACGTGCTGAATTACACCGAGACCCGCAAGTTGCCGTTCCAGGTAGCGCTGGACACCCAGGACAAGCTGTCCAACGCCTTCGGCGACGTCAAGCTGACCCCGACCACCTTCGTGATCGACAAGAACGGCAACATCATCAAGCGCTATGTCGGCGCGCCGCAGTTTGCCGAATTGCACCAGTTGCTGGAGAAAGCGCTGGCAGCGGCCTGATCTTCCAGGTATCGCATGGTGCAAAGAAAAAGCCGTTCAGTCCTGCGACCGAACGGCTTTTTGATTTATCGGGGCATGCGCCGCCGCCCCGGCAACAACACGCAAAGCGCGGCGCAGAAGATCAACGCAAATCCCGCCAGGTCGGTGAGCGCCGGGCGCTCGCCCAGCAGCAGCACCGCCCCCGTCACGCCCACCACCGGCACCAGCAGCGTGCCCAGTGCGGCCACGCCGGCAGGCATGCGCGCCACGATCGAGAACCACAGCACGTGCGCTGCGGCCATGCCGAACAGGATGTGATAGCCCAGCGCCAGCAGCAGCCGGGCATCGATCTCGCTCCAGGGCGGAAAATGCCGGCCGTGCTCGAACGACAACAGTCCCGTCAACGCTACCACCGCCCCAATCAGCAGTTGCCAACCCGCCAGCGCCAGCGGTTCGGCACTCAGCCTGGCCCATTTCATGTAGACCGTGCCGGCGGCCCACGAGATGGCCGCGCCCAAGGCCAGCAGGATGCCGGGTGGCAGACCGCTGGCCATCAGCGGCCACAACAGCACCGCCAGGCCCACCGCCCCCAGCGTCAGGCCGCCGACGCGCATCGCGTCGAGTCGTTCGCCCAGCACCAGGCGCGCCGCCAGCGTGGCCCACAGGGGCATCGAATAGGTAATGATGGCCACCCGCGAGGTGGCCGCGCCCAACTGCGCAAACGTCAGCAGGATATTGAACAGGGCCACGTTGAGCAGACCGGCGACCACCACGTGTAGTCGCTCGCGACCACGCGGCAGTCTCATCGGTCGTCGCCGCAGCAGGCCAAGCGCGAACACCGTGCAGGCGGCCACGCCCAGCCCGGTGCTGCGCAAGGCCCAGGGCGATACGCCCGACAGCGAGATCTTGACCGCCGGCCAGTTCAGGCCCCACAGCAGGCCCAGCAATACCAGCATCACCCTGGCCGCAGCGGGCCTGGCGCTCATGGTCGCATCCTTACCAATCCATGTCCGCATCGAGCGGATAGATCGGACGTCGCACCTTGGCAATCGGGAACAGCTTCAGGTTGGCGCTGGTGGGGCCGCCACTGTCGGAATCGCATTCGACCAGGCCGCGACTGATCGGCACGAACACCGGCCGGCAATACATGCGCGACTTCAGGATCAGAAACGACTGCTGCGCCGGGTCCAGCCCCAGGCTGGTGAATACGCCGGTGTCATAGGGCTCGACCCGCTCCTCGGTCACCACGATGCGGGCCGCGCCGATATCGAACAGCACGCTGCGGCCCATCTGTATGGTCGAACCGGTATAGATCGGGCCGGTCACGGTAAAGCGGCCATCGCTGATGGCGGCCACGCGCCCGGTCAGCACCGGCGGCACCTTGGTGATGCCTTGCTGCGTCAGCGGCACCTTGTTGCCCACTGCCAGCGTCACCTGGGCATCGAGCCCCGCGGCGATCATCTGCGCCACCGCTTCGGGGTCGCTGATGGGGCCCACGGCAATGCCTTCCAGGCCGGCCGCCAGTGCGGCCTCCAGCACGTCCATGGTGTTGCAGGTGCCGCCCGACATCACATTGTCGCTATGGTCCAGCAGCAGCACCGGACCGGTGCCTGGTCCCCGGCTGCGTTCGCGCGCCTGGGCCAGCGATTGCGCCAGCGGCAGGCTGTCGTAGACGAAGTCGACGCGCTCTTCCCACATGCGGCGCGCAATGCGCTCGGCGACCGTATCGGCCAGCGCGGCGTCGCCATCGGCGACCACCACCACCGACATGCCGGCATCGCGAAAATCGGACAGCGGAAAACCGGCCAGCACCGACACTGCCAATATGCCCGGTTCCTGCTCGGCCTGTTGCGCCGCCTGCACCGCGCGCTGCATGGCCGAGGCCGAGGTGTTGCTGGTGAGCGTGGCCGACAGCAGCGGTATTTGCCGCCAGCCGATCACCGGATGTGCGCGCCGCGCCAGCAGATCCAGCAACAGACGGCCGGCATGTTCGCCGGTCTCGTACATGTCGATGTGCGGGTAGGTCTTGAAGCTGACGATGATGTCGGCGTGCGCGACCATCTTCTGCGTGACGTTGCCGTGCAGGTCCAGCGCCACCGTCATCGGCGTATCGGGCGCCACCTGGCGGATGCGCTCCAGCAGCGCGCCTTCGCCGTCGTCGGCATTCTCGGCCACCATCGCGCCGTGCAGGTCGAGCATGATGGCGTCGCAGCCCTGGCCGACTGCGCGCACGATGGCGTCGCACATCAACGTATAGGCGTCAGCCGCCACCGCCGCACTGGGATTGGCCCAGGCCGCCAGCGGCGTGACGATCTCGGCGGCGATCCCCTCGGCGATATCGAGGAAGGCGCCCATCGCAGTCAGTGCGCCTTTCTGGTTGCTGCGGGCGGCTTCGTCCCATTGCGGGTCGAACGCCGCCAGCGGCGTCGGAATCGGCGAGAAGGTATTGGTTTCGTGGTTCATGCGGGCGATGACGATCTTCATGCGCGGCCTCCATCGACCACGCCGGCGCTGGCCAGCATCGCCTGCAGCAGCACGTTGCAGCCGGCTTCCAGATGGTCGGGCTGGGCATCTTCGATTTCGTTATGGCTCACGCCATCCTTGCAGGGCACGAAGATCATGCCGGCCGGCGCCAGGCGCGCGGCATAGATCGCATCGTGGCCGGCGCCCGAGACCACGTCCATGGTCTTGTAGCCGAGCGCCTCGGCGGCGTCGCGCACGTTGTCCACGCAGTCCGGGTGGAACGGGCAGGGCGGGAAGTACGACACCCGTTCCAGTTCGATCTTCAGGCCCGTCTTCTGGCGTGTCGCCTCGATAGTGGCGAGCAGGTCTTCGTGCATGCGGTTGAGCGTTTCGTCATTGACGTTGCGCAGATCGACCGAGAACTTCACCTGGCCCGGAATCACGTTGCGGCTGTTGGGCATCACCTGCACCTGGCCGACCGTGCCGCGACCGTAGGGCGGATAGCGATTGGCGATGGCCACCACCTCCTGCATGATGTAAGTGGAGACCTGCAGCGCGTCCTTGCGGATTTCCATCGGCGTCGGGCCTGCATGCGACTCGAAACCGGTCACCGTGCAGTCGTACCACGACAGGCCCAGCACCGCCGGCACCACGCCGATGACGGTGTCGGCGTTTTCCAGCACCGGACCCTGCTCGATATGCGCCTCGTAGTAGGCGCCGATGGGATGGTCGCCGCATGTCTGTTCGCCGATGTAACCGATGCGTTCCAGTTCGTCGCGCACCTTCTTGCCGTCGACATCGGTGGCGTTGTAGGCGTGCTCCAGCGTGAAGGCGCCGCAGAACACGCCCGAGCCCATCATCACCGGCACGAAGCGCGAACCTTCTTCGTTGGTCCACACCGCCACCTCGATGGGCGCCTCGGTCTGGATGTTGTGCTGGTTGAGCGTACGGATCACCTCGATGCCGGCCAGCACGCCATAGTTGCCATCGAACTTGCCGCCGGTAGGCTGGGTGTCGATGTGGGAGCCGGTCATCACCGGCGGCAGCGCATTGTTGCGCCCGTCACGTCGCATGAAGATGTTGCCGATCTGGTCGACCACCACGCTCATGCCCTCGGCGCGGGCCCATGACGTCACCAGGTCGCGGCCCTGGCGATCGAGGTCGGTCAGCGCCAGCCGGCAGACGCCGCCCTTGGCGGTGCCGCCGATCTGGCCCAGTTCCATCAGCGAATCCCAGAGGCGCTTGCCATCGATGCGCAAGGCGGCTTGGGTCGGGGTGCTAGTTGTGTTCATGATGACTCCATTAAATGATGGTCTACGCGGCCAGGTTCACGCCCAGGTAGCGGTCCTTGACGCCGTCGTCGGCCAGGAATTCAGTATTGGTGCCGGTGTAGACCACGCGGCCCTGCTCGATGATGTAATGCCGGTCGGCCAGTTGGGTACAGACTTCCAGGTTCTGCTCGACCAGGATGATCGGGATGCCGGTCGCCTTGATCAGCTTGATCTGCGCCACGATCTCGTCGACGATCACCGGCGCCAGTCCTTCCACCGGTTCGTCGAGCATCAACAGGCGCGGATTGGTCATCAGCGCGCGGGCGATGGCCAGCATCTGCTGCTCGCCACCTGACAACTGGCCACCGCCATTCTTGCGGCGCTCCCTCAGGCGGGGAAAGATCTTGTACACGTCTTCCAGGCCCCAGGCCGATTCGCGGCGGGCTGCCATGGTCAGGTTTTCTTCCACCGTGAGCAGCTTGAAGATGCCGCGATGCTCCGGCACCAGGCACACGCCGCGCGCGGCGATCTTGTGCGGCGGCAGGCTGCCCACCTCCTGGCCGTCGAACACGACCCGTCCGGGGGCCGGCGGCACCACGCCCACGATGCTCTTGAGGGTGGTGGTCTTGCCGGCGCCATTGCGGCCCAGCAGGGTAATCACCTCGCCCGCATCGACCTGCAGCGACACGCCCTGCAGGATGTGGCTCTTGCCGTAGTAGCCATGGACTTCCTCGACTTGCAGGATCATGCGCGGCCTCCGGTGATCATGCTGCCCAGGTAGGCCCGGCGCACCCGCTCGTCGCTGCGGATCTCGTCGGGTTTGCCCTGCGCCAGTATCTGGCCCAGTTGCATCACGGTGATGCGGTCGGAGATGTCCATCACGATATCCATGTTGTGTTCGATCAGCACCACCGTATAGTCGTCGCGCAGCCCGTGGATCAGGCGCTTCATGTCGCCGATGTCGTCGATCCCCATGCCCGAGGTCGGCTCGTCCAGGAAGATTACCTTGGGTTGTCCGGCCATCGCCATGCCGACTTCAAGGCGACGCTGCTGGCCATGCGACAGCTCCGACGACAGCCGTTGCGCCACCGCCTGCAGCGACAGCCGCTCGACCAGGCGATCGGCCAGCTCGCAGGCGGCGTGCATCTGCTCGGCGCGCTTCCACGGATTCAGCGCGGCGAAGGGACGGCATCCCTGCGCCGCCAGTCGCAGGTTTTCCCACACGCTCAGGTTGGGAAAGAGGCTGGTGACCTGGAACGAGCGCGCCAGGCCACGGCGTACCCGGCGATGCCCCGGCAGGTGCGATACTTCCTCGCCTTCGACCTTGATGCTGCCCTCGGTGATCGGAGTGGTGCCGGTGAGGGTATGGAACAAGGTGGTCTTGCCGGCGCCGTTGGGGCCGATCACCGAATGCACGGTGCCGGGCATGATGTCGAGCGTGACGCCGTTGACCGCCGTGAATTTGCCGTAGCGCTTGGTGACCTTGTGCGCCTGGAGGATGGGGGTACTCATGAATGTTTCTCCTCGGTGCGCGCGGGACGAACCATGTTGATCAACTTCACGGCCAGCCCGAACAAGCCCTTGTGCATGTACAGGCTTACCGCGATCAGCAGGAAGCCCAGCAGCATCAGCCAGCGCGGCCACAGGCTCGACAGCCAGTTGCCGGCCAGCACGTAGAATGCTGCCCCCAGCACTGACGCGAACAGGTTGCCGGTGCCGCCGATGACGGTCATCACCAGGATCGATTCGCTGGTGTGATATTCGATGTTCGACAGCGGCGCCACGCCGGTCATCATGGCATGCAGGCCACCGGCCAGGCCGGTGACGGCGCCCGAGATGATGAACGCGGCCAGCTTCAGCAGCCGCACGTCATAGCCCACCGCCGAGGCGCGCGCCTCGTTGTCGCGCACCGCCAGCAGGGTACGGCCCAGCACCGAATCGACGATCCGCTGCAACAGCCAGAACACCAGCACGAAGATGATGGCCACCACCGTGTAGTACTGCCACGAGGACGTGGTCGGCAGCAGCGTCTGGCCGAACAGCGTCAGCGGCGGGCGCGCGATGTCGAGCAGGCCGTTGTCGCCGCCGGTGACATCCTTCATCGTATAGGCCAGGAAGTAGAACATCTGCGCGAAGGCCAGTGTCAGCATCACGAAGTAAGTGCCGCGCTGGCGAATCGAGAACCAGCCCACCAGCAACGCCACCACCGCACCGCCACCGGCCGACAGCGCCAGTGTCACCAGCAACGGCGCCTTCAGCTTGAGCAGCACGACCCCGGCGGTATAACTGCCCACGCCGAAGAAGATGCCCTGGCCGAACGACATCAGGCCGGTGTAGCCCAACAGCAGGTTGCAGCCCAGCGCGGCCAGCGCAAACACCAGCACTTCGGTGGCCAGGGTGCCGGAGCCGACCGTCAGCGGCAGCAGCAGCGCCACCGCCGCGGCCAGCAAGGTATAACGAAAATGAACGAAATGTTTCATGGGATCCCCTTACGCCGCGCCGGGCCGGCCGAGCAAGCCATTGGGCCGCAACAGCATGACCGCCGCCATGGCGATGTAGATCATCAGGTGCGCGCCCTCGGACCAGACGGTGCTCATCACGCTTTGCACGATACCCACCAGGATGCCGCCGATCAGCGCTCCCGAAAAACTGCCGAGCCCGCCGATGACCACCACCACGAACGCAATCCCCAGCGCTTCCACGCCCATGAACGGATCGGCGCCGCGGATCGGCGCGGCCAGTGCCCCGGCCAGGCCGGCGGTGGCCGCGCCCAGCGCAAACACCAGGCTGAAGATGCGGTTGATGTTCAGGCCCAGCAGCGACACCATCTCGGTCGACTCGCTACCGGCGCGCACGATGGCGCCCAGCCGCGTGCCTTCCAGCACCCACCACAGCACCACCGCCAGCACGGCGGTGAAGCCGATCACGAACAAGCGGTACTTGGGATAGACGAATCCGCCCGCCATCACCACGCCCTGCAGCAGGTCGGGCGGCGACACATTGTTGCCCAGCGGGCCCCAGATCGAGATCACTGCCTCCTGCAGCACCAGCGCCAGGCCGACGGTGAAGAGAATATGGAAGTGGTGCGGCAGCGCATACACATGGCGCAGCACGAAGCGCTCGACCACATAGGCGAAGGCGCCCACCACCAGTGGCGCCACCAGCAGCGACCACCAGAAATCGAGGCCCCAGTCGCTCATCTGGAAGCACAGGTAAGCCCCCAGCAGGAAGAATGCCCCGTGCGAGAAATTGACGAAGCGCAGCAGCCCGAACACGATCGACAGGCCGACCGCCAGCAGGAAGTAAAGCATGCCGATACCGATGCCATTGGCGATCTGCAGCAGATAGATATTCATGAAACCTCGTGACGGAAATCAATGGGCGACACCGGCGACGACCGAGGGTCGCCGCCGCCAGGCCTTTAGAGCTTGCACTGCGTCTTTTCGGGCGCCAGGAACGATTTGCCGAACGAGATGATGTCGGCATAGTCGTTCTTGTTGGTCATCTTCGACTTCGCCTTGCCCTTGAGCAGGTAGTAGTTCTTGATGACCTGGTGATCGCTCTTGCGGATCTCTTCGGTGCCGGTCAGGCCTTCGTACTTCATGCCTTCCATGGCCGCGATGACCGCCTTGGGATCGGTGCTGTTGGCCTTGATGATGGCGTCGAGCATGATCTTGGTACAGATGTAGGAACCCGCCAGGCTGTAGTTCGGTTCGATCTTCAGCGTGTCATTGACCAGCTTGGTGAATTCCTTGTTGAAGGGCGAATCGATGGCGTGCCAGTACTGCGCGCCGAAGTACACGCCGTCGCAGATGTCGGCGCCCAGCGTCTCGAACTGTTCCAGGCCCGAGGCCCAGGCCATCAGGATCGTACAGTTGTTCTTCATGCCGAAGCTGACCGCCTGGCGCAGCGTGTCCGACGATTGCGAACCGAAGTTGAGCAACAGCAGCACATCGGGCTTGGCCGCCATGGCGTTGGTCAGGTAGCCCGAGAATTCCTTTTCGGTCAGCGAGTGATAGCTGTTGCCGACGTGCTCGATGCCCTTTTCCTTGAAGATCGCCTTGGCCGCCGACAGCAGGCCTTCGCCAAACACGTATTGCGGCGTGATGGTGTACCAGCGCTTGGCGTTAGGCAGCTTTTCGAGCAGCGGGCGCACGGTCTGCTCGACCGCACCGAAGGTCGGCACCGACCAGCGGAAGGTGGAGCGATTGCAATCGGTGCCGGTGATCTCGTCGGCGCCGGCGGTGGTGATGAAGATGCCGCCTGCCTTGTCGGCTTCCTTGCCCATGGCCAGCGCCTCGCCCGAGAGGATGCCGCCGGCGAAGAAGCGGGTGCCCTTCTCGATGCTCTCCTGCATCTTGCGTACCGCCGTGGCAGGTTTGCCTTCGGTATCCAGCGTCACGTAGCTGGTGCTCTTGCCCAGCACCTTGCCGTATTTCTGCAGCGCCAGCTTCATGCCCATGTCGGCGAATTTTCCGTTGGCGGCGAAGGGGCCCGACATCGGCACCGGGCAACCGAACGAAATGGCGTCGGCCTGCGCGAACACATCGGTGAAGGACAGTGCGCCCGGTGCGGCCAGTGCAGAAAGCTTCAGAAAATCGCGACGGCTGGTCATGTTCACATCTCCAGAAAAATTAAGAATCGAAAGGTGTCATCTACGAAAACATCAACGGCAAATCAACGCAAGTTCCATGCCTAACAGCCATGGAAATCGACGCAAAATACGAGGTGAACGGAGTATACGGACGCCTGCAATCCTCCGCAGGAAAGCGCGGAAAAAATGGCTGCAACGAGGACGCGACGCGTGCTGCGCAGGGCGCAGGAAGGCGTGCGGGAAGGGCATGCTCAAATGGGCTTGTCTCCACTATTATTTTCTGACCTGTTGATCGTGCGCCGGTGTGTATCCACCAGTCTGCAGGCAGGTTTTTTCTAACTATTTTCTGTACCCGAGTGTGGGTCTTATCATCTCCTGGCGGGCTGAAAAATTTGCGTCGATATCAAGGTGCATTTTCATCTCGATCGACAGCGGCATTGCACCAACTGCTACGGTCCCTGCACCAACATCCTGCACTAACGAAAACGGCATGAGTCACTCATGCCGTTTTCGATGTCATCAGGCCAGCGTCTTGAGGATCGCGCCCAGCTTGCCGAACAGTTCATCAATCTGCTGGCGGTTGATGATCAGCGGTGGCGACAGCGCGATGATGTCGCCGGTGACGCGAATCAGGATGCCATCGTTGAAAGCGCGCACGAAAGCATCATAGGCGCGCGCGCCGATCTTGCCTTCGATGGACGACAGTTCGATGCCGGCGATCAAGCCGATGGTGCGGATGTCGATCACGTGCGGCAGGCCGCGCAGCGAATGGGCCGCTTCCTGGAAGTAGTCGGCCACGGCCTTGGCATTGTCGAGCACGCCGTCCTGTTCGAAGCTGTCGAGCGACGCCAGGCCCGCAGCACAGGCCAGCGGATGGCCCGAATAGGTGTAGCCGTGGAACAGTTCGATGCCGGCCGGCCCCTCCATGAAGGCATCGTGGATTTCCTTCTTGACGAACACCGCGCCCATCGGCACCACGCCGTTGGTGAGACCCTTGGCGGTGGTGACGATGTCGGGTTCGACGTCGAAATAGTCGAACGCGAACGGTGTCGTCAGGCGGCCGAAACCGGTGATGACTTCGTCGAAGATCAGCAGGATGCCATGCTTGGTGCACAGCTCGCGCAGGCGCTTCAAGTAACCCTTGGGCGGTACCAGCACACCGGTCGATCCGGCTACCGGTTCGACGATCACGGCGGCGATGTTGGAGGCGTCGTGCAGCGCGACCAGGCGTTCCAGTTCGTCGGCCAGGTTGGCGCCGACTTCAGGTTCGCCCTTGGTGAAGGCATTCTTTTCAAGGTTGTGGGTATGCGGCAGGTGATCCACGCCGGCGATCAATGCCGTGCTGAAGGTCTTGCGGTTGCCACCGATGCCGCCCACCGACATGCCGCCGAAACCGACGCCGTGATAGCCGCGTTCGCGACCGATCAGGCGGGTGCGGGTGGCGTTGCCGCGCACGCGGTGATAGGCCAGCGCGATCTTGAGCGCGGTATCGACCGACTCCGAGCCCGAGCCGGTATAGAACACATGGCCGAAGCGATTGCCGGTATAGGCCTTCAGGCGCTCGGCCAATTCGAAGGCCGACGGGTGGCCCAGCTGGAACGACGGCGCGTAGTCGAGGGTAGCCACCGACTGCTGCACGGCCGATACGATGCGCTGGTTGCCATGACCCAGCGGCACGCACCACAGGCCGGCGGTGCCGTCGAGGATGGCGTTGCCCGCGTCGTCGCGATAATGCATGCCTTCGGCCGACACCAGCATGCGCGGGCTGGCCTTGAAGTTGCGGTTGGCGGTGTACGGCATCCAGTAGGCAGACAGGCCGGGTTTCTGTTCGGAAGTAGACATGGGGCGCACCAGCGGGCGGAAGTTGAGAACAGCTTGATTATTGCCAGACACTGGCAGTATTGTTAGACACACTTTTGAAAATCATACGAAACTGTATTGCAAAGTTCAGTGAACTGTATTGACTCGCAGGATGGGAAAGACGCTGTCCATGCATCCCGGATTTTCAGGCCGGATCCCGTCTATAGGCCTTTTCCGGGTGGCATGCGTGGTCGCGGTGAGCAATACACTTTACGGATCTGTATCGGAGAATGCATGGCCAAGTCAGTGCGCGAAGAGCTGCACCTGCAATTGCACAGGAATACCGCGACCCGCCTGGTCGAGCAGGTGGCGGCCGAACTGGCGCGCCTGATCGAGGCTGGCCAGTTGCGTTCCGGCGAACGCCTGCCGTCGGTTCGGCAATTGGCGCAGAGCCACGACATCGGCGCCTCGACCGTGGTCGAGGCCTACGAACAACTGGTGGCGCGCGGCCTGTTGCAGGCTCGCCGCGGGGCCGGCTTCTTTGTCGCCGCGCGCGCCACCCAGGCCGGTGCGCGAGCGGTCTTTACGCCCCATGAGCCGGCCATCGACTCGGCCTGGCTGCTGTCGCAGATGTTTGCCGATGACCGGGTGCCGATCAAGGCCGGCGCCGGCTGGCTGCCGGGCAAGTGGCTCAACGATGAAGGCCTGCACCAGGCCGAGCGGCGCATCATCCGTTCTCCCGGCCTGCAGCAGGTGGCCTATGGTCATCCCTTCGGGTACGCGCCGTTGCGCCAGCAGATTGCCCAGTTTTTGGGCCACTGGGCGCTGGAGCTGTCGATCGACCAGGTGCTCACCACCCACGGTGCGACCCAGGCGCTGGACCTGGTGGTGCGCACCATGACGCAGCCGGGCGACACGGTCATGATCGACGACCCCGGATACTGCAACCTGATCGCCATGCTGCGCCTGGCCGGCCTGAACGTGATCGGGGTGCCGCGCATTCCGGGCGGGGTCGACGCCGAAGCGCTCGACGTGCTGGCGCGCCAGCATCGTCCCAAGCTGTTCTTCACCACCAGCGTGTTGCAGAATCCGACCGGCACTTCCTACACGCCGGCCTGCGCCATGCGCGTGTTGCAGGCGGCCGAGCGGCATGGTTTCTGGGTGGTGGAGGACGATATCTTCCGCGAACTGGGCCAGCCCACCGACCCCATGCTGGCCGCGCTCGATGGGTTGCAGCGGGTGATCTACGTGGGCAGTTTCTCCAAGACCATCGCACCCTCGCTGCGGGTCGGATTCGTCGCCTGCCAGCCGGAGCTGGCGCGCCAGATCGTGCACACCAAGATGATCCTGACGCTGACCAATTCCGAGATCAACGAACGCCTGGTCCACAACGTGCTCACCGAAGGGCATCACCGGCGCCATGTGCAAACGCTCAACGCGACGCTGCTCAATGCCCAGTCCACGCTCAATGCACGGCTGGCCGAGGTCGGCCTGATTCCCTTTACCGCGCCACGCGGCGGCATGTTCACCTGGGCCACGCTGGCCGACAGCAAGCTGTCGGCGCGCGAGATCGCCGACCGTGCGCGGCAGAAGGGCATCTGGCTGGCGCCGGGCGATTTCTTCCGGCTCAATACACCGGAGCAGGCCAGTTTTCGGTTCAACGTCGGTTTTGCCGATGTGCCGGAATTGTTCGAGTTCTTCCGCACGTTGTGAGCAGTAGAATGGTCAACCCTTTCTTCATGGATTGCCAAGCATGAACCCGACGCTTACTACCCCCGGCATTCGCGCCGTCGTCTTCGATTTTGGCGGCGTGCTGTTCGACTGGAGCCCGCTGCATGTCTATCAACAGCTGATCGCCGACGACGAAGAGCGGCGCCGGTTCTTGCGCGACGTCTGCTCGCCGCTGTGGAATGTGCAACAGGATGCCGGTCGCACGCTCGCCGAAGGCACCGAGTTGCTGGTGGCCGAGCATCCGCAGCACGCGTCATTGATTCGCGCTTTCTATGATCGCTGGACGGAGATGTTGCGCGGCCCGCTGGACGATGGCGTGACGCTGCTGAAGGACCTGCATGCAAGCCGCATGCCGTTGTTCGGCCTGACCAACTGGTCCGCTGAGACGTTTCCGTATGCGCGCGATAACTATGATTTCCTGGACGTGTTCCAGGACATCGTGGTGTCAGGTGACGAGAAGTGCATCAAGCCCGATCCGCGTATCTATGAAATCGCATTGGCGCGCTATGGCGCGCACCTGCCTGACCTGAAGCCGGATGAACTGGTGTTCATCGACGACCTGAAGATCAATGTGGACGCTGCGCAAGCGCTGGGCTGGCATGGCATCCTGCATGTCGATGCCGCGCACACTCGGGCCGAGCTGAATGCGCTGGGCATTGTGGTCTGAGGATCGGGGCCAATGCTGGGTCCTGACGAATGTCAGGACCCAGCGTCTTCAATCGCTTCCCGAAGATAAACAGCCCATTCGACCGGCCGGCCCAGCCACGGACCCACCTCGATTACTTCCATCGCCTCACCCCGTTGCAGCACGAAGGTGGGGAAGCCACGGCCGCCCACCTGGTCGAGCAAATCGCGCGTCGCCTGGAAATGCGCTTCGAGCGGTTGTTGCTGCATGGCTGCGGCAAAGGCCTGGCCATCGGCGCCCAACTGTTCGGCCAGCGCAACCAGCACCGATTCGTCCGAAATGCGGCGTCCATCCTGATAATGCGCGCGCTGGATTGCCGCCAGCAGGTCCAGCCCGGCGTCATTGCCCTTGAGCGATTGCATCGCCAGCACGGCGGCAATCGGCGGGCCCGAGTCGAAGACGGCGGTGGTGTCGGTGAGCAGGCCATTGAAATAGCGTTCACCGAATACCTGCCCACTCAACTGCGCAATGCGGTGATCGTGCGGCATCACGTAGTTGCGCAGATCGGCGGTCACCTGGCGCCGGTTGCGCCCGGCCATCATGCCGCCGCCGTGCGCTGTCACCGGTAATACGGCGCGTGCCGCCGTCACCAGCGGCGACGCGCCGTAGCACCAGCCGCACAGCGGGTCGTGGATGTAATGCAGCGATGCGGCCGGAGTACCCATCAGTAACCTACGGTAAAGCGTGTGCGTACATGCTTGGGCTGCTCGAGTTCGTCGAGCAGGGCGATGGCGTAGTCTTCATACGAGATCCAGCTACGGCCATCGGCGGCGGTCAGCAGTTCATTGGCGCCGAGGCGGAACTTGCCGGACCGCTCGCCGGCGATGAACAGCGCCGACGGCGACAGGAAGGTCCAGTCCAGTTCTTGCTCGGCGCGCAAGTCGCCCAGGAAGTCACGACCGGCCGAGGCTTCTGCCTTGTATTCAGCGGGAAACTCGGGGAGGTCGATCAAGGCCTTGCCAGGTGCGATTTCCAGGCTGCCGGCGCCGCCCACCACGGCCAGGCGCTTAACGCCAGCCTGCTTCACCGCCGGCAGCAGGTCGGCGGCCTTGAAGTTGACGAAGCGACCGCTGGACACTGCCACATCGGCGCCAGCCAATGCGGTTGCCAGTGCGGCGCTGTCGAGCACGTCGGCGCTGCGGGCGGTGACCTGCTCTTGCGGCTTGATCTTGCTGGCGTCGCGGGCGATGGCGATGACCTTGTGGCCGCGGCGCAGGGCTTCTTCGAGGATGCGGCTACCGACGTTGCCGGTGGCGCCGATGATGGCGATGTTCATGCTGATGTCCTTTTGTGAGATGAAAACGGCGCCGTGTCTTCGAACGACGACGCTCGGTTGTTGCTGGACTCCAGATTAGCCACTTCTTTCGTTCGGAAAAACAACGTAATGCAATATAGTTTGTTTCTATAAACGTTCAGATAGAACCTCAACCCGGCATCACATCGACCTGGCGTTGCCGCGCCAGGCGGCGCAAGCTTGCCGGCGGCTGCCCGAACAGGCGCATGAAAGCGCGTCGCATGCGATCCGGATCGCCGAAGCCACTGGCACGGGCGATGGCGTCCAGTGAGTCCGATGATGCTTCGATCCGGATGCGTGCCGCCTCGGCGCGCATCTGTTCGATCGCCTTGGCCGGCGTCTGGCCGGTTTCCGCGGCAAAGGTGCGGTCGAACTGGCGGCGACTCAGGCAGGCGACTTCGGCCAGGATATCCACCGTCAATTCCTGCTGCAGATGCTCGCGCGCGAAGGTGAGGGCAGTACGGATGCGATCGCTGCCGCCGTCCATTTCCTGCAATGCCGAAAATTGCGATTGCCCGCCCGGGCGGCGATGGAATACCACCAGCTCGCGCGCCACCGCACGGGCCAGCTCGGCGCCGTGGTCGTCTTCGATCAGCGCCAGGGCGAGGTCGATGCCGGCCGAAATACCGGCGGAGGTCCACACCGCGCCATCGCGCGAATAGATCCGGTCGCTGTCGACCAGCACCTTGGGATGCATCTTCTGCAACTTGGCCGCCATGCGCCAATGGGTAGTCGCGTGCCTGCCGTCGAGAATACCGGCCGCGGCCAGCACGAAGGCCCCGGTGCAGACGCCGGCAATCCGGCGCGCATGTTGCTGCATGTACAGGATGTAGCGCCGCAGCGCGTCCGACACCAGCCCCTCGCGCGGCGCACCGCCACCGGCGACGATGAGCGTGTCGAAGATGGCATTGCCGATGGCTTCGGTCTGCGTGCAGGCGCCGGCCGAACTGCGGATCAGGCCGCCCGGCTCCGACAGCAGCGTGAGTTGATACAGCGTCTTGCCGGAGACCCGATTGGCCGCGTCGAAGGTCGACAGCGGTCCGGTGAAATCGAGCATGCTGCAGTCGGCGAAGATCAGGAAGGCGATGGGGCGAACGGGCATGGCGCACCTGGCAAGGGAAAAGATAGGGATGTCTTGAAGTGCAGGAATTATGTCATTCAAGCCGTTGACGTGCAGGCCACACTGCGCATCACTCCATCTCTCAGGACCTGCCATGCAATGCGTCGCCCTCCCTGTTTCTTCCGTCCCGGCGCGCCACCGCTGGAAAGTGCTGGCTGCCGGCGTGGCCGCCAACGCCAGTTTTTCGGCAATCTTTTCCGGCATCCCCGTCACCTCGGTGGTGTTACGCGCCCAGTACCAGCTCAGCAATGCGCAACTGGGACTGGCGCTCGGCCTGCTGAGCCTGGGCGTGGCGCTGGGCGAACTGCCGTGGGGCATGCTGACCGATCGATTCGGCGATCGCAAGGTATTGCTCACCGGTCTGCTCGGCACGGTGGCCGCGCTCTGGCTGTTGATCGTGATGGCCTTGCCGGGGCAGGGTGGTGCCGTTTATTTCTGGCTATGTGCCGGGCTGATGCTGGCCGGCCTGCTGGGCGGCAGTGTCAACGGCGCCAGCGGCCGTGCGGTGATGGCCTGGTTCAGGGACGGCGAACGCGGCCTGGCCATGAGCATCCGCCAGACCGCCGTGCCGTTGGGTGGCGGCATCGGCGCCTTGCTGTTGCCGTCGCTGGCCGCGCATGCAGGTTTTGGCGCCGTCTATGGGGTACTGATCGCCGGCTGCCTGGCCAGCGTGGCACTGACCTTGCGATGGTTGCGTGAACCGCCGCTGCAGGTAGCCGCGCCTACTGCCACGCAGATGCCCGTATCGGCCAGGTCCACGTTGCGCAATCCGCTGGTGTGGCGGCTGGCGCTGGGCACCGGCCTGCTGTGCGCGCCGCAGGTGGCGGTGATCAGCTTCGGCGGCATCTTCCTGCATGACGCGTCGAATGCCGGCGTAGTCTTGATCAGCGCTGTGATGACGGCGTTGCAGGTGGGCGCGGCGGGTTGCCGCATCGCCAGCGGACGCTGGACCGATCGTCGCGGCAACCGGCATGCCTATCTACGCGGTAGCGCCCTGCTCAGTGCGGCCCTGTTTGCCGTGTTGGCGCTGCTCAGCGTGTGGAGCGACCGCCCTGCCTTGCTGCTGCCGCTGGCCATCGCCATGGCCATCGCCGGCACGGCTGTGTCGGCCTGGCACGGCGTGGCCTATACCGAACTGGCGGTGCAGGCGGGGCCGGCCCAGGTCGGCACCGCGCTCGGGCTGGGCAACAGTTGTGTATTCCTGGTGTTCTTCCTGACGGCGCAAGCCTTGCCGCTGGTGTTGCAGCGTTGCGGGTGGACCGTGGTCTGGCTGTCGCTGGCCGTGGTGGCGTTGGCCGTGTGGCCGTTGTTTCCCCCACCGGTGCGGCGCTGACGTTCGCCCTGGCTTTTGACTACAATGCTCTCCCATGATCATTTGCCCCGACATGCCATGGACCGCCTGATCGCCATGCAGGTATTCGTCACCGTGGTCGATAGCGGCAGCCTGTCGGCAGCGGCCCAGCAGCTCGACCTGTCGCGCCCGGTGGTGTCGCGCTACGTGGCCGAACTGGAAGAGTGGGTGGGCGCGCGCTTGTTGCACCGGACCACGCGGCGGCTGTCGCTGACGCCGGCCGGCAACGAGATCCTGGCGCGCTGCCGGCAGATGCTGGTGCTGTCGGACGACATGCGGCATGCCGTCGATACCCCCGACGAGACGCCGCGTGGCCTGCTGCGCATCACCTCCAGCACCTCCTTTACCCAGACCCAGCTGGTGCAGGCGGTGGTCGACTACGGTCGGCGCTATCCCGAGGTGGCGGTCGACCTGGTGGCGCTGGACCGCACCGTGAACCTGGTCGAGGAGCGGATCGACCTGGCCATCCGCATGACCACCCGGCTCGAACCCAACCTGATCGCCAGGAAGCTGACGGTATGCCACTCGGTCATCTGCGCCACACCGCAATACCTGGCGCGGCACGGCACGCCGACCCAGGTGGAAGACCTGGCGCTGCACAATTGCCTCACGCATTCGTATGTCGGCCGCAGCCTGTGGCAGTTCGAACCGCGTGGCGCCGGCGGGCGCGCAAGCTCGGTGGCGGTCGGCGGCAGCATCAGCGCCAATGAGGTGACGGTGTTGTTGCAGGCGGTGCTGGCCGGGGTCGGGGTGGGCCATATGCCGGCCTATTCGGTGGCGCCGTTATTGGCATCGGGCGAGCTGGTGGCGTTGCTGCCGGAGCATGAGCCGACCCAGCTGGGGATGTATGCGGTCTATGCGTCGCGCAAGCACATGCCGGCGACGCTGCGCACGATGGTGGATTTCCTGGCCGAGCGTTTTCGGGAGCAGCCTTTCTGAAAGGCGATCAGGGCGTGATGCTGAGCAGCTTGTGCACCAGTTCCGAGGACGTGGCGGCGGCAAATTTGCGCATCAGCCGGGCCCGGTGCATCTCGACCGTGCGCGGGCTCAGTTCGACCTGGCGCGCGATCAGCTTACTGGTCTTGCCTTCGACCAGCAATGCCGCGATCTCGCGCTCGCGGGGCGTCAGGCCCGGCGTGATCGGGCGCTTGGCGCTGACATCCTCGAAGGTCCAGATGCCGGCCGCATGCGGGTCGCCCTGCACCAGCGAATGGCCGGTGACGTGGCACCAGAACATCTCGTCGGTGGAGCGCTTCATGATGCGCTCGTCCGAATAGAAGCCCTTTTCGTTCAGTATCGGCACCAGGCGTTGGCCGGTGCGTTCGAACTCGTCCGGCGTCGGATAGATCTCGAGGAAGGATTTCTTGCGCAGCGACTCGACCGGATAGCCGAACATCGCCGCCATCGCCAGGTTACCCTGCTGGATGATGCGATTGTGGGAGATGCACATCCCGATCGGGGCGTGCATGAAGACCTGTTCGAAATCGATGGCAGGTAACGTGGTCATGGTAGGCGGCAAGATGCTGGGGTCCCTCGAGCCTGGCGGGCGCGATATGCTGCAGTGCGCCAGGTAGTTTTACCGTATTGTATGGCCTATTTCGCTGACCTATGATGATTGGCGCTTTTTAGTGATGATGCTCGGAGAACGCTTCGTCGGCACGGTCGATCGTCGACCGCTGTAGCGGCGGGGTGCGTCGCAAGAGCCGAAAGGAGACTCGTGAACAAAGTTTATCCCGACGCGGCCACCGCGTTGAAAGACATCGTCAAGGACGGTCAGACCATCGCCGTCGGCGGCTTTGGCCTGTGTGGCATTCCCGAAGCACTGATCGCGGCCCTGCGCGATTCGGGGGTGCAGAACCTGACCGCCATTTCCAACAACGCCGGCGTCGACGGCTTTGGCCTGGGCCAGTTGCTCAATACGCGCCAGATCAAGAAGATGATCGCCTCCTACGTGGGCGAGAACAAGGAATTCGAACGGCAATACCTGGCCGGCGAACTGGAACTCGAATTTACCCCGCAAGGCACCCTGGCCGAGAAACTGCGCGCCGGCGGCGCCGGCATCCCGGCCTTCTTCACCAAGACCGGCGTGGGCACGCTGGTGGCCGAAGGCAAGGAAGTGCGCGACTTCGATGGCGCCACCTATGTGATGGAACGTGCGCTGGTGGCCGACGTCTCGCTGGTCAAGGCCCAGAAGGCCGACCGTGCCGGCAACCTGGTGTTCAACAAGACGGCGCGCAACTTCAATCCCAACGTGGCGATGGCCGGCAAGATCACGGTGGTCGAGGTGGAAGAGCTGGTCGAAGTGGGTCAGCTCGATCCGGACCAGATCCATACCGCAGGCATCTTCGTGCATCGCATCGTGGTCAATGCCACGCCCGAGAAGCGCATCGAACAACGCACCATCAGCGCGGCCAAATAAGGGAGAAGAACATGGCATGGACCAGAGATGAAATGGCCGCGCGCGCGGCCAAGGAACTGCAGGACGGCTTCTACGTCAACCTCGGTATCGGCTTGCCCACCCTGGTGGCGAACCACGTACCGAACGACATCGAGGTGTGGTTGCAGTCCGAGAACGGCTTGCTGGGTATCGGCCCGTTTCCGACCGAAGATCAGGTCGATCCCGACCTGATCAACGCCGGCAAGCAGACCGTGACCACCATCCCGGGCTCGTCCTTCTTCAGCTCGGCCGATTCGTTCGGCATGATTCGCGGCGGCAAGATCAATATCGCGATCCTGGGCGCGATGCAGGTATCGGGCAACGGCGACCTGGCCAACTGGATGATTCCGGGCAAGATGGTCAAGGGCATGGGCGGTGCGATGGACCTGGTGGCCGGCGTCGGCCGGGTGGTGGTCCTGATGGAGCACGTGGCCAAGGCCAAGGACGGCAGCACATCCAGGAAAATCCTCAAGGAATGCAATCTGCCACTGACCGGCGTTGGCGTGGTCAATCGCATCATCACCGACCTGGGCGTAATCGACGTCACGCCGAACGGCTTGAAGCTGATCGAACTGGCCACCGGCGTGAGCAAGGAAGAAGTGATCGAGAAGACCGAAGCGGCACTGGATGTCAGCGCGGTCTAGGCACTAGCCGGTAGCAGGAAATCCGCCGAAAGGGCGTCGGGAAACCGACGCCCTTTTTGCATTTGCGCCGCCGATGCCGTCCCGTTGTTGTCGCCTGGCCGCGAACCCGCTTGACAGTCGTCAAGTTACTTTTATAATGATAGTAACTACCATGATGGAAGTAACCCCCCGGAACGTTCCGGATCACCGACCACAAAGGACAGCAATGAACCAGCAGACCAACCTGGGCACCGCCCTCATCACCGGCGCCTCGGCCGGCATCGGCGCCACTTATGCGCAACGCCTGGCCGCACGCGGCCATGACCTGATTCTGGTGGCGCGCGATGCCGCCCGCCTGCAACAACTGGCAGAGCAACTCAAAGCGCGTCATGGCGTGCAGGTCGAGGTATTGCCGGCCGACCTCACCAAACGTGCCGATCTGCTGACCGTCGAACAACGCCTGCGCACCGATGCCGCCATCACGCTGCTGCTCAACAACGCCGGCATGGCGGTGCAGGGGCAACTGATCGACACCGATATCGACCGCGTCGAATCGATGATCCAGCTCAACGTGATCTCGGTCACCCGCCTGGCCGCCGCCGCTGCCGCGGCCTTCGGTGGGCGCGGCAGCGGCACCATCATCAACATCGCCTCGGTGCTGGCGCTGGCGCCCGAACTGTTCAACGGCGTCTACAGCGGCACCAAGGCCTATGTGCTGAACCTGAGCCAGTCGATGCAGCAGGAACTGGCCCCGCGTGGCGTGCGCGTGCAGGCCGTGCTGCCGGGCGCGACCCGCACCGAGATCTGGGACCGCGCCGGCGGCAGCGTCGACGACTTGCCCGCCGAGATGCTGATGGAAGTCGGCGACCTGGTCGACGCTGCCCTGTCGGGCCTCGACCAGGGCGAACTGGTGACCATTCCGTCGCTGCCCGCGCGCGCCGACTGGGATGCGCTGCAGGCCGCACGTCAGGCGCTGGGACCGAACCTGTCGCGCAACCGTCCCGCAGATCGCTATCTCGTCCATGCCGGCTAAGCCTGCCAGTCCCGTCGTGGCCGCCGCCGATTGTCCGGTGGCGGCCACACTGCAACTGGTGGGGGAAGGGTGGACCGTGCTGATCGTGCGCGACGCCCTGCGCGGCAGCACCCGCTTCGAGCAGTTCCGGCGCAACCTGGGGATTTCTCCGGCGATCCTGGCCCGGCGCCTGCAGACCATGGTCGCCGCCGGCGTCATGCAGCGGCGGCCCTACCAGCAACATCCTCCACGCGACGAATATCTGCTGACCGAGTCCGGCCGTGCATTGCAGCCCTTGCTGGCGGCGATGCGCCAGTGGGGCGAGCGCTATTTGTGCGCGCCCGACGCGCTATCGTGAATGCGGCCACAATAGCGGCAGCCAACCCCAAGGAGAACGGGATGAAGATCCTGATAGTAGGCGCCGGCGCTGTCGGCGGATATTTCGGTGCGCGTCTGCACGCGGCCGGTCGCGATGTCAGCTTCCTGGTGCGCCCGCGGCGCGCCGCGTTATTGCGTGAACATGGCCTGCGGGTGCGCAGCCCCTCGGGCGAGCTCGACCTGACCGACGTCAAGCTGGTCGACAGTGCCGGCCTGCAGGCGCAATACGATCTGGTGATCCTCAGCAGCAAGGCCTATGACCTGGATGATGCGGTAGCCTCGATGGCGGCGGCGGCGGTCGGTCCCGGCACGGCGATCCTGCCGCTGCTCAATGGCATGCAGCACCTTGATGTACTGGCGCGTCGATTCGGCAGCGAGGCGGTGCTGGGCGGTCAATGCGTCATCGCCAGCACGCTCGATGCCGATGGCGTCATCCGGCACCTCAACAGTTACGCCGGCCTGACCTTCGGCGAACTCGCCGGCGGCAGCAGCGAGCGTACGCGCCGGTTGGAGCAGGCGTTGACCGTGGAGGGGTTCGAGCTCAGGCAGAGCGATGACATCCTGCAGGCGATGTGGGAAAAATGGACCATGCTGGCGACCCTGGCCAGCGCCACCTCGCTGATGCGCGCCAGCATCGGCGACATCCTGCAAGGACCCGGCGGCCTGGCCTTCATCGAAGGTGTGCTGGCCGAATGCGCGGGCGTGGCCGAATTGGAAGGACATCGCCCGGGCGAGAGCTTTTATCACCGCACGCGCGGCATGCTCACCGAACACGGCTCGACGCTGACGGCTTCGATGTTTCGCGACATCGGCAATGGCAACCGGATCGAAGCCGACCATATCGTCGGCGACCTGATTCGTCGCGGTGAAGCCAAGGGCGCCAAGACCACGTTGCTGCAACTGGCCTACCTGCATCTGAAGGCGTATGAGGCGCAGCGCGAGCGGGTCGATCAAGCCCCTCACTGAGTCGGTGTCTTGCGTACCTCCCGCAGGCGCAACGCAAGACGCTGGGTCCTGACTTTCGTCAGGACGACGGAAGTTCAGTCATAAGTTTTCCGTCGTACCGGCGCAGGCCGGTACCCAGCGTCAGCAAGGCATCGTCACCATCCCCCACCCATGGCCCGAAAAAGTCCCACCGCCGCCCGCGCATTGTCGGCGTGCACCTGCGCCATCTGGTCCTGGGCGGCAATCAGCAGGCGATCTTCGGTGAGCACCTCTGCCAGGCTCGATAGCCCACCCTTATAGGCATCTTCGGCATTGCCGCGCGCCTGCTGCTGCGCGTGCACCTGCTGGGCAAGATCGCGCGACTGCTGCTCAAGCTGCAGCAGCACCACCACCGCATTCTCGACGTCCTCGGTGGCGCGCAGCATGCTGTGCCGATAGTTCGCCAGCGCCTCCGCATTGACTCCTCTGGCGCGGGCGATTTCGGCATCGATGCGGCCGAAGTCGAACAGCCGCCAGCGCAGTCCCAACCCGCCCTGCGCCTGCAGGCTGTCGGCCGTGAACAGTCCGGCCGCCCCCAGGCTCTGGACGCCCGCCAGCGCCGACAGCGACAGTTGCGGATAACGCGCCGCCTCGGCCACGCCGATGCGCGCGCTGGACGCCGCCAGACGTCGTTCGGCGGCGATCACATCTGGTCGCCGCCGCATCAGTTCGGCGCTGCCGGTGGCCACCGCAATGGCTGGCACCACGGCATCGACGCCCGGCTGGCCCAGTCGCGTCGCGAACGTGCCCGGCTGCACACCCAGTAATACATCGAGCCGATTCGACTGGCGTTCAAGCTCGATGCGGAGCGGCGGCAATGTCGCCCGCGCCTGCGCCAGTCGTGCCTGCGCCTGCGCTACTTCGCCCTGGCTGGCCAGGCCGTCATGCAGGCGCAGTTGCACCAGGTCGCCCAGGTCGGCGCTGGCGCGCACCTGTCGCAGCGCCAGTGCAAGCCGGGCTTGCGCGGCGCGAATCCGGAAGTAGGCGTCCGCCGTTTCAGCCGCGACCGTCACCCGCACGCCAGCCTGCATCGCCTGCGTCGCTTCCAGTTCGGCGTCGGCGGCCTGGGCGCCACGCTGGATGGCGCCGGCCAGGTCCAGCTCCCAGCTGGCGCCGCCGTCCAGTTCGAACAGGTTCTGGTTGCGCTCGTATCCGGGCAAGGTGCTGGCGATGCGTCCCAATGGGCTGTGCAGTGACTGGTGGTTGCGCGCGGCCTGGCCGGTGAGATCACCCTGCGGCAGGCCACGGGCGCCCGCCAGTTGCGCCACCGCACGCGCCTGCTCGACGCGTGCCATGGCAGCGGCCAGGTCGAGGTTCTGCGCCAGTGCACGCGTGACGATGTCGGATAGCTGCGCGTCGCCAAAGCCTTCCCACCAACGCTCCAGCGGCGGCATGGGCGTGGCGGTGGCGCGCTGCGCCAGTTGCGGGGCATGACGCAAAGGCGCGTCCTGGTAGTCGGGGCGATGGTAATCCGGACCGCTGCTGCACGCTGCCAGCAGCATGGCGCCAACCAGCGCCGCAGTCAGTGCGCGCAGGGAAGAAGGGCGAGGGTGTTCGATGGTCATGAGCGTGATCCGCCAAGTTACTTGCAAAATGATAGTGTCAAGTTTAAACTCACTATCGTTTTGAAAGCAACTCCTATCTTTTCATCCCACAGGTAACCGACACCATGAGCACCCAGACCACTTCCACCTCACCGACGCCGCGCCGCACCGGCTGGCTGAAAATCCTGTTGTTGACGCTGGTGGTGATCGCGCTTGTGGCATGGGGCGTGCATTGGTTCAGCATCGGGCGTCATGTCGAGAGCACCGACGATGCCTATGTCGGCGGCGACATCACCGTGATCGCGCCCAAGGTGGCCGGCAATATCGACGCCGTGCTGGTGCAGGACAACCAGGCCGTGCGTGCCGGCGAGCTGCTGGTGAAGCTGGACCAGCGCGACTTCCTGGCGGCGTTGGCGCGGGCCCGCGCGGCGGTCGCGGCGCAGCAGGCGGCGCTGGTCAATGCCGATGCCGAGCGTCGCCTGCAGGAGTCGGTCATCGAGCAGGGGCGCGCCGGCGTCAGCGCTGCCGACACCGAAACCGCGCGCAGCCGCGACGACTGGCAGCGCTATCAGAACCTGGTGGCGAAGTCGGCGGTGTCGCTGCAGAGCGCCCAGCGCGCCGATGCCGATTATCGCCAGGCGCAGGCCAACGGCCTGAAGGCGCAGGCGGCATTGGCGGCTACCCGGCGCCAGCAGGACGTGATCGCCGCGCGCCGCCAGCAGATCGAGGCCGCCTTGCAGCAGGCGCAGGCTGACCTGCAACTGGCGCAACTGAACCTGGCCTATACCGAGTTGCGCGCACCGGTCGATGGCGTGGTCGGCAATCGGCGTGCACGGCCTGGCGCCTATGCCAACCTCGGGGCGCAGTTGTTGTCGGTGGTGCCGGCGCAGGGTTTGTGGGTGGACGCCAATTTCAAGGAAAGCCAGATCGCTCACCTGCGTGCGGGCCAGGAGGTGGTGATCAAGGCCGACGTGCTGCCCGGCGAACGGTTCAGCGGCCATGTGGTGAGCCTGGCCCCGGCCACCGGCGCCCAGTTCAGCGTGCTGCCGGCAGAAAATGCTACCGGCAATTTCACCAAGATTGTCCAGCGGGTGCCGGTGCGCATTGCCCTCGATGGCGAATCATCGCGCCTGGGGCGGTTGCGGCCCGGCCTGTCGGTGACCGCCGATGTCGACCTGCGCGATAGCCGGAGCTGAACATGCGTGCAGCGCCTGCAGCACCACCCGCGTTTCCGGAGTTGTCGACGCGCCAGCGCGTGCTGGCCTTTGCCACCATGTGCGTGGGCATGTTCATCGCCCTGCTCGACATCCAGATCGTGTCGGCATCGCTGGCCGATATCGGCGGCGGGCTGTCTGCCGGCGCCGATGAAACCGCCTGGGTGCAGACCAGTTACCTGATCGCCGAGATCATCGTCATTCCGTTGTCGGGCTGGCTGTCGCGGGTGATGTCGACGCGCTGGCTGTTCGCTGCCTCGGCCATCGGATTTACCGCCGCCAGTTTGCTGTGCGGGCTGGCCTGGGATATCAACAGCATGATCGCCTTCCGGGCGCTGCAAGGGTTCCTGGGCGGCTCGATGATCCCGCTGGTGTTCACGTCGGCCTTTTTCTATTTCCAGGGGCACCAACGGGTGCTGGCGGCAGCCACTGTGGGTGCGCTGGCTTCGCTGGCGCCGACCCTGGGCCCGACCATCGGCGGCTGGATCACCAGCAGTTATTCGTGGCACTGGCTGTTCTTCGTCAACCTGGTGCCGGGGACCTTCGTGGCCATCGTGGTGCCGATGATGGTCAAGATTGATCGTCCCGATCCCGCGCTGCTGCGCGGCGCCGACTATCCCGGCATGCTGCTGCTGGCGCTGGCCTTGGGCTGCCTCGAATACACGCTGGAAGAAGGACCGCGCTATGGCTGGATGGGCGACGAGGTGATACGCACCACCGCAGTCGTGGCGGCAGTGGCGGGGATCGGCTTCATCTGGCGCAGCCTGAGCTATGCCCATCCGGTGGTCGACCTGCGGGCGCTGAAGCAGCGCAACTTTGCGCTGGGCTGCTTCTTCTCGTTCGTCACTGGCATCGGCCTGTTTGCCACCATCTACCTGACGCCAGTGTTCCTGGCGCGGGTGCGCGGTTTTTCTGCGCTCGACATCGGGCTGGCGATCTTTTCGACCGGCCTGTTCCAGATTCTGGCCATCCCGTTCTACACCATGCTGGCGCGGCGTATCGACCTGCGCTGGCTGATGATGTTCGGCCTGGCCTGCTTCACGCTGTCGATGTGGAACTTCACCCCGATCACCCATGACTGGGGCTGGCGTGAGCTGTTGTTGCCGCAAGCCTTGCGCGGCTTCTCGCAACAGTTCGCGGTGGCCCCGGTGGTGACCCTGACCCTGGGCTCGCTGGCGCCGGAGCGGCTCAAGCTGGCCTCGGGACTGTTCAATCTGATGCGCAACCTGGGCGGCGCGATCGGCATCGCGGTGTGCGGCACCATCCTCAACGATCGCACCAACCTGCATTTCCTGCGGCTGGCCGAGCATCTCGATGCCGGCAACGAAGCCATGCTGGAGATGCTGCGCAACGGCGCCGGACATCTGCAGGGCATGGGCATCGCGCCCGGCGCGGCCGAGGGCGGCAGTCTGCGTTCGCTGGCACGCCTGGTCATGCGCGAAGCCCAGACCCAGGCTTGTGCCGATGCCTTCTTCGTCATCATGCTGTGCCTGTTGACGGCGACGCTGATGGTGCCGTTGATGCGCCGCGTGGCGCCGCCCAAGGCGCCCTCGCCGGACGCGCATTGAGTTGGCCTGTCAGTCGCGATTGGGGCCGCGCGAAGGATAGCGGCGCAATTGCATGAATGGTTCCGGCATCCATGGCCGCAGGGCGATGATCAGCGCGCTGCCATTGCGACGCTCGAGGGGCAGGTTCAGGTCTTGCTGATGGGCGCTGAGAAACTCGGCCGACAGCCGGTTCATCGCGCGCTGTATGCCGGCGTTGGCTTCGTCGGACAAGGTGCCGCTGACCATGATCATCTTCTCGCCCGGCCGGTCGAAGTGGGAGTTGAAGAAATCGTTGCGCAACTGGGCGCGAAAGTATTGCTGGATGGGGCCGCCCGGCAGCCACGAGAAATCCGGCGCGACCTTGACCCGGATCCGGTTGTTGGGCAGCAGGTCGAGAATGCCCAGTCGGTCGAGCCGGGTGAGCAGGCCGATGCAATCGGGCAGGCTCAGCGAAAACGAGTCGACCATCTCTTCCAGGCTCCACTGGTGCAGCGCATGCACCGCCACCAGCAACAGTCGCGGGTCGGCCACCAGTTCTTTTTCCTGGGTGACGGAGAGGCGCGAAGGCACCGGCTCTTCAGTGGAAATCATGCGCGCCAGGTCGCTGATCTGCAGGCCCAGCATGGTGCAGATCTGGTCCAGCCGTTCCAGCGTGAAGCTGCGCTCGGCGAATACCCGCTTGATACTGGCTTCACTCAGCCCCAGCCCCTTGGCCAACTGGCCGTAAGTGATACCGCGCGCCTTGAGCACGTTCTTCAACGCGTTGACCAGCGATTCCGCCTGCGCCATGACCCACCCTTATCGTTATTGTTCCGGCCAGTATTGTATTTCGATACCAATTGTCACGGAAAGTGCGCTTTGTGCTGTCGCGCTCAACAGTGCGCCACGGCGTTGTTACATTGCGCTTCGCCGGCTCGGTCATCGGGACTGACACCGGCCACAACGTTTGAGGAGAACACCATGAAAACCAGCATCCTGCGCCGCCTGACCCTGATCTCGCTGACTGCCGCGGCCGTGTTCTGCGCGCCGGTCCATGCCCAGTCGACCCCCAGCAACGCATCGGCAGTCTCCGTCGCGGCGTCGGTGCTGTTGCCGGCCGCCTTCATCTCGGGCGCCGGGCAATATGTGGTCAAGGGCGTCCAGGCCTCTGCCGACGGCACCGTCTATGTGCTGGAAAACGTCAGCAATGGCGTGCGCGGTTCGGTCACGCTGGCGGCCAATGCAAGTGGCGCGGCATCGGTCGGCGTGGGTGAATCGGTGAAGTTCGTGGCCACTTCGGCCGGCATGCTGCTGGTCTCGGCGGGCAAGGTATTGGCTATCATCCCCAGCGAACTGGGTCGCGCATTGATGAAGAGCGAGAAACTGTCGTGAGCCGGGCCATGATCATGAACAAGCTCATGCGCATCGTGCGGCTGGCGCCGCTGGCCATGCTGGCCTGGACGCTGTCGTCGCCGGTTCAGGCCGGCCAGGCCTGCGAGCGGGTCGAGCCCAGCGAGACCCTGGTACGCCAGGAACTGGAACTGGCGGTCAAGACCATCGACCGT
This sequence comes from Herbaspirillum sp. alder98, assembly GCF_020179755.1. Lineage (GTDB taxonomy): Bacteria > Pseudomonadota > Gammaproteobacteria > Burkholderiales > Burkholderiaceae_D > Herbaspirillum. The sequence continues at coordinate 120,580 of NZ_JAIUCY010000011.1, forward strand.
CTCAACGCCAGCGGCGCTGAGGTGGTCATCATTGGTCGCATCGGCCAGGACCTTGGCAAGTACGGGCAGAAATATTCGCACCTGGCATTCGCCTATCGCGATGGCGCCCAGTGGAGCGTGGTCCACAAGCTCAACGAGTGCGGCACCGCCGTCAGCAATATCTATGAACAGGGCATGGGCCAGTTCTTCATGGATGACCTGTTCAAGGTCGAGGCGCATGTGGTGGTGCCGCGCCCCGAAGTGCAACAGCGCCTGCGCGAAGCAGTGCGCCGCGAGCAAGCCGTGGCGTTGCACGAGCCGCGCTACAACATGCTGGCCTACCCGTGGGCCACCCGCTACCAGCAATCCAACCAGTGGCTGATGGAAACCCTGGCGCGCGCCATCGAACCGCAGATCGCCAACCGCGAACAGGCGCAGGCCTGGCTCAAGTTCAAGGGCTACCAGCCGGCCACACTCAAGCTGGGTCCGATGACGCGTCTGGGCGGTCGCATGTTCAAGGCCAACATCGCCTTCGACGATCATCCGGATGAAAAGCGATTCAGCGATAGAATCGAGACCACGACGGCCGATTCGGTGTTCGACTTCCTGCAGAAGTCGGGACTGGAACTGAGCCACTTCACTATCGATCTCTAACATCACGTTCGCCGCTGAAGCGCTCATGCGGCGAATGCTCCATCTCACATGCCGCAACCTGCTTCGCCGTTCCTGTTAGTCATGGCCGCCCTGGCCTTGATGTTGTCCTGGTCTACCGCCACGCATGCCGCCGGTGGTGATGCCGTGGCCGGTCGCGCCGCTTTTGCCAAGTGCGCCAGTTGCCATCAGGTCGGCCCATCCGCGCGTGGCGGCTTTGGCCCGCAACTGCAGGGCGTGATCGGGCGGCGTGCCGGATCGACTAACGATTTCAAGTATTCGAGCGCGATGGCCAACGCCAATTTCGTCTGGACCGAAGAGCGCCTGCGAGCCTTCATGAAATCGCCCGGTGACGTGGTGCCGGGCAACAAGATGCGCTTCTGGGGCATCGGCAGCGAGCGCCAGATCGACGATATCCTGGCCTACCTGCGCAGCACCCGCTGAGGTCCTAGGGCCTGTTCACATTAAATCTGCGAGTGCGAGAGGTCGGCAAGCGTTGTCTGGCTAGGCGTAGCGACGCGCCGTAGTGGTGCTACGGCAAGGAGCTGCAACAACGGCAGGCGACGCTTGCCGGCCTCTCCCGAAGGGTTGCCCCCATGCGGCGCGCTGGCTGCGTTGCACGGCAAGGCTGGTGGCGCGACCACCAGCCTTGCCGCACGCCTTGCCAGCACGCCGCCTGGGGGCAACGCATCTCGCAGATTTAATGTGAACAGGCCCTAGTCGCCGTCGCGTGCGGGCAATCCCAAGCGACGTCGCGCCAGGTGCACCGACCCGTTGCGCACCGCCCAGCGGATCGGTCGCGCAGCCAGCCATACCGAACGTTGCAACAGCCATGCGCGGCGCGGTGAGAGCGGCGCGATGTCCAGCATCTGCTTGGCCGCGGGTGGCAGCAGGTCGACGCCGGCATGCATCATCAAGCGTGTCCACGGCAACGCCAGCGCATTCGGCGCCGGTGCCTGCATGACCAGTTCCAGGGTCTTGCGGGTGCGTTCGTCGCAGCGTAGTTGCGGGCGCATCGATTGCAGGTAAGCGTCCATTGCAGCGCCCGAACGGGGCACATCACGCGCGCCCAGGGCAAGGGCGACGGTGGCGATCTCGTCGTAGTAGCGATCCTGCTCCGAGGCCGGAAAACCGGGATTGCGGTAACGCACATAAGCACGCAGGAAACAACTGACTTCGGCGCAGTGGACCCAGCTCAGCAGCTCAGGATCGCTGGCGGCATAGTGGCGGCCATCGCTGGCGTGGCCGGAAACGCCCAGGTGAATCTGCCGTACGCGGGCGATGAGCCGTTGCGCATCGTCGCGCCCGCCGAAGGTGGTGCCGGCGATGAACTGGGCAGTGCGCCGCAGGCGTCCCAGCATGTCGGCCTGGAAATTGGAGTGATCCCATACCCCCGCCAGCGCCAGCGGATGCAACATCTGCAACATGAGCGCGCCGACGCCACCGATGAGCATGGCCGTGAAATCGCCATGCACCTGCCAGGCGGCCGAGTCCGGCCCGAACAGCCCGGGGTCGCCCGCCGGGCGCAGAAAATCGGCGCTGCCGGGCGGCCGGCTGATGGCCAGCACGCTGGCTTCGATACGCTGACGCAGGAATTCCATGGGGTGAGAATGTTAGAAGGCAGACACGGGAAGGCAGTTTGCCACAACTGTCATCGGCCGATGCTTGCTGACATTTCTGTCAGAAAAAATTCCCGCTGGCGAGCCGTCATGGCGCGTTGTGCGCCGCTACAATAGCCCACGCCAAATGGTTGCCCACTAACAAAAATGCAAGTTCCGGCCCGATGCGACGCACTGGTCAGGAAAGGGGAGGCAGTCGCGGCACGGTTGTTGCTATACGAAGCTTCAGGCATCACGTATCACGCATCAGGGAGTGCAGCCGTTCGAGGGCTTGACGCGGCCGCGCATGACATAAAAAAGCAAGCGGGAGAGGGTGGCGACCATGGGTCGTCAGGGCGCACCGATGACACTCGGCGCTGCGCACACTCGCGGTTTGATGAAATGAGTTCCAGTCCATGAACATGGTCGCGCTGGCCTTGCGCCGCCCGTACACCTTCATCGTGATGGCGATGCTGATCGTCCTGGCTACGCCATTGACGCTGCTCAACATGGCCACCGATATCTTCCCCGAGATCAATATCCCGGTGGTCAGCATCATCTGGAACTACAACGGCCTGTCGGCGCAGGAGATGGGACAGCGCATCGCCGCCCAGAACGAGCGCGGCCTCACCACCGTGGTGAGCGATATCGAGCACATCGAATCGCAGTCGCTGGCCGGGGTGGCCGTGATCAAGGTGTTCTTCCAGCCCAAGGCCAATATCCAGAATGCGATTTCGCAGGTGGTGGCGTCGGTGCAGTCGCAGCTGCGTCAGCTGCCGCCGGGCATCACGCCGCCGCTGGTGATCAAGTATTCGGCGTCCAGCATTCCGGTGATGCAACTGGCGCTGTCGTCGCCGTCGCTGCCGGAGCAGGCGGTGTTCGATGCGGCAGTGCAGACCTTGCGCCCGCAGTTGATCACCATTCCGGGCGTGGCCGTGCCGTTTCCCTATGGCGGCAAGACCCGGCTGATCTCGGTCGACCTCGACACCCAGGCCATGCAGGCGCGCGGCCTGGCGCCGATCGACGTGGTCAATGCGGTCAATACCCAGAACCTGATCCTGCCGTCCGGCACCGCCAAGTTCGGCGCGACCGAATACACGGTCAAGATGAACGGCTCGCCGGAGGCGGTGGCCGGCCTGAACGACCTGCCGGTGCGCACCACCAACGGCGCCACCATCTATATCAAGGACGTGGCCAACGTGCGCGACGGCTTCTCGCCGCAGACCAACGTGGTGCGCCAGGATGGCGCCCGCGGCGTGCTGCTGTCGGTGCTCAAGAATGGCGGCGCCTCGACCCTGGATATCGTCAACAACCTGCGCAAGATGTTGCCGGTGGCGTCGCAGACCATGCCGGAAGACGTCAAGATCACGCCGCTGTTCGACCAGTCGCTGTTCGTCAAGGCGGCCGTGGCCGGCGTCATCAGCGAGGCCCTGATCGCGGCCGGCCTGACCGCTGCCATGGTGCTGCTGTTCCTGGGTAACTGGCGTAGCACGCTGATCATCGCATTGACCATCCCGCTGTCGATCATGGCGGCGATCCTGGCGCTGGCGGCGCTGGGCGAGACGCTCAACCTGATGACGCTGGGCGGCCTGGCGCTGTCGGTGGGGATCCTGGTCGACCAGGCCATCGTCACCATCGAGAACATCGAGCGCCACATGCATCTGGGCAAGCCATTGCACGATTCGATCATCATCGGCGCCGGCGAGATCGGCGTGCCCGCGTTCGTGTCGACGCTATGCATCTGCATCGTGTTCGTGCCGATGTTCTTCCTGTCGGGCGTGGCGCGCTTCCTGTTCGTGCCGCTGGCCGAGGCGGTGGTGTTTGCGATGGTGGCGTCGTACATCCTCTCGCGCACCCTGGTGCCGACCATGGTCATGCTGCTCATGGGCAGTCATGGGCAGGTCGATCAATCCAAGCAGAGCCTGTTGCAGCGCGTGTACCTGGCCTTCGATGCGCGCTTCGAACGGGTGCGGCGGGGCTACACGCTGGTGCTGTCATCGCTGCTGGCGCACCGGCGCCGGTTCGCGTTCGGCTTCCTGGGCTTCTGCCTGCTGTCGTGCCTGCTGTATCCATTCCTGGGGCGTGACTTCTTCCCCAGCGTCGATGCCGGCCAGCTACGCCTGCACATGCGCGCACCCACCGGTACCCGCATCGAAGAAACCGCGCGCCTGGCCGACCAGGTCGAGCGGGTGATCCGGGAGCTCATACCCGAGCATGAGCTCGAGACCATCCTCGACAACCTCGGCGTGCCCAACTCGGGCATCAACCTGTCGTACAGCAACGCCGGCACCATCGGCACGCTGGATGGCGAGATGCTGATGGCGCTGAAGGAGGGCCACCGTCCCAGCGAAGAGTTGATGGCATTGCTGCGGGCCGAGTTGCCGAAGCGGTTTCTGGGCGTGGAGTTCTTCTTCCAGCCGGCCGACATCGTGACCCAGATCCTCAACTTCGGCCTGCCGGCCGCGATCGATGTGCAGTTCACCGGCCCCAACATGGAAGCCAATGCCGAACTGGCCGCCGAGCTGACCAAGAAGATCCGCCAGGTACCGGGCGCGGTCGACGCCCACGTGCACCAGCGCCTGGACGGTCCGGCGCTGGACCTGCGCATCGACCGTACCCGCCTGCAGCAGTTCGGGTTGTCGGCATCCAACGTCGGCCAGAACCTGTTGATTGCGTTGTCGGGCAGCTCCCAGACGCAACCGGCGTTCTGGCTCAATCCCAACAATGGGGTGGTCTACAGCATTGCCGTGCAGTCGCCGCAATACGCCGTCGATTCGCTCGACGCCTTGCTCAACATACCGGTGGGCGCCGGCGCCAACGCCGCTGTCAATGCCGCGCTACCCAATGCCAGCACCCAGTTGCTGGGCAACCTGGTCGATGTGCGCGCCGGGCGCCAGATGGCGATTGCCTCGCGCTATAACATTTCACCGGCCATCGATGTGTTCGTCAGCGTCCAGGGCACCGACCTGGCCAGCGTCGCCAGCCGGGTCGACAAGCTGGTCGACGAGATGCGGCCACGCCTGCCGCGCGGTACCCAGGTGGCAGTGCGGGGCCAGGTCGAAACGATGAAGTCTTCGTTCCTCGGCCTGGGGGTGGGACTGGCGATGGCCATCGTGCTGGTGTACCTGCTGGTGGTGGTGAACTTCCAGTCGTGGATCGATGCGGCGATCATCATCGCGGCCTTGCCGGCGGCGCTGGCGGGCATCGCCTGGATGCTGTTCATCACCGGCACCACGCTGTCGGTGCCGGCCTTGACCGGCGCCATCATGACCATGGGGGTGGCCACCGCCAACAGTATCCTGATCGTGGCGTTCGCGCGCCAGCGGCGGGAAGAGGGCGCCACGCCATTGGCCGCCGCGCTTGAATCGGGCTCGACCCGCATTCGTCCGGTGCTGATGACGGCGCTGGCGATGATCATCGGCATGATCCCGATGGCGCTGGGCCTGGGCGAGGGTGCCGAACAGAATGCGCCGTTGGGGCGCGCGGTGATCGGTGGGCTGTTGTTTGCCACCGTATCGACATTGTTTTTCGTGCCGGTCGTGTTTGCCGGCGTGCATCAGAGACTGGCCCGCAGGGCGCAACGGCGCAACCCGCCCGCGACCTCGGCCAACCATGTGCCAGGAGAGGTTTGAGTCATGTCGCAAGAACGTCATTCCGAATTGGGTATCCATGCCCTGCCCGACGAGGCCGAACTGGCCAAGCGACAGCAGATGATGCGGCGCGCCAGGCTGGTGCTGGTGGTAGTGCTGGTACTGCTGGCGGCAGGCGCGGCGCGTACGCTGGTGAGCCGCGCGGCCAATGCCCGCGAACTCGAGACCGGCACCGCCGAGCGCGCCAAGGTCTATGTGCGCGTGACCGATGCCAGGAGCACCGCCGAGGGACAGACGCTGGTCCTGCCGGGTACGCTGCAGGGTTTCGTGCAGTCGCCCATCGCGGCCCGTTCCGGCGGTTACCTCAAGCGCTGGTACAAGGACATCGGCGCCGAAGTGAAGAAGGGTGATTTGCTGGCCGAGCTCGATACCCCTGAAATCGACCAGCAGTTGTCGCAGGCGGTGGCGGCCCGCGCCCAGGCAGCAGCCAGCATGGACCTGGCCAAGAGTTCGATGGCGCGCTGGGAAGCGCTGCGCAAGAAGGACGCCGTGTCGCAGCAGGAACTCGACGAGCGTCGCAGCGCCTACACCCAGGCCACGTCCAACCTGGCCGCGGCCGAGGCCAACGTCCAGCGTCTGCGCCAGGTGGAAGGCTTCAAGCGTATCGTCGCCCCGTTCGCCGGCATCATCACGCGCCGCAATGTGGATGTCGGCGACCTGATCGATCCGGGTGCGGGCCGGGCCTTGTTCGTGCTGTCGCAGACCGATCCGCTGCGGGCCTATATCAACGTGCCGCAGTCGTATGCCAACCTGGTCAAGGCGGGCCAGAAGGTGACCATCACCCAGGCCGAATTGCGGGGGCGCAAGTTCGAGGGCAAGGTAGCGCGCACAGCGGGCTCCATCGACCCTGCCACGCGCGCCATGCAGATCGAGGTCAGCCTGCCCAACAGCGACAATGCATTGTTGCCGGGCGCCTTCGTCCAGGTCGCATTGCCGTTGCCGTCCAGCGGCATGCTGCTGATATCGGCCGACACCCTGATGTTTCGTCGCGACGGCGCCCAGGTGGCGGTGCTGGATGAAAACAATCATGTGCGCCTGAAGAAGGTGCGGGTGGGACGCAACCTTGGCTTGACGGTGGAGGTGCTGGATGGCCTGACGGGCAACGAGCGGTTGATCCTCAATCCTTCCGATTCGCTGGCCGAGGGTGACGTGGTCGAGCCTGCCAAGGAGGTCAAGAAAGAAAAAGCCGGCGCCGACGGCGACAAGAAGAAGGCGGCATCGTGATCAGCAGGCGCGTCACGATCACACTGGCCGGCGTCGCCTTGATGATGACCCTGGCCGGTTGCGCCAGCGGACCCGATTATGTCGCGCCGCAAGTCGACATGCCGGCAGCCTGGACGCCAGAGGCGCCGTGGCGGGTGATGCAGCCGCAGGATGCCGCCGTGCGTGGACCGTGGTGGGAGCGCTTCGGCGACGCCCAACTCAATGCGCTGCAACAGCAGGCGCTGGGCGGCAACCAGACCCTGGCGATTGCCGTGGCCCGGCTGGCGCAGGCGCGCGCGCAACTCAACGTGGCTGCGGCCGGACAATCTCCGCAGGTGGGCATCAACGCCCGCGCTGCGCGCTCGCGCATCTCGGCCAACCGCCCGCTGACCAACTACAACTCGCCTAACTACGGCACCGTGCAGAACGACTTCGCATTGGGCCTGGGGGTGAGCTACGAGCTTGATTTCTTCGGGCGCGTGCAGCGCGTGGTGGAAGGCGCCAGCGCACAGGCTCAGCAATCGGCGGCCGACGTCGAGAACGCGCGCCTGTTACTGGGCGCCGAGTTGGCCAGCAATTATTTCAACCTGCGTGAGCTCGATGTCGAGATCGACGTGGTCAAGCGCTCCATCGCCCTGCAACGCCGCGCGCTGGAACTGGCGACATCGCGCCATGACCTGGGCGCAACCTCGGGACTGGACGTCGCGCAGCAGCAGGCCTTGCTGGACAACACCCTGACCCAGGTCGACATCCTGGGACGCCAGCGCGCGCAATACGAGCATGCCATCGCCACGCTCACCGGCACGCCGGCGCCGGTCTTCGCCATCGCGCCCTCGACGGCGCCGATCCAGTTGCCGCCGATCCCGTTGGGCGTGCCCTCGGATGTGCTTGAGCGCCGGCCCGACATCGCCAGCGCCGAACGCGCCATGGCCGCCGCCAATGCGCAGATCGGGGTGGCCAGCGCCGCCTATTATCCGAGCTTCATGCTGTCGCCTTCGTACGGCGTGGACAGCCGCAACTGGGGCAGCCTGTTCAACGCGCCCAGCCTGTTGTGGTCGCTCGGCGTATCGGCCAGCCAGAGCCTGTTCGACGCCGGGCGTCTGCGTTCCGGCGTCGATTTCACCAAGGCCGGCTATGAAGGGGCGGTGGCCAGCTATCGCCGCACGGTGCTGACCGCGATGCAGGAAGTCGAAGACGGCATCACCGGCATCGCCGCGCTGGACCGCGCCTACCAGCAATCGCAATCGGCCATCGCCAGTGCCCGGCGCGTGCTGGACCTGGCCAACAGTCGCTATGACGGCGGCGTGACGCCCTATCTCGATGTCATCACGGCGCAGCAATCGTTATTGAACAGCGAACGACAATCGGCCCAGTTGATGGGGCAGCGATTGCTGGTGTCGGTGTTCCTGATCAAGGCCCTGGGCGGCGACTGGCATGAGCGTCGCGACGACGGATCGGCGCCGCCTGCGGTGAAGGCAGACCGGCCGTTCTGAGGCAATGGGAATCAGGCAAGGGGCATCAGGCAAGGGGGCAGGGCGTGTTGGCCAGCGAGCGCTGGATCTCACTCACCAGGCGTCGGTATTGCGCTTCGGTGAGCACCCACGTCGGCCCTTCGGCGCTGTGCCGGATGTCTTCAGCATCGGGGGCGGTGGGCAGGGCGTGCATGGCGTCGGGCGCCAGGCCGTATTCGATGACCCGACCACGAGCGTCGGTGAACCTGAGGATGGTGTGCTGCACCAGGTCGTCCCCCAGCAGATCGACCCGCACCTTGACGGTGGGATGCACGCTTAGCTCCTTCGCAAGAAAAGGCAGCCGTCGCCATCGTGGCCAGGATCTGCCTGGCGCATAGTCTCGGGGAAGGGTGTCTTGAGTGCTATCGAAGGAATGCAGGATTGCCAGGATTTTGTGATGCAAGGAGGTCACGCATCACGGATGGCTGCCGCCGGGTGACCCACCATGCCGTTTCCCCTGCCATGCATGCGTGAAATGCGTCCGCCCGTCGGCTGTCAGACCTGGCGCACTATCGGCGCGGTCGGGGTTCGCATGGACCAGGCCAGCCCCGCCACGATGGCCGCTGCGCCCACCAGCAACGCCGGGCGCAGCGTCTCGCCCAGCGCCAGCGCCGAGATCGCCAGACCGAACAGGGGCGACAGCGCACCCAGCATCAATGCCTTCACGCCGAGCTTGGCCACCACCCCGTTGAACATCGCCACGCTGAGCACGCTGACAAGTACGCCATGGAAGAAGGCCTGCAATGCCAGGGCGCTGGCGGGGTGCGCGAAGGCCTGCATGCCGTGCAGCATCAGGTAGGGCGCGACGTAACTCAGGGACAGCACCTGCACCAGCGCGACGACATCCAGCGGTCGCGTGCCCCAGTGTTTGTTGAGCACCATGTACCAGGCCCACATGAAGGCCGAGAGCACGAACAGCAGGTCGCCGCGCCAGGCGCCGTCGATTCCCGCGGCCGCCTGCCCGTGCAGGCTGTCGAAGCCGATCAGGGCGATGCCTGCCAGCAGCAAGGCCATGCCCGCCATCGAGAAGCGTTCCGCGCGCTTGAGTACGAAGCGGCTGATCAGGGCGCCGAACAAGGGCGTCAGGCCGGGATGGATCAGTGCCCCATGCGAGGCCGGGGCATAGCTGACGCCGCCGATCAGGATCAGGCTGAACAACGGGCCTGACAGCATGAACAGGCACAGCGCACGCGGCCAGCCGATGCCACAGGCGTTGCCCAGGCCACGCATGAGCGCATAGGGCAGCATCAGGAGGCCGCTGGCGAGATAGCGCACCAGGGTCGCGTCCTCGGCCGACAGGCCCAATTGATAGCCATAGCGCGACACCACCGGTTGCGCGCCCCAGATCAACGCCACCAGCACGCCTTGCAAGATCGAGGTGGACATCGCCTACAGCACCGCGTAGTCGTTGTTCTTCAGGTCGGTGATCAGCATGTGGCCGGGCGCATGGGTGATGCACAGCGTCGGGCGCGCCTGCAGCAACGCCACCTGCGGCGTGACGCCACAGGCCCAGAACACCGGCAGCTCGTCGTCGGCGACGGTGACGGCATCGCCGAAGTCCGGTCGCGCAAGATCGTCGATGCCGATCAGCGCAGGGTCGCCGATATGCACCGGCGCCCCGTGCACGCCCGGGAAGCGCGACGTAATCTGCACCGCCCGAATGGCGTCGGCCGCCTTGAACGGGCGCATGCTCACCACCATGTCGCCGCCGAACTTGCCGGCCGGCAGGGTCTGCAGCGAGGTGCGGTACATCGGCACATTGCGCCCCTGGTCGATGTGACGGATGGCGATGCCGTTGTCCAGCAGCGAGTGTTCGAAGGTGAACGAGCAGCCGATGGCAAAGGTGACCAGGTCGTCGCGCCAGAGGCTGGCGATGTTCTCGGCTTCGGCCTTGAACTGGCCATGTTCGAATACCCGATAGCGCGGCACGTCATGACGCAAGTCGAGATCGCTGCCCATCGACGTCGGCGCGAAGTCGCCCGGTTCGCTCACGGCCAGCACCGGGCAAGGCTTGGGATTGCGCTGCGCGAAGCGCAGGAAATCATCGGCTTCGGCGGCCGGCAACATGACCAGGTTGACCTGCACGTAACGCGATGCCAGGCCGGCAGTGGGCGCGGGCCAGCCGCCGCTGCGAATCAGGCGGCGGCATTGGGCAGCGGTGGAAGTGGCGTCGAGTGCGGCTGGGGTGGTCTGCATCAAATTCTCCTGGAGGCGGTGAGGGCGCGCGCAGGGAAGACCGCCTTGATCACGCCGGCGCGTGTGTTCCCCATGTCACTGGCGAAAATTCTAGGCTCCGCAGATAATTAAAGATAATTACCATTTGACGTCATCAAGATAAAAAATATTTATCATGCGACCTAGCCTGCAGCAGCTTGAGAGCTTTTACTGGGTAGCCCGATTGGGCAGCGTCCACGCCGCCGCGCGGCACCAGAACCTGACCCAGCCGGCGGTCACTGCACGTTTGCGTGAGCTGGAAGACATCGTCGGTGAACAACTGTTCGATCGTGGTGGCTACAAGCTCGGCCTCAAGCCGCGTGGGCGCGAGCTGTTCGGGCTGGCCGAGCAGATCCTGAAACTGGCCGAGCGCTTCTCGGGGGCGCGGCCGGAAGATGCCCCGGGCCTTGGCCTGCTGCGGCTGGGGGCCAACGAATCGTCGGCCATGATCGGCTTGTCGACCTTCCTGGCGCGCCTGAAGTTATTGTTTCCGAAGCTGCGGGTCGAGTTGCAGGTAGACATCGGCACCGAGCTCAGTCGCCGCCTCAATGCGCGCGAGCTCGACATGGCCATCCTGAGCAGCCCGATGTCGGCCGCCCACATCGTCGACGAGCCATTGGGCAGCGTCGATCTGCAATGGGTGGCGCCACGGTCTTTTCGTCCACCGGTGCGCGTGCCCGGGCCGCAGGACCTGGCGCATTGCACGGTATTGAACCTGGTCGCGCCGTCGTCGTTGCAATCGGCCACCGTCAACTGGTTCGGGCCGCATGCCGCCATCGTGCCGGCCGGCGGCAGCTGCAATTCGATTGCGCTGATCCAGAAACTGGTGGCCGACGGTCATGGCATCGCCATCGTGCCCGGACCAATGGCGCGCGAGGCAGCCGCCAGCAGCGCGTTGAAGATACTTAAGGTGAACCCCGCCGTGCCACCCATCAATTATTTCGTGTCATATCTGCAAGAACTGGCGCCAGCCGCGCGTGAACAGATCGTTCCGCTGGCGCGCGAAGTGTTCATCGACTGTGGCTTGATCCGTCCGCGCGCCTGAATCCTGTTGTTCGGCGACGACCAATGCTGACGGCATTGTCAGCCTGGCGCCAGGCAATGCAGCAAATGCTGGCTAAAGCCATCGGTGCTTTTCGATATGGGCTCAGGATGAGGTGCCTAGAATGCAAATTGCGATATTGCATGCTTAGCCGATTCGAGGGCGCCATGACCTGGTTCTACAACCTCAAGATAGCCAGAAAACTTATTCTTTCCTTTGCCGCCGTGATCGTCCTGACGGTGATCCTTGGTGTGTTTTCTTTGCGGCAACTCAATGCCGTTAATCAGGCGTCGACCGACATCGCCCAGAACTGGCTGCCGACGATCAAGTCGGCGCAGGCCATCCAGGCTTCGCTGCCGCGCATGCGCATCTCCGAATTGCAGATGCTGACGTCCCAGCAGGAGAGCGACCGCACCGATGCCGAGAAGGCCATCAAGTCGCGCCTTGAAATCCTGGCCAAGCAGCGTGCGGCCTACGAGAAGCAGATCTCGGAGCCCGAGGAAAAAACCATCTACGAGCAATTCAGCAAGACCTTCGCGGCCTATGTCGAGATCGACAAGCAGTTGACTGCGTTGAGTACGGCTGACAAGACCGAAGAGGCGCGCGCCCTGTTCAAGGGTGAATCCAACAAGCTGTTCCGGGCCATGAACGAGCAGCTCGATGGCATCGTCAAGGTCAACGACAGCGGCAGCGCCCGTTCGGACGAGCTGGCCGACCATGCCTACGCATCGGCCCGGGTGTGGATCGTCGGCTTGCTGGCGGCGATCGTGGTGATCGCGTTCGGCCTGGCCCTGACCGTTGCGCGCATCGTATCGCGCCCCCTCAACGATGCGGTGGAAGTGGCGCAGCGCGTGGCCCAGGGTGACCTGACCGTGGATATCCGCGCCACCAGCACCGACGAGACCGGCATGCTGATGCATTCGCTGAGGGCCATGAACGACAGCCTGCAACGCATCGTCGGCGAAGTGCGGGTCGGCACCGATACCATCGCCACGGCATCGGAAGAGATCGCCACCGGCAACCTCGACCTGTCGTCGCGCACCGAGCAACAGGCAGGCTCGCTGGAAGAAACGGCGTCGGCCATGGAAGAACTGACCGCCACCGTCAAGCAGAACGCCGACAATGCGCGCCAGGCCAATCAACTGGCGGTATCGGCTTCCGAGATCGCCATCCAGGGTGGCGACGTGGTGGGCCAGGTGGTGCAGACCATGGGCTCGATCAACGAATCGTCGAAGAAGATCGTCGATATCATCAGCGTGATCGATGGCATCGCCTTCCAGACCAACATCCTGGCCCTGAATGCCGCAGTGGAAGCAGCACGTGCCGGCGAACAGGGACGTGGCTTTGCGGTGGTGGCATCCGAAGTGCGTTCGCTGGCGCAGCGCTCGGCCTCGGCCGCCAAGGAAATCAAGGGCTTGATCGATGACTCCGTGGAGAAGGTCGGCGTCGGCAGCCAGCTGGTCGAGCGGGCCGGCGCCACCATGTCGGAAGTGGTCGCCAGCGTGCGGCGCGTGACCGACATCGTGGGCGAGATCACTTCGGCCAGCCACGAGCAGAGCACCGGCCTGGATGAAATCAATCGCGCCATCACCCAGATGGACGAAGTCACCCAGCAGAATGCGGCACTGGTCGAAGAAGCTGCAGCCGCGGCCCAGTCGTTGCAGGACCAGGCTGGCAAGCTGACGCAGGTGGTCAGCGTGTTCAAGCTCAATCGGGCCTGACGCGAACCTCAGGCGAGCCTGATGTAGGCATGAAAAAAAGGACAGCCATGCGGCTGTCCTTTTGCATGTGCGGTACAACTAATTCGAAATTGGACCTTATCCGGGACGTAGTTTCCCGGACCGCGTGGCGCTGGACACGAGAATGTTTTCATGTCGAAACATTCGTTCAGCCAATTCTTCCGGCGAGGTTCTCCCGCCGCCGATTCGCGCGAGCTGACGCGCGAACATTTCTTCTGGATCGTGCAAAGCCTGTGTGCGCTGCATCGCACGCCGTTTTCTTCGGCATTGCTGGCAGAGCAGTTCTGCGCGCCTTACTGCGCAGGCTTGCTGGCCAAGGCGCTGGAACAGGCGGGCTTCGATGTGCAGCCTGGAAGACGCAGCCTCAAACGCCTGCGCACCCTGGTCGCGCCGGTGCTGTTGTGGCTGCACCCGCTGCCTGATAGTGGTGACCAGCGCTACCGCCCGTGCCTGCTCCTGGGGCGTGATGACCGCAGCGCATTGATCGCGCTGCCAGGGCAGGCCGGCCCGGAAGAGATCGGCATCGACGAACTCGCGCAGCGCCATACCGGCGATGTGCTGCTGGTGTCGCGGCCGGTGCGCGAACCGACCGATGGCGACCCGGACGGGCGGGCGCTGCGCCGCCCATTCGGTTTCGCCTGGTTCGGTCCCGAACTGCTGAAGTACCGGCGCCTGTGGCAAGAGGTCCTGCTGGCTTCGCTGGTGATACAGCTGATGGCGCTGGGCACGCCGTTGCTGACGCAGACCATCATCGACAAGGTCATCGTGCATCACACCCGCAGCACACTGGTGGTGCTGGTGATCGGAATGGCCTGCTTTGCGTTGTTCTCGGCGCTGCTGTCGTGGTTGCGCCAATACCTGATCCTGCATACCGGCAACCGCATCGATGCCAGCCTCGGCGCGGCCGTCTTCGAGCATCTGCTGCGGTTGCCGCCGGTGTACTTCCAGCACCGGCAGACCGGCGTGGTCACGGCACGCCTGCAGGGCGTCGAGACGATTCGCGAGTTCCTCGCCGGTGCTGCCATCACGCTGATCCTCGACCTGCCTTTCCTGATGATCTTCGTGGGTATCATGTTCTACTACAGCACCTCGCTGGCGCTGATCGTGCTGGCGGTGCTGGCCATGGTGATGGGCCTCAGCCTGGCCGTAGCACCCCTGTTCCAGGCCCGGCTGCAACGGCAGTTCATGATGGGCGCCCGCAACCAGGCCTTCGTGACCGAATACGTGGCGGCCATCGAGACCGTCAAGTCGCTGCAACTCGAGCCGCAACTGCGCAGTCGCTACCGCGGCTTCCTGGCGGCCTATCTGCAGGCTGGTTTTTCGACCCGCCAGCTAGGCAATTCCTACGACACCGTGGCCGGCCTGCTGGAGCAGGCCATGACCCTGCTGATCCTGGGCATCGGCGCCTACACCGTGATGGAGTCGCCCGAATTCACGATCGGCATGTTGATCGCCTTCCAGATGTTTGCCGCCCGCCTGTCGCAGCCGATGATGCGCCTGGTCGGCCTGTGGCAGCAATTCCAGCAGGCGCGCCTGGCGGTGGCGAGGTTGGGCGACCTGATGGATGCCGTCCCCGAGCCCTATGTGCTGCAGCCCACGCGGCAAGCGCAGCGACGTGGCGAAGTCAGTATCGTCGGGCTGGGGTTCCGCTACGACAGCCAGCAGCCCTGGCTGTATCAGGGCCTGTCGCTCAACATCGACAGTGGCCAGACAGTGGCCGTGATGGGCGCGTCGGGTTGCGGCAAGAGCACCTTGGCCAAGCTGCTGCAGGGCTTCTATGTGCCTCGGCAAGGCCGCATCCTGATCAACGACATCGATATCCGGCACCTGGGCGCCAATGAGCTGCGCCGGCACTTCGGGGTGGTGCCGCAAGAGACCACGCTGTTTGCCGGCACCATCCTCGACAACCTGTTGCTGGCCAATCCGCTGGCCAGCTTCGAGCAGATTTGCCAGGCCACCCGCATGGCCGAGATCCATGCCGACATCGAAGCCCTGGGGCAGGGCTACCAGAGCGAGATCGGTGAACGCGGCGTCGGCCTCTCCGGCGGGCAGCGACAGCGCATCGCGATTGCCCGGGCGTTGCTCAAGCGTCCCGAGATCCTGATCTTCGACGAAGCCACCAGCGCGCTTGACGGCGTCACTGCCGCCGCCTTCGCCCAGACCGTCAATCAATTGCGGGGCAAGGTCACGATGCTGTTCATCACCCACGGGCTGCCGCCGGGCCTGGTGGTCGATGCGCTCTATCGCATCACACCGCACGGGGTCGAGGCCATGACACCACCGGTGGCCGCCGAGGACGCCACACCATGAGCGCGCCATCGGTAACGACCGCATCATCTGCCGCCACGCCAGCGGACGACCAGGCAGCTCCGTCTAAGCTCAGCGCGGGCTGGCTTCATCCACTGGCCGCGCTCGAACATGAAGATCCGGGTCAGGTCGCGCGCGTGGTGCTATGGAGCGTCTGCCTGCTGCTGGCCGTACTGTTCATCTGGGCTTGCGTGGGCAAGCTCGATGTCGTCGCCAGTGCCCATGGCCGCCTGGTGCCGCAGACCCTGCTCAAGATCGTGCAGCCGGCCGAGCCCGGGGTGGTGCGTGAGCTGCTGGTCGACGAGGGTGATCAGGTGGTTGCCGGCCAGACGCTGGTGCGACTCGATACCACCGTGGCGCGCGCCGAACGTGTCGGGGTCGATAGTGAATTGATGCGCCAGCACATGCAACTGCGGCGTGTGCGTGCCGAGTTGGGGCAGCGTCCGATGCAGCGGCGGGCGAGCGACGATCCGCAACTCTTCGAGCACGTGCAGCAGCAATACGCCGCGCGACATAGCGCACATCTGGACAACCTGGGGCAGGAGCGCTCGGTGTTGCGCCGTGCCGAACATGAGCACGACAGTGCACTGCGTCAGCAGCGCAAGCTGGAAGATACGCTACCGGTCTATGAAGAATCGGCGCGTGCCTTCGGCGCGTTGCAGCGCGAAGGCTTTGCCAGCGTGCTGGCCGCCAGCGAACGCCAGCGCGACGCTACCGAAAAGCGCGGCGAGCTCGACGCCCAGCGTGCCATGGTGTCGGCGCTTGCCGCCGCGATCCAGGCGCAGTCGCGTCGCCTGGCGCATAGCCAGAGCCACTACCGGCGCGAACTCGAAGAAGAACAGGCGACGCTCCTGGCACGTATTGCGCAATTGCAGCCAGACCTGGAAAAAAGCACCTATCGCGAAGGCCTGATGGAACTCAAGGCGCCCGCAAGCGGCGTGGTCAAGGACCTGGCCACCACCACGGTGGGCGCCGTGGTGCAACCGGGCGATATCCTGTTGACCATGGTGCCGGCGGATGAACCGTTGTATGCCGACGTGCGGGTGCGCAACGAAGACGTCGGGCTGGTCCGCGAAGGGCAGCAGGTGCAGGTCAAGCTGGCGGCGTTTCCGTTCCAGCGCTACGGCATGATGAACGGCAGCGTGCAGCATCTCGGGGCCGATGCCAGCCAGCAGAAGGAAAATGACACCGGCCTGCCGCCGTACAAGGCGCGCATCCGGCTCGACCGGCAGGCGCTGGAGGGCGTCGACGGCAAGCGACACGGCCTGCTGGCCGGCATGCAGGTGACGGCCGAGATCCACCTCGGTCGTCGCACCGTCCTGCAATATCTGCTTTCACCGATCCAGAAGACGCTGCACGAGTACGGTCGCGAGCGTTAAGTCCCATCCATTTCACTCTTTCAGCATCACCGGCGCGCCTATGTCAGGGGCGCCGGCATCGGCCCGTCAAGATGATCCCGTTGCGCTGTCGATGCACAAGTCGGCAGCAAATCTCGCATTTTCTTGCAGGCAGATCGCGTCGGTTCTCGCGTGAGCGCGATTCATTGCTCGTCATCCGAACGACAAGATGCATGCTCTGCGCAGCGTCAGGATGCCGACCGTCAACGTCTTGCAAATCCTGTTCGACAAACTGTCCGCTGTCCGGCCGCCGAGGCCGCCACCCTTATCCGATCCAGACAAATTCCAGGAGTAACAGCATGGTCACGACATACCAGCATGACGTCTCGCCGCCCGCGGCAAACACCGGTAGCCCCGAAGACGACATCCTCTTCAGCCAGAAAGGAGACGAAATCATCGATGGAGGAGACGGCCGCGACGTCGTCAGATTTGCCGGGCGACTGGCGCAATATCGATTTACCGCCACCAGCGGTGGCGTGTGGATTACCGATCTGGTGCAAGGGCGTGGCGGCAGCGATTTCGTCAGGAATGTCGAGACGGCCTCTTTCATCGATGCCCAGATCGACCTTCCCACCGATGATGTCGGCGCTGCGCCGCCACCTCATCCGGTCGCCGATGTGATCAGGCTGGATGCCGAGGCAAAGGCAATAGAGCGCCGCCAGCCGCACCTGATTGCCGCCAGCCAGTTGCTCGCCAACGATCTCCACTGGCAAGGCGCCGGGCTCGGCATCGCGGCCGTCACCGATGCTGTCGGCGGCAGCGTGACGCTCACCGAGGCGGGTGATGTGTTGTTCACGCCGGCCCCCGATTTTGCCGGCATCATGTCCTTTCGCTATACGGTGCGCGACATGCAGGGCAGTATTTCTTCCGCCCCTGCGACGGTCTATCTGCAAAGCGGAGACTTGCCGCAAGACCCGTTGCTGACGCAGCAGTGGCATCTGGATCAGGCCAATGTCCTGCCGGTCTGGCGCGACTACATCGGGCGTGGCGTGACGATAGGCCAGTTCGAACCCGGGGCCGATGAAGCCGATAGCCGCGCTATCCTGGATGTGCGGCATCGCGAACTGGCGCCCAACCTCAACCCTGCCTGGGTCGTCAACGCGGCGGGCAGTAGTGGCGGTTCCGACGGCGACCAGCCCAGTCTGCACGCCACCATTGTCGCGGCCCTCATGGTCGCCGCGCGCAATGGCGAGGCTGGACTTGGTGTCGCCTACGGTGCGACTGTCGGCGGGCATTGGATCGGAGACTCGGATACGCCGCTGCTGTCGGCAATGCGTCATTACGATGTCGCCAATAACAGCTGGGGCGCAATCGAACGCTTTGCGCTCATCGCCCAGCCGGCAACACTCAATGCGCACTTGCCGGCGTTTGCCGATGCCGTTCGCCGTGGGCGCGAGCGCCTGGGAACCGTGATCGTCGCGGCGGCCGGAAACGAGCGCATCAAGGGCACCAACACCAACTACAACAGCGTGAGCAACAGCCGCACCAATATCACGGTGGGAGCGGTGGCACGGCATGGCGGCCCGGACGGCATGCTCCAGCGATTTTCCACCCCTGGCGCCAGCGTGCTGGTCAGCGCACCGGGCGCGGCGCTGGTCACCGGCATTGGCGCGCCCGACATGCGGCGTACGGGCACCAGCTATGCCGCGCCCATCGTCAGCGGCATCGTGGCGCTGATGCTGGAAGCCAATCCAGCGCTCGGTTATCGCGATGTGCAGCAGATCCTGGCATGGTCGGCGCACTGGGTCGAGGACGTCGGTTCCGATTGGCAGGTCAATGGCGCGACCAACTGGAACGGCGGCGGCATGGTGGTCAGCCACGATTACGGCTACGGCGAGGTCGACGCGCGTGCCGCCGTGCGTCTGGCCGAGCGCTGGATCACGCAACACACGGCCTACAACGAAGTATGGGCGGCCCAGCCTGCGCACTCGGGGACCATCGACCTGGCGATCCCTGATGGCCAGGCGCCACTGCAGCACAGCATGCAATTGCTGCAGAGCGCGCAGCCCATGGCGCCCGGGGTGCCGCAAGCCGATCTGCTGATCGAACATGTCGAGGTTCTCCTCAAGATCAGTCATGCCCGGCCGGGCGACCTGACGATCAGGCTGATTTCGCCGGCGGGAACCGAATCGATCCTGATGCAACGACCCGGACGCCCGCCCCAGGCCGGGCCCGGAGAACTTGGCGACAGCGCCTTCTTCGACGGCGCGCATGGGCTCGAGCATGTCTTCACCAGTGCGCGCCTGCGGGGCGAGCGGGCCGCAGGCGAATGGACCCTGGAAGTCGCCGATGCCGTCAGTGGCGAGACCGGCATATTGCATGAATGGAGCCTCAACGCCTATGGCAGCCTCGCCAGCGCCGACGATCACTATGTCTACACCGATGCCTTCGGGGCATTGGTCGCGCTGACCGGGCGCAACCTGCTCAAGGACGATAACGGTGGCGTCGACACCATCGACCTGGCCGCCATGGGCAGTGGCAGCCAGGTCGATCTGATGCAAGGTTACGCCGTCGTCGCCGGTCAGGCCCTGGTGATTGATCGGCCGGAACAGTTCGAGAATGTCATCGGTGGCGAGTTCGACGACACGCTGATCGGCAACCAGTCCGCCAATATTCTGGTGGGCGGACATGGCAGCGATGTGCTCCTGGGCGGCGCCGGTGACGATGTGCTGTTTGTCAGCCGCGATGGCGGCAGTACGATCAGTGGCGGCGCCGGGCGCGATGTCTTCGTCATCGAGCTGGGACGCCCGCAACCGTGGGGCGTCACGGCGCCGGACGATGTCATTACCGATTTCACGCTGGGCGAAGACAAGCTGCTGATGTCGGGTTTTTCGGCCAGCACGATGCTGCGTCAGATCAATGTCGAAACAGAAGGCAACGATGCCGTGCTGCGCATCTATAACGGCGGCAGGCGAATCGTGCTCAAGGACGTCAATACCTATCCGGAGCAGATGGCCGGCAGCTGGATCGGCGGCCTCCTTTTCCGGCGAGGCCATGCGCACAGCCTGACCGTGGCCGATGGCGTACAGGTGCGCGAGGTGAGCGGTGGCGGGACCCTGCATTGGGGTTCCGACCTGGCCGACGATATCGTGGCCGCCAGCAGCGGCACATTCTGGCTGGGCAACGCCGACGACCGGGCCACTGGCGCTGCGGGCGACGACGTGATGCACGGCGACGCCGGTGACGACCGCCTCTACGGCGGTGGCGGCAACGATATCCTGTATGGCGGCACCGGCCGCGACCTGCTGTCGGGCGGCGACGGCGACGATATCCTGCATCTTGACGGCGATGACGCGCTCGCCGGCCACGCGCAGGAGCGAGCGCTGTTGACGGCAAGCCTCATTCGCGTCGAGGGCAGCGCGCCGCTCGCTGCCAGGGCCGAGGGTGGCGCCGGTAGCGATCGTTTCGTAGTGGCCGCCGATAGCGGCCACCAGGTATCACTGGGCCTGATGAAGAACCTGGTCAGCGACTTCGACGTCGGTGATCCCGACGAGAAGATCGACCTGTCGAAGATTGCCGGCGTGCACGGTATTGACGACCTGAACTTCTCCGTCCTGTATTACAACGGCGAACGCTACCTGCGGGTCTGGCTGGGCCCGGCCCGGAGCGCGACGCAATATATTACGCTCAGGGCCGTCGATGCCGGGCAGCTTGGCGCGTCCAACTTCATCTTCAACGACGATGCCGAGTCACCCCTGCGGGCGCCGGCCCCGGCGCTGCGGGGCACCACCGGCGACGATTTCCTCGTTGGCGATGACGGTGTCAATGTGATCGATGGCGATCGTGGCGCCGACCGCATGCAGGGCCTGGCGGGAGATGACACCTATGTCGTCGACAACACGGGCGACACCATCATCGAAAGCGCCGACGGCGGTTATGACCACGTGCTTTCCGGCGTGAGCCATACCCTGGCCGACAATGTCGAAGCGCTTACGCTGCAGACACGCGATGACGGCCGCGCTCCCGGCTACCTGAAAGGCTATTCCTATGGCAATGCGCACGCGACCGGCAACGCGCTGGACAATGCCATCGACGGCAATATCGGCGACAACATCATCGATGGAAGAGGCGGCGCCGACGTGATGGCCGGTGGTCCCGGTGACGACAGCTATATCGTCGACCATGCTGGCGACCGGATCGTGGAGCATGAAGGCGAGGGCCGGGACCGCGTGAAATCTTCGGTGTCGTTCCTGCTTGAGGGCCATGTCGAACGGCTGGAGCTGACCGGCAGTGATGCCATCGACGGCACCGGCAACGATCTCGACAATCGTCTCATCGGCAATCTCGGCGCCAACCGCCTGCTGGGCGGATTCGGCAACGACAGCATCGACGGCGCCGCCGGTGACGATCGCCTTTACGGCGGCGCTGGCCATGATCGGATCGTGGGCGGGTCCGGGCGCGACCTGCTCGACGGCGGCGCCGGCAACGATGTGCTCATTGGCGAGGCCGGCGACGATACCTATCTGCTTGCGCGCGGCATGGGGCAGGATTATGTGTGGGAAGAAGACGATGCCGCCGGGCGCGCCGACCGGATCGACGTCGGCGCCGGATTGTCGCAGCAGGATATCGCGGTGCGCCGCGATGGCAACGATCTGCTGTTGTTGATCGCCGGCAGCGATGAAGGCATGCGCATCGGAAACTGGTTTGCCGGCAGTCGCCATCAGGTCGCGCAAGTGCATTTCGGCGATGGCAGCGTATGGCACAGTGCCGCGCTTGCAGAGCAGGGGAACGCGGCCCAGGCGCACGCCGGCGACCTGCTCTTTGGCAAGGCATGGAGCGCGGCAATCATGTCGGCACGCGCCGAAGTGCCGGCCATCGGATCCGACCCGTTCGGCGAGCGTGACGTCATCGGGCGCGACTCGATCTATGCCTATGGCGTGCCGGTGCAGGATACGGTGCCGCTGCTGACCCATGCAAGCCGTGGCTACTGCCGGGGCGCAGTGTTCGAGAACATCAGCGCCGGCATCGACACAGTCAAGATCGGCGCCGGCTACAGCGGGCAAGACCTGTCGCTTGATCGATGCTACGGCCGCAGCGAGGCCGACACCGATCTGCGGTTGCGACTGGGCAGCGGCTGGTACCTGAAAAACGCGCTGACGCTGCGCGAGGGACAGGACAGGATTCGCATCGACTTCGCCGATGGCGTCCTGTGGGATAACGCAACCGTGCGCGAGAAGATCAAGCCCGGCATAGAGCGGGGCGTGCCGGTCACCGGCCATACCGGCCAGCAGCCTGGTCGTAATCTCTGGCGGGGCTATGACGATACGTCCGACGTGTTCCACGGTGGCGCCCATCATGACGTGATGTATGGCCTGCTGGGCGAAGACCATCTCGACGGTGGCGACGGCGATGACACGCTGCATGGCGGCGGCGCCGATGATCTTCTCGAGGGCGGCGCCGGCAGCGACAGACTCTACGGTGGCGACGACGATGATGTGCTCGATGGCGGCGCCGGCGACGACATGCTCGACGGTGGGCGTGGCAGCGACACCTACCTGATGTACCGGGGCATGGGGCGCGATACGGTGCACGACAACAATCGCCGCGACGATGCGGCCAATATCATCAAGGTGCTGGAAGGCGTGCGACCGCAAGACATTCTTTTCTCACGCGACACGCGCAGCCTGTACATGGATATCGCCGGGACCAGCGACCGGATGACGGTCGGCAGCATGTTCTCGGTCCCGTTCGAACCGATCACGTCGATGCAGTTCGCCGACGGCACGCGCTGGGACTTCCGTGAACTGGAACGACGTTCCCGCACTGCCACCGCAAGCGAAGCGGCCGACCTGTTGTACGGCACCGACCGGTTCCTGGAATTCAGTCGTCATCGCCCGATGAGTCTCTACGCCACCGATATATCGGGAACCGATCTGATGCAGGGCCTGGGCGGTAACGACGCGTTGTACGGATATGGTGCCAACGACCTGCTGGACGGCGGCGACGGCGACGATATCCTGCGCGGCGACGCCGGTCGCGACTTGCTCATCGGCGGGCGTGGCAATGACATCCTCTACGGCTGCAAGGAGCCCGACGTGATCGCTTTCAACCGAGGCGATGGTCGCGACAAGATCGAGACGCTCTATCACTTCGACCGCTACTCTGCCGAAGCGGGTCACCCGGGCGGCACCCTGTCGCTGGGCGGCATCAATTACGGCGACCTGGCGCTGTCCCGCAGCGGTAACGACCTTGTTCTGGATCTGGGACAAGACGACAGCATTCGCCTCGGTGATTGGTACAAGGTGTGGAACGCGCACCTGCCCTATCGCAATGACGAAGGAAAGATCATCCAGCGCCTGCAGTTCGTCACCGAATCCAGCGGCGACTACCAGGAGGGGGCAGCCGATCCGATGCATGGCAAGAAAATCGCCTGGTTCGATTTTCGTGCGCTGGTGGACCGGTTCGACCAGACGCGCGAGATCGATGCCGGCCTGGATCAATGGTCGATTGCCGCAGCCCTGGGCGAGTTCCACCTGCGCAGCAGCGACACCACTGCCTATGGTGGAGAGTTGGCCTATCGCTACGCGACCCAGGGCGACTGGCGCGGCATGGACGCGCACATGGCGCTGCATGCCGTCAACCAAAACGGCTTCGGTCGCGTCGACAAGCTGATCGCCAGCGAAATCCGGCATGACGGTTATTTCTATGGATGAGCATCAACGTCGCTCGATGCCAATGCCGGCATTTCTCGTGCGTCATTGATGTCTTCGCGATGACGACGGCGTGACCATGGGCGCGCGGTAGTGGATAGCCATTACCGTGCGCTTTTCCCATCCGGAGCGCTCTTACAGTCACCGTCTCATGGAGCATGATCATCATGGAGAATCAACAGCAAGGCCAGACCCAGCCAGATCCCGTCAACCAGGAGGGCAGCCAGACGCCGACACCGCAATCGCCCACCGACGAGCAGCAAGCGTCGGTGCAGGCAGGGTCCGCAACGGTGTCGCGCGCCAGCCAACAGGTCGGTACCGACGCGGCCGATATCCTGGTCGGAAGATCGGGGCGGGAAAGGCTGGTCGGTGGCAAGGGGGACGACACCTATATCGTCGACGATGAAGACACCGCCATCCAGGAAAAACAGGGTGAAGGCTGGGACACCATCCGTGCATCGGTCAGTTTCAAGTTGAGCCGTCATGTCGAGCGTCTCGAGCTGACCGGCCACGCCAACCTCAATGGCATGGGCAATTCAGGCAATGACAGGTTGATCGGCAATGCCGGCAATAACGTGCTCAGCGGATTCAAGGGCAATGACAGCATCGACGGCGGAGCGGGCGACGATACATTGACGGGTGATCGCGGCAACGACCGGCTGGTGGGCGGGCCTGGCGACGATGACCTGGATGGCGGTTTCGGCAACGACGTGCTGATCGGCGGCACCGGGAACGATACCTACGAACTACGGCGCGCGATGGGGCAGGACTATGTCTACGATGACGACTTCACGCACGGTAACGCCGACACCATCCGCGTCACCACTGCTCTCACGCCTGCCGATATCGAGGTCCTGCGCGATGGCGACGACTTGCTGCTGCGGATTCGCCGCACCACCAGTGGCCTGCGGGTGGGCAACTGGTTCCGGGCGCCGCGCTATCGTGTCGAGCAGGTGCGCTTCGACGACGGCACGACATGGGATATTGCCGCCATCGAGGCGCAGGCCGCGCAGCACCAGGCCGAGCCCACCGACCTGCCGTTCGGACGGGGCTGGGGCACTACGATCAGGCAGCAACAGCAGGCCGGCGCGCAGGGCCTGGAAGATCCGTCGGGACAGCGCAAGAGTCGCGACAGCATCTTCGGTTATGGCACGCCGGTGCTGGACACGGTGACCATGCGGCGCAGCGTCCAGGTCGACCTCATTTCGCCGGCGCCGCTGTGGACGCAGAGCGTGGACATGATCAAGATCGATGCCAGGATCCTTCCGGCAGACCTCATGTTGATGCGTGACCACGACGACCTGATCCTGCAGGTGGCAGGCAGCGAGCCCGGCTGCCTGCGGGTACGGCGCGGTTTCGACCGGGCGCAGATCGAATTTGCCGACGGCACCCGGTGGAGCAATGCCGCCATTCGTGAAGCGTTGCGCCTGAAATTGCGTGATGGTCGCGTGGTGCATCGCAGTCTGTCCGAACTGGCCATCAGCGGCGGCGCCTTCTACGGCTATGACGACAGCGCCGATGTACTGGAAGGGTCGCGCGACGGCGACCAGATGTTCGGTCTCGGCGGCGACGATATCATCAATGGTCACGACGGTCGCGACCGGATGTATGGCGGCCCGGGCAATGACCGGATGGCCGGTGGCCAGCATGCCGACATCATGCATGGCGGCTCGGGAAACGACGTCATGGATGGTGGTCGCGGACCGGATTACATGGATGGTGGCGCCGGTGATGACATCCTGACCGGAGGTCGTGGCGACGACGTGATCGATGGCGGGGGCGGTGATGACCGCATCGATGGCGGTCGTGGCAACGACGTGTTGCATGGCGGCCTGGGGTGCGATCTGATCCATGGCGGCGACGGCAACGATCTGCTGTACGGCGGCGCCGGGGCTGACACCTACTATCTCGACATCGGCATGGGCTTCGATATCGTCGACGAAGGTGGTGGACCGGATCGCGGCGGCAATATCATCGAAGTCGCCGCCGAACTGCGGCAAACCGACATCACACTGGCGCGCGTCGGCCATCATCTCGTGCTGGGAAGCGACGACCTGCTTAGCCGCCTGACCCTGAAGAACCTGTTCGACGGCGGCCAGGCGTATATCGAGGCGATCAATTTCGTTGACGGCAGTCGCTGGAGCTTTCCGGAACTGGAGCGCCGCTCGATCGCCGTCAACGCGACCGCAGGCGATGACATATTGCACGGCAGGGGCGGGGCGAAATGGTGGCAGGGCGACGATCTGGACGCCGATATCCATGACGTATTGAATGGCCGGGGCGGCGCCGATCAGCTATGGGGCCACGCCGGCAACGACCTGCTGGAAGGCGGGCAGGGCGACGACACGCTCACCGGCGGCGACGGCTGCGATCTGCTGGCAGGTGGTGGCGGGCGCGACCGCCTGGTGCGTGGTCGCCAGGGCGATGTCATCGTCTTCAATCGCGGCGATGGTCACGATACGCTCGCGTTCGATGCCGGTCCCGGGGCTGCTGCAGCCACGGCCGGCGGACCGACACTGTCGCTGGGCGGCGTGCGTCTCGACCAGCTGGCGTTGCGCAAGTCCGGCCTTGACTTGGTGCTCGAACTGGATTCGGGCGATAGCATCAGCGTCGAGAACTGGTACGGCGACGCTGCGCAGGTGCGCGGCACGCTGCTGCAACTGGTGCTCGACAGCACCGACGACTACCAGGCAGATGCCGACGATATCGCCCGACAACACAAGATTGCCCTGTACGACTTCAATGGCATAGCCGAGCAGTACGACCGGGCGCGCAATGACCTGCCCGGGCTCGACCTCTGGTCGGTCTCGGCGGCGCTGGCGCATCATCGTCTGCGGGGCAGCGACACCCTGGCCATTGGCGGTGAACTTGCCTATCACTATGCCCATCACGGCCAGTGGAGCCAGTTGGGGGCTGGCATCCTGTCGGCCACGCTGGTCAACCCGTTGTTTGGGAACAGCGACCAGGCCATCGCCCGTGCGGGCGCCACTGCCGTGTTGGCTGTGGCCTGAGCGGCGCGGCCACCGCTACGGTGGTGGTGGCCGTCGTGGCAACTCGAAGCTGTAGCCCACGCCGTACACTGCCTGGATCACGTTGTGGCCGGGGAAGAACGGCTCCAGCTTGCGGCGCAGGTTCTTGATGTGGGTATCGATGGCGCGATCGGTGACGGCGCGGTTTTCGTCATGCAGGTGGTTGAGCAACTGGTCGCGCGAGAAGACTACCCCCGGTGCGCTGGAGAAGGTCTTGAGCAACCTGAATTCAAGTGGCGTCAGGTTGAGGGTTTCACCGGCGATGCTCGCCTGGTGGCGGGCATCGTCCACATCCAGCGCCGCCAGCTCGGACGCTGATGTGGGCTGTTGTTGTCCACGGCTGTTGCGACGGAGCATGGCCTTGACGCGGGCCACGATCTCGCGCGGGCTGAAGGGCGTCTTGCAGATATAGTCGTCGGCGCCCAGCTCCAGGCCGCGCAGGCGGTCTTCTTCTTCCACCCGTGCCGTCAGCATCAGCACTGGCACGTCGGAAAATTCGCGCAGCTCGCGGCAGATCTCCCAGCCGCTGCGTCCGGGCAGCATGATATCCAGCAGGATCAGGTCCGGGCGTTTCTGGCGCACTGCCGGCAGCGCATCATCGCCGTGGTCGACATGGCGCGACTGATACCCGGCTGCGGCCAGGTACTTCTGCAGCAGTTCGGCCATCTTGGGTTCGTCTTCCACGATCAGGATGTCGGCGTTGGTCGGCGGCGCGAACTGGAAATCGGCTTCGCTCATGGGGTTGACTCCTGGACGAGTTCGGCCACAGGCGTGGCAAATCCGGCCGGCAGGCTGACCCGGATGCGCAGCCCGCCCAGCGGCGAATCTTCGGCCACGATACTGCCCTGATGGGCGTCGACGATGCGCCGACAGATGGCCAGCCCCAGTCCGGCGCCGCCGCCGGCCCGGCTGCGCGACGCCTCAACCCGGAAGAAGCGTTCGAACAGGCGCGCCAGCGCAGGCGCCTCGACCCCCGGTGCGCTATCGTCGAAGATCACTTGCCATTGCTGCTGTTCGAGCCGGCAGTGCAGTTGCAGCAGGCCGCCGTGGTCGGTGTAGCGCAGGCTGTTCTCGAACAGGTTATTGAACAGCTGTTGCAACCGGGCGCCATCGGCATGCACCGGCATCGATTCGGGCAGACTCACTTCGATACGCAGCCCGCGCTTGCGATAGCGTTCCTCGATCATCTGCACCGTGTCGCGCAACAGCAGCGCGAGGTCGATATCGGCCTTGCGATAGGTCAGCGCGCCAGCGTCCGCCAGCGACAGGTCGTACAGGTCGCCGACCAGCTTGTTGAGATGCACCACTTCACTCTTGAGCGAACGGATGGTGTGTTCGTCGGCCTGCAGCACGCCATCCTCGAGCGCCTCGAGCTGGCCGTTGAGGATACCCAGCGGGGTGCGCAGTTCGTGCGAGACATCGGCCATGAATTCGCGCCGCAGCTTTTCGTTGCGCTCCAGCGTCATGGCCAGCAGGTTGAAGTCATGCGCCAACTGGCCGACCTCGTCGCCGGATTCGACTTCGACCCGGGTCGCATAGTCGCCGCCGGCCAGTTTATGGGTGGCACTGGTGACCCGCGAGAGCGGCTTGAGCAACACCCCCGAGATGCGTACCACCAGGAACGCGGCCAGCATGATGGCAATCACCGCGATGGCGGTCTGCGCCAGGAACTGGCTTTGCTGGAAGCGCAGGTCGACCGCACCGATGACACTTTCGAATGGCGTCTGCGCCACCCACCCGATCAGCGTGTCATTGCTCATCAGCGGACGCAGCATCGCATCGGCGCCGACGTTGGGATAGCCGATGACGAACTTGCGCTGGGTGTCGAGCAGCGAGAAGCGCAGCGTCGCCCCGGTCAGGTCGGAGGGGGTGAAGGTAGGGCCGGGCGCCGGACCTGCGCCGTTGTGCTCGACGATGGCCGGCTTCATCAGCGCAAACCAGGTGCGCGGATTGTCGCGGATGAATTCCCAGCTGCCGTTGTTGTCGCGGTAGGCCTGTTCCAGCCGCGGCACCATGTCTTCCATGCGTTGCTGGGCCTGTTCGTTCAGATAACCGAGGAAGTCGCGGGTGAAGATGTAGTGACCGGCGCCGTTGACAGCCACGATCACCACCACGATCAGCGCCAGCATCGCGTAGAACAGTTTCAGGCGGATGTTGGCGCGATAGAAGAAGCGATCGGTCAGGTCCGCCAGCGGGGCAGGAAGGTTTTTGCGCGCGGTCATGCGGGTCTTGGAGCAGAAAGTCAGGCCGTCAGGGTATCAAGATAAATCCTGCAAAGGGTGATTTGTTGCAAAGCACAATATCCTCAAATTTGCTCCACATTTGCTTCGTATCCTTGCCGGTCCGATAGCTCATTGCGCCTGTCGCTTGCCACTTTGGCAAGTATGTCGTCGCGCAGAAAGTCCACGACAATGCTCAAAAAGAATACCGCCGCCGGCTCCCTGGCCATCGCCGTCCTGCTGGCCACCACGCTGGCCGCTTGCTCGAAGTCGGGCAACCAGGCGCCTGTCGCGACCCAGGCCGAGATCGGCTACGTAGTGGTCAAGACCCAGCGCCAGGCCGTCACCACCGAGTTGCCCGGACGCACCACCGCCTACCTGGCAGCCGACATCCGGCCGCAGGTGGGGGGCATCATCCAGAAGCGGCTGTTCAAGGAAGGCGCCACCGTCAAGGCTGGCCAGCCGCTGTACCAGATCGATCCATCGACCTACCAGGCCGCGCTCGACAGCGCCAAGGCTTCGCTGCTCAAGGCCGAAGCCACGCTGGCCTCGTCGCGCCTGAAGGCGCAGCGCTACGCCGAACTCGACAAGATCGACGCCGTCGCCAAGCAGGACAATGACGACGCCCAGAGCACCCTGCGCCAGAACCAGGCCGATGTCGAGGTGCAGAAGGCGGCAGTCAAGACGGCCGCCATCAATGTCGAATTCACCCGCATCCTGTCGCCGATCTCCGGTCGCATCGAGAAATCCAGCGTCACGCCCGGCGCCCTGGTGACGGCCAGCCAGACCACCGCCCTGACGACCGTGCAACAGATCGATCCGATCTATGTCGACGTGACCCAGTCCACGGTCGACCTGCTGCGCCTGAAGCGCGAACTGGCCAGCGGCCAGATCAAGAAGAGCGGCGACAACGCGGCCCAGGTCAAGATCCTGCTGGAAGATGGCTCGACCTACGACCGCCGCGGCAAGCTCGAATTCTCCGGCCTGTCGGTCGATACCGGCACCGGCATGATCACGCTGCGCGCGGTGGTGCCCAATCCGGACGGCATCCTGCTGCCGGGTTCCTACGTGCGGGCGGTGCTGGAAGAAGGCGTCGACGAGCACGCATTGCTGGTGCCGCAAAAGGCGGTCAGCCGCGACCAGACCGGTGCCGCCACCGCCCTGGTAATCGGCGCCAGCGGCAAGGTCGAGCAACGGATCCTGACCGCCGTGCGTGCGGTGGGCAACAGCTGGTGGATCAGCAAGGGATTGCAGGAAGGGGACAAGCTGATCGTGGACGGCCTGCAGAAGGTGCGTCCGGGCGATACCCCGCGCGCCATCGACGTCACCGACACGCTGCAAAAGGACCTGGCCAAGGAAGCCGCCGCTGCTGCCGCCGACCCATCGCTGGGCGGCACCGCCGGCGCCACCGCATCCGGCGCTGCCAACAGCGGCGCGAAGTAAGGAGCGCACATGGCACGTTTCTTCATCGACCGGCCCATCTTCGCGTGGGTCATCGCCATCATCATCATGCTGGGCGGGCTGATGTCCATCCGCCAGCTTTCGCTCGAACAGTATCCGGACATCGCGCCGCCCAAGGTCAATATCCGCGCCACCTATACCGGTGCCTCGGCCAAGACCCTGGAAGACTCGGTGACCCAGGTGATCGAGCAGCAGATGAAAGGCCTCGACAACCTGCAATACATGTCGGCCAGTTCCAGCTCGGCCGGCAGCGCCACCGTGGCGCTGACCTTTACCGCCGGCACCAATCCCGACGTGGCCCAGATGCAGGTGCAGAACAAGCTGCAGCAGGTCACCGCGCGCCTGCCGCAGGCGGTCCAGAACAACGGCGTCACGGTCACCAAGGCCTCGACCGACATCCTGATGGTGGTGTCGCTGACCTCGGAAGACCCGCGCATCACCAACATCGACATCGGCGACTTCATCAGCAGCACGCTGACCGACCAGATCAGCCGCGTCGAGGGGGTGGGCGACGTCACCGCGTTCGGCACCAACTACGCCATGCGGATCTGGCTCGATCCGACCAAGCTGCAGAAATATGCGCTGATGCCGTCCGATGTCACCAGCGCGCTCACGGCGCAGAACACCGAAGTCTCGGCCGGTGAAATCGGCGCCTTGCCGGCGGTCCCCGGGCAGCAGATCAATGCCACCATCACGGCCCGCAGCAAGCTCACTACCGCGGCCGAATTTCGCAACATCATCGTGAAGTCGTCGGCCGACGGCTCGGTGGTCAAGCTGTCGGATGTGGCGCGGGTCGAAGTGGGCGGCGAAAGCTACCAGGTCGCCTCGCAGCAGAACGGCAAGCCGTCGTCGGCGCTGGCGATCCAGCTGGCCACCGGCGCCAACGCGCTCGATACCGCCGATGCGGTCAAGAAGAAACTGGCCGAGCTCGAGCCTTACTTCCCGGCGTCGATGCAGCTCAAGACCAACATCGCCTATGACACCACGCCGTTCGTGCGGGTCTCGCTGGAAGAAGTGGTCAAGACCCTGATCGAGGCGATCGTGCTGGTGGTGCTGATCATGTACCTGTTCCTGCAGAACCTGCGGGCCACCTTCATTCCGGCCATCACGGTGCCGGTGGTGTTGCTGGGTACCTTCGGCATCCTCGCCATGTTCGGCTACTCGATCAACACGCTGACCATGTTCGGGTTGGTGCTGGCCATCGGCCTGCTGGTCGACGATGCCATCGTGGTGGTGGAAAACGTCGAGCGCCTGATGGCGGAAGAAAAACTGAGTCCCAAGGATGCCACCCGCAAGTCGATGCAGGAAATCACCGGCGCCCTGGTGGGTATCGCCATGGTGTTGTCGGCGGTGTTCATCCCGATGGCTTTCTTCGGCGGCTCCACCGGCGTGATCTATCGCCAGTTCTCGATCACCATCGTCTCGGCCATGGCGCTGTCGGTGCTGGTGGCACTGACGCTGACGCCGGCGCTGTGCGCCACGTTGCTCAAGCCGCACGCACCGGGTCATGTCAAGCAGGGGCGTTTCTTCACCTGGTTCAACCGCAGTTTCGATCGTAATGCCGAGCGCTATCGCGGCGGCGTCGGCGGCCTGCTCAAGCGCGGCAAGCGCGGGCTGCTGATGTATGCCCTGATCGTGGTGGCCATGGCGGTGATGTTCGTACGCCTGCCGACGTCGTTCCTGCCCGAGGAAGACCAGGGCGTGCTGATGGCGCAGATCCAGTTGCCGACCGGCGCCACCGCCGAGCAGACCCGGGCCGTGGTGAAGACGGTGCAGGAATACTTCATGAACAAGCCCGAGGTGGTCGATTCGGTGCTGGCCATCGTCGGCGCCGGTGTCGGCGGCAACAGCCAGAACGGCGCGCGTGCCTTCATCCGCCTGAAGGATTGGAGCGAACGCACCGGCGACGGCCAGGGCGCTACCGCCCTGGTGCGTCGGGCCAATGCCGACCTGTCCAAGATTCGCGGCGCGCGGGTGTTCCTGATGAACCCGCCGGCGGTGCGCGGCCTGGGCCAGAGCTCGGGCTTCGACGTCGAACTCAAGGATGTCGGTGGGGTGGGCCACGATGCATTGATCAAGGCTCGCGACCAGTTCTTGCAGCAGGCACGCCAGAACCCGTTGCTGGCCAACGTGCGTATCACCGGCCTGGACGACACGCCGCAGCTGCGCGTCAGCATCGATGACCGCAAGGCCGATGCGCTGTCGATCGCTACGGCCGACATCAATTCGACGCTGGCGACCGCCATGGGGGGCACCTACGTCAACGACTTCCTCTCCAATGGTCGGGTCAAGAAGGTGTATGTGCAGGGCGATTCGGCCTTCCGTATGCAGACCGAAGACATCAACCGCTGGTATGTGCGCAACTCGGCCGACCAGATGGTGCCGTTCTCGGCCTTCCTGAGCAGCAAGTGGAGCTATGGCCCATCGCTGCTGGAGCGCTATAACGGCGTGTCGTCGTTCGAGATCGTCGGCGAGCCGGCCAGCGGCGTCAGTTCGGGCGCCGCCATGAACGAGGTCGAACGCATGGTCGCGGCCCTGCCTTCCGGCGTCGGTTTCGAGTGGACCGGCGCGTCCTACCAGGAACGCCTCTCGGGAAACCAGGCGCCGATGCTGTATGCGATCTCGATCCTGTTCGTGTTCCTGTGCCTGGCCGCACTCTACGAGAGCTGGTCGGTGCCGTTCGCGGTGATCCTGGCGGTCCCGCTGGGCATCATCGGCACGGTGTTGCTGACCGGATTGTTCGGCATGTCCAACGACGTTTATTTCCAGGTGGGCTTGCTGACCACGGTCGGTTTATCGGCCAAGAACGCGATCCTGATCGTCGAGTTTGCCAAGCAGCTGCATGAGTCCGGCAAGTCGCTGCGTGACGCCACGCTGGAAGCGGTGCAATTGCGGCTGCGTCCGATCCTGATGACCTCGCTGGCCTTCATGTTCGGCGTGCTGCCACTGGCCATCGCCAGCGGCGCCGGTTCGGCCAGCCGTCGCGCCATCGGCACCGGAGTGCTGGGCGGGATGGCCACCGCGACCGTCCTGGGCCTGTTCTTCGTGCCCCTGTTCTACTTCCTGATCGGCAGCTGGCTCGACCGTCGCGCCAAGGCGCGCGCAGAGCGCACTGGCGGCACCGATCATTCCCTGCAAAAGGAGGGCGTGTGATGCAAGCACTCCAACACAAGCAAAAGACCATGGTGCAACGTACTGTCATGGCGCTGGCCCTGGCCACGGCATTGGCCGGTTGCGCCAACCTGGCGCCCGATTATCAACAGGTGGCGGCGCCGGTGCCGTCCGACTGGTCGCAGCGGGTAGATGGCAAGCAGATCGTTGCCGCCAACGGTGAGCGCGCCGCGCAGACCAATGCCGCCGACGCCATCGGCTGGCGCCAGTTCTTTCTCGATACGCGCTTGCAGAAGGTGATCGAGCAGTCGCTGCAGAACAATCGCGACCTGCGGGTGGCGGCGCTCAATATCGAGAAGGCGCGTGCCCAATATCGCATTACCGACGCCGACCGTTTTCCCGCCATCGGCGCCACCGGCACCAGCAGCACCAGCCGCACGCCGGCCGAGCTGACCACCAGCGGGCGCGCCACCATCGCACGCCAGCAAAGCGTGACGGTGGGCATCTCGTCTTATGAACTGGACTTTTTCGGACGTCTCAAGAACCTGTCCGACGCGGCGCTGGAAACCTATCGCTACCAGGAAGAAACCCGGCGCAGCACCCAGATCAGCCTGGTGGCCGAAGTCGCCACTGCGTGGTTGACGCTGGCCTCGGATCGCGAATTGCTGAAGCTGGCGCAGGACACCTTGCAGAGCCAGTCGCGCACGTATGAATTGAGCCAGCGCAGCCATGACATCGGCACCACCTCCGGCGTCGACCTGGCCAGCCAGGAAGCCACGGTCGAGTCCGCCCGCGCCGATGTGGCCCGCTACACGGCGCAGGTAGCGCAGGACATCAATGCCCTGCGTCTGCTGGTGGGGGGCGACCTCGACGAGCAGGACTTGCCGCAAGGCTTGCCGGAGGCGGCCAGCGTATTGCTGCCCACGCCTGCCGGCCTGCCGTCGGAAGTGTTACTGCGTCGTCCCGACGTGTTGGCGGCGGAGCACACGTTGAAGGCTGCCAATGCCGACATTGGTGCGGCGCGTGCCGCGTTCTTCCCCAGCATCTCGCTGACGGCCAATGGCGGCACGGCCAGCCAGACGCTGGGTGGCTTGTTCAAGCCGGGCAGTGCATCGTGGAGCTTCGTGCCATCGATCAATTTGCCGATCTTCAACGCCGGCAGCCTGCGGGCCAGCCTCGATTCGGCCAAGATCACGCGTGATATCGACGTGGCCAATTACGAGAAGGCGATCCAGACCGCGTTTCGCGAAGTGGCGGATGCCTTGTCGTTGCGGGCCACGCTGGACCAACGCCTGACGGCGCAATCGCGGGTGACGGCGGCCAACGAAAAGAGTTATAGATTGTCTGAGGCGCGCTATCGCAACGGCGTCGACAGCTATCTCACCACGCTGGTGTCGCAGCGCTCGTTGTATAGCGCGCAGCAGACGCTGATCGCCTTGCGGCTGACCGAGCAGAGCAATCGTATTACGCTCTACAAGGTGCTGGGTGGCGGGTGGAACGAGCAGGGCGGTGGCGCCCAATAAGCGACGAGGGTGGTTGTATCGATACCCTGTACCCCACCCTCCGTCGTCCTGACGAAAGTCGGGACCCAGCGTCGTTAAGGTGGCGCATGAGTCATCGCTAACGCCACTGGGTTCCTGCCTGCGCAGGAACGACGAGGGTGTTTTTATCGATTAGCGGTATCCCACCCTCCGTCATCCTGACGAAGGACAGGACCTAGCGTCGTTAAGGCGGCGCATGAGTCATCACTAACGCCACTGGGTTCCTGCCTTCGCAGGAACGACGAGGGTGGTTTTGTCGATTAACCGTACCTCAACCTCCGTCGTCCTGACGAAAGTCGGGACCCAGCGTCGTTAAGACGGCGCATGAGGCATCACTAACGCCACTGGGTTCCTGCCTTCGCAGGAACGACGAGGGTGGTTTTGTCGATTAACCGTACCCCAACCTCCGTCGTCCTGACGAAAGTCGGGACCCAGCGTCGTTAAGACGGCGCATGAGGCATCACCAACGCCACTGGGTTCCTGCCTTCGCAGGAACGACGAGGGTGTTTTTGTCGATTAACCGTACCCCAACCTCCGTCGTCCTGACGAAAGTCGGGACCCAGCGTCGTTAAGACGGCGCATGAGGCATCACCAACGCCACTGGGTTCCTGCCTTCGCAGGAACGACGAGGGTG
>NZ_JAIUCY010000012.1 GCF_020179755.1 Herbaspirillum sp. alder98
GGGGGGGGGGGGGGGGGGGGGGGCCCCCCCCCCGCCGCCGCCACCGTTGGATCGTGCGCTTCGGCGGCCTGCATGAATCCGGACAAGTCCAGCACCGGCACGCCGCCTTGCGCCACCGCCTGACCGGTCGCCAGCCACAGCAGCACACCGGCCAGCACTCTCACGCCACCTCCAGCGCACCGTCGCGCAGGCAATAGCGCCGCTCGAACAGGCCCGCCAGTTGCCGGTCGTGCGTGATGACGATCATGCTGTGCGCACTGGCGGCGAGCATGGCGCCAATGTCCATCACCGCGTCGCGATCGAGGTTGGAGGTCGGTTCGTCCAGCAACAGCAGTTCTCGTTGCTGCCCCAGCGCACGCGCTAGCAGCAGCCGCTGCTTCTGGCCGGCCGACAGGTTGGCCATGGTGTCGCTGACCATGGTGAGCGTGCGCATGGGCAAGCGCATCACGTCGTCGAACAGGCCCACCCGCTGCAGCAGCGCATTGATGCGTTCGCCATCTGCCGCCGCGTCGAACAGGCTCACGTTGTCGGCGATGGTGCCGTTGAGGATGAGGTCTCCCTGGCGCATATGCGCCATGTGGCAGCGAATCTCGTCGACGACCAGGTTGGCGTAGGCCAGCCCGTTCAGCCGCACTTCACCGTGGGTCGGCGCTTCCACCGCCGCCAGCAACTTGAACAGCGTCGACTTGCCCGCGCCGGATGGCCCGATGATGGCGACCTTTTCGCCCCGGCGCAGCATGAAATCGAGTTCCCGCAACACCGGCCGATCCGAAACGCCGTACGCAAACGACACCCCGCGCAGCGCCAGCGACGCGAAGCCGCGCGTCTCTGCGGCCCGCATGCTGCTGTGCAACGGTGCGTAACGCTCGGCGGGCTCCTCGACGATGTCATTGAAGCGCATCACCGGCACGCGCAGCATGTTGAGCTGGAAAATGCTGTTGACCGCGCCCGACAGATGCGCCGACATCAGCCCCTTGAACATCTGGAACGAATAGAACACCCCGACCGATATCTCGCCGGCGACCATCATGCCGGCCGAGAGGCCGGTGATGACCAGCGTATCGATATGCCCCACCACCTTCAGGATCACGGCGCGGGTGCTGGCCAGTTGCGCCACCCGGAAGCTGTCGTTGATGAACCCCTGCAGGCCCGTCATGAACAACGACGTACGCTGACGCTCTTTTTGCGCCAACTTGAGCATGGGAGCGCTACGGATGGTTTCGATCAGCGCATCATCGCACCTGGCAGAACTCTCGATCTGCTGGCGCTGGGCATCGCGCATGGCCGGATACAGCAGGAACGCCACCACCAGATAGACCAGGAACAGCGCTGCCGCCAACCCGGCCAGCAGCGGCGCCTGCACCAGCATCAACACCAGCGCCAGCAAGCCCAGGCTGAGGTCGATCGCCAGGCCGACCACGCTGCGGCCGGCAAAATCGACGACGTCGCGCTGCGACTTGAAGCGCGCAAACAGGTCGCCGACATGCCGCTTCTCGAAGTAGGAAAAGCGGTTGCTGATCAACTTCGCAAACAGCGCGCGGACGCTGTCCTTGTAGAGATGCTGGAACACCACTTCGGTCAGATAGGCCTGCATGAAGCTGCTGAAGGCGCCGATGGCGAACACGCTGGCGAACGTGATCAGCAACACATTGAGCAGACCGGGATTGTGCTCGGCCACCACCTGATCGAGCGTAAGACTGCCCAGGTAGGGCGCGGCCAGCATCGCAAACTGCACGCCCAGCGAGATGAAGGCGATCTTCATCAATTGCCGCGCCAGCCGCGGCTCGCGCTGGAACATGTCGCCCAGGGCGCGCGCGACTTCGGAACGACCACGCGCGCCGCCGACCGCCAGGGCAGCCGTCGGCTCGCATTGCAGCAGATAGCCGGAGGTGCTTTGCATGAACTGCTGCGGTGTCATGCGACGTCGCCCGCTGGCCGGGTCGATGATCTCGACACCGCGCCGGCGCAGCGCCTCGAAGACCACGAAATGCCCCTGTTGGAAATGCACGATCGACCCGCGCCGGATTTCACGCAGGTGCTGGCGCTCGAACTGGAATCCCTCGGCCACCAGGCCCAGTCGCAAGGCCAGGTCGTGCAGGTCCGACATGCGCACGCCGTTGGCCGACACCGGCTGCAAGCCCCGCAGTTCGCGCACCTCGGTATGCCGGCCAAAATGGGTCAGCACCATCGCCAGGCAGGCGTACCCGCAATCGGCCACCTCGTTCTGATAGATCACCTTCACGCCTCACCCCCGCATGGCTTCGAACAACGGTGGCAACAACCACTCGGCGATACTGCGTCTCTCGACCACCACCGCAGCGGTGGCGCGCATGCCCGCCAGAATCTCGTGACGCTGGCCGCGCACGGTGAAGAATGGCTCCGGCAGAACCGCATAAGCCAGGTAGTGTTCGGCCAGCCCGCCCGGGGCGTCGGGCGCCGGCCCGGCACTGGCCACGGTGTTGTCGGAAAGACGCTCAAGCTGTACCGCCAGGGTGCCAAAGCGGGCATAGGGAAACGCGTCGAATTTGAGCCGCACCACCTGCCCCGCCCGCATGAAACCCCGCTGCCGCGACGGAATGCGCAACATCGCCTGCAGGCGCCGCTGGCCGGTTGCCGAGATCGTCATGGCGATTTCGCCGTCGCGCAGGTAGCGCCCCGGCATCAATTGGGAAAACGACACCACGCCCTCGATCGGCGACGCCACCACCACCGTCGAGCGGCTCTTCTCGAAGGCGGCACGCACGTCTTGCCGGTCGTGCCGCTGTTCGAGTTCAAGCCTGGCCAGTTCGGCCCTGGCGGCGTCGATGGCGGACCGGGTAGCACCGATGTCGGTGGCGATCTCGCCCTGCCGCACCCGCCGCTGCGCCAGTTGCGTGCGACGTTGCGCCAAGTCGGCCTCGGCGCGCTCGATGCGGTCGACTTCGACATAGGGCGCCACCGCCTGCAATCGCGCCAGCGTAGCGGCGCCCCGTTCGATCTGAAGCTGCGCCTGTGCGATTTCCTGCTGCTGGATGGCCTGAGCGTGACGCCGCGTCGCCAGGGTGGCCGTCAGAGACGCGATGCGGCCATCAAGCTCGCGCTGAACGACTGCCGCGCGCATGTCGACGGTCTCCAGCCGGGCCGCCTGCTCGCGCGCCCAGGCGTGGCTGCGAACGCTGCCATCCTGGGCCAGCGACAGGTCGCGTTCGAGGGTGAACAACGGCGTGCCGACCGACACCGGCGTATCGGCGGCGACGAACACCTGCGATACCAGGCCGCTGGCGCGCTCGATCTTGACCTCGCCCGGGGCCACGATCTCGGCGCTGACATCTTTTTTCAGTTCGACCTGGCAAAAGAAGGCGAACACGCAAAACCCGATGACCACGCAGGAAGCGACATAGGCGATGCTGCGGGCGGGGATATCGGAGAATTGCGGAGGCTGGCTGAATTGCATGGAACGCTCCATCGGCTCGCGCCAAAGGCCACGATGGTAGAGAGCGACTCGCATGCCAAACATAGAAATAAGATCAGATTGCGCAGCTTTACATGTCCGGATTGCAACTTTATTGGATGAACGGGACAGCGCCGACGCAAAATTTCATCTGTCCCCGCAAAGCCTTTCACCCGGGGCAGACCGGGTTTGGCTTACGATAGAGCCCTGCCC
Source organism: Herbaspirillum sp. alder98 (assembly GCF_020179755.1). Classification (GTDB taxonomy): domain Bacteria; phylum Pseudomonadota; class Gammaproteobacteria; order Burkholderiales; family Burkholderiaceae_D; genus Herbaspirillum. Next base: position 3,644 of record NZ_JAIUCY010000012.1, read on the forward strand.
TAATTAGAACCGGAGAAAACCGATATGCCCGTCATGACCTGCGTGGAAGACTTTCGCCTGCTGGCGAAGAAACGGGTCCCCAAAGCCTTCTACGACTATGCCGACAGCGGCTCTTATACCGAGGGCACCTATCGCGCCAACAACGACGACCTGGCTGCGCTGAAGCTGCGCCAGCGGGTCGCGATCAATGTCGACCAGCGCAGCACGCGCACCACCATGATCGGCCATGACGTCAGCATGCCGGTGGCGATTGCGCCGACCGGGCTGACCGGCATGCAATGGGCCAACGGCGAGATGCTGGGCGCCATCGCGGCCGAAAAGTTCGGCATTCCCTTTACGCTGTCGACCATGAGCATCTGCTCCATCGAAGACGTGGCCAGTGTGACCACCAAACCGTTCTGGTTCCAGCTGTACGTCATGCGCGACCGCGCCTTCGTCAAGTCGCTGATCGATCGCGCCAAGGCCGCCAAGTGCTCGGCGCTGGTGCTGACGCTGGATCTGCAGATCCTGGGCCAACGCCACAAGGATCTCAAGAATGGCATGTCGGTGCCGCCCAAGCTGACCCTCGACACCCTGCTCGACCTGGCGGGCAAACCCGGCTGGGCATGGCGCGCATTGGGTGGACGCAAGACCTTCGGCAACCTGGCCGGCCATATCAAGGGCGGCGAAGACGGCGGCGGCATCCAGACCCTGTCGAAGTGGACTGCCAGCCAGTTCGACCCGACCCTGAACTGGGACGACGTCGCCTGGATCAAGGAACAATGGGGCGGCAAGCTGATCCTGAAGGGCATCCTGGATGTGGAAGATGCCAAGCTGGCGGTGCAGACCGGCGCCGACGCCATCGTGGTGTCCAACCACGGCGGGCGCCAGCTGGATGGCGCCATGTCGTCGATTGCCGCCCTGCCGGCCATCGCCGAAGCCGTGGGCGACCAGATCGAAGTGTGGTTCGACGGCGGCATCCGCTCCGGCCAGGACATCCTCAAGGCGGTGGCGCTGGGCGCCAAGGGCACCATGATCGGCCGCGCCTTCCTGTACAGCCTCGGCGCCATGGGCGAGGAAGGTGTCAGCCGCATGCTGGGTATCCTGCACAAGGAACTCGATGTCAGCATGGCCCTGACCGGCACCAAGGATATCAAGGACGTCGGCCCCCAGATCCTGGTCCGCTAAGAACGACCCGTTGCAAACAAAACACCCCGCAGTCCGACGACGGATTGCGGGGTGTTGTCATTGGGAGGCTGCGCTTATGGTCGCGGCTTTTCCTGCAGGACCTCGATCACGCCGTCCTGGCCATGGCGGCGCGCCAGGTCCAGCGCGGTCAAGCCGTCCTTGTTCTTGAGCGAGAGGTCGGCGCCACCATCGCGCAAGGCCGCCACCGCGCCGATGCGACCGCGCATGGCGGCCAGCATCACCGGCGTCATCTTCTCGTCGGGCGATTCGGCGTCGACATAGGCGGAGGCGTCGAGCAGCATGCGCACGATGCTGGCGTCGCCGTTGATGGCGGCATAGTGCAAGGCGGTCCAGCCCGGACGATTGACCTCGACTTCACGCGACAGCAGCAGCTGCACCACCGGCGCATTGCCGTAGAACGCGGCCAGCATGACCGGGGTGTCGCCGTTGACGGCCTGCGCCTCGAGGTTGACGTCGGGCGCATTGACCAGCACATCGAAGACTTGCATCGAGTCTTCCCGGATCGACAGCATCAGGCCGGTATAACCGCGCTTCGGTTCAATCAGGTTGGGCCCCATGCCGCGTTGCATCAACTGCTTCAGGAAATAGACGTTATCCATGCGGATCGCCTGGAAGTAATCTTCATAGGCACCGGCGCGCGCGGCCCCCGGCAACAGCATCGAGGCATATACCAGCACCCGGCCCAGGCGGCCGGCGCGGTCGCGAATCTTTTGCAGGAAGCTGGTGCTCATCGTGCAATCCCGAACAGGCGGAAGAAGTTGTCACTGGTCTGGCGCGCCACTTCGTCGGCGCTGATGCCGCGCAGGTCGGCGATGAATTCGCCCACATGCCGCACGTAACCGGGCTCGTTGGTCTTGCCGCGAAACGGCACCGGCGCCAGGTAGGGTGAATCGGTCTCGATGAGCATGCGCTCCAGCGGGATGGTGCGCGCGACTTGCTGCAAGTCCTTGGCCGACTTGAAGGTGACGATGCCCGAGAACGAGATATAGAACCCCAGTTCGATGGCGGCATCGGCCACTTCCTGCGATTCGGTAAAGCAGTGCATGACGCCGGCGGCGCCCCCGGCGGCGGGGCTGGCACCCTCTTCGCGCATGATGCGCAGGGTGTCTTCGGAGGCCGAACGGGTATGGATGATCAGCGGCTTGCCGGTCGCGCGCGAGGCCCGGATATGGGTGCGAAACCGTTCACGCTGCCATTCGAGGTCGCCCTGCAGGCGGTAATAGTCGAGCCCGGTCTCGCCGATGGCAACGATGCGCGGATGGTCGGCCAGTTGCACCAGCTGTTCCAGCCCCGGCTCGGGCGTGTCTTCATAGTCGGGGTGCACGCCCACCGACGCATAGACATTGGGATATTGCTCGGCCAGCGCCAGCACCTGCGGAAAATCAGGCAGGTCGACCGACACGCACAGGGCATGGCTGACCTTGTTTTCGGCCATCTTGCCGAAAATCTCGGGCAGACGGGCCGCCAGGTCCGGAAAATTGATATGGCAGTGGGAATCGATATACATGGCCGCTATTGTATCGCCCGTCAGGCGCGGCTGTCGCCCCCGCTAATCTTTGCTTACACCCGGGCCACGCGCTCAGCGCGCCACCGGCCGCTTGCCCAGCTTGCGTTGCAGGGTGCGCCGGTGCATGTTGAGCGCCCGTGCCGTCGACGAGATATTGCCCTGGTGCTCGGCCAGCACCCGCTGGATATGCTCCCATTCCAACCGTTCCAGCGACAGCGGCGTGCCTTCGTCGGCAGGCAGTCCGGGCGCGGCGCCCTCTTCGGCGCCTTCCGCATGGGCCAGCGCCGACAGGATCGAATCGACATTGGCCGGCTTGGCCAGGTAATTATCGGCGCCCGATTTGATCGCCTGCACCGTGGTGGCGATGCTGGCGTAGCCGGTCAGCACCAGCAACCGCGCCGCCGGCAAGGCCTGGCGCAGCGGCGCGATCCATTGCAGGCCCGAATCGCGGTCCAGCTGCAGGTCGATGGTGGCGTAGTCGAAGCGCTCGCGGCGTGCCGCCTCCAATGCCTCTTCACCGCTGTGGGCGACCGTGGCGCGGTAGCCGCGCCGGGTCAGCGAACGCGCCAGCGCGGCGGCAAAGACATCGTTGTCATCAAGGATCAGGAAAGCCGCGCTCATGGCGTCACCAATGCAAATTCGAGTTCTGCCACGCTGCCCTCGCCCGGCGCCGACTGCAAGCGCAGGCTGGCGCCCAGTTGACGCACGGTCGCATGGGCCAGCATCAGGCCGATCCCGCGCCCGCCGCTACGGCTGGGCACCGGGCCGTGGCCCAGCCGCGCCAGCAAGGCAGCGTCGATGCCACAACCATTGTCGGCCACGCGAATGACGGCGCGGGTTGCGGCCACGGTCACCAGGCTCACCCGCAATTCGCCCTGGCGAGCACCATCGGCCATGGCGCTGGCGGCATTGTCGAGCAGGTTGAACAGGATCTGGCCCAGCTCGACCGTATCGACGCTGGCAGCCAGGCCCGGCCCGTCTGCGCCGATGTCGCGAATCAGCACCACGCCCGGATGACGCAGACGCCAACCGTCCAGCAATTCGCGCAGCCAGGCCCCGAGCAGCACCGGCTGGCCGCTACGGGCCTGGGCATCGGCGTCGAGCCGCATGCTCTCCAGCGCCTGTTTGCACACGGCAATCTGTTGCTCGACCACCAGGATATCTTCTTCATATAGCGCCAGCGCCGGATTGCGGGCCATGTCGCGGCGCAGTTCGCCGGCAATCACCGCCACCGTCGACAAGGGCGTATTGAGCGCGTGGGCGGCGCCGGCGGCCTGGGTGCCCAGCGCCAGGATGCGCTGGCCTTGCAGATGCTGTTCGCGGGCGGCCGCCAGCAATGCGTCACGCTCGCGCACGGTGGCGGAGATGCGGGTGACGAACCAGGTGATGAGCAGCGCCGATATCGAAAAATTGATCCACATCCCGGCCAGGTGCCAGCTCATGGCCTGGTCGTGATCGTGGATGTGCAACGGCTGGTAGATATTGGCCAGCGCCGAATAACCGGCCAGCGCACACAGCGTAAGCGCCCCGGCATAAGGCCAGGCCAGCGTGGCCGCAGCAGCCGCCAGGGTCGGCAGGTAGAACGACACGAAGGGATTGGTGGCGCCACCGGAAAAGTACAGCAAGGCCGACAGCAGGGCCACGTCGAGCAGCAATTGCAGGAACAGCTCGCCCTGGCTGGCAGGACGCGCCAGACGCATGCGCGCCAGCGTGGCCACATTGATCACCAGTTGCAGCGCGATCAAGCCCAGCAGCGGCGCCAGCGGCAAGGCGATATCCAGCCAGAAACGCGCACCGGCCAGCACCAGCAGCTCACCTGCCACGGTAGCCCAACGCAGCCAGAACAACCGCACCAGCACCGGATGACGCGGCCAGGCGCCCGGCTCCAGGGCGCGACCGGGAGGTGATATCGAGAGGGGTGGAGTGGACTGCATGGCCGGATTATATAAGTTTGGCGAAGGCTGCCGGTGCGACATTTCGGCACGACGACGGAAGGTGTTCTTTTGTATTTTCGCCACACCTTTGAGCAACTGCTCAAAAAATAATTGAATTAGGTAACATCAGAAAGCAAATGTAAATCATTCTTATTTATAATAATTGTTGAAACGTTTTCATCATTCACGAACAGGACGTCAAGTTCCTGCAGCCCACACCGAAAGAATCCATGTCCACTCGTCTCACTCCACTCGCCGCCGCCCTGGCGCTGGCCTTCGTCGCGCCGTTGCCGGCGCTGGCGCAAACCAGCGGCACCACCACTACTGCTGCCACGGCAGCCGATGACGGCCGTGCACTGCCGACGGTCACCGTCAACGCTTCGGCTGACGCCTCGGCCGAAGGCTTGCCGGCGCCTTATGCGGGTGGACAGGTGGCGCGTGGTGGGCGTATCGGCATTCTGGGCAACAAGGACGTGATGGACACCCCGTTCAGCGTCACCAGCTACACCCAGCAATTCATCAAGGACAGCCAGGCGCGAAGCGTCGGCGACGTCCTGCAGAACAACCCATCGGTCCAGGTGACCCGTGGCTACGGCAATTTCCAAGAAGCCTATATGATCCGCGGCTTCATCGCCGACTCCGACACGCTGGCCTACAACGGCCTCTATAGCATCTTGCCGCGCCAATACACGGCATCTGAACTGGTCGAACGGGTCGAGGTATTCCTGGGCGCCAGCGCCTTTGTCAATGGCGCCCCCCCGGGCTCGGCCGGCGGTCTCGGCGGCACCATCAACCTGGTCCCCAAGCGCGCCACCAATGAAGCGATCACGCAAGCCACCATCGGCGTAGAAACCGGTGGCCAGGCTTATTACGCGGCAGATATCGGGCGCCGCTTCGGCCCCGAGGACCGCGTCGGCATTCGCGTCAACGCGGCCCGCCGTCAGGGCGGCACCGGCATCGATAACGAAAGCCGCGAATTGAACCTGTTCTCGCTGGGGCTGGACTATCGCGGCAACAACTTCCGCCTGTCGGCTGATCTGGGCTATCAGGAATACAACCTGACCCAGGCCCGGCCCAGCGTCACGCTGGCCACTGGCGTACTGACACCGACAGCGCCAAGCGGCTCCAGCAACTTCGCACAGCCGGGCACCTATTCCAACGAACGCGATGTCTTCGGTACGATCCGCGGCGAACTCGATCTCACATCGGACGTCACGGCATGGGCCGCCTACGGCACCAGATACGGTACCGAGCGCAACCAGTTGGCCAGCGCCACGCTCAATGACAACGCCGGCTCCCTGGGGATGTCGCGCTTCGACAATGCCCGCAGGGATGTCGTGCGCACCGGCGAAGTCGGCCTGCGCGCCAAGCTCAAGACCGGCGCCGTGAACCATACCGTGACCGCATCGGCATCCGGTTACTGGAACGATTCGCGCAACGCCTACGCGATGCGCTTCTTCGCACCCGCGACCGCCAGCAACCTGTATTCGCCAGTGCTGACGCCGGTCACATCGATGACCACCGACTTCGCGGGCGGCTCACTGGACAATCCAAAGACCACCATCAAGACCATCCTGTCGAGCGTGGCCCTGGCCGATACGCTCTCGTTTGCAGATGACCGCGTCCAGCTCACACTGGGCGCTCGCCACCAGACCCTGCGCAGCCAAAGCTACGACTACAACACGCAGGTCGGCGATCCTGACTACAGCAAGAGCGCATTGACACCGGCGCTGGGCATTGTGGTCAAGCCATTGCAGAACCTGTCCCTGTACGCGAACTACGTGGAAGGCCTGCAAGCGGGCAAGCTGATCACCGATACCAGCGCGGTCAACTTCGGCACGACACTTGAACCATACAAGACCCGTCAAAAGGAAATCGGCGCCAAGTTCGACGCCGGCAAGGTCATGTACGGCCTGGCCCTGTTCACGACCGACAAGCCATTGGCGTATCTGGATTCGGTCACGAAGATCGAAAGCACCAACGGCGTGCAGCGCAACCGCGGCATCGAATTGACGGCAGTGGGCGAAGCCGCGCGCGGTGTCCGCATTCTCACCGGGCTGACCCTGCTCGAATCCAAGCAACGCGATACCGACGGCGGCACCACCAATGGCAATGACGCCATCGGCGTACCGCGTTCGCGCCTGACCCTGGGCGGCGAATGGGATATCCCGGGCGTGCCCGGCCTGACGCTGGACGGTCGCATCACCCGCGTGTCGACGCAGTACGTGGACGCCGCCAACACGCAGAAACTGCCTGCCTGGCAGCGCTATGACATGGGCGTGCGCTATATCGCCGACATCGGCGGGCGTACCATCACCCTGCGCGGCGCGGTGCAGAACCTGACCAACAAGAACTACTGGGAATCGGCAGGTGGCGCGTCCAACTCCGGCTACATCGTCCTGGCAGCCCCACGCACCTTCGTGACATCGGTGTCCGTGGACTTCTGATCGGCGTCAATCAGCATCCAACAAAAAGGGAAGCCTCGGCTTCCCTTTTTCATTGCCACAAACCAGCGCTCACCCCACCCGCTTGCCCAGGATCACCAGATCCCGCTCCACGCCGTCGAGCGTGGCCACGCGCGGCATGTTGGCCCACTTCTCGAAGGCGAACGCCTCGAACAGTTTCAGGCTCGGTTCGTTATGCCCGAACACGAAACCCAGCAGCGTATGCACCTTTACCTCGGGCGCATGGGCAATCGCCTGCTCCATGAAGTAACGCCCCAGCCCCTGGCCGCGGGCCTTCTCGTGGATATAGATCGACAACTCGGCCGTACCGGCATAGGCCGGACGTCCGTAGAAGTTGGAAAACGACAGCCATCCGATCAATTCGCCATCACGCTCCGCCACCCACAGCGGACGCTTGCCGGGATCGTGCTCGTCGAACCAGGCCTGGCGCGACTCGACCGGCACCGGGTCGGTGTCGGCCGTGACCTGGCGGGACGCCACGGTGCTGTTATAGATCGCCACGATGGCGGGCAGGTCGGCCTGGACGGCCAGGCGATGGGTAAATGCAGGTCGCATGAATGAGTCGATGGATCAGGAATGAAAAGACGGCGTCACTTGGAGCTCACTTGAACAGGCCGGCGTAGTCGAGCAGCATTTCCTCGATGAACAGCTTGGCCGACAACGGATGATCGGCGATGGCACGACGCTCGCCCATGCCCTTCAACGCCCGCGACAAGGCCATCACATCGGTGCGCGCCGCCAGCCGCTCGAGGTCGCGCAGATGGCGCGGGTAATAGCGCACCTGCCCGGCCGACACCAGCGCAAACAGGTCGTACAGCCAGCGCTGCACCCAACCCACCAGCTCGACCACCGGCACCTTCTGGAACTTGTCGGCGGCCTTGAGCGCGCTGTCGATGCCCGGTTGCGCCAGATGGCGCAGCAATTCATCGAGGATCTCGCGATACTCTCCCTGCGCCGCCTCCAGCGCGGCCAGTGGCGCGCCGCCCTGCTCGGCCAGCCAGGCGTCGGCATCCTTGACGCCCTGCTGCTGCAGCCAGGCCAACGCAGCGTCGCGCGCCGGCGCCTGCAAGGCAAACTTGCGGCAACGCGAGAGGATGGTCGGCAACAAGCGGTCGAGCCGGTTCGACAACAACAGGAACATGGTCGCCGGAGGCGGTTCTTCCAGCGTCTTGAGCAAGGCATTGGCGGCAGCCGTATTGAGCGCCTCGGCCGGGTACAGCACCACCACCCGCATGCCCGAACGGTGGGTCGAGACGTTCATGAAATCGGCCAGCGCCCGGATCTGGTCGATCTTGATTTCTTTCGACGGTGCACGGGTCGCCTTGGCGCTCTTCTTTTCTTCGCCGCTGTCGTCGTCCGGCAGTTCGTCCTCGAGCGCTTCCGGACGCACCCGGCGGTAGTCGGGATGGTTGTGCTGGTCGAACCAGTTGCACGACAGGCAGGCGCCGCAGGCATGGGCCTCAGGCGTGGGTTGCTCGCACAGCAGCGACTTGGCGAAGGCTTCGACGAACACCGTCTTGCCGGTACCTTGCGCGCCGTGGAACAGCAAGGCGTGCGGCAAGCGCTCGCGCAATTGCAGCAATTGCTTCCAGCTCTCGTGCTGCCACGGCAGCAGCACGGTGGATTGTTCGTTACTCATGGTGGCCTAAAGAGTGGCGATGAGGCCGCGCAGCTCGTCCTGGATCACGGCAATGGGACGGGTCGAATCGATGATGCGAAAACGGGCCGCGAATTCGGCCGCGCGACGCAGGTATTCCGTGCGGGTGGCCTGGAAGAAATCGGCCCGCTCCTGCTCGAACTTGTCCGGCGTACGCTCGGCGTCGAGCCGGGCCCGCGCCACTTCAAGGGGCACGTCGAACAAGAGCGTCAGGTCGGGCTGCAGCGTGGGGTGCACCAGGCGTTCCAGCGTCTCGAGCTTGTCACGCGAAAGCTGGCGACCGCCGCCCTGGTAGGCGAAGCTGGCATCCGAAAAACGGTCTGAGATGACCCAGGCGCCACGCGCCAGGGCCGGTTCGATCACTTGCGCCAGGTGCTCGCGACGCGAGGCGAACATCAGCAGCGCCTCGGTCTCGAGGTGCATCTTCTGGTGCAGCAAGAGCTCGCGCAGGCGTTCGCCCAGCTCGGTGCCGCCCGGCTCGCGGGTGGTGACGACCTCCAGGCCGCGCGCGCGCAACAACTCGGCCACGAAAGGGATATGGGTGGACTTGCCGGCGCCGTCGATGCCTTCGAAGGTAATGAATTTGCCTGATGCCATGAAGCGATCGTCGTGTTGGAGGTGATGAAAAAACGGGATCAACGCTGGTAGCGGTTGACGGCCTGGTTGTGCTCGGACAGGTTGCTCGAGAAATGACTGGTGCCGTCCCCTCGCGCCACGAAGTATAAGGCCTCGGTCTTGTCCGGGTTGAGCGCCGCCGCCAGCGACGCCGCGCCCGGCAGCGAGATCGGCGTCGGCGGCAGGCCGGCGCGGGTATAGGTGTTGTAGGCCGTGTCGGTGAGCAGGTCGACCTTGCGGATCTTGCCCTGGTAACGCTCGCCCATGCCATAGATCACGGTCGGGTCGGTCTGCAGCAGCATGCCGACCTTGAGACGGTTGGTGAACACGCCCGCCACCAGGCCCCGCTCGGATTTCTGGCCGGTCTCCTTCTCGACGATGGACGCCATGATCAACGCCTCGTAGGGCGAACGGTAAGGCAGCGACAGGTCGCGCCGGGCCCAGGCTTCGTTGAGCTTCTTGTTCATCAGCGCGAAGGCCTGGCGATACACCTGCATGTCGCTGGCACCCTTGGCAAAGAGATAAGTATCGGGGAAGAACAAGCCCTCGGGATGCTTGTACTCGGTGCTCAGCTTCTCCAGGATCTGCTGGTCGGTCCAGGTGATGGTGTCGTGCTTCAAGGCCGGTTGCTCGGCGATTGCCCGGCGCATCTGCTTGAAGCTCCAGCCTTCGATCACGGTCAGCGCCTGCTGGGCGAATTCGCCGCGCACCAGTTGCTGCAGCAGCCGGGTCGGCGTGGCGCCCGGCTTGAGCTCGTAGCTGCCGGCCTTGATGCGCGCGCCTTCGCCGCTCAGGCGAGCGAACAGCGCGAACAGGTCCGGGTTCAGCGGCGCGCCGGCGGCCGCAATCTGCTGCGCCGCCCCGTTCACGCCGGCACCGGGAGTGATGGTGAAATCGATGGTCTGGCCGCCGGCCTCGATGATCGGCTGGCGCGACCAATAGAACCCGGCGCTCGCCACCAGCGCTGCCAATAGCAGCAATGTCAGTAATAGCCTCTTCATACCGAATGCAAAATCCTTGATTCCAAACGCGTTTTTCTCGACATCACTATAATCTGTCTCAAACAGGCCCACATGATAATCGCTGGCACGACAGTTGCCTAATCCGAGGCATCTCGTGGCCACCCCTGCATCACTGCTCTCTGCTTCGCCTAACTATTTTTTCTATGACAGAACTGACTGCCTCGACCTCCGTCTGGCTCGACTTCCTCAAGCAGCAAGGCGCGCAATTCGACGCCGCCGACGCCACGGCACTGCTGGGCTTCGGCGCCACCGCCCCTGCCCCCGAGACGCTGGAAAGCTTCATGGCGCCGCTGACCGGGCTGGGCCTCATCAGCGTGGCCGGTGACGATGCCGCCAGCTTCCTGCACAACCAGTTGACCAATGACGTCGAACGTCTCGACACCAATAGCGCGCGCCTGGCAGGTTATTGCACCGCCAAGGGGCGCCTGCTGGCGAGCTTCCTGATGTGGCGCAGCGCCGAAGCCATCACCCTGCAATTGCCGCGGGCCTTGCAGCCTGCGATCCAGAAGCGATTGCAGATGTTCGTCCTGCGCGCCAAGGCCAAACTGAGTGACGCTGGCGACAACACCGCCATCCTCGGCCTGGCCGGTCCGGCTGCGATCAATGCCCTGGCCGAATGGTATCCGGTGCTGCCGGCCGAACCCTATGCAAAGATCGACAACGTCAATGGCACGCTGATCCGGGTCGCCGACTCGTCCGGCAGCGCCCGCTACCAGTGGATCACCACGCCCGAGATCGCCATCGGCGCCTGGCCGCGCCTGGCGCAGCACCTGACACCGACCGCGCCGCAGGCCTGGCGCCTGTCCGAGATTCGCGCCGGCGTGCCGCAGATCACCCCCGGCACGCAAGAGCAGTTCGTGCCGCAGATGGTCAACTATGAACTGATCGGTGGCGTCAACTTCAAGAAAGGCTGCTATCCGGGGCAGGAGATCGTCGCCCGCAGCCAGTACCTGGGCAAACTCAAACGCCGCACGCTGCTGGCCAGCATCGACAGCGACGTCGCCGTCGCCGGCAACGAAGTGTTCTCGGTGGCCGACCCGGCGCAACCCTGCGGCATGCTGGTCAATGTCGAACGTTCGGGTGAAGGCCGCTCGCTGGCATTGGTCGAGATCAAGCTGGCCGCGGCCGAAGGCGACGTGCGCCTGGGCGCGGCCGATGGCGCGGCACTGCATTTCCATGCGCTGCCGTACGTGCTGGCCGAACCGCAATAACGCCCAGGCCGGGACCCGACCATGGACCTCTATATCTATTATCGTGTTCGTCCTCAGCACGCCAATGTGCTGTTCGGCAAGCTGAAGGCCCTGCAACTGGTGCTGCAAACGCAGCACGGCGTCAATCCTGGCCTCAAGCGTCGGCCCGCCGAAAAGGATGGCCTGCAGACCTGGATGGAAATCTACGAGCACCTGGCGCCGGATGCCGCCGACGACTTCCAGCAGGCGCTGGCCAGCGCCCTGGCAGCAGCCGATATCGGCGCGCTGATCGAGGGTGAGCGTCACGTCGAACGTTTCGAGGATGTCGCCGCATGTGCCTGATCATCCTCGCCTGGAAAGTCATCCCCGGCATGCCGCTGATCCTGGCGGCCAACCGCGACGAGTTCTATGCGCGCCCTGCAGTCGATGCCGGGTGGTGGAACGATGCGCCGCAGGTCTTCGCCGGGCGTGACCTGCAAGGCGGCGGCACCTGGCTGGGCACCACGCGGGATGGCCGTTTCGCAGCGCTCACCAATGTGCGCGCGCCGTCCGAGCGGCGTAGCGAGGCCCCGACCCGCGGCGCGCTGGTGTCGGACTACCTGGCCGGCGCCATGTCGCCCAGCGACTATGTGCAGCAGATCCAGGGCCGGGCCCAGGACTACAACGGTTTCAACCTGCTGGTGGGCGACCGCGACACCTTGCTGTGGTACTCCAACCGGGGCCAGGCCGACGCACGCAACGGCCAGCCGCTCGACTATGGCGTCTATGGCGTATCGAACGCCCTGCTCGACACGCCCTGGCCCAAGCTGACCCGCGCCAAGGCCCAATTTGCCAGCCTGCTGTGCCAGGGCGCGCCGGAAGAAGCCTTCTTCGAGATGCTGACCGACGCCACCCGCGCCAACGACTGCCGCCTGCCCGACACCGGCGTCGGCATCGAGCGCGAACGCATGCTGTCACCGATCTTCATCCGCTCGCCCGACTACGGCACGCGCTGCTCGACGGTGCTGCGCGTGCCGATTGCCGGCGAACCGGTCCTGACCGAACATGTGGCCGATCCTATGGCAGTGCACTATTCGGCCGAATCGGTCACCGAAGGACGCTGCAAGATTCCCTGCACACCGCGTGAAGACGACCGCCCAGCCTGAAAAATGCCTTCTTGCAACACAAGAAATAACAAAAACGTATACCTGATATTCGGAAGATAAATTGGCCGGGATTGGTGCAGGGCAGTAAAGTAGTACCTGTCTCCTCCAATTTCCTCCTAAAGAATTGGATTAAAGCCCACACCGCAAGGTCGTGGGCTTTTTTTTTCGCCTGCTTTTTGGACTACTCTTCAGGACTGCCCTCCAGCGCCGCTCCTCCCCCCACCTGGCATCGCCGATCGCCTTGCGCCAATGAAAAAGCGGACCGAAGTCCGCTTTTATCGTTTGATCCGCCACCGCCCGAGGGCGGCGCCAGCATGATCAGGGATGCATCTTGGCTTGCGAGCGATCCAGCACCACTTCCGGGGCATTCGCCTCTTCCACGGTTTCGTTGTTCAGCACCGCCTGCAGGCGCTTCTCGTCGAGCTCGCCGCTCCACTTGGCCACCACCAGGGTCGCCACGCCATTGCCGATGGTGTTGGTCAGCGCACGGGCTTCGGACATGAAACGGTCGATACCCAGGATCAGCGCCAGGCCTGCCACCGGCAGGTGCCCCACCGCCGACAGGGTCGCTGCCAGCACGATGAAGCCGGAACCGGTAATGCCGGCCGCGCCCTTGGAGGTCAGCATCAGCACCGCCAGCAGCGTCAGCTCTTGCACGAAGGTCATCGGCGTGTTGGTGGCCTGGGCGATGAACACGGCGGCCATGGTCAGGTAGATGGCCGTGCCGTCCAGGTTGAACGAGTAACCGGTAGGAATCACCAGGCCGACCACGGTCTTCTTGGCGCCGGCGTTTTCCATCTTGGCCAGCATGCGCGGCAGGACCGACTCGGACGACGAGGTGCCCAGCACGATCAGCAGCTCTTCCTTGATGTACTTGACGAACTTCCAGATCGAGAAGCCGTGCAGGCGGGTGACGATGCCCAGCACCACGAAGATGAACAGCAGGCAGGTCAGATAGAAGGTGCCCATGAGCTTGCCCAGCGACAGCAGCGAGCCGACGCCGTACTTGCCGATGGTGAAGGCCATCGCGCCGAAAGCGCCGATCGGGGCCACCTTCATGATGGTGCCGACCACCGAGAACAGCACGTGCGAGATCTTTTCGATGAAGTCGAAAATCAGCGTGCCGCGACCACCGAACTTGTGCAGCGCGAAGCCGAACAGCACTGCCACCAGCAACACCTGCAACACGTCACCCTTGGCAAACGCGTCGACCATGCTGGTCGGGATCACGTTGAGCACGAAGTCGGTGGTGCTGCCCAGCTTGCCGGGCGCGGTGTAGGAAGCGATCGCCTTGGTATCCAGCGAGGCCGGGTCGATGTTCATGCCCACGCCGGGCTTGAGCACGTTGACCAGCACCAGGCCGATGATCAGCGCCACGGTACTGACGATTTCGAAATACAGCAGCGCCAGGCCGCCGGTCTTGCCGACCTTCTTCATGTCTTCCATGCCGGCGATGCCGGTGACGACGGTACAGAAGATGACCGGCGCGATGATCATCTTGATCAGCTTGACGAAGCCATCGCCCAGCGGCTTCATGGCTTCGCCGGTAGAAGGATAGAAGTGGCCCAGCAGCACACCGATGGTGATGGCGACCAGCACCTGGAAGTAAAGCGATTTATAGACCGGCTGCTTGGGCGCAGCCATGGTTGTCGTTGTCATTGTCGTTCTCCAAAAACATCAATCTCCAGCCTGCCCTTTTATGGATGGCGCGTGCGCCGGGCAAACCGCTGACCGTTTGCAGCTCATCGGCCGCTTCGGTTATTTTCTGGCCGGGAGACGCTCCCCCTCCCCGGTCCGGGCGCAAGTATCTAACAGAGACAGGACTGCCGGTATTGTGGGAAACCACATTCGAGCCCAGAAAGGAGGCGCTCATCCATGGTTATTCCGCCGTTTGCGACGCAGCAAATTAGTTATAGTGCAGTTTCGGGATAAGAAAACAACGAAGGCTTTATTGTGCAACGGAAATTGACGGTGACCTTCCGCCTCACCATCCTGGTGACGGCATTGTGCGCCAGTGTGGTGGTAGTGGCCTGGTACGGCATGCGCGGCATGGCGTCGAGCAACGAAAAACTGCGTTTCGTCTATGAAGACCGCACCATCTGCCTGGTGCAGATTTCACGCGTGCGCGACATGGTCTATCGCAACCGCGACATCATGGGACGCGCGCTGATGCTGGCCAACATCCCCGTCACCCGCCCGCCTGACGATGTAGCGCTGCAGCAGCTGCCCCAGCAAACGGCGTTGCAGGTGATGGGCCAGTTGCAGGCGGCCGATGCCGGCTTCTCCGAGAACTGGAACGCCTACGTCGCCACCCGCATGACCCCGGAAGAAAGCCGCGCCGCGACCCAGGCCGAACTGACCTGGAAGAACTACCTCGACCAGCGCACCCGCGTGGCATGGGCCATCAATACCGGCGACATCGCCGAAGCCAATCGCCTGTGGCCGCAGACCACGCCGCTACTGGCGCAACTGGCGACCCAGCTGGCCACCCTCGGTCAATTGCAGGAACAACTGACCCTGGCCGCCTACCAGGACGCCGTCGCCGAATATCACCGCCTGCAACGCCACAACCTGCAGATCGCCGCCGCCAGCCTGTTGCTGGGGGTAGCACTGGCGCTGTGGATCATCATCAGCCTGCGCCGCGAACTGGGCGGCGAACCCGGCTACGCGGCCCACATCGTGCGCCAGATCGCCGACGGCAACCTCGACGTGCCCGTGGCGCTGCGCCCCAACGACCGCAGCAGCCTGTTGTTTGCCATGCAATCGATGCGCGAGCGGCTGACCGGCATCATGCAGCAGGTCACCCTGTCGACCCGTTCGCTGGGCAGCTCATCGTTCGCGCTCAATGCGACCGCGCAGGGACTGGCCCAATCCTCCAGCGAACAGGCGGCCGCAGTCGAGGAAGTCAATTCGGCCATCACCAGCATGAGCGATGCCATCCAGCAGACCGGCGAACACGCCCGCCGCACCGATGCCATTGCGATCACGGCTGCAGCCAACGCCGACCAGACCGGCGAAGCGGTGCAGACCACGGTGCAGGCGATGCGCGGCATTGCGCGCCAGGTGGGGGTGATCGACGATATTGCCTACCAGACCAACCTGCTGGCGCTGAATGCGGCCATCGAGGCCGCGCGGGCCGGTGAGAACGGGCGCGGCTTTGCGGTGGTGGCCACCGAAATCCGCAAGCTGGCCGAGCGCAGCCAGGACAGCGCGCGTGAAATCAGCCAGATCGCCCACGAAAGCGTCGAACTGGCCGAACAGACCAGCGCTCACCTGATGCATGGCACCCTGCTCGAGATCCGCGAGGCCTCGCAGCAGATCAACCAGATCACGCTGTCCTCCACCATGCAGGAAGAAGGCGTGCTGGAAATCAGCGCCGCCGTCCTGCAGTTGAACGAAACCACCCAGCGCAATGCGGCGGCCTCCGAAGAACTGGCCAGCACGGCAGAACTGGTGGCGCAGCACGCCCGCGAGCTGGGCGACCGGTTGTGCTACTTCCGCATGACTACCGTCGAAGACGGCCAGCGCCAGGCGCACACCACACAAACGGCGCCAGCCCTGCAGCGCGCACGCTAGCCCAGGCGGGCGCGCATGGTGATGTGCGGGATGCCCGCTTCCATGAATTCGTCGCCTTCGCGGGCGAAACCATGGGCCGCGTAGAACGGCTCGGCATGAGCCTGGGCATTGAGCACCACGCCGCTGTCGCCACGGCTGCGGGCAGCGGCCATCAGGGCCTGCAATACTGCCCCGCCGACACCCTTGCCACGGCCGGCGCGGCGCACCGCCATGCGGCCGATATGCCCATCCGGCAGCAGGCGTCCGGTGGCCACCGGCGCGCCCTGCTCGTCATAGGCCACGGCATGGATGGACACGGCGTCCATCTCGTCGAGTTCGATCTCGGCCGGCACCTGCTGCTCGTCGACGAAGACTTCGAAACGGATCGGCTGCGCATGAGCGCGCAGCGCTTCCCAGTTGTCCACGATGATATTCATTGTCTGTTCTCTAACGTATCGGTGCGGCGCGCTACTGGCCGTCGAGTTTCTTGGAAATGTCGAGCCGGCGGATCACCTTGAAGGTCCCCATGGCCTTGGCCACCAGGCGCTCGCCGTTCCATAGTTCGGCATCGCAGAAGCACAGCGTGGTGGAACGGTGATAGGTGCGCCCGCGAGCGACGATGGTATCGCCGGCACGACCGGCCGGCTGCAGAAAACTGCTGCTCATCTCGACCGTGGCCGACGACTGCGCGCCGGCCGCGCCAGCACGCGCCGACAGCCCCATGGCGACGTCCATCAGGGTCATCGAGATGCCGCCCTGGGCCACCTGCCAGCTATTCATGAATTCCGGCTTGAGCAGCAATGACATGACGGCTTCATGGCCGTCATAGCGCTCGACCTGCACCCCCAGCGATTCAAGATAGGGATTGCCGTTCTCGAACACTTCCTTCAGTGAGTGGCTCATCGACGTGCTTCAGATCTCGTAGTCCATGCACTGGCGCGCTTCGCGCACGGCGCCGATGAAGGGCTTGATGGCGACGTGTTCAGGATGGTCCTGATAGGCGTCCAGCGCAGCGCGCGATTCGAATTCGGAATACAGCACCACGTCATAGGTGGCTTCCAGCCCGGGTTGCGCCAGCACCGCCTCGAACTTGAGGATGCCTGGCACGATGCCGGCACAGCCGTCGAGCAGCACCTTCATCTTCTGCATGTTGGTGGCACGGTCTGCGCCCTCGGCCTGGTCTTTCAGTTTCCACATCACGATGTGCTTGATCACGCTCGGTCTCCGTTGTTCGAAATTGACGAAGCCGACATGATAAGCCAAAGCGCGCCAGCGCGAGAGGACGCCCCAATACGACGAAAGACGCTGGGTCCTGACGTTCGTCAGGACGACGGTTCTCAACTAATTCGCCCCGGCGCAGGCCGGGGTCCAGTGACGTCACTCAGGCGTGCGTCAACGCGGCTTGGCGGTCTTCCTTACGGTCTTCGGTGCCGGCTTGGCGGCAGGTTTAGTGACGGATTTGGCCGCCGGTCTTGCGGCCGCTTTCGCCACCGGCTTTGCTACGGGTTTTGCCTTCGCCGATGCCGCCTTCACCGCCTTCACCGCCCGCGCCGGCTTGCTGCGCGCTGCCGGCAACTTGATTTGCTCGGCCTCGGCGCCTTCGCCGACGGCCGTGGTCAATTTGCGTGCCAGGCCGATCACCCGCTGCGGGTCGACCTCCAGCGTGCCGATCAGCAGCTCGATGATTTCCGAACGCGGGTTGGCCAGCGTCGGCTCGATCATCATCACCGCGGCCGCCAGGGCCAGCGCCCTTTCACGCGTAGCGCTGTCGGGCAACATCTGCTGCAGGGCGTTGATCGCTTCGACGGGCGCCACGGCGGTGATGCGGGCCTGCTCCTTGAGCAGCAGCACCCAGTTGGTCTTGGGCGATACGCTGGCGTGCATATTGGGCAGTTGCGACAGCAGGCGCGCCAGGCGCAGGCTGCGCCGTTCGAACGCGCCGATCGACACCATGCCGGCAATCACGATACGGCACACCGCCGCCGCAAAGCCGCCCTCGGCGATGGCCGGCAGCGCCGCGGCGCGAAATGCCGCCAGGTCGTGCTGGGCGCGCTGTTGCGCCCGGGCGTCGTCGCTTTCGCGCGGCGGCAGCCAGGCGCCCAGTCCCTTGGCGCCAAACAACTGGTTGGTCTGCTTGACGTTCTGGGCATCGCGCCGGTCGCGCCAGGCGTTGAGTTCGTTGGTGATGTGCTGCGCCATGCGCTGCTCGAACTGCTTCCACGGGTCGTTCTCGTCGACCGGCTTGCGGTCGGCCCGGGCCGCGGCCGCCTGCTGCCGGATGAAAGGCGCCAGCGGCGAACTGTCGGACCACATCTGGCGTTGCATGCGCAACGGGTTCAGGCGCGTCAAGGCGTCGGCGCTGGCGCGCGTGCTGGCCAGCCGCACCCAGGGTCGCAGCCAGGTCTTGTACAGGCTGGCATTGATCTCGGACCATTGCGCGATGGTCGAAAACACCGCTTCCTCGTCGCGCCCTTCCGGGTTGAGGTCGCGGATATCCTGCATCGTGCGATGCTCGTAGTTCACCGTATAGTCGCCCGGCTCCAGGGTGTCCCAGCGCTGGGTCTGGCGGCCATCCTTGGCTTGCAGCTTCATTTCGTACAGGCCGGGTGGCAGGCTTTCGATCACATCCAGCGAGGTCACCAGCTGGTCGTGTTCCTTCTTGGCCACGGCGCCACCGACGAAGATGCCCAGGTGGCCCACGCTCTCGTGCAGCACATAGATGATGGTGCGACCGGCGGCGGCGATGGCGCGTTCGTCGCCCCAGGCGTCGACGATCCAGTTCAACGCCTGCGGCGGCGGCGTGATGTTGTCGCCCCACGACGCAAACACCACGATGGGCGCGGTGATGTTGCGCAGGTCGATCGCCTGGCCGTGCGCCATCACTTCGCCACGCGCCAGCTTGTTGCCCACGAACAGGTTCTCGACGATCGATTCGATCTCGGCGCCGGTCATGCGGAAGAAGCCGCCCCACCAGCGCTCGAACTCAAGGAAGCGCTCGGCTTCGGTATCGACCCCGGCCCACAGGTTGTAGTACTTGTTCCACCAGGTATTGGCGGGATTGAGCTTCTCGAAATTCTCGACCAGCGTGGCGCCATCGAAACGGTCGGCCCCCATGTCGGCCGATAGCGACGCCAGCCAGGTGCCGCCCAGCGATGCACCGCTGTATCGCATCGGATTGAGCTTGCTGCTGCCGGCCCAGTACGACGCCGGCGCGCCCACCATCATCAGCGGGCCGAACAATTCCGGACGCACGGCATCGACCGTCATCATGGCCCAGCCGGCCTGGCAGTTGCCGATCACCACCGGCTTGGCCGGGCATTGCGGATGACGGGCAATGATCTCTTCCAGGAAGCGCGCCTCGGCGTCCATCACCGTGGTCAATGTCTGGCCGTCCTCGGGTTCGGGACGGAAGGTGGCGAAATAGACGGTATGCCCGGCCTTCATCGCCATGCCCACTTCCGAGTCGAACTTGAAGCCGCCGATGCCGGGGCCGTGACCGGCGCGCGGATCGACCACCAGCAGCGGCCGCGCCGCCGGATTGGCCGGCAGGCTGGCTGGTGGCTGCAGCCGCAACAACGCGTAGTTGCAGGGCTGCGGCAAATCGTGGCCGTCCAGAATGAGTTCGTGACCGAACTTGAGCAACGGCGGCGTTCCCTCCTCGAGGTGGCTCAGGTAGGCGTTGCCGCGATCGAGCAAGGTGTCGAGGAACAGAAAAGTGCGCTGGACCGAATCGGTCAGGTAGGCGTCCAACCCGCCCCATGCCGGCGCCAGGGTCGGCGCTGCGGCTGACGCTGTAGACGAATTGGCAACGGTGGCGCCAACGGGTTTCTTGCGACTTGCCATGTTTCCTCCCCAGGAATGTATGTCTTCATCATACGGAGAAAGATCACGGCGAATCTCACGATCTCTGCGACAATGGAACCGCATTTCACGCTATTGAAAACAAGACAATTGCATGGGAGGAATCTTCATGGAACTAAGCAGTCTGGTCGACCAGCCGGGAAAATTGCCCACGGTTCCCAAAGTGGTCCAGCAACTGATTGCCAGTTTCAACGCCGAAGATGTATCGGCCAGCGACATCGCGCGCCAGATCGCCACCGATCCGGCGCTCTCGGCAAAACTGCTGCGGCTGGCCAATTCGGCTTTCTTCCACGTCTCGCGTACGGTCGGCACGGTCGACGACGCGCTGCGCATGCTGGGCTTCGTGATGGTGCGCAACCTGGTGCTGGGACAAGGCATGGTGGCCGCCTTCAAGAACACGCGCGGCATGGACCTGCAGCAGTTCTGGCGTTACAACCTGTACACCGCCGTGGCGGCCCGCTGGCTCGCCATGCATGCCGGCGAACCCGGCGAAGACAATGGCGACGCCGTCTTCACGGTGGGCATGATGCACGGCATCGGCCAATTGCAATTGCATGCGGTGGCCGCCGCCGAAGTAGCGCCCCTGGACAAGCAGATCAACGTGCTCGATACGGCGCGCGCGGCCAGCGAAAAAGAACGCTGGGGTTTTCATTACGCCGACGTCTCGGCGGCGCTGGCGCAGATCTGGCATTTTCCACCCGCGTTGGCCGCCGCCCTGAAGGCCGTGCCCGAGCCACTCGAGGGCAAGCTCGATCGCGCCGCCGGCTGGGTGCACCTGGGGGCATGGATGGCGCGCGTGGAGGTATTGAAGCTGGATGACGAAGCTGCCCGCGCCAGCTATCCGGTGCAAGTGGGCAAGAAGCTCGACGTCGATCCGGCCTGGGCGCCGGTGATGGTCAAGCACGCAGCGGACAAGGCCGATCAGGCCATGCCGCCGCTCAAGGAATTATCGGCAGGGCTGGACGCCATGCTGGAATAGCAACCGCAACAAGAAGCACGGCAACAAGCAACATAGCGACAAGGACGCACATCATGGCCAAGAAAGAAAAGCTCGATCCCGAAACCGAAGCACTGATCAAGTGGTGCACAGAAGTCGAAACCTTCCTGGTCGCCGCCGGCGCCACCCTGGCGCAGGCGCAGGACCACATCGAAGAACAGGTCGAATGGTTCACCGACCAGTTCTACGACGGGCTCACGCCTGAGGAAGCGGCCAACGAGGCACTGCTCTAAGCGCCTCCAGCAAAGGTCGGGTGGAGTCGGCCAGGCGCTCCAGGCTTTGCTCGCGCAACTGATCCAGATCGACTGCAGCCACCCCGTCCAGACCGGCCCACGCCATCAACGCCGCGAACGCTTCGGGCGTGTCGAACATGCCGTGCAGGTAACTGCCCAGCACCTGTCCGTCCGCCGAGTGCGCGCCTTCGTCACGTCCGTCGATGACGAAGGCCGGGCGCATCATGGCCGCACCCTGCGACACGCCCATGTGAATTTCATAGCCGCGCACGCCCGCCTGGCCGGCGCCGAACGCGCAATGGCCGCTCACCTGCAGCAGTTGCTTGTCGCGCGTGAGTTCGGTGCGCATCTCCAGCACGCCCAGGCCTTCGGTGCTGCCGGCGACGCCTTCGACCCCATGCGGATCATCCACCGATTCGCCCAGCATCTGGAAGCCGCCGCAAATGCCGATCACCTTGCCGCCATAGCGCAGGTGACGCGCGATGGCTGCCGGCCAGCCCTGCTGGCGCAACCAGGCCAGGTCGCCGCGGGTGTTCTTGCTGCCCGGCAGGATGATCAGGTCGGCCGCCGGTATCGGGCGGTTGGCGCCGATGAATTGCAGGTCGATGTCCGGGTGCGCCCGCAAGGCGTCGAAGTCGGTATGGTTGCTGATGCGGGGCGGCGTCGGCACCAGCACCCGAAAGGCGCCGCGCTGGCCCTGGCTGGACTGGATCGCATCTTCGGCGTCGAGCTGCAGCCCGTGCAGGTAAGGCAGCACTGCCAGCACCGGCTTGCCGGTGCGCTGTTCCAGCCAGTCCAGGCCCGGTTGCAGCAGGCTGAGGTCGCCCCGGAAGCGGTTGATGACGAAGCCGACCACCCGCGCCCGTTCGCTGTCCGAGAGGCAATCGAGGGTGCCGGTCAGGTGCGCGAACACGCCGCCACGGTCGATGTCGGCGACGATGATCACCGGGCAATCGACCGCCTCGGCGAACCCCATGTTGGCGATATCGCGCGCCCGCAGGTTGATCTCGGCCGGGCTGCCCGCGCCCTCGACGATGATCACCTGGTATTGCTGGCGCAATCGCTGATACGACGCCAGCACCGCGTGCATGGCTTCGGTCTTGTAGCGATGGTAATCACGCGCGTTCATGTCGGCCCGCACCCGGCCATGCACGATCACCTGCGCCCCGGTGTCGCTGGAGGGCTTGAGCAGGATCGGGTTCATGTCGGTATGCGGCGCGATGCCGGCCGCCTGCGCCTGCAAGGCTTGCGCCCGGCCGATCTCGCCGCCGTCGGCGGTGACTGCGCTGTTGAGCGCCATGTTCTGCGGCTTGAAGGGCGCCACCGCCACCCCGTCGCGCATCAACAGGCGGCACAGGGCCGCCCCCAGCGTGCTCTTGCCGGCGTCCGACGTGGTGCCCTGGATCATCAGGGTATGAAAGGGAAAATCAAGCGCCATGCGTGCTCCAGCCTGCCAATGCAAGGTCGAGGCGCTGCCAGCCGGCTTCATCCGGTGGCAGGCCGATGCGTATGCCACCCGCGCCCCGCACGAACAGGCGCACCCAGATGCCCTGCTGCGCCAGGTAGTCATGCAATTGTTCGGCCCGGGGCTCGGGCCACCATTGGTACAAGGCGCTGCCATTGGCCGTGATGCCATGGCGCGCCAGCAATGCCTGCAACCGCACGCCCTCGTGCTGCAGGCGGGCCAGCGTGGCCTGCTGCCAGGCGCGGTCATTGAGCGCGGCGGTGCCGATCTGCTGGGCGGCAGCACTGACCGTCCATGGCCCCAGCCAGTCGGCCAATTGCGCCAGCAGCGACGGCTCGCCCGCGACGAAACCCAGGCGCAGTCCCGCCAGTCCGAAAAACTTGCCGATGGAGCGCAGGACGATCAATCCGGGCCGCCCGGCATCGGCGGCCACGCTACGCGCCGGCTGGGTGTCGCCGAAGGCTTCGTCGACCACCAGCCAGCCGCCGACTGCTGCCAGCAGTTCGGCCCAGCGCAGCAGTTGCGCCCGCTCCACCACGGCGCCGGTGGGATTATTGGGATTGCACAGCACCAGCACGTCGCACTCGCCCGCGGCCACTGCCGCATCCAGCGCGTCGTAGGCCACCTCGCGCACCGCATGGCCGGCGCGCTGCCAGCCGTGGGCATGCTCGGCATAGATGGGAGCGGCCACGGTCACGCGGGCGCAGCCGATCTGCCTGCGCAGTTGCGGCAAGGCCTGGATCGCCGCCTGGCTGCCGGCCACCGGCAGCATCTGCGGCGCGCCGTAATAGCCGCAGGCCGCGCGTTCCAGTTCGACGGCGGGTTCGGGCAGGCGATGCCAGAGCTGCGGCGACAAGGCCGGCGCCGGATAGCACTGCGGATTGATGCCGGTCGACAGGTCCAGCCACTCTGCGCGCGGTCGGCCGTAATGGGCTGCGGCGTGGTTCAGGTTGCCGCCGTGTTCAAGCATGGGACACTCCCAGACAGACCAGCGTGACCAGGCACACCAGCGCCAGCCACAATGCCGTCACGCCAGCCACCAGGCGCCACGCCCGCACGATATCAGCGCCTTGCGCCGGCGGCCCCGCGCCCAGTATCCCGCGCTGTTCAATCTCACCCTCATAGACCGCAGCGCCCCCCACCGTCACGCCCAGCGCGCCGGCGCCGGCGGCCATCACCGGACCGGCATTGGGACTGCTCCAGGCCGGCGCCTGCGTCTTCCAGCAGGCCAGCGCGCGGCGGCGGTCGCCCAGCCAGGCATACGACCAGGCGGTGAGTCGCGCCGGCGCCCAGTTGAGCACATCGTCGATGCGCGCGGCGGCCCAGCCGAAATGCAGGAAGCGCGTATTGCGATAGCCCCACATGGCGTCCAGCGTATTGGACAGGCGAAACAGCAAGGCCCCCGGCCCGCCTGCCACCAGGAACCAGAAGAGCGTGCCGAACACGGCATCGTTGCCGTTTTCCAGCAACGACTCGACCCCGGCCTTGGCCAGATCGCCGGCGTCGGCGGCGCCGGTATCGCGACTGACGATATAGGAAGTCAATCGACGCGCCTGCGCCAGGTCGCCGGCGGCCAGCGCCCGCGCAATCGGTACGGTATGGTCGCGCAGGCTGCGCAGGCCGAGGCAGAAGTACAGCAGCAGCGCATGCAGCAATGCCGCCAGCCACCACGGCGCCGCGCTGACCAGCCAGTCGGCCAGCAGCACTGCCGGCAGCACCGCCACCGACCACGCCAGGATGCCGCGCAGGCGTCGCGCCACATGGCGATTGAGCCGGCTCTCGATGGCCCCGGCCATTCGTCCGAAACCGACCAGCGGATGCCAGCGCCGGGTCTCGCCCAGCAGCAGGTCGAGCGCAATGCCGGCGGCCATCAGCAGCGCCAGCCAGGGCCAGGCGATGTTGCTCAGCATGGCCCGCCCTTGAAACTCAATGGCAGGCCGGCGGCCACCCAGTGCACCTGTTCGCACACCGCCGCTACCGACTGGTTCAAGCGCCCTGCCTCATCGACGAACCAGCGCGAGACCGCCCCCTGCGGCACGATGCCCATGCCGACTTCGTTGGACACCAGGATCACCCGGCCCGGCGCCTCCTGCAGCGCGCGCAGGAAGTCGACCCGCTCCAGCGTGAAGGCGGTGGGCGCGATGATCGGCCCCATCTCGGGAAATTCGATGCCGTCGGCAAACAGCAGGTTCGACAACCAGACGGTCAGGCAATCGACCAGCACCACGTTGTCGGCACGGCCATGCTCACGCAGCGCGCGGCCCAGCGCCATCGGCTCTTGCACCGTGCGCCACTGCCCGCCCAGGGCATCGCGGCGGGCCCGATGCTGTTCGATGCGGAGCTGCATCTCGGCGTCGGTGCGCCCTGCGGCCGTGGCCAGGTAGATGATTTCACCGGCGTCGGCCGCCGCCAGCGCCAGCCGCTCGGCGTGCGCGCTCTTGCCCGAACGGGCGCCGCCGAACACCAGCGTGCGGCGCAGGGATGCGGGGTTCATGTCGTCTCTTTCGGCCATTGGTTATCGAACACCAGTTCATCCAGGGCGCGCCGCTGGGCCCATTGTTGCTGCTGCAGCATCGGTTCGGCATAGAACGCAGGCACATGCCCCAGGCAGACCACGGCCACGGCTTGCGCGCCGGATGGCATGCCCAGCAGTTGCCCCAGCGCGACCGGATCGAACAGCGACACCCAGCCCATGCCCAGCCCTTCGGCGCGCGCCGCCAGCCACATGTTCTGCAAGGCGCAGGCCAGCGACGCCAGGTCCATCGCCGGCAGCGTGCGGCGGCCGAATACATGGTCCTCGCGCTTATCCATCAGCGCGGCCACCAGCAGTTCGCCGCAGTCGAGCACCGCTTCCACCTTGAGCTTCATGAATTCATCTTCGCGCTCGCCCAGCGCCTGCGCGGTCAGCAGGCGTTCTTGCTCGACCAGGGCGTGGATCGCGCGGCGCAGCGCGCCATCGCTGATGCGAATGAAACGCCACGGCTGCATGAAGCCCACGCTGGGGCCGGCGTGCGCCGCTTCGAGCAGGCGCGCCAGCAAGGCCGGGTCGACTGCCTCGTCGCTGAAATGGCGCATGTCGCGACGCTCGCGAATGGCCCGATAGACGGCATCGATCTCGCTTTGCGCATAGCGATGGGTGGCCGCGTTCATGTCGCCGACCCGCCCAGCAAGGCTGCCACGGTGCGCGGTGCGGAGCGGAAATAGCCGTGCAGGTAGCTGGCCGTGACCTGATTGCGGCGGTACACCACCTCGCCCTCGGACGAATCGAACAGTCGCTCGCCGCGCGCCAGAAACTGCGCCCCGACCACCGCCCGCGAATAATGAAAGGTATGGCAGCGCATGTGCTCGCCCACCGCGCCCGGCAGATTCAGCGCCAGCGTCTGGTAACCCAGGCCCTGCAGCCGTGGCTGCACGGTGGCCTGCCCGGGCAGGATGCCGCACATGGCGCCGCTGGCGCCGTCCTGGCCGATCACCGTATCCAGCAGGTAGAGCATGCCGCCGCACTCGGCATACAGCGCGCGCCCTGCCTCGGCGTGCGCGCGCAGGCCGCTCTTGGTGACGCTGCCGGCTTCAAGCGTCGCCAGGTGCAGTTCGGGATAACCGCCCGGCAGCCATACGGCGTCGCACGGCGGCAGCGGATCGTCGGCCAGCGGCGAGAAGAAAGCCAGGGTCGCACCCATGCCTTCGAGCACGGCCAGGTTGGCACCGTAGATGAACGAGAATGCGGCGTCGCGCGCCACCGCGATGGTGCGCCCTTCCAGCAGGCGCGGCAGGGGCTTGTCGGGCGGCGGCGTGCCGAAGTCGACCGGCGCCGGCAGGTTGGCCAGCGAGGTGCTGGACATGCGATCGGCCAGGGCATCCAGGCGCGCATCGAGGTCGGCGATTTCGGGGGCGGCCACCAGGCCCAGGTGACGCTCTGGCAGCGAAAACTGCATGTCGCGCTGCAGGCCGGTCAGCAGCGGCACTGCCGGGCGCGCATTCTGCAAGCCCTGGCGCAACATCTGGGCGTGGCGCGGGCTGGCCACGCCATTGGCCAGCACGCCGGCAAAGCGCAGCTCGGGCCGATAGCTCACCAGGCCTTGCGCCAGCGCCCCGGCGGTCTGCGCCATGCCACGCGCATTGATCACGGCGATCACCGGAATGCCCAGCAGATGCGCCAGGTCGGCGCTGCTGGGTTCGCCGTCGTAGAGCCCCATGACGCCTTCGACCAGGATCATGTCGGCCTCGGCGGCGGCCAGCGCCACCTGGCGGCGGCAATGGTCTTCACCGCCCAGCCACAGGTCGAGGTTGTGCACCGGATGGCCGCTGGCCTGTTCCAGCACCATCGGATCGAGAAAATCGGGGCCGGTCTTGAACACCCGGATCTTCTTGCCGTCGCGCCGGTAAAGCCGCGCCAGCGCAGCGGTGATGGTGGTCTTGCCGTGACCCGAGCCCGGTGCCGAGATAAACAGTGCGGGGCAGCGGTAATCGCTGTGTTGCATCAGAATTCCACGCCTTTCTGGGCTTTCACGCCTTGTTCCTTGTAGGGGTGCTTGATGGGTCGCATCTCGCTGACCAGGTCGGCCAGTTCGATCAATGCGTCCGGGGCATGACGCCCGGTGACCACGATGTGCAGCATCTCGCGCCGGGCGGCAAAGGTGGCCAGCACCTGCTCCAGGTCGAGATACTGGTACTTCAGCACGATATTGAGTTCATCCAGGATCACCATGTCGTAGCTGGGATCGGCGATCATGCGTTGCGCCTCGGCCCAGCCGCGTTCGGCGGTGCGGGTGTCGGCCTCGCGATCCTGGGTGTCCCAGGTATAGCCCTCGCCCACCACGTGGAAATCGCAATTGGCGTGGCTGCCCAGGAAGTCGCGCTCGGCGCTGTACAGGGCGCCCTTGATGAACTGCACCACGCCCAGCTTCATGCCATGCCCGAGAATGCGCATGCCCATGCCGAAGGCGGCGCTGGACTTGCCCTTGCCGGTGCCGGTATTGACCATCAGCAGGCCCTTCTCGCGCTGGGCGGCGGCCTTCTTCTTTTCGAAACCCTCTTTGTGACGCTGGGTCATGCGCTTGTGCGATTCGGGATCGGTTTTCATTTCCAGTCGGTTCCTGTGAGTTCGGTCAGCAGCTGCGCGACCTTCGCGCGGCTGGGATGGTAGCCGATGATGACCAGTTCCGAGCGCGCATCCACGGCCCGGCCCGGCTGGCTTTCGACCAGCGCCACCCGGGCCCGCACGCCCTGCACCAGCAGCGACCTGTTGCTGCCGGCATGCACGAAACCCTTGGCGCGCAGGATCGGTTCGGCCAGCGCGGCGGCGGTCAGCGCCTGCTGCAATTGCTGCGGGTCTTGCGGCGCGTCGCTACGCAAGGTGAACGACAGCCAGCCCGGGTCCTGCTCGTGAAAGTGGCGATGCGTCGCCAGGCCATGACTGTGGGCGGCCAGGCCCGAATGGGCATGACCGTTGAGCCGTCCCTGGTCGGCCAGCACCGCGCTGCGCTCGCCGGGCATGCCCAGCGGCGTGTAGTGGTGATGCACGGCGGCGCCCGCCTGGTGCAGGCGCAAGCCGAGCGCCAGGCGAATATCGAGCCGCGCGCCATAGGCCAGTTCGAGAAAGCGCACATTGGGCGCCAGCGCCCGCACCTGCTGTTCGGCCTGCAACAGCTGCGACTCGTCCATCGCATCGATCTTGTTGAGCACCACCACGTCGGCGCATTCGAGCTGCTGGCGAAACAGCACCGCGCTGGCGTCGAGGGCGGCGTTATCGGTGGCCGGCTGCTCCAGCAGCAAGGGCGTGTCGACCACCGCCAGCGTGGCGTCGAGCACGAAATGCGGCGCCAGTTGCGGCGACTGCAATACTTCCATCACCGCGCTGGGCAGCGCCAGGCCGGAGGTCTCGATCAGGACATGATCGATCTGCGCCCGCCGCGCGGCCAGCGCCAGCATGGCCGGCACGAAGTGCTCGTCGTCGCCGTAGGCGATGAGGCCATGGGCGAAGTCCTGCACCTGCACCGCGCTGCTGCCGTCGGGCCGTTCGCTGCGCAACAGGTCGCCATCGATGGCGACTTCGCCGAATTCGTTGATCAGCAATGCCAGGCGCCGCGTCTGCCGACGCCGCACCAGGTCGCGCAGCAAGGTGGTCTTGCCGGCCCCGAGAAAGCCCGTGACCACCGTCACCGGAATCGGCGGCAGCGGCGGCGGCAGGCCCTGGTCGGATGGCAGCATGGCTCAGGCTCCCAGCCAATCGGCCAGTTGCCGATGCACCGCGTCGAAGTCGCCGGCCACGGCCGGATAGTCCAACGCCGGACGACGCACCGTCAGCACCGGGATACCCAAGGCCTGGGCCGCGTCGAGCTTGGCGCGATAGCCGCCGGCTTCGCCGGAATCCTTGGTCACCACGCAATCAATCTGCCAGTCGCGCCACAGCGCTTCATTGAAGCTGCGCGAGAACGGCCCTTGCATGGCGCACAGGTTGGCGCGCGGCAGGCCCAGTTCGAGCGCCCGGCTGACGAATTGGGGATCGGCCGTGACCCGCGCAAACCACTCGTGCTCGCCGGCGCCCGGCGCTTGCACGAAGCTGGCCAGGTCCTTGGAACCGGTGGCCAGAAAGATGCGACGCCCCATCTGCATGGCGCGCTGTGCGGCCTGCGCCATGTCGTCGCAGGCCAGCACGTCGTCGGCCGCCAGCTGGCTCGGGCGTTCATAGCGCAGATAGGCGATGCCCAGTTCGCGCGACAGCTCCATCAACTGCTGCGACATCTGGGTGGCAAACGGATGGGTGGCGTCCACCAGCACCCGCGCCTGGCTTTGCCGCAAGGCCTGGCGACGCGCTTCCACGCCCTGGCGACCGGCCCAGACGAACGCGCCCGGGCAATCCTGCTGGGCCAGCTCGCCACCGTATCCGGTCGCCGCCGACACCACCACGGGCTGTGCGCTGGCGGCCAGTTGCGCGGCCAGCGCATTGCCGTCGCTGGTGCCGGCAAACACCCACACCGCTTGCGACGGCAATTCAGGGGTATCGGGCTCCGGCTGCTGGCCCTGGGTCCAGTCGTTATAGCCACGGGGCGTGAAGATCCAGTCACGCTTGCGCTGGGTGAAGCGGTTGCCGATGACGATGCTGGTGAGCATGTCGAACTGCAGCGCCGGCAATTCGTCGAGCCGGTAGATCGCCACTTGCTGGCCTGGGCGATAGGCGTTCCTGACCACGCCGCACAGCGTATGCGGCGCCTTGTGCTGCAGCATCAGTTGCAGGATGCGATAGACACCTTCCTGGCGCCCGGCGCTTTGCACGTTGTACAGCACGCAGGCCAGGTCGGCCTGGGCGATATGGCTGGCGCGCTGCTCGATCCACTCCCACGGGCACAGCAGGTTCGACAGCGACAGCGTGGCGAAGTCGTGCGACAGGGGCGAACCCAGCAGCGAGGCGCAAGCATTGGCCGAGGTCACGCCGGGGATGACGTTGACCTCGTAGGTATCGTCCTCGCGCATGTCGTCGAAGGCCAGGGCAGCCATGGCATAAATGCCGATGTCGCCGCTGGAGACCAGCGACACGCGACGACCGGCGCGCGCCTGCTCGATGGCCAGCAAGGCCCGTTCGCGTTCCTGCGTCAAGGGCGGGCTATGGATTTCCTTGCCTTCGATATGGGGCGCGATCCAGCGCAGGTAAAGCTCGTAGGCCACGATGACCTCACTGTCGCGCAAGGCCTCGATGGCGCGCGGCACGATCATCTGTTCGAAGCCCGGCCCCACCGAGACCAGGTTGAGTACACCTTTGTTCACTGCTGTTCCTTTTACTGTTATCTCTACACCGTCGTCCTGACGAACGTCAGGACCCGGCGTCTTATCGCCATCGCCGATACGCCATCAACGTCACTGGGTCCCGGCCTGCGCCGGGACGACGATAAGCTGCATCATTTCCAGCCAGTTTCATCCTCGACCACCGCCACCGTCACGCCGTCGAACGCCGTCTTGCCCAGCGCCAGTCGCCCACGCGGGCTGGCGATCAGCGCCGCCGGTTCGCATACGCCCTCCACGCCCACGTTCTGCAGCACCCAGTCCGACGATTTGCCGACCCAGGCGCGCTGCGCGATCTGCGCTGTCGAGATCACCCGCAGCGGCAGGTCGTGGGTGGCGCAGAACGCCAGCAGGCCCGGCTCTTCTGCCTTGATATCGATGGTGGCCACTTCGCGCACCTGCTGCAACGTGGCCTCGGGGCACTGCGCCAGGGCCTGCGTCACCGCGGCCGTAATGCGCTCGGCCGAGACGCCACGGCGACAACCGATGCCCAGCACCAGCGGCTTGATCGCTTCGGTGGCGGTGGTGACCACCGGTTGCGCACCGGTCAATTGCGCCACCCGATAGGCCAGGCGATTGGCGCCGCCTTCGTGACCGGCCAGCAGCGAGATGGCGAAGCGCGCCGCTTCGTCCAGCACCACCACCGCCGGGTCGCTATGCTTGTCCTGCGGCAGCCCATCCAGGAAGCGCACCGCGATACCGCTGGCGCCCACCATGATCCACTGCCGGTGACGCCGGTAGGCCAGTGCAAACTGCTGGCGCTGGGACAGCACCACGGCGCTACCGACCGCATGCAACCAGGGCCGGTACAAGGTGCCGCCCAACGTGGCCTGCAGGTGCAGCGCCAGCGCTTCGGCCTCGCCCCGCACCGGCCACAGGCCCAGCTCGTCGGACACCGGCGGCGGGGTCATGGCGTCACATCCTCGGCCTGCGCCTCGGCGTTCAGTTTCTTGGGCACCCGGAACAGGTGCGTGAATTGCTTCGAATACAGGCTGGACTCGGCGATCTGCTCGCGGTCCAGCGCCGCGCCCACCAGCATCATGGTGGTCAGGTTCCACTCGCCGCGACGGTTTTCGTCGATCACCTTCTCAAGCGTGCCCTGGTAGATGCGCTGCTCCGGCCAACTGGCTCGGTACACCAGCGTCACCGGCGTCGTCGGCGGATAGTGCAGCAGCAGGTCGCGCACGATCTTGGCCAGGTGCGGCCCCGACAGGAAGATGCACATGGTGGCGCGGTGCGCCGCCAGTGAAGCGATCGACTCGGACTCGGGCACGGCCGAAGCGCGGCCCGACACCCGCGTCAGGATCACGCTCTGCGACACCTCGGGCTTGGTCAGCTCGGCCGACACGGCGGCCGCCGCTGCGGTGAAGGACGATACCCCCGGCACCACTTCATAGGCGATGCCGAGCGCATCCAGGCGACGCATCTGCTCGGCAGTGGCGCCGTAGATCGCCGGGTCGCCCGAGTGCAGGCGCACCACGTCGATGTCCTCTTGCTGGGCGCGCACATAGCAGGCCTGCTGTTGCTCGAGATCAAGCGCGGCGGTGTCGATCAGCTCGGCGCCCGGCTGGCAGTGCTCCAGCATGGCGGTCGGCACCAGCGATCCGGCATACAGCACCATGCGCACCTGGCCCAGCAAACGCGCGCCGCGCAAAGTGATCAGGTCAGCCGCGCCGGGACCGGCGCCGATGAAATAGACTTTCATGATTGTCCTTTCGATTCATGTCGCTTCTCTTGTGGCGTCTTGCGGATCAGCAACACGGCCAGGTAACCACTGGCGCTGGCCGCGTCCAGCGCGCTGACATCGTTGGCCAGCACCTGGTCGGACAGCCCGATGCGGCGGGCAAAGGCGCAGTGGCGGGCAATGCCCATCTCGTTGAGCAACGCCAGCACCCACGGCAGGCGCGCGCCCACCTTCATCAGCACCACGATGTCGTGGCTGTCGATCTCGGCGCGCAGGCTGGCCGCGTCGTCCGGACAGGGCAGGATCAGCGTGCGTTCCTTGCCCACGCCCAGCGGCCAATGCAGCGCTGCGGCAGCCGCCGCGTAACTGGTGATGCCGGGATAGGTCACGCAATCGGCCTGCGGCAACAGGTCTCGCACCGCCGCCAGCACATAGCCATAAGTAGAATAGGTCAGCGCGTCGCCAATGGTCAAATACGCCACCTGCAGCCCGGCCTGCAATTGCGCCGCCAGCTCTGCGCCCAACTGGGCGTAATGTTCTTGCAGGACCTGGCGATCGGGGTCCATGTTGAATTCGATTTCGCGCAGGCGGCTGCGCTCGAACTCGATGCCGTCCAGGCACTGCAGCGCCACCGACAGGTCGGCGCCGCGTGCACGCGGCAGGTAGATCACGTCAGCCGAGCGCAGCGCGGCCAGCGCGGCCAGCGGCAGGTAGCCGCTCGGGCCCGGCCCCACGCCGATGCCGATCAGTCGTCCGGCGCTCATGCGTCCACCCCCAGCGCGCCGCCGTCGAGGTCGAACAGGCGCACCTCGACCCGGTCCACATTGGGCATGCGTGCCGCCGCCAGGCGCGCGATGCGGCCCTCGATCTCGACCCACAGGGCCTTCGACAGCGCCGCGTCGCAAGCGCGCACCAGTTCAATTACCGCTTCCACCGTATTGGCATCCTTCATCTGTTGCAACAACTCCGTGTCGAAGACATAAAGCGGTGCGTTCATCGTTTGCGCCACCCGGGTCACCCCCTGCATGGCCATGTTGCTCTTGCTCGAATGGGTGTCCCACACCCCATCCAGTACCTTGGCCAGCTTGCCCGGATGGCCCGCCAGCCACAGCACCGGCAAACGCCGCTGCTGCTCCGCCAGCGCCTGCTGGGTAAAGTCCAGCGCATCGCCCAGGAAGTTGGCGATCTGCACGCTGCGCCGGTCCGGCAGGCCCAGCTGCGCCACGAATGCCCGACCGATCTTGCCCGGCAGGTAGGCCACCGCGGCGTCAGGTCCGATGCAATCGGCCAGCGCCACCCGGATATAGACCTCGATGGAGGCGATCCACGACGCCATCGACATCGGTTCGACGATGCCGGAGGTGCCCAGGATCGAAATGCCGTCCACGATCCCCAGGCGCGGGTTGAAGGTCTTGGGCGCAATGCTGCGTCCTTCGCGACAACCGATGGTCAGGTCGAAGCCCTGCGCCATCCACGCCGCGCGCGCCTGCTCGGACGCGCCCGGCGGCGCCAGTTCGGCCAGCACTTCGGCGACTGCGGTGCGCATCATCTGGCGCGGCACCGGATTGATGGCCGGTTCGCCTACCGCCACCCGCAACCCGGGCATAGTCGCCGTGCCCACGCCGTCACCGGCGAAGAAGCGGATCTCGCCGCCCGCGTTGAGCCGCACCTGGGCCACGATGGTGGCGCCGTGGGTGTTATCGGGATCGTCACCGCCATCCTTCAAGACCTCCGCCTGGGCCGCCTGCCCGTCCAGGCTGTCGACCTTCGCGATCGGCACCGAGATGAAATGCGCGCCATCAGGCAGGCTGACTTCGGTGTGTTCCAGGCGGATCGCCGCCAGCAGCCAGTACAGCGCGGCGCGCACCCCGGCAGTGGCGCAACTGCCGGTGCTGCGCCCACGGCGCAAGCCATTGGGGGCCAGCACTGCCAGGTCGTACTCGGCCCGCTGACGTTCCCCGAGGTGTTGCATCAGGCGATTTCCTGTTCTTGCGCCACCAGCCAGGCGATGGCGTCGATCAACAATGCATTGACCACGCTGGCGGCCCAGGGCGAACCGCCCCGGGTGCCGCTGTTGGTGATGCGCGGCACTTGCAGGCAGCGCCGCAGGTCATCCTTGCTCTCGCGGGTGCCGACAAAACCGACTGGCAGGCCCACCACCAGTTGCGGCCGCCAGCCATGCTCGCGGATCAGCCGCGTGGCTTCGACGATGGCGGTCGGCGCATCGCCGATGGCCAGCACCACATCGTTGCCGAACTTCTGCCAGGCGCGCCGGATACCCGCCGCCGAGCGCGTGATGCCCTGCGTTTGCGACATCAGGTGCGATTCGGGATCGTGCACGCCGCACCAGGTCTCGATGCCCAGTTGCTCCAGCAGCGCCCGCTTGAGACCGGTCTGCACCATGGTCACATCGGTGACCACGCGCTTGCAGCGCAGCAGCGCGCGCATGCCGGTGTCGGCTGCACCCGGCGAAAAGAAGATCTCGTCGGCCACTGCAAAGTCGCCGCTGGTATGCACCAGCCGTTGCAGCACCGTCAGGTGGGCAGGAGGAAAACCGCTCCAGTCGCGGCCCTCGTCGATGATGCGCATGCTCTCGGCTTCGATCGGATGCGGCACATAGGGGGCGGTGGTGGTGGCCTTGGCCGTGGTTGCGGCGGCGCTCGCCAGCAGATTGCGCACCGGCAGGTGATGCGCGCGCTGCGGCTCGCCCACCTGCTGTTCGAAGCCGACGATCTGCACCCGGTATTTGCACAGCGTGCAATTCATCGCGGCGCGTCCTTCGATGGCTTGCTGCGCCCGCTCGACCAGCACGTCGGCCACATGCGCATGCACGCCCAGGTAACCGGCCTTCAATACCTCCAGCTGCGGTTCGCGCTCGGCCAGCTCATCGGCGGCGGCAAAGATGCGCTTGACCAGCACGCCGTCGAACAGGAAGAACGGCAGCACCACCAGTCGCGAATAGCCCATGCGGGCGGCGGCGGCCAGGCCGTCGCGCACCAGCGGCGCGGCGGTGCCCGAAAAACACAGTTGCAGCGCGCCGAAGCCCATGCCTTCCTGCAGCATGCGCGCGGCCTTGGCGACCTCGCTGTTGGCATCCGGATCGGTGGTGCCGCGCCCCACCACCACCAGGCAACTCTGGCGGCGATCGGCGATGTCGCCGGACACCGCTTCGGCTTCGATCACGCGCTGCTGTGCCAGCTGCAACAGCAGCGGGTGCAGGTCCATCGGCGCGCCGAAATGAAAGTCGACCTGCGGGTACTGCTGGGCCAGCGCCAGCAATTCGGCCGGCATGTCGTTCTTGGCGTGGCGCGCCGCCAGCAACACGGCCGGCACCACGCTGACCTCGGCGGCGCCATCAGCCACGCAGGCGGCAGCGGCCTCGGCGATGGTGGGCGCGGCGAACTCCAGATAGCCATGCCGCACGGTGCGACCACCGGCGCGCGCGCGCACCAGTTGCACCAGCGCCTCGAATTCGCGCAGCGCATCCGGGTCGCGGCTGCCGTGACCGGCAATCACGATGGCGGCGGTGTTGCTCATGGCGTGCTCTCCGGCGCCGGCGGCGGTTCGATCTGGCTGGCCATGGGGCTATGGGTGCGAATGAGCATGATGCTCATGTCACTCACTTCAAGTTCGGTGCATTGCGAGAGCACGCCGTGCCATTCGGCGTCGCCCCGGGTGAGGTTTTCCCACACTTCGGTCGGATGGCTGGGGTCGACGCCCTGCTGCAGCAGATAGGTCGCGATGTGACGCGGCATGAACGAGCGCGCCGCATCCCACGGACACGGAATCACGATGGCGTTGCGGCCATCTTTCAACACATTGACCAGGTGGCGCTTGAACGGCTCGAGGTCGCCGCGCCGGTGGAAGGTGATGAAGGTGGTCTCGTCGAAACAGACGCGCGCCTTCGATGCCAGGATCTGCGCCGACGAAATGCCGGGCAGCGTCTCGACCCGATGGCCGCAGGCGCGCTCGACCCGCTCCAGGTACTGGAAGCCGCTGAAGTGGATATCGCCCATGAACACCACCACGCAACGTTTTCCGGCATGGTGCATGGCCGCGACCTTGTCGAGCTGGGCCACCTGGTCGCGATAGCCCATCAACACCACTTCGGCGGTGGCCGGGATCGATTCGCGCACCACGTCGACCACGGCATTGAAGCCGGCCACGACGTCGGCATTGCGGATCAGCTCGGCGCCGCGCAAGGTCAGATACGAATGGTCGCCGGGGCCGGCGCCGATGCAGATGATCATGTTTTCAGTCCTCGATAGATCACGCGCCAAGTTGGGCGCGCACCGTCAACGCCAACGCGTCGCCGGTCAATTGTTCCAGTGTCAGGCAAGGCGCGCCCAGCGCATCTGCCAATTGCGTGGCGCGTCCCAGGCGCAGGTAACCGGTCTCGGTGTCCAGCACCAGCGCCGGCGTGCCGCGCTGCGCCAGCTGCCCGGCCGCCTCCAGCGTCTGGCGCCACGGGTCTTGCGCATCACCGGGCAGGCCGACGTTGGCGCGACCGTCCGACAGGATCACCAGCAGCGGCGGCGCTTCCTGCGTGCTGCGCTCCAGCAGTTGCGCGGCCAGTTGCAAGGCATGCGGCAACGGCGTGCGGCCTCCGGTGGGCAGCTCGCGCAGGCCCTGTTCGGCCAGGTCGACGCTGCGGGTCGGTTCCAGCAAGACCTCGGCGCGCTCGCCGCGGAAAGCAATCACGGCCAACTGGTCGCGCCGCTGGTAGGCATCGGTCAACAGCGACAGCACCGCGCCCTTGACCGCTTCCATGCGGCGCTGGGCGGCCATCGAGCCGGAAGCATCGACCACGAACACGATCAGGTTGGCGCTCTTGCCGCTGCGCACCTGGCGATGCAGATCGGCCGACGTCACGCGCAGGCGACCGTCGGCGGGCGCATCGTCGGCCAGCGCCCCGCGCACGGCGGCGCTACGCAGCGTCGCGCCCACGGCAAGGCGCTCCGGATTGGCGTCGGGCACGGCGCGCAGTGCGCTGCCACGGCGCGCGTCAGGCAGCGCGCTGCGGCGTCCGGCCAGCGCCTGCCCCAGTGCCGGGGGCGCTTCGACGCTGATCTTGCGCGCCGGCGCGGCGGCGGCCACGGCGAAGGTCTGTGCGTGGTCGCCGCCTTCTTCGTTGGCACCCTCTTGTTCTACAGATGGCTCGTCGTCGCGAGCGGCTTCCGGCGGCTGGCCCGCACTCCCCTCCGAATGCGATGGTGGCTGTTCGGAGCGGGCCTGCTCGACCAGGTCATCCAGCTTGTCCTGATCCATGCCGGTCTGGTCGAAGGGCTTGCGACGGCGGCGATGCGGCAGCACCAGCTGGGCCGCCGCGCGGATGTCGTCGGGCGTGACCTGGCGACGCCCCTGCAGCGCCGCGATGGCGCGCGCGGTCTTGTGCATCACGATGTCGGCGCGCAGGCTGGCCACCTCGAATTCGCAGCACAGGTGGCTGATCAGTTCCAGCATGGCGTCGTCGAGCTGCACCTGCGGCAGCAGTTGCTGCGCCGTGGCAACCTGCTCGCGCAGCCCATGCTGCGACGCCTGCCATTGCGCGGCGAAGGCGGCGACGTCGGCCTCATAGCTTATCCGGCGACGCACCACCTCGGCCCGCACGGTCTTGTCCTGGGGCGCGGCGACCTCGACCATCAGGCCGAAACGGTCCAGCAGTTGCGGCCGCAGATCGCCTTCTTCGAGGTTCATGGTGCCGATCAGCGTGATGCGCGCCGGATGCGTCACCGACAGGCCTTCGCGCTGCACCGAATTGACCCCCATGGCCGCCACGTCGAGCAGCACATCGACCAGGTGATCGGCCAGCAGGTTGACTTCGTCGATATAGAGCACGCCGCGATGGGCCGCCGCCAGCAGACCCGGCTGGAAGGCGCGTTGCGCCCCCTGCAATGCCTTCTGCAGGTCCAGCGTACCCAGCACGCGGTCTTCGGTGGCGCCCAGCGGCAGCGTGACGAACGGGATCTCGGCGTCGCGCACCGCCTCCTGGCCGGCGCTGCATACCTCGCAGGCCGCCGCCGGCTGACCCGGCGCGCAATTGAAGGCGCAGCCGGCGATGCGGGCTATCGGCGGCACCACCTGGGTCAGGCCGCGTGCGGCGGTGCTCTTGGCGGTGCCCTTGTCGCCCCGGATCAGCACGCCGCCGATGCCGGGATCGACCGCGCACAGCAGCAGCGCGGTCTTCAACTGCGGCTGGCCGACGATGGCGGCAAAGGGATAACCGGCGCTCATGAAAGGTCCTTCGCATGTTCGCTGCCGCGCGCGGTCTCGCCGCGCGCTTCGAGCAGGGTTTCGCTGTGCAGGTAGAGCTGGCGCAACTGTTCCAGGGTGGCTTCGTCGGGCTGCTCCCACATGCCGCGACTGGCCGCTTCCAGCAGCCGCTCGGCAATCGCGTTCTGGGCCCAGGGATTGGCCTGCTCCAGGAACTCGCGCATCTCGGGATCGAAGCCGTAGGTCTCGGCCAGTTGCTGGTACATCCAGTCGTCCATCACCTGCGCGGTGGCGTCATACCCGAACAGATAATCGACCGTGGCCGACAGCTCAAGCCCGCCCTTGTAGCCGTGGCGACGAATGCTGTTGAGCCACTTGGGATTGACCACGCGCGAGCGATAGACGCGCAGGGTTTCTTCTTTCAGGTCGCGCACCGTGGCGCGCGCCGGGTCGTGGCTGTCGCCGAAATAATGGCGCGGCTGCTGGCCGGACAAGGCGCGGATGGTGGCGATCATGCCACCGTGGTATTGCAGGTAGTCGTCGCTGTCGAAGATGTCGTGTTCGCGATTGTCCTGGTTGTGCAACGCCACCTGCACGCTGCCCAGCCGCTGGCGGAACGCATCGCGCTGGTCGGCGCCCTGCACCCGGCGTCCGTAGGCGTAGCCGCCCCAGTTGACATAGGCTTCGGCGAAGTCGGCGGCGTCGGTCCAGTTGCGCTCCTGGATCAGCGGCAGGATGCCGGCGCCATAACTGCCCGGCTTGGCGCCGAAGACGCGATAGCCGGCGCGGGCGGCGGCCTCGGCCTGGCTCAGGCCCTGGCCGACCGACTGCGCCAGTTCGCGCAGGTAATTCTTGCGCACGAAGTTGAGGTGTTCGGGTTCATCGGCGGCGATGGCGGCCTGCACCGCATCGTCGATCAATTCGATCAGCTGCGGAAAAGCGTCGCGGAAGAAGCCGCTGATACGGGTCGTGACATCGATGCGCGGACGCTGCAATTGATCCAGCGGGATCAACTCGATGCCGGCCACCTGCCGATTGCCGGGACGCCAGATCGGACGCGCGCCCAGCAGCGCCAGGATCTGCGCCACGTCGTCGCCGTGGGTGCGCATGGCGCTGGTGCCCCAGATGCTGATGGCGACGCTCTCAGGATAGTCGCCGGTCTCGCGCCGGTGCCGATCAAGCACTTCACGCGCCAGTTGCTGGCCCACCCGCCAGGCCGATTGCGACGGCACGCTGCGCGGATCGACCGAATAGAAGTTGCGCCCGGTCGGCAGGATATGCGCCATGCCGCGCG
Organism: Herbaspirillum sp. alder98; assembly: GCF_020179755.1. Lineage (GTDB taxonomy): Bacteria > Pseudomonadota > Gammaproteobacteria > Burkholderiales > Burkholderiaceae_D > Herbaspirillum. The sequence continues at coordinate 43,448 of NZ_JAIUCY010000012.1, forward strand.
TGGGCGAACCACTCGGCCCGGCCGGCACGTAGCCGCCTGAGAGGCCGCCCAGCAGGTTGGCGATCTCGTCGTCTGTGCGGCGCAGGCGCGGCACCAGTTGCTGGCACGTGAAATCGAGCACCCGGCGCAACGACGTAGTGTCGGTGCTGCCCTTGGCGCTCGGCTTGGGCGCGGTCTTGAGCGGCATCGGTCGCGCCATGGCCTTCATGCCGCCCAGCACGCTACCGGCGGAGTTGGAGTTGGACTTGGCCATGGCCGGCTGCAGGCGTGGCCGCGCTTCGGCCGGCGCGCTGGCCAGCGCGGCAAATACCGAGGCCAGTACGGCGTCGATGGCGCTGGCGGCAAACTCGGCATCCTGCAAGGCCTGCATCAGGCGCTGGCACAGCGCATCGATCGCTTCGAGCGCATCGGCCCGTGTGACTACGGCGCGACCGGCAGTGCGTGCCAGCGCATCGTCGATATTCAGGCGGCGGCCCTTGTGCTCGAGCAGCATGTCCAGCGACAGCCCGAACAGCCTGGCGACTTCTTCCTGCAGGCCCGGCAGGTCCTGGTTCGGCAGGCGGGTCAGGGCCACCAGCATGTCCGGCATCTGCTGCGGGTCGGGCATGCGACCGAGGATGTGCAGGCCATCGCGAATCTGCGCTGCACCCAGTTCGCAGAGATAGCCGTCGAGGTCTTCGATCAGGTGCGCCACACCGGCGCCATCGAGCTCGGTCAGACCATGCGGCAAGGCGTCGGGAGCGTGATCGTGGTCATGGTCATGGTGATCATGGTCGTGATGCGCATGGTCATGGCCATGGCCATGATCGTGGTGGTGATGATGATGACCATGCGCGTGGTCATGATCGTGATCGTGGGTATGGTTGACCAGCTTGAACTGCAGGTCGGTGTCGAGATTGGTCTGGCGCACCAGCTCCCAGATCTGCTGTTGCAGCAGCGGCAGCTTGGCCGGGTCCAGCACTTCGACCTGGTAATACTCGTCGACCAGTTGCGTCAGTTGCGCCAGCGCACCATAGCTGTCGGCGGTGGTCATCGGCGGCGTCAGGTGGTCGACCACCACCGCATGGGCGCGGCGCTTGGCCTGCGCGCCTTCACCGGGGTCATTGATGATGAACGGATAGAACAGCGGCATGTCGCCCAGCAAGGCGTCGGGGAAGCATTCTTCGGACAGGCCCACGCCCTTGCCCGGCAACCATTCGAGCGTGCCGTGCTTGCCCACGTGGACGATCGCGTCGGCGCCCCACTCTTCGTCCAGCCAGCGGTATAGCGCCGTGTAATGGTGGGTCGGCGGCAGGTCGGGCTGGTGGTAGATGGCGTCCGGGTCCATGCCGTAGCCACGCGGCGGCTGCAGCGCGACGAAGGCGTTGCCCAGCGGCAGGCCGGCAATCACCAGGTGCTGATCGTGCACGTAGGCTTCGCCGGGGGCGGCGCCCCACTGGCGTTGCATGCGTTCCTGCAGGGCGCGCGGCAAGGCGGCGAACCATTCGGCGTAACGGGCGGCAGGCACCCGGCCGGCGGCACGGCGCAACTGATCTTCGGACAGGATGATGTCGTCGTACGAACAGCGATCCACCAGTTCGTGGATCAAGCGGGTGCCGTCCTCGGGCAACTCGCCGATGGTGTAACCGGCCGCGTCCAGCGCCTGCAATATCTTGTACAGCGAAGCCGGCGCATCCAGGCCGACGGCATTGCCGATCTGCGACGCCTTGCTGCTGGAATTGGTGAAGATGAAGGCGATGCGCTTGTCGGCATTGGACTTGCGGCGCAGCCGCACCAGCCGCTGCGCCAGGCCGGCGATGCGCCGCACGCGGTCCGGCAGTGGCTGGTAGCGCAGCGCGCCGCTGTCGTCGGCCGGCAGCTTGAACGACAGCGGCACGCCGATGATGCGGCCGTCGAATTCGGGCAGCACCACGTTCATGGCCGCGTCCAGCGGGTTCATGCCGCGCGTGGAATGTTGCCACTGGTCTTGCGTCATGCCGCTGGTCATGGCTTGCAGCACCGGCAGGCCCAGTTGCTCCAGCACCGACACCGACCAGCCGGCCGGCGTGACATCGCCGGCCGTGATCTCGCCCATCGCGAACGAGGTGGTGTTGATCAGCAGGTCGACCTGGGCCCGGCCATCGGCGCCGAAGAAGTAATGCAGCGCTGGCGGGATCTGGCCGGCGGCGCCGCCGCTGACCCGCAGCGACGATGTGAAGATCGGCAGCACATCCATGCCGCGCGACTCCAGGGCGGCCACCAGGGCGTCGATGAAATCGGTATTGCCCGACAGCCAGTGGGCGCGATAGAACACGATGCCGACCGCCGCACGATCGGCCGGCGCCTGCGCCCGCAAGGCCTGCCATTGGGCCAGCTCGGCGCCCTGTTCGAGGTCGGGATGGTAGATGCCGTGTTCGGGCAACACCTGCACCGGCTCATGGCCGAAGCCCGACAGCAGCAGCCGATCCGACAGGCAGCGCAGCAGTTGCGCCAGATTGACGCTGCCGCCCGCATTGAAATAGGCCAGCGCCTGCTGCTGGACATCGATGGGCGCAGTGGAGGCCGCCGCCAGTTCGGCATCGGGCTCGCCGGCGCCGGACAGCACGATCAGGTGCCGCCCCTGCTGGCGCGCCTGGCGCACCAGCTCACCCACGCCGGCAATCGCGCCCAGCCGTCCCAGCACCCGCAACACGATCACCTCGGCCGAGGCCAGCGGCCCGCGCAGCAGTTCGGACAATCCCTGGCGTGCCTCGCCCTCGTCGTCGGCGCCATGCAGTTGCTGCAGGTCGACGCCGGCCACCGGCGGGAAGTCATCGGGCAATTGCAACCGGGCGCTGGCCAGCATGGCCAGGTCGGTCGAGGCGTGGGTCAGCAGGACGATACGCGCGCTGGCGCCGGTGTCAGACATCAGTGTTCTCCGTTTCGGGCTGGACATCGCCGCTGCCCAGGCGGTGGAATATCAGGTCGGTGACTTCGCGCCCGCCTTCGAGGTGTTCGACCACCACCCGTTCGACGGCGGCGGCGTCTTCGCAGCGATACCACACCCCCTCGGGATACACCACCACCACCGGCGCCTGCGCCTTGCAGGCCACCATGCAATGGGTGCGGGTGCGCTTGACGCGCAACTCGGGGCGGGCGTCGATCTGCTCGCCCAGCACGCCGAACATGGCTTCGGCCAGTACGCCGTTTTCGGTGCAGCGGGGTCCCACGCACATCAGTACGTGGCGGGTATGGGTTCTCATTGCGTCAGCTTTCAAATGCGTTGCGGCGGCAGGGAGCATTGCGCTCCTTGCCGCCGCAGCGGATGACCGTGTTGGGCCGGATCAGCCGAATTTGCGGTAGAACAGGCCGGTCAGGCCACCCAGCGCCAGCCAGAACACCGCATTGGCCAGGGCCGTGGCCTGGATGAAGGCGCGCGCCAGTTGTTCCGGCGCCAGGCCACCATGCACTTCGGGCTGAGGCGCGCCGATGATATGCGGCACCACCAGCAACACCGCGCCGGCCAGCTTCCACGGCCAGGCCCGGGCATAGACGATGGCGCCCAGGCCGACCGCGGTCATGCCGGCCGTCATCACCCACCACCATTGACGCGCATGCAGGGGTGCGGCCAGCGTGCCCGGCACCTCGGGCGGCAGGCCCAGCGACGGCGCCACGAAAAAGACCAGGTAACCTGCCACGCCCCACAGCAGGCCGCTGCGCCAGCTGACCTGACGGCCGCTGACGGCAATCGCCGCCACCAGCATCAGGGCAAAACCGATCGCCATGCTGACATTGGCCAGCACCGTATAGGCGGTGCGTTCGGCGCCATCGGCCGGCTCCCATTCGTCGCCGTCATGGCTGTGTTCGTGCGCATGGCCGGCATCGGCAGCAACCGCCGCGACCGGGGCGGCTTCATGCGAATGGGGTGCTTCGGCGTGCGCCGCTTCGCCGGCCTTTTCGTATTCTTCGGCCTGCAGGATGATCTTGCTGACCTGCAGATGTTGCACGCCCGACAACAAGATGCCCGACAGCGCGCCGGCAATCACCACGGCCGACGCCATGCGGCGGAAAACGGTCCAGTTCATCAGTGGGTCCGGCTTAGTGGCAGGGGAAGCCGGCCGAATGGCGACCGTCGTGGGCGGCATTGTGCAATTCGACCTTGGACGCAAAACCGGCGCCGTAGATCAGCGCGGCGCCCAGCGCGAAGGCCAGCAGCGACGGCGCAATGCGGTCGCGCCAGACGTTGGCGCCAGTGCCGATGGCGGCGTGGTCGATGGAATCGGTATTGACGCCCGAGTGGATGGACATGTCTGTTCCTTGGTTGGCCAGTGGACGAAGCGCAAACGTGATCGGCAGGCCAGCCAAAAAACCGCGTCAGGCCACGCGCCATGCTGCGCCAGGAGCGCGTGGGGCCGGGGTCGGATCGACGGAAATCGGGATGCTGTCCTAACGCTCGCCCTCCGCGATGCAATTCAGAATTTGCTCCGGGCCGGTCTCCGGGCTGGCGAGACGGAGTGTGACTCCATGGACAGGCGCCTTCCCATGCAGTGCACAGTGGCGTGATGCGTGTCCTTCTCGCTTACCGTTGCGGGGGCAGCGCTGGCCTTGACCGGGCCCGACGGGCTGGTCGCACCAGCTTCCCGTTTAAAACCCTGGCGCGACAGCGCCGGGGATACCAGAAGCAATGCTATGGCGCGCAGTATAAAGGGTGCTCAGGGATGGGGCAAGCCACCTCTCAGCCAGGCTCAGCCGGGCTCGTCGCCGCGCGGCTTGCCGGGCGCAAGCGCTACGCGCTGCGCATTCTTGCGCACGCTGCGCTTTTGAGCGGCCAGCTTGCGGGCGTCGTCCTCGACGATCTCGCGTCCGATCTCGTTGTCGGAGGCGACCTCGCGCACCTCGGGCTGGTGCGCGCTGTTGATACGGCGGATCTCACGGTCGATGGGACCGGCCGCCGGCCGCGCCGGCATCACCGCCTGCTGCGTGACGGAGCCGATGGCGGCGCCAAAGACCTGCGCAAAATTAGGGATCAGCGAATCGGATTGGTCCATCTCAGCCTCCCTCTACTAACAATATTCCCAACCAGCAACAACTACATGCGAATCGGCTTATCCGATGGCAGCGGATTGAACGGCGGATCCTCGACCGGAACCGGGTCGTCATCAGGCAACTCCGACGGCGGCAGCTGCGGCTCCGGTGTGGGCGGGGTTTCCTGCGGCGTGTGTAATCGCATTAATCGGGTCATATCGCTCGCTCAGAGTGGGTTCTGGTGCGGAATCGGATCTTGCGGCGGCGTCGGGTCCAGTGGCGGCACCTCGAGTGGCGGCGTGTCTTGCGGCTTGTGTTCCAGGATGGACATGGCAGTCTCCGGTGAAAATGGCAATGGAAGCGAGCTTATTTTTTTGCTGGCGGCACTGGCTGCAGGCCGTCATCGATACTGGCCAGCGGGTCTTCGGTGCCGTCCGGCTCGACCACGCGAAACTGGTCGGTCTCCAGCACCGGCAGGCGATATTGCTCGGTGAGCGCCGATGGACGACCGAAGCGGGCGTCGTTTTCAGCCTGCGCCCGGCGTTCGCGCTCGCCGCGGATAGCCTGGTCGCTGCGGGCGGTCGTGGCTTCGCGGTTGGCGTTGCCCTGCTGTTCCTGGCGACGGCGCTCCATGGTGTAAGTATCTGGCTCACCCTGGACGGTGTGACGCAGCAAAGCCGCTGCCTGTGTGCCCGATGCGTGGTTTTCCATGTCAATGTCCCCTTCAGGCGTAATGAAATGCAAACAAATCCATCTTACGAACGCCCACCGCCGGCAACAGCCGGACAGTGGAGCATTCGCTTGTAGGAGGTCTGGAGGGAGAACAGGCGGGGCTTGCCGGCCGGAACATCGCCGGCCGGCCCGCGTAGGTCAGGCGCCGTCGAGCGCGCGGGTGACGATCTGTTGCGCTTCGCTGAAGATGCGATCCAGGTGCGCCTGGTCGCGGAAGCTTTCGCCGTAGATTTTATAAATGCTCTCGGTGCCCGAGGGACGCGCCGCGAACCAGCCATTGTCGGTTTCGATCTTGAGGCCGCCGAATGGCTTGTCGTTAGCCGGCGCGGTGGTGCGCACCTGGCGAATGGTTTCGCCCGCCAGCTCGGTCGAACTGACATCGGCCGGCGACAGCTTCGACAGGCGCGCCTTCTGGGCCGGCGTGGCCGCAGCCTCGATGCGCCCGTTGATCGGCGCGCCCAGGATATCGGTCAACTCACCATAGATCTCGCCGGGGTCGCGACCGGTGCGCGCCGTCATTTCGGCCGCCAGCAAGGCGGCGGTGATGCCGTCCTTGTCGGTGCTCCATGGCTGGCCGTCGAAACGCACGAAGGAAGCACCGGCGCTTTCTTCGCAACCGAACGCCAGGCTGCCGTCGTAGAGACCGTCCACGAACCACTTGAAACCGACCGGCATCTCGAGCAGCTTGCGGCCCAGGTGATCGGCCACGCGGTTGATCAGGTGACTCGACACCAGCGTCTTGCCGATGGCCGCGTCGGCGCGCCAGGCGGGACGATGGCGATACAGGTAATACACCGCCGTGGCCAGATAACTGTTGGCCGACAGCAGGCCGACGCTCTTGGCGATGATGCCGTGGCGGTCATGGTCGGTGTCGCACGCCATGGCGACATCGAAGCGGTCCTTCAGGGCAATCAGTTCGGCCATCGCATGCGGCGACGACGGGTCCATGCGGATCTGCGCGTCCCAATCCAGGGGCACGAAACGGAAGGTGGCGTCGACGTCGGTATTGACCACTTCCAGGTTCAGCTTGTAGCGCTCGGCGATCGCGCCCCAGTAATGCACCCCTGCCCCGCCCAGCGGATCGACGCCGATCCTGACGTTGGCGCCCGAGATGGCGGCCAGGTCGATGATGTTGGGCAAGTCGCTGACGTAGTTGTCGAGATAGTCGTAGCGGCGCGTGGTGTCGGCCTTGAGCGCCTTCTGGAACAGCATCCGGCGCACGCCGTCGAGACCGGCTTCGAGATAGCCGTTGGCGCGTTGCTCGATCCAGCCGGTCACGTTGGAATCGGCCGGACCGCCATTGGGCATGTTGTACTTGAAGCCGCCGTTGTCGGGCGGATTGTGGGAAGGCGTGATCACGATGCCGTCGGCCAGCGCCCTCGGATGCAGGCGGTTATGTCCCAGGATCGCGTGCGACACCGCCGGCGTGGGCACGTAAGGGCTGCCCTCGGCCAGCATGGTCACCACTTCGTTGGCGGCCAGCACCTCGAGCGCGCTATGCCATGCCGGTTCCGACAGCGCATGGGTATCGATGCCGAGGAACAGCGGACCGCTGAAACCCTGCTGGCGCCGATAGTCGCAAATGGCCTGGGTGATGGCCAGCACATGCCACTCGTTGAAGCTGTACGCATTGGCGTTGCCACGGTGACCGGAGGTGCCGAAGGCGACCCGGTGCGCAGCCTCGGCGGCGTCGGGGCGCAAGCTGTAATAGTTCGACAGGAGCACTGGCAGGTCAGCCAGCGAAGAGAGTGCCGCGCGCTTGCCGGCCAGTGGATTGACGCTACTCATGATGTTAGTTTTCTTGGTAAGTGGAAACAAAGTCAGCGGTAGACCCCGGCGACACTGTTGCGTTGCACCAGAGTGATGAAATCAGGTCGCATTGTAACGGCAATGCAGGGCCTCGCAGTAGCCCCTGATCCTCTGCAACGCACATTGCACAACGCAAACATGCGCCGTTCAGGCGCATGTTTGCTTCAGGGCAAAACTAACAGGGAGATGTCAGCTCACGCCCGGCGCCGGAAGGCCCGTACGATCACCAGCAACACCACCGCGCCGAGAGTGGCGGTGACGATGGAGGCCAGGATGCCGCCGCCGACGGCGATGCCAAGCAGGCCCGCCAACCAGCCGCCGATGACCGCGCCGACGATACCGATGAGGATGTCAGCCAGGATGCCGAAACCGCCTCCCTTGACCAATACCCCTGCCAGCCAGCCGGCAACGGCGCCAATGATCAGCCATGCGATGAGTCCGTGTTCCATGATGGTTCCTTTCGTGTTGTGTTTGAGACCCGCCGCGCTAGGTTCGATTGCGGCAACGGATGAGGCAATGGTAGGCAGCCGCCAGCGCCGTCGATATCGGACAGCGGCCCATTTCCTTGTAGGACAAGTGCGCCTGGCGCGGTGGACCACAGGGTTGCCGCACGACATGCCGATGTCGGCCGGATCCGGAATTTCCGGTTTTCCTACATTGCAAACAGCTACTTTCTGATAGCTGGCGGCGCAGCTCCTGCCTAAGCTGGCGTCACCCTGGCAATGCAGTGCAGCAATTGACCGCATGCCGTTGAAAAAGACGCGAAACAGCTCGCCCAGAAGAAAGACACGACGCCATGCTATCCCTGCCATCCTGCCTGCAAATGTTCACCTCGCCTCGCGCCCTGTTCGCTCCCGGCGCGGCAGCCCGCCACCACGATGCCGAGATGGAGGCCATCGACCAGATGTCAGCCCATACGCAAGAATCGGTGCAATTGCTGCGCCAGATCTCGATCAAGGCGCCGCAACTGGCGGCCGTACTGGATCAGCTGGAAGAAGGTGGCGCCAGCCACCGGATCGAATTTACCGACGCGCCACCGGCCCGTCGCCTGCCGCAGACCGCATCGATGCTGGACATGACGACCGGCCTGCTGAGCAATGCCTTTCCCACTGCGGCGCCGTTGTTCTACAGCTGCCGCACCTATTTGCATTTGAAGCTTCTCAAGAAAAAAACCGGCTGATGGCGCAGATGCGCATCAAAGCCTGTCACTCGCAAGGGTGAGGATGTTACGTCGACCAACTTTTACCTGGGCCTAATATGACCAAGATTACCAAAGCCGTTTTCCCTGTCGCCGGTCTGGGCAGCCGCTTTCTGCCCGCCACCAAGGCACAGCCGAAAGAAATGCTGCCCATCGTCGACAAGCCGCTGATCCAGTACGCGGTCGAAGAAGCCGTCGCCGCTGGCATCACCGAGATGATTTTCATCACCGGACGCAACAAGCGCGCCATCGAAGATCACTTCGACAAGGCCTATGAACTCGAAAGCGAACTGGAAGCCGCCGGCAAGACCAAGCTGCTGGAAATGGTCCAGACCGTGATCCCCAAACATATCAACTGCGTCTATGTGCGCCAGGCCGAGCCGCTGGGCCTGGGCCATGCGGTGCTGCTGGCCAAGCAACTGGTGGGCAACGAGCCCTTCGCCGTGCTGCTGGCCGACGATTTCATGGATGTCGAGGCCGGTCAGCCGAACGTGATGGCGCAAATGACGGCCGCCTTCGAGCGCGAAGGCCGGAGCCTGCTCGCGGTGCAGGATGTGCCGCGCCTGGAAACCCGCCAGTACGGCATCGTCAGCGGCAGCCCCTACCAGGATCGCCTGGAACTGGTCAGCGGCATCGTCGAGAAACCCGCGCCTGAAGTGGCGCCGTCGACCCTGGCCGTGACCGGCCGCTACGTGCTGACCCCGGCCATCTTCGATCACCTCGAGAAGATCGGCACCGGCGCCGGCGGCGAGCTGCAACTGACCGATGCCATCTCGGCCCTGCTGACGCAGGAAGAGGTATTGGCCTATCGCTACGAAGGCCAGCGCTTCGATTGCGGCTCCAAGCTGGGCTACCTGAAGGCGGCCGTGGCGATGGGCATCAAGCATCACGAAGTGGGCAGCAACTTCTCGCAGTTCCTGCGCGAATTCAAGGAAGACAACGCCCTGCAGCAAGCAGCCCAATTGAAGGTGACGGCGACCATGGGCGCGATGCGCGATGGCAGCGCCGAGGTCAAGGACTTCGAGCCGGCCACGCATGCACGGCCGGTCGCCAACGAAATCAAGCCGCAGGCCACCCGCAGTTTTATGTAGTAATCCAGCAGCGCCCTGTCAGACCCAGTAGAGACCGACGTACCTTGCAGTCCCGCCGCTTGCGGCCGGACTGCATTTTTTATGCTGTCACAAAGCGTTCATCTGCCCTTGCTAGCATCGCCCGGCGCAATCAAAGCGCAGTATTGATCCAATGCAAACGTTTTCAACAACGAATTGACGGGATGAAATCGTTGTCATTGCGCCAGTGCATTGCTACGGATTGTCAAACGATATATATTGTTTATATCAAATTTATGAGGAGGGTTCATGGTAACCAAGGCGCAAACTGCAAAACCGACTGTAAAGACCACACCTGCGGCAGCCACCGTCACTGCCGTGGCACGCAAGCCAGCAACGCCCAAGGCGGCACCTAAGGCGGCGGCAAAGCCAGCCCCCAAGCCGGCCGCAAAACCTGCTGCGGCAAAGCCAGCACCCAAGGCAGCCGTCAAGGCCACGCCTGCGGCCGCACCGAAGATCGCTGCAAAACCGGCCGCAAAGCCAGCGCCCAAGGCTGCCGTCAAGCCGGCGCCCAAGCCTGTCGCCGCCAAGCCTGGCGCGGCAGCACCGGCCCCGGCGCCGGTCGCCAAGACCGACAAGAAGGCGGGCAAGCCGAAGAAGGTCAAGCAGGTGCGTGACAGCTTCACCATGCCCGAGAACGAATACGCCGTGCTGGCGCAGGTCAAGAAGACCTGCCTGAAGGCCGGTGTCGAGATCAAGAAGAGCGACCTGCTGCGCATCGGCGTGTCGCTGATCAAGAACCTCAAGATCGCTGACATCAAGGACATCCTGGCCGGGCTCACGCCACTGAAGGTCGGTCGTCCCAAGAAGTAAGCATCGGCGTTACCTGCAGCAAGTAAAACGCACCGCAATAGCGGTGCGTTTTTCGTTGGTGCTGCCCTGCCCTGCGGCCTCAGCCACGCTCATCGATGGTCTTGATCACTTGCCATTGGCCGCCCTTGACGCCGTACAGCGTGAAGACCGGATCGCGCAGGTTGCCATCGCGGTCGAAAGCGATATGGCCGGTGACGCCGCGATAGCGAATGCGGTGCAATTCATTGGCCAGCGGTGCGCCATCGGTTGCATTGGCCTGGCGCATGGCGGCGGCGATCACGCGCACGGCGTCATAGGCGAAGGGGGCATAGAGATAGATCGGATCCGGGTACCGGGTCTTCCAGGCATGCTCGAAATGGGTCCACTGCGGACCGCGATAGGACGGCGGCCCCGGTTCGAGCACCACCGTGCCTTCGCCGGCGCTGCCGGCCAGGCGCACGAAGGTGGGACCGACCACGCCGCCGATGCCGACCAGCGGCGCACTGATCTGCAGGCGCCGCATTTCATTGACCAGTTGCGCGGCCTGGGCGTCGAGGCCGGCGAACAGCACCGCATCGGGCTTGAGCGAACGCACCGTGCGCAGGATGCCGTTGAAGTCCGAACTCTTGCTGCTGAGCGAGAAGCGGGCCGCGATCTTGCCGCCCTGCGCCACCACGTTGCCCGCGAAGTCGGCCGCATAACCGGCGCCGAACGGCGTGCGGTCATCGATCACCACCACGCTGCCAGCCTTCATCTCGCGCACCACATAGTGGGCGATATGGCGCGCGCCCTCGCCGTCGTGCGGCACGATGCGAAAGGCGCTGGCATAGCCCTGCTGGGTATAGGCGGGCGAAGTCACCGCCGGCGCCACCTGCACGATGCCGGCGGCGGCATAGATGCGCGACGCCGGAATGCCGACGCCGCTGTTCCAGTGGCCGACCACGGCCGAGACCCGGCTCTTGACGAAATAATCGGCCACCAGCTCGCCGGTGCGCGGGTCGGCGCGATCATCCTGGGCCAGCAGCGCAAAGCGCACCGGCTCGCCATTGATGACCGGACGCCCGGCGTTGAGATCGTCGATCGCGAGCTGCGCTGCGCGCTCAAGGCTCACGCCGGTACTGCCCGACGGCCCGCTCAGGGGCGCCGCCAGGCCGATGGTGATGACGCGCTCGGCGTGCGCCGCCAGGCTGGCCGCGCATGCCACTACGGCGGCCAACATGGTTCGTACTGCCCGGCGCGCCGGGAAAGGGGGTCGCATCTTGATGTCCTCGTTATGCCCGCACTGTCGCATGCCGGGTGACGCTAGCAGATTTCGGGCCAAGCGCTTGTTCCCGTCATTCAAGAGTTGCCGACATTACTACAGAAACCGACATCGCCTGGTCTCTCGTGCGACAATCCGTCCGATCCCATGAACAACCACGCGAAACAGCCATGTTGATTGCCACTTTCCTGCATTTGTTGGGCGCCACCATCTGGGTCGGCGGCATGTTCTTTGCCCATATGGCGCTACGTCCGGCGCTGACCGAGTTACAACCGGAGCAACGGCTGCGCCTGATGGCTGCGGTGTTGACGCGCTTCTTCACCTGGGTCTGGGTGGCCGTGGCGCTGGTGCTGGGCAGCGGCCTGCACATGATGTTCAAGATGGGCGCTGGCCATGTGCCGCCCTATGTCCATGCGATGGCAGGCATCGGCGTATTGATGATGCTGATCTTCGCCCACGTTTTCTTCGCCCCGTTCGCCCGCCTGCGCCGGGCCAGCGCCCAGCAAGACTGGGACCGCGCCGCGCGCGCCCTGCTGCAGATCCGCACGCTGGTGGGGCTGAACCTGGCGCTGGGCCTGGTGACCCTGGCCATTGGCGCCCTGGGCCCGTTGATGGCTTGAGCAGCCACCCGGGCTTTACACTTAGACAGCGCCCGCAGGCCAGGCAAATCTGGCTATGATGAGGGCAGCACAAGCTGCGTTTGGCCAACTATAAGGGGGAACACAATTGCTGACAGAACCACAACGCCATGAAGTCGCCGACCTGTTATGGGATTGCTGGGCCCATGGTCGACGTGTCGCCGAACTGCCGCCCGCCCTGCAGCCATCGGACCGGGCCGAAGCCTACGACATCCAGCGCCGGCTGGAAGCGCGCAGCTTTGCGCCGCTGGCCGGCTGGAAGATCGGCGCCACCGGCCCTGGCGGCCAGCAATTGCTCAATATCGATGCTCCGCTGGCCGGACGCCTGCTGGTAGAACGCCTGCACCGCAGCGGTGCAAGCATTGCATTGGGCAATAGCCTGATGCGCGTCATCGAAGTCGAAGTGGCGTTCCGCATGCGGCACTCGCTGCCCCCACGCGCCACGCCCTATACCCGCGACGAAGTGCTGGACGCGGTGGGCTCGGTGCACCCTGCCCTCGAAATCCCCGATACCCGCTATGACAATTTCAGGACAGTGGGCGCCCACCAGCTGATCGCCGACAACAGCTGTGCCGATCAATTCGTACTGGGCGCGCCCTATGCTGGCGACTGGCGCAGCCTGAACCTGGCGACCCTGCCTACGAGCGGCCGCATCGACGGCGGCGAACAGCGCGACGGCAGCGGCGCACAGGTGCTGGGCGACCCCGTTGCCGCGCTGACCTGGCTGGCCAACGAACTGTCGCAACACGGCCAGACGCTGGGCGAGGGCCAGATCGTGGCCAGCGGCTCGACCATCGTGCCCATGCCGATCCGTGCCGGCCAACGCATTGTGGGCGACCTCGGTCCGCTGGGATCGGTCGAGGTCACGCTGGACTGAGGCCGCCCGCCGCTACAAAAAAAGCCGGACGACGCACACTGCGCTGTCCGGCTTTTACTATGGCGCGTACCCGCGGCCTCAGCTGGGCTTGACCTCTTCGTAGCGACGCGCCAGTTCCTGGCGCAGCGACTTGCGGATCACGGCAGCCTCGAAGCGACGCTTTTCCTCCTGCGAGAAGGGCCGCAGCGGCGGCACCGCGATCGGCTTGCGCTTGTCGTCCACTGCCACCATGGTGAAAAAGCAGCTGTTGACGTGACGCGTGTCCTGGGTGCGGATGTTTTCGGCCACCACCTTCACGCCGATTTCCATCGACGACGTCCCGGTGTGATTGACGCTGGCCAGGAAGGTCACCAGTTCGCCGACGTGAATCGGCTGGCGAAACATCACCTGATCCACCGACAGCGTGACCACGTATTGCGCCGCATAGCGGCTGGCGCAGGCATAGGCGACCTGGTCCAGCAGCTTGAGGATGGTCCCCCCGTGCACATTGCCGGCGAAATTGGCCATGTCAGGGGTCATCAGGACCGTCATGGTGAGTTGGTGAGATGGCAGGTCCATGGTGCGTTGGCTTTCTCTGTGCGGTCGAAATGTGGAGTGTGGTTGGCCGGCAGCTGCATCCCCATGCAGCTCAGCCGGCCGCAGATATTACCAGTCTCGCGGCCGGCATTCCAGGCTTTCAGGCGCGCACGGCCGGTTCTGCCGCCGCAAAATGCTCTTCGCAGTTGCGCAGGAACTGCTGCACCGAGGCTTCCACCGATTCGGGCGACCAGCCGGCCACGTGCGGCGTGAGCACTACATTGGGCAAGTCGACCAGTTCGGCCGGCGGCTGCGGTTCGCTCTCGTAGACGTCCAGCCCGGCGCCGGCCAGGCGGCCTTCGCGCAGGGCCGCAGCGACGGCGGCGGTGTCGACAATGCTGCCGCGCCCGATATTGACCAGATAGCCCTTGGGGCCCAGTTCGTTGATCACGCGACTTGAAATGAGGTGCCGGGTATCGGCGCCGCCGGGTGCGGCCACGATCAGGAAATCGGCCCAGCCGGCCAGCTGTGCCACATCGGGGAAATAGTGGTAATCGACATCGTCGCGCTTCTTGCGGTTGCTATAGGCCACCTCGACATCGAAGCCGGCCGCGCGGCGGGCGATCTTCTTGCCAATGTTGCCCAGCCCGACAATGCCCAGGCGCTTGCCGGCCAGTTGCGGCTGCAGCGGCAGGCCATCGCGCCAGACCCCGGCGCGGGTGGTCCGGTCGAGCACCGGAATGTGCCGCACCGTGGCCAGCAGCAGGCCCATGGCGTGATCGGCCACGCAATCCTCGTTGGTGCCGGAACCGGTGGCGATGTCGATGCCGTGGGCGCGCGCATGGGTCGAATCGATGTTTTCGTGGCCGGCGCCGAAAGCGCAGACCAGTTGCAGGCGCGGCAAGGCCTGCATTTCAGCAGCGGTGAGGCCGGTGGAGCCATTGGTCAGCACCACGGCAACCTGCCTGGCGGCGCCGGCGATCAGGTCGGCGCGGCGCTGGCGGTCGGGGGCGTAGAGGATGTCATAGTGCTGGCCGATGGTGGCGGCGCTGGCGTCGGAAAGATGGATCAGGACAAGCAGTGGCGGCTTCATGTTGTTGGGCGCAGTCATGAAAAACAGTGGATAAGGGATGCCGGGGGCGATGCAATGTCGCCCATTTTATGCGAAATCCCTCACCACGGCCGAGCAAGCGCCCGCGCCCGACACCTCACGCTAATGGTGCCCGGGGCCGCTTTCGACCAACTCGTGGGCCGCCTTGCGCGCGCCCTCCTCGGCCGATTTCTCGTCATCGAAGGTCTGGTCGGGCAACACCCGCTGCGAAGGGAATACGGGGTTGCGGTGCATCGGATTGGTCGAATGTCCGAAAATAGCCACATTGGCGACCCAACCGTCGCCGCCAATGACGCGCTGGCCGGAATACTCGATCTCGTAGTCGCCGATCTGTTCGGTTGCCATGCTGGTCTCCCTGGTGATTGAGGCACCTGTGGATACGGCGCCCGCAGGCGCCATATCGGTGCGCATGTTACGCAGCGCCGTCGCCGGCACGTTCGCTCAGATGGCTGATGGCATAGCCCTTCTCGCCTATCTGCATGTAGGCGTCTTCTGACTGCAAGGTGAAATGCCTGCGACCGTCGCGCTCGAAGTTGACATCCTGCTCATGCAATTGCCAGTCGGTATTGGTGACCTCTTGCGGCATAGGCTTCTGGTGCGGCACGACAAGATAAGAAAAGAGTCCATCGCTGTCCGGGCGTTTATACACATCGACTTTCATCGTCAGCCTCCTTGGTGGCGGTTGTGGTTGAACCAGGCGGCGCAGCGCCTCACCATTGCCGATGAGCTTGCAGGAGCGCCGATTGCCGCCTGCTTTTGTCCGACTTGACGAGCCGGACTTGGTTCAGGAGAAGATGCCTCTTCCACCATAGCAGCCGCTTGCGGCAGATTCCAGCGCGAGCCGCGTCAATAATAGGTCAGCAGGAACTCGGCCCTGACGTTGACGGTGCCCGCCGTCACCGCGCCAGTTCGATAGTATTGGGCGAACAACGACAACGTCGCCTGCTGTCCCACTACCGCCACCGAAGCGACGTTATTGGGGCCTTGCGGCGTCAGCGTCTGGTTACCCTCTCGCATGCCCACATGCAGGGCTACGCCCGACGCGGTGCCCTGGTTGGCAAAATAATCGGCATGGCCCGGCACGATCTGTCCACTGAACGCAAAAGCGGCACGATTTACCGCCGCGCTGCAACTATTGAGCCGCAAGTCGAAGTTGACGCGTCCGCCATAAGGTGTCGCACTGCTCAGGCTATTGGCAGAAATGGTCGGCAGCCTGACGGTGCGATTGCCGTCGCCAACGCTGAGCTGGCAGGTACGCGCCGGCCTGGGGACGAAGCTGCCGTTGAGCACCTGGTAGAGCATGTGGTCGGTCGATGCGCCGTGGCGATCCCAGGCAGGATGAATCGAGATGAGGATTACGTTGCTCAGCGTCGCTGTATTTGGCATATCGCCATTGCCATGCCAGAAATGCACGTAGTATTCCAGCGTGAAATACGTCGTCTCACCAGCTTTGGTGCGATAGCCGGTATCGATGGGAAAGTCCTGATACGGGTTGACGATCTTGCCCTTGTATTCGATGGCGATGCCAACGCTCAGGCCATACAGGTTCAATCCGACGCCTTGCGGAAACACATGAATTACGATCGGCTGGTCCGTGTATTCATTAGACGGCGTCTGACACGCTACTTGCACGCGTTGCAATGGCGAGCGCCAGAAATAATTGATCCCCCAGACCACGGGCGGCACTTCGATCGTCCCGACATTGAGCGGATATCGCGACGGCCCGGCTATATCGTTCAACCGGCAGATCACTGCCTGCGCGTCGGCCAGCATGAGCGACAACGCCAATAACATGAAAATCCGGGAAAGCGTTCGACGCAGCAAGCCGCCGCCGAGGAAGGGGATGGAAGAATTTGACATGGGGTTTCGGCCTACCGTTGAGTTAACCGGATTCTGCGCGCTTCGCCCTGCCAACTAATATAGGAAATGTCTCAAACTATTTCTGTTGCACAGGAGCAAACAAACTACTATTTGCTCATATCGCATTCAATCGGCTTGTCGCTGCAACCAGGCCAACACGCCATCCAGACTACGGAAATCCGATAGCGAACGGCAGGCAATCTGCGGATGGCGTTCGCGCAGCATGCGCGACAGCGCATTGCCGGGGCCGAGTTCCAGCGCGACCTCGATGCGATGCTCGGCGCAGGCGTCCATGCAGGCGGCCCATTGGATCGGTTCGCCCAGTTGCCGCACCAACTGGGTTCGGGCCTGGACCGGATCGGACACGGCCTGGCCGCTGACGCCGGCCAGCAAGGTGGTCTCAAGCACGCCGGGCGGCATGCCATCCAGCAGCGCCGCAAATGCTTGCTGCGCGGGCTGCATCAAGGGCGTATGCGAGGCCAGCGCCACCGGCAATTCGCCGCAGTGCGCGCCAGATCCCGAAAGCTCGGCTGCCAACGCCGTCAATGCCGGCTGCCGGCCCCCGACGATCACGCTGTCGTCGCCGGTGACGATGGCCAGGTGCGCATCGTGACGCGACAGGCTGGCCATGATGCGCCCCAGCGGCAAGCCACCGACCGACATCAATCCCTGCGGGTCGCGCACCGCCTCGTCCATCAGTCTGGCACGCCGGGCCGCCAGCGCGACCGTATCGAGCGGCGCGAACACGCCGGCCACGGCATAGGCAGATAGTTCTCCCACGCTGTAACCGGCCACCAGCGCCGGCGCACCGATGCTGGCGCGCAGTGGCCCGGCCAGGGCCTGCCATGCCGCCAACTGCGCCGCCACCACCAGCGGCTGGGCGTTGCGATTGGCAAACAGCGCCTGGGGGTCGGCCAGCACCTGCTGTCGAGGAGCGCTGAGCAAGGCGTCGAGCTGGCACTGCGCAAGGAAGTCGGCTGCGCGCGCGTCGCCGTGCAGCAAGTCGAACATGGCCGGATGCTGCCCGCCCTGACCGGGGCAGAGGATCGCCAGGCGCAGGCTCATGACGCGATTTCATCCAGCATGCAGGCCTGGCGCACCAGACAGGCCGCGGCCAGCAGGTCGGCCGCGCCGCCCGGCGACAGGCGGCGCTGCACGAACGCGCGATGACAATCCTGCGCCTCGGCCAGCCAGCCTGCATGCGCCGTGCCGCCGGCGGCCAGAAAGGCCGCGCTGCGCTGGCGCACCAACTGGGCGCCGGCTGCGCCGCCACGGTGATAGACATTGGTGTCGCTGAGTTGCGCCATCAGGGCGAACAACGCATCGATCCGGGCCTCATGCTCGCTGCGCCCCTGCGCCAGCGTGGCATCGAGTCGCGGCAAGGCGATCTCGAACACCGACGGAAAGCCGAGTGCGCCCTCTTCGCGCGCGCCGCCCACGGCGTGCTTGCTGGCCACTTGCAGGCCATGGCTGTGCTGCGCCGCGACGGGCGAGGTGTGATGCGACAGCGCGTCGCCCCATTGGATCAGCAATGTCGCCCGCAACGCCGCCGGTGACAGGCCGATATGCTGGCCGCGACAATAAGCGCTCGCCGCGCACAGCATGCCCAGCGCGAAGATCGCGCCGCGATGGGTATTGATGCCACCGGTGGCGGCCAGCATGCGCGCTTCGGCCTGCATCCCCAGTTGCTGCAGCTGGGCGAATGGCGCGCCGCGCAGGCCGGCACGGGCAATCTGATAGAAGTAATGGCGCAGCGCAAACAGGCTGCGCATGAAGGTGCCGGCGTTCATGTCGGCGTGACTGCCGTTGTCGACCAGCGACACCAGGCCGGGCTTGGGATAGAGCGTCAATTCCTGGTACAGGCTGCGCACCGCCAAACGCGCCAGTTGGCGGCAGAAGCGGTTTCCCTGCGCCGTCACCGTCAGCGGCGCGGGTGACGCGCGCACCTGCGATGAGCGACTCAGGCCGTGCATGACTGCTCCTGCTCAGGTGCACAATGCAACGCGTCGATACGTTCCAGCCTGACGCCGCGGGCGCCCTTGACCAGCACCCGCGCAGCGGGCTGGTCGGCCTGCGCCCATTCCTTCCAGGCCACCGCGTCGCCGCCGGCAAAGAGGATTTCACCGTCCAGCGGCAAGTGTCTGGCATGGCGCTGCAATAAGCGTATGCCCTGCTCCAGCGCGCTGCTATCCGACGGCTGCCACAGCAGATCGATGTCGGACTGTGCCCTCAGATACGGCTGGCCGGTCAGCACTTGCCACGACAGCGAACCGAACACCCGCAATGGCAGCCCGGCCTGCTGCAGCGCCAGCAGCGGCAGATGCCATGGCCCTGGCAATGCGGGCTGGGCTGCGATCACCTCGGCCAGCGTCAGCGGGGCACGTAGCCGTTGCACATGCGCTTGCGGCACCCGCACCGCGATGCGCAGCTTGTCGCCATCGACGTCGGGCGGCAGCGCTACTGCGGCGCAGACTTCATCGGCGCCGGCATCCGGGTCGGCGCGTCGCAGCACCAGCGGCCACTGTTCTTGCTGCCAGCGCTGCAGCGCCTGACGTTCGCGCGCATCGGCGGCGGCCGACTGCACCTGCGCCCAGCCGGCGTCATCGAGCCAGACCAGGTGGTGACGTTGCCGCAGTGCGGCCGGCGGGCAAGACATCACTTGAATGGCACGTCGTCGGCCACGGCATCGATCACGTGCTGAGCCAGTCGACGCCCGCCGCGTTCCAGCCCAGCGACCGCGCGCCGGTCGGCCGAGCGGTCGACCGCCAGCGCCTCGCGCAGCGACTGCGCCAGGTCGCCGCTCCAGATATCGGCCACGCCGCCCATGCGCAGATAGTTTTCGGGGCCGGGGGCGAACACCGGGTTGTTCCGGGCCAGTTCGGTCAGCCGCTCTTCAGGCACCTTGGTGATGCGCGCCATGGCCGGCAGGCCCATCACGCGGATGGTCGCCTCCGGCAACGCATAGCAGGCGTCGGCGATCAGGCCGCTGGTGATGAAGCCGCCAGAGAGCGCCTGGTCGTATACCAGGCCGATGACCCGATGGCCGCTGCGGCGCGCCAGCTCCACGCATTTGCCCAGGTGCGCCATGTAGCTGTTGATGCCCAGCATCTCGTCGCGGTGACGCAGGCGCTGCCCTTGCGTGTCGACCAGGATCACGATGGCGCGCCCCGGATGATCACGCACCGTGGCCAGGATCGCCTGAGCCTGGGCCAGCGCGATCTCGATGCCGATCGGGGTATGGCCGGTGGTGCCGACCACGGTCACGGTGGCGCCGTCGACCTGGGCGCTGCCGGACAGGAAATTGTCGCGCTCGCCGATGGCATGCCCTTGCGGGAACAACTGCTGCGCCAGTGCGCGCCAGTCGACCTGGGTCGGCGCAGTGGAAGGGGCAGGATTGACTGCTGATTGCATCATATTGGTCCTCTCAGGGGCGCACGCGGTAGGGGTCGACCAGGGCCACGAAGGCGTCGGCCTCCAGCATGGCCAGGTCTTGCGGCGCGGCGATGCCCAGCGCCCGCCAGATATCCTGCGGATCGGCTGCATCGCCGAAGCGCTCCAGGCGCTGTTGCAGCATCGCCTGCTCGGCCGCCAGGCCTTCCAGGGTAAGCGCGCTGGGGCCTGCCGCGC
Source organism: Herbaspirillum sp. alder98 (assembly GCF_020179755.1). GTDB lineage: Bacteria > Pseudomonadota > Gammaproteobacteria > Burkholderiales > Burkholderiaceae_D > Herbaspirillum. The sequence goes on from NZ_JAIUCY010000012.1 coordinate 63,961, forward strand.
GCAGGGCCTGGATGGCGGCGCCGCGAAAGGCGTCGATGTCGTCGGCCACCAGCGCCTGGCAATCACCGATCAGGTAGCGATGCTTGCCGCCGGTGGTGCGCCAGACCAATGCCCGGTCGCGCGAATCGAATTCCTCGACGCCGTTGGCGGTCTCGATCACCTCCGGGCCCGACATCGCCAGGCGCCCTTCTTCGGACATGATCACCGCATCGGCGCAGCGCGCCACGATGCCCATGCCGCCGAAGCAGCCGTTGGAGCCCCCCACCAGCACCACCACGGCAATGCCGGCGGCGCGCGCCTCCAGCACCGCGCGCATCACTTCGGAGACCGCGATCAGGCCGGCATTGGCTTCGTGCAGGCGCACCCCGCCGCTTTCGACCAGCAACACCACTCCGTCAGCCTTCTTGCGGATGGCGCGCTGGAGCAAGCCGACCAGCTTGGCGCCATGCACCTCGCCGACGGCGCCGCCCATGAAACCGCCTTCCTGCGCGGCAGCCATCACGTGCAGGCCGTCCAGGCGACCTTCGCCGACCACCACGCCGTCATCGAACGACACCGGCGCATCCAGCTGCCCCAGGTGCGGGCTGACCACGCGCTGCGCCGGCGGCAGCAATTCGGTGAAACTGCCGGCGTCGAGCACCTGCACGATGCGCTCGCGGGCGTTGGCTTCGAGGTAGCTGGCGCTCATGGCTGGTCCTCCAGCATGACTTGCACCGCCTGGTCCAGCCGCAGGCTGACCACCGCCGGGGTGGCCCCCATGTCGTTGATGGCGATGCGGGTATCGGCCAGTTGCCAGCGGCCGAAGAAGTCGCCGATCACGGCTTGCCAGATGGCGCCGAAACCGCGCGCGGCGGTCTTGATCTCGATGCTGCAGCCGCCGTCCAGCGCGGCATGCTCGATCAGCACTTCGAGGTTGCCCGAGCTGACCACGCCGACCAGTTCCGGCGCCGGCTTGAGGCGACGGGTGCCGCCGTCAAAACGATAATTCAAGGTTTCCATTGCAGTTGTCCTGGAGCGTGCTTACCAATTGCGAAAGCGCTTGGGTGGCTGGTACAGGCCGCCCGAGGCGCGTACCAGGTCTTTCATGTTCTTGGCCGCCAGCAGGTCGCGGGTGGCCAGTCGCTTGTCGATGCCGAGGTCTTCGGCACGCCGGATCACACCGCGGTCGCGCAGGTTCTCGACCATGCGCCGGTCGCGCCCCAGCCCCACCGGGGTATAACCTGCCACACCCCGGATGGCCTGCTCGCGCTCTTGTTCGGTACGGCACAGCAGCAGGTTGGCAATGCCTTCTTCGGTCAGGATATGGGTCACGTCGTCGCCATAGATCATCACCGGCGGAATCGGCATGTTGGCCTGTTCGGCCAGTTGCCAGGCGTCGAGCCGTTCGACGAAGGCCGGCTGCATGTGCTCGCGGAAGGTTTCCACCGTCTGCACCACCAGCTTCTGGCCGCGCGGGATGGTGTTCTTGCCGGCCCGCGCCTGCTCGCCGGCCTTGAGCCAGGCCGGGCTGGCATGGCGTCGGCCGCGGGCATCGGCGCCCATGTTGGGGGCGCCGCCGAAACCGGCGATGCGGCCCAGCGTGGCAGTCGACGAATTGCCCTGCAGGTCGATCTGCAAGGTCGAGCCGATGAACATGTCGCAGCCGTAGTGGCCGGCGGTCTGCGAAAAGGCGCGGTTGCTGCGCATCGACCCGTCGGGACCGACGAAGAAGACGTCGGGACGGGCGCGGATGTAGTCTTCCATCCCCAGTTCGGAGCCGAACGAATGGATCGATTCGACAAACCCGGCCTCGATGGCCGGGATCAGCGCCGGGTGCGGATTGAGCGCCCAATGCTTGCAGATCTTGCCGCGCAGTCCGAGCGACTCGCCATAGGTCGGCAGGATCAGTTCGATGGCGGCGGTGTCGAAACCGATGCCGTGGTTCAGGCGCTGCACGCCGTACTCGGCATAGATGCCCTTGATGGCCATCATCGCCATGAGCACCTGGATCTCGGAAATCTGCGCCGGGTCACGGGTGAACAAGGGTTCGATGTAATGCGGCGTGGGCGCCTGCACCGCAAAGCTGACCCAGTCGGCCGGGATGTCGATGCGCGGCAAGGTGTCGACGATCTCGTTGACCTGGGCAATCACGATCCCGCCCGAAAACGCGGTGGCCTCGACAATGGCCGGCGTATCTTCGGTGTTGGGTCCGGTATAGAGATTGCCGTGGCGATCGGCCGCCTGCGCAGCCACCAGCGCCACGCGCGGGGTCAGGTCGATGAAGTAGCGACCGAACAGTTCGAGATAGGTGTGGATCGCCCCGATGTTGAGCTTGCCGCTCGAGGCCAGCTTGGCCAGCCGCCCCGCCTGCGGGCCCGAGAACGAAAAGTCGAGTTTGGAGGCGATGCCTTTTTCGAACACGTCCAGGTGCTCGGGCAAGGCCAGCACCGAAAACAGCATGTGCAGGTCATGCACCCGGGCCGGGTCGAGCGCGGCCAGGCTGCGGGCCAGGAAATCGGCCTGTTTCTGGTTGTTGCCCTCGACACAGACCCGGTCGCCCGGCTCGATCACCGCATACAGCAGATCGGTCAGTTGCGCAGCGGCGACCAGCTTGCCGCGCAACTGGCCACCCAACGCATTTGCGGCGCGCTGCAGGCGGGCGTCGCGATTCTGCCCGCGCGCATTCCAGACGCGTTCGTTACCACTCATGGCTACTTTGCTCCCATCAACAAGTCAGGCAATCCGGTCGCAATGCCGGGGAAAAGACATAACAGCACCACCGCCAGGAACATCAACGCCAGGAACGGTATGGTGCCCTTGATCACGTCACCCAGCGCAATGTCGGGTGCGATGTTCTTGATCACGAACAGGTTCAATCCTACCGGCGGATGGATCAGGCCCATCTCCATCACCACCGTCATGACGATGCCGAACCAGATCAGGTCGAAACCGGCGGCCTTGAGCGGCGGCAGGATGATCGGCGCGGTCATCAGGATGATCGACACCGGCGGCAGGAAGAAGCCCAGCACGATCACCATGAACAGGATCACGGCCAGCAGCAGCCACTTCGACAGATGCAGGTCGACCACCCACTGCGCCGCCGACTGGCTGATGTGCAGGTAGCTCATCACATAGGAATACAGCAGCGACATGCCGATGATCAGCAGCAGCATGCCGGATTCCTTGATGGTGGCCGAGAGAAACGGCGCGATCTCGCGTGGCTTGTAGATGCGATACACCACCGCAATCAGCAACAGCGCCAGCAAGGCCCCCAGCCCGGCCGTCTCGGAGGGCGTGGCCAGGCCGCCGTACAGCGCCACCATCACACCGATGAGCAACACCACGAAGGGCAACACGCGCGGCAGCATCTCGACCTTTTGCGCGAGCGTGAACTGCTCGTCGTCGAGGTAGGCCGACTTGACGCCGCCGGCACTGTAGATGGCGTGCGCCAGCTTGTACTCCTTGTGGGCGCGGTACATCGCATAACCCGCAAACAGCAGCACCAGCAACAGGCCGGGCCCGATACCGGCCAGGAACAGCCGGCCCAGCGACTGCTCGGCCGCCACCGCGTACAGGATCATGGTGATCGACGGCGGCAGCAGGATGCCCAGCGTGCCACCGGCGGCGATGATGCCGGCCGCGAAACCGGGCGAATAGCCACGCCGGCGCATCTCGGGAATACCGGCCGAACCGATCGCCGAGCAGGTCGCCGGCGACGAGCCCGCCATCGCCGCAAACAGCGCGCAGGCGAACACGTTGGCGATGCCCAACCCACCCGGCACCCGGTTGAGCCACACATGGATCGCCGAATACAGGTCGCGCCCGGCCGGCGAGCGCCCGATGGCGGCGCCCTTGAGGATGAACAAGGGAATCGACAGCAAGGTGATCGAGGCAATCTCTTCGTAGACGTTCTGGGTGACGGTGTCGAGCGACGAGGCCGGCATGAAGAAGTACATGAAGCCGGTCGCCACCACCCCCAGCGCGAAGGCAATCGGCATGCCCGAGCACATCACCACGATGGTGATGATGCCGTACAGAGAACCCAGGACGAGCGGACTCATGGGGCCTCCTGGCGGACCGGCGCAGGAACGGTGCCGGTGAGGCGCACCAGCACTTGCACCAGCAATTGCAGCGTCAGTACGCTCATGCCCAGCGCCATCATCGAATACGGAATCCACAACGGTGGCGCGAAGGTCGACGAGGTGGTCTGGCCGTCGACCCATGCTTCGTGAAACAGCGTCCACGACTTCCAGGCAAAGAAGGCGCAGAACACGAACGACAGCACGTCGCACAGGAACAGCCGGACCCGGTTGACCGCCGCCGGCAAGATCCCGGCCAGCGCCTCGATGCCGATGTGACCGCGCAGCGACTGCACGTAGCCGGCGCACAGAAAGATCACGCCCACCAGCATGAACACCGAAGCCTCATCCTGCCAGTCGGTGGGCTGGTGAAAGAAATAACGCACTACCACCGAATAGGTCAGGATGGCCGAGGTCACCACCAGCGCGATCATCGCCAGCAGCACGGCGGCACGATGGAACACCCCCAATGCCGCCGCCAGCCACGCCACCGGCGCGCTGGCCGGCACCGTGGCCGGGGCGGCGCTGGCGCCGGGCATCTCGAAGCCGTGACTCATAGTGTCTTCTCCGCCAGCTTGAGCAGGTTGGCGCAACTGGCGTTGCGGGCGGCGAAGTCTTTCCAGGCGGTATTGCGGGCGATGTCCTGCCACTTCTTGACCACTTCCGCATTCAGGTCGACCACCTTGGCGCCGGCCTTCTGGTAGACCTGGGCCACGGCCACGTCGTCGGCCTGGGCGGCCTTCATGGCGAACTGTTCCATCTCGGCGCCGACGGCCATGATGGCGGCCTGCTGGTCCTTGGGCAGGCGCTCGAACACCGCCTTGGAAATCATCAGCGGCTCGAACATGTACCAGTAGGCCTTGTCGCGTCCGGTGGTCAGGGCCTTGGCCACTTCTTCCAGGCGGAACGACATGAACGAAGTCGACGAGGTCATCGCCGCATCCATCGCGCCGGTCTGCATGGCGGCATAGATTTCATTGGACGGCAGGGTCACCACGGCGGCGCCGACTTCCTTGAGGATCAGGTCCATCTCGCGCGAGCCGCCGCGCACCTTCATGCCCTTGGCATCGGCCGGGTCGACGATCGGCTTGCCGCGCGAGGCGACGCCACCGGCCTGCCAGATCCAGCTGACGATGACGATGCCCTTCTCGCCCAGGATGCGCGCCAACTCACGGCCCACTTCGGCGTTCTTCCACGACGCCCCTTGCTGGTAGGACGTGACCAGTCCGGGCATGAGGCCGATATTGGTCTCGGGGACTTCGCCGCCGGCGTAGTTCAGCGGCACCAGCGACATGTCCAGCGCGCCCTTGCGCAGCGCCGAGAACTGGGCGTTGGTCTTCATCAGCGACGAACCCGGATAGATCTCGAACTTGAGCGCGCCATTGGTGCGCTCGCTGACCTGCTTGGCAAAGGTGCGCACCAGGCGATCACGAAAATCGCCTTCGGTGATGGTGCCGCCGGGGAACTGGTGTGAAATCTTCAGACTGCTGCTCTGGGCCTGTGCCAATGGCCATTGGGCCGCCAGCGAGGTGGCCGCCAGCGTGCCCAGGAAATGTCGGCGCGTGATGCTGTTCATCTTGGTGTCTCCTCCAATTGGGAATGTTGATGCCCCGTCGTGTGTTTTTATGGACGCATCGTGTATACAATTTCTTCCCAAAAGAATACATTGTCAAGCAGAACTCGGCATCTAACGAGATGCCCCCGCAAGATATTGAAGGAAGTGCAAGATGGAAAACGCCAAGACCCGCTCGGAAAGCCTGCGTGAGTCGATCGAGGAATTGATCGCCGTGGGCAAGCTGGCGCCTGGCCAGCACCTCGACGAGACCTCGCTGGCCGAGCAGTTCGGCGTCTCGCGCACGCCGATTCGCGAGGCGCTGATCCAGCTGGCGTCGATGGGAATCGTCGAGTTGCGCCCGCGACGCGGCGCCATCGTGGCCGAGGTCGGGCCGGACAAGCTGATCGAGATGTTCGAGGTAATGGCCGAATTCGAGGCGATGTGCGGACGGCTGGCGGCGCGCCGCATGACCGCCGACGAGCACGCGGCCCTGCGCGCGGCGCACCTGGCGTGCCAGGCGGCCCGCGATGGCGCCGATCCGGATGCCTATTTCTATCTCAACGAGGCGTTCCACGACCGCATCTATGCGGGCAGTCACAACAGTTTCCTGGCCGAGCAGGCGCGCGCCCTGCACCGTCGCCTGCGCCCGTACCGACGACTGCAGCTGCGGGTACGCGACCGGCTCCGGATGTCGTTCGACGAACATGCCGCAGCGGTCGACGCCATCATCGCCGGCGACGAAGAAAAGACCATGGAAGTGCTGCGCCACCACATCATGATCCAGGGCCAGCGCTTCGCCGACCTGGTGGCGTCACTGCACCAGCTCAAGACGGCGGCCTGACGCCCTCTGCGGGTGGCATCGAAGATTTTTCGTTCGACTTCAGGGGAATTATCGGACTTCTGTGATGCAACAATCGTCACGCGACATCGACAATACGGGCTTTTCAAGATCCTCCAAGGAACCCCATGAAGCCCTCGCAATCGTTGAGCCGTCGCGCCATCCGCCCCATCATGTTTTTCCTGTACGCCTGGCTGGCGAGCGGCCATGGCGGAGCCGCCGCCGGCAGCGTCCAGCTCAAGGTGGTGGGTTCGCTGGTGCCTCCGGCATGTTCCCTGGCGCTGCCGGCCGGTGACACCGTCGACTACGGCCGCATGCTCAATGCCGAGCTGTCACCCGACAGCCATACGGTGCTGCCCGAGCGTAACCTCAATTTTTCCATCACCTGCGATGCCCCCGCCAAGGTGGCGCTGATGCTGCAGGACGAAAACCCCGCCACCATCGTGCCCGATCTGATCAAGGTCGTGCGTGGCGAAGCCGACGCCAATTTCATGGCCAATGGCCTCGGTTCGGTCAATGGCGTCAACATCGGCATTTTCTATGTGCGGGTCGTCGCCGGCACGGGCCGCAACCAGCCGGGCTCGTTGCGCACGCTGCGCAGTGACGGCGTGCAAGGCTGGTCTGAAACCCCGGTCGATGCGCCGCTATATGCCAATGGCAGCAAGGCAGTCGGTTTTTCCGATGGCCAGGCCAGCGTGCCCACGGCGCTCAGCACGGTGACCGGCCGACTGGCGATCCAGCCGCTGATCAGACCGCGTGCAGATCTTCCTACTGCCGACGAAATCGTGCTGGCCGGTTCCACCACCCTGACCTTGTACTATCAATAAGGCATCGCGGGCGCGTCTTGCAACACGCGCATGCTGTCGAACTGGCGTGGCGACTGGTCGAGCGGATCGATGAACGAGAGCGAGCGCGCCAGCAACTTCAACGGCCGATCCAGGTCGTCCGCCACGCCCACCGGCACCGGCTGCGGATAGAACAGGTCGTGGACGATAGGTATCCCCAGCCCGGCCATGTGCACCCGCAACTGATGACGCCTTCCGGTGACCGGTTCCAGCCGATACAAACCGAATTCGCCACGCGCCTCGATGAGCGAGATGCGGGTTTCGGCGTTGGGTTCTCCGCTCACTTCGTGCATCCTGAAAAACTGTCCCGGGATTTCTTCCATGCGGCTGCGGTGCACCAGCGGCAACGTCAGCTCCGGCCGCAGCGGAGCGATCGCCTCGTACACCTTTCGCATGGTGCGCTGCTGGAACATCGACTGGTATTTGCCGCGCGTCTCGGGTCGATGCGAAAACACGATCACGCCGGCCGTTTCACGATCAAGACGATGAATCGGCACCAGATGCTCGAGTCCGGTGGTCTTCTTCAGCCTGACCAGCAAGGTCTCCTGCACGAAACGCCCGCCCGGGATCACCGGCAGGAAGTGCGGCTTGTCCACCACCAGCAGATGCTCGTCCAGATGCAAAATGCGCTCTTGCACCGGGATCACGGCTTCCGGCTGCGCCAACTCGCGATAGTAGAAGATGCAATCACCGACCCGATAGGGCGAGTCCGGCTGCAATGCCTCGCCGTGCTGGTTGCGTACCTCGCCCCGTTGCATGCGGCTGCGCCAGGCCTGCGGCGGCACGCCGGCATAACGCTCGCACAGGAAATCGAACATGCAACGCCAGTGCCCAGGTTGCAACCAGAAGTAGCTCGGCGCCAGGCCGTCGCGCACCGGCAAGGTGGGAATGGGCTTCATTTCGATGGCTGGATGTTGTTCACGGCCGATATGATGGGCTTTATTGGATGAAATACGCCACCGAAAAAAACGGCCAGACAAAAAAAATCGCGCCCGACTGCGGCGCGACCATGCTGCCAGCCCGACAATCAGGCCGTGGTATTGACGTTACGGCCGATATTGGGATTGGCCGGAAGCGTCGGCGGCAATGCCGACAGCAGTCCTTCCATCGTTGACGACTGGAGGTCTAGGGCTTTCTTGAGCATCGTGATATTGACCGCATCCGCGGTTTCAGCCGTGGCCAAGCTGGTCGACAACGACGCAATTTGCGAAACATCCATGAACACGCTCCTTTGCAGGGGGAAAACACCGCCTGCCAGAAGCGGCCGACGATATCCCTGTTACGGCATTGGAACCCGATTCTTTACATCTGCCAACAAAACAAATGAAATATCACAGGCCATTTGCATAGCGCATGAATATTTCCTCTTTGCAACATCCTGTAACGCATGCCCCGCCCGGCTTTGCTCCGGATCAGCTTGGGCGCTTCCCGAGCTCATCCTCAGGCCCGGGGCGAAAAAAAAATCGCACCCCATCGAGGTGCGATCAAGAAAAATTGCCAATGCAACAATCTTCAGGTGTCGTTCAACGGCTTAGGCGATCGTATTGATGATGCGTCCGATACTGCTGTTGGCCGGCAGCTGCAGCACCGACTTCACCGCACCTGCGACTTCATCCACCGCAGTGGACGCGACCTTGGTCAGGTCGAGCCCGACGGACTGCGCCGCCTTGTTGGCCAGCCAGGCGGTTGCTGCGCCGCCGGCAATTGTTGCGAGCTCCATGATGACTCCTTATACGAGTGGCAAAACATCCCGGCCGACATCTTTACACCGGGAATACACTTGTTGACGGCATGTGAAGGCGGCTCTTAACGGTTACGCGTTCACCCTTACCTGATCTTTCAAGTGTAAATTTGCTGCGTCGCACACTATTCTGATTTCAACGCTAAACTGCTGCCCCCTTTTCTGGAAACGGCCCATGCCCGACGCCTTCGCCGCCCTAGCCGCTCTCGACGCCATCGCCTCGGCCCCGCTCAGCACCGACCTGGGCCCACTCACCGCGCTGGCCGACAGCCTGCGACCGGCTGATCCGGCCGATGCCGACGCGGCGCTGGCCAGCCTGCGTGCGCTCGATCAGTTGCTGCGCGACCAGCCGCACTACGCGGCCGCGCTGCACCAGCATCTGCTGCACCAGCTTTCGGTGCGGCGACAGGTCGGCCTGTATGCCGATACCGGCATCCTGTCCAACGATGGTTTCCTGCACGAATTGCTCAAGCGACTGACCTACCGGCTGCTGCCGCCGGCACTGGACCCGCGCAAGCTCGAGGATTGCCTGGACCTGGTCTTTCACGACCCGCATGACACCCGCTGGCTGTGCGCGGTGTCGCTGGCCCAATGGCAGGCGCTGTGGCAGACCCTGCAGGGAGCTGCGCCTGCCGGCTCGCCCGCGCCTGGCGGCGTCGACCTGCTGCAAGCGATCCAGGTGCTGTCCTACCGCATCAGCGCCATCGGCATGGAGCCGGAACTGCTGCGCATCTACGATGACGTGCGGGCCTTCGAGTCGCCCTTCCTGATGCAGAACGTCGAATTGCACCAGTGGCTGCAGTCGCATCGGCAGGCCCTGCAAGACCGCGCAGCGCCGGCCGACGATGCCCGTCACCTGCTGGTGCTGCTCGACCAGTGCCAGCATGTCATCGATCGCATCCGCCGCCAGGCGCAGCGCATCGGCACCAGCATTTCGCTGACCTACCGCCTGCTGCGCCTGGAACAGAATCTGCAGCGGCTGCGCCAGTTGCTGGCCCTGGTCGAGCCGCCGGCGCCGGACGAGCGCGCGCCGCTGGCGCTGGCCCTGATGCACGAGCTGGCCGCAGCGCGCGCGCAGCAGTACAGCGTGCGCCAACTGCTGGCGGGCAACATCAACCTGCTGGCGCGCAACGTCACCGAAAACGCCAGTCGCACCGGCGAGCACTACATCGCCGAGACCCGCAGCGAATACGTCGCCATGTACCGCTCGGCAGCCGGCGCCGGCTTCATCATCGGCTTCATGGCGCTGATCAAGATCATGATGTCGTGGCTGCGCGCCGCGCCGCTGGTCGAGGCCTTCCTGTACAGCCTGAATTATTCGCTGGGTTTCATGCTGATCCACGTGCTGCACTTCACGGTCGCCACCAAGCAGCCGGCCATGACGGCCTCGCGCATCGCGGCCGACATCCATCGCATCGGCAACGGCCGTGACGTCGATCTCGACAGCCTGTGCGAACTGATCGCCCGGGTCTGGCGCACCCAGTTCATCGCAGTGCTGGGCAACCTGTCGCTGGCGTTTCCGGTGGCGTGGTTGCTGGCGAGCCTGTATCACTGGCTGTCGGGTCATCACTTCGTCGATGCCGCCAAGGCGGCCCACCTGCTGCACGATCTCGACCCGGTGAACAGCCTGGCGCTGTTTCATGCCGCCATCGCCGGCGTCTGCCTGTTCCTGGCGGGGTTGATCTCGGGTTATTACGACAACAAGGCGCTCTATACCAACATCGCGCAACGGGTGGTGCGCGCGCGCTGGCTGGTGTCGCTGCTGGGGTTGCCGCGGGCACAACGGCTGGGCAATTATGTCGAGACCGGCCTGGGCGGCCTGATGGGCAACTTCACCTTCGGCATCATGCTGGGCAGCATCGGCACCATCGGCTTCATGCTGGGCCTGCCGATCGACATCCGCCACATCACCTTCTCGGCGGCCAACCTGGCCATTGCCATGGATGCGCTGGACTGGGCGGTCGGCCCGCGCCTGTTCCTGCTGTCGGCCGCGGGCGTGCTGACGGTGGGACTGGTCAATCTGTGGGTCAGTTTTTCGCTGGCGCTGTGGGTGGCGCTGCGCTCGCGCCAGGTACGCTTTGCCCAGACCGGCAAGCTGCTGCGCGCCTTGCTGGCGCGACTGCTTACGCGCCCCGCGCAATTCTTCTGGCCACCGGCCGAAACGGCGTCAACGCCGCCGGCCGATGTGCCGAAATAACACCCGCTTCAACGCGTGACGGTATCGCGCTGCATCGGCGCCAGCAGGGCCAGCAAGCGGTTCTGGGTGCGCGATGCAATGCCGGACTGGTCCATGGCCAGTTGCAGGTCTTCCACCAGCGCATTGAAATGGGCGTTGGTGAGCTTGAGCCCCTGGTGCACTTCCTTCATCGGGTCGCCGGTATAGACGCAGCCGCCACCGCTCAACTGGCAGAACTGCTCCACCAGCTTTTCGTGCAGGCGCGGCAGGTTGGTGCCCTCGAAGGTGAAGCGGATACGCTCGTCGGCCAGCATGATGGCGACAAAATCGTCGACCACCTTCTGGATCACAGGCAAGCCGCCCAGGTCGTTGAACAGGGTTGGATCGGCCACCTTGGCCGGCGCTGGCATGGCTGCCGGCGCCGGCGCTGCAGACTGGGCCAGCGTCGCCAGTGGCAGGCAAGCCATCAGGAGGCAGAGGCTGAACTTGCGTGAAATCATGTCGGCGTCCTCAGAATCCGGCTTGCAGCGAAAGATAGACGCCGTTCTGCCGCTTGGGGTTATAGATGGTGATGTCGCCCAGCGACACATAGGCCAGCGTCAGCGACAGGTTCTTGCTGGGGAACCAGGCGATGAAGGCGTCGGCATAATCCTTCTCGCTGTCGGCCGCCAGGTTGCGCGGCTTCATGCGGTATTCGGCGCCGATGGCCAGCTGGCGATTAATCAGGTAGGCCGCCGAGAACTCCCCCATCGGTTGATAACGGTCACCACGGTCACCGCCAAAACCCAACAATCCCATCTGGTTGGCCTTGGTCAGCCGCAGCGTGCCGTTGAGCAGGATGCTCTGGTCCAGAAACAGCTTGGTGGCCGCCAGGTAGTAATCGATGCCGCTATCGCTGGCCGCACCCAGTTGCTTGACGCTGGTGACCGCCCCCAGCCCACCGATGCCGTTGTTGCGCTTGAACATGACGCCGGCGGCGATCTGCGGCAGCCACTGGTCCTGGTTGTAGACGGCATCGCCGGCCAGCTTGACCTTGACGCCGAAGATGTCCTGGCTGATCCGCAGGTTGTTGAGCGGCGCCAGGCTGCCATAGAACTCCTGCTTGGCCGCCGACAGCTCGACCCGATCCATGATGCCCACCGCCACCCCATACGACTTGAGGGTGTAGTCCTGGGTGCGCACGGTGGTGTAGTGCGCATTGGCGCCGTAGCTGTCGCGGGTGCCGTAGCCGGTGATCAGCGCCCAGGGCGCCAGGCCGCCGCCGCCCGCGCCTTCGACCTGGATCACGCCGCCGGTGGCGAACAACTTGCCCATGTCGGGCGCCCAGCGGTCGCGTTGTTCCGGCGCCACCGGGGCCGCCGCCGGATTGCGGGCGCCGGTGCCGGCCGCAGGCGCATCGGCGCCCGCGCCCTGGCTGGCGCCGCGCATCAATTGCTCGGCCTTTCTTTCCTGCGCCTCGGCCCAGGCCCGTTGCGCCTCGGGCGACAACTGCGCCACCGCCGGCAGCGCCGCGCCAGCCAGCAACAACCCCATCAACAGCCTACCGGCCAATGGTTTCGTTCGATTCATTTTCCCCCACCATCCCCATGACTCAATTCGGATCTTCAATTACCGCCTATACCGCCATATTTTCCGACTGGTCCAGCATCATCGGCGCCCGCCAGGTGTTCAACCACTCGAGGAAGCGGTCGACCGGCATCGGCTTGCCCATGAAATAACCCTGCCCCTGGTCGCATCCCATCTGGCGCAGCAAGAACCACACAGCCTCGCTCTCGACGCCTTCGGCCACCACCCGCAAACCCAGGTTGTGCCCGAGATCGACCGTGGAACGCACGATCTTGGCGTCGTCCTGATCCTGCTCCATCTTCATCACGAACGACTTGTCGATCTTGAGTTCGTCCACCGGCAGCCGCTTCAGATAGGCCAGCGACGAATAGCCGGTGCCGAAGTCATCGATGCCCAGCGCAAAGCCCATGGCAGATAAACGTTCCAGCGTATGCTGGGCGCGCGCCGGGTCGTCCATGATGGCGCTCTCGGTGATCTCCAGGCAGAACGAGCCTGGCGACAGGCCATACCGCCCCAGGATGCTGAGGAAGGTCGCCGGCAATTCGAGGTCCATCAAGTCGCGGGTCGACAGGTTGACCGAGAACTTGAGGTCGATGCCGCGCATCTTGAGTTCGCCGCACACCCGGGCCACCTTGTCCATCATCCACGTCGTCAGCTGGCGGATGAAACCGGTGGTCTCGGCGAACGGAATGAAATTGTCCGGCCCGATGAAGCCTTTCTCGGGATGGATCCAGCGCACCAGCGCCTCGGCCCCCACCACCTCGCCGGTAGCCAGGTCCAGCTTGGGCTGCAGGTAGAGCATGAATTCGTCGCGCTCCAGGGCGCGCCGCAGTTCGGACAGCAGCGACAGGCTTTCCTGGCTGGTCTGGTCGATCGAATGGTCGTACACCATCACGCCGGAACCCTTGCGCTTGGCGGTGTACATCGCCACCTCGGCGTGCGACAGCAGTTCGTCGCTGCTCTGGCCATGCAACGGAAAACCGGCAATGCCGATGCCCGCCCCGAGGTCAACCGTCTGCTCCTGCAGCGACAGCGGATGCTCCAGCGCACGCAGTATCTGGGTCGCCTGCTCCAGCGCTTCGTCGAGATCGGTATCGGGCAGCAGGATGGCGAACTCGTCGCCCCCCAGCCGCGCCACCCGATCCATCGGCCGCTGCAGTTGCCCTGACAGGCGTTGCGCCACCTGGCGCAGCAGGTCGTCGCCGAAGCTGTGACCGAGCACGTCGTTGACCTGCTGGAAGCGGTCCAGGTCCATCATCAGCACGTGACACGACCCGCGCTTGGTCTGCGGCGCGGCCGCGATGGCGTCGTTGAGCAGATTGGCGAACTGCACCCGGTTGGGCAGGTCGGTGAGCTGGTCCTGGTAGGCCAGCCGCAGGATCTTCACTTCGCGCGAGGCGATCTCGGAACGCATGGTTTCGAAGGCATCCGACAGGCGACCGATCTCGTCATGGCGGCGGATATGCGCCCCCTCGCTATAGTCACCGGCGCCGAGCCGCTTGGCCACGGCCGCCAGGTCGCGCAGCGGACTGGTGATGCGGCGCGCCATCACGGCACTGGCCAGCGCGGCGATGAGCACGCCCAGCACGCTGATGCTGAGCAGGATCACCTGCAATCGGTGATACGGCGCCACCGCCTCGCTCACCGAGCGCTGCAGCACCGCGACCGCGCGCTGGCCGCTGGAGGAGCGTGCCAGCGGCACCAGCTGGGTGCGATATTCGTTGTCGTCCAGGCGCAAGTCCGAAATGCGGGCGCTGTGCAACTCGGAGCGCCCCATCTGCGAGGTCAGCATGGCGCTCGCCTGCGGCATCAGGGTCGACACATCCGACACCCAGCCGGTGGCGCCGCGGTTGCTGACCATGATCGACACCTGCAGCGACGACAGCGCGCGCATGTCCGATATCAGTTGCTGGTCGACCGGAAAGCCCATCACTACCCAGGCAATCGTCACCGGCGCCTTGACCGGCACCGCCACGATCTGGAACAGGCTGTCGCCGACGATCACGTTATCGGCCGCGCCATTCTCGGAGGCCGGCTTGCCGATCAGCTCCAGACTGCTGCGCTGGAGATCGGTGTCGGGATATTCGAGGGTCGAAGCGCGGATGCGGCCATCGGTGCCGATCAGCATCGCCATCGAGGCGCCGATGCGGGCGCCGTGGTTGGACAGCACCGACGTGATGGTGTCGCGGTCATCGGTGCCGATCGCCTGGCGAAAGCCGAAATCGGCCGCCAGCAGGCGCCCGCCCTGGGTCAGCTTTTGCGCGTTCTGGTCGAGCAGGCGGGCAAAGACGCGTTCACCGATGGCCAGTTCGTCCACGATGGCATTGCGCGCATTGCTGTCGATGGCGGTGCGAATGGCCGTGAAGCCGGCCAGCTGCACCACCACGATCAGGATGATGAAGAGCGCAACGATCTTGTTTTCCAGACGATACAGACGCACCGACATCCCCCTGTTGTGCTTGATGGTTTAGCGATCCCAGCCGCCTACAGCGGCACGCCCTTGACACCCAGCTTGATCGACGCCCGGCCATCACCCTGCACCTGCAACGGCTGTGCGACGGCAGGCTCGTTCTGCGGCATGCGGAAGTACCAGGCCTTGAGCGCGTAGCTGCCGTTGGCAATGCCTTCCAGGCGCACCGTGCCGCTACGGTCGGTGACGCCGAAGAATGGCGTGTTGACCACTTGCACGAAGGCCACCATCTGGTCGTGGATGTTGCAGCCCAGCACCACCAGGCCCGGCTTGTCGAATACCACCGGGCTGCCGGGCGTGCCGGAATACAGTTTCAGTTCGAAGGTCTTGGCGGGAGAAAAGGAATAAACGTGGTGTCGCACCGAGTCGTTGTTGGGGAACACGATGGCCGTGCCCGTCTGCACCACCGACACCAACGGAAAGAACGTCTTGTCTTTCTGTTCGATCGACGCCTGGCGGGCCGGCTTGAAGTTGCCCCCGCCTTGCGGCTCGGCATACACCACCGCGTTGGGCAAGGGCTGGCCGGCAGCGTCCAGCACCTGCACCACCACTGCCGCCTGTAGCGGCAACGCCAGCATGGCCCCTGCCATCAGCACGCCTGCCCGCAATCGGGCGCTAGTTGTCTGCCACATGATCGAATGAGATTGATTGAAAATGGAGCCGGTCCCTCGCGCAATGTTGTACGCCCGGCAGTAAATTTTCAATCACTATACGGCAGCACCCCGGAAAAAACATAAGGACTTTTCTGAGTTGCCCTGCGGCATCAACACCCTCAAGCGATGCTCAGGCGGCGCGCGCCGAGGTCAGGTAACCCATCACCGCCGGCAGGATCTCAGGCCGGATACTGCCCGCCGACAGGCCGCCCGGGCCGGTCAGCACCACCGCATTGATCAGCGCCTTGAGCATGCGCTGGATGACGAACGTGGCGACGTCGAGGTCGGGCGGCGTGACCACCCCGCGGTGCTTCTGCAGCACGCCCCGGATCGCATCGAAGAAACGCTGCCGGACTTCGCCCGACACCGGCAGGTTATAGGCCGGAAATTCTTCTTCCAGGATGCGGTTCAGTTCGGGCTCCAGCAGGTGCGCCGCGACCAGCGCGTCGATCAAGGCCTCGAAGTCGTCACGCAACGAACCGGCGCCGTCGATATGCGCGGCCACGTCTTCGAACAGGGCCAGCATGCGCGAGACATGACGCTCGCGCAGCGCGAAGATCAGCGCGTCCTTGTTGGGAAAATACTGGTACAGCGAACCGACGCTGATGCCAGCCGACTCGGCGACCAGGTTGGTGTTGGTCTTGGCGTAGCCGCGTTCGACCAGTACCCGCGACATGGCGTCGAGAATGGTGTCGACCATGGCGCGGGAGCGTGCCTGGCGGGGTTCCTTGCGGGGTTGCAGTTTCATTGTTCAGTTCAGCTTACCGTGATGAATTCGATCGATCCGATGCGAATTCGCAACATGAGTTATTGTTCGCATTGAACAACATGAGTTATTGTTCGTATCCCCGAGTATAATACAAAAATGAGTTTTTACTCGTCAGAATTCTAAACGTAGTCGCGTAAAGATTTGCATGGGTTGGTCTGCATCACGACCACCCGCATGCGAGCGCCGCAGGCCACGCCAAGGCTGAACAGGGTAACAACCATCGGACAACACTAAAACGCGAAAGCAACAACAAGCTCGCATCGCCAAAGAAATTCAACGTGAAAAATTCCATGCACTGTATTACGTCGCCCGCCCGCAGGCTTCGGGCGATTGCCGCTGTCACCGCGCTGATCGGCCTGGTCGGCCTGTCGGGCTGCGCCAGTTTCGAGGGGATCGGCAGCGACCGCAAGATCGCCCAGCCAGGCGACTTCGCCACCCAGCGCAGCCTGGCCGATCCGGCCCAGGCCACGGCCGGCCAATGGCCCGGCAGCGACTGGGTACGCCAGTTCGGCGATGACCAACTGGTGGCCCTGATCGACGAAGCGCTGACCGCCAATCCCGGCCTGCAGCAGGCGCGGGCGCGCGTGGCGGCAGCCGGCGCCATCGCCGAATCGCGGGGCGCGCCGTTGTTGCCCAGCGTCACCGCCGATGCCTCGTTTACCCGCAACCAGTTCTCGTCCACCACCATCTACCCTGCCCCCTACGGCGGCAACTGGTACAACGACAAGAAGGCGATGCTCAACATCGGCTACGAGCTCGACCTGTGGAACAAGAACCATGCGGCCCTGGCGCAAGCCATTTCCAACGAAAAGGCCAGCCAGGCCAGCGAGCAGGAAGCGCGCCTGGTGCTGACGGCGGCCATCGTCTCGGCGTACAGCCAGCTGGCCACGCAGTACGCGCTGCATGACATCCTGCAACGCACGGTCGACCAGCGCGCCGCGCTGCAGAACATTACCGGCGAACGCGTTCGCACCGGCCTGGATACCCAGATCGAGCGCGACCAGTCGCGCAGCAGCAGCGCTGACGCCCGCGCCCAGCTGGAACAGAGCGAAGGCCAGATCCTGCTCACGCGCCAGCAACTGGGCGCCCTGAGCGGTCGCGGCCCGGATCGCGGCCTGCAACTGGCGCCGCCGCAAGCGACACGCCTGGTCACCCCGCCGCTGCCGGCCGAGTTGCCGCTGAACCTGCTGGGCCGTCGCCCCGATATCGTCGCCGCGCGCTGGCAGGTGGAAGCCGCCAGCCAGGGCATCGAGGTGGCGCGGGCGCGTTTTTATCCCGACATCAACCTGTCGGCGATGATCGGTTTCGACACGCTGCTCAACAACAATCCCTTCACGGCGGCCAGCAAGAGCATCGCCTTCGGCCCGGCGATTTCGCTGCCGATCTTCGAAGGCGGCGCGCTGCGGGCCGGGCTCAAGGGCGAGTACGCCAACTATGAGCTGGCCGTGGCGACCTATAACCGCACGCTCGACGACGCCTATACCGATGTCGCGCGCCAGATCGCCCAGATCCATTCGAGCGAGCGCCAGTTGCCGATCCGGCGCGAAGCCCTGGAGGCTGCAGAACGGGCCTTCAGGCTGGCCAGCGAACGCTATCGCCTGGGACTGGTGTCGCAACTGACGTTGCTCAGCGCCGAAACCGCGGTGCTGGCCCAGCGCCAGGCCATGGTGACGCTGGAGGCGGCGCGCCGCGACCAGCAGATCGCCCTGTTCAAGGCCTTGGGCGGCGGCTTCGAGGCAGGCCAGGCCGGTCTGGCCCTGAGTTCGCCGGCGCCGCGCAGCCCTTAACCCTTACTCGACAGAACACCGTGCGCGCCGCACCTTCGGGTGGGGCCAGCGCCATCGACTCTCACGCCAAACGATACGGAAAAAAACATGAGTGAAACCACCGCCCCCGGCACACCCGCAGCCAACCCGAAACCCAACGGCCGCCGCAAATTCCAGTTGCTGCTGCTGACCATCGTGCTGCTGGCCATTGCAGTGGCCTGTTTCCTGTACTGGTTCCTGCATTCCCGCTTCTTCGAAGAAACCGACGACGCCTACGTGGGCGGCAACGTGGTCCAGATCTCGGCCCAGGTCGGCGGCACCGTGACCGCCGTCAAGGCCGACGACACCCAGGTGGTGCAGGCCGGCCAGCAACTGGTGACGCTGGACGCCGCCGACAGCAAGGTCGCCCTGTCGCAGGCCGAGGCCGCGCTGGCCCAGGCGGTGCGCCAGACGCGCCAGCTGTTTCTCAACAACGATACGCTGGCGGCCAATGTGGCGGCGGCCGAATCGAACCTGAACCGCGCCCGCGATGACCTTCAGCGCCGCCAGGCCGGCCTGGCCTCGGGCGCCGTGTCGCAGGAAGACGTCTCGCACGCCCGTGACGCCCAGAAGAGCGCCAGCGCCGCGCTCGACCAGGCGCGTGCCGCCGCTGCCGCCAACCGCGCACTGACCGACCATACCAGCGTCACCGAGCACCCCAATGTGCTGCAGGCGGCCGCTGCCGTGCGCAACGCCTACCTGGCCTATGCGCGCGTGAACGTGGTCGCGCCGGTGGCCGGCTTCGTCTCGAAGCGCTCGGTGCAGGTCGGCCAGCGCATCGCCGCCGGTGCGCCGCTGATGGCCATCGTCCCGCTCGAACAGATCTGGATCGACGCCAACTTCAAGGAAGGCCAATTGAAGCACATCCGCATCGGCCAGCCGGTCGAAGTGATTGCCGATATCTACGGCGACGACGTCAAGTACAAGGGCACCGTGGTGGGCTTTTCGGCTGGCACCGGCGGCGCCTTCTCGCTGCTGCCGGCGCAGAACGCCACCGGCAACTGGATCAAGGTGGTGCAACGGGTGCCGGTGCGCATCGCGCTCGACCCTGAACAGGTGCGCGCCCATCCGCTGCGCGTCGGCTTGTCGACCACCGCCACGGTCGATATCCATGGCGACGGCCGGGCGCTCGAGAGCGTCGCCACCAACTACCAGACCAGCGTCTTCAACGACCTGGGCAAGCAGGCCGACGAGATCGTCGAACGCATCATCGGCGACAACGCCAGCGGCCTGGCGGCGCCCAGAAAGAGCCGGGCCGCCATGGTCGTGCCGCATACCTGATCCGCCCCGTCGACTGAACTCCTATGGCCAACAGCCCTACTCCATATAGCCCGCCGCCGCCCCTCAAGGGCGGTGCGCTGGTGCTCGGTACCTTGTCGGTATCGCTGGCGGTGTTCATGAACGTGCTCGATTCGTCGATCGCCAACGTGGCCATTCCCACCATCTCGGGCAACCTTGGCGTGTCGATCGATGAAGGCACCTGGGTGATCACCTCGTTTGCCGCCGCCAATGCCATCTCGATTCCCCTCACCGGCTGGCTGACCCAGCGCGTGGGCGCGGTGCGCCTGTTCGTCTCGTCGGTGCTGCTGTTCGTGATCGCATCCTGGCTCTGCGGCCTGGCGCCGACGCTGCCGATCCTGCTGGCCGCGCGGGTGCTGCAAGGCCTGGTGGCCGGGCCCATGGTGCCGCTGTCGCAGTCGTTGCTGCTGGGGGCCTACCCCAAATCCAAGGCTTCCTTCGCGCTGGCGCTATGGGGCATGACGGCGGTGGTCGCGCCGGTGGCCGGGCCGGCGCTGGGCGGCTGGATCACCGACAGTTATACCTGGCCCTGGATCTTCTACATCAATATCCCGGTCGGGCTGGTGGCGGCTGGCATCACGCTGGCCATCTATCGCTCGCGCGAGACGCCCAAGCGCGAGCTGCCGATCGACAAGATCGGGCTGGCCTTGCTGGTGACCTGGGTGGCGGCGTTCCAGATCATGCTCGACAAGGGCAAGGATCTCGACTGGTTCGCCTCGCCCACCATCATCACGCTGGGCGTGATTGCGGCGGTCGCATTCGCCTACTTCATCATCTGGGAGCTGAACAACGACCATCCGGTGGTCGACCTGCGCCTGTTCGGGCGACGCAACTTTGCCGGCGGCACGATTGCCATCTCGATCGGCTACGGCGTGTTCTTCGGCAACCTGGTGATCCTGCCGCAGTGGCTGCAGCAATACCTGGGGTATCGCTCGATCGATTCGGGCCTGTCGACGGCGCCCATCGGCATCTTCGCAGTGATCCTGATGCCGCTGATCGGACGCTTCCTGCCGCTGGTCGATGCGCGCAAGGTGGCCACGGTGTCGTTCGTGTGCTTCGCCGGCGTGTTCTGGTTGCGCTCGCGCTACAACCTGGAGGTCGACCAGTGGACCGTGATCCTGCCCACCTTGCTGCAGGGCATTCCGACGGCGATGTTCTTCGTGCCGCTGACGGTGCTGTTGCTGTCGGGCCTGCCGCCCGAACGGATTCCGGCGGCCGCAGGGCTGTCGTCGTTCGTGCGGGTGTTCTGTGGCGCCATCGGCACCTCGATCTCGACCACCGCCTGGAATAACCGCACCATCATGCACCATGCGCAGTTGACCGAGCACGCCACGCCCTACAGCCCCTGGCTGCAGCAAAGCCTGGACAACATCAGTTCGTTGCTGGGGCTCAACCCGGAACAGGCGGCCGGCATGATCGAACGCACCGTCACGTTCCAGGCGGCCATGCTGGGCATCAACGATATCTTCTTCGTGTCGGCCATCATCTTCCTGGCCATCATCCCGTTGATCTGGATCATCAAGCCCTCCAAGGGTGGCGCCGGCGCGGCCGAGGCATCGGCCGCACACTGACGCGCACCACGGCAAAAAGCGCCGGCCCTCGTGCGAGGGACCGGCGCTTTTTTTTATGCGCCTTGCCGGGCCGCTGGTCAGGCGGTCAGGATGCGGTGATGAAAGCGCAAGTGATCTTCCATAAACGTCGAGATGAAGTAATAGCCGTGATCGTAGCCTTCATGGCGACGCAACGTCAGCGGCTGGCCGGCGGCCTGGCAGGCGGCCTCGAACTCGTGCGGCAACAGTTGCTCGGCGAGGAATTTGTCGCCCAGGCCCTGATCCACCAGGATGCCCTGCGGAAATGGCGCCTGCAACGTGCGCATCAGTTCGCTGGCGTCGTACTGCGCCCAGGCCTGGCGGTCGGCGCCCAGATAGTTACCCAGCGCCTTGTGTCCCCACGGACATTTGGAGGGCGCGGCAATCGGTGCGAAGGCCGAGACCGAGCGATAGAGGTCACGATTGCGCAGCGCCAGCGTCAAGGCGCCATGGCCTCCCATCGAGTGACCGAAAATACCGATACGCTGCGGATCGGCAGCGAAGTCGCGCAGGATGGTCTGGCGCAGGCCATGCACCACATACGAATACATGCGGTAGTTTTTTTCCCACGGCGCCTCGGTCGCGTCGACGTAGAAGCCGGCGCCCACGCCGAAGTCCCAGCTGTCGCTCTCGCCGTCGATACCGGCGCCACGCGGGCTGGTGTCGGGCGCCACCAGGATCAGGCCCAGTTCGGCCGCGATACGCTGCGCACCGCCCTTGATCATGAAGGTTTCTTCTGTGCATGTCAGGCCCGCCAGGTAGAACAGCACCGGCAGCTTGGCGCCGGCCTTGGCCTGGGGGGGCGTGAACACCGAGAAACGCATCGGCAGGCCGATCTCGGCCGACTCGTGGCGATAAAAGCCCTGCACGCCGCCGAAGCAGGCATGTTCACTCAGGGTTTCGATCATGGGGCCGGCGTCAGCCGTAGTGTGCCCCGCTGCTGAGATGCTTGTATTCATTAGAGATTAGTCCGAGGTTGGAAAGTGACTGATGGCAATGAAGGCATTATCGCATTGCTGACCGACGGCCATTGATGGCCGCTCCTGCCATGTCCGATGGCAAACTGTCAATTCGCCTGCAATAGCACGCAGCAAGGTGTTGCAGCAGGCGCCGGGGCGGGTGACAAAGCACTGCGCATGCGGTAATGTTAGATCGGCATGGTAAAGCGTGACCCACCGGGGAAGACAGGTGTGTACATAAAACCGACAGACCATGCACTAACCGTTGCGCAAACACTAACAAAAAAAATTTGCACGGACGGATAATGGCATACTGCCTCTTCAGTTAATACGAATTGGCAACGACCACGTAACTTGCACGTAAGCCAGGCGTGCCAGCATCAGGGGGCGCTAGGTATTGATGCAGAGCAGTTAATCAGTTAATGGACCGATGCGGTCTGTCGAAAAAACGTAGGTCCGGTGATGGCCGGGCACCAAAAGGGGTCGCAGCAGAACGCTGCGTAATTCGCACATAGCGACACGTACACGACAGTTGGTTTCGATATTCGTCTAATGGGAAATCAGAAAAAAACGGCCGGTCGGACGGGTAACACCCTGCGAACGCTTCTTCTGTTTGTCGCATTCGTGGGTTCTTTCATCGTGGTGCAGACCTGGTGGGAGATTCGTCAAGACCGCCAATTGACCATCGATGCCGAGAAAAACGGATCGCTGGTGGCCGTGCGCAGCGTGCAGGAGCATGCCGACAGCGCCTTCCGCAGCGTCGACGCCATGCTCACCATGACGTCCGACCGCATCGCCAATGGCGAGCGACTGCTCGATGACGGCCAGGCCCTCTACCAGTTGCTCGGCCAGCAGAAGCAGCGCATGCAGGCCGTGCTGGCCCTGCGCCTGGTCGATGCCAATGGCGTCAACCGCGCCAGCTCGTTGCGCCCGCTCGACCAGGAAGTCAATCCGGACGATCTCAAACTGCGCTTCATCGATAGCAACCCGGCCCGGCCACGCCTGTTCGTGGGGCCCCTCACCCGCAGCCGCTACAACCAGGAACTGGTGTTGCCGATTGCCATGAACCTGTACGACAACCGCACCGGTCACCTGGGCATGCTGGTGGCCGAACTGCGGGCGTCCTACTTCTTCGACTTCTACAAGCGCATCACCAACTTCGAGGCGATCGTTTCGTTGCGGGGCGAAGATGGCGTGATGCTGATCCGCTCACCCTACGAGGAACGCTGGCTCAACACCAACCTGCGCGATGCCAGGAGCATGGTGCGCATCCGCAGCGGCCCGGAAGAAGGCGGCTTCGAAGATGTCTCCCACCTGACCGGCGAACACTTGCTGTTTACCTACAAGCGGCTGCAGGACTGGCCGGTGCTGGTGGTCTATGCGCGCCGCATGGACGACGTGCTGGCGCCCTGGCGCAGCCGCACCGAGAACCGCATCCTGCTGGCCTCGGGCATACTCGGCTTCATCCTGATCGCGCTGATTTCGTTCCTGGTGTACTACCGCTACCAGCGGCGCGTCGACAATGCCCTCACCGTCAGTGAATACCGCTACCGCAAGCTCTACGAAGAAGGCGCCGATCCGATCGTGCTGATTTCGTCGGACATGCGCTACCTCGATTGCAACGTCGCTGCCGTGCGCTTTTTCGGCGTGCCCGACAAGGAACGCATCGTCGGCCGCAAAGTGGGCCTGTTCTCGCGCCAGAAATCGATCCACATCGAGCAGCCCGACATCGACGACCTGGTGGGCCGGGCGCTGTCCGGCCAGCCGCAGCAATTCGAGTGGGTCACGGTACGGCGCAACAAGATCATCTACACCGATGTGACGCTCAACCGCGCCGAGCTCGATCGCGGCTACGCCATCTTTGCGATCCTGCGCGACATCAGCGCCCGCAAGCGCGCCGAGTTGCTGCAGAGCCAGCAGAACCGGGTGCTGCACATGGTGATGGCCGACGAAGACCTGGACGCGATCCTGTCCGAGATCGTCAGCTTCGCCGATTCGCAGATTCCCTACGCCGCCTGCTGCGTGCTGCTGGTCAATGAGCAGGCCACCCACTTCACCTCGGTGCTGAGCCATCGCCATCCCGAGAGCCTGATGCGCCAGTTGCAGGGCATGGCCATCCGTCATGGCAACGGCGTCGGCGCCGAAGCCGCATTGCGCCGCGCGCCCTGCATCGTCACCGATATCGCGCGCGACCCGATGGTGGAAAACCTGCGGCCGCTGATCGATGCCGAGGTCTATCCCTCGTGCGGCGCCTGGCCGATCATCGGCAAGGAAGGGCAATTGCTGGGGGTATTCTCGGCCCTGCTGAAGGAAAACCAGGCGCCCAGCTCGGAATACCTGCAACTGGCCAATATTGCCGCCGACCTGGCCAGCGTAGCCATCGAAAGCCGGCGTGCCGATGAGCGGATCCGCCACCTGGCGCATTACGACGAACTGACCGGCCTGCCCAACCGCTTCCTGTGCACCCAGCACGTGAGCAATGCCATCACCCACGCCGAGCACCGCGACGGCATGGTGGCGGTGCTGCTGATGGACCTGGATCGCTTCAAGAACATCAACGACACCTTCGGCCACGAGACCGGCGAGGCTGTACTGCAGGAAATCGCCCAGCGCTTCCGGGGCTGCCTGCGCGAGCTGGATATCCTGGCGCGCGTGGGCGGTGACGAATTCATCGTGCTGATCGACGATTTCGACGATCCGCTGCAACTGGGCGAGATCGCCCAGAAGCTGCTGGAAGAGGCGCGCAAGCCGTTCATCATCGATGGCCAGGAAGCGCAACTGTCGGCCAGCATCGGCATTGCAACCTACCCCGGCGACGGCAACAATGCCCAGGCGCTGATCAAGAATGCCGACATCGCCATGTACCGCGCCAAGCATCACGGCAAGGACGATTACCGCTTCTTCTCGGACGAGGTCAACACCAATACGGTCGAGCGCATCGCGCTCGAAGCGGAACTGCGCCGGGCCATCGAGCGTGGCGAGTTCGTGGTGCATTACCAGCCCAAGGTCAACCTGGCCAGCGGCCTGGTGGTCGGCGCCGAGGCCCTGGTGCGCTGGCAGCATCCGGTGCGCGGCTTGCTGCCGCCGGCCGAATTCATCACGCTGGCCGAAGAAACCCGCCTGATCGAGCAGATCGGCCTGGCGGTGCTCGACACCACATGCCGCGATGGCGCTCAGTTGCTGGCGCGGGGACTGGAGTTCGGGCGCATCTCGATCAACCTCACCGGCAGCCAGTTCGGCGACGCCAATCTGCTGGGCGACATCAAACGGGTGGTGGCCGCGCATGGCACGCCGCCGTCCTGCCTAGAGTTCGAGATCACCGAGAGCATGGTGATGCACAACCGCGACCAGGCCATCGCCATCATGGATGGCATCCGCGCCGAGGGCTTCACGATCTCGATCGACGACTTCGGCACCGGTTACTCATCGCTGGCCTACCTGAAGCGCTTTCCGGTCAATACGCTCAAGATCGACAAGTCGTTCATCAACGATATTCCCGACGACCCCAACGGCAGCGCCATCGTCCAGGCGATCATCGCCATGGGCCATGCGCTCAACCTGAAGGTGGTCACCGAAGGCGTCGAAACGGCCAAGCAATTGCACGCGCTGCGCGAATTCGGATCGGACGAATACCAGGGTTATTACTTCAGTAAGCCGGTGCCGCTGGAGAAGTTCCTGCAACTGCTGCAGCACCAGCAGGACCACATGGGCACCCTCATGGTGCGCCCTGAGAAAATGGCTAGCCTGCAGCGGGCGCCGCACGCCTGAGCGGCGCTGCGACTCACTATTTTCCGACCAGCCGATCGACCCGGTACAGGTCCGGAAACAGCCGGATCCACAGCAACACGATGAGGATGGTGCCGATGCCGCCGATCAGGACCGCCGGCACGGCCCCGAACCAGGCTGCCGTGAGGCCCGATTCGAATTCGCCCAACTGGTTGGAGGTGCCGATGAAGACCGAGTTGACGGCCGACACCCGCCCCCGCATCTGGTCCGGCGTTTCCAGCTGCACGAACGACGAGCGCACCACCACGCTGATCATGTCGGACGCGCCCAGCACCGCCAGCGCCGCCAGCGACAAGGCGAACGAACGCGACAGGCCGAACACGATGGTGGCCAGCCCGAACACCCCGACGGCGATGAACATGGTGCGCCCCACCCGCCCGCGCAACGGATGACGCGCCAGCAATAAGGCCACCGCCAGTGCGCCCACCGCCGGCGCCGAACGCAACAGGCCGAGTCCGGCCGAATCGGTGTGCAGGATATCCTGCGCATAGATCGGCAGCAGCGCAGTCGCGCCGCCCAGCAGCACGGCGAACATGTCCAGCGAGATGGCGCCCATGATGGCCGGCTTGCTGCGGATGAAGGCCAGGCCGGCGAAGACCGACGACAGGCTGGCCCCGCTGCTCTTGCCGCTGCTGTTGCCCGCGTTCACCGGCGCCGCCGCAGGACGCTTGATGAGCGTCAGCATCAGGCTGCACAGGGCGAACAGGACGCAACTGCTGGCATACACCACCACCGGCCCGGCCACATAGAGAAAACCGCCCACGGCGGGGCCGATGATGATGGCGAACTGGGTGGCCGAGGCCGAACCGGCCACCGCGCGGGGCAACAGCGCCGGCGGCATCAGGCTGGGCAATAAGGCGCTCATGGTCGGCTTGGAAAAAGCCCGCCCGGCGCCGATCACGAACACCACCGCAAAGATGATCTCGCGATTGAGCCAGCCCTCGATGCTGCCCAGCGCCAGTGCGGCAGCGGCCAGCGCTTCGACCAGGGCGCTGATGCGCGCCACGTTGCGCCGGTCGTAGCGATCGGCCACGTGGCCGACCACGAACACCAGAAACAGCGACGGGATGAATTGCACCAGCCCCACCAGGCCCAGGTCGAATGCGCTATGGGTCAGTTGGTAGACCTGCCAGCCGACAGCCACGATCTGCATCTGCAAGGCGATGGTCGAGGCCACGCTGGCGCCCCAGAACAGTTTGAAGGGAGTGTGATGACGCAGTAGCGAGCCGGCGTCGGCGGAAGCGGAAGATGACATGGATGAAGGTCGGAAGGTCGAACATGCCGGCGCGGCGCCGGCAAGATCATGGATCGGCGTAAATTGTTATAAATATTATGAACCGGCATCGGTCATTGGCGCCGATGCCGAGTGCCCTGCACTACTGGAACGGCCCGGCTATACTACCCGATCCTGCGCCAACCGGCCCGCCGCACCTCGGCGCCACGCCGGGCACAATAAACAAGGAGAACCTGCATGCAGTATCGTCAACTCGGCCGCACCGACCGCAAGGTGAGCCTGATCACCCTCGGCACCATGACCTGGGGTCAGCAAAATACCGAAGCCGAGGCCCATTCGCAGCTCGACCTGGCGGTCGAACGCGGCATCAACCTGATCGACGTGGCCGAGATGTATCCGGTGCCGCCGATGCCCGAGACGCAAGGCCTGTCGGAGCGCTACCTGGGGTCGTGGCTAAAGAAATCGGGATGGCGCGAGCGCCTGCTGATTGCCACCAAATGCACCGGCCCGGCACGCAAGCCGCACAATCCGCGCCACATCCGCGGCGGCATCAACAACCTGGATCGCCGGGGCTTGACCGATGCCTTGCACGGCAGCCTGGAGCGGCTGCAACTGGATCATGTCGACCTGTATCAGCTGCATTGGCCGGACCGCAGCGTCAACAGCTTCGGCCAGCTCGGCTACCAGCACATCACCGACGAAGAGACGGTCGCCATCGACGAGACGTTGACCGTCCTGTCCGAATTCGTCAAGGCCGGCAAGATCGGCCATATCGGCTTGTCCAACGAGACCTCATGGGGTGTCGGCCAGTTCCTGCGCGCGGCCGAACGCCACAACCTGGAACGGGTGGTCAGCATCCAGAATCCGTACAACCTGCTCAACCGCAGCTTCGAGGTCAACCTGGCCGAATATGCCCATCGCGAAGATGTCGGCCTGCTGGCCTATTCGCCCCTGGCGTTCGGCATGTTGAGCGGCAAGTATCTGGACGGCGCACGCCCGGCAGCCGGTCGCCTGACGCTGTTCGAACGCTTCCAGCGCTATAACAGTCCCGAAGCCTTCCGCGCCACCGAGGCGTATGTGGCGCTGGCGCGTGAACACGGGCTGGACCCGGCGCAGATGGCGCTGGCCTACGTCAACAGCCGGCCGTTCGTGACCTCCAACATCATCGGCGCCACCACGCTGGACCAACTGCGGGCCAACATCGACAGCCTGCAGGTGCCATTGAGCGAGGCGGTGATTGCCGGTATCGAGGCGATTCACAAAAGCCAGCCGAACCCGGCGCCGTAATCCTTGCGGGCCGCGCGCCGCCAGCGATCGCGCGTTCAGTCGCCGCCGCTTTCGGTGGCGGCGGCCTGCGCCACCTGGTCCGGGCGCGCGCCGTAACGTGCCGCCAGGACTGCGCACACCATCAACTGCAACTGGTGAAACAGCATCACCGGCAGCAGCACCATGCCGATGCTGCCGCTGGCAAACAGCACCTTGGCCATCGGCACGCCACTGGCCAGGCTTTTCTTCGAGCCGCAAAAGACGATGGTGATCTCGTCTTCCTTGTTGAAGCCAAGACGGCGGCTGCCGAACGTGGTGAGCAGCATGATCAGCGCCAGCAGTACCGCATTGATCACCAGCACCGTGGCCAGCATGCTGGCCGGCACCTGATGCCACAGCCCCTCCACCACCGCTTCGCTGAAGGCCACGTAGACCACCAGCAGGATCGAGCTCTGGTCGACGAACTTGAGCCAGGACTTGTTGCGCGCGATCCAGTCGCCGATCCAGCCGCGCAGGACCTGCCCGGCCACGAACGGCAGCAGCAACTGGTAGACGATCTTGAGGATCGAATCCAGCGACACCTGCTGGCCGCCGTGCGCCACCACCAGCACACCCACCAGCAAGGGCGTGAGGAAAATACCTAACAGATTGGACGCCGACGCGGCGCAGATGGCGGCCGGCACATTGCCACGCGCCACCGACGTGAAGGCGATCGACGACTGCACCGTGGACGGCAATACGCACAGGTACAACAGGCCGATGTAGAGCTCCGGCGCCAGCACGTGACTGAGCAGCGGGCCAGCCAGCAGACCGATCAGCGGGAACAACGCGAAGGTGCACAACAGTACCGTCAGGTGCAGCCGCCAGTGGGTCAGCCCCGCCACCACCGCTTCGCGCGGCAGCTTGGCACCGTGCATGAAGAACAGCAGGCCGATCATGAACGTGGTGAGCCAGTCAAAACCGACCGCCACCGTGCCGGTGCAAGGCAGGATCGAGGCCGTAATCACCACCGCCACCAGCAGCAGGGTCATGTTATCGGGAAGAAAACGGGGGCGCGCCATGATCGGGTCTGTCCTTTATTCGCTTGGGGTGCGCTTAAGACTTGCGCACGAATTCGGTCTTCAGGCTCATGTTGCCGAAGCCGTCGATCTTGCAGTCGATATCGTGGTCGCTGTCGACCAGGCGGATGTTCTTGACCTTGGTGCCCATCTTGACCACGCCACCGCCGCCCTTGAGCTTGAGATCCTTGATGACGGTCACCGAGTCGCCGTCCTGCAGCACGTTGCCGGCGCTGTCGCGATAGACGCGGGCGACCTCGCCGGTGGCGGCGACTGCCTGGGCGCTCCATTCGTGGGCGCATTCGGGGCAGACCAGCATCAGGCCGTCTTCATAAGTGTATTCGGAACTGCACTGGGGACATGCGGGCAAGGCACTCATCGAAAAATCCTGGCAAAGAAAAATGGGACGCAAGTATAGCGCGTGGGCGCCGCGCCGACCTTGACCAGGCTCAGCTTAGACGCCAAAAGAAAAACGGCAAGCCCTGGTGCAGGACCTGCCGTCGGCAACGCATTCACAGGGCAACCCGCTCACCACAGCCAGAACATCAGCAGCCACGAGTAGTTGATCAGCGCCAGGCCGGCCAGCACCGGCACCAGCGCCAGCAGGCGATGGGGCCACGAAGTGGCGTAGCGGCCGATCACTTTCCAGGCCAGCAGCAGGCTCCACAAGGTCATCACCGACAACAGCGCGGCGCGCACGTCGTTGGCCCAGTCGACCGGCCAGTGCTCGGCCCGCAACAGGCTGATGGTGGTGGCCGACAAACCCACGAAGACACCGCAACCCGCCAGCGGGATCAGGGTCTGCACCAGATGGTTGAAGCGGCTCCAGTCCCACTTGGCTCCCAGCAGGCGCGCGCCCAGCGCGAACATCAGCGTCACGCCCGTGCCCAGCACCAGGGCGGTGACCGAGATATAGCCGACCACCATGGCGCCATCGAGCCAGGTGAAGACATCGCTTTGCTGCGGGTAGTTGGTCAACAGCCACCATGGCGCCTGGGTGCCGAACGGCCACATGATGTCGCGCTCGATCAGCCAGCCGGCGATTTCTTGCTTGATGGTGACGAACCAGGGACTGGCCGACCAGTGGAAGGCGCCGATGGCAATGCCCAGCAGGCCGTACAGCACCAGTGCGCTTTCCCACAGGTTGTTGTTGGTCTTGCCGAAGGTCACCACTTCGACGGTCGGTGCGCGGAAGGTCAAGGCGATGGCGTCGCGATGACCGGCGCAACGGCCGCACATGTGGCAGTCGGAAGCGCCCTTCATGTTGCGCAGCGGCACCAGCGGCGCGCAATTGATGGGGATGATCTTGTGCTCGGGATGGTACGAGGCGCGCCAGGCTTCTTCGTCGACCTTGTAGTGCATCGGCGCCAGCTTGGCCAGCAAGCCGAACACGCCATTGACCGGGCACAGGTACTTGCACCAGACCCGCTTGTCGCGGCCATACAGGTAACCGACGATGATGGCGCCGACGGTCGAGCCGCCCAGCACCAGCAGCACTGCCTTGGGATACTGGTAGACGCTGACCATCTGGCCGTACACGGTGGTCAGGGCAAAGGCCACGAAGGGCCAGCCGCCCCAGCGCATCCACTTGGGGATGGCGCGACCGCGACCGTACTTGCTGGCGAATTCGGTCAACGCCCCTTCGGGGCACAGCACCCCGCACCAGACCCGGCCCATCAGCACCATGCTGACCAGCACGAACGGCCACCAGATACCCCAGAAGGCAAACTGGGCGATCAGGGTCAGGTTGGACCAGAGATGGGCGGTTTCGTCGGGCAGCGGCATGAACACCGGCACCAGGATCAGTAGCGCATACACGGCCACCACGATCCATTGGATGCCACGGATCAATGCGCCATTGCGGCGCATCCAGTCGCCCGTACGCGAGAGCAGGGTCGGCGATTGCGTACAGGTATTCATGGGCTTCTCAGACTGCAGGTTGCCTCTGGGATTGAGGCTTCGGTTTGCGGTAAAGCGCCGAGCATATCACAACCCAATAAACCACATAGACGATCACCGACAGCAACGCCGGACGGGCCCGATAACCGGTCAAGGTCGAGATCAGGCTACCGGCGGTGGTCGAGTCGTCCAGCAGCCAGGCGGTATCCCAGACCGGCGCGGTAAGGGTCATGGTCCAGTCGGCCGAGGCCAGCATGTCGGAGCTTTCCAGCAGCACGTCGAACAACTTTTCGACACCGGTCACCAGCAGGCCGGCCGCCAGCAACAGCAGGATCACTTCGGTGACCTGGAAGAAACGACGCCACGAGAAGATCTTGCCGCCCAGCTGCAGGATATAGAAGGTCAGGAAAGCCAGGCCGAAACCGATCACGCCAGCCAGGACCAGCGAAGCCGTGCTGGCTTCCTGCTGGCCCAGGCCGATGCCGTATAGAAACACGGCCGTCTCGCTGCCTTCGCGCGCAATCGCCAGCGCCACCAGCACGAACACGCCCCACCAGTTGCCGCTCTGGACATTGCTCTGCATCGAGCTTTCCATGTCCTTCTTGAGGGTGCGGCCGTGCTTGCGCATCCAGAACACCATCTGCACGATCAGCACCGAGGCGATCAGGACGATGGCAATCTGGAAATAAGTCTGGGCATCGCCCGACAGCATTTCGGAAAAGCCGAGCAGCGCGCCGCCCAGCGCTGCGGCCAGCACCACGCCGGCCACCACGCCGGCCCACAGGTAAGGCAGGCCGCGACGCGCGGAGATATCACCGTTTTTCAGCCAGGCATACAAAATACCGACCACCAGAAGCGCCTCGACGCTTTCGCGCCAGACGATGAACATGACCTGTCCCATTGATAAGCTTCCCTATAATCCACACACTATTCAAACCATTCCGGCCGCTGGGCGGTCCCGGATGACGCTGTCTCTCCTCGCGTCCCGCTTGGTTGCCTTGACGGCTATCGTTATGCCACTCCTGCAGGCGCGGACCTGCAAGAGCCAACCTACGCCGACGACTTACTTGGCCACGATCACGCCTTGCGGCATGTTCAGGTGGAAGTCATCGAAGAACTTGTATTCGCCCGGACGCAGCGGCGCGATCACGACGAACGACTGCGCGCCCGGCGCCAGCACCTTCTCCTTGCGCAGTTCGATGCTCTCGAACTCGGCGGCCGACTTGCCGATGTTATGGATCTCGATCTTGATGCGCTGGCCGGTCGGCACTTCAATGCGCGGCGGAATCAACTTGCCATCCTGCATTTCCAGCTTGAAGGTCGGCAGGTCGGCGGCAACCGCCATGGTGGACGCAGCCAGCAGCACGGCTGCGGTCAACATCGCACGGACGTTGCGGACTTTGGATAGGGACATGAACGCTCCGGTACTCTCAAATGGAAGCGGCCGCACTGATGATCGATGCCGGGTTCAATCCCATCATCAGACCTTCAGGCAGCCGAGTGTCGAACTGCTGAACTAGCCCGGCGCCGGCATCGGCCGGCACCAGGCGTGAAATCAGTAACCGCCCTTCTTGCCGACGCCGGCGAACGGGAAGTCGTAATTCAGTTCGAAGGTCTTGAACCATGGACCGACGCCGGTTTCCTTGTCGACGTGGCGACCGAAGTGCGCGTGCTCATTGCCGGCCGGCGACGAGATGGTCAGCTTCAGCTTGTACTTGCCAGGGCCGTCGAGCTTGACGTTGTCACCGTAGTGCGGGCCATCGTTGGCCACCATCGGCATCATGTCGCCCTTGATCGACTTGGTCGAACCGGCCTTGGTCAGTTCGTACTTGATCACCAGGTAAGGCATCCAGTCGCCCTCGGCGAAACCGTTAGGGTTCTTGGCCACGGCACGGATGTCGGCTTCGAGGTGGATATCGGACTCTTCCGCCTTGCGCATCATGCCGTCCGGTTCCATCTTGACCGGCTGCAGATAGACGGCGTTGACTTCAAAACCATTCTGGATCTGCGGCTTGCCGATCGGATATTCGGCGGCCATGGCAACCCCTGCGGTGCAGGCCATCATGACTGCGGCAACGGCGAGTTTCTTGATACCAATCATCTTTGTGTTCTCCTGGTCGATCAAATGATAATGATTAGCATTAATTGTAACACCATTTTGGTGCCGCCCGGGATGCCCACAGACAAGCTTTGGGGCATCCCCCGCAAAGCCGCGCCGCGCATGAAAAAACGCCCGCCGCCCTGATCTCTGCGTCAACGGAGTTAGCGTTTTTGCAGAGCCCGGACAGCGGGCGTTTCTAAACTTTTCAGACGGTTGCTGCTACCTCGGCTGGCGCCGTGGAAATTAGAACTCTTCCAGCTCCACGCCCAGCTTCTTGACTTGCGCACTGGTCGTCTTGAGACGCGCATTGGCCGGCGTGATGTCGATGGCACCGCGGCTCACGACGTTCTGGGGCTGAGGGGCCGCCAGGCGCGACGCATCCAGCTTGAACACGCTGACCACCTGCTCCAGCGTCTCGGCCTGCTGCTGCAACGCCTGCGCGGCGGCAGCGGCTTCTTCGACCAGCGCGGCATTCTGCTGGGTGCTCTGATCCATCTGCGACACCGCCAGGTTGACCTGGCTGATGCCCGAGCTCTGCTCTTCGCTGGCCGACGCGATGTCGCCCACGATCTGGGTCACGCGCTGGACGCTGTCGACGATTTCGCTCATGGTGGTGCCGGCCTGCTCGACCAGCTTGCTGCCGGTGCCGACCTTGTCGACCGAGTCATCGATGAGCGACTTGATTTCCTTGGCGGCGGCAGCCGAACGCTGGGCCAGCGAGCGCACTTCCGAGGCCACCACGGCGAAACCGCGGCCCTGCTCGCCGGCACGCGCCGCTTCGACGGCGGCATTCAGCGCCAGGATGTTGGTCTGGAACGCGATGCCATCGATGACCGCGATGATATCGACGATCTTGCGCGACGAATCGTTGATCGAATTCATGGTATCGACCACCTGGCGCACCACGTCGCCGCCCTGCGAGGCGATGTTCGAGGCCGACAGCGCCAGCTTGTTGGCAGCGCGGGCGTTCTCGGTGTTCTGCTGCACCACAGATGTCAGTTGCTCCAAACTGGAGGCGCTTTCTTCCAGCGCTGCGGCCTGCTGCTCGGTGCGGGCCGACAGGTCGGCATTGCCGGCGGCGATCTGGCGTGCCGCCACGCTGACCGAATCAGTCGACACGCGGGTGGTGGCCACTACTTCGACGATACGGGCCAGCAGCTTGTTGAAGGCGGTGGCAGTGCGGCCGATTTCGTCCATGCGCTCCACCGGCACCGGACGCGACAGGTCCAGGGTCTGGCTGACGTGTTCGAAGTTTTCCTGGATCTTGCCCAGGCTGCGGCTCAGGTGGCGCAGCAACTGGATGCCCAGCAATGCGGTCACCAGCACGGCGGCCACGATCACGGCCACCATGGCGCGGAAGGCAAAGGCATAGGCATCGTCACTCTCGGCGCGCACGGCAGCGATCAGCTTGCCGTTATAGGCGATGTGCTCATCGAATCCCTTGGCTGCGGCGCCTGCCGTGACGGCCAGCGGAGTGCCGGCTTCCAGCGTGGCGCGCACGCCATCCAGGTTGTTTTCGTAGGCCGCCGCAAAGAACGGGATCAGCGCCTTGCGATAGGCTTCCACGTTGGCCTTGTCGGCTGCGATCATGGCGCGGTCGGTGTCGTCATAGACGCGCTCTTTTTCGTAGCGGTTCAACTCGTCATCGAGGGCCTTGTTGGTGACGTCGAGGGTCTTTTGCAAGGCGCTCTTGTCGGGCAGGTTGCCGAACACGGCCAGGCGATAACCGGCCAGGCGGGTGTTGACCAGCGCGCTCTTGGCGGCATTGAGCCCCTCGATGCTGGGGATGATGCGATTCTGGATGGTATCGAGACGTTGCTGTGCGCGCTGCAACTGCAGCAGGCCGTCGCCGCCAACGAACAGCAGAGCGAGCAAGGCTGTCGCCAGGGTAATGATCAGGCGGTTGGTGATCGTCATAATGTGCGAATCCATGAGTGATATTGATTGAATCCCGGGGGCATGCCCCCGGTGCCGGATGTGTCTCGTCCTGGCATGGTGTTGCGCGGGCTTGTCGCCTCTACTCTGTGTATGTAATGGGTGGCCGGCGCCGATGTCGCCTCAGGCTGCCAGTGCAGCGTCGGCCGGCACGCTGCCCAGTTGCTCGCGGTGCTGCTGGCAGAACGCCAGGCCGGCGCGGTAGCCGACATCGAACAGGCGTTGCATGTTCGACGACGACCAGTCCAGCACCTCCGGCCAATGCTGCTCGGGCACGTCACGCATCAGGTCGACCTTGAGCATGCGTCGACGCTGGGCGCCGGTCACCGGGTCGGTGTTGTGTTCGAGTTCGAACAGGCGCTGCTCGGCCTTGGAAATCTTGACCAGCGGCGTGATGATGGAACGCACCCAGGCATCGTAGAGATTACGGGGCTTGCGAATCAGGCGGTCGTCGCCCAGGATGTCGAGCACCACCAGCGTGTCGACTTCGGGATGGCGCGCGGGCTGGCCGTCGCTGCCGGCGATGAAGGGATCGAAGTTGAGCGTATCCAGGGCCGCGCCCTCGATATAGTTTTCGCCGTCGATCTCGGTGGGCGCATACAGGAACGGGAATGACAGCGAGGCCCGCACATGCGCGGCGCCGATCTCGTGCTTGCCCCAGACCTGCATCTGGTGACGGTCGACGTTATAGGCATTGATATAGAACTCGGGCGCCATGCGCGGCACCGCGTCGAAGTCGATCGACTGTTCCAGGAAAGGCAGATGGGCGCACAAGCCCAGGCTGCCGGAATTGAGGTCGGAGGGCGACATGGCCGACATCATCAGATGCATCCAGTCATTCCACTTGGTCTGGGCGTCGGCGAACTGCTGGGTGAACATCTGCGCAAACGGGTTGCTGCTCATGGCCGGCATGCCCTGCATCTGCTGCATGAACGAATCGCGATAACTCTCGGCTTGCGAGCCCGGCTTCTTGAAGACCTTGTAGTTCACCGGAAACAGCTTGTAGATACTGTCGGCCACGCCCACTTCGGCCCAGCGCATCAGCGCCTCACGCGGAGAAACATCGCGCGGCGCAGTGTAGAGCAGCCCCATCAGCACCCCGGCGCCCGATGCCGAGATGACATCGAATTCGATGCCTTCGGCCAGAAACGCCGCCAATGCGCCCGCGATCAGTGTCGAATTGGGCGCCCCGCCGCCGATGACCAGACCGAGCTTTCCCCGCCCCTGTTGCTTGTTCATTTTTTCCCCCTGTGTCGACGCACACCGCAAAGTTGCTGGTGATGGCCGCCCGCGTTCCCTGTTAGTCGGCACCATGAATGTCATGAGGTAACTATCGCGTACGTCGGGAATATAGCCTCAAAGCAATTTGACGGTGGGGTTCGGTGTGATTTTATTAGCGCATAACAGGCATTCACGAATTTGATATGTCGCGCCGGAGTTGATGTTGCAGCGCAAAAAAGTCGAACAGCGGTCAATCTGCACGCCGTTGTAATCATGCTGTAAGGAAAGTCAGCATTAACAGCCAAATAATTAATATAAAGACAACTCCAGGCTTGATTCCGGGATGAAACAAATGATTGGCAGGCAATGGCTTTATGTAACTCTCTGTGTCAAACTGATTGCCGCCTCCCCAGCCAGCTCGACTACAACACTGCTCAATCTTCGCAATGACCCGTTCCAGCATATTGATGGTTGATCCCAGCCCAGAATCGGTGGAACTGGCGCGCTTCAGTCTTTGGCGCAGCAAGCTGGACTGCGCCTTCGGCTGGTTCGAGGACGCCGAACAAGCCGCCGAGTCGCTGTTCTCGCCGACCGCCATGACGGGCCCCGACGACACCCTTCCCTATCTACTCTTGCTTGAACCCAAATTGCCACGCATGGATGGGCTGGAGCTGTTGCGCCAGGTTCGCAGCCACGCCCATACGCGTGACTTGCCGGTGGTGATGTTCTGCAACAGTGGCGATGCCGATGATGAAGCCGCTGCCATGGCGGCGGGCGCCAACAGCTACCTGGTCAAGCCGGTCGACGCCAAGGAATTCATGCAACTGGTCGTCGATACCGTGCTCCGGTGGCGCAATATTTCCCACGGAAAATAAACCCGCCCTTATTTTTTTGCTACCCCCGGGAAAATCCCGATTACCCCCGCCCCCGTAAGAAATTAAGATTTCAACAACGCTCGACGCTGCAGCAATGTCATTGCACGCGGCCAGGCACTAAGTTGTCTTTCTTGATTTTTGTTATTCTTTTTACAATAATCAACAACAGCAGTCCGGTCATCCAACACGATGTCCATCACGGGGAGAAGCACATGAAATGGTTTTATGATCTCAAGATTTCCAGGAAATTGATCACCGCATTCCTGGTCGTCGTCATGATGGTCGCGGCGCTGGGGGCGTTCGCGGTACGTCAGCTGGACAAGGTCAATTCGGCCTCGACCGAAATCGCCACCAACTGGTTGCCCAGCATTCGCACGCTGTCGGTCATCCAGTTGACGCTGTCGCGCGTGCGCAGTTTCGAAATGCAGCACATCCTGGCCAGCGATCCCAAGGAATTCGCCGAGATCGAGCAAAGCAGCCAGAAGCAGATCGACCTGCTCAAGAAACAATTGGCGCTGTATGACGGCCAGATCTCCGAACCCGAGGAAAAAGCGCTCTATCCGGAAGTACAGAAGCTGATCGCCAGCTTTCTGGCCGAACATGAAAAGATCATCGCGCTGTCCAAACAGGACAAGAACGATGAAGCGCGCACCCTGCAACGCGGTGAAGCCACGCGCGCCTATCGGGCCCTGCTGCAGAACCTCGAAAAGCTGATCAACGTCAACGACACCGGCGCCGATGGCTCCAATGCGTTGGCCGATGCGATCTATGCGCAGTCGCGGTTGTGGATCATCGTCCTGGTATTGAGCTGTGTCGCCCTGTCGATGTTGCTGGCCATGTGGGTGTCGCGCCTGATTGCCCGCCCCATCGAAGAAGCGGTGGCGGTCGCCCAGCGCGTCGCCGGTGGCGACCTGACCGCCAACATCCAGTCGACCAGCAAGGATGAGGCTGGCCAGTTGCTGGACGCGCTCAAGACCATGAACGGCAGCCTGCTGACCATCGTCGCCGAAGTGCGCCAGGGCACCAGCACCATCACCACGGCATCGACCGAGATCGCCGCCGGCAACCTCGACCTGTCGTCGCGTACCGAACAACAGGCCAGCTCGCTGGAAGAAACCGCCTCGGCCATGGAAGAGTTGACCTCGACCGTGAAGCAGAACGCCGACAACGCCAAGCAGGCCAACCAGCTCGCCGTGTCGGCCTCGGAAGTGGCATCGGCCGGTGGCGACGTGGTCGGCAAGGTGGTCGATACCATGGGCTCGATCAACGAATCGTCGCGCAAGATCGCCGACATCATCAGCGTCATCGATGGCATCGCGTTCCAGACCAATATCCTGGCGCTGAATGCTGCCGTTGAGGCCGCACGGGCCGGTGAACAGGGCCGTGGCTTTGCGGTGGTGGCATCCGAAGTGCGTTCGCTGGCGCAGCGCTCGGCGGCCGCCGCCAAGGAAATCAAGGGACTCATCGAGGGTTCGGTGGCGCAGGTCGACCTGGGCAGCAAGCTGGTCGAAGAAGCCGGCTCCACCATGACCGAAGTGGTCAACAGCGTGCGCCGCGTGACCGATATCGTGGCCGAGATCACCTCGGCCAGCCAGGAGCAGAGCGAAGGCATCGAGCAGATCAACCTGGCCATCACGCAGATGGATGAAGTCACGCAGCAAAATGCCGCGCTGGTGGAGCAAGCTGCCGCTGCCGCACAATCGCTGCAAGAGCAGGCCGAGAAACTGACCGATACCGTCAGCGTCTTCAAGCTCGACAGCAATGCCGTGGCCACGCCGCCCAAGTCCACTTTCTCGGCCGCCGCCGCGCCCAAGGGCAACACCTTTGCGCCGCGCAATACGCCGCCACGCAAGCGCACGCAAGATGTGACGCCGCCCAAGCCGGCACTGAAGGCGTCCGCCCCCGCAGCCAGCAAACTGGCGCCGGCCAGCGATGACAGCGGATCGTGGGAAACCTTCTGAGGCCAGTCATTGCCCGGGTGACCTGACCCGGGGTGTGATCAGGACCATGAAAAACACCAGCTTGCCCAACGGCGCGCTGGTGTTTTTTTATGGATATCAATATGCGAAATCATTCGTTCAGCCAGCGCAGGCACGACGGTTAGAGTGGTTTTTCCCTCCACGACTCGTCTGCCTACCATGTCGCAAGCTCCGCAATGGAAATTCGAAACGATCTCGGTCCACGCCGGCTACTCTCCCGATCCCACCACCCGGGCGGTGGCGGTGCCGATCTATCAAACGGTGGCGTTTGCGTTTGACGACACCCAGCACGGCGCCGACCTGTTCGACCTGAAGGTGCAGGGCAATATCTACTCGCGCATCATGAACCCCACCCAGGACGTGCTGGAGCAGCGGGTGGCGGCGCTCGAAGGCGGTATTGCTGCGTTGGCGGTGGCCTCAGGCCAGGCCGCCGTCACCTATGCGATCCAGACCATTGCCGAAGCCGGCGACAACATCGTGTCGGCCTCGACCCTGTATGGCGGCACCTACAACCTGTTTGCCCACACGCTGCCGCAATTCGGCATCGAGACCCGCTTCGCCGATCCGCGCGACCCGGCCTCCTTTGCCCCGCATATCGACGCCCGCACCAAGGCCATCTTCATCGAATCGATCGGTAATCCGCTGGGCAACATCACCGACATCGCCGCCATTGCCGATATCGCCCATCAGCACGGCGTGCCACTGATCGTCGACAACACGGTGGCCACGCCCTACCTGCTGCGCCCGATCGAGCATGGCGCCGACATCGTGGTGCATTCGCTCACCAAATACCTGGGTGGCCATGGCACCAGCCTGGGCGGCGCGATCGTCGATTCCGGCAAGTTTCCGTGGGCGCGCCACAAAGAGCGATTCAAGCGCCTCAACGAACCTGACGTCAGCTATCACGGCGTGGTCTATACCGAAGCGCTCGGTGACGCCGCCTATATCGGCCGCGCACGGGTGGTGCCGTTGCGCAATACCGGCGCTGCACTGTCGCCGTTCAACAGTTTCCTGATCCTGCAAGGCATCGAGACCCTGGCGCTGCGACTGGACCGGATCACCGCCAACGCACTGGCCGTGGCCAGGTACCTCAAGCAACATGCCAAGGTGAACTGGGTCAACTACGCCGGGCTGGAAGACCACCCCGATCACGCGCTGGCCAAGAAGTACCTGCAAGGAAAGTCGTCGGGCGTGCTGACCTTTGGCGTGCAGGGCGGGCTGGCCGGCGGCGCCAGGTTCCAGGATGCATTGCAGCTGTTCACGCGGCTAGTCAATATCGGCGACGCCAAATCGCTGGCGACCCATCCGGCGTCGACCACGCATCGCCAACTGTCGCCGGCCGAGTTGATCAAGGCCGGCGTGACCGAAGACACGGTGCGACTGTCGATCGGCATCGAACACATCGATGACCTGATCGCCGACCTGGAGCAGGCGCTGGCCGCAATTTGAAGAAAGTGTGAGGGGAGCAGAAAAGAAAAAA
This sequence comes from Herbaspirillum sp. alder98, assembly GCF_020179755.1. Classification (GTDB taxonomy): domain Bacteria; phylum Pseudomonadota; class Gammaproteobacteria; order Burkholderiales; family Burkholderiaceae_D; genus Herbaspirillum. The sequence continues at coordinate 105,118 of NZ_JAIUCY010000012.1, forward strand.
GGGTCCATCTTGCGATGGACCCTTTATATCTGGTGCGGCTGGCAGGAATCGAACCCACGACCCCTTGGTTCGTAGCCAAGTACTCTATCCAGCTGAGCTACAGCCGCGAAAGAAAAGATTATAACCGCGTTTTTTGCATTGTGGAAGCCCCTTTTTCACTCTCGGGATGACCTTATTGGCCCGGACGGCTATCATGGCCACCATGCAAGCCCACTTCCCTGCCACCTCCATCGATCCCCGCCTCCAGGAAGAACGCATCCGCGACCAGGAGCGCAGCCGCATCGCGCGCGACCTGCACGATGAACTGGGGGCGCACCTGACCGGCATCGGCATGGCACTTGGCCAGTTGCGCGAACAGATCAACGATCACCCGGCCGCAGAACAGGCCGACTACGCCCAGACCCTGTTGCACCGGGCCAATGACGCCTTGCACGCCGTCATTGATGGGTTGCGCCCGCCCATCGTCGAATTCGGCCTGGCCGATACGCTGCAATGGGCCGCGCGCGAGTTCACCCGGCACAGCGGCATACCCTGCAGCGTGCAAGCACCGGCCGAGCTGGACGGTCTTGACGAGTCTGCGGTGCTGATGGTGCTGCGCATCGTGCGCGAGGCCTTGTCCAACGTGAGCCGCCATGCCCAGGCGCGCCAGGTTTCCCTCAGCGCGCGGCGCGATGGCAAGGGAATCCACCTGCAGATTGCCGATGACGGGCGCGGCTTCGATGGCACCCATCCGCCCCGCCTGGGCCACGGCCTGGGCAACATGCGCCACCGGGCGCAAGCGCTGGGCGGCGGCTTGCAAATCTTCAGCACACCGGGCCAGGGAACGGTGGTCGTGCTCACGCTGCCTGTTGCTGGCTGAGCGAACACTATAAAATACGGGCTCACCGACTCGAGGGTCTGCGCCCTGCCCCCATGAGCAAGAAAGCCACTGCCACCATCAAGGTCCTGATTGCCGACGACCACGCCATCGTGCGCGAGGGTCTGCGCCAGATCTGCGCCGGCTCCAAGGACATCGCAGTGACCGGCAACGCCGCCAACGGATCGGAGGCGATCAAGCTGGCCCGCGAAGGCGACGGCGACGTGATGCTGCTCGACATCGTGCTGCCGGACCGCAGCGGCATCGAGATCCTCAAACAGATCCGCAAGGAGCACCCGCAACTGCCGGTGCTGATCCTGTCGATCCATCGCGAAGACCAATACGCTATTCGCGCCCTCAAGGCGGGCGCTGCCGGCTTCCTGAACAAGCAGGTGGCACCGGCCGAGCTGCTGGCGGCGATCCGGCAGGCGGCCAGCGGGCGCAAGTACATCAGCCCGTCACTGGCCCAGGAGCTGGCCAACCAGATCGGCTTCGACCACGACACGCCGCTGCACGAGACGCTGTCCGATCGCGAATACCAGACCATGGTGATGATCGCCTCGGGCAAGACCGTCAGCGACATCGCCGCCGAGCTGTCGCTCTCGGTCAAGACCATCAGCATGTACCGCTCGCGAGTATTGGTGAAGATGAAGATGCGGCATAACGCCGAGCTGACGCATTACGCCCTGAAAAACAAACTGGTGGAATAAAAGCCACACTTGGGACGCACATGCGAGCAGCAACCTCAAGTCGTGGTAAAAAGCGCCCCGGCCAAAATGGCTTGTCGGTAAAATGAAGCGTCATTTTTGGAGCGCCCGACGCCCGAATCGATGCCGTCTCCGGGGGAGGTGCGGCCTGGCACGAAACCAACAAGATCATCAGCCGCATGTCCAAGAAACCGTCCACGCTCACACCCGTCGAAATCGCACGCGAAGCCTTCCAACGCCTAGGCACCCGTCGTATCGCCCCCACGCCCGAGGCGTATCGCATCGCCTACGAAGAAATCCAGGGCACCGCCTCCGATGTGCGGCCCGAGACGGTGCTGATGAATTTTGCCACGACCCTGGCCAAGCAGCCCGGCGAGAACGGCATGCTGGGCACCCGCCTGGTGCGCGCCCAGGAAACCGACGACTGGCAGCAATACCAGCACCAACTCACCGAATTCGCCGAAGAAAACTGGAGCGGTCGCCCCTCGGTGCCCCATGGCGAGTTGATGCCGGTCGACCTCGAACGCCAGTTCATCCGCGACAGCAAGAAAGAGAAGATGCTGCGCGAGCTGCTGGCGCGGGTGCTGGTGTTCAACCTGCCCTCCTTGCTGGAAAACGCGCCGGAACTGGCCAACGAGGCCCGCAACGGCGGCCAGGACCTGAAGACGGCCTTTTCCGAACAGGCCATGAACGAGATCTCGAGCCGCATCAAGCAGCTGAGCTTCCAGATCGAACTCAAGACCGACGACATGGCCCAGCAGCAAGAACTGCTGATGCGCCTGTTCCTGCTGCTGCTGGAAAACATCAACGGCCTGCTGGAATCGGGTTCGTGGCTGTCGAGCCAGATCGAGACAGTACAGGCTTTGATCACCGGCCCGATCAGCAAGACCTCGCTGGCCGACGCCACCAAGAACCTCAAGGAAGTGATCTACAAGCAAGGCCTGCTCAAGAACACGCTGTCCGAAGAGAAGGTGGTGGTCAAGAACATGATGCTGACCTTCGTCGACCGGCTTTCGGCGATGGTCTCGACCACCAGCAATTACCAGAAGACCATCAGCGGTTTTTCGCAGCAAATCAGCCAGTCCGGCAACATCAGCGACCTCAATTCGGTGCTCACCGACATCATGCGCGAGACCCAGAACGCGCAGGTCGAGGCGGAGCGCTCGCGCGATGCCATGCAGGATGCGCAGCAGGAAGTCGAACGGGCCGAAGCGCGCATCCAGACGCTCGAATCGCAACTGGTGCAGATGGGCGAACTGGTGCGGGAAGACCAGTTGACCGGCAGCCTGAACCGGCGCGGCATGGATGAATCGCTGGAACGCGAGATCAGCAACGCCCAGCGCCACGATGCGCCGTTGTGCATCGCCCTGCTCGACCTGGACGATTTCAAGCGCATCAACGACACCCACGGCCACGCCACCGGCGACGAAGTGCTGGTGCACATGGTCAAGGTCATCAAGGAAACCCTGCGCAAGCTGGACGTGATCGCCCGTTTCGGTGGTGAAGAATTCCTGGTGGTGATGCCCGAGACCGACCCGCAGGATGCCGTGCAGATCATCACCCGGGTCCAGCGCGAGCTGACCAAGCGCATCTTCATGCACGAGAGCCAGCGCCTGTTGATCACCTTCAGCGCCGGCGTCGCCCTGCACGAAAACGGCGAGACCCAGGCCGACCTGCTCAAGCGCGCCGACATGGCGCTCTATCGCGCCAAGGACGCCGGCAAGAACCGCATCGTGTTTGCCGATCCTGCCGGGTCGGGAAGTTCGGTGGCGTCGTAAGTTCGGGCGTTACGACACTGGGTACCGGCATTCGCCGGCACGACGGGAAACGTTTCAATCAACCGCCGTCGCCCTGACGAAAGTCAGGGCCCAGCGTCGTTCGCCGCACGTCTCAAGAAAAGTTGTCCAGGCTTTCAGCTTTCCAGCGCCGCCATCCCGCCACCGCCATCAGCACGAACAGGCCATACAGAATCGCGGTCAGCGTGAGGTGCTTGTACAGGTACAGGCCGACATAGAGCACATCCACCACGATCCAGACCAGCCAGTTCTCGATCTTCTTGCGCGACAGCAGGAACTGCCCGACCAAGCTGCCCGCCGTCAGGAAGCCATCCATATGCGGCACATCGGTATCGGTAAAGCGGCGCAGGAACATCGACAGCAGCCCGAAACCGGCCAGCCAGACCAGGGGCATGAGCATCCACCCGATGCGCGAGAGCCGCGACACTTCAAGCTGGCGCTGCGCCGTGCCGCCATGCAGCCACTGATGCCAGCCCCAGATCGATACCGCCACGAAGACGAACTGCAGGCCGCAATCGCCATACAGCCGCGCGTTGGCAAAGACGGCCGCGTACAGCAGCGACGACAGGATGGAAAACAGCCAGGCCCAGTGGTTCTGGCGGATGTTGAGCCATACGGTAAGCGCCGCCAGCAGGAACGACAGCAGCTCCAGCGGCGTAGTCGTCAAGCCGAACAACGACAGCGATGTATCAAGGCTCATCGGGACCAGACCAGGATGGGATGGAAAAACTAAGGCGCCGGCTTGGCGGCCTCGGGCGCGGTGGCCGGGACGGATACGCTATTGGGCTGCCCTGAACCGGGCATGTAGGGATTGGGGTTGGGCGAAGCCATGGGTTTGCCGGAGGCGCCATCGAGCACCTGCACGAAGACTTCGTTCTGCTTGATCATGCCCAGCTCGAAGCGCGCACGCTCTTCGACCGCACCACGACTCTGCTTGAGGTCGTCCACTTCGGAGGCCAGCTTGGCATTGCGCTGCCTGAGCTCCTCGTTCTTCTTGCGTGCCTGCTGCGCCTGGCGGTCCAGCTCCCAGACCTTGAGCCATCCGCCCTTGCCGAGCCAAAGCGGATACTGAATCAGTACCAGGAGCAACGACAGGCAAAGAATGATGAGGCGCATGGCCGGGAGCTTTCGCGGAGGGCGCGGCGTAAACCGCGCCCTGACTGCTTACTTCAGGTTGTAGAACGCAGCGCGGCCTGGATAAGTGGCGATGTCGCCCAGATCCTCTTCGATGCGCAGCAGCTGGTTGTACTTGGCCATGCGGTCCGAACGCGACATCGAGCCGGTCTTGATCTGCAGGGCGTTGGTGCCAACCGCGATATCGGCGATGGTCGAGTCTTCGGTTTCGCCGGAACGGTGCGAGATGACGGCGGTGTAGCCGGCACGCTTGGCCATTTCGATGGCGGCGAAAGTCTCGGTCAGGGTGCCGATCTGGTTGATCTTGATCAGGATCGAGTTGCCGATGCCCTTGTCGATACCCTCTTGCAGGATCTTGGTGTTGGTCACGAACAGGTCGTCACCCACCAGTTGCACCTTCTTGCCCAGGGTTTCGGTCAACAGCTTCCAGCCAGCCCAGTCGTTCTCGGCCATGCCGTCTTCGATGCTGATGATCGGGTACTTGTCGCACCACGATGCCAGCAGGCCGGTCTTCTGCGCAGGCGTGAGCACCATGTTTTCACCGGCCAGGTGATAGTTGCCGTCCTTGTAGTACTCGCTGGCGGCGCAGTCCAGGCCCAGGGCAATCTGGGTGCCTGGCTCGTAACCGGCCTTTTCGATGGCTTCGATGATCAGCTGGATCGCGGCTTCATGGCTGGAAACGTTAGGCGCAAAACCGCCTTCGTCACCGACCGACGTGGCCAGGCCCTTGTCGTGCAGGATCTTCTTGAGGGTATGGAACACCTCGGCGCCGTAGCGCAGCGCTTCACGGAAGCTCGGTGCGCCGACCGGGATGATCATGAATTCCTGGATATCCAGGTTGTTGTCGGCGTGCGCGCCGCCGTTGATGACGTTCATCATCGGCACCGGCATCTGCATCGAACCGCTGCCGCCGAAATAGCGATACAGCGGCAGGCCCGATTCTTCAGCGGCAGCCTTGGCCACGGCCATCGACACGGCCAGCATGGCATTGGCGCCCAGGCGGCTCTTGTTCTCGGTGCCGTCCAGGTCGATCAGGGTACGGTCCAGGAAAGCCTGTTCATTGGCGTCCAGGCCCATGATGGCTTCCGAGATTTCGGTATTGATGTTTTCGCAGGCTTGCAGCACGCCCTTGCCGAAATAGCGGCTCTTGTCGCCGTCGCGCAGTTCGATCGCTTCGCGCGAACCGGTGGATGCGCCCGACGGGACGGCGGCGCGACCCAGCACGCCGGATTCCAGCAGCACGTCGCATTCGACCGTGGGATTGCCGCGCGAGTCGATCACTTCGCGGCCGATGATGTCAACGATTGCACTCATTCCAAATCTCCATCAAGGTTTTAAAAATTGTTGGCGGGTGCATCCGGTGCAAACGGGCTTGGTTTGAACCCGCCCCCTGCACACGATGAAACGGCCGCCAGCGGCAGCCGTTTGTTGCTATCAGGCGAAATTGGTTTCCAGGAAACCGGCTTTCTTGACCACCCGATCCAGTTCGACCATGGTCGCCAGCAGTTCCTTCATGCGCGCCAGCGGCACCGCATTGGGGCCATCCGACTTGGCTTCGGCCGGGTTGGGATGGGTTTCCATGAACACGCCCGCGATGCCGGTAGCGATGGCGGCACGCGCCAGTACCGGCACGAATTCGCGCTGGCCGCCCGACGAGGTACCCTGGCCGCCCGGCAATTGCACCGAGTGGGTGGCATCGAACACCACGGGGGCGCCGGTCTCGCGCATGATGGCCAGGCTGCGCATGTCGGACACCAGGTTGTTGTAGCCGAACGAGACGCCGCGTTCGCATGCCATGAAGTTGTCGACCGGCAGGCCCGCTTCGCCAGCGGCGGCGCGCGCCTTGTCGATCACGTTGACCATGTCGTGCGGGGCCAGGAACTGGCCCTTCTTGATGTTGACCGGCTTGCCCGATTGCGCACAGGCGCGGATGAAATCGGTCTGGCGACACAGGAAGGCCGGCGTCTGCAGCACGTCGACCACCGCCGCGACCGGCTTGATCTCTTCGATGTCGTGGATGTCGGTCAATACCGGCACGCCGATCTGCTGGCGCACCTTGGCCAGGATCTCCAGGCCACGCTCCATGCCCAGGCCGCGGAACGACGAGCCCGACGAACGGTTGGCCTTGTCGAAGGACGACTTGTAGATGAACGGAATGCCCAGCTCACCGGTGATTTCCTTGAGGATGCCGGCCGTATCGATAGCCATCTGCTCCGACTCGATGACACAGGTGCCGGCGATCAGGAAGAATGGCTGATCGAGCCCGATCTCAAAACCGCACAGTTTCATGCTTTGCCCTTTGCGCTTGCGTCATGATGCGACAGCGCAGCACGGATGAACGAAATGAACAGCGGATGGCCGTCGCGCGGCGTCGACTTGAACTCGGGGTGATACTGCACGCCCAGGTACCAAGGATGCGAATTGTCGCCGCTGCGTGGCAACTCCATGATTTCGCACAGGTCTTCGGTCGGCGTACGGGCCGACACCACCATGCCCGCTTCTTCCACCCGAGTCAGGTAGAAGTTGTTGGCTTCATAGCGGTGACGATGACGCTCGGTCACGGTGTTGCCATAGATCTCGGCGGCCAGCGTGCCGGGCTTGACGTCACAGGTCTGCGCGCCCAGGCGCATGGTGCCGCCCAGGTCGGAATTGGCGTCGCGACGCTCGACCTTGCCGTCGTGGTTCTGCCATTCGTCGATCAGCGCCACGACCGGTTGCGCCGTGTCGGGATCGAACTCGGTCGAGTTGGCTTGCGGCAGGCCGGCCTTGTTGCGCGCATATTCGAGCAGCGCCACTTGCATGCCCAGGCAGATGCCCAGGTACGGCACCTGGTTTTCGCGGGCATAACGGGCCGCGGCGATCTTGCCTTCCACGCCGCGCTTGCCGAAACCGCCCGGTACCAGGATGGCGTCGTACTTGGCCAGCGTGTCGGTACCGGTCGCCTCGATCTCTTCGGAGTCGAGGTACTCGATGTTGACGCGGCTACCGGTATGGATGCCGGCGTGGCGCAACGCCTCGGTCAGCGACTTGTAGGACTCGGTCAGGTCGACATACTTGCCCACCATGCCGATGGTGACTTCGTGCGAAGGATTGTTCTGCGCATCGATCAGCTTGTCCCACATCGACAGGTCGGCCGGCTTGGGCGACAGGCCCAGCTTTTCACAGATGATGGTGTCCAGGCCCTGGTCGTGCAGCATCTGCGGGATCTTGTAGATGCTGTCTGCATCCCACACCGAGATGACGGCATCGGTGGCGATGTTGGAGAAGAGCGAGATCTTGTCGCGCTCGTCGTCGGGAATGCGACGGTCGGCGCGGCACAGCAACGCATCCGGCAAAATACCGATTTCGCGCAGCTTCTGCACGCTGTGCTGGGTCGGCTTGGTCTTGAGCTCACCGGCCGAGGCCAGGAAAGGCACCAGCGTCAGATGCACGAAAGCGGCTGCATTGCGGCCCGAGCGCAGGCTCAGTTGGCGCGCTGCTTCGAGGAACGGCAGGGACTCGATATCACCGACGGTGCCGCCGATTTCCACCAGGGCAACTTCGAAGCCTTCGGCGCCGCGATGGATGAAATCCTGGATCTCGTTGGTCACGTGCGGGATCACCTGCACGGTCTTGCCGAGATACTCGCCGCGACGTTCCTTGCGGATCACCGATTCATAGATCTGGCCAGTGGTGAAGTTGTTTACCTTCTTCATCTTGGCCGAGATAAAGCGCTCGTAGTGGCCCAGGTCGAGATCGGTCTCGGCGCCGTCGTCGGTGACGAACACCTCGCCGTGCTGGAATGGGCTCATCGTGCCGGGATCGACGTTGATGTACGGATCGAGCTTGAGGAGGGTGACTTTGAGGCCACGCGATTCGAGGATCGCAGCCAGGGACGCGGCGGCGATCCCTTTACCCAGGGAAGACACGACGCCGCCAGTGACAAATACAAACTTGGTCATTACAGATGAGTGCCGAACGGCACATGCGGGAAATTGAAATTATACCCCAAAGCGCTCGCTTTTTTAATCCCCCCTGCGCCGATAATTGGCCCGCCCGCCGCGCCCGATATTGCCAGGCAAGAACATCAGCGCGCGGGAGCGCCCTGCCCGGCCGCCAGCAACTGGCCGATCATCGCATGGGTGGCGGCAGCGGCCGCCAGCGGCGACTCCATCGGAAACAGATGACCACCGGGGATTTGCAGGAAGTGCCCGCCCACCAACCGGCGCGTGGCATCCAGCCCGGCCAGGCGGCACTCGGCCGAATCGACGCCACCGATAAAACCGACCGGCACCGGGAACGGCCGCGTGCTGAGCCGTCCCAGGTGATGCGGAATGGTGCGATAGACCTGGGTCTCGGCCTCACGCGTAAAGCGCAGCCGCACCCCGCCCTGCCCGCTCTGTTCCACCCCGTGCTCGACATAATCGCGCAAGACCCGCTGCGGCCACGCTGCGAACAGGGCCTTGGCGGCGTAATGCTGGTAGGCGCTTTCGATATCGGGCCAGGCATTGCGCCGGCGCGCCGAGGCGGCCGCCGGCGAGCGCCGGCCATCGAGCCGCAACAGCTTGGCCAGTCGCAGCGCCGAGGCGCGCCAACCGGCCACGATCGGCGAATCGAGCAAGACCACGCAACGCGTCAGATCGGGACGCTGGCGCGCTGCCATCAGGGCCAGGATGCCGCCCATCGAATGCCCCACCAGGATCACCGGCGCCGGATAGCTGCGCTCCAGTTCTTCCACCAGCTCGCAGGCCAGGCGGCGCCAGCCGTCATCGACCGGGAAGCGCGGATTGTGCGCATGCAGCGGCAAGGCCCGTACGTCGTAGTGCTGGCGCAGTTGTTCGAACAACATGCCATAGGTCCCGGCGGGATAACTGTTGGCATGGACAAAATGAAGGATGGGGAGCGACATCGTCTGGTCAGGCTGGCAGGCGGCAATGCCGGCCAGCATAGCAAAACGGCCGGCGCCGCGAGCGTGCTATTTTTTCAGATCGCGAAATGCCCGCTCAGCGGCCATACCAGTAACGCGCGTGCTCCTGGCGATACTCTTCGGCCACCAGCTGGTCGCCGAAATTGAGCGTGATGGCGCCCGACTGGTCGGTGCGCAGCGTGCGGATACCCAGCGCCCGGTAGCGCGCATCGATCTCGGGCCGCGGATGGCCGAACCGGTTGCGATAGCCCACCTGGAACAACGCCAGCTCGGGATGCACGGCGCGCAGGAAAGGTTCGGTCGACGAGGTATTGCTGCCGTGATGCGGCGCCAGCAAGACCGTGGCCCGCAATTGATCGGCGTTGGGCCCCTCGACCAGGTGTTCTTCCTGCAAGGCCTCGATGTCGCCCGCCAGCAGGATAGCCTGGCGGCCGATCTGCACCTTCAAAACGCAACTGCGGGCATTGGGCTTCCACTTGTCGCTTTCGTAACTCTGCGCCGTGGGGTGCAGCATGGTGAAGCCGATGCCGTCCCAGTTCCACGACTGGCCCGCCTCGCAGCGCTGGTGATGGGGCGAGGCCCGCTGAATCGGGTGCCCGGCCGGCAACGACGAATAGACACTGTCGACCTCCACTGCGCCAAACAGCGACAGCGCCCCGCCGGAATGATCGATGTCGCTATGCGAAATCACTACCCGGTCGAGCCGGTCGATTCCGCGCGCCCGCAGGTACGGCAAGATCACCCGCGAGGCGCCATCGGAATGGGTGCCGTAAGCCGGGCCGGTGTCGTACAGCAAGCGGTGGCCCGGCGTTTCCACCAGCAGCCCCATGCCCTGGCCGATATCGAACGCGGTCACGCGCAGGTTGCCATCGGCCGGCGCAGTCGCCGGATTGAGCAGCAGCGGCAGCCAGCCGAACCAGCCCAGCCAGCGCGCAGGCCAGCCGCGTGGCGCCAGTACCAGCGCGGTGCCGCCAGCGGCCAGCAAGAACATCCACCAGCTCGGCAGCGGCGCGCGCCACACGGCAAACGGCCATTGGTCGAGCCACTGCAGAAAGCCCGCCAGCCAGGCCAGCAGCGCATGCGGCACCAGCAGCACCCATTCGGCGGCAAACGCCGGCAACACGCTGCCGAACAGCGACAGCGGCGTGATCACCAGGCCCACCAGGGGAATCGCCACCGCGTTGGCAATCGGGCTGACCAGCGAATATTGTCCGAACAACAGCATCGTCAGCGGCACCAGACCCAGCGTAACCAGGTACTGGGCACGCGCGCCGGTCTTGATCGACAACCATAGCTTCTGCCACCAGCGCACGCTGGCGGCGGCCTGCATCGCATGATGCGGACGCATGCGCCCCACCGTGCCATACAGCAGCAGCGCCACGGCGCCGAACGACAGCCAGAACCCCGGCCACAATACCGACCACGGATCGAGCAGCAGGACCGCGCCCAGCGCCAGGCACAGCACCAGCGAGATGCGCACGAAGCGCCCGCTCCAGAACGCCACGCCCAGCACCAGCAGCATGTAGAAGGTACGCTGCGCCGGCACCTCGAAACCGGCCAGCAGCACATATAACAAGGCGGTGCCGATACCGGCGATCACGGCCACCTTCTGCGCCGGCATGATCAGGGGCAGGCGCCTGCCGGCCACCCGTGAGCGACGCCACAACCAGCTGGCCAGCGCCCCGGCCAGGCCCGCCAGCATGGTGATATGCAAACCCGATATCGCCATCAGGTGGCCGATGCCGGTACGCTGGAACACGCCCCAGTCGGCCTGGCTGATGCCACGCTGGTCGCCCATCACCAACGCCGCCACCACCGGCGCATAGGGCTGGCCGGACAGCGCCGTCATGATGCGGTCGCGCAACCAGCCACGCGCCAGTTCGATGACGTGCGACGGCGTCCAGACAAAGGCATCCAGCCGGTGATTGCCGGTGCCTGGCCCGGAGCCGGCGGCATCCACCACATAGCCGGTGGCGCGCACGTCGTCCTGCAGCAACCAGACTTCATAATCGAAACCATCCGGATTGGCGTGCCCGTGCGGACGCTTCAGGCGCACCGTCAGGCGCCAGCGCGCGCCGGGCCTGAGGTCGCCCGCCATCTGGCGCGCCGGAGCAGCCTCTTCGCCATCCTCGGCGGGCGCCTGCACCCGGCGGTTGCCGTACCAGGCCAGCGCCAGCCGTGGCGGCACCTGCGGCACCACCAGCCCCTGCATCACCACCTGCTCGACATCGAAACGAAACCGTACCCCCAGCGCTGTGCGATCCGGCAGGTCGGCCACGGTGCCGATGACGGTGATGTCGCGCCCTTCCCATGCCTTCGGCAATTCCTGGTCGAGATAATAGTGCGCGAAGGCGGCGGCCCACAGGAAACCCAGCCAGGCGCCGCAGGTCAGCAGCAAGGGCACGCGCAGCATGGGTTTCCAGAAGCGCCAGGCGGTGTAGCCCAGCAACGCCGCCAGCAGCAGTCCCAGCACATACCATTCGATGCCGGGCAGTTGCGCCTGCGTCTGCAACAGGCCGATACCGAGCGCAAAGCCGATGATGAGACTTCGCATCAGAGCGCCAATCCCGAATGCGCCAGGCGCGGCAAGGCGGCCAGCGCCGCCGCCGTGCTGGCGCTGGCGATCTGATCCGGCGTCATGCCGCGCAACTCGGCCAGGGTCTGGCCGATGCGCGGAATCTGGTCCGGCGTATTGACTTCGGGATGACGCCAGGCCGGCGCGATATCAGGGGCGTCGGTCTCCAGCACCAGCGACGACAGCGGCAGGTCGCTGGCCAGGCGCCGAATCTGCAGCGCCCTTGGAAACGTCATGGCGCCGCCGAAACCCAGGTGCAGCCCCAGCCCGATATAGGCTTCGGCCTGCTGGAAGCTGCCATTGAAAGCGTGCGCGATGCCACCCGGCACGCGGATGCGGCGCAAATGCTTGAGGACGATGTCTTGCGAACGGCGCACATGCAGCAGCACCGGCAGCGCGAAATCGCGCGCCAGCTTGAGCTGCTCGGCCAGAAACAGCTCCTGTTTCTCGCGCATGGCGGGCTCTTTCAGCTGCGGCACGAAGAAATCAAGCCCGATCTCGCCGATGCCGACGAACAGCGGATCGTCCATGGCGCGGGCGACAGCGGCGCGCAAGGCGACCAGATCTGACTCCTGCGCGGTCGGCACGAACAGTGGATGGATACCCAGCGCGTAGACGCCGTTGCCGACTGCGCGCGCTAGTTGCGCGACGGTGTCGAAATTGAAACGGGCGATGGCCGGAATGACGATCGCGCCCACGCCAGCGGCGGCGGCCTGCTCTGCGACAGCGGCAGAACGGGCACCGAATTCACCGGCATCGAGATGGCAATGCGTGTCGACCCACATGGATATGCGTTGAAATCAAAACTTGCGCTGGACTGCTTCAAACCTGATGCGGCGCCGACCGGCATCGTCTTCGATGCTTCTGGAGGGCATGCCGCGCCCCGTATGCGGAAGTGTAGCGCCTAACCCGAGGCCGCGCCGCCTTAACACTTGCAAAGACGACCGCAAAACCGAATTCGGACGCCACGCCCAATAAAAAAGGACGCAACGTGCTGCGTCCTTTTACTTACACCCCGTTGTCTCAGGCGGCCTGCAGCGACTTGCCCAGGCGACGCAGGAACTGTTCGCAGTTGGCCAGTTGATCCAGCGTCACGAACTCGTTGGGCTTGTGGGCGTTGCCGATATCGCCGGGACCGCAGACGATGGTCGGAATGCCGATCTGCTGGAACAGCCCGGCTTCGGTGCCATAGGCCACCTTGCGGGTTTCACGGTCGCCGGTCAGCGCACGCACCAGTTCGGTCATGGCCGCCTGTTCGGCCGCTTCCAGCGCCGGGCTGCCGGCGAAGTTGTCGATCTCGATGCGGGCATCGGCGAACTCCAGCTTCATCTTGGGCAGCAGCACATCGCGCACGTAGTTGTCGATCTGGGCCTGGATGTCGCCCACCGTCATACCCGGCAGGTTGCGGAATTCATAAGTGAATTCGCACAGCTCGGGAATGGTGTTGACCGCAATGCCGCCGCGAATCTGGTTGGTGGTCATGGTGGTAAACGGCACGTCGAAGAACTGATCGTAGGGACCGTTGGCCTTGTACGCATCGGCGAAGTCGCGAATCGCGCAGATCAACCGCGCCGAGTGCTCGATGGCGTTGCAGCCCTGGGGCGTGAGCGACGAATGGGCCGACTTGCCATGCACCTTGCAGGCGAACACGTTGATGCCCTTGTGCGCCACCACCACATTCATGTTGGTCGGCTCGCCCACTACGCAACCGTCGACCTTGATGCCGCGACGAACGATTTCTTCCAGCATCACCGGCGCGCCGATGCAGCCGATTTCCTCGTCGTACGAAAATGCCAGGTGCATCGGCTTGACGCGCGGCATGGCCAGGAATTCAGGCACCAGCGCCATGGCCGTGCCGATGAAACCCTTCATGTCGCAGGTGCCGCGCCCGAACAATGCGCCATCCTTCTCGGTCAGCTTGAAGGGGTCGGTGTCCCACTTCTGTCCGTCCACCGGCACCACGTCGGTATGACCGGACAACACGATGCCGCCATCCGTGCTGCCAGCGGCATCGCCGGCGGTCGCCGGCAGCGTGGCAAACAGGTTGGCCTTGGTCTTTTCCTTGTTGTGGGCGAACCAGGGCTTGATGCCCTGTTGTTCCAGGCTGTCGCGCAGCGTGGCGATCAGGTCGAGATTGGAGTTGCGGCTGGTGGTGTCGAAGCCGACCAGCGTTTCCAGCCATTGGCGGTTATTCATGGTGTGATTGCAGTTCTACGGATAAATAAAAAGCGTCTGCGCCCGAGGGACGCAGACGACATGACGCTAGGCACTATTATGAGGCCGTTCGGCGATTGCCGCCGACAGCCCCCTCTCGCGACAGTCAGCCAGGCTGCAAACCGTTCTCCGACAGGCGCAACAGACGCTTGCAGCGCCCGGCCAGTTCATTGTCGTGCGTGACGATGACAAAGGCCGTGCCCAGCGTGGCCGACAACTCCATCATCAGCGCAAAGGTGCGGTCGGCGGTGCCACGGTCGAGGTTGCCGGTGGGCTCGTCGGCCAGCACGCAGGCCGGACGCGTCACCAGCGCGCGCGCCAGCGCCACCCGTTGACGCTCGCCGCCGGACAGCTCGCCCGGCACGTGCGACACCCGCTGTTCCAGGCCGACCCGGGCCAATATCTCGCGCGCCTGCTGCTGCGCCTCGCCGCGCTTGACGCGACGGATCATCAGCGGCATGGCCACGTTGTCCAGCGCCGAGAACTCGGGCAGCAGATGGTGGAACTGGTAGACGAAACCCAGCGACTGGTTGCGCAACTGGCCCCGGGCCGATTCGCCCAGGGTGGCGAAGTCGCGCCCATGCAACTGCACGGTGCCGGTGGTGGGCGTATCGAGCCCACCCAGCAAATGCAACAGCGTCGACTTGCCCGAGCCTGAGGCGCCGACGATGGCCACCTGCTCGCCACGCCGCACGTCGATGTCGACGCCCTGCAGCACCTTCACCGAATACTTGCCCTGCGAAAAAGTCTTGCCCAGGCCGCGCGCGGCCAGCACTACCGGTTCTTGGTCGATCACATCATTCATAACGCAGGGCCTCCGCCGGTTTGACACGGGCCGCGGCCCAGCTGGGATACAAGGTCGCCAGGAACGCCAGCACCACGGCCAGCGCGCCGATGGTATAGACGTCCGACCAGATCAGATCGGACGGCAACTCCGAGATCACATAGATGCTCTTGGGCAGGAACTGTACATGGAAGGCGCGCTCGATGGCCGGCACCACGACATCGATGTTGAGCGCCACCGCCACGCCCAGGCCGATGCCCACGGCGGTGCCGATCAGCCCCACCAGTGCGCCCTGGATCACGAAGATCTTCATGATCGAGGCCGGCGAAGCTCCCAGCGTGCGCAGGATGGCGATGTCGGCCTGCTTGTCGGTAACCGTCATGACCAGCGTCGAGACCAGGTTGAAAGCCGCCACCGCGATGATCAGGGTGAGGATGATGAACATCATCCGCTTCTCGGTCTTGACGGCGGCGAACCAGTTGCTGTTCTGCTGCGACCAGTCGCGCAGATACAGGTCGCCCGACAGCGTCGAAGCCAGTTGCTGGGTCACCTGCGGCGCTTCCAGCATGTCGCGGATGCGCAGCCGCACGCCACTGGGGGCGTCCAGCCGGAACAAGGTCTCGGCGTCCTGCATCTGGATGAAGGCCAGCGACGAATCGAATTCGAAATGCCCGGCCTCGAAGATCCCCCCCACCGTGAACTGCTTCAGGCGCGGCAGCACGCCGGCCGGTGTGACCTGTCCCTGGGGTGCGATCAGCGTAACCTTGTCGCCCACGCCCACGCGCAGGCCGCGCGCCAGTTCGCTGCCGAGCACGATATTGAACTCACCCGCCTTGAGCGAACCGAAACTGCCCTTGATGACCTTGCTGGCCACATCCGACACCTTCGGTTCTTCGTCCGGCAGCACGCCGCGCACCATCACCCCGCGCACGCTGTCGTCGCGCGTCATCATGGCCTGGGCCGAGACATAGGGCGCCGCGCCCAGCACTTCCTTGTTCTGGAAGGTCTGCTTGGCCACCGCCTGCCAGTCGTGCATGGCGCCGGAGGCGTCGAACACCTCGATATGCGCCAGCACCGACAGCATGCGGTCACGCACTTCCTTCTGGAAGCCGTTCATGACCGACAGCACCACGATCAGCGCTGCCACGCCGAGCCCGATGCCAGCCATCGAAATGAGGGAAATGAACGAAATGAAACTGTTACGGCCGCTGCGCTTGCCGGCACGCGTATAGCGGATGCCGACCAGCCACTCGAACGGCAGGTTTTTTATCAAACTCAAAATTGCTCCGTGATTGACCCCGAGGGCGAGGCGAAGCGCGCAGTTTGCCACAGAATGGACCTGCTGCCGCGCTTGGCCCCAGTGCGCTGTAGAGCGTAATGCGGCGTACTGGTTCACTGCTTGCAGCAAGAACTGGTTATATATACAGTATCGCCATCACGTCGGCTAAAGTTGGCCGACTGCCTGCTCATCCTGCACACCATGTCCACCGAACTCCACACCGAACTCCACACCGATCCCTTCGCCCGCCTGAACCCGCAGCAGCGCGCCGCCGTCGACCACGACGGCCGCCTGCCGCCGGACCAGCAACGCCCCTTGCTGATCGTGGCCGGCGCCGGCTCGGGCAAGACCAACACGCTGGCGCACCGGGTGGCGCGCCTGATCCTCGACGGCGCCGACCCGCAGCGCATGCTGCTGCTCACCTTTTCGCGCCGGGCCGCGGCCGACATGGGGCGGCGCGTCGGCCAGGTGATCCGGCAAGTGCTGCAACTGGCGCCCGAGGCCGCGCCGCCTGCGCTGCCCTGGTCGGGCACCTTCCACGCCGTCGGCGCCCGGCTGCTGCGTGACTATGCCGTGCAGATCGGGCTGGAACCGGACTTCACCATCCAGGACCGGGGCGACTCCGAAGACCTGATCGGCCTGTTGCGCCACGAAATGGGCCTGTCGTCGACCGACAAGCGCTTTCCGCTCAAGGGCACCTGCCTGGCGATCTACTCGCGCGCCGTCAACACCCGCGCCGAACTGGGCCAACTGCTGGCCAGCCAGTTTCCCTGGTGCCGCGAATGGGAACGGCAACTGGCCGATCTCTTCTCGCGCTACGTCGATGCCAAGGAACAGCAGCACGTGCTCGACTACGACGACCTGCTGCTGTACTGGGCCGACCTGCTGTCGGAGCCCGAACTGGCGCAGCACATGGGTCAGCGCTTCGACCATGTGCTGGTCGACGAATACCAGGACACCAACCGCCTGCAGGCCGACATCCTGCACCGCCTCAAGCCCGACGGCGCCGGCGTGACCGCGGTGGGCGACGACGCCCAGTCGATCTATTCGTTCCGTGGCGCCACGGTGCGCAACATCCTCGACTTTCCGGATCTGTTTTCGCGCCAGGCCGCAGTGGTCACGCTGGAACGCAACTACCGCTCGACGCAACCGATCCTGGCGGCCTCCAATGCGGTCATCGCCGACGCTCCCGAACGCCATCACAAGCACCTGTGGAGCGACACCCCGTCGTCGCAGAAGCCGCAATTGGTGGTGATCCCCGACGAAGCCGAGCAGGCGCGCTGGATCGCCAACCGGGTGCTGGCCCATCGCGAACAGGGCCTTACCCTCAAGTCGCAGGCGGTGCTGTTTCGCACCGCCACCCACAGCGCCGCGCTGGAGCTGGAACTGGCCCGCCGCAATATTCCCTTCGTCAAGTTCGGCGGCCTGAAATTTCTGGAAAGCACTCACATCAAGGACCTGCTCTCGCTGCTACGGCTGGCCCACAACCCGCATGGCCGCATGGCGGGCTTTCGGGCCTTGCAGCTGATCCCCGGGGTCGGTCCGGCCACCGCCCGCAAAGCGCTCGACGCCATGACCGGCGCCGGCGACCCGGCCGATGCGCTGCTCAATTTCAGCGCCCCCTCCAGCATTGCGCTGGAATGGCAGGCCTTCGCCGACGCCTATGCGCTGATGCGCCGTGCCGGGGCGCCCTGGCCGACCGACATCAATGTGGCGCGCGACTGGTACCTGCCGCAGCTGGAACGCCGCTACGACGACGCCAGCGCCCGTAGCGCCGACATCGAACAACTGGCGGCGCTGGCCGCCGGCTATGCCTCGCGCGAGAAATTCCTCACCGAGCTGACGCTGGACCCGCCCGAGTCCAGCAGCGACTATTCGGCCCCACCCTATCGCGACGAGGACTACCTCACCCTCTCCACCATCCACTCCGCCAAGGGCCAGGAATGGCGCTCGGTGCATGTCCTCAACGTAGTTGACGGCTGCATTCCGTCCGACCTGGCCACCGGCAGCGAAGCCGAGATCGCCGAAGAACGGCGCCTGCTGTACGTGGCGATGACCCGCGCCCGCGAGCATCTGCACCTGGTGGTGCCGCAGCGTTTCTACATCACCCAGCAGACGGCCCAGGGCGACCGCCACGTCAACGCCATCCGCAGCCGCTTCATCACCACCCGCATGCTGCAGCACTTCGATGACAGCCTGTGGCTGTCGGCCGAAGTCAACGGTGCGCGCACGCCCATGCCGGAGAGCGTGAGGATGCTGGTGCGGCAACGCGCCAAGCGTGCCTGGACGAAACCATAACCAATACCTCGCGAGCCGCTAAAATAGCGCCCCATGAATCAACTCACTGTATTGATCCCCTTCGCCCTGCCGCCAGCCGAACTGGCCCGCGACCTGTTGCGCCAGGCCAGCGCACCGGCGCTGGCCATGCTGCTGGCGCGTGCCGGGCAGACTGCGCC
The DNA here is from genome assembly GCF_020179755.1 of Herbaspirillum sp. alder98. Taxonomy (GTDB): domain Bacteria; phylum Pseudomonadota; class Gammaproteobacteria; order Burkholderiales; family Burkholderiaceae_D; genus Herbaspirillum. The sequence continues at coordinate 123,825 of NZ_JAIUCY010000012.1, forward strand.
GCCCCAGGCCTGTGATCCGTTTTCGCGTGCGCTGCCGCACGAACACTGGCTGGCACAGCACTTCGGCCTGACCCGCAGTACGCCGGACAGCAGTCCGCCAGCGGCCAGCGCGCTGATGCAGCGCTTCGGCCATGGCGCCCGCGAAGGCCACTGGTTCGTCCTGCACCCGGCGCATATCCATGTCGCGCGCGACCACCTGGTGCTGACCGACGTCGGCCAGCTGCAACTGGAACAGGCCCAGTCGCAGAAGCTGTTCGACGCCGCCGCCCCGCTGTTTGTCGAGTTGGGCTACGAACTGATCTATGGCGACGCCCGCACCTGGTTCATCCGCGCCGATGCCTGGGCCGGCCTGCGCACCTCGACCCCGGGCGCGGCCAGCGGGCGCAACGTCGACATCTGGATGCCGGAAGGCCCGGGTGAGCTGGCCTGGCGCAAGCTGCAAAATGAAGTGCAGATGCAGTGGTTCACCGAGGCGCTCAACGAAGAGCGCGAGGCGCGCGGCCTGAAGACCGTCAATTCGATCTGGCTCTGGGGCGGCAGCAATGCCGGCGCCGATACCGGCGCCAAACCCGGCGCCACCAGTGTTGCACCCGGCGGCTGGCAACTGCCGCTGGGCCAGGGCGGTGCGGCAGAGCTGGGCGCACTCGTCGCCGCCTCCGGCCCGCGCCTGCTGGCGCTGGATACGCTGATCGAGCTGGCGCTGGCCGAAGAATGGGGGCTGTGGCTGCAACGCGTGGAAGAACTCGACCGCGACTGGCTGGCGCCGCTGCTGGACGCCCTGCGGGCCGGCGCCATCGACCGCATCGAGCTGGTGCTGACCGGCTCGGACCGGGTCCGGCAATTCGGCACCGGTCGCGCCAACCTGCGCAAGTTCTGGGTCAAACCCTCCCTCTCACGATTGGCCGCATGATTCGCATCACCACCCGTCCCTATTCGGCGCAGCAGGCCGACCAACTGATCGCCGAAGGCGTGCACCCGGTGCTGGCGCGGGTATATGCCGCGCGCGGGCTGTCGAGCGCGCGCGAGCTGGCCAGCGAATTGCAGTCGCTGATCCCGCCGTCAGGCCTGCTGCATATCGACGCCGCGGCGCGCTACCTGGCCGATGCCATCGCCGACGGCAAGAAGCTGGTGATCGTGGCCGACTACGACTGCGACGGCGCCACCGCCTGCGCCGTCGGGCTGCGCGGCTTGCGCATGCTGGGCGCGCAGGTCGACTACATCGTACCCAACCGCTTCGAATACGGTTATGGCCTCACGCCCGAGATCGTCGAACTGACCGTGCGCGAGAAAGCGCCCGACATCATCGTCACCGTCGACAACGGCATCGCCAGTATCGACGGCGTGGCCGAAGCCAGGCGGCGTGGCATCGACGTGGTGGTGACCGACCACCACCTGCCGGGCGACTCGCTGCCGGACGCGCGCGTGATCGTCAATCCGAACCAGCCCGAGTGCGGCTTCCCGAGCAAGAACCTGGCCGGGGTGGGCGTGATGTTCTATGTGCTGCTGGCGTTGCGCGCCGAAATGCGCCAGCGCGGCATCTTCGACGTCAAGAACCAGCCGCCGCTGGGCAACCTGCTCGACCTGGTCGCGCTGGGCACGGTGGCCGACGTCGTCAAGCTCGACGCCAACAACCGCATCCTGGTGGCGCAAGGCCTCAAGCGCATGCGCAGCGGCCGCATGCATCCCGGCATCGCCGCCCTGTTTCGCGCGGCCGGCCGTGAAGCCCGCCGCGCCACGCCGTTCGACCTCGGTTTTGCGGTCGGCCCACGCCTCAACGCCGCCGGCCGGCTGGCCGACATGTCGCTGGGCATCGAATGCCTGGTCACCGATGACGAAGGGCGGGCCTGGACCATTGCCCAGCAACTCGACGCCATCAACCGCGAGCGGCGCGACATCGAGGCCGGCATGCAGGACACCGCGATGATCCTGCTGGACGACTTCAACCCGGCCGACCGCCGCACCATCTCGGTCTTCGATCCCTCCTGGCACCAAGGCGTGATCGGCATCGTCGCCTCACGCCTGAAGGACAAGTTCTACCGTCCGACCATCACCTTCGCCCCGGGCGACGAAGGCTTCATCAAGGGCTCGGGCCGCTCGATCGGCGGCTTCCACCTGCGCGACGCGCTGGACCTGGTGTCCAAGCACGCGCCCTCGGTCATCACCAAGTTTGGCGGCCATGCGATGGCGGCCGGGTTGACCATCCACGCCGAATCCTTCGACGCCTTCTCGCAGGCGTTCGAAGCGGTCGGGCGCGACTGGCTCACGCAAAACCAGCTGGAGCGCGTGATCGAAACCGATGGGGTGCTCGAAGATGCCCACTATTCGGTGCAATTCATCGGGGTCATGGATGAACAGGTATGGGGCCAGGGCTTTGCGCCGCCGGTATTCTGCGATACCTTCCGTGTGCTCAACCAGCGCGTGCTCAAGGAAAAACACCTGAAACTGCTGCTCGAGAAGGATGGCCAGCGTTACGACGCCATCTGGTTCGGCCACGCCGAGTCGCTGCCCGAGCATGCGCGGGTGGCGTTCCGGCTGGATGCCAACGAATACAACGGCAAGACCACGGTGCAACTGATGGTCGAACATGCGGAGGCCGCCTGAACATGTAAAGGCAGTCGGGCAGCACAAGTGGCACAATGGCGGCGTGGCTGCCAGCAGACCTCGCAGCGGAACAATAAACCCAAACCAGCCGCCGATGAAGATCAAGCGTTTCACCAACAGTCTCATCACGCGCCTGACGCTGTTCGGCATCTTTGTCGTCGTCTCCAGCGCCATCGTGCGCTATAACATCCTGATCGACTTCCTCGAGTCCGACCAGAGCGAAGTCGCCGCCACCCAGCAGAGCACCATCGCCAGCTATCTGGCGCAAGACATCGGCTATCGCATCGCGGAGCGACGCCAATACCTGGAGCGGCTGGCCGAACAACTGCCCGGCACAGTGCGCGCCGATTCGCAGGCCATGCGCATCTGGCTACGCGAGCGCCGCGACCTGCAGGCGCTGTTCCTGCAAGGCCTGTTCTACGCCGACCGCAGCGGCATGATCATTGCCGATTCGCCCGCCCTGCCCGACCACCGCGCCATGTCGTTGATCGGCTCACCCGACTACGCACGGGTGCTGGAGGGCGCCAGCGTCATCGGCGAACCGCTGCAAGGCCCGCTCTGGCCCAAGCCGGTGTTGCCTATCATGACGCCGGTGCAGGATGCGCACGGCCAAGTGGTGGGCGTGCTGGGCGGCGTCACCGAACTGGACGCCCCGGGTTTCCTGGAACACCTGCAGCAGGCGCGCCTGGGCCCCTCCGGCAGCTTCATGCTGGTGTCGCCCACGCGGCGGCTGGTGATTGCCGCCAACGACCCGGTGCTGGTATTTACCCCGCTCCCGGCGCCCGGTAGCGACACGCTGCTGGACCAGGCGCTGACCGGCTTTCGCGGCAACGGCGTGGGCCGCAGCGCCAATGGCGGCAACGAGATCAAGGCCATGGCCAGCGTCGACGGCACCAGTTGGTTCGTCATCGCCAGCCTGCCATTGGCTGCGGCCTTGCCCACGGTGGACCGCATGCGCCACCTGATCGCCCGCGGCAGCCTGATCCAGGCCGCCGCCATCTTCGTGATCATCGGCCTGGCCTATCTCTGGTTCTTCCGCCCGCTGCGCCGCGCCGCCGACCTGGCCGACCGCATGACCCGCGGCGAAATGCCGCTGTCACCACTGCCGGTGGTGCGTCGCGACGAGGTCGGCCACCTGACTACCGCCTTCAATGGCTTGCTGGCGCGCCTCAAGGTGCATCAATCCGAACTGCAGCACCAGGCCCACCATGATGTCCTGACCGGCCTGCCCAACCGCATGATGCTGGCCGAGCGCATGCAGCAGGCGCTGGCGCGGGCAACGCTGGAGAAGACCGGCATCGCCCTGCTCTACCTCGACCTGGATGGGTTCAAGCCGGTCAACGACGCGGCGGGCCACAAGGCCGGCGATCTGGTGCTGCAGGAAATCACCCGTCGCCTGCGCCGGGTGGCGCGTCACGGCGACACGCTGGCGCGCGTCGGTGGGGACGAGTTCGTGTTGCTGGCGGCCGACCTCGGCACGCCGCTGCAGGACGGTGCCCGGGTGCTGGCCGAAAAATGTATCCGGGTGGTGTCCGAGCCGGTATTGCTGCCGCAGGGCGAATTCAGCCTGGGCGTTTCGGTGGGCGTGGCCTTATGCGACGGCCGCTGCGATGCCGACACCTTGCTGCAGGTGGCCGACCGCGCCATGTACGCCGCCAAGGCGCAGGGCCGGGGATGCCATGTGATCGCGCCGCAGAGCCTGGGTTGCGGCCATCTCAACGCACCGGCAGGAACTGCAGGAACGAACCACCCAGCAGGTTCTGCACGTAGCTGATCCCGGCGCGGCGGTATTTTTCGGTGATGACCTGGGCCATCAGGTCGAGGCGGCCGACGATCTTGCCGAATTCCCGCTCGAAGCTCAGGTTACGCACGTCGCTGCCGATTTCGTCGGACAGCAGCAGCGGCGCGCCATTGACGCCGCGCCGGCTGGCCAGGATCCAGGCGCCGATTTCGACATTGCGTGCCGCGTTATAGAGATGCTGGGCGTCCAGGCCATCGATCAGGAAGAATTCGATCTTGTTGCCATGGGCGACGATGATCATGTCGGCGGTGGCGTCGATGAAGGCGGCCACGCGATCGCCCTTGAAACCGGCGTCGAGCGCCAGCGCCATGGCGGCGATATCGCGCTTGCCCTGCAATTCGGGCCAGGCCTGGCGCAACTCGATGGCATCGCGCACGCGGCGCACGGCCTCTTCGCGGCTGGCGGCGGTCTTCTTCCACTCAGCCGGATTGCGGCGATACAGCTTGTCCATCAACAGGTACAACGCATCGAGGTTGGCGCGCATGGCCAGCGTGGCCATGCGATTGGTGTCGGACTGGCCCATCTCGCGCGAGCTGGCGCCGCTGCCCTTGACCTCGCCATGCGGCGCCGGCGCACTGGCGCAAGCCGCCAGCAAGGTGGCGCCGATCAGAACGACGGGCAGTAGTGGATTCTTGTAGTTTGTCATCGGCAGGCAGGGTGGCAAGCTGATAGGACCGATCCTAACAGATTGCGTTCGCTGCCCCGATGACATCGCGCCGGCACGACGGGTTATTTATAACACCCGTCGCTTCCCCCTCCACCGTCGCCCTGACGAAAGTCAGGGCCCAGCGTCTTTCAACGCCCCCTGCGGCGCAACAAACGTCACTGGGCACCGGCCTACGCCGGCACGACGGACTAACACTTAGCCCAACGCGACCCCGGTCAGATACCCCACCGTCGCCCCGAAACGGTCCTTGTAGTTGGCCCGCACCAGCGCGTCGAGCTGGTCCTTGACCTTGTCGTGCAGGCCTTTTTCCCAGTCGCCGGCATGCTGGAAGTTGCTCATCACGTAGGTCCAGCCATTGATCTCGTCGACCGCATGCAGCCCGGTCGATTCGGCCCCGGCCGGGCAGGACAGGATGCGGGTCAGCGCCCGCGTGTCGACGTTATAGGCCCACAGGAAGTTATTGACGTGCATGCCGCTGTCTTCGCCGATGAACAGCGTGCGCAGCTTTTCGGAGAACTTGATGTTGTCCGGATTGGCGATGTGGTCCTGCGCGGCCAGGTTGCCCAGTGCGTCGGGCGTCTTCAGGTCGACGCCCACCAATTCGGCCGGCGGCGCCATATCGACCGGCACCCACTCGCTCGCCATCGCCTCGCCCGCCACATCGCGCTGGCCGCCACGCAGGTTCAGCGCGTACACCGCGCCGGCCTTCGGGCCCTGCACCTTGATATGGCCGGAGCCGTCCAGCATCGAGGTTTGGATATAGGACATGGCGGAATAGGCAATCTTGTCGCGCGCGTTGACGGTGGTGCCTTCCATCTTGGTAAAGCCCAGGCTGCCGCCGGCCAGTGCCGCATAGCGATGGGTTTCCAGGAACGCAGCCGCCTTCTGCATGCCTGGCTTGACGCGCACCCAGTTGAACTTGCCGTTGAACGGGATCTTGCTGAACGAGCCATCGCCCGGGTCGCTGGTGCGCACGTCCATGATGTCGGACACCTTGTAGCGATCGGCCATGGCGCGCACTTCTTCGCTGGTGGCCGAGCCCAGCTTGATCCAGCTCAGCTTGCCGGCGCCAGGACCGATATCGGAGGTCTGCTGCCAGCGCGCCACATACAAGGTGCCCGACGACAAATCGGCGGCGCGGTCAGCCACGAACATGAACAGGCCGCCATTGGTGGCATCGTCGCCCATCAGCACCGTGCGCTGGTCGGGCATCACCTGCACCAGCTCGTGCGAGATGCGGCCCAGGCAATAATGCTTCTTGATCGAACCGCTGCCATCGGGATTGACCGTGACTTCGGGCAGGTGGCCGTAGTGATAAGGATTGGCGCGATTTTCGTCACCATACAGGTTGCGCGAGAACCCCTTGAACTGCGGATGGCTGGCGATGGCGGCGGCGTCCGGCTCGTACTCTTCGCTGGACAGGTGGGTATTCCAGGGCGACAGGCTGGCGCCGCAGGTGATCCACAGGCCATGCACCTGCGAGGTATCGACGTTATGGTATTTCACCAGCGACAACTTGCCGCTCGATGGGTCCTGATCCAGCGTCAGCACGGCGATGGGCGACGGCAATTGGCCATACATCGCCGCCTGCTTCTGGTCGCGCGTGGTGTATTCGAATTGCACCACGGCAAATACGGTATTGCCCTTTACGCCGGGCACCTTGGCGCCCTTGATGGTCAGCAGCGACGAGCCATCCGGGCAATCCGAAAAGAACTGGCGCTCGCGGCCCGGCAGCGAACGGTCGATGATGGGCTGCCCCTTGATGTCGACATAACCGCCGGCCAGCAGCGTGCCGCCGCGGCCATCCGGCACCATGTCGCCGGTCATGAAGAAAGGCTGATAGGCCAATTGATAAGTCTGCTTGCTGCCATCGACAAAAGCCACTTCCAGGGCCGAGCCGACGGTGGTCGTGGCCATTGCCGCCGGGTTGGCCAGCGTGGGAGCCGGCATGCCGGTGAAACGGGCCGATGCAAAACCCTTGGTCGCGCCCGGCGTGGCGCACGCCGACAGCAGCGCTGCGGCACCACCGCCCAGCGGCAGCAACGGTGCTGCGGCCAAGGCCTTGAGCAGGCTGCGGCGGCTGCTTTGCGGCAGGTCGGTCGATTGGATGGCGTGCGGCTGGGGCTGTCTCATCAGGTTTCTCCGTGTCAACATCGTCAGTATTTTGTCAGTGATGCAAAGCGCAGCGATGGTATCGGCCCAACATGACAAGCTTGTGACGGCGCCCCCACAAATGAATCACTCCCCTGCCCCTCTTGTATAATGCGAGGTTTGACCGAAAAAGAATTCATCATGGAAGCCGAACGCCTCAATTCCCTCCAAGCCCTGCTCGACGATCTGGCGCTGCGCGCCACCGAGCTACGGAGGTATCTTTGACTTCGATGTGAAGTCAGAGAAACTCGAGCAAGTCAACGCCGAACTGGAAGACCCGAACGTCTGGAACGACCAGAAACGGGCCCAGGATCTCGGCAAAGAGAAGAAATCGCTGGAAGCCATCGTCCATACGCTGATCAAGATCGACAGTGAGCTGGGCGACGCCCGCGATCTGTTCGACATGGCCCGCGAAGAGAAGGACGAAGACACGCTGGTGGCCATCGAGGGCGATGCCGAAACGCTGAAGAAGCTGGTGGAAGAAATGGAATTCCGCCGCATGTTCAGCGGCCAGATGGACGCCAACAATTGCTTCATCGACATCCAGGCCGGCGCCGGCGGCACCGAAGCGCAGGATTGGGCCTCGATGCTGCTGCGTCAATACCTGCGCTATTGCGAGCGCAAGGGCTTCAAGGCGGAAATCCTCGAACAGTCCGACGGCGAAGTGGCCGGCATCAAGACCGCCACCATCAAGGTCGAAGGCGATTACGCCTATGGCTTCCTGCGCACCGAAACGGGCGTGCACCGCCTGGTGCGCAAGTCCCCGTTCGATTCGTCCAACGGTCGCCATACCTCGTTCTCGAGCCTGTTCGTCTATCCTGAAGTCGATGAATCGTTCGACATCGAGATCAACCCGGCCGACGTGCGGGTCGACACCTATCGTGCCTCCGGCGCCGGTGGCCAGCACATCAACAAGACCGACTCGGCGGTGCGCCTGACGCACGCCCCGAGCGGTATCGTGGTGCAATGCCAGAATGACCGCAGCCAGCACCGCAACCGTGCCGAAGCCTGGGAAATGCTCAAGTCGAAGCTGTTCGAGCTCGAACTGCGCAAGCGCATGAGCGAACAGCAGAAGCTGGAAGACTCCAAGACCGACGTCGGCTGGGGCCACCAGATTCGTTCCTACGTGCTGGACCAGTCCCGCATCAAGGACCTGCGCACCAACTTCGAAACCGGCAACACCAAGGCAGTACTGGACGGCGACATCGACGACTTCATCGCCGCCTCGCTCAAACAGGGCGTTTGATGTCTGATGCTTGATGCATGCCGGGCCGCGCGCGGCCCGGCGCCGCCGACTGACCGTTCAACTTCACCGATCTCACCATGACCACGCAAAACAACAACGCCGCAGCCCCGGTTGCCGCCGACGAAAACAGCATCATCGCCGAGCGCCGCGCCAAGCTGGCCGCCATCCGCGCCCAGGGCGTCGCTTTCCCTAACGATTTCCGTCCGGCCCACAAGGCTGACGACCTGCACGCCCAATACGACGCGCTCGAGAACGAAGAACTTGAAGCCAAAGCGGTCACCGTCACCGTCGCCGGTCGCATGATGTTGAAGCGGGTCATGGGCAAGGCCGCCTTCGCCACCCTGCAGGATGCATCGGGCCTGCGCGCCGATGGCCGCATCCAGCTGTACGTGACGCGCGACGTCACCGGCGAAGAAGCCATGGCCGCCTTCAAGCACTATGACCTGGGCGATATCCTGGGCGCCGAAGGCACGCTGTTCAAGACCAAGACCGGCGAGCTGTCGATCAAGGTCACTTCGCTCAAGCTGATCACCAAGTCGCTGCGTCCGTTGCCGGACAAGTTCCACGGCCTGGCCGACCAGGAAATGAAGTACCGCCAGCGCTACGTCGACCTGATCGTCAGCGAAGAAACCCGTCGCACCTTCAAGGCGCGTACCGCCGCCATGTCGTCGATCCGCCGTTTCATGGAAACCAATGGTTTCATGGAAGTCGAAACGCCGATGCTGCACCCGATCCCTGGCGGCGCGGCGGCCAAGCCATTCATTACCCACCACAACGCGCTGGACATGCAGATGTTCATGCGCATTGCGCCCGAGCTGTACCTCAAGCGCCTGGTGGTGGGCGGTTTCGAGCGCGTCTTCGAAGTCAACCGCAACTTCCGTAACGAAGGCGTCTCGCCGCGTCACAATCCTGAATTCACGATGATGGAGTTCTACGCCGCCTACGTCGATTACCAGTGGCTGATGGGCTTCACCGAACAGGTGATCCGCCAGGCAGCCATCGACGCGCACGGCACCGCCACCCTGACCTACCAGGGCCGCGAGCTCGACCTGTCCAAGCCGTTCGACCGCCTGACCATTACCGGCGCCATCGTCAAGTACGCGCCGCAATACAATGAAGCGCAACTGGCCGACATCGATTTCGTGCGTGCCGAGCTGAAGAAGTTTGGCGTCAAGGTCGACCAGGCGCCGCTGGCAACCGTCGGTTTGGGCGCGCTGCAACTGGCGCTGTTCGAAGAAACCGCCGAATCGCAATTGTGGAACCCGACCTACATCATCGATTACCCGGTCGAGGTGTCGCCCCTGGCGCGCGCATCGGACACGGTCGCCGGCATCACCGAGCGTTTCGAACTGTTCATCACCGGTCGCGAAATCGCCAACGGCTTCTCGGAGCTGAACGACGCCGAAGACCAGGCTGCGCGCTTCCAGGCGCAGGTTGCCGCCAAGGACGCGGGAGATGAAGAAGCCATGTATTACGACGCCGACTACATCCGCGCGCTCGAATACGGCATGCCGCCTGCCGGCGGCTGCGGCATTGGCATCGATCGCCTGATGATGCTGATCACCGATTCGCCCAACATCCGTGACGTCATCCTGTTCCCGCACCTGCGTCGCGAAGATTAACGATATCAGTTTGGCAATATTCAAGGCCTGGCATTGCGCCAGGCCTTTTTTATTTAGCGCATCGCGAGCAGAACCCGCTTGCGCGCTGCCTGTTGCGCCATTACAAGTCCTTACAACTGACACAGCTTAGGGATTTTTTTTCGGTCTTTGCCACTCCATAATCACTCCGACACTAACAACAACGGAGGCCATTATCATGGACACCACAAACACCGAAGTCGCCAAGACATCATCCCCTTCTTCCAATCGCCTGCACCCGCTGGTGGCAGGCGCCGCAGTTGCCGTCATCCTGGCCAGCCTGATCGGCGTGGCGGCAATGACTGGCCTGCTGCCTAGCTCCAATAGCGCCAATGCGCCGCAGCATCCGCAGCAGATTTCGCAGGATGCGCCGGCTGCCTCGCCCCAGGATTCGCGCCAGCAGCTGGCCGCCAATACAGCCCCGGCACGGGTTGCGGCAGAACAACCGGCAGCGGCCGCACCAGCCATTTGCAGCACTTGCGGTGAAGTGGTCAACGTGCGCGCCGTCACCAATACACCCAGCGGCAGCGGCGTAGGTATTGCCGGCGGCGCCGTGGTCGGCGGCCTTCTGGGTAACCAGGTGGGTGGCGGCACCGGCCGCACCCTGGCGACCATCGCCGGCGCCGTCGGCGGCGGTTATGCCGGTAACGTGGTCGAGAAGCGCGTGCGCACCACCACCAGCCATGTGGTCGAAGTGCGCATGGAAAACGGCAAGACCCGCAGTTTCCCCCAGACTAACGAAAACTGGCGCGTGGGCGACCGGGTGCGCGTGGTCAATGGCCATCTGGAAGGTCGCGGATAATCACTAAGCTTTGGCTATGCCCGCCTGACAATGCCGCGCCGCTTTTGCCGCGCGGCATTTTTATTTAGGTTGTTAGTATTTTTGTACACGAATGATCGCCCCCATCCGTTATACGGAAAAGATCATTTAGCAACAACCCTGACATAACAGCAGCAACTGCAGCGCCGGTCCCCTTAAATGTGGAAGGCCTGCTGGCAACATTGTCTTCAGGCAGTTAGACTTGCAGCATGTAAAGCCGGTCGCAACGCGAATACGGAATTGCCACCAAGCAACAACCGCAGTCATCGTAACTGCGGAGGCATCGTGGCAGCGGGGGGCGAACGATTCGCCAGATATCGGACCTGCGGGTTCGATGCGACAACGATATTTATGGAATCACCTTCATCCACTGAACACAAGGTCGAGGCTGTCAGCCCAGATCGCCATGGCGGTCCTCACAAGGAACACGCCGTCATCCTGCTGCACGGCCTGTGCGGCTCGCAGCTCGAACTGGGATCGATCCCCAAGCAGCTAAAAAAAATCGGCTGTACCGTCATTGCACTGAACATCGACAATTACTCGGCATCGCTGACCGACCCCGCTGTCATGCCCGATTGGGAGCAATGGTGCGCCGTGGTCGAAAGCAAGATCGCCCGCCTGAAGGAAGAATTCAAGACTGTCTCCATCTGCGGCCTGTCGATGGGCGCCACACTGGCCCTGGCCGTCGCCGCCCGCAGCACCGAACTGCTGTCGGTGGTGCTGCTGTCACCCGTACTGCAATACGACGGCTGGTCGGTGCCCTGGTACCAGAAGCTGCTGACCGTGGTGTTTGACGCCGGCATTCGTAACTGGTCCTACAAAGAGAGTGATCCGTACGGCATCAAGAACGTCGACATGCGCCGACGCGTTGCCGCCGCCCTCGAAAAAGACGGCGTGGCGGCCGTGGGCGCAGCCTCGATTCCCGCGCGCCACCTGCGCGCCGCGCTGCGCATGATGGCTTATGTGCATGAATCGTTGCCGCTGGTGCAAGCCAATACCCTGATCATCCACTCGATCGACGACGAAACTGCCTCCCCCAAGAACGCCGAGGTGATCCTGCAGAACATTTCTTCGGAAGTGCGCAAGGTGATCTGGCTGGGCGATTGTTATCACATCATCACGGTCGACAACGAACGCGAGATCGTCACCAACGAAGCGGTGCTGTTCATACGGCGCGCGCTCGAATTGCACGGCCACGAGGTTTCGCGCAAGTACGTCGCCCATATGTCGCCGCTTAAAGACCGCCGTTGATCAGCCTCGATACGGCCCTATAACGAAATTTGACGTTTGTCAGCATCCTGCAAGACGAATTTCTTAACATGTAAGAATTGCGCCAACACGCAAATCCAGAGATGATGGACCCCACCCTCCTATATTCACGTGCCGCCATGAGCATGATAAAACTAAAGAACGCAAAAAGCTGGCGTCCGCAGGGCTTGAGACCGCTCTACACCAGCATCATCGGCTTTGTCGCGGCCTTTGGCCTGCGCTATGCGCTGGCGCCGTTTGTCGACGAAGCATTATCGATGCTGTTCTTTGCCGTCAATTGCATCGTCATCAGCTATCTGTTCGGGGTCGTGTATTCGATGGGCCTGCTGGTCATCAGCATCCCGACGGCGATGTTCTTCTTCCGCAAGCCCTTCTATACGATGGACGGACTGGAGGACAAGGACATCTTCATGATCGTGGTCTACACCGTCATCATCATGACCGCCTCGATCATCATCGAGTGGCTGCAGCGGGAGCGCTATGCGGCGGTGTTGCAACAACGCGTCTCCGAGACGCGCTACCGGCTGTTGATCGAATCCGACCAGGCGCATCGCGCCGAATATGCCCAGCAGTTCGAAAAGGGCGACACCGCCTGATTCACCCGGCAATACTGCTTGCATTATTGTCATCAGGAACACCCCGATGGCTCCCTCCTTTCCCATCTGCCAAGATGGGTTCATGCAACGCCAGAGGAGGCTGCCATGACGAACACTTCACCCAGGATCCTGGTGATCGACCCGGATCTCGACGCCATCGAACTGGCACGCTTTGCCTTATGGCGCAGCGGCCTGCCATGCACCTTCCAGTGGTTCGACGATGCCGCGCTGGCCAACGCCTCGCTGCTGACCCAGGCGCTGTGCCACTCACGCGACCTGCCCGCGCTGATCATGCTCGACCCGCGTGGTTTTGCCGGCAGCGAGGGTTACGAATTGTTGCGCACCTTGTGCGGCTATCAGGTGCTGGCTGAAATTCCGTTGGTGCTGTTCACGTCCGCCCCGCTTTCTTCCGACTTCCGTGCCGAGCAGGATAGCCGCATCTGGTACGCCTCGAAAGACCAGGACCCGCTGCTCTACATGGAAACCCTGAGCCGCTGCGTGCAGGCGAGACTGGCCGAAAGCGTTCTCTAATTCGCTAATTCGTTAGCCCGCACGATAAGCGCCAGGCGCCGCATCAAGGGCGCGAATTGCTCCGCCGACGTATTGCCGTAACCCAACACCAGGCCATTGGCCTTCGAGGTGGATGACGGCGCCGCGAACGACGACAACGCGCCCACGTTCATGCCCTTGCTGCGTGCCGCAGCGCTGATGGCCAGATCATCGACGCCAGCCGGCAGCCGCACCGTCAGGTGCAAGCCCGCATCGCCTCCCAATACTTCATGCTCGACCGGAAAACTGTTAGCCAGGGCTGCCCGCAGCGCCAGCTGCCGTTCGCGGTACAGGCGGCGCATGCGTCCCAGATGGCGCGCAAATTGGCCGCTGGCGATGAACTCGGCCAGCGCCAGCTGCTCGAGGCGATGACCGCCGCGCAGTAACTCTCCCAACGCCGCCACCGCCTTGCCGACGGCCGATTCCGGCAACACCAGAAACCCGATCCTCAGCGCCGGAAACATGGTCTTGCTGAAGGTGCCCACGTACAGCACTGGCGCATCGGCCACCAAGCCCTGCATAGCCGCCACCGGATGTCCGCGATGCCGGAAGTCGCTGTCGTAATCGTCTTCGATAATCCAGCTGCCCTTGTCACGCGCCTGTGCAATCAACTCCAATCGACGCGCCAGCGACAGCACCGCGCCACATGGATACTGATGCGATGGCGTCACATGAATCAATCGTGGCGCCCGGCCGCGCCAGGCCCGTGTCGGAATCGCGATACCCTCGGCGTCGACCGGCATGCCGACCACCTTCAGGTCGCCCGCCAGAAAGGCCGCCCGCGCGCCGCCATAGCCGGGGTCTTCCATCCAGGCCAGGTCGCCGGCGTTGGCAAACAAGCGCACGCACAATGACAGCGCCCCCTGCGCGCCCTCCGTCACGATGATGCGCGAGGCATCGCAACGCACGCCGCGCGCCACCGCCAGGTAATGCGCAATCGCCTCGCGCAGGGCCGGCTCACCCAGTGGATCGCCGTATCCCAGCACCAGCGGCGACGCCGCCCGCAAGGCGCGCTCCTGCGAGCGCAACCAGGCATTCACCGGGAACCGCGCCAATGCCGGCATCCCCGGGGTCAACGGCAATGAGCGGTCCCCCGCATCGCGCGCCGGCGTCATGGTGGCGACCCGGCGTGATGCCTTGAGCGTCGTGGCATGTGACGGCGGCACCGTCGAGCGCACCGGTGCGGTGCCGAGTTGCGCCACCCGCGTGCCTTGCCGATCGGCCTGCGCGTAGCCCTCGGCGATCAACTGTTCATACACCGCCAGCACCGTATTGCGCGACACCTGCAGCTCTTCGCACAGCGAGCGTGAAGACGGCAGCCGGCTACCGGGCGTCAGGCGGGCATCGAGAATGGCCTGGCGCAGACGGTCCAGCAATTGCCGCTGGCGCGACGGCGCACCTGGGCTATGGTCCAGCGCAGACAGTAGAAGGTGATGCATCGTGGCCCTATCAGAATCTATAAACATGGCACTTTTTATAATGCCACGAAAGACTTATCTTCTGCCATGCCGATGTCTAACACTTTTACTTTCATCACCATGCCATGAACCACTCTCCAGCGCCCCAAGCCCCACTACTCAATCAATGGCAGCAACCTGTCGGCCAGCCCTTGCCGCAATGGCAGATGCGCCCCCTGCCTCAACGCCTGGTGCTGCAAGGACGATACTGCAAGCTGGAACCGATCAGCGCCGAGCGCCATGCCAAGGATCTGTTTGATGCCTATGCCGGTGCACCCGACGGCAGTGACTGGACCTACATGATCAGCGGCCCGTTCGACAGCGCCGAGAGCTATCGCCAGTACGCCGAGAAACTGGAACAGAGCGATGACCCGCTGCACTTTACCGTGATCGACCTGGCCAGCGGACGCGCCGTCGGCAGCCTGGCGCTGATGCGCATCGATGCCCGCCATGGTGTCATCGAAGTCGGCCATGTGGCGCTTTCGCGCAGCCTCAAGCGCACCCGGGTCGCCACCGAGGCGCAGTTTCTGTTGATGCAACATGCATTCGATACGCTCGGCTATCGACGTTATGAATGGAAATGCGACAGCCTCAATGCGCCTTCGCGCCGTGCCGCCTTGCGCCTGGGATTCACTTTCGAAGGAGTGTTCCGGCAAGCCATTGTCTATCGCGGGCGCAGTCGCGACACCGCCTGGTTTTCGATCATCGATGGCGAATGGCCAGTGCTGCGCACTGCCTTCGAGACCTGGCTCGATCCGGCCAACTTCGATGCTGATGGCCAGCAACGGCAATCGCTGGCAGCACTACGCGCCCCTCACCCCTGACGCAACGCCCACAGCGCATCGAGTACGTACGCCGTGGCAGGCTCGGGCGTGCCGCTGCGGTGCGCAATACCGAGCCCGCGCCACAGCTTGGGCCGTAACGGTCGCATGACGATGCGCGGGTCGACATAGGGCGCCTCGCTCTCGTGCTGCGCCCCTTCATGCGGCAGCAGTGTGGCGCCGTAACCCGCAGCGACCAGGCTCTTGACCGCGTCGTTATAGTTGAGCTGGATGCGCGGCGTTGGGTGTTCGCCAGCGCTGGCGAACCATTCGCTGGTCAGGCGCGAAAGCCGGGTATCGGGCGCGTTGAGAATCAACGGCTGCGCCGCCAGCCATTGCGGCGTGACCGACCTCGGCGCCACCCAGTGCGCAGGGATGAACGCCATGACCGGATCGCGCCGCCATGGCCGCACCGACAATCCCGCCACCGCCGCCTGGGGCAAGGCCACCAGGCCGACATCCAGGGTTCCGGCCGACAGCCGCGAGAGGGTCTCGGCCGATGTCAGCACCATCACCTGCACATCGATATCCGGATGACTCTGGCCCAATCGTTGCAACGCCTGCGGTAACAGATAGGCAATCGCGCCGGTAGATGCGCCCAGCCGCACGCGGCCCTCCAGTCCCTGCACCTGGCGTCGCACCTCTTCCAGCGCCTGCCCGGCATCGGCCAGCAACTGGCGCGCCCGCCGGACCAGGCTCTCACCCACGCCCGACGGCCGCACCTGGTTGCGCTGGCGCAGCAGCAGCGTGGCGCCCACCCGACTTTCCAGTTCGCTGATGTGCAGGCTTACCGTGGGCGGCGCCAGATGCAGCACGCGGGCGGCGGCCGCGAACGAGCCCAGGTCGACGATGGCGACCAGCGTGCGGAGTTGATCGAGGTTGAGTTCACGCATATTTGCAATCCGGCAATGAAGTGATCGGTGATTCAGAAATCCTGAATCATCAGTTCGGAATATTCAACTTTTCCGATTATACGACTTGTCGCATGATGGCCCTGTACCGACATCTGACGGCATCTTCAGCGCTGGCGCGCATAACAGGAGCAAAGGAGCAAACATCATGAGCAAACAAGCACTGGTCTTCATCGACGGCGATCAAGGCACGACCGGCCTGCAGATCAACGAGCGCCTGCGCGGGCGCACCGACCTGCAGGTGCTGACGCTGCCGGCGGCTGAACGCAAGGATGCGCGTCGTCGCGCCGAAGCCATCAATGCCGCCGACATCGCCCTGCTGTGCCTGCCGGACGCCGCCGCGCGCGAAGCGGTGGCATTGATCGAGAACCCCAGGGTGCGCGTCATCGATGCCAGCTCGGCCCATCGCACCGATGCCGACTGGGTCTACGGCTTTGCCGAGCTCTCGCCGGAACAACCAGGGCGCATCGCCAGCGCGCGGCGCGTGACCAATCCCGGCTGTTACCCCACCGGCGCCATCGCCTTGCTGGGACCATTGGTCAAGGCGGGCCTGGTGCCGCCCGATTACCCGCTGGTCATCAACGCCGTCTCTGGTTATTCCGGGGGTGGTCGCGCCCAGGTCGAGCAATATGAAGGCGCCGAGGCCGGCAGCGCTGCGCCGTTTGTACTGTATGGCCTGGGCCTGGCGCACAAGCACCCGCCCGAAATCCAGTTGCATGCGGCATTGCGCCAGCGGCCCATTTTCATCCCATCGTATGGTGCTTTCCGGCAAGGCATCGTGCTCAGCATTGCGTTGCACACCAGGTTGTTGCCTGCCGGCGCCAGCCAGCATGCATTACGGGCAGCGCTCGAACAGCATTACGAGGCAGCCCGGCATGTGCGGGTGCTGTCGGCGCAGCAAAGCCTGGATGCAGCCCGGCTTGATCCGACCATCCATAACAACACTAACGACATGACGTTGGGAGTATTTGGCAACGACGCGGAAGGTCACATCGTGTTGTGCGCCGTCTTCGACAACCTTGGTAAGGGTGCCTCCGGGGCAGCAGTACAGAACCTGGATCTGTTATTGAGCGGGTGTTAAGAGTTAAGGCCTGTGGCATGAGGCAAACCTGCGCCATCGTCTCATGGCGCAGGAGCCGGATGTTTGACAAACTCATCCATTGACAGCGTAACCGGCAGGAACGCCCGCGCTGTGGCATGATGCGTGCTCCGTCATTTCATCCACGACTTACAGGCCCCCCGCACCATGGCAGGTCCCATCGGCAAAAACGTCCAGAAGTACATGGGCGCGACTATCAATCTGACTCCGGTATTGCGCACCGACGGCAAGTGGACGGCATTCGTGCACATCGACTTCCCCGACCGTACCACACACGACTTCGGCGACTTCCAGCCTGGCAATACGAAGATGGAAGCGCTGCAAAATGCCGTCACCGCGGCCGAGAACTACGTCGCCACCCACAAGAAACGCTAATACCCATCCCTTTCCCAGACGATCACCTCGGGCAATGAATCATTGCCCGTTGATCATCATCCACACCGACAGGATCAGCAACGCCCCGCAGAACAGGATGCGCAAGCGGCGTTCTGGCAGATGGTGCGCCAGCGCCACGCCCCACGAGATGCTGAGCACGCCGCCGATGGCCATTGGAATCCCGACGCTCCAGTTGACGTGGCCGGCGCTGGCATAAGTCCATAAGGCCACCAGCGTACCGGGCGTCACCATGGCCAGGCCCAGCCCTTGCGCTGCCGTCTGCGTTGCCCCGAAGAACGCGGTGAGCAGCGGCACCGCAACGATGGCGCCGCCGACGCTGAAGAAACCTGCCGAGGCGCCGGCCGACATGCCCACCCCGAACAGGTATTTACGCGGCAGCAC
Organism: Herbaspirillum sp. alder98; assembly: GCF_020179755.1. Classification (GTDB taxonomy): domain Bacteria; phylum Pseudomonadota; class Gammaproteobacteria; order Burkholderiales; family Burkholderiaceae_D; genus Herbaspirillum. The sequence goes on from NZ_JAIUCY010000012.1 coordinate 142,230, forward strand.
GATACTGCTGTCGGTAGCCGGCTTCCTGCGCAGCAGGGTCCACAGGTAATACAGCGCCAGCACGCCCATGAAGGCGGCAAAGCAGAAGTGCAGCAGATGGGCATCGATGCTGGTGGCCAGGCGCGCCGAAAAATAAGTGGTCACGATGGCCGGCAGGCACATCATCAAGGCCGAGCTCCACTCGATCTTGTTGCGCTGCTTGTAGCGCCAGAAAGCGATGACCACGTTTGGCACGATCATCACCAGCGAAGTGCCTTGCGCCAGTTGCTGATCCATTCCATACAGGTAGCCCAGCACGGGAATAGCGATCAGCCCGCCACCGATGCCGAACAGGCCGCCCATTGCGCCCAATACCCCGCCCAACAGAAAGTTGAGCACGCTCGCCAAAAACAAGGAATCCATCATCGGTGTAAAGTGTGGCGTCTGCCGTGGGTACCGATGTATTCAAACTGCATCGGCACCCACGGCATTCAATTAAAAAAAGGAGACGATCATGAGCGGCGTCATCGTATTCGCGCTTGAAATGGGCGTGGTCGCCATCATTGCGCTGGCGATCTACCTGGTGGTCAAGAAATAAGCCACTGTTAGCACGCCGGTCCGGCATCCGCACAAAGTCTGCCAGTTTAGCGCAGCCTAGGGCGGCTGTCCCGGGCTACGCAGCGCAGCCGTCGATCTCCTCGAGTGCCATGGCATGCAAGCCACTAAAACATCGCCAACACCTCAAGCAAAGGAAGAACAAATGGATTTAGGACTCAAGGGCAAGACCGCACTGGTGTGCGCATCGAGCAAGGGCTTGGGACGCGCCTGCGCGCTGTCGCTGGCCCGCGAAGGCGTGGCCGTCACCATGCTGGCGCGCGGCGCCGAAGCGTTGGAAGCGGCAGCTGCCGAAATCCGCGCCGAGACCGGCTCGACCATTACCACGGTAGCCTGTGACATCACCACGGCCGAAGGCCGCGCCAAGGCGCTGGCGGCTTGCCCGCAGCCCGACATTCTGGTGACCAACGCCGGCGGCCCCAAGCCGGGCGACTTCCGCGAGTGGACCCGGGACGACTGGATTGCGGCGGTAGACGCCAACATGCTGACGCCGATCGAATTGATCAAGGCCACGGTAGACGGCATGATCTCGCGCGGTTTTGGTCGGATCGTCAACATCACCTCCAGCGCCGTGCGGGCGCCGATCGACATCCTGGGATTGTCGAATGGTGCGCGTTCGGGGCTGACCGGTTTTGTGGCGGGCTTGTCGCGCAAGACGGTGCGCCATAACGTCACCATCAACAACCTGCTGCCTGGCCCGTTCGAAACCGACCGCCTGCGCTCGACCGCGCAAGGCGCGGCCAAGGACAGCGGCCGGACGGTGGACGAAGTGCTGGCCGAGCGCCGCACGCAGAACCCGTCTGGCCGCTTCGGCGACCCGGCCGAGTTCGGCGACGCCTGCGCCTATCTGTGCAGCGCCCAGGCCGGTTTCATCACGGGCCAGAACATGCTGCTCGACGGCGGTGCTTATCCGGGCACGTTCTAAGGGATCGGTTTTCCTGACAGAAAGGCTGTACCAACGGGCAATTGTTGTATAATTCGGCCCTCGCGCTGCCCCCTCGGGTGGCAGTGCCGATCAGGAGGTTTGGGTGAGCGGTTTAAACCAGCAGTCTTGAAAACTGCCGACGGGGTGACCCGTCCGTGAGTTCGAATCTCACAGCCTCCGCCAGAACACCATATAGAACGGGCCTTTCAGGCCCGCTCTTCATTTCTACCCCCAAATTCACCCACAATTCATTTTGAGTTTAATTTACTCAAAATGACAACTGTTCTTTTAAAATCCCTCACGTGATCGGCATCTCTGCCGACGAACGCAAAAATAAAAACGGGGGAAATATGGCAGTCACATTGAGGCAACTGGTGGTCGCCTATCGCAAAGCAAAGGTAGATCTCTATTACTCATCGCATGCTTCATTAGAGGCAATAGCTGAATACGAAGACGATCTCATAGGCAATTTGAACGCGCTTTTAAGAAAAATCAATGGCAGCAGCGACGCATGGATAAAAAATGAGGGCTTCCTCGGCGGCTGGACCCTTGCAACTAAGGCGATTTCTTGGCCCGAAAGAAAGAAAGTTCGTGAGGAATTTGGAAATGGGCTGATATTTTCAGACCCTGCAGAAGAATGGGAGCATTCAAAAGCTTTACTGGAAAAAACGGCAGATCCCCATGCCATGCCTAAAGCGGAGTTTCGCGTGATGGCCCAATGCAGCCTTGATTTCCATGTCTTATCTACATTGTGGATCATAAAAGTTGGGCAATTTCTCGACGCCAGGCTTACAAAATGTGCCTATGGAAATCGTCTTCGAAGAACTCGCAGTAGCAATAAATTAAACACGCGCGCAATGGGATCTTTTTCGCCGTATTTAAAGCCTTTTCGGGATTGGCGAGATAAAGGCATCAGTACTATGCATAGCGCGTTAGAAGACAATAAGAAAATTGTTGCCCTAACAGCTGATGTCAGTTCCTTCTATCACGAATTAAATCCTGGATTTCTTTTAAAGAAATCGTTTTTAAAACGAGTGCTAGGTGTTGAGCTTTCGCTTAGCCAGGAAAAACTGCATAGCTTGTTTATTGGTGCGCTGGAGGCATGGGCAAAAAGAACCCCTCTAAAAAAAGGACTTCCTGTCGGATTACCCGCTTCTGCTGTGGTCGCAAACATGGCCCTGATCGAGCTCGATCGCCTGATGGAACAACAAATCGCCCCCCTCTATTACGGGCGCTATGTTGATGACATTTTGTTGGTTATGGAGAATGGAGCATCTTTTCAATCAACGAGCGATGTTTGGGAATGGATATTCGCCAGATCAGATGGGAATCTCACGTGGTCTGACAAAAAAGAGAAGCGGCAAATCAAATTCTCTCCAAAATATCTTCGTGGCCCTAGTGCGCGTGATACCAGCAATATTCATTTCTCCAATTCCAAAAACAAGGTTTTTATTCTGTCAGGAGAATCCGGTAAAACTCTGATCAATGCTATCGCATGCCAGATTCAAGAAAGAGCCAGCGAATGGCGCGCCATGCCCCGCCTTCCGCAATCGGCGCAACATGTTGGTACGGATCTGTTAGCAGCTACCCAGAGCGATGGGGAAGCTGCAGATAATTTGCGAAAAACCGATGTCTTGACGATGCGTAGAGCCGGATTTGCCATCAAGTTGCGAGACTTTGAAGCGTACGAGCGAGATCTTATTCCAAGCGCTTGGCGAGATCACCGCCATGCCTTTCTCCGTGCATTCACACAACACGTATTAGTACTGCCTTACTTTTTCGATTTGGCAATCTATCTGCCCCGAGTCATTCGCCTGGCGACTGCATGCGAAGATTTTAAAGAACTACGAGCAATTATTAACTCGCTACAGAAAATCACGAGAAAAGTTGCTGCCGATTGTTCTGTCGAGATAAAAGCGGCAACTCCTCCTTATAAAATTCAACGAGAGGAACTCATTAAGCGTTGGAAGAATCAACTTTTTTCGTCAGTACGTGAAAGCGTGGCCGCTGCTTTCCCGCCAGTGTTAACACCATCAGGATCATCTGGCTGGAAAAAGTATATGTCGAAATACAAGCCTGAGTTCGACCTGGATCTGTCTGCTGCTTGGCCAACTTCCATCATGGAATTTCAATCGCAACAGGCTCGTCTTTTTTCATATGACTTGGCCCATATGCCGTTCAGATTTATCGGCCTGCCTACTGAAATGGTTTCCCAGCGCGGGATACCAAAAAAGCAGACGATTAAGAACTGCTCCAATGCTTCAAAATTACTTCCGCCTGATATCTACCACGGCAATTCGGCTCTAGCCCGCACTCTTGGATTCGCCCGATTGCCGCATGGCTTAGCGTTTACCACTCGGCCATTCAGCTTGGCAGAGCTCTTCATTTTAGACATTGATGTGTTTGACCGAGATGTTCAGCCTGAATTGGCGGAGATCGTCAAGGCTCAGAGGGGATTTGATCTAAATGAAAAAATGCCCGTCATGAGCAAAAAAAATGTTCTTCAGATTCCCGATGGGCAAGCTGAAGATAAATACCGCATAGCAGTATCAAGTTGGAAGACTAGAACAGATAGTTGGATAGCTGCCGTACAAAAATCAGCAGATCCAGATATTGAGAGGTATGGCCGTTTAAATCATCTTCTCAACCATGTCATATCTAAGCCTCTCGGCTGCCGCTATTTGATACTTCCTGAGTTAGCACTTCCCTCCAGCTGGTTTTTCCGCATCGCTCGAAAACTCCACGGTCGCGGCATTTCTTTGATCGCAGGAGTTGAGTATCTTCATGCCGGCAAACATAAAGTACGCAATCAAGTATGGGCAGCGTTGTCGCATGATGGCCTTGGCTTTCCCTCTACACTAATTTATAGGCAAGACAAACAACGTCCTGCTTTGCACGAGGAGCTTGAGCTTCAAAGACTAGCGGGAGTTAAGATGAAACCGGCAAAGAAGTGGGATAACCCACCAATAATTCAGCATGGTGATTTCCGCTTTTCTCTTTTGATCTGCAGTGAGCTCACAAATATCAGTTATCGGGCCGCCCTTCGCGGAAACGTAGATGCGATATTCGTTCCTGAATGGAATCAGGACACCGAGAGCTTTAACGCCTTAGTTGAATCTGCCGCCCTTGATATCCATGCTTATGTAATTCAGTGCAATGATCGTCAATATGGAGATAGCCGTATCCGAGCGCCCTACAAAAATAGCTGGGAGCGAGACATCCTGCGGGTGAAAGGTGGAATTGCAGATTATTGCGTGATGGGGGAAATAGATATCAAAACAATAAGAAAATTTCAAAGCGGATATCGGTCGCCACCAACTCCGTTCAAACCTGTACCCGATGGCTTTGAAATAGCGGCGGAACGCAAGACACTTCCGAACTGAGATTTTCTCGCCATCATTTTGTTACCCTAGTTGTTACCTTGGCAGTCTAGGGTAACAAACTGGGTAACAATTTTTTAGAGTGTTACCTTACTTCGCTCATAGCGATGCAATCAGCCTCAAGTCCTTTATCCGTATGCCTTCCATCAAAATCGGCTGATCGCCAGTTTTGAGAAATTGCCCGTTTCCACCTCCTGTGTTTTGTTACCTTGTTACCCAAATTTCATAGCTGGGGTAACAATGCGGTGCGCAATGCCCCTGAGGTCCACAGATCGGTCTAAGGCCCCGTACAGGCCTCGCAACATTGCTTTTGATTAACGAGGCGTAGCATCCCTACATCATCGCCACGGCGAAGATGGAATCCAACCTCGCACCCACCACGTACAACATGCGTCGCTTTACCCCCGCCCGCTTTCCTGCCCGCCTCTGCCTGTCTGAAAGGGGTAGCGTTTCACGCCCCCTTACAGTGGGCTCGCATAGCATCCACTGGCATCACATCTGGCCCGATGCATTCAACGCCTGCGACCATAATACTTGTTTCTCCAGCGAATTCCACGGAGCGCACTTGTCGCTTCAGATCAGAATTAATGTTCGGCACCGCGAAGAGCCTGACCAACCAGAAATCAATCTTTCAAGACACTCATAATCAGCGTCTCGCCCAGTGGAAGAAGGCGGCGTGAGCGATCATGGCCGTTGTATCCATAGAGCGAGGCGCGTTTTTCATCACTCCAGACAAATGGCTGGGCATCCTGACTTAAATAGAAAGCGAACACTTCTTTCCAAGTAAATTCGCTTTCGGCATTGCGTATTCTTTTCCACAGAATTAGTTTTGCGACCAAATCCCCGCCGCACAACGCATCGGAGTAAGTGAAGCGTGCAACACTGTTTGCGGCAACGATTACAGAGAATGTATCCAGACTATCTTTGTCCGAATCGCTGATGATTAATGCGCCTATACCGAGATAGGTATCTTCAAACGTCGCGTTTAGATCAGCGATAAAACTTTTTACCTTTTGATAGATTAATGCGCTTTGCTCCCCAACCTCATGCAAATTGTTTAATTCGTTCGAATCTATCAGCGAGTAGCCCATATTTCCCCTCCTTTTTATTCAAAGAAAGTTGATTATATTCGCTGCTGGACGGACGTCTTTTACCAAACAACAATCTGCTGAATGGTTCTATCCCACTCGCAAATGTCTTGTTTCATCTCCCGGAAGTAAATTCAGCTACTTGCGTGAGCGCTAGATTCGTTTAAGCTGCCCTCGTTTTAATTACGAATGAGGATCACCTTGAGCAACAGACAATCGAATGTGAAGATGACAAAAGCTGCACTGGAAGCAATTGTCGACGTGACGTGCCCCCGGAATATCCGTACAGATCAAAACTAGAGCTAAGGTTGCTTCTCTGCGCCCCGAAAGGGGCAAGGAGTAGCCATGAAACGGTCGAGATTTACCGAAGAGAAAATCGTCTATGCATTGCGATTGGGCGAGGGCGGCACGCCGGTGGTCGACGTCTGTCGGCAGCTTGGCGTATCGGCGGCAACCTTCTACACATGGAAGAATAAGTACGCCGATTTCGGCGTAAGCGAACTGCGCAAGCTCAAGCAACTCGAAGACGAGAATGCACGCCTGCGACGTATCGTCGCCGACCTGACGTTGGTTAAGCAGATCCTGCAAGAGGTGGTGCGAAAAAAGTCTGAAGGCTGCCAAACGGCGCGAGCTGGCGGCCTGGATGCAAGAGCGTTTCCAGATAAGTGTGCGGCGTTCCTGTGCGCTGGCGTTGTTGCAGCGTTCGACGTGGTACGAGAAGAGCCACGCACGAGATCAAAGCGCGCTACGCCAGCGCATCCGAGATATTGCTATGAGCCGTCCGCGATTTGGCTACCGACGAGTGCTGGTGATGCTGCGCCGCGAGGGCTGGGAAGTGGGTAAGAAACGCGTCTATCGACTGTATAGTCTGGAGGGACTGCAACTGCGGATGAAGGTCAAACGCCGCAAGCGCATCGCCCTGCTGCGCGGCAAGCCGCCGGTGCCCACTGGGCCGAATCAGCACTGGAGCATGGATTTCGTTCATGATCAGATGCTTGACGGTCGCCGCTTTCGCATCCTGACCGTCATCGATCAATGGAGTCGCGAGAGTGTATGTCTGGAGGCCAACTTTCGGCAGACGGGCCGCTCGGTTGGCCAGGCATTGGATCGTTCTGCGGCCCTTCGCGGATGGCCCAAATCCATCACCGTGGATAATGGGACCGAGTTCACCTCCCGCGCCTTGGACGACTGGGCATACCTGCATGGCGTGAAACTCGCCTACACGCGACCTGGGAAGCCGACCGATAATGGCCTCATCGAGTCATTCAATGGCCGGCTGCGTGATGAATTCCTTAACGTGCATGAATTCATCACCCTATATGACCTTCGAGAAAAGATGCAGGCTTGGCAGCACGACTACAACCATCATCGTCCCCAGGGCTCGCTTGGCCTTCTGACCCCAAGCGAGTTCGTCCAAAAGTGGTCAGTAAAAACCAAAGAGGTAACCCCCCTCTAGTTTTAAACTGTCCAATTTCCGGGGACAGGTCAATGACCGTACCCCAAACGTTGAATCAGTGTCCAACCTTTGGGGTGCAGTTAACCATGATTTAAAATGGCCAAGCCCCAAAAGAACCAACCTATTTCTACCTCATCCCAATAACAACACCGACCAAAGCCCGGCTATTCTTTGACGAAAACATTACAAACAGGCATCCATACCCGTTCACTGGACAACTTCTTTTCTCGAAGTTAATATTTATCCGTGTTTGATTTACAGCGCTACATTCGCCAGTGCAGCAAACACTCCAGGAGGACGACCTCCCCCACCTTGGGCATGTTTCCGGGACGACCCGGTGCTTAAGGAGGTGCACATGGCCTGGATCATGTTGCTCGTCGCCGGCATCCTGGAAATTGCCTGGGCTTATTCGATGAAACTATCGGATGGGTTCAGCAAAACTACCCCCACCATTATCACGCTCGTCACGATGATCGCCAGTTTCGGCTTGCTTTCGGCTGCAATGCGCACCATCCCGTTGGGCACCGCTTATACGATCTGGACTGGCATTGGCGCAATTGGCGCATTTGTCGTCGGCATCGTGGCACTCGGAGAGCAACTCACGGCGCTGAGAGTGGCAGCAGCAATGTTGATCGTTTCGGGCCTGGTGTTGATGAAGCTCTCCAGCTCTCACTAATCACACCCTTTCACCCCTTTTCAACCACTGCTGGATTGCCCGGGTGATCAGCAGCATTCGCTCGGCCATTTTGGTTCGCATCAGCTCACTATTAGGTACGTTCGATGAATCTCGAAGAATACTTCCCAATTTTATTATTCATTGTTGTCGGTCTGTTCGTTGGCGTGGCGCCTCAGGTATTGGGCCGCTTGCTGGGGCCTCATAAGCCCAATCCCACGAAGAGCTCTCCCTATGAATGTGGATTCGAAGCATTCGAAGATGCGCGAATGAAATTCGACGTCCGCTACTATCTGATAGCAATTCTTTTTATCATCTTTGACCTTGAAGTCATGTTTCTTGTGCCGTGGGCGGTCTCGCTGGACGAAATCGGTCGCACCGGCTTTTGGGCAGCGATGATTTTCTTGGGGATACTTACTATCGGCCTCATCTTCGAATGGCGTAAAGGCGCACTGGATTGGGATTGATTTGACCACTCCCCCGGAATCCTCGCTCATACTTATCTGCCCCGCCTTCCCGCTGCATCTACGACGATTTCCTAAGTCGCAATTCCTCAAGACTTCGAAACCATTGATCATCGTGGTCACCAGATAACTGGCGCCATTGCCCCAGTTATCTGTCCGTCCGCCAGAGAAATTGATTGCACCGATAACACCCGGTAGATTCTGGCTCGCGATGTACATCGTGCTATAGCCTCCGGCGGACTGGCCACTCACCAGCATCCGGGACGAATCTATCGCCGGATGTTTTCTCAGCACATCAAATGCCGGCACGATATCGACGGCATGCCGGCGAGCGGTATAGAGCGGGTCGCCGTCACCTGGCTGCCGTCTGTTCCGCGAAGAGGGATCTCTTCGATAACCCATTTCCCGGCGCCAACCGTCTCGCTGTCGACCTCCGGCTTTGCCTGGGCATGTGCCGGCGAACCGATGATCAATGAAGCAACCAGGCTGGCGATGCCCGCCAGCCCGAATACCTTATGCAATCCCACGCCCCTCTCCCCCAACAGATTCTTGTTTGATTCACGACCATCTGCTGACACCAGCGCCCCCGCCAATCAGCCCTCTCTCAACCTTGCTGCGCCTTCCGGATAAAGCGCACCCGGTCGGCCAACGCCGTCACCATCGTTTTCAGGAATTCACGGGTCGGTTCATGCGTTAGCTTGCCGTTCGCGTCAAAGCGGTCAGCCGCTCCGCCGATCATCACTTCCGGCTTGTTGATGAACTGCAGGTCGAGGAACACGCCGATCTGGCGAAGATGATATTGCGCACGTGCCGTGCCGATAGCGCCTGGACTTGCGCCCATGATGGCGGCGAATTTTCCGGCGAAGGGCTGTTCCGGTGGACGTGATGCCCAGTCGATCGCATTCTTCAGCACGCCGGGAATGGAATAGTTGTATTCGGGCGTGGCAAAGATGATGGCATCCGCCTCGGCAATCTGCTGGCGCAGGCGCGCTACCGGCGCTGGCCAGCCTTGTTCGCGCACATCGTCGTTATAAAGCGGCAGATCGGAAATATCAGCTTCAGTCAATGTAACGCCGGGCGGCAGCAATTCATACAGCGCGCGAAGCGCTGCAGTGTTGATTGACTTGGCCCGCAGGCTGCCGGAAATACCGAGGATCTTGACGTCTGTCTGGCTCATTGGATTCTCCTTGCTGAAGAGGTCGGTGGAATACGTCGCATACGACTGAACATATGCTAACAGCAAAGAAAAGCGTCCACCGACACGCCAGCAAAAACTACGACCGCCGACGCCAGGCCTGGATCTCCCCCACGATCCCCTTGCGGAACGCCAGCACGCAAACGATGAAGATGAAGCCGGTGACGATCGTCACCGAGTCACCCAGCGTGTTGAACCACTCGATGCGCGTCACACTGGCCAGCCAGTTGCCGATATCGCCCAGCTTGTTCTCCAGCAGGATGATGATCACCGCGCCCACGATAGGACCCACGATCGTGCCCAGGCCGCCCACCAGCGTCATCAGCACCACCAGCCCCGACATGCTCCAGTGCACGTCGGTCAGCGTCTCGAAACCCAGCACCAGCGTCTTGGTGGCCCCTGCCAGGCCCGACAAGGCCGCCGACAGCACGAACGCCAGCAGCTTGTAGCGCGCCACGTCATAGCCCAGCGAGATGGCACGCGGCTCGTTCTCCTTGATGGCATTGAGCACCTGGCCGAACGGCGAATGGATGGTGCGCACGATCAGCGAGAAGCCGAACACGGCAATGGCCAGCACCACGTAGTACAGCGTGAGGTCGCTGGAGAGATCGATGAAGCCCAGCAGCTTGCCGCGCGGCACGCCCTGCAAACCATCTTCGCCACCGGTGAACGGCACCTGCAACGCCACGAAGTACAGCATCTGCGCCAACGCCAGGGTGATCATCGTGAAATAGATGCCCTGGCGACGAATCGCCAGCAAGCCCATCACTAACCCGATCAAAGCCGCCGCACCGGTGCCCACCAGCAGGCCCAGCTCGGTCGGCAAACCCCAGGCCTTGATCGACTGCCCGCACAGGTAGCCGGCCCAGCCGAGGAAGGCGGCATGGCCAAACGACAGCAAACCGGTGTAGCCAATCAAGAGGTTGAAGGCGCAGGCAAACAAGGCAAAGCACAGCATCTTCATCAGGAACACAGGGTAGATCCCGAACGGCGCGGCCAGCGCCAGGATCAACAACACGCCAATCATCAACTTTTTGTTCATTTGCTGCTCCCGATCATTTCTCTTTGCCGAACAGGCCGGCAGGACGGACCATCAGCACGATTGCCATGACGATGAAGACCACGGTGGCCGACAGCTCGGGATAGAAGACCCGCGTCAAACCTTCGATCAG
>NZ_JAIUCY010000013.1 GCF_020179755.1 Herbaspirillum sp. alder98
GTGTTTTTGTCGATTAACCGTACCCCAACCTCCGTCGTCCTGACGAAAGTCGGGACCCAGCGTCGTTAAGACGGCGCATGAGGCATCACCAACGCCACTGGGTTCCTGCCTTCGCAGGAACGACGAGAGTCGACTAACGATATTCCAGCTGTCGCACAAATAAAAACGGCCCGCGGATCGCTCCGCGGGCCGTGTTCATTTCAGGCAGCCGGATCAGTTGATCATCAGCGGTGCACGGGCAACGTTATTGTCCAGCACGGTGCCATCCATCTGCTGTTCGCTGAGCTTGAAGGTGCCGACCAGCTCGGTCAGGTGCTCGGCCTGCTGGCTCATCGATTGCGAAGCGGCTGCCGCCTGTTCGACCAGCGCTGCATTCTGCTGCGTGTTCTGGTCGAGCAGTGAAATCGCTTCGTTCACCGCAGTGATGCCGGTAGTCTGGGCATGGCTGGACTTGCTGATCTCGGCCACGATATCGCTCACCCGCTTGACGCTGGCCACCACTTCGCCCATGGTGCCGCCGGCTTGCTGCACCAGGCGGCTGCCATCGGCCACGCTGGTCACCGAGTGGTCGATCAGTTCCTTGATTTCCTTGGCCGCCGATGCCGAACGCTGGGCCAGGCTGCGCACTTCGGACGCCACCACCGCAAAGCCGCGACCCTGCTCGCCGGCCCGGGCCGCTTCCACCGCCGCGTTCAGCGCCAGGATGTTGGTCTGGAAAGCGATGCCGTCGATGACGCTGATGATATCGACGATCTTGCGCGAGGCATCGTCGATCACGCCCATGGTGCTGACCACCTGGCCGACCACTTCACCGCCCCGGGTCGCAACATCCGACGCCGAGCTGGCCAGTTGATTGGCTTGATGCGCATTCTCGGCGTTCTGGCGGACGGTGCGGATCAGGTCTTCCATCGCTGCCACGGTTTTTTCCAGCGTGTCGGCTTGCTGCTCGGTGCGCTCCGAAAGATTCATGTTGCCCGAGGCGATCTCGGCCGATGCGCCGGCGATGGTGTGGGTGCCGATGCGGACCTGCTGCACCAGCGAAGCCAGCTTGTCGCGCATGATGCGGATCTCGAACAGCAGGCTCGAATCGTCATCGTGGCTGGTATCGACCGACGTCGACAGCTCGCCGTGGGCGATACGTCCGGCGATCTCCACCGCATAGCGCGGCTCGCCACCCAGCTGGCTGAGCAGGGCGCGGCGGATCAGCCACGCAGTCAGCACCGATACCGCCAGGATCACCGCCGACCAGATCATGATCAGGCGCAGCGAGTTGTCGAACAAGGCCTCGGCATGTTCGGTCGCCTCTACGCCCAGCTGTTGCTCGGACTTGAGCAGGACGTCGATGTCTTCCACGATCCGGCGGCGCAGGGGACTGCATTCCTTGACCAGGAAGTTGCCATACGCTTCCATCTGGTTGGCTTCACGATACTTGCGCGGACGATTCAGTTCGTTGGCCATTTCCAGCAGGCCGCTCTTGACCTTGTCGAACTGCGCGTTGCCCGCGAAATGCGGCTCCATCGCCTTCAGCGTGGCCAGGTACAGCGCCTTCTGCTGGTCGAGGATCGCCAATTCCTTGGTGGCATCGACCGGGTCCTGGAAGATGAACGCATTGCGCGCGGCAAGACCGGTCTGGTCCAGCGCTTCACGCGTCACATACAGCGGTTCGAGCTTGACCGAGCGCAGGTGGTCCTGGTTCTTGACCGCAGTCGAGATCGAATTCATGCGCATCATTGCAAAGCTGATGAGCACCAGCATCAGGACAATCAGGATGCCAAATCCCAGCCTTAGCTGCGTGCCGATTTTGAGCGTTCTCAAGTAATTCATTGCCGTTCCGCCGATTTTGATTTGTTGATGAAAGGCAGGCAGCGCGAGATGTTTGCCAGGTGCGTCCAGGCGTCTCCATTGCCCTGTATCCGACCGGATCTCATCAAACTAATAGCTTGCAGCTCCGGATAGGATGGATTGTAGGCAAGTTATCTGTATTGGATATGAGGATTTTCCTGAGATTCGCAGGTAGCGGGACCGGAATTGCCTGAGGCAGGCCAGCTTGATGTCTTAATGGAATCGTTGTTGTGAGGAATTGCGAGATTGCATGGGTGTTAGCGCATACGCGCTGCAAGCGTGGACCGCTTGCAGCGCCGAGACGACGCGCTCAGGTCGGCGCGCGCACCGCTTGGCGGGCCAGCAATTGCCAATGGCCATGGTGCTTGGTCCAGACCTGCAGGATCTTGATGGTGACGTGACCCGGCTTGCCCGAATCGTTAGTGTCGGCATCCAGCGTATGGCGCACCACCGCGACGTCGCCGATCACCTTCACGGTCTGGTCCAGCAGCTTGATGTTGACGAAGTCGGAGGCACCGGTCTTGAGGTCGTCGATGAATTCGGCCTGGGTTTGCACCTTGCCGCTGGAGTGTCCGTAGCTCAGGTCCTTGGAGGTGAGCGCATCGAGTTGCTTGAGGTCGGGGTCGACCATCACGACCCGCAATTTCTCGACGGCCGCTTCGACTGCCTGCGTATCGTTGCCCGCTGCAGAGGCGCCTTGCGACAGCATCATGGTGCACGCCAGTGCGCCACACATCAGTGTGAAATTCTTGAACATCGTCAGTCTCCTTGTCTGCGCATCACGCAAACTGAAATTTGAAATAGGTATTTGATTGGCGTCGATGAAGATCAGTGGATGAAAAGTGGTTGCGCTCTCCCTTGAACAATTAGAAAAAATTAGAAAAATAACTTTTCGCCGCTAGCTGACTTCTTGCGCCCGGCGCAGGCGTTCACGGCTATTGGTGAGATGGATGCGCATCGCGGCACGGGCAAAATCGGTATCGCGACGGGCGATGGCGTCGAAGATCTGTTCGTGCTCGCGGTTGACGCGTTGCAGGTATTGCCGCAACTGATCGGCCGGTAGCCGCGAGGAAGGCAGGCGCGTGCGCGGCAGGATGGTGGTGCCCAGATAATTGATGATCTCGGCAAAGTAACGGTTGCCGGTGGCCTCGGCGATCTCCTGATGAAAGCGGAAATCGGGATCGACCGTACTCTCGGCGCGGACCACGTTATCGTCAAAGGCATCCAGCGCCGCGCGCATGGCGAGCAGGTGCGCATCGCTGCGCCGCGCCGCCGCCAGCCCGGCGGTCTCGGTCTCGAGGCTGATGCGCAATTCGAGCACGGCCAGTACCTCGAACGAGGTTTCCAGTTCGGCGGGATCGAGCCGGAACATGGTCGCCGGCCGTGGTTCCAGCACGAAGGTGCCGATGCCGTGGCGGGTGGCCACCAGTCCTGCTGCCTGCAGCCGGGACAAGGCCTCGCGCACCACCGTGCGGCTGACCTGGAACTGTCGCACGATCTGCGCTTCGGTCGGCAACTTGTCGCCCGGGCGCCAGTGTTGCGTGGCGATCAGGTGCGCCAGGCTATCGACCAGTTCGCGCGACAGGTTGCGGCGACCGGCCTGCGCCGTGGGCAGCGCAGGTCGGGCTGTGAAGGACAGGTCGCCGTTGGTCTCCGCGGCGCCCATCCTGTCTTGCTGCTCAGCCGGCGCAGCATGGATGTTTATCATTGTCGTGATCAGGTTGGGGCCGATTGTTGTGTTGGCCCTGGTTCGTAGAAGCGACTTCCCGAATGCTATTGACAAGCTCTGATGCGCCGATAATAATCCACTCACAGTGATATGACAACGTACAAGATCGCTCATCAATCAGGCTTGATGCTTTGATAACAGCGACGACCAATAATCAGCATCATCACAGAACAAAAAGAATTAGATCCTTCAGGAGACGGCTCATATGAGCGGAGAAAAAATCCCGGGCGCGGCTGCATCTGCCGCACCCGATCCAGCATGGGAAAGTGCGCTTGCAAGCGCGCGTTATCCCCGTCTGCTGCTGACCGGCGCTGCCGGCGGCGTGGGCCAGACCATACGACCCCATCTGCGTTCGCTGGCAGACCAGGTGCGCCTGTCGGACTTGGCGCGCGCCATCGACGGCGGCGCCCTGGGCGCCGCAGGCGAGGCTGAAGAGCTGGTCGCCTGCGACCTGGCCGACCGCGCTGCCGTCGATGCGCTGGTCGCCGGCTGCGACGCCATCGTGCATCTGGGCGGGGTGTCGGTTGAGCGGCCGTTCGAGGAAATCCTCGAGGGCAACATCAAGGGCGTGTTCCACATCTATGAAGCGGCCCGCCGCCATCGGGTCAAGCGCGTCATCTTCGCCAGCTCGAACCACGTCACCGGCTACTACCGCCAGGACCAGAAGATCGATACCCGCGCGCTGCGTCGTCCGGATGGCTACTACGGCCTGTCCAAGTCCTATGGCGAAGACATGGCGCAGTTCTATTTCGATCGTTATGGCGTGGAAACCGTCAGCATCCGCATCGGCTCGATCTTTCCCGAGGCGAAGGATCGCCGCATGCTGGCCAGCTGGATGAGCGTGGACGACTTCATGCAACTGCTGCGGCGCGCGCTGTTTGCGCCCGGCGTGGGCCACACCGTGGTGTATGGCATGTCCGACAATGCCCATACCTGGTGGGACAACCGCTACGCGGCACACCTGGGTTATGCGCCCAAGGACAGCTCGGAGATCTTCCGCGCCAAGGTCGAGGCCCAGCCGAAGCCGGCGCCGGACGATCCGGTGGCGGTGCTGCAAGGCGGCGCCTTCACCACCGTCGGCCCCTTCGACCCCCTGCAAAAAGCGTAGTCAGCTCGTCCCGCCACGCGCTGCGGCGGACCGGTGTTCTTCAGATGAATCGTATGTTGTCATACATCATGAGGGGTGCTGGCCGTCTGTTGTGAATGCCGTCGCGGCTTTGAACCGGTTTGATTCAACCAACGGATTCCATGAACTTCTCACTCGACTTCAGCAGTCTCGCGCCGTACTGGCCCGTGTTCCTGCGTGGCGCGTGGCTGACCTTGAAGATGACCACGGTAGCAGTGATCGTGGGCGTTTCCATCGGTGTCATCATCGCCTTCGCCAAGAGCAGCAAGAACGTTTTGGTGGCGCGTGCCTGCGGCGCCTACATCGAGGCGGTGCGCAATACGCCGTTCCTGGTGCAGATCTTCCTGCTCTACTTCGGCCTGGCCAGCCTCGGCGTGCACATGCCGACCTTCGCCGCCGCCGTGCTGGCGATGATCATCAACATCGCCGCCTATGCCGCGGAGATCATCCGCGCCGGTATCGACTCGGTGCCGCGCGGCCAGATCGAGGCCGCCGAATGCCTGGGCCTGTCGACCTGGCGCATTCGCTGGCATGTGATGCTGCAGCCGGCCATCGAGCGCGTCTATCCGGCCCTGACCAGCCAGTTCCTGCTGATGATGCAAGCCTCGGCCATGGCCTCGCAGATCTCGGCCGAAGAATTGACCGCGATTGCCAACACGGTGCAGTCGGACACCTTCCGCTCGCTGGAAACCTATATCGTGGTGGCCGCGCTGTACCTGGTGCTGTCGGTGCTGGTGAAGTTGCTGGCCTACGGCTTCGGCGAATACATCTTCAAGCGTCGCCGTACCATCCGCCGCGCCGCGTTGCTGGCGCGCCGCAGTCCGAAGTCGATGCTGCCGCACCTGCCCATGGCCAGCGCTGCCGGCGCGCTCACGCCGGTGTCGCATGCGCCGTTCATCCATGGCGTGTCCAAGCCGCGTGACGTCGTCGAAGGGAGCGCATCGTGATCGGATCATTCTCGTGGACGCACCTCTGGTACCTGGTCGACTCGATCTGGTGGACCGTGGTGCTGTCATTGCTGGCCTTCGTGCTGGGCAGCATCGGCGGCTTTGGCGTGATGCTGGCGCGTATCTCGCCGCGCGCCTGGCTGCGCAACATCGCCTTGCTGTACATCGAATGCATACAGGGCATTCCGCTGCTGATCCTGTTGTTCATCGTCTACTTCGGACTGTCGGTCTATGGCTTTGCGCTGCCGGCGCTGGTGGCCGCCGGCATTGCCATGATGGTCTATACCAGCGCCTATCTGGGCGACATCTGGCGCGGTTGCGTCGAGGCCATGCCCAAGCCGCAGTGGGAGGCTTCCGAATGCCTGTCGCTGACCCGCTGGCAGACGCTGCGACTGGTGATCATTCCGCAGGCCACGCGTTTGTCGTTGCCGCCGACCATCGGTTTCCTGGTGCAGTTGATCAAGATGACCTCGCTGGCATCGGTCATCGGTTTCGTCGAGTTGACCCGCGCCGGCCAGATCATCAATAACTCGATCTTCCAGCCCTTCCTGGTATTTACCGTGGTCGGGACCTTCTATTTCTTACTGTGCTACCCGCTGTCGCGCTGGAGTGCATCCATGGAGAGAAAGCTCAATGTCAGCAATCGCTAATCCCGTCAGCGCACCGGCGTCGGTGGCGCCTGCCACGGCCGCGCCGATCGTCAAGGTCGACCAGATCACCAAGAGCTTCGGTTCCAACCAGGTGTTGAAGGGTGTCTCGTTCGAGGTCGCGCGTGGCGAGATGATCGCCATCATCGGCGCCTCGGGTTCGGGCAAGAGCACCGCGCTGCGCTGCATCGACCGCCTCGAGACCATCGATTCGGGCGCGATCCAGGTGGCCGGCATCCAGGTCGACGATCCGGCTGTGGACCTGCACCTGCTGCGCCGCGAAGTGGGCATCGTGTTCCAGAGCTACAACCTGTTTCCGCACCTCAACGTGCTGGAGAACGTGATGCTGGCGCTGCGCCACGTCAAGAACCAGAGCAAGGCAGAAGCGCAGAAGGTGGCGCTGGCGGCGCTGGCTCAGGTCGGCCTGGACGAGAAGGCCGGCGCCTATCCCGAACAGTTGTCGGGTGGCCAGCAGCAACGCGTGGCGATTGCCCGTTCGCTGGCGATGGCGCCCAAGGTCATGCTGTTCGACGAAGTGACCTCGGCGCTCGACCCGCAATTGACCGGTGAAGTGCTGCGCGTGATGGAAGACCTGGCCGCCGGCGGCATGACCATGATCCTGGTCACGCACGAGATGAACTTCGCCAAGCGGGTGGCCGATCGCATCATCTACATGCATCAGGGGCGGGTGTGGGAAGTCGGCCCCGGCGAGATGCTGGACAACCCGCAGACGCCCGAACTGAAGGCCTTCCTGGCGGCCGATCTGTAATCCTTTACGCATCACCCAGGCCATAACGCAGCATCGATAAAACAAGAATCACCCAACGACAACGGAGACCTACCATGCAAGTGAAAAAAATCCTCACCCGTAGCTGCATCGCCGCACTGATGTTCGGCGCCTTTGCCCACAGCGCCATGGCCGACCAGCTGGACGACATCAAGAAAGCCGGAAAGGTGCGTGTGGCCATCGCCATGGGTACGCCGCTGTTCAGCTACGCCGACGACAAGATGCAGCCGACCGGTTCCGACGTCGACACCGCGCGCCAGCTGGCCAAGGACCTGGGCGTGCAACTGGAGATCGTCTCGGTCACCAATGCGGCACGGGTGCCGACGCTGCAGGCCAACCGCGCCGACCTGGTGATCGCCGATCTTTCGATCACGCCGGAGCGCCAGAAGGTGATCGATTTCTCGGTCCCCTATGCAGTTATCACGATCATCGTCGGCGGTCTCAAGAACATCGCCGTCAAGGACTACAAGGACCTGGACGGCAAGCGCATCGGCCTGACCCGCGCCACCGTCAATGACACGCTGACCACGGCGCAGGCCAAGGGCGCCGACATCGTTCGTTATGAAGACGACGCCACCCTGATCACATCGATGGTGACCGGCCAGATCGAACTGTTCTCGAGCACCCCGTCCAACCTACAGGAAATGCAGAAGCGGGCCGCCGGCAAGAACATCGAGCTGAAATTCGCGCAGAAGGATTTCGACCTCGGCATCGCCTTGAACAAGAACCAGCCGCGCGTCAAGGAATGGGTCGACACCTGGGTCAAGACCAACATGAAGAGCGGCAGCCTCAACACCATCTACAAGAAGTACCACGGCCGCGACCTGCCGGCCAGCGTGCAGAACGTGCAATAAGTTTTTCAATGTCCGGGCGGAGGGAAGCTGCCCGGGACAGATCATTCCGTTCTTTCCATCCAATTGCCGGTTGATTGCTCAACCGGCTTTTTTTATGGCGGACGGCAAGTTGTTACCCGCTGTCTGTCTTTGGCATATCATCAGGCCTTCTCCGATTCGCCCACTGATCACGCCATGTCACCCGCCGCGCCCGCCGAAGTCACCTTTCCCCGTCACGTGGTCGTCATCGGCGCCGGCGCCGTCGGCCTGATGAGCGCCATCCATGCGCTCGACCAGGGCTTGCAGGTGACCCTGCTCGATTTCAACGAAGCAGGCAGCGAAGAGGCATCCAGCTACGGCAATGCCGGCTGGTTGTCGTCGCATTCGGTGATCCCGCCGGTGGAGCCGGGCATGTGGAAGAAGGTGCCCGGCTACCTGGCCGATCCGCTCGGTCCGCTGTCGATCCGCTGGCGTCACCTGCCGCGGTTGGCGCCATGGCTGCTGCGTAACCTGGCCAGCGCCCGTCGCACCCGTATTCGTACCACCGCCGCCGCGTTGCGCACGCTGGTGGTCGACGCCCGCCTGTTGCATCTGGACGTGGCGCGACGGGCGGGCGTGGCGCATCTGATCGACACCTCGGGCGTGCTGCACGTGTACCGTTCGCGCCAGCAGTTCGAGGGCGACGCCTTCGGCTGGGGGGTGAGGCGCGAACTGGGCATAGGCTGGACCGAACTGGAAGGCGCCGACCTGCGTCAGCGCGAACCCGACCTCGATCCAGCCTTCGGCTTCGCCGTGCATGTGGACGAGGCCGGGCACTGTCGCAATCCGGGCGCCTACATGCAGGCGCTGGAACGCTTCGCGCTGGCCCGTGGGGCGCAGCGCGTGCAGGGCCGCGCCACCGGTTTCCGGGTGCAGGACGGGCGACTCAAGGCGGTCTTGACCGGGCACGGCGAGATCGCCTGCGATGCTGCCGTGATCGCCGCCGGCGCCCGTTCCAAGGAACTGGCCGCTGCCGCCGGCGACCGGGTGCGGCTGGAGAGCGAACGGGGCTACCACGCCAGCATCGCCGGCGAGACGTTGGCCAGCACCGCGCGCATGCCGATGATGGTGTCCGAATTCAAGGTCATTGCGACGCAGATGGAAACCGGCCTGCGCATCGCCGGCCAGGTCGAGTTTGCGTCGTTCGAGGCGGCCCCCGACTGGCGTCGTGCCGGGATCATGCGTGATATCGCGTTGAAGCTGTTTCCCGGGCTGCCACGCGACCTGCCGGCGTCGCAGGTCAGGTTCTGGCTGGGGCGTCGTCCCAGCACCCCGGACGGCATGCCCTGCATCGGTCATGCCAGCGCCAGCGGCGACATCGTGCATGCCTACGGCCATGGTCACATCGGCCTGGGTTGCTCGGCGCGCACCGGGCGCATCGTGGCGCAACTGCTGGCCGGGCGCACGCCCGAGATCGACCTGGCGCCGTTCAGCCCGCAGCGCTTCTAGAACTGAATCGCGGCACAATCCTGGATGCTGGCGCGCACGCCATAGGCGCCCAGGTTGGCCAGCGTGGCATTGTGGTGGGCCACGATCTGCGCCGCCGGGAGTATCGGATTGTCGGTGGTGGTGTGGCCATCGGCGGCCAGCGTCACAGGGTAGCCCAGCGCCAGTGCGCGACGCACCGTCGACTCCACGCAGAACTCGGTCTACATGCCGCAAATCACCAGTTGCGATACGTGGCGGGTCATGAGCATCGAGTGCAGCTCGGTCTGGTGAAACGCGTCCGAGCCGCGCTTGCGCAACCGGCTATCGCCTTCGCCGGTCACCAGTCCCGTCGCCAGTTGCCAGCCGGCGCTGCCATGCGCCAGTTCGCCGCCATCTTCATGCTGCACCACGATCACCGGCGCACCGGCGGCACGGGCGCGTCGCGCCAGGTCATTGATGTTGCCGATGGTGCGGGCCGGTTCCGCCACGGCCGCCGGGCCGGTGCAGAGCGCTTGCTGGACGTCGATGATGATCAGTGCGGTGGGCATGAGGCAAGGGTCCTGGTTCTTGTTGTCGATGGTCGGCCCATCTTACCGGAACTCACCCCTCTGTCTGCGCCAGGTGCTGCCGCAGATGCTGTCCTCTGTATTCACGCCGCAAGCTGCCGCGCCGCTGCAACTCGGGTACTACCTGCTCGACAAAGTCATCGAAGCCATGCGGCAGGTGCGCCGGCGTGATCACGAAGCCATCGGCGCCGCGCTCGGCGACGATGTGTTCGAGCCAGTCGGCGATGTCGCTGGCGGTGCCGGCCACCTGCGGCACCAGCACCCCCTGCGCATACAGGCGGCCGGCGTCGGCCAGGGTCAACTGGCGCTCGGAAGAGATTTCCTTCAGCAGCTTGAACAGTCCCTGGATGCCGCTCACCTGGATGTCGGCCAGCGGCGCGTCCAGCGCGTAGCCGGAGAAGTCGACGTTCATGTGGCTCGACAGCGTCGACAATCCCACCAGCGGATCGGCCAGCGCATTCGATTGCGCGCGCAACGCTTCGGCGTGCGCGCGCGAGCTGGCCACGAACGGCATCACCGCCGACAGCACCTTGATGTCGTGCGGCTGTCGCCCGAACTGGGCGGCGCGACCTTTGAGGTCGTTGTAGAAGCGTTGCATGCGCGCCAGGTCGGGCTGGATGTTGAACACCACCTCGGCCCAGCGCGCGGCGAAATCCTGGCCGCGATCGGACGAGCCGGCCTGGATGATCACCGGGCTGCGCTGCGGCGTGGACGGGATATTGAGCGGGCCGCGCACCTTGAAGTGCGTCCCCGCATGATCGATTGCAGCCACCCGCGTGGCATCGGCATAGCGACCGTCGGGCGCCAGCAGCAGGGCGTCGGCCTGCCAGCTGCGCCACAGCTTGTGCGTGACGTCGAGAAATTCATCGGCACGGTCGTAGCGCACGTCGTGCGGCAAGGTCTGGGCCAGGCCGAAGTTGTCGGCCTCGCCCTGGTTCACCGAGGTCACCACGTTCCAGGCGGCGCGCCCGCCCGACAGATGGTCCAGCGTGGCGAATTCGCGCGCCAGGCTATATGGCTGCGAATAAGTGGTCGAGCGCGTGGCGCCCAGCCCGATATGACGGGTCACCGCCGCCAGCGCGCCCAGCAGCGGCAGCGGATCGAGCCGGGTGGCGTCCTGGTCGCCCACGGCAATGCCATGGGCGTGATGCTCGCCATAGCGGGTCGATACCGCCAGGCGGTCGGCGAAGAACAGCAGGTCGAAGCGGCCGCGTTCCAGCGTCTGCGCCACATGGCGGTAATAGTCGAGTTGCAGGAAGCCGCCCGGGGTGCTGGCCGGATGGCGCCACAGGCCCTGGCTGTGGGCGGCATTGCCGGCGATCAGGAAGGCGGCGAGATGCATCGCGCGCCTCAGACCAGCACGTCGCGATAGACCTTGTCCTGCACCCGGACCGCATTCTTGATCAGGCCCAGTTTCAGGAAGGCGTCGGCGATCTGCTGCTGCTCGGCGACGATGCCGGCATCGACCGCCACCGTGGTGTAGTTGCGTCGCTCCGTGGCCAGTCGCAGCACCTTGGGATCGACGCCCAGTTGCGGCGCCAGCAGGTCGGCGGTTTCCTGCGGGTGGGCCTGGGTCCAGGTGTTGGCCTGCTTGAGTTCGGCGAAGAGCGTGCGCACCACATCGCGGTTCTGGTCGACGAACCTGGGCACCGCCAGGTGGAAGGTGCGATTGTTCGACAGGCCGGTGCCGTCGCGCAGCACGCGGGGCCGGGTGCTGACTTCCTGCCCGGCCAGGAATGGGTCCCACAGCGTGGCGGCGTCGACATTGCCCGACTGGAAGGCGGCGCGCACGTCGGCCGCATTGGTCACGTAGACCGGTTCGATGTCGTTGTAGCTCAAGCCGACTTCTTCGAGCGCCTTCAGCAGCAGGAACTGGACGTTCCAGCCGCGGCCGGTGGCGACCTTCCTGCCCTTGAGTTCCTTTACGCTGCGGATCGGCGAATCCTGCGCCACGAAGATGGCGATGCCCTTGGGATACGGTTGTTCCGCGCCCAGGTAGACCGCGTTCACGCCCGAGGCGTTGGCAAAGACCGAGGGCGTATCGGCGGCATGGCCGAAGTCGATCGCGTTGGCATTGAGCGCCTCGGTCAGTTGCGGGCCGGCCGCGAACTCGAACCATTTCACCTGCCAGCCCTGAGGCGCCAGGGCCTGCTCCAGGCGGCCGGTGCCCTTCAGGATATTGAGGGTGTTGAATTTTTGATAACCGATGCGTAATACCTTGTCCTGCGCGGCCCGCACCAGCGGTGCGCCGCCGGCTAGCGCGCCGGCGGCCAGGCCTTGCAGCAGCAGTCGGCGTTTTTGTTGGTTTTCGTCACGCATGGGCTCCCCCGTTGTCGGATTGAAAAGACTCAGGGTAGTGGCCGCCCGGCACGGCGGGAACGAACAATTTCGCAGATGCAAATGCGGTCGCTGTCGGATCGGCGCGGCTGCGGCAATTTGTCCCATTCCGGCTACTCCGGGCATTCGTTACAATAGCCGCTCGCCTCTTTATCCCTGCCCGCGTGCCATGACTTATATCTACGACCGCTTCGAGAGCTTCCTGCGCCGCGCTACCGGCTTGCATATCGCACTGGCGTTGCTGGCGGTGTGCGGCGCGTTGTGCTGGGCGGTCTATCTGTGGGCCACCGGCGAGGCGCGCATTCCGTTTTCGCTGTTCGATATCTGCTTCACGCCCGCCCCCGGCAAATAGCAGGGGCGTGGTGCAGCAGCAACGACAAAGCGGCCTACAATGGCCGCTTTGTCATTGGTGGCGCCGGCGCTTTCCAGCATGTCTGTTTCTTCTTCCAGTTCACCCGTCTTTCAACCTCGCCTGACGCTGCGCACGCTGACCCGTGGCGACGGCTTGCTGGGCATGCGTGCGCATGGCCTGTTCGGCCCACGCGGCAGCACCCTGACGGTGGCGCAGATCGACTGGGTCTATGGCAGCGGCGCGGCGCGCTGGAGCATGCCCGCGCCCCAGTATCCGGACCAGGAGCACGACGCCGGCTATACCCCGGCCCATGTGCGACGCGATATCGCCGCCGAGACGACGGCGCTGGAGCTGATCCGCGACATGGGCCTGCTGCCGCTGCGCGACGACGCGCTGCAGTGGCGCGCCACCAATCCGCTGCACGATGCCGGACCGTTGTGGACGCTGGTGCAGGAAGAGTCATTCGGCGACTTCTGGGCCGATGACGGGCCGCGCCTGCAACAGCAGGGCTGGCAACTGGTGGTGCGGCCCGGTTTCGCGCATGAGAGCGTGCCGGTGCAGGCCTGGCGTTTCGTGATCGACGCTGCCAGCGGCGAGGTGCTCGGCAAGGAAGTGGCCGGCCCGCTGCCGACCCGGGCGATACCCGCCGACGCCTTCGATCGCAGCGAGACCACCGGGCACTGGCTGCTGTCGATGGGGATCGAAGTCGATGGTGAAGTCATGGATGTGGCGCCGATGGTGGCCGACCTGTTGCGGCGCGATCCGCGCTGGGGCGACGCCACAGCCCTGGAACGGATCGACGACCACGCGGTGATTTCACTGCGGGCCCCGCGCGGGCGGCGCATCGACGCCATGGCGGGGCCGCTCAAGGCGGTGGTGCTGGCGCTGCTCGACCTGCTGGCCGATCCCCGTCGCAAGAACGGACCGCTGGCGATGACCGCGCTCGACGCCCATCGCCTCGACGCCATGCATTCGGCATTGCTGGCGCTGGACACCGGCGCGCCCTGGCACATGCAGGGCGAAGGCGAGGTGCTGCAACTGGCGCGCCGCTTGCGTCAGGCCGGCGCGGTGCGCGAGGTGGCTGCGCCGCCGGGCCTGGGCATTGATCTGCGACCCTACCAGCTGCAAGGCCTGGCCTGGCTGCAATACCTGCGCCAGCAAGGCTTGTGCGGCATCCTGGCCGACGACATGGGGCTGGGCAAGACGGCCCAGATCCTGGCGCATATCCTGCTGGAACATCAAGGCGGCCGGCTGGACCGGCCGGCGCTGGTGGTGGTGCCGACCTCGTTGCTGTTCAACTGGCAGCAGGAAGCGCAGCGCATCGCGCCGCAGTTGCGCGTGCTGGTGCTGCACGGCGAGGATCGCGCCGGGCGCTTCGGGCAGATCGACCAGGCCGACCTGGTCTTGACGACTTATCCGCTGCTGTGGCGCGACCTGGGCGCGCTGGCGACGCCGTCGTGGCACTTGCTGATACTGGACGAGGCCCAGACCGTCAAGAATGCCAGCGGCCGCAGCGCCACGGCGGCCCGCAAGTTGCGTGCACGGCATCGCATCTGCATGACCGGCACGCCGCTCGAGAATCACCTGGGCGAGCTGTGGACGCAATTTCATTTCCTGATGCCGGGCTTTCTGGGCGACGCCCGCAGTTTTTCACGGCTGTGGCGCAAGCCCATCGAAGAACAGGGCCAGACGGTGCGCGCGCGGCTGTTGGCGCAACGGGTGCGTCCGTTCATCCTGCGCCGGCGCAAGCAGGATGTGCTGCAAGAGCTGCCGCCGCGCATCGAGATCGTCGAGCGGCTGCAGTTGCAGGGGAGCCAGCGCGCGCTGTATGAAAGCGTGCGCATCGCCGCCGACAAGCAGGTCCGTCGCGCCCTGGTACGGCGTGGCCTGGGCGCCTCGCAGGTCACCGTGATGGATGCGTTGCTCAAGCTGCGCCAGGTCTGTTGCGATCCCCATCTGCTCAAGGGCAGTGACACCCCACGCGGCATCGAACGCGCCAAGCTCGAGTGGTTGCGCGACATGCTGCCGGGACTGATCGCCGAGGGCCGCCGGATCCTGCTGTTTTCGCAATTCACCGAAATGCTGGGGCTGGTCGAAGAAGCGGTCGATGCATTGGGTTTGCCCTACCTGATGCTGACCGGGCAGACCGATCCGGCGCAACGGGGCGAATTGATCGCGCGCTTCCAGAACCTGGAGGCGCCGTTGCTGCTGGTGAGCCTCAAGGCCGGTGGCGTCGGCCTCAACCTGACTGCGGCCGATACCGTGATCCTGGCCGACCCGTGGTGGAACCCGGCGGTCGAGGAGCAAGCCATCGCACGCGCCCACAGGCTGGGGCAGACCCAGCAGGTATTCGTCTACAAGCTGGTGATCGAAGGCAGCATCGAAGAACGGCTGCTCGAGTTGCAGGCGCGCAAGTCGACGCTGGCCGAGGGCATCCTGGGGCACGACGACACGGCCACCATCAAGTTCGGCACGGAAGAGCTCGATGCCTTGCTGGCGCCGTTGGGACAGGGCGTGCATGAAAAGGTGGTGGTGATGCCGCCGCGGTCGTTGACCGCCGACGTCTGGGATGGGATTTCCTGAGGCCTTGTGTGTTCGTCTACTCAGACATTTCCTGATATTGCTCATCCATGGCCGACGCTACCATGCTGACTGGATGACAAGATCGATGTGCAATGGAGAGGGTTGGCGTGGATGGAGGCAGTGATGCAATACACGATTTATGTGGGACTCGGTTTGTGCGTGGCTTGCCTGGCGGCATCGCTGGCGGTGCATTTCCTGTTCGAGCGGCGCTGGCAACGGCACATCGAGCAGGACGCCCAGGCGGTGATGGCCGGCGCCCGCTACAAGGAACCGGTACGTGACGACTCGATGTCGCCGCTGCAATGGCAGGAACTGCGCCTGCGCGTGGAAGAAATGCAGATCGTGGCCGAGGAAACCGGCCGGCCCCAGCCCTACAAGAACGTCGCCTGACGTTTTTCTGCAGCAATAACAGCAACGCTGCGTCCCTTTTTCTTTCTGTTGAGCTGTTTTCCTACAACCGGCTGCGGCATTGTCCGCTTCGCCCGGGTGCGGTCATCGAGCGATACTTCTGCGCATGATAGGCGCATGGCCTGCCGACCTGGCAGGACCGGCGCCACGCCGGAGACCCTCGCGCATGAAGACTTCAGACTTGTTCCATCAATTCCCGATCGGCCGCGCCCAGGCGGTGGGTTCGCCGTGGGCCCTCACCGTGGCGCTTGCCGTGATCGTGGCGTGGGCCGTTACCGGCCCGCTGTTCGATTACTCCGAATCCTGGCAGTTGCTGATCAACACCGGCACCACCATCGTCACCTTACTGATGGTGTTCCTGATCCAGAACGCGCAGACCCGCGACGCACAAGCGACCCGGCTCAAGCTGGACGAACTGATCCGCGCGCAGAAGGGCGCCCGCAACAGCATGTTGGAGGTCGACGACCTCAGTGACGAAGCGCTGTCACGCCTCAAACTGGAATTCGCGCGCATGGGCGAGCATCCCGACGACCCGGTGCGTCAGCGCCTGCGTCGCACGCTGGGCCGGGCGCGCAGCCAGGGGCAACAGGACCAGCAGGGCCGGCCGGCGTTGCATGAAGCCGTGCCGATGGCGGCGCGTACATCACGCCGCCAGAAGCAGTTCGACGAAGGTTCACGCCGCCTGCGTGGACAGCAGCAGTGGACCTGATGATGTGCAGCCAGCCAGGAGACGACCATGAAAAGCCAGACCCCGATCAAGCCCCATGCCGATAGCGCCCTGGGCGACCATCCCGACGACCGCCATACCCCGGAGCCACCGGTGCATCCCGACCCGCTGGCCAGCCATCAGGGGCGTGGACGCACCGTCCTGCGCCCCGGCGGCGGCAGCGATGCCGAACAGCTGCTGGACCAGCAGGATCTCAAACGGCCGACATGAGCCGCCGGCAGCGCTGCGCTGCAAGCTCACTGCGGATTGGCGCGGCGGCCGATGAACGCCAGGATCAGCACCGTCGCCAGCAATTCGACCAGCGCGATGCCAGTCAGGCCACGGGTATAGCTGCCGGTGGTGCTCTTGAGGTATCCCAGCAGTTGCGGCGAGAAATAGCCTGCCAGGTTGGCGACCGAATTGATCACCGCCAACCCGATGGCGATGGCGCTGCCGGACAGATACTGGCCAGGCAACTGCCAGAAGATCGGAATCGCCCCCATGGTGCCGGCCGAGGACAGCGCCAGCGCCGCCACCACGCCGGCCGGATTCTTGTCGCCCACGAACCAGGCTGCGGCGAGCAGGCCGATGGCGCCGATGGCAGCCGCCACGGCGGTGTGCACCCGGGTCTCCTGCGCCCGGTCCGACAGCCAGCCGTTGACCAGCATGCCGGCCCAGCCACAGGCGTAGATCCCGCCCATGACCCAACCCAGGGTCTTGATGTCGGTAAAGCCGACTTCGCGCACCAGGCTTGGCCCGTAGAACACCAGCGTGGCGTTGCCGGCAATGATGCAGAAGAACACGGCGATCAGCAGCCAGATATGGCTGTTGCGCAGCGACGCCATGAAACTGTGTTCACGCGGGCCCAGCCGGCGATCTTCATCGGCCAGTTCGCTGGCGATGTGCTCCTTCTGGGTTGGCGAGAGCCACTTGGCGCGGGACGGCAGGTCGGTCAGGATGAAAAACGCCAGCAGTCCGATCAGCACCGAAGGAATGCCCTCGACGATGAACAGCCATTGCCAGCCCTTGAGGCCGAATGCGCCCTGCGACAACTCCATGATGTAGGCCGCCAGCGGGCTGCCCACTACCAGCGAGATGGCCGAGGCCGAGACGAATACCGACAAGGCCTTGCCGCGCCGATGGGCAGGCAGCCAGTAGGTCAGGTAGAGGATCACGCCCGGCTGCAGTCCGGCCTCGAAGGCGCCCATCATGAAGCGCAGAAAATAGAACTGGCCCGGCGTCTGGACCCAGGCCATGGCGACGCAGATCACGCCCCAGCCGATGGTGATGCGCATGATGGTCTTGCGCGCCCCGATCTTTTGCAGCAACAGGTTGCTCGGCACCTCGAACAGGAAATAGCCGATGAAGAAAATACCGGCGCCGGCGCCGTAGATGGCATCCGACCATTGCAGGTCATTCATCATCGTCAGCTTGGCGAAGCCGACATTGACGCGATCGATCCAGGCCAGGAACCAGATCAGGGTGACACAGGGAACGATGCGCCAGATCACCCGGCGAAAGGTGGCGTCGCGCTCGGCGGCGAGGGCATCGGGAGGCATTGCAGCGGCAGTGGATGGAACAGCGGACATGCGATTCTCCGGGGGCGGGTGACAGGCAGCGGTGGTGCCGGTGCGGCGCGATTCACAGCCGGGGCCTGTTCCCGCAGAAGCATTTTCCATGCCACTGGCGGGTCGCGCGCCGTCGCTGGCGGCATTGTTGTCCCGCCCTGTAAGAATGGTGGCTCGTGCTATGCTCGCCACACCGCGATGTTGCGCTGCGACAGCACTTCAGCTGCGCCGGTTTGCCAATTTGCCATCGTCCGAATCTGATGACAGCGCTCGACTCTTCCCCTCACACCCGGTTCCTGGCCCATGGCGGCCACATGGGCGCCGCTATCGCCGCATTCGACTGGGGCAGCACGCCGCTTGGCGCGCTCGCGCAATGGCCTGCCTACCTGCGCACGGCAACCTCGATCATGCTGGCGTCGGACCGGGCCATGGTGATGATGTGGGGGCCGACCGGGATCCTGATCTTCAACGATGCCTACGCCGATTTTGCCGGCCAGTTGCGGCGGCGCGAACTGGGGGTGCCGGTGCGCGAAGCCTGGCCCGAAGTGGCGGACTTCAACGACAACGTGCTCGATGTGGTGCTGGCCGGCGGCACGCTGGGCTACCGGGACCAGCGCATGATGCTGCAACGGGACGTGGGTCTGGAAGACAGCTGGCTGTGCCTCGACTACAGCGCCGTGCGCGATGAAGAGGGCGTGCCGCGTGGCGTATTGGTGATCCTGGAAGAAACCACGGCCCGGGTACACGTCGAGCAGCGCCTGTCGATTGCCCAGGCCGCGGGCGGTGTCGGCACCTTCGAGTGGTTTCCCGACAGCGGCCGGCTGGAGGTCTCCGAGCAGTACCTGAAACTGTGGGGCCTGGCGCCCGGCACCGAGGTCACCGATGCGCTGCTGATGAGCTTGCTGCATCCGGACGATGTTGGCGTCGCCGGGCTGAAGCGGCTCGATGAGCAGGGTAATCCACTGGCGTATGGCGAGTTTCGTCGCGTCGATCCCGATACTGGCGAAACGCGCTGGCTGGCGCGCCGGGGTGAAGTGGTATCGAGCCCGGAAAGTGGCCGGCGCCGCTATGTGGGAGTGATCGCCGACATTACCGAGCGGCGTCAGACCGAACAGGCGCTGCGCGACAGCGAGCAGCGCTGGCGCAACCTGTTCGAGCAGATGCGCGAAGGCTTCTTCATCGGCCAGGCGGTGCGCGGCGGGGATGGCGCCATCGCCGATTTCCGCATGAACATGCTCAATCCGGCATTCCAGCAGCAGACCGGCATCGACACCGCATGGGCCGACGGCCGCATGATGAGCGAGATCACGCCCAGCATTCGCGACGAGCTGGTGGTCATCTACAGCGCCGTGCTCGATGGCAGTCGTCGCGGCCAGTTCGAGATCCAGGTGCCGGAGCTGGAGAACCGCTGGTTCGAGGTGCGCGCGCAACGTATCGACGAAGACAGCTTTGCGGCGTTGTTCATCGATATCTCGGGGCGCAAGACCGCCGAGCAGTTGATCATCGAAAGCGAATTGCGTTTTCGCTCGTTCGCCCAGTCCATGCCCAATCACGTCTGGACCGCCACCCCGGCCGGAGAGCTCGACTGGTTCAATGAACGCATCCACGACTACGCCGGCGTGGCCAGCGCAGCGCTGGAAGGGGCCGGCTGGTTGCGCCTGTTGCATGCCGACGATCGCGCCCGGCATGCGCAGGCCTGGCAACAGGCGATCGAAGGCGGCGACGGCTTCGAGATCGAATACCGGCTGTTGCGTCACGATGGCGCCTATCGCTGGCATATCGGACGCGCCGTGCCGATGTGTAATGAGGCCGGCGAGATCGAACGCTGGATCGGCAGCAATACCGACATCGAAGAGCAGAAGGTGGCCGAGGCGGCGTTGTCGCAGCTGGCCACGACGCTCGAGCAACGGGTCGAAGAACGCACCGGTGAATTGCTGGCCATGCAGGAGACGCTGCGCCACAGCCAGAAGATGGAGGCCCTGGGCAAGCTCACCGGCGGCGTGGCGCACGACTTCAACAACCTGTTGCAGGTGATCTCGGGCAACCTGCAATTGCTGGCGCGCGAGCTGGGTGGCGATGCGCGTGCCGGGCGGCGCATCGCCAATGCCCTGGCGGGAGTGGCCCGCGGCGCGCGGCTGGCCAGCCAGTTGCTGGCATTCGGCCGGCGCCAGCCATTGGAGCCCAAGGTGCTGAATCTGTCACGACTGGTGATGGGCATCGATGACATGCTGCGTCGCGCGCTGGGTGAGGCAATCGAGATCGAGACCGTGACCGCCGGCGGCCTGTGGAATACCTTCGCCGATCCGGCCCAGGTCGAGAACGCCTTGCTCAACCTGGCCATCAACGGCCGCGACGCGATGACGCAAGGTGGTCGCCTGACCATCGAATTGCGCAACGCATGGCTCGACGACGTCTATGCCGGAGCGCATGCCGAGCTGCGCCCCGGCCAGTACGTGATGCTGGCGGTCAGCGACACCGGCAGCGGCATCCCGCCCGAGGTGCTGGAACATGTATTCGAACCGTTCTTCACCACCAAGCCGGAAGGGCAGGGCACCGGCCTGGGGCTGTCGATGGTGTACGGCTTTGCCAAGCAATCCGGCGGCCACGTGGCCATCTACAGCGAGCCGGGCCAGGGCACCACGGTGAAGCTGTACCTGCCGCGCAACGAGCAGGCCGAGGATGTCGCCAACGACAGCCCGGTACAGCCGGCCGAAGGCGGCAATGAAACCGTCCTGGTGGCCGAGGACGACGACGAGGTCAGCGCCACCGTGGTCGAACTGCTCTCGGAACTGGGATACCGGGTGCTCAAGGCGCGTGACGCCGAGGCCGCGTTGAGCATCATCGAAAGCGGGATCGCAATCGACCTGCTGTTTACCGACGTGGTGATGCCGGGCAAGCTGAAAAGTCCCGAGATGGCGCGCAAGGCACGCGAGCGCATCCCGGGCCTGGCCGTGCTGTTCACCTCGGGCTATACCGATAACGCCATCGTCCATGGCGGTCGCCTGGAACCTGGCGTGGAGCTGCTGAGCAAGCCCTACACCCGCGAGGCGCTGGCGCACAAGGTGCGCTCGGTGCTGACCCAGCAACGGCGACGTGACGGCGATGGCTGAACGTTGATGGGGCGACGGCAGGCAATCTGCCGTCTTTGGTTGTTGCTATGGGCGTGATAGCGACAAGCGATTGTTCCACTTTCCAGAACACTCAATTCTTCTTTTACGGGTTTTTCTCGGGCCCTTCGATCTCTACACTGCAGTCATCGATGAACGACATCGCAACGCAAGAAACGATGCGGTTTTCCGAGCAGCGCCCCGTGCCATCTCACATAACGGCACGCCGCGTTGAATTCAACCAACCCGAAGGAGAAAAATCATGAATGCAAAGTATATCGTCGCCGCCGCCCTGGCCCTGTCCGCTTCCTCGCTGGCTTTCGCCGAAGCGCAATATCCGGTCGACAAGCCTTTCGTGTCGACCACCACCCGCGCTGCCGTGAAGGCTGAACTGGCCCGTGCCCAGCAACAAGGCGTGGCCAACCAGGTTGACTCGGTCTATCCGGTGGTGACTTCGGCGCCTGCCAACAATGGCCTGCAATCGGCCGGTAACGTCTCGGCAACCTACTCGGGCGCCTGATTGCCCGTCGGTTTTTATCGTACTTAGAAAAAGAAAAGAGGAATGATCATGCTGGCCCAACTGATTTCGCGCGGAACCTCCATCTACCCCCGTCTGTACATGCAGATGGCGGCCTTGGTGGGTTTGCTGATCGCCGCCGAGTTCAGCATGGGCACCCTGAGCATGATGCTGACCCAGCGCGCTGTCTATCGCGTCTCGCAACGCGTACGTCGCCGCCGTGAGGTGGCGCGCCATGCGAGCGTCGATTGCCCCAGTGGCAACTGCTGCGCCTGATCCCTCTTTTGCAGACCTGGCCCCTGAGGCCGATTGCGGCCCGATGCGACTTGATTCGCCTCGGGCCGTCGTGCTTTTGCGGCATGGATAATTTTCCCTTGCTGTCCTGAAAACCGGGTTGCAGCCGCTTCCCCGTTCTCATGCCAAAATGGCATGGGACGGCAAGCCATGCCGTTTTGTATAGTGGCGGGCGGGTTTGCATGGGCGAACTCGCAGGTCAAAGGGGCAGGGATATGGAAATCAAATGGGTCGAGGACTTCCTGTCGGTCGTGGAGACCCTCAATTTCAGCCGCTCGGCCAAGTTGCGCAACGTCACGCAACCCGCCTTTGGCCGCCGCATCCGTTCGCTTGAGACCTGGCTGGGGGCAGAGCTGTTCGATCGCTCCTCCTATCCTTGCACGCTGACGCCGGCGGGCGAATCGTTCGTCCCCATCGCGCGTGAGATGCTGAACCAGTCGATGCAGGCCCGCCTGGTGCTGCGGGGACAACTGGCCGGTTCCCAGGCGGCGGTGCGCTTTGCCATGCCGCACACCTTGCTGTTGACCCTTTATCCGCGCCTGCTGTCGGAAATCGAACGCAAGGTGGGCGCCATCTCGACCACCGTCATGGCCGGCAATGTGCATGACGCCGTGATGGCGCTGGTCGAACGCAACTGCGACCTGCTGATCTGCTACGACCATCGCCAGCAGGGCATCGCCCTCGACAACGAGCGTTACGCCATGCTGTCGCTGGGCAAGGAGCCGTTGCGCCCCTACGTCAAGGCGCTGCCCAACGGCCAGCCCAAGTATGTGCTGCCGGGTACGCCTGCTGAGCCGCTGCCGTTTCTCAGTTATTCCCCCTATTCGTCGCTGTCGCGCATCGTCGAGAAAGCCTTGCACACCAGCCCGCGCCGGGTGCATTTGTTCCGGCGTTTCGAGACCGACCTGGCCGAGGGCCTCAAGAGCATGGCCGTCGAAGGTCATGGCGTGGCCTGGCTGCCGGCCAGCGCGGTGGCGCGTGAAGTGGCCGAAGGCAAGCTGGTGCTGGCGATTGCCGCCAACGATGGCGAAGCGCTGGCGGCCGGCTTGTGGTGCGACGAGATGGATATCCGCCTCTACCGCCGGCTCGATGGCAGTTCGCCCGAGATCGACCGCATCTGGGCCTACCTGAAGAGCGAACACGCGCCCGGCTAGCGCCCGGCCCGGTCGGCCGGCGACATTTTCCAATTATTCGAAGGAGTCACCATGCAATTCATCAGCAACCAGCAGATCAGCGAACTGATCACTACCGAAGACGCCATCGGCGCCATGCGCGAGGCGTTTGCCGCCGCCGGCGAAGGCGCGCACCAGGGCCGTGTGCGCACCTCGGCATCGAACGGCGTGATGCTGTCGATGATGGGGGCGGTGATCCCTGGTGCCGGCATTGCCGGCGCCAAGATCTACACCACCATCAAGGGCCAGTTCAAGTTCGTCATCGTGCTGTTTTCCAGCGAGACCGGTGCGCCGCTGGCGACCATCGAAGGCGACACCATGACGGGGCTGCGCACTGCTGCCGCGACGGCGGTGGCCTGCGACGCGCTGGCGCGTCCCGATGTCGAGGTGCTGTCGGTGATCGGCACCGGCGTGCAGGCGCGCTCGCACGTGCCGGCGCTGCTGCAGGTGCGCAAGTTCAAGGAAATCCTGGTGGCAGGTAAATCCGGCCAGCAAGAGCTGGCGGCCGAATTCACGCGCACCCTGGGCGTGCCGGCGCGCGCCGTCGACATCGACGAAGCCGCCAGCCGCGCCGATGTGCTGGTCACGGTGACCCGCTCGGCCACGCCCCTGTTCGATGGCGCGCTGCTGCGTCCGGGCA
This sequence comes from Herbaspirillum sp. alder98, assembly GCF_020179755.1. GTDB lineage: Bacteria > Pseudomonadota > Gammaproteobacteria > Burkholderiales > Burkholderiaceae_D > Herbaspirillum. Next base: position 23,629 of record NZ_JAIUCY010000013.1, read on the forward strand.
GTTTCGTGGCGGCAGTGGGCGCCTCCAAGGCCACCGTGCGTGAACTGGACGATGTCGCCATCAAGCGTGCGGCGGCGCTGTTCGTCGAGTGGAAGCCGCAGGCGCAGCAGGAAGCCGGTGATCTCGTGCAATGCGCGCCCGGTACGTTCGACTGGGCCAACGTAATGGAGCTGGCGCAGGCGGTTGATGGCAGCGCACCGTACCAGCGCCAGGCGGACGACATCGTGATCTACAAGGGGATCGGTATCGGCCTGGAAGATGTGGCCCTGGCGGGGCTGGCTTATCGCAAGGCCTGTATCAAGTACGGCTGGTAAGTCGGGAGCGCTCCGTTGGCGTCAATGAAGTCGCTGGGTACCGGCCTTCGCCGGTACGACGGGGTCTCCATCAATTTATCATCCGTCGTCCTGACGCAAGTCAGGACCCAGCGACTTTCGCTGCGCTTCCATCACCCCCTCCCGGCGATTGCCGACTGTTGCCCACGTCAACGCTCGCGCATGCTTTCGCTGGCGTAGGCGATCAGCGGCGAGAGGAAGTACTCGATCACGCGCCGCCTGCCGGTCTTGATCTCGACCGCCACCGCCATCCCCGGGCCGAGTGCCACCGAAGTACCGTTGACCTGCACTGCATGGCGTTGCAGCCGTACCCGGGTGGAATAGACCAGGCCACGCCGTTCGTCGCTGATGGCGTCGTGCGAGACCGACATCACGCTGGCGGCGATGGTGCCGAACTTGGTATAGGGGAAGGTCTCGATCTTGACCTCGGCATCCTGGCCGGGCCTGACAAAGCCGATATCCTTGTTCTCCAGAAATGCCTCGACTTCAAGTGACTGCTCGACGGGCACGATCATCATCAGCACCTGCGCCGGCGTCACCACGCCGGACTCGGTGTGTATCGCCAACTGTTGCACCGTGCCCGTGACGGGCGCGCGCAACAGCGTCAGTCGACCTTGCAGGTCGGCCTTGGCCAGTTCCTGTTCCAGCCCCGCCTGCTGTTGCAGCGCACGGGTCAGGGTATCGAAGGTGGTACGTCGCAACTGCGCGGCGATTTCGGTTTTCTGGCTGAGCACTTCGCGCAGGCCGGCTTCGATCTCGCGCAGCCGCCCCTTCAGGTTGGCCAGGTCGCCCTCTTGTTCGATGCGTATCTGTTCGCGGTCGAGGTAGCCATGGCGCGAGACGAAATGGCGCTCGACCAGGTGCTTCAGGTCCTGCGCCCGCTGTCGCGCGATGGGCAACGTCTGTTCGAGCTTGCCCACCAGTGCGCGGGTGGCCGTCAGGCTGGCCTCGCGTCGCGCCATCTCGGCATCGATGCGGGCTACCCGGGCGCGAAACTCGTCCAGCTGGCTGTCCAATAGCAATTGTGATTCCTGCCATGCCGACGCGGCAATGTCAGCCGGCCGTTCGGTCCGCGCGCCGGGTTGCTGGTCGAGGATGGCCAGCATGGCGCGCGAACGGATGGCCGCCAGGCGGGCGGCGTCCAGTTCGCCACGCAAGCGCCGGGCGTCGGCCTGCGCATTGGTGGGATCGAGCTCGATCAGGAGATCGCCGGCCCGGACCGCCTGGCCGTCGCTGACATGGATGCGCTTGACGGTTGCCGTCTGTAGCGACTGGATGCTCTTGCTGCGTCCGTCCGAGACGATCTGGCCCTGGGCCGTGGCGACGATGTCGATGCGCCCGAATATGGCCCACAGCAGCGCGATCACCATGAAACAGATCAGCAGCCACATGGCCACTCGCGGGGCGGGTGACACCGGCGTCTCCTGCAGCGCCAGTGCTGCCGGCAGGAACTGCACTTCGTGCGGCAGCCGTCTTGGTGGCGTCATCCGTTGCCGTTGTTGCCAGGCATGACGCCATACCTCGCCCTGGCCACGGACGAATTCTCGAACAGTTTCAAGCAGTAGAAGTTTCATCGCGTCATCCCCGTTGCAAGCGATACAGTCGCGCGTACAGTCCGTCGGACCGGCGCAGAAGTTCGGCATGGGGGCCGGATTCGGCGATCTGGCCCTGTTCCATCACGATGATGCGGTCGGCGTCGCGTACCGCCGACAGTCGGTGCGCAATGATGATCACGGTGCGGTCGCGGCAGATCGCCTGCATGTTGTCCTGGATGACGCGTTCGCTTTCGTAGTCGAGCGCACTGGTGGCTTCGTCGAACACCAGCACGCGCGGATTGCTCATCAGGGCGCGGGCAATGGCGATGCGCTGGCGTTGTCCGCCCGACAGGCTCGATCCATGTTCGCCTACCATCGTGTCGTAGCCCTCGGGCAGATCCAGGATGAACTGGTCGGCGCCGGCCAGGCGTGCCGCCCGCATGACCTGCTCGAGCGAGGCGCCGGGTTCGGCCAGGGCGATGTTGTCGCGAATGCTGCGTGAAAACAGGACGTTCTCTTGCAGCACCACGCCGATCTGGCGCCGTAGCGAACTGGCATCGACCAGCGCCAGGTCGATGCCATCGACCAGCACCCGTCCGCGCTCGGGTACGTACAGGCGTTGCACCAGCCTGGCCAGCGTGCTCTTGCCGGAGCCCGAGCGGCCCACGATGCCGACCACCTCGCCGGCGCGGATGTCGAGGCTGACCTGGCGCAGCACCTCCGGCATGTCGGGTCGGTAGCGAAACACCACCTGCTCCAGCGTGATGCGTCCGACGATGGTCGGCAAGGTGCTCTTGCCACCGGCCAGTTCGGTGCGGGCATTGAGGATGTCGCCCAGCCGTTGCACCGATAGCCCGGTCTGCTGGAAGTCGGTCCACAATTGCGCTAGCCGCATCACCGGCTGCGCCACCTGGCCGGCCAGCATGTTGAAGGCGATCAACTGGCCCAGTGATAGTTGGCCGTCGATCACCAGCCGTGCGCCCAGGTAGAGCGTGGCCACCGTCACCAGCTTCGAGATCAGCGTCACGCCACTTGAAGCCAGCGTGCTGATGGTGGTGGTGCGGAACCCGGCTGCCACATAGGCGGCCAACTGGCGGTCCCAGTTGCGGGTCCAGTGAGGTTCCACCGCCATCGACTTGACGGTGTCGATGCCGTTGATGCTTTCCACCAGGAAGGCCTGGTTCTCGGCGCCACGATTGAATTTTTCGTTGAGTCGGTGGCGCAGCACGGGGGTCAACGATGCCGACACCAGGATGTACAGCGGCAACGACCCCGCCACCACCACCGTCAGCCAGAAGCTGTATTGCAACATGACGGCCAGGAAGACCACCGAGAACAACAGGTCCAGCACCACCGTCAGCGCATTGCCGGTCAGGAAGGAGCGGATGTTTTCGAGCTCGCGCACGCGGGCGACCGAATCACCCACCCGGCGCGCCTGGAAATAGGCGATCGGCAACGCCAGGAGATGGCGGAACAGCCGCGCGCCCAGTTCGACGTCGATGCGACTGGTGGTGTGGGCAAAGACATAACTGCGCAACCCCGTGAGCACCACCTCGAACACGGTGACGACCGCCAGGCCGATGGCGATCACGTCCAGCGTGCTCAAGACGCGATGGGTCAGCACCTTGTCCATCACGACCTGGAAGAACAAGGGCGTGATCACGGCGAAGAACTGCAGCACCAGGCTGACCGCCAGCACCTCCAGCAGCAGGCGCCGATACTTGACGATGGCCGGGATGAACCAGCTGAAGTCGAAGCGGGCCAGCTCGCCGATGATCGAGGCGCGTGAGGTAAACAGGATCAGCTCGCCCGACCAGCGCTGCCGGAGTTCATCCATGCCCAGCATTTGCGGACGGTTCATGCGCGGCGACTGGATCAGCACCTGGTCATCATTGGCGCGCGCGATGACGAAGAAATCCGCGTGCGGCGCGGCAGCGCCGTCTTCAGCCATGCCCAGCGCCACTGCCGGCAGCGGCGTGCGGCCCAGGCGGGCGATGTCGATTTTCACGCGTCGTGCCTGCAGTCCCAGTCGCTGCGCAGCCAGTAGCATGCCTTCGGCATCCATGACGCTGCCGCTGGTGACGAATTCGTGCGCCAGCTGCGGCGCATCGGCGGTAATGCCATGCAGGCGCGCGATCATCACCAGGCAACTCAGGGCGGTATCTACAACGTCGGGGTCGGTCTGGGTCATTGCGTATCGGCGACCAGATGTCGCGGCCTTGGGAAAGGCGAGATTTTCACGCCGCCGGCGTGGTTACGATATCGCTGGAATGCTAGAACTCGTTTCATAAGCTGGTCACGATGCGCCGCGTGAACCAGCCTGGCCCGACAGGATGAACATCGATGGCTGGTAATCGCGGCAAGCGCTACCATTGGTGTTTTATGGTTTGCTCTCGGGGAGCCCCGCTTGGAACTCAGACACCTGCGTTACTTCAACGCCGTCGCCAGCACACTCAGCTTCAGTCGTGCGGCAGAGATGCTGCACATCGCGCAGCCGCCGCTGTCGCGCCAGATCCGCCAGCTCGAAGAGATGGTCGGCGCGGTGCTGATCGACCGCGAATCCCGCCCGATCGCCCTGACCATGGCGGGGCGCTTCTTCTACGAGCAGACGGTGCAATTGCTGGCCCGGCTGGACCAGATCGAAGACGGTACGCGGCGCATCGCCGCCGGCGCCAACCAGTGGTTCAATGTGGGCTTCGTGCCCTCCGCGATGTATGGCATGTTGCCTGAACTGATCAAGCGTTTCCGGCTGGACCGGCCCGACATCGAGATCGGTTTTTCGGAGTTGGTCACCATGGAGCAGGTCGAGGCGCTCAAGTCGGGGCGTATCGATGTCGGCTTCGGACGCTTGCCGATCAGCGATCCCGATATTGCGTGCGTGACCCTGATCGAAGAACCATTGATGGCGGTCTTCCCGCTGGGACATGCGTTGCTGAAGAAATCCAGCGTCAGCCTGGCGCAACTGGCCGGTGAGCGATTCATCCTGTATCCGGCCCGCCCGCGGCCCAGCTATGCCGACCAGGTGCTGGACATCTTCGCCCAGCGCGGCCTGCATCCCAATATCGTCAAGGAAGCCAACGAAATGCAGACCGCCATCGGCCTGGTGGCCGCCGGTGTCGGGGTGGCGCTGGTGCCGGCGTCGGTGAAGGGGCTGCATCGTACCGACGTGGTGTACCGGCCGCTGTCCGGTAAAGGAATCTGCTCGCCGGTGATCATGAATGTGCGTGCCAGCGACCGCTCGCCGTTGCTGGACGAATTGCGCTCGCTGGCCGGTGAGATCGTGCTGCAGTTATCGCGCTGACACGCTCACGGTGACATCTACGCAGGTCCGGTCGTGCCCACATCAGACCAACTGGCAGCCAGCGCCGGCGTCAATGCCTGGCTGAGCGCAGCATCCAGCGGGGCGCCGCCGTCCAGCGGTGCAGGGAAAACCGACATCGCCGCTACCAGCGCATCCACCTTGTCGTGGCTCAGTATCTTGTCGTCGCCTGACATGAAGCGCGCCACCTGGTTGGGAATGTCCCGATACCAATCCTTGATGGTCATGCCCTCGCGCGAGCCCACCACGTTGACGGCGAGATCGTTGTCCTGGCGGCGAAACCACAGGCGATGGGTGTCCAGCGTTTCTCCGAACGCGACGGTGCCTTGCGGGCGGCCTGGGTTGCCGTCGCCATGGGCTTGCAAGGTGTCACGGCCGTCGCCGGCATCGAAGAAGTAGACGTTGTGCTCGGCGTCGCCCATTGCCACCAGCGTATCGTCGCCGAGGCCGCCATCGAGCACCCCGCGGCCCATCAGGATGTCGCTGCCCAGGCCGCCGTAGATGATGTTGTTGCCCAGGCCGTCACTGACGTAATCGTCGCCCGCGCCGGCATGGATCAGGTTGTTGCCGCAGAAGCCGGGAATGACGTCGTCTTGCTCGGTGCCGAGCACGGTGATATCCATCCCGGCGATATCCGGCTGGCCCCAGACCGTCCCGTCGGCGAACACAATCTGCCTGAGTTGATGCGCCGCTCCCTTGAACCAGTCCAGCAACGTGACCTGGCTGTTCGCGCCCATGTAAAGGCTAAGGTGGTTGTCGTCCCGCACCAGATCGATCGAGGCGGGTGCAATGCCCTGACCCAGTTGCAGGATACCCTGTCCGGAGGGATCCGGGTGATCGCCCACGACTGAAATGGTGTCGAATCCATCGCCGATGGCGTATTGGTAGACGTTGCCACGGCCGTCGCCGGCGGCGCTGATCACATCGTCGCCGGGGCCGCCATTGATGACGCCGGACCCGACGATGGTGTCGTTGCCGGTGCCGCCGAGCAGCTGGTTGTTGCCTTGTTCGTCATGCAGATAGTCATCGCCGGCGCCGGCGTCGATGATGTGGTCGCCGGCACCACCCTGAAGGAGATCTTCGCTATTGGTGCCCCGGATCAGGATGGGCGCGCCTGGCGCAGGTGTGGCAATGTCGTTGGCAACGTTGGATGTGTTCATGTCGTTCCTCGCAGTTGAAGTCATGGGATAGCTCGGCCCCGCACCAGGTCCCGGCACGGGAAGGGCGATCTTGGCCAGGCACGTCTTCATACCGCGTTGTATCGCTCCACTGCGGGACGAACTTGGTAGAAATGCGAGATACGGATAACCGCAAAAAAAGAAGCCGGCCACGCCCCGCTGGGGGTGGCCGGCTTCTTGCAGCAGCGACGCAATATCAGTCCAGGAAGTCCGAAAGCGCGTGCGTGAATTCGGACGGCGCCTCGATATTGGAAAGGTGCGACGCCGGCACTTCGACATAGCGCGCTGCATCGATGCGTTCGCACATGAACTGCGCGTCGGCCACTGTCGTCACCGGATCGTCACGGCCGGCGATGACCAGTGTGGGCAGCTTGATGCCGGCGATCTCGTCACGCAGGTCGGCGCTGGCCAGCGCCCGACAACAGGCAGCGTAGCCGGTCGCGGAAGAGGTCGCCAGTTCATCGGTCATGGCGTTGACCAGCGCTGGCGAGCGCGCCGTGAAGCCGTTGGTGAACCAGCGCCCCGGCGCCCCCGCGGCCAGTTCTGTCATGCCTTTTTCCACCACCTGTTGCGCCCGCGTATTCCAGGCGTCGGCATTGCCGATGCGGGCGGCGCTATTGGCCACCGTCAGGCTCAGCAGGCGCTCGGGGGCGTGCACCCCCAGCCACAGGCCGGTGATGCCACCCATCGAAATGCCGCAGAAATGCGCACGTTCGATCTCCAGGCTGTCCATCAGGCCGATGACATCGCGACCCAGTTGTTCCAGCGTGAATGCCGCATCGGCCGCGAGTCCGGCGATGGTGCTGCGGCCGTGGCCGCGTGTGTCATAGCGCAATACGCGCCACTGCGTGCGCAGCGCCTCGGCCTGGCCCTGCCACATCGACAGGCTGGTGCCCAGCGAATTGGACAGCACCAGCACCGGCGCCCCGGCCGGCCCCTCCAGCGTGTAATGCAGCCTGCTCGGCAAAGCTGCGGTCATGGCGCAAAGTGCACGCGGTCGACTTCTGCCTTGGGCAGGTCGGACTGTTCGCGGTGCATCGTGAAATCGAAGTCGATCGAATAGAACGGCGCATCGAGTTCGTTCTTGCGGATGGCGGCGGCATCGGTGATGTGGGTCAGGGCCGGCACCAGGCCATCGCGGGTGGCGAAGGCGAAGTCATCCCACAGGAACGGGTCGCCTTCGATGTTGATCTGCGTGGTCAGCTTGCGTCGGCCCGGCGCCGAGATGAAGAAGTGGATATGCGCCGGGCGAGTGCCGTGGCGGCCCAGCAGTTTCATCAACTGGTCGGTCGAGCCGCCCGGTGGCACGCTGTAGCCGACCGGCACCCGCGAACGGAAGCGATAGCGACCCTCGGCATCGGTGCGGATGCTGCGGCGCAGGTTGAACGGCGACTGGCTCGGATCGAAGAATGAATAACCCCCCAGGTGATTGGCATGCCAGACCTCCACCAGCGCATGCGCCACCGGCTGGCCGTCCATGTCGCGCACCTGGCCCTGCATGAACAGGACTTCACCCGGTTGCGGGTCCTGGTCGAGACGCGCAAAACCCTTCTCTTCCGGCGCGCCGGCCACGTAGAGCGGGCCTTCGATGGTGCGCGGGGTGCCGCCGGTGACGCCGGCGCGTGCTTCGGCCTCGTCGCTGCGCAGATCGAGGAAGTGTTCCAGGCCGAGGCCGGCAGCGATCAGGCCGTATTCGCCATTGCGCCCGGCATCGGTCAGGTAGGCCATGGCCGACCAGAACTCTTCCGGCTGTACGTCGAAGTCTTCGATGGTGTGGAACAGGTCGTGCACGATGCGGTTGACGATCTGTTGCACGCGGTTGGCTGGCTGGCCCGAATCGGCGCCCTGGATCTTGCGCAGTACTGCGTCGATAGCTTGCTTGTCCATGTTGGTCTCTCTCTCTCTTTTGGTATGGATGTTTCTCGTGACGATGCGTCACCCGGCGGGATCCTGCTTAACGGTCGTCCTCATGGATCGACGAAGGGTGGCGGCACAGCGCCTCCACTTCGATCTTCATGTACGGGAACAGCGGCAGGCTGGTCAGCAGGTCGTGCAGTTCGGTGGCGCCCGACACATCGAAGATGCTGATGTTGGCGTAGCGGCCCGCGACCCGCCACAGGTGGCGCCACTTGCCTTCGTGCTGCAGGCGTTGCGCCAGTTCGCGTTCGGCGCTCTTGAGGGCGTCGGCGCTTTCCTTGGGCATGGTGTGCGGCAGTTGCACATCCATCGTTACTTTGAACAGCATGGGGGTCTCCTTAGCGGCGGTCGCGCCGCAGATGATTGATGCGATCTTCGTCCAGCGTGATGCCCAGGCCCGGCCCGCTCGGCAGGGTCAGGGCAAAGTCGTGGTAGGCCAGCGGCTCGGTGAGGATTTCTTCGGTCAGCAGCAAAGGACCAAACAGCTCGGTGCCCCACGCCAGGTTGGAAAAGCCGGCGAACAGCTGGGCCGACGCCATGGTGCCGATCGCGCCTTCGAGCATGGTGCCGCCGTACAGGTCGACCTGGGCCGCGCCGGCAATGGCGGCGACCGCCTGCGCACCGGCCAGGCCGCCGGACTGGTTGATCTTGACGGCAAACACATCGGCGGCGGCATGGTGGGCCACACAGAACGCATCCAGCGGGCCATGCAGCACTTCGTCGGCCATCAGCGCCACCCGGTTCTTGCTGCGCAGGCGCGCCATGCCTTCGATGTTGGCTGCCGCAATCGGTTGCTCCACCAGGTCGCAGCCGGCGTCTTCCAGCAGCGCCATGCCGAGCATCGCGTCGGTTTCGCTCCATGCCATGTTGACGTCGACCCGCACGCTGGCGCGCTCGCCCACGGCGCGCTTGATGGCGGCCACATGGGCGGCGTCTTCGCGCACCGTGCGCGAGCCGATCTTGAGCTTGAAGATATTGTGGCGCCGCGCCGCCAGCATCTTCTCGGCTTCCTCGATGTCGCGGGCGGTGTCGCCCGAGGCCAGGGTCCAGGCGATCGGCAGCGCGTCCCGCACGCGACCACCGAAGAGCGTCGACAGCGGCACCCCCAGGCGTCGGGCCTGGGCATCGTAGAGCGCAGTCTCGATGGCGCACTTGGCAAAGCGGTTGCCTTGCACGTGGCGGCCGATCAGTTGCATGCGCGCCGCCACCTGGGTTGCATCCTGGCCCTTGAGCAGCGGCGTCAGGTAGGTGTCGATGTTGACCTTGATGCTTTCCGGACTTTCTTCGCCATAGGCCAGGCCGCCGATGGTGGTGGCTTCACCCAGGCCGGTGACGCCGTCGGCCCCGGTGATGCGCACCAGCACCAGCGTCTGGCGGTACATGGTCGCCATGGAGAGCTTGTGGGGGCGAATGGTGGGCACATCCAGCAGGATGACCTCGACGTGTTCGATGGCAATGGCAGATTGGGTCATGGCAGTCTTTGGTAACGATGACCGATCTTAGTGACGACAATCGCGGCCTGTCCAAGACCATTTGCGACCGGGTCCATACCTTGTGGGTATAGTGGACTCAGTCTGCCGGGTTCTCCGGCTCTTCGCGGCCGAACATCTCGGCCAGCGTATCGCGCAGCCAGGCGATGCCGGGATCGGCGGCGAAGCGCGTGTGGGTATGCAGCCGGACCGGAATGCGCGGCATCGGCAACGGCAGGTCGAGCAGGACGCAATCGCGCGCCAGGTTGACCTGTTCGGCAATGCTGCGCGGCAGGATCAATGCCAGGTCGGTCTTGAGCACGATCTGCGGCGCCACCGTGAAGTGCGGGATGCGCAGGGCGATGTCGCGCCGGATGCCAGCCTTGCGAAATACATCCTCGGCCAGCTTGTGACCGGTGGTGTTGGTGGCCGTGTAGACATAGCGCAGGCGGGTCAAGGTGTCCATGGTCAGGGGCGCGCCCGCCAGCGGATGGGCGCGGCGCAGCATGCAGATGTATTCGTCGTACAGCACCGTCTGGCTTACGCAATCGTCCGACAGGCCCGGCAGGTAGCCGAAGGCGAGGTCGATGTCGCCATTGCGCATGGCCGCGCTGAGTGCCTCGATCGGCATCTGCTCCACCTCGAACGACACGCGCGGCGCGGATTGCGCCAGCCGTTCCATCAACAGCGGCAGGACATGTGCAGAAGACATATCGGACATCACCATGCGAAAGGTGCGGCTGGCGGTTGCCGGATCGAAATGCGCATGGTTCTGCAACGCATCGTGGATGATCGTGAGCGCATTGGCGATGGGCGTATGCAGGCGCACGGCCGCGTCCGTCGGCACCATGGCCGTGGGCGTGCGCACGAACAGCGGATCGTCGAACATCTCGCGCAGGCGGCGCAGTGCGTGGCTCACGGCCGGCTGCGTCAGGTGCAAACGTTCGGCGGCGGTGGTGAGGCTGCGTTCTTCCCAGATCGCGATGAAGGTCTTGAGCAGATTCAGGTCGACCGTGGCGATATTCATTTGTTTCATGAAGAACATTCCCGACAATCATTTGACGGCGAAATTGCAGAGGCACTATCGTTGTTCATGACGGTGCGCGAGGGGTGTTGCTGAAGCGATTGAAGCAATCGTTGTGCCTGATGTCTCCAGGTGTGCCGCCAGCGCGGTCGGCGAGCGGGCCACCTTGTATTTGATTTTCATCTGCGTCGGATAAGCCGCTCTTATGCGGCCTGTCTTCCCGGGCGCCTGGCTGAGCCGGGGCCTGGGTCAGCAGAAGCGCCGAGCATAACGCTGCGGTGCGCGCACTGTCACTTGAATTTTTTTATGGGTCACATCATGCAAACGGAATTTCGCAACGCCATGGCGCGGCTGTCGGCCGCCGTCAATATCGTCACCACCGATGGCCCTTTGGGACGCGCCGCCATGACGGTCAGCGCCGTGACCTCGGTGTCGGACAGCCCGGCCACGCTGCTGGTCTGCATCAATCTCAAGAGCGCGGCGCAGCCGGTGTTCATCGGCAATGGCCGCCTGTGCGTCAACATCCTGGCCGCCCGCCACGAACAGCTGGCGCGCCAGATCGCCGGCATGACCGGGCTCACCCCCGCCGAGCGCATGGCGCAGGTGCAATGGCGCACCGGCGAGCATGGCCAGCCCACCTTGCCGGATGCGCTGGCCGCGCTGGAAGGCGATATCGTCCACGAGCAGCGGGCCGGATCGCATTGCGTGTTGTTCGTCGAGCTGCGCCATATTCGCCTGGCGGACGTCGCCGAAGACGGCCTGGCCTATTTCGAACGGCAGTTCCATCGGATCGCCGCGCCGCCGGTGGCGGTCGCCGCCTGAGCCGGTGCCGGTTCAGGGCAGCAGGATCGACAGGTCCTGCGCGCCACGCAACAGCACCGGCAGGAATTCGCCTTCCATCTGCTGGCGCGACACCCGCGCCGCCTGCGCGCCCACATTGAGCGCCGCCACCACCGCGCCGGAGGCGCCGCGCACCGGCACCGCGATCGAGCGCAGGCCGATCTCGAGTTCCTGGTCGTTGATCGCATAGCCATCGCGGCGGATGCCCGCCAGGATGTCGCGCAGGCGTCGTTGCGACACCACGGTGTTGTCCGTGAAGGCGCGCAGCTTGACGCGGGCGAAGTAGGTATCGAGCTCGTCGGCCGGCATCGCCGCCAGCATCACCCGCCCCAGCGAGGTGCAATAGGCCGGCAGCCGGCTGCCGGTATTGAGGGCCACCGACATCACGCGTGAGGTCGCCGAACGCGCCACATAAAGCACTTCATCTTCGTTGAGCACCGCCAGCGACGATGACTCGCCCAGTTCGCGGGTGACGCTGTTGAGGCAGGGTTGGGCCGACACCGTCAGGGGCGTGGAAGACAGGTAGGAATAACCCAGCGTCAGGGTCTTCGGCCCCAGCGAAAAATAATGACCATCCGCATCCACATAACCCAGCGCCAGCAGCGTATGCAGGCAGCGTCGCACGGCTGCGCGCGAAATCCCGGTGCGCTGGCTGAGCTGGGCAATCGTCATGGCCTTTCGCATGTCGCTGAAGGCCCGGATCACCGCCAGCCCGCGCGCCAGTGACGTCATGAAATCGGGATCGGCCATGGCGTCGATCTGCTCGGCCACGCTGGGCGCGGCCTGCAGCTCGGGGCCGCCATCTGTTTCTGCCTCTGCTATGGGCCGACGCTTGCGGGTGGTGACTGCTGTCATGGCGATCTCTTAAAGGGAATGTGTGCGAATTTTAACCAAGTGTTCGGCAACCGAACACAAATTGATCGCGTGCATTGACGCCCGGTTGGCGTGATCGCTACACTTTTTGTGCGAATAAAGATGATGTGTGCGGTAATCGCACATATCTCCATCAACCTTGCAGCAAGGCACAACCGTGATAGACAAGACCATCGCATCGCTGGAGCAGGCCGTCGCCGGTATCCAGGACGGCGCCACCATCATGATCGGCGGCTTCGGCAATGCCGGCATGCCGTCGGCGCTGATCGACGCCCTGATCGACCAGGGCGCGCGTGAACTGACCATCGTCAACAACAATGCCGGCAATGGCGAGACCGGCCTGGCGGCGCTGTTGAAGGCCCGGCGCGTGCGCAAGATCATCTGTTCCTTCCCGCGCCAGGCCGACTCGCAGGTGTTCGACGCCCTGTATCGCGCCGGCGACCTGGAACTGGAACTGACGCCGCAAGGCAACCTGGCCGAGCGCATCCGCGCCGCCGGGGCCGGCATTGGCGGCTTCTTCAGCCCGACCGGCTACGGCACCATGCTGGCCGAGGGCAAGGAAACACGCTTGATCGATGGTCGCCACTACGTGCTGGAGTCGCCCATCCACGCCGACTTCGCGCTGATCAAGGCGCACCGCGGCGACCGCTGGGGCAACCTGGTGTACCGCAAGACGGCGCGCAATTTCGGCCCCATCATGGCCATGGCCGCCAAGTGCGCGGTGGCCCAGGTCGATGAGATCGTCGAACTGGGTCAACTGGACCCCGAACATATCGTGACCCCCGGCATTTTCGTGCAGCGGGTGGTGCAGGCACCCAAGGAGAGCAAGTGATGAACCGCTATACCCGTGACCAGATGGCCGCACGCGTGGCGCGCGACATTCCCGAGGGCGCCTATGTGAACCTGGGCATTGGCCTGCCGACCAAGGTCGCCAACTACCTGCCCGCCGACAAGGAAATCTTTCTCCACAGCGAGAACGGCCTGCTGGGCATGGGCCCGGCGCCGGCCAGCGGCGAGGAAGACGAAGACCTGATCAACGCCGGCAAGCAGCCGGTGACCTTGCTGACAGGCGGCGCCTTCTTTCACCACGCCGATTCGTTTGCCATGATGCGCGGCGGGCATCTCGATATCTGCGTGCTGGGCGCTTTCCAGGTGGCGCAGAACGGCGACCTGGCCAACTGGCACACCGGCGCGCCCGATGCCATTCCCGCCGTCGGTGGCGCAATGGACCTGGCCATCGGCGCCAAGCAAGTATTCGTGATGATGGAGCACCAGACCAAGAACGGTGAGAGCAAGATCGTCGAACGCTGCGGCTATCCCCTGACCGGCATTGCCTGCGTCAGTCGCATCTATACCGACCTGGCCGTGATCGACATCACGCCCACCGGCCTCGAAGTGCTTGAGATGGTCGACGGCCTGTCGCTGGCGACGTTGCAAGAATTGACCGGCGCGCCATTGCGGCTGGCCGCCTGAACGGAGAAACACATGAAAGACGTATTCATCTGCGATGCCATCCGCACCCCGATCGGGCGCTTCGGCGGCGCCTTCAAGGATGTGCGCGCCGACGATCTGGGCGCGGTGCCGCTGCGTGCATTGGTCGAACGCAACCGGCAGGTCGACTGGAAGGCGGTGGACGATGTCGTCTACGGCTGCGCCAACCAGGCCGGCGAAGACAACCGCAACGTGGCGCGCATGTCGGCATTGCTGGCCGGCTTGCCGCAGGAAATACCGGGCACCACCATCAATCGCCTGTGCGGCTCCGGCATGGACGCGGTGGGCTTCGCGGCGCGCGCCATCAAGGCCGGTGAAGCGCAGCTGATGATTGCCGGCGGCGTCGAGAGCATGACCCGCGCGCCGTTCGTCATGGGCAAGGCCGAATCGGCTTTTTCACGCAATGCCAGTCTCTTCGATACCACCATCGGCTGGCGTTTCGTCAATCCATTGATGAAGGCGCAGTACGGCGTCGACTCCATGCCCGAGACCGGCGAGAACGTGGCGACCGACTACCGCATCAGCCGTGCCGACCAGGACCTCTTCGCGCTCAACAGCCAGGCCAAGGCGGCGCGGGCGCAAGCCAACGGCGTACTGGCGCAAGAGATCGTGGCGGTGACCATCGCCCAGAAGAAGGGCGATCCGATCGTGGTTACGCAGGACGAACATCCGCGCGCCACCACCCTCGAATCGCTGGCCCGGCTCAAGGGCGTGGTGCGGCCGGACGGCACCGTGACGGCCGGTAATGCGTCGGGCGTCAACGACGGCGCTTGCGCCTTGCTGCTGGCCAGCGCCGAAGCGGTGGAGCAATACGGACTAACGCCGCGTGCCCGCGTGCTGGGCATGGCCAGCGCCGGCGTGGCGCCGCGCGTGATGGGAATCGGCCCGGCGCCGGCGGTGAGCAAGCTGCTCAAGCGCTTGGGCCTGGACATCGGGCAGATGGATGTGATCGAGCTCAATGAAGCCTTTGCCTCGCAGGGCCTGGCGGTGTTGCGCGAACTCGGCGTGGCCGATGACGACGCAAGGGTCAATGCCAACGGTGGCGCCATTGCCCTGGGACATCCTCTGGGCATGAGCGGGGCCCGGCTGGTGACGACGGCGATGTATCAGTTGCAGCGCTCGGGTGGGCGCTACGCGCTGTGCACCATGTGCGTGGGCGTGGGGCAGGGTATTGCGATGGTGATCGAGCGGGTGTGACGACGTGCGGGATGCGCCGGCAGCGCCACCTGATGCGCTCCCGGCGGCATGCCCGGCTTAAGTCGTTGCTGTGCTGGTCCAGCTGCTGGCCAGTATCGGCGCCAGGGTCTGGCGCATGCTGTCCGGCAAGGCGGTGTCTGCGGCCAACGGTGCAGCACACTGCGCCATTGCCTGAACCAGGGCGTCAACCCGGTCTGCCGGCATCGTCTTTTGATTGCCCAGTTCGAAATTCTTCACCTGGTGGCCGGTGCCGAGAAACCAGTTGCTGATGGTGATGCCGGCAGTCGAACCGACCACCGTGACGGCCAGGTCGTCTTCCTGGCGGCGGAACCAGAGGTCGCTTTCTTGCAACGGGTCGAGGAACGCGATGGTCCCGCTGCGTGCGGAGGTGTCCGCAGCGCCGGTAATGTGCAGCGTATCGTGGCCATCTCCGCGCCCGTAATAGTAGATATTCTGTCGAGAATCGCCCCTGGCGACGATGTTGTCATCTCCGGCGCCGCCGTGGATGGCGCCTTGTCCCATGATGACATCGTTGCCCGCTCCCCCGAAGATCAGATTCTCGCCCACGGGAGCGAAGATGAAATCGTGGCCGGCCAGGCCGACGATGACATCGTTCTTGACGGTGCCTTCGAGCGTGTCATTGCCGGTTGTGCCGGTGATCTGGACCGGCATCCCGGCGATGGTGGTGCGGTTCCAGCTTTCTCCGGTGGCGAAAACGACCTGTCCCAGCCGGCAATTCCTGTCGGCAAACCAGTTTTCGATGGTGACCGAATTGTTGTCATCCAGCGTGAAGAGCAGATCGCCGCCGCGGCGTTCCAGTCGTATCGCAGATGGGGCGATGCCCGGGCCGAAAGACAGGACGCTGTCGTTCAGGCTGTGATCCTTGAAGTAGCTGCCACTGTCGGTGAGAAATTCCTGCCGGCCGAGCGAGCCGATCGTATCGTGGCCATCGCCGAGATAAAAGCGGAACTTGCCATCGCCGCGGATCAGGTCGTTGCCGGGCCCGCCCGTGAAGCTGCCATGCCCGATGAGCCGGTCGTCGCCCTCGTTGCCATAGAGGAGGTTCTCGCCGACGGTATCGATGATGGAATCATTGCCGCCGCGCCCGGCAATCACATCCGGACCCAGTCCACCGGCAAGTCGATCGTCGCTCTCGGTCCCCAATATGAATTGCCGCCTGGCGGTGCCTGCGTTATCTGCTGCGTCGTTGTCGCTCGGTTGGGTCGTCTGGTTCATGTGTGTCCTTTCAGTCGATTGCCCCGGCGATGACCGCGTATCGATCATTCTGACCGGAGCACGAATTCTTGTGCCGACCCACTGCCATGAACATTCTTGACGCACATATCAGCGCGATGTCTGAACTTATTTGAACCGCCCGATTACCTGCAGGTCGGCAGGCGTATCGATGTCGGCGAAGATGCCGGGATCGTCCACCGCGACTTCGGTCACCGCATGCGCGGCCAGGATCGAGCGCGCCCCCTGGTCACCGGTGAGCGCCAGCAGGGCATCGCGATGGCGCGCCGAAAAGCCGACCGGATGCCCCCGGCGCGATCCAGAGACCGGCACCGCGATATCGGCGCCGGCCTCCATTGCGGCGCAGATGGCGGCGATGGTGGCGGGTTGCACCAACGGCATGTCGGCCAGCGCCACCAGCCAGCCAGGCGCATCGCGTGTGTGCAAGACACCCTGGCGCAGTGTGGCGCTCATTTCGCGCGGACCTGACGGATCGGTCAGGATGACCTCGCAACCGAGGCGTCGCAGCGAATCGGCCAGCGCGCCTGCGGCGGCGACGATCGCCACCACCGGTATCGCAGGCAACAGCGCTTGTGCAGCCAGCTCGGCCACCGTTGCGTCGTGTTGCCCGCAGGGCTGGATCAGCTTGCTTTCGGCATTGTCAAAACGCGACCCGCGGCCCGCCGCCAGCAGCAGGCCAATGATCGCGGATGGCGGGGGTATCCGATGGTTGGGGATGTGCGTCATGCGCGTTCCTTTATTGAAAAGTGTGCCATTGCATTCAGAACGCAGGCAACCTGCGCGTCACCGGCTGTGACTTCACGATGGCCGAATTGGTCTCGGCTTTATCCACGATCCGCGCCAGGATGAAATCCAGGTGTTCGATCGAGCGCAGGTGAAGCCGCGCGATGAAGCAGTCGTCGCCTGTCACCTTGTCGCATTCGCTGAGTTCGGGAATCGTCTCCAGCACCTTCATGACCGCCGACAGCTTGCCGGGCAGCGGCTTGATGCGCACGATGGCCTGCAGCGAATAGCCCAGCGCGTGCGGGTCCACTTCAATCGTATAGGCGCGGATGATGCCGCGTTCTTCCAGTCGTCGCAGGCGGTCGGCGGTGCCGGGCGCGGACAGGCCGATGTGTTCGGCCAGGGTCTTGATCGGCATGCGCGCATCGACCTGTAGCAGGCCCAGGAGCTGTCGGTCCGTGTCGTCGAGTGACATGGTTTTTCCTTTGAATTATCTTTTTTAAAAAGGGATTTGTTTGATCTTCTCTTTTTATAGCAGAGATTCATTCTGGTTGAGACGGTTATATTTATTCCCATCTTTATAAGGGAATACATCATGAACGACAACCTCAGAGGCACGCTGGAGATGAGCGTGTCCATGGTGATTTCAGGCACCATCGGCTGGCTGGTGGTGTTGTCGGGCCGACCGGTTGCCGAGGTGGTGTTCTGGCGATGCGTGTTCGGCGCGGTTGCCTTGTTGCCGATCTGCCTGGCCCTGGGACAGTTGCAGCGGGTGTCGATGACCTGGCGCCAGTTCGGATTGGTGTTGCTGGTCGGCCTGGCGCTGGTGGCGAACTGGCTATTGCTGTTTGCTTCCTATTCGCGCACCTCGATCTCGATTGCCACCGCCGTCTATAACACGCAGCCGTTCATGCTGGTGGGCATGGGCGCGCTGCTGCTGCGGGAAAGACTGACGCCGATCCGTGTCGGTTGCCTGCTGTTGTCCTTTTCGGGCGTACTGCTGATCGTGCAGGGGCGGCCGCTGTCGCAGGACGGCGGCGACTATCTGGTCGGCGTGCTGATGGCGCTGGCGGCGGCCTTGCTGTATGCCGTGGCGGCGTTCATCACCAAGCAGCTCAAGGGGGTGTCGCCGCACCTGATTGCCTTGAGCCAGACACTGATCGGCGCCGTGCTGCTGATGCCGATGGCGCCCGACCCCGGCACGGTCTCGCCCACCGCCTGGCCGGTTCTGGTGGCCATCGGCGTGGTCAATACCGGGATCATGTACCTGTTGCTCTATAGCGCGATCCAGCGCCTGCCGACCTACCTCACGGGCGGCCTGTCCTTCATCTATCCGGCGGTCGCCTTCATCGTTGACGCCTGGGCTTTCGGCCATCGGATGCAGTGGCTGCAGGTACTGGGCGCCATGGCGATCTTCACTGGCGCGGCGGCCATGATGGCGGGAGAACGCCTGCGTTGGCCGAGCTGGCGGCGCTCCGACCGCAGGCATGAAGCCGGCCCGGTCGGTACAGGACAATGTCCGGTTAATAAAAACTAACGCTTGTAACACGCAAGTAAAAATCGCCCCGTATAGTTCGCTCCGTTCCTGACAGGTTGTCAGAAACCGGCCGCTACGCTTTAGCCCACGCGGCCGATCAATGGACCACAGAGTCCGGAATACACGTGGCGCACGCGAATGGGACCGCGCGCCTCCATCGCCATCGATATTTGGCCTGACCGTATGCGGAGCAATCGCAGGGATGTGAGTTTCCGCGGTAAAGGCCAGGTGAAGTCGGATTCACAACCATGAGTCCGGGGGCCGGCTCGGCCCGAATTTATAAACTTTCAGGGGTATTCATGAAGAAAACAGCATTTGCATTGGCCGCTCTGGGGCTGATCGCCTCGTCCGCGCAAGCGCAAAGCAGCGTCACCGTCTACGGTATCATCGACCTGGGCCTGACCTATTCCAGCAACGTCAGCCGTGGCACCACGCCAGGCTCCAACGGCAGCCGCTTCTCGGTCGATTCGGGCGATGTGTCGACTTCCCGCATCGGTTTTCGCGGCACCGAAGATCTCGGTGGCGGCCTGAAGGCGATCTTCCAGCTCGAAAACGGTTTCAATGCCGATGACGGCAGCATGGCAACCGCCGGCACCCTGTTCGACCGCAAGTCGGTGGTGGGCCTGTCGGGTGGTTTCGGTACCGTCACCATCGGTCGTCAGGTCGATTACCTCGATGACATCGGTTCCAAGTACACCTCGGTGCAGACCTTCGGCGGCAACGGCGTCAAGGGCGGTCACTTCAACAACCTGGACCGCATCGCCGGTTCGCGCGCCAACAACTCGATCCGCTTCGACTCCGCCAACTACGGCGGCTTCACCGGCAACCTGCTGTACGGTTTCGGCGAAGTGGCAGGTAACAACTCGGCTGGTCAGGCACTGGGCTTGGGCGCCAACTACGCCAACGGTCCGTTCGGCATCGGTATCGGTTACTACCGCAGCAAGCTGGCCGCCGATGCGCTGCCGGCGCGTGCAGGCGACACCGACCTGAAGACCTTCACCCTGGGCACCAGCTACCAGTTCGGCCCGGCCAAGCTGTACGGCGCATGGTCGCAGACCAAGCGTCCGCTGCAAGGTTCGGTCGGCACCGCGTTGCAACAGATCACGGTGGCTACCAAGGCCAACATCTTCGATATCGGCGTCGACTACACGCTTAACACCAACCTGCACCTGCTGGCCAGCGTGATCCATGATCGCGCCGACATCAGCCGCACCACCACCGGCGCGACCAAGGTCAAGACCACCCAGATCAACCTGGGCGTGGACTACTACCTGTCCAAGCGCACCGACGTGTATGCGATGTACAGCCACCAGAGCGCCAACAACGTGCGCAACCCTGGCGTGACCAACGGCGCCTATTCGGCCTCGCCGTTCGACGACGCCAACATGAACGTGTTGCGCGTGGGCCTGCGTCACAAGTTCTGAGCGTGATGCCTGAATAGTCTTGAGAGGAGCAGTATTTGATACGGCGTTACCTGCGAGGGTAACGCCGTTTTTTTTGCGGTGCAGATTGCGCGTGCGTCGGTCTAGACCGAGCGGCTCAGGCCGCCATCGACCCGCAGGTTCTGGCCGGTGATGTAGGCTGCGCCTTCCGAGGCCAGGAAGGCGATGGTGGCGGCGATCTCTTCGCTGGTGCCATAGCGCTGCATCGGCACGCTGGCGCGACGTTCTTCGCGCTTCGGCAGGCTGTCGATCCAACCCGGCAGCACATTGTTCATGCGCACGTTGTCGCGCGCGTAGGTGTCGGTGAAGATCTTGGTGAAGGCGGCCAGGCCGGAACGAAATACCGCCGAGGTGGGAAACATGTCGCTCGGCTCGAACGCCCATGCGGTGGAAATGTTGATGATGGTGCCGCCGCCCTGTTGCTGCATCAGTGGTGTGACCAGGCGCGTGGGACGGATCACGTTGAGCAGGTAGGTCTCCATGCCGCGATGCCAGTCGTCGTCGCTGATGTCGAGGATCGGGGCGCGTGGACCGTGGCCGGCGCTGTTGACCAGCACATCGACACGGCCCCAGCGCGCCACCGCCTGGTCGACCAGCGACTTGAGGTCGTCGGGTGACTGGTTGGAGCCGGTGACGCCGATGCCGCCCAATTCCAGGGCCAATGCTTCGCCCCGTCCGGAGGACGAAAGAATGCCTACCTTGAAACCATCGGCGGCCAGCTTTCTTGCGGCTGCCGCGCCCATGCCGCTGCCGGCGGCGGTGATCAACGCTACTTTTTCAGTCATCTGGAATGCTCCCGTGTGCAAAGGCGCACATCGTATTACAGCGGCGTGCAAATTGCTGGCCGCTGTCAGGCGCGCATTATTCCGGCGTGAGCCATAGCGCCAGCAGCGGTACGCTGGAGAGCAACAGGCAGAGCAGGGCGGCGCCGATGAAGAGCCAGAGTTTCTTGATTTTCATGATGAAGGCAGAAGCGGGCGTGACCCGCCCGACGCAAAAGGCTCCAGTTTAACGCGTGAACCCACTGCGGCGACAGGCTGGCCTGCCGGGTGTGCGATTTACAGCAGGCGCCACCAGGCAGCCAGCTTGGCAAAGACGCCGTCGCTGGGCTGGTGGAACAGATAGGGACGCTTTGCCTGCAATTTGGCCAGCGCGTCCTTTTCGGCCTGTTCCTTGATCGAACCGTAGGCCACGCCCAATTTGAGCAGGGTACGAAACGCGCCCAGCTGTTCGCGCGCCAGCACGCCATGGGCATGCTCCAGCGCGACCTGGGTGTCGTTCATCTGCTGGCCCAGCGCATGGGCCAGGCGGGTGGCGGGGGTCTTCAGCTTTTCCTGCACCACCGTGATGCTCACGGCGGCCGACTTGATCTGGGCCGCCAGCACGTCGACCTGGGTTTCGTCGCCCTGGGATTGCTTGATGATGGCCAGGGCCCAGGCGCGGGCCGCCTCGGTGAGGTCCTCGGTGCTCCAGTCGTGGCGCACCGCGATGTGAAAGCCGTAGTTGGCCGCTTCGGCGATCAGGATCTCCACCACATCCGGGAAATCCTTGCCCATGGCGCGCCGGGCCCAGGCGTACTGGCCCGACATCATCAGGTGCTGGACCGCTTCCTCGGTGAGGAAGTTGGTATTGTCCGACAAGCGGGCCATCAGGAACGCATCGAACGAAGGCGCCACGAAGCCCGAATCGACCTTGGTCGACAGCCGCACGAAATTCTTGAATTCGCGCTGCAGCATTTCGTACACATCGTCCTTCAGGTTGAGCTTGAGCTGCTTCATGTTGTTCTCCTGGTTGCGCAACCACCTTTAACGGCGGCGCGGGCCCGAAACTTTACCCTTGGCAACCTCATCTGTCGTCGCGCCTCTGGTTGCATCCGCTTATTGGCCCAGCAACCGATAACTGTGCTGGTTGTCGAGACAGGCGCCGCTGCCGCACTGGAGCACGGTCGAGACCAGGTTGCCGGCCACCAGCAGCACGAACAAGAGCGCGACCAGCTTGCCGCCCAACGAATGCCAGGACCCGCGCCGCGCCGGCGCCTCCCATTGCTGCACCAGAAGCAGGATGACCACGGCGACGCTGGCGGCCAGCGCCGTCAATGCCGTCAGCGTATAAATATGCAGGCCCAGCAGCGTCGGGCCGACGCCGGGGTTGCCCGGGGCGATATATGACAGCGCCTGCCACGAAGCGATGACGCCGGTGGTGATCGCACCGGCCAGCGTCACGCCGTAATGCGCTCCCTTGACGCCAAAGCGCACGTTCATCAGCAAGCCCATGCCGGTGAGGATCAGGCCGGCACGCTGCAGCAGGCCCAGCGGGGACGGGAGTTCACGCAGCGCCAGCTGATGGTAGAACATCAAGCCAAGGAGGGCTGAAATGACCAGCAGCGCTGCAACGTTGAGGACATTGCCGGCCGAGCTGTCGCGGTCACGTCCGGTGGAGAGGATGGCGTCCCGCACGGCGCGCTTCAGAGCGACAGAGTCAGCGGCGTGGCCGCACTCTGCGCGAACCAGTACAGGGTGACGCCCAGTGTGCCCAGCCACATGACGTAACCGAAGCGTGACCAGCCCGCGATGATGCCCAGCATTGCCAGCATCGCCAGCAGGAAGGGGAGATACATGAACATGGGAAGGCCTCTCGGGTGCTCCGGCAGCACATTTTGGTTTTGCGCGATGATAGCGCAAAGCGGTGCGGCGCAGATGATAAGCTTTCCGTCATGCGACAGTGCTTGCCAGTCTGCCAAGCACTGATGCCAGATCGATAACATTCATAACTTTTATAACAATCACCCACGACTTGAAGGAGACATACATGCAGCACAGCAGCAGCGCATCGGCGCCACAGATCCGACGCGTGGCCGTCATTGGCACCGGCGTCATTGGCGCCAGTTGGGTCGCCGGTTTCCTGGCGCAGGGCCTGGATGTAGCCGCCACCGACCCTGGTGCGGGCGCTCGTGAGCGGCTGACGGAGGCCGTCGCACGCCACTGGCCAGGGCTGGAGGCATTGGGTCTGGCACCGGGGGCATCGCCCTCCCGGCTGACCTTTTTCGACCAGCTCGAAGACGCTCTGGAGGGCGCCGACTTCGTCCAGGAAAACGGTCCCGAGCGGGAAGACCTCAAGATCGAGCTGTTCCGCCGCATCGATGCGGCGCTGCCCGAACACGTGATCATCGCCTCGAGTTCGTCGGGGCTGTTGATGAGCCGGGTGCAGCAGGCATGTCGTCATCCGCAACGGGTGGTGCTGGGGCACCCGTTCAACCCGCCGCACATGATCCCGCTGGTGGAAGTGATCGGTGGCCAGCAGACCTCGCCGGAGACGGTGCAGCGCGCCATGGATTTCTACACCGCCATCGGCAAGAAGCCGATTCATCCGCGCAAGGAGGTCAAGGGGCACATCGCCAACCGCTTGCAGGCGGCGTTGTGGCGCGAGGCATTTCACCTGGTCGAGCAGGGCGTGGCCACCACCGAAGACATCGATACCGCCATCGCCTATGGCCCCGGCCTGCGCTGGGCGCTGATGGGGCCGTTCCTCAACCTGCACCTGTCGGGTGGCGCCGGCGGCATCGATCACATGCTGGAACACCTGGGGCCGCCCATCGAGAGCTGGTGGGCAGACCTCGGTACGCCCACCATCAGCGATGCGCTACGGCAGCAGATCGCCGCCGGCGTGGCGACCCAGATGGAAGGCAGGACCTCGGCCGAGCTGGGCGCGCAACGCGACCAGTTGCTGGTGGAGTTGATCACGGCCAAGGCGCGCGCGCGGGTCATTCCCTGACGATAGCGTGTGCTTGCCGCAGCGTCGCTGTTGCGCTGCGGCCCGCTCGCTTCACTCGGTGCGCCGGCCGGGCGCCATCTCGCGCATCAACGCAATATAGCGTTGCGCGCCCAGCCCCAGCGGCTGGTCTTTCTTCCATACCACGTCCACCCACAGCGGCAGCTGGTTGCTGATGTTATCGAAATCGATGGCCGTCAGCTGACCGGCCGCTATCTGCGGTTGCACCAGGCTCTGCGGCAGGTAGGCCCAGCCCAGGCCTTCTCGCACCATCGACATCGTCGCCAGGTGGTTATCGCTGCGCCAGATGCGACGCGCCAGAAAGAAGCGCGGGTCCGAGATGCTGGCGTCGCGGCTGGCCACCGCAATCTGGCGGATGTCGTACAGGTCTTCGTAGCGCAACTTGGCGGACGAGCCGGCCAATGCCGGATGCCCGGGGGCGATGACCGCCACCATCATCTCGCTGGTCAACTCCTGAAACGCTTCGCGCTCGTTGCCGGCGTGGCGTTCGAACACCACCGCCAGCTGCGCCGTGTCATCGTGCAGCATGCGCATGGCGTCTGCCTGGGGCGACGACAGCACCTCCACTTCCAGTGACGGGAACTCGGTCGCCAGCACTGCCAGTGGCTTGGCCCAGGGCACCGACAGCAATTCGGGCGCGACGGCCAGCGTCAATTTGCGCTCCAGGCCCTGGTGCAGCGACAGGGCATGGGCGTCGAGCTGACGCAGTTGACTGGCCAGCAGGCGCGCGTCTGGTTCCAGCGCACGCGCCATGTCGGTGGGCCGGGCATCGCGTGCGGTGCGATCGAACAGTACCAGATCGAGTTCGGCCTCCAACTGCCCGATGGTCATGCTCACTGATGACGGCACCCGCCCCAGCATGCGTGCTGCGGCCGAGAACGAACCGCAGTCGAGCACGGCCAGGAACACTCTTACGCTATCGCTTGAGAAGCTCATGTTGTCATTCTGGTTATCAATTAAATTGAAAGAAGCTAACTTCTTCTTTCAAAAATTAAACCATAAAATGCGTTTCGTTCCCAAGGGCGGTCGATTCGAGGCCTGCCAGCTACATCGTTACCGGAGTTTTTCCATGCAAGGTTTCAAGCGCAAATTTGTCTACGCCTGCCTGTTCGAGGCATTGGCGATCCTGTTCACCACCTTCGGCCTGTCGGTCATCGGCGGCCATGACAGCGCCCATTCGACGGCGGCCGCAGTGGCCTCGTCGACGGTGGCATTCGTATGGAATTTCATCTTCAACGGCGCCTTCGAGCGCTGGGAAGCCCGGCAGCCGACGCGCGGGCGCAACTTCAAGCGGCGCATGGTGCATGCCATCGGTTTCGAGGGCGGGCTGGTGATGATGCTGGTGCCGTTGTTTGCCTGGTGGCTCGACATCAGCCTGTGGAACGCCTTCGTGCTCGACCTGGGCCTGATCGTCTTTTTCATGGTCTACACGTATCTGTTCAACCTGTTGTTCGATCGCCTGTTCGGCCTGCCCAGCTCGGCCATGCCGATCCCCGAGCATTGAGGCAATGCGGCTGGCGGGACTACCCGGTTTCGGTGATGGACGCTCCCCCGGGCAGCCCCTATTATCGGGTCGACAAGTTGGGAGTGCCCTGCAGCCAGTTCGCGCGGGGGCGACCATATAACAATCAGGGCCTGGCCCATGGTTTGCACAGTGCTGGCGACGCGTCGGCACGTTTTTTTTCCGGGATGGCAAAAGCGCAGGTGGAATGGAGGGGGAAGCGCGCACATGACGCGTCTCGGGCCTCGCGCTTGATCGGCCTGGCTGGCCGAGCCTCCCGGAAAGCCTTTTCTGGCGCCTCTCTTCAGGTTTTCCCTGAGTCCAATTCGTTGTAAATATGGCTTTTTTGCCAAAGCAGGGTTTTTCCTGATGCTTATGGTTGTGCTCTCGGGTTTCGCCCGATGTCGCCGGTCCGCTCCCGAAATTAAAGTACATCCATACCCGCTGCACACAGAAGTCTTCGCAGGGTGTGAGGACAACGCCGGGACACAACACAGGGAGAATCACATGTTTGCCAAGAACAACCGCATCGTCGCCGCTTCCATCGCCGCCATCGTCCTGGCCACCAGCGCTCCGCAATCCTTCGCCGCTACCGCAACCGGCTCGCTGACCATCAGCGCCAACGTCGTTGCAGCCTGCACCGTGGTCGGTTCGGCCATCGCCTTCGGCGCCTACACACAAGCTGTGGTGAACCAGACCGGTGGCATCACCGTGCTGTGCACCAACGGCACCGCCTACAACGTCGGTCTCGACGCAGGTACTGGCGCCGGCGCCACCACTGCTGCCCGCAAGATGACCGGCAGCGGCGGCGGCACCCTGAACTACGCGCTGTATCGCGATTCGGGCCGCACCAACAACTGGGGTTCGACCATCGGCACCGACACCTTGACCGGCACCGGCAGCGGTTTGATCCAGTCGCTGACTGTGTATGGCCAAGTGGCTGCCGCACAGACTCCGCTGGCTGGCACCTACTCGGATACCGTTACCGTCACACTGACTTACTGATTCAGATTCACGGGCTGACGCTGCCGCGAGCAGCGAGGCCTGGCAGGTTCTATATCGGGGAACACCCGGAGGGGGTTGCGGCGCACTTCAATGAAGTGCGCCGTTTTTTTTTGTCGCTTTATCCCTGTCGACAACAGGGATAAGGTCATCGCTTTTCCTTCTAGAATTGAATCTTTTCGTGATTTGAGATTCTTCTCGAATGACAAGGACAGCAATTGTCCGCCCGCCACCCATCCGGCAGCCTCCGTGCTCTTCGTCAAGAAGGGCGATCCATTCCATCATCGGAGCAATGCCATGCCATATTCCCTGCCAGCCCTTCCATACGCCTACGATGCGCTCGAACCGCACATCGATGCGCAGACCATGGAAATTCACTACAGCAAGCACCATCAGACCTACATCAACAACCTCAATGCCGCCGTGGCCGGCACCGAATGGGAAAAACTGCCGGTCGAGCAACTGGTGGCGCGCGTCAAGGAAGTCCCCGACAACCTGCGCGCGGCGGTCATCAACCAGGGCGGCGGTCATGCCAACCATTCGTTGTTCTGGGACGTGATGAGCCCGACCGGCGGCGGCAAGCCCGACGGTAACCTGGGCGCAGCCATCGAGTCCGAACTGGGCGGTTTCGACGCCTTCAAGGAGGCCTTTACCAAGGCTGCGATCTCGCGTTTCGGCAGTGGCTGGGCGTGGCTGTCGGTGACGCCGCAGAAGAAACTGGTGGTCGAGAGCAGCGGCAACCAGGACAGTCCGCTGATGAACGGCAATACGCCGATCCTCGGACTGGACGTCTGGGAACATGCCTATTACCTGCGTTACCAGAACCGCCGTCCTGAATATATCGGCGCTTTCTACAACGTCGTGAACTGGCCCGAAGTGGCGCGTCGCTACGCCGCCGCGATCGCCTGATCGCGGGCGCTGTCGGTGATCACCGCCGCCAGCAGCCGCGCCGCCTGTTCCAGGCGGTGCGCGCTGAATCCTCCGAATCCCAGTACCAGTCCCGGTCGTGCCGTGTCCGCCGCAAACATCGGCGAGACCGGCCGCACCGCCACACCTGCGAGGGCGGCCCGGTGCGCCACGGCGCGGTCGTCCAGCGCCGGGTGCAGCCACAGCAACACGTGCATGCCCTGGTCGCTGGGCTGCAGCCAGGCCAGTTGCGGGCTCAGCAATTGCGCCAGCAATGCGATCAGTTGCGCGCGCTGCTCGGCATAGATGCCGCGCACGCGCCGGATGTGGCGCTCCAGATGACCTTCGCCGATGAAGGCGGCCAGCACATGCTGGTCGGCGCCGGGCGGGCTGCGATCCATCAGGACCCGAGCGCCGCAGAAGGCCGGCACCAATGCCGGCGGCGCGATCAGGTAGCCTAAACGCAGCGACGGGTAGAGCACCTTGCTGAAGGTGCCCAGGTACACCACCCGCTCCGGGTCCAGGCCCTGCATGGCCGGGAAAGGGTGGCCGCTGTAGCGCAACTCGCTGTCATAGTCGTCCTCGACGATCCAAGCGCCGGCCGCGCGCGCCCAGGCCAGCAGCGCCTCGCGCCGGGTCATGCTGAGCGGCATGCCGAGCGGATATTGATGCGAAGGCGTGACAAAGGCCGCGCTGGCACCGGGCGCCAATTGCTCGCCCGCCGTCACCACGATGCCTTCTTCATCGACCGGCACCCGCACCGCAATGGCGCCATGACCGCTCTGTTCGAGGATGGAGGTGATGCCGCCATAGGCCGGATTCTCGACCCATGCGCGCTGGCCCCGGTCGAGCAAGACCTGGCAGGCCAGGTACAGTCCCTGCTGGGTGCCACCGGTGACGATCACCTGCGACGCGTCGCAGCGCACCGAGCGCGACTTGCGCACATGTTCGGCAATGGCCTGGCGCAATTCGAGCGCGCCTTGCGGATCGCCGTAACCGGCCGGCGCGGCCGCGCCGCGTGCCCGCAAGCGATTGCCCAGGCGGCGCCAGGCGTCGTCCGGCGCGGTGGCGCCCAGTGGCACCGAGATCGCGAAGGGCACATGCGGCAGCGGACGGAAATCAGCGGCAATCCGGGCCAGGGCTGCTGCTGCCGCCGGCAATTGCGGCGCGGGCGATGCGGCCGGGGGCGCCGCCGGCGGCGTCTCGGGCATGGGCGCCACGCGGGTGCCGGCGCCGGCGCGCGTCTCAAGAAAACCTTCGGCCACCAATTGCTCGAACGCTTCCACCACGGTACCGCGCGCCAGTTGCAAGGCCTGCGCCAGCATGCGGGTAGAGGGCAGGGTTTCGCCCGGTCGCAGGTCGCCACGGCGGATTGCCACCCGCAACGCCTGCGTCAATTGCATGGCCAGGCCCCCGGCATTGCGGTCCAGCGCACCGAGCACGGGCAATTCGGGAAGGCGGGCTTTGCGTGCCATAGTGGTCTATTGAAATAGTGTGAAACTGGACCTGAATATTAATCCGGTTTCGTCGCACAATACTTGTCATCATTCATCCCTTGCCCGCCATACGCCATGTACATCCCCGCCCATTTCGACGAGTCGCGTCCCGACGTGTTGCATCAGCTGATGACCGAACATCCCTTCGGCACGCTGGTGTCGAACAGTGCCGCCGGGCTTGACGCCAATCATCTGCCGTTCCACCTGGATCCGGCGCAAGGCGCGCTGGGCACCTTGCACGTCCATGTGGCGCGTGCCAACCCGCTGTGGCAGGAACTCAAGGACGGCGACGAGGTGCTGGTGATCTTCAGGGCCGGCGACGCCTACATCTCGCCCAGCTGGTATCCCAGCAAGGCCGAGCTGCACCGCCAGGTGCCGACCTGGAACTACATGGTGGCGCATGCGCATGGCCGGGTGCGCATCCGCGACGACGAGCGTTATGTACGCGGCATGGTGGCCCGCCTCACGCGCACCCACGAGGCCACGCTGCCGGCGCCCTGGAAGATGTCGGACGCGCCGGCCGAGTTCGTCGACACCTTGTTGCGCGCCATCGTCGGCATCGAGATCGAGATCACCCGGCTGCAGGGCAAGCGCAAGCTCAGCCAGAACAAGGACGAACGCGATCTGCGCGGCGCCGGCCAGGCGGTGGTGGCGCGCGGTGGCGCAAGCGGCGCCGATGCGGTGGGGCAGGCCATGCTGGCGGCAGCCGATGCCAGGTCCTCGTCCGACCCCGCCGCGCGCTGAAAAAAAATCCCCCGGACCTTGCGGGCCGGGGGAATAAATCCAAATCCACAGGATTCAGAGGAGACGACGGTTTCGCGACAACGATCAGATCAACGGCGAAATTCGGTACGGGAGCAGCGCGTGGCGCCAGGCTCAGAATTGTGAGGCGAAGCTGGCGGCGCGTTCTTGCGACACGCGGGCCAGTGGATGGCGGTTCCAGCGCGACTCGGCCACGCGGTGGGCGATGCCCAAAAAGACCATCACGACAACAGAGGTGCAGCCGAAGGTTGCTAACAAGTAGGTGCTGAGCATGATCTTCTCCTGGGGGCGCTGAGATGTTTTCGATGTGTTCATCTTAGTTGTCGCCTCCGCGGCTGGCATTAGTACATTTCCTGAGAACCCACCTCATTCGCCTCAGGTAAAACCTGAGGCGTTGCATCATTGTCTTGTCGTCTTGCCATGAAACGCCTGTTTGGAGGTGTGACCGATGCCGGGGTTGAAACAATTGCAAGGGTCCAGCGCCTCGTAGTGCGCGCGCAGCGCCGGCTTGGCGTAGTAGAGATGGCCCACATTGTGTTCGGCCGGGTATTCGGCGCCGCGCTGGTCGAGCAGGGTCCACATCTTGTGTTCCAGCGCCATGCAGTCATGACCCTTGCGGACGATGTAGTCCTGATGGAACACGTGGCACAGGAAGTGACCATAGTAGAGCTTCATGATGAGCGGCGCCTCGATCTCGGGCGGCAGGGTCTCGATCCAGTCGCGGTCGTTGCGGCGCAGGGCGATGTCGAGCGCCAGGATGTCCTCGACCTCGCGATGATGGACTGCCCGATAGCGGTTGGCCGCGCCCGCTGCGGCAAAACGATGCAGGAAGGCCTTCTTGCCTTCGTCCGGCGTGCATTCGAAGAATTCGCCACCGCCGCCCTGGCCGAAATGGCGCGCCAGCAAACTGCGCGCCTCGGCCGCGCCGGCGGCGCTGACCTTGAGCATGAGATGGTGTTCGAAGCGACGCTGGTAGTCGCGCAGCCGCGCCGGCAGATGGTCGGGGAAAAGACGGCTGCCTGCCTGCAACAGCCGATCGGCCAGGTTCCTGGGCAGCAGCGGGATGCGCTCGAAGAAGGCATCGCAGCGCGCCTTGAACGCGAACAGCCCGGGCAGCCGCGCGGTGCCCAGGTGATGGATCATCAGGAAGGTGTCCTTGCCATAGTCGGCGGCCACCGTGAAGGCGTCGCGGTGCAGGTATTCGCCCGAGATCGGCAGGTGTTCGAAGTTGCCCAGCATCTCGCGCCGCAGTTCGGTCAGGTCGTCGGCGGTGTTGCTGCCGATGTAGAACACCACCGCACCTTTCTCGGCGGGGAAGGTATCCAGGCGCACCGCGAACACCATCACCTTGCCGGCCGAACCGGACGACTCGAACAGGCGCGAGGCATCGGCATTGAAGCGCGCCGGGGTCGCGGCGTCGATCTCGCGCACATGCTCGACATAACCGTGGTCGTGCCCGGCGGCGAAGTCGGACACCACCGCGTCGGGGGCGAACTGGCCGCGTTGCAGTTGCTCCAGGATGGCTTCCTCGTCGCCCGCAAGGGTGATGCCCAGGTGATTGACCAGATGCAGCTGCCCGCTCTCGTCGACGCGGGCAAACACCGACATCTCGGTATAGGCCGGACCGCGGCGTACCAGCGCCCCGCCGGAGTTGTTGCAGACGCCGCCGAACACCGAGGCGCCGATGCAGGAAGAGCCGATCACCGAATGCGGCTCGCGGCCCAGCGGCGCCAGCGCGCGTTCCAGCTGGTCCAGCGTGGCGCCCGGCAGGCACACCACCTGGCGCGCATCTTCGATCAAGTGGATGGTGTTCATGCGGGTGGTGCTGATGATGACGATATCGCGGTCGTAGTCATCGCCGTCCGGGGTGGAACCACCGGTGAGGCCGGTATTGGAGGCCTGGGCGATGACGATCACATCGGCGGCGATACAGGCCTTGAGCACCCGCCATTGTTCGACCAGTGAAGCGGGGCGCACCACCGCCAGCGCCTGGCCGCTGCCAAAGCGAAAGCCGGTGCGATAGTGACGGGTCTGGGCGGCGTCGGTGAGCACATGGGGCTGGCCGACAATGGCAGCGAGTTCGGCCACCAGGCCGGCACTACGCGATGAAGCAGGGGACATGCAGGTGACTCCTTGATGAGGGCCGGGGCGGTTGCGTATTTTATGCTGGCCGCATCAGGAGGATGATCAGGTGATTTACTTTCACCTTCAGTCTGAATATTTATCTCGTGGGCTGAACAAGACACTGGGCCCTGACGTTCGTCAGGGCGACGGGGGGGCGAGTGTCAGATAACCCGTCGTACCGGCGCAGGCCGGTACCCAGTGTCTTCTTCGGTGTCTTCTTCAGTGTCTTTTTATAACGCTGGGATCAATAACGTTCCAGCCAATGCGCATAAGGCGCCGGCAAGGTCCACGAAGCGCGATCGATGCCGATTTCCTTGGCCGCGAAGTACGCCCAATGCGGATTGGCCAGGTGGGCGCGGCCCACCATCACCAGGTCGAGTTGCTGCTCCTTGACCACCCGCTCGGCGATCTCGGGCGTACCGAAACCCCAGGCCGACGACACTGGCACATCGGCTTCGCGGCGCACCCGCTGGGCGATCGGGCCGAGGAAGGCCGGACCCCAGGGAATATGGGTGTCGGGGATCACGAAATTGACGCTCACGCTGAGCATGTCCATGCCGGCCGCCTTGAACTGGCGCACCAGGCCGATCGATTCGGCCAGCGTCTCTTCGTCGCGGCCGTCATATTCGATCACGCCGAAACGCACCGTCAGCGGCAGGTTCTCGGGCCACACTTCACGCACCGCACGCAAGGTCTCGAGCAGGAAACGGCCACGGTTCTCGACGCTGCCGCCATAGATGTCATCGCGCTGGTTGCTGTGCGCCGAGAAGAAGCTCTGCGCCAGGTAACCGTGCGCAAAGTGCAGTTCCAGCCATTCGAAACCGGCGTCGCGGGCGCGCACCGTGGCATCCACGAAGTTCTGGCGCACGCGGGCGATGTCGTCGGTGTTCATCGCGCGGGGCGTGCGCGGCAGGCCGCGACCGAAGGCAATCGCCGACGGTCCAATGGTTTCCCAGGCGCGGGCGTCGTCGGCGGCAATGTGATCGTCGCCTTCCCAGGGTTTGTTGGCGCTGGCCTTGCGTCCGGCGTGGCCGATCTGGATTCCCGGCACGGCGCCGGCGGCCTTGATGGCCTGCACCACCGGCACGAAAGCCTGTGCCTGCTGATCATTCCACAGGCCCGTGCAACCCGGGGTGATACGGCCTTCCGGCGCCACGCCGGTGGCTTCGACGATGACCAGGCCGGCGCCGCCGCGGGCCATGCTGGCGTAGTGCGACAGATGCCACTCGTTGGGCACGCCATCGACGGCCATGTATTGGCACATCGGCGGCACCGCGATGCGGTTGCGCAGGGTGACATCCTTGAGGGTGAACGGTTCAAACAGGGCGGCCATGACGATCCTTTTGCAAAATGACAATGGGCATGACGCTGTCTCGTGACGGGACAGACGGCATCAGTATTCATAAATATTCGTTAGTTCGAATATATACGAACTATGGAATTCGCACAAGCCAACGGTGTATCATGTCGTCATGCGTCCCTATAAACATCCTGCGGCCGGCGAACTGGTGCTTGAGCGCGTGCTGTATGCGCTGAGCGATTCCATTCGCCTCGATATCGTGCGTCACCTGGCGCGCGTCGAATGCGCCACCTGCGGCGAACTCGATGGCGGTCGCCCCAAGTCGACCGTTTCCCACCACTTCAAGGTGCTGCGCGAAGCGGGGCTGGTGTTTACCGAAAGTACCGGCACCAGCCACATGAATACGCTGCGACGTTCCGAGTTGGATGGTCGCTTCCCGGGTTTGCTTGCCGCCATCCTGGCGCAGCACTGAAGCCGAAACCGGGGCCCTTCTCACGCACTGCAACAAGCTTCGTATAATGAACGCCACTGATGCGGCGACATGATTCCGCACGGAAACTGTGACGGGGCGTGTTAGAAAATGCACAAGGGGCGAAATGGAGCAGTCTGAATCTGACGAGGCGGTGGAACCGGTGTCATTGGCGCCGGTGCTGCTGGTGGAGGACGACCCGGCTTCGCAACAGCGACTAAGCGATATCCTTTGCGCGCTCGGCTGCTCGCCGCAAGACATCTTCTGCGCCGCCACCGTGCAGGCAGCCGGCGCGCTGCTGGCGCAACGCAGCTTCAGTTGCGCACTGATCGATGTCGGTTTGCCCGATGGCAGCGGTATCGATCTGATCGACCAGATGCGCGAACGCCATCCGGCGGTGCAAGCGGTCGTCATCTCAAGTTTCGGCGCGCGTGACGTGGTGTTCTCTGCGCTGCGGGCCGGCGCCATCGGCTACCTGATGAAAGAGCGCAGCGACGCCGAGCTGATGCTGCTGCTGGCCTCCATTCGTGCCGGCGGCGCACCGATCGACCCGTTTGTCGCGCGCGATATCCTGGCGCTGGTGAATCGGCCCGCCGTCCCGGTGCCGGACGCGCCGCCGCCCATCAAGCATCCCCTCAGCAAGCGCGAGCTGCAGATACTGCAGCTGGTGGCACAGGGCCTGACCAATCGCGAGATTGCCGAATCCGTCGAACTCTCCACCCAGACCGTCGAATGCCACACCAAAAGCATCTATCGCAAGCTATCGGTAGGCTCTCGCACGCAAGCCGTCTATCGCGCACGCCAGCATCGCCTGTTGTCCTGATCGTCCTGCTGTGGTGCTTGTGGCTGGCCTGGCCGCAGCAGTCGCAGGCAATGACGCACGCCTGGCCCCGGGCCGAAGCGGTGCGCGCCGGCTGGGACAGCGTCGCCGCCCCTGAGACCGGCTGGACCAGCGTCAGCTTGCCGGACAGCTGGGCCCAGCGCTGGCCTGGCTTCGACGGCGTGGTGTGGTACCGCATCCGCTGGCAAGCCGATGACGCCCGCCCGATCGGACTGATGATGACTTACCTCAACATGGCGGGCTCGGTCTATCTGAATGGCACCGTGATCAGCCAGGACCCGCGCCAGGTCGAACCGCTCACGCGGGCCTGGAACATTCCGCGCTACTGGCTGCTGGCGTCACCGCTGCTGCGTCCCGGCCAGAACGAGTTACTGATACGGGTGGCGGGCATGGCGGCGTATCAGCCGGGACTGGGGCACATTACCAGCGGCGCTCCCGATGCCGTGGCAGCGCTCTATGATCGCGAGCTGACGATGCGTCGCACGTTGCCCATCGTCGGCCTGGCCGCCACGGCCATCCTCGGTATCTTCTTCTTCGCAGTGTGGCTGTTGCGCCGTGAGGAAGTGGCCTACGGCTGGTTTTCGTTGATGACCAGCGCCTGGATGCTGTTCGGCCTGAACCACGTGGTCACCTCGCCCTGGCCGTTTTCCACCAATGACGGCTGGCAGTCGTTCAACAGCCTGTGTTTCCTGTTGTTCGCCCTGAGCTTCTTCGTCTTCTTCATGCGCGCCTGCGAACGCCGCCTGCCGCGTACCGAGCGTGGCCTGGGCGTGTTGTTCGTACTGGCCTGCGTCGCCTCGGTGTTCATGCCGATACCGGTGGCGGCTGCCTGGCGCGCCGTGCTGCTGCTGTCGGGCACCTTGCTGGTGTGGCTCACGGCGCCCGTGTTCGCTTTTGCCAGTCGCCGGCGCAGAACACCGTATCGAGGGCTGATGCTGTTTTTCCTGCTGGTCGTGGTGGTCGCCGGCGCGCATGACCTGCTGGTCTATTTCGAACTGACCGACAGCAAGATCTACGTCACCTTCCTGATGTCCTATCTGTTGTTGATCAACATGGCGCTGACGCTGGCGTGGCGCTTCGTGTCCAACCTGCGCCGCATCGAAGGCTTCAATCGCGAGCTTGAACACAATGTCCGCACGGCACGTGACGAACTGGCCCAACACCTGCGTCAGCAGCACCAGCTGGAGCTGCGCAACGCCAAGCTCGACGAACGCCTGGAGCTGGTGCGTGACCTGCACGACGGCCTGGGCGGCACCCTGGTGGGCAACATCGCGGTACTTGAGCGCAGCCCCGCGCAAGCATCGACTGGCCGCGCGCTGGAAGTCCTGCACAGCCTGCGCGACGACCTGCGCCTGATCATCGACAGCGCCGCCGGCGACGACTATCGCGACCAGACGATGGCGCAACTGGTGGCGCCGCTGCGCCATCGCCTGGGCACGCTGCTGGAACAGAACGGCATCGCCTGCCGCTGGCAGCTGGAAGGACTGGAGCAGATGCAACCGGGCGCCACGCGCGGACTCGACATCCTGCGCATCCTGCAGGAAGCGTTGACCAATGTGCTCAAGCACAGCGGCGCCGACCAGGTCGACATCGTCATGCGCTACGCCGACGGGCGCCTGGCGGCCAGCGTCACCGACAACGGTCATGGCTGGCGCGAGCACTGCGCCGGTGGTCGCGGCATGGCCAGCATGCAGGCAAGGGCCCGACGCCTGGGGGCGGTGCTGGAGGTGTCTCCCGAACAGCACCGGATTGCCTTCGCATTCGATGCTGGCGCGCATGGCGCCTGATATCTTCGCGCTCAGTGATCCTGGTCGGCCTCATCCACATCGTGGCCTTCGACTTCCAGCATGACCGAGTCGTCACCGATGTTGCGTCGGTGATAGCCGATACAGGCCCGACGAAACACCTGGGCGGTGTAGCGGATTACCGGCCGGGCATCGATCAGGTGCCACTGCGAGATCACCATCGGCTTCGGTTCGGGCAGCCCCAGCTGGACCAGCTCGCCACTGCGCAATTCTTCCTTGACCAGCAGTCCCGGCACCACCGCCACGCCGAGTCCCTCCTTGACCAGCGACACCAGGGCGGCCAGCGATGGCGTGCTGGCGATGCGGACATCGGCCGCTGCGATGGCATGGCTGGCGGCCATCTTGTGGATCAGGTTGACCGTGACGTTGTAGGGCGCCGAGTTGCTCATCTGCGTCATCAACGGGTGGCGGAAGACTTCGGCGACATCGGCCTCGGGCGCCAGCAGCCCGCTGCGCGATACCCAACGGTTCTTCAGCGACAGCAGGTTCTCGCTGACGATGTGGGGGCCAATCGGATCGAGCCCGATGCAGATGATCAGGTCCAGCTCGCCATCGGCCAGGCGGCGGATCAGGTTGGACGTCAGGTCCACGGTGAGGTCGATCTCGATGCCGGGGTAGAGGGCGCGCATCTGCCGCATGAAATCCGGCAGCAGCGTCAGCACCACGGTCTCGATGATGCCCACCCGGACCCGTCCCGAAATGACCTCCGATTGTTGCGCTGCTTCGCGTAATTCCGCGACCGCCTTGAGCACCGTTTCGGCATAGGGGCGCAAGCGGCGACCGGCGTCGGTCAGGGTCAGGGCATTTTGCGTTTTCTCGAACAGCTCCACCCCCAGTTCTTCCTCCAGGCTGCGAATCCGGACCGAGATGGTGCTGGGCGTGGCGTGCAGTCTTTCCGCCACGCGTCGGAGTTGCGGCGTGCGCGCCAGTTCGATGAAGGTTTCGAGGAATCTGCTGTTCATAGGGTTTCGTGCATGCACTAAATGCGGGAATTTTCTGCACCGGAAATGGTACTGCCAAGGTGCCGTCGATGATGCCGGATCGCAAGCACGGTCGCATCGCAGCCTCGCCGCTGGCCGCGCGGCGAATACTGCGCAGCACCATTTTGGGTGTTCGTTTTTATCGAACACCCTTGTAGTTTATTTCTTGATGGACGCCACGACCATCACTTTCTATAGTCCTCGCCAAGCCAGTGCCGACGCGCATTACCAGTGTGTCCGGCCAATCTGGACGCCCACTTCCCGGACACATCAACGAGGACTGAACCATGCTGCAATCGCCACCGCAAGTTGCGCTCACTGCGCAGCACTTCGAAGAGATCGGCGCGCCTTCCATCGACGCCATCGCTGCCGCCGCCAAACGGATCGCGCCTTATGCCAGCAACACGCCGTTGCTGGAAAGCCCCGCCATCAATGCCCTGACCGGCGCCCGCGTACTGTTCAAGGCCGAGGTGCTGCAACAGGCAGGTTCGTTCAAGTTTCGTGGCGCTTGCAACCGCTTGCTGCAATTGAGCGCAGCGCAGAAAGCGGCGGGCGTGGTGGCTTTTTCGTCGGGCAATCATGCCCTGGCGATTTCGACCGTGGCGCGCATGCTGGACATCGCCGCCACCATCCTGATGCCCTCGGATGCGCCGCGCACCAAGATCGAAGGCGCACGGCGCAACGGCGCCACCGTGCGCCTGTATGACCGCAAGACCGAGGACCGCGAGGCCATCGGCGCCGAGATCGCCGGTGCCAGCGGGGCCGTGATCGTGCCACCTTACGACGATCCTTTCATCATGACCGGCCAGGCCACCGTGGGCCTGGAGACGGTCGAGGCCGCGCGCGCCGGCGGCGTCACCCTCGACGCAGTGCTGGCCGCCTGCAGCGGCGGCGGCCTGGTCGCCGGCGTGGCGTCGGCGGTGCGTGCGCTGTCGCCCGCCACCCGGGTGTATGCGGTGGAACCGGCCGAGTTCAACGAGCTGCAACGCTCGCTGGCCAGTGGCCAACCGGAAAAGAACCCGCCTGATGCCCGCTCGATCTGCGATGCACTGCAGGTCGCCAGTCCCGGCAAGCTGACTTTTCCGGTCAATCGCGCCTTGCTCGCAGGCAGCCTGTCGGTGACGGATGACGAGGTACGACACGCCATGCGCGTCGCCTTCGAGCACCTGAAGCTGGTGGTCGAGCCAGGTGGCGCGGTGGGCCTGGCGGCAGTATTGGCCGGCAAGTTCGATCTCGCCGGCAAGACCATCGCAGTCGTGTTGAGCGGCGGCAATGTCGACGCCGACATGTTCGCCGGCGTGATTCATCCCTGAAGTCTCCTGTTATCTATTGCGGAACCTACCATGCTCGACAAGAACTCCAATCGCTACACCAACGTGTCACGCACCATCGACGACTTCATGCGCCTCGACTACACCGGCGTGGGCCTCATCGGCAAGCTCTACCAGGCGCTGCAGAAGCGTCAACCCGGCTATTGCTGCATGGGCGCCGCGGAGCGCCTGGTCGAGACCGCTCGCGCCAACCCCAATGCGCCGATGCTGATCGCCACCGGCTTTCCCGAAGGCGGCGGGGTGCCCGAGACCGATGGCCCGGTGGGCGCTGCGCTGCTGGCGCGCGCGCTGTTCATGGGATTGGGTGTGATTTCGGTGATCGTCGTCGATGAAGACTGGGTCGACATGATGACTTCCACCTGCATGGGCGCGGGCATGTCGCCGCGTCCGTTGCCGGCCTCGGGCGAGGCGGCGCCCATCGAATTCCTGCGCCCGGTGTACATCAAGAGCGTGCCCAAGGATGCCGTTGGCTGTCACCGCATCGGTGACGAGCTGCTGCGTGTGACCGCACCATCGCTGCTGCTGTCGATCGAACGTCCGGGTTGCAACAGCAACGGCTTGTATCACGGCCTGGGCGGGCGGCCGCTGGATGGCATGGTGGGCGACCTCGACTACCTGTTTCGCCAGGCCAGGACGCAAGGCATTCCTACCATCGGCATCGGGGACGGCGGCAACGAATTGGGCATGGGGGTGATCGCCGAAGACCTGCCGGGGTTCTCTCCCAAGGCGGTGGACTGCGGCATTCCCGGTCGCGGTGGCGTCGGCGCGGCTACTGCCGCCGACTGGCTGGTGGTTTCCAACGTTTCCAACTGGGGCGCCACCGGTATCATCGCAGCGCTTTCGGCCCTGCTGGAAAATCCACACGTCTTCCACGAGCCTGAACTCGAGGTGCGCGCCACCGAACAGTGTGTATTCAACGGTGGGGTGGATGGCATGTTCATGGCGCCGGAACCGGCCAACGATGGCATTCACGTCAGGGAATGGGAGGGGATGGTGCGCAGCCTGCGCGGTAGCGTGCTGCGCGCCATGGGGCATTCG
Source organism: Herbaspirillum sp. alder98 (assembly GCF_020179755.1). Taxonomy (GTDB): domain Bacteria; phylum Pseudomonadota; class Gammaproteobacteria; order Burkholderiales; family Burkholderiaceae_D; genus Herbaspirillum. The sequence continues at coordinate 63,104 of NZ_JAIUCY010000013.1, forward strand.
ATCAACTGGAAGGGCGACCAGGGCGACTGGAGGCAACTCAAATGAGTGTGCCCCCGATCCTGTCGGTTGCCGCGGCCCAGATCGAGACGCGCCTGGCCACACTTGGGCTGGCATTGCCGACGCCCAGCGTGCCCCGGGGAAGCTATGTGCCCTGGGTCAGGAGCGGCGCCCTGGTGTTCGTGGCCGGGCAGGGCCCGCGCCTGGACGGCAGGCTGCTGCATGCCGGCCAGGTCGGCATCGATCTCGACCTCGAACAGGCCCGCGACGCGGCGCGCCTCTGTGCGCTGAACCTGGTGGCGCAACTCAGGAGTGCCTGCCAGGGCGACCTGGGGCGGGTGACGCAAGTAGTGCGCCTGGCCGGCGTGGTCAATGCGGCCATCGGCTTCAGCGATCACGCCAAGGTGCTCGATGGCGCCTCCGACCTGATGCATCAGCTATTCCAGGAACGGGGTTTGCATGTCCGCATGGCGACGGGAGCTTCATCGTTGCCGTCGAACATGGCAGTGGAGATCGAAGCGGTGTTCGAGATCGCGTGACGACGCTGATGACAAGTGTCCGGCGCTCGATGGCGGCGGACGATCAACCAAACAGAAAGCAAACCGGAAGGGAAACATGAGCACACTCACCATGGCCACCGATTTCGATACGCCATCCAGGACGGCGGTCTATCGCAAGGTCGCATTTCGCATCATGCCGTTTCTCATGTTGTGCTACGTGGCGGCGTATCTGGACCGCATCAACATCGGCTTCGCCAAGCTGCATATGCTCAATGACCTGGGCTTCAGCGAAACCGCCTATGGCCTGGGCGCTGGCCTGTTCTTCATCGGTTACCTGTTGTTCGAGGTACCCAGCAACTTGTTGATGATGCGCATCGGCGCCCGCAAGACTATCTCGCGCATCATGATCCTGTGGGCCTTTGTGTCGGCCGCGTTTGCCTTCGTCGAAACGCCGACCCAATTCTATGTGCTGCGCTTCCTCCTGGGCGTGGCGGAAGCCGGCTTCTATCCGGGCGTGATCCTGTACCTGACCTACTGGTTCCCCTCCACCCGACGGGCCAAGATGGTGGCGCTTTTCGTGGGTGCGGTGCCGCTCTCGGGCATGTTGGGGGCGCCGCTGTCGGGTTCCATCATCACCATGGCGCAAGGCTTGCACGGCCTGTCGGGCTGGCAATGGATGTTCATCATCGAGGCGGTGCCTTCGTTGTTGCTGGGCTTGTTGTGCCTGAAGTACCTGGATGACCGGCCGGCCGACGCCGGCTGGCTCCAGGCGGACGAAAAGGCGCTGGTCGAGGCCGACCTGCAGGCTGAACGTGAACGCACCAAGGGCGATGCCGCCACCGGCTCGCTGCGCGCCACGCTGCAAGATCGCCGGGTGTGGAAGATGACCGCCATCTGCTTCTGTTCGGCCATCTGTTCCTACGGGGTGTCATTCTGGTTGCCGACCCTGGTGGCGCAATTGAAGGTGGGCGACGTGATGCACGTCGGTCTGTATACCGCAGTGCCCTTCACCGCCGCCTTCATCTGCATGTATCTGATCGGCCGCAATTCGGACCGGACCCGTGAGCGTCGCTGGCATCTGGTCGGCCCCTTCGCCTGTGTCTGCCTGGGTCTGTGTTCCAGCATCTGGTTACATGATTCGATGGCTTGGGCCTTGTTTGCCCTGTCGGTGGCGGCAGTGGGCGCCTACAGCACCACGGCAATGCTGTTCAGCATTCCAGGTCTGTTCCTGTCGGGCGTCGGCATGGCCGCAGGGATTGCCGCCATCAACTGTATCGGCGGCCTGGGCGGCTTCGTCAGCCCCTATATGGTCGGCCTGGTCAAGGACATGACCGGCAGCACCGACAACGGCGTGTACTTCATTGCCTGCATTGCCGTCGTCGGTGCTGCATTGACATTGACCCTGCCCAAGAAGCTGGTCAACCGCTAGGCAGAGCCGCCTGGCGACGCCAAGGATGAGCTCGAGGAGAATGGCAGGCCGTTGGCCTGCCGTCTTTGGTCGACACCCTGTGCTAGCATGCGTTGATTCGATCAACAAGCAGAACAGGCAATCATCCCCATGGCGCAATACGGCGTCACTTATCGTGGCCGCAACATCACCGTCGTCACCACCACCGATGCGCGCAGCGACCTGGTGCGCTGCGTGGTCACCATCGACGGCGTGGATTATCCCGACCTTCGCGGCAATCCGTTCCGCGCAGCCGCCACGGCCCAGGTGACCGGCGCCGGCTTTGCACGCGCGCTGATCGATGCCGAACTCGATGGCGATGCGGTCGCGTATCACGGCTATTTCATCAAGCTCAGCGCCAACCTGCAACGCGACGGCAGCTGGGTGGGCAGTTATCAATTCCACCGCAATGACAACCCGGTGCCGTTCCGGCGCGTGGTGTGCGACGACTTCCACGGCAATACCCAGGTGGAAGCCGAAGAGCACGCCATCGTCCTGGCGCGCCAGGCGCTGGATGCCGATATCGCGGCCGGACGCCTGTAAATCATTGGCGGCGACGTCGGGACTGCGGGAAGTCTCGCATGCTGAATGCACCGCGCAGAACAATATTCTGTGCGGTTCATACGCGTCAGTTTGCATCATCCATAGCGCCAGTACGCTTTATGCTTGCCAGTGAATCCAACCCATCGGCCATCCACGGTCGGCGGGCGTCAATCCACATTTCATACTGGAGCAAAAACATGGCGTTGAAAGACTTCAAGGTTCTCACGTTCGATGTCGTGGGCACCCTCATCGACTTTGAAGGCGGCATGCTGGCCTACCTGCGCCGCGCGGTTCCCGACAGCAAGATCACCGACGAGGATTTTCTGGCCGCCTACCGTGCAGCGCGCAGCGACGGCAACACCGGTTGGTACCCTGACGACCTGGAACGCTGCTGGCATGTGATTGCTCCCGGGCTGGGCTTGCCCGATAACGACGCGGTGGCGCGCGGCTTGCGCGACTCGGTGGCAGACTGGCCGGCTTTTCCCGACTCGGTCGAGGCGCTCAAGCGCTTGCGCAAGCATTTCAAGCTGGTCACCATGACCAATGCCCAGACCTGGGCGCTGGAACACTTCGCACGCACGCTCGGCGAGCCCTTCGACATGCTGCTCAGCTGTGACGACGCGCTGTGCGAAAAGCCGGATCCGCAATACTTCGCCTATGCGCTGGGCCGCTTCGAGGGCGCCTGGGGCCTGCGCCGCAACGATAACCTGCACGTGGCGCAAAGCCAGTATCACGATATCGGCGTGTCCAAGCGCCTCGGCATCACCACCTGTTGGATCGAGCGTCGCCACGGCAAGACCAGTTCGGGCGGCACGATTGCCTCTGAACATACCGTGCCGGACTATCATTTCCATACCCTGGCGCAGTTGGCCGATGCCGTCGATGCCGGTCAGTGAGGCGCACAGCATGAGCATTACCATCCTCTCGCAATCGGCCACGGTGGGTGGCCTGGAAGACTGGGGCACGCCGGCCCGCTCGCTCTCCGAGGTGCCCTGCAAGCTGTCCGGCATCGAGGTCGACCTGGCCGGCGCGGGCGAGAACCGCACCGGTATCTGGGAGTGCCAGCCCGGCAGTTTCGAGCGCCAGCTGGCCAATGCCGAACTGATGCATATCCTCACCGGTGAATGCACCTTCACCCCGCAGGGCGGCGAGGCATTGTCGATCAAGGCCGGCGATACCCTGTTCTTTCCGGCCAATACGTTCGGTCAGTGGAATGTCATCCAGACCATCCGCAAGGTCTATGTCGTGATGGCGTCACCGCACTGACATCGGGCAACCCATTTGTTCGCTGCAGCAAAAGACAGCAGGAGCGCGCCGGCATTTTTTCAGATGCGGCGCGTTTTTTTTTCGTCAGTTGATCGCGATCCCGCTGGCCGTCCGCGCCACGACTCAAAAGCGTGCGTCACGCATCGTTTTGTGGCACGGCTTGCTGCATTCGCACATCGCCCGTGCGCTCAGCACGACATGCTGTGGGCAGTCCCCCAAACCGCAGCATGTGAATGGCTCGCATTGTAATTCGGTACATGGTTGGGCAATCGGCGTGATGTAATCGTCCTGTCAGATCACGCTGCCCTTACCCACAAGACACGACGATGAAACTGGAATCCTACTGGACCGATTCGGCACCGCAGTTCATGCCAAAAGGCGCCAACCTGCCCGCGCAGGTTGACGTGGCCATCATCGGTGGCGGTTTTACCGGCTTGTCGGCAGCGCTCGAGATGGCGCGTCGTGGCGCCAGCGTGGCCGTGTTCGAGGCGGGCGGCATGGTGGCCGCCGAGGCATCCGGGCGCAATGGCGGACACGTCAACAACGGACTGGCGACAGACTATGCCGAGATGGCGGCCAAGGTCGGCGTCGAGCGCGCTCGCAACTGGTATCACGCCTTCGATAGCGCCGTCGACGCGGTCGAGCAACTGGTGGCGCGCGAACAGATCGATTGCGACTTCCTGCGCCAGGGCAAGCTCAAGCTGGCCACCAAGCCCGGTCAGATGGCAGGCCTGCAGCGCATGGCCGATCGCCTGGTCGCCGACGGCGTCGACAGCGATGTCGAGATCTTCGACGCTGCGCAGGTGGCAGCGGAAGTGCAAAGCGACCGGTTTTGCGGTGGCTTGCTCTACAAGCGCAGCGGGCAGATGCACATGGGACGCTTCGCCCATGGACTGGCCGGCGCGGCCGAGCGTGCCGGCGCACAGATTCACCTGGCCGCCGAAGTGCGCCGCATCGAACGCATCGGGGGCGAGGCGCATCGCCTGCATACCGCGCGCGGCGACGTCAGCGCGCGTCAGGTATTGCTGGCCACCGGCGCGTCGCGCCATGGCAGCTACGGCAGCTTTGGCTGGCTGCGTCGTCGCATCGTGCCGATCGGCAGCTTCATCGTGGTCACCGAACCGCTCGGCGAAGAACGGGCACGTGCCTTGCTGGCGGTGCGCCGTACGTTTGTCACGGTCGCCAACATTCACCATTATTTCCGCCTGACCAGCGATCACCGGCTGGTGTTCGGCGGTCGCGCCCGCTTTGCCATTTCCAGCCCGCAGTCCGACGCCGCCAGTGGCGAGATCCTGCGCGCCGGCCTGGTCGAGACCTTCCCGCAACTGGCGGGCGTGCGGCTGGACTATTGCTGGGGCGGGCTGGTCGACATGACGCAAGATCGCCTGCCGCATGCCGGCCAGCGCGACGGCTTGTATTACTCGATGGGCTATAGCGGGCATGGCACCCAGATGTCGGTGTACATGGGCCAGCAGATGGCGGCCGTGATGGCCGGCGATGCCACCGCCAACCCGTGGCGTGAACGCGCCTGGCCGGCGATTCCCGGTCACGTGGGGCCGCCCTGGTTCTTGCCGGCGATCGGATTGTATTACCGCATGAAAGACAAGCTGGCCTGATGGCCGGCTGGACCACATCAGGTGCAACTGCAGCACGACCTTCAACCTACGGCCTCAACCCTTCAGGAGCAACAGAGCATGAGCGACAACAGCAAGAAGAGCTTGGACAACATCGTCGGCGCCAGCGAAAGTCTGCGCCTGATGGACTGTATGAAGCGCGGCGCTTCGCGTCGCGATATTCTCAAGATGTTGCTGGCGGGCGGCATGCAGGCCGGTCTGGCCGGTGGCCTGGCGAGTACCGCCATGTCGGCCTATGCGCAGACGCCGCGCCGTGGCGGTCGCATCCGCGTCGCCGGTGACACCGCCGCCGTGACCGACACCCTGGACCCGGCCAAGCAGTCCAACAAGACCGACTATTGCCGTGGCACCATGCTCTACAACGGCCTGACCGCGCTGGACGCAACCCTGACGCCACAGCCGGCGCTGGCCGAGTCGTTCACCACCAAAGACGCCAAGGTATGGGTGTTCAAGCTGCGTCGCGATGTCACCTTCCATGACGGCAAGCCACTCACCCCGGCCGACGTGGTGTTCTCGATCATGCGTCACAAGGACCCGGCCACCGCGTCCAAGGCCAAGTCGCTGGCCGACCAGATCGACAGCGTCAAGGAGAGTGGTCCCAACGAAGTCACCATCACCCTCAATTCGGCCAATGCCGACTTGCCGGTGGTGGTCGGCACCTTCCACTTCCATATCGTCAAGGCCGGCACCACCGACTTCAATGCCGGCATCGGCACCGGTCCTTACAAGCTCAAGGAATTCAAGCCCGGCGTGCGCTCGCTGGTGGTGCGCAACGATGCCTACTGGAAGCCCGGCAAGCCCTATCTCGACGAGATCGAGTTCGTCGGCATCGGCGACGAGAGCGCCCGCGTCAATGCATTGCTGTCGGGCGGCATGGACCTGGTGGCCACGCTCAACCCGCGCTCCATCGACCGGGTCAAGAGCGCTGCCGGCTATGCCGTCTTCGAGACCCAGTCGGGCGCCTATACCGACCTCATCATGCGCAAGGACACCGGCCCCGGCGCCAACCCCGATTTCGTGCTGGCGATGAAGTACCTGCTCGATCGTGAACAGATGAAGAAGACCATCGCCCTGGGCCATGCCGTGATCGGCAACGACCAGCCGATCGATCCCACCAACCGCTTCTACCTGGCAGGCCTGCCGCAGCGCACGATGGATCTCGACCGCGCCAAGTTCCACCTGCAGAAATCGGGCGTGACGGGCAAGGTGCCGGTGGTGGCTTCGCCGGCGGCGATGTATGCCGTCGATATCGCCACCGTCATGCAGCAGACCGCCCAGCGGGTCGGCCTGGAGCTGGATATCAAGCGCATGCCGGCCGAAGGTTACTGGTCCAACCACTGGCTCAACAGCCCGGTCGGGTTCGGCAACGTCAATCCACGCCCCAGCGCCGATGTCCTGTTCACGCAGTTCTTCCTGTCCAGCGCGCCGTGGAACGAATCACGCTACAAGAGCGCGCAGTTCGACCAACTGCTCACCAGCGCCCGCGCCGAAGTCGACTTCAACAAGCGCAAACAGATGTATGGCGACATGCAAACCATGGTCAATGCCGACGCCGGCATCGGTATTCCGATGTTCCTGGCCAGCCTCGATGGCCACAGCACCAAGCTCAAGGGCCTGTCGCCGATCCCGCTGGGTGGACTGATGGGGTATTCGTTTGCCGAGAACGTCTGGCTCGACGCCTGATGCGATCCCTCGCTAGGAAAGTCATTTCATGAACCTGGTCATTGTGAAATTGCTGGCGCAGCGTCTGGCGCTGGCACTGGTCTCGTTGCTTGCGGTGTCGCTCATCGTCTTTTCCATCACGGCGGTGCTGCCGGGCGATGCCGCGCAAGAGCAACTGGGCCAGGACGCCACCCCTGAAGCACTGTCGGCCCTGCGCGCCCAGATGGGGCTGGATGTGCCGGCGCCGACGCGTTACCTGCGCTGGCTGGGCGGTATCGTGCATGGCGACTTGGGCGTGTCCGCCACCACCCAGTTGCCGGTGACCGAGCTGATCGGCAGCCGGCTGCCCAATTCGCTGCTGCTGGCGGCGGCGACCGCCTTGTTTTCGGTGCCGCTGGCGCTGGCCCTGGGGATCGCCTCGGCCATGTGGCGCGGCTCATGGTTCGATCGCCTGGTGTCCGGCGGGGCGGTAGCGGTGGTGTCGGTGCCTGAATTTCTGGTCGCCACGCTGGCCGTGCTGGTGTTTGCGGTCAAGTTACGCTGGCTGCCGGCGCTGTCCTATGCCAGCGACATCGAATCGCTGGGACAGATGTTGCGGGCCTTCGCGATGCCGGTATTGTCGCTGTGCTGCGTGATCATCGCCCTGATGTTGCGCATGACGCGCGCGGCCGTGATCGACCAGCTTGACGCGCCCTACATTGAAATGGTCCGCCTCAAGGGCGCTGCCGCCATGCGCATCGTGCTGGGGCACGCATTGCCCAATGCGGTGGGGCCGATCGCCAATGCCATCGCCTTGTCGCTGTCGTACCTGCTGGGCGGCGTGATCATCGTCGAAACCATTTTCAACTATCCCGGCATCGCCAAGCTGATGGTCGATGGCGTCTCGCAGCGCGACATGCCGCTGGTGCAGAGCTGCGCCATGATTTTTTGCATCGGCTACCTGGTGCTGGTGACGGTGGCCGACGTCTGCGGCATCCTGGCCAACCCGCGCCTGCGGCATCGTTGATTGAAAAGGCGGCTGACATGAACATGCAATCAACTTCTTCCCAACTCGCTACGGCGCCCACCCGCAACCGCTGGCGGAGCTGGCTGGCCAGCTTCGGCGTCAGCGGCTGGATCGGCCTGCTCATCCTGCTGTTCTGGCTGGCCGCCGCGCTGTGGTCGCAACTGTCGGGCCTGCGGGCCGCAGCCGATGCCGGCAACGTCCAGATCTTCGGGCCGATCAGCCAGGCGCACTGGCTGGGTACCGATTATCTGGGCCGCGACATGCTGGCACGGGTCATCGATGGCACCGCCTACACCCTGGGCGTGGCACTGATCGCGACGCTGCTGGCCAGTGGTACAGGCACCGTATTGGCCTTGCTGGCGGCCGTCAGCGGTCGCTGGACCGATACCCTGGTCTCGCGTGCGCTCGATACCCTGACCTCGATCCCGAGCAAGATGTTTGCCCTGATCATGGTGGCCGGCTTCGGCTCGTCGGTGCCGATGCTGGTGGCCACCGCCACCGTCATCTACATCCCCGGCGCCTATCGCATTGCGCGCTCGCTGGCGGTCAACATCAATGCGCTCGACTATGTCACGGTGGCGCGGGCGCGTGGCGAGGGCACGCTCTACATCATGCTGCGCGAGATCCTGCCCAATATCATCGGACCGATGCTGGCCGACCTCGGCTTGCGTTTCGTCTATATCGTCCTGCTGCTGGCCGGCTTGTCCTTTCTTGGCCTCGGGGTACAGCCGCCGGCGGCCGACTGGGGTTCGCTGGTGCGCGAAAACATCGGCGCCCTGGCCGGCGCCAGCCCGGCCGTGATCGCACCGGCCCTGGCCATTGCCAGCCTGACCATCGCGGTCAACCTGGTCATCGACAATCTTCCGGGCCGTGCCCGACGCGAACGAGGAGCCAAATAATGGGTACGTCAGTGGTCGTCAAGGACCTGTGCATCACCGCCGGCGACCAGACGCTGGTGGAGTCGCTGTCGTTTTCCATCCAGCCCGGCGAGGTGCTGGCGCTGATTGGCGAATCCGGTTCGGGCAAGACCACTACCGCCCTGGCGCTGATGGGATTCGCCCGGCGCGGTTGCGCCATATCGGGTGGCAGCGTGCATCTGGGCGGCACCGACGTGCTGTCGCTTGATGCGGCTGGTCAGCGTGCCCTGCGAGGCCGCACCGTGGCCTACATCGCGCAGAGCGCGGCGGCCTCGTTCGACCCCTCGCGCACCATTCTCGACCAGGTCATCGAGCCGACCCGCATCCACCGTACCTGCAGCCGGGCCGAGGCCGAGCGAAAGGCGATTGCGCTGTTTCGCGAGCTGGCCCTGCCCGAGCCGGAAACCATCGGCCAGCGTTATGCGCACCAGGTCTCGGGCGGGCAGTTGCAGCGCCTGATGGCGGCCATGGCGCTCATCACCGACCCTGATCTGGTGATCCTGGACGAACCCACCACCGCACTCGATGTGACGACCCAGATCGAAGTGCTGCGGGCATTCCGGCGCGTGGTGCGCGAGCGCCAGGCCACCGCAGTCTATGTCAGCCATGACCTGGCGGTGGTGGCGCAGATGGCAGACCACATCCTGGTGTTGCGGCATGGCCGGATGCAAGAGATCGAGCGCACCGAACAGATCCTGGCGGCGCCCGGCCACGAGTACACCCGCAGCCTGCTGGCGGCGGCCCGCCCGGCCCAGCGTGAAGCCGGCACGCCCGTGACCGAAGGCGCCAGGCCCTTGCTGGAACTGCACCAGCTGGCCGCAGGCTATGGCGAGATCGGGCGCGATGGCCGCCCGGCCAAGCTGGTGCTGGACGATATCAATCTCAAGCTGTACCCGGGCCAGGCGATCGGCGTGATCGGCGAGTCGGGCTCGGGCAAGAGCACGCTGGCGCGCGCCATCGCCGGGCTGCTGCCGCCGTGCCAGGGCACCATCCTATTCAACGGGCGGCAGTTGAAGCCGGCGCTGGCCCAGCGCAGCAAGGAAGAATTGCGGCAGGTCCAGATGGTGTTCCAGATCGCCGACACCGCGCTCAACCCGGCGCAGACCATCGAAAGCATCCTGGCCCGGCCGTTGCAGTTCTACAGGCAACTGAAGGGTGAGGCGCTGCAGCGTCGCATCAGGGAACTGCTGGATCTGGTGCAACTGCCGTCGTCGCTGGCGCAGCGCCTGCCGGGCGGATTGTCGGGCGGCCAGAAGCAGCGGGTGAACCTGGCGCGGGCGCTGGCGGCCGAACCGCAACTGTTGCTGTGCGACGAAGTGACATCGGCGCTGGACACGGTGGTGGGGGCCGCAGTGCTGGACCTGATGGCCGAGCTGCGGCGCGAGCTGAAGGTGTCCTATCTGTTCATCTCGCACGACCTGCATACGGTGCGCGCGGTGTGCGACGAAATCGTGGTGATGCAGCACGGCCGCAAGCTCGACCAGGTGGCGCGCGCCGACTACGACCGCGGCCCACATCATCCATACTACGAACTGCTGGCGCGCTCCGTGCCCGAATTGCGCCGTGGCTGGCTGGAAGAAATGGACCAGCCGCAACGGGCATCGGCATAAGAGGGCTGACGGCCTCGACCACATCGATCAACCAACCAGAGACAAACATGAAGACAAGCTACAAAATCGCATTGATCGCCGGTGACGGCATCGGTAAGGAAGTCATGCCCGAAGGCTTGCGCGTGGTGCAGGCGGCGGCCAAGCGTTTTGGCATCGGGCTGGAACTGAAGGTCGTCGACTGGGCCAGTTGCGACTACTACGTGGCCCACGGCCAGATGATGCCCGATGACTGGAAGGACCAGCTGTCGGATTGCGATGCCATCTATTTCGGTGCGGTCGGCTGGCCGGCCACCGTGCCCGACCACGTGTCGCTGTGGGGTTCGCTGCTGAAGTTCCGGCGCGAGTTCGACCAGTACATCAACCTGCGTCCGGTGCGCCTGTTCGAAGGCGTGCCTTGCCCATTGGCCAACCGCAAGGCAGGTGACATCGACTACTACGTGGTGCGCGAGAATACCGAGGGCGAATACACCTCCCTGGGCGGCACCATGTACGCCGGCACCGAGCGCGAAATCGTGATCCAGGAATCGGTGTTCTCGCGCCACGGCACCGATCGCGTGCTCAAGTATGCCTTCGAGCTGGCCAACAGCCGCGCCCGCAAGCACCTCACGGTGGCCACCAAGTCCAACGGCATCGCCATCAGCATGCCCTGGTGGGATGGTCGCGCCGATGCGGTCGCGCAGGGTTATCCGGAGGTCACGGTCGACAAGCAGCACATCGACATCCTGTCGGCGCGCTTCGTGTTGCAGCCTACCCGCTTCGACGTGGTGGTGGCCTCCAACCTGTTCGGTGACATCCTGTCCGACCTCGGTCCTGCCACCACCGGCACGATCGGCCTGGCGCCATCGGCCAACCTGAATCCGGAGCGCAGCTTCCCGTCGCTGTTCGAGCCGGTGCACGGATCGGCCCCCGACATCTATGGCAAGAACATCGCCAACCCGATCGCCATGATCTGGTCCGGCGCGTTGATGCTCGACTTCCTGACCCACAGCGAAGGCGCCGGTCGCGCTGCGCACGACGCCATCGTGAGCGCCATCGAAGAGGTCCTGAAGGCGGGTCCGCTGACCCCTGATCTGGGTGGCACTGCATCCACCACCGAATTGGGCGCGGCGATTGCCGAGCGCGTTGGCGCGGCATGATTGTCCTGCCAGTTTTCATGAAGGAACACCAATGAACAACCTGGAATTGGGGCGCGCGGATCTGCTGCCCGGCGCTCAACTGATCGGTGAGCAGTGGCGCCAGGCCAGTGACGGCCGCCGTCTTGATGTGAGCAACCCGGCCGATGGCCGGGTCTTTGCCAGCGTACCCGACGGCAGCGCCGCCGATGCGCGGGCGGCAGTCGATGCCGCCAGTGCCGCTTTTGCATCGTGGCGGGCCACGCCGGCCAAGCAGCGCGCGGCCATCCTCAAGCGCTGGAACGACCTGATCGTGGCGCACCAGGAAGACCTGGGCCGCCTGATCTCGCGCGAGCAGGGCAAGCCGCTGGCAGAGGGAAAAGGCGAAGTGCTGTACGCCGCCAGCTACGTCGAATGGTTCGCCGAGGAGGCCACTCGCGCCAATGGCGATGTGATCCCGGCGCCGGTGCCCGGGCGCCGCATGTTCGCCCTCAAGGAGCCGGTGGGGGTGGTGGCCGCCATCACGCCCTGGAATTTTCCGGCGGCGATGATCGCACGCAAGATCGCTCCGGCCCTGGCCGCCGGATGCACGGTGGTCTGCAAGCCTGCCGAAGATACGCCGCTGACCTCGTTGGCGCTGGTGCGCCTGGCGCAGGAAGCGGGCGTGCCAGGCGGCGTCATCAACATCGTCACCGCATCGCGTGAACGCACGCCCGAAGTGGTCGATGTGTGGCTCGGCGACAGCCGTGTGCGCAAGATCACCTTCACCGGTTCTACCCCGGTCGGCAAGCATCTGGCGCGGCGCTCGGCCGATACGCTCAAGAAGTTGTCGCTGGAGCTGGGCGGCAATGCCCCCTTCATCGTGTTCGACGATGCCGACCTCGATGCCGCCGTCGAAGGCGTGATGGCGGCCAAGTTCCGTAACGGTGGCCAGACTTGCGTGTGTCCCAACCGGATCTATGTACAGGACAGCGTGCACGACGCCTTTGTCGACAAGCTGGCGGCGCGGGTCGGGGCCCTCAAGGTGGGGCCGGCCACTGATCCGGCTTCGCAGATCGGGCCGATGATCAACGAACGCGCCGTGTCCAAGATCGAGCGCCATGTGCAGGACGCGGTGGCGCGTGGTGCGCGGGTGGTGGTGGGCGGCAGGCGGCTGCAAGGCGCGGACCTGGCCAGCGGCAATTACTTTGCGCCCACGGTGCTGGTGGCGGCCACGGCCGACATGGAATGCAGCATCGAGGAAACCTTCGGCCCGGTCGCGCCGGTGACGCGCTTTGTCACCGAAGCCGAAGCCGTAGCGGCGGCCAACGATACGGCGTTCGGTTTGGCCGCTTATTTCTACTCGACCGATGCACGTCGCATCTGGCGTGTCTCCGAAGCGCTGGAAGCGGGCATCGTCGGCGTCAACGAAGGTGCGCTGGCAGCCGAAGCGGCGCCTTTTGGCGGGGTCAAGGAGTCCGGCTACGGTCGCGAAGGTTCGGTGCACGGCCTGGACGATTATCTGCACACCAAGTACGTGTGCCAGGGACAGTTGTAGCGTGACCACGCCAGGCTGCTGTTTTTGCCGTGAATTCGCAATTCGCTAGCGTTGCGACACGGCAAAACAGGCGCGCACGCGCTGCACCTGGCGGCATTATGAGCCATGCTGGCGGCTTCCATGCGCCGGGTAACCAGAAGGAAACGCCATGTCAGCGTCAATCGATAGTGAGTCCCGTACGATGGCCGAACCCGGCAGCAATTTCACACTGCGCAGCATGACCGAGGCGGATCTGCCGGCCTGCCATCGCCTGTCCCTGCAATACAAGTGGCCGCACCGCCTGGATGATTGGCGATTCCTGCTGCGCCTGGGGCAGGGCATCGTGGTCGAAAACCGGCAACCCGGAAAGGCGCCCGCGATCGTGGCCACCGTCGTTCATACCCGTTATGGCGAACACCACACGGCGGTCGGCATGTTGATCGTGCATCCCACGTTGCAACGTTTTGGCCTGGGCACTCGCTTGATGCAACAGGTCGCGCAGACCTTGGGACAGCGGCATCAATTCGTCAGCGCCACTGCCGCCGGCCAGCGGTTGTACGAAAAAATGGGCTTTCGCGTAGTCGATCAGTTACACCAGTTCCAGGGCTCGGACCTGCAACCGGTGCTGGTGCCGTTGCCGCCGGGCGAGCGCGTGCGCCCGCTGGGCAAGAGCGATGCTGCGCGCATACCGCTGCTGGACGCGCAAGCCACCGGCATGGATCGGTCCAATGTATTGGCGGCGCTGCTGGAGCAATGCGAGGGCGTGGCGCTGGACCACGAGGGCGATATGCTGGGCTTCGCGCTGATCCGGCGTTTCGGCCACGGCCGGGTGATCGGCCCGGTGGTGGCACCCGACGCGCAGCGGGCCAAGGCGCTCATCGCCCATTGGATCAACACCTATTCAGACTCCTTCGTGCGTATCGACGTCTTCGAGTCCAGCGGGCTGGTGCCCTGGCTGGGTGAAGTCGGACTGACCCGCGCCGACAGCGTCACGCGCATGATCCGGGGCGGCGCCGAGGGCGACACCGGCGTCGCCGAGGGCGACGGCATGCAACTTTTTTCCATCATCAATCAAGCGCTGGGCTGACGCTGGCCAGCGTATCCGGATCATGCATTTTCTCTACAAGGGCGACATCGCGCGCGGTGAACGCTGGCGTGCGGTCTTTGCGCGCCTGGCGCCGCAGGTGCAATTCCATAACTGGACCGATGACTATGATGCGACCCGCATCCGTTATCTTGCCGCGTGGTTGCCGCCGGACGATATCGCCCGCCGCTTTCCCAATGTAGAGGTGGTGTTTTCGGTGGGCGCCGGGGTCGACCAGTTTGACCTGGCGGCGATTCCCGGCCACATCCCGGTGGTACGAATGATCGAGCCCGGGCTGGAAGCGGGCATGGTGCAATACGTCTGCGGCGCAGCGCTGTCGCTGCATCGGGACATGCATCGCTATCGCCGTCAGCAACAGCAGCGGCAATGGATCGAGCACACGGTGATGCCGGCTGCCCAGCGCCGTATCGGGGTGCTCGGCATGGGCGTGCTGGGGCGTGCGGTACTGGAGAAGTTGCGTGATTTCGGTTTCGATTGCGCTGGCTGGAGTCGTTCGCCGCAGGTGCTCGACGGCGTCACCTGTCATCACGGCGCCGACGGCCTGCAACGCTTCCTGGCGCGCACCGACATGCTGATCTGCCTGTTGCCGCTGACCGAGAGCACCAGCGGCATCCTCGATGCCGACCTGATGGCCCGCTTGCCGCGTGGCGCCACCCTCATCAACGTCGGGCGCGGCGGCCATCTGGTCGAACCCGATCTGCTGGCTGCGCTGGCTTCGGGCCAGCTGGCCCACGCCGTGGTGGATGTGCTGAACCAGGAGCCGGCGCCGCCCGGACATCCTTTCTGGGATCACCCGGACATTACGCTCACGCCCCACATCGCCAGCATGACCCAACCCGACACTGCATGCGAGGTGGTCATCGCCAATCTGCGGCGCCATCTGGACGGTCAGCCGCTGCAAGGCTTGGTAGACCGGCAACGCGGCTACTGAAATCGCAAGTCCGGGGCGCAGCACAAAATGCTGCGTCGCTGCGCAAATCACATGAACCTGCGTTTTGGCGCACCCATCTTGCGCATTGCCGACGGCGAGCGCGGCATACGATATAGGCATCCCCTTGGACCTGCTCGTCAGGCCCGTCAACGTCATCGAGCTCAACCACATGCAAACTTCCGATCTGGTCACCCTAGACCGCCGTCACCTGATCCACCCCGTCGCCAGCTTTCGCGAGCACGAAGAAGTGGGCGTCACGATTCTCAAGTCCGGGCGTGGCGCCTGGCTGACCGACCACCAGGGAAATGAGTTGCTCGATGCCTTTTCAGGGCTGTGGTGCGTCAACACCGGCTACGGCCAGGACAGCATCGTGCGCGTCGCCACTGAACAGATGAGCCGCCTGCCGTACGCCACCGGCTACTTCCACTTCGGTTCCGAACCCGCCATCCTGCTGGCGCAAAAACTGGTCGAGGTGGCGCCGGCCTCGCTCAACCACGTCTATTTCACGCTGGGTGGTTCGGACGCGGTCGATGCCGCCATCCGCTACATCACGCACTATCACAATTCCATCGGCAAGCCGGCCAAGAAGCAGTTCATCTCGCTGCAGCGGGGCTATCACGGCTCGTCCTCGGTGGGCGCAGGCCTGACCGCGCTGCCCAATTTTCATTTCAACTTCGACCTGCCGCTGCCCAACCAGCACTACATCGCTTCACCTTATCCCTACCGTAGTGAATTGCAGGGCGACGACGCCATCATCGCCGGCTCGGTCGCCGCGTTGCGGGCCAAGGTGGCCGAACTGGGCGCAGACCAGGTGGCGGCGTTCTTCTGCGAACCGATCCAGGGTTCGGGCGGCGTGGTGGTGCCACCCAAGGGCTGGCTCAAGGCCATGCAACTGGCCTGTAACGAGCTCGATATCCTGTTCGTGGTGGATGAAGTCATCACCGGCTTCGGTCGTACCGGCCCGATGTTCGCCTGCCTGGCCGAAGACGTGCAACCCGACCTGATGACCATGGCCAAGGGCCTGACCGCCGGCTATGCGCCGATGGGCGCGGTGATGATGTCGGACAAGGTCTATGACGCCATCGCCGACGGCGCCGCAGCCCAGGTGGTGGTGGGCCACGGCCAGACCTATTCGGCGCATCCGGTGTCGGCTGCGATCGGGCTGGAAGTGCTGCGGTTGTATCAGGAAGGCGGCCTGCTGGACAATGGCGTGCGCCAGGAACCGCACTTTGCCGGCGGCCTGCGCGACCTGCTGTCGCATCCGCTGGTAGGCGACGCCCGCAGCCGCGGCCTGCTGGGCGCGCTGGAACTGGTGGCCGACAAGGGCAGCAAGCAACGTTTCGCGCCCGAGCTGAAGTTGCATGAACGCATTGCCCAGTGCGCCTACCGCCATGGCTTGATCTTCCGTGCCTTCGGCGACAACATCCTCGGCTTCGCCCCGGCGCTTTGCTACACCGAAGACGAATTCGCCATTCTGTTCCAGCGCCTGCGCGCCATTCTCGATGAAGTGCTGGCGCAGCCAGAGGTTCGCCAGGCGGTTGCCTGAAGGGTTGGCTTCCGGCAATTTGGGGTGCGTACTGCCGACGGTATAAAATGCTGCGGGAGTGCGCACCAACCGGTGTGCGGCAGCTTTTTCAATAAATCGACCGGCGGTACCTGCGGCAGACGAGGGCAAGATGATTGCAAGTGGCGCGTTGAAACTGGATCGAATCGACTTACGCATTCTGTGCCATCTGCAACAGAACAGCCGTATTACCAACGTGGTGCTGGCCGACGCCGTGGGCCTGTCGCCCAGCCCTTGCCTGATCCGCGTCAAGCGCCTGGAAAAGGCGGGCTATATCAGTGGCTACGGGGCGCACATCCAACTCGATAAACTGGCCGATGTGCAGGTGGTCTTTACCGAAGTGACGCTGTCGGACCATCGCCGCGAAGACTTTGCCAAGTTCGAGTCGACGGTACGCAACGTCGATGAGATCGTCGAATGCCATCTGGTCAGTGGCGGCTACGACTACCTGCTGAAGTTCATGACGCGCAGCGTGGTGCATTACCAGAGCGTGATCGAGTCGCTGCTCGAGCAGAATCTGCGCATCGAGAAATACTTCAGCTACATCGTCATCAAATCCCCCTTCATCAAGCACCACTATCCGCTCGACAAGTTCGTCCAGGTCTAGCCGCCTAGCGCTGCTGCTCGAGGTTCTCCTGCAGCAGCGTCAATAGCGACACCAGCTCGCCGCGCTGCTGCTCGGACATGCCGCTGACGGCTTGCTCCAGCACCGTGTGCGCGCTCTTCTTGAGCTGGCGCTGCAAAGCCTTGCCCGCCGCCGTCAGGTGCAGCCGGGTCGAGCGACGGTCCTGCGCATCTTCAGTTGCTTCCAGATAAGCTTTTTCCCGCAGGCCACGAATCAGGCGCGTGAGCTGTGCCTTGTCGCGTCCCGAATGCTGCACCAGGTCGCTCAGCGTGGCGCCGGGATGGTGGTCGAAGTAAGCGATCACCCGTGTTTCCATGTGCGTCACATCCTGCTCTTCATCGCGGAAAGCCTGGGTGCGGGCAGAGCGGTAGAGGTGCATGACCGAATGCAATGCCTCAAAGACCGCGTCGGCAGTAGGTGATTGGTTGACTTTATCAACTTGTTTTTTCATAATGGTAGACATTATCAACTAAAACACTGAGATCATGGAAAACACATCGCCATCACGTGAAGTGCAACGGGTACGTCACGAACTGAAGTTGCGCGAGGTCACCGTCGCCCGCATCCGCCAGACCGGCACCAACATGTTGAGTATCACCTTCAAGGGCGACGCGCTGCGCGATTTCGTCTCGCTGTCGTATGACGACCACGTCAAGTTCGTCTTCCCCGACGGCAATGGCGAATCGATCCGGCGCGACTATACGCCAACCGAGCATGACCCACAACGCGGCGAGCTCACGCTGGAATTCGCGCTGCACGCCGAGGGCGCGGCCACCGACTGGGCCCGGCGCGCCACCGAGGGCATGCCGGCCATCATTGCCGGGCCGCGCGGCTCGATGATCATCCCCGACAACTATGACTGGTACCTGCTGGCGGGCGATCTGTCGGCGTTGCCGGCCATCACCCGGCGTCTCAAGGAACTGCCTGCCGGCGTGCGCGTCTCGGCCGTCATCGAGATCGCCCACCTGGGTGACATGCGTCAGTTCGATACGCGTGCCGAGCTGGACGTGAAATGGGTCAGCAACGGCGGCGAACTGCTCGATGCAGTACGTGCGCTGGACCTGTCGCGCGGTGACGGCTTTGTGTGGGCCGGCGGCGAAGCGGCCACCATGACTCGCCTGCGCGCCTTGTTGCTGGACGAAAAGCAGCATCCCAAGGGCGCCATGCGGGTATCGGCCTACTGGAAGCCGGGCGCGGCGGATTTCCACGAAAAGCTGGATTGAGGGTGGTAATGCGCATGCGGATGGCGCAGCAACTGCGCCCGATGCCGCGCTTTCCACTATCATGGCGGGCCTTAACCGATTCCGTGGCCTGTATGACCGATCCCGATACCCTATCCGATGCCGACGGCGATGACGCCATCCACGATCCGCGCCTGTGGCGTGACGATGGCTGGACGGCCCGCATCATCAAGAACGTCGACGACGATGGCTGGGCGGTCGAGATGACGCGTGATGGCGAGTCCGAGCCGACGCTGGTCGGGCCCTGGACCATGGGCCGCGACAAGAAGAATCCGAAGCCGATCGAACGGCCGGCGTTTCATACCCTGGTCAAGACCGCCAACGAGTTTCGCCGCCGCAGCGAGCAGCAATTGCACGCGCAGTTGCACAAGACGGTAATGATCACCGTCGCCGAAAGCAGCATCAGGGTGACGCTCGACATCGTGCCCGACGATGATTTTCCCTATGCCGACCTGCGGGCCTGGGACGACATGGGGGAGCTGCTGGCGCATGCACAGGTAGCGCCCAATTACCGCCTCACCGAAGAGAGCGCGACGCGCTGGGCCAGCGGCGATTACCGCCGTCCTTGATGCACAGGATGTTGTTCGATTGGCATCATTTTGCGGCACTGCACGAAAATCCCGGGCATCTGTAGAATCATTGTCTTGCGGCGGGATGTCGACGGACATTCCTCCTGCATGCGTGTGCTGCCCACCCGGGCTGGCGACGCCGATGGCAGGCTGACGAGCATTCGGTTCAGAGAGGTTCCTGTTCATGTCCGCACAGACTAATTCCAAAGGCCCGCCTGCGGTCGTCGCCAGCGATTCGCTGGGGTGTCACCAGAGCAAGCTGAGCACCAGCCAGGAGCTGCGTGGCAGCGCAATGACGTTCTATCGCAAGCGTCTCGACGACCGCGCCATGTCGCAGGTGATGACACCGGCGTCGGGGCGCGGCTTCCTGCTGGGCGTCTCGATGTCGACCCGCCACCGGCGCAGCATCTTTCGCGGCCGCCAGGGTGCGGCGCACGACTTCGGACGCGGCGCCATCTACATTCGCGATTTTGCCGACGATTACCGGGCCGACATCCATGGCTCGTTCGATTTCACCCTGGTCGAATTGCCGCCTGCGTTCTTCGAGCGCGCCGCCGAAGAGGTCCGCGGCGCGCCGGTCACCGGCCTGGCCACGGTAGTGGCGCAACACGACCCGGTGCTGGAGCATCTGGTCCACGCACTGGCGCCGGCGCTGGCGCGTCCCGAAGAGGCTTGCTCGCTGTTCGTCGACCAGCTTGGCATCGTCATCGGCACCCATCTGCTGCAACGCTATGCCGGCGCCCAACTGGCACCGCCGCGCACGGCTGCCTTGTCGCGCCTGCATGAAGAGCGTGCCAAGCAGCTGCTGCTGTCCAAGGTCAAGGGTAACGTTTCGATCCCCGAGATTGCGCGCGAATGCAACATGTCGGCCAGTTATTTCCTGCGCGCCTTCAAGGAGACCACCGGGCAGACCCCCCATCAATGGCTAATGGCGCAGCGGGTCGAAAGGGCGCGCGAGTTCCTGAGCAATACCGAACTGCCGCTGGCCGAGATTGCGGTGGCGTGCAACTTCTATGACCAGAGCCATTTCAGCCGGGTCTTCTCGCAACTGGTAGGGAGTTCGCCGGGGAGCTGGCGACGCCGCAGCGGGCGTTAGGATATCGCCGCTGGCGATGTTCTATTGCAGCGGCAGCGCAAAGCAGAAAACGGCGCCGCCGCCGGCAGCAGCGGCCACCGACAATTTACCGCCATGCGCCTCGACGATGGAGCGGCAGATCGCCAGCCCCATGCCCATGCCACCGTCCTTGGTGGTGTAGAACGCGTCGAACACCCGCTCCATCGCCTCGGGCGCAATGCCCATGCCGCTGTCCTGCACCGCTACTACCAGGCGGGCACTGTCTTCGACGGCAGTCCTGATCGACAGCACGCGCGGCTGACCGGTCGTCATCTCCATCGCCGCCATCGCATCGATCGCATTGACCACCAGATTGAGCAGCACCTGCTGCAATTGCACCGGGTCGCCCGACACCCAGGCGTCGGGCCCGGCCAGCGACAGTTGCAGCGCCACTTCGCGCCGTTCGATCTCGCTGCGGGAAATGGTCAGGATGTGACGAATGATGCCGTCGATGTTCAGGCGCTGCAGCACCGGTTCGGTATTGCGGGTGAGATCCTGCAGGCCGGAGATCATGTCGCCGGCGCGGGTGCCTTCGGCCACGATGTCCTGCAATCCGGCGCGGGCCTGTGCCAGTTGCGGCGGGTCGCGGTCGAGCCAGCGCAGGCTGGCGCCGGCGTTGGCGATGATCGACATCAGCGGCTGGTTGATCTCGTGGGCGATGGAAGCGGTCAACTGGCCCACCGTGGTCGCGCGCGACACCCGGGCCAGGTCAGCCTCGGCGGCACGCACGGCGTATTCGGTGCGACGCTGCGCGGTGATATCGGTGGCGGTGCCCACGTATTCGCTGAAGCTGCCGTCGACCCACACCGGCTTGCCGATTCCCGAGATGTAGCGCACCTCGCCATTGTCGCGGCGGCAGATGCGATGCTCCACCCGGATGGTGCCGCCGATGGCGATGGCCGCGGCGACCGTATCGAGCACCATCTGCCGGTCGTCCGGGTGCATCAGCGAAGAAAAGTCATCGTAGCGGATCAGGTTCTGGCCCGGGCCCAGCCCGTAGATGCGGCACAGCTCTTGCGAACACACCATCAGGTCCTGGTCTACCAGGTAGCGCATGCTGCCGGTATTGTTGAACAGTTCGCCCTGGTCCAGCAGTTGCTGGCTGGCGCGCAGCGCCTGCTCGGTCTGGGCCAGCAGTTCTTGCGTGCGGTGCAGCGCCTGCAAAGCCTGCTGCAAGGGATCGACCCGGGTCGGGTCGTCGCGGTCGGTTGGCAAAGCCGGCTCCAGAGGTGAATATGAATCCGCATTGTGCCGCATTTCGGGTCCTTTCAGGCAAGGCCGGCTGCGGCTCTGGCGCGCGCGATGCACGCCAGCAAGGTATCGGCCAGGACCGGCTTGACCAGCAGTTCGAGCGCCCCCAGTTGCAGCGCACGCGTGTGATAGGCGCTGCTGCCATGGGCCGACATCAGGATCACCGGCAAGCGCGGCGCGCGCGTGGCCAGTTGCGCCACCAGCGTGAAGCCGCTCATCTGCGGCAGCTCCACATCGATCAGTGCGCAGGTCGGTTGCAGGCGGGCTTCATCGGCCAGGAAATCCTCGGCCGAGGCAAAGCCGCAACTGAGATAGCCGGCCGAATCGAGCAGATTGCACAAGGCGCTGCGCACGCCCTGGTCGTCGTCGATGATGGCGATCATTGTTCCCCCCCATTTTTTATTATCGGGATGTCCGGCGCGCTAGCGCTCGGACGTCTTCTCCGGTGCCGGTGGCGCGCCGGTGATCTTGGGCACGCATTCGGTATGGAACCAGGCCGCCGTCAGTGGCTCTCCGGCCATCTTGCGGCGCACGGCGGGCACTACCTGTTCGCCGATCAGCATGCCCAATAAGCCCAGCAGCGCGATGATCGGCGGCGCCGGCGACTGGATCTGCAAGGCGTAATACAGGACGCCGGCGATGGCGCCCATCAATAGTGAAATCAGATATGGCTTCATGGCATGTCCTGTCGGGTCAACCGAGAAACCGGGTCAGCGTGGAAATGGCGCGCTCGCCCAGCACCATGCCCAGCAAGCCGATCAGGGCAATGCCCGGCGGCGCCGGTGAGCGCACCCTGAACAGGGCATAGAAAATGCCGATCAGCACGCCGCCACCCAGCGAAAGAAGATAGCTATTCATGGTCTCGAATAATCAGATGTCGTCCAAGCAATGCGAACAGGCATTGCCACTGAGGCAATGCCCATGCGCATGCGCTGCGATGGATTACTTGCCGGCCGCCACAGGTGCCAGGGTCTTCTGGTTGCCGTGCGGGCGCTGCTCGGCCTTGTGCACCATGGTGTAGGCGTAGTCCACGCCCATGCCATAGGCGCCCGAGTGTTCGCGCACGATGTCCATGACGGCGTTGTAGGTGCCCTTGCGCGCCCAGTCACGTTGCCATTCCAGCAGCACCTGCTGCCAGGTCACCGGGATCACGCCGGCCTGGATCATGCGTTGCATGGCGTAGTCGTGGGCTTCCTTGGAGGTGCCGCCCGAGGCGTCGGCCACCATGTAGATCTCGTAGTCGCCTTCGGCCATGGCGCACAGCGAGAAGCTGTTGTTGCAGACTTCGGTCCACAGGCCCGCGACGACGATCTTCTTGCGACCGTTGGCGGCCAGCGCATCACGCACCTTCTGGTCGTCCCACGAGTTCATCGAGGTCCGTTCCAGGATGTCGTGCTCGGGGAACACCGACAGCAGTTCAGGATAGGTGTAGCCCGAAAAGCCTTCGGTCTCGACCGTGGTGATCACGGTCGGGATGTTGAAGACCTTGGCCGACTTGGCCAGGGCCACGGTATTGTTCTTGAGCACCTGGCGGTCGATCGACTGCACGCCGAAGGCCATTTGTGGCTGGTGGTCGATGAAGATCAACTGGCAGTTGTCAGGGGTCAGTACGTCGAGCTTGGTATTGGTGGTCATGGTTTTTCCGTGGAGTAAGGGAGGGGACGCGCCGCCATCCGGAGGCAGCGTGGGGATGGGGTATTTCGCTGGCCGAAAGGGTGAGCGACGCCATCGGAGCGGAGCATAGGCCGCAGCCGGGGGCGCCGCCATTATCTTTTCGTATAGCTAGACGCTGCCGCCGCGATTTTGCACACTGCATCCATCCACCGATCCGCACACGACATGTCCGGCCGCATCGGGCGTCGGCGCGTGGACCACCGCCTTTCCTTTTGCACGGAGCCTGACATGAGCCTCGCAACGCCCAGCAACACGCCCGACCTGATCCTGGTCAACGGCAAATTCCATACCGTAGACCGCCAGAACCCGGTGGCCGATGCCGTCGCCATCGGCGGCGGCAAGTTCCTTGAAGTGGGCGACGCTGCATCGGTGATGCGCCTGGCGCAGCCGGGCACGCAAGTGATCGATCTGAAGGGCCGCACCGTGGTGCCGGGCCTGAACGATTCGCACATCCACCTGATCCGTGGCGGCCTCAACTACAACCTCGAACTGCGCTGGGAAGGCGTGCCTTCGCTGGCCGATGCGCTGCGCATGCTCAAGCAGCAGGCCGATCGCACGCCGCATCCGCAATGGGTGCGGGTGGTGGGCGGCTGGACCGAATTCCAGTTCGCCGAAAAGCGCATGCCGACGCTGGAAGAATTGAATACTGCCGCGCCCGACACCCCGGTGTTCGTGCTGCACCTGTACGATCGTGCGCTGCTCAACCGCGCCGCGCTGCAGGCCGTCGGCTACACCCGCGACACGCCCAACCCGCCCGGCGGCGAGATCGTGCGCGATGCCTCGGGCAACCCGACCGGCATGCTGATTGCCCGTCCCAATGCGATGATCCTGTACGCCACGCTGGCCAAGGGCCCCAGCCTGCCGCTGGAATACCAGGTCAACTCCACCCGCCAGTTCATGCGCGAGCTGAACCGCCTGGGCCTGACCAGCGCCATCGATGCCGGCGGCGGTTTCCAGAACTATCCCGACGATTACCAGATCATCAACCGGCTAGCCGCCGACGGCCAGCTCACCATCCGCATCGCCTACAACCTGTTCACCCAGAACAAGGGCGGCGAACTGGCCGACTTCCAGAAGTGGACCGAGATGGTCAAGCCGGGCGATGGCAGCGACTTCTTCCGCCACAACGGCGCCGGCGAGATGCTGGTGTTCTCGGCGGCCGACTTCGAGGACTTCCTCGAGCCGCGTCCCGACCTGGCCGCAGGCATGGAAGACGAACTGGAGCGCGTGGTCCGCCATCTGGTCGCCAATCGCTGGCCGTTCCGCCTGCACGCCACCTATGACGAATCGATCAGCCGCATGCTGGACGTGTTCGAGAAGGTCAACCGCGAGATCCCGTTCGACGGCCTGCA
This sequence comes from Herbaspirillum sp. alder98, assembly GCF_020179755.1. Classification (GTDB taxonomy): domain Bacteria; phylum Pseudomonadota; class Gammaproteobacteria; order Burkholderiales; family Burkholderiaceae_D; genus Herbaspirillum. The sequence goes on from NZ_JAIUCY010000013.1 coordinate 87,740, forward strand.
CTGGATGTTCGACCACGCCGAGACCATCACCGAACGCAACATCGAACGCGTGCGCGCGCTCGGCGGCGGCATTGCGATCCAGCATCGCATGGCGTTCCAGGGCGAATACTTCATCGACCGCTACGGCAGCGAAGCGGCCGAGCACACGCCGCCGATTGCCAAGATGCTCGAGATGGGCGTGCCGGTCGGCGCCGGCACCGACGCCACCCGCGTGGCCAGCTACAACCCCTGGACCGCCCTGTACTGGCTGGTGTCGGGCCGCACCGTCGGCGGCGCCAAGCTGTACGGCGCGGCGGGCCGTCTGCCGCGCGAGACCGCGCTCGAGTTGTGGACCGCCGGCAGCGCCTGGTTCTCCAGCGAGCAGGACAAGAAGGGCCGCATCAAGATCGGCCAACTGGCCGATCTGGCGGTGCTGTCGGCCGATTTCTTCAGCGTGCATGAAGACGACATCAAGGCCATCGAATCGGTCATGACCGTGGTCGACGGCAAGATCGTCTATGGTGCCGCTGAGTTCTCGGCGCATGGCCCGGGCGAGATCCCGGTGCTGCCCGACTGGTCGCCGGTGGCCAAGGTGCCGGGTCATTACCGTCCGGTGGCGCAGAAGAAGGCGGCATTGCCGCATGCCTGCGCCGGCGCCTGCGGCGTGCATGCCCACGCGCACGACGTGGCCCGCAAGTCCGATGTGCCGGTGTCCAACTTCGCCGGCTTCTGGGGCGCGCTGGGTTGCAGCTGCTTCGCGTTCTGAGCCATGCTCCACATGCCCCCCAAACGCTTGCCGACGCCGCCGCTCGATCTCGGCCTGTTGTTCTTGCGCATTGCCGGCAGCTTCATGCTGTTCTATGTGCACGGCTTGCCCAAGCTGCTGCATTACTCGCATGAACTGACGGCCATCGAAGACCCGTTCGGTTTCGGGCCGACGCTGTCGCTGTGGAGCGCGATCTTCGCCGAGGCGCTGTGCCCGCTGCTGATCGCCGCCGGCGTCTTCACCCGCCTGGCCTGCCTGCCCATCATTGGCGTGCTGCTCATCGCCATGCTGGCGGTGCATCCCGACTGGAGCATTGCCGAAGGCCAGTTCGGCTGGCTTTTGCTGGTAATCTTCACCTCGATCGCGCTATGCGGTCCGGGCAACTGGCGCCTGGGCCTGCCCCGCGACCGGGACTGACCCCACCGGCCGGCGCCACCCGCGCCGGCCGGCTGTAGTACAACCCACCATCTGTCATCACCAAGGAGCAAGCATGAGCACCATCACCACCCGCGACGGTACCGAAATCTATTACAAGGACTGGGGCAGTGGCCAACCGGTCGTGTTCAGCCATGGCTGGCCACTGGACGGCGACATGTGGGAATACCAGATGAACTTCCTGGCCGAGAACGGCTACCGCGTCATCGCCTATGATCGCCGCGGCTTCGGTCGTTCCAGCCAGCCATGGACCGGCTACGACTACGACACCTTCGCCGACGACCTGGCCCAGCTGCTCGACACGCTGGACCTGAACGACGTGGTGCTGGCCGGCTTCTCGATGGGTGGCGGCGATGTGGCGCGCTACATCGGTCGTCACGGCACCAAGCGCTTGTCCAAGGCCGTCCTGATCGGCGCGGTGACCCCGATCTTCGGCAAGGCGCCGGACCATCCGCAAGGCGTCGACAAGTCGGTGTTCGATGGCATCCTGGCAGGCTTGCGCAATGACCGCGCCGAATTCCTGAACGGTTTCGCGACGGTCTTCTTCGGCACCAACCGTCCCAACCACAAGGTCACCCCGGGCGTGCTGGCACAGACCTTCAACATCGCCATGCTGGCCTCGCTCAAGGGTACGCTGGATTGCGTGATCGCCTTTTCGCAGACCGACTTCCGCGACGACCTCAAGAAGTTCGACCTGCCGACCCTGGTGATCCACGGCGACGACGACCAGGTGGTGCCGTTCGAAGTCACCGGCAAGCTGTCGGCGCAGCTGGCGCCGGATGCACGCCTGAAGATCTATGGCGGCGCGCCGCACGCGCTGTGCTTCACGCACAAGGACCTGCTCAACGAAGACCTGCTGGCCTTCATCAAGGGTTGAGGATGAGCGCCATGGACGCCAACAAACGGCAAGACCTGCAGCAGCGCCGCATGTCGGCGCTCAATACGCCGACCCTGCTCAGCGCCGAAGCCAGCCGCGACATCAGCGGTGGTCTCAACACCTTGCTGGCGGATGTCTTTGCCTTGTACCTCAAGACCAAGAACTTCCACTGGCACATGTCGGGGCCGCACTTTCGCGACTATCACCTGCTGCTGGATGACCAGTCGCAGCAGATCATCGCGATCACCGATGCGGTGGCCGAGCGGGTGCGCAAGATCGGTGGCACCACCTTGCGCTCGACCGGCCATATCGGTCGCTTGCAACGCCTGGCCGACAACGACAGCGACTTCGTCACGCCGTCGGACATGCTGGCCGAGCTGCGCGAGGACAACCTGCGGTTGGTCGGCTTCATGCTGGCCACCCATGAGTTGTGCGGCGAACACGGCGATGTGGCCACCGCCAGCCTGCTGGAGAACTGGATCGACGAGGCAGAGCAGCGCGCGTGGTTCCTGTTCGAATCGGGTCGCACCGGCGGCTGATCGGGTGGAAAGACGCTGGGCGCCGGCCTGCGCCGGCGCTACGGGTTATCTATAACAGTTAGCCACCGTCGCCCTGACGCAAGTCAGGGCACAGCGTCTTGAGTCTTGAATCGTATGGGGAGGTCAGCCGATGGCCGGCAACCTGCCCAACGCCAGGCGCAATGCGCCATGCTGGATGGTCAGGTCGGGCGAGCTGTGCAGGGCGGCCAGGTATTTTTCGCGGAACAGCGCCGAGCTTGGCTCGGCCGGGCCGATCAGGCGTTCCAGCGTCGCGCGCAGCGCGGCCAGTTCGGTCGGCTCCAGCGGCGCTTCTTCATCCAGTCTTTCATCGATCTCGACCATGAATTCGGACAGCATGCGTAGCCATGCGAAGTCCGGGTGATTGGTCACCATCTGCAGCCGGTCGAAGGCGGTGCCGGTCGCGCCGGACAGGGTCGACTGGCATTCCAGCAACAGCTTGTGCGACTTGCGCAGTTCGGAAGCCAGCTGGCGCAGCGCGCTGCGATTGTCGTTGTCGTTCATCTCTTATCTTTCGTGGCTGAGGCGATCCTGTCGGCGCACGCCGGCGATCTGCAATCGTTCCGCCGTGCGCACCAGGTCGGCCAGGGTTCGGGTCTGCATCTTGTCCATCACGCGTCGCTTGTGGACCTTGACGGTGATTTCGCTGATGCCCATCTGCGTCGCGATCTGCTTGTTGAGCAAGCCGCAGATGGCCAGCTCAAGCACTTCGCGTTCGCGCGGCGTGAGGGTATCGAGCCGTAGTGTACTGGCAGTTTGTTCGGTGCGTTGCCCCAGTTCGCGCCCGGCAATGAGCATGGCCTGGGTCACCGAGGCCAGCAAGGTCTCGGCGTGGATCGGCTTGGTCAGGAACTCGTGGGCGCCGGCGCGCATGGCCTGCACCGTGATGGGGATGGTGCCGTAGCCCGAGATGAAGATCACCGGGATGGCCGCGCCGCGTCGCTCCAGCTGCCTGACCACCTCCAGGCCATCGGAGCCCGGCATCTTCATGTCGAGGATCAGGCAGCACGGCACATCAGGCAACGGATGCGCAAGGAACTGGGCGGCCGATGAGAAACCCTGCGCGGTGCGCCCGGCAGACTCCAGCAGGCGCAGCACCGATTGGCGGACCATGTCGTCATCATCGACCACAAATACTATGTTTTCCATGTCAGCGGACTCCATCATGCGTGCTTGGAAGGGGGGCCGCTGATGCTCCTTGAGGGCAGGGCGCAGACATTCCTGGCCAGGCTCAGCGGTCAACCCACATGATGTGCATCCGTGACTTTTTTTGATTGTATGAAGATGCTGTTTTTTGTACAAAACGCGCTCGCCTTCGGATAACAATAATTGCTAATTAATTAACAAAAATGCCCTCGGACTATCCCCATGGATAATTTCGCGCGCGCCAGCCCGGTGCTATGTTGACGCCACACTCGCGCCGGGCCTTTCACCTTGCGCTCCACGGCTCTTTGGAGATGTTCATGACTGCAGCACAACACAATCGCAATCAGGCAGCCAGCCTGGCCTTTCTCGCCGGCTACGTCGACACGCTGGGCTTCATTGCCCTGTTCGGCCTGTTCACCGCCCACGTCACGGGCAACTTCATCCTGATCGGCTCGGCCCTGGCCGACAGTTCGCAGATGTCCATCCTGCTGAAGTTCCTGGCGTTCCCGGCGTTCGTCATCGGCGTCGCCGGTGCGCGCCTGTTCATCGCCGCCATCCAGAAGCGCAATGGCGCGGCGCTGCCCTGGACCCTGTTGCTGCAACTGGTGTTCCTGGTGGGTTTCATGGTGTGCGGCATCATCGCCACCCCGGTGCAATCACCCAGTTCCAGCTGGGGCATGGCGGCCGGCCTGCTGGGCACCGTTGGCATGGGCGTGCATAGCGCCATCAGCCGCCTGCTGTTGTCGCACCTGGCGCCGACGTCGCTGATGACCGGCAATGTGACCCAGGTGGTGATCGATACCGTCGACGTGTTGCGCGGCGGCGCCGATGGCGCCACCAGCGAGCGCTGCATGAAGTTCCTGTGGCCGGTGCTGTCGTTCGGTGTCGGCGCCATCGTCGCCGCCTTCGGTTATCACGCCTTCGGTTTCTGGGCGCTGGCGCTGCCGATCGCGATCCTGGCGGTGATGGTGGTGGGTGAGCTGTCCCGTGCGCGGGCGGGCGTGGCGGCGGCGTGAACAAGTCACGGCTGGAAGCCTTCAGCGACGGCGTCATGTCGATTGCCCTGACCATCATGGTGCTGGGCCTGCAGACGCCGCGCAGCGCCAGCGTGTCCGAACTGCTGCCGCTGCTGCCGCGACTGCTGAGCTACGTGCTCAGCTTTGTCTACGTGGGTATTTACTGGGTCAATCACCATCACCTCCTGCAACTGGCCAACCAGGTCGACCGCCGCGTGCTGTGGGCCAACCTGCATCTGCTGTTCTGGGTCTCGCTGATTCCGTTCGTCACCGACTGGATCGCCGGCCATCATCGCGATACCGCACCAGTGGCCTGCTACGGCGTGGTGCTGCTGATGTGTTCGATCTCGTTCCTGGTGCTCAAGCGCGCCCTGCGCGCCACCGAAGCCGCGCACCCGGCGCTGGCGGCGGTGCTGGGCAACGGCCGCAAGAATGCCGGCTCGATCCTGCTCTATGCGCTGTCGATCCTGCTGGCGCCGTGGTGGCCGTTATGGTCCTCGGCCATCTACGTGGCGCTGGCCGTGTTATGGCTGTTGCCAGATCGTCGTTTCGACCGTAGCGGCACGCCGGCCTGATCGCTTCAGCCGGCAGCCTCCTGCCAGTTCGCCGTGCGCCGCCGTACCACCTGATCCGGCAGTGGCGCGGGGCCGGTACGAAATTCATGATGTTGCTTTAAGGCATCTCTGCGGAGAGGAAACCATCGGGTGTTCCCTCCTTGCGGAAACGCGCGCAGCACCTATCACGTCGCCCGAATGCGGGCCGCAAGCTCGCATCCTCCTAAAGTATTTCAAAACTCATCCGTAACATAGAAAAACTCACGAAGCCCGCCTGGTCGGCAGGGATTCGGCTTGTCGAAGAGATTGGTCGGGCCTGGCAGGGGGATACAGGGTTGATGCGCGCAGGTGCGGTCGCCATGAGTACGTCACGGAGGTGGCGATGTATCGAACCGCTGTCGCGCAGTCTTGCAGAATTTACTAACCGTAGTGGCAGGGGGCCTTCCGCCAGGGAGGCCATGGGGTGGCCAGCAATTGGTGCGTGGGGATTCACAGCGCAGGCTGGTCGATATCACATCTCTTCTATAGGTAGCGCCATGCAGACGAGCAACACCAGCACTTTCTCCGCATCCACATTAGGCGAACTCAACATCGCTATCCAACAGGCCAATCAGGCGGCGGCCGGCTCGACGGTGATCATCAACCTGATCGACAACGGCACGGCGGCGTCCATTACCCTGGCCTCGGGGGATGTCATCCAGATGCTCAATTCGGCAGCCAACGTTATCATTCAGGGCCCCAACACCGCTAACGCCGTGATCGATGGGGCTCACATTGCGCGCGGTTTCATCGTGCTCAGTGGAACGGTGGCTTTCAAATACCTCACCATCCAGAACTGCCTGGCACGGGGAATCAACGGCAACATGGGTGCGGGGGGCGCTGTGTTAGCTCTCAATCCGTATGGCACCGCGCTATCGGCGCCGCCATGGACTCATGGCGACGGTTCCGCCGTCACGAAGTCGACCAGCCTATCGTTCTATCAGTCGCTGATCCAGAGTTGTCGCGCCAAGGCCGAAGCGCCTACCGAGATATCGGCCATCAGTGGCACGGGCGGCAAGGGGGGCGGTGATGAAAGCTTCGGTTTCGGTCCTAACTATGGCTCGCAGGGAGTCAACGCCTACCAGGCTTCGCCGGTGGCGCCGGTCATCAACGGCAGCCAGTTCGCCCCGGCAGGCATGTCCGGAAACGGTGGACAAGGTGGCGTCGGCGGTTATTACAACGGCGGTCTGCTGCCCAATTCACCGGGCACGCCCGGGACGTCCGGCGGCCCGGGCCTGTTCGGTGGCGCCGGTGGCACCGGTGGCTGTGGCGGTGGAGGCGGCGGCGGAGGCTGTGGCGCCTGCACCAATGGCATCGGCGACGACTGCGGCAATTCCGGATGCGGCGGGGCGCAAGGTGGCGCCGGCGCCAACGGCGGACAGGGCGGCTTTGGCAGTGGCGGCGGTGGCGGTGGATCAGGCGGTGGTGGTGGTGGTGGCGGGGCCGGTGGCACCAACGGTTTTTGGGACTGCGGATCCGGCGGTGGCCAGGGCGGAGCCCAGGGCTCCTTCGGTGTCGGCGGCAGCCCCGGATTTGGCGGGTCCGCCGGCGCCAGCGGCCGCGGCAATCCGGGCCAATGGGGTAACTCCGGGAGCGGCGGCAGCAATCGACCGGGCGGCGCCGGCGGCGCGGCGTGTGGGGCGGGCGATAACGGCGTCGGCGCCGGCTTTGGCGGTGCCATCTTCGTGATGGGCGGCACGGAGGACCAATGGCAAGGCAATCCTTCGCTGGCGCCCACGCTCACTCTTGAGAGAGTGACCTTCAACGGCAACAGCGCGAGTTCGCCGGGCTCGTCGGCGGGTGCGGATATCTTCCTGCAAGGCTTTGGACAACTCTCCATCAATGGCGAGGGAACGACGGTGCCGCAATGGTGCGACGAAAGCCACAGCGGGATTGCGTCGAATTCCAATGCTCAGACCGATGCCTATGGATTCCCGATCGGCGGCGGCGCTGGCATCTGGACTCTCAACACCAATGCGGCGCAGGCCAGCACGGCTGCTGCGCACATCGAAGGGGCTGACCGGCCATGAACGACCAACTTTCTCCATATGCTACGGTCGTCCAGTTTGCATTGAACTATGCGCCCGCCGCCGATGACTACGTCGGCGCCAACACGGTCGTGCCAGCGGCGGCCAACATCGGCGTGCTGTATTGCGAGTACACCGTGACCGCCGTCAGCAACGTGGCCAATTCGTCGTACACCAAAAGCTATGTCGTCACCAGCAGCCAGCGGTTGATTCTGAATAATCCCACCAAGCCGGCGACGTCGCTGGTACAAAGCCTGGAGGCAGGCGGTCCCGGCATGATCAGCAATCCTAACGTGGTCAATCTGTATGCTGGCCTGTCGGGCGTGTCGACAAACGATCAGGCGGCCACGACCGGATATTATTTTTATCCGGTCTGGGCCATGAACTCCGTCTCGATGACGGTGAGGCAGGGCGTCGTGTCGCAGTCGTGGCTGTTGAATTACCAGCCACGCACGCTCAACAGCACTGTCAATGTCTCCAGCTCTTCGGGCAACGCATCTTCGGCGAACCAGGGCAACAGTTTTTCCAACATGTCGCAGAAGACCACCGGCGCTTCCAACACCACCACCCAGAGCTACGACGTGTCGCTGTCGGCCGGAGCCATGTACGGAGCCACCGCCTCGGCCGGATTGGCCGTGTCGCAGACGCAGGACTATTCGCAGTCGAATTCACAGGGCAGTGATCGTTCATCGCTGGCGGGACGCAGCCGTCAGAATGCCTATAACACGGGAATGACGATCAAGGATTGGGGCATATATTCCTGTCTCAACGCAGCGGGCGGCGCTGGCGGGCTGCCTTCATGCACCTGGTTCATGTCGCAGGAGTTTCCCTATAACTTCATGGCGAACAATGCCACCACCAACGTCACCGCCAGTGCGCCGACCTTCCCTTACAACCTGGAACTGTCTGCCGCTGAAATGGCCGATGTTTTTCCGCGCAACTACAGCAGCGGCACGCCCTGCTACCAGATCGCGCCGCCTACCGAACTTGCTGTGCTCGGGACCGATTTCGTTCAGACCTCATCCTGGCAGATCGACGTCGATTATCCGCAGTCAGTTGCGCCGGAGCTCTCGCCGATGCACGTTGTGGATGCAATCTTCGCCAGCCACTTCACGGCCAGCAATGCCGAGCCCGGGGAAGTCGTCATCGTCGGGCAGCTCAATCCGGGCCAGACCGTCACGTTCCAACCCCCGGCGCCACTAGACCTTTCGCTGCTGGCGCTCGACCCGATCACCGACAATTCAGGCTCCAACGGCGCGGTAATCGGTTTCCTGCCCAGCAAGTTCCTGGTGCCCGTCAGTGTCGGCGCCCTGTCACGCTCGATATCGTCGGCCAATAACCTGATGGTGCTCACACAGGGCTTTGCCGCTTCGGTCGAAACACGCCCGGGCAGCAACATGGTGCTCACGGCCGCGCTGACCGATGCCGCCTTCTCGGCGCAGCTCAATGTCTGCTTTAAGATGTCCGGATTCGACGGGGATCTCAATTTATACCTGAAGCACTGGGCCGAAACGTCGCAGCAAGGCTGCGTCCTCTCGATCTGGTTCAATCCGCCGGGCTACACGGCAACGTCGACCGGCGCGCCGAGCGCGCCGCTCACCAAACAAACGCTGCCCCCCGATCTGACGGTCACGCTCAACACGACCGAAGGCGCCAGTGGAGACAACAACCTTCTGGTGCTCAATCTGCGCAACACTTTCTACGACACCATCGATTATCACGACTATCTGCAACCAGGGCTCAACGTGATCGTCATCGGTGTATCGGCGTCCGGTTCCAGTGCCGGCTATTCGCTTCGCGCCGTCGCCATCGGAAACTGACATCGAGTGGGCCAGCGCTGAAAATTGCCCGGTCCGCACATCGCATGCGATGTCTGCATAGAAGATAGGGAGGGTGCCATCGTGCCACCGCGCAAGAAACGCCAGGTAGAGGTCTTCGGAGCAGGCAGCAATGTATCGACCGTGACGCAAGGAGCCCTGCCACACGCCGCCAGTGAACAGACGCATGCCAAACAGCGCTATGAATTGATGCAAAAATCGGTTCCACTGGAAGTTGCCTTCGCCAAAATCAAAGGGAATCCCCAGGCGGTGTACGGCGGCCGCAGCCAGATCATGGGAATCGGTCCCCTTAGCGTATTTCGTCGGCTTTCTATCCCGCATGAGGAACCCGATGTTGGAAAAAGGGCGGCGCAACACATTGCCAAGAGTCTCTTCCAGATTGCCGGTGACAAACTGATCGAAGTCCAGTGTGCGGTCGCCATCAATTTATCCAAGCCTACGGATCCGCCGCACTATATCCTTTCCTCCAACAAGAATCGGGACCAGATCGGGGATGCGCTTAATAAGTTAGTAAAGAAGCTCCAGAAGGGGCGGGACAATTCTTCCCGTGAAGACGAAGTGTACAAGGCGCTTCTCGAAAAACGCGTGAAGTTTATCGACGCCAGTACGGCCGATGCCATCGCCAGCTTTCCTGGCAAGCCCAAGAACGGCGCGGCCGATAATATGCATGCCGAAACGCTTTTCCTAGAGGCGGACGATATTCTGCGCCAGCGGGGTCAATTGCCCAAGCAATACGAATTGATAAAAGTCGCTGGCCAGCGGCGGCCCTGTACGGATTGCGCGCACGCTTTCGTCATTGCCGGCAAGGCAGAACTTATTGAATCCGCTTCAACTGAACAGCCGCTCGTAAGCGAGAAGAGGGCCCTGGCTATTGCTGCCCGCAAAGGTGTCCGACCCACATTTACGCCGAAATCATCTGCGATCAATGTGGGTAGGGCCTATGGTTCGTCGGGTAGTATTGCTGGCTATGAGGGCACGCGCCAAAGATTGAACAAAACCCCCGCTGAAGCGCTCACCCTCGTCGCTGCCGCTATCAACAAGGGCGACGTTAATCCGTTGAGATACCATAAGAAGCCGAATGAGGCGGAATCCACTCCGCTCAACAGTCCCAATACGGCATCGACCGCCACCAAGAAAGGCTTCCCTTCTGGCAAGTAAGGCGTTGATTGAAACGGCCTGCTCGCATCGCGCGTTTTTGTAACCTACATGGTTGGGATGTGTTGGTGACTGCGGGAGATCGGCATGCCGGACTGAAGACCTTCCTTCACCATATCGACAGTACAGGCGCTGTGTCCCGACTGTCGCCGGGTCCTTCGGCAATCTCAGGCTGCTCGGCCTGCAGCAGGGCTCTCCAATCGTCATCAGTCTATCGGCCAGCTGTATTCAAAGTTCGCTTCGGGCGATCCTCTGCATCGCAAAATCCCGTCCTGCATCGATCGCCTGTTCGCGATTGAGCGCGGGCAGCCGGGTGTCGACCGCCCGTCGCGTGAAGACGCAAGTGCTGCGGTAGGACGCCGCGTGTCCGCGATAGATGGTCACGAATGGCATCCACGCCGTGTTGCTCAGATTGCGATGGGCTTCCAGCACGATTTCGTACTGGCCGATCACTTCGATATGCACGATGTCCTCACGCTCAATTGACTGAGTGCGCAAGCTTACGCAGCCGGTGCGGGCGAGGCCATTGCACCTTGGTCTGTGCCTCTTATACCTAGGTGTGAACTGTATCGGCTTGCACCATGGCAAGAAGAACTGTGTTCCCTGTGCATGTCGTGCAGTGTGCGCGTCGCGCCTGACGCCTGGCTCGTAGACTGGCCCCACGTAAAAAACGCACCGGACCGTGCTCGCATCGAAGCGCGGTGGGGACGCTTTGTCTTGAAAGATTAGAGGTGATTCATGATCCGTCCTGCCCGCCTTGCCATCCGCATTGCCACGCTCCCCTACGCGGGCGTGCCACGGTCGCTGGGGCTTTCATGAAGCGCTCCCGCATGAACAGCGACGATGCGTCGCATCCGCACCCCCGGGCTGTTAGTCGCAGCGTCATCGAATGGTGCACCTTGCTGGCGGTGCTGGTCTTCACGGCGCTGCTGATCGTCAACTTCATCTGGTCCGAACGCCGCCTGATCAAGGCTTCCGAGACCTCTCGCATGCAATTGCAGGCGCGCATCATCGAGGAGAGCATGGGGCACCAGTTCCAGGGCGTGCGCAACGCGCTGGAGAGTGCGCGCGGCGCCACCGCCCCTGATCGCCACTGCAATCCCGAATGCCGCCAATTGCTGCTGCAGTCGCTCAAGCGCGCCATGCCCGGGGTGCGCGCCATGGTGCTGCTCGACGCCCAGGGACGCATCAGCATGTCGGCCGACGACATGGATGATCGTCAGCTCGATGATCGCGACTTCCTGGCCCAGATTTCGCGCATGCTCTCGCGCAAGCTGATGTACATGTCGCAACCCTACGAGAACACGCCGGGGGTATTCAACATCAAGTTGTCGATGCCCCTGACCGGGCCCGATGGTCGCAACGAAGGCGCGGTCAGCGCCATCCTCAACCCCGAGTATTTCGACGCCGTGATGCGCTCGGCGATGTACGCCGACGACATGAATATCGCCATCACCAGCGAGGATGGCCGGCGCCTGCTGTTCGTGCCGGCCAACGCCACCGAGATGCGTCGCCCCGAAAGCGACGTCGACGATTTCCTGCAGCGTCATCTGCGGGGTGGCGCGGTGGCCAGCGTGATGACCGGCGCCGGGGCCGACGGTGAGCAACGCATGGTGGTGCAGCGCACCGTGCTGCAGGGCGAGCTCGGACTGGACAAGACCCTGGTGATCGGTCTTTCGCGCAGCGTCGAACGCATCAATGCCGGCTGGCATGATCTGGCCCGTTCCTACCTGCTGATGTGGTGCGCATTCGCCGCCATCGGCGCCTTGGCATTGGCGGCCATCCAGCGGCGTCGACGCCAGGCGCAAGAACAGGCCTGGCTGCGCGATGTGCAGCATGCCGAAATGGTCGAACGCATGGAGCTGGCCCTGGGCGGCGCCAACCTGGGGTTGTGGGATTGGCATATCCCCAGCGACCGTCGCACCGTCGACGCTCGCGCCAACGCCATGCTGGGCTATGCCCCCGATTGCCAGCACGATGGCGTGGGCGAATGGCGTTCGCTGGTGCATCCCGATCACATGGAGTCGCTGGACCATGCGTTGCGCCTGCACCTGGCCGACAGCACCAGCTTCTTCGAGGCCGAATACCAGTTGCGGCACAAGGACGGTCACTGGGTCTGGATCCAGTGTCGCGGCAAGGTGGTCCAGCGCGACAAGCCGGGACGTCCGTTGCGCATGGTCGGCACCCGCATGGACATCAGCGCGCGCAAGAAGGCCGAAGAAGAAATCGCGCGCCTGGCCTACTACGACGGTCTCACCGACCTGCCCAACCGGCGCATGCTGCTCGACCGCCTGGGCCGTGCGCTGGCCCGCAGCGGGCGCGGCGCCAGCCAGGGCGCGGTGATCTTCGTCGATCTCGATAACTTCAAGTCGCTTAACGACACCATGGGCCATGACATGGGCGACCGCCTGCTCAAGCTGGTCGCATTGCGACTGGTCCAAGTCACGCGCGAGGTCGATACGGTGGCGCGCCTGGGCGGCGACGAATTCGTGATCCTGCTCGAAGACCTGGGCGCCGACGCCGAGGAGACCGCCGCCAATGCCGAGTTCGTGTGCCGCAAGATACTAACGTCGCTCAATGCCGGTTACGCCATGGACGGCTACGAAGTGCGCAGTACCCCGAGCCTCGGCGTGGCGTTGTTCGGCAGCGGGCGCCATAGCGTCAACGACCTGCTGCGCCAGGCTGACATGGCGATGTACGAGGCCAAGGCCGCCGGGCGCAATACTTACCGTTTCTTCAGTCCCGACATGCAGGATGTGCTGGACCAGATCGCCATGCTCGAAAACGATCTGCGCCATGCGCTGGTGCGTCGCGAGTTGTTGTTGCACTACCAGCCCATCGTCGACGAGCACGGCAGCCTGTGCGGGGTCGAGGCCCTGATGCGCTGGCAGCATCCGCGGCGCGGCCTGGTCTATCCGGGGGCATTCATCGGCCAGGCCGAAAAGACCGGCCTGATCGTGGAGTTCGGCGAGTGGGCGCTGGAGCAGGCCTGCGAGCAATTGCTGGCCTGGTCGATTGATGCCGCCACGGCGCACCTGACGATCTCGGTCAACGTCAGCGCCAGCCAGTTCCGCCAGCCCGAATTCACGCAACGGGTATTGCATGCGCTGGAGCGCACCGGCGCCAATCCACGCAGGCTCAAGCTTGAGTTGACCGAGAGCATGCTGCTGACCGATGTCGATGACCTGATCCGCAAGATGGGCCTGCTCAAGGAGATCGGCGTCGGCTTCTCGCTGGACGATTTCGGCACCGGTTATTCGTCCCTGAGCTACCTCAAGCGACTGCCGCTGGACCAGTTGAAGATCGACCGTTCCTTCGTGCAGGACATGTTGCTGACGCCGCACGCTTCATCGATCGTGCGCACCATCGTCAGCCTGGCCCAGGCGATGGGTTTGCAGGTGGTGGCCGAAGGGGTGGAGAGCGCCGAACAATGGGCGGCCTTGCGCAAGATCGGTTGCGGCGCATTCCAGGGTTACCTGTTCGGCAAGCCGACGCCGCTCGATGAAGTCATGGAGCGCTTCGCCGCCGGCGGTATTGCGCCCCAGCCGATGCGCACGCCTCAGTTGGCCCTGGTCAATCCGCTGGCGGGCAGTTGAGCGCCCACCGTGGCCGCCGGATGCATCGGAGCCGGGGCGATGTCCGGCTCCGGCAGCGTGGCGGCGCGTTGCGCCAGTTCCTGCGCGATGTCGCCCAGCAGTCGCACGGCCTGTTCGAGTTCGCGGTTCCAGGCGAAGCTGTAGTTGAGGCGGATGCAATGGTCGAAGCCGGGCCCGATGCAGAACATGTTGCCGGGCGCCACGCTGATGCCGGCGGCCTGCGCCCGCACATGCAATTCGAGCGCATTGACGCCGCGCGGCAGGGTAACCCACAGCAGGTAGCCGCCTTCGGGTTCCGAGGCGACGGTGCCTTGCGGAAAAAATCGCAGCACTGCCGCGCGCATGATGCGCCCGTGTTGCGACAGCGTCTTGCGCAAGCGCCGCAGGTGGAAGTCATATCCTTCGTTGTGCAGGTATTCGGCAATCGCCCGCTGCGGGTGCGACGGCGTGGTGACGGTATTGAGAAACTTGAGTTGCTCGACCGCCTGGCGATAGCGTCCCGGCAGGATCCAGCCGATGCGATGCTCGGTGGTCAGGCTCTTCGAAAAGGAACTGCAGTACAGCACCAGCCCCTGGCGATCAAAGGTCTTCAGCGGTCGCGGGCGTTGCTCGGCGTAATGCAGTTCGCCATAGACATCGTTCTCGATGATGGGCAACTGGTGCGATGCCATCAGTTCGACCAGCGCGCGCTTGCGTTCTTCCGGCATCTCGAAGCCGAGCGGATTCTGGAAATTGGGCATCACGATGCAGGCCGCCACCTGGCCCGCTTCGATCACCGCATTGAGCGCCGGCAGGTCGATGCCGCGTTGCGGATCGGTCGGGATCGGCACTGCGCGCATGCCCATGCGTTCGATCGCATGCAGCAGCGCATAGTAGGTCGGGGCTTCGACGGCGATGCCGTCGCCCGGGCGGGCGATGGCCTGCAGCGCCAGGTTGATGGCTTCGGTGGCGCCTTCGGTGATGATGATCTCGGCGACATTGACGGCCAGTCCAGTTTCCAGATGGCGTCGCGCTATCTGGCGAATCAGTTCCTGGTTGCCGGGCGGCAATGAGCCCATCAGTTCCTGGCGGTCGCGTCGCTTGTACATGCCATGCGCCAACTGACTGATGCGGGCTGATGGAAACAGCGATGGATCGGGGTAGGGCGAGCCCAGCGGAATGCGTTGCTCGCAGTTGATCGAGCGCATGTTCGACAGCGCCAGCGCGACCGGGGCCAGGTTGATCGGCAGCAGCGGCGTGGCCGGCGGCAGTTGCGGGGCCAGCGCGGTGGGTGCCGGCTGGTCCTGCCGGGGCCGCACGAAGTAGCCGGATTGCGGCCGGCTTTCGATCAGGCCGCGGCTTTCCAGTAACAGGTAGGCACGGATCACCGTGGAAATGCTCAGCTGGTACTGCTGGCTGGACCGGCGCACCGAGGGGATCTTTTCACCCTGGAGCATGATGCCGTCGTCGATCTGCTGCCGGATCGTGTCGGCCAGTTGTTCGTAGAGCTTCACAGTGCCTCCCTGCTGGGTGTCTTATAGGATCATTTCCTGGATCGCATCGTAGGTCTACCCGTCAAGCCCGCCAATCATACGAGAGTATGAAGCGGGCGCCCGACTAAGCGCGGGCCGCCATGTTGTTGTTTATTTCGATTCCCGCAATCCGGGATAAACGCCGCCCGGGCCTGCTGTTTCGGCATGCCGACTCGCTAATGTGAACAATTGCGTTGCCTGCCGATACTTATACTTTGGTGTAATACGCATGTCTTTACATGTGTCAGGCATTTATACTCGTGTTCCGCTGGAAGCGAAATAATTCTATTAACAGGCTCCGCCCACGCTGGGATCCGCATGTACATTTCTGCCCGTTCACCGTTGGTGCCGGTATGCGCCATCGCGCTTGCCGCACTGATCTTCGCCATCGATGCGCTGACCCCGCTGGACGTGGCCATCGCAGTGCTTTATGTCGCCGTGGTGCTGTTGTCGGTGGCCGCCTGGCCGCGCCGGGGCGTCATCGCCATGACCACGCTGTGCATCGTGCTGACGCTAGTGGCCTACGGTATGTCGCATGGCTTGGACCAGAACGATGGCGCCCTGGCGCGCTGCCTGGTGAGCCTGGCCGCCATCGCCATCACCGCCTTCCTGGCGCTGAAGGGACAGGCCGCCGCCTTCGCCCTGATCCAGCGCGAAGAGGCGTTGCATACCGCACAAAGCCAGCTGGCCCACGCCAGCCGTGTGAGCACGCTGGGCGAGATGGCGGCCTCGATCGCGCATGAGGTCAACCAGCCGCTGGCGGCCATCGAAACCCATGGCGAAGCCTGCCTGCGCTGGATGAACCGGCCCGAACCCGACCTGGGCGAAGCGCGCTCGGCGGTGCAGGCGATGCAGCGCGATGCGCGCCGCGCCAGCGACGTGATCCGTCGCATTCGCGGCATGGCGCGCAAGTCCGATACCGAATTCGTTGCGCTCGATCTCAACGAGATGATCAGCGACAGCTGCGACCTGCTGCGCCGCGAGCTGCAACGCCATGGCGCGCAGTTGCAGCTGGAGCTGCAACCGGGCTTGCCGATATTGCGGGCCGACAAGGTGCAATTGCAGCAGGTATTGATCAACCTGGTCATGAATGCGGCCCAGGCCATGGCCGACGCCGGCGTGCGTGAACGCAACATCCTGGTCCGCTCGCTGGCCGCGCGTGGCGAGGACGGTCAGGGCGACGGGGTGGCCATCGAAGTGGTCGATAGCGGCCCGGGCTTTGCGCCCGACCATCTCAAGCGCCTGTTCGATGCCTTCTTCACCACCAAGCCCGACGGCATGGGGATGGGGCTGCCGATCTGCCGCTCCATCATCGAAGCCCATGGCGGCGTCATCCGCGCCTGGAACGGCAAGCCGCAGGGGGCCGTCATGCGCATCCACATTCCGACCGCTGGCGCCCCGGAGGCCGCATGAGCACCGCCGACACCATGGTCTATATCGTCGACGACGACGAATCCCTGCGCGGCGCGCTCGACAGCCTGTTGCGCTCGGTCGGGTTGCAGGTGCGCTGCTTCGCCTCGGCCGCCGAGTTCCTGCAGCGGCCATTGCTCGACCTGCCTAGCTGCCTGTTGCTTGATGTGCGCCTGCAAGGCATCAGCGGGCTCGATTTCCAGGCCGAACTGGCGCGTTCGGGGGTGACCATGCCGGTGATCCTGATGACCGGTCACGGCGACATTCCGATGAGCGTGCGGGCCATGAAGGCCGGCGCGGTCGACTTCCTGACCAAGCCCTTCCGCGACCAGGACCTGCTCGACGCGGTTGCCGCCGCGCACGAGAAGGACCGGCGCCAGCTGGCCCAGCGCCAGGCCAATTCCAGCCTGCAGGCGCGTTATGCCAGCCTGACCCCGCGCGAGACCGAAGTCATGTGGCTGGCCGCCAGCGGCTTGCTCAACAAGCAGATCGCCGGCCAGTTGGGCACCAGCGAGGTCACCGTCAAGATTCATCGTGGCAACGCCATGAAGAAGATGCAAGCCCGCACCTTCGCCGACCTGGTGCGCATGGCCCAGGCGCTGGAGCCATCGCGGTCCTGAGATGCGATGCGCCAGCGGCCTGCCGGGGCTGTCATTGCCATCCGGACATCATCTTGCAGGCCGCACCCAGCCTGGCCTGGCGGCGTTTTCGGTGGCGCCGGTCTTTCTCTCATACCAATGTATGATTCCCGCCGCGGCCGGTCCCCATTAACCTGCAATCCTGATAGCCAAGGCTGCCGGCACGCCATGCCAGAGCAGCCGAGACAAGGATGAGCAGTGAAAAAGACAAGCAAGATAGCCATAGTGGACGATGACGGTTCGATGCGGGACGCCTTGTCGGCGCTGGTGCGCTCGATAGGGATGAGCGGATTGACCTACCCCTCGGCCGACGATTTCGTGGCTGCGCGCGGCTTCGAGCAGGCCGATTGCGTGATCACCGATGTACAGATGCCGGGCATGAGCGGCATCGAGCTGCTGGAGCTGCTCCGGCGCCAGCAAGTGAACCTGCCCGTGATCGTTGTCACCGCTTACCCGTCGGCGCCGCTGCAGGCGCGCGTCACGGCGGCCGGCAATGCCAGTTTCATGGGCAAGCCGTTCGACGGCAACGACATGGTGGCGCGGATCGAACAGGCCCTGGGCCACTGACTGCCGTCGCCACGCCGGCATCCCTGAAGGAAGGACGAGCATGGAAAACCTGATCCAGAATCCCCTGCGCCCACGCGCTGCCGCCCCGCTTCCCGACGACTGGCGCGAGCGCGCCCGGCTGCAGCTGGGACGCCACATGCGCTGGCCCATCTATCTGCTGCTGACCATCGTGGTGGCCTGCGGCATCGGCTTGTCGGTGGTGATGCAGCACACGCTGGAAAACATCCGCGCCGCGGCTGAACCGCTGCTGCGCCTGGGCTTGTCGCAGCAGGGCATGCAGGACGTCGCCGCGCTGCTGCGCGAGGGCGGCATGGTCGATGTCAATATCAATCGCATTGCCCGCCTGGTGCACTGGTTCAACCTGCTGGCGCTGCTGACGGCGCTGTTCATGATGTATCACATCTGGGCCCGTTTTCGTTCCGAGGACGCGCTGGCGCATCAGGCTGCCCACGACCCCCTGACCGGCCTCGGCCATCGTCGTTCCTTGCAGCGACGCCTGCAGCGACTCAAGGGCGATGATCATGTCGTGGTGCTGGGCAGCGTGGATCGTTTCGAACGGGTAGTGGGCGCCTATGGTCACGAGTTCGCCGACCAGATGACGCTCGACCTGTCGGCACGGTTGCGGGCGGTGGCGGCGGCCCATCAGGGTGAAGTGTTTCGCCTGGAGGGCGCCAACTTCGTGATGCTGTATCGCCACACGGTGGACTCGCCCGGTCTTGCGCGTGCCCTGCAAGCGTTGCAGGCCAGCATGGCGCAGCCATTCAGCAGTCCCAAGCACGAAGTGTTCTCCAATCTCAGCCTGGGCGCGGCGCAATACCCGCGTCACGGCAGCGATCCGGTGGCGCTGCTGCGCAATGCCGATGCGGCGCTGCAGTCGGCGCGCGCGCTGGGCGGCAACCAGTGGGTCGCGTATTCGGAAGAACTCAATGCCCAATCGGCGCGTCGTGTCGATCTCGAAGCGCAACTGGTGCATGCGCTGGAGCGCGACGAACTGGAACTGCATTTCCAGCCGCAGCAGCGCCTGCGCGATGGCGAACTGATCGGATTCGAGGCGCTGGTGCGCTGGCGTCGTCGCGGCGAGCTGGTGTCGCCGGCGGATTTCATCCCGGTGGCCGAAGAATCGGGGCTGGTCATCGCCATCGGCAACTGGGTGCTCGAGCGTGCCTGCGAGCAGATCAAGCTGTTGCAGCAGCATACCGGTCGCAGCTTTGTGGTGGCGGTCAACATTTCGCCGCGTCACTTCGGCCACCCTGACTTCCTGGGCGACATCCAGGCGCTGCTGGCACGTACCGGCATCGACCCTGCCTGTCTCGAACTCGAGATCACCGAAGGCGCCGTGATGGAACGCACCGAGGCCGCCATTGCGCTGCTGCGCCAGTTGCGTGCGCTGGGCCTGAAACTGTCGATCGACGATTTCGGCACCGGTTATTCGAGCCTGGCCTACCTGAAGCGGTTTGCGATCGACAAGCTCAAGATCGACCAATCCTTCGTGCGCCAGTTGAAGCCCAACTCGCAGGACGCCGCCATCGTGCAGGCCATCATCGGCCTGGGCCATACGCTGGGCATCGACGTGATTGCCGAGGGCGTGGAAACCATCGACCAGCGCGAATGGCTGCGTCGTCTGGACTGCGACGAGATCCAGGGCTATTTCTACAGCCGTCCGCTGCCGCAGGAAAATGTGCTGCCGTTCGTGCGGCGCGAGTGCGTGGAATTGAAGGTGGCTTGAGTGTGCTCTCCGGCTTCAACCTGTCGGAACTGTCGGGACGAGCAGATTGAAGGCCATCGTCGGCGGGCTTGGTCAGCATGGTGTGAAGAGACCGGTACAAGACCGGAAAATGAACCGGCAAAGCAAGTCTCTTCATTCACCTTTTAGAGCTTTATTTTCCATTTAAAATCAAAAGGTTATGATAAAAATCAAATGGAAAAATAAACCGGTAAAAATATAAGATTCCTCGCTTCGTTTTTAGCCATTCTTGCGGCAACCTGGCGGCGGGCTTGAAGAGCGCACGGGAAGATCGCTGCTGGCCGGATTGCTGTCGTCCAGACTGATCTCAAGTAATGCTGCGCGAGGGGCGCTTAACTTCGCTCTACCGTTGGATGCCTTGCACTTTCTGCTGCTAGAGCTTTCGACTGAAGGCACGCAGTGATGCAAGCCTGCTTGCGCACCCCTTGCATCAACCAGGGAACGCGCCGGGCGATGTGCCGGTCCTAGTAACGCGCAATTCGGGGCGCGGGGCCGTGCGACGTTGTCTGTCAGCGGTTCTCGCCTCTTCAGTTGTCAGTCCGATTTTCGCCGGCCGCATTCCTCCATGCCTGTGGCCGCACTTAGCCAGTTAAAACGTTGTCGCCGGCGCAATCCGGCGACTGCCGAACCAAACCAGCCCCAGGATGCGAAACATGGATGAGCTCTCCAATGTGCGGATTTCCCGCCGCGACATGCTGATCGTCAGCGCCCTCTCGGCCACGGCCGCCCACGCCCCGGTCGCCGCCCGGACTCAGGCCGATACGCCTACCCCCGCAGCAGCGCCGCAAACGCCGGCGCCGGTCACCGCCAGCGTCACGCTGCACGTCAACGGCCGCCAGCAGACGCTGCAACTCGATACCCGCACCACGCTGCTCGACGCCTTGCGCGAGCACCTGCACCTGAACGGCACCAAGAAGGGCTGCGACCATGGCCAGTGCGGCGCCTGTACGGTGATCGTCGATGGCCGCCGCATCAATTCCTGCCTGTCGCTGGCGGTGATGCACGATGGCAATGAAGTCACCACCATCGAAGGCCTGGGCCAAGCCGAGCGACTGCATCCGATGCAGGCAGCCTTCATCAAGCACGACGGTTTCCAGTGCGGTTACTGCACGCCGGGGCAGATCTGTTCGGCGGTGTCGGTGCTGCGCGAAATCAAGGAGGGCATTCCCAGTCACGTCAGCGGCGACCTGAGCACGGCGCCCCTGCTGAGCGATGCCGAGATCCGTGAACGCATGAGTGGCAACATCTGCCGCTGCGGCGCGTACTCCAACATCCTCGACGCCATCAACGAAGTCGCCGGGAGCCAGCCATGAAGGCCTTTACCTACGAACGCGCCCAATCGCCCGCGCAAGCTGCCGCCGCCGTGGCGCGCACGCCGGGCGCGCGCTTCATCGCCGGCGGCACCAACCTGCTCGACCTGATGAAGCTCGAGGTCGAAACGCCGCTGCATCTGGTCGACGTCAACGGCCTGGCGCTGGACCAGATCGACGCCACGCCCGAAGGTGGCTTGCGCATCGGCGCCCTGGTGCGCAATACCGACCTGGCGGCCGACATGCGCGTGCGACGCGACTATGCGGTGCTGTCGCGGGCGCTGCTGGCCGGCGCCTCCGCCCAGTTACGCAACAAGGCCACCACCGCCGGCAACCTGCTGCAGCGTACCCGTTGCCCTTATTTCTACGACACCAATCAAGCCTGCAACAAGCGCCAGCCCGGCAGTGGCTGCGCGGCGCGCTCGGGCTTCAGTCGCCAGCATGCGGTGATCGGCACCAGCGCCGACTGCATCGCCACCCACCCCAGCGACATGGCGGTGGCGATGCGCCTGCTCGATGCCGCCGTCGAAACGGTGCGCCCCGATGGCAGTGCGCGCGTGATTCCGATGGCCGACTTCCATCGCCTGCCCGGCAACACTCCGCATATCGAGAATGCGCTGGCGCCGGGCGAGCTGATCACGGCGGTGGTGCTGCCGCGTCCATTGGGCGGCACGCACATCTATCGCAAGGTACGCGACCGCAGTTCGTATGCCTTCGCGCTCGTGTCAGTAGCGGCGGTGCTGCAGGCCGATGGTTCCGGGCGCGTGGCGCTGGGTGGCGTGGCGCACAAGCCCTGGCGTCTTGAAGCGGCCGAGGCGATCCTGCCCCAGGGCGCTGCCGCGGTGGGCCAGCGGCTGCTGGCAGATGCCACGGCGACGGCCGAGAATGCCTTCAAGATCACGCTGGCCCGGCGCACCCTGGCCGCCGTGCTGGCCGAACCCAGGAAAGGTTGAGTCATGCGCTTCGATACCCCCGCCACTACCAATCCCATCGACCAGAAAAAGATCATCGGCCAGGCCGTTGATCGAATCGATGGCCGTCTCAAGACCACCGGTGCTGCTCCCTACGCGTATGAGCAGCACCTGGCCGTGCCCAATGCGGCCTATGGTTATGTGGTCGGTTCGGCCATTGCCAAGGGTCGCATCGAATCGCTCGACACATCCGCCGCCCGTGGCGCGCCGGGCGTATTGACGGTGGTCACCGCTGCCGATGCCGGCAAGCTGGCCAAGGCCGGCCGCAATACGGCGGCGTTGTTCGGCGGCCCCGAGATCCAGCACTATCATCAGGCCATCGCCATCGTGGTCGCCGAGAGCTTCGAGCAGGCACGGGCCGCCGCGCAACTGGTGCAAGTGCGTTATTCGGCACAGCCGGGCGCTTATGACCTGGCCCACGCCAAGGCCAGCAATGCCGTCACCGGCGCCAAGGACGACAAGCGGGTAGGCGACTTCGAGAAGGCCTTTTCGGCCGCCGCGGTTCGTCTCGATGCGACCTACAGCACCCCCGACCAGTCGCACGCGATGATGGAACCGCATGCCTCCATCGCCCTGTGGGAAGGCGGCAAGTTGACCGTGTGGACGTCCAACCAGATGATCGACTGGGGTCGCAGCGACCTGTCCAGGACGCTCGGCCTGCCCAAGGAAAACGTGCGCCTGATCTCGCCCTACATAGGCGGCGGGTTTGGCGGAAAACTGTTCCTGCGGTCCGAGGCATTGCTGGCGGCGCTGGCAGCGCGGGCGGCCGGGCGCGCCGTCAAGGTGGCGTTGCCGCGACCGTTCATCTTCAATAACACTACCCACCGTCCGGCCACCATCCAGCGCATTCGCATCGGCGCCGGGCGTGACGGCAAGATCACCGCCATCGGCCACGAAAGCTGGTCTGGCGATTTGCCCGGCGGCGGGCCCGAAGACGCGATCCAGCAGACCCGCCTGCTATACGCCGCGCCGCATCGCCTGACCGGCACCCGCCTGGCGGTGCTGGATCTGCCCGAAGGCAACGCCATGCGCGCCCCCGGTGAAGCCCCGGGGCTGATGGCGCTGGAAATCGCGATCGATGAAATGGCCGAGAAGCTCGATATCGACCCGATCCTGTTTCGAGTCCGCAACGACACCCGGGTCGATCCCGAGAACCCGGATCGTCCGTTCTCGCAGCGCCGCCTGATCGAATGCCTGCGCACCGGCGCCGAGCGCTTCGGCTGGCAGCACCGCGCTGCGCGACCGGCCAGCACCCGCGAAGGGCAGTGGCTGATCGGCACCGGCGTGGCGGCGGCCTTTCGCAACAACCTGACGATGAAGTCCGGCGCGCGGCTGCGTCTGTCGCCGGCCGGCGTGGTCACGGTCGAGACCGACATGACCGACATCGGCACCGGCAGCTACACCATCATTGCCCAGACCGCCGCCGAGATGCTGGGCCTGCCGCTGGAGCGTGTCACGGTGCGCCTGGGCGACTCCCGCTTTCCGGTGTCGGCCGGATCCGGCGGCCAGTGGGGCGCCAACAGTTCTACCGCCGGCGTCTATGCCGCCGCCATGAAGTTGCGTGAAGCGGTGGCGCAGCGCCTGGGGCTGGATGCCGCCAGCGCCGAATTCGTCGATGGCACCGTGCGTGGCCAGGGCAAGACATTTCCGCTGGGCCAGGCGGCCAGCGCCGGTGAACTGGTGGTGGAAGACAGCATCGAGTTCGGCGACCTTGGCAAGCGTTACCAGCAATCGACCTTCGGTGCGCACTTCGTCGAGGTCGCGGTGGATGCCGCCACCGGCGAAATCCGCGTGCGCCGGATGCTGGCCGTCTGCGCCGCCGGTCGCATCCTCAATCCCAAGTCGGCGCGCAGCCAGGTGATCGGCGCGATGACCATGGGCGTCGGCGCGGCCCTGATGGAAGAGCTGGCGGTCGACCGCCAGGTTGGTTTCTTCGTCAACCATGACCTGGCCGGCTACGAGGTCCCGGTGCATGCCGACATCCCGCATCAGGAAGTGATCTTCCTCGACGAGACCGACCCGATCTCTTCGCCCATGAAGGCCAAGGGCGTCGGCGAGCTGGGTTTGTGTGGCGTCAGCGCGGCCATCGCCAATGCGGTCTATCACGCCACCGGGGTGCGCGTGCGCGACTATCCGGTGACGCTCGACAAATTGCTCGACAAGCTGCCGCCGGTATAGGAAAGGGCCACCATGGAAAGCATCGACCTGAGCGTATTGCGCGCCCTGTCCGGCTGGCGCCACGAAGGCCGCCACGCTCTGCTGGCGACGGTGGTGCGCACCTGGGGTTCGTCGCCCCGCCCACCGGGGTCGATGCTGGCCTTGCGTGACGACGGGCGCATCGTCGGCTCGGTCTCGGGCGGATGCATCGAAGACGATCTGTTGCATCACTATGCGCGTGATGCGCTGGGCGGGCATGCGGGTGCTACGCCGCAGTTGGTGCGTTATGGCGTGTCTGCCGATGAAGCGCATCGCTTCGGCCTGCCTTGCGGCGGCACGCTGGAACTGCTGCTCGAATTCGATCCGGATGGCGCCCGCCTGGCCGAGCTGCTGGCCATGCTCGACAGTGGCGTGCTGGTGACGCGGCAGGTCGATTGCGCCACCGGCTCGGTCGCGCTGACGCGCGCCACCGTGCCGACCGCCCTATCATTCGATGGCCATCGATTGTCCAGCACGCTGGGGCCGGGCTGGCGCATGCTGCTCATTGGCGCCGGCGCGCTGGCCGAGTACCTGGCGACGATGGCATTGTTCAACGGCTTCGAGGTCACCGTCTGTGATCCGCGTGGCGAATATCGCCAGGGCTGGTCGGTGGCCGGCGTGCAGATCGTCACCGACATGCCGGATGACGCCGTGATCGCCTTTGCTCCCGATCGCCGCACCTGCATCGTGGCGCTCAGCCACGATCCCAAGCTGGACGACCTGGCGCTGCTGGAATCCCTGCATAGCCCTGCCTTCTATATCGGCGCCATCGGTTCGCGCCGCAACAGCGCCGCCCGGCGCGAACGCCTGATGACGCATTTCGGCGCCACCGGCAGCGACCTGGCCCGGTTGCACGGACCCATCGGCCTGTACATCGGCAGCAAGACGCCGCCCGAGATTGCGGTCAGCGTCATGGCCGAGATCCTGGCGGCCAAGAACGGCGTGCCGCTGACGATATCGGTCGAGCAGGGCAAGTGCGCCAGCGGGTCCGTTGCGCCTTGAGCCGCTAGCGCAGCGCGATGCTGCGGCTGGTCGCCCGGGCCGCCAGATGCGGGTCGTGCGTGACCAGCAATACAGCGCAGTGATGCTGGCGGCATTGCTCCAGCATCAATTGCATCACCTCTTGCTGGCTCACCGGGTCGAGCCGTGACGTGGGTTCGTCGGCAAACAGCAAGGCCGGCTTGAGCAGCAGCGCGCGCGCCAGTGCGATGCGTTGCAACTCGCCACCCGAGACCTCGCCCGGACGGCGATCCAGCAAGGTATCGGCGATGCGCATGCGCGCCAGCAGATGCGCCAGTTCATTCCAGTCCAGCCCGTGCAGGCGCACCAGGTCGCGCAGTGAGCGCCGCAGCGTCAGGCGCGGCGCGAAAGCCGCCACCGGGTCCTGGTAGAGCTTCTGGAATGCCGTCGGCGCCAGGCCCGCTGCGCGCGTGACGCTGCCGCTGTCGGGTTGCATCAGGCCCAGCACCAGGTTGCCGAAAGTCGTCTTGCCGGCGCCGCTGGGGCCGCTGATGGCGACCACCTCGCCGCGCGCAATGCGGGCATCGATGCCGGTGAACAGGGTCTGTTTTGCGAACGACTTCGACAGCCCGCTGATCGTGACCACCGGCGCTGCGTCCGGCACCTCGGGCGTCGCGTTGGCCGGCCACTGTTCGGGATCGGCCGCCAGCAGCCGGCGCGTGTACTGTCGTTGCGGCGCGGCCAGCACCTCGGCGGCCGTGCCGCGTTCGATCATGCCGCCGTCGAGCATGACCGCCAGTTGCCCGCCCAGCGCGCGCGCCAGCCAGACATCGTGGGTGATGCACAGCAGGCTCATGCCTTCGCGTTGCGCCGCCTGCAGCAGCGCCAGCACGTCGGCGCGTCGGTCATGGTCCAACCCCTTGGTCGGCTCGTCGATGATCATCAGCGGCGCGCCGGCGGCATGGGTTGCCAGAAATGCCAGGCGCTGCGCCATGCCGCCCGAGATCATGAAGGGATACTTGTCGGCAGCGTCACCCAATCCCAGCGACTGCAAGGCGCGCATGGCGAGCGTGCGGGCGCCGCTGCGGGCCTGGCGCAGGCTGTCGTTCTGGCTGTCGGCGGCCGGCTGGCTGACCAGCTCGTAGGTCTCGGCCACCTGGCGCCAGGCCTTCATGGTCGGGTCCAGCGCCAGCCAGGGTTCTTGCGGCAGCAACGCAATCTGGCGACCCCAGGCGGCATGGCGGCTGGCTTGCTGCGCGGCGTCGCTGGCCTGGCCGGCGATGCGGATGCGGCCTTCGCAGCGCAAGCCACGCGGCAGCTTGCCCATGATGGCCTGCGCCAGCAGCGACTTGCCGGAACCGCTCTCGCCGAGCAGCGTGAATACGCCCCCTTGCGGGATGTCGAAGGAGATGTCGCGCACCAGCGCCGTGTCGCCGTGCCATACCGACAATTGCTCAAGTTGCAGTGCGCTCATGTGCCCTCCCGCTGGCGCGACAGCAACAGCAATCCCAGCAACATGACGAACAGCACCGCCACGGGAGCGGCGATCAGCCAGGGCGCCTCATGGTAGTACGGCAGCAGTTCGATCATCATGACCCCCAGTTCGGGCGTGGGCGGTTGCAGGCCGACGCCGACAAAGCCGAGCGCCGACATCGCCAGCACCGCCCCGGCCAGGCCGAAGCGCATCAGCGTGAACAGTCGCGGCAGCAGTTCGGGCAGCAACTGGTGACGCACGATGTAGGCCGGTCCAAAGCCCAGCATGCGCGAGGCCTCGATCTGTGGACTGCTCAGCAGTACCTTGGAGGCTGCGCGCACCACCCGGAAATACTCGACCCACAGCGCCAGCGAGATGCCGACATACAGGGGCCAGAATCCGCCCGGCGCAAACGCGGCCAGCAGCAGCACCAGCAACAGTCCCGGCAGCGCCAGCACGGCGTCGGCCACGGCCGCCAGCACGCGCTCGAACCAGCCGCCGCACCAGGCCGCCAGCAGCCCCAGCAGCGAACCCGGAATGGCCGCGCTGGCCACGCTCAGCAGCGCCAGCGACAGTGACAGCCGGGTGCCGTGCGCCAGCCGCGCCAGCATGTCGCGACCCAACTGGTCGAAGCCCAGCGGATGCAGCAGGCTCGGCGCTTCCAGGAAGCGCTGCAATTGCTGGCGCGCCGGATCGCCGCCGCCCAGCCACGGCGCCAGCAGCGCCAGCAGGATGATCGCCAGCAACAGCGCAATGCCGGTCCACTGGCTGGCCGCCAGCCGGGAAGGAAGGAGTGACAAGGGGAGTGATTTCATGGGCGGCGACGCGGATCGATCATGGCGCAAGCCAGGTCGACCAGCGCATTGAAGAGAACGAACATCAGGCCCAGTACCAGCGCCGAGCCCTGGATCATCGGCACGTCGCGACCGAAGATGGCATGCACCAGCGCATGGCCGATGCCAGGCCAGGCGAAGATGGTCTCGACCAGCACCACGCCTTCGACCAGATAGACCAGCTGCACGCCAAGATAGGCGACGATGGGCGCGGCCACATTGCGCACGCCGTGGCGCGTCATCGCCTGCGACAGGGTGAGCCCCTTGCTGAGGGCAAAGTCGAAGTAGGGCGACGCCCGCACCGCCGCCATGGCGTCGCGCGCCACCCGGCACGACACTGCCGCCAATCCCAGTGCCAGGGTCAGCGCCGGCAGCATGATGCTGGCATGGTCGTCATGCCCGGCGGCCGGCAGCGCGCCCAGTTGTACCGAGAAGACCAGCACCAGGATCAGGCCCAGCAAGAATGAAGGCAGCGCCCGCAGCACCACCGAGACGGCCAGCGTGATGCGGTCGATCCAGCCGCCCGGACGCAGTCCCGCCAATATGCCCAGGGTAGGACCGATCAACAGCGACAGCGCCAGCGCCAGCAGCGACAGGCGCAAGGTCGGGCCGAGCTGGTGCACGATCTCGGTCATCACCGGCTGCGCCGTGACCTGCGACTGGCCCAGGTCGAACTGCAGCAGGCGCGCCCACCAGTCGAGTAGCGCCGCCAGCAATGGCCGGTCCAGTCCCAGTTCGTGACGCACCGCTTCGGCCGCCGCCGCCGTGACCATGTCGTAGCCGTAGCGACCGGCGGCGATGCGATAGGCCATGTCGCCCGGCAGCAGTCGCGTCATGAAGAAACAGAGGGTGCCGACCAGCAGCGCCACCAACACCGCCTGCAGCAGTCGCCGCGCCAGCGCCGGCAACCAGGTCGCCAACAGGGAAGAGAAACGCATCATGTCCATTGCAATTGCGAAATCCGATAACTGCGTTCAAACGCATCCAGCGACGCGCCGTTGATGCGACGGCTCACCGCGCATGTCTGGCGATACCAGACCACCGGAATCACCGGCAACTGCTGCTGCAACACCGCAGCCACCTGCGCGCGCGCCGTACCCTGGGCGGCGGCATCGATGCGGCCATCGGCCAGGCCGGCCAGCGTGCTGCTGACCTGCCGATCATCCCAGCCCATCGCGCCCCAGTCGCCGCCGGCGGGACCGAAGTCCTGCAGCAGCGTCGCCACCGGGTCGGGCAGGTTGCCGAAGTTGCGTGCCGCCAGCGCCAGTTGCAAGGCACCGCTGCGATGGCCGGCCGGGATATCGCTGGAGTTGCCGATGACCACCCGCACCGCGATGCCGACCTGGCGCATTTCTTCCTGCAGGGCGGTGGCAATCAGGGGCAGTTCAGGACGGTCGACGAAGGTCGTCAATGACAGCTCGAAGCGTTCGCCGGCGGCATTGCGACGAATGCCGTCGGCGGCGATTTTCCATCCGGCCGCATCCAGCAAGGTGCGTGCCGCGGCGAGGTCGGTGCGCAACGACGGCAGCGCCGGATCGTGCCACAGCCGCATCGACGGCGGGAACAGTTGCGTGGCGCCCAGGTCGGGGTCGCGCAGCAGGGCGCGGGCGATGCCTTCGCGTTCGATGCACAGCGAGATCGCCTGGCGCACCCGCACATCGGCCAGCCAGGGATGACCGGCATTGAGCTTGATGAAGGTGGTGCGCGGCAGCATGGTGTTGATCAACTGCGCCCGCGCACTGTGCTGCAGGGCGCGGATGCTTGGCGGATCCAGCGAAAAGGCCATGTCGGCCTGGCCGCTCTGGACCAGCAGCGTACGGGTTTCGGCGCGCGAGACGCTGATGTAGCGGGCCTTCTCGATGCGCCGTGCGGGACCGCTGCCGGCGTTATCCGGATGCGCCGCAAAACGGTCCACGTCGAACTGCTGCGGCAGCGACAGCTTGGCCATCGCAAAGCGGCCACTGCCGATGATGCTGCGCACATTGCCATCCGGGCCGAACGCCGATGGCGCCAGGATCTGGGTGCTCGAATGCGTGAACAGGTAAGGCAGTGGCGAGAAAGGGCGCGCCAGTTGCACCAGCAATTGCGCGCCGTCCAGCCGCATGGCCGTGATCTGCGCCAGCTTCAACACGCCCGGACGCGCCTGCGCCCGTTGCAGGCAGGCCAGCACGCTGGCCGGTGTGACGGCGCTGCCATCGTGGAAGCGCCGATCCGACGCCAGTTCGAAGCGCCATTGCAGGCCATCGCCGCTGACTTCCCAGCGGCGCGCCAGGGCCGGTTGCAGGCGTCCTTCGTCGTCCACGTCCAGTAGCGTCTCGACCACCTCCATGCGCGAAAACATATAACCCGCGCGCGACGGATCGAGCCCGGTCATTTCCCACGGGCCGACGATGGTCAGCACGTCGCCGGTGGCGGCGCTGATGGCGTGCGAATGCGGCTGGCCGTCGTCATGCGCCCAGGCCGGACAGGCCGCCAGAACGCCGGCGGCCTGCAACAGCGCGCGGCGCTTGTTGATGATGTTCAATGGCGGCCTCAGAACTTCACGCGCACGGTCAGCGCCGCGCTGCGTTCGTCGCCCGGCATGATCCACAGGTTGCTGTAGGAGCTGGCGGTATAGCGCTTGTTGAACAGGTTGTTCACATCCAGCGACAGCCTGACCTTGGGCGTGACCTGCCAGTAGCCGAGCGCGCGTGCCGTGACGTAGGACGGCAACTCGAACGTGTCGCCCTGGTCGCCGCTGCGCGCGCCCACATAGCTGGGGCCGCCGCCGATGCCCCAGACGCCGCCACGGGCATCCGCATCTTCATAGATCGCCAGCAGGCTGCCCGAGGTGCGCGGCACGTTGACCAGGCGCGAGCCGGTCTTGAGCGTGTTGTCGCGCGCGACGTAGGCATCGGTCCAGGCCAGGTTGCCGGCGACGCGCCAGTGATGGCCGAACTTGCCGCTGAAGTCGAATTCGACGCCGTGGCTCTTGACTTCGCCGGCGCTGATCGAGAAGCCGGTGTTGACCGGGTCGGCGGTCAGCACGTTCTGCTTGGTGATGTCGAAGGCGGCCAGCGTGGCGCCGCTGCGGCCATCGGCGCTTTGCCATTTCACGCCTACTTCGCCGGCGCGCGAAGTTTCCGGGGCGAACGCATTGCTGTTGAAATCGGCGCCGGTATTGGGGCGGAACGACTTGCTGGCGCTGGCGTAGACCGAGAACGCATCGCTGAGCAGATAAGTCACGCCCAGGCGTGGCGAGACGGCACCCTTGTCCTGGGTGGTGACCTTGTTGTTGCGCATATCGTTGAGAGTCGACTTGAAGGTATCGAAACGGACTCCCGCCAGCACGCGCCAGCGCTGCGCCAGCTTGACCTGGTCCTGCAGGTACAGGCCGACGCTGCTCTGGCGCTCGGCGGTGTTGGTGTTGAGCGTCGGGGTCGGTTGCGCCTGCCCGTAGACCGGATTGTTGATGTCGATCGCATACGGCGCGCCGGCGCTCGGATTGATGCGCAGCATGCGCTGGTCCAGCGTGAGCCAGTCGGCCTCGATCCCGGCCAGCACTTCATGACCGATGTCGCCGGTATTGAACTTGCCGCCCAGCTCGGCCTGCAACGAGGTGTCGTGCCAGCTGTAGTCGCGGTAGCGGCGCTGGCGACGCAGGGTGGCGTTGTCGGCCTGCAGCGCCGAGGCTTCGGTCGAGTAGCCGTTCAGTGCGCCCTGCTTGTGGAACACGCCGGTGCGCAGTTGCCAGTTTTCGTTGAGCCGATGTTCGAGGGTCAGCAGATGGCTCTGGTTTTCCATCTTGATGTCGCCGTCATTGGGCTCGCCCAGGAAGCGCGACGCCGGCAATGCAGCCGGATTGCCGTTGATCGCGACGATACCGCGATCCAGCGGCGCCCGCTGGCGCAGGAACTCGGCTTCGTAGTTCAGGATGGTGTGATCACCCAGCACCCAGGTCAACGCCGGCGCCAGGAATTCGCGCTTGCTGCGCACGTCATCGCGCACGCTGCCGCGGGTCTCGAGGGCGGCGTTGAGGCGATAGGCAACGGTCGGCGCCAATGCCCCGGTGGAATCGATCGTGCTGCGATAGAAGTCATTGGTGCCGACCGACAGGTCGACCGAATTGGCTGCCTTGAACTGCGGCTTCTTGGTGACCACGTTGATGGTGCCGCCGGGTTCGCTGTTGCCGTACAGCGCGGCAGCCGGGCCCTTCAGGAAGTCGACGCTCTCGACGTTGGCGGTGTCGCGCGGCGGCGCATAGCCGCGGTTGGACGCAAAGCCGTTCCACAGGATGTTCATGCCGCCGTTTTCGTTGCCCGAAAAGCCCCGGATCGAATAGTTGTCCCACAGGCCGCCGAAGTTGTTCTGGCGCGCCACGCCGCTGACGCTTTGCAAGACGTCGTCGAGGCGGGTGGCGGCCAGGTCGTCGAGCTGCTGGCGACCGATCACCTGCACCGCTTGCGGCAACTCCTGCAGCGGCGTGTCGGTGCGGGTGGCGCTGCTGTTGCTGCGGGCACGATAGGCGGCGCGTTCGGCGTCGTCGGTGACCACGATCGGCGCCAGGCCGCTGGCTGCGTTGTCGGCTGCCAGCGCGGGCGCGCTGAACGGCGCGCACGCAAACAGACTCATTACCGCCAGTCGTATGGACGGATTGTTCATGACTTACCTTCCCCTGTGGGCATCGGCCTCTCAGGCGACACACCGATTGATCTGAATGCACGGCACTGTCCATGCACGGCGCTGCGCATTGTATTGCAACATTGTTGCATTTGTAAAATGCGAATGGCATTGCGGTACATCTCGCAGGCGGGCGACGGCATGTTCCTGCAGTTGGCTGGACGAGTGAAATGCGGTAACACCTGGCAGTCACGATACGTGGCGATCGGCTGCATCGGGCAAATTGTCCCGGATAAAGGCCGTCGTTGAGCAAGGCGGCGCACCAAAACGCGAGCATCATACACGGCGCCGGACGGCGTGGGCAGGCGTTCAATGCAACTGCGACGTTTTGTCGCGTGCGCCGGGCAACTATCCAAAAGCCCCCGCCCCAAGTATGATTCGCCTGTTTTGGTGCTCGCGGCCGGGTTCTCGGCCGCAGTTAAACGGGAAACACGCGTCGGCTGACGGTCGACGACACAACGTGTGCTGCCCCCGCAACGGTAAAACAGGCGCCGCATTTCTTGCGGCAGGTCGCCTCCGAGGTCCACTGTGCTTTTTTGCATGGGAAGGCGTGGCGATTGGCCCTGTTAGCCCGGATACCGGCCAGGACGGATGGATGCAGGCGACCGGGGTGTGTCGTGACTGCCTGGCGATATCGATCATTTTCCTGAAGGATCCACCGTGTGCCGCATGGCGCAGCCTTGCTGCGCGCTGCGATTGGCGCACGGCGTTGCCATGGCCGTCACCGGACTCCGGCTTTCTGTTTCCTTTGATCGCGGCGCGCGGGGAGGCGCGCTTCACAAGAAACGGCCGCCTGACGGCCACCCACAGGAAGCGGCAATGAAACAGTTCGACAGCAGCAACACCACCCTCCGTCAGCGCCAGCTTGTGCTCGCGCTGGCCACCGCATTCTCGGCCCTGGGCGTTGATGCCCACGCCCAGGGCAGCGACAGCGCCTTGCCCGAGATCGTGGTCTCGACCCCGACCGAGAGCGAACTCAAGCGCGCCGGCACGGCCGGTGGCAGGCTCAACCTGACGCCGCTGGAGACCCCGGCCAGCGTGACCGCCATCACCGGCGAGACGATCCGCGAACGCGGTTACCAGACCCTGCTCGACGCCCAGACGCGTGCGCCCGGCATCACCTCGGTGCCGTTCTCGGGCAACGGCAACAATTCGCTGTCGGCGCGTGGCTTCTACGGCCCCAATTCGATCTCGCAACTCTACGATGGCATGCAGCTCTACAATGCCGGCGGCGTGGTGACCTTCCCGTTCGATCCCTGGAACGTGGACCGGGTCGAGTTTCTCAATGGCCCCGCCTCGGTGCTGTACGGCACCGGCTTCATCGGCGGCGCCATCAACGTGATCCCCAAGAAACCGGACTTCAACCGTGCCGCCAACGAAGTGCAATTGTCGGCTGGATCGTTCGGCACCTGGCGCCAGGCCATCGATAGCACCGGGCCGCTCAACGACCAGTGGGCCTATCGCATCAGCGCCAGCCATGTCGGCTCGGATGGCTGGATGGAACGCGGTCGCAGCGACAGCACCACTGTTTCGGCGGCGCTGGCCTGGCAAGCCACCAAAGACCTCACGCTGACGCTGTCCAACGACTATGGCGACATCAATCCCGGCAGCTACGAGGGCACGCCGATCAGCGGCGGCAGCGTGATCCAGTCGCTGCGCTATCGCAACTTCAACGTCGACGACGCCCAGGTACGCTTTACCGAAAACCGCACCTACCTGCGCGCGCGCTACCAGGCCACGCCCGACGTGGTATTCAATAACGACGTCTACCTGATCAAGCACGAGCGTCGCTACAAGGAAACCTACACCTATACCTACAACCCGACGACCGGCAACGTGCTGCGCTCGAACTATCGCGACATCGTCGGTTACCAGACCCAGTACGGCGACCACGGCTACGCCACCATCGATAGCCAGTTGTGGGGGCGCAAGAACCAGCTGGTGGCAGGCTTCGACTTCAACCGTTCGGTGTACGACCGCAACGACAACACCAATGCCTCGGGCAACTTTCCCGGCTCGACCACGGTGAGCGCCGCCAGCTTCAGTCCCGGCAGCTTCGCCCAGGGCACCACCGCCAGCATGCGCTACCTGTACCGCGTCACGGTCGACCAGGCCGGCCTGTTCTTGCAAGATCGCTACCAGTTGAGCGAGCGCTGGTCGGTCAGCGGCGGCATGCGCGGCGACAACTACCAGACCCGGCGCGACGACAATCTCACCGGCATCACCTCATCGGGCAATACCAACGCCATGTCGTGGAATGGCGGCGTGGTGTTCAACCCGGTGCGCGATACCGCCCTCTATGCGCAATATGCGGTGGCGTCCGACCCGGCCACGTCGCTGGCCAGCATCAGCGCCTCGCAGATGCAATACGCGCTCTCGCGCGGCAAGCAGGTCGAGGCCGGCGTGAAGCAATCGCTGTGGGACGGCAAGCTGGACTGGACGCTGGCGGCCTACCGCATCATCAAGAGCGACCTGCTCACGCCCAACATCAACAACACCGCGATCTCGGATACGGTCGGCCAGCAATCGTCGCGCGGCCTGGAAGCGTCGATCGCCATCCGTCCTGCGCGCGACTGGCGCATCGAGGCCAATGCCTCGATCCTGCAGGCCCGCTTCGATGACTTCGTGGCCAGCGTCAATGGCCGTCCGACCTCGCTGCGCGGCTACCGTCCGCAGTTCGTCCCCAAGCGTACCGGCAACCTGTTCGTGGCATGGAATTTCCTGCCGCAATGGGAGGTGCGCAGCGGTGCCCACTATGTCAGCGACCGCTATTCGGACAACACCAACGTCTCGCGCCTGCCGGCCTACACGGTGCTGGATGCCGGGCTCGCCTGGCGCGTCAACGAACGCCTGAAGTTCGACCTGCGCATCGACAACCTGGCCGACAAGGTCTATGCCGCGTCGACCTATGCGGGCACGGCCACCCAATGGGTGCTGGGCGCGCCGCGCAGTTATACACTGACGATGAACTATGGCTTCTGAGCGTTCGCGCCCGGGCGCCTGGCGGGGTTGGCTGGCGGCGCTGCTGCTGGCCTGCGTGCTGCTGCCGGCCCATGCGGCCGAGCTCACGATATTGCAGCACGACGGCAACCGGTTGCGCTTCAGTGACGATGTCGGGCGCGAACTGAACCTGCCGGTGCCGCTCAGGCGGGTGGTGGTGTTCAACCGCTACACCACCGAATTCGTGCGGGCCGTCGGCGCCATGGATGCAGTGGTCGGGGTCGATATCGATGGCGCCCGCAGCGGCGGTTACTGGCCCACCGTGACGCCGGCGATGCTGGCCGGGCAGGGCCAGTCCAGCCCCAACTTCGAAGCCATCGTGGCGATGCGGCCCGAGGTGGTGTTCATGCCGCGCAACAGCGACTGGCAGAAAGCGGCCCAGGTGCTGGCGCAGTTTCACATCACGGTGGTGGTGCTGACCGCGTGGGACGTATTGCGTCACGAAAGCAATGTCACGCTGCTGGGTGAACTGTTCGGCCAGCAGCCGAGGGCGGCACGCCTGAACGCCTTCTATCGGGGCTACCGCGACCTGCTGGCGCAGCGGCTGGCCGGCGTCGTCCGCAAGCGCGTCTATATCGAGGAAGTCGGCAACTACAAGACCCTGCTCAAGGGCTCCGGCTGGCATGACATGGTCGAACTGGGCGGCGGCCAGAACGTATTCGGCGATGTGCAGATCGGTGCGCAACCGTCGGCGCGCGGCAGCGTGCAGGGTTTCTCGGTCGACCCCGAAGAAGTGATCGCGCGCCGGCCGGAGGTGATCGTCAAGCTGGAGCCGGGCCAATACCTGCCGCATCCAAGGGCCTTCTCGCAACAGGTGCTGCAAGGCGTCGCCTCCCGGCCCGGCTTCGCCAGCCTGCCGGCGGTCGCGAGTGGCCAGGTCTATCACATCAGTTATTACCTGGCCGGCGCCTGTTCCAAGATCATCGGCGCATTGCAGATCGCCAAATGGCTGTATCCCGAACGCTTTGCCGACATCGATCCCGAACAGGCGATGAAGCGCTGGCTGGAGCAGTTCCAGAACGTCCCGGCGCCGGGTG
This sequence comes from Herbaspirillum sp. alder98, assembly GCF_020179755.1. Classification (GTDB taxonomy): domain Bacteria; phylum Pseudomonadota; class Gammaproteobacteria; order Burkholderiales; family Burkholderiaceae_D; genus Herbaspirillum. The sequence goes on from NZ_JAIUCY010000013.1 coordinate 124,035, forward strand.
GCTATTCGGTGTCGCTGGCAGAGTTGCGCCGATGACCGGCAGCTTGCATGCGCGCCTGCGCCACGAACGACGCCGCCGCCAGTGGCTGTGCGCTGGCGCATTCATGTTGCTGTTGTTGCTGATATCGATCTCGCTCAGTCTCGGGGTGCGCGACTTCAGCCCGGGGCAACTGCTGCACCTGCTGGGTTCGGCCGGCAGCGACCCGGCCGCGCGCGCGGTGCTGCTGGAGCTGCGCCTGCCGCGCACCGCCATGGCGCTGGTGGCCGGCGCCGGCCTGGCCTTGTCGGGGGCCGCCATGCAAGGCGTCACGCGCAACGTGCTGGTGAGTCCATACACGATGGGCATCTCGCCGGCGGCAGCGTTCGGCGCTTCGCTGGCGATCCTGGCGGGCGCCAACCTGGGCGCATCCGGCGCCTGGTTCATCATCGCCGCCGCCTTCGCCAGTGCGGTGACGTGCGCGGTGCTGGTGCTGGGACTGGCCGCCATGCGCGGGGTGACCGCGACCATGCTGGTGCTGGGCGGCATCGGCCTCACGCATCTGTTCGCGGCACTGACGGCCAGCGTGCAATTCATCGCCAGCGAACAGCAATTGTCGGCCATCGTGCAATGGACTTTCGGTTCGCTCAACGGCATCACCTGGCACGAGGTCGGTATCGCCGCCGTGGTGCTGGTGGTATGTGCGCCGGCCTTGCTGGCGCATGCCTGGGCGCTCAATGCCTTCGCCGCCGGCGGCGACGAAGTGGCGGCCTCGCTGGGCTTTGCGGTGCGGCGGGTGCGCGCGGTGGTGACGGTGGCGGCGGTCATGATCACGGCGGCCATCGTCAGCTTCACCGGCGTGATCGGTTTTGTCGGGCTGGTGGCGCCGCACATCGCGCGCTTGCTGGTGGGCGGCGACCATCGCTGGCTGCTGCCATTGTCGGCCGCTTGCGGCGCGATCCTGGTATTGGCGGCTGATACGGCCGGGCGCCTGCTGCTGGCGCCGGTGATCGTGCCGGTCGGGATCGTGGTGGCCTATATCGGCGTGCCGCTGTTCCTGCATCTGTTGCTGGGCAGTCGCCATCGGGGAGCCCTCTGATGCTCGGTCTCGATTCCCTCCATTTCCACCACGGCGCGCGCGAACTGCTGGCAGGCATCGACCTCAAGGTGGCCGCCGGCGAAGTGGTCGCGCTGCTGGGGCCCAATGGCGCCGGCAAGAGCACGCTGCTGCGTTGTATCAACCAGACCGCCGGCCCGTATCGCGGCCAGGTCACCCTGCATGGACGCGACGCCGCCACTCTGGGTCGGCGCGAGCTGGCCAGGCTGGTGTCGTGGGTACCGCAGCAGGGCGGTTCCAGCATGGCGCTACGGGTGGTCGACATGGTGCTGCTGGGCCGCTCGCCGCATCGTCGACCCGGGAGCGGCCACCGCGACATGCAGATCGTGTCCGACATCATCGACCGGCTGCAACTGCAGGACCTGGCCACACGTGCGGTCGATCAACTGAGCGGTGGCGAACGGCAGCGCGTGATGCTGGCGCGCGCCATCGCGCAGGAAAGCAGCCTGATGCTGCTGGATGAACCCACCAGCGACCTCGACCTGCGCCATCAGCTGGAGGCCATGGCGGTGGTGCGCGCGACGGCGCGTGAGCGTGGCACCGCAGCGCTGGTCGCGATTCACGACCTGGCGCTGGCGGCGCGCCTGGCCGATCGGCTGGTGCTGCTGTCGAACGGTCGCCTCCACGCAGAGGGGCCGTGGCAGCAGGTGCTGACGGCTGACAACCTGCGGGCGGTGTATGGGGTCGATGCCATCGTCGGCAGCGATGACGGCATGCCCTACGTGATCCCGGTGGCGGGACGACGATGACACCGCAGCGCCCCTTGATCGCCTTCGACCAGTCGTTTTGCCTGGCCGGCCATTCGCATGCCCAGGCCCTGCGCGACACCTTGCAACTGGCGCAGCAATGCGAGGCGCTCGGCTACCACCGCTTCTGGGTTTCCGAGCATCACAACAACGGCGCCATCGTCGGCACCGCGCCGGAGGTGATGCTGGGCGCGCTCACCAGCCTGACCACGCGCATGCGCATCGGCGCGGCGGGTATCCTGCTGCCGTTCTATCAACCGTTCAAGGTGGCCGAACAGTTTCGCGTGCTCGAAGCGCTGGCGCCGGGCCGCATCGATCTGGGCCTGGGCCGTTCACCGGGTGGCGACCCTTCGATCTTCTCGGTATTGAATCCGCATGGCAGCAGCGAGCGCGAGGGCTTCGAGGTAAAAGTAGCTGAATTGCTGCGCTGGCTGGGTGAAGCGGGGCACAACGATACGCGCGCACTGCCGCGCACGGCGACCACGGCGCTGCCGTGGATGCTGGTGACGTCCGTGGCCGGGGCACACAGTGCTGCACGACTCGGCTTGCCGATGTGTTTCAACTATTCGGCCGAGCAGAGCCGGGGCATCGAGGCGGCCGTGTTTGCGGCCTATCGCGCCAGCTTCGCGCCCTCTGCATTTCTGGCGCAACCCTATACGGCGATGATGTTCTTCGCGCTGGCGGCCGCCAGCGATGAAGAGGCGCATTACCTGTTTTCATCACGCGCCTTGTGGCGCATCCATCTCGACCGGGGACAGCGGTTGCCGCTCGAACCACCCGAAGTGGCGCACGTCACCGCGTCCAACCCTGCGCATGCTTCGCGCATCGCCGGCCAGCTGGAGATCAACCTGGTGGGCGACGCCAGGCACATCGCGAACCGCATCGAACACATCGCCGGCAGCGTCGGCGCAGATGAAATCGGCATGACCAACTGGACTTATCATATGGCCGACCGGATTACCTCGTTTCGCTTGCTCAAGGATGCATTGAGTTAGAAATAACGCGCATCCGGTGCGACCAATTGTCGCAGTCGTGCCTGGCGGCGCGCCACGCTATCGCTTGCAATGCCTTGTCCACCAAGGATTTCGGTCGATATTCCCGATTCATGGCTGCCACGGGCGGATATGTCGGACGCTGCTGTGGGCGTTAGAATCGGCCTCCATGAGACTTCACCCCCGACGCCTGCGACTGACCGCCTGGCTCATCATCGCCTGCATTGTCGGCATGTTGAGCACGGGGCTGGCGCACGCGCTGGTGGGCGCTCCCCATGCTGCCCCGTGGCAGGAAATCTGCTCGCTCAATGGCACCGCCCAGCGCGCTGACGACAACCGGCAGGACGACGCCCAGCCCACCCATGCAGCCCATTGCGCCTTCTGCAGCAAATACGATCATGCGCCGGCGTTGCTGCCGCACATCGACATCATTGCGCCGCAACGCTGGCGCGGGTTGCCGCCGACCGCGTCGGTCCTGCTCTCGCCACCGACGGTCACCGCTGCCTGGACCCACCGTCCCCGAGGGCCACCGCTGATCGATCGCAGCCGATCCTGATCAGACCCCGGTCGCGCTCACCGTAGCATGCGCACCGGGCCGCCTGCGCCCGCGCCAGGCTTATTGCATCCCTCATTCATCATGAAAAAAACCTCCATGCGGCACCGCCGCATTGCCGTCCCCTTGCTGTTGTGCCTGACACCGGCCGTACACGCCCAGTCCACCGATGCCTTGCCCCAGATCACGGTGGGCGCCCAAAGCCCGGCGCAACTGCAGAACCCGGTGAGCGTAGGTTCCCGGCTTGACCTGACGCCGCTGGAAAACCCGGCCAGCGTCAGCGTGCTGACCCGCACCCAACTTGAAGAGCGCGGCGACGCCAGCATCGTCGAAGCCATCACGCGCGCGCCGGGCTACAGCAGCCTGGGGCATCCCGGCAACAGCGGCAGCTCGCTGTCGGTGCGCGGCTTCACCGACACCACCTCGGTGATGCGCCTGTACGACGGCGTGCGCCAGTACGGCGGGGTAGGGGTAAGTTTTCCATTCGATACCTGGAGCGTGCAGCGCATCGAAGTCCTGCGCGGTCCGGCCTCGGTGATCTATGGCGATGGCGCCATTGGCGGGGTGGTCAACGTGGTCCCGAAAAAGCCGACCCGCGGCAAGATCGAAAATGAGGTCGAGGCCACCGTCGGCAGCCACAACACGCGTCGCCTGGGCCTGGGCAGTGGCGGCGCGATCAATGACATGCTGTCTTACCGGGTCGACCTCAGCGGCGACCGTTCCGATGGCTGGGTCGACCGTGGCAATTCCAATAACCTCAGTTTTTCGGGGGCTCTGCGACTCGACGTCAATCCCGACTTGTTCCTGCAATTAAGTTATGCACAGGGCCACCAGCGGCCGATGCGATACTTCGGCACGCCGCTGATCAATGGCCAGCAACTGCCAGCCCTGCGCGAGAAGAACTACAACGTGGCCGACAGCGCCATCGATTATCGTGATCGCTGGGCCCAGCTGGAGGCGCAATGGACGCCCAATAGCGACACCACCCTGCATACCCGCTTCTACCAGGTCAACAGCAACCGTTACTGGCGCAACGCCGAAAGTTATACCTATAACGCTTCCTCGGGATTGATCGATCGCAGCGACGCCACCGAGATCCGGCACGACCAGACGCAGACCGGCAACACCACCGACGCCACCTTCAAGGGCCGCCTGTTCGGCCTGCAGAACCAGGTGGCGGTCGGATTCGACATCAGCAGCAGCACCTTCAAGCACACTAACAATACTTATAGCGGCAGCTTCAGTTCGGTTGATCCGGTCAGCTTCGATCCGGGCACCTACGCCAGCCCGGTGGCGTTTATCCCGCGCTATCGCAACAAGGCCCAGCAATATTCGCTGTTCGCCGAAGACAAGCTCAACCTGACCGATGCCTGGACGGTGCTGGCTGGCCTGCGCTATGACCATTCCAATGTCTCGCGCAACGACTTGGTCAACAGTGCGAACAACTTCGACCAGAATTTTTCCAATGTCGGCTGGCGGCTGGGCAGCGTCTATGCCATCACGCCCGAGTTGAGCGTGTACGGGCAGTACGCCAAGGCAGCCGATCCGGTCAGTTCGATGCTGTTCCTGACGCAGGCCAACAGCCAGTTCGACTTGTCCACAGGTCGGCAGCTTGAGGTGGGCGTGAAGCAGGTGTTCTGGAACAAACGCGGCGAGTGGACGGTGTCGGTGTACGACATCCGCAAGAACAACCTGCTCACGCGCGACCCCAGCAACCCGGCGCTGCGCCAGCAGGTCGGGCAGCAATCCTCGCGTGGCATCGAAGCCAGCCTGGCGCTGGAACTGGCCGAACGCCTGCGGCTGGACTTAAACGCCACGCTGCTGCGCGCGCGCTTCGACAACTTCAGCGAATCGGTCGGCGGCGTGGCCGTCTCGCGCAGCGGCAACCTGCCTACCAACGTGCCGCAGCGCCTGGCCAATGCCTGGCTCAGCTGGGACTTCGTGCCATCGTGGACGGCCAGCGCCGGCCTGCAATACGTCGGCCAGCGCTTTGCCGATAATGCCAATACGCTCAAGCTGCCGGCCTACACCACCACCGACCTGGCGTTGCGCTGGAAGGCCACCGCCGCCACCACCGTCACGCTGCGCGGCAACAACGTATTCGACAAGCGCTATTTCGCCACTGCCTACTACACCGACACGCAATGGCTTTATGGCCCGGGGCGCGAGGTGCAGTTGAGCGTCAACCATCGCTTCTGAGCGGATGTCGTCGCACACCGCACTGCCGGCGCGCCTGCGTCGCTGGACCTATCTGGTGCATCGCTGGTGCGGTGTGTTCGGTTGCCTGTTAATGGCCTTGTGGTTCGCCAGCGGCGTGGTGATGCTGTTTGTCGGGTATCCGAAACTCAGTCAATGGCAACGGCTGCAGGCATCGCCGGCGCTGGCCGACGCACCTTATCTGTCACCGGCGCAGGTGATGGGGCAGGGCGATGTCACGCGGCTGGTCCTCAATGCCGCCAGCGGCCAGCCGCGCTATGGCTTGCGTGACGCCGACGGTCGTTGGTCGACGGTGGATGCCGTCACCGGCCGTATCCCCGCCGCGCTCGACGATGCCGGTGCGTTGCGCTCGGCGCACGTGTTCCTGCCGGGCGTGAGCGCTCACGCGCTGGGGGCCGTATGGGAAGACCGCTGGACCCATTCGCGCGCGCTTGACGCCCATCGGCCATTGCGCCAGGTGCAGATGGACGACGCCGCCCGCACCTTGCTGTATGTCTCGTCCGCCACCGGTGCGGTGGTGATGCAGGCCACGTTGGGCGAACGCGCCTGGAATTTCGTCGGCGCCTGGCTGCACTGGCTTTACGTGTTCAAGAACCAGCCGGTCGATCCGGTGTGGACGTGGACTGTCATCGGCCTTTCCGCCGGTTGCGTGCTGGTCGCCTGCAGCGGCATCCTGGTGGGGCTTTGGCGCTGGCGTTTCAGCCGGCCCTATCGTTCCGGTTCGCGCTCGCCATTTGCGGCCGGCTGGATGCGCTGGCATCACTTGCTGGGCCTGTCGTTTGCCGCCGTCACGCTGACCTGGATCTTCAGCGGCCTGATGTCGATGAACCCGCTGGGCATCTTCTCGGCTTCGGTGGCGCCCGATCTCGCCGCCTATGCCGGATCGACACCGGCGCGACATCTGGCGCTGGCGCCACAGTCGATGTTGCGCGCATTGCAAGCGCAGGGTTTCACGGCGGTAGAGCTCGAATGGCGCAATCTCGATGGCAGCCCGTATGTGCTGGCGCGGGATGCGGCCGACCGCAGCCGGATCATCACGCAATCCGAAGGCCAGTTGCAGGTCGCCGCGCAATGGCCGCGCGCTCGGCTTGAGTCAGCGGCGGCGCATCTGTACCGTGCGCCGCTGGCGTCATCGCAGTGGCTGACGGCCTACGATAGTTATTATTACCGGCGCGATGAGCAATCGATGATGGGCGGGTCCGAGCGACGCCTGCCGGTGTTGATGCTGCAGTTTGCCGATGCTGGCCGGAGTCAGGTGTATATCGATGTCGCCACCGGACAGGTCGAACTCAGCGTCGACCGCGCGCAACGCGTCGGCCGCTGGTTATTCAGCTTGCTGCATAGTTGGGACCTGCGTCCCATGCTGGCCATCGCATGGTTGCGCCAGACAGTGCTGGTGGTGCTCAGCGCCGGTGGCTTGCTGCTGGCGGTGAGCGGGGTGGTGATCGCTTGGCGGCGCACGCGCAGGTCGCTGCGCGCACGCCGCGCCAGCGAGCCGGCTTAACGCCGCTGGTCCAGGGCAAACACGCTCACCAGTTGCGCCAGCCTGGCCGCCTGGTCCTGCATCGAGGCCGCGGCGGCGGCGGCCTGTTCGACCAGCGCCGCATTTTGCTGGGTCACGCCATCCATCTGGGTGATGGCGCGATTGACTTCTTCGATGCCGGCGCTCTGCTCCGAGCTGGCGGCGCTGATCTCGGCCACCACATCGGTCACGTGACGCACGCTCTCGACGATCTCGCGCATGGTATTGCCGGCCTGCTCGACCAGCTGGGTGCCGGTATTGACCTTGTCGACCGAGTTGCCGATCAGGGCCTTGATCTCGTGGGCCGCCGTCGCGCTACGCTGGGCCAGCGAGCGCACTTCGGACGCCACCACTGCAAAGCCGCGACCCTGCTCGCCGGCGCGTGCCGCTTCCACGGCAGCGTTCAAGGCCAGGATATTGGTCTGGAAGGCGATGCTGTCGATCACGCCGATGATGTCGGCGATGCGACGCGAGGCATCGTTGATCTCGGTCATGGTATGGATCACGCGGCCGATCACCTCGCCGCCGTTGCCGGCCACGGTCGATGCCGATGCCGCCAATTGGTTGGCCTGGCGCGCGTTGTCGGCATTCTGGCGCACGATGGAGGTCAGTTCTTCCATCGATGATGCCGTCTCTTCGAGCGCGCTGGCCTGTTCTTCGGTGCGCGACGACAGGTCGAGGTTGCCGCTGGCGATCTGCTGCGAGCCGGTGGCGATGGTGTCGGTGCCGGTGCGCACGCCACTGACGATGCCCGACAGGCTGTCGCGCATGGTCTTGATCGAGTGCAGCAGGCTGTGCTGGTCGCGCGGGCGTAGCGCGATGGGCGTGGCCAGGTCGCCCTGGGCGATGCGTTCGACGATGGCGGCCGCGTCGGACGGTTCGCCGCCCAGCTGGTTGATGATCGAGCGCAGCATGTATGCGGCGATGGCGGCGATGACAGCCATCAGCGTGCCGCCCAGCACCAGCAGAATCAACGCGTTGCGGTAGAAGGCGGTATTGATGTCGTCGATATAGGCGCCGAAACCGATGGTCCAGTCCCACGGCGCGAACTTCACCACGGCGTACAGCTTCTGCACTTTTTCGGCCGTATTGGGGCGGGTGCCTTCGGCCACCAGGGTACCGATCTCACGCCCGGCCAGCGCCGCGCGGTAGCGGTCACCGTCTTCCTTGGCGGTCTTGTCCTGGATGCCCACGCGCTTGGGATTGGGGTGCACGTAGTTGACGTCATCGGTGTAGCCGCGCACGAAGAAGTAATTCTGTTCCTTGGCAAAGCTGCCGATGATCAGCTTGGCTTGCGCCTGCGCCTGTTCGCGCGTCATCTGGCCCGACTGTTCAGAAGCGTGGACCTTTTCCGCCGCCGCCTTGGCCAGCGTCACCAGCAGCGACAACTCGGCGGTGCGCTCTTCAAGCATGGTGCGCTTGAGATTGTTGAGCGACACCATCGCGATGATCACGATGCCCAGCAGGGTGGGCGCGCATAGCAGGATGATCTTGGTCCGCAACTTCACTTGTCTATCTCCTATTGGCAATGAACATCTGTTCAATTTAATTGAGCGAATGATCTTACGTGCAGGCAAGTGCGGCGAAACCCGGGAAAAGAACGGTTTTTTCCGGTCATGGAAGGGCCTGAATTGGATTTAAGGCAACTTGCAAAGAAAACATCAAGAGCGGCTGAACAAACTCATCCTTGCAGGAACTGCAACGATCTTTCTCTTTTATCGAGATAAAAAAGTTAGCGCAGGCTGGCGGCGCGCCTTTGGCGGTGCTTTTTTCATGCGGGATCGCAATTCATGAATTGCCCCGTCGACCAATCGCCGAAGCGCTCTGGCGTGCCCAATCGATCGCCGGAAAAGGCCTTTGCTCGCTTGTGATGAACGGCGCAGAACCCTTGGATCGGGTGGCGCCGATATACCTTCGTATGATTGACCCTACGCAAAATAGGCGTATTCTCCGCTCCCATTCCTGCCTCGATGCAGGATGTAAAAGCGTAAAAGCCAAATACGCACCACGGAGACGACCTAACTAACAACAGCTCTAATGGGTTGAGGAATCCGATGGTGAATGCATTTCTGGTTTCAGACCGCAGCAGCGGTGACGGCAGCCGTCGTCGCGCCAAGCTGTGGGGCGGCGTGGCATGCGCCGCAGCACTGGCCTTCGCGGCCTTCCACGCGCAAGTCATGGCGGCCCCCAGCCCAGCCCCGGTGTCGACGGCGGCCAGCGTGGCGGCCACGCCCGACGCCGAACTGATCGAACGCGGCCGCTACCTGGCCACCGCCGCCGACTGCATGGCCTGCCACACGGCCAAGGGCGGTCAGCCGTTCGCCGGCGGCTATGCCATCCAGACCCCGATCGGGGCGGTCTATTCATCCAACATCACGCCATCCAAGAGCGCCGGTATCGGCAGCTACAGCGAGGCCGAGTTCGCCGCCGCCGTTAAACGCGGCGTGCGGGCCGACGGTGCTCACCTGTACCCGGCGATGCCGTACACCTCGTACGCCAAGCTGTCCGACGGCGACGTGGCGGCGATGTACGCCTTCTTCATGAAGGGCGTGCAGGCGGTCGACACTGTGTCGGTGCATCAAACCGCACTGGGCTTCCCGTTCAACATCCGCACCTCGATGGCGGTATGGAACATGCTGTTCCTCGACACCAAGCCGTTCGAGCCCGATCCGGCGCAATCGCCCGAATACAATCGCGGCATGTACCTGGCCGAGTCGCTGGCGCATTGCGCGACCTGCCACACGCCGCGCAATGCGTTGATGGCCGAGCGCGGCGAACTGGCATTGTCGGGCGCGTCGATCGGTTCGTGGTACGCCCCCAATATCACCGCCGACAAGGTGGCCGGTATCGGCGGCTGGAGCCGTGAAGAGTTGTATCGCTACCTCAAGACCGGTGTCGTCGCCGGCAAGGCGCAAGCCGCAGGCCCCATGGCCGAAGCCATCGAGAACAGCCTGCAGCACCTGAGCGACGCCGACCTCAACGCCATCGTCACCTACATCAGCGCCAGCAAGCCGGTGGCCGCAGCCGGCGTCACCCAGCCGCGCTACGCCTACGGCAAGCCGTCGGACAGCGAAGCGCAATCGCGCGGTGCGGCGCAAGCCGATGCCGGCTGGAAGGTTTTCAGCGCTGCCTGCGCCGCCTGCCACCAGACCAAGGGTACGGGCCTGGCCAACGGCGACTATCCATCGCTGTACAACAACACCGCCACCGGCGCCGAACGCGCCGACAACCTGGTGGCCACGATCCTGTTCGGCCTTGAGCGCACCACCGGTCATACCACGCGTTTCATGCCGGCCTTTGGCCCGCAGGCGTCGTACACCGAGCGCTTGAGCGATGAAGAGATCGCTCAGGTCAGCAACTACGTGCTCAAGCAATACGGCAATCCCGACGTCACGGTGACCAAGCAATTCGTGGCCACCATTCGCGAAGGTGGTCCCAAGCCGCTGATCGCCCGCCTGGCGCCGGCGGCGCCGATCCTGATCTTCATCGTGCTGGTGCTGATCGTGCTGGTGGTCGTCACGCGGCGTCGCCGCAAGGCTGACCGCGCTCCCCAGGCCTGAGTCGCAACCCAAGGAACAATCGCATGGACAGCCAAACCAAACACGCCGGCGCCGCGCCCGATTTCAAGCGCCGCACCGTCATCACCGCCATCGCCGCGGCACTCGGGGTAGCCACCATTGGCTTGCAAGGGCCGCTGGGCAATCTTGCCTTCGCCGCCGATGCGGCCGGCGGACTCGCCAGCTTCGTGCGCCTGTCGGAATTCTCGACCCATCGCAAGCTCGACCCGATCCTGGCCGAGCGCTACTACACGGCGCTGAAAAAACGCAATGCCCAGCTCGATACCGAAGTCGCGGCCGCACTGGTCCAGATCGATATCGCCAAGCCGGCCGACATCGACGCTTTCCTGGCGGTGATCGACCCGGTCACCAAGGCCACCGTGACCGGCATCGTGACGGCCTGGTACATGGGCTTCGTGGGCAGTGGGAAGGATGTCGAACTGATCAGCTACGCCGAGGCGCTCATGTACGAGCCCGCACGCGGGATCCTGGTGGTCCCGAGTTATGGCGGCGGGCCCAACAGCTGGGGCGAGAAACCGGTATGAACGAAACAGGAGCAATGCAATGAGCGGCGAATTCGATGCAGATCTGATCGTGATTGGATCGGGCGTGATGGGCGGCCTGATCGCCAGTCAAGTGGCCGAGGCGGGCAAGTCCGTGATCGTGCTGGAAGCAGGCCCGCGCGTGACGCGCCGGGAGATCCTGGAAACCTATCGCAATGCGCCGGTCAAGCTGTCGCTGGCCAACGTCAAGCTGCAGAGCGGCGGTTCGCCCTATCCGAACGAGCCCTATGCGCCAACCACCTATGGCGACTATCTGGAACAGACCGGGCCGGTGAAGTACAACACCAGCTACCTGCGGGTAGTGGGCGGCACCACCTGGCACTTCGGTTCGGCCCTGTGGCGCATGATCCCGAACGACTTCAAGATCAAGACCTTGTACGGTCGCGGTCGCGACTGGCCGTTTGGCTACGACGAACTCGAGCCCTACTACACCCGCGCCGAATATGCGCTGGGCGTCAGCGGCGACGACGAGGTCGACCAGAGCGGCCAGGGCGGCGGACCTTTCCCGCCCCGTTCCAAGCCATACCCGATGCCCAGCGTGCCGTTCAGCTACATGTTCAAGCGCTTGGCCGAACGTCTGCTCAAGGGCGGTTACAACCCGGTCAACGAACCCAGCGGTCGCGCTACGGTGCCCTATGATGGCCGTCCGCAGTGCGCCGGCAACAATACCTGCAACCCGGTGTGCCCGATCGGCGCCAAGTTCGACGGTTCGCGCACCATCGACCGCGCCGAGCGCGCTGGCGCCAAGGTGCTCGACAAGGCGGTGGTGTATCGCATCGAGGCTGATGACAACGGCAAGATCACGGCGGTGCGCTACAAGTCGCCGGACGGCACCGATCATCGCCTGACTGCGCGTTATTTCGTGCTGGCGGCGTATGCGATCGAGTCGCCCAAGTTGCTGCTGATGTCGGCCACCGAGAAGTATCCCAACGGTATCGCCAACTCGTCCGACCAGGTCGGTCGCAACTTGATGGATAACACCGGCATCAGCGTGACGATGGTCGCGAAGGAAGACTTGTGGCCTGGCCAGGGGCCGACCGAACTGCTGGTCTACCTGAACGGCCGTGACGGCGAGTTCCGCAAGGATGTGCCGTCGTCCAAGATCAAGATCCGCAACACCGTGCCGACCTCGCAGTACGCTTCCGAGCTGTTGGCCAAGGGCGTGCTGGGGTCGAAGCTGGACAGCGAGATCAAGCGTCGTTCGGCGCGCGAACTGAACTGGGCGGTGGACTTCGAGATGCTGCCGATCCCGACTAACCGCGTGACCCTGAGCAAGACCAAGAAGGACGCGCTGGGTTTCCCGGTGCCATCGATCTACTACAACGTCGATGAATACTGGAACGCCGGTCGCGATGCCTTGCTCAAGGACCTCAAGCGCTTCTCCGAGCTGCTTGACGCTGAGATCGTCAAGACCGACGTCGGTCACCAGAACCGCCAGCACATCATGGGCACCACCATCATGGGGTCTGATCCGAAGGATTCGGTGGTCGATGCCGATTGTCGTACCCACGATCACAAGAACCTGTTCATTGCAGGCACTTCGGTGATGCCGGCAGTATCGTGCATGAATCCGACGCTGACCGGCGCGGCATTGAGTGTGCGTATCGCTGATACCCTGCTCAAGGAAATCTGAGTCTCAGGCTGGTTGCAGGCGACGTCGGGACGACAAAACTACCTCCGTCGTCCTGACGAAAGTCAGGACCCAGCGTCGTCCAGCGCACCTCGGTGTTGTTACATAAGCCGCTGGGTCCCGGCCTTCGCCGGGACGACGGATTACTTATAAAGCTACTTCCGTCGTCCTGACGAAAGTCAGGACCCAGCGTCTTCCAGCGCGCCTCGGTGTTGTTACATAAGCCACTGGGTCCCGGCCTTCGCCGGGACGACGGATGACTTATCAAGCTATCTCCGTCGTCCTGACGAAAGTCAGGGCCCAGCGTCTTCCGGCGCACCTCGATGTTGTTGCATAAATCGCCGGGACGACGGGCGGCTTACTACATCCCCGAATAGTTAGGCCCACCGCCGCCCTCAGGCGTGACCCACACGATATTCTGCGTCGGATCCTTGATGTCGCAGGTCTTGCAATGCACGCAGTTCTGCGCATTGATCTGCAGCCGCTCCGAGTTATCCTCGTTCTTCACGAACTCATACACCCCCGCCGGGCAATAACGCGATTCCGGCCCCGCATACTGCGCCAGGTTGATCTGCACCGGTACGCTCTTGTCCTTCAGCGTCAAATGCGCCGGCTGGTTCTCGCTGTGGTTGGTGTTAGAGATGAACACCGACGACAAACGATCGAAGGTCAGCTTGCCGTCCGGCTTCGGATAGACGATGGGCGTGAATTGCGACGCCGGCTTCAGGCATTCGTGGTCGGCATGCGCGTGATGCAGGGTCCATGGCGCACGCCCGCCCAGCAATACCTGGTCGATGCCGACCAGCAGCGTGCCGGTGACCAGGCCGCGACTCATCGATGGCTTGAAGTTGCGCGCCTTGTGCAATTCTTCCTTCAGCCACGATTGCTCGAAGGCGGCCGGGTAACTGCTTAATTCGTCCAGCTGGCGGTCTTCGCCCAGCGCATGGAAAGCCGCTTCGGCCGCCAGCATGCCGCTCTTGATCGCGGCATGGCTGCCCTTGATGCGCGACGCATTCAAAAAGCCCGCATCGCACCCGATCAGCGCGCCGCCGGGGAAGACCAGCTTCGGCAACGACTGCACGCCACCCGCCGTGATCGCCCGCGCACCATACGAAATGCGCTTGCCGCCCGCGAAGAACTTGCTGATCT
>NZ_JAIUCY010000014.1 GCF_020179755.1 Herbaspirillum sp. alder98
GCGGTGGCGCGCATGGCGCGGCCCATCTTGGTCTTCTCCACGATCAGCACCAGGCCCACCATGGCCAGCACCGCCAGCACCAGCAGCATGATCTGGGTCGGCGAGATCAGCGCGCCGGCGATATGCACCGGATCCGACGGCATCACCTGCGGGAATGGCAAGGGGCTGCGGCCCCAGATCATCATGGCGGCGGTCTGCAGCAGGATCGAGATACCGATGGCGGTGATCAGGGGCGCCAAGCGCGGCGCATTGCGCAGCGGCCGGTAGGCCACCCGCTCGATCAGCAGGCTGACCACGATGCACACCGGTATGGCGCCGACGATGGCAATGATCAACTGCACGATGCCCGGCAATTGCGGCGCGTACTGCTGCACCACTTTGAGCAGCCACAGGCCCACCATCGCCCCCACCATCAGGATGTCGCCGTGGGCGAAGTTGATCAGGTTCAATACCCCGTACACCATCGTGTAGCCCAGGGCGATCAGCGCATACATGCTGCCCAGAACCAGGCCGTTGATGATCTGCTGGATGAAAATGTCCATGAATACCTATCTTCAATCTGAGAGTGTCAAAAATGAACGGACCGTCGGCCAATGGCATGACGACCGCGAAACCTGCTTATGAGCAAAATCCGTTCCCGCCCGCTGCGATCACACCCGGATCATTTGGCTGACGACACGCGGGCCTTCATAAAAAGCACTTGCCGAGCTGCTACCGCACGCCGGTCTGGCGCGCCATTAAAGAAAGCGAATTAAATACGTCGACCGTGACCGGCTGCGGGTAGGTCAAACGAGTATGCCGGCACGAGGCGACAAACGTTGAACATGACATGCTGGGGGTCTCCCTGTCTCCTGCGATCGCTCTGTAACGGCAACATGACCGCCTGGCGAACTGGCTTGGCGTATGCTCGCCCGGCGGGGAGCATGTCGATTTCTTGGTGCGGCATTATACGCACAAGCCGCACACAGTCCACGCCGTTTTCAATCTCGCTGCACAATAAAACCGGTAAGACCAATGAACCACACACGCTTGATGCAGAAGCGAGCCGGAAAACGAAAAAGGCTTGCATGCGCAAGCCTTTTTCATGGTGCAGCCACGCCAGGCATCGACGTCAGGCGTCTTGCGCTACCGGCGCCGGACGCGCGCCACTCAAGCCCTTTGGCAGGGGAAAAGTCACGTTTTCCTCGATACCTTCGAGCTTGCGTACGCTGCGGGCGCCGATTTCCTTGAGTCGATCGATCACGGCCTGCACCAGCACTTCCGGTGCCGATGCGCCGGCGGTGACGCCGACGCGGTGCTTGCCGATCACCCATTGCGGATCGATCAGGTCGGCGCTGTCGATCATGAAGGCCGGTACGCCTTTTTTCTCGGCAACTTCGCGCAGGCGGTTCGAATTGGAACTGTTGGGGCTGCCGACCACGATCACCACATCCACCTGCGGCGCCATGAACTTGACTGCCTCCTGGCGGTTGGTGGTGGCATAGCAGATGTCGCCCTTCTTCGGTTCTACGATCGCTGGATAGCGCGCACGCAGGGCGGTAATGATATCGGCGGTATCGTCCACGGAAAGCGTGGTCTGCGATACGTAGGCCAGCAATGCTTCGTCCCCCACCTGCAGGCGGGCCACATCGTCCACCGTTTCGACCAGGTGCATGCCCGCTTCGGTCTGCCCCATGGTGCCCTCAACCTCAGGATGGCCGGCATGGCCGATCATGATGATCTCGCGGCCTTCGCGCCGCATCTTGGCCACTTCCATGTGGACCTTGGTGACCAGCGGGCAGGTCGCATCGAATACGGTCAGACCGCGTTGCGTCGCCTCGGCCTGGATCGCCTTGGACACGCCGTGGGCCGAAAAAATGACGGTGTTGCCCGCCGGCACATCGGCCAGCTCTTCGATGAAGATGGCGCCCTTGGCGCGCAGGTCGGCCACGACATAGGCGTTGTGCACGATCTCGTGGCGCACATAAATAGGTGCGCCGAACTGCTGCAGGGCGCGTTCGACGATTTCGATGGCGCGATCAACACCGGCGCAAAAGCCGCGCGGCTGGGCCAGCAGGATCTCGGTACCCGCGTTATCCATGGTGATGTCCTAAAGTCCGGATTTCAGGGTTGCAATTCGACAATATTTTGTCTTATTACAGAATTCCTATGATTTTGACCTCGAATTTCAAAGTCTGTCCCGCCAATGGATGATTGAAGTCGAAAATCGCACCATCCTGATCGATTGATCGCAGGATACCGGCGAAACGACCACCGCCCGGCGCGGCAAAATCGACCAGGTCGCCTACCTTGTAGTCTTCGTCCATGGCCGAATTCTCTTCGAGGGTGGCGCGCGAGATGCGCTGCACCAGTTCGTCGCTACGCTCGCCGAATGCATTGGCAGGCGCGAGCTCGAAACTCTGGTGCGCCCCTTCGGGCAGTCCCAGCAGGCAAGCCTCGAGGAAGGGCGCCAATTGTCCCTGACCGAACTGCAGTGTCGCGGGCTTTTCGTTGAAGGTGCTGACGATGTCTTCGCCGTCCTGTGAAGCAAGGCGGTAATGCAAGGTCAGGTAGGCGCTGTCGGTGACGACTGGAACGGAAGAGCTGGACATGAAAAAGGACCATCATGAGTACACGATAACCCGCTATTGTAAGCCACGTTTGAGCCCGGCGTACCGCCCCATTGCACGGATACGCCCTGGGCCACCGGGCCTGGCTGCAGCTTCCCTGCCGACACGGCGTCAACCATTCCGTGGTTCACGCCAATCCATCCACCAACGCCCCTCACCTCCCCCCTCCACCATGACTATCACCGACTGGCCCTCGAACCAGCGTCCGCGCGAGCGGCTCATCCTGCTGGGCGCAGGCGCCCTGTCAGACGCCGAGTTGCTGGCCATCTTCCTGCGCGTGGGCGTGGCCGGCAAGACTGCGGTCGACCTGGCGCGCGACATCCTGTATCGCTTCGGCTCGCTGGAGGCGCTGTTTGGTGCGGCCTTCAAGGAATTCTCGAAGATGCACGGGCTGGGCCCGGCCAAATACGCGCAATTGCAAGCCGTACTGGAACTGTCGCGACGCGCCATCGGCGAAGAGCTCAAGAGCGGCATCGAGCTCAGCGCCACCGGCGCGGTCAGCCAGTACCTGCAGCTGTCCTTCAGCGGCAAGGCCTATGAATCATTCGTGGTGTTGTTTCTGGATGTGCGCAACCGCCTCATCGCAGCCGACGAATTGTTTCGTGGCACCCTCACCCGCGCCAATGTCTATCCGCGCGAAGTGGTCAAGGCAGCGCTGGAGCATAACGCCGCAGGCGTCATCCTGGCGCATAACCACCCATCCGGCGACCCCGACCCCAGCGCCGCCGACGTGGCCCTGACCCAGACGCTCAAAGCCGCGCTGGGCCTGGTGGACGTCCGGGTGCTCGACCATTTCGTGGTGGCCGGCACCCGATGCTATTCATTTGCAGAACACGGCTACCTCTAGCGACATGCAAAGAGATCGACCAAATTGTTAAATTCAAATAAAACACAAAGACACACTTGTTTTTCGCAAGTCATTGAAAAATCAATGTTTTTTATCTATACTCTCGTTTTTCCCAAATTTCGGAAATTTTTAAGGAGTCTCACATGGCACGTGTTTGCCAAGTCACCGGGAAGGGGCCGATGGTCGGCAACAACGTTTCCCATGCCAACAACAAGACCAAGCGTCGTTTTCTGCCGAACCTGCAGAACCGTCGTATTTTCGTCGAATCCGAGAACCGCTGGGTTTCGCTGCGTTTGTCCAACGCCGGCCTGCGCGTGATCGATAAGATCGGCATCGATGCCGTTCTGGTCGACCTGCGCGCTCGCGGCGAAAAAGTCTAATCAGCAGAGTAAAGGAAATCTATCATGGCGAAATCCGGCCGCGACAAAATCAAACTGGAGTCGACTGCAGGTACTGGTCACTTCTACACCACCACCAAGAACAAGCGTACTACGCCCGAAAAGATCACGATCATGAAGTTCGATCCCAAGGCACGTAAGCACGTCGAGTACAAAGAGACCAAGATCAAGTAATTGATCTGCTCTGAACAAAAAACCCGCTCAGGCGGGTTTTTTGTTGTCTGTTACTTTGTTAATTTGCTAATTTATTAATTTGCAAGTTTGTTAGTCACTGGCTTGCTGGTTGGCCGGCCCACCAGCGGGTTGCCACGCATTGAGCGTAACAGCCCGCCTGCCCTGCCATCGCTCAGAGCTTCTCGGTTTCGCCGCTTTTGGGCTGCCACTTCATCAAGCGTTTCTCGATCACCGCCACGGCCAGGTCGAGCACCAGCGCAAACACGGTCAGCACCACGATGCCGGCGAAGACGGTATTGATGTCGAAACTGCCCTCCGCCTGCAGGATCAGGTAGCCCACGCCACGCGCCGAGCCCAGGTATTCACCCACCACCGCCCCCACGAAGGCCAGGCCGATCGACGTGTGCAGGCTGGAAAACACCCACGATGTGGCCGACGGCAGATACACCGTGCGCAACAGTTGACGGGCATTGGCGCCCAGCATGCGAGCATTGTTGAGCACCACCGGGCTGACTTCCTTGACGCCCTGATAGACGTTGAAGAACACGATGAAGAACACCAGCGTCACCGCCAGCGCCACCTTGGACCAGATGCCCAGGCCGAACCACATCGCGAAGATCGGCGCCAGGATCACCCGCGGCATCGAATTGGCAGCCTTCACATAAGGATCGAGAATGGCCGACGCCGTCGGCGACAACGCCAGCCACAAACCCACGCCCAGGCCAGAGACGGTGCCGATGATGAAGGCCAGGACCGTCTCGGTGAGCGTGACGAGCAGGTGCGAATAGATCTCGGCCGGGAAGGTCAGCGTAAAGAAGGTGGTGTCTCCGATCCCGACTTCCAGTGAGCCGCTGCCGACGGTGAACCAGTCCCAGATGCGCTGTGCGACCTTGATCGGCTCGCCGAAGAAGAAGGCAGTCTGCGGGTTGCGGGTGGCCACGTGCCACACGGTCAGCACCACCAGCAGGACCAGCAATTGCCACAGCCGGATGTTCTTGTGATTCGGTTTAAGGTATTTCAGCATGACGAATTCTCTTTCCTGTTCCTGTTACGCGACGCGCTTCTGTTGTTGATATCCCTTGAGCACTTCGTCGCGCAGGACGTCCCAGATTTGCTTGTGCAGCTCCACGAAGCGCGGATGCATGCGAATCTCGGCCACATCGCGCGGGCGCGGCAGGTCGATCTTGAATTCACCGATGGGGTGGGTGCCCGGGCCGGCGGCCAGCACGATGACGCGGTCCGACATGGCAATGGCTTCATCCAGGTCGTGGGTGATGAACAGGACCGCCTTCTTCTTGGCGCTCCACAGGTCCAGCACTTCGTTTTCCATCAGTTGGCGGGTCTGGATGTCGAGCGCCGAGAAGGGTTCATCCATCAGGATGATGTCGGGGTCCAGAATCAGGGTCTGTGCCAGCGCCACGCGCTTGCGCATGCCGCCCGACAACTGGTGCGGATAACGGTCGCCGAACCCCTGCAGGCCGACCCGGGCCAGCCATTGCTCGCCCAGTTGCACCGCTTCCGACGGCGCGCAGCCACGGTATTGCAGGCCGGCGATGACATTGTCGAGCGCGCTGCGCCAGGGCATCAGGGCTTCGGCCTGGAACATGTAGCCGGCACGCCGGTTGATGCCGGTCAGCGGCTCGCCAAATACCTGGACGCTGCCCGAGGATGGTTGCAGCAGGCCGCCGCCGACATTGAGC
Source organism: Herbaspirillum sp. alder98 (assembly GCF_020179755.1). Taxonomy (GTDB): domain Bacteria; phylum Pseudomonadota; class Gammaproteobacteria; order Burkholderiales; family Burkholderiaceae_D; genus Herbaspirillum. The sequence continues at coordinate 5,729 of NZ_JAIUCY010000014.1, forward strand.
AGGGTCGATTTGCCGCAGCCGGTGGGCCCCACCACGGAGACGAATTCGCCCGGCGCAATGGCCAGGGTGGTATTGGCCACTGCCGTATAGCGCTGGGAGCGGTCATCCTTCGATACGAAGGTGCAGGTGATGTCGTCGAACAGAAGTGCGGGCGTCATGAGTAATGCTCTTGCCTTAGTGAAACCGGAAAACGGTCGATGTCGAATGCGGATGCCCGAATAGGCAAATGCCCGTTGCCGGGCATCATGGCTTGCACGTGTGGCTGCAGGACGAGCCAGGCACAGGCCTGGCCCGCCCCGTGCAATTTACTTGTACTTGGCGTTGGCCTTTTGCACGAACGAGTTGGTGAAGGTCTTGGACAGGTCCACCTGCTTGTCGGCCAGCGATGGCTCGAAGGCCTTGAGCGTACGCAGTGCCGTGTCAGGACCACCCGGCGGGAAATAGCCGTCGGGCGAAATTGCCTGGCGCACCTTGGTGAAGGCGTCGATGTAGAGCCCGCGGTCACCCAGCAGGTAGCTTTCGGGCACGGCCTTGATGATGTCGGATGGGCCAGCCTTCTGGATCCACTTCAGCGCGCGCACCATCGCATTGGTCAACGCCTGGGTGGTATTGGGATACTTCTGCACGAAGGCTGCCGAGGCATACAGCGTGGCCGCCGGCATCGGACCGCCGAAGACTTCATTGGTGTCCTTGAGGGTGCGGGTGTCGGCGATGGTCTTGATTTCGTTATTCTGTTCCAGCATCGAGATCACCGGATCGAGATTGGCAATGGCATCGATCTGGCCCGAGCGGATCGCCGAGATGGCGCCAGCGGATGCGCCCACGCCGATGAAGGACACGTCGGTCGGCTTCAGGCCGGCCTTGGCCAACACGTAGCTGGCCATGATGCTGGTCGACGAACCGGGCGCGGTCACGCCGATTTTCTTGCCCTTCAGATCAGCCACGGTCTTGTAGTTGGGCATGGTCTTGTTATTGGCCGCCAGCACGATCTGGGGCGCCCGGCCCTGCAGCACGAAGGCGACGATGGGCTGGTTCTTGACCTGCATGTTGATGGTGTGTTCGTAGGCGCCCGAGACCACGTCGGCGCTGCCGCCCACCAATGCCTGCAACGCCTTGGCGCCACCGGCGAAGTCGGAAATCTCGACCTGCAGGCCTTCATCCTTGAAATAGCCCAACTGCTCGGCAATCGTCAGGGGCAGGTAGTAGAACAGGTTCTTGCCCCCCACGGCGATGGAGACCTTGGGCTTTTCCAGGGCCTGTGCGGAGGCATTGTTGTTGAACGAAAGATAACCGGCCAAGAACAGGCCCGCGGCGATTGCCAATTGCTTCCAGCTGAATTTCATTATGTCTCCTCCAGATATCGTGGATGGGTGTGGTTTTCTTCTACTGCGTCATCGGCGTCGGCAGCGGCCATGCATGCATCGCCGCCCGTGGTGCGCCTGTTATCAGACCGCGCCTTGCTCGCGCAGCCCTTTAATTTGGGCATCATCATACCCCAGCGACCGCAGGATTTCATCGCTGTGCGCTCCCAGTTCCGGCCCCAGCCACCTGGTCTGGCCGGGCGTCTGCGACAGCTTGGGACTGATCGCGGGCAACTTGACCGGCGTGCCATCGGCAAACTGGTGCTGCTCGAACATGTCACGCGCCAGAAACTGCGGGTCGCTCATCATGTCGCGCACCGAATAGATCTTGCCGACCGGCACATCGGCCGCCTGCAGGGTCGCCAGCGCCGCCTCGATATCCTGGGTGGTGCACCACTGCTGGATGGCGACATCGATCTCGACCGTGCGCGGCACGCGTCCATCGTTGCGCGCCAGGCCGGGATCGTCGGCCATGTCGCTGCGACCGATGGCGTGCATCAGGCGCTTGAAGATGGCGTCGCCATTGCCGGCGATCACGATGTTCTGGCCGTCGCCGGTAGTGTAGGTATTGGAGGGCACGATGCCGGGCAAGGCGCCGCCGGTACGCTCGCGCACCACGCCGGCATGGTCGAACTCGGGCACCAGCGATTCCATCAGGTTGAACACGGACTCGTACAGGGCCACGTCGACCATCTGCCCCTGCCCGGCCACGCATTGCTCTCCGGACTTGCCGTTCCAGCGGCCACCGGTGACATCGCGGTGCCGCAGCGCCATCATGGCGCCGATCACGCCGTGCAACGCCGCCACCGAATCGCCGATGGAAATGCCGACCCGCACCGGCGGCCGGTCGGCATGGCCTGAAACGTAACGCAGCCCGCCCATCGACTCGCCGATCGCGCCAAACCCCGGCAAGTCACGCAGCGGACCGCTCTGGCCATAGCCGGACAGGCGCACCATGATCACGGCCGGGTTGAGCTGCTTGAGGTCCTCATAGCCGAGGTTCCATTTTTCCAACACGCCGGGACGGTAGTTCTCGATGATGATATCGGCCTCGAGGGCCAGCTTGCGGGCGATCTCCTGCGCCTCGGGATGCTTCATGTTGAGCGTGATGCTCTTCTTGTTGCGGGCCTGCACGCTCCACCACAGCGAAGTCCCATCCTTGAGCACCCGCCACTGGCGCAGCGGATCGCCGCTACCCGGCGCTTCGATCTTGATGACGTCGGCGCCGAACTCGCCCAGCATGCGCGAGCAGAACGGGCCGGCGATCAGCGTGCCGAGTTCGAGTACCTTGATACCGGCCAGTGCGCCGGGCTTGAGTTGTTGCATGCTTGTGTCTCCTGCCGTTGGCTGTATTCAGCCTTGTTATTGGTCGCCCCTGAAGCGTGACTTGCCGGTTCTTGCCACCTCAGGTCACCCTGCGGTCGAGCATGGCGCGGGCGATGGTGCCGGCGTCCACGTATTCGAGTTCGCCGCCCACCGGCACGCCACGCGCCAGGCGAGTGGCCTTCAGGCCGCGTGCCTTGAGCGTCTCGCTGATGTAGTGCGCGGTAGCCTCGCCCTCGTTGGTGAAATTGGTGGCCAGCACCACTTCGGCGACCTTGCCGTCGGTGGCGCGGGTGATCAGTTTTTCGAGATGGATGTCACGCGGGCCAATGCCGTCGAGCGGCGATAGCCGCCCCATCAGCACGAAGTACAAGCCCTTATAAGTCAGCGTCTGCTCGATCATGATCTGGTCGGCCGGCGACTCGACCACACACAGCAGGGTGTGATCGCGTTGCTCGTCCTGGCAGGTCTCGCAGACCACCTGTTCGGTGAAGGTATTGCACAGCGCGCAATGACGAATCGTATCGAGCGCATTGGCCAGCGACTTGCTGAGCACGGCGGCAGCCTCGCGATCATGCTGCAGCAGATGGTAAGCCATGCGCTGCGCGGTCTTGGGGCCGATGCCGGGAAGTCGACGCAGGGCGTCGGTGAGCAGGGTAAGACTGGAAGGGGTTTTCAATTGCGGTCAACTGAATAGCGGAAGGCTTCGAGCGCCTCCGCCGTCATCGAGGGAACAAATTCGGTTATCTCGTATTCGGCCACGCCGGCGATGTAGAAAGGATCGAGCTCGATGATCGCCTCCATCTCGACGCGGTCGCTGCAGTCGGCCAGGATGATGCCGCCGGTACGCGGCACCTTGCGCCCCGACATCAGGAACACCCCGTCTGCATACTGCTGGTTGAGAAACTTCTTGTGCGCGGTCAGCAGCGAGTCGATTTCGCTCGCCGGCTTGATGTACGTGATCGAGATGACGAACATGTTGCCTCCACAATGCAATGCTGCAATCCAGCAGGGTACGCGATACGGCCACGCTGAACACCACCAGCCCGCTCACGGAACGGGCCGGCGTGCGATCAGAACGGCATCTTGAAGCCTGGCGGCATCGGCATGCCGGCCGTGACACCAGCCATCTTTTCCTGGCTGGTGGCTTCGGCCTTGCGGACCGCGTCGTTGAAGGCGGCAGCGACCAGGTCTTCCAGCATGTCCTTGTCGTCGGCCAGCAGCGACGGGTCGATCGTGACGCGCTTGACATCGTTCTTACAGGACATGACGACCTTGACCAGGCCGGCGCCGGACACGCCCTCGACCTCGATCTGCGCCAGTTGGTCCTGCATCTTCTTCATATTGTCCTGCATGGCCTGGGCCTGTTTCATCAGACCGGCAAGTTGGCCTTTCATCATCGCATTGCTCCTTGTTTCAATTCGTGAATTCTATCTTGTTTGCAGGCAGCCCCGGTAAATCGACTTGGTCTCGAATCTACAGGGGGTGGATCGATCCCGGCACAATGGTGGCGCCAAACTCGCGCATCATCGATTGCACGAAAGGATCGTTGTTCATCGACTGCTCGGCCTTCTGCTGACGCTGCGCACGATCGGCTTCGGCCACCGCATTGGCGGTGTCGGCGACGCGTCCGATCTCGGTCTCGATGCGCACTTCGCGGGCGAAGCGTTCGGACAAGGCCGCCATGAGTTTTTCGACGGCGCCCGCCGAGCGCAGCGTCTCGAGCGGAATCCGCAGGTGAAAGCAGACATTGCCGCCAGCCAGCGCTTCGCAGCGCACCAGTTCGCTCTGGAAAGCCATCTGGTGCACCACGCCGCGCAACGGCAAGCTGGCGGCCAGGCTGGGCCAGTGCCCGTCCCATCCGAGCTCGCCGGCGATGCGTGTGGTTTCCTGCTGCTGGGCCGCGCTGGCGGCCGGGCGCTGCGGTGCGGCGACGACTACCGGCTCTACTGCGGCAGCGGCGACGGGCTCAGTTTTTTTTTGAGCCTCGGGCGCGCCCGACCTGAGATCCTGCTCCCACGGTGGCGGAATATCGTCGAACGGCGGCGGGCTGGACTGCTCGACCACGGCGGCAGCCACGGCAACCGGTGCCGCCGCCACTGGCGCTGGCGCCGGTGCTGCGGCTGCCGGACGGGGCGCGGATGGCGCGCGCACGCCCTTGCCGGTATTGGCGCGCAACGCCATCATGGCGGCTTCGCGCGCAGAAACGGGGCCAGCCGGTGCGCTCGCGGCAGGTGCGCTCGGCGCTGGAGCTGGAGCCTGAGTCGGAGCCGCAGCACTTGGCGTGGCAGCCACCGCGACCGGCGTGGCGGCTGGCGCCGGAACGGGCGTGCGGCTGACCGGCGCGCTGGTCACCGCCACTTGCGGCGCAGCTGCCAGAGGAGCCGCCTGGCGCGTAGGCGCCGGACGCGGCGCGGGGGCGCCACCTGAAGGAGGTGCGCCGGCGCTGGCGCTGACTGGACGGAACGCCAGCATGCGCAGCAGCGTCATGCTGAATCCGGCATATTCATCGGGCGCCAGCCCCAGTTCGTTGCGACCGTGGACCACGATCTGGTAGAACAACTGGACATGCTCGGGGCTGAACTGCGACGCCAGGCGCACGATATCGGCGCGATCCGGCAAGTCTTCGGCCAGTGCTGCCGGCACGCTCTGGGCCAGCGCCACCTGATGCAACAAGGTGCCGAGGTCCTGCAGGGCGGCGTTGTACGACAGGCTGCGGGCGGCCATGTCATCGGCCACGGCAATCAGGCCGCTTCCGTCCTGCGCCGCCAGGGCGTCGAGAATGCGCACCAGGTAGGACTGGTCGAGCGCACCCAGCATGCCCTGCACCGCTTCCAGCGAGACCCGCCCGGCGGCATAGGCGATGGCCTGGTCGGTCAGCGACAGCGCGTCGCGCATCGAGCCGGAAGCGCCTTGCGCCAGCAGCCGCAAGGCTTGCGGATCGAACTCGATACCTTCCTGGTGCAGGATGTTGTCGAGGTGGCCAATGATGTGACCTGGCGGCATCTGCTTCAGATTGAACTGCAGGCAGCGCGACAGCACCGTGACCGGAATCTTCTGCGGGTCGGTGGTGGCCAGGATGAACTTGACGTGTTCGGGAGGTTCTTCGAGTGTCTTCAACATCGAGTTGAAGGCGTGATTGGTGAGCATGTGCACTTCATCGATCATGTAGACCTTGAAGCGCGCATTGGACGGTGCGTAGATGGCCTGTTCCAGCAATTGCGCCATCTCGTCGACGCCGCGATTGGACGCCGCGTCCATTTCGATATAGTCGACAAAGCGCCCGGCATCGATCGCCACGCAGGCTTCACACACGCCGCAGGGCGCCGCCGTAATGGTGCCATTGCCGTCGGCGCCGATGCAGTTGAGCGACTTGGCCAGAATCCGCGACAGCGTGGTCTTGCCCACGCCGCGGGTGCCGGTAAACAAATAGGCGTGGTGCAACCGCTGCTGTTCAAGCGCGTGCGTCAGCGCGCGTACGACATGCTCCTGGCCTACCAGGCTGTCGAAACTGCGGGGACGATATTTACGGGCGAGAACTTGATAGGACATGTGTGTTGGCTGCGATCGGCTGTTTGGCTCAGGTGGGCATTTTATTCTATTTCGCCCCCGCCATCGCAGTAGCGCAGCCGGGCACGGCGCCAAATGCTCCGCCCCCGGTCATTTCATGTCGTTTCGGCATGAACCCGGCCCTTGCCCGGGAAGGCGCTCACACCTTTTCGGCGCGGCGCTGCTTCTTGCGCTCGTACATCAAGGCGTCGGCGCCTTGCATCAGGTCGCCGATATCATGGTGCTGCGCCGGGTCGTACTCGAGCACGCCGACGCTGTAGTGCAGGTCGTATTCGCGCTGGCCGTGCTGATTGAACTGCTGCACCGCGCGTTCGAACGACTGCAGCACCGGCTGGGCGTGCGCCAGCGAGGTGTTCGTCAGGAACACGCCGAACTCGTCGCCGCCCAGGCGACCGATGACATCGGATTCACGGAAGTTGCCTGCCAGCAGCGAAGCGAAATTATTCAACGCCTTGTCCCCTTCGGCATGGCCGAAGCGATCATTGATCTGCTTGAATTTGTCGAGATCGAAGTACAGCACGCTGGCCGGACGCCCCAGTCGCTGGCACAGGCCCAGCGCATGCCCGGCCAACGACTCGAAGCCACGGCGATTGGAGAGGTCGGTCAATTCGTCGATGGTGGCCAGGCGCACGGTGGTGAGCTCCTGCTCGACCATGGCGCCCAGATCCTTGAGCAAGGCGCGGTCATCGGCGTCGAAATCGCGGGTCTTCATGTCGACCAGGCACAGGGTGCCCAGGTTGTAGCCGCTCTCGCTCTTGATCGGGCAACCGGCATAGAAGCGGATATAGGGCTCGCCGGTGACCTGCGGGTTGCCGCTGAAACGATCATCCTGCGTCGCGTCGTTGACCACCGTCAGGCCATCGGAGAGGATGGCGTGCGAACAGAACGAAACGTCGCGCGTGGTTTCGCTGGCGTCCAGCCCGACGCACGACTTGAACCACTGGCGATTGACGTCGATCAGCGTCACGACCGCGATCGGCACATCGAACAGACGACGCGCCAGACGCGTGAGACGGTCAAAACGTTCTTCGGGTGGGGTGTCAAGAATATGCAGCGAATGCAGCGCCTCGATGCGGGCACTTTCATTGAGAGGAATATCGGCGATTTTCATGACTCTGCCCTGCTTGCGGTGGTTGATCAACAATGCGCACGACGCGCCCCCCAAACTTTTTGCTCCCCGCATGTCGCGGCGATATTGCCCGACTGGCATGCGCGTCCCACTGTAACCGCAAATTTTTCGATAAACAAGTCAGATGTTTCTTGAAAGAAATTCACGAGAGCGATGAGTTCAACAGCGATTCACGGCGCGCCATCGTCGTGTCGCGGCGGCCAAACAAAAACCCCGCCGGGGCGGGGTTCAGCGTGCCAGGTTCAGCGCACCGGATTTAGCCAACTACTTGCGGGCCCGCTCCTGCGCGGCTGGCGCCGCCTCGCCGCTGGCCACCTTGGTCTCTTGCTGTGGCGCGGCCCTGGAACCGGCGCGCCCCGATTTGCCGGGCTTGGCCGCCTTGCCCCCCAGGGCCTGGCCATTCACCGTCAGGCCGTTGCCCGAAAGCTTCTCGGCGCTTTTTTCCTTGATGCCCTTGACGCGTTGCTGCAAGTCACGCCAGTCCTTGAAGTTGCCGCCCTTGTCGCGCTCGCCGAGGATGCGCTTGGACATCGACGGCCCGATGCCGCGCACCCCATCCAATGCGGCCTGATCGGCCTTGTTGACATCGACATCCGCCCGTACCGGCGCGACCATGATCCAGAGCGATACGATGACCATCAGTAATTTCTTCAACATGGTGATTCCTTTCACGATTAAGAAACAGAAAAGGCAGGCTCCCGACCGGGATACCTGCCTTTGTTCAACGAGATCGCGAAACGGTTGTTGACAGAAATGCAACTAGATACGCGCTGCGAGGCCCGTGATTTTCCGACGCAACCGCTCAGCCTTCAAGCAGCTCCTCGCGCGTGACGGTGGCGGTGCCCAGCTTGCCAACCACGATGCCCCCTGCGCGGTTGGCCATCGCCACCGCCTCGACCAGCGAAGCGCCTGCGCCCAGCATCACGGCCAGCGTGGCGATGACGGTGTCGCCGGCGCCGGAGACGTCGTACACCTCGCGCGCCATGGTGGGAAAATGCTGCACATCGCCATCGCGATACAGGCTCATGCCTTCTTCGGAACGGGTCAGCAGCAGCGCTTCGAGCCCCAGCTCGGCACGCAACTTCTGGGCCCGCGCGGTGAGGTCATCCTCGTTCTTCCACTGGCCCACGATGCGCACCATCTCGGACTTGTTGGGCGTCAGGATCGACGCGCCCGCATAGCGGCTGAAGTCGTCGCCCTTGGGGTCGACCAGGATCCGCTTGCCCTGCTGGCGCGCCACGCCGATCATCTCGGCCACACTCACCAGGCTGCCCTTGGCATAGTCGGAAAAAACGATCACGTCATACGCGCCCACCAGTGAATTGAACTGGGTCAGCTTGTCTCGCAGCACGGTGTCGGTCGGCGCTTCCTCGAAATCGATGCGCACCAGTTGCTGCTGGCGGCCGATGACCCGCAACTTGACGATGGTCGAGATGCTGGCGTCCCGCGCCAGGTGGCTGCTGATGCCCATCTCGCCCAGCAGGGTGTCGATCACGCGCGCCGGCTCATCGTCGCCGGTCACGCCCAGCAATGCCGTGCTGGCGCCGAGGCTGGCGGTATTGCGCGCCACGTTGGCGGCGCCGCCAAGGCGCTCTTCGCGCTTCTCGACCCGTACGATCGGCACCGGGGCCTCGGGCGAGATGCGGTTGACTTCACCGAACCAGTAACGGTCGAGCATGACGTCACCGACGATCAGGATGCGGGCGCGGTCCCAGGTTGTCGCGAGCTGGTTTGACATGATCTTACCCCTGCGCCAGAAGCGAACGGCCGATGCCGTAGTACTCGATACCGCTGTCGGCCATCAGTTGCGGCTCGAACAGGTTACGACCGTCAAAGATCACCGGCGTCTTCAGTGCCGCCTTGACGCCTTCGAAGTCGGGGCTGCGGAAGGCCTTCCATTCCGTGACGATGGCCAGCGCATCTGCGCCCTGCAGCGCGTCCATGGGCGAAGCCGCAAAGCGGATCCGCTCGAACAGGCCAGGCTGGTCGGCCAGATCCAGCGCCAGCACGCGCGCGGCTTCCTTCATGGCCACCGGATCGTAGACGGCTACGCTGGCGCCGCGGCGCAACAGCTCACCCAACAGCACGCGCGCGGAGGCCTCGCGCATGTCGTCGGTATTGGGCTTGAAGGCCAGTCCCCAGATCGCAAAATGCTTGCCGGCCAGGTCTTCGCCGAAGCGCTTGACCACCTTGCGACCCAGCACGTGTTTCTGCAGGTCGTTGACCTGCTCGACAGCGCGCAGGATCAGCAGGTCCTGGTCGTAGTCGCGCGCAGTGCGTTCCAGCGCCTGCACGTCCTTGGGGAAGCACGAACCGCCATACCCGCAACCGGCGTACAGAAAGCTGTGGCCGATGCGTGGATCCGAGCCGATGCCGTGACGCACCGCTTCGATATCGGCGCCCACCTTGTCGGCCAGGTTGGCCAATTCGTTCATGAACGAGATACGCGTGGCCAGCATGGCGTTGGCGGCGTACTTGGTGAATTCCGCCGAGCGCACATCCATCCAAAAGGTGCGCTCATGGTTGCGGTTGAATGGCGCATACAGTTTTTTCATCAGCGTATAGGCACGCTGCCCCTGAGGGGTCTGGTCATGGCCGATGACGATACGGTCAGGACGCATGAAGTCTTCCACGGCCGCGCCTTCCTTGAGGAACTCGGGGTTCGACACCACCGAGAATTCGCCGCTGTCGAGACCGCGCGTGGCCAGCTCGCCGGCGATGGCGGCCTTGACCCGATCGGCGGTGCCGACCGGCACGGTGGACTTGTCGACCACCACCTTGAAGCCGTTCATGTGACGACCGATATTGCGCGCCGCCGCCAGCACGTACTGCAGGTCGGCCGAGCCGTCTTCGTCAGGCGGGGTGCCGACTGCAATGAACTGGATATCGCCATGGGCCACACTGGCGGCCACATCGGTCGAGAACTGCAGGCGACCGGCAGCGCGGTTACGCGCCACCACGTCTTCCAGGCCCGGCTCGTGGATCGGAATGCCGCCATTGTTGAGAATGTCGACCTTGGATTGATCGACATCCAGACAGAATACGTCGTTGCCCAGTTCGGCCAGGCAGGCGCCTGTCACAAGGCCCACATAGCCGGTGCCGATGATGGTGATTTTCATGGTTTATCCCGAGTCTTTCCGGCCCACTCCGCAGGGAACGTCCGGTTGATTGATGAGGCGAATGTCAGATTATTCAATGAATGTCGCGCGGCCAGGCTGACGACTTGCCAGGCCGGTCGCGCATCCATCAGATCATTACATTGAGTTCTTCGGTACGGCGTGGCGGATAGGTCTCCCAGCGGCTGCAGCCCGGACACTGCCAATAGAACTGGCGCGCCTTGAAACCGCAGTGGCTGCACTGGTAACGGGCCAGCTTCTGCGTATAGCCATGCACCAGCGTCTTGACCACCGACAGCTCGGGCCGCACATTGAGCGGCGCGGTCATCATGCGGGCTTCCAGGAACTTGTCCAGCGCCAGCAGCGTGGGCGTGCGTCGCAGTTCTTCGCTGACCAGCCCGTTGGCGGCCTCGACACCATCGGCATCGAGCACCGCCTTGAAGACCACCTCCAGCAGATCGATCGAAGGCGCTTCGGCCAGGTAGGCACGCAACAGGTTGATGCCTTCCTGGGGACGGCCCACGGCCAGGTAGCCATCCATCAGGCGCTGCGCCACCAGCGCCGTATGCGGCACGCTCTGGTGCTCGACCCGGCGCCAGGTCTCGAGGGCGCCTTCGACATCGCCCCGGGCGCGCAGCGCGTCGCCCATCAGCATGGTGGCGCGCACGCTCTTGCGGTCTGCCGCCAGGGCGCGGTCGAGCAAGGCAATGGCGGCGTCGGTGTTGGTGCGCACCAGCTCATCGGCGGCCAGTTCACAGTGGAACTGGGCGATTTCGCGCTGGCGGCCGCCAGCGCCCGTCGATTGCAGGATCTCGGCGGCCGAAATGGCGCGTGTCCACTCCTTCTCGCGCTGGTAGATCTCGAGCAGGGCGCGCCCGGCCTGGGCGCTGTATTGGGTATCGATGAGCTTGTTGAAGGTTTCTTCGGCACGATCCAGCAAGCCGGCCTTCAGATAATCCTGGCCCAGTTCGTAGAGCGCCTGGCCATGATGCTCGGCCGGCAGGTCGGGCCGGGCCAGCAGGTTCTGGTGAACCCGGATGGCGCGCTCGGTCTCGCCGCGACGGCGGAACAGGTTACCCAGCGCAAAATGCAGGTCGACCGTTTCCGGGTCGAGCTTGACGATTTCGATGAAGGCGTCGATGGCCTTGTCGGGCTGTTCGTTGAGCAGGAAATTCAAGCCCTTGAAATAGCCGCGCGGCAGCGTGCGCGACTCGGACAACAGCTGGTTGATATCAACCCGCGCAGCAATCCAGCCCAGCCCGAAGAAGACCGGAATGCCGAGCAACCACCAGAATTCAAATTCCATACAAGAGACGTTTCAATTAGAGAATGTGCTGCGCGGTGATCACGCTGTCGGGCAACGGTGGTTGAACCTGGGCCTGGGCGATCGCTTCCTGCTGCTTGTGGATTTGCGCCAGGGCTTTCTTGAGACGTGCGGCTTCGCGCCGATGGCGGAACATGATGGGCGTCATCGCCAGTACGCCCAGCACCGCGCCGACCACGAAGAAGGCCAGCAGCACCAGCACCAGCGGATCGGTGCGTTCATAGCCGAGGAAGAAATGCAGCGTCACTTCCTGGGTATTGCGCAAGGCAAAGAAGAAAAAGCCGACGAACAGGATGACCGCGATCAATCTGGAGATTATTTTCATGGCGACTATCCTTTTTTGACTGGTCGAAAATGGGTGAAGCGAGCCATCGTACCGTCCTTTCAACACGCGGGGCAGTGCACTTTGCACAAAGCGCGACGCGGCGGTGGCGGGTTACGGCGACGGGTCTTGCGAAATTGTACGTGAAAAAAAACGGCATCCAAAGATGCCGTTCATTTCTGAGCGGCCCTTTACCAGGCCGTTCATGTTGCCGATCAGTCTTTACATGGCATCACGCGATGCCTGGCGCCAACTGAACGGCAGTGCTGCAACAACAGGATTACCTGGTCGACGACATGTCGGTCAATCCTCGCGGATTGGCTGTCCGACCATCGCGTCCACGCGCTCGCGCAACTCCTTGCCGGGCTTGAAGTGCGGCACCCGTTTTTCGGGCACCATCACCTTGTCGCCGGACTTGGGGTTACGACCGATACGCGGCGGGCGGCGGTTGAGCGCAAAGCTGCCAAAACCACGGATCTCGATACGCTGGCCGGTCGATAAGGCATCGACCATCGCATCGAGTATGGTTTTGACCGCGTAATCCGCATCCTTGGCTACCAGTTGCGGATAACGCTCAGCCAGACGGGCGATCAGCTCCGACTTTGTCATCGTGGCCCGGACAATCAGTTCTTGTTGTCGAGCTTGGCCTTCAACAGGGCGCCCAAGCTGGTGGTACCGGAAGCTGCGCTGGAGTCAGACGACATCTTTTGCATGGCTTCCTGAGTCTCGGCGTTGTCCTTTGCCTTGATCGACAGCTGGATGCTGCGAGCCTTGCGGTCGATGTTGATGACCAGGGCTTCGACGCTGTCGCCGACCTTCAGGTGGGTACCGGCATCTTCCACGCGATCGCGGGAGATTTCGGATGCACGCAGGTAGCCTTCGACTTCTTCGTTCAGCGCGATCACTGCGCCCTTGGCTTCAACCGACTTGACAGTACCGGTCACCAACGCACCCTTGTCGTTCAGGGCGGCGAAGTTGTTGAACGGGTCGCCTTCCAGTTGCTTCACGCCCAGCGAAACGCGTTCGCGCTCGACGTCGATGGCCAGGACCACGGCTTCCAGTTCGTCGCCCTTCTTGAACTTGCGCACGGCTTCTTCGCCAGCTTCGGTCCAGGACAGGTCGGACAGGTGCACCAGACCGTCGATGTTGCCCGACAGGCCGATGAACACGCCGAAGTCGGTGATCGACTTGATCGAACCGCGGACCTTGTCGCCCTTCTTGTGGCTCATTGCGAAGTCGTCCCATGGGTTCGGCTTGCACTGCTTCATGCCCAGGCTGATACGACGACGCTCTTCGTCGATTTCCAGAACCATGACTTCGACTTCGTCGCCCAGCTGGACAACCTTGTTCGGCGCCACGTTCTTGTTGGTCCAGTCCATTTCGGAGACGTGCACCAGGCCTTCGATGCCTTGCTCGACTTCAACGAATGCACCGTAGTCGGTCAGGTTGGTGACCTTGCCGAACAGGCGGGTACCTTGTGGGTAACGACGCGACAGGCCAGTCCATGGATCGTCGCCCAGTTGCTTGACGCCCAGCGAGACACGGTTCTTTTCTTGATCGTACTTGAGGACCTTGGCGGTGATTTCTTGGCCAACCGACAGCACTTCCGACGGGTGACGCACACGACGCCATGCCAGGTCGGTGATGTGCAGCAGGCCATCGATGCCACCCAGGTCGACGAACGCACCGTAGTCGGTGATGTTCTTGACGATACCGGTAACGACGGTACCTTCCTTCAGGGTTTCCATCAGCTTGGCGCGCTCTTCGCCCATCGAGGCTTCGATCACTGCGCGGCGCGACAGCACCACGTTGTTGCGCTTGCGGTCCAGCTTGATGACCTTGAATTCCAGGGTCTTGCCTTCGAACGGGGTAGTGTCCTTGACCGGACGGGTGTCGACCAGCGAACCCGGCAGGAAGGCACGGATGCCGTTGGTCAGGACAGTCAGGCCGCCCTTGACCTTGCCATTGACAGTACCGGTAACGATCTCGCCGGACTCCATCGCCTTTTCCAGCGAGAGCCACGATGCCAGACGCTTGGCCTTGTCGCGCGACAGGATGGTGTCGCCGAAGCCGTTTTCCAGCGATTCGATAGCGACCGAGATGAAGTCGCCAACCTGGACTTCAACTTCGCCATTGTCGTTCTTGAATTCTTCAACAGGAATGAAGGCTTCCGACTTCAGGCCGGCGTTGACGATCACGAAATTGTGGTCGAGACGGACGACTTCAGCGGAGATGACTTCACCAGAACGCATGTCCTGACGTGACAGCGATTCTTCAAACAGAGCAGCAAACTCGCTGGCAGTATCAACGCCTGCAGCGAAAACGGTAGTTGTGGACATAAATGAAAAGATAGATTGGCCAATATCTGTCGATGCAATCGTCTTGACTTGCACTGCCACCCGCTCAAATGCCGGCGACATGGATACTGGGTTAGGTTTATCAACGCCCTTGGGACTTTGCATCCTTCGGGCACGTACTGCTGGACTGCTTACTTGCGTTTGTTGCGTTTATTACGCTTGATACGTTTAATACTTTTATTGCATTTATTTCAACATTGCATACAACCTGCACGACAAATTCGTTCGCCTCGTCCGCCAGGCATGCAGCGCATCACACGCTATCAATGCCCTGAAGCGGCATACCAGCTGAGCACCTGCTGCACCGCCTGTTCGACGGTCAATTCGGAAGTATCCAGATGATAGGCGCCTTCGGCGGGCTTCAACGGAGCCGACGAGCGACTCATATCGCGCTCATCACGCTCCCTCAAATCCCTCGAAAGGTCGGTAATATTAGCAGAAAAACCCTTGTCAATCAATTGCTTATATCTTCTCGATGCGCGCGCTTCCACACTTGCGGTCAAAAACACCTTGAGTCGGGCGGTCGGAAAGATCACCGTACCCATGTCGCGGCCATCGGCTACCAGACCGGGCGGCTTGCGAAACGACAACTGCAGGCTGTACAGGGCCTGGCGGACCGTTATCAAGGCAGCAATCTTCGAGGCGGTATTGCCGACCTCTTCGGCGCGGATTGCCTGGGTCACGTCTTCATTGGCCAGGAAGATGTGGGCGCCGTCAAAATGGCAATGCAGGTGCTCGGCGGTCTTGGCCAGGGCGTGCTCGTCGTTGAGCGCGACGTCGCGCCGCAGCGCCGATAGCGCCGTCAGGCGATACAGTGCGCCCGAGTCCAGGTAGTGAAAACCCAGCGTGGAAGCAACCCGCTGCGCTACGGTGCCCTTGCCTGAGGCAGTCGGGCCATCGATCGTGATGACCGGAGTCTTTGGCTTGTCCATGAAAACTATCGTCGTTCTAAAAGATATAAACAGATAATCGGCGAGTTACCCCTCGCCGTCAGTGATCAATATCAGATCAAAGTCTGCTCGGCAATCTTTTTGAATACCTCGAAGTAATCGGGGAAGGTCTTCGCCACGCACTTGGGATCGTTGATACGGATGCGGTTGCCACGGCGCAACGCGCCGTCCAGCGACGCCAGCGAGAAACACATCGCCATGCGGTGGTCGTCATAGGTGTCGATGGTGGCGCTGGCGATCTCGGCCGGCGGCGTCACCGTGAGGTAATCAGCGCCCTCTTCCACCTGCGCGCCCAGCTTGCGCAGTTCTGTCGCCATGGCCGACAGGCGGTCGGTTTCCTTGACGCGCCAGCTGCCGATATTGCGCAAGGTGCTGGGGCCGTCGGCGTACAAGGCCGCCACCGCAATGGTCATGGCGGCGTCGGGGATATGATTGAAGTCGGCATCGATGGCCTTGAGCGGGCCGTTGGCGCTGGCTTCGATCCAGTTCTCGCCCATCGTGATGGTGGCGCCCATCTGCTGCAGCGCCTCGACGAAGCGCACGTCGCCCTGGATGCTGTCGCGCCCCACGCCTTCGACCCGCACCGGACCACCGGCAATCGCGCCAGCGGCCAGGAAATAGGAAGCCGACGACGCATCGCCCTCGACGTGGATGCTGCCGGGGCTGCGGTAATGCTGGCCGGGCTGCACGGTGAATTGCTGCCATCCCTGGCGTTCGACCTCGATGCCGAAACGGCGCATCAGGTTCAGCGTGATCTCGATATAGGGCTTGGAGATCAGTTCTCCCACCACTTCGATATGCATCGGCTCGTCGCGCGCCATCAGCGGCGCGGCCATCAGCAGCGCCGTCAGGAACTGGCTCGACACGTTGCCGCGCACCTTCATGCGATGCGAATTGAGCGCGCCACGGCGAATATGAAGCGGTGGATACCCCGGATTGCCGGTGTAGTCGATATGCATGCCGACCGCATTGAGGGCATCGACCAGGTCGCCGATCGGGCGCTCGTGCATGCGCGGCACGCCATGCAGGGTGTAGTCGCCACCCAGCACGGCCAGCGCCGCCGTCAGCGGACGGATGGCAGTGCCGGCGTTGCCCATGAACAAATCGGCCTGGTGCACCGGCAAGACGCCGTTGACGCCGTGCACGATGTAATCCTGGGTGCCTTCGATCTGCTCCCATTTGACGCCCAGTTGCTGCAACGCCATCAGCATCACCAGGGTATCGTCGGATGCCAGCAATTCGAAGATGCGAGTGGTGCCGCCGGCCAGCGCAGCCAGCAGCAGGATCCGGTTGGAAATGCTCTTGGAACCCGGGAGCTTGACTGCGCCCTGCATGTGCGGCACCGGCGCGAGATCAAGATGACGGGGATAGGATGGCTGTTTCATCGGCATAGGCAAAGGGGTTGGGGGTTCGGCGCCAGCGATCTGGCGCCTTGTGCATTGTAGACGTAGACGGCTGCGCCTCAGGATGGCTTGCGCTCGGCAGCCTCGATGGTGGCCGCCCACTGCAGGCGCGCGCGCTGGGCATTGGCATAGATGTCGGTCAGCGCGGCGCCATCGCCGACGGCGATCAACTCGCGCATGGCGCTCAACTGCACCAGATAGGCGTCGACCTCGGTCAACAGGGCATCGCGGTTGGCCAGGGTAATGTCGCGCCACATCTCGGGCGACGAACCGGCAATCCGGGTGAAATCGCGAAAACCGCTGGCCGCATACTGAAACAGCGTGGCCGCATGGGGCTTGCTGGCGATATCGTCGACCAGGGCAAACGCCAGCACATGGGGCAGATGGCTGACCGAGGCAAACACGGCATCGTGCTCCTGCGGCGACAGGTGATGGATCACGGCCCCGCAATGACGCCATGCGGCCGCTACCCGCTCGATGTCGGCGGTCGCATTTTCGGGCAAGGCGGTAATCACCACCTTCTTGCCCCGGTACAGGTCGGCCAGCGCCGCCTCGGGGCCGTGACGTTCGCCACCGGCAATCGGATGGGCCGGCACGAAACACGCGACCCGCGCGCCCAGCGCACTGCGGGCCGCCGCCACTACATCGGATTTAGTGCTGCCGGCGTCGGTCACGATGGCATCGTCCGCCAGGTAAGGCGCGATGGAGGCGAGTATGGATTCGGTCTGCGCCACGGGCGCGGCCAGCAGGACCAGGTCGGCGCCCTGCACGGCCAGGGCCGGATCAGTGGCGACTTCATCGATGATGCCCAGCGCCTGCGCCCGCGCCAGGCTGTCGGCCGAGCGGCCGACGCCGACGATGTGCGCGGCGACGCCCGCGCCGCGCAAGCCCAGCGCAAAGGAGCCACCGATCAGACCGACACCGAAAATGACGACTTTCTTGAACACGGCAGACTCAGGCAAGAACGGTTTTCAGGGCGCCGATGAAGGCGGCATTTTCTTCCGGCAGGCCGATCGACACGCGCAGCCATTGCGGCAGGCCGTAGTTGGCCACCGGCCGCACGATGATGCCCTGCTTGAGCAGCGCCAGGTTGACCCGGGCACCAGCGCCGTCATCCTCACCCACCTGCACCAGCACGAAGTTGCCGAACGAGGGCACAAAGCGCAGGCCGAGCGCATCGAAGGCCGCCGTCAGCTGCGCGTAGCCGGCGCGATTGACGTCGGCGCTACGGGCCAGAAACGCCTGGTCATTGAGCGCGGCGATGGCCGCTGCCTGCGCCAGCGAGTTGACGTTGAACGGCTGGCGGATGCGGTTCATCAGATCGGTCACTTCGGGCTGCGCAATCGCAAACCCGACCCGCAAGCCGGCCAGGCCATAGGCCTTCGACATGGTGCGCGACACGACCAGGTTGGGATACTTGCGCACCCAGGCGGTCGATTCGTACTGGTGCTCCGCCGCCAGGTATTCGTTATAGGCTTCGTCCAGCACCACCACAACGTCTGCCGGGACCTTCGCCAGGAATGCCTCGAGCTGCGCCGCCGTCACGAAGGTGCCGGTCGGGTTGTTGGGATTGGCCAGGTACACCAGGCGCGTATCGGCGTCGATGGCCGCGGCCATGGCGTCGAGGTCGTGACCGAAATCCCTGGCCGGCACTTCGATGGCACGCGCGCCGACGGCCTGGGTCGCCAGCGCGTACACCAGGAAACCGTACTGCGCATACACCACCGACTGCCCGGCCTGCACGAAGGCGTGCGCGGCGATCTCGAGGATGTCGTTGCTGCCATTGCCCAGCGTGACCCAGCTCTGCGGCACGTCGTACTTGGCGCTGATGGCAGCCTTGAGCTCGAAACCGTTGGCGTCCGGATAGCGACCGAGTTCGGCCACGGCCTGTTGCATGGCCAGCTTGGCCGATTCGGGCATGCCAAGCGGATTTTCGTTGGAGGCCAGCTTGACGATGGCCGCCTCGTCCAGCCCGAATTCACGCGCCACTTCAGAGATCGGCTTGCCAGCCTGATAGGGTGCGATGGCGCGTACGTATGCGGGAGCGAGTTGTTTGGACATGATGCGCTTTCAATTCGACAGGTAAAGCAGCGCCGCCGATGGGCGGCGCGCCGGTGCAGTTACAGGCCCTGCGATTACAGGCCCAGCGGATAGGAGCCGAGCAACTTGAAGAAGGCTGCGTTCTGCTTCAGTTCGGCCAGCGCCAGGGCCACCTTCGGGTCTTGTTCGTGACCTTCGAGGTCGACGTAGAAGTAGTATTCCCACGCCCCCATGCGCGCCGGACGCGACTCGAAACGACTCATCGACACGCCATGCGTGGCCAGCGGCGCCAGCAGGCTGTGGACGGCGCCGGCCTTGTTGGGCACCGACAGCACGATCGAGGTCTGGTCACGCCCCGACGGCGCGGTACGCAGGCGCCCGATCACCGCGAAACGGGTGCGATTGTGCGGATCGTCCTGGATATGGGCGTTGACGGTTTGCAGGTTGTACTTCTGCCCGGCGATGGCGCCGGCGATGGCCGCCACGCTCGGGTCTTCGCTGGCCATGCGCGCCGCTTCGGCGTTCGACGCCACGGCCTGGCGCTCGATGCCGGGATAGTTCTGGTTGAGCCAGGCATTGCATTGCGCCAGCGCCTGCGAATGCGCGCAGATGCGGGTGACGCCGGTCATCGCACCGTCGCGCGTCATCAGGCTGTGATGCACCGGAATCGACACCTCGCCACTGATGGTCAGGGTCGTCTGCAACAGCAGGTCGAGCGTGCGGTTGATCACGCCTTCGCTGGAATTCTCGATCGGCACCACGCCGAAATCGGCCGTGCCGGCCTCGGCATCGCGGAACACTTCATCGATCGAGGCACAGGGCAGGCCTTCGATGGCATGGCCGAACTGCTGGTACACCGCCTGTTCGCTGAAGGTGCCGGCCGGCCCGAGATAGGCCACCACCACCCGCTTCTCCAGCGCGCGACAGGCCGACATCACCTCACGGAAAATGGTCTGGATGTCGGTGCCCAGCAGCGGCCCGGGATTGCGCTCGGCGGCGCGGCGCAGCACCTGCGCTTCACGCTCCGGGCGAAATACCGGCGCATTGGTCTCGGCCTTGACATGACCCACTTCCTGCGCGACGCGGGCGCGCTGGTTGAGCAGGTCGAGAAGCTGCGCATCGATGGAATCGATCTTCTGGCGCAGCGGCAACAACTTGTCGTCACTCATCTTGCTCTTTCTGGTGCGGGTCGGCTGTCGCCGCCCGTGCTTCAGCCGTGTTTTGCTTCGAAGTCCCTGAGGTAGTCGACCAGGGCCTGTACGCCCTCGATGGGCATCGCGTTGTAGATCGATGCACGCATGCCGCCGACCGACTTGTGGCCTTTCAGCTGCAGCAGCCCGCGCTCCTTGGCGCTGGCGAGGAAGGAGTCATTCAGTGATTCGTCGCGCAGGAAGAACGGCACGTTCATGCGCGAGCGGCAATCGTGGGCAATCCGGTTGCTGTAGAACTCGGTGCTGTCCAGGTAGCCGTACAGCAGGTTGGCCTTGGCGATGTTGCGTTGTTCCATGGCGGCCACGCCGCCCTGGCGCTTCAACCACTGGAACACCAGCCCGGCGATATAGATCGCGTAGGTCGGCGGCGTGTTGTACATCGAATCGTTGTCGGCCACGATCTTCCAGTCGAAGGCCGACGGGCAGAACGGCAGAGCATGACCCAGCAGGTCTTCGCGCACGATCACCAAGGTCAGGCCGGCCGGGCCGATGTTCTTCTGGGCGCCACCGTAGATCACGCCGTATTTCGACACGTCCACTTCCCGCGACAGGATATGCGACGACATGTCGGCCACCAGCGGCGCGCCGTTGGTGTCGGCCGTCACATCGGGGATGAACTGGTATTCGACGCCGTCGATGGTCTCGTTGGTGCAGATGTGGACATAGGCCGCATCGCTGGACAGCTTCCACTCGGCGCGCGGCGGAATGGCGGCAAATTTCTGCGGCGCCGACGATGCAGCCACGTTGACGCGGCAATAGCGCGCCGCTTCCTTGATCGACTTGGTCGACCACGAGCCGGTATCGATGTAGTCGGCCACGCCCGCTTCGCGCTTGCCCGCTGGCGAGCGCAAGGCAGCCAGGTTCATCGGGATGATGGCGTTCTCGGCAATGGCGCCGCCCTGCAGGAACAGCACCTTGTAGTTCGACGGAATCGCAAACAGCTCGCGCACATCGGCCAGCGCGGCCTCGATGATGGACATGTATTCGCGACCGCGGTGACTCATTTCCATCACCGACATGCCACTGCCGTGCCAGTCCAGCATCTCGTCTGCTGCCTGTTGCAGCACTTCGCGGGGCAATACCGCGGGACCTGCGGAAAAGTTGTAAACCATGACTCAGATCACAATCAAAAAAGGCGGCGACCGGACCCGGTGCGCCGCCTTGCGTTCAAGGGGTCACTCGTCGGCGGCTGGGGTGCTGCCGGCCGCTTCGCCACTGGCTGCGCCCTCGGCACCGTCAGTGCCATCGACTTCATCCAGACGCTCATCCTCGACGTCGGATTCCATCACCCGTTGCAGGCCCGACAGCTTGGTGCCGTCTTCGACCGCAATCAGGGTCACACCCTGGGTCGCGCGGCCCATTTCGCGGATCTCGGCCACGCGGGTGCGAATCAGCACGCCACCGGTGGTGATGAGCATGATCTCGTCACGCGGCTCGACCAGCGTGGCGGCCACCACCTTGCCGTTGCGTTCGCTGGTCTGGATCGCGATCATGCCCTTGGTGCCGCGACCATGACGCGTGTACTCGGTGATCGGCGTGCGCTTGCCGAAGCCGTTTTCGGTGGCCGTGAGCACCGACTGCTGCTCGTTTTCTGCCACCAGCAGCGCGATCACCTGCTGCGTTTCGTCCAGGTTCATGCCGCGCACACCGCGTGCGGTACGGCCCATCGGACGCACGTCGTTCTCGTCGAAGCGCACTGCCTTGCCGGAGTCGGAGAACAGCATCACGTCATGTGCGCCATCGGTCAGCGCCGCGCCGATCAGGAAGTCGCCATCGTCCAGGTCGACCGCGATGATGCCGGCCTTGCGTGGATTGCTGAAGTCGGACAGCGGCGTCTTCTTGACGGTGCCCAGGCTGGTGGCCATGAACACGTAACGGTCGTCGGGGAAGGTGCGATTGACGCCCGACAGCGGCAGCACCACGGTGATCTTCTCGCCATCCTGCAGCGGGAACATGTTGACGATAGGCTTGCCGCGCGAATTGCGCGAACCCTGCGGCACTTCCCACACCTTGAGCCAGTACAGGCGGCCACGGTTGGAGAAGCACAGGATGTAGTCGTGCGTATTGGCGATGAAGAGCTGGTCGATCCAGTCGTCGTCCTTGGTCGCCATGGCCTGCTTGCCGCGTCCGCCGCGCTTTTGCGCACGGTATTCGGAGACCGGCTGCGACTTCATGTAACCGGTGTGCGACAAGGTCACCACCATGTCTTGCGGCGTGATCAGGTCTTCGGTGCCGAGGTCGGTGGCGTTGAGTTCGATGCTGGAACGACGCTCGTCCTTGTTGCCGATACCGTATTCGTTCTTGGCGGCATTGAGTTCGTCGGTGATGATGATGGTCACGCGGGCCGGCTTGGACAGGATATCCAGCAGGTCGGCGATCTGCGCCATCACATCCTTGTACTCGTTGACGATCTTGTCCTGCTCCAGGCCGGTCAGGCGTTGCAGACGCATCTGCAGGATTTCCTGGGCCTGCTCGTCGGACAGCTTGTACAGGCCGTCGGACTGGATACCGTAGTGGCTAGGCAGGTTTTCGGGACGGAACGCCTCGATACCACCGGCACTGCTCTCGCCGGTACGCGCCAGCATCTCGCGCACCGTGGACGAATCCCAGGCACGCGCCATCAGTTCGGACTTGGCCACCGGCGGCGTCGGTGCGGCGCGGATGATGGCGATGAAGTCATCGATATTGGCCAGCGCCACGGCCAGGCCTTCGAGCACGTGGCCGCGCTCGCGCGCCTTGCGCAATTCGAACACGGTACGGCGCGTGACCACTTCGCGACGGTGCGACAGGAAGCAGTCGAGCAACTGCTTCAGGTTCAGCAGGCGCGGCTGGCCGTCGACCAGCGCCACCATGTTCATGCCGAAGGTGTCTTGCAGCTGGGTCTGCTTGTAGAGGTTGTTGAGCACGACCTCGGGGACTTCGCCCCGCTTGAGCTCGATCACCACCCGCATGCCCGACTTGTCGGACTCGTCGCGCATGTCGGAAATGCCTTCGAGCTTCTTGTCGCGCACCAGCTCGGCGATCCGCTCGAGCAAGGCCTTCTTGTTGACCTGGTACGGCAGCTCATCAACGATGATGGCGGTGCGGCCTTCGCGACCGAACTCTTCGAAGTGGGTCTTGGCGCGCATGATCACGCGGCCACGGCCGGTGCGATAGCCATCGCGCACGCCGCTGACGCCATAGATGATGCCGCCGGTCGGGAAGTCCGGCGCCGGGATCATCTCGATGAGTTCATCGATGGTGCACTGCTCGTTGGACAGCAGGTGCAACGCCGCATTGATCACCTCGGTGATGTTGTGCGGCGGGATGTTGGTGGCCATACCCACGGCAATACCCGACGAACCATTGACCAGCAGGTTCGGGATGCGCGTCGGCAGGACCGATGGCTCTTTCTCTTTGCCGTCGTAGTTGGGGACGAAATCGACGGTTTCCTTTTCGATATCGGCCAGCAGCTCGTTGGCGATCTTGTCCAGGCGGCACTCGGTATAACGCATCGCCGCAGCACCGTCGCCGTCGATCGAACCGAAGTTGCCCTGGCCGTCGACCAGCGTGTAGCGCAGCGAGAAGTCTTGCGCCATGCGCACCAGCGTGTCGTAGATCGACGCATCACCGTGCGGGTGATACTTACCCATGACTTCACCGACCACGCGAGCACATTTGACGAACGGCCGGTTCCAGACGTTGTTCATCTCGTGCATGGCGAACAGCACGCGGCGGTGCACCGGCTTGAGGCCGTCGCGCACATCCGGCAATGCCCGCCCCACAATTACGCTCATGGCGTAATCGAGGTAACTCTTGCGCATCTCTTCTTCGAGGGAAATGGGGATGGTTTCTTTAGCGAATTGATCCATTGGAGAGTCGAAAGATGTTTCCCGACTGCAAAATCTGCAATCGAGCGGGCCTGGCCCATGGCGTATTCTGAACAGCGTATTCTAGCACGCCGCAGGCCCAATCCGAGCCTCGCAGGCGCTCGCCGCCCGCCTCGGGAGTGGCGTCGAACCGCGTTCGGGGCGCCACCACCCGCTATGCGCGAACCACCTATATATATAAGCAGTTGGGCCGCCCGAAAAATTCCACCCGGGAAACACCGCCGCGCGGCCAACGATGCTGCAGCGCTTTTCCAGGCAATAACGGAGCAAGCAGCTTTTTCGGCGCGGCGCTATCGGGAGGTGCCTGAGCCACCCGAAAATCGCCAGGCGGACGCCGCACCAAATGCGAGCAGTCGACCAGGATCGAGCGAACTGCATGAAAAATAAGGATTTTCTTGCCAAAACCAGCTTTTTTCAGGCTTCAAAGGAACGAAAACGGCCGCCAAAAATCTCGTTGCGCAGAAACAACACAGTCCCAAAAACGTCGACTGGACCAATTGGCAAGCATCGCTCAAGGGCAATCCGTGTGGCAGAATGGCGACTAAGTTCATCGCAAGCCCCCTATAGAAGGGGTCCTGCGAGGATCTAAACACATGATATTATTCATTTTTGATGTCGTAATCTTGTAGCGCAGTTTATCTGCGGATATCTCACCCGAGAGGAGAAACATGAACAAATTAGCAAAACTCGTCTTCGCTGCTGCGTCCGCAGCCATCGCACTGACTGCCACCGCTCAGGAAAATAAGGACATCAAAGTCCGTCCAGGCAGCCTGTATCTGCAAGATGGTCGCGACGTTGTAACCCGCAGCGGTTACGGTCTGTGCTGGCAAACCGCCTATGTAAACGGCCCATGCGAAGAGCCGCCTGCACCGGCAGTGGCCGCCGCCGCTCCTCCGGCACCTGCACCAGCTCCAGTGGCTGCTGCTCCGACATCGGAAAAAGTCACCTACGCTGCTGACGCATTCTTCGATTTCGACAAGGCTACTCTGAAGCCAGCTGGCAAGTCGAAGCTGGACGAACTGGTCGGTAACCTGAAGGCCATCAACCTGGAAGTCATCATCGCCGTCGGTCACACTGACTCGGTCGGTTCCGTTGCTTACAACCAGAAGCTGTCGGTCCGTCGCGCTGAATCCGTCAAGGCCTATCTGGTCTCGAAGGGTGTTGAAGCCAACCGCGTCTACACTGAAGGCAAGGGCAAGTCGCAACCTGTTGCAGACAACAAGACTGCAGCTGGCCGCGCTAAGAACCGTCGCGTTGAAATCGAAGTTGTGGGTACCCGCAAGTAATCGGTTTTACGCTGCAAGGCTCTGTGAAAACCCCGCTTCGGCGGGGTTTTTTTATGACCATTTGATTTTCAGCATCCCAACGTTTTGCGCGGTTTCGGCTATCATTGGCAGCATGACTACCAATGCAGATCCTCAGGAAATCCAGAAATTCAGTGAACTGGCCCATCGCTGGTGGGACCCCAGTTCCGAATTCCGTCCCTTGCACGAAATCAATCCGTTGCGCCTCGAATGGATCAACGCGCGCGCCCCGCTGGCCGGGCGCCGTGTGATCGACATCGGTTGCGGCGGCGGCATCCTGGCCGAATCGATGGCGGCCAAGGGCGCCGACGTGACCGGCATCGACCTGTCCGAAAAAGCGTTGAAGGTGGCCGACCTGCACAGCATGGAATCCGGCGTGCAGGTGCGTTACGAAAAGATCGCCGCCGAAGACATGGCCGCGCGCGAAGCGGGCCAGTTCGATATCGTCACCTGCATGGAGATGCTCGAGCACGTACCCGACCCGGCGTCGATCGTGCGCGCCTGCGCCACGCTGGTCAAACCGGGTGGCAAGGTGTTCTTCTCGACGCTGAACCGCAATCCCAAGTCCTACCTGTTTGCCATCCTCGGCGCCGAATACCTGTTACGCCTGCTGCCCAAGGGCACGCACGACTACGCCAAGTTCATCACGCCGGCCGAGTTGGCGCACTATATTCGCCAGGCCGAACTCGACATCGATGGCTTCAAGGGCATGAGCTACAACCCGCTCACCCAGATCTATTCGCTCAACAGCGACACCGACGTCAATTATCTGGTGGCCTGTACCCGGCCGCTGGAATAACCGTCAGCGATGCATCGCCGGATGCCGCCTGTGCGGCATCCGTTTTTCGATTTGCCCCTTTCACTTCCCACTTCATCGACCATGCCACTCCGAGCGCCGCGTGCGATCCTGTTCGACCTTGACGGCACCCTCGCCGACACCGCCCCCGACCTGGCCGCTGCCGCCAACTTCCTGCGCGCCGAACGCGGCCTGCCGCCTGCGCCCTACGACACATTGCGTCCGGTCGCCTCGGCCGGCGCCCGTGGCCTGATCGGCGCCGCGCTCGACATCCATCCCGGCGACGACCAGTACGAAGACCTGCGCGTACGCTTTCTCGACCGCTACGCCGCCAACATGACGGTGCATAGCAGCCTGTTCGATGGCGTGCCCGAATTGCTGTCCCAACTTGAAGCGCGCGGCCTGGCCTGGGGCATCGTGACCAACAAAGCCACTCGCTTTACCGAACCGCTGGTGCCCAGCATCGGCCTCGGCCACAGCGGCTGCATCGTCTGCGGCGACACCACCCCGCACGCCAAGCCGCACCCCGCGCCGCTGCTGGAAGCAGCCAGCCGGCTGCAACTGGCGCCCGAGGATTGCTGGTATGTCGGCGACGACCTGCGCGACATCCAGGCCGGTCGTGCCGCCGGCATGCCGACCATCGCTGCGGCCTGGGGTTATTGCGGCCATACCGAGCCGGCCGCCTGGAATGCCGACGCCCTGCTGCACGCACCGCTGGACCTGCTCACGCTGCTCGACTGAACCGACCTGCCGGATTCTGCAACCTCGCATTAGAATGATGCCCTTGGGATGACGCCACGCAGTGGTCGTCATCCGAACTAACTGCATCGTCCATTCGATGCGCGGCAACAAGAAAAGGGAATCCAGCATGAGCCAGGCGCACCTCGCAGCTAAATTCAGACAATGGCCATGGCAGCGACTGCGCCGCCCGTTACGCTGGCTGGCCTGGGCAGTGCTGGCGCTGCTGGTATTGGCGCTGGTCAGCTGGCTGGCGTTGCCCTCGTATGTGAAGAAGATCGCCAGCGCCCAGACCGAAGAAAAGATCGGGCGCAAGTTGACCATCGGCGACGTCAGCTTCAATCCGTTTCGCCTGGCGCTGACCGCCGCCGACATCACGCTCTTCGAAGCCGACGGCAAGACCCCCTTCTTCACCGCGCAAAGCCTGCTGGTCAATGCGTCCTCGGCATCGTTATTTCGCCTGGCGCCGGTGCTGGATGAACTGCGCCTGAGCAAGCCCGACCTCCACGTCGTGCGCATCGACGCCAACGGCGCCGGCCACTATAACTTTTCCGACATTCTCGATCGCATCGCCGCATTGCCCAAGAGCGAAGGCGAAGCCCACTTCTCGCTGGCCAACGTGCAACTGGATGGTGGCCGCATCCGCTTCGACGACAAGGTCACCGGCAAGCAGATCGATATCGCCACGCTGCAACTGGGCCTGCCGTTCATCTCCAACCTGGGCGGCAGCATCGACAGCTTCGTGCAACCGCAATTGTCGGCCACCGTCAACGGCACCCCGTTTCACCTGAAGGGCCGCAGCAAGCCATTCATCAGTTCGCAGGAATCGTCCTTTGCCATCGATGTCGACCAGCTCGACATCGTTAGCTACCTTCCATTCGTTCCCACGGAACTGCCGCTCAAACTGGCCAGCGCCAAGCTGTCGACCAAGCTCGACCTGTCCTTCAACCGCGCCGAGGGCAAGCCGAAGGTGGCGCTGTCGGGCGACATCGTGCTCGATGACGTATCGCTGCAAAGCCGTGAGCAGACGCAACTACTGAAGGCCCAGCGCTTGTCGGCACGCTTGAACCAGTTCGACGTACTCAACGCCAGCGGCGAGATCAGCGAACTGCGCCTCGACCAGCCCCAGGTGTGGGCCGCCATGAACGCACGTGGCCAGATCAATTGGTTAGCCGCGCTGGCGCAGCCCCCCGGCAAGCGCCCTCCCGCCGCGGCGAACAGCGACAGTGCCGCCGCCAAACCCGCCGCCGACACACCGGAGCGCGCCATCGTCGTGCGCCAGTTGCTGGTGCGTGAGGGCCAGATCAACTGGCGTGACGAAGCCAACGCCAAGCCCGCGCAAGACATCAAACTCAGCAAGATCGACATCGATGCCGCCCAGTTGTCGACCGCCGCCAATGCCGCACCGGCGACACTGAAACTGAGCGCCGTCGAGAACGGCCAGGGCCGCCTGGGTTTCGAAGGCAAGCTCAATGCGCTGAGCAGCAACCTGGAGGGCCGCGCCACGCTCGAAGGCATCGAACTGGCGGGCTACCAGGCCTACCTCAATGGCGCGCTGGCCGCCAAGGCATCGGGCAAGCTGTCGGGCGCGGCGGGCGTGCAGTTTGCGCAGGGCGCATTGAAAGTGAGTGACCTGGGACTAACACTGGAACAATTGAAGCTGCAACCGACGGACAAGGGCAACCAGGCCATCACGGTCAAATCCATCGCCTTGCAGAAGGCCTCGCTCGATCTGGCGGCGCGCCGGGCTGACGCCGAGGCGGTGCGCATTACCGGGTTGGCGGGCAATATCCGCCGCGAGGACGACGGCAACTTCAACCTGCAACGCCTGCAAGCGACCAACGACAGCGTGGCGCCTGCGGTAAGCGCAACGCCTGCGCCGGTCGCCGGCAACGGCAGCAATGGTAACAACAGCAGCAAGCGCGCGGCCGCCCCGCAATGGCAAGCACGCCTGGGCACCTTCAGCGTCGTCGACAGCCGAATCGATTTTGCCGATGCCAGCGCGGGTGCTAAATCGCAATTACAGATCCATGGCATCAATCTGCAGGTGCAAAACCTGTCGAGCCAGCTCGACGCGCCGACCAGGCTTAGTTTGCAGGCCCAGTTCGACAAGAGCGGCAAGTTATCCGTGACGGGCCAGGCGGCAGCCGGGCTCAAGAGCATCGATCTCGACCTGGATGGCCAGAACCTGCCGATAGCGCCATTCCAGGGTTACTTTTCGAACGTGCTCAATGTCACGCTCAATAGCGGTTTGCTGAGCGCCCGCGGCAAGCTGGCGCTGACCCCGCCGGTGAACCAGCAGCGTTTCGCGCTCAGTTATAACGGCAACGCCACGATCGGCAACCTGCGCATGCAGGACAAGCTCAGCGCCACCGACTTCCTGCGCTGGCGCACGCTTGAATTGAACGGCATCCAGGCGCGCCTGGGCGGGCGCCCCCAGGTATCGCTGGAGCAGGTCAACCTCTCCAATTTCTATGCCCGCGCCATCCTCTCGGACAAGGGCCGCCTGAACCTGCAGGACATCCTGGTCGCCGATGCCGGCGCACAGGGTTCGATCACCGACGCCAGCAAGAGCAGCGATAAAGACAGCGGCAAGGGCGCCAGCACCACGCGCAACACCACCACCTCGGCGGCGCCCGTGACCAGCGCGCCCAGCGCAGACGCGGCGCAGATTCGCGTCGGCCAGATCAAGCTGGCCGGGGGCAACATCAACTACACCGACAACTTCGTCAAACCCAACTACACCGCCAACATGACCGGCCTGGCCGGCACCATTGGCGCGATCTCATCGGACAAGCCGCAACCGGCGCCGGTCAACATCACCGGCAAGGTCGACGACGATGCCCCGCTGCAGATTTCCGGCACGCTCAATCCCTTGTTCAAGCCGATGTTCCTCGACATCAAGGCCAGCGCCAACGGCGTGCAGCTGCCACGCCTGACGCCCTACTCCGCCAAGTACGCCGGGTATGCGATCACCAAGGGCAAGTTGTCGATGGATGTGCAGTACAAGATCGAGAACGACAAGCTGGTCGCCGAGAACGATGTCCGCATCGAACAATTAACTTTTGGCGAGCGGGTCGACAGCCCCGAGGCCACCAAGTTGCCGGTGATGCTGGCGGTATCGTTGCTCAAGGACCGCGACGGCAACATCAATCTCAACCTGCCGATTTCGGGCTCATTGTCGGACCCCGAGTTTTCGGTGGGCGGCATCATCATGCGGGTGTTCGTCAACCTGATCGTCAAGGCGGTGACGTCGCCGTTTGCGCTGATCGGCTCGATGTTCAACAGCTCGGAAGGCATTGGCGAACTGCGTTATATCGAATTCGAGCCGGGCTCCTCCGAGATCACCCCGGAGATCCGCAAGAAGCTCGATGCCCTGGGCTATGCGCTCAACGAGCGTCCCGGCATCAAGCTCGACATCACCGGGCGGGTCGATCCCAAGGTGGATGATCCGGGCCTGCGCGAAGAAGCCCTGAATCGCCAGATGCGCGGCTTCAAGCGTCGCGACCTGATTGAAGAAGAAGGACAACCGTCGGGTCCGGTGCAGATCAGCGCGGCCGAGCGGGCGCAATATCTGGAGCGGGTGTACAAGGAAGGCAAGTTCAAGAAGCCGCGCAATGTGGTGGGCCTGACCAAGTCGTTGCCGGCCGAAGAGATGCACAAGTTGATTATCGACAACACCGAGGTCACCGCAGATGATTTGCGCAACCTGGCCCAGCGCCGCGCCGACCAGATCCGGGGCTACCTGCAGGAGCAGAGCGTGATCCCACCGGCTCGGATCTTCCTGATCGCGCCCAAGCTCAACGCCGACGGCATCCCGGCCAAGGAGCCGACCAGCCGGGTCGACCTCAACATTCAGTGAGATCGCCCCATTGGTTTGGCAACACGCGGCCTTGATGTCTGCGTGTTCGCCCATACAATGAGATATAATCCACTTTCTGCGGGGGCGACTTGGTTTCGACGTGGGTTGCAAAGCAGCGCAGGGCATACCGAGGCCTGACTACCTCGTAAATCCAATCAGACAAGTAATAACTGCTAACGATAACTCGTACGCACAAGCGGCTTAATCCCCGTTTGCTCTACACTACTTCTTCCTTGGGGTAGGCTGGTAAAACAGCAGTAGAGTCATTTACAAGGAATCGCTCCGGGCCGGGTCACTTGGTTCGGGGTTAAATCTAAGGTGACTCGCCGTAACGAAGCGTGCGCGTCCGCGTCGTTGGGGTTAAAACAAATGGCAGCGCTAAGTATGTAGAACTGTCTGTAGAGTGCTTGCGGACGCGGGTTCGATTCCCGCCGCCTCCACCAAAATATCAGTCCTTTGAAGTCTACAAGGACATTTCGAAAACCCGTTGTTCTCTTTGGAGACAGCGGGTTTTTTGTTTATTGACGTACAGCCGGATGTAGCTAATTCCTGGGGGTAGGTCATCAGCATGCCCTTGTGTACACTTGAGCCTAAATTACTCTGCACCTCCCCGACCATGCAAAATGATCCGCCGTTTGACCCACCTTACAAAACCTTCGTTAAGACAGACAAAGGTGTTTTCGTGACTGAAACACTCGCTGATGGGACCACGCTAGAGCTGGGTGAAGCCCCAATGAGTGATTTCAACGCCAGCAACAGCCCCGCAGCCTCGACTAAACAGAAGAGAAACGAGCCGGCAGCCGTTAAAGCCGTGGCATTGGGCGATAGCAAGGCCGCAATGTATCTAAACGTCCCGTTCGCCGACAAAGATAAAGCGAAATCGAAAGGGGCTCGGTGGGATGCAACAAAGAAAAAATGGTACGCACCTCATGGGACCGACCTCAATGACTTCGAACCATGGTGGCCAGAAGGAGTTAGATAGAAAAGCAGCACAAACCGTGTTGCTCTCTGAATGGAACAGGAACACGCCCGTGGTCGCTTCATTTCTCAAGTGAAGTGCCACGTCACAACGTTCCCAGAAAAATCCGCAGCGCCAAACTCAAAAACCAAATAACCACCTGCAAAATCCGTCGTTCGCATCCCCTCTCCCCGTCGATAGAATCCCCACTCTCCTTCAACAAGAAAGTCGTTCGTGGATTTCATCAGCGCTGCTTCCAGGACCCTGCTGTGCGCAGCGGTCGCCTTCTCCTTCTCGATCAATTCCGCTACCGCCGCCGATGCACCGCTGCGGGTAGGCGCTTCGCCCGGGCCTTACAGCGACTTCCTGCAAGCCGCCGCCAAGATCGCCAATGCCGAAGGCTTCGCCGTAAAGGTTATCGAATTCACCGAACCGACACAGATCAACGAAGCGACCCAGGCCGGTGACATCGACCTGAACAACTTCCAGCATGTGCCCTACATGCAAAAACAGAATGAGTCGCGCGGCTATAAGATCGTGTCGATCAAACCCAGCTATGTCGCACCGGCTGGCGTGTATTCGGCCAAGTACAAGTCGCTCGACCAGTTGCCCGCCGGCGCCAAGGTGGCCGTTCCCAACGATCCCGCCAACGAAGCGCGCGCCCTGGTGCTGCTGCAAAAGGCCAACCTGATCAAGCTGCGTCCGGAAGCCGGCGCCAATGCCGGCCTGGGCGATGTCATCGACAATCCGAAAAAGCTCAAGATCGTGCCGCTCGATGAAGTGCAGGTGCCACGTGTGCTGGTCGATATCGATGCCGGCGTCGTGACCCTCAACAAGGGCGTGCTGGCCGGCCTCAACCCCAAGGATGCGCTGCTGCTGGAAGACAAGTCTTCCCTGTGGGCCATCATCTGGGCCGCACGCGCCGACCGCAAGGACGATCCACGCATTGCGCGCTTCATCAAGATCTTCGAGTCGGAACAGATCAAGCAACTGATCATCACCAAGTTCAACGGCACCGTGATCCCTTCCTGGTAATCACCAGCATCATCAGGAAACAGTTAGTCGATAAAAAAGGAGCTTGCCGCGGCAAGCTCCTTTTTTCCTTACTTCACTAATCTCGCCAGAATTACTCCGGCGCGTAGCGGCGGGGACGCAACCCGGCATGGAACCAGTTGACCATCGACACCGTGTCATAGACCGGCACGCCAAAGCGCTCCTGGATATCGGCCGTGAAGGGCGCGAGATTGGTGCATTCCGATACGATGGCGCCGATCTTCGGGTTCTCCGCGATCATCTTGCCGGCCAGCGCCAGCACTTCATCCTTCAATGTCGCATAGGACACGTTGTCGTCGCCCTCCTTGATCGAGCGCACGAACTCGGAATCCTGGGGCATGCCGTACACGGGCGTATCGGCCGCAATGCCGACGGCTTCAAGATACTGGCCGCTCAGGGCATCGCCGTTATACGTCAGGATCCCGACCTGCCGGTCCGAGGCGATCAGCCGCTTGACCAGCGGCACCTGCAACAGGCTGCTGGTGGCCACCGGTACGCCGCAATAGTCGGCCAGCTCCTGCTGATAGATCGACAGGAAACCACAGGTGGTGGTGATGCCATCCACGCCGGCGTCGACCAGCTCACGCGCGGCGCGCTTGAACGGCTCCAGCAGGCTGGCGTTGTGCAGCTCGGTCATCTTGGCCGGCACGGCATCTTCCACGATCCGGTATTGCACCGGAAACGGCCAGGTACCGGCATGCCCGATGTCGCCCAGGTAGCGACGGAAATGCGTCTTCACCATCAGGATGCCGACGCTTACGCCGTAATAGGTTTTTTTACGCTCGGTCATCATTGCTCCTGCAGATAGTCGTCGATGTCGACTTCAAGTACGCTGTTGAAAATGTTAGTGGCCACCATCGTGCCGCCGAAACCGATCAGGTTGACGATGGCGGTATCGTCGAAGGTGTCGCGCAGCCGGCGCCAGAGGTCGGCGTCTAACTGATGGGCGCGATTACCGCCGATGGCGCTGCCCAGCTCTGCCAGCAGTTGCTCGGTCTCGGTGGCGACGAAGTCCTTCGGATCGATACCGTCGGCCTTGAGCGCCTGGCGGAAGAAGGTGTAACACAATATGCAGTCCGAGGCCGACGAGATCGCATTGGCATAGACATTGAAGGCGCGTTTGCCTAACAGCTTGATCAGTTCAGCCTTGATCAGGTACGAGCCGTGATAAGCCCGGTGCGCCGGCAACGAGCGCAGGATGGTGCCCTTCATGTTGGTCACGCGACCAACGCGGGCGATTTCTTCGTCATAGGCCTGCTGGCCCTCGGGATCAAGCGTGGCGCGATCGACGACAGTAAGTATTGCCATGAATTGCTTTCTTTGGTTAGTGAGATGACGGGGACGATGCGGTAAATCGGCTGGCGCGGAAAGACGCCAGCTCGGGGCGCTGCACGCCATTGAGAATCTCGTCGGCCGCCGCTTCACCCAGGAAAGGTGCCAGCGTCACGCCGCTGTGCGTCACCACGCTGTAGTAGCCGGCCACGTCGGGTGCCGGCCCCACTGCCGGGAAACCATCGACCGGCAACGCGCGCACGCCCACCCGCAACGCCTCGGCCTCGACGCCCTTGAGCAGCGGCAGGACCCGGGCAGCAGCCTGCAACAGCCGGCGCACATCCAGCAGGTGATTGACGGGCGCGGCGTCGGGCGCCACTTCCAGGTCGTTGCGGCAGATCAGCAAGCGCCCGGCGCCATCCGGACGGATATGTACCTCCGGCGAAAAAATAACCCGATCCAGCGAATGCGCCAACGATGGCGTAAACACCATCAATCCCGCCGACGGCGCCATCGGGATGGATTGCCCGGCGCTGAGTGCCGGCTGGTCGGCCCAGCGTCCGGTGCAGTTGATCACCATGTCGCCTTCGATCACCGTGCCCTGCTCGGTGACGATGCCCGTCACGCGCGCACCGTGGCGCTGCAATCCGACCACGCGCACATCGCTCAGCACGCGCGCCCCGTTGCGCTGGGCAGCCGCCAGCAATGCCTGGCAATACACCGGCGGATCAACCCAGCCGTCTTCAGCGAAATACGCCACCGGCGCGTCGCCGATGCTGCTGACATCGAGATCCGGCGCCAACGCATTGACCTGGGCGTGATCCAGCCACTGCACCTTGTATCCCCATTGTTGCAGTTGCCCGATCTTGTTACGGTAGGCCACCGGGTCGCCGGCTTCCCACTCGATCGAGCCGCCGTCGTGCCACCAGGGCGCAGCGTCGAACTGGGCGCGCAGCCAGGCATGCGCCTGCATGCCGGCGACGTTCAGGTCGTGGTAGGCGCGCGGCTTCTTGTTATGGGAATTGACCCAGGCGAAGGTGGCGCCGCTGGTGCCGCTGCCGGGACGGCCGAAATCGACGATGGTAACGGGCGCACCCGCGCGCGAAAGGGAATAGGCGACAGAAGCGCCGATGATGCCGGCGCCGATAACGATATACATGGAGGGACTTCCGACAGAGCCATGCCGAACTGCCATGACCAGAAAGGGATCAGTTGAAGTCGCACTTTAGCCCGAGGCTTGCCGCCAGGGAAACGACTAAAAACATATAAACAAATGCGAAAACCGAAGAACCGGCTTGCAACGGATCAGGCCGGCACCCCATTCTTGACGGCAGTCATCTGCGCCAGAATCGAGATCGCTATCTCGGCGGGCACCCGGCTTCCTATCGGCAGCCCGATCGGGCCATGCAGGCGGGCGATCTGCTCGGGAGCGATATCGAACAAGGCCAGGCGCTCGCGACGGCGCGCATTATTAACCTGCGACCCCAGCGCCCCGACGTAAAAGGCCGGTGACCTGAGCGCTTCCAGCAAGGCCATGTCGTCAAGCTTTGGATCATGCGTCAGCGCCGCGATGGCGGTATGGCTATCCGGCTCGATCTCCAGCACGACGTCGTCCGGCATGCCGCTGATCCAGCGTGTATTGGCCACATCCCAGGTGCGATGATATTCCTCGCGGGGATCACAGATCAGCACTTCATAGTCCAGCGCCAGCGCCATCTGCGCCAGGATGCGCGACAACTGCCCGGCGCCGATGACGAGCAGGCGCCAGCGGGGACCGTACCAGCTCTCGCATCGGTGCTCATCGAACTGCGGCAACGGCAAGCCCGGCCCCGATGCATCTTCATCGGTCACGCGAACCGCGCCACTGTGCAGGTCAAGTTCACGCCGTACTCGCCGGTGCCTACCGATAGAGTCCAGCACCTGGTCCAGCCAGCCGGTTTCGCCGACAGATTCCTTCATCAGTTTCAATGTCCCGCCGCACGGCAAGCCATAGCGCGCCGCTTCGTCCTTGCTTACCCCGTAGGTCAGCAGTTCGGGCAGGACACCGGATTCGCCGCCCGACCGGATGCGCATGATCAGGTCATCTTCCACGCAACCGCCGGAGACCGAACCGGATACCAGGCCATCGTCGCGAATGGCCAGCAACGCCCCTGGCGGACGAGGCGCACTGCCCCACGTCTGAAGTACAGTGAACAGGAACACGCCATGTCCCCCGCGGTGCCAATCGCGGGCGCATCGCAAGACCTGCAGATCTAGGCTTTCCATCGGATGGCTATGTGAATTTGAAAGAAAAATTGTTTAGCGCCAACGCAAGGCCTGTGCCAGAAGCACGCCGCCCCTTGCGGCCGGTATTACGCGGCATGATTGAACTTGAACACACCCAGCGACAATCTCACCTTGCGCGACTGGTCGCTCAGCGAGGCCGCTGCAGCAGCCGCCTGCTCGACCAGCGCCGCATTCTGCTGCGTGAGCTGATCCATCTGGGTCACCGCTTGTCCGATCTGGCCTATTCCCTGGCTCTGCTCGCTGCACGCCTCGGAGATCTCTGTAATCAGCAAATTGACATTGGCGATCGACGACACGATCTGCGCCATGGTCGCGGCCGATCCCTGCACCAGCGAAGTGCCCTGGGCGACGCTGTCGATGGAGGCAGATATCAGGCCGGCAATCTCTTTCGATGCCGCCGTACTGCGCTGGGCCAGCGTGCGCACTTCGGCGGCGACCACCGCGAAGCCGCGCCCGTTCTCGCCGGCCCGGGCCGCTTCCACCGCCGCGTTGAGCGCCAGGATATTGGTCTGGAAGGCGATACCTTCCACCACCTTGACGATCTCACCGATCTTCCTTGCGCTGGCCGTGATCTCGTCCATCATCGCAACGATGCGCGCAAAGGCCTTGCCGCCGTCATCGGCGGTGCCCACCGCCTGGTTCGCCATGTCACGCGCGCGCCGCGCATGCTCGGCGTTCTGGTGCACGGTCGAGGTCAACTGCTCCATGCTGGATGCCGTCTCTTCCAGCGACGCCGCCTGATTCTCGGTACGCCGCGACAGGTCGAGATTGCCGGCGGCAATTTCTTCCGATGCACGGGCCATCGTGCCGACACCTGAGGTGACGTCGTCGATCATGGTCACCATGCTGCGACGCATCAGCAGCAGCGCCCTGAGCAGTTCGCGCGACTGGCCGCCACCGCGTTCTTCCAACGGCGCCTCCAGGTCGCCGGCGGCCACCCTGTGCGCAAAATCGGTGGCGCTCTCCAGCGGCGCCAGCAACCTGGCCGCATAGATCCTGGCCAGGCCGGACATCAGCACCAGCGCCGCGAACAGGGTCGCCCACCAGGCCAGGCGCGGCGGCTCACCGGCGTAGAAGGCGCCAAGCGCCGCGCCTGCGGCCAGTGCCGGCAGCTGCAACATTCCCAGCGACTTGGCCAGGGTCGGCCGCCAGAGCCGCTGCCAGACGCCGCGCAATCCACTCCTGACAAACTGGCCGCCGCGAATTCTCCATCCCCGCGCCCGCTTGTGCATGAAGCGATTCAGCATGCCGTCGACATAGATGATCTGCGCCGGGTCGGCGCGGGTGCGGACCGAAGTGGTGCCGGTGACGCGTCCGTGTTCACGCACCAGCGAGACGTTGGTCATGGCCCAGATCGAACTGCCATCGCGCGCCTTTACCCGCGTCAATCCCTCCCAGCGCCGCCCCTGGGTAATGGTGGTGTTGCGCATGTCCTGCACGGCTTCCGGCGGCGTGGCCGGATCGAACAACTGGGTGTAAGGCATGCCGACCAGTTCACCGACCGGTATGCCCACGGCATCGGCAAAGGCTTGGTTGACATAGGTGATGATTCCTTCGGAGCTGGTGCGACTGATCAGGTACTCGGTCGGCCCCAGCGCGCGGATCGGCACCAGCGCAGGCTTGTTCATGTTGCCCCTTGGAGATGGAGCGCCGCGCACGTGGCACGTGCAGCGGGCGCTTGGATAGAGCAATGAAAATTAGTTTTAATAACGAATTCAATTCTGTATTTCTATCCAAATCCATGTCAAGGCATTTATTTCCGCAGGCCATCGACACATCGACTCCAAACGATTCGCGAATTGCGTGACACGCCGCTGACGGGATATTTCACGTCGCCGTTTTACAACGAAAATAAAAATTTTACGCGATCGACGATCTTTCCCCGATGACACACAAGCCGCCAGGATCAAGGA
This sequence comes from Herbaspirillum sp. alder98, assembly GCF_020179755.1. Classification (GTDB taxonomy): domain Bacteria; phylum Pseudomonadota; class Gammaproteobacteria; order Burkholderiales; family Burkholderiaceae_D; genus Herbaspirillum. Next base: position 43,886 of record NZ_JAIUCY010000014.1, read on the forward strand.
CAAATTATTTTTTTATCTAAATATGCACCAAAAACGCAAAAAAAATTATGCGAGCGTTTTCTATAGGTGCAAATGAAGTCCCATGCGCACCATTAGTTTGCGGCCCCGCTCATCTGCTCCTCATCCGGCTTTCTTTTCCATTGTCACCTTCCGCTGAACGATGACGTAAAAACGATTGACATTCATTTTACTGAATTAAATAATGCCATTCATTATTCGAACAGTCGCAAGCTGGATCGCCCCAGGATCTGCCATTCAGATTTACCCGACGTACCTGATCATCTACCGGCCGGTGGATCGTATTGCTGTCTTTCACATCTACTTGAAGGGGAACCAAAAGTGAGAAAAGGTTTGTTGGCCGCAGTCTCCGCTGGCCTGGCACTTGGCACCGTCTGTGCAACCGCAACGGCCCAGAGCAGCGTCATCATCTACGGCATCATCGATACCGGTGTCGAATACGTCAATCACACCAACGCTGCTGGCCAGGGCAAATTGCGCACCTTGCCGCTGACCGGCCTGTCGCCCTCCCGCATCGGCTTTCGCGGCACTGAAGACCTGGGCGGCGGCCTGCGCGCATTCTTCAACCTCGAAAGTGGCTTCGTGCCCACTACCGGCGGCATGGGCCAGGGCAACCGCCTGTTCGGCCGGCAATCCAACGTGGGCCTGTCCGATCCGCTGTACGGCACGATCACGCTGGGTCGCCAATACAACATGACGGCCATTTCGATGATTGCAGCCGATGTCATGGGGCCGGCCAATCACGGGTTGAGCAACATGGATTCCTATCTGCCCAATACCCGCAGCGACAATGCGCTCGGCTACATGAACAAGCTGGGCAACACCACCGTGGGTGCGACCTACAGCTTCGGTCGGGACACCTCCACCGCCGGTGGGCCTGCCGCGACCAGTTGCGCCGGTGAAAACGCCGGCGACGCCCAAGCCTGTCGTCAATGGACTGCGCTGCTGAAATACGACACCACCAGCTGGGGCGTGGCCACTGCCTACGACACCTTGCGCGGCGGCGCCGGCGCCGGCAACCTGCTCACCAGCAGCAATTACAAGGACAACCGGGCCTCGTTCAACGGCTGGTTCAAGATCGGCGACCTGAAGATCGGTGGCGGCCTGATCGCGCGTCACCAGCAACGCGCCGTCAGCATCAACTCCAACCTCTACTATGTCGGCGCCAGCTATCAATGGACGCCAGTGTGGCTGCTCGAAGGCCAGCTGGTGCACATGGACGTCAAGGATTCGGGCGATGACAGCACGCTGGGCACCGCGCGGCTGATCTATGCCTTGTCCAAGCGCACCAACCTGTATGCGTCCTACGCCTACATCAAGAACCGTGGCAACGCGGCCATTGCTGTGAGCTCGGGCAATACGGTCGGCGTCGGCCAGAATCAGGCCAGCGTCATGGCGGGTATTCGCCACACGTTCTGATCCGCAGGTTCCGATTCGCTCTTGCGGAGCGTTTTTACCGCAGTAGATTTTTCGTTGATAGCCTTGAGTGAACCCTTTTGCGAGACATGTTTTCATGTCTCGCTTTTTTTATACCGGCATTCAGGCACTCACTGACAGCGGCCATAAAAAAGCCGCATCCCGGAAGATGCGGCTTTCTGTCTGCCGGAGCAGCGACACCAGGCTGCTTCAGCGGCCCGTTACCGGCTCCTGCCTGGCTTGCGGGTCATTGAGCACCTCCAGCACATGCGCCGGCGTAAACGGCTGGCGCCAGACCGATTGTCCGGTCGGTCGCAGCGCATCGTTGACGGCGCACCAGATGGCGCCGATGGCGCCCACCGTACCCGCTTCGCCCACGCCCTTGGCGCCAAGACGGGTCTCGCGCTCGGGCGTGCTGACGTGTCCGACATGGATGTCCGGCATCTCGGAGGCCATCGGAATCAGGTAGTCGGCCAGCGAGGCGTTGCTCATCTGGCCGGTATCGGAATAGATGCAGTGCTCATACAATGCGGCACCGATACCCTGCACCACGCCACCGCGCACCTGCTCATCGGTCAGCAACGGGTTGACGATACGGCCGCAATCTTCCACCACCCAGATATCGAGCACCTTGATCTGGCCGGTCTCGAGATCGACTTCGACATGCGCCGCCTGGATACCGTTGGCGGCAAAATAAGGTTTGCCGGTCGGCGCGTAACTGCGTTCCACCGACAATTCGGGGATGTGCGACAGCTTGATCGCGATCGAGTCGTAGTGCGCACGCAGGGCGATGTCCTGCAACGTATAGAGCGTCTCGCCCTCGCTACCGATCACCACGCCATTGGCAATGCGCAGGCTGTCGGCGGGCTTGCCGGCCAGCGCGGCGGCAATGGCCAGGATGTTCTGCGTCAGTTGCTCCGCCGCCAGCAGCGCGGCTTCGCCCGCCAGCGAAATGCCGCGTGATGCCCAGGCGCCGCCGCCCAGCGGATCGCGCCCGGTGTCGCCACTGGTCACCACCACGCTCTCCAGCGGCGCGCCCATGGCTTCGGCCACGATCTGCGTCAGGCCGGTGCGGGTGCCCTGACCCTGGTCGGTGGCGCTGGTGCGGCATACGATCTTGCCCGAGGGCTGCAGGCTGAGTCGCACGCCTTCCTTGCCTGCAACCCGCACCTGATTGGGGCCATACAGGCCGGCGCCGACGCCGGTCAACTCGACGAAGGTGCACAGACCGATACCGCGATACACGCCCTCGCCGCGCAAGCGCTGCTGCGACGCGCGCAAGGCGGCATAGTCCATGTTGCGCAAGGTCAGCTCCAGGCAGGCATCGACCGACAAGGGGCCCAGCAGCACGCCGCCGGCGGACGCCCGCATGTGCGTGCCTTCCGGCATCGGCGACAGATGATTCAGGCGGCGGATGTCCACCGGGTCCATGCCGAGCGCCGCCGCTGCATTGTCGAGCAACTGCTCGATGATGGCGCAGGCGATCGGCTGGCCCACCGCGCGATAAGCGCCGGTCGGCACCTTGTTGAGAAACGCACCGCGCACGCGCCCCCGGAAAGCGGGCACCTGATACGCCGATCCGCACAGGTCCAGCGCCTGCAAGGCCTCGCCGATGCTGGAGCGCGGGAAGGCCGACACAGCGCCGAAGGAAAACAGCAGATCGACATCCAGTCCGATGATGCGGCCATCGTCGGCCACCGCCAGGCGCGCCTGGGCCGAGGCGTCGCGGGCATGAACGTCGGTCACGAAGGATTCGAGCCGGTCGGCCTGGAACTTCACCGGCCGGCCCAGCAGGATGGCAATCGCCGCCACCGCAATTTCATCGGCGTACGCATGCAGCTTGATGCCGAATGCGCCGCCGACGTCGGGACAGATCACGCGCACCTTGTCCAGCGGCAGATCGAACTGGGTCGCAAAGATATCCTGCATCTGGAATGGCACCTGATGCGACTGATAGACCTCCAGCTCGCCGACCCGTCGGTCGAAACTGGCCAGGATGCCGCGCGGCTCCAGCGGCACGCCGGTCTGGCGGCCAAACTCGAAACGATGGGACGCCACATGGGCTGCCTGCGCAAAGGCCTGGTCGACGGCGCCGACTTCGGTATTGCGATCCAGCGCCAGGTTGCTCTCGATGGCCGGGTGACAGGTCGGCGCGCCGGGCAGGATGGCGGCGGCGGCATCGATGACCGGTTCGCCCTCTTCCCATTCGATCTCGATCACCTCCAGTGCATCTTCGGCCTGCGCGCGCGTGGCAGCCACCACCGCCACCAGCGCTTCGCCCTGCCAGTACACTTCATCGATGGCCAGCGCATGTTGTGGCGCTGAAACATGCGCTGGCCACATGGCAAAGCGCGTGGTCCAGGCACCGCATACGGTGGCGATGTCGGCGCCGGTCAATACCGCGCTAACGCCGGGCATGGCAGCGGCCGCCGCCACATTGAGCGAATGAAAGCGGGCGCGCGCAAACGGGCTGCGGTAAAACGCCACGTGTTGCATGCCGGCCAGTTCGATGTCGTCCAGGTAACGGCCACGGCCGGCGACGAATCGCGCAGCGTCCGGGCGCGTGACGCTGGCGCCGATCCATTGGCCTTCCGCACTGCGAGCGTCATCTTTCATCAGGCGCCTCCGGCTGCATGTTCGATCGCGTCGACGATGGCCTGGTAGCCGGTGCAACGGCAATAGTTGCCAGAGATGGCGTCGCGGATCTCAAGCCGGCTGGGGCAACTGTTCTGCCTGAGCAATTCGGCGCCGGTCATCAGCATGCCCGGCGTGCAGAAGCCGCATTGCAAGGCATTCTTGGCGACGAAGGCGCGCTGCAGGACGGCAATCTCGCCCGACTCGCTGAGCCCTTCGATGGTATCGACCGTGGCGCCATCGACCTGCACCGCCAGCATCAGGCAACCACGCACCACCACGCCGTCGACGCGCACATTGCAGGCGCCGCAAACGCCCGATTCGCATCCGACGTGGGCGCCGGTGAGCCCCATGTCCTGCCGCAGAAAATCGACCAGGTTGCGACGCACCGGCACGCTACGCGTTTCGCTTTTGCCGTTGAGCGTGAAGTCGATGTCAGCCACATCGGTCATCGTGTTATCCATGCGCATGTCCATTCCTTGCCGGCTCATTGAAAGTGGCGGCCAGCACACGCCGTATCAGCGCCCGGGCCTGGAGTCGCTTGACCGCCGGGCTGCCGAACTGGTTTTCGTCGGGATTGAGTTCGTCGGCGGCGGCAGCGGCGATCGCCTCCCCGAGCTCGCTCGACCAGGGCTGGCCTTCGGCCAGGGCTGCTGCGGCGCTCGAGAGAATCGGCATCGGATCGGTGGCAAAGGTCGCCATGCGCAGATTGCCGATGCGGCCCTCCTTGAAGTCGGCCTTGAGCGCCACGCCGACCATCGCGAAGTCACCATGCCGGCGGCTCAGTTCATCAAACCCAAACACTTCATCCGGGCCGCGACAGGGAAACAGCACTTCGATCAGCATCTCGTCGTCGCGCCGCGCGGTTTCATAGAGGCCGAAGAAGAATTCGCTGGCCGGCACATGGCGCAGGCCGCCGTCCTTGCTTTGCAAGACCAGCATGGCGTCGAGCACAATTGCGCAGGCCGGCATCTCGGACGACGGATCGGCCAGCGCCAGACTGCCGCAGGTGGTGCCGCGATTGCGTATCGCCGGGTGCGCGACATGGCGCATGGCAGCGGCCACCAGCGGCAGGTGTTCGGCCACCAGCGGCGAGGATGCGGTCTGCGCATGGCGTACCAGCGCGCCGATGCGCAGATAGCTGCCGTCACTGGCCGGCACGATGCCCTGCAGGCTTTCGATGCGGTTGATATCGATCAGCAAGGCCGGCGCCGACAGGCGCAGGTTGAGCGTGGCCATCATGCTCTGGCCGCCGGCCAGGATGCGGGCGTCGCCACCGTATTCGGCCAGGATCATGCAAGCCTCGTCGACCGATTCAGGCCGGCAGTAATTGAAACCTGATGCCTTCATTCACTTCCTCTTGATGTGCATGCCGGTGCTGCATTGTGATGACAGAGCGCCGCCTACACACCGAGATAGCGGTGCACCAGCGCCGGGTCGGCGCGCAATTGCGCCGAGTCTCCGTTCCATGCGATGCGGCCCTTCTCGATCACGTAATGGCGATCGGCCAGGGCCAGCAGCGACTGTATGTTCTTGTCGATGACGATCAGCGACAAGCCTTCGCGCTTGAGTTCGGCCAGCGCGCGCCAGATATCGGCCCGCGCCACCGGCGCCAGCCCCTCGGTCGCCTCGTCCAGCACCAGCAGCGAAGGGTTGGTCATCAGCGCCCGCGAGATCGCCAGCATCTGCTGCTCGCCGCCCGACAATTGCGAGCCCATGTTGCGCTTGCGCTCGGCCAGGCGCGGGAAGAAATCGTACACCCGGCGCAAGGTCCAGGCGCTCCCTGAAGCGCCTGCCGACTCTGCCCCGCGCGCGGTCGCCAGCAGGTTCTCTTCCACCGACAGGTCGGCGAATATCTGGCGGCCTTCGGGTACCAGGCCGAGGCCGCGCCTGGCCACCTTGTAGGACGGCAGATGCTCGATGCGCTGACCGGCGAAGCTGATGCTGCCAGCCTTCGACGGCAGCAGTCCGAACAGGCATTTGACCGTGGTGGAGCGGCCCATGCCATTACGTCCCAGCAGCGTCACGACTTCACCTCTGGCGACGTCGAGCGAGATATCGAACAACGCCTGCGCCCGGCCGTAGGAGGCCTGCAGGCCGCGAATGGAAAGTAGTGGTTCAGACATGCATGGCTCCTGCCGACTCCGCAAAACTGCCCTGCTCATCACCCAGGTAGATGGCGCGGACTTCGGGGTGATTGCGAATTTCATCGGGCGTGCCGCAAAAGGCAGCGCGTCCCGACACCAGTACGGTGATGCGGTCGGCCAGGGCAAACACGGCATCCATGTCATGCTCGATGAGCAACATCGAATACTTGCCCTTGATCGACTGCAAGAGTTGTACCACCGCCGCCGACTCTTCGATGCTCATGCCGGCCATCGGTTCGTCCAGCAGCAGCAGCTTGGGCCGCGCTGCCAGCGCCATGGCCAGCTCCAGCTGGCGCCGCTCGCCATAACCGAGTTCGCCGGCCGGCACATCCCGGCGCGCATCCAGGCGCGTGGCCTGCAGGCTGCTCTCGGCCTGCACCACCGCGTCGCGCTGACTCATCATGGTGCGCCAGAAACCGTAACCGCGTCCGGCCGCCCCGACCGCGGCCAGCACGGTGTTTTCCATCACGGTGAACTCTTCGAAGATCGAGGTGATCTGGTAGGAACGCAACAAGCCGCGACAGGCACGGGCATGCAACGGCAGGCTGGTCACGTCCTGCTGGTCGAACCACACCTGGCCGCTGTCCGGCGTCAGCTCGCCCGATAACTGGTTGATCAGCGTGGTCTTGCCGGCGCCGTTGGGGCCGATGATGGCGTGCAGCTCACCGGGATGGAGTTCGAGCGAGACATCGTCGGTCACCAGCAAGCCGCCGAAGCGCTTGGTGAGCGATTGGGTGCGCAGGCTGGTCATTGCTTGGCTCCATGTGCAGGAGCCGCGGCAGCTCTGCCGGCGCCCTGGATTTTCGATGGACCGCCACCGGCCAGGCGGCGGTCGAGATTGAGCAGCGCGCCCATCAGGCCATCCTTGCCCGACAAGGCCACCAGCACGATGATGGGGCCGAAGATCAGCATCCAGTGCTCTGTATAGGATTTCATCAGTTCTTCCAGGCCGATGAACGCCAGCGCGCCCAGCAAGGGGCCGAAGACGCTGCCCATGCCGCCCAGCACCACCATCACGATCAGCTCGCCCGACACCTGCCAGCTCATCAGGCCGGGCGAGGCATAGGCATTCAGGTTGGCCAGCAGGAATCCCGCCACGCCGCACAGCATGGCCGAGATGGTGTAGGCGATCAGTTGAAAACGCCGCGCCGGAAAGCCCAGCGCATTGACCCGCGCCTGGTTCTGGCGGGCCGCGCGCAAGGCCATGCCGAAAGGCGCATTGCGCAGTCGCGTCATCCATACGATCACCAGCGCCAGGATGATCCAGGCGGTGTAGTAGAGCGGCACCGCCGAACCCAGGTCGATGCCCGCACCCAGGCGGCTGGTCGCGATGATGGACATGCCATCGTCGCCGCCGAACTGCTTCAGGCTGACGAACACGAAGTACCCCATCTGCGAGAACGCCAGCGTGATCATGATGAAGCCGATGCCACGCGTGCGCAGGCAAATGGCGCCGGTGAGCAGGCCGATCAGGCCGCAGGCGCCGAGCACCAGCAGCAGCTGCAACCAGCCATTCTCCAGGCCGAAAAACGATGGCAGCGACACGCAATAGGCGCCCAGCCCGACGAACAGCGCATGACCGAACCCGATCAGGCCGCCATATCCCAGCGCCAGATTAAGTGCGCTGGCGGCCAGCGCATAGACCAGGATGCGCGCCAGAAAGCCGATATAGAACTGGGCCCCGATGGCGCCGGCCAGCGTCGGCACCAGGGCCAGGGCCACCATCAACAGCACCGGCAGCAGCACACTGGGCCGTACAAATTGAGTCTTCATCGTTTTGCCGTAAACAAGCCCTGCGGACGCAACGCCAGTACCGTCGCCATCAGCAGATAGATTAATAGGGAAGCCAATGCCGGACCGGCAGCATCGGCCAGCTGGCGACTGGTCATCTCGCGCAGCAGGGTCGGCAGGAAGGCCCGCCCCATGGTATCGACCACGCCCACGATCAGCGCCGAATAGAAAGCGCCTTTCACCGACCCGATGCCGCCGATGACGATCACCACGAAGGTGGCGATCAACACCGGCTCGCCCATGCCCGCCTGCACCGACAGGATGGGACCGGCAACGGCGCCGGCCAGGCCGGCCAGCGCAGCGCCGACGGCAAACAGCAGCGCATTGAGGAACTTGATATTGACCCCGAGCGCGCCCACCATCGGCGCATTGTTGGCGCCGGCGCGAATCAGCATGCCCAGTCGCGTCTTGTGGATCAACAGGTAACAGCCCACCGCCACCAGCAAGCCGGCGGCAATCACCGCAAAGCGATAGCTCGGATACTGCAGCCCCAGCAGGTTGATGCTGCCCTCGAGCACGGACGGCACCGACACGAACAACGGCTGCTTGCCCCACAGCATGGAGGCCAGTTCGTTGAAGAACATGATCAAGCCGAAGGTGGCCAGCACATGATTGAGGTGATCGCGGCCGTACAGGCGCGAAACCGCCACCCGCTCAAGCAGCACGCCCAGCGCCAGGCAGCCGACCACCGCCGCCAGCAGCCCCAGCATGAAGCTGCCGGTGCTGTTGGCCACCGACGCCGCGAAGTAGGCGCCCATCATGTACAGCGAGCCATGCGCCAGGTTGACGAAACTCATGATCCCGAACACCAGGGTCAAGCCTGCGGCCAGCAGGAACAGCAGGACCCCGTATTGCAGTCCGTTGAGTAGTTGTGCGAGAAATAGCATGAGCGGATTCTCTTATTTCAGCGGGCAACTGGCGACGTAGGCGTCCTTGTGATCCGTCAGGGGCGTAGCGACCAGCTTGCCCTTGACCTGACCGCCTTCCTTGACGATCTCGAAGGCATAGTAGTTCTGGATCGGCATGTTGTTGGTGTTGAAACGGAACGGTCCCCGCACCGACTTGAATTCGGCGCCGGCCGCTTTCACGGCAGCCGCAAATGCCGCCTTGTCGGCGGTATTGCCCTTGACCTTGCGCACCGCGACATCGAGCAGCCCGGCCGCATCGTAGGCGTTGGCGGCGTAGGTGCTGGGCAGGCGCTTGTACCTGGCTTCGAAGGCCTGCACGAATTTCTTGTTCTCCGGATTGTCCAGCGACGGGTTCCAGGTGTTGCCGCTGATCACGCCGACCGCCGCGTCACGCAAGGCCGGCAGATTGGTGCCGTCGACCGTGAAGGTGGAATACACCGGGATCTTGCCGACCACGCCGGCCTGGCTCAGCTGCTTGGTGAAATTGACGCCCATGCTGCCCGGATAGAACATGAAGATCGCATCCATCTTGCTCATCTGCAGCTGGGTGATCTCGGCCGAATAGTCGGTCTGGTTGATCTGCGTGTACACCTCAGCGGCGATGCCGCCCTTGTACCAGCGCTTGAAGCCGGCCAGCATGTCCTTGCCGGCCTGGTAGTTGGGTCCCATCAGGTAGACATTCTTGTAGCCCTTGTCCTGCATCAGCTTGCCGATGGCCTCGCCGGAGCCATCGTTCGGATAGGCGATGGAAAACACATTGGCGCCACATTCGGCGCCCGCCATCGGCGATGGTCCGCCGGCCACCGCGATCGAGACCACGCCCGACTCCTTCAGGCGTCGCAGATTGGCCATGATGATGTTGGAATAGCCGAGCCCGACGATGGCGTCGACTTTGTCAAGTTCGATGAACTTGCGCATGACCTGGGAGCCGACGTCCGGCTTCATCTGGTCATCGCCGTTCAATACCGTGACCGCCTGTCCACCCAGCTTGCCGCCCAGGTGTTCCAGAGCCAGCGAAAAGCCATCGATGTATTCCTGGCCGTCGGCCGCCATCGGCCCCGAGAAAGGACCCGACAGACCGATCTTGACGTCAGCCATCGCAGCCGACGAGAAGACCATGGCGCTACAGGCGAGCAGCACTGATTTCAATACAATGTATTTCTTCATCTCTATTCCTATTCGTGGCGGTTGGGTACTGGAGGTGGAGCTGCTGCGCTTGCTGATGCGGATTATTTGGTCATGCGCGCCCACAGGTTCTTGACGACACCGGCGTCGCCGCCGGCAAGCGCGGTGGCGCCGTCGTCTTCCGGCGCGTCGGGCGCCACCGGAGCGGGCGCAAAGAGCGCGACGAAGCGGGCGAAGAAATCGTCCGCCATCTTCTTGGCCGAACTGTCGATCAGGCGTGAACCCAGCTGCGCCAGCTTGCCGCCGACCTGGGCCTGCACCTGATACTTCAGCAAGGTGCCGGCATCCCCCTCCTGCGGCACCAGCTGCACCGCGGCCGATCCCTTGGCGAAGCCGGCCATGCCGCCCTGGCCTTCGAACAGGATCGAGTACGAGTCGGGCGCGACGATATCGTTGAGCGACATCTTTCCCTTGAACCTGGCGCTGACCGGGCCGATCTTGATCGACATCGCCACGTCGTATTGATCAGGACCGACCAGTTCGATCTTTTCGCAACCGGCGATACAGCTGCGCAGGGTCTCCGGCGCATTCAGTGCATCCCATACTGCCTGCGGTGCGGCAGGGACCAGGCGTTCGCTAGACATTTCCATTGTTGGCTCCGTTGGTTGTTCTGTCAGTACCGGCATGGCGGCACCAGGTGTTGCGGTGGCAGGCGGCCGGCATCAACTTTCCAGCAGGCAGGCCTGGATCGCGGCGGCGTCAAGCGCCGGCGACATGGCGAGGATCAGCATCAGCAGTACGCGTAGCTTCTGCGGCGCCAGGTCGCCGCCGGCCAATATGCCGTCGCGCCGCAGAAAATCCTGCTCCGGCACCACGCCACGCGGCGCGCGCGAGGCCTGCACCACCACCACGCCCTGCGCCACCGCCTCCAGCATGGCCCTGCGTTCTCCATTGGCGGGACGGCCCGGCGCCAGCCCGATGCTGATGAGGCCGCGCGCGCCGGCCTGCAGCAGGCCATCGATGGCGGCGCCGTCCGCACCTGCATAGGACACCACCATGTCGACACGCGGCAGGCTGCCGATGCGGTCCAGCGAAAAACGTGCGCGCGTGGCGTTGTGTTGATATGGATGACGCCTGAAGGTGACGCTGCCGTCGGGATTGATACGGCCAAGCGGGCCGAAGGGTTGTGCCTCGAAAGCGTGCAGCTCGAAGCTGGCCGCCTTGGTCACGTCACGTGCAGCAAAGACCATGCCATCCATCACCACCAGCGTGCCGCAGGCAGCGGCGTCCCCCGCTGCCGCCACCGCCAGCGCTGCGCGCAGGTTTGACTGCACGTCGCTGCCTGAAGTGTTCTGGGGACGCTGCGCGCCGGTCACGACCACCGGCTGCCGCAGGTTCAGGGTCAGATCGAGGAACCAGGCCGTTTCTTCCAGCGTGGCAGTGCCGTGCGTGATCACGAAGCCATCGATGGCGTCATCGTCGCGCGCCGTCGCTTCGATCAGCCGCGCCAGCTCCAGCCAGTCCTGGGGATTGATGCCGGTGCTGCCGATCATGCGAAAGGAAATCGGCACGATATCGACGTCGATGCCCAACTGATCGAGCTGGGCCATCATCGCCTCGATCGGGTGCACGATGCCGCTCTCGCCATATTCGACCCAGTCGAAGGCATGCCGCGCCTGCATCGCGAAGGTGCCGCCGGTGCCGATGACGGCGACCCGGGGACGGCGCCTGGATGGTGTCGCAATGGCTGCCTGGGACGATGCCGACAGGTGACTTTGCATGTCTTACCTTCTCAATTGGATGAAGATGAGATCGCCCTCGCGGCGAATGCCATGACTGCGCACATCGCGCGTGACCGGCGCGCTCAGCGCCTTGCCGGAACGGATATCGAACAGGCCCGCATGCAGCGGGCATTCGACTTCGAAGCCATCGACATCGCCTTCGCTGAGCTTGGCGTTGCCGTGGCTGCAGATGTCGTCGATGGCGTAGATCTCGCCGTCCACCAGGAACAGGCCGATCAACACGTTCTCGATGCTCATCGAGCGGCAGGCGCGCGTGCCGAAGACTTCGGCCAGCGTGCCCAGCGGCAGCCATTCGCGGGCGCTTTCCTGAGTGCTTGCGTTCACAGCCCGGCCCTCAATTCCAGCATCTTGGCCTCATGCACCTTCATCGCGCCCACCAGATCGGCGATGCGCGTGACCCCGCGCCGCTCGCAGAACGCCGTGAGATCGTCGATGATGCGGATCATGGCGTTGGGGCTGATGAAGTTGGCAGTGCCGACCTGCACCGCGGTGCAACCGGCCAGCATGTATTCCAGCGCATCCTCGGCCGTGCTGATGCCGCCACAGCCGATGATCGGAATCGATACCGCCTGGGCGCTCTGATAGGCCATGCGCAGGATGATCGGCTTGGTGGCGTTGCCCGTGATGCCGCCCATCAGATTGGCCACCTTGGGCTGGAAGCTGCCGATGTCGATGGCCATGGCCAGGATGGCGTTGGCCAGCACCAGCGCGTCGGCGCCGCCCTGCTCGGCCGCCTTGGCGATGGCCGCGACGTTGCCGACATTGGGCGACAGCTTGGCCCAGACCTGGCGGTCGGTCGATTTCTTCATGGCGCGAATGACCTCTTCGGTCGATTGCGGATCCATGCCGAAGGCCTGGCCATCCTTCTTCAGGTTCGGACACGACACATTGGCCTCGATCGCCACCACGCCCGGCACGCTGATGCGGGCCGCCAGCTCGCCGAATTCCTCGATGGTGTTGGCCGAGATGCTGGCGATCAGCGGCGGCGTGTAGTTGCGGTACAGCGGCACCAGCTCGTTGATGTAATGATCCGGCCCCTTGCTCGGAATGCCGATCGAAAACAGCGTGGCGCCACGCAGCTCGGCCACCCGCGGCGGCACATTGCCTTCGCGCAGGTCGTTGGTGATGGTCTTGGTGACGATGGCGCCAAGGCGATTGAGATCGATCACCTTGGTCATGCCTTCGGCGAAGGTGCCCGAGCCGGGCATGATCGGATTCTGCAACGTCAGATTGCCGATCGAAACGCGCATATCTACCATGTCACTGTCTCCTGTGCGTCGAATACCGGGCCATCCCAGCACACGCGTCGATAACTCATCACTTCCGAATCGGCGCTCTTGCGGAACGGCCGCACACAGGCATAGCACATGCCCAGCGCACACCCCATGTGCTGCTCCAGGGCCACCTGCGCCGGCACGTCGAGCTCCTTGCCCAGCCGCTGCAACGCCAGCAGGAAACGATTCGAGCCGCAGGTCGCCAGCAGATCGAAGGGCTGCTCGGCATGCTTGTCACGCACCAGCTTTTCGATATGGGCGATATCGCTGCTGCCATCCTGATCGGTCACGATCTGCACGTTGGCTCCGACCGCGCGCAGATAGTCTTCCGACATCACCACCGCCGGCGAACGCGCGCTGAGGATGGCCGTCACGGCCGCGCCGCTTTGCACCGCATATTCGGCCAGCGGCGCCATGGTGGCCAGCCCGACGCCGCGCGCCAGCACCAAGACATGGCGACACCCCGGGGACAGGCTGAAGCCGACGCCGACCGGACCGAAGGCGTCCAGCATGCCGCCCGGCTCCAGCGTGGCCAGCCCACGCGTGCCCGCGCCCTGCACCTTGTACAGGAACTCGATCTGGGCAGCCTCGCGGTTGACCCGATACAGGCTCATCGGCCGGCGCAGATACGGCGTGTCGTTACCCGAGGGCGGGCAGGCCAGGTGAAAGAACTGGCCCGGCAGCACCGCCAGGGCGACCGCCGGCGCCTTCAGCACCAGATGCTTGTATTCGGCGTTGACCCATTCATTGCTGATCACCTCGCACAGGTTCTCGGCAATGGGAAAATCGCAGGCTCCCCCGCTACTGCAACCCGGGGCCTGGGCAGCGGGCGACGTCGTGTTTTCGGCGCTATTGATCATGTTGTCGACAGGTTGTTGAAAAGTTGCGATGCCCGGTGGCCGGCATCGCTGATTTGAGTGAAGGAGGTCACCAGCGGAAAAGCTCCGGCCTCGATCGGCAGCATCTGGGTCTGTTCGAAACGCATCCGCGAACACAGCCACTGGCCGTCATCCTGTTGCGCATATTCTTCGGCTGTGATGGCGCCCAGCAGCACCGCATGCTTGTTCTCGTCGCGCAGGGCAATCTGCCACAGGCGCCAGGTGGCCGCCGCGGTGCGGCCATGCACCGAAATCTCGGGACTGACGTAGTAGTGCAGCGCAAAGCACCACGGCGAGCGGTTGAACCATTCACCCAGCGCTTCGCGGCCGACCAGGCTGGCGCCGAATTCGGCGCCGCCTTCCCATACCGCATCCTCGGTAAAGCAGGCGGCCTGGGCGCGGGCGATCTTCTGCATGCGTGAGGCCGGCTGACGCTGGTAGCTGGCGGTGTATTTCTGATCCGCCAGGCCGGAGTAGCGCGCCTTGAGCTGGCGTATCGCTTCGGTCGCCTCCAGCATGGCGACGCGTTGTTCCAGGGTAATCATGCTGTGGCCAACTCCTTGAGTGACACGGTGCTGTCGCCGAGCCTGGCGACATCAATCTGGCTGCCCCGACGCACCAGCGCCTCCAGTTGCTTGCGTTCCCGGCCGCAATCGACCAGCACGCCACCGGCAACCTTGCCCTCATGCAGCCACAACATGCTGCCGGCGCCTTCGCCCAGCGGTGCGCGCGCCACGCTGATGTCGCCCGGAGCATGGATGCCGACCACCTGGATGTTGCGGTCGAACTGATCCGACCACATCCACGGCAATTCTTCGTAGGCGACGTCACGCCCCATCACCGATGCGGCCACCGCGCGCGCCTGGTTTTCGGCATTGCGCCATGTCTCCTGGCGTACATGCCGCTGGTACAAGGGGCTGAAACTGTTGGCGACGTCACCGACGGCATAGCACCAGGGCGTATTGCTGCTGCGGCAGAACGCATCGGTCAGCACGCCGTTCTCCAGCGCAATGCCGCTACCCTTCAGGAACCCGGTCGCCGGCGTGATGCCGATGGCGACCAGCACGATGTCGGCCGGCAGGTGACCGCCCGAACTGAGATTGACCAGCATGCCGCCATGATTGCGCTGGATGCTCTCGACCGTGGTCCCGATGCGAATGCTGACGCCATTGTCTGCATGCAGTTTTTGCAACCAGGCCGATGCTTCGGGTGGCAGGCAACGCGCCATGACGCGCGCCCCACCTTCCAGCACGGTCACATTCAACGCCATGCGGGCGGCACTGGCGGCCACTTCCATTCCGATCACGCCACCGCCGATGACCACCACATGCTTGCCGGACGCGAAGGCCGGCTGCAGCGCATGGCAATCGTCGATCGTGCGCAACATCCTGACGCCCGGCAGATCGGAACCCGCCACGGTGAGCGCGCGCGGGGCGCCGCCGCTGGCCACCACCAGCACATCGAAAGCCAGCCGTTCGCCATTGCCCAGCATCGCCACGCGGTCGGCGCAGACGGCGGCAATGCCATGGCTGCGCCACTGCAGGTTGTCGCCTTCATGCCAGAACGAGGCCGGCTCCAGCGTCAACTCGGCGGCCGTCTTCTTTCCCTGCAGCACTTCTTTAGACAGTGCCGGTCGTTCATAGGGCGGATGCGGCTCGTCGCCGACCAGGGTGATCAGGCCGGTATGCCCGGCCACCCGCAGGGCTTGGGCGACGCGGCCACCGGCATGTCCGGCGCCCGCGATCAGGACGTGTTGATGTTGCATGGCTCAGGCCCCCTCTGGCGGCGGCAGTCGGTCGAGATGGGTGATGACCCGGTACAATGCGCCGCGCTCGCTGAGGCAAGTCCACACCCGGGGTTCGCGCGGCGGGATGATGATGCCTTCGCCGGGCGACAGCTCATAGCGCTCACCGGCGGCTTCCACCAGGAATTCGCCTTCGAGCACCGTCGCCACTTCTTCGCCCTGGGGCTGCGGTGCGTCTTCGCTGCGCTCGCCCCGGTGCAGTACGCTGATGGCGATGGCCAGGTGCTCGCCCTCCACCAGGGCGGTCTGGCTTGGCGAGGTGCTGTCCTGCCAGTCGATTTCCAGGCGTTCGCAATGGCGCAGGCCGTCGCCGCTCTGCTGCAATGTCATCGTCATGTTCAATCCGCCCGGCTTTTCAATGGGTAGTAGGGAGTCGAATCTTCCGGGCCGTATTCCTTGCGGGCCGGCGTGACCACATTGAGTCGCATCGATACGCCTTCGGGACCGAAACGATTGCTGCCGTAGTGCAGGGCGCCGGCGGGAATGATCAGCGCGTCGCCGCTGGCCATGATCGATTCGTAGTCACTCTGCTGGCTGTCGGCGCTTTCGAACACCGAGCAGGCGCCGACCAGTTGCAATGAGGCTTCTTCGCCATGGCTGTGCGATTTCGCCGGCAGGTCGCTGCCCTTCTCGGCCACGAACTTGACCACTGCAACGCTAACGCTGGCGCCGAACAGGTGCTTGCCATAGAGGCCGTCGGCGACGATCTCCTTGAGGTTGTCATCGATTGCGAACACTCTGCATTTGGCCATGATCTCTCCTGTGTATGCCGTCGTCGGTTCAGATCGGCGGGCGCATGACGAAATTCTCGTCGGCGACGAATCGGGTCGGGTCATAGCCGTCGATCACGCCGGGCTGGTGATAGGCCTCGACCGCAGGCGCGACTTCGGCCAGCGACAGCAGCATGTGCATCAGTGCTTGCGCCTCGGGCGGCATGGCGTCGAGTGGATAGTTGTCGAGCCAGGCGACGATGGCGTCGACATCGGCCAGCATGGCGTCCTTGAAGGCGATGATGTCGCGCATGTCGCTGGTGTTGCGCATGCGATTGCGTTCGGTTTCGGTGGCCAGGCTCCAACCGATGAAAGGCGCCAGGTGCGCGAATGGCGCTGGCAGGACTGGCGGCTGATTGCGATGTTGTTGTTCGGTATTCATTTATTTTCCCTAACCCTCTCAAGCCTTGGTTTCGTCCTGGACGATGCGATCCACCACGTGGGCGCCATGACGCACCAGCAATTCATAGTCCTGCAACAACATCTCTTTCTTGATGCCGGTCTGCACCGCCGTCTGGGTGCGCTCAAGCGTACTCAGATCTTCCAGCAGCACGTCGCGCAGCGCGACCTTCATGTATTCGAGATAGAAACGACCGCCGGCGGTATTCATCTCCGGGTAGTACACCCGCGCTTCCAGCAGGGTCTTGCCCTGGGAGATCGGACGGAAGTTGTAGGCCTGGCAGTAATTCGGGCGCAACGAGAGATAGAAGTCCGGAAACACCACGTTGATGTCGAACAGCCAGTTGGGATGACCGGTCCAGTTCATGCCCTTGGGCAGGTCTTCCTTGCGGAAGTGGTAACTGGCGGCGCCCATGCCGGCACGCAGGGCCGCAGCAGCAATCGGCTTGGCGGCGGCCGACGAGGCGATCGCTTCCCTGGCGGCATCGCCGCCTGCCGTTACCGCATTCGGGTTGCCATAGACCGACTTGGGGTTGCCCGCGATCGACAACCGGCGATGGAACTCGCCGCATAGCGCATCGAGCGGTGGCATGGCGCCGCCTTCAGCGGTGTCGATCGCATCGGCAATCGAATGCCCGTGCACATAGGCCACGTGATAGGCCTCCTGGAAGGCGTCCAGCGCCAGCTTCCAGTTGCAGTTGACCACCGTCGACCACGAGAAGCCGGTGGTGAGCTTGTCGAAGGGATAGCCTTCGATGTCGCCGAACATCGGACGCATGAAATCGGCCAGCGACAGCGCCGGCTCGGGATCCATATTGACGAAGATGAAGCCCTGCCAGACATCGCAGGCCACCCGCGACAGGCCGTGGTCGCACTTGTCCAGATCGAAGAAGGATTCTTCTTCCGGCACGCCGGTCAGGTTGCCCTCGAGGTCATAGGCCCAGCCGTGGAATTTGCAAAAGAATTTACGGGTCTGGCCACGCTTCTCGTACACGATCTGGTTCATGCGGTGCGAGCAGACGTTATGCATCGCATTGACCGCACCCTTCTTGTCGCGCACCACGATGATGGAAGCCTCGCAGGCATCCAGGTCCTTGACGAAGAAATCGCCGGCATTCGGAATCTCTTCAACCCGGCCGACCTGCAGCCAGGTCTTCTTGAAAATCCTGGCCTGCTCCTTGTCGTAGTAGGCGCCGGAAATGTACGGCTCCACCGGAACCGGCCCCTTGCCCAGTTCGGGATAACGATCGTGCAGATGCAGCTTGATGACTTTATTCATGACGTCTCTCATTCGTGGATTTGTCGGCGTCCCGAACATGGAAAACGGGAGGCTGAATCACTCAATAACGAATGTCATTCTGTATTCTGCAAAATTGAATGTCAAGCGTTTTTGATCCACGTCATTGCGCGAATTGCGCAAGCAAAAAGTGGCATTTATCCCAGCAATATCAAGGCGCACCACAATGTTCCCGATTGGCGATGAAAATCGCGGCGGCGCACCAAAAACACGCTTATTAACGAATGATATTAAGTAATTTCACTAAAATAGTGACGCAAGAAATCAGCGCATTGGCGACGTCAAAACAACGCCGCATGCTAAAATCCGCCGCATCAAGCCGCAGCAGCGACGCGAACATCCAGGTGACCTCCCTGCCATGCCGGGCATCACTAACATTGAGCGTTGCCCATCAACAAGAACAAGACTGCGGTGCGCAGCAGCAATTTCACGTGCGCCCGGCAACATCGGACGCCGGCAACCGTCCGTATTTTTCGCAAGAGGAACCGTGGCACAGATCAAAAAAAGCGGCATGCGCGAAGCCATCCTGGAATCGGCCTTCGACCTTTTTTCACGCAAGGGCTACACCCCGACCACCATGGCCGAGATTGCACGGACGTCGAACATGACCGTCGCCAATCTCTATGTCTATTTCGATTCCAAGCTCTCCATCCTGTATGAGATCTATCAACCCTGGCTCGAACAGCAGCTTGCGGCGCTGGCGGAATCGGTGCGCAAATTCCGCACGCCGAGGTCGCGGCTGCGGCGCATCTTCATCGGCATCTGGGGCGATATCCCGGCAGCGGATCATTCATTTGCCAACGCGCTGATCGAAGCACTGGCGGTGGCCCCCAAGGGCATGGCCAAGCCGAATACACTGCTCATCGAGGTGGAGAGTTTTCTGACCGGCCTGATTGCCGAATGCCTGCCGGAAGAACAGGCGCATCTGGTGCAGGATGATCTGCTGGCGCACGTGATCTGGATGGCGTTCGATGGTTTCGTCATCAACCAGCACCTGGGCGACCTGCGCGACATCGGCTCGATCGCCGACATCATGACCAATCTGCTGATGGACGGCGGCGTCAGGACGACGGCGAATGAAGAAGCCGCACCCGTGAAGCGCCCGCGCAAGAAAGCCGCAGCCAAGTAGCCGGAGCGCGGCCGCATTCCGGCAGGAAGACCCAGCATCGTGATCCCACAGGCGCGGACGGGCAGCCACTGCTTGCCTCACGCCCTAACAAGCGTTACGCCTACATCCTTGCCCTGTCTTCGGGCGCACCATGAACTTCTTCACTGCAGCCATGCCCCCAGGGCTTCCCCTGGCGATGCTGCAGACCGGTGCGGAACGGACACAGTGGCCTGATCCGACAGATTCAAGCCAGGCCGCGCTCAAAAGGAATCACCATGTCAAATCTCCACCAGCCCCAAGGCAATCCCGTGCAGGAACAAGGCGACTCGCAGCAGCAACAGCAGCAGAGCTCGCCGGACACCCGGCCACAGGCGGACGACGAAGAACTTGAAAACGCAGAAGACCAGGAACCGTTGCCAGGTGACGCTCAACCCGAAGCGGATGCCCAGGAGCAGCCGGACGAGTTGCGCCAGACGCAAGCCAACCAGCAGAGCGATGCCATCCCTGAAGAAGGCGACATCTATCGCGGCGAACCGAAGACTGACGATTCACCAGACGATAGCGCTTCCAGATAAGATCGGCCGCGCCATCCTCGAAGCCCCGGACAGCCCGCTGTGCCGGGGCTTTTTACTGCGCCTCAGAATTCGATCGGCTGATCGGCCAGCGCATAGCGCCGGCAATGCTCCAGATAGGCCCGCTCATGGCTGGCCACCAGATCGACCACGCTGCTCCACAGCCAGGACGGGACCTCCAGGGTCCTGGAGCGGTGCCGCGCCAGCTCTGCACTCCACGCCGCACGTGTGGATTCGTCCATCTGGCGTGCATGCGCCAGGCCCACGACCCGCGCCAGATAACGCGCTGCACGAATCGCCTCGGCCTGGCTCACATGATCGATCTCCAGCTTCAAGTCCTGCGGCAGCAACTCCCGCATGAAGACCGGCCGGTCCAGCATGCGCGCGGCCTTCATGCGCGTGCCCAGATGGGGCGACAGATGCCGTGCCCCTTCCACCACCCGTTCAGCGTTGTCGCGCGGCATCCTGGCGTCGGCATAACGGGGAGCCGCGGCCGTCACCGCCTCCTTGATGTCGAACAGGCAGATGCTGCTGCGTTGCGTCGCCTGTCCATCGGCGTCCAGCAGGACCGCAAAACGGAGGAAGCCGAGCGAACTGCATCCCTTCATCCAGTAGGCCGTGTCGAGCATCTTGACCTCGGCATCGTTGGAGCGGTGCCGCAGCGCCGTCACCAGTTCTCGCGCATCAGGGCTCTGGAACAGCTCGCCGATGACACGGCGCTCGTGCTTGGATGCCGGCCAGAAACGCTTGCCCAGGGGGATATGCACCGTCTTGCCTTCGATGCGTTCCTGGGCCAGTTCACGCCAGGTGCGACGATGCGCGCTTTTCAGTGCCACGCGTACCGACTTCGGCTTCTGGTCTACCTCGCTGGGCGCACCCGCCTGAAATGCCGACTCATACCCCTGCACTAATACCTCCATCAGCTTGGCCGTGATCACGCCGGGAAGATCGGAACTGCGCGCCGCCATCGCCAGCGACAGGGCCAGTCGGATCAGGTCGTGCGTTGGATTGCCGATCACGGTCTGGTCAAAGTCGCGGATCTGGATCTGGACCCGGCCATCGGCGCTGGCGACCGGCCCCAGGTTGCCGATATGGCAATCGCCACAGATCCAGATGGCGGGACCCTCGGGCAGGTTGCTGGGGGCGGCCTGGTTGAGCCATTCGTAGAACCTTAAGGTGCTGCCGCGCACATAAGCCTGGGCCGAGCGCGCCATCTTGAGGTTCTTGGCGGTCTTGAGCAGGTCGAGGCGCTGCGATGGCCGCGGAACGGCCTTGATCAGTTTTTTTGGCATGCGGTTTATCTTTTGAAAGGTGAAGTGGACTGTCTCGTCCAGGGTGGACCGCTGCAATCAGCATCCCCCCATTGCATGGCGCGCGTCTATCGGCCGAGGCTGCCAATGGACGTCAGACAGGCCGCCATTTATTTCACCCAGCCACCTTGAAACCATCCACATACCATCCATATGGAATCCACAAGGATGATTTGAACAATAAATACCCCAAGGGAAACACATGTCGGTTACCGAACTCAAGCCGCGCGTCGGCGATAGCGAAAAGATCACCATCAACCTCGGTGTGGTGGATCTGGGACAGATCGATCTGTTGGTGCAAGAGGGCTTCTATGCCAATCGCACCGACCTGATCCGTACCGCCATTCGCAATCAACTGGGCGTGCACGCCGATGTGGTCAAGCAGACGGTGACCCGCAAGAGCCTTGTGCTGGGGCTGCAAACCTATAGCAGGCAACAACTCGAAAAACTGCAGGCAGCCAATGAAACTTTGCAGATCCAGGTGGTGGGGCTGGCGACGATCGCCAGCGATGTCCCGCCCGAACTGGCGGCCGCGGTGATCGAATCGGTCACCGTCCTGGGCGCCTTCCATGCCACCAGCGCGGTCAAGGCCGCGCTGGCAGGCCGTATCCATTAGCACGCCAAACCCAAAGGAAAAGTCATGTCCAAGCTCAGCGAGCTTCATGCACGAATGGCCGATATCACCAGCCGCCTCCGCTCGCAAGATGCCGGCGGTGCAACAGAAATCATCCAGCGGGCACTCTCGGCGGCTGGCCTGACCGGGCAAACGCCACCCAACGGCGCGGGGCCGCAGTCGCTGCGCACCTTGTTCGCCAGCCTTGGCGGTGCGCCGATGCCGCGCAACTACCTTCCCGGCGCCGCACCCGGCACGGATACCGTCGACGAGAAATTCATCACCGCCACCTTCAGCAACGCAGCCGGCAGCCGTCGCTACAAGGTTTATGTTCCGACCAACACCTCGGGCCGGGCCATGCCGTTGGTGGTGATGCTGCACGGCTGTACCCAGGACCCGGACGACTTCGCGCGCGGCACGCAGATGAATGCGCTGGCCGAAGAGAAAGGATTCGTCGTGTTATACCCGGCGCAGGATGCCAGCGCCAATGCGTCCAGGTGCTGGAACTGGTTCAACGCCATCGATCAGCAACGCGGCCAGGGTGAGCCGTCGCTGATCGCCGGCATGACCCATGAAGTCATCGAGCGCTACCAGCTCGATCGCAACCAGGTGTATGTGGCCGGGCTGTCCGCCGGTGGCGCGATGGCCGTCATCATGGGCGCGACCTATCCCGAACTGTACCGCGCAGTGGGAGTGCATTCGGGCTTGCCCTACGCGTCGGCCAGCGACTTGCCGTCCGCGCTGAGCGCCATGAAAGGCATCTCGCGCCGTCGCCATGGCCCGCAAGATCACAAGCTGCCGGTCATCGTCTTTCACGGCGACCGCGACACCACGGTGAGCCCTGCCAACGGCAAGGTCGTGGTGGACGACTTCGTGGCCGGCCTTGAGCGACCGGAGCACATCAGCACACTGGTAGAAGAAGGCCGGGCCGCTGGCGGTCGCCAGTTCTCGCGCACTACCTTGCATGCAGACGGCCAGCCGGTGCTGGCCGAACACTGGGTGATCCACGGCGCTGGCCACGCCTGGTCGGGCGGCAGCGCCAGCGGTTCCTATACCGAGCCCCAAGGCCCGGATGCTTCGCGCGAGATGTTCCGCTTCTTCAGCACCCACGGCGCCCTGCCTGCCGAAGCACCGGAGTGAAGCCGTGGGTTAAACGATGACGTCAGGCGATGGCGTCAGGCCACGGCGTCCGGTCGCGGCCGCGCAATCGCGAACACCACTGCCACCGCGACCAGATCGAAGGCAGCCAGCAGCATGAACAACGGACCGTAGCCGATCTGCGTCACCAACAGGCCGAACAGCAAGGTGAACAGGGTCGCCCCCAGATAGCCGCTCATGCCGGTCAGGCCGGTAGCGGTGGCGACCTGGTTCTTGCTGAACACGTCGGAGGTGATCGAATACAGCGCGCCCGACAAGGTCTGGTGCGCGAAGCCGCCCACCGACAGCAAGGCAATCGCCACATAGGGACTGTCGACAAAGCCCACGCAGGCCGGGCCGATCATCGACAGGCTTCCCACCAGCATCACCAGCTTGCGCGACGTGAACAGCGAGACCTTGAGGTGCTTGTGAAACCAGGGGCTCATGTAACCGCCCAGCACGCAACCGATGTCGGCGGCCAGAAACGGCAGCCATGCGAACATGGCGATTTCCTTGATGTTCATGTGGCGCTCGGTGGCCATATAGAGCGGAATCCAGGCGTTGAAGGTCTGCCATGCCGGCTCCGACAGAAAGCGCGGGATCGCGATCGACCAGAAGTTCTGGCTGCCGACGATCTTGCGCCAGCCATCCTTTTGCGGAATCTGGCGGGCGTTGGGCTCTTGGCCTTCGATGATGTACTGGCGCTCTTCGGGCGACAGGCGCTTCTGGTCCTGCGGGCTCTTGTAGAACAGCGCCCACAGGATGAACCACAACACGCCCAGGATGCCTACCACCACGAACGACATCTTCCAGCCGCCGTGCAGGATGGTCCAGACCACCAGCGGCGGCGCGCACAAGGCCCCGATCGAGGCGCCGATGTTGAACCAGCCGATCGCCACCGACCGCTCCTTGGCCGGAAACCATTCGGTGGCGGCCTTCACCCCGCCCGGAATGCCGGCAGCTTCGGTCATGCCCAGGAGGCCACGGAAGAAAGCCATGCTCTGCCAGCCGGTGGCCAGCGCCGCCAGGGCGCACACCAGCGACCAGGCCAGCGCGAAGATGCCAAAGCCGATCTTGGTGCCGACCAGGTCCAGCACATAACCGGCCACCGGCTGCATGAGGGCATAACAGATCTGCCACGCCACCACGATGTACGAATACTGCTGGGTCGACATCTCCAGCTCGGCCATCATGGTGGGTGCAGCCACCGACAGGGTATTGCGTGCGAGGTAGTTGATGATCAAGCCCAATGTGACCAGCGTGACCATCCACCAGCGGATTCCGCGGACGTACTTCATGTTGTCTCCAGTTTGGCGTTTTACTTTTTAGTTATGCGATGTCGTACATGTAAGTCGATAATTAGTCCGACTAATTCGCACTTTAGGTGGACAACTTTAATCAGCCACTATCCGGAAGTCAATGGCTTCGACACCTAAATTCGCCTCGCAACCCTTATGTCAGCAGGATGTCAGATTGAACCCGACGATTTCCGGCACGCTGGGCTTGCTGTCGATAGCAGAGTCGCGCATAGTAAGCGTGCCTCGCCCTATTGAAGGTCATCGTACATGTTAGACATGCTTACCCCTCTCAGCGTCAACCGCGCTTCCCCGCCACCGAGCCGCTCGGAGCAGATCTGCAAATTGATCATTGCTGCCATCCTGCGCGGCGAATGGTCGGACAATCGACGCCTGCCCACCGAAGTCGAGCTGGCCAGCCGTTATTCGGCTTCGCGCACGACAGTGCGCGAAGCGCTGTCGCGCCTGCGCTCGGAAGGGGTGGTCGTGTCGCGCCGGGGGTCGGGAAACTATATCCAGCGCTGGCCTTCGCAGCCGGTGCCGGCACGTCCCCAGATCGAGAGCATCCACGATATCGAACGCTACTATGCCTTCCGGCTGTGCGTCGAAGTGGGCGCCGCAGAATTGGCCAGCCAGGCCCGGGATGAAACCGATATCCTGCGGATGCGTTCGACCCGCGAAGCCTTGCACCAGGCACAACTTGCGGGTCGCACTGCGGTAGAAGAAGATCTGGCGCTGCACATGGCCATCGCCCATGCCTCACACAATCCTTTCTTCGTTTCAACGATCGAACATGCACTGGGTCCGATCCGTCAATGCATGGAACTGGCACAGAACCTGGGCCGCCCACATGGCGCCGAGCGCATCACTGGCATCGACGACGAACACGACGACATCGTGCAATCGATCATCGACGGCTCGCGGGAAAGAACCGCTGCTGCCATGCGGCACCATATCGAAAACGCAAGGCTACGGATTTTCGAAGGTAGATAGCCCGAGGTGGTCGGCACTCTTCGCCTTCTTGCCGCTGTACATGTCGATATCGGCCCGATCCAGCAACTCGCTTAGCGATTGACCGTCGTCCGGGTACCGGGCATGTCCGATACTGGCGTCCAGTTGCATCAACTTGCCCGCCACCATGAATGGGGCGCTGAAACATCCGGCGGCCTTGTCGCGCACAGAGCATGCGTTTGATGCGGTGCCCGTTTCGGCGATCACGATGAACTCATCGCCGCCGAGCCTGGCGATGGTGTCCTGATGCCGCATGGTTGCCGACAGGCGCTGCGCCACCTGGGTCAGCAGGAAGTCGCCTGCAGCATGACCGAACTGGTCATTGATCGCCTTGAAACAATCGAGGTCGAGAAAGAGCACGACGAACTGTCCGCCCGCCCTGCGGGACTTGGCAATGACCTGATGCATGCGGTCCTCCAGCAGCACCCTGTTCGGCAGTCCGGTCAGATGGTCGTACAAGGCGATCTTCTTGAGTTCTTCGTTATCGAGCAGCGATGTCTCAAGGCGCGCCTGCAAGGTGTCGCGTTGATCGCTCACGTATTTCAACTTCACGCATGCCAGCGCCAGAGCCGACGACGTGAGCGCAAGACTCAACAGCCCCACGGTCCAAAAATCATCCATCCCAAACATAAAAGACCGCGCTTTCTTCAGAACCTATACAGATATAGCCTTTGCCGTAGACATTCCTGATTTCAAGCCCGCCCTGTCGCGCTTGCCTGAGCTTCTTCCGGATACGATAAATAATGGTGTCGATGCGATGCGGGTCGAAGAGGTCGGTCGCCATGTTGAGCGCCTGCAACAATCGCTCGCTGCTGACCGGAACGTTGGGACTCAGGAATAACGTTGTCAGTACCGCGCACTCCCGGTCGCTAAGAGAAATTCGCTCGCCACTGGGGCCACCCAGCATGCAGTTACGCCGATGCAGGCGCCAACTCTCGTCGGTGTTCACGACGGCGTCGGTCAGGATCGACAGCCTGCGCATGAAAGACCGTATCGTGGCGAGCAACACCGAATCCTTGATCGGCTTGTACAGAAAGTAGTCCGCGCCATCATGCAACACCCTGGCATGCGAGGCCTCATCGCGCATTCCCGCCAGCACCACTATCCCTAGCATCGGGAATCTCTGGCGCAGGTTGGCCACCAGAGCCATGCGTTCACGCAACAGCTGCCAGGCATCGATGATGATGATCAACGGCTTTTTTTTTGAAGCTCACTATTCAATTGAGAGACCGAGCCGGCCACTCTCACATCGAATTCCATCGAATAGAGCGCCTTCCTGATCTCTGACGACCCACCTTCTGGATGCTCCATCAATAAGACAGCCACGCCGATCTGCTTCCCCAAAATTAGCCACGCCGCCCCACCTGCCAGGCTGACGGCTGAGCTTTAACTATTGATTACGTTATACCGTCTTTTGAATCTGAATATATTCACAAAAAATCTCGCTTCTGTTTCGAAAGAGAAATTTCACGCCATTACTTTTAACTAATAAAATCGTTTTCATGGGAGCGAGGTAAACGCGGGATAACGCATGCAGCCAGGCCGAGCAGTGCTCGGCCTGGCGCAATATAAAATTAACAGAATTGGAATTAAGTCAGGCCATCTTCAGGCGGCATGCCAGCTAGTTTCAGATGCTCGCGGAGAAGCCGATGGCGGGCACCCCGGTGGCGCCAGGCAGCCTCGTCAATTTGAATACCGACACCAGGCCGGCCAGGGAACTGGCCTGATCCTTCAGCGCTTCCGCTGCGGCACTGGCCTGCTCGACCAGCGCTGAATTCTGTTGCGTGGTTTCGTCCATGTGGCCGACGGCCAGGTTGACCTGGGCAATACCGTCGCTCTGCTCGCGGCTTGCCTCCGATATTCCCGCCACGATGGCAGTGACATCGCGCACGCTATCGACGATCCGGGTCATGGCTGCCCCGGCTTCCCTGACGAGCGCACTGCCGCTATCTATCTTGTCGACGGAGTCACCAATGAGAGTCTTGATTTCCTTGGCGGCTGCGGCACTGCGTTGCGCCAGGCTTCGCACTTCCGAGGCAACCACGGCGAAGCCACGGCCTTGCTCACCGGCACGCGCGGCTTCCACCGCTGCATTCAATGCCAGGATATTGGTCTGGAAGGCGATGCCGTCGATGACGCTGATGATGTCGACGATCTTGCGCGACGAATCGTTGATCGCCCCCATCGTCTGCACCACTCGCTCCACTACCCCTCCACCCTCCAGGGCGATATCCGACGCCGACACCGCCATGCGATTGGCATGCTGTGCGTTGTCGGCGTTCTGCCTGACGGTAGAGGTCAATTGTTCCATGGCCGAGGCGGTTTCCTCGAGTGAACCGGCCTGCTGTTCGGTGCGAGCCGAAAGGTCCAGGTTGCCGGTTGCGATCTCGGCTGCCGCCTGCTCGATCGACACGGTGCCTTGCCGCACCTGGCTGACAATCGACGACAGGCTGTCGCGCATCGACTTGATGGCATATAAAAGGCTGCCCTGGTCGCCCTTGCGGATCTGCACCTCCGTGGACAGGTCGCCGTGCGCGATGGCCCGCGCAATATCGGCCGCATAGGTCGGCTCACCGCCCAATTGCCGCAACAGAGCGCGTGTGATCGTGAAGGCGATGGCCATGGCAATGACAATCGCCAGGACCGCCAATTGCGCGATACGACTTTTCGCCGCGCTTGAAACGTCGGAGGTCCGTTCATGGGCCATCTCGTTCTCGCGATCGACATTGGCGATGACCTGGTTCATGTCGATCACGATCTGACGGCGCAATGGACTGCATTCCGTGACCAGGAAATTGCGATACTCGGTCATGCGACCGGCCTCGCGATATTGCCTGGGCTTGTCCAGTTCGGCTGCCATCCTGAGCAAGCCGGTCCGCACCTTGTCGAAGTCGGCATTACCTGCGAACACCGGCGTCAGCTGCTTCAGGCTGGCGAGGTAGATCGCACGCTGCTGGTCCAGTATCTTCAACTCGGCTTGCGCATCCTGCTCGCTCTCGAACACGTAGGCGTTGCGTGCCGCCAATCCGGTCTGCGCCAATGCCTCTCTTGCGTCGTACAAGGGGTCCAGCTTCTGGGACTGGACGGCGTCGGACGTATCGATCGATGTCGTCAACGCCGCCAGGCTGGTGAGTGACACTGCCACCAGCAACGTCATCATGATCAACACGGCGGCAAAGCCCAGGCCCAGTTTGGTGCCGATCTTCATATGTGCGAACAACTTCATGGGGGTCTCCGAGAGATTGAGCACGCACCGCCGTGATGACGGGGTGCGCAAGGGGGCTTGAAATCATGGCTTTGCCCGCTGCGTAGCCAACGCGCCGGGCGACGCTTCCACGTGGACAAAAAAAAGCCCTGATCCAAATGCGATCAGAGCCAAAAATCCCTCCCGTAGCGGGAGAGATGGGGGTGCGATGCTGGTGATGTCTTGTTTTTCTCAACAGCAAAAAACTGATCGGCATCAGGTTTGGCCAAAACATTCCGACTCGGCCCTGCGCCAAGTCCCGTTGCGCACTACAATCTTGCCTTTGGCAAAGCTTCGACGTGGCGCATGCAGCACATCCGTGTTCCAACACCTGTCTCACTGCGAACCCACAGAAGATTTCCCTCTGGAAAAATATTCACTGATTTCCCACCACAGCCGTCTTGCTTTGCCCGTTACCCAGCTCGTCTTTAGATATTGCGTATTTTGCACATATTCACATTAATCTAAAAGCAGGCACTCACATATTTTGTATTTTGTTGTAATTTAGCTTTTTAAATATGGCAAATTTAAAATATGTGAAAGATGCTCACGTCGGCAAGCTATAATTTTTAAAGGATTGGTTATATGGGACGTGCAGCACCTTCTGATCACGACGACGCGCCGGACAGCGATCCCGCGATGACCTCGCGGGAAGCGGCCAAATTGTTGGGTGTGTCGATCACGACCGCACAGATGTGGATGGAGAGCGGCATGCTCGCCTCGTGGAAAACGCCAGGCGGACATCGCCGCACCCGCCATAGCTCGGTGATGTCGCTGCTTGGACATCAAGAGGTAGTGAGGGACGAGCCAGGCGCCATCACCACGACTGAAATCGTCTCGCTGGCCGACAGCGCCTATCCGGTCATTCATAACGAATCAGAACGTGCCGACTTTGTCGAGAACACGATGGAAGACGCGACATCTGAAACTGCATTTCACCGGGTGACCTGGCTGGCGAACGAATTGCTCGACACGCCGATTGCGCTGATCACTTTTTTGACTTCGGAGCGGCAGATCTTCAGATCGGCCCATGGCTTGAACATCACCGGCACGCCGCGATCATGGGCGTTCTGCAACTACACCATCGCCCAGAGCGAGGTCTTCTGCGTCGTCGACGCCACCAAGGACGCGCGGTTCAAGAACAACCCGCTGGTGATCTCGGCGCCCTTCGCCCGGTTTTATGCAGGCATTCGCCTCATGTACCAGGGCATGGCGTTCGGCTCACTATGCGTCATCGATACCGAGCCCCGGATTCTGCGCTCGCACGAGCGCCAGGCCCTGGAAGAACTTGCTGCGCTGGCTACCGACATCCTGCGCTTGCAAATACTGGAATCGAAGTCGCAACGCATGTAATTGCACGCATGCCGGCCATCCCTTCCAGCACCCACATCCTCACGCGCAATGCGCACGAAGAATTCACCACGCGGCCGCTGACAACGGCTGATATCACGGCCTGCCATCAACTGTCGCAGCAACTGCAATGGCCGCACCGGCTGCAGGACTGGCAATTCCTTCAAAGCGTGGGCCACGGCCTGGTCGTTGAAATGCACCGGGACGATGCGGCGCCGGCGGTGGTCGGCACTGCCCTGCACTTCAACCTGGGCCAGCAACACGCCAGCTTTGGCATGGTCATCGTGCAGCCAGCGATGCAGGGGCATGGCCTCGGTCGCCGCCTGATGCAGGCATTGCTTGAGCGCACCCGTGGCCGGGTGCGGCTGCTCAATGCGACCGAAGCGGGACAGCCGCTATACGAAAAACTGGGCTTCGTCGCCACCGGCACGACGCACCAGCACCAGGGCGCGCACTTGCCCCCGGTATCGGCGCCGTTGCCCGATGGCGCGCGCTTGCGCCCATTTGTCCCGACCGACATTGCTCGCATCAAGGCGCTCGATGCGATCGCCAGCGGCATGGACCGTGGTCACATCCTGGAAGCGCTGGGGGGATTGGCCGACGGGATCGTCATCGAACGAGCGGGCGAGATGACCGGCTTTGCGCTGATCCGTCCGTTTGGCCACGGCCACCTGGTCGGCCCGGTGGTGGCGCCCGATATCGCACATGCCAAGGCACTGATCACGCATTGGGTCACGGCCCGTGCCGGCGACTTCATTCGCATCGACGTCTTCGCCACGGCGGGCCTCAGTGCATGGCTGATCGAGATCGGACTGGCGCATGTCGACAGCATCGTTCCCATGCGCCTGGGCCAGGCCCCTGCGCCATCCGTGCCCGATGCCGCAGAGATGCAGCTGTTCTCGGTCATTGCACAAGCGGTGGGCTGAAAAGCGCTCGACTCCGTTGTCTCGCTACCACGTACTCGCAAATATTCTGAAGCCCCCCTTACAAAAGTTAACAATTATCATTTATATTTCGGCCTCTTTCTATTTTTAAGCCGAAATCCATGCATTTGCGACCGCGCCGTCCCTTCCCGACTCGTCTTCTGGCAGTGAGTCTGTTGTCTACCCACGCGATGGCCTGGGCTCAAACCACCAGCGCTCCCGCCGAATCGGCACTGCCCGAGATCAGCGTGGTCTCCGACAACAAGGCCCGCTCGTATACCGCCACCAGCAGCAGCGGCGCTACCCGCACCGATACCCCGCTGCGGGAAGTGCCGCAATCGGTGCGCATCATCACCGCACAGCAGATCGATGACCTGGGCGCCGTGCGCCTGGCCGATACCGTCGATTTTGTCAGCGGCATCAGCCGTCTCAACGATTTCGGCGGCACCTGGGACAACTTCGGCATCCGTGGCTTCAGCAGCACCGACATGGGTTTCCTGGTCAACGGCTTCCCCGGTTCGCGCGGCTACAACCCACGTCGCGACACCGCCACTGTCGAGCGCTTCGAGTTCCTGAAGGGCCCGGCCTCGGCCATCTACGGCAGCAGTGAACCGGGCGGCACCATCAACATCGTGACCAAGAAGCCGCAATTCACGCCGCGCAACGTGGCCGAAGTCAGCGCCGGCAGCGCCGGACTCAAGCGCGCCACCCTCGACAGCACCGGGCCGCTGACCCAGAGCCTGGCCTATCGCCTGAACCTGATGACCGAAGAAGGCGATTCGCGCTCGAACCTGCTCAGCAACCGCCGCTCGCTGATCGCCCCGGCCTTCGCCTGGGTGATCGACAAGAACACCATGCTGAACTACGAGGGCGAGTTCCTGCGGGCCAGCACGCCGCTGGACCGGGGCCTGATCAACGTGCGCGGCGTGCTCGGCACGTTGCCGCGCGACCGTGTGCTCAACGAGCCCTCCGACGGCAACATGAACATGACCAGCAATACGCACCAGCTGACGCTGGACCGCACCCTGTCTGATAACTGGCGCGCCCGCATCGGCGCCAGCTACAAGGAAAGCAGTTTCGACGGCTATTACACCGAGGCAGCGTTGTCCAACCCGCTGGACGCCAATAACCGGACCCTGCACCGCACCCGCACATGGCGCCAGTTGCCTTCGCGCGATGTGTCGCTGCAGGCTGAACTGGAAGGCAAGTTCCACACCGGCAGCATCGGTCACACGATGCTGTTCGGCACCGAGGCATCGCGACTGTGGATGAACACCGAGATCCTGCGCTCGGCCGACATGCCCATCGACATCTACAATCCGGTCTATGGCGCCACGCCGCTGACACCGACCAACCGCACCAGCAGCTCGGACGAATACCAGCGCGTCAAGGCCGTGTTCGTGCAGGACCAGATCAGCCTGTCGCCGGCCTGGCAATTGCTGGCGGGCCTGCGCTGGGACCAGTACAACCAGAGCATCCAGAATCGCGTCGGTGGCGTCACCAATACCTCGCAGCAGCAAAGCGCCTTGTCGCCGCGCGCCGGCATTACCTACCTGCCCAACGCCTGGAGCTCGCTCTACCTGTCGGCCGGCAAGTCCTTCCGTGGCAACAGCGGCACCGATGTCAATGGGCGCGCCTTCGATCCGCAGCACTCGACCGCCTATGAAGCCGGCCTGAAACTGCAGACCGCCGACGAACGCCTGGGCGCCAACTTTGCGCTCTACGACATCACCAAGACCAATGTGCTGACCGCCAGCAATGTTGTCGGATTCCAGCAGGCGGCAGGCGAGGTCAAGAGCACCGGTTTCGAGGCCGATGTGTTTGGCCAGATCAATGTCAACTGGCGCATATCGGCCAATTTCTCGTGGGACGATGCACGCGTGAGCAAGGATCGTACGCTCGCCACGGGCACGCGCCTGGCCAACATCCCAGCCTATAGCGCTGGCCTGCTGACGATTCGTGAAGATGCGCTGCCCAATGGCAGCCGCTATGGGATCGGTGGTGGCGTCAACTACGTGGGCAACCGTTCTGGCAATACCGCCGATACCTATTCGCTGCCGGCCTATACCATCGTCAAGCTGCTCAGTTACTGGCAGGTGAGCAAGACGGTGCGCCTTTCGCTGGACGTGCACAACCTGTTCAATCGTAACTATTACACCGGTTCGTGGGCCAACCTGTACGTCATGCCCGGCACCGAGCGCAGCATCGTGGCGCGCTTGAAGCTGGATCTGTGATCCCCGCTTGATGCGCCGTTCAATGCCCCGCTGTCGTCTGACAGCGGGGCATTTTTCATGGTGGCGTCAATACTTCCAGTTGATCGATACGCTGCCGTTGATGGGCGCGGCGTAGTACGCCTGGTTCCAGTACACGCTGGCCAGGTACTTCTTGTTGAAGACGTTGTTCAGGTTGGCGGATACGCTCAGGTTCTTGTCGATGTCGTAGCGCGCCATCAGGTTGAGCAGCCAATAGCCGCCCTGGTAGATCTGCTGGCTGTCGTCATAGCGGGTCTGGCCCTGATAGTTGAAACTGGCCCCCAGCTTCAGCTGCTCCAGCTGCGGCAGGCGGTACACGCTGGACAGTCGCCACTGGCGGCGCGGCACGTACTTGCGCGCCGATTCGCCCTGGTCGCCGACGATGCGCTGGATCACCGCCCCGATCGCCACCTGCCAGTTCCTGGACAGTTCGCCGGCGACATCGACCTCGACGCCTTCGGAGCGAGCCCTGATGCCGCGGTAGTAAGCCTCGCCATCGTCGAAGCTGCCGGCCACGTCGGCGATGCCGTTCTGCTCCACCCGGAACAACGCGGCCGATGCATTGGCCCGGCCTTGCATGAACTCGCCCTTCAAACCCAGTTCCACGCTCTTGCCCCTGGCCGGCGCCAGCGTGGCGCGACTGCGGTCGATCTCGGTCTGGGGATTGAAGATGCTGGTATAGCTGCCGTAGGCCGATAGCTGGCGATTGAGCTCCAGCACCAGGCCGACATAGGGTGACACCGCCGATTGACTAAGAGTATGGCTGACGCCTTCGGCGGCGCCCGACGAATCGGCCTGGGTGGCGTTGGCGCCCAGCAGCAGCTTGAGGCGGTCGTGCAGATCCAGGCGGGTGGCGGCGTAGACCGTCTTGCGACGGTCGGTATAGGAACTGCCGGTCGGACTGTTATCGAAATCGGGATAGGCGAAAGCGCCGTCGAATGCCGTGCTGCCGTTGATGGGAACATATCCGGAAGTGGTGTCTCGCCCGCCATTATCCAGCCGCGAACGCGACCAGCTGACGCCCGCCGTCAGATCGTGCTCGCGCCCGGCCAGGCGGTATTTTCCGGTGATATTGCTGTCCATGAACAGTTGCCGGTTGGCGCCGGAAAAGAGCGACGGATAGACGCTCAGGCCGGCGCCGGTGACGGCATCGGGATTGCCCGACAGGTACAGCAAGGCGCTGTTGCTCTTGATCTCGTTGTAGTTGAGCGTGGTCTTCCACTGCCAGCCATCGGCCAGCTTGCGGTTCAATTCGGCAAAGCTGCGCTGCTCGGCCGAATCATAATAAGTCCACTCCGCCGAGCTGCTGGTGCCCACGCCATAACGGGTCAGGCTGCCATCGGCATAGGCCAGCGGCAAGGCGCCCCACATGGCGCCCCGGCCATGGACTTTCTGCTCGCTGTGTCCCAGCGTCAGCAGGGTCGATGGGTCGAGGCTGGCTTCGATCACGCCATAGAACAGGTCCTTGGTCGGCTGGTAGCGATCCAGGTAGGACTGCCCCTCCTGATGGGCGGCGACGATACGTGCAGCCACCGTCCCGGCCTGGTTCAGGGGCCCCGAGACATCGGCGTCGAGGCGGCGCGTGTTCCACGAACTGATGGTCATGCCGACGGCGGCCTGCAGTGCATCGGTGGGCCGCTTGCGCACGAAGTTGACCGTGGCCGAGGGGTTGCCGGCTGACGACGACAGGCCATTGGCGCCGCGCACGATCTCGATGCGATCGAACATGGCCGTGTCGAGGTCGCCGGTCTGCTCGCTGTAGGTCAGCGGCATGCCGACGCCGTCAAACTGGAAATTGGTAATGCCGAACCCGCGCGCCGTGTAATAAGTGCGCTCGGTCTCGACCTTCTCGACCGTGATGCCCGCGGTGCTGGAGAAGACGTCGTTGATCGAGGCCAGGTGAAAGTCGTCGATCCGGGCGCGAGTGATCACCGTCAGCGATTGCGGCGTCTCGCGTGGCGAGAGATTGAGCCTGGTGGCCGCGCTGCTTTGCTGCACCGCATAGGCATCCGAGCCTTCGGTGGGCGCCTGGCGCTCGACTGCCACCGTCACCTGCGGCAAGTTGTCCGGCTCCTGCGCACCAGGGCTGTCGCGTCGCCTCAGGGTCAAGGTGCCATTGTCGGTTTGCTGCAGTTCCAGGTCGCTGGCGCCGATGGCCTGCTGCACCGCCTGGGCAGCGGTGAGGTTGCCCGCGATCGGCTGCGCCTGACGGCCACGTACCAGCGCCGGATCGACCGCGATGGCCTGTCCGCTCTGCTGGGCGATTTGCATCAGGGTAGTGCCCAGCGGGCCTGCGGCCAACTGGTAATAATGGGCAACCGGGACCGTGCTGGCCGATCTCTGGGCTAGCGCCGGATGGGTGAACAACACGGCGCAGGCAGCAGAGACGGCGACCAGCACGGCCCGCAGTTGCAGCGTGAATGGCGGCTGCATGACGATTATCGCTTTGTGATGATGATGTCGCTCTGCAAGGGAGGTAACGCCAGGCCGGGAAAAGTGATCAGTTGCGCCGATGAATTCTTGTTA
Organism: Herbaspirillum sp. alder98; assembly: GCF_020179755.1. GTDB lineage: Bacteria > Pseudomonadota > Gammaproteobacteria > Burkholderiales > Burkholderiaceae_D > Herbaspirillum. The sequence goes on from NZ_JAIUCY010000014.1 coordinate 79,490, forward strand.
TTTGACGTCGATCAGCACCAGTGCGCCCAGATTGCGCACGCTGATCGGCATGGTCTGCGCCAGCGAACGCAGCAGGTTGTCGGTGTCGTCCAGCGGAAACGCGCCCAGCACCCGTAACTGCGCCGCCGCCGGCGACATCCGCACATAACCCGTCCGGTAAGGCCGCAGCGCTTCGATGACATCGGCCAGCGGTTCGTCGTTGGCCACCAGCATGCCATCGACCCAGGCCGCGCGGCCCGTCAGGTCACTCGCTACCGGCTTGATGGCGTGGGGATTGTAGTAAGCGGCCTGGCCGCTCTGGAGCACCTCTTCACCGGCGGCGGTGCTGACCCGGATGCTGTGTTCCAGCACCAGCGCCAGCGACCGTTGTGACTCCTGACGCACCAGGAAACGCGTGCCCAGCGCACGCGCCTGGCCGTGTTCGGTATCGACCACGAAGGGCCGCGTCGGGTCGGCGGCCACCGTGGCGATCAATTCCCCCTGCCGCAAGCGGATGCGGCGCAGGTCCGGGCGATAGTCGATATCGACTGCCGTGCGGGCGTTGAGCACCAGGCTGCTGCCGTCCGGCAGATCGACGCGCTGGCGCTCGCCGGTGGCCGTATGCAGATCGGAACGCCAGGCCAGCACCGGGTGAAAACGGTTGACCAGATAACTGGTGGCTACCCCGGTCAGCGCCAGTGCCAGGGTCGAACGCAATACCTTGCGCCGCCCCTGCGATGCCGGGCGCAACACGATCCGCTCGACCGCCTGGACCTGGCCCTGGGCCCGCCCTTCCACCTCACGCACCGGGGCGAACGAGCGTTGCAGCATGCCCTGGATGCGCTCCCAGGCCTGGCCGTTGCCGGGCACCGCGCGCCAATCGGTGAAGCGACGATAGTCGTCCGGGCTCGCCTCGCCGGAGCGAAACAGCACCATCCATTCGATCGCCTCTTCGGCTGCGGGATTGTCCAGCGCCTGCCGTGCGTTCATGACTCGCCCGCCAGCCAGCAGGCGCGCATGGCCTGGGTCATGTAGCGGCGCACGGTGATGACCGGCAGGTCCAGCTGTTCGCCGATCTCGCGATAGGTCAGCTCCTGCAGCTGGCTCAACAGAAATACCTGGCGCACCTTGGGCTTGAGGCTGCCCAGCACGGCGTCGATCTGGTGCAGGGCTTCCAGTATCAGGGCCCGGTCTTCCTGCGAAGGCGCATGTTCGGGGGCGATCCGGGCCAGTTCCTCGAGATAGGCGCGCTCCAGGTCGCGGCGACGCCAGAAATTGAACATGACGCGCCGCGCCAGCGTCGCCAGGAAGGCGCGCGGCTCGTCGATCTGCTCGACATTGCGCGCCGCCACGACCTGGATGAAGGTGTCCTGGGCCAGGTCGGCCGCATCATGCCGACAGCCCAGACGCTGCCGCAACCAGCCTTGCAGCCAGTCGTGGTGAGCGTCATAGAACTGCGTGAGCAGGACATCTTGCGTGCCGGAAGCCATGGCCAGATTCTCTTTGCGAAAATGAGAATTATTGCTATTTATATTCATCTCCGCAAGGCATGCCAGAGTAACAACATGCCTTTTGCCACAGCAATGCAAAGAAAGGTAAGGCCAACTGGCCGGCACCCTGAGGAACGCCCGGGTCCATTGTCTTTATAGCGACCGGGTGGCGCAATAAACGTCACTGGGTACCGGCTTTCGCCGGCACGACGGGGTATCTATAGATTTACCTTCATACGCCAGCACGGCAGAATACTTATAACCTTAACTCCGTCGCCCTGACGAAAGTCAGGGCCCAGCGTCTTTCTGCCGACCGGGTGGCGCAACAAACGTCGCTGGGTACCGGCTTTCGCCGGCACGACGGGGTATCTATAGATTTAACTTCATACGCCAGCACGGCGGAATACTTATAACTTGAACTCCGTCGCCCTGACGAAAGTCAGGGCCCAGCGTCTTTTTGCCGATCGGGTGGCGTAACAAACGTCGCTGGGTACCGGCTTTCGCCGGCACGACGGGGTATCTATAGATTTAACTTCATACACCAACACGGAAAAATACTTATAACCTGAACTCCGTCGCCCTGACGAAAGTCAGGGCCCAGCGTCTTTTTGCCGATCGGGTGGCGTAACAAACGTCGCTGGGTACCGGCCTTCGCCGGCACGACGGGAGTCCTATCCTCCCGCCCCTACCGGATTGCCCGCATCATCCTCGTCATCGTCTTCGTCGCCGCTCACATTCAGTTCGCGCCCGACCTCCGCTTCGTCGATGCCGGCTATGCGGGCCAGTCCGATGTCTTCCTCGCGTAACGGTGGCGGTGCGCCGCGCTGCTCGTCTTGCTGCAGATCGTCCAGCGCGTCGGCTTCTTCGTCACTGGCCTGGATGACCCGGTCGGCTTCCAGTCCAGGCAGATCGACATCCTGCGAGGTGTCGTTGATGCGCTGCTGCTGTGCATCCTTGGCCATGATGGGCTCCTTTCAAATGACTGGTTCTCAACAGTAACGGCTAGTGCATAGCCTGCGCAGTCGGGCGCCGCCGCTAATGCGTGTCAGCGTCCGTTACATGAGCTTGATGCGCACGATTATTGGGCGCTTAAGTGCCGTCCCGGCGCATCAATGAATCAAACCCGCAGTTGGCCAACGCCGCCGAACCGCCACACGCCGCCTGCACTCTTGCCCGACGCCCGGATCATCGGACCTGGCACAGCAAATGCTTAGTGAAAAATACATTATGCATTATGCATAGTTATCAAATGGCAACACTTTTGACTCAACCGCCGCCGTACCGGGTGGCCTTTCGGGAGCAAATGTTGGAGAACCGCCTTGAAGTCAGAAACCTCAGTCACTCCTTCATCAAATCCAATGATGAAGAAATCCGCATCTTCCAGAACCTGAACTTTGCCGTCGGCCGCGCCGAGATCGTGGCCATCGTTGGCCGCAGTGGCGCCGGCAAGAGCACCCTCTTCAATCTCATCTCGGGGTTGCTCAAGCCCAGCGCCGGCAAGATCGCGCTGGGCGAACGTGACGACGGCAGCCCGGGCAGCATCGCCTACATGCTGCAGAAAGACCTGCTGCTGCCGTGGCGCACCATCCTCGACAACGCCGTGCTGGGCATCGAACTGCACCGCAAGGTCACCGATGCCGACCGTGAACGGGCGCTGGCGATGCTGGATCGGTATGGTTTGCGCTCGGTGGCCAATGCCTATCCGCATTCGCTGTCGGGTGGCATGAAGCAACGCGTGGCGCTGACCCGCACGCTGCTGGCCGGCCCTACCGTGGTGCTGCTGGACGAACCGTTCTCGGCACTCGACTACGAAACCCGGCTGATGCTGGAAAACGATGTCATCGACCTGACCCGCACCGAAGGCACCAGCGTAATCCTGGTGACGCACGACATCGACGAGGCGATCGCCATGAGCAATCGCATCGTGGTGCTGGGCGGCCGCCCGGCCAAGATCACCCGCGAGGAAAACATCGTCCTTAGCGTGGAAGGCAGCGACGGACTGCGCGACGCCATCACGGCGCGCGGCGCGCCGGAGTTTCCGATCTATCACAAGGCCATCTGGAACGCCCTGCGTGCCAGCGACGTCGCCCACGCCAGCGCTTGAGAGGGATATGCCATGAAAAAGAAAAACAACGGCGCCACCGCCATCGTCGTCACCATCCTGGTAATCATGGTGGTGCTGTGGCAGATGGCGGCGCAGGTCGGCCTGATCAACGGCCAGTTGCTGGGTTCTCCGCTGGGCATCTACAAGTCGGCGGTGATCGGTTTCACCAAGGGCCAACTGTTGTGGGACACCTGGGTCACCCTGGCCGAGACCGTGCTGGGACTGGTGGTGGGCAGTGCGCTGGGCATCGTGCTGGGGCTGGTGCTGTGGTTCTATCCGCGCATCTCCGACATCGTCGAACAGTTTGCCATCCTGCTCAACAGCATTCCCAAGATCGCGCTGGGTCCGCTGATCATCATCTGGTTCGGGTCCGGCATGGTGTCGAAGATCTGGCTGGCCGGCATCTCGACCTTTGCGGTAGCCATGATCTCGTCGTGCGCGGCAGCCCAGGAAGTCGATCGCGACCTGCTGAACCTGTTCAAGTCGTTCAAGGCGCAGCGCGCCATGATCTTTCGCAAGCTGATCCTGCCGGCCTCGATCCCGTGGATCTTCTCGATCTTGCGCATCAACATCGGATTCGCGCTGATCGGCGCGGTGGTAGGCGAATTCATCGCCTCCGAAAGCGGACTGGGGCACGCAGTTTTCGTGGCCGGCTCGCTGTTCGATCTCAACACGGTCTGGCTGGGCGTGCTCATCCTGACGCTGATGGCAGCCGTGCTCACCTGGATAGTCCAACTCACCGAAGAAAGGATCGTTTCATGGAAAGTCGAACAATGACGTACCTGCGCACGCTGGTCGGCGCCGCAATGGTCACCGGCTGCCTCGCGGCGGCGCCCGTGCAGGCTGCCGAGAAGGCCGTGATCTACCAGGCCTTCCAGTCCATCCAGTACCTGCCGCTGTACGTGGCGATCAACGAAGGCCTGTTCACCAAACATGGCCTGGAGGTGCAGAAGGTCACCGCAGGTGGCGGCGCGCAAGGGGTGGCGGCGGTGATCGGCGGCCATGCCGACTTCTCGCTGCAGGACCCGATGACGGCCGTGCTGGCCAACCTGAAGGGCGCTTCGCTGATCAACGTGGCGATGGTGGTGTCGGGCGTGCCGGTGTGGATGGTGGCGCCGGGCGACTCGCCCATCAAGTCGGTGGCCGACCTGAAGGACCAGACCATCTCGGCCGCGCTGCCGCCTTCGACCAGCACTTACCTGCTGCAGAACCTGCTGAAGGAAAAAGGCCTGTCGGCGGTCAAGTTGAACACGGTGGCGATCGGCACCGAGATCTCGCCGGTGACCGCCGGCCGTGCTGCTGCGGCCACGCTCTACCAGCCGCAGGTAGAACAGGCGCTGGCCAATGGCTACAAGATCGTGCACGACTTCGCCAAGCAGTATGACGGCGTGTATGCGTTCTCCACCATCGACACCCTGAAGTCGACCATCCAGAAGCGTCCGCAAATGGTGCAGAACTTCGTCAACGCCATCGCCGACGCCGAGAAGCTGATGCAGACCACCCCGCAGGTGGCCTACAAGGTGGCAGTGGCCGAGTTCCCCTCGCTCGACAAGGCGGTAGTGGAAGCGGCGGTCAAGCGCATGCTGGCGCAGAAGATCTATCCGGCTACGCCCTCCATCTCGCGCCAGGCGTTCCAGGCCGGGCTCGATCTGCAGATCTCGATCGGCAACATCAAGCAGGGCGAGGTAACCTATGAAAGTGCAGTCGATAACAGCTTTGCGGAAAAGGCTTCCAAGCCCTGACGCCTGAGTGACTGTCCATGCGCGGCGTCGCCTGCCATCCGGTGGCGCCGCCGCTTCCAAGAGGATCAGAACATGAGTACACCCCACCCTTCAGAGAACGCCGTGGCGGCTGCCATGCGCGCGGCCGAACAGCTCGACGGCACCCTCCGGGCCTTTGTCCATCGCCCGGTGTCATACGCCTTGCCCGACGCCGTCGATGGCACGCTGGCCGGCGTGCCGGTGGCCGTCAAGGATTTGATCGATACGGCCGACATGCCGACCACCTACGGTTCCAAGGTGTTTGCAGGACATCGTCCGCAGAACGATGCCTGGATCGTCGCCCGGCTGCGCAGCCTGGGCGCGGTGATCTTCGGCAAGACCGTCACCACCGAATTCGCCTGGCGCGATGCCGGCCCCACCGTCAACCCGTGGAATTCCGCTCACAGCCCGGGCGGATCGTCGAGCGGTTCGGCCGCGGCGGTGGGCGCGGGCATCGTCGATATCGCGCTCGGCACGCAAACGGTCGGCTCGGTGATCCGTCCGGCATCGTATTGCGGCGCCTTCGGCTACAAGCCGACCTTCGGCCTGATCCCCACCGATGGCGTGCATGACCTGGCGCCTTCGCTGGACCACCTCGGATTCATCACCTCCAGCGTCTATTGGGCGGCGGTCTGCCATGCGCTGATCGCACGCAACGGCGCCATTGCCGCGCCCGCATCGCCAGATCAGTTCGAGGCCGTCAAGCCACGCAAGATCGGCCTCTATCGTTCTTCGCAATGGGCCCAGGTCGCACCGGACGTGCAGGCCAACTTCGAGGCCGTGGTCAAGCGCTTGCAGGCGCATGGCGTGCACTGCGAAGCGGTCGAACTGAGCGATGACATCGTCGCCCTCAATGCGCTGACCAGCGAGATCCTGGCCTTCGAGGGTTGCGTGGCGATCCAGGGCGAAATCGCCGGGCGTGAAGCGCTGGCCGGACCTTATACGCGGGAGCTGGTCGCGCGCGGCCAGGCCATCGACGAGGTCGAGCACGGCGCCGCGATCGAACGCCTGGATTATCTGCGCGAGCGCGCCAACGATTGCTTCGGCGAATTCGATGCCATCATCACCATCACCTCGCCCACCACTGCGCTCCCGGGCCTGGAAAAGACCGGCGACGCCTCGTTCTGCGCCCCTGCGACCTTGCTGGGACTGCCAGCAGTGAGCGTGCCCTCGGGATTCTCGGGCGAGCTGCTGCCGTACGGAGTGCAGTTGATCGGACGCAGTGATGACGACCTGGCATTGCTGGGCGTGGCGCAGTGGCTGTCGGAGGTATTGCCGGGATTGCGGCGGCCGGCCCTGCTTGTGCCACAATAACGCCGACACCAGCCAGAGCGGGGCCTGACCCCGCCATCCGAGACACCAGCCCGATCCAGCGCATGAGCAAAGCCTTCAAGACCATCGAACAGCAGGTGCTCAGCCTGTTGCGCAACGACATCCTGCGCGGCCACTACCAACCCGGCGACAAGTTGCGTCAGGACCAGGTAGCGCGCCGCTTCGAGGTCAGCACCACACCGGTGCGCGAGGCGTTTCGCGGGCTGCGCTCGGAGGGGTTGGTGAGCATCGACGCCAACAAGGGCGTGGTGGTCAAGGGACTCACGGTGAGCGACGTGGCCGAGATCTACGAACTGCGCATTGCGCTCGAACCCTTGCTGGCCAAGAAATCGGTGGCTACCATCGACCCCGAATCGCTGCTGGCCGCCGACGCGGTGCACCAGCAGATGTGCGCCACGGTCGATCCGCACCAGTGGTCGTCGCTGAACCGCGAATTCCACCTCCACCTGATGAAGAGCGAAGAACAGTCACGCCTGTTCGAGATCGTCAGGAACCTGCTGGTGGTGGCAGAACCCTATGTATCGCTGTCGATGTTCCTGCATCCGCACATCCAGCAGACCGACAATGAAGAGCACGGCATGATCCTGGCGGGCTACCGCAAGAAGAACGGTCGTGCCGTCGAGAAGGTGGTGCGCCAGCATCTGCAGCAGACGCTGGCGGCGATCCAGGATTCGGTCGGGCAGCAGGCCCTGGGGCGTTAGCGACGTAACAACGTCGGGAAATGCCTGATAGTCAACATTGGCCGGTGTTGGCAAGATGACTCCATTCGCCAAGTCATGGAGCCCAGACCGTCATGAACAAGACCGCTATGATTGCCGCCTCCCGCGTCGACGAACGTCGCGCGCTCACCAGCTGGATGGCGCTGCACGAGATCGATATCCTGAGCGCCGCCAACGGCATCGAAGCCATCGAGCAGATGGCCGTGGCGCCCCCTGACCTGGTGCTGGCGCAACTGAGCATGAATGACATGAGCGGCCTGCGCCTGGCCCACTACATGAGATCGCACCCGGGCTTCAGCCAGGTCCCGGTGATCCTGTTGTGCCAGAACACACGCGAGATGGAACTGGCCAACGGCAAGTGGCCGACCTTCCTGTTCGAGGCGCCGGTCAATACAGCCTTGATTTCAGAACTGCAACGCGAATTGCGCGAACTGGTCTATTGAGACTGTTCACAAACCCACGGACGATAAAAAACCCGAAGCTGCAACGCAGTCTTCGGGTTTTTTCATGGTCCGGGAAAGCAGGCCGTCAGGCCTTGTAACCCTTGCTGCTCATGGGCACCACCGCCAGCACCAGGCCCAGGATGGACAGGGCCAGCACATAGTGCGCCGGACCTTGCGGGTCCTGCTTGATCCACAGCGAGATCAGGATGGGCGTGAGACCACCGAACACGGCATACGCCATGTTATAGGCGAACGACAAGCCCGAAAAACGTACCGCCGGCGGGAAGGCCCGGGTCGACACGATCGGCGTCAGCGCAATGCTGCCCACGAACAGGCCCACCAGCGCATAGCCCCAGACCAGCGATTCCGGCGTGCCCGGCAATTGACCATAGAACCAGACCGTCGACAGCGCCAGGCCGCCCCAGCCGATCAGCATCGTCGGCAAGGTGCCGATGCGGTCGCACAACCAGCCGACCAGCAGGCAGCCGATGGTCAGCGTCAAGGTGGCGGCACAGTTGGCCTGCATCACCAGCTTGGCCGGCAGATGATGGACGGTCTGCAGATAGGCCGGCGTCATCAGGATCACCACCACGATGGCGCCCGACAGGCACCAGGTCATGCCAGCGGTCAGCATGCAGGCTGCGCGATGCTCGCGCAACACGGTCTTGAGCGGCATTTCGCGGGACTGGGCGCGGCGCGCGGCCAGCTCCTGGAACACCGGCGTCTCTTCGAGGTAACGACGCAGGTAGACCGACACCAGGCCGAACACGCCACCCAGGATGAACGGAATGCGCCAGGCGTAACCGTTCACGTCAGCCGGTTCGAAGGCGCTGTTGATGAAGATACCCATCAACGAACCCAGCAGGATGCCACCCGTGATGCCGGCCGTCAGTGCGCCCACGCCAAAGGCATAGCGATTGGCCGGCACGTGCTCGGCGACGAACACCCAGGCGCCCGGCATTTCACCGCCGATGGCTGCACCCTGCAAGGTGCGCATCAGCAGCAGCATGATCGGTGCGGCCACGCCGATGCTGGCGTAGGTCGGCAACAGGCCGATGACCAGCGTCGGTATCGCCATCAGGAAGATCGATAGCGTGAACATGCGCTTGCGGCCGATCACATCGCCATAGTGGGCGATGATGATGCCGCCCACCGGACGCGCCAGATAGCCGGCCGCGAAGATGCCGAAGGTCTGCAGCATGCGCAGCCACTCCGGCATGTCGGCCGGGAAGAACAATTTGCCGACCACGGCGGCGAAGAACACGTAGATGACGAAGTCGTAGAACTCCAGCGTGCCGCCCAGCGCGGACAGGCCTAGCGTCTTGTAGTCGGACGAAGTAAGAGGACGATGCCGGGACTCATTGAGCGCCCCGGTAAATTCAACAGGAGTGGACATGGCTTTTCAACAATCGACAGGTCGACCCCGACGATGTCATGGCATGGCCACGAGCAGCGAGGTCGAGCAGCTGGTTGGGTTCGAATGGGTGCATCGCGGACAGCGTGGCCCGCAGAAGGCAGACTTGGCGAAAAACGTAGTTCGAAAATATACGAATTAACGCCAAAACTGATGTAATGATACCCGAAAGCGGGAAATCTTTCGCGATGCAGCATTTCTTGCCGCCAAATGAGCATCCCGCAGCATGCGAATCTTGCGACAACGCATGCCGGAATTACTGTGACAAGAGGATCGCCCGGAGCATGCATCCGGAAAGAAAATTGACCGGATTCAATGCGAGCTTAAGAGGATTCCGACATTTTTAGCGCGTTTCGCGAAAAGCTTTTGAAGACTATTCGAGACGGCTTAACAACGCATTTGTCCGACCACTGGGCTGGCAATTGAGAATCACGAGCCCAGCAGAGTCATTGTTCGAGCGAGACGTCGATTTCGGCGCTGCGTCGCAGCATCAGGAAGCCTTCGCCGTAGATGTTGCGGATCTGCATCGGCGGGTTGGCCAACGACCGCAGTTTTTGCCGCACGCGGTAGATCAGGGCGTCGATCCGATGGGCATCGTATTCTTCTGCCCCGGACTTGAGCAGGTCGAACAACTGGGTATGACTGACCGGATAGTTGGGGCTTTGCAGCAGTGCCGCCAGGGCGGTGCTTTCCTTGTCGGTGAACTGCAGCATCACTGCCGTACTGTCGGACAGACGCCCCGACTTGCGGTTGAAACGCCATTTTTCGGATTGCGGCGCGATCTGGTGCGCTGCCGTCTTCATGCGGCGCGCCAGTGCCGTCAAGGTGGCAGCGACCTCTTCGAGCTTGACCGGCTTGACCATGTAATAGTCGGCGCCATCGCTCATGCTGCGCACGCGTTCTTCGAGCCGGGTCTTGGCCGTCAGGATGACGATCCCCATCGAAGGGAAACGCTGGCGCATCGCAGCCAGGTCGGGCAGCAGGTTGCCATCGGGAAGGATGGCATCGGCGATCAGGATATCGGGCTGGCTGCCGCGCAACGCATCAAGCGCTTCGCCACGACTGGCGCACTGGCTGACTTCATAGGCCAACGCACCGACGCGTGCCGCAAGCTGGCTGCGCCATTCGATTTCGCCTTCAACAATCAGTACTTTCATCTAATTAGTGCTCCGGGCGAAGCTGTTTTTATGACCGCCGCCACCACCGCCACGCCCATCGAAGAACGCGTATCCGAAGCCCCCCGGGGTGGCGGCGATGATTCCATAATCACAACGTTATACAGAAAATATCCATGAGGAAACTCATAAAATCTCGCAGTTATTTCTCGCAGAATGGCGTATTCCACTGCTCAGCAAACGACCCACTGTCTCCAACAGATAGTCCATCGAACAGGGCTTGAGCAGGAACGCCGATATCTCGGGAAAGTCGACCGATGCGCGCGGCAGGTTGGCGCTGATCAACGCCACCGGAATATGCCGGAAGTCATCGTGGGCCTTGACGTAGCGGGCCAGTTCGATGCCATCCATGTTGGGCATGCTCATGTCGGTAAGCACCAGATGCGGCATGCATTCATGCATGCGCTCGATGGCTTCGCGGCCGTCGCCGGCGGCGATGGCGGACATGCCATTGTTTTGCAGGATCTCGCACAAGAGCTCGCGCGAATCCGCGTGATCCTCGACCACCAGTATTGTCTTGCGCACCTTTTCGCTAGCGTGCCCGATTGCGTTGTCTGCAGCCATTTCTCCACTCCCTCGTCGGACCTTTCCAAGGTTCCGGTAGAGCGATATTCGCCGTTCGCCGCACTTCACGATATCGGGATTTTCCTGAGCAAAATGGCAACATTAACCAGACATTGACGCAGGGCAATACCGGCCCGGGCGGGAGGCCAAGAAAAGCGTCAGAGGGAAAAAAGAAAACCGGCGAGTAGGATGCTCAGCGCGGCGACAGCAGTTGCTGGACGTGCTCGAGCAACTGCTCGAAGAAGATCGGCTTGCGCAGAAATTTATCGTGGCGCGACAGCGAAAGGTCGTGCAATTCGGGCGCACCGCTGCACAGGATCACCGGCACCTGCCCGCCCTCCGGCAGCGCGCGCACGGCGAGGCAGAAGTCGATGCCATTCATCACCGGCATCATGCAATCCGACACGATGATGTCGGGCATGGCCAGCTCGACCCTGGCCAGCGCGGCGGCGCCATCGCTGGCGGTCACCACCGTGAAGTCATGCAGCTCGAACAGCATGGCGTAGGTATCGGTGATGTCGACTTCGTCGTCGACCACCAGGATGACCGGTCGTCGCGCCATCGATGGAGGAGAATTGATCGACATGCTCAGCGCCCGACAGGGGCCGTGATGCCGTGGCCGCCTACCGGCCCGTCGATTTCGATGCCGGCATCTGAAATGTTCATCAGTCGCTTGGCGCCGTCATAGCCGTTCTCGCGCAGCTTGAGCACTGAAATCTGGCGCCGGTTGACCTGATCCTGCATCGTGTATTCGAGCAGTATGACGTTCTCGTAGAGCTGCGAGGCAAAGCGGTCGGTCGGCGGACGATCATCATGGAAGTAAGGCAATTGCTCGGTCATGAAGGTGGTCACGCCATGGGTGCGCAGCTCGTTGGACAAGGCGACCACGAACGAATGGGCGCGCTGCGGCTGCACCACGATGCTGCGCAAGCCATCGATGCCATCGATGAGCAGGCGCTCTACCCCGCGCTGCGCGATGTCATCGAGCAGGCGCTTGGCCAGGTCATCGCACAGCATCTCCAGCGGCAACTGCCACAGCATGTCGAGACTGCCATCGGCCAGATAGCCATCGAGTTCGATGCCGGCGCGACGGGCCTTGACCAGCAGTCGCTGTGGCGCTTCCGAGAAGCCAACGATGAGGCACTGCTGGCCTTGTTTGAGCCCCTGCTCGATGAAATGCAAACCCATCAGTGTCTTGCCCACGCCCGGGCTGCCCAGCAGGCAGGTGATCGAACCAGCGACCACGCCGCCGCCAATGCAGCGATCCCAGGACGGTATGCCGACGCTGACCAGCGTGTCGACCGAGCCGGGAATCTTGCGCTGGCGCGTGGCCACCGCTTCCAGCCGAGGAAAGATCTGGACCCCGCTGCCGTTGATCTCGAACACGTGCTTGCCCAGCAGATGATTGGCACCGCGCACCTTGAACACCTTGATCTCGCGCACCAACTGCATGCCCTGTTCGTACTGGCTCAGTTCGATGACGCCATCGACCAGCGTGTTTTCGGATTCGGGCAGGTTTCCCTCGACCGGCGACAGCAGGATGGTGGTGCAATTCATCGTGAACACCAGCGAATTGAGCGCGTGCATGAACTCGGACAGGTTCAGGTCGGACGGACCGGATTCGCGCACCGAGCGGAAACCGTCGATCACCAGCAAATGCGGACGATGACGATTGAGTTCAGCCGTGATCAGCTTGAGCAAACCGCGCAGCCCTTCGCTGGCCAGGCTGCCGTAACCGCTCAGCAGCAGCATGTTGCTACCGACCAATTGCTCATCGAAGAAATCGAAATCGCTGACATGGTTGAGCATCTTGGCGTGCGATTCGGCGATCAGCGTGAGCAGCATCACCTTGCGTCCGCCGCGCGCCTGCATGAAACCGATCTGGCACGCCAGCGTGGTCTTGCCGCTGCCGGCCAGGCCCTGGATCAGGTACAGGCTGCCTTCGGGCAGGCCGCCGCCGAGGATCTCGTCGAACCCGGCGATTCCGGTCCTCAGCAATGGGATGCGGCTGGTGCGCCCGGCGCTCACTTGTCCTGCCTTGCCATCATTCTCCAGCTTTGTCTGCTTTGCGTCCGTCATCGGAATGCCTGGCCTTATTGGTGTGCGAAAGTGCAATTTTGAGCGACATTATACGTTTGCCTTCGCTGGCTGTTTGGCCCGGTTTCACACAATAAGTTGCACGCTGCAGGTGGCGCGCGATTCTGTTAGCGTATGACCACCCTTGCTCTCACCTCATCCACCATGCGCCTGCTGATCCTGTCCGACCTGCACCTCGAAGTCTGGCGCCAGAACGCCCCGCCGATCCGGCTCGAACAGAGCCGTCCTGATGTGGTGGTGCTGGCGGGTGACATTGGCCGTCCGGATGAGGTGGTGCCGTGGGCCGCGCAGCATTTCGCCGGCCGGCCAGTGCTGTTGGTGCCAGGCAATCACGAGGCCTACGGCAACAGCTGGGAAGGCGCCATGCGCGAGCTGGCGCAGCTCACGCGCGGCCTGCCCGATGTGCATCTGCTGGACCGCGGTGAAATGATCATCGGCGACGTGCGCTTCCTGGGCGCCACGCTATGGACCGACTATGCCCTGTTCGGCGCGGCCATGACCGAACTGGCGATGGCGGCAGCCTTGCCCGTGATGGTCGACTACCGTCGTATCACGGTCGAGCACGGCGGCATCCACGACATGCGTCCGGCCGATACGGTACGGCTGCACCAGCGCGACCTGGCCTGGTTACGCGAACGGTTGGATGCGCCATTTCACGGTCGCACCGTGGTCGTGACGCATATGGCGCCGTCGATGCATTCGGTCGCGCCCCGCTACGCCGACGACCCGGTGTCGGCGGCCTTCGCCTCACGCCTCGATGAGCTCGCCACGCTGGCCGATCTGTGGGTGCATGGCCATACCCACGATTCATTCGATTACCGGCTGCAGGGTTGCCGGGTCGTCTGCAATCCGTGCGGCTACGTGCGCCGCGACGGCTCGCCCGAGAATGCGCTGTTCGACCCGCAGTTGATCGTCGAAATCTGAGGCGCAGGCCTGGCCGTTAACGCAACGGCACATTGACGCCGAACAGCACCGAAGAATAACGCCCCTGCCCAACGTTGAGGTTGGTGCTGTAGTCGACGATGAGCGAGATGCCATTCGGCATCAACAGACGTGCGCCCATGCCTGCGGTCCAGTTGCCGGTGAAGCTGTCATCCGAGCGGATCACATAGGCCGGGCCCGAGGAAGCCAGGTCGGCATACGCGATGCCTGCTTCGCCAGCGCCTGAAAACTGCCGGCGATATTCGATCCGGCCACGTGGCGTCCACGTACCTACGCGACTGAGATACTGTCCTTCGCTGCGCAGACCCAGTGTGCCGCTGCTGGTGCGCACGCGTTGTTTGAAGTAGGTCAGCGCGTTGTTGGCAGCGGCAGTTTCAGTGTATTGCGCCAGCGTGGTCGATGCCAGGTCGATCTTGCCGTAGGGCGACCACAGCCAGTTTTCGCCCCGGAATTCATAACCGCCGGCCAGCGCCACGAACACCTGGCGACCGCTGCGCTGGCCGCTCGCAAGACTGCCGTCGTCGGTCACATAGCGGGTCGAATCAAAGCTCAACGCGCCGTAGCCGAGCATGCCGTCGACGAAGATATTGGGCGTCGGCCGCACGCTGCCATAGAGGGCAGCGACCACGCTCTGGCCGATACTCTTGCTACCGTTCTCGCCGATGTCGCTGCGGTCGCGACTGTAGCCGACACCAGCCCCGACGGTGAGTTGATCGTTGATGCGATAGTCCGCGCCCATGCTCACACCATTGGTGGTGAAGCGGAACCCTTCCTGCTGGCCTCTCGCATTGCGTTGCCCGAAGTCGACCGTGCCGGCAATCCACAACGACAGTTCCTGCCTGGCCTGATCTGGCCTGGCGGGCAATTCAGGCAATGCACTAACTTCTTTCGAACTTGCCGCCGCCAGTTTCGATTCGACCCGGCTGGCCGGGTCGCGCTGACTGGTCAATGGCCAGCCGACCCGGCGCATGCCGGTCTGCAACGGCGAACCCACCACCCGATCGACTTCATCTTCGCTCCATTGCGCCAGCAGCGGCTTGACCGGCGCCGTCGGCTGGGCAAACCCGAGGCCGAAACTGGACGGCGCCCAGCCGCTGCCGTGCAGGCTTTCCAGCCGGCGACTGAAGTTGCCCAACTGGGCCGTGGCAAAGCGATTTGCGCTCTGGCCGTGCGCGGCGACGATGCCCTTGACCTGGACATCGTTGGCGGCGCTGGTGCGGGCGGCAATGGTGATGTTCACCGTCGCCGCCGACGATGTGCCGCCGAGATTGGCCAGGGTATAGCTGATGGTGACGTTGCCGGCAAAGGCGGCAGCCGCCGTAAAGCGCAACTGATAAACATGGTTACTCCCCGATCCGGTATCGACGATCACCGCCGTGCCGGCATTGGAGGGCGTCATCGCACCCAGCGTGGCGGCCGTAAATGGACCACCGGTGGCGCCCGTCATCAGATTGACCAGCACCGTGGAGGCAGCCGCGCCGGACCCACTTTGGTTGGCCGCCACCGGCACGGCGCCGACGCTCACCGTGGCCGAGATCGGCGCCGACGTGCCGAACGCATTCGACAACGTATAACTGAATTGCACCGTGCCACTAAATCCTGCTGCAGCCGTATAGATGATGTCGCTGCCATTGACCGTGGCGCTGCCGCTCGACGGTGCGCCGACCACCAGCACGGTCGTGATGGGCCCATTGGCGGCGGCCGCGCCGACATGCAAGGTCACCGACTGGCCCGGCTGGACGGCGGCGCTCTGCGGCGCCGAAGTCGGCACGCCCAGGGCTGTCACGGTCACGCTGACCGCCGCAGCCGTCGAGGTCCCACCGGGGCCGGTGGCGGTATAAGTAAAGCTGTCGCCACCGAAATAATTAGTGACTGGCGTATAAAGCACGCTCAAGCCGCTGACCACCGCCGTTCCATGCGTGGGCCCGGTCGTGACCATGACGGATGTAATGGCGCCGCTATCGTTAGTGGTGACCGGAATCGTCACTGCCTGGTTGGCGTTGGTCGTCGCACTATCGGCTACCGCCACCGGCACCGCCTGGCCGACCACCAGCGTGAAGACCTGTGACTTGACCACAGGCGTCGGTGTACTGCTGTCGGTGGCCGATGCCGTTACCGAAAAACTTCCGTTCTGGGTGGGGATGCCGCTGATCATCGCGGCCGTGGTATTGGTACTGAACGTCAGGCCGCTGGGCAAGCCGGTGACGCTAATGGTGCTGTAAGGCGCGCTGCCGCCGCTCCAGGTCAGGGTCTGCGCATAACTGCTGCCCTGGCTGGCGCTCCATGTGGTCGACGGCGTGATCACCACCGTCGGCGCCGCCACCGTAATGCTGACGGTGGCAATACCGGAAGTCCCCACCGCATTGGTCGCGGTATAACTGAAGCTATCCGTGCCGTAATAGCCGGCCGTCGGCGTGTAGCTGAATCCCGTCGCGCCGTTCACCGTTGCCACACCATGGGCGGGCGCGGTCGTGACCCCCAGCGAGGTGGCGACTCCACCACTGAGAACAGCTGCAATACTGTTACCACTACTGCCATACGCAACCGGCGCCGACGCATTGCCGGCCACCGGCTTGCCCGCGCCGACGCTACCGCTGTAGTTGGCCGTCACGGCAAAGCTGCTGGCGTCGGTCGAGGTCACCGAAAAGTTATAGGGACCGGCGGCCGTCGGTATGCCCGTGATGAGACCGGTGCTGCTCAGGCTCAAACCGGATGGCAAAGTGCCGGTGCTCACGACATAGGTATAGGGCGTGACGCCGCCCGACGTGGATAGCTGTTGCGAATAACTGATGCCCACCTCGGGCGCTGTCAGCACCGACGGCGAAATTCCCAGCGACGGCGCACCGATCGTCAGCGTGTAGTTGCGCGAAGTACTGAACGGACCAAGTCCGGTAGAACTGTCCTGGGTCGTGACGGTAATCGGAAAACTACCGGCTTGCGTGGGCACACCTGACAGCGTGCCGGCGCTGAAAGTCATCCCGGTCGGCAAGCTGCCGCTGAGGCTGTAGCTGTAGGTGGCGGCACCGCCGCTACCGGTGAATACCTGCGAGAACGCAACGCCGACCATCCCCGACAAGCTGGCGCCCACCGGCGACAGGCTCAGCGTCGGCGCCGCCACCGTGATCGAGACGGTCGCCGCGCTGGAGGTGCCTACGGCATTGGTCGCGGTATAGCTGAACGTGTCTGTCCCGGCGTAGCCGATGGTAGGCGTATAGCTGAACGACGACGCGCTGAGCACCGTGATCGTTCCATGCGCGGGGCCGGAGACGACGTTCAATGAGGTGGGCGTGCCGCCGGTAGTCGAGATGGGAATGGTGGCGCTGGCATTGTAGGTAACCGAGGCATTGGAGGCGCTGGTCACCGGCGCTCCCGCGCCCACCGTGACGGCCATGGCCTGTTGGCCAGTGAAATTGTTGCCATCGGTGGCTCTGACAGTGAAGAAATACGTGCCCGCCACGGTCGGTATGCCGCTGAGCACGCCTGTTGACGGCGCCAGGGTCAATCCGGTCGGCACCGTGCCCGTGCTCACGCTATAGGTATAGCTTCCCGATCCCCCGCTGGCGCTATATTGCTGGGACACCGGCACGCCCCGCTGGAACGTGGCTGCCACCGCGGATACCGTAATCGTCGGCGCGCTTACATCCAGCGTATAGCTGCGTGCGCCAGTGACGGCGGTTCCGGTGGAACTGTCGGTGGCGCTGATGGTAATCGGATAACTGCCGGCCTGGGTCGGTGTGCCCGACAGCCCCCCGCTGACGCTATTGAGGCTCACGCCGTTCGGCAGGGTACCGCTGACGCTGTAGGTATAAGGGCCGGCGCCGCCGCTGGCACTGAAGGTCTGGCTGAACGCAGATCCTCCCGTGGCACTTAGCGTGGTCACGCCGGGCATCACCGTCACCGTCGGCGCCGTCATCGTGACCGACACCGTCGCCGGCGCCGAAGTGCCGCCCGGATTGGTCGCTCGATAAGTGAACGAATCGGGACCGTTATACCCGGTGGCGGGCTTATAGGTGATGGCCGTGCCGTTGACCGTCGCGGTGCCGTGGGCGGGCGCGGTCCCGATCGACACCGAGGCGGCGGTGCCACCGCTGAGCACCAGCGTCACCGGCGTCGCATTGGCGTTATAAGTCACGTTGACGCTGGCCGCACCCGCTATCGGTGGCGGCGGCAACGGATCGATGACGAAGCTGTAGGTGGCCGAGGCGGTCTCGGTTGCCGTGCCGGTGGTGCTGTCCTTGGCCACGAACCTGACCGACGTGGTGCCGGCGGTGGTGGGCGTGCCCGAGATCAGGCCGGTCGTGCTCAGCTGCAGGCCCGGGGGCAGGCTGAAACCGCCGTCGACGACATAGGTGTAGGGAGCAGTACCGCCGCTACTGCTCAGTTGCTGGGAGTACGCGACGCTGACCATCCCATTGGGCAAGGTTGCCGGGGTGGTGACCAGTGTCGCGCTGCCGACTGCCATCTGGTAGCCCCGGGTAACCGTATAAGGCGTGGGAGAGGTCGAGTCGGTCGACCTGACTGAAAAGTTATAGGTAGCGCGCTCAGTGGGCGTGCCGGAGAACGTTCCGTTGGCATTCATGCTGATGCCGGCCGGCAATGACCCGGTCGCCAAGACATAGGTGTAGGGCGCGGTACCGCCGGTGGTATTCAATTGCTGGGAAAAACTCTGGCCGATCGTTGGACTGGCAGAGACTGTCGGCGACATCACCAGGGGCGTAGGCGGCGCAGTGATGGTGATGTTGAAGGTCATCACGTTCAGACTGTCGTCCGAGACGGTGAACGTATCCGAGGTCGCGCCGAGACCGTCACTGGAATAGGTGATATAGCCGTCGCGGCCACCACCGACGTTGTCCCCCTCGACGCGGCCATGGGATGGGGCCGTGATGACACCAGCCCAGCCGAAGTCCGAGCAGTGGTTGATATTGAACGTAATCTGGACTTGCTGCCCCGAGACCACGGTGGCGCTGATGGTGCCGCAAGGCGATACGGCGGCATGGGCCGGGTTGAACCAGCTGGCCACCATCAGCAACAGCCATGCGCTTGCCATCGCAGCACTACGTCGCCCTACCGCACCGGCGACACGCAACAAGGTCGACGAAAATATGGAAAAGCGATTTTCGCCGCCCTGGTTGTGTTGATACATGCATCCCCCTGGATGATGGTGTTATTTTTATAAACCTTGCTGCGATGAAATCGCATTCATCCGCCTGCGATACCCTCGTGAGTACCAGCTTCTATTCGCTTTTTTTCCACGCGATTCTATTTCAGCTTTTCTTTCCGACTTGACCGTGCGTCTCACCTTTTTCCAAATTCCCTAAAAAAATAAAATAAATATTTGAGCTCGGGAATTACGCTTGACTCGCTATTTTTGGTTCCATATCCTTGCGAAAAATCAGGGGAATCCGTCACCGACCGGATTGAATGGAGAACAAGAAAATGGATGATGAATACTATTTGGGGCAGATCATCGCTACCGGCTTTGGCTTCGTCCCGAGAAACTTTGCGCCGTGCAACGGACAACTGCTCTCGATCAATACCTACCCGAAGCTGTTTGCACTGATCGGCAATCGCTATGGGGGCGATGGCACCAGCAATTTCGCCGTACCTGACCTGCGGGGCAGGACTCCGGTAGGGGCCGGCGCTTCGCTCGACGAAACCTGGCAGCCCGATCCGTACAAGAGCGGCGCGCGTGATGGCGTCGAAACCTTCACGCTGGAGGCCAGTCATCTGCCGGGGCACACGCACGAGCTCCATGCATCCAAGGCGCTCAAGGCTAACTTGCGCAATCCGGTGGGCAACCTGCTTGGCACCATCAATGAGCGAAAGTTATATCGCACGGCCAACTCGAAAATGATCCGCCTGGTCGACAATGCCGTGAGCAACGTCGGCAACAATGCCGAGCATGAGAACATGCAGCCGTTCCAGGTAATCAGCTTCTGCATTGCCCTGGATGGGCTCACCCCGCCACGCCCATGATGGTCCCCTCTTTCCCACACGCTTCAGACAGGACGGTCTGCCATGCCTAGCCCCATGCTCGGAGAAATTCGCATGTTCGCCTTCAGCAAAGCCCCCAGCAAGTGGCTCTTGTGTGATGGCAGCATGCTCAAGATCAGCGAATATCAGGATCTGTTCATGCTGCTGGGAACCAGCTATGGCGGCGACGGTGCCGAGACATTCCAGTTACCCGACATGCGTGGACGCGTTCCGCTGCATCAGGGCCAGGGCGTTTCCGCGACCGGCAACCTGAGCAAACGCGTGCTGGGCAGATGGGGTGGATTGGAGAAGGTCACGCTGGATAGCGCGCACATACCGGTTCACTCGCATGGGTTCTGGGTAAGCAGCGATCTGGCAGATAACACCAGTCCTGACGGCCGACTGCTGGCCAGGGGTGACAACGAAAACCTCTACGTCGCCCCAGCGAAAATCGGCAGCGCGGTGTCGGGCGTGACGGCGACCGCGACGACCTCGGCCGCAGGTGGATCGAAGGCACATGAAAACATGATGCCGACGCTGACCGTGTCGTATTGCATCTGCGCCGACGGATTCTTTCCGCCGCGCGCCTGAGCCTTCCCTAATGGAGAACTGCGAGCATGGCATTCATCGGTGAAATTCAACTATTCAGTTTTGGCTACGCGCCCCCTGGCTGGGTTGCCTGCAACGGCACCCTGCTCCAGACGAAAGATTTTTCGGCGCTCTTTTCCCTGATCGGAAACAGTTATGGCGGCGATGGAAAGAGCAACTTTCGCGTGCCGAACCTGAGCGCAAGGGCAGCTTGTGGTCAGGGACAATGGCGTGACCAGTCGATGCGAAAAATCGGCGATGCGGTCGGCGTGAACCACGTGACGCTGGAAGGCATTCATGCGCCGAAACATAACCATGGCCTGAATTTCTTCAACATCCCGACCAGTATCGATCCTGACACGGGCAAGGTCATCGACAACCGCGCAAACGTGCCGGTCGAGGGCTACAGCCTTGCGGTCCCCGACACCCCGATGTTCGTGAAAGATGACCAGCTCTCGACCATGACCAATACGATGGACGCATTCGTAGGCGGCGGCGACTCGCACGAAAACCGACAGCCCTTCACGGCGCTCGATTACTACATTCTTGCCGCGGCCGCGCGCAGCGGTGCTGTTTTCCCTACGTTCGACTAGCCTGCCGGCAGCCCTTTCAGCCATGAAAAAGGGGCGCGTAAGTCACGCGCCCCGATACTGCAGAACAGGTTCCCGACACCCCGAAAATCCCCCCTTACCTGACTGCCTGGCGACGCCAGTTCATGCCCGGTATCGCTGGCAGCAACAAGCCCATGCACAGCAGCCCCATGCCCAGCAACAGATCGGGCGACAGGGTCTCGCCGAAAATCATCGATGACAGCGCCAGGCCGACCACCGGCACCCCCAGCATGCACACCGACACCGTCACCGGCGACAGCCGTTGCGTCATCTGCAGCACGATCAGGAAGGTCAAGGCGGTGGCCAGCGGGCCGGTGTAGCCGATGACATACCAGGAGTGCGTGTCTTGCAGGAAGCTCGGCGCCCCTTCGAACAGGAATGCGATCAGGCACAGCGGCACGCCGGCGACCAGGGTCTGCCACGGCAACAGGTCGAAATTGAGTTTGACGCCGGGCGTCAGCTTGATCTGCAGGATGTTCATCGCCCACGACAACGAAGCCACGCCCAGCATCAGGTAACCGATCATGCTGTGCAGGTCTGCATGCAGCAGCGCGGGCAGGACGATCACGGCCATGCCGGCGTAGCTGCATACGGTCGCCATCGATTGCTGCGGACTAAGTTTTTGCTTCAGCACCAGCGCCGCGCCCGGCACCACCCAGATCGATGTGGCATAAGCAATCAGCGAAGCGCGCCCGGGCATGACGAAGTGCAGTGCGCCGGTGACCAGGGCCGTAAACAAACCCATCTGCAACACCCCCACGCCGATCACGATCGGCCATTCGGCACGCGTGGGCATGCGCAATTTGCCAATGCACAGGGCGATGACAAAGCTCAATACGGCTGCCGAGAAGAAGCGACTGGCGGCGAACCACAGCGGGGGAATGTACTGGCTGCCGAATTTCATGACCGGCCAGTTGCCACCCCAGATGCAGATCGCCACGACCACGCATACCAGGAACCAGCCGCTGATGGGCTTACTGGCCTTGATGCTGGGGGAAAGTGCGCGGGTGGGCGCGGTGGCGGTCGACATTGCAGGCTCCATGAACGAGGCGGAGGCTGCTGCCGCGGCGACCGCGCGATATCGCTGTTACCGTCGATGCTGCAGCGCATCCTAAACGGCGTTCATGGTAGAGAAGAGGTCGCCGTTAGTGCTGCTGAATTCACTGAGCCGGCAGGCTATTTTCAGCACTTAATGCCGAATTTATTATTAACGACAGATTTAAAATTCGCACAAACCACAATGATGCAGAATATCCCGCTTCTGGTGCATGCATTGAAGCAATGCATGCACCTGCAGCAAATCGTGCGGGATCGCCGGCAAGACCGACTTAACGCAGCAAGGCACGGCCCTTGGCCGACAGGCGCGGCGCTGCCGACTGCGGTTCGATCACCGGCGCGGCGCCTCGCTCCAGCGTGAACACGCCCACCAGTCGCACCAGCTTTTGCGCCTGGTCCTGCAAGGACTGGGCAGCGGCGGCCGCCTGTTCGACCAGCGCTGCATTCTGCTGGGTGGTCTCGTCCATTTGCGTGATGGCATGACCGACCTGCTCTATGCCGGCGCTCTGCTCGTGGCTGGCGGTGGCGATCTCGCTGACCACGGCCGATACGCCATGTATGCTCGACACCACTTCCTGCATGGTCTGTCCCGCGCGTTGCACCAGTTGCGTGCCGGCGTCGACCTTGCCCACCGAATCGTCGATCAGGATCTTGATCTCCTTGGCTGCCGCCGCCGAGCGCTGCGCCAACGAACGCACTTCCGAAGCAACCACCGCAAATCCCCGTCCCTGCTCGCCGGCACGCGCGGCTTCCACGGCGGCGTTCAGGGCCAGGATGTTGGTCTGGAAGGCGATGCCGTCGATCACGCTGATGATGTCGACGATCTTGCGCGAGGAGTCATTGATGGAAGCCATTGTCTGCACCACTTCCTGCACCACCTCACCGCCCTGCACTGCCACCTGCGAAGCGCTGCTGGCCAACTTGTTGGCGTTCTGCGCGCTCTCGGTGTTCTGCTTCACGGTGGCGGTCAGTTGTTCCATGGCCGAGGCGGTCTCTTCGAGCGAGCCGGCCTGTTGCTCGGTCCGCGACGACAGGTCCATGTTGCCGCTGGCGATTTCATCGACCGAGGTCTTGATGGCCTCGGTGGCGCCCTGGATTCCCTGCACCGTCTCGACCAGGCGGTCTCGCGTGTAGGCCACTGCCGCCACCAGGCTGCGCTCGTCGCCGGCCTTGGTGTCGATGGCGCCGGTCAAGTCGCCCGAGGCAATCTTGCGCGCCATGTCGGCGGCCGCGCCTGGCTCGCCACCGATGGAACGGAAGATGTTGCGTGACACCACGCCGGCGATCAGCAACAGCAACACGCCCAGCCCGGCCAGCACCACCACCGCTTGTATCAGCGAGCGACGGAAATCGGCTTCGATGTCATCCGAGTACACGCTGCAGATCAGGTCCCAGTTCCAGGGCTTGAAGCGCTTGACGAAACCCATCTTGGGGCTGGGCTTGTCGCTGCCGGGGCGTGGCCACCAATACTCGAGATAACCTTTTCCGGCCGCCGATGTGCCGGTGGCGGCGATCATCTTGTAGAGCTCATTGCCCTTGGCGTCCTTGAAGTCGATCATGTTGCGGCCATCGAGCTTGGTGTTGATCGGATGCATCACGATCACCGAATCACTACCCACCAGCGTGACATAGCCGTCGCCCGTATAGCGCTGGTCGCGGATGCGGGCAATGGCGCCCTTCTGAGCTTCCTCGCGCGAAAGCTTGCCTTCGGTTTCCAGCCGGGCGTAGCCGCTGATGACGGTATAGGCCATCTCGGTCACGTCTTCGAGCGCGCGCTGACGCTCGGCAATCTGCAGGTCACGGGTCTGATAGGCATGCCATATCGAGAGCGCCAGCAGCGCGATCAACGAAAAGACCAGCGGCAACCAGAGTTTTTTCTTCAGGGAAAGATTGTTCATCGTAGGGGGCGATCGTTGTGGGTGGGAGGGCGCAGTGACATGCGTCAACCTCGTTATCGGCGCGCCGGCACCCTGGCTAAAGGGTCTGGCGCCGTTATAAATAAGTTAATTTTTTCCCGAATGGCGAGAATGCCTGTTCCGCGCTTATTCCCTATTGGCTTGGCATTTATTCCGCATTTATGCCGACCGCACAAAGTTATATCCGGATTAGATGCGCCCGCTCCTAAGCTGCGGGCTTCTCAACCCGTGGAGTCTTCCGCATGTTCCGCCTCACCCCATCGATTCTTGCCACCCCATCGCGCAACCAGAGCGCACCTACCGAGCAGCAGCGCCTGCGCGACGCCAACCGCGCCGGTGCGGCTACGCTGGCTGGCGCCGGCCTGTTGCTGGCCATCGCCATGGCGGCGCCTGCCGCCCATGCCGAAGAAGCCGCATCTGCGTTTCACCCCAGCGCCAACATCGGCGTGGCCAGTCAATACGTGTTTCGCGGACTGACCCAGACCAATGGCCGCCCGGCGCTGCAAGGCGGCTTTGACCTGAGCCATGACAGCGGGCTCTACGGCGGGACATGGATGTCCAATGTCAGCTGGATCAGCGACACCAACCCGGCCGCGTCGGCTTCGCTCGAAGCCGACTTCTATGCCGGCTGGAAGCCCGCACTGAACGATTGGCTGAACGCCGACATGGGTGTGCTGCGCTACGCCTACCCCGGTAGCTACCCGGTCGGCATGACTCATCCCGACACCACTGAACTCTATCTGGGGCTGGATGCCAAATGGATCACCTTCAAGTATTCGTACAGCCTGGGCAACACCTTCGGCGCGGCTGACACCCGCGGCACCAGTTATGCCGACCTGGGCCTGAGCCATGAGCTGCTTGGCGGCATCACGGGCGTGGCCCATATCGGACGCCAGCGCTACACCGGCGCATCGGCATCGGCCCTGTCGTACACCGACTGGAAACTCGGCCTGACGCGTGACTTCTCCGGCTATCTGCTGGGTCTGTTCTATACCGACAGCAACGCCAGCGATGCCGGCTATACCCTGAAGGGCAAGAACATCGGGCGTTCGCAACTGGTGCTGAGCATGACCAAGAGCTTCTGACGCTGACTTGCGTCAGGACCACCTGGGTGGGGCGATGTATTGATCCTAAGGATAATTGCCGACTTCCTGAATGGCGCTTATGTTATGTTTTCCGGCATCCATCACAGTCATGCCGGCTCGCATTCATGAGCGCGTTAGTTTTTGACTAGCGAACTCATCAGGATTTCCAATTTCACGGCCCGATGGTGCCGGTGCTACCATCAATTTTCTGTTGCAGTCCTGTCCCAGGCCAACTGATCACCAAGTCAATCCCCAGGAGAAAAGCGAATGTCCGAACCAGCAAAGTGTCCGTTCAACCATACCGCCGGCGGCGGCACCGGTAACCGTGAGTGGTGGCCAAAACAACTTCGAGTGGACCTGTTGGCGCAGCATTCGGATAAATCCAATCCGATGACTTCGCAATTCAAGTACGCCGAAGCCTTCAAGAGCCTGGACCTGGCCGCAGTCAAGCGCGACCTGGCGGCCCTGATGACCGACTCGCAAGACTGGTGGCCAGCCGACTTCGGGCACTACGGTCCGCTGTTCGTGCGGATGGCCTGGCACAGCGCCGGTACCTATCGCATCGCCGATGGTCGCGGCGGCGCCGGCCGTGGTCAACAACGCTTCGCTCCACTCAACAGCTGGCCCGACAACGTCAGCCTGGACAAGGCGCGCCGCCTGCTGTGGCCGATCAAGCAAAAATACGGCAGCAAGATATCGTGGGCCGACCTGCTGATCCTGACCGGTAACGTGGCGCTGGAAACCATGGGCTTCAAGACCTTCGGCTATGCCGGTGGTCGCCAGGATGTGTGGGAACCGGACCAGGACGTGTACTGGGGCACCGAGACCACCTGGCTGGGTGGCGACGACCGCTATGGCAAGGGTAAAGGCGCGAGCCAGACCGGCGAGATCACCGCCGACGCCGATCGCCACGGCCAGGAGCAGGACCGCACCGAACCGGCCGGCCGCAATCTCGAGAATCCGCTGGCGGCAGTGCAGATGGGCCTGATCTACGTCAATCCGGAAGGCCCCGAAGGCAATCCGGATCCGGTCGCAGCGGCCAAGGATATTCGCGAGACCTTCGCCCGCATGGCGATGAATGATGAAGAAACCGTGGCCCTGATCGCAGGCGGCCACACCTTCGGCAAGACCCACGGTGCAGGCGACGCCAAGCACGTCGGTCGCGAACCCGAAGGCGCTGACCTGGAACACCAGGGCCTGGGCTGGAAGAGCACCTTCAACACCGGCGTTGGCCGTGACGCCATCACCAGCGGCCTGGAAGTCACCTGGACCCAGAAGCCGACCGAATGGACCAACCTGTTCTTCGAAAACCTGTTCAAGTTCGAATGGGAACTGACCAAGAGCCCGGCCGGTGCGCATCAGTGGGTGGCCAAGGGTGCGGCAGCCGACGTGCCGGATCCGCAAGGTGACGGCAAGCGTCTGCCGACCATGCTGACGACCGACCTGTCGCTGCGTTTCGATCCCGCCTACGAACAGATCTCGCGCCGCTTCCTGGCCAACCCGGACCAGTTCGCCGATGCCTTTGCCCGTGCCTGGTTCAAGCTGACCCACCGCGACATGGGTCCGCGTGCCCGCTACCTGGGACCGGAAGTCCCGGCCGAAGAACTGATCTGGCAAGACCCGGTGCCAGCCGTCGATCACCCGCTGGTCGATGCGCAGGACGTCGCCGCGCTGAAGGCCAAGGTACTGGCCAGCGGCCTGACGGTGTCGGAACTGGTGTCGACCGCCTGGGCTTCGGCCTCGACCTTCCGTGGTTCGGACAAGCGCGGTGGCGCCAACGGCGCGCGTATCCGCCTGGCGCCGCAAAAGGACTGGGCGGTCAACCAGCCGCAGCAGCTGGCCAAGGTGTTGCAGGTGCTGGAAGGCATCCGCGCCGGGTTCAATGCCGGCGCCAAGAAGATCTCGCTGGCCGACCTGATCGTGCTGGCCGGCAGCGCCGCCGTGGAACAGGCAGCCAAGGCCGGCGGCCAATCGGTCACCGTGCCGTTCGCGCCGGGCCGCACCGATGCCAGCGACGCGCAGACCGATGCCGATTCGTTCGTGCCGCTGGAGCCGGTCTATGACGGCTTCCGCAACTTCACCAAGCAGCGCTTCGCGGTGCGCGCCGAAGACCTGTTGATCGACAAGGCGCAACTGCTGACCCTGACTGCGCCGGAAATGACGGTGCTGGTGGGCGGTCTGCGGGTGCTGGGCGCCAATGCGGGCGACAGCAAGCACGGTGTGCTGACGCAGCGCGTGGGCACCCTCAGCAATGACTTCTTCGTCAATCTGCTGGACATGGACACCGAGTGGAAAGCCACCTCGCCAGCCCAGCAGGAATACGAAGGTCGCGACCGCAAGACGGGCGCCGCCAAATGGACCGGCACCCGGGTCGACCTGGTGTTCGGCGCCCATGCGCAATTGCGCGCACTGGCCGAGGTCTATGCCGAATCCGACGCGCAGGAGAAGTTCGTCACGGACTTCGTGGCAGCATGGACCAAGGTGATGAACCTGGACCGCTTCGACCTGGCTTGATCAAGCCGGTTTGCAGCTGGTCGTGAAAACGGCGGGGCCCAAGGGTCCCGCCGTTTTTTTCTGCCTGCAGCGTGTGGTGCTGTTCGCCTGCCGATCGCCGCCTATTCCCCCGCCACCTCGGCCAGCCGATAACCGACGCCGATCTCGGTGACGATATGCACCGGTTGCGTGGCGTCGCGCTCCAGCTTCTGACGCAGCCGCTGCATGTAGATGCGCAGGTAATGGTGGTCGTCCACATGCGAAGGCCCCCACCCTGCCACCAGCAACTGGCGATGCGTGATGACGCGTCCGGCGTCACGCAACAGCGTCGACAGCAGGCGATATTCGATCTGGGTCAGGTGCAGCGGCTCGCCGTTGCGACTGACGCTGCGGGCCGGCAAATCGACCAGCACCTCGCCCAGGCGGTAACGACCGGTGCTGCCGTCGCGCGCCGCGCCGCGCGCATGGCGTCGCAACTGCGCCCGCATGCGCGCCAGCAGTTCGGGCATGCCGAAGGGCTTGACCAGGTAATCGTCGGCGCCGGCGTCGAGCGCCTCGACCTTTTCCGACTCTTGCGTGCGCGCCGACAGGATCACGATGGGCACGCTGCTCCAGCTGCGCAGTTCGGTGATGACGGCCTTGCCGTCCATGTCGGGCAGGCCCAGGTCGAGGATCACCAGGTCGGGCTTGCGGGTGCCGGCCTCGACGATGCCGGCGCGGGCGCTGGTGGCTTCGTGCACGATGAAGCCCTCCTGCTCAAGCGCGCCCTTGACCAACTTGCGGATGTGCGGATCATCCTCGATGAAGACGATATTGCCGGCGTGCTCCTGCATGATGCTCCTCGATGTCATTAATGGCCCGGCGGGACGATGTCGTCCTCGTCGGGCAAGTCCGGCTGGCGTTCGACCGGCAGCGCGAATACGACGCTGGCGCCGCTGATCGCACTGGCCCCGGGCGCGGGTGCGGCAATCCAGATACGCCCCTGGTGGGCCTCGATGATGGCACGGCATATCGCCAGGCCCAGTCCGACCCCGGGGGTGCTCGATTCGTGTTCGCCACGGGTGAACTTTTCAAACGCATGGGACGCGGCAGCGGCACCGAATCCCGGCCCCTGGTCGCTCACGCTGACCCACATCTCGCGCTCGCTGCCCTGCTCCCGCAACTGGGCGCCGATGGTGATGGTGGTCGCCGCCGGGGCATACTTGGCGGCATTCTCGAGCAGGTTGCACAGCACCCGTTCGAGCAGCACGGCGTCCACCCTCAGCAGCGGCAGATCGGGCGCCAGGCGAATCTCGATGCGATGCTGCGCCAGCGCGTGCTGCAACAGCCTCAAGGCCGCACCCAGCACTTCCTCCAACGCATTCCACTGACGCTGCAGCGTGACCGCGCCAGCCTGCAGGCGCGCCATGTCGAGCAGGTTGTTCATCAAGCCGATCATGCGGTGCGACTGCTGGCTCAACATGCGGGCGCTGTCGCGCGCGTCGTCCGGCAGGCGGACGTCG
The DNA here is from genome assembly GCF_020179755.1 of Herbaspirillum sp. alder98. Lineage (GTDB taxonomy): Bacteria > Pseudomonadota > Gammaproteobacteria > Burkholderiales > Burkholderiaceae_D > Herbaspirillum. The sequence continues at coordinate 108,733 of NZ_JAIUCY010000014.1, forward strand.
GCGGCCAGCACGTCGGCGCTGCCCACCAGCGACGTCAGCGGCGTGCGCAGGTCGTGCGAGATGGCCGCCAGCAGCGAATTGCGCAGGCGCTCGGATTCCATGCTGACCAGCGCATCCTGAGCCACTTCGGCGTAATGCAGGCGCTCGATGGCCATCGCGATCTGGGAGCAGAATATCTCGAGCATCTGGCGGTTTTCGGGTAGCGCCAGCTGGGCTGCGGCCAGTTGGTGATCGTCCCCCTCACCGTCACTTTCGACGGCAAACGCCAACACCCCACGGGTGCGCATGGTGGCCGTCAGCGGCAGGTACAAGGCGGTTGCCGACGGCAGCGTGGCGGTGCCGCGCCCGGCGGCCTGCCCATTGTCGTAGACCCACTGGGCGACGCCATCATCGACGCTGTGCAGGGCGGGCGCGCTGGCATCGGGCGCGGCCAGGCGCAATTGATTGCCGCTGTCAGGCAGGAAGAAAGCGATGCGCGCACCGAACACCGCCGCCAGGTGACGCCGTCCGATTTCGAGGATCTGGTCCAGCGTCAGCAGGGCCGAGAGCTCCTTGCCGAGCATATAGAGGTTCGACGCGCGCGCTTCGCGCTGCATCGCCACCCGCGCCTGGCGACGCATACGCGCAGTCAGCGAACTGATGAACAGCGACACCGCCAGCATGACCGCCAGCGTCAGCAGGTACTGGGCGTCGGAGACCGAGATCGAAAACCTGGGCGCGACGAAAAAGAAATCGAACGACAGCACCGACAGCACCGACACCAGCACCGAGGCCGAACGCCCATGACGGGTCGCCACCAGCATCACGCCGACCAGGTACAGCATGATGACGTTGGCCGGATGCAGGAAATCGTTGAGCACGAAAGCCAGCGCAGTGGTCACCGCGCAGCTGGCGACGGCCCACAGGCTGCCGCGCGTACGTCGTCGCCGGCCCTGCGGATCGGTCACTGGCGCCAGCATGCCGTCATCGCCCGACGGGCCATTGGCGTGGCTGCGCGCCACGCTATAGATGTCGATGCCTTCGCCGCGCGCGGCGAGGCGCTGCGACAGCGTGCCGCGCCACCAGCGCCGGCCGCGTTGCTGCCCGACCACCAGCTTGCCGGCATTGCGGGCGCGGGCAAATTGCAGCAACGCCGCCGGCAGGTCGTCGCCGCTGATGCTGGCGGTCTGCGCCCCCAGCGATTGGGCCAGCTTGAGATGATCGAGTACCCGTTCGCGGGCAGCCAGGCTGCGTCGGGTATCGGCCAGGTCGACGTGCACGGCCAGCCATTCGGCCTGCAACTTGGCGGCCAGCCGTGCCGCCTCGCGAATCACGCGCTCTTCCCCCGGGCCGCTACCGATGGCGGCGACGATGCGTTCGCGGGCTTGCCAGAGCTGGGCAATGGAGCGGTCGGCACGATATTGCCGCATGTCCGCATCGACCCGGTCGGCGGTGCGGCGCAAGGCGATTTCGCGCAGTGCGATCAGGTTACCCTTGCGAAAGAAATTGCGCCGGGCATGCTCGGCCTGCTGCGCCAGGTAGACCTTGCCCTGCTGCAGACGCGCCAGCAATTCGTCAGGCGGGATGTCGACCAGCATCACATCGTCGGCGCGATCGAACACATGATCGGGCACGGTCTCGAAGACGCGGATGCCGGTGATCTGGCCAACTACGTCGTTGAGGCTTTCGATGTGCTGCACATTGAGGGTGGTGTAGACGTCGATGCCGGCCCGCAGCAGTTCATCGATATCCTGCCAGCGCTTGGCGTGGCGCGAACCAGCCACGTTGGAGTGCGCCAGTTCATCCACCAGCAGGACTTGCGGGGCGCGTTCGAGCGCGGCATCGAGATCGAATTCGGGTAGCTGGTGGCCGCGATGCTCCAGCATGCGCGGCGGCAGGCGAACCAGCCCGGCCAGTTGTGCCTCGGTCTCGCCGCGGCCGTGCGTCTCGACCACCCCGGCGACCACGTCGACGCCCTGCGCCAGCAGCGCCTGGGCCGCTTCCAGCATGGCGAAGGTCTTACCGACCCCGGCCGAGAATCCAAAGAAAATCTTCAGCCGGCCGCGCGCCTGGCGGTCTTCTTCGCGCATGACGCGTTCGAGCAGGTGGTCGGGGTCGGGGCGGGTGGTCATCGGGCGCTGGCTGGTTGTTGAGGCATTGTAGCTGAGCTACCTGGCGGCGGCCGGGTTGAGCGGCGCGGCCTCATCCAGCGCCAGGTTCAGTTTCAGCACGTTGACCCGGGGCTCGCCGAACAGGCCCCATTGCGGCGCCTCGGTATGACGCTGCACCAGCGCGCGCAGGCGCTGGACATCGATGCCGCGCGCCTGGGCTACGCGGGTGAGCTGATAGTCGGCTGCAGCCGGGCTGATGTGCGGGTCGAGGCCGCTGGCCGAAGCGGTCAGCAGATCGATCGGAATCGGCCGCTGGCTGCCGTCGCTGGCTTCGATCAGCGTCTTGGCGCGGTCATCGGCGGCTTGTTTCAGGGCCGGATTGGTCGGGCCCAGATTGCTGCCGCCGGATGCCATGCCGTTGTTGGGAAAGGTGCCGCTGGCCGATGGCCGGCCCCAGAAATAGGCGGGGCCGGTAAAGTTCTGGCCGATCAGTTCGGAGCCGACCGCAACGCCCCGGCTTTCGATGATGCTGCCATTGGCCTGGTGCGGGAAGAACGCCTGCGCCAGGCCGGTCACCAGCGCCGGATAGATCCCGCCCAGCACCACGCCGAGCAGGATGAACAAGGTCAGCGCGGGACGCAGTGGCGACTTGCTGGAAGATGCTTTCATGATTTTTCCTTGATGAATGAGGGAGTGCTCAGAGCAGACCGAAGCCCGACAGCAGCAGGTCGATCAGCTTGATGCCGACGAACGGCACCAGCAAACCGCCCAGGCCATACACCAGCAGGTTGCGGCGCAACAGCACGGCCGCGCCCAGTGCGCGATAACGCACGCCGCGCAAGGCCAGCGGGATCAGCGCCACGATCACCAAGGCATTGAAGATGACGGCTGACATGATGGCCGAGGCCGGGCTGGCCAGGTGCATCACGTTCAGCGCATCGAGTTGCGGGTAGGTGGCGACGAACATGGCCGGGATGATCGCGAAGTATTTGGCGACGTCGTTGGCGATGCTGAAGGTGGTCAGGCTGCCGCGCGTCATCAGCATCTGCTTGCCGATCTCGACGATCTCGATCAGCTTGGTCGGGTTCGAATCGAGGTCGACCATGTTGCCGGCTTCCTTGGCCGCCTGGGTGCCGCTGTTCATGGCCACCGCGACGTCGGCCTGCGCCAGCGCCGGTGCATCGTTGGTGCCGTCGCCGGTCATGGCCACCAGCTTGCCCTCGGCCTGGTGCTGGCGAATCAGCGCCAGCTTCTGTTCGGGCGTGGCCTCTGCCAGAAAATCATCGACCCCGGCTTCGGCGGCGATGGCGGCGGCAGTCAGGCGGTTGTCGCCGGTGATCATCACGGTCTTGATGCCCATGCGGCGCAGCTCGCCGAAGCGTTCCTTGATGCCGCCCTTGACGATGTCCTTGAGCTCCACCGTACCGAGAATGCGGATCGGCGCGCCCTGGTTGATGAGCGCCGCTTCGCTGCTCCACTCGACGACCACCAGCGGCGTGCTGCCACGACGGGCGATGGCTTCGATATCGGTCTCGACCTGGCTCGGCAGGCGCTGATCGGCCGAACGGGCCAGCTTGCGGATGGCGTCGGCTGCGCCCTTGCGAATGCGGCGCGGACCGACATCGATGCCGGACAGCCGGGTCTGGGCGCTGAACGGGATGAACTGCGCACCGAGCCCGGCCATTTCACGCTCGCGCAGGTTGAAGCGGTTCTTGGCCAGCACCACGATGCTGCGCCCTTCCGGGGTCTCGTCGGCCAGCGAAGCCAGTTGGGCGACGTCGGCCAGTTCTCGCTCGGACACGCCCGGCGCCGGGAAGAACGCAGCCGCCTGGCGATTGCCCAGCGTGATGGTGCCGGTCTTGTCGAGCAACAGCACGTCGACGTCGCCGGCGGCTTCGACCGCGCGACCCGAGGTAGCGATCACGTTGGCCTGCATCATGCGGCTCATGCCGGCCACGCCGATGGCCGACAGCAGGCCGCCGATGGTGGTCGGAATCAGGCAGACCAGCAGCGCCACCAGCGCCGTCACCGACACCGGCGCGCCACTGCCGGCGGCAGTGACCGAGAACAGCGAGAACGGCAGCAGGCTGACGGTGACCAACAGGAACACCAGCGTCAAGGCCACCAGCAACAGGGTGAGGGCCAATTCGTTAGGGGTCTTCTGGCGACGCGCGCCTTCGACCATGGCGATCATGCGATCCAGGAAGGCCTCGCCGGGATTGACCGACACCTTCACCACGATCCAGTCCGAGAGCACGCGGGTGCCACCGGTGACGGCCGAGAAGTCGCCGCCCGACTCGCGAATGACCGGCGCCGATTCGCCGGTGATGGCGCTCTCGTCGACGGTGGCCACGCCTTCGACGACGTCACCGTCGGCCGGCACCGTGTCACCGGCCTCGATCAGCACCAGGTCGCCGCGACGCAGGCTGCCGCCCTCGACCACTTCGCACTGGTCGGCCTTGAAGCCGGGCGTGTGCAGTTGGTCGGCGCGGCGCAGCTTCTTGGCCAGCACGCTTTTCTTGACCCCGCGCAGGGCCGCGGCCTGCGCCTTGCTGCGACCTTCGGCAAGCGCCTCGGCAAAGTTGGCGAACAACACCGTGAACCACAGCCAGGCAGTGACCGCGAAGATGAAGCCGGCCGGTGCCTCGCCATCGCCCAGCAACGCCTGGACGAACAGCAGCGTGGTCAGGATGCTGCCCAGATACACCACGAACATCACCGGGTTGCGCCATTGCACGCGTGGCGACAGCTTGCGCAGGGAATCGACCAGGGCCGGCTTGACGATCTTGGGATCGAACATCCAGCGGGCGGTCTGTGCGGTCGACGGCATGGCGTCGGAAGAATTACTGCTAACAGGGGTAGTCATATCGAATTCCAATTCACATGGCCATCATTTGCAGGTGCTCGACCACCGGTCCTAGCGCGAGCGCCGGCACATAGGTCAGAGCGCCGACCAGGATCACAGCACCGATCAGCAGGGCCACGAACAGCGGGCCGTGTGTCGGCAAGGTGCCGGAGGTTGCCGCCAGGCGCTTCTTGCCGGCCAGCGAGCCGGCCATGGCCAGCACCGGCACGATCACGCCGAAGCGCCCCAGCCACATGGCCAGGCCGGTGGTGGTGTTGTAGTAAGGCGTATTGGCTGAGAGCCCGGCGAAAGCGCTGCCGTTGTTGTTGGCCGCGGAGCTGAAGGCGTACAGGATTTCAGAGAAGCCATGGGCGCCAGGGTTGGCGATACCGGCCAGGCCGCCTTCCACCATCACCGACACGGCGGTAAAGATGAGCACCAGCGCCGGGGTCATCAGGATGGCGAGCGACATCATCTTCATGTCGTACACGCCGATCTTCTTGCCCAGGTATTCGGGCGTGCGGCCAATCATCAGGCCGGCGATGAACACCGCCAATACGGCAAAGATCAGCATGCCGTACAAGCCGGCGCCGACGCCGCCGTAGACCACCTCACCCAATTGCATCTGCAGCATCGTCACCAGTCCGCCGATGGGCGACAGCGAATCGTGCATGGCGTTGACCGCGCCACAGGAGGCGGCGGTGGTGATGGCCGCAAAGAGACTGGAGGCGGTAATGCCGAAGCGGGTTTCCTTGCCTTCCATCATGCCGCTACCCTGGGCGTGCAGCGAAGCCAGCATCGGGTTGGGTTGCGATTCGTAATACATCAGGGTCGCCGTCAGTACCACGAACAGCACCGTCATGGCGGCCAGGATCGACCAGCCCTGGCGCCGGTCGCCGACCAGCATGCCGAAGCTGGTGCACAGCGCGGCGGGGATGACCAGGATCGCCAGCATCTGCAGGAAGTTGGACAGTGGGGTCGGGTTTTCGTAGGGATGGGCCGAATTGGCGTTGAAGAATCCACCGCCGTTGGTGCCCAGCATCTTGATGGCTTCCTGCGATGCCACCGGCCCCATGGGCAGGGTCTGGCGATCGGTGCTCATGGCTTCTACCACCGGTTCGCCCTTGGCATCCTTGATCGGCTGGCCTGCGGCATCCAGCTTGGGCACTGTGTATTGGGTCACCTCCAGCGTCTTCACCTCTTGATAGGGGCGGAAGTTCTGGGTGCTGCCCTGCTGCACCAGTACCAGCGCCAGGATCACCGACAGCGGCAGCAGTATGTACAGCGACGCGCGGGTCATGTCGACCCAGAAATTGCCGATGCCCTTGCTGCTGTGCCGGGCGAAGCCGCGGATCAGGGCGAAGGCGATGGCGATCCCGGTGGCGGCCGAGACGAAGTTCTGCACTGCCAGCGCGGCCATCTGGGTCAGGTAGCTCATGGTGGCCTCGCCCACGTAGCCCTGCCAGTTGGTATTGGCCACGAAGCTGATGGCTGTGTTGAACGAAGAATCGCTACTGACGTTGGCCAGCCCTTGCGGGTTGAGTGGCAGCCATTGCTGCAGGCGCTGCAGCGCGTAGACCACGACCAGCCCGATGAAATTGAACAGCAGCACGGCGATGGCGTATTGCTTCCAGTTCATCTCGTCGTCACGACTGATGCCGCACAGGCGGTAGAACACCCGCTCGATGCCGCCGAAAATGCGATTGACCTTGGATTTGCCTTCCATCACGCGGGCGATATACCACCCCAACGGCACGGACAGTGCCAGCATGACGACCAGGTAAAGGGCCAGTTGAATGAGTGCGTTGCTGTCCATGTCAGAAGTCCTCCGGCTTGATCAGTGCATAGACCAGATAGACCAGGAGGGCCGCCGAAACCGCCAGTCCCAGCAGAGTCATGAGGTTCATTTGGCGCCTCCATCCTGCCGCTCGAGGCGACTGCACAGGACCACGAAGGCCCACATCGAGAGGCCGCACAGCAGCAGCAGGCCTGCATACAAGAAATCCATTTCCCACTCCATTGTTCATGCCATCCGTATCGGAATCGGCGAGGCTTGAACGATAGAATTTCGAGCGTTAATTCCGGGTAAAACTATGGGGAGGGGGTGTAAACAGGATGTAAACGGGTGGCGGATGGGCTTTGGCTGCCGGGGGATCTGGGAAGTCGCGGCTTTGGCGGAGGGACGCGTTGCGGGTGTATTGGGATATGGATTGGCGGGTGAAGAGTGAGCGAAGCCCTTTGCCGGTTTTCTGGTGTTAACCAACCTCAGGCTAAGTGCGAGATGTTATCTCGGGTCTTTCAGGAGGCAGGGTTGTTGATATGCGGCGGACGACGCTGGGTACTGACGTGCGTCAGTACGACGGTGGTGGGAGTAGAGGTGTTGGTAAGTGGTCGTGCTGCCGAGGAGCGTTTAAGTTATCAACACCGTCGTCGTGCCGGCGAAGGCCGGTACCCAGTGACTTTGGGTGTTTCAGCAGACGTGGTGCTGGATATTGCAGGAGGTAGCGCGCTGTTGTTGATGCGCGATCCAGGAAATAACGTTCTTAGTCGGCGACGCAAGACGCTGGGTACTGACGTGCGTCAGTACGACGGCGGTAGGAGTAGAGGTGTTGGTAAGTGGTCGTGCTGCCGAGGAGCGTTTAAGTTACCAACACCCTCGTCGTGCCGGCGAAGGCCGGTACCCAGGGTCTTTTAGTGTTTCAGCAGAGGGGATGGGGGATATGTCGAGGTAGCGGCATTGAGGGGATACAAAGCGGCCGCGCAAAAGCAAACACCCCACCCTCGTCAGAGGATGGGGTGATGCAGAATACT
>NZ_JAIUCY010000015.1 GCF_020179755.1 Herbaspirillum sp. alder98
CCGCCACCCTGGCTGTAGGTCGAACGCACGGTGTGGCCTGGCGCCTTCGGGGCGATCATGATCACGTCCAGGTCGGCGCGCGGCACGACTTGGCCGTAGTGCACGTTGAAGCCGTGGGCGAACGCCAGCGTGGCACCCTGCTTGGCGTATGGCGCGACGTTTTCCGCATACACCTGGCCGATGTTTTCATCCGGCAGCAGGATCATGATGACGTCGGCTTCCTTGACCGCATCGTTGACTTCTGCCACCTTCAGGCCGGCCTTCTCGGCCTTGCTCCAGGAGGCGCCGTCGCGACGCAGACCCACCGTCACCTTACAGCCCGAATCCTTCAGGTTCAGCGCGTGTGCGTGACCTTGCGAACCGTAACCGATGATGGTCACGTTTTTGTTCTTGATCAGGGACAGGTCTGCGTCTTTGTCGTAAAAAACTTTCATGCTCTTCCTAATGAATTGCGCCGGGCCCATGCCCGGCTGATGAGGGAAATAAATAATGGCGCGTCAGGCTGCCGCGTACGCCGGCAACCCCTGATCGCGCACATGCGGAATGTCCAGCTGGCGCAGCTTGCGGTACAGCGATGCGCGGCACATCCCGAGTTGCCGCGACGCGGCCGAGATGTTCCAGCGACTGCCGACCAGCGCATTGATCACCCGATTGCGTTCGTCCCGCAACGCGTCACCGGGCACCCTGACCACCACAGCTTGTGGCTGCAGCGGACGGGCGGGAGCGGCGAGAGCGGATGCTGCCGTCTCGCCGGCCATGGATTGCATCAATTCTTCCGGCAGGTCATGCAGCTCGATCCGTGCGCCGTTCATCACGGCGCAGCTATAACGCACCACCGCATGCATCTGACGCAGGTTGCCGGGCCAGGCATAGGCCAGCATGCGCTGCAGCGCAACCGGCGCGATCGGCGCTTGCGCGGCCTCTTCGGCATCGTCGAGCTGCAATTCGTCGGCGATCATCTGCATGACCAGGCGTCGGCGATCAGTGCGCTCGCGCAACGACGGCAAGCGCAATACGCCGCCGGCGATACGGTAATAAAGATCCTCGCGGAAACGTCCGTCGGCGACCAGCGCCTTGAGGTCCTGGTGGGTGGCACAGATCAGCTGCAGGTCGACCGGCACCGGGCGCATCGCACCCAGCGGAATCACCTCGCGTTCGGATAGCACCCGCAACAAGCGCGTCTGCAGTGAAAACGGCATGTCGCCGATTTCATCCAGGAACAAGGTGCCGCCATCGGCTTGTTGAACCTTGCCCTTCATGCCGCCCGGCAAGGCGCCCGAAAACGCGCCCTTGCAATAACCGAACAGTTCGCTCTCGGCCAGGCTCTCGGGAATCGAGGCGCAGTTGACCGCCACCCATGCCGCTGCGCGACGGGCGCTATAGGCATGCAATGCACGTGACAGATATTCCTTGCCGGTGCCGGTTTCACCCAGGATCAATACCGGGATGCCGCGATCGATCAGGCGTTTGCCGCGTTCGATCAGGTCGAACATGATCGGGTCATCACCCGACAACTGGTCGATGCCGCGATAAGCGCAAGAAGCTGCGGGGGAAGAGGGTCGTGCGGTCCTGACGTTGGTCAAAGGGTGTTCTACCGTCTGTGTCGGCATGATTGTCTCCTGTCTTGAACTGCTTTTTCTTCTTGTCGCGGCGAGACACGCTTTTGGCGCGGCAACCGGCTGCGAGGCGGTCGCAAGTTTGCCACCTCTGCGTCGAAGAATATCGAGACAATCTAATAACTTCCAATACAATATTCGAACAGAATCAATACCTTGAAGGTATGAAATGATCGAATTGAGACACCTCACTTATTTCCGCACCGTAGCAGAAACATTGCATTTCGGACGCGCTGCGGAGCTGTTGCATATCTCGCAACCACCGCTCACACGGCAGATTGCAGCGCTCGAGAAGGAGCTCGGCGCACAATTGTTCGACCGCAGCAAACGGGCCATCCAGCTGACGCCGGCCGGCAAATATTTTTATCGCGACACCACAGAAATTTTCAAGGCACTGGAGCGCGCCAAGCGCAATGCCGCCTCATCGAGCACCGGCAAAAGCGGCGCATTGCGGGTCGGCTTCATGATGTCGTCGGCCTACAACATCCTGCCATCGGTCACGCGGCACTATTCGGCCGCCTATCCCGAGGTCGACATGCGGCTGACCGAATACGTGCCCAACCTGCTGGCGACCGACATCGAGGATGAGAAGGTCGATGTCGGCGTGATGTACCGCCCGGAAGACTGCACCCGCCTGGACAGCCATACCATCTACGCCGAACCGTTGCTGGCAGTGTTGCCGCGCGACCATCGCCTGGCCGGGCAGGCGGCCATTTCGGTGGCGCAACTGGCCGATGATCCCTTCATCAGCATTCCGCGCCCGATTGCGCCGGTGGTGTTCGACATCATCGTCAGCCACTGCCGGGCCAATGGCTTTCGCCCGACCATCCGGCTCGAGGCCAACCTGCAGCAGACCATCGTCAACCTGGTCGGCGAAGGCCTGGGGGTGGCGCTGGTGCCGACCTCGATGCAAGCGATGCACCTGGACACCACGGTGTTCAAGCCCCTCATCAATGCGCCGATGGTCGAGGTAGCCGTGATCTGGAACCGCGAAAACAGCAACCCCTGCATCAGGACCTTTGCCGATACGGCAGTGGAGGTCTGGCGCAAGCTGCGGCCGCTGGCGTCATAGGGCCTGCTCACATTAAATCTGAACAGGCCCTAGTTACACCGCAACGACAAGCCACCGTCGACGATCAGGTCCAGCCCGGTGATATAGCGGGCATTGTCCGAGGCCAGGAACAGCGAGGCATGCGCCACATCCCAGGCGTCGCCCATGAAGCCCATCGGGCATTGGGCGTGGCGCTTGGCGCGCATTTCCTCGATGTCGCCACCGTAGGCGGCCTTGAGCGGTTCACGGATCATCGGCGTATCCATCAAGCCCGGCAGCACGCAATTGGCGCGAATACCCAGCGGCGCATACTGCATCGCCACGTTCTTGGTGAACGCCAGGATCGCCGCCTTGGTGGCGGTATAACCGAGATAGGGAAAGCCGATCCAGCGCAACGCTGCCAACGACGAGATATTGACGATGGCGCCCCGGCGCTGCGCCTCCATGATCGGCAACACATACTTGTGGGTCAGGAACAGGCTGGTCTGGTTGACCGCCACCAGCCGGTTCCAGCTTTCCTCGCTGGTCTCGACCGGCCCGCCGGTCTCGGCGATGCCGACATTGTTATGCAATACATCGACCCGTCCGAAATGGTCCATGGCGGCTTCGGCGATCGCTTTCACGTCGGCCGACTTCGATACGTCGGCAGCCAGCACTTCGCAGATTCCGCCTTCCGAGCGAATGATGTCGCGCGTCTGCTGCGCCGCTTCGATACTGCGATCCACCGCCAGGATCCTGCCGCCCTCGCGGGCATACAAAGCCGCTGCCGCCTTGCCGTTGCCCCAGCCTTCACCCACCGAACCGGCGCCGGTGACGATGATGACCTTGTCCTGCATCTGCTTGTTCATGTGGGCTCCTCAGATGCTCAATACGCCGCCGGCGACGAAACCGCCATCGACCGGAATCACGTGGCCGGTGATATAGGACGACTCGTCGCCCGCCAGGAAACTGACCGCGCTGGCGATCTCGTCGGTGCTGCCGTAGCGGCGCATCGGCACCAGCCGGTAATAACTTTCGCGGGTGGCATCGGAATGCAGCGCCTGCGTCATCGGCGTGTCCACCGGACCGGGCGCGACGCTGTTGACGGTGATGCCGTGCTCGGCCAGTTCGATCGCCATCTGCCGCGTCAGGCCGATCACGGCCGCCTTCGAGGTGCCATAGGCGGTGCGCCCGGCGCCGGCGCGAATGCCCGAGATGGACGAGATGTTGATGATGCGTCCCCACTTGTGCCTGAGCATCAGGCGCGCGGCATGCTGCCCGGCGACCAGCACGCCGGTGACGTTGATGTTGATGGTCTTCTGCCAGGTATCGACGGGAAAATCGAGGAACGACACGGTGTTGGCAATGCCGGCATTGTTGACCAGCACATCGCAACGACCGTAGTCGCGATCGAGGTCCGCGAAGGCCTGCGCGATCGACTCCGGATTGCCCACGTCCATGCGCAGGGCCGCGGCGCGATGGCCTTGTGCCTCGAGCGCGGCGGCCGTGGCCTGGGCGGCGTCGAGGTTGATGTCGGCGACCACCACGGTGTAACCCCGCGCGGCCAACTGGCTGCTGATGGCCGCGCCAATGCCCATGGCTCCGCCCGTCACGAGCGCCACGCGGGCGCCGCTATCGCTTTGATTCATGTTGTCTCCGAGGATGTGGGCGGCCCCGGTGAATGGAGGGGCCGCCGCTTTTGAAGTGCTAGCTAGGCAAGATAGATCAGAGGAAGCCGATGGAAATCCATGGCACGAAGGCCACCACCAGCAACGCCACCACGAGCGCCGCCAGGTAACCCCATACGCGATTGAACACGCCGTCCGGCGACACCTTGCCGATGGCGCAGGCGGCATAGAAGCCGACCCCGAACGGTGGCGCGAAGAGCCCGATGCCCATCGCCAGGATCACCACCATCGCGTAGTGCACGTCGTGCACGCCCAGCGAACGGGCGACCGGGAACAGCAGTGGACCGAACAGCACGATGGCGGGAATCCCTTCCAGCAGACTGCCCAGCACGATGAAGATGACAATCGTGATCAGCAGGAAACCGACACCACCGCCCGGCACGCCCTGCATCAGCGACACCAGCTTGGCCGAGAAGCCCGACTGCGTCAGCGCCCAGGCCATCGACGTGGCCATGCCGATGATCAGCAGGATCGCGCCCGACAGCGCCGCCGCTTCGATCAGCATCGGATACAGGCGCTTGAAGTCGAGGTGCTTCATGAACAGGTGCATCACCAGTCCCACCACGATGGTATAGGCCACGCCGATGGTCGCCACTTCGGTCGCGGTGGCCACGCCTTCGATCACCGCCACCCGGATCAGCATCGGCAGCGCCAGCGCAGGAATCGCCGCGATCAGGGTCTTCATGATCAGCGACAGCGGCGCGCGCTTGACGTCAGGCATCGGTTCGCGACGCGCACGCATCCAGCAGACGACGGCGATAGCGATAGTGGCGATGGCCGCCGGCATCAGGCCGCCGATGAACAACGCCGTGATCGACACGCTGCACACTGCGCCGATGGTGATCAGCACCAGGCTCGGTGGAATCGTTTCGGTCATGGCGCCGGATGAAGACAGCAACGCCACCAGCTCTTCAGGCTTGGAGCCGCGCTTCTTCATCTCGGGGAACAGCGCCGGCGCAATGGCCGCCATGTCGGCCGCCTTCGAGCCGGAAATACCGGACACCAGGAACATCGCGCCCAGCAATACATATTGCAAGCCGCCCCGCACGTGGCCCAGCAGCGACGCCATGAAATCGATCAGCGTCTTGGCCAGCCCGCTCATCTCCAGCAGCGAACCCAGCAGCACGAACAGCGGCACCGACAGCAGGATCAGGCTGGACATGCCCTCGTCCATGCGACTGACCACGATCATCAGCGGCGCATTGGTGGCCAATGCCAGATAGGCCATGGTGGCGGTACCGAAGGCGAAGGCAATCGGAATGCCGCCAGCCACGCACAATCCGATCAGCACCACGAAGAACACGATCAGGTTGTAGTTGCCCATGGCCAGCAGGGCGGGCTTGGCCAGCCACAGGCCGCCGGCGATCAGCGCCACCACCAGCAGCGCCGAACCCAGCAGGCGCAGGGTGGTCACCGATGCCATGCGCGAGACCGCCGCCAGCAGCATCAGGATCGCCCCCACCGGCAAGGCGCCAGCGCGCAGGCCGTCGGGGATTTCCAGGGCCGGCGTGGTGATGGCCATCTGCTCCACCGCGTGATCCACCGCGGGGTGGATCACCATCAGCACGAAGATGCACACCACCAGCGCGGCCACCGTCTCGAGCCAGATACGGCCCTTCTCCGACATCTTGTTGATGATGGCGGTCAGCCGCATGTGCTCACCGCGATCCAGCGCCAGCACCGCGCCCAGCATCGACAGCCAGATGAACAGGATCGAGGCCAGTTCATCCGACCAGATCAAGGGATCGTGCAGCGCATAGCGATAGATCACGCCGGTCAGCAGGACCACCGTTTCGGCCACCACCAGCGCCGCCGCAGCGGCGCCGACCACGTGCATGACGAGGCGGTTCAGCCCCACCAGCGCACGGGCAGCCGGATTCATGTTTACCGGCTCGCGGTAAGTCATTGCAGCTTCCATCATCAACCTCCAGCGATGTCGTTTCAGGCCAGCTTGCCGGTGTACTTCTCCAGCAGGGCCCATGGCTCGTCACCGAACTTCTTGTGCCATTCGGCATAGAAACCGGCGCTGCGCAGCTTGGCGCGGAACGATTCGTTGTCGGTATCGTTGAAGGTCAATCCCTTGCCCTTCATTTCGCCGACCAGCGAATCATTGAGCTTCTTGACGTCGCCGCGCTGGTTCAGGCCGGCTTCGTTGATGTTGCGGGTCATGATGTCCTGCAGGTCCTTGGGCAGGCGCTCGAAGGACTTCTTGTTGCCGAGGAACCAGAAGCCGTCCCACATGTGGTTGGTGATGGAGCAGAACTTCTGCACTTCATACAGCTTGGCGGTGGAGATGATGGCCAGCGGGTTCTCTTGTCCTTCGACGATGCGGGTCTGCAGCGCCGAATACACTTCGGCGAAGTTGATCGAGGTCGGGGCCGCTTCGACGGCGCGGAACATCGAGGTCCACAGCGGGCTCGGTGGCACCCGCAGCTTCATGCTCTTGAGGTCGTCGGCGGTCTTGATCGGGCGCGTGCTGTTGGTGATCTGGCGATAGCCGTTGTCCCAGATCTTCTCGAACGCGAACAGGGTCGACTTGCCTTCGATCTGCTTGCGCACATGCGCGCCGAGCTCGCCGTCCATGGCGGCCCATACCTGGCTGTAATCCTTGAACGCGAAACCGATGCCGCTGATCTGCGCGGCCGGCACCAGCGTGCCCAGGATCAGCGGCGACAGGGTAAAGAAATCGATGGCGCCAGCGCGCACCTGCGACAGCATGTCGGTGTCGGTGCCGAGCTGATTGTTAGGGTAGAGCTGCAACTCGATGCGACCCTTCGATTCGGCCGAGATCTTGGCCGCCATTTCCTTGGCGCGCGTGTTCATCGGGTGCGACACCGGCAGGTTGTTGGCGTACTTCAGGGTGAATTCGGCCGCATGTGCCGAGGTGCCGTACAGGCCGGTCGCGGCGGCTGCCGATGCTACCGATGCAGTCTTCAGAAAATGACGACGCGTGATCTTGCCAGTGGGTTGTCCCATCTGCTTGTCTCCTGTTTGTTTTAATTGAAAATTGCTGAAATCCGGCGCGACTGGATGCGCATGACGCAACCGCCGTTCCTGGTAACAACACTGCCTGTACGACTCCAGAGCAATTTGAATGCCATGCCGCCGACGATGCCTCGGCAAGCTGGCGCGCCCTCCCCTGAGATCCGCACTGCGCCTGTATTCTCTGCGATAACGCAGGAGCAGCACAAGAGCCGCCGACGACATTTGAAGCGGCCGCCGCGGATGCGACACCTGTCGCATTTGTGTCGCAGCACTGTCGCACCGGATGCACACCTGTCGGACTGATTTCATGACGCACTGCAGCGACCGCAGCGCAGCATAAATCGAAGGCGCCATCATGCTATCGTCAGCGCAACGCCCCCGTCATGCGCCTGCGCGCGATCTTCGCCAGCGGCCACACCGCCGCGTCGGCATCGGCGCGCAGGCGTGGCACCGTTTTTGCATTGGGGGTTGTGTTAAACGGGGCGGGTCGCCTTGATCCGGGCGCGCCGATGCTCCGACCTCAATCGAGTCTCAAGTCTTATAAGGACATCACATGACTGCATCCTCTCCCTGCATTACCGGCTGGCACCACTCCCAATTCGGCAAGCTCGACGGCATCGATCCCGAAGTCCTGATCGGCCAGGTCGCCAAGGCCGCCATCGAACACGCAGGACTGCAACCGGAAGACATCGACTCGGTCCACATCGGCACCTTCAATGCCGGATTCCTGTATCAGGACTTCCCCTCTTCGCTGGTCTTCAACAGCTTGCCGCAATTGCGCTTCAAGCCCGCCGTGCGGGTCGAGAACGCCTGCGCCACCGGCTCGGCCGCGATCCATTCAGGGCTGCAGTCGATCAAGGCCGGCGAATCGAAGCATGTGCTGGTGATCGGCTTCGAGAAGATGACCGAGCTGGCCACGCCGCAGGTGGGCGAGGTCTTGCTGAAGGCGTGTTACGCCAAGGAAGAGGCCGGCATCCCCGGTGGCTTCGCCGGCGTATTCGGCCAGATCGCACAAAGTTATTTCGACCGCTTCGGCGACCAGTCCGATGCGCTGGCGATGATCGCCGCCAAGAACCACAAGAACGGCATGGCCAATCCGTATGCGCACATGCGCCGCGATTTCGGTTTCGACTTCTGCCGCAATGTGTCCGACAAGAACCCGTTCGTGGCCGGCCCGCTCAAGCGCACCGACTGCTCGCTGGTGTCGGACGGCGCCGCCGCGCTGGTCTTGAGTGCTGCCGATGTCGCCAAGTCGATGCCACGTGCGGTGCAGTTCCGCGCGGCGGTGCACATCAATGACTTCCTGCCGCTGTCGCGCCGCGACGCCACCCGTTTCGAAGCCGCCGAGCTGGCCTGGAAGACCGCCCTGGGGCAAGCGCGCCTGACTCTGGACGACCTGTCGCTGGTGGAGACCCACGACTGCTTCACCGTCGCCGAGCTGCTGGAATACGAAGCGATGGGGCTGGCGCCGCACGGCCAGGGCGCGCGCGTGATCCTCGATGGCGTCACCGCCAAGGACGGCAAGCTGCCGGTCAATCCGTCGGGCGGCCTCAAGTCGAAGGGCCATCCGGTGGGCGCCACCGGGGTCTCGATGCACGTGATGGCGGCCATGCAGGCCGCACACGATGCCGGCGACATGCAGATCGCCAATGCCCGCCACGTCGGCGTATTCAATATGGGCGGCGCGGCCGTCGCCAACTACGTGAGCATCCTGGAACGCGTGCATTGAGCACGGCCACGACGCCGTCCGGACAACGCCGGCGGCGTCGGCCAGAAGAATAATTCCAGCCACGCCAAATTCTTAGAGAACGAGTGAGACGATGTTAAAGAAAGTCATGAACCTGGGCCGCCTGCTATCGGATGTGGCGCGCCGCTTTCCCGACCAGCCCGGCCTGATCCTCAGCCGCGCCGAGGCCAACGGCGACGACCGCATCGTCACCTGGCGACAGATCAACGACCGGGTCGATGCGCTGGCGCATGCGCTGGCGTCGCGCGGGGTGGTCAAGGGCGACAAGATGCTGGTCCATTCGCGCAACAACCAGCAGATCTTCGAGAGCGCCTGGGCCGCCTTCAAGCTGGGCGTGGTGTGGGTCCCCACCAACTTCCGCATCACGCCGCCTGAAGCGGCTTACCTGGGCCAGTCGAGCGGCGCCTCGGTGATGATCTACGACCACGGTTTCAGCCATTACGTGGATGCGGTCAAGGCTGCCTCGCCGGCCTTGAAGCATGTGGTGGCGCTGCGCGAGCCGCGCGCCGGCGAACTCGATTTCGAGGCGCTGGTGTCGGACGCCACCGGCGCGGCCTTCGATGAAGTCGAGGTCGATTACGAAGACCCGCTCTGGTTCTTCTATACCTCCGGCACCACCGGACACCCCAAGGCAGGCATCCTCTCGCATGGCCAGATGGCCTTCGTGGTGACCAATCACCTGGCCGACCTGATGCCGGGCCTGAACCACGAGTCGCGTTCGCTGGTGGTGGCGCCGCTGTCGCATGGCGCCGGCATCCACGCCGTGATCAACACAGCCCGTGGCGCGGCCAGCATCCTGCTGGCCAGCGAGCGGCTGGTGGTGGAAGAAGCCTGGCAACTGGTCGAGAAATACCGCGTGGACAACATGTTCACGGTGCCGACCATCGTCAAGATCCTGGTCGAGGATGAATCGGTGGACCGTTACGACCACAGCTCGCTGAAGCATGTGATCTACGCCGGCGCGCCCATGTACCGGGCCGACCAGGTCTATGCGCTCAAGAAGCTGGGGCGGGTCCTGGTGCAGTATTACGGCCTGGGCGAAGTGACCGGCAACATCACCTTCCTGCCGCCTTACATGCACCAGGAGGATGACGCCCATCCACAGGCGCGGGTCGGCAGTTGCGGCATGCCGCGCACCGGCATGGAGATCGCCATCCTCAACGACGACGGCCACAAGCTGGCGCCCTTCGAGACCGGCGAGATCTGCGTGCGCGGGCCAGCCGTATTCATGGGTTACCACAACAACTCCGAGGCCAATGCCAAGGCTTTCAAGTACGACTGGTTCCATACCGGCGACCTGGGCCATGTCGACCAGGAAGGTTTCCTCTATATCACCGGCCGCTCGTCGGACATGTACATCTCGGGTGGCTCCAACGTCTATCCGCGCGAGATCGAAGAAGCGCTGCTGACGCACCCGGCGGTGTCGGAAGTGGCGGTGCTGGGCGTGCCGGACCCCAAGTGGGGCGAGAGCGGCCTGGCGGTGATCGTCGCCAAGCCCGGCCAGCAGGTCGATGGCGACGCCTTGCTGGCGCACCTGGAAGAACGCATCGGCAAGTACAAGTGGCCGCGTCGCTTCGTCTTCTGGGAAACCATGCCCAAGTCGGGCTACGGCAAGATCGTCAAGAAACAGATCAAGTCACTGCTGGAGGAAAAGGGAGAATATCGTCTATGAAACTGTCGAGCAAACCGGCTGACGGTCACCCCGGCTTCGTCGAAGTGCGCAAGTTTCTTCATGCAGGCCAGCCAAGCTATCCGCGCACGCTGGACCTGGAGGCCAATCCGGCCGAAGAACTGCGCATCACGCTGCAACCGGGCACCAGGGTGGGCGACGCCTTGCGGCGCGTACTGGCCCGCTATGGACAACGCGGCGGGGTCGGTCGCATGTGCGGCGGCACCGCGCGCGCGTTGCACTATCACCGCATCGAGAGCACCCGCGACGACAATCGTCCCTATGATTACGGCCCACCGTATGTGTTGCAAGGCACGATTACCTTCGTGACCGGCGCCATCACGGTGGGCCAGAACCAGGAAGGCAAGATCCTTCTGCATTGCCACTCGGGTTTCATCGACGGCGACGGCACCATCCACGGTGGCCATCTGCTGCTCGACACGGTGGAGGTGGGCGACGATCCGCTCATCATCCGCCTGTGCCTGTTTTCACAAGGCGCCTTCGTCGTCAACAGCGATGAAGAGACGCTATTCAGTCTATTGCATCCGACACCCATGGAATGATGATGACGACCTCGACCATCGCAAACAACACCACCGACATTGATACAGACAACGACATCCAGGTTGAAGAAGGCACCCTCGGCAAGCTGGTGATGGCGCGCCTGAAACCCAACCAGGACCTGACCGAAAGCGTCGAGGCGCTGTGCCTGCAGCATGGCATGCAACGTGCCATCGTGCGCGGCGCCATCGGCAGCCTGATCGATGCCCACCTGCAGTATGCGGGCCAGAACGGCGCGCGCCGGATGGAAGTCAATGGCCCCGGCGTAGAGATACTGAATGTCTTCGGCGAGATCGGGTTTACCGACGCCAAGTCCAATCCCAATCCGCTACAGGGCGTAGTGGCCGACACCGATGGCAAGATCTTTGCCGGGCGTTTCGTGCGCGGCGCCAACCTGTCGTTCATCACCATCGAAATCACCTTGCAGGAATGGATTCCGGCCAAGGTGGCCCAGGCGCTTCCGGCCTGATACGCCAGCCTGAAAAGAAAGAAGGACGCCCTGAGGCGTCCTTCGATCATGCGTGCAACTTGAGTTCGGCTTCGCGCTCGATCTCGCGTTCGGCCGCGCTTGCCTCTTCTTCCGACAACAGCCCGCCCTCCCATTTGGCCACCACGGCCGAGGCAATCGAGTTGCCCACTGCGTTGGTGGCGGAGCGGCCCATGTCGAGGAAGGTGTCGATACCCAGGATCACCAGCAATCCGGCTTCGGGGATATTGAACTGGTGCAGCGTGGCGGCAATCACCACCAGTGACGCCCGCGGCACGCCGGCGATGCCCTTGGAGGTCAGCATCAGCACCGCCATCATGGTGATCTGCGTCGTCAGCGACAACTCCATGCCGTAGGCCTGAACGATGAACATGGTGGCGAAGGTGCAGTAGATCATCGAGCCGTCGAGGTTGAACGAATACCCCATCGGCATGACGAAACTGGAGATCTTGCGCTTCACACCGAAACGGTCGAGCGCATCCAGCAGCTTGGGATAGGCCGCCTCCGAGCTGGCGGTGGCGAACGCCAGCAGGAACGGTTCCTTGATCAAGACCAGCAGATGCATGATGCGCCCGCGCAGGAACACGAAGCCGGCCCCAATCAGCAACACCCACAACAGCGCCAGCGAGAAATAGAAGTCACGGATGAAGACGGCGAAGCTGAGCAGGATCTCCAGGCCATTGATGGCCACCGTCGCGGCCATCGCGGCAAACACCGCCAGCGGCGCCATCTTCATCACGTAGCCGGTGATCTTGAGCATGGCGTGCGACAGATCGTCGACCACCGCCAGCAGGTTCTTGCCGCGCTCGCCCAGGGCCGCCAGGGCGACACCGAAGAACATCGAGAACACCACGATCTGCAGGATTTCATTCTGCGCCATGGCCTCGGCCACCGACCGCGGCACCAGGTGGTTGAAGAATTCCTTCAGGGTGAACTTGCTGGTGGCCAGGCCGGCGGCAGCCGCATCCGGCGGCGGCAGTGCGACCCCGGCGCCCGGTTGCAACAGGTTGGCCATGACCATGCCCAGCGCCAGCGACACCAGCGAAGCCAGGAAGAACCAGCTCAGCGACTTGGCGAAGATGCGGCCCACCGAGCGGGCATCGCCCATGTGGGCAATACCGACCACCAGGGTCGAAAACACCAGCGGCGCGATGACCATCTTGATCAGCCGCAGGAACATGTCGGAGATGATCGAGATATAGCCCGCCAATTCCTTGGCATGCGCTTTATCGGTATGCGAGAAGATCAGATAACCCACCAGGATGCCCAGCAGCATCGCGATGAAGATAATGACGGCGGGGGGAATGCGTTTTTTCATGGAATCTCCTGCCCCGCTTTGGCGATGCGGGAACGTGGTGCGCGCTTGAGTCGAATGTCCGCTGCCCTGGCGTCCCACGTCTTGATGCATGAGATTTCCACCTGGAAATGGACTGATTTTTCTCGACGAGCGATAAAAAAGGACGAAGCTTATTGATCTTGGGCGGCATCGTCAAGATCGTCGGGCACAAGCCCGGCCGCACCGAGGCACGATCGCCCTGCTCGTTTCATTAATCGCGCATCTCGCACGATGTCAGCCGCGCACGTGTAAACGGCGCCGATTTCATTCGCTTTTATTCGTGATCCCGACTGGCGCCACGACACCGTGGCGACAAATCGACACCTTGCCGGAGTGTCACGAGGTGGAAATAATTTGTCTCTAATCTCGCGACCTTTGTCGGGGGACGCGTGACATCCCCGACATCAAGAATAATCAATTCATCGAGGGATACCCAACATGCAGACCAAGAACAAATTCGCCATCACCACGCTTGCCATCGGCGCCGCACTGGCCTGTGGCCAGGCTGCCGCACAATCGAACGTGACCATCTACGGTATCGTCGATTCCGGCCTGGAAGTGATCAACCACGCATCGGCCGCCGGTTCGGTGTCGCGCATCAGCTCGGGCAACCTGTCGGGTTCGCGCATCGGTTTTCGCGGCACCGAAGATCTGGGTGGCGGCCTGCAGGCCGTGTTCGTTCTCGAGAACGGCTACTCGGTAGACAACGGCACCGCGCTGCAAAGCGGTCGCCTGTTCGGTCGCCAATCCTATGTTGGCCTGCAGGGCAGCTGGGGCAGCCTGCTGATCGGTCGCCAGAACAGCCTCATGCTGGAATGGATGAGCAAGTACAACACCATGGACAACGCCACCTGGTCGTCCAAGGTGCATGATGCGGCCTTCTCGGACCGTATCGACAATGCCGTCAAGTACACCGGCCGGGTCGGCGCCTTCGAACTGTCGACCTACTACAGCACCGGCTTCGACAGCACCAAGGGCGGCGAAGTGGCCGGCAGCAGCGCCGCCGGTCGCGAATACGGTTTCGGCGGCCAGTACCTGGGCGAAGGCTTCAAGGCCGGCCTGGTGTATGACCAGAAGAATGGCCAGACCGCAGCGCTGTCGGGCAACACCGACCGTCACCTGACCTTCGGCGCACGCTACAAGATCGGCGCGGCGGAAGTGCTGGGTGGCTACCTGGTGCGCCGTCAGAAGACCGCGCCGGCCACCAGCATCCGCTCCGATGTCAGCTGGATCGGCATGAGCTACCAGGTCAGCCAGCCGCTGCAACTGTCGGCGTCGCTGTACCACACCGATGTGAAGCGCTCGAACCAGGATCCGACCTCGATCATC
Source organism: Herbaspirillum sp. alder98 (assembly GCF_020179755.1). Taxonomy (GTDB): domain Bacteria; phylum Pseudomonadota; class Gammaproteobacteria; order Burkholderiales; family Burkholderiaceae_D; genus Herbaspirillum. The sequence continues at coordinate 14,449 of NZ_JAIUCY010000015.1, forward strand.
ACCATGGTCAAGTATTCGCTGTCCAAGCGCACCGACCTGTACCTGATCAATTCGTATGTGTGGAACAAGAACGGCTCGAACCTGGGCGTGAACGGTTTCGGTACCGATATCGCCGCCGGCTCGAACCAGTTCGGCACCATGGCGGGTATCCGCCACACGTTCTGATCGGCACGGCATGAGCAAACCTGGCGAACGCGTGCAGCGCGGCACGGCCATCAGCGTCGAGCGGCTGGTCCAGCGCTTTGGCGACAATACCGTGCTGGCCGGTATCGACCTGCAACTTGAGGCAGGCCAGGTGCTGGCCCTGCTGGGTCCGTCGGGCTGCGGCAAGACCACGCTGCTCAAGCTGCTGGCTGGCTTGTTGCCGGTGCAGCCCGGCATGGGCAGCATCCGCTTCGGGCACAACGTGGTGGCCGGTGACGGCCGCTTCGTGCCGCCCGAAGGACGGGCGCTGGGCATGGTGTTTCAGGACTACGCCCTGTGGCCGCACATGACGGTCGGCCGCAATGTGTCGTTCGCGCTCGAAATGCGCGGCGTGTCGCGCCGCGCGGCGGCCCCCAATGTGGCGCAGGCGCTGGAGACGGTCGGCCTGGCCGGCTTCGAGCAGCGCCAGCCATCCAGCCTGTCGGGTGGGCAGCAGCAACGGGTCGCACTGGCGCGCGCCATCGTGGCGCGGCCCCAGGTGCTGCTGTTCGACGAGCCCTTGTCCAATCTCGACCGCGAACTGCGCGAGAACCTGTGCCACGAGATCGGCGTGCTGCTGCGCCAGATGGGCACCACCGCGGTCTACGTCACGCACGACCAGGACGAAGCCTTTGCCCTGGCCGACCAGGTCGCCGTCATGCATGGCGGCCGGATTCACCAACTGGCCACGCCCGAACAATTGATGGCCACCCCGGCCAGCACCCTGGTGGCTGATTTTCTCAAGCTGGGCACGCTGCTGTCGGCGGCCCACGTGCCACCGGCATGGCATGCGGCACTGCCGGCCGGCGGCGCCGATCAGCACCTCTTCATTCCACACGCGGCGCTGTCGCTGGCGGCGACCCAGGGCGACCTGCGCGGCACGGTGATGCACCAGCGCCTGCGCCAGGGTCGGCTGCTGACGCAGATCGTGGCCAGCGAAGCGCCACAGGGCCTGATGCTGGCCACCGACAGCCGCCTCGACACCGGTCGCACGGTCGAACTCGCGCTCGACTGGCAGCGCCTGCGCTGGCTGCCGCAGGCAGCCTGATCGTACCTCTCCCTTATTCGGAAACCTCCATGCTGAACCATAAAAAACCGCTGAAGATAGCGGCCGCCGTCGCGGCCCTTTTCCTTTCGCACAACGCCCTGGCACTGACCGTCTACAGCGCCGGTCCCGGCAAGCTGATCGATACGCTCGCAGCGGACTTCAAGAAGGCCACCGGCATCCAGGTCGATGTGTTCCAGGCCGATACCGGCAAGGTCATGGCGCGCCTGCAGGCCGAAGCCAGCAACCCGCGCGCCGATGTCGTCATCTCGGCCTCGTGGGACAGCGCCCAGGATCTCGACCGCCGTGGCTGGCTGCTGCCGTTCCAGAGCGCCAACGCGGCCCAGGTGCCCGCCCAGTACAAGCAACCGGCCTATGTCGCACAAGCCTTGTCGGCGCTGTCGATCGTCTGGAACAGCAAGAGCGGCACGCCGCGTCCGGCCGACTGGAGCGACCTGACCCTGCCGGCCTTCAAGGACAAGGTCACCATGCCGGACCCGGCCCAGTCGGGCGCTTCGCTGGATCTGCTGTCCGGCCTGCAAAGCCGCCAGAACGAGCGCGCCTGGCAATTGTTCAAGGCCTTGAAGGAGAACGGCATGATCATCGCCGGCCCCAATGCGCAAGCCATGAACCCGGTGCTGCAGGGTTCGCGCGCGGCGGTCTTCGGGGCGGTCGATTATGTGGCGCTGGGCAATGTGGCCAAGGGTGAAAGCGTCGAGGTGATCTTCCCCCGGAGCGGCACCGTGATCGCGCCGCGCCCGATGATGATCCTCAAGTCGAGCAAGACCCCCGACGACGCCCGCAAGTTCATCGACTATGTGCTGTCGCCACAGGGCCAGGCGCGGGTGGCCGAGGCTTACCTGATTCCGGCACGGGCCGACATTGCCATCCAGCGCCCGGCGCTGAAAGACATCAAGCTCCTGCCGGAGTCGCCGGACGCGGCCAATGTTGCCTCGCGCGCGGCGCTGCTGCATCGCTTCTCGTCGCTGTTCGGGCGCAAGTAAGCCGTGCAAGCCATTCGCAGCCAGGGCGCACTGGGCGCCGCAGTGGTCGCGGCATTGTTGATCGTGGTCGCGCTGCCGTTGGGCTTCGTACTGCTGCAGGCGATCTTCCCGCAGCTTTCGGAGGGCTCGCTGGCCGCGCCCTTGTCGCACCTGGGCGCCATCTTCAGCGATCCCGACATGCTGGGCCTGAGCCTCAATACGCTGCGCCTGGGGCTGTGCGTGGTGCTGGCCAGCGCCGCCATCGGTATTCCGCTGGGGGCATTGCGGGGGCTGTTCCTGCTGCCGCTGGGGCCGCTGTGGGATTTGCTGCTGCTGGTGCCGTTCATGATCCCGCCCTACATCGCCGCGCTCGGCTGGATCATGCTGCTGCAACCGCAGGGATATGTGCAGCAACTCAGCGGCGTGCAGGCGGCGGGGTTCCTGTTTTCCTTCCCCGGCGTGGTGTTCGTGATGACCATGAACGTCTTCCCGGTAGTCTATTTTGCGGTGTCACGCAGCGTGGCAGCGTCTGGCGCACGCCTGGCCGATGCCGCACGCGTGTGCGGCGCCACGCCCTGGCGCGCCTTTGTGCGGGTCACGCTGCCGCTGGCCACGCCCGGCATCGCCGCCAGCCTGCTGCTGGTCTTTGCGATGGCCATCGAAGAGTACGGCACGCCGGCGGCGCTGGCCTCCCACGCCGGCTTCTTTGTGCTGGTGACCGGGATTGAGCGGCGCTTCTCGGATTGGCCGATCGACCTGCCCGGCGCCTCCACGTTGTCGGTGGTGCTGGTGCTGATGGCGATGCTGGCCTACTGGCTGCAACACCGGATCCAGTCGCGCCATACCTACGAAACGGTCAACGGCAAGCCGTCCGATGCCAGCCGCAGGTCATTGGGATACTGGCGCTGGCCGGCGGCAGCGCTGTTTGCCGTGGTGGCCACTATCGCTACCGTCGCGCCGCTGTCTTCGATCACCGCGACGGCCTTCATGCGCACCCTGTCGGGCGGCATGCATGTGGACAATTTTTCGCTGGTCAATTTTGTCGCGATCTTCGGCGACCAAAGCGGCGCTCTCAATGCGCTCGGCACCAGCCTGGCGCTGGGCAGCGCCACCGCTCTCATCACCGGCGTGCTCGGCCTGCTCACCGCCTATTGCGTAGTCAAGACGCGCATGCGTGGCAGGCGCCTGCTGGACGCCCTGTCGGTGATGCCCAATACCTTGCCGGGCATCGTGGTCGGGGTCGGCCTGATCCTGGCGTGGAACCAGTCGTTCTGGCCCGCTTCTCCCTATAACACCTGGGCCATCCTGCTGCTGGCGTATTGCTGCCTGCTGCTACCCTATCCGGTGCGCTATGCCAGCGCCGCCTTCGCCCAGATCGGCGACAACATGGAAGCTGCCGCGCGGGTGCACGGCGCCAGCCTGGCCGCCACGCTGTGGCGCATCCTGCTGCCGCTGCTGTTGCCCAGCCTGGCGGCGTCGATGCTGCTGGTGTTTGCGGTGGCCTCGCGCGAACTGGTGGCGTCGCTGCTGCTGGCGCCGACCGGCGTGCAGACTTCGTCGCTGTTCATCTGGCGCCAGTTCGAGCAGGGCTCGGTCGGCCAGGGCATGGCGATGAGCCTGGTCACCATCCTGTGCACCACCACCGTGATGGTGGCGGTGACGGTCTGGCGCGAGCGCAAGTAAAAGTGGGTGGCGATCAGTTGGGCGCCAGGGCGCTATCGATCAGTTCGATCCAGTGCTTCACCGGCGTGTCGGTGCCTGACTGCAGATGCGTCACGCAGCCGATGTTGCCGCTGACGATCACTTCCGGATTGATCGCGGCCAGATTCCTGAGCTTGTTGTCGCGTAGCTGATAGGACAGTTCAGGCTGCAGTATCGAGTAAGTACCGGCCGAACCGCAGCACAAATGGCTGTCGGCGCACAGTTGTACATCGACGCCGGCGGCCCGCAGGATGCCTTCGACCCGGCCCCGGATCTTCTGGCCGTGCTGCAGCGTGCACGGTGGGTGATAGGCCACGCGCGCGCCGGCCGGCGCCCGCAGCTTCTGCACCAGTTGCTGCTCGAACTCGGGCAGGATTTCGCTGATGTCGCGGGTCAGGTGCGAGATGCGGCGCGCTTTTTCGGCGTAGGCGTGATCGTGCTGCAACAGGTGCCCGTAATCCTTGACGGTAACCCCGCAACCGGAGGCGTTCATGACGATCGCTTCGGCCTTCACGCCGGCGCTGCCATCCACATAGGGCCACCAGGCATCGATGTTGCGCCGCATGTCGTCGAGGCCGCCTTCCTGGTCATTCATGTGAAAACGAATCGCGCCGCAGCAACCGGCCTTGGGCGGCACGATCAACTGCACACCCAGCGCATCGAGCACGCGCGCGGTGGCACTGTTGATGTTGGGCGACATCGATGGCTGCACGCAACCTTCCAGCAACAGCATGTGACGCGCGTGGGATGCGCTCGGCCAGCGACCGGCCGGCTGCGGCTGCGGCACCTTGTTGCGCAACACCGGCGGCAGCCACGCACGCATGGCTTGTCCGACCTTCATGGCGGGACGGAAGATCCACTTGCGCGGCAGCGCTTCCTTGAGTGCGGCACGCACCAGCCGTTGCGACAACGGGCGCGGCACCTGCTGCTCGACCACCTTGCGGCCGATATCGATCAGTCGACCGTATTGCACCCCCGAGGGGCAGGTCGATTCGCAGTTGCGGCAGGTCAGGCAACGGTCGAGATGGGTCTGGGTCGAGACCGTGGCGGGCTTGCCTTCGAGCACCTGCTTGATCAGGTAGATGCGTCCGCGCGGGCCATCGAGTTCGTCGCCCAGCAATTGATAGGTGGGACACGTGGCGGTGCAGAAACCGCAATGCACGCAACTGCGCAGGATGGCGTCGGCCTCTTGCCCCTCGGCGGTGTCGCGAATGAAATCGGCTAGGTTGGTTTGCATGTTCTGTTCTGTTGGCTGGTGACGATGCCTGGCTACAGGTCGGGGAACATCCGCCCAGGATTGAAAATCCCCTGCGGATCGAACTGGGTCTTGAGCCGGCGATGGATACCCAGCACCGCCGGCGACAACGGATGAAATACGCCCACCTGCTTGTCACCGCCACGATGCAGGCTGGCGTGACCACCGGCGGCCACGGCGGCGGCGCGAATGGCGGCCGTCTCCAGTCCCGGCTCCGGGCGCAACCAGCGTTGCGCGCCGCCCCACTCGATCAGTTGCGCGCCCGGCAACGCGAGCGGCGGCGCCACCGACGGCAACGACAAGCGCCACAGGGCCTGTTCGGGCTGCGCAAAAAAGGCGTGTTGCTGCTCGCGCAGGTCGCGCCAGAAATCGTCGCCATTGGCCAGCTCGCTGCCGCCGAGCCGCGTCACGGCAGCGTCGACCGCCGCCCGCGCGCCCGCCAGGCGAATGGTCAGCACATTGTTGGTCCAGGCGCTGGCCACCAGCGGCAGCGGTTGCCCGCCCCACTGGTTGAGCAGGCGCAATGCACCGGCCTGGTCGATATCGAACACGCGGGTGCTGCTGGCCATGGGCTTGGGCAACACCTTCAGCGACACCTGCAGGATCAGGCCCAGCGTGCCGAGCGACCCGGCCAGCAGGCGCGAGACGTCATAGCCGGCGACGTTCTTCATCACCTGGCCGCCAAAATGCAGTTGCTCGCCCTGGGCATCCATCAACACCGCGCCCAGCACGAAGTCGCGCACCGCCCCTGCAGCCGCCCGGCCCGGTCCCGACAGGCCGGCGGCGACCATCCCGCCAAGGGTGGCCGCGCCACCGAAACGCGGCGGCTCGAAGGCCAGCATCTGGTCATTGGCGTCGAGCGCGGCATCGATCTCGGCCAGGGTGGTGCCGCTGCGCGCGGTGATCACCAGCTCGGTCGGCTCGTAATCGATGATGCCGCTGTGGGCGCGGGTGTCGAGCAGTTCTCCGCGCGGCGCCTGGCCATACCAGTCCTTGGTGCCGCCGCCACGAATCTGCAGCGGGCGACCTTGCGCGATGCGCGCGCGGAAGCTGTCAATCAATTGGGCATCCATCGTCAGAATCTCGGCAAATCGGGGTGACGCAACTGGCCGCGCTGGACATGCATCTTGCCGTACTCGGCGCAGCGGTGCAGGGTTGGAATGGCCTTGTCGGGGTTGAGCAGGAAAGCCGGATCGAAGGCCCGCTTGAGCTTGAAGAAGGCTTCGCGCTCGGCCGGTGAAAACTGCACGCACATCGAATTGATCTTCTCGATGCCCACGCCATGTTCGCCGGTGATGGTGCCGCCGACCTCGACGCACAGTTCCAGGATCTCGGCGCCGAACAATTCGGCACGATGAAATTCGTCGGCCAGGTTGGCATCGAACAGGATCAGCGGATGCAGGTTGCCGTCACCGGCATGGAACACGTTGGCGCAGCGCAGGTGGTACTTCTTTTCCATGGCGGCAATGCCGAGCAGCACTTCGGCCAGGCGCTTGCGCGGGATGGTGCCGTCCATGCAGTAATAGTCGGGCGAGATGCGGCCCGCCGCCGGAAAGGCATTCTTGCGACCGGACCAGAAGCGCAGGCGCTCGGCTTCGGTCTGCGAGCAGGCGATGGCGATGGCGCCGCTGGCGTTGAGCACTTCGGTCATGCGGCCGATTTCTTCCTCGACCTCTTCGGCGGTGCCGTCGGACTCGCACAGCAGGATGGCTTCGGCGTCGACGTCGTAGCCGGCCTTGACGAACGGCTCGACCATGCGTGAACTGGTCTTGTCCATCATCTCCAGTCCGGCCGGGATGATGCCGGCGGCAATCACGTTGGCCACGGCATTACCGCCCTTCACCACGTCATCGAAGGAAGCCATGATCACGCGCGCCTGCTGCGGCTTGGGCACCAGCTTGACGGTGACTTCGGTGACCACCCCCAGCATGCCTTCGGAGCCGATGAAGACGGCCAGCAGATCCAGGCCCGGCGCATCCAGCGCGCCACTGCCCAGCTCGACCACTTCGCCCTCGATGGTGACCATGCGCACGCGCAGCACGTTGTGCACCGTCAGGCCGTACTTGAGGCAATGCACGCCGCCCGAGTTCTCGGCCACGTTGCCGCCGATGGTGCAGGCGATCTGCGATGACGGATCGGGCGCGTAATACAGGCCATGGGGCGCGGCGGCATCGGAGATGGCGAGGTTGCGCACGCCCGGCTGCACCACCGCGGTACGCGAATACTTGTCCATGCTGATGATGCGATTGAACTTGGCGGTGGACAACACCACGCCATCGGCAATCGGCATGGCGCCGCCGGACAGGCCGGTGCCGGCGCCGCGCGGGACGATCTGCACCTTCAGCGCCAGGCAGGCGCGCATGATCGCCACCACCTGCGCCTCGTTCTCGGGCAACACCACGGCCATGGGCAACTGGCGGTAGGCCGCCAGGCCGTCGCATTCATAGGGGCGGGTATCTTCTTCGTCGAACAGTACGCATTGCGCGGGGACAACCCGGCGCAGGGCGTCGACGACCTCGCGCTGGCGGGCCGGCGCGAAGGAGGGAGTGACGGGAGCGTTCATGCCGGCGGTCTCTGAAGGTTATAGTTTGCCGTCAGTGTAACCAGATTTGCCGCCGACACGCCCAAAACCCGCAACAGCGGCGCACTGAAAAGAATTATTTATCGCAATGAATTAATTTCAGCGGCAGCCGTGCCGGTGACCTACTGGAGGTTCTTGAAGGCGTTCTGCATCCAGCTGATGAAGCTGTCGACCTCGGGTCGTTCGCGGGCCGAGCGCTCGTAGACCACGTAATAGGCATGCGGCGGCGTGCGCAGGCGCACATCGAACAACTCGACGATCTCGCCACGCTCCAGCAGCTCTTCGGCGAAATGCTTGCGGGTCAGGCCGATGCCGTAGCCGTGGCGCACCGCTTCCAGCAGCAAACCCAGGTCATCGATGCGCAGCCCGGTCGAGGGTTCGGTCATGTCCTTGAGGCCGGCCGCGTCGAACCATGGCTGCCAGGGCTCGAGCGCCGAACGCAGCAGGTTGGCGTGCTGCAGGTCGGCCGGGGTGCGCATCGGCGGCAGGCTCTTGAGGTAGGCCGGGCTGGCTACCGCGAAGGCCGGTTCCTCGAACAGCTTTTCGGTGACGATGTTGGGATAGTTGCCGGCGCCAAAGCGAATCTCGACATCGCTCTCCGACAGGCTCAGGTCATACAGCGGCACCGACAGGTAGAGTTCGACCACGATCTCGGGATGACGCTGGGTGAAGTCGGCGATGCGCGGCATCAGCAGGTGACGCGCAAAGGTCGGCGGCAGCATCACCTTGATCTTGGGCTGCACCGTGGCGTTGCGATGCGGCATCGGGAAGTCGGTCAGGGTGCGCAGCGCGCTGCGCACGACATCCAGATAACGCCGCCCGAATTCGGACAGGCCGATCGAACGGCCATCGCGATAGAACAGGCGCTCGCCGACGAATTCTTCAAGCAGGCGAATGCGATGCGACAGTGCCGATGGCGTGATGCAGAGCTCCTCGGCGGCGATGGCAAAGGAGTTGTGACGCGCCGCCGCCTCGAAGGCGGACAGCGCGTGGACGGGAGGAAGCCTGGTTGCCATGGATTGTCTTCACGCCTCCCAGCGCAGGATCTTGCCGGGATTGAGGATGTTCTGCGGATCCAGTGCGTGCTTGATGGCGCGCATGACGGCGATCGCGCCGGCGCCATGTTCGTCGATCAGGAAGTCCATCTTGTGCAGGCCCACGCCGTGTTCTCCGGTGCAGGTGCCGTCCATGGCGATGGCGCGCGCCACCATGCGCTGGTTGACGCCCTCGGCGCGCGCCACGTCAGCGGCGTCGTTGGGATCGACCATCATCTGGACGTGGAAGTTACCATCGCCGACGTGGCCGATGATGGCGTGGATCAAGCCCTGCGCTTCGCAATCGGCCTTGGTCTCCAGCACACATTCGGCCAGGCGCGAAATCGGCACGCAGCAGTCGGTGGAAATGGCACGGGCGCCGGGGCGCAGCTGGAGGATTGCAAAATAGGCGTTATGACGCGCGGTCCACAGGCGACTGCGGTCTTCCGGACGGGTGGCCCATTCGAAACCGGTGGCGTGGTTTTCGTTAGCCAGCTCCTGCACCAGCTCGGCCTGTTCCTTGACACCGTTTTCGCTGCCATGGAATTCGAACAGCAACAGCGGATTGACCGGCAGCGTCAGCTTGTCGTGGGCATTGAGGGCGCGCACGCCGTTCTCGTCGAGTAATTCGACACGCGCCAGCGGCACTCCCATCTGGATGGTCTGGATCACCGTATTGACCGCATCGGCCACGCTGGGGAACGAGCAGATGGCCGCCGAAATCGCTTCCGGCTGCGGGTACAGGCGCACCGTCACTTCGGTGATCACGCCCAGCGTGCCTTCGCTGCCGACATAGACGCGGGTCAGGTCGTAACCGGCCGACGACTTCTTGGCGCGGGTGCCGGTCTTGATGATCTCGCCGCTGGCCGTCACCACCGTCAGGGTCAGCGTGTTTTCCTTCATGGTGCCGTAGCGCACGGCATTGGTGCCCGAGGCCCGGGTCGAGGCCATGCCGCCCAGCGAAGCGTCTGCGCCCGGATCGATGGGAAAGAACAGGCCGGTGTCCTTGATTTCCTGGTTCAGCTGCTTGCGGGTGACGCCCGCCTGGACGGTGGCGGTCAGGTCTTCGGCATTGATGACCAGCACCCGGTTCATCTGCGACAGGTCGAGCGAAATGCCGCCCTGCAGTGCCAGGATATGGCCTTCCAGCGAGGTACCGGCGCCGTAGGGAATGATCGGTGTCTGGTACTGGCTGCACAGCCGCACGAAGGCGGCGACTTCTTCGGTTGTGTGCGCGAACACCACCGCATCGGGCAACATCGGGTCATACGACGATTCGTCGCGTCCGTGGTGCTCGCGCATGGCGGCGGCGGTCGACAGGCGGCTGCCGAAGAGCGCCTGGAGTTGGTCCAGCAGTGCCTGCGGCACCGGCTTTCTGAGTTTCTGTGCGTCAACGATATGGTTCATAGTGCGTTCTTCCGTGTCTCCGTTATTGGTTTTTTTTTGGTCTGATGGGTGCGTGCAGTGGCCTTACCAATGCATCGACTGATGAATTTTACTCTCTTGCCGCCATCTGATCTCGGCGATATCCAATGCCGTTTCGGCCTGGCCATCGTTTCAAGTGAATTTTTTAGTGGTTTATTGAACGCGAGGCGACTAAGCTCGCCCTTCTTCAACAAGGGAGTCAGCCATGGGCAATCGCCTTTCCAAGATCGTCACCCGCACCGGCGACGACGGCAGTACCGGCCTGGGCGACGGCAGCCGGGTGGCCAAGGACAGCCTGCGCATCCATGCACTGGGCGACGTCGACGAACTCAACTCGCAATTGGGACTACTGCTGTGCGAAGGCCTGCCGGACGGCCTGGCGCCGGCACTGTTGCAGATCCAGCATGATCTGTTCGACCTGGGTGGGGAGCTGTGCATCCCTGGACATACGGTCCTGACCGACGACCACCTGGCGCGACTCGACGGCTGGCTGGAGCAGTACAACGCGAACCTGCCCCCCCTGCGCGAATTCATCCTGCCGGGTGGCTCGCGCACTGCGGCGCTGGCGCACGTCTGCCGCACGGTGTGCCGGCGCGCCGAGCGCAGCGTGGTGATGCTGGACCACGAAGAGGCTGTCAATCCGGCTGCGCGCCGCTACCTGAACCGCTTGTCGGACCTGTTCTTTGTGCTGGCGCGAGTGCTCAATCGCGCCGCGGGTGGCGAGGATGTGCTGTGGAAGAACGGCCGCGCATCGTGAGCGGCGCCGAGGGCGCGCCGGAATTGGCAAGCTGAACAAAGACGAATTGCAGGCGCAATGTCCCGGCCTGTGGCATCTGCACGCCAGATTCGACGTAGCTTCCGTTGAATGATCATTAAAGGAGGCTACGTATTGCATGATTATGTCCATATGGGCATAATCATGCAATCGAGCGCACGGCATGAAGAAAATACGCTGGCTCGGCTCGAGCTACAAGGACTTGAAGGCGATGCCGGACGATGTGCAGGATACCTTCGGCTATGCATTGCACCACGCCCAGATCGGCAAGAAACACGACCACGCCAAACCGCTGAAAGGCTTTGGTTCGGCGGGTGTGCTGGAGGTCGTGGAATACGCGAGCGGAGGCAGTTTTCGCGCCGTCTACACTGTCAAACTGGGCGACGCGATCTATGTTCTTCATTGCTTCCAGAAGAAATCGTTATTCGGCATCGCAACGCCAAAGCCGGACATCGACTTGATTCGCGAGCGACTGAAGGTCGCAGAAGCACATGCAAAAGGAGAAGCAAATGACCACAGACATTGAAGAAACCAACGGTAGCGTCTATGCCGCGCTGGGCCTGCCAGACGCCGATGAAATGCTGGTCAAGGCACAGCTTGCGACCAAGATCGGCGAGATCATCAAGAGTCGCAAATGGAGTCAGCAGCAGTCGGCTGACGTGCTTGGCATTCCGCAATCGAAGCTGTCGAAGATGCTGCGCGGCCAGTTTCGCGGGATCAGCGAATCGAAGATGCTCGATTGCCTGGCGCGGCTGGGCCGCGATGTGCAGATCGTGGTCGGCCCGGCCCGCAGCAGCGACTCGGTCGGCAGCATCGCCGTGGTCTTCGCCTGAGTTTTTTCAGACCAATAGAAAATGCCGTTCAGTGTGTGCTGAACGGCATTTTTCATGATGCAGCGTGTTGGACGATCAGCCGTTGCTCACCACCAGACGAGGTTGGTCCTTGCCGAAGCGTTCGACGATGGACGCTGCGATACCGGTCGCATCCAGACCACACTGCGCCAGCAAGTGCGTCGCATCGCCGTGATCGATGAAGCGATCGGGCAGGCCCAGGTGCAGGACCGGCTTGACGATGCCGGCGGCAGCCAGCGCCTCTGACACCGCAGCACCGGCGCCGCCCATGATGCAGCCTTCTTCGATCGTCACCAGCGCGTCGTGATCGGCAGCCAGTTGGCGCACCAGATCGACATCGAGCGGTTTGATGAAGCGCATGTTGGCCACCGTCGCATTGAGCTTGTCACCCGCTTCCAGTGCCGGCGCCACCATGGTGCCAAACGCCAGGATCGCGATGCCGCGCCCTTCGCGCCTGACTTCGCCGCGCCCCAGGGGCAACGGCTCCAGCGACTTCTGCACCACGGCGCCAACACCGGCGCCACGCGGATAACGCACCGCCGCCGGGCCAGGATACTGGTAGGCGGTGGAAAGCATCTGACGGCACTCGTTCTCGTCAGAGGCTGCCATCACCACCATGTTCGGGATACAGCGCAAGAAGGCCAGATCGTAATTGCCGGCATGGGTCGCGCCATCGGCGCCGACCAGGCCGGCGCGGTCGAGGGCGAAGGTCACGTCCAGGTTCTGCAGGGCGACGTCGTGGATCAGTTGATCGTAGGCGCGCTGCAGGAAGGTCGAATAGATCGCCACCACCGGCTTCATGCCTTCGCAAGCCATGCCGGCGGCGAAGGTCACGGCGTGCTGCTCGGCGATGCCGACATCGTAGTAACGCTGCGGGAACTGCTTCTCGAAACCCACCATGCCCGAGCCTTCGCGCATGGCGGGCGTGATGCCGACCAGGCGCTGGTCGGCGCCGGCCATATCGCACAGCCACTCGCCGAACACCTGGGTATAAGTGGTCTTGCTGCTGGTGCTGGGCTTGATCCCTTCGCTGGGGTTGAACTTGCCGGGGCCGTGATACAGCACCGGATCGGCCTCGGCCAGCTTGTAGCCCTGGCCCTTGCGGGTAACCACGTGCAGGAACTGCGGGCCCTTGAGCTGCTTCAGGTTCTGCAGCGTCGGAATCAGCGAATCCAGGTCGTGACCATCGATGGGACCGATGTAGTTGAAACCGAATTCCTCGAACATGGTGGCAGGCACCACCATGCCCTTGGCATGTTCTTCCAGTCGCTTGGCCAGCTCCAGCACCGGACCCGGCAACACCGACTTGCCCACATCGCGGGCACGGGCGTAGAACTTGCCCGACATCAGGCGCGCCAGGTAGCGGTTGAGCGCACCCACCGGCGGCGAGATCGACATGTCATTGTCGTTGAGGATCACCAGCAGGTTCACGTCTTCGTGCACGCCCGCATTGTTGAGCGCTTCGAAGGCCATGCCGGCGGTCATCGCACCGTCGCCGATGACGGCGATGGCGTGGCGATCTGAACCTTGCGTCCTGGCCGCCAGGGCCATTCCGAGCGCGGCCGAGATCGAGGTCGACGAGTGCGCCGTGCCGAAGGTGTCGTAGTCGCTTTCATCGCGTCGCGGAAAACCCGAGATGCCGTCCTGCTGGCGCAGCGTCGACATGCGCTCGCGGCGACCGGTCAGGATCTTGTGCGGATAGGTCTGGTGACCGACATCCCAGACGATGCGATCGTCCGGCGTATTGAACACGTAGTGCAGCGCCAGCGTGAGCTCGACCGTGCCCAGGTTGGACGACAGGTGTCCGCCGGTCTTGGACACGGAATCGAGCACGAAACCGCGCAACTCCTCGGCCAGCGGCTTGAGTTGGGGGCGGGACAGGCGGCGCAGGTCGGCCGGTTCGTTTATGGTGTTGAGCAGCATACTGTTGGTACCGTTTGTTTGGGTCTGCAGGCGAAAGCCGCGCATGCCTGATACAGGCAGTTCGACAATCGCCTCATGCCTTTCGTTGCACGATCAGGTCGGCCAGCTCACGCAGCCGCTGCGCCTTGTCGCCGAATGGTGCCAGCGCCTGGTGCGCGTTGCTGCGCAGCCGTTGCGCCAGCGCCTGCGATTCGGCCAGCCCCAGGATCGACACATAGGTGGGCTTGTTGTCGGCCGCGTCCTTGCCGGCCGTCTTGCCCAGCGTGGCCGAATCGGCAGTGGCGTCCAGGATATCGTCGACCACCTGGAACGCCAGGCCGATGGCGCCGGCGTAGTCGTCCAGTGCGGCCATTTCGTCGGCACTGAGCGCCTTGCCGCCCAGCGCGCCCAGCATCACTGCTGCGCGCAACAGGGCGCCGGTCTTCTTGCGGTGCATCTGTTCGAGTTCGGCCAGCGACAGGGTCATGCCGACGCTGGCCAGGTCGATCGCTTGCCCGCCGCACATGCCGACCGAGCCGGAAGCCTGTGCCAGCAGGTTGAGCATGCGCAACTGGCGCGGCACCAGGGCGCTGTCATCGGCGCCGGTCACGCCGGAGAGCACCTCGAACGCCTGCGCCTGCAATGCGTCGCCCACCAGCAGCGCGGTCGCTTCGTCGTACTGGACATGCACGGTCGGCTTGCCGCGACGCAAGGCGTCATCATCCATGCAGGGCATGTCGTCGTGCACCAGCGAATAGACGTGGATCATCTCGACTGCTGCCGCCGCCCGCTCCAGCAGCGGCAGGGGCGTGTCGAACAATTCGCCCGCGGCAAACACCAGCAAGGGGCGCACCCGCTTGCCGCCGTCCAGCGCGGTGTAGCGCATCGCCTGGTGCAGGCGCGCCGGCACCACTGCGGGCGACGGCAGAAAACGGTCCAGCACGGCTTCCATGCCGGTCTGGACCTGCTGCATCCAGTCGAGGAAAGAAACGGAGGCGGCCAGGCGGGCGGTCATCAATCGTCCTCGCTGGCGCCGTGGTCGGCATTGAAGGGCTTGAGCATCTCGCCTTCGAGCACCTTGACCTGGCTGTCGACGCGGTCGAGCTGGGTCGCACAGAACTTGACCAGTTCCGAGCCGCGCTTGTAAGCGGCCACCGATGCTTCCAACGGCAGCTCGCCGGCTTCCATCTGCGCCACGAGCTGCTCCAGTTCTTGCATGGCTTGCTCGAACGAGGCGGGGGCGGTGGAAACCGTGGCGGCGCTGGCGGTGGCGGAAGTTCTTGGCATATCGACCCAAATTGGAAATCTAACCCGGTATTTTAGAACAATCCGTAGTGCACGCACCGAACAACGCGCGTGATTTGCATACAGGCCGAACTCGCAAAAGGTAAATTCCGTTGAAATGATGACAAAATAGCCACCAGTTGAGGCCGCTTATGGGGGTTTTGTGGCATAATCGTCAGTTCTGTCCGAAATTTCCTCTTCATATTACTTGAACGGTTTTTGCGGATTTTCTTCCTTAGGTTGGTGCAAATTAATTTGGGGGCGGAAATGTCCGATCTTGCGACTTTTGCCAAATTGGCGCGTTCAAACGCGCAACTTCCAGTCGATGTCTACTTCGACGAGCCGCTTTACCAGCGCGAACTCACACAACTGTTCCAGAACGGGCCTCGCTACGCCGGCCATGAACTGATGGTGCCCAATGTGGGCGACTACTCGACCTTGCCGTGGGAAAACGAAGGCCGCATGCTGGTGCGCAATGCGCAAGGCATCGAGCTGGTGTCGAACGTGTGCCGTCATCGCCAGGCCAAGATGCTTGATGGTCGCGGCAACGCGCGCAATATCGTGTGTCCGCTGCATCGCTGGACCTACGACCTCAAGGGCGACCTCATCGGCGCCCCCCACTTCGGCGAGACGCCGTGCCTGAACCTGTCGCGCACGCCGCTGCAGAACTGGAACGGCCTGCTGTTCGAAGGCGGCGGCGGCAACGTGGCGACCCAGCTCAAGGAGCTTGGCGTGGCCGGCGACCTGGATTTCTCGGGCTACCTGTACGATCACACCGAAGTCCACCAGTGCGACTACAACTGGAAGACCTTCATCGAAGTCTACCTCGAGGACTACCACGTCGAGCCTTTCCATCCCGGCCTGGGCAACTTCGTGTCGTGCTCCGACCTGAAATGGGAGTTCGGCCGCGACTACAGCGTGCAGACCGTGGGCGTCAATCACGGCCTCGTCAAGTCGGGTTCGCCGACCTACGCCAAGTGGCAAGAAAAACTGCTGCAGTTCAATGGCGGCACGCCGCCCAAGTATGGCGCCATCTGGCTCACGCTCTATCCCAACATCATGGTCGAGTGGTATCCGCATGTGCTGGTGGTGTCGACCTTGTGGCCGGACGGACCGCAAAAGACCACCAACGTGGTCGAGTTCTACTACCCCGAAGAGATCGCCCTGTTCGAACGCGAAATGGTCGAGGCCGAACGCGCCGCCTACATGGAAACCTGCGTCGAGGATGACGAGATCGCGCTGCGCATGGACGCTGGTCGTCGTATACTCATGCAACGCGGCACCAGCGAAGTGGGTCCGTACCAGTCGCCCATGGAAGACGGCATGCAGCACTTCCACGAATGGTATCGATCGCAGCTCGCAGTCGGCCCCGGCACCAGGGACGGATAACAACAAACCGCATGCGCCGCACAGCGCATGAAGATGAACATCGAGGAGCAGGCATGCAGGCCCAGCGGCAGGAGCAGGACAGTTCAGAACCTTACTGTCGGCCGCCATCCGCAATCTTGCAAGAACGCCAACTTCATTCGCAGGTACGACATTTTTGTAACGGCAGCATCGGCATGGTCCGATGCTGCCGTTTTTCATTGGGCGGCCCACCTGCCGGATCTGCCGGATCGCGCCTGCCCTACCTATTCAATCCAACAATAAACCTCACTCGTCATGCAATCGCTCTGGATGCTGGTCGCTTCGTTCCTGTTCTCCATCATGGGGGTATGCGTCAAACTGGCCGGTGAGCACTACACCACCGCCGAAATCGTGCTCTCGCGCGGACTGGTCGGGGTGATCGTCATCTCGGCCATGGTGTGGGTGCGCGGCGGCACCTTCCGCACCCCTTTTCCACGCGATCACCTGATCCGTGGCGGGGTCGGCGTGGTTTCGCTGTGGATGTGGTTCTACGCATTCAGCCTGCTGCCGATTGCCACCGCCACCACGCTCAACTACATGTCGTCGATTTGGATTGCGGCCATGCTGTTCGCGGCCGGCTGGTGGAAAGGCAACAAGCGTTTCGAGTGGGGCCTGGCGGCCACCGTGCTGCTCAGCTTCATCGGCGTGGCCATGCTGATGCGCCCCTCCCTGAATCCGGAACAACTGATCGGTGGCGTCATCGCCCTGATATCGGGCGTACTGTCGGCGATCGTCTACCTGCAGGTGCGCAAGCTTGGCCTGCTGGGGGAACCCGAATACCGGGTCGTGTTCTACTTCTCGCTGACCGGCGTGGTAGCCGGCCTGGCCGGCAACCTGGTGGCGGGCAAGATACCGCTGTGGCACACCCATTCAGTCACCGGCGCCTTGCTGATACTGACCATCGGCCTCACGGCCACGCTGGCGCAGATTGCCATGACCCGCGCCTACCGGCTCGGCAACACCCTGGTGACGGCCAACCTGCAATATGCGGGCATCGTCTTTTCCAGCCTGTTCGGCGTGCTGATCTGGAACGATGCACCGGGCTGGCTGGGCTGGCTGGGCATGGCCATCATCCTCGGCAGCGGCTTGTGGGCCACCTGGCATAACCAGCGCAGCAACCGCAACAGCGCCAAGAACGTCCCCAAGGTCGACCCGATCGCTACTGAAGTCTGAACCTGCATTGCAAAGGAGAACACATGACCTATTCCACCCTGATCAGCGCATCCGACCTGAAGTCGCGCGCCCAATACCTGAACCTGGTCATCCTCGATTGCCGGCATGACCTGGTCAATCCCCAGGCCGGGACCGACGCCTATGCCGCCGGCCATATTCCCCAGGCCCGCTTCGTGCACCTGGACCATGTCCTGTCCGGCCCCAAGGTGGATGCGCATGGCCGCTTTCATGGTCGTCATCCCTTGCCTGACCGCCAGCAACTCGTCGAGGCACTGCGGACATTGGGCATCAACAACGATACCCAGGTAGTGGCCTACGATGCACAAGGCGGCATGTTCGCGGCACGCCTGTGGTGGCTGTTGCGCTGGATCGGCCACAGCGACGTGGCGGTGCTCGATGGCGGCCTGGCCGCGTGGCAGCAGGTCGGCGAACTGACCGCCGAAGTCCCGCCGCCGGCGCCGCACGGCAACATCCAGGACCTGACTTCGATCGTGCGCACGGTCGATGCGCAAACCCTGGTCGAGAACATCAAGACCGCCGCGCTGCAGGTGGTCGATGCCCGCGCCGCCGACCGCTTCCGCGGCGAGAACGAAACGATGGATGCGGTGGGCGGCCATATTCCCGGCGCCAGAAACCGCTTCTTCAAGGACAATCTCGAGGCCGATGGCCGCTTCAAGAGCGCAGTCCAGCTGCGCGAGGAATGGCTGTCGATGGTGGGCGATCCGCATCAGGCGGTCATGCAGTGCGGCTCGGGGGTGACCGCCTGCCACAATCTGCTGGCACTGGAAGTGGCCGGCCTCGGCGGCGCCAGCCTGTATCCGGGCTCCTGGAGCGAATGGAGCGCTGACCCGTCGCGACCGGTCGCAACCGGCGCCTGAACGTCATGGCGTCATGGCGTCATGGCGTCATGGCCGGCGCCGGGCGGCGCTGGCCTGATCAGTGACTATGGGCGTGGCTGGTCAGCGTGACCACGATCAGCACGCCGAGGGCGATCAGGATCACCTGCGGCACTGTTTCGCGCAGGGTCGCGCGGCGCTGCATCTGTGGCATCAGGTCGCTGACGGCGATGTAGATGAAGCCCGACGAGGCAAACACCAGCACATACGGAATCCATTGCGTGCCGCGTTCCAGCATCACATAGCCCAGTATCCCGCCAGCAACCGCCATCAGGCTGCAGATGAGGTTATAGACGTAGGCCCGGGTGCGCGAAAAGCCGGCATTGAGCAGCACGATGAAGTCACCGATCTCCTGCGGGATTTCATGGGCGATGATGGCCAGGCCGGTCACCAGCCCCAGGTGCGGATCGGCCAGGAAGGCTGCGGCGATCAGGATGCCATCGGTAAAATTGTGCAGCCCGTCGCCGACCAGGATCATCCATCCGGCCTTGCCCGCCTCATGCTTGTCATGACCATGGTGATGGCCATGCCCATCGTCTTCGTGGTGATGCGAATGCCGCAGGATAGCCGTCTTTTCCAACAGGAAAAACGTCAGCAAGCCGCCCAGCAACACCGCAAACAGGGTATGCGGCTCGGCCTGGGACTCGAACGCCTCCGGCAATGCATGCAATAGCGAAGTCGACAGCATGATGCCGACCGACAGGCTGACCAGCCGCTCCACCATCTTCGACAGCAGGGCGAACGAAAACACCGCTGCAGCGGTGATGCTGACGACCCCGGCCAGGGTCGTGGCGAGCAGGATGGAGATGAGTGTCGGATCGATTTTATTGCCTCGAAATGCTGATCTGGAGCGCCGCTTGCCAGCCTGGCATGCCCTCAACGGCGTCGGAAGCGCGCTATTTTACGCCTAGCCGGACACTAGGGCCTGTTCACATTAAATCTGTGAGATGCGTTGCCCCCCAGAGGGCGTGCTGGCAAGCCTCGCCTGCCGTTGTTGCAGCTCCTTGCCGTAGCACCACTACGGCGCGTCGCTACGCCTAGCCAGACAACGCTTGCCGACCTCTCGCACTCGCAGATTTAATGTGAACGGGCCCTAATACAGCACATCACTGAAGTCGTCCGGGGGCAACTGCTCCGGCGCACTGGTATAAGTGGCCAGCAGTGACAGCAGTTGCTGATCCTGATAAGGCTTGCCCAGGTAATAATTCACCCCAAGCTCCATGGCGCGCTCGCGATGCTTGGCCCCGGTGCGTGAGGTGATCATGATGATCGGCCGCAAGCGCGTGGCTTCGTTGTCGCGCAGGTGGCGCACCAGCGTAAATCCATCCATGCGCGGCATTTCGATATCGACCAGGAAGGCGTCGGGCACGACGCCATGCAGCTGCCGAATGGCATCGTAGCCATCGGTGGCGGTCACTACCTCATAGCCTTCACGCATCAACAGGCGCTGCATCACCTTGCGCACCGTCAGCGAATCGTCGATCACCATCACGATGCGCTGCCTGGTCCGGCCCGGCCGCCCGGGCCGCGCGCGCACCGCGCCATCCTCCCGGCGATAGCCGCTGCGTCGTTCCAGCAGCAGCGGGTTGAGGATCAACACGATTTCACCGTTGCCCATGACCGTCGCCCCCACCACGCCGGCCAGGGTATCGAGCTGCGGCCCCATCGGCTTGGACACCACCTCGCGATTGCCGCTGACATGGTCGACCATGATGGCCACCAGGTCGTTGCCACTCTTGACGAAGAGCACATAGACCGAGTCCGGCGCCGCGCGGTTGGCATCGTCCGGTTCGTCCAGCAGCGCGGCCAGGCCATGCAGCGTGACGCTGCGCCCACCCTGCTCCAACGTGCCGCTGGCCAACGCGTGGTGCATGCGCTGGCCACGCAACTGCACCACTTTCTCGACCAGCATCGAAGGGATCGCGTAACTCTGCAGCCCGAGCCGCAGCAGGCATACCTGCTTGACGGCCAGCGATAGCGGCAGGTGCATCGTGAAGCGCACGCCGGCGCCGGCCTCCGAATGCACCACCACCCGTCCGCCGAGCGCGGTGACCTCGCTGCGCACCACGTCCATGCCGACCCCGCGTCCGGCCAGTTCGGACACGTTCGACCAGGTCGACAAGCCCGGCTCGAAGATCATCTCGATCACGCGCGCCTCATCGTCGGCGTGGGCCGCGCTGAGCAGGTTGGCTGCCAGCGCCTTGGTGCGAATCGCGGCAAGGTCGAGGCCCAGCCCGTCGTCATCGATGCGAATGGTGGCTTCGCTGCCCTCCTGCACGGCACGAATACGCAGCCTGCCCATGGCGGGCTTGCCCGCTGCCGCACGCTGAGAGGGCGCTTCGATGCCATGCACTGCGGCGTTGCGCAGCAGGTGTTCGAACGGGCCGATCATTTTTTCCAGGATGCCGCGGTCGAGTTCGACCTCGCCGCCGTCACAGACCAGTTCCAGCGCCTTGCCGGTTTCACGGGCCAGTTGCCAGACCAGGTGCCGCAGGCGCGGCTCGACGCTCTTGAACTTGATCATGCGGGCATACATCAATTCCTGCTGCAGATCGCGGGTGAGACGCGCTTGCCGCTGCAGGCCATTCTGGGTGCTGGCGGCACTGTCGGCCAGCAACTTCTGCAACGAGGCGACATCGCTGACGCTCTCCTCCATCATCCGGGTCAGTTCTTGCAGATGGGTATAGCGATCCAGTTCCAGCGGATCGAACTGGAGCCTTTCATGGCTATGCTGCGACGCGGCGATGCGAATCTCGGCCTGGATCGCGATATCCCGCAATTGCGCCGACAACTTGCCGACACTGTCATCGAGGTCCACGGTATGGCGCCGCAGTTGCTTGACTTCATTCTCGAGCTGCGAGCGGGCGATCGACACCTCGCCGATCTGGTTCAGCAGCGTATCGAGCAGGCTTACCTTGATGCGCACCGTCGGCACCACGGGCCTGCGCTCGCCATCGCCTCCGGTTTGGGCGGCAGCCCCCATCTGCTCCAGTGCGGAGAGACGTTGCAGTGCATCGTCATAGATCGCCAGCAGCGCATTGAGCCCGTCGCTCGCCCCGGTATTGCGCAACAGGCGCTGGACGCCGCTTTCGAGTTCGTGGATCCGGTGCCCCAATTGCAGCGCCCCCGCCATGCGGGCATTGCCCTTGACCGTGTGCAACGGTCGCAATACCTCTCTGAGCACAGTATCGTCGTCCGGCTGGCGCTGGAACAGGTGCAAGCCCTCGCCCACCAGCGCCATCAGGTGCGCGCCCTCTTCCAGAAACACCGGCAGCAGTTCGAGATCGATCTCATCCTGCAGTCCATTCACCTCCGGGGCGGGAGGGTCGTGCGCCGCCGCCGACGACGACGCAGCAGCCGGCGACGGCACCGAAGACACGGGCGCATGCAAGCTCTGCTGCAACCCGTGCAACGCCTTTATCACCGCCTGGTCGGCGGCCGGCTCGGCGCCGGCCGCAAATTGCTGCTGCATCTGCTGCATGCTGGCGAGTGCGCGTTCGACGATCGTCAGCTGCGCCGCGTCCAGTCCATGCCCGAGTTGCTTGAGATGTTCGATCAGTTCATCCAGCGCCGTCGCCATTTGCCGCATGCCGCCGAAACCTGCCGCTGCACTACAACCGCGCAGCGTATGCACGGCCCGCAGATAGAGCGCGGGCGCGCCGGACAACAAGCCGCTATCGGCCTTGGCGCGCCAGCTGCTGCCGTGCTGGCGCAAGGTCTTGAACAGGGTTGCTGCCTCGTCCAGATAGATCTGGCGCAACTGCCGATCCGGGACGGCCGCCGGAACCAGCGCCGCTTCACGCGCCGGCTCCTCGGGGCGACTGGTCACGGCCAGCGCCTGGCCCAGGCACTGGCAAAGGTCCACCAGCAAGGGCGCCTGACGCGGCGACCCTCTTTGCAGCCCGATTTCGTTGACCCACCCGGCCAACAACGCCAGCGCCGATTGCAGCAATACCCTCACCGGCTCGGGCAGGGGCCAGGGCTCTTGCTGGTCGGCGCATGACAGGCATGCGCTGAGCAATTTCTCGATGGCATGTGCAGCATCGGACAGGGCCAGCAGTCCAACCATGCGGCCACTACCCTTGATCGTATGAAAACAGCGGCGCATGTTGCTCAACTGCCCCTGGTCGGCCACCATCATCGTGTCGGCCCCGGGCATGTCACGCAGCGCCTGCAGCAAGGCGCCGGCTTCAGCGACAAAGATGCCCAGCATCTCGTCATCGGCCGGTTGCGGTTGCCAACTACCGCTCAGGTCATCCGGCAATGCCGCCATCGACGCCGCCTCGACCGCCGCGAGGTCTGCTGACGACGCCACCGGCGCCGGCAAGTCGCCATGCGTCAGTGTGCGCCGTATGTTGACGGCCAGCTGTGGGTCGATGCGATCAGGGCGACGCCAGCGGTTGGGCGGCGAGCGCATGGCCCGCTGCAATTGCTGGTCGAAATCCACGATGTCACGCACCATCACGGCACGCGCGGCATCGGTCCGGTCCCGCTGCGCGCCACCTTCATCGGCGGTACTGGGCAACGTGGCGCCGAGGTTACTGGCAATCCGCTCGCGCAGGGTGCTGCCCAGCGCGCGCCACGCAAGCGCGGGATGCGCCGCGCAGAGGCTTTCCATGCGGCCCAGCTCGGCGTGGATATCGGTCAGCATGCTGGTGAGAGAGGGCTGGCTGTCGGATGGCCAGTCGTCATCCATGGCGCCGGTCGGCAGCATGGCCGCCCCTGAGCCCTCGGTGCGGCCGGACCAAAACCAACCCAGGCCGCTTTCGACCCTGGACAGCGCTTCACGGATGTCACGCTCGGCCACGCCCGACATGCGACGCGTCATGTCGGCCCGCAACTCACGCGAGAACCACGGAAAGGGACCACTGGGGGCATTGCCATACAGCACGCCGGCCAGATGTTCGACCATGCAGTCGGACTGCTCGATGAAATCTTCTTCCAGATGAAAGCGCCGACGCAGGCATTGCTCGAGGAAAATCTGGCAATTGCTGAGTTCGCGCTCGGTGTCCTCGCGCAAGGCGACCGGGTCGAACAGGCCGGCCAGCCGTCCGAGCGAACGCAGCACGCCCGACAAGCCCGGCTCGCGCAGGCGCGGCCAGATCCGGCGCGCAAGATCGGCTGCCACCAATACACGCCCCATCCATTGCAGCGCCGACGCTGCGCGCGCGTCGTCCGATGCTGCCGCGACGACACACCCCCAGGCCGCCTGCATCTCATCGACCTGCACCATCAGTCGCACCATCACCGGTGATTCAGGCGCCTGCACCAGTGCCAGCGACGGCGACCAGTCGGCACGCTGTCGCAGTGCCTCGATCCGACTGTTCAATAACGGCCCGCGCGCCATCTCCAGCACCACCAGGGCATGCCGATCCAGCGGCTGCAGGCCATCGAGGATGTGCGCAATGAAGGCGTGCAGCGCAGCATCGCCGGACGACACCGTGGATTGCTCCGCTGAAAGGCTGCGGACAATGGCATCCAGGACCTGCCGCATGGCGTCGAGGTCATGCAGATGCGCCAGCGATGTCGGCCAGTTGCCCTGCGGCGCGAACGGCGCATGGGCGCTGGCGGGAAGCTGCAGGCAAACCAGGCGCCAGCCCTGGAACAGGCCCGGGTCGAAGATATCGGTGTCGCCGCTGCGATCGTGCAGATCATCGAGATAATCGTGCAGGCTCCACAGCGCCGTGACGGCGGCCGCGGCCTGCGCCGACGACAGTTGCAGTTCGGATGCGTCGCAGCCTTGCGCGCAATGCACCAGCAACGCGCGCAGCCGTGACAGCAATTGCGTGGCGGCATGCGCCTCCACCACCCGCATGACATTGATTAGTTGATCGAGCTGCTGGCACAGTTGCGCCAGTTCCTCGCTGCAGCTGGGCGTGCTGCCGGCGTCACCGGCGGAGGGGGAAAAATGCACCAGCAGCCGGTCGATCGCCGTATGCAGCGCGGGCGCCAGCAAGCGCAGGCTGTCGGACAGTTGCGCACGGTGATCGGCCGTCGCGGCGTGTGCGGAAATGATGCCGGCGGTGTCCGGATCTGCAGGCTCGGGCATGGGGCGCGGAGTGTCCATCATGCCGTCGCTGTCAGGAAACCGTCACCCGGAACCGCGACACCGAGTTTTCCAGCTGCTTGGCGGCATCCCACAATTCGTTATAGAGCGCCGAAACCTGTTCGCGGCTTTGCTCGATGATCTCGTTTTCGCTGAGGATGCTCTGGATGTTCTGCGCCACCCCATTGGCCGAGATCGCCTGCTGTTCGGTCGATGAGGACATGCCCTGGATCAGTTCGGCCAGTTGATTGGACACCCGCCGGATGTCGGCCAGCGCCGCGCCTGCGGCATCCGACAATACCGCGCCCTCGACCACGCCGGCAGTGGATTTTTCCATTGCCGCCACGGCATCATGCGTGTCGGTCTGGATCATCCGCACCAGCGCACCGATCTCGCGGGTAGCGGCGCTGGAACGCTCGGCCAGCCGTTGCACTTCCTCGGCGACCACCGAAAACCCGCGTCCGGCCTCGCCGGCGGAGGCTGCCTGGATGGCGGCATTGAGCGCCAGGACATTGGTCTGCTCGGTGATGTCCGAAATGAGTTCGGTGATTTCGCCGATCACCTGCGACGACTCGCCCAGCCGCTTGATGCGCTTGGACGTTTCCTGTATCTGCTGGCGAATTTCGTTCATGGCCTTGACCGCGTCTTCCACCGCTTTGGCGCCGCGCTCGGCGACCACCACCGAATGTCGCGCGACGTCGGCGGATTCGTTGGCCGAGATCGAGACATCGGTAATCTGGATCGACATCTCGAGCATCGATTGCCCGGTTTCCTGGATCCGGCGTGCCTGCATCCGCGTGGCACTGGCCAGCTCGGTGGTCGTGCTGCGCACATGATCCGAGGTGGCTGCCACCTTGGTCGCCATCTGGGTCACCTGCCCCACCAGTCCGCGCAGCGCCTCGACCGTATAGTTGACCGAGTCGGCAATGGCCCCGGTGATGTCTTCCGAGACGGTGGTGTGCACGGTGAGGTCGCCATCGGCCACCTTCTGCAATTCGTTCATCAGGCGCAGGATGGCGGCCTGGTTGGCGACATTGGTGCGCATGGCCTTTTCTTCCTGATGCTGTGCCTGCAGGCGCTGGGCATCGGCGTCCTGGCGCCGCGCTTCAGCCTCGGCGGCGTTGTTGCGGCTGTTCTGCAATTGCACCAGTGCGATGCCCACCCCACTCAATAACGCACATGCCATGGCCCCGAGCATGCACCAGAAGAACAGGGAGCGCGATTCCTGCGCCACCCGGTAGTCGTTCTGCAGCACGGTAAGGTGCTGCTTGAGGGTCTCGTTCTCGACGAAGACCAACTGCTCGGACTGCTTGGCGGCGATGAAATTCTGCAGGTTGCCCAGGATGCCCGCGACCTGGGGCTGGTATTCGCCGAAGACCTTTTCGAGCTCCAGTAGCTTTTCGCGCGTCTCCTTGTCGGCCACCGGCTTGAGGCGCAACAGCTCGCTGCCGTTGAGGAATCCGTCGATGATGTCGTGGAAGGTGTTGACGTCCTTGCCGAGCAGGAACGCCGTCTCGGGATTGACCCCGTCCGAGGTCAGGAATTCGTTGGAGCTGCGGCCCAGCCGCAAGGTCAACTGCACCAGCATGCTGGCCGTGCTCATCTCGCGCGGGCCGGCCACGCCCTGCGACTGCAGCATGGCGATCTGCTCGCTCAGGTCGAGCAACATCGGCAGCATCAGGTTCAGGCGCTTGAGGGTCACGCCAAAACCGGTCAGTTCGCTTTCGAGCTTGAGGATGGTCTGCGATGCCTGATTGGTATGGTCCCAGATTTTCTGCACGTCTTCGAGCACCGGCTTCATGGCCGCCTCAGGGGGACGGATGATGTCGCCCTGATAGTGGCCCCCCTTGGCCAGCAGGCCCAGCCCGAAGTTGAATTCGTTACGGCTCTCGCGCAACTGCGTGAATGCTTCGCGATTGCCCTGGATCGCATTGGGCACGGCCTTGCCGATGCGCTGGGAATGCATCACCAGGTCGGAGGTAATGTGGGCCTGCAGCGTGACGTGGATATAGCTGCGCGATTCGAGCCAGAGAAACAGCAAGGTGCTGGCCAGCGACAGCAACAGGAGCAACAGCAGGATGCGGGTCTGCGTGCGCAGCGCGAAGCGGCTGATCACCGGCAGGCGCGTCCTGCGTACAACGGCAGTGGACGCGGCGACATCGTCCCGGGCCGGTCGCGATTTGTTCTTCTTCGGTAGACGCGGCAGACTCAATGCCATGACTGGAGCTCCTGTACGATTTGTTTTGATGTCGCCGCTTCCGCCTGCCCCCTTGGCGTGGCGTCATGCCAATCTTCAGCGTCCGATGTGAAGGAACTTTTCGTCACTTAACAGCGATACCAGACTTAACTCCTGCCACTCAGTTCCTTCCGAGTCCCTATGATGGCGAATCACTCCCCGCATCTGGAGATTTCCATCGTTAACTTTCGAGATCTCATTCATCTCGTAAATCTGCCGCACACCCATTACCGACGCCAGCAGCAAGCCGCAGTTAGGCGCCAGCGTCGGCGACAACACCAGGACCCGGCTGGCGGAGGCCGCCACCTGGGGTGGTGCGCCCATCAACATGGCGAGATCGGCGATACCGACCAGATTGCCCCGGATATTGGCCAGCCCCAGGTACCAGGGTTGCGTCAGCGGCACCCGGGTGAGCTTGCCCAGTGTCGACAGCGGTATGATCTCGCCCGCCTCGGCCAGGTTGAGCAGGCAGGGGACGCCCCCGATCGACACCGCCAGCCGGCGGGTGTACGACTGCTCGCTGCTGGCTGCCTCCATGCGCTCCAGCAGCGATGCCTGGAACGCCTGCAACCCCTCGAACGGGGGTGTCTGGGCGACATCGCGGGTGGTCCTGCCGGGTTTGGGTTTCGGACTCTCGTGCATGCCTGCCTTTCAGGATGAAGCGCTATGCGCTCACTCGAGCGCCTGGATCTTGGCCAATAGTTCTTCGGGATCAACCGGTTTGACGATGTAGTCGCAGGCGCCCTGGCACAGCGCCCAAATGCGGTCGGTCTCCTGCGCCTTGACGCTGCACATCATGATGGGCAAGTCCCTGGTGCTGGGATCGCGCACGATCTGGCGCGTGATCTGATAACCGTTCTTGCCGGGCATGACCACGTCCAGCAGTACCAGCTCAGGCTTGTCCTCGCGGATTTTTTGCAGGGCTTCGTCACCGCTGCCGGCGGTCTCGACCGAAAAACCGTTCTGTTCGAGAATGCTGGTCAGCACGTATCGATCAGTTGGCGAGTCGTCGACCACCAGCACCTTTTTTATTCGCATGCAAACCCCTGTTGCCAATGAATGGACCGCGTCAGACGGCATCGACACCATCCACGTAGGCTCTCGTGATTTGCAGCAATACCGCCTCGTTGACCGGCTTGCACAACAATTGATCGGCCCCGGCCATGGCGCTGCGCGCGCTGTCGAATGGCCCGGCCCGCGACGACAGCATGACGACCGGCAGACTGGCATGACCCGCACTGCGGCGGATCAGCAGACAGATATGTCCTCCCTCCAACGGCGCCATGTCGGCGTCGCAAATGATCATGTCGATCTGTTGCGCCCCCAGTTGCGCCAGTGCCTCGAACCCGCTGGCGGCGGTCAGTACGTCGTAGCCGGCTTCGCCCAGCAGCCTGGACAGGTTGTGCCGTACGGCACTGCTGTCATCGGCCACCAGTATTTTGCGTTTCGCACGAGGCGTCGAATTGACCATGCATTCTCCGGCTGTTGCCATGACGTACTGCCCCACTGTAGCAAATGAAGTCTTAATCTAGAGCAGAAACAGCAGCAACTTCCCGGGTTTATTGAAAACACTGGAACGTCGCCTGACGCCAACGCGTCATTGATCGGCAAACAGGTTTGAACGAGGGTGCCAGCACGCCACTCCGGCGGCATTGCCGGAGGACATCGCGCACGCGAGACAATGATGACGCCGCTTGATGCAGATCAAGCCGGGCGTCGGATCCAACCTGATGGCCGGAAGAAAGGGATGGCAGCGGCCCCTGGCGACATTAGATCACCAGCAGCACTTGCCGCGGCGGGTGAAGTCGTCACGCCGCCGCAGGATTGATGCGTTATCTCAGATTTCGACCATTTCAAAGTCTTCCTTGCGGGCGCCACACTCTGGGCAAGTCCAGTTGATGGGTACGTCGTCCCAGCGTGTACCAGGCGCAATGCCCTCTTCCGGCAGACCGGCTTCTTCATCGTAGATCCAACCACAGATCAGGCACATCCATGTTTTGAATTCGGCTTGGCTATTGCTCACGGCTGACTATCCCTCAAATCAATTCAAGTAAAATGCTTGGCATCGCTTCATCAGGAAGCAAGCGCCAAACACGATATCTTAATCTACTCGACGTGCAAAACCAAACCTCCCCTCTTATCCTGACCTTCGGCGCGGCCGATCCGGTAGGCGCCACCGGCATCCAGGCAGACCTTGCCACCTTCGCGGCCATGGGTTGCCACGGCTTGTCCGTGGTGACCTCCCTGCTCATCGGCGACACCGCCCGCACCGAAGACGTGCAGGTGATCGATGTCGACTGGGTGGCCGACCAGGCCCGCGTCATCCTCGAAGACATGGCGGTGGCCGCATTCAAGGTCGGCACGGTGGGCAGCCTCGAGAACATCTCGGTGATCGCCGAAATCGTTTCCGATTATCCCGACGTGCCGCTGATCCTCGATCCCTTCACCTCTTCCCTGGCCGGCCAGGAGGAAGAAGAAGACCTCATCATTGCCATCCGCGAGCTGTTGATTCCGCAGACTACCCTGGTGCTGGTGTCGGCCGGCGAGTTGACCCGCCTGGCCGAGACCTGGCGCGAACCGGTGCCGGGCGAAGCGCTCGCGCTGGACGCTGCACGCATCATCGAGATGGGCTGCGAATACCTGTTCGTGACCAATACCCAGACCGACCTGCAAGAAGTCGCCAACTCGCTCTTCGACGCCTCCGGCCTGGTGCGCCAGGACACCCGGGCGCGTCTGCCAGGCTCGTTCACCGGCGCCGGCGCGACATTGTCGGCCGCCATCGCGGCGATGCTGGCCAACGGACTGGAAGTGCCCCAGGCCGTCGCCGAGGCGCAGGAATTCACCCTGGCAGCGCTGGGCAATGCGCAACGCCTGGGCATGGGAAAACTGGTCCCCGATCGCTACTTCTGGGCACGCGAGGCCGATGAGCCGCGCGAGTCGAACTGAGAAACCACACCCTGTAACTGGAACACACATGGCAACCAACACCAACGAATCCTTATTTGCGCGCGCGCAACGCAGCACCCCCGGCGGCGTCAACTCACCGGTGCGCGCATTCCGCTCGGTAGGTGGCACGCCGCGCTTCATCGAGCGCGCCGAAGGCCCCTGGTTCTGGGACGCGCAAGGACAGCGCTATATCGACTACATCGGTTCCTGGGGCCCGGCCATCGTCGGCCATGCCCATCCGGATGTGGTATTGGCGGTACAGCAGGCGGCAACGCGCGGCTTGTCCTTCGGCGCACCGACCGAGGCCGAGATCGTGATGGCCGAAGAAATCGTCAAGCTGGTGCCTTCGATCGAGCAGGTGCGCCTGGTCTCGAGCGGCACCGAAGCCACCATGAGTGCGCTGCGACTGGCGCGCGGCGCCACGGGCCGCGACAAGATCGTCAAATTCGAGGGTTGCTACCACGGTCACGGCGATTCGCTGCTGGTCAAGGCCGGCAGCGGCATGCTGACCAACGGCCATCCGACCTCGGCCGGCGTGCCCGAAGACTTTGCCAAGCACACCCTGGTGCTGGACTACAACAATACCCAGCAGCTGGAAGAAGCCTTCAAGGCAGCCGGCGACCAGATCGCCTGCGTGATCGTGGAGCCGGTCGCCGGCAACATGAACCTGGTGCGCGCCAGTGACGAATTCCTGCAGGCGATGCGACGGCTGTGCACCCAGCACGGCGCCATCCTGATTTTCGACGAGGTAATGTCGGGTTTTCGCGTGGCATTGGGCGGCGCCCAGCAACTCAACGGCATTACCCCGGACCTGACCGCACTGGGCAAGGTGATCGGCGGCGGCTTGCCGGTAGCGGCCTTTGGCGGGCGCGCCGAGATCATGCGTCACCTGTCGCCACTGGGTGGGGTCTACCAGGCGGGAACGCTGTCGGGCAACCCGGTCACCGTGGCCGCTGGCATGGCCACGCTGAAGATCATCCAGCAGCCGGGCTTCTACGAAAACCTGGGACGCCAGACCAAGAAGCTGACCGACGGCTTGACTGCCGCCGCCCGCCAGGCCGGCGTTACCTTCACCGCAGATGCGGTGGGCGGCATGTTCGGCCTGTATTTCGCGCAGGCAGTGCCCACCAGCTATGCCGAGGTGATGCAAGGCGACAAGGAGCGCTTCAACCGCTTCTTCCACAAGATGCTGGACGCGGGCGTCTATCTGGCGCCGTCGGCCTTCGAGGCAGGGTTCGTGTCGGCCCGCCACGATGACGCCATCATCGATGAAACCATCGCCATTGCGGCCAAGGCATTCACCGAACTGGGCTGATTGCTAAGTGCTGATCGCTGGTCAATGAGCATTGAGCATTGACCAGCAGCGAGCACAAATAAAAAGGGGCGCCATCGAAATGGCGCCCCTTTTTTTATCCGACTTCAATGCGACCGGCCGTGCAGACCTGCCGCCCGGCATATCGGCATCAAACTGAAAACGACGAGCCGCAACCGCAAGTGGTCGAGGCGTTCGGATTCTTGATCACGAACTGTGCGCCTTCGAGGTCGTCCTTGTAGTCGATCTCGGCGCCGACCAGGTACTGGTAGCTCATCGAATCGATCAGCAGTTGCACGCCATTCTTGGACATCGTGGTGTCGTCCTCGTTGACGATCTCATCGAAGGTAAAACCGTACTGGAAACCGGAGCAACCGCCGCCTTGCACGAAGACACGCAGTTTCAGGTCGGGATTGCCCTCTTCATCGATCAGTTGCGCAACCTTGGCGGCGGCGCTGTCGCTGAAAGCGATCGGGGTAGGCATTTCGGTATGTTGCAGTTCGGCTACGGCGTTCATTTCTGGCTCCTGCTTGGGCAATGGATTGCATTATAAGCGCTGGAGGATTTTCATGCTTCGGCCGACGCAGCCAGCTTCAGCAACGGCGTTTCGCTCACCTGGTCATGGCTGAGCTTGCCGGAGACCAGCGCGCCTCCGTGCATTTCCAACGCCTTGTAATACACATTACCCGTTATGCGGGCTTTCGGTTGCAATTCAAGCAGTTCCGACGAATGCACGTCACCGATGATTTCGCCGTTGACGATCAGATGCGCGGCATGGACCTCGCCCACCACCTTGGCATGCTCGGAAATGACCAGCACACTGGGCTGGCCGCTCTCGGCATTGATATTGCCGTTGATCTGGCCGTCAATGCGCAGGCCGCCCTTGAAACCGACATCGCCCTTGATCGCGGTCGACACGCCGATCAGGCTGTCGATGGTACTTTTTGTCTTGCGTCCGAACATTGAATCACCTCACAGATCCACCGACTGCTGGGCACGTACCTGGCCTCGGTCGAGAACACGAACTGCAACCGACTTGATGGTCGCACCCTCCGGCAAATTCGCCACACCTTCAACCCGCTGGTAGTACTTGAATGCGAGTCTATAGCGCGCCAGATCGGTTGAATTGGTCTCCGGGAAATTGATAATAGCACTCTTGCCCGCCTGCCAAACCGTGATACTGACCTGTAAATTGCCTGCAAATTGCTGCGTAGCAGCACCGCCCTGCATCACCAGTACACGATAACGCACCTGGCTTGGTCCGGCCAGCTCAGCCTTGAAGCGCTGGATGGTGATGCCCGGCACCCCGAGGTTGGTCGGCAACAGGCTGTCGAAGAAGGCCAGGTCTTCTTTCTGCCGGTTGTTCTCGGCTTCCAGGTTCTTGACCTGCACGGCCAGCTGCGATTGCGCCGTCTGGGCGATCTTGAGTTCGTTCTGGGAAGCATTCGCCGAACTCTGCAAGCGCTCGTTTTCGGCCGACAGCTTCTTGACCTGCTCCGACAGAACCTCGACCTGCTCGCCGCTATCGCCCTCCAGACCAGGCAAGGCACGGCTGCCCAGTTGATAGGTCCAGACCGCGACGGCGACCGCAACGGCCAGCGCCACGGTCCACAGCAGCGCCAGCAGCGGCCACGGCAGATGCCGCTTGATGGTCATCTTGGGCGCCGAGATCGTCAGGCGCCGCTGCCATAGCCGGTACTTCACGGCAGGACCGGGACCTGCTGCAGGCCGGTCGTTTCGTCGAGGCCGAACATCAGGTTCATGCACTGCACGGCCTGCCCGGATGCCCCCTTGACCAGGTTGTCCTGCACTACCAGCACCACCACGGTGTTGCCGTTGTCAGGCCGGTGCACGGCCAGGCGCAGCATGTTGGAGGCGCGCGTGGTACGGGTTTCGGGGTGCGAGCCGAACGGCAGCACGTCGACGAATGGCTCGTCCTTGTAGGCATCCTCGAACAGGGCCTGCAATGCAGCGTTGTCGATGTCACGGTTCAGGCGCGCATACAGGGTCGAATGCATGCCGCGGATCATCGGCACCAGATGCGGCGTGAAGATCAGGCCGACCTTGTCGCTGGTCAGGCGCGACAGTTGCTCGATGGTCTCGGGCGAATGGCGGTGTCCCGACACGCCATAGGCCTTGAAATTGTCGGATGCCTCGGAGAACAGCAAGGGCAATTCGGCCTTGCGGCCTGCGCCCGACACGCCCGACTTGCAGTCGGCGATCAGTTGCGAGGCGTCGATCACGCCCGCTTTCAGCAGTGGCGCGTAACCGAGTTGCATGGTGGTGGGATAGCAGCCGGGATTGCCGATGACACGTGCCGTGCGGATGGCCTCGCGGTTCAGCTCAGGCAACCCGTAGACGGCTTCCTTGAGCAGGTCGGTGCAGCTATGCGGCAGCTTGTACCATTTTTCGAACGAGGCCACATCCTGCATGCGGAAGTCGGCAGCCAGGTCGATCACCTTCACGCCGGCGGCCACCAGTTCGGGCGCCTGCGCCATGGCCACACCATGCGGGGTGGCGAAGAAGACAACATCACAATCGGTGAGCTTGGCCTTGTCGGGCGACGAGAAAGCCACATCGACGCGACCGCGCAGCGAGGGATACATCTCGGCCACCGGCAAGCCGTCTTCCTTGCGCGAGGTGACGGATTGCACCGTGACTTGCGGGTGCGTGGCGAAAATACGCAGCAATTCGACGCCGGTGTAACCAGTGCCGCCGACGATACCAACCTTGATCATGTCTAGTCCTTGCAATAGAGGCGAAGTGGAGCCCGTCCCGAAGGAACTCCAGAAAGCCGCCAATTTTAGCAGGAGAATATTTCCTGCCGGTTTTCGATGGGGAGTTATTTGCAATCAGCACCACAGCAATAATTGCCTGGCCCCAAAGCAAAAAGCCGCCTGGCATGCACCAGGCGGCTTTCTGTACAGCGTATCGTGCAGATTAACGCTTCGAGAATTGCTTTGCGCGACGTGCCTTGCGCAGACCAACCTTCTTACGTTCAACTTCACGCGCGTCACGAGTGACGTAGCCAGCGCTCGACAGGGTCGGCTTCAGGGCTGCATCGTAGTCGATCAGGGCGCGGGTGATACCGTGACGAACGGCACCAGCCTGGCCGGACTCGCCACCGCCGTGCACGTTGACCATGATGTCAAAGCGCTCGACGTTGCCGGTCAGTTCCAGCGGCTGACGGATCACCATCAGGCCAGTTTCACGCGAGAAGTACTCGGCGGCAGGCTTGCCGTTGACGACGATCTTGCCCGAGCCGGTCTTGATGAAAACGCGAGCCACTGCACTCTTGCGACGGCCGGTTCCGTAATTGTAGTTACCGATCATGTCTGTTCCTTAGAGCGCGAGGGGTTTCGGTTGCTGAGCGGAGTGCGGATGGTTGCCATCTGCATACACCTTCAGCTTCTTGATCATGGCATAGCCCAGTGGGCCCTTGGGCAGCATGCCCTTGACAGCCTTCTCCAGCGCACGGCCAGGGAAACGCTGTTGCATCTTCAGGAAATTCGTTTCGTAGATGCCGCCCGGATAGCCGCTGTGACGGAAGTAGGTCTTCTCAGTGGCCTTGGTGCCGGTGACGCGCAACTTGCCAGCATTGACGACAACGATGAAATCACCGGTATCGACGTGCGGAGTAAATTCGGGTTTGTGCTTGCCGCGCAGTCGGAGTGCCACTTCGCTGGCAACACGTCCGAGGACCAAGTCCGTCGCGTCAATCACGAACCACTCACGCTGCACCTCATGTGCTTTAGCGGAAAAGGTCTTCATGTTTGACTTTCATAATGAAAATAAACGCTCAAATGGCGGTTCCGTTCAATCGTGACGACCGTTTTACAGGCCATCGGTTTGATCGGACTCATCCTTTTATCTTCCCGAGCGCATGGGAAAGCCGAGAATTATAGCCTTTTCAAGGACTTAGCGTCAAAAGGTTTCATACTATCTGTGGCGCGCAGGCCGCCCTGGGTGGCAACTTGCGTTTCGCGCGGACAAAAAAAACCCGGACGCTTAGGTTCCGGGCTTAATCCACACCAATGAGGAGGGTGGAGGAGACATGGTACGTGCTGCAAAACTTCCGTTGAATTCAATATAGCAAAGCCCTTTGTGCGTTGCAATATTGTTTTTAAGTTTTTTTAGAAATCACCTGAAAAGCACAACAGTGTTGAATTACACCAACTCAGCAATGAATTTCACGGTCGAGTATTCGCATTTCCACAAAGAATTGTTCTGCAGCGCAACAAGGCGTAACGACATCGGCTGCAGGCGCGCGCCACAAACGCAGCGCTGTCCGACATTGGCTACAATACGCACCTCTTTTCACTCATTGGGATGACGCAGATGGAATGCACAGTGCGCTGGACCGGCTTGTCCGGCATGACCTTCACGGCCGAAACCGGCTCGGGCCATCTGGTGACGATGGACGGCGCGCCAGACGGCGGTGGCCGCAACCTGGCACCGCGTCCGATGGAAGTGCTGCTGGCCGGCACCGGCGGCTGCACCGCCTATGACGTGGTGGTCATCCTGCGCAAGAGCGGCCAGGATGTGCGCGGCTGCGACGTCAGCCTGAAGTCGGAACGGGCCGACAGCGACCCCAAGGTGTTCACCAAGATCCACTTCCATTTCACCGTGCGCGGTCGCAACCTGAAGGCCAATGTGGTCGAACGGGCCATCAAGTTGTCACACGAGAAATATTGCTCGGCCTCGATCATGCTCGAGAAGACTGCGGAAATGACCCACACCTTCGAGATCATCGACGACCTGACCGAAGCCCCGCCACCGCTGCCAACACCGAAATAAGACGTCGATCAGACGTAATAGGCGACCGAAGTCATGACCTTGGACATGGCTTTCATGGCGCCGCTGATGGCCGCCGGCATGGGGGCCGCGCCCAGCGCCTTGGCCGCCTCGCCGTGTTCGATTTCGTCGACGCGCATCTGGTCGACGATGGCGCGCGACTTGTTGTCCTGCGCCGGCAGTTCTTCGAGATGGCTCAGCAGGTGCAACTCGACCTGACGTTCGGTCTCGGCCACAAAGCCGAGATTGCGGGCATCGCCCACCCGCGCGGCGATGGTCCCCAGCACATAAGAGCCGGCGTACCACAGCGGGTTGAGCAAGCTGGTGCGCGAACCCAGCTCACGCAGCCGCTGCGCGGTCCACGCCAGGTGGTCTTCTTCCTCGATGCCGGCACGCTCGAACTGCTGCTTGATTTCCGTCTTCTGGGCAAACCGGCCCTGGGCATCGTACAACGCCTGGGCACATACCTCGCCCACGTTATTGATACGCATCAGGCCAGCCGAATGGCGCTTTTCGGCGTCGCTCATGACGCCGTCAGCCAGGCCGCGGCCCGGATTGGGACGGCTTTCGAACACCACGCCACTGACCACGCGCAGCGCCTTGTCCAGATCGGTAATCAAATGGTCGATGAATTGCATGCTGGTTCAAATCCTCATTCAGGTCAGAGCATCTTCCACTGGAGTTCTTCGCCGGCCGACAGCGGCACCACGGTGCTGTCGCCCATCGGCAGCTCGGCGGGAATGGTCCAGCTTTCGCGCTTGAGGGTGATGCTGCCCTGGTTGCGCGGCAGGTTGTAGAAATCAGGGCCGTTGAAGCTGGCAAAGGCCTCGAACCTGTCCAGCGCATCCACCTGGTCGAACGCCTGCACGTACAACTCCAGCGCGTGCAATGCGGTGTAGCAGCCAGCGCAGCCACAGGCGTGTTCCTTCAGGCCCTTGGCATGCGGCGCCGAATCGGTGCCGAGGAAGAAACGGGGATTGCCCGACGTGGCCGCCGCGACCAGCGCCTGGCGATGCGTTTCGCGCTTGAGCACCGGCAGGCAGTAGTAATGCGGACGAATGCCGCCCTTGAACATCTCGTTGCGGTTGTACAGCAGGTGGTGCGCCGTGATGGTCGCGGCCGTGGGGCCCTCGCCGGCCAGCACGTAATCGGCCGCATCCTTGGTGGTGATGTGTTCGAACACCACCTTCAGCTCGGGCATGGCGTGACGCAGCGGCTTCATGATGCGGTCGATGAAGACCGCTTCACGGTCGAACAGGTCGATCGCCGGATCGGTCACTTCGCCGTGCACCAGGAACGGCAGGTCCAGCTCCTGCATCACTTCGAGCGTCTTGTAGCACTTCGACAGATCGGTCACGCCCGCCGCGGAATTGGTGGTGGCGCCGGCCGGATACAGCTTCACCGCCTTGACGAAGCCGCTGTCGGCGGCGCGGCGGATTTCGTCGGGCGGGGTATTGTCGGTCAGGTACAGGACCATCAACGGTTCGAACTGCATGCCAGCCGGCAGTGCAGCGAGGATGCGGTCACGATACTGCCCGGCCAAGGCGGTGGTGGTCACCGGCGGCTTCAGGTTGGGCATGATGATGGCGCGTGCAAACTGGCGCGCCGTATGCGGCAACACGTCGGCCAGCGTCGCGCCATCGCGCAGGTGCAAATGCCAGTCGTCAGGGCGGGTGATGGTGATCTCGTTGCGCATTGCGATGTCTTTCTGGTCTGTGTTGGCGTACTGCGGCTGTTCAAGGCCGATATTCTACCGTAGCCGCCGCCCCTTCACCGCTGCCGCGCCACCCCCATTTGATGTCGGACAAATGAAAAAAGGCCGCCCGCGCAAACGGAACGGCCTTGTCCGGGCCCGGCTGGCGCCAGGCTCGACGATGCGGCTTAGTGGGTAATGATCTTGGCCAGGAAGTCGCGCGCACGCTCCGAACGGGGCGCAGCGAAGAACTCATCCTTGGCGCAATCTTCAACCACCACGCCCTTGTCCATGAACACGACGCGGTTGGCCACCTTGCGGGCGAAGCCCATTTCGTGGGTCACCACCATCATGGTCATGCCTTCTTGCGCCAGGCCCACCATCACGTCCAGCACTTCGTTGATCATCTCGGGATCGAGCGCCGAAGTCGGCTCGTCGAACAGCATCGCGATCGGGTCCATCGACAGCGCGCGCGCAATCGCCACACGCTGTTGCTGGCCACCCGACAGTTGGCCCGGGAACTTGTCCTTGTGCGCCAGCAGGCCCACGCGGTCCAGGTACTTCAAGCCCTTTTCAGTGGCTTCGTCCTTGCTGCGACCCAGCACCTTGATCTGGCCGATGGTCAGGTTGTCGCGAATCGACAGGTGCGGGAACAGCTCGAAGTTCTGGAACACCATGCCAATGCGCGCGCGCAGCTTGGACAGGTTGGTCTTTGGATCGCCCACCGACACGCCGTCGACGGTGATGACACCCTTCTGGAACGGCTCCAGGCCGTTGACGGTCTTGATCAGGGTCGACTTGCCCGAACCGGACGGGCCGCACACCACCACCACATCGCCCTTCTTGACCGAGGTCGAGCAGTCGGTCAGAACCTGGAAGCTGCCGTACCACTTGCTGACGTTATTGAGTTCAATCATTTGTTTCTCCTGAATTTCTGAAATCGTTGGCACCCGCCGCGCGCCGCGGCCGGTGCCGTCATGTGGCTTAGCGGATGATGGCGATCTTCTTCTGGAAGCCCTTGACCAGTTGCGACAGGCCGAAGCTGAGCACGAAGTACACGATCGCGACGAAGATGTACATCTCGACCAGGCGTCCGTCACGCTGCGCAATCTTGGATGCGCTGGTGACGAAGTCAGGCACCGAACCCAGCACGTAGACCAGCGACACGTCCTGGAACAGCACGATGGTCTGCGTCAACAGGATCGGCGTCATGTTGCGGAATGCCTGCGGCAGCACCACGTTGCCCATCATCTGCCAGTAGTTCATGCCGATCGCATAGCCGGCGAACACCTGGCCGCGCGGGATCGACTGGATACCCGAGCGCATGATTTCGCAATAGTACGCAGCCTCGAACAGGATGAACGTGATCAGCGCCGACTGGAACGCCCCGACCTGGATCGGTTCGGACGCGCCGATGATCCACGCGCCGATGAACGGCACCAGGAAGTAGAACCAGAAGATCACCAGCACCAGCGGGATCGAGCGGATCAGGTTGACGTAGGTGGTGGCGATGAACGACAGCGGCTTGTTGCTCGACAGGCGCATCATGGCCAGCAGCGTGCCCAGGATGATACCGCCGGCCATCGCCGTGAATGTCAGCACCAGTGTGAACTTGAGGCCGGTCGTGAAGAGATAGAACCACGAACGTTCGATGACGTCGAAGTCGAAATTACTGAACATGGATCAATGCCCTCCTGCGCTGGAGCTACCACTGGAGATATAACCAGGGACAGCCGTGACTCGTTCCAGCAGACGCGCCAGCATCAGCGCAATGATGGAGATGATGAGATAGATGACGGTGGCGCCGGTCAACGCTTCAAAGGTCTGGAACGTGAACTCGCGCATCGAATAGGTAGCAGCAGTCAGCTCGACCAGGCCGATGGTCAGTGCCACCGAGCTGTTCTTGATGATCGCGGCGAACTCGTTGGTCAGGGCCGGGATGATGATCCGGAACGCCATCGGCAGCAGCACGTAGCGATAGGTCTGGGTCGGCGTCAGGCCAAGCGCGGCGCCTGCCATGCGCTGGCCGCGCGGCAAGGCCTGGATACCGGTGGTCACCTGCACGGCGACCCGCGACGAGGTAAAGAAACCGAGCGCTAGGGCGGCAGTCACGAACGAAGCATTGGGCAGGCTCTTGAGCCAGTCGCCAATTGCCGCGGGCAGCAGTTCCGGCACCACGAAGTACCAGAGAAACATCTGCACCAGCAGCGGAATATTGCGGAACAGTTCCACATAGCCATTGGCAATGCGCACCACCCACGGCTTGGTGGTCGTGCGCAGGGTACCGAAGATGGTGCCCAGGGCCAGCGCCATGATCCAGGCGAAGATCGCGGTGGCGAGGGTCCATTTCAGGCCCGCCATCAGCGTATCGATGTAGGGGACCCCATCGGGAGACATCTCCCAGAAGATTCCCCAGTTCCAGTTGTATTGCATAAATGGCCTCGTCTGCGTTTCGAGTCTGTTATGGCGGCGCGGTCACCAGGCAAATGCCGCATCCGCATGTTCCGGTCACACCGGGCAGCAAGCGTTACGTCAAGGCAACACCAATTGCGTCCGGTTAAACAAAACGGGGGACAGGCCCCCGTTTCGTCAAATCAGGCATGGCATGGCGCAGCAGCTGCATGCGCCATGGCCAATGGCCGATTTACTTCTTCTTGCCCTGGCCCTTTTGGGCTTCTGGCACGGCAGCGTAAGCGGCCGGATCGAACGAGTCGGTCGGCTTTGCCAGCACTGCTTGCAGTTGCGGGCTCATCGGCACGTTCAGGTTGACGCCCTTCGGTGGGATTGGAGCCTGGAACCACTTGCCATAGATCTTCTTGATGTCGTCGCCGGTGTAGACCACGGTCAGCGCGTCATCGACCACCTTCTTGAACGGCTTGTCGCCGCGTGGCAGGATCAGGCCGTACGGCTCGACCGACAACGCCTCGGTCGACACCTGGTAGTCACCAGGCGCCTTCGAGTTGGCAGCCAGCGACGACAGCAGGATGTCATCCATCACGAACGCTGCAGCACGGCCGGTTTCGACCATCAGGAATGCTTCGGCGTGGTCCTTGGCAGCCAGGATGTTCAGGCCCAGGTTGCGTTCGGCGTTGAGCGAAGTGATCTGCTTCAGGTTCGAGGTACCGGAAGTCGAGACGACGGTCTTGCCCTTCAGGTCGTCCAGCGTCTTCAGGTTGGCGGCCTTCTTCGACAGGAACTTGTTGGCGGTCACGAATTCGGTCACCGAGAAGTCAACCTGCTTCCAACGCTCTTCATTGTTGGTAGCCGAGTCGCACGAAATGTCGGTGGTGCCGTTGGCGATCAGCGGGATGCGGGTCGCGGAAGTCACGGGAACCATCTTGATGTTCAGCGCGGTCAGGCCCAGCTTCTTCTGGATCGCGGTGGCAGCCTTCAGGCACAGGTCGATCGAGTAGCCCTGGTAGGACTGCTTGTCGTCAAGGTAGGAGAAGGGAATCGAAGAATCGCGCACGCCCAGCGTCAGGGTGCCGCTGTCCTTGATCTTCTTGAGCCTGCCGGTGAATTCTTCTGCGTGAACAGAACCCATCAGCACGCTCGCGCCGACCAAAACCCCTGCTAGCTTCAATAACTTCATTGTGTGACCTCCTGGAAAAATTTTACGTAGTGTACCAAAAGCCCTATTCCAAAAACAGTTATGCCGTCCTTGGGATTTAGGCCTGCTGGCCCTCTTGCCATGCCTCTTCTTGTTATAAAAGCCACATCTATGCTGGCTTGTTTCATCCTTGCCCGCAGGCTTGTCGTCATCAAGACGATCAGTTCCTGCAGACCTGGCGAAATTCTGGGCAACCATGTCGGCGGGCGGCATTTTACGACATTGCCGACATTCTGCACTGCACTCTTCATCGGAACGCCTCGCATGTGCGCAATAAACATCATTTGCACATGCATGTCGACCGCGCCCCGGGTGGACCGAAGCGCATGTTACCCGAACGATTTCTGTGCAGGCCGACAATGCTTTCATTGCATCGACTGCCCTGCAATATCGGATTGCCGCAGTCCCCGCCGCGACCCTTCCACTTCAGCAATATCCATGCCAGAAAACCAATAACCCCTTATTGCGCCACCTTGTCGGTCGGGAAGTTGAACGAATCCCGCAACAGGTATCCCATCGGCAGATTCATCGCCACCCGCCCGGCGCCGGCTGGCGCCTGGAACCAGTGCTGGTAGAGGGCATGGATCTCGCGCGTCGAAATCATGCGCACCATCTCGCGATCGACCAGCGCCTTGAACGCCGGATCCTGGCGCATCATCATGGCATAGGGGTCGACCGACAGCGCTTCCCCCACGATCACCAGCGCAGCCGGGTCGCTTGCCATGCTGCGATAGGCATACAGCAGTACATCATCCTCGGCATAGGCGTCGACCTCGGCGCGCTGCAGCATGGCCATGGCATCGGCTTCGCGATCGAGCTGGCTCCAATGGATATTGAGCAATCCGGAGGCGTCACGCGCCTTGGCATAGGGCACCACCGAACTGCTGCGCACCACCACCACGCGCCGATCGCGCAGATCGCGCCAGCTGCGGATACCCGAGTCGCGCCGGACCATCATACGGGTGGTGGTAAAGAAATGGGGAATGGTGAAAGCGAAACGCTCGCGGCGCGCCGCGTTGTTGGTGGTAGTGCCGCACTCGATGTCGGCCTGGCCATCGGCAATGGCGTCGAAGCGGCCCCGGCTGTCCACCTCAAGATAGCGCACCTGCATCTGCGGCAGGCGCAATTCGCGACGCAGGGCGTCCGATATCTTGCGGCAGATGTCGATCGAATACCCGACCGGCCGGCCATCTTCGACACTAACGAAAGGGAATTGATGCGGGGAGTAGGCGACCACCAGCGTGTTGGTGCGGCGGAGCTTGTCGAGTGTGCTCTCGGCATGCGCCGACAGCGATGCCTGGCACATGAATGCCAGCACCGCAACAATCCAGCAAGTGCGACGCGCGACCAGCACGCGGCGCACGCGAGCGCGCACACCAACCACATCTCCTCCCTGACTGCATGATGCAAGCCGACGATCTTAAGGTGCCGTCGTACTTGCAGAAAGCCCGAACAACTGTCGATTACGGGTACAGGCCCCGCATTTCGCGCGCCTGCAATACGCGGGTACACGCCACGATGAAGGCCGCAGTACGCAGTGACACGTTCTTTTCTTCGGACAGTTGCCACACGGCGGCAAACGCCTCGCGCATGATACGCGTCAAGCGCAGGTTGATTTCATCCTCGGTCCAGAAAAAGCTCGAAAAGTCCTGCACCCATTCAAAGTAACTGACGGTCACGCCACCCGCATTGGCAATCACATCGGGCACGATCAGCACGCCCTTGTCGCGCAGGATGTCATCGGCCGCCGGCGTGGTCGGGCCGTTGGCGCCTTCCAGGATGATCTTGGCCTTGATCTGGCCGGCATTGGCTTCGGTAATTTGCTGTTCCAGTGCAGCCGGCACCAGAATGTCGCAGTCGACCGACCAGAATTGGGCACGATCGGTGATCTCGTCTGCACCCGCAAAACCCTTCACGCTACCGTTCTGCGCCACGTAGGTCTGCAGTGCGACGACATCCAGGCCACCCGCATTGAAGACGGTGGTGATGTGATCCTGGACCGCCACCACACGCGCGCCGGCTTCCGAGAACAAGCGTGCAGCGATGCCGCCGACGTTGCCGAAACCCTGCACTGCAACCTTGGCGTCCTTGATCTCGAGATTGCGCTTGGCGGCGGCTTCACAGCCCACCACGAACACCCCGCGACCGGTCGCTTCATGGCGACCCAGGCTGCCACCCAGCGAAATCGGCTTGCCGGTGACCACGCCCGACGACGTGCTGCCATGGTTCATGGAATAGGTATCCATCATCCAGGCCATGATCTGCGAATCGGTATTGACGTCGGGTGCCGGAATGTCCTTGCTGGGCCCGATGATGATGCCGATCTCGCTGGTGTAGCGACGCGTCATGCGCATCAACTCGCCCCGCGAGAGGGTCTTGGGATCAACCCGGATACCGCCCTTGGCGCCACCGTAGGGAACA
Source organism: Herbaspirillum sp. alder98 (assembly GCF_020179755.1). Taxonomy (GTDB): domain Bacteria; phylum Pseudomonadota; class Gammaproteobacteria; order Burkholderiales; family Burkholderiaceae_D; genus Herbaspirillum. The sequence continues at coordinate 58,002 of NZ_JAIUCY010000015.1, forward strand.
TTCACCGCCGCGTTCTTGACCGTCATCCAGGCCGACAGGGCCATCACTTCGGACAGCGTCACGTCCTGGTGAAAACGCACGCCGCCCTTGCCGGGGCCACGCGAAGTATTGTGCTGGACACGGTAGCCCTCGAAGTGGGCGATGGTGCCGTCGTCGCGCTCGATGGGGACATCCACCACCAGGATGCGCTTGGGACGCTTGAGGGTCTCGACCCAGCGCGCCAGCGAGCCCAGGTAGGGCGTGACGCGGTCGATCTGCTCAAGGTAGACGCCCCACGGGCCGATGCCGTGCGGGACAAGATAGGAAGGCACTTCGTGATTAGGTACGTTCGACATGATGCAATCGCTCCTTTGGTTTGCCGTGCTGTTCAGTACGTTGCAAAACCCCGATGCCGATGGCCGCGCAGGCAGGCAAGCGCCAGGGCGAATGCCACAGCACAGTATGCCACCAGAAGCCACCTCGAATAACAGCGAAAAACAACGGGAAAATAGCCGTCTAAATCAGCGACGCCATCGTAGCCAGCCGCCTGTACCAAGGCTAATGCTTTGTCTGCATGCAACTATGCATATCGCGCATAACCATCCGAGAGAGCCTGTGCTGGCCGCATACAGCTGATTCACCCCTCACTTTCCTGCCTGGTCATTCGCGTTTATCGGCGCCCCGCCCTCGCCCGGCAGCTGCCTTTTGACGCTCCTGGCGGGCTTGATCCTGCTCGACCAGGTATTCCCACAACCGCGCCACGATCGCCTTGCCCGCGCGTTGCGCCGTCGGGCGCTCGCGATAGAGGCGGATTTCCATCTCGACCTCCCAGTCGGCGGTGGCGCCATCGGCGCGTGCCAGTTGCCGGTTGCGCACCTCGCGCACTACCGAAGATTCGGGCAGGAAGGCCACACCATGCCCCTCCAGCGCCATCATCTTGAGGCTTTCCGACATGTCTGTCTCGTAGTGTTTTTCCAGATGCAACGGGCGCTTGATGTCGGCCATCATCAATTCCACCATGCGCCCCAGATAGGCATTGCTGGTGTACGACAGAAACGGCAAAGGCGCGCGCGAGCCGCCCGGAAACACGTAGTCGGGCGTGCCGTTGCGGTCACAGCGCGAATACGGGCGCAGCGTCTCGGTGCCCATGGTCAGCATGTCGTAGCGGCTGGCATCGAGCTGCACCGGCTGGCGCGGGTGGTGATAACACAGCAGCAGGTCGCAGCCGCCTTCGACGATGGTCATCACGGCATCATGCACGTTGAGGGCGATGAGACGGGTATTGATCGAGCCGAAACCGGACTCCAGCGAACTAAGCCACTTCGGCATGTAGGTCAGCGAAAGCGTATGCGGCACGGCAAAATCGACAGTGGTCTGGGCGGTCGGCCGCTTTCCGCGCAACAGGGCGCGGGTGTTGTTGATCTGCCCCAGCATCTCGACGGCCTGCTCGTAGAACACTTCGCCGGCCGCCGTAAGACGGGTCGGATAGGAGGTGCGATCGATCAGGTCGGTGCCCAGCCAGGCCTCGAGCGACTGGATGCGGCGCGAAAACGCCGGCTGCGTGACGTGGCGCAATTCGGCCGAGCGGCTGAAACTGCGGGTCTCGGCCAGCGACACGAAATCTTCAAGCCATTTGCTTTCCATTGCACGTCCGTTTCTGGTTCTTTTAAATCACGCGAAGGAGCAATTGTGCCGCAGCGCCGCCGGCAATGCCAGCACCCGCGCCGTGCGGCTTCAGCGCGCCGTCGGCGGCACCAGCACGCTGGCCTCGCGCGGTTCCTCGGGCGCGCCGGGCGTCGCGCCCGGTTCAGGCCGGGGCGACCCCTCGTCGTCATCGGCGCTGGCCTGCTGGCGCTGCCACATCTGCGCATACTGCCCGCCCCTGGCCAGCAGCACCGGATGGGTGCCGCGCTCGATGATGCGGCCGTGCTCCAGCACCAGGATCTGGTCGGCATCGACTACCGTCGACAATCGATGCGCGATGACCAGCGTGGTGCGCTCTCGGGCGATCTCCGACAATTGCTGCTGGATCGCCTGCTCGGCCCGCGAATCGAGCGCCGAGGTGGCCTCGTCAAAGATCAGGATGGCCGGATCCTTGAGCAGCGTGCGGGCAATCGCCACCCGCTGTTTCTCGCCGCCGGACAACTTCAGCCCGCGCTCGCCGACCATGGTGGCATAGCCATCGGGCAGCGACTCGATGAAGTCGTGGATGTACGCCGCGCGCGCCGCCGCCACGATGTCGTCGAAGCTGCTGCCAGGCTTGCCGTAGGCGATGTTGTACTGAATTGTGTCGTTGAACAGCACCGTGTCCTGCGGCACGATGCCGATGGCCTGGCGCAGCGACGCCTGGGTCACATTGCGCAGGTCCTGGCCATCGATGCGCACCGCGCCGCCATCGACATCGTAGAAGCGATACAGCAATCGCGACAGCGTCGACTTGCCCGATCCGCTGTGCCCGACCACCGCGGTGGTGGTGCCGGCCGGGACCACGAAGTCGACATCGAACAGGATCTGCCGGTTGCGCTCGTAGCTGAAATCGACATGCTCAAAATGCAGCGCCGCGCCGTCGGTCTTGAGCGCAGCGGCGCCGACCCGGTCGGCCACTTCGCGGTTTTCTTCCAGCAGCGAGAACAATCGTTCCATATCGGCCAGGCTCTGCTTGATCTCGCGATACAGCACCCCCAGGAAATTAAGCGGAATGTAGAGCTGGATCATGAATGCATTCACCAGCACCATGTCGCCCAGGGTCATGGTGCCGTTCATCACCCCCACGGTGGCGCGCCACAGGATGAGCGTGACGGCAATGGCGATGATGGCCGACTGGCCGGTATTGAGCAGCGACAGCGAGCTCTGCGACTTGACGGCGGCACTCTCGTAGCGCTGCAGGCCCTCGTCATAGCGACGCGCCTCGAAATCTTCGTTGCCGAAATACTTGACCGTCTCGTAGTTGATCAACGAATCGATGGCGCGCGTATTGGCGCGCGAATCGAGATCGTTCATGGTGCGCCGGAAATGGGTACGCCACTCGGTCACCGTCACCGTGAAACCGATATACAGCACCAGCGCCCCGCCGGTGATGACCGACAGCCAGATGTCGTAGTGCAGCAGCAGGTAACCCAGCACCAGCAGGATCTCGATGATGGTGGGCAGGATCGAGAACAAGGTATAGGACACCAGGGTCGACACGCCGCGCGTGCCGCGCTCGATATCGCGCGTCATGCCACCGGTCTGGCGATTCAGGTGAAAGCGCAGCGACAGCGCATGCAGATGGCGAAACACCTGCAACGCGATGGTGCGCACCGCGCGCTGCGTGACCCGCGCAAACATCAGTTCGCGCAACTCGGTGAAGACCGAGGTCGCCAGCCGCAGCGCCCCATAGGCGGCCAGCAAACCCAGCGGCAACACCAGCAATGCCGCCGGATGGGTTGCCGTAACCGTCATGGCGTCGACCAGCCGCTTGAGCACCAGCGGCACCCCGACGTTGGCCAGCTTGGCGCCGACCAGGAAGCTCAGGGCCATTGCCACCCGCCACTTATAGGTCCACAGGTAAGGCAACAAGGTACGAATTACGGTCCAGTCGCTGCGATAACGCGGGGCAGGAGGACCAGAGGATGCGGAAGGATGAGCTGATTGGCGGCGCATGAGATGACAGGAAAATAAGCGGCTGAATACGCGGCTGAAACCGGACAGCTTGAACCAGGCGAGCACAAACCGACCGATCCAGGCAACATCCGATAAACTATCACCCCGCAAAACAGGGATTATAAGAGTCCGCAAGACTTCACGCTTTCGAAGGAACACCAATGACCAGCACCGCACGCACCCAACTTCCCGCCGGCAAGGCGCCCCAACTGCGCGTCATGCCGATGCCGGCCGACGCCAATATCCATGGCGACGTCTTCGGCGGCTGGATCATGGCCCAGGTCGACATCGCCGGTTCGCTGCCCGCCACCCGTCGCGCCAATGGCCGCGTGGCGACCGTGGCGGTCAACTCGTTCCTGTTCAAGCATCCGGTGTTCGTGGGTGACCTGCTGTCCTTCTACGCCGACATCGTCAAGGTCGGCAACACCTCGGTCACGGTCAACGTCGAGGTCTTCGCCGAGCGCAATCGCCTTCAGACCGAGATCGTCAAGGTGACCGAAGCCACCCTCACCTACGTGGCCACCGACGAAAGCCGCAAGCCGCGCGCACTGCCGCCGTTGAGTCCGGAAGATGATGTTCCAGCGGTCAATGTGCTGCAGGAGCTGGGCAGCGGTTGGCAAGCGCTGTAATGCATAGGCTGTAATGCATAGGCTGTAATGCATAGGCTGTAATGCATAGGCTGTAATACATGGGCTGTAATACATGGGCTGTAATACATGGGCTGTAATACATGGGCTGTAATACATGGGCTGCAATACATGGGCTGGCACGCCAGCCCAGTTGAAAAAGATTCAGCCCGCAGTCGGCGTGCAGCCACTATCGTTACGCTCCCATCACCGTTTTCGACGACATCGACCATGAGCCAACCTGCCTCTTCCCGCCCGACCGTGCTGATCGTGGCGCGCCTGCCGCAGCACCTGATGCAACTGCTGCACGACAACTTCACCTGCCACAACCTGCTCGATGGACTGAGCGAAGAGCAACTGCGCGAGATTGCGCCGCAGGTGCGCGGCATCGCCGCCAACGGCGAGGCCAAGGTGCCGCGTGAATTCATGGCGCGCTTCCCGGCGCTGGAGATCGTCTCGGTGTTCGGCGTCGGCTATGACGGCGTAGAGGTGCCGGCCGCACGCGAACGCGGCATCCATGTCACCCATACGCCCGATGTGCTGACCGACGACGTCGCCGACATGGCGCTGGCGTTGCTGCTGGGAGTGGCCCGCAATGTGGTGCGCGCCGATCGCTTTGCGCGCAGCGGCGAGTGGAAGAACGGCCCGTTCCCGTTCACCACCAAGGTCACCGGCGCGCGCCTGGGCATCGTAGGCCTGGGTCGCATCGGCGAAGCCATTGCCCGTCGCGCCGCCGCCTTCGACATGGACATCGCCTATCACAACCGTTCGCAAAAGGATGTGCCGTATCGCTATTTCGGCGATATCGCCTCGTTGGCGGCAGCGGTCGACTTCCTGGTACTGGCCACGCCCGGCGGCGCCGATACCCGCGCACTGGTCAACGCCGAGGTGCTGGAGGCGCTGGGACCGAAGGGATTCCTGATCAACGTGGCGCGCGGCTCGGTGGTGGACCAGGCGGCCCTGACGCAGGCACTCAAGGATGGAAAGATTGCCGGTGCAGGACTGGATGTGTTCGAGAACGAACCCAACATCCCGGCCGACCTGGCGGCACTCGACAACGTGGTGGTAACGCCGCACATGGCTAGCGGCACGCTGGTCACACGCACCGCCATGGCCGATCTCGCCTATAACAACCTGGCCGCGCATTTCGCCGGCAAGCCGGTCATCACGCCCGTGCCGCAATGAGTTGACAGGACACTGCATGGCAGTGTCCTGTTGCACCGAGATTCGAGCGCCGGGACGACGCGTTTCTCAGGCCGCAGTCTTCTCCGGCTGCGGCTTTTTCTCGTCACGCAACTCGCGCCGCAGGATCTTGCCGACATTGGTCTTGGGCAGTTCATCGCGGAACTCGATGGTCTTGGGCTTCTTGTAGCCGGTGAACTGTTCCTTGCAATAGGCCAGCAATTGCTCGGCCGTCAGCGATTTATCCTTGCGCACCACGAACAGCTTGACCGCCTCGCCGGTGTGTTCGTCCGGCACGCCGACGCAGGCGCATTCGAGCACGCCCGGGTGTTGCGCCACCACGCCTTCGATCTCGTTCGGATAGACATTGAAGCCGGACACCAGAATCATGTCCTTCTTGCGGTCGACAATCTTTGTGTAGCCGCGCTCGTCCATGATGCCGATGTCGCCGGTCTTGAAGAAGCCATCGTCGGTCATGACCTTGGCGGTCTCGTCGGGACGCTGCCAGTAACCCTGCATCACCTGCGGGCCGCGAATGGCGATCTCGCCCGGCTGGCCCAGCGCCACCGGATGGCCGTCGTCGTCCAGGATGACGATCTCGGTCGAGGGCAGCGGCAGTCCGATGGTGCCGGTGTAGTCAGTGATGGTACAGGGGTTGGCGCTGGCAATCGGCGAGGTCTCGGACAAGCCGTAACCTTCGATGATTGGACAGCCGGTCAGTTTCTTCCAGCGATCCGCAACCGACTTCTGCACCGCCATGCCACCACCGACGCAGCAGCGATAGCCGGAGAAATCCAGCCTGGCGAATTCGGCATTGTTGAGCAAAGCGTTATAGAGCGTGTTCACCGCCGGGAAGGTATTGACTTTGTAGCGGGCCAGCTCCTTGACGAAGCCGGGGATGTCGCGCGGATTGGGGATCAGCAGGTTGAGCGCGCCCTTGCGGGTGCCCAGCATGTTGCACACCGTCAGCGCAAAGATATGGTACAGCGGCAGCGCGCACACGAACACCAGTTGCTCCGGCGGAGTGCCGGACTTCAGCGCCGGATCAAGCCACTCCTCGGCCTGCAGCACATTGGCCACCAGATTGCGATGGGTCAGCACTGCGCCCTTGGCCACACCGGTGGTGCCGCCCGTGTACTGCAGAAACGCGACGTCATCCGGCGTCGTCGTGACTGCCTGCAGCTGCCGGGCAGCGCCTTCCTGCAAGGCCCGATTGAAGGTGATGGCGCCGGGCAAGGACCAGGCCGGCACCAGCTTCTTGACATGGCGCACCACCAGATTGACGATGGCGCCCTTGAGCAGACCGAGCATCTCGCCCATGCTGGCCACCACGATGTGCTTGATCTGGGTGCGCGCCACTACCTTCTGCAAGGTGCAGGCAAAATTCTCCAGCACGAAGATGGCCTCGGCGCCGGAGTCCTTCAACTGATGCTCGAGTTCGCGCGCCGTATAGAGCGGATTGACGTTGACCACCGTATAGCCGGCGCGCAGGATGGCAGCGATCGCCACCGGGTACTGCAGCACGTTAGGCATCATGATCGCCACCCGCGCGCCACGGCTCAGACCCAGGCCCTGCAGCCAGGCGCCCATGGTGCGCGAGAGCCGGTCCAGTTCATCGTAGCGCATGGTCTTGCCCATGCAGACATAGGCGTTGCGATCAGCGTAGCGGCTGAAGGCTTCGTCGATCATCTGCACCAGCGACTGGCACTGGTTGGGATCGATCTCGGCGGGTACGCCCGCAGGATAGGATGCAAGCCAGAATTTTTCCATGATGTTTACCTCTGTCTCCGATCAGAACTTGCGCTGGCTGGGCGATGATCACGTTGGCGCGCACAGCAAAAAAAGCACGAGTGTTTTATTATTTAGAGCAGATGCTATCCAGCATTGGTCGCCGGGGCAAGTCCTTTTGCAGCAATTTTGCCTAAAGCGACTCGTCGAAACATTTAGATCATACCCTGCGAGGCGCCATCGGCACGCGCCTTCCATGTCGCACAGCAACATTTACAGCGGCGTGCGCTCGCTCTTGCGGTCTTTCTTGCGCCCGCCTGAATCGGGTGACGGCAAGGGATCACCCAGCGCCGCATGGCGCGCAGGCTTGTCCATGTCTGCCAGCTTCTTTACCCGACTAAAGAAATCGGCGAAATCGCGGCTCTGCGCGAACAACGCCTTGAAGGCCGGCACCTGGTCGTGATACGCCCCCACCAGCGCCAGGTGGGCATTGGATAACGGCATGGCGAACCAGCGGTCGTAACCGGCGTAGCCCTCCCAGCGGGTCTGCTTGAGCTGCGCGTATTCGGCCCGCAGGTCATCGAATATCTGCTGCTTGCGTTCGCGCTTTAGCGATTCTGCGGCATCGCTCTCGTAGTTCTCTTCGAGGCGGTCGCGATACTTGTCGAGCAGCGCCAGGAAGTCGCGCTTGCGTTCGGCGAAGCGGCGATAGGCATCGATCATCTTCTGGTCGCCGCGTGCGGCCAGCCAGCGGTCGACGCCGATCTCCTCGACCGCTACCGCAAACCCTTCATTGAACGAGGTGTCGTCACGCGCATAGACCACCTGATGCGCCAGCTCATGGAAGATCAGGCGCGCCAGCTCGCCATCGGGATAGTTGATGAAGGTGGAAATAACAGGGTCATTGAACCAGCCCAGGGTCGAGTAGGCAGGCACGCCGACCACCTGCACGTCGTAACCCTCCTGCTTCAACTGCGCGCCATACTGCTGCGCCGCCTGCTGGCTGTAGTAACCGCGATAATCGACGCAGCCGGCAATCGGAAAACACCACTGGTGCGCCTTGAGCGACAACTCGGGAGCCGCCACCACATTCCACAGCACGAACGGGCGGTCGAGCTGGGCATAGCTCTGGTAACTGCCGTTGTCGGGCAGGCTGAGTTCGGTCACGGCAAACTGGCGCACCTGGCGCACCGTCCTGAGCTTGTCCTTGAGACTGTCGGCGGCGACCGGATCGGCGATCCAGTCATCCAGCGGCCGCGCCTGCGCCAGCAATGAAAACTGCCCGTGCGCGGCCTGTGCATAATAGGCCACCGAACTGCAGCCGCCCACCAGCAGTGCCGTCGCCGCAATGGCCAATGCGCGCAGCAGGCGGGGCAGCTTCATGCGCTCTCCAGTTTCTCCACCTGCACCAGCACGTCATAGAAGGTGGGCGCATTGCCCATGTCGGTCAGGCGCTGGCTGGTGACTTCATTGACGTTCTTGCCGTCGGCGGCAAACTTCTTCCACCAGATCGACAGCCCCACCACCAGCCCGATGCGGGCGCGATCGGTGACGCGCACACGCGCCTGCATGCTGCCGCGATCATTGAAGATGCGCACCATGTCGCCGTCGGCGATGTTGCGCCCACCGGCGTCCAGCGGGTGCATGTCCAGGCGCGGTTCGCCTTCGGTGTCGCGCAGGCTCTGCACATTGACGAAGGACGAATTGAGGAAGTTGCGCGCCGGCGGTGAAATCATCGCCAACGGATATTTCAGCGCCAGCTCGGGATTGCTGAGCGCGGATTCATACGGCGCGATATAAGTCGGCAATGGATCGAGCCCGGCCGCCAGCATCTGCGCCGAATAGAACTCGCACTTACCCGAGGGCGTGGCAAACCCGCCATCGGCAAAGGGCGCGGCCGGCATGTCGAGACGCTGCCAGCCTTTCTGCTTGAGCAGGTTCCAGTCATAGCCGCCGCTGCGCGGGTGATCGCGGCGAAAGGCGACGGCGGCGATCTCGTCGTCGCTGTGACCGAAGCATTCTTCATCGAAGCCCATGGCTGCGGCCAGCAGGCGGAAGAATTCGGTATTGGGTTTGGCTTCACCCATCGGGGCGATGGCGGCATTGTTGGCCATCATGTAGACGTGGCCGTAGGCGCTGTGCACGTCCACGTGCTCCAGCTGGGTGGTGGCCGGCAGCACGATGTCGGCATAGTCGGCGGTGTCGGTCTGGAAATGCTCGAGCACCACCGTAAACAGATCCTCGCGGGCGAAGCCCTGCGCCACCTTGGCCGACTCCGGCGCCACCGCCACCGGGTTCGCGTTATAGACGATCAGGGCTTCGATCCGGGGACCGAAGTCGGCGCTGGCCGGCTTGAGCAGGTCGTCGCCGATGGTGCTCATGTTGATCACGCGCGCCGCCCGTCCATGGCGCGCCGCCAGGTCAGGACGCGACAGCGCTGCGTTATCGCGCGGGAACGAATCCGAGGTCGACAGCTGCATGCCACCCGCCGGGTGGCGCCATGCGCCCACCAGGGCCGGCAGGCAGGCGATATTGCGCGCCGACATGCCGCCGCCACGCACACGCTGCAAGCCATAGTTGGCGCGGATCATGGCCCCTTCGCCGGCCAGCGCGGCGGCCGCGTATTCGCGTGCCAGCTCAATCACTTCACCGGCGGTGATGCCGCATACCTCGGCGGTATGTTGCGGCGTCCACTGCTGCACCCGCTGCTTCAACTGGTCGAAGCCCAGCGTATGGCGGGCGATGTAGTCATGATCGAGCAGGTCTTCGCCGATCAGCACGTGCATCAGCCCCAGCGCCAGCGCGGCGTCGGTGCCGGGCAGCAGTGCGATATGGCGATGGCTCTTTTCGGCCGTCAGCGAACGATACGGATCGATGACGATGATGCGCGCGCCATTGCGCTTGGCCGCCTGCACGCGGGTCCAGAAATGCAGGTTGGAGGCAATCGGATTGCCGCCCCAGATCACGATCAGCTTAGCGTGCTGCACCTGTTCGAGATCGGTGCCGATGCGGGCGCCCACGGTATAGCGATAACCGACGCCGCCGGCCGACGAGCAGATGGTGCGCTCCAGCTGCGACGCCCCGAGCCGGTTGAAGAAGCGTCCGGCCATCGATTCGGTCTGCACCAGGCCCATGGTGCCGGCGAAGCTGTACGGCAGAATCGCCTGCGGGTCGCGCAGGGCGATGGCGCCCAGGCGTTCGGCAATGGTGCCGATGGCCTCGTCCCAGCTGATCCGCTCGAACTTGCCCTCGCCCTTGGCGCCGATCCGGCGCATCGGATACAGCAGGCGGTCCTTGTGATAGGTGCGTTCGGTGTAGCGCGACACCTTGGTGCACAGCACGCCGGCGGTGGTGGGATGCTCGGGGTCGCCCTTGACCTCGGTGGCCACGCCATCCTTTACCGTGACCAGCAAGGCGCAGGTATCGGGGCAATCATGGGGGCAGGCGGCGCGTACTATCGTGGTGGTCATGGCGGCAAAAGCGGCTGGCGTTGGATCAAACCATGTACTTTAGCGCAAATCGCCTTCGCGCAACGCGATGCGCAACGCCCGACGCATAGAGGTAAGATGCTCGGATTATCAGCCTATCCTGCCATTTCCATGAAACTCATCGACCCCATCGTCCGCTTCCACGCCGAGCTGCAAAAGATCCGCCGCGACATCCATGCCCATCCGGAACTGAGCTATGAAGAACAGCGCACCTCCGACGTAGTGGCCGCAAAACTGGGCGAATGGGGCATTCCGGTGGTGCGCGGCCTGGGCGTGACGGGGGTGGTGGGCATCATCAAGAATGGCAGCAGCCCGCGCGCCATCGGCCTGCGCGCCGACATGGATGCGTTGCCGATGCCCGAACTCAACACCTTCCCGCACGCCTCGCGCCACGCGGGCAAGATGCACGCCTGCGGCCACGACGGGCATACCGCCATGCTGCTGGGCGCGGCGCACTACCTGGCCGAGCATCGCAATTTCGATGGCACCGTGTATGTGATCTTCCAGCCGGCTGAAGAAGGTGGCCGTGGCGCCGAGCGCATGATCCAGGATGGCCTGTTCGACCAGTATCCGATGGATGCCGTGTTCGGCATGCACAACTGGCCCGGCATCCCGGCCGGCCATTTCGGTGTCACGCCGGGCCCGATGATGGCTTCCAGCAACGAGTTCGAGGTCACCGTGCGCGGCAAGGGCTCGCATGCGGCGCAACCGCACAAGGCCATCGATCCGGTCATGACGGCGGTGCAGATCGCCCAGGGCTGGCAGACCATCGTCTCGCGCAATGCGAATCCCAATGATCCGGCGGTGGTCTCGATCACCCAGATCAACGCCGGCAGCGCCACCAATGTCATTCCTGACAACGCCACCCTGGCCGGCACCGTGCGCACTTTCAGCACGTCGGTGCTGGACTTGATCGAGCGCCGCATGCAGGAGATCGCCGAGCACACCGCTGCGGCCTTCGATGCCACCGTCGACTTCCGTTTCACGCGCAACTACCCGCCCCTGATCAATCACGAGAAGGAAACCGCGTTCGCCGTCGAGGTGCTGACCGAACAGTTCGGGGCCGAGCACGTCAACGCCCGCGCCGAGCCGACCATGGGCGCGGAAGACTTTGCCTTCATGCTGCAGCACCGCCCGGGTTGCTACGTGTTCCTGGGCAACGGCGACGGCGGCCATCGCGATCACGGCCATGGCCTGGGCCCGTGCAACCTGCATAACCCCAGCTACGACTTCAACGACGACCTGCTGCCCATCGGCGCCACCTATTGGGTACGCCTGGCCGAAAAATTCCTGTCGCCGAGTTGAGTCCTGACGAAGCTAGCACTGCCCCATCACAATTAAAACAAGGAGACCTTCATGCAAACCCTCGCCACCATCCTGGTGCTGGCCATCGCCGTCGAACATGTCTGGATTCTGGTGCTGGAGATGTTCCTGTGGACCCACCCGATCGGCCTGAAGGCATTTCGCCAGTCGCGCGAAGCCGCCCAGGCGTCGCGCGTGCTGGCCGCCAACCAGGGGCTGTACAACGGCTTCCTGGCGGCCGGCCTGTTCTGGGGCGCATGGAGCGGCACGCATGCGATCCAGTTGTTCTTCGTCGGCTGCGTGCTGGTGGCGGGCATCTACGGCGGGCTCACCGCCAAGAAATCGATTCTTTACGTGCAGGCGCTGCCGGCCGCCATTACGCTGGCCCTGCTGCTCGCGCTGCCTTGACGGCAGCCGCGCGCGCCGCGTGCTCGGCAAAGCGGCGCGCCGGCTCCGGCAACTGCTCGAAATCGTTGGCATAAAGACATAACTGGCGGGTGGCCCAGGCGTCGCTCAACTGCACCGCCTGCAGGCGGCGCCCGCCGAAGTGGCGAAACACGCCCTGCGGCATGACGCCGATGCCCATGCCGCATTCGATCATGCTGCACATCACCGACAGGCTGTCGACCTCCATGCGCTGACGCAAGACCTTGCGCGCCTGGCTGGCCGCACGCGCCAGCGACTGCTGCACGGCGCTGCTGCCGCGCACGCCGATCTGCTCGAAGTCCAGCGCCTCGGCGTAGGCAATGCATTCGGCCGCCGCCAGCGGATGCGCGCGCGGCACCGCCAGCACCAGCCGCTCGGTGCGATACGGGCGCCATTGCAGTGCCGGCACCTGGCCGTCCAGGCTGCAGATGCCAAGATCGGCTTCGCGCGCCAACACCATCGACGCCACCTGGCTGCTGCTGCATTGCTGCAGGTCGATGCGGATCTCGGGATGACTGCGGGCAAACCCGGCCAGATCGGCCGGCAGGAACTGCTCCACGGCCGAGGCGCTGGCGGCCAGCCGCACCCGCCCCCGCACGCCACGCGCACTTTCGGCCAGGTCCGCCAGGTCCAGCCGCAACCGCTCGGCCTGGGCCAGGATCGCCTGCGCATGCACCTGCACCTGCTCCCCCATAAAGGTCGGACGCACGCCGCGCGCGTGACGTTCCAGCAACGGCGCCCCGGCCAGGGCCTCGAGCTCGGCCACCCGCTTGCTCAAGGCCGACGCCGCCAACTGGCCACGCGCGGCGGCGCCGGCGATGCTGCCGCATTCGCAGATCAGGATGAACAGGTCCAGCGTGCCAAGATCGAGCTGGCGCAGGAAGTTACGGGGGGAAAGCGAGTTCGCCATGGGCTGCATCCGGCCAGAAAAATCAAGCCCAGATCTTAACAAGAAATGGGTCAGCCATCGCCAAATGGAACGGCTGACGCGAATTTATGGTGCTTCTCAGTGACAATGCCGGGCCGCTACGATGGTTTTCTTTTGTCAGCCATTCCCCCGAACGATGCCTCAAACATCCCTGCTGTCCCCGGACGCGCTTGAAGTTGCCGCCGCGCTGATCGACCTCGATGCCGTGCGCATCATGAAGGATCAAGCCTTTTTCTATACCTCCGGTTGGGCCAGCCCGGTCTATGTCGACACCCGCTTGCTGATGTCCGACGTGGCCCGCCGCCGCACCATCGTCGAACTGGCCGCGCGCCGCCTGGCGCCGATCGTGGCCGCACGCGGCGTCAATGCCATCGTCGGCGCAGAAAGTTCGGGCATCGCCCTGGCGGCCTGGATTGCCGACCGCCTGGAACTGCCCATGCTGTACCTGCGCAAGCGCGCACTGGGCTGGGGCAACGACGCGCGCCTCGAAGGTCGCTTGCCGGCGGCACCGCAGGTGGTGTTCATCGACGACGCCACCACCGATGCCCGCAGCAAGATCGCGGCGGTCCAGGCGTTGCGCGCCGGCGGCGCCACGGTCCAGGACTGCATGGTGGTGCTGGACTATGGCATCTATCCGCAGGCGCCCGAGCGCCTCGCCGCGCATGATCTTTGCCTGCACGGACTGACCAGCTGGCCGGCATTGCTGTCGGTGCTGGAGCAACGCCCCGAACTGACCCCGCAAACCCGCGACATGCTGGCCGCGTTCAGCCGCGATCCGGCGGCGTGGTCGCTGGCCCACGGAGGGGCAGGAGCATGACGCCAGCAGAACTGAAACAACTGGGTCAACGCATCCTAGACGACGTCGCCGCCGCCTCGCGCGATGGCGACGGCATCACCCGCGAGAGCTTCGGCGCCGGCGAAGAGCGGGCGCTGCAGGTGCTGGAACAACACGCCGCCGCACTCGGCCTGCACGCCGAACGCGACCGTTATCAAAACCTCTGGCTGCGCCTGCCGCAAGACGCGCGACCGATGCCCCCGGTGGTGATCGGCTCGCACGTCGACTCGGTACCGTTGGGCGGCAACTTCGACGGTCTGGCAGGCGTAGTGGCCGGCATCCTGGTGCTGCTGCGCATGCGCCATGACTGGCAATCGGCGCCGCCGATCCAGGTGCTGGCGTTGCGTGGCGAAGAGAGCGCCTGGTATGGCCGTGCCTATGCCGGTTCGCTGGCGCTGCTGGGCAAGCTGCCTCGCAGCGCGCTGGCGCTGACGCACCGCAGCGGCCACGGCACGCTGGGCCAGGCCATGGCGGACAGCGGCATCGATGTCGACGCCATCGGTCGCGGCGAAGCGCTGGTCGGCGCCGGCGACATCGCCGCCTGGCTGGAACTGCATATCGAACAAGGTCCGGTGATGGTGGCGCGCGAATGGCCGACCGCCGTGGTCACCGGGATTCGCGGCAACATCCGTCACAACCGCATCCGCTGCATCGGTGAGGCCGGTCATTCGGGCGCGGTGCCACGCTGGCTGCGGCGCGACGCCATGCTGGCGGTGGCGCAACTGCTGGCGCGCATGGATGAGCATTGGCGGGTGTTGCTGCAGATGGGGATGGACCTGGTGATGACCTGCGGCATCTGCTCCACCCTGCCCGACTCGCACGCGGTGTCGGTGATCCCCGGGGAAGTACAGTTCAGCTTCGAGGTGCGCAGCCAGGACCGCGATACGCTGGAACGCTTCTACGCGCTGATGCAGCAGGAATGCAATGCGCTGGCGGCCGAACGTGGCGTGCGCTTCGAGCTGGACGAGCAACTGACCTCGGCCCCGGCCACCATGGACAGCCAGTGGATCGCGCGCCTGTCGCAGGCCGCCATTGCCGCCGAACTGTCCGCCGAGACCATCCCCAGCGGCGCCGGCCACGACGCGGCCGTGTTTGCCAATGCCGGCATCCCGGCGGCGATGGTGTTCATCCGCAACGCCAATGGCTCGCACAATGTGCACGAGCGCATGGACATGGACGACTTCATGGCGGGCGTGGAGGTATTGACCGGCGCCATCCAGGCCACACCGGTGACGCAAGTCACACCCGCCACGCCGCCGGCAGCAGCCGCAGCAGCGGCGTAATCAGGGAAGCGACGAGGGCCGGTCAGCGTGCTGCGCTGGCCGGCTCGCGCAGCAGGCGGATGTCGCCATACCAGGACTCGGCCTTCTGCATCGTGTTATCGGCATCGGTAAGCACGCCCACACCGATCAGGCGACCGGGTTTTTCACCGAATATCCTTTCATAGTCCTCGGCCACGTTGCGCTGGTATTGCAGCCATTGCCCCACGTGCGCCGGCCCGCTCTCGGCCACCAGCATCTGGATCCGGCCGGTGCGGCTGTTGGCGACCACCGTGCCGACTGCGGCCTTGCTGTCCCAGACATACATCAACGTGGCATAGGGCAACTCGTGGCCCGTCAGCAGCTTGGCGGTATCGAACAGGATGGTATCCATCAGCGACAGCTTGTCGTGGTCGCCATCGAAGGCCAGCACGATGCGCACCGGCGCGTCGTCGGTTTCGCGCGCGCTGACATCGGCGCCCGGGATCAGGGCCGAGGTCTTCCAGCTCCACGACATCCAGGGCTTCTTGTTGACATCGATATCGACTGCGTGACGCAGGCCCGACGACGCCTGGTCGGCCTTGGCGTGCAGGACGCTGCGACCTCCCTCGTCGACCAGGGTGTATTCGGTTGGCTTTTTCTTGCGGGTCAGCGTCAACGGCGCCCAGTCCAGCGGCAAGGCGCCGGGCGGGTTGGCCGAGAACAGCGCCAGCGCCTGGTCCAGCCGTGCCTGCTTGGCGGCAGCATCGACAGGTGGCGTCGGCCGTTGCGCGGCGCAACCCACCACCAGCAGGGCAGCGACCACGACAAAGGAATGACCGAGAGCGGCAGCGAGACGCGAAAAACGCAGTGTCATGAAAGGCGATCGAAGAAGCGGCCTCCCCGGCCGCGATGAAAAAGACTAACGGTCCTGCCTGCAAAACACCATCGGGAAAACCCTGACGCCCCCGTCCGCCCCGACGCTTCAGTTCTGCTGCTGCAATATCTGGATGAACATCTTGGCCAGCGACGACAAGGTGGTGTTCTTGCGGGTGACAATGCCGTAATGCTCGATGCGGGTCTTGAGACCCACCGGCAGGATACACAACATCTGCTTGGCCGCGAAGAAATGCGCGATGTCGAGTGGCATCACGGCCACCATGTTCGACTGCGCCAGCAGGGTCACCGTCACAAACGGCGAGGCGGTCTCGATCACATTGCCCGGTACCTTCATGCCTTCCAGCTTGAATTCGTGCTCGATCCAGATGCGCATCGGCATATTGCTCGAATACAGGATCCACGACGCATCGGACAACTCCGGCAGGCGCACCTTCTGCGCCGTGGCCAGCGGATGGTCGATGCCGCTGACGATGCACATCGGTTCACCGCGCAGCATTTCGTAGTTATAAAGATTGGGCTGCGAGCTGACCGAGGAACGGCCGATCATCAGGTCGATGCGGCCCTGGTCGAGCAACAGCAGCTGGCGCGCACTGGTGTCTTCGGCGATCTCGATGGACACCTCGGGCTGGATCTCGCGCAAGCGCGTCAGCGCCCTCGTGACCACCGGCGCGGCGCCCATGATGGTGCCGATGGCGAGCCGGCCGCCGCGCCCGCTGATCATGTTCTGCAGTTCATCGCGCAGGTTCGACACATCGCTCTGGATCAGGCGCGCGTAGCGAATCACGCAGCGACCGAGTTCGGTGGCCTCGATGCCGCGCGGCGAGCGATCGAACAGGATCACGCCCAGGGCGTCTTCCATTTCGTGCAGCGCCTTGGTGGCGGCCGGCTGCGTCATGTGCATGACTTCAGCCGCCTTGTGCAACGAGCCCTGCTCGTCGAGCGCCGTCAACAGGGCGACCTGACGAAAGCGCAAGCGGCTGACAATCGACCCGACGGAGGGCAGCTCGGAGGCCGCACTCGCCAGTTGGTTATCACCCGATGAATTAAGCTCATTGGACATCGTTTTGTAAGCCTCTTATATTCGGTCCTGCGAAAAACCATAATGCTAGCGCATCTATCGGCCTGCCGAACCGATGCGCAAAAAAAGCAGGAGACTTGTGCGAAATCGACCTGGCAGCGCAGCATATTCCTGCCAGTTGCGAATGTGCCCGTTCACGACGGTATTGTCGTCGCCGAACGCCGGCCGGTTTCGCCAAAGCCATCTTACTGGTGTCGCTCTGACCACAGAATCAAGTACCGATCGGAGACAAGGTGAGGCTGATTCAATTCATTGACCGCGAAGGCGCGCGCAAGGTCGGGATCGTCGATGGATCGAAGATCCAGGTGATCTCGCAGGTGAGCCGCATGCGCGAACTGGCATTGCTGGCGATACGCCAGGGCAACGGGCTGGAACGCCAGGCGCAACTGCTCAACAGCAATCAGGTCGAGGACTATACCGCGATCCTGAAGGAGCAACGCATCCTGGCGCCGCTGGATCATGAAGATCCGGCCCACTGCCGCATCGCCGGCGCCGGCGCCACCCATCTCAGCAGCACCTCGACCCGCGACAAGATGCATCGCCAGATCGACGGCGAAGAAATGACCAAGACCGACACCATGCGCATGTTCGAATGGGGCATGGAAGGCGGACGCCCGGGGCCGGGCCGGGTCGGCGTGCAATCCGAATGGTTCTACAAGGGCGACGGCGACATCGTGGTCGCGCCCGGCCAGCCGCTGCCCTGCCCCGATTTCGCGCTGGACGCCGGCGAAGAACCGGAGCTGGTGGGCCTGTATGTGATCGACGACGAAGGCTGTCCGCGACGACTCGGCTTTGCCATCGGCAATGAATTCTCGGACCACGTCATGGAACGCCGCAATTACCTGTACCAGGCGCATTCCAAGCTGCGCTATTGCTCGTTCGGCCCGGAGTTGCGGGTGGGCGCGCTGCCCGCGCACATGGTCGGCATGACCCGCATCCGCCGTAACGGCCGGGTGATCTGGGAGCAGGAATTCCTGTGCGGCCAGGACAACATGTGCCACCAGATCGAGAACCTGGAATACCACCACTTCAAGTACAACCAGGTGCTGCGCCCGGGCGACGTGCATGCCTACTTCCTGGGCGCGGCCACGCTGTCGTTCGCCTACAGCGTGCGCACCCAGCCGGGCGACAGTTTCGAGATCGGCATTGCCGAACTGGGCCAGCCGCTGGTCAACGGCATCGTCAATGTCGCGACCCGCTTTGCCATCGACGGCGTCAAGCAGATGTAAAAAGGTTTAAGCAAGATCGCAGTACCAAGCCACCTGGCGACAGGCCCACGAAGAGGCCACGCAGGGCAGCCGGATTGAACTCCTGCCAGCCGCCGCCAGACATGAAAAACCTCAGGTAACAGGAGACCGACCATGCACCAACCCCACCTCAGCCCAACGGGACTCGCGCCCATGCACCGCCGCACCCTGCGACCTTAAGGCCGCACCTCGTCCGTCCAACCGGAGCATCAATGAATTACACATTTGATTTCATGAGTGTGTTCGCCAACTGGGACCGCCTGCTGTACGGCGCCTGGCTGACGATCCAGCTCTCCGCCCTGTCGATCGTACTGGGCTTCGTGGTCGGCACCTTGTGTGCGATTGCCTACAAAAGCAAGAACTGGCTGCTGCACAGCCTGGTGAAGGTGTACGTCGAAGTCATTCGCAACACGCCGCTGCTGGTGCAGGTGTTCCTGGTGTTCTTCGGCCTGGCCAGCATCGGCTGGAAGCTGACCGCCGAGACCGCTGCCGTGATCGCCCTGACCGTCAACGTCGGCGCCTACACGGCCGAGATCATGCGGGCAGGGTTCAACTCGATCCATCCCGGCCAGATCGAAGCGGCCGAATGCCTGGGCATGTCGAAGTTCCATGTCTATTGGCACGTGGTGATGCTGCCGGCCGTCGAACGGGTCTATCCGTCGCTGACCAGCCAGTTCATCCTGCTGATGCTGGCCTCGAGCATCACCTCGCAGATCTCGGCCGAAGAACTGACCGCTACCGCCAACCTGGTGCAGTCCGAAACCTTCCGCAGCTTCGAGGTGTATGCGGTGATCGCGGTGGCGTACCTGGGCTTGTCGTTCCTGTTCCGTGCGGCATTCTGGCTGATCAGCCAGATCGCCTTCGTGCGCAAGCGCAAGCTCGGCACCAACCTGTAAGGACTCGACATGAATTCATTTACTTTCCTGCACGTCGAGTATCTGCTGCAAGCCGCCGTCTGGACCGTGGTGCTGTCGCTGGTGGCGTTCGTCTTCGGTGGCGTGGCGGGCATCGTCATCGCGCTGTGGCGGGTCTCGCCCAACGCAGCGCTGCGCGCCATCGCCAGCTGGTACATCCAGATCGTCCAGGGCATCCCGCTGCTGGTGATCCTGTTCGTGTCGTACTTCGGGTTGGCCATCGCCGGCTTCAAGTTGACGCCACTGGTGGCGGCTGGCATTTCGTTTGCGATCTACTGCGCCGCCTTCCTCGGCGAGATCTGGCGCGGTTGCATCCAGGCGGTGCCCAAGACCCAATGGGAAGCGTCGGAATGCCTGGGCTTCAACCGCTTCGAGCAACTGACCAAGGTGATCCTGCCGCAAGCGGTCAAGATCGCCACCCCGCCCACCGTCGGCTTCATGGTGCAGATCGTCAAGAACACCTCGCTGGCCTCGGTGATCGGCTTTGTCGACCTGGCCCGGGCCGGCCAGATCATCAATAACTCGACCTTCCAGCCCTTCACCGTATTCGGTTGTGTGGCGCTGATCTATTTTTGCCTCTGCTACCCGCTGTCGGCGCTGTCCAAGCACTTCGAAAGGAAATTGAATGTCAGCAATCGTTAAGATCAAGGATCTGCACAAGAGCTTCGGCACGAACAAGGTGTTGAACGGCGTCTCCCTGGATGTGGAAAAGGGCCAGATGGTCGCCATCATCGGTCGCAGCGGCTCCGGCAAGAGCACCCTGTTGCGCTGCCTGAACGGACTCGAAAAAGTCGACGCCGGCAACATCAACGTGTGCGGCCACGACATCCATCACCCCGACCGCCTCAACCTGCGCGAATTGCGCAAGCAGGTGGGCATCGTGTTCCAGAGCTACAACCTGTTCCCGCACCTGACGGTGGAACGCAACATCACGCTGGCGCTGACGACCATCAAGAAGATGTCGTCCGACGAGGCCAAGAAGATCGCCCGTAACGTGCTGCAGCTGGTGGGCCTGGAAGAAAAGAAAGAAGCTTATCCCGAGCAGCTCTCGGGCGGCCAGCAGCAACGCGTGGCGATTGCCCGCTCGCTGGCGATGGCGCCGGAGCTGATGCTGTTCGACGAGGTGACCTCGGCGCTCGATCCGGAGCTGACCTCGGAAGTGCTCAAGGTCATGGAAGACCTGGCCAAGCAGGGCATGACCATGGTGCTGGTGACCCACGAAATGGCGTTTGCGCGCAAACTGGCCGATGTGCTGGTCTTCATGCACCAGGGCCAGGTATGGGAAGTGGGCCCGCCGGATGAACTGTTTTCCAACCCCAAGACTGCCGAGTTGCAGAAGTTTGTATCCAGCGATCTCTGATCCGCACATAGTCAGAAGTACTTAGAAGTACCTTTTCATCTCAGGAGACATAAATGAATACCTTACTCAATTTCACCAAGAAAGCCGCCGCCGTGGTACTGGGCCTGACCTGCTTCGCGCAGGTCGCGCATGCCGATGCGCTGGCTGATATCAAGGCCCGCAAGAAAGTGCTGGTCGCCATCGACCTGGGCGCGCCGCCGTTCGGCATGACCAGCGCCAAGCTGGAACCTCAGGGTTCGGATGTGGAAACTGCGCGCGCCCTGGCCAAGGACCTGGGCGTGGAACTGGAGATCGTGCAGGTCACCGGCCCCAACCGCATTCCGTTCCTGATGACCGGCAAGGCCGACATGGTGATCGCATCGTTCTCGATCACGCCGGAACGCCAGAAGGTGGTGTCGTTCTCGCAACCGTACGGCGCCTCGCAGTTCGTGGTGGCCGCAGCCAAGGGTGAAAACATCAAGAGCCTCAACGACCTGGCCGGCAAGCGCGTGGCCGTGGTGCGCGGCAACATGCAGGATTCGCTGCTGACCCCGCTGGCGCCAAAGGGCACCACCATCGTGCGCTTCGATGACGACGCCACCGTGACTGCCGCCATCGTGTCGGGCCAGGTGGATGCGTTCTGCACGCCTAACTCGCTGGCCAGCGCCGTGGCCAAGCAGAACCCTTCCAAGAACATCGAAACCAAGTTCGCGATCAAGGATATTCCTTATGCCATCGGCATCCGCAAGAATGAACCGGCACTCGAGAAGTGGCTCAACGACTGGATCGCTGTCAACCTGAAGAGCGGCAAGCTGGCCGGCATCTACCAGCAATGGGTCGGTAGCCCGATGCCTGACCTGACACAGTTCGCAGCCAAGTAAGACGATAGCCATCGCCCGGTGGATGCGTGACATCCACCCGGGTTTCGTTAGCCAAGTTCGTTACGTTCTCACCGAGATCACCATGAAACCTATTTCTCCCATCATTCGATTGAATCCGGTCGATGATGTCGTCATTGCGCGCCGGCAGCTGATGTCCGGCACGGTGCTGGAAGAAGAGTCCGGACTCAAGGTCCAGGGCCTGATTCCTGCCGGACACAAGATGGCCACCCGCGCCATCGCCGCCGGCGAGCCGGTCAAGCGCTATGGCCAGATCATCGGCACCGCCAGCCAAGCCATCGAGCCAGGTCAGCACGTGCACACGCACAATCTGGCGATGGCAGAATTCTCGCGCGAGCACCACTTCGGGGCCGACGTGAAACCGGTCGACTTCGTCGACCAGCCGGCCACCTTCATGGGCATCGTGCGTCCGGACGGCCGGGTCGCCACCCGCAACTACATCGGCGTGCTGACTTCGGTCAATTGCTCGGCCACCGCCGCGCGCGCCATCGCCGACTATTTCCGTCGCGACATCCATCCCGAGGTCTTGGCCGAATTCCCCAACGTCGATGGCGTGGTGGCGCTGACCCACGGCCTGGGTTGCGCGGTCGACTCGCTGGGCGAGCCGCTGCAGATGCTGCGTCGCACGCTGGCCGGCTATGCCAAGCATCCCAACTTCGCCGCCGTGCTGGTGGTCGGCCTGGGTTGCGAGACCAACCAGATCTCGGGCCTGATGGAAAGCCACGACCTGAAGGAAGGCGAGTTCTTCCATACCTTCACTATCCAGAGCACCGGCGGCACGGCCAAGACGGTGGCGCTGGGCATTGAGAAGATCAAGAAGATGCTGCCGGCGGCCAATGGCGTGGTGCGCGAGCCGGTGCCGGCCAAGCATCTGACGCTGGGCCTGCAATGCGGCGGCTCTGACGGTTATTCCGGCATCACCGCCAACCCGGCGCTGGGCGCGGCAGTCGACCTGCTGGTGCGCCATGGCGGCACCGCGATCCTGTCGGAAACGCCGGAAATCTACGGCGCCGAGCATTTGCTGACGCGCCGCGCGGTGTCTTCCGAAGTGGGCCATAAGCTGCTGGCGCGCATCGACTGGTGGGAAGAATATTGCGCCAAGAACGATGCCGAAATGAATAACAATCCCTCGGCCGGCAACAAGGCGGGCGGGCTGACCACCATCCTCGAGAAATCGCTGGGCGCGGTCGCCAAGGGCGGCACCACCAACCTGGTGGACGTGTACAAGTATGCCGAGACGGTGACGGCGCACGGTTTCGTCTTCATGGACACACCGGGCTACGACCCGATCTCGGCCACCGGTCAGGTAGCCGGCGGCGCCAATGTGATCTGCTTCACCACCGGGCGCGGTTCGGCCTATGGCTGCGCGCCGTCGCCATCGCTCAAACTGGCGACCAACACGGCCCTGTGGCAGCGCCAGGAAGAGGACATGGACATCAACTGCGGCGAGATCGCCGATGGCCTGGCGACACCGCAGCAGATCGGCGAACGCTTCTTCCAGATGATCCTCGATACCGCCTCGGGCAAGAAGACCAAGAGCGAATTGCACGGCTATGGCCAGGATGAGTTCGTCCCCTGGCACATCGGGGTCTATACCTGAGCATCGCATGTCGTTACTGCCGCTGGTCGTCAAGACCAGCGGCATTTTTGCTTATACGGGTCGCACCGGACCGGCGCGACCAACCCGGGGTAACCTGATCGTGGCAGCCCCCACCCACAACCAAGGAATTAGAAAATGGCACACACTTACACGATCGAGGCGCACCTGCCCGAAGACCACGCCCACGCCACCCTGGTCGGCCGCATCTGGCAACCGGGCGTCGGCCCCGTGCTGGTCAAGGTCGATGCCGAGGGCGTCTACGACCTCAGCGGCATCGCCGCCACGTCGAGCCAGTTGCTTGAGCTGGACGACCCGGCGGCAGTGGTCAAGGGCGCCAACGCGCCGCGTCTGGCATCGCTGCAGGAGCTGCTCGACAACGCCGACGCCAGCAAGCGCGACAGCACGCGCCCATGGCTGCTGGCGCCGATCGACCTGCAGGCGGTCAAGGCCAGCGGCGTGACCTTCGTGGCCAGCATGCTGGAGCGTGTGATCGAAGAACAGGCGCGCGGCGATGCAGGCCGTGCCGAAGCGGTACGCCAGGCCATCACGGCGGTGATCGGCGACAACCTGTCGAGCGTGGTGCCGGGCTCGCCCGAAGCGGCCAAGCTCAAGGAAGTGCTGCTGCAGCAGGGTGTCTGGTCGCAATACCTGGAAGTGGGCATCGGCCCCGACGCCGAGATCTTCACCAAGGCGCAGCCACTGTCGTCGGTGGGCCTGGGCGACGAGGTCGGGATCCATCCGAAGTCGGTCTGGAACAACCCCGAACCCGAGATCGTGCTGGCCATCAACAGCCGCGGCAAAGTGGTGGGTGCGGCGCTCGGCAACGACGTCAACCTGCGCGACTTCGAAGGCCGCAGCGCGCTGCTGCTGGGCAAGGCCAAGGACAATAACGCCTCGTGCTCGGTGGGGCCTTTTATTCGCCTGTTCGATGCAAAGTTTTCAATTGACGACGTGCGCCGCGCCGAACTTACAATGCGGGTCGACGGCACCGAAGGCTTTACGCTCAAGGGCAGCAGTTCGATGTCGATGATCAGCCGTGACCCGCTGCAACTGGTGGAACACGCCATCGGCCACAACCACCAGTACCCCGACGGCCTGGTATTGTTCCTGGGTACCATGTTCGCGCCGACCCAGGACCGTTTCGGTCCGGGCCAGGGCTTCACGCACCAGGTAGCCGATATCGTGACGATCGCCACGCCGCGACTCGGGGCGCTGGTCAATACGGTAAACTTCAGCGACAAGACGGCGCCGTGGACCTTTGGTCTGTCTGCATTGTTCAAGAACCTGGCACAACGAAAACTCATTTAAAAAAAGGAATCACCATGTCTGCATCCACCGGACGCCTCGCCGGCAAGACCGTCCTCATCACCGCTGCCGCACAGGGTATCGGTCGCGCGTCGACCGAGCTGTTCGCCCGTGAAGGCGCGCGCGTGATCGCCACCGACATCAGCCGTCAGCACCTGGACCAGCTGGCCGGTATCGCCGGCGTCGAGACCCACATCCTGGACGTGACCGATGACACCGCCATCAAGAAGCTGGTGGCCGACGTCGGCACCATCGACGTGCTGTTCAACTGCGCCGGCTATGTGGCCGCCGGCAATATCCTGGAATGCGATGACAAGGCCTGGGATTTCTCGTTCAACCTGAACGCCAAGGCCATGTTCCACACCATCCGCGCCGTGCTGCCGGGCATGCTGGCCAAGAAGGCTGGCTCGATCGTCAACATCGCCTCGGCCGCATCGAGCGTGAAGGGCGTCGCCAACCGCTTTGCCTATGGCGCCAGCAAGGCCGCCGTGGTCGGCCTGACCAAGTCGGTCGCGGCTGACTTCGTAGCCCAGGGCGTGCGTTGCAATGCAATCTGCCCGGGCACCATCGAGTCGCCATCGCTGAACCAGCGCATCAGCACCCAGGCCAAGGAAAGCGGCAAGAGCGAAGCCGAAGTGCGCGCCGCCTTCGTCGGCCGCCAGCCGATGGGCCGCATCGGCCGTGCGGAAGAAGTGGCTGCACTGGCGCTGTACCTGGCGTCGGACGAATCCAACTTCACCACCGGTTCGATCCACATGATCGACGGTGGCTGGTCCAACTGATCAGTTAGACCATCAAACTTGCAGCATCAGACGGCATGCGTGATGACGCGCATGCCGTTTTTTTTCGTCCGGCTGCGCCCTGCCCAATCGCCATCAGACGCGACGGCGGATGGTTTATGAATTGATGGCGTCGGCGCATAATGGCCCTTTCTGTTATTACGGAACTGCCACATGACCCACGACATCATCGCCGCCGACCAGCTCGAGACCGCCTTCGACCAGCCCATGCTGCTGGGCGAGTCGCCACTTTGGCACGCCGAGGAAGGCGCGCTGTACTGGATCGACATCCCGGGCAAGGCGGTGCATCGCCTGCAGGTCGAGCGCGGGCAGCACCAGAGCTGGCCCATGCCGCACGAACCTGGCGCGATTGCCCGGCATGCGCAGGGTGGACTGGTGGTGGCGCTGCGCTCAGGCATGGCCCATCTCGATACCGGCACCGGCGCGCTGGCGCCGTTGCTGGAGGCGCCCTACGACACTGAGCGCATCCGCTTCAACGATGGCCGCTGCGATGCCGCCGGTCGTTTCTGGTGCGGCACCATCTACGAGCCGCGCGACCGCGACGGCGGCACCCTGTACAGCTTCGAGCGCGACGTGCTGCGCGATGCGCACCATGCCGTGGTGACCTCCAATGGCGTGGCCTTCAGTCCCGACCAGCGGCTGATGTACCACAGCAATACGCCGAGCCACCGCATCAATGTCTATGACTTCGACCTGGCGACCGGCGCCACCTCCAACTGCCGCCTGCTGCGCCAGTTCGACAGCGACAAGAGCGCTGCCGATTATGGCGGGCGTCCCGACGGCGCGGCGGTCGACAGCGAAGGCGCCTATTGGGTAGCGATGTTCGAAGGCGCCCGCGTGCTGCGCCTGTCGGCGCAAGGCGAGATCCTGCAGGAGGTACGGCTGCCGGCCCGTTGCCCGACCATGGTGGCCTTTGGCGGTGCCGACCTGCGCACGCTCTACATCACCACCGGTCGCCATGGGCGCAGCGAAGAAGAGCTGCGCCGGTATCCGCTTTCAGGTCATGTGCTCAAGCTGCGCGTGGACGTGGCGGGACGCCTGGAATATAGTTATCGGCCCTAAGACCTTTCGCACCCCCATCACAACAAGAGCTATTCGGGAGACAGGCCATGAGCCGCTACATTCTCGCCCTCGACCAGGGCACCACCAGTTCGCGGGCGATCCTGTTTGATCGCCTGGGACAGATCACCGCCACTGAACAGAAGGAATTTCCCCAGCACTATCCCCAATCGGGTTGGGTCGAACATGATGCCAACGATATCTGGCGCTCCCAGCTGGAGGTGGCGCAAGCGGTGTTGAAGAATCACGGCATCGACGCCGGCGATATCAGTGCGGTCGGCATCACCAACCAGCGCGAGACCACCGTGGTGTGGGATCGCGCCACCGGTGAACCGATCTGCCCTGCCATCGTCTGGCAGGATCGTCGCACCGCGCAGTTATGCGACCAGCTGCGGGAGCAAGGCCACGAAGAGTTGTTCCTGCGCCGTACCGGCCTGGTGCTGGATGCTTATTTTTCCGGCACCAAGCTGCACTGGATCCTGCAACATATAGAGGGCGCACGAGCCCGCGCCGAGCGTGGCGAGCTGGCCTTCGGCACGGTCGACTCGTGGGTGATCTACAAGCTGAGCGGCCAGCATGTGACCGATAGCAGCAATGCCTCGCGCAGCCTGTTATTCGATATCCATCGCGGGTGCTGGGACAGCCAACTGCTGGCGCTGCTGGATATCCCCGAATCCCTGCTGCCGCAGGTGGTGGCCAGCAGCGGCATCGCTGCCCATACCGACGCCAAGTGGTTTGGCCGTGCGCTGCCCATTGCCGGCATCGCCGGCGACCAGCAGGCGGCGACCTTTGGCCAGGTGTGCCTGCGCGAAGGGATGGTCAAGAATACTTATGGCACCGGTTGTTTCATGCTGATGCAGACCGGCGCCAAGCCTGCGGTGTCGCATAACAAGTTATTGACCACGATCGGCTGGAGCTTTGCGGGCAAGGAGCAGCCACGCGATGTGTCCTACATGCTGGAGGGCAGTATCTTCGTCGCCGGCGCGGTGGTGCAATGGCTGCGTGACGGCCTTGGCATCATTCGCAAGTCGGGCGATATCGAAACCCTGGCCGCGCAGGTGAAGGATAACGGCGGTGTCTACTTCGTGCCGGCCTTCACCGGCCTGGGCACGCCACACTGGGACCCGTATGCCCGCGGCAGCATCAGCGGCCTCACGCGCGGCGCGACCTCGGCGCACATTGCCCGCGCCGCACTGGAAAGCATCGCCTACCAGACCGCCGATGTGCTCGATGCGATGCAAAAGGATGCCTCTATTGCATTGAGCGAGTTGCGCGTCGATGGCGGCGCCGCCCGCAACGACCTGCTGATGCAGTTCCAGGCCGACATGCTGGGGGTGCCGGTGGTGCGCCCGCAGGTCACCGAAACGACGGCGCTGGGCGCCGCCTTCCTCGCTGGCCTGGCCACCGGCTTCTGGAGCTCGATCGAAGAAATCGCCTCGCTGTGGCAGGTGGATCGACGCTTCGAGCCGCAGATGGATCATGCCCAACGTGAACAATTGCTGTATCGCTGGCACCGTGCGGTCGACTGTTCGCGTGGATGGATGCGGGACGATCAGCCAGCATAGGAACGCCCCGCGCGGGGCCGCTTTGGTGGCGCGGATAGCCGAAACTATTCGATTCCAAATTCGAATGTGCGAGTATGCAATTCTAACGATTGTGAGAGAATACGGCGTCATCGTGGACGTTCCGAGCTTCAGGCTTGGCATTGGCCCGATTCACTCAATACCAATTACACATTTCGCGTCGAAAGAGGACTTATGACCAAATTGAAGAGCCTGGTAGCTAAACTGGCTGTCGCCGGCATCGCAACGTTTGCCTTTACAGCGCCTAGCTACGCAGTCGATGGCGTGTCGGTTGAATATGGCACGGGCAACAGCACCCAGCTGGTTCGTCTGGGCGCGCAATGGAACTGGGGTCCTAACTGGAATTTCTGGCAATCCAATGGCACCCACATCGGTGGCTACTGGGACCTGTCGCTGGCCAACTGGCGCATGAACCATTACAACAACACTAACAGCAGCGGCAACCTGGTCGATATCGGCCTGACACCGGTGTTCCGCTTCCAGCGCGACGACGGCAAGGGTTTCTACGGCGAAGCCGGTATTGGCGTGCACCTGTTCTCGAAGCTCTACCGCAACAACGACAAGGTGTTGTCGACCGCATTCCAGTTCGGCGACCACGTGGGCGCCGGCTATGTGTTCAACAACGGCCTGGATCTGGGTTTCCGCCTGCAGCACTTTTCCAACGGCGGCATCAAGCAACCGAACGGCGGCGTGAATTTTGCCGTGGCGCGTGTGGCTTACAAGTTCTAAGCTGCGAAAAGTTATGCGGCCTTCGGGTTGCGATAAGAAACCGGCGTATTTCGCCGGTTTTTTTTCGTCTGTTATTTCGCTGCGTGGGTCTTTCAGCGAGCAGTGTTCTGGATATGTGGCGGACGACGCTGGGTACTGACGTTCGTCAGTACGACGGGGATGGGGGTAGAGGTGTTGGGTAAGTGGTGGTGCGGTGGACTGGTTACGCGGGTAGCGATGAATAAGTTATCAACACCCTCGTCGTGCCGGCGAAGGCCGGTACCCGGGGTCTTTTAGTGTTTCAGCAGAGGGGATGGGGGATATGTCGAGGTAGCGGCATAGAGGCGATACAAAGCGGCCGCGCAAAAGCAAACACCCCACCCTCGTCAGAGGATGGGGTGATGCAGAATACTAGCCTGACGATGACCTACTTTCACACTGGTTGCAGCACTATCATCGGCGCGAAGTCGTTT
>NZ_JAIUCY010000016.1 GCF_020179755.1 Herbaspirillum sp. alder98
GTCTGTCGCTTCCATTAAACGCCCACGCTTATCGGCTGTTAATTTTTAAAGATCTTTTCTGTCGCACCGCGTCGCTTTCGCTTCGCTTGCGTCGCCAACAAATCGTTTTGTTTGTCAGCAGCAGAGAAACGAGATTATGAAGTTGTTTTTGAATCGCGTCAACTACTATTTTCGCTCTTCTCAAACTTTTTAAATCGCTTGTTTTTAGCGCTTCGTACTTGCGTACTTATTTGCCAAAACAACCCATTTAAAACTACTTCAATCTCACCCGCTTTCGCTCGCAACTTCGCTTCGTTCTTCACTCCGCTTTTCTGCGTTGCGTCAGCAGGGGGCGAACTATAGCAACGGCCTAACCACCGTGCAAGTACTTTTTAAACAATTATGCAAAATAATTTACGCCGGGGACTGACAACAGACTAAGGAATCCACGCAAGACCACGACCCGCAACGCTTTGCGGGCAATGCGGCTCTGCAATCACGCCATAAAACCAAATGCCCGCCCCTCGCGGGGCGGGCATTTGTTCAGGCTTTATCTCTATCTATATAAGTAAGGCGGGAGGAAAAACGGACGGCGCCATCAAGCAGCAGGTCAGATAGCGGCCGTCCCAGCCCGCCTTCTCATTAACTGCTCTTTACGGTGAGGTCACTCTTGACGTCCTTGACGCCCTCGACCCCGGCGGCCAGCTGCAATGCATGTTGGCCCGCTTCGGCACTAGGCACCGATCCGCGCAACGTCACGACCCCGGCCTTGGTGGTTACCTTGATCTTGGTGGCGGAAACCTGCTTGTCTTCCACCAGCGCCGCCTTTACCTTGGCAGTGATGACCGAGTCATCGACATAAGCACCGGCAGTCTGTCCGGACTTGTGGCCGGAATCACTACTATTAGTAGAATCTGCAGCCTGGGCCAGGGGCGCCGCAATCAGCGCGGTAGCAAGGGAGGCGGCAAGCAGCTTGGCGGTCAGTTTGGTCTTTTCCATGGTGTTCTCCTTATATTAGTAAAGAATAAGCATGGGCAGCACAATCGCGGCCGGCTACCTGGTTCTTCGCAAGCGCCGTGCCAGACCAAAAAACCGTTTAACTTTCAATGACTTGCGTGACTCCCCTATAAAAGCCTGCACCTGAGAGGCTAAAAATCGCCTGTTTTCGTCGGGCACCGGCGACGGCTGACCGCGATGTGGGCATAAGTGATTGATTGCAAAGGACTCATTCCTGTCGCTCAGTGACGACGCCCTCTTCCCCACCACGAAACATCCGTGGATCGAGTCCGTTCTTTTGCAGCAGCCGGTAGAACTCGGTACGGTTGCGATCGGCCAGGCGCGCAGCATCCGACACATTGCCATCAGTCAACTTCAATAGGCGGATCAGGTAGTCACGCTCGAATTTCTGCTTCGCCTCGGCATAACGCAGGCGATCCAGCGCCGGCACCTGCAGCGCGCGTTGCACCAGCGAAGCCGGGATCAACGCCACGGGCGACAACGCGCACACCTGCTCCACGACGTTATAGAGTTGCCGCACGTTTCCCGGCCACTGCGCCAGACTCAGCATCTCCAGCGCATCCGGGGCAAACCCGGTCAGGCGCTTGGCATACTTGGCCCCGATCGTCTTGAGGAAGTGATTGGCCAGCAGCGCAATGTCCTCACGACGCTCACCCAGCGATGGCAGGTTGAGCGTCACGACGTTGAGCCGGTAATACAGGTCTTCGCGAAACTGGCTATCGGCCATGGCCACTTCCAGGTCGCGATGGGTCGCCGAGATGATACGAACATCCACCTCGCGCGCCTGGTTGGCCCCCACCTGGCGCACGCTTCTTTCCTGCAATACCCGTAGCAGCTTGACCTGCAGCGGCACCGGCATGTCACCGATCTCGTCCAGGAACAAGGTGCCGCCGTCTGCGGCCTGGAACAAACCCTCGCGGTGCTCCACGGCGCCGGTGAAAGCGCCCTTCACATGACCGAACAGCTCTGACTCGAGCAACTGCTCGGGAATAGCGCCGCAATTGAGGGCCACGAAAGGCTTGCCCGCACGCGGACTGGCGCGATGGATGGCGCGCGCCAGCAATTCCTTGCCGGTGCCGCTATCGCCACGAATCATGATGCTGGCGTCGGAGGCGGCCACCAGCCGCGCCTCTGCCAGCAATTCGGCCACCCGCTGGCTGCGACTGACGATATCAGCGCGCCAGGCCTGCTCGTCGCCTTCGACGGCTGGCGACGAGAGACTCAACGCCTGGGCGATCTTGTCGAGCAGCACGGCGCTGTCAAATGGCTTGGTCAGGTAGGCGAAGGCACCGCGGGTGGTGGCATCGACCGCATCGGGGATCGTCCCGTGGGCGGTCAGCAGGATGACCGGCAGGGTCGGCTGGCGACTGCGGATTTCGTCGAACAGCGCCAGGCCATCCATGCCCGGCAGGCGGACATCGGTAATCACCAATGCGGGAGAGGTGATGGCAAGCTGCGCCAGCGCGGCCTCGCTGCTGCCCACGCCCACGACCCGATAACCGGCCGCATTGAGGCGTAAGGTCAGCAGGCGTAGCAGGTCAGGGTCGTCGTCGACCAGTAGAAGTGGCGCAAACTGCGTATTGTTTTCCATCGTGGCTCCGGTTCGGGAACGGAGCCAGCGCCAGGCTCACTTGCCGGTGGCGGGCAAGCTCCGTTCGATATTCTTGAGGGCTTCGAGCTTTTCGTTGAGCAGATCCACCTTGCGCTGCGCATCGCGCGCCTGGCCGGCAGACTTCTCGGCGTTGTCAGCCACCCGGCGCAGATCGCTGTAGTGGCCCACCAGCAATTGCACGAGCGGCTTGAGCTTGTCCGCTTCGACGCTGTTATCGGCCATCACGTTCCATAACTGGGCTTCGGCACGCGCCAATTCGATCGGGTCGCGGGTGGCCGCCAGCAGCATGGCACGCCGCACGACATTGGCCGGCCCGGTCGGGTTGGCATTGGCCCGTTGCAGTTCGCGTCCCAATTCGGCGGGCGACATCTTCCGTATCTGGATGCCATAGACCAGCAATTCATCGACATTGCTGGGCGAGTGGATCAACTTGATCGTCGACGTCGGCGGCTCGACCGCCGGCGTGGTGCAGGCCCCCAGCAATGCCAGGGAAAAAACCATTGCCAGTGGCAACAGGCGCTCAATCTTGTTTTTCATCGGGTAACTCTATTCTGAAATGGGCGCCGCCGTCGCGCGGCACCAACTGCACGCGCCCGCCGTGCGCATGCACGTACTCGCGCACCACCGACAAACCGATACCATTGCCGCGCCGGGCACCGGACGGCTGGTGCAAGCCCTGGTAGAACGGCTCGAAGATGCGCGCCGTGTCGGTCGGCGCCACGCCAGGGCCCTGGTCGATGCATTCTACCCGCACCGCACCCGGAACATCGGCCAGCAGGAAACGGATGAAACCGCCCTCGGGGCTGAAACGCACGGCATTCGACAGCAGGTTGGCCAGCGCAATGGCCATCTTCTCCGGATCCACCAGCACCATGCGCGCGCTGCCGTCGACTTCGACCCGCAACTCACGCGCCAGCCATTGCAGCCGCTGGTCATCGATCACCTTGTGCAGCAATGCCCGCAGATCCACCGGCACCGGGTGCAGGCGCTGGGCATCGAATGCCAGCTCGTTATAGCGCAGCAAGTCTTCGATCTGGGTCTGCAGCGACTGCGTATTCTGGCGCAGGATGCGGGCAATCTCGCGCTGATTGTCCGACAGCTGCCCGGCCACGCCATCGTCGAGCAAGGCGGCGCCCTCGCACAGCGCCGCCAGCGGCGTCTTCAGTTCGTGCGACACATGACGCAGGAAGCGCGACTTCTCGGCTTCCAGGTCGGCCAGGCGCAGGCGCAACCAGTCCAGTTGCTGTCCCAGGCGACGAATATCGGCCGGACCACGCACATCGATCGGCTGGTCGAAGCGGTTATCGCCCAGGCGTCCGATGGCATGCTCCAGCCGCGCCAGCGGACGCGACAACCAAAGTCCGAAGCAGAACGCCAGCAGCACCGCCAGCAGGATCGCCCCCACCACCTGCAGCGTGAGCATGCGGCGCTGCTGCTCAAGCGCGGTCGACAGCGCGTTGTTGCGGCGGTCGACCTCGCGCCGGCTTTCCAGCGCCAGCCGCTCGTTGAGCGCGGGCAGGCGCGAGAAATCCTGGAACACCTTGAGTTGCTCGGCCTTGTCGCGACGCTGCTCGGACTCCAGCACGGCCGACGCCTCTTCTATATAGAGCGTCCATTGGCCATACAACTCGCGCGGCGCCAGCGGCAAGGCGTCGGAGAGTTCATTGATGGCCTGGCGCGCCTGGTCGCGTGCTTCGACGAAACGATCATGAAACACCGGGTCATCCAGCACCAGGT
This sequence comes from Herbaspirillum sp. alder98, assembly GCF_020179755.1. Lineage (GTDB taxonomy): Bacteria > Pseudomonadota > Gammaproteobacteria > Burkholderiales > Burkholderiaceae_D > Herbaspirillum. Next base: position 4,346 of record NZ_JAIUCY010000016.1, read on the forward strand.
ATTGGCGCGCGCTGCGCTCCATGGCCACCGTGCGCTCGGCCAGTCGCTGCGCGGCCTCGGTCAGTTGCACCGCCTGGCGCGCGGTCTGGCTGCTGTTGCTGGCCATGCGCTCGAGCGTGAACAAGGCGTGAATCGAGGTCGCGCTGAGCAAACCGGCAATCAGCAGGAAGGCCGCGAGCAACAATTGCCTGAACGACAATCCCAGGTATCCCGGCCGCGGCTCAGGCGTCGAATTCAGGTGTTCGATGGCATTGGGCATGCGCTTGATCCTGGCGTCTTTATGCAACCTGCTGGTCCGGGCCGACAAAATCCAGCAGCATCAGGGCCACCACCTTGGTGGCGCGCCGCAGGTCTTCCAGCGCCAGGTTTTCGTCCGCCTGCTTGGCGTTGGATTCCATCAATGTGCGCGGTCCGGCGCCAAACAGCACCACCGGGATGCCATGTTCGCCATACAGGCGGGCATCGGTATAGAGCGCCGAGCCAAACGTGGTCAGGGTGTCGCCCATGACATCGCCGGCATGCCGCAACAGGCTCTCAACCAGGCGCTCGTGGCCTGGCAGCGGGCGCAGCGCACGCGCCAGCAGCAGCCGGCGAATCTCGACCCGGATACCCGGCAGGCCGACCACCGCATCTTCGATCAGCTTGCGCACACCGGCCTCGACCTGGGTCGGATCTTCCTCGGGAATCATGCGACGGTCCATCTTGAGCACCACCTTGCCCGGCACCACGTTGGTGTTGGTACCACCATCGATACGCCCCACGATCATGGTCGGATGGGTAATGCCGGGAATCGCCGAACGGATTTCCTTCAAGCCCGGCAGCGCGCCGTAGATGGCATTGAGAATGGCATTGGCGGCCTGCAATGCGTCATGCCCGGTCTCGGGCATCGAGCCGTGGGTGGCGCGGCCATGCACCGTCACTTCGAACTGCAGGCAGGCATTGTGCGCGGTCACCACGTTGTAGCTGAAGCCGGCGGCCAGCACGTAGTCCGGCTTGGTCAGTTTTTGCTCCAGCAGCCAGCCCGGTCCCAACAGACCGCCGAATTCCTCGTCATAGGTGAAATGCAGTTCCAGCGCGCCGCGCAAATCGACGCCCAGCGACTCCAGTGCGCGCACGGCAAAGATATAGCTGGCGAAGTCGCCCTTGGAGACGGCCGTAGCGCGCCCGTAGATGCGACCGTCGTCAATCTCGCCGCCATACGGGTCGTGCTGCCAACCCTCGCCCGGCGGCACCACGTCGCCATGCGCATTGAGGGCCACGGTGGGGCCGCCGTCGGCGTAAGGGCGACGCACGATCAGGTTGGTCACGCTCTGCATGCCATAGTCCAGCACCTGCTGCTGCGGCACCACGTGTTTCTCGGCATGCCAACCCCAGCGTTCGACCAGTTCGGCTACTGCATCGGCATGCGGGGCATTGTTGCCCGGTGGCGTGTCGGTAGGAATCCGGACCAATTGCTGCAACACGCCGACCTCTTCATCGAAATGCTGATCGATCCATGCGCACAGGCGCTCCGACAACTGCTGATTGGCCATTCCTACTCCGTCATCAATAAAAGCGCGCCGACCACGCCAGCGCAAAACAGCATGATAACGTACCGGCTTGCCAGCCGGGCAATGGCCAGCGTGGCCGGCGTTTCCCCGCTATCATGGGAGCCGGCTGCCAGCGCAAGGGTGGCCACACGGTTTTCTTACCTTATATATAGAGAGCAACAGGTTGCCGGCGCCCGCCTGCGGCCTGGCCGCTCCATCTGCCGATCTCACATGTCTTCGCTGCCCTCATCCGCCGACGCCCCCTGTCCCACCCCGCAGCCGGTCGTCGCCGGCGATGGCCTGCCACCCGACCAGCGCGGTCGCGCCATCCTGACCCTGCTCATCGCGGTCGGGTTGGCCACGCTGGACACCGCCATCGCCAATACCGCCCTGCCCGCCATGGCGGCCGACCTCAATACCACCCCGGCGGCATCGGTATGGATTGTCACGTCCTACCAGCTGGCCATGATGGTGTCGCTGCTGCCGTTGGCGGCGCTGGGCGAAATCGTCGGCTATCGGCGCATCTACATATGGGGCCTGGTGCTGTTTACGGTGGCCTCGCTGCTGTGCGCGGTGGCCTGGTCGCTGCCGTCGCTGGTGGTGGCGCGCTTCCTGCAGGGGTTGGGCGGCGCCGGCATCATGAGCGTCAACACCGCACTGATCCGCTTCATCTACCCCACCCGCTCGCTGGGTCGCGGGGTCGGGCTCAATACGCTGATCGTGGCCATTTCCTTTACCGTCGGGCCCAGCGTGGCCTCGGCCATCCTGGCCATCGCACCGTGGCCCTGGTTGTTTGCGGTCAATGTGCCGCTGGGCATCATCGCGGTGGTGCTGGCGATCCCCTCGCTGCCGCACACCGCGCTGTCGGCTTATGCATTCGATGTACGCAGCGCCCTGCTCAATGCCGCCACCTTCGGCCTGCTGATCCTGGCCATCGGCGAAGGCGCACATCAGGCCCAGGGCAATATCGTCGGCCTTGAACTGGCCGCGGCATTGGTCTGCGGCGCTTTCCTGCTGCGCCGCGAGCTGCGTCATCCGGCGCCGATGATGCCGGTCGACCTGTTTCGCCATCCCATGTTTTCGCTCTCGGCCATCACCGCCGTGTGTTCGTTTGCGGCACAAGGCCTGGCCTTCGTGTCGTTGCCGTTCTTCTTTCATCATGACCTCGGGCGCAGCCAGGTCGAGATCGGCCTGCTGATGACGCCATGGCCGGTGGCGGTGGCCATCATGGCGCCGATTGCAGGTCGCATGTCGGACCGCTATCCGGTCGGCATCCTCGGTGGCGTCGGGCTGGCGATGCTGTGTGCCGGCCTGCTGACGATGACCTTCATGCCCGCCGCCCCCACCGTGTGGGAAATCAGCTGGCGCATGCTGATCTGCGGCATGGGCTTTGGCTTCTTCCAGTCGCCCAACCTGAAGGCCCTGATGACCAGCGCGCCACCGCATCGCAGCGGCGGCGCCTCCGGCATCGTCGCCACGGCGCGCCTGCTGGGCCAGAGCATTGGCGCCTCGCTGGTGGCGCTTTGCTTCAATCTGTCCGAGATCCACGGTTCGCGCTTTGCGCTGGGCTTTGGTGCGGCCTTCGCCGGCATTGCCTGCCTCGCCAGCTTCCTGCGCTTGCTGACCAGCAACCCCTATGCGCCTCCGCTGAAAAAGTAAGCCATCCCGATGGAGATTGGTACCCACATCAACGGCGGCCTGAGGGTCGCCGTTTTGCATTGCGCTGTCAGCCAATGGTCAGGAACGTGCAAGAAAACATCAGAAATTTTCCGTGCATAACTATTCGTCGGCGGGAGAGAAAAATTAAGTGTCGGCGGCCCGCCGCGTCTCTCTCAAACAAAAAACATTCTGCTACGATGGACTCGTTTATTCGGACCGGCTGTAGGCGAAAGTGCTGCAACAGGCGTTGCTTCACACAGGGGTCATTGAAGCCGTTTTCCGGCAGGGCAAGACAACACCAGGCATAAGACCTGGTGGATTAGATATGTTGAAATCCATCGCCACCGAACAATTGCGTCTGGGCATGTACGTCCACTCCATTCCCGGAGCGTGGATCAACCATCCTTTCTGGCGCAAGTCATTCAAGCTCGAAAACATCGAGGACCTGCAGGCCCTGCGCGCCAGTCCGATCCGCGAAATCCTGATCGACACGGCCAAGGGCCGCGATGTTACTCCCGAGCACGATGCCGATGATGACGAAGAGGATGGCGATGTGGCCCAGGTCAGCGTCGTCGACGCACCTGCCGTCCATGGCACGGCCCCGCGCAAGTCGGGCGTACGCACCGACACCAGCCAGGAGCGCGAGCGGGCCGCCCGCATCATCTCGTCGTCCAAGTCGACCGTGCTTCACATGTTCGCCGAAGCACGCATGGGCAAGACGGTCGACGTCAAGGATGCGGCCGAACTGGTCACCGAAATCACCGCCTCGGTCTCGCGCAATGCCGATGCATTGATCAGCCTGGCACGTCTCAAGACGACCGACGATTACACCTATATGCATTCGGTGGCGGTATGCGCGATGATGATTTCGCTGGCGCACCAGCTGGGACTGACGCATGAGCAGGCCAAGCAGGCCGGGATGGCCGGCTTGTTGCACGACGTCGGCAAGATGTCGGTGCCGCTGGACATCCTCAACAAACCCGCCAAGCTGACCGCCGAAGAATTTGCCTCGGTGCGCTCGCACACCGTGGCCGGGCACGCGATCCTGCAGCAGATCGACGGTATCGGCGAGGCCGCGCTCGATGTGTCGCTGCACCATCACGAGAAAATCGATGGCAGCGGTTACCCGTTCAATCTGAAAGCCGAGCAGATCTCGATCATGGCCAAGATGGGTGCGGTGTGCGATGTGTACGACGCCATTACCTCCAACCGGCCGTACAAGGCAGGCTGGGATCCGGCCCGATCGATTCGCCACATGGCGGGCAGCGCCGGTCATTTCGACGCCAGCACGATGGAAGCCTTCGTCAAGGCCATCGGCATCTATCCCACCGGCTCCTGTGTGCTGATGCAGTCCGGACGACTCGCGGTGGTGGTCGACCAGCGCCCCGACCACCTGCTCACGCCGCGCGTGAAGGTTTTCTATTCAACCCTGACGAAGATGCCACAGCGCCCCGAGATCGTCGACCTGGCGCACGCCAGCGACAAGATCATCACCTACGCAGATCCGGCCAAATGGGGCATCCGGCATCTGCCTAACACCGAACTCTGATCAGTCGCGCTGGGTGAAAGCCGCCGTCGACGCCAGCTCGTTGAGCAGCGCCACGGTGGCACAGCTCGACACCTGATAGGGATTGAGTTCGCTGCTGATCGAATACTTCAGCAACAATGACCGATTGATCTTGTCGAGCCGGATACCGCCCATGGTCCAGGACGAGTACTGCCGTTCATCGATCGCTTCGTAACCCAGCAGGATCAGGTCTTGATGACGCTCGTCGTGCATCAGGTGCGCGTACACCCGGTTGACCTGGTCACGCCCGCCCTCGAGCACCTGCACGAAGATGCGGTCGCTGTAGCACAGCACGCCGGTGATGCCGTATTCGGGGTTGCGCTTGCGCGCGCTGGCCAGGATGTTATCTACCGCATCGGCTGTGATCGGCGCCTTGGCGCGGCTTGCATAGATCAGACGGACCAGCATGCTTAACCTCGTTGACGTTGGGTAATCAGGGCCAGGAACTCGCGCCGCAAGTCCGGGTTGCGCAGGAAGGACCCACGCATGACGCTGTTGATCATCTTCGAATCGACATCCTTGACGCCGCGCCAGTGCATGCAGAAATGATCGGCTTCCATCACGATGGCCAGGCCATCGGGCTGCAGCTTCTGCATCAGCAGGTTGGCCGCCTGCGACACCGCCTCTTCCTGGATCTGCGGACGGCTCATCACCCACTCCAGCAGGCGCGCATATTTAGACAGGCCGATCAGGTTCGAATGCTCGTTGGGCATGACGCCGATCCAGACCTTGCCCATGATCGGGCACAGGTGATGCGAGCAGGCGCTGCGCACCGTGATCGGCCCCACGATCATCAATTCGTTGAGACCTTCGATGTTAGGAAATTCGGTAACCGCCGGCGGCGCCTGGTAGCGCCCGCGAAACACTTCATTGAGATACATCTTGGCGACGCGCTTGGCCGTATCCTGGGTGTTGTGATCGCTCTCGACATCGATCACCAGGCTCTCCAGCACCGCCGCCAGCTTGCCCTGCACCTCGGCCTGCAATTGCTCGAGCTCGCCCTCTTCGATAAAGGCGGCGATATTGTCATTGGCATGAAAGCGCACGCCCGCCTTCTTGATGCGTTCGCGGATGCGGGCTGAGACAAGCTGGTCATGCACGCTGGGCTGGTTTTTTTCTGTTGCCATATCGGAAAGCGCACAGCGAGGGGCTGCGCAGGAATCGGTGAAATTGCCCCCATTATGCCCCGAAACGCCATCCCGCCCAGCGCGCCTTGCAATGCGCTGCAACAGTGCCGGCTTAACCGCCGTTGATTTTTGTTTGCCGCCATTTACAAGCGATTAACGGCTGCTTACACGCTTGACGACCATCATCGGGAAAACAATCTCGGGGGTGTCGTCATGCATATTCAAATCCGCCTGGTCGGCGCATGCGCTCTGGCAGCAACGCTGTGCGCCTGCTATAGCCCGGCGCCAATGGTCAACGGTCCCACCAGCGTACGCCCGGCGTACCCGGTGGCCAACGTCGAGAACAACGGCGCCATCTTCCGCGTCAGCAGCGCGCAGCTGTTCGAGGAACCGACCAGCTACAACGTCGGCGACATCATCAAGATCGACATTTCCGAATCCATCAGCGGCAGCAACAAGTCGGCCACCACCAACACCCGCGATACCAGCCTGACGCAAAAGGGGCCGGGATCCTCGGCGCCGCTGGCCGGCCTGTTCGGTTCGCTCTACACGGCCGACTTCTCGGCTTCGGGCAGCAACTCCTTCAAGGGTTCGGGCCAGACCGACAGCTCCAACAGCATGACCGGCACGTTGATGGTATCGATCGTCGAAGTCCTGCCCAACCGCAACCTGGTGGTGGCCGGCGAGAAACGCATCGGCCTCAACAACAACGTCAACACATTGCGATTCTCTGGCGTCGTGCGCACGCGCGACATCCGCGGCGGCATCGTGGCCTCGGCCAACGTGGCCGATGCGCGGCTGGAACAGGTGGGCGGCGGCACGATTGCGGATGCCAATGCCGATGGCGGTTTCTTCAAGCGCCTGCTGACGATCTGGTAAGCAATCAGCGGAGAAATGAAGCACTAACAAAAATGGCAACCGAGGTTGCCATTTTTATTTCAGCCAGGCCATTTGATTCAGAAGCCGCCGCTCGATGCGGATTGGGAGGGAAAGCGCGAGCTGTCGGCAATCACCTCCGCATTGGAGGGCAGCAACGCATCGACCAGCGGTCCCAGCTTTTCGTTGGTCGTGGCCCATTTATCCTGGGCGAACGAGCCCAGGCGATACTGGGCCGATCCCATCACGCGTCCGTCGCGACGCAGCGTCAGCGAGACATAGGTCAGGTAAGGCGTGTAGGCGTCGGAGAACACCTTGGTGTCCCATTTGACGAAGCCGGTGTAAGTCATCGTCACCGGACAACCGACCGATTGCGTGCCGGCGTCATAGACGCGGCTTTGCACGCCACGCCGCATCAATTCGTTTTGCAGCGCCGGCACAAAGTCACTCATGGCCACGGCGCCGTTCCACTCGATGCAGACTTCATGGATCGAGTTCCGGTCGTAGATCACGGCGTTCTGCGGCGGGTTGGGCGTCATCGAGCGCACCCCCGAGGCCGCATAGCCGATCAGGTTGGCCGCCTGAACCAATGGGTCAGACGGCATGACGACGCACGCCGACAAGGACGATGCAAACAAGGATGCAATGATGATGGTGCGCACGACGCCCCCTCCAGGCTACTCACCGATTCATCATAGCCGCGCGGCATATCTGGTTACTTTTGTTTTACCTTCATTTACGCTGGCCGGGAGGGGGCTTTACAGAGCTAGACACTACCGGGTTCCTCGCACACCGTCTGAAGACGCTGGGCCCTGACGTTCATCAGAGTGACGGTGGTTGGGGTATGAATATCCCGTCGTGCCGGCGAACGCCGGTACCTAGTGGCTTTGGTCGCGTACCGGTGGACGCTGCACGACGCTGGGTCCTGACTTTCGTCAGGACGACGGGGATGGGTAAGAAGCAAACCGTCGTCCCGGCGCATGCCGGGACCCAGTGACTTCGATCGCGTACCGATAGCCGTTTCCTGACGTTCTCCATGTCGACAGACAGTTCTGGTGAGTTGAGGCCTCAACTCGCACGACATCGATTCAGTTGCTCACACGACCAACCTACGATCAGCGCAATGAATTTCTACGTCTACATCCTGGCCAGCGCCAGAAACGGCACGCTATACATCGGCGTTACCCGCGACCTGATCAAACGTATCTATCAGCACAAATACGAAGCTGGTCCAGGCTTCACAAAAAAATACGCCGTCAACCAACTGGTGCACTTTGAAGTGTTCGACGATGCCATCAATGCCATCACCCGCGAAAAACAACTGAAAAACTGGCGTCGGAGCTGGAAGCTGCAACTGATCGAAAAAACCAATCCCTACTGGCTCGACCTATACCCAACGATCATCTGACCCGATTCAAATCACCCGCAACGGCGCCAGATCATCACTCTCGATCTCGGTGCGTTCACCGGCAATGCGGTCGGCCAGGATGCGGCTGGCGCCGCAGGCCGTGGTCCAGCCGTTCGAGCCATGACCGGCGTTGAGCCAGAGATTGGCATAACGGGTGGCGCCGATAAGCGGCGCGCCGTCCGGCGTCATCGGCCGCAATCCGGCCCAGTATTCGACCCGCGCCAAGTCCGCGCCCTGTGGATAAAGATTCTTCAGCGACTTCAGCGCCGTGGCGCAATCGCGTGGGGTGACGCGAGTGTCCCAGCTGCCGATCTCGGCCGTGCCGGCGGCGCGGATATGGTCGCCCATGCGCGTGATGGCCACCTTGTAGTATTCGTCCATGACGCCACTGCGCGGCGCGCCCGCAGGGTCGCTGACCGGCACCGTGATGGCATAGCCCTTGACCGGATAGATCGGCAAATCCAGTCCCAGCGGCTTGAGCATCGGCACCGAGGCGCTGGCGCAGGCCACCACGTAGGCGTCGGCCTGCAACGTGCCGGCACTGGTGCGTACCCCCGTTACCTGGCCACCCGCCACTTCGATCGCGTCGACCGTGGTCGAGAGCCGGAACTGCACACCCTGTGCCTGCAACCAATCGGCCAGCGCACGGGCGAACAGCGGGCAGTTGCCGGTTTCATCCAGGGGCAGCAGCAAGCCACCTTTCAATTCATTGCGCGCCGCGTGCAGCCCGGGGTCGAACGCGACGCAGGCATCCGCATCCAGCAACTCGAACGGCACGCCGGCCTCGGCCAGCACCTTGGTCGACAAGCCGGCGTTATCCACACCCTCCTGGGTGCGGAACAACTGCAGGTTGCCGCCTGTGGTCTGTTCATAACTTATGTCGAGCCGTTCGCGGATCTGCTTCAACTGTGTATGGCTATACCGCGCCAGGCGCCCCATGCGCGCCTTGTTGATGGCATAACGCTCGGGCGTGCATTGCGCCAGGAAGCGCTGCAGCCAGCGCCATTGATGCGCGTCCAGGCGTGGCGTGAAGCGCAGCGCCGCTTCGATCCCCAGCCAACTCTGCAGCGTCCATTTGAGCGACTTGCCGGGCATGCCCGGCGCCGCCCACGGCGTGGCATAGGACGGGCATACATGGCCGGCGTTGCCGACGCTGGTTTCGGCGGCGACCTCGGCCCGACGTTCGACTACCGTCACGTCGTGGCCGCGCTCGCGGAGGTAATAAGCAGTGGTGACGCCGACGATGCCGGCGCCCAGCACGATGATGCGCATGGAAAAGTCCAGAACAGGATTAAAGAGTGAGACCGCCGTCGACATGCCAGACCTGGCCGGTCACGTAAGAGGCCGCCGGGCTCAGCAGAAAGGCGATCACGTTGGCGATCTCCTGCGGCTGCCCCAGGCGTTGCAGCGGAATGCGTTCGAGCGCGGCCTGCCAGGCGGCCGGGTCGATGGCCGACTTGGCCGGATCGCTTTTTTGCACATAGCCGGGCGCCACCGCATTGACGGTGACCGCGAACGGCGCCAATTGCACCGCCAGCGACTTGACCAGGGCCTCGATGCCGGCCTTGGCCGCGGCCGACGCCGGAAAACCCGATTCGCCCAGCCGGAACACATGCGCCACGAATGAACTGAGTGCCACCACCCGGCCGCCCCCCGAGGCCTGCAGCGCATCGCGGCAAGCCGTGGTCAGCCGAAAGAAGCCCGACAGCAGGGCATCGAGCGAACGCGACCAGTCGGCATCGCTCAATTCGCCGATGCGCTTGCGATCGGCAAAGCCGGCGTTGGCCACCAGCGCATCCAGGCGACCGAACTCATCGAGTGCGGTGTCGCGCAGCAAGCCGGCGGTGGCCGGCTCAGCCATGTCGCCAAACGCCAGCACGCAGCGCGCGCCCCGCTCGCGACAGGTCCGCGCCACATCCTGCAACTGCGGCGAATCGCCACGCGCATGCAGCACCAGCGAAGTGGTGTCGGCGGCCACCGTGGTGGCAATGGCGGCACCGATGCCGCGCGCAGCCCCCGTGATCAGGATCACGCGGCGCTGGTCGCCGGACAGGGTGGAAGCAGAAACCTGGTTCATGGTCTAAGTCTGGAAATTGAAGCCGATCCCGGCAGATGAGACAAGCGCTGCGCCCGACGCCGGATGCGTCGCGGCAAGTGCGCTATTTTAGCCAAACCCCACGTCCCCGGGGGCCTTCGACACTTGCCAGCATGGCGGTGCGCAGCGGTTCTCCATTACAATTGCCGGGTTCGCGGGTTGCCGACCATGCAATTCTTATAAATGCCATCCCCCTCTCCACGCTGCGGCATGGATCATGCTTGGACTTCCCGCACCCCCTCCGCATCGAACCAGGCATCTGGTTCACATTGAATCGAATTGAAGGAAAACCGCAGATGTATCAATGGGACTTCGGCTCGCTCTGGCAATTCCGGAGCATCATCGGCATCGGCTTTGCCTATACGCTGAGCTATACCGTGGCCGTCATCGCACTGGGGCTGTTGATCGGACTGCTGGTCGGTCTCGGCCGCCTGTCATCCAACCCGTTCATCTCGGGACCGCTGCGCGCCTACGTCGAAGTGTTCCGTTGCACTCCCGTGCTGGTGCAACTGGTGTGGTTCTACTATGCGCTGCCTGTCTTACTGGGCATCGAAATGTCGGCCGGCATGGCCGCCGCCCTGTCGCTGTCGCTGTATGGAGGTGCGTTTTACTCGGAAATCATTCGCGGTGGCATCGTCTCGATCGACATGGGGCAATCCGAAGCCGGCTGGGCGCTCGGCATGACGCGATTGCAGCTGATGCGGCGGGTGATCCTGCCGCAGGCCTTCAAGCGCATGACGCCACCACTGGTGAACCAGTCCATCATGCAACTCAAGAATACCTCGCTGCTGTCGGTGCTGGCGGTGCCCGACCTGCTGTACCAGGGCCAGATCATCGCCCACGAAACCTATCGTCCGCTGGAGATCTACACCATGGTGGCGATCATCTATTTCCTGATCCTGCTGCCGGCCACCATCTGGGCCAAGAAGCTCGAAACGCGCCTGTCGGCGCAGCAAGGTTGAGGGGCCCACCATGACATCCGCTGCCAACCCCGCCATGATCCAGATCAGCAACCTCAAGAAGGCCTTCGGCGAGCACGTGGTGCTCAAGGATATCTCCATCCAGATCGAACGCGGCAGCGTGGTCGCCATGATCGGGCCTTCCGGCTCGGGCAAGTCGACCCTGCTGCGCTGCCTGAACCTGCTGACCGTGCCCGACCTGGGCTCGGTGCGCATCGGCGATCAACATTTCGAATTCGATGGCAAGAAGTCGCGCCTGCCGCGCGACCGCGAACTGGCCGGCTACCGGGCCCGCACCGGGATGGTGTTCCAGCATTTCAACCTGTTTCCGCACATGACGGCGCTGGAGAACGTGATGGAAGGCATGCTCACCGTGCTGCGCACGCCCAAGGCCGAGGCCCGCCAACAGGCGCTGGCGCTGCTGCAGAAGGTCGGCCTGTCGGACCGCGCCGACATGTACCCGCAAAAGCTGTCGGGGGGCCAGAAGCAACGAGTGGCCATCGCCCGCGCGCTGGCCATGCGGCCTGAGGTAATGCTGTTCGACGAAGCCACCTCGGCGCTCGATCCCGAACTGGTGGGTGAAGTGCTCAACGTGATCCGTGGCCTGGCCGCCGACGGCATGACCATGATCCTGGTGACCCACGAAGTCGCCTTTGCGCGCGAAGTCGCCGACCAGGTGGTATTCATGCGCGATGGCGTGGTGGTCGAAGCAGGGCCGCCATCCCAGGTCATCGACAATCCACAGCAGGCGGCCACGCGCGCCTTCCTGGCACGCTTCAACGGCTGAGCCCGATGAAGACCCGGCTCGACACCCTGGACGAGACCGATCGCAACCTGATTGCGCTGCTGCAGCTGTCGGCGCGCGACAGCGTGGCCAACCTGGCACGCAAGCTGGGGGTGGCACGCACCACGGTCGTGGCGCGCCTGGCGCGGCTGGAACAGAACGGGGTCATCGCTGGCTACACCGTCAAGCTGGGCCAGGAAGTGTCCGACAATGCGCTGCGCGCCTATGTCGGCATCACCATCGAACCCAAGTCGGCACGCGATGTACTGAAACAGTTCAGGCGCATGCCGGAGATCGAAATGCTGTGCTCGGTCTCGGGCGAATTCGATTATGTCGCCTGGCTGCGCGCCACCTCTGCCGAGCGACTCGATCAACTGCTGGATGAAATTGGCCAGATCGAGGGTGTGTCCCGCACCACGACGTCAATCGTCCTAGCTCTCAAAATAGAGCGCTGACGGCACATTCAAGAGTATTCCTATCGAGATGCATGGCGGATTTCATTAGCATCTCTGCATACTTTGTCACGTCATGTCTCCGGGAGAGTCGTCATGAAAATCTTCAGGTACGCGCTTTGAAACACTGGTTGAAGTTGCAGGTTGGCGCACTCGCTCTGCTGTCGAGTGGCGCCGCAGCGGCGCAGTGCGACGGCGGCAACAGAACCGCCACGCTGAGTCTGCCCACTACCGTTACAGCGAGCAATGATGCCAGCCCCGGCACCCTGCTGAGCCCGTGGGTGGTCAGTGCGGAGATCTCTAACTATTTTTCCTGCTGGGCGGACTTTGCCAACGGCATGGGCGGAGACACCCGGTTCTTGACCGACTCGACGGTACGGGTCGCGTTTCACACCGGTGCTCAGCCCGACATCATCGTATGGAACACCAACCTCGCCGGCGTCGGCGTGGCGCTGGTCCATCGCTGGTTCAACGGCCCCTGCGGCTGGTCTGGCTGGACTGGCGGCAGCAGCAACACGATCGTCGGCGGCGCGTGTGCCAGCGCCCCGCCCACGGACGTGGGCAGTCAGGTCTTCGTGGCGCTGGTCAAGACCGGGCCCATCACAGCCGGGCTGCTCAGCGCCATGACCGTCATGCAGGGCGTCCCCCTGGGCGCGGACGAAGACCATACGCACATCCTCCCCATTTCGCCTGCCCGCATCTCGTTCGTCACCAACCCGGTGGCCATCGTCACCCCTACCTGCACGGTCACCACACAGAATGTGGCGGTCAGGATGACGTCCACCGGCAGTCTGTCCACAACGGCCTTTACCGGCCGCTACAGCACCAGCAATCCGGTTGCTTTCAAGTTGCAGTTGCGTTGCAGCGGCACCCCCGCCCGACTCGGCATCACCTTCTCCGACATACGCAATCCTGGCAATCGCAGCAATATCCTGTCACTGAGCGCACACTCGTCCGCCACCGGCCTGGGCGTGCAGATTCTTCATAACAATGCTCCGGTGCGCTACGGACGGGATTCATCAGCGCCGGGTAACCAGGGACAGATCGTGCTGAACGTCCACCAGGGCGGCGAGAGCGTCATTGATTTGCCATTTACGGCACGCTATATCCAGACCGCCTACGCAGTGGTTCCCGGCCGCGCCGATGCGGCGGCGTCATTTACCATGTCCTATCACTGAACAACGACCGAAAGGCCGATGAAATTCGGGAATATCCTGATACAACGAGCGTCGCATTGCCTCTAGGATACAAGCGTGTCCTCACACTGATCGCCATGGCCAATATGCACAAGCTCCTCAAAAATCCGACGATGGTATTGATGCTTTGGCTGGCGGCAGCAGCGCTGGTCGCGGTATTGATGACCTTGGTGCGCACCCACCACTGACCTGCCTCGGGCCGAAAAAAAAGCTTGCCGGTCACGGCAAGCTTTTCTGCGTCTCGCAACTACCAGGTATTACAGCGGAATCTGCGGTGGCACGTCTTCCGGCTTCACGCCCGACAGCTTCTGCAGGTTGCCCAGCACGGTCGGCTTGATCTTGCCGGCAGTGCGTTCGGCCACGATCCACTTGTTGACGGTCTCGACCCAGGCCTTGTCGTCTTCCTTGGGCACGCCGATGTTGGTGGAAGTCGCTTCCAGCGGCAGCGGCACATACATCTTGCCCAGCGCCGGGTTCTTCTTCAGCACATTCAGCGACAGCAACCAGACCAGCACCTGTGCATCGATGCGACCGGTCTGCAATGCCAGCGTCACGTCATCGGCCTTTTCCAGGCGCACGATGGTGGCGTTGGGGCACACGCGCGAGATCATCTGGTCGTGCGACGAACCGATGTCGACACCGATCTTGATTTCCGGCTTGTTGAGCTCGGCCCAGGTCTTGTATTCCTTCTTGGAGACGATGGTGAAGGCGTTCTGGAACAGCGGTTCCGTAAAGCCGATCACCTCACGACGCGCAGGCGTCGGATTCATGCCGAAGAACACATCGATCTTGCGGGTCTGCAGGTCCAGCACCGAGTTGCCCCAGGTGGTCTCGGTGATTTCGAGCTTGACGTTGAGGCTGGTCGCCAGGCTCTTGGCGAAATCGATCATGAAGCCGCCCCATTCGCCGCTGGCCAGGTCACGGTTGTAGTAAGGCGCTGCACCGCGCACGGCGCCGATGCGCAAGGTCTTGGTGCGCTGAATGCGGGCGAAGGTGGCTTCAGTCGAACCCGGTGCTGTCGCCTGGGCGAAAACGCTGGGGAATACGGACACGGCGGCGAGGCCGGCGACATTGGCGATGAAGGTGCGGCGGTTGGTCATGATTCTCCCTGGTTGGCGGATGGCGCTGTGGCGCGCTTGAGAAATATGTCCGGACTGTGACCGGACGACGCCGACGATTTTAGCCCAGCACAGCAGGCAAATGCGCTGGCCGCATGATGAAATTCGCTCTCCAACGGATCATTGAACGGCATGATCCCGGACGATGGGAATCATCCTGATATGACGTTATGTAGTGGTGAATCATACAAAATGACGATAAACACATCATCCCGACGTCAATCTTGGTCTTTTTATCGTCATCGCCGCTCCCTAGAATGCCAACAAGGACAACCCAAAGGGAGCGACCATGAAGATATTGTTACTAGGCTCCGGCCATATCGGGCGTGCCATTGCACGCCGCCTGCACGGGTGCGGCGACCATCAGGTCACCGTTGCCGACCGTGATCCCCAGGCGCTGGCGCCATTGCAGCAGCTGGGTCTGACGACCATGACGCTGGCGCTCGACGACGCGCATCAATTGCAGGAAGTGCTGCAAGCGCACGACGCCGTCATCAATGCCCTGCCCTACCATATGGCCATCGCCATGGCCGAAGCCGCGCGCGCGGCAGGCACCCACTACTTCGATCTCACCGAGGATGTGCACGCCACGCGCCGCATCATGCAACTGGCGCAGGACGCGGACACCGCCTTCATGCCGCAGTGCGGACTGGCGCCCGGCTTCGTCGGCATCGCCGCGCATCACCTGGCGCAGGGGTTCGAGGACGTCGTCGACATCAAGATGCGGGTCGGCGCGCTGCCGCAATATCCCACCAACGAAATCAAGTACAACCTGACCTGGAGCGTGGATGGCCTGGTCAACGAGTATTGCCATCCGTGCGAGGCGATCCGCGACGGCGTGCTGCAACAGCTGCAACCGCTGGAAGGCCTGGAGCATTTCTCGATCGACGGCGTCGAGTACGAAGCCTTCAATACCTCCGGCGGACTGGGCACCCTGTGCACTACCCTGGCCGGGCGCACCAGCAATCTCGACTACAAGTCGGTGCGCTATCCCGGCCATCGCGACCGCTTGCACTTCCTGTTGCATGAGCTGCGCCTGAAAGAACGCCCGCAACTGCTCAAGGACATCCTGCGCGCGGCCGTACCCGCCACGCTGCAGGACCTGGTGCTGGTATTGGTCACCGTCAGCGGCCATCACAACGGCCAGTATGTGCAACGGGCATTCAGTCGCAAGGTGTTTGCCAGCGCCGACGAGAGCGCTATCCAGATCACCACTGCGGCGGGCGTCTGTGCGGCCATCGACCTGTTCGCGGCCGGCAAGCTGCCGCAGCGCGGCTTCATCGCCCAGGAACGGATCGCCCTGCCCGACCTGCTCGCCAATCGCTTCGGGCGCGCCTATGCAGAGCGGAGGTACACTGACGGCATCGCATCCCAGGGAGACCAGCATGACATCAGTGGCAGCCGACCAGCATCGCTGGCAGCATGACGATAGCGCCGTGACCGATTCGGGCCTGATCCGTTTGCTGGACGCGCATCGCTCGCAGCAGCAGATCGCCTTTCTGCTGCGCGCGCTGCACGTTCCCGCCTGTACGCTGCAAGCCGCAGGCGAGCAGGTCAGCCGCCTCGAACTGGCACAGGCGCTCAATATGCTGCTGTTCGAAAAGCTGCTGCGCGAGGTGCCCGATGCCAAGGCCTATGTGGCCGACGCCATGCAGGCGGACCAGCGGATGCACTTCGATCATGGCGCACTGCGCACCGTGCTGGCCGGGAACACCGGGTTGTTGCCGGCCGGCTCGGAAGCGATCGTGCGCATACTGCGACCGCTGGGATATGTTCAGAACGGCTTGTATCCGCTGGAACGCCTGCGCATGACCGGGCGCACCTACGGCCATGCCGATGCGCCCGAAGAGATCGCCCAGTTCTTTGTCAGCGAATTGCACGCCGACCAGTTCTCGCCCGAATTCCAGGCCGCCGTCGCACGCGTGGTCGGCACCTCGCTCGACCCGCTCGATGCCGATGCCCAGGCGCTGCTGGCGCAACTGGAGCAGGCCGGGCAACTGCCGATGGCGGCGGCCCAGGGCCTGTTGCCGGTATTGCTGTCGTGCTTCGAGCGGCAGCACGAACTGCCGACGCTGGCCGACTATGAACTGTTGCGTGGCGAATCGGCCGAGATGGCCTGGATCGCCACCGAAGGCAACGTCTTCAACCATGCCACCGATCGCGTGGCAGACGTGGAAGCGGTGGCCGCGCACCAGCGCGCGCTGGGCCGGCCGATGAAGGACAAGATCGAGGTCTCGCGCAACGGGCGCGTGCGGCAGACCGCCTATCGCGCCTGCACGGTCGTGCGCCCGATGCGCGATGAACAGGGCAACGTGGTGCAAAAGACGGTGCCGGGTTCGTTCTACGAATTCATCTCGCGCGCCCGGTATATCGATGAGCAAGGGGTCGAACGACTCGACCTGAGTTTCGACAGCGGCAATGCGCAAGGCATCTTCAAGATGACCGCCGGCGACCAGAACACGTCTGCCCGAACCGCGCTTTAACAGCCACCCAATCCGGGTAAATCCGGGTAAGAAGCCGCCACGCCAGCGCGTGCCCGCCTTACGCTGTGAACCTGCATTTCGGTTCCACATGGCAATAATGCCGTGACCGACTGCAGCATCATGGCAAGAGGGGGATCTCATGCAAACCACGCAAACATTGCGACGCCGCGGCGTCGGCGGGCTCATTGCGGTGTGCGCACTGGCGATGTCGGGCTGCGCCAATTTCACCGAAGTCAGCAGCGACGAGCGCGAGCTCTACATGGTCAGCGCCACCGGCGTGAGCTACACCATGTCGATCCCGGCATTGACCGCGGCAGCCAAGGAAAAAGCCAATGACTTCTGCGGCCGGCAGCAGATGAATGCCGACCTCCGTCAACTGGTGCGCGGCTGGCGCCCGATGCAGGTTGAACTGTATTTTCGCTGCCAGCCCAAGGGTGTGAGCCTGCAGGCGCTGCTGAACTAAGCCACACTCAAGCCGTCGGCCAGGCCCGCTCGCGCAGGACGCTGCCATCATCGCCGAAGCCATCGGCCAGCTTGAACTCGGTCACGCCCAGCGACGCCAGCGATTCGGCGGCGTCGAACAACTGCTCCTGCAGGTCGCCATCGAGCAAGTGCGATGCGCTGGCCAGCACCGCGTCGGCACGGCGCAACTGCACCTGCAGGATGGCGTCGCCGGCGTCATCGGCAATCGCCAGCACGGCGCGGGCATCGGCTGCTGCCGCGCCCGCTGCGGCCAGGCCCTGCTCCAGCTCGGACAACATCTGCAGCATGCGATATTCGGCATTGCCGGCCTGCTTGGCGCCGTGGAACAAGTCCTGATACAGGAAGTGCAGATCGCATGCATCGGCCTCGCCGCTGCCGGTCAGGCACTGGCGCATCAGGCCCGACTGTGCGCCCGACCAGGCGCGGAAACGTTCGGCGCGCTGCTCGAAATAGGCATCTGCGGCAGCCTCGTCGGTCGGTATCCTGTAGAACGGATCATCCAGTTCCTTGAGCGAGAATCCGAGCAGGAAGCGCAACTCCAGCACTTCGTCATCGGCGCCAAAGCCGGCCTCAGGCCAGCCGCGCATGCTGCGCTCGATGGCAGGCACGCTCATCACCTTGCGGTCGGTCAGCGAGGCAAACGCATCGCGGTTCATCGCTTCCAGTTCGCTATAGCTGATCGCATCGATCTCTTCGGGGTGGTACAGGTGATGCACCAGCACCACGCGGGCCCGTTCGCTTTCCAGCCCGGCTTGCTGCAGGCTGTTGCGCAAGGTGTCGAAGCTCTCGCCGTCGGCCAGCACCCGCGACGCCTGCAATCCCCCCCTGGTGCGCACCAGCAAGGGAATCAGGAAGGCATTGATTTCGAGCTCGCGCTCGCCGCGGCGCAGCAGCAGCATGTCGGCCGCATCCTCGACCGTCTGGCGCAACAGGGAATGGCCGCGCTGGTCTTCGAAGCGCAATTGCTCCAGCGCCTCGTAGAGCGTTTCGTCATCACGCTGGCGCAGGCAATTGCGGATCATGCGTTCCAGGTCAGACTGACCGACCCGTTGCCCATCGTCGGCCACCGTGCCGGCAGCGACCGCCGTGGCCAGTGCGGCCAACTGGCGCACCCGTTCCTCGTCTTCATCCAGGTCGTTGCTGGCGGCGTGTGCATTTTGCTGGCGCCGGCGCGAGGCGTCGGTGGCGACATGGGTGCGCGGCTTGTCGCGGGCAGGTCCGGCCGGCTTGGCGGCTGGTTTGGCGGTGGGTCGCTTGGGTTTATTCATGATCTTTCTCGTTGATTCAAAGTCGGCGCCGAGCGCGTTGGCGCGGTCGCCAGCAACATCCCTGCCAGCGCCACGGCGAAGGCCGATGCCTGCAGCCAGCTCAGGCTCTCGCCCAATGCGACCACGCCGACGATGGCGGTGCTGATCGGCAGCATCACGGTAAATACGCCGGCGCGGCCGGCCGGCACCACTTTCAGGCCGGTCATCCACAGCCAGACGGTCCACACGCTGGCCGCCAATCCATAGAACAGCAGCAGGGCCCAGATATCGATCGATACTGCGCCAAAGTCGAATTGCAGGGCCAGGTACAAGCCCATGGGCGTCATCAGCAGCAAGCCCCACAGGTTGATGATGGCGCTGATCCGCTTGGGGCTCAAGACCGAGGTCAGCTTCTTGCCGATCACCGCATAGGCGGCCTCGCACAGAACGGC
The DNA here is from genome assembly GCF_020179755.1 of Herbaspirillum sp. alder98. GTDB lineage: Bacteria > Pseudomonadota > Gammaproteobacteria > Burkholderiales > Burkholderiaceae_D > Herbaspirillum. Next base: position 23,781 of record NZ_JAIUCY010000016.1, read on the forward strand.
GCCGAACACGAACAGGTTGCCGATCCAGGCGTCGTGCGGTGCGGCCACGCCGCTGGCCGCATGCGGGTTCTTGGCCAGCGACAGCATGCCGATGCCGAGTACGCCGCAGGCGATGGCGCCCCAGACGCGGGCCCCGATTCTTTCCTTGAGGAAGATCCAGCTCATCAACGCCACGACGGCCGGGATGGCCGACATGATCACACCGGCCGACACCGCGCTGGTCATCGACACCCCGGTGATCATGCAGATGCTGAACAGGAAGTTACCCAGGAAGGATTCAAGAAACAGCAACCAGCGCGACTGCGGCGAGAGCGCTTGCTCGCCGGGTGGTTTCTTCATCCAGCGCAGCATGGCGATGGCGCCGATACCGAACCGCAGCCAGGCCAGCAGGAACATCGGCAGCGCCGCCACCAGGGGCTTGCTCAGCGCCACGTAGGCGCCCACCAACGACATGCTCAGGATCAGGCAGGCGTAGCCCATGGGACGGCTGGGGGTGAAGCTCATGCTTTCCTTGGTCGTGGTTGGCGGCAAATACAGACAGGAGCGTATTTTAATCGACGGCCGCGCTAGCGGCCGTCGTCCTGACGAAAGTCAGGACCCAGTGTCTTTCCTCTCCCTAGCGGCCGTCATCCTGACGAAAGTCGGGACCCAGTGTCGTTCCACCGCCGCCAATGCACAAGCAAAGACGCTGGATCCCGGCCTGCGCCGGGACGACGGCGAGTTGAACCGTCGTCCTGACGAAAGTCAGGACCCAGTGTCGTTCCACCGTCACCAACGCACAAACAAAGTCGCTGGATCCCGGCCTGCGCCGGGACGACGGCGAGTTGAACCGTCGTCCTGACGACTTGCAACGCCGGCCAACACAAAAAAAGGGCCCGCCAAGCGAGCCCTTAGAAAAGGTCCAAACTGCAAAACACAAGCACGACGTTGTTCGGACCAGCCAAATGAAAGCGGAAGAAAATCCCGATCAGGACTCGCCCGGCGCTCGGCCGTGGCGATCGACACCCCTGCCCAGCGACTTGGCAGTCTCGCCGGCGATGCCGTAATCGGTATTGGGAACATCCTTGAGAATGACGCGCACTTCGGCGCGATCGATGCCCACCGTGTTGACGGCGGCATCGGTCAGCGCAGCGATCAGGCGCTCCTTTTGCACATCGGTGCGACCGGCGATGAACGTAACCTGGATGATGGACATGCCTACTCCTGTTCGGCAGCAATCGCCGCCACGGATTTGCCGGCAATGCCGAACTGCTTCGCCGGCACCTCGGTGAGCCACACCCGCACCGAGTCGACCGGCGCGCCGATGGCCTCGACGGTGGCCTGCGTCAATGCGCCGATCAACGCTTGCTTTTGCTGGTCGCTGTAACCTTCGACCACGAACATCTCGATATTTGGCATGCTGGCTCCGGCCGTGCAGGGGTGGCCCAAATCTTATGCGGCGCCTGGGGATAAATCAAATTCATGCAATGCATCGGCTTTATAAGTACCGCCGATTCCATACCGGATCGGCATCGGTGCCGGTGACAACCACATCGACAGCGACCACCGCCATGCCGACATTGCATGCTGCGCACCGGCATGGCAGCGCATACTGGGGCCATCGATGCCAACCACAGCCAGGAACGCCATGCCCACCCCATCACCCTCGCGTCGCGCCTATGGCGTCATCGGCGGACTCGGTCCACTGGCCAGCGCCGATGTGTTCTTCAAGCTGATGCGTTCGATTGCACGGCGCAACATGGCCGACAGCGCCGACGTGGTGTTCGAGCAGCACCCGTTCAAGGGCAATCATTCGAGCAGCAGCGCCACCACCGAACGCAAGCTGTACGTGTTCGACTTGATCCGCGCCTTCGAGCAGCGCCATATCGATGTGATCGTGCTGCCCTGCTTTCTCAGTCACACCTTTCTCGATGAGCTCACCGCCAACACCACCCTGCCCATCATCAACCTGATGGCGGCGCTGCTCGATCACGTCCGCAGCGCCATGCCACATGCCCGGCGCATCGGCGTGCTGACCTCAGACTTCACCCGCGAGGCGGGCCTGTTCGAGCGCTACTTCGCCGCGCCCGACTTCGAAGTGGTGTATCCGCGTCTGCAGGAAGGACGCAACCTGGTCAGCGAAGCCGTCTATGGCGAACATGGCATCAAGCGCGGCCAGCTCGACGGCGCACCGCTGGACCTGCTGCGCCAGGCAGCGCTCGACCTGGCCGGGCAACAGGTCGATGTGATCCTGCCGGGATTGACCGAGGTGGCGCTGGTGGCCCATGCGCTGGGAACGCTGCCGGTGCCGCTGGTGGACAGCAACCAGGTCTATGCCGAGCGGGTCGCGGCCAGCCACGACGATGTCGCGACACGGCCATTCAAGGTTGGCGTGGTAGGCGGCGTGGGACCTGCCGCCACGGTCGACTTCATGCAGAAGATCGTGCGCAATACGCCGGCGGCGCGCGACCAGGATCACATCAAGGTGCACGTCGAACAGAATCCGCAGATTCCCGACCGCACCGAGAACCTGGTCGGCGCCGGCCTCGATCCAACCATCGCCCTGTATGCCACCTGCAAGAAACTGGAAGACGGCGGCGCCGACCTGATCGCCATTCCCTGCAACACGGCGCATGCCTATGTCGAGCGGATCCAGGGCAGCCTGGCGATTCCCATCGTCAACATGCTCACCGTCACTGCCGAAGCCATCCGCACGCAATTTCCGCAGCTGACCCGGGTCGGCCTGCTGGCGACCTCGGGCACGGTCGGCAGTGGCGTCTATCAGCGCGAACTGGCCGCGCACGGGCTGGACCAGTTATTACCGGCGCCAGCCCTGCAGGAACGAGTGATGAATGCCATCTACGGTCGCCACGGCGTGAAGGCCGGCTACACCGAGGGCGAATGCCAGGACGACATCCGCGCCGCGCTCGACGACCTGGTGCAACAGGGCGCCGAAGTGATCATCCTGGGCTGCACCGAGCTGCCCCTGCTGTTGCCCTCAGGCCCGTGGACCCATCACGACGGATCGACCCTGACCCTGGTCGATCCCACCGAAACGCTGGCCCGGCGTTGCGTGGCTTACGCCAGTGCGACCCGCCGCTGAGCCGGGCTCGGCGCATCCAGTGCGTTCATGCCGGGCCCCAGGTTGAAGAAGCCCACGGCACGCTTGAGCGCCCCGGCCTGGTCTTCCAGCGATTTGGCGGCCGCAGCGGCCTGTTCGACCAGCGCGGCATTCTGCTGCGTCACGCCATCCATCTGCGTCACCGCCTGATTGACCTGGACGATGCCGTCGGCCTGCTCGCGGCTGGCGCTGCTGATGTCCTGCATCAGGGCATGCGCACCGCGCACGCTATCGACCACCTGGCTCATGGTGCTGCCGGCCTGTTCGACCAGGCGGCTACCGGCGCCGACCTTGTCGACCGAGTCGCCGATCAGTTGCTTGATCTCCTTGGCGGCAGCGGCCGAACGCTGCGCCAGCGCCCGCACTTCGGTAGCCACCACCGCGAAGCCACGCCCCTGCTCGCCGGCCCGCGCCGCTTCCACTGCGGCGTTCAATGCCAGGATGTTGGTCTGGAAGGCAATGCCATCGATCACGCTGATGATGTCGACGATCTTCTTGGACGACTCATTGATGGTGTTCATGGTGGCGATCAGATCGCTCATCACCGCGCCGCCATCCTGGGCGATGGTCGAGGCGTTGGTCACCAGCTGGTTGGCGCGCAGCGCATTGTCCGAATTGGTGCGCACGCTGGAGGTCAGTTGCTCGATCGAGGCGGCGGTCTCTTCCAGCGCCCCGGCCTGCTCTTCGGTACGGGCCGACAGGTCGAGATTGCCGCTGGCGATTTCGCCCGAGGCGGTAGCGATGCTGTCGGCGCCATGCCGCACGCTATCGACGATGCCATGCAGTTGCTGGCTCATGCCTTGCAGCGACACCACCAGTTGGCCCAGTTCGTCGCGGCCGGCGATTTCACCCCGGTGCGTCAGGTCGCCGTTGGCCACCCGCTGCGATATCTGCAGCGCCACGTCGACCGGGCGTGTGATGCTGCGGGTGAGCACCACCGCAAAGGCAATGCCCGACAGCAGGATCAATATCTCAAGCAGCAGGATATGCTGCTCGCTGCGATGCGCCACGTCCTGCACCTGCTGGCCGATCTCATCGATACGCGTCTTCTCGAAGTCGAGCAGCGCCCGCATGGCTTCCTGCGTGGCCTTGGCCACCGGCACATATTCTTGCGCATAGAGTTGCTCGACCTGTTGCGCGTCGCCCTCTTTCTTGATGGCGTAGATGCGGTCGCGCACCGCCAAAAACTGCTTGCGATAGGTATTGATGGCCGCCAGCAAGCGACGCTCTTCGTCGGACGTCAGCAGCTTTTCGACTTGCGCCAGGGTCTGCGCCGAATCCTTGCTGGAGGCAGCCGCCTCTTGCGCCAGGAACTTCTCGAGTTCGGTATCGCGGCTCTTGACCACGGTGGTGGTGCGCTGGATGGCGATCAGCAGCAAGGTATTCCACTGCGACACCAGCCGTTCGGTCTTGAGCGGCACATCCATCATCTGCTGGGTCTGCCCGGCAACCGCCTTGAGTCGCCAGATACCGAGCCCGGCCACCAGCATCGAAAACACCAGCACCACCGCAAAGCCCGCCCCGAGCCGCGTTCCCACTTTTGCATTCTTGATCATCGCCCCGCATCCCCAACCTGAAAACACGCTTGCCCCAACGACTGCGCTTCAGGCGATTCTAGAGCCGGCTGCATTGCCGACCATATCAATATTACGAAGCGATCCATGCCGTAACGGCAATGCTGCCCGGCAAGCTGCACGGCTGGCCCGTGGCAGCCTCGCCAAGCCCGCCCCAAGCAGGCTCAGCAAAAAAACAACAGGGCCGCCCTGGAGCGGCCCTGCGCGCGATCAAGTTGACAAAATTACCAGGCCGCCAGGATGCCGCCCTTGAACTCGGTCTCGATGAAGCGCTTCACCTCGTCCGACTGATAGGCCTTCACCAGCTTGGGCAACCATGACTGGTCGCGGTCCTTTTCGCGTACGGCGATGACGCATGCATACGGGCTTTCACCGCCTTCGACCACCAGGCTGTCGCGCGCCGGGTTGAGGCCGGCCTTGGCCGCGAAGTCGGCGTTCACCGCCGAGGCGTCGAGATCGTCCAGCGTGCGCGGCAGCTGGGCCGCATCGATCTCGATGAACTTCCACTTCTTCGGGTTCTCGACGATGTCGATGGGCGTGGCATTGACCCCGGTCAGCGGATCGATGCCGGCGCGCAGCTTGAGGAGGCCATGCTTTTGCAGCAGCAGCAACACGCGGCTTTCGTTAGCCGGATCGTTGGGAATGCCGATCCGGGCGCCGGCCGGAATATCGGCCAGCTTGCGGTACTTCTTGGAGTAGATCGCCATCGGTCCGATCATGGTGTTGCCGGTGCCGTAGATCTTGTAGCCACGCGCCTTGACCTGCGCATTGAGGAAAGGGCGATGCTGGTAACTGTTGGCGTCGAGCTCGCCGGCATCCAGTGCCGCGTTGGGCTGGATGTAGTCGTTGAATTCGATGATCTGGATCTTGTAGCCGGGATTGTCGCGCTCGAAGACGCGCTTGGCCGCCTCGAATATCTGCGCATGCGGGCCACTGGTCACGCCCACCTTCAACACCCGGTCTGCCGCCAGCGCCGGACCCGACGCCACCATTGCCATACCCAGTGCTGCAGCCAGCCACCTGGCACTACGTGCGATCCAACGAATGTCCATCGATACCCTCTTGGCAATTAAAAAAGAGAATCAATGTATCGGCGACGCCGCGCAGGCGGAACGAATCTTTTCCGTCTTGGTTATGTGGGCCGCGACTAACGAACCATCAGCTGTCAGGCGCGCAGCAATTCCGGTTCTTCCGTTCGTGTCGCCGGTACCAGCGCCGCGCCCGGCACGGCGGCAATCAGCGAGCGCGTGTACGGATGCCGGGCATGACGCCAGATCGACTGGTGGTCGCCACGCTCGACGATCTCGCCGCCATTCATCACCAGCACCTGATCGGCGATATAACGCACCACCGACAGGTCGTGCGAGATGAACAGGTAAGACAATCCGAATTCCTGGCGCAGGTCGACCAGCAGATTGAGGATCTGCGCCTGCACCGACACATCCAGTGCCGACACCGGCTCGTCGCAGATCACCAGCGATGGCCTCAGGATCAGCGCACGGGCGATGCCGATGCGTTGCCGCTGGCCACCCGAGAACTGATGCGGATAACGTTGCAGGGCGGTCTGCGGCAAGCCCACCAGATCGATCATCGATGCGATGCGACGCTGGCGCTCGTTGCGGTCTCCCAGCGCATGGATCACCAGCGCCTGGTCAAGGATCTCGGCCACCGACTGGCGTGCATTGAGCGAGGCATACGGGTCCTGGAAGATCATCTGCACCCGTCGCCGATGGGGCCGCAGGGCGCGCCGGTCCAGTGCCGCGATGTCGGTGCCATCGAGCACGATGCGACCACTGGCGGCATCGGTCAGGCGCACGATGGCGTGCGACAGCGTCGACTTGCCGCAGCCCGATTCCCCCACCAGGCCCACCGTCTGGCCGGGCTCGATATCGAACGACACGCCACGCACCGCCTGCACCGATCCGCGTGCCGTGTCGTAACGCACATGCAAGTCCTGCACCGACAACAACGGCAGGCCGGAGGCCACGGCGGCGGCCACCAGCGGCTGCGCGTGATCGCGCGTGCTGAGGGTGAACTGCTGCTGGCCGTCGGCATCGACCGAGCGCCTGATTTCGGGCAGTCGCTGCTGGCGATAGTGAATGTCCTGTTCCATGCGCAGCGACGCACCCAGCAAGCCACGCGTGTAGGCATGCCGGGGCCGCGCGAACAACTCGGCGCTGCTGCCCTGCTCGACCTTGACCCCGCCCACCATCACCGCCACCCGATCTGCCCACTGCTCGACCACGCCCAGGTCGTGCGTGATCAACAGCACCGCCATCGACAGCTCGCGGCGCAATTGATCCAGCAGTTCGAGAATCTGCGCCTGGATGGTCACATCCAATGCGGTGGTCGGCTCGTCGGCGATCAACAGGCGCGGCCGGTTGGCCACGGCCATGGCGATCATCACGCGCTGGCGCTGGCCGCCTGATAACTGGTGCGGAAAATCGTCGATGCGTCGTTGCGGCTCGGGGATGCGCACCAGCGCCAGCAGTTCGATGGCGCGTGCGCGCGCGGCCGCAGCCGACAGGTCCTGGTGCAGCCGGATCGCCTCGATCACCTGCTGGCCAACCGACAGCACCGGGTTGAGCGAAGTCATCGGCTCCTGGAAGATCATCGAGATGGCGTTGCCCCGCAGCGCCGTCAGTTCCGACTCGGACAACTGCAGCAGGTCGCGTCCCTCGAAATGAATCTGGCCGGACACCTGCGCGCTCGGCGCCAGCAAGCCCAGCAACGACAAGGCCGTGGTCGACTTGCCGCAACCCGATTCGCCCACCAGCGCCAGCATCTCGCCGGGTGCAATCGTCAGGTCGAGACGGCGCACGGCGTCATGGCCGGGAAAGGAGATACTGAGTGCACGTAGTTCGAGCAGCGGCTGCATGGCTTTCTCCTAGGCGGTGACGCCGGCGCGAAAACTCGCGCCCACGTGTTGCGCTGGCAAGGTGGCGTGGCCGCCGAACAGTTTTTCGCGCAGGCTGCCATCGGCATAGTCGCGCTTGTAGGAGCCGCGTTCCTGCAGTACCGGGATCACCAGGTCGATGAAGTCCTCGAAGCTCTCCGGGGTCACCGTGCGGGTCAGGTTGAAGCCGTCGATGCCGGTGTCGGCCACCCACGCCTCAAGTTCGTCGGCCACCTGCGTGGGCGAGCCGACGATGGTGGCATAGCGCCCGCCCAGTTCCATCTGCTGCAGCAACTTGCGCTTGGTCCAGTTCAGGTCGGGATTGGTCACCGTCTTGACCAGCGATTCGATCGAGTTGGTCTTGGCCGGGCGGATCGGTTCATCCAGGTCGTATTGCGAAAAATCGATGCCGGTGCCGGCCGAAAAATGCGCGAGGCCGGCTTCGGGGCTGGCGTAGTGCGCGTATTCGCGATACTTCTCCCGGGCCAGTTGTTCGGTGGCCGCCGTCACCACGGTCAGGCCCATGAAGATCTTGATGGCATCCGGGTCGCGCCCTTCCCGCTCGGCGCCGGCGCGCACTTGCTGCACCAGCTTGCTGGCGGCCTCACGGGTCTGGCTCGAGATGAAGACGCACTCGGCGTGGCGGGCGCCGAACGCCTGCCCGCGCCCGGATGAACCGGCCTGGTACAACACCGGCGTGCGCTGCCGCGACGGCTCGCTGAGGTGAATGCCTTCCACCTTGTAGTAGTCGCCGCTATGCCTGATCTTGTGCACCCGGGAAGGGTCGGCATAGACGCGACCGGCGCGGTCGCGTACCACGGCGCCATCTTCCCAGCTGCCTTCCCACAACTTGTAGACCACTTCCATGAATTCGTCGGCACGGTCGTAGCGCTGGTCGTGTTCGAGTTGTTCGGTGAGTCCCATGGCGCGCGCGGCGCTGTCGAGATAACCGGTGACGATGTTCCAGCCGATGCGTCCGCGACTCAGATGGTCCAGCGTCGACATGCGCCGCGCAAACAGGAACGGCGCCTCGTAGGACAGGTTGGCAGTGACGCCGAAACCCAGATGCCGGGTCGCCGCCGCCATCGCCGACACCAGCAGCAAGGGGTCGTTGACGGGCAACTGGATCGACTCGCGCAGGGTGATGTCGACTGAACTCTGATAGACGTCGTAGACACCGACGATATCGGCCAGGAACAAGCCGTCGAACTTGCCCCGTTCCAGCAACTGCGCCAGCTCGGTCCAGTAGGTGATATCGGTGTAGTCCTGCGAGCGGTCCCGCGGATGGGTCCACAGGCCGTGGTTGATATGGTTCACGCAGTTCATGTTGAACGCGTTGAGGCGGATCTCTTTCTTGCTCATGCCAGCTCCTGGTATTGCGGCTCGAGCTGCACGTCGAGCGCTTCGTTGAAGCGGGCGAAGAAGGCGCATAGCGCCGCGCGCAAGGTCAGCTCGACGATCTGCGATTCGTCGAAGTGCTCACGCAGGCGTTCGACCAGGCTGTCGCCCACGCGCTGGCGCGTCACCGCCAGGGCATAGTCGCGCACCAGCCGCTCGACCGGGCCCAGGCCCGGCACATCGGCGTCGAGAATGCGCTCGACCGTCTCTGGCGACACGTGTTCGGCCTGCAGCTTGGGTGCGTGATGCGAGACGCAGTAAGTGCATTCGTTGGCCTTGGAGGCCGTCACCAGCACGATCTCCAGATGCAGCTTCGAGATGTTTCCCTCGGCGCCGAAGCCCAGCAGCAGGCCGTAGATATGTTCGATCGAGGCCGGCTTGTGGGCCAGCACGCCCAGCATGTTGCCGAATGCGCCGTAGTGGTTCTCGACTTCTTCGAAGATGCTGCGCGCGGCGCCTGCCGGCAGTTGCTTCGACAGCAGTGTGGATACGCGTGCCATGGGTGTTCTCCTATTGTCTGTCGCGCGGGTCGAGCACATCGGCCAGCCCGTCGCCTAAAAGATTGAGCGCCAGCACCGTGATCACGATGGCGATGCCGGGAATGGTGGTGATGAACCAGTCGGTGCGCAGCACTTCACGGCCGGCGCCGACCATGTTGCCCCAGCTCGCCACGTTGGGGTCGCCCAGGCCGAGGAAGGCCAGGCTGGATTCGGTGAGAATGGCGGTGGCCACCATCAGCGAGGTCGAGACCAGGATCGGCGTGAGCGCATTGGGCAATATCTCGCGCAGGATGATGCGGGCGTCACTGGCGCCCAGCGCCACGCTGGCCTGCACCATCTCGCCATGGCGCAGCCGCAGCACCTCGGCGCGCACCAGTCGCGCCAGGCTGGGCCAGGCCGTCACGCCAATGGCCAAGGCAATCGTCAACAGCGTCGGCTGCACCACCGCCACGATGGCCAGCGCGAACAGGAACGATGGAATGGTCTGGAAGAATTCGGTGACGCGCATCAGCACCGCATCGGCACGGCCGCCGTAGTAACCGGCCAGCACGCCCCCCGAGACCCCGGCCAGCAAGGCCACCGCGGTCGACACCAGGGCGATGGTCAGCGACGCCCGCGCGCCATGGAAGATGCCGGCCAGCAGGTCGCGCCCCATCATGTCGGTGCCCAACCAGTAGACGGCGTCGGCGCCAGGATGAATGAAGGGCTCGGCCACCATGTCCAGCGGGTCATCGGGAAACAAGACGCCGGCCGACAGCGCCATGCCCAGCACCAGCAACAACAAGAGGCTGCCGCTCAATGCCGACGGCGAACGCAGCAGGCGTCCCCACCAGTTGCGGCGTGCCGCCAATGGTCGCGCCGGGACTGCGGGTTCGATCTGACCCGCCGCTTCCGGCACGGCCACGGTATTGAAGAATTTGCTCATGACCCGGTCCTCATGCCAGACGAATGCGCGGATCCAGGCGCACATAGACGGCGTCGACGATCCAGTTGACCACGATCACCACCACCGAGCTGCACAGCAGAATGCCGAGCAGCAAATTGAAATCGCGCTGGAACAGCGCCTCGAACGCCAGGCGTCCCAGGCCCGGCCACGAGAACACGGTCTCGACCAGCACCGCGCCGCCGACGATGGAACTGGCCTGCACGCCCAGCATCGTCACCAGCGGCAAGAGCGCATTGCGCAACACGTGGACGATCAGCACGCGAGGCGCACGCGCGCCCTTGGCGATGGCGGTACGCACGAAGTCCTGGCGTCGCACCTCGATCATGGTGGCGCGCATCAGCCGCGTATAGACCGCCATGTAGAACAGTCCCAGGGTCACCGACGGCAGCACCAGGTGACGTGCCACGTCGAGCACATGGGCCAGCCCGGTGTAACCGGCTTCGACGGTGAACATGCCGCCCACCGGCAACCAGTCGAGCCAGACCGAGAACACCACCACCAGCATCAGTCCGATCCAGAACAGGGGCGTGGCAAAGAACAGCAAGGCCAGGGTCGAGATCAGCACATCGGCCAGGCCCCCGGCGCGATACGCCGCCAGCGCGCCCAGGGCCGAGCCGGCGATGGCGGCAAAACCGATCGCGCCGCCCATCAGCAACAGCGTGGCCGGCACGCGATCGGCGATGAGCGAAATCACCGGCATGCCATGGCGGAACGAATAGCCCAGGTCGAACTGCAGCAGGTGCCACAAGTATTTGCCGAACTGCACCAGCAGCGGCTGGTCGAGCCCGAACTGCTGGCGCAGCGCGGCCATGTACTCGGGGGTGGCCGCGCCGGCCTCGCCGGCCAGCACCTGGGCAGCATCGCCAGGGGCCAGCCGCAGCAGGAAGAAATTGATCACGGCCACGCCCAGCACCACCGCAACCAGTTGCAGCAGATGGCGCCCGGCCCGGCGTACCAGACGGCGCGGCCTGGCCGGGTAATTGACGGTGGTACTCATGGCGTGTCCGATCCGGTCAGCGGGCCGGCGCGGCGGCGCCGCTGGCCACCTTGGCGCCATTGTCGAACCAGGCGTTCTTCAGCGAGCTGTAGATCTGGTCGACGCCGGAGACGGTGTCTTTCAGGCTGGACGACTGCACCGTGAAGAAGTGCAGCTCAAGCAGCGGGATCGAGGGCAAGTCGGTCTGCACCCGCTGCTGGAATTTCTTGAACAACGCCACCCGCTCGGCCTGATCGGCCGAACCCTGCGCCTGCTGGATCAGGCGGTCCGCTTCGGCGCTACGATAACCGGAGGCATTGGTCCAGGGAATGTTCTTGCCGATCGAATCGCTCCAATAGGCGCGGGTGACGCCCACCAGCGGATCGGCAAAGCCGGCGAACCAGACCACCGACAGGTCATAGTCGCGCTCGCCATAGACGCGCTTGGTGAAGGTCGGCGTATCCTGCGCGCGCACCGCGACCTCGATGCCGACCCGCTTCAACGCGGCGCGAATGAATTCGCCGCTGCGCTTGAAGTCATCGCCATACGGCAGGTAGTCGAGATTGATGCGCAGGCGCACGCCATCGGCGCCGCGCTTGAGACCTGCCTCGTCGAGCAGCGCTTCGGCCTTCTTGGGGTCGAACCCATACTGCGGCACGTCATTGGTATAGAACTGCTTGAGGGTGGACACCACCGGGCTGGTGGCGGGCTTGCCGAAGCCGTACCACACCACCTTGTTGAAGGCATTGCGGTCGATCGCATAGGCCAGCGCCTGGCGCACCCGCACATCCTTGAAGTAAGGCTTGTCGACATTGACGTCGACGAACAGCCACGGCGAGATCCAGTCGTAACCACGCGTCTCCAGCTTCAGCGACGGCAGCTTGGCCAGCCGCTCGGCATCCTTCAGGGGCACCGGCGAGAAGGGCGCATATTGCACTTCGCCTTTTTCCAGCGCGGCGGCGCGAGCGCCTGCATCGGGCACGATCTTGAACACGATGCGATCCAGGTACGGCTTGCCGCGGTCCCAATAATCAGGATTGCGCTCAAGCGTGATGTAGTTGCCGCGACTCCACTCCTTGAACACGAACGGACCGGTGCCGACCGGCTTATTGTTGTACGGATTATTGAGAATGTCGGTGCCTTCGTAGAGATGCTTGGGCAGCACCTGCGCGCCATTGCTGTTGAGCGAACTCAAGACCGCCAGCGACGGTTCGCTGAAATGGATCACCACCGTGTAGTCGTCCGGCGTATCGGTCGAGGTCACCTTGCTGAAGATAATCTGGTTGCGCGGGTGGATCTTCTTCCACACGTTTTCCAGCGTCCATTTGACGTCGGCCGACGTGAACGGTTTGCCGTCATGCCACTTCACGCCGTGGCGCAAGTGGAAGGTCAGGGTCTTGCTGTCCCTGGACACTTCCCAGCGCTCGGCCAGGGCCGGACGCAACTTGAAGTCGTTGTCGTATTCCACCAGGCCGTCGAACACGTTGGCGCTGAAGAAACCGGTAGGCGATGCGGTATTGAGGGCCGAGGTCAGGATCACCGGCTCCGGCTGCAGGATGGCGGTCAGGGTGCCGCCAGGCGTGGCGGCCTGGGCGCCGATGCCGGCGGCCAGTGCCGCGCCTGCCAGCAGCGTATTGATCAGGATGCGTTTGAACATGAGGTCTCTTTCGTCGGAGGATGCGTTACTGGGCCAGCCAGGCGTTCTTCAACGAACCTTGCGACTGGTCGCCCTGCTGCGTGATGCCATGCAGGCGCGGCGAATGGATGGTGAAGAAGTGCAATTCGATCAGCGGCAGCGTCGGCAATTCGGTCTGGGTAATCTGCTGGAAGCGCTTGAACAGCGCGATCCGTTCGGCCTGCGTGGCCGCACCCTGGGTCTGCTCGATGATCTGGTCGACCTCGGCATTGCGATAGCCGGAACTGTTGGTCCAGGGGACGTTCTTGCCGATCCAGCCCGACCAGTACATACGGGTCAGGCCGATCTGAGGATCGGGGAAGGAGGCGTTCCAGGTCAGCGCGGTATCGAAGTCGCGATCGCCATAGACGCGCTTGGTAAAGGCGGCCGTGTCCTGGCTGCGGATATTGACCTCGATGCCGACCCGCTTGAGCGACTGCTTCAGGTATTCGGCGCTGCGCCGATAGTCGTCGCCGTAGGGCAGATAGTCATTGCTGATGGTGAAGCGCACGCCATCGGCGCCGCGCTTGAAGCCGGCTTCGTCGAGCAGCGCCTCGGCCTTCCTGGTGTCGTAGGCATAGCGCGGCACGCTGGGGTCGAAGAACTGGGTCAGCGTGGTCGGCACGATCGATACCGCCGGCTTGCCGTAGCCATACCAGACCACCTTGTTGAGGCCCTCGGGATTGGCGGCATGCGCGATGGCACGGCGCACGCGCACATCCTTGAGGTACTTGTTGTCGAGGTTGTAGTCGAGATACAGCACGGGAGACGACCACTGGTAGCCATTGGTCTCGACCTTGACCTTGCCCGACTGCGCCAGGCGTTGCGCTTCCTTCGGTGGCACCGGGCTGAAGACGGCGTATTGCGCCTCGCCGTTTTCCAGCAACGCGGCACGGGCGCCGGCGTCGGGCACCACCTTGAAGATGATGCGATCGAGGTAGGGCTTACCACGGTCCCAGTAATCGGGGTTGCGTTCCAGAGTGATGTAACTGCCTCGGTTCCATTCCTTGAAGACAAACGCGCCGGTACCGATCGGCTTGTTGTTATTGGGATTGTTGAGCACGTCGGTACCCTCGTAGAGATGCTTGGGCAATACCGGTGCGCCCCACGAATTGAGCGTCGACAACAGCGCCAGCGACGGCTTGGTGAAGCGGAACACCGCCGTCAGTTCATCCGGCGTGTCGACCTGAGTCAGGTTGACCAGGATTGCCTTGTTGCGCGGGTGCAGCGTCTTCCACACGTTCTCGACCGACCATTTGACATCGGCTGCGGTGAACGGCTTGCCGTCATGCCACTTCACGCCGGGACGCAGGTGGAAAGTGATCGCCAGGCCATCCTTGGACACTTCCCAGCGCTGCGCCAGCTGGCCGTGCGGCTTAAGTTCGTTGTCGTAGCTGAGCAGGCCGTCGTAGACATTGGTGGCGATCAGCGAAGTCGGCTGCGCCGTATTGACCGCGCCGGTCAGGGTCACCGGTTCCGGCTGGACCACCGCCAGCAAGGTGCCGCCCGGCCTGGGCGTCGGTTCGGCCGCCTGCGCGGCGCCGGCGACCAGGGCCGGCAGGATGAAACTGGCCAGGCGCGCGGCCGGGCGTGAGAAGAATCGATTGTGCATGTCTTGTTGTTGTCGGGGTTGGCCGCGCGAGCGGCGCGACGCCCACCGCGCGTGGCGCGCCGTGGGCGGTGGCAGGAAGCAGCAGATCAGGCGAACAGTTTCAACATCGCCACGCAGAGGGTCGCGTGTGCATCACAGCGCGCCGTGCCGGGGTGGTTTCTGGTCGTTGAGGTAGTAGTTGCCGATGGCGTGATACTTCCAGCGCACCGGGTCATGCAGGGTATGGGTGCGGGCATTGCGCCAGTGGCGATCGAAGTTGTGCTCGGCCAGCGTCGATTGCGATCCGGCCAATTCGAACAGCTTGCTGCCGACCGCCAGCGACACGTCGTTGGTCAGCACGCGGGCCTCGGCCACCGCAATCGAGGCCGCCGCCACGCTGTCTTCGGTGGGCTCGGCGGCGGCGGCGTCGACGTAGCGACCGGCGCGTTGCAACAAGGCTTCGGCGGCGTGCAGCTGGATCGTCAGGTCGCCCACTTCGCGAATCGTCAACGGGTCGTCGCCGGCCCGTTCGACGCCGCTGTCGATCCAGGGACGCGAACGGGTCCTGACGAATTCGATCAGGTCGCGATACGCGCCGCGGGCGATGCCGAGATCGATGGCGGCATGCTGGATCTGCGCCATCGGACCGATCTGGGTCGGACG
This sequence comes from Herbaspirillum sp. alder98, assembly GCF_020179755.1. Taxonomy (GTDB): domain Bacteria; phylum Pseudomonadota; class Gammaproteobacteria; order Burkholderiales; family Burkholderiaceae_D; genus Herbaspirillum. Next base: position 39,100 of record NZ_JAIUCY010000016.1, read on the forward strand.
CGAGAAGGCCGACGCAAACCCGATGACGGCATCGGCCGGCACCTGCACGTTCTCGAACACGGCGCTGCCGCTGCCGGTGGTGCGCTGGCCAAACCCGGACCAGTCGTCGATGATGGTCAGCCCCGGCGCGTGACGCGGCACGATGGCCAGTTGCTGCACGCCGGCTTCATCGATCACCGAGGTCGGCACCCAGTCCGCATACAAGGCGCCGGTGGCGTAGAACTTGCGGCCATTGATGCGATAGCCCGGACCGTCCGGATCACGCGCCAGGCTGGTCTTGCGCTCATGCGAGGTGCGGGTGCCCAGTTCGGCCAGGGCGTTGCCCAGGCGGTCGCCCTGCAGCACGCGCTCGAAGAAGAAACGCTTCTGCGATTCGTTGCCGTTGACCCGGATCAGCTCGACTGCATAGAAATGGTTTTGCGGAATCTGGCCGATCGAGCCGTCGGCGGCCGAGATGATCGCGATCACTTCGGCCAGGGTGCCATACGACACGCCGGCGCCGCCGTACTCGCGCGGCACCGTGATACCCCACAGGCCAGAGCGCACGTAGCGCTCCAGCTCATCCCAGGGCAGCTTGCGCTCGCGGTCGCGCAACGCTGCTTCGACGGCGAAGTCGGCGGCCAGCCTGTGCGCCACCGACAGCGCTTCGGCGTCGTCGCGGATGCGGGCCACGATGCGCGGCGCGGAGGCGGCTGGGCGGGTTTCGGAAATGGCGGTGGCGGTCTGCGTCATGGTCTGGTGCCCTGGCAATGAATCGAATGAAATCTCAGCTCCACGAATGGCGCGGCGGCGCCACCTCGTTGAGGTAATAGTTACCCACGGCGTGAACCTTCCAGCGCACCGGGTCATGCAGCGTGTGCACCCGCGCATTGCGCCAGTGGCGGTCGAGGTTGTGGGCTGCCAGCGTGGCTTGCGAGCCGGCCAGCTCGAACAGTTTTTCGGACGCGTGCAGCGACAGTTCGGTCGACCACACCTTGGCCTCGGCCACCACCACCGAGGCCTGCGCCATCTGCGCGAAGCTGATGGTCTCGGGCAGGTCGTCGATGAAGCGTGCAGCACGGTCGAGCAGCGCGTCGCTGGCGTGCAGCCGCACCTTGAGGTCGCCGATTTCACGAATGATGTAGGGGTCGTCGCCGGCGCGCTCGACGCCGCTGTCGGCATAGGGCCGCGAGCGGGTACGCACGAAGTCGATGGCGTCGCGCACGGCAGCGTGCGCAATGCCGACGTCGATGGCGGCCTGGATCAGTTGCGACACCGGGCCGATGTCGTTGGGCTGCTGCAGGATGTCCTTGACGTGCAGCACCTGCGAGGCCGGCACGCGCACCCGTTCGAACACCACGCTGCCGCTGGCGGTGGTGCGCTGGCCGAAGCTGGACCAGTCATCCACCACCCGCAGACCGGGTGCGTCGGCGCGGTTGTAGACAAACAGCGGGCTGCCGTCGTCGGCCACGGCGCGACTGGGGATCCAGTGCGCGTACAGGGCGCCGGTCGAATAGAAACGGGTGCCGGTCAACAGGTAGCTGCCGTCGCCGGCGGTGAGGTCGCGCTCGGCGCGGGTCCGCACGTCGAGTACGTTCTTGCTGTTGCGCTCGGGGCCGGCGTTGCCGAAGCGTGCGCCGTTCAATGCCTCTTCGAAGAAGAAGCGCTTCTGGGCGTCGCTGCCGGCGGTGGCAATGACGTTCAGGTTGCCGAAGTGGTTCTGCGGAATCTGGCCGATCGAGGGGTCGGCGGCAGAAATGATCTTGAAGACTTCGGCGATGGTCGCCCACGAAGCGCCGATGCCGCCGTACTCGCGCGGCACGCCGATGGCCCACAGGCCGCTCTGCGAGAAGTGCTCGATCTCGTGCACCGGCAGTCGGCGCTGGCGGTCGCGCTCGGCCGCCTCGACCGCAAATTCGGCGGCCAGCGCATGGGCGCGCTGCAACGCTTCGGCCTCGCTGGCGATGCGATGGGCGCGCCGGCCGCTGATTTGGGCGGCCTGGCGCACGTGCGTGGCTTGGATCTGCGCGGACATACTCGATGTTCCTTCCGGGGAGCAGGCCAGGGTCGGCCTTGGGGAGGATCATTAAAGCCTAGCGCACCTCTTTTACGAACTAAGCATTCTGCATGTGCTTGCTTGGAAATCTCATGCTGCATTTTTTGCAGATCGATATGCGGCGAGCGATCTTGGCGGTTTGCAGTAAACTCGGACCCGCGCACCAAAAAGACTAATAAACGAATGTGCGCAGCCAAGACCTGACAACAGTCCAATAAGAAAGAGACCCCATGTTTCGAACCGATCGCGCTCCCGATCTCAAGACCGTCCTGATTGCCAGCGGCGTGGTGCTGACCCTGGCCATGGGCGTGCGCCACGGCCTGGGCTTCTGGCTGCAGCCGATCTCGCAGACGCATGGCTGGACCCGCGAGACCTTCTCGCTGGCACTGGCATTGCAGAACCTGCTGTGGGGCGCCTTCGGCCCCTTTGCCGGCATGGCATGCGACCGTATCGGTACGGCGCGGGTGATCGTGCTGGGCGCCTTCCTGTACGCCGCCGGCCTGCTGTGGATGGCATTGGTGTCGCAGCCGGCGCTGTTCGTGATCGGCTCCGGCGTGTTGATCGGCGCGGCGCTGGCCTGTACCGCCTTCGGCGCCGTGTCGGGCATCGTCGGCCGCAGCGCGCCGCCCGAGAAGCGCTCATGGGCGTTCGGCATTTCATCGGCGGCGGGCTCGTTCGGCCAGTTCCTGATGATGCCGGTGGAGCAACAACTGATCTCGATTACCGGCTGGCAACATGCCTTCTTCTGGCTCGCCGGGCTGGTGCTGCTGTTGATGCTGCCGATGGCGCTGCGCCTGAAGGAACCGCCGCCGGTGGCCAGCACATCCGACCAGAGCATCGGCCAGGCCATCCGCGAAGCCTTCGGTCATCGCTCGTTCATCCTGTTGCTGTCGGGCTATTTCGTGTGCGGCTTCCAGGTCGTGTTCATCGGCGCGCACCTGCCGTCCTACCTCAAGGACAAGGGCATCATGAACCCCAACGTGGCGGTGCTGGCGCTGGCCCTGATCGGCCTGTTCAATATCTTCGGTTCGTACTACGCCGGCAAGCTGGGCGGGATGCTGCCCAAGCGTTACCTGCTGGCTGCCATCTACGGCTTGCGCACGGTGGTCATCGGCCTGTTCCTGCTGGCGCCGCTGTCATCAGTGTCGGTCTACCTGTTCGCCGCCGGCATGGGCTTGCTTTGGCTGTCGACGGTGCCGTTGACCAATGGCATCGTGGCCGGCATCTTCGGCGTCAAGTACCTGTCGATGCTGTCGGGCTTCGTGTTCTTCTCGCACCAGGTGGGCAGCTTTCTCGGGGTCTGGCTGGGCGGCTGGCTGTTTACCCGCCAGGGCAGCTATGACACGGTGTGGGGCATCACCCTGGCGCTGGGCGTGTTCGCCGCATTGATCAACCTGCCGCTGCGCGAACAGGCCATCGCGCGCGGGCCGGTGGCGGTGCGCTGATGCGCCGCCCGCTGATTGCGGTGCTGGTGGCAGGCACGCTGGCGGCGATCTTCGCCGCCTATCTGCGGCCCGGCTTCGTGGTCGACCTGGCCAATCGCATCATGCTGTGTTTCTGAACGGGTAGAATGATGCAATCAACAACAGCGGCACCCGCCTCACCGATTCTGTCCATGCTCAGCCTTACCGATCTCGAAGAAGCCATCAACTACTGGCGCCTGCAGCGTCCCGCCACCGGCGAGGAATGCGCGCTTTCGCCCGAGGTCAATGCACTGGCCGGGCCGTACGCGATGATGATCTTCGAGGGCCGCCATGACGTGGCCATCGATGCGCTCGACGCCCAGGCTCGTCAGCTGGTGCAGGCCTGGCGGGCGACACGCGGTTGAGCTCGGCCCCGTACCAGCCCGGCTGAACGTTTGCGCCGGGTCCGCGTCTGTTTTGTATTGCACAAAAGAAGGCAGGTCCATGCGCAAGCTTCCCGAACAGTCCGCCGGCGCCCGCAAGCCGGTGTCTCCCGCTACCGCCCGTTCGCCCCGGCTGTCTGCCGGCACCCGCCCGCAGGTAGCGCTGGTGCTGCAGGGCGGCGGTGCGCTCGGCGCCTACCAGGCCGGCGTCTACCAGGCGCTGCATGAAAACGGCCTGTCGCCGGACTGGGTGGTGGGCACTTCGATTGGCGCCATCAACGCCGCCATCATCGCCGGCAATCCGCCCGAGACCCGCGTCGAGCGGCTGCGCCAGTTCTGGGACACGGTGTCCCATCCCGACCTGTTCGACCTGAGCCAGGTGCCCGACAGCCTGCGCCTGCTGTCGACCCGGCTGACCACGCTGGACACCTTCGTGCGCGGCGCGCCGGGCTTCTTCCGCCCGCGCCCCCTGAATCCATTCGCGCTCGGCCTGCCGGTGCCGCCCGAGGACGCCAGCTTCTACAGCACGGCCGAGCTCGAACAGACGCTGCTGCGCCTGGTCGACTTCGACTACCTGAACCAGACCGATGGCATGCGCCTGACGGTCAGCGCGGTGCGCGTCACCTGTGGCACGCTGGCCAAGTTCGATTCGTCGCGCGACCGCATCGGCCCCGAGCACATCATGGCCAGCGGCGCCCTGCCCCCGGCATTTGCCCCGGTCCGCATCGACGGCGAGCTGTACTGGGATGGCGGCCTGTATTCCAATACGCCGCTCGAAGCGGTGCTGGGCGATGAGCCGCGCGCCGATACCCTGTGCCTGATGGTCGATTTGTGGCACGCCGATGGTCCCGAACCGACCACGCTGGAAGAAGTCCAGACGCGCGAAAAGGATGTCACCTTTGCATCGCGCTCGCAGCGTCATATCGAGGCGTACCTGAAGCAGCACCACCTGCGCTGCGCCGCGCACGCCCTGTACCAGCGGCTGCCGCCCAAGATGCTGAGCGCCACCGATCGCCAGATGATGGCTGAGCTGGGCGCCGACACCACCATTCATATCGTCCGCCTGCCCTACGCCGGACGCGACTGGAACATGGCCTCCAAGGACGCCAATTTCGCCCGCGGCTCGGTGGCCTGGCGCTGGGAACAGGGTTATCAGGACGGCCTGCGGGGTATCGAGGTCAGCGCCGGCTGTGAATTCGAATCCGACCAGGCGGGCATTGTGGTGCATGATCTGCCCGAGGGTTCGAGCAGCACAAAAGCGACCGAACGTTCGTCCTGAAACCGTTGCAGGCCACGCCCGTGGCGGCGTGGCAAAAAGCAGACGCGACCGTGGTGTGAATTGTGCGACGCACAAATTTCACTTGATTTCACCAAAGAAGGGCATAAAATAGAATTTGTTGCGGCGCACAAATCACGATGATCTGCTGATGTCTGATCCAATGCCGCTCCCGCGCCGGCTCGGCATATTGCATCACGGCTCATCAACACAAAGGAGATAACAATGTTTTCGTTTCAAGATCAGTTTTCCGCCGCCACCAAATCCAACCTGCAGGCACAGCTGGATCTGATCAACACCCTGACCGCCAAGGCCTTCGAAGGCGTCGAGAAGATCGTTGAACTGAACCTGTCGGCTACCCGTGCATCGCTGGAAGAAGCCACTGTCGTGGCGCGTCAGCTGGCATCGGCCAAGGACCCGCAAGAAGCACTGGCGCTGGCATCGGCCCAGGCTCAACCGGGCGCCGAGAAGGCTGCCGCCTATGGCCGTCACCTGGCCACCATCGTGTCGACCACCCAGGCCGAATTCACCAAGGCTGCCGAAGCGCAGATCGCCGAGAACACCCGCAAGGTCAGCGCCTTGATCGACGAGCTGAGCAAGAACGCGCCTCCAGGTTCGGAACAGGCCGTGTCGCTGCTCAAGGCCGCACTGTCCAACGCCAATGCCGGCTATGAACAGTTGACCAAGAACAGCAAGCAAGCCGTTGAAGCGCTGGAAGCCAACCTCAGCAACGCGACCCGCCAGTTCACGGCGGCTGCCGAAAAGGCGACCGGCGCGACCCGCACCAAGAAGTAAGCATTCGGCATCAGCGACATCGCTGGGTAAAAAAATGGCCGCTGCGGTTTTTCCGCAGCGGCCATTTTCCATTGTGCGGTCACCTGATTCAGTGGTTGGCGATCACGTCCAGCGCCAATGCTTCGGCTACCCGAATGCCGTCGATGGCGGCCGACATGATGCCGCCGGCGTAGCCCGCGCCTTCACCGGCCGGATACAGCCCGCCGGTGTTGAGGCTCTGCAGGGTATCGTCGTGCCGCTTGATGCGGATCGGCGACGAGGTGCGGGTCTCGATGGCGGTCAGCACGGCGTCGTGCATCGCATAGCCACGGATCTGCTTGTCGAACGCCGGCAACGCTTCGCGGATGGCGTCGATGGCGTAATCGGGCAACGATGGATTGAGGTCGCCCAGTTTCACCCCTGGCTTATAGGACGGCGTGACGCTGCCCAAGGCGCTTGAGGCACGGTTGGCGATGAAGTCACCCACCAGTTGTCCCGGCGCATCGTAGTTGCCGCCACCGAGTTCGTAGGCGCGGCTTTCCCACTGGCGCTGGAAGGCGATGCCGGCCAGCGGATGGCCGGGATAATCGGCCGGCGAGATACCGACCACGATGCCGCTGTTGGCATTGCGCTCATTGCGCGAATACTGGCTCATGCCGTTGGTGACGACGCGCCCCGGTTCGGACGTGGCGGCCACCACCGTGCCACCCGGGCACATGCAGAAGCTGTACACCGAGCGACCGTTGCTGGCATGGTGCACCAGCTTGTAGTCGGCCGCGCCAAGGATGGGATGGCCGGCGCTGGGGCCGAAGCGGCACTTGTCGATCAGCGACTGCGGATGCTCTGCGCGAAAACCGATCGAGAATGGCTTGGCCTCGATGTAGACGCCGCGCTCGTAGAGCATCTCGAAGGTGTCGCGGGCGCTGTGGCCCACGGCCAGCACCACGTGATCGGCGGCCAGTTGTTCGCCATTGGACAGGGTCACGCCGCGAATCCGGCCATCTTCGATGAGCACGTCATCGACCCGTTGCTCGAAGCGGAATTCGCCGCCCAGGCGCACGATCTTTTCGCGCATCAACTCGATCATCTTGACCAGGCGGAAGGTGCCGATGTGAGGCTTGCTGACATACATGATCTCGGGCGGCGCATCGGCGGCCACGAATTCGGTCAGCACCTTGCGCCCGTAGTGCTTGGGATCCTTGACCTGGCTGTAGAGCTTGCCGTCCGAGAAGGTGCCCGCGCCGCCTTCGCCGAACTGCACGTTGGACTCGGGCTGCAACTTGCGTTCGCGCCACAGGCCCCAGGTATCCTTGGTGCGCTCACGCACCGTCTTGCCACGCTCGAGCACGATCGGATTGAAGCCCATCTCGGCCAGCAACAGCGCCGCGAACAGGCCGCACGGACCAAACCCGATGACCAGCGGACGCTTGGTCAGGCCGGCCGGGGCGGTGCCGACGAAGTGATAGCCGGTGTCGGGCGTGGGCGCGATGTTGTGCTTGCCCTGATGGCGCGCCAGCACGGCGGCTTCGTCACGCAGCTCGACATCGATGGTGTAGGTCAGGATGACGGCCGACTTCTTGCGGGCGTCGTAGCTGCGGCGGAACAGCGTGAACCCCAGCAGTTGATCGGCGCCGATGGCAAGCCGTTCGAGGATGGCGGCGGTGAGCTCGTCTTCCGAGTGTTCGAGAGGGAGCTGGAGTTCGTTGATGCGCAGCATTGCGAGGACTTTCAGTAGGACGTGTTCGGCATGGCCGCCAGTGGCAGCCGAAAGGCGACATTCTACTCCAGCCGGCGCCCGCCAAATCGGCCCGGATCGACCGCTGCGACCAGTTCGCGTGGCAACGGCAGGGGTTCGCGTTCGAGCATCGAGGCCAACAGCTCAGCCATCAACGGCGCCCAGATCAAGCCGCGCGAAGCATAGCCCAGCAGGCTGTACAGGCCCGCTGCGCTGGCCTCGCCGGGCGCCAGCGGCCCCGCCAGGGGCAGGCGATCGGGGGCGATGCAGCGAAATCCCACGCGTCCGGAAGCGAGTTCATCGGCCGGCGGCAAATCGACGTGCTCGTCGATCTGCGGCAGCATGTTGTGCAACCGCTGCAGGTTTTCGGCGTGGCTGGCGGGCCACATGGCCGGGTCCTGGTCGCGGTCGTAGCTGGCGCCGATACATAACTGCCCCTGGTAGGCGCGCGTCAGGTAGCCATCGCCGCACATGGCCACCGGCAACACCGGGAAGTCTGCCGACGCAAGATGGGTGACCTGGCCGCGCACCGCCTGCAACGGCAGGCCGGCGCTGGGCGGCAACGCGCCGGCCTGGGCTCCGGCGGCCAGGATCACCACCGGTGCGCTGGCAATCACGACGCCTTGCGCATCGACCGCCTGCCAGCCCTCGCCGTCGCGCAACAATGCGCTCACGGTGCGGCCGAAATGCTGATGCACCGGTGCCTGCGTGCGCGCCACGGCCAGCAGGCGACGACACAGAGAAGGCGGATTGAGCCACCCTGCCTGCTCGAACAGATAGCCGCCATTGGACACCGGCATGCCCAGCAATGCGGCGCCCTGATCCTGACTCATCCAGCGCGCATATTGCTGTGGATAATTCCATTCTGCGGCGGCCTGCTCGAACGAGCGCGCCTGCTTGGCATCGCGCCCCAGTTGCAACACGCCACAGAGCTCACCGGCCACGCCATCCTGCTCGGTCCGTTCCAGGCCCACGCCGCCCAGCCACTGCCAATGATTGAGTGCGTACAGGTAGGCTGCGCGGCTGAGCCTGGCGAGCGGGCTTTCGTCGCGCGCCAGCGCCGGCATGAACAATCCGCCGTGGTTGCCCGAAGCGCGTTGGGCCGGGCCGTCGCAGGCATCGATGAGGTCAATGCGCCATCCGCGCGCGCTCAGGCGTTCGGCGGCGGCACAACCGGCCAGTCCGGCGCCGATGATCAGCGCATGTCGGGCGTGCGGCGGCTGGCGCAGCAATGGGGTGTCGCTGGTAGCGGCATGGGTAGCCGGGCGCGCCCAGCCGGGCGCGAAATGCAAGGCCAGCGCATGCGGCAGCTGATGGGCAACGAAGCCGCTCTGGCGCATGGCCAGCGCGGTCGCCTCGCCGCCTTCATAGACCAGCGCATGGGCGCCGGTCCACGCCTGGCGCGCGATGCGCTTGCACTGGTGCGCGTTCCAATCGAGCGCGCCGGAATCGAATCGGGTCGGGGTGGCATGCAGGTAGAACAGGTCAGCGGGCGCATCGAGACGCGCCAGTTCTTCTTCGAGTTCGCCCAGCACCAGGGTCAGGCTCACTGCGCCATCGCACAGCATCAGACGATGCGTGCCGGGCAGCGGCAGTGGCCACGCCGCGTGCAGTTGGCGGGCCACGTCGTCGAGTTGCGGCCACGCCGCATGCGCATTCGCCAACTGCGCCGCGCTGCATGGATGGGGCACGATGGCGACATAATGCAGACGCTGCGCGCCCCCTTGCTTGCGCAATTCGGCAAAGCGCTGACAGGTCAGCAGGAATGCCAGCCCCAACCCGAAATGCAGGTCGACCACGGTGGCGCCCTGCTGCTGGCGCAGGCAGCTCTCCAGCCCGGCCTCGGGTGAATGCAACAACGCCGCAAGCGCGTCGGGCGCGCTGGTCAACGGATCGGATTGCCACCGCGCGATCAAGTCGTTCGAAGCGGCAGTGAGGGGGCTGGCTGGCATGGCAATAATCAAACAAGTAAGGCGCTAGCGCGCCATGGAACGAGGCCGCCATTCTACGCTGCGCGCAGGCAGGCCGAGGCGCCATGCCGCAGCCATCGGGCGCTGTGCTTGACAGCATCGGCGCCCACCCATAATCTGTATACAGAATACACACCACCCAATCACAGCCGCATCCATGCACAAACTCGATACCGCAACGCAACTGATCGAACAGGTCTATGACGCCATCCTGGACGCCATCTGTTCCGGCGCGCTGGCGCCCAACCAGCGGATTACCCAGGAAAGCCTGGCCGAGCAGTTGGGCGTGTCGCGCCAGCCGGTGCATCAGGCGTTCCAGTTGCTCAAGCGCCAGGGCTTCATCGCCGACGCCGCCCGCAAGGGCGTGATGGTCACGGCCATCGATGCCACGCATCTGTTGCAGCTGTACCAGGTGCGCTCGGTACTCGACGGCCTGGCCGCGCGCGAAAGCGCCGAGCGCTGGAAGCGCGATGCCCAGGCCCGGCAGGCAGGTGAACGCGAAGGCCTGGCGTTGCTGGCCAGCGGTCGCGCCGCAGGCGAGGCGAACGACCTGTCGGCGCGCATCGTGGCCGACATGAATTTTCACCAGTTCATCTACCGCAGTTGCGGCAACCCGGTGGTGGGCGAGACCACCGCCCTGCATTGGCATCACATCCGCCGCGCGATGGGGGTGTTCCTGTCGGCAAAGGTGCGCTCGCACGTGGCGGTGTGGGACGAACATGAAGCGATCCTGCGGGCCATGATCGAGGGGCGTGGCGCGCTGGCCGACAAGCTGGCGCGACAGCATGCCGAAAGCGCGGCCCACCATCTGGCGCAGATGCTGGGCGCTGACAACGACGACGTCACCAGGCGCAAGTCGGCATGATCGCCATCTTCAACATCGTCTTTCCGATCTTTTCGCTGATCTTCCTGGGTTGGTTCTGCCGCCGCCGCAAGATCCTCTCCAACAGCGCCGCCAGCGAGCTGAACCGCTTCGTCATCTATCTCGGCCTGCCGGCGCTGCTGTTCGATTCGATGTCGCGCCTGTCGGCATCGGACTTCGCCAACCTGCGCTTCATTGCCGTGTTTGCGGCCGGCGTGGTGATCGTGTTCCTGCTGACCGCCTGGATCCGCATCCGCCAGAAGGCGGCCGCGCCCGACGTGATCATCGACAGCCTGGGCACCTCATACGCCAACGTCGGCTTCATCGGCATTCCGCTGTGTTACCTGGCCTTCGGCGCCGACGGCTTGCCGCCTTCGGTGATCGCCATGGTGATGACCGCCTGCCTGCTGTTTGCGGTGGCCATCGTGTTGCTCGAAACCTGCCTGCATGCGCAAGCGGGGGTACTCGGCACCGTGCGCAAGGTCGGCCGTTCGCTGTTGCGCAATCCGATCATGATCGCGCCGCTGGCGGGTATTGCGGTGGCGCTGTCGGGGCTGGCGCTGCCCAGCGGGGTGCAGCAGTTGTTCAAGATCCTGGGGGGCGCGGCCAGTCCGTGCGCGCTGGTGTCGCTGGGCCTGTTCCTGGCGCAGCCGCCACGCGAAGGCGCCAGTGCGCCGGTCGGCCTGCTGGTGGCGTTCAAGCTGCTGCTGCAACCGGCGATCACGGCCATCCTGGCCTACTGGGTGCTGCCGCTGCCGCGCCTGTGGGCCGATAGCGCGGTGCTGCTGTCGGCCATGCCGATCGGCACCGGCCCGTTCATGCTGGCCGAACTCTACCAGCGGGAAGTGGCCGGCATGTCGCGCGCGATCCTGATCTCGACCACGCTGTCGCTACCCACGATTGCGCTGATCCTGGCCTGGATCGCCCATCGGTGAGCTGGCTGCGCGGGCCTGGTAGAAGGATCGGAACTGGTCGGCCGGCATCGCCTTGGCAAACAGCCAGCCCTGGGCGAATTCGACCTGGCGCCGGCGCAGGTACTCGGCCTGCGGCGCAGTCTCGACGCCTTCGGCGACGATCACCAGGCCGAGCGACTTGGCCATGTCGATGATGTGATCGATGACGCCACTGGCGGCCGCATCGGAGGTGATCATGTCGACGAACGATTTGTCGATCTTCAAGCCATCCACCGGCAGCGTCTGCAGATAGGACAGGCTTGAATACCCGGTGCCGAAATCGTCGATCAATATCTGGTGCTGGCGTGTGCGCAGGCCGCCGATGGTGCTGCGCGCGAGTTCGGTATTGATGAATCCGCGCTCGGTCATCTCGAGCCAGATCTGGCTGGCCGCCACGCCGTGCAGCGCCATCAGGGTCGACAACACCTGGCGCGCGCTATCGTCATCGATGTCCTGCGCGCTCAGGTTGACCGAGACATGCATATCGGGCTGGCGCCGCAGCAAGGGGCCCATGTCCCGGATCACGGCCTGGATCACCTGGACCGTGATGCGACCGATCAGCCCATGCTGCTCGGCCTCGGCGATGAAGACATCGGCGGCGATCCAGCGCCCCGTCGGATGCTGCCAGCGCGCCAGCGCCTCGGCGCCGATGCAGTGCCCGCTGGCGAGCTCGACGATAGGTTGGTAATAGACTTGCAGCTCGCCCCGGTCGAGCGCAGCACGCAGTTCGCCGGCCAGTGACAGCCGGCGGCGCAGCCACATCGCAATGCCGCCCAGGCCGGCCGCCGAAAAGAGCGCAGCCAGCGGCAGCAGCGTCCAGCGCAGGCGGGTGGCTTCCTGCTCGACCTGCTGCATCGGCTCGCCGGCGACGATGCGAAATACCGCATCGGCATGCTCCACATTGAACATCGCTACGTGCTTGCCACCCGCCGGCTGCTTGCCGGTGATGGGTTCGCCGGCCGCCGTGGACACCGTCATCCAGACATGTCCGGGCAAGGCGATATCGACAAACCTGCCCGGTTCGACATACGCGTAATAACCGTTGGCGGTGACGCTGACCAGGCGCGTGCGCGGGCTGGCCAGCGAGAAATTGGCGGTGCGCAGTTGCAGGCCGGGGCCGGCCGTCGTGTACGACGGCGACAGCCGCATCGTCTGGTTGACCGCGCCCCATGAATTGCACAGCAACTGGCCGTCACGCTGGTAGCCGATCTCTTCGATGACGCGGATATCGATGGTGCGCGCACGCATGCGTGAAATGTCGGCCTCGCTGCAGCGCCGCCCTGACGGCACGTCGAGACCGTCCAGCATGACGCTGGCCTGCTTGACGATGGCATGGCTGCGCTGTGCCGCTGCCTCGGTCAATCGCGTCAGTTCAGCGCGTTGCCCGGCCTCGGCGCGCTGCCATGACCAGGTCCATGCGAGGGCGCCAGGCAGCACCAGGCAGACGATGCCCAGCACCACAGCGGTAGCCAATACGGAGTGACGAGTTAGCTGCACGGATTTCTTCCATGGTGAAATCCGGGATACGGCATTCAAAAGTTCCCGGCAGGAAACTCATTATTGGCCGATGGTCGACCCGCTGTTGTATTGATAAGAAGGCAATACGCCCCTGTATTCGTCTAGATGGAGATGCGCTCCTGGCGCAGTAATTGTTCGAACTTGTCGACCGCCACCGGCGGGCTGAAGAGGTAACCCTGGATTTCGTCGCAACCGTAGTGACGCAGGTAATCGAGTTGTTCGTCGGTTTCCACGCCTTCGGCGATCACCTTCAGCTTGAGGTGGCGCGCCAGCGAAATGATGGACGCCGTGATGGCGGCGTCGTCGGCATCGCTGGTGATGTCGCGCACGAAGGACTTGTCGATCTTGAGTACATCGATGGGGAAGCGCTTCAGATAGGCCAGCGATGAATAGCCGGTGCCGAAATCGTCGATCGACAACCGTACGCCCAGCTCCTTGAGACCGTTGAGGATGCCAATGGCATGTTCGACATCGGTCATCATCAGGCTTTCGGTCAGCTCCAGTTCGAGCGAGGCCGGCGGCAGACCGGTATCGTCCAGCACGTCGCCGATCGACGAGACCAGATCCTTCTGCAGGAACTGGCCCACCGACAGGTTGACCGATACGCTGATGCCTTCGTGGCCATCGAGCTGCCACTGCCGGCACTGGGCGCAGGCCGTGCGCAGCACCCAGGCGCCGATCGGCAGGATCAGGCCGGTCTCTTCGGCCAGGCCAATGAAGCGCGCCGGCGACACCATGCCCAGTTGCGGATGCTGCCAGCGAATCAGCGCCTCGCTGCCCACCACGCGCCCGCTGGCCAGGTCAACCTTGGGTTGGTAGTGCAGCACGAATTCGTTGTTCTCCAGCGCGCTGCGCAGGTCGCCTTCGATGCGCAGCCGTTCCAACGCCTGCTCGTTCATGGCCGGGGTGTAGAACTGGAAGTTGTTGCGTCCGGTCTGCTTGCCGCGGTACATGGCGATATCGGCGTGCTTGATCAGCGTCTCGCCATCGGTGCCATCGGCCGGATAGCAGGCCACGCCGATGCTGCAGGTCATGAACAGCGTATGCCCGCCCAGCGTGATGGGAGCGGCAACCGCATCCATGATGCGCTGCAGGCTGCGGGTGTCGAGGCTGAGCTCGTCCTGCTCCGGCAGGATCATGATGAATTCGTCGCCGCCCAGGCGCGACACCGAATCGGCCTCACGCACCGCCGCCCGCAGGCGCCCGGAGATCGTGCGCAACAAGGTATCGCCGGCCTTGTGGCCCAGCGTGTCGTTGACGAACTTGAAGCGGTCGAGGTCGACGAACACCACCCACAGGGCTTGCTTCTGCCGCTCGGCATTGCCGATGGCCTGCTCCAGGTGATGGCGCAGCATATGGCGGTTGATCAGGCCGGTAAGCGTGTCGCGGCTGGCCTGGAACTCGAGCTCGGCCTCGTAACGCTTCATCGAGGTGATGTCGTAGAGCGCTGCGACGAAATGCGTCACCGCGCCCCGCTCGTCCTTGACCGGTGCGATGTAGAAGTCATTCCACAGCTCCGATCCATCCTTGTGGTAGTTGCGCAGCACCACGTTGTACTCGCGCTTGTCGCGCATGGCCATCCAGACCGCTTCGAAGCCGTCCGGGTCGCTGTCGCGGCCCTCCAGAAAACGTATGCTCTTGCCCACCGCTTCCTCTGCGCTGTAGCCGGTGATGCGGCCAAAGGCGGGATTGACGTATTCGATGGCATAGAGCGGCTCGCGCGCCGACAGGATGATGGTGGCATTGGCGCTGGCCTCGATGGCCTGGTGGCGCAACAGCAAGGCGCTTTCGGCCTGGCGCCGCGCCTTGATGTCGTCCGACAGCAGCGCATTGGTATGGCGCAGTTCGGCGGTCTTTTCTTCGACCAGGCGCTGCACCCGGCGCGAGCGCATCGAGATCGAGCGCAGGTAGGCGGCCGACAGTACCGATGACAACAGGCCGGCCACCAGGATCAGCAACGAGCCATAGTGATCGGCAAACACCGAATGCGGCGGCACGCTCACCTCCATGTGCCAGGTCTGCCCGGCCACATCGAACTGGGTGGTGCTGCGCGAGGGCTGGCGAAACAGCGAAGCCAGGCCCATCAGGTCGCCCCAGCCATGACTGCGGGTCTGCTCGCTGGCGTGCAGGAACACCAGGCTGGCCTCATCGGCGCGCGGACCGACATGCACCCGCAAGCCGATCTCACGGTCCTCGAGCAGGCCGGCACTGCTGAGGATCTTCTCCACCAGCTCCGTGACTTGCAACACCGCCGCCGTGGCGCCGATCATCGCACTGCGCTGCGCCGAGCCCTCCAGTCCAGCCTGGCCACCGCGATAGACCGGCTGCATCAGCAGCAGCCCACGCTGGTCTGGCGGCGACTGCGCCAGGCGCAGCGGCAGGCTGGACGCCGGGCGGCCATTCTGCAAGGCGCTATTGAGCGCCTGCATCACCGACGGATTGCCCGACTGGTCCAGCCCCAGGGCTGCTTCATTGCCCTTGACCGGTTCGATGTAGTCGACCGCGAGGTAATACGGACGCTCCGGGGCGGGCACCAGCTTGCCGTTGTCCATCACGGTGATGCCGAAACCAGGCACCTGGCCCTGGCGCAACGCCTCGAACACGGCCCGGTCTTGTCCGGCGACGAAGCGCTGGAAGCTGAAAGCACGGACATAGGGATAGCGTTCCAGCAGCGGGGTGGTGAATTCGCGGAATTGTTCGCGGGTCGGATCGCCCACGGTGCGGTAGAAATGGTTGATGACGGACAACACCTGCACCGCTTCTTCCAGCCCGCGCTGGATGGTGAAGGTGCGCAGGGAGGCGCGGCGCTCGAAGTCGAGATTGACGGCATCGTCCTCGAGCCGGCTGGTCGCCACGAAGACTGCCATGGTTGCGCACACGCCCAACATCAACGCGAGTGATGCCGACAACGTCGCCCCCAGCTTGTTGATCACACGCTGCATACCTGTTTGCTTATCCCTGTCCGTCACTGATCATAATCTGCTCTCCCAAGGATTATCGGCAGCTTGCCAACTATTTTTATTGGCAGTGAACAAATAAATCGGCCAGATCATTGCAAAACGGCAACAATGCCAGCGGATCAGTGGCGGCGTCTAGTAATGATAGGGCGACGACTGTTGCTTTTTGTGCTCATCCTGCGTGATCGCCTGGGCTTGCATAAATGCATCGAATGAGCGTTCGATGGTGGCGCGTTCGATATCGCGGGTAATGAAGACGATGCGGCTGCGGCGGTCTTCCGATGGCCAGGCCGGCAAGGTGACGGTGGGATGGAAGATGTGCTGCACGCCGTGGATCACGGTCGGCCGGTCTTCACCCAGCAGGTTGAGAATGCCCTTGATGCGCAGGATGTTGGGGCCCTTGAAGCCCACCAGCAAGCTCAGCCATTCGTCGAACAGCGTCGGCTCGATCGGCGCATCGAACGTGAAACAGAAAGCGCGAATGTGGTCGTCATGGCGATTGACGTCGTGGTGATGGTGGTGCTCATGGTGCGCATGGCCGTGGCCTTGATGGCCATGATCATGGTCATGCTGCGAGTGGCCATGACCATCATCGGCGAACGCCTGGTCGTTGAGCCAGCGCGCCACGTCGGGAGTCTTTTCACCGGGCCGGAACAAACCCGCATCGAGCAATTCGGCGGGAGCGATGTTGCCGTGTTGCGGCATCAGTTGCGGGGCGCCCGGATTGAGGGTGCGCAGGCGCGCCTGCAGGCTGGCCAGCGTGGCCGCGTCGGCCAGGTCGCTCTTGGTCAGCAGCAGGCGATCGGCGACCGCTGCCTGCTGTACCGCCTCGAGGTGATTGTCGAGGGTGGCCATGCCATTGACGGCATCGACGGTGGTAATGACGCCATCGAGCCGGTAGCGTTCGGCAATGAAGCTGTCGGTCATCAGCGTGTGCAGGATCGGCACCGGCGAGGCCAGCCCGGTGGTTTCGATGACGACCCGGTTGAACTTGCGCCGGCCGCCTTCGGCAAAGCGCCAGGTGATGTCCTTGAGGGTCTTCTTGAGATCGCCGCGGATGGTGCAGCACAGGCAACCGCTGCTCATCTCGACCACGGTCTCGTCCTGGCTGTGCGCCACCAGCAGGTGATCCAGCCCGATCTCGCCGAACTCATTGATGATCACCAGCGTGTCCTTCATCTCGGGCTGGGCGATCAGGTGGTTCAGCAGCGTGGTCTTGCCGCTGCCCAGAAACCCGGTCAGCAGCGAGACGGGAATAGGTGTATCGGGGGCGGGAGCGTGGGTGTGGGCGTCGGTCATGGGGGGCAATCCATTGAGAGATCAAAAACGACAAACGGACCACGCGGGTCCGTCTGGCAGGTACTTATTCGTTATCGTGCAGGTCGAGCGGTACTTTTTCGGGTTGCTCGGCGGTGCGGCCGAGGCCGGGCAGCAAGTGACCGAGCTTCTTGGCCTTGGTGCCGAGGTAGCCGATATTGAACGGGTTCTGGTTGACGATCAGCGGGATACGCTCGGCGACCGTGATGCCGCTGTCTTCCAGCGCCTTGACCTTGCGCGGGTTGTTGGTCATCAGCCGCAAGCTGGTCACACCGAGATGCGCCAGCATCGGCAGCACGATGGTGTAGCGGCGCATGTCGGCCGGAAAACCCAGTTGCTCGTTGGCCTCGACCGTGTCGGCGCCCTGGTCCTGCAGATGATAGGCGCGCACCTTGTTGAGCAGGCCGATGCCACGGCCTTCCTGGCGCAGGTAGAACAACACGCCCCGCCCTTCCTTGGCGATCTTCCTGAGCGCGGCCTCGAGCTGGGCGCCGCAATCGCAGCGTTGCGAAAACAGCGCGTCGCCGGTCAGGCATTCCGAATGCACACGGCCCAGCACCGGTTGGCCATCGCTGAGATCGCCCAGCGTCAGGGCCAGGTGTTCCTTGCCGGAAACTTCGTCATGAAAGGCATGCAACTCGAAGGTGCCCCATGGCATGGGCAGCTGGCACGAGCTGACGAATTCGAGTTTTTCTTCCGGGGCCTCGGCGCCGGCCTGGATCGGTAACGACATGACAACCTGCTTTCAATACGGATGCGGTGAACCGCGTATCTTACCTCGCGGCTGGTTTTCTTTCAGTCATGCGCATGTGGGGCCGACCATGGCGCTATTCAACTCGGCGTTGCGGAGCGCCCGGGAAAGAAAATTCGCCCGGAAAAACAACGGGCCCCGCAGTGCGGGGCCCGTTGTCGGCAAAGCAAGCTTGTCGATCGGCTCAGACCAGGCCGTGCGCCTGCTGGTCGGCGTGATAGCTGGAACGCACCATGGCGCCCACGGCAGCATGGACGAAGCCCATCTTGTAGGCTTCTTCCTCGTACATCTTGAAGGTGTCGGGGTGCACGTAGCGACGCACCGGCAGGTGGTCGCCGCTGGGCATCAGGTACTGGCCGATGGTCAGCATGTCGACGTTGTTGGCCCGCATGTCGCGCATGACCTGCAACACTTCTTCGTCGGTCTCGCCCAGGCCGACCATGATGCCGGACTTGGTCGGCACCTCTGGATGCAGGTCCTTGAAGCGCTTGAGCAGGCTCAGCGAATACTCATAGTCGGAACCGGGACGCGCTTCCTTGTACAGCCGTGGCGCAGTCTCGAGGTTGTGGTTCATGACGTCCGGCGGCGCCATCTTGAGGATTTCCAGCGCGCGGTCCATGCGGCCGCGGAAGTCGGGCGTGAGGATTTCGATGCGGGTCTCGGGCGACAGTTCGCGCACGCGCTTGATGCAAGCCGCAAAGTGGGCAGCGCCGCCGTCGCGCAGATCGTCGCGGTCGACGCTGGTGATGACCACATACGACAGGCGCAACTGGGCAATGGTCTTGGCCAGGTTTTCGGGTTCGTTCACGTCGAGCGGATCGGGACGACCGTGGCCGACGTCGCAGAACGGGCAGCGACGGGTGCACTTGTCACCCATGATCATGAAGGTCGCGGTGCCCTTGCCGAAGCATTCGCCGATGTTGGGGCAGGACGCTTCTTCGCAGACCGTGACCAGGTTGTTGGCGCGCAGGATGTCCTTGATCTCGTAGAACCGGGTGGTGGGCGACCCGGCCTTGACGCGGATCCAGTCCGGCTTCTTGAGCTTTTCGGCGGCGACGATCTTGATCGGGATCCAGGCAGTCTTGCCGGCTCCCTTCTGTTTGTCGAGCGGATTCACACGCGCCGCGTTGGCGCTACCGGAAGAGTCTGCTGCTGGCGTGGTTTCAGTGGTCATGATGTCATCATTACGGCGCGGCGTCGGCGCCATTTGCCAAGTCGTCGGGCGCGCCCGCGAAGCGGGCAATCAGTTTCTCGGCAAGCAGCGTCTGCACTTCGGCCAGGCCGGCACTGGCGCCCAGGGTCTTCATGTCGACCGTGGCCAGACCGGCATAACCACAGGGATTGATCCATGAAAAAGGGGTCAGATCCATGTCGACGTTGAGCGATACCCCATGGTAGGTGCAGCCATTGCCGCGTATCTTCAACCCCAGTGCGGCTACCTTGGCGCCCTGCCACGGCCCGTCGGTGGCATAAATGCCCGGCGCGCCCTGCTTGCGTTCTCCGGCCAGATTATACGCCGCCAGCGTGTCGATCACCGCCTGCTCGATGTTGTGCACGAATTCGCGCGCAAACAGGCGCGCACCGGGCCGCTGGCGGCGCAGGTCCATCAACAGGTAGATCACCACCTGCCCCGGCCCGTGAAAGGTGACTTCGCCGCCCCGGTCGGTCGGCACCACATCGATGTTGTGCGGCGTCAACACATGGGCGCGATCGGCCCCCAGGCCCAGGGTATAGACGGGGGGATGCTCGACGATCCACAGCTGATCAGGGCTTTGCGCCCCGCGCGCATCGGTATAGGCGCGCATGGCGTCGAAGCTGGCCTGGTAGGGCTCGATGCCGCGCCAGACGATCTCGGGCCGGGTGCTCAAAGCACGAACTTGACGTGCTCGTGGGTCGACAGGGCGCGATACAGGTTGTCAAGCTGCTCGCGGCTGGTGGCGCGGATGGTCAGCGTCAGCGACAGGTACTTGCCCTGGGTGGAGGGGCGCATCTCGACACGGCCGGCGTGAAAGTCGGGGTCGTGCAACACCACCAGCTCGACAATGTTCTGCGCGAACTCATCGTGCATGACGCCGACCACCTTGATCGGGAAGTCGCTGGGATACTCGATGAGGGATTCTTCGGTCGGAATGGGCATGATGGTTCGGGTCGGACGGGTTTCAATCCAACGATATGGTGATGAAAGCGACGCCTTCAAGCGCGGCGACGACGGGGGATTCCGGGATTCTACGCCTTCCCGCGCCCTCCCCGCCAGCCGCCTGGCCTGGCCCACCGTCTGCTTACAGGCGTGCCTTGGCCGCCTGATAGGCCGCATACACCTTGGCAAATACCGGACCCGGACGGCCGGCGCCGACCGTCTTGCCGTCCAGCATGACCACCGGCAGCACTTCCTTGCTGGCCGACGACAGGATCAGCTCGTCGGCGGCAAAGACCTCATCGCGCCCGATGCGGCGCGCCTCGAGTGCAATGCCCTGCTCGGCGCACAGCTCTTCCATCAAGCCGTAGCGGATCCCTTCCAGGATCAGGTTGTCCTTGGGCGGGGCCGAGATCCTGCCGTCCTTGACCACCCACACATTGGAGGAGGATGCCTCCGACAGGAAGCCATCACGGAACTGGATCGCCTCGGTCACTTCGTGCTCGGCGGCGAACTGGGCGGCCAGCACGTTGCCCAGCAACGACGTGGCCTTGATCTGGCAATTGAGCCAGCGACGGTCTTCGAGGGTGACGCAGGCGACGCCCTTTTCAATCGCCGCCGCCGATGGCAACGCCATGGCATTGGTCATGATGAAGACGGTCGGCACGACCTCTTTCGGGAAGGCATGGGCGCGCTTGGCCACGCCGCGGGTGACCTGGATGTAGATCATCTGGTCGTCCAGGTCATTGGCCTGCACCACCTGATCGATCAGCGCCAGCCAGGCCGCTTCGTCATGCGGATTCGGAATGCCGATGGTGTGCAGGCTGCGAAACAGGCGGGCGATATGCTGGGTGCCGCGAAATGGCTTGCGGCGATACATCGGGATCACCTCATAGACGCCGTCGCCGAAGATGAAACCGCGATCAAGCACGGGAATGCGGGCTTCGGACAGCGGTGTCAGGGCGCCGTTGAGATAGACGATGGGGTCGTTCATGGTGAGCTTTCCGGGTTCGATGTCAGAGAAGAGGCTTGGTCGCTGCAGCCAGCGCCATTGCGCTGGCTGCATTGTTGCATAGGCATGCCGGCCAGGTTATGCGAAAACGGCATTCACCTATCGGGATCACAACGGCGACATGCGCACCGCATATCCGCCCTCCTCGACCGGCGCGAAATGCCAGCGCTGGCCATGAAAACGCGCCAGGGTCTCGCGGTGCGCAATGCTGATCACGGTCACCCCCGGCAGCTCGCGCGGCAAGGCGCTGTAGAGCACCTCCTCGGTCTCACCGTCCATCGCGCTGCTGGCCTCATCCAGGAACACCAGTTGCGGCCGATTCAGGAACACCCGCACAAACGCCAGTCGCTGCTGCTCGCCGGGCGACAGCACATTGCTCCACTGCGCCACCTGATCCAGCCGTGCCGCCAGATGCCCCAGGCGGCACAACGACAGATACCGCACAATCGCCTGATCATCGACACTGCCCTCGGCGGCCGGATAAGACAGCGCCGCGCGCAAGCTACCGATGGGCAGGTAGCTGCGTTGCGGCAGGAACATCACTGCCGCCGCAACCGGCAAGCCGATGCCGCCCCGGCCATAGGGCCAGATATCGGCCAGGGCGCGCATCAGGGTCGACTTGCCGGACCCGGACGGCCCGCTGACCAGGATGTGTTCACCCGACTCGACCCGGGCGTCGAAATCGTTGAGCAGCACCGCGCCATCCGGCAATGACAGCTGCAGGCCGTCGATCGTCAGCGCCGAGCCGGCATGCCGCTGGACGACGATCGCACCGGTGTTGGCCTGGGCGCGCTCGACATCGGCGTTGAAGCCGGCCAGCCGGTTGACGCTGGCCTTCCAGCTGGCCAGCGTGGTGAAGGCGTTGATGAACCAGGACAACGCGTCCTGCACCTGGCCGAAGGCATTGCTGATCTGCATCAGCACGCCGAGCGTGATGGCACCCGAGAAATAGCGGGGCGCCGACACCAGCAACGGGAAGATCACCGCGAACTGGCCATAGAAATTGACCGCGACGTTGAGCCGCTTGGTCACCCCCATGATGGACCACCAGTTGCTGCGGATGGCCGCCAGCCGCGCGCCCAGCTGCGCGCGTTCCTGGCCCTCGCCGCGATACAGCGCAACCGCCTCGGCGTGTTCGCGCACGCGGATCAGGCCGAAACGGTAGTTGGCCTCCAGCCGTTCCTGTGTAAAGTTCAAGCCCACCAGTGGCCGGCCGATCCACCACACCACGCCCGAGCCGACGATGGCGTAGGCCACCGCAAACCACACCATGTAGCCGGGAATGGACCACGCGTGGCCGAACGCTGCCAGCGAGACCGGCCCGCTGACCGTCCACAGGATGTGCACGAACGACAGCAACGTCACGCCGCTGGAGATGAACCCGAGCACCAGCGAAAGGGTGTCGGAGGTGAGCGCGTTGAGGTCTTCGGCGATACGCTGGTCGGGGTTGTCGGCCAGGTGCGCGGCGTGGTCCTGCTCGATGCGATAGTAGGCGCGATGGGCCAGCCAGTGATCCATGTAGCGCTCGCTCATCCAGTAGCGCCAGCGCATCTGCAAGCCCTGGCGCAGGTAGACGCTGTAGATGGCGACCGCGATGAAGATGAACGCCAGCCACGAGAACTGCCACAGCAGGGACTTGAACTGCGGGAAATCGTGCGCCTGCAGGACATCGTAGAGATCACGGTTCCACGAATTGAGGCGCACGTTGATGTAGACCATGCCCAGGTTGAGCGCGATGATAGCGGCCAGCAGCCCCAGGGCGCGCCACTTCTGGTCGGATACCCAGAACGGCCGGATCAGGCGCCAGATGGCAGCCCGCCCGGTGGCAGGCGGTGTGGCAGGTTGAGCAGCTTGCATGATTCGATCCCGGCGATTTATCCGGGGTCCAGCTTGCCGCGCCAGACTTAAGCCAACCTTAAGCTGGCCCCTGCGCGGACGGCAAACGCGTGCTGCCTGCCAATTCCGACATTCCCCATAATCCCAATGGGCGCGGATCCAGCAGCCGCGCCGCCTGGGCGGCATCGATGCCCGGCGCCCACGGCAAGACACCCAGCAGCGGCGCATCGATGCGCTGCCTGAGACTGTCGATCATCGCCCCGGCGACAGGCTCATGCGGATCGATGCGGTTGGCGACCCAACCCGCCAGCGGGAGCGATCTGGCCCGGATCGCCTGCTGGGTCAACAGCGCATGATTGATGCACCCCAGCCTTATTCCCACCACCAGGATCATCGGCAAACCCAGCCTGGCGGCGAGACTGTCGCTGTTGCTGGCATCGTCCAGCGGCACCATGAAGCCACCGGCGCCCTCGACCACCACCATCTGCGAGCGGGCGGCAATCGCACGGTAGCAAGCTGCTATGTGGCCGATGTCGATGGTCACGCCCTCTTCGGCCGCAGCGATGTGCGGCGCCGTGGCACGCCTGAAAAGATAAGGGTTCACCAGCGCCGGCGGCAGATCGACATTGGCCACCGCGCGCAGTGCCTGGGCGTCTTCATTGCACCATCGCTGGCCGTCATGAAAGGCGCCGGAAGCCACCGGCTTCATGCCGGCCGTGCGCAATCCGTTCTGCACGAACAGGCTGACCAGCGCCGACGCCACCAGGGTCTTGCCCACGCCGGTGTCGGTGCCGGTGACGAACAGGCCGCGCGCCGATGCAGTCTCGCTCATGCGCCCGCCATCACCGCGTCGAACACCTGATGCACGCGCTGCCCCAGCCATTGCGCCTGTTCGTCATCCAGGATGTAGGGCGGCATCAGGTAAAGCGTGTTGCCGATCGGACGCATCAACAGCTCGCAGCGCGCAGCCTCGCTGGCGAACCGGCGCGAAAAGCTGGCGGCGGCGGCCGGGTCGCCGATGCGCGCGTCGCAGGCCCAGATCATGCCGGTACGCCGGTAATGGACGAGTCGCGGATCCTGCGCCAGCGGCTGCAGCGCGGTCTCCATGGTTTGCGCCCAGCGGCGATTGCGTTCCAGCACCTGCTCGTCCTCGAAGATCGCCAGCGTTTCCAGCGCAGCACGACAGGCCAGCGGATTACCGGTATAGGAGTGCGAATGCAGGAAGCCGCGCTGCGCATCGTCGTCATAGAAGGCCTGGTAGATGTGCTCCTGCGCCATCACCAGCGAGAGCGGCAGGTAGCCGCCGCTGATGCCCTTGGACAGGCACAGCAGGTCGGGCCAGACGCCGGACTGCTCGCAAGCGAAAAAGCTGCCGCTGCGCCCGCACCCGACCGCGATTTCGTCGGCGATCAAATGCGCGCCATAGGTGTCGCACAACGCGCGCACGCCAGCGACATACGTGGCGTCATGCATGGCCATGCCGTTGGCGCATTGCACCAGCGGCTCGACGATGACGGCGGCAATATGGCCGTGGCGGCGCTGCAGCAACTGCTCCAGTTGCGCCAGCGCTGCCGCGGCCACGTCGGCGCCGCTTTCGCCCGGCCGTGCCTGTCGCGCGTCGGGTGAGGCCGCGACATGGGCTGGCCGCAGCAGGGTCTCGTAGGGCGCGCGGAACAATGCGGTGTCGGTCACGCCCAGCGCGCCCAGGGTCTCGCCGTGATAGCCGCCGGCCACGCAGATGAACTCGGTCTTGTCGGCATGACCGGTATTGCGCCAGGCGTGCACGCTCATCTTCAATGCGATCTCCACCGCCGATGCGCCGTCGGAGGCATAGAAGCAGCGTCCCAGCATGTGGCCGGTCAGTGCCGAGAGCTTTTCCGACAGCGCCACCACCGGCTCATGCGTGAAGCCGGCCAGCATCGCATGCTCCAGCCGGCCCAACTGATCGACCAGGGCGCCATTGATGCGCGCATTGGTATGCCCGAACAGGTTGACCCACCATGAACTGATCGCGTCCAGGTAACGCCGGCCGTCGGCGTCGACAAGCCACGCGCCGTTGCCGCTGGCGACGGCAATCGGCGGCACGCTTTCATGGTGACGCATCTGCGTGCAGGGATGCCAGACGTTGCGCAGGCTGCGTGACACCAGTTCTTGCGACCGTGGCGCGCTCATGGCAAGTCCTCGGCCGCCTGCTGCAGCGCGCCGATCAATTGCGCCACATGCTCGGGGGTATGGTGCGCCGACAGGCTGATGCGCAGCCGCGCCGTGCCCTTGGGCACGGTCGGGGGGCAGATCGCCGGCACCCAGATCGCCTGCTCGCGCAAGCGCTGCGCCAGTGCCCGCGCGCCGGCATTGTCGCCGACGATGAGCGGCTGGATCGGGGTCATGGAAGGCAGCAGTTGCCAGGGCAATCCGGCCAGGCCTTGTGCCAGCTGCGCCGCCAGTTGCGTCAACCGTGCGCGCCGCCATTGATCGCG
The DNA here is from genome assembly GCF_020179755.1 of Herbaspirillum sp. alder98. Taxonomy (GTDB): domain Bacteria; phylum Pseudomonadota; class Gammaproteobacteria; order Burkholderiales; family Burkholderiaceae_D; genus Herbaspirillum. The sequence goes on from NZ_JAIUCY010000016.1 coordinate 64,553, forward strand.
CGCGATGATGGCCAGGCTGGCCGACGTCGCCGCCGCCAGCAGGGGCGGACTGGCGGTCGAGAACATATAGGTGCGGGCGCGTTGCATGATCCACTCGATCAAGCCGCCATCGCCGGCCACGAATGCACCCGCCACGCCGGCGGCCTTGCCCAGCGTGCCGATGCAGATCACATGCGGCGCGCTCACCGCCGCGTGCGCCAGGCTGCCTCGTCCCTGTGGCCCGAGTACCCCGAAACCGTGGGCATCGTCCACCAGCAACCATGCGTCATGACGGCCGCACAGTTCGGCCAGCTCGGCCAGTGGCGCAAGGTCGCCGTCCATGCTGAAGACGGCGTCGGTGACCACCAGCTTGCGCCGTGCCTTGCTGCGGGCCAGCACCTGTTCCAGCCGTTCGATATTGTTGTGCGGAAAAATGCGCAGCTGCGCGCCGCACAGGCGTGCGCCGTCGATCAGCGAGGCATGGCTCAGGCGATCCAGGAACACCGCATCACCTGCACCGACAAGCGCGCCGATGACGCCGATGTTGGCCATGTAGCCGCACGAAAAATAGAGCGCACGCGGCATGCCGGTGAAAGCCGCCAGATCGTGCTCCAGCGTCTCGTGCGCCATGCTGTGACCGGAAATCAGCGCCGAGGCGGCCGCGCCCATCCCGTATTCGTCGGCGGCCCTCACGCCGGCAGCGACGATCTCGGGATGGTTGGCCAGGCCCAGGTAATCATTGCTGCAAAAGGACAGGGTCGTTCTTCCATCCACGTCCAGCAGCGGCCCCTGCGCGCCGGCCACCACGCGGCGGGTGCGCAGCAGGCTGCTAGCGCCGAGCGCGGCGAGGTCTTGCGTGAAGTCATGCATGGGATTGGCTCCTGGTACCGATGGACAGGTGTTGCAACGCGCGGTAGGCCGAGTTGTCCTGCCACACGGGTGCTGCGGCGCCAAGCCTGAGTTCTGGCATGACGCGCATCAGCGCGGTGAATGCGATTTCCGCCTCCAGCTGTGTCAGCGCCGCGCCCAGGCAGACGTGCGGGCCATGACCGAAAGAAAGGTGGTTGCCTTCGGCGCGGCGGATATCGAAGCGACCGGGATCCGAAAACCGCTGCGCATCGTGATTGGCCGCCCCGATATGCAGAATGGCCAGGTCGCCCCGTTTCATGCGCTGGCCGTTCAACTCGATGTCGGCCACCAGTCGCCGTCCGGTGTACTGCACCGGGCTGTCATAGCGCAGCATCTCGCGCACCGCCGCCGGCAGCCCCTGCGGCGAAGCCTTCAGCGCCGCCCATTGCGCGGGATGCCGCAGCAACGCCAGCAAGCCATTGCCGAGCAGGTTGCGGGTAGTCTCGTAACCGGCGAACAACAGCGTGCAGCACTGCGCCAGCGCTTCGATGGCGGTCAGGCGATGCGCCTGCCGTGCATCGACGATGCGCGCCAGCAGGCCATCTGCGGCGATGGCATCAGGCGTGGCCATGACCTGCGCAAAGAAGTCGCACATGTCGGCTAGCGCCTGTTGCGCGGCGCGGGTCTGTCGTACATCTGGCGTGGGGCTACCGATGAAGGCGGCGAGATCGCTCGCCCAGTCGATGAATGCATCGGGGACCAGACCGGCGATGCCGAGCAGGTTGGCGATCACCAGCGCCGGCAAAGGACGCGCGAAGGCCTGCACGAAATCGAATTCGCCGACGCGATCGGTCTCGATGCGCGCGATCAGGCGATCTGCCATCGTGGCGATGAATGGCGTCTGCCGTTGCAGGTCGCCAGGCTTGAAACCGACCTGGACCACCGCCCGCAAGCGTCGATGCGCACGGCCATCGACGAACAACAGCGAACGCGCGAACACACGCTTGAACTGCACCTGTGCGGGGGACATCGCCGCCCTGCCATCCACCGCGGCCAGGCCGCTGTTGATCCAGCGCGCAGCACGACGGACGGAAAAACGCGGGTCGCGCAGTGCCATGGCGACGTCGTCATAGCGGGTCAACAGCCACGCGCCGCCGCAGTAGTCTTCACTCCACACAGGCCCTGCGGCGACATGCATGGCCGCCGCTGCAGGCAGCACGGCCTGCTGCCCGATGGGGCCGATATCGCTGAGGCGCATAGATAAAATCCGAAGCAAGGTTTAAGCAACTCAAGTTTTGCTTCGGCGGATTCTATCGTCGCGCTTTCTCATTCAACAATCTATATTTGCATAGATTATCTACAAATGAGCGGCACGAAAATCGCCTCGATAAGCGTCGTCGATCCACGCCAGCGCTGCTTGCTGATCCCGCGCGACAGGAACATCGTGGTCCCTATCGCGCCGATAAAAACAAACAATCGCCGCCCCCCTATTGAGACCGCGCACCCAGCACCCATCTGCCGTCCACCATACCTCATCAGTGAATAGACACCACGCGATGCGTACCTCGAAGCGACAGCTAATACCTCCGTATAGTTGGCGGCGCGGGGCAGGACGGCAATAATCCGCACACCAACCTCAAGGGGAAGACATGAACAACAACAAGAGCGCCACACTTAGCGTGGCGGCACGCCTGGCATTGAGTTTCGCGCTGGTACTGGCAATGATGCTGGTGCTGACCGTGGTCAGTATCGTCAAGGTCAATGCCATCGAGGGCAGCCTCACCACGGTCAGCGAAGACAACAACGTCAAGCAGCGCTATGCGATCAACTTTCGCGGCAGCGTACACGACCGCGCCATCGCCTTGCGCGACCTGACCCTGGTCGACGACAAGGACGTGGGGGACGTGCTGACCACTATCGCCAAACTGGACAGCGACTACCAGCAGTCGGCCAAGCCGCTCGACGCCATCTTCGCGGGCGAACGCGGTCGCCAGGTGCGCCCCGAGGAACGCGCCGACCTCGACCGGATCAAGGCGGTCGAAGCGCGCGCCATGCCGCTGGCGGCCAACATCATCGCCGCCCGCAATGCCGGCAATGTCGATGCGGCGCGCCAGATGATGCTGACGCAAGCCAAGCCGGCCTTCGCCGAATGGCTGGCGTCGATCAACAAGTTCATCGACCTGCAGGAAAGCATGAGCCAGGCCGAATCGGCCAAGGCGCGCTCTACTGCGCGTGGCTTCCAGGCCTTCATGCTGGTGCTGCTGGGCGCTTCGCTGGTGGCGGGCGCGGTACTGGCGATGCTGATTACCCGTTCGATTCGCAGCGCATTGGGCGCCGAGCCGGATGAAGTCAAGGAGCTGGCGCTGGCGGTGGACCGGGGCGAGCTGTATCACGAAGTGGCGCTGCGTCGCCGCGATGGCGGCAACCACCGCAGCATCATGGCGGCCTTGTCCGAGATGAGCGGTAACCTGCGCGCCACGGTCACCGAAGTGCGCGATGCAGCTACCGACGTGGCCACCATCAGCGCCCAGATCGCCGCCGGCAACAGCGACCTCTCGGCGCGCACCGAAGACCAGGCCGCATCGCTCGAAGAAACCGCCTCGGCCATGGAGCAACTGACCTCGACCGTGAAGCAGAACGACGCCAACGCCAAGCAAGCCAATGAACTGGCGCGCAACGCCTCCGAGATCGCCAAGCAGGGTGGCGCCATCGTCGGTGAGGTGGTGCACACGATGGCCTCCATCAATGATTCGTCGCGCAAGATCGTCGACATCATCAGCGTCATCGATGGCATCGCCTTCCAGACCAATATCCTGGCGCTGAATGCCGCCGTTGAGGCCGCGCGTGCCGGTGAACAGGGCCGAGGCTTCGCCGTGGTCGCCACCGAAGTGCGCAGCCTGGCGCAACGCAGCTCGGCTGCCGCCAAGGAGGTCAAGCAGCTGATCGACAACTCGGTCGAGAATGTCGAGGCCGGCACCCGCTTGGTCGAGAACGCCGGCCGCACCATGGAACAGATCGTCGTCAGCGTGCAGCACGTGACCGACGTCATGGGCGAGATCTCGTCGGCCAGCCACGAACAGAGCCTGGGCATCGAGGAAGTCCACAAGGCGATCGCCCTGATGGACCAGGTGACCCAGCACAACGCCGCGCTGGTGGAGCAGGCCAGTTCGGCGGTGGCCACGCTGCAGGACCAGGCGTTGAACCTGACCCATGCCGTCGGCGTGTTCCAGCTCGAAGCGCCGAGCGCCGCTGCCGCGACCGTGCCCGCCAACAATGTGCTGCCGCTGCGCAGCATCGATGGCGGCCGCATCAATCCGGCCCCGGCGCTGGAGCGCGCATATGGCTGATCCGGATGCACAGGAGCAGCAGGAACTGCAGCGCCTGGCGGCGCTGCATTCATTGCATCTGCTCGACACCGGCGCCTCGGAAGACCTGGATAACATCACGCGTCTGTGCCAGAGCCTGTTCAAGGTGGCGGGCGCGTATGTGTCGCTGATCGACGCCGGCCGTCAATGGGTCAAGTCGCACAGCGGCGCCGAGATGTGCGCGCCTTCGCGCGAGCAGTCCTTCTGTCATTACACGGTTGCCCAGCGCAGCGTGATGGTGGTCGAAGATACGCTGGCCGATGCGCGCTTTCGCGACAATCCGATGGTGACCGGCCCGCAGCACATCCGCTTCTATGCCGGCGCGCCATTGCTGACACCGGACGGCTACGCCGTCGGCGCGCTGTGCCTGACCGATACCAGCGCCCGCACCTTTACCCCCGCCGAACGTCGCCAGTTGCAGCAACTGGCAGCGCTGGCGATGTCGCACATGCTGTTGCGCCGGGCGGTGGGCCGGGTCGACCCGCTGACCGGCATGCCCAACAAGTTCCAGTTGCGCGAAGACCTCGAAGCGCTGTCGCGCATCCCCACTGAAAACGGGGCCGACTCCGAACGCGTACTGGCCTATATCGACATGCCCGACGCCAATACCGGTTTCGAGATCGCCAGCGTGCTGGGCTCGCGCGTCTATGACGACCTGGTGCGCAATGTGGGCGCGCGACTGCAGCAACTGGTGGCGGGACGCGCGGATGTCTACCATGTCACCGATGCACGCTTTGCGCTGCTGTCCTCGCCGCGCCATGCGCACGATTTTGCCGATACCCTGCGGGCTGCCACGCCGGCCCTCGAGCAACCGGTCATCAGCATGTCGTTGCCGCTGAACCTGCCCAGTTACGGTGGCATCGTGACCGTCTCGCCGCAGCGCGAGAGCTTGCTCGACGCCCCCCGCAAAGCGGTCGCCGCGCTGCATGAAGCGTTCACTCGCCAGCGCCGCTGGACGGTCTACGACGCCGATGCCGACCAGCGTCACCAGCGCAGTTTTCGATTGCTCAATGACATCCCGGATGCGATCACCGCCGATGGCGAATTCCAGCTGGCCTACCAGCCCAAGCTGGACCTGCACAGCGATCGTTATCATGGCGCCGAAGCGCTGCTGCGCTGGAGCCACCCCGAACTGGGCGCGATCTCACCGGCAGAATTCATTCCGCTGGTCGAGCGCACGGCATTGATCCGCCCGGTCTCGGATTGGGTCATCGCCGCTGCCTTCAGGCAGATGGCCGCCTGGCGTGGCGATGGCATGCACATGAAGCTGGCGATCAACCTGTCGGCGCCCAACTTCGAAGAGCCCGACATCGTGCAGCGGCTGGAACGCGCTTGCCAGGCAGCCGGCGTTGCCCCGGCCATGGTCGAGATCGAATGCACCGAAGGGCTGTGGATGCAAAGCCCCGCCGTGCTCAAGGTGTTGCACGAGATCCGTGACCTGGGCATGGGCCTGGCGCTGGATGACTTCGGCACCGGCTACAGCAACTTCGCCTATCTGCAGCACGTCCCGGCGTCGGTGGTCAAGATCGACCAGTCGCTGATTCGCCATCTCGACCACAACGCGCGCGACCGGCGCATCGTGCAGTCCCTGATCACCCTGGCCAAGGAGCTGGACTACCGGATCGTCGCCGAAGGCGTGGAAACCGCCCAGACGCTGCAGATGATCCGCGACTGGGGCGTCGATGAAGCACAAGGCTATTACCTGGCCAGGCCCCTGACGCCATCCGCATTCGCCAGCCACGTGCGCGCGCCAAACCCGGCGCACTGAGTTCGCACGTCATCGTTCGGCCACGGCGACAAGTGTTTTCGGGCCCGGCGGTTCACGCAACAGCGTCCGATATGAGATGATGCTTGCTCGCTGCCGGACCACCTCGACATTGGCGCCGGCACTCATGGAAAAACATCGTCGCCTATCGGGAGCTGCCGCGGTCTCAACTGCGTTCTTGCCATCCTTTCGATCCCTCCAGCATCGCTGCTGCGACGCGCGACGATGAACAATTGATCGCCCGCCTGCCCGCCCGTCTGCCCAACGCACACCGATATTGCGGCGACACCGCCAGCAGCAGGCTCGGCATTTGTGGAGATGGCATGTTCGCCTGGTTCGAAAAACTGGTTCACCCCTACCCCGAAGCGCATCCCACGCCGCCACCGCGCGGCTTCATGCGTTTCATCTGGTTCTGTACCCGCGGAGTACGGGGCTACATTGGCGCCATGACGGCCGCTACCGCCATCATCGGCGTATTCGAGGCGCTGCTGTTTGCCATGCTCGGCCGCATCGTCGACTGGCTGTCCAAGGTCGAACCGTCACAGCTGTGGGCCGAGCAAGGCAACACCCTGCTGTGGCTGGGGCTGGTACTGGCGGCCAGTCCGCTGCTGATCGCATTGCAGACGCTGTTCAAGCACCAGACGCTGGCGGGCAACTTCCCGATGCTGCTGCGCTGGAACTTCCACCGCCTGATGCTCAGCCAGAGCATGAGTTTCTACCAGAACGAATTTGCCGGCCGGGTCGCCACCAAGGTCATGCAGACCTCGCTGGCGGTGCGCGACTTCTGCATGATCACCGGCGACATCCTGGTGTTCATCACGATCTATTTCGTGACCCTGATCGGTATCGTCGGCACCTTCGATTTCTACCTGCTGCTGCCCTTCTTCGTCTGGCTGGCGGCCTTTGCGGTGGCCATGCGCTACTTTGTGCCGCGCCTGTCCAAGGTGGCGCGCCACCAGGCCGATGCGCGTTCGCTGATGACCGGTCGCATCACCGATGCCTACACCAATATCGCCACCGTCAAACTGTTCTCGCACGCTGGCCGCGAAGCCAGCTATGCGCGCAGCGCCATGCGTGAATTCCTGTTCACGGTCAATCAGCAGATGCGCCTGGTGTCGGGCTTCGAGGTCGTCAACCACATCCTCAACATGGTGCTCATCATCGGCACCACCGGCATGGCGCTGTACCTCTGGACCGAGGGCAAGGTCGGCATTGGCGCGGTCGCCGCCGCCACGGCGATGGCGCTGCGCCTGAACGGCATCGCCCACTGGGTCATGTGGGAGATGTCGGCCCTGTTCGAACACGTGGGCACGGTGCAGGACGGCATCAACACGCTGGCCCGCGCGCATGACGTGAAGGACGCCGACGATGCACGCCCGTTGCAGGTCACCCAGGGCGAGCTGCGCTTCGAGCAGGTCAGCTTCAGTTATGGCGGCAGCGCACCGCGCCCGGTGGTGGACCAGCTCGACCTGACCATTCGCCCCGGCGAAAAGATCGGCCTGGTGGGCCGCTCGGGCGCCGGCAAGTCGACCATCGTCAACCTGCTGCTGCGCTTCTACGATATCGAAGGCGGACGCATCACCATCGATGGCCAGGATATCGCGCACGTCACGCAGGACAGCCTGCGCGCGCAGATCGGCATGGTCACGCAGGACACCTCGCTGCTGCACCGCTCGGTGCGTGACAACATCCTCTACGGCCGTCCCGATGCCGGCGACGACGACATGATCCACGCCGCCCGCCGCGCCGAGGCGCACGACTTCATCGGCACGCTGAGCGACGCCAAGGAACGTAAAGGCTACGACGCGCATGTCGGTGAACGCGGCGTCAAGCTGTCGGGTGGCCAGCGCCAGCGCATTGCGATTGCGCGCGTGATGCTGAAGGATGCGCCCATCCTGCTGCTGGACGAAGCCACCAGCGCGCTCGACTCCGAAGTGGAAGCGGCGATCCAGACCAGCCTGTACAAGCTGATGGAAGGCAAGACCGTGGTCGCCATCGCGCACCGCCTGTCGACCATCGCCGCAATGGATCGCCTGATCGTGCTGGACCAGGGGCGTATCGTCGAACAGGGAAGCCATAGTGAACTGCTGGCGGCCAACGGGCTTTATGCCCGTTTGTGGTCGCACCAGAGCGGTGGTTTCCTGGGCGAGGAAGACTAAGTTTTTCTGCTCTGACGAAAAAGGCGCACCGAGGTGCGCCTTTTTTCTTTCCTGTTACCTGCGATGCTTCAATCGACCAGCGTAAAGGAAGCGGTCTTCACGTCCTTCGAATCCAGTCCCACCTGCACCTGGAATTCACCCGGCTCGGCCACCTGTTCAAGCTTGGCGTTATAGAACTGCAGGGCCTTGGCGTCGATGGTGAAACTGACGCGTTTTTCTTCGCCCGGCTGCAGGGTCAGCTTGCGAAAATCCTTCAGCTCCTTGACCGGCCGCACCACCGAAGCGGCGACGTCGCGAATGTACAGTTGCACCACCGTAGCGCCGGCACGACGGCCGGTGTTCTTGACCGTGACGCTGGCCTCGAGACGACCATCGGCCTTCATCGTCGGTTGCGACACCGCCACGCCGGACAGGCTGAACTCGGTATAGCTCAGGCCATAGCCGAAGGGATACAGCGGGCCGTTGGGCTCTTCGAAATACTGCGACGTGTAGTTGCCGGGCTTGCCTTCGGTGAAGGGGCGTCCCAGGCGCGAATGATTGTAGTAGCTGGGGATCTGGCCCACCGAGCGCGGGAAGGTGATCGGCAGCTTGCCCGACGGGTTGACGTCGCCCAGCAGGATGTCGGCAATCGCGTGGCCGCCTTCGATGCCGGTGTACCAGGTCTCGAGGACCGCCGAAGCATTCTCGCGGGCCCAGTTCAGATCGAGCGGGCGACCGTTCATCAGCACCAGCACCAATGGCTTGCCGGTGGCCTTGAGTGCCTTGAGCAAGGCCATCTGGTTCTCCGGCAGGGTCAGTTGGGTACGGCTCGACGACTCGTGCGACATGCCACGCGACTCACCCACTGCCGCCACCACCACATCGGCGCGGCGTGCGACGCTGACGGCTTCGGCGATCATCGTCTGCGGTGAGCGCTTGTCCTGCACCACCTCGGGATCGTCCCAGTTCAGGAAGTTGAGGTAGTCGACGATATGCTTGTCTTCGGTGATGTTGGCGCCGCGTGCGTACAGCAACTTGCCGTGCTCGCCCAGTGCTGCCTGCAAACCCTGTCGCACGGTCACGGTCTGCTTGTCGACGCCGCTGCCGGACCAGCTGCCAAGCATGTCGATATGCGAATCGGCCAATGGCCCCACCAGCGCCACCGTGCCCGACTTCTTCAGCGGCAGCGTGGCGTTGCGGTTCTCCAGCAGCACCATCGACTGCTGCGCCACCGTGCGTGCCGCAGCGCGGTGCAGGCGACTCTCGGCATTGACCTCGGCCGGATCGCCATCGGCGCGACCGATGCGCACGTAGGGGTCATGAAACAGGCCCATGTCGTACTTGGCGCCCAGGATCTCGCGCACGGCGCTATCGAGCTCCTGGGGCTTCACGCGGCCACTCTTGAGCAAGCCCGGCAACTGACCCAGGTACACATGGTCGGCCATGCTCATGTCGGTGCCGGCCTTGATCGCCAGTTGCGCCGCTTCGGTCTCGTCATGCGCCACGCCGTGGTTGACCAGCTCGGTGATGGCGCCGTGGTCGCTCACCGTCAATCCCTTGAATCCCCATTGCCGGCGCAACAGGTCCTGCAGCAGCCAGACGTTGGACGTGGCGGGCGTGCCGTTGATCGAATTGAGCGCCACCATCACGGCGCCGGCGCCGGCATCGACTGCTGCCTTGTAGGGCGGCAGGTAATCGTTGAACATGCGCTGCGGGTCCATGTTGACCACGTTGTAGTCGCGTCCGCCCTCGACGGCGCCATACAGCGCAAAGTGCTTCACTGCCGCCATCACGCGGTTGCCGGCAATCGGGGTCTGCTCGCCCTGCAGCGCCCGCACCGACACCTCGGCGATGCGCGACACCAGATAGGGGTCTTCGCCGAAGCCTTCCGAGGTGCGGCCCCAGCGCGGATCGCGACTGATATCGACCATCGGTGCAAAGGTCATGTCGATGCCGTCAGCGGCGGCTTCCTCGGCCGCAGTGCGCATGGCCGTGGCCACCACGTTCAGGTCCCAGGACGATGCCAGGCCGAGACCGATCGGAAAGGTGGTGCGGTGGCCGTGAATGACATCGTAGGCAAAGAACAGCGGGATCTTCAGGCGCGAGCGCATGGCGCCATCCTGCAGCGGACGGTTGTCGGCACGGGTGACCGAATTGAAGGTGCCGCCGACCCGGCCGGCGGCGAGTTCATCGGCCAACTTCTTGGCCGGCATGTCGGGAGCGATACTGACCAGGCGCAACTGGCCGATCTTTTCGTCGACCGTCATCTGCCCCAGCAGGTCGTCGATGAAGGCTGTCTTGTTGCCCAGCAACTCTGGCTTGGCCTGGGCGTGCGCCACGGGCGCGAAGGCAAAAGCGGCGCAGGCCAGCGCGCACAGCATGGCGGCCTGGCGAATGCGGGGAGCGCGCGCAGGCGCGGATATCCTGTTGGATAGGTGGGTTGGCACTCGATTCCTCTCTTTTGCAAAACTTTGGCGGCGTCAACCCCTCTTAGGGGAGCGCGGCCTGAAAATGGCGGGTGCGTCGATGGCGCGATTGATGCTTATGGGATGCTGCTGTTCTATGACGCGCCGTCAGCGACAACGGTTCGCTATATTATTCTGTTTTGTTAGTTGAAGGCGTCCCTGTGTCACGCGCAGGACCGCCAGCCTGATTCCTGGCCGCGCTGTTGCGTACGGCCTTCACGATGGAGATTCGATGATTCTGAATGTATTGCGACGCCTGCCGCTGGGTGGTGCACTGATGTTGTCCGCGACATTGCTGGCCACTACGGCGCAGGGGCAATCCTTTTCGCTGGAACAGGTGACGGCCAAGGCGCAGGCACTGGCCGGCCAGACCTACCAGAAACCGGTAAGCAACCTGCCGCCGGTGTTCTCCAGCATGCAGTTCGCCGACTACATGAAGATCCAGCCGCGGGCCGAAAAGTTCGAGTGGCGCGACCAGAAGACGCCGTTCAAGCTGGCCTTCTACCACCAGGGCATGCAGTTCAATGCGCCGGTGCAGATCCACGAACTGGTGGGTGGGCGCGTGCAGGAGATCGGCTATAGTCCCGACCGCTTCAACTTCGGCGACCTGTCATTCGATCGCGATGTGACATCGCGCCTGGGCTATGCCGGTTTTCGCGTGGTCTATCCGGTCAATAGCGCCGGCAAGGAAGACGAGGTCATGAGCGTGCTGGGCGCCAGCTATTTCCGCGTCATCGGGCGCGGCCAGATATATGGCTTGTCGGGACGTGGGCTGGCGCTCGATACGGCGACCATGACCGGCGAGGAATTTCCTAACTTCACCGAGTTCTGGATCCAGCGTCCGGCCCCGGGCGACAAGCAGCTGACCTTTTATGCGCTGCTCGATTCGCCACGCGCCACCGGCGCCTACAAGTTCGTGCTCACGCCAGGCCAGGACTCGCTGCTGGATGTGCAGGCGCGCGTGTTTCTGCGCGGCGAGGTGGCCCGCCTGGGCATCGCGCCCTTGACCAGCATGTTCCTGTTCGGGCCCAACCAGCAATCGTCGAAGCGTAATTTCCGGCCGGCGATCCATGACTCCAACGGCCTGCAGATCCACACCGGCGCCGGTGAATGGCTGTGGCGCCCGCTCAACGATCCGCAGAACGTCGAAGTCAGTTCTTTCGAGGTGACCAATCCACGCGGCTTCGGCCTCTTGCAGCGCGGCCGCGAGTTCGCCAACTTCGAAGACCTCAAGGATCGCTACGACCTGCGCCCGAGCGCCTGGATCGAACCTCGTGGCGACTGGGGACGCGGTGCGGTCCAGTTGGTCGAGATTCCGACCGCCGACGAGACCAACGACAACATCGTGGCCTACTGGGTGCCGGCGCAGTTGCCTCCGAAGGGCGTGCCGCTGCAGTTCGATTACCGCATGCACTGGACCATGGATGAAGCGTCGTTGCTGGACAAGGAAGTCGGTTGGGTGCGCAAGACTTTCCATACCGATGGCGAACTGACCCAGGCCAACCTGATCCGCCACTTCGATGGCTCCACCGCGCTGCTGGTCGACTTCACCGGCCCGGTATTGCAAAAGCTGGCCGCCGGCGAGACAGTGCGCCCGGTCATCAGCGTGAGCAACAACGGCGAAATCATCGACAGCCAGTTGCAGCCGAACCCGGCCACCGGTGGCTGGCGCCTGGCATTGCGGGTGAAGGTCAAGAATGTGGCGCAGGCGGTCGAACTGCGCGCGGCGCTGGTCAGCGACAAGCGCACCCTGACCGAAACCTGGAGCTACCAGTTGCCACCGCGCTCGGATGTGCAACGCTCGTTCTGATGCGATGGCACTAACGAAAAAGGCGCACTGCGGTGCGCCTTTTTCATGTCCTCTTCGTTGCTGCCGACCACATTGCTACTGCTGCTCAGCCCCGCCGCGCAAACGCGTGATGACGCTATCGAGCGCATCGAGGTCGTTGAAGTCGATGATCAGTTGACCACGGTTCTTGGCGCCGGTCTTGATGTTGACCTGGGTCGCCAGCAGGTCGGACAGCTCTTCTTCCAGACGGGCGATGTCGCGTGATTTCTCGCGCGCGTCACGCGGCTTGACGGCCTGCTCGGCCGAGGAACGGGTCACCAGTTTTTCGGCGTCGCGCACCGACATGCGCTTGGCCACCACCTGGTTGGCCAGCTGGATCTGGGTCGCGGCATCCACCGCCAGCAAGGCGCGGGCATGGCCCATGTCGATGTCACCGGCCATCAGCATGGTCTGCACCGGCTTGGCCAGATTCAACAGGCGCAGCAGGTTCGATACCGCGCTGCGCGAACGACCGACGGCCAGCGCGGCCTGCTCATGGGTGAAGGAGAAATCGGTGATCAGGCGATGAATGCCCTGCGCCTCTTCCAGCGGGTTGAGGTCTTCGCGCTGCATGTTCTCGACCAGCGCCATGGCGGCGGTGGTCTGGTCATCGACATTGCGCACCAGCACCGGCACCTCGGTCAGGCCGGCCAGCTTGGCAGCGCGAAAACGACGTTCGCCGGCAATGATCTCGTAGACATCACGCCCGTTCTTGTTGCCGATGGCGCGAATCAGGATCGGCTGCAGCAGCCCCTGTTCCTTGATCGACGCGGCCAACTCGTTGAGCGCACCTTCGTCCATGCGGCTGCGCGGCTGGTATTTGCCGGCCTGCAGCTCGGTCACTGGCATCACGGTCGGCAAACCAGGCGCGGACGCTTCCTGCGCCTCTTCGGTGATGTCGGAGGAGCCGCCGAGCAGCGCTTCGAGGCCGCGCCCCAGTCCCTTGGATTTTTTGGTTGCCATAGATGTTGCCATTCGATACCTGATAAAAAACTTCGCGCGAACGCGACACAAATAAACTTAGAGCGTCTTGATGCGCTCGACCATCTCGGCGCCGAACGCGATGTAGGCCTGCGCACCCTTCGAGGAAGGATCAAAGGTCACCCCCGGCATGCCGTAGGACGGTGCTTCGGCCAGCCTCACGTTGCGCGGGATGACGGTCTTGAAGACCTTGTCGCCGAAGTGCTGTTCGAGCTGGTCGGAGACCTGCTGCGAGAGCGTCATGCGAGGATCGAACATGACCCGCAACAAACCGATCACCTTGAGTTCGGGGTTGAGCTTGGCATGTACCTTCTTGATGGTATTGACCAGGTCCGACAGCCCTTCAAGCGCGTAGTACTCGCACTGCATCGGAATGATCACGCCATGCGCCGAACAAAGGCCATTGAGGGTCAGCATCGACAGCGCCGGCGGGCAATCGATGAGGATGAAATCGTAGTCGTCGGCGACGCTGGCGAAGGCGATCTTCAGGCGCGCTTCGCGCTGTTCCAGCGAGACCATCTCGACTTCGGCGCCCGCCAGTTCGCGGTTGGCCGGCAGCACGTCGAAACCACCCGATTCGGACCGGCGACGCACGGTGGCGATATCGGACATGCCCAGCAACACTTCGTAGATCGTGGCATCGAGCTCGGACTTGTTGATGCCCGCGCCCATGGTGGCGTTGCCCTGCGGATCAAGATCGGCCAGCAATACCCGCTGGTTCAACTGGGCCAGGCCGGCCGCGAGGTTGACGGCGGTGGTCGTCTTGCCGACTCCGCCTTTCTGGTTTGCGACGCAAAAGATTTTAGCCATATTGTTTTGATTACTGTGTCGTCAGCTTGATGCCGAAACCGATCAGGAAAATACCCGCTACGCGCGAGGCCAGGGTGGCGATAGTGCGATTCTGTGACAGGCGGCGCGACAGCGCATTACCCACCAGCACCAGCATGCCGCCATACAGCGCCGTGCAGCAGCAGATCACCGCGCCCATCGCAACGAAGGTCAATGCGCCCTGTTGCGTGGCCGGATCCAGGAACAACGGAAAGAACGCCATGTAGAACACGATGGCCTTCGGATTGATCAGTGTTACCAGGAAGCCGCGCCGGAAATCGGCAGCGTTGGAAAAGGGTACGACTGTACCACCGCCCTCGCCTCTTGCAAACAGCAGCCGCACGCCGAGATAGGCCAGATAAGCGGTCCCCAGGTATTGCATCCCGCGAAACACCAGCGGGTTGGCATGCAACAGCGCTGCCACGCCAATGGCGGCCAGGAACATCAACACGATATCGCCCAGCATCAGCCCCGCCATCGAAGCAAAGCCGCCGCGCACGCCATGCTTGGCGGTGCAGGTCAGCACGCAGAAGGTCCCGGGGCCGGGCAATGCCAGGAATACAAAGGTGGCGGCGATCAGTTGCCAGATGTCGGTGATGCCGATGGCATGGAACAAAGTGCTCTCCCCGGTGCGTCGTTTTAGCGTGCCTGCTGGCGCGTCTTCACCAGGCGCGAGGTGTCGAAGCCTTGCTTGGTGGCGTTGTCGACCGCGTTCTCGTATTGCTCTTCACTGACGGTGGGCGTGCGCGACAGGATCCACAGATAGTCGCGCGATGGCGTGCCAACGGTCACCAGCGTGTATTGCGGGTCTAGTTCGAGGATCCAGTAGTCACCCCATACCATTGGCAGCCACGACAGCCAGGAAGGCGCAAAACGCACCTGCAGCTTGCTGTTGTTGCTGCCGGCGATCACGCGTGCCTCGCCCTGCGCTTCGTCGGTGCCGGCGTTGGTCTTGCAGCGGTTGATGACGTCGATGTTGCCGTCGGTGCGCGCGCGATACTCGGCGCTGGTGTCAGCGATACAGTCCTTCTGGAACCGGTTCGGAAACTTGGCGATCTCGTACCACTTGCCGACGTAACGCTGCAGGTCGACGGCGGCGACGGTTTTGACCTCTTGCGCCTGTGCCGGTCGCGAAGAGGTGGCAAACACGGTAGCGCTCGCCAGGGCAATCGCTGCCAGGCGAAGAATGGGATGTGCGAGGAAGGGTTTCATCAGGCCGATCTTTCCATGAAAACGAGATGGCGCTCCGCCTCCAGACCAGGCACCTGCAACGCTTGCACTGCGGTGACTGCCCAGCCGGGCGGCAGGCGTTCGATTTCCTGCTGCGGCATCACGCCTTTGAGGGCGATGAATTTTCCGCCTTCAAGCAGGAGATGGTTCGACCAGTCGACGAAGTCCTTCAGTTCCGCAAAAGCGCGAGAAGTGATGACGTCATATTGTTGCTCAACAGGCAACTGTTCGACACGTGCGTGCAATACCGTCACATTGCTCAGTTGCAACTGCGCCTTGACCTGGGTGAGGAAGGCCGTCTTCTTCTGCACGGTATCGACCAGGGTGATGCGCATCTGTGGTTCGGCCTCGGCGGCCCAGATGGCCAGCACGATACCGGGCAAGCCACCACCGGCGCCCACATCCAGTACCTGGCTGGCGCCGGCGAAGGCGCTCACCGCTGCCAGTGAATCGAGCAGGTGGTGCGTCATCATCTGCGACGGGTCTCGCACGGCAGTAAGGTTATAGACCTTGTTCCACTTGCCCAGCAGTGCCTGGTAATCCAGCAGTCGCTGCGACTGTTGCTCGCTCAAGGTGAGTCCCAGCGCCTGCGCACCCTGGCGCAGCGCCTGGATCATTGCGCTCTGATCGGTTGCCGTGCTCATGCTGCGGTCCCCGTCGCCTTGGTCTGAGCTTGCGCCAAGCCGCCCTTCTTCAGGTGCACCAGCAGCAATGACAGCGCAGCTGGCGTCACCCCCGAGATACGCGATGCCTGGCCAAGCGTTTCAGGCTTGTGCTTGTTCAGCTTCTGGCGCACTTCGATCGACAATGCCTTGACGTCCATATAGTCCAGGTCGGCCGGCAGCTTCAGGTTTTCGTTATGGTCCTGGCGGCTGATCTCGGTGGCCTGGCGTGCGATGTATCCGGCGTATTTGACTTGAATCTCGACCTGTTCGCGCACCGGGCCATCTTCGATACCGGGCCCGGCCAGTGCCTGGCCCTCAACACCGGTCAGGCTCATCAAGCTGTCGTAGGTCACATTGGGACGACGCAACAGGTCAAGCAAATTGTATTCGCGCTCAATGGCCTTGCCCAATACCCGCTCAGCTTCGGCCGCGGCAAGAATACGCGGATTGACCCAGGTACTCTTTAGGCGTTCTGTTTCACGTGAAACAGCTTCGCGCTTGCGTTCGAAGGCTTCCCATTGCGCATCACCGACGCAACCCAGTTCACGACCGATTTCGGTGAGTCGCAGATCTGCATTGTCTTCACGTAATGACAGCCGATATTCGGCCCGGCTGGTAAACATGCGATACGGTTCCTGCACGCCCTGGGTCACCAGATCGTCGACCAGCACGCCCAGATAGGCTTCATCGCGACGCGGGGTCCAGGCTTCACGGCCCTGCGTTTGCAGCGCCGCATTGATACCGGCCAGCATGCCTTGGGCCGCCGCTTCTTCGTAACCTGTCGTGCCATTGATCTGGCCGGCGAAGAACAGGCCCTGGATCTGGCGTGTCTCCAGCGACGACTTCAAGCCGCGCGGATCGAAATAATCGTATTCGATGGCATAGCCCGGGCGCAGGATATGCGCGTTTTCCAGGCCCTTCATCGACCGGACCAGCGCCAGCTGCACATCGAAAGGCAGACTGGTCGAGATACCGTTTGGATAGAACTCATGGGTGGTGAGACCCTCGGGTTCCAGGTAGATCTGATGCGAATCCTTGCTGGCGAAGCGATGAATCTTGTCTTCGATCGAGGGGCAGTAGCGCGGCCCCACACCTTCGATCACGCCCGTGTACATCGGGCTGCGATCAAGCCCGGCACGGATGATGTCATGCGTCTGGCTGGTGGTATGGGTGATCCAGCAAGGCATCTGGCGCGGATGCATGGCAGCATTGCCCATGACCGAGAACACCGGTACCGGATCGAAATCACCCGGTTGTTCTTCCAGAATACTCAAGTCGATGCTGCGGCCATCGATACGCGGTGGCGTCCCTGTCTTCAACCGGCCCTGCGGCAGCTTCAACTCTTTCAGACGCGCCGACAGCGATACCGCAGGCGGGTCGCCGGCACGGCCACCCGCGTAGTTATTGAGGCCGACGTGGATTTTCCCATCGAGGAAAGTACCTGCCGTCAGCACCACTGCCCTGCCCTGGAACTTGATTCCTGTCTGCGTCACGGCACCGACAACACGATCACCCTCCACCATCAGGTCATCCACTGCCTGCTGGAAGAGCCATAGGTTCGCTTGATTTTCGAGCCGCGAACGGATCGCCTGCTTGTACAGGATCCGGTCTGCCTGGGCACGGGTGGCGCGTACCGCCGGCCCTTTCGAGGAATTCAGGATGCGGAACTGAATGCCGGATTCATCGGTGGCAATCGCCATCGCGCCGCCCATGGCGTCGACTTCCTTGACCAGATGGCCCTTGCCGATACCGCCAATCGACGGATTGCAGGACATTTGGCCCAAGGTTTCGATGTTGTGGGTCAACAGCAGGGTCTTCTGACCCATGCGTGCAGCGGCCAGCGCTGCTTCGGTACCGGCGTGACCGCCACCGACGACAATGACGTCAAACTGTGTGGGATAGAGCATGATGCGCCTCGTTGAGACGGTGAGAACAGAGGCGAGATTATAAAGTCTTTTGATCCAGGGCACCGATGCCTGGATCAGTAATTGACGGATCAGCGACAGATCCGCAACTCAGCAATGAAACATTCCCCCAACTGTTTCACGTGAAACAGTCGTTTGACTTGCGGCGGGCAAAAAAAACGGAGCACTCGGCTCCGTTTTTAAACCCTCTTCAACTTTGTTTCACGTGAAACAAGTCACCGAAGAAACGCGTCGTATCCGCTCTTCAAGATCAATGCACCCACGACAAACAAGAATAACTTCCGGACAAATACGCTGCCATGCTTCATGGCCAGGCGGGTACCCACCAGCGAACCGGCGATATTGAAAACCGCCATCAACAAACCCAATTGCCAGATCACGTGCCCGCTATACCCAAACCAGCACAGGGCAGCCAGGTTGGTGGCGATATTGACAAACTTCGACACGGCGGATGCCGAGAGAAAGTCATAGCTGAATACCCGCACAAACAGAAACACCAGAAAGCTGCCGGTACCTGGTCCGAACACGCCATCGTAGAAACCAACCGCTCCTCCGATCACTGCGGCATAGATCATTTCCTTGGAGCCGGTCAATGTGGGGGCATGCGTCTGGCCGAAGTCTTTTTTCTTCCAGGTATAGATGGCCACCGCAATCAGCACGAACGGCAGTGCCTTGCGAATCAGGTCCGTGGGTATGTGGGTGACGACATAGGCGCCGAAGAACGAAAACGCAAATGCGGCAAATGCCGCCGGTGTCACCGTACTCCACCGCACCACCACGCGCCGGGCAAAATTGATCGCCGCCGCTGTGGTGCCCATCACCCCGGCTATCTTGTTGGTACCCAGGAGAGTCGCCGGCGCCGTATTGGGAAATACCGAAAACAAGGCGGGCACGAGGACCAGCCCTCCCCCTCCCACCACCGCATCAATCAGACCGGCAACAAAAGCGGCCGCACAAAGGATCAGGTAATCAGCCATGGCTGACCACCTGGAAGCAAATCGAAAAATGCATGGAAGACTTTCACAAGGACAGATGGCGGCAGGCCGAACCGGACTGCGTATTGTTATCAACAAGCAGCGCGCCTCCACATGAGGATGTGGACAAGAACATCAAACGAAAATGTTTTGCGACCCTGTGGACAACCTGAAATTGCCCCGCACACTGCGGCGACTATTTTACCGCTTCATGCATTGCAGAATAAGTAACAGACTAGCTTTGCGCGGGCATCACCGAACGAAACAGCTTGTTAAAACGAACAAATTGCCTGTGGATAATTGTGTGGACAACATGTTGATGAGCGTACAAGTAAACCAAACGCACAAAAAAATTACCGCCGGGAAACCTGTTCTTCAGGTCGCCCGGCGGCGCATTGCAGCAGTCGATTCACAGGACCTCGCAGGCCCTGTTATCAATCCGACATGTCAGTGACTTCCCTGCGCACTTCCTTTCTTGAACAGGGCCTGAATCTCCCCCACGATCCCCTTGCGGAACGCCAGCACGCAAACGATGAAGATGAAGCCGGTGACGATCGTCACCGAGTCACCCAGCGTGTTGAACCACTCGATGCGCGTCACGCTGGCCAGCCAGTTGCCGATATCGCCCAGCTTGTTCTCCAGCAGGATGATGATCACCGCGCCCACGATAGGACCCACGATCGTGCCCAGGCCGCCCACCAGCGTCATCAGCACCACCAGGCCCGACATGCTCCAGTGCACGTCGGTCAGCGTCTCGAAGCCCAGCACCAGCGTCTTGGTGGCCCCTGCCAGGCCCGACAAGGCCGCCGACAGCACGAACGCCAGCAGCTTGTAGCGCGCCACGTCATAGCCCAGCGAGATGGCGCGCGGCTCGTTCTCCTTGATGGCATTGAGCACCTGGCCGAACGGCGAATGGATGGTGCGCACGATCAGGGAGAAGCCGAACACGGCAATGGCCAGCACCACGTAGTACAGCGTGAGGTCGCTGGAGAGATCGATGAAGCCCAGCAGCTTGCCGCGCGGCACGCCCTGCAAGCCATCTTCGCCACCGGTGAACGGCACCTGCAACGCCACGAAGTACAGCATCTGCGCCAACGCCAGGGTGATCATCGTGAAATAGATGCCCTGGCGACGAATCGCCAGCAAGCCCATCACCAACCCGATCAGGGCCGCCGCACCCGTGCCCACCAGCAGGCCCAGCTCGGTCGGCAAACCCCAGGCCTTGATCGACTGCCCGCACAGGTAGCCGGCCCAGCCGAGGAAGGCGGCATGGCCGAACGACAGCAAGCCGGTGTAGCCAATCAAGAGGTTGAAGGCGCAGGCAAACAAGGCGAAGCACAGCATCTTCATCAGGAACACAGGGTAGATCCCGAACGGCGCGGCCAGCGCCAGGATCAACAACACGCCAATCATCAACTTTTTGTTCATTTCCTGCTCCCGATCATTTCTCTTTGCCGAACAGGCCGGCAGGACGGACCATCAGCACGATTGCCATGACGATGAAGACCACGGTGGCCGACAGCTCGGGATAGAAGACCCGCGTCAAACCTTCGATCAG
>NZ_JAIUCY010000017.1 GCF_020179755.1 Herbaspirillum sp. alder98
AGATCAGCAAGTTCTTCGCGGGCGGCAAGCGCATTTCGTATGGTGCGCGGGCGATCACGGCGGGTGGCGTGCAGTCGTTGCCGAAGCTGGTCTTCCCCGGCGGCGCGCTGATCGGGTGCGATGCGGGTTTTTTGAATGCGTCGCGCATCAAGGGTAGCCATGCCGCGATCAAGAGCGGCATGCTGGCGGCGGAAGCGGCTTTCCATGCGCTGGGCGAAGACCGCCAGCTGGACGAATTGAGCAGTTACCCGGCCGCCTTCGAGCAATCGTGGCTGAAGGAAGAATTGCACAAGGCGCGCAACTTCAAGCCATCGATGAGCCGCGGTCTGGTCACCGGCACGCTACTGGTCGGCATCGACCAGGTATTGCTGGGCGGCCGTGCGCCGTGGACCCTGCATCACGCGCATGCCGATCACGAATGCCTGAAGCCGGCGTCGCAATTCACGCCTATCGTCTATCCGAAGCCGGATGGCAAGCTGACCTTCGATCGTTTGTCGTCGGTGTTCATCTCTAACACCAACCACAGCGAGAACCAACCGGCGCATTTGACGCTGAAGGACAAGAGCGTACCGGTGCAGATCAACCTGGCGCAGTATGCGGGGCCGGAATCGCGTTATTGCCCGGCGGGGGTGTATGAGTTCGTGAAGAACGAGGATAACTCGGAGCGGCTGCAGATCAATGCGCAGAACTGCGTGCATTGCAAGACCTGCGACATCAAGGACCCGACGCAGAATATCGTGTGGGTCACGCCTGAGGGCGGCGGTGGGCCTAACTATTCGGGGATGTAATTAAACCGCCCGTCATCTCGGCGATTTATGCAACAACATCGAGGTGCGCTGGAAGACGCTGGGTCCTGACCTTCGTCAGGACGACGGAGTTACTTCATAACCCAAATTTCGTCGTCCCGGCGAATGCCGGGACCCAGTGACTTATGCAACAACACCGAGACGCGCCGAAAGACGCTGGGTCCTGACTTTCGTCAGGACGACGGAGGTAGTGTTATAAACCAGCTTATCAACTCCCCCTACCACCGCATCCCCTGCACAAACTCCACGAACGCCCGCAACGGCGCTGGCAGATGGCGACGCCCCGGGTAATACAGCGAGGGACCGCCGAACTGCGGCCACCAGCGCTCCAGCACCGGTTCCAGCTGGCCACGGTCGATATAGGGCCGCAACCAGTCCTCGAACAGATACACCACCCCCGTCCCGCCCACCGCCGCCTCCACCGCCAGATCGGCGGCTGCCCCCAGCGTGACCAGCAGTGGCCCCGACGGCTCGATCTCTACGCGCTTGCCCCGATACTCGAATAGCCAGGCCGGCGTCGCCCCGCTGGCAAAGCGCCCGCGCATGCAGGTGTGATGGGCGAGATCCTGCGGATGGCGCGGTCGACCGCGTGCATCAAGGTAGGCGGGTGCAGCTGCGGCCGCCATGCGCTGGTGGCGCGGGCCGATGGGAATCGCCACCATGTCCTGCTCCATGCTTTCTTCATAGCGAATACCGGCGTCGCAACCCGCCTGCACCAGATCGACGAAGCGGTCCTCGACGATGACCTCCAGCGAAATCTCGGGATAAGCCGCCAGGAATGCCGGCACGATGCGCGGCAATACCAGTCGCGACGCGCTCAGCGGCACGTTGAGCCGCAGCCGCCCGGCAGGCCGGTCGCGAAAGCCATTGACCACATCGAGCGCCGCTTCGATCGCCCCCAATGCCGGACGCAACTGGTCAAGCAGGCGCTGCCCGGCTTCCGTGGCGACCACGCTGCGGGTGGTTCGGTGCAATAGCCGCACCCCCAGCCGGGTCTCGAGCCGGCGTATCGCTTCGCTCAGTTGCGAGGCGCTGTCCCCGCTGTGGCGCGCAGCACCGCGAAATCCGCCGTGGGTGGCCACGGCCACAAAGGCATTCAGGTCTTGCAGGTCGGCCATGGGGTTTCCGGGCTGGGAAGGAATAAGCATTGTACGATTTTCGGCACAGGGTGTGCGATTGTGCGGGATTGTGATACAGGCGTGACGTGCCTAGACTAGACCTGTCCACTCATTCAAAGGAATCCCGATGACACACGCAAGCAATGCCGGCCATTACACGCTCGGCGAATTCACCGTCAATCGCATGGGATATGGCGCCATGCAACTGGCCGGCCCCCATGTGTTCGGCCCGCCGCGCGATCGCGACCAGGCACTGGCAGTATTGCGGGCAACCGTCGAACTGGGGATCAATCACATCGATACCAGTGACTTCTACGGCCCGCACGTGACCAATCAACTGATCCGCGAGGCCTTGCACCCTTACCGCGATGAGCTGGTGATCGTGACCAAGATCGGCGCGCGACGCGGCAAGGACGGCAGCTGGTTGCCGGCGCAGTCGCCGGCCGACCTGCAATCGGCCGTGCACGACAACCTGCGCAACCTGGGGCTGGAGGCAATGGATGTGGTCAACCTGCGCTTGATGTTCGATGTGGCGGGACCAGCCGAAGGCGATATCGAGCCACACATGACGGCGCTGGCGCAATTGCAGCAGCAGGGGCTGGTGCGACACATCGGCCTGTCCAACGCGACGGCCGCCCAGGTGGCGCAGGCGCGCCGGATCGCGCCGATCGTGTGCGTGCAGAACCAGTACAACCTGGCACACCGGAAAGACGACGCGCTGATCACGCAACTGGCCGCCGACGGCATCGCCTATGTGCCGTTCTTTCCGCTCGGTGGATTTTCGCCGCTGCAGTCGTCGACGCTTGAAGAAGTGGCCGCCGAATATGGGGCCACACCACTACAGACGGCGCTGGCCTGGCTGCTGCAGCGCTCGCCCAATATCCTGGTGATCGCGGGTACCTCGTCGCCCGATCACCTGCGCCAGAACGTGGCAGCGGCCGACCTGAAGCTGTCGGCGCCATCCATCGCCGCGCTCGACAGCATCGCCTGAATCAGGCGCCGACCGGCGCCGTCCAGGCGCCGCTGGTGATCTTCTCCAGCCAGAACACGCCGATCACCGTCTTGACGTCGGTGATCTGGCCGCTGCGCACCTGTTCGATCAACTCGGACAAGGGCGCACGGTAGATATCGAGGAACTCGCCCTCGTCCAGCTGCCGTGGCCCTTCCTTCAGGCCACGCGCGACATACAGCTCCAGCCGCTCATCGGCATAGGCGATGGCGTTGTGGATGGTGCAGATATGCTGCCAGTCGGTGGCCGTATAACCGGTCTCTTCCAGCAGTTCGCGCTTGGCACAGGCCAATTCGTCCTCACCGGGATCGATCTTGCCAGCGGGAAATTCAATGAACACGCGATTCAGCGGATAACGGAACTGGCGCTCCATCAACACCGTGCCATCATCGAACACCGGCAGGACCGTGACGGCGCCGGGGTGCTTGATGTATTCGCGGATCGACTCCTTGCCGTCAGGCAGGATCACGGTGTCGCACTGCACTTTCAGAAAGTGACCATCGTAGACTTGCTGGCCGTCTTTCTTCGTTTCTTTCAGGTGGGCATCCATGGGGACTCTTCTCGTTGGCAAAGTGGGAGATCTGATGCAACAAAGGGCAGGCGGCCCGTGGTGGCCGCCTGCCCTTGGACAAGAGATTGTACCGAGTTGTCCCAGTTCGCGTGATCAGTTGTGCTTCTTGCGCAGATAGCGCAGCACATAACCAGGATAGGCCAGCACCAGGAATACGCAGGCGGTGATGGCATAGAACTCCCAGCCCTGCGAAAACGCATTGCCCTGGCTGGATTCCAGCAGGCGCGCCACGCCGCCGACGGCAAAATACAGTAGCAGCAATTCGATCAGCCGCACCCACACCGGCTTGACCCAGCCGCTGACCTTGCTCAGCGGGACCAGCGCAAACAGCTGCTGGTTGAAGAACGGCAAATTGGCCGCAAGCGCGGCCAACAGGATGATGCCCAGACTGAACAGGGAAACGTTCATCAAGCCACGACTTTGCTGAGGAACGTTGCCAGTGTGGTGACGATGGCATTGGTGCAGGCATCCATCAGGTGACCAGGCCACAGGCCCAACACCAGGGCCGCCAGGCCATTGATGCTCAACACCACGCGCACGTCCGGTGCGGCGACGATCTTGCTGGTGTCGACCGGCTCATCGAAGTACATCACTTTGACCACGCGGATGTAGTAGAACGCGCCGATCAGCGAGAACACCACCGCCAGCACTGCCAGCCAGATCTGGCCGGTACCCAGCACCGCCTGCAGCACCGACAGCTTGGCGTAGAAGCCAACCAGCGGCGGCAAGCCTGCCAGCGAGAACATCAGGATCATCATCACGGCGGCAAACCAGGGGCTGCGCTGGTTGAGGCCCTTGAAGTCGTCGATAGTGTCGGCTTCGAAACCGGCACGCGACAGCAGGATGATCACGCCGAAGGTGCCCAGCGTGGTCAGCACGTAGGTGACGCCGTAGAACAAGGCGGCGCTGTAGGCATTCACGGCCGAGAACAGGTTACCGTCAACCACGCCCGACAGCAGGCCCAGCAGCATGAAGCCCATGTGCGAGATGGTCGAGTAGGCCAGCATGCGCTTGAGGTTACTTTGCGCGATGGCGGTGACGTTGCCCAGCATGATCGACAGCACGGCCATCACCATCAGCATCTGCTGCCAGTCCACTGCCAGTGGCAGCAGGCCTTCGACCAGCAGGCGGAAAGTGATCGCGAAGGTCGCCAGCTTGGGCGCCGCGCCCAGCAGCAGCGTGACCGGCGTCGGCGAACCCTGGTAGACGTCCGGGACCCACATGTGGAACGGCACGGTACCCAGCTTGAAGGCCAGGCCGGCCACCACGAACACGATGCCGAATACCAGCACGGTGCGGTCGACGGTGCCCGAGACGATGGCGCGGAAGACTTCGTTGAGCTCCAGCGAACCGGTGGCGCCGTACAACATCGAGATGCCGTACAGCAGGAAGCCGGAGGCCAGTGCGCCCAGGATGAAATACTTCATGCCCGCTTCGGTCGCGGCGACGTTGTCGCGGCGCAGGGCGACCAGCGCATACAGCGACAGCGACATCAGTTCGAGGCCGAGGTAGATCGACAGGAAGCTGTTACCCGAGATCATCACCATCTGGCCCAGCGTGGCAAACAGCGCCAGCGCATAGAATTCGCCGCCCAGCTGGCCGCCGGTGATGCCGCGCACGCTGTTGTACTGGCGCGAATACACCAGCGTGACGCCAACGCCGAGGTAGGTGAACAGCTTCAACAGGGCCGACAGCGGGTCCGACACGAACATGTTGTTGAAGGTGTAGACCGTCGCACCGCTGTTGAGGTCGCCAAAGGTCAGCGCCGCGCAGACTGCCAGCGCCAGCAGCGACAGCAGGTAGGTGATGACGCGCTTGGCTTCCGGCAGGAACATATCGATCAGCAGGATCACGGAGGTCGCGATCAGCAGAAATATTTCCGGATAGACAGGGATCAGATTCATGTTGTTCATTTAGTTACTACCGCTTGTTCGCCGCTTGTCGCAGTGGCCCGCCAGGAATGACCGGCCTCTGCTTCGCTTTACCGGCATTGCCGCACCGGCTTGTCTCGTTGCCGGCGGGGCCTTGCTGCGCCCCGCCCTTTGCTGCCATTACATCAGGATGGAATCTTCGTCTGCGCCACGTGCTGCAGCAGGTCGGTCACCGAGGTCTGGATGGTATCGGTGATGATCGCCGGGTACAGGCCCATGACCATGGTGGCAATCGCCAGCACGCCCAGGATGAAGAATTCACGACCGTTCAGGTCGACCAGCTCCGACACGTGATGGTTGGTCACCGCGCCGAAGATGACGCGCTTGGCCAGCCACAGCGAGTACGCCGCGCCCAGGATCAGGGCGGTGGCCGCCAGCAGGCCGATCCAGAAATTGAACTTGACCGCGCCCAGGATCACCATGAATTCGCCGACGAAACCGGAAGTGGCCGGCAGGCCGCAGTTGGCCAGCGAGAACAGGATGAAGAAGAACGCAAAACGCGGCATCTTGTTGACCACGCCACCGTACTGGGCGATGTCGCGGGTATGCATCTGGTCGTACAGCACGCCGATACACATGAACATCGCTCCCGACACGAAGCCGTGCGAGATCATCTGCACGATACCGCCCTGCACTGCCATGTCGTTGAACATGAAGAAGCCCAGCGTGACGAAGCCCATGTGGGCAATCGACGAGTACGCCACCAGTTTCTTCATGTCCTGCTGCACCAGCGCCACCAGGCCAATGTAGATCACCGCCACCAGCGACAGGAAGATCATGAAGCCGGACAGCGCATGGCTGGCGTCAGGCAGGATCGGCAGCGAGAAGCGCAGGAAACCGTAGGCGCCCAGCTTGAGCATGATCGCCGCCAGCACGATGGAGCCGCCGGTCGGCGCCTGCACGTGGGCGTCGGGCAACCAGGTGTGCACCGGCCACATCGGCACCTTCACCGCAAAGGCGGCCAGGAAGGCGAAGAACAGGATCTTCTGCTCCAGCATCGACAGCGGCAAGGCGTGCCAGGTCGGGATGTCGAAGGTGCCGCCCGAGACGAAGTACAGGTAGATCAGCGCCACCAGCATCAGCAGCGAGCCGGCCAGCGTGTAGAGGAACAGCTTGAAGGCCGCATAGACGCGGTTGTCGCCGCCCCACACACCGACGATGATGAACATCGGGATCAGGGTCGCTTCGAAGAACACGTAGAACAGCATCGCGTCGAGCGACGAGAAGACGCCGATCATGATGCCCGACAGGATCAGGAAGGCGCCCATGTACTGGCCGACGCGCTTCTGGATCACGACCCAGCCGGCCAGCACCACGATCACCGTGATGAAGGCGGTCAGCGGCACGAACCACAGCGAGATGCCGTCCAGGCCCAGGAAGTACGAGATGTTGAAGCGATCGATCCAGGGCGTCTTCTCGACGAACTGGTAGCCGTGTGCGGCCGGATCGAAATGCTGGATCAGCGGGAAGGTCGCAACCAGGCCGACCAGCGCACCGAACAGGGACAGCCAGCGGGCCAGGCCCGGATTGCTGTCACGCCCGATGGCCAGAACAAGAATGCCGAAGACGATGGGTGTCCAGATCGCCAGGCTCAGGATGGGAAAAGTTGACTGCATCATGGTTGTTATTTACTTGGCGAACGGAAACGGCATGAACCACACCAGGAAGCCCAACACCCCGATGATCATCACGAAGGCATAGTGATAGATGTAACCGGACTGCCACAGGCGCGTGAACTTCGCAAACCAGCCAACTACCTTGGCGCTGCCGTTGACGGCCAGGCCATCGATGATGGCGCGATCGCCGATCGACGACAGACCACCGCCGAGCAGGCGCGCACCACCGGCAAACACCACTTCGTTGAACTTGTCCATGTAGTACTTGTTGTCCAGGATGGTGTAGATCACGCTGAACTTCTGCTTGAACCAGGCCGGCACGCGGGGGTTGATCATGTAGCAGTAGTAGGCAGTTGCCACACCGGCAATGGCCAGCCACAACGGCGCGGTCAAGAAGGCGTGGATCACCATGCCGACCGGACCGTGGAACTCGTGGGCCAGCTCTTCCATCACCTTGTGGTTTTCACCGAAGAAGATCACGCCCTTGAAGAAGTCGCCATACAGCATCGGCGAGATCGCGAAGAAACCGACGATCACCGAAGGAATGGCCAGCAGGATCAGCGGCAAGGTCACCACCAGTGGCGATTCGTGCGGCTTTTGTCCCGGCGCCAGGCCGTGGTGATGCTCGTCATGGCCGTGATCATCGTGCGCTGCATGATCGTCGTGGCCGTGCGCATCGTGACCATGTGCGTGGTCGTCGTGGGCCGCATGGGCCGCGGCCGGTGCGTGATGATCATCGTGCGCATGCGCCTTGCCGAAACGCTCTTCACCGTGGAACACCAGGAAGTACATCCGGAACGAATAGAAGGCGGTCACGAAGACGCTGGCCAGCACGGCGAAATAGGCAAAGCCCGAACCCGCCAGGTGCGACTCGGCGGCCGCTTCGATGATGCTGTCCTTCGAGTAGAAACCCGAGAAGAACGGGGTACCGATCAGCGCCAGCGAACCCAGCAGCGACGTGATCCAGGTGATCGGCATGTACTTGCGCAGGCCGCCCATGTTGCGCATGTCCTGGTCGTGGTGCATGCCGATGATGACCGAACCGGCGCCCAGGAACAGCAGTGCCTTGAAGAAGGCGTGGGTCATCAGGTGGAACACCGCCACCGAGTAGGCCGAGGCGCCCAGCGCCACGGTCATGTAGCCCAGCTGCGACAGGGTCGAGTAGGCGACCACGCGCTTGATGTCGGTCTGGATGGTGCCCAAAAAGCCCATGAACAGGGCCGTGATGGCGCCGATCACCAGGATCACCGACAAGGCCGTATCGGACAATTCGAACAGCGGCGACATGCGGGTGACCATGAAGATACCGGCCGTCACCATGGTGGCGGCGTGGATCAGCGCGGAAATCGGGGTCGGGCCTTCCATCGAGTCAGGCAGCCAGACGTGCAGCGGGAACTGGGCCGACTTGCCCATCGCGCCCACGAACAGGCAGATACATGCCACCGTCAGCAGCATCCAGTCGGTGCCCGGCAGGGTCAGCTGCGCCAGTTCGGCGCGCTTGTCGAACACTTCGGTGTAGTTCATCGAACCGGCGTAGGCCAGCAACAGGCCGATGCCGAGGATGAAGCCGAAGTCGCCCACGCGGTTGACCAGGAAGGCCTTCATGTTGGCCTTGATCGCCGTCGGGCGGGTGTACCAGAAACCGATCAGCAGGTACGACACCAGGCCCACCGCTTCCCAGCCGAAGAACAGCTGCAGGAAGTTGTTGCTCATGACCAGCATCAGCATCGAGAAGGTGAACAGCGAGATGTACGAGAAGAAGCGGTTGTAGCCTTCGTCGTCCTTCATGTAGCCGATCGTGTAGATGTGCACCATCAGCGACACCGAGGTCACCACGCACATCATCAACGCCGTCAGGCTGTCGACCATGAAGCCGATTTCCAGCTTCAGGCCAGCCACCGTCATCCAGGTGTACAGGGTGCCGTTGTAGGTGGCGCCGTCAAGCACCGCGAACAGGGTCTGCAACGAGATGATGGCAGCGATCAGCACGCCCAGGATGGTCGCGGTATGCGACACCTTGCGTCCGACCACATTGCCGAAGAACCTGGTGCCCAGGAAGCCGGCAATGGCAGAACCCACCAGCGGCGCCAGTGGGACTGCAAGAAGAAGATGTGGGTTAAGTTGCCCCGCCATGATGAACCTTATCGCTTATTGGCTGCCCCGCATTGCCGCCGCGGGGCCTCCCATCTTTAATTGAAATTCAAACCGTACCGCACCATGCGGGGTGATCAGCCCTTGAGGCTATCCAGATCTTCGACATTGATGGTGTCGAGGTTACGGAACAGCACCACCAGAATCGCCAGGCCGATGGCCGACTCGGCCGCCGCTACTGTCAGGATGAAGAACACGAAAATCTGTCCAGCTGCGTCACCCAGGTAATGCGAGAACGCAATGAAGTTCATGTTCACCGCCAACAGCATCAGTTCGATGGCCATCAGCAGCACGATGATGTTCTTGCGATTCAGGAAGATACCGACGACCGAGATCGCGAACAGGATCGCGCCGAGGGTCAGGTAATGAGAGAGCGGAATTGCCATGATGTCTTGTCGCCCTTCTTAAGATTGATTGCCGGAGGCCGGGGTGCCGTCGCCGCCGGTCTCGCCAGGCACGCTGGTGGCGCCCGCATTGCGGGTCGACTCGGCCTTCATGCTGACCAGACGGATACGGTCCGATGCCTTGACCTTGACCGCTTCGGCCGGGTCGAAATACTTGGTGTCCTTGCGACGACGCAGCGTCAGCGCCACGGCGGCGACGATGGCCACCAGCAGGATCACGGCAGCGATTTCGAAGGCGTACACGTATTCGGTGAAAATCAGCTTGCCCAGCGGCTTGGTCTGGCCGAGCGTGTCGGAAATGGCCGGGACGCTGGATTCCTTGAAGTTGGCCAGCAGCACCGACGACATCATGATCACGATCACCACGCCGATGGTGGTGGCCAACGGGAAGTAACCCCAGAAGCCTTCACGCATCTTGTCGAGGTTGATGTCGAGCATCATCACCACGAACAGGAACAGCACCATCACCGCCCCGACATAGACCAGCACCAGCACGATGGCCAGGAACTCCGCCTTGAGCAGCATCCAGATGGCGGCGGCCGCAAAGAACGACAGCACCAGGAACAGGGCCGCGTGGACCGGGTTGCGGGCCGTGATGACGCGTACGGCGCCGATCACGAGGATCAGCGAGAACACGTAGAACAAGACAGTTTTGAATTCCATAATCAACCAGAAGTTGGTTTTCTCAGCACCAGGGCGGCCACATCGGCTGCCCCATCGCGACATTCGCATCCGGCCGGCACATCGTGCCGGCCACCTACCGCATCAGCGATAGGCCGCATCGGCGGCGCGCGCCTCTGCGATGTCCTTCTCGTAACGATCCCCCACGGCCAGCAGCATTTCCTTGGTGTAGTACAGGTCACCGCGCTTTTCACCGTGATACTCGAGAATGTGGGTCTCGACGATCGAGTCGACCGGGCACGATTCTTCGCAGAAACCGCAGAAGATGCACTTGGTCAGGTCGATGTCGTAGCGGGTGGTGCGGCGCGAACCGTCATCACGCTGCTCGGACTCGATGGTGATCGCCATGGCCGGGCACACTGCTTCGCACAGTTTGCAGGCGATGCAACGCTCTTCGCCGTTCGGGTAGCGGCGCAACGCGTGCAGGCCGCGGAAACGCGGCGACATCGGCGTCTTTTCTTCGGGGAACTGCACCGTGATCTTGCGCTTGAACAGGTAGCGGCCAGTCAGGGCCAAGCCCTTGAACAGCTCCCGAAGCATCAGGCTGCCGAAAAAATCCTTAATAGCTTCCATGTTTAGCCTCAGCCCTCAATCTTATTTCCAGATATTCCAAGGCGACTGAATCCAGATCGCCACGACCACCAGCCACACCAGGGTCAGCGGAATGAAAACCTTCCAGCCGAGGCGCATGATCTGGTCATAACGGTAGCGCGGGAAAGAAGCGCGGACCCAGACGAACACCGACAGGAAGAAGAATGTTTTTGCACCCAGCCAGATCCAGCCCGGGATGAAATCGAGCGCCGAGATCGGAGCCGACCAGCCGCCGAAGAACAGCAGTGCGGTCAGGATCGAGATCAGGATCATGCTGGCGTATTCGGCCAGGAAGAACATCGCGAACGACATGCCCGAGTATTCGATCATGTGGCCGGCCACGATTTCGGATTCGCCTTCCACCACGTCGAACGGGTGACGGTTGGTTTCGGCGATGCCCGACACGAAATAGATCACGAACACCGGCAGCAGCGGCAGCCAGTTCCAGGACAGGAAGTTCAGGCCCATGTCGTGGAAGGTGCCCTTGGTCTGGGTCAACACGATATCGGTCATGTTCAAGCTGCCGGTGACCATCAGCACCACCACCAGACAGAAGCCCATCGAGATTTCGTACGACACCATCTGCGCCGACGCCCGCATGGCGCCCAGGAAAGCGTACTTCGAGTTGGACGCCCAGCCGGCGATGATGACGCCGTAGACTTCCAGGGAAGTGATGGCCATCAGGTACAGCAGACCGGCGTTGACGTTGGCCAGCACATGTTCAGGCGAGAACGGCACCACCGCCCAGGCCGCCAGCGCGGGCATGATGGTCATCACCGGCGCCAGGTAGAACAGGAACTTGTTGGCCTTGGCCGGGGTGTTGACCTCTTTGAAGATCAGCTTGACGGCATCGGCGATCGGCTGCAGCAGGCCGGCCGGACCGACACGGTTCGGGCCCAGACGCACGTGCATCCAACCGATCAGCTTGCGCTCCCAGTAGGTCATGTAGGCCACGCAGATCAGCAGCGGCACCATCACCACCAGGATCTTGACCAGGGTCCACACCAGGGTGAACAGGCTCGGACCCAGCAGTGCCGGACCGGCCGAGTTGATATGGGCGATCAGCTGATCCATTACGCTTTCTCCACTACGATTGCGCCGAACATGCCGCCCAGTGCTGCGGTCGAGGCGTGGCTGGCAGCAACGCGAACCACGTTCGCAGGCAGTTTCTTGTCGATACCGGCGGTCAGTTGCACACTGCCCTGCCCTTGCTTGACGGTCACGCGGTCACCGGCGAGCACGCCCAGCTTTTCAGCCAGCGCGGCCGGCAGCCATGCCTTGGGCGCCTGGCCGTCGGCAGTTTCCTGCAGCGGCGGCGAACGGCGGGCAACCGGGTCGGCCGCGTAGATCGGCACGTCGGCCACACGTTCCAGGGCGCCCGCCGCAGCCGGGGCCGCAGCTTGCGGTTGCAGCGTGGCGATGTTGTTCAGGCTGGCCGACAGGTCGGTCTGCTTGCCCAGCAGTTCGTCGCGGATCGATTCCGAAGTCTCGTAGTCGAAATTGGGCAGTTCCAGCAAGTTGCCCAGCACGCGCAGCACCTTCCAGCCCGGACGCGCATCGCCCTGCGGCTTGACGGTACCGTTGAAGCTCTGGGCGCGGCCTTCGGCGTTGACGAAGGTGCCGGAGGTTTCGGTGAAGGGCGCGATCGGCAGCAACACGTCGGCATAGTCGGCGCCGTGCTTGAAGGCCGACATCACCACCACCATCTCGGCCTGCTTCAGTGCGGCAGCGGCGGCTTGCGGGTTGTAGCTGTCGAGTTCAGGTTCTGCATTGAGCAGCAGGTAGGCCTTGCGCGGTTGGGCGAATGCGTCCAGCGCGTTGGCGCCACGACCGACGGTCGGCACCGCGTTGGCCAGGTAGCCGCCGACGGCATTGCCGCCTTCGACCAGCACGCCCAGCTTGGCGCCGGTCTGTTCGGCAATCCATTGTGCTGCTGCGTGCAGTTGCGAGGCTTGCGGGTGTTGCAGGGCGGTGTTGCCCAGGAACACGCCACGGCCTTCGCCCGACAGCAGGGTCGCAGCGGTAGCACGTGCGGCGTCGGAGACGGTCGCGCCGGCGAACGCTGCCGGTGCGGCTACGCCCTTGGACTCGGCCACGGCCACGGCGACTTCGGCCAACGCTGCCAGCCAGGCCGATGGTGCGGCCACGATCTTGCTGGCCAGCGGCAGCAGCAGGTCGTCGTCGGTGGCGTGCAGCACGCTGATCTTGGCGCCGCTCTTGGCCGATTGGCGCAGGCGTGCGGTCAGCAGCGGATGATCCTTGCGCAGGAAGGAACCGATCACGAAGACCCGGTTCAATTCGGCGAATTCGTTGATCGACATGCCCAGCCATGGCTTGATCTGGCCATCCAGCGCAAAGTCGGACTGGCGCAGGCGGAAGTCGACGTTGTCGGAACCGACACCGCGCACCAGCTTCTGCAGCAGGTTCAGTTCTTCCAGCGTGGAGTACGGGGTACCCAGCGCGGCGATCGATTCGGCGCCGTGCTCATGACGGATGTTGCGCAGGCCGTGGGCGACGTATTCGAGGGCGGTCTGCCAATCGACTTCCTGCCACTTGCCGTCCTGCTTGAGCATCGGCTTGGTCAGGCGCTCTTCGCTGCCCAGTGCCTCGTACGAGAAACGGTCCTTGTCCGAGATCCAGCATTCGTTGACGTCGTCGTTCTCGAGCGGCAGCACGCGCATGACGCGGCCGTTCTTGACCTGCACCGTCAGGTTGGCGCCGACGCTGTCGTGCGGGCTCACCGACTTGCGACGCGACAGTTCCCAGGTACGGGCGCTGTAGCGGAATGGCTTGGAGGTCAGGGCACCCACCGGGCACAGGTCGATCATGTTGCCCGACAGTTCGGAGTCGACCGTCTTGCCCACGAAGGTGGTGATCTCGGAATGCTCGCCACGACCCAGCATGCCCAGTTCCATCACGCCGGCCACTTCCTGGCCGAAGCGCACGCAACGGGTGCAGTGGATGCAGCGGTTCATTTCCTTCATCGAGATCAGCGGACCGACGTTCTTCGGTTCCACCACGCGCTTTTCTTCTTCGTAGCGCGAGGTCGAGCCGCCGTAGCCGACCGCCAGATCCTGCAGCTGGCATTCGCCGCCCTGGTCGCAGATCGGGCAATCCAGCGGGTGATTGATCAGGAGGAATTCCATCACGCCCTTCTGGGCCTTGATTGCCTTGTCGCTAGCGGTGCGCACGATCATGCCGGCGGTCACCGGCGTGGCGCAGGCAGGCAGCGGCTTCGGCGCCTTTTCGACGTCGACCAGGCACATGCGGCAGTTGGCCGCGATGGACAGTTTCTTGTGATAGCAGAAGTGAGGGATGTACGTGCCGAGTCTGTTGGCAGCGTCCATGACCATGCTGCCTTCCTGCACTTCAACCTTCTTGCCGTCTATTTCGATTTCAACCATGGCTGTTTGCCCAAGCTAAATATTCTTTCAATGATGACCGGTGGCGCCTGCCGCCAGTCATCCCCTGCCCTGGTTCAGATGTAGGCCGGAACCAGGCAGTGTTTATGCTCGATGTGGTATTCGAACTCTTCGCGGAAATTCTTGATGAACGCGCGCACCGGCATCGCCGCGGCATCCCCGAGCGCACAGATCGTACGCCCCTGGATGTTGTCGGCCACCGAATTGAGCACGTCCAGGTCTTCCAGCTTGCCGTGACCGCTTTCGATCCGTTCGACCATGCGGTACATCCAGCCCGTGCCTTCACGGCATGGAGTGCACTGACCGCAGGACTCTTCGAAGTAGAAGTACGACAGGCGCAGCAGCGACTTGACCATGCAGCGGGTCTCGTCCATCACGATCACCGCGCCCGAGCCCAGCATCGAGCCGGCCTTGGCGATGGCGTCGTAGTCCATCGTGGTGTCCATCATCACGTCGCCGCGAATCACCGGCGCCGACGATCCACCCGGGATCACGGCCTTGATCTTCTTGCCGCCGCGCATGCCGCCGGCCAATTCCAGCAAGGTCGAGAACGGCGTGCCCAGCGGGATTTCGTAGTTGCCCGGACGCTCGACGTCACCCGAGATCGAGAAGATCTTGGTGCCGCCGTTGTTGGGCTTGCCCATCTCGGCGTACGCCTGCGCGCCGATCTTGAAGATGAACGGCACCGCCGCGAAGGTCTCGGTGTTGTTGATCGTGGTCGGCTTGCCGTACAGGCCGAAACTGGCCGGGAACGGCGGCTTGAAGCGCGGCTGGCCCTTCTTGCCTTCGAGCGACTCCAGCAACGCGGTTTCTTCGCCGCAGATGTAGGCGCCGTAACCGTGGTGGGCGTGCAACTGGAAACTGAAACCGGTGCCCAGGATGTTGTCGCCCAGGAAGCCGGCAGCGCGGGCTTCTTCCAGCGCTTCCTCAAATACTTCGTAGGCCGAGAAGATCTCGCCGTGGATGTAGTTGTAGCCGACCGTGATGCCCATTGCGTAACCGCCGATGATCATGCCTTCGATCAGCGCGTGCGGGTTGTAGCGAATGATGTCGCGGTCCTTGAAGGTGCCCGGTTCGCCTTCGTCGGTGTTGCAGACGAGGTATTTCTGGCCCGGGAACTGGCGTGGCATGAAGCTCCACTTCAGGCCGGTCGGGAAACCCGCACCGCCACGACCGCGCAGGCCGGAGGCCTTGAGTTCGGCGATGACCTGTTCGGGCGTGATGTTGTCATTGAGGATGCGCTTGAGCGACTCGTAGCCGCCGCGCTTGACGTAATCCTCGAGGTGCCAGTTCTCGCCATTGAGATCGGCGAGGATCAGCGGCTTGATGTGACGATCGTGCAGGCAGGTCATTTCTTCAGTTCCTCCAGCAGTGCGTCGATCTTGTCGTCCGACATCCAGCTGCACATGCGATGGTTGTTGACCAGCATGACAGGTGCATCGCCACAGGCGCCCATGCACTCGCCTTCCATCAGGGTGAACTGGCCATCCTCGGTGGTCTCGCGGTAGTTCACGCCCAGCTTGTGCTTCAGATGATGGGCTGCACGCTCGCCACCCGACAGCAGGCAAGGCAGGTTGGTGCAGACCGTGATCTTGTGCTTGCCGACCGGGCTGGTGTTGAACATGTTGTAGAAGGTCGCGACCTCCTGCACCGCCACCGCAGGCATACCGATGTAATCGGCAATCTCCTGCTGCAGTTCGGCCGGCAACCAGCCGTGTTCAACCTGGGCGATGCGCAGTGCGGACATGACCGCAGACTGGCGCTGGTCGTCCGGATACTTCGCGAGTTCGCGATCGATCTTCTTCAGAGTTTCTTGACTTAACAACATATCGTTGGCCATCCATGCGCATTATGCTGCGCGGTGTTATTGGATATTCCCCAAACCCGGACGGTCCTTTGCGAGGACCCTCCGTTACTCGACATCAACGGTCGATTTCACCAAACACGATGTCCTGCGTTCCGATGATCGTGACCGCATCGGCAATCATGTGACCCTTGGCCATTTCGTTGAGGGCTTGCAAGTGCGCAAAGCCGGGAGCACGAATCTTCAGGCGGTAAGGCTTGTTGGCGCCATCCGAGACCAGGTAGATGCCGAACTCGCCCTTCGGGTGCTCGACCGCGGCATACGCTTCGCCTGGCGGCACGCGGAAGCCTTCGGTGAACAGCTTGAAGTGGTGGATCAGGTCTTCCATGTTGGACTTCATTTCAGTCCGCTTCGGAGGTGCAATCTTGTGGTTGTCGGTGATGACCGGGCCCGGATTGTTGCGCAGCCATTCGACGCATTGCTTGATGATGCGGTTGGACTGGCGCATTTCGGCCACGCGCACCAGGTAGCGGTCGTAGCTGTCGCCGTTCTTGCCCACCGGGATATCGAAATCGAGCAGGTCGTAGACTTCGTAGGGCTGCTTCTTGCGCAGATCCCATTCGACGCCCGAGCCACGCAGCATCGGACCCGAGAAGCCCATCGCCAATGCGCGCTCCGGCGACACCACGCCGATGCCGACCAGACGCTGTTTCCAGATGCGGTTGTCGGTCAGCAGGGTTTCGTATTCGTCGACATAGGTCGGGAAACGATTGGTGAAGTCTTCGATGAAGTCCAGCAGCGAACCCTGACGGTTTTCGTTCAGGGAGCGGATCGCCTTTTCGTTACGCACGATCGATGCCTTGTACTGCGGCATGCTGTCAGGCAGGTCACGATAGACGCCGCCCGGGCGGTAGTAGGCGGCGTGCATGCGCGCGCCGGATACCGCTTCGTAACAGTCGAACAGGTCTTCACGTTCGCGGAAGGCATACAGCAGCACGCCCATGGCGCCGACGTCGAGCGCGTGCGCGCCGATCCACATCAGGTGGTTCAGCAGACGGGTGATCTCGTCGTACATCACGCGGATGTACTGCGCCCGCAGCGGCACTTCGAGGCCCAGCAGACGCTCGATGGCCAGCACGTAACCGTGCTCGTTGCTCATCATCGAGACGTAGTCGAGGCGATCCATGTAGGGCACCGACTGCAGGTAGGTCTTTTGCTCGGCCAGCTTCTCGGTGCCACGGTGCAGCAGGCCGATGTGCGGGTCGGCACGCTGGATGACTTCGCCATCGAGCTCCAGCACCAGACGCAGCACGCCGTGCGCGGCCGGGTGCTGGGGACCGAAGTTCAGCGTGTAGTTTTTAATCTCAGCCATTATTTGATCCCGTAGTTTTCTTCACGAATGATGCGCGGCGTGATTTCGCGCGGCTCGATCGTTACGGGTTGATAAATGACGCGCTTCTGCTCGGGGTCGTAACGCATTTCGACATAGCCCGAAATCGGGAAGTCCTTGCGGAACGGATGGCCGATGAAGCCATAGTCGGTCAGGATGCGGCGCAGGTCGTTGTGACCATCGAACAGGATGCCGTAGAAGTCGAACGCTTCGCGCTCGTACCAGCCGGCCGAGTTCCAGATGCCATCGACCGATGCCACGATCGGCAGGTCGTCGTCAGGCGCAAACACGCGCACACGCACGCGCCAGTTGTGCGAGATCGACAGCAGGTGCGACACCACGGCAAAGCGCGGGCCTTCCCAGACGCCATCACCGTAGGTCGAGTAATCGACGCCAGCCAGGTCCTGCAACTGTTCGAAACGGGTATCGGCATGATCGCGCAGCACGCGCATGGCGGACAGGTAGTCGGCGGCCTTGACCACCACGGTGACCTCGCCCAGCGCCACCGTCAGGTTCTGCAGGTACCCTCCCAGCGCATTGCGCAGTGCGGCTTCGAGAGTTTCCAATTTTGTTGTCATTACTGCCCTCTCAGCGCGCGATGGTATTGGTACGCTTGATCTTGTTCTGCAGCTGGATCACGCCATACAGCAGCGCTTCAGCAGTCGGCGGACAGCCCGGCACATAGACGTCGACCGGGACGATGCGATCGCAACCGCGCACCACCGAATAGGAATAGTGATAGTAACCGCCGCCGTTGGCGCAGGAGCCCATCGAGATGACCCAGCGTGGCTCGGGCATCTGGTCATAGACCTTGCGCAATGCCGGCGCCATCTTGTTGCACAGGGTGCCGGCCACGATCATCAGATCGGACTGGCGCGGCGACGGACGAAACACTGCACCGAATCGGTCCAGGTCGTAACGCGAAGCGCCCACGTGCATCATCTCGACCGCACAGCAGGCCAGACCAAAGGTCATGGGCCATAACGAGCCGGTACGGGTCCAGTTGATTACCTTATCCAGCGAGGTGGTAACAAACCCCTCATTCAATACGCCTTCAATAGACATGGCTTACTCCCAATCCAGGGCACCCTTTTTCCAGATGTACCAAAACCCGACGGCAAATTCAGCGATGAACACCAGCATCGTGATAAAACCGGGCCAGCCAAGCTCACGCATGGACACACCCCACGGGAAGAAGAACGCGGTTTCCAGGTCGAACAAAATGAACAGAATAGCGATCAGGTAATAGCGCACATCGAACTTCATGCGCGCGTCTTCGAACGCTTCGAAACCACACTCGTAAGGAGAGGTCTTCGCGTCGTTCGGCTTGTGCGGACCAAGCAGGCGGCCCAGAACCTGGGGCGCAATACCGACGCCGATACCGACTAAGATAAACAGAAGTACTGGGAAGTAATTTTCGAGGTTCACGATTGTCCGTTTTTACTTTGGTTTAATCGGTGGGAATGATTCTCAATATCAATCAGAAACTTCCTCGACAAAAAGCCAGCTCAGGCGCAAGTCCTTTGCTGGCTTTTCGTTTCTTTCATTCATGGTGCCGACGACGAGACTCGAACTCGTACAGCTTTCGCCACTACCCCCTCAAGATAGCGTGTCTACCAATTTCACCACGTCGGCCTGAGACTGCAATTGTACCTTCTTTTGTTACTTTTATTCAATGCACAATCCGTCGAAAACAGCGATTCTTATAGCTTTATTTATCCATTGTTCCAGATTCAGCAAAAGATTATTTCGGAATCTGGCTGGATTGATCGCCAGGTTTGGCCACTTCGGCCGGCGCAGTCGCCGCGGCAGGTGCGGCCGGGGCTGGAACAGCTGCCGCTGGCAGGTTATCCATCACGCTACCACCACCGCTTGAAGCGTGATGATTGCCGAGGAAGGTCAAGCTCAGCGTTGCAACAAAAAACACACCTGCCGCGACCGCAGTCGACTTGGACAGGAAGTTGGAAGAACCGGTGGCACCGAACAGGCTGCCCGAGGCGCCCGAACCGAACGCCGCACCCATGTCGGCGCCCTTGCCGTGCTGCAACAACACCAGGCCGATGATGGCCAGGGCCGACACGATCTGCACTACCACCACTGCCAAAAACAAAGTATTCATTTCAACAAATCCACTCTTGATGTTTCAACTGTCCGCCATCGCCAGTATGCAAGCGCCGGCTGACAAACCCTTTACAGAACCACTCCGGATGCCGCCTCGACGATGACCAGGAAATCAGTCGCCTTCAACGCCGCACCACCGATCAAACCACCATCGATATCTTCCATGGCCAGCAATTGCGCCGCGTTATCGGGCTTCATGCTGCCGCCGTACAGAATCCGCACCTTGGCCGCAGCCTCGGCACTCTTGGCACCCAGGCGCGCACGCAGCATGGCGTGCACTTCCTGCGCCATTTCAGGCGTGGCTGTCTTGCCGGTACCGATCGCCCATACCGGCTCATAGGCCAGCACGATGCGCGCAGCATCTTCACCACTCAAGGCATCCAGCACCACGTCGAGCTGACCACCCACGATTTCCTTGGTCTGCCCGGCTTCGCGCTGCGCCAATGTTTCGCCGATGCACACCACCGGCACCAGGCCGGCCTGCAATGCAGCCACCGTCTTGGCCGCCACGGCAGCATCGGACTCGCCATGATAGGCGCGACGCTCGGAGTGACCGACGATGACATAGTGACAAGAAAACTCCTGCAACATGGCGGCCGACACTTCACCGGTGTAGGCGCCCGACGCATGCGCCGAGATATCCTGCGCACCGAGCGCCACCACCGAACCCGCCACCTCGCCCTGCACCTGCGCCAGATAGGGCGACGGCACGCACACGGCCACGTCACAGGCGTCAGCGGGCAAGCCTTGCTTGATACCAGCGACCAGGGCCGCGTTGGCAGCCAGGCTGCCATTCATCTTCCAGTTACCCGCTACAAGTTTGCGCCGCATGAGTCAGTCTCAGTTTTCTAACGAGATTAGTTTGAATTTGGATAACCTCGTATTGTAGCTGGTTGGCGTCCAAACGGTCAAACCACGCAGTTGCCATCGCACATTTATAACTGCAGCATCAACTTGCCGATATGGGCGCTGCTTTCCATCATGGCGTGGGCCTGTGCCGCCTGCTCCAGCGGGAAGGTCTGGTGAATCACCGGCTTGATGCGCCCCTGCTCCAGCAGCGGCCACACGTGCTGGCGCAATTGCGCAGCGATGGCGGCCTTGAACGACACCGGCCGCGGACGCAGGGTCGAACCGGTGATGGTGAGGCGACGGCGCATTACCTGCCCCATGTCGAGCTCGCCGCGGTTGCCGCCGAGCTGGGCGATGAAGACCAGGCGGCCATCGTCGGCCAGCGACTTGATCTCGCGCGGCAGGTAGTCGCCGCCGACCATGTCGAGGATGACATTGACGCCGGCGCCGCCGGTGAGCTCCTTGACGACGGCCTCGAAGTCTTCGCTCTTGTAGTTGATGCCGCGTTCGGCGCCCAGCGCTTCACAGGCAAGGCGTTTTTCTTCGCTGCCGGCGGTGGCGAACACCCGATGGCCGAGCGCACTGGCGATCTGGATCGCGGTCACGCCGATGCCGGACGACCCGCCCTGCACCAGCAGGCTTTCGCCCTGGCTCAACAGGCCACGGTCGAAGACGTTGCTCCAGACCGTGAAGTAGTTCTCCGGCAGCGCCGCGGCCTGCAGCGCACTCAAGCCCCGGGGTGCCGGCAGGCATTGCGCCAGCGGCGCGGCGCAGAACTCGGCATAGCCGCCGCCCTGCACCAGGGCGCACACCAGGTCGCCTTTTTTGAATCCGCTGTCGCCCAGTTCGCCGTCGACGATTTCGCCAGCCACTTCCAGGCCCGGCAGATCGGAGGCGCCCGGCGGCACCGGATACTGGCCCAGGCGCTGGAACACGTCGGGCCGGTTCACGCCCGCAGCGTGCACCTTGATCAGTATTTCACCCGGCTTCAGTACGGGAATGGGACGTTCGCACGGCACCAGAACCTCGGGGCCGCCTGCTTGTTTGATTTCGATTGCGCGCATTGATGCATTCTCCTGATGTTGGGCGGCCAACATCCTGCCCCGCCCGCAAATAAAAAACCGGGGTCAGGCCAGTGGCCTCCCCGGTCAGGCAAACCTGCCGATGGCATCCAGTCTACATCGAAGTGGCCGCGCGAGCAGCCTGCTCATACAGGCCCGACAGCAGCCGCAGAAAACGCGCCAGCTCTTCCAGCTCGAAGCTTTCGGTGCCGTCGCCGGTCAGGCCCGACACCAGCACCTGCTCGCGGATTTCGTAATAGCGCTTGCACAGCGCCTGGCCGGCCTCATTGGTCGAGTACAGCACTTCCTTGCCGCGCCGCTCGGTATTGACCAATCCCTGCGCATGCAGTTTCTTGAGCGAATAATTGACGATGTGGGTGTCTTCGATGTTGAGGATGAACGCGATATCGGCCAGCTTCTTTTCGCGCGCGCGGTGATTGATATGGTGCAGCACCAGCACGTCGGTGGGCGTCATGTCCTTCATGCCGGCGGCCGAGATGCAGCGGACCATCCAGCGGTTGAAGGCGTTGCTGGCGATGATCATGCCGAACTCGAACTCGGACAGCTCGGCACTGCGCCCCGAAGCCAGGTGCAGCGACGAGACGATCGGCACCTTGGGCTTGGCCGGCGCGGTGGGTTGGGCAAAATTCGCCTTCGGGCGACCTTTTTCTGACGACATGGAGACTCCGGACGACGTTCTTTTCTGGGCAATGAGGGATGCCTGTTCAGGCAATGATCCGGTATTAGACCCGATTTCGGCCTTTTTCGCGAGACCAGCGGCCCGCCTCACTCCAGCACCAGCACGGTCGGGGCCTGCGGCAAGGGCGCATCCCACTCAGGGGCAGCGCTGGCAGCCTGGGCCAGCTTGAAGATCGCCACCCCGCGTTCCAGCGCCTGCGCCTGGTCTTGCATCGTCTGCGCCGCGGCGGCAGCCTGCTCGACCAGCGCCGAGTTCTGCTGGGTCATCTCGTCGATCTGTCCGATGGCGCGGTTGACCTGCTCGATGCCACGGCTCTGCTCGTCGCTGGCAGCGCTGATCTCGACCATGATGTCGGCCACGTGCCGCACGCTGTCGACGATGTTGTGCATGGTCTGCCCGGCCGTATCGACCAGCGCGCTGCCGGCGTCGACCTTCTTCACCGAGGCTTGGATCAGGCCGGCGATTTCCTTGGCGGCGCCGGCGCTACGCTGGGCCAGCGCCCGCACCTCGGCCGCCACCACCGCAAACCCGCGCCCCTGCTCGCCGGCCCGGGCGGCTTCCACGGCGGCGTTCAGCGCCAGGATGTTGGTCTGGAAAGCGATGCCGTCGATGACACCGATGATGTCGACGATCTTGCGCGAGCTGTCCTTGATCTCCCGCATGGTCTCGACCACCTGGCTGACCACATCGCCGCCGCGACTGGCGACCTGGGATGCATTCATCACCAGCAGGTTGGCCTGGCGCGCATTCTCGGCATTCTGGCTTACGCCTCCGGTCAACTCGTCCATCGAACTGGCGGTTTCTTCCAGCGCCGCCGCCTGCGATTCGGTGCGCGAGGACAGGTCGGCGTTACCGGTTGCAATCTCACGTGCAGCCACCGAGATGGCGTCGGAGCCGTTACGCACCTGCCCCACCGCGCTGACCAGGCCATCGCGCATATGCTGC
Organism: Herbaspirillum sp. alder98; assembly: GCF_020179755.1. Taxonomy (GTDB): domain Bacteria; phylum Pseudomonadota; class Gammaproteobacteria; order Burkholderiales; family Burkholderiaceae_D; genus Herbaspirillum. The sequence goes on from NZ_JAIUCY010000017.1 coordinate 23,171, forward strand.
AAGGCCGCCAGCAAGCGCCCGGTTTCGTCGCGCGAACTGGTTTCGACCTGCACCGTCAGATCGCCCGCGGCGACCTTCTGGGCGACGTCGATGGCGGCATTGAGCGGGCGCGTGATGCTACGCATGACCGAGTAACCGACCAGTACCGCCAGCAGGGCGGCAATGCTGGCCATGCCGATCATCAGCATGGTGGCCGCGCCGGCGACCTGCTCGGCCTCGCGCCCGCCCTCCTCCATGCGTTGTCCCTGGTAGGCGATCAACTTGTCGAGCGCCTTGAAATAGGCCGCCTGGTAGGGCGCGATCTCGGGCAGGATCAGGTCGCGCGCCTGCTCCACCTGGCCGTCCTTGACCGCCGCCAGGAAACTGTTGAGCACCGGCGTGTACTGGGTCCGGGCAGCGATGACGGCGGCCAGCATGCGCTCGCCATCGGCCGAGTTGCTGCTGGCCGAAAATTGCTTGAGCGTGGCATCGATGGTCTTGCCGGCGCGCTCGATGGCGTCGAGTTCGCCCTTGATTTCGTCGACCGTACTCATGAACAGCAGGTTGCGCATGCTGCGCGCGGTCTCGTCGAGGGCGCCCTTGACGTTGTTGGCCATCACGGTGCGCGGATAGTAGTCGTTGGCGATGCTGCGAATGCCGCCGTTGATCTGGTTCAGGCGCAATACGCCAATGGCCGTCAGCCCCAGCATCAACAAGATCACCACGCCAAAGCCGATACCCAATCGCTGGCCGATATTGAGTCCATTCAGTTTCATGATTTCAAGCCCTTTTTTGCAAGCCGCAACTGCCGATAGGTTTCCAGGCCTGGCCGGCGACGCCATGACACTGGCGCCGCCGGCAATCAGGGCCGGCGCACGAACTGCCGGGGCCACAGGCGCCCGAACCGATTTCTTCCTCAAGACTGCGTGCGCCGGCGACAACCCCGCTTAAAACGTGTGGCGCATGCCGAAGTTCCAGGCGCTGTTGCCAGAGCCGGCCTCGATCGAGCTGCCCACCGTGTAGGGCGCGCCGTTCTTGTTATAGATGTGGGCATACATCGCATACAGATCGGTGCGCTTGGACAACGAATAGCGATAGCCCACCGCCACCTGGCTGGCATCCTGGTTGCGCGCGGTCTTGTCGTTCTTGTAGATGTACGAGCCCAGCACCGTATGCACGCCGCCGAATGGCACCGTCACGCCGATCAGCGCATCGGTGCTGTCGGTGGACGGCACCGGCGCCGTCAATGCGCCATAGGGATTGTTGGCATTGCGCAGCGGCGCACTGTTGACGCCCTTGTCGATGCCGTAGGCCGCATGCAGCTTGAGCACGCCGAAGTCATAGGTCGCGCCCAGCAGCGTGTTGCGACCGCTGCTGGTCTGGGTGGTGCCGGTGTCGTTGTTGCGACGGTGAACCCCCAGCTTCACGGTCAGCGGACCACTGCTGTAGCCCAGCGCTGCGCCCATCTGGCTGGCCGCCTGCGTGCTGCCGGCGGTCTCGCCGAAGCCATACGCCGCCTCACCCACGAACCCTGCCACGTTGGGCGAGATGTACTTCACGGTGTTGTCCATGCGGCTGGCCGCGTTGCCGGTGTTGGGCATGAGGTTGGCCGCATCACCGGCGTAACCGGTGCCGAACGGATCGATGGCTGCCATCACCAGGTATTGCGGCGTGTACTGGCGCCCCATCAGGACCGACCCGAACTGGCCGTTGAGGCCGACATAGCTCTGGCGACCGAACAGCACCGAGGTGGTGCTGGTGCTCTGGCCGAGTGCGCCGGTGTCATTCTGGAAACCCGTTTCGAGCAGGAACACTGCCGCCAGGCCGCCACCGAGGTCTTCGGTGCCCTTGAAGCCGATGCGCGAACCGCCGCTGATGCCGCTGGTCAGCTTGTTGACGCGGCCGGCAGCGCCGCCGGACTCGATCACGTAGCCGGTATCGATCAAGCCGTAGATGGTCACCGACGACTGCGCCAGCACTGGCAGTGCGCAAGAACCCAGGGCCGCCAGCATCGCCGCAGCCAATAACTTGTGTTTCATTGTGTTTCCCCGTTTGATGGTGTCAAAAAAAGCGTATCGGCTGATCGTGCGGGCCCTCACTGGCCGATACGCATAAACCCGCCAACCTTCCCGGAACAATTGGCCTTTTGCCCCGGGACGACCGGTCGGGAACTACAAACCACTAGCACTCACTTCATCAATAGACGCGAGATGCGTTCTACTTTCCTGCCGACCCTCTGCGGGGTCGTCGATCAAGTCGGTGCCGCGGTCTTCGACCGCAGCGAATTTCGGAACGAACGCGTCCATGGCGGGCTCATGCTTGGCACATGAACGCATCCTTTGTGGTGGCAGAAATCCTGCCTGATGGTGTCTGCACGGCCACCGGACGGTGGCCGCCGGCGCCGCCCCGACCAGTGGGCTGTAACGGTCAGGCCGGTGCGCTCATGTCAAAGGCCTCCCAGGTAAGCCTTCTTGATGTCCTCGTTGTTGAGCAGCTCGTCGCCGCGTCCCTCCATGACGATGCGCCCGGTCTGGATCACATAGCCGTAGTGGGCGATGTTGAGCGCCTTGTGCAGGTTCTGCTCGACCAGCAGGATCGACACCCCGCTGGCGTTGACCTGCTGGATCGTGTCGAGCACCTTGGTCACGAACTTGGGTGCGATGCCCCACGAGGGTTCATCCAGCAACAGCAGGCGCGGCTTGGCCATCAGGCCCCGGCCGATGGCCAGCATCTGTTGCTCGCCGCCGCTCATGGTGCCAGCCAGTTGATGGCGTCGCTCCTTGAGGATCGGGAAGGTGGCATACATCTCGTCGACCGATGCCGCCACTTCGTCGGCGTCGGTGCGGGTATAGGCGCCCAGTTCGAGATTGCGCTGCACCGTCAGGCGCGGGAACAGGCGTCGCCCTTCCGGCACCAGCGACAGGCCCAGCTTGACCCGGTCGAACGAGGCAACCTTGCCGATGTCGCTGCCCTCGAACACGATCTGGCCGGCGTCGGGCTTGTTGAGCCCGGCGATGGCGCGCAGCGTGGTCGACTTGCCGTTGCCGTTGCCTCCCACCAGCGCCACGATGCTGCCGGCCTTGACCTCGATGTCGACCTTGGACAAGGCCAGTACGCCGTCATAGCTGGCGCGTAGATTTTTCACCTGCAGCATCATTCGTCTCCCAGATAAGCGGCGATCACATGCGGATCGTTGGATACCTCTTGCGGCGGACCATCGGCGATCTTCTTGCCGTAGTCGAGCACCACGATCTGGTCGGCGATGGGCATGATGCCTTCCAGCACGTGCTCGACGATCAGGCACGAAATGCCCTGGTCGCGAATCTTCAGCACCACCTCCACCGTCTCGCGCACTTCGGTCGGATTGAGCCCGGCCATGACCTCATCCATCAGCAGCAGCTTGGGCTTGACCGCAAGCGCCCGCGCCACCGCCAGGCGGCGCTGCTCGCTGATGGTCATGCTGCCGGCAGGCTTGTCGACGAAGCGCCCCAGGTTGACGAACTCCAGCAGATCGCGCGCCGTCTGGCGCACCCGCGCCACGCTGTGGTCGTTGAGGAAGGCGCCGACCATCACGTTTTCCAGCGCGGTCATGCTGGTGAAGGTGCGCGCCACCTGGAAGGTGCGGGCGATGCCGATGCGCGCGCACTGCTCGGGATTCATGCCCGATATCTTGATGTCCTCGAGCCAGATGTCACCGGTGGTCGGCGGCGAGTAGCCGGCGATGCAGTTGAACATGGTGGTCTTGCCGGCGCCATTGGGGCCGATCAGGCCGACGATCTGGCCGCTCTGGACGGTGAATGAAATATCCTGGTTGGCGGTCAGGCCGCCGAATTTCTTGTAGACGTTCTCGACGCGAAGCAAGCTCATTTGCCTTCCTCCTGGTTTGCCTTGATCGCTTTGCGGCGGGCGATGTAACTGCGCACGTAGCCGACGATGCCGTTGGGGTAATACACGGCGATGACGATAATCAAGGCGGCATAGATGATCAGGTCGGTGCCGCGACCGGTGCCGCCGAACAGGGTGCGGGTGCCTTCTTCGATGAAGGTCAGCAACCCGGCGCCGACCACCGGACCGAACAGGGTGCCGACGCCGCCCAGGATGGACACCAGCGCCATCTTGATCGAGGTGCCGGTGCCCAGCACCGAGGCCGGATCGATGTAGAGCTCCTTCTGGGCATACAGGCTGCCGCCCATGGCCGTGAAGAAACTGCTCACCGCGAACGCGATCTGCTTGTAGCGCGACAGGCTCACGCCGAGGCTGCGGGCAGCGTCCGGTTCATCCTTGATGGCGCGGAAGTAGTAGCCCAGGTAGCTGCGTTCGATCAGTGCATTGGCCAGCAAGGTCACCAGCAACAGGCCCAGCGCGATGTAGTAGTACGGCTCCTTGCCGCTGAAGATCATCTTCGACCAGCCCTCTTCGTTCATCGGAATCGTCAGGCCCACGGCGGCGCCGGCAAAATCCCAGTTGGTGAAGATGATCTGGATGATCTCGGCCACCGCAATGGTGGCCATCGCAAAGTAGTGTCCCTTCAGGCGAAAGCACGACCAGCCGATCACCAGGCTCATGGCGGCGGCGATGACGCCGCCGACCAGCATGGCGATCCACGGGTTGACGCCCATGATCGAGAACAGGATCGCCGAACTGTAGGCGCCGATGCCATAGAAGGCGACATGACCCAGCGACACCTGGCCGGCATAGCCGCCCACGATGTTCCACGACACCCCGATCTGGGCCGCCATCAGGATCAGGATCGCCAGGTTGAGGTGGGTCGGCGAGGTCACGAACAGCGGCAAGGCCATGGCAATCGCCAGCAGCACCGCCAGCGCCACGCGCATCTTGTGGGCGCCCGACCCGGTGGGCGGCGCCGTCATGATCAGGCTGGATGGTTTCTTCAACATAAAATCCTCTTGTTCTGTAGTCGGTGGCGCACTCAGGCTTTACCCATCAGGCCCTGCGGACGCAGCATCAGCATCCCCAGGAACAAGGCCAGCACGATCAGCATCTTGTATTGCGGGCCCAGCAGGAAGCCGCCCACCACTTCGATCAATCCCACCAGCACCCCTGCGATCAGGGCGCCTACCACGCTACCGAAACCACCCAGGTTGACCACCACGAACGCGATCAGGATGAAGTTGGCGCCGACCTCGGGAAAGATCGGGAAGAAGGTCGACAGCAAGGCGCCGGCGACACCGGCGCAAGCCGCGCCGATGCCCCAGGCCAGGGCGAACATCTTCTGCGAATCGATGCCCATCAGCTGGGCCGCTTCCTTGTCGGCAGCGGTGGCCTCGAGGGCAGCTCCCAGGCGGGTGCGGGTCAGGAAGAAATAGATGGCGCCGGTGACGATGATGGCGCCGATGCCAGCCGTCAGTTGCGGCATGCCGATCTGGATCCCGGCGATCGAGACCTGGCCGCTGACCATCGAATTCTCGATGGTGCGAAAGTCGGCCTTCCAGAAGAACTGGGCGATGCCGCGAAACAGGATCATCAAGCCGAAGGTGGTAAAGATCTGCGACACCATCGGCGCATTGGTGATCTTGCGAATCACCAGCTTGTAGAGCAAGGCGCCCAGCGCGAACAGGAACAGCGCTGTCAGCGGCAGGGTAAAGATCGGATCAAGCGCGAACAGCGCAAACAGCCAGAAGCTCGAGTACATCCCGAACATCAGGAACTCGCCGTGCGAAAAATTGACGATGTCCATGACACCGAAGATCAGCGTCAGGCCGATCGCCACGAGCGCATAGATCAGCCCGATCAGCAGCCCGGACGCCAGGGTCTGCACCAGAATATCCCAAGACATAAGTTTTCCTCTAACAAACACCACACGCACCACAGTGCGGCCAGCGGGCCGACTGCGATGATGATTTCTCAGTGAGGAGGCGTGTCCCTCCAGGCGCGGCCGGACCGACCCGGCCGCGCACCTCCTTGCCTAATTGAAATGCGAAGCAGCCTTACTTGCGCTGATCCCACTTCGGCATCGGCCACACGATGTCGCGGGTAGCGATGTCGAACGGCCACACGGTGTAGTACTTGCCGCCGATGATCTGCAGCAGGATGCCCGAGCCCAGGGTGTTCTGGCCGGTGGCATCGAACTTGATGCCCTTCCACGGCATGATCAGCTTGTCGCCCGGGATGTTGGTCTCGGCCAGCGCCTTGCGGATCGCTTCCGGTTCGGTGCTGGCAGCACGGTTGATGGCGTCAGCCAGGGTCATCAGGCCGGTAAAGGTACGCGACGAGTTGCCGGTGAAGTTGATCTTGTAACGGCTATTGAACAGGTCGTTGACTTGCTTGATGAGGGGGTTCTTGGCCGCCAGGTCGAGCGACCAGACGTCACGGGTGACGATATAGTCGGCGTCCTTGCCGAGGGTCTTGATGAACTCGGTATCGATGAAGCCGGCGTCGTTGGCCAGGATCATGTCGGGATTGAAGCCCAGTTCCTTATAGGTCTTCATCGACAGGATGGCGTCGCCCAGGTAGGACGACTGCAACACCACTTGCGGCGCGGCCGCCTTCAGTTGCTGCACTTCCGATGTCAGCTGCGTGCTCTTGGCCGGATACACCACGGTCTTGACCAGATCGTAGCCGCGTTCCTTGGAGAGCTTGGTCTCGAGCTTGGTGGTCTCGTTGCCCCACAGCGTGTTCTCGTTGAAGGCGCCCAGCTTGTTGACCTTGATGCCCTTCTTGGCTTCGAGCTCCTTGAAGAACTCGTAGAAGTTGGTCACGAACAGGTCGTCGTGGGCCGTGGTGCGGAAGAACCACTTGAAGCCGCGCTGCGTGAGCGACGCCGACGACGACTCGGGGTTCAGGTAAGGTACCTTGTAGCGCTCGGCCACCTGGCTGGTGGTGGCGGTGACGTTACTGAAATAAGCCCCCACCACGGCCACCACCTTTTCTTGCGTGATCAGGCGCTCGGCTTCGGTCGCGCCTACCTGGGGATTGCCCTGGGAGTCGGCGAAAACCAGCTTGATCTTGGCGCCCTTCAGGTTAGGCAGGCCGCCACCGGCCGAGAACGGCAGGTTGGGAATGTTCTTGGCGCCGTTGTTGATGATGTCGGCTGCCAGTTCCAGCGCATCCTTCATCTCGGCGCCGGTCGAGGCTGCCGCGCCCGACAACGGATAGATGACGCCGATCTTGATTTCCTGCTGCTGCGCATAAGCACAGTAGGCCGATAGCGAGAACGACAGCGCGACCCCGATTTGCGCTGCGCGTTTGAAGACATTACCTAACATGATGAGACGCTCCTTTGTGTTGACACAAGATAAATTTCCCCCACCTGCATGACGCTGTTAGCGGGAGCAACCCAAGCTACTGCTGGCAGGCGCCGCCCCCCTCTTGCGAGCGTTACGGCGCATACCGGTGCGCGCCACTTGAAGATCCAAGTGGTGCGCAATGAAGCTTTCCATCGCTGGCCATGCAGCACCGGCTTGCACCGGCGACATGGCGCCTTATCGACTTGACTGGTTCAGGATTTGAAATGCATCGCACGCAGGACCCCACGCGTCGCACCCACCGGGCACGCCTGCAGGACTGCTTCGAAAATGGTGGCCGGATTGCGCTGGAGCGCACCCTGGCCGGCTATTGCTGATTCGAATGCCATTTTCATCTCCTCGATTTTTTTCTTGAATCCTAAACTTTTCATCGATAATATGTCAATAAATTGTTAACGTTTAAAAAAGCAAATGATCGCCAAATCATCGATGTTTCATTAAGCAAATGGCGTGCCTGAAATTCCGAGATTCGCCAAATCAGACTGGAACTCAAGCACAGCAAGGCTTTCGGGGCAATCGGCATGAATCATTGAGATCGCCCAAAACGAACAAGACGGTTTTACATTCACTTTTTATGTGCAAATCGTCGATGATTTATAAAAATAATGCACCTGAATAAGCACTCTTAACGAAAGGCAATGCATCATGGATCAACAACAGACGTCATCTGGAGACAAGCGCTGGCAATTCTGGATCGACCGTGGGGGTACCTTCACCGATATCGTCGCCCGTCGTCCGGATGGACGACTGCTGACGCACAAGTTGCTTTCCGAAAACCCGGAACAATATAAGGATGCGGCGGTAGCCGGCATCAAGCGCCTGCTGGGCCTGACGCCCGAGCAGGCGATCACGCCCGAACTGGTCGAGGCGGTGAAGATGGGCACCACGGTCGCCACCAATGCCCTGCTCGAACGCAAGGGCGACCCGACCGTGCTGCTGATCACCCGCGGCTTCAGGGATGCCTTGCGCATCGCATACCAAAACCGGCCGCGCCTGTTCGACCGCCATATCGTATTGCCCGAACTGCTGTTCGAGCAGGTGGTGGAAGTCGACGAGCGTATCGGCGCCCAGGGCGAGGTGGTGCAGCCGCTGGATGCAGCCTCGGCGCAGGCGCAGTTGCAGGCGCTCCATGACAAGGGCTATCGGGCGGTAGCGATTGTGCTGATGCACGGTTATCGCTATACCGAGCACGAACAGAAACTGGCGGCACTGGCCACTGCCATCGGTTACACCCAGGTATCGGTGTCGCACCAGGTCAGCCCGATGATGAAGCTGGTCTCGCGCGGCGACACCACCGTGGTCGATGCCTATCTGTCGCCGATCCTGCGCCGCTACGTCGACCAGGTCGCCAGCGAGATGGAAGGCGTGCGCCTGTTGTTCATGCAAAGCAATGGCGGTCTGACCGATGCGCATCGCTTCCAGGGCAAGGACTCGATCCTGTCCGGGCCAGCCGGCGGCATCGTGGGCATGGTGCGCACCGCCGAGACCGCCGGCTTCGACAAGATCATCGGCTTCGACATGGGCGGCACCTCAACCGATGTCTCGCACTATGCGGGCGAATTCGAGCGCGAGTTCGAGACCCAGGTGGCGGGCGTGCGCATGCGCGCGCCGATGATGAGCATTCATACGGTGGCCGCCGGCGGCGGCTCGATCCTGCATTTCGACGGCACCCGCTATCGGGTCGGCCCGGACAGCGCCGGCGCCAATCCTGGCCCGACCAGCTATCGCCGTGGCGGCCAGCTGGCGGTCACCGACTGTAACGTCATGCTGGGCAAGATCCAGCCGTCGCACTTTCCCAAGGTATTCGGCCCGGCTGCCGACGAAGCGCTGGACCGCGATGCCGTCGTTCAGAAATTCACCGAACTGGCCGAGCGCATCTACCAGGAAACCGGCAATCGCCGCACGCCCGAAGAAGTCGCCGAAGGCTTCATCGAGATCGCCGTGGGCAACATGGCCAATGCGATCAAGTTCATCTCGGTACAACGCGGCCACGACGTGACCGACTACACCCTCACCACCTTCGGCGGCGCCGGTGGCCAGCACGCCTGCCTGGTGGCCGATGCGCTGGGCATGACACGGGTCTTCGCGCACCCCTTCGCCGGCGTGCTGTCGGCCTATGGCATGGGCCTGGCCGACCAGACGGCGATGCGCGAGCAAGCCATGGAGTTGCCGCTCGATGCGTCCTCGCTGGAGCAGCTCGACCAGCATTTGCTGGCGCTGTCGGGCCAGGCCAGCGACGATCTGCTGACACAGGGCGTCGATGCCGGGCAGATCCAGATACTCAAACGCGTGCACCTGCGCTACGACGGCACCGATTCGGTGATCGTGGTCAACTTCGGCGAGATCGGCTTCATGGTCGAACAATTCGAATCGGCCTACAAGAAACGCTATTCGTTCCTGATGCCCGAAAAGACCATGATCATCGAAGCCATCTCGGTGGAAGCGGTGGGCGTGTCGGCAGATCGCGAAGAACAGATCGAGCAACTGGCGCCGCGCAGTGGTGCACTGGCCGCCACCGAGACCGTCAAGCTGTTCTCGGGCGGCCAGTGGCACGACACCGCGCTCTACCTGCGCGAAGACATGCGCCCGGGCGACGTGGTGCAGGGCCCGGCCATCATCGCCGAGAAGAACGCCACCAACATTGTCGAGCCTGGCTGGCGGGCCGAGGTGTCGGCCCTGAATCACCTGGTGCTGCAACGCTATCAGGCACGGGTGCAACGCAAGGCCATCGGCACCACGGCCGACCCGGTGATGCTGGAAGTATTCAATAACCTGTTCATGAGCATCGCCGAACAGATGGGGCTGCGCCTGCAGAACACTGCCTTCTCGGTCAACATCAAGGAGCGCCTGGACTTCTCGTGCGCGCTGTTCGACGCCGACGGCAACCTCATCGCCAATGCGCCGCACATCCCGGTGCACCTGGGTTCGATGGGTGAAAGCATCCGCACCATCATCCGCGAGAATGCCGGCAAGATGCAGCCGGGCGATGTCTTCATGCTCAACGATCCGTACCACGGCGGCACCCACCTGCCCGACATCACGGTGATCACGCCGGCCTTCGACAAGACCGGCAGCGAGATCCTGTTCTATGTCGGTTCGCGCGGGCACCACTCGGATATCGGCGGCATCACGCCCGGCTCGATGCCGGCCGACAGCCGGGTAGTGGAAGAAGAAGGGATCCTGATCAATAACTTCCAGCTGGTGCGCGAAGGTCGCTTCCTGGAACAGGAAACCATCGACCTGCTGTCATCGGGCCCCTACCCTGCCCGCAATGTGCCGCAGAACCTGGCCGACCTGCAGGCGCAGATCGCCGCCAACCAGAAGGGCGTGGACGAACTGCTGAAGATGGTCGATCACTTCAGCCTTGAAGTGGTGCAGGCCTACATGGCCCACGTGCAGGACAATGCCGAGGAAGCGGTGCGGCGCGTCATCACCCTGCTCAAGGACAGCGCCTATGAGTACCGGCTCGACAACGGCGCCGTGATCAAGGTGGCGATCCGCGTCAATCACGCCCAGCGCACGGCCGACATCGACTTCACCGGCACCTCGCCGCAGCTGGACAACAACTTCAACGCCCCCAGCGCGATCTGCATGGCGGCGGTGCTGTATGTGTTCCGTACGCTGGTGGACGACGAGATCCCGCTCAATGCGGGCTGCCTCAAGCCGCTCAACGTGATCATCCCTGCCGGCTCGATGCTCAATCCGCATTATCCGGCAGCAGTGGTGTCGGGCAACGTCGAGACCTCGAGCTGCATCACCAATGCATTGTATGGCGCGTTGGGCGTGCTGGCATCGGCGCCGGGCACGATGAACAACTTCACCTTCGGCAACGGCGAGCACCAGTACTACGAAACCATCTCGGGCGGCTCGGGCGCCGGACATGGCTTCAACGGTACCGACGTGGTGCAGACCCACATGACCAACTCGCGCCTGACCGACCCCGAGATACTGGAGTGGCGTTATCCGGTGCGGCTGGAAAGTTATGAAATCAACCCGGGTTCGGGTGGCACCGGCCAGTGGCATGGCGGCAATGGCGGCATCCGCAAGATTCGCTTCCTGGAAGCGATGACAGCCTCGATCCTGTCCAACAACCGCATCGTGCCGCCGTTTGGCGCCGCCGGTGGCGCGCCGGGCCGTTGTGGCCAGAACTATGCCATCCGCAACGACGGCAGCATCGAAAAACTGGGCTTCGTGGCCAGCACCGAGATGCAACCGGGCGAGGTATTCGTCATCGAGACCCCGGGCGGAGGCGGCTACGGCAGCGCCAGCTAATGGCGTGTGAAACGATCTCTCTGGAAGTAGTGTGACCTTGCGGTATCTTCCACGTCCCCAAGACGTGGAAGATACCGTTTTTTTATGCCCGTTCGCGGTGCTTACGGAGCGGGGTCCGGTTGCTCGGGTTTAGGCGTATGCATGGTCGCCGGAATCACCCGGGCGCTGCGCTTGAAGGTGAAATAGGCCCAGGCCCAGTCGCTCATGACGATGACGCGGTTGCGGAAACCGATCAGGAAATAGACGTGCACGAACAACCAGAACAGCCATGCCGAAAAGCCCGAGAACTTGAACTTGCCGACCATCGCAATGGCGGCCCGCCGGCCGATGGTGGCCAGTGAACCGTAGTCGCGATAGACGAAGCTTTCCAGCGGCTGGTTGGCGATGCGGTGCTTGATGTTCTTGCCCGCGATCCGCCCCATCTGCTTGGCCGCCGGCGACACGCCCGGCACCGGCTTGCCGTCGGACTGGGCGGCGGCCAGATCGCCGATGACATAGACATTGTCATGGCCGGCGATGTTGAGTTCGGGCGACACCGGCACCCGGCCGGCGCGATCGGTCTCGACGCCCAGCGCCTTGCCCAATGGCGAGGCGGCCACCCCGGCCGACCACACCACGGTGCGCGACGCCAGCGATTGCTCGCCATCGAAATTGCTGTAGCGCACGCATTGCTCGTCGATGTGCACCACGCGGCTGCCGGTGCGCACATCCACGCCCAGTGCCTGCAACTGCTCGCGCGCCTTTTCGGACAGGTCGGGCGGATAGGCGCCCAGGATACGGTCGGAGCCCTCGATGAGCACCACCCGCGCCGAATGCGGGTCGATGCGACGAAATTCGCCGCGCAGGGTATGGCGCGCGATCTCGACCAGGGTGCCGGCCATCTCGACGCCGGTGGCGCCACCGCCGATGACGGTGAAGGTCAGCCATTCCTGGCGACGGCGCTCGTCGCTCTCGCGCTCGGCATATTCGAACGCCATCAGCACGCGGCGGCGAATCTCGAAGGCATCGGCCAGCGTCTTCAGGCCCGGGGCCAGCCGCGCCCAGTCGTCGCGACCGAAATAGCTATGGGTCGAACCGGCGGCCACGATCAGGTGGTCATAGTCGATACGGGTGCCATCCTCCAGCGATACGGTGCGAGCATTGACATCGATGGCGGTGACATCGGCCATGAGCGTAGTCACGTTGGGCTGGTCAGACAGGATGTCGCGGATCGGTGCGCTGATGGCAGGGGCCGACAGGCCAGCGGTGGCGACCTGGTACAGCAGCGGCTGGAACAGGTGGTGATTGGTGCGATCGATCATGGTGATGCGAACGTCCGCATTGGCCAACTCGCGGGCCGCGGCGAGACCACCGAAACCACAGCCGATGATGACTACGTGGGGCATGGGCTTCCTTTCAAAAGTAAACTGTTTTTATGTCTGCCCGGCCTTGCGGCCACGGCGACGCTGTCCCCTACTCTCTATTCGGATTGCACCGACCGGTCATGGTTTTGGCTGGACCACCGGCGAGGCGATTTGACCTGCCTCAATGCAGACGGACAGGTTCTCACATATTTGGTTCTAAAGCACTTGGCCACTTTGTCATACCCCGGTCGCCGGCGGCGCTGAAAGACTAAAGACGCTGGGTCCTGACTTTCGTCAGGACGACGGAGGTTGAGCTATAAGTAATCCGTCGTGCCGGCGAAGGCCGGTACCCAGCGGCGTTGATGGAGCCCCGGAGGTTGCTTAAAGACGCTGGGTCCTGACTTTCGTCAGGACGACGGAGGTTGAGCTATAAGTAACTCGTCGTGCCGGCGAAGGCCGGTACCCAGCGGCGTTGACGGCGTCCCGGCGGCACTGAAAGACGCTGGGTCCTGACTTTCGTCAGGACGACGGAGGTTGAGCTATAAGTAACTCGTCGTGCCGGCGAAAGCCGGTACCCAGCGGCGTTGATGGAGCCCCGGAGGTTGCTTAAAGACACTGGGCCCTGACTTTCGTCAGGACGACGGAGGTTGAGCTATAAGTAACTCGTCGTGCCGGCGAAGGCCGGTACCCAGCGACGTTAGGAACACCAACGAAAAATCCCCCGCAGCCTCACGGCCACGGGGGATTCCTTACCGCCACTACCGGGAGCAGCCCGGCAGCGCAGGACTTACTGAGCCTGGGTAGCGGACTCTGGCGAGTCTTCACCCTGGGCAGCCTTCATCGACAGCTTCAGGCGGCCACGGTCGTCGGTCTCGAGGACCTTGACGCGTACTTGCTGGCCTTCCTTGAGGTAGTCGGCCACGGCATTGACGCGCTCGTTGGCGATCTGGCTGATGTGCAGCAGGCCATCCTTGCCCGGCAGGACCTGGACGATCGCGCCGAAGTCCAGCAGCTTCAGGACCGTGCCTTCGTAGACCTTGCCCACTTCGACCGAAGCAGTCAGTTCTTCGATGCGGCGACGGGCTTCCTGGCCGGCAGTCGCATCGACCGAAGCAATGGTGACCACGCCTTCGTCGCTGATGTCGATCTGGGTGCCGGTTTCTTCGGTCAGCGCACGGATCACGGCGCCGCCCTTGCCGATCACGTCACGGATCTTCTCGGGGTTGATCTTGATGGTGATCAGGCGCGGTGCGAAGTCGGACAGCTCGCCGGTGCCGGCAGGCACGGCTTCCTGCATCTTGCCCAGGATGTGGTGACGGCCTTCCTTGGCCTGCTCCAGCGCCACCTGCATGATTTCCTTGGTGATGCCCTGGATCTTGATGTCCATCTGCAACGCGGTGATGCCTTCGGCAGTACCGGCTACCTTGAAGTCCATGTCGCCCAGGTGATCTTCGTCGCCCAGGATGTCGGTCAGAACGGCAAACTTGTTGCCTTCCTTGATCAGGCCCATGGCGATACCGGCCACGTGCGACTTCATCGGCACGCCCGCATCCATCAGCGCCAGACAGCCGCCGCAGACCGATGCCATCGACGAGGAACCGTTCGACTCGGTGATTTCGGACACCAGGCGCACCGAGTAGCTGAACTCGTCAGCCGCCGGCAGAGCTGCCAGCAGTGCGCGCTTGGCCAGACGGCCGTGACCGATTTCGCGGCGCTTCGGGGTACCGACGCGGCCGGTTTCGCCCGTAGCGAACGGAGGCATGTTGTAGTGCAGCATGAAGCGATCGGTGTACTCGCCCAGCAGGCCGTCGATCTTCTGCTCGTCACGTGCCGTGCCCAGCGTGGCGATGACCAGCGCCTGGGTTTCGCCGCGGGTGAACAGGGCCGAACCGTGGGTACGCGGCAGCACGCCGGTACGGATCGAGATCGGACGCACGGTGCGGGTGTCGCGACCATCGATGCGTGGCTCGCCTTCCAGGATCTGCGAACGCACGATCTTGGCTTCCAGGTCGAACAGGATGGTGCTGACGTCGGACAGGTCGACATCGGCAGCATCGGCCACCAATGCGGCGTTGACCTGGCTGGTGACGCCCTTGAGCTTTTCGGTACGGGCTTGCTTGTCCTTGGTCTGGTAGGCTTCGCGCAGCGGGCCTTCGGCCAGTTGCGACACGCGGGCGATCAGCGCATCGTTCTTGGCAGGCGGCGCCCATTGCACTTCAGGCTTGCCACCGTCGCGCACCAGTTCGTGGATGGCGTCGATGACGGCCTTCGATTGCTCGTGGCCGAACACCACCGCGCCCAGCATCACTTCTTCGGACAGCTGGTCGGCTTCGGACTCGACCATCAGCACGGCCGATTCAGTACCCGCCACCACCAGGTTCAGTTGCGACGACTTCAGTTGGGTCGAGGTCGGGTTGAGCACGTACTGGCCATCGATATAGCCCACGCGTGCGGCGCCCACCGGGCCGCTGAACGGGATGCCGGCCAGCGACAGCGCAGCCGACGAACCGATCATCGCAGCGATGTCGGGATCGATCTCGGGGTTGACCGACAACACGTGCACGATCACTTGCACTTCGTTGAGGTAGCCTTCAGGGAACAGCGGACGGATCGGACGATCGATCAGGCGCGATGTCAGGGTTTCCTTCTCGGAAGGCTTGCCCTCACGCTTGAAGAAACCACCGGGGATACGGCCGGCAGCATAGGTCTTTTCGATGTAATCGACGGTCAGGGGGAAGAAGTCCTGGCCTGGCTTGGCTTCCTTGCGGGCCACGACGGTGGCCAGGATGACGGTGTCTTCGATCGACACCACCACGGCGCCAGATGCCTGGCGGGCGATTTCGCCGGTTTCCAGCGTAACTTGGTGCTGGCCGTACTGGAAGGTCTTGGTGACTTTATTAAACACGGTATTTCCTTTCTTTTATGGAGCTGGCCCCGACTGTGTTCACGGTGCACGGGCCCCTTTTGCCGACAGATTTTCAGGCGCTGTCGTTCACCTCACCACAGCCGCCGACAATTTTGCCTGCGGCTTACGACGAACGTGGCCATGCTGCGCCACGATGAGACAAAAACGTAAAACGGGACAATAACGGAATCGCAAAAAACAAAATGCCCGCGTCAACGAGTGACGCAGGCATTGTGGCTATGATCCGCGAAACGGATGCAGGCGCAAAATCAAATTACTTACGCAGGCCGAGCTTTTCGATCAGTGCGCGGTAACGATCAGCGTCCTTGCCCTTCAGGTAGGACAGCAGGCTCTTGCGACGGTTAACCATCTTGATCAGGCCGCGACGCGAGTGGTGATCCTTGCTGTGTGCCTTGAAGTGACCGTTCAGGTCGTTGATACGGGCGGTCAGCAGCGCGACTTGCACTTCCGGAGAACCGGTGTCGTTAGTGGCGCGTGCATTTTCGGAGATAATGGCAGCCTTGGCTGCTTTTTCGATGGACATGCTAATTTACCTTTCACAGGCGGTATGTGTAGCCTTGGTGGCAATCTGATTGCCGGCCGCGCATACCGTGAACAAAAAAAATGAATCCGGTCAAATTCGACCAGACGCGCAGTATATAGCAAAATCCCTTTCATTCAAATACTTAGAGACAACGCCGGTAGCGCGCGATGGCATTCATTGCCATTGAACAACACGACATCCGCCGAATCAGGACCCATGACCATGCGACAACTCATTTCCCGCTTTTCTCCGCGCCTGCTGAGCGCGGCCGCCCTGCTCAGCCTGGCCGGCTGCGCCTCGCTGTTCCAGCCGCCGGTCAACCCGGGCGAATCCGAAGAGCAGGTGCTCACGCGCCTGGGTGCGCCCACCAATATTTATCAGGATGGCAACACCCGCCTGTTCGAATACGGCGCGGGCGCCTTCAGCCAGTACCAGTACATGGCGCGCATCGGCCCCGATCACCGCCTGATCTCGTATCAGCAGGTGTGGACGATCGAGAACTTCCGCGCCATCCGTACCAACCAAGACACCAAGCAGGACGTGCTGAACCGGGTCGGACGCCCAAGCGAAATCACGCGCTACGCGCGCGTCCCCTTTGAAGCGTGGAACTACAGCTTCAAGGAAAGCGGCGTGTGGAATTCGCAGATGACGGTGTACTTCACCGACCAGGGCATCGTGCAGAAGGTCGAGAACGGCCCCGATCCGCGGTACGACGATTCGCGCATGCGCTTCTGAGACTGCCGGCCCCAACGAAAAAATGCCGTCCGATGCAACCCGGACGGCATTTTTTTTGACCAGCGCAGCAACTTGTCAGATCACCGTCGCCAGGCCCAGCGTGAATAGCAAGGCCAGCACCGAGATCAGGGTTTCCATCACGGTCCAGGTCTTGAAGGTCTGCGGCACGGTCATGTTGAAGTATTCCTTGACCAGCCAGAAACCGCCGTCGTTGACGTGCGACAGGATCAGCGAACCGGCGCCGGTGGCCAGCACCATCAGCTCGGGACGCACGCCGCCGACGGTAGAGACGATGGGCGCGACGATACCGCAGGCGGTGGTCATGGCGACCGTGGCCGAACCGGTGGCCACCCGAATCAGGGCCGCCACGAACCAGCCCAGCAGCAGCGGCGACAGATGCGCATCGGTGGCAATGCCGACGATCGCCTTGGACACGCCGCCATCCATCAGGATGCGGCCGAAACCGGCGCCCGCGCCCACCACCAGGGTGATGCTGGCAATCGGCGCCAGGCATTCGTTGGTGAACTTCAGGATCTGGTCGGCGCCGAAACCGCGCGCACGACCGAAGGTCCAGAAACTGACCAGGGTCGCGATCAGCAGCGCGATGACCGAGTTGCCGATCAGGCGCAGGAAATCGTTGGCGAAGGTCTTGGGGGCGAAGAACACGTCGGCCCAGCTGCCGATCAGCATCAGTGCCACCGGCAACAGGATGGTGAAGAGCGTGATGCCGAAGCCCGGCAATTCGCGCTGTTCCTTCTTGGCGTCGACGAACTGCTCGATCAGCGGATTATCCGGGTTGGGGATCACCACCTTCGACACCAGCTTGCCGAAGATCGGACCGGCGATGATGGCCGTAGGAATACCGACGATCAGCGCGTACATGATGGTGTGGCCGATATCGGCGTTGTAGGCGGTCACCGCCAGCAGCGCTGCCGGATGCGGCGGGATCAGGCCGTGCACCACCGACAGACCGGCCACCATCGGAATACCGACCAGCACCATGTTGGTCCCGGTGCGCTTGGCGATGTTGAAGGCAATCGGCACCAGCAGCACGAAACCGACTTCGAAGAACACCGGCAGGCCGACGATGAAGGCCACCGTCATCATGGCCCAGTGCACGTTCTTTTCACCGAAGGCCTTGATCATGGTGTTGGCGATGCGCTCGGCACCGCCCGACTCGGCCATCATCTTGCCCAGCATGGTCCCCAGGCCCACCACCAGCGCGATGTGCCCCAGCGCGCCACCGACGCCGGTCTCGAAGGCCTTGACGATATTGCCCATCGGCATGCCCACCGCCAGGCCCAGCACCAACGACACCACGATCAATACGATGAACGGGTTCAACTTGAATTTCGCGATCAATACGATCAGTGCGATCACCGCCACCAATGCATAGATCAGCAATGCGCTTCCCTGTACAGCCTCCATCTTGCTCTCCTCTTCCGAAGGTTAAAAGTCACCCGCCGGCGCGCCGGGTTTCTGGCTCCCGTGCTGCACCGACGTATTCAATGCAATCGCAATGCAATTCTTATCGTGCGGTTCAGCGCTTGAAGGCCACGCAGTCGACCTCGACCTTGCAGTCGACCACCATGCTCGACACCACGCAGGCGCGGGCCGGCGGATTGGCGCCGAAGTATTCCTTGAATACCTTGTTGAAGGACTGGAAGTCACGCGCGTCGTCCAGCCAGACGCCACAGCGCACCACGTGCTCGGGGCCGTAGCCGGCTTCCTTCAGGATCGCCAGCACGTTCTGGATAGCCTTGTGCGACTGCGCCACGATGCCGCCGTCGATCACTTCGCCGTTTTCCATCGCCACCTGCCCCGACACGTACAGCCAGCCGTCAGCGGCCACTGCCCGTGCAAACGGCAAATGCTGGCCGCCGGTGCCACTGCCGCCTTCCACGCCAAATCGTTGAATGCTCATACCTGCTCCTTTGCTTGAAAAAATGATGCGCGATGCGCCTCGAATGAAAATCAGTTAGTTGGTAGTAGCCGCGCGCTGGCGTGCCAGAAAGCGTCCGGCGCGTTCGCCGGTGGCGCGTTTCTGGTCGCCCCGATAGGTCAGTTGACCATTGACCCAGACCGCTTCGATGCCGTGCGCCGGTTGCATCGGGTCGGTAAAGCTGGCGGCGTCGCGCACGGTCTCGGGATCGAACAGGACCAGGTCGGCCCAATAGCCTTCGCGCACCAGGCCTCGCTCATGCAGGCCGAAACGCTGGGCCGACAGGCCGGTCATCTTGTGCACCGCCACGGCCAGCGAGAACAGCTTCTGCTCGCGGCTGTAATAGCCCAGCACCCGCGGGAAGGCGCCCCACAGGCGAGGATGCGGCAAGGGGTCGTTGGGCAGGCCGTCGGAACCCACCACGGTGGCCGGATGCGACAGGATGCGGTTGACGTCGTCGTCCGACATGCAGTGATAGACCGCGCCGGCCGGCATCAGGCGTGCGGCGGCCGCGTGCAGGTCGAGCTGCCATTCGGCGGCGATCTGCTTGAGCATCTTGCCGCCCATCTCGGGATGCGGTTCGGACCAGGTGACCTGGATATCGTAGGTGTCGGTGACCTGCTTGAGATCCAGCGTGGACGAACTGGCGGTATAGGGATAGCAGTCGCAACCGACATGCTGGTGACGCCCGGCGATCTCCAGCGCCTGCAACACCTCGCTGCTGCGCCCCCAATTCTCGACCCCGGCGCATTTCAGGTGCGAGATCACCACCGGCACCCGGGCCCCGCGACCGATGCGAAAGGCTTCATCCATGGCCTCCAGGATGTCGGCGAATTCGCTGCGCAGGTGGGTCGCGTACAGGCCGCCGAATTCGGCCAGCGGCTCGGCCAGCGCCAGCACCTCGTCGGTGGGCGCATTGATGGCATTGCCATAGGCCAGGCCGGTCGACAGGCCCAGCGCGCCGTGTTGCAGCGCTTCGCGCAGTTGCGCGCGCATGGCCGCGATCTCGTCGGCGCTGGCGGCGCGGTCGAGGCGGTCCATGTGGTTCTGGCGCAAGGCCGTGTGACCGACCAGCGCGGCCACGTTGATGGCCGGCTGCGCCGCATTGACGGCCTCGACGTAGCTGGCGAAGGTGGGATAGTCGAAGGCGGCCGACTTGCCCAGCAGGTTCATCGGATCCGGCGGGTCGCCCTTGAGCGTGACCGGCGCGGCGCTGATGCCGCAATTGCCGACTACCACCGTGGTCACGCCCTGCGACAGCTTGGGAAACATCTCGGGGGTGCGGATGACGTTGGTGTCGTCGTGGGTGTGGACGTCGATGAAACCGGGCGCCAGTACCCGGCCATTGGCGTCGAACACTTGCCCGGCATGCCAGTCGGCCAGGCTGCCGATGGCGACGATGCGGCCCTGGTGCACGGCCACGTCGGCGGCGATGGAACCGGTTCCAGAACCGTCAATGACAAGCGCGCCCACGATCAGCGTGTCGCAGATCCGGGCCGAAGGGTTGTTCGTGTCGAGGGTCATGTTAGTCTCCCAGCGGCTGGTGGCGATCGCCACCGCCGCGATGTGTATCGAGTACGTACTTGAGCCGGCGCAGGCGTTCCTGGCTGCTGTCTTTCTGCAGCAGGGCCAGCTCCAGCACCAGCATGTCGAGGGTCATCATCATCGCGTAGCGCGACGACGATGGTTTGAAGATCAGGTCGGTCTCGACCGTCTTGATGGGCAGCAGCACATCGGCCAGCCCGGCCAGGGGCGAACCCAGCGCGGTGATGGCGATCAGCTTGACGCCGTATTCGCGGGCCACTTCGCAACTGGCCAGCAACTCGGGCACGTTGCCGGTGGTCGAGAAGGCCAGCACCACGTCTTTCTTGTCGAGCGTGGCAGCCACCATCTTCTGCAGCACGGCGTCGTGATAGGTGGCCACCGGGCGCCCCAGGCGCACCAGGCGATAGCGCGCCTCGTCCGACATCATGGTCGAGCCGCCGCCCATGCCGAAGCAGTAGATCATGCGGGCCTCGGCCAGCAGCCCGGCCGCCGCCAGCAGCATGTCGGCGTTGAGCATGGCGCGATTGAGGTCGAGCACTGCATGGATATCATTGCAGACGATGTCGGCCAGTTCGGGCGGGTGCGCGTCCGGCGCGCGCTTGGCGCCATCGAAGAAACGCTGCCCCACCGCCACCGCTTGCGCCAGCAGGAACTTGAATTCGCGCACGTCGCGACAGCCCATCGCCTTGGCAAAACGCGTCACGCTGGCTACCGACACGCCGGCGCTGGCCGCCAGCTCGCCAATGCTGGCGCTGGCCGCGCCCGCCAGGTCGCCGAGGATGGCTTGCGCCACCTTTTGCTCGGCCAGTCGCAACTGGCTGCTGCGTTCGGTGATGCGGGATACGATGTCGAAGGTCTGCGCCATGCGTGAAGCTTGTCGAAAGGGTTGAGATGACCCGGAAAGAAATCACCCAAATAATTTATGTTATTTACTAACACGCCGCAAACAGTGTAAATTCAAGGCTATTATCAGGTCAATCCAATTTTTACAGACCATTTCAGGACTTTTTTGCGATGAATGATACAAACTACCAAATTGCTTATCAAACCGGCATCATCGACTCTGTGAACAAAGGGCTGGGCAGCCTGCCCGGGCCAGTGGCGCCGGACCAGGCCGGGGCGCTGAAGTGGAATCTGCTCAATGAAGACATCAGCCTGCCGGCGGCGGTTCTGTACGACGAAAAGCTGCAACACAATCTTGACTGGATGCAAGAATTCGTCACCCGCTACCAGGTGAAGCTGGCGCCGCACGGCAAGACCACGATGGCGCCCAAGCTGTTCAAGCGCCAGCTCGACACCGGCGCCTGGGGCATCACCCTGGCCACCGCGCACCAGACGCTGGCGGGTTACCAGCATGGCGTGCGGCGCGTGATCATGGCCAACCAGCTGGTCGGCAAGCGCAACATGGCGATCATCTCCGAACTGTTGGCCGACCCGGATTTCGAGTTCTTCTGCCTGGTCGATTCGGCCGATCTGGTCGATCAGCTGGGCCGCTTCTTCAGCGAGCGCAAGCAAACCCTCAACGTGCTGCTGGAACTGGGTCCGCTGGGCGGACGCACCGGCGTGCGCGACGCCGCGCAGCAGGCGGCCGTGGTAGCGGCCATCAAGCGCTGGGACAGCATCGCGCTGGCCGGGGTCGAAGTGTATGAAGGGGTGCTCAAGGAAGAGGCTGAGATTCGTCAGTTCCTGCAACGGGCGGTGGCCTGTGCCAGCGAACTGGCCGCACAGGGCCTGCTGGCCAAGCGCGGCGCGCGCGGCCCGGCCGTGCTGACCGGCGCCGGCTCGGCCTGGTATGACGTGGTGGCCGAGGAATTTGCCCGGGCCGACATCGGCATGCCGCTCGACGTGGTGCTGCGTCCGGGCTGCTACCTGACCCACGACGTCGGCATCTACCGCGCCGCGCAGGCGCAGATCCAGGTGCGCAATCCGGTGGCGCACCAGATGCGCAGCCAGTTGCAACCGGCCCTGCAGTTGTGGGCCTACGTGCAATCGATCCCCGAAGCCGACAAAGCCATCATCGCGCTGGGCAAGCGCGACGCCGCCTTCGACGCAGGCCTGCCGCTGCCGGTCTCGCGTTTCCGCCCGGGCTCCGACAGCACGCCATCGGCCACCCCTGCGCATTGGGAAGTGACCGGCATGATGGACCAGCACGCCTACCTCAAGATCGAAGCCGGCGATGATATTCGCGTGGGCGACATGCTGGCCTTCGACATTTCCCACCCCTGCCTGACCTTCGACAAATGGCGTCACCTGCCGGTGGTGAATCCGCAATTCGACGTGGTCGACGTGGTACAGACCTTTTTCTGAACAGAGCCCGAGCCCTTCATGCGCAAAACCATCCTGGCCTTTGGCGAAGCCATGGTCGAATTCAACCAGAGTATCCAGCAGCGGCGTAACTACCTCGAAGGCTTCGGTGGCGACACCTCCAACTTCTGCATCGCCGCCGCCCGCCAGGGCGCCGAGACGGCTTACATCAGCGCCGTCGGCGACGACCATTTCGGACGCAACCTGCTGGCGCTATGGCAGGCCGAGCAGGTCGGCATACAACACATCGAAGTGGCCGCAGGCGTAGCCACCGGCATCTACTTCGTCACCCACGACGACGCCGGACATCACTTCCACTATCTGCGCAGCGGCTCGGCCGCCAGCCGCTATAGCGCCGGCCAGTTGCCACTGGCGGCGATCGAGCAGGCGCGCGTGCTGCACCTGTCGGGCATCAGCCTGGCCATCAGCGAGAGCGCCTGCGACAGCGGCCTGGCGGCGATGGCCCATGCCCGCCGGCACGGCGTGCTGACCTCGCTCGACACCAACCTGCGGCTGCGCCTGTGGCCGCTGGAACGCGCCCGTGAAAAGATGATCGAGGCCTTCAAGCTGTGCGACATCTGCCTGCCAAGCTGGGAAGACGTCTCCCTGCTGACCGGCCTCGATGAGCGCGACGCCATCGTCGACCAGTTGCTGTCCTACGGCGTCAAGCTGGTGGCCTTCAAGCTGGGCCACGAAGGCTGCTATGTCGCCACTGCCGACGAGCGCCGCATGGTCGCGCCCCATCCGGTGCAGGCACTGGACGCCACCGGCGCCGGCGACTGTTTCGGCGGCGCCTTCATCGCCGAACTGGTGGCCGGACGCGACCCGTTCAGCGCAGCACGCTATGCCAACGTGGCAGCGGCGCTGTCGACCACCGGCTACGGTGCGGTCGAGCCGATTCCCCGGCGCGAACAGGTAGAGGCAGCGTTGCAGCGCTAGACAGCAACGCTGCCGGTACATAGACGACGAGAATCGAAAAATTTTTATTCTTCGTCGCATCTTTGTAGAGAGGCGCAATGCCCCGGGTAGGTGGTGAGCACAATACGACTTCGATGGAGTGACATCTTGTCGTGTCCTTACCCCCCGGAGGCAATATGATTCATCCCCTTGGCTACCCCGCCACCCCGACGCTCGAGCGCATGCCCGCCGCGCCCGCACAGCATGAAACGCGCTCGATGCGTCGCGCCGCCGTCCCCACCGCACACACCCGGCGCAGTGCGGTCATCGGCGACAGCATCGTCACGCTGGCGCCGCCCCCGTTGTCTGCTGCGGCCACAGGCGCCGCACCGACTGCAGCCATGCGCCGGTCGTCCCTCGATACCACAGCCAGCGGCGAACTTGCAGCACTGCGCATGCAGGCAGCTGAGTTGCTGGGCGCAGACTTTCCCGATCTGCGCGATGAGGCCCGGCGCCGCCACCAGGAAGTCCGCGATCCGGCCTTCCAGCGCGACTATCTCGCCCGCCTGGAAGCTTTCTGGAGCCGCAATGCCGACACCGTGCAGACGGCTGCCGAAGCCGACATCCTCGATTTCGCCCTGTCCCATCGTCGTGCCGACGAACGCGCGCGGGCATTGGGCATCAACGACCATGCCGCCGCCCGCCTGCAGCTATCCGACCAGGCGCTGGGCATGCTGGCCGAAGCCGGCGGCAATCGCGACCCCGACCTGCGCGACTACGGCACCTCCACCTACGCTTTCGACATCAATGGCTACGCGGCCGACGACATGGCCTGGCTGCGCGCGCGCAACGGGCATGTGGTGCTGCTGATGCCGGGCAACGAGCGGCACATCCGCGAGTACCCTTCCCTGCGCGCGATGCGCGACGACATCCGCCAGATGCTGCAGGACGAAGCGGGCCGCCAGGAAATCGCCCGGCATTTCTCGCCCTACAACCGCAGCGACGGCATGTTCCTCCAGGGGGTCGACAAATGGCTGGTCGACATCGCTCATGGTCAGTACAACGAGCGCATTGCGCGCAGCAACCTCGCCCTCCAGGCGGACTTCCGTAGCTTGCTGGGACAACCGGACGCCCGCGGCCAGGCGCTGCTGTCGGATCGCGCGCTGGCCATGCTGTGCGAAGCGGCCGGGCAAGCTGACCCGACGCTGGGCGCCCAGGGCACGCAAGCCTTCGTGTTTGATATCAACACCTACCAGTCCAGCGACATGAGCTGGCTGCGTGCGGCCGACGGCCACGTGGTGCTGATCATGCCGGGCGGCGCGCGGCCGGTGCGCGAATATGCGGATGCCGACGCCATGCGGGCAGCCATCGTCGAGATGACCAGGAGCGCCGATGGCCTGCGCGAGCTGGCGCAGCATTTCTCGGTCTACAACCGACGCGACGGCATCACCTACCAAGGTGTGGACCAGTGGCTGACCGATATCCGGGAGGGGCTCTACAACCGTCGCATCGCCTATCTTCCGCAATACGTGAACGGCAACGTGTTCCAGCGCCAGGTCGCCGCGGGCTTTGCCGCCGATCGCGAGAAACTGCAGTACCTGAGCGGTGGGCGGGCGTCATCGGCGGCAGAGGAACAACGCTGGCTGGCCGACTTCGCTACCGCACATCAAGCCTTTGCACGGCTGCGCGAGCCCCAGGCCGACTGCGCCGCCGAGCCCGGTCGACATCCGCGCTCGATCAGCGATGACTTGATCCTGGCGTGCCGGCGCGGCGGCCAGCGCGCAGGACAATGGGCACGCTCAATACAGCACCGGCTGCTGGCGGGCATCGACCGGCTGCGACGCGATGCTGCCGTCGACACTGCAACCGAGGCCGAGCCTACCGCAGCGGCCACACCAGCGCAGCGCCCCACGCCGGCGCGGCACATCGATACTCGCCAACCCAACGAGCGGGGCTTCCTAGAAAGTCGCAACTTCACTGTGCTTTATCGCTACATGTACGTGACGCCCCGTTCCAATCCGCACGGCATGTATCGGCGCGATCCGGAGGTACTCGGGTTCCCGTTTCAGTACCGCTTCGCTGCCGGCAGGCCAGCGATGGAGGGTGAGATCATGGACGCCTTCCTCACCCCTGAAGCGGCGCAGCGCGCCATCGAGGTGTCGTCGCGCCATCGCCGCTATTACTGGCTGTATGAGATCGACGCCCGGGGATTGCGCGGCGTGTCGTTTGGCGACAACCGGCTGCACAACCCGAACTACGCTGCCTTGATGGCAGATGGCGGGTGGGAAACCATGGTCAGGGTGGCCGACAGCGTGTTCGTGGCCCCTTATTCAAGCAGCGGCTATCGCGCCATCGAAGACCAGATCGTGCAGATAGAAATGGAAGGCAACATGTCACAACGCACGACGCGTATCGACGGCCGCTTCATCAACTGAGCGATGCTCAATGCCGCCGGCGGCGAACGATGCGCCTATCGTCCGTCGCCGTCGAGCAGTTGCTGGCCGATGCGTCCCAGCTTGCGCAATGCCTGATCGAGCTCACGCGTAAACGGGTGGCCGCAGCAGATGCGCAAGAAATGCCCATAGCGGTCGGAATTCGAAAAAATCGTCCCGGGTGACACCCCTACGCCCTCCACCAGCGCCAGCTCGAACAATCGCTGCGACGAAATCTGCTGCGGCAACTCGACCCACATGCCGACGCCGCCCTTGGGCACGTTCATGCGCGAGCCCTCCGGAAAATACGCCGCAATCGACTCGGCCATGCGCTCGCGTTGTTCGCGCAGTATCTCGCGCAGCCGCCGCAGGTGACGATCGTAGGCCGGGCTGCCGATGAAATCCGCCGCCGTGACCTGGGTCCATTCTTCATTGGCGCGGGTATGCGCAAACTTGAGCATGCCGACCCGTTCATGCCAGCGACCGCCGTTCATCCACCCCAATCGCATGCCGGGCGCCAGCACCTTGTTGAGCGAGGCGCAATAGATCACGTTGCCGCTGCGGTCGCGACTCTTCAGCGATGACGGCGCGACGTTGCCATCGGCCAGTTCGGTATAGGCGTCATCTTCGATCAGCGGCAGCTTGAGTTCGTCGCACAGCGCCACCAGCGCATCCTTGCTGGCCTCGGGCATGATGCAGCCGAGCGGATTCTGCAGGTTCGGCACCACCACCACCGCCTTGATGTTGCCGTAGGTGCGCACCGCCAGCTCCAGCGCCTCGACCGAAATGCCGGTATGCGGGCTGGTCGGTATCTCCAGCGCCCGCATGCCCAGGTTCTCGAGTGCCTGCAGCAAACCGAAATAAGTGGGCGACTCCACCGCGATGGTGTCGCCCGGCCCCGCCACTGCGCGCAAGGCCAGGTTGAGGGCCTCGATACAACCATGCGTGACCACCACTTCATCGGCGCTGATGCGCATGCCGGCATTGAGCGCACGACGCGCCACTGCGTGGCGAAACGCCATGTTGCCGTTATGGGGCATGGCGCTGGTCAGCAGCTCCGGGCGTTCGCGCAAGGCGCGCATGGCCGCCTGGCGCAGCGTATCCACCGCATACAGCTCGGGCGCGCAGGTCATGCCGGACAAATCGATGGCCGGCGCCGACTTCTGGCGCAGGGCGATGTACTGCGAGACCTTTTCGTGGATACCCACATATTGCGCCGGGTCCAGCGCCAGCAGGCTGCTCGGTTCCTGCACCGGCCGGATCACCGAACGCTTCGGCTGTCGCACGAAATACCCGGAGCGCGGCCGGGCTTCGAGCCAACCGGCCTCTTCCATATAGCGCAGGCTTTGCAGCGCGGTCGACAAACTCACCTGGTGCTGGCGCATCAGATCGCGCACCGATGGCATGCGGTCGCCCACGGCCAGCGTGCCGGCATCGATGGCTTCCTGATAATGATCGGCCAGGCGGCGATACAGGGGCAGGCGCGCAGGGGGACGAGGCTGAGCCTGTGCATCAGCGGGCGCGCAAAACGGCGCGGCAGGAACGGCGACAGGGGCTGAAACAAGCAGGCTGGTATCCATAAGACATCTTGTTCCGGACGGAAAAACCAGAACAGATACAGAGTATTCGAAAAGCAACGATAACAGATTCAAGGAAAGCCTTCTGTTGCGCGATCTTCTGCACGCCGTTGTGCCTGTCCGGAGCCGGCCCGCAATCCTAGACTGGCACCGTCACTATCGCTGGAGAAAATCATGACCCGCCCGCTGCCGTCCCTTGCTATCCCCGCCGCCCCCGCCGTCCGCCGCATCTGCCTGGCGCCCGGCCAGACCCTGCGCACCTGGCTGCCGGCCGGCGCCACATTGGTCTCGAACGGCCCCGGCCTGACCATCGCCGGCGCGCCACAATGGATCTCCGGCCACCTGCTGCAACCGCGCCAGCTCATCAACGAAGGCCAGACCCATTGGCTGGAGCATGGCGGCTGGGTGCAGATCGATGCCGCGCGCGGCGGCGAACTGCTGTGGCTGAACCCGCCGCCGCATTGGCCGGCACGATTGGCCCGAGCCATGCGCCAGTTGAGCGGCCGGATCCGCGGCGCCACCCGCAGCAAGGGATTGTCCGGCGTCAGTAAAACTGGATAAAAAGTTTTCTGGTGCGCAACCAAGTCCGTTAAGTCAATCGTAAAACCATTACACTTGCTGATCCAATTACCATGCATGTGTTATGCAGAACGACATTCCTTCCGGCAACACCCAGCAGCATGCGACCCGCGCCGGGGTCGACGAAGAAACCTTCGACCTGGCGCCGGTCTCGCTCTGGAAAGAAGACTATAGCGGCATGAAGCGGCTGTTCGACCAGTGGCGCGCCGAGGGCATCTCCGACCTCGGCGCCTGGCTGCGGGAAGACCCCAGTCGCGCCAAGCAGTGCGCGCACCAGATCAAGGTGGTGGCGGTCAATCGCCGCACGCTGGAGCTCTACGAAGCCACCGACCGCGAGCACCTGGTCGCCAATCTCGACCAGGTATTTCGCGATGACATGATCGACACCTTCATCGACGAACTGGTGCAACTGTGGCAAGGCGGGCTCAATTTTTCGAGTTACACCGTCAACTACACGCTGGGCGGCCGCCGCATCGACATCCAGCTGAGCGGGCGCATCATGCCCGGCAGCGAGCAGAGCTGGGATTACATCCTGCTGGCGATCGAGAACGTGACCGAGCGCGAGACCGCGCGCAAGAAACTGTCGCGCAGCGAAAACTATGCGCGCGGCCTGTTCGAGTATTCGCCGATCTCGCTGTGGGTCGAGGACTTCAGCCATGTGAAGCGCCTGTTCGATGACCTGCACCGCATCGGCATTACCGACTTCCGCACCTTCATCGATGTCCATCCCGAGTTCGTCGAGCGCTGCATGCAGGAGATCCGCGTCATCGACGTCAACCTGCAGACGCTGTCGATGTTCGGCGCCCAGGACAAGCCGGCGCTGCTGTCGCGCCTGTCGGATGTGTTTCGCGACGACATGCGGCCGCACTTCAGCCAGCAACTGATCGAGTTATGGAATGGCAATCTGCTGCACCAGCGCGAGGTGGTCAACTATTCGCTCAGCGGCGAAGCGCTCAATGTGCACATGCAGTTCTCGGTGTTTCCCGGCCATGAGGATAGCTGGGGCCTGGTGCTGGTGGCGCTTACCGATATCACCGCGCGCAAGAAGGCCGAAGCGTATCTCGAGTTCCTCGGCAAGCACGATGAACTGACCAAGCTGCACAATCGCGCCTTCATGGTCGACGAGTTGAACCGGCTGGAACGCAAGGGCCCCTTCCCGGTGAGCGTGATCGTGGCCGACCTCAATGGCCTCAAGCAGGTCAACGACGAGCGCGGCCATGCCGCAGGCGACGCCTTGCTGCGGCGCGTCGGCGAGGTGCTGTCGAAGGCGGTCGAACGCCCGGCCAGTGTGGCGCGCACCGGCGGCGACGAATTCGCGATCCTGCTGCCGGCCACCGATGAGCGTGGCGCCGGCGCATTGATCGAGCAGATCCAGCAATTGGTCGACCTCAACAACCAGTTCTATTCGGGGGTGGCGGTGAGCCTGTCGATGGGCGCTGCCACGGCGGTCCCCGGCGAACGCCTGGAAGCGGTGGTGCAGCGCGCCGACGTGCTGATGTACGAAGCCAAGCGGGCGTTCTACAGCGGGCCGGGCCAAGAGCGACGGCTCGGGCTGGACTGAGCGGTGTCTTTCACCAGCTTCTCGCTGCAGGTCGATGACGAATGCGTGGCCTGCGACGTGCTAGGCGCGTCGCCGGTCCAGACACTGGTCCTGCACGGTGCCGGCCAGAGCTCGCGCCAGCGCCAGCAACCACTGCGACAGACACTGGCCGACCTGGGATGCGCCAGCGCTGCGCTGGACTTTTCGGGCCACGGCGCCAGCACTTCCCATCAACCTGCTTCACTGGAAAAAAGACTGGAACAGGCCCAGGCCTTGCTGGACCATGCCACCACAGGCCCCCGCACAGTGGTGGGGGTGAGCATGGGCGGTGAGATCGCCCTGCGCCTGGCCTGCAGAGCGCAAAACCAGATTACACATGTCGTCACGATAGTGGGCGCGATCTATGATGGTTCCGCCTTTGCGCTGCCATTCGGCCCCGCGTTCAGCGCCGCCCTGCGCCGCCACGAAAGCTGGCGCGATGCCGAGGTGCTGCAACTGCTTGCGACCTATACCGGCCGCCTGACCCTGGTGCGCGCCCTCGATGATGCCGTCATTCCTTACGATGTTGCCGATCTGGTGCGGGACCACGCCCGGGCATCACGACACTGTTGCATCGTCGATCTACCCAGCGTCGACCACCGCATCAGCGAACGCTGTGCCAACGATCATGCGTTACGACATTGGCTGGCCCAGCTGATCGCCAATCCCCCTGCCTGACTCCCTCCCCCCGATTCGACTCCAGGCCTACGCCGTTACCGACAGCAATGCGCCCGTCACGCCCTGGGCGGCGATCTCGCCGCTGATGGTGTCGGCCAGATCAGGGTTGGCCTGCAGCACCTGTGCCAACTGGGTCGCATACGCGGTATCGATGCCGGTGAAACTGCCGTTGGTGGTGTACAGGCCGACCGTCGATGGCGCCGTGGCCAGCCCCGACAGCACACCTGCATAGAAAAGGTTGGACGACTGTTCGGTCGACAGGTTGGTCTCCAGTCCGTTATCGGCCTGTTGCGACTGCTGCGCCTGTTGAGCTTGTTGCGCCTGCTCGGCGGCTCGCACTTCGGCAGCGTCATTGGCCGCTGCGATCGCCTGCGCCACGCTGGTCGCAGTGTTGATCGCCACGGCGGTGTTGAGCAAGCCGGCGGCGTTGTAGGTCAGCGGTTGCGTCTGGTTCAGCAGGTTGGCGTTCGACAGCGACACCACCACCGCAGCATCTGCGGCCAGGTCGGTGGCACGTTGCAGCGCACCCTGGTTGACGTTCAGTGCAGCGTTGTTGTTGACCCCGGTGTTGATGGTCAGTGCGGCGTTGACTGCGCTGGCGTTGAGGTAGGCAGCGGTCAGGTTATTGATGTTGTTACTGGTATCGATTGCCATGTCCAAGACTCCTGAAATGATCTGTCTTGAAAAAAGCTTAGAAAACCAAACGGCATGGGGCAAGCTGAGCGGCGCCTGCAAAATGTAAGCAAGTACTACCGACCATTTCCGAAGCGCAATGAAAAACGCCCGCAGATGCGGGCGTTTGACGTATCAGAATCACATACGGCAGAGGTATCAACGACTGTCGTCGGCATGCTCATCACTGGTCTGCACCAGGCTCACCGGGCGTCCCTTGATGCGGCGCCAGATATAGACTCCATAGCCCGACAGGCCATACAGCACGAACAGGCCAAACAGTACCTTGGACGGATCGCTGGAAATGGCCACCAGCAGCAACACCACGATCAAGGCCGCGATGAACGGCATGGGCTTGCGGAAATTGACGTCCTTGAAACTATAGAATGGCACGTTGGTGACCATGGTGATACCGGCATACAGCGTGATTACCCAGGCCGCCCAGCTGAGGTCGGTACCGGCGAAGCGCAGATCATCCATCAGCCACACGAAACCGGCCACCATGGCCGCGGCGGCGGGACTGGGCAGGCCCTGGAAATAACGCTTGTCGACCACCGCGATGTTGGTATTGAAGCGTGCCAGGCGCAACGCGCCGCCGACGCAATACACAAACGCGGCCAGCCAGCCGAGCTTGCCCATGCCGCGCAGCGACCATTCGTACACCACCAGCGCCGGCGCCGCGCCGAAGGAGACCATGTCCGACAGGCTGTCGTACTGGGCGCCGAATTCGCTCTGGGTGTTGGTCATGCGGGCCACGCGACCGTCCAGGCTATCGAGCACCATGGCCACGAAGATGGCGATGGAGGCGTAGTCGAACTTCAGGTTCATCGCCATCACGATGGCGTAGAAGCCGCAGAACAGCGCGGCCGTGGTGAAGGCGTTGGGCAGCAGGTAGATACCGCGGGCGCGGCGACGACGCACCGGGCCCTCGCCCGACGGATCCAGTTGCGCAGAATAAGGCTTGGGTCCGCGCAGGGACTTCGGTAGAGGAATGCCGCCCTTGGCTTTACGTCGTCGGAAAGTTGCCATCGATGTTTATTGTTGGAAAGTACAAAAGAAAGCTCGACCGACTGCACGCCGAGCCCGACAGTCGACGCGCCTGCTGTGGCGCGCCGACAGGAGTGTGATCAGAGTTCGGCCAGAATGGTTTCTGTGGCCGAGACTTTTTCACCGACGGTGACCTTGGGCACTGCCGTCAGGGGCAGGTAGACGTCGACCCGCGAACCAAAACGGATGAAACCGTAGCGCTGGCCACGCGCCAAGGTGTCGCCGGCCTTGACGTAGCACAGGATGCGACGGGCGATCAGTCCGGCCACCTGCACGCAAGTCACGCTGTGACCGCTGGTGGTGGTGATGGCCAGGGCATTGCGCTCGTTTTCCAGCGAGGCCTTGTCGAGATCGGCATTGACGAACTTGCCGGGGAAATACTGCACGGTCTCGATCTTGCCATCCACCGGCGCCCGGTTGGAGTGCACATTGAACACGTTCATGAAGACGCTGATCTTGAGCGCTTCGCGATCGGTATAAGGATCGTGGGCGCGTGCCACCACCACGATACGGCCATCGGCCGGCGACAGCACGGCATTGGCCTGTTGCGGGATGACGCGTGGCGGATCGCGGAAGAACTGCAACACGAACAGCGCGATGATCCAGAACGGAATGGACCAGGCGCCCCACAACGCGCTGGTCAGCAATGCCACCACTACGGCGATGGTCAGGAACGGCCAGCCTTCGCGGGCGATAATGGGGTGGGGATAATGGTTATTGTTCAATGTCGCTCCGATGATCGCAGTAAATTCAAAAGTAAAAGCGTGCCTATTCTAGTCGAGCCCTCGCCAAATGCAACGCCAGGCACTGCATCCAGACCGATGCAGCGCGGTTTTACCCGGTTTTTCAGCCGCAACCGGCTCAGCGCGGGCTGCTGCCGGAGCGGGCAAACGAAAACCGCAACTGATTGCTGGTCTGCGCCGGCTTGCCGCCGCTCACTTCCAGGCGCCCTACCAGCACCGTAACCTCGGCATCGGCGAAATCGAAACCGGTGATTTCCATGGTCTGGCGCACGCCGTCCCGGGTGCGCTCCTCTGGCTGATCATTGAGGATGGCGGGCAGCTCCTTGCCCAGCGGGGGACAAGCCTTGACCTGCTCGACCATGCGCGCATAAGCGCTGCGCAATTCGGTCGGCGAGGCCAGTTGCCAGACGCAGGAATAATGGGTGGAATTACCGCCGATGACGCAGCGGGTGGCGCCATCGAGCACGAAGGAAGAGCTGAACTGACGGCGCGCGCCCTCTTCGACCGACTCTTTCTTCCAGCCGTCGAAATGGCTTTTGGACTGGGACTGGATGACCCGCAGGTCAGCGCAGATATCGGCATGCGCCAGGTTGGCGGCGAGGCTTGCGATCAGCAGCAGGCCCAGCTTGTTGAATCGGAGGAATGGATGAATGAGTTTGTTCATGGCCCGCAGGGGTTGCAACGCAAAGACTAAAGAAGCCGATTATATAGACCTCTTTAGTCCCGGCTGCGATGCGGACCTCTGTTACTTGAAGCGCACCTTGCCGACCAGGCGCATGCTGACCGTCGATTCACCCGGCTCGAAGCTGGGTTCTGCCACGCTGGCCGCTTCCGGCGCGGCCATGTCCGAGCGCATCATCATGGCGCTCTTGGCCATCGGGCGTTCGGGGCTGGCGTAGTTGCCCGAGCCTTCGAAGTCGAGCGTTTCAAGCACGGCGTCGGCAGGCGAACGACGCATCGATCCGGCGATGAAGCCGATGCGCTCTTCCAGGTTCTTGTAGGTGGCGTCGAACAGGGCCGCATCGAGCTTCTTGCTGGCGCTCGGGCTCAAGCCGAATTGCAGGCCATTGAGGTTCAGCAGGCTTTGCGCCGACGACACGGTCCTGGGCAGGGCATTGAGATTCTGGGTGGTCACTTCAAGGTACTGGCCAACCCGCCAGCCCACCACCGGGCGCGCCTTGGGTGGGGTGCGACCGGCTTGCGGCGCGACGGTCTGCGGTTCGGCGTATACCGCATAGGTGTAATAACCATAACTCTTCAACACGGCCTGCGGGTCTTGCTTGCGCAGCAATTCGACGCCCTGCTTCATCTTCTGGTTCACGCGCGAGGCGGCGGCGGTCTTGTCCTTGTCCTGCTCCTCGACCTGCAAGGTGACGTGGGCCTGGTCATTGGGCACGGTCAATTCACCGGTGGCCGGTACCACCACCATGCTGCCATTGGTCTGCACGCTCTGCGCTTGCGCAGTGATACAGGCGGCGGCCATTGCGGCACCCAGCATCAGTTTGTGTGTTGTCTTCATTCGGTCCTCTGTTTGACTTGTTTGATGGGCACGACTTTCGCGAACCAGGGTGCGCGAAATTGTCACGATACCGGACACTTCGACGCTTGAGGTTTGCAAATGGTTCTTTTCCGAATTGCAACAGAAGTAAGCAGACATGAAAAAAGACGCTCGAAAGCGTCTTTTTTCAATCATTGCCACGGTGTTCCAAAGCCTCTGGGTACCGGCCTTCGCCGGCACGACAGGATAGCGATCAATCAACCGCCGTCGTCCTGACGAAAGTCAGGACCCAGTGTCTTTCGATGCGCGTCATCCGACGTGCATAACGACAGTGGGTACCGGCCTTCGCCGGCACGACGGAGTAACGTGATTAGTTCTTGGTTTGGTCGACCAGCTTGTTAGCCTTGATCCACGGCATCATGGCGCGCAGCTTCTCGCCCACGACTTCGATCTGGTGCTCGGCGTTGATGCGACGACGCGACAGCAGGGTTGGCGCGCCGGCACGGCTTTCCAGGATGAAGCTCTTGGCGTATTCGCCAGTCTGGATGTCGGCCAGCACCTTCTTCATCACTGCCTTGCTTTCTTCGTTGATGATGCGCGGGCCGGTCACGTATTCGCCGTATTCGGCGTTGTTCGAGATCGAGTAGTTCATGTTGGCGATGCCGCCTTCGTAGATCAGGTCGACGATCAGCTTCAGTTCGTGCAGGC
>NZ_JAIUCY010000018.1 GCF_020179755.1 Herbaspirillum sp. alder98
CGCTTTCGCTCGCAACTTCGCTTCGTTCTTCACTCCGCTTTTCTGCGTTGCGTCAGCAGGGGGCGAACTATAGCAACGGCCTAACCACCGTGCAAGTACTTTTTAAACAATTATGCAAAATAATTTAGTCGACCAGAGCTGGCCTTGGCCGAGCAATGCGAAACGTTTTCTCCCTCCTATATATAGGAGGGAGAAAACGAGGCATATCAGGCGTCGGTGATCTTGCCCAGTTCCACCCGATTCTTGCCCAGGCGCTTGGCTGCGTACATGGCCTTGTCGGCCATCGCCAGCAATTCTTCGGGGCCGATCTCGCCATCGCCGTCGGGCAGATATACCGACACCCCGATGCTCGACGAGATCTGCACCGTCGAATGCGTCAACTCGAATGGCTCGCGCATGGCGGCAAGAATCTTTTCGGCGACCGCCAACGCATCCTTTTGCGAATGCAGGTTTTCCAGGATCACCACGAATTCGTCGCCGGCCAACCGGGCTACCGTGTCGATGTCCCGCACCGCTTGCTGCAGGCGCTGGGCAAACTGGATCAGCAGCTCGTCGCCGGCTTCGTGACCGTAACGATCATTGACGCCCTTGAAGCCGTCGATATCCATGAAGAACAACGCCACCAGTTCATTGGCCCGGCGCGCGCGCATCATGGCTTCCGGCAGCCGATCCGAAAAGGCGCGGCGATTGGGCAGACTGGTCAAGACGTCGGTCAGCGCCAGCTCGCGCATCTGGTCGCGAAACGCCAGGCGCTCGGTGATGTCGTGCAAGAAAGCAATGAACAGGTGTCCGGTATGCCGCCGCACATGCCCCACGGTGATTTCCACCGGCAGCTCGTGCCCATCGTGATGCAACGCCTGCAGCTCGATGCGATTGTTGATGACCACGCTGGTGCCATGCTCGATGAACTCCTGCATGCCACGGTAGTGCGCGTCGCGCATGTCCACAGGGATGATCAGCTCGGTCATCTTGTTACCGATGGCCTCGGTGCGGCTCCACCCCAGCAGCAACTCGGCCTGGCGATTCCATTCGACGATGATGCCGTTCTCGTCGGCTGCGATGAAGGCATCCTGGGCATTCTCCAGAATCGCGCGCAGTTCGGCGGCGCTTTCTTCCAGGCGGATCTGGTCGGCATACTGGGTATCGAGCGCCTGTTGCAGGGCGGTGGCCGTTTCGTGCAGACGACCGGTGCGTTCGGCCACCCGTTGCTCGAGGCTTTCATTGAGCGAGCGCACTTCGCGCAGGTAACGCTCTTCGCGCTCGACCATGCTCACCAGCGTGGACGACAGCAGTTGCACTTCGCGATAGCTGTTGACCAGCGGGATGGGCACATCCTGCACGCCGGATGCCCGCAACTCAAGCGCAGCCGACAGGTTATTGACGGGCGCCACCAGGCGTCGCGTCAGGAAGTACGCCAGCACCACCAGCACCAGCCCGATCAGGCCGCCCACCAGGATGACCCGTTGCTCGAGGTCACGAAACGCCTGCAATGCCACCGGTTCGGGCTGGCGCACGATGACGCTCCATTTGAGCATCAAATGGTTATCCATGCCTGTGTGCGAGAAGCCGGTGATATAACGTCGTCCGTCCGGCCAACGCTCCAGCACCGCGCCGCCGGCCGACAGGCGCTGAGACGCACGGAAGCTTTCGGTATCGATCCTGGTTTCTTCAAGCCCCTTGGGACCCAGCAGCACCGTGCCGTCCGAGCGGACGATCAAGACCTCGACATCGTAGCGGTCCCCGGTCGGATTGAGCAGCTTGCCTGCGATCTCGCGCGCCCAGGCCCACGACAAGTGCATGCCGATGACACCTATATAGCGGCCCTGCTTGTCCTGCACCGGGGTCGCCAGGTCGACGAAGCGCCAGGGATCGGCCTGTGGCGGCAACTTCTTTTCGAGCAACACGGCCGTGTGGTAATCGGCCGAGTACATGCGCTCCTGCCCCTCCTTGAACCAGGGGCGCTCGGCCACACTTTGGCCTTCGAGGATGCCATTGGTGGCGGACAGCACCACGCCGTCCGGCCGGGCCATGCCGATCCAGGCATAGTTGGGCACGTTGGATTGCAGTTCATTGAAGATTTCGCGGATGCGCTGGACGTCGGTCCCCTCACGGATGGAGGGGCGCGCCACCAGGATGCGCAAGTCGATCTGGCGCTCCAGCATGCCGCGTTCGAGCGCATCCTGCATTTGCCACGCCAGTTGCTTGAGGCGGGTCTCGGCTTCGGCGCGTGCGTAACCGCGCGTGAACTGATCCACCAGGATCAGCACCGATATGGTCGTGATCAGCACGGTGAGCATCACGCCTATCGTGATCAGCGACGATAAATTAGGCGGCGACGGGACTTTTTTCTTGTTCAATTCGGGCAACAGGCGGCGATCCGGCAGGGAACGTGTCGGCTACCCCAGCGAGCCGCACGTGTTCAAGATCGCATCTTGCCAGAACGCTCATCTTTTTTCACCGGCTTTCAGAAATTTCATCATCGCCAGGTTTCCACTCGGAAACACTCCTGAAGAGCTGCCTTTTCCCACCAGCAGATAACGCGCCAAAAGCCTTTCTGCAAGCGACTTTGCGAATAAATTCTCATTCCGCAGGTCGACGATACGGTGCGTCTCAGAGATGTAAAAAGACAACGCCCTCACACGCCCGCACAGATACCGTCCGCCCGCGGATCGGTGGCGCCTTCGATGACGCCATCCGGATGCACGCAGACGGCGCCGGCATGGCCCATCATGTCGCTGTAGTCGGGCACCAGTTCGATCTCATGTCCGGCCCGTCGCAGCGCATCGACGGTCCCGGGCGCGATCCGGCCCTCCAGCTTCAGGTTGGTCGACACATCGCCCCAGGTCCGCCCCAGCAGCCAGCGCGGCGCCGATACTGCCGCCTGAAGGTTCTGGCCGAACAGCACGTGGCGGGTGAAGACTGCAGCCTGGGTCTGCGGTTGCCCCTCGCCGCCCATGGTGCCGTAGGCCAATGTGCGGCCGTCATTGAGTCGGGCCAGCGATGGATTGAGCGTATGGAACGGCAGCTTGCCCGGCGCCAGTCGGTTGGCGCCTTCGTCGAGCGTGAAGCTGGCGCCACGGTTTTGCCAGACGATGCCGGTGTCCGGCACCACCACGCCACTGCCGAATTCCCAGAAGATGCTCTGTATATAGCTCACCACCCGCCCCTGGGCATCCGCCGCGCCCATCCAGATGGTGTCGCCCGGCTTGGCCGGATGCGGCCAGGGCGCTGCCCGCTGCGCGTCGATCTGCGCGGCCTCGCGATCCAGTGCTGCGGCCTGCAGCCAGTCGGCGGCGTCCACGCTCATGTGCGCCGGGTCGGTCACATGCTGGTTGCGCAGGATGAAGGCGCGCTTGGTCGCTTCGACCAGGCTGTGGATATGTTCAAAGCCATCGGCCTCGCTCACGCCCAGACGATCGAACAACCCGATGATCATCAGCGCCGACACGCCCTGGGTCGGCGGCGGCAGGTTGTATACCCGTCCCGACTTCAGTTGCACCATCAGCGGCGCCAGGACCTGGGCCCGATAGGCGGCCAGGTCGCCGGCGCGCACCGGGCTGCCGACCCGCTCCAGGCCCGCCGCGATGGTGGCGGCCAGGTCGCCGCGATAGAAATCGTCCAGGCCGGCTTCGGCCAGTCGCGACAACGTCGCCGCCAGCGCCGGCTGCTTCAGCACTGCGCCCAGCAGCGGGATGCCATCCGCTGCATAGGTGGCGGCAAACCCGGGCTGGTCCTTCAGCTCATGCCATTTGTCGCGGGTAAGTTCATGCTGCGACCGGGTGATCGGCACCCCGCCCTGCGCATGACGAATCGCATCCGCCAGCAACACCTCCAGCGGCAAGGCCCGGCCGAAGCGTTGCGCATGGCCCAGCGCCGCAGCCCACCCGCCTACCGCGCCGGCGACCGTCAGCGCCGCCCGGGGGCCGCGCGTGGGAATGGCGGCGTCGCCATGCTGCCCATAGAACCCGGGCGTGGCCAGGGCGGCAGCCGGGCCGCAGGCCTGGATCGCCACCGGTTCGCGGCCAGGCTCGCTGATGACCCAGAAACCGTCGCCGCCGATACCATTCATGTGGGGATAGACCACGGCGATGGCCGCCGCCGCCGCCACCATCGCCTCGACCGCGTTGCCGCCCTGGCGCAATACGTTGGCGCCGGCCTGTGCCGCCAGATGATGGGGCGCGGTGACCATTCCGCCGAGGCAGGTCTTGCTGAACAACATGGCTTGCTCCTGATTAGTATTTAGATGCCGTCGCTACCGGGGATATTCTGCCGTGTCACGCCACGATCATCAACGACACGTGCGCTGCCACGATCCGCCATCCCTGCGGCAAGCGCAGCCAGGTGTGACTCTGGCGCCCGATCCGGGCGTCGCCATCACGGGTGAACTCGGTGTTGGCCACCGCATAATCGCGACCATAGGTGGTAATGACGGTATTGCGCAAGTCGCGCGCCAGGTTCCTGGGCGAACGCCCCACCCGAAAGGCGCGAATCTGTTCCATGCCGACCAGATTCTCGGTGGCGCCATAACGCACCGTATGAGCGCTGTCCAGAAACAGTTCATCCAGCACCTCGACCTGGTTGGTGGTCAGCGCCACTTCGTAACGACCGAACGCAGCCTGTACCTCGGCCACCACCTGCGGCAGGTTGACTTCAAAGGGATTGGTCTGTTCCATCATCATTCCTTAATGCGCGCCCAGGTAAGCCCTGGCCAGCGCGTCGTTGGCGGCAATCTCGGCCGCGCTGCCCTGCGCCACCACCCGACCACCTTCGATCACGTAGGCGCGGTCGGCCAGCGACAACGCCAGCGCCGCCATCTGGTCGACCAGTACGATGGTCATGTTTTCCTGGCGCAAACGGTCGAGGGCGTCGAACAGTTCGGCGATCACCTTGGGCGCCAGGCCCAATGATGGCTCATCCAGCAGCAACACGCGCGGACGCGACATCAGCCCACGCGCAATCGCCAGCATCTGCTGCTCGCCGCCCGACAACAGGCCGGCGCGCTGGTGCAGCCGCTCGCGCAGGCGCGGGAAGCGCTGCAGCATTTCTTCCAGGCGCAGTTCCACGTCCTGTGGATAAAGAAAAGCCCCCAGGCGAATGTTGTCGGCCACCGTCAACTCGGGAAACACCTGCCGTCCCTCCGGCACCAGCACCACGCCGTGCCGCACGATCTGCTCGGCGCGCAGGTTGGTCAGGTTCACGCCGTCGACGTGGATGCCACCCTGCAATGGGCGATGCAAACCGGCCAGCGAACGCATCAGGGTCGACTTGCCCGCGCCATTGGCGCCCAGCAGCGCCACCATCTCGCCGCTGCGCACCTGCAGGTCGATACCGTGCAATACCGGCTCGGCGCCATAGCCGGTCACCAGTTGCCCCACACCCAGCAATTCGGCACCCGCCGTGCCGCCGGTGCGCGCGGCGGCGATGCTGGCCTGGGCCTGGTCGCCCAGATACGCCTGGCGCACCGCCGGATCGTTCTGGATCTGCTCGGGCGAACCGATGGCCAGGCGCTGGCCGGCATCGAGCACCACGATGCGGGAAGAAATCTGCATCACCAGTTCCATGTCGTGCTCGACCACCACCACGCTGATGCCGGCGTCGGCAATCCGCTGCAACAGGCTGGCCAGCATGCTCTTGTCTTCACGCGAAAGACCGGCGGCCGGCTCGTCGAGCAGCAGCACATCGGGGTCGGTGGCCAGCGCGCGGGCAATCTCCACCAGGCGCCGGTCGACGTGCGCCAGGTCGGCGCTGATGCCATCGGGGTCGCCACGGTAGCCACAGAAATCGAGCAACGCCAGGCAGCGCTGCCGCACGGTCGCGTTGGATGCGCCGCTGGCCGACAAGGGATGACCGAGGCGCCCCCGGGCACAGGCCAGCGCTACGTTATCCAGCACCGAAAGGCTGCCGAACAGCTGCGAAGTCTGGTAGGTCCGCGCCACACCGTGACGGGCGATACGAAACGCCGGCAGGCCAGCCAGGGCGACCTCGCCCAGCATGAAACCGCCGGAGGTCGGCCGATAGAAACCGGACAGCATGTTCAGCGCCGTGGTCTTGCCGGCGCCGTTAGGGCCGATCAGGCTGGTGATGGCAGCCGGCGGCACATCGAATCCCAGGCCGCTGACGGCGCGCACGCCGCCAAACACCATCGTCAAGCCATCGGCGCTCAGGCAACGCCGGGTGCGCCGCGTGGCTTGCGGCAACGCTGCACTCGGTGCCGCCGCAACCGGCAGGCGCGCATCGTCGGCAGCCGGGTTGCGCAGGCGCAGTGCCAGCTTGGCCAGCAGGCCGGTGATGCCGTCCGGCGCAATCCACAACACCAGCAGCAGCAGCGCGCCGAAAAACAGCAGGCGGTAATCTTCCATGCTCGACAGCAGCTCGGGCAAGGCGCCGACGATGATGGCGCCGATCACCGGGCCCATGATCGAACCGGAACCACCGACCACCACCACCAGCACGAACAGGATCGACTGCATGAAGCCGAAGGTGTCCGGCGTGACGAAGGTCGACAGCGGCGCAAACAGCCCACCGGCCAGCCCCGCCAGCGCCGCCGAGATGGCGAAGGCGGCGGTCTTGATCACCAGCGGATTGAGGCCGATCGATTCGGCCGCGGTCTCGCTGTCGCGCACCGCCCGCATGGCAGCGCCCCAGCTGCCGCGCGCCAGCCAGCAATAGCAGGCCAGCACCGCCGCCGCCGTCAGCAGGCCAACAATGGCGATGGCGCGTTCGGCCTGCAAGCCGAAGACCGTCGGCGCGGTAATGCCCATGATGCCGTTCTGGCCGCCGGTGAGGTCGCGCAATTCGATGATGAGGTGCTGCACGATGAAGCTGAAGGCGATCGTGATCATGGCCAGGTAAGGCCCCTTCACGCGCAATGCCGGCAGCGC
The DNA here is from genome assembly GCF_020179755.1 of Herbaspirillum sp. alder98. Lineage (GTDB taxonomy): Bacteria > Pseudomonadota > Gammaproteobacteria > Burkholderiales > Burkholderiaceae_D > Herbaspirillum. The sequence continues at coordinate 6,882 of NZ_JAIUCY010000018.1, forward strand.
CAGCAAGACCCCGAACGCGCATGCCACCAGCGCCGCGGCAGGCCAGGCCAGCCAGAAACTCAAATGCGCCTTGGTGGTCAGGATCGCCACCGTGTAGGCGCCGATGGCATAGAAGCCGATATGCCCGAACGACACCTGTCCGGTCAGGCCCAGCAGCACGTTCAGGCCGATGCCGACAATCGCCACCAGCGCAATGCCGGCCAGCACGAAGACGTAGTAACTGTTGACCGACAGCGCCAGCGTGGCCGCGCCGATCAGTGCCAGCACACTCCACACCAGTGCGCCCGGACTACCCAGGCCGAGCCGCACGGCGCCTTTTGATCGAGAAAGTTGGTTCATACCTTTTTCACCTGTGCACGGCCGAACAGGCCATTGGGACGAATCGCCAGCACCACGATCACCAGCGCAAAGGTGATGATCTGCGTATACCCGGAACCCAGCGTGGCCGTGATCAGCGCTTCGGCGACACCGAACAGCAGACCGGCGATCATCACGCCCCAGGCGCTGGTGATGCCACCCAGGATCGCCACGGCGAACGCCTTCAGGCCAAACAGGGTGCCCATGTCGGCATTGACATTGAACAGCGGCGCGATCAGCACCCCCGCCACGCCTGCCAGCAGGGTCGACAGCGCGAAGGCGGCGGCAATGGCGCGCGTGATCGGGATACCCATCAGGCGCGCCGCATCACGGTTCTGCACCACCGCCAGCAATGCGGTGCCCCAGCGGGTGCGACGCGACACCCCATGCAGCAACGCCGCCAGCGCCAGCCCGGTGATCGGGATGAGCAGATGCAGCGGATACACGCCCAGGCCGATCCCGCCTACCTCGATCGACGACTGCGCCAGCGGCGAAGGCAGGCTGCGCGGTTCCTTGCCGAAGGTGTGCATGACCAGGTTGTCGAGCACGATGCCCAACGCCACGGTCGACATCAGCCAGGCATTGGAGCCCTGGCGCGCGAACGGACGCACCGCCAGCAACTCGACCAGCAAGCCATACAGCGCGCACAGCGCCAGCGCCAGCACGACGGCCAGCCACATCGGCCAGCCCAGCGTCTGGGCGAAGGTAAAGCACAGCACCGCGCCCAGCATCATCGAACTGCCCTGCGCGAAATTGACGGTGCCAGAGACCGCATAAGTCATGTAAAAACCCAGCGCCATCAGACCGTACATGCTACCCAGCCCGAAGCCGCTGATGAGTGCCGACAACAGCAACATCCCGTTCTCCTGAATTGATCCTCATGATCCTGCCGCACCGCGGCAGGTCACTGATTGCCGTTACTGCGACATCCCGACCGGCAGGATGCGGTTGTCGATGAACTGCGCCCAGACGTAGTCGTCCGACTGCAGCGCATCGTGCACGGTGGGGCTGAACGGCTTGACGTAGGTCTTGATCAGGCCTTCATAGCGATCGATCTTGTAGAAGCCTTCGCGAATCGCATCGCCATTGGTGGAACCGGCGCGCGTGATGGCCAGCGCCGCCAGCTGCATGCCGTCATAGGCATTGGCCACGCCCACGGCCGGGGTGATGTCGTCCGGGCCCTTGATGGCGGGATACTTGGCCTTGAGCTCGGCGACCACTTTCTCGCCCACCGGCGAAAGCTTGCCGAAGAAGCTGAAGGTCTGGATGAAATGCACGTTCTTCGCGTTGGCGCCGGCCAGCTCGGTGAAGCGGCCACCGGCCGGTCCCCAGTGCGAGACCACCGGCACCTTCCAGCCCATCCGGTCGAGCGACTTGACCACCTGCGCCGAGGGACCGACATTGCCGACCAGGTACAGCGTATCGGCGCCAGCGGCCTTGAGTCGTGTCAATTGCGGCACCAGGTCGACGTCGCTGGCTTCGAACTTCTCGACCGCAGCCGGCTTCAGGCCTTTTTCAGCCAACGCGGCGACGATCCCCTTTTCGTTGGATTCGCCCCATGGATTGTTGACCAGGATCAGCCCCGCCTTGCTGCTCTTGAAAGTCTTCTGTGCGTAATTGAACATGGCGCGGTCGACCTGCTCATCCACGGCCGAAACCCGGAAAGCATAGTTCGGATTGGCGCCGTTCTTGGTCACGCCGGTGCCCGCCGCCCAGGGGCCCATGAAGGGCACCTTCTCCTGGTTGATGATCGGCACGATAGCCATCGACACAGGCGTATCGAGCCCGCCGAACAGCACCGCCACTTTTTCCTTGAAGATCAGTTCGCGCGCCGCCACCACGCCCTTGGCCGGATTGCCTTCATCGTCGCGTCGCACCAGCTCCAGCTTGCGCCCTCCCAGCAGGCCACCCTTGGCGTTGATCTCGTCGATGGCGATGCTCATGCCGCGCGTCAGCGCTTCACCGGCTTGCGCGGATTGTCCCGACAGCGCCGTGACCAGGCCGATCTTGATCGGGTCGGCCGCAAGCGCCGGCATAGACAGCAAGGCCGAGGCGGCGCCGGCGACGGCGGTGGCAATAAGGGTACGGCGGGTAAAACGGATCATGGCGACTTCCCTCCAGGTTGGCTCGTTGATTGGTTGATGCTCCCGGCATGACTTATGCAAGGGCTGTGCCAAGCGCGACCAGTAAGCGATATTTTTGCCGACAATATTTATCTAGTATTAGAAGCAAAAACAGCGACTTATTGCCGTCCATATCAATTCCACTTTGAAACCAATAATGCACGGTTAGCGTGCAAGGAATGGAGAAAATGATGCACGACGCACCAACATCAGGCAGCCCTGTCCCCACCGCCGCCCTGCCCTACGACCCGGCGGCGCTGGTTGACGAATACCTGCGCATCCTGATGATTCCCGATCCCGATGGCGCCCGGCGCCTGGTCTCGCCGGCGCTGAAGATCCGCTTCACCGGGGCGCGCGAGATGAGCGATCCGGCGCAATGCGCAGCCTTCAACGCCACCCGCTATCGCTGGGTCAAGAAACGCTTTGAAGCCACCGAGGTAATGGCCGGCGCCACGCTGGAATCGGCGGTGGTCTATAACCGCGGGACGCTGCACGGCGAGTGGCCCGACGGCGAGCCCTTCGAAGGCAATCGCTATGTCGACCGCTACGTGGTCAGCCATGGGCTGATCGTGCAGATGGATGTATGGAACGACAGCGCCGAACGCATGCTGGTGCGCGCCGGCCTGGCCAGCCTGTGACGAGGCGCCCGATGCATACCATCCTGCCCCCGACGGCCGAGGACGCGCTTGGCGAAGACGCAGCGCCCGGCTTTGGCCCCTTGCGCGGCCATGGCCGATTCGATTATTCGGCGATTCACCAACGCCCCGACTATTGCTGGCCCAATGGTGCGCGGCTGGCCGTGTACCTGGGCTTCAACATCGAGCACTTCGCCTTTGGCGAGGGGCTGGGCGCCCGTCTCGGCCCGGCCTGCCCGGAACCCGACGTGCTCAACTATGCCTGGCGCGAATACGGCAACCGGGTCGGCGCCTGGCGCTGCCTGGAACTGTTCGACCGCCTGGGGCTGCCGAGCGGCACCCTGATCAATACCGCGCTGTACGATCATTGCCCCGAGCTGGTGGCGGCCTGCGTGGCGCGTGGCGACGAGATCATCGGCCATGGCCACACCAATGCCCGCCAGCAGGGCACGCTGTCGGCCACCGACGAACTGGCGTTGCTGCAGCATTGCAGGACCCGGATTGCCGCCGAGAGCGGCACGGCGCCGTCGGGCTGGCTGTCGCCGTGGATCTCGGAAAGCCTGCACACGCCGGACCTGCTGGCGCAGAGCGGCTATCGCTACAACCTCAACTGGAGCCACGACGACCAGCCGGTGCGCATGCGCACCGCCAACGGCGGCAGCCTGTGGTCGATTCCCTATCCGCAGGAAGTCAACGACATCCCGATGATCGTGGCGCGCCAGATGGACGGCCGCGATTTCGCCCGCCTGATCGTCGACAACTTCGACGAGATGCTCGAACAATCGGCGCGCCAGCCGCTGGTCATGGGCGTGGCCCTGCATCCCTACCTGGTGGGCCAGCCCTATCGCCTGCGCCATCTGCGGACCGCGCTCGAACACCTGAGCGCGGCACGCGACCGGGGCGAGATCTGGTTTGCCACGCCCGGCGCCATCTGCGAGCACGTCGATGGCCTTGAACAGTTACGTCCCTGATCATCTCACTGGAGTCAGATTTGAATTCTTCCCGCCTTCCCACCATCGTCGACGCCTTCGATATCGATGACAGCATCGGCGCCTTCGTCCCGCACGGGCGCTTTCGCATCGACGGCGCCGCCGACGGCCCGCTGGCCGGGCTGCGCTTCGCCGCCAAGGACCTGTTCGACATCGCCGGCCGTACCACCGGCGCCGGCAATCCGGACTGGCTGCGCACCCACTCACCGGCAAGCGCCACCAGCCCGGTGGTCGACGCCCTGCTGGCGGCTGGCGCCACGCTGGTGGGCAAGACCCTCACCGATGAACTGGCCTACAGCATCCATGGCGACAATCATCACTACGGCACGCCACGCAACAGCGCCGCGCCCGGACGCGTTCCGGGCGGCTCGTCGAGCGGATCGGCGGCAGCGGTGGCCGGCGGCCTGTGCGACTTTGCGCTGGGCACCGACACCGGCGGCTCGACCCGGGTGCCGGCCAGCTACTGCGGCATCTGGGGCCTGCGCACCACGCACGGCCTGCTGTCTTGCGACGCCATGGCGCCGCTCTCGCCGGCCTTCGATACCGTGACCTGGCTGGCGTGCGACGCCGATATCTTCGAACGCGCCGGGCAAGCCCTGCTGCCGGACCGCGCATTCGACTTCCGACGCGCACTGCTGCCGGTGGATGTGCTGGCGCAGGCAGAAGACATCTTCCATGCGCCGGCGAGGCGCTATCACGCAGCGCTGCGCGACCTGCTGGGCGGCGCTGACGAAGTGCCCCTGAGCACGGCCGAAGAACTTGAACAATGGAGACAGACCTACATCACGGCTTCGGCCCACGATGCCTGGCAAACCCACCGTGACTGGATCGAACGCGAACGACCGCAGTTCGGCCCGGCCGTCCAGGGGCGCTGGGACATGGCGCGCGCCACCGGTGACGATGCCGCCAGCGCCGCCCGCCAACGCCAGGCGCAGGTGCGTGAGCGGGTGCGTGCATGGCTGGGGGCGGACGGCGTCGCAGTGATCCCGTCGGCGGCCAGCGTGGCGCCGCTGTGCGACGCCAGCGCGCAGGAAATCGACCAGGTTCGGGCGCGCACCTTCCGTATCACCAGCATCGCCGGATTGTGCGGTTTGCCGCAGGTAAGCATTCCGTTGAAGACGACCGATGGCTTGCCGATCGGCGTATCATTGCTGGGCCCGGCCGGCAGCGACCTGGCGCTGATCCGCCTGGCAATCCGATTGGCGCAAGCGGTGAAATGACCAGGCCGGCGCGACGAACACCATGTGAAAGACGATGAGCGACACCCCACTCCGCAAACCCGGCAAGCGTGCCGGTTCCCGTACCGCAGAAGCGGCGCCGACGCCCCCCGAGAAACACCCGAAGCGCGCCGGCCGCCCGCGCGTGCGCCATGACGACACGCTGGCAGAAACCGTATCGCCCGACGGCGAAGACATCATCGGCCGCATCTATAACTCGGTGTTCGACAGCGTCATGAGCCAGCGCCTGGCACCCGGCACCAAGTTGCCCGAGGCGGCGCTGTGCGAGTTGTTCGGGGTGGGGCGCACGGTGGTGCAGAAGGCGCTGCAGAAACTGGCGCACGAGCACATCGTCGAGTTGCGGCCCAACCGGGGTGCGGTGGTCGCCATGCCGACCCCGGAAGAAACCCGCGAGATCTTCGAAGCGCGGCGCGCCCTCGAATCGGCCATCATGCGCCTGGCCGTCGACAATGCCACGCGCGCCGACCTGGCGCGCCTGCGCCGCCAACTCAAGGAAGAGCATGACGTGATGCACAGCTACGCCCAGACCCACTGGGCACGGCTGGCATCGTCATTTCACATGCGGGTGGCCGAGCTGTCGCGCAATGCCACCTTGCAGCGCTACCTGGGCGAGCTGGTCTCGCGCTGCTCGCTGATCGTGGCGCTGCATGAGCCAGCCGGCTATGCCGCCTGCGAGCACGACGAACATACGCTTATCGTCGACCTGATCGAACGGGGCGACGTCGAGGGCGCGGTGGCGGCGATGGATGCGCACCTGCGCTCGCTGGAAGAACATATCCACCTGGTCAGTTCCAAGAGCGGCAACAACCTGGCGCGCATGCTGGGTATGGAATAACTTAGATCGCCACACACCGCTGCAGCTCTTCGCGCACCTGAGCCACGATCTCGAACGAGTGCAGGCGCGCCGCATGGTCGAAGATCTGCGCGGTGATCATCAATTCATCGGGCGCGGTGTCATCGATGAAGTTCTGCAAGCCTTCCCGCACGGTATCGCGATCGCCCACCACGGCACAGGCCAGCGAGCGTTCGACGTGCGCCTGCTCGCCGGGCTGCCAGTAGCTGCTGATATCGTCGATCGGTGCATTGAGCTGGCCCGGCGTGCCGCGAATCAGGTTGATGAACTGCTGCTGCAACGACGTGAAGAGACGCTGGGCTTCGCGATCGCTGTCGGCCGCAAACACGTTCAGGCCGAGCATCACATGCGGCTTCTGCAACGCTGCCGACGGCTTGAAGCGAGAACGATAGATCTCCACCGCCGACTTCATGAAGCCGGGCGCAAAGTGCGAGGCGAACGAAAACGGCAAGCCCAGCTCGGCCGCCAGTTGCGCACTGAACATGCTCGAGCCCAGCAGCCAGATCGGCACCTTCAGACCGGCGCCCGGCACCGCCCGCAACGACTGGTAGGGCGAACTCTCGGCAAAATAATCCTGCAGCTCGACCACATCCTGCGGGAAGCTCTCGGCGCTGTCACCGCCCTGGTTGCGGCGCAGCGCCCGCGCGGTGCGCTGGTCCGAGCCCGGCGCCCGGCCCAGGCCGAGATCGATGCGCCCCGGATAGAGCGACTCAAGCGTGCCGAACTGCTCGGCAATGACCAGCGGCGAATGGTTGGGCAGCATGATGCCGCCCGAACCCACCCGGATGGTGCTGGTATGGGCCGCGACATGACCGATCACCACCGACGTGGCGGCGCTGGCAATGCCGGGCATGTTGTGGTGTTCGGCCAGCCAGTAACGGCGATAGCCCAGGCGCTCGGCCAGTTGGGCCAGCTCCTTGGTGTTGTTGAATGCCTGCGCGGCGGTGCTGCCCTGGTTGATGGGCGACAGATCGAGGACGGAAAATGGAATCATGAGGGACATCCTGTTGAAGTGAGCGGAGCGTGGCGCAATCAGGACGAGACCTGCACCACCAGCTTGCCGAAATTCTTGCCTTGCAGCAGGCCGATGAAGGCCTGTGGCGCGTTTTCAAGCCCCTGCACCACGTCTTCCTGATAGCGCAGGCTGCCGTCGGCCAGCCAGGCCGAGACGTCATGCTGGAAAGCCGCATGCAGGTCGGGACGGTTGACGTAATAGTCGAAGATGATGAAGCCGCGAATCTGGATCCGGTGCGTAAGCACGCGCCGCAACAGCGCACTGGCGTCGGACTCGACGCGACCGCCGTTGTAATGGGCGATCAACCCGCACAGCGGAATGCGCGCATGCACGTTGAGCAACGGCACCACCGCATCGAACACCGCGCCGCCGACATTCTCGAAATAGACATCGATACCCTTCGGGCAGGCCGCCTTCAGTTGCGCCGCAAAATCCGGCGCGCGGTGGTCGATACAGGCATCGAAGCCCAATTGCTCGACGGCGTGCTGGCACTTTTGCGGGCCACCGGCCACGCCCACCACGCGACAACCCTTGATGCGCGCGATCTGCCCCACCATCGAGCCGACCGCGCCCGTGGCGGCAGCCACCACCACGGTCTCGCCGATCTGCGGGGCGCCGATATCGAGCAGCCCGGCATAGGCGGTATAGCCCGGCATGCCGAGCGCGCCCAGCGCATGGGAAGGGTGCGCCAGCGTATCCGACAGGAGCGTGACACCGCTGCCGTCGGAGACGGCGTAGTCCTGCCAGCCGGTATAGGCCATCACCTTCTGGCCGGGGTGAAATCCGGGATGTTTGGACGCCACCACGCGCGAGACCACGCCGCCCGTCATGACTTCGCCGATCTGTACCGGCGGCGCATAGGAAGGCGCATCGCTCATGCGGCCGCGCATATAGGGATCGAGCGACAACCATTCGGCCCGCAGCAGGATCTGGCCCTGCTCCAGGAATGGCACGGCAATCTCTTCCAGCCGGAAATGATCGACCGTGGGGGCGCCAGTTGGACGCGCAGCGAGGACGATGCGGCGGTTGATGCTGTCGGTGGGATGGCTGGCGCTCATGGTAGTCCTTTCATGGAGAGGGTTGACGGCTTGGCCGGCGGCACCAGCACATGTCGCGTGACATGCATGGCGCTTTGCATGGGAATGCGGTCACGACTGAGCTTGGCCAGCAGGCTGGCGCCCAGCCACAATTGATAGAGCATGGTGGCGGTGGCCTGCGGCTCCAGTGCGATATGCAGCGAACCTTCGGTCACGCCCTCGTCGATGCAACGTGCGATGCGGGCGATGAAGTTGCCGGTGCCGACATGCAGGACATCGCGCATGGCGTCCGACAGGTCGGCCACCTCCGCCGACAGCTTGACCACCAGGCAGCGCTGCTCGAATTCGGCGCAGCACTGGCTCTCGAGCCAGTAGCCCCAGTAGGTCAGCAGCCTGTCGCGGGCATTGGGCGGTTTCTTGCCGCGCGCGGCGCCATCGCTGCCCAGCACCTGGTCGAGCACGGCCTGGTAGCCGTCGACGTAGTGCTGGATCAGCTCGCGCCCGTAATCTTCCTTGGAACCGAAGTAGTGATAGAACGAGCCCTTGGGGATCGCGGCGGCCGTCAGGATTTCGGACAGGCCGACGCCGCTGAAGCCCTTCTGCGCGATGATCGCGCGGCCAGCCATCAGGATGCTGCGTTTGGTGTCGAGGTAGTTTTCCCGCATCGGGCCATTCTACCGAATAATTAGACCGGTCGTCTAAGACCGCTTTTTCTTACCTTTTACAGCAGCTTTTTTTATGATTTCGGCGGGCAGCGATCACGGGCGGCGGAAGACACGCGATGGTGGCGCACGCGGGCTCGCCGCAGTGGCATGCTGCGTATCGGCGTGCGGCGCAGCTGAAACGCACGCTGGGCCGGACGACGAACAGGCGGACGATGGAGAGCTGCCCGCAGCATCGAAGGCAAGGACCTGACACTAGGCGACTCTTCGCTTGCGACCAGCACCAGCGTCGTTACGGTGACACAGAGCAGTTGCCGAAATGGGTTGCGCATGAACTGACTTGGATCGGGGCGAACCTGCCAGTGCACGCGGCGCCAACGTCAGTCTCGCTCCTCGCTCCGGGGAAGAAAAACGGCGATGGTAGCCGCGAGTACGTATTCTGCTCCATCGAAATGAACCGAGAATGCTGCACTTTGCAAACCACACCGCCCTATTGACGGCCGTTCAGGACGACCGCGCCGCGGTCAGGCGCAACAGCGTGATTTCGGACGGCGCCCACAGCCGCTTGGGCGGCCCCCAGTAGCCGGTGCCACGGCTGACATAGACCCACAGGCGATGCAGCCGCTTGAGTCCCGCCACATAGGGCTGCTGCAACGGCACGAAGAAATTCCACGGGAAGAACTGACCGCCGTGGGTGTGCCCCGACAGTTGCAGGTCGAAGCCGGCGTCTGCCGCCGCCTCGGCGCTGCGCGGCTGGTGCGCCAACAGGATCCGCGGACTGCCGGCCGGCGCATTGGCGATCGCAGCATGCGGATCGCTGCGATGCGCCGGGTCGAAGTGATGCGCCGTGAAATCGGTCACGCCCGCCAGCACCAGGCTGGCGCCGTCATGGCGCAGCACCACGTGTTCATTCATCAGCACCGTCAGGCCGAGACGCTGGACTTCAACGATCCATTCATGGGCGTTCGAATAATATTCGTGGTTGCCCGTGACGAAATAGCTGCCATGGCGCGCGCGCAATGTGGCCAATGGCGCCGTATGCGCGGCCAGCTGCGCCACGCTGCCATCGACCAGGTCGCCAGTGATGGCAACCACATCGGCCTGAAGGTCGTTGACCTTGTCGACGATGGCTTGCAGGTAGGGCCGCTTGATCGTCGGGCCGACATGGATATCGCTGATCTGCGCGATGGTGAAGCCTTCCAGTTGCGGCGGCAATCCGCTGATCTGCACTTCGACATTCACCACCGCAGCGGTGCGCCGGGCGTTGAGCAGGCCGATCACCGTGGCCGCTGCCGTCAATGCCAATACCAGCCAGGCCGAAGTCGTGCCCAGTTCGCGCAGTTGCAACGGCGGCAGGTCAAGCCATGGCGCGGCCTGTAGCAACAGCGCCCGCAGCAGCGTCAGCAGCAGAGCTGATGAGAAGGCCCCCATGGCGAGCATGCCGATCCACGCGACACGGTCGGTGTGACGCTCGGCCCATCCGCGCCGCTTCAGGTACGGCGCCATCAGGGCCGCCGGCATCATCAATACCGAGATCAGCAACACCAAGGCACCCGCCAGTTGCCAGCCAGCAGCGATGCCCAGCGCAGGCAACAATTGCCAGCCGATCCAGCCGTGCAGTGCAGCCAGCAGGGCAAGGAAGACAACAACACCGACACTTGAGCGACGCATGGAAGGTTTTCTTTTCATCAAAGTGGGACAGCGGAGAAATGGCGAATTATTGCCATCAAGAAAACAATATCGTGTCAATTACTTGTTTTTCAATCAAAATGGCCGCCGATCGCACGGGATTAACGACGCGGCACACGGCCTTCAGGGCCTGTTTTGAAGAAAAAAACCGGCAAATCATGCAAGAAGACGAACAGAGGAGGATAATATTGCCTCGATTCGTTCAAATCCGCGCCGCCGACGCCTCGTCGGCCCGGCATCTTGCCGGACAGGCGCGCATTGCATCATTGGAAGATTGGAAGAGTTATTTTGAGTTCAAGCAAAACCAAGCGTTGGCATGGCAATGTCGAGGCAATCAAATCGGAATACCTTAACGGTGTGACCACCCAGATGGCGGCCTATGGCGACCGCGTGCGCTTCAGCCTGTTCGGTTCAGTGCAGAAGCCGCACTACGAAGTCATCAACACCTTCGACAAGAAGATGGCGTTCGATGGCAATCACCATCTGCACCGTGCCGAAGAAGAAGAATTCGGCGCCGGCAACGTGACCCCGATCTTCACGCTCGAACAGATCAAGCGCCTGATCGCAGCCGGTGGCAGCACCCGCAGCACCACGCGCTCGCCGCGTGCGGCATCGACCCGCAGCAGCACCGCCGGCGCACGTCCGATCACCGCAGCGGCCCGCGCGCGCGAAGCCATCGATGGCGAGAAATACGCCTACTACAAGGCCAACCGCGCCACCCTGCCTGAAGAAATCAATCTGCACTCCGACGAGATCAGCGCGCTGATGCTCCAGGGCAAGACGGCCGAGCAGGCCTTCGGCGAAGTCATCGAGAAGCACTTCTAGTTCGCCCTGCAAGCCCACGAAAAAGGCCGGAAGATTTCCGGCCTTTTTGCATTGCCCGACGCCAGTGGCAACTACCACCTGGCGATCTCCTGCCCTCAATAGAATTCGGGCACGATCATCGTATCGGGCACCGGATGACGCTCGTAGTCTTCGTGGCGCTCACGCTCCGGCAGGATCACCGGCGCATGCGGCACCTCGCCGTAAGGCATCTGCTGCAGCAGATGCTGGATACAGTTCAGGCGCGCCTTCTTCTTGTCCACCGCCTGCACGATCCACCACGGCGCCTCGGGGATATGGGTGCGCTCCAGCATCACTTCCTTGGCCTTGGTGTAGTCCTCCCAGCGGCGGCGCGACTCCAGGTCCATCGGGCTCAGTTTCCACTGCTTGAGCGGGTCGTGGATGCGCGACAGGAAGCGCATGTGCTGCTCTTCGTCGGTGATCGAGAACCAGTACTTGATCACCTGGATGCCGGCACGCGTGAGCATGCGTTCGAATTCCGGCACCGAGCGGAAGAACTCTTCGTACTGCTCGTCGTTGCAGAAGCCCATCACCCTTTCCACGCCAGCGCGGTTGTACCAGCTGCGATCGAACAGCACCATTTCGCCGGCCGCCGGCAGGTGCGAGACATAGCGCTGGAAATACCATTGCGTGCGCTCGCGATCGTTCGGCGCCGGCAACGCCGCCACCCGTGCCACGCGCGGATTGAGGCGCTGGGTAATGCGCTTGATCACGCCGCCCTTGCCGGCCGCGTCCCGGCCCTCGAACACGATCACCACCTTGTGTCCGGTCTGCACCACCCAGTCCTGCAGCTTGACCAGTTCGCCCTGCAGCCGGAACAGCTCGCGGAAATATTGCTGGCGATACTGGCGCTCGGCATCGCCGTGGGCGCTGGCGATCTCACCGGTAACCGGATCGACGGTACGGTCCTCGAGCTCCAGCTCCATCTCTTCATCGTAGCTGTCGGCCAGCTCGCGGTGAATGCGCCTGATCAGTTCTTCGTTTTCCATTGTTGCCTCTCTGCAAGGTAATATGCGGGCGCACCGTTGATCGGGTCGCGAAAAGTGGCTGACAACATACCTTTCGAATATGACGAAGCCGTGACAGGAGGCGGCGGCCCGGCCGAAACCGCACTGTTGAAAATAGGCTATAGTCTGCACATCGAATCTGGCGTAACAGAATGACACTCACTGAACTCAAATACATCGTGGCAGTCGCCCGCGAAAAACACTTTGGCCATGCTGCCGAAGCCTGTTTTGTGGCACAACCGACGCTGTCGGTCGCGATCAAGAAACTGGAAGATGAATTAGGCGTGATCATCTTCGAACGCGGCGGCAACGAAGTCTCGGTCACGCCGCTGGGTTCTCAGATCGTGGCGCAGGCCGAGCGCGTGCTCGAACAGACGGCCGCCATCAGGGAAATCGCCAACCAGAACAAGGACCCGCTGTCGGGCCCGCTGCGCTTGGGCATCATCTATACCATCGGCCCCTATCTGCTGCCATCGCTGGTCAAGACCATGATCGAGCGTGTGCCGCAGATGCCGTTGATCCTGCAAGAGAACTTCACCACGCGCCTGATCGAACTGCTGCGCCAGGGCGAACTCGATGCCGCCATCATGGCATTGCCCTTCCCCGAGCACGGTCTCAACGTGCTGCCGCTGTACGACGAAGAATTCGTGGTGGCCCTGCCGCGCCAGCATAAATGGGCCGATCGCAGCAGCATCGATGCGCGCGAACTCAAGACCGAGACCATGCTGTTGCTGGGCAACGGCCACTGCTTCCGCGACCAGGTACTGGAAGTCTGCCCCGAGATGTCGCGCTTCTCGACCAACGGCGATGGCATTGCCCGCACCTTCGAAGGTTCATCGCTGGAAACCATCCGTCACATGGTGTCGTCGGGAATCGGCGTGACCGTATTGCCGCGCGCCTCCATCACCGACATCAACGCCAACGAGGGGATGGTGCGTTACGTGCCCTTCGTGGCGCCAGCGCCGTCGCGCCGGGTCGTCATCGCCTGGCGCAAGAGCTTCACCCGCCAGGCGGCGATCGAAGCGGTCCAGGAAGCGGTGCGGGCCTGTAACCTGCCGGGCGTGGACATGCTGGCCGATGCGGTGGTGCCGGTGACGGGTTGATCCCGCATCACCGGTCGCTCTTGCCGAGTCACATCCGGCGCAAGCTTTCCACATCAAACCAGTGCACGTCGGCGGCGTCGAAATCCACGCCGATGTGCTGGCCGCTGGCAACGGCGACATTGGCAGCGCAGCGCAGCACCACCGCCTGCTTGCCGCAGCGCGCATGCACCAGCAGTTCGGCGCCCAGCGCCTCGACCAGTTCGACTTCCAGCCGCGCCAACCCACCCTCGCTCACCAGTCGCAGATGCTCCGGACGCACACCCATGATGCGCGGCTGTCGGGCCGCCGCTGGCAGCGCTTGCGGCAGGCGCACCTGCGCCTCGCCGCCGTCCGTTTCAAACCCTGAGCCATCCGAGGTGAGCCTGCCCTGCAGCAGGTTCATCGGCGGCGAACCGATGAAGCTGGCCACGAAGGTGGTTGCCGGACGCGCATAGACTTCGGCGGGCGTGCCGATCTGCTCGGCCACGCCACGGTTCATCACGATCATGCGCTGCCCCAGCGTCATGGCTTCGACCTGGTCATGCGTGACGTAGAGGCTGGTGGTGCGCAGGCTGGCATGCAGCTTCTGGATTTCCAGGCGCATCTGCACCCGCAGCCGGGCATCGAGGTTGGACAACGGCTCATCGAACAGGAACACCGCCGGCTTGCGCACGATGGCGCGCCCCATCGCCACCCGCTGGCGCTGGCCACCGGAGAGCTGGCGCGGGGTGCGATCCAGCAAGGCGTCGAGTTCGAGGATGGCTGCGGCGCGTTGCACCCGCTGGTCGATCTCGGCCTTGGGCAGGCGCTGGATCTTCAGGCCATAGGCCATGTTCTCGCGCACCGTCATGTGCGGGTACAGCGCATAGTTCTGGAACACCATGGCGATGTCGCGCTGGGCCGGTTCGAGTTCGTTGACCACCCGCTCACCGATGATGATCTGGCCGTCGCTGATTTCCTCCAGCCCCGCCACCATGCGCAGCAACGTCGACTTGCCGCAGCCCGAAGGCCCGACCATCACGATGAATTCGCCGTCGGCAATCTCGGCATCGATGCCATGGATGACATCGACCGCCTTGCTGCCGTGACCGTAGGTCTTGCGGACCTGCCTGAATTGGATAGCTGCCATATGCGCTCGTAAAGTTTATTTTTCGGAATCGACCAGGCCCTTGACGAACCATTTCTGCATCACCACGACAATCAGGCCCGGCGGCAGCATGGCCAGGATCATGGTCGCCATCACCATGTTCCATTCGACCGCCGAATCGCCGCCCGAAATCAGCGTCTTGATGCCGATCCCGATCGGATACATGTCCTGGCGGGTCGCGATCATCAGCGGCCACAGGTACTGGTTCCAGCCATAGATGAACATGATCACGAACAGCGCCACCACATTGGTGCGCGACAAGGGCCACAGCACGTCGCGCAAGAAGCGCAGCGGGCCTGCGCCATCGATGCGGGCGGCCTCGGCCAGTTCGTCGGGCACGGTCAGGAAGAACTGGCGAAACAGGAAAGTGGCCGTGGCCGAAGCGATCAGCGGCACCGTCAGGCCGGCATAACTATTGAGCATGCCGAAGTCGGACACCACCTGGTAAGTCGGCGTGATGCGCACCTCCACCGGCAGCATCAGGGTCACGAAAATCATCCAGAAAAAGAAATTGCGACCCGGAAAACGAAAGTAGACGATGGCGAAGGCCGACAGCATCGAGATCGATATCTTGCCCACGGCAATCACCAATGCCGTCACCAGGCTGACCCACAGCATGTTCAACACCGGTGGCGCGCTCACCTGGCCGGAGGCGCCCTGGAACAGCACCATACCGTAGTTGGCCAGCAACTCGCTACCCGGCACCAGCGAAATCGGCGACATGGCCGACTGCTCGGCAGTCTGGGTGCTGGCGACAAAAGCCACATACAGCGGGAAGATCACCGCCAGCGCGCCCAGGATCAGCACCAGATGGCTGATCGCATCGAGGATGGAACGACGTTCAATCATGCGTATTGGACCTTTTTCTCGACGTATTTGAACTGCACCACGGTGAGCACGATCACCACCGCCATCAGCACCACCGACTGCGCCGCAGCGCTGCCCAGGTCGCCCCCCTTGAAGCCGTCCGAGAACACCTTGTAGACCAGGATTTCGGTGTCCTTGCCGGGGCCGCCATGCGTGGTGGCCTCGACGATGGCAAAGGTGTCGAAGAACGCATAGACCACGTTGACCACCAGCAGGAAGAAGGTGGTCGGCGAGATCAGCGGCAGCACGATGGTGAAGAAGCGGCGCACCGGCCCGGCGCCATCGATGGCGGCCGCTTCGATGAGCGACTTCGGGATCGATTGCAGGCCCGCCAGGAAGAACAGGAAGTTATAACTGATCTGTTTCCAGACGGCGGCGATGACGATCAGGATCATGGCGTGATTGCCATTGACCATGTAGTCCCAGCTGATGCCCAGTCGCCCCAGCAGGTGCGACAAGACCCCCAGCGAGGGACTGAGCAGGAACATCCACAACACCCCCACCACCACCGGCGACACCGCGTAGGGCCAGATCAGGAAGGTCTTGTAGAGCGCGGCCCCGGCCCGCACGCGATCGGCGAACACCGCCAGCAGCAATGACAGGCTCATGCCCAGGACTGCCACCAGCAGCGAGAAAATCCCGGTGGTCTGGAACGACTGCAGGTAGGTCGGATCGCCGAACAGGGCGGCGAAGTTTTCGAGGCCGACGAATTCGGAGTAGCCGCCAAAGGCGTCCTGCAACAGCACCGACTGGTACAGCGCCTGCACCGCCGGCCAGAAGAAGAACAGCACGGTCACCAGGATCTGCGGTGCGACCAGCGCGTAGGGCAGCCAGGTCGACTTGAATCTTGCACGTTTTTCCACGATGGTTTACCGACAGAAGACAAAAATGGAGGACACGGCAGAAAAAGCCGAATGCCGGCCAGATCGCATCGCAGGATGCGTCCTGGCCGGCACCGGCGCTCTTGCCTGGCTAGCGTTTATTGCCCCTTGTTGGCGCGCTCGAAACGAACCAGCAATTCGTCGCCGCGCTTGACGGCGGAATCCAGCGCATCCTTGGGCGTCTTCTTGCCGGTCCAGACGTTTTCCAGTTCTTCGTCGAACACGGTGCGAATCTGGGCGTAGTTGCCCAGGCGCAGGCCACGCGACTTCTCGGTGGTCTTGACGATCATCTGGCGCACTGCGACGTCGGTGCCCGGATTGCGCTCGTAGAAACCGGACTTCTGGGTCAGCTCGTAGGCGGCCTTGGTGACCGGCAGGTAACCGGTTTCCTGGTGCCACTTGGCGGCCACTTCCGGTTGCGACAGGAAGGTGAAGAACTTGGCCACGCCCTTGTAGTCGACCGCCTTCTTGCCGTTCATGACCCACAGCGAAGCGCCGCCGATGACGGTGTTCTGCGGTGCGCCCTGGACATCGTTGTAGTACGGCAGCATGGCCGCACCGAACTTGAACTTGGCGTTCTTGCGGATATCCGCATAGGCCGAGGACGAGCCGGTGATCATGGCGCATTCGCCAGCATTGAACTTGGCGTTGGCTTCGTCCTTGCGACCGGCGTAGGTGAAGTAACCCTGCTTGGACCAGTTGGCCAGGTTCTCGATGTGGCGCACATGCAGCGGGCTATTCAATTTCAGGCGCGCGTCGAGGCCGCCGAAGCCGTTGTTCTTCGATGCCAGCTCGACGTTGTGCCAGGTCGAGAATGACTCCAGCTGCACCCAAGATTGCCAGGTCGTGGTGTAGGCGCAGGCAGCGCCGCTGGCCTTGATCTTGGCCGCCATGCCGACGAATTCCTGCCAGGTCACCGGCGGCTTTTCAGGATCCAGGCCGGCCTTGGCGAACATGTCCTTGTTATAGAACATGATGGTGGTGGAGCTGTTGAACGGGAACGACATCATGCCCTTGGGGGTGGAGTAGTACCCGGCCACGGCCGGCACATAGGCCGACTGGTCGAACTTCTCGCCGGCTTCGCGCATCACCTCGTAGACCGGCTTGACCGCGCCCTTGGCGTAGATCATGGTGGCGGTGCCCACCTCGAACACCTGCAGGATGTCGGGGGCGTTACCGGCGCGATAGGCGGCAATGGCGGCGGCCATCGATTCGTCATAGGTGCCCTTGTAGACCGGCACTACCTTGTAGTCGGACTGGCCCTTGTTGAATTCGTCGGCCAATGCATTGACACGCTCGCCGAGCGCGCCCGTCATCGAATGCCACCACGAGATTTCAGTCGCGGCGAAGGCGGAAGAAGTGATCGATGCCAGCACGCCGGTCGCGATCCATGTTTTGAGTTTCATCAAGAGACCTCCACAAAAGGGTCTTGATGCTAACAACGCACCATGACAACTCTGTTACATCGGGCGCTTCCCGACCGGCCCTCCACATAAAACGACGGCCATAACGAAAATAATATGTTCGTGTCCTCACATCCCGCGCAACGGGATCGCGTCGTCAGGAAATCGTCAGCCTGAGTTGCCCGCACGGCATCGATTTATAATGCGGCTTTCGTCGAACGGATCAGGCATGAACAGGCTCAAGCTCTACGCGCTGCTGGTGCGCGCCCACAAACCCATTGGCATCCTGCTGTTGCTGTGGCCTACCCTGATTGCATTGTGGCTGGCCTCGGGCGGCCACCCCGACCCTGGCGTGCTGTGCATCTACATCGTCGGCACCGCGCTGATGCGCTCGGCCGGCTGCGCCATCAATGACTATGCCGACCGTGACTTCGACCGCTTCGTCAAACGCACCGAACAGCGTCCGCTCACCGCCGGCAAGATCAAGTCATGGGAAGCATTGATGGTGGCCGCGGTGCTGGCGCTGGTGTCGTTCCTGCTGATCCTGCCGTTGAATGCATTGACCAAGCAATTGTCGGTGGCCGCCGTGATCATTGCCGCCAGCTATCCTTACTTCAAGCGCTTCTTCGCCATTCCCCAGGCCTACCTGGGCATCGCCTTCGGCTTCGGCATTCCGATGGGCTTTGCCAGCGTCACCGGCGAAGTGCCTCTCGCGGCCTGGGTGCTGCTGGTGGCCAATGTGTTCTGGGCGGTGGCCTACGACACCGAATATGCGATGGTCGATCGCGACGACGACCTCAAGATCGGCATCAAGACCTCGGCCATCACCTTCGGTCGCTACGACGTGCTGGCCATCATGTTCTGTTATGCGGTGGCGCTGGCGCTGATCTGGGCGGTCGGCCTGCAATACGGACTGGGGACATGGTTCTCGGCCGGCATGCTGGTGGCCTGCGGCTTTGCGCTGTATCACTACACGCTGATTCGCGGACGCGACCGCATGCGCTGCTTCGCCGCGTTCAATAACAACAACTGGCTGGGCGCGGCGATCTTCGCCGGCGTCGCGCTGGACTATCTGATGCGCTGAGCAGGGAGAAATAAAACCATGGACGCCGAATTCTGGTTGCAACGCTGGCGCGAGGGCCGCACCCATTTTCATCAGGAGCGGGTATTGCCGCTGCTGCAAAAACACTGGCCCACGCTGGCCCTGCCTCAAGGCAGCACGGTGCTGGTGCCGCTTTGCGGCAAGTCGCTCGACATGATGTGGCTGGCCGCGCAGGGCTACAAGATACTGGGGGTCGAATTATCGGCACTGGCGGTCCAGCAGTTCTTCGACGAGAACGGCATGCAGCCGGTAGTGCGCGAGTCGTCGCAAGGCAAGCACTACAGTGCCGGCAATGTGGAGATCATCTGCGGCGACATCTTCGACCTGGACGACGCCACGCTGGCCGGCTGCCGCGGCGCCTATGACCGCGCCGCCCTGATCGCCCTGCCGCCTGAGATGCGCACGCGCTACGTCGAGCAGGTGTACGGGCGCCTGGCGCCCAATTACTGCGGGCTATTGATCACGCTCGAGTACGACCAGCAGCAGATGGATGGCCCACCCTTTGCCGTGACCGAAGAGGAAGTACTGCGGCTGTACGCCGCCCATACCGATGTGCTGGCCATCGAACGCCGCGACATCCTGCAGCACGAGACCAAGTTCATCGAGCGTGGCGTCAAACGGCTCGACACCGTGGTCTATGACCTGCAGGGCGGCCGCTGACGCCTGGCCGTTTGTTATTGCCTGTTATTGATTTCTACACATCAGCCGTGGTCCGTATCACGGTCATGCGGCTGATCAGGAATTCGCCCTCCACCACCGACCTGAAGGGCGTGCCCACGACATTGAAGCCGGGGCCGCCGTCATCCAGCCAGACCTGCGCCAGGGTATCGAACTCGCCCGGGCTCATGCGCAGCATCTGGGCGCTGATGACGAAGGTCGCGCCCGCTTTTTGTTTCCTGACAAATTCTTCCAGTGTCGCCATCGAGGCTCCTTGCAATAAGTATTAGCGCGGCGGCAGCAGCGTCATGGGATTGATCGGCTTGCCGTTGCGGCGGATCTCGAAGTACAGCTTGACGCGATTGGTGTCGCTGTTGCCCATGGTACCGATCTGCTGGCCACGGGTGACGGTCTGGCCTTCCTTGACCGTGATGGTCTTGTTGTGGGCGTACACCGACAACAGCACCGACGTGTGCTTGATGATGACCATGTTGCCATAGCCGCGAATGCCATGGCCGGCATAGGTTACCTTGCCGGCGGCGGCGGCCTGCACCGCCTGTCCTTCGGACCCGGCAATGTCGATCCCCTTCTTGTAGCTGTCGGCGCTGGGCGCCGACTTGCCCTGGGTCGGCCAGGCCCAGTCGATGCGGGCGTCGGCCGGGGCCGGAGCATCATCCTCCTTGGCCGCCGGCTTGGTCGCCGGGCGGGCGGGAGCCGCTGGCTTGCGGGCCGGCGCCGGGGTGGCCGCGCGCGGAGTCTGGCCGGCGCCGGTGCGCGCCACCACGTTACCGGGCGGGCGCACCAGGATGCGTTGACCGACTTCCAGGTCGTTGGGATTGCGCAGCCGGTTCCAGGCGGTCAGGTTGCCCGGGCTCTGGTCGAAGTCGCGGCCGATGCTGTAGAGCGTGTCGCCGCGCTGCACGGTGTAGTAACCATCGCTGTCTGCGGTGGATGCACAACCGGCCAACCACAGCAATGCCAGCAGCGGCCATGCCGCAAATCGTGATGCCGTTTTCTTCATCAGGCCTGGCCGAACTCGTCGCCCAGTTCCTTGCTACGGGAAGCGGCCGCCTTGAGCGCAGTGACGATCGCATCCTTGACCCCGGACTGCTCCATGCTGGTCAAGGCGGCATAGGTCGTGCCCCCCTTGGAGGTGACGCGTTCACGCAGGGTCGACACCGGTTCCTCGGAACGCTGCGCCAGCTCGGTCGCGCCGGCAAAGGTGGCCTTGGCCAGCGCCAGGCCTTCTGCGGCCGACAGGCCGAGTTCGAGGGCGGCCTGTTCCATCGCCTCGAGAAAATAGAACACATAGGCCGGGCCGCTGCCGGAAATCGCGGTGACGGCATCGAGTTGTTCTTCGTGGCCGACCCAGACGGTCTCGCCGACCGCCTTGAGGATCGAATCGGCCTGGGCCCGCTGCAAGGTCGACACCTGCTCGCAGGCCACCACGCCGCTGATGCCGCGGCCGATCAATGCCGGCGTATTGGGCATGGCGCGCACCACCGCCTGATGCCCGTCGAGCCAGCGCGAGATATCGGCCATGCGAATGCCGGCGGCGATGCTCACGATCAACTGGGCGCCGATGACGGGCTTGAGCTGCGCCACCACGTCGCGCATCTGCTGCGGCTTGACCGCCAGCACCACCACGTCGGCGCTGGCCACGCTGCCATCGATGGCGCCGGCAATGCTGACGCCGAAGCGCGTCTTGAGCGACTGCAATGCCTCGGCGTTGAGATCCACTACATGGACGTTGGCGGGCTCGGCAACCTTGCCGACCAGACCGCCGATGAGCGCTGCGGCCATGTTGCCGCCGCCGATGAATGCAATTTTCAATTCAACTCCTGATTGGTTGGATGGAACGATGGCCGAAGATGGCGCTGCCGATGCGCACGATGGTCGCCCCCTCGGCAATGGCCGCCGACATATCGGCCGACATGCCCATCGAGAGGGTATCGAGCGCCAGCCCGTCGGCGCGACATCGATCATACAGTGCGCGCACGGCGGCAAACGCGGCATGCTGACGGGCGACGTCATCGGTCGCTTCCGGGATCGCCATCAGGCCGCGCAAGCGCAGGCCCGGCAAGCGCGCCACCTGCGCGGCGACTTGCGGTAACTCTTCCGGCGACAATCCACTCTTGCTGGCTTCACCGCTGATGTTGACCTGCAGGCAGATGTTGAGTGGCGCCAGCGCCGCCGGACGTTGCTCTGACAGGCGGCGGGCGACCTTTTCGCGGTCGACCGAATGCACCCAGTCGAAGCGCTCCGCGATAGGCCGCGTCTTGTTGCTCTGGATCGGGCCGATGAAATGCCACTGCAGCACGACCTCTGGCGCCAGCGCCGCTACGGCGTCGATCTTGTCGAGCGCCTCCTGCAAATAGTTTTCACCAAATGCCCGCTGGCCGGCGCGCACCGCCTCCAGCACTGCCGACGGCCCGAAGGTCTTGGACACCGCGAGCAGTTGCACCGATGCCGGAGCGCGTTGCGCCTGTTCGGCAGCGACCGCGATCTTTTGTTGCAACTCTTGCAAGTTTGTAGCGATTGACGACATAATCCGGGCCGGGACGGCGAGCCTGCGGGGAATGAAAAAATGAGTTGAAACGGTTGTTTTGGCGCTTCTCCGCGAGGATTATAAATGGACATCGTTGACCTGCTGGCGTTCAGCGCAAGAAATCAGGCCTCGGACCTGCATCTTTCAGCTGGCCTGCCGCCGCTGTTGCGGGTACATGGCGAAATCCGTCGCATCAACCTGGCGCCGCTAAGCGACCAGACGCTACGCGGCATGCTGGCTGGCATGATGACCGAAGAGCAACGCCAGCGCTACGCGGCGCGCCACGAATGCGACTTCTGCTTCCAGCATGCGCAGCTGGGCCGCTTTCGGGTCAATGCCTTCATCCAGCAGCGTGGCGCGGCCGCGGCGATCCGTCCGCTTGCCGCCGCCGCGCCCCGACTCGACGCCATCGGCGCACCGCCCATCTGCGCCGACCTGGTCATGCGCACCCGTGGCCTGCTGCTGGTCACCGGCCCTACCGGCTCGGGCAAGAGCACTACCCTGGCCGCCATGCTGGAGCACATCAACCAGCATCGCGCGGCGCATATCCTGACCATCGAAGATCCCATCGAAGTGTTGCATGAGTCGCGCCGCTCGCTGGTCAGCCAGCGCGAGATAGGCTGTCACACCCTCTGCTTCGACAGCGCCTTGCGCGCGGCGCTGCGTGAAGACCCCGACGTGCTGCTGGTGGGCGAGCTGCGTGATGCCGAGACCATCCGCATGGCGCTGACCGCCGCCGAGACCGGGCATCTGGTGCTGGCGACCTTGCATACGGCATCGGCGGCCAAGACGGTGGATCGCATTGTCGATGTGTTTCCGGCGGGCGAACGGGAAACCGCGCGCGCCATGCTGGCCGAGTCGTTGCTGGCGGTGGTGTCGCAGGTCCTGCTGAAGAAGCGCGATGGCAGCGGCCGGATCGCCGCGCATGAAGTGATGCTGTGCACCCCGGCGATTCGCAACCTGATCCGCGAAGGCAAGACGGCCCAGATCTACTCTGCCATCCAGACCGCCGCCGGCGCCGGCATGCAGACGCTGGATGCCTGTTTGCAGGAATTGCTGCACCGGCGCGAAATCGCGGTCGAATGCGCCAGGGCGCATGCACGCTCACCCGAAAGCGTGTCCGATCGCGGCTGCCGAGACGTCGGGCACGGCGAGGTTTAGAATGGCGCCCAGGACATCTTCAAGGACCCCGCATGACCAACGTCTACGACTTTCATCCCAAACTGGCCGATGGCAGCGACTTCGACCTGGCGCAATTGCGCGGCAAGGTGATGCTGATTGCGAACACCGCCAGCAAATGCGGCTTCACGCCCCAGTACAACGGCCTGGAGCACATCCATCGCCAGTTCGGCGAGCGCGGCCTGGCGGTGCTGGGTTTTCCCTGCAACCAGTTCGGCAAACAGGAGCCCGGCAGCGCCGAAGAGATCGGCGCGTTTTGCGAGAGCAAGTTCGGGGTCAGTTTTCCGCTGTTTGCCAAGGTCGAGGTCAACGGTGACGAGGCCGATCCGCTATTTCGCTTTCTCAAGCAAAAAGCGCCCGGCCTGCTCGGCAGCAAAGCCATCAAATGGAACTTCACCAAGTTCCTGGTGCGCCGCGACGGCACGGTGTTTCGCCGCTACGCGCCGCAGACCCGGCCGGAAGAAATGATTTCCGACATCGAGCAGTTACTGGCGGAAGACGCTCAGGCAGGCCAGACGAAGGTACCGTCGCCGTAAGGCGCGGCAGCAAACTCGGGCAGCCGCTCGGCGGCCGCAGACAGGGCCACCAATGACGGATGATCGGCTGCCGCCACGAATTGCGGCACTGTCTGCTGCACGAAATACCAGGCGACTGCAGTGGTGATGGTGGCCTGGTCGATGGTGGCGCTGGTCGGCACGACCTGACGCAGGGCATATTCATCCTCAAGCGCGGCGCAAGCGGCCAGCAACTGGCCGCGCACCCGCTCCAGCCACGGCGCATGCAATTTCTCGGCCGGACGCAGCTGGTGTTCGTAGACAATCTGCACACTCTTTTCACACACCGCCAGGGCCAGGCCCGTGATACGCAGCGCCCGCTGCAAGCCGGGGATATCATCCGGCGTCAGGCTGTGCCCCGAGACCTCGGCCGACAAGGCTTCGGCATACTCGAGAATCAAGGTCGAATCCATCAGCACTTCGTTGTCGTCGCATACCAGCGTGGGCGCTTTGACCACCGGGTTGATTTCGCCGAAGCGCTCGAAGTGACGAAAGACGGAGACCGACTGATGTTGAAATGGCAATCCCAGCAATTGCAGTGAAATGGCAACGCGACGGACGAAGGGGGAATCGAGCATGCCTATCAGTTGCATCGTGGAGCACTCCTGGATGAGGTTGGAGTGACGATGTTACTGCATGCGGAGCGGACAGGATAGTTATAACGCCACCGCCGTCATCCTGACGAAAGTCAGGAACCAGTGGCTTTCGGTGCGCGTCATCCGACGTGCATAACGACGCTGGGTACCGGCCTTCGCCGGCACGACGGGTTACTTATACCCCCACCGCCGTCGTCCTGACGAAAGTCAGGACCCAGTGTCTTTCGATGCGCATCATCCGACGTGCATAACGACACTGGGTACCGGCCTTCGCCGGCACGACGGAGTAACGTGATTAGTTCTTGGTTTGGTCGACCAGCTTGTTAGCCTTGATCCAGGGCATCATGGCGCGCAGTTTCTCGCCCACGACTTCGATCTGGTGCTCGGCGTTGATGCGACGACGCGACAGCAGGGTTGGTGCGCCGGCACGGCTTTCCAGGATGAAGCTCTTGGCGTATTCGCCAGTCTGGATGTCGGCCAGCACCTTCTTCATCACCGCCTTGCTCTCTTCGTTGATGATGCGCGGGCCGGTCACGTATTCGCCGTATTCGGCGTTGTTCGAGATCGAGTAGTTCATGTTGGCGATGCCGCCTTCGTAGATCAGGTCGACGATCAGCTTCAGTTCGTGCAGGC
>NZ_JAIUCY010000019.1 GCF_020179755.1 Herbaspirillum sp. alder98
CCAAGGATCTCTGGTGAAGCGCGCTTTTCCTGGCTGAGGGCCGCTATACCAACCATCTTCGCAAGTGCGATATTTTTCCCTCACTTCTTTTTCGGTGAGGTATTTCCCGTTCACGGCTTGCGCATCAACGATAGGCGGGAAAACTTGAAAAACGAACCCAACTATCAACAGGAAGACAAATTGTCCCAAAGAGATTCTCATGTTCTTAAAATTGCACCCAAAAAAGGACGCCTACCCGGCATCCAGTTGATCGCCAGCGCACCGTCACCGTGAACAAAAAAGGCCGCTGAGCATGGTCAACTATCTTGATCGAAAAAAAATGTGGATCGCAATGAGCCGCTTGCCTAATGTCCCAGCGGCTGAATTCGCCTCGACATGATCTGGGCTCAAAGAACGGCAGTCTCGCCGACACAAGCATCCGGATTCCCGGCGAAACCGCATCCCACCTCATCGTCGTTTCGCTTCAAATGAAACGCGAGCGCTTCTGCGCCTTCAAGATCCGTACTCACAAAGCCTGCGGGCAGACAAAAGCGCTGCGCAAATTCTGGAGCAACAACCCGCCCACGGATCTTTGGTGAAGCGCGCTTTTCCTGGCTGAGGGCCGCTATACCAACCCTCCTCACAAGTGCGATATTTTTCCCCCATTTCTTTTTCGGTGAGGTATTTCCCGGTTTGTGCGTTGCACTCGCTAGGTCAATACCCCCATCCAAAAAATCTCATTTCGCGAGAACAGTGATTTTCGGCAATTGCATGCTCGTTGTAAATAGATGTAACGGGTATTTTCAAAAATAAATTTACATGGTTAATTTTTTATTCACTTATTATTAAAATCACATCCAAAAATCATGCAAAGAACCAGCTGATTGTTGATTTTCTCGCCGATTCCCCTCTCCATTTGGTCCACCTTCCCTTGCCTGCTGAAGGTAAATTCTCTTAAGTTCAGGAACCTCTGTTCATGGCTAGTCTTTGCTCGCAAGATTTACCTGGCTCAGCGCTGAGCCAGGCAGAAAGTCGCGGCGCGAATTCATCTAGGGCGCTGGATGATCGCCTGGAGAGGTAGGAAGACCCGATTGCTCCGGATCGGATCTAGCGACGAACCGTGTTTCGAGAGATGCCCAGCCGACGGGAGATTTCCCTGATCGAGATGCAGTCTCTGATGTACCTGCGTCGAATAATTCCAAGTAGGGCCACGTCTATCACTCCGTTCTCCCACTCGCTCTGATGAGCAGGATTGTGGTCTAAACATTGGTAATCGCCCCCCCTTAAAACTCGCGTCGTCAGAAGTAGAATTTTCTCACTGAGGAGTTCTACACATGAAGAGATCGAAATTCACGGACAGCCAGATCATTGATGCCATCAAGCGAGTCGAGACTGGTCTTGGTGCTCCGGACATCTGCCGCGAGCTGGGCATCAGCACCGCGACGTTCTACCAGTGGCGCTCGAAGTACGGCGGCATGGAGGTCTCAATGATGGCACGCATGAAAGAGCTGGAAGCCGAGAATGCTCGGCTGCGCAAGATGTACATCGAAGAGAAACTCAAGGCCGAGATCGTGGCCGAGGCACTCAAAAAAAACTGGTGAGGACATCTCGCCGTAGCGAGATGGCTAAACGGGCTGTTCAAGAACGCGGCATGCCGATCAAGCTTGCCTGCCAGGCATTCAAGGTGAGCGAGGCCTGCTATCGCTACGTCAGCAAGCGCAAGCCGGAGGATGAGGAGATCGCCAACTGGCTGCTCCGCCTGACTGATAATCATCGGAATTGGGGCTTCGGTCTGTGCTTCCTGTATCTGCTTAACGTCTGTGGCTTCGGATGGAATCAGAAGCGCGTCTACCGCATTTACCGCGAACTGGAGCTGAACCTACGCATCAAGCCGCGCAAGCGGTTGATTCGAGAAGTGCCCCACCCGCTTGCCGTACCTGGCGGCTCTAACCAGACCCGGTCGATGGACTTCATACACAATCAGCTGGCAGACGGGCGAAGTATCCGCGTGTTCAATGTCATCGACGACTTCAATAGGGAGGCGCTGGGCATCGAGGTAGATCTGTCACTGCCATCGAAGCGGGTAATTCGCAGTCTGAAACGTATCATCGAATGGCGAGGCAAGCCGCGTGCAATTCGTTGCGACAACGGCCCGGAGTATCTGAGTGGTGCAATGACCCATTGGGCACAACAGACGGGCATAGAACTGCAATACATCCAGCCTGGACAGCCACAACAGAATGCTTATGTAGAACGGTTCAACAGGACAGTGCGCTACGAATGGCTACCGCAATATCAATGGGACGATCTGGAGCACGTTCAGCAATTTGCGACTAACTGGATGTGGACCTACAACCACGAATGTAATGACCCAGCCAAACCTGCTCACTTTATGCGGCTAATGCAAATGCCTCAGCCGGGGTCTTCATACTCAGTGCCTGGTGGGGCCGCTGGTTGTTATAAAAGCCAATCCAGTCACCAATGACTCGACTGGCGTGCTGCAATGTTTCGAAGCGATGCCGATGAGCGCATTGTTCCTTCAGGGTTCGGATGACGCGCTCGACCATACCATTCTGCTGCGGGCAGTGCGGTGTAATGAACTCCTGCATCAGCCCATAGCTGCGCACCAAGGCCATGTAACTGCGACTGGTGAACACCAGACCATTGTCGGACCTGAGCAAGAACGGCGCCGTCACGCGGCCCAGCGAACCATAACGCGCGATCAGCGCCTGCTCCAACGCAGACTCGGCCGTCTTCGACTTTCCTGAACGAGACAGATGCCAGCCCAGTAATTCCCGCGTGTGGCAGTCAATAACCAGCGCCAACACCGCCCAGCCATCGCGTCCCGCCCAGATCCGACACAGATCGGTTGCCCAGCGCTGGTCGGGTCCTGTGGCCACCGATGGCAAGGCTTTCACCCTGGGGCGAAAGCCAATCGACCGCTTCTTGACTTGCCAACGTCTGATCTGAAAGATCCGCTGCACCGTATTCTTGTTGAACCCGAGCAGACCTGCCACCGTGCGATAACCGAAGGACGGTTCCTCCAGAATCATCTTGCGGATGGGTTCGGCAAAGCGTTCCTGCACTTTGGGCTCGGTCTTCACAGACTTGTAGTAGGCGGTGCGCCTGGGAATCCCAAACCACACGCAGATCTTGCTGACGGCCACATCGAAACCATCTTCTTTGAGTCCATGGCGGATGGTCTCGATTACTTGTCTTCCTCGCCCAGCAGGGACGCCAATTTTTTTCTGGCGCGCAGCTCCAACATGGCTTCACCATAGGCTTCTTGCAGCTCCTTGAGCTGGCGCTCGTACTGCTCCTTGACGTCCAAGGGCTTGGCACGAAGGGCATTCTCCATCCCCTTACGCCCGTCATCGACCCATTCCTCGATCTCTGAAGGCGGGATATCAAACGATCGGCTAGCCTCGGCCACCGTCGTCTTTCCCTGGATGATTTCCATCACCAGCGCCGCTTTGCGCTTGGCTGTCCAACGCTTGAATTCTTCTTCCATGACCTTGCTCACTTTGATTTCCTTTCAGGATTATCTACTGAGCAGGTTTTTAGTGGGTCATTACACGAACGCCCTAACATGACCTTGGGCGGATTTACCCCGAAACAGCGGCTGGCCATGGCTGCTTGACGTTTCTACTTCTACCAAACGCTAGAAATGGGGGGATTACCGCATCAGCCGACCGTATCAACTAATCAAGACATGCGTTCGCCATATCTTGCTTGATTTGCACCTCTTGATCACGCGACAGCATAGTGCCGGTTTGCTTGATAGCGTGACGATCCATGAACGTCAGGGCGGACACACCCGACAATGTATCGCTATTCACCACTCCTCTTGCGAGCAAAGGATAGGGATATCCTTTATCTGCCAACCAGGTGTAAGCCTGGCTAGCCCCACCAGCTGCAACCATCTCTTTTAGCCAGCGTATGTCAGCAGTTGTTATGATCTGTGGAATTTTCGTTGGCATGTTTAATTTTTATTCAGAGGGCATGCTGGCGCTGACGGTAAACAGCCAACAAAAAACTGAAGAAAGATCTTTTTTGCTTTGTCTTCAAGATCACTCCATTCACTCAGTTTATCGACCGGGTATCTGATGAATCCTTGTACAGCTGCTTCAGGCCACATAGAAAAATAATGTCGGCAGATAAAGCTTCCCCCTGGAACGGGAGGAGGCCCTGCTCGGCACTCAATGAATGTGGCAATCCTAGAACCGGCTCGGCGATAGTAATAATGGTAGTTATTACGGTCATACTTCAACTCATCTACAGGCGCCGTTTTTTCCATAACTAGGCCATGAAACGTACCACTAACCTTTTCGAATCTAATAGATGAAGAAACTACGTATTTCCGGTTTACGTAAAACCTGTTCAGAAAGTTATCCATCCCCCAACTCGAGAACTCCGGCAAATTCCCCTGATACGAAAACTCAACCCAATCATCTCCGCTGCCTTTTTCTACGGAATGAACCCAGCTTGAATAGTTAGCTGCTGTCAGAGGCGCTAAATCTCCTTGATGCACATACACCGACAGATTCACGATGGGTGACCCAAGAGAATGCGAAGTCCTCTTTTCACCAGAATTACTTGCATCCCACGGATGGTCGTCCCCGTACTCCACCATGAAAGAGTGCGGTCCTTTCATATAGTTGGCAGGAACTCGAATTTGCACCCCGTTTAGCTGCCCTTCAACAAAGGGCTCTGATGCGAATAAATTCTCTGGTAATTTTTTTACAACATCTTCATTCGCGACAGAAATTGCACCTTTGCATAAGCTGGCTAAGAGCACTATGGCTATAACCAATAATAAAATTCGCTTTGGTGCGATCATATTTAATAATTCTTATATGAACAAAGAACTCATTGCTTCTAATTCTTTGAAGTATTTTTGAGTCTGTCTGGACGCATCCACGAACATGCGAAAGCTATGCCGAAAAACCAAGCCAACATACCGAAGCCATTTCTAACCTTCGCCCCGCCTTCTAGATTTTTCTTGGCGCGATCTTGAGACAAAATATTGATCTCATTGATGTCAATTCGAGCAACCACCCGATTATTACCCGTTTGATAGAACCAAATAGTTGCCTCTGGCTTGCCCCTTTTCTTTAAGTCAGAGACAAAAGACCGAATATCAACCCCTTCATTAAAGTGCCACGAGGGGATAACAATCTCCTCAGCAGGAACACTTCTATTTTTGAAGATAGCATCGGAGGTTCTGGACTTATAGACACTGACGTCGAACGGTCTGACTGGAATCAACATAGCATCCGAAGGAAGTACCCCCAGTGAACGCCAGGGACTCTGAATAATCAGACACACGCCAAATGCGACCAATAGTGCAAATTTCAAAAACGTGAAATTGCGACAAAGCCGGCCCCAAATTGCCATTAAATTCTTCCACTCAGCGCTAGATAAGAAATCCTGTTGACATATGCCTCCCCCAAAAACGGTAGGAGAACGTACACCTCTAACATTCCACCCACGTTCTATCTATCTGCATCGAAAAAATAGACGCTTGGTTGCACAACTTTGCAATCCTGCTTTTTTCACAGCAAACTAGAAAGCCGCTACCTTCGACGCACTCTCATCGCATCCACCCACGCTGCTTGTGCCTTGCACTCGCCAGGTCAATACCCCATCAAAAAATCTCATTTTGCGAGAACAGTGATTTTCGGCAATTGCATGCTCGTTGTAAATAGATGTAACGAGTATTTTCAAAAATAAATTTACATGGGTAATTTTTTATTCACTTATTATTAAAACCACATCCAGAAATCATGCAAAGAACCAGCTGATTGTTGATCTGCTCGCCGATTCCCCTCTCCATTTGGTCCACCTTCCCTTGCCGGCTGAAGGTAAATTCTCTTAAGTTCAGGAACATCTGTTCAGGGCTCGTCTTTGCTTGCAAGATCTGCCTGGCTCAGCGCTGAGCCAGGCAGAAAGTCGCGGCGCGAATTCATCTAGGGCGCTGGATGATCGCCTGGAGAGGTAGGAAGACCCGATTGCTCCGGATCGGATCTAGCGACGAACCGTGTTTCGAGAGATGCCCAGCCGACGGGAGATTTCCCTGATCGAGATGCAGTCTCTGATGTACCAGCGTCGAATAATTCCAAGTAGGACCACGTCTATCACTCAGTTCTCCCACTCGCTCTGATGAGCAGGATTGTTGGGGGCAGGTCACTGGGAGCGGAAACGCCCGGCTGCGCCGGGATGTACATCGAAGAAAAGCTCAAGGCCGAGATCGTGGCCGAGGCCCTCGAAAAAACTGGTGAAGCCATCTCGTCGTAGCGAGATGGCCAAACGCGTTGTTCAAGAGAGCGGTGTGTCGATCAAGCTTGCTTACCAGGCGTTCAAGGTGGGCGAAGCCTGCTATCGCTACATCAGCAAGCGTGGGCCCGAGAACGAAGAAATTACCAACTGGTTGCTGGGGCTGACAAATAACCATCTAAGATTCGTGAATAAAAACTATGTATTTTTTCCCTCGGCATTACCCGTCTCCCCGCATGCACGGAATAATGTAAGTCCCCCGTCAAATCGATATATTTAAGAACTTCACTTGGGCTAGTGATTGGCAAGTTCTATCTTCTATTTCTTATTTTTTCTCATCGACGCCAAATGCTTCCCGGACCGTCTGCGAAGCATTGAAGCCTTTATTGCGATCAATCTCCGCTATCTTGTCCGAATACCACTCAGGGATCTCGATGACGTAAGGAAATTTGGAAATTGCCTTATTGAGGTTGCTCTCATTAGCA
>NZ_JAIUCY010000001.1 GCF_020179755.1 Herbaspirillum sp. alder98
CCAAGGATCTCTGGTGAAGCGCGCTTTTCCTGGCTGAGGGCCGCTATACCAACCATCTTCGCAAGTGCGATATTTTTCCCTCACTTCTTTTTCGGTGAGGTATTTCCCGTTCACGGCTTGCGCATCAGCGATGGGCGGGAAAACTTGAAAAACCAACCCAACTATCAACAGGAAGACAAATTGTCCCAAAGAGATTCTCATGTTCTTAAAATTGCACACAAAAAAGGCAGCTGAGCATGGTCAACTATCTTGATCGAAAAAAAATGTGGATCGCAATGAGCCGCTTGCCTAACGTCTCAGCGGCTGAATTCGCCTCGGCATGATCTGGGCTCAAAGAACGGCAGTCACCGCACAAAAAATCTCAATCAATGAGAATTGTGCCCAATGGAAATTCTATCTCAACTGTAAATAAATGTAACCAGCCTTTCCCGCTGGAGGATTTTTTATTGCGCCTGTTAATGCCTGCAAACTAAAAAATAAGACGACATAAATAGGAAACTTATTTTTTTGAAAATGAAATCATTAGCTTGCAACACTAAAGGCTTAAAAAAATGGCTTCCTGACAAATGAGGAAGCCATGAAGCAGAGCTGATTCAGTGACGAATAAATATCTAACTGATAACGATGAATTGACCCCGGAATTCCTTGCAATAAGTGGATTGGCTTTTATAACAACCTGCGTCCACACCAGGCTCTTGGGTTGAAGACTCCGACGCAAGCATATGTATTAGCCGCATGATGTGTGGCCAGGTTTGGCCGAGCCAATACAGTAACAAGCATTTTTATTTATACATCTCCCGCCGACAAAGCAAGATTCTCTCACCGCAACTCCCGCGCCATCCCCTGCAACCGCCCGAACGCAGCAAACCGCGCATCATGCAACGTTGCAATCACCCCGCCGCAAGGCTCCACGCGCCTGCTCACGCGCGACATGCCGGCCATTGCCGCGGCGACGTCGCCATAGATGCCGGCGGCCACGCTGCCCAGTATCGCCGCGCCCAGCAACACCGGCTCGTCCGTCTCGTTGACCAGCACCGGCTTGCCGGTGGCGTCGGCCAGCAACTGGCGCACCAGGTCAGGCCGTCCCGCACCGCCACTGATCATGATGCGTTCGATCGGCGCGCCGGCTACCGCTTGCGCATCAATGATCTGGCGCAGCCCATACGCAATGCCGCACATGCCCGCAACGTACAGCGCCAGCAAGCTCGTCATGTCGCGTTCCATGCCCAGACCCACGATCACGGCGCGCGCATGCGGGTCGGCCAGCGGCGCGCGATTGCCAAGAAACTCCGGCACCACATGCAAGCCCTTGGCCAGCAACACGGCATCAGACAGGGACGCTTCCTGCTGCTGGATCCGCTCGGCCAGCGTGGCCAGCAAGGAGCGCCCCTTTTCGCGCGCCTGCCGCTGGGCTACGCTGGCGAACGGGTGCATCGACAACAAATGGTCGATGGCCGCGCCAGCCACCGATTGCCCTCCTTCGATGAGCCAGGCATCCGGCACCATCGCCGAAAAATACGGCCCCCACACGCCCGGCACGAACACCGGTTCGCGCGTGCTGCTCATGGTGCAGGACGAGGTGCCGAAGACATAAGCCAGCGACGTGAAGGGATCGCCATCGACACCCACCGTGCCGATCCCGCCGGCATGCGCATCAATGACGCCGGCGGCCACCGGCGTGCCGGCGCACAAGCCCAGCTGCAGCGCCGCTTGCGGCGTGAGCCCCTGGCCCAGCGCGGTGCCCGGCGCGACGATGCGCTGGCCAATCCTGGCAAAGGCTTCGTCGGCCAGCACACCAAGACCGATGGCGTGAAAATAACTTTCGTCCCAGCGGCGCTCATGCGCCAGATAGGTCCACTTGCACGTGACGGTGCAGATGGATCTGGCCAGATCGCCGCTGGCGCGCCAGGTCAGGAAATCAGTCAAGTCCATGAACTGCCAGGCACGATCGAACACGTCGGGCTTGTTCTCACGCAGCCACAACAGCTTGGGTGTTTCCATCTCGGGCGAAATACGCCCGCCCACATAGTTCAGCACCTCGTGACCGATCGCATTGATGCGGTCGGCCTGGACAATGGCGCGATGGTCCATCCAGACCATGATGTTGTGCTCGGGATCTCCGTCTGCCGCCACCGACAGCGGCTCTCCGCCTTCGCCCAGCACCACCAGTGAACAGGTCGCGTCAAAGCCGATACCGATCACCTGTTCTGGCGTCATCCCCGAGCCGGCCAGCGCTTGCTGCACCGAGGCGCAGACAGCCGCCCATATTTCGTTGCTGGACTGCTCCACGATGGAACCCGGCTGATGGAACAGCCTGATGTCATTCTTGGCGCTGGCGAGCAGATGCCCCTGCAGATCGAATACCCCTGCGCGCGCGCTGCCGGTGCCGACATCCACGCCGATGGTGGCGCTATGTTGCATGCTTGAAGTCGCGGTGTATTTCACAGGTCGACATTGTTAGGCAGTACCACGATATCGCGAATGGTCACGTTGGCCGGTCGGGTCAGCATGAACATGACGCAATCGGCTACCTCCCTGGGCTGCATCAGGCTGCCCGACGCCAGCGCATCATCCATCTTGGCCTTGGGCCAGTCGTCAAGCAGCGCTGTCACCACCGGCCCAGGCGCCACCGCGCCCACCCGCACCCCGTGCCGGGAAAGCTGGCGCCGGAGGGTATGCACGAACGCCTGCACCGCAAACTTGGATGCCGTATAAACCGGCTCCCACACCACCGGGACGATACCGGCAATGGAACTGGTAAAAATGATGTCGCCCGATTTCTGCGCAACCAGATGCGGTAGTACCGCATGCACCGAACGGAACGCCGCATTGACATTCAGGTTGAGCACGCGGTCCCATTCGTCAGGGCTGCCCTCTGCCACATCGCCACCGACATAGGCGCCGGCGTTGGCGTGGAATATGTGAAGACCACCCGTCAGCGCCAGTATCCTGGGCAGCATGGACGAATTCTCGTGCGGCTTGAGCAGATCGACCTGCAGTGCGAACGCATGGCTCCCGAGTTCACGGCGCGCCTGCTCCAGCTTGTCGCCATCACGGTCGATAAGAACCACCTTGGCGTCGGCTGCGACCAGCGCACGCGCACATTCGAGGCCGATGCCGGACGCGGCTCCGGTGATGGCCGCGATCCGCCCCTTGAGGGATTGAGTCATGCTGTGATTCTCCAGGTTGGCTTGGGTTGACGGTCGTGCTCAGGCACGACCGTTCGACATGCGCGAACGCCGCGCCAGCGAATCCACAATGACGGCGATCGCAAGCACGCCGCCGGTAATCATGAAGCGCAGCGAGGACGATAGATTGAGCAGCGTCAGGCCGCTGGCAATCGACTGGATCACGATGATGCCGAGCACCGCTGCATAGGCGCTGCCGCGACCACCGAACAGACTGGTGCCGCCGATCACTGCGGCGGCAATTGCGTTGAGATTGACGTCGCCGCTACCGGCCTGCTGGCTGGCCGCGGCAAGTCGCGCTGCAGCCAGCACCCCGCCCAAGGCAGCCAGTGCGGCACACAGCATGAATGCGCTGGCAAAGATCATGTCGACGTTGATGCCGGCCCGGCGCGCCGCCTCCCGGTTGCCGCCGACGGCATGCATCGATCGCCCCCAGCGGGTGCGCTTGAACGCATAATCCATCACCACCGCCAAGGCGACAAACAGGCCGAACATCAACGGCACACCGCGCGACTGCCCCAGGTAGGCCACCACTGCCTCCAGCAGCAGCGTGACGGCCACGGCGCGCAGCGCCAGTGCGGCCACCGACGGCGCAGACAGGTTGACCGCCTGACGCCGTGCGCGGGTGCGCAGGCCGGTCAGCATCATCACGATCCCCGGCAGCAGCGCCAGCAAGTACGACCAGGGCGATGAAATGACCATCGTTTGCCCGAAGTCGACCAGCATCGAATCGTAAGGCAGATTGATCGATCCGCTGGGCCCGAGCACATAGAGCTGCAATCCCAGGATCGCCAGCAAGCCTGCCAGCGTGGCGACGAAACTGGGCATGCCGATGCGATTGAACAAGATGGTATAGACCACGCCGATGAGCGCGCCCATGAGCAACGCCACGGCAATGGCGCCCAGCACGGGCCAGCCCTGGTTGACCCACAGCGTACCGAACAGCGCCGATGAAAAGCCGCTGATGGAGCCGACTGACAGATCGATCTGGCCGAGCATCAATACGCATACGATCCCCAGGGCGATGACACCGGTGGTGGAGCTGTCGAATAACAGGTTGGTCAGGTTGTCGGCCGAGAAGAAGACCGGATTGAGAAAACCGAATACGCTCCAGATGATCACCAGCCCGACCACCACCGGCAACGCGCCCAGGTCGCCGGCGCGTACCCGCGCCGCGAAAGCCGACAAGCTCGCCGCCATGCCGTCGGCATGACTGACGCGGACATCGCTGCGATCAAGCTGCGCAGGCGGCGACGAAGGCTCTTCTTGAATGCTCATGATGCGGTCGTCCCTGGCGTCGTTGGTTGCGTCTCATTTTTTGCCTGGTGTCGGGTAGCGCGGCGCGAGACGGCATTTTCGGTAGCGCCGGTGATCGCGGCCACCAGCTCCTGATTGGATGAATCCGGATAGAACACGCCATTGTTGCGGCCTAGCCGCAGCACCACGATGCGATCAGCGACGGCCCGCACGTCTTCCATGTTGTGACTAATGATGATCACGGCATAACCGCGTTCGCGCACCCGTTCGATCAGGTTCAACACTTCTGCCGTCTGCGCCACGCCCAGTGCCGCCGTAGGCTCGTCGAGCACCACCAGCTTGGGCGCCAGCAACAGCGAACGGGCAATGGCGACCGTCTGCCGCTGCCCGCCCGAGAGCGACGCCACCACATCGCGCACATTCGGGATGCGGGCGGCCAGTTCGTTCAATAGGGTCCAGGTCTTGAGTTCCATGGCCACCTCGTCCAAAGCGAAGGGAGACAGCTCCCGCCCCAGGTAGATGTTGGCCACCACGTCCAGGTTTTCGCACAGGGCCAGGTCCTGGAATACCGTCGCGATGCCCAGGTCGAGCGCCGCATTGGGACTATCCAGCTTGACCTGCTTGCCGCCGAAGGTGATGCTGCCGCTGGTCGGCTGGTGAACCCCCGCCAGCACCTTGACCAGGGTCGACTTGCCGGCGCCGTTGTCGCCCACCAGCGCCACCACCTCCCCGGCATGGACCTCCATATCGATGTCGGTCAGCGCAGAGACCGCGCCGAAACGTTTGGAAATCTTATGCAGGCTCAGCACCGGCGTAGCGCTCTTGCGCACGGTCTCGCGTGAATCAGTCATCAATTGGCCACCTCGGATGTTGTCGGGGCCGCGCCGGGCCATGTGGTCTCGGCGAGGATCACTGCTCCCATCACTCGGAAATACCGAGCTTCTTGCAGCCCTCTGCATAACGTCCGACGCACAATTGCCGGGCGCTCACGATCTTCTTGTCGACCATCTCAGCCTTCAAGTTGGTCGCCGTTATCACCACCGGCAGGAACAACTGGGAAGGCGTGCCGTAGAGTGTGGTGCCGGGCTCCTGCGGCTGGCCCGACAGGAAGTTCACGGCAACCCGCGCGGCGGCCGCAGCGACGATCTCGCTCGGCTTGGAAATCGTGTTGAACTGGTCGCCGGAAACGATCAGCTGCAATGCAGCCAGCGTGCCGTCGTTGCCGGTAATCGGAGGCAAGGGATTGACACCGGCTGCCTTGAAGGCTGCAATCGCGGCACCACCGGTGCCGTCGTTTGCCGCTACCACGCCGATGATCTGCGAACGGAACCGGGTGATCTGTCCACTGACCCACTGCTGTGCCTTCGGCGGCGCCCATTCGGGCGTATCGAAATCGGCCAGCGTCCGGTAGCCGCTTTCCTGCAAGCCTGCTTGTATGCCCTTCTTGATCAATCCGGCGGCGGCGTCGGTGGGCGAGCCATTGACTGCCAGCAAACCACCCGTGTCGGTCGGCACCTGGTTCTGCTTCAAGTGCAGCACCAGCGAATCGGCGATGGCGCGACCGAGACCTTCATTGTCGAACGACACGTAATAATCGGCAGGCGTGGAGGGAATCGGCCGGTCATAGGCAATCACCCTGACCCCCTTGCCCTGCGCCATCTTGACCAGCGACGCAGCGGCAGTCGAATCCACCGGGTCGAGCACAATCACCTTGGCGCCTTGCGAAATGGCCGCATTGAATTGCCGCTGCTGTTGCGCAACGTCGCCGTTGGCGTTCTGGTAGATCACCTTGCAGGAGGCGCACAGCCGGCTCATTTCGGCCTTGAAGCCGGGAAAGTCGTGTTGCTCGTAACGGGTAGAGGCCTGGTCAGGCATCAGAAATGCCACCATCCCGTCGGGGGCGGCAGATACCGGCCGGCTCGCCACCAGGGCAAGGCCGACCAGAAGCACACTGGCGACCAGCAGGCGGCCGTGGTTTGCCAGCGCAAATACACGGGCAGATGAAACTCTTGTCATGCTTGTCTCCTGTTTTTTTATGAAGTCGGCGCAATCGTTTTTTCGTCGGCCGAGGGTTCTCCAGGACATGAGGTCCTTGATGCGTGATCGTCCAGCGCTGGAGAGATTGGGTCTGCGGGGTTGTCTCGACGGTCTCAAGTGACCTGCGCGCTAAGGCCGATACTGATTTACCACCGGCGCTTTAGCCACTACTTTTCCTGCCCGAAACAGATACTTTTTTGCCCTCGCAAGATTAGAAAATGCAAAAAATGGAATGCCATACGCCAGATGCGCAAGGGCCAGCTGGCTGCCCCCTGGAATAAAGATGCATCAATTGGAAATGCCGAGCCTCTTGCAGTCTTCTGCATAACTGCCCGCACACAATTGACTGACGCTCACGATCCTCTTGTCGATGATCTCGGCCTTCATGTTCCTGGCCGTCACCACCACCGGCTTGAACAGTAGCGACGGTGTGTCGAACAGCATGGTCCCGCCCTTCTGTGGCTGCCCCGACAGGAAGCCGACGGCGACCCGCGCGGCGGCAGCGGCGACGATCTCGCCGGGCTTGGCCACCGTGTTGAACTGTTCGCCGGAGATGATCCGCTGCAGTGCGGCCAAGGTGGCGTCATTGCCGGTGACCGGCGGCACCGGCTTCACGCCCGCCCCCTTGAAGGCGGCGATCACGGCTGCGGCCGTGCTGTCGTTGGCAGCCACCACGCCGATGATCTGCAGACGCAACCGCGTGATCTGGCCGCTGGCCCATTGCTGTGCCTTCGGCGGCGACCAGTCAGGGGTCTCGATCTCGGCCAGCGTCTTGTAGCCGCTATCCTTCAGGCCCGCTTTGATGCCCTGCCGGATCAACTCGGCGGCGGCGTCACCGGGCGAGCCATGCACCTCGAGCAGGCCACCGCTGTCGGTCGGGATCTTGCCCTGCCTGAGGTGCTGGACCAGCGATTCGGCGATGGCGCGGCCGATGCCTTCATTGTCGAACGACACGAAGTAGTCGGCTGGCGTGGCGGGAATCGGCCGGTCATAGGCAATCACCTTGACCCCCTTGCCCTGCGCCAGCCTGACCAGCGGCGCGGCAGAAATCGAATCCACCGGATCCAGCACGATCACCTTGGCGCCTTGCGCGATCACCGCGTTGAACTGCCGCTGCTGTAGCGCAACGTCGCCGTTGGCGTTCTGGTAAAGCACCTTGCATTGGGCGCATAGCCGGCTCATCTCGGCTTTGAAACCGGGCAAGTCATTTTGCTCGTACCGGGTAGAGCCCTGGTCGGGCATCAGAAAGGCCACCGTATCGCCGGCGGCGGCGAACACCGCTGCGCTCATTGCGAGACCAAGACCTGCCACGAGCCAATGGGCCACTGACACGCGGCCGGGGTTTCCCGGCGCAGAAACGATGGACGCTGAACATCTGGTCATGCTGGTCTCCTGTTGGTCATGCATAGGTTGCAATTGTTTTTTTTGGCGCCCGGCGCGGCACGGACTTGATGTCCTTTTCACGCTGCCGCCACGACTTCTGCGGCGTCGGTAAAACCTGCGTTCTCCGCCAGCAACGCCCTGAAACGCGAAGGTGGAATACCCTTTTGTCGCAGGAACTGCCGATTGAAATTGGAGAGGTTCTTGAAACCCGAGGCGAAACAGATGTCGGTAATCGACAGCCTCGCTTCACTCATCAGCAGCTGGATCGCGAGGTTGATGCGAAGCCGGTTGACGTAGGCGTTGAGCGCCATGCCGGTATGCCGCCTGAAGCTACGCGAGAACGCGCTGGTGCTCAGGCGCGAGATCTTTGCCAGTTCCCGTTCGCCAAACGACTCGGTGAGGTGATTGCGGATGTAGTCGAGCGACTCGTTGATACCGGTCGCCATGAATCCCGAAGGGTCTGGATGATATGCGCTGCTGGTCATGGCGCGATGGTCGCGATCACGACTCAGGGTGCCGAGGATGGACAGGAATATTTCGATGCGGCGAATCTCGCTGGCGCCCACCAGTTCCTCGATCATCGGGCCGACCCTGGCCGCCGTCGCCGTCGAAAACAGAATGCCGCGCCGGCTCAGCGCCAGCGTCGGCAGGAAGATCGAGAGCTCCGGCAACAACGCGACCATGTCATGGATGAATCGCTCGTCGAATTGCAATACCCTGCTGCGCAGTGGCGCCTGTGCCCCCGGCGCCATATCACTGACCCAGTTATGCGGCAGATTGGGACCGGTCAACACCAGTTGCCCGGGCCCGAAATCGCCGACGAAGTCACCGACGAAACAACGCCCGGTCGTGGCCACCACATGATGCAATTCGCATTCAGGATGAAAATGCCAGCGTACGGTTGGATAGGGATAGCCATGTTCCCAGGCCTTGAACGACTGGGTGCTTCCTATGTGAACGACTTCGAGATCCGGTTTCATGTGCCCCCCTCGGCCACGGCCTCCGGTGGTGACCGAATGCGCGCAGTTGTCTCCATGATATTGAGCGCCCCCGCGCCAATACTAGATTTCAGACCGACTCTTCCACCACTACTTTTCACACCATAAACTGATACCTTTTTGCTGTTTTGACGCCGGTGGCGTGTGAAAAACAGGTCGCAATCCACACATATGCTCAACTACCCGAAAAATGTCGCATGAGCGTATCGACGAATTCGCACACCCCGACCCACCGCATGCGCGGGTCGCGGATATTCCGATGTGGTCATGATATCTGTGACGACGCCTCGCAACGGCGTCGTCGATGCTGGTGGGCGATGGTGACTACGCCAGCCGTCAGGCCGCGTCGCCACCCAATGGCAACGACAACGCCTCGCTGGCGATATGCAGCCGCTTGCCGGCGAGCAGCATGTCGTGAAAGTCGGGCGCCGGCACCGGGCGCGAAAAGATGAAGCCTTGCAGTTCGTTGCAGCCTGCCTGCTTGAGGAAGTTGAATTGCTTCTCGGTCTCGACACCTTCGGCAATCACCTTGTGGCGCAGCTGCTTGGCGATGCCGATGATGGCGCTGGCGATGGCGCAATCGTTGAAGTCTTCCGGAATGCCCATGGTGAAGGAGCGGTCGATCTTGAGCGTATTGATCGGAAAGCGCTTCAGGTACGACAGGCTGGAATAGCCGGTGCCAAAATCGTCAAGCGAAATCGTCACGCCCAGCTGGCACACCTTTTCCATGATCGAGATCACCCGGTCGGTGCCGTGCATGAGCATGCTTTCGGTAATCTCCAGCTCCAGCCATTCGCCGGTCAACTGGTGACGCGACAGCGCCGCACGCACCCGGTCCGGCAGCGAACGGGTGAAT
Organism: Herbaspirillum sp. alder98; assembly: GCF_020179755.1. Lineage (GTDB taxonomy): Bacteria > Pseudomonadota > Gammaproteobacteria > Burkholderiales > Burkholderiaceae_D > Herbaspirillum. The sequence continues at coordinate 9,720 of NZ_JAIUCY010000001.1, forward strand.
TCGCGGGCGGTCACGTTGAGGGCGATGCGGATCGGCGCCAGCCCGGCCGCTTTCCACGCCCGCGCCTGGTGGCACACGGCGTCCAGCACCCAGTCACTGAGCTGCACGATGAGGCCGGTCTCTTCGGCAATCGGGATGAATTCGCCCGGCAGCAGCAGGCCGCGCTCGGGATGCTGCCAGCGCACCAGCGCCTCGGCACCGGTGATGGCGCCGGTTTGCATGTCGACCTTGGGCTGGTAGTACAGCAGCAATTCGTTATATTCGAAGGCGTGCAGCAACCCGGTCTCGATGCGCAGCAGATCAAGCGTGTTGCGGTTCATCTCTTCGCTGTAGTAAGCGTAGCCGCCTTCGTTGTTCTCCCCGCCCTGCTTGGCGCGATACATGGCGATGTCGGCCAGGCGCAGCAAGGTCTCGGTGTCGCTGGCGTCTTCCGGCACCATGCTGATGCCGATGCTGGCGCCCACCCGCAACTCGTGGCCATCGATGAAGAACGGTTCGTCGAACAGCGCCAACAGCTTCTGCGCCACGAAACCGGGGTGGTAATCCTTGTCGATGTCGAACAGGGCCACCGCAAATTCGTCAGCCCCCAGGCGTGCCACCAGGTCTTCTTCGCGCAATGCGCGGCGCAGGCGAATCGCCACCTCGACCAGCAGCATGTCGCCGGCCACGTGTCCCAGTGTGTCGTTGATGGGCTTGAACCGGTTCAAGTCGATGAACATCACGCAGCCGTGAGTGGCGCCCTGGCGTCCTTCCTGCAGCGCCTGGTCGACGGTGCGGGTGAGCAGCGTGCGGTTGGGCAGGCCGGTCAGCGCATCGTAGTAGGCCAGGTGGTGAATCAGTTTTTCGGCGCTCTTGCGCTCGGTGATGTCGTTGAGATAGCCGATCAGGCCGATCGGATGCGCATGCTGGTCGCGCATGACCGATAACGACAGGCTGGCCCAGAAGATCTCGCCCGACTTCTTGCGGCGCCGCACTTCCATCTCGCGCCCGCCCTGCTCCAGGAACATGTCGGCCAGCGAATCTTCTTCGTCTTCGTTCTCGTACAGAAACAGCACATTGCGGCCGATCGCTTCCAGCGCGGTATAACCGAACAATTGCTCGGCGCCCCGGTTCCAGCTGGTGATGAAACCGGCCGGGTCCATGGTGATGACCGACTCGTGCATCTGGTTGAGGATCTGCGCCTGCTGCTCTAGCTTGGCTTCGATCTGGTCGAGCGAGCGCGTGCGCTTGTCGGCCTCGGCCTGCGCCTGCAGCAAGCGAGCGGTGAATCCCGCCAGCATGCCCAGCCGGGTGCGCTCGGCGTCGGTGTAGGCGACCTCGGCGTCGGGAAAATGGTAACAGCCGAAACTATGGCCCTCGTGCGCCACGTCGTGTTGCAGGCCCGGCACGTCGGTGCTGACGCCGTTCAGATAACGCCCGCCAGGCCGCTTCAGGAATCCCGAGGCGATCCCGCCGAGCGCCGCATGCAAGGCCACGCCGTGCAGGTTCTGCAGCGCGTCCAGCAAGGCGGAGCAACACGCCAGGTCATCGGTGCCGACGGACGAGATCATGGTCTTCACGCCTCGGTACTGACGCGGGTGGCCCAGCCGAACGCCTCGATGAGGCATTCGCAATAGGTCCTGGCGTCAAGGCCGGCGGCTTCCAGGTCGACGTGGCGCAGCGGGATGCGACTGTATTCGGAGCGTTCCACCACATCCAGCAACTTGCCCAGCACCCCGGTGCGGGTCGTCAACGCATCGACGATATCGGCCGGCAGCTTGAGCGGCCCGATGATGTCGTTCAGCGGCATCCCCAGCAGCACATCGAGCAGCGAGAACATGCCCACGATGAAGGCGCGGTCCAGTTCGCTGGCGGTGCACTCCACCCGCTGCGCCATCGCTTCCATCATTGCCGCCCGCGCCGCCGCGCGCGGCAGCAATGGATTGGCCGACTCGTCGCCGGGGAAGCGCGCATACAGCAGCAGTTGCAGCCAGCGCTGCAACTGGCGCCGGCCCAGCAGATTGATGGCCTGGCTGAAATTGGTGATGTGCGCAGAAAAACCGAAGGCAGCCGAGCTGACCAGCTTGAACAGCTGATACGACAAGGCGGGATCCTGCTTGAGCAGCGATTCGAGCTCGTTGGCGTCGGCATCGCGCGCCACCAGTTCGAGCAGCTTCAACAGGCGCGCGCGCGAGATCGAATTCTTCTGCGACAGGCGACTGTCGGGATGCAGCGGATAGTCCCCCGCGAACCAGCGAAAACCTTCGGTGCGGCAGATGTCGAACTGGATCGCGTCGCCGATGTTTTCGACCAGGTGCGGCCCGCGCATATGCTGCAACCAGTGTCCGGCCTCCGGCAGGCTGCCTACGCTGGCGTCGAGCGCCATCGACTCGACGAACGAGGGAACGCTGGCGTCTGGCGCCGGCAAGCCGTCGGCGACGATGCCGAAATTGCTGGTATTGAGCCAGTCGAGGGCGTCAAAGCGCGCCGGGTCGGTGCAATGCTCGACCGGCACCCGCAGCAGGATCCGGCCCTTCGGCAGCGGACCATCGAGTTTCAGCGAAAAACCGGCCGGGTCGCGGACCGGAATCAGGCAGGCCAGCTCACCCAGGGCCTCGCCCAGCTTGAATTCATTGAACAGCCTGGATAGGATCTCGCCGCCATCCTCATCATTCGGAGAGATGTGCAGGGACAGCGCAGTCCAGACGTGGTGTACGTCGGCAACCGGCTGTAGAAACACGAGAGGAAAAGGAACGCTTTTATCCTGGACAGCCATATTCTCATCGTTGGCGCCCGTTTTCTTATTATCCGAGGCGCGGAGTTATCTCTCGAAAAACTTCAAAGTTTCCCAAAAGAATTATCAATCAAATAAAAATTTTTCTTAATATACCTGATAAAAATAGCCTTGCAAGCAAGCTTTAATCCGACAGGAAGATTTCTTGCAAATCGTTAAGAAAACGACGGCCCAACGGGGTCGGCCGGATGACGGCGTGATCGCGATACAACATCCCCTTCTGCTCGGCCAGGTCGAGTTGCTGCTCGATGCGATTGAGCCCCATTCCGGTGCGCTCGGCGAACAGGTTGGGCGAGAAGCCCTCCACCAGGCGCAAGCTGTTGAGCATGAATTCGAACCCGAGCGCATCGCGTTCGATTTCGGCTTCTTCCTGGATCGGGGCGCCGGCTGCGGTCTGCGCCAGATAGGTCTGAGGATGTTTATAGCGCATCTGGCGCACGATGCGATGCGGGAATGACAACTTCGAATGCGCGCCGGCGCCAATGCCCAGGTAATCGCCGAACTGCCAGTAATTGAGGTTATGGCGTGCACGCCGCCCGGGCTGCGCGTAGGCCGACACCTCATAGTTGCCGTAGCCGGCGGCGGCGGTCAGTTGCGCGATCATGTCCTGCATGTCGGCACTGGCGTCGTCGTCCGGCACGGCCGGCGGATACTTGGCAAACAGCGTATTGGGTTCCAGCGTCAGGTGGTACAGCGACAGGTGCGGCGGCGCAAAGGCGATCGCGGTCTCGATGTCGGCACGGGCCTGGGCCAGCGTCTGCTGCGGCAAGGCATACATCAGGTCGAGATTGAAATTGTCGAAGTTGGCCTGCGCGATCTCGACCGCCTTCAATGCCTGCTCGCCATCATGGATCCGCCCCAGCGCCTGCAGGTGCCCGGGGTTGAAGCTCTGGATGCCGATCGACAGCCGATTGATGCCGCTGGCCCGGTAGGCGCGAAACTTGTCGGCCTCGAAGGTGCCGGGATTGGCTTCCATCGTGATCTCGATATCGCCGTCGAACGGCAGCAAGGTGCGCACATCCGACATCAGGCGGTCGAGACCGGCCGCCGACAGCAGGCTGGGCGTGCCGCCTCCGATGAAGATGGTCTGGATGCGGCGCCCCCAGATCAATGGCAGCGCCAGTTCGAGGTCGGTGCGCAGCGCATCCAGATAGGCCTGCTCGGGGAAGCCGTCCTTGACCTCGTGCGAGTTGAAGTCGCAATACGGGCACTTGCGCACGCACCACGGAAAATGCACATACAGCGACAGCGGCGGCAGGGCCGTCAGCTGCAACGCGCCAGGCTTGAGAAAACTCAGCGCCGCCTGCGCCGGGCCGGTGCCGATGGGCGCGGCCGGCGCCCCATTGGAGATGGGCTTGATCGGAATCACTTGAGTTTCTCTACCAGCGCGCGCAGCGCCTGGCCCCGGTGCGAGACGGCGTTCTTTTCGGACGACGACAGTTCTGCCGCGGTCTTGCCCAACTGCGGCAACAGGAAGTACGGATCGTAGCCAAAACCACCCGCGCCGCGCGGGACATCGATGATCTCCCCTTTCCAGGTGCCATCGGCGATCACCGGCTGCGGATCGTCGGCATGGCGCACATAGACCAGCACGCAATAGTAATAGGCCGATTTGTCGGCCTGGGTGGCCAGGTCGGCGATGAGCTTGGCGTTGTTGGCGGCATCCGACTTGGGCTCGCCGGCGAAGCGCGCCGAGAACACGCCGGGCGCGCCGCCCAGGGCATTGACGCAGACCCCGGAATCATCGGCCAGCGCCGGCAGCCCGGTCAGGCGCGCGGCATGGCGCGCCTTGGTCAGGGCATTTTCGACGAATGTGCCGAACGGTTCTTCGGCCTCCGGCACATCGAATTCGCCCTGCGGGCGCACATCGAAACCGATGTCGCCCAGCAGGCTGGCAAACTCCTTGAGCTTGCCGGCATTGTTCGAGGCCATCACGATCTTTTGCTTGGTATCCATGGTGCGATGTATCTGTTCAATGAATCAGCGAATGCAGCCAGGCCTTACAGGCCCAGCGCCTGCTTTTGCAGTGTGTTGAGGGTGGCGATGCCCTGCTGGGCCAGGTCCAGCAGATTGTTCAGGGCCACCCGGTCGAAGGCCGCGCCTTCGGCAGTGCCCTGCACTTCGATGAAGTGGCCGGCATCGGTCATGACCACGTTCATGTCGGTGTCGCAGTCGGAGTCTTCAAGATAGTCCAGATCCAGCACCGGCACGCCCTGGTAGACGCCGACCGAGATGGCGCCGACGAAATGCTTGAGGGGAATCGCTTCCAGCGCACCACGCGACTTGAGCACCGAGAAAGCATCATAGGCGGCCACCATGGCGCCGGTGATGGCGGCGGTGCGGGTGCCGCCATCGGCCTGCAGCACGTCGCAGTCCAGGTGCAGCGTGCGTTCGCCGAAGGCTTCCAGGTCAAACGCGGCGCGCAGGGCACGACCGATCAGGCGCTGGATTTCCTGGGTCCGGCCCGATTGCTTGCCCTTGGCCGCTTCACGATCCATACGGGTATGGGTCGAGCGCGGCAGCATGCCGTATTCGGCGGTCAGCCAACCCTGTCCACGCCCTTTCAGGAAGCCTGGCACCTTGTCTTCGATACTGGCGGTGCACAGCACGCGGGTGTCGCCGAACTCGACCAGCACCGACCCTTCGGCGTGCTTGGTGTAGTGGCGGGTCAGGCGCACCTCGCGCAATTGCGAGACGGCGCGGCCGCTGGGGCGTTGGAAAGTTGTCATGCTGGGTCCTTGTACGGGTGGTCCGGGATGCCGGCGCTACTGTCAAACCGGCAATTTCGATGTTTTGATGGCGCACGGCCGCCAATCTTCTTTAAAATGCGGGATCCGCGAAGAAGCGATGTCGCGACCGTGTTGCGAAAACCGGCATTGTAATGGATGCAGCCGCACCATGACATTGCATGACATCTGCCACTCCCCGAACCCGCCAGCCCGCCGATGCCCTTGATGGCCGCATCGGCAACCAGACCACCGGAGCCCAGAACTTGACCATTTACAGCATGACCGGCTATGCCGTCACCACCCTCGATACCCCTGCCGGCACGGTGACGGTCGAGATGAAGAGCGTCAATTCGCGCTTCCTCGATCTGCAATTCCGCATCAACGACGACTTGCGCGCCGTCGAGCCGCTGCTGCGCGAGGCCATCATGAGCCGCCTGGTGCGCGGCAAGGTCGAATGCCGGTTGAGCTTTGGCCGCAAGGTAGCCACCAGCAACACCCAGGCCCTCAATGCCGGCCTGGTGGGCGCGCTGTCGACGCTGCAAGACCAGCTGCGCGCGCAGTTTCCCGACGCCGCGCCGCTGTCGGTCAACGAATTGCTGCGCTGGCCGGGCGTGCTGGAAGAAGCCGAGATCAGCCAGGACACGCTGCAGGCCGACATCCAGGCCACCATGAAGCAGACGCTGGAAGCCTTCGTCGACAGCCGCGCCCGCGAAGGCGCCGCGCTGCAGGCGGTGATCCTGGCGCGGGTCGACGCAATGGAAGCGATCGTGGCCCGCATTACGCCACTGGTGCCGCAACTGGTCGAACAGTTCCAGCAAAAGGCCACCGAGCGCATGCGTGACGCGCTGGGCCTGGCGCTGCAGGCGCAGGGCGCGAGCGCGCCGTTGCTGAGCCGCGAGGAATCGCTGGAAAGAATTCGCCAGGAAGTCACCCTCTATGGCATCCGCATCGATATCGCCGAAGAGCTGTCGCGCCTGGCCGCGCACCTGGCCGAAACCCGCCACATCCTGAACAAGGGCGGGCAAGTCGGCAAGCGCCTGGATTTCATGATGCAGGAGCTCAATCGCGAAGCCAACACGGTCGGCTCGAAAGCCGCCATGAAAGAACTGGCCGATGCATCGATGGAACTGAAACTGCTGATCGACCAGATGCGCGAACAGGTGCAGAACCTGGAATAAGCCCTCGGCGCCCCGTCTTTTTCAACGAAAAAATCAATACAGCGAGTACCCAATGCCTGCTAAAAACCCTACTTCCGGCAGCCTGTTCATCGTGGTTGCCCCCTCCGGCGCCGGCAAGTCGACGCTGGTCAACGCCCTGCTGCAGCAGGAGCCGGACATCAAGCTGTCGATTTCCTACACCACCCGCGCGCCGCGCCCGGGCGAGGAACACGGCCGTCATTATTATTTCACCAGCGTCGAGGATTTCCTGCAGCGCCAGGCCGAGGGCGAGTTCCTCGAATGGGCCGAGGTGCACGGCAATTACTACGGCACCTCGCGCCTGATGATCGCCGACCAGATCACCAACGGCACCGATGTGCTGCTAGAGATCGACTGGCAGGGCGCGCAGCAGGTGAAGAAGCAGTTTTCCAACGCGGTCGGCATCTTCATCCTGCCGCCATCGATTGCGGCGCTGGAAGAACGCCTGAAAAAGCGCGGACAGGACGAACCCCACGTCATCACCCGCCGGATCCTGGCCGCCGGGGGCGAAATCGCGCACTCGCCGGAGTTCGAATATGTTATTATCAACCAAGAGTTTGCTGTCGCTTTGTCTGAGCTGACGGCAATTGTCAAAGCAGCCCGCTGCCGCTTTCCGCAACAGGCGGCACGCAATGCGTATCTGTTCACCCAGCTTGGCATCCACGCCGCCAGCTGACCCGGTCTCACCCGGCAGGACGATACGGCCGGCACTGCCCCCGACATCCCGAAACACGCACGACCTCACCAGGAGTTGTTATGGCCCGCATTACCATCGAAGATTGCCTCAAGCAAATCCCGAATCGCTTTCAGCTGACCCTGTCGGCCACTTATCGCGCCCGTCAGTTGCTGCAAGGCCATACCCCGAAAGTGGACGCCAAGGACAAGCCAACCGTGACCGCCCTGCGCGAAATCGCCGCTGGCAAGGTCGGCGTCGAGATGCTCAAGAAGGTTCCGGCCTGATCCCTGCACGTCGAAAAAGCTGATAACGGTTTCGCATGAGCCTGACTCCAACAGATTCCCCGTTATCAGCCTCACCCCCCTCCCCGCCTCCCTCTCGCCGAGCTGCCGCTTCCGGTCGCCCGCAAAATCCTTCGGATTCCTCCGCGCCCGCCGTGCATAGCGGTGTCGCCACGTTTGCACACCTGACCCCGAAACTCGAAGAGTACCTGACGCCTTCCGAATTGAAGAAGGTCAAGGAAGCCTATCGCTTTGCCGACGAGATGCATCTGGGGCAAATGCGCAAGTCGGGCGAGCCGTATATTTCGCATCCGCTGGCGGTGGCCGAGATCTGCGCCGAGTGGAAGCTCGATGCGCAAGCGATGATGGCGGCGTTCCTGCACGACGTGATGGAAGACCAGGGGGTGAAGAAGGAAGAGTTGATCGAACGCTTCGGCGCCCCCGTGGCGTCGCTGGTGGACGGCCTGTCCAAGCTGGACAAGATCGAGTTCCAGAGCCAGGTCGAGGCGCAGGCCGAGAATTTCCGCAAGATGCTGCTGGCCATGGCCCGCGACGTGCGGGTGATCCTGGTCAAGCTGGCCGACCGTCTGCACAACATGCGCACGATGGGCTCGATGCCGCCCGACAAGAAGCGCCGCATCTCGCGCGAGACGATGGAAGTCTACGTTCCCATCGCGCACCGGCTGGGCCTGAACAACATCTATCGCGAATTGCAGGAGCTGTCGTTCTCGCACCTGTACCCGCTGCGCCACCGGACCTTGCACAAGGCGGTCAAGGCCGCGCGCGGCAATCGCCGCGAAGTGGTCACAAAGATCATGGAGTCGGTCACCAGCACCCTGATCGCGGCCGGCATCCCGGCCCAGGTCGATGGTCGCGAAAAGACCCTCTACGGCATCTACCGCAAGATGCGCAATAAGCACCTGACGTTCTCGCAGGTGCTGGATGTCTACGGTTTCCGGGTGGTGGTCGACAGCTTTGCCAACTGCTACGTCGCGCTGGGCACGCTGCACTCCCTGTTCAAGCCCATGCCGGGCAAGTTCAAGGATTACATCGCGATCCCCAAGCTCAATGGCTACCAGTCGCTGCACACCACGCTGATCGGCCCCTACGGCACGCCGGTCGAATTCCAGATCCGCACCCGCGAAATGCATCGCGTGGCCGAATCGGGCGTAGCCGCGCACTGGCTGTACAAGGACGACGAAGGCAGCCTGACCGACCTGCAGCAACGCACCCATGCCTGGCTGCAGTCGCTGCTTGACATCCAGAAACAGACCGGCGACTCGGCCGAGTTCCTGGAGCACGTCAAGGTCGACCTGTTCCCCGATTCGGTCTACGTGTTCACGCCCAAGTCGAAGATCATCGCCCTGCCGCGTGGCGCCACCGCGCTCGACTTCGCCTACAGCATCCACACCGACATCGGCGACCAGACCACCTCGGCCATCGTCAACCACGAACCCGCACCGCTGCGCGCCGAACTGCACAACGGCGACATCGTCGAGATCATCACCTCGCCCACTTCGCGCCCCAGCCCCAACTGGCTGGGCTATGTGCGTACCGGCAAGGCGCGCTCGGCGATTCGCCACCGGCTGCGCACCGCCAATCGGATCGAATCGCAGACGGTCGGACGGCGCCTGCTGGGCAACGCCCTGCAGACGCTGGGCATCGACGCCGACCTGCCGGGCGCCATCGTCGACCGCCTGCTCAACGAATCCAGCGCCAAGACCATGGACGACCTGTATGCCGAGATCGGCATCGGCACCCGCATGGCGCCGCTGGTGGCGCGCCACATCATGGGCATGCTCGATGCCGGCGTGAGCGTGCCGCAGCTCGATCCCGAAGGCCACATGCTGCCCAACAAGCCTGACCCGGTGGTGATCACCGGCAGCGAAGGCGCATCGGCCCAGTTGTCGTCCTGTTGCATGCCGATCCCGGGCGACCGCCTGACCGGTTACCTGCGGGCCGACCAGACCCTGATCGTGCATACCCAGGAGTGCGAGACCGCCAAGCGGCTGCACGAGAAGGAACCGGACCGCTGGATCGAACTGGTCTGGGGCCACGACCTGAATCGTCGCTTCGACTGCCGCATCACCATCCTGATCCACAATCACCGTGGCACGCTGGCACGCATCGCCGCCGAAATCGGCGAGGCCGACGCCAACATCGTCTCGGTCGGCATGGACGACGATGGCGGCGCCTCGATGAAATACCTGCGCTTCACCATCCAGGTCGAAGATCGGGTCCACCTGGCCCGCACCATGCGCGGCATCCGCAAGATCGACAGCGTCGCCCGCATCTTGCGCGAACGGGGCTGACCGGGCGGACCGGCTCACCGGTCTCGCTTCGGTCGCATCATCTCACCGCGCCGATGGCGCCATCTCTATCCCTACCGCCTTGCCTGCGCTGCCCGCGGTGTCGGCCCCGACCTTCTGCTCCACGGCCAGGTGCTGCTCGCAGGCTTCACCGCCCTTGTCGGCGATGCCCCGCTGCAGTTTATCGATGAAGAAATCGATCAACGCCGTCACGCCTGCCGGCAACTGCCGTCGATGCACATACACCGCGTACAGGGCCATCGCATCGCGCTGATAGTCCGGCAGGATCTGCACCAGCCGGCCCAGGCGCAAGTCTTCGGAGGCCAGCATGGTGGGCAGCAAGGCAATACCAAGGCCGGCGCGTGCCGCCCGTAGCTGTCCCTGCGCCGTGTTGATGCACAGCGGGGGCATCACCCGTACGGTCTCCATGCCGTGCGGTCCTTCCAGCTTCCACGTGGTGTGATGCGACGCCTGCGAGGCCGCCAGGCAGCGGTGCCCGATCAACTCGCCCAACGTATGCGGCGTGCCGAAGCGCTCGAGATAGCGCGGGCTGGCCACCAGGCCACGATGGCTGTCCACCAGTTTCCTGGCCACCAGGCTCGAGTCGGGCAGCACCCCGCCGCGAAAGGCCAGGTCGATCCCTTCGGCGATCAGGTCGGCGCGTCCATCGTTGAGGACGAATTCCAGTTGCACCTTTGGATAGCGTTGCATGAATTCATGCATCCACTCGATCGAGAAGTTGTCGAAGAAATCCACCGGAGCGGCCACCCGCAGGCTGCCGGCAGGCTCGCCAGTGCTTTCGCTCAGGCTGGTGCTGGCATGCTCGATATCTTCCAGCCCCGGCGCACAACGCTCGAAGAATTCGCGACCGGCCGCCGTCATGTTGAGCTGGCGCGTGGAGCGCTGCAGCAGCCGCACCCCCAATGCCGCCTCCAGCGTTTGCAGGCGCCGGCTGATGGTATTGGGCGGCATGCCCAGGCGCCGCCCGGCGCCGGCGAAGCTGCCGCACCGCACGACCTGAACGAAGAGCGAGATGTCGTTGAGATCGACCATGATAATTACCACCAAATATGGATGAGTGAAATGCGATTCTCGCATCTACCGCCATGAATGGAAACTGATTAATCTCTGTTCCATTAACCCGGCGCTGCGGCGCACCAGACATTGCATGCCAGCAATGACGTCACCGAAAAAAGGAAACACCATGAGCACCCTGCTCCACATCGACTCCAGCGCCCGCACCAGCGGCTCCATCTCGCGTCAATTGACCGCAGCCTTCGTCGAACAATGGCAAGCCAAGAATGCCGGCGCCAAGGTCATCCATCGCGACCTGGCCAGCGACCCGCTGCCGCACATCACCGAAGCGCTGCTGGGCGCCTACTTCACGCCGCCCGAAGGGCGCAGCCCCGAGCAGGCTGAACTGATCAAGCAATCCGACCAGCTGGTCGATGAGCTGCTGGCTGCCGACACCCTGGTCATCGGCGTGCCGATGTACAACTTCGCGCCGCCGTCGACCCTGAAGGCCTGGATCGACCACGTGTTCCGGGCCGGTCGCACCTTCCGCTACACCGAGACCGGCCCAGTGGGCCTGGCCACCGGCAAGAAAGCCGTCATCATCCTGTCGCGCGGCGGCATGTATTCGCAAGGCCCGATGGAAGCGCTGGATTTCCAGGGCAAGTACATCAAGAGCGCACTGGCCTTCATCGGCATCACCGATGTCGAACTGGTGGTCGCCGAAGGCGTTGCGATGGGCGAAGAAGCCGTCAAGAACGCCGTGGCCGGCGCCCGGCAGCAGATCAGCGCCGTGGTATAAACCACGCGTCGTCACGCAAAAAAACGGAGCGCCCGATCATCGGTGCGCTCCGTTTTTCATGGGATCAAGCGTGGCTCAATGATGATCCAGGCTGCGGTGCATGCGGCGCAACCCCAGCCATACGCACGCCGCCACCAGCGGTACCACCAGGCCGGTGGCCAGGTCAGGATTGATCGGCAGGCCCGCTGCCTTGGCGGCCTTGCCGGCATAGCCGAACAGGCCGATCACGTAATACGAGATAGCCGCCACCGACAGGCCTTCGACCGCTTGCTGCAGCTTGAGCTGCTGGGCCGCGCGGCTGTTCATCGACTGCAGGATCTGACGATTCTGCTCTTCCTGCACGATGCCGATCCGGGTGCGCAGCAAATCGTTGGTATGCGCGATCCGCTCGGCCAGCGCTTCCTGCCGGCGCGCGATGGCCTGGCAGGTGTGCAGGGCCGGCGCCAGCCGGCGCTCCATGAATTCGCCGATCGTCGGCACCCCTTCGATGCGCGCCTCGCGCAACTCCTCGATGCGCGCCTGCACCAGGCTGAAGTAAGCCTGCGAGGCCGAAAAACGATAACTGTTTTCCAGCGAGAGCTTTTCGATGCGCGCCGCCAGCCCGGTGATCTTGCGCAGCACGCGCTCATCCTCGGCATGTTCCTCGGGGGTGCCGCCCTGCGATTGTTCGGACTGCACCATGGCTGCCGTCAGCGCCGCCAGGTCGCCTTCGATCTGGTTCAGCAACGGGCCCGAATGCTGCGCCGGCGGCAACCCCAGCAAGGCCATCATGCGATAGGTCTCGATTTCGAGGATGCGCTGGGCCAGGCGTCCGCCCTGCAGTTCGCGCAAGTCGATATCGCGCACCACGAAGCGCGAGAAGCCGTCCGACTGGATCTGGAAGTCGGTCCAGATCTCGCCGCCCTGCAATACCTTGCTGGAGCTGATCATCTTGCCTTCGAAGATGCGTTGCATCTGGCGCGACGTGACGGCCGGATCATCGGCGCCAGGCTCCACCACCACATGCGCGGCCACCATCAGCTTGCCCTGCAGCGACAGCAGCCATTGCTGCGGCACATGTGACAACGGCGCGCGCGCAAAAGCCTCGGCGGTATCCAGCGGCTCGTCGTGGGCCTGGGCGAAGGTGTAGGTGGCGAATTCGGTATGGCACTCCCACTTCAGGCGAAAGCGCCCGAAATCATGGAAGAAATGCTTGGCCTCGGCGCCCGGCGCGACCACCCCGAAATGCGCGCACAGCGCGTCAAGCCGCGCATGCTCGGCCTTGGCGTGCTGATTGCCGTTGCCGTCCTGAGGCCCGAAGACGGCCAGGTGGGTCAGCGTCTCGGAGCGGTTCAGTTGCAGGAAAGGACGTGAATGCACCTCGGCCGCCAGGACGACGCGTTGCGGATGATTCAGGCTGGCAAACACAATGGACATCAAGTTTCCCCGTGATGTTGAAAGTTGGATTGGAAAGCGCAAGCGCCCGGCGACCTGGCATGCGAAAGTCATGCCAACGGCGCGCTGGAAGGCGATGCAAAAAACTTAGGGAGCGGGATAGCTCACTTCAAGAATCGTCAACTGCTCGACGCCGGAAGGCGTCTGCAGGACCACCTCGTCGCCCTCGCGGGACTTGGTCAGCGCCCGCGCCACGGGCGAGATCCAGCTGATCTTGCCTCGCAGCGGATCAAGCTCGTCGATGCCGACGATGGTGACCGTATGTTCGTCACCGCGCTGGTTCTCATAGGTGATGGTGGCGCCGAAGAACACCTGGTCGCTGCCATGATGGATGGTCGGGTCGACCACCTCGGCCAGGTCCAGGCGCTTGGTCAGGAAGCGGATGCGGCGGTCGATCTCGCGCAGGCGCTTCTTGCCGTACAGATAGTCGCCGTTTTCGGAACGGTCGCCATTGGACGCCGCCCAGGACACGATGCGCACCGTTTCCGGGCGATCGACGTCGATCAGTTGCAACAGCTCGTCCTTGATGCGTTGATGGCCGGCCGGCGTCATGTAGTTCTTAGCGCCAGCAGGAATGGCCGGCAACGCGATCTCGTCATCGTCGTCGCCGCCATCGGATTCTTTTACAAAGGCCTTATTCATCCAGGAGCTCGGGAATTCGTTTTTCAGATGCGTACCATTGTAGCCGCATGTGGCCCGCGCCGAAGATACAGTTGAACCCTGCAAACACGGTGCGGCTGTACTGCGCGCGCGGCAATACCTGCGATGCGGCACTCGCGATTTGTGCGCGCCTCGGCGATAATCGCGAGACACATCTTGCCACCTTGCCGCCACTCACCAACACCATGTCCTCACTCGCCCCCCGCTATCGCATCGGCCTCATCGCCAACCGTGCCCATCAGGATGCCCCCGACTCGGCGCTGGTCCAGTTGCTGACCGGCTCGCGCCACCGCATCGAAGCCTTGCAGCCCGAACTGATCGTGGTCGGGCGCACCCTCGACGCCATCGAGCAGATGCAGCTGCTGCCCGGCTATCGGCACCTGGTGCGCTTTCCGTATGGACGCCAGGGCGGCCTGATGAAGCTGGTCTCGCGTACGGTCGACCCCGATCCCGAGCGCACGCTCGATGCGGTGATCTACCTGATCGATCCGGTCGACCCCTCCTCGGCCTTTCCCGAGGCGGTGGCGCTGAAGCGCCAGTGCGTGATCCACGGCAAGCCTTTCCTGTCGACCCTGGCCGGCGCCCAGGAATGGTTCGAGCTGGAGTCGCTCGACACCGGCGCCGCGCCCGACTCGGCGCTCGACCATCGCTTCGACCTGAAGCAGGAGAGCATCGCCCTGATCGCCCACGATTCGATGAAGCAGCGCATGCTGGCGCTGGCCGAGAAGCACTTCGACCTGCTGGACCGCTTTGCGTTTCGCTGCGCCACCGGCACCACCGGCGGCCTGCTCAACGAACTGGCGGCCAAGATCAAGGGCGAGGCCGGCCGCAACTGGGTCAGGCCTTTCCTGTCGGGCCCGCTGGGGGGCGACGCCCAGATCGCCGAACTGATCCTGGAACGCCAGTGCCGACGCGTGCTGTTCCTGGAAGATCCACACGTGGCGCGCCAGCACGAAGCCGATATCCAGCTGCTCGAACGCGCCGCCCGCACCGTGACCGACTACGCTTCGTGCATGAGCGACGTCAAATGGGGCGACCGCTGGCTGTCGCTGATCGCCGCGCGTGCCGGATCAGGCCGGTGACGACACCTCCGTCGCCCGCCGATGGCCACCGGCGCGCACGGCTGCGCCGGCGCCTGGCCGCGCCGCTGATCTATCTAGTGGCATTGCTGCTGATGCTCGAAGAATGGCTGTGGGAAGTGACCCAGGCCGCGCTGGCCCGCATTCCCGCCTGGGGCTGGCTGGTGCGGTTGCAGCAGAAGGTGCAGCAGCTGCCGCCCTACGCCGCGCTGGCGGTATTCCTGGCGCCGACCTTATTGCTGTTGCCGGTCAAGCTGCTGGCCTTGCTGTCGATTGCGCATGGTCATCCGGGGCTGGGGCTGTTGATCATCGTCAGCGCCAAGCTGATGGGCACGGCGCTAGTGGCGCGGGTCTATGCACTGACCCGTCGCAGCCTGCTGGCGCTGGCGTGGTTTAGTCGCTGGCATGACAAGCTGCTCGCATTCAAGGACCGGATGATCGCGCAGTTGCACGCCTCTTCCGGATGGCGTGCCGCGCAGCGACTGGCGCTGGCCGTGCGTCGCTGGCGGGGTCAACTGTTCGGAACGCCATCGACTGGCGACACCCGTCCACCCCGCTTGCTGCGCCGCCTCGCCGCCCGCATGAAAAAACATCTGCGCAAGTTCGGATCGCATTAAAAAAGGGCCGCGGCAATGCCGGCGGCCCCTTCCCTATTCCCTGCGCAGGACGCGACTCAATCGTCGTCGTCGTCGTCGAGCCCGGCATCGGGGGGCGCCATCGAGACCGCCACCGAATGCCCCAGGCTATTGGATGAAATGCTGTTACCCCATTCGAAGGCAAACTTCTCGGCCTCGAAAAAATCGTCGGCCGACAACTGCAGCTCTTCCAGCAGGCGCTGCATCTCTTCCTGATTCTGCTCGACCTGCTCGGTGCATTCGACCAGCTTGAGCACGGTGCCATAGAACCCGGTGCGGCGCAGCAGCGCTTCGCGGATCTCGGTGCTGACGGTGATCTGGCGCAGCACGGTTTCCATGCTCATGCCGAACAGTGCATCGACCAGCGACATGATGCCGACCGTGAACGCCATCTCCGACATCTTGCGCCGGCCCGGACGAATCTTGGCCGCGATCAGCTCCAGCATCTTGCCGCGCGTCGCCGCCAGGATCATCAGGGGCGACAGCGCATTGCTGCGTTCGGTGTCGGTATTGGCGAATAACAGAATCTGCAGCCAGCGCTTGAGCTGGCGCCGTCCCAGCACGATCAGCGCCTGGCCCAGCGAATCGATGAACTTCTGGAAACCGTAGACGGGCGTATTGACCAGCCGCAGCAGCGTCAGCGACAGGGCCACGTCGCGCTTGATGTAGCGCACGATCTCGCCATTGTCGACATTGCGCACCAGCAGCGTGAGCAAGTGCATGATGACCACTTTCGAGGCTTCCAGCTTCTTGCCCTGAAGGATCATCGGCTTGGCAAAATAATAGCCCTGGAAATAATCGAAACCGAAGGTGATGCATTCGCGGAACTGCTCCACCGTCTCGACCTTCTCGGCCAGCAATTCCTTTTGCGCGCGCTTGAAGTGCACCGACAGCTTGAGCAACTTGCTGGGATCGACTTCCATCACGTCGATCTTGATGATCTTGATCATCGGCAGCAGTTGCTCGATCTCTTCCGATTCGGCCACCACATCGTCGAGCGCAAACACATAGCCCGCCTTGACCAGCTCGCGCACGCGCGCCACCAGTTCAGGCGTGACCCTGACCGTCTCGAGGATCTCGAGCACCACCTTGTCGGCCGGTAGAAAATAAACGAAGTCGCTCAGCAGCACCGCCGCGTCGACGTTGATGAAACCCTGCAGGTTGCCGATGACGTTGGCCAGGCCGAGTTCCGAGGCATGCGCGATCACCGCAGCGGTGGCGGTAACGTCATCCTTGACATTGGCCGGGCCGAAGGCGGCGCTGCGAAACAGCAGTTCGTAGCCGATCAGCTCTTGTTCACGATTGAGGATGGGTTGCCGTGCGAGGTAGAAGTCCAGCGCATGCTGCCCGGAGGAAGATGGTTGTGGCTGGTCAGTCATGAGCGATGTCGTTAAAACCCCAGGGCATGGCGATAGTTATTTATTCTCGGCAACGAAGTATTGTATGCCGTATCGGCACCGGTATTCGCATTTAAGAACGGCCGTGCTGTAAAAAAATCACACAAAGTCACCGCATTAACACGGTTACTTTGCGTCATGCCTCGCCCGCCTCCAGCACGAATTCGGCGCTGTCGTCGGTGCCCAGCGTTTGCACCAGCCAGGGCATGACCTCGCGCAGCATCGGCTCGAGCGTCCACGGCGGGTTGAGGATGAACATGCCGCTGTTGTGCAGCCCGAAACCATCCGGCGCCGGGCCATGAATGGCCAGCGTGACATTGAGCCAGCTCTTGGCGCCCAGGCGTTTCAGGCGCTCGGCCAGCTGGCGCGATTCGTTGCGCTGCAGGACCGGATACCAGACCGCATATACGCCGGTAGGAAAACGCACCAGCGCATCTTTCAGCACCTCGACCACGCGACCGTAATCGCGCTTGTCTTCATAGGGCGGGTCGATCAGCACCAGGCCGCGTCGCGAAGGCGGCGGCAGCAAGGCCTTGAGCCCGGCGAAACCGTCGGCGCGATACACCAGCACCCGCTTGCCGCGCGCACTCGGACGCTGGCCCTGGGCTTGCGCATGGGCGTCGAGCTTGCGGAAATTTTCTTCGAGGATCTTGACTTCGGACGGGTGCAGTTCGAACAGGCGCAGACGATCCTGGTCGCGCATGATCTTCTCGGCGCAATAGGGCGAACCCGGGTAGTAACGCAACTTGCCGCTGGGGTTGAGCGAGCGCACCAGGTCGACGTATTCCTTGACCGCCTCGGGCATGTCGCGCAGATTCCACAACGGCGCGATACCGGTTTCGTATTCGGCGTTCTTGCTGGCGTAATCGCCATCGAGCGCATACACACCGGCGCCGGCGTGGGTATCGATCACCATGTAGGCGGGGTCTTTCTGACCCAGGTAGCGCATCAATTGAATCACCACCATATGCTTCAGGACGTCGGCGTGATTGCCGGCATGGAAGGCGTGGCGGTAACTCAGCATGGAAATCTGCTCTTCAGAATAAAGGTGGGAAGGCGCACAGCGAACTTGACTGGCGCACGTTAGCGCAAGCACTGCAATAGCAAGTGGTTAACCGCAAAACGTTTGGCATTCTAGCAAGGATACGATACCAATAGGGTCACGCCTCCCGCATTTGTTACAAAGAAGCATCAGCCACCAGCCCGGTCGAGGCGGAAATAAGCATCCAGCAGTGATGTCTTGTAGACCACGCCCAGCAGTCGCGGATCGTCGACGCTGGCGATCACCGGCAGGCGCTCGCCCTGATGATCGAGAAACAATTGCAATGCCTCGCCGAGCGACATCTCGGGCGTCACCTCGTGCAGGAAATGCGGCCGCAGGAAGTCGCGCGCCGTGCGTCCTGCCGTCTCCTTGTGGTCAAGCAGCCAAGAGGTGATGTCCTGCAGCGCCACCACGCCCTGGTAGCGTCCGCCGTCGTCGATCACATAGGCATACTTGACCGGATACTTGAGGAACACCGCACTGACTTCTTCCAGGCTGGCGTCGTCGCGCAACACCGTCTCGGCCGGCCGGATCAGTTCGCTCATGTGCGTGCCGCGCAGGCGCAGGCGCTCCTCGGCGTCGCGATGGCGCTTGAGGGTGATGTCGTACATCGAGCGCCCGTCCAATCCGCGCGCCACCACATAGGCCACCACGCATGACAGCATCAACGGCAGCACCACCTGGTAACTCAGCGTCATCTCGAAGATCATCAGGATCGCCATCAGGGGCGCATTCGATGCCGCCGCCAGGAACGCGCCCATGCCCACCATGGCATAGGCGAACGGCTGCGACACATGCATCGGCAGCCAGGCCTGGGCGCCATCGCCGAACAGGAAACCGACCGCAGCGCCCACGAACAGCACCGGCGTGAAAATGCCGCCCACCGCGCCGGAACCAACCGTGATGGCGGTGGCGAGCACCTTGATCACCAGCACCATCAGCACCGTGTGCCATAACCAGTCGGTGTGCAGCAGCGAATTGACCAGGTCGTAGCCGTTACCCCAGACCTCGGGCACCTTGATCGAGATCAGCCCGACCAGCAAGCCGCCCACACCGAGGCGCACCGGCAACGGCATGCGCCAGCGGCCAAACACGGTCTTGCCGAATTCGAGCACCCGCAGGAACTGCGGCGCCAGCAACCCGGCCAGCACGCCCAGGATCACGAACAGCACTACCTCGAGGCCGGCAATCTCGGGGAAGAACGGCATCTCGTAGGCCGGGTGGTAGCCCGGCAATTCACGCATGGTGATGTTGGCCACCACCGACGCCACCACCACCGGCCCGAAGCTTTCCATGACCAGCGAGCCGAGCACGATCTCGGTGATGAAGAAGGCGCCCGCGATGGGTGCGTTGTAGGCCGAAGTGATGCCGGCTGCGGCGCCGCAGGCCACCAGCAGGCGCAAGCGCGAACTGGGGAAATGCGAGAACTTGCCCACCAGCGAGGCGCACAGCGCGGCCAGTTGCACCATCGGCCCTTCGCGACCGATCGAGCCACCGGAGGCGATCGTGGCCAGTGACGAAGCGCTGCGCAGCAAGGTATGGCGCACCGGAATGACGCCGTCGCCGATCGACACCGCTTCCATATAGTCGCCGCCGGGCCCGGCCGGCATGCGCCGGGCCCAGATCAGGAACAGTCCGGCGGCGATGCCGCCGCCGGCCGGCAGCGCTACCCGCAGATACCACGGCAGGCCCTTGGCGATCTCGACGAAGCTGCCGCTGTGTCCGGTCAACAGCGCCTGCAGCAAGCTGATGGCTTCGCGAAAGCCGACCGTCGCCAGCGCGCCGACAAAGCCGGCCAGCGCGCCCCACAGCAACATCGAATGGTTTTCCGAGACGCGGCAGGCATTGAGCACCCGCAGCCGATACCTGACCCACGAATCACGCATCGTCGGGGTTCCCTTCGATCGGATTCATCAACGCCCGCAACTGGGCCAGATCGGCCGCGATGCTGTTCTCCGCCTTCTTCTGCATGCGCCGATAGCGTGCCAGCACCGCGCTCCCGAATTCGGTCACGACTGCGCCGCCGCCGCGCGCGCCACCGGTGGCGGTGCTGACCAGCGGATGCGAAAAGCAGCTGTTCATTTCTTCGACCAGCAGCCACGCGCGGCGATACGACATGGCCATTTCGCGCGCAGCACCCGAGATCGATCCGCAGCGCTCGATGGCTTGCAGCAGGTCTGCCTTGCCGGGACCGAAGGCGATGGCGTCACCCTGCATAAGGCGGACCCTGATGGTCTTGGAAGAAGAAGTCACTTGGTCGGGTGGCATGGTGGTTGGCTAATATGCGCGTGATTGTACAAGGGCCGCCGCCCGCAGGCGACACACCTGGCGCACGCCGGCCACAGTACAGCCGGCGCCAGATTGACGCTCGTTATATCCTTGCGTATATTCCGATGCTTTCGCGGGGCGCGCTGACGCTCCCTTCCCTTGCCCAACCCAGGAAAATCAATGCGCATGTCTACCCGCCTGAAAACCCTCCTCGGCGCCGCCTTGCTGGTGTCAGCCGGCGCCGCCCAGGCCACCGACCTGGTGGTCTCTGCCGCCGCCAGCCTGACCAATGCCTTCAAGGAACTGTCCCAGTCCTTCGAGCAGCAGAACCCGGGCGTGAAAGTGATCACCAATTTCGGCGCCTCCGACATCCTGATGCAACAGATCGTGCGCGGCGCGCCGGCCGATGTCTTTGCCTCGGCCGACCAGACCGCGATGGACAAGGCCGTGGCCGAAAAGGCGGTCGATCCGGCCAGCCGCAAGAATTTTGCCGCCAACCAGATCGTCCTGATCGTGCCGCACGACAGCAAGCTGCAACCGGGCGCGCTGGCCGACCTCACCAAACCCGACTATCGTCGTATCGCGCTGGGCAACCCGGCCTCGGTGCCGTTCGGCCGCTATACCAAGACCGCGCTGGAACAGGCCGGCCTGTGGGCGCAGGTCTCGGCCAAGAGCGTGATGGCAGAAAACGTGCGCACCAGCCTCGACTACGTGGCGCGCGGCGAAGTCGACGCCGGCTTCGTGTTTGCCACCGACGCGGCGGTCATGCCCGACAAGGTCAAGGTCGCCGTACGCATCCCGTCCGACGCCCCCGCCACCTACCCCATCGCCCTGACTGCCGGCAGCCAGCAGAAGGAATTGGCCGCGAAGTTCGTCAGCCATGTGCTGTCGCCCGCCGGCCAGGCCGTGCTGGCGCGCTACGGCTTCCTCAAGCCCTGACCGCAGCACCATGCACCCGGTCTGGACGCCGCTGCTGCTCTCGCTCAAGGTCGCCGGCCTGGCGACCCTGCTCAATGCAGTGCTGGGGGTAGCGGCCGCCTATGGCCTGTCGCGCTGGCGCTCGCCCTGGCGCGACCTGGTCGATTCGGTGTTGACGCTGCCGCTGGTCTTGCCGCCGACCGTGCTGGGTTATTACCTGCTGGTGGTATTCGGCCGTCGCGGCGCCCTCGGCGCCTGGCTCGAAAGCTGGGGAATACAGTTAGTCTTCACCTGGCAAGGCGCGGTTGTGGCATCGACCATCGTCGCTTTTCCGCTGGTGCTGAAGGCGGCCCGCGCCGCTTTTGAAAACGTCGACCACCAACTCGAAAATGCCGCCCGCGTGCTGGGCGTGTCGGAAGCCGGCGTGTTCTTCCGGGTCAGCCTGCCGCTGGCCACGCGCGGCATTGCCGCCGGCGTCCTGCTGGCCTTTGCCCGCGCGCTGGGCGAGTTCGGCGCCACGCTGATGGTGGCCGGCAACCTGCCCGGCCGGACCCAGACGCTGTCGGTGGCCATCTATGAAGCAGTGCAGGCCGGCGACGACGGCGCGGCCACCATGCTGGTGATCATCACCTCGATCACGTGCGTGGCGGTGCTGATGCTGGCCGGCCGCCTAGTGCCGGATCGCTCGCAGTTGATCGTGCGCTGAAGTGCCATGACCATCGAACTCCAGATCAAGAAAACCCTGCATGCAGGTGAGCGCACGTTCGAGCTCGACGTCGCCTTCGCCGCCGACAGCCGTCGGGTGGTGCTGTATGGCCCCTCGGGATCGGGCAAGAGCCTGACCTTGAAGGCGGTCGCCGGATTGATGACGCCCGACGCCGGCCACATCAGGCTCGACGGTCGCGTGCTGTTCGACAGCGCGCAGCGGATCAACCTGCCCACGCAGCAGCGCAATGTGGCCTATCTGTTCCAGGACTACGCCTTGTTCCCGCACCTGACGGTGGCCCAGAACATTGCCTTCGGCCTGGCGCGCGGCTGCTTCAACCTGCGCCGGCCGGCCACCCATCAGGCGGTGCAGCAGTGGATTGCGGCGTTCGAACTGGAGGCCATCGTCGGCAGCTATCCGGCACAGATCTCGGGCGGCCAGCGCCAGCGCGTGGCACTGGCGCGGGCGCTGGTGTCGAACCCGGACATGCTGCTGCTGGACGAACCCTTCTCGGCGCTCGACCTGTCACTGCGCGAAAGGATGCGCCGTGAACTGTCCGAGCTGCAGCAGCGACTCGATGTGCCGATGCTGCTGATCACCCACGATCCGGCCGATGTCGAGGCCCTCGGCGAGGCCGTGTTCGAAGTGCGCGACGGGCGTATCAACAGCCTTCCCTAGACCCTGACAAAAAAAAGACCGCACCCTTTTGAGGTACGGTCTTCAAGCCTCGGGGGATTTCCCCTTTCGGTGCGCACCAACGCGCACCGGCTCATCACAACACATCACATTACGTCACATCGGTCAGGCAACCTTGCGCTGCTTTTCGTCGAAGAACTGCTCGTCCTCGGTCGAACCATGCAAGGCGGTAGTCGACGACTGGCCTTGCTGGATCGCCTGCGTGACCGCATCGAAGTAGCCGGTGCCGACTTCGCGCTGGTGCTTGACGGCGGTAAAGCCCTTTTCGGCGGCGGCGAATTCGGATTCCTGCAATTCGACGAAGGCCGACATCTGGCGCCGCGCATAACCATGCGCCAGGTTGAACATCGAATAATTCAGCGCATGGAAGCCGGCCAGCGTGATGAACTGGAACTTGTAGCCCATGGCGCCCAGTTCGCGCTGGAACCTGGCGATGGTGGTGTCGTCCAGGTTCTTCTTCCAGTTGAACGATGGCGAACAGTTATACGCCAGCAGCTTGCCGGGGAATTTGGCGTGGATGGCTTCGGCGAAGGTCTTGGCGAAGGCCAGGTCGGGCTTGCCGGTCTCGCACCAGACCATGTCGGCGTATTCGGCATAGGCCAGGCCACGCGAGACCGCCTGATCGATACCCGGGCAGGTCTTGTAGAAGCCTTCGACGGTGCGCTCGCCGGTGACGAAAGCGCGATCATTGTCGTCCACGTCGGAGGTCAACAAGTCAGCCGCTTCGGCATCGGTACGGGCGATGACCAGGGTCCGGGTCCCCATCACATCGGCTGCCAGTCGTGCGGCATTAAGCTTTTCGACGGCTTCGCGGGTCGGCACCAGCACCTTGCCACCCATGTGGCCGCACTTCTTGACCGACGCCAGTTGGTCCTCGAAGTGCACCCCGGCAGCGCCCGCCTCGATCATCGACTTCATCAGCTCGAAGGCGTTCAGCACGCCACCGAAACCGGCTTCGGCATCGGCCACGATGGGCGCGAAGAAATCGATGTCATCCTTGCCTTCGGACCACTGGATCTGGTCGGCCCGCGCAAAAGTGTTATTGATGCGCTTGACCACCATCGGCACCGAATTGGCCGGGTACAGCGACTGGTCGGGATACATCTCGCCGGCCAGGTTGGCATCCCCCGCCACTTGCCAGCCCGACAGGTAGATCGCCTTCAGGCCCGCCTTGACCTGCTGCATGGCCTGGTTGCCGGTCAGCGCGCCCAGCGCATTGACGAAGGGCTCGTTGTTGACCAGCGTCCACAACTTGTCGGCGCCGCGCTTGGCCAGCGAATGCTCGACCTGCACCGAGCCGCGCAGGCGCACCACGTCGGCGGCGGTGTAGTTGCGCTTGATGCCCTTCCAGCGCGGATTTTCTGCCCAATCCTTTTCGAGTGCCTGGATCTGCTGTTCACGTGTGCTCATGGTGATCTCCTTGATGGTCATGTTGAGTGGTTTGAAAACCGGTTAAAACCTGTGCTGCCATGACTTCATGTTAGGCCGACGTGTGCGCAGCAACAATGTCTTATATAAGATATAGGTAATTTTTTATTTCTAAATAAATCAAATACTTAAAACTTATTTTTTGCGATGCGGAACGAAATTTCTGGCAATGAAATATAAGTTTGGTGCTGTGCACGCGCCCTTTTCACATTACGAAATGAAAAATTCTCATCGTGAAATGGCGGCATGGTTGCGCACTTCCTGCAGCATCTTGCATAATAAAAGTAACAAAGGAGACCTGATGAGTTCGAGAGAAGACACGCTGGCGCTGTGGCGCCAGCAAGAGCAGGAAGTCCGGGCGCGCCTGGCGCCGGCGGGGGTATCGACCCTGGACGATCTCAAGGCTGGCAGCGGCATGGAGTTCCTGCAGCGCATCTGGGACGGCCTGCTGCCGTCGGTTCCCATCGGCGAGACGCTGGACTTCGTTCCCGTCGAGGGCGAACCGGGCCGCATCGTTTTTCAGGGCACGCCCGACAAGCGCCATTACAACCCGCTGGGCAGCGTCCATGGCGGCTATTTCTGCACCCTGCTGGATTCGGCGGTGGGTTGTGCGGTGCACTCGATGCTGCCCAAGGGGATGGGCTACACCACGCTCGAACTGAAGGTCAACCTGGTGCGCGCACTGACCGACAAGAGCGGCCCGGTGCGCGCAGAGGGCCGGGTGATCCAGGTGGGCAAGCAGGTCGGCATTGCCGAAGGCCGCATCGTCGACGTCGATGGCCGCCTGTACGCCCACGCCACCACGACCTGCCTGGTGTTCGCCCTGCCCTGAGCCCGGGCGACCGAAGCGGTCGACTTTCGTTCACAGGATTTGTTTTGCATGACATCCTGCATGTCAGTTGTTTAATGGAGCAAGAAGGCACAAAATGAGCGTCTAACTTATTGCCGGTCATCACGACCTCGATTCCATTCATGCATTACGCCCTGGACATCCGTACCTTCCTCTTCAGTCACTATTTCTATACTGGAGTACGGATCGCAATCGGGGTGGTCGGCCTGACCATGCTGGTCTACAACGTGGCCGACATGCAGACCACGATGACGGTTTTCCTGGGCGCCTTGTGCACCAGCCTGATGGACCTGCCCAGCCCGCTGCGGCACAAATTCAACGAAATGCTGGCCGGCGTGCTGCTGTGTACGCTGGTGATGCTGGTCATCAGCCTGTGCGCCCCGGTGCCATGGCTGGTCAGCGCGATGATGGTATTGGTTAGTTTTTTTGCCAGCATGATGGTGGTCTACGGCAAGAAGACCATGCCGCTGCAGTTTGCCGCGCTGATGGTAATGACGCTGTCGATGGAAAACCAGGTGCCGTTCGCGGCCGCCTTCCTGCACAGCGGCCTGTTTCTGTGCGGCGGCCTGGGCTACCTGGCGTATTCGATGGTGGTGTCGTGGTTCCTGCGCCGCCGCATCAAGCAACAGGTGCTGGCCGAAGCCCTGTTCGAACTGGCCCGCTACCTGCGCATCAAGGCCGACTTCTATGACGTGCGACGCGACCTTGCGGCCCAGTTCAATCAACTGGTGCGCCAGCAGATCGTGGTGGCCGACAAACAGCAGGCCTCACGCGACCTGATCCTGCGCGACCTGCATACCAAGCAGGACGGCCTGCTGGTGCAGGTTCACCTGTCGATGCTGGAGCTCTATGAGCAGGTGCTGTCGACCCACGCCGACTATGCCTACCTGCGCAATCACTTCGGCGATGGCGACGTAATGATCTTCCTGCGCGACCTGGCCAACAAGACCGCCGAAGACATCGAGTCGATCGCCTATGCCATCACCCGCAAGAAAGCCTCGACGCCGACCGTCAACTACAAGGCCGAGCTGCGTGCGATCCAGTTCGAGATGCACCAGATGCAGCAATCCGGCAAGGTGCCCGACGAGGCGCTCACCATCCTGCGCGTGACCTATAACAAGATCGGCGACATCATCGAACTGATCGGCCAGTTGCACCTGGCCACCCAGAACCCGGTCGATCCGCTGCCGATCCTGCCGGGGTCCGACATGACGCCATTCCTGACCCAGCAGAAGTTCAAGTTCAACATGCTGCTGGTCAACCTGCGCTGGCAGTCGCCGATCTTCCGCTTCGCCATCCGCGTGGCGCTGGCGGTGACCACGGGCCTGTGGATCGCCAGCCTGCTGCCCTACATGGCGCACGGCTACTGGATCGTGCTGACCATCGTCATCATCCTCAAACCCAACTTCAGCGCCACCAAGCAGCGCATGGCCGACCGCCTGATCGGCACCGTCATCGGCTGCCTGATCACGGCCCTGATCCTGCGCTTCGTCCACAATCCGATGGGCCTGATGGCGGTGCTGTTCGCCGCCAGCGTGGCCGCGCCCGCCTTCACCTACGTCAAGTACCGCTATACCGCGATTGCCGCCTCGGTGCAGATCCTGCTGCTGCTGAACCTGCTGCTGCCGGCCGATCACCAGGGCGTCATCAGCGAGCGCCTGATCGACACCATCATCGGGGTGGTGATCGCCACCATCTTCAGCTACGTGCTGCCGGCCTGGGAATATCGCGACCTGCCCAAGCTGCTGCACAACGTGCTCAAGTCGAGCCAGCGCTATCTCAATGCCAGCCGTGACATGCTGGAGGGACGGGTGAAGGACGATTTCTTCTACCGGGTATGCCGCAAGGGCTTCATGGACAACCTGTCGGCGCTGGTGTCGGCGCTGGTGCGGATGATGGACGAACCGGTCACCAAGCAGCGCGCGGTGCGTGAACTGAATCGCTTCATCGTGCAGAACTACCTGGTGGCGGCGCACATCGCGGCGCTGCGGCTGATGATGCGGCGGCACGTGGAAAACATTCCGGAGGGACCGGTCATCGGGCTCATCGAAAGCACCTACCGCGAAGCCAGCCAGCACCTGGATGAAGCCCAGCGCATCCTGGCGGCGCGCCCGAAGAAACGCGCCGCCGGCACTGCCGCGGCGACGCCCGAGCAGCCCGCCATCGGCGGCGAAGCCACCGAACTGGTCGGGCCGCTGCCGCCGCAGCCGGTGCCGCCCGAGGCCAGCGCCTGGTCCGGCTGGGCCAACCTGCAGCGGCGCACCAGCCTGCTCAACCAGGACCTGCGCGAGATCGTCGCGCAGACCACCACCATCGACAAGATACTGCGGCAGAAATAAGGCGGCGGCGTCCAGGCGACGGATTGACGAACAGGCAACAACTTCGAAAAATGCCTTACGATTGATAGCCCAAAAAGCTATAAAGCTATACTCTAGCTATATTCGGATGCATGAATGCGATCCGATGGACCTCAAAAGCAGCCCGACAGCTCAGAAAACTTGACCGGCAGATTCAGCGCAATGTCGTCGACGCAGTGAGCGCGCTAAGCCAGATGCCCGATTGCGCAAACGTCAAGGCCTTATCCGGACATGCATTCGAATACCGCTTACGCATCGGCGGCTACCGAGTGCTTTTCGACTGGTGCGGCAATGTCAGGATCGTGGATATTCAGGAGGTAAAAAAACGCGATGAACGCACTTACTAAATTCCAGACCATCGCTGGCCCCGACGGCAACCCGCTTTTCGTGGTCGTGCCGTATGACGAATTCATTCAACGTTATTGCAACAGCGAAGAACTGATCCCGCATGAAGTCATCGAGGCGAGCGTCGTACACGGCGCCACGCCCATCAAGGCCTGGCGCGAGCATCTGCGCTTGACGCAGGGCGATGTCGCGCAACGTCTCGGCATCTCGCAACCCGCCTATGCCAAGCAGGAAAACAGCGCCAGGCTGCGGCCGGCAACACTGGCAAGAATTGCGCGCGCCCTGGGGCTGAGCCTGGCGCAACTCGATTTCTGACGCCACGCCTGCGCGCCATCTTCCCTCAGACGGACAGCATCCGATGCAGGCGCTTCTGGTCGAACATGCGTGAGTCGGCCACGCGCAGCAAGGTCTCGACATCCAGACCATCTTCCGGATAGAGCGCCACGCCCACCGATGCATCGACCAGGTATTGATGACCGTCGCGGCCATCGATGGGACGGTTGACCGAATGCCGCAACTTGTCGGCGATGCTGCGTGCAGCGGCCATGTCGGACAGGCCATGCAGGTAGATAACGAACTCATCCCCGCCGAAGCGCGCCACGGCGTCATCGTGGCGCAAGCCCTTCTTGAGCCTGGCCGCAATCGTCACCAGCACCCGGTCGCCCTCGTCGTGACCATGTTCATCGTTGACGGCCTTGAAGCGGTCGAGGTCGATGAACAGCAAGGCAAACTGCAGCGGAACGGCTTCGGTCGCATTGCGCCGGCGAAAATCGATCTGGGCAATCAGCGAATCGCGGTTGAGCACGCTGGTCAGGCGATCGGTGCGCAGGTTGTGCTCCATCTCCTGGAAGCTCTGCGCCAACTGGCCGATTTCGTCATTGCGCTTGATATTGAGCGCCGGGAAAGGCCCGCCATCGCCGATGCTGCGGGCGGCCAGGGTGAGCTTGCGGATATCGCGCAAGACCCAACGCAGCAGCATGAAACCGATCACGAACGTCAGGCACACCGCCACCAGTCCCAGCAGCAAGGTCTGGTAGACGCCGCCGGTGACCGACCCGAGAAAGTCCGAGCGCGGCGCGGCGCTGATCGACAACCAGTCCAGGCCGGCCGCATCATGATGCAGGCGAAACGCCACTTCGACCTTGCGGCCGTCGCATTGCGCGCCCAGCAGCACCAGTTGCCCCGGCTGGACCTGGTTCGACGCCAGATAGAGGCGCACCTGGTCATAGGCTTCCTGCACCAGCCGCGATCGACTCTGCGACGCCAGCAAACGCACGAATTCGCCCGACTCGCCCTTGACCTCGTGCAGCGGCTCGCTGATCGACGAGGCAATCATCTCGCCCTTGAGTTCGGACACGAAGGCCACGCCATTGGGCCCCAGCGGCAGGTTCTGCAGGAACACGGTCAGGTGGCGCAGGCCGATGCTGCTATTGGCGACGCCCAGGAAAGTGCCGTCGACGTCGTACACCGGCTTGGACAGGTTGATGCCCAGGAACTTGAGCCGGAAATCGGTATAGACCGATGACCAGGTCTCGCGACCGCGCTCGACCGCCTGCAGGTACCACGGACGCTTGCGGGGTTCGTACTCCTGCTCGGCGGCGAGTTTCATCTCGGTGCCCGGTCCACGCAGGTAGTAGACATAATTTTTTCCGCCCGGCTCACGCACGCTGTACATGAACACGCTCGGGCTTTCCTGCTTGATCCCCAGGAAACTGCCGTCGACGCCACCGAAGTAGACATAGCTGGGATCGTCGAACAAGGCATTGGCCAGCCATAGCCGTTCTTCCAGGCGCTGGCGGTCCTTGGCGAACGGCAGCACGGCAGGAGGCAAGGCAGGATCGAGCGAGGGCACAGGCGGCGGCGCCACCACATTGAGGCTTTCACGCGCCGACAATGTCTGGCGGTCGATGGCCTGATTTACGCGCCCCATGATTTCCATGAGCGCGTTGCGGGCCAGGACCTCGGTGGCATCGTCGCCGGCGCGATAGAGGAACCATCCTATCGTCAGCGCCAGGCATACCATCAGGAACACGAACGGCAAGATGAAAAGCCGCTGCAGGGACGATCGTTTCAGAATCGCCCCCTGTTTCCCACGCTGCTAACGAATTTCCCCATGTTTCCCCGGCCGACGTGCATCTTGATAAGCAGTACGGCGTGGCATGAAGCTCTTGCGCCGGTGATCTGTTTTTGCCAAGCAGGCATTTTATGCGAAAACCACCGCAATCCTGCCTATCGGGACAACACACAGACGATCGGACTGCTTGGCTACTGCTTAGTAAATATCACAGTCGTCGCATTATCGGACAAGTTTTTTTCAGCCAACGGGATGATCTGCTGCGCGGCAGTAACAGATTGCCGCAGGGAATTATGAAAAAGACAACAAAACCTAAAGAAAACGGCGGCCACGCCCTGCTCGGGGTGGCCGCCGTTATGACTCACTGCGTCTAAACAATCAAACCTGGTGCGTAAAACTCAACTGGCCGTTCTCGACGCCCACATGGACCACGTCCTTGGGCCCGAACTTGCCGGCCAGGATCGCCTTCGACAACGGGTTCTCGATCTCCTGCTGGATCGCACGCTTCAGCGGCCGCGCGCCATACACCGGATCGAAACCGGCTTCGGCGATCTTCTGCAGGCCGGCATCGCTGATCTGCAAACCGATCTCCAGCTTGGCCAGGCGTTGCTCGAGGATGCGCAACTGGATCTTGGCGATGGCGCCGATGTTCTTCGCGTCCAGCGCATGGAACACCACCAGTTCATCGACCCGGTTGATGAACTCCGGCCGGAAGTGGGTCCGCACCTCGGCCATCACCGCCAGCTTGACCAGCGCCGGATCGCTGCCTTCCATCGACTGGATCTTGTGCGACCCGAGATTGGAGGTCATCACGATCACCGTATTCTTGAAGTCGACGGTACGGCCCTGGCCATCTGTCATGCGGCCATCGTCGAGCACCTGCAGCAACACATTGAACACGTCCGGATGGGCCTTTTCGATTTCATCGAGCAGGATCACGCTATAAGGCTTGCGCCGTACCGCCTCGGTCAGGTGACCACCCTCTTCATAGCCGACGTAACCCGGGGGCGCCCCGATCAGGCGCGCCACCGAGTGCTTCTCCATGAATTCACTCATGTCGATGCGAATGATCGCGTCTTCGGTATCGAACAGGTACGACGCCAGGGTCTTGCACAGCTCGGTCTTGCCCACGCCGGTGGGGCCCAGGAACATGAACGAACCATACGGCTTGCTGGGGTCGCCCAGGCCTGCACGCGAACGGCGGATGGCGTCCGAGACGGCGACGATGGCTTCATCCTGGCCGACCACGCGCTCGTGCAGCACGTCTTCCATGTGCAGCAACTTCTCGCGCTCACCCTGCATCATGCGCGAAACCGGGATGCCGGTGGCGCGAGCCACGATCTCGGCGATCTCTTCGGCGCCCACCTGGGTCCGCACCAGACGTGGCTTCTCGGCGGCCACGCCAGCCTCGTCCTTCTTGTTCTGCACTTCAAGCGCGGCTTCGAGCTCGGCCAGCTTGCCGTACTTCAGTTCGGACACTTTCTGCCAGTCGCTCTTGCGGGTCGCCTCTTCCATCTGCAGGCGCACTTTTTCAATCTCTTCGCGCAGTTGCTGGCCGCCTTGCGCGGTCGACTTCTCGGCCTTCCAGATTTCTTCCAGGTCGGCATACTCGCGCTCGAGCCGGGTGATCTCTTCCTCGATCAGTTGCAGCCGTTTCTGCGATGCCTCGTCCTTCTCGCGCTTGACCGCCTCGCGCTCGATCTTCAACTGGATCAGGCGTCGGTCCAGCTTGTCCATCACTTCCGGCTTGGAGTCGATCTCGATCTTGATCTTGGCGGCGGCCTCATCGATCAGGTCGATGGCCTTGTCCGGCAGGAAACGATCGGTGATGTAGCGATGCGACAACTCGGCCGCCGCCACGATGGCGGGGTCGGTGATGTCGACACCATGGTGCACCTCGTATTTTTCCTGCAGCCCGCGCAGGATGGCGATGGTCGCCTCCACGCTCGGTTCATCGACCAGGATCTTCTGGAAGCGCCGTTCCAGCGCCGCATCCTTCTCGATGTACTGGCGATATTCGTCCAGCGTGGTCGCGCCCACGCAGTGCAGCTCGCCCCGCGCCAGTGCCGGCTTCAACATGTTGCCGGCATCCATTGCGCCTTCGCCCTTGCCGGCCCCGACCATGGTGTGCAATTCGTCGATGAAGACGATGGTCTGGCCTTCGTCCTGGGCGATTTCCTTGAGGACCGACTTGAGACGCTCTTCGAACTCGCCGCGATACTTGGCGCCGGCCAGCAAGGCTGCCATGTCCAGCGACAGCACTCGCTTGGACTTGAGGCTGTCGGGCACTTCGCCGTTGACGATGCGCTGGGCCAGGCCTTCGACGATGGCGGTCTTGCCCACGCCGGGCTCGCCGATCAGCACCGGGTTGTTCTTGCTGCGCCGTTGCAGCACCTGGATCGCACGCCGGATTTCATCGTCGCGGCCGATCACCGGATCGAGCTTGCCGGCGCGGGCGCGCTCGGTCAGGTCCAGCGTGTATTTCTTGAGGGCTTCGCGTTGTCCCTCGTCCTGCTGGGACGACACCGATGCCCCGCCGCGCACGGCAGTGATGGCCGCTTCCAGCGACTTGCGGCTGAGGCCGTTCTCGCGTGCGGCGCGGCCAGCGTCGGACTTGTCATCGGCCAGGCCGAGCAGCACCATCTCGCTGGCCACGAACTGGTCGCCATGTTTTTGTGCTTCCTTGTCGGCCAGGTTCAGCAACGCCACCAGCTCGCGCCCCACCTGCACTTCGCCGCCGTTGCCGGAAACCTGCGGCAGGCGCTGCGCGGCCGCCTGCAAGGCAGTCGCCAGGCCGTTCACGTTGACCCCGGCGCGCTGCAGCAACGAGCGCGCGCCGCCGCCGTCCTGATTCAGCAGGGCAATGATGAGGTGGACCGGATCGATATATTGATTGTCACGGCCGACCGCCTGCGATTGGGCGTCGGCCAGTGCTTCCTGCAATTTGGTAGTCAGTTTGTCGAGACGCATGATGGGCTCCGATTTTTCAATGAATAGAAAATTGGGCCGGCGATTTGAATTTCAAGCAAGGACGATTGACCCAGATCAGGTTTTGCCACCCTTGCCAGATCGGCCATCTGCCTCAGGACATGCCGTCCTGCGCGGTAGCGACGCCCGCCAGCTCTTCGCGCAGGGAGCCGATGCGTTCCAGCGCCAGGTGGTCTTCCTGCAGCGCCTTGTCCACGCTTTCATGCATCCAGTCGACCCAGGTGCTGATCTTGGCGTCGAGATACTGGCGCGACGGATACAGCGCGTACACGCCCATCTGCTGCATGCGATGCTGCGGCAGCACGCGCGCGATGGTGCCGGCGCGCAACGGATCCACTGCCGAATAGATGGGCAGCACGCCGATGCCCATGCCCTCGCGAATGGCCACCAGCATCGCCTCGGCCACATTGACCTGGAAATGACTCTTGACGCCGATGGTGCTGGTGCCGTCGACGCCTTCGATCACCCATTCGTCCAGCGGCGACACGGGGCTGACCAGTTGCAGGCAGGCATGATTGAGCAGATCGGCCGGTTTTTGCGGCGCGCCGTATTTATCGAGATAGGCCGGTGACGCGCACAGCATGCTGTAGGTCACGCCCAGCTGGCGAAAGATCAAGCCCGAATCGGGCAACTCGCGCGCCAGCACCAGCGACACGTCATAGCCTTCTTCGAGCATGTCGGGAATGCGCTGCGCCAGGGTCAACTCGATGGTGACATCGGGATAACGCTTGCGGTAGTTCGAAATGGCGGGAATCACGTAGCGCTGGCCGAAACTGGTCATGGCGTGAATGCGCAGGCGACCAGAGGGCTTGACGTAGGCCGCGCTCGCTTCGGCTTCCGCTTCTTCGACGTACGACATGATCTGCTGGCAACGCAGCAGGTAGCGCTCGCCGGCTTCGGTCAGCGCCAGGCGACGCGTGGTGCGGTTCAACAGGCGGGTGCGCAGATGGCGCTCGAGATCGGCCACGGCGCGCGATACGTGCGCCGTGGTCAGTTCCATCTGCTGGGCAGCCAGGGTAAAACTGCCAGCATCGACCACGCGCACGAAGACGCGCATGTTTTGCAGGGTATCCATTGTGTTCCTATGCGGTGTCCTGCCAATTGCGAGCACGCGTGCTGAAGAGGTACGATGGCTCGCGTTTGACGCGTTGGCGGATGTCAGCATTGTGTCTGAAAAACGGACAATGATTATTGCAATTCAAGATATAAACCATTGCGAATAGGCCAATTTTTCGAATGATAATTACAAAATACAATAGAGACCATCTGATATTTGCATAATTTTAGGTAATACGATGATCCGCCCTTCTCTCCATTCTCTGCCCGCTCTGTGTGTCATTGCGCTGTCGCTGACAATCGCCGGCTGCGCCGATCAGGGCGGCATCAAGCCTGAGGCGCAAGTGCGCTCCAGCGCCACCTTCGATGTCGGCCAGGCGATCAGCCAGGCCGGCGCCGAAGCCGGCTGGCCGCAGCGCGCCTGGTGGCAGGCTTATCGCGATGCCCAGCTCGATTCCCTGGTGAGCCGCGCCGTGGCCAGCAACCCCAGCATGGCCATCGCTGCGGCGCGCGTGCGTCAGGCCCAGGGCATGGCGGTGTCGGCCCACGCCGGCGAGCTGCCATCGGCCCAGCTGGACGCGTCCATCGGCCGCAAGGACTGGTCGGACAACGTCTACTACGGCGCCGCCTTTCGCGACAAGCTGACCTGGAACAACACCGCCACCCTGAGCCTGTCGTACAACGTCGACCTGTGGGATCGCAACAAGAACACCACGCTGCGCGCCGAGGACGAACTGCGGGCCGTGGCCGCCGATGGCCGCGCCGCCCAGCTCGAACTGGAAAGCAATGTGGTGCGCACCTATGTCCAGCTGGCGCTGCAATATGGCCTGCTCGACAACACCGAGGCCATGCTCAGGGAAGAGCAGAAGATCGTCGACCTGGCGCATCGCCGCTTCAACGGCGGCATCGGCACCCAGCTCGAGATCACCCAGGCCGAAGGATCGTTGCCGGAGACCCGGCGCCAGATCGAGGCCTTGCATGAAAATATCGCGCTGATCCGCAACCAGCTCGCCGCGCTGCTGGGCGAAGGGCCGGGCGCCGGCGACGGCATCACTCGCCCGCAACTGGTGCTGGATGCGCCGATCGGCCTGCCCAGCGCGCTGCCGGCCGAACTGGTGGGCCGTCGCCCCGACATCAGCGCTGCGCGCTGGCGGGTGCAGGCCGCCGGCCGTGGCATCGCCGTGGCCAAGGCGGCGTTCTATCCCAATATCAACCTGATGGCAGGGATCGGCCCGGCCGCCGCCGGCGGCGGCCTGTTTTCATTCCTCAGCGCGCCCAATGTCCAGACCAGTTACGGCCCGGCCATCTCGCTGCCGATCTTCGAAGGCGGCCGCCTGCGTGGTCAGCTGGCCGCGACCACGGCAGGCTACGACCTCGAAGTCGAGCATTACAACCAGTTGCTGGCGCAGGCGCTCAAGGGTATTTCTGACCAGGTCGTGACCCTGCAATCGGTGCAACGGCAACAGCGCCAGGCCAGCGAGTCGATCGCCGCCGCGCAAAAGAGCGTGGACATCTCGACCCGCGCTTACCAACGCGGCCTGACCGATTACCTCAACGTGTTGCATGCGCAGACCCAATGGCTGCGCCAGCAACAGATCGCGCAACAATTGCAGGCGCAGCGCCTGGCCGCCTACGCGACGTTGACGGCGGCACTCGGGGGCGGGCTTGAGTCAGGGCCCGCAGCCGGTGCAGCGACCGGAACCGACGCGCCATGAACCGCCCGGCCGACACCCCGGCGTTGAGCGTGCAGCTGCGCGAGGCTGGCGCCGACTGGTGGCACAACGAGCGCCCGACCTGGATCTACGTCTTCAAGATGGTCTTTGCCGGCCTGCTGGCGCTGGGCATCGGCTACGGACTCGACCTGCAATCGCCACGTTCGGCGTTGATCACGGTGTTCATCGTGATGCAGCCGCAGAGCGGCATGATCCTGGCCAAGAGCTTCTACCGCGTGATCGGCACCCTGATCGGGTCGGCCGCGGTGGTGGTGTTCGTGGGCCTGTTTGCGCAGACCCCCGAACTGTTCCTGATCGCCTCGGCGCTATGGATCGGCCTGTGCACGGTGGGCTCGGCGCACAATCGCAACTTCCGCTCGTACGGTTTCGTGCTGTCAGGGTATACGGTCGCGCTGATCGGCTTGCCGGCCGCGCTCAACCCCGGCACCACCTTCGATTCGGTGATCACCCGCGTCACCGAGATCACGGTCGGCATCGTGTGCGCCGGGCTGGTCAGCGCGCTGGTGTTTCCCCAGGCCAGCGCGCCCGGCCTGGTGCGCGTGATCCGTGGCCGCTTCACCGCCTTCGTCGACCTGATCGGCGCCACGCTGGGCGGCAACACCGACCGCAAGCAGCTGGAAGCCACCAATGCCCGCTTCGTGGGTGACATCATCGGCCTGGAAGCGCTGCGCAGCTCGGCCATCTTCGAGGATCCCGAAATTCGCCTGCGCAGTGGCCGCCTGAGTCGCATGAACAGCGAATTCATGGCGCTGTCGACGCGGGTGCATGCGCTGCACCAGTTGTTGAACCGGTTGCACGCCAACCCGGCGCCAGGCGCGAAAATCGTCATCGATGCGCTCTCGCCCTATTTCCGCGAAGTGCAACCGCTGCTCACCCGCAGCAGTGGCGAACCCGTCATGAGCGCGGTCGATGCCGCCGATGCCGGCCTCAAGCTCGAAGAATACAAGCGCGAGCTGCCACGCCGGGTGCGCGCCACCCGCGATGCGCTGCCAGCCGACAGCGACAGCGTCATGCTCGACTTCGATACCGCCTCCGAACTGCTGTATCGGGTCATCGACGACCTGCACGCCTATACCCTGACCTACGCCTCGCTGAACCAGCGCCAGCACGAACGCGAACAGTGGGACCATGCCTACACCGCCAAGACCAGCATGACCACCGCGCTCATCGCCGGCGCCCGCGCGGCCGTCACCCTGCTGTTGCTGTCGGCTTTCTGGATCCTGAGCGGCTGGCCCAGCGGCGACGTCGCCGCCCTCAATGCGGCGGCCTTCTGCGCCATCACCTCGGCCGCGCCGGACCCGGCCAAGGCGACCCGCACGGTGGCCATCGGCGTGGTGTTCGCCGCCATCGCCGGCTATATCTACACCTTCCACCTGCTGCCGCGCATCGACGGCTACTGGATGCTGGCGGCGATGCTGAGCCCGGTGCTGATGCTGGCGGTGCTGCTGACGACCAAACCCAAGTGGGCCGGCTATGGCCTCGGCATCTGCATCTTCTTTCCGTTCCTGGCGGTGCCGGACAACTTCGCCCACTTCAACGCCGCCGGTTATATCAACGAATCGATTGCCCTGCTGGTGTCGCTGATCGTTACCGCCATCGCCTTCATGCTGCTGCTGCCGCCTACCACCGACTGGACCGTGCGGGTGCTGGAGCGCCAGTTGCGCAAGCAGGTGGTGGATGCCTGCTTCGGCAAGCTGGCGCACCTGGCGCTGAAGTTCGAGAGCGGCACCCGCGACCTGATGCACCAGATCACCATCCTCACCAGCAGCCGCCCGGCGCTGCGCCAGAGCGCCTTCGGCTGGACCTTTGCCACGCTCGAGATCGGCCACGCCATCATCGAGCTGCGCACCGAACTCAATGGCATCCGCCGTGAACAGCCCGACCTGCTGCCGCCTGCCGCCTACGCAGCGCTGGACGGGCTGCGCGAGACCATCCCGGCGCTGTTCGCCCGTCCCACCCCGGCCACGCTGGCGGCGGCCCTGGCCGCCAACGATCATGCCATCGGCCAGATCCAGCAAGCGATCGGACCGCACTATCGGGAACGCACCGAGCGGCATCGCCTGCAACGCACCTTGAGTTACCTGCATTTCATCCGCACCGCCCTGCTCGACCCGCAATCGCCGCTGCAACCGATGCACGCCGCCGGCGACAGCAGCAATCCAACGCCATCCGGAGCCCGCCATGCCACGTGAGATTTCATTCTTCGACGCCTACATCCCGACCCTGCTGCTGCTGGTGCTGGTGGCAGGCGCCCTGGCGCTGGTGGCCGACCGCCTGCTGGTGCGCATCGGGCTCTACAGCCTGGTGTGGCATCCGGCGCTGTTCCGGGTAAGCCTGTTCGTCTGCCTGGCTGCATTGCTGGGACTGTATGTCTATGCCTAGCGGCCACGCCTTTCGCGCCTATCAATAACAAGCAACACACCAAGATCAAGAAACACTACGGAGTTACCATCATGTCGGTCAAATCGATACTTCGCGTCAGCATTACCCTGCTGATTTTCCTGCTGGCCATTTTCCTGGCCTGGAGCCTGTGGCAGCACTACATGGTGTCGCCCTGGACCCGTGACGGCCGGGTACGCGCCGATGTGGTCAACATCGCACCGGACGTCTCGGGCCAGGTGGTGGCCCTGCCGGTGCGCGACAACCAGCAGGTCAAGAAAGGCGACCTGCTGATGGAAATCGATCCGGCGCGCTACCAGCTGGCGCTGCAACAGGCCGATGCCGCCGTCGCCGCCCGCAGTGCCGAACTCGACGTGCGCCGGGCCGATGTCGACGCCCGTCGCTCCGATCTGAACATGCGCCGCGCCCAGGCCCGCCGGCGTGCCGACATGGATGCCCTGGTGGTCTCGCGCGAAGCGCGTGAAGACGCCGGCAGCCAGGTCACTTCGGCCGATGCCCAGATGCAGGCGGCGCAGGCGCAGTTGAAATCGGCCCAGGCCCAGTACCAGGCGGCCGTGGCGCAGCGCGATACCGCCCGACTGAACCTGGAACGCACCAAGGTCATCGCCCCGGTGGACGGCTACATCACCAACCTGAACGTGCGCAGCGGCGACTACGCCACCGCTGGCGCGGCCAAGATCGCCATCATCGACAGCAACTCGTTCTGGGTCTATGCCTACTTCGAAGAAACCAAGCTGCCGTTGCTGGCCATCGGCGACCGCGCAAGCATCCAGCTGATCAATGGCGCCACCCTGAGCGGCCACGTCGACAGCATCGCGCGCGGCATCTATGACCGCGACAATCCGCAAAGCCGTGAATTGATCGCCGACGTCAACCCGACCTTCAACTGGGTCCGCCTGGCACAGCGCATTCCGGTACGCATCCATCTCGACGAAGTGCCGCCATCGGTGCTGCTGGCGTCCGGCCTGACCTGCACGGTGGTGCTGCAACCGGGCAGCGGCCAGAAAAAAGTGGCCCCGAGCGCCACCCGATAAGTCTCACGCCCCTTCTTTCGATGGCGACCTGCGGGTCGCCATTTTCATTTTCGGCACCCGCGCTCATCGGGCTTCATTGAACTTCATCGAATTTCAGCTTATACAAGACATATTGCAGCACTGATTTTTCAATCGAAAACAATAATGGCGTCCTTCAACCTGACACGGAGCGCCGCCATGAATAAACGTTTTCTTACACTGATTTGCCTGTCGCTGTCGTGGCTGCCCGGCGCCGGCGCCAGTCCCAGCGTCGAACTCAAGGTGCAGGGCATGATCAAGCCGGCCGCCTGCGAATTGATCTTTGCCAACGGCGGCACGGTCGATGTAGGGGTCATCTCGAAGCGCCTGCTGAATCAGCAAAAACGCACCCTGCTGCCCGATGAAAAAATCAACTTCAGCATTATCTGCGATGCGCCGGCGCGTGTATCGCTCGACCTGAAGGACCATCGCGCCGGCACTGCTGCGGCCAACGCATCGCTGAAGCCGCTGCCGTTTCTGTTCGGGCTGGGCACGGTCGACGCCAGGAATGTGGGGGCTTATACGCTCTCGTTCGACGAAGAGGCAACGGCAGACCAGAAACCGATGCGCATGGTCATGGCCGAAAACCAGACCGACTGGGGCTGGTCGAATTCATTCCTGATGCCCAACCGGCGGCACTCGTGGACCATGCATCAAAGCGGTTACCTGCCGACGCCATTTTCGACGCTGACCGGCGTCATCATCCTGGCGCCAGCGGTGGCGCCGGCCAGGGACCTGCCGACGCAGGACGAGATTGCGCTCGACGGCCTGGCCAGCTTCGAGCTCAATTACCTCTAGGCGAGCGCCCCGCTGCAAGCCCCGGTCAATCGATGAAGACCTGCCATACCAGCCACACGTTGGCGGCCGAGATGACGACAAACAACATCCAGGCGGTGGCCGCCACCCACCAGCGGTTGACCAGCTCGCCCATCAGGTCGCGGCGGCTGGTCAGGCGAATCAGCGGAAACATCGCAAACGGCAGTTGCAGGCTCAATACCACCTGGCTCAGCACCAGCAGCTTGCCGACCGAATGCGGCCCCAGCGTCATCACCCCCACCAGCGCCGGCACCAGCGCCAGCGCGCGCGTGATGACACGGCGCTGCCAGCAGGGAATCTTGATCCTCAGGAAACCCTCCATGATCACCTGGCCGGCGATGGTGCCGGTGAAGGTCGAGCTCTGCCCGGCCGCCAGCAGCCCGACGCCGAACAGGATGGCGGCGGCGGCCGAGCCGGTAAGGGGATCGAGCAGATGGAAGGCCTGGTCCAGTTCGGTGACCTGGGTATTGCCGCTGCGATGGAACGCCGACGCCGCCAGGATCAGGATGGCGGCATTGATCACCATCGCGATGGCCAGCGAGACGATGGTATCGATGCGGGTATAACGCACCGCATCGCGCACCGATGCCGCATCACGCCGGATCACCCGGGTCTGCACGATCGACGAATGCAGGTACAGGTTGTGCGGCATCACCGTGGCGCCCACGATGCCGATGGCCAGGTACAGCGGCTCACGACTGGAAATGGCTTGCAGCGACGGCACGAAGCCCAGCGCCACCGCGTGCCAGTCGGCCTTCACGAACGCCAGTTGTCCCAGCAGGCACACGGCAATGGTAATGACCAATGCCAGGATGATGGCTTCGACCTGGCGAAAGCCGCGCCCCTTGAGCCCCAGCACCAGCAAGGTGTCGAACGCGGTCAGCAACACGCCGGTCGGCAACGAGACCCCCAGCAACAGGTGAAACGCCAATGCGCAACCCAGCACCTCGGCCAGGTCGCAGGCGATGATGGACAGCTCGGCCAGGACCCACATGCCGCGCCCCACCAGGGGGGAATACTGCTCGCGCGAATGCACCGCCAGGTCGCGTCCGGTGGCGATGCCCAGCCGTGCGCACAGGCATTGCAGCACGATCGCCGCCAGGCTCGACAACAGCACCACGAACAGCAATTGATAACCGAACTGCGAGCCCGCCTGGATCGACGTGGCCCAGTTGCCCGGGTCCATGTAGCCGATCGACACCAGCAGGCCCGGCCCGACGTAGAGGCGCAGTTTCTGCCATACCGATGCGCTCGGCGGCACCTCGACCGATCCCGCCACTTCGGACGGGCAGAACGGCGCCGTCGCGGTATTGGGCAAGCCTGGAAACCGCGGCAATCTGAATCTGAATGACAAGAGGAATTCCCCGGTTAGCTTGAATGGCGGGCCGTCATTGCGGCTTGGGCACGGCGCGCGCCCATTTGTCGAGGGCAGCGTCGTCGCTCTCGCGGGCATCGACCCAGCGCGCACCGTCGGGCGTCTGTTCTTTCTTCCAGAACGGCGCCTGTGTCTTGAGATAGTCCATGATGAATTCGCAAGCGGCAAAGGCCTCGCCCCGATGCGGCGAGGTCACCGCCACCAGCACGATCTGCTCTTGCGGCCGCATCGGCCCCACCCGGTGAATCACCAGGGCGTCGAAGATGGGCCAGCGGGCGCGGGCGTCGTCGACGATCTGCTGCAAGGCGCGCTCGGTCATCTCGGGATAGTGCTCCAGCTCCATGGCCGATACGGCAGCGCCCTCGTTGAGGTCGCG
The DNA here is from genome assembly GCF_020179755.1 of Herbaspirillum sp. alder98. GTDB lineage: Bacteria > Pseudomonadota > Gammaproteobacteria > Burkholderiales > Burkholderiaceae_D > Herbaspirillum. The sequence continues at coordinate 51,182 of NZ_JAIUCY010000001.1, forward strand.
TACGGTTCCCACGAACGTCACCACCGCCCCTACCTTGGGGTTGGCCAGGCGCAATTGCGCCACCTCGGTGGAAAGATCGAAATCGGCGGTCTGGACGCGGACAGGCATGATGAGGGGCAGGACGTTGGACGAGCACACGATTCTACCAGCGCCGCCGCACCCCGGCATTGCGCCAGGGCCACGGCAGCGGGCCCGATCAGACCAGCAGCCCCCACAGCAGCAGCGTCATGCCCAGGCCGATGACCGAGACCAGCGTCTGGATCACCGACCAGGTCGCCAGCGTCTGCTTCAGGTTCAGGCCGAAGTATTCCTTGACCATCCAGAAGCCGGCATCGTTGACGTGGCAGAAGAACACCGAGCCGGCGCCGATGGCCAGCGCCATCAGCGAATTGTGGGTCGCCGACAGGCCGGCCACCAGGGGCGCGACGATACCGGCGGTGGCGGTGGTGGCAACGGTGGCCGAACCGGTGGCCTGGCGCAGCGCCACGGCGATGATCCACGCCAGCAGGATCAGCGGCACATGGGTGCCGGCGGCGATCTTGGTGATGGTGTCGCTGATGCCAGCGGTCAGCAGCGCCTGCTTCAGGCCGCCACCGGCGCCGATGGTCAGCAGCAGGCCGGCGATCGGCGGCAATGCGCGACGCAGCGTGGCGCCGACGTTGTAGCGGCTGGCGCCTTGCGACCAGCCCAGCACCACCACGGCAAACAGGACCGTGACGGTCAGCGCGATGATCGGCTCGCCGAAGAAGTTGAGCATCTCGTAGAGCTCGGTCTTGGGCGTGACCCAGATCCGGGCCACGGTGCGGCCCAGCATCAACACCACCGGCAACAGGATGGTGACCAATGCCGCCAGGAAACCAGGCTGGCTCTGCTCGTCACGCGCCTCGAACAGCTTGCCGATCTGGTCGGGCTCGGCCACGTTCAGGCGGGGTGCCAGGAAATTGCCGTACAGCGGGCCGGCGATGATCACCGCCGGGATCGCCACGATGAAACCCAGCAGCATGGTGGTGCCGAGATCGGCATGCAATGCGCCCACGGCAATCAGCGGGCCCGGATGCGGCGGCAGCAACGCGTGCAGCGTGGTCATGCCGGCCAGCGCCGGAATCGCCACCCGCATGATCGGCATGTTGGAGCGGCGCGCCATGACGAAGATGATCGGCGCCATCATCACCAGGCCGACCTCGAAGAACAGCGGCAAGCCGACCACCAGCGCCACCACCGCCATCATCCAGGGGATGGCGCGGCCACGGGCATAGCGCAGCAAGGTGGTGACGATCTTGTCGGCCGCGCCCGAGTCGGCCATCAAAGAGCCCAGCATGGCGCCCAGGGCAATGATGATGCCGGCTTCGCCGAGGATGCTGCCGGCGCCCTTGCTGAATGCCTTGGCGATTTCTTCCAGCGGCAGGCCGGCGCCGATACCGGCCACGAAGGTGCCGATCAGGATCGCCAGGAAAGGGGCAATGGACAAGAAGCTGATCAGCACCACGATGGCGACCAGCGCCATCAGGGTGACCAGCAGGAGCTGGGTATCCTGGGCCGCCCAGGCGGCCAGTTGAGTCGATATCACGCGTGTTCCTTCTTTAGGTGTGGATGAATGCGCATCGTTGAACGATGTCTTTTGCATCCCCTCTTGGTCGGACATGTTGGCGACATGCCCGGTCTCCTCCCAAAGAAACGGATCGTGGCCCCGTTATGACTGCCCGGGAGCTTGCCGGCGGCCCCTTTCGGGTGGCGCCATTGCGGCGCTAATGATGCCGCAATTCAGTCAATCCTGCTGGCTCAGCCACCCGTCACCGGGGGAAAGAACGCCACCTCGCCGCCCTCGGCGATCAGGGTCGAGGCCTCGGTCATGTCGTGGTCGTAGGCCATGCGCAGGTTTTTTTCGGGCGCCAGGACTTCGGCCCAGATGCCGCCGCGCCCCATCAGGAAAGCGCGCACATCACCGACGGTGACAACGCTGGCCGGCAGGTCGACGATTTCCTGCGAGGTCTGCAAGGCTTCGCGCACGCTGGCGAAAAAACGTAATTCTATTTTCATGCTGGGTGTTCCTTCAATGGCGCCGCGGGGATGCCCGCGGCGCGCCTAGTTGAGCAAATGATCGAACGACAGAAACTGCACCATGTCACCCGCGGCGATCACCTGCCCCGGCGCATTGTCGACCAATCCATCCCCCCAGACGGTGGAGGTCAGCACGTTCGAGCCCTGGCTGGCAAACAGGTCGAGGCCGCCGGCGGCATTGCGGCGCACCCGCAGGAACTCCTGGCGACGGTCGGCACGCGGCCAGTCGAAATCGGCCCGCATGGCGACCGCGCGCGGCAGCACCGTCGCCGGCGACTGGCCTTGCAGGCGCAGCACGAAGGGCCGCACGAAGATCAGGAAGGTGACGAAGGACGACACCGGGTTGCCCGGCAAGCCGATGAAGAAGGCGCGGCCCTCGGCATCGGTGGCGCGGTTGACTTCACCGAAGGCCAGCGGCTTGCCCGGCTTCATGGCGATCTGCCACATGTTGATGCGGCCCTGCGCCTCGACCGCCGGTCGCACATGGTCTTCTTCACCCACCGACACACCGCCGCTGGTGATGATCAGGTCATGCTCCTGCGCGGCCTGGCGCAAGGTCTCGCGGGTAGCGTCGAGGCTGTCGGGCACGATGCCGTAATCGCTGACGTCACACCCCAGCTTGTGCAGCAAGCCGCGCAGCAAGAAACGATTGGAGTTATAGATGGCGCCCGGCTTGAGCGGTTGGCCCGGCATGGTCAGCTCGTCGCCGGTGAAAAACACCGCCACCCGCAGGCGCCGGTGCACCTCAAGCCCGGCCTGCCCCACCGATGCCGCCAGGCCCAGTTCCTGCGGCCGCAGCAAGGTGCCGGCGGGCAGGATGACGCTGCCCTGGCGAATGTCTTCGCCGATGGTGCGCACCCATTCGCCGACCTTCGGCACATGGTTGACGACGACGTAGTCGCCGTCGGCCTCGCAGGCTTCCTGCATGACGACCGCGTCGGCGCCGGTGGGCATCATGGCGCCGGTGAAGATGCGCGCGGCCGTGCCCGGCTCCAGCGCCTGCCCCACATGGCCGGCCGGGATACGCTGCGACACCCGCAGCCGCGCCTGGCCGCCGGCACAGTCGGCGGCCCGCACGGCGTAGCCGTCCATCTGCGAATTGTCCATGCCCGGCACATCGATGTGGGCTTGCACCGGCGTGGCGAGGACCCGGCCGATGGCGTCCAGCGTGGCGATCGTCTCGTGGCCGGCTACCGGCTGGGCTGCGGCCAGCAAGGTATCGAGCGCCTGCGACACGCTTTGCAGAGGCGCCCGGGCGGGTTGCTGTGGAGGGGAATTGGACTGCATGATGACCCTGTCGACTGTTAGTGTTTTGCAGGAAGCTGGCAATGCGATGACCGGCAAACCGGCATTGTACCGACTCGATGCTGCCACCGCTGCCGCCATGAAAAAACGCCGCCGGGGCATTCACCCCTGCGGCGTTGATCCAAGTGCGGTCGATCAGAGTCCGGTGTGCTCGGCCACGTAGGCCTTGATACGCTCGGCATCGGCCGGCATGACTTCGAAACGCTGCGCCAGCGACTCGATGTTCTCGAACCCGGCGGGACGGTCGGCGTCACGCCCCAGCGCTTCGCGAATGGTCTCGTTGAACTTGGCCGGCAAGGCGGTCTCCAGCACGATCATGGTCACGCCCGGGGTCAGGTTCTCGCGCGCCACCTTGATGCCGTCGGCGGTATGGGTGTCGACCGTGATGCCGTAGTTTTCCTGGGCAAAGCGGATGGTCGCCAGGCGATCGTCGTGGGTCGAGCGCCCCGAGGCAAAACCGTACTTGATCACGCTGGCAAACTCGTCGCCGTCGCTGCCGGGCTGGCCGGTCAGGTCGAAGCCGCCGGCGCTCTCGACCTTGCCGAACAAGGCCTTCACGCGCGCGCTGTCGCGACCCAGCAGGTCGTACACGAAGCGCTCGAAGTTGGAGGCCTTGCTGATGTCCATGCTGGGGCTGCTGGTGTGATAGGTCTCGGCCGACTTGCGCACCCGATAGACGCCGGTGCGGAAGAACTCGTCGAGCACGTCGTTCTCGTTGGTGGCGACCACCAGCTTATCGATCGGCAGACCCATCATGCGGGCGATGTGGCCGGCGCAGATATTGCCGAAGTTACCCGACGGCACCGTAAAGGAAACCTTCTGCTCATTGCTGTCGGTGGCAGCCAGGTAACCGCGGAAGTAATACACCACCTGGGCGACGACACGCGCCCAGTTGATCGAGTTGACGGTGCCGACTTTCTTGGCGGCCTTGTAGTCGAGGTCGTTGGAAATCGCCTTGACGATATCCTGGCAGTCGTCGAACACGCCTTCGACCGCGATATTGAAGATATTGGGATCTTGCAGGCTGAACATCTGCGCGGTCTGGAACGCGCTCATCTTCTTGTGCGGCGACAGCATGAACACGCGGATGCCCTTTTTGCCGCGCATCGCGTACTCGGCCGCGCTGCCGGTGTCGCCCGAGGTGGCGCCGACGATATTGAGTTCGGCGCCCTTCTTTGCCAGCGCATATTCGAACAGGTTGCCCAGCAGCTGCATCGCCATGTCCTTGAAGGCCAGGGTCGGGCCGTTCGACAGCGCCTGCAGGACCAGCTTGCTGCCATCCTTCTGTTCCAGCGTGCGCAACGGCGTGATCTGGCCAGCGTCGTCGCCGGCGCGCGCATTGCAATAGACGTCGGCGCCGTAGGTCTTGTGCGCCAGCGCCTTGAGGTCGGACTCGGGGATATCGGTGGCGAACTTGCGCAATACCTGGAACGCCAGGTCGGCATAGGACAGCGTGCGCCACTGATCCAGCTCGGCGCCGCTCACCTGCGGATACTGCTGCGGCAGGTACAGGCCGCCGTCCGGGGCCAGGCCACCGAGCAGGATTTCGGAAAAGGAAGGTGTTGCTGAGTGACCGCGAGTGGAGACGTATTGCATGACGTTTGATGGCAGCAGGATGCGTGGAGATACGACAGGGGCGGCCATTATAACGCCCCTTGTCGCAATACTCACATTTGGCGCCGGGAGGTGGCCCAGGTGAAATAAAACGTTACCGCCCTTGAAAGCCCGCCCACCTCGGGCTATGCTGCGGCACTTCGAGCAAAGCCCGCATCGGCAGTATCCGCCGGGCAATTGCGTCGGCAAGATATCGAACTCAACAAGGAAGAAGACAGCATGACCCAAAAGATCAAGACTCTGCTGGCCAGCGCCGGCCTGTTTGGCGCCCTGCTGGCGGCCGCTCCTGCCCACGCCGAGAACTGGCAGTCGCTGGGCGGTTCGGACACGTCCGAACTGCTGATGGACACCGATTCCATCGTCGAGAGCGGCGGTATCCGTGAAGCCTGGTCGATGTGGAATTTCAAGGAAGCGCGCGAGAACAAGGGCGATGCCGGATTCCCGACGCTCAAGTCGTACAAGGACCTGCACCAGTACAACTGCAAGGCCGGCAGCATCAAGCTGGTGCGCGAGATCATCTTCGCCGACAACGATGGCCGTGGCGACAAGCGCGACCACTCCGACGCCCTCAAGGGCATGGATTTTTCCAAGCCCAAGCCATTGTCGGTGGGCGAAGCGATGCTGCAGGCAGTGTGCGGCTTCGAGCTGAAGAAATAAGCGGGAGCTGCGCGGGTCTCCCGCCACACCAACGAAAAACGGAGCTTTACGCTCCGTTTTTTTTCGTGGTCGCAGGCCATTACGGCCTGCTCCAGCCTAGTTCAGCTCTTCCAGACGGATCTTGGTGACCTGCCCGACTACCGTGGCCAGGGCTTCGATCTTGGCGATGGCGGCCTCGATGTTCTTTTCCTGGGTCTGGTGGGTCAGCATGATGATGTCGGTCTGTTGCTCGCCTTCGCCCGGCTCCTTCTGCAGCATCGCATCGATCGAGATCGACGAGTCGGCCAGGATACGGGTCACATCGGCCAGCACGCCCGGCTTGTCGGCCACGTGCATGCGCAGGTAGTAGCTGGTGGTGACTTCGCCGATCGGCAGCACCGGCGTGTCGGCCATGGCATTCGGCTGGAACGCCAGGTAAGGCACGCGGTGGCCCGGATCGGCCGTGGCCAGGCGGGTGATATCGACCAGGTCGGCAATCACCGCCGAGGCGGTCGGCTCGGAACCGGCGCCCTTGCCGTAGTACAGCGTCTCGCCCACCGCGTCGCCGCGCACCATCACCGCATTCATCGCGCCTTCGACGTTCGCAATCAGACGGCTGCTCGGGATCAGCGTCGGGTGCACCCGCAGTTCGATGCCGGCCGCAGTCTGGCGGGTGATGCCCAGCAGCTTGATGCGATAGCCCAGTTGTTCGGCATAGGTGATGTCGCTGGCCTGCAGCTTGGTGATGCCTTCGACGTGGGCGCGATCGAACTGCACCGGGATACCGAAGGCGATCGAGGCCATGATGGTCAGCTTGTGGGCCGCATCGACGCCTTCGATGTCGAAGGTCGGATCGGCTTCGGCGTAACCCAGGCGTTGCGCTTCTTTCAACACCACGTCGAAGTCCAGCCCCTTGTCGCGCATTTCGGACAGGATGAAGTTGGTGGTGCCATTGATGATGCCGGCGATCCACTGGATGCGGTTGGCGGTCAAGCCTTCACGCAGCGCCTTGATGATCGGGATGCCGCCGGCCACGGCCGCCTCGAAGGCCACCATCACGCCTTTTTCCTGCGCGGCCTTGAAGATCTCGTTGCCATGGGTGGCGATCAGCGCCTTGTTGGCGGTGACCACATGCTTGCCGTTGGCGATCGCCTTGAGGACCAGTTCCTTGGCGATGCCGTAGCCGCCGATGAGCTCGATGACGATATCGATCTCGGGATCGTTGACCACCAGGTTGGCGTCGTTGACGACCTTGATCTCGCCGTTGGTCAGCTCGGTGGCGCGTGCCGTGTCCAGATCGGCCACCAGGGTAATTTCAATGGCGCGGCCGGCGCGGCGCGCAATCTCTTCCTGGTTGCGTTTGAGAACATTGAAAGTACCGGAACCCACGGTGCCGATGCCGAGCAAACCTACTTTGATGGATTTCATATTGTCTTCGAGTGGAAAAAAATGCCGCCCCCGGGCGATGTCCGGGAACGGTGTCAGCAAGCGATGCTACCAGAGCCGGATCAGGCGGTGCCGTGGCGCCGGCGATAAGCCTCGAGGAAATGGGCAATCCGCCCCATCGACTCGGTCAGGTCATCCGTATTGGGCAGGAACACTACCCGGAAATGGTCCGGCGTAGGGCAATTGAAACCGGTGCCCTGCACGATCAGTACCTTTTCCTCAGCCAGCAGTTCATAGGCGAATTGCTGGTCGTCCTTGATCGGATAGATCTCGGGGTCGAGGCGCGGGAACATGTACAGCGCCGACTTCGGCTTGACGCAGGTCACGCCGGGAATCTCGGTGAGCAGCTTGTGGGCCAGGTCGCGCTGCTTGGTCAGGCGGCCATTGGGCGCGACCAGGTCATTGATGCTCTGGTATCCGCCCAGCGCGGTCTGGATCGCGAACTGGCCCGGCGCGTTGGCGCACAGGCGCATCGACGCCAGCATGTTGAGGCCTTCGATGTAGTCGCGGGCATGCTTCTTCTCGCCCGAGACCACCATCCAGCCGGCGCGATAACCGCACGAACGGTAGTTCTTGGACAAGCCGTTGAAGGTGATGAACAGCACGTCGTCGGCCAGCGAGGCCAGCGAGGTGTGAGTATTGCCGTCGTACAGCACCTTGTCGTAGATCTCGTCGGCCAGCACGATCAACTGGTGACGACGCGCCAGCTCGATGATTTCCTTGAGCACGTCGACCGAATACAGGGCGCCGGTCGGGTTGTTGGGGTTGATGACCACGATCGCCTTGGTGTTGGGCGTGATCTTCTTGCGGATATCATCGATGTCAGGCTGCCAACCGGCCTGCTCGTCGCACACGTAATGCACCGGGGTGCCGCCCGACAGGCTCACCGCGGCGGTCCACAACGGGTAGTCGGGGGAAGGCACCAGCACTTCGTCGCCGGTGTTGAGCAAGGCATTGACGCTCATGACGATCAGCTCGGAGGCGCCGTTGCCGAGATAGATGTCGTCGATCGTGACGCCTTCGATGTTCTTCTGCTGGGTGTAGTGCATGACCGACTTGCGCGGCGCGAACAACCCCTTCGAATCGGTATAGCCGGAGGCATTGCCCATGTTGCGGATCATGTCCTGCACGATCTCGTCGGGCGCATCGAAGCCGAACGCGGCCAGGTTGCCGATATTGAGCTTGATGATCTTGTGGCCTTCTTCTTCCATCTGCCGCGCCTTCTCCAGCACGGGACCACGAATGTCGTAACAAACATCTGCCAGTTTTCTGGATTTCTGAATCGGTCGCACAGCCATTCCTCTACTCGTTTGCACGCGGCGCGCCGGGCGGCGCCCCGCATGGGTCTGTCATGAACTGCAAGGCAGAAATCGGTAGCGCCCGCCGCGCAGGCACGCCCGATCCCGATGTCACAGTCCACCAGGCACAATTATTATGGGTCTCGATAGCGATGACGAAACGCTAAATCGCGGCCCGTCACTCGGCTATGGGAGCCGGACATTTTGCCCAAAGCTGTCCATTTTATCAATCAAATAGGCGCTTCCCAGAAAGGAAACGGCTACAATGCTGCACTTTACGACCTGTTCGCTGCAATGCATGTCGGAATGACATCGCGGCCCCCGCCGACCAACGATGCTCCGGCTGTGCGCCAGCCCCCTGCCTGCGATGAAGCTTCATTCGACTGAAACCAAGCAGTACCAGACTGTCACCGCCTACGATGCAGACGGTATCGAACTCAATGCGATCCGTTTCACTCATAGCCTGCTGGTGCTGCCCGAAAGCGAGCCGGCGGCCTGGCCGGTACGCGACTTCGACGCCTTGAGCGCGGCCGACTTCGAGCAGATCGACGCTACCCGGCCCGACGTAGTGATTCTGGGCACCGGCGAGCGCCAGCGCTTCATCCATCCCAAACTGATCGCTGCGCTCACCGCGCGCCGCATCGGCGTGGAATGCATGGACAACCAGGCCGCCTGCCGCACCTATAACATTCTGATGGCCGAAGGCCGCAAGGTGGCGCTGGCGCTGATTCTGCCAGGCCAGCCATGATGGCCGCGGACTGACGCGACAAGAAACCCAAGAACACGCACAAGGAAACTGCCGTAATGCGCGACCTGTACAAATCGAAGGCGTTCGTCTGGACGCTGCTCATCCTGTTCCTGCTGGTCTGGTTCTACATGCTGGGCGCCCGCACGCTGGTGCCCTCGGATGAAGGCCGCTATGCCGAAATGGCGCGTGAGATGGTCGCCACCCAGGACTGGATCACCACCCGCCTCAACGGCATCAAGTACTTCGAAAAGCCACCGCTGCAAACCTGGATGAACGCCGTCACCTTCGAGCTGTTCGGCCTGGGTGAGTGGCAGGCGCGGCTCTGGACCGGCCTGTGCGGCCTGCTGGGCATCGGCCTGGCGGCCTACACCGGCACCCGCGTGATGAATGGCCGGGTCGGCTTCTACGCCGCCCTGGTGCTGGGTTCGAGCTTCTTCTGGGCCGGCATGGGCCACATCAACACGCTCGACATGGGGCTGGCCGGGATGATGACCATCACGCTGTGCGCCCTGCTGCTGGGCCAGCGCAACGACGCCTCCCGCGAGAGCCAGCGCAACTGGATGCTGCTGTGCTGGGCCGGCATGGCGCTGGCCGTGCTGTCCAAGGGATTGATCGGCATCGTCCTGCCGGGCGCGGTGCTGGTGCTGTATACCTTTTTTGCGCGTGACTGGGCGATCTGGAAGCGGCTGCACCTGATCAAGGGCCTGCTGCTGTTCTTCGTCATCACCACGCCATGGTTCGTGGCGGTGTCGCTGAAGAACCCCGAATTCCCGGAGTTCTTCTTCATCCACGAACACTTCCAGCGCTTCACCAGCAAGATCCACAGCCGCCCCGGCCCCTGGTATTACTTCATCCCCATCCTGCTGCTGGGCATCGTGCCGTGGCTGGGCGTGTTTTTCCAGGGCTTGTGGCAAGGCGTGCGCGACCAGCGTGACAACGGCGGCTACCACAGCATCAACGGCGGCCGCTTCCAGCCGCGCAAGATGCTGCTGGTCTGGTCGGTGTTCATCTTCGTGTTCTTCAGCATCTCCGGTTCGAAGCTGCCTTCCTACATCCTGCCGATCTTCCCGGCGCTGGCCCTGCTGATCGCCAGCTACCTGGAACGCGCCGACCACAAGGCGCTGGCCTGGGCCGGCTCGCTGGTGGCGGTGCCCAGCGCCGTGGCGCTGGCCTTCATCCCGCGCGTGCCGCTGATGGCCAAGAGCGACTTCGCCCGTCCGCTGGTCGAGGCGCATGTGCCTTACCTGTACGCGGCTGCGTTGCTGTTCTTCGTCGGCGGCGTAACCGCCATCCGCCTGGCGCGCCAGCACAAGGATGCCGCCATCACGGCGCTGGCCGCCACCGCTTTCGTCGCCGGCCAATTGTTGCTACTGGGCCACGATCCGCAGGGCCGCTATTCGGCCGGCGTCGATCACGTCCCTGCGCTGCAGGCCGAGCTCAAGCCGGAAACACCGATCTACGTGGTCGGCCGTTACGAGCAGGCATTGCCGTTCTACCTGCAACGCACGATGATCATGGTGCAGCATGCCGACGAGTTGTCGTTCGGCCTGAAGCAGGAGCCGCAACTGTGGCTGCCGACGGTCGATGCCTTCGTCGCACAGTGGGTGGCCGATCATGCTAGCGGCAAGAAGGACATCGCCATCGTCGACCCGACCGTCTACCAGCAATTGCAGCAACGCCAGTTGCCGATGCGCCTGATCGGACAAGACCCGCGGCGCGTGATCGTGGCCAACGACCCGGCCGCGCCGGCTGCCGGTCAGACCAACAAGGCGGCGCAATGAACCTGCCCACCTTCGGCTTCATCTTTGTCGGCATCTGCCTCAATGCCGTGGCCCAGCTGCTGCTCAAGGCCGGCACCAATGCCGTCGGCGCGATTCATCTGACGGCCGAAAACTGGTTCGCGACCGGCTTGAAGCTGGCCACGCAACTGCCCATCATCGGCGGCCTGGCGTGCTATGTGATTTCGGTGGTGGTCTGGATCATCGGCCTGTCGCGGGTCGACGTCACCATCGCCTATCCGCTGCTGTCGCTGGGCTATATCATCAATGCCGTGGGCGCCTGGTACTTCCTGGGTGAAGTGGTCACGGCCCAGCGCCTGCTGGCCATCGGCGTGATCATTGTCGGCGTTGTCTTGCTGACCAGAAGCTGATTTACAATAGCGCGCTGCCGCACACCGCTGGCAGCGCGTATTGCCTGGTCGCCACATTGCACCATGGCAAAACCAAAGAATTCGAACACCCGCCAAACTGGACATCAAGACCCATGAGCCTGCCCTTCCTGCCTTTCGCCAAACCCACCATCGACGAGTCCACCATTGCGGCCGTGGCCGACGTGCTGCGCTCCGGCTGGATCACCAGCGGGCCCAAGGTGCAAGCCTTCGAAAAGACCTTGTCGGACTATCTGGGCGGGCGCATCGTGCGCACCTTCAACTCCGGCACCTGCACCATGGAGATCGCACTGCGCATCGCCGGCATCGGCCCGGGCGACGAAGTCATCACGACCCCGATCTCATGGGTAGCCACGGCCAACGTGATCATTGAAACCGGCGCCACTCCGGTGTTTGCCGACATCGACCCGATCACCCGCAACATCGATCTGGATCGCCTGGAAGCCGCTATCACCCCGGCTACCCGCGCCATCATCCCGGTCTACCTGTCCGGCCTGCCGGTCGACATGGATCGCCTGTACGCCATCGCTGCCAAGCACAAGCTGCGGGTGATCGAAGACGCGGCCCAGGCACTCGGCTCGACCTGGAACGGCAAGCGCATCGGTTCCTTCGGCGACTTCGTCTCGTTCAGCCTGCAGGCCAACAAGAACATCACCTCCAGCGAAGGCGGCTTCCTGGTGCTCAACAACGCCGACGAAGCGCGCCTGGCCGAAAAATACCGCCTGCAGGGCGTGACCCGCAGCGGCTTCGACGGCCTCGAAGTCGATGTGCTGGGCGGCAAGTTCAACATGACCGACGTCGCCGCCGCCATCGGCCTGGGCCAGTTTGCCCACGTCGACGCCATCACCGCCCACCGCAAGGAACTGGCGCGCCACTACTTCAACTGCTTTGGCGCCGACTTCGAAGCCCAGACCGGCGCCCAACTGCCAGTGGCCGACTTCGAAAACTCCAACTGGCACATGTTCCAGCTGGTGTTGCCAGAACGCATTACCCGCGCCGCCTTCATGGAAAAGATGATGGAAAAGCAAGTCGGCATCGGCTACCACTATCCGGCGATCCACCTGCTCAAGCTGTACCGCGACCGCGGCTTTGGCGAAGGCATGTTCCCCATCGCCGAACGCGTCGGCCAGCGCATCGTGTCGTTGCCGATGTTCAATGTGATGAGTAAAGACGACGTTGAACGGTCGGTGGAAACGGTAAAATCCGTGCTGCGTTGATTTTGGCGATATATTCGGCATGAATCGGCGCGTCTAACGACACACCATAACCCGGGCCCGCTACCGCGCCAGCACTTTTCGCGGCGTCGGGCCTTTGGCATATTTTCAGTATTACGCTTTGATGAAACCAGAACTGTCCGTCGTCATCCCGGTTTATAACGAGGAATCCGGCCTCGCCAAGCTGTTCGAACGCCTCTATCCGGCGCTCGACGCCCTGGGCTACAGCTATGAAGTGATCTTCGTCAATGACGGCAGCCGCGACCGCTCCGCCGGCATCCTGGCCGAGCAGTACCGCATCCGCACCGATGTCACCCGGGTGGTGCTGTTCAACGGCAACTACGGCCAGCACATGGCCATCATGGCCGGTTTCGAGGCCAGCCGCGGCGAGGTCGTGGTCACGCTTGACGCCGACCTGCAGAATCCGCCCGAAGAGATCGGCAACCTGGTGGCCAAGATGCGCGAAGGCTACGACTATGTGGGCTCGATCCGCCGCGAGCGGCAGGACTCGGCCTGGCGCACCTATGCGTCCAAGGCCATGAACCGCCTGCGCGAAAAGATCACCCGCATCAAGATGACCGACCAGGGCAACATGCTGCGCGCCTATGGCCGCAACGTGATCGACCTGGTCAACCGCTGCAGCGAGGTCAATACCTTCGTGCCGGCGCTGGCCTATACCTTCTCGCGCAATCCGACCGAGATCGTGGTGGAGCACGAAGAACGCTCGGCCGGCGAATCCAAGTATTCGCTCTACAGCCTGATCCGCCTCAACTTCGACCTGGTCACCGGCTTCTCGCTGGTGCCGCTGCAGTTCTTCTCGCTGCTGGGAATCGGCCTGTCGTTCGCCTCGGCGGCGCTGTTCGTGCTGATCGTGCTGCGCCGCCTGATGCTGGGCGCGGAAGTGGGCGGCGTCTTCACGCTGTTTGCGATCACCTTCTTCCTGATGGGCGTGATCCTGTTCTCGATCGGCTTGCTGGGTGAATACATCGGCCGCATCTACATGCAGGTGCGGGCGCGACCGCGCTATGTGGTCCAGGCGATCCTGGAGCACTCCACCGACGACGACAGGCAGGGCACATGAACGCCGTCGTCTTCGCCTATCACGATGTGGGCCTGCGCTGCCTGAAGGTATTGCTGGCACGCGGCGTGCGGGTGTCTTTGGTGGTGTCGCATGAAGATAGCCCGGGCGAGAACATCTGGTTCGGGTCGGTCGCGCAGTTGTGCCGCGAAGCCGGGATCACCTGCATCACCCCGAGCGACCCGAAGTCGCCGCAACTGCTGGCCCAGGTGCAGGCGGTGCAACCCGACTTCATCTTCAGTTTCTATTATCGTCACATGCTGCCGCAGGAAATCCTGAGCACCCCCAAGCATGGCGCCTTCAACATGCATGGCTCGCTGCTGCCCAAGTATCGTGGCCGGGTGCCAATCAACTGGGCCGTGCTGCATGGCGAGACCGAAACCGGCGCCACGCTGCACGAGATGACGGTCAAGCCTGATGCCGGCGCCATCGTGGGCCAGACTTCGGTGCCGATCCTGCCCGACGACACCGCCCACGAAGTGTTTGCCAAGGTGGTGGTGGCGGCTGAACAGACCCTGTGGTCAGTGCTGCCGGCGATGCTGTCAGGGCGCACGCCACGCCTGCCCAATGACCTGGCCGCCGGCAGTTACTTCGGCGGACGCAAACCCGAGGATGGCCGCATCGACTGGCGTCGCACCGGCCGCGAAGTACACAATCTGGTGCGCGCAGTAGCGCCCCCCTACCCTGGCGCTTTCGAAGAAATCGCAGGTGATAAAATCACGGTCACGCGTACCCGCCTGGTCGCGCCGGCCGCCCACCCCGCCTTGCAGAAAGCGCATGGCATGCAGGACAAGTTCTTTGAAGGAGGCAAGCTTTACGCCCGCTGCGGCGACGGCAACTTCCTTCAGATCCTGGGCATCCAGATCAACGACCAGGATGCATCGCTCAACAATTACCTGAAATACATGGCCTCCTGATTAACTTCAATCCCGGCCAATCAACTAGCTAACATCATGAAAAAAGTCCTCATTCTCGGCGTCAACGGCTTCATCGGCCATCACCTGTCCAAGCGCATCCTGGAAACCACGGATTGGCACGTCTATGGCATGGACATGATGACCGACCGCATCACCGACATTCTCGACAACGAGGCCTACAAGTCGCGCATGCACTTCTTCGAAGGCGACATCACGATCAACCAGGAATGGGTCGAATACCACGTCAAGAAGTGTGACGTGATCCTGCCGCTGGTGGCCATCGCCACGCCGTCCACCTACGTCAATGCGCCGCTGCGCGTGTTCGAACTGGACTTCGAAGCCAACCTGCCGATCGTGCGTTCGGCGGCCAAGTACAAGAAGCACCTGGTGTTTCCGTCGACCTCGGAAGTCTATGGCATGTGCCACGACGAGGAATTCGATTCCGAAGAGTCCGAACTGATCTGCGGCCCGATCAACAAGCCACGCTGGATCTATTCCTGCGCCAAGCAACTGATGGATCGCGTGATCTGGGGTTATGGCATGGAAGCCGGCCTGAACTTCACCCTGTTCCGTCCGTTCAACTGGATCGGCGCCGGCCTGGATTCGATCCATACCCCCAAGGAAGGCAGCTCGCGCGTGGTGACCCAGTTCTTCGGTCACATCGTGCGCGGCGAAAACATCTCGCTGGTCGACGGCGGCCAGCAAAAGCGCGCCTTCACCTACATCGACGACGGTATCGATGCGCTGATGAAGATCATCGCCAACGAAGGCGGCATCGCCACCGGCAAGATCTATAACATCGGCAACCCGGTCAATAACTTCTCGATTCGCGAACTGGCGCACATGATGCTGACCCTGGCCGCCGAGTATCCGGAATACGCCGACACGGCCAAGCAGGTGCAACTGATCGAAACCACGTCTGCCGCCTACTACGGCAAGGGTTACCAGGACGTGCAGAACCGCGTGCCCAAGATCACCAACACCTGTGAAGAGTTGAACTGGAAACCGGTCACCACCATGCCCGACACCCTGCGCAACATCTTCGACGCCTATCGCAGCCAGGTCGCCGAAGCACGCGCGCTGATGGACTAACAAGCCACCTCGCAAGGCTTGATGACAGACCGCGCCGCATGGCGCGGTTTGTTTTTGCGGTTGCGCCAGCGCTATATATTGTCGCCAGTCGCGCACAGTGCTAGTCTCACCCCCACATGCCAAAACTTACTCTCAAGATCGACGCCGACACCTATCGCGGCACCCGCGTGGGCGTTCCCAATTTGATCAACCAGCTGCGTCGCCACGATGCCGGCGCCACCTTTCTCTTCTCGCTCGGCTACGACCATACCGGCTGGGCCCTCAAGCAGATCTTCCGTCCCGGCTTCTTCAGCAAGGTATCGCGCACCTCGGTGGTCGAGCACTATGGCCTCAAGACCCTGATGTACGGCACGCTGCTGCCGGCGCCGGACATCGGCAAGACCTGCGCCGAGTACATGCGCCAGGCCGCTGCCGCCGGCTTCGAATGCGGCATCCATACCTGGGACCACCGGGTATGGCAGGACGACGTGCGCACCGCCGACGCCGCCTGGACGCAAGAGACCATGCAACTGGCCTACGGCCGCTACCACGACATCTTCGGCAGTGCCCCGCGCACCCATGGCGCCGCCGGCTGGCAGATGAACCAGCATGCCTTCGTGCAACTCGACGAATTCGGCATCGCCTATTCGTCCGACGGCCGGGTCCATCTGCGCGAAGACGGTCGCATTGCCGATCCCGATGCCGGGCCGCACCGCCTGTCCTTCAATGGCCGGGCGCTCGATTGCGTACAACTGCCGACCACCCTGCCCACGCTCGACGAGATCCTCGGTCGCACCATCGGCGGCAAGTTGATCGATGCCGGCAACGCGGCCCAGTTGCTGCTCGGTCTGACCCGAGAGCCACGCGACCACGTCTTCACGCTGCACGCCGAGCTTGAAGGGCAGAAGCTTGCCCCCATCTTCGAACAATTGCTCAGCGGCTGGCGCGCCCAAGGCTACGAGCTGTGCTCGATGGGCCAGTACCACGACAGCGTCAAGGACGATGTCCTGCCGATCCTGCCAATCGCCTGGGGCGAATTGCCGGGACGCTCCGGCGAGATGATCGTCCAGGCCAGCTGAGCACGGCCCTACCACTGACAACAAACAACCTACAAGGTGCACCTTGACTGATCGACCATCACTGCACAACAAGACGGTGCCCGAGTTTTCGGCTGCCATGACCAGCGGCAAGACCTTCAATCTGGCCGACTACCGGGGCCGCAACCTGGTGCTGTATTTCTATCCGAAGGACAACACCCCTGGCTGTACCACCGAGGGCATGCAGTTCCGCGACCTGCACCCCGAGTTCCAGCAGCACAACACCGATGTCTTCGGCATCAGCCGCGACAGCGTGAAGTCGCACGAGAGCTTCAAGGGCAAGCTCGGCATGCCCTTCGAACTGATTTCGGATCCTGACGAAACGCTGTGCAACATGTTCGATGTCATGAAGATGAAAAACATGTATGGCAAACAAGTGCGCGGCGTCGAGCGCAGCACGTTTGTGATTGACGGCACCGGCAAAGTGGTGAAAGAATGGCGTGGAGTCAAGGTTCCAGCCCACGTGGATGACGTGCTGGCCTTCATCAAAACCATTGCCTGAGACAGTACTTGCCCGCCGCGCCAAACAGCGGGCAAACAGCGATCAAGGGCCGCGACGGGGTTGTCTGGCAAACAATCCCGCCGTGCTTGACGAATAACGGTCACTCGAAACAAGCCTTTGAATTCAAATAGAAAAGCGTCACATGGAAGCCGTTCCTGGTTTAGGCCTCAGGCCTGCCACAGCGGCTTTTTTTCTTTTCAGCTGGCCTCCCCCCTTTATCGTTCGCCGTCCCCCCTGCTGTTAGCAGTCTTGCCAAACCTGTTCGCTCTGACAAAGCGGTGTTTTCTTCATTCATTACCGAGGTTCTGATGCCCCTGCCAAAAATGCCGAGCAAACCAGCTGCGTTATTGTCCATCGAAGACTATCCCAAGGCCGAGAGCAATAAACCTGTCAAACCGAACATCGCACTCGTAGAAACCGCTGCGCCCGCCCCTGTCAAGGCTATCGTCGCCAAGGCCGCCGAGCCGGTTGCCAAGGAAGCGCCGCGCGCCCGCAGCACCACCAAGAGCGCCGCCACCGAGAAGCCCAAGAGCGGCGCCAAGCCGGTCGAAAGCCGTTCCAAGTCGACCACCAGCCGCACCGCCGACAAGATGGGCATGTCCAAGCTGTTCGTGCTCGACACCAACGTGCTGATGCACGACCCGACCTCGCTGTTCCGCTTCGAAGAACACGACATCTACCTGCCGATGGTGACGCTCGAGGAACTCGACAACCACAAGAAAGGCATGTCGGAGGTCGCCCGCAACGCGCGCCAGATCTCGCGTTCGCTGGATGCGCTGGTCAGCGACATCGCCGAGGATGCGATCGACCTCGGCATTCCGCTGGCCAAGCTGGGCAACAAGGACGCCAAGGGCCGCCTGTTCTTCCAGACCAAGCTGACCAATGCCGCCCTGCCCGACGGCCTGCCCCAGGGCAAGGCCGACAACCAGATCCTGGGCGTGGTGCGTGCGCTCGACCAGCAGTATCCGGAGCGCCCGGTGGTGCTGGTGTCGAAGGACATCAACATGCGCCTCAAGGCGCGCGCCATCGGTTTGCCGGCCGAAGACTACTTCAACGACCATGTCCTGGAAGACACCGACCTGCTGTACTCGGGCATCCAGCAGTTGCCGGATGACTTCTGGAACAAGCACGGCAAGGGCATGGAGTCATGGCAGGAAAACAAGCATGGCACCGGCTACACCTATTACCGCGTCACCGGCCCCTATGTGCCGTCGTTGCTGGTGAACCAGTTCGTCTTCATCGAGCCGCGCAACGGCGAGCCTTCGTTCTACGGCCAGGTGTCGCAGATCAACGGCAAGACCGCCGTGCTGCAGACACTGCGCGACTTCGGTCACGCCAAGAACAGCGTCTGGGGCATCACCGCGCGCAATCGCGAACAGAACTTCGCCCTGAACCTGCTGATGAACCCCGAGTGCGACTTCGTCACGCTGCTGGGCCAGGCCGGTACCGGCAAGACGTTGCTGGCGCTGGCGGCGGGTCTGGCGCAGGTGCTCGAGACCAAGCTCTACAACGAGATCATCGTCACCCGCGTGACGGTGCCGGTGGGTGAAGACATCGGCTTCCTGCCGGGCACCGAAGAAGAGAAGATGGGGCCGTGGATGGGCGCCTTCGACGACAACCTCGAAGTGCTCAACAAGTCCGACGGCGACGCCGGAGAATGGGGCCGTGCCGCGACCCAGGACCTGATCCGTTCGCGGATCAAGATCAAGTCGCTCAACTTCATGCGCGGTCGCACCTTCGTCAACAAGTTCCTGATCATCGACGAAGCCCAGAACCTCACGCCCAAGCAAATGAAGACACTGGTCACACGTGCCGGCCCCGGCACCAAGATCATCTGTCTGGGCAACATCGCGCAGATCGACACCCCCTACCTGACCGAAGGCTCCAGCGGCCTGACCTACGTGGTCGACCGCTTCAAGGGCTGGTCGCATAGCGGACACGTGACCCTGGCGCGCGGCGAACGCTCACGCCTGGCCGATCATGCGAGCGATGTGCTGTAACGATTAGTTCTAGTGTTGGATGTACAACGAAAATGACCACCTTGCGGTGGTCATTTTTTTTAGTCAATTCAATTGGCCAGGTCAGGCAAACTCGGCCTGTAACGTGAAACTGGAAGCGGTGGCGCGTACTTCTTTCATCCGCCCATGGCCGGGCAATACCGTATCTGCGATCGTCACGAGACCGTACTTCTCAAGATCATCGAGATCGCGCTTTACCGCGCTGCGATCACGATGTAACCGTGCTGCGATGTCGGTGATCGATCCCGGTTGCTCTCTTACCGCACGAAATAGTGCCAGCTTTGCCACCGTGACCAGCCTTGCGACGTCGGACGGATCTTCGAAGCTGATGATTTTCTGCTCAGGTATCTTCTGCCGACGGTCTGCGGCGCGGGCCAGTTTTTTGCCACGGGCAAAAAAGTCTTCTTCGGTGCCGGTAACGATAGCAAGCTTGCTCATTTTGTCTCCCTCAATGCGATCCAATCCTGCTGGAATTGGTGTTCGATATCCTCGAAACTGATGAAATTGACTGGTTCCACCTGCCCAAAATAATGTCGATGGTGATGGCCGTGGGCATTGTCATACCCAACCACACGGCCGTTGTCTCCCGCGTAGAGCGCATGATTGATATAGGCCAGGTTGTATCGGGTGACTTGGCACTGCTGGTCAACCCAGACCTCGCGCCGCAAGGCCCCGTTTCCCCGACGGTGGGCAATCCGATGGTAATCATCTGCAATCTTCTTATCAGCCATGACTTATATTATCACGGCTGTATATGGGATGATGCGATTGCACGCCTACCGTCCGAAATCCCCAAAAAAATGGCCTCCAGACTGGAGGCCATTTTCGTCAGGCAAAGCAGACGTTACAGGATCTTTGTCCCCAGCCACCAGGCGATGGCAGCCACGAAGGCCGACGCCGGAATGGTGAAGACCCAGGCCCAGACGATGTTGCTGGCCACGCCCCAACGCACCGCCGACATCTTCTGCGACGCGCCCACGCCGACGATGGCGCCGGTGATGGTATGCGTGGTCGAGACCGGGATACCGAATGCGGTGGCGATGAACAAGGTGATGGCCCCGCCCGTTTCGGCGCAGAAACCGCCGACCGGCTTCAACTTGGTGATCTTCTGACCCATGGTCTTGACGATGCGCCAGCCGCCGAACAAGGTGCCCAGGCTGATGGCGCAATAGCACGAAATGATCACCCACATCGGCGGCGCGTCGCCGCTCGAATGGCCGGCCGCGATCAGCAGCATCCAGATCACGCCAATGGTCTTTTGCGCATCATTGCCGCCGTGCCCCAGGCTGTACATCGAAGCCGACAGCAGTTGCAGGCGGCGGAACCAGCCATCGATCTTGCGCGGCGTGGAACGGAAGAATATCCACGACACCATCAACATCATCAATGACCCGAAGATCAGGCCCAGCAACGGCGACAGGACGATGAACAGGATCGTCTTGAGCAAGCCCGCCG
The DNA here is from genome assembly GCF_020179755.1 of Herbaspirillum sp. alder98. Taxonomy (GTDB): domain Bacteria; phylum Pseudomonadota; class Gammaproteobacteria; order Burkholderiales; family Burkholderiaceae_D; genus Herbaspirillum. Next base: position 71,806 of record NZ_JAIUCY010000001.1, read on the forward strand.
AGATCAGCGCGCCGGTGCCGGCCTTGGCCACTGCGGCGCCGACCAGGCCACCGATGAGCGCATGCGAGGAAGACGACGGAATGCCGTAGTACCAGGTCACCAGGTTCCAGAAGATGGCGCCGACCAGCGCGCCGAAGATGACGTAATGATCCACCACGTTGGGATCGATGGTGCCTTTGCCGACCGATGCCGCGACATGCAGCTGGTGGAACACGAACACCGCCGCCAGGTTGAAGAAGGCAGCCATGGCAACCGCAGTCTGCGGGCGCAGCACGCCAGTCGAGACTACCGTGGCGATGGCGTTGGCGGCGTCATGAAAACCGTTCATGAAATCGAACAGCAGCGCCAGGACGATCAGGAGCGCCAGGATATGTAGGCTGATTTGAACTGTATGCATGGGGGAAACCGTGTTTACTGGGGGGCGGCCGACAGGCCGTTCATCATGCAGCCGGTGGCCCGCTGAGGGCCGCCGGCGACATCAACATCAGGCGTTCTCGACGATGATGCCTTCGATGATGTTAGCCACGTCCTCGCAGCGGTCGGTCACGGTTTCCAGGATTTCATAGATGGCCTTGAGCTTGATCAGCGTGCGCACATCGGGCTCGTCACGGAACAGCTTGGACATGGCTGCGCGCATGACGTGGTCGGCGTCAGACTCGAGGCGATCGATCTCCTGGCAGATCGCCAGGATCTGACGCGAGTTGTCCATGTTGTGCAGCAGGCCGACGGCCGCCTGCACCTTCTCGGCACAGGTCAGGCACAGCTCCGCCAGGCGCTTGGCTTCGGGCGTGATGGCCTTGATGTCGTAGAGCGAAATGGTCTGGGCCGCGTCCTCGAGCAGATCGAGGATATCGTCCATGCGGGTGATCAGCTGGTGGATATCGTCACGGTCGAGCGGCGTGATGAAGGTCTTGTGCAACAGCTCGATAGTGGTGTGGGTCACCTTGTCGGCCTGCTTTTCGACCGTCTCGATGGCATGCACGCGGATTTCGAGATCATCGAAATTGGTCATCAGTGCCACCATCTCTTTTGCGCACTTGACCGCCAACTCGGCATGCTCATTGAACAGGTCAAAGAATTTGCCTTCGGTCGGCATCAGTCGTCCAAACATGTTTCACTCTCTCATCAATATGTCGCGCCCGCCTGTGGGCGCTGTTTATACCGGTGGCGATCCGATTGCCACCACCGGCGTATATCTTCCCGCACCGCGCGCCGCCCATGGCAGCCGCGCAGCACAGGACTTCCTCCGTCAATCGCCGCCGTATGGGTTGGCCAGATTGCCGATATAGTTGTCGTACTTGGTGTATTGCCCCAAAAACGAGAGCCGGATGCTGCCGATGGGACCATTTCGCTGCTTGCCGATGATGATCTCGGCGGTTCCCTTGTCGGGCGAGTCCGGATTGTAAACCTCGTCGCGATAAATGAACAAAATAACGTCAGCATCCTGCTCGATCGCGCCGGATTCGCGCAAGTCGGACATCACGGGACGCTTGTTGGGACGTTGTTCAAGGGCACGGTTGAGCTGCGACAGCGCGATGACCGGACAATTGAGTTCCTTGGCCAGGCCCTTGAGGCTCCGCGAGATTTCCGAAATTTCGGAAGCGCGGTTCTCGGAAGAACTACCGCCGTTACCCGACATCAGCTGCAGGTAATCGATGATGATCAGGCCCAGCTTGCCGCATTGCCGTGCCAGGCGGCGCGAACGCGCCCGCAATTCGATCGGGCTCAGGGCGGGCGTCTCGTCGATGTAGAACTGCGCATCGTTCATCTTCTGGATCGCATGCGTCAGGCGTGGCCAGTCCTCGTCAAGCAGGCGACCGGTGCGCAGGCGGTGCTGGTCGAGCCGCCCCACCGAGCCCAGCATACGCATGGCCAGCTGGGTACCGCCCATTTCCATCGAGAACACAGCGACCGGCAGGCCACTCTCGATGGCCACCGTTTCGCCGATGTTGATCGAGAACGCAGTCTTACCCATCGAGGGACGGCCGGCGACGATGATCAGGTCGCCCGGCTGCAGGCCGGAAGTCATCTTGTCGAGATCGATGAAACCGGTCGGCACGCCCGTGATGTCGCTGGTATTGTCGCGGTTGTAAAGTTCGTCGATGCGCTCGACCACCTGCGTCAGCAGCGGCTGGATTTCCATGAAACCCTGGGTGCCGCGCGAGCCCTCTTCGGCGATCGCAAAGATCTTCGACTCGGCCTCGTCGAGCATCTGCTTGACGTCCTTGCCCTGCGGATTGAACGCATTGCCGGAGATCTCGTCGGCCACCGTGATGAGCTTGCGCAGGATACCGCGGTCGCGCACGATCTCGGCGTAACGACGGATGTTGGCAGCGGAGGGCGTGTTCTGCGCCAGGGCATTCAGGTAGACCAGGCCGCCGACTTCCTCGGCCTTGCCACTGTTGGACAGTGCTTCGAATACGGTGATGACGTCAGCCGGCTTGGTCGCATTGATCAGCTTGACGATGTGCTCGAAGATGATCCGGTGATCATAACGATAGAAGTCTTCGGGACTGACGAAGTCGGCGATCCGATCCCAGGCAGCGTTATCGAGTAACAGTCCACCCAGCACCGACTGCTCTGACTCGATCGAATGCGGGGGCACCCGCAGTGAATCGACCTCAGGATCGGACGAACCGCGAAACGGCGGGAATGAGTCTTTCGAAGCGCGGGATGATTCTTTCATGGCGCGCATTATAACCTGCTCTCGGAGATGGCCGTTGCCAGCCGGATGGCTGTCAGGCCGGGCAGTTGACACCGGCAGCCGGATTGCCCTGCACGACCAGCGATCCACACATGACAGCGTGCATCTGACGGGGCGATTTAGTTAGAAAATGGCAACAAAAAAGCCAGGCGAACCCGGCTTTCTTGTTGCAAATTGAATTGCAGCGAGCGTTTGATTACGCTTGCTCGCCCTTCACGGCGATGGTGACATCCACCACCACGTCGGTGTGCAGGGCGACGGCCACGGCGTGCTCGCCAACGATCTTCAACGGACCGTTAGGCAGGCGAACCAGCGACTTCTCGACCACGAAGCCCTTCTTGGCCAGTGCTTGAGCGATGTCGAAGTTGGTGACGGAACCGAACAGACGGCCATCAACGCCAGCCTTTTGGCCGATTTCGATGGTCGAACCAGCCAGCTTCTCGCCTTGAGCCTGAGCAGCTGCCAGCTTTTCAGCGGCGGCCTTCTCCAGGTCTGCACGCTTGGCTTCGAATTCAGCGATCGCGGTTTGCGTAGCACGACGTGCCTTGCGTTGCGGGATCAGGAAGTTACGTGCGAAACCGTCCTTGACGCGGACCACATCGCCCAGACCACCGAGATTACCAATCTTTTCCAACAGAATGACTTGCATGTTTTTCTCCTATTTCTCGGCCGATTACGCGTTGTGCAGATCGGTGTAAGGCACCAGGGCCAGGTAACGTGCGCGCTTGATCGCGGTGTCGACCTGACGTTGGTAGTGAGCCTTGGTACCGGTCAGACGTGCCGGCATGATCTTGCCGTTTTCCTGGACGAAGTCCTTCAGGGTCTCGACGTCCTTGTAATCGACCTGTTCAACGCCAGCGGCGGTGAAACGGCAGAATTTCTTGCGCTTGAACAGCGGGTTTTGCTGTTGGCGCTTTTGCTTCAGTTTGCTTTTATCGAACTTTTTACCGAATGCCATGATGAGGCTCCTGTATCTGTAAATTGGGTGAGATCTATCGGATCAACCGACCAGATCAAAATCAACGATGTGAAACACGACGCTCTTGCTGTTGCGATTCCTGCGGGCCAGAAAACCGGTGAACCGGAACGTGCCCCCCAGCGCTGCCCGATTGAGTCGACCGGAGATTTCCCCGGCGGCCATGGCCGCAATGTCGAACTCTACCTGGCGCTTGATGCCTGCTTCCACCTGTTCCGACTGGTGCTGCAACCTGGCAGTCACAATCGGGATACCGGCCGGTGTGTAACGCAATACATCGCGTTCGGCCAATAAGGCGACTACTTGAAGCTGGTTCACTGCGCTGGTGGCGCTGGTGCTTTCTATCGCAATCGGCAATTAGGCTGCCGGTGCTTCAGTGCGGGTCTTGGCCGCGTCTTCCTTCTGCACTGCCTTCAGGATCGGGGAAGGACCGGTTTCGGCCTTCTTGGTCTTGACGGTCAGGTGACGCAGGACTGCATCGTTGAACTTGAAGCCGGTTTCGATTTCGGCCAGCGTTTCGCTGTCGACTTCGATGTTCAGGCAGACGTAGTGTGCCTTGGCCAGTTTCTGGATCTGATAGGCCAGTTGACGACGGCCCCAATCTTCGACACGGTGCACCTTGCCGCCGCGAGTGGTGACGATGCCCTTGTAGCGCTCGATCATCGCCGGAACTTGCTCGCTTTGGTCCGGGTGGACGATAAATACGATTTCATAATGACGCATGTAGACTCCTTGTGGACTATTGACAGACGCCCACCCCGGCGTCAAGACGGGTGTGGGAAGAGGAAAGCCGGCAACTATACTCGAAATATGACACCGCCGCAATGTATCGACACGTTTGGCGAGGCTGGGCGGCGACAAGCGGTGTCCCGCGACCGGATCCGGCCAAACATTATCTATATAAGACACCCTGCCGCCGCCTGACGACAACATGTTGCCGTTGACACAAAGAATGTAACTGTATAAAAATACAGACTGTTCATACAAACAGCCTTTTTAAAGAAAAAGGCCTCCAACATGCTCAAGCTCACCGCGCGCCAGGAACAGATTCTCAACCTGATCAAGAACGCCATCGAAAACACCGGCTTCCCACCGACGCGCGCCGAGATCGCAGCAGAGCTCGGGTTCCGCTCGGCCAATGCCGCCGAGGAACACCTGCAGGCACTGGCCCGCAAGGGCGCCATCGAGATTTCACCCGGCACATCGCGCGGCATCCGGCTGCGCGAAAGCAGCACCGCCGGCATCAACCTCGGCAGCCAGATGGCGCTGCCGCATCCGGCACTGATGCAACTGACGCTGCCACTGGTGGGACGCGTGGCCGCCGGCTCGCCCATCCTGGCCCAGGAGCACATCGAGAAGAATTACCATGTCGACCCTGCCCTGTTCGCCTCGCGCCCCGACTACCTGCTGAAGGTGCGCGGCATGTCGATGCGCGACGCGGGCATTCTCGACGGCGACATCCTGGCAGTAAAAAAGGCCGACCAGGCCCGCAACGGCCAGATCGTGGTAGCTCGCCTGGGCGACGACGTGACCGTCAAGCGCTACCAGAAGACGGGGTCGAGCATCGCCCTGCTGCCCGAGAATCCCGACTTCGAACCGATCATTGTCGCCCCTGGCGCCGACGACTTCGCGCTGGAAGGCCTGGCCGTGGGCTTGCTGCGCAGCTGGTAAGTTTTTCCCGTAGACGGCGGCCTGCCTGCCAGTTTCCTGAATCCCCGACGCACGTTCGCGTGAAACGGGGATTTTTTGCATTCTGTTCGTACTTTCATTCACCGGCGTTGGCACATATCATGTGCCGTTATTGACACGCACCCGGCCCTCAGGGGAGGCGGCATACTAAATAAAAGCAAGGGAATCATCGATGTCGACGCGCAAGAAGAGCAACGCAAAAACCACCAAGCCAGCGGCCCCCACCCGCAATCTGCAAGACCTGCTGGATGTACGCGCCAGCCTGGACTTGCTGGATGACAGAAAGATCGACCAGGCCAAGGCCTTGTGCGACGCCGTACTCAAGCGCGCGCCCAACCTTGTATTTGCCCACAATGCGCGGGGCCTGATTGCCATGCATGAACTGGAATACCCGTTGGCAGAACGCTTCCTGCGTCGCGCCGTCGAGCTCGATCCCGGCAACGCGGAGTACATCACCACCCTGGGCACCATCGTCCTCAAGCAAGACCGCATCGACGAATCGATCAAGCTGTACGAAGAAGCCATTTCCATCGATCGCGATTCGCGCGAAGCGCGGGTCGGGCTGGCCAACGCCCTGCACGAGAAAAACGATCCGGATGCCTCGATCGCCTATTTCGAGGATGCCGCGCGGCGCGAACCGGAGGCGCCCGGCCCCCTGTCCCACCTGGGCCGCGCCCTGACCGACGCCAAACGCTTCAATGAAGCGGTGGCCGTCATCCTGAAGTCGCTGGAACTGCAGATCAGCTTCGCCCCGGCACATACTGCCCTGGGCGAGACATTCCACGCGATGGAACTCTACAAGGAAGCGCTGGAGTCGCTCAAGACCTCGATCCTGCTGGATCCGAAGGATGTGTACACACACAGCAAGATCGCCGACACCTATCTCAAGCTGAAGCAGGTCGAGCAGGCCAACGAACATTATCAACGCATCATCGAGATCGCGCCCAAGGACCCTAACAGTTACGCCAAGCTGGCCGTCAGCATCGCGGAAAACCAGCAGCGCACCGAGGAAGCCATGGTGTTATTCAAGAAGGCGCTCGAGATCGATCCTCGCCACGCTCTTACTTATAACAATATCGGCGCCGTCATGCATGAAGACGGCAAGTCCCTGGAAGCATTGGACTATTTCGAGAAGGCGCTGGAGATCCAGCCGACCTATGCGACTGCCCGCCACAATCTTGCACTTGGGCAACTTTTGCATGGCCGCATGCAGCAGGGCTGGGAAAATCATGAAAGTCGCCTGATCGTGCGCGAACGCACGCATGTGTATCGAATGATTCACAAGCTGTTCGAGATCATCCCGAAGTGGGATGGCAAGTCATCACTGGCAGGTAAATATATCCTGCTGATGCACGAGCAGGGTTTTGGCGACAGCATCCAGTTCGTGCGCTATGCCCGATTGCTGCAGGAGCGCGGCGCCCGCATCGCCCTGCACGTCAAGAACCCGTTGTACCGGCTGTTCCAGAGCTTCTCCAAGGACATCACGCTGGTGCGCGAGACCGACCCGCTGCCCAGCTGCGATTGCGCCTACGTGCTGATGAGCTTGCCGCATGCGCTCGGAAGCGACACCGTCGACGACATTCCAAGCTATCCCTCTTATCTGTCAGCTGCCCCAGGCGACCTGAAAAAATGGCAATCCCGATTAGCCGAGCTGGCGCCAGATGGCCGCCGCCTGAAAGTGGGCTTTGTCTGGGGCGGCAACCCTGAACACGCCAACGACAAGCGGCGCTCGATTCCATTAACAGAATTGCAACCCCTGTTCGCTCTGCCGGGCATCGACTTCATTTCGCTGCAAAAAGGAAAGCCCACCCAGGATCTCGCAACATTGCCCCCGGGCACGCCCGTCATCAACATGGGCGAAGAGTTCGGCGACTTTGCCGACACCGCCGCGGCCATCGCCAACCTCGACCTGGTCATCAGCGTCGATACGTCTGTCGTCCACCTCGCCGGCGCGCTGGGAGGACGCACATGGACCCTGCTGGCGCATATTCCGGATTGGCGCTGGCTGATGGACCGCGAGGACTCCCCCTGGTATCCGAACATGCGCCTGTTCCGTCAACCGGTCGCGCACGACTGGAAGCCGGTCATCCAAAAGATGGCCATCGAGCTGACTGCATTGCGGGATGGCAAGATCGACAACGCCTGAACCTGCGCGTTACCCCTGCACGGCCGCCCGATGAAAACATCGGGCGGCCGTTTGTCATTGCGAGACAGCCGTGATCCGAATCTACCCCTGATGCCATAACGAAACTAATTTCCTTAGTGCACGCTAAAAAATGCCTAAAGTTTTTAAAAACCGCGCCGAAAAAGGTTTGCTTGGTTATTTAAAGCACGCAGTTTTGGTTCGGAAGGCGTTGAAAAAGATTTTTTGCGTAAAACCCTAAACTTTTTCCAAGGCCACCCGATAAAGCAAGTAACAGAGGTTGAAACGCCTGAGGCTCATGGGTAGAAGACCAAAGTTAAGCACTGAAACTCGTATCATCGGTCTCAAATCTTAGGAGAATTAACATGGCATCAGTCATTAATACCAACATTGCGTCGCTCAACACCCAACGCAATCTGAACACCTCGCAATCGTCGCTGAACACCTCGATCCAGCGTCTGTCGTCTGGCCTGCGCGTCAACAGCGCGAAGGACGACGCCGCCGGCCTGGCAATCGCCGACCGTATGAACGCTCAGGTCAAGGGCCTGGCCGTTGCACAACGTAACGCCAACGACGGTATCTCGCTGGCGCAAACCGCTGAAGGCGCACTGTCGACTGTTACCGACAACCTGCAACGTATGCGTGAACTGGCTGTTCAGGCTTCGAACGGCTCCAACAGCGCACAAGATCGCAAGACCCTCAACGACGAATACAAGCAACTGTCGGATGAAGTCTTCCGCGTCCTGAACGGCACCCAGTTCAACGGCCAAAACCTGTTCACCGGTGTTGGTTCGGGCGCTAGCGCCGGTACTGGCTCGACTTCGGGCGCTGCTTCGGCTTCGCTGAGCCTGTCGTTCCAAGTTGGTGCAAACGTCACCGACAACAAGCTCAACGACCAGATCACCATCTCGCTGGCTGACTTGTCCAACGACGGCACCATCGCCGACGTGATCGGCACCAGCGCCAAGGGCCTGATCGGTCTGGGCGACACCTCGGGTGTGAGCACTGCACAAGCAACCTACACCTCGGCCAAGGCTGCCCTGGACAACCTGTTCGCTACCGGCTCGACTCTGACTGCCGAAGCACTGGCATCGTCGGCAGTGACCCTGCAATCGACTGTTGACAGCGCCAAGCTGTCGCTGGACAAGGCAGTTGCTGCCCCATCCGCTCAGAGCGATGCGCAAAAGGCGATCAAGAACCTGGACAAGGCGATCAGCTCGATCTCGTCCAAGCGTGCAGAGTTCGGTGCTGTGCAGAACCGCTTCACCGCAGTTATCAGCAACTTGCAAGTGTCGAGTGAGAACATCACTTCGTCGCGCAGCCGTATCATGGATGCCGACTACGCTGCCGAAACTGCAAACCTGACCCGTGCGCAGATTCTGCAACAGGCTGGTACCGCGATGTTGTCGAAAGCCAACGCGGCGCCGCAGTCGGTCCTGTCGCTGCTGCAAGGCTAATCCGCTCCGCTGATTAGATGACGTGCGGGGAATAGATTATTATTCTCCGCACGTTCCAATTAAGGAAGGGAGTAACATCATGTCGATCACCCCACTCAACAACACGGTCACAGGGGACTCCGGCACTGCATACGCATCACAAGCACCGGTATCTCAAAGTGCTCCAGTCGCATCAACGGTTGCCGTTGCTGCAACAGCGACACCTGTTGCCACAAATCAAAAACCAAGCGAGAAAGAAGTTGATACGGCTGTTGCCAAACTCAACGAATTCGCCGCTAACAACGCCACTTCTCTGAACTTTTCGCAAGACAAGGACACTGGAGAGACGGTGATTAAAGTTATCGACACCGACACCGACAAGGTCCTGCTGCAGATTCCCACTGTAGAAGCCATTGCGATATCGAAGTCGATCGCCAAGATGCGCGGGCTGCTGCTGAACGACAAAGCCTGACATCGGGGTTTATCAGAACTCTGTCACTGACTGAAGTCTGGTATGAACTGTAGTACTGTGAATAATATTATGTGCAACGGCCTTGCCACAGCACATGAGAGCCTCCGGTACTCCATTTCATAACGGATTTAAATTTCCCGCACAGCGTCATCAAGCATCGACGCCGACCCTGAGAGCGCCATTTTGCCCCTCTTGCCCGCGGCTCGCCTGCAAAGCTGTGCGAAACGCATGGATTCAGGAGCAAAACAATGGCGACTTCCGCTGGTACGATTTCCACTTCCGCAGGCCCGCTTGACGTCGCCACCTTGGTCAGCAAGCTGGTGCAGGCAGAAGCCAACACCCAACTGACGCCACTGACGGACCAGGCGACCAGCTACAACACGCTGATCTCGGCCTACGGCACCCTCAAAGCCTCGCTGTCGACCTATCAGAGCGCCATCAAGGCCATGACCTCGGCCAGCTTCAGTGCGCAAAAAGCCACGCTCAGCAATGCCGGCACCGGCACCGGCCTGACCACGGATCCACTGACGGCCGATATCAACACCGACACATCGACCAAGGTATTGGCCCAGAAGCTGCAGTCCAAGGGCTTTGCCGCAGGCACCACCTTCAACGCCGGTGACTCGATCGCCATCAAGGTCGGCACCGACCAGCCTACATTCGTCACGCTCCAGGCCAATGCCACGCTGTCTGGCGTGCGCGATGCCATCAATGCCTCCAAGTCCGGTGTCACCGCCTCGATCGTCACGGACGGCACCGGCGATCACCTGGTATTCGAATCGAATACTGGCGGCACCGCCAATACCATCAAGATCACGGCCAACAATTCGTTGTCGGATATGGCGTACGATCCGAACAGCAGCACCCCCAGTACCGTGACCCAGATCCAGGCGCCACGTGATGCCGCCAAGGCCGCCTCCGGCAGCTATACCATCGGCGTGACGCAGCTGGCGCAGGCGCAAAAGGTCAGCTCGGCCGGGATTGCCCCCGGTGCCAAGTTCGAAAACGGGCTGCTGGCGATCAAGACCGGCACCGGCTCGACCACCATCATCAAGCCCGCCTCTAATACCCTGGCTGGCGTTCGCGATGCGATCAATTCCAGCGAGGCCGGTGTCACCGCCACGATCGTCAGTGACGGCACCAACGATCACCTGGTGGTCTCGGCCAAGGACAGCGGCGCGACCAACACCATCCGCATCACCGGCACCAGCGACTTCGCCGCATTCAGCTTCGACCCGAGCGGCAAATACACCTCGCCCAATGTCACACCGGGCGCGACTTTTGCCAGCGGCACGCTGAACCTGAAGGTCGGCGACAGCACGGTGGCCATCAATCCTACCGATGCCAATGGCAGCGGCGCGATCGATCTCAATGACGTCATGCAGGCGATCAACGGGGCCAACGCCGGCGTCACCGCCAGCATCAGCAACGACGGTTCCAACGATCACCTGGTGCTGACACCGAGCGGCACCAGTGCGGTGTCGCTGACCGGCACCAACGACTACTCGTCCCTGACCGGTGGCACCATGGGCCAGTTGATGAAAGCCCAGGACGCCAAGATGACGATTGACGGCGTGACCGTCACCAGCGCCAGCAACAAAGTCGAGAATGCCGTTTCCGGCGTGACCTTCAATCTGGCCAAAGTCACCACTGCGGACGACAAGTTCACGCTCAACGTCGCCAACGACACCACTGGCATCACCACCACGGCCACCAGTTTCGTGACGGCCTATAACACTTTGGCCAAGTCGATTGCCAGCCTGACCAAGCAGACGCCGTCGACTACCCTGGGCGAATCGACCAGCGCTTCACCGCTGGCCAGCGAGTCGTCGGTGCAGAACATCATGACGCAATTGCGCAGCACGCTCTTTGGCACCGTCACCGGCGGCAACGGCATCAGTTCGCTGGGCGACATCGGGATCAGCTTCCAGAAGGACGGCACGCTGGCGCTCGACAATACCAAACTGACAACTGCCTCATCTGCCAATTTTGCCGGGATTGACAACCTCTTTTCGTCGACTAATGGTATTGTTACCAAGCTCACTACGCTCATGGATAGCATCCTGGGCGATGGTGGCATCATTGCAACCAAGACAAATGGCCTCCAGGCCAGCCTGAAGATCAACACTGACCGGCAGACGGCAGTGCAAGCGCGACTGTCAACCTTGAAAGATAGTTACACCAATCAGTTCAACAGGCTTAACGTCACGTTGGCCAGCATGCAGGCTACCCAGAGTTATCTGACCCAGCAACTGGCTAGCTTGTCCAGCAGCACCAGCGCCTGATTTGTTGCAGGTGAAACAGCGCGCATAGGAGAACGTCATGTTCGGAAGTATTAATCGCGGGGCCAATGCGTATGCCAAGGTTGGCGTTGAGACCGGGGTGTTCGCGGCCAGTCCGCACAAACTCATCACGATGCTGTTCGACGGTGCGCTGATGGCCATGTCCATGGGCAAGAAATACATGGCCGAGGGCAATATCAAGCAAAAGGGTGAGTCCATCACCAAGGCCATCCTGATCATCGACAACGGCCTGCGCGCCAGCCTCAACAAGGATGTCGGTGGCGACATGGCGCTCAACCTGGACGCCTTGTACGAATACATGAGCCGCCGCCTGTTCGAAGCCAACGTCAGCAACAATCCCGAGATCCTGACCGAGATCCATGGCCTGCTCGACGGCATCCGGGATGCATGGCAACAGATCGAACCGCAAGTCGGCGCTAGCGCGCAGCCAGCTCAGCCAGCGTTTGACGCCCGGCAAAGCTTTGCCAAGGCATGACCATGACCAGTGACGAAGTCATCTCCCTCTATGAGTCGGTCGCCCAATTGACCGATCAGATGTTGGCTGCCGCGCGCGCCAATGACTGGGAGCTGCTGGCCTCGCTCGAAGAGCAGTCTGGTACTTACATCGCGACCCTGCGCAATCTCGAGGATCACGTGCAGTTGTCCGAGCAGCACCGCAATCGCAAGGTCGAGATCATCCGCAAGGTGCTGGAGGACGACCGCGACATCCGCAACCTCACGGAACCCGGCCTGCGCCGGCTCTCGGCTCTGATCCAGAGCAACCAAACCGAACAGAAACTGCTTAATACCTACGGCATGGGCGGTTGAGCATGCTGCCGCGGGTCGACATCGCCAACGCCGTGACGCCAGTCAATTCGGTCGATGCGGCCACGGCCATCATCTCGGTTGCCGATACCCGGCAAGAAGCGGTCAGCCGACTGTCGCAAATCGCCATCGGCCAGCAGATGGCCGGTCGCGTGGTCTCCGCCTTCAATGATGGCACTTTCCTGGTCAAGATCGCCAACACCGCCGCACGCATGGTATTGCCGGCCAACGCCCGCACCGGCGATTCGCTGATCCTGACCCTGGTCGGCAAGGACCCCCGCCCTACTTTCGCCCTCAAGGAGGGCAGCCTGCAGCAGGATGACGAAAGCGCGGCAGTCGCGCTCAGCACTGCCGGGCGCGCCATGCAGAAAGACCTCAAGATTCTGCAGCAGGTACAGCGCGACGGTGCCGGCGGCGTCGCCGAGAATGTCGAGGTGCCGGATGAGCTGGGCGCTGACGGCAAGCGCCAGGGCCAGGCCAATACCCCCTCCAGCAGCACCACCACACTGAGCAATGCCGGCAAGCTGATCGACAGCCTGTTGCTGGCATCGCAACAGGGCAATGTCGCCAAGCACGTGACGTCATCAACCCCGCTGGGCCAGGCAGGCGCACCGGCCGGCCAGATGGCGGGCGCCCTGCAAGACGCCATCACCTACAGCGGCGTGTTCTATGAGTCGCATGTCTCGGCCTGGGCCGAAGGCAAGCGCCCGGCCGAAGAGTTATTAAAAGAACCACAGTCCCAGGTGGCGCGCCAGGCCAATGGCAATGTCAACCTGCTGAACCAGAACGACCCGGCGCCAAGTCAGCTGGGCCAGATCGTCAACCTGCAGCTCAACGCCCTGGAACAACAACGCGTGGTGTGGCACGGCGAGGTCTGGCCGGGCCAGCAGATGGAATGGGAAATCAACCAGGGGCAGGACGACAACCAGAAGCCGCTCGATCCGGAATCTTCACAGGCCCCCACCTGGCATAGCGTGGTGCGCTTCAATTTTGCGCAACTGGGCCAGGTATCGGCGTCGATCCGCCTGATCGGCCAGCAGATCCACGTCCAGGTAAAGGCCGACAATCCCGCCGCCACCGCTGCCCTGCGCAGCAACGGCCAACTCTTTGCCAGCGCCATGGCGGCGGCCGGCACCTCACTGGACTCGTTGATTGTCAAGCAAGATGGAGAAGCCTAATATTCCCCTGCAGAACGCGGTTGCCCTGGCCTATAACGCCAGCCGGGCAGCGCCGACCGTGGTGGCCAAGGGGAGCGGCCTGGTGGCCGAGGCAATCATCGCCCGGGCTCGCGAAAGCGGCGTCTTCGTCCACGAATCGAAGGAGCTGGTATCGCTGCTGATGCAGGTCGAACTCGACCAGCAAATCCCCCCCGCGCTATACCGGACTGTCGCAGAATTGCTCGCATGGCTTTATCGTATTGAAAATATGCAATTAATTGATCCGGTGCTGTATGATACGGGACCAAATTACTCAAATAATCCTTCGGGGGAAAGCGATTCCATTCGCTGAATTCGACGTACAGACGCACAGATGGCTAACAACGACGAGATCGACGACGACAGCCCTTACCGGGTTCATTCACGGAGGGAAATCCTTTCCCTGCTGACTAGCATGCTGGAGAAAAACCAGTTGCTGAGCCTGTTCATCAAAGGCGGCTCGGAATCCGTCATCACGTCGATTCTCGAGATCGACGACGACGACGATTCCCTGATCATCGATGCCGCGCCCAGCGCGACGCTGAACGATCATATCGTGGCCAGCAAGACCATCGGTTTCGAAGCGCTGTACAACAACATCCGCATCACCTTCAATTCCGACCAGGCGACTGCTTGCGAGCACCAGAACCGCCCGGCCCTGAAGATTGCCATCCCGGCCAGCCTGGTTCGCCTGCAACGCCGCGAGTACTTCCGCATCGCCACCCCCATCGCCAAGCCGCTGCGCTGCACTTTCCGCGTGACCCAGGCAGATGGATCCTTCGTCACCATTGTCACGATGCTCAACAACATCAGTGCCGGCGGCGTAGGCATCACCGACGAGAAGAAGGTATTGCCGACCACCATCGGCGTGATCTACGAAGATTGCCAGCTCGAACTGACGGATAACACGCTGGTGTCGGTCAAGCTGCAGATCCGTGATTGCAAGGAATTCAAGCTGACCACCGGCAAGACGGTCAATCGCTACGGCTGCGAATTCATCGACATCCCGCGTGCTGTACTGGCAGCCATCCAGCGTTTCATCACCAAGCTCGAACGCGAACAGAATGCCAAGGCTTCCGGCATGATGTGATGCCGTATCCGGCCATCGATAAAAAAGCCTGCACTGCAGGCTTTTTTTACGTTCGCCGATTTTGCGCCGCACAACCGGCACTGCGACCGAGCCGCTTTATTTCCATACAGGAAATAAAGTAATGACAAACAAGCATCTATCACGCCAACAAAAATAACAAAATAACAAAAAAGGCGCCCGCAGGCGCCTTGCTGAACCGGATAGGTAGCACCGCAGAAAATCACACCTGCATGGTCATCATGTCGCGATAGGCGGACACCAGCTTGTTGCGCACCTGGATGCTGGTCTGGAACGAGATGCTGGCCTTCTGGCCCGCAATCATCACATCCGACAGATTGACGTTGTCATCGCCCAGCGCGAACGCCTGCGACATCTTCGAAGCGCTCTGCTGCGACGTATTGACCTGGTCAATCGCGCCCTTGAGCACGTCGGAGAAGTCGACCCGGGGCGCCGCCTTCTCGACCTGCAATGCACCCGGGCGAGCGACTTCGCTCACGCCCTGCGCCTTGGCTGCAGCCGCCTTCAACTGGGCCACCATCGCCTCGATGCGGCTGGTGTCGATCACACTTTGTACGGCCATTTTGCTCGCTCCTTGATCAGCTTTCGGCGCGCTTGCAACGCGCCCACACGCAGTAATTCCTTATAGATCAGCACCTTAGCATGATTGCATTTACATCTCGCAACAATAAGCGGGTAATTTTCAGTTCTGTTCGGGCGATCAAATTCCCTCGCCGCAAGGACAATCCACACTGAGCAAAAAACCTATTCGAGGGCAGGTAAGCAGTGGACAAAGTCATTATCAAGCCGGCAACCGAGGGCGCGCCAAAGGACAAATCATGGCGGTAGCAGCCGACGGTACGATGACCAGCGACACCAATAATCCGGACGACGGATCAGGCCAGGGCTCGCCTCAGCCAGGCGTGATGGGCTACGCCCGCTCGCCGCAAGGCAAGCGCATCCTGCTCATCATCGCAGCCGCCGCCACCGTGGCGCTGATGATCGGCATCTGGATGTGGAGCCAGAAGATCGAATACCGGGTGCTGTTCTCCAACTTCAACGACCGCGACGGCGGCGCCATCGTGGCCTCGTTGCAGACCATGAACGTGCCCTACAAGTATTCGGACGGCGGCTCGGCCATCCTGGTGCCTGAAAACATGGTGCATGACGCACGCCTGAAACTGGCCTCGCAAGGCTTGCCCAAGGGTGGCAATGTCGGCTTCGAGGTGATGGAAAACCAGAAGCTGGGCGTCTCGCAGTTCCTTGAGCAGGTCAACTTCCAGCGTGCCCTCGAAGGCGAACTGGCGCGTTCGGTGCAATCCCTCTCGTCCGTGCAATCGGCCCGCGTGCACCTGGCGTTGCCCAAGGCATCGGTGTTCGTGCGCGACCAGCAAAAACCGACTGCTTCGATCGTGCTGAGCCTCTACCCCGGCCGCTTCCTCGATGGCCAGCAAGTCAGCGCGATCGTTCACCTGGTAGCCAGCAGCGTGCCTGAACTCTCGCCGAAGGCAGTCACCATCGTCGACCAGAACGGCAACCTGCTCTCCGACACCACCAAGCAAACCCAGACCAACACCCTCGATCCGACCCAGCTGAAGTATGTCCAGGACATGCAGCAGGACATCGTCAAGCGCGTCGAATCGATCATCGCCCCGATCGTGGGCACCGGCAACGTGCGTGCCGAAGCCACCGCCGATATCGACTTCTCCCGCACCGAGCAGGCTTCCGAAGCCTACAAGCCGAACCAGACGCAAGACACGGCGGCGGTGCGCAGCAAGCAGAGCAGCGAAGCCTCCAACTCGTCTTCCGGCACCTCCGGCATCCCGGGCGCGCTGAGCAATCAGCCCCCTGCCCCGGCGACCGCGCCGATCGTCAACCCGGCGGCCGCCAATGCCACCGGCCAGGCCGGTGCGGCACCTGGAGCAGCGCCGACGGCCACTTCGCAAGGCAATTCGCGCAAGGACGAGACCGTCAACTACGAAGTCGACAAGACGGTACGCTACACCCAGCAACCGATCGGTGGCGTGCGTCGCCTGACGGTCGCGGTGGTGGTCAACTACAAGCGCACGCTGGACAACACCGGCAAGATCGTGATGCGTCCGCTGACCGAAGCCGAGCGCAACCAGATCAGTGACCTGGTACGCGAAGCGATGGGCTTCAACAAGGATCGCGGCGACTCGCTCAACGTGGTCAACACCCAGTTCAATACCGACCTGGAACCGGAAGTCCCGCTCTGGAAGCAACCGGGCATGATCGAACTGGCCAAGGAAATCGGCAAGTACGTGCTGCTGGGAGCGGTGCTGCTGTACCTCTACTTCGGTGTGTTGCGCCCGATCATCTGGAAGCTGTCGGGCCGCGAAGAACGCGAACGCCTGGCCAAGGAAAAAGCCGAGGCCGAAGCCCAGGCCGCCGCAGCAGCAGCTGCTGCCGGGTTCGATCCGGACGATCCGGACGCCATCGTCAACCTGTCCGGCGAGCCCGCCATCGACGAGCGCGCGCAGTACAAGGCCAATCTCGAAACCGCCAAGCAGTGGGCCAAGAACGATCCGAAACTGGTGGCAAGCATCATTAAGACATGGGTGAACAATGAGTAACGACGGCGTTCAGAAAGGTGCCATCCTGATGCTGGCGCTGGGCGAAGACGAAGCCGCCGAGGTCATGAAGTATCTCGGGCCTCGCGAAGTCCAGAAGCTCGGCGCGGCCATGTCCGCCCTCAAGAACATCAGCTTCGAGGACATCAATGCCGTGCTTGAAGACTTCGTGGCCGAAACCGGCCAGGCCTCTTCGCTGGGCCTGGATTCGGACGAGTACATCCGCAGCGTGCTGACCAAGGCGCTGGGCGACGACAAGGCCACCTCGCTGCTCAACCGCATCCTCGGCGGGCGCGATGCCAGCGGCATCGAAAGCCTCAAGTGGATGGATGCGCAATCGGTGGCCGAACTCATCCGCAACGAACACCCGCAGATCATCGCCACCATCCTGGTGCACCTCGAGCGCGACCACGCCTGCGGCATCATGAACAATTTCACGGAACGTCTGCGCAACGACGTGATCCTTCGTATTGCCACCCTGGACGGCGTCCAACCGGCCGCGCTGCGCGAGCTCAACGACGTGCTGACCAAGCTGCTGACCGGCAACGAAAGCCTGAAGAAGCAGCAAATGGGTGGTATCCGTACCGCGGCCGAGATCCTCAACTTCATGTCGGGCGAGAACGAGACCTCGGTGATGAACAACCTGCGCTCCTACGACGAAGACATGGCGCAGAAGATCATGGACGAGATGTTCGTCTTCGAAAACGTCATCGACATCGATGGCCGCGGCATCCAGTTGCTGCTGCGCGAAGTCCAGTCCGAGTCGCTCATCGTTGCGCTCAAGGGTGCATCGCAAGGTCTGCGCGACAAGATCTTCGCCAACATGTCGCAACGTGCGGCCGAGATGATGAAGGAAGACCTGGAATCCAAGGGTCCGGTGCGTCTGTCCGAAGTCGACGCGCAACAAAAGGCGATCCTGCAGATCGTGCGCCGTCTGGCCGACGAAGGCCAGATCGTGCTGGGCGCCAAGGGCGAGGATGCCTTCGTCTGATGACGCAAGTCATGGCGGCGACCATCGCACCGTGTTCGCCCGCCTGTTAGAGCTGGAGTTAATGTAATGCGTGCGAAGATCATTCCGAAGGAAGAAATGACGCCCTACCAGCGCTGGGAGCTGGCGTCTTTCAACGAACCCGAGCCGGAGCCGCCTCAGCCCGAGCTGGTGGAGGAGGACGATCTCGAAGAACCCCCGCCACCGCCGCAACTGACCGCCGAACAGCTGGACGCCATACGCGAAGCAGCCCGCCAGGAAGGCTTTGCCGAAGGCCGCCAGCACGGACTGGAAGCCGGGCGCGCCGAAGGCTACATGGCGGGTCTGCAGCAAGGCCAGAAGGAAGTCAACGAGACCATCGCTCACCTGCGCCAGATCGCCAGCAACTTCGGCACCGAAGTGGCCCAGTGCAGCGAGACCATGGCGCCCGAATTGCTCGACCTGGCACTGGACCTGGCCAAGGCCATGCTCAAGACCGCGCTCAAGGTCAATCCCGAGCTGATCCTGCCCACCGTCAGCGAAGCCATCCAGTCGTTACCGGTATTGCAACTGCCAGCCACCGTCACGCTGCACCCCGACGATGCCGCCCTGGTGCGCGAGCACATGAACGAAGAGCTCACCAAGCACGGCTGGAAGATTGAGGAAGACCCGCAGATTGCACGCGGCGGCTGCCGCATCGCCACCCGCACCAACCACGTCGACGCCACCGCCGAAACGCGCTGGAAGCGCCTGGCCGAGTCGCTGTCGCGCAAGCTCGACTGGCTGGACTGACGCCATGACCGCGCCCAACGCCCTGCCCGCTGTTTCTTTCGGGAGCGTCGCATGAATTCACCGATGCCCTCCCACAGCAGCCTGTGGCGCGCCTACCTGCACAACTGCCGCAGTCTGGTCGAGATGAGCGAAGCGACCCAGACCGCCGGGCGCATCACGCGCGTGGCCGGGCTGGTGATGGAAGCGGTGGGCCTGAAGTTGCCGGTGGGCAGTCCCTGCAATGTGCCGCTGCCCAATGGCACCATGATCGAGGCAGAAGTCGTCGGGTTCCAGGATGATCGCCTCTTCCTGATGCCACAAAGCGATGTCGAAGGCATCGTTCCCGGCACCCGCGTATTTGCGGTCGAGCCGCTCAAGCCGCCACCGCGCACCGGCCCGATTGCCTTCACCCCGCAACGCAGCGACGAGCACAGCCGTCGCCTGCCGGTGGGCGACGAATTACTCGGTCGCGTACTGGACGGCGCCGGTCGGCCGCTCGACAACTACGGGGCCGTGCACACCGAACGCTCGGCGCCGCTGTCGGTGCGCGCCGCCAACCCGCTCGGACGCGCCCCGATCCGCGACATCCTCGACACCGGCGTGCGCGCCATCAACAGCATGCTGACCGTCGGCCGCGGCCAGCGCATGGGCCTGTTCGCCGGCTCCGGCGTGGGCAAGAGCGTGCTGCTCGGCATGATGGCCCGCTACACCTCGGCCGACGTGATCGTGGTCGGCCTGATCGGCGAACGGGGCCGCGAGGTCAAGGAATTCATCGAGGAAATCCTCGGTCCCGAGGGCCGTGCCCGTTCGGTGGTGGTGGCCGCGCCGGCCGATACGCCGCCGCTGATGCGCTTGCAGGGCGCAGCCTATTGCACCGCCATTGCCGAGCATTTCCGCGACCAGGGCAAGGATGTGCTGCTGATCATGGATTCGCTGACCCGTTACGCCATGGCGCAACGCGAAATCGCGCTGGCCATCGGCGAACCTCCGGCCACCAAGGGCTACCCGCCATCGGTATTTGCCAAGCTGCCGGCACTGGTCGAACGGGCCGGCAACGGCGACGAGGGCGGCGGCTCGATCACCGCTTTCTACACCGTGCTGACCGAAGGCGACGACCAGCAGGATCCGATCGCCGACGCCGCGCGCGCCATCCTCGATGGTCACATCGTGCTGAACCGCCAGCTGGCCGAAGCCGGACACTATCCCGCGATCGATATCGAGCAATCGATCAGCCGCGCCATGCACAGCATCACCAGCCCGGAACATCAGCGCCGGGCACGGCATCTGAAGCAGTTGTACTCACGCTATCAACGTAACCGCGACCTCATCAGCGTCGGCGCTTATGCCGCCGGTTCCGACCCGGTGCTGGACGAAGCCATTGCACTATTGCCAAGAATCGAAGCGTTCTTGCAGCAAGGCATCCACGAGCAGGCGGATGTATCAGAGAGCTTGAGGCAACTTACCGCTCTATTCGGGTGATTGAGCACCTTCGCCCAAAAATATAATCGTAATACCATGGCTACCCCCTCTGCACTCGACACGCTGATCGACCTGGCGACCAAAGAGACCGACGAAGCGACCAAACGCCTCGGCCGGGCTGTTCGCGTCAGCGAAGAAGCGCAGCAGAAGCTTGCCATATTGCAACAGTATCGCGACGACTACGCCGCACGTTTCCAGGACACCTTGACGACCGGACTGACGGCGTTGAGCTATCGCAATTTCCAGCTCTTCCTCGAGAAGATCGACGTTGCCATCGAAGGCCAGGAAAACGTGGTACGCAGCAGCCAGCAACGGGTCGCCGAAGCGCGCCTGGCGTGGCAGGCATGCGAGCGCAAGCGCATGTCGTACAACACGCTGGCCACGCGCGCCCGCGACAAGGAACTGAAGAAAGAAAACAAGCGCGACCAGAAGGCAATGGATGAACATGCTGCCCGCATGTTTTTCTACAAGCGATAAGCATTTGGCAGCACCGACGATTACGACCGACGAACAACGAGCCGCACCACTGGACCGACGCCCATCATGAATACTTCCCTGCCGCTGTTGAATGTCGCCTCCGGTTCGCAAGCCACCGGAGCACGCACGGCCAACCAGGCTGACAGCTTCAGTGCCGAGGCGCCTTTCAAGCAAGTGCTCAACAGCCAGGTCAACAGCCGCAATTCCGAGAGCCGTCCGCAAGACCAGCCGAAGGCGCCCGAGAAAGAAGCTGCACAGCCTGCCGCACCGGCTGCCCAGCAACAGGGTGCGGCTTCCTCGACCACCAAGAAGGCAGACGCCGACAGCGCCAAGAAAGATGACGACCACGATCAGGACGACGACACCGACACCGCGGCATCTGCCCAGTTGCTGGCGCTGGTGGCCAATCTCGAACAGAACGCGGTCAAGCCGGTGAGCGACGAGAAAGGCGAAAGCACCGAGGCCGATCTGCTGGCGCAGGCCAAGCGCGGCGGCCCCAAGCTGTCGCTGCAGGGTGAAGATCAGCCGGTGGCCGAAGGTCGCGGCAAGAAAACCGATTTCGCCGCATTGCAAGACAGCGTTGCCGCCAACGGCAGCAAGAAGGAAGCCACGCCCGACCTGGCGCAGCAGAACCAGCTGGACGCCGCGCGCGCAGCCAAGCCGGGCGACAAATCGCCAGCCGAGCTGGGTGCCGATGCCAAGACAGCTGCCCCCACGGATGACCTGGCCGCCCTCGCCGCGCGTGCCCAGGGCGCCAAGACTGCAACCGAAGCCATCAACCTGCGCCAGGAAGCCGCGCCGGTCGCCGCCACGCCGGTCGTTCTGCCCGCCATGCAACAGACATTGGCCGCCACGCAGTCACAGGCAGCGTTTGGCGCACATATCGACAAGATCCTGCCCAATGTGGGCAGTGCTGGCTGGGACCAGGCCGTCGGCCAGAAGGTCACCTGGATGGTCAGCGGCGGCATCCAGAACGCCACTCTGACGCTGAACCCGCCTGACCTGGGCCCGCTGCAGGTCGTGCTGAGCGTCAACAATTCGCACGCCGACGCCACCTTCACCACGGCCCAGCCGGAGGTCAAGCAAGCGCTTGAGCAGGCCATGCCGCGCCTGCGTGAAATGATGGAACAGGCCGGCATCCAGCTTGGCCAGGCCACCGTCAATACCGGCACGCCCAACCAGAATCAGGGGCAAGGCCAGCAAGCCAATCGATCATCGTCGGGCCGTTCGTTCGGTGACGACGGTGAGGGTGAAGTGGTCGCCGTGACCACGCCGATCACCGCCAGCGGCGGCCTGGGCCTGGTCGACACGTTTGCCTGATCGGCTCGCCAGATAAGGCTTCGGGCCATGCCGCAATACCGGGGATTCGATTTATCGTCCGCGCCGGACTCAACAACAAGAATTCTTTGCCGATAAGCATCACATCAAAGCAATAAGCACTACGCGCTGACGAACTGAAAGGAAGAAGTAGATGGCCACGAAAGGAAAAGCCCCCGCCAAGGGAGCCGAAGCAGAAGCAGCTCCAGCCAAGTCGAGCAAGAAGATGTTGTTCATCATCATCGGCGCCGTTCTGGTGCTGGTCATTGGTGGCGCCGCAGCCTTCTTCATGATGGGCGGCAAGAAAAAAGGCGGCGACGATCATGCCGAGGAAAAGGTCGAGGCCAAGGCCCCGACCTTCGTGGTCATCGAACCGTTCGTGGTCAACCTGCAGCAGGAAACGGGCGACCAGTACCTGCAGGTGGCAATGACCCTGCAGGTACCGAACGCGCCGACGGCAGAATCGCTCAAGCTGTTCATGCCGCAGGTGCGTAGCCGCCTGCTGATGGTGTTGTCCAGCAAGAAGGCCTCCGAGCTGCTGACCAGCGAAGGCAAGCGCCGGCTGACCGACGAAATCGTCGACCAGCTGGGCGAGCCCTTCTCCGGCAATGGCAAGGGTCCTGTCATCAATGACGTGTTCTATACGTCGTTCGTGATCCAGCAGCAGTAACAAGGGAATCAAGTCACAGACCATGGCCGAGCACTTTCTATCACAGGAAGAAGTCGATGCCCTTCTGAAGGGTGTCACGGGCGACGAAGACGAAGAAAAGGTCGTCGAAGAAGCGCCTGGTACGGTACGTACCTATAATCTTGCGACGCAAGAGCGCATCGTCCGCGGACGCATGCCGACGCTGGAAATCATCAACGAGCGTTTCGCTCGTCTGTTCCGCATCGGCCTGTTCAACTTCATTCACCGGACTGCCGAGATTTCGGTCGGTCCGGTCAAGGTATCCAAGTACAGCGAATTCATCCGCAACCTGGTGGTGCCGACCAACCTGAACCTGGTCCACATCAAGCCCTTCCGCGGTATCGGGCTGGTGGTGTTCGACCCGCAGTTCGTGTTCATGCTGGTCGACAACATGTTCGGCGGCGATGGCCGTTTCCATACCCGTATCGAAGGTCGTGAATTCACGCCGACCGAGCAGCGCATCATCATGCGGGTGCTGGAAATCACTTTCGAGACCTACGCCAAGTCGTGGGAACCGATCTATCCCATCGAATTCGAGTTCATTCGATCGGAAATGAACACCCAGTTCGCCAACATCGCCACGCCCAACGAAGTGGTGGTGTCGACCACCTTCACCATCGAACTCGGACCGGTCAGCGGTGAAATCCACATCTGCACGCCCTACTCGATGATCGAGCCGGTGCGCGACCGCCTCACCAGCAGCATGCAGGGTGAAGCGCTCGAGGTGGACAAGCGCTGGATCCGACTGATGAAACAGCAGATCCAGACCGCCGAGGTCGAACTGATCGTCAATTTTGGCACCGCCCGCGTCAACTTCACGGACCTGCTCAATATGCAGGTGGGCGATGTGATCCCGCTGCAGAGCACCCCGACCGTCAATGCACAGGTCGATGGCGTGCCCGTGATGGAATGCAGCTACGGCCAGCTCAATGGCCAATACGCCCTGCGTGTCGAAAAGCTGCTGACCATCACCCAGAATGAACCACCGGAAAGCTTTCAAGGAGAGTAGTAATGGCTGATGAGAATGTTGCAGGTCAAGGCGCGGCGGAGGATGATCCGTGGGGCGCGGCCATGGCCGAGCAAACCAGTGCCGAAGAGTCGTTGAAAAAAGGCCAGATGGAGGACGAGACCGGCATCAATGCCACCGTCGCCACGGCCACCGTGTTCAAGGACCTGAGCTCGGCCGACATCCAGACCAACACCCCCAACGATATCGACTTCATCCTCGATATCCCGGTGCAACTGACGGTTGAGCTGGGGCGCACCAAGATCGCCATCAAGAACCTGCTGCAACTGGCACAGGGCTCGGTGGTGGAACTGGACGGCATGGCCGGTGAGCCAATGGATGTGCTGGTCAACGGCTGCCTGATCGCCCAGGGCGAAGTGGTGGTGGTCAACGACAAGTTCGGTATCCGCCTGACCGATATCATCACGCCCGCCGAACGCATTCGCAAGCTCAACCGCTGAGCGGAGCAGCTGCTATTAGATGAAGCGTCTTTTTGCCCTCCCCTGCACCTCCGGCCTCGGCCGGAGCGTCACAAGATCGCTGGCAGCGGCAAGCAGTTGCCTGCTGCTGATCGATCAAGCCTACGCGCAAGCAACCCTCAACAACGCCCCTTCCACCACTGCCGCAGCGCCGGCCAGCACCGCCAGCGCAAGCTTGCCGTCGACCGGCGGCAGCGTAGTCACCATGCTGCTGGGACTGATCGCGGTATTGGCTGTCATGGCGGCCGTGGCCTGGTTGCTCAAGCGCGTCGGCCTCACGCGAGCGCTCTCGGGCACCAGTGCCGCACGGGTGATCGGCGGCGTCAGCGTCGGCACTCGCGAGCGGGTGATGGTGATCGAGGTGGGCGACCAGTGGATCGTGGTGGGCGTGGCTCCTGGCCGCGTCAATGCACTCACGACCATGCCGCGCCAGGAGCATGTGGCGGCCCAGATGACGCCGCCGGCCGGCCCGGCCTTCGCCAACTGGCTCAAGCACACGATGGATAAACGAAACGGCGGCGCCTCTTCCGGCCCCCGCACAGGCAATGATGGCAGCACACAATAATTTGCGGCACGGCAGCGAGTTGCCGGGCTGGCGCAGGGCGTTAGCCGCCCTGGGTTCCCCACGCATCCTGATTCTGCTGTTGCTGTGCCTGCCGCTGGCGGCATCGGCGCAACAGGGCGGCATCCCGGCCCTCACCAGCACGCCGGCCCCCGGCGGCGGCACCAGCTATACGCTGCCGATCCAGACGATGCTGATGTTGACGTCGTTGTCGTTCATTCCGGCGGCGATGTTGATGATGACCTGTTTCACCCGCATCATCATTGTCCTGTCGCTGTTGCGCCAGGCACTGGGCACCCAGTCCACGCCACCCTCGCAGGTAATGCTGGGCCTGGCGCTGTTCCTGACGTTCTTCGTGATGGGACCGGTGTTCGACCGCATCTATACCGAGGCCTACCAGCCGTTTTCCGAGAACAAGATCCAGATGATGGAGGCGCTCGACAAGGGGGCCGCGCCGCTCAAGGAATTCATGCTCAAGCAGACCCGCCAGGCCGACCTGGCGCTCTACGTGAAGTTGTCGCGCACGCCTGACCTGCAAGGTCCGGAAGACGTCTCCCTGCGCATCCTGGTGCCGGCCTTCGTCACCAGCGAACTCAAGACTGCGTTCCAGATCGGCTTCGCCATCTTCATCCCGTTCCTGATCATCGACATGGTGGTGGCCAGTATCCTGATGGCGATGGGCATGATGATGATGTCGCCGGCCATCGTCTCGTTGCCGTTCAAGCTGATGCTGTTCGTACTGGTGGATGGCTGGCAGTTGCTGATCGGCTCGCTGGCCCAGAGCTTTTATTAGGAGCAGACCGAATGACACCCGAAAGCGTCATGACGATGGGCCGCCAGGCCATGGAAGTTACCTTGATGATGGCCGCGCCGATGCTGGTGACGGCATTGCTGATCGGCCTGGTGGTCAGCATCTTCCAGGCCGCTACCCAGATCAACGAACAGACCCTGTCGTTCATTCCCAAACTGGTCGGGGTGTTTCTTGCCCTGATCCTGGCCGGCCCCTGGATGCTGACCCTCATGGTCGATTACATGCGCCTGATGTTTTCCGGCATTCCGGCGATGGTGCAGTAAGCGTCGGCTGGCCGGCAACATCCGGCCAGCGACCAGCGCCCGCCCCTTCCCTCGATGCTCAACTTCACCAGCCAGCAACTGCAGCTGTGGATCGCCATGTTCATCTGGCCGACCACCCGCATCCTGGGCGTGCTGGCGACCGCTCCGCCCTTCGGCAGCGCCAGCGTACCGATGCTGGTCAAGGTGTTGCTGGGCTGCGCGATCGGTGTGCTCATCGCGCCCGACGTGCCGCTGCCGGCAGGACTCGATCCCAGTTCGCTCACGGGCTTGCTGATCCTGCTGCAACAACTGATCATCGGCCTGTCGATGGGCATGGCCATACGCATCGTGTTTGCCGCAGTCGAGGCCGCGGGCGAATTCACCAGCTCCACCATGGGCTTGTCCTTCGCCGCCTTCTTCGATCCCCAGACACAGGGCCGCACCTCGGTCGTCAGTCAGTTCTTCAATCTGCTGGCGACCATGGTCTTCCTCAGCATCAATGGCCACCTGGTCTTGCTGGCGGTGCTGGCCGAGAGTTTTCACACGCTGCCGATATCGGCCAACCCGATGACCACCGAAGGTCTTCACCAGCTCACGCTGTGGGGCGCCCGCATCTTCAGCATGGGGCTGCAGATGTCATTGCCGCTGGTCATCGCGCTGCTCATCACCAACCTGGCGCTGGGCATCCTGACCCGCTCGGCGCCACAACTGAACCTGTTCGGGATCGGCTTCTCGATCACCATGATGGCCGGCTTCATCCTCATTGGCATTTCCTTGCCCTACATGCTGATACCGATGCAGCACTTCATGACTGAAGGTATCGAAATGGTCCGGATGCTGGGCAGCGTTCCCCCCGTCGGCGTGCCACCGCGGCCATGATGTGTTCTGCATTTACAGCGGGGATACGCTTAATTTACTATTCTTGACGATCCGCCAGCGGTGCCGGGGGCACACTTGCGGCTTAACCATCGCTCTACCACACTGATTCACATGAATATCAGCCAGTTTCGCAAGCCGAAAGTCCTCGTCTCAGCCATTGTCGTCATCGCCATCGCCGGGTTCATCGCCTACAAGTTGCTCTCTCCTCCGCCGCCGCCGGTCTACCTGAGCGCCGTGGCCAGCCGCGCCGACATCCAGGATACGGTCCTGGCCAGCGGCACCGTCAAGGCCTACCAGCAGGTCAGCGTCGGCGCCCAGGCGTCGGGCCAGATCAAGTCGCTCAAGGTGAAGCTGGGCGACACCGTCAAGAAGGGACAACTGGTGGCCGAGATCGATTCGCTGACCCAGGTCAACTCGTTGCGTTCGGCGGAGTATGCATTGGAAAACCTGCGTGCCCAGCTGCGTTCCAAGCAAGCCACGCTAAAGCAGGCGCAACTGGCATTTGCGCGCCAGCAGCAGATGCTGGCCGGCGACGCCAGCTCACGCGAGACATTCGAAACCGCGCAAGCCACGCTGGACGCCACACGCGCCGACATCCAGTCGCTCGAGGCACAGATCGCCGGTGGCCGGATCTCGGTCGATTCGGCCCGGGTCACCCTCGGTTACACCAAGATCAGCTCGCCCATCGACGGCCAGGTGGTCGCCATCGTGGCGCAAGAGGGACAGACGGTGAACGCCAACCAGGCCACGCCTACCATCATCAAGGTGGCGCGCATGGACACCGTGACGATCAAGGCGCAGATCTCCGAAGCCGACGTGGTCAAGGTCAAGCCGGGCCAGCAGGTGTACTTCACCATCCTGGGCGACCTCGATCACCGCTACCAGACCACCCTGCGCTCGATCGAGCCGGCGCCCGATTCGATCCTGCAGGACGACACCAGCTCTACCACCTCCTCGGCCAGCACCACCAGCGCGACGTCCACCGCGATCTACTACAACGGCCTGCTCGACCTGCCCAACCCCGACGGCAAGCTGCGCATCTCGATGACGACCCAGGTCAACATCGTGCTGGCCGAGGCCCGTGACGCCGTCGTCATACCCTCCACCGCATTGGGCGAGCGCGCCGCCGACGGCAGCTACACGGTGCGCGTCATCGACGCCCAGGGCGCCGTGGCATCGCGTCGCGTCAAGATCGGCATCAACACCAATGCCCGGGTGCAGATCGTCGAGGGCCTGCAGGCCGGCGAAAAGGTAGTCACTGGTGATGGCGCGCCCACTGTCACCGACAGCAGCCAGCACCGTGGCCCGCCGCCGATGTAAGGCCGCGCCATGACAGCTACCCACATTGCATCCACGCCCACCGGGGCGCTGCTGGAATTGCGCGGACTGCAGCGCGACTTTCCGGCGGGCGAAGAATCGATCACCGTCCTCAAGGACATCAACCTCGACATCCATGCCGGTGAACTGGTCGCCATCGTCGGCGCCTCCGGTTCGGGCAAGTCGACGCTGATGAACATTCTCGGCTGCCTCGACCAGCCCACGCTGGGCAGTTATCGCGTGGCCGGGCGCACCACCAGCGAACTGAGCGCCGACGAACTGGCGCAATTGCGCCGCGAACACTTCGGCTTCATCTTCCAGCGCTACCATCTGCTGTCCGACCTGGACGCCACCGGCAACGTCGAGATGCCCGCCGTCTATGCCGGCAAGGAACCGGCCGCGCGCCGCCAGCGCGCGCACCAGTTGCTGACCCGCCTGGGCCTGGCCGAGCGCATGCATCATCGGCCGGGGCAGTTGTCGGGCGGCCAGCAGCAACGCGTCTCGATTGCACGCGCATTGATGAATGGCGGCGACGTCATCCTGGCCGACGAACCCACCGGCGCGCTCGACACCCACAGCGGCGAGGAAGTGCTCAACATCCTCAAGGAACTGCATGCCGAGGGTCACACCATCATCATCGTGACCCACGACATGCAGGTGGCCAGCCATGCCCAGCGCATCATCGAATTGCGCGACGGCGTGGTCATCGCCGACCGCCGCAACGAGCCGCCCGCCAGCCTGGCGCCAGACCACCACACGGCCACCACGCGCGCCACCACACCGCAGCGCCAGGCCCGACCCTGGCGCGCCGCGCTGGACCGCTTCAACGAAGCGTTGCGCATGTCGCTGCTGGCGATGAATGCACACCGTCTGCGCAGCTTCCTGACCATGCTGGGCATCATCATCGGCATCGCCTCGGTGGTGTCGGTGGTGGCACTGGGCAGCGGCTCGCGCGAGCGCATCCTGGAAGACATCAATTCGATGGGCACCAACACCATCGACATCTTCCCCGGCGCCGGCTTCGGCGACATGAAGGCCGCCGCGATACGCACGCTGACGCCGGCCGATGCGCTGGCGCTGGCCGAGCAGAACTTCGTCGACAGCGTCACGCCCAGCGTATCGACGTCGTCGTCGGCGCGCTACGGCAACATCGCCGTGACCGCCACCATCGCCGGGGTCGGCGACCAGTATTTCCGGGTGCGCGGCCTCAAGATGGACATCGGACAAGGCTTCAGCACCGACAGCGTGCAACGCCATGTGCAGGAAGCCGTGATCGACGCCAATACGCGCGCCAAGCTGTTTCCGGGCACCGCCAGCCCGCTGGGCGAAGTGATCTTCCTGGGCAGCGTGCCCTGCCGCATCGTGGGCGTGACCAAGAAGCGTGAAAGCGGCTTCGGCAACAACGATTCGCTCAACGTCTGGGTGCCCTACACCACCGCCATGAGCCGCATCATGGGTCACAACTACCTGCAGGGCATTACAGTGCGGGTGGCCGACAAGGTCTCCAGCGCAGCCGCCGAACAGGGCATCGTCAAGCTGCTGATGCTGCGCCACAAGACGCGCGACTTCTATATCTTCAATACCGACAGCATCCGCCAGACCATCGAAAAAGCCACCGCCACCATGACCTTGCTGGTGTCGATGATTGCGGTGATCTCGCTGGTGGTGGGCGGCATCGGGGTCATGAACATCATGCTGGTGTCGGTCACCGAGCGCACCCGCGAGATCGGCGTGCGCATGGCGGTCGGAGCGCGCCAGGGCGACATCATGCAGCAATTCCTGATCGAGGCCGTGCTGGTGTGCCTGGCCGGCGGCCTGCTGGGGGTATTGCTGGCGCTGTCGCTGGGCGTCGCGTTCGCCCAGATCACCGACAAGATCACCATGATCTATTCATCGGCCTCCATCATCAGCGCCTTTGCCTGTTCCACGCTGATCGGTGTAATCTTCGGCTTCCTGCCAGCGCGCAATGCGGCCCGCCTGAACCCTGTCGACGCCCTAGCGCGCGAATGAACCTGTCGCATCCCATGTCCACCACATCCTTCCGCGCGGCGTTGCCGCGCCGTTTCCCGAGCACTACGCTGGCGCTTGCCATCGCCCTCATGCTGGGCGGCTGCGCCAGCCAGCGCACCTCCTTCGAACCGGTGCAAACCAAGACGCCGGCCGCCTGGAACCAGCGCACCGCTGGCGCCGAAGTCACCTCCGACCAATGGTGGAAGCAGTTTGGCGACCCCGAACTCAATGGCCTGATCGAACGTGCCCTGCGCACCAACAATAACCTGGCAGTGGCCGCCATCAAGGTGCGCCGCGCTCAGCTCGACGCCGGGCTGGCGGACGACGCCCGCATCCCGGCGCTGTCGGCCACCGGCGCCACCACCGGCAACCGCCGGCTCGATGGCGCCCGCAACAGCTATCGCACCTCCACCGGCAACGTCACGCTGTCCTATGAGGCCGATCTGTGGGGTCGCCTCGGCGCCAATTACGACGTCAAGCGCTGGGAGGCGCTGGCCACCGAACAGGACCGCCAAAGCACCGCGCTGACGTTGGTCGGCACCACCGCCAACCTGTACTGGACTGGCGCCTATCTCAATGGCCGGATCGCACTGGCCAACGAGAGCATCGCCTATGCCCAGAAGACCCTGGAGCTGATACGCACCCAGTACCGCGCGGGTTCCGTCTCGACGCTGGAGATCCTGGAAGCGGAGCAGAACCTGACGACCCAGCAGTCGACCCTGACGCAACTGATCCAGCAGCAGGTCGAGAACGACAATGCGCTGGCGATCCTGTTCGACAGCCCGCCCGGCGCCACCACCGCGCTGCCCGCACGCCTGCCGCAACAGGCCTTGCCGGACCTGGCCGCCGGCCTGCCGGCCGATCTGCTGGGACGTCGTCCCGACCTGCGGGCGGCCGAGATGCGGCTGCGCGAAAGCCTGGCCACGGTCGATGCCACGCGCACCAGTTACTACCCCAAGCTGACCCTCACCGGCGCGCTGGGCACCAGCAGCGATGCGCTGGTGCGGTTGATGCAGAATCCGGTCGCCACGCTTGGCGCCCAGCTGACCCTGCCGTTCCTGCAATGGAACCAGATGCAGCTCAACGTGAAGATCTCGCAGGCCGACTACGAAAGCGCCGTGACCACGTTCAGGCAAACCTTGTATGCCGCCTTCGGCGATGTCGAGAACGCCTTGTCGGCACGCCGCCAGTACGCCGCGCAGGAAGCGCTGCTGCAGCAGAACCTGGCGGCA
Organism: Herbaspirillum sp. alder98; assembly: GCF_020179755.1. Lineage (GTDB taxonomy): Bacteria > Pseudomonadota > Gammaproteobacteria > Burkholderiales > Burkholderiaceae_D > Herbaspirillum. The sequence goes on from NZ_JAIUCY010000001.1 coordinate 103,444, forward strand.
GCGCAAGGTGCGGAACGGCTCTACGAGCTGCGCTACCGTTCCGGCTCGGCCACCTTGCGGGTCTGGCTGGACGCGCAGGAGAAACGTCGCACCGCCGAGAACTCCCTGGCCGAGGCGCGCCTGAACCGCCTGAAGAACCAGATGACGCTGTATCAGGCGCTGGGCGGTGACGCCCAGGTCACGCCCGATGCGGGCCTGGCGAAAGTGCCGCAGGCGGCCAACTCCTGAAATGCAAAAAGGCGAACCGAGGTTCGCCTTTTTGTCGACCCGGCGCCAACAGGCGCCGATCAGGTTCTTACTTCAGGTAGTTCAGCAAGCTCAGGCTGCTGGTGGTGACAAACACCTTCTGCGCCGCCTGCAGGTATTGCGTGGACAACGAGTACTGACTGATCAGTTCAGTGACGTCCTCGGTATTGCGACCCAGCAGATCATTGATGGTGCTGGTGTAGTTCTCGTTCTTGACCTTGCCGGATGCATCCAGGGTATCGAGCTCGTTCTGGCGTGCACCGACCGAGGCGCTGACCGAGCCGACGTTATTGATCATCGTATCGATCTGCGTATTGAACTTCTGCAGGTTGCGTGTCAGCGATGCCTGGCTGCCCTGCACCGGCGTACGCGCCGCGTCGGCCGCGTCCGACTTGAGCTTGGCGGCAGCAGCGTCCGAGAACTTCGTGGCATAGGTAGGATCGTTAGGATCGGTCGCATCCAGCGCGGCCTGCTTGTCCTTGTAGTCCTTAATCGGAAAGTTGGAGGATCCGGCAGGAACAGCATACGTATTGGCCGCAACCTCGTCGGCCTGGTTGGCGGCTTCCGTCACCGGAATCGACATCAGGCTGATGATGTTGTTCAGGGTCTGGAACATGTCCTGGCCGCCGCCCTGGAAGATCGCCTGACCCGAGGCGCTGATTTCCATTTGGCGCGTCGAATCGACCTGCAACGACATCGCTCCCTGGTCGCCGTTGTAGTTGACGTTGCCATTGCCATCCAGCGTGAACGGCTGGGTCGTGCTCTTGTAGCCGGCGAACAGGTAATTGCCGTTGCCATCGGTGGTATTGGCGTAACCCAGCAATTCCTGGAAGTTACCCTTCAGTTCAGTGGCCAGGTTGGCGCGCTCGGCATTGCTGAAAGCGGCGTTGCCGGCCTTGATGACATTCGACTTGAGCGCGGTCAGCAACTGGGTGGTGCTGGTCAGCGTGCTGGAGACCTGCGCCAGCGAGCTGTCCGCGTTCTTACGATTGGTCTCGTACTGTTTGTTGATTTGCTGGCTCTGGTTGACGTCGAGCGCGCGGGCAGCCGCAACCGGGTCGTCCGACGGCACCAGCACGCGCTGTTGCGCGGTGACTTGCTGGTTCAACTTGATGATGTCGCCTTGCATCTTCGTCAAGTCACCATTGCTGATCTGGTACATCATCTGGGTGCTGATACGCATGTCAGTCGTCCTCTAATTCTCTGTATCCGATTAATTACCCAACGTGAACAGCACGTTAAGCATGTCGCTGGCTGCCTGGATGATCTTGGCCGCGGCCTGGTAAGCCTGCTGGTTCTTGAGCATGTTGGCCAGCTCCTCGTCCTGGTTGACCCCGGATTCGGACTGCTGTTCCAGCTGGATCGCCTGCAACCGCGCCTTCTCGGCGGAGTTGGTCACATTGATCTCGTTGGTCTTGTTGCCGATCGTGCCCACCAGTTGCGAATACGAACCCTGGAAGCTGGTGCTGCCGATCGTGTTGGCGGTCTGCAAACCAGCCAGCAACTGCGCATTGCGGTTGTCGGTCTTGGCGTCGGTATTGGGCGACACGGCGAACTGGTCGCCGTTGGCTGGCTGGCCGGAAATCTTGAAGGTAACGCCCTGGATCGTGTAGGTGTCACCCGCCACGTAAGGAATGCTGGTCGCACCGGCGGCCACGTTGGTGGTCGTGCCATCCTGGTGCTTGATGCTCACCGGACCGGCGGTCGGCGACGGCGAAGGTGTAAAACCAGGTGGCGTCGCGGCAGAATTGAAGGTGAAGCCAAGCTTGGTGCCGGCCGCCAGCGGGCTGGCCACATAGCTGGCATCGACCGAACCGGCACTGATGCTGGCCGTGCCCTTGTTGCCGGCCACCGGCGCGAAGTTGAAGCTGTCGCCCACGGCCGGCGTGCCGCCCAGGACAAAGCTCAAGCCACCGGAGCTGATGGTAGCGCCCGCCGAATACGGGAACGATGCGCCCGCAGCATAGGTAGTGGTCACACCCGCAGTCGTAGTCACGTCGACCGACGGCGCCGGCGTGATGCCCGACCAGGTCGGCGTCATCACGTTGCCCGCACCCATGGCGAAACTGACCGACGAACCCTGCTTGAAGGTCGATGCATTCAACGACTGGTTGGAGACGACACCGCTGCCGGTGTTACCGGTGGTGGTCAGGTTGACGTTGTTGGTGGCATTACCCGAAGTGACGATCGGTGCGGCAGCAGCGATCTGCTGGGTATTGTTGAGCGCCAGTGTCAACTGCGCTGCGCCATTGACCGTCGGCTTGATCTTGAAGCTGTCGCCGGCCGCCATCGTCGGCGCCGAATAGGTCACGCCATCGACGGTCACCGGGAAATTGGTCGCCGGCGTCGCGGTCGGGTCGACCACCGTCTTGGTGTTGTCCGACAGGCGAGTGATGGTGTAGGCCGTGCCATTGTAGCCCAGCGTATAGTCGCTGGTGGTCAACGCGCTGGCGTTGGTGATCGTCGTCGTGATCGAGGCAGTGGCACTATTGGTGCTCTTGCCGCTCACGGTCGGCTGGCCGATGTTGAAGAAGTTGGTACCCGGCACGCCATTCTGGTCCAGGCCCAGCTTCTGCTGGTCGTTCATTGCAGAACCCAGGATGGTCGCGATGCGCCCCAGGCTGTTCTGGGTCACATCGAGCGTTTCGGTACGGTATTTCAGCAAGCCGCCGAGGCTGCCGCCGTCATAGAAGGCCTTGTCCGGAATCGACGAGACCTGGGTTCCGGATATCCGGAAACCCACCTCCAGGCGCGACACGTCGTCCGCCGATGGCGTCGCCACCAGCTTGGTCACATTGCCGCCCACCACCAGTGGCTGGCCGGTGCCGATGAAGACGCTCATCGAACCGTCGTCCTGCGGCACGGTGCTGACCTTGACGTACTTGTTGATGTTGGCGATCACCTGGTCGCGCTGGTCCAGCAAGTCGTTGGCGGCGGCGCCGCCGCTGTTGCCCTGGGCCTTGACGATGGCCTTGTTGAGCTCATCGAGCTGGGTCGAATACGAATTGATGGTGTCGACGGTCGACGTGATCTGCTGGTTGACGCTGGTACGACTCTGCTGCATCTGGTCGTTCAGGCTCTGGAAGCGGGCCACCAGGGTCGATGCGCCCGACAGTACCCCCTGACGCGACGCATCGGTGTTGGGCGTCGCGGCCAGGTTCTGGATGGTCTTGAAGAAGTCCTGCAGCGCCGGCGACAGCCCGGCGTCGGTATCGGCCACCAGGTTGTTGAGCTGCGAGATCTGCGAATAGTAGGAATCGAGCGAGCTGGCCGTGGTCTGCGAGGCCAGTTGCTGCTTGGCCAGGAAATCGTTATAGACGCGCTTGATCTCGGCCACTTGCGTGCCCTGCCCCACAAAGCCATAGCCGTAGTTGATGCCACCGGCCGTGCTCTGCACCACCACCTGGCGATTGTAGCCGGCGGTCGTTGCGTTGGAGATATTGTGGCTGGTGGTCGCCTGCGCCGCCATGGCGGCCTGCAACGCACTTTGTCCGATATTGAAGATATTGGTTGCCATGCTGGGTCTTCTCAAAGGCTCATTTAGGAACGCATCTCATGTCAATCAATGAAATGAGTTCTACGGAATATCCAGATCAACGGCAGTCCTGCAGGAAACTTTAGGCAATCTGACGGATTTCTGACTGATTGCCCGGCAGCACCCGATGATTACGCCAGCGACTGGCGGATGATGCGCGAGAGCTTCTCGGCGTAATGCGGATCGGTGGCATAGCCGGCGCGCTGCAGGCCATAGGCGAAGCCATGCGCATCCTGGGCGCTGGCCAGCACTTTTTCGTAGCGAGGATTGCTGCGCAGCAAGTTAGCATAATCCTTGAAGGCATCGGCATACGAATCGTACGCGCGGAACTTCTCGACCCGCTTCTGCGGCTTGCCGTTGATATATTCGATGGTGGTCGCCTCGACCACCTTGCCAGTCCAGTTGCCGGTGGCCTTGATGCCGAACAGGTTGTGCGCCGAGCGACCATCCCGGGTAGTGATCTCTTTCTTGCCCCAACCGGTCTCCAGCGCCGCCTGGGCCAGCATGAACTTGGCCGGGATGCCGGTCATGCGACTGGCGATCTCGGCGTCGGCCTGCAAGCGGTTCTGGAACGCCTCGACGTGCGCCGGCTTGTTGCCGGAACGACGCTTGTTGCGACCCTGCGCATCCTGGTCGGTCGGCTGCGACGCCTGCTGCGCGGCGAAGCTCTGCACGAAGCGGGCCCGATCAGCCTCGCTCATGTCCTTGACCAGCGGAATGCCCATCGGCAAGCCATCGTCGAGTTGCTGTTGTTGCAATTCGAGCTCTTGCGCATCGGGCAACTTCTTGGGCAACGACGCCGACAGCTGACGCGTCAGGACATCGGCCAGGCCGATGCCGCGCTGCGCCAGGTTCTGGCTCATCTGCTGGTCCAGCATCGACGTAAACATCTTGGTCTGCTCGTTGTCGAACGGCCCGTTCTGGGGCGTCGCATCGCGCATGCTCTTCATCATCATGTTCAGGAACAAGGCCTCGAACTGCTTGGCCGCGCCCTTGATCGCTTCGGGCGAGTTCAGCTTGGCAGCTTCGCGCAGGCCATTGAGTCCATTGGCGTCGACCGCCAGGCCTTGCGTCGGATTCGAGGGATCGATCTTGTTGAGCATGAATTACCTTCGAGGTCTGGTCAGCTTAGGCGCCGGATTAAATCACTTCAAGCTCGGCACGCAACGAGCCAGCTGCCTTCATCGCCTGCAAAATGGCCAGCAAGTCCTGCGGCGAGGCGCCGATGGCGTTGAGCGCGCGCACCACCTCAGCCAGCGAAGCGCCGCCCTTGAGCAGCATCACCTTGCCCGGCTCCTTGTTGATCGAGATCTGGGCGTTCTGCACCGCTGCCGTGTTGCCGCCTGCCAGGGCATTGGGCTGGCTCACCGCATTGTCGGCCTGGATCACCACCGACAGGTTGCCGTGCGACACGGCGCAGGTCTCGAGCATGACGCTCTGGTTCATCACCACCGAACCGGTACGGGCATTGAGGATGACCTTGGCCGACAGCTTGCCGGGAATCACATCGACGTTCTCAAGCGCGCCCAGGAAGGACACCCGGTCACTGCTCGACAAGGGCGCGCGCACGCGAATGACGCGACCGTCCTGCGCCATCGCGGTATCGGAACCGAAGCGCTTGTTGAGCGCCTCGACCACCCGGCTGGCGGTCGAGAAGTCGTTGTCGTTCAACTCCAGCACGATCTGGTCGCCGCCGCCCAGTGCGCTCGGCACCGAACGTTCGACGGTGGCCCCGCCCGAGATGCGGCCGGCCGACAAATGGTTAACGGTGGTGCTGCTGCCACCGGCCGACGCGCCGGCGCCGCCGACCACCACGTTACCCTGGGCGATGGCGTAGATCTGGCCATCGGCGCCCTTGAGCGGCGCCATCAGCAAGGTGCCGCCGCGAATGCTCTTGGCGTTACCGATCGACGACACGGTGACATCGAGCATCTGGCCGGGCTGGGCAAATGCCGGCAGCGTGGCCGTCACCATCGCCGCGGCCACGTTCTTGAGCTGCATGTTGGAACTGGTGCCGGAGGGCAGATTCACGCCCAGCTGTTGCAGCATGCTCACCACGCTCTGCACCGTAAACGGCGTCTGCGTGGTCTGGTCACCACTACCATCGAGGCCGACCACGAGACCGTAGCCGACCAGCTGGTTCTGACGCACGCCCTGGATGCTGGCCAGGTCCTTGAGACGTTCGGCCTGGGCCGGCAGCACCACCGCCATGCACAGCACGGCGCTTGCCAGCAGCACCAGCTGTTTGCGAATCTGTTTCATGGCAGGAATACCTCCGTTAGACATTGTTGCAGCATCCCTCATCAGAATGGAGACACACTGAAGAAGAAGCGCGACAGCGACGACATGAACTCGGCCATGTCGACGCGGGTATTGGTGCGATATTCGACCCGGGCATCAGACACCAGGGTTGACGACACGGTGTTGCCGGTCTGGATATTGTCAGGACTGACGGTGCCCGAGAAGCGCACATACTCGACGCCCTTGTCGAGCGCGACCTGCTTCTCGCCACTGACGATCAGGTTGCCATTGGGCAGCACCTCGGTCACCGTCACGCCGATGTTGCCGGTAAAGGTGTTGCTCGAGCTGATGGCACCCTTGTCTTCAAACTTGTTGGACGAGCTGCCATTGGCGGCCAGGTCGGTCAGGGTGCGACCGAAAATGGTCGGCGCAGTCGTGGTCACCGTGCCGGTCTTGCTGGCCGAACTGCCAGCGGTCTTGCCGGCGCTGGTGCGTTCGTTGATCACGATGGTCAGGGTGTCGCCCACCAGGCGCGCGCGACGGTCTTCCAGCAATGGGCGGTAGGCCGCCGACTGGAAGATCGCGCCGGTCGTCGGCGGCGGATACGAAGCCGGTTGCGGACGCGCCGACTTCGGCCCCTCTACGATGGAATCGGGCACTGTCGTGCAACCGGACATGACCAGCACACCTGCGATGGCGGCAAGTTTCAGCAAGCGAATCATATCTGCCTCATCTCTTTTCAATCTACTGACGACCAATTCAACACCCTCAGACAACAACGTTACAGCTGCGACAGCTTGGCCAGCATCTGGTCGGACGTGGTGATGGCCTTGCTGTTGATTTCATAGGCGCGCTGGGTCTGGATCATGTTGACCAGTTCCTCGACCACGTTGACGTTGGAGGTTTCGACATAACCCTGCCACAAGGCGCCAGCGCCGTTGGTGCCAGGCGCATTGGGGTTGGGCGCGCCGGAGGCGGCGGTCTCGACATAGAGATTCTCGCCGCGGCTTTGCAGGCCGGCGTTGTTGATGAAAGTGGCGACCTGGATCTGGCCGATCTGCGTGGTAGCGGTGGAACCGGCCTGCATGATCGACACGGTACCGTCACGGCCCACGCTCATCTTGGTGGTGTTGAGCGGGATGGTGATCGGCGGCTGCAGCGTGTAGCCGCTGGACGTCACCAACTGGCCCTGGCTGTCGGTCTGGAAGGCGCCATCCCGGGTGTAGGCAGTGGTGCCGTCCGGCAGCAGGATCTGGAAGAAGCCCTCGCCCTGAATCGCCAGATCCTTGTCATTGTTGGTCTGGTTGACGTTGCCTTGGGTGAAAATACGCTCGGTGGCGACCGGACGCACGCCGGTACCGATCTGCAGACCCGAAGGCAATTGCGTCTGTTGCGACGACTGGGCGCCAGGCTGGCGAACGGTCTGGTACAGCAGATCTTCGAACACGGCGCGCGAACGCTTGAAGCCGTTGGTGCTGACGTTGGCCAGGTTGTTCGAAATCACGTCCAGTTGCGTCTGTTGCGCATCCAGGCCGGTCTTGGAAATCCACAGGGAACGAATCATTTGTTTCTCCGGTAATAAGCGGTGAGGTCAGTTCGACGACGATCAGCTCAGGGACAGCAGTTGCGTCGCCTTGGTCGCATCGCTTTCGGCGGTCTGGATGACTTTCATGTTCATTTCGAACTGGCGCGACAGGTTGATCATGTTGACCATGGCCTCGACCACGTTCACGTTGCTGCCTTCCAGCGCACCGCTGGCCAGGCGCACATTGGCGTCCGGCTGGGCAGCGCCGGTGATGGTGCGAAACATGCCATCGTCACCGCGCTTGAGGTTCTTGTCGTCCGGGTTGACCAGCTTGATGCGGCCCAGCACGTTGACCGCGTTGGGCACGCCGGTCAATGGAATGGACGACACCGTGCCGTCGGCAGCAATCGCCACCGTGGTATCGGGCGGGATCGTGATGGGGCCGCCATCGCCCAGCACCGGCTGCCCGGACTGGGTCTGCAGCACGCCGTTCTGGTTGATCTTCAGCGCGCCATTGCGGGTATACGCTTCGCCGCCGTCGGCGGTCTGCACGGCCAGCCAGCCACGCCCCTGCACTGCCACGTCCAGCGAACGACCGGTATCCTGCAGCGGCCCCTGGCTGAAATCGTTGCCGGCGGTCGAGTCGACCACGAAGGCGCGCGTCGCCAGGCCGGGGCCGACGACCGGCGCCGATCGGAACGTATTGAGCTGGGTCCGGAAACCCGTCGTGGTGGCATTGGCCAGGTTGTTACTGGCAGTGGCCTGCTGCTCAAGCGTGTGCTTGGCGCCGGACATCGCGGTATAGACCAGACGATCCATGGAATTCCTCGTGCAGCATCGGTAAAGCGCTGCTGGTTAAATCCGGTCGCAGGCGTCGCCCGCGACCGACAAGCATGCGCGCCCAAAGGCGCGCGACGGGCATTACATCAACGCAGGCTGACCAGCGTCTGCAGAACCGTATCCTGTACCTTGATGGTCTGCGAGTTGGCCTGGTACACACGCTGGGCCACGATCATGTTCACCAGTTCGGCAGTCAGGTCGACGTTGGAGTCTTCCACCGCACGGGCTTGCAAGGTGCCAAAGGTGCCGGTGGTCGGCGTGCCGATCAGCGGCGCGCCGGCATCGGCGGTTGCCGTGTAGAGGTTGTTGCCGAGCGGTTGCAGGCCGTTGGGGTTGGCGAAGTTCACCAGGATCACCTGACCCAGGTTCTTGGTCTGCTGGTTGCTGTAGGCGCCGACGATGGTGCCGTCCTTGGCAATCGAGAAGCTCGACAGCGAGCCGGGCATCATGCCGTCCTGGCTTTGCGCCACGTTGATGAAGGCCGAACCGGTCTGGGTCGAACCCGCGTAGTTCAATGTGATCGCACCGGGGAAGGTGCCGCCCAGCTTGGTGTAGACATTAGCGGGCGCAACGTTGTTGACCGGCAGGGACATACCGGTGGAGGCCGTCATCGCACCGGTCGAATCGTAGGTCATGGTGCCGACCGAGGTTGCCACTGTCGGTGTCGCAGCGTTGGCGACCAGCTTGCCGTCGATCGTGGCGTAGATATTCCAGGTGGTCGTCGGCGGCGTACCGGTAGGGGCGCTCTTTACGTAGTAGGTCTGGACGCTGTAGGGATTGCCCAGGCTGTCATAGACCGTGACACCGGTCGAGTTGTTGTACGAATTGGCGTTCGCCGGATCGAACGGGGTGACGGTCGGCGGATCCTGGCGCGAATCCAGGTTGACCTTGGTCGTCACCTTGGTGGTCGGCGTAGCCGGGATCGATGAGGTATCGATCTTCAGACGCACCGGATCGCCGCCGCTCACGCCTGCCGGATAACCGGTCAGGTAGGCGCCGTTCATGCTGGGATTGACGATGTAGCCATCCTTGTTCAGCTCGAACTGGCCGTTACGGCCATAGACAGGCGACGCATCGGTCAGGCTGCCCGCCAGGCGGAAGAAGCCGTCGCCGTTGATGGCGATGTCCAGCGGATTGTTGGTGCTGGTGACATTACCCTGGGTGAACGCCTGGGCCACGTTGGCCACGGTCACGCCGATACCGACGGGCGAGTTGCCCGAACGGTTCATCGAATTGGCATACATGTCGGCAAACTGCGCCTGGGCCTGCTTGAAGCCCACGGTGCTGGCGTTGGCCACGTTATTACCGATGACGTCGAGGCTTTTCGCTGCGCCGTTCAGACCACTCAGACCTTGTTGAAAACTCATTTGATGCTCCTCTTACCTGGTAAGTGTCGGTAATAACGATTAAAGGATTTGCACGACGTCGGTCGGCTTGATGGTGCCAATGTTGGAGACATTGAGCTTGACGCCGTCGGTGCCGGTGCTGACGCTGGCAACGGTACCGAAGGCCAATCCGGTGGCGCCGACGGCGACGCCGTTATTGGCAGCCGTCACGGTGAAGGTATAGGCGCCGTCGGCGGCCTTGCTGCCGACATCGTTGGTGCCATCCCAGATCACGGGCAAGGTGCCTGCTGTCTGGCTGCCCAGATCCATGGTGCGCACGACAGCGCCAGTGGAATCCTTGACGGTCACGGTCACGTTCGACGCGGCGGAGTCGAGCTGCACGCCGAACACGGCCTTTTGCGAGGTGGTTTCCTTGCCGTCCGCATCCTTCGTGGTGTCGGACGTCAATTGCGCGGTATTGCCCGCTGCCAGCACGCTGTGGCCGATCATGTTGGCCGATTGCAACGCCTGCGAAGAAGTCAGGTTGCCCATCAGCGTCGACAGCGTACTGTTGAGTTGGCTGATGCCGGTGACCGTCGACATCTGCGCCATCTGGGACGTCATCTGCGAGTTGTCCATCGGATTGTTCGGATCCTGGTTCTTCATCTGCGCGATGAGCAGGGTCAGAAAACGGTTCTGGATCGCGTCCGGGCTGTTGTCAGTGAGGCTGGAGCTGCTGCTGGTAGAGCTGGTGCTGGTGGCACCGTTCATGGTGTTGAGCAGGTCGGAGGATACGGTAGTCATGGGCTAAGTTCCTATTGGCCGATGGTGAGGGTCTTGAGCAACATGGACTTGGCCGTATTCATGGTTTCCACATTGGTCTGGTACGAACGGGAGGCAGAGATCATGTTGACCATCTCTTCCACCGGATTGACATTGGGCATGGCCACATAACCATTGGCATCGGCCATCGGGTGCTTGGGGTCATACACCAGCTTGGGCGGGGCCTGGTCTTCGACCACCGCCGCCACCGACACGCCGCTATCCTTGATGCCACCGATCGGCACCGACTGGAACACCACTTGCTTGGCCTTGTAGGGCGTGCCGTCGGGGCCGGTCGCGCTGTCGGCGTTGGCGATATTGCTGGCGGTGGCGTTGAGGCGCTGCGACTGCGCGCTCATGGCCGAACCGGCAACATTGAAAATATTGGAAAGGGACATGGCATTAACCTTGTTGGATGGCGGCGATCATGTTCTTGATCTGGCCGTTGACCGACCCGACCGCGGCTTCATAGCGCACGCCGTTGTCGACGAATTCATTGCGCTCGACATCGAGATCGACGGTATTGCCGTCGACACTGCCCTGCGCCGGGGTACGGTACAGCAACGGCGAGCCACCGATGCCGCTCTCGCCGCCTGCGGCCGTGCCGGCCACGTGCGAAGCCGCCGTGCGCGCCAGCGTCAGCGGCGGCAAGCCGGTGGACTTGTTGTCCATGGCATTTTTCAGCGTATCGGCAAAGTTGATGTCGCGCGCCTTGTAGTTCGGCGTATCGGCATTGGCAATGTTGGACGCCAACACCTGCTGGCGCTGGGCCCGCAGGTTCAGTGCCATCTCATTGAAGCGAAAATAATCGTCCAGTTTGGAAACCATCGAGACCCTCCCCGAGATACCGGCCACTGCTCAAGTTCGAGCAGGCTGTGCCGATGATGGAATTACGTAGGCTTGATCATACGTTTGCGCCCCGAACTCTAAGGAGCGATAAGCCTTGAAAAGCGTCCCTTGTTCCTGCTTTTGACCTCGCGCGCGAGACGTAACATTGCCTGCAAGATTCGCCAAAGCCTGCTCCCTGGCTGTTGCAATAAATGAAATATTTATCAAGCGCTTTCCTGCGCAACCTCCCCCGCCTTTGCCTTGCATCGCTGTTGCTGAGCGCCACCTGCGCGCACGCCCAGACCGATGCATCGGCGCCTGCCCGACAGGATCTGACCGTCCTGCAACAGCAGGCCCAGCAGTTCCTGAAAGAGCAGACCGCCTCGCTTCCGGGCAGCGTCACGGTGGTGGTCGACCCGGTCGATACCCGCCTGAACCTGGCTGCCTGCCTGGAGCCGCAGGCCTTCATGCCGAACGGCGCCCGCCTGTGGGGCAAGACCACCCTGGGCATCAAATGCGTGGCGCCGTCGCCATGGACAATATATCTGCGCGCCAACGTCCAGGTCATTTCGGATTACCTGGTGGCGGCAGTGCCGCTCAGCCAGGGCCACACCATTACCGCCGGCGACCTGACCCGCGTGCGCGGCGACCTGTCGACCTTGCCCAACGGCATCATGACCGACGAAACCCAGGCCATCGGCCGCATCTCGGTCTCGGCGGTGCGCGCCGGCACCCCGCTGCGCTCCGACCTGATCCGCAGCCAGCGGGTGGTCCAGCAAGGACAGTCGGTGCGCGTGGTGTCCACCGGGCCGGGCTTCCAGATTTCGACCGAGGCGCGGGCGCTGACCAACGCCACCGAAGGACAGATGGCGCAAGCCCGCACGGCCGCAGGCCAGGTCGTCAGCGGCATCGCCAGGGCCGGAGGCATTCTGGAAATCAACTATTAACAGAAGGAAACTTGGCCTAAATGAAGAAAATTGCGGGTTCACCCTCAAAAAGTCCTTCAAGGTGTTAAAGTTTGCTGTGTTATCGCCGATAAAGTAAGCGACAGCCGGGTGCATTGCCCCCCACCCTAAAAGGAATACTGCCGTGAACGTTAATGACGCCCTCAAATCGACCGCCGCACGCAGCGATCAGGCCACCAATCGGCCAGCCAACCAGAACGTAGCTACCACTGGTACCAGCGCCGCTTCTACTGCCGCGACTTCGGACAACGTGCGCCTGTCGGCCACTTATCAATCCCTGGAAACGAAAGTGAATAACGGCAGCGGCAGCTTCGATGCGAAAAAGGTCGCCGAGATCAAGGCAGCAATCGCCAACGGCACCTTCCAGGTCGATCCCGAAAAGGTCGCCAGTGGCCTGATCGATACCGTCAAGACCTTGATCGGCGCACGTCGCGCCTGATTGCTCAAGCCCCGGATAAGGTAATCATGACTACGCCCGCCCACAGCCTCCCGCAAGAACAGGCCGCATTGATGCGCCTGGTTGCCAAGCTGCGCCAGGAGCAGGAATTGCTCGCGGCAACGGCGGCTGAAGGCATGACCGACCTGATTGGTGAAAAAGCCACGATTGTTGCTGAAATGACCACACTGGCCGGTCACCGCCACCAGATGCTGGCCGCCATCGGTTACGCCGAAGATGAAACCGGCATGCAACAGTGGATGACCGAACACGGCACCGACGCCGACCGCGAAGTCTGGGCCGCCTTGTTCGACCTGGCGCAAGACGCCAAGGAACTCAATCGTGTCAACGGCGTACTGATCGGCAAGAAGCTGGCTACAAACCAGAGCGCGCTGACGATCTTGCAGGGCAAGTCCAGCGCAGGCAACTTCTATGGCCCGGATGGCCAGAGCAACAACAAATCGAGCGGCCGCCGTCTTGGCGTGGTTTGATGCTCGCGTGTTGCACCAATGACAAAGCCCGGCGATGCCGGGCTTTTTTGTTGCTGGATGGTCCCGCGTGAACGCTTTCTCTGACAGCAGCCACAGCCGCTGGGTACCGGCATTCGCCGGCACGACGGGATACTCTGATTGATCACTCGATCTCCGTCGCCCTGACAAAAGTCAGGGCCCAGCGTCTCTCACCGCATCCAGATTCAGGTCACGCCTGTCCATGCATGCTCGCGCAGATAAGTCCGCATCCGCGAAACTGCCTGCGCATGCAGCTGGCATACCCGCGACTCGGACACGCCCATCACCGCGCCGATTTCCTTGAGATTCATTTCCTGCTCGTAGTACAGGCCCATCAGGATCTGCTCGCGCTCGGGCAAGGCCTTGATCGACTCCACCACGGCTTCGCGAAAACCGCCATTGATCAAGTTCTGCAGCGGGTCGTCCGAGTCGGAGGTTTGATGGCGATCCAGGAAATGCTCGTGACCGCCTTCGTCGTCGTGAAAATCTTCGTAATAGATCAGTTGGTGACCACCACAATCACCCAGCAACGCCTGGTACTCGACCAGGCTCAGCTTCATGTGCTGCGCCACCTCGGTTTCTTGTGGAGGACGGCCCAGCTGTTGCAACAGCGCCTGCATGGCCTCTTCCACCTTGCGGGCATTCTGGCGGATGCTGCGCGGCAACCAGTCGCTGCTGCGCAACTCGTCTAGCATCGCACCGCGGATACGCTGCACGGCATAGGTCTCGAACTGCGCGCCATGCGTTTCTTCATAACGATTGACAGCATCAAGCAGCCCCATCATGCCGGCCTGGATCAGATCATCCACCTCGACGCTGGGGGGCAACTTGGCTTTCATCTGATGCGCCAGTTTTTTCACCAACGGCGCATGCAGCTCAAGCATCTGGTTCTTGCCTGGTTTTCCCTTGACGTTATACATGCACGTCACACTCCAAGACTTGCACCATCGGTTGCCATGCCATAAGTGCTCTTGACCTCTTGCGGCATGGCAAAGCGCTTGGCCAATCGATGGAAGGCAATCGTCGCGCCCGCGAACGGAAACACATCCATGACCGCCCTCCCTTGCCCGCATGCACGACGGATATGATCGTCGGCAGGTACCGAACCCAAAAACTTCAACTGTGCCGCCAGGTAACGGCTGGCCGCCTGCGCCATATTGGCGTAGACAGTCTGCGCTTCGGCTTCGGTGGCATCGTTGACGATAAGACTGAAAGGACGGCGACCGATCTTGTCCGACAAGCTCTTGAGCAGCACATAAGCCGCCTTGATCGAACTTGCCGTGGTGGAAACCTGGATCACGATTTCCCCCATTTCCATCGTCGGCACAGGCATCGACTGATCGTCCGCCAATACTCCGTTGACCAGCGTAATTTCGGCTTGTTCAATCAGGCTGTCAAAGATTTCGGCCAGCCGTCCAGCTTGCGCACTGTTACTGCCGGGCACCGTACGACGCGCAATGCGCGCCATCGAAAAACCTTCAGGCAACAACCGCACAGCTTCATGCATGCCGCGTTCCTTGCGCGCCACTTCCTGCAGCGTCGCCACATCGTGACGCAAGCCGATGCGCGTCAGCAGACCCGACGAAGCAACCCCGCCATCGATGAGCAGAACATTAGTGTTTCCCTGTGCCAGCGCGGCCGCCAGGTTGATGAGCATGGCGCTCTTTTCCTCTTCCCCCAGGACCGAGAAAAAGGTGAACAGCCGGGGCACCGGACGCTCGAGCATCCGTCGCAGCCCAGCCGCCTGATCGATGTCGTAACTAGCCAAGGATCACCTCGCGCAAGCCTTTGTCGTTCATCGACATGGCTGTGGGCCCTACCACTCCAGGCAACTCACCCTCCTGGAATTCGAACGGCGCCGTCTCGCGCTTTTGCTTGAAGGCACGATCAGCCAGGTACAGCTTGTTGGCCACGTGAAGATCTTCGGGCACGCGCTGGCCGTTGGCCACATAGTGCAGGTTGAGCTTATGGCGAATCACCACATCGAGCACGTTGCCGATGGTAGCGGCTTCATCGAGCTTGGTGACGATGCAACCGGCCAGGCCCGAGCTCGAATAGGCATGCACCACTTCATTGAGGGTGCCGCCGGTGGCAGTCGCGTTGAGGCACAGCAGGCGCTTGATGTCGACGCCGGCGCCGGCCAGCATGGCATCCTGCTCGGCCACCATCTGGTCGCGCTGGCCGACACCAGCGGTATCGATCAGCACGGTGTGCTTGCCCTTCAATTCTTCCAGCGCAATGCGCAGGTCGGTTTCGTCCTTGACCGAATGCACCATCACACCCAGGATCTTGCCGTAGATGCGCAACTGCTCGTAGCCGCCGATACGGTAGCCATCGGTGGTGATCAGCGCCAGCTTGCCCGAACCGTGGCGCATCACGCAGCGTGCCGCCAGCTTGGCGGTGGTGGTGGTCTTGCCCACACCGGTGGGGCCGACCAGCGCGAACACGCCGCCGTTCTCTAACAGTTCGCTTTCGTTAGCCAGCGTGTTCAGGTTGCGCGCCAACACCGACTTGACCCAGAACATGATGTCCTGCGACTTCGAGTTGGCCGGCAGGTTTTCGGTGATCAGGCGCGACAGGCTGGCCGAAAAGCCGGCCGCCAGCATCTCTTTCATCACTTGCGCCTTGATCGGCTCGCGCTTTTGCGTGCCGCCCCAGGAGATTTCGGCCAGTTGCGTCTCCAGCACGCCGCGCATGGAGCGGATTTCGCTCATCACGTCAGACAGAATCTCGTCATAGTCCTTGCCTTCGAATTCGGGCAATGCCGAGCGCGGGCGATCGTCACCTGCATCGCTCGCCTCATCGGCGCCGGCCTGGGCCGGACGCGCAGCGCTGCGGCTGCGCCAGACGCGGGCGTCGACCGCGACTTCCGGCTCTTCGGGGCGTGCGGCAGGACGACGGCTGGTTTGCGTCTGGTCCAGCAGCGGCGCGGCCTCGGAGCGCATCTGGCGCGATGGCTGCTGCGCCAGCGGCGACGACAGCAACGCCGGGCGACGGGGACTGGGCGCCTGCGCTTGCGGCTGACCGGATTGCTGTTGCAGCGAGGCCGGTTGCGGGCGACCGGCAGCCTCGCGACCCGCGGTAGGCGCGACCAGCGTCGTCATATCCTCGTTGGCCATCGCCAGGATCTCGACGCCGTCGGGGATATTGCGATTGGAGAGGATGACCGCATCGGGTCCCAGCGCTTCACGTACCTGGCGCCACGCCTCACGGGACGAATTGGCGATAAATTTCTTCACGTTCATGCTTGCCCTCCAACTAGGCTGGTAACTTTAATCGTTTTCGAATCCGGTACTTCTGCATGCGACAGCACCCTCAACTGCGGCATGGCCCGACGCAGGAACCGCGCCAGCAGCGTACGCAACGGCGCCGGGACTAACAATACCGGCGCCAGGCCCATCTGCTCCTGTCGTTGCGCCGCCTGCTCGGTCTGACCGACCAGCGCATCGGCCAGGCCTGGCTCGATCCCGCCGCTGTCGCCGCCGGCTTGCATTGCCTGCAACAACAATCGCTCCAGCTTGGCGTCGAGCGCCATGACCGGCAGCTCGTTCTCGCCGGGGAAAATCTGCTGAATGATCGCACGGCCCAGGGCAATGCGCACGATCGCCGTCAATTCGTTAGGCTCTTGCACCCGCGCTGCATGTTCGGCCAGCGCTTCGATGATAGTGCGCATATCGCGAATGTGCACGCCTTCGGCGAGCAGGTTCTGCAATACCTTCTGCAAGGTGCCCAGCGGCAGCATCTTCGGCACCAGGTCCTCGACCAGCTTGGGCGCTTCCTTGGCCAGGTGATCCAGCAAGCTCTGCACTTCCTGGCGGCCCAGCAGCTCGGCCGCGTGGGTGGTGATCAAATGGTTCAGGTGGGTCGCCACCACGGTGCCGGCATCGACCACCGTATACCCCATGGTCGAGGCCTGCTCGCGCATGGAGCTATCGATCCAGACCGCCGGCAATCCGAACGCTGGATCGCTGGTCATCATGCCGGGCAACGGGCCGGTTACCATCCCCGGGTTGATCGCCAGGAACTGGCCAGCGAGCGATTCACCCTTGCCGATATCGACACCCTTGAGGGTAATGCGATATGCGGAGGGTTTCAATTCCAGGTTGTCGCGGATGTGGATCGGCGGCGACAGGAAGCCGACTTCCTGTGCGAATTTCTTGCGAATGCCCTTGATGCGCTTGAGCAATTCGCCGCCCTGCGCCTTGTCCACCAGCGGAATGAGCCGATAGCCCACTTCCAGCCCGAGCGTATCGACCGGCATCACGTCCGACCAGCTGGCTTCCTCCGCTTCCTGCGCCGGCGCTGCATTGGCCGCCGCACCGCCGCTGGCAACGCCCCCCGCGACCCCGCCCGGCTGCTGCGCATCGACCTTGGCCTGCTCGCGACGCTTGTTGGCCATGTAGGCACCGCCTGCCATGGCTGCCGCCAGCAGCAGGAAAGCGAAGTGCGGCATGCCCGGGATCATGCCCATGCCGCCGATGATGACGGCGGTGATGTACAGCACTTCGGGCTTGGCGAATAACTGATTGATCAGCTGGCCGCCGACGTCCTGGTCGTTGGCCACCCGCGACACCACCACACCGGCGGCGGTCGAAATGATCAGCGAAGGAATCTGCGCCACCAGGCCGTCACCGATGGCCAGCAGGGTGTAGTTCTTGATGGCGGCGTCGAACGGCATGTCGTGCTGCACCATACCGACGATCAGGCCGCCGACGATGTTGACCACCGTCACGATGATGCCGGCGATGGCGTCACCGCGCACATACTTGCTGGCACCGTCCATGGCGCCGTAGAACTCGGACTCCTGCGCCACTTCCTTGCGGCGGGCACGGGCTTCCGGTTCGCCGATCATCCCGGCGTTGAGGTCGGCATCGATCGCCATCTGCTTGCCGGGCATCGCGTCCAGGGTAAAGCGCGCACCCACTTCGGCAATCCGCCCGGCACCCTTGGTCACCACCATGAAGTTGATGATGGTCAGAATCACGAACACCACGATACCGACCGTGTAATTGCCGCCGATCAGGAAGTGACCGAAGGCCTCGATCACCTTGCCGGCGGCGTCGGGCCCGGTATGGCCCTCGGTCAGCACGATCCGGGTAGAGGCCACGTTGAGCGACAGCCGCAACATGGTACTGACCAGCAGCACCGCCGGGAAAGCGATGAAGTCCAGCGGCTTGACGGTGTACAGCGCCGTCATCAGCACGATCACCGACAGCGAAATGTTGAAGCTGAACAGCACGTCGAGCAGGAACGCCGGCAGCGGCAGGATCATCATCGCCAGCATCATGACGATAATGACTGGCGCCGCCAGCGCCTTGGAGTGCTTCACCGGCAACCAGGCCGGTACTTTCATGGTGTCGAGTTTTGCCATCGTCAATGCTTTGTTCTACGCTGTGCGGCGCGGGATTTGGTGGCCGTGAGCGGATCGAGCTCGGTAGGCACCGCCAGTTCGGTCGGTTGTTCGGGACGATCGCCGCCGTAGCGACCAAAGGTGCGCAACTGGAACACGTAGGCCAGCACTTCGGCCACTGCCGTGTACAGCGCCTCCGGAATCTCGTCACCGATTTCGGTATGGGTATGCAATGCACGTGCCAGCGGCGGGGCCTCCAGCAACGGCACCTTGTTTTCGCGAGCCAGCTCGCGGATCTTGGCGGCGACGTCGTCGGCCCCCTTGGCCACTACGCGTGGCGCCCCCATCTTGCCCTCGGTGTACTTCAGCGCCACCGCATAGTGCGTCGGGTTGGTCACCACCACGTCGGCAGTCGGCACTTCCGCCATCATCCGGCGGCGCGCCATGGCGCGCTGCATGGAGCGGATCTTGGCCTTGATGTGCGGATCGCCATCGGACTCCTTGTGCTCCTGCTTGACCTCTTCGCGCGTCATGCGCAACTTACGACCGTAGTTCCAGATCTGGTAAGGCACATCGAGCACGGCGATGAAGATCAATGCCGACACCATGGTGATGAAACTGGTCCACAGCAGCTGCACCGAATGCCGGGTGCCCATCGGCAGCGACTCAACGCTCAGGTTCATCATTGCATCCATCTGCGACATGATCGCCATCCAGGCGACCGTCCCCACCAGGATGGTTTTCAGTACCGCCTTGAGCAGTTCGACCAGCGAATTGATCGACACCATGTTGGTGATGCCGTTGATCGGGTTGAGCTTGCTGAACTTGGGCATGAGCGACTGGCCATTGAACAGCCAGCCGCCAAGAATGAGGGGCGACGCCACGGCCGCCAGGGTCATGATGAAAAACACCGGGATCGCTGCAATGACGATTTCCTTCAGGTGTCCAGACAGCATTTCAAACAGGACCGCAGGATCGAACGCGGCAGCCCGCTCAAAGCTGAAGGTCGAGGCCAGCAGGCGATTCAGGCTGGTCACCAGCGGCCCGGTGAACGCGTACACGGCAAAGCCCCCCACCAGCAACAGCACGCAGGTCGCCATTTCGCGCGAGCGCGGCACATCACCCTGCTCACGGGCACGCTCAAGGCGTTTACCCGTGGCGGGTTCGGTCCGCTCCATGTCGCTGTCTTCGGCCATTGCCGCATTCCCCCTGCCAAAACCACGTTCCCGGTTAATAGACGGATTTCGAGAACGATAGGCAGGATTATTCGCGAGCCGGTGCGGCCCTCATCATGGGAATAAGAGTGGAAAGGTCCCGCATTTCGGACTAGGCAAAACCGCAATGGTCTGCCTTTGTCGAAACGAGACGTATCGAATTGACATCTATGCGCCGAGGGACAAGCAGGAACCCACAGCAGATGTTGCTTAAAAGAAATATTTCTTGCCGCTTGCCGACGACATTTATTGTTATTGATTCATCAGGCAAGCACCCGGTGAAGCATCACCGGGTGTCCGCTTTCCTGTTAGAAACCCAGGCTCTCCAGCAGATCGTCGACCTGCCCCTGATTGGCGATCACATCCTTGCCGGTCGGATCGATCTGCGGCCCGTTGAGCAAACCCGTGTCTTCACGCTTGACTTCGGTGGGCGAATAATCGACCAGCAATTGCACCAATTGCGACTCGAGCTCATGCGCCAGTTCGGTGACACGCTTGATCACCTGCCCGGTCAGATCCTGGAAATCCTGCGCCATCATGATATCGAGCAATTGCTGCTTGGTGACAACGCTATCCTGGTTCGCCTGCCCCAGGAAGGCCGAGGTCTTGGCCGCCAATGCCCGGTAGTCGCCCTCCGAGAACGCCGCATTGCCCACGGCATCCCATTGCGACTTGAGTTCAAGGGCGCCATCACCGATGCGATCCTGCAGGGGGCTGGCCAATTCGGTGGCCGTCAGCACGCGCTGCGCCGCCTGTTCGGTCATGTGCGCCACGTACTCAAGGCGGTCGCGGGCGTCCGGCATGTCACTGGCCGCCTTTTCAAGCAGCCGGTCAAAACCGAGGCCACGCAAGCTGTCGTGCAGGTTACGCGTCATGTGACCGATACGAACCAGCACCTCGTCGCCCCCGACTACCGGGGCGGCGCCATGCGCCTGGCCTTGTGCGACATCCACGACGCCACTCACGTCAGCCGCCCATCTTTTCGAAGATCTTTTTCAGCTTTTCGTCCAGCGTAGCGGCAGTAAATGGCTTGACCACATAGCCATTGGCGCCAGCCTGGGCCGCGGCCACGATGTTTTCCTTCTTGGCTTCGGCGGTCACCATCAGCACCGGCAGCTTGGACAGGGCCGGATCCTTGCGGATTTCCTGCAACATGGTCAGGCCGTCCATGTTAGGCATATTCCAATCCGAGACGACGAAGTCGAACTGGTCGGAGCGCAGCTTCTGCAGCGCCTGGACGCCATCCTCGGCCTCGTCGACGTTGGTGAAACCCAATTCCTTGAGCAGGTTGCGCACGATCCGGCGCATGGTCGAAAAGTCATCAACGACGAGGAATTTGGTATTAGGATCGGACATTCTGGCACTCCATCTGTTCAAATGATCTATTGGTTAACGGCAAGCTGCGCTCTAAACTTGAACCGCTAACTTTCGTTGTCTGGTTGCGCGGGCCGCGACCGGCAACATCAGCCTCTCGCGCCCCGGCATTGTAGTGCAGCCTTTGCGAAAATGGCAGCGCTATTACCCTGCCCCTGCTTTTATTAGACCCGCAACGCACGGCTTCCGTGTTCCGCCAGCCACGCCAGCACCCGCGCCGGCATCGACAGCAACGGCAATACTTCATGCGCCGCACCCACGGCAATGGCTTCGCGCGGCATGCCGAACACCACGCTGGAAGCCTCATCCTGGGCAAAGTTATAAGCCCCGGCGGTGCGCATCTCGAGCATCCCCTGCGCACCGTCCTTGCCCATCCCGGTCAGGATCACGCCCACCGCGTTCTTGCCGGCGCACACGGCAGCCGACTGGAACAGCACATCGACCGAAGGCCGGTGGCGGTTGACCGGCGGCCCCTGGTCAAGCTGGGTCATGTAGTTGGCGCCGCTACGCACCAGCTTCAGGTGCGAATGTCCGGGCGCAATATAAGCGTGACCAGGCAGTACCCGCTCGTTGCCTGCCGACTCGACCACCGAAATCTTGCACAGGTTGTTGAGGCGCTGGGCGAAGGAGCGGGTAAATCCCTCGGGCATGTGCTGCGTAATCAGGATGCCCGGGCAATCGGAAGGCATGCGGATCAGAAATTCCTTGATGGCTTCGGTGCCGCCGGTGGAAGCGCCAATGATGATCAACTTTTCACTACTGGTCAGCGGATTGCGAATCTGCGGCAATACCTCGCTGCCGCCGGCGGCAGCCTCGGCCTGGCGCGGCGCGCGGGCGCGCACACGCGCCTTGGAAGCAGCGCGAATCTTGTCGGCGATCATGTCGGCGTATTCCTGCATGCCGCTCTGGATCGAAATCTTGGGCTTGGTCACGAAATCGATGGCGCCCAGCTCCAGGGCGCGCAGCGTGATCTCGGAGCCGCGCTCGGTCAGCGACGACACCATCACCACCGGCATCGGCCGCAGCCGCATCAGCTTTTCAAGAAAATCCAGGCCGTCCATGCGCGGCATTTCGACATCCAGCGTCAGGACGTCGGGATTGGTCTGCTTGATCAGCTCGCGCGCGATGATCGGGTCGGGCGCTACGCCCACCACTTCCATATCGGGTTGGCTACCGATGATTTCTCGCATGACACTGCGGATCAGTGCCGAATCGTCAACAATGAGTACTTTTATTTTCATGTTCATGCTTTCAATATTGCTTGCCATGCCACGCCGCCCTTCTGCCGGCCCAGACTTGCTCAGAACAGATCGACCTCACCGCCGACCGGTTTGGTGACCAGCTTGGTGGCGTAGGCTTTTTCGCGATCCACCAATGTATTGTTATGCAATTGCTTCAGTTTCTTGACCAGCACCTTGCCGGTACGCGGAAAATAATAAACCTTGCGCGGATAGATATCATTAAGGTCTTCGGCCACTACCTTGATGCTCTCGGCCTTGAGATACTTGCGCACGAATTCTGCGTTGCGCTCGCCGACGTTGATCGCGGAGAACCCGCGCAACACGTTACCGCCGCCAAACACCTTGGCTTCCAGGTTGTCGCGCCGGGCGCCGGCCTTGAGCACATCATTGATCAGGATTTCCATCGCATAAGTGCCATAGCGCGCCGAGGCCGACACCGGGCTGCCGTCGTCGCCGCCGCCATCGGGCAGCATGAAATGGTTCATGCCACCGATGCCCGAGACCCGGTCACGGATACAGGCCGACACGCACGAGCCGAGGACGGTGACGATCATCATGTCCTTGTGCGTGAAAAAATACTCGCCCGGCAGGATCTTGGCCGCATCGCAGTCAAACGTGCGATCGTAATAGAGATTGGTGGCGAACTGTTCCGGGGCCTGTTGGCTCATGGCTTGGCCCTCGCACCGCGCTGCGCTGCGTTGAGCTCATAGACCGTCTTGCCCTTGAGTTTGAGTGCCTCAGAGACATACAGGAAATTCTCGGAATGCCCCGCAAACAGCAGCGCATGCGGCTTCATCAATGGCACGAAGCGCGACAGGATCTTGCTCTGGGTCGGCTTGTCGAAATAGATCATCACGTTGCGGCAGAAGATCACGTCGAACTGCCCGCTGATCGGCCAGCCGTCGGCCAGCAGGTTCAACTGCTTGAAAGTGATCAGCTTGCGCAGCTCCGGGCGCACCCGCACGAACCCCTCATGACTGCCCTTGCCGCGCAGGAAGAACTTCTTGGTGCGTTCGGGCGAAAGCTTTTCGATCCGGTCCATCGGATACACGCCGTTGGCGCCGGTGGCCAGCACATTGGTATCGATATCGGTGGCCACGATCTGCACCGGCGGCGTCAACGAGCCGTAGGCCTCGCACACGGTCATGGCGATGGTATAGGGTTCCTCGCCGGTGGAGGCGGCCGAGCACCAGATGGTGGCCGGCTCCTTAAGCGTCTTGAGAAAGTCGGCCAGGATCGGGAAATGATGCGACTCACGGAAAAACGACGTCAGGTTGGTCGTGAGTGCATTGGTGAATGCCTCCCACTCTTCCGAATCCTGGGTACGTTCCAGCGTGTCGAGATATTGCTGAAATGAATTGATGCCGGTCGCACGCAGGCGGCGTGCGAGACGGCTGTAGACCATTTCCTGCTTGCTGTCGGCCAGCGCAATGCCGGCCTTTTCGTAGATGAGTCCCCTGACTCGCTCGAAGTCACGTGAGGTGAAATCGAATTCCTTGCCGGACTCGCCCTTGCTTTGCACAGTAGGCTTCACTGTATTTCCTTCTCTGGCTGAGCGCATCGGTGATACGTCCGCATATGGCTAACAACCCGCCGCTGGTGCGAACGGGCTCCCCCTTGTCTAATAATCTATCAGCGGCCCGATGGGGTCAAGCGAATCAGCCTTTGAAATGAAGCGGTTTTACCCTCCTATTGCGCAAGGTCAATGCAGCGTTTTGATGCCTGTAGGCGCCGGACCTGGCTCAGGAACGCGAAACCCGGGCCGGCGCCCGCCCCGGCACGACCGCCGCCGGCTGGCTTTGCACCACGGGCGCGGCCGCTGCCGGCTCGGCGTGCATCGAACGGTAACCTATACGAAAACCGCCCCAGTGGCGGCCATTGACGTGAATCGGCACTGACAGATCGTGCATGACTTCGCCGGTATCGCGTTTATAAGTTTGCAACAGGAAAGGTTTGGTATTGGCACCGCAGCGTTTGCCGGTACGGTCGCTGAAGATGCGCTTGGTGCGGTTGTTTACCAGGTCGACGGCATAGTCGCCTGTCAGCGGCTGCGAGAACTTGCGATTGTGGGTGGGGAAATAACCGTTATTGTCGACCGCCCCCGCATACGCCAGTTGCGGCATGCGCTCCAGGATCGCCTCCTGCAGCGGTGGCAGCACCTGGTCGGTAAAGTTATCGAAGCGTGTCGTATGTTTTTGTGGCGAGGTATGGGCAATCGGCTTATAGCTGCGATCGAACAGATCGGTCTGCGAGATCTGTCCTGCGGCGATCGACTTTTCGAACAAGCGCCCGATATCACGCGCCGCCTGCAACGCCACCTCGCGCACCGCATCATGCGCGGTATGCGCCTGGCCCTCGGCAATCGCCTCGAACACCACCTCGGCGCGCTCCGACAACGCCATTGCCGACGCTGCCACGCGCGGCAGCGCGATATCCGTCTGCAGCATGCCATCGCGAATGGAAGTAATCGAATCGGCGATGTACTGCGTGGTCTGCACGTTCTCGCGCGAGGCCACGGCGATTTCTTCGATCTGCTCCTGCGACTGGCCGGCCGAGCGTTCAATGTTATTCAATAGTCCATGTACCCGCTCGACGTTCTGCGCCGCCTCCAGCACCCGCCCGCTCAGGGCATTCATGCCGCTGGCGGCGCGCTCGGCCTCTTCGGTGATGGCACGCACCATCACGCCGATATCATCGGTGGCTTCCTTGGTGCGTTGCGCCAGCTGCCGCACTTCACCGGCCACCACCGCAAACCCCCGCCCCTGCTCGCCCGCGCGTGCTGCCTCAATGGCGGCATTGAGCGCCAGCAGATTGGTGCGCGCCGCAATCTCGCTGATCACCTCGGTGATGCCGTGAATCCGCCGGGATTTTTCCTGAAGCTGCGCCATCATGCCCGAGGCCGCCTGCGCATCGCTGCGCGCCTGCACGATCTGTCGCAAGCCATGGTCCACCTCGGTACGGCCACTGACGCTTTCGCTACGCACTTCAGCGGCAATGGCCGAGGCGCGTTCTGCGTTGCTGGCGATTTGCGCGGTGGTCGCGGCGTTCTGGGCGGCGCTGGCGGCGATGCCATTGGCGGCATCGACGTCAGTATGGATCTTGCTCTTGATCGAATCGACGAAGAACGAGGTCTCGGCTGCGCCGATCATGATGTGATCGATCTCGTTGCCCACCTTGTCGATGAAGGGCGCCTGCCCGCCGCCATCACGGCGCCGCAATAACGCCAGGCACGACAGCGCCACCAGCACTGCCGTCACGCCGACCCAGGGCGCTGCCAGCCGGTGCGCGGTGTCGGCCGCCTCGATGCCGAACGCCAGCGCGCCGCCTGCCAGCAACGCCGCCAGCCACGGCAACGCACGTCTGACCCCATCCCGCGCGCCAATACCTGGCGCCGCTGTCTCGAACCCTGCCATGTTCATGTCTCCCTGCGGATATCCCGCTTGTTTGCACCCGCTTCCTGGCGGGCGTTATCGTGCATTGGCATGCAGGCGCACTGCCCCGCATTGTCCTGATGTTAGAGCCGCTAGCTTACGCGTAACTTATAACAATGACCGATAAAGCGGGGCCTGGCAGTTCGTTCAACGGACTGATCGTGTTATCTTGCCGGCTTTTCAAGAACCACCGGAGCCGCCATGCCCACCCAGGAAGAATTCGACGCCCTCAAGCAAAGCCATAACAACCTGCTGAACAAGTTCATCGAGAACAACACGGCGGACCAGATACTGTTTTCGACCTTGTTTACGGCAACGGCCGTGATGTCGCGCGACGGCAAGCAGTTTACCGATGGCGTCATCGGCATTGCCCGTTCGTTGGCAGCGCAACTGGGAGAAGGCGGCGGCATGCCGCAGGCCTTGCTCGACACGGTGGAGACCCGCATCGCCACCATCGAGACCCTGCTCAAGGACAAGTTCGACCACTGACGCCGCGCGGGATTGCGCGCATCCTTGAAGAACGCCACCGACGTACCGAAGTGATATTGCAATAAAAGACAGCGGCCCGCAGCCGCTGTCTTTTTATCAACGCCAGCCGCGATGCCAGCCATATTCCGGATGGTGCCAGCCCCAACCATAATGAGAATGATAGGCCCAGACGTAACCCGGGCCGGGCGAGACATAGGTAGGCTGCACGTAGACCACGCCTGGCGGTGCGACGTAGGCGGGACGAACCGAGGGTGGCGTGACTACACACCCACTCAGTGCTGCGACCATGACTGCAGCCGCAGGTAAAAACAATAAGGATTTCATGTCGACTCTCCAGCTTTTTGTTTGGCGGATGGTTTTTTTCGTCAGTGCTTGCCACTTCATTAGTGGTGAGCAGATAACGGCTGAGGCCGGCTAGGTGTCGACTTGAATTTGTTTGAATGTGTAACGGGATGACTCAACAAATGCGTCTCGGACATGGGTGGCTCTCACCGAAACGATGTTGATAAATCGTCACTCAAACGAAAGCGCCCCTGACCAAAGGGGGGGGGATAAGGTCAGAGGCCACAACCCGTGGGGAGCGGATTGAAGGCGGAGTCCCGGGCCCGAAACTGCCACCTTGAATTCAATATAATTCGCATCCTTCCGGCGCGCCATGCGCTACCGAACACAGTGCGAAAAAATTCGCCGTTCTGTTATAGTCCGCACCCGATTTTCGGCGTCGAGCTTCGAAGCCCCCCCCTCCCCCAAAAAAAGAAACAGAGCAAGAAAAATGAAAGAGATTTGTGCAGTAAGAATGCCGTCCAAGTTGGAAGGCAAGCAAAGTCATGCGTAACATCTTCTCGGTAGCATCCCTGCTCTTGCCCATTACCGCGTTATTAACCCCACTTGCTGAAGCACACAAAGTGATCGGCATCGCAGATGGCGACACCATGACCGTGCTGGTCGGCAAGAAGCCCGTCAAGATCCGCCTGGCCAACATCGATGCACCCGAGAAGGCGCAAACTTTCGGCCAACGATCAAAACAGTCGCTGTCAGATATTTGCTGGGGCAAGGATGCCCAGTTCGATGTCCAGAACCAGGATAGATATGGCCGCACAGTTGCAGTGGTCCGCTGCGGTGGCATCGAGGCAAATCGTAGCCAGGTGCAAAAAGGAATGGCCTGGGTCTATCCGAACTACAACAAGGATGCAGCACTACCGCCGCTTGAACAGGCAGCACGAGGCGCGAAGGCCGGGCTATGGAGCGATCCACACGCACAGGCGCCATGGGACTTCAGGCATAGGGGCAAGAGTACGCAGGATGCAACATGCCATGTCGGCCCACAAGGCGGGCGATACCAGTTGATCAATGGGAAGAAACGCTATGGCTGCTGAGCCGGATCGCGTCCAGGTCTGGGGAGCAAACCTATAGCGTTGAATAATTGTCTTGATAGGTGAAAAAGACACTGGCCCCTGGCTTTCGTCAGGGCGACAGCGGTTGATTCATAAGTATCCCCCGTCCAGCAAAAAAGCTGACATAGGCGTTTTTTACTTGCCAACTGTTTCAGTTGAAACATTGGCGTCCAGCATTGAAATGCAATCGTAACGGCAGGCGCTCAAGATGCATCCATACCAGATGCATTTCAACCTTCAACCCAGGGAGCCAACCATGCGACTCTATTGCTTCTGCTTCATCACTGCCGTTACCCTGCTGTCCTCCGCTGGCGCGCATGCAAAAAACTACGGACCTTTTCGCACCGGTGACGACGGATGGTTCATGCAGGTGATGAGCGCCCTTGCCGGCATCGCATAACAAGAAAACTTAACCTGGAGAATCAAATGGATACCATCTTCCAACTTGCGTTTCAACTGGCTCACTGCGAAATCCCCACCATCGTCGCCGGCATGTTTGTCAGGGTCATCTGACCCATCGACTTATCGACCGGATCGAGACGACCACATGCCCGCCCCGCCCTGACAAGCCGCCAGCTTGCTCTCTTGTGCAGCGTCTACTTCGGCTCGGCAGAAAAGCAAAGGGTCAATTCATCTTACGTCTCGGACAATCGTAGTTCGCACTTTCGTTGAACAAGACGACCCGTCATACGCGGCACCATCAGAATAAGTTTCAAGCGCAAATAAAAAAGCACCGAACCGGAAATTCCGATTCGGTGCTTTTTTCCTTAGGGCTTTCGCCGCAAGGCTTGATTCTAATGGTCGGGACGGAGTGATTCGAACACTCGACCCCTTGCACCCCATGCAAGTACGCTACCAGGCTGCGCTACGCCCCGACTGAGCGCGCAATTATAACAGCATGAATTGCCTTGCGCTCAACTGTTTCTGAAAAACATTAAATAATTTTTCACCTCGGCGAACAGCTGGTCGACCAAGTCGACAGTTGCCGCGATACTGCTGCCGACCTGCCGAAGCAATGAAACTGGCTGAATGCAAAAAAGCGCGACGCCGCTTGAGCGGTGTCGCGCCTTGTCGGTTTGCTACAAGCGTGCCGGGAAAGCCATCATCGTCGGCATTTGATGGGCCGATTGCCCCAGGTTTTCCGTCCTGGTGTAAACATCATTCTTGCCGGTGTGCGGGCTATGCCAGCCATTGTTACCGGTGAACTCGGGATAATATTGAATACTGCGCGGTTGGCCAACTGCGGTCACCAGGAAGCCATCTGCATTCAACACCCATTTCTGGGTGCTTGCACTGCTACAGGCAACGATTTCCAGTGTTGAATCCTTTTTTCCCTTTGGCGCTTCGTTGGGCGCGGCCAGGCAGGTATCCTTCTTTGCCCTCGACTTGAATTGCTTCTCTTCTGCGTCATAACCCCACACCTGGGTACGACTACCGTCTATGCATCGCTCCAGGGTAACCGAGCCCGTCCCGGCATTGGCCGTCAGGCACATGGAGTTGTCACGGTAAAAGGGGTCCACCCCACCAGCCTGCAGGCGTATGTTCTGCTCCGGATAAAAATAAGGTGAGCTCCAGTCAACGGTGAAACTCTGTTCCACCACCGGCATGGTGCCGGTTTTTACCTCGGCGGTGAACTTGAGAATATTAGGAATAGGCAACACCAGAGCCTCAGGCGGAATCAGCGGTGGCAAACCCTCCAGCGTCGGCAACGTCGGCAGCGTAGTCGGCTTCGGCAATACACCCGCAATCAGCGTCGGCAAGGAAAACACCGGTAACGCGCGTCCAAGCAAGGTGCCGGTTTCCACGCTGGTGCCTACCGTGAACGTGCTGGTCCCGACGGTGCCCTTGTCAGCCTTGAAGATTGCCTGGAACGACGGCGTGAAATTGGCGTAGCTCATCGCCGAGAATTTATTCTTGTCGATGATCCAGCTGTCGTCCAGCAGGGGCAATGTGCCAAAGCAGGTATTGAGATCCTTCTTGCGCAGGTAGTCGCAGACACGATCTCCTTCAATTCGCGCATTCCACGTCCACCTGGCGGCGCTCGAGGAACTCTTGTTTTCGACCGTGTATTCACTGGTGCTGAACGAGACGTTGCGCACATTGTTTTGCAGCACGTTACCCTGCAGTTGCCCCGACACTTCAAACTCGCCGCCGAGATTGCCGCTGAGGGTGGCCACAGGCGGGCTCGCCGTATTGATGCTGGCGCCGACATTGCCACTGATGAGGGCGGAGGCACCGACGGTACCGGTGATGCCCGCCGTGATGCCGCGGGTTTCTCCGATGTTGGTGGAGGCGTTGCCGTTATGCGGATAAGTTTCAATCAGTCTCACTGCAGGCGAAGCACTGCCCTGGCTGATCCAGAATCGATACTTGTTGGCAAAAGGCCCGACAAAATCCCCGCGCGCCTTCCCCGGAAAAGCCGGGCTTATCTGCGTGGCGAACGTTGCTTCCTGACGCAACTCGTCACTCAGATGCCAACCCGTACCGCCGCCTTCGGCAGGCGATACGGTAACAATGACGTACTTCGCGTTTTCCGTGCGAATCATGCGCCCGCTGGCATCGGTTTTGTGGATTGCCTTGGAGCCGGTCATGTCGATCTTGTAGTTGATTTCGACACTGGCGCCAGCGGCGCAATAGTCCTCTTGCTTGTACACGAAATCAACCATGTAATTAGGATCGATACGGGCTTTTTCCCAGTCGGTCTTTGGGTCTGGCGTGTGCTTCGGCAGGGCGCAAGCCATGTTTTCCCTGAGCAGGGTCACGGTGGCCGTGGCGCCGGTAAGCGGCACAGACGGATTTTTCTCAGCGACCTTCCGGTCCTTCCCCGCCGCTAGCTTCGTCTTTACGAATGAAGGCTGGTCGCGCTGGTCGGTCACATTGAATTTATCGAGAGCATCCGTCAGCTTCCCCGCAGAAACATTGTCGCGAACAATCAGGTACGCCGGCCCCATCCTGGTTTTTTTCAGATAAACGCGCATGGCGTCGGTGACGGCAATTCCGCCCAGCTCACCCATCAGCGCAGCTTTCTTCGCGAGATCGCTGGACAAGTCGAAAACCAGCACGTCGCCTTGGTCGTACGCCTGAATCAGTGCAGAACTTTGAATGTTGGAATTGACGTCCACCGGTATCGGTGTCGATTTAGCAATTGCTTGGGGCGCGTAAAGCATTGTCCCGAGACAGGCGCCAGCGATCGCTGAAAGGAAGACATTTTTCATTACAAACTCCAGTTGAATGAAATCGCAGGAGATCGTGTTGATCCCTTTCCCTCCCTGGCAACAATATTATTCTTTTAGAAACAATATTGTTTTACAGCATTTTTTACGGAAAGGTTGTTATTTTTGCAATTTTTTCATTCAAACCTGGCGGTGTCGGGCAAAGATAATCCACGAGATGTGATCATCCCGACGCGGCTACGCTGCCGCCGATAAACCAGCAGCACGTGATTGCGCATTACGTGTGAAAAACGTTATTTGAAAAATATTAAGATATTTTTTTGCGGAGGAAGCAGAAGGTCAACCGAGCCGCCAATTGCTGCGGTGCTGCCCTTTGGAACGGATGATATGCATCTCGTCATCTGCGTTGACTGCTTCTGCAAAGCCTTGGGGAGTGCGCCGGAATACTTCTTTGCCGGCACGCGTGAGATTGAATGCACCACCAAGATTGGGGATGCCAAGCCCCTTGGAAATGACGCTCTTGACCACTGGCCGCGGCACGATGCGGAATTCGCCCTTGAACACGCTATACATCCAGCGCAGTTCTTCACCTGTCAGTTCGAGTTCCATTTTGATTTCCTTCTGGAAATAAAATAAATCCTATCACGAAGCCCATTGCGCTAACGCAATGATTTCGCTCATCAGCAGCAAAAAACCGCTAATGGTTGACGAGCAGTAAAGGAATCGTTGGAAATTTGGCGTCATCCACGCCAAAGCTTGCCATCGCTACAACGTGCCGTTTTCTAATGAAACCCGGTCCCTCAGCGAGCGCTGAAAAATTCCTTCATCAGGAAAGCCTGCAATCCCTGGGTATCGGTCAGGCGCGCCGACAAGGTCACTACCCTGCCCAGTCGTTGCGAGTCCCAACTGAAGTCGCCCGAATAATATTTACGGATCAGGGCGATCATGCTGTCGACAATGGCCAGCTCGACATTGCCGCCGGGTCCGGCGTCGACCTCGATGGTTTGCCGCTGGCTGCGGCGCTGGTCATCGGTCCAGCCCCTAAACGAATACTGAGCCACACGCGGGCCTTTGCTGATGATCTCGAACACGCCATTGGTGCCGCGACCACGACGCTCCTGGAAGGCGATATTGGCGCGCGCGATGTCATTGGCCGAGGGGTTCTCTGCGGCCCGAGCGGCGGCGTTCTCTTTGGCGGCGACATCCTCCGCCGCCTGGCGGCGCTCACGGTTGCGATTCATCATCGAACTGAAGTCCATCTCCGGCGCGGCCTCGGCGACCGGCGCGGTGATCGAATTGGGCGTCGGGGGCGCCTGCGGAGGCGCCGCCGCACGTGCAGTCTGACGTGGCGGGGCAGCGCGCTTTGGCGCAGGCTTGGTCACCGCTTTCTTCGGCTGCACCGCTGGCTTGGGCTCGGCGCGCGGCGGCTCGGGACGTGGCGCTGGCGGCTTGATGAAGGTAACTTGCAACGGGGCATCCGGCTTGCCCGGCGTTTCCAGCTTCGGCGGCACATCGAGCTTGGCGCGCAACACCGAAAACAGGATCACGTGCACCAATACCGACAGTGCCAAGCCGAGCACCGTCCTGCGGCGCGCGCGTGAAACCGAATCGGATTGGATCAACGAACTGAAAAAACTCATACCTTGCGGCAGCAATGCCGGAGCGTCCGGCCAGAGGTCTCGAGGTGAAATGGAAATGAGGCCTGCAGGCCTCATCGTTTATGTCCAACACAACATTCTAACGTCTTGCGCCCCGATATGGCGAACCAGGCCCCTGCCCATCGGCCAAACTGAGTAAATCAGCGTCGCCAATGACCGCGATGCCCACCCCAGCCGCCGCCGTAACCGAAGTAGAACGACGACGAGTAAGGTGCCACATACACCGGTTGCGCCGGATAGGCGCCATAGGCACCATAAGCGGGATAGGCAGGGTAAGTCGGATAAGCCACCGGCGCGCCACCATAATAAGAATCATAGGGAACAGCCACGCAGCCAGCCAGCGCCAAGGCCGGTACCAGCACCAGCAGGATGCGCGAGAATTTACGGATCATGATCATGCTCCTCAGGCCCGAGGTCGATTTGGCACCGACGCACGAGCCGACAATCTGTCGACTATGGCGCACATGCCTAAAACACACCATCAGGCTTACCATTTGTTACGCGGCATGGTTCCTGGCAGGGCTTATATAATCATGCAGCGCCGCCTAGCCGGTCAGTCATTACAACAACGTCGAGACCTTTATCGGGCGGCAGCACCGCCCCACCAATTAATTGCCCATGACATCCTCCCGCACCCTGCCCCGCCCCGTCGTCGTCATCGCACCGGACTCATTCAAGGGGTCGCTGAGCGCCGAACAGGTTGCCAGTGCCATCGGCGCCGGCATCCAAGCCGCCATCCCGAATGCCGAGATACGTCTGAAACCCATTGCCGATGGCGGTGAAGGCACGCTCGATGCCTTGCTGCATGCGGGCGGCCAGCGACTGGACGTGCGTTGCCGCAATGCGGCCGGCCAACCTATGCAAGCGCCGGTCGGTCTGCTCGACAATGGCAGCGCAGTGATCGAGTCGGCCTCGATCGTCGGCCTGACCGATACCGATGGCACGGCAGTGACGGTCGACCAGCGCAGCACGCTGGGTATTGGCGATGCACTGCTGGCCGTGCTGGAACACGACGTCAGCCAGGTGCTGGTGGCGCTGGGCGGCAGCAGCACCAACGATGGCGGCGCCGGCCTGCTGGTTGCGCTGGGCGCTCGGTTGCTCGACGCCGAAGGTTGCGAGGTGCCGCCGCTGCCGTCGCAATTGCACCGCGTCGCCAGCGTTGATGCGTCGGCCATTGACGCGCGGGTGGCAAAGGTCAAACTCGTGGCGATGTCGGACGTCGACAATCCGCTTTGCGGCGAACATGGAGCCACCGCCGTATTCGGGCCACAGAAAGGCGTGTTGCCGGAGCAGGTGGCAACGCTCGATGCGGCGCTCGGTCATTTCGCCGAGGTATTGGAGCGTGCGTTGGGACGCCATGCGAAAGACCTGCCGGGCGCAGGTGCCGCCGGCGGCCTTGGTTATGCTTTGCTGATGCTGGGTGGGCATTTCCAGTCCGGCGCAGAAACCGTGGCCGACCATATTGGCCTGGACGATGCGCTCGCGGGCGCGCACTGGATGATTACCGGCGAAGGCCGCAGCGATGCCCAGACACTGCACGGGAAAGCACCCTTCATCGCCAGCCAGCGCGCGCGTCGCGCCGGAGTGGAAACCACGCTGCTGTCAGGCGGCATCGATCGCAAGTCGCTGGATCGCTTGCAGGGCAGCTTCGCCGGCTGCTTTTCGATTGTCTTCGGCCCTACCCGGCTGGAAGACGCCATTGCCGATGCGCCACAGTTATTGCAAGCCAGTGCCGAGCAGATTGCGCGGTTGTGGCATACCCGCTGAGGCGAGATTTATTCAACTTGGAACACGTCCTCTCCCGAGGGCGTTTTTTCAACGTAACGGCTTTGCGCGTTGCCACGGTGCATGAATGATTTCCCTAAAGGAAATTACACCCGTTACGCCCCATCACGATCTCGCTCGAATCGCCAGAAGCCTCATGTTTTATGACGCAGCGCGGCATTTGCGGTGCTAGAATCAGCAAACGCGTCATCGGCATTTACTAATAATAAATAATTACCTGCCGAACGACCGGATTAATGGCAATTCGCAACATTACTTCAAGCAACCTTGCTGCATTGCAATAACTGTCCGCCCTGCAGTCGCCTTTCGATTGCGCATCATCTGCTGATCTCGTTTCACGCACTTTCTCTGCGCTAGTAAAGCCTTTACAGCGCCCCCCGATCCACGCACGTCCGTTGCGCTGGCAAACCCTGTGCGCGTGATTAATTATTCCAATTAACAAAAATGAAAATACATTACCGAAGAGAAATCGATGGCCTGCGGGCCGTTGCAGTGGTTGCGGTCGTGCTGTTTCATGCGGGGTTCGATGCATTTTCCGGCGGTTACACAGGCGTCGACATCTTCTTTGTCATCAGCGGCTTTCTCATTTCGCTCATCCTGATCAAGGAACTCGACACCGGGACCTTTTCTATCGTCTCGTTCTATGAGCGTCGTGCCCGCCGCATCATGCCGGCATTGTTGCTGGTGATGCTCGCCTGCCTTCCTTTCGCCTGGTTTCTGCTATCTCCGCCCGACATGAAGGGCTTCGCGCAGAATGTAGTGGCCGTGATGCTGTTCGCATCCAATATCTTCTTCTGGCGCTCGGCTGGATATTTCGACTCAGACTCCGACCTCAAGCCGCTGCTGCACACGTGGAGCCTGTCGGTCGAAGAACAGTTCTACATCTTCTTTCCGCTGATTCTCTGGCTGTGCTGGCGTTACGCCCGCCGTGCCACGCCGCTGATTCTCACCGTCATCCTGCTGGCCAGTCTTTGGGCCGCCCACAAGATGGCGCCGGTTGCGGCAGGTGCCAATTTCTTCCTGCTACCCACGCGCGCCTGGGAGTTATTGATCGGCACCCTGTGCGCCATGCACGTGTCGCGAAAAAACTATGTGACACCCACAGGAATGGTGCCCGAGATCGGTAGCCTGGTCGGGTTGGCGGCCATTGTCTATTCCATCTTTGCGTTCGACAAAAATACGCCCTTCCCCAGTTTTTACGCTCTCGTTCCAACGGTGGGTGCCGCGCTCATCATCCTTCTGGCCACGCAGCAAACCATCACCGGCCGCTACATCCTTGGCAACCGGCCCACTGTCCTGATCGGATTGATCAGCTATAGCGCCTATCTCTGGCATCAACCGCTGTTTGCCTTTGCGCGCTACGACAGCGCCAACGGGCTGACCGCGTGGCAGCTCTGCGCGCTCGCGGTGATCGCATTCGTTCTTGGGTATTTCACCTGGAAATATGTGGAGGCGCCATTTCGCAGTAAATCCACCGTCACGCGCAAACAGATCTTTTCGTTTGCGGCGCTCGCCTCGAGCCTGTTCCTGGCGGTGGGATTGGCCGGCCATGTCTCGAAGGGTTTCGTGATGCGCATGGACCCGACAGCCGTGGCCTATCTCGATAAGTTTGATCTGCGTTATCCGACATGGTCGTATTACAAGACCAGTGACTGGTTTAACAATTTCAGAATCGAATGCGATTACTACGACGTGCCCAAACAATGGTCGGGCAACAGTACCCAGATGCCGAAACAGATTTCCAGCAGCTGCCACACCCGGGACGCTCAGAAAAGCCACGCCATCTTCCTGTGGGGTGACAGCCATGCGCAGCAGTTCTATAGCGGCCTGAAGAAAAACCTGCCGCAGTCATGGCAGATCCTTCAGATCGCTTCATCCGGATGCAGGCCCATGCTGGTCATGGCCGACAGCGCCGACAACTACTGCACCCACTCGAACTTCCACGCGCTGCAGAGCATCGGGGCGAATCATCCTGAAGTGGTCCTGATCGCGCAGGAACAGGGCCATGACATCGCACACATGCAGAAAATGGCCGAAGCGTTAAAGGCGCTGGGCGTACGAAAAGTCCTGTTCGCCGGCCCCACTCCCCACTGGCAAAAAGGCGGCTTGCCGACCTTGATTGCTACCCGGTTCTGGGGCCATGTTCCGGACCACACCTTTTATGGCTTGAACATGAAGGTGAAGGGAATCGACGACCGTTTCAAGGCAGATTTCCACAATGCGCCCCAAGCCGAATATGTCAGCCTGTTCGACCACTTCTGCAACGCGGCAGGATGCCAGACCATCGTGAATGGCTCCATCGACAATGTGACGACGTACGATTACGGGCATCTCGCGGCGATTGCATCCGATTCGATTGCCAGATCGGCGCTGGTACCGAAGATACTTGAGACCGAGGCAGCACAGACATCAACCGCCATCGTCACTCACTTCAACCCAAACACTTCGGCCAGCAACTCATAAGAGCGCATGCGCGCCGCGTGATCGTGGATGATGCTCACCACCATCACTTCGGATGCACGATAACTCCGGGCCACCGCTTCGATCTGCTGGCGGACGGTGGCCGGACTGCCGATGATCGCGCGCCGCCCTGGCGGCAACGCGTCAATGGTCATCTGCTGCTGCTCGAAGAAGCGTAATGCGGTCTGCACCGAGGGCACCTTGTCCAGCCGTCGGCCGCTATGCATGTGCCACAGGCGCATCGCATAACTGCTGGCGAGCTCCCGCGCTTGCGCATCGGTGTCGGCGCAGATGACCTGCAATGCCACCCCGCTATGGGCCTGCCCCATCTCTGGCGATGCGATGAAATCGCGATGATAGGCGTCGCACACAGCGGCGCCTGCGGCATGGATGAAGTCGGCAAACATGTAAGGCAGCCCCAGTTCGGCAGCCCAGATACCGCTCTGGGAAGATGAGCCGAGCAGCCAGGTTTGCGGCGTTTCAGGGCGGCCAGGCAGCTCTGCCAGACGTGCAAACGGGTGTTCTGCAGGTACGCAATCGAGCTGATAAGCCAGCAGTTCGTTGAGCTGTTCGAAGAAGTCGTCAGCCGGACGCTGGCGGCGATCACGCTGCAGCGCCGATGCCGTCAGCGAATCACTGCCCGGTGCGCGCCCCAGGCCAAGATCGATACGACCCGGGTACAGGCCTGCCAGCATGCCGAACGACTCGGCCACTTTCAGTGGACTGTAATGCGGCAACATCACGCCACCGCTGCCGACCCTGAGACGACGGGTGGTGGCGGCAATGGGGCCGATCAACACCTCCGGGCTGGCGCATGCCAATGAAGGGCTGCCATGATGCTCGGCCACCCAGTAGCGATGAAAGCCGAGCCGGTCCGCCAGTTGCGCCAGTTCCAATACGTTGCGCAGCGCCTGTGCGCTGCTGGCGCCTTCCGAGACGGGAGCCTGATCGAGTACGCTGATTTTCATGAGACGAGATCGCTAACAAATCAAAAAATGGACCTTAGCATGACACCGGGATACGCGTATCCCCGCCGTCGATCTCGCCTTAAAGAACTGCCTCCTGCGGAGACCGGCCTCTTACCCGGCCAATGGTGTTTCACCCTGCATGAAGGATTAAAACAGCTTTGCCAGCGGACGCTCGTAGAAACGATAGGTACACACCCCCATCAGCGCGCTGAACAACACGCACAGGACGAGATTGACCTCATCGACCGCACCACTGCCCGAAATGCCGATCCAGCGCACGAATTTATAGAACACTGGCAGCGTCAGCGTATGGATCAGGTAGATGCCATAGGAAGCCGAGCCCAACGTCACCCACAGCCCCTTCTTCACTTGCGGGATAAAGCAGGCACCGAGCACCATCAGGAAAGAAGGAACACCCCAGAACAGGAGGCGCCATACATCGGGGTCCGCTTGCAACAGGATCGACGCCACCAGCAGAGCGCTGCCGACGATAAACAATAACTTTCCGTTAGCCGCGCCCACGCGATTGACATAGCACCAGCCGGCCAGCATCCCAAGTGGAAACTCCAGCACCAGCGGCGGTATGCCGGCAAACACGATGCCTGCAGCCAGCAGCGCCGTCACGCTCAAAATTACATGTCTTGGATTAATTGCGATGACCACTGCCAGCAAGACATAGAACAACATCTCGAGTTCGAGCGTCCAGCCCGGCACCAGGACCGGATACTCAAATCCGGCGAAGCGGGAAACGAACAGCAGCGAGAGCACCGCGTGC
The DNA here is from genome assembly GCF_020179755.1 of Herbaspirillum sp. alder98. Classification (GTDB taxonomy): domain Bacteria; phylum Pseudomonadota; class Gammaproteobacteria; order Burkholderiales; family Burkholderiaceae_D; genus Herbaspirillum. The sequence continues at coordinate 142,028 of NZ_JAIUCY010000001.1, forward strand.
TGCAGATCGAATTCGGACTGCCTGAAGGCCGAGGGCACCAGCAGCACCAGCAACACGCAAGCGAGCGTGATGCTCCAGTACAGAGGCACGATGCGCTTGACCCGATTCTTTAAGAACTCCCATGGGCTACGCGGGTGGCTGTGCTGGACGTAGAACATCACGAAGCCGGAAATGACGAAGAAGATGTCGACCCCGTTGGCCGCCCATTTCATCACCGGCTCAAGCACGTCCGTGGCATAGCCATAGGACGCGCCGATACCAAAGGCGTGATAGAAAACAATGTTGAGCGCCGCAATCGCCCTCAGGACCTGGATATTGTTGATCATCGAATAAGAGAAGGATGTGCGCGGCGAAAGAAACTGCAGCGCAGGATGACGGTGTCGACAGTTAGGGCCTGTTCAGACAACACTTGCCGGCCTCTCGCACTCGCAGATTTAATGTGAACAGGCCCTAGTATTCGACAGTGCCAGGTATCAGCCACAACGTTGACGCAGGTCAACGATAGCCACTGGGCGTTAGTCGATAGACACCACCCCATCCGTCACAGTTCAACGATGCGCTGCCACCCCGAAGGTCCATACCCGATTGATGGAATAAGTCAGAACTAACACCACGGCCGTGGCAAACAGCTGGACCAGCATGTAGTTCAGACCGAGAACCTGGCTGAACACATGCATGATCAAGCCATTCATCAACATGCCGAAGATGGCCGTGACGGCAAACTTGACGACACGCACCCGATGCGTTCCGGCCGAGTCTCTGAAAGTGAACCGGGCATTCAGGCAATAATTGACGATAGCGCCAAGGAAGGCGCCGATGACCGTCGCCGCGACCGGTTCGAGCACATGCAACCAGGACACGCTGGCTAACAGAAACGCATACTGGACCAGCGTACCGACAGCACCGACCATGGCATAGACAATGAACACGGGATTCCTTGATCGATTGGCTTAAAGAGCGCCGCCGCCCACGGCGGTGCCCCCACTAATGGTTTCCGGCGCCACCGGCGACGCCACACTGCCCTGGTCCAGCGCGCCATTGCGAGTAGCGCGCATGCGAACAACCAGCAGGAAGATGGCCGTCAGCAACAACGATATGAGCGACACCCAGTTGCCGATACGTTCTTGCGGCACCGCGCTACGCTTGACGCTGATCACGTGCGCGCCTGGACCGACCTCGACAGCCAGCAGCTTGTAGTCGGTTGCAGTGGTGAGCGCATACGCATGCTGGCTATCGTCGGTGATGCTCCATCCGGGGAAACCATAAGCGGGCAAGGCGATCGTGGCCGGGCCAGTGGCCCGCACATTCAATTCAAACCGCGATGGATATCTTTCGGCCTTGAACGACACGATCTCAGCAGTGCCCGCCACCACGGCCGGATAGCGACTCACTTCTTCGGCCGGCACCGGGGCCTTGGCGCCGGGCGGGAAGTATTCAGGCGGACTCATGCGCAGGCGGACATGCTCGGTGCCGGCAGGCTCCTCGGTGCGCGGGTCGGCATAAAGCTTCTTGCTCAGGAACGAACTCCCTGCGGCGAACCCGACCACCAGCAGCAGCGCCGCTACCTTGACATACTTGGCCAGCACCACATTGCGGCCCTGCTCGACCAGCACCTTGCCCGCCAGAACGAACAAGGTACAGAGGGCAAACTCCTGCACCACCAGCGCACGCCACAAGAACTGGATCTTGCCCAAGGGCGACGGCGGCGTCACCAGCAGATTGAGTGCCCCCATCATGAAAATGAAGAAGAACACCACCACCGCAGACCACCAGACTATATCGCCCAGCGCTTCGCGCGCAGCACCATCGGCGAGCGTACGACGACGACGCCAGCTCAACCACATCAGGGTCACCGCCGCCAGCGTATAGAAGCTTGCCACGCCGGCGATCATGGCAAATGACTTAGGCTTGTCGGGATCGAACGCGTGATGCAGGGCGGTCTGATCAATGCCCGAAAACATCAGGGCCGCCTGATTCAGGAAAGGCAGCAAGGTGATGGCCGGCACCACGTAGCACGCAGCCAGGCCGACGCTCAACACTGCGGCGATGAGCAACGGCAGCAACTTCGCACGCAGCACCACTGCCAGGGGCACAGGCGCGGCGCCTTCCTGGCGTACAAATGCACGTAGCAGGACATACGGCACGGCCGCCATGGCGACCAGCATGCCGCTCAGCAAATGCGTGAGAAACAGGCCCGCACAACCGACAATGACCAGCGCCAGCGACTTCCAGTTCGCAGCACGGAACCAGCGTTGGAGTCCGGCAAAGATGAGCGGGATCCAGACGAAGGCCGCAAACTCGCCCATCGCTCCGCGCGCCATATAGTCGATTTGAAAATGATACGGCGCGATGCCATAGAACACTGCTGCGGCCAGCGCAATGGCGCCACGCGAAAAGCCCCGCGCCCATAGATAGAAAGTGCCGACAGAAGCCAGACTAAGCAAAAAGGTCGCGCTGACGATAACGCTGCCCACCGGCAGTTGATGCCGCGAAAGCTGATCGACCAGCGCAAAGAAAAGCGACGTGAATGGCGGGTAGTAATACAGCACCGGCGCGCCCAGCCCGGCGAACTGATCGGGAAGCCAGCGCGGGTAGAAACTGCCGGCGCGTACCGCATCCATCACCGACAACAACCAGGATATATGCGTGCGTGAATCGTGACCGCGGATGCTGCCGTGAATCAGCGGCTGGTAAAACACCAGCAAGGTGACCGCCAGCACGAACAGCAATGCGGCTATGCCGCGGCGATTGCCGCCTGATACGCTACTCACGATACAACCTGGCTGACTGTCTTCACGCGCGATGCCTGGATCTTCTTTCTGATCAGGTAGACCGGCCGGTTCTTGGTCTCGAAATAGATACGGCCGATGTATTCACCCAGCACGCCGATGCCGATCAGCTGAATCCCGCCCAGCAGCAGCACAGCGGTTGCCAGAGAGGCATAGCCGGGTACGTCCACGCCAAAGATCAGGGTACGCACTGTCAACCAGATGCCGCGCAAGATAGCCAGCGCGGCGATCAAGCCGCCCATGTAACTCCAGACGCGCAACGGCAAGGTGCTGAAGCTGGTGAAGCCTTCCAATGCAAAATTCCATAGCTTCCAGCCGGAAAACTTGGTTTCGCCCGCCACCCGCTGCTCGCGCACGTAGTCGACCGTGGTCGTCTTGAAGCCGACCCAGGCAAACAGGCCCTTCATGAACCGTCGCGATTCGGGAAGCGACTTCAGTGCGTCGACGACCGAGCGGCTCATCAAGCGAAAATCGCCAACGTTCTCAGGAATCTTGATGTCGGCGATCTTGTTATGGGCGCGATAGAACCACAAGGCCGTCATCTTCTTCAACGAGGTATCGGAGTCGCGATTGACGCGCCGCGCCAGCACCACTTCGTAACCCTCGCGCCATTTCTCGAGCAACTTGGGGATCACATTGGGCGGATCCTGCAAGTCGGCATCGAAGGGAATAACGACGTCGCCGCGCGCACTTTCGATGGCGGCGGTCAGCGCGGCTTCCTTGCCGAAGTTGCGGGTCAGCTCCACCACAACGATGCGTCCGTCGACCAATGCCTTGGCAGCCAGCATCTCCAGCGTGGCGTCGCGGCTTCCATCGTCCACGCATACGATCTCGAAATCCGTCCCGGGAATCGCCTCAAGCGCCGGAATCACCGTCGCGAAGAAAACCTCGATGGTCTCTTCCTCGTTATAGAACGGGACGACCAGCGATATCAGGGGGTGCTCTACCTGTGCCGTGGGCAAAGGCAGTTCGGCAATGATGGTGGCGTCGTTATAGTTATTCATGATGGTGAGAGACGTTGAAATCGAGACTGACGTTAGTCGAACGGTTCTCCCTATTCCACGTAGCTTGATTGGGCGCCACGAGACGACGCAATCGAGAAAGGGAAACCGGTGCGACACGAATGAACTTTGCGGCAAACAGCAAGAGCGCATAGTGCTGCGGTGCAACCAACTACTCAAGCTGATGCCGATCGATAGCGACTTCTTGACCGCCAAAAACCCTGGAGAACTCTTAGAATTATTAGGATAGAACGATAGCAAATTTCGCCTGAATAACGAACATCTTTTAACGACTTTCAGGACCTGATCCGCGTCTATTTTCATCAAATATTGCTGTGCCGCACCATACCAAGGTTTTCTGACGATAAAAAGGGTTTTAACGCTGAGCCTTGAGCATCACAAGCAATGCAGCAACCGACTTAAGCAACCCACGACAAGCACAGCGGCTCTCTTTTTTCACGGCGCGACATAGCGCCATAATGACGCAAAAAAGCCGTATTGAGCATTCTCAATACGGCTTCCCGATTTCATAACAAAAATCTTGTTTGAAAATCGATTTTCTGCGTGTCAAACCCGCTTATAAATATCCTCAAACCGCACGATGTCATCTTCCCCAAGATAACTTCCCGATTGCACTTCGATAAGGTGCAATGGCAACTTGCCCGGGTTTTCCAGACGGTGCGTGATCCCGATGGGCAGGTAGATGGATTCGTTCTCGCTGAGCAGCTTGACCTCTTCGCCGCGCGTCACCAGCGCCGTGCCGCTCACCACCACCCAGTGTTCGGCGCGGTGATGGTGCATCTGCAATGACAACTTCTCGCCCGGCTTGACGATGATGCGCTTGACCTGGAAGCGCTCGCCCTCGGCCACGCTTTCATAACTGCCCCATGGACGGTACACCCGCTTGTGATGCACGTGCTCGGTGCGGCCCGACGACTTCAGCGTGTCGACGATCTTCTTGACGTCCTGCACGCTGTCCTTATGGGCCACCAGCACCGCATCGTCGGTTTCGACGATGATCAGGTCTTCAACGCCCAGCGCCGCCACCATGCGCCCCTCGGCGCGCACCAGGGTGTTGCTGACGTCCTGCAGCAGCACGTCGCCACGGGTGACGTTGCCGTTGACGTCGCTTTCCTGCACCGCCCACAGCGCGCTCCACGAACCGACATCACTCCAGCCGATGTCGGCCAACACCACGACTGCCTTCTTGGTCTTCTCCATCACCGCATAGTCGATCGACTCGGACGGCGTGGCTTCGAAGCTGGCCTGGTCGAGGCGGCAGAAATCAAGGTCTTCGTAGCCCTTGCCGACGGCTTGTTCGACCGGCGCGGCGATATCGGGACGATGAATCTGCAGTTCCTGCAGGTAGTCAGAGGCCTTGAACAGGAACATGCCGCTGTTCCACGAATAATTGCCTTCGGCGAGAAAGGCATTGGCCGTGGCCAGGTCCGGCTTCTCAACGAACTTGTCGACCACATAGCCATCGACCACGCCCGGCACGGCGCTACCGCGGCGAATATAACCGTACCCGGTTTCCGGCGACGAAGGCAGGATGCCGAAGGTGGCAAGGGCGCCACCCGCCACCGCCTTGGCGGCACGCGAAACGGCATCCTGGAAAGCGGCAACATCGTTGATCACGTGGTCAGCCGGCAGCACCAGCATGACGGCTTCGGGGTCGTGCCGGGCCAGCAGGTGGGCGGCAGCGGCAACCGCCGGGGCGGTGTTCTTGCCGACCGGTTCCAGCATGATGCCCAGCGGCTTGATACCGATCTCGCGCATCTGCTCGGCCACCATGAAACGGTGGTCGTTACCGCAGACGAACAACGGCGGCATGATCTCTGGCCAACGGCTGACGCGGGACACGGTGTCCTGCAGCATGGTGCGGTCACCCACCACCGAAATCAGTTGCTTGGGCAAAGCGGCGCGCGACAGCGGCCACAGGCGGGTGCCGGACCCGCCGGAGAGAATGACGGGATAGATTTTCATGACTTCCTCGCTATGCATGGTTTAGGCGCCCTGGCGCGCCGTCTTGCGCCGATCGCGCGCATCGTTCCAGTGATTGTCGGTGTATTCCGAAATGTGCTTCATCTGGCCATCGCGGGTGACGCTGTAGTCGCCGCAGACGACGGATTCCTCGACCTTGGTGCCGGGCGCGGTGCGAGTGTACTCGAACAGCACGCTGCGAATCACTTCCGAACCCGAGCAAATATGACTGCCATGCCCGATCCAGGTCGGCCCGACAATCTTGCTACCCGCCTCGACGTGGGTCCCGGCACCGATATAGACCGGGCCCTCGATGGTGGTTCCTTCCCATTCGATGCGGGTATTGAGACCGACCCACAGCCCCTCTTCGATCTGCGTGCCCGGCACATACATCTGCGCCACCTTGCCGCTGAGCACACTCTGCAGCACCGACCAGAAATCGATCACGTTGCCGATGTCGATCCAGTTGAAGAAACGCTTCTGGGCATAGAACGGCACTTTCTTCTCGACCAGCAGCGGGAACAGCTCGGAACCGATATCGAACACGGTGTTGCTGGGGATCATATCCAGCACTTCGGGTTCCATGATGTAGATACCGGTACTGGCCAGGGTCGACTTGGCCTCTTCAGGGGATGGTTTTTCCTGGAACGACAAGACCTGCCCGGTTTCAGGATCGGCCACCACCACGCCATAGCTCGACACCTGGTCCAGCGCGACCTCTTTGGTGATGACGCTGACCAGTGCGCCCTTGCGGCGATGTTCGAACAGTGCCGAGCGAATGTCGAGGTCGATCAATGCATCGCCGCAGATGACCAGCGTGGTCTCGTCGAAGAAGCCGCCGAACTCCTGGATCTTCTTCATGCCGCCGGCCGAGCCGATCGGATGCGGATGCACTTCGCCGGCATCGTCCACGTAGCCTTCAAAGGAATAACCGATGCGCGCGCCGAAGCGCTGGCCGTCGCCAAAGTAGTTTTCGATCTTCTGGTGCAGGTAACTGACATTGATCATGATGTCATGGATGCCGAACTTGACCAGATGCTCGACCAGGTATTCCAGCACCGGCTTGCCCAGGATCGGGATCATCGGCTTGGGCAGTTCATAGGTCAATGGACGGACTCGGGTGCCTTTCCCGGCGGCCAGGATCATCGCTTTCATGTGTTCTCTCTGTCTGTTTTCTAATTGATTGGCACGGACCGCATCGCCGATGACGATGCGGCGTCCTGCATCATCAGCGGCGGCCGATCGCGAAATACTCGATGCCGCGCTTGCGCATCTGCGACGGCGTATAGAGATTGCGACCGTCGAAGATCACCGGATTCTTCAGGCTGCTCTTGATGGCGTCGAAGTTGGGCACACGGAATTCTTTCCATTCGGTCACGATCACCAGCGCCTCGGCGCCGGTCAGGGCGTCCTGCGGCGAAGTGGCGTACGACAGGCGGTCATCATTGCCGTAGATGCGGCGGGTCTCGTCCATCGCCACCGGGTCGTAGGCGCGCACCCGGGCGCCCATGTCCCACAGTCCTTCGATGACCACCCGGCTCGACGCTTCGCGCATGTCGTCGGTGTTGGGCTTGAATGCCAGGCCCCACAGCGCAAAGGTCATGCCGCGCAGGTCGCTGCCGAAATGGCTGCGGATCTTGTCGAGCAACACGTGCTTCTGCGCCTCGTTGGCCTCTTCCACCGCGTGCAGCACCTTGAGCCGGCGGCCGCCTTCGTCAGCGGTGCGAATCAGCGCCTGCACGTCCTTGGGGAAGCACGAACCGCCGTAGCCGCAACCCGGATACAGGAAGTGAAAACCGATGCGGGGGTCGGAACCGATACCCACGCGAATCTGCTCGATGTCGGCGCCCAGGTCGTCGGCCAGGTTGGCCAGCTCGTTCATGAACGAGATACGGGTGGCCAGCATGGCATTGGCGGCGTACTTGGTCAGTTCGGCCGAACGCACGTCCATGACGATCACGCGATCGTGGTTGCGGATGAACGGCGCATAGAGCTCGCGCATGGCGGTGATGGCACGTTCGCTGTCGGCGCCGATGACGATGCGGTCAGGCCGCATGAAGTCTTCGACGGCGGCGCCTTCTTTCAGGAATTCAGGGTTCGACACCACATCGAAGGGCGTTTCCAGCTTGCGCGCCGCCAGCTCTTCGAGGATCGCCGCACGCACCTTGTCCCCGGTGCCGACCGGCACGGTCGACTTGTCGATGACGATCTTGTAGTCGGTCATGTATTTGCCGACATTGCGCGCCGCCGACACGACGTACTTCAGGTCGGCCGAGCCATCTTCGTCGGGCGGCGTGCCCACGGCGATGAACTGCAATTCACCGAAAGCCACCGATTCGGCGATATCGGTGCTGAACTTCAGACGGCCGGAGGCGACGTTACGCTGCACCATGTCCTGCAGGCCCGGTTCGTGGATCGGGATGCCGCCCTCGCGCAGGATGCGGATCTTGTTCTCGTCCAGATCGAGGCAGAGAACGTCGTTACCCATTTCCGCCAGGCAAGTGCCCGTGACCAGGCCAACGTAGCCAGTACCAATGACAGTTATCTTCATTTTGTTTCCCTAATCAAATAAACCTTCACGGAAAACCGCCGTCGCCATCCGGCTGACGCGGTTCTTGCATGTCTCCGTCTTATTGTGTGACCTGCACCGTCTGACTGGCCGGCGCATCCTTGCAAAGGAAGGCCGCGCCCCACAGGATCGCTGCAAGCAAAAAATGTGCGAATACGAACGCGCCGATCAGCCCCGGCACGCCCTTGAACCAGATACCGGCCACCAGCACGAAGCCGAAGCCCACTGCCGACAGGCTGAAGATGGCCGCGCGCAAGCCTTGGCGCCCGGCGCCGGTCAAGGCATCGGCAGCCGGATACTGCAAGGCAATGAATGGCAGGGCCAGCGACAACCCGATGGTGACATCGACACTGCCGGCAAAGTCATGCCCCAGCACATGCGGCGCAAACAGCGCAGCGCCTGCCACCGCCGCGGCCGACAGGATGCCGGTACCGAACAGGGCCGGCGCCACCCGCAACGCATAACGCCGGCTGGCCGCCATGCCGTTGGCGCCATGCTGGAAGAACTTGGGGTAGAAGATGCGCGTCATCACCTGCATCGGAAACAAACCTAGCTGCAGGATGCGCGACGCTGCCCCATACACGCCCAGCGAATAGGCATCGGCAAACCGCGACAGCACCATGCGGTCGAGGTTGCTCTGCATCGAGCGCGCGCCCTGATTGACGCAGAACAAAAAGCCGCTCTTCATCTCCGAACCCAGCCAGACCATGCGCGGCGCACCATACATGCGCGCGCCCAGCCAGCCATAGAACAACATCATCAGCACCGACTGCACCGTCAGGAACAGGATCCAGTCGTCCAGCGCACTGCGCTTGAGCACCACGAAGAACGCCAGCGCCACCGCCAGGCGCGCCACCACGGTTGCTACTCGCACCCAGCCGGCGCGCGCCGTATGACCATGCGCCACCATCACCAGTTCGGTCGAGGCCGACACCCGCGCCAGGCCGATCTCGGCAAACAGCGCTACCACGATGAAGGGCAGATCGACTTCGACCCGCATGACGCCGGTGGCCACCAGCGTGCCGACCAACACTGCAATGGGCAAGGTGATGGCAATGGTCACCAGCATATTGCCGTAGTAGGTGGCAAACCTGCTCTTGTCACGCGACACGGCACGCACCAGCAAGTCGGCGCCGCCCATGCCGATCAGCTCGACCCCGACCGCCACGATCGCCAGCAAGGCGGTGTAACGGCCGAACTGTTCCACGCCCAGTCCGCGCGCGGTGACCGCGAAGGTCACCAGTTGCAGGCCCAGTGCGCCCATGGTCGGCACCATGGTCGAGACGATGGTCCAGAGCCGGAACTTGGCCTCCAGCCTGGCCAGCAAACCGTCGGCCTTAGCCATGGCGCACCACCGGCGACAGACGGTTGGACAACAGGATCGACTGCATCAACGGCATTGCTTCTGCCCCGGTTCTTCAGGACGCGCGTATTCGACAAAGACATCGCCGAAGTGCGATGCCCAGCGTCCGCGGATCTTGTCGTATTCGAGCAGCCAGCCGACCATGACCGATTCCGGTTCGCGTCGGAACAAGGGGTACAGCGGCAGCCGTGCAGTAATGCCAAGCGTCTTGGCAAACGAGCGCAGCGACTTGCCGCCGATGCTTTCCCAGCGCACGGCGTGGTTGCCGACGCGATAGCGACGCTGGCGCATCCACTTGAAGCCGGCACGCGATTGCGGCACTTCTTCATGAATCCAGGCGCCTTCGGACCACGCCATCGGATGGCCGCGATAGAACAACTTGCGGAAGAACACCGTATCGCCGCCGCCGGAGAGACCGAATTTTTCATCGAACAAGGGACGCGGTTCGTTGGCAATGGCCTGCATGTCGATCAGGAAATTGCACGAGCAGAACACGAACGGCTTGCCATCGAGGAACTGGCGCTGCACCGACCAGTAGCGCGCGTACTTCTGCAGATGCGCGGCATTGTCCGGAAACACCGGACGCACCGGGCCGCCCACCACCGCTGCGCGCTCGGTCGACTGGGTCTTGAGCAACTCGACCAGCCAGCCGGGCGCCGGCCATTCGTCGTCGTCGATCATGGCCATGAAGCGTACGCCCAGGCGCGTGGCCTCGTCGAAGATGGCATTGCGCGCCGCCGAGATGCCGGGCGTGCTTTCGATGATGTAGTTGGCTGCGATGCCGGTGCGCGCCGCGAAGCTGTCGACCGACTTCTTGACTTCGGGATCGCTGCCATCGTTGTCCACCACGATGACGGTGGCCGGTTGGCCCAGGGTCGCCACGGCGATGGCAATGTGCTCGAGCAGCCGCTCCAGCGAGGGGCGACGCTTGTAGGTGCACAGGCCGATCGCGAGCGAAGAGTCTGGTTGCCTGTCTTGTGCGCTCGTCATGATGCATCCTTTCCATTAGTAGAAACGTATCGCGTGGTCTTGGCGCCGGCCAAGCCTGCCACGCGGCCCAGGTAATGCGCGATGGCCAGCGTCGAGCGCGCGCACTCGTCGCGCCTCAACATGATGGCCGCGCGGCAGGTGCGCAGCACCGATGCTGCCAGTCCTTTGAACGCGCGCCACGCAGTAGTTCTCCAGCCATCGTAAAAACCGTCGATGCGCACCATGTAAGCGCCGGTGGTGGCGTAGCGGCTCAGCAAGCTCGATACCGTCAGCCGGTCTACCGGCGCCGGTTCGACCACGATGGCTTCGTCGCACCAGACGATGCGACCCTGTGCCTGCGCCACGCGGCGAAACAGGTCATAGTCTTCGCCGCCGGAGGCGCCGTATTCGTTACGAAACAGGGGCGTGCCGATCAACTGCGTGGTGGCACGGGCGATGGCCAGGTTCTGGGTGGTGTTGAGGGTTTTCACCGGGCCCGTGGTCCAGCGCGTGCGCGCCGCAAAGATGCTGTTACGGGCCAGGATATTGGCGTCGGCCGGCAGCACGCCTTGCACCGGACCACCCACCAGGTGACCGTCGTAGCGCAGGCCGGCGCCCAGCAGGTTGGCGATCCAGCCTGGCGTCACCAGTCCGTCGTCGTCCATCATCAAGAGCCAGTCCCAATCGGGACTGACGACGCCGGCGTGGGCCACCAGTGCATTGCGCACCTGCGCCACGCCACGTTCGGCGACGGGGATGCACTTGGCCGCGGGCCAACTGGCGGCGAATTCCTCGACCACGCGCGGCGCATCTGCGCCGCAGTCGTTGTCGGCCACCAGCACGAATACCTCGCGCCCCTGCAGTTCGGGCAACAGCGACTGCAGCAGCGCGCGCAGCAGTTCGGGGCGCTTGTAGGTGGGGATGCCGACCACCAGGCGCAGCGCCGAAATGTCCCTGCCGTTGTCGTTTGAAAATACGTTCATGAAAACCTTTCGACCATCAAGCCACTGTGTGCACAACATCCTTGGCCGCAGCATTGGCCGAATTCTCTTCCTGCTCCTGTCTCAGCGCCATGCCCCGCAGGAACACCATCAGGAACCAGGCAAAACCGGTGGCATAGACTTCGTGCGTCTCGACCATGCCGTGCGCCATGTTGAAGAAAGCGACGCCTGCACACACGAGAGTGGCGCGATCAGCGCGCAGGAATGGCGCAACCATCGCAAGGTAGATCAATACGCCGGAGAAGGTGAGCAGGCCAAAAATACCGGCATCCCCGAATGCCCCCAGAAAGGCGTTATGGGGTGTAACGATGGCACCGAGATCGCTCAGGCGCAACGCCAGTGGCAACGTCAGTTCGGACAGGAACGTATAAGATCCCGGCCCCTCGCCCAGGAACGGCGTATTCATCATCGAATTGAGATACATCGACCAGACGAAGGTACGACCGGTAAAGGTCGGGTCCTTGCCAAGCAGGGCAAGCACTTCGGGCAATACAAAGAAACCGAAGATCAGTATCGACAACAGGCTCAGCAGCAAGGTCGTTACACCCAGCGCCACCGTCACCCGCGAGCGCAGGAAACTCACCAGGCCGAGGTATCCCAAGGTGACCAGGGCTGCCACCAGCGATCCTTTTGAGCCCGACATCAGGATGCAAAGAATGGACAAGGCGACGACGAAGACCGGAAACTTCCAACGCTCGCGGGTACACATCCCTGCGCACACCAGCATGCACAGCGTTGCAATCCATCCCAGCGCATTCTTATTGGAGAACACGCCGCGCCAGATGCCGCCATTGGCATGTTGCCCGATCGCCGGCACTGCCACCGATATCAGGACCGATAGCAGCATGATGGTCGCTACGGTGCGAAACAGCGCCTTGCGGGAGATCGCCACCGGCAATTCGGCCACGATGACGGCCGCAGAGATCATGCACAAGGTCCACAGCACCAGCGAACGAAGCGCGGTGAATGGCGTAATGCCAAAGATCGATGCCGCCAAACCAGCGAGGAAAAACGGTATCCACGGCATCAGCACTCGCGCCAGGAAATCGAAGCCGGCGCGACTCACGTGCAGGCACAGCCCAAGGATGATCATCGACCACAGCAGATATTGGTACGGCACGCCACCAATCTTATCGGTCTGCAAGGTGTCGACGCCACCGAACGTGCTCGGCTGGAACAGCCAGGCGCCCGAAAACAGAATCACGGACATCACCAGCAACGCTACCCAGAAAGGCTTCCAGGCGACCTCTTTGCTTGCTTTGGGCGTCGTCGCGGGCGCGTTCATCACCCCCGGCATTCTCATTTGCCTTGACATGTCTTGACCCCATTGGAAGCAGTTACACACGCCTCGGGCTCACCCATGGTGAAAGCCGAGATATTGTCGATGTCGAACTTCACCGGCATGGGTGTCGCCGGTGTCGCGTTGCCGACCCATGTACCACCTACCGCCAGGTTGACCAGCATGTACATCGGCTTGGAGAACTTAGCGGGGGTGGCGACCTGCCCTACTGGTTTTCGATCAATGTAATAGATGATGCGTTCGGGGGTCCACAAGGCGCCATAGAGATGGAAGTCCTGGTCGTATCCCTTCAGTGGGGTGCGGCAGGCGGTCTTGTTCTTCTGGCCGACCGGTTCTTCCCAGTGCAAGGTGCTCATGATGGTGTCACGCACATGACTTGGCGCTTCCATGACGTCAAGCTCCTGCGGCCAGGTGCGGTCATCAGCCAGCAGCCAGAATGCCGGCACCAGATTGGGCCCCGCCGGCACTCTCGCCCGCGTCTCGAAGTAGCCATACATCTGAGTGAACGACCGACGTGTCGTCAGCAAGCCAGACATGTACTGAAAACCACCGAGGAAATTTTCGAGCTCTTCCGGCACACGTTCAGCTGTGATGCTCATGATGCCGTTGTCGATCTTGAACGGATTCAATTTCAGCGACTTGCCAGCCGTGCCCCGATAGTTGGGATCGACGTAGATCTGCTGCTCGCGAATGCCCGGCGCGGTACGCTTGACCACCCAGTCGTAACCCAGCCAGCGGCGGGATACCTGGTCATACCCGCCATCGTAGTGCGGCGTCCATTTATTGGAACTGAAATCAATCTTGTCGAAGTCATCGAAGAACGTACGCTTGAGCGTGACGGTCCCTGAGGCTTCGCCAGTAACCGGTGCACATTCGGCGGCCGCCGGCCCCGCAGGCAACGGCAATTGAACTTGCTCCTGGGCCGTGGCCGATCCGATTGACCAGGCAGCGAGCGCCAGCAATTGCCCACACAGCAAGGAGATTTTCACAGCGCGTTGGCTAGATCCAGATTTCATAAAACACTCATTAAGAATTGATTCGGATTCACGTCAGTGCGTTACCAACGTTCGCGGATTTTGCCGCGCCCTCAACTTGTCATTCAGGTAATTCGTCACCGGTTTTTCGATCAGCACATGCACCAGAGCGCCGACGGCAAGCGAAACGACACAGCTCAGTGCAACGTAGGCATATGGCTGCTGCCAGCCTGCGCGGCCCCACACTACCGAGACCAGGTTGAGTGAAAACGGGTGCGACAGATAAAGCGCATAAGAAGAGTCGCCCAAAAATACCAATGCCTTCTTGAAACCAGTGGTCTCTGGCTTCTGCTCGACCAGCACGGCACCGGCACAGATCAGCAACGCCGGGATTCCCATCCAGAGAAACCGTATCGTCCAGTATGAGGTGGCAATACCGGCCGCCTTGAGCACGAACATCAGCCCGAAGCCGGCGACGATGGCAAATACCGCGACCGATGGCGAGAGCCGCATGCCACGCTCACGCGCCATCGCCAAACCGATGCCCATCAGAAACTCCAGGATGATGGGATTGGTCCAGAACATGAACGGCTGCTGCCTGACGACATCGAACATGCCGACCAGTGCGAAGGCACCGATCAGGCCGAATACCAGGCCCAGGCCTATAGTGCGCCGAAAGCACAGCGCCAGGCTGAAGACCATATAGAAAAAGAACTCGTAGTTCAGCGTCCAGCCCAGCATCAACACCGGATACGCACCACCGTAGGCATTGTTGTATGGAATGAAGAAGAATGAAGCGATGACATTGGCCATCGAGAGTTTCGAATGGGTGATATGACCTGCGAAGATGACCGTCGCCAGTAACATCGCCAGGGTAAACAACCAGTACGGCGGTGCAATCCGGATCAACCGGCGCACCAGAAAATTACCTGCAGCACCATCGCGACCGAAAGCCGAGCTCGAAATGGCGTACATGATGAAACCACTGATGACAAAGAAGATATCCACGCCGCCGGCCAGGTAAATGGCATTCCATGGCACGTAGTGCGCCCCACCGAATGTCATCTTTTCGGCTTCATGCTGGACGTGGCTGAGCAACACCATCGCGGCAGCCAAAAAACGCAATATCTGTAAATTCGGTAGTGTGGTCTTCATGTTGCCGATCTGCATTGAATATCTGTCATGTCGTTGCTGGCCCGAGTATCGCAGTTCAAGTTTTCAATCCCATGACCCATTTTCGGGCCGGCTCCTCTACCCAGCGCCAGACGAAATACCCGACCACCACGGCCAGCACGATGCCACTGGCCCACAATGGAAACGCCAGGTTGATGTCCGCCGCGATATCCAGCTGAAAGTAACGCCGCGCCACGCGGCATATCAACACGATCATCGTTTCAACCAGGGCGTGCGTCATGTACATGCTGTAAGAAATTTTTCCGAAAAACAATAACAGTGGTCGGCGCAATACGGACTGGAACCAGTTCTGCGACAAGGCCGACAGCACCATTGCCGGCGCCAGCAGCACTGCCCAGGGCGCCCACTGTTCGTGACTCAAGGCCACTACCGTCGCCAGTACCAGCAGCGCTGCTGCAAAACCCGAGGAAAACCAGTTGGCGGCCCCGATCCGGTACATCAGGGTGCCGGCCAGAAACAGGGGAAACACGCGCAACAACACCAGCACGCCATTGGTCGGATACTGGTCGGGCTGCAGATTCTGCAGGTACAGCGCCAGCGGAATCAGGGTGCATGCGATCACCGCAAGAACCGCGCCCACCCGGCCGATGCGAGCAACCAGGGGCACCATCAACGGAAACAACAGGTAGGCATGCCATTCGGCGCTGATCGACCATGCCGGGTAGTTCCAGGATCGGTAATCCATCCACGGGCCATGCAACATCAGCAGCGAGCCGAAATAAGCGCCCAGACTGTAGCGACCTTGCCAGGCATAGAGCTCCGGCTCCCGATACAGCACTGGCAACATGATCAACAGCATCGCCGTCATGGCGAAGACATGCACCGGATAGAGCCGCGCCACGCGCGCCCACATGAACTTGAAGAAACTCTTGACGCCAGCGCCTTCTGAAAATGTGCGTCCGTAGACGTGCATCATCACGAACCCGCTCATCAGGAAGAACACGTCTACCGCATACCAGGCCTGGGTCAGGATAACCAGCTTGTCATGCAGCAGGTCACGCACGCTCTGAAGCGAGCCATACAGGTGATAACAGACCACCATCAAGGCCAGCAGGCCGCGCAAGCCATCCAGTTCATGGATACGCAAGGCCGTTTTCTTCGGTGCAGGCGCGGTGGTGGACTCCGGTTGCGCGATACCCGGCTTGAGCTCGGCGTGTTGCAACGGCATCATCGCGCCCCTCCCGCCGCCGGCTCAAACGCCTTGCCCCACAGCGACTTGAGTGCAATCCCGCCCGAACGCGACAGGTGATTGTCATCGGCATACAGCACTACGCCGTCACGGATCACGCCGCACGATTGCACGTCGCACAATGACGCGCCGACATCGATCACGCGGAACGGCGTGGGCGACGCCTGGGTCAATTTCTTGAAGGCGCCGCGCATCTCCAGCTGGCGCTTTTCATGGTCCGATCGCAGCAGGTCTACCTGCTGCGGACGTCCAAAGGCGCTGTGCATGGCCATGGCGCGCGG
The DNA here is from genome assembly GCF_020179755.1 of Herbaspirillum sp. alder98. Lineage (GTDB taxonomy): Bacteria > Pseudomonadota > Gammaproteobacteria > Burkholderiales > Burkholderiaceae_D > Herbaspirillum. Next base: position 158,641 of record NZ_JAIUCY010000001.1, read on the forward strand.
CACGTCGTAGCGCTGTTCGGGGATGTAGGCAAAGATCGTAATGTTGCGTCCATCCAGCGCATGCAGCGTGCGCACCATGCCGCGCTCGAAGACGCTGCGGTTTTCGTCGTAGCCGAGTTGCCGGGTTTCGTCATCCTTGAGGAACCAGCCGCTCTGCTCGAACTGGCCGAAGCGGGTGCCCAGGAAAGCCGAAGTCCAGCGCGCCACGATGATCACATCCTTGATCTCGGGATGACGCTCCATCAACCCCAGCGTGGCGTTCATGACCCCATTGCAGGAAATGTTGTCGGTCTGCTGCACGCCGGCCAACGGGAAGCAGCCGCTGTGGGTCAATACCAGCCCGCGTCGCCCCGCATCCTTGGCCGCCTGGTCGACGCCCGGCGCGACCGCATCGCCGAAACTGTCGCCGATCAGGGCGAAGCTGAGCGGCGCATCCGGCGCGCCGAGACTGCATACGTCGTCGCCATCGAGCCGTTTGCGTGAAGGGCTGTCGCACGCGTTACGCGCCGGATTGGTGTCGAGCGCGGTCGCGGCATAGGCCTGCGCCTCGGGCGAGAATCGCCCGGGGACGCCGCCCATCAGGTGCACCACCAATGCGAAGCCGACGCCGGCGGCCGTGACGACCCCGGTCAAACCGAAGATCTGGCGACGCGAGAAACCCAAGGTCTTAGCGTCACGCCAGGGTTGCTCGACCCACTTCCAGCTGGCCCAAGCCAGGAAGTAGACCACCACCATGTAGAGCACGATCTCCCACCCCTGCAGCTTGCGAAACAGCAGGTATTGCGCAGCGACGATGATCGGCCAATGCCACAGATAAAGTGAATACGATATCTTCCCGGTCCATACCATCGGACGCGTCGACAGCCAGCCATTGGCGCCAGCGGCGGCGCCCTGCCCGGCATAGATCAGCAAGGCCGCGCCCAGGCAAGGCAGCAAGGCCCGCTCGCCCGGGAAGACGTCGTGCGGCGAAAACAACAGGATCGCGGCCATCATTGCGCCCAGGCCAATGAAGCCGACCAGCGTGCGCAAACCGGAGGTGCGCAGCGGCGGAACCACGCCGGTGGCCAGCAAGGCGCCAATCAGCAGCTCCCAGATACGGTCGAACGGCAGATAGAACGCTGCATTCGAGGCGGCCCTCGCCTGCCAGATCGAGAATACGAACGACACCACCGCCAGCGCCATGAGCACGCTCACCAGATGGCGTCGGGCATGACGCCACAGCAGCAGCACCAGGATCGGGAAGAACAGGTAATACTGCTCTTCGACCGCCAGCGACCAGGTGTGCAGCAACGGCTTGCTCTCGGCCGAAGGATCAAAGTAGCCGCTCTTGAGATAAAAATAGATGTTGGACGAAAACACCACCGTCGCGCCCACGCTCTGCGCCAGCAGCTTGAAGTCGATCGGCACGTAGATCACGCCGCACATCACGATGGTAAACAGCACCATCACCAGCAAGGCTGGCTGGATACGGCGGATGCGGCGCTCATAGAAGCGCCCGATGGAGAACTTGCCGGCTTCCAGCTCATGGAAAATGATGTTGGAGATCAGGTAGCCGGAAATGACGAAGAAGATGTCGACCCCGACAAAGCCGCCCTTGAGCACCCCCACGCCGGCGTGGTACAGCACCACCGATAACACGGCGAGCGCGCGCAAGCCGTCGATATCGGGACGATAGCCCATCGACGAAGAAGGTGTGCGCACGATGGTGCCGTCAACTGACATCGTCACGCCTCCCAGGTCTTGTTGAACGAGTGCTTGTCGTCCTCCGGACGCTGCTTGATCACCCGTGCCGGCACGCCGCCGATGATCACGCGCTCGTCGGCGATGCGCTTGGTGACGACCGCGCCCATGGCCACGATCACCTGGTTGCCGATGCCGCTGCCGGGCGAAAAACGCACCGCCGAGCCGAGGAAGGATTGGTCGCCGATGATGATGTCGCGATTCATCGTGCCGGCGCCGTGGGTCAGGAACTGCGAGGCGAAACCGGCCACCCAGGTGCCGTCGCCGATGCGGATCTCGCCCAGCACGTCGAACAGGTGGGATTCGTTGATCAGGCAGTCGCGGCCGACGATGAAGCGTCGCGCATAGTTCATGTGGCGCACGTTCTCATGGGCGGCGCCATCGCCGCATTCGATCTTGTTGTAACGCCCCACGAATACCTTGTCGCCCAGCTTGACCGTGATCGGACCGATGAAGGTGGTGCCGCGACGAATCAGCACGTTGGCGCCGGTCTCGAAACTGTCGACGGCAATCTGCACCTGCCAGCCGATGCGCGTGCCCGGACCGAAACGGTAGCCCAGCAGCATCTGATAACCGAGCCGGCGCAGGCCGCCCAGCGGCAGGTGGGAAATGGCCAGCGCCAGGATGCGCCTGATCTTGGTGTGCTTGACCTTCACGATGCCACTCCCTGCAGGCGGATCACTTCGTCCAGGGTCTGCTTGCGCTTGGCCAGGCTCATGTCGATGGTCGACTGGATGTGCAGCGCCACGTGTTGCGGCTTGACGGTGGCGGCCATGGCCTGGGCGCTGAAGTTGGCATCCGGCGTCCAGTACGAGCAGGTCAGGCCGGCCGGATCCAGCACCTGGCGATGTTGTTCAGCCGACAGCACGGCTTCGACAAACACGCCGTAAAGGATGTATTCGGAGATGTCGCGCTTCTTGGCCAGCGCCACGATCCAGTCTTCACCGGTCACTTCGGTGATGCGCTGCTGCAGCTGCTGCAGCACGTCGCGACGCCAGCAGATCAATTGCCCGATGTAGTTGAACAGGTCACCCTTGAAGTCCTTGGCGCCCACCAGCTTGAGGGCATTCTTGTGCCATTCGATGTGCGAGGTCATGCCGGAGTGAATCGGCTTTTGCGTCAGCTTCAGGGCGCCATCGATATACAGGTCCTTGGTCGCCAGTTCGCGAAACAGCAGCACATCGCTGTCGACGAAGACCATCACCTCGGCGTCGGTATATTCGGTGGCGGCCAGCTTGATCAACTGCTGGATCACCCAGCCGCTGAGGCGACCTACGCCCAGCTTGTACCACTGTTCCTTGAAGCGACGGTCAATCAGGCCCGGGATCACCAGGCGCTTCGGCAGCGGCAGCTTGAAGAAGCCGTGGCGCTTGAGCACCGCCTCCTTGGTCATGACGATGCGATTCGCCGATTGCAGCACCGAGAACATGCTGCGGTCCGACTCGGGCACGATCAGGATGTGCTTGAACGGCACGGAGCAATGCTCGTCCAGGCTGCGACTGAGGTCCTTGACGTACTCGAAGTCGTTACGGTACGAGGGCGTAACGATGGCGATGGGAGAGTGATCCATAAGGTGCGGTTCTTTGGTCAACTTGTTCTTCGATGAAAGTGCATCGCCCTTATGGGCGCGGCGCGCTTGTGACAGGCACACTGGCGACGGTGTCGACCGGCTTGCGGCCGTCGAGCAGCGGCATCATGAGCCCGACGACATAACGCGATCCTTCGACCGTCAGATGGCCATAGTCGAATTGCAACGGCACGCCGTTGTCGACCGTCACCTTGCAGCTGCGATCAGCGCACAACGCACCGATCAGCGAAAAATACTGGGCGCCAGCGGCGGTGGCGGTATCACGCAGTTGCGGATCCAATGCGAATGGTCCCGACGCCAGCCCCTGGGCTGCGGCCTGTTGCTGGTTGCTGGACGCACGCACCAGGAAACGCGGCAATGCCGACACGTACTGCTGGATCGGGCCGGCCACCACCACGCGCTTGGCGTGCTGCCGGGCCGCGGCGATCACCTTCGGCAAGCCGGGCAGATCGGCGCGGGTCCAGCGCCCCGCCAGCACCACGACGTCGACCGGATGATCGGGTAGCCATTCGGTCACGATCTGGCTGACGAACTTCTGGCAGGCGCCCTTGGGATGCGCCAGGTCGTTGATCGCCGGACGGCAACCGGTGTGCGTAGCCTGCAGCACGTTGATACCTTCGGCGCCGGCGTCGGCCTGCAGGCCGGGCCACAGATGGGCGGCATGACTGTCGCCGATGACCAGCAGATTAGGACTGCCCTGCTTGCGTTGCAGGCACTGCGCGGCATCGAATTTCTGGTTGTCGCCGACCACGAAGCAGGTACCACCGCGATATTCGTGGTCACCGTCATAAGTCTCGTACTTGGCCGCCGCCAGTTGCTGCTCGTTGAAGCGCTGCGGCCAGCCTTGCGGCACCACATACAGCAGGCCGACCACCAGTCCCAGCGCGATGGCGACGCCGGCGCGGCCCAGCACCCGGCGATTGGGCACCGTCGGGTTGACATGCCGGAAGGGCCGTTCGACGTAGCGCCACGACAGATAGCCCAGCACGAACGAAGCAAGCAGCTCGATCACCTTCACGGTCCAGGTCTGCTCGCGCAGCAGGCCGATTTGGGTAAACACGATGACCGGCCAGTGCCACAGGTAGAGCGAAAACGAAATCTTGCCGATGAAGACGGCCGGCTGCCATGACAGCAGGCGCCCCACCAGCGAATTGCCACCGCTGCCCGCCAGGATGATGGCGGCCGCGCCCACGCAGGGCAACAACGCGGCCGTCCCCGGGAAAGGCACCGTGTCGTTATAGAACTTGATGGCCACCAGGATCATCAGCAGGCCGCCGCCGGCCAGCAGTTCACGCAGCCAGCGGCGGTTGGCCGGCAGGCTCGGGAAGATCGCGACCAGGGCGCCGGCCAGCAGCTCCCAGGCGCGGGTCGGAATCAGGTAGAAGGTCGCCGTGGCGTCATGCTTGAGCAGCCACACCGACAGCACGAACGAGACCACGGTGATGATCACCGCGCCCCAGCGGATAGCCGTTTGCCGACTGGTCGACAAGGCCATCAGGATCAGCGGCCAGAACAGGTAGAACTGTTCTTCGACCGCCAGCGACCAGGTATGCAGCAAGGCCTTGGTGTGCGAATCGGGCGCGAAGTAACCGCTCTCCGAATAGAACAGGATATTGGACGAGAACAGCGTGGTCGCCACCACCGACTTGCCGTAGCGCAGCAACTCGGCCGGCAGCATGACCAGCGCCGCCAGCACCGACACCACCAGCAACATCACGAACAAGGCGGGGAAGATGCGCAGCACCCGGCGTCGATAGAAGTCGGCGATCGAAAAGGTGCCTTCGCGCAATTCGCGCACGATGATGCCGGTGATCAGGTAGCCGGAGATGACGAAGAAGACGTCCACGCCCACAAAGCCGCCGAAGAAACCCGGAAAGCCGATGTGGAACAGCACCACGGGCAGGATCGCCACGGCGCGCAAGCCGTCGATGTCGGGGCGGTAGGCCTGATGGGAGGTCTTCATGATCCGTGCCTCAAGCCGCCAGTGCCGACAACAGCGCCTGTCCGCGGTCGCTCCAGCGGAACAGACTGCGCGCGCGCTCGAAGGCGGTGTCCTGCATGGCGTCGAGCCCGGCGGCATCGTCGATGCGCGCCACCACCGCATGCGCCAGGGCCGCGTGGTCGGGCGACTGGATCATCTGCTCGCGCAACTCGGCCGGCAGGCCTGCCACGGCGTCGCTCAAGGTGGCCACCGGCAGGCGCTGGAAGATGTAGTCGAGGAACTTCAGCTTGAAACCGCCGCCGATGGCTTCCGGCACCAGCGCAATGCGGGCCTTGTCATAGATTGGCGCCGGATCGTCGACGAAACCGTGCAGCACGGTCGCCTTCAGGCCCGGTTCGAGCTCCTTGCGCAGCGAAGCCGGCATATCGCCCACGACATCGAACACGATGCCGGCGTTGGCAAATATGCTGTCGGCAATGCGCAGGAACTGGCGCAGGTTGTCCTGCTTGGCGGCCCAGCGGAACGAGCCCACCATGATCACGTGACGCGGACCAGCGGCATCGATGCGACGGCTTTCGTTGACCCGGCCGTTGTAACCCGGCGTCAGCACCAGGGTCTTGATGCCCGGGCTTTGTGCAGTGAAGGCGGCGGCGTCTTCGGCGGTGATGGCGGTGACCACGTCGACCGTGTCGACCATGTGGCGCTCCATGGCCTTGACCTTGAAGTAGTTCTGCCAGAAACCGGCGCGCTTGATCAGGCCGGCATCGGAATCGGCGGCGACTGCGCGCAAGACCTTTTCTTCATGATTGTGGGCGATGTAGGCCAGGCGCGGACGACGTCCGGACTGCGCCAGCTTGCTGCGCTGGAATTCACGCAGCGCCCAGCCCGAAGCGTAATGGTCGAACACGATCGCATCCCACGGTTGCGCATAGAGCGCGCGCAGCTCGGCGCGATAGCGCTCGGTGGCATGCATGGCGGCCACCAGCGGCATGGTCGACAGCAGCGAGCGCGCGGTGCCGTAGCGGCCGCCATCGACGCTCTTCCACTGAATGCGGCTGCCCGCCGGCGGCGCCTTGGTGTGCTGGTCGGCGATGCCGATGAAGGTCAGTTCGCCGTTGGCGCCGGCGAACGACTCCGACAATTGTGCGGTGTAGATCCGGTCGCCACTGTCGGCCGGGAACGGGGTTTCACGAGCAATCCATAAACATTTCATTGTCAGCCTGCCTTTACTTGTCTTTTGCCTTGCGCGCACTGGTGGGGGGTTCCCATACCTGGTAACGCGCGCCGGTGATGCCTTGCCACACGCCCAGGCCGGCGCCGACGAAGGCCATCAGGATATTGGTCACGGTGGAAAACGGCTTGATGCGCAGCTTCAGGCCCAGCACCAGCGTCAGCGCCGTCACCACCAGCAGCGCCAGGGCCAGCCAGCCGGTCCCCGAGGCCACCAGCGCCAGTTCGAGCAGCAGCCAACCCAGCACCAGGAACACGATGCCGAACCAGCGGATGAATTTGTGCGACAGGTACATGTAGAGCGTCAGGGCGCTCATCTTCGAGATCACCGGCCACAGCGTGCGGTGGGCATTGAAACCCTGGGCCGCGATACGAATCTTGCGCCGCATCTCTTCGCCATCGTTGGTCACCGACGGCTCGGACGACTTCGCGTGTTGCGACTGGATCACGCGATAGCCGTCGGCCATGATCATGAACGGGATGAAGAAATCGTCGACGATGTCTTCCGGCGGCGCATGACGCAGCGGCTTGCGCAACGCGTACAGCGAGCCGTCCAGGGTCATGATGGAACCGATGTCGCTTTCCAGTTGCTTGATCTTTTCTTCGATGCGCCAGTACAGGGCATTGGAGGCTGCATTGACCGAACCATTGTGATCGGTGAAGACCTGCTTGCCGCAGACCGCTCCCACCTCGGGATCAGCGAAGTGCTGGCGAAAATGCGCGAACGCTTGGGCATCGATTTCCACGCTGGCGTCGGTGAAGCACAGGATGTCGGCCTTCGACATCGCCACCAGCCGGTTCATGCCTTCGGTCTTGCCGCGCCGACGGTCGGCAATCAGCAGGCCGTCGAGTTGCGATTCGAACTGGCGCGCGATCTCGGGTGTGCGGTCGCTGCAGAAGTCGACGTGCACCAGAATCTCGAGGTCGGGCTCGGCCTGGCGCAGGGCGATCAGGCGCGTGATGGTGTCGGCGATGACCTTTTCTTCGTTATAGGCGCACACGCAGATACCGAAGCGCAACTTGCTCGAATCGGCCAGCGGCAACAGCGTGGCGTTGGCGGCGTGGTGATCGCGCACGCCGGCTGCGCGCAACAGCAGCAGCGACAGCGGATAGGTAATGAAGGGATGGATGGCCAGCAGGATGCACACCGCCGCCAGCAGAAAAAGCAAGGCTGTCATTTGATTGCTCCGGTATCGGCCATGGCCACGTTGAGCTTGTCGGCGCCGCCAGTGAGCAGCAAGGCCTTGGCCTGCGGCCCGACCGCTGCCACCAGGTCCTTCAGGAAACCTTCCTGCAAGGCGTAGGCCGCCTCGACTTGCGAAGGGTCGGTCATCAGGCTGGAGGCGCGCACCAGGATGCCGTCCGGCACCTTGCCGTCGAGGCCGTCCTTCAACAACTTCATGCGGGTTTCCCAGCCACCGCGCGGGAAGGCGTCGCCCATGCGGATCCAGTAACTGACGGCCTCGATGCGGTTCTTGTTCTGCATCAGGAATCGGTCACCGGAAACCGTCATGCCGGGGGCAGCGGCGAAGTCCGCCCGGGCATGATCGAGTTCGACGAAACCCTGCGCCGTATAGCAGACTTCGGGGCGGTGAATCTTCACTTCCTGGCGCTGCTGGCGGGCATAGGCCAGCGCCAGCATCACCTGTTCGCCCTGGGCGTTGCGATAGGTCTTCATGACCACCGCGTCGTAAGGCTGCTCGCTGCTGTTGCCGCCCTCCTCGCTCACCGACAAGTCGACCTGCAGATACGGCGAAGGCACTTCTATCCATTGGCCGAAGCGATGTGGAATCAGTGTTTCGATCTCGGGCGTGCGACCGACCACTTCCGGTTGTGGCATCACTACCATCGAAATGCCCTGGGTCACCACCATCGTGACGGCCAACGCGGCCGCGCCCTTGACGCCGATGGCGAACAGGCCGGCATTGCGCTGCCACAGCAGCCCTTGCGACTCCTTGGCGGGTGCCGGCGCGGCGCTGGTCGACAACGCTTTGTGGCGGGAGCGTTCACGGCGCTCGACCAGCCACACCAGCGTATTGTCGATCGCCATGATCAAGCCCAGCGCAGTCAGGAACAGGACCATGCCGGCGAAACCGTGCAGGAAGCCCTGGCCGGCAGCGTCGCCCAGGTAGTAGGTGATCAAGGCCAGGATGATCACGCGAATGGTGTTGGAGGCGAACGAGATCGGGATGATCAGCATCGCCAGCACCGTATTGCGCAACACCGAATGGTGGCGCACCAGGTTCATGTACAGCAGACCCAGCGCTTCCAGCGTGAAGAGCGAATTGAGTCCGGCGCAGGCGTCGGCGACCAGCAACTGGTACTGGCCGATCACAAGGATCACGCCGTCGCGCGCGACCGGATACCCGATGCCGTGCAACACCAGTTGCGTGACCGCCGAGACGGCGATCTTCATCGGCAGGGTCACCGCATCGACGAACGTCGACGGCAGCGGGATCATGAACAGCATGAAGAAGAAAGCAAACCACATGCGGCGGCAAGTCTGCCAGCCATAGAAGAAAATGATGACGCCAGCCAGCACCGGAATGAGCGAACCGACTTCAAACACGTGCAGGCTTTGCGAGCGGCCCAGCACGAAACTCAACAGCCCCAGCGCCAGCACCACAGCGCCCAGCACCGGACGCGGCGCGCGCACGATCTCGCCGGCCCGCAGCAACTGCCGAATGCGGATATAGAAAAACCCGAACGACACGACCAGCACGATCGGGCCGTGCGCATTGCGCTCGGTGCCCCAGGGGCCATGGAACAGGTCGATCACGGTCGGCACGTACAGCAACAGGATGCCCAGCGCCACCACCAGCCATGGCAACAGCAGGCCGCGCTTGCCGGTGGGCAGGCGGTCTGCTGGTGACTCCACGCGTTGGATACCTGTTACGGACATAAGATGACTCTCGAAAAACGGAAGATCCGACTCCGATGCTGACGAACGAACATCAAACGAAAATCGGGGGAAAATCAGTAAACTAATAAACCTTGAGGGCGCAAGCCGCCCGGGATGCCGCAAGTGACACCCCCGATAGCTTGCTGCGTCGGGATGGCTTAAAACTCGTTAAGAACGGAACCGACCACTGCCACGCCGGACTGCGACAACTGCTCGCTCAAGCCGCGCACTGCCGACACATGGCTCAGGTGCTTGCGGGCCACGATCATGGCAGCGCCGGCGCGCACCGCGACGGTCTGGACGTCGGCGTATTCATTGCCGGCGGCGGTATCGATCAGGATCACGTCGAAGGCAGGCGCCAGCTCAGCCAGCAGTTGCGTAAAGGCCGGGCGGCCCAGCAGTTCCTGCGGGTTGGGTGCCTTGGGACCGGCCGGCAACACCGACAGGCCGAGCAAGGCCGGGATGCGGATGACGGGATCTTCGCCGCGGCCGGTCAGCATCGACGACAGGCCACTGGAATTCTTCAGGCCGAACAACTCATGCTGGCGCGGATGACGCATGTCGGCGTCGATCAGCAGCGTACGTTCGCCGAGTTGCGAAAACACCACCGCCAGATTGGCGGCCAGGAAGCTGCGACCTTCGCCACGGCCCGGGCTGGTCACGGCCAGCACCTTGCGATCGGCTTCGGTATCGAACCAGCGCAACATCAGCTGGCTACGCAGTGCGCGCAGCGCCTCGACCTGCGCATCGAACGGGTTGTAGGCCGCAATCAGCTCGGCGCTGACCGCGCTCTGGCCCTTGCGCAAATAGGGATAATCGAACTGGCTCGACAAGGCTTGATCGATGTCTTCCTGCGTCAGCAGGCGCAACTCGATGGCGGCGTCGCCGAAGCGCATGCCCTTCTCTTTTTGCAGACGCAGGATGCGCTCGGCGTTGTCAGGGGTCAGCGCGCCGCTGTCGATCAGGATGGCGCCGATCGAACGGCCTGGCAGCTTGCCACCGGCACTGCTGGTGGGTTCGGATTGAAATTGTGCGGTTGTCATATTGTTCTGGTTCCGGTGAGGTGGCTCAATCGCAGGAGTCGGGACGCATCAAGCGCCCAGGGCCGCCGTTTTACGACGCTGCCAGAAGCGACGCTTGGTCAGCGTCGACTTTTGCGCCCTTTCAATCACACCCAGCACAGGGCCGCCGGCCAGGCCCTGCATGTCGGCCGTCGAGCGCACGCGACGGTTCAGCAATTCCAGCACCAGAGCTGCAAGCACACCCAGGAATGTACCAACGAACAATGACAGGATGATGTTGAGCGGAATCTTTGGTGCCCATGCCTGCAGTGGTGGATAAGCCACCGACAGCACGCCGATGTCTGACTGCACCGCCGACACGTCCAGGTTCACCTGGGTAGCGCGCTGGGAGATCGTCTTGTAGGCATCCTGTGCGCTGTCGAGTTCACGTTGCAGTACAGACAATTGATCGCGCTTGCGGTTCAGGTCCAATACCTTGGCTTTCTGCGAGGCAACAGCGGCGCGCAATTCGGCTTCGCGCTTGACGAATACCGCCGCATTGTTGCCCACGGAATTGGAGGCGATGCCGATCTGGCGGTTCAACTCGGCGCGCAGGTTGTCGGCATCGGCCTTGGCTGACAGGTAATCAGGGTGCTTGGTGCCCAGGCGTTGCGACAACTGCGCCAGTTTGGATTCGGACACGCCCAGATTGGCCTTGAGCGTCTGGATCAGCGTATTGTTGGCCACGTCAGGCGACTCGCTTGCACCAGGACCGCTGGCGGCAGCACGACGGGAAGTCGCCTCCATCGCCTGGGCCTGGGCCATCACCAGTTGCGTCGACAGATCGCCCAGACGGGTGTTTTCGACATCGTAGTGATTGTCGGTATTGACGATGCCGTTATCTTCCTGGTACTTCGACATCTTGCGCTGCGCTTCGTCATAGGCTTCACGACGACGCTGGATTTCAGCGGCGAAGTAACTCGACGCTTGCTGCGACGGCGCCACCTTCAGGTCGATGCTGACCTGTTGATAGGCAGTGGCGAAGGCGTTGACCACGGCCGCGGCAAACTGCGGGTCGCTGTTCTTGTAGGTGATCTCGAGCACGTTGCTGTCACGCGAAAGCACCACGTCGATCTTCTTGAGCAGCAATTGCGCCAGCCAGTCGCGGAAGTCGCCGACGCCGCCGGTCTGCTCTTCATACAGGCGACGCGCGTCTGCACTTTGCGCCAGTTTCAACGCATCCACCGCTTTCAGGGCGACCGCCTTGCTGTTGATGATATCGACCTGCGTGGGCATGTAGCCCGGCGTCAACTGGGCTGGCAATGCCAGACCGGTCAGCGCATCGGTGCCCTTGAAGTTCATCACCAGGCTGGTGCTGGCCTTGTAGGTCTTGGGCATCAGCAGGCTCAATACCACGGTGACGAGCACCACGGTGGCAAGCACCTTCAGGATGAGGCCCTTGCGCGCGCGCAGGATAAGAAATAACTGGGCAAAATTCATGAGCAGACTCTCGATCTTATATTCTGGTTCGGTACGGTCAAAACAGGCCTGTGCGACTAATCAGAACCAGCTTTCGCGGATGTACAGGATGTCGTCCGGTTGCAGCAAGGTGTCATCGTCGACCTTGATTTCGGTCAACTTGCCGTCGGCGCCGCGACGCTTGATCTTCATGCCGCGCTCGGTGCCGCGTGTGGTCAGGCCACCACCGGCCGAGAGACCCTGCAGCACGGTCATGGCGTGTTCCAGGCGATACATGCCAGGCCGTTGAGCTTCACCATAGATAAAGAATTTCTGGGCGCGTTCCACCACCAGCACGTCATCCTTCTGCAGCACGACGTTCTTGGCCTGGTCACCGCCATTACTCAACTCCCAGAGGTTGATCTGTTCGCGCGTGGTGACGCCATCATCGGTGCGCACCAGGGTGACGATGTCGCCGCCATCAGGCGTGACGCCTCCGGCATTGGCAACCATGTCGGTCACGGTGCGGGGGCCGTCGAGCACGTAGCGGCCAGGCTTGGTCACCTGCCCCAGCACGGCCACCTGCTGGCTGACCATGTTGGTCACCAGCACGTTGACCTGCGGGTCACGCATGAAGCCCTTGTCGCGCAACTGGTTGGCAATCTTCTGTTCGGCGCCGGTCGACGACAGGCCGACCACGCGCACTTCGCCGATCAGCGGCACGGTGATGGTGCCACTTTCGGTGACCCGGGTTTCGGTCGGTTGGTTGACGTCGCCATAAATGGTGACGCGCACCACGTCGCCAGGACCTAAAGGTACGTCCGCCGCATGCGCTCCTCCCTGGAAGAGCATCATGATCAGAGCCAAGCAAGCCATCATTTTTTTCATCTTTGCCACCTCGATTGCACTGCGTTTTTAATATTGATTGGATATCGGGACTGGGGGATTGCCTGTTGCCGCATCTGTTACTTCAATCCGGCCACTCCGCGCTGGATGTGCCCGTCATCGGCTTTCTTGCCTGCCGCGCCGGCGGCCGGGCTGGCTGCAGCGGGCGCCGCCTTCAGGATCGCTTCGCCGCGCGCCAGGTATTCGATCTTGGCCGCAGACCTCAGCGGCGTAATCTGCGCGTTGACCTGCTCGGTATACTTCTGGGCCGTCAGCAACTGGCGAATCTGCGGTGCGGCTGCATTTGCGCCCAGCGGAATCGACTTGGAGTCGGCCAGGGACACCAGCAGCGTCTGCCCGGCTTCCTTGACGACAAACAGGGTGCCGAGTTCCATGGTGCGCAAGCTAGTGGCCATCACCGGCGGCAACTCGGAGCTGAAACGGTTGACGGTTTCACGCCGGAAAGGCACGCGCTGGGTATTGAGGAAGTTAGCCACTTCATCGATACTTTTCTTACCGGTCATGAACTTCTCGATCTCGGGCGTCATGGCTGACGGCTCGATGATCAATTCATTGAATTCATACTGGCGTCGCTGACCAAAACTGTCGGGCGAGTCCTTGTAGAACTGGGCGATCTCCTGCTCGCTCGGCGGCGTCACGTTACCGGTACGGCTGCCCACGTAGGCTTGCGCCAGCACCGTGTCGCGCGCCTTCTGCAATTCGGCCAGCACCGCCGGATCTTCATCGAGCTTGGCTTTCTTGGCCGCATCCACCAGCAACTGGCGATTGATCAACGCTTCGAGCAGCGTCGACATCGGCAAGTTCGGCGACGTCTTCACTTCGGCATTGAGTTGGTGAATGGTAATTTCACTGCCATTGATCCTCACCAGCGACTGACTGGAATCCTTGGATTTCTCACCGCATCCGGCCAGCGCCAGCAACACGCCTGCAAAAATGAGACCACGAGACAATTTGGGCTTTCGCATTTCAATTCGCATTTTCTTGTTTTCTTGGTTCGATTCAACTGGCTCCCCGGCTCGCCGGACACAGCCAGGCGGGCGCGAAGGTGCACCAGGCAACATTCTCATTGGCCGACATGGCCAGCGTCATGCCGTCAAATACTTAGTAAGCGTTATCGCGTTTCAACACGATGCGCACGGTCTGGAAGATGATCCACAGATCGAACACCAACGACCAGCGACGCAGGTATTCCAGATCGAACTCGATGCGCGCCTTCATCTTGTCGAGGGTCTCGGTTTCACCGCGCAGGCCATTGACCTGGGCCCAGCCGGTGATGCCGGGCTTGACCTTGTGACGCAACATGTAACCCTTGATCTGCTTGCGATAGAGCTCGTTGTGGGCGATCGCATGCGGACGCGGCCCGACGATGCTCATGCGCCCCTGCAGCACATTGAAGAACTGGGGCAATTCATCGAGCGAACTCTTGCGCAGGAAGCCACCGATCTTGGTCAGGCGCATGTCGCCCTTGGTGGCCTGGGTCACGGCGCCGCCGTCTTCCATCACCGTCATCGAACGGAATTTATAGACCACGATCTCTTCGCCATCCAGGCCGTAACGACGCTGCTTGAAGATCACGGGGCCTGGCGAGGTAGCCTTGACGCAGATGGCGATGACCAGCATCACCGGCAGCAACAGCAGCTGTATCACCGAGGCCAGCACGATGTCGCTGACCCGCTTGACGAAATTGTTCATGCCATGGAACGGGGTCTCGCAGATCGCCATCACCGCCATGCCGCCGACATAGTCGAAGCGCGCCTGAATCAGGTTGAAGATATAGATATCAGGAATGAAGTAGATCGAGGCCGTGGTGTCTTGCAGTTCGTCGATCACTTGCAGCACCCGTGGCTGGGCCGAGATGGGCATGCTGATATAGACGCTGTTGATGCCGTGCTCGCGTACATAGGCGCCCACTTCCAGCATGCCGCCCAACAGCGGCGTGTAGGTGCCAGCCGGCTGGCGACCGATCGCGCGGTCGTCGAAGAAGCCGACCAGGTCGACCATCAGCGTCGGATAATCGTTAAGGCGTTCGGCCAGCTTCAGGGCGGTCGGATTGACGCCGATGATGATGGCCTTCTGCACATCGCCCTTGGTGCGCAGGTCTTTCATGACGCGCTGCTGAATGTGCTGGGTCACCAGCAGGCCAAATGGCGCACCGATGATCCACGGCATGATGACGCGCAGCGAAAACTGACTGTAGAACTCGCATACGTAACCCAGCAACACCAGGATGGCAACGATCAGGATCCAGTCGATGAAGATCGGGCTGACCAGCTTGATGGCCTTGGCATTCTTGCGCAGGCGACGCTCATGCAGCTCGCCGAACACATACGAACTGACGAAGAACGTCATGATCGACAGCACCCAGTAGTCGCCCGTAAATGGCAGGTGCTCGACCTTGGTGATGAGCCACAGATAACAGACGATCAGGGCCGGCTCGAGCACGCGCTTGAACAACATCGCCAGCGAATGCGGCTTGATGTTGGACAGCGGCATATGATCATGCATTTCTTTCATTGCTGGCCTCAAAACTCGTAGCGGGTTGTCAATGCCACACCGTTGGAGACGTATCCGAAAGTGTCGATATTGGACTGCAGGTTTTCACGGTAGATCGATGCCACCAACGACAGCGAGTTGATCGGCATGTAGGTCACGCTCAGAGTGGCTCTTTCATACTTGTCGCGGCGACCCGACGGGGTCAGCCCTTGGATCAGGACAGCGCCGTTGTAGTTTCGTTTTTCGTAATCGATCAAGCCGTCGAAGCGCAACTTGTCGCTCGACGCCAGCGTGGCGGCCAGACTGACGCCATTGGTGAGCGCATAGTTCGCGTCCACGTCATTGAGACCACCGATCTCGCGCCAAAGATTCATCGAAAACGAGGTCTTGCCAGTGGCCAACCAGTCGCCGATCAAGCGCGCATTGAACCCGGAATAGTTAGTACTTCCGCCGCTCTGGCGCTTGCGATCGACCATGCCACCCAGAAACTGCAAACGCGTCTTGCCACTGTACAACCACAACACCTTGGCCTTGAGTTCGTCCTGCGTGAAAGAGTTATTGATCAACGCGCCATTGATCGTTGTCGAATACGGATAGTTGCCTACCGTGTGCCGGGCTTGCACGCCGACCGTGCTGCCACTGCGCGGCGTATAGTCGAGACCGAGCTCGGAAATGTTCTGCGTAAAGGTATTGACCTGCTGCGAAGGAATGCTGTATCCCAGCGACAACTGCGTAAACAACGCGCGTAGCGTCCAATCCGGATGCATCTTCAGCCCCACCGACGCAAACTTGCTTTGCGTGGTACGGATGTTGCGCTCGAAAACACGGAAATTCTGAAATGGTGTCAGCGCTTGCGAGTACACATAGCCCACGCCACCACTCAGAAAACGGCCAGCAACCCAGCTCCAGTTAGCCTTCAGGTCCTTGCCGTCGTTATCGAATGCTGAAAAATTATCAAACTTGGTGCGGTTAACGCTGGCGTCGATCGTGAAACGCTGACGCCCGAGCAACTTGTTAATACGCAGCCCACCGACGGTGGTGCTGTATGAGTCCGACATCTTGTCGGTTCCCATTACGGACTGCGCCTGGGCCGCGTCGCGCAGCCGCAAGACGTTGTCGTCATACGTAATCGAATATTGCGCGTAGGGCGTAACTACGTCGTCATTGACGGGAGCATTCGCATAGGTGTAATTCTGCTGGGCGCAAGCCAATGAGCTTGTCAGAACCGCAATGATCCCTGATGCGACCCGGATAGAAAAACTGGTATTTACCTGCAACGTCATTCTACCCAATGCCCTTTCTTTTTATAAATTTGCAACAAAGGATGCTTGTTTTCCGCCAAATTGCTGCGCCGCAACAGGAAAAAAGTTAGGCTCAATCATGCATCATTTTTTGTGATTTTGCAAAAAAATCTAAGCAGGATTATTGCCAACCAGAAATTTATGTGATAGTCGTTTTATCTGCAGAAAACATCAATCAGATAAGCTCGCCACCGCTTGTAGGACAACAGGAAATTATGTGGAATCTAGTTACTTTTCTAGGAGATAGCAGCTTCACGGTGCCAGCGGCACTCCTGATCTATCTCTGGCTTTGCTTTAATCGTCTCTGGCGCCAGTCAATCCGCTGGGCACTTTGTTTTGGTCTGACGATACTATTCGTCTCACTGACCAAGATTATCTTCATGGGCTGGCAAATCGCGCCGCTTTTACTAAATTTTACGGGTGTCAGCGGCCACGCCGCTTCTGCCACGACGCTTTATCTGTCGCTCGCCCTACTCTACTCACATGCTGCACCGCATCGCAAACAGCTATTGACGATCGCCGCAAGCCTGGGCCTGGTGCTGCTCATTGCCATTTCGCGGCTGGCCATCAAGGTGCACTCGCCATCCGAAGTGATCGCCGGCGTCGCGCTGGGGATCATCGCCGCGCTAGTTTTCAGACGCGGATTTCGCCCACCTGCCGCTGGCACCAGACCACTGCGCGGCCGCTCCCTGGTCGCATTACTGTTGATGCTGATCATGCTGGCGACCAACGGCACCCCGGCGCCAACCCAGGATCTGCTGATGCAGATCGCCATGACCCTGTCCGGTCGTTCCACGGTCTACGGCAGGACCCAACCGCTATAAATTAAAGGCGCCCGATTCACATCGAGCGCCCTTGATACCCATCCTGACAGGCGAACATCAGCTGCGATCTTCGCCTTTCTTGCGACGACGCATCGCGGTGAAACCCAGCAGCGCCAACCCGCCCAGCATGCTGGCGTAGGCCTGAGGCTCGGGCACAGCCGAGATGTTGCCGCTGAAAGCCTGGAGGTGAATTTCACCGTTCTGCTGCAGGCTGTTGACGTAGACACCGCCTTCGATGTTCTGGTTATTGGTCAGCGTCGCCTTGGTGGCCAGGATCGAACCACCGAACTGGGCGTTGGTGGTGATGCTGGTGGCGTTATAGAAATTCCAGATAATGGCGCTGCCCAGCGATTGCGCCTGGCCGCCCAGGAAGTTGGCGCCAATGGTGGCCGACGTCACGCTGGAATTGATGATGATGGTGGTGGCGTGGCTGACGGCAAAAGTAAATTCGCCTGCCGCGAACAGCGCTGCACTGGCGGCGTTGTCGAGATTGAACACGGCCACGCCTGCGGAGTTGCCCACCGCATTGAAGGTGGCTTTGTTGCCGCTGATCGAGATGGTGCTGTTGGCGCCTGCGGCCTTGAGCTTGTCCGAGACCGCTTGCAGGGTCGTGCCGAAATTGGTCGAGGTCGACGCCGCCAGGTTGGTCTGCATCAATGCCGTTGGCGTACTCGCCTGTCCGCCATTGAAGTTGCTGCCGCTCTTGGCACCGCCGACATATGCCGGGCCATTCAGGTTGCTGCCGCTGACGCTGCCGGCGACATAGGAAGAGCCGGTATTGACGGTCGAATTGGAAAGGGTGCCGTTGATCACTGCGCCCAGACCATTGACCTTCACGTTGGTCGCATTGCCCATCACCGTCAGGCCTGCATAGCTTGATGCCGCAGTGCTGCTGGCATGCTGGACCATGTCGCCGCCGTTCAGGCTGCCGCCCACAAAGACGCGGCCATCGACGTGGGAATTGGAGTTGGCGTTACCCAGTGTGACCAGGTTGAACTGTTGCAGGATCTCGGTGCCTGTCAGGCCAGTGGCGGCATGGGCCGAACCCGAAAATGCGAAAGATATCGATGCAGCTGCGGCAACCAGTGCCAGCAGCGACGTTGGGCGACCAAACATGCAACCCCCTTGGGCGAGTAAGCTTTTTGTTTTAGAAACTAAGTTCTTTAACGAAACAAGCTGCAAATCAAGAATCAGGACGTTCGAATCAATTTAGATCAAACGTTGTAAATATTTCATTAATTGTAAACCAGCCAACATCAACTCATCAAGCGCAATCCCGCTACCAGAGCGGATTTTTTAGATTTTTAGGCATTGTCGGAATACAAGATTCCTATGGTCAATATTGCAACAATCAAATCATCCCCCTGGCACCGCTCATTCTCGCAATACGGGAATCACTAACAAATCAGGTCTTTACCTCGCTACGCAGGATCATGTAGATCGCCTCGTCGCCATAGCTGGCAAGTCGTGCCCATGGTCCTTCCGCGGATTCGTCGGCCACGGCAAATCCACTTGCCTGCCAATACGGGACGGACCCATGCACCGCAACCAGCGTGGCATAGGCCAGACGGTAATGGCGCATCAGAAAATGCATGCGCGCAACCAACGCGCGACCCAGTCCGAGACCGCGCGCCTTCGGCAGCATTGCGACATCGTGCAGATGCAGACTATCTGCATGCGGTGCGATGGCCCGAAGAAGACTATTGAGTGGCGGCGGCAAGCCACGACACGCGGGATGCATGATGCTGTAGCCGAGCAACGCCGACTCGGCGCCCTCTTCCACCGCGACCAGGCAACCCGGTGCGAACAGCGCGAGCCGCTCGGCGAACACCGCTTCGGATTCGAAATAGCCGACATGCACGCAAGCCGCGATCTCCATCACTTGCGGCAGATCCGCCGCCGTCATCTCTCGCCAGAAATAGGCCATTGCCTGGCTCCCTACTGAAATTGATTGAGACCGGACTACACCGGCGTAAAAAAACCGCGGCATTGCCGCGGCTTCGTTTTAGCGCGTCCCGGACCGGACTCGTCAGGTTGACACGCCGGGCTTGAGCAACTGCAATACGGCCAGCAGTTCGGTGCGCACGCCTTCGATTGCTTCTTCATCAAGACTGATGGGCGGCGGCGTCTGGATTTCTGGCTGTTCCGGTTCCTGGCTGCCATCGAGCTTGTTGCGCGCGCCGCTGATGGTAAAGCCTTGTTCGTACAGCAGTTCGCGGATGCGACGGATCAACAGCACTTCGTGGTGCTGGTAATAGCGTCGATTGCCACGTCGCTTGACGGGCTTGAGCTGGGTGAACTCCTGCTCCCAGTAGCGCAGCACATGCGGCTTGACGCCACACAGCTCGCTGACCTCACCAATCGTGAAATAGCGTTTGGCAGGGATAGGCGGCAACACCACCAGTGCAGGTTTGTTAATGCGATCGTTCATAGATTAGGCTGACATCTCAAGCGGCTTGACGCTCGAATCCTCGACCATTTCCTTCAGCTTTTGACTTGCGTGGAAAGTAACCACGCGCCGCGCGGTGATGGGGATTTCTTCACCGGTCTTTGGATTGCGCCCCGGGCGTTGTGGCTTGTCACGCAACTGGAAGTTGCCGAAGCCGGACAGCTTGACGGCTTCACCACGCTCGAGGGCATTGCGAATTTCATCGAAGAATGTTTCGACCATATCCTTCGCTTCGCGCTTGTTCAGACCGACCTGCTCGAACAAAAGTTCGGCCAGTTCAGCCTTGGTCAGCGTGGGCAGGTTCTTCTCGGCCTGCGAGCGCGCGTGTGATTCAAGCACGGCGCGCTGCAGATCGGCGTCCAGCACAGATTGAAACTCGTTCGAATTCACGTTGTTCATGGCGAAAGTGACGGTGCCTGCGACCAGTCTGTTGTTATTGTCTTGCGGGTTCATCAGGCACGCAATCTGGCGCCAAGCTTTGCGCTTGCGGCTGTCACCAGTGCGTTCATCGCAATGTCGACCTTGTCATCCTGAAGGGTGTTTTGAGTATCTTGCAACGTGAACCTGAACGCAAGACTTTTTTCGTCGCCCTCAAGCCCTTTGCCTTGATATTCATCAAATAAAACAATGGCTTGGATGATACTGCAAGCAGCGTTGTCATTCTTTTCAGCAGCAAATACGTCCAGCAATTGCTGGGCTGCGACCGGCTGCTTGACCACCAGCGCCAGGTCGCGGCTGACCGCCGGGAATTTCGAAATTTCGGCATACGAAGGCAGGTCGCGCTGCTGCAAGGCATCGGCATCGACTTCGAACAGAACCGGCGCCAGCGGCAGGTCATACTTTTGCTGCCAGCGCGGATGCAGTTCACCAATCACGCCGATGGCCTGCTCACCCAGCAACACCTGTGCGCTGCGGCCAGGATGCAGCGCCGGGTGCTCGATACGGGCAAAGCGCAGTGCGCGCGGTGCGAACAGGGCTTCCAGATCGGCCTTGAGGTCGAAGAAGTCGACATTGCGGCTGGCCTGGCCCCACTGCTCTTCCAGCACCGGGCCGTATGCCAGCGCAGCGACGCGCTTGGGCTGGTCGAAACCGGCCACCGACAATTCGCCGTCGACTGCAGCAGGATTCTTGGCGAACACGCCGCCGGCTTCGAACACGCGAATGCGGCCGGCCTTGCGGTTGATGTTGTAACGGGCGTTGGCCACCAGACCGGCAAACAGCGACGAGCGCATCACGCTCATCTGGCTGGCAATCGGGTTGAGCAACTTGATGGGATCGGTATTGCCGGCGAAATCGGCTTCCCACGCAGTATCGACAAAGCTGAAGTTGATCACTTCCTGGTAATCAAGGTCGGCCAGCTGGCGACGGATCGCAAACAGCGAACGCGTGTTCTCGGGCGCGATGCGCATCGCATTGGCGGCCACCGGCGGCAACGCGGGGATGTTCTCGAAGCCATAGACGCGTGCGACTTCTTCGATCAGGTCTTCTTCGATTTCGATATCGAAGCGATACGAAGGTGGCGTCACCGAGAACAGGCCAGGTTCCTGGCTGAACTGCAGACCCAGGCGCTTGAAGATATCGGCGACCATGTCGTCGTTGATCGCCACGCCGATCACCTTGGCCGCGCGTGCAGTGCGCAAGGTCACGGGCGCACGTTGCGGCAGGTTGACCACCTGGTCATCGATCGGACCGATCCGGGTCTGGGCCGTACCGCAGATCTCGATCAGCAAGGCGGTGATGCGTTCGATATGATCGACCACGGTGGCGAAGTCGACGCCACGCTCGAAGCGATGCGCTGCATCGGTCGAAAAGTTATAGCGACGCGCACGGCCCTGGATCGCCTGCGGAAACCAGAACGCGGCTTCGAGGTAGATGTTGGTGGTGTCGAGCGAGACGGCAGTGGCGTCGCCGCCCATGATGCCGGCCAGCGATTCGAGTTCCTTGTCGTCGGCGATCACGCCGACCCATTCGTCGACTTCGACAGTGTTGCCATTGAGCAGCTTGATCGACTCGCCCTTGCGGCCCCAGCGTACGTCGAGGCTGCCATGGATCTTGTCGAGGTCGAAGACATGCGATGGACGCCCCAGCTCCAGCATGACGTAGTTGGAGATGTCGACCAGGGCCGAGATCGGGCGCTGACCGCTGCGCTCCAGGCGTTGCTTCATCCATTGCGGTGTAGCAGCGTGGGCGTTGAGGCCACGAATGACACGACCGGCGAAGCGACCGCACAGGTCCGGCGCCGAAATGCGCACCGGCAGTTTTTCGTCGAGGCTCACCGATACCGGCTGGAACACGGGCGCCTTCAACGGCGCGCCGGTCAGCGCCGACACTTCGCGCGCCACACCCAGCACCGACAGGCAGTCCGCCTTGTTGGGGGTCAGCTTGATGGTGAACTTGAGGTCGTTCAGTTGCAGGTAGTCGCGGAAATTCTGACCGACCGGCGCATCATCGGGCAGCTCCAGCAGGCCGCCATGCTCTTCGGACAGTTTCAGCTCACGCGCCGAGCACAACATGCCCTGCGATTCGACGCCACGCAGCTTGCCGACCTTGATCTCGAACGGCTTGCCATCGGCGCCCGGCGGCAGCACCGCGCCCACCATCGCGCACGGCACCTTGAGACCGGCACGCACATTGGGCGCGCCGCAGACGATATTGAGGATGGTGCCGGTGTGCACGTTGACACGGCAAACGTTAAGACGGTCGGCATCAGGATGCTTGCTCACTTCCAGCACTTCGCCCACCACCACATTGGTGAAGGGCGGTGCAACCGGCTCGACCTCTTCCACTTCGAGGCCGGACATCGTCAGCAAATGCGAGAGTTCATCCGACGTCATGTTCGGATCGACCATCGTACGCAACCAGTTTTCAGAGAATTGCATGATTCAGACTTTCGGCTATGCACCAACACGCGCCGCGATCATGCGCGGCGCCGCTCGTTATCGGTTTAATTGAATTGCTTGAGGAAGCGCAGGTCGCCTTCGTAGAACAGGCGCAGGTCGCTGATGCCATAGCGCAGCATGGTCAGGCGCTCAAGGCCGGAGCCGAATGCAAAACCGATGTACTGCTCGGGATCGAGACCCATGTTGCGCACCACCGTCGGGTGCACCTGGCCGGCGCCGGAGACTTCCAGCCAGCGGCCCTTCAGGGGACCGCTGCCGAAGGCGATGTCGATCTCGGCCGAGGGTTCGGTAAACGGGAAATACGACGGACGGAAACGCACCTGCAGATCGTCGGTCTCGAAGAAGGCCTTGACGAAATTGAGGTAGACGCCCTTGAGGTCGGCGAAGCTGATGTCTTCGGCAATCCACAGGCCTTCGACCTGATGGAACATCGGCGAATGGGTGGCATCGCTGTCGACACGATAGGTGCGACCCGGCGCGATGACCTTGATCGGCGGCTTGTTCATGCGCGCATAGCGCACCTGCATCGGGCTGGTGTGGGTACGCAGCAGCAGCGGCTTGCCGGCGCTGTCGTTGCCTTCGATGTAGAAGGTATCCTGCATCGAACGTGCAGGATGGTTTTCGGGGCTGTTGAGCGCCGTGAAATTGGTCCAGTCGGTTTCGATCTCGGGGCCGTCGGCCACATCGAATCCGATCGAATGGAAGATCTCTTCGACGCGCTGCCAGGAACGCATCACGGGATGGATGCCGCCGGCGCCACGGCCGCGGCCCGGCAAGGTGACATCGATGGCTTCGGCATTCAGGCGCGACTGCATCTGCGCATTGGCCAGTTCGTCGCGACGCGCGGTGAGCGCGGTTTCGATTTTCTCTTTGGCGACATTGATGATCGCCCCTTGCGTCTTGCGCTCTTCCGGCGCCAGCTTGCCCAGGCCCTTCATCTGCTCGGTAATCTGGCCGGTCTTGCCCAGATACCTGGCTTTGGCGTTTTCCAGGGCGGCGGCATCAGTGGCGCTGGCAAAGTCGCTCTGCGCCTGCACCACGAGTTGGTCTAGGGGATTCATGCGGTAAATCTCGCTCCAATCGAAAATCCGACGACGAAGTCGAAAAGAAGAAAATCCACGAATGCGTGGATCAAAAACATACGGGGCATCGGTATTTCACCTCTGCCCCGCAGGATTTTGCAGCGCCGGCTGCTGTTGTACTTCATGCGTCATGCATCAGCGGCCGGCTGCCGCATCAACACGCTGGCGATCAGGCCGCAGCGATGTTGGCCTTCACCTGATTGACGATGGCCAGGAAAGCAGCCTTGTCGGTGACAGCCATGTCGGCCAGAACCTTGCGGTCCAGCTCGATCGAAGCACGCTTCAGGCCGTTCATGAACACGCTGTAGGTCACGCCATGCTGACGAGCAGCGGCGTTGATACGAGCGATCCACAGGGCACGGAAAACGCGCTTCTTGTTACGGCGATCGCGGTAGGCGTATTGACCTGCACGCATGACCGCTTGCTTGGCAATGCGGTATACGTTTTTGCGACGACCACGGTAACCCTTGGCAAGGGCGAGGACTTTTTTGTGACGGGCACGTGCTGTTACCCCACGTTTGACTCTAGGCATAGTAGCTCCTTTAGTATGAGTGTGAGGTTAAGCGAACGGCAGCATTGCGCGCACGGAATTCATGTTTGTGTCATGAACTTCCACTGCACCGCGCAATTGACGCTTGTTCTTGGTGGTCTTCTTGGTCAGGATGTGACGCTTGAAGGCTTGACCGCGCTTGACAGTACCGCCCGGGCGCACGCGAAAACGTTTCTTCGCGCTGCTCTTCGACTTCATCTTAGGCATAGCAAATCTGTCCTTTTGGACAGCTCCATTTTTTGATGATTGCAGGTGGCAGCAACAATCGCTGCTCTTTGATGCCTGCTCTCACTTATTTGACAGCGGGGTAACCCCACTGCTTTCGCCGACCGCCGTCATGTGACTGACGGCAGCCGGCAAATCCTTTGTCGGCCTACCTGTAGATCGCTTTCGCAACACGGGCGACATCTTTCGACATCGCCCCATACGGCAAACCGCGCACGCAAGACGTACGCGTTATTTCTTTTTCTTCGCCGCCATGATCATGATCATCTGGCGGCCTTCCATCTTGGGAAACTGCTCGACCTGCGCATACGGCTCGAGGTCGACCTTCAAGCGCTCCAGAACGCGCATGCCGATTTCCTGGTGGGCCATTTCACGGCCACGGAAACGCAGCGTGATCTTGACCTTGTCGCCCTCTTCCAGGAACTTGGTCATGTTGCGGACCTTGATGTTGTAATCGCCATCATCGGTACCAGGACGGAATTTGATTTCCTTGACCTGGATGACCTTCTGCTTGAGTTTGGCTTCGTGCGCCTTTTTCTGCTCCTGGTACTTGAACTTGCCGTAATCCATTAAACGGCAGACCGGAGGCACGGCAGTCGGCGCGATCTCGACGAGATCCACTTCTGCCTCTTCAGACAGACGTAACGCTTCAGCCAGGCTGACGATACCCAAAGGTTCGTTTTCGACACCCGATAAACGCACCTCTGGTGCAGTGATTTCGCGATTTAGGCGATGCGACTTGTCAGTAGCTATTGCAGTTTCCTTTTGACATCCAATGAATAAAGCGGTGCTCCTTGCGCACAGAGAGCCAGGCTCTCTGTCTATCAGGCTTTGGTGTCGACCTCAGTCTTGAGGCGCTCCACCAAGGCGTCGATCGGCATTACGCCCAGATCGACATTGCCCCGCGCACGCACGGCCACAGTGTTTGCATCCCGTTCTTTGTCGCCCACCACAAGGATATATGGCGGCTTCTGAATCGAATGCTGCCGTATTTTATAGGTAATCTTTTCGTTGCGCAAATCGGTCTCTACCCTAAACCCTTGTTTTTTCAGCGTTTGTGCAACGTCCTTCACATAATCGGCTTGCGCGTCGGAAATATTCAAGATGACAACTTGCACCGGCGCCAACCACAACGGCATGGCGCCGGCATGGTTTTCGATCAGGATGGCAATGAAACGCTCAAGCGAGCCGACAATCGCCCGGTGCAGCATGACCGGCACCTTGCGACCGTTGTCCTCGGTCACATATTCGGCGCCCAGGCGGGCCGGCATCGAGAAATCGACCTGCATGGTGCCGCACTGCCAGGAGCGACCGATCGAATCCTTCAGGTGATATTCGATCTTCGGACCATAGAAAGCGCCCTCGCCCGGCAACTCTTCCCACTCGGTGCCGGAGGCGCGAATCGCTTCACGCAGCGCGTTCTCGGCCTTGTCCCAGACTTCTTCAGCGCCAATACGCTTTTCAGGCCGCAACGCCAGCTTCACGGCAACATCGGTAAAGCCGAAGCAGTCGTATACCTCACGCACCACACGGTTGAAGGCTGCCACCTCTTCCTGGATCTGGTCTTCGGTGCAGAAGATGTGCCCATCATCCTGAGTAAAGCCGCGCACGCGCATCATCCCGTGCAACGCGCCGGATGGCTCGTTGCGATGGCACTGGCCGAACTCGCCGAAGCGCAGCGGCAGGTCGCGATAGCTGTGCAGGCCGGAATTGTAGATCTGGATATGACCCGGGCAATTCATGGGCTTGAGCGCATAGGCACGACTCTCGGACTCAGTGGTAAACATGTTGTCG
The DNA here is from genome assembly GCF_020179755.1 of Herbaspirillum sp. alder98. Lineage (GTDB taxonomy): Bacteria > Pseudomonadota > Gammaproteobacteria > Burkholderiales > Burkholderiaceae_D > Herbaspirillum. Next base: position 185,026 of record NZ_JAIUCY010000001.1, read on the forward strand.
CGATAGTTATCCCAGTGGCCGGTCTTTTCCCACAGCGAACGATCCAGGATCTGCGGCGCCTTGACTTCCTGATAACCACTATCCTGGTAGACACGACGCATGTACTGCTCGACCTGTTGCCAGATCGACCAACCCTTGGGGTGCCAGAACACCAGGCCTGGCGCCTCTTCCTGGAAGTGGAACAGGTCCAGTGCACGGCCCAGCTTGCGGTGGTCGCGCTTCTCGGCCTCTTCCAGCATGTGCAGGTAGGCCTCCTGGTCTTCCTTCTTGACCCAAGCCGTGCCGTACACCCGCTGCAGCATTTCATTCTTGGAATCACCACGCCAGTAGGCGCCGGCCAGCTTCATCAGCTTGAACACCTTCAACTTGCCAGTGGACGGCACGTGCGGACCACGGCACAAGTCGGTGAAGCTACCCTCGCTGTACAGCGACACATCTTCGTTTTGCGGAATCGAGGCAATGATCTCGGCCTTGTAGGCTTCGCCGATCGACTTGAAATAACTGACGGCTTCATCGCGCGGCAGGACCTTGCGGGTAACCGGCTCATCCTTCTTGGCCAGCTCGGCCATTTTCTTCTCGATGGCAGCCAGATCCTCGGGCGTAAAGGGGCGCTTGTACGAGAAGTCGTAATAGAAGCCGTTTTCGATCACCGGACCGATGGTCACCTGGGCATCGGGAAACAACTCCTTTACCGCATAGGCCAGCAAGTGGGCAGTCGAGTGACGGATCACGTCGAGGCCATCGGCATCCTTGTCGGTGACGATGGCCAGCTCGGCATCCTGCTCGATCAGATAGGAGGTATCGACCAGCTTGCCATCGACGCGACCGGCCAGGGCTGCCTTGGCCAGGCCGGTGCCGATATTGGCCGCAACCTGGGCCACGGTCACGGGACCGTCGAATTGACGTTGAGAACCATCGGGAAGACGAACTGAAACCATAATGTGCTCCGTGTCGGCAGCGTCGCTGCCTTGCCTGAATTGGGTGGGTAATACAAAAATGAAGACGAAAAAAAACGCGGGCCAGCCGCGCTTTTCCAGAGGACGAAAAAGAACCCGACTAGCGTCGCAAGATATTTCCAGTGCTAGTTCGCGGTGTCATAACCGATTCGCCTTTCTCGCTCTTATATAGAAGTAAATTCAATGATTTCGCCACCTGCCCGGACAACACCGACAAGCGCAAAGGACGTAATTATAACAAACATCATGCAGTTGATGTCCCGACTGCCAACTTCGCCTTTTACAAATGCAAATACGACGGTATGCCACTTTTTTCAGACAGAGTGCAAACCGCCCCGTGATACGATTGATTTAGATATTCGGAGAAGCGCATCATGTCGGACGAACAACACTGCATAGAACACCTTACTGTCATCAACAATGTCGAGTACACACTGCAGAGCCGCACCGTCGAGACCGAAGACGGCCAGCGCCACAGCGAGTACCGCGTGCTACTGGACGGCCATGAAATCAAAGGCTGGACGCACGGTGAGATACTGCCGCTGTTTGGCATAGGTCGCAGCTAAGCCCACCCGCAATTCCCGGCAATGCAAAACGGCACCCCTCGGGATGCCGTTTTCGCTTCACGCCAAGCCATTACAACAACCACTTATTGCTTAGGTAGCCGCCTTGGCGAGCTGAGCGCGTCGCGCCAGGATCTTCTCGATCTTTTCCTTCAAGGTGGCCGCATTGAACGGCTTGACGATATAACCATCAGCCCCCGATTGCGCAGCCTCGACGATGTTTTCCTTCTTGGCCTCGGCCGTGATCATCAACACCGGCAGATGCGCCAGCGCCGGCGTGGAGCGGATCTTCTTGAGCAAGGTCAGGCCATCCATGACCGGCATATTCCAGTCAGTGAGCACGAAGGTGACGCCCAAGGCACCCGCCTCCAGCACCTTGAGCGCCGATGAGCCATCGTCGGCCTCGACGATCCGGGTGTACTCCAACTCTTTCAGAAGACCACTGACGATGCGCCGCATGGTCGAAAAATCGTCGACAACGAGAAAATACTGATCATCCACTGCCATAGCTAATTCAACATCCGTAGGAAGATTGTGCTTCGAGTGCAAATATCGAAAATGATTCGAACTACCGCAAGTTTAAAGCAATTTGGAAATGTTTCCGCAGCACAGCAAAGCCAAACTCAAAAAAAATCATACAAAGTTTGATCTACGCTCGGAGTTAATCCGATGCCAGCGGGAGAAGAAAAGAAAATGCACCGCAGAAAACAAAAATGGAAGCCGCGAATGCGCTTCCATTTCAGTTTGACTTCGTTATCCAATTCACTGCATCAACAGAAGAATTGGTAGGCACGATTGGACTCGAACCAACGACCCCTACCATGTCAAGGTAGTGCTCTAACCAGCTGAGCTACGCGCCTAACGAAGAACAAGATTATAGGAGAGCTTTTCAGTTTTGCCAAGGGGTAAATTACAAAAAACTAAAACTTTTTTAAGTTACTGCCGCTTGGCCTCGATCACGCCCTTCACATCACGAATAACCGTCAATGCTTTCTGCAGTTGTTCGGTCGAACCGATCTCGGCGGTGAAGGCCATGCGCGCATGGCCCTTTGCACTTTGCGTGCTCACACCAATCACGTTGATCTTGTCGCGCAAGAAGATATCAGAAATATCGCGCAGCAGCCCCTGTCGATCGCTGGCCAGCACAAAAATATCGACCGGATAGACCGTATCGCGCGCCGGCGAACCCCAGGTGGTCTGAATGATCCGCTCCGGCGCCTGCGCACTCATCTCGGCAAAGTTCTTGCAATTCATGCGATGAATCGAGACGCCCTTGCCGCGCGTGACGAAACCGGCAATCACATCCGGCGGCGCCGGCTTGCAGCAGCGCGCCAGTTGCGTCAGCAAACCGTCGGTGCCCACCACCAGCACGCCTGACTTGGCCCCCTGCACAATACTGGAGGCGCGACTCTTGCGGGTAATCGCCGCCTCGTCGTCGACCTCGGGCTTCCTGGCTTCGGCATCATGCAGCGCCTGTTCGACATGGCGCAGGCTGAATTCGTCCTTGCCCAGCGACAGGCAAAGATCGTCGACCTTGCCAAAGCCCAGTTTCTGGGCCAGCTCTTCCAGATTGACGGCGGTCTTGCCCTCGCGCTGCAAGGTCTTTTCAAGCAGGCCGCGGCCGACCGAGAGGGTTTCCTGCTGCTCGATGGCGTTGAACCAGGCGCGCACCTTGGAGCGGGTCCGGCTGCTGGTGGCGTAGCCAGGGCTGAGCCAGTCGCGCGAAGGCCCTACCCCGGGGCCGCTCTTGACGGTGATGATGTCGACCGTCTGGCCATTCTTGAGTGGGGTATTGAGCGGCACCATCACGCCATCCACCCGCGCGCCGCGGCAGCGATGACCGACATCGCTGTGCAGGTGATACGCAAAATCGATCGGCGTGGCGCCGCTGGGCAATTCGATCACCCGCGCCTGCGGGGTGAGCACATAGATGCGCTCGTCCAGCGCGGCGGCCTTGAGTTTTTCGGCCAGGTCGCGTCGCACCTCGCCCTCGTCGACCACGGCGTCGGTGACTTCGGTCTTCCATGCCAGCAGCTGGCGCAGCCAGGCAATCTTTTCGTCGTACTTCTGGGCGGCAAAATTGGAGCCGCCGCTTTCCTTGTAGCGCCAGTGCGCGGCCACGCCGTATTCGGCGAAATAATGCATCTCGTGCGTGCGCACCTGCACTTCGATGGCGCGACCGTCCTCGGCCATCACCACCGTATGCAGCGACTGGTAGCCGTTGGCCTTGGGACGCGATATATAGTCGTCGAACTCTTCGGGAATCGGGGTCCAGATGTCATGCACGATGCCCAGCACCGTGTAGCAGGTCTTGACGTCGCCCACGATCACCCGGAAAGCGCGCACGTCATAGAGCTCGGAAAAGTCGAGCGACTTGCCGCGCATCTTGTTCCAGATACTGTAGATGTGCTTCGGCCGGCCGCTGACTTCAGCCCGGATGTCGAGCGCCGCCAGCTCCGAGCGCAAGCGCGTGATGGCGTCGGCCACGAACTGTTCACGCTCGAGACGTTTCTCTTCGAGCATCTTGGCGATGCGCTTGTAGGTGGCCGGCTCCTGGAAGCGGAACGACAGGTCTTCCAGCTCCCACTTCAGTTGCCAGATCCCCAGGCGATTGGCCAACGGCGCATACAGCTCGAAGGTCTCGCGCGCATATTGGCGACTGGCGTCATTCTCCTGCTTGGTTTCGGCGAAGTAACGCAGCGTCGCCACCCGCGACGCCAGGCGCACCAGGACCACCCGCATGTCGGAAGCCATCGCCAGCAGCATCTTGCGCAATGTCTCGACCTGCGACGCGGCCTGCTGGGCGGCGTGCTTGCCGCGCAATACTTCTTGCTGCGGCGCCTGGAAGGTCAGGCTGTGAAAGCGCATCAACTGGCGCACGCCACCGACCAGGTCGGCAGTCTCTTTTCCGAAGCGCTCCTCGAGTTGCTCGTCGAACTCGGGGTGAATCATCTTGAGCTCGAACAGCAAGCCCGCCAGGCGAGTCTCGACATCGACATTGAGTGCCGTCAGTACCGTCACGACCGACAGCACGAACTGCAGCGCGTTCTGTCCGGACGGAATCTGCCGCTCGGCATACAACGGCTCGAGCTCGGCCAGCGCCTTCTCGAGGCGCTCGGCCTCGGCGCTGCCAAGACCGGCGGTCAATGCGGCCAGGCCTTCGCCCTGGGTGCCTGCTACCGAAACCATGGGCTTACTTCTGGGCCGCGACGATGATAATCTCGACCAGCAGCTCCGGACGGGCCAGCTTGGATTCGACAGTGGCACGCGGCGGCGCATTGCCATCGGCCACCCAGCTATCCCAGACCGTATTCATGCCGGCGAAGTCCTTGACGTCGGACAGATAGATCTGGCACGACAGGATCCGGCTCTTGTCGCTGCCGGCCTCGGCCAGCAGGCGATCGACATGCCCCAGCACCTCACGGGTCTGGCCTTCGATGTTCTGCGTGGTGTCTTCGGCGATCTGGCCGGCCAGATAGACCGTACCGTTATGGATCGCCACTTCGGAGAGGCGCTTGCCGACGTGCAGACGTTGTACTGACATGATGTTTCCCTTGTTTCGTGATGAGGCCGAAGCAATCGGCACTAATAAAAATAACGGTTTCTCAACCCAGCAGGAACTTCTTCGCCACCTCGATCTGGGGCGCGTGCATGAAGGTGGGCGCATGCCCGACGTCGGGCAATTCCACCAGCGTGGCGCGCGGCCCGCGCTGGGTCATCTGCTGCGCGGTCTCCGGCAGCAGCAGGTCGGACTGCGCGCCGCGCACCAGCAGGGTCGGACAGCGCAACGCATCGTAAGCGGCCCACAGCATCTGCTCGCCGGCGCTGGCCGCCTCGGGCGTAGACAGCTTGAAGGGCAGCGCCAGCGCCAGGTCGTAATGCCGGATCCACTGGCCCTGCGCGTTCTGGCGCAGCACATCGGCGGCCAGCTTGTGCCACTCTTCGTCGCTGTGCTGACCAAAGCTGGCCGAGATGGTGCGGATGTACTGGGCCGCCTCGTCGAAGGTATCGAAGCGCACGTCCTGACCGATGTAGTCGCCGATACGCGCCAGCGCGGCGCCATTGATGGACGGACCGATATCGTTGAGCACCAGCTTGTGGATCGGGTTCTCGGGCATCGACGCCAGCACCATCCCGATCAGCCCGCCCATGGAAGTACCGAACCAGTCGACCAGTTCGGCATCGAGCCTGGCCAGCAGGGTGACCATGTCGCTGACGTATTGCGGAATGGTATAGAACTGCGGGTTCAACAGGCGCCCCGAGCGGCCACGGCCGACGATGTCCGGACACACCACCCGATAGGTATCGCAGAGCTCGCGCGCCAGCCGGTCGAAGTCGTCCGACACCCGGGTTACCCCGTGCACGCACACCAGCACATTAGGATTGCGCGGATCGCCCCATTCCTTGTAGGCCATGCTGTGCAGCCCGGCGGGAGAAATGCATTGCACCGTCTTCACTACCGCTTCCGTCATGGTCGCCGCTCTTGGTGGTGGATGAAGACGGTATTTTACTCTGCCAGGGAGCCTTGGCGAGACTGCAGCATTGATGGGGGTGGCGCAACCTTGATTCAGATCGCAGCGACGCGGCAACAGGCCGATCGCCGGAGAGTGGATTGACTTCTTTAATTAGTGCTGGTGCCTGAGACCGGAATCGAACCGGTACGCCCCTTTCCAGGTAAGCGGCGGATTTTAAGTCCGCTGTGTCTACCAATTTCACCACTCAGGCCAGTGGGTTCCGGCATGGCTGCCGAAAGCGGATCGCATTATAGCAGCGAGCGCAGAAGGGTCACGCAATTTTTCTGAGGGCAATGCGTTGGCGTCAGCCATGGCCGTCACACCTCAGCCATTGCCCTCCACCCGATTGCGACCGCCCCGCTTGGCGCGATAAAGCCCTTCGTCGGCGCGCGCATAGGCGCTTTCGAAGTCACCTCCTGCGGCGCTCCATGAGACGCCGAAGCTGGCCGTTACCGGGTGCATCGGCAAGCATGCGAAGGGTTCGCCGATGATGACCTGGCGGATGTTTTCTGCAGCCTGCACCGCCGCTTCCAGCGGCATGTCGGCCAGCAGCACCGAGAATTCCTCGCCACCGACGCGACCGATCAAGCCTTCACCCTGCAAGCCCTGGCGCAGTCGCTGGACCAGTTCGCGAATCACGGCGTCGCCGGCGGGATGGCCAAACTCGTCGTTGATGCGCTTGAAGAAATCGATGTCGAGCACGATCAACGACAGCGCCGACTCTTCGAGTATGCTGCGCGCCGAATCAAACACCGCACCGCGATTAAGGGCGCCGGTCAGATTGTCGTGGCGCGCCTTGTAGTCCAGCTCGTCGCTCAACTGCTGCAGCCGCGCATTGAGCGCATTGAGTTCGCGCTCGGTGCGGTCGCTGCGCGAAATCAGGCGGCGGCTCTGACGCATCAGTTGACCGTAATTCTGCACCAGTTGCTCAAGCGCATCGCGATAGTGCACGACGTCAGCGGCCGGGCTGTCAAGCACCTGACTGGCCCGCGCCAGCGCGGCAGCTTCAGCTTCGAAGAGGTCGACGTCGCTCATCAGCTGGTTACCGCATGGTCATGAAACACCAGGTCGGCAAAGTCTTCCTTCAACTCCTGGCCGAACTCGAAGATGGTGTCGTCTTCTTCGTCGTGATACCAGTTGAGAATCACTTCGGTACCGGCTTCGGCTTTTTCGTTGAGCGCGTCGAACAACGAAAACAGCATCTTGGTGCTGGAACTGTTGAAATAGGCCAATGCCACGTTGACCGTAATGGGTGACGCCACTTCATCCTGCGCCAGGAAGGCGCGCAAGGTCGAGATGATGTCGCCCCAGAACTGCGCGGCGTTCTCGGGGTATGACTCACCCTTGAGCGAGAGAATCCGTTCTTCGAAGCGAAAATCGACCTCGGGAGAACTGGCACTGGCGGCGATAAATAAGTTATCCATAGACTCGATCAGAAAGCTAGACGGGCCTGCATGGTAAGCCCTTTCTTTTAAATGGTGGCGCGCAGATAGAACATCGAACTGCCATCCGTGCCCGGTGCCGAAAACTCGAAATCAAGCGGCGCGCTTGCGTCCCGCGCCATCGTCAGCAGCCCCAACCCGGCGCCCTTGCTGTCGGCCGGCGTCTCCGAGCGCAGGGTTTCCTTGTAGGCCGACTTGATTTCATCCATCGTCAGCGAACGCAGATGCGCCAGTTTGGCGCGCAGGCGTTCGGCAATCTCGGCATTGACCGGATTGGCGCAATGCAGGTAATAACGATCATCGGTGTGCGAGATGAACACCGCGCCGTGGCGCATCGAAGTCTCGCCCTGCCCTTCCTTCTGGTACGAATCGGCCGAGTAATGCACGATGTTCTGGGCCATTTCGATGAAGGACGAAAACAGCTTGCGACGCGTCTGCGCCACCGCGCCGGTCTGCTCCACGCGCAGCTTGACGGCGTCGGCCATGGCCGCAATGATGCTCTGAGAAAAATAACCGACGTAATAGAAGATCACGTCGCGCCGCTCCACGTAGCTATGGAAATCGGCCCATTCCTGTTCAATGCCGCTCATCTTGATTGCTCGCTTTGGCCAGTGGAGGTCGACTCCACACGGCATCCAAAAAACGTGACGTCGTCACGACGACGCTGCTGCGCCTGGTAAGTCGAATACGCTGCCATGACCTCGCGCCCCAGCTCGGCCATCGGCAGTGCACGATGGGCCAGCAACGCCTGGCGCAGGCGCTGCTTGCCGAACGCGATGTGCTTGGGGCCGCCGATCTGGTCGATAACGCCGTCGCTGCACACCACGATCATGGCGTCCTGCGCCAATGCGATGGTGCGGCTGCTCCAGGTCATGTCATCGGTGGTGTCGACATAGCCCAGGCCGACGCGCTCGCCATCGACCGTTTGTACATTGTCCTGTCCGGGCTCGAGCACGAACAGCGACATCTTGGCATTGGCCGTGGTCAGGCTGCGGGTCTCGGCCTGGTACCAGAAGAAACAGGCATCCATGCCATCGTCGGATTCGGAAGGCTTGTCGGCGCCGGCGTGCTGTCCCAGCACCCGCTTCATGGCGCGATTGACTTCGCCCATCAGTCGCGCCGGATCGCGCGGCCCGCATTGCTCGATGGCCTGCTTCAGGCAGGACGAGGCGATCAGGGTCAGGAAGGCACCCGGCACGCCATGCCCGGTGCAGTCGGCAACGGCGGCGAACCAACCATCGGCGTGCTGCTCGAAATGATAGAAGTCGCCGCCGACGACATCGCGCGGCTCCCATACCAGGCAAGCGTCGGCCAGCGCCGCCGACATCGCGCTGCGCGAAGTGCTCAGCATGGCGCGCTGGATCACGCTGGCGTAATCGATGCTCTGCATCACCTGCCGGTTCTTCTCGACCTGCAGGCTCACCAGTTCGCGCATCAGCGCCAGGCCGGACCCCAATCCGGCAAGACGCCCTTCTTCCACGATCAGGAAACCGTCGGCCAGGGTCTTGTCACCGGAGGCCACCGCCAGCGCACCCAGCGTTTCGATGGGGGTGCCGACATCGACGATCAGCGGATCCTTGTCCATGAAGGCGATGCAGCTCTTGCGTTCGTACAGTTCGCGGTGATACGGCTTGGACATCTGCGACATGAAGATATGCCGGCTGATCAATCCGATCGGACGATCCTGCTCGACCACGGGCAGGCTCACCAGCTCGCGATGCTGCCCGAATATCTCCAGCACCCGCGCATTGTTCTCGTCGAACGGGACGACGGGAACACTGACCGCCAGGTTGCCGGCAGTTGGCTGGTAGATGTGGGAGCCCCTGGTCGGGGCAAGACTGAAAGGGCTGTTCACCGTGCTCGTACCCGCGTCATGATTTTGATCAGTCGCGGATTGTATGCAACCCGTATGACAACAATGTGACGCGGCCGTAGCCATGAGAGGTGTGACGCCAGGGCGCAGGTGCGCGGCATGTCAGCGCTTGAGCAGTTCCAGTGCGTCTTCGGCGACGCTGCGCAGGTTGGTGATGGTGGCGTTGAGGTCGGCCAGTTCGGCCGCAGTAGGCGGTTGATCCATGCCGTCCTTCACCAGCGACGCCTTGATGATGGTGGCAGCCATCTGCCACGCTGCCCGGTTATGGGCTTCGACCAGCTCCCGCTGGATACGCTCCAGCTCGACTTTCTGATTTTTATCCATTGCCATCTTCAACAAACCATTTATTGGAACCCTGCGGCTCCTCGCATGGGCTCACGATCGTCCTGATGGAAAACGATACCTTGAAAAACTTGAACATTACTTACAGCGCGGCAATTGCACAAGCGATTTTGCACTACGCAATGCCGCTCGCCCGGCAATTCCCGCTCATTGATAAATACTCTTTCAATGCTGACAATCAGCGGTGTCGATACAGCCCTTCAAGCAAAGTCGCTGTCAGTTCGGCGGCAGCGATTTCGCGGCAACCACTCACATTCTGGCCGGCCCATAGCGAAGTGAATTCACCACTGCCCTGCGCCTCGGCCTTGGCGCGCAGCGGTGCAATGGCGGCCGTCGCCAAGGGGAACGCTGGCGCCGCTGCACTAATGGGACCCAGCTCCCGGATGACACGATTGACGATGCCGCGTGCCGGGCGACCGGTAAACAGATTGGTCAGCGCTGTATGCACCGCGCCTTCGCTCTTGAGCGCTGCACGGTGTACGGCGCTGGTGGTGGCCTCCGGGCACAGCATGTAAGCCGTTCCCACCTGCACCCCGGCCGCGCCGAGCGCCATCGCGGCGGCCACGCCATTGGCGTCGGCGATGCCGCCGGCGGCGATCACCGGCACCGATACCGCCTGCACGATCTGCGGCAATAACGAAAACAGGCCTACCTGCGTGGTGAGGTCGTCGCTCAGGAAGATGCCCCGATGACCACCGGCCTCGACGCCCTGGGCGATGACCGCATCGACGCTGCGCTCGGCCAGCCAGCGCGCTTCGGCCACGGTGGTGGCCGAGGCAATGATGCGTCCGCCCCAGTCACGAATGCGTTGCATCGCTTCAGGCGCCGGCAGGCCGAAATGAAAACTGACCACCTTTGGCTTGAAACGGGCCAGCAGCTCGGCCGACTCGGCACTGAAAGGCTGCCGTCCCGGTCCGGCGCCGATGCTGGCCGGGTCGATATCGAACTGGGCGTAGTAAGGTGCCAGCGCCTGGCGCCAGGCGGCCTCGCGAGACGGGTCGGGAACCGGATTGGTGTGGGCGAAGAAATTGACGTTATAGGGCCGGTCGGTGGCGGCCTGCAGTTTTTCCAGTTCACTCTGCAACGCAGGCGCGGCCAGCATGGCACAGGGCAACGAGCCGAGCGCGCCGGCGTTGGACACCGCAGCGGCCAAACCATGGTCTTGCACGCCGGCCAGCGGCGCCTGGATCAAGGGATGTTCTATGCCTAACAGGGCTTGCAATGTGGTCATGATGTCGAGGGCTCGGTTGGATCGATCCCGTTAGCATAGCAGGCATGGCAAACGCTCGTTGAGGCCCTGCGTTACCGATATTTACCAAGCCTTTCCAGCCCGGCGCTGGCGAATCCCTTACAATTCAGGCCACCAGAATCTGTCGTCGGAGAATGCTGCATGTCGCGCCCGCGTTTTTTTACCCCCACTGCCCTGCTGTGCCTGACCGCCTTGACGCTTGCCGGCTGCGCGAACAACCGCGCCGCGTTCTACCATCAGGAAGAATTCACTGACACCAGTGCGTTCTCGCGCAGTTTCCCGGGCAGCGAAAAAGCGGTATGCGAAGCGGCGCGCCGCGCCTTGCTGGGCCAGGGCTACATCATCAACAAGAGCACCGCCAACACGCTCGATGGCAACAAGAGCTTCCAGCCCAGCGCCGACAAGCACATGGAAATCTCGTTTCATGTGGTGTGCGCGTCCAACGGCAATGGCAAGAGCTCGACCATGTTCGTCAGCGCCACGCAGGATGGCTTTGCCCTGAAAAAGACCGGGCAATCGGCCAGCGTCGGGGTCGGCGTGCTGGGTTCGGTGTCGATGCCCTTCACTTCCAGCGACGATTCGCTGGTGCGCGTGACCAGCGAAACCATTCGCTCGGGCGATTTCTATGACCGTTTCTTCGGCGCATCGGAACGCTATCTCATCGTCGATACCGAAGACGACGCCGACGCCCCCATCAAGAAATAGACATCAGTCGCGGCCAGCGGCGGCAAACGACAATGGCGGCCGAGGCCGCCATTGCTATTGATGCTGTCACGCCAGGTCAGGCCACTGGCCGATCAGCGATGCCCCCAATACGGACCGGGTGGCGGCGGACGATGCCCATGGCGATGACCGCGATAGTGCCCTCGCTCGTAGTACACCGGCGCCGGACGACCGTAATACACCGGTGGCGGGCCGTAATAAACGGGCGCCGGGCGCACATAGACCGGCGGCGGCGCATAGACCGGGGCCGGCTGCACGTAGACCGGTTGCGGAGCCCGGTAGACCGGCACGCCGATGTTCACCCCGACCGACACCTGCGCCATGGCCGGCACACTGGCCAGACCGGCGGCGGCAATGGCGAACATGCCTGCAATCATGGTTATCGACTTTTTCACGATGGCTCCTTATGAAGCAACGAAAGATGTCGTGAATATAGGCCTGTCAGGTGGGTGTCAGCTAGAGAGAAACCGTAATGTTTGTAAGCAAATGTTCACAAACATCAAGATATGACCGACAGTTCTGATGCCGCGGGAGGCATTTTGTCGCCTCCCGCATTACTGCTTAAGCCGCGTTCAGCGCCGGGCGCGAGGTGTCGCCGGCGCGCACTGCGTCGAGCTTGGCGATCGTGCTGGCGCAGGCGTGTGCCGCTTCGCGCCCCTTGACCAGGAAATGCGCGTGGAAAAACTCGTGGTGTTCGCCATGTGAATGGAAATGATGCGGCGTCAACACCGCCGAAAACACCGGCACGCCGGTCTCGAGCTGGACCTGCATCAGGCCGGTGATCACCGCCTGGGCCACGAAATCGTGGCGATAGATGCCGCCATCGACGACCAGGCCGCTGGCGACCACGCCGGCGTACTTGCCGGTCTGGGCCAGCACCTTGGCGTGCAGCGGGATCTCGTAGGCGCCCGGCAGCTCGAAGAAATCGATGCTCTCGAGCGGCCAGCCGAGCTTGGCCATTTCGTCGGTGAAGGCGATACGGCATTGGTCGACGATGTCCTTGTGCCAGCTGGCCTGGACGAAGGCAATGCGTTTGGTCGGGTTGGAATTGACTGCGGAAAGGTGCGACTGCGACATGGTTCAGGACTCCTGTTTGATCAATAAACAGGGCGTGGGAATGCGCGGCCGCATGCGCACGCAGCGCACATCGACAGCCATCCCGTTCTCTTTCATCCGGACTATGACCGTCGGCCCCGGGATCACACCGGGTCTGCTGACTTCGTGACCGACAGCATCGGTAACACGAACGCTCGCGGGCTACAGGCCATCAAGCGCCTGATTACCGCCGGTGGGGAATTACACCCCGCCCCGAGAACACTGCCGCGCCGGGGATAGCCCGAGGCGGCAGGCAGGACTTTATCATGATCATCGCGATGCTGCAGGACAGCACAGCAGTCCGGATTCAGGCCGCCGCCACCAGGCCCAGCATGCCGCGCGCGATTTCCCGCTCGCCCATGATCACTTCGTTGGCGCCGTGCTTTTCGAGGTGTTCGACCTCGGCATCCGAATGCGCGCGCGCGGCCACCCGCAGCTGGGCATTGGCGGCGCGGGCGCGCTCGACCATCTGGCCCGCTTCGAACGCATCGGGAATCGCCACCAGCATCCAGCGCGCGCGTTCGATGCCAGCGGCCGTCAACACCCCGGCCTGGGCGGCGTTGCCGTAGAGCGCCGTGATGCCTTCGGCACGCAAGGCTTCCACACTTTCCAGTTGTGCTTCGATCACCACGAAGGGCGTACCCTGGGCGCGCAGTTGCGAACCGATGGCGCGACCTACGCGACCATAGCCCACCAGCACCACGTGGTCGTTCATCTCGACCGGTTGCTGGATCGCCTCGACCGGCGCCTCATTGCCTTCACGCTTTTCGATCACCGGCTTGAGGCGGTCCAGCATCGAAAACAGCAAGGGATTGATCAGGATCGACAGGATCGCGCCGCCCAGGATCAGGTCACGCGCCACCGGCGACAGCAGGTCGAGCGACAAGCCCAGGGTGGCCAGGATGAACGAGAATTCGCCAATCTGCGCCAGGCTGGCCGAGATCGTCAATGCCGTCGACATCGGATGGCCGAACAGGCGAACGATGAAGTAGGCCGCGAGCGACTTGCCGACCACGATGATGAACACCGTCGCCAGCACCAGCAAGGGTTCGCGCACCAGCACCGAGGGGTCGAACAGCATGCCCACCGATACGAAGAACAGCACCGCGAAGGCGTCGCGCAAGGGCAGCGACTCTTCGGCGGCACGGTGGCTCAGCTCGGACTCGGACAGGATCATGCCGGCGAAGAAAGCACCGAGCGCAAACGACACCCCGAACACATAGGCCGACCCCAGCGCGAAACCCAGCGCAATGGCCAGCACCGCCAGACGAAACAGCTCACGCGAACCGGTATCGGCAATGCGCTCGAGAATCCAGGGAATGACCCGCCGCCCGACGATCAGCATCACCGCCACGAACGCCACCACCTTGCCCAGCGTGATGCCCAGCGTCACCATCAGTGCGCTGCCGGTCATCGCCTCACCCTTGCCGCCCAGCACGCCAGACAACGCCGGAATCAGCACCAGCGCCAGCACCATGGCGATGTCTTCGACGATCAGCCAGCCGACCGCAATGCGTCCACGCTTGGTTTCGACCAGGCGCCGCTCCTGCAAGGCCGTCAGCAGCACCACGGTACTGGCCACCGACAGCGCCAGGCCGAACAGGAAGCCCTCCCCCATCGGCCAGCCCAGCGCCCATCCCAATCCCATGCCGAGCAAGGTGGCGATGGTGATCTGCACCACCGCACCGGGAATGGCGATGGTCTTGACCGACAGCAAGTCCTTGAGCGAGAAGTGCAGGCCCACCCCGAACATCAGCAGGATGACGCCGATCTCGGCCAGTTCCTGGGCCAGGTCGGCGTCGCCGACGAAGCCCGGCGTGAACGGGCCGATGGCAATGCCGGCCAGCAGGTAGCCGATCAGTGGCGGCATCTTAAGCCGGTGCGCCAGCGTGCCGAAGATGAAGGCCAGCACGAGGCCGCCTACGATGGTAGCGATCAGGGGAGTGTGATGGGGCATCAGTCAGTGTTCCTTTTTCAGATGGATGATTGGCGTATTGGAATGACTGGTGGAGCCGGAAAACACGACCAGCGCCAGGGCGCGGCACCGCAAGGTTAGCACGCGCGCCCCGGAGCGGCCGCGCCGATCAGCGGCGCGCCTGCAACGCAGCGATACGGGTTTCCAGCGGCGGATGGCTGGAAAACAGTCCCATCCACGACTGGCGCCCCGAAATACCGGAAGCCTGCAGATTCTGCGGCAGGCCATCAGGCTCCAGTCCACCCAGGCGGCGCAGTGCGTTGATCATCGGCAGGTTGGAGCCCATCAACGCAGCCGCGCCGGCGTCGGCGCGGTATTCACGCTGGCGCGAGAAGTACATGACGATGACGCTGGCCAGGATGCCGAACACGATCTCGCACACCACCACGGTCACCATGTAGCCGATGCCGGGACCGCTCTGCTCGCTGTTGCGGCGCAGCGCCGAGTCGACGAAGTAGCCGACCACGCGGGCGATGAACATGACGAAGGTGTTGACGACGCCCTGGATCAGCGTGAGCGTGACCATGTCGCCATTGGCGATGTGGGCCACCTCGTGGGCCAGCACCGCCTCGACTTCTTCCTTGGTCATGCCCTGCAACAGCCCGGTGGATACCGCCACCAGCGAGTTGCTCTTGCTGGCGCCGGTGGCGAAGGCGTTCGGCGGGCCGTCATAGACCGCGACTTCCGGCATCGGCAACTGGGCCCGGGTGGCCAGCGTATGCACGGTATTGATCAACCACAACTCGGTGGAGTTCTGGGGCTGCTCGATCACGCGCGCGCCGGTCGACCATTTGGCGATGGTCTTGGACATGAACAGCGAGATGAACGAACCGCCAAACCCCATCAATGCGCAAAATACCAGCAGCATGCCGAAGTTGAGACCGTTGGCGGTCAGGTAGCGGTTCACGCCCAGCAGGCTGGCGGTGAAACTCAGCACCAGCATGACCGCCAGGTTGGTGAAAAGGAACAGAACGATGCGTTTCATGGGTTTTTCCTGTGGAATAGCTTGAGCGCGCCCCCAAACACGGGATGGCGCAGGACGAGGCAACTGCAATGGGGGGGGCTGGCCGCAAGGATTGCGCCGGCGACACGGGGCCGACGGCATCAATCGCGATACGACCGGATCAGGCTAGCGGGGGGGGACGCAACTGGTCGCGATCAAACGACGGCCAGTTGAGCGGTGCTGCAAAGGCATGCGGGAAGGGATGCCAGGAAACGTGTGGGGTGGCAAGAACGGCGGGCAAGGTGTGATCTTCGCAATCGGCTTGCACACCGGGCGCATCGGGTTCGTCATCGTCGCCCGGCTGCGGGCTGGCCGGCGTATCGGCAGCGAATGCCTGCAGCGAAAGTGTCCCCTGCTTGGTAACGCCCTGCAGCGCGTGTGCGGACGATGCCGAACCGGTGCAGGCCTGCAATGCCTCATCATGGACACGCTGCGCCGAGACGTCGCCCACCGTTGCCGCCAGCAATTGCAGCGGCAACAGGAAGGTCAACAGCAATAGCAGCAGTCGTCGCATTGATGATGGGCAAGAAATCGAAAAAAATTGGCGTAAACCGTGGCCAGGCCGGGCGCAGCTTGTTTGGCAAGCCCGATATTATACGCACCTGATCGGATTACAGCCGTTTGGCATGCGGAAAGTTATTCACAAAAAATGTGAACAAGTCTGTTGATAAGCCTGATTGCCTGGTCGGACAGCCTCGCGGGCAAAGGGTTTCCAATAAATTGCTCGGAATTTGCTCAGGCCGGCGCGAAAAGCACGCCTCAGTCGGTGGCGATCACCTTGTTGCGTCCACCCAACTTGGCGCGATACAGCGCGGCATCGGCGCTGGCCATGAGGCTGCGACCGTCGGCGTCGTCTTCCAGTTCTTCGCCGCGCGTGCACACCCCGATACTGATGGTCATGTGACGATCGATCAGCGACTTGGCATGCGGCTCTTGCAGCGCGCTCACGCAGCCGCGCAGCCGCTCGGCAAAGCTGCTGGCCTGGGCGGCGTCCATTCCATTGGCCACCATGATGAATTCTTCACCGCCGTAGCGGGCGAACACCCCGCCGGGGATAGTCAGCTCGCCTTTGAGGGCTTCCGCCACGCGCTTGAGCACACGATCGCCGGCGCCGTGACCATAGTGGTCGTTGTATTGCTTGAAAAAGTCGATGTCGATCATGAACAGCGACAGCGGGCTGCGATTGCGCCGGGCCTGCTGCAGCACCAGCGCAAAGTTCTCGTCGAAGAAACGGCGATTGTTGACGCCGGTCAAGCCATCGGTGACCACCTGCCGGCGCAGCGCCTCGGAATGCGACATGAGCATCTTCTCGCGCTTGACCGAGTTGCTGGCGTCGCTCACCTGGATCAGGCAGGAACGGCTGCCATCGTGGCCGCGCAGAGGCGTCATCACCACCGATTGCACCATCCGCGCCGGCGGTTCGCCGGCGGCGGCGGCCACACTCGGATACAGCGGCAGCGGCGAACGGTGCAAGGCGCTCGACAACATCGCCGGCAAGCCATAGCTGACCGTATTGCTGAGCGCGCGCAGGAAACCGGGCGTCAACTGCTGGTTGAACAGCGACACGAAATTGGACTGCAGGGCCAGTTCGGCCGGCACTGCGCTGTGGCGCTCCATCCACTCATTCCACAACAGGATGTTGAAGTCGCGGTCGAGCGCGATCAGGCCGAGGTGCAAGTTGTTGAACACCTCTTGTGCGCTGACCCGGCCTGGCATGACGGGACTCATAGGATGCTGCTCAGGTAGCGCTGGATATGCTCCACCAGCCGGTTCAGCGACGTCGAACTGAGCAGGAAGATCAAATGCCCCTGGGTCTGGTGCTTCTCGATCATCAGGTCGATATGCAGCACCAGGACATAGGTTTCGTCGCTCTCGCCGGCCGACAGCCGCATCGATATCTCTTGCGGCGACGACACCACATAGTCCGGCAGCGAGCTGTTGAGGGTGATGCCCAGCATGTCCGCCATGGCCGACAGGCAGGCATTGAGAATGATGTTGCCCAGTTCGCACATGGCCTCCTGCTCGAATTCGGCCAGGTCTTCCAGGCGCATCTGCGAACCCATCATGTCGCGCACGATCTCCAGCGCATGCGCTTCGGTAAACAGCAGCACCGCCTCGGCGTCGAACGGACCGTCGAATACCTGGCTGACGGCGGCAAAGCGGGCATTGCCCAGCGCCAGCACACGCTCGTCGATTTCACGCGTGCGCAGCACTTCGACCGACGGCACCGACAGCCGCACTTCGTCGCCGACGATTTCCGACAGGCTGAGCGCGGCGCGTCCCGCGCCGACGTTGAAGATCTCGGTCAGCCCATCGAGCTCGATGTCGGAAAGTCTGGTCACGGCGCCCCCACGAAATGATGCAGCGCCTGGGCGATGGACTTCTCGGTCACCGGCTTGGCGACGAAGACCGCGCCCATTTGCTGGACTCGCGATTGCACGCTTTCCTGGATATTGGCCGAGAAGATCGCAATGCGCACCTGCGGATGCGATTGCAGGATGGCAGCGGCGGCATCGGTGCCGAGCATGCCGGGCATGTTGATGTCCATGGTACAGAAGTCAGGCACGGCGCTGGCGACGGCGGCGATGGCGTCTTCGCCGGTGCCCACCTCAACCACCTGCCAGTCGGGATGCGCCGCCAGGATATGCGCCTTGATCACCATGCGCGAAACCTTGCTGTCGTCCACGATCAGTACTGTCCTTGCCGCTGCTGCTATCTTCATTGCCGTTCCCTGGAATCCCTGCGACACGTTGTCGTTTTTACACTATTTTACTAAGCGCCCCGACGCTTGCCGATGCGTTCGATCAAATAGTAATAAAAAATTATCATTGATCGTATGAGGCTTTTCCCTATGTGCATTGCCGCCAGGCATGCATGAACAGTCCCGACCAGGCGCAAACATGTCAAAACGGTCTCATACAACTTCGAGAAAAAGCCGCTAGTAACAGTTGTCAAAGCGTCGCGCAAGGTGCGCAATATTACGCAGTCCGACTACGTAGCACTACGCACACGGTCAGCCCCCACCCGGGTTTTGCCGGTGGACGGGCCGACAACCTGCGCGCATCGGGTGCACTGGCGGGTCGGAGCAGGCATTGCTAAGAGGCCGGGTTTTCATCGAATATGAAAAATCCTTCCTCGATTCAAGCACCGATGCTCCGTCACAAAATCATCTTCCTGGCCGTCGCACCGCTGTCGTTGGCCCTGGCCGCGATCACGGTCGTGGTGCGCCAGCAGGCAGCCGAACTCGGTCAGCAGCAACGCGCTGCCATCGAGGCGGCCTACGTCGCCAGCAAGAACGCCGAACTCAAGCACTACGTCGACCTCGCCCTGCATGCGATCCGCCATCTGTACGACACCGGCCGCACCGATGCGGCGATCAAGAACGAGGCGCAGCAGATCCTGGCCGACCTCGAGTTCAGCGGCGATGGCTACTTCTTCATCTATGATCAGAACGGCCGCAACATCATGCATCCGCGCCAGCCGGAACTGGTGGGCAGCGAGATGTGGGACTGGCACGACAGCAATGGCACGCTCACCGTGCAACTCTTGATCAACCGCTCCAACCAGGGGGGCGGCTTCGTGCACTACAACTGGCAAAAGCCTTCCAGCCGGAGCGTGGCGCCCAAGATGGGCTACGTCGATGGCCTGCCGCGCTGGGGATGGGTGGTCGGCTCCGGGCTCTACCTGGACGACATCGAGCTGGCGCTGGCCGACATCGACCAGCAGGTATCGGGCCACCTGCATCGCACCATGCTGCTGATCGCCGCCATTGCCGTACTGAGTGCATTGATGGTGGCGCTGGCCGGCCTGCTGCTGAATTTTTCCGAGCAGCGCGCAGCCGACGCCAAGTTGCGCCATCTGGCGCAGCGCGTGGTGCGTTCGCAGGAAGAAGAACGGGCGCGCCTGTCGCGCGACCTGCACGATGGCATCAGCCAGTGGCTGGTCTCGATCAAGTTGCAGATCGAGGCCGCCCTGATCCGCATCAAGGGCTCGCCGGAACAGGCGGTGGCCGCGCGCGCAACGTTTCACAAGACCGCCAGCCAGATCAACGATGTGCTGGCCGAGGTGCGGCGCATCTCGCATGCCCTGCGCCCGGCGATCCTGGATGACCTGGGGCTGGCCGCCGCCATCGAGCACCTGTGCGGCGAATGGCGAACCACCAGCGGCGAGAGCGACGGCGCGGAGCTGGTGTTCGAATCCGAGGGCGATCTGGCGTCGCTGACCGACGTCGCCAACACGGTGCTGTTCCGGATCGCGCAGGAGGCGCTGACCAACGTGGCGCGGCATGCGCAGGCAAGTCGCATCGTGGTGCGCCTGCTGGGGGCCAAAACCTTTGTGATGCTGCAGGTTGAAGATGATGGCCGGGGCTTCGACCTGGCGCAGGTGTGCCAGCATCCACGTCGCGGCATCGGGCTGAGCAACATGCAGGAGCGGGTCGAGGCCGTGGGCGGCCAGCTTTCGCTCGACTCTTCCGCTGCCGGCACCAAGGTGATCGCGGTGATCCCGCACCATCCGTCCTATTCGCTGTCGCATGCCTGAACCGCACACACCGTCGGCCGCGACCATGGTCACCCGTGTCATGCTGGTGGACGATCATCCGCTGGTGCGCGATGGCCTGCGTGCTCGCCTGGAAGCCGTGCCGGGCCTGCAGATCGTGGCCGAAGCCAGCAGCGCCGGGGAGGCCCTGCAACTGGCCGCCAGCCAACTGATCGATCTGGCGCTGATGGATATCAACATGCGCGGCGTCAACGGCATCGAACTGACCGCGACGCTGCATAGCCAGTATCCTGAAATTGCGGTGTTGATCCTGTCGATGCATGACAAGAGCGAGTATGTGATCCAGTCGATCCGGGCCGGCGCCCGCGGCTATGTCCTCAAGGATGCGCCCAGCGAGGATATCGTGCAGGCCATCGAAACGGTGCGCCGTGGCGGCATCTACTACAGTGCGGCCCTGGCCGGCCGGCTCGGCGGCCCCCTGCCCCAACCCGATCTGCTCACGCTGCGCGAGCGCGAGGTGCTCAAGCATATTGCCAACGGCGAATCCAACAAGCAGATCGCCCGCGAACTCGACCTCAGCGTGCGCACGGTAGAAACCCATCGCCTCAACATCAAGCGCAAGCTGGCCATCGATGGCCAGGCTGAACTGATCAAGTTCGCCGTGGAATGGCAGCGCCTGGAAGGCCGCGGCTAACGCATCAACACACTAACGCGCGGCCCCAGGGCCAGCGTGATGACTTCGCCAAAGGCCACGTCGCGCTTGTCGGCCAGCGCCCGCAAGGCAATCGATTCGAGTGCATGCGCGTCCGGTGTGGCAGGCGTGGCAGAGGTGTTCGCGGCATCGGACTCATGCTCGGCATGCCAGGCAGCGCAAGCGCGCAGCAAGCGGATCGAACCGCCATGGCAGATCACCGCGCAGTCGTCGGCCGCCAGGGCGCGCAAGGCGTCGAAGCTGCGCCACACCCGGGCCGCCATGGCCAGCAGCGTCTCGCCGCCACCGGGGGCGTGATGCAGCAGGTCGCGATTCCATGCCTCGACCTCGTCCCAGGCGATGTCGTCCCAGGCGCGCAGCTCCCAGCTGCCGAAGTCCATCTCTTGCAGGTCGGCGTCGAGCGTGACCTCGGCCACCTCCAGTTTCTGCGCCAGGGCCAGCGCCAGGTCGGCGCAGCGCTGCAGCGGACTGCTCCACAGCAGGAGCGGCGACGGCAGCATCTGACTGACCCGCTCACAGCACAATGCCAGGGTCTGCGGCGCCACGGCGATGTCGCTGCGGCCGTAACAGTAACTCTTGTCGAGGATTGGCGCCGGATGGCGCACCAGGTGGAGATTCATTTATTCAGTTTTCCATGAACCCGGGCGCGGATGCCAGTGCCCCCAGGTAAAAAGCGGCTTCACTCAATTGCTGGACCGCGCCCAGGCAGTCGCCGGTATACCCGCCCAGGCGTCGCACGAACACGCGCGCCAGCCAGGCCGCCGCCAGCGCCGCGCATGCCACGCCCGCCACGATGCGCTGCCATGACATCAGCCCCAGGAAGATGCAGAGCGCCACCGGCACCACGGCAAAGCATGTCGCCAGCATGAATTCACCGGTGCGCATGTGCTGCGCCATCGGCTTGGCCCGCCCTTCCTGACGCACGTACTGCAGACGCCAGATCAGGCAGGTGGCCAACCAGCGCGATAGCGGATGCGCCATGCCCAGCGCCGCCAGCAATTGCCACGGCAGCATGGCATTGAGGCTGACGATCTTGGTCGCCAGCAGCAGCACGATGCCGATCACGCCATAGGCGCCCAGGCGCGAATCACGCATGATCTCGAGTGCGCGTTCGCGGGTGGCGCCACCGCCCAGGCCATCGCAGACATCGGCGAAACCATCCTCGTGAAAAGCGCCGGTGAGCCAGATGCCGGCCGCCGTCGACAGCACCACCGCCACCGCCTGTGGCCAGAACTGCACCGCCAGCACGTAGACCAATGCCGTCGCCCACGCCACGATCCAGCCCACCGCCGGAAAATAGCGGGTCGATTGCTGCAGCCAGTCGGGATGAAACCCGACTGCCCGTGGTATCGGCAGCCGGGTGAAGAATTGCAGTGCAATGAAGAACAAGCGCACCTGATGCAGGATACCGCTCCGCCCGGGCGTGGCTGCCGGATCGGGACGATCAGTCATGACGCTGGCTCACGCTGGCCGATGAGAAGGTCGCCATCTCGGCCAGGAAAGCGGTCGCCGAACGCAACAGCGGCAAGGCCAATGCGCTGCCGGTGCCCTCGCCCAGGCGCAGGTCGAGCTGCATCAACGCGCGCGCGCCAAGATGATCGAGCATGCGGCGGTGTCCAGCCTCGTCGGAACAGTGCGAAAAGACGCAGTAGTCGAGCAGCGCCGGCTGCAAGGCGCTCGCCACCAGCAAGGCCGACGTGACGATGAAACCATCGATGACCAGCACCCGACGCTGCTCTGCGGCACGTAGCATGGCGCCGACGATGAAAGCGATCTCGAAGCCGCCGAAGGCGGCCAGGCGGGCCAGCGGATCGGTGGCGTCGCGATGAAGCGCGATGGCGCGCTCGATCGTCAGCCGCTTGTGCTCGATGCCTTGGGCATCCAGTCCGGTGCCGGCGCCGACGCAATCGCCCACGTCGATGCCGGTGAAGACGGCCATCAATGCGGCCGCAGCAGTCGTATTGCCAATCCCCATTTCGCCGAAGCCCAGCACATTGCCGTCGAGCGACTCCACCAGCGCCATGCCGTGCTGCATGGCCTGTTCGCATTGGGCGCGGCTCATGGCCGGCTCATGACAGAAATTGCG
The DNA here is from genome assembly GCF_020179755.1 of Herbaspirillum sp. alder98. Classification (GTDB taxonomy): domain Bacteria; phylum Pseudomonadota; class Gammaproteobacteria; order Burkholderiales; family Burkholderiaceae_D; genus Herbaspirillum. Next base: position 208,056 of record NZ_JAIUCY010000001.1, read on the forward strand.
GGTGCCGGACGCGACCTTGCGATCGACCAGGCCAGGGCGCTGGCCGAAGTCATGGTTTACGCCGGCGTCGACGATACGCAAGGCGCAATCGTGCTGGCGCGCAAAGACGTTGATCGCCGCGCCACCGGCCAGGAAGTTCTCGACCATCTGCCAGGTCACGCTTTGCGGATAGGCCGAGATGCCTTCTGCGGTCACGCCATGGTCACCGGCGCACACCACGATGGCCGGCTGCCGCACCGCAGGCTGCTCACTCGCCTGGATCAGGCCGAGCTGGCGCGCCAGGGCCTCGAGCACGCCGAGACTGCCGCGCGGCTTGGTCTTGTCGTCGATGAGAAGATCCAGCCGCACAGCGAGTGCATCGTTGCGGGTGGAGGTGATGGTTGGAATCTGCATGGAATACCGGGCTGGGCACGACTTGGTCGCAACAGCGCACAGTATAAGTTATCGGACGTAAAAAGAGCCTCGAACGAGGCTCTCGGCAAAACATGGAACAAGCTGTGATCAGGCGCGCTCGGTTCTGGCGATGATGGTGCGCAGGATCTCGCCGATGGTCTGGCCCATTTCCGTGATGTCGAACTTGGCCACATAGGCATCCGCCCCCACCTTTTTGACGTGGTCTTCGTTGGCCGATCCGGTCAGGGACGAGTGGATGATGACCGGGATATTCTTCAGGAAATCCTCGTTCTTGATATTGCGGGTGAAGGTGAAGCCATCCATTTCCGGCATCTCGAGATCGGTCAGCACGAACGAGATCTTGTCGGTGATGGGCACGCGCGCGGCACGCGCCTGCTGGGACAGGAACTGCACCCGCTCCCATGCCTCCTTGCCGGTCTTGTACATCTCGAAATTGATCCTCAACTCCTGCAAACCCTTTTCGATCAGGTTGCGCGCGACCTTCGAGTCGTCGGCGGCAATGACCACCGCGCCCGGCTTCACGGCGCGCTGGATAAGGTCATCCAGGCTGTCGACCTTGAAGTTGCGGTCCTTCGGCATGATTTCGTGCAGGATCTGCTCCACGTCCAGCACCTGCGCCAGCCGCGTATTGTCCTTGTCGTCATCCAGCCTCGCGATGCTGGTGACGAAGTTGCCGCCGGCACTGGATTCGGCCGACAGCACATTGCTCCATTCCAGTCGCACGATCTCTTCGACCGACTCCACCGCGAAGGCCTGGGTGCTGCGCGCATACTCGGTCACCAGCAGGATGTTCAAGCCCGTCTTGGGCACGCATCCGACCACCGCCGGCAGGTCGATCACCGAAATGATCTGGTCGCGGATATTGACCACGCCCAGCATCGGCGACTGCGTGCCGGCCGGCTTGTTGATGGTCAACATCGGTACAATTTCGCGAATCTTGAAAACGTTAATGCCAAACAATTCAGAACGCTCGCCATGTGGATCGGTACCCAACCGAAACAGCAGCAACTCGAATTTATTGTTTGCAGTTAGATTGGTGCGCTCATCGATTTCCTGCTGAAAAGTGTCCATCATTCCCCCGACTTAAATGGATTAGCCTGTTGCAATAAAGGCACTCAACAATGTAGACGGGAAAGGTAGTGGCGGCAATCAGGAATTTCATTAGTGGACAAGGCTGTTGATATCTGGCCTCGTGCACAATGTTTCCCTGCCACACTGAATGGCGACGGGCAAAGGCGGGCAAAACGGCTGAAAGGATGCAGAAATGAAAAAAGGAAGCCCGAAGGCTTCCTTTTTTTCTTTATGGAGCGGGAGAAGAGGCTCGAACTCTCGACCTATACCTTGGCAAGGTATCGCTCTACCAACTGAGCTACTCCCGCATAAAGCTGGGTAAAACTAATGAAGTACGGCCAGGCACTTCATTTCAAAACTGGAGCGGGAGAAGAGGCTCGAACTCTCGACCTATACCTTGGCAAGGTATCGCTCTACCAACTGAGCTACTCCCGCATGGAGTATTATTTTGGAGGCGGGGGTCGGGATCGAACCGGCGTAGACGGCTTTGCAGGCCGCTGCATAACCACTTTGCTACCCCGCCTTGGGGACACGCATACTACCTAAAACACGTATCGTTTGCAAACATCTTTTTTCGATCCGGACCCAGCATCGCTGGACTACATCGTTGAAGTGCGCGCACCTTCTACAATAAAAAAAGGAAGCTTTATAAGGCTTCCTTTTTTCCAAGTAACCTGGAGCGGGAGAAGAGGCTCGAACTCTCGACCTATACCTTGGCAAGGTATCGCTCTACCAACTGAGCTACTCCCGCATCAACAACAGAGCGCCATTATAGGCCCCCGTTGGAAATTGTCAACATTATTTGCTATTTTCCTGCACTTTTCGGATCAGCGGCATCGCGCGACGCAGGTAATAAAGCATCGACCATACCGTCAGCACCGCAGCAATGAACAACAGCACGGCGCCCCACAGGCGGGTGTCGATCACGCCGAACAACCAGTCGTAGTACAGCAGCATGGGAATGGCGATCATCTGCGCGGTGGTCTTGATCTTGCCCAGCGAACTGACGGCCACCGACTTCGATGCGCCCAGTTGCGCCATCCATTCGCGCAACGCCGAGATGGCAATCTCGCGGCCGATGATGATGAACGCGATCACCGGATGCACGCGCCCCAGGTGCACCAGCACCAGCAAGGCGCCGGTCACCATCAGCTTGTCGGCGACCGGATCAAGGAAGGCGCCGAAGGCCGAAGTCTGGTTCCAGCGGCGCGCCAGAAAGCCGTCGAACCAGTCGGTCAGCGCAGCGACCACGAAGATCACGGTAGAGGCGATACCCTGTTCGTAACGCGACAGTCCCAGTTCGGGCAGATAGAACACGCCGACCACCAGGGGAATCAGGGCAACCCGCAACCAGGTCAGCAGAATGGGAATATTGAAAGGCATACGTCTTTGATCGAGGGTGCGGCGTACACAAAAAAAAATTTAACGAATAGTAGCAGAGTCGCCAACCCGCAGCGTGGCCGCGTATGCCTGGTGTTAGAGAACTGCACCAAAGCCGCGCTGCGGCCCCGCTTCAATGCAGCTGGCGGTAGATCTCTTCGGCCAGTTGACGCGAGATGCCGTCGACCGAGGCCAGATCGTCGATGCTGGCGTCGACCACGCCGCGCAGGCCACCAAAGCGCACCAGCAAACGCTGGCGGCGCTTGGCGCCGATGCCTTCGATTTCTTCCAGGCGCGAACTCTGGCGCGCGCGCGCCCGCTTGGCGCGCATGCCGGTAATGGCGAAGCGGTGCGCCTCGTCGCGAATCTGGGCGATCAGCATCAGCGCCGCCGACTCCTTGCCCAGTTCGCGCGGGGCGCGGCCGTCGGCAAAGATCAATGTCTCCAGCCCGACCTTGCGCCCCTCGCCCTTGGCCACGCCGACGATGAGGCCGATATCCAGGCCCAGTTCGGTCAGCACCTGGCGCGCCATCTCAACCTGCCCGCGGCCGCCGTCGATGAGCACGATGTCGGGCATCACGCCGTCGCCATTGGCCACCTTTTCGTAGCGGCGCATCAGGACCTGGCGCATCGCGGCATAATCGTCGCCAGGCGTGATGTCGTTGATGTTGTAGCGGCGATATTCGCCGTTCTGCATGGCGTGATGATGAAACACCACGCACGATGCCTGGGTCGCTTCGCCCTGGGTGTGGCTGATGTCGAAACACTCGGCGCGCAGGTTGTCGAGATCTTCGCTCTCAAGCTCAAGCACATCGGCCAGTGCGCGGGTGCGCGACTGTTGCGAACCCTGCTCGGCCAGCAGGCGCGCCAGCGACAGCTCGGCGCCCTTGCCTGCCATCTCCAGCCATTGGCGACGCTGGCCCTGGGGCTGGAAGGTCAGCGCAATGCGATGCCCGCACTGCTCCATGAGCGCGACCATCAGCGCCGGATCGTCGAACTCGGTGCCGACGATAAGCGCCGACGGGATGAACTTGTCGATGTAGTGCTGCGCCAGGAAGGCCTTGAGCACCTCGACCTCGATGCTCTCTTCGCTAGTGGCCAGGGCGTCATCCACATGGGTCGGGAAATACGCGCGGTCACCCAGGTGCCGGCCACCGCGCACCATCGCCAGGTTGACGCAGGCGCGGCCGCCCTGCACCACCACGGCGATGACGTCGATATCGGCGTCGCTCACCGTTTCCATGCTCTGCTGGTGCAGCACGCTGGAGAGCGAACCCATCTGGTCGCGCACGGCGGCGGCCTGCTCGAACTTGAGATCGGCGGCAAAGGCGTGCATCTTCTGCTCCAGCGCCTGCATCACTTCGTTCTGGCGTCCACGCAGGAATTTGGAGGCATTCTCGACGTCGATGGCGTAGCTGTCGGTATCGATCAGCTTCACGCACGGCCCGCTGCAGCGATGGATCTGGTGCAGCAGGCACGGCCGGGTACGGTTGGCGAATACGGTGTCTTCGCAGGTGCGCAGCAAAAATACCTTCTGCAGGATCTGGATCGATTCCTTCACCGCGCTGGCGTTGGGGAATGGTCCGAAATACTGGCTGCGCTTGTCGACCGCGCCGCGATAGTAGGCCATGCGTGGATAGGCATGGCCGGTGATCTTCAGGTACGGATACGACTTGTCGTCGCGAAACAGGATATTGAAGCGCGGGCGCAGCGTCTTGATCAGGTTGTTTTCGAGCAGCAGCGCTTCGGCTTCGCTGCGGGTGACCGTGGTTTCAAGACGGGCGATGCGCTCGACCATCATGGCGATGCGCGGGCTGGTCAGCGTCTTCTGGAAGTAACTCGATACCCGCTTCTTCAGGTCGCGCGCCTTGCCCACATAGAGCACGTTGTCTTCGCCATCGAAATAGCGGTACACGCCCGGCAGATGCGGCAGTTTGGCAACCGTCTCCAGCACGCGCTCGCGCGGGTCGGGCAACCGGGTTTCGATGGAGTCGGACATGGCGGCGGCTAACGGGCAGGAAAGGCTACAGCGACAGCACCAGTTCGCGCGCGGCCAGGTAACGTGGCTCGCGCTGCAGCGTCTCCCAGTCGGGTGCGGGAGCGGCCGGTTTGAGGGCGGCCAGGCGCGCGGACGAGGCGGCATCGATGCCCGGCTTCAGTCCGGCCAGGATCTGGTCGGCCTTGTCCGGCGAATTGCAGATCAACGCCACGTCGCAACCGGCCTCGAGCGCGGCCTGCGCCGCGTCCAGCGCACCACCGGCGACGCTGGCGCCGTGCATGCTGAGGTCATCGCTGAAGATGACGCCCTGGAACGCAAAGCGCTGGCGCAGCATGCCCAGCCACTTGCGCGAGAACCCGGCAGGCTGCGCATCGACCTTGGGGTAGATCACGTGGGCCGGCATCACCGCGGCCAGGCTCATGCCGAGCCAGTCGTAGGGGGTGGCATCTTCGCCCAGGATCTGGTCCAGCTCGCGCTCGTCGACCGGAATCGCCACGTGCGAATCGGCGGCGACGAAACCGTGACCGGGAAAATGCTTGCCGCAATTGGCCATGCCCGCCAGCGCCAGGCCGTGGTTGAGGCTCTTGGCCAGCAAGGTGACCACACGTGGATCGCGGTGAAAGGCGCGGTCGCCGATCACGGTCGATTCGCCGTAGTCGAGATCGAGCACCGGCGTGAATGACAGGTCAATGCCACAGGCGCGCAACTCGGCCGCCAGCACATAGCCGGTGGCGGTCGCCATGCGGGTGGCCTGCAATACATCGGCGTCCCACAACGTGCCCAGGCGCCCCATGGCCGGCAGGCGCGTGAAACCATCGGTACGGAATCGCTGCACCCGACCACCTTCATGGTCGACCGCGATGATCAGATCGGGACGGGCGGCACGAATGGCCGAGGTCAACGCCACCAGTTGGTCGCGATCGTGGTAATTACGAGCGAACAGGATGACGCCGCCGGTCAGCGGGTGGCGGATGCGCGCCAGGTCGGACGGGTCAAGACGGGTGCCGACCACATCCAGCATCACGGGGCCGAGCTGACTCATGCTTTCTCCACGATGACGAAGGCCACCGCGTATTCGGCCTCGTCGGTGAGCGTGACCTGGGCCGTGAGCCCCTGTTGCGTCATCCATTCCTGCAGGGCGCCGCTGCACTGCGCCACCGGCTTGCCGCTGGGCGCGTTGAGCACCTGCATGGCGCGCCAGGTCATGGGCATGCGCATGCCCATGCCGATCGCCTTGGAGAAGGCTTCCTTGGCGGCGAAGCGGGTCGCCAGGAAGCGTACGCCACGGGCCTCGACCTTGGCCTTGCGACGCAGGTACTTCTGCAGTTCTTCCGGGCCCAGGATGCGCTCGGCGAAGCGGTCGCCATGACGCTGCAGCGCAGCCTGCACGCGCGAGATCTGGAGGATGTCGGTGCCGATGCCGTAAATCATTTGCGGGTCCCGGCCGACTGGCCGATGGCCTCGATGCGGGCCTTGACCATGATCGCCTTCATGTCGGCCACCGCATTGCGCCAGCCGGCAAACACCGACTGCGCCACGATGGCGTGACCGATATTGAGTTCGGCGATGTCTTCGATGGCGGCAATGGCCTGGACGTTGGTGTAGTGCAGGCCGTGCCCGGCATTGACCTTGAGCCCCTGGCGCACGCCTTCCAGCACGCTGGCGCGGATGCGCTCGAGTTCGACCGCCTGCTCGCGCGCGTCATGGGCGTCGGCATAGCGACCGGTGTGCAACTCGATCACCGGCGCGCCCACTTCGGCGGCGGCGCGGATCTGCTCGGCGTCGGCATCGATGAAGAGCGACACGCGAATGCCCTGCTGCTGCAATTGCCGCACCGCTGCCTGCACCTGGGTGAAATGGCCGACCACGTCGAGCCCGCCTTCGGTGGTGATCTCGGTGCGTTTTTCAGGCACCAGGCAGACATCCTGCGGCGCGATGACACAGGCGAAGTCGAGCATTTCGCTGGTGACTGCGGCCTCCAGGTTCATGCGTGTAGTCAGCAGTGGACGAATCGCCCGCACGTCGGCATCGCGAATGTGGCGCCGGTCTTCGCGCAGGTGCAGGGTGATCGCATCGGCCCCGGCCTGCTCGGCCTCGAGTGCGGCCCTGATCGGGTCCGGATAGGCCGTGCCGCGCGCATTGCGCAAGGTGGCGACGTGGTCGATATTGATGCCCAATTCGATGGTCGGGCCAGCAGGCTGCAGGTAACTCATGGTGTCTTGGATCGGTTGGTGGAGTGCCGGCGCTGCGCGACCCGTCGAGGACCGCGGCGCCACATCGAAAGCGGGTTCACAACTGCATCAGGTCGATCAGGATCTGGCGCGTGTTGAGCTGGGCATTGCCCAGGTGATGCGCCAGCAGGTAGCGCATCAGGAATTTGCTCTGCAACTGCGTGGTCGGGTCGCTGTAGTCTTCGCGCTCCATGTCCAGCAACGTCTTGCCCGACACCTTCGGCGCCCGGTCGGCCAAGCGTTCGGGGCGTGTGCCCTGCTCCGGATCGACCACATAGGCGCCTTCGGGCTGCACCGGACGGTTGCTCACGGTGCAGTGACTCCAGTTGCCGGCGACACCGGTCTGGCGCAGCAAGGCGCGTTCGAACTGGCGCAACACGATGGGCGCATTCTCGCCGTGCGCCAGCTTGTTGAGCGTGGCCACGTAGTGATCGAACAGGGCCGGATGCGCATCTTCGCGCGCCAGCAGCTTGACCAGCAATTCATTGAGGTAGAAACCGCACAGCAGCGCCGATTTCTCGAGCGGCAACAAGCCGCCGACCCACTCGGCTTCGGTCAGCGTGCGCATTTCGGACTTGCCGCTCCACGACAGCGAGAGCGGCTGGAAGGTCTGCAATGCGCCGCGCAACTTGGAGTGCGGACGCTTGGCGCCCTTGGCCACCAGCGCGACCCGGCCATGATCGCGCGTCAGCACATCGATGATCAGGCTGGTTTCTTTATAGGGATAGCTGTGCAGCACAAAGCCAGGCTGGGCCTGTACCTTGTGCTCTTTTTCGAGGGGACTGCTGCGCCCGCGTGCGGGGCTGCCGGTGGCGCGGGGCTTGCGGGCGGGTGCGGCCGGACGGGCAACGACTTCCTGTTCTGCCTGCACCGGGGCGACCAGTTGGGATTCGGAGAGCACGGTAGTCATGGATGTCCTGAATGCGTTGAACTGCAATGCCGGCGGCGCACCGCTTTATTCGTAGCCGTAGGCGCGCAGGCCGGCTTCGTTGTCGGCCCAGCCCGATTTGACCTTGACCCAGATCTCGAGATAGACCGGACCGCCGAACAAACGCTCCATGTCGAGCCGTGCCTGGGTCGAGATTTCTTTCAGGCGCGCGCCCTTCTGGCCGATCACCATGGCCTTGTGGTTGTCGCGCTCGACCAGGATGGCGGCGAAGATGCGGCGCAGGTTGCCTTCCTGCTCGAATTTTTCGAGCACGACGGTGCTGGTATAGGGCAACTCTTCACCCACGTAGCGGAACACCTTCTCACGCACGATCTCGGAGGCGAGAAACTTCTCGCTGCGGTCGGTGATGTCGTCTTCGTCGAACATCGGCGGATTGTTGGGCAGGTGACGGCGGATTTCTTCCTGCAACCGGTCCAGCTGGAACCGCTGCTTGGCCGACACCGGCACCACGGCCGTGAAGTCGCGACGCGACGCCACTTCCTGGGCAAACGGCATCAACGCGGCCTTGTCCTTGCTGCGATCGGACTTGTTGAGCACCAGGATGCACGGCACCGACGGCGGCACCAGATCAAGCACAAGTTGATCGGCCGGGCCGAAGGTACCGGCCTCGATCACGAACAGGATCACGTCGGCAGCCGTCAGGGTACTGGTGACGGTGCGGTTCAGGGTCTTGTTGAGGGCGTTGCTGTGACGCGTCTGGAAACCCGGGGTGTCGATATAGACGAACTGGGTATTGTCGAGCGTCTGGATACCGGTAATGCGGTGGCGCGTGGTCTGCGCCTTGCGCGAGGTGATGCTGACCTTGGCGCCCACCAGGGCGTTCATCAAGGTCGACTTGCCCACGTTGGGGCGGCCGATGATGGCAATATAGCCGCAACGATAATCGTCCGGCGCCGGTGCCGGCTCAGTGCCGGTCATGGGGGAATCTGTCATGCTGTCTTCGATTGCGTGGCAGCCGGGGCTGCCGAGATGGGTTCTGCCGTCACGGCATCGTGACGGCCTTCCTGCTTGGCCGATGGACGGGCTTCCTTGGCGTGCTTGGCAGGTTTGTCGCCCTCGGTCTTGTCGTGCTTGTCGGTTTTTTCAACCGCTTTCTCTACCGTTTTCTCAACGGTTTTTTCAGCCGTTTTCTCAGCTTTTTCCAGTTTCTCTACCTTGTCCGCCTTCTCGGCTTTTTCTGCTTTTTCTGCGCGCTCGGCCTTGTCCACCAGGTCATTCTTGGGCATGCGCGCTGCAGCGCGCTCGACCGCCTCGGGGCGATTGCCGCGAGCGGTGGCATCACCCGGCTCGACCGGCGCATCCGGCTGGATGGTGGCAATGCCGGCCAGCTTCAATTGCGCAGTGCGCGCACGCGGCTTGCGGGTAGTGGCCGGGCTCTTGACCAGCGCCAGCTGGACCGCCTCGAGCGCCAGCTTGGCGGCGGCCTGTTCGCCCGCACGCCGACTGCCGCCGGTGCCGAACACCTGGATGTCGAGCTTGGGCACCAGGCATTCGATCTCGAATTCCTGGTTATGGGCAGCGCCGTGGGTGGCAATCACGTTGTATTGCGGCAGCGGTATTTTCTTGCCCTGCAAAAATTCCTGCAGCAGCGTCTTGGCATCCTTGCCCAGGGTGCGCGGATCGACGTGATCCAGCACCGGCAGGTAAAGCGCGCGAATCACATCGCGTGCCGCTTCGAAACCGGAATCGAGGAAGATCGCGCCGAACAGCGCTTCGAGCGTATCGGCCAGGATCGAGGGACGGCGGAAACCGCCCGACTTGAGCTCACCCTCGCCCAGCCGCAGAAACTGCGACAGCTCCAGCCGTTGGGCGATTTCGTAGAGGGATTGCTGCTTGACCAGATTGGCGCGCAGGCGGGACAGGTCGCCTTCGTCGATCTTGTCGTACCGGTCGAACAGCAGTGACGCCACGACACAGTTCAAGATCGAATCGCCGAGAAACTCCAGCCGCTCATTATGCAAGGCACTATGGCTACGATGCGTCAAGGCCTGCTGCAACAATGAAGCATCCTTGAAGTTGTGGCCTAGCCGATGTTGCAAGAGTTGAGGATCCATTTGTTCATCCGTCATTCGGGCCGGTTCGTCGCAGCCCGCGTTGCCGCGGTTCGACTGCGCTCCGGCCAGTTCAGACGTCCCTTCAGGCGTTTGCCTCCACTGCAAAAGAATGCTCGATGGAAACTGCTCGATCAGGGATGCGGCCTGTTACTTGAAAGCGCCGATCCGCTTCAGGTTACCCAGATTCATCCAGACGAAGAAAGCTCGGCCGACGATGTTCTGGTCCGGGACGAAGCCCCAATAGCGACTGTCCAGGCTGTTGTCGCGGTTATCGCCCATCATGAAATACTCGCCTGGCGGCACGGTGCAGGCAAAACCATCGGCGTTGTAGGTGCACAGCTCGTGATGCGGGAACGCATCGGGATTGGGCACGAAGTTGGGCGCACGATCATCGGTAAGGATCTTGTGCTCCACGCCGGTCAGGTTTTCCTGCCATTGCTTATAGTACGCCAGATTTTCCTCATCCAGATAATCCGGCAACGGTTTATAAGAAATTTCTTCACCATTCACCGTTAAGCGCTTGTTTTTATAGACTATTTTATCACCGGGAACACCTACCACCCGCTTGATGTAGTCGACCGTCAGGTCCTTCGGATACTTGAACACCATCACGTCGCCGCGCTGCGGGTCGTTCATGTCGATGATCTTCTTGTTGATGATGGGCAGGCGGATGCCGTAGGTGAATTTGTTCACCAGGATCAGGTCGCCCACCAGCAGCGTCGGCACCATCGATGCCGACGGGATCTTGAACGGCTCGTACAGGAACGAGCGCAGGCAGAACACCAGGGCGATCACCGGGAAGAAGCTGCCCGAGTATTCGATCCAGGCCGGTTGCTTGAGCAGCCGGGCCTGCAGATCGGCACGACCGCCGGCAGTGGCCGCATCGGCCTTGACGCCATCGGCCGACAGCCGCGCCGCGCGTGCATCGTACTCGGCCAGCGCCGCGTCGGCGCGGGCGCGGCGCTGCTTGGCCAGGAAGAACACATCGGCGAACCAGACGATACCGGTCACCACCATCAATACAAACAGAATCAATGCGAAGTTGCCCAACAGTGCCTGCATGTTATTTATCTTCCACTTGTAAGATTGCCAGGAAAGCCTCTTGCGGGATTTCCACCGAGCCGACCTGCTTCATACGCTTCTTGCCCGCCTTCTGCTTTTCGAGCAGCTTGCGCTTGCGGCTGATGTCGCCGCCGTAGCACTTGGCCAGCACGTTCTTGCGCAATGCCTTGACGTTTTCGCGCGAGATGATGGTGGCGCCGATGGCGGCCTGGATCGCCACGTCGAACATCTGGCGCGGGATCAGCTCACGCATCTTGGCCGCCACGGCGCGACCGCGGAACTGGGCCGCAGCACGGTGCACGATGATGGCCAGCGCATCGACCTTCTCGCTGTTGATCAGCATGTCGACCTTGACCACGTCAGCGGCCCGGTATTCCTTGAACTCGTAGTCCATCGACGCATAGCCGCGCGAAGTCGACTTGAGGCGATCGAAGAAGTCCAGCACGATCTCGGCCATCGGCATTTCGTAGGTCAACTGCACCTGCCGGCCGTGGTAGCTCATGTTCATCTGGACGCCACGCTTCTGGGTACACAGCGTAATGACCGAGCCCACGTACTCTTGCGGCATGTAGAGATTGACCGTGACGATCGGCTCGCGGATTTCCTCGATCTTGGACACCTCGGGCATCTTCGACGGGTTATCCACCATCAGCATCGTGCCGTCACGCATCTGCACCTCGTAGACCACGGTCGGCGCCGTGGTGATGAGGTCCATGTCGAACTCGCGCTCCAGGCGCTCCTGCACGATTTCCATGTGCAGCAGGCCCAGGAAGCCACAGCGGAAGCCGAAGCCCAGCGCCTGCGATACTTCGGGTTCGTACATCAGTGCGGCATCGTTGAGCTTGAGCTTTTCGAGCGAGTCACGCAGCGCGTCATACTGGTTGGCTTCCACCGGGAAGAGACCGGCAAACACCTGCGGCTGGACTTCCTTGAAGCCTGGCAGCGGCGCCGCTGCCGGCTTGCCCACCAGGGTCACGGTGTCACCCACCTTGGCCGACTTGAGTTCCTTGATGCCGGCAATGACAAAGCCTACCTGCCCTGCCGTCAAGCTCTCGCGGGACTGCGACTTGGGCGTGAACACGCCGATGCTTTCGGTCAGGTGCTGCGCGCCGGTGGCCATGAACAGGATCTTGTCCTTGGGGCGCAAGGTGCCGTTGACGATACGCACCAGCATGACCACACCGACGTAATTATCGAACCAGGAGTCGATGATCAGCGCCTGCAGCGGCGCGTCGACATCACCCTTGGGCGCAGGCACCTTGGCGACGATGGCTTCGAGCACATCTTCCACGCCCAGGCCGGTCTTGGCCGAACAGGGGGTGGCGTCGGAAGCATCGATGCCGATGACTTCCTCGATTTCGCTCTTGGCGTTATCGGGATCGGCCGACGGCAGGTCGATCTTGTTGAGCACCGGTACCACCTCGACACCCAGTTCCAGCGCGGTGTAGCAGTTGGCGACCGTTTGCGCCTCGACACCCTGCGAGGCATCCACCACCAGCAGCGCGCCTTCGCACGCCGACAGCGAGCGGCTGACTTCATAGCTGAAGTCGACGTGGCCCGGGGTATCGATCAGGTTGAGGTTGTAGACCTGGCCATCGCGCGCCTTATAGGACAGGGCGGCAGTCTGGGCCTTGATGGTGATGCCGCGCTCACGCTCGATGTCCATCGAATCCAGCACTTGCGCTTCCATTTCGCGGTTGGACAGGCCGCCGCAGAGCTGAATGATGCGATCGGCCAGCGTGGACTTGCCGTGATCGATGTGAGCGATGATCGAGAAATTACGGATATTGTTCATTAACAGACGGGGGAAACGATGAAAAAAGGCGCCCAGGAGCGGGAGCAGTCCCGGCCGAGCGCCTTTGCAACAGCTTGTTCGACCCCGCATTCTACCGGAATTCGGGGCAGAATCCGATTTTACCCATGGGCGATGCTGCACCGCGTGCAATAGCACCGCATAAATATTTCACAAAGGAAATATTGTCGCACTCGCCATCACTTGCGCTAACGCGAACCGGCTCCCGCATCGTGAGCGCTCGACTGGACGAAGTCCTGCACTGCTGCGGGATCGAGAAAATAATGACATAACCGGGTCAGGCCGCCATCGGCACCACGCCCCATCAAGACCGGCACAAGTTCGTCGTATTGCGCCTCGAGCGTGGCATCGGCATCGACATCGATCATCTCGACCTGGTCGGCGGCCAAGCCGAAGGTGGCCAGCAAGGCCTCCTTCATGTCATCGCAAAGATGGCAATAGCTACGCGAATAGATGACAAAACGGGGTTGCTGCATACGGCCCTCTCCAGATGAAAAAGGCCGCATGCGCCTGGCATGCGGCCTCGCTAGCCTGACACCCGGAGCTTAATTGCCGCCGTTCGGACGCAAGGGCACGAATTGCGACGAATCGCCACGGCGCACCAACACCGCCGCGCGCTTCTTGCTGTCCAGCTTGGACACCAACTGGTTGAATTGCTTGGCATCGGCGATATCGACCTCGTTGAGGCGCTGCACCACGTCGCCCGGACGAATCCCGGCCGCTGCTGCCGAGCCGGTGGCAGATTCGACCAGCACGCCGCTGTCGGTCTTGAGCTCCTTCTTCTGGGCATCAGACAGATCGCTGACGATCAGGCCGAGGGCGTTGGGCGCGTTGTCCGGCTTGGCTTTCTTCTCTTCCGCCGCCTTGGCCGGCTTGTCGGCCTCGAGCTCGACCACCGTCAGCGACACGTCGCGCGCACTACCCTTGCGCCAGACGCTGACCGTGGCCTTGGCGCCAGGCTTGGTGGCGCCGACCATGCGCGGCAGGTCGCTCGGACGCTCGATGGCGGTGCCATTGAACTTGAGAATGATGTCGCCGGCTTCGATCCCGCCCTTCTCGGCCGGACCACCCTGCTCCACCCGCTGCACCAGCGCGCCCTGGGCGCGGGCCAGACCGAGCGACTCGGCGACGTCCTTGGTGACTTCGCCGATCTGCACGCCGATACGGCCACGGGTCACGCGCCCGCTGGCCTTGAGCTGGTCGGCCACGCGCAGCGCTTCATCGATGGGCACGGCAAACGAGATGCCCATGAAACCGCCGGAGCGACTGTAGATCTGCGAATTGATGCCGATGACTTCGCCCTTCAGATTGATCAGCGGACCGCCGGAATTACCCGGATTGACGGCGACGTCGGTCTGGATCAGCGGCAGGTAGTCACCGGTATCGCGTGCCTTGGCCGACACGATGCCGGCCGTCACGGTGTTTTCCAGGCCAAAGGGAGAACCGATCGCAAGCACCCATTCGCCGGCCCGGATCTTGTCGGAGTCGCCCATGGTCAGGCGCGGCAGGTTGCTGCCATCGATCTTCAATACGGCCACGTCGGTGCGGGTATCGGAGCCAACGATCCTGGCCTTGAATTCACGCTTGTCGGTCAGCGTGACATAGACCTCGCTGGCGCCTTCGACCACGTGGGCATTGGTCAGGATGAAACCATCGGCCGAGATGATGAAACCCGACCCCACGCCGCGCGGGACTTCTTCCTGCTGCCCCTGCTTGCCGCTGCCATTGCCGCCACGAGGCGTGCCGGGCTGCTGCTGGCGCGGGATGGGAATACCGAAAAAGCGACGAAAGAACTCCTGCATCTCGGGATCGTCGGTTCCACCCTGCGCCTGCGCATTGCCGCGCACGCGCTCGGTGGTGCGAATGTTGACCACGCCTGGGCCGGTACGATCGACGATGTCGGCAAAATCGGGCAAGGCAGCCACGCCTGGCGCCGCAACAGCCGGCGCGGCGGCCGGTGCCGCGTGCGCTGCCGGCATTCCGGCAAATACGGATGCTGCCAGCAAGGTACTGGTCAGAATGGTCTTGTTCAGTCGAATCATGGGATCTTTCTCTTCTTCTACTTGGTTTTCAACTCAATCGGATGGGAAACCCGGCCAGGCAATATACCAACCCACGCATTACCCGGCCTCTGGCGTACAGGATGCTACGGCAGCGTCGCCCCGTATTATCAAATGGAAACCTTGCCATCGCATAAGCAGCATTTCAACGATAGTAATGCAGGCCATGACCATACGCGACGCAAGCGCGTCAACGCACGCCGCAGGACGTGACAATGAAAAATGGCAACAAAGGTGTTTCAAGCGGGAAAGCACCGCGACACTGGAACCAGGTCGGGCGAAAACTTCTGCTGGCGCTAGAAGCACCACACCGTCGCCTGCAAAGGCGAACGGTGCGGATGAATTGACAGGGCAGACCGATTGTCTCAATCGCCCCGTTCTCGGCATCTTACTTGTTGGCGTCAACAGAGAAGGCTGCCGAGCGCGCGTACTGCGCCGAATTCAGTGGCTGCGAGAAACGCTGGTGCGAAAACAGGTACTCGTCGATGCGCGGATCGCGCTTGACTTCGCCCTGCTGCGCCAATGCACTCGCCTGCGCCGCGGTTGGCGGCGCCACATTGCCACCCGCATTGCTGGCCACCGTCGAGATAGCCGATGGCACGCTCACCGCCGCTACCTGCGCTGCAGCCTTGCCCGAATCGGCACTGATGACGGCCTGCTGCGGCATGGCGACAAACACTGCCGCCACTGCGGCGGCTGCAGCAGCCGCACTGGGCAGGAAGAACCTGCTCAGACGCGAGGGCGCCGCACGATGGTCGCCATTGGCCGGCTTCGCCTGCACCGCAGGCACTGCTGCCTCGAGCGCCGCCTGCGGCGCCACGATGGTCGGTTCAGCGTCAAGCAGCGCGCTCATCCTGGCGTTGAAGCCGGGGCTGAGCGACACATCCATGTCGTCCGAACGCAGGACTTCACCGATCCGGTGATAGAGCTCCCAGTTATCGCGCTCGTCATCCGAGGCGCGCAGCGCAGCAAGCGCAATGGTTAATTCGTCAGAACTCAGCTCGCCATCGGCAAGCGCTGAAATCCGTTCGCTGGTCATTACTTTGGTATCCATAAACAGTCACCCGGCAAAAAACTTTGGTTCCATATCCCGATTTTTGTTTTATTTCTGACAACACATCACCAGCGCTTGTCCGCTGCGGTATCCAGCAACGGACGCAACTTCTCGGCAATTGCTTCCCGTGCACGGAAAATGCGACTGCGCACGGTGCCGATCGGACAATTCATCGCATCCGCAATCTCGTCGTAGCTCAACCCCTCGATCTCGCGCAACGTGATGGCAGTACGTAATTCTTCTGGCAATGCTTCCATCGCCACGTTGACCGTTTGAGCAATCTGCTTGGTGGCCAACATCGACTCTGGAGTGTTGATGTCCCTTAGGTGGTCTCCGTCCTCAAAAGTTTCCGCCTCTTCGGCATCTGCTTCGGTAGAAGTTGGAGCACGTCGCCCCAAGGTGACGAGATAGTTCTTTGCAGTATTGATACCAATGCGATAAAGCCAGGTATAAAAGGCCGAATCGCCGCGAAATTGCGGCAATGCACGGTATGCCTTAATGAAGGCTTCCTGAACCACGTCCTCGGCTTCGGCCTGGTCGCGCACCAGGCGCGACACCAGTCGCATCAACTTGCGTTGATATTTGATCACCAAAATCTCGAACGCCTTCTTGTCACCGCGCTGGACACGCTCCACGAGCTGCTGGTCTATTTCGCGTTCTGTCGTCAAACCGGGTTCCTTGTATGGCCTTGTTGTTCTATGGTGATTGCCCTAGCCAGATGATTGCGGCCTTGCAATTTTCAAGCCATGTACTCTTATTTTTCCAACATGCGGGTCTTCGCCGTATTGTGACTGATCAGCCAGCGACATGCGACGGAGAGTGCACGAAATGTATCTGCCGAGACCGAATCAGCGAGAATCGGAATGGTTCGGGTCTTGCCGTTATCCAGGCGCAACCGCAAAAACAACATCCCCGGCCAGATTGTGGTGCCGGCCAGCAACTTTGCCAGCCCTGCCTTTACCACCTGCGGCTTGGCGCGCGCATTGCCCCTGACAAGATGTTCCACCACCCGGATCTGGCCAGTGGCCGAAATATGCAACCAGATGGTCTTGCGTGAACGCAGCACCTGAAACAGGGCAATGGCGGCTGCCAACAGGCAAGCCAGCCCGAGCAGGCTGCGGATGGCAAAGGAGAGATGCACCGGCACCAGGAGACAGGCGAGGCTACCGACAAGGGCAACGCACAAGCAGGCGCCAGCCATGATTACAAACAGCAGGCGGGAGGGCTTGATATCCGCGGAAACTGCTATCGACATAAGAGGCAATCAAAACGACAAACCCGGCTTCCTTGCAGAAGCCGGGCACCGCATCAAATCCTGCCGATGACCAGGGTACCGTTGGTGCCGCCGAACCCGAAAGAGTTCTTCACGGCAACATCGATCTTCATGTCGCGCGCCTGATTTGCACAATAATCAAGATCGCAGTCCGGATCCTGATTGAAGATGTTCATCGTCGGCGGCGACACCTGATGATGAACGGCGAGCACCGACAAGACGGTCTCGAGACCACCTGCGCCACCCAGAAGGTGACCGGTCATCGATTTGGTCGAATTGACCACCAGCTTGTAGGCATGCTTGCCAAACGCGGCCTTGATCGCCTCGGTTTCGTTCTTGTCACCCAGCGGAGTCGATGTGCCATGGGCATTGAGGTACTGGACCTCATCGCCGTTGACGCCCGCATCGCGCAGTGCATTGAGCACGCAACGACGTGGACCATCCTGGCTGGGCGCGGTCATGTGATACGCATCGCCGCTCATGCCGAAACCGAGCAACTCTGCGTAGATCTTGGCGCCACGTGCCTTGGCATGCTCGTACTCTTCGAGCACCATCACGCCAGCGCCCTCGCCCAGCACGAAACCGTCACGATCCTTGTCCCAGGGACGGGATGCGGTGGCGGGGTCGTCATTGCGGGTCGACAGCGCACGCGCCGAGGCGAAACCGCCAATACCCAGCGGCGATACGCTGGACTCGGCGCCACCGGCGACCATCACGTCGGCATCGCCGTACATGATCATGCGCGCGGAAGCACCGATGCAGTGCAGACCGGTGGTGCAGGCGGTCACGATGGCCAGGTTGGGCCCCTTCAGGCCAAACTTGATCGACAGGTTGCCGGAGATCATGTTGATGATCGAGGCCGGGATGAAGAACGGACTGATGCGGCGCGGGCCGCGATTGGTCAGTTCTGCATGGGTCTCTTCGATCAGCGGCAGGCCGCCGATACCGGATCCGATCATCACGCCGATACGTTCGGCATCCTCTTCGCCGACCAGCAACTTCTGGTCGTCGGTCAACCCGCTATCCTTGAGGGCCTGGATACCCGCTGCCATCCCGTAGTGGATGAAGGTATCCATGTGACGGGCTTCCTTGGCGGGGATGTAATCCTCGATATTGAAGCCCTTGACCTCACCAGCGAAATGCGTGGTGAATGGCGTAGCGTCGAACTTGGTGATGGTGGCGATACCGGACTTGCCTTCCTTGATGGCACTCCACGTATCGGCAATATTGTTGCCGACAGGCGAAATGCACCCCAGACCGGTGATGACTACACGACGTTCACGAGTGCGGCTCAAGCAATTCTCCTGAAACTTAGATTCAAAGCCGGCTTCAGGCCTTGACGTGCGACGTGGCGTAATCGATCGCCTGTTGCACGGTGGTGATCTTTTCTGCCTGTTCGTCAGGGATTTCCATTTCGAATTCGTCTTCCAGTGCCATGACCAGCTCGACGGTATCCAGGGAGTCAGCGCCCAGGTCGTCAACGAACGACGATTCGTTCTTGATGTCGGCTTCGGCGACGCCCAGTTGTTCAGCGACGATCTTCTTAACGCGTTGTTCGATATCGGACATATTGTTCCTCCAGGGGATAGATAGGTTACAAAAGTGCGCGCATTTTAGCAGGTTTGCGCGGGGAAAATTTACTTTTAACTATTCTTGGCAAGATTGTGCCAAGTCAAGTTTAACTTCGATCAAAAAGCGCCAAAAACGCCTTAATACCAGGGCCTTAGCCCATGTACATACCGCCGTTGACATGCAGTTCGTTGCCAGTGATGTAACCGGCCTGGGTCGATGCCAGGAAGGCCACCGCCGCCGCCACTTCTTCGGCCGCGCCCAGGCGCCCCAGCGGGATCTGCTGCAGGATCGCGGCGGACTGCTGTTCGTTCAGGGCCTTCGTCATATCTGTGTCGATAAAACCCGGGGCCACGCAATTGACGGTGATATTGCGGCTGCCGATCTCGCGGGCCAGCGCACGGCTCATGCCTGCCACGCCGGCCTTGGCCGCCGCATAGTTCATCTGGCCGGGGTTGCCCGCCGCGCCCACCACCGAGGTGATGCTGATGATGCGACCATACTTGGCCTTCATCATCCCGCGCAGCACTGCACGCGAGAGGCGACCCACCGCCGACAGGTTGGTGGCGATGACGCTGTCCCACTCCTCGTCCTTCATGCGCATGGCCAGCTGGTCCTGCGTGATGCCGGCGTTGTTGACCAGGATCGACAGGCCGCCAAATTCCTTCTGCACCTGTTCCACGATGGCGCTGCAGGAAGCCACGTCGTTGACATTGAGCACCAGGCCGCGACCGGCCTCGGGCGCGACTGCCGCCAGGTATTCGGAAATCGCCGCCGCACCCGCTTCGCTGGTGGCGGTGCCGACCACCTTGGCACCCTGGCGCGCCAGTTCGACGGCGATGGCGCGACCGATGCCGCGCGATGCGCCGGTGACCAGCGCGATTTGTCCTTGCAGATTCTGTGCACTCATTTGAGCAACTCCAATACTTTATCCAGGGATGGCTGGTCGACGATGGCCTCGCCCACGAGTTCGCCGTTGATGCGCTTGGCCAGGCCGGTCAACACCTTGCCCGGGCCGCATTCGATGACGTGGGTGATGCCTTCGGCGCCGAATTTCTGGATCGTCTCGACCCAGCGCACGGGACTGGCCGCCTGGCGCACCAGGGCATCCTTGATGGCTGCCGGATCGCTCACCAGCGCGACGTCGACGTTATTGATGACCGGAATCTGCGGCGCGGCGAAGCTGATCCCGGCCAGGTAGTCCTGCAGGCGATCCGATGCTGGCTTGAGCAACGACGAATGGAACGGCGCCGACACCGGCAACGCCAGGGCGCGCTTGGCGCCGCGCGCCTTGGCGGCTTCGCAGGCGCGCTCGACGGCGGCCTTGTGACCGGCAATCACCACTTGCGCGGGCGCATTGTAGTTGACCGCCTCGACCACCTCGCCCTGTGCCGCCTCGGCACAGGCTGCGCGCACATCGTCGTCGGACAGGCCGAGGATGGCGGCCATGCCGCCCTGCCCCACCGGCACCGCCTCTTGCATGGCCTGGGCACGAAAACGCACCAGCGGCACGGCATCCTTGAACGAGATCACGCCGGCGGCGACCAGCGCCGAATATTCGCCCAGGCTATGACCAGCCACCAGCGCCGGGATCGCACCCCCGGCAGCCAGCCAGGCACGATAGAACGCCACGGCGGCCGTCAGCATGACCGGCTGGGTGTTGGTGGTCAGGTCCAGCGACTCCTTCGGACCTTCGGCGATCAGGCCGGCGAGGTCGAATTGCAGCGCATCGGACGCCTCGGCCACGGTCTGGCGCACGACTTCATTGTCGGCAAAACCGTTGAGCATCCCGATGGCCTGCGAACCCTGACCCGGAAAAACAAAGGCAAATTTTGTCATGCTTGATCTGAATTGAAGTTGGATGAAAATGGCTGCGCGCCAGCCATGCCGGCGCGCCCCTGCATTACATTCTGGCCAGCACGGCGCCCCAGGTGAAACCGCCACCCACGCCTTCCATCATCACCGTCTGCCCCGGCTTGACGCGACCGTCGCGCACGGCCTGGTCGAGCGCCAGCGGGATCGATGCCGCCGACGTATTGCCGTGCTCGTCGACCGTCACCACCATGCGATCGAGCGGCAGGCCCAGCTTCTTGGCGGTCCCCTGCATGATGCGGATATTGGCCTGGTGTGGAATCAGCCAGTCGACTTCGCTGGCGGCCACGCCGGCGGCGTCGAGCGCTTCGCGCGCCACCTTGTCGAGCACCGAAACGGCCAGCTTGAAGACGGCCGGGCCATCCATGTAGAGATAGGCGCTGCCAGCGATGGCGCCGCCGTCGACGTTGCCCGGCACGCACAGGATATGTCCGTGGCTGCCATCGGCATGCAACTTGGTGGCCAGTACGCCCGGCTCGGCGGAGGCGCTCATCACCACGGCGCCGGCGCCGTCACCGAACAGCACGCAGGTAGTGCGGTCCTTGAAATCGAGGATGCGCGAAAATACTTCAGCGCCCACCACCAGCACGTTCTTGTGGGCGCCCGACTTGATGAAGCTGTCGGCCACCGACATGGCATAGACGAAGCCGCTGCAGACCGCCTGCACATCCATCGCTGGCGCACCGTTCTTGATGCCCAGTTTGTTCTGCAGCACGCAGGCGGTGCTCGGGAAACCACCCAGGTGGTCCGGCGTGGACGTGGCCAGGATGATCAGGTCGATCTCATCGGCCTGCAATCCGGCCGCTTCCAGGGCGCGCTGCGAAGCTACCAGGGCCAGGTCGCTCGAGCGCTGGTCGGCGGCCGCGTAGTGGCGCGCCGAAATACCGCTGCGGGTAACGATCCACTCATCCGATGTCTCTACGCCCTGCTCCGCCAGTTGCGCCGCCAACTCATGATTGGTCACGCGTTTTGCCGGCAGATAGCTGCCGGTGCCGACGATTTTGCTATAGATGGTCATTGCGTCTCTGTTCTGTTAGTTCGATGATTGCAACGGCGCCGGGGCTGCAACTGCATCAGCGGTCACGACCTCTGCCGGCTCCTGGGTCATCAATTCTGCCATGCTGGCGGCAATGCGCGAGAGCACATCGTATTTGGCCGCATCGTAGGCGCGGCGGATGGCCCATTCGAAAGCATAGACATCGGCGCCGCCATGACTCTTGAACACCAGGCCCTTGAGGCCCAGCAGGCTGGCGCCATTGTACCGGGAAGGATTGAGGCGACGCGACAGCGCCTTGATCGCACCATAGGCGATGAGCGCGCCCAGCTTGTTGATGATGCCCTTCTTGAATTCCGTCGTCAGTACGATCTTGACGAAGCGCCCCAGGCCTTCGGAAGCCTTCAATGTGACGTTGCCGACAAAGCCATCGCACACCACCAGGTCGGTCGTGCCTTCGAAGATATCGTTGCCCTCGACATTGCCGTAGAAGTTGAGGACGCCCTTGGCGTGGTCGGCCCGCAGCAGCGCGGCGGTCTCCTTGACCACTTCGTTGCCCTTGATGTCTTCCTCGCCGATATTGAGCAACCCGACCGTGGGTCGCGGCTTGCCTTCCATCACCGACACCAGCGCCGAGCCCATCAATGCAAATTGTTGCAAATGCTGTGGTTCGCAGTCGACATTGGCGCCCAGGTCGAGCATGTAGGTCGGACCGTCCTTCTGGTTCGGGAGGATGGTGCAGATGGCCGGACGGTCCACGCCCGGCAGGGTCTTGAGCACGTAGCGCGACACGGCCATGAGCGCGCCGGTGTTACCGGCCGATACGGCAGCCTGGGCATCACCCTGCTTGACCAGCGTAATGGCCACGCGCATCGACGAATCCTTCTTGCGGCGCAGTGCCACTTCGATCGGATCTTCCATGGTGACCACCTCGGAGGCATGCTGGATGCGCACCCGTGGCTCATCGGCCAGGCGATACTTCTTGAGCAGCGGCTGCAATACCGCTTCAGCGCCCACCAGGATCAGCTCGGCGTCGGGTTCCTGCCGAAGGAAGGAGGCAGCGGCCGGCAGCGTGACTGACGGGCCGTGATCTCCGCCCATGCAGTCGATGGATATTTTGATGGTCATTTATTTGATTCAGAGCCTTGCCAGCCCACATTATGGGGCAGTTCTGGCACCGTTCAACATGACGCCGCGCAAATGGCTGGCACATGTCGCACCGGCCACCGGAGCACCGACAAAGGGCGCAACCGCGATGATCGGCAGATTGTGGCGGGCGTAAAAAAGCGGCGCAAAATGAACCTCCTTGTACAGAAGCTCATTGCGCCGCTTTTCTTGAAAAACAGCAAGCTCAATGAATGAGATTACTCGTCGTTCTTGGTCTTCAGCACCTTGCGACCACGGTAGAAACCGTTCGGGCTGATGTGGTGACGCAGGTGAGTCTCACCAGTTGTCGGCTCGACAGCCAGCGGAGGTGCAGTCAGAAAGTCGTGTGCGCGGTGCATACCACGCTTGGACGGGGTCTTTTTGTTCTGTTGAACGGCCATGATTACTCCTAAACCTTAAGATTGAAAATTTTAACACATCGAAACCAGTTTTTCTGCAATCGACATGTGCTGCCCGGCACCAGCCGGACATCCCCGAAACATTACTGCTTCAATTTCTTCAGTACCGCAAACGGGGAAGCCCGCTCAGTACCCTTGGCCTCGGCCACCACACCACTGTCGGGACAAACATCATGCTTGGGCGCCACCGGCAATGCCAGCAACGCCTCATCCTCGACCAGGTTGGCTGCGTCGAAAGCGGCTGACCCAACGATGACATCGATCTGGTCATCGTCGAGCAGTTGCTCGATCGCATCGGCCTGCGCCTCATCTTTTGCCAATACCAGCAGCGACTTCGAATCAATCTCGAAGGGCAATGCCGTCAGGCAACGCTGACAGGTCAGATGAACAACTCCCGACACTGCCAGACTAAGTTGAGCATGTCCCAGCTTGTCGATATCGCCGGACAATGCCCACGAAATCGCACCGGAACGGTCAACCGTCTCTTGCGCCAGACGACCTAATTCAGCAACCGGAACCTGGCCTTGGGCCTGCTGCTTGTGGCGGCAGAACTCGAACGCGTCAATCACCAGTGCATTCATAATCAAAGCTGGAATCCGGAAAACCTGCGATAATAACAGAAAAATTCCTTACCAGTCAAAGCGTTAGCGCAGTCCCTGCGATTTTCAACGTCCGACTGTGGCTACCCGGTGCATTCGCCACCTCCTGCTTGCCATTCCAACCACATTTCTTCTGCCTCCACCATGCTCCAGCAAGCCATCTTCCCTGCCCTGCCGCGCCTGATCCTGGGATCGAGCTCAGCCTATCGCCGCGAATTGCTGAGTCGCCTCGGCCTGCCGTTCGAGACCATGGTGCCGGACATCGACGAAAGCCCGCTGGCCGGTGAAACGCCCGACGTCACCGCGCAGCGCCTGGCGCGCGAGAAAGCGGCGGCGGTGGCCAGTCGCGCCGGCGCGGCGCTGGTGATCGGCTCCGACCAGGTGGCCACGCTGGATGGCCTGCAAATCGGCAAGCCCGGCAACCACGCCAATGCCTTGCAGCAACTGCAGACCATGCGCGGTCGCGAAGTGATCTTTCATACCGCCCTGTGCCTGTGGGATGGACGTCGCCCGGATGCGGCCGACGCCGCGCAAATCCGCAATGTACAAACCGTGGTGCAGTTTCGCGACCTGCCGGACGCCGAGCTGGATGCCTATCTCAGGATCGAACAGCCCTACGATTGCGCCGGCAGCGCCAAGAACGAAGGCTTGGGCATTGCCATCCTGCAAAGCATCCGCAGCGAAGACCCGACCGCCCTGACCGGCTTGCCGCTGATCGCATTGACCGACATGCTGCGCCGCGCAGGCGTCGGATTCTTCGGCCAGCCCAGCCAATGAATCAATAATTGCGACGCGGGTAACCCTGCGCCAGGATGCGCAGCCACACCACCTCTTTTTCTTCCGGCGCCATGAATACCCATTGCGCCACTTCGTCGACACTGCGGCCGCAGCCGCGGCAGATGTCATCGAAGGTGGTCGAGCAGACTGCCACACAAGGTGTATCGGGTCGCTCCGGCAATGGAGTCGTGGGAGGAGACGCGGGAGACTGGGACATGAAGGATTCTGACTAAAGCGGAAAGACCATGAGGCCACGGCACATTGGCGAGCCTGGCCCGACATCTTACAAGATGCAAGACGATGCTGCTGCCTTGCTGCATCACCACCCCAGACGCAAGACAAAAAAAAGCCCGCGAACCTGTTGGCTGCGGGCTTCAATCCAATTTCTTAAGGAGGAGATTGGAGGAGACAGGTGCAACTATAGCGATCGCCCCCACGCCAGTCTGCTTTATTGTGGCAATAGCAGATATTCACAAAAAAGATAACTCAACAGCAATCAGCCATGTCCGGTCGACATGGTTACCGACAACGACGACGTCACCGGCTTGGGCGGCGTGCCGCCCTTGCGATCACAAGCGCTCAACGCCAGTACTGCAACCAGCAGCGACAGCGGCAACAGCAGTGCTTTCATGGCAGGCTCCTTTCATGGCAAGCGCCTTTTCAGGCTTGCGCCAGAATCTCCCCGCCCGCCCATGCTGTCAAGCCACGCTGCGCAAGTCGGAACGCGTCGCCGCCAGATTCTTCTCGTACAGCGCGGCAATCATGTCGGATTGGGTCAGCATGCCGACCAGCTTGTCATCGGCATCGACAATCGGGATCTGATGCAAGCCATCGGCCATGCGTGCCACCAGCGCCAGGATGGGGGTATCGACACGGGCCGTAACCACCGGGCGCTGCATGATCTGCCCCACCACTTCCGGCTTGTCCGAATGCGAAAACGGCACGCGCCGCAACAGGCCGCGCAGCTTCTCGCTCCAGCCGCCGTGCGACTCGGCTTCGGCATGCAACAGAAAATCGCTGCGACTGACGATGCCGATCACATGACGCGCCCGATCCAGCACCGGCAAGGCGCGCAAGCGGTGTTGCCGCAACAGCGTCCAGGCCTCATCCAGACCCGTGGCAAACTCGACCGCCACGATGTCGCGCGACATCACCGCCTCACAATTAGTCTGGCCGAAGCGACGGTGGTACGCCCGCATCTCGGTCTGCATGAAAATCTCTTCGAGGTCATCGCGACCGATATCGATCACCTGGTTGTAACGCTTGAGCACCTCGTCCAGGTCTGCATGCGAAAAACCCAGCCGCGTCATCGGCGGCTCGTCGCGGGTCTGGTGCGCATGGCGCGCCTCGCTTTGCTGCGCGTGCGGATAGCGACGGCCGCTGGCGTTGTTGAAGAACAGCGCCGTGGCCAGCAACAGGACCGAATTGAGTCCGACCGGCGACAACACGAACGCATATCCCATGTCATGCACAGCCGGGCCACCCAGCACCGCCGTCAACGCCACCGCGCCGCTGGGCGGATGCAGGCAGCGCAGCAAGAACATCGCGCCGATCGCCAGCGCAATGGCCAATGCCGCCGCCAGCGCCGGTTCGTGCAACAGCCTGGCACAGGTCACGCCGATCAGCGCCGCACTGAGATTGCCGCCGATGATCGACCAGGGCTGCGCCAGCGGGCTCGATGGCACCGCAAACAGCAGCACCGCAGAGGCGCCCATGGGAGCGATCAGCCAGATCGTGCCGACTGCACGCGGCAGCAGCGCGTAACTGGCCAGACCGACTAACAAAATTCCGAACAGGCTGCCGGCGCAGGAGCGCATGCGCTCGAAGCGATCGACATTGCCGGGGGCGGGAATGAAACTTTTGAACCACTGCAAGATAGAATCGGACATGTCCTGCTCTTTCGATCTGTCGCGACCGATTGACCTGATCATTTAGTTAATCAAATAGATAACGCCGCGCCCTTCCCGACGCGGACCAGTCGCAATTACATCACAAGATGATACATATGTCCGGATTTGCTCTACCCTCAGCGGGATTCAGCCTGAACACGGCTTGCCAAAGTGATATCGGAGCATCCCGATGAAAGGCTCCCGATTGCAAAAGGAAGACTTCGAAGCGCTCTCCGATTTTCGTTATCAGTTGCGCCGTTTTCTGCGCTTCTCGGAAGATGCGGCCCAGAGCGAAGGCCTGACTCCCCTGCAATACCTGCTGTTGCTGCACATCAAGGGCTTTCCCGGGCGCGAGTGGGCCAGCATCAGCGAACTGGCCGAGCGCTTGCAGGCCCAGCATCACGGCGTGGTGGCGCTGGTCACGCGTTGCGTCAAGGCCGGCCTGGTCACGCGCGCGCCCGACGACCGCGACAAGCGCCTGGTGCAGGTGCGGCTGACCGAACTGGGCGAGCAATATCTGCATCGCCTGGCGCAACTGCACCGCAACGAGCTGCAATCCTTGTCGGGGGTATTCCAGGTCTCGCACATCTCGGCCTTCAACGACCGCGACTAGCGACTAACTAGTTAATCGTGGCCGTCGCACTTGCTGTTATGCTTGCTGACCAGGCCAGCCCTCCCCGCTAAATGAAAAGAAAAACCGCTCCCGAGACGTCTCCCGGCACCGTGCCGGTGCGCGCCATCACCAAGGAAGACGTCGCCCGTGCCGCCGGCGTGTCGCACATTACCGTCTCGCGCGTGATCAATACGCCGGAGAAGGTCTCGCCAGCGACCCGCGCCAAGGTCGAGACCTTCATCGCCAGCATGGGCTACATTCCCAACTTGCTGGCCGGTGGCCTGGCATCGCGCCGCACCCGCATCATCGCCGCCATCGTGCCCACCATCAGCCATTCGATCTTCGCCGAAACCGTGCGCGGGCTGTCGGAACACCTCAGCGGCGAACGCTACCAGCTGCTGCTGGGCCAGACCAATTATTCGGAAGACGCCGAGACGGCGCTGGTGGAAGCCTTCATCGGCCGCCGCGTCGACGGCCTGGTGCTGACCGGCGTGCAACACTCGGCCCGTACCCGCCAACGCCTCAAGGCAGCGGGCATCCCGGTGGTCGAAACCTGGGACCTGACGCAACGCCCCATCGATATGCTGGTCGGCTTCAACAACCACGACGCCGGGCGCGCAATGGGCGATTACCTGTACCAGAAGGGCTATCGCCAGATGGCGTTCGTCGGTGGCGAAGACCCGCGCGGGCTGGCCCGTTTTTCCGGGCTGCGCGACGCCCTGCTGGCGCGCCAGGCAGCCGAACCGGTCCACATCAAGATCGCGCTGGGCTCGTTCCTGCATGCCGGGCGTGAAGTAGTGGGCCGCCTGTTGCGCGATCATCCCCAGGTCGACGCCGCCTTCTTCAGCAATGACGTCATCGCCGCTGGCGCCACCATGGAATGCCTGCGGCGTGGCGTCGACGTGCCCGGGCGCCTCGCCCTGGCCGGTTTCGCCAATCTCGAAATCGCCCCCGAGGTAATGCCGGCGCTGACCACGGTCCAGATCAGCGGCCACCAGATCGGCGCCACTGCGGCCCGCATGCTGGTGGCGCGCCTCAATGGCGAAGGCGTGGAGCAGCCCATCTGCGACCTCGGCTACAGCATCATCGAGCGCGAGAGCGCATAAGGCTGCTCACCGACAGCCGCTCACTGGTCCTCGTCGTAGACGATGCCACGCGTCTCCGGCGCCATGATCAGCGCCACCAGCGCGACCGTGCCCATGAACACGATGTAGGCCACGATCGGATAATAGCTGCCACCGTAATACGCCAATAGTCCGGTAGCGATCACCGGCGCCATGCCGCCGGTGATGACCGACGACAGCTCGCGGGCCGTACAGATGCCGCTCATGCGCATGCGCGGCGGGAACAGTTCGGCAAAGAACGCCGCCTGCACCGAGAACATCGGATACAGGCCGAACACGATCATCATCACGAACGCGCCGATGATCATCGGCGTCTGCCGGGTCTCGAGCATCCAGAAGAACGGCAATGCGCCGAAGATCATCACCAGGATGCCGAAGATATACACCGGCCGCCGCCCCACCCGATCCGACAATGCGCCCCACACCGGATTGAGCAAGGCGCCAATGCCGGCGCCGATCAGCACCGCCATCAGCCCGACGCTGGTGGGCACCTTCAATTGACTGGTGAGATAGGACAGCGCCCACACCTGGAAGATATAGCCGGCCGTGTTTTCCGAAAAACGCGCGCCGATGGCAATCAGCAGGCTGCGCTTCTGCTCGCGCCAGACCGCCTTGACCGGCGACTTCTCGACCGTCTTGCGCTGCTTCATCTTTTCGAACGTGGGCGACTCCTGCACGAACAGGCGAATATAGATCCCCACGGCCAGGCCGATCGAACTCAGCAGGAAAGGAATCCGCCAGCCATAGCGCATGAAGTCATCTTCGGGCAGCATGCGCACCAGCGCAAAGGCGCCCGCCGACAACACCACGCCCAGCGCCACGCCCACGCCGGGCCAGCTGGCGTAGTACCCGCGCTTGTTGACCGGCGCATATTCGGCCGACATGGTGACCGCCCCGCCGAATTCGGCGCCGGCCGCAAAACCCTGCACCAGCCGCAACAGCGTCAGCAGGATGGGAGCAGCAATGCCGATGCTGGCGTAGGTCGGCAGAAAACCGATCGCGGTGGTCGACAGCCCCATCATCAACAGCGTCACCACCAGCACATTCTTGCGCCCGATGCGGTCGCCGATGTGACCGAATACGATGCCGCCCAGCGGACGCACCACGAACCCCAGCGCATACGAGCCGAACGCGGCCAGCGTGCCCATCATCGGATCGAGCTTGGTAAAGAACAGCACATTGAAGACGATCGCCGCCGCCGTGCCGTAGAGGAAGAAGTCGTACCATTCGAGCGCGGTGCCGATCACCGACGAGCGCAGCGCCATGCGCCGCTGTCGGATTTCCAGCGCGCTGGGCGCATCCTCCTGGACCGCACTGGCGGCATCGGGTTGAGCGCCAAACTGCGCGCGGCCGGCATTGCCCGGATGGGTCCGGGAGCTTGCGATTGTGTTCATTGTCTCTCTCCTTTTATGGGACGGGCGGCTGGCGTCACTGGCGTGGCGGCCGGCTGTTTTATTTATCGGTCCGGCGCCGTCCTCGTCTTGCTGCAATCAGATATTGCCTGGGGCTTGCTCCTTGTCGAGACCTGCTTCGATGTCCAACTCTGTCGTATTCCATAGCCCACGCGCCATGCGCATGAGCGCTTGGGCTTCGTTCCAGCGATCCGACAGCTCGTAGCCGTCGGCGCCGGTCATGGCATATTCGGGCGGACCCAGTTCGCACAGGAAGGTCAGCACCTCGTCATCGGGAGCGCGCCGACGCCAGCCCTCAAATCCCTCGCGCCACCACTGCATGAACAATTCGACCCATGGCCGGTGCTGGGCAAAACCCAGTTGCAACTGGATCTGCTCACGGCTCGCCACGCGGCCATGAAAGCCCCAGGACTGGTCGAGGATGCGCTTGATCAAGGCATGGTTTTCGGCCGAGATGGGCCAGGCGAACTCGCGTCCCACCACATAGTGCGACAAGTCCGCGGTCAGGCGCAGCGCCGGAAAACGATCCAGCAGCTGCAGCGTGAACAGCAGGTCGGTGGTCATGCGATCGCGATGGGTTTCAATATGCAAGGCAATTCCGGCGTCTGCCGCCAGGCGGCTCCAGCCTTCGACATAGGGAATGCATTCGGCCAGCGTATAGGGCCGCACGTCAGCCTGCAGATTGATATGGTCGGCGCCCAATGCCTGCACATGTTCGATGATCGGCTTGAGCTCGTCGACCGTGCGCGGATAACACTGGGCCTGCCAGGTCATGCCGTTCTCGCGCAGGAAATCGGTCACGGTACGGGCATACTGGAAATCGGCAAAGCGCACGCCGGCGCCATCGAAACCGGCGTCGCGGATCATGGCCAGCTTCTGCTCGAGCGACCATTCGTGGCCGTCCGGACGACGGCACTCCATGGCCCACAGCGATTGATACACGCGAAACGTTTGCATGGGGATGACCTGTTGCAAAGAGTGCGGGTGACCCGCTACGCGAGGTAGCGGGCGTGTGCTAGCGGCGATTCTTCAGGTGCTGGCGGCCTGGCGCGGCACCTCGACCTGCTCGAAGAAGCGCTTGCCGCTGGCCGACTGGTTCTCGTAGATCGACCCCTGGTTGAGTGCCGGCGGCAACGGCATGCGCACCGGCGCATCCCGAAAACGCGGCACGATGGTCGGCTCGCCCTGCAGCAGGCGGGCGTTGAAGGCGTCGAAGTCAGGCACGCCCAGCAACGGAAAGGCGTCAGCCGCACAGACCTCGTAGAGCAGGAAATTGCGCGACATGGTCGAGCGATTCTGGGCCGAGCCGTGGATCGCCCGCACGTGATGAAACGACACCGCACCGGCGCGGCCGACGATCGGTACCGCCCGTTCCAGACCCAGACCCGGCGCATTCGGATCGAGTGCGCCGCAGAAGCGGCCATCGGCGTCGTGATGATCGTAGGTCGGCCCCTTATGGGAACCGGGCACCACCAGCATCGCGCCGTTTTCCAGCGACGTGTCGTCCAGCATCACGCCGACGGCCAGGATGTCGTCGTTGGTGGCCGGATAGAAGGCCCAGTCCTGATGCCACTCGACGGGTGAGCCGAAGCGCGGCGACTTCAGGTTGAGCTTGGAGCTCTGCAGCCGCAAACCTGGCCCCAGCAGGGCTTCGAGTACCGCCAGCACCGGCTGCGAGCGGATGAATTCCTCGAAGACGGGGTGATTGACGTGCGGCTGCTTGATACGCCGCAGGCGCGGCTCGGCGGCGCTATGGCCGCGCTCCAGATCGAACACCTCGGTGTGATCGGTGACCGCGCGCGACTGCTCTATCCACTGCGCCAGCGCCTCCTTCATCCGCTGCCGCAGGATGTCATTGAGCAGGTCCGGCACCACCAGCCAGCCCTCTTCCCGATACTGCGAAACCTGTTGCTGCGTGATCATGATTGTCTCCTTTGTCCTGGTGCTCGATGGCCCTGTTTCGGATGCCTTGGCGACACCCCGTAAAATCAATGTTCGCGCGAACATAATAGGCCGCAAAAAAACCGGCGTCAACACCGGTCCGGACAAAAGATGAAAGCCTAGCTGCTGGACTCGACCCGGTCGCGCCCGGTCTGCTTGGCCAGGTAAAGCGCGTTGTCGGCCAGCTTGACCAGTTGTTCCAGGCTGCGCCCCTCCATCAGCGCGGCCACACCGAAGCTGGCGCTGATGCTCACCCGCTCACCGCCGTCGATGTCAAACACCTGCTGGCGCAGCGCCAGGCGCAGTTTCTGCGCCACCAGCACCGCCTGCTGCAGGTCGGATTCGGGCAGCAGGATGATGAATTCCTCGCCGCCGTAGCGCGCCAGCACATCGACCTTGCGCAGCAACTGCAACGCCGTCTGCGCCGCGCCGCGCAACACCGCGTCCCCCGCCAGGTGACCATGGGTGTCGTTGATGCGCTTGAAATGATCGATATCGAATAGGATCACCGACAGATCGCGCCCGTAACGCTGCGCCACCGCCATCTGCTGCTGCCCATGCGAGAAGAAGGCACGCCGATTCAGCACGCCCGTCAGGAAATCCGTATTGGACGAAGCCTGCAACTGCGTGATCAGCGCCTCGCGCTCGCGCGCCAGGCTGTTACGTTCGAGAATGCGCTCCTTGAGCACCGTCAACGCCCCCAGCATGCCGCCGATTTCATCGTTGTAGCGAGTGGCCGGAATCGCGCGTTCGAGACGCCCTTCGGCCAGGCCCACCACCAGTTCGGTCGCATTGACCAGCGGCTGCACCACGCGGCGACGTATCAGCACCATCAGCAACTGGAAGAACAGACAGGCCACCACCGTCAGCACGATCACCGCGATCAGAAAATTGCGCGCCCGCTGGTTGCGCTGCTCGGCCTGCACCAGCATGTCATCGAGCACCAGGTCGCGCAGATCGAGGATGCTTTGCATGCGTGGCACGTAGCGCTGCGTCAGCTCGGCCGGCGTGAGTCCGTACTCACCCGACTTCAGCCCTACCTGCAGCAGGTAATCCAGGAACTGGAAACCGTTTTCGAAATACTGGCGATCAAGCTCATCGAGCCCGCGCTTGAACGCCGGCTCGGTCGAATAGGTGCGCAATTGCGCCGACAGCAGCGAGCGCAGCAATTCGATGCGGCCGTACATGCGGCCGATCTCGACCACCTCTTCGGCATCCAGCATGCGGTGGGCGATGAGCGGCGCGATGAACGATGAGCCGACCTGCCCCGCGTATTCACGCAAGCTGGCCGTGGCGCGCACCGCGGCCAGGCCGTCGCGCAGTTCCGGATCGGCCTGGTCGGCGACGCTGGCCAGCTCGGCCACCACCCGCACCAGCAGCGGCATCATGTCGATGGTGCTCTTGACCGCCGACAGCACATACATCTGGTTGCGCTCATCCTCGGCCTGCGCCCCCAGGCGATCGACCGCCATGCGCGAAGCGCTCAGCGCCTGCTGCACGGTCTGGATATTACCCGCGGTGGCCGAGCCTTCGAGGCGCGGATCCTTCTCCATCGCCAGGCGCAGATTGGTCAGCGCCGCGTCGCTGGCAACGCGCGCGGCCTGCAAGGTCTGGTAGAAGCCATGGCGCTCGTGCGGACGAGCACCCATGTAGGCATTGGACGGGCCGCGCTCGCTGGACACTTTCTCCATGGCGATCAGGCCCAGGCGAAAGTTCTGCAATGCCGGCACGCTGTAGGCGCCGCGCTGGTACAAGCCCCATTGGATCCAGACCAGCGATACCGCCAGCGCAAGGAACAGCATCAGCAACGCACTGGAGATCAGCCGGAACAGTCGGTTCAAGGACATGTAGTGAGACCCGAGTCGAAATCTTTCTTTAATTTAGAAATATAACAAGGCCGCACGATCGGCGGCAGGGTTTCGTCAGCATGGATGAAAATAAGCGACAAGTCGCAAGTCGGGCGCGCATTGGTTCCCGTATCGCGGGAGCCGGACCTTCCCCAGGAGTCCGAAATGCGGCCAAAAAAAAATCCCGCACCAGGCGGGATTTTTTTTAGGCTGGAAGCCTTGAATACTGGCGGAGAGGGTGGGATTCGAACCCACGGTACGATTTAACGTACGCCTGATTTCGAGTCAGGTACATTCGACCACTCTGCCACCTCTCCAGTACTACGGTCGTCTTCTCTGTGTGGAACAGCGAAGCACGCAACTATAGCAGAAGGTTTTTCAGAATGGAATACGTCTTTTAAAAAAACTTAGCTGACACAGCAAAAAAAGATAAACACCCCTCATATCATCGTCTTGTCATAAATCGCTTCTAGCATCCGCAAACAATTTCCATTTCATTCGTTTTGTCCGTTTACTAAGTTCTGTCCACCGGGACACCGCCACAATGGCCCCTCTTTCCAACGCTCAATTCCCGCTCGATGGTCTGTCTGCCGAGCTATTCGCCCGTTCCCACGGCGAACTGCCGCCTGACACCGACGACCCGATGCTGGCCCTGCTCCACGAGATCATCGCCCAGCGCAAGTTGTCGGCCCTGTTCCAGCCCATCGTGCGCATGCGCAACGGCGAGATCCTGGGCTATGAAGGCCTGATCCGGGGGCCCTCCAATACCGCGCTGCATTCGCCGCTGGCCCTGTTCAAGGTGGCGCGCGCGCACAACCTGTCGGTACAGATGGAATACCTGTGCCGCCACATCGTGCTGGCGCGTTTCGCCCAGTCGGGGTTGCCGGGCAATCTGTTCCTCAACGTCACCCCTGGCGCGCTGATGCAACCCGAGGCGATCCAGGGCGAGACGCTGCGTTACCTGGAGCGCCTGGGCATCAACCCGCAGCGCATCATCATCGAACTGACCGAGAACGAGCCGACCTACGACTATGCGTTGTTGCGCAACGCCGCGATGCATTACCGCGACATGGGGTTCCAGATCGCCATCGACGATCTCGGCGAGGGGTTTTCCAGCCTGCGCCTGTGGTCCGAGCTGCAGCCCGAATACGTCAAGATCGACATGCACTTCGTGCAGGGCATCAACCACGACCCCATGAAACTGCAGTTCGTGCGCTCGATCCAGGAAATCGCCGAGAAATCGGGCTCCATCGTGATCGCCGAGGGCATCGAATCGCAGGCCGAGCTGCTCACCATCCGCGATCTCGGCATCGCCTGCGGCCAGGGCTACCACATCGGCCGCCCGCTGGCCGACCCGCCCACCGCCATCTCGGACGACGTCACCAAGACCCTGCGCCGCGACAAGGTGCCGCTGGCGGCGCAGAAGTACGGCCCGGGCAAGGGCCGCGCCACCGTCTTCAAGCTGCTGCGCGAAACCCGCTACGTCAGCCCCGAGGTGAGCAACGACCAGGTCTACAGCATGTTCGTCAACGACCCCGAGCTGCAGGCGCTGCCGGTGGTCAGCAATGGCTTGCCGATCGGCCTGATCAACCGCTACAGCATGGTCGAGCGCTTTGCCCGCCTGTACGGGCGCGAGTTGTACGGCAAGAAGTCGTGCGCCTTCTTCATGGACCCGAGCCCGATCATCACCGAGCAAGACACCAGCCTGCAGGACCTGTCCAACCTGCTGGTGCACGCCGAGTCGCATCACCTGTCGAATGGCTTCATCATCACCGATCGCGGCCAGTATGTCGGCCTGGGCACCGGCCACGACCTGCTGCGCGAGATCACGCAGATGCAGATGGATGCGGCGCGCCATGCCAATCCGCTGACCCAGCTGCCGGGCAACGTGCCGATCAACGACCATATCGAATACCTGCTGCAGAGCGGCGTCGAATTCTGCATCTGCTATTGCGACCTCGACCATTTCAAGCCCTTCAACGACGTCTACGGCTATCGCAAGGGCGACGACATGATCCAGCTCACCGGACGCGTACTGCAACAGGCGTGCGACCCCGATCTCGACTTCATCGGCCATATCGGCGGCGATGACTTCCTGATCATGTTCCAGAGCGAAGACTGGGAAAAACGCTGCCGCACCCTGCTCGACAACTTCGCCGTCGAGTCGGCCGCCTGCTATTACGACGAGGACCGCCTGCGCGGCGGCTATCACTCGGAAGACCGCCAGGGCAACCGGGTGCTGCATCCGCTGGTGGGGGTGTCGCTGGGCGCGGTCAAGATCGAGCCATCGCAGTATTCGTCGCCGCACCAGATCGCCTCGGCCGCCACCCGCGCCAAGAAGCAGGCCAAGAAAATCGTCGGCAACAGCCTGTTCATCGAGCGCCGCATTCCGACCACGTTCTCCTGGGCCATCAAGGAGGCCTAAAAAAGAGACCTGAACGGCAGGCCACAATGCAAAACGGCCGGTCCCTTCCGGGACCGGCCGTTTTGTCATGCGCGCTGCAGATCAGGCGCCGGGGACCAGCCTGGTCACGCCGCCCATGTAGGGTTGCAGCACTTCTGGAATATCGACGCTGCCATCGGCCTGCTGGTAGTTCTCCAGCACCGCCACCAGGGTACGGCCCACGGCCAGGCCCGAGCCATTGAGGGTATGCAGCAGTTCCGGCTTGCCCTGGGCATTGCGGAAACGGGCTTGCATGCGGCGCGCCTGGAACGCCTCGCAGTTCGACACCGACGAGATTTCGCGATAGGTATCCTGGGCCGGCAGCCAGACTTCGATATCGAAGGTCTTGGCCGCACCAAAGCCCATGTCGCCGGTGCAGAGCGTGATCACGCGGTAAGGCAGGCCCAGCTTCTTGAGGATATTCTCGGCGTGGCCCAGCATGTCGTCGAGCGCCGCATACGATTGTTCCGGGTGCACGATCTGCACCATCTCGACCTTGTCGAACTGGTGCTGGCGAATCATGCCGCGGGTATCGCGACCGTAGGAACCCGCTTCCGAGCGGAAGCAGGGAGAGTGCGCGGTGAACTTCAGGGGCAGCGTATCGCCGGCCACGATCTCGTCGCGCACGAAGTTGGTCAGCGGCACTTCAGCCGTGGGGATCAGGTACAGCGCGGCGTTCTCGGCCTCGCCTTCCTGGCCGCCCTTCTTGGCCGCGAACAGATCGGCCTCGAACTTGGGCAACTGGCCGGTGCCGCGCAGCGAATCGGCATTGACGATGTAAGGCGTGTAGCACTCGGTGTAGCCATGCTCCAGCGTATGGGTGTTGAGCATGAACTGCGCCAGCGCGCGGTGCAGGCGGGCGATGCCGCCCTTGAGCACGGCGAAGCGCGAGCCGGTGAGTTTGGTGGCGGTATCGAAATCGAGGCCCAGCGGCGCGCCGACATCGACATGGTCCTTCACCGCAAAGTCGAAACTGCGGGGCGTGCCGACCTTGCGCAATTCGACGTTGCCGCTTTCGTCGCTGCCGACCGGCACCGATTCGTGCGGCAGGTTCGGCACCGCCTGCAGGAAGGCATTCAGTTGCTCCTGCACCTGTTCCAGGCGGGTCGCCGAGCTCTTGAGCTCGTCAGCGATGCCGTTGACTTCGGCCATCAGCGCCGAGGCGTCCTCACCCTTACCTTTCATCATGCCGATCTGCTTGGACAGGCTGTTGCGCTTGCCCTGCAGTTCTTCGGTACGGGTCTGGATCTGCTTGCGCTCGGATTCCAGCGCATTGAAACCGGCCACGTCGAGCTGGAATTTGCGGGCCGCCAGGCGCGCTGCCACGCTGTCGATGTCTTTACGGAGGAGTTGAATGTCGATCATGGGAACAAATAAGCAAGTGAATTGATGCACGAAAGCGCGATTGTACCAAGCCTGGAGCGCCCCTGGCAGGATGGCGCAGCGGGCCGCAACCAGTTACCATGCGCCATCCCGATTTATGCCCGAAAAGCGCCATGTCCGAACTCAAACCTGCTCCCCGCAAGATTTCCCTGCCGTTCTCCCTGTTCGGCCTGGCCGCCGCCGTCGCTCTGGCCCTGTGGGCCGGCAATCACTACATGCGCAACGAAGCCAGCCTGTTCTACGGCCTGGCCGCGGGCCTGTCGTTCGGCGCCGCATTTGCCTTCGGTCAACAGATCAAGAACCACTTCGTGCCGCCGCGCGCGCGCAAGAGCAGCTGGAAGGTCGAGGCGCCGGGCGCCGCCGGGCTGAGCCCGGCCAAGCTGGCGGCCCAGGCGGCGCGCAAGATCAATGTCGAATTCGACGACCAGGAAATCCGCACCACGGTGCGCGGCACCAGGCGCGAAGGCATCGCCTGGAGCGAGCTGAGCGACATCACCATCCGCATCAGCGAAGGCGACCTGCCTGAACCGCAATGGATCATCGCCGGGCGCGTAGGCGACGACATCAAGGGGGTGCTGGTGCCGAACGACGCCGAGGGGCTGGACGCCCTGATGGATGCGTTCAAGCAACGCCTGCCCGGATTCAGCGACGACCAGACCTACCAGACCATCATCGCGGCGATGTCGGCGCTGGAGGGGAGCTTCCATATCTGGAGCCGCAAGCCGGCGACCTGATAAAACAGGTTCCGAGATTCAGTTGCAGGCTTGACCGGGTGAAGAGGATCAATCTTCCCCGGCCTCTTCATCCCACTTCTTGAGCATGGCGAGCTTCTCGCCGATCTTGATCTCCAGCCCTCTCGGCACCGGCTGATACCAGCCCGGCTCGCTGAGATCATCGGGAAAATAAGTCTCGCCGGCCGCATAGGCATTGGGCTCGTCATGGGCATAGCGATACTCATGACCATAGCCCAGCTCCTTCATCAGCTTGGTCGGCGCATTGCGCAGATGCACCGGCACCTCACGGCTCTTGTCCAGCTTCACGAAGGCTCGCGCCTGGTTATAGGCGTTGTAGCCGGCGTTGCTCTTGGCCGCCACCGCCAGGTAGATCACCGCCTGCCCCAGCGCCAGCTCCCCTTCCGGGCTGCCCAGCCGTTCATAGGTCAGGGCCGCATCGTTGGCGATCTGCATGGCCCGGGGATCGGCCAGGCCGATGTCTTCCCATGCCATGCGCACGATCCGGCGCGCCAGGTAGCGGGCGTCGGCGCCGCCGTCCAGCATGCGCGTGAGCCAGTACAGCGCGGCATCGGGATGCGACCCGCGCACCGACTTGTGCAAGGCCGATATCTGGTCGTAGAAGTTATCGCCGCCCTTGTCGAAGCGGCGTGAATTCAGGGTCAGCGCGTTCTGCAGGAATTCGGCCGTGATCAGGCTGATGCCGGAGGTCTTGGCTGCAGTGCCGGTCTGCTCCAGCAGGTTCAGGAACCGTCTGGCGTCGCCGTCGGCATAGCCGATGATGGTGTCGGTGGCCAGCTCGTCGAACACCAGGTCGCCCAGCGTCCCTTGCGTGTTCTCTTGCGCCCGCTTGAGCAACAGCTTCAACTCGTCGTCGGTGAGCGACTTGAGCACATAGACCTGGGCGCGCGACAGCAACGCCGAGTTCACCTCGAAGGAAGGGTTTTCGGTGGTGGCGCCGATGAAGGTGACCAGGCCGCTTTCGGCATACGGCAACAGCGCGTCCTGCTGGGACTTGTTGAAGCGGTGGATTTCGTCGACGAACAGGATGGTGTGCTTGCCCAGCGCCAGGTTCTGCTCGGCCTGTTCCATCGCCGCGCGGATGTCCTTGACCCCGGAAAACACCGCCGACAGCGCAATGAATTCGCACTTGAAGGCGCTGGCGGTGAGCCGCGCCAATGTGGTCTTGCCCACCCCCGGCGGGCCCCAGAAGATCATCGAATGGGGCTTGCCCGACTGGAAGGCCAGGCGCAGCGGCTTGCCCTCCGACAGCAGGTGCGACTGTCCGACCACCTCGTCCAGGGTCTTGGGGCGAAGGGCTTCAGCCAGTGGTGCAACAGGCTCTTGTGCGAACAGATCAACCATGGATTATTTCGTTTCGATAGCAATGCAGGCGCTGCCACAGGCACGTGACGCCACGCCAAAGGCGTTAGTCTAACGCAGCGCGCCACGCCCGGTGCGCCATGGTGCAAACGGTTAGAATACCGGCTCGTCATTTCGAGAGCCAACATGCCCTTCGTCGTTACCGATTCCTGTATCCAGTGCAAGTACACCGATTGTGTCAGCGTCTGCCCCATGGACTGCTTCGTCGAGGGGCCTAACTTCCTGGCGATCAACCCCGATGGTTGCATCGACTGCTCGATGTGCGTGCCCGAATGCCCGGTCGGCGCCATCTACAATGCCACCGACCTGCCCGCCGCCATGGCGCATTTCGAAGACCTCAACGCCAGGCTGGCGCAGCATCCCGGCTGGAAACCGATCACCCAGGCCAAGGCGCCCATGGACGGACACGCGCAGTGGAAGGACGTGCCGGACAAGCTTCATCTGCTGCAGATGAATGAGCCGGACCAATAATGCAAAAAGCCCTGCCAGTTGAACTGGCGGGGCTTTTTTCTGCGCGCGAGCGTGCTTAGTCTTAGTTATTGAACACGTCCGCGCCCTTGGGCACGGTAAAGCTGAAACTGTTCACCTTCAATGGCGGGTTCTTCTCGAAGCTGCCAAACGTCAGCAGCGACACCTGCCCGAACGAGTCGTGCAACTCCATGGCCATGGGCGTACCGTTCTTCAAGCCGATACCGATCCGCTCGAAGGTGGTGTCGCGACTCTTCGGCACTGCCTCCAGCCATTCCAGGCCTTCCTTGGTGCCGCCCTCCTTCAGGGTGAAATTCTTTTCGAGATCGTTGCTGCCGAACAGGATCGCCGCCGGCGACGATCCCAGCGCATTGCCCAGCTTCTTGGTGGTGACCTGGTTCAGGTCCTTGTCGTAGATGAACAGCTTTTCGCCATCGGCCTGGATCAGTTGCTCGTAAGGCTTCTGGTAGGTCCAGATGAACTTGCCCGGGCGCGAGAACACGAAACTGCCGCTGGAGGTGTTGACCACCTTGGCCACGCCATTCTCGGTGCGCACCTGGCGCTGGGTGAATTCGCCCTTGGCCGACTGCGTGCTGGCCACGAATTGCTTGAACTGGTCCAGCGCGGCGGCCTCGGCACGCGATGGCGCCAGCGCATTGATCACGATCGCCCCGGCCACTGCCAGGGTGGCCGCCAGCATCAGCCGACGACGGTTGACCGGGCTGGCCGCCGCGCGCGTGCGCGGCTGCTGCAGTGGCCGATGGTGCTTCCTGAAATCATGCATGTTGTTATTCCCTTCTTGTGATGCCAGCACCTGCCGTGTTACTCAACCTCGCCGCCAGCACCGGCCGGCACCAGGATTTCCCGGTTGCCGTTCGATTGCATGGTCGACACCAGGCCACTCTGTTCCATTTGCTCCAGCAGGCGCGCGGCACGGTTGTAGCCGATGCGCAGATGGCGCTGCACCAGCGAGATCGATGCCCGACGGTGCTTGAGCACCACCGCGACCGCCTGGTCATACATCGGGTCGCTTTCGGTGCCGCCACCTGCACCGCCGGCGGCAGCGCCACCGGCGTCGGCATCCTCGAGGACGCCGCCTTCTAGGATGCCCTCGACGTAATTCGGTTCCCCCTGGGCCTTGAGGTGCTCGACCACGCGGTGCACTTCGTCATCCGACACGAAGGCGCCATGCACCCGCACCGGCAACGAGGTGCCGGGCGCGTTATAGAGCATGTCGCCCATGCCCAGCAGCGCTTCGGCGCCCATCTGGTCGAGGATGGTGCGCGAATCGATCTTGGACGACACCTGGAATGCGATACGGGTCGGCACGTTGGCCTTGATCAGGCCGGTGATCACGTCCACCGAAGGACGCTGGGTGGCCAGGATCAGGTGAATGCCGGCGGCCCGCGCCTTTTGTGCGATACGGGCGATCAACTCTTCGACCTTCTTGCCGACCACCATCATCAGGTCGGCCAGTTCGTCGATGATGATGACGATGGTCTCGAGCTGCTCCAGCGGCTCCGGCGCGTCTGGCGTCAGGCTGAATGGATTGGGAATCTTCTCGCCGCGCTTGTCGGCATCGATGATCTTCTGGTTGTAGCCGGCCAGGTTGCGCACGCCCAGCTTGGACATCTTCTTGTAGCGACGCTCCATCTCCTCGACTGCCCAGTTCAGGGCATGGCCGGCGTGGCGCATGTCGGTCACCACCGGCGCC
Organism: Herbaspirillum sp. alder98; assembly: GCF_020179755.1. GTDB lineage: Bacteria > Pseudomonadota > Gammaproteobacteria > Burkholderiales > Burkholderiaceae_D > Herbaspirillum. Next base: position 249,740 of record NZ_JAIUCY010000001.1, read on the forward strand.
AGCAGATGCGGAATGCCTTCGTAGATCGACAATTCGAGCATCTTGGGGTCGATCAGGATCAGGCGCACCTGGCGCGGCGTCGACTTGTACAACAACGACAGGATGGTGGCGTTGATCCCCACCGACTTGCCCGAACCGGTAGTGCCGGCCACCAGCAAGTGCGGCATCTTGGCCAGGTCGGCCACCACCGGATTGCCGGCGATGTCCTTGCCCAGCGCCACGGTCAGGCTGGAATGGCTGTCGTTGTAGACCTTGGAGCCGAGGATCTCGGTCAGGCGCACGATCTGGCGCTTGGGATTGGGCAACTCCAGGCCCATGAAATTCTTGCCCTGGATCACTTCGACCACGCGAATCGAGGTCAGCGACAACGAACGCGCCAGGTCGCGCGCCAGGTTAACAATCTGGCTGCCCTTGACGCCGGTGGCCGGTTCGATTTCATAACGGGTGATCACCGGGCCGGGGTACGCCGCCACCACCTTCACCTCGACCCCGAAGTCGGACAGCTTCTTCTCGATCAGGCGACTGGTGAATTCCAGCGTCTCGACCGACACCGTCTGCTGGGCCGGCGGCGCCTCATCCAGCAGCGACAGCGGCGGCAGGTCGTTATTGCTGTCCTCGAACAGGCTGGTCTGGCGTTCCTTCTGCACCCGGTCGGACTTCTGCACTTCGACGATCTGCGGCTCGATGCGGATCGGCGCGGCCTCGACGATCTTGGCGCGCTCCTGCACCACCACTTCTTCACGCTTGACCGCCGCTTCCTGGCCAGCCTTGCGATCGGCCCGTGCCGAATAGGAATTACGCAGCCACAGCAGCCCGTCTTCGATCGCGCCGCCGATGCGCTCGACCGCCGACAGCCACGACACGTGGAAGAACAGGCTCACGCCCAGTCCGAACAGCAGCAACAGCAACAAGGTGGCGCCGGTGAAGCCCAGCGAGGGTTGCACGGCGGTGCCGATCATCTCGCCCAGCACGCCGCCGGAGGAATGCGGCAGCTTGTCCGCCAGCCGGTGCATGCGGGTGAATTCGATACCGAGACTGCCGGTCATCATGAAAACGAAACCGACGGCACGGATGATCGGCTCCTGCTGGTAAGGCGGCTCCGGTTCGGCCTGCATCAGGAAACGATTCGACAGATGGCGGTAGCCATTCATCACCGAGCGCCCCAGCAGCACGCACCACCACCAGGCCGACATGCCGAAGATATACAGCATCAGGTCCGCCAGCCAGGCGCCGATGCGGCCGCCCCAGTTGGCCACGCGCGGCACCGAACTGGCCACCGACCAGCCCGGATCGGTCTTGGAATAGGTCAGCAGGATCAGGACGAGATAAAGCAGCAGCGCAGTCAGCGCCAGCCAGCGGGCTTCCGAGATCAGCCGCACCAGCCGGTTGGGCATCGGTGCTGGCGGTGTTTTGGTATTGCGGATGTGGGCTTGACTCGTCTTCGACATAAATCCGGGAAAAAAACTGTATGCCCATCGCGCCGGTAAGTTGGATGGGCGAAAAAGATGGGCGAGAGACAAGCCGCCATTGTAACGGCATTGCATTGCACTTCGCGCTTTTGCGCCGGGCTGGGCTCTTGACACCACCCCGGCATTATCGTTCTTGCAAGTTTCCTTATGGCTTCGTCTATGGCGCGGATAGCGTAATTCCATCGGCTGCATCCAGGGCTTGGACTATAATCCTAACCGTTTTGCAGCGCAGTAATAATGTCGCTGCGGCATCGCTGAAATCACTTGCCGCGCTGCACGCATTGAAAAACCTGAGCCCGGCTTCACCTGCTGTGAAGCATCCCCTCACCCACGACAAAGAGTTATTTATGAGCACGCCCAAACACGCCAAGGTCCTGATTCTCGGCTCCGGCCCCGCCGGCTACAGCGCTGCGGTGTATGCCGCGCGCGCCAACCTGAATCCGGTAATGATCACCGGCGTCGAGCAAGGCGGCCAGTTGATGACCACCACCGATGTCGAGAACTGGCCCGGCGATCCGCTGGGCGTGCAAGGTCCCGAACTGATGCAGCGCCTGTTGCAGCACGCCGAGCGCTTCAAGACCGAGATCATCTTCGATCACATCCACACCACCAAGCTGTCGGAGCGTCCGTTCCGCCTCATCGGCGACGCCGGCGAATACACCGCCGATGCCCTCATCATCGCCACCGGCGCTTCGGCCCAATACCTGGGCCTGCCGTCGGAACAGGCCTTCATGGGGCGTGGCGTGTCGGCCTGTGCCACCTGCGACGGCTTCTTCTATCGCGGTCGCGAAGTGGCCGTCGTCGGCGGCGGTAATACGGCCGTCGAAGAAGCGCTGTACCTGTCCAACATCGCCAGCAAGGTCACCATCATCCATCGCCGCGACAAGTTCCGCGCCGAGCCGATCCTGATCGACCGCCTGCTGCACAAGGTCACCGAAGGCAAGATCGACATCAAGTGGCACCACACGCTGGACGAAGTGGTGGGTGACGAAAGCGGCGTGACCGGCATCAAGATCAAGTCGACCCAGGGCGGCGCGGTCACCGACATTGCAGTGCACGGCCTGTTCGTGGCGATCGGCCACAAGCCCAACACCACCATCTTCGACGGCCAGCTGGACATGCAGAACGGCTACCTGAAGACCCGCGCCGGCAACGAAGGCTTCGCCACCGCCACCAGCATCGATGGCGTGTTCGCCGCCGGCGACGTGCAGGATCACATCTACCGCCAGGCCATCACCAGCGCCGGCACCGGCTGCATGGCCGCGCTGGATGCCCAGCGCTACCTCGAAGGCCTGGAATAAACCTGTGCCACGACCGCGCCTGGCGGTGAACTCGCGGCAGGTTGAATCATCAAAAGGCCGGCAGACGATACTTGGTCTGCCGGCCTTTTTGTCATAAAACCAATAAAGGATTCACCGTGTTCCCCACACTGCGCACCGCCCTCCCCTTACTGACACCCATGGCGTTGGCCGCGTTGCTGTCGGCCTGCACCAATGCGCAAGACCCCAGGCCGGCCGAGGCCGGCGCCGCATGCGATGCCGCAGGTGCCGACCAGTTCATCGGCCAGAACATCAGCGGTTATATCGAACGCCAGGCCACCCAGGCAGCCGGCGCCACTTCATCACGCGTGCTGCGCCCTGACGACGTGGCGACCATGGATTTCGATCCGAAACGGCTCAACATCCATGTCGATCCGGGCAAGGTCATCATCAAGCTGGCCTGCGGTTGACGCACTGCCCCTGGCCCGATACCTTCCGTCACGCGGGCGAAAGCAGGCGCCCGGCGTCTCTCATCGTGCGCAACAAGCCACTGTTCTGCTACATTTAGTCGTTCGGGGAATCGACGCAATCAGGGCAAGCCATGGCAAACATGAAAGATTTTTCTGCACTCCAGTCATTGCGCAAGGAGTTGCAGGTTCAGGAGCAGGCGCGCATCAAGGCCGAGGCCGAGCGCCTGCGCCAGGCGGCGCTGGCCGAGCAGGAAGCCAATCTGTTTCGTCACAGTATCGGCCGCGTGGCGCCGCTGCCCGAAAACACCGTCAACAAGGCGCTGCATCAACCGCAGCCGCCGCTCCCCATTCCCCGTCAGCATATCGCCGACGAGCAGGCCGCCCTGCTCGAATCGATCTCGGATGAATTCACCGTCGACACCCTGATGGACAGCGACGAAGCGCTCAGCTTCGCCCGCCCTGGCGTGGGCCCGGATGTACTCAGCAAGCTGCGCCGCGGCAACTGGGTGATCCAGGCCCAGCTCGACCTGCACGGCTACCGGCGCGACCAGGCGCGCGAAGCGCTGGGCGAGTTCCTGCGCAGCGTGCGCCGGCGCGGCCTGCGTTGCGTGCGGGTGATCCACGGCAAGGGTCTGGGCTCGGTCAACAAGGAACCGGTGTTGAAGCACAAGGTGCGCAACTGGCTGATGCAGAAGGATGAAGTGATGGCCTTTTGCCAGGCGCGCGCCGCCGATGGCGGCGCCGGCGCGCTGGTGGTGTTGCTCAAGTCGAGCGAGCGGCCCGGCAACTGACGCGCCAATTGCCGTGCCTTGCCACTCTGGCATGACAGCTTGTCGTTTCTTTGCGCTTACGAAACTAATTTGTCAACCGCGACGACGACCCCTTACCTTTATTTGCTAATATTCACACCCTGACCGTTAGCCTGGCCAAGTGGGGGCCGAGGGCGGACAGAGGGGGGATGGGGCGTATGTCGATGCCGATGATCGGATGCGCGAGGGGGATCGCCGCGTGCATGCCATGCAGGCCGACGCACCATCCAATCAAGCTGACGACAAGAAAGAAAAGCAGTGATGAAAACGATACGCCCGTGGCTGGCCCTGGTGATGCTGGTAGCCGTGCTGGCCGGTTGCGCCTCCGGCCCGAAACATGCCGACATCGATTACGCGATACCGGCCATCAAGCCCGGGTTTGGCCGCATCTACTTCCTGCGCTCGTCGGCCTTCATCGGCTCGCCGGTGCAACCCGAAATCAAGCTCAACAACCAGGTCGTGGGCCGCTCGCGCCCACGCGGTTTCTTCTTCGTTGATCGCCCTGCCGGCCCCTACATGGCATCCAGCGCGACCTCGGTCAGCTCGGCCCTGACCTTCGACCTCTACCCCGGTGAAGTGAAATATGTCCGCACCGAAGTGACCATCGCGCTGTTTGGCATCATGCCGGGCAGCATCGCGTTCAGCCTGATGGATCAATCCATCGCCGAACCGGAATTGAGCAAGCTCAGTTATACCGGCACCTCGATCAAGGCCCAGCCCAAACAGGCGCCCATGCCGGCGGCAGCGCCAGCGCCAGCACCGACACCAGCAATGCCGCCCGCCGTGACACCTGCTGGGGCACCTGTTACTGCACCCGTTACTGCACCGGTCGCCGTGCCCGCAGCACCACCGGCCGAGGCCCTGCCAGCGCAATAATCAGCGGCGGGGATGCCGTCAGCAGCGCGCCCCCGCCCTTCAAAACAGATCCATCTGCCCAGCGCCAGCGCCAGCGCCGCTACGACGTCCGGCTGGTTCAATCACGGGCCGCTGAAAGCCGCTGGTGTCGAGCGTGGCAAATGCGCGGTTGCGATGCGACAGCCCCAGGCGCCGGCTGGCCTTGTCGAAGCGCTGTTGCAATAGGTCCGCCCACACGCCGGTGCCGCGCATGCGGGTGGCAAAATCGGCATCGTAGTCCTTGCCACCACGCATATCCTGGATGCGATTCATCACGCGCTGCGCCCGATCGGGAAAATGCGCCTGCAACCATTGCCTGAACAAGGGGCTGACCTCCCACGGCAGTCGTAACACGATATAACCGGCCTGCCCTGCGCCGGCCTCTACCGCTGCCTCCATCAACCGTTCAAGATCGGGTTCGGTGACGAACGGAATGACCGGCGCAATCGAAACGCTGACCGGTATGCCGGCCTCAGCCAGGGTGCGGATGGTGCGCAAGCGCCGCGCCGGGCTGGCCGCGCGCGGCTCCAGGGTGCGGGCGATGGCAGGGTCGAGGGTGGTGATGGTGACCGCCGCAATCGCCTGGCGTCGCGCCGCCATGGCCGACAGCAGGTCGATGTCGCGCTCGATCAGCGACGACTTGGTGATCAGCGCCACCGGATTGCCGCAGTCATGCAAGACCTGCAAGACCCGCCGCGTAATGCCCAGCTGCCGTTCGCAGGGTTGATAGGCATCGGTGTTGATGCCGACCGTGATGGTGTCAGGCACATAGGACGGACGCGCCAGCTCGCGCAACAGCAGCTCGGGGGCGTTGACCTTGGCGAACAGACGGCTCTCGAAATCAAGACCCGGCGACAGGCCCAGGTAACTATGCGACGGTCGCGCGAAACAGTAGATGCAACCGTGCTCGCAACCCCGATAGGGATTGATCGACAGGCTGAACGGCAAGTCCGGCGACGTATTGCGGCTGATGATGGACCTCGCCGTTTCTTCGGTGACGATGGTCTTCAGGGGCGGCAGTTGGTCGTCGTCATGCGCGTCGTCACGATCGGCGCCTTCATGCTCTACGCCCATCTCCGGCGCCTGCCAGCCATCGTCGAAAGACTCCCGGCTCACGCTGTCGTAACGCCCGCGCAGGTTGGTGACCGCGCCCCGCCCCTTTTGCGCGACCTGCGGCCGGTGCACGAATTGCTCCGGCGTCAGCGTAGGATCGTCGACGTCCTGCGGGGGCGGTGCTGCAGCAGGGAATGGCGCGGCAATGCCTTCGGGAAACTTGGGGAACCTGGACACTTGGTCAACTCGATGAATACTGTATGAATAAACAGTATTCTGCCCGGACCCGGAAGCTGCCGCAAACGCTGTTTCAATTTACTGTTGTCGCAATAGCAAGTGCCAGCGGTGCGTGCCGTGCAATCGCTGCGCAATCGGTTATGCTTGACCTCCCCCGCTTCCCGATCCACAAGAAAATCAATATCGGGGACAGGACCGACACAGGTTCTAAAGGAGACAACCATGCAGACCCAGGCAGGCAGGCCCGGCGCCGGCGGTGCGCCGCAACTGCGACCGGCGTCCGACACGCGGCCGCTCGAGGTGCAGATCATCGAGCGCGCACATCAACGCAGTTGCGCCCACGGCATTACCCGTGCCCAGCATCCCGACCTCGACCTGCTGTCGCGCGCCGATCTGGCGCTGACGCTGGAAGCCAACCGCGCCTTGTCGGGCCACGCCCAGCCGGTGATGGAAACGCTGTACGACCAGATCCGCAATACCCACAGCATGGTGATCCTGTCGGACGCCAACGGCACCATCCTGCACAGCCTGGGCGACAGCGACTTCCTGGCCAAGGCCGATCGCGTGGCGCTGGGGGCCGGCGGTTGCTGGTCGGAACAATCGCGTGGCACCAATGCGATCGGCACTGCGCTGTTCGAGCAGCAACCCACCACCGTCCACGCCCAGCAACATTACCTGGATGCCAACCGCTTCCTGACCTGCTCGGCGGCCCCCATTTTCGATCATCGCGGGCAGGTAACGGGAGTGCTGGATGTCTCGGGCGAATGCGGCAGTTTTCATCAGCACACGCTGGCGCTGGTGCGCATGTCGGCGCAGATGATCGAGAACCAGTTATTGGCCGGCAGCTTTGCCGATTGCATCACGCTGCACTTCCACAGCCGCGCCGAATTCGTCGGCACGCTGGTCGAAGGCATGGTCAGCTTTTCGCCGGGCGGTCGTTTTCTGGCGGCCAACCGCAGCGCACAGTTCCAGTTGGGCCTGTCGCCGGCGGCATTGGCATCGCATACGTTCAGCTCGCTCTTCGGTGCGCCGCTGTCGATGCTGTTCGAATATTATCGTCGCGCCACGCCTGCCAGGCTCACGTTGCGTCTGCATAACGGCATCAGCGTTCATGCGCGTGCCGAGATGCAGTTGCAAACGTCTGACTTTCAACGCACCCGGGACGCCGCTGCGCGCCCAACAACGACCGCGACACGCCCGACACGTACCGGTCTGCAGGCACTGGACACCGGCGACGCCCGCATGCACGCGGTCCTCACGCGCGTGCAGCGGGTGATCGGGCGCGACATCCCGATCCTGATCACCGGTGAAACCGGGACCGGCAAGGAATGGCTGGCGCGCGCGATTCATGAACAGGTGCAGTCGCGCAGCACCGGTGGTGCGCCCTTCGTCGCCGTCAATTGTGCGGCGATCCCGGAACACCTGATCGAGGCAGAACTGTTTGGCTACGAGGACGGCGCCTTCACCGGCGCGCGGCGCAAGGGCGCCGTGGGCAAGATCGCACAGGCCAATGGCGGCACCCTGTTTCTCGACGAGATCGGCGACATGCCGCTGGCCTTACAGGGTCGCCTGCTACGCGTGTTGCAGGAACGCGCCGTCACGCCGCTGGGCAGCGAGCGCCTGGTGCAGGTGGCGTTCACGCTGGTATGCGCCACCAACCAGCCATTGGCCGACATGGCGCGCCAGCATGCTTTCCGCGAAGACCTGTATTACCGGATCAATGGCCTGCAGGTGAGCCTGCCGGCCTTGCGCGAGCGGGACGACTTGCGTCAGCTGATCGATATCATCCTCGCGGCCGAACACGCCGCCGTCGATGACGGCAGTGTCATGCCACAGTTGAGCGAGGAGGTGCTGCAACGACTGCTGTCGCATGCCTGGCCCGGCAACCTGCGCCAGATGACCAATGTCATGCGCACGGCGCTGGCGATGGCGGCCGGCGAATCCCGCATCGGGCTGCAACACCTGCCGCCAGAATGGATGGCCAGCGAAGCGCCCCGTGCCTCGCCGCCATCCGGGCGCCAGAGCGCCCCGCTCAGCTTGCAGGACAATGAATGGGAGACCATCGAGCGCGCCCTGCAGGCGCATCCGGGCAATGTCAGCGCGGCAGCCCGGGCGCTGGGCATCTCGCGCAACACGCTCTATCGCCGGCTCAAGGCGCACGCGACAAGTGCGCCAGCGGATCAGTGACGGGCCAGCGCCGGCAGTGCCTCAAACTCCTCATCGCTGAACAGCCGTGATCGTGTCAGGAAACGTTTTCCGCTGCCGTTCTCGAGCGAGAACATGCCGCCGTTGCCGTTGACCACGTCGATGATGAGCTGGGTATGCTTCCAGTATTCAAACTGGTCGGCGCCGATATAGAACGGCACGCCATCGAGCTCCCCCAGCAACACATCGGCATCGCCCACGATGAAGTCACCGACCGGATAACACATTGGCGCACTGCCATCGCAGCAGCCGCCGGATTGAAAGAACAGCAGTTCGCCGTGACGTTGCCTGAGGCTTTGCAATAACTCCCGGGTGGCGTCGGTGGCGATGACGCGTTGCAGTGCGGGCATGGCATTCTCTCCATGGTTGCGTCGAACAGCAGCAACGACGCCGGCCGCATGCGCGCCGGCGTCGTGCCGCGTCAGAAGAACCCGAGTGCCTTCGGGCTATAGCTGACCAGCAGGTTCTTGGTTTGCTGGTAGTGATCGAGCATCATCTTGTGATTCTCGCGCCCGATGCCCGACTGCTTGTAGCCGCCGAACGCGGCATGCGCCGGGTACAGGTGATAGCAGTTGGTCCAGACCCGTCCGGCCTGGATCTCGCGTCCCAGGCGGAAGGCGCGCGTGCCGTCGCGCGTCCACAATCCTGCGCCCAGGCCATACAGCGTGTCGTTGGCAATGGCCAGCGCTTCTTCTTCGTCCTTGAAGGTGGTCACCGACACCACCGGGCCGAAGATCTCTTCCTGGAACACGCGCATCTTGTTATTGCCTTCGAACACGGTCGGCTGGACGTAGTAACCGGCGCCCAGGTCGCCGCCCAATTCCTGGCGCGCGCCGCCGGCCAGGATCTTGGCGCCCTCCTGCTTGCCGATGTCGATATAGGACAGGATCTTTTCAAGCTGTTCCTGCGAGGCCTGGGCGCCGATCATGGTGCTCTTGTCGAGGGGATTGCCCTGCTTGATCGCGGCCACCCGCTTCAAGGCGCGCTCGATGAAGCGCTCGTAGATCGACTCCTGCACCAGCACGCGCGAGGGGCAGGTGCACACCTCGCCCTGGTTCAGCGCAAACATGGCGAAACCCTCGAGCGCCTTGTCGAAGAATTCGTCGTCGCGTTCCATCACGTCGGCAAAGAAGATGTTGGGCGACTTGCCGCCCAGCTCCAGCGTCACCGGGATCAGGTTCTGCGAGGCATATTGCATGATCAGGCGGCCGGTGGTGGTCTCGCCGGTAAAGGCGATCTTGGCAATGCGCTTGTTGGAGGCCAGCGGCTTGCCGGCTTCCAGGCCAAACCCCTGCACCACGTTGAGCACGCCGGCCGGCAGCAGATCGTGGATCAGTTCCAGCAGCACCATGATCGAGGCCGGCGTCTGTTCGGCCGGCTTGAGCACCACGCAGTTACCGGCGGCCAGCGCCGGCGCCAGCTTCCACACCGCCATCAGGATCGGGAAGTTCCACGGAATGATCTGGCCCACTACACCGAGTGGTTCATGGAAGTGATAGGCGTAGGTGTCGCTGTCGATCTCGGAGATACCACCTTCCTGGGTGCGGATGGCGGCGGCAAAATAACGAAAATGGTCGATCGCCAGCGGAATGTCGGCGGCCATCGTCTCGCGGATGGGCTTGCCGTTATCGAGCGTCTCGGCGGTGGCCAGCAGTTCGAGATTGGCTTCCATGCGCTCGGCGATCTTCAACAGCACATTGGCGCGTTCGGCCGGCGAAGTCTTGCCCCAGCTGCGCTTGGCGGCGTGCGCCGCGTCCAGCGCCAGCTCGATGTCTTCGGCGCTGGAGCGGGCCACTTCGCAAAAGGCGCGACCGATGACCGGGCTGATGTTCTCGAAATACTCGCCCTTGACCGGCGGCACGAATTTGCCGCCGATGAAATTGTCGTAGCGCTGCTTGAACGGGTCACGCACGCCAAGTTTGCTGATGTCTGCCAGGTTCATGTCGTCTCCTTGTGTTATAGGCCGTCGTGACGGCGGTGGGGGTTGCATCACAAGGGGCAAATCGCGTGCCAGCGCACAATCAGGCTGCAGCGCGGCTGCTCGCCCTGATGTGTGTCATCGATGCGCGGGCACGGTGTGTCAGATCGGGACACCGTGGCAGGCTGTGACAGTCCTGTCGCGGGCAGATGTCTAGGGCCTGTTCACATTAAATCTGCGAGATGCGTTGCCCCCAGGCGGCGTGCCGGCAAGCGTCGCCTGCCGTTGTTGCAGCTCCTTGCCGTAGCACCACTACGGCGCGTCGCTACGCCTAGACAGACAACGCTTGCCGACCTCTCGCACTCGCAGATTTAATGTGAACAGGCCCTAATTGAGGAACAGGGTCGCGCTGGAAATCATCGCCGTATCGACGAAATCGGCGCCCTGGTGATTGGTCGCAGAGAAATTGACCGGAAAGCCGCGATGTTCGAAATTGCGCTCGTTGATGCTTTCCAGCGCCTCGATCAGCCTTTCCCGCGTCAGGTGCCGCCCGGCGCGACGCATGGCCTCGACCACGAGGCGCGCGCCGATGAACCCTTCCATGCTGCCGAACGAGAATTCGCTCACGCCCTGCGCCACCATCAGCTTGCGATAGTCGGCCACCAGCGGAATCGAGACCTGCCACGGCGACGGCACGATCTGCGCAATCACCACCCCGCGCGAGAAGGCCCCCAGTTGCTCGATGAAGGTACGTTGCCCGGTAATCGAGGCGCCGAAATAACGGCCGTGGTAGCCGGCCTCTTGCAGCCCCCGCACCACCGCCACATTGAGCAGCGGATCGGCATTGACCAGCAGCACCGCGTCCGGCCCCTGGGCCAGGGTGCGCCTGAGCAGCGATGGAAAATTGCTGCCGGCATCGATGGCGCCGGGAAACACCGACAGGCTGCGCGCCTCGGCTTCCTTGTTGACTTCGTCGAAGAGCCGCTTGCCGAAGACATTGTTCTGGTAGATCAGCGCCAGCCGCTTGACGCCCATGCGGCTGAACATGCGCAACAGGTAGCGATATTCGCGCGCGTAACTGGCGCGCAAGGTGAAGACATGACGATTGAAGGCGTCATACAGGCTGGGCGCGCCGCTGCACGGAAAAAGAAACGGCATGCGCGCGCCGGTCACCACCGGCAGCGCCGCCGCCACGCCCGGCCAGCCCACGTGGCCGAACAAGGCAAACACCTTGTCGTCGTGAATCAGGCGCCGGGTGTTGGCCACCGCGACCTGCGCATCGTAACCATCGTCGTGCACCAGCATTTCTATCTTGCGGCCATGCACCCCGCCATGGGCGTTGACGGTATCGAAATAGGCCCGTGCACCTTGCGCGCAAGCCTGTGCCGCGCCAGCCAGCGGGCCCGACAGGCCGGCCGACCGGCCCAGCACGATGCGATCAGGAAAAACGCCCGTCTCGGCCCGGGCCACAGGCGCCCAGAATGCCGCCGTCGATAGCAACAGGCAGGGCAACATCGTCGGGAGACACCGCCTGGCGGTGACGCTGAAGCGCCGGAAGAGACTGGAACCGCGCACCAGCCTGCCGGCAAAACCTGGGCGCAATTCGCCCTTCGTTATCGACCGCATTGCCATGTCCCTCCTTTGTCATGACCACCGGGAAGTCGAGGGCCACTTTTATTGATGCTGGACGAAGGCAGCGTCGCATGCGGCGACAGGCAATAAAAAAACCGGCCTGCGGCCGGTTCGGGTCAGACGGCGTCGGCGCCTGTTTCGCCGGTGCGGATCCGAATGACCTGTTCGACCTCCTGCACGAAGATCTTGCCGTCACCGATCTTGCCGGTGCGCGCCGCCTTGATGATGGCATCCACGGCTTGCTCGACCACCTTCTCGTCGACCACGACTTCGATCTTTACCTTGGGCAGAAAATCGACCACGTATTCAGCGCCGCGATACAGCTCGGTATGACCTTTCTGGCGACCGAAGCCTTTGACCTCGGTGACCGTCAGGCCGGTCACGCCGACTTCCGCGAGCGACTCTCTGACCTCATCCAGCTTGAACGGTTTGATGATAGCGGTCACTTGTTTCATGGCATTTTCCTCTCTTCAGCTAAGTCGCAAAAAATCAATTGTTTACTAAAAAAAACAATAACAAATCCACCTGCATCCCTCACTGGTTTTCGCCCTCGGGAATGGCATTCAGATTCTCCAGCCAGACGGTGGCCTCGGAATCGGATGGCGCACGCCAGTCACCCCGTGGCGACAGCGAACCGCCGCTACCCACCTTGGGAGCATTGGGCACGCAGGAGCGCTTGAATTGACTGGTCTTGAAGAAACGATAGACAAAGATGCCGAGGTTCTTCTTGATCTGCGCCAACGTATATTCATTGTGGGCGCCGTGCAAGCCCTCCGGCCAATGCCCTTGCGTGCTGTCGCGCCAGGCCGAATGCGCCAGGAAAGCCACCTTGGCCGGCGTGAAACCATAGCGCAGGATGTAGTACAGGTTGAAGTCCTGTAATTCGTACGGCCCGATGAAGTCCTGGGTACGCTGGCCAGGATCGCTGGCCGAGGCGCCCGGCACCAGCTCGGGGCTGATCTCGGTGTCGAGCACCTGCATCAGCACGGCCGGGTCCTTCAGGGCCAGCGACGACGATTCGGCCACCCAGCGCACCAAATGCGTGATGAGCGTCTTGGGTACGCTGGCATTGACGTTGTAGTGCGACATGTGGTCGCCCACGCCATAGGTGCACCAGCCCAGCGCCAGCTCTGACAGATCGCCGGTGCCGATGACGATGGCATGGTGGTGATTGGCCAGGCGGAACAGGTGATTGGTGCGCTCGCCGGCCTGGACGTTCTCGAAGGTGATGTCGTACACCGCTTCGCCCCGCGCATAGGGGTGCCCCAGGTCCTTGAGCATCAGTTCGCAACTGGGGCGGATATCAATTTCCTGCGCCGTGCAGCCGACCTGCTCCATCAGCTTGTGGGCCTGGTCCAGCGTGCGGCTGCTGGTGGCGAAGCCGGGCATGGTGTAGGCAAGGATATTGGCGCGCGGCAGGCCCAGCTTGTCCATCGCCTTGGCGCATACCAGCAGCGCATGGGTCGAATCGAGCCCGCCGGAGACGCCGATGACGACCTTCTGTATGGCACTCGATGACAGCCGCTGCACCAGCGCCTGCACCTGGATGTGATAGACCTCGGCGCAGCGTTCTTCGCGCAGTGCGGCGCTGGCCGGCACATACGGAAAGCGCGCCACCGGGCGTTTCAGTGGCAGCGTCCGGGCGCGCTGTACGGTCTGCCCGAACCCCGGCAAGTCGATGGCGACGATATCGAAACGGCGCACCTCGTCGGCATGACGCCGCACCGATTGGCCAAAGCTGGTCTGGTGAAAGCGCTCACGCGACAGCCGCTCGATGTCGACATCGGCGTAGATCACATGGCCGCCGTCGCCGAAGCGTTCCGACTGGGCCAGCAGTTCGCCGTTCTCGCAGATCAGTGCCTGGCCATCCCACGCCAGGTCGGTGGTCGATTCGCCATTGCCCGCCGACGAATACAGGTAGGCGGCCATGCAGCGCGCCGACTGCTGCGAGACCAGTTGCTGCCGATAGCCCGATTTGCCCACCACCACATTGGAGGCCGACAGATTGACCAGCACGGTGGCGCCGGCCAGCGCAGCAAAGGACGACGGCGGAATCGGCACCCACACGTCCTCGCAGATCTCGACGTGGAAACGGAAGTCGGCAATATTGGCGATATCGAACAGCAGGCTGCCGAATGGCACCTCCTGGCCGCCCAGGCGAACATGACTGCTGATGACGCAATCGGCCGGGCTGAACTGGCGCGCCTCGTAGAATTCGCTGTAGTTGGGCAGGTAGGTCTTGGGCACCACGCCCTGGACCCGGCCATTGGCCACCACGGCGGCGCAATTGAACAGTTGGTGGTCGACCTTCAAGGGCAGGCCCACGATCAATACCGCCGGCAGGTCGACCGAAGCATCCACCACGGTCTGCAAGGCTTGCAGCGAAGCATCCAGCAGCGCCTTTTGCTGGAACAGATCTTCGCAGCTGTAGGCTGGCAGACCCAGCTCGGGAAAGGAAACCAGTACCGCCCCCTGGGCGACTGCCTGGCGCGCCAGTTCGATGGTACGCGCCGCATTGAAGGCCGGATCGGCCACCTTGCATTGCGGTACCGCGACGGCGACACGGGCGAAACCGTGGCTGTACAGGTTGAAGAATTCACTTGGCATGCTTATTCCTGATTGTCTGACGCTGGCGCGGGGGCTGCGTGAACCATGATGCAGCGCAACGCCTTTTTTTCATTTTGCGTAGAATGCCTGATCGGTCGGACTCTGCGGCCCGCTGACCCAACATAACCCGAATGCAGGCAATGGATTATCGCACGCGAATCGTTTCTTCTCTGGCCGAGATTGGCCAGCCGCAATGGGATGCCCTGGTCGGACAGCAGCAAGAGGCCACGCCTTTTCTCTCCTATGCTTTCCTGCACGCGCTCCACGAGAGCGGATCGGCCAGCGCCGAGACCGGATGGCAGCCGCACTACCTCAGCCTGTGGCAAGACCAGCAACTGGTGGCTGCCCTGCCGCTCTACCTGAAAAGCCATTCCTATGGCGAATACGTGTTCGACTGGGCCTGGGCCGAAGCCTACCAGCGCCATGGCGTCGCGTATTACCCCAAACTGCTGTCGGCGATTCCGTTCACGCCGGTGCGCGGCAGCCGCTTGCTGGCGCGCGACGACGCGGCACGCTCGGCGCTGCTGCAGGCCCTGCAGACATTGCAGGAGGACGGCCAGCATTCATCGACCCATGTGCTGTACCCGCCCCCGGAACAGGCGCAAGCGCTGGCCGACGCCGGGTTCCTGCTGCGTTCGGGGGTGCAGTTCCATTGGCGCAACGAAGGTTATGACAGTTTCGACCAGTTCACCGCCACGCTGGAGCGCAAGAAGCGCAAGAACATCCTGGCCGAACGCCGCCGGGTGGCCGAACAGGGCGTGCAGCTGCGTTCGCTGCGCGGCGCCGAGATCGGCGAGGCGCAATGGCGATTCTTTCATCGCTGCTATCGCCATACCTATGCGGCGCACTACTCCACGCCCTATCTGAACCTCGATTTCTTCCTGCGCATCGGCGCCACCATGCCGCACAACCTGCTGCTGACCCTGGCCGAACGCGACGGCCAGCCGATCGCCGCCTCGCTCACCGTGTACGACGCCGACACTCTCTACGGGCGCTATTGGGGCGCGTTGGAACACGTGCCGTGCCTGCACTTCGAGACCGCCTACTACCAGCCGCTGGAGTTCTGCATCGCCGAAAAGATCACCTGGTTCGAAGGCGGCGCCCAGGGCGAACACAAGATGGCGCGCGGTTTCCTGCCGCAAAAGACCTGGTCGGCACACTGGCTGGCGCATCCGGGCTTCTACGACGCGGTGGAGCATTTCCTGCAGCGCGAAGGCGGCGGCATCGAGGACTACATGAGCGAATTGAACGAGCGCAATCCGTTTCGGGACCCGCCGGCCCAGCCCTGATACCGCTGCGCGCTCAGCGCCGGCCCACGCGCGCCAGGGGCAGCGTCTTCAGGCGCGCCTCGATCTCGTCGCGCACGGCCGGCGGCACCTCCATGTCTTGCAGCGCCCGGGGCCAGAGCTCGTGCGCCCGCGCCACGGTCTGCAGCACGGCCGCCCTGGCGATGCGTGGCGATATGCCGGCCTGGCGGGCAATGACGGCGTAGGTGTCCAGGGTTTCCTGCCGCTGCCGGCTGTCGATGGCAACGTTGGCGCCGTAGCCGCGAAAACCCGGCAGCGCCGCCACGCACACGATATCGTAGGCCGGCGACAGCTCGGGGCGAATGCCATTGTGATACAGCACGCTGAAGTTCTTCAGGTGGGCATCGGAATTGCCGATCAGCGCATTGACGGTCTGGCGGATGAAGAATTGCCGGATGTCTTCGATGCCGCGGGTGCTGAGACGGTCCAGCACCCGGATCAACTTGACGAATTGCGGCGCGCCCGCATACTTCTGCGCCGGCATCAGCGTCAGCAACTGGCAAGCGTCTTCCATGTGCACCGCGCTGCCGGGGCCGCGATCGAACCGGTCCACGGCCAGGAAACGGGTAGTCGGCCCCAGCGCCGTCACCAGGTCCGGGTGGTCGTTCATTGCGCTCATGGGCGCAGGACGACACTGGGCGACATTCACGCCAGCCAGTCCGGCCAGGGTCATGCACGTGTATTCGTTCATCACCTGCGTGTCGTCACCGGGGGCAGGCAGCTTGGCAATGAGATCCGACAGCCGTCCCTTGACCGGCATGCTGTAGCGTTTTCCATCGCGCGCGTTCGACAGCGCCAGCTTGTCCTGCACGCCAGACAGGGAGGCAGCGCCTTCGGCGGCCTGTTCCGGCACACCGATTTCCAGGTTGTCGGCGCCGCCGGTGACGCCATAGGCGCGCGCGGCCGCAGTGAGATGGTCGAGATTGGCCGGCACGACGGTCACCGCGCCCGGCAGATCCTCGCCGGCCGCGGCCAGGACACCGAAGTCGTCCATGTCGCGATCACTCTTGCGGGTGGCCGCCAGGCGGCGGCGTAGCGCTCCTTCCGGCATCAGTCCGGCAAAGAATGGCGGCAGCTCGCCGCGTTCGCGATAGAGCGCCGGATCAAAGTGGTTGTTGAGGGTTTCCTGGGTCACGCGCTCGGCGCCCGGCACGGTCATCGACAGCGACAGCGTGGCGCGCTGGCTATCTGCCAGGTACTGTTCGGTGGCGACGAAGCGCGTGCTCCGGCCTGCCTCGCACAGCCAGCCTACATGCCGGCCGTGCAATCGCACCTCCAGATAACGCGGCGTCAGCCCGCTGTTCATTCAATGCTCCCCCAGGAAGCGGTCGACCGTCGACGCGACATCGTCGGGGCCGATGGTTTTACCGGACAGCAGACGCGTCAGTTCCGGCATCAGGTGCTTGGGCACCACCACCAGGCTGGCATCCATCGCATCGGCCAGCGCTTCCAGGGTGCTGAGCCGCGAATCGACACGGCCATTGAGCGCATTGCTGACCTGCGGCACGCTCATGGCGGTCAGGCTGGAGAGGCTCTGCAGGGTGCGGCCAAGCTGGCGGCGACGCAGTTGTAGTTGCTCGAAAATGGTCAATTTATGCCTTTCGATAAATCAACTTCAAATATTACGCTAAACAATAAATATAGACGCAACATATTTATATCTTAACGTAATTTTTAAACATAATTTATCTTATAACATAATATTTATTACATACCTAAATAGTACGCGACTATGGCCCCCGCAGCGGCATGAACAAAAAAGAAACAGCCGGTATCGCGGGACGATACCGGCTGTCGGCAGGAAGCCTATGACTTCAGGCGCCCGGGAACTGCACTTGCGTCACTTGTAGCCGACGCGGTCCAGCATTTGAAGCACCTTCTGCTGATTGGCGCCGACTGCGCCCACGTTGATCACTTCAGCCTTGAACGAACCCATCTTCTGCAAGGCAGGATTGTCGGTCTTGACGCTCTTGACGGCAGGCCACTCGTTGTTGCCCTCGGCAAAATAGCGCTGGGCATTGTCGCCGGCCAGGTATTCGAGGAATTGAACCGCTTCCGTCTTATGCGGGGCATGCTTGGCCACGCCGGCGCCGGCGATGTTGACGTGGGCGCCATAGCTCTTCTGGTTAGGCCAGACGATGCCGACCTTCTCCATCAGGGCCACGTCTTCGGGCTTGGTCGAGCGCAGCAGCCGCGCCACGTAGTACGAATTGGAAATCGCCACGCCGCATTCGCCCGAACCCACCGCCTTGATCTGATCGGTATCGCCACCGACCGGCTGGCGTGCCTGGTTGGCCACGATGCCCTTCAGGACTTCCTCGGTCTTGGCCGCGCCGTCATGTTCGAGCAGTGCGCCGAACAGCGACACGTTGTAGGGGTGGGCGCCGCTGCGGGTGCAGACCTTCCCCTTGTTCTTGGCATCGGCCAGCGACTCATAGGTGTCGACATCTTCCGGCTTGACGCTGGACTTGTTGTAGACGATCACGCGCGCGCGTGTCGAAAAACCGAACCACTGCGTGCCCTCGCTGCTTTCCTTGCTGTGCAGGTTGGCGGGAATGCGCTCATCGAGCAGCTTCGACTTGACCGGCTGGAACAGCCCTTCGCTTTGGGCCTTCCACAGGCGCGCCGCATCCACCAGCAGGATCACATCGGCCGGGCTGGCCGCGCCTTCGCTCTTGAGACGGGCCAGAATGCCGGCGTCATCGCCATCGATGCGGTTGATCTTGATGCCGGTGGTCTTGGTGAATTCGGCATACAGGGCTTCGTCAGTCTGGTAATGCCGCGCCGAATAGAGGTTGAGCACCTTTTCCTGGGCGACAGCAGACAATGCGGTACCGGCCAGCAAAGCGCCGACCACGAGTTGACGAGGGAACATGGACCATCCTTTTCCAAAAATTGATCGAATGCCTGCCATGGCAGGCTTCATTTTTGGCGCGGATCGCGATGGTGGCACCTGATTGTGCCTTGTTGTAGGTATGAATTCGTTGCGAGGGTCACTGCCGGGCACCCTCGCAAAACGCAGGCGACTATATCATAAACAAGAAGCATTACTATTTAAAAATTCTTCCTGTGCCGGCCGATCACTCAGCTGGTGACCTTCACCCCGAAGTCGACGCCGATCCCGGCCCACCACTCCTGCTCCTTCTGGAACCAGAACGAAATGCTGGGATGGTCGGTGATGTAGTCGCGCCGGATCTCGATATCGATCTTGCTCTTGAGCTTGACCTTTACCTTATCGAGATCGAGCGTGATGTGCGAATGGCGAAACATCACCGCCAGCCGCAACGCCAGCAAGGCCTTGGCGAAATCGACGTCGCCCAGCATCTCGCTGATCTTCTTGAGGTTGCCCTTCTGGCCCAGGATCAGTGTGCTCATCAGGCGCTGCTCGCGGGTGGTGAAGCCGGGCATGTCGGCATTGGCGACCATGTAGGCCGAATGCTTGTGATAGCCGGTGGGCGAGACGATCAGGCCGGTCTCGTGCAATTGCGCGCTCCAGTACAGATAACGCGCATACGACTCGCTGGCAGGCTTGAGCAGCTGGAAGAAGCCCCGCGCGGTATCGGCCACGCCGCGCGCACGCACGGCGTCGACATGAAAGCGCCGCATGAATTCGTCCACCGAGCGCTCACGCCGGTCGGCCTGGGTGGCGCGCAGTTGCAGGTCCCACATCACGCCCATGCGCAGGCCGGCCTCGACCGGGGTGATGCGCTCGATGCCGAA
Source organism: Herbaspirillum sp. alder98 (assembly GCF_020179755.1). Taxonomy (GTDB): domain Bacteria; phylum Pseudomonadota; class Gammaproteobacteria; order Burkholderiales; family Burkholderiaceae_D; genus Herbaspirillum. The sequence goes on from NZ_JAIUCY010000001.1 coordinate 269,320, forward strand.
TTGCTGCATGAACCCGATCAGCACCGCCAGGCCACCCATGATGACGCCGGCGCGGTCGGGCTTCATGCCGTCCAGTTCGATCTGGCTGACATGACCGAAATCGATCAGGTGCTGCATCAGCACGGCCAGGCTGGGCAGCGTCACCCGGCCATCGCCCATGCGATTGCGCGCGATGGTGTCGGCGATGGCGCGCATGGTGCCCGAAGAACCATAAACGTTAACGCTGGCGTCGAAGCCGAACAGGTGCACCGCATCCTCGACATGCGACCGCGCCGACAGGATAGCGCGCTCGAAGGCGGCGGCGGTAATGGCGCCGTCCGAAAAGAACGCCAGGCTCTGGTTGACGGTGCCGATGCCGAATGACTCGACATGGGCGATATCGCTGCCACAGCCGCGCACCACCTCGGTGGAGCCACCGCCGATGTCGATCACCATGCGCTGTTCGCCGGCATCGGCCAGCACTCCGGCCACGCCCATGTAGATCAGGCGCCCTTCCTCCTCGCCGGAAATGATTTCCACCGGATAGCCGATGGCGCGCTCCAGCTCGGGCAGCAAGTCGCCGGCGTTGCGGGCAATCCGCAAGGTATTGGTGGCCACCACCCGAACCGAATCGAGCGCATAGTCGCGCAGCACGGCACGAAACCGGGTCAGCGAATCGATCGCGCTCTGGCAGGCCTGCGGCGTCAGGTTGCCGCTTTTGTCGATGCCGGCAGCCAGACGAATCGGATCGCGCGCGCTCTTGATCACGCGAATGCCATCGTTTTCGTATTTGCCGATGTGCAAGCGAAAACTGTTGGAGCCAAGATCAACCGCAGCAAACATTCAATTCCTTCCGGGTTCGGGCGACACCGCTGGCCGCGCCATAAAAACAATCAAGACAATCAAGATAGTCGCCTTGCATGACAGATTGATGACACCCTGGCCCAAAGGCGACCAGCGATTGCCCGCATTGCTCCGCGGGGCCTGTAGAATGGCGGCCTGCAGGCATTTCAGCGCATCACGATATTATTTTAAACAATTTACTAAACATTCTTCGATGTCGGGCATTCTTTATCTGGTTCCCAACACGCTCGGCACTGTCGAGCCTGGTGCCGATGGCGCGGACGACGCCCATCATCCGCTGGATTTCATCATCCCCCGCGAGGCGCAATCGATTGCGGCGCGGCTGGATTATTTCGTGGCTGAAAACGCCAAATCGACGCGCGCGTTCCTGAAACTACTGGGTACGCGCGCGCCGCTGGCGCGGCCGATCCAGGAAATCGCCATTGCCGAGCTCAACGTCAACACCGATGCCGCCGCCCTGCCCGCCTTGCTGGCGCCGCTGCTGCAAGGGCGCGACGGCGGTCTGATTTCGGAAGCGGGGGTGCCGGCCGTGGCCGACCCCGGCGCCAACCTGGTCCGCCTGGCGCACCAGCACGGCATCCGGGTGCGGCCCTTGGTGGGCCCTTCGTCGCTGCTGCTGGCGGTGATGGCCAGCGGTCTCAATGGCCAGAGTTTCGCCTTCAATGGTTATTTGCCCACCGATGCGGCGGCCCGCACCAAGCGCATTCGCCAGCTGGAAGAGCGTTCGCGCAGCGAGAAACAGACCCAGTTGCTGATTGAAACGCCGTACCGCAACGCGGCCATGCTGGAGGCGCTGGCCAATAGTTGCGCGGCCGGCACGCTGATCTGCGTGGCAACCGACCTGAGCCTGCCGGACGAAGCCATCCGCACCCAGACCGCGACCCAATGGAAAGCAGCGCTGGCCAGCGGCAAGGCGCCGGACTTCCACAAGAAACCGACGGTGTTCTTGCTGCTGGCTGATTAAGTCACTGGGTACCGGCGTTCGCCGGCACAACGGGATCGCCGCCGTCGTCCTGACGAAAGTCAGGACCCAGCGTCTTTCAGCGCTCGTCGATCTGCCGCATAAGTCACTGGGTCCCGGCCTGCGCCGGGACGACGAAGGTAAGGCTATAAGTCTATCTGCCTGCGCAGGCACGACGAGATGCTTATAACCCCACCTCCGTCGTCCTGACGAAAGTCAGGACCCAGCGTCTTTCAGCGCTCGTCGGTCTGCCGCATAAGTCACTGGGTCCCGGCCTGCGCCGGGACGACGGCGGCAACTGCGACGTCGATGTAAAAAGGCCGGCTGCAACCCCAGCCGGCCTTGTCTATGCCCTCAGACAACCAGATCAGCGTAATTCAGGCAACGCCGACGACATCATGGTCTTGGCCACGCCGGCGCCAAAGGCCACGCCGAACTTCTTCAACACGCGATCCGACAGGTTCTCGGTCTGGGTGTAGTCGACCACGTCGGCGGCCTTGATCACGTCACGCGCCACGCTGTCGACGGTGCCGTAGCCATCGGCCAGACCCAGCTCGACCGCCTTGGAGCCGGTCCAGACCAGGCCAGAAAAGGTGTCCGCGGTTTCCTTGAGGCGCGTACCGCGCCCCTGGCGCACCACTTCGATGAACTGCTGGTGGATCTCTTCCAGCATCGATTGCGCATACTCGCGCTGCTTGGGGCTCTGCGCGCTGAACGGATCGAGGAAGCTCTTGTTGTCGCCGGCGGTCAGCAGGCGTCGCTCCACGCCCAGCTTTTCCATCAGGCCGGTGAAACCGAAACCGTCCATCAGCACCCCCACCGAACCGATCAGGCTGGCCTTGTTGACATAGATACGATCAGCCGCGGCAGCAATGTAATAACCGCCCGAGGCGCAGACCTCTTCCACCACCACGTGAATCGGCTTGTTGGGATAGGTCTTGCGCAGGCGGGTGATCTCGTCGTTGATCATGCCGGCCTGCACCGGGCTGCCGCCGGGGCTGTTGATCTTGAGGATCACGCCCACCGAATCGGTGGCGGCGAACGCCTTGTCCAGCGCCGGGATCACGACGCCGGCCGAACCCTGGCCCTCGGACTCGATGGTGCCCTTGATCTCGACCAGGGCCGTATGGGTGCCCAGCGGTTCGCTCTCGGTCTTGCCATAGGTGAAGGCCATCCACACCCCGAATACGATCACCACCAGCAGCGCGATGCGAAAGAAAATGCTCCAGCGCCGGCGGGCGCGTTGCTCCTTGACGGCAAACAGCGCCAGCTTTTCGAGCACGTCGCGCTCCCAGCCGATGTGCTTCTTGTCGTCGCGTACCGCCTTGGCCGCAGGGGCGGGTTCGGGTGTCGGGGCCGCCGGGGATGGTGGCGTCTGCGGGTTATCGATGTCGTTGTTGTTGCTCATATGCTCACTTTATGCAAAGTCGCCGTCAGCGCCTGTTGCGGATTTCGTCGGGCTTCACGCCACGACCGCCTTGACCAGATCGTCCGGGCACCAATAAATAACACCGTCGTGCTCCAGCGCCATGATCTTACGCAACTGCGCGCCAGTACAAGGGCCGCCCTCGCATTTTCCGGTCGACGGCGTATAAACGGCGCCATGTGTTGCGCACATGAGATAAGTACCGCTGGACTCGAAGAATTCACCTTCGAACCAGTCCAGTTCGACCGGCACGTGAGCGCAACGATTGAGATAGGCAAACACCTGGCCGCCGTGGCGGATCACGAAGCCGGTCGCGTCGTCGCCCCGCACCTGCACCGCAAAGCGCTTGCCGCGGCCGCCATCGACGATGTCGGCCGAGGGACAGATCTCGATTTCGGTCTGGAGGCTCATGAAGGTGCGCCGCTCAGGCGTTCTCGTTGAGCCACTGGTGCAGCTCGCGGATCGATCGGGCCGAGAACAGCGGATCGAGTTCAGCCAGTTGCGCCACCGGATGCGCGCCGAATTCTACCGCAACGCCGCGGGCGCCAGCATTGATGGCCATCTGCAGGTCGTGGGTAGTGTCGCCGATCATCAGCGTGCGGCCCATGTCCTGCCCCAGCTCGCGGGTCAATTCCTGCAGCATCGCCGGATGCGGCTTGGAAAACGTCTCGTCGGCGCAGCGCGTGGCGTCGAAGCGCGACAACAGGCCCGTGCTGTTCATGGCGCGATTGAGCCCGACCCGGCTCTTGCCGGTGGCCACCGCCAGGAAGTAACCCTGCTGCGACAGGTCGGCCAGCATCTCGGGCACGCCCTCGAACAGCGTCAGATCCTTGTCCTGCCCCAGGTAATGATGACGATAACGCTCCACGATGCGGGGGTAGTACTTGGGGTCGACATCGGGAATGGCGGCCTGCATCGCGTCCTGCAACCCCAGGCCGATCACATACGACGCGGCACTTTTATCGGGGATCGGCAGCCCCAGATCGCGGGCGGCCGCCTGGATGCAGCGCACGATGGTCGAGGTGCTGTCCATGAGCGTGCCGTCCCAGTCGAAGACGATCAGGTCAAATTGCTTTCTAGGCATGTTTTTTCGCTTTCGGCAGGCCCGCCTGTCGATGATCGGCGTCGACCATTGTCATGCGGACATGCTCAACTGTTAATTCCTGGCAGAAACTACCATACTCCGCGCCATGCCGCCGGCCCGGCTCAATCTGCAACAAAGGGCTCGCCGTCGTCATCGGCCGCCAGGCTGCGCAGGAACTTGTCGCACTCGGGTGGCAAGGCCGCCTTGAGGGTGACGATCTCGCCGCTGTCCGGATGCGTGAAACTGATCTGGCGGGCGTGCAGGAACATGCGCTTGAAGCCGATGCGCTTGCCGTCCGCCTTCTGCAGCGCCTTGTTCAAGCCGAAATCGCCGTACTTGTCATCGCCCACGATGGGAAATCCGCTGGCCGACAGGTGCACCCGGATCTGGTGCGTGCGCCCGGTCTTGAGTTCGGCCTGGAGCAATGCGAACTCGCCGTAGCGGCGCAGCAGCGAAAAAATGGTGTGCGCGGTCTGGCCGTCTTCCTGCACCCTCACCCGCCGCTCGCCGTCGGCAGTGCTGTACTTGAACAGCGGCAACTTGATGTGTTGCCGGGCATTCTTCCAGTCGCCCTGCACCAGCGTCAGGTAGCGCTTGTCGGTGGTGCCGTCGCGCATCTGGTCGTGCAGGTGGTTCAGGGCCGAACGTTTCTTGGCGATCAGCAACACGCCCGAGGTGTCACGGTCCAGCCGATGCACCAGCTCCAGGAACTTGGCCTGCGGACGCGCCGCCCGCAATTGCTCGATGACGCCGTAGCTCACGCCCGACCCGCCATGCACGGCGATCCCGGCCGGCTTGTCGATGACCAGCATGTGACTGTCTTCTAACAGAATGCGAAACTCGGCCCCCGGCACCACGGACTCCTGGCGCTCGGCCACTCGTATTGGCGGCACCCGCACCACGTCGCCATCGACCAGTCGGTAAGTCTGGTCGATGCGGCCCTTGTTGACGCGCACCTCGCCCGAACGCAGCACCCGGTAGATATGGCTCTTGGGCACGCCCTTGCAAATGCGCAGCAGGAAATTGTCGATGCGCTGACCCGCTTCGTCTTCGGAAATGGTCAGCAATTGCACTTGAGGGACGCCCTGCGAGCCTGTTGCGCTCCGGGGAGCCGCCGTCGGTTCGGCGGTTTGAGAAGCCCCCCTAGAAAATCTCGCTAAGTCCTTCATTTTGAATATATAATCGATCGACGCTGGTCAAAAAACCACGTCAGTAGAATTAAAAAGATCATTCTACACAAGAGGAGTCTTCGTCAGCCTCGCTAAATGCAAAATTGACGAAGGGGGCCCCGAAAAGACGACGTGCGGCACCGCAGATGCCCGACACGGCACTGCGCCAGGTGACCACAGCTGCAAGGCTGAAACACAAGCCGCTCGACCGATTGCAAGGCCTCGAACGAGTACGCACCTTCCCTGCGCGAGTCCAGTTTGCACCGGTGTTGCAATCGGATAACGCACTTGGAAGTGGAACAGAATTGTTTGGATCATCAGGATAAAAGTCGGCAAGACTCGCATCCGGCGAACCAGCCACCGGACCGTAGCACAGCCCGTTGACGAAAGGGAGCGCACGCCACAACGCAGACCAACCGGTCCGCCTGAGGCCTGCGCCCATCGTCCGATCCGGGCAAAGGTCCGGCAGCAGTTTGTCGCGAAGCTTGCCGGTGATGCATTGAACCCGATCGCCGTCGCCATCCAGTCGCTATGTTTAGTTTGGCTCCACAGACCAGCTTACCGTCCGCAGCAAAGCGCGTGACCGCAGATTGCGGAACGCCCGGCGCGGATACGGCGCTGCCCGGCTTTCCGGTCCTTTGCATCCGCGCCCCGTTGTGCTTGAGTGCCCACTAAGCGGCACTCCACACATTAAGGCAATTCCCTCCCCCAATCACTTCGTTCTTCGCGTACATCCCATGTACTTTGGCGCCGCTCTCACGCACGGCCCATTTGAAGGATCCTCGGATCCCGGAGTGAAAACATGAAACGTATGTTGTTCAATGCTACGCAGCAGGAAGAGCTGCGCGTAGCGATTGTCGACGGCCAGAAGCTGATCGACATCGACATCGAAACCACTGGACGCGAGCAGCGCAAGTCCAACATCTACAAGGGTGTCATCACCCGCATCGAACCCTCGCTGGAAGCCTGCTTCGTCAACTACGGCGAAGAACGTCACGGCTTCCTGCCCTTCAAGGAAGTGGCCCGCACCTACTTCAAGGAAGGCGTCGACGTCCGCAACGCCACCATCAAGGAAGCGCTGCGCGAAGGCCAGGAAATCATCGTCCAGGTCGAAAAGGAAGAACGCGGCAACAAGGGCGCCGCCCTGACCTCGTTCATCTCGCTGGCCGGCCGTTACCTGGTGCTGATGCCCAACAACCCGCGTGGCGGCGGCGTGTCGCGCCGGGTCGAAGGCGAAGATCGCCAGGAACTGCGCGAAACCATGGACAAGCTCGACCTGCCAGGCGGCATGTCGGTCATCGCCCGCACCGCAGGCATCGGTCGCAATGTCGACGAACTGCAGTGGGACCTGAACTACCTGATGCAACTGTGGCGCGCCATCGAAGGCGCCGGCAAGGTAGGCTCGGGCGCGTTCCTGATCTATCAAGAATCGTCGCTGGTCATCCGCGCCATTCGCGACTACTTCCAGCCCGACATCGGCGAAATCCTGATCGACACCGACGACATCCACGACCAGGCCCAGCAGTTCATGGCCCACGTGATGCCGGACATGGTCCATCGCGTCAAGCGCTACCGCGACGACGTGCCGCTGTTCTCCCGCTTCCAGATCGAACACCAGATCGAAACCGCGTACTCGCGTACCGTGCCGCTGCCTTCCGGTGGCGCCATCGTGATCGATCACACCGAAGCCCTGGTCTCGGTCGACGTCAACTCGGCGCGCGCCACCCGTGGCAGCGACATCGAGACCACCGCGTTCAACACCAACCTGGAAGCGGCCGAAGAAGTGGCCCGCCAGTTGCGCCTGCGCGACCTGGGTGGCCTGATCGTGATCGACTTCATCGACATGGAGAACTCGAAGAACCAGCGTGAAGTCGAGACCCGTCTCAAGGATGCCCTGCACCACGACCGTGCCCGCGTCCAGATGGGCAAGATCTCGCGCTTCGGCCTGATGGAACTGTCGCGCCAGCGCCTGCGTCCGTCGCTGTCCGAAGGCAGCCACGTGACTTGCCCGCGCTGCAACGGCACCGGCCATATCCGTGATACCGAATCGTCCGCCCTGCAGGTGCTGCGCATCATCCAGGAAGAGGCGATGAAGGAAAACTCCGCCGCCATCCATGTTCAGGCGCCGGTCGATGTGGCTGGCTTCCTGCTCAACGAGAAGCGTGGCGAAATCCTGAAGATCGAGACGCGTCATCGCGTCACCGTCATCATGATCCCCAACAAGCACCTGGAAACCCCGCATTACAAGATGGAACGGATCAAGCACGACGATCCGCGCCTCGACGATGCCCAGGCCAGCTACGCCATGGCCGAACAGGCCGACACCGACATCGGCTACAGCAAGCGCCAGAAGGACGACGTCAAGCCGCGCCAGGAAGCCGTGGTCAAGGGCATCACCCCCGACCAGCCAGCGCCGATCGTCGAACGCAAGGTTCCAGAACCGGTGGCCGCCGTGCAACCGCCTACCCTGGCGCCCGAATCGGGCCTGCTGGGCAAGATCTTCAGTTTCTTCCGCAAGAAACCTGTCGTCGTGGCGCCGGCCCCGGTGGTGGTCGAAGCCAAGAGCCCGGCCAAGCGTGACGGCGACCGTAATGGCCGCGACCGCAATGGCCGTAGCCGCAATGGCCGCGACCGCAACGACCGCAGCGGCGAGCGCAGTGAACGCGGTGGTCGCAATCGCGATGGCGCCCAGGCAACACCTGAGCTGAAGAATCCGACCGAAGCCGCACCGGGCGCAGCCATCGAGGCACGTCCGCCACGCGCACCGCGTCCGCCACGCGAACCGCGTGAGGGTCGTGAGCCACGCGAAGGTCGCGAACCACGTGAAGGCCAGGAAGCCAAGGAAGGCCGTCGCAACGAACCGCGTGAACCACGCGAGCCACGTGAAGTCCGTGAACCACGTGAAGGCCGCGAGGGTCGTGAACCCCGCGAAGGTCGCGAACCGCGTCCACCGCGTGAACCACGCGCACCGCGTGGCGAGCGCAAGGAAGCCCGCGCTGAAGACGGCCTGCCGCTGGAAGCCGCATTGGCAGCCGGCACCGTAGTAGCCGGTGCAGGCGTGGCCGTGACCGTGACCGGCGCTGATGTGGTGCAGACCACCCGCACCGATGCAGTCCAGGTCGACGGCGCGCAAGTCGAGTCCGGCGTTGCCGGCGAAGCAGTCGAAGGCGCCGATGGCGCCACCGAACCGCGTCGTCGTCGTCGTCGTGGTGGCCGCAACCGCAATCGTCGCGAACGTGACGAAAACGGCAACTTCATCGAAGACAACACCGAAGCCGGCGACAGCGAAGCAGCCGACGACTCCGTGAGCGCCCAGGCAACACAGGCCAGCAACACCGAAGTCAGCCAGGCCGCAGTGGCCCAGGCCAGCTTCTCGGCGCCTGCCGTGGCCGAACCGGTGACACCTGTCGAACGCACCGAAACCGCTGCCAGCGTCGAAACCGGCGTCAACTCGGTCGAGGCCGTCGCGGCGGCTGCTGCCGAAGCGACCCAGGCCGTGTTTGCCAATGCCGAACCGATCGAGCCTGCGGCCCAGTCGATCGATGCCAGCTTCGCCCCGGCCCCGGCTTTCGAGCCAGTGCAGGCAGCGCCAGTGGCGCCGGCCGCCTCGGAAGCACCGATCGAAGTGGCCGTGCCGGCCGAACCTGTTGCTGCCAGCCCATCGGCCCCGCAACAGATCAGTCTGCTCGACGCCGCACCGGCGCCGGCTCCCGTGGCCACACCGGCAGCGCCAGAGTTCGAGGTAGCACCTACGGCGCCCGCCGCAGTGGCTACACCGGCACCGGCGACGCGCAGTGTCAGCCAGGACAATGGCGCACAACGCGACGCCGTCAACCAGATGCTGTCGCAGGCTGGCCTGACGCAAGCCTCGACCGATCCCGCCAAGCTGCGGGCGGCGCAGGAAGCTGCGGCGAACATCGCCCCGGCAGTGCGCGTGCCACGCGAGCGCAAGCCGCTGCCGCCGCAATCCAACGACCCGCTGGTGCAAGTCGAAACGCGTAACTGATCGATTGGTGACGCAACAAGAAAGGGAGCCTCGGCTCCCTTTCTTGCATTCTGGCCACGCCCCGGGCGTAACAGTTAGGCACGGCGTGACGCAATACAGTGCGCGCGGTCGATTGAGGCCTCACGCCGATATGCCAGCCGTGCTATCGTTCTGCAATCCTCTTCGCCAGCCCTATGAACACACGCGTCATCCCCATCGTTGACCTGCGGCAAGCCCCGGCCTTCGGCCTGCAAGGTGACTTGCAGCGCGAACAGCCGACTGGCTTGCTGGGCGATGCCCTGGGACGGCCGCTGCACGACCTGCGCATTTCGGTCACCGACCGCTGTAATTTCCGCTGCGTGTACTGCATGCCCAAGGATGTGTTCGACCAGCAATACAACTTCCTGCCGCATTCGTCCCTGCTCAGCTTCGAAGAAATCACCCGCGTGGCGCGTCAGTTCGTGGCCCACGGTGTGCACAAGATCCGCCTCACCGGTGGCGAACCGCTGCTGCGCAAGCACATCGAGCGCCTGGTCGGGATGCTGGCGGCCCTGCGCACCCCCGACGGTCGTGAAATCGACCTGACCCTGACCACCAATGGCACGCTGCTGCGGCAGAAGGCGCAGGCCCTCAAGGACGCCGGACTCAAGCGCGTGACGGTGTCGCTCGACTCGCTCGACGACGCCGGCTTTCGCCTGATGAACGATGTCGACTTCCCGGTGGCCCGGGTGCTCGACGGCATCGATGCGGCCATGGCCGCCGGCCTGGGGCCGGTGAAGGTCAACATGGTGGTCAAGAAAGGCGTCAACGACGACCAGATCCTGCCGATGGCGCGCCACTTCAAGGGCACCCCGGTCATCCTGCGCTTCATCGAATACATGGATGTCGGCAGCTCCAACGGCTGGCGCATGGACGAGGTCCTGCCTTCGCGCGAGGTGGTGCAGCGCATCGCCGCCGAGCTGCCGCTGGTGGAGGTGGATCCGAACTACACGGGCGAAACCGCCGAGCGCTGGCGCTATGTCGACGGCGGCGGCGAGATCGGCGTCATTTCCAGCGTCACCCAGGCGTTTTGCCAGGACTGCTCGCGCGCCCGGCTATCGACCGAAGGCCAGGTCTATACCTGCCTGTTCGGCAGCGAAGGCCACGACCTGCGCGCCATCGTGCGCGGCAGCGACGACGATGCCCTGCTCGCCGGCGCCATCGCCCGCCTGTGGCGTGGTCGGGGCGACCGTTATTCGGAACTGCGCAGCGAACAGCCCGCACGGCCACTGCGCAAGGTCGAAATGTCTTATATCGGTGGTTGAGGACGCCGCTGTCCTCTTCCGACTTCATGCCTGACTGCACTCCGGTGGTCGCCATCGCTCCCGAAAAAATCACCGGCCTGGTGCTGGCCGGTGGTCGCGGCAGTCGCATGGGTGGCCTCGACAAGGGCTTGCAGCCATTGCACGGCAAGCCACTGGTGCAGCACGTGATTGCCCGCCTGGCGCCCCAGGTCGGCCCGCTGGCGCTCAATATCAACCGCTCGCACGCACGCTATGCGGCCTTGGGCTACCCGCTCTGGCCTGATCTCGATGATGGCTTCCAAGGCCCGCTGGCGGGCCTGCAAAGCGGCCTGCGCCATTGCACCACGCCGTTTCTGGCGACCACCCCTTGCGACGCGCCATTGATCCCCGATGACCTGGTGCAGCGCCTGGCCAGCGCCATGACCGCCGCAGGCGCCCAGGCTGCCTATGCGGTGACCGGGCGCGGCGAAGAGCGCCAGCGGCATCCGGTCTGCGCTCTGCTGGATGCGTCGGTCAGCGCTTCGCTGGACCAATTCCTGGCCGCCGGCGAGCGCAGGATGGCGCTCTGGTTCGACTCGCTCAAACGGGTGGAAGTCGACTTCCCCGACCCGAATGCCTTTCGTAACATCAACACCGGGCAGCAACTGCAACAACTCGAACAGGAAACATCACGGTGAGCTCCCCCCATTCGCTGAACGACATCATCAGCTGCATCAGCGGCTACGACCCCAATGCCATGACGGTGGCGCAAGCCCAGCGTGTCATCGGCGACTTCATCGTGCCCATCAGCGCCGCCGAGCAGTTACCCATCCGCAGCGCGCTGGGCCGGGTGCTGGCGCATGACATCGTGTCGCACATCGACGTGCCGGCCCACGACAACTCGGCCATGGACGGCTACGCCTTGCGCGGCGCAGATATCGCCGACGGCCGCCAGGTGCGCCTGTCAGTGGTGGGCGCGGTGCATGCCGGACAGCGCTTTGCCGGCACCGTCGCACCCGGCCAATGCGTGCGCATCATGACCGGCGCGCCGATGCCCGATGAGTGCGACACCGTCATCCCGCAGGAACTGACCATCGATGGCGACGCCCAGGGCGTGACCATCCCGGCCGGACGCGTGCGAGCCGGCGACAATCGTCGCCTGCGCGGCGAAGACCTGGCGCAAGATAGCGTGGCGCTGGCGCGCGGCAAGTTGCTGCGGCCGGCCGATATCGGTTTGTTGGCGTCCCTCGGGAAAGCCGAGGTCACGGTGCAGCGCCGCCTGCGCGTGGCGTTCTTTTCGACCGGCGACGAGTTGCGCTCGGTGGGCGAAACGCTGGAGCCGGGTTGCGTCTACGACTCCAACCGCTACACCCTGCACGGCATGCTGACCCGCCTCGGCTGCGACGTGCTCGACCTGGGCGTGGTGGGCGACGACCCGGCCGCGCTGGAAGCGGCCTTCCGCACCGCCTGCGAGCAGGCCGATGCGGTCATCACCTCGGGCGGCGTGTCGGTGGGCGCGGCCGACTATACCAAGCAGATCATGGCCAGCCTGGGCGAGATGCTGTTCTGGAAGATCGGCATGCGTCCCGGACGCCCGCTGGCCTTCGGCCGCATTGCCTCGCACGGGCGTGACGCCTATCTGTTCGGATTGCCGGGTAACCCGGTGGCGGTGACGGTCAGCTTCTACTGTTTCGTGCGCGACGCCCTGCTGCGCCTGGCAGGCGCCGAGGCCAGCCCGCTGCCGCGACTACGGGTAAGCACCACCACCGCCATCCGCAAGAAGCCGGGCCGCAGCGAGTACCAGCGCGGCATCCTGGCGCCGGACCAGCAAGGGGTGTGGAATGTGCGGCTGACAGGCACCCAGGGGTCCGGCATCCTGCGCTCGATGTCGGACGCCAACTGCATCATCGAGCTGGAACACGAACGGGGCGACGTCGCCGCCGGCGAGCTGGTGTCGGTCGTGGTGTTCGACGGGCTGGTGTAAAGACGCCGGGTGCCGGCCTTCGCCGGCAAGACAGGTCGATCGCCGTCGTCCTGACGAAAGTCAGGACCCAGCGTCTTATAGCAACCGTCGATACGCCACCAACGTCACTGGGTACCGGCCTTCGCCGGCACGACGGATTAGTGATAACTCAAGCGCCCTCGTCCGCCGCACTTCAATAAAAATCAGACCTCTTCGTCGGTCCCGCCCAGGTCCAGCTCTGTGGTGCCCAGCAACTGCTGCGCAGTTTCGCTCGGCAAGGCCTCCACCGACTTCAGCTTGCGCGTCATCTGGCGGGTGCGGACCTCGGCCTGGTCGATATTGCGGGCGGCGCGCTCCAGTGCGGTCTTGGTCGCCGACAGGACGTCGCCAAACTTGGTGAACTCGGTCTTGACCGCCCCCAGCACCTGCCACACTTCCGAGGAGCGCTTCTCCAGCGCCAGGGTCCGGAATCCCATCTGCAGGCTGTTGAGCAAGGCCGCCAGCGTCGACGGCCCGGCGATGCTCACCCGCAGCGTGCGTTGCAGATCGTCCGACAGGCCGGGACGCCGCATCACTTCCGCATACAGGCCTTCGGTGGGCAGGAACAGGATGGCGAAGTCGGTCGTCAACGGCGGCGACAGGTATTTCTCGGCGATGGTCTTGGCTTCGCCACGCACCGCGCGCTCCAGCTCGCGGCCGGCACTGGCCACGCCGTCGGCGTCGGCGCGGTCGGCCGCCTCGACCAGGCGTTCGTACTGTTCCTTGGGGAACTTGGCATCGATCGGCATCCAGACCGGACGGCCATCGTCGCTGGCGCCGGGCAGCTTGATCGCGAACTCGACCCGTTCGCCGCTGGACGGCACGGTCTCGACGTTCTTGGCGTACTGGTCGGGCGTGAGCATCTGTTCCAGCAGCATCTCGAGTTGTACTTCGCCCCAGGTGCCACGGGTCTTGACGTTGGTCAGCACGCGTTTCAGGTCGCCCACGCCGGTGGCCAGCTGCTGCATCTCGCCCAGGCCCTGGTGCACCTTGTCCAGCCGGTCCGAGACCAGGCGGAACGATTCGCCCAGGCGCTGCTCCAGCGTGGCATGCAGCTTCTCGTCGACGGTCTTGCGCATCTCTTCGAGCTTTTGCGCATTGTCGGTCTGCAGGTCCTTGATGCGGGCTTCAAGCGTGGTGCGGATCTCACCCATGCGCTGCGCATTGGATTCGGTCAATGACGACAATTGCTGGTTGAGCGTGTCGCCGAAACGCTTGAGCGACAGGCCCTGCTCTTCACGGCTGACCTGCGCCTGCAGCGTGATCGACTGGCGCATGCCGTCGAGTTGCTGGGCGTTGGTCTCGTTGAGCTTGACCAGTTGCTGGGCAAAGCCGTCGATCTGGTTATTCTGCAGCGTCGCCACCGACGACATCTGGGTCGCCAGGGTCTGCTGCAACTGCGCAAAACTGCTGCCCAGCTCCTGGCGCGTGCCCTGGGCGCTGGACTGCACCTGGTGGCGCAACTCGCGCTCGAGACGTTCGGCGCTATCTTGCTGGTGCCGTTGCAGGTCGAGCTTGAGTTGCGCCAGTGCGGCCTCGGCGCCGCTATCGTCGCGCCGTCCGGAACGCAGCAACAACAGGATTTGCAGCACGATGCCAATGGCGATCAGGCCGGCCAGGATCAATTCGGTCGATGACATAGATTAGAGTGAAAGAGATCGGGGCTTGCTCAGCCTCGCGGCCTATTCGGCCTTGTTACGCATCCAGTCGGCGGTCTGGTACAGCGCCTGCAGCAGGCGCTTCATCAGCTCGTCCGGCAAACCCACATCCTGCATGGCCCAGGTCATGCAACGCAACCACTGGTCGCGCTCGGAAATACCGATCGCAAACGGCAGGTGCCGCGCCCGCAGGCGTGGATGGCCGTGACGCTCGATATACAGGTTGGGGCCGCCGGTCCAGCCCGACAGGAACATATAGGTCTGCTCGCGGGAGCCATCCAGCGATGCCGGGTGCAGCGCCCGGATGCCGGCAAATTCCGGCTCCAGGTCCATCAGGTCGTAGAAGCGATCGACCATCTCGCGCAACTTGTCGGCGCCGCCGATCAACTCGAACGTGGTCGGGGCATTGGGGTCTTCGATTTGCATAGGCCGTCATGATAGCGCAGCAGCGAGCGCCCCGTTTGATCCGAATCGCGACCTCAGCCTTCGCGCAGCGTCTGCAACGGCGGACGCCCCAGCACCTGGCGCAGCCCGGCCCAGCCGCCGATGGCCGAACACGCCGCGCCGATCAGCATGCCGGCCAACCACACCAGCGGACTCAGCGTCCAGTCGAAGTTGAACACGTAGTGCGCCAGCGCCCAGCCGATGGCGGCGGCGCCACTGGCGGCCAGCAAACCGGCCACCGAACCCACCAGCAAGACCTCGATGCGTTGCGCCCGGGAAAGCTCGCGCCGGGTCGCGCCCAGGGCGCGCAACAGGCCGGCCTCGCGCACCCGCTCATCCTGCGATCCGGCCAGCGCCGCGTACAGCACCAGCACCCCGGAACTGAGCGTGAAGAGGAACAGGAACTCGACCGCCGAGATCACCTGCCCCACCACCGCCTGGATCTGGCGCAGCACGCTGCCGATATCGACCACGGTCAGATTGGGGAAGTCGCGCGTGAGTACGTTGCCCAGGTTTTCTTGCGCCGGCGTCAGGTGAAAGGCGGTGATCCAGCTTTGCGGCGTATCGCGCATCGCCTGCGGATTGATGATGACGAAGAAATTGACCCGCAGCGAACCCCATTCGAGCTTGCGCAGGCTGGTCACCGGCGCCTCCACCAGTTGCCCGGCGATATCGAACTGCAGGCGATCGCCCAGCTTGATGCCCAGCGTCTGCGCCAGGCCGCGCTCGACCGAGGCTTCCGGCTTGCTGTCGTCGAACCAGCGACCACTGACGATGCCATTGCCGGGCGGGATCTGCTGCATGGTCGACAGATTGAATTCGCGGTCGACCAGGCGCTTGGCCCGGTCTTCCTGGTAATCGGCGGCGCTAATCTGGCGTCCGTTGACTTGCACCAGCCGGCCGCGAATCATCGGGTACAGCTCGGGCGCGGCGACACCGCCCTGCTGCAACGCCTGGCTCACGGCCTGGCGCTGGTCGGGCTGGATGTTGACCACGAAGCGATTGGGCGCATCCGCCGGGGTCGACTGGCGCCAGGCGCCCACCAGGTCACCGCGAATCACCGTCAGCAACAGCAAGGCCATCAAGCCCAGCCCCAGCGCCACCACCTGCATCACGGCGGCGGCCGGGCGGCGCTGCAGGCCATCGATGGCAAAGCGCCAGCTCTGGCTGTCGAACAGTCCGCGCATGCCGCGCAAGGCCCGCAGGCACAGCCAGGCCACCAGCGCAAACACGCCAAACCCACCCAGGAACCCGGCTACCGTCAGCAGACCCAGCTTCAGGTCGCCGGCCTGCCACAGCAACAGACCCGAAAACACCAGCGTACCCAATCCATACGTGACCAGCGACGCCGCCTTGGGCGCGCCCTGCTCGCGCCGGATCACGCGATTGTGCGGCACGTTGCGCAGTTGCAGGATAGGCGGCAACGCAAACCCCACCAGCAACAGCAAACCGGTGACGACACCCTGCACCGCAGGCTGCCAACTGGCCGCTGGCAACGCGGTCGGCATGAAGCTGCCCAGCCATTGCAGCAGCGCGAAGTGGGCCGCATAGCCCAGCCCCATGCCGATCAGGCTGGCCACCAGCCCCACCACCACGAACTCGATCAGGTACAGCGCCGTGACCTGGTTCTGGGTCATGCCGAAGCAGCGCAGCATGGCGCAGGCGTCGAGGTGACGCATCATGAAACGGCGTGCCGCCATCGCCACGGCCAGCGCGGCCAGCATGGCCGACAGCAAGCCCACCAGCGACAGGAACTGCTCGGCGCGATCCAGCGTGGCGCGCATTTCGGGCCGGCCGCTCTCCAGCGACTCGATGCGCACGGCGCGCAGGTGCTGGCTTTCGATCTGCTGTTCCAGCTGCTGCTGGAAAGCCTTGACGCTATCGGGCGCACCCGCCAGCAACAGGCGGTAAGTCACCCGTGAGCCGGGCTGCACCAGGTTGGTCGCGGCCAGGTCGCCATCGGACAGCATCACGCGCGGCGCAAAATTGACGAAGGCGCTGCCGCGATCCGGCTCGACCGCGATCACTTCGGCAATCCGGAAGTCGCGGTCGCCCAGTTTGAGCATGTCGCCCAGCTTCACATCGAGGGCGGACAGCACCTGCGGATCGACCCACACCGTGCCGGCACGCGGAATGCCATCGGCATTACGTTCACCGCCGGCGCCTTCCAGCTTGACCTTGCCGCGCAAGGGATAGCCCTCGGTGACGGCCTTGATCGACGTCAGCACCGAGCGCGCGGCATCGCCCTCGCCGGTCTGCGCCATGCTGGGGAAGACCACCGTCTGCGCCTGCGCCAACCCGCGCGCCTGCGCTTGCGAGGCCCATTGCGGCGGCAAGGTCTGGTCGGCCGCGACCAGCAGGTCGGCGCCCAGCAACTGGTGGGCGTCGCGTGTCATGCCGGCGCGCATCCGATCGACGAAGAAACTGACCGAAGACAAGGCCGCCACTGCGACGATCAGGGCCAGCAACAGGAAGCGCAGCTCGCCGGTGCGCCAGTCGCGTTGGGTCATGCGCAGTGCGTGTTGAAACATGCGTGGGTCAGTCTTTGAATAAAAATAATAGTCCAGGACCCACGGCGCCGATCGGTTCCGATCGCTGCCGTGGGGCGGGCGGCGACATCAGGCGGCCAGCGACGCCATGTCGATCACGAAGCGATACTTGACATCGCTCTTGAGCATGCGCTCGTAGGCTTGGTTGATGTCCTGGATCTTGATCATCTCGATATCCGAATGGATATTGTGCTCGGCGCAGAAGTCGAGCATTTCCTGCGTTTCGGCGATGCCGCCGATGAGCGAACCAGCCAGGTGGCGGCGCTTGAAGATCAGATTGGCCACCGATGGCGACGGATGCGGATGCTCCGGCAAGCCCACCAGCGTCATCGTGCCTTCGCGCTTGAGCAGCACCATGAACGCATCCAGGTCATGCTGCGCGGCGACGGTATTGAGGATGAAGTCGAAGCTGTTTGCGTGGGCCGCCATCTGGTCGGCGTCGCGCGACACCACCACTTCGTGCGCGCCCAGGCGCAATGCATCTTCGCGCTTGTCGGGCGAAGTCGTAAACAACACCACATGCGCGCCCATCGCGTGCGCCAGCTTGACCCCCATGTGCCCCAGGCCACCCAGGCCGACGATGCCGACCTTCTGGCCCGGTCCCACCTTCCAGTGGCGCAGCGGCGACCAGGTGGTGATGCCTGCGCACAGCAACGGCGCGGCGCCAGCCGGATCGAGCTTGTCCGAAATGCGCAGCACGAATTTTTCGCTGACCACGATGTTGCTGGCATAGCCGCCATAGGTATAGCCGCCGCTGACCTTGTCCTCGGCGCTGTAGGTGCCGGTGAAGCCGTTTTCGCAATACTGCTCGAGGCCCTCGTCGCAGCTGGAACAGTGCTGGCACGAATCGACCATACAGCCCACGCCGGCGATCTGGCCTACCTTGAACGCGCTGACATGCTCGCCCACCTTGCTGATGCGGCCGACGATCTCGTGCCCGGGCACCACCGGAAAGACGGTGCCGCCCCATTCGTTACGCGCCATATGCAAATCGGAATGGCACACCCCGCAGTACAGGATATCGATCTGGACATCATGCGGGCCGACCTCGCGACGTTCGAAGTTAAAGGGGGCCAATGGGGAGTTTGCATCCTGGGCTGCGTAGGCATGTGCTTGCGACATGGCAGATCCTTTCAAAGAGAGAGACGGCGGAACGCGCAGCGCGACAGCGCTGCGCAACTAACTATCTTAATACGGCGAGCTCAACTGCGTTGCCGGCCAGCTTGCTTATCGCAGCCAGGTGGCCGCCAGGCCCAATGCCAGCAGCACGCAGAAAGCCAGCAATGCGCGGGTGCGCCTGCGTTGCGCATCGAGCGTGGCGACCAGTTGGGCGTTTTGCTCGGCCAGGGTATTGATCAGCTGGCTGGCTTCCAGTTGTTCGGTTTCGAGCCGGGCGATACGCGTGCTCAGTTGCGCCAGGTCATCGCTGGCATTGACCGGCGCCGGTTGGGCGGCGACCGCTTCCTTGGCGCCGCGGGTGCGCGACCACAAGTCGCGTGCGCCACGTACGATGCCAGGCGTGGCCTGGACCACATCGCCCCACGGTATCAGTTTGATGGCAGACATCCAGCTCAATCCCATAACCCTGCTCCTTTAGAACTTGATGCATCCCCGCAAAAACGCAGGTCGCGTTTCTCTAAGACAGCGAAAACACGATTCTATCCTGCCGGCGGGGCCGATCCTGATTCAACCGCCCGCCATGCATTAGTTTCCGGTTTGCAATAACAATTTAGACGAGACCGGCGTCACATTTTCATGCTGTAATGCTGGCCGATAGACGCCCTTGCGGGCCGGCTATCTCTTCGAATCCACCGACCCGGAGTGCATAATGAAAAAGCTGATGATCGCCATTTCTTCCCTCGCGCTGGCAGCGCCCCTGTTGATGAGCACGCCCGCCATGGCGCAGACTGCGCAGCAGAGCAAGATGACCACCTGTAACAAGGACGCAGGCGAAAAGAAAGGCGACGAACGCAAGGCCTTCATGAAGGATTGCCTGTCCAGCAAGCCCGCTGCCGCACCGAAGAACGCCCAGCAGAACAAGATGACCACCTGCAACAAGGAAGCCGGCGACAAAAAAGGCGATGAGCGCAAAGCCTTCATGTCGACCTGCCTCAAGAAAGACAAGTAAGCCAAGCCAGCACGGGCAAGCGGCAAGCCCCTAGATCAAAAGCCCCGGTCGCCTGAACGCACCGGGGCTTTTTGCCGTGCCGGTCAGGCCAGTCTCAATGCGCGCCGCGCTTGAAGAAGAACAGGCCCGCGCCCACCAGCATCAATACGCCGCCGAAGAAGCGGTTCTGCGCCTTGATCGCCTTCTGGTTGCGAAAGAACCGCTGCAGGCGGCTGGCGGCATAGGCATAACCGTGCATCACGATCAGGTCGACCGTCACCATGGTCACGGCCAGCACCAGCAACTGCAGCCACAGCGGCCGGTCGTGATCGATGAACTGGGGCAGCACCGCCACCATGAACACGATGCCCTTGGGGTTGGTGGCATTGGTCAGGAAACCGGTGATACAACGCTGCCACCAGTGCTGGCCACGCGCGCTGCGGGCGCTGGCATTGGCGGCGTCCAGCACTTCGCCGTCTTGCGGCACCGGCGCGCGCCATTGCGAAAAACCCAGATAGATCAGGTAGGCGGCGCCCAGCACCTTGATGGTATTGAACGCGGTTTCGGATGCCACCAGCAACGAGCCGACGCCGGCGCCGGCAATCAGCAGCACCATCACCAATGCGATCTCCAGGCCAAGGATGGTGGCGCCGGTGCGGCGCACGCCGTAATTAAGTCCATGACTCATCGACAACACCGCGCCCGATCCGGGCGAGATGGCGATGACGCAGGCGGCGACGAAGAATGCGAACCAGGTTTGATAGGCCATGCTTGATCTCAATTGCGGTGGGGAAAGCTCGACATTATAAAGACTTGTCTCACATTCCGTGCCGGCACCCGCAGTAGAACTTAGCGCCCGCCCCGACGTCTGACTGGCACCTAACAACGAGGAGAACCCCCATGAACGTCCATCTCGCCTTTGGCCCCCTGGCCGCCCTGATCGCCGGCATATTGATTCTGGCCGTGCCGCGCCTGCTCAACTACATCGTGGCCTTGTATTTGATCGTCATCGGCCTGGTGGGCCTGTTCGGTTAATCCCATCATAAATAGTTAGTGATCAGGATGGCAACGATTGCTTACAACTTCGCGATGGATTGAAACAATTCGATGTCGTCCCCGGCGACGGCATTTCGTTATAGGAAGCAAGGCGCAACGAAATGGAAGCAACCAGCCTCCGGCGCCGAGCCTGACTTCATTTACTTAACAAGGACATTGCCATGAAAACCAAAGCCATCATCGTCGCTTCCCTTCTGTCGGCACTGACCCTGCCAGTATTCGCCCAGACCGGCACAGCTACCGCCGGCGCCGGTGCACCCGCTTCGGCCCAGGGCACGCAGCCTGGCCCGGGCGCCGCCACCAAGGCAGAAGCAACCACCAAGGCCAAGGCCAAGCAAGCCAAGAACGCCACCAAGCGCACCGCCAAGAAAGCCAAGGCCAAGATGCAAGGCACCGACAAGCCGGCCGACAGCACCGCCGCCAAGTAACACAGCAGTGCCTTCGCGGAGCCTGGCTCCGCCCATGTCAGGGATGACTTGGAGATGCCGCATCATCCGTCCAACCGATGATGCGGCATTTTTCATGCCTGGCCAGTTGCGGTCCCAGCCTGCCAGCGCAGCCGCACACGCGGCCCGAGCGTGACCAGATGGGTGCAATCCATGCCGACGCCGGCGGCAAATAACAGGTTGCGCCCGGAAAACAGCAGCGGCAGGAATGGCCGTTCCCAGGCCGGCACATCAGCCGCCTGGTATTGCTGCTTCAGGCTGCGCGCCGGGCGATTCATGGCCAGCCGGAGTCGCTCGCCGCCACTGCGCCCCCGCACCTCCAGCGGCTGCGCGCGCAACCACTCGGCGTCCAGCCCGGGCGTGACGCTATCGTCGGCGTCGATCACCTCGACATGCAGCACGCCATAACAATGCGGCACCGGCAGGCTGGCTTCGCCCTGCCACGGCAACGGCAGCACGACCGGCTCTTCTTCGTCGGGGTCGGGCAGCACGCGGCGCGGCGCCAGGTAGACCCGCTCGCGATATCGATGCACTTCACCATCGGGATGCGACACGCACAGCTGCGACTCTTCACGCGCGGTGAGCAGTTGCGTACGCATCTGTTCCATCCACGCCAGCGACGGCATGCGCATGCCGCGCAAGCCGAACCAGTGACGCATCAAATTGAAAAAACGCTGCTCGCTCAGGCGCCGCAGGGCCGGCATCAGCAAGTGATCCTCATGACGGCATTGCACCAGATCCAGTTCGGCAATCTCCTGCAGCAACTGCTGCGCGTTCTGGGCATGCACCGCCGTGCGCGCCAGGCGCTGCTGGTAGCCGGCGAAATCCTGCTCCAGCACCGGCATCAGACGATGCCGCAGCGCGTTGCGGGCATAACGGACATTGGCGTTGGATTCGTCTTCGACGTGGGCCAGCTGGCGCGCGCTCGCATAGGCCTCGATCTGCTTGCGGGTCACCCCCAGCAGCGGGCGCACGATCACCGTATCGGCGTCGCCCAGCAACGCCGGCGCGGTCTGCCCCGAAGGCATCGCCGACATCCCCGCAAGGCCACTGCCGCGCAGCAGTTGCAGCAAGACCGTCTCGGCCTGGTCATCCTGGTGATGCGCCGTCAGCAGCAGCTGCGCCCCATGCTGGCGACACAAGCGCCCCAATGCGGCATAACGCGCCACGCGCGCCACCTCTTCGATACCCTGCCCGCTGCCCTGGTCCAGCTGCACGCACTCGGCGTCGAAGCTGACGCCTAGCGCGGCGCAACGCTCACGGCAATGCGCCAGCCAGCCGTCGGCGTCCGTACTGAGCCCGTGATGGACATGCAGGGCGATCAGCCTGAAGCCGTCGCGGGCGGCCATAACGGCGGCGGCATCGAGCAGCACCGACGAATCGAGTCCGCCGCTGTAGGCCAGCGCCAGCGTCTTGGGGGGAGCAACCAGGCTGGCCTGGAGAGCATGCATTACCGGAACAATCGAGGGAGTGGTATCGGCCATGGTGAATAACGCTAACGGTCTGTGAATGTGAACAGCAGGCAGAGCGGCCCAGAAACGACAAAACGCCAGCGAATACAATCGCTGGCGTTTGCCTGGACGGGAGATGTCGCAGCAGGGGCTGCGGCGGCCCATCATTCGGTCGAATTCAATTCCTTGAACTTGCCATAGGACATCAGCTTTTCGTGACGCGCCGCCAGCAATTCCTTGGTCTTGACGCCCTGGAACTGGCGCAAGGTGTCGGACAGCGCGCGCTTGAGCAAGCCGGCCATCTGCTTCGGGTCGCGGTGCGCGCCACCCAGCGGCTCGTTGACGATCTTGTCGATCAGGCCGATGGCCTTGAGTCGATGCGCCGTCAGGCCCAGCGCTTCGGCGGCATCGGCGGCGCGGTCGGCGGTCTTCCACAGGATCGATGCGCAACCTTCCGGCGAGATCACCGAATAGGTCGCATATTGCAGCATCAGCACCGAGTCGCCCACGGCGATGGCCAGCGCCCCGCCCGAACCGCCTTCGCCGATGATGGTGGCAATCAGCGGCACCTTCAGTTCGGCCATCACGTACAGGTTGTGACCGATCGCCTCGGACTGGCCACGCTCTTCAGCGTCGATGCCGGGGAAAGCGCCCGGGGTGTCGACGAAGGTAAAGATAGGCAAATTGAATTTCTCGGCCACCTTCATCAGGCGCATCGCCTTGCGATAGCCTTCCGGCTTGGGCATGCCGAAGTTGCGCATTGCGCGTTCCTTGGTGTCGCGCCCCTTCTGGTGACCGATCACCATGCAGGCCTGACCGTTGAAACGGGCCAGACCGCCGACGATGGACTGGTCGTCCGAGAAGGTACGGTCGCCATGCAGCTCGTGAAAATCGGTAAAGATCTCACGCACGTAGTCCATGGTGTAGGGACGCTGCGGATGGCGGGCAATCTGCGACACCTGCCATGGCGTGAGCTTGGCGTAGATGTCCTTGGTCAGTTGCTGGCTTTTCTTGACCAGGCGTTCGATCTCTTCCGAGATGTCGACTGCCGAGTCGTCCTGCACAAAACGCAACTCTTCGATCTTGGCGTCAAGCTCGGCGATGGCCTGCTCGAAGCCCAGAAAAGTGGTTGTCGATTTACTCATTGTGTTCCTTTTTCAACAAGTCCGATGGCGGCTGAGGCATTGGTTTGTGCGCTACGCAGCCTTGGCATCGGGTTGCCTGCAATCTTGCGAGGAGCGGAGTATACACCAGCGCACACGGCACTGGCGTACCCACCCTCGTCCCCCATCTCAGGTACTGGAAGGCCTCGGGTCGAGGCTGCGCCACAGGTACCAGGTGGCAACGGTGCGCCACGGTTCCCAGTTCGCGGCGACTTCGCGCGCGTCGCTGCGCGACACGGGCTCGCCCGAAAAATAACTATCGCTGATGCCCTTGAGCAATCCCGGGTCATCCAGCGGCAGCACATTCGGGCGCAGCAGATTAAATATCAAAAACATCTCGGCTGTCCAGCGGCCGATGCCGCGGATCTGGATCATCTCGGCGATGACGTCCTCGTCCTCCATCTCGGCCCATTTGTCCGGATGCACGGTCTTGGCCTTGAAATGGTTGGCCAGGTCGAGGATGTATTCGGCCTTGCGCTTGGACAGTCCGCAATCGGCCAGGCCGTCGAGCCCGACCCGGATCACCTGCCCCGGCTGGCAGCGCGGACATGTCTCCAGAAAACGTTGCCAGACGGCATTGGCCGCCTTGGTCGAGATCTGCTGCCCGATCACCGAGCGCGCCAGCGTGGTGAAGGCGTCGCCGCGCACGGTCAGTTGCAGGTCGCCGAACTGCGGAATCAGCTTGCGCATGATGCGGTCGCGCTTCATCAGTTCGGCCTTGGCCTCTTCCCAATAGGCGGGCACGATCAGCGATGGATCGGGCGCACTCATCTTGTCGATCGTATTCAACTCAAGCTCTCCGCCATTCGGTCAGCCCGCCCGGTTTGTCTTCAAGGACCACACCCGCCGCCGTCAGCTCGCCACGGATCCGGTCGGCCTCGGCGAAGTTGCGTGCCGCCTTGGCCGCGCCGCGTGCGGCAATCAATGCCTCGATGGCCGCCTGGTCGATACCGCCCACGGCCGCCACGCCCCCCTTGAGAAAATCTTCCGGGTCGCGTTGCAGCAAGCCCAACTGCGCCGCCAGCTGGCGCAACTGCAGCGAAGCCTGCGCACTGCGGGTGCGGTTGACTTCATTGGCCAGCTCGAACAGCACCGACAGCGCCAGGGGCGTGTTGAAGTCGTCGTTCATGGCGTCGGCGAAGCGCCGGGCTGCATCGTCGGCGTTGACGGCGTCGACGGCCGCCGCCGGCGCGACTTCCTTGAGCGCGGTATAAAGACGCGTCAGTGCCTGGCGGGCGTCGTCCAGGTGCGCGTCCGAATAGTTGAGCGGACTGCGATAGTGTGCCCGCAGGATGAAGAAACGCACCACTTCCGGATCGTACTGTTGCAACACGTCACGGATGGTGAAGAAGTTACCCAGCGACTTCGACATCTTTTCATTGTCGACCCGTACGAAACCGTTGTGCATCCAGTAATTGACGAAGGCGTGACCATGCGCGCCTTCGGACTGGGCGATTTCGTTTTCGTGATGCGGAAACTGCAGGTCCTGGCCGCCGCCATGGATGTCAAAATGTTCACCCAGCAGGTCGCCGGCCATGGCCGAGCACTCGATGTGCCAGCCCGGACGGCCACAGCCCCATGTCGAGTCCCACTTGGCCTCGTCCGGCTCGCTCGCCTTGGCCGCCTTCCACAAGACGAAGTCGAGCGGATCGCGCTTGCCGGTGTTGACGTCGACCCGTTCGCCTGCGCGCAGGTCGTCGAGCGACTTGCCCGACAGCCGGCCATAGCCGGGAAACTCGCGCACGGCATAGTTGACGTCACCGTCCTCGGCCAGATAGGCCAGGCCGTTGGCCTCCAGCTTGCGGATCAATTCCAGCATCTGCGGCACGTACTGCGTGGCGCGTGGCTCGTGGTCGGGGCGCTGCACCCCCAGGGCGTCGGCGTCCTCGTTCATGGCGACGATGAAGCGCTCGGTCAGCTGCTTGATCGATTCGCCATTCTCGAGCGCGCGCTTGATGATCTTGTCGTCGATATCGGTGATGTTGCGCACATAGGTGACGTCGTAACCGACGCTGCGCAGCCAGCGCTGCACCATATCGAACACCACCATCACGCGGGCGTGGCCGAGATGACAGAAGTCATAGACGGTCATGCCGCACACGTACAAGCGCACCTTGCCTGGTTCGATAGGGGAAAAGGTCTGCTTATCACGCGCCAGCGTGTTGTAGATTTTGAGCTCGCTCATGGGATGGTAATTCTTGGTTCGGCCGCGCCGGATGGCAGTACTGCGATCTTGCCCCGCGCGATGATCAGAGGCTTGGAGAGTGCTTTGAGGAAGGCCATGGGGCCTCCCGGTCATTGTTCTAGCAACGTCTGCAACATGAACGCATCACGATAGCCAAACCTCTTTTTGCAGTGCCCGTTTGATATAAAATGCCAACTTTCGTCGAGTATAGCATTGATAAACCATGCCCCAAGAATCAAAAGAACAGCCATCCACTCATGGTTTGCGCGGTTTGATCAATAAGGCCGCCCCCAGGACGGCCTTGCTGTCGGGGCTGATGGCCGCACTCTTTACGGTGGCCGCGCCGGCCAGCGAAATGTCGGACATCAACAAGTTGCTGCGCTCGGGCCAATACGCCGAGGCGCTCACGCGCACCGACGCCAACCTGGCCAAGCACCCCCGCGATGCGCAACTGCGTTTCACGAAAGGACTGATCTTAGCAGAACAAAACCGTTCTGCCGAGGCCATCGCCATCTTCGTCAAGCTCACCGAAGACTTCCCGGATCTGCCCGAGCCGTACAACAACCTGGCCGTGCTGTACGCCGCCGATGGCCAGTACGACCGTGCCCGCGCGGCGCTGGACATGGCCATGCGGACCAACCCGACCTACGCCACCGCCCTCGAGAACCTGGGCGACGTCTACGCCCGCCTGGCCAGCCAGGCCTATGACAAGGCGCTGCAGATCGATCCCGCCAACAAGGTGCCGCAACCAAAGCTGACGCTGCTGCGTTCGCTCAACGGCAACACCACAGGCGGCACCGTGCCACGCCTGGCCAGCGCCGCCGGCGCCACCAGCCAGTCGAACCGGGACGCCCAGGCGCAGGCCAAGGCGCGCGCCGACGCCGCCGCCGCCGAACAGCAGGAACGCAGCCGGGCGCTGGCCGCCGAAAAGGCCACCCAGCAAGCCGCCGCCGACCGCGCCGCCGCTGAGAAAACCGCCATCTCCAAGGCCGCGGCCGACCGCGCCAATGCCGATCGCGCTGCAGCCGACAAGGCCAGCGCCGAACACGCCGCCGCCGAAAAGGCGATTGCCGACCGTGCCGCGGCTGACCGCGCCGCCGCCGACAAGCAGCGTGCCGACAAACTGGCCGCCGAGCGCGCCGCCGCCGAGCAGAAACAGAAAGAGCTGAAGGAACAGAAAGAACAGAAGGAACTGAAGGACAAGGAAAAAGCCGAGCGCCTGGCCAAGGACAAGGCCGACCGCCTCGAGAAGGAAAAGACCGAGCGCGCCGAACGCGAAAAGGCGCAGCAGGCCGAGAAACTGGCCGCCGCCGACAAGGCAGCGCAGGCCAAGGCCGCAGCAGAAAAGGCCAAGGCCGAGAAGGCGAAGGCCGACGCCGGCGCCGAGCAGGACAAGGCCATCGTGCTGGCCGCGCTCAACAGCTGGGCCCGCGCATGGAGCGACAAGGACGTGCGCGGTTACCTGGGCCACTATGCCAGCGACTTCGAGACGCCCAAGGGCGCCAGCCGCAAGGAATGGGCCGAGGAGCGTCGCGCCCGCATCGAGGACAAGGGCCACATCACCGTCAAGGTGAGCAACGCCCAGATCACCATCAAGGGCAATACCGCAGTGGTGCGTTACCGGCAGATATATAATTCCAACCGGCTGACGGTGGACAGCCGCAAGACACTGGTGTTTGTCAAACAAGGCAACCGGTGGCTCATCAAACAGGAACGGTCGGGGGGATAATGGTTGCTGATGCTTTGCAGCGGCGTTCGGCGCGCGCGCTGGGATGCCTGTTGATGCTGTGCCTGGCGGGCCTGCCCACCAGCGGCAGCATTGCCTCCTCGTCGTCGATCCCGCCGCAGCAGAACGCGGTCAGCGTGGCGACCGGCAAGACCGATCCCGAGGCGCTGCTCATCGAGATCTATAAGGATCTGGGCGCCAACCGCCTGCGCGACGCCCAGTCCAAGGCCGATGCGCTGGTGGCCGCCTACCCGACTTTCCGGCTGGGCCATCTGGTGCAGGGCGACTTGCTGATGATGCATGCGCGCCCGGTGCGCGCCTTCGGCGCCATGCCCGACGCCCCGCAGGAAAAACTCAAGGAACTGCGCGAAGAAGCCACCGTACGGCTGCGCTCGCTGCAGGAAAAGCCGGACCCGATGCTGATCCCCAAGGCGGTGCTGCAGGTCGGCGAGGATCAGAAGAACGTGTTCGTGGTCGATACTTCGCGCTCGCGCATGTACGTCTATGAAAACCAGGCCGGCGAGCTCAAGTACCAGACCGACTATTACATCTCGCAGGGCCGCTTCGGCGCCAACAAGTCCAAGGAAGGCGACCAGCGCACGCCGATCGGCGTGTACTACGTCAACAACCGCATTCCCGGCCCCAAGCTGCCGGACTTCTATGGCACCGGCGCGCTGCCGCTGTCGTACCCCAACGAATGGGACAAGCGCAACGGTCGCAGCGGCTACGGCATCTGGCTGCATGGCACGCCGTCCGACAACTTCAGTCGCCCGCCACTGTCCTCCGACGGTTGCGTGGTGCTGGCCAATCCTGACCTGCAGAACGTGTATGCCACCGCCGAGGTCGGCAAGACGGTGGTGGTGATCAGCCAGCACGTGCAGTTTGTCGACAAGGGCGAATGGAACCGCCAGCGCGAGGAAGCCTCCAGCATGCTGGATCAATGGCAACAGTCGCTGGAAGGCGCGGATAACGACAAGATGCTGTCCTATTATTCGCGCGACTTCCGCTCGCCATTGGGCGAGAGCCTGCCGACCTGGTTTGCGCGCCAGCAAAAGAGTCTGAACGGGGCCCGCTTCACCAGTGTCAAACTGCGCGATGTCAGCCTGTTCCGTTATCCGGGTCCGGATGACATGATCGTCGGCACTTTTACCCAGGAAAGCGCCGTGGGCAAGAGCAAGAATGCGGTTCGCAAGCGCCAGTACTGGGTGCGCGAAGGATCGCAATGGAAAATTATTTACGAAGGTAACGCATGATCATCTCCCGCCGTAACTTGGTAGCTGCCGTAGTCGCCCTGTCGCTGTCGTCCTCGATGCTGTCGTCGGCATTTGCCGCCGATGCCCCGCGCGTCCTGATCAAGACCAATGTCGGCGACATCGTGGTCGAGCTCAACCCCGAGAAGGCACCGATCTCGTCCGAGAACTTCCTCAAGTACGTCAAGAAGGGCCAGTACACCGGCACCCTGTTTCACCGGGTCATCAACGGCTTCATGATCCAGGGCGGTGGCTACGACAAGAACATGCGCGAGAAAGAGACTGCCGCGCCGATCCAGAACGAAGCCAAAAACGGTTTGAAGAACGAGGTTTATACTATCGCCATGGCGCGTACTTCCGCTCCGCATTCGGCGACTGCCCAGTTCTTCATCAATGTGGCCAATAACAGCGCGCTCGACTACCCGAGCCGCGACGGCTGGGGTTACGCCGTATTTGGCAAGGTGGTGCAAGGCGCCGAGGTGGTCGACAAGATCAAGCAGGTGCAGACCGGGCCTGGCGACGTGCCCGTGACACCGGTCGTGATCGAATCGGCAACACAGGTCAAGTAAGCGTCTGGAATGTATTAGGCCGGCCCCTGCGGGCCGCCTGTTTTTTTATTTATCATCAAGCAAAGGATTCAACATGGCAGTTCTGCTCACCACCAATCACGGCAACATCCGCATCGAACTGGATGCCGAAAAAGCGCCGAAGACCGTTGAGAACTTCCTGGCCTATGTGAATGCTGGTCATTACAACGGCACCATCTTCCATCGCGTCATCGATGGCTTCATGATCCAGGGCGGCGGTTTCGAGCCAGGCATGAAGCAAAAAGAGACCCGCGACACCATCGAGAACGAAGCCAAGAACGGCCTCAAGAACGAGCCGTACACCCTGGCCATGGCGCGCACTGCGGCGCCGCACTCGGCGTCGGCCCAGTTCTTCGTCAACGTCAAGAACAACAGCTTCCTCGACTATCCTGGCCAGGACGGCTGGGGTTACTGCGTGTTCGGCAAGGTCAGCGAAGGCACCGACGTGATCGACAAGATCAAGGGCGTCAAGACCACCCGTTCGGGCATGTTCGCCGACGTGCCGGTGGAAGACGTGATCATCGAGAAGGCTGAAGTGGTCTAAGCCACTGAAGAGCTCCCGATGATGACCTCAGTGTCCTCACAAAAAGCGCAACCGACGGTTGCGCTTTTTGTTTCCGACCTGCATTTGCAGGCGTCGCTACCCCGCACTACGGCAGCCTTCCTGGACTTCCTGCAGACGCATGCGCTCCAGACCGGGCAGCTATATCTGCTGGGGGACATCTTCGAATACTGGGCCGGCGACGACGATCTCGTCACGCCCTACAACCAGCAGATCGCCGATGCCCTCAAGGCCGTGCAGGCACAAGGCGTGGCGCTGTTCTGGATTGCTGGCAATCGCGACTTCCTGGTGGGCGAGGCCTTCGCCGCCGCCGCCGGGCTGAGCCTGCTACCCGACCCGCACGTGATCACGCTGGCTGGCCGCAGCATTGCGCTGGCCCATGGCGACGCCCAATGCACCGATGACGTGGCCTACATGGCCTTTCGCGCGCAGGTGCGGCAACCGGCTTACCAGCAGCAGTTCCTGGCGATGCCGCTGGCGCAGCGCAAGGCCATCATCGAAGGCATGCGCAAGAACAGCCAGCAGTCGAACCAGGACAAGTCGATGGAGATCATGGACGTCAATGCCGACGCCATCGATGCGCTCTTCAAGCAGACCGGCGTGAGCACGTTGATCCACGGCCACACGCATCGCCCTGCCCTGCACCGGCTTGAAGGCGATCGCTTGCGTTATGTCTTGCCTGACTGGGAATACGACGTGGAAACACCGCGCGGCGGATGGATCAGCTTGACCGACGACGGCGTGCTGCACCGTTTCGATGCTGCAGGCGTGGAAATCGGGTGAACAAGACGCTGGGTCCTGACTTTCATCAGGACGACGAAGGACAATTTATAACATCGCCGTCGTCCTGGCGAAAGCCGGGACCTAGTGGCTTTAGTAACGTCACCCGGAAATCGAAAGACGCTGGGTCCTGACCTTCGTCAGGACGACGAAGATCAATTTACAACATCACCGTCGTCCCGGCGAAGGCCGGGACCAAGTGGCTTCAATAGCGCCGCCCGGAAATCGAAAGACGCTGGGTCCTGACTTTCATCAGGATGACGAAGGACAATTTATAACATCGCCGTCGTCCCGGCGAAGGCCGGGACCCAGTGGCTTCAGTAGCGCCACTCGAACATTGAGAGACGCTGGGTCCTGACTTTCGTCAGGACGACGGCGGTGAGCTAGTCAGCAAAGCCTTCAATCCACCAGCCGGTTCAACTGATCAGCATCGAACCTGCGCATCTCTTCCAGGTGCTGGCATCCGATGCCGGCACCTTTCATCGCCCCCAGCATGGCCTCGATCTGGCGCTCCTGCGCCGCCACCTGATTGATCAATCCGTGCAGCGCCTTCGATAGCGGGTCGTCGCCATTGGCCACCACGCCATAGGCGGCAAACAGCCGGGCTGCAGCCGGTTCAGGCGCCCCAGGGGTCTCGTTGCGCTGTATCACGCGCGCCGGGTTGCCGACGGCCGTGGCGCCCGGCGGCAGCGCCCGCGTCACCACCGCATTGGAACCCACCTTGGCGCCATCGCCGACCACGAATCCACCCAGCACCTTGGCGCCGGCGCCGACGATCACGCCGCGCCCCAGTGTCGGGTGCCGTTTGGCGCCCTTGGCCAGCGATGTGCCGCCCAGCGTCACGCCCTGGTAGATGGTGCAATCGTCGCCGATCACCGCAGTCTCGCCGATCACCACCCCGAAGCCATGGTCGATGAATACCCGACGCCCGATGGTGGCGCCAGGATGGATTTCGATGCCGGTCAGGCCGCGCGTCAGATGCGAGATGAAGCGCGCCAGCCATTTCAGGCCGGCTTGCCAGCAGGCGTTGGCCCAGCGGTGCATCACCACGGCATGCAACCCCGGGTAACAGCTCACCACTTCCCAGGTGTTACGGGCAGCTGGATCGCGCTCGCGAATGCTGGCGATGTCTTCTCGAAGTCGACTGAACATGGTGGCTTCCTGGGGCGGACTAACAAAAAAAATCGCCGGACATCAAGTCCGGCGATCGCATTGCAGATAACGTCGTGGACTATTTCGGCAGGCGCTGGCGTCGCGCTTCGTACAGACACACGCCGGACGCCACCGACACGTTCAGGCTGGCCACCGAACCGAACATCGGAATGTTGATCAGCACGTCGCAGGTCTCACGCGTGAGACGGCGCATGCCCTCGCCTTCAGAACCCATCACCAGCGCCGTAGGACCGGTGAAATCGCCCTGATAGAGACCCTGCTCGGCGTCGTCGGTGGTACCGATGAGCCACACGCCACGGTCCTTCAGGTCACGCATGGTGCGCGCCAGGTTGGTGACGGTAATGTACGGAACCGAGTCGGACGCGCCGCTGGAAACCTTCATCGCAGTCGCGTTCAATCCCACCGCACGATCCTTGGGCGCGATCACCGCATGGGCGCCGGCGCCATCGGCCACACGCAGGCAGGCGCCCAGGTTGTGCGGATCGGTGATGCCATCGAGGATCAGCAACAGCGGCGGACCTTCGATGCCATCCAGCAGCTCATCCAGGTTGAGCGCCAGCGACACGGCAGACGCCTTGGCCACCACACCCTGATGGCGGCGGGTGCCCACCATCGCGGCCAGACGGTCGTCGTCGGCCTGGACGATGCGCACGTTGGCTTCCTTGGCGGCATGCAGCAGATCGAGCATGCGGCGGTCGCGGCGGTCGGCGTCCACATAGATCTCATCGACCGACGAGGCTTCGTGGCGGATACGGGACGTGACGGCATGGAAGCCGAAAATCATTTTACTTTTCATGGAACCTGGTTTCTTCTTTACTTAGTCGTACTTCTTTAAATGTCTTGCTCAACGCTTCTTGCGCGCGCCGCGGGGGGCACCCTTGGTCGCCGCACGCTTGCGATCTGCTTCGCCGGCACGCGCATGGGGCGCCGCCTTCGCCTTGCCACCGGCGCCGGCCTTGGCAGCCTTGCCTGCCTTTGGCGCTGGCGCACGCTTGTCGGCAGCCGGGGCCGCCTTGCCAGCCGCGCCGGCCTTGCCACGCGCAGCGCTTTCGGCGCGCTTGGCTTCGTTCTTGATCTGCGTGCGGATGCCCGGTTCGGTCACCAGCGCCAGGTCGATCTTGCGCGCATCAAGGTCGACCCGGCTGACCTGCACCGTCACCCGGTCGGTCAGCTGGTAGCGAATGCCGGTGCGCTCGCCGCGCAGCTCGTGGCGGGCTTCGTCGTACTGGAAGTAATCGGCGCCGAGCTCGGTGACGTGCACCAGGCCTTCGATGTACAGCGCATCGAGCTGCACGAAGATGCCGAAGGTGGTCACGCCCGAGATGGTGCCGGTGAATTCTTCACCCAGCTTGTCGCGGATGAAATAGCACTTGAGCCAGGCTTCGACGTCACGCGAGGCTTCGTCGGCGCGCCGCTCGTTGGCTGAACAGTGCAGCCCCAGCGCTTCCCAGATGCCTTGCGCAGCTTCGGTGCGCGGCTTCTTGCCGGCGGCCTTGTCGGCGGCGTGCTGCTGCTGTTGCATCTTGCGCGCAGCCGGCGAGATCGAGGTGTTGAGCACACTGCTGTCGATGCCCTTGGGCTCGTAGCGCTTGCCCAGCAATACGGCCTTGATGGCGCGATGGGTCAGCAGGTCTGGATAACGGCGGATCGGGCTGGTGAAGTGCGCATACGATTCGTACGAGAGACCGAAGTGACCGATGTTGTCGGGGCTGTAGACCGCCTGCTGCATCGAGCGCAGCAGCATGGTCTGCAGCAGCACCGCGTCCGGACGGGCCTTGATCTTGGGCATCAGCTCGGCATAGTCGGAAGCCGTCGGCTTGTCGCCACCGCCCAGGCTCAGGCCGGTCTGCTTGAGGAAGTTGCGCAGCGTGGTGAGCTTTTCCTTGGTCGGACCGGCGTGTACCCGATACAGGCCCGGATGTTCGTGACGCTGCAGCAGATCGGCGGCGCACACGTTGGCGGCCAGCATGCATTCTTCGATCAGGCGGTGGGCATCGTTGCGGGTGCGCGGCAGGATCTTCTCGATCTTGCCGGCGGCGTTGCAGACGATATAGGTCTCGGTGGTCTCGAAATCGATGGCGCCGCGCGCCTGGCGTGCCGTCAGCAGGGCCTGGAACACTTCGTAGAGGTGCGTCAGGTGCGGGATCAGGCCAATGCGGCGCGCCGCCTCCGGGCCCTTGGTGTTGGACAGCACCGCCGCCACTTCGGTATAGGTCAGGCGTGCCGCCGAATGGATCACGGCCGGGTAGAACTGGTAGGCCTTGATCTCGCCCTTGGCGGTGATCACGGCGTCGCACACCAGGGTCAGGCGATCGACATCCGGGTTCAGCGAACACAAGCCGTTGGATAACTTCTCGGGCAGCATCGGAATCACGCGCCGCGGGAAATAGACCGATGTGCTGCGTTCCAGCGCGTCCACATCGAGAGCGTCGTTGGGCTTGACATAGTGGCTGACGTCGGCAATCGCGACGATCAGGCGGTAGCCGTTGCTACGGCCGATCTTGACCGGTTCGCAGTAGACCGCGTCGTCGAAGTCGCGCGCGTCTTCGCCATCGATGGTGACCAGCGGCACGTCGCGCAGGTCGACCCGATCCTTGAGGTCGACGGCGCGGACTTCGCCGGGAATCTTGGCCGATTGCTTCTTGGCCGCCTCGGAGAACTCGTGCGGCACGCCGTACTTGCGCACGGCGATCTCGATTTCCATGCCGGGGTCGTCGATGTCGCCCAGGATCTCGGTGATCTTGCCCACCGGTTGCGTATAACGCGACGGGTGCTCGGTCAGTTCGACGCTGACCACCTGCCCGGCCTTGGCCTTGCCCGGCGGCCCGGCCAGCAGCACGTCATGACCGATGCGCTTGTCTTCGGGCGCCACCACCCACACGCCGTTCTCGTTGAGCAGGCGACCGATGACGTGGCTGTTGGCGCGTTCCACCACTTCCACGATGGTCCCTTCGGGACGGCCGCGACGGTCGGTGCCGGTGATGCGCGCTTGCACGCGGTCGCCGTGCATGACCTTCTGCATCTCTTTTTCGGACAGGAACAGGTCGGCGCTGCCGTCATCCGGCAACAGGAAACCAAAACCGTCGCGGTGCGCCGATACCCGGCCCTCGACGAAATTGGGCGAGTTGCTAAGGTTGTAGTTGCCGGCGCGGTCGAGCTTGATCTGGCCGTCGCGTTCCATGGCATTGAGGCGGCGCGTCAGGCCGTCCATCTCGTCGGGCTTCACGCCAAGTGCTGCGGCCAGGGTGCTGGCGCCTTGCGCCGTGCTGGAAGTACGCAGAATGCCGAGGATTTCCTCGCGGCTCGGAATGGAATAGGGAAATTGGCTCAAAAGTGTCGTTTGCTCAATTGTTGTTGATGAGACCGGCTGAAAAGGGCTCGCGGCGGTCGGTTGAACATTGCTTAGTGTAACGGAGTTGGCGACAATTACCTAACCGCCCTGCTTCGGTCCTGGCCCGCCGTGGCACCCCGGCGCCACAAATATTATGAAATTTAGTGTTCAACACCCTTGACACGTTTTTTCCAGGATATATAATCTCGTTCTTTCGCGGCATTGCTGCTGCGAGATAGCAGGTGTATTGCCCACGTGGCGGAATTGGTAGACGCGCATGGTTCAGGTCCATGTGCCGCGAGGTGTGGGGGTTCGAGTCCCTCCGTGGGCACCAAAACATAAAAGGTCGATTAGCGAAAGCTGATCGGCCTTTTGCGTTTTGGGGACCACGAGCAAAGCGCCTGCGCGCTTTGCTCGGCTAACGCTATATCCTGAACACACTAACAGTCTGCGACAGCGTGGCCGCCTGGTCCTGCATCGCGCGGGCTGCGGCGGCGGCCTGCTCTACCAGCGCCGCATTCTGCTGGGTGGCTTCGTCCATCAGCGTGATGGCCTGATTGACCTGCTCGATGCCGTCGCTCTGCTCCTGGCTGGCCGAACTGATCTCGCCCACGATATCGGTGACGCGCCGCACGCTGGCCACCACCTCATCCATCGTGACGCCAGCCTGCTCCACCAGCCGGCTGCCGGCATCGACCTTGGTCACCGAGTCGTCGATCAGTGACTTGATCTCCTTGGCGGCGGCGGCCGACCGCTGGGCCAGCGAGCGCACTTCCGAGGCCACCACGGCAAACCCCCGTCCCTGCTCGCCGGCACGCGCCGCCTCAACCGCAGCATTGAGCGCCAGGATGTTGGTCTGGAAGGCGATGCCATCGATCACGCCGATGATGTCGACGATCTTGCGCGACGACTCATTGATCGAACCCATGGTCGAGACCACCTGCGACACCACGCTACCGCCATTGACCGCCACTTCCGAGGCCGACACCGCCAATTGATTGGCTTGCAACGCATTGTCGGCATTCTGCTTCACGGTCGAGGTCAGTTCCTCCATCGCCGAGGCCGTCTCTTCAAGCGAACTGGCCTGCTGCTCGGTGCGGTTGGACAGGTCCAGGTTGCCGTCGGCAATCTCGGTGGAGGCCGCCGCGATGGTGTCGGTGCCCTGGCGCACCTGGCCGACGATGCGCACCAGGTTGTCATTCATTTCGCGCAAGGCCTGCATCAGTTGCCCGGTCTCATCGCGCGAGGCGACCACGATGCGGCTGTCCAGTTGCCCGCCGGCCACCCGGGTCGCCACCCCCACGGCCGCCCGCAGCGGGCCGATGATCGAGCGGGTGATGCTCCAGGCCAGCGCAATGCCGGCCGCCAGCGCCAGCAGGCCCAGCGTGATCATCATGCTGCCGGCGCTGCGAAAGACGGCATTGATCTCGGCCGTCAGGCTCTTGATGCGCTCTTCCTGCAGATGCGCCAGCTTGTCGATGGCGGCCAGGTAGACCTGGCTCTGCGGCAACAGCTGCTCATCGACCAGCTTGCGGGCTTCGTCTTCACGGCCGGCGTCCTTTTCCTTGAACACGGCAGTATTGGTGGCGATCACCGCCTTGCGGCGTTCGTTGATCTCACCCAATGCCGCGCGCCCGGCGTCATCCGTGATCAACGCCTCCATCTGCTTGACGTATTCGTTATTCTTGCCGATGGTAGCGACGATCTGATCCTTGTAATACTTCTGCTGCACCGGGTCGGCATTCTTGGCCGCCGCCACGATACGGCCGACATTGAGCTCGATCGACTTATAGAATTCGTTGACCAGGCGCTCCTTGACCAGCGCATCGTTGACCATGCTGTCGTTAAGCTTGCCGACCGACTGCAATCGCCAGACTCCGATCGAGGTAATGATGCCCATCAATACCAGAATGGCGGCAAAGCCCAGCGCCAGCCGTGTCCCTATTTTCATGTTCTTCATCTGATTCCCCTGACACCCCAAAAGGCGCAGCCGGATGGCGCCGCGCCGCCTGAACCGCACGTCCCCTCCCCGGGAACATTTCATTTTAACGGCCGGCAACTCCCGCCACTTGAGGCATGGCAACGTTTAACGCGAAAAAAAACGATGCTGCAACCAGGCGATCTATCTAACAAATATTATTAATGAGTATTTAAATAACAAAAGACATCTATTAGATGTCTTCCCGACAAGCAAGTGGCGCTGGCCTGCCTCGCCCCCGTCGTCTATCATCCCCGCTTTGCCTCACCAAACGCCTCCATGTCCAGATTCGATCGCTCCCTCGTATGGTTCCGCCGCGACCTGCGCGACACCGACCACGCCGCGCTCTATTACGCGCTATCGCAAAGCCGGCAGGTATTTTGCGGGTTCGTATTCGACACTGACATTCTTGATGCGCTCGTGGCCGACGGTGTGCATCAGGACCGCCGTCTCGACTTCATCCTGCAATCGATCACCGAACTCGACGCTGCCCTGCGCGCCGCCGGTGGCGGCCTCATCGTGCTGCATGCCAGCGCCGCGAGCGCAATTCCACAGCTCGCCCGGCAACTGGACGTGCAGGCCGTGTTTGCCAATACCGACTACGAACCGCAGGCGGTCGAGCGCGACCAGGCAGTCGCTGACAGCTTGAGCGGCGATGGCATCCTGTTCTTCAGCAGCAAGGATCAGGTGATCTTCGAGAAAGACGAGATCCTGACCCGCGCCGACAAGCCCTTCTCAGTCTTCACGCCCTACAAGAATGCCTGGATGGCGAGGCTGGCCGAGGCCGATGGCAGTTTCTTCCTGAAGCCTTACCCGGTGGCCAAGTACGCGCGCGCGCTGGCGCCGCCGCCGGCCGCGCTCGAGCAGCCGATACCGTCGATCAAGCAGTTGGGTTTCGCGCCCAGCAACCTGGGCGAACTGAAGATCCCGACCGGCATGAGCGGCGCCGACGCGCTACTGGAAGATTTTCTGGACCGCATCGGCGCCTATGGCACGGCACGCGACTTCCCGGCGGTCAAGGGACCGTCATACCTGTCGGTGCACCTGCGCTTCGGCACCATCTCGATCCGCACGCTGGCCAATGCCGCATTGCAGGCGATGCACGCCGGACGGGGCGCTGCCGGCGCGGCGACCTGGCTCTCGGAACTGACCTGGCGTGATTTCTATTTCATGATCCTGCACCAGCATCCGCGCGTGGTGCAACAAGCCTTCAAGCCTGACTACGATGCCATTGCGTGGGAGCGCGGCGACCATGCCGATGCCTTGTTCGCGGCCTGGTGCGAGGGACGCACCGGCTATCCGCTGGTCGATGCGGCGATGCTGCAGATCAACCAGAGCGGCTACATGCACAACCGGCTGCGCATGGTGGTGGCCAGCTTCCTGACCAAGGACCTCGGCATCGACTGGCGCTGGGGCGAACGCTACTTCGCCACCCACCTCAACGACTATGACCTGTCGGCCAACAACGGCGGCTGGCAATGGGCGTCGTCCTCGGGCTGCGATGCGCAGCCGTACTTCCGCATCTTCAATCCGGTCACGCAGTCAGAAAAATTCGATGCCGACGGCAAGTTCATCCGGCGCTACCTGCCGCAGTTGGGCAAGCTGTCGGCCAAGCGCATCCACGCCCCCTGGAGCGCCACGCCCGACGAGCTGCGCCAGGCCGGCCTGACGCTGGGCGTGGATTATCCACGCCCGATCGTCGATCACGCCGAGGCGCGCGCGATTACGCTGGCACGTTATGCGGTGGTGAAGAAGTCGGACGCAGGCGAATAGGCCAAACCTACTCGCTCATCACCGGCTCGACCTTGGCCTGGTCGGCGAACTTGATCTGCGGCACCCGGCGTACCATCCACAAGCCGGCCAGCGACGCCACCACCGCAATGGCGATGCCCATGTGGATGGCGCCCACCAAGGCATCGCGCGCGGCGTCGAGCAGTGCCGAGCCGTTGTGGCCGGCCTGCATCAATTGCCCCAGCAGCACCGACTGGATATCGTGATTGACCAGCACCTCGGGGTCGCTGAAGTCCTTGAGCCATTGCGCCGCATGGTCGCTCTCGAGCGCCTTCTGCACGCCGTTGCCATACATCTGCCCTACCAGCGTGCCGGTCACGGCGGTGCCCAGCATGCCGCCGATCATGCGCAGCGATTGCAACAGCGCCGTGGCGATGCCCAGGTGTTCACGGCTGGCCGCCTGTTGCGCGAACACGGTCAGGTTGGGCAACACCAGCCCCAGCCCGAAGCCACCTGCCAGCATGGTGGCCAGCATGAAACCGCGGCCGGTGCCGCGATCACACAGCACCACGCCCATACAGGACAAGGCCACCAGCACGAAGCCGACCGTCATCATCATGTTGGGATTGGGAATGCGGGTGATGATGCGGCCATTGACAATGCTGGCCACGGTGATACAGGCCACCAGCGGCGTGATCAGCAACCCGGCCTCGCGGGGCGACATGCCGAAGCCGCCCTGGAACAGCAACGGCGCGTACATCAACAGCGAGAACATGGCGAATCCGGCCAGCACCGACAGCACGAACAGGCTGGCCAGCGCCGGATCACGAAACATCTCGAACGGCAGGATCGGCTGCGCGGCGCGACGCTCCCACTTCCACAGCGCGACGAAGGCGATGATGCTACAGGCCAGCAGTGCCGCCATCCCCATGCTCAGGCCACGCTTGGGCAACATCTCCACCAGCAGTTGCAGGCTGCCCAGCGACAGCGAGATCAACAGCGCCCCGGGCCAGTCCAGCCGCATCTTGCCCTGGTGTTGCATGTGACGGATATGCGGCACGAAGCGCCAGACGAAATACAACGAGACCACGCCGATGGGCAGGTTGCAGTAGAACACCCAGCGCCAGCCCAGGCCTTCGGTCAGGAAACCGCCCAGCGTCGGCCCGACGGCAGTGGCGATGCCGAACGCGGCCGAGAGGATGATCTGCCAGCGCAAGCGCACCCGGGGATCGGGGAAGAGGTCGGCGACGGAAGCAAAACAGGTGCCGACCAGCATGCCGCCACCAATGCCCTGCAACCCACGCGCCAGCACCAGGAACAGCATGCTGTCGGCCATGCCGCACAGCGCCGAGGCGCCGACGAAGACGATGATGGAAGCGATCACGAACGGCTTGCGTCCGAAATAATCCCCCAGGCGACCGAAGATCGGCACCGTGATCACCGAGGTCAGCAGGTATGAAGTGGCGACCCAGGCATACAGGTCGAAGCCCTTGAGCTCGGCCACGATGGTGGGCAATGCGGTGCCGACGATGGTCTGGTCCAGCGCCACCAGCATGATGACGAAGCAGATGCCGAGGGTGGCCAGCAGGGATTCTCGGAAAGGCAGGACTTGGCCGCTCGAGTGGGCGGCTTCGGTATGGAGGGCCATGTTGGTTGGACAACAATCGAAGGAGGAGACCACGTGGGCCGACGCCACATTTTACCCCCTTCGATTGCTCACCGAGCGGCACCGGGTCCGACGCGCTAGCGCGGCATCACTCGCAGTACTGCGCGCCCATGAAGTGGTTGTGTCTTGCGGCTGTTGCCGCTGTGAATGCCTTGCAGTGCAGTGATTTGTTGCGGCGACACCAGCAGCGGGCGCGCCAGCACATACCACTCGACATTCTGCGACAGTGGCGGCGTCGTCAGCGAACCCAGATAGTGATAGTAGTCTTCCGACGAGCTCAGCAAGTCGGCCACATTGACCGTCAATGACTCGCCGGCGCCTGCTCTGGCATACGTTTCCAGCAGCGTTGACACTGCACCGTTGGACGTACCGCTGCGGTACTGAACAGCCACTACCGCCAAGCGCCCATTACTGGCGCGATGCACAAGGTGAGCCTCGACGGGAGAGCGAAAATCGTCAACGGTATGTTCGCCCGGCGCATGAAAGTGCATTTGCAGCAGCTCAAAACGGCGCCCGCGAATGAGCACCCACTGACCCGCCGCGAAATTGACCCGCATTCCATGCCCGGTATTGACCAGCTGCGCGGCAGTTTCGCGATAGTGCAGTTGCAGACGGACATCAGCGTCAGCATCGCGACCATTGATGGCCGATTTCGAATCGATGGCAATGGGCGACTGCATTTCGCCCACTTCAGGTTGCCAGTGCTCCTGAACATCATAGTCGAGCTTGTCGGCAGCCATCGCCAACGAGCATGTACCAGCCAATAAAAAGGTGCCTGCAGCCTTACCTATGCGTCGCTTCATTTCGATTTCCTGAGACTAAGGGAAACGAATTAACGCAAGAAAAACTCGCCTGCACACTGCAAAAAAACAGCATTACAAGAAAAATCACGAGCCATGAATGCAAGGCTCACCGAGATCTCATTTCTTTCTCGCTTGACGTCTAGGTATATGACGAAGGATCAAGTTTCTCTCATCAAGTGAGAAAAACTCAATCCCCTGCGACGGTCATGCTTTCGAGCAGGATCGAGCCGGTTTCCTTGGTGCCGCGCACCAGGGTGTCGTTACCGATGGCCACGATCTGGCGCAGCATGTCCTTCATGTTGCCGGCGATGGTGATCTCTTCGACCGGATACTGGATCACGCCATTCTCGACCCAGTAGCCGGACGCGCCGCGCGAATAATCGCCGGTGACGTAGTTCACGCCCTGCCCCATCAGCTCGGTCACCAGCAGGCCGGTGCCCATCTTCTTGAGCATGCCCTTGAAGGTGTCGGCCTTGGTGGTCAGCTCCGAGGTCAGCGCCAGGTTGTGCGAGCCGCCCGAGTTGCCGGTGGTCTGCATGCCCAGCTTGCGCGCCGAATAGGTCGACAGGAAGTAACCCTGCACCACGCCATCCTTGACCACTTGCCGCTTGACGGTACGCACGCCCTCTTCGTCGAACGGGGCCGAGCCGACCGCACCCACGACGTGCGGGTCTTCCTTGATCTGGATGTGCTCGGGAAACACCTGCGTGCCCAGCGCGTCGAGCAGGAAAGTCGACTTGCGGTACAGCGCGCCACCCGAGACGGCCTGCACGAATGCGCCCAGCAGGCCGGCCGCCAGCGGCGCCTCGAACAGCACCGCGCACTTGCGGGTGGTCAGCTTGCGCGCGTTCAGGCGCGCCAGTGCGCGCTCGGCGGCGTAGCGGCCAATCGCTTCGGGCTCGGCCAGCAGCGCCGGATCACGCTTGGACGAATACCAGTCGTCGCGCTGCATGTTGCTGCCGCGACCGGCAATCGGCGCCACCGAGATGGTGTGACGCGAAAACGGATAACCGCCCACGAAACCGCGCGAGTTGGCGGCCACGAAGTGCGAATGCTGGGCGTAGACGCTGGCGCCTTCGCTGTTGGTGATACGGGAATCGGTGGCCAGTGCGGCTTCTTCGCAACGCTGCGCGATGACAACAGCTTGCTCGGCAGAAATATCCCAGGCCGAGAAAAGCTTGAGGTCGCGCGGCTTCATTTCGAGCATGTCGGCGTCGGGCAGGCCGGCGCAATCGTCGATGGCGGTGAACCGGGCAATATTGTAGGCCGCCTCCACCGTCTCGCGCAGCGCCTGCTGCGAGAAGTCCGAGGTGCTGGCATTGCCGCGCCGCACCTGGCGGCCCTCGCCCAGGAACACGGTCACGCCGATGCCCTTGTCCTTGTTTTGCTCGATGGTTTCGATCTTGCCCTTGCGCACTGCTACCGACAAGCCGCCGCCTTCGCTGATATCGACTGCCGCGTCCGAGGCGCCTTTCTCGCGGGCATAGCGCAGCACATCCTGCGCCAATTGCTTCAACTGGTCTTGACTATGGGTAAATACGCTGTCGCTCATGAGCCTGTTTTCTCTGAAATACGGGGTAAAACGAGTATCATAGCAGCCGTTCAGTAATATTATTTTCAAAAGCCATACTATGCCTAATGCGAACCGCGGCGCAGTCGGATTCCAGTCGTCCGAATTCGAACAGGAATACGACCGCCCCTCCAAGTCCCAGCTCAAACGCGAAAGCGACGAACTCCAGAAACTGGGCGAGGCGCTGGTCGCCGAACCACGCGACCGCGTCAAGCGCGTCCCGATGCCCGAGGACGTGCGCGACGCCATCCTCGAATGCCAGAACATCAAGGCCCACGAAGGCCGTCGCCGCCAGATGCAGTACGTGGGCAAGAAGATGCGCACGCTCGATCCCGAAGAGATCGCCATCATCCAGAAGACCATCGACAGCTGGCGCGGCGCCTCCAAGTCCGAGACCGCTGCCATGCATGCGCTGGAACGCAAGCGCGAAAAGCTGCTGGCCGATGACGACGCCCTGACCGCCCTGCGCAGCCAGTATCCCGAAGTCGACCTGCAGCACATGCGCACGCTGATTCGCAATGCCCGCAAGGAGCAGGCCGAGAACAAGCCGCCCAAGGCCTATCGCGAGATCTTCCAGATCCTCAAGCAGTTGCAGGCCGGCGCGGCGCGCAAGGCCGGCGAAGAAGAACAGCTGGACGACGACGAAGACCAGGACGATGAGCGTTGAGCAGCGTGCGTTGCTGATCGGCCTGGTCTCGATCTCGGACCGGGCCTCGGGCGGCGTCTACGAAGACCGCGGCATTCCGGCCCTGCAGGAATGGTTCGGCGCGGCGCTGTCGAGCCCATGGAAGATGCACACCCGCCTGATCGCCGACGAGCAGGCGCTGATCGAGCAGACCCTGATCGAACTGGTGGATGAAGTCGGCTGCGACCTGGTGCTGACCACCGGTGGCACCGGCCCCTCACGGCGCGATGTCACACCCGAAGCCACACTGGCCGTGGCCACCAAGGAAATGCCGGGCTTTGGCGAACAGATGCGCCAGATCAGCCTGCAATTCGTGCCGACCGCGATCCTGTCGCGCCAGGTGGCGGTGATCCGCGAGACGGCCGACCATGCGGCGCTGATCATGAATCTTCCGGGCCAGCCCAAATCGATCAAGGAAACCCTCGAAGGCCTCAAGGATCAGGACGGCCAGCAGAAGGTGCCCGGCATCTTCGCCGCCGTACCCTATTGCATCGACCTCATCGGTGGTCCTTATATAGACACGGTGGATGCGGTGTGCAAGGCGTTCCGCCCCAAGTCCGCGATTCGTCCCACAGGCAAGTAGCCCCGCGTTGCCCTATTTGGGGCAAACCGCCTGGTCGCGGCCGCCGCACAGCGTAGCCGAATTGAGCAAATCCAGATATTGCTGCAGCTTGGCCGGTGTGACGCGATAGCTGAATTCCTTGAGTTCGTTGGGCGTCGCAGGGCGCCAGCCGAACTGCACCACGAACATGCGTTCGGTGCCCTGATAGACCGCCACCACGGCGCCCTCGCCATAGGGCGCGATACTTCCCGCGCGATCACAGAACCCGCCCGACACCGAAGTCGGCACGCCGTTGGTCACGCTGTCTTTCTGGCGCATGGCGATGAAACGACCGGGACAGGCCCGCTGCACGCCCTGCATCAATTCGGTAATGGCCACCTGCGCCACCGTCAGGTTGCGGGCCTGGATATTGGCCAGCAATCCCGCCTCGGGAAAACTGCGCCGTTGCACGCTCATGTAACCCTCGCGCCAGGAATCATGCGCTTCGTTGGCCGGCATGAACTCGACCACATAGTCGCCTGCCGGCTCGCCATTCATGTAGGCCAGGCG
Organism: Herbaspirillum sp. alder98; assembly: GCF_020179755.1. Lineage (GTDB taxonomy): Bacteria > Pseudomonadota > Gammaproteobacteria > Burkholderiales > Burkholderiaceae_D > Herbaspirillum. Next base: position 314,064 of record NZ_JAIUCY010000001.1, read on the forward strand.
CCAGCCGGCGGGTGGCGAGACCATCAGGTTTTCGCCGGTCGGCTGGAAGATGGCGCCTTCCAGTCCCTCGGCGCCGGCCGCCAGCGGCAGCAAGGCGGCCAGGGCCAGTGCGGCACAGATCGATTTGGACAGTTGCATCGGTGTTCTCCTGGGCGACGCGCAGATTTTCTGCGGCGTTCATCGTATGATGTGCGCTTTTCAGCAACACCGTATTGTGCCCGCGCCCCGTGCTGCGCACAAATCGCGGAACGCTTTTCACCCAACAGGACACCAGGACCACATCATGGCCACCCAGCTCGAGACCATCCAGATCGACACCGCCCCCAACCCGACCGCCAGCGTCATCTGGATGCACGGCCTGGGCGCCGACGGTTCGGACTTCGTGCCGATCGTGCGCGAGCTCGACCTGACCGGCTGTCCAGCCATCCGCTTCATCTTCCCCACCGCGCAAACCATGCCGGTGACCGTCAACGGCGGCTACGTGATGCGTGCCTGGTACGACATCTTCGGTCCCGACCTGGTGCGCCGCGAAGACGAGCCTGGCCTGCGTCACTCGCAGGCGCTGGTCGAAGAATTGATCGCGGCCGAAAAGGCGCGCGGGGTGCCGGCTGAGCGCATCATCCTGGCCGGGTTTTCGCAGGGTTGTGCGATGACGCTGCAGACCGGGCTGCGCCATGCCGAGAAACTGGGTGGCTTGATGTGCCTGTCGGGCTATCTGCCGCTGGCGGCAAAGCTGGCTGACGAACGCCATGCGGCGAACCAGGACACCCCCATCTTCATGGCCCATGGCACGCTCGATCCGGTGGTGGTGCTGGCGCGCGCGCAGCAATCGTTCGAAGCATTGGCGGCGTTGGGCTATCAGGTCGAGTGGCACGACTATCCGATGCAGCACTCGGTGTGCGGCGAAGAGGTCGAGGACATCGGCGGATGGTTGAAGAAAGTGCTGGGATGAGGGCTTGAAGGTATACCCGTCGTCCCGGCGCATGCCGGGACCCAGTGGCTTTCGTGGTGTATCTACTTGCGTTTAACGACGCTGGGTCCTGACTTTCGTCAGGACGACGGGGGGTGTGGTTCGTCGTTCCTGCGCAGGCAGGAACCCAGTGGCGTTGGTCATGCCTCATGCGTCAGCTTAAAGACGCTAGATCCCGACTTTCGTCAGGACCACGGCGGTGAACACAATTACTTCAGGCGGAACTTCAGCTCTTCGCCCGCCTGGCGCATCGCAGTCTCCACGGCCGGCACCTTCGCCAGCACATTCAACAGACCGAAGTCGTGAATCATGCCGTCGTAACGCACGGTAGTGACTGCCACGCCGGCTGCCGCCAGCTTGCGGCCGTACTCTTCGCCTTCGTCACGCAGCACATCCTTCTCGGCGGTCTGGATCAGCGTCGGCGGCAAACCCTTCAACTGCGCTGGCGTCGCCTGCAGTGGCGAAGCGGTGATCTCGCGGCGCTTGGCAGCATCGGTGGTGTAGCTGTCCCAGAACCACTTCATCATGTTCTTGGTCAGGAAGTAGCCGTCAGCGAACTGGTTGTACGAACCGGTCTCGAAGTTGGCATCGGTCACCGGCCACAGCAGCACTTCCGAGCGCAATGCCGGGCCGCCCTTGTCCTTGGCCATCAGCGCCACCACCGCCGCCATGTTGCCGCCGACGCTGTTGCCGGCGACCGCCAGGCGACGACCATCGACCTTGATCTGCTTGCCGTTCTCGGCGACCCACTTGGTGGCGGCATAGGCCTGGTTGATCGCTACGCCGTAACCGGCTTCAGGTGAAGGGGTGTAGTTGACGAACACCGCCACCGCGCCGGAATTGGCCACCAGGTCGCGCACCAGGCGCTCGTGGGTCGGAAAATCGCCCAGCACCCAGCCACCGCCGTGGAAGAACATGAACGCCGGCAAGGTCTTGGTGACGCCAGCCGGGCGCACGATGGTCAACTTGATCTGCTGGCCGTCGGCGGTGATGGTCTTTTCCGACACGTCAGCCTTGGGCAACTGCAGCTTCACGCCAGACTGGGCGCCACTCAGCACGGCGCGCGCATCGGTCGGCGACAGTTGCTCCAGCGGCTTGCCGCCGCCCGCTTCCAGCGCCTGCAAAAATGCCTGGGTCGTCGGTTCGACACCCGCATCGCCGGCAGCGTAGGCATTGCCGAACACCATGCCGATAGCGGCGACAGCGGCGAGTTTCTTGATTGCTTTCATGATCTTCTTCCTTGAGGGGTGGTTGACTTCAAATAAAGATTTTTAAAACACTATTAAATAGCAAACTACATTGTTGGCGCTATTGTCTTTAGGGATAACAACGCCATGCACATCAAATATAAAACACGATTAAATAGCTAACTACTTATATTGCTTAAAAAAAACGGACGCGTTCATTGCATCCGTGGCGTGGGACGCAGGCCGACAACCTGCTCAATCCCCTGCATTCTTTTGCAAGCGTGCCCGCAGCACCATCAACTCTTCCTTCATGGCGGTCAGCTCGGCCACGCTCGATTCGGTCGCCCGCAACACTTCGCGGGGCAACTCGACGGCCTGCTCGCGCAGCGCATCGCCTTCGGGCGTAAGCGAGATGATCACCTGACGCTCGTCGCTGGCGGCACGCTGGCGACTGACCAGGCCCTGTGCTTCCATTCGCTTCAACAACGGCGTGAGCGTGGCCGAATCCAGCACCAGGCGTTCACCGATGTCGGATACGGTCAGCTGGTCTTGCTCCCACAGCACCATCAGCACCAGGTACTGCGAATAAGTAATGCCCATCTTGCGCAGCAACTTGCGATAGAGCTTACTCATCGACAGCGAAGTCGAATACAGGGCAAAGCACAACTGGGCATCCAGTTGCGGGGCCGTCTTGCGCTTGTCTGTTTTCGAGTTCATGCAGCGCAGTTTATTCCGCTCAAAATTAAATAGCAAGCTATCTAATTAAAAGATTTTAAAAAATCGTCTGCACACTGTTGCAACCTTGCATCGACTCACATTTAATTTACGCCAAGAAACTGTGTTGTAGCGATCGCTCGGCCCCCTCTCACCAGCTGAAAATGTCCATATATCTAGGGATATTTCTTTGCAATCGATAATAAGAATCGATAACATTCTCATCCTTGCGAAAACTTACAAAAGATAAGGCTCGCTTTTTATCGGCCCGCCACCCGGGCCTCCACTCTCAGGGATCGCTCACATGACCACATCCACACATCCATTCCGTGCCCGGCGCACACGCTGCGCCGCTGCCATTTCGCTGGCGCTGCTGGCCATGCCGCCGCTGGCCGCGGCCCAGCAAGCAAGCGATGCCGACGCCGCCGGCCTGGAAACCATCCACGTCAGCGGCGACTGGCTGGGCACCGGCCTGGAAACCAGCGTCAAGACCTTCCCCGGCGCCCGCACGGTGGTCAAGAAGGACACCATCGAAAGCACTGGCGCCATCAACATCGGCGACCTGATGCGTCGCATCCCGGGCGTGCAATCGAGCGACAACTCGGGCACCGCCGGCAGCGCCATTGCGCTCAACATCGGCGTGCGCGGCCTGACCGGGCGCTACTCGCCACGCTCCACCATCCTGCTCGACGGCATCCCGCTGGCATCGGCCCCCTACGGCCAGCCGCAGTTATCATTTGCGCCCGTCAATCTCAATAACATCGAATCGGTGGATGTGATCCGCGGCGGCGGCGCGGTGCGCTTCGGCCCCCAGAACGTGGGCGGCATCATCAATTTCAAGAGCCGCTCGATTCCCGCCACGCCGGGCGCAAGCGGTGACGCCACCCTGCGCTACAACAGTTATGGCGAAGGGGGATCCAACAAGCAATACAGCGCCTTCATCGGCAGCCAGGCCGACAATGGCCTGGGCGTGGCGCTGCTGTATTCCGGCCAGGAAGGCTCTGGCTGGCGCGCCAACAGCAACGAACGCTTCAACGACCTGGCGCTGAAGCTGCGCTACGACCTGGGCGGTGGCGCCGAGATCAACGGCAAGGTCAGTTACTACGACGTGCTGTCGCATACCCCGGGCGGCCTGACGGTGGCGCAATACAACGCCAACCCGTTCCAGAACACGCGCCTGCGCGACTTCTGGAAGGGCGACCGCAAGGGCTTCGACCTGGGTTACCTGAACACCATCTCGGACACCCAGGAGTTCGAGATCAGAACTTACTTCAACCAGAGTTCACGCGCCAGCTCGCTGGTCCAGCCCGGTGGTCTGGTCATGCGTAACCAGCCGCGCAACTATGAGACGTTCGGCATCGAACCGCGTTACACCCAACGCTTTGCGCTGGGCGGCACCACGCATGACGTGACGGTCGGCTATCGCTACCTGCGCGAGCGCGGCACCGACTTCCAGACCGACCAGAACATCGCCACGGGCCTGTTCGGCGCCACCACTGCCAATAACAACAAGACCGATGCCAACGCCGTCTATATCGATGACAAGATCGCCCTCGGCAAATGGCGCATCACACCGGGCCTGCGCTTTGAAAGCATCCGCACCACCCGTAGCCTGGTCGGTTCCACTTCAGTTTTCGAAGCGACCAACAACAAGCCACTGCCCTCGATCAACGTGGCCTATCTGCTCAACGACGAACTGACGCTGTTCAGCAACTACAACACGTCCTTCGGCGTCGTTCAAAACACCCAGCTCAGCACCACCAGCGCCGCCAACCCGCTGGCCCCCGAGCTAGCCAAGACCACCGAAATCGGCGCGCGCTGGAAGGGCAGCAACCTGGCGATGGAAGCCACGGTATTCAATATCCGCTTCGACAACCAGATCGAGTCCATACCCAACACCACGCCGGCGGTATTTCGCAATATCGGCAAGACCGAACATAACGGTATCGAACTGGCGCTCGACTACAGCTTCGACAAGGCAAGCCTGCTGGGCGGATGGAGCCTGTTTGCCAACTACGCCTATACCCGCGCATTGCAGGAATCGGGGGCGACTGCGGGCAAGGACTTGCCGTTCTATTCACGTATCACCGATACCATGGGCACCCGTTATGAGCACGGTCCCTGGGGCTTCAACCTGTCCACCACGCACCAGAGTCGCCAGTTCTCGGATACGTCCAATACGGTCACCGAACTCGCCGACGGCTCCAACGGCCAGATCCCTGGCTATCGCATCTGGAACGCCCAGGTGGACTGGAAAGTACCTGGCGCCAAGGGCTTCGACGTCTTCGCCGGCGTCAACAACCTGACCGACCGCCGCTATTACACCCGCACCACCGACGGCAATTTCGGCCGCCTGGTCGGCGCGCCACGTACCCTGTACGTGCAAGGTCGTTATTCGTTCTGAATAAGTTATTGAGTTAATGAGTTAGTCCCCAGGCAGCATCGTCCCGCACCAGGGAGGATGCTGCCCTGCCGCCTCCCCTGCGCACCATCCTGACACCGCGCCATCACCGCTGCGGTGCGCCCTGTCCCGATTTTCCAACTGGACGATAAGCATCCGGCCTTTCCCGATTGGCACAGAAAATGCTTGTCTTCGTTGATGTATACATTGACGTATCCGAGCTTGGCTTTGTCGCCGATGCCGCACCCTTCCTCCCGAACGCCAAAGGAAAATCGAATGCAAAAACGCCGCCCTTGCTTGCTGCCTGTCACGCTGGCCCTGTTGCTGGCGGGCCTGGCTGGTTCTGCCGCCGCCGCCACGCTCAACATCTCGCTCGATGCCGACCCCGGCAAGCTCGACCCGACCCAGTCGTCGATGCTCAACGAGCGCATCGTCTACCAGAGCATCTTCGACAAGCTGGTGGACCTGGATGGCGAAGGCAAGATCGTGCCGATGCTGGCCGAGCGCTGGACCGTCTCGGATGACCAGAAGACCTACACCCTCTATCTGCGCCGTGGCGTGAAGTTCCAGGACGGCACCGCGTTCGATGCCAAGGCGGTCGAATTCAACCTGCTGCGCGGACAGGAAAAGACTTCCCTGCGCCGCAACGAACTCAAGTACATCAGCAAGATCACGGTCGTGGACGAACACACCGTCAAGCTCGAACTGTCGACGCCATTTGCGCCGTTCATGTCGGTGCTGACCGACCGCGCCGGCATGATCTCGTCGCCGGCTGCGGTCAAGAAGTTCGGCGACGATTACGTCAACAACCCGGTCGGCACCGGTCCCTTCATCTACAAGGGCCGCCTCAAGGGCGCCACCATCACGCTCGAAAAGAACCCGCACTACTGGCAAGCCGGGTTGCCCAAGGTCGATGGCGTGGTCTACAAGATCATGCCGGACGTCAACGTCGCCTTCAACAACCTGCGCAGCGGTCAGGTCGACATCAGCAACCGCTTTCCGTACAAGGAAATCGGCAACGTCCCGGCCGGCGCCAAGTACACCGTCCTGAACAAGCCGTCGCTGGGCTTTCGCGGTTTCTACATGAACGCCGGCAAGCCGCCGTTCGACAAGAAGGAAGTGCGTGAAGCGGTCGACATCCTGATCGATCGCAACGCCATCGCCAAGGTGGTCTATAACAACGCCGTCGCCCCGGGCCACTCGCCATTCTCCAAGGCGCAGTTCGCCAATGGCGCCGCCGATGTGCCGCCCAAGGTCGACGTGGCGCGCGCCAAGGAGTTATTGAAAGCCGCCGGCAAGGAAGGCGGATTCGCCTTCAAGCTGACGCTGCCGACCACCTCCGACGAACTGCAAGCGGGCCAGATGATCCAGGGCATGCTGCGCGCCGCCGGCATCACCGTGACGCTGGAGAAGACCGAACTGGCGACCCAGATCGAGGCCGGCAAGGCGGGCAACTTCGAAGGCCTCTACGTGGGCTGGAGCGGTCGTCCCGATCCCGACCAGAACATCTATGACTTCGTCACCACCAATGGCTCGCTGAACTACTCGCACTTCGGCTCCAAGGAAGTCGACGACCTGCTGCAGAAGGCCCGCCTCGAAGGCGACCAGGCCAAGCGCCGCGGCTTCTACGACCAGGCCATGGAGTTGCTGGTCAAGGAAGTGCCCTACGTCTACCTGGTGCACGACAACGTGGTGTTCGGCATGTCCAACGCGGTCAAGGGCTTCCAGTATGTGCCGGACGGCGTGATCCGCACCGCCACCGTGTCCAAGTAAGCATTGCCAATAGCTTCCTGCGGCGCATCGACTGCGATGCGCCGCGGCCAGCCTCAGTCTTTTGCCAGCCATGCCCAAATTACCCAAACTGGTACAGCGCTTGTTGCTGTCCATCCCTACCCTGCTGCTGGTGAGCATGGTGGTGTTCTCGTTGCTGGCGGTGCTGCCGGGCGACCCGGTGGCCGCCATCCTCGGCATGGAAGCCACGCCCGAAGCGGCCGCCGCCATGCGCGAAAAACTCGGCCTCGACCTGCCGCTGCCGGTGCAATACGGACACTGGCTGTGGGCCGTGCTGCACGGCGACCTGGGTCGCTCCTTCATCGATAACGCGCCGGTGGCCGAAGCGCTGTGGCAGCGCCTGCCGGTGACCATCGAACTGGCCGCAGGCGCCTTCGTGGTGGCCCTGATCATCGCGGTGCCGGCCGGCATCCTGTCGGCGGCGCGCCCGCGTGGCATGGCCAATGCGGTAGGCACCCTGATTGCGCTGTTCGGCATGAGCGTGCCGCACTTCTGGCTGGGCATGATGTTCATCATCCTGTTCTCGGTCAAGCTGGGCTGGCTGCCGGCCTCCGGCTTCGTGCCCTTTACCGAGGACTGGCGCGGCAACCTGATCGCGATGGCGATGCCGATGGTGGTCACCGGCCTGCGCGAGGCCGCGATCCTGATGCGCATGGTGCGCAGCAGCCTGCTCGAAGTGCTCAACGAAGACTATATCCGCACCGCCTTCTCGAAGGGCTTGCGCGACTGGCAGGTGGTGCTGGGCCATGCGCTGCGCAACGCCATGATCCCGGTAGTCACCGCCAGCGGCCTGATGGTCTCGGGCATGCTGGGTGGGCTGGTCATTACCGAGAGCATCTTCGGCATTCCCGGCATGGGCAAGATGATCGTCGACGCCATCTTCAGCCGCGACTACGTCACGGTCCAGGCGGGCGTGCTGGCCGCCACCGTGATGGTGGTCATGGTCAACCTGTGCGTCGACCTGCTCTACAGCGTGATCGATCCACGCATCGCGCGCTGAACCTGGAGCCTCCAACATGACGCAGACGACTTCTTCTCTCCCGCAACTGCCGCCGGCGCCGCGTTATCGCACGCTGCGCCGCTTCGTCGCCAACCGCCTGGCCACCATTGGCGCGGCCATCATCGCGCTGCTGGTGCTGCTGGCGCTGGCCGCGCCGCTGCTGGCGCATTACGACCCGGTGTTCGACCAGGACTACGGCAACATCCTGGCCGGCCCCAGCGCGGCGCACTGGCTCGGCACCGACGACCTCGGTCGCGACATCTACACCCGCATGCTGTTCGGCTCGCGCATCTCGCTGCAGGCGGCGCTGATCTCGGTCGGCCTGGCGTTCTCGCTGGGGGTGCCGATCGGCATCATCAGCGGCTTCTATCGCGGCGCGGTCGACGCCGTGGTGATGCGCGTGGTCGATGCGCTGCAGGCGTTCCCGTCGCTGATCCTGGCGCTGGCATTGGCCGCCGCCCTCGGTGGCGGTTTCTATAACGCCATGGTGGCGGTGGGGATCGGCTTTACCGCGTCCTTCGTGCGCCTGGCGCGCGGCCAGGCGATGACGATCCGCAATCTCGACTACGTGATGGCAGCGCGCGCCATCGGCGCCGGCAACCTGCGCATCATGTGGCGCTACGTGTTGCCCAATGCGTTGGCGCCGCTGGTGATCCAGGCCACCTTTGCGATGGGCACGGCGATCATCGCCGAAGCCGGGCTGTCCTACCTCGGCCTGGGCGCGCGCCCGGAAGACCCGAGCTGGGGCTCGATGCTGCATATCGCCCAGGGCTACCTCAATACCAATCCGACCCTGGCCATGTGGCCCGGCGTGGCGATCTTCCTGGTGGTGCTGGGCTTCAACCTGCTGGGCGACGGCATTCGCGAAGTGTTCGACCCGCGCCTGGCCCGCTGAAGGAAAACAGATGCTGGAAATTGAAAATCTCAAGGTCGAGTTCAACAGCCACGGACGCAGCATCGCGCCGGTGGATGGAGTCTCGTTCTCGCTTGGACGCGACCAGACCGTCGGCCTGCTGGGCGAATCCGGTTGCGGCAAGAGCGTCACCGCCCTGTCCATCCTGCGGCTGTTTCCGATGGCCAGCCGGGCGCGTCTGTCGGGCGCGATCCGCTTCGACGGGCGCGACCTGCTCACGGCCAGCGACAACGACCTGCGCGGCGTGCGCGGACGCGACATCGCCATGATCTTCCAGGAGCCGATGACCTCGCTGAACCCGTTGCAGCGCATCGGCCAGCAACTGGCCGAAATGCTGCGCATCCACAGCGACCTGCCGCGCGGCGAGATCGATGCCCGCGTGCTGGCCATGCTGGAACGGGTCGGGTTGTCGCGTGCGGCGCAACTGGTGCATGAGTTCCCGCACAGCCTGTCGGGCGGCATGCGCCAGCGCGTGATGATCGCCATGGCCTTGCTGTGCCGCCCGCAGGTATTGATCTGCGACGAACCCACGACCGCGCTGGACGTGACCATCCAGGCCCAGATCCTGGACCTGATGCGCGACCTCAAGCGCGAACAGCACACCTCGATCCTGATGATCACGCACGACCTCGGGGTGGTGGCCGAGATGTGCGAGCGCGTGGTGGTGATGTACGCCGGACAGGTGGTCGAACAAAGCAATGTGCGCGACCTGTTCGACCGCCCGGCCCACCCCTATACCCACGCCCTGATGCGTGCCAGGCCGGCGCTGGACGCGGTGCCCGGCGCGCCGCTGACGGCAATCCCCGGCAGCGTGCCGCCGCCCGGCTCGATCGGCGCCGGCTGCCGCTTTGCCGCCCGTTGCCCGAAGGCGCAGGATCTCTGCCGCAACGAGATGCCGCCGCTCGAGGCCATTGCCGACCAACACAGCGCCCGTTGCTGGTATCCACATTGAGCTCCCGATGACGACTCCCCTGTTGCAGGTCAGCGGCCTGAAAAAACATTTCGCCTCGCACGTCGCCGGCGGCGCCACGGTCAAGGCCGTGGACGACGTCTCGTTTGCCATCGAACAAGGCCAGACCCTGGGCCTGGTCGGCGAATCCGGTTGCGGCAAGTCGACCACCGGACGCAGCGTGCTGCGCCTGATCGAACCCAGCGCCGGCAGCGTGCGCTTCATGGACCAGGACCTGACCGCCCTCTCGGCCGGCCCGCTGCGCGCCATGCGCCGCCACATGCAGATGGTGTTCCAGGACCCGTACGCCTCGCTCAATCCACGCATGACGGTGGGCGAGGTGCTGGAAGAACCGCTGGTGGTGCACCGCCTGCACGACCGCGCCACGCGCCGCCGCAAGGTGGCCGAAGCGCTCGACATGGTGGGGCTGAACCCCTCTTACGCGTCGCGCCATCCGCACGAATTCTCGGGCGGCCAGCGCCAGCGCGTGGGCATTGCGCGCGCCATCATCACGCGTCCCAAGCTGGTGGTGGCCGACGAGGCGGTGTCGGCCCTGGATGTGTCGATCCAGGCGCAGATCCTCAACCTGCTCAAGCAATTGCAGCAAGACCTGGGGCTGACCTATCTGTTCGTCTCGCACGACCTGGCCGTGATCCGTCACGTCAGCGACCAGATCGGCGTGATGTACCTGGGCCGCATGGTCGAGCTGGGTCCGCGCGATGCGATCTACGCCGCGCCGCGCCATCCCTATACCCAGGCGCTGCTGTCGGCGATCCCGCGTGAACACCCGGATGCACCGCGCCAGCGCATCGTCCTGCAGGGCAGCATTCCCAATCCGGCGGCGCCTCCGGGCGGCTGCCATTTTCATCCGCGCTGTCCGTCCTGCATGGACACCTGCAAGACCGTCGCCCCCGCCGCCGTCCAGGTCGCGCCCGGCCACACTGTGGCGTGTCACCTGTACCGCTAGAATAGTCGCCTAAATCACACAACAGAGACCAACATGCCCGCCTTCCCCGACTTCAGCAGCAACCATTACCCCTATATGTCACGCCGCAGCGCCGTGTATGCCAAGCGCGGCATGGTCGCCACGTCGCAACCGCTGGCCGCGCAAGCCGGCCTGCAAGTGCTGCAGGCTGGCGGCAACGCCATCGATGCGGCCATCGCTGCGGCGGCGGCACTGAGCGTGGTCGAGCCCACCGCCAACGGCATCGGCGGCGACGCCTTCGCGCTGGTCTGGCACCAGGGCAAGCTGCACGGTCTCAACGCCAGCGGTCCGGCGCCACTGGCGATGTCGGCCGCGCAGTTGCGCGCCGACGGCCACAAGGAAGTCCCCAAGTACGGCGCCCTGCCGGTCACCGTGCCTGGCACGCCGAGCGCCTGGGCCGCCATGGCCAACCGTTTCGGCCGCTTGCCGCTGGCGCAATCGATGGCCGGCGCCATCGCGCTGGCCGAAGAGGGTTTTCCGATCTCGCCGGTGGTGGCGCACGCCTGGCAGGCCGCATGGAACAACTTCAAGCGCGAATTCAAGGAACCGCACTTCCAGTCGTGGTTCGACACCTTCGGCATCGACGGTCGCGTGCCCAACGCCGGTGACCTGTGGCGTTCGCCCGGGCACGCCGCCACCTTGCAGGCGATTGCCGCCGACAATGCAGAGAGCTTCTATCGTGGCGCGCTGGCCGAGAAGACGGTGGCCTTCATCCGCGCCGCCGGCGGTCACATGAGCCTGGCCGACATGGCCGAGTACCAGCCGGAATGGGTCAACCCGATCGGCGTGAACTATCGCGGCTACGACGTCTGGGAAATCCCGCCCAATGGCCATGGCATGGTGGCCCTGATGGCCCTGAACCTGCTCAAGGAATACGACTTCAGCGAACGCGACACGCTGCAGACCTACCATCGCCAGATCGAAGCCATCAAGCTGGCCTATGCCGACGGCCTGGCGCACATCGCCGAGCCGGCCCATATGAAGGTCACCGTCGAGCAGTTGCTGTCGGACGCCTACGCCGACGAGCGCCGCAAGCTGATCGGCCAGCGCGCCACCCTGCCGGTGGCCGGCGACCCGTCGCGCGGCGGCACCGTTTATCTCTGCACCGCCGACGCCGACGGCAACATGGTGTCGTTCATCCAGAGCAACTACATGGGCTTCGGTTCGGGCCTGGTGGTGCCGGGCACCGGCATCTCGCTGCACAACCGGGGCAACAATTTCACGCTGGACGAAGGCCATCCGAATGAACTGGCCGGCGGCAAGCGCCCGTACCACACCATCATCCCCGGCTTCATGACCAAGGATAACCAGGCCGTAGGTCCGTTCGGCGTGATGGGTGGCTTCATGCAGCCACAAGGCCATGTGCAGATGGTGATGAACACGGTCGACTTCGGGCTCAACCCGCAGGCGTCGCTGGACGCCCCGCGCTGGGAATGGGAAAAGGGCAACAAGGTATCGATCGAGCACAGCACCGCCGAGCACCTGTTCCGTGGCCTGGCGGGCCTGGGCCATGAAGTGTCGTGGTCAGGCAACCAGCTCGGTTTCGGTCGCGGCCAGATCATCTGGCGCAACGATGCCGGCGTGCTGTGCGGCGGCACCGAGCCGCGCACCGACGGCTGCGTGGCAGCCTGGTAACGAAAGTCGCCCAGTGAAAAGTGTCGCCACCCGGCTTGAAGACACCGTCCGCGAGGACGGTGAACACCGCGCAGATCCGCGCAACGTTTCGCTGCCGGAGTACGTCTATGCGCGCCTGCGCGAAGACATCTTCGACCTGCGCCTGTTGCCTGGCGACCAGATCACCGAAACCGAGATCGCCGCCTTCTTCGGCGTCTCGCGCACGCCCGTGCGGCAGGCCTTGCAGCGCCTGCAGGGCGATGGCCTGATGCAAGGCTATGTGCGCGGCGGCTGGGAGGTGGTGCCGATCGACTTCAAGCGATTTTCCGACCTGTACGAACTGCGCAAGCTGATCGAGACCCATGCCGTGCGTCGCCTGTGCGCACGGCATGAGACCGCCGAACTGGCGCTGGTCGACGCCTTGCGTCTGGTGTGGTGCGTACCGCTGGCGCTGCGCGAACTGGACGGCCCCAAGGCGGCATTGCAGGATGAAGTATTTCACCAGACCCTGGTGCGGGCAGCCGGCAATCAAGAGATGACGGCCACCTTCGACCGCCTGACCGACCGTATCCGCATCGTGCGGCGGCTCGATTTCCTGTACGGCGACTGCCTGCATTCGACCTATGACGAACACGCCGCCATTCTCGACTGCATCGCCAGCGGCGACAGCGAACGGGCGATACACCTGATGGATGAGCACATCGAAGGCAGCCACGCCGAGGTCAACCAGATCACGCTGCACCGGCTGCACAGCGCACGCGCGCTGTCGAGCAACAAGCCGCCGCCATATGTGGCGGTACGGGTGCGACGCTCGTTCTGAGGCGCGCTGTGCTAGGCTCTTTGCTTTCGATTCTCAAAGGAAAGCAGCCATGAAAGTCGCAGTGATGGGCGCCGGCGCGGTGGGATGTTTCTACGGTGGCATGCTGGCGCGCGCCGGCCATGAAGTGGTGCTGGTCGGCCGCCCGCAACACGTGGCCGCCTTCACCGAGCGCGGCCTGCGATTGCAGGCGCAAAGCTTCGACCAGACCCTCGCCGTCGCTGCCAGCACCGATCCGGCCATCGTCGCCGGCGCCGACCTGGTGCTGTTCTGCGTCAAGTCGACCGACACCGAAAGCGCCGGCGCGCAACTGCTGCCGCACCTGGCGCCCGACACGCTGGTGCTGACGCTGCAGAATGGCACCGACAATGCCGACCGCCTGCGCCAGGTGATTCCGCAGCCGGTGTCGGCGGCGGTGGTCTACGTGGCCACCGAGATGGCCGGGCCGGGACATGTCAGGCATCACGGTCGCGGTGAACTGGTGATCGAACCGGCCGCCCGCAGCCAGCAGGCCGCCGAAGCCCTGATTGCGGCTGGCGTGCCCACCGAGATATCCGACAATGTGCGCGGCGCCTTGTGGTTCAAGCTGATACTGAACTGCGCCTATAACGCGCTGTCGGCCATCACCCAGCTGCCCTACGGAAGGATTGTCCAGAGCGCGGGCGTGGCCGAAGTGATTGCGCAACTGGTGGCCGAATGCCGTGCCGTGGCCGACGCCGACCAGGTCGCGCTGCCGGGCGACATCGATGCCGGCGTGCGCATGATCGCCGCCAGCATGCCCAACCAGTATTCATCCACCGCCCAGGACCTTGCGCGCGGCAAGCTGAGCGAGATCGATCACCTGAACGGTTTCATCGTGCGTCGCGGCCAGGCGCTGGGGGTGGCCACGCCAGTCAACCTGGCGATGCAGACCCTGGTCAAGCTGATCGAGAGCAAGCAGGCGTCAACCTGATGATTGACGCTTGACGATTCAGCGCAGCATCGCCGACATCGCCGACAGGCTGTTCAACACCCGCACCGCATACTCGGCGCCGGGCGCGTCGAATTCGACCGTCACGTTGTCGATGCGCTCCAGTATCGGCAACTGGCTGAACAGGTCGGCCTGGGCCACCGTCTGCGTCTGCAGCCGGCAACGCAACGGTCCCGGCAGACTGAATAAAGGCATCGATGCCGGCGCCGCCAGCAACTTCGCCACCGCCTGCTGCGCGCGCTCTTCGAGCAGGGCGCAGGCGGCTGCGGGCGACAGGCTGTCGCCGCTGTTGGCGCCGTAGGCCTTCTTGGTCTCGGCGAAGATCGCGTGCGGATATAGCGGCTGGTTTTCTTCGATGAAGGCATCGTCGCCGCTGCCGAAGATCACCGGCACGCCATGCTCGGCGGCCAGCGCGCCATACAGCCCGGCCTCGCCCAGCTCCTGCCCGCCCAGCCAGACCCGCGCAAACGCAAAGCTGTTGGTGGTATGCGCCAGCACGCCGCGCCCTTGCGCGCGCGAGTGATAACCGACCAGCATGACCGCGTCGACATCGTGATCGACGCCGCCCATCATGCCCAGCACGCGCGGCTTGCCCAGCACCATGCGCGCCTGCGGGTGCAGCAAGTCGGGCAGCAGGTTGCGAAACCCGCCATGCGAATCGTTGACCTTGATGGCACCGGCGCCGGCGGCCAGCGCGCCGCGGATGACGGCATTGGCCTCTTCGGTCATCCAGCGCCGGGCACGTTCATATTCGACGTTGCCGGCCCGGGTCTGCTCGGGATGAAAAACGCCAGCCACACCTTCGATGTCGACCGAAACCAGGATATTCATGTCATTGAGTCTTCGTGTAATAAGTCGCGCAGCGCGACCCGCTGATGGCCGTCGCGCCCGGTGACACTGTCGGCGGCGAACAAGGCATTGACGATGGCCTGTTCGACACTGTCGGCGACCGCATGAAACAGCGGGTCCAGCAAATGATCGGCCAGCAGCGCGCCCGGCTGTGCCGTCGAGAACGCCAGGGCGATGTCGCCGCTGCCGTGGCCGTAGACCGACCCGGTGCGCGCCAGGCCAGCGCCGGAACGTACCGCCAACCGCTTCAACTGGCGCGCATCGAGTGGCGCATCGGTGGCGATGATGATGATGATCGAACCCTGCTCCGGCGCCTCATCGCAGGCTCCGCGTGCTGCCAGCTCGCGACCCAGCGGGCGACCATCGAGCACCAGGTCGGGCAGCTTGCCGAAGTTCGACAACACCAGTGTGCCGACCGTGTAGCGCTCGTCGGCGATGCGCGAGGCGCTGCCGATGCCGCCCTTCAACTCGAAGCTCGACATGCCGCGCCCTGCCCCCACTGAGCCCTGCGCAACATCGGCGCTGCAGGCAGCGAACGCCTGCTCGAAATGGGTTTCCTGCACGGCGAACGCATGCAAGTCGTTGAGATAGCCGTCATTGCATTCCATCACCACCGCATTGACGGTGGGCTGGCTGCGCCCGCATTCGGGATTGCGCGCAATGGCATGCCGCACCTGCGCCGTCAGCACGGTGCCTACTGCAAACGTGTTGGTCAGGGCAATGGGCGACTCCAGCGTGCCCAGCTCTTCGATCTGCACCAGGCCGGCGCTCTTGCCGAAGCCGTTGATGACCGCCACCGCAGCCGGCAACTTGTGCGTGAAGGGATTGCCGGCATGCGGCGTAATGACCGTCACCCCGGTCTGTACCGGACCATCGGCGAGCGTGCAATGACCGACGCTGACGCCGGCCACGTCGGCGATGCTGTTGCGTGGCCCGGCGGGCAGGCGGCCGATGTGTGGCCGGTTCATCAGCGCTGGTCGATCTTGGGATCGAGCGCGTCGCGCAAGCCGTCACCCAGCAGATTGAACGCCAGCACCGTCAGGAAGATGGCGATGCTGGGGAAGATCGCGATGTGCGGCGCGGTCATCATGTCGGCCCGGGCCTCGTTGAGCATCAGGCCCCATTCGGGGGTCGGCGACTGCGCGCCCAGGCCCAGGAACGACAGGCCGGCGGCGGTGATGATGGAGGTGCCGATGCGCATGGTGAAGTACACCACGATGGACGAGATGGTGCCGGGAAAGATATGGCGCCACATGATCGTCATGTCGGACGCACCGATGCTGCGGGTGGCCTCGATGTAGGTCAGGTTCTTCAGTTGCAGCGTATTGCCGCGCACCAGGCGCGCAAAGGCCGGAATGCTGAACACCGAGACCGAGATGATCACGTTGATCATGCCGCCACCCAGGATGGCGACGATGCCGATGGCCAGCAGGATGCCGGGGAAAGCGAACAGTACGTCGCAGATGCGCATGGTGATGCGGTCCCACCAGCCTTCGTAGTAACCGGCCAGCAAACCCAGCACGGTGCCGATCACCGCACCGATGGCCACCGACAGGAACCCCGACGCCAGCGAGATGCCGGTGCCGACCAGGATGCGGCTGAAGATGTCGCGTCCCAGCGCATCGACGCCGAACCAGTGGGTCCAGCTGGGGGGCGTGCTCAGGGCGTCGTAGTCGAAGAAGCCCTCGGGATCGAACGGCACGATCCAAGGCGCCACGATGGCCAGCACCACCAGCAACAGCACGAAACACCCGGCGTACACCGCCAGGTGCTGCTTCTTGAATTTGCGCCAGAACTCGCGCCATGGCGTACGGACCTGCTGGCCCGAGGCAGCCACCACGGGTTGCGGTGGCGGCAATGGCAAGCCGGATTCGGGCAAGGGGGTATTGGACAGCGACATGATCAACTCACTTGAAACGGATACTGGGATTGATCACGGCATACAGCACGTCGACCACCAGGTTGATGAAAATGAACTCCAGCGAGAACAGCAGGATCTCGGCCTGGATCACCGGGTAATCGCGCATCTCGACCGCATCCACCAGCAGGCGCCCCATGCCCGGCCAGTTGAACACCACCTCGACCAGGATCGAGCCGCCCAGCAGGAAGCCGAACTGCAGGCCCATCATCGTGACCACCGGAATGAGCGCATTGCGCAGGCAGTGCTTGATCACCACGACGCGCTCCGACAGGCCCTTGGCGCGCGCGGTGCGCACGAAGTCTTCCTGCAGGATCTCGATGAAGGACGAGCGCGTGAAGCGCGCCATGACCGCCGCCACCGCCGCGCCCAGGGTCAGCGAAGGGAGGATGTAGTGACGCCAGGTGTCGGCGCCGACGGTAGGCAGCCAGCCCAGCTGTACCGAGAAGATCTGCATCAGCAGGATGCCCAGCGAAAACGCCGGAAACGAGATGCCCGAGACCGCCAGCGTCATGCCCAAGCGGTCCGGCCACTTGTTGCGCCACACCGCCGACGAAATGCCGATCACCAGCCCGAACAGCACCGCCCACGCCATGGCGGCGATGGTCAGCCACAGCGTCGGCCAGAAGCGCTCGGCGATCTCGGTGGCCACCGGGCGCTTGGTGCGGATCGAATGACCGAAGTCACCCTGCGCGGCATTGACGAAGAAATTGATGAATTGCTGCGGCAAGGGCTTGTCCAGGCCGAGGTCGGCGCGCACCAGCGCGACCGTGACTTCGTCGGCCTCGGGGCCGGCCGCCAGCCGTGCCGGGTCGCCCGGCAACATGTGCACGAACAAAAATACCAGCACTGCCACCAGTAACAGGGTGGGAATCAGGCCCAGGAGGCGTTTGATGACATAGGAAAACATGGAGCTCTCGAAATAAACCGCCCGTTGCTGGTGGAACGAAACCTTGGGTAATGCAAAAAACACCGGATTGCAGCCTGGCTGCAATCCGGATACTTCTAGCTTCTATCGCGTGGCCGTATTACTTGGTGAATTCGATGTTCTCGAATTCATAAGCCTGGTCAGGCATGATGTAGATGCCCTTGAGGTTCTTGGCGCGCGCATACAGCAGCTTTTCGGTCACCAGGAAGGCCCATGGCGCATCCTTCCAGATTTCCTGCTGGGCTTCCTTGTACAGCGCTTCCTTTTCCTTGCGGTCGCTCACCGTCAGTGCCTTGGCGATGGCGGTATCTACCTTGTCGTTCTTGTAGTAAGCGGTGTTGAACAGGCGCGGCGGGAACGATTCGGATGCCAGCAGCGGACGCAGGCCCCAGTCGGCTTCGCCGGTCGAGGACGACCAGCCGACGTAGTACAGGCGCACCGGTGCAGTCTCAGGGTTCTGGGCGCTTTCGACGCGCTCCACGCGTTGACCCGCTTCCAGCGCCGCGATCTTGGTCTTGATCCCGACCTGCGCCAGCTGCTGCTGCAGGAACTGGATCACCTTCATGGCGGTGGTATGGGTGTAGGCCGACCACAGTTCGGTCTCGAAACCGTTCGGGTAGCCGGCTTCGGCCAGCAACGCCTTGGCCTTCTTCACGTCATACGGCCAGGCGCCGCTCTTGTAGGAATAGTCCACGCCTTGCGGCAGCACGCCTTCCATCGGCACGGCGTAGCCATTGAACGCCACCTTGGCCAGCGCCTGCTTGTTGATGGCGTAGTTGATCGCCTCACGCACCTTAGGATTGTCGAACGGCTTCTGCTTGACGTTCATCGACATGTAGCGCTGGATGATCGATGGACCTGCCACCACGTCCAGGTTGCTCTTGGCCTTCAGGAGGTCGGCCTGTTCGTACGGCAGCGGGTAGGTGAACTGGGCTTCGCCGGTCTGCAGCATGGCCGAGCGCGAATTGTTGTCGACCACCGGCTTCCACAGGATCTCGTCGACCTTGGGGTAGCCCTTCTTCCAGTAACCGTCGAACTTGGCGACCTTCAGGTAATCGGTCTGTTTCCATTCGACGAACTTGAAGGGGCCGGTGCCGACCGGGTGGAACGCGATGTCCTTGTTGCCGTATTGCTTCAGCGCGGCCGGCGAGATGATCACGGCCGACGGGTGGGCCAGCACGTTGATGAAGGCCGAGAACGGTTCCTTCAGCACGATCTTGACGGTGTAGTCGTTCAGCACTTCGGTCTTGGCGACACGGTTGAACAGGTTGTAGCGCTTCAACTTGTTGTCGGGATTGGTGACGCGGTCGAACACGCCCTTGACGGCGTCGGCCTTGAAGTCGGTGCCATCATGGAACTTCACGCCTTGCTTGAGGCGAATGGTGTATTCGAGGCCATCCTTGCTGACCAGGTAGCCTTCGGCCAGCACATTGATCAGCTTCATGTCCTTGTCGAAACCGAACAGGCCCTGGTAGAACGACTTGGCCACCGACAGCGACAATGTGTCATTGGCGTCGTATGGGTCCATCGTGGTGAAGGTCGAGGCCACTGCCACGGTTGCGGTCTTGGCGGCAAAGGCGTGGGCTGCGGCGAACTGCAAGACGGCGCCGAGGGTACCAACTGCCAGCAATTTGGCGACGGAGCTTCCCTTGTATTGTGCTGTAGACATTTATGTCTCTCCTGATCGAATGGACTGCGTGGTTAAGACTGCAAGTACAAGAACATCAATAAACACCGGAAATGCTATGGGTGGCCACGAAGTGGCCGGGTCCTACTTCCTTCAGCGGCGCCACTTTCGGTGGATCGCCGATGGCACGGATCGGGCTCGGGATTTCATCGGTCAGCAACTTGCGATCGGTGCGACGCTTGGTCGGATCGGCAATCGGCACCGCCGCCATCAACTTGCGAGTATAAGGGTGCTGCGGATTTTCGAAGATCGCGCGGCGCGGCCCGATCTCGACGATCTGGCCCAGGTACATCACGGCCACCCGATGGCTGATCCGTTCCACCACCGCCATGTCGTGCGAGATGAAGATGAACGAAATGCCCAGCTCGGCCTGCAGGTCGAGCATCAGGTTGACGATCTGGGCCTGGATCGACACGTCCAGCGCCGACACCGATTCGTCGGCGATGACGATCTTCGGGTTCAGCGCCAGGGCGCGGGCGATACAGATGCGCTGGCGCTGGCCGCCGGAAAACTCGTGCGGATAACGCTGGCCATGCTCGGGCGTGAGGCCGACCCGGGTCAGCAAGGCATCGACCCGCGCCTGCGCGCCCTCGGCCATGCCGTGCACCAGCAGCGGCTCCATGATCGAATAACCGACCGTCATGCGCGGGTCGAGCGAAGCGAACGGGTCCTGGAAGATGAACTGGATGTCGCGCCGCAATTGCCGCAGGTCGCTGCGCGGCAATTGCGCCAGGTCGCGTCCGCCGAACTCGACCTGGCCGCCGGCGATATCGACCAGGCGCAGCAACGAGCGGCCAGTGGTCGACTTGCCGCAGCCGGATTCGCCGACGATGGCCAGCGTCTCGCCGGCAAACAGGTCGAAACTCACTTTCTCGACGGCATGCACGCGCTGCTTGACGCGGCCGAAGATGCCGCTCTTGACGTCGAAATGGGTGGTCAGTTCGCGCACCTTCAGGATCGGTTCGCGCTGCTGCGCAATCGCTTCCTGTCCCTGCAATTCGGTGGCGATGGCCTCGGGCTGGACTTCGTCCTCGACGGCGATGCCGAACCGCCGTGGGCGGTCGGTGCCGCGCATCGATCCCAGGCGCGGCACCGCGGCCAGCAAGGCCTGGGTGTACGGGTGTTCGGGGGCGGCGAAGATGGCCTCGACCGGCTTTTCCTCCACCTGCTCGCCGCGACACATGACCACCACGCGATCGGCCACTTCGGCCACCACGCCCATGTCGTGGGTGATGAAGATCACGCCCATCTGCATTTCTTCCTGCAGCGAACGGATCAATTGCAGGATCTGCGCCTGGATGGTCACGTCCAGCGCGGTCGTCGGCTCATCGGCAATCAGCAGCTTGGGCTTGCAAGACAGCGCCATGGCGATCATCACGCGCTGGCGCATGCCGCCCGACAACTGGTGCGGATGGCGCCCCAGCACGCGCCGGGCTTCGGGAATGCGCACCATCTCCAGCATGCGCAGCGCCTCGGCATGGGCCTCGCTGCGGCTCTTGCGCTGGTGCAGGCGGATCGACTCGGCAATCTGCTCGCCGACGGTGAAGACCGGGTTGAGCGAGGTCATCGGCTCCTGGAAGATCATGGCGATCTCGGCGCCGCGAATGCCGCGCATGGTGGCGTTGTCGGCTTTTACCAGGTCCAGCGAACGGCCATCGCGGCGGCTGAACTGCATGCTGCCGTTGATGATCTTGCCGCCGCCGTGTTCGATCAGGCGCATGATCGCCAGCGACGACACCGACTTGCCCGAACCGGACTCGCCGACGATGGCCAGGGTCTCGCCCCGGTCAACGTGGAATGAAAGGTCGCGCACCGCATCCACCGTCCGTTCAGAGGTGGCAAAACGGACGCTCAAGTTGCTGACGTCCAGCACGCGTTGGGATGATTGCATCTGATGTTTCTCCAGCCGGGTCATGCCCGGGTCAAGCGTAAATAGCTGTCACGGGCGCCGCATCGCCGCGTGCGTATGCACGATACATGCCTTCGGTATTGAACGGCAGCGTCAGGTTGCCCTGGGCGTCGAGCGCAATCAGGCCGCCGCGTCCGCCCACCACCGGCAGCAACTTGAACACTACCTTATGGGCGGCTTGCTCCAGGGTGTCGCCGGCATAGGCCATGCGGGCCGCGATGTCGTAGGCCGCGTTGGTGCGCATGAAGGCTTCACCGGTGCCGGTGGCCGAGATCGCGGCGGTCGAGTTGGACGCATAGCAACCGGCGCCGATCAGTGGCGAATCGCCGACCCGGCCCGGCTGCTTGTTGGTGATGCCGCCGGTCGAGGTGGCCGCCGCCAGGTTGCCGAAACGGTCCAGCGCCACGGCGCCGACGGTACCGAACTTGTTGTCGGGGTCGATCGGGGCTTTTTCCTGCTGCTGGGCGAAGGCGAACGACGCCGCGTCATGGTCCAGCACGGTGCCGGCCTGGCCGCGCACGCGCTGCCA
Source organism: Herbaspirillum sp. alder98 (assembly GCF_020179755.1). Taxonomy (GTDB): domain Bacteria; phylum Pseudomonadota; class Gammaproteobacteria; order Burkholderiales; family Burkholderiaceae_D; genus Herbaspirillum. Next base: position 336,195 of record NZ_JAIUCY010000001.1, read on the forward strand.
TTGCTCATGCCGGGCGTCGGTGTGGAAGTAATCGGGGCTGACCGTGGCCACGCCCTGCTGCTGCGCGAAGGCCTCGGCGCCCTGCCCCACCAGCAACACGTGCTCGCTGTGATGCATCACGGCGCGCGCAGCCAGGATCGGATTGCGGACATTGGTGACACATGCCACCGCGCCGGCCGACAGGTCGATCCCGTCCATCACGCTGGCGTCGAGCTCATGACGTCCCTCGCTGGTGTACACCGCGCCATGGCCCGCATTGAACAGCGGGCAATCCTCCAGCAGCCGCACCGCCTCGGTGACGGCGTCGAGCGCCGAACCGCCGCCATTGAGCACGGCCTGGCCGGCGCTGACGATGTCGGCCAGGGCCTGGTGGTAACGCGCTTCGTCTTCAGCCGACAACGAACTGCGGGTGATCGTGCCTGCGCCGCCATGGATGGCGATAACCGGTGTGTTCATGCTTTGCTCTTTCCTTGACTTGGGACAGCGCTGGCGCTGCCCTTCTTGTTGAGTCGGCCGACTGCCGCGATGCCGGCGCGCTGCTGCTGTTGCGGCAGGTACAGCCACGGCAGCACGAACTCGGCCATCTGCGAGGCGGCCTGCACCGAATGCCGTGCGCGATGCGCCACGGCGTCGCACAGGGCCTGGATCAGCATCAGCGCAGCCGCGTCCGAGGTGGGCGACAGCGTACGCTCGGTATGGGCGTAGATCGTGACATCGGCCAGCGGCACCAGCGGCGAGCCGGGGGTATCGGTGATCGCCAGGATTTTCGCGCCTTTTTCGACCGCGCGCTGCGTCAGCCACACGGTGTCGGCCGCATAACGCGGAAACACCATCGGGATCACCAGGTCGCGACCGTCGAGCTTGAAGAACTGACGCCCGGCCTGCGACGGCCCGCCCGCCAGCGCCACCGACGTCACCGTGCGCACATAAGGCTCCAGCGCATGCGCCATCAACCCGGCCAGATAGGCCGAGGCGCCGAAGCCGGTGATGAAGATACGTTCGGCCGCCAGGATCATGTCGACCGCGCGTTCGCAGTCCTGCGGCGCCAGCAGGCGCCGGGTGGCCTCGATGTTCTGGATGTCGTTATCGAAGGCGGCGGCCATGATCTCGGCGCTGCTGGCCGGGCGCTGCACTTCGTGCCGCAGCTTCTCGACTGGCGCCAGCGTGGTGGCGAAATCGGCCACCAGCGCGGCACGAAACGAGGCATAGCCATCGAAGCCGAGCGCATGGGCGAAACGGTTGGCAGTGGCCACCGAGATACCGGCCGCCTCCGACAACTCGTCGATGGTCATGGTGGCGGCGCGAAACGGATGACCCAGCACATAGTCGGCCGCCTTGCGGTGCGACTTCGACAGTTGCGGGTATAGCTTGCCGACGGCTTGCGCTACCGCTCCTGCTCCCTGCAACGTGATATTGGTCGACTGCTGTGCCATGGGCCGGGTGGTTTCAAAAATGCGAAAAATGTAAATATATTTTCATTTTTGCATGCAGTAAAGAAAAAATACTTTCAAAAACCAAATATCGATATATCGCACCATGAGCTTGCGCGATCAGACGACAAATGCACTGCAAATGCGCGCTTGACGACGTCTTTCTTACTGCAACGCACCAAAAAAGACCTGCCCCGCCGGACCCTCCGATTGCCGGCAGCAGCTAAAATACGCCTCTTCGCACACCCGCCCCCCGTCATGAATATCCGCTTCCTAGAAACCTTCGTCTGGCTGGCCAGGCTGCGCAATTTCCGCCTGACCGCTGAGCGCTTGCACACCACGCAGGCGGCGGTGTCGAGTCGCATCGCTTCGCTCGAACAGGACTTCGGCGTGCGCCTGTTCGACCGCAGCGCGCGCGAGGTGGCGCTGACCGCCGATGGCAGCAAGGCGCTGGTGTATGCCGAGCGCATGGTCAAGCTGATGCGCGAGATGAAGGAAGACATGTCGGACCGCGAGGTCTATGCCGGCGTGATCCGCATCGGCGTGATCGAGTCGATCGTGCACAGCTGGTTTCCGGACTTCCTGGGGCGCTTGCACAAGGCGTTCCCGCGCCTGCAGATCGAGATCGCCAGCGACACCACCATTCACCTGCACGAGCAATTCAGCAAGGGCAACCTCGACCTGGTGCTGCAGGCCGAGCCGGTGATCGGGCCGCTGGTGAGCAATATCGCGCTGTGCGAATTTCCCATGCGCTGGGTGTGCAGCCCCAAGCTCGACATCGGCAGCGAAACCCTGAGCCTGTCGGACCTGGCCGCCTTTCCGGTGGTCAGCTTTGCCCGCAACTCGGGCCCGCACGCCGTCATCGAGCGCATGTTCTCCAGCAGCGGCAGCGACCTGCATATCAATTGCATTGCCTCGGTGGCCACCATGATCCGGCTGGCCACCGACGGCTTCGGCATTGCGGCGGTGCCGCCGGCCATTATCCAGCGCGAACTCAATGAAGAGACCTTGCACCTGCTGCGGGTCGACACCGAGTTTCCGGCGCTGGCGATGATCGCCTGCTTCCGCTCAGACCATGAGAATCCGCTGACCGAGACCGTGGCCCGCATCGCACAAGAAACGGCCTCCGACTTTGCACTCAATTGGGGCCACGAGATCGCTCGCCTGCCCTCGCCGCTGGCCGCAGGAAAGGCTGTTTCGGGCGACCCGGCGCCAGCCTGAGCGCGCTCACGGGCGCCGCGCCGCGCATGCTGCAAAGCACCATCCAGGGGCATGCGGCGGCCCATTTTTGCTCATAAGATTTTTCAATCGTTTCCGTTCACATTTTCTTGTTGGACAGCGCTCGCCTGCGCTCCCCATACTGAATTTAAGCGACCCACTTGCTTTAAGCGCCCCACTTGCGGCGACAACAAAAAAACAGCTGAGCTTGCCAGACACGGGGCGAACCACCGGTTCGTCGACATTCAAATTCAAGGGAGGTAGTACATGACTTATTCCACAACCGCCAGCGCGGCCGGGCAACCGGTAGCGATGGACGCGACCTATCGCAAGATCGCCTGGCGCCTGATTCCATTCCTGGTGTTCCTGTTCGTGCTGGCCTGGATCGACCGGGTCAACGTCGGCTTCGCCAAGCTGTCGATGCTGCAGGACCTGCAATTCTCGGAAGCCATCTACGGCCTGGGCGCCGGCATCTTCTTCATCGGCTACTTCCTGTTCGAAGTGCCCAGCAACCTGCTGCTGGAAAAGATCGGCGCTCGCAAGACGCTGGCCCGCATCACCATCCTGTGGGGCCTGACCTCGATGGCGATGGCCTATGTCACCACCCCGACCTCGTTCTATGTCCTGCGCTTCCTGCTGGGCGTGTTCGAAGCCGGCTTCTTCCCCGGCGTGGTGCTGTACCTGACCTACTGGTTCCCGGCCCAGCGCCGGGCTCGCGTGAACGGTCTGTTCATGACCTCGTTTGCCATCGCCGGCGCGGTGGGCGGCCCGATTGCCGGCCTCATCATGAGCGGCATGGAAGGCGTCGGCCACCTGGCCAACTGGCAATGGCTGTTCATCCTCGAAGGCATTCCTTCGCTGGTGGCGGGCCTGCTGGTGCTGAAGTACCTGCCCGAAAAGCCGGTCAATGCGCCCTGGCTGACAGCGGCCGAACAGCAAGCGGTCACGCAAGCCCTGGTCGCCGAAAACACCGGCGCCGGCAAGCACCTCTCGTTCAAGGATGCCTGTAGCAACTACCGCGTCTGGATCTGCGCCGCCGTCTATTTCTGCGTGGTCAGCGGCAATGCCACCATCGCCTTCTGGGCGCCATCCATCATCAAGGAAATCGGCATCAAGGGCACGCTGCAGATCGGCCTGATCTCGGCCATTCCGTTCATCGCCGGCACCCTGGCGATGGTGTGGAACGGCATCCATTCGGACAAGACCGGCGAGCGCCGCATGCACAGCGCCGTGGCCACCCTGATCGCCTCCGTCGGCCTGGTCGCCACCGGCCTGACCTTGGGCAACGCCACCATCGCCCTGATCTCGCTGACGGTCGCCGCCATCGGCATCCTGGCGGCATTCCCGGTGTTCTGGTCGATTCCGGCGGCGTTCCTGGCGGGCACTGCTGCGGCCGGCGGCATCGCCCTGATCAACTCGATCGGCAACCTGGCCGGCTTCGTTGCGCCCTACATGATCGGCGCCCTGAAGACCAGCACCGGTTCGCTGTCGTCGGGACTGTATTTCGTGGCTGCGCTCGAATTCCTGGCCAGCTTCCTGGTGGTGGTGTTCGTCAAGAAGCAGCAGTAACACCGGCAACAAGCACGTTCAATTTACTTAGAGGTACGCATCATGAAGCTGACTTTTTCCCTGCCCGACAATGGCGTCCTGGACGCCGACATCAACAACCTGGTCATCGCTGGCTGGGCCGGCCGTGACATGGCTGCCATCGAGCACCATATCGAAGAACTCGAAGCGCTGGGCATTTCGCGCCCGAGCGCGGTGCCGCTGTTCTACCGCGTGGCGGCCAACCAGTTGAGCCAGCAAAAAGACGTGCAGGTGCTGGGCGCCGAATCGTCGGGCGAAGTCGAGACCTTCGTCTTCAACGCCGGCGGCGAGCTGTATGTGAGCATCGCCTCGGACCACACCGACCGCAAGCTCGAAGCGCACAGCGTGGCGTTTTCCAAGCAGGCCTGCATCAAGCCGGTGGCCACCGGCGCCTGGAAGCTGTCGGATGTCGTCGAGTACTGGGACGAGCTGGTGATCCGCTCCTGGATCGAGGAAAACGGCAGCACCGTGCTGTACCAGGAAGGCCCGCTGGCATCCCTGCGCACGCCCGGCGACCTGATCGCCCGCTTCACCGAAGGCAGCGCCACGCTGCCTGAAGGCTGCGGCATGACCTGCGGCACCGTGGGCGCCATCGGCGGCATCCGCGCGGCGGCATCATTTACGATGGAATTGTTCGATCCGCGTCGTAACCGCTCGCTGCGTCATGCCTATGTGACGGAGTCGCTGGCGGAGATGGCTTAAGCTTCTCGACTCACCCGTCTTTGTTTCCCGTCGTCCTGGCGAAAGCCAGGACCCAGCGTCTTGCAAGAGCCTGCACGGCACCACCAAAGTCACTGGGTCCCGGCCTGCGCCGGGACGACGGTGTTGTTGAATTCCGTTGTCCTGATCCGCTCACGGTGGACGACGGATTATGATGCGATACTCCCCCTTCTCATCGACCGACCGGACTCCCCATGTACCCCCGACTCTCCCAAATTGCCGCCGACCTCGATAGCGGCCGCACCACGTCCACCGACCTGACCGAACAAGCCCTGGCGAAGATCAGCGACGCCAACGGCGAAGGCGCGCGGGTATTTACCAGCGTCTATGCCGACCAGGCCCGCGCCGCCGCGCGCGCCGCCGACACCCTGCGCGCGGCCGGCGTGCGCCGCTCGCCGCTCGACGGCATCCCGGTCTCGGTCAAGGACCTGTTCGATGTGGCCGGCGAAACCACCCTGGCCGGCTCGGTCGTGTTGCGCGGCAAGCCGGTGGCGCAAGCCAACGCGGTGGCGGTGCAGCACCTGATCAACGCCGGCGCGATCGTCATGGGCAAGACCAACATGACCGAGTTCGCCTATTCGGGCCTGGGCATCAACCCGCATTACGGCACGCCACGCAACGCCTGGCAGCGCGATGTCGACGGCGGCCGCATTCCGGGCGGCTCTTCCTCCGGCGCGGCCATCTCGGTGACCGACGGCATGGCCTTTGCCGCCGTCGGCTCGGACACCGGCGGCTCGGTGCGCATCCCCTCGGCCTTGAACGGCCTGACCGGTTTCAAGCCCACCGCCCGCCGCGTGTCGATGCAGGGCGTGTTGCCGCTGTCGGTCTATCTCGATTCGATCGGCCCGCTGGCGGCATCCGTCGAATGCTGCGCCATGGTCGACGCGGTGCTGGCGGCCGAACCCTATCGCGCGCCGCTGGCGCATCCCTTGCGCGGGCTGCGCCTGCTGGCGCCGACCAACGTGGTGCTGGACGGCATCGACGACACCGTCGCCGCGGCCTACCGCAAGACGCTGTCGGCGCTGTCGGCGGCCGGCGCCGTGATCGTCGAGCAGGCCGTGCCGGCCTTCGGCGAACTGGCGGCCATCAACGCCAAGGGCGGCTTCACGGCCGCCGAAGCCTATGCCTGGCATCGCCAGCTGATTGCCGAAAACCACGACGGCTACGACCAGCGCGTGGTGTCGCGCATCCTGCGCGGCCGTGACATGGGCGCGGCCGACCTGCTCGACGTGATCCACGCCCGCACCCGCTGGATCGCCAATACCGAAGCGCAACTGGACGGCTTCGACGCCCTGGTGATGCCGACCGTGCCCATCGTGGCGCCCAAGATCGCCGACCTGCAGGCCAGCGACGAGGCCTACTACGGCGCCAACGGCCTGATGCTGCGCAACGCCACGCTGATCAACTTCCTGGACGGCTGCGCGGTCTCGCTGCCCTGCCACGCCGCCGGCAATGCCCCGGTCGGCCTGTCGCTGGCAGCGCCGGCCGGTCACGACCGCCGCCTGCTGTCGATTGCACTGGCGGTCGAAGCGTTGTTGCGCGGCTGACACTGACCACCCCTCTCCGCGGGCGGCCATCAGCGCCGCCCGCATTCTTCTTCGGCCGTGCGCCGATGTCAAAACGACAAGCTTTCGCAACGACCGCCGCCTGCGTCGACGATTTTTCATTAGAATGCGCAGTTGGCAGTGCAGCATAAGGGCTTCAAGCCCGCATGAAAGCGCGCCAATGTTGACCTTTCACCTTCCATACCGACACCGGCTCAGCCGGGGGCGACCACTTACTCACCCGCATGGCAACCAAGAAAACATCCCCGTCCGACTACAGTGAATCATCGATCCGCGTCCTCAAGGGCCTGGAGCCGGTCAAGCAGCGCCCGGGCATGTACACCCGCACCGAGAACCCGTTGCACATCGTCCAGGAGGTGATCGACAACGCCTCCGATGAAGCGCTGGGCGGCTACGGCAAGAGTATCGCGGTGACCCTCAATGTCGACGGCAGCATCAGCGTCGAGGACGATGGCCGCGGCATCCCGGTCGGCCTGCACCCGGAAGAAAAGGTGCCCACGCTCGAAATCGTGTTTACCCGCCTGCACGCCGGCGGCAAGTTCGACAAGGGTTCGGGCGGCGCCTATGCGTTCTCGGGCGGCCTGCACGGGGTGGGCGTGTCGGTCACCAATGCGCTGGCCACACGCCTGGAAATTACGGTCTGGCGTCGCGACGACCAGGGCAACGGCGTGCACACGCTGGTGTTCTCGGGCGGCGACGTGATCGAGAAGCTCAAGTCGCGCCCGGCCGGACGCGACGACAAGAAGTCCGGCACCCGGGTCACGGTCTGGCCGGACCCCAAGTATTTCGATTCGCCGGTGATCCCGCTGGGCGAACTGCAACGGCTGCTGCGCTCCAAGGCGGTGCTGCTGCCGGGCGTGAAGGTCACCTTCACCAATGCCAAGAGCGGCGACGTCCAGACCTGGCAATACGACCAGGGCCTGCGCGGCTACCTGCTCGAGCAACTGGCGCAATCGAGCAATGGCGAACCGCTGATCCCGCTGTTCGAGGGCGAGCAATATGCCGGCCGCGACGCCGAGGGCTTTGCCGAAGGCGAAGGTGCGGCCTGGGTGGTGGCCTGGACCGAAGACGGCGCGGTGGTGCGCGAATCGTATGTGAACCTGATTCCGACTTCCAACGGCGGCACCCACGAATCGGGCCTGCGCGAAGGCCTGTTCGGCGCCGTTAAGAGCTTCGCCGAGATGCACTCGCTGCTGCCCAAGGGCGTCAAGCTGCTGGCCGAAGACGTGTTTGCACGGGTGTCGTTCGTGCTGTCGGCCAAGGTGCTCGACCCGCAATTCCAGGGCCAGATCAAGGAACGCCTCAACTCCCGCGACGCGGTGCGGCTGGTGTCGGGCTATTCGCGCCCGGCCCTTGAGTTGTGGCTGAACCAGCACGTCGAGTACGGCAAGAAGCTGGCCGAACTGGTCATCAAGCAGGCGCAAAGCCGCCTGCGCTCGGCGCAGAAGGTCGAGAAGCGCAAGTCGTCCGGGGTGGCGGTGCTGCCCGGCAAGCTGACCGATTGCGAATCGACCGATATCTCGCGCAACGAACTGTTCCTGGTCGAGGGCGACTCCGCCGGCGGCTCGGCCAAGATGGGCCGCGACAAGGAATTCCAGGCCATCCTGCCGCTGCGCGGCAAGGTCCTCAATGCCTGGGAAACCGAACGCGACCGGCTGTTTGCCAACAACGAAATCCACGACATCGCAGTGGCCATCGGGGTCGACCCGCACGGCAAGAACGACACGCCGGACCTGTCCGGCCTGCGCTACGGCAAGATCTGCATCCTGTCGGATGCGGACGTGGACGGCTCGCACATCCAGGTGTTGCTGCTGACGCTGTTCTTCCGTCACTTCCCCAGGCTGATCGAGAACGGCAACATCTGCGTGGCGCGCCCGCCGCTGTATCGGGTCGATGCGCCGGCACGCGGCAAGAAGCCGGTGCAAAAGCTGTACGCACTGGACGACGGCGAACTCGAGGCGATCGAAGACAAGCTGCGCAAGGACGGCCTCAAGGAAGGCGCCTGGAGCATCTCGCGCTTCAAGGGCCTGGGCGAGATGAACGCCGAGCAGTTGTGGGAAACCACGATGAATCCGGATACCCGTCGCCTGCTGCCGATCGGCTTTGGCGAACCCGGCCCGGAGAGTGCCGAACTGCGCTTCACCATGCTGATGGGCAAGGGCGAAGCCGCCGCGCGCCGCGCCTGGATCGAGGAACACGGCAACGAAGCCGAAGCAGACATCTGACATGCCGCGCGCCGCGTCCGTGCCCACCCGCATCTTCGCTCTCTGCCTGCCGGGCGCGGCGTTGCTGCTGTGTGCCGCGCCGGTGCAGTCGCAGCAAGTGGTCCGCTACACCGATGCCGACGGTGTCCAGCACATGCGCGTGGAAGCCGTCGATCGGAGCCGCGATGGCGGCGGCAAGGGCAAACCCAATACCATCGTGTACCGCTATACCGACGCCAATGGGGCTTCCCACTTCTATGCCCAGGCCGTGGACGATCCCAACAAGGTCATGGCCAGCAGCGCCTCGCTGCTGAATCACTCGGACAGCAAGGACGCGGTGATGCCGGCCGATCCGCCTTTTGTGCGCACCATGCTGGCACATCGCGATGCGCGCAAGTACGACAGCCTGGTCAACGAAGCGGCCAGCGAATTTGGCCTCGACGCCGCCCTGCTCAAGGCCGTGATGACCACCGAATCCGGCTTCAATGCCACTGCCGTCTCCAGCAAGGGCGCCGTGGGCCTGATGCAGATCATGCCCGATACCGCCGAGCGCTATGGGCTGCAAGGCGACCGCCGCAAGACATTGCACCAGAAGCTGACCGACCCGAAGATCAACATCCGCCTGGCCGCGCGCTATTTGCGCGATCTGATGGCGATGTTCCCGCAGCATGTGGAATTGGCCATCGCCTCCTACAACGCGGGTGAAGGCGCGGTGCAGAAGTACGGCAACAAGATCCCGCCCTATCCCGAGACCCAGGGCTATGTACGCCTGGTGTCGCGCTTCTATGAACTGTACCTCCCCGCCGGCGCAGCAAGCGCGGCCGGCGGTGCGCAAGGCAACGCCACTGCCGGCGCCCGCGCTGGCGGGCAGGCGCGCCTGCAGGTGACACTGCCCCCGCGCGCGCCGGGCATCAACGATTAACCAAGTCCAAACCGAACACCACCAGACCAGCTCCATGACCGATCAAGCCAACCTGTTTGACCAGACGCCTCCCCCGCCGCCCGAAGGCGATGCGCTGACCCTGTCGACCTTCGCCGAGCGCGCCTATCTCGACTACGCCATCTCGGTGGTCAAGGGACGCGCCCTGCCGGACGTCACCGACGGCCAGAAACCGGTGCAGCGCCGCATCCTGTATGCGATGAACGAACTGTCGCTCAACGCCGCCGCCAAGCCACGCAAGTCTGCTGCAGTGGTGGGCGACGTGCTGGGCAAGCTGCACCCGCACGGCGACCAGTCGGTGTATGACGCGCTGGTGCGCATGGCGCAGGACTTCTCGCTGCGCTACCCGCTGATCGACGGCCACGGCAACTTCGGTTCGCGCGACGGCGACGGCGCCGCGGCCATGCGTTATACCGAAGCGCGCCTGACGCCGATCAGCAAGCTGCTGCTCGACGAGATCGACATGGGCACGGTCGATTTCCAGCCCAACTACGACGGCTCGACCCAGGAACCACGCCAGTTGCCGGCGCGCCTGCCGTTCGTGCTGCTCAACGGCGCCTCGGGCATCGCCGTCGGCCTGGCCACCGAAATCCCTTCGCACAACCTGACCGAAGTGGCCAAGGCTGCCGTGGCGATGATCCGTAATCCCAAGATCACGCATGGCGAATTGATGGAGCTGATCCCGGGCCCCGACTTTCCGGGTGGCGGCCAGATCATCACCCCCGCGGCGCAGATCGCCGAGATGTACCAGAGCGGTCGCGGCAGCCTCAAGGTGCGCGCCCGCTGGAAGATCGAAGAACTGGCGCGCGGCCAGTGGCAGGCGGTGGTGACCGAATTGCCGCCGGGCGTGTCGAGCCAGAAGGTGCTGGAAGAAATCGAGGAACTGACCAATCCCAAGGTCAAGCTGGGCAAGAAGACGCTCACCCCCGAACAGCAGGCGCAGAAAGCCACCATCCTCGGCCTGCTCGACGCCGTGCGCGACGAATCGGGCCGCGAGGCGCCGGTGCGCCTGGTGCTGGAGCCGAAATCCAAGAACCAGGACCAGACCGAGTTCATGCATACGCTGCTGGCGCAGACCTCGCTGGAGACCGGCGCCTCGCTGAACCTGGTGATGATCGGCGGCGATGGCCGCCCGCGCCAGAAGAGCCTGTCCGATATCCTGAGCGAATGGGTGGCGTTCCGCTTCAATACCGTGACCCGACGCACGCAATACCGCATGCAGAAGGTGGATGACCGCATCCACATTCTCGAAGGTCGCGAGGCGGTGCTGCTCAACATCGACAAGGTGATCCGCATCATCCGCGAGTCGGACGAACCCAAGCCGGCGCTGATCGAAGCCTTCCTACTGTCGGAGCGGCAAGCCGACGACATCCTCGACATCCGCCTGCGCCAGCTGGCCCGGCTGGAAGCGATCAAGATCTCGCAAGAGCTGGCCGAACTGCGCAGCGAAAAGACGGCGCTGCAAGACCTGCTGGACAATCCGGCGTCGATGAAGAAACTGGTCATCAAGGAAATCGAAGGCGACGCCCGCCAGTTCGGCGACGCCCGCCGCACCATCATCGAAGAAGCCGAAAAGGCCGTCTTCGAACAAAAGCTGGTGGACGAGCCGGTGACCGTGATCGTGTCGCAAAAGGGCTGGGTGCGCGCCCGCACCGGTCATGGCCACGACGCCGCGCAATTCACCTTCAAGGCCGGCGACGGCCTGTATGCGGCCTTCGAATGCCGCACCGTGGACAACCTGCTGGCGTTCGGCTCCAACGGCCGGGTCTATACCATCGCCGTGGCGGCGCTGCCCAACGCCCGTGGCGATGGCGTGCCGGTCACCACGCTGGTGGAGCTGGCCAGCGGCAGCAACCTGCTGCACTACCATGCCGGCCCGGCCGACACCGTGCTGCTGCTGGCGTCCGACGCCGGTGCCGGCTTCGTGGCCAAGGCCTCCGACATGTTCGGCCGGGTCAAGGGCGGCAAGAGCTTCTTCACCCTCGACGAAGGCGCGCTGCCGCTGGCCCCGCGCCCGGTCGCAGCCGACGCCGGCGCCGTGGCCTGCCTGTCGGGCAATGGTCGCCTGCTGGTGTTTGGCCTGGACGAACTGAAGACGCTGTCTTCGGGCGGTCGCGGCGTGAACCTGATCGAACTCGAGAACAACGAGAAGCTGCTGGCGGCGCTTGCCATCAGCCAGAAAGGCGTTACCGTCTCGGGCATCGGTCGCGGTGGCAAGGCGCAAGACGTCTCGCTCTCCGGTGCGGCGCTGGCGCCCCACTTCGGCAAGCGCGCCCGCAAGGGCCGGGCGCTGGAGTCGAAGCTCAAGCCGAGCGATCTGAGCCGCGAAAAATAAGGCGGGACATCACCGGCCAGGCCGGTGACGACTGAAAATGAAAATGGCTTCCGATGCAACATCGGAAGCCATTTTTTTTGTTGGTCCGCCTGATCGCTGGACGCTGTCAGACGCTCAAGCCGGCGTTGGCCCATCGATGTAATGCTGCACTTCATCCAGCACAGCGCTGAAACGCTCGGCCAGTTCAGCCCGCTGCGCGCTGGCATCGGGCTGCTGCTCGATGCGCTTGAGGAGTGCCGTCAAGGCTTCGGCGCCCACCAGCGCAGTCGAGCTCTTGAGGCTGTGCGCCTCGCGCCGCACCGCGTCATGATTGGCGTCGGCCATCGCCTGTTCGAGCCGCGCATAGGTTGGCGGCGCACTTTGCGCAAAGGTCTTGAACATGTGCTGGCAAGTTTCGACGTCGCCCCCTACTGCATCCAGCAAAGGCTCTGGATTGATATGCTGGTATTGAATGTCGTTCACGCGTTTCTCCCTGTAACCCAGGCGCAATATACGCAGGGCAATATATTTTAGCCATTGTTTTCTTGTTAATTTATTGGCGCGCGACAAGAGCAGCATGCTGCCTGTACTTACAAATTAATCACGCGACTGACGCGCGTCAACTGAAAGTTACGTCAGCCCCGGCTTTTTTATCTACCGCGCCGGCCCGACCACATCACCAACAGTGCAGCCACGCACGCCAACGCGCCGGCCAGGAAGGCTGCCGAGTAGCCGTACCAGCCGATCACCACGCCCACGATCGGCCCGGTCAACCCCGACGCCACATCGATGAATGCCATGAAGCAAGCCACCGCCAGGCCGCGCGAATGGGCCGGCACGCGCGCCATCGCCTGCACGCCCATGGCCGGAAACACCAATGAAAAACCGATCCCGGTCAGTACCGCGCCTGCCAATGCCGTCCACGGATCGCTGGCCAGCCACAGCAGCAATTGCGCGCACAGTTCGATGGCAACCGATACCGCTCCGACCCGGGCGCCGCCCAGTCGGTCCGGCAGATGGGCAAAGAACAGACGCACGCCGATGTAGCCCGATGAAAAACCCAGGATGGCAAAACCGGCGCCGGCCCAACCGTGTTCGCCATACAACAGCACCACGAAACTGGTGAGGATGGCGAACGGCATCGCCGCAAACGCCAGCGCCAACCCGAAGCGCCAGATCAACGCCAGCGCGCCGGCAAACGACAGGCCCTGCGCCGCCGCGCGCACCACTTCCAGCGCCGGCAACATGCGCGCCACCACCAGTGCCAGCAAGGGCAGCGCAATGGTGCCGCAGGCAATGCCGGCAAATCCGTAGGTCTGCTGGAGCGCCACCCCGAGCGGGCCACCCAGGCCCAGCGCCGCGAACATGGCAATGCCCTGCCAGGCCATCACCTTGCCGGTCCTGGCCACACCCACGCGGCCGATGGCCCAGGTCATGGTGCCGGTCAGGAACAGGCTCTCGGCCGGCCCCATCAGCAGCCGCCCGAGTATCAGCAGCGCCAGGCTGGCATGACTGTTGCCGATCAGGGTCGAGGCCAGGTAGAGCAGCCCGGCCATCGATGCCAATGGCAAGCCGATCGAGACCGACTGCCGGGGACCGTGGCGATCGCAATAGGAACCAGCGAATTTACGGGTCACGATGGTGGCGAAGGACTGGATGCCAATGACCCAGCCCACCACCATGGCGCTCAGGCCCAGGCTGCCATGCACATGCAGCGGCAACGCTGGCAATGCAATGCCGATGGCGAGAAAACCGGAGAACACGATGGCCACCAGCGGCAGCAACTGGCGCGAGGAAGTGTCGGGTACGACTGAAGCGATTGAAGTCGACATGATCAGCCTCGCAGGGAAAGAAATGACGATATCGTCGGCAACGACGGCTGTCGAACTACGCGGGTTGTAACGGAGGAATGAGCGGCCGCAAGGGCGGCGAACTGCAGGGGCAGGCATGCCCGAAGGGAAAGTCGTTTCAAGTGAATCACCATGGCGTCGTGGCAAACCCTGCGACGAGAATGCGCGGGAAATTTGCCGGGATAGACGCGTTGGTTGACGTGAACGCTTACGTATTTCCGGCAGGTCGCCGGGAATATTTGCGGCGATTATACCGAAATTTAAAAAGCCTGCTGGCGCCGCAAAAAATAACAACGCCCGCATAGGCGGGCGTTGGACTAACTCACTTCAAGCTGACTGAACCGGATCAGGCGGCGACCTTTTCCAGGCGCTGGACATTGCTGTCGCCGGCACCGATGTCGATCTTGCGTGGCTTCAGCGCTTCAGGCACTTCGCGCACCAGCTCGATATTGAGCAGGCCGTTTTCGAGGCTGGCGCCGGTTACCTTGATATGGTTGGCCAGCTGGAAGCGCTGCTCGAAATCGCGGGCGGCGATGCCTCGGTGCAGGAAGTTGACTTGCTGGTCTTCCTTCTGCTTGCGGCCAACCACCTTCAGGGTTTCGTTCTCGGTCTCGATCTCGATCTCGCTGCGGGAAAAGCCGGCAACGGCCATCGTGATGCGATATTTGTCTTCGGCCACCAGTGCAATGTTATAGGGCGGGTAGCTCGGCTGATCGTTGCGCTGGGCGTTGTCGAACATCTGGGCCAGGCGATCAAAGCCGATGGCAGTACGGTACAGAGGGGACAAATCGAAAGTACGCATGATAAAAATATCCTTTTAAAAGTAAGCGATGTTTTTGTCGCAGACCTCAACATCGAGCATCTGCTGGTACCGATCTATGGACGCCCGTTTTTCTTTTCAAGGGATTTTTCTTAAAAAAAATCCGGCTGCATCAAGGCCGTTGCCACCCGTTCGCGTTCGGCCGCGATGACCTGCGGTCCGGCGGCCAGTCTTTCCATCGTGAAAAAGCGCAGGTCGTGCAAGCCGATGGTCGCCAGCGCCACCTTCAGATACGGCGTCAGAAAATCAGGCTGCTGCGCCTGCGGCCCGCTGAAACCGCCGCCGGAGACAATCGCCACGTAGACCGGCCGGTCGCGCAGCAGGCCGACCTTGCCATCGGGCGTGATGGCAAACGTGCGCCGCACCCGCACCACATGATCGATCCACGCCTTGAGCGAGGACGGCACCGTGTAGTTATGCATCGGGGTGCCGATCACCAGGCAATCGGCAGCCTCGACTTCACTGATGAGTTGCTCCGACAGCGCCAGCGAACCGCGCGCCGCTGCCGCGTGGCCAGGCTCGACGGGCGAGCCGAGCGCGTCGGCATAATCGGCATCGATGTGTGGCACCGGACTGGCATGCAGGTCGCGCACGGTCACGCTGCCGTGCAAGCGCCCGATGATCTGCTGCGAGAGCCACCATGCATTTGAATCTTCGCCCCTGGGGCTGACCGAGACGTGCAGTATCTTCATGCGGCGCCTCCGATGGCACGGCCGAAGCGCATCGAACTGGTCAGCAAGCCCTGGCGAAAATAGAAACGTTGCGCCAGCGCATTGGCCATGCCGGTGTCGAGCACCAGGCGCGCGCAGCCGGCTTCGCCAGCCACCGCGTTGAGGGCATCCAGCAGCCGTTCACCCCAGCGCTGCGAGCGCGCATGCCCGGCCGTGACCAGGTCGTCGACGTACAGGAAGCGTCCGTAGACCAGGTTCTCCTGGAAGCGGTAGCCGGCCAGCGCCACCACCTTGCCCTCTTCCCAGGCGGCCAGGATGCGATAGCTTTCGTCGGCGGCGCGTGTGGTGCGCTCGATGAATTCGGCTTCGCTATCGAGGTGCGGGCGCAGTTCGCGCATGACGACATAACAGGCGCGACGGTCGGTCTCGCTATCGGCATGGCGCAGCGCAGGGTCGCTGATTTGCCATTCTTTTCGGGTCAGTTCCAGCAGACGGTTTTGCATGGTTTCCTTTTTAATGCGAAGTGCGGATGAAGCATCGTAGTGATGTGATGGCATAATCTGAAGAGCCAAGAAATAACATTCTGACTAGGCCATGAAAACCACGCTCCCCGACGCCATCCTCCAGCTGCAACCTGCCGCCGATACGCCGTTCTACCGCCA
Organism: Herbaspirillum sp. alder98; assembly: GCF_020179755.1. Lineage (GTDB taxonomy): Bacteria > Pseudomonadota > Gammaproteobacteria > Burkholderiales > Burkholderiaceae_D > Herbaspirillum. The sequence continues at coordinate 352,176 of NZ_JAIUCY010000001.1, forward strand.
GATCTATACCCGATTGCGGCGCGCAATGGCCGATGGCCTGCTCAAGCCTGGCGACCGCATTCCCTCGGCGCGCGCCCTGGCCGCCGAGCTGGGCCTGGCGCGTGGCACGATAGAAAGCGCCTACTCGCTGCTGACGGCCGAAGGTTATATCGAAGCCCGTGGGCAGGCTGGCACCATCGTCGCCCCCGGGGTACGCCATCACGCCGCAGCCGCATCGACATCGGTGCAGCCTGCCCCACGACCGCTGCACGAGGTGGAGACGCATGCCGACAGCGGCCCGTCGGCAGCCATGCCGCGCCCGTTCCAGATGGGGGTGCCGGCGCTGGACGCCTTCCCGCGCAAGATATGGGCACGCCTCAGCGCGCGCGAGGCGCGAGCGACCCGGAGCATCGACATGCTCTATCCGCCGCCGGCAGGACTGGCGCCGTTGCGCGTCGAGATCGCGCGCTACCTGCACCTGTCGCGCGGCATCTCCTGCGCTCCCGAACAGGTCTTCGTCACCGCCGGCTACCGGGATGGCCTGGACCTGATCACACGCGCCCTGCTCCATCCGGGCGACAAGGTCTGGATGGAGGATCCGGGCTATCCGCCGTCGGCCGCCCTGCTGCGCAGCGCCGGCATGCAGTTGGTGGGGGTACCGGTCGATGCCCAGGGACTGCAGGTCGAGCACGGTATTCGGCTGGCGCCGCAGGCGCGTGCCGCGTTGGTGACGCCGGCCCACCAGAGCCCGCTGTGCGTGACGCTGTCGCTGCAGCGACGCATTGCCTTGCTCGACTGGGCGGTGCGCCATCGGTCCTGGGTCATCGAGGATGACTACGATGGTGAATACCGCTACGACAGCCGGCCATTGCCCTCGCTCAAAAGCCTGGATCGCGATGACCGCGTGCTGTACGCGGGCACCTTCAGCAAGGTCCTGTTTCCGGCCATCCGGTTGGCTTACCTGGTGGTGCCGTCGTCGGAGGTGGCCCGCTTCGAAGAGACGGCACGCTGTTTTTCTGGCGGCTGCCCGGTGTCGATTCAAAAGACGGTGGCCGCCTTCATGGCCGAAGGACACTTCGCGCGTCACATCCAGCGCATGCGCCGGCTCTATGCCGAACGCCGCGACCTGGCCGCAGCCGGACTTGGCGACGTGCTGGGCCGGGCCGTGCAATTGCAAACCACACCGGGCGGCATGCACCTGCTGATGCGACTCAAGGGACGTCGTTCGGACCGGCTGCTGGCGCAACGGATGCGGGACGCCGGCATGTTCAGCCGGGCCTTGTCCGAATGCACGCTGGAAAAACGCCCCGACCTGCCGGCCATGCTGATGCTGGGCTTTACCAACATCACTTCGCATGAAGAGGCGCAACGGCTCGGGCGACGCATCCTCGACCTGCTGTAAGGTAGGGCAATCATGGACCATTCCAAATGGCAGTTCTTGGCGCTTATCGACTAGACCAAGACACGGCATGATGATCGCTCTTAACCACCCGGAAAATCATCATGAGCGCACGCATCGACCTCTACCAACACGCCACCGAACCGTATAAGGGCTTGCTGGCCGTCAATTCCTATATGGGGGACTGCAGCCTGCCCGCGGCCATGATCGAATTAGTCTATTTGCGCGTGTCGCAAATCAACGGTTGCGCCTATTGCATCGACAAGCATGCGCGCGACCTGCTCAAGGGCGGCATGACGATCGACAAGTTGATGCTGGTGCCGGTATGGCATGAAGCCGGCTCGCTCTTTTCCCCGCGTGAGCAGGCCGCGCTGGCCTGGGCCGAAGTGGTCACCCGCATCGACCAGGGCGGCGCTGCCGATGCCGATTACGAAGCGGTCACCCGCCATTTCACCGAACGCGAATACGCCGACCTGACCATCGCCATTGCATTGATGAACGGCCTGAACCGGCTGGGCATCACCGGTCGGCTGACGCCCGCTGCCGCCAAGGGATAACCCCGGGCCGCTAGCCGGCCTTGATGGTCGCCACCAACACCCGCAACATGTCACGGGTGCGCCCCTGGGTCAGACGCGAATGCAGCACCACCTGGGCCAGCGGCATATTCGGCAACCCCAGCTGCGGCCCGACCTCGATCGCATCGGCCGGCGCCGTGCGCACCAGCAGGGCAGACACCGCCAGTCCCGCCGAGACGGCCGCGCCCACCGCATGAATGCCGCCGCCGATGAACACCTCGGCCCAGGCGATCCCCGCCTCGTCCAGCCGCTGCAGGGTCAGGTCGCGGATCCGGCAAGTGGTCGAGAACGTGGCCAGGCGCAATGGCTCACCGGGCAGGTGCTGCCAGGTGGGCGATGCAAACCAGCCGATCCTTTCCTGCATCACCAGTTGCCCTTCTTCGTCATGCGGCTCGCGTCGCACGATGGCGGCATCGAGCTCGCCGCGCTGGTACTGCTGCATGATCTCGCGCGAAGGAGCGATGCGCACCTCGATCACCACGCCCGGATCATGCCGGTTCACACGCGCCAGCACCGCCGCGAAGCCGTTGCCGGCCACGTGATCGCTGATGCCCACCGAAAACCGCACGCGCTCGGATTGCAACTGCCCAAGCGCCCGTTCATGGACCGCCAGCAACTCGCGCGCCACCGGCAGAAACTGCACGCCGTCGCTCGATAGCTGCACGCGCCGTGGCGTTCGTTCCAGCAGCCGCCGCGCCAGGCGCTGCTCGAGCTTCTTGATCTTGAGGCTGACCGCCGACTGGGTGCTCTCCAGCGCTTCGGCCGCGCGCGTGAAGCTTTGCATGTCGGCCGCCAGCACGAAGGCCTGTACGGCGTCGAGATCGAGTGGTTTTTCCATGAAACGCTCCATTCAATGATTCGATAAATAAATCATTGAAATACTTATCAAGTTATTTTTCTAATGATAGTGGCAGCTTAGCATGCATCACATTGCTAACAGAAAAGGAGAACGTCATGCCACTGGTCCGGATATCCCTGCTGCGCGGGCAGAGCCGCCCCTACCGTGCCGCCATTGTCGAAGGCATCTACCAGGCCCTGCGCGAGAACTTCAACGTGCCGGACGAAGACCGTTTCATGGTGCTGACCGAACACGATGCCGACGAACTGGTGTTCAGCCGCAGCTACATGGATATAGAACGCTCCGACGGCTTCGTGCTGATCCAGTTGACCATCAGCAACACCCGCAACCAGGCGCAGAAGAATGCCCTGTTTGCCAGCATCGTCGACAAACTGGGGCGCGACCCCGGGGTACGTCCGCAAGATGTGATGATCAGCCTGGTCGAAGGCGACAAAGGCAATTGGTCGTTCGGGCATGGCCTGGCGCAATACGTGAGCGCCTAGCCGGCCGCAATCACGGATCAGTTCGGCGCATCGGCAACCGGGCTTACCTGCTACGATGGCGGCCATCGCCATTGATCGCGCAACTGCGCCCTGTCCATGCCCCCCTTGCGCCACTCCCTCCGGCCATCGCGCACGCGCCCCCTGTTGGTGGGCGTCGTGGCGCTGGCAGCCATGCTGGCGGGATGTTCTTCCTCCAGCAAGTATTACGAGCCTAACAAGTCCAATCGCACCGAAACGGGTTTTCAAAACAACTACCCGCAATCTGCACGCGGCTCATTCTGGAAGTGGCAATGGGAGCGCCTGGTCGAGGGCAACCCGAAGCCGCCCGCCAACGATTACAAGTTTCCTGTGGTGCGTCCCGACCTGGCCTGGCTGAACGCCAATCATCGCCAGCCCAGCGTGACCTGGATCGGCCACGCCACCTTCCTGCTGCAGATCGGCGGCAAGAACGTGCTGACCGATCCCATGTTTTCGGAGCGGGCGTCGCCCTTCTCGTTCATCGGTCCGCGTCGCAAGGTGCCGCTGCCGGCCACCATTGCCGAATTGCCGCATATCGACCTGGTGGTGATCTCGCATAACCATTACGACCATCTTGACCGGGCCAGCGTCGAGCAACTGAACCGGCAGGCGGGTGGACCGCCGCTGTTCCTGGTGCCGCTGGGCGTACTCGACTGGATGAATGATCTCGGCATCACCAACGTGCGCGAGCTGGACTGGTGGGACCGCATCGCCCAGGACGATCTCGACATCTATTTCGTCCCCGCCACCCACTGGTCGGCGCGCGGCCTGTTCGACCGCTCCGAATCGCTCTGGGGCGGTTGGGTATTTCGCGACGTGCACGCGCAGGCGCGCGGCCAGGCAGTACCGGCGGGCCAGGAACCGTTCTCGGTGTACTTCGCCGGCGACACCGGTTACTCCAAGGATTTCCGCGACATCGGCGAGCGCTTCGAACGCTTCGACCTGGCCTTGCTGCCGATCGGCGCCTACGCCCCGCGCTGGTTCATGCAAAACCAGCACGTCGACCCGAAACAGGCGGTGCAGATCCACCAGGACGTCCGCGCCAAGCGCTCCATCGGCATGCACTGGGGCACGTTCGAATTAGCCGACGAGCCGCTGGACGAACCACCCGGCTTATTGGCCGAGGCAGTGAAGGAGGCTGGATTGCCGGCGGACGAGTTCGTCACCTTGAAGCATGGGGAGACGGTGCGGCTGGATGATGCGGGGGCCGGGCGCTGAGCAATCTCCCCTGCTGCGCGCACAAACAACAAGGCCCGCATCCAAAGATGCGGGCCTTGTGCATTACACCAACCAGTGACCAACTACTCAGTCGACGATAAACAGCTTCGCCCCGATTGCAGTCGACGACCGGTGCGGCTCGGCGTTATCGGCCACCTGGTAGCTCATGCCCGGCTTGAGGACGAAGGTACGACCATCTTCCAGTTCGGTATGCAGTTCGCCTTCCAGGCACAGCAGGATGTGTCCCTTGACGCACCAGTGGTCGGCCAGATAACCCGGCGTGTACTCGACCATGCGCACACGCATCTCGCCGAACTTGACGGTGCGCCATGTCGCATGCCCGGTGTCGCCAGGATGCTCGGTGGCGGCTACGGTGCTCCAGTCAGTGGTGCCGAAAGGCAGGTTCTCGATTTTCATTTTCGTCCGTTTACAGTTTGGATGCGATCAGCTTGCCCAGGCGCTGCACGCCGGCGCGGATCTGCTCCGGCGACACCGTGACGAAGGACAGGCGCATGGTGTTCTTTTCGGCCACGTTGGCGAAGAACGGCGCGCCCGGCACGAAGGCCACCTTCTCCTGCTCGACCGCTTCGTTCAACAGCGTGCTGCTGTCGATGTGCGACGGCAGCGTGACCCAGACGAACATGCCGCCTTCAGGCTTGCTCCAGCTGCAACCGGCCGGGAAGAACTCTTGCAGCGCGCCCAGCATCGCTTCGCACTGGTCGCCATAGAGCTTGCGGATGGTCGGTACGTGCTGGTCGAGGAAACCGTCCTTGATCGCTTCATACACCACCATCTGCGTCAGTTGGGCCGTGTGCAGGTCGGTCGCTTGCTTGGCCTGTTCCATCTTGAGAATCAACGGACGCGGCGCCACCACGTAACCCAGGCGAATGCCCGGGGTCAGCACCTTCGAGAACGAGCCCATGTAGATCACGCCGGACGGGTTCATCGTCAGCATCTTGGGCAACGGCGCATTGCGATAGCTCAGCGCGCCGTACGGATCATCCTCGATCAGCGGCAGGCCCAGGCGAGCACAGGTCTCGACCAGCTGGATGCGACGCTCGGTCGGAATCGTGCGGCCGGTCGGGTTCTGGAAATTGGGCAGCGAGTACAGCATGCGCGCGCCGGCGGCGATCGGCTCGATCGCGTCTGGCAGCAAGCCGTTTTCATCGCTGGGCACCGATTCGAACTTGGCGCCGTACAACGAGAAAGCCTGCAATGCACCCAGGTAGCTCGGCGTCTCGACCAGCACACGGCTGCCCTCGTCGATCAACACCTTGCCCAGCAAATCCAGGCCTTGCTGCGAACCCGACACCATCAGCACCTGCTCCGGCAGGATCCGGGCGCCATCGGTCGACAACGAATTGGCGATCCACTCGCGCAGCGGCAGATAGCCGTCGGTCGGGCCGTATTGCAGGGCGACCTTGCCCTGCTGCGTCAGCACGCGGTCGAAGGCGGCCTTCATGTGCTCGACCGGGAAGGTCTGGGGCGATGGCAGGCCACCGGCGAACGAGGTGATGTCAGGACGCATCGTCACCTTCAGGATTTCGCGGATCGCGGAGCTTTGCATCTGCTCGGCGCGATGGGAGAACTGCCACTGCAGTGGTGCGGGGTTTTCGAGTTTCATATCGGTTCTACGAATTATCTGAGGCGACCGGACAGCCGGCGAGATCGATCTCGATCCCAGTCGCGGCTGCGGTCGCGCGGTCTTGCCAGGGGGCCACCGGTGATGGCGCGCCAATCACAGAAGACGATCAGGCGATCTCGGCAATCATCTCGATCTCGACACAGGCGCCCATGGGCAACTGCGCCACGCCGAAGGCGGAACGGGCATGCTTGCCCGCTTCGCCGAAGATCTCGCCGATCAGCTCGGAGGCGCCATTGGTCACCAGGTGGTGCTCGGTGAATTCGCCGGTCGAATTGACCAGGCTCATCAGTTTCACAATGCGCTTGACCCGGGTCAGGTCGCCGCCACAGGCTGCCTGCAGGGTGGCGATCAGATCGATCGCCACTGCACGCGCGGCCTGCTTCGCATCGTCGGTGCCGATGTCGCGTCCCAGCTGGCCGACCCATACCTTGCCATCCTGCTTGGCCAGATGGCCCGAGAGGAACACGGTATTGCCGGTCTGTGCGTACATCACATAGGCGGCCGCCGGGGTTGCCACGGCTGGCAGTTCGATGTTGAGCGCTTTCAGCTTTTCATATACGGACATGCGGTACTCCTGTTTTTGCGTCGCACCAGCCACGGGGGTTGCCCGGGAAGTGCACGGCAGTTGAAAAAAAGGTCTTCGATTATCTCAAATATCCTGGACTTTGGCCCGACAATCACGCCCGGCGGCGATTTGCGCCACGGCTCGCAATGCCGCCTGCGAGGCCGGTCAAACCCTCAGCGGCGAACCGCCATGCGACGTCCGACCGCCACCACCGCAATCACCGCCAGGGCAAACAGCAGGTTGCTCGCATCCATCGGCTCGCCCACCACCAGCGCCGCGCCCAGCAAGGTCAGGAAGGGTTGCAGCAATTGCACCTGCCCCACCCGCGCAATGCCGCCCAGCGCCAGGCCGCGATACCAGAAGAAGAAGCCGATGAACATCGAGAACAACGATACATAGCCGAACGCAACCCACGCCGCCGGCCCGGCCGACAAGCCATGCTGCCAGGCCATGGCGCCCGATATCGGCAAGGTCACCGGCAACGAGATGACCAGCGCCCAGCAGATCACCTGCGGCCCGCCCATGCTCTGCGACAGCCGGCCACCTTCGGCATAGCCCATGGCGCCTGCGGCCACCGCAGCGAACAGCGCCAGGTCGGCCGCATGAAAGCTGCCGCCGCCCTGGCGCAGGGCAAACGCCACCACCATGCCGCTGCCCACCAGCGCCGCCAGCCAGAATCCGGCCGAGGGTCGTTCGCCGAAGCGCAATGCGCCCAGCAAGGCGGTCGCCAGCGGCAGCACGCCCAGCACCACCGCCCCATGCGAGGCCGGCACGTGCTGCATGGCCAGCGAAGAAAACAGCGGAAAGCCGATCACTACACCCAGCGCCGTGATGACCAGGCTGCGAAACTGTTGCGCCGTGGGCAGCGGCGCCCGGGTGTAAGCCAGCAACGCAATGGCACAGGCGGCGGCGACCACCGCGCGCGCCAGCGCAAAAAATATCGCATCCATTTCTGCCACGGCGATCCGCGTGGCCGGCAGCGTGAGGCTGAAGATCGCCACCCCTGCCAGGCCCAGCCACATGCCTCGTGTTTCGTTACTCTTCTTGCCGATGACGGGTGCGATGCCCGCCGTTTTTCCCTGGCCCTGCATGATGGTTATTCTCCGTTTGATTATTCTATTCAGATCCAGATCGCCAGCGCCGAATACAAGGTGGCCGTCACCATGCAGACCGCAAACAGGCTGGCCCATAACGGCCGCTCCAGGTAGCGACGCAATAGCGCACCGGCACCCGCCCACAGCGACACGCACGGCAGGTTGATCGCGCAGAACACCAGGCAGTAGAGCAGGATCGCCAGCGCCACGGGCAGGTTATGCAGCATCGGCATGAAGGCCGCCGCGCCGGTGATGCCCATCACCCATGCCTTGGGATTGGCGAACTGGAATGCGGCCGCGCCCCAGAACGACATCGGACGGGCCCCGGCCGCAGCAGCGCCCCCTATCCGCATGCGACACAGTTGCCAGGCCAGCCAAAGCAGATAGGCCGAGCCCAGCGCCTTGAGTACCAGCGCCATGCCCGGCACAGCCAGCAGCAGGCTGCCCATACCGATTGCGCATAGCGCCGCCAGCAGGCCAAAACCGGCGGTCACACCCAGCATGTGCGGCAACGAGCGGCGAAATCCGAACCAGATGCCGGATGAGGTCAGCATGATGTTGTTGGGCCCCGGCGTGATCGACGAGACCAGGGCAAACGAGGCCAGCGGCAACAGCGCCTCCATGTCAGCTCCCCGATTGCAGCAGCGCATCGGCCACTTCGCAGCGCCGCGCCAGCACCCGGGCAAACACGTCATGATCGATATTGCCGCCCGACAGCGTCACGCCCAGCTTCTTTCCCTGCAGCCGCCCACGCAACTGCAAGGCAGCGGCCAGGGCGCAAGCGCCGGCCCCTTCGGCCACATTGTGGCTGGTGATGAAATGCAGCTTGATGGCATCCATCACTTCGTCATCGGTGACCGCCACGACTTCGTCGACTTCGGCCAGCATCACTTGCAGCGAGGCCTGGTCGGGCACCCGGCAGGCGACGCCATCAGCGATGTTGGTCGACACCGGCGACTCGATACTGCGACCGGCCTCGAACGACAGCTTGTAGGCCAATGCATGGGCCGACACCACGCCGATGATGCGGGTCTTCAAGCCCAGCGCATTGCGGGCGGCAACCGCGCCGCACATGCCCGAGCCCTGCCCGATCGGCACCAGCAGGACGTCGAGATCGGGTTGCGCGCGCAGCAACTCCATCCAGTATGTCGCCACGCCGGCGACCAGGTCGCGATGATAGGAAGGCACCATGTGCAATTGCCGTTCGTGCGCCAGCCGGGCCGCGTGTTCACGGCTTTCCTGGAACTCGGCGCCATGCTCGATCAGCTCCACGCCCAGCGCACGCATGGCAGCGTTCTTTTCGCGGCTGTTGCCCTGCGGGACCACGATGGTCGCGGGCAACCCGGCATGCGCCGCCGCCAGTCCGACCGACTGCCCATGGTTGCCACGGGTGGCGGCAATCACGCCCCGCAGCTGCGGCTGTTCGCGTGCCAATCGCTGCATGTACACCATGCCACCGCGCACCTTGAAGGCGCCGGTCGGCGCGTGATTCTCGTGCTTGACCCAGACCTCGGCGCCCAGCGCACGGTTCAACAACGGCCACGACAGCTGCGACGTCGGCGCCATGCCGCGATACACCACCTGGGCGGCACGCTCGATCTCGGCCAGGCCGGGCAGCAGGTCGCGGGCGGCATGCACGGCAGCGGCAGCGGAAGCGATCGATTCGGTGGGTATGGCGATGGTCATGAAGTGTCTCCTGGCGGTGTGGTGCTTCTGGTCTTGCAATGTCAGCCATCGTAATCGACAATACCAGTACAGCACCGATACACTTAGCCAAATAACCTTACTTATTGTCACGGCAAAATGACCAATACAGTCAAGCGCACCCGCTCCGCCATTGCAGATATCCCGCCGCCTGCCCTGCCCGCTGGCCCGGCGTCGGCCTGGCCGACGCTGTCACGCGAGGGCGGCGAGTCGCTGGTGCAACAGATCGTGCGTAGCATCCGCGCGCGCATCGACGACAAGCTCTTGCGTACCGGCGCGCGCATGCCGTCCATCCGGCAGTTCGCCGACACCCATGAGGTATCGCGTTTTACGGTCGTGGAGGCCTATGACCGGCTGGTGGCGCAAGGCTTTCTCGAATCGCGGCGCGGTTCCGGCTTCTACGTGAAGGATCGCGCCGGCGGCTCCATCGGCGCCGGCTTCGGCAGCACCCAGCAAGCGCCCGTGGCGGCACCCGACGATGTTGACGTGGTCTGGCTGGTGCGCAACATGTTTCGCCAGCTGCCGCCCCACAAGATGCCGGGCGGCGGCCTGCTGCCGCCCGACTGGCTCGATGGCGAACTGATCGCCAATGCGTTGCGCGCCGTCAGCCGCGAAAACCCGTCGCTGCTGCTGGGCTATGGCACGCCGCAAGGTTTCCTGCCGCTGCGCCAGCAGTTGCAACTGAAGCTGGCCGAACACGAGATCGCGGCCGGTCCCGAGCAGATCGTGCTGACCAGCGGCGTGACGCAAGGCATCGATACGGTGGCGCGCCACTTCCTGCGTCCGGGCGATGTGATCTTCGTGGACGATCCGGCGTGGTTCCTGATGTTCGGCTCGTTCGCCGCGCTGGGGGCGCGCGTGATCGGCATCCCGCGCGGCGCCGACGGCCCCGACATTGCCTCGCTGGCCGAGCTGGCGGCGCTGCACCGGCCCAAGCTGTACGTGATCAATTCGGTGCTGCACAACCCGACCTCGACCTCGCTGTCGGCGGCCAAGGCGTTCCAGATCCTGCGCGTGGCCGAGGAATACGACTTCACCATCGTCGAGGACGACATCTATTGCGACATGCACCCCGGCCCGGCAGTGCAGGCTGCTACCCGCATCGCTTCGCTGGACCAGTTGCAGCGGGTGATCTACCTGGGGGGATTGTCGAAGACGCTGTCGGCCAACCTGCGCGTGGGCTTCATCGCCACCTCGACCGAACTGGCGCGCCAGCTGGCCGACCGCAAGATGCTGGCTACGCTCACCACCGGCGAGATCGGTGAACGGGTGGCTTACAAGGTGCTGTCCGAAGGGCATTACCGCAAGCATGCGGAACGCCTGCGGGGACGGCTCGACGGGGTGCGCGACAAGGTGGTGCGCCAGCTCGAACGCATCGGCATCGATGTCGGCGAGCCGCCCTCGTGCGGCATGTTCCTGTGGGTCGACGCCGGTTGCGACACCAACGTGCTGGCCGAACGCGCCATGGAACAGGGCTTCCTGCTGGCGCCGGGCGCCTTGTTCTCGCCGGCCCAGCTGCCGTCGACCCGCATGCGCATCAACGTGGCGTCGATGGGCGACCCGGGCATCTGGCGTTTCCTGGAACAGGAAATGGCGCGGCGCGGGTAGCCGGCCCGCGGCGCCCGCGCGCGTTACTGCGACATTACTGCCGCATCACGCCGTCAGTTGCACGTGGATGCGTGCGATCTCGGTGGTGTGATTGGCGTCGTTGTAGAACGCGTAGTCGCCGTTACCGAAGATCAGGTAGTACTGTGTCACCGAACTGTCGATCTGGATACTTTCGCTGGCCGTCATCTTGATCGTCAGGATGTTGTTCACGCCCATCTTCTGGATGTCGCTATACGACACCAGCATGTTGGTGTTGGTGCTGGTCGACACGTCCAGCGTGGTGATGCCCGACACCTTGTTGGAGAAGGTGCTCAGGTTCAGCGTCGAGCCCAGGTCTTCGAAGTGCAGCGTCGAGATACCCGAACTGCCATTGGCGCTGACCAGGTTGCTGGTGTGCGTGGCCTTGTTGGTGATGCCAGTAGTGCCGCCGGCGCTGACGTTGAAGATGTTGGTGCCGGTGCCGCCGACCAGCGTATTGCTACCACCGTACTGGGCATTGAAGACGTCGGTCTGCGACGTATCGGTCACTGCCCCGCCGCCGTTAAGCGTATTGGAGGTGTTGTTGCCCAGCACGGTCAGGGTATTGCTGCCGCCGTTGCCGGTCAGGGTATTGCTGGTGGTGGTGTCGCCGCTGCCGATCAGGTTCGAGATCCCGAAGTAGGAGTCACCGTTGGAGTCCCCCGCGCCGCTGCCTGTGCCCGTGGTCAGGTTGGCGACGATGCTGCCGCTGCTCGAATACTGGTAGCTGACCGTGTCGCTGCCGCCGTTGCCGGTAAAGACGTTGGCCACGCCATTGGCCACGAACAGGTCATTGCTGCTTGAGCCCACCGCGTTCTGGATATTCAGATAGGTGTCGCCAGCGGCATAGCCGTTGGCGCCGGTGTTGTGGAACAGGTCCACCGTCACGCCGGCGTTCGAACGGGCATAGTTCACCGTGTTGATACCCCCGCCGCCGTCGAAGAAGTTGGCTACCGAACTGGCATAGAAGGTGTCATTGGAGCTGCTGCCGATGATATTGCTGATGCCGTTGAACGAATCGCCGTTGGCATAGCCGCCGCTGGTGTTGGCGCCGGTGGTGTTGCTCAGGTCGACGGTCACGCCAGCGTTGGAACCGATATAGCTGACCGTATCGACGCCACCACCGCCGACGAACACATTGGCCTGCGAGCTGGCGATGAAGGTGTCGTTGTAACTGCTGCCGATCACGTTGTAGATGTTGATGAGCTGGTCGCCCTGGGCATCGCCGCCGGTGCCCACACCAGTGCGCAGGTCGATGTTCACGCCCGCGCCCGAACCCGCATAGCTGGCATAGTTGCCGGTGCCCACGCCGGTGATGGTGTCGGCGCCGGCGCCACCGGTGATCACCGAATTACCGCCCGCCGCGCCCTTGAGGAAGTCGTCGAAGCCGCTGCCGATCAGGTTCTCGATATTGACGAAACGGTCGCCCGCCGCATAGCCACCGGAGGTGCCGCTGCCGTCGGTGACCGACAGGTCCACCGTCACCGCACTGGTGGAGGCGGCGTAGCTGACCGTATCGATGCCGGCGCCACCATCGAAGCTGTTGCCCTGGGCGTTGGCCACGAAGGTATCGTTGAAGCTGCTGCCGATCAGGTTATCGATGAAGGACAGGCGATCGCCGGCAGCATCGCCGCCTGAGGTGCCGGTGCCATCCGCATAATTCAGGTTGATCGTCACCCCCGCCGAAGAACCGGCGTAGCTGGCGGTGGTGTAGGCGCGATTGGCGGCAACACCGACCAGCGTATCGCCTCCGGCGCCGCCGGTCAGCAACGAACTGACGCCCACCGTTGCGTAACCGATCAGCGTGTCAGCATAAGCGCTGCCGATCACGTTCTGGATATTGGTGAAAGTGTCGCCGGCGGCATAACCACTGGCGCCGGTACCCACCGTGGGCGACAAGTTCACGGTCACCGCCCCGGTCGACGCCGCATAACTGACGGTGTTGGAACCGGCGCCGCCGTCAAAGTTGTTACTGGCGCTATTGGCAATGAACAAGTCATTGTAGGCACTGCCGGTGAGGTCCTGGATATTGACCAGCGTGTCGCCGTCCGCATAGCCGCCAGAGGTGTTGAAGCCGTCGGTGTAGTTCAGGTCGACCGTGACGGCCGCATTGGAGGCCGCGTAGCTGACGCGGTTATGCGAACCGGCGGTGCTGGTCCCACCATCGAAGCGGTTGGCCGCAGCGCTGGCCACGAATATGTCATCGAAGCTGCTGCCGGTCAGGTCCTGGATATTGGAGAGCTTGTCGCCGGCAGCATAGCCACCGGAAGTCCCGGTACCATCTGTGAAATTCAAGTTAACGATGACCGCGGAGGTCGATGCTTCATAACTGACGCGGTTATGCAGCGAAGTGCCGCCGCCATTGATGACGTTGGCCGCGCTACCAGAGATGATGGTGTCGTCGGACGTGCCGCCCAGGAAGTTCTGGATGTTGGTGTAGACGTCGCCATTGGCGTCACCTGCCGTGCCGTTGCCGGTGCTGAGATCGACCGTGACCGAACCCGAGCTCTCGTAGCTGATCGTGTTGCTCCCGCCACGTCCGTCAAACCGGTTGACCACGCCATTGCCGACGAAGATATCGTCGCCGCTGCCGCCGATGGCGTTCTGGATATTGAGATAGGTGTCGCCCGCTGCATCGCCCAGCGTGCCCTGGTTACTGAACAGGTTGACCTTGACGGCCGCTGTCGAATTTTCATAGCTGACGGTATTGTTGCCGCCGCCGCCGTCGATACGGTTGATCACCGAACTGGCAATGATGATGTCGTTGCCGCCGCCGCCGGTGGCGTTCTGGATGTCGTGATAGATGTCGGCTGCGGCATCACCGGCGGTTCCGATCTGCTGCCCGAGGTCGATCGTCACCGCGCCGTTCGAGGCTTCGTAGCTGACGGTGTTGGTGCCGGCGCCGCCCCAGAATTCATTGAGCTGGCTGTTGCCGACGAAGGTGTCGTCCAGGGCGCTGCCGATGACCTTCTGGATGTTCTCGTAGGTGTCCAGGTCGGCGTCGCCGCCGGTGCCGATGTTGTTGACCAGGTCAACCTTCACGCCGGCCGCCGACGTGGCGTAGCTGACCGTATTGACGCCGCCGCCGCCCTTGATCACGTTGACCACGCTGCTGCCGACGATGAGGTCGTCGCCGGCGCCGCCGGTGGCGTTCTGGATATTCAAATAGGTGTCGCCGGCAGCGTCCCCGGCCAGGCCCTGCGCCTGCTTGAGGTCGATGGTCACGGCCGCGGTCGAGCTTTCGTAGCTGACCGTGTTGTTGCCCAGGCCGCCGTCGATCACGTTCACATCGGCGTTGCCGACCAGGATGTCATTGCCGGCGCCGCCGGTGACGTTCTGGATACGCACATAGGTGTCGTTCAACGCATCGCCCAGCAAACCCTGGCCGGTAGCCAGGTTGACCTTCACCGCCGCGGACGAATTTTCGTAGCTGACGGTGTTGACGCCGCCATTGCCATCGATGGCATTGGTGGCCGCGCTGGCCACGATGGTGTCGTTGCCCAGCCCGCCTATGGCGTTCTGGATATTGTAATAACGATCGCCGGCAGCATCGCCCAGGCTGCCGGTGCCGGTGGCCAGGTTGATTTTTACCGCAGCATTGGAATGCTCGTAGCTGATGGTGTTGCTGCCGGTGCCGCCTTCAAAGCTGTTGGCCACGCCATTGCCCACGAAGGTGTCGTTGCCGCTGCCGCCCTGCGCGTTCTGGATATTGGTGTAAGTGTCGCCGGCTGCGTCGTTATTGAAACCCTGGCCGAGGAACAGGTCGACCTTGACGTCGGCGCTCGAGTTCTCGTAGCTGACCGTGTTGCCGGTGCCGCCCCCGCCATCGATGGCGTTGATTGCGCTGCTGGCCACGATGATGTCGTCGGCCAGGCCGCCGGTGGCGTTCTGGATATTGGCGTAGGTGTCGCCTGCGGCGTCGCCCGAAATGCCCTGGCCTGTGGCCAGGTTCACCTTGACGCTGGCGGTGGCATGTTCGTAGCTGACCGTATTGCTGCCCAGGCCGCCGTCGAACTTGTTGATGCTGGCATTGCCCACCAGGATATCGTCGCCGGCGCCGCCGATGGCGTTCTGGATGTTGAGGTAAGTGTCGCCTGCCGCGTCGCCCAGGCTGCCCTGGTTGGTCGCCAGGTCGACCTTGACCGCCGCCGATGCGCGCTCGTAGCTGACCGTGTTGTTGCCCAGGCCGCCATCGATGCGGTTGACCTGGCTGGTGGCCACGATCAGGTCGTCATAGACGCTGCCGACCACGTTCTGGATGTTGGTGAAGGTGTCGCCGGTGGCGAAGTTCTGCGCCAGCGTGTTGTCGCGGGTGTTGGTCAGGTCGACGATCACCGCGCCGGTGGCGTGCGAATAATTGACCGTGTTGCCGGTGGTGCTGTTGCCGTTGAAGCTGTTGGCATCGGCGCTGGCATAAAAAGTATTGCCGCCCGCCGTGCTGCCGATCACGTTCTGGATGTGCACCAGGGTGTCGCCCTGCGCATTGCCGCCGGCGCCGGTGCCGTTGAACAGGTCGACCGTGACCGCCGCGCCGGCCGAGTAATCGACCGTGTCCGAACCGGCCAGGCCGCCGTCGAAGATATCGGTGCCGGTGCCGCCGATGAAGGTGTCCGAATACGAACTGCCGACGATCTTCTGGATGTTGGTCAGCGCGTTGACCGGCTCGAACGTGCGGGTGACCGTATTGGTCAGCATGTTGGCCGTGATGGCCGAGGACGAACCGCTGTAGTCGACCGTATTGAGCGTGCCGCCGCCGCCGTTGAAGTTCTTGCTGTCCAGGCCGACCACGAAGGTATCGTTGCCGTCACCACCGATGACGTTCTGGATACGGATATACGTATCGCCCGCCGCATCGCCGTTGGAACCTCGACCGGTCACCAGGTTCACCGTCACCGCCGCCGTCGAGCCGGCGTAGCTGACCGTGTCGTTGCCACCACTGCCGCCATCGAAGCTGTTGACTGCGGCGTTGCCCACGAAGGTATCGTCGTAGGCGCTGCCGACGAAGTTCTGGATGCCGTTGTAGGTGTCGCCAGCGGCAAAACCGCCGCTGCCCAGGTTGGTCTTCAGGTTGACCGTCACGCCCGCCGTCGACAGCGCATACGACACCGTGTCGGTGCCGCCGTTGCCGGTGAAGCTGTTGGCCGCCAGGCTGGCGATGAAGGTGTCGTTGCTGGTGCTGCCGATGACGTTTTCGATGCTGACGTAGGTGTCGCCGGCGGCATCGCCGCCGCTGCCCACGTTATTGACCAGGTCAACCGTGACGCCACTGGCCGAATGCGCATACGAGACCGTGTCGGAACCACCGGTGCCGCCATCGAACTTGTTGGCCTGGCTGCTGGCCACGAAGGTATCGTTGTTGGCGCTGCCGATCAGGTTCTGGATGTTGGTCAGTTGGTCGCCCTGGGCGTCGCCCCCGGTGCCCACACCGGTATTGAGGTCGATCGTCACGCCCTGGGCCGACCCTGCATAGCTGGCCGTATTGTTGCCGGTGGCGCTGCCGATCAGCTGGTCGGCGCCTGCCCCGCCCTGGAAGAAGCTGCTGCTGCCGGCGCCGCCGTAGATGATGTCGTTGCCGGTGCCGCCATAGAGCAGGTCGTTGGCGTTGCTGCCGTAGATGGTGACGCCGCTGTTGTTGCCGGCATGCACTTCGTGCGGCACCCCTTGCGCCGGGAAGATCAGCACGTTGTCGCCGGTGGCCGGGTCGAGATAGGTCAGGTCGGCCGACGAGGTCGCGTCCTTGATCGCCACGTGGCGGGTATCGGCCAGGGTCAGCACGCCGCTGGAAGTGGCCAGCGTGGTGACGAACGACAGGTCGAACTGCGAATGCACCGGGTTGCTGGAATTGGCCAGTTGCGTGTCGTACTTGAACTGCAGGTTGAATTCGGTCTGGCCGGGCGTGACCGTGATCTGATAGGTGCCGCCGCCCATGTTGGTGCCGTTGAGCAGCGTCACGTCGCTCGGCACGCCCATGACGGTCAGCGTCAGGACCGTGACGTCGCCGCCCATCTTGACGTTGAACACCTTGATGAAGCTATTGTTATTGTTGCCAGACGCATAGATGGTATGGACGTCGTTGCCGGCGTTGATCACCTGCCGCGCAAACTGCACCGCGTTGGAGCCGTCGCTGGCCGACTGCGGCGTGCCGCCGCTGCCATACAGCACATCGCCGACCTGCGTGACGGTCGTCAGGTTGACCAGGTTCACCGACAAAGTCGGCGAACCCGGGCCGGTCACCACCGTCGACGGAGTGGTGGCCGGACGCTCCGGCGGCAACTGCACCTCGACCGGCCGGGTCGGGGTGGATGACTCCGGTGCGTTCTGGCTGGCAGTGATAGCGGCCTGCGCGGCGGCGGTGGAAGCGTCACCGGCAGTCGGCTGGGTCGGCACCGATGCTATCTGCGCGCCGTTGGTGACCGAGTGCGAATTGTCGGCGATGACCTTGGCCAGCTGGCTGATCGGGTCGTTCGACACCGGTGCCGCATTGCGATCACCGGCTGCTGCCTGGCCCGGACCGTACTGGTCGGTCGTGGCGGTGCGATCCTGCGCTGCCACCGGGTCCGAATTGAGCACCTTCGACTGGTCGTTGGGCGCCAGCGGGATCTTGCCCACGGTATCGAGCAGGCGTCCGGTGTCGGCGCTGGAGTCGCTGAACTTGACCTTCGACTTGTCGTCCATCGCTTCCATGGCGCCACCGGCCAGCACCACCTTGGTGCCGTCGGCCATGTGCAGCACCAGATCGACGTCGACCACCTGCACCTTCTGCACCGCGCCCCTGGGCGCGTTGAGCTGGAAGGAGCCGCCCTGGTCAGGCATCACCACCCGTACCGGGCCGGTGATCTTTTCCCCTTGATTGGCTTGTGGTGAAGGTGCGGTTGCCATGGTGCCTCGCTATTCGAAGGTCAGTGGTGAGTTATCGTTACGTCAACGTTATTTTGCCGTGCGGCAATTCCAGCCGCCATACTATCTGTTTACTGCAACATCTTGTCGCGCGGTCCATCGGCTGCAATGCGCCCGCCATCGATGACGATGATGCGGTCCACATGGCGCAGCAACGCCGGACTATGGGTCGCCACCACCAGCGTGCGCCCGGCCGAAAAGGCAATCAGGCGTTCGATGATGCGGGCTTCGGTGGTCTGGTCGATGCCGGTGGTCGGTTCATCCAGCAGCAGGATGCGCGGATTGGCCGCCACCGTGCGCGCCAGCGCCACCATCTGCCGCTGGCCGCCCGACAGGTTGCCGGGCGCCTTGAGCATCTGGTCCAGGCGCAGCTCGCCACGGGCGATCAGTTCGTCCAGCCCCGACACCCCCAGCGCCGCCTCGTAGAGACTGCCCAGCACCCGCTCGCCGACGAAGATGTTGGCCGCCAGCGTGCCGTCGAAGACGAACGGCTCCTGCGGCTTGAAGCCCAGGTTCTGCATGCGCACCTCGGGGGCGTAGGCGGTCACGGCCACGCCGTCGATCAGCGCATGGCCCTGCTCCACGTGCTGCAGGCCGGCCAGCACCTTGAGCAGGGTCGACTTGCCCGAACCCGAGCGACCCACGATGCCGACCTTCTCGCCGGGCTGGATGGTCAGCGACACCTGCTGCAGCGTCGCGCGTTCATTCTTGTCCAGGTGCAGGGTCAGGTTGCCGACCTGGATCAGGCCGCGCATTTCCTGGCGCAGCACGTCGGCGCCGCCGCTGCTGGCGCTGTCGTCGAACAGCGCATCGAATTCGGCGCGGGCGCGGCGAAACATCTCGATGCGGCCGAGGAAAGTCGACAGCGACGACAACACCGACGTCGAACGGCTGATCAGCAGCGAGGTGGCGATCAGCGCGCCCACGGTCAGCGCGTTGGCTTCGACCAGGTAGACCCCGACCACCAGCGTGGCCACCGACATGGCGGTATAGCCCACGGTCGCCACGGCATAACCGGTGTTGGTCCAGAAACGGCTCTTGGCCTGGGCCACGGCGTTGTCGCCGGCGTCGGCCAGGAAAGCCTTGATCAGGCGCTGCTGCAGCAGCGAGGTCTTGAGCGTGTCCATGCCATAGACCAGGCTGGCCATCTTGTCGGTCTTGCCGATGCCTGCCTTCATGGCGGCAATCGCGTAGTCGTTGGACGGCACCTTGAACAGCAACTGCGCGCCCACCAGCAATGCCCCGCCCACCAGCATCACCCACACCAGGTGCGAACCGACCAGGCCGATGGCCACCAGGTACAGCAGCAGGAAAGGCAAGTCCACCAGCAACAGCATGTAATTCGACGACAGCAGGTCGCGCGCGCCGGAGAGGTCGCGATAGCGCGCCAGCACCACGCCCACCGGCGCACTCACGCGCGACGTCAGCAGGCGTCGCGCCGAGACTTCGTCGAACTCGACATCGAGGCGCCCGGCCAGTTGCTCGGTGTAGTACACGCGGATGATGCGCAGCATCAGTTCCAGCGCCACGAACAGCAGCATGCCCAGCGTCAGCGCCCACAGGGTCTCGGGAATATGATTGCCGATCACCTTGTCATAGATCAGCCGCGAATACAGCGGCAGCAGCAAGCCAAGCAGGTTGACCACGATGCCGGCCACGATGATCTCGACGAAGCGCCCGCCATAGGCGCGCAGCAACGACAGGTAAGTCGGGTCCGCGCGCAGGCCCGCCGCCGCGGATGGCGGCGTTACATTGACGTGGACCTGATCGCTTTCGTTCATGGGGGGCTCGGATCAATGCGGTCAGGCTTGCGGACGATTGGCGCTCATCTCGCGAATCGCCTCGCGCAGCTCCAGGCGCAAGTCCTTGATCATGGTCTGGCGGCCCGAGCGCATTTCGTCGATCACGGTCTGCCAGTTGATGTTCTGGCGCATCAGCGCCTCGGTGATCGAGGTCAGCGACTGCGGGATCGCGCCCAGGCCCTTGATGCGGTCGTTCTGCATCGCCATGTGCTTGGCCAGGTCGATCTGCAACTGGCGTGCCGACAGCGCATCGCGGGCCATGTTGCTGGTGTTCTCGCCGATGGTGTTGCCCAGTTCGCCCAGGCGCGAAGCCACCGACGAGTGGATATCGGCCTGGTGCTGGATGGCGCCCATCTCGTCGGCCAGGCGAATCGAGATCTGGTTCAGCAAGGCTGGCAACTGCGCGATGTTCTGCGCGCTCTGTTCGTTCATGTTCGAGATTTCGCTCTGCTGCGACTGCAGCGCCGTCATCGCCGACGACAACGCCGTCTGGCCGGCCTGGATCGTGGAGACGATCTGCGGCAGCACTTCGAAGGTGCGGTTGGCGATATCGGCATTGACCGACAGGCGCTCTTCGAGCAGCGACAGGCTGTCCGACAGGTCGCGCGCCGAGGTCACCTTCTGGTTGATGATCTGGCCCACGTTGCGGATTTCTTCCAGCGTCTGCTGCCCCACTTCGTGCATGCGCGGGCCAAAGGCCACCAGCTGGCGCAGGCTGCGCGACTCTTCCATGCTGTCGGTGAACAACTGGACGATATTGTTGAGGCGATCGTTCAGCCCTTCCAGCTTGATGCCGGCCTGCAGCGACGCTTCCGAACTGTTGCGCGAGGCCATGATCGATTCGCGTTGCAGCACCATCAAGTCCTGCAGGAACTCGGCCAGGAAAGTCTCGGAGACACCCTGGCGCTGGGTCGCGGCCGGGCCCGACATGTCGTGCACCACGTGCTGCACCATGTCGCTGATGCATTCGCGGGCGCGCACCACCAGTTTCTTGCCGGCGCCGCGCAATGGCGTCAGCGTCAGGCCCAGGGCCAGCGAACCGATCAGGCCGAACATCGAGGCCGAGAATGCGGTACCCATCGAGGCCAGCGGCTTCTGCAGGTCGGCCACCAGGTGCATGAAGGAGGCATCCATGTCGCCGCCCTGGGTCGCCTTGCCGAAACCATCGATCAGCGCGGCGGTGCCCACCAGCGTCTCGAGCAGGCCGATGAAGGTGCCCAGCAGGCCCAGCGCGATCATGAAGCCGGTCAGGAACTGCGGGAACTCGGTCTTGGCTTCGAGGTGCGCGCGCAGGTCGTGCAGCGAGCTCTCGATGGTTTCCTGTTCGATCCGCGAAGTCAGGCGGCCCTTGGTGCTGGCCACGCTGACCAGCACCTGGCCGATCTCGGTACCGGCGAACTCGGGCGCATTGACCAGGTCCTCCATCGACTCGCCGGCCTTGGTGCGCTCGTAGAACTGCATCAGCTTGTCGTGTTCCCAATTCAGGCGCCACAGGTTGTACATGATCAGCCCCACGCCGAACACGGCCACGCCGATGATGAACAGGTTCAGGAAGGGATTGATATGGATCGCATGCAGGACAAAGTCCCGGAACAGGAAGCCTCCCAACAGCAACATCAGCGTCGGGATGGCGGCAAGTGCATAGAATTGGCGTAGGTTTTTCATACGTGCGGGGTTCCGGGCAAATGAATGCAGTTAGAGCGATAAGAACAGGAATGGAAAATCGACGCCCGCTCATGCCGGGCATCGACTAATACAAATCGGGAAACAGTCGGGGTCGGGCGCGCGCAACTCATCGCGGCTCCCTCAGCGCAGACTGCGAAAAGCGCGACAGCGGCGACACCAGGTATTGCCACACGGTGCGGCGGCCCACGATCATGTCGGCGGTCGCCGTCATGCCCGGCATCAGCGCCAGCGGCTGCTGCAGTTGCTCGGCATTGCGCTTGACCTCGATCTTGACGCGATAGTAACGCTCGCCACGCTCTTCGGGCACGGTGTCGGCGCTGACTTCGGTGACGGTGCCATCCATGGCGCCATACACGCCGTAGTCATAGGCTGATACCTTCACCCGGGCCGGCGCGCCGGTCATCAGCTGGGCGCGATCGGTGGGCGAGATCCGGGCCTCGATCACCAGCTTGTCGTCGCTCGGCGTCATTTCGATGATCGGGTCGCCCGGTCGCACCACGCCGCCCACGGTATTGATCAGGACCCGGTTGACCACGCCATCCATGGGCGCCCTCACCTCCGAGCGCGAGACGCGGTCATTGCGCGACTTTATTTCTTCCTGCAGCCGCGCCAGTTCGGTCTCGGCGGTGGTCAGTTCAGAGCGCGCCTCGGAGCGGAAGCGCGACGAAGCCTCGCCCATCTTGGCCTGCGATTCGGCGATGGCCGCGTTCAGGCGCGGGATCATGGCGTTGGTGGCGGCCAGCTTGCTCTGCGCGTCCTGCACGCGGGCAGCCGACTGGATATCTTCCAGCTGGGAAGCGGCATTGCGTTCGAGCATGCCGTGGATCAGCTTGTACTGGCGCTGCGCCAGGTCGAGTTCGCTGGCCAGGCTTTTCTGGCGGCTGACCGCTTCGCCCAGTTCGGCCTGGCGTTGCGCCGATTGCTCGCGCAGCACCGACAGTTCCTGCGACAACTTGGCCGCGCGCGCCGAGAAGGACGCCTGCTCGCTCTGCACCGCCGGATCGTCGCGCGACAATTCGGCCGGCATCTGCAACGCGTTGCTGCCGGCCGCTTCGGCGGCCAGTCGCGCGCTCTTGGCGCGCAATCCGAGAATCTTCACGCGGCCCTCGCCGAGATCGGCATTGGCCCGCACGTCGGCAATCGAAATCAGCGTCTGGCCCTTCTTGACGGCCGCGCCTTCGCGCACCAGGATGGCCGAGACGATGCCGCCCTCCAGATGCTGGATCACCTGGTTATGCTCGGAGGCGACGATACGGCCGCTACCGCGCACCACCATGTCGATCGGCGCAAAGACCGACCACACCACCAATAAAACCAACAACGCCACGCACGCCAGCACCGCCAGGCGCGGGCGCGGCATGGCACCCAGTTGCCCCAGCCGGTGATCCAGTCGCGGCGCCAGGCGGCGCATCAAGCCACGGCCGCGGGAGGCAATCCCGAGGTCGGCACGCGGCTTGAAGGAGCCGATCATTTTGCCCCCGCCAGGTACTGCACCAGCACCCGCGACACTTCGGTCTCGCTGTTTTCTGCCGTCGCCACGCGACTGACCACGAGTTCCTTGTCGACGCCCGCATCGATGAGGTAATTGCGCACTGCCACGGTGCGATAGTAGGCGCGGCGACGGCTGTCGCTATAGCCGCCCGAACTGATCACGCCGGTCACCACGATCTTGCCCTGCTTGGCCTTGACCCGGCGCACCCAGTCGCCCAGGCTCTTGTCGAGCGCGCGGGTGCCCTCTTCCGACAACTGGGTCGAGTCGGCATTGAAGTTCAGGATCACCCCTTTGTCAGTGGCATCGGTGCGCACGCCGGGAGCGATTTCTTCCTTGGTCGGATCGGTCTTGACCTGGATCGCATTGGGGCTGGACGGCGCGGCGCTGCTGCGCAGGCTGCCGGCGTCGGACTGCAATGGCGGCGCCGCCAGCTTGGCCTTGAGCACCGCCACTTCGCGCTTGAGCGACTCGATCTCTTGCGCACTGTCGCGCTCGGCGCGGGTTTCAGAAACACGCGTATCCTTGGCCTCGGGCGTTTCGATACGTTCGCTCTTCTTGCGCTCGGTGCCCTGCACGGTCTGGCTCTGGCTTTGCTGCACCAGCTTGCTGACCTTCATCTGGGCCAGCTTCTGCGAGTAATAAAACAAGGTGACGACAAACACCACCACCACGAAAATCATGACCAGCACCACGTTGGACAGCGCGTCCACGAAGCCTGGCCAGAAATTCTGCTCTTTTCCGCCCTCCATGAATCCCCCGAATTCCTATTTCACTGCCTGCGCAGGCACTGCGCCAGGCGCCGAAGCGCGGCCGGTGTTGCGCAGGATCTGATAGCTGATGTCTGCCTGCTGGAACAGCAGCGTTGCAAAATCCATGCGCGCCTGATACGCCTGCTGGTAGGCGTCGAGCACATCCAGCAACTGCTTGCTGCCGGTCGACAACTGTTCCAGGAACACATCGGCCACATTGGCATTGGTCTGGTAGGCCTGGCGCGAGATCTCCATGCGCTTGCGCACCGCGCCCAGGGTGCGGTAGTTGATCTCGATCTGCTCGCGCAGCTTGCGTTCGACATCCAGGGCGGTATTGCTCTTCTCGACGTACTTGGCGCCGATCTGCTTCTGGTAATACATGTCGGAACCGCCATTGAGCAAGTTCATCGACATCACCAGCATCAGGCGGCGGTCGGTCGACAGCTGCAAGCCGCCGGTGGTGGTGTCGAGCGCGCCGCCGGCGCCGCGGGTCTTCTGCTGGGTCCATTCCAGCGCAAAGGTGGGCGAGAACTTGGCCCGCGCCGCCTTGAGTTCTTCGTCGGCGGCCGCCACGTCACGCCGCGCGGCGCGCACGCCGGGGTTGGTTTCGTAGATATCCTGCAGCGCCAGCTTGGAGGTGTCGGGCACGCTCGGCAGCATGTGGTCCGGCACCTCGACCTGCTCGATCTTGCGACCGGTGATCTGGTTCAGCGACACCATCGCGGCCTCCAGCGCACCCTCGGATTCGGCCACTGCCGCCTGGGCGGTCAGCGAGCGGCCACGCACCCGCTCGAAATCGATACGGCTGGCGCCACCGCCCTCGACCCGCTTGCGCATATAGTCAAGCAGCGTGTTCATGCGTTGCGAATAGCTGCGCGCAAACGACAACGCGGCATAGGCGCGCATCAGGTCGTAATACGATTTGATGGCGGTGTAGTAGAGCGTCTCGCGGGCATCGTCGCGACGCAGATCGGCGGCCTGCGACAAGGCGCGCGACTTCTGGAAATCAAAATAGGAACCTGGCGCAAACAAGGGCTGGCGGCCGATCACGGTGACATCCCAGCGCTTGTGGTCGGAAGCGCGCTGGATCAGGCCGGTATTGGGATCGATCACCGACGACGGCGACGAATACTCCTGCCCTTTCTGTGCCCGCACATCGAGGGTCGGGCCCATCTGGCCGGCGGCGACCTTGGCGGCATAACCGGCCTGGTCGGCCTGCGCCGAAGTGGCGGCGTAGCTGTAGCTGTTATTGAGGGCCAGATCCAGCACCTGTTGCAAGGTCAGGTTCGGCACCGGCTCGCCCTCGGCGGCGATGGCGATCTGCGGCAGCGTGATGGTGCTGGTCTTGAATTCGGGATCGGCCTGGCGCAGCAGCACCAGGATCTCGTCATCCGGACTGGGCCCGGACTTGGCATCCATCGGCAACAGCGCCGGCAGCCTGACATCGGCGGCGGCCGGTCCGGCAGGATCCACGCCAAGGCGGATCTGCGGCGGTGCTTCGAGTCGTTCGACCTGGACCGGCGGCGACAATGGCGCCTCGGGTGTGGCGACTTCGGCGGCGATGGCGGCGCTCGACGCCCCAAGGCCGAGCGAAACGCCCAATAAGATACGTTTGCTTTTGAGAACTATCATCAACGCGTCAGACTGGCACCAACCAGCCTTCCCTGCCCCAATCAAAGAATAAGAAAGAACCGGCCCCTGATGCCGGTTGTCATCATCAACTGCCTGTATTCACAGGCCTTTACCCTAACCTCAGATAATTGTTATTGAAATAACAATCTTATTTTTGTTATTTATCGACAACTGGAGATTATAAGGCCGTAAATATTTGTATTCTGACAAAAACTATTTTAGCACCCGCGCATTTCACGAAAATGACACAAAAGACTAAAAAACCCTTTGATTTCAATAAGCTTGACGGATGTTGATTCAGATCATCGCGCGCCAATTATCTTTATTTTGTTGCCAGGCGGCTATCAGGAATTTAATAAACTTCTAGAACGTGTACGAAAAGCATCACCCTGACAGTTGAAATCTGCCAAGACCTCCCTATATCCAGCAGGTCGCGATCGCATGCCGCCTGCTGGCATGCCCGATTGCCGCGCACTGACTCCTTCCCACTCTTGCTTTTAAGGAAATAAACATGGCATCCGACAAACAGACCATGGGCTTCCAGGCCGAAGTCACGCAGTTGCTGCAGCTGATGATCCACTCGCTGTATTCCAACAAGGAAATCTTCCTGCGTGAGCTGATCTCGAACGCCTCCGACGCCGCCGACAAGTTGCGCTTCGAAGCGATCAACAACGGCGCCCTGTTCGAAGACGACCCTGAGCTGGCCATTACCGTCAGCGTCGACAAGACCGCCCGCACCATCACCATTTCCGACAACGGCATCGGCATGAACCGTGACGAGGCGATCTCGCACCTGGGCACCATCGCCAAGTCGGGCACCAAGGAATTCTTTTCGCGCCTGTCGGGCGACCAGCAGAAGGATGCAGCCCTGATCGGCCAGTTCGGCGTGGGCTTCTATTCGGGTTTCATCGTGGCCGATCGCATCACGGTCGAAAGCCGTCGCGCCGGCACCGCCGCCGACCAGGGCGTGCGCTGGGAATCGACCGGCGCCGGCGACTTCTCGGTCGAGGCGATCGACAAGCCCAAGCGCGGCACCGACATCATCCTGCACCTGCGCGAGGGTGAAGACGAGTTCCTGTCGGACTGGCAGATCAAGTCGGTCATCCGCAAGTATTCGGACCACATCGCGCTGCCGATCCGCATGCAGGCCGAAGAATGGGACGAAGAAAAGAAAGAGACCGTCAAGAAGGACGAACTGGAAACCGTCAACCAGGCCAGCGCCCTGTGGACCCGCAGCAAGTCCGACATCAGCCCCGAGCAATACGAAGAGTTCTACAAGCACATCTCGCACGACTTCGGCGCGCCGCTGGCATTCACCCACAACCGGGTCGAAGGCCGCAGCGAGTACACCCAGTTGCTGTATGTGCCGACCCGCGCCCCGTTCGACCTGTGGGATCGCAACAAGCGCGGCGGCATCAAGCTCTACGTCAAGCGCGTGTTCATCATGGACGACGCCGAGCAGTTGCTGCCGGTGTACCTGCGCTTCGTCAAGGGCGTGATCGATTCGGCCGACCTGCCGCTGAACGTGTCGCGTGAAATCCTGCAGGAATCGCGCGACGTGCGCGCCATCCGCGAAGGCTCGACCAAGCGCGTGCTGGGCCTGCTGGAAGAATTGGCCAACAGCGAAGAGCAGGCCGAAAAGGACAAGTACGCCGGCTTCTGGACCGAGTTCGGCCAGGTGCTCAAGGAAGGCATCGGCGAAGATGCGCCTAACAAAGAACGCATCGCCAAGCTGCTGCGCTTTGCCTCGACCCATAACGACAGCGACGCCCAGGTCACCTCGCTGGCCGATTACGTCGGCCGCCTGAAGGAAGGCCAGAACAAGATCTACTACGTCACCGCCGAAAACTACCTGGCGGCCAAGAACAGCCCGCACCTGGAAATCTTCCGCAAGAAGGGTGTCGAGGTCCTGTTGCTGACCGACCGCGTCGACGAATGGATGCTGTCCTTCCTGACCGAATTCGACGGCCGCGAACTGGCTTCGGTGGCCAAGGGCGGGCTGGACCTGGGTTCGCTCGAGAATGAAGCCGAAAAGAAGCAGCACGAGGAAACCCAAAACGAGTACAAGGACCTGGTCGGCAAGATGCAGACCGCCCTGGGCGACAAGGCCAAGGAAGTGCGCGTCAGCTCACGCCTGACCGACTCCCCTGCCTGCCTGGTGGCCGACGACAACGAACTGTCGGGCAACCTGGTGCGCATGCTCAAGGCGGCCGGGCAAGATGCGCCGGAGTCCAAGCCGATCCTGGAAATCAATCCCGACCATCCGCTGGTGCAACGCCTGAAGTACGAAGAAGCCAAGTTCGACGACTGGTCGCACCTGCTGTTCGACCAGGCCCTGCTGGCTGAAGGTGGCGCACTGACCGACCCGGCCAGCTTCGTCAAGCGCATGAACGACATGCTGCTGGGCATGGCATCCAGGTAAATGACGGATACGCCCGTGTAACGAAATCGGCGGCCTGCGGGTCGCCGATTTCATTTGCGATGGGGTAAAGTGACGATTCTTGCTGGATCACAAAAGGAGAACGGGATGAACAAGATTGTTACGCTGTCACTGACATTGTTAGTCTGCGCTGCGGCCAGTACCGGCGCATCGGCACAGGCCCTGACCGGCTGCGCGGCCAAGAAGGCCGATGTACAGAACCAGCTGGAGCAGGCCCAGAAGCACGGCAACCACGCCCAGGAAGCCAAGCTCAAGATCGCCCAGAAGCAGTTGAACGCCAACTGCACCGATGAAGGCCTGCGTCGCGAGCGCGAAGCCGACGTCAAGAAGAAGGAACAGCAAGTCGCCAAGCGTCGCATCGACCTGGAAAAAGCGCAGGCCAAGGGTAAATCCGACAAGGTCGCCAAGCAGGAAAAGAAACTGCAGGACGCCGAGGCCGAGCTGAAACAAGCGCAGGACCAGCTCTCCAAGTAATGGATTGAATGGAACTCAACTTCATCAATCCCCGCAAGAATGCCTTGGCCTATCTGGTCAAGATCCTGTCGGGCTGCCTGATCCTCTGGTACGGGTTGCGCGCGGCGGGCGTTGCCGAGCCTTACTGGGCGATGATCTCGCTGATCATCGTCACCGAGCCGGACATGACGATGGCCAAGGCAAACTTCCGGGCGCGGCTGATCAACACCATCTCGGGCTGCATCGTTTCGTGCCTTGCGCTGGTGATCTTCGGCCCCACCTTCCTGGCCATGCTGGTGGCGCTGACGGCGGCCGTCATCGTGGCCATGCTGTTGCAGAACTATCCCAGTAATTGGCGCCTGGGGCCGGCCACGGTGGTGATCCTGCTATCGGCCGCTTTCACCGGCCACGGGCTGGGTGAAGAACTGCACCTGGCGCTGATGCGGGTGGGTGAAGTCATCATCGGCAGCACGGTGGCGCTATTGCAGACGGTGGTGTATATCTGGCTGATCAATCGCCGCAAGAAAGAAGTCGCCGAGACGCCGCCCACTAGCGGCACATCGGCCTGATCCGATCGGCCTGCCCATAAAAAAACCCGCATTCCGAGAATGCGGGTTTTTTATTGAGCAGACGACGATTTAGTGCGTCACGCGTGTGGTGCGTCCATTGGACAGCAGGCGCACCCGTTCGCCGACCTGGAAGGCTTCATCGGCATCCTGGGTAATGGCGCGCAGTTCGCCGTTTTCCAGGCGCACGGTGATTTCGAGGCCGGGCCGGTTAGCCACGCGCGACTCGACCTGGTTACCGACGACGCCACCTGCCAGCGCGCCGACGATGCCAGCGGCCAGTGCGCCGTTACCGCCGCCGATGGCGGAACCCGCGGCAATGCCACCGAGCGCGCCACCTGCCAGCGTGCCGACGCCGCTGGCGCCCTTGTCGATGGTGACGTGACGAATCGATTCGACCACCGCCATGCGCACCGTTTGCTCTCCCTGTGCCTGGCGGGTGTTATAGACGCTGGCCGAATTGGGGGTGACGGCGCAACCTGTGGCCATCAACCCGAGGGCCACTACTGCAATGAATTTTTTCATACCAATACTCCAACTGAAATGTGGCCATGCCGGCCGAATCCAAACAACAAACGTCATCTTAAACCAAAGCATGGCACATCAGCGGTTGGCACCGTCACAACATGTTACCGACCGCCGGAGACATCGATGAAGGTACCGGTGGCATAGGATGACTCGTCCGACACCAGCCACAGGATCGCATTGGCCACTTCCTCGGCGGTGCCGCCGCGCTTCATCGGCACTGCATCCTTGAGGCGGTCGACCCGCCCTGCCTCGCCGCCGCTGGCGTGGATATCGGTGTAGATCAGTCCCGGGCGCACTGCATTGACGCGAATGCCCTCGGCCGCGACTTCCTTGGCCAGGCCGATGGTGAAGGCATCGATGGCGCCCTTGGAGGCGGCGTAATCGACATATTCGCCCGGCCCGCCCAGCTTGGCCGCCATGGAAGACAGGTTGACGATGGCGCCGCCACGACCGCCGTGCCGGGTCGACATGCGACGCACGGCTTCACGGGCGCACAGCAAACTACCGGTGATGTTGGCGATCAGGACCCGATTGATGCGTTCGGTGGTCATCTCGTCCAACCGCGACTGGTGTTCGAGGATGCCGGCATTGTTGACCAGCGCCGTCAGCGGGCCCAACTCACGGTCGACGGTAGCAAACAGCTGGACGATATCGTCTTCCTTCGACACATCCCCCGCCACGGCGATGGCGCGCCCGCCGCCCTGCACGATATCGGCCACTACCGCATCGGCGGCTGCACGATTGGATACATAGTTGACCGCCACCGCATAGCCACGCTGCGCCGCCAGTCTTGCCGTGGCCGCGCCGATGCCGCGACTGCCGCCTGTTACCAGGATAACCTTGTCTGCCATGTCTTTCTCCGATGGTTGGGGATTGAAGATTAAGTATTGGGTAATGACGCTATCGGCGCGGGTGCGCTAACATCGTGGCGTATTGTCGCCTGATGTGTTGCCGGGTGCGCTACGTGTAATTAATTTCATCCGAACCGAATTCCCGCCCAATCCAGATGGCTGCTCGCAAACCCAGTTCTTCCGTATCTTCCCGGTCCCGCAGGCAACCGGTTAACTTCACCGCCAGCGATCCGGTGCTGGCCAGCTTTGCGCCGGTGGTGGCCAGTGATACAAGGGTGTTGATACTGGGCAGCTTGCCTGGGGCGGCCTCGCTGGCGGCCAGTCAGTATTATGGGCATCCGCGTAATAACTTCTGGCGGCTGGTGGGTGAGGTGATTGGTGTTGACCTGGTCGCAATGGATTACGAAACCCGGTTGTCTACCGTATTGGCGCACCAGATCGGATTATGGGACGTCATCGCCAATGCCAGGCGCACGGGCAGTCTCGACAGCGAGATCCGTGACCATACACAGAATGACCTGCTGACGCTGATCGACACCTTGCCGGCCCTGAAGACGATTGCCTTCAATGGCGGGACTGCCGCCAAGATCGGGTTGAAGGCGCTGGGAGAACGCGCCGGAGAATACCGGATTATAAGTTTGCCCTCCAGCAGCCCGGCCCATGCATCGCTGTCGTATGACCAGAAACTGACGTCATGGCAGGCGCTAAACGCCTGACAAGGTTTTCAGGTCAAACCACGCCAGAACGCGATCCCGCTCCGCGCACGAAGCGGGATCGCCCTTCATTTGAACGCTGCAATCAGCGCCGGCACTGACAGCACCGCCGTGTAGTAGCCCATGAACTGCACGCCGATGTTGAACCCGACCAGCCGCTCCAGAAAACCACCCAGCATTCCGATCGACAGGATCACCATCAGTCCCAGGATGCCGCCCTCCCACAGGCCGATCACCAGCACCAGCCCGATGAAGGTGGCGATCACGGCTTCATGGCTGACCTTGCGCGCCACGAACGAGGCAGCATTGTGCGCATAGTTCATCGCGAACGGATAGGCGATCACCAGCGCAATCACCACCGCCATCAGCGTGAACCAGAAGAACTCGGGGATCGAGAGCATGTTGTGCAGGTTGTTGACCTGCCCCGTCGCGGTGTCGACCGAAAAACGCGGCGGCGCATTGAATAACGGTCCGGCCGGGCCCGCTGCCACCGGGCTCAAGGGCAGTCCGAAGGCGATCAGCGGAATCAGCGTCTCGGCGATGTAGGTCGATTCCGAGATGCCGTTGCGCGCAGTAATGACAGTGGTCACACGCTCGTAGGCCTGCTTGATGCGCCCGCCGATCAGTTCGCCCACCACTACCGCCATGGCCACCGGACTGAAGACGAAGGTCGCGCTTGATACCGCCGCAGCCGCAGCCGTCACGCCAGCCTGGCGGCGACTCATCACCTTGAAGGGATTGGGAAAATACCCTTTCCACGCCTTCACGTCCGGCGCCAGCGAAAACACCTTGAACTCCTGGCGTCGCATGCCTTCACGCGCCTGCGGCGACAGCAGCGAGAACAGTGACGCGATCAACGGGGCGACGGCGATTCCCAGAAAGTAACTGACCGATAGCTTGGTGCCATACTTCGCGGTCAGAGTCTGCAGCGCGACGATCAGCAGCACGAACGGCACCAGCGCCAGCATTGCGGCCCAGCGACCCGCCGAAAAATAAGCGATCAGCAGCGCCGCACTCAGGAATACCCAGGGCGCAAACTGCTTGATCATCTCGCCAAACGGCGCCAGCACCACCGCAAAGGCGATCGAGACCGGCACCGCGATAAGCGCCGCAATGGCGCCGCCCGACAACATCTTGCGCAACGCGATGTGCGGCACGCCCAGTCGTCGCAGCACGTTGGCGTCGCCGATCAAGGCCACCGCAGACGTGTCGCCAGGAATGCCTAACAACGCAGTCGGCACGGCGTGGGTCATGTGCTTGGCTACCGCACCGGCGATGAAGAACGCCAGCACCGATGCGGGCGGCGCCCCCAACAGCACCACCAGCATGGTCAAGGGCGCCAGGGTGGTGGTCTCGTCGGTGCCAGAGACCAGGCCGATGGCCGAAAACAGCACGGCCCCCATCAGCGAGAAACCCAGCGCCGAGACGATATCGAACATCAATGGATCCATGTCAGCCTCCGTTGCCGGCGAGGACAGGACGCAGCCCCGCCGGCGCGCTGGCCTGCTCCGGCAACTGCTGCTGGGCTTGCAAGAACATATCGTAAAGGCCCAGTTCCTTCATCTCGGCCAATACTTCCGGCGCCACGTCTTCCAGCCGGCCCAGGTCGCCATACTGCTTGGTGAGGTCAGCCAGCACAGTGGCACGGAAGGCTTCGTCCGCGACCTCTTCCTGGACCACCCTCTTGGGCTTGAACAACAAGGCACTGACGATGCCGCCGAGCAGGCAGCCGACGATGCCACCCAGCATGGCGTAGGCATGCGCCATCTGGGCGTTGTCCATGAGACGTCGCAGCGAGAATTCGGCCAGCGCATACAACCCGAGGCTGATGGCCGCGCCGATGCCGATCGACAGGCCCAGGTGACGAGCGTCGACGGTGTCGCCCCAGACCTCGAACAGGTTATAGCCGCCGCCGGAACCGGAGGCATCTACCGCCCCGGGCACAGACGAAGTGAGAGAAGATTGAGATGATTGCACGGTGTCGTCCTCCATTGCTGTTTTAGTGGGTACTGCAAATACGTGGCTTTCTGCGGGGTGCACGGCGCCCCCCTGCCGGCGCGAGCGGGCAGGAACCGAACCTGAAACGATTTGATCAGTGCGTCGCGCGCCGGACCGTGGCCTGGCCCATGGTCGTGATCTGGCCCCGGGTGTTGGCCAGCGACAGCGTCAGCGTGACGCGCTCGCCGTCGACGGCGGCCACCTGCCCGCTCAGGGTCAGCACCTCATCGACGTAGGCCGATTGCCGGTTCTGATAACTGAAGCCTTGCAACTCGTCGGCTGCATCCATCAGTTCATAGACCAGCTGCATCAGCCAGTCGCCCTGCAACGGACCGTCGACCAGCAATGCCGGGTGCTGTTCGACGCCCTGCGCATACGGCAGGTCGTAATGAATCCGGTGGGCATTCCAAATCGCCGCGTTATAGAGAAACAATTGCACCGTGCCCGCCTGGTACGAACGGGTCGGCAGCGCCTGGCCGATGGCGGCCGTCTTCATTGAAAACTGGCTCATCGCGCGATCCTGGTCAGCCGCTCGATGACCACAGGATTTCCCTGGGCATCCTCGAAGCGGTTTTCGAAAACGAGAAAGATCAACGCACCATTGGCGCCGTTCTTTTCATAGATGTCCACCAGCGTCTGCCGCACGGTCAGCACGTCCCCGCAGCGCAGGGTGCCGAACACCTCGTACTGGCTGCCGCCGGCCATGATGCGCTTGAGCGGCAGCTCCGGGATCAGCGGGCTGTCCGGCATATGGCCATCGGCCAGCAGGCGGTCGAGCGGCGTGATGGGCATGATGGCGCTGAACAGGAACAGCAACGGCGCCTCGTCGCCGCGACGAAAACGCTCCTCCTGCTGATTGGTCGCCACCGCATACTTGCGAATGTCGTTGCGTGTGATCTCGAAGGTATAAGGCGGCAGGCTCGCGCCTATGCTGCCGGTGATGGCCTCGGTAAGCAGTCCCATGGTCTGTGCTCCGCCTCAGATCACGCCAAGCCGCTGCAGCTCGGCGTAACGCGTGTGGTCCATGCCCAGCCAGCCGCTGTAGACGCCCTCGTTGTGCTGCCCCGCCGACGGCGCGCTGGCGCCCCGCTCGAAGGTACCGCCGGACAGCTTCACGGGATTGCCGAAGACCGAAAAACTGGCCTCTTCGTACTGCACCGAGACCAGCATGTCGCGCTGTCTGAGATGCGGATCGGCGACCACTTCGTCGATGCCCTTGATCGGCGACAGCGGAAAGCGGTCGCCCACCATCGCCTCCAGTTCGGCCTTGGTGTACTTGCCGCACCAGCGGCGCACCGCCGGATCGACCTTGCGTTCATACACGCCCTGCTCGAAACGCTGGGCCATGGTCGCCACTTCCGGGTCGGCCGCCATTTCCTCGTCGCCGAAGGTCTTGCAGGCTTCCATCCAGAATTTGTCGGTGTAGGCGCCAAAAAAGACGTAGCCATCCTTGCACCGATAACGCCCGTACGGCTTGACGAAGGGGTGGCCGTTACCGCTGGGCGTGGTCACCTTGCCGGTCTCGGTATAAGTGACGACTGCGTTTTCGGTCAGCGAGACAATCGCATCCTGTTGCGACACGTCCACCATCTGCCCCTGCCCGGTGCGCTCGGCCTGGCGCAGCGCCGCCAGCGCGCCGACCGCGGCAAACAGCCCGGCCGACAGGTCGCCCAGCACCGTGCCCACGCGCATCGGCTCTTCCGCCAACCCGTTCATTGACCACAGGCCGCCGGTGGCCTGGGCGGTGCTGTCATAGGCGGGCCGGGTGCGATTCGGGCCGGACTGGCCGAAGCCGCTGACGGCAGCAAAGACGATGGCCGGATTGGCCGCCTTGAGGGTCTGGTAATCCAGACCCAGCTTGTCCATGGTGCCGGGCCGGAAATTCTCCATGACGATGTGCGCCTTGGCGACCATTTCCAGGAAGACCTGCTTGCCTTCTTCGCTCTTGAGATCGAGATTGACGGCCAGCTTGTTGCGGTTGTACTGCGCAAAGAAGCCGCTGACGTGCTTATCGCCCAGTTGCCGGAATGGCGGGAATTCGCGCGTCAGGTCGGCATCGCGAGGATGTTCGATCTTGATCACGGTCGCGCCCAGATCGGCCAGGATCATCGCGCAATAAGGCCCGGCGACGACGCGCGTGAGGTCGAGCACGACCACGCCGCTCAAGCTGCCGTGGGCGCGAACGATGCTTTCGAGTTGTTGTGCAACCATAGAATGTCTTGTCTCCGTTTTTATGAATGTGCTGCCGCCAGCGTCGCCTTGCGCGCACGCGCCACGCGTGATGCGCTGGGTCGCTCGAGCCAGGCGTCGATGAACGCGCCGGCAGCGATCAGTGCGTCCAGGTCTACGCCGGTACGCACGCCCTGCCCGTCAAAGAGATACACCAGGTCTTCGGTGGCGACGTTGCCGGTCGCGCCGGGCGAATAAGGACAGCCGCCCAGCCCCGACACGGATGCATCGAACGTCCGAATGCCGGCGTCGAATGCCGCCTGGACATTGGCCACCGCCATGCCCCAGGTATCGTGAAAATGTCCCGCCAGCGCGGACAGCGGCGCCACCTCGGCACAGGCCCGCACCAGCTCGCGGGTGTTGTGCGGCGTGCCGGCGCCGATGGTGTCGCCCAGGCTGATTTCATAACAGCCCAGCGCCAGCAACTGCGCCGTCACGCCAGCCACTGCCGGCGGCGCGATCGGCCCCTCATACGGACAACCCATCACGCAAGACACATAACCGCGCACCGCCACGCCATTGGCCTGCGCCAGCGCCATCACCGGCCGGAAGCGTTCGATGCTGTCGGCGATGCTGCAATTGATGTTCTTCTGCGAGAAGGTTTCGGAGGCCGCAGCAAAGACCGCGATCTCCTTGCAGCCAGCCGCCAGCGCCGCTTCCATTCCCTTGAGGTTGGGCACCAGCGCACTGGCGCGCAGGCCGTCGATGCCGCTGGCCTGGCGCACGACCTGGTCGCTGCCCGCCATTTGCGGCACCCACTTGGGCGAAACGAAGGAACCGACCTCGATCGCCGTGAGACCGGCGGCCACCAGTTTGCCGATCAGCTCGAGGCGCACCTCGGGCGTGAGCATCCGTTTTTCGTTCTGCAGACCATCGCGCGGGCCAACCTCGACCAGTTGCACCGCAGGCGTACTGCTCACTTGGCGCGCCGTTCGTTGAGCAGCGCGGTGGCGCGGTCGGTGCGCACGTCTTTCTCCTGCACCATCTGCTTGACGACCCAATCGATCTCGTCGCCGGCAGCGCCGGCCAGCAAGGCGATATTGCGCGCATGCAGCGCCATGTGCCCGCGCTGGATGCCCTCGGTCGACAGCGCGCGCAAGGCGCCCAGGTTCTGCGCCAGGCCGACCGCCACGGCGATCTCGGCCAGTTCCTGCGCGCTCTTGACGGCCAGGATGCGCAACGACAGCTGCGCCATCGGGTGCGTCTTGGTGGCGCCCCCCACCAGGCCCAGTGCCATCGGCATTTCGATGGTGCCGACCAGATGGCCGTTGTTATCTTTTTCCCAGGTCGTCAGCGAACCGTAGTGACCGTTGCGGCAGGCATAGGTATGCGCACCCGCCTCGATGGCGCGCCAGTCATTGCCGGTGGCCACCACCAGCGGGTCGATGCCGTTCATGATCCCCTTGTTGTGGGTGGCGGCACGATAGGGATCGATGGCCGCGAAGGTATAGGCTTCGATGATGCCGTCGATGACATCGGCGCCCTTCAGCTCGGCGGTATCGAATACTTCCGGCGCGAAGCGCGCCTGGGCGCGCGCCAGGCGCAAGTCGGCCAGGTTCGACAGGATGCGCAGGCGCACCTTGCCGCCGGTGACCTTCTCGATGAGCGGCGCGACCGCTTCGGCCATGGTGTTGACGGTGTTGGCGCCCATCGCATCGCGCACATCCACGATCAGGTGCGCCACCACCATCGGGCCGATCGGGCTCGACTCGAAGGTGTGGATCTCGATGTCACGGCAACCACCGCCCAGCTTGATCAGCAACGCGTCCTTGGTATTGGCCAGGGCGATGATCTCGTCCTTGTTGCGCAGCAGGCTATGACGGGCGCCATGCGGGTCGCTCAGGCCGACGATCTGCACCTGCGCGCGCATCAGCGGCGCGCTGCTGGAGGTCAGGAAACCACCGCCGGCACGCGCCAGCCTGGCCATGTAGGACGCAGCGGCCACCACCGAAGGTTCTTCCACCACCAGCGGCACCAGCACATCGCGGCCATTGACCTGGAAATTGGTGGCGATGCCGTAGGGCAGTTCGAACTTGCCGACCACGTTTTCGATCATGCCGTCGGCACGTTCCAGCGACAGGCCGCCGGCATTCTTGAGCAGGGTCACGTCTTCGGACGAGAGTTGCAGCAGGTCCTGCAGATGGTCGACGCGTTGCGCGGGCGTGAGGTTGCGAAAATTCGACAGGCGCGAATCGAGAGCCATTCTTTTGTCTCCGTAGTTGATGTATGTGTTGGCTGAATGCATACTACCCCGCACTGTCTGCATCAAAAAGGTACAGTTAGAGCGGACACCTGAAATCTGTACCCACGGAAAAAACATGGCCCGAGACACCTTGACGCAGCAGATTGCCAGCGAGATTTCGCGCCAGATTGCCGATGGCATCCTCAAGACCGGCGACCGCCTGCCCTCGCTGCGCAGGTACATGGCACAGCATGGCGTGTCGAAGAACACGGTCATCACCGCCTATGAAATGCTGGCCTCGCAAGGCCTGGTCGAGTCACGCCACGGCAAGGGATTCTTCGTGCGCGCCAATAGCCCGGCGGCCACCGATGACGATGACCTGCAGCCCTACAACCGCGCGCTGGACCGCATCTGGATGATGCGCCAGCAGTTCGTGCGCGACCCCGGGCATTCGCACTTGGGCGAAGGCTTCCCGCCGGTGGATTGGCTGGCCGACATGCGGCTGGACAAATATCATCGGCAGGTGGTGCGCACTTCCGGGTTGACGCTGTATCGATATGGTTCGCGCCTGGGCAATATCGGCTTGCGCCAGCGGGTGGCGCTGCGCCTGTCCGACCACGCGATTCATTGCGCGCCCCGCGAAGTGGTCACCACCTTCGGCGCCAACCATGCGATGGACATCATCATCCGGCGCTATCTCAATCATGGCGAACCGGTGCTGGTGGACGACCCTGGCTACTATCCGTTGTTCGGCAAGTTGCAGATGCATGGCGCGCGCATGCTGGGCGTGCCGCGCATGGCCGATGGCCCCGACCTCGAGGCGCTCGAAAACCTGGTCAGGCTGCATCGCCCCAAGCTGTTCTTCGTGCAGACCTCGGCCCACAACCCGACCGGCTCCGACATTTCTCCGGCCAAGGCTCATCAATTGCTGCGCATCGCCGAGAAATACAGGTTGCTGGTGGTGGAGGACGACGCCATGGCCGACTTCAAGCCGGCATCGACGGTGCGCCTGTCGGCGCTGGACGGGTTGCGCAACACGCTCTACATCGGCAGTTTTTCCAAATCGATTTCGGCTGCGCTGCGCGTGGGGTTCATCGCCGGCAACCAGGGCCGCATCGAAGAACTGGCCGACATCAAGATGCTGGTGCACACCACCGGCTCGGAATATTCCGAACGGGTCTACGACGCCATCCTCAAGGACGACGAATTCAAGCTGCACACCATGCGCCTGCAGGAACGCGTGCGCAACGCCACGCGTCGCGGCCTGGAGATTCTTGACCGGCTGGGGGCAGAGGTATTCTGCCGCCCGCAGCAGAGCCTGTATCTCTGGGCGCGGTTCCCTCCCATTGCCGATGCCAACCTGCTGACCCAGCATTGCCTCAAGCATGGCGTGGTGCTGGCGCCCGGCGCGATCTTCTTCGTCGACCGGCTCGCCCCGAGACCCTGGACCCGGCTCAACGTGGCCTATCTGGCCGACCCGGCATTCGAGCGCAGCGTGCGCGACCTGAGCGCATCGAGCCAGGCGGGCTAGTTGTCTGGTGAAGCCGCTGGCACTGCCACCGCAAGCGATCCATAAGTATTGATTGGCCGCATCATTGACCACATAGTGTGCTGTTATCTTTTCCGCTCAAACTCACCATGAACATCAACAAGAATGCAGCGCTTCTGATCATCGACATGCAGCAAGGGCTGAACGATCCTCGATTTGGACCACGAAATAACCCCGAGGCCGAATCCAGGCTCCATCAGCTTCTGTCTACATGGCGTGCGCAGAAGCGGCCCATCGTGCATGTCCGCCATATATCCAAGTCGCCGAAATCCGTGTTCTGGCCCGGGCAAAGCGGTGTCGAATTTCAATCTTTGTTCGTGCCAGCGAGCGAAGAACACGTCGTCGAAAAGAATGTTCCAGATGCTTTTATTGCCACCGGCCTGGAACGCTGGCTAAGGACTCGTTCGATCGAGCAGGTGGTGATAGCCGGTGCGATCACGAATAACTCGGTGGAAAGCACCGCCCGCAGCAGCGGCAATCTTGGCCTGGACACGATCGTGCTGTCCGATGCGACCTACACGTTCGATCTGCAGGATGCCCGTGGACACAGTTGGCCCGCTGAAGATGTGCATGCCCTCTCGCTGGC
The DNA here is from genome assembly GCF_020179755.1 of Herbaspirillum sp. alder98. GTDB lineage: Bacteria > Pseudomonadota > Gammaproteobacteria > Burkholderiales > Burkholderiaceae_D > Herbaspirillum. Next base: position 391,693 of record NZ_JAIUCY010000001.1, read on the forward strand.
CAACCTGGCGATGGACTATGCGTCGATCCTCGCCACGGCGGATGTGACTGCAATGCTGGAATAAATACGCAGGGAAATTACTGATAGTGGTAGCGACAGGAGACGATGTTGATCTGCCCTTCTGGCGCTTCATAGACCAACCGATTCACCTCGTCAATTCGACGCGAGCAGAAGCCGGAAAGATTTGCCTTGAGAGGCTCCGGCTTGCCGACACCTTCGAAGGAGGTCCGCTGAGTCTCACGGATCAACTGATTTATACGCTTGAGTGTTTTTCGGTCTTGTGTCTGCCAGTATTGATAGTCATCCCAAGCTTCAGCGGTGAACAACACGCGCCGGGCGCTCATTGATCTTCTTCGATGAACACGCGCCGGGCGCTCATTGATCTTCTTCGATGGCGCGTTCGGTGATACTCCCATCGCGAAGCTGGGCAATCGAGCGCTCGAGATGAGCAACATTCGCTGGCGAACGTAGTAAATATACTGTTTCCATCAAACTGTCGAAGTAGTCTTGTGACATCACCACCGCATTCGGCGCATCACGACGCGTAATCAGCGTGACATCCGCATCCTCAACGACGCGATCAATCACCGTCTTCAAATTGCTGCGAGCGTCGGTAAAGTGGACGGTGCGCATCGGTTTCTCCAAGAAATCCACAAACAGACTTAATCCTAGAACATGTACAGAATAGAGTACATGTATTGCCGTACTACCTTTTGGGATGAATTTACCAAGCAGAAACGAAAATGCCGTCCAGCCCGAGCCGGACGGCATCGTTCTATCGACAGCCTGGCGCCCGCCTTACAACGCCAGCTTGTCGATTTCGGCATAGGCCCGATTCAGCCACACCTTCACGCGCGAGCGCTCCAGCAGACCCAGGCCTGCCGTGGCGCGATCCGGATGATTGAGTGCGGCCCAGAAGCTGGCGCTTTGCTGGTCGATCTTGAGCATGGTGGCGTCGGGCAGGCGGCGCAGCGAAATCACCGTCGCGCCCAGCGTTTCGGCCCGTTCGCGCTCGCCCGAGGCGTCCAGGATATCGAAGCGGTCGCTGCGCACTTCATTCAACACCAGCACCAGCTTGAGACGCCCGCCAAACTGGTCGAGCCACTTGCGCAGCAAGTCCACCGAATCGCGGCCGGTATCCATCACATGCCACCAGGTCAGGGTGATGCCCTGTTCCGCCGCGAAATCGAGCACGCCCGAATCCTCGATCCATGCGGCCAGCGAGTGCTGGGTCTGTGCCGCCAGGTCGACCAGGATGCGACGCTGCGGATCTTCGAGCGCGCGCTCGATGAGCGGGTCCAGGCTGTCGTGCTGGTCGAGCGTCAGCGGCGCCGAAAAATCACCATAGAAGCGCAGCAACGCGCCATGCGACTTGTCGGTATCGAAACCGCTGAAGGGGATATTGCGGTCGACAAAATACTGGGCCAACACACGGGCGACCAGCGATTTGCCGACGCCGCCTTTTTCGCCACCGATGAAGTGGATGTGACTCATTGCCGTGGATCCTCAGGTTCGACTACGGGTTGAACTGCGATGTGAAGCACGAATTGAAGCGTGCGCCGAGAATAACATCGCTGGATAGGCGATGGTCTTGGCAACCGCTGTTATTACTTGCGCATGAAGAGGTAGTCGTAGAACTCACCCGAGAATCCGCCGTTGAAGATCAGGTACTGGATCGCCCGCCCGAACAGGACGATGCCGCCGAATACGATCGCCAGCTTGAGGCAGAAAATGAGTGTTTTGAGCATGGACCGCAGTTTATAACGACTGGGCCTTACCGGGAACGGGAATTGAGGGGTGTTCGATGTCAGCGCGCTTGCGCGGCCGAGAATAACGAAAAGACGCTGGGTCCCTGCCTGCGCAGGGACGACGGCGCCGAAAGCACTAAACCGCCCCGCCTCCGTCGTCCTGACGAAAGTCAGGACCCAGCGTCGTTCCTTGCCAAAAATCAGAACGCCGGCACCAGCGAGTTCTTGTACTCGCTCTCGATGAACTTGCGCACTTCGTCCGAATGATAGGCCTGCACCAGCTTCCTGGCCCAGGGCTTGTCCTTGTCTTCGGTACGGGTGGCGATGATGTTGGCATAACGGCCGCGTGGATCTTCCACGGCGATGGTGTCCTTCTGCAACGACAGGCCGGCCTTGAAGGCATAGTCGTTATTGATCGAGGCGGCCGCCAGGTCATCCAGCGAACGTGGCAACTGGGCCGCGTCCAGCTCGACCAGCTTGAGCTTCTTCGGATTGTCGATCACGTCCAGCGGGGTGGCGTTGACGCCATTTTCGCCAGCGCCTGCCTTGAGCTTGATCAGGCCCGCTTTCTGCAACAGCAGCAGGGCACGGTTGCCGTTGGAGGGGTCGTTCTGGATGCCGATCGAAGCGCCATTGGGCAACTGGTCGATCGAACGATACTTCTTAGAATAGATACCCAGCGGCGCCGTGATGGTCAGACCGACCGGTACGATCTTGTAGCCGCGGGTCTTGATCTGGCTGTCCAGGTAAGGCTGGTGCTGGAAGGCATTGGCGTCGAGGTCGCCGGCGGCCAGTGCGGCGTTGGGCTGCAAGTAATCGCTGAAGACGATGGTCTGGATATCCAGGCCGTCACGAGCGGCGACTTTCTTGACGACTTCGAAGATGGCTTCGGCGCTGCCCACCGAGATGCCGACCTTGATCTTGTTCTTTTCTTGCGCCAGCGCGCCTTGCGGCGCCAGGCTCAGTGCCAGCGTCAGCGCGGTGGCCAGTTTGGCGATAGATGCGAATTGCATGATAGTCCTGAGATGAGTAAGGACAGCATGGTCACACGACGCCCGAGCGCCATAGAAGTAATGAATCGTCATGTGCTTATGCGCTAAATGCACAGTCGCCCGCAGCTGCACGGTATCATTGCGCACCCGCGCGCCCTGCTCGCCCCATTTTGTCCGACACCATGCTGATTCGCAGAAAATCCATCGAAGCCCAGGCCAATACCAAGGCCGGCCCCAATCGTCGCCGCCTCGAAGCAGACGCCGTCAAACCGCGCAAGCCCAAGTTTGCACCGGTGACGCTGTCCGAACTCGATGGCGTGCGCTACCTGCACTTCGGCACCGAATGGGTACAGGGCGCCATGCGCATTCGCAAGCCCGACTGGATCGAACTCGAATACGCCCAGCAAATGATGGCCTGGATGCTGTTCAACCAGGCCCCGCGCCACATCGTGCAATTCGGCCTGGGCACCGGGGCGCTGACCAAGTTCTCGTATCGGCAGTTCGAGCAGGCGCAGGTCACCGCGGTCGAACTGAACCCGGCCGTGATCGCCATCTGCCACAGCATGTTCAAGCTGCCGCCCGCCGATGATCGCCTGATGCTGATCGAAAGCGATGCCATGGATTTTGTATTGCACGCCGCCGGGCACGGCATCATCGATGCGCTGCAGGTCGACCTGTACGACGCCACCGCACGCGGCCCGGTGCTCGACACCCCCGAGTTCTACCAGGCTTGCCATGCCAGCCTGGCGCCCGGTGGCGTGATGACGGTCAACCTGTTCGGCGACCATCCCAGCTACGCCAAGAACCTGCGGGCGATGGAATTTGCCTTCGATACCGTGATCTCGCTGCCCGAAGTGCACGATGGCAATGTGGTGGCGATTGCCTTCAAGGAGCGCCAGCAGTTCGATTTTCCGACGCTGTATGCGCGCGCGGCACTGATCGAGGCCACCACCGGCCTGCCGGCCAAGTCCTGGGTCAACGGCATCAAGAGCGCCCTGTAAGCCCGGACCTGTTAGTTATTGCGTCAGCCGGTAGGCCTCGTTGGTGGCCGCCAGGCGACTGGCCATGATGCGCACCACGTAATGATGCAGTTGCAGCGCCGCCGCTGGTTGTTCATGTTCGAGTTGGCGCAGCCGCGCCATCGATAACTTGTAGGCGCGCGTGGGCAGGTCGGTGACCACGTCGGCAGTGCGCTTCTGGCCACTGTAGAGCGCCATCTCCCCCACGATCGTGGCGGTCGAGAAGGTTCGCAGTCGTACCCGACCGCTGCCTGACTGCAGCGACACGCTGACCTGCCCTTCTTCGATGAAATACATGCAGTCGCCGATCTCGCCCTTGGCGAACAGCATGATGCCAGCATCGAGATCGATCTTTTCGGTATGCGCCAGCAACACCTGCAATTCGTATTGGCCGAAATGCTCCTGCAGGCTCACCAGCAATTCTTCACCGGTGCGGATGCCGTCGACCTGCCCCAGCAGGCGCTCCTCGACCCATTCCAGCGCAGCATCGAGGTCGATGAATTCGCGCGGCGGACTGCGATCGAGAAACGCGCGCCTGATCGGCGCGACGACATGTTCGGCCATCCCCGACAGCAGCAGTTCTACCTGATGCTGCTCGCACAACTGAGCCAGCTTGGCGAAGCTTTGCGAGGTCGATGCGTCCATGCCCTGCACATGCCTGAAATCGACCACCACGAAACTGCGCTGACGCAGCAATTGAAAGCGCACCCGATTGACCATCTGGTTGGCGCTGCCGAAGAACAGGAACCCCTGCAGCGATACGCCGAACAACTTGTCGCCTTCGTTCTTGAGCCGGGCGCCGGCTTCCATGGTGCGCTCGCGCTTGGAGTGCAGCGCGGCGCCGGTGAATTCCATCTTCACGCAGGACACGCGCCCGTACTCCACCACGAACAGCACGCAAGCCACCACGATGCCCAGCGCCACGCCGGTGACGAAGCCATCGAAGGCAATCACGGCCAGGATCAACCAGATCAGCGAATAATCGCCCCGCCCCAGGCGATGGCGCGCCTTGATCAGCCATTCATCGAGCAGGCCGCCCCCGAGTCCGATCAGCAGTCCGGCCAGCACCGGACGCGGCAGGTACGACACCAAGGGCAGGAAAAACAGCATGCAAGCCAGGCAGATCAGCGCGGCCATGATGGCCGGGGCACGGGTACGCGAGCCGAAACGAAAGTTGAGCAAGCTGCGCGACAGCGAATGGCAGCACGATACGCCGCCCAGCGCGCTGGCGACGATATTGGCCACCCCGGCACTGCGCAGCTCCTGGTTGAAGTCGATCTCGCGCCGCGTCGCCAGGCCGATGCTGGTCGCGTTAAGCAAGATGGTGAGCGTCATCACGGCCGCCGTGGCCAGGAACTCGCTGTAGTGCGACAACAATAACTGCCAGTCGATCTCGCCCCAGGCCCAGGTCGCCGGCACCTGCAATCCCGCCAGATGCAGCGGTCTGAACAGCCAGCCCAGCTCGCGCGCCTGCTCCAGCGACATGCCAGCCCCCGCCAGGCTGGCGTAGAACAGCGCAGTCGCCGCCGCCAGCGCGCCCGGCATCGCCAGCGGATGCCTGAACTTGCGGCCCGGCAGGCCGAGCATGACCACGGCCACCAACGCCGCTGGCAACACGGTCACCCAATGCAGGTGCCCCAGCGACGCCGTCAATTCGCTATCGAGACTAAATGCATGGCCGGTCAGCATCGAAAAGGCGCCGGTCCATAACAGATAGCCAGACCCCGCAAGAAAACCTCCCAGCACCGGGAAGGGCACGAACTGCACCAGGTTGCCGCGGCGCGCCGCCCCCAGGCCCAGCATCAGGGCGCCGACCATCAGCGTGCTGACGGCCACCGCAGCCAGCGCCGTCACCACGGCAGCCTGGGTGCTGGCGCCTTCCATGGCGCTCCAGATCCCTCCCACCATCAACGCCAGGATGCCCACCGAATTCGAATCGGGCCCAGCCACCACGAAGGGCACGGTGCTGGAGCAGGCCTGCATCAGCATGGCCACGCAGGTGGTCACGAACAGAATGGGCAAGCCCGCCACCAGCAACTCCGGCCCACCGCTACCGAAGATCATCGCGCCATAACTTGCGGCGTAACTCAATGAGATCAATGCCAGCACCAATGCCGCCGGCAGGTGCCGCCACCATCCCGCACCGCGACGTGCGGCAGCGGGCGCCCCGCGCGCCTGATGGATTTCCCCTGATGACGCACCGGCTTCGGCGGTCTTTGTTTCTGTCGCACGCATGTGTTCTTCTTTTTTATTCGATGGATGACTCAGGCGATCTTTACTTATTGCCAACATCGCACTGCCGCAATGTTAGCCGCAATCTGCACCGTCGTGCTGCTTTCGCCGGATTTCTTTGATCGACTGAAATCCGCCAGCAGCAAGGGTTTCCGGGCAGAAACGCTGACAGATTGGTGACATCGGGCGGCATTTTCGAGCGCCCGCGATCCTCTTTCATTCCCGAGCCCCGGGAACACAGCCGGCACACCGGACGAGCAGCACAGACAAAGCCTGAGCGGTTTGGGATAAAAGCAAGGTTATTCCTGATATCTAGCCTTTACTTATAGGAGAAGAATGCATCACAGGCGATATCTCTAATAAGGTCGATCCGATGTTTGGACTTTACAAAAACTGTGCTTCGAACGCGGCGAAGATCTTCGTCGTGAGCGTATGCATCGTCATCGTCCTGCTCGTGACCTGGTCTGCCATGCGCGAGCGCGATATCGAACTGAGCGAATCGACCCGCGCCAACTCGAATGTGGCGATGGCGCTGGCCCAGCATGCCGACCAGACCTTCAATGAAGTCGACATCGTCCTGCTGGGCCTGCTGGAGCGGCTGGAGCACGACGGACACTCGGGACGCGGACTGGAGCGCACCCACGACATGATGGTGATGCGCGTGCGCAGCCTGCCCCAACTGGCAGGCCTGTTCGTCTATGACGAAAAGGGAAACTGGATAGTCAACTCGCAGCCGGCGATGGAAACCAGGTTCAACAATGCCGACCGCGACTACTTCATCTACCACCGCGACCATCGCTCGGAAAAGCCTTACATCGGCAAGCCGATCAGAAGCAAATCCAACGGCCAGTGGATACTGACCATCAGCAGACGCATCGACAAGATCGACGGCTCCTTCGGCGGCGTCGTGCTGGGCACCATCGATCTGGCCTTCCTGCAGCGTTTCTACGAACGCTTCGACATCGGACGTGAAGGCGCCATCATGCTGGGCAACCTCAACGGCACCATCCTGCACCGGCGCCCGCTGATGACGGACACCATCGGCAAGAGCCTCGACGATTCGCCGCTGTTCCAGAACCACATCCGGCACCAGACTTCCGGCGATGTCGAGATCCGCTCGGCGCAGGACGGCGTACTGCGCATCCAGAGTTTCCAGCACCTGGCGGACCATCCCCTGTTTGTCATCGTGGCGATGTCCAAGAACGAAGTGCTGGCGGACTGGCGGCGTCATGCCTGGGCGCGCGCTTTTGGCGTGGCGCTGCTGCTGCTCATTCTCTGGTATGGCGGCGCCCGGATGGTGGCCCAGGTTCGTCGGCGCGAGACGGCCGAGCGCGATGCGGTCGACGCCCGCAAGGAACTTGAACACTTATACAAGGCGCTTGAAGAACAGGCCCAGAAAGACGGCCTGACCGCCGTCTTCAACCGGCGCTACTTCGACCAGGCCTTGCAGTCGGAGCTGTCGCGGATTAACCGCTCCGGCGGAACCCTGTCGCTGATCATGATCGACGTCGATAACTTCAAGATGTTCAACGACACCTATGGCCATGCCGCCGGCGACGTCTGCCTGCTCAGGGTAGCCTCAGTGCTGGGACATGCAGCGCAGCGCAAGCACGACGTCGTGGCCCGCTACGGCGGCGAAGAGTTTGCCGTGATCCTGCCGGACTGTGACAGCAGCTGTGCGCTGTCCATCGCGCAGACGATGATGGCCCGCCTGCGCAAGGAGCGCATTACCCATGCACACGGCGTCGGTGGCATCGTCACGGCCAGCGTGGGCGTGGCCTCGCTGACCGCTCCCGCTGGACTGACGATTGGATCGCGAGACCTGATCGAAGTGGCCGATGAGGCGCTCTACGTGGCCAAGCACCAGGGACGAGACCGGATCTCGTTCAGGGTCTTCCCGACCTCCGACGGACTGGAGGGACTCTGCCTGGCAGAGGAAGCGGACTGAACAACATGCGTCCGGCCATTGCCCGGGCGCTCTCGCATCTCCCCCGATCAAACACGCAGAAAACCCAAAACGTAACCATTAGTTTATTTAAGTAGGTAACTATTTTCTAGTTACCGATTAATCAGGAAAACCCTGATTTCTCCGAGCCATTGATGTGCTCATACTGATAAAAATTGCAAAAAAGGAACATTCAATGCGGCTCATCATAAAAATAGTGACCTCCAAGATCTTCATCCTGTCATCGATCCTTGCCGGTCTGAGCCTTCCCAAGCTGTCGTCGGCGGCCACATCGGCGCGTCTTGCCGTGAGCGCCATCGTGATGACCCGCTGCAATATCAAGGTGATCAACTTGGCCAACGGCAAGCTCGACACAGACAATTCCTGCAGCGACGACACCCGTCCCACGGTCATGTTTAGTCCTGCAGCACCGCCAGCGAAGAAAGACGGCGCGGACAAAGGGCGCGAAACAGGCACGACCGGTGGGACCGGCTCAATGGGTGGCGCAGACGTCACGGTGACATATTGATGGCAAGGCTGTCTTGAACAGGGCTGGAACTGGCTCCTCTGCCCGGCCACTCATTTTTAGTCGTGATCCATACGGCTAGATGATTGATTAAAAATGAGGAGCAACATATGCCAGCCAATGTCGGCTCCAGTGGCGGAGCCCATATTCACTTCAATGACATCGTTATTGAAGAGCCACAAGCGAAAAAAGAAGCGCCCAAAACAGAACCGGGCAAGTCCATTCTGAAATCGACGACACCTGTAGCACCAGCGACGGAAGAACAGGTTCGACGCGAGCGCATCAAAGCGGAATTCCTGCGCGGCGCGCTCGGCGCGGCGCCGAAGCAAACCAAGGACGTCATGGGCGCATTGTTCGACATGGGCAAGGAGCAATCAGCACGCCTGAAGCCCGAAATGAAGAACTTGGCTGAACCTGAAGGTAAAGGTGAAGCAGCGGAAGAGGCAGCAACGGCATCCGACAAGACCTGATCAACCGCATCAATGCAGACCGCACCCCCAACCTGGAACGTTCCGGGTCTGGGGGTGTTTTTCATGGCGAGACACACCGGGGACTGCCCGTGTACCCCGTTCGTTTACTGCGATGCAGCCCAGGATGGAACTACTTCGCCGGGCCGGACATATATGAAGCATTGGTGTATGCGGCATGGCCGCGAACTTGAAGGCGAAAATCGTTTTGGACGGGGGTTCGATTCCCCCCACCTCCACCAAATGGAGGAAGGATCGTTCTACTGCCTTCCTCCATCTGACGGGGGTGATCCGGTTTCGACAGGGCGACAAGTATCCGGAGACACATCACGTCAGGCGACCGACGTAAATAGCGCAAATCGATAATTGCAAATGAACCGCAATTCGTTGCTTACGGCACCTAATCGTCGCTAAGCCGAGTATCCGGCCCCTTCGCAAGAAGGCTTGGGAACAGAAAGGCCGGACGTCTCTATCGTTAGCAGCGAGAGAAATGTCGAGCATAGGCGAAGGTTTCGGGCGCCTTCATCATCGACAACCGTAGAGGGTGCAACCTGTAGACTGGGGGCATTTGACTGGCGACCTGTATGGTTCGTGCCCATGCCGAGCCGTTATCCTCGATTTCCTGTCGACTAAAGTCCTTTGAACGACCGGTTCCGGATCGTTTAACCCTGTTACGTGCGATACCGCACCGGCGCACCGAGAAAAGTGCGCTACTGTGCATGCAAGCGCATGCGCACTCTGCGAACATCCCCCAGCGAAAATAAGGCCCCCAATGCCTGTCTACGACACGAGCGGAAGCGATGGCAGCTTTTCCTATCAGGTGCAGTACACGCAACAGCCTAGTGGTTGGTCCCTGGATGGCGTGAAGGTCATGCGCGGCGCCGACATGATTTTTTCGCAGTCCATTGCGACTAACTTCTACCGCACAGAGGCGGTGGCGATAGCCTATGGCATCAACCGATGTGAAGCATTTGTGAGCGCTTTCACGCTGGGCGGCATCAGCTGGGACGAATTCAAGCATTCACATGGACAGCTTCCGTAGAAAGCGTCAGGGCTGCAGCTCGACCTTCATTCGACCAGCCACAGGTCTACCCCTTCCTTCGTACTGACCTTCAGCAAGCCCTGGACCCGGTTCTGAATCACGAAGATACCGGTAAGCGGCACACAACGTTCTTTTGTTACCTCAATGATTTCCCGGGTGGCCTGATCCTTGGCTTGCTCGTTATCGGTGGTCATGATGATGCGGGTCAGGCGCACGCGCGTTTGCTGCACCTCCCTGCTATCGCAGGCGATATCGTCTTCCAGGTGAATGGAGGCGGCACGTGCATCGACCGCAAATAAAAGAAGCATTGCCAAGGCAAGCGTATTTCTCTTCATGAGCATGGCCCCCTTTTCAGTTAGGAAGCGGCATTCGCTCGCGCCGCTATTTATTTTTAGCCGGACTTAATCCCCCAGCGTAACAAACACTCACTGTCACAGTAGTCCAGTGAGGATTGGAAGGTCAAGGATTTATCTTTACGGAAAGAATATGGCGTGGACTAACTGCCGAAGAGCTTGACACGACTTAGCATGCGCTGCTAACTAACTGAAAACTGCAAAGTACACAATCAGGCAAATTCTGATGCACAACATTGGCCCAAGGAAATAAAGTTTCACTCAGGAATTTCCTTATGGTGCGCCATGAAAACTTTCAACACCGTCACGATGTCAGTCTGCCTGTCCCTGGTAGCAGTTGGCTGGATCACCCCGGCAGACGCCGCGACATCCTCGAAAGCGCTCACCGTCTCAGCCATCGTCACGACCACGTGCAAACTGACCCAGGACCACGACAACCTGTTTTCGGTCACCAGCCACTGCACCAACGGTGCTGATTTCTCTGCCGCCTCGTTTGTGCACTCAAGCCCGCTGATCCAGAAAGGAGATTCGGGGATGATCGTTATTTTCTGATTTCATCTTAATAACCGTTTAGCTGTTTCTTCCCACTCTTCCTCAAGTGTTCCGGTACAAGTCCCGGGATGCATCAAGCAGCACAACTCTCCAGGTTTTCCAGCAACGTCACAACCAAGCCTCGCACCAGGACCAGGCGGGATCAATGCTGCTGCGGCTATCTCGACCGCGTCACCTTGCGCTCAGCAACCAAATCAATAAATTCTCCAGACGCCCGTCGCTTATCAGCGTGGCCAGTACCGCAGTGATAAAAGCTGACTGATCTATATCGCCACATTAATTGGCGAATTTTCTCAATCCAAGGGAATTTTTACTTCACAATCGGCATTGATTGCTGTTTCAGAACCGAAACATGAAGAAAGTGCAAAAAAGGGCTTGCACAGATGCTAAACGCTACCTATAATGCGACCTCTCTTGCAGTACAGCAGCACGTACAGCACGGGGCGTTAGCTCAGTTGGTAGAGCAGCGGACTCTTAATCCGTAGGTCCACAGTTCGAATCTGTGACGCCCCACCAGAATTCAGTAGTAAGGAAATCAAGCACTTGCGAGTAATCGCGGTGCTTTTTTTTCGTCTAGTGGTCTCGTTACTAGATTCAAAAACTGGCCTTTGCCGGAATTCTGCCGGAAACGGAAAATCCAGACCAAGCGTTCGATAAACGTACTTGGGATCCGGAAATGGCATACATACAGCAGCGCGGGGAGTTCTGGCGCGTCGAAATTCGGCGGCGCGGACATAAACCCGTCTATCACACCTTTGACAGCCTCAAAAAAGCCCAGCAGGAAGCACGGCGCATAGAAGCGGCAATGGACGCAGGCTCTTTCGTCGACAAGACGGAAGCCGAAAGAACCACGTTACGTGAGGCTCTTGAGCGCTATCGCAAAGAAGTCGTGCCGACCAAACGCCATCAATACCAGGAAGACAAGCGTATCGACCGATGGCTTGAGACCGATTTGGCATACAAGACCTTGGCGGGCCTGCGAGGAGCAGACTTTGCCCAGTATCGAGATCAGAGGCGAGCACTTGGTCGCGCCGAAAATACCATTCGCCTTGAGCTCCAGTTGGTGAGCCACCTCTTCGAGATCGCCCGGAAAGAATGGCGAATGGAGGGACTTTCGAATCCCTTGAAGAACATCCGGAAGCCTGGCGGCAGCAAAGCGCGCGAACGAAGGCTCGCGCCTGGCGAATATGAAAAGATTCTGGCGCAGCTACAAACCAGCTCAAATGCGTTTGCTGCTGCAGCCTTCACCCTTGCCATAGAGACAAGTCTGCGCCAAGGCACGCTCTTCAAGCTTCAGTGGGAATGGATACGCTTGGAGGAGAGGCTCGTCCACATCCCCAAAACCGAACGTGTCAGCGGCAACAAGGGTGTGCCGGCGACCCTGCCACTGTCTACCCGCGCGGTAGCGGTTCTCAACTCCCTTAAAGACGTTTATCAAGTTGAACATCAGGGAAGCGCACCAGCTGGAGATGTTCTTGCCACGTCAGTGAATGCCGTCATCTGCCTCTGGAAGCGATCATTGAAAAAGCTTGGAATCTCCGATCTGCGCTGGCATGACCTCCGCCATGAAGCAGTGTCTCGGCTTTTCGAGAGAGGCCTTAATCCATTGGAAGCGGCAAGCATCTCAGGTCACAAGACTCTACAAATGCTTGCTAGGTACACGCATTTACGTCCGGAGTCGCTTCTGGACCGCCTTGGTTAATCATCCAACAGAGCCCACCCACAATGACTCGGGAGAAGCAACATGCCAAATAATCATTTCATCGTCGGAACGCTGGTTGTTGAAGATCTTTTATGCGAAATGTCCGAAGAACTTGACGCAGATACTGCTGCCCTCGACTGCCTAGTGGCTTGCCTTCATCCGCTACTTGATCGTGCCGCCAAGGCCTGGAGCACCCCAGCAACGCTGCACTCAGTAATTGCAGCCCAGCGCCGACTGGCCGTGCAACTTCCCCATCCCTTAGCCGCGACGGCATTCGATCGCTTCGTTTCGAATATGACTGATGCATGCTAATGCTCGTTTCACCCTGCCGAACCAATACGGCTATGCTTTAACTCCGCGACAAAGCACCATGGAGCGAGCTTCGCCTGCTTTTGGCGAAGTTCGGCGGTAGAGCACGGCGCAAAGCGACGTGCTCGTAGCCCGCCGAAAGCATGGTGCGCATATGGGACGCTTGCATATCGGCTGTAATGTCGACCAGATAAAATGGAATTCGGCAGAAGTGAATAGCCAATAGGCGAAAAGTGAAAGCCTATGGGGTGAAAAGTGAAAGCCTATGGGGTGAAAGGTGAAAGCCTATGGGGTGAAAGGTGAAAGCCTATGGGGCGAAAGGTGAAAGCCTATGGGGCGAAAGGTGAAAGCCTATGGGGCGAAAGGTGAAAACTTATGGGTCGCAATCATGCCCCATAAACTTTCACCTTGCCCATAAACTTTCACCGTGAAGCCTTTTTCCCTTTTAAATTCAAGGTATTGCAAGCACGTAAACAGTATTGTTTGTATGTTTTATAAAAACAAACAACAACAGGCCGATTAAACGTTGAAAAAGATGCGCCACTGTTCTTACGTGGCTCGCCCGCGTCGGTCAACGCCGCCGGCATGCCATGATGCGCAGCGGTGCCCTTCGGGCATCCGACCATTCGGCTCCCTTTGGTCGTCCCGGCCCGTGGCCGTGATCGGACTCAAATCGCCGCTGCAATATGCTGAACGTTAGGCAAGTTTGTTTTTTGTAAAACGGAGATTTCCTGCAAATTCGAAAAAACATCCAAATCGACCGCTGGAGCCTTTTTTTAACTGGCACCGTCAAACCAAAAAATCGCCGCAACGGGGCTTTCTGTAGGTTTGGTGGGCATTTCATTTTCGTCTCTAGACAAAGACTAAGGCTGTTCCGCAATTCTGGTCTCAACGCTCTGAGAAAACAGTAGTAGCGCCATTAATTCACATGACCCGAAAAATCTTTATCGATACGGAATTCACGGACTTCCTCGACTGTCACCTCATTAGCCTTGGCATGGTGGCAGAAACTGGGGAAGAGTTTTACGTGGAGGTGCCTTACCCAGACGCTGCTTGCAGCGTGTTCGTTCGCGAAGCAGTTATCCCCTTGCTTGGTTCAATAGAGAATGCACAATGTCCTTTTGAGGAGCTTAGACACAGGATTCTCAGCTGGCTTAATCTCATTCGGAACGATGGCGCGACAGTCGCAATTTGTTTTGATTACCAGACCGACTGGGACTTGTTTAATGATGCGATGGACTACCGAATCCCAGATTGGTGCTGTCCGCGATCGATCGCGCGCAATATCAACGAATTGCTTCGTTATTCTTTCTATAAAAAGAATAGCTTGCCCGAGCATCATGCGCTTCATGATGCTAAAGCCAACCGGTATGCGTTTTGCGAGCGCAGCACGCTCGCGGATTAATTCAGAAAGTCAGCAATAAATGAGTTATCAAATTCCGTATCGCTATATAAAAGTGCCGGTTTGCTTTGTATTTGCTGCCCCTTTGTTTTTAGCTTATTTGCTCAAGTGGCGTTGCCGTTTATTTCCCAATTTCTCCTGGAATGTTTTTTTTCTGCTTTATCGATATCGAGTAGTGCTGAGATTTTTGGCTGCGCTCACGGGAGTTTATGTGGGGACGACATTTTGGCTTCATCCTGGGGAGCTCGCTCATTTATTGATGTTGCTGCTGTGGATGGCGGTATTTCTGCTTATTACAACACTGGGATATGTGTATGAGAACGGTTTGGTATTGGTTTTTCCGTGGTATCTATCGAATACGTTCGGATTGCACTTGGTGTGTTCAGTGACATATTCCAACGCGCGCGAGATAAAAGATTGCTACAAAAGCTTGCTGATCAAATCCGATGAAATGAATGCGCTTGGAGTATCGGTATCGACGCCAAATGAAACATTACTTTTAAGAAAATCTCAGTCGCAACGGTTGGATATGGTAGCCCTACAGACGGTGCAAAATAGTCAGATTGAAAAAATTGCTTCAAAACCAATAAATTGCCTATCAGCATTAATCTATTTTGGCCTTTACGGGGAGAACTCGTGGAATTGTGAAAAGGGCTGGCGAAGACAATTGCAATTATTGCAAAACGTTCAAAGGCACGGCTTCATTGTGCGTTTTTCGCGAAGTTCAGATCCTCAGAATTTGGGTGATACCCCGATGGAAGAGGCTGAAGTGAAAAAAGAAATTTGATCGCAGGCAGCTGTTCTGAGACGCTTTGCAAAGTGGGATAATAACCACTGAAATGCTGTTTATAAGCGCAAAAGCATAAAAACAGATGCTTCCAAAAAGAAATTATTTGAATATTTAAAGAGGTAGAAAACTATGGCCCGTGGCGAGCTAATGAAGAAACTGCTGGCAAGCTACGGTCGCGAGGATGAGTTCCGAGCGGTCGCGGAGCAGATTATTCTGGAAGAAGAGCAAAAGAATAACCGTGTGCTAGCGCGATCCCTTCGAAAAACACTTGAAACAACGCCGGCGAAGGAAACTAAGCCTCGTAGCTTAGCCCCGTTACTTCCTTTTCCTGATGCAGCGAATAATTTTGTTGAGCGGGTTGAGCCGGTTCATACGCATAACGACATTGCACTGACTCCTGCCAATATTCGGGTCTTTCTCGGATTAATGAAGGAATTCAGGCGGTCTGAAGAAATCAGGAAGAAGGGTCTTCCAGTCCGTTCAAAAGTTTTGTTTTGTGGTCCTCCTGGTTGTGGAAAAACCCTGTGTGCGGAGATTTTCGCATCTGAATTGGGACTGCCATTGTTTGTCGTCAAATTAGATGCACTAATATCCTCGTATCTGGGGGAAACTGCATCAAATGTGCGTAAGATATTTGAGTTCGCGAGAAAACAGCCTTGCGTACTTTTTCTTGATGAATTTGATGCTTTAGCACGATCGCGTGATGATTCTTCGGAGCATAATGAGTTACGTCGTGTAGTAAATAGTTTGTTGCTCTTTATTGATCGTTTGCAGCCAAAGGGATTTTTAATTGCAGCCACGAATCTAGATAAATCACTCGACGCGGCAATCTGGCGTCGTTTTGATGAAGTCATCTGGTTTGATAAGCCGGATGAGCGAATGATCAAGAAATATCTAGAGATGAAGTTTCGGAATGTTCAACGTAATTTCGAACCCTCTGATTATTCGAAAAAGCTGAGCGGCTATTCATATGCAGAAGTTGAGCGGATCTGCATCCAGGCGATCAAGGCTTCGGTGATTGATAGAAGAAAAGAAGTAACGGCGAGAGATTTCTTGGGGGCTCTTTCGGACGAGGCAAGGCGCCGATCAGGGCGGGAGCGGTTGAATAACATTACATAAGACCAAATGCATGGCGCGATATGACCATCTTCAACTTGTACGGTTACCAGAACAACTAGAAAGAAGAAAGAAGCCGGGATTCGGAGTTTCTACTCCACGAAATCGGGGAACACATACGGCGCGATTATCGGCTGAGTTAGATGAGTCTATTGCGACTCAGCGACAGCGCAGAACTCCTCAATTCATAAATCCCTCTCTGATTCTTCGTGTTCGGATGACGGGAGCATTGCTTGAGTCAGACTGGGAACATCTTGGTCTGACAGTCGTATCCTCTGATGAAGACCGTACCTTGGTCTTATTCTCGTCATCCGACGACATGGCGGAGTTTCGCCGACGCCTCGAAGCTTATGCCGGTGACATACCGGTGGGACAAAGAAACCCGGCTTACCAGAACTTTATTTCCACAATTGAAGAGATCGGAAATGTCGAGCCGCGCGACCGAATTGGCGTGAGGTTGCGAGAGGACGGCTATCGTGAGATTGAAGATTTCCAGAACGACGCCATGCTGGTGCTTGATTTGGAAATCTGGGATTTAGGTCGGCGCGAACTTCGTGAAAGAAAAATAGAGGAAATTACTAGCTACATAGAAGCGATGGAAGGTGAAGTATTTGATCAATACATTGGCCCATCAATTACTTTACTGCGTCTCCGTGCTAGTGGCGCAGTAATCCGACTACTTCTGCGTGTCGAAGAGGTATCCTCCATTGATCTTCCGCCTGAACCGGATATCGTCACGGGTGAAGCTTTCAACCTTGAAATACAAGATCTCCCCCCGGTAAATGCAATCGATGATGGCATGCCGGTGATCGGAATCTTGGATAGCGGCATAAACAACCATCCGTTGATTCAAGACTTGATTGTTGGAGCCATTGGAGTACCTCCGGAGCTGGGTGAGGCTGATGATTTTGGGCATGGGACACGAGTTTCAGGTATTGCGGTATTCGGTGATCTAGGTGCGCAGCTCGCTAGTGGACAATTAATGCGCGGAGCTCGGCTATGCTCAGCTAAGGTTGTTGACCGTACAGGAAATTTTCCCGAGCGAAAGCTTGTAGCTTCTCAGATGAAAGAGGCCATTACCGCGCTAAATCGCGACCATGGTTGTCGCATTTTTGTCATTGCTCTTGCGGATATAAAGAGTCAGTACACTGGGGGAAAGGTCGGAGTTTGGGCGGCAACGCTGGATGAGCTCGCGAGGGATCTTGATGTACTAATTGTCGTCTCTGCAGGAAACCGTAGCCCCCGAGGGGGCAATCGAATCGAACAGGCAGTGACAGAATATCCAGGCTATCTGCTTGAACCAGCCAATCGATTTTATGAGCCAGCCGGCGCTCTTAATGTTTTGACTGTTGGATCCATCGCACAAGGTCATGGTATTGATGATGTGCTCGGTGCAAACGTTGGGGTTCGCCCGATTACATCCGAACTAGAACCATCTCCATTCACTCGGATAGGGCCAGGCGTCGAGGGATCGACGAAGCCAGATGTAGTTGATATCGGCGGAACGCTTGTCTACGATCCGCTAACGGGCTTGCGCAGGGGTGAGAATCTTCCAAGTGCGGGGGTGTTGACCTTACATCACCTTCCTCTTGACCGGCTTTTCACTAGCGGTTCAGGGACTTCTTATTCTGCTCCATTGGTGGCTTTCAAGGCTAGTCAGCTTCTTCGAGTATTGCCGACCGCTTCGGCGAATCTTGTTCGAGCATTGCTTGTCGGATCTGCCTCAGTCCCAGATCCTGCAAAATTGAAACTTCAAGGATTTACGGAAGACGAAATACGTTCGGTATGTGGCCATGGACAAATTGATCTTGAGCGCGCGGCCTATTCAGACGATGCTCGGGTTGTACTGTATGCCGAAGGTGATTTGCAAGTGGACCATTTTGCCGTGTATCACGTTCCTATTCCGGAGCCTTTTCAAACAGAAAATGGCACCCGAAGTATACGTGTGACGTTGGCATTCGATCCTCCGGTGCGCCATTCTCGCGTCGACTATACTGGTATAGGAATGAACTTTCGCCTTCTTCGGGGATGTACGTCCGAGGAAGTATTTGAGCACTATCGTAGGCGGCCTCAAGACGAAGGAGAAGTACCCGAAATCCCGAAGAAATTTAATTGCACTTTGCTTCCTGGGCCTCAGTCCCGTGAAAAATCTACTGTGCAAACTGCATGTGCTACTTTTAAGCGTGACATCGGCACCTATGGAGATAGTTACTATTTGGTTGTACGCTGCGAAGGAGGGTGGGCTGCAGAATCAGTAGTGTTGCAAAGATTTGCCCTCGTTGTCGAAATTGAACATCAAGCTGAAGTGCAGCTTTATCAACGGGTAAGAGCGCGGGCCATTCTTTAGTAAAGTGGCTGATCGAACACCCATATCAAGTATCTCTCTGCAGGCCGGGCATCATGCCCGGCCTTTTCAATCTACCTTCCAGATCATCAAGGCCCTTGATGTTGTCTGGAGGCGTTTTTCTAATTAACGTTCAGCGTGATCAAACCAAGTGGCCAGTTCATCAATTAGGGTAGATATCTGAATAAGGTCATCGGTCGAGAATTTTTCGGCTTTTACCACCCATGCGCCTCGGCCGGAAGTGTCATTGACACTGGATGTATCCATGAACTCACTAAGCTTTGCCAGCCACGTACGTGCATTCTCGTCTAGTCCATCTTCCGAGAAACGGTGCATTCCCAACGAGCACTCATGAAATGCCTCCGCAACGCTCTCTGCCTCGCCTCTTGTGTGCGGCAGCATGAGTGCGCTTCGCGCGACGAAGAATTTTTCCGCTTGATATGAATATTTCATCTTCCATCCTCCCTGATTAGCGCTAATGGCGCAGTAGATTTTCGTAGAATTATTTTTTAGGACAACACTGGGTACATTTTAGCGTCCTAGAGAAATAGCGGTACAAGTAACAACCTCCAGGACTTGGTCAGATAGGAAAAGGATGCGTCACAACACTGAACCGGCGAAATTGGTGTGCCTGATCTGATCACGCCCCAATGCTAGGTTATCCAAATACCTATGTATCCAAAAAACGCATGATCTTTGGGGTATTTCTTCATCACGTCACATACCGGCCAGATCCGGATCTGCCTTCGGACATTACTTAGTGATCTCCATAGACTGTTTGAGAAGAACAAATAGTGAATTTAGCCCGCCAGACCGCCCATTAAAATTCAAGCGTCAATGTGACTCTGATTTTCTCAAATTTTGAGCAGCAGAATGTGCATTGAAGTTGTTCTGCAAAAAATAGAAGTCAATGTGACTCTGGTTGAGAGCGGGCAGTAGAACAAAGCGTCAATGTGACTCCGCTTTCTCCATGGCTTAGCTTAGAAGGTGCAGATAGCCCGCGCCAATGTGACTCTGAAATAGACCAATACTATTGATGGCCAAGCTAACTCGGAGCTTTGGATCGTCCTTGATGAATCTCCGGCAAAGCGGCCCGCGTTGCTCGAACCGGCCGCGCAGCATGAATATTGGTGGGACCAAGAGGAGTTCGACTTGAGGAACGAGCTCTCCCATAAAACTTACGCGTCATGCTTGCTGACTGCCCTAGCGCAACGGAAATTAGATCATCGTCACCTAATTGGCCTTTGAGATCAGAGGCAAATTGGTGACGGAGGCAGTATGGAGTGATATCTCTGCCATTTTTTCTATCGAATTTTTTTCCGGCTCGACGGATCGCCGAGGTCAAAGCTGCTCTCCCGCACTGGATTTCAACTTCTCTTTCTCCGGCTTGGTCCGCCCATAGAGCTTTGTACAAAGACGATACTAGTGGATGCATCTCTCCGTCTGTACGATATTCCAGTTCTCTCCAAGGCTGCCCCTGTAGCCTCTTCACCTTGGCCCCCTCGATATATATTCGAATGCTATGTTCAGAGACGAACAATTTAATGCCTGCTTCGAGTTCTTTAGGGCGGCAACCTGTAATCGCCATAATCAAAAAGCCCAGATGATGCGGCGTTCGGGCAAGGCGCTCAGCCATCTCTTCGCGCCAGCTATCTGGGAGAGAAGACAGTTCACGGCGTTTACTAGATCTTGGAGCTGGAGATTTAATGGGACATTGCCCGTTAGAGGACGAGATCATCACGCGTAGTTGAGTCGCTGTTGCCAATATCGACTTCATTTCCATTACTTTCGCAAGCCAAGTTTCTTGGGCTATTGTGCTATCACGTTGATATTGGTCTTGAGCACTTAGCACTCGCTCTATCAGAGCAGACGTTGCCCACTTGGCAGCAGCTACGCGCAAGTAGAACGTGTTTTTCTTTGTCGTATCGCATATCGCGGCCCACAGCTGTTCCGCATTCTTATCCGGAGATTTGGATATCAGCCGGGTCATCTCGGCGGCGTAGAACTTTGTTGTGGGCTTCGATGTATCCTCGCTGACAGAGTTCTTTTTTAGCCACTCACGAGCTTGCCGAACGATATCGAATGCTTCATTTTTTGAGATCAAAGAATTGGTCATTTGGGTAGGCGTTATATTGGGGTGACAAAGGCCGTTCTGTCGCTAACGCGACTCGCAAGCGAGCGAACGGCCACATTAATTGTCGCCGTCGGCGCTCGGTTTCCCTCGCACGACCATCGACAATTAATGTCGGCGAGCAGAGTCACATTGACGCGTTCAAGAAGAAGGAGCATGGGCTCGAAGTAACGTTTTCGATCTCGGAAGTCGGCATTGAATATTGCGAACCGGCCTGCTATCGTTGTCAGTGACAATTTGGAGAACGTGCAATGAGCGCAAATAATTTTTCAGATCCTAGCTTTGCATACGCTATGGGCGTTCAGCGAGGACGCATAGAGCGTGCCGAATCCAACGCAGCCTCATGGAAAAGTCATGCAAGGAATCTTGAAGAAAAATTAAAAATCGCAGAAGAGGCCCAAATGTTTCGCGAGGTAGCACGAGAAGCAACCGTCGTTGTATTGGAGGCGGCCCTTGCTGCATTGAGCGCCAAGGATCCATCGTCGCCCCTCCTTGATGGAAACCTCCGCGAGCAAATGCGCCGCAGACACATCGCGGATACTCTTGCGACGAAGGGGTATCAGTTCGATATCTCCAAGGGAGAACTGATCGGAAAAAAACGCTGAACCCGTCCAGATCTCTCCGATTCATAGCCCAAAAAGATCCTTGTTAGAGGGAGTCTTGCCGGCCGTCATATCTGGTCGGCTTTCATCAACGATCCCTCCTCCTAAGCGTCCTAGTCCGCCCGCCACGCCTTGTTTTGCTTCCTTGATACCGCCAGCCAGGATCTGATGACTTTCGTCACCGGCGCGCTCAGCATTTGGAATACCACCAGCGGCATGGCCTAACCAGCGCATGATGTTGTCTGGGATGAAGTGGATGAGGGAGAACACCACATGCACAACCGTTGTCATCAATGTGGCATAGATGCCAATGAACGCTAAGAAAGAAACAATACCCGTCGTCGAATCGGCTTGAATACCTGCGACAACTGTCATGAAGGCTCCGTTAATCAAGCCTGTAACCGGCTGGGTTAACAACATTGCACCAATCAAACCAAACACCATGAGCGTTGGACGCATGACGAGCGACAAGATCATCATCCAGCCCGGGCCGGCCCTCCCCACAGCATCATGGCCCTCAGGATGCACGTGAGCTACTGCGAATAGTGGACCTGCGATCACCGACTCTAGTACAAGAACAAACCAGTTGACGACGGAAGTCATCCACGTAATGAATGGGATCATTGGCACGTAAGTTGCAAGAACCACGCCAAAGAAAAATAAAGCAATAACCAAGGTGGTCACTACCCCGGAAAGAAGTTGCAGTACGGCTCCTACATCGAAGGCCAGTCCGACGGTTCCCTTCGCAATCACCGAACTCGCGACGCCAGCAGCGCTTGCCATGGCCGCAAGACATCCCTCTCCAATACCTACGATCGTATCTCCGAAAGACTTCATCTGGCTCATGTGATTCAGGTTGGAGCCGGCAATCTCCTGGGTCATCTGATTGATGCCACCCATGAAGGGTGCGGACAGCAGCTTGCGCACATACTCCCAGGCACCTTCGCCGGCCTGCGGCAGCCGCACGTCGGTTTCGGTGTAGTAGACCTGGCGCACGCTGTCGGAACGATGCTTGGCGTATTCGTCGGCGACCGCCATTGCGTCCTTGTACGTCTGGAGCACCTCCTGTGTTTCCTTGTCGTTGATCGCGATTGGGTCCGATGTCGGAAGACCGTTCAGGGTGGATTGCATCACATCGTTCATCTTCACGATGTGGTTGTACCAGGTGCCGGCGTAGATCCAGCCGCCGTCTTTGGCCGCGGCCAGAAAGTCGGATCGCGCCCGATCGTTCGTCTGGTTGACCGCATTCTTGGCCGCCGTGCGCAGGGCGTTTTCGTAGTTGTTGGCGGCGGTATCGATCGCGCCAGCGGTGGGCTTATCGCCGGTGACGATTTGATTGGCGACGGGTTGCAGCTCCTTGATCATCGACTGAAGCGCCGCGGCGTGCGCAGCCAGAATTGGCTCCTTCAGGACCTTGGTGTTGCTGTTGCCCTCCGAGGCCTCGTAAGATTGCTTCCAGGAGACACCACCGCACACGTTCTTGTTGATGTAGCTGTTATCGTTAGCGTTCCAGGTGTATTTGGTGACGCTGTATGTCGCAGTGGAGAAGTTCTTAGCCGTCGTGTACATGGATACCGGCGGGGCCAGGTCGAACACGTCGTAGTTAAGCAGCTCGCCAGAATTCATCATGACCTGCTGAGACGTTGCAGGCTCAATCCGTGTTGAACGGCCGGACTCGCTGTATTGCTTATTCATCGCTGCGGCACAGACCTCGAATCGCAGTATGTTCGCTGCCAGAGGCCTGGAGTCCGGAATCATGGGGCGGGAGATCATATTGTCCCGGCTCATTTGCTCAATCGCGGCATTCCACATCTTGTCAGCGATGCCTACGCCCTGCAGGGCGAGCCATAGGATGCCGATCTGGATCAACGAAAAACCTGAACTAAGCGGCAGAAGCAGCGCCGTACCACCCACGGTGCGCAAAGGGATCCAGATCGATGACATCTTCCGGCCGAGCAGCTCGCCGTCGTGCGCTGAGTCGACCGTGCCCTTGACGGTCGTGTACCCGACGAAAAGCATGCCGACAAATAGCACGGCTGTGTTGAAGATCGCCATCATGGAGCCGAGCACCGTATCAGTCGGCGCGGCTGAGGCCTTGCCTCCGGATGAGATGAGGCCGACGATATCGCCGAACACCTCTCGAAGAAAATCGACCGAAGTATCACCAGGAGGAGGCGTGAATTGAGCGATTGTTCCGCTCTCTGGGCCCGCCAGGGCGGAACTAGCCAGCATGCAGATTGCGAATGCTGTGAGGAGACGTTTCATTTTTCACCCCGAAGCGTCAGGGAAGGGATAAAAAGTGCATCAATGATCCAAAAAATCCAGTAAGGGAAGATCGCCCACTTATTACCGAATTGATAATAGGAAAAAAGAGCTATTGCTGCACACAAAGGGAATAACGCCCAGCCGGGCCCCCATTCGTCGAAGACTCTCTTGAGACACCATCGATGCTGGCCAAACGGCGCAACAATACCGGTTAATAACCAAAAATACGCCCACAGCTTGAAGGTTATGGTTTCAAACCTATGGCTGTTCCAAGCACTGCGAATATCCAGACAAAGAAGGCGATAAAAACGCATCATTTCGTGCTCATCCCCATAGCGGTTCTGTTTAGAGGTGCAGGAAGGGGCGGCGGTGTGTTTTCGCGAATCCATTGAATGCACCAGCGTTCTGTTTCTTTCAATTTTTGTTCGGCACACACGTTATTTGGAAGGCATGAGGGCGCCTCTCGTGCAGCCTTCTCGCACTCCAACTGTGCTTGGGATACGTTTTTTTTCCCAGGAACTTGCGCGTTTGCCGGGCTGACCTCTACTGCGAGGAATAAGCATGCGGTGAATCCGAGGATAGCTTTTTTAAATTTCATCAGAAAATGACAGAGAATCAGGTTGTAGTTTTTCGAGGACGACCGATCCGCTTGGAGATCGTCGAGGTCTCGACCAGGTCACTGAGTGTTCTCTGTTCACGAGCGGCAGTAAGCCCTTCGAACCACTGGCGAATATCCTTGGCGTACCAGCAATCACGCTTCTTCCCAGGGAAGGCGATGTGTGGGAGTTGCCCTCTATATTTCATTTGCGTCAGTGCGCCGACTGTGGTGGCTAGGAGCTCGGCAAACTCCCGCTTTGACACAATGGCGTGATCCGCCATTCGTGCGAAGGTAATGCGAAAATCCTGCTCGACCCTACTCATAATTTCTCCTTGCTATTCAAAATTAATTACTGGTGACGCCCTGTAATCGCTTGAGATCATCAAAGGAGAAAGTTAAGATCAATACGCGCAGATGAACATGGCCAGTTTTTTAACTCATGAAAAAGCAGACGATGAAAAAGTACAAGCCCCGGCGGCTGAGCTTAGCGTTGCGACAATTTGCGGCGATGCTGATCGAGGAAGCGCATGAAATCTCAGGGCTGAGTTACGAAGCGTTAGATGAGCAATTTGGTTTCTCTGCGGGACTTTGTTTGCGATACCGAACGAAAAAAAGAGCTCCGCAAGCTGATGAAATACAAAATCTGGAAAATCTAGTCGCGCGTCTTTTGAAGCGACCGGCGCATGTGGTCCTTATCTACGACAACTCAAAAGTCAATGAGCACGATCTACAGAACGTGGCAATCGAAGCGCCTGATCGCGAGATGAATCTACGCGATCGAGATGATCGCTTCTTGCAGCTGGGTTATGAAGACGACTGGCCGACTTACAGGCGCTTGAAATTCGGGCGCGCCATAGGTGGAATAAGAACAATAGATCTATATCGTTGGCAATGGGGCTGCCTTTGGGATACGGGCCTACTTCAAGAACCTTGGACTCGAGCTTGCCAAGGCCTTGATGCACACACGCCCATTGAAGACTTTTTGGAAGGGATGGTCTTAGCCTGGAAAGAGAATAGAAAGGCCGATGACCTGATCGTTTTGACCGGAACCAGGATTTTTGCCGGCTCAAGCAAGGCCATATTTGACCAGGTACTTTCCGGGCTTAATGAAGACATTATGGGAAGGCTCCGAAATCTGAATTTGCGAGACCTTGAACTAGTTTTCCATCATTTAAAGAAAGGTGCAGAGATGTCGTTTGCAAGCGGAAAAATTTTAAATTAAACAGCCACATCGCTTTCACACTGCAAGCCGGCGACCGTTCCGATCTTCTACTTTCTGCGATTAGGGTCTTGGATGCGAATTCTCATTCCGGCTGAAGCATGCGATCACTGGGGTAATAAAACCCCCCAGAGAGTCACCAAACACTACTTTTTTGCTGCAATCTTCAAACGATTTTTTAATGCAGCGGAAAGCACTTCGAGTGGCTTTGAAAGATATTCGTGGAAATCCACTCTCTTTTCTTCGAGTTTAATCGCTGCAGCATGGGCAACCTTAAGTTTTAGCGCCGCTTCTATGTTTGGTCCCCAATTCTTTCCAGCGGCTTTATAACACTCCGCCACTCTGTCAGACCAGACCTTCGCCCCATTCTTTCGTGTAAATTCGGGTTGATTGGCAAGGTCAATGCCACTCTCGAGAAGAACTACTTCGCTATAAGATTCAAGAGGCAACAAGTCTTCAAATTCAGAAACCGTTCTGCCTGGAATTCGGCAGAGATTGTATTGGCTATCCTTGATTAGCCCCTTCTCAC
The DNA here is from genome assembly GCF_020179755.1 of Herbaspirillum sp. alder98. Taxonomy (GTDB): domain Bacteria; phylum Pseudomonadota; class Gammaproteobacteria; order Burkholderiales; family Burkholderiaceae_D; genus Herbaspirillum. The sequence goes on from NZ_JAIUCY010000001.1 coordinate 417,576, forward strand.
GCGCTAATTCGGCAGCGGCATTACCCTCTTTGTCGTCGTCCAAGAACACATGTATGCTACATATGGCGTTTTCATATATTGATGCTGAGTACGGAAGTTTACTGGCCCCCCCGATATGCGCGACGACCAAACGCCCATCACCAATGGCTTCATGAATCTCAGGCTGGTAATTCTTGAAATACGCATCGAGAACAATCCTATCATCCTCACCTTCAACCAACAGCGCCAATGATGCATTCACTAGATTATCAGCCGGGACTACCCCCAAAACATTCCTGATATCGGAAATTCTCTTCGCCTGTTTGGCCTGGTTCTTCTCAACGATAATGTTGCTACTGACACTATCGCGGTTCACCAGCGACGGACAATGTGTCGTAATTACGATTTGTTTCTCGGAACTGATTTTTTGCAATACGGCTCGCAAGCTATGTATGGCGCCTGGATGGAGGTGAGACTCAGGTTCCTCAATGGCTAACAACGTAAAAGCTCCTGTTTTTTCATCTACACTTTGGAAAAGGCTAAGCGCCACCAGACTTTTGATGCCATCACCCTTGTTCCGAATATTTGTCCGAACCCCATCGTCAATCATGATGTTTGGCACATTGCGAATCGCTCGCACTTGACTATTGCGTCTCGCGATTACTTCTACTTTTTTTACTTGAGGTAGAAATTGTCCGATTGCTTGAGTCAAATTCTCAGAAAGCTTATTTAACACTTCTTCGTGCTTGCTAAAAACTAGCTCAAGCGAATTCTGATAGTCCTCGTCATTTTCCAATTTTGCGATTTCACGAGAAATCATGCGCTGGATAATGTCTGATGATTCATCCTCAGTTCGGATTGTCGGAATATAGTTAATAACGATAAGACGTCCGATAAATTTCGCGATTTCCTTGCTTTTCTTCTCAAATCCAACTGCCCCTTTTCCCGGCTTCACCACCTTGAATTCCGGTTCATTGTCTTTGCCGATGGTAATAGAAATGGGCAACTTACCATTGAGGTTAATTCCGATTACTTTACGAAACTCTTGGACCTCCACGGCTGACAATTCCAGTGTAAGCCTGAACTGAGTGACATATTTGGGTGCAATCTTCGCGGCCTTTGAACTACCCAGTTTTCCAATCTCGAGTGAATATTTTTTCTGTAGGTGCAACGGAAAATCTCGGCGCCAACTGTAGTGACTCCCAGGCTCCGTGTCGCTCACGTCTACCTCCGCGACGTCCTGAAAATCGGAATCCTTCGAACTAGCTCCAGAAGCATGTGACTTGATTAGACCCATCGCCGCGACCAATGCCGACATCAGATTTGATTTGCCTTCATTGTTCTGTCCAATCAATACGGTAAAGTCCGCTGTTGGTATTTTTGCGCTGGTAATACTACGGAAATTGTCTACCGTGAAATTATCAAGTCTCATTAAATCCCCACGTTCGCTTTTTTCTTCGTCTATTCGAAACATTCAGCGATGACCGCATCTGGCAGCTGAATGTATTTCCTCCCCCCAAGGAGAAAAATCTATTTTATCGGCTTGGATGTACTACCAGTTCACAATTTTCAAGCAATCTTGCCTAGTCGAGAGGATGCGAGACTGGTCCAAGCCAATCCCAGTGTGATGAAAATGCTCCTTACAACGGCAAAGAACGTCGAAAAGAAGAAAGACGTAAGAACGGTTGAACCGTGAACGATGGTGCCGGCGAACATAAAAGAACCACGTGGGGATGCACCTCACATCTCGCTATACGCAACGTAGGGCAATACAGGGAACCATGCGCCGAATAGCCGAAAAAATCGGGCTATCCGACACAATTCGCAGTTCAGTACAAAAATCAGCGCAACTGTGGCGATTTTGACCGATTTTTTTATTAAGCTCACGCCCTCTAAGTCCCTGATTTATTTCGCTCTAGGCGTTAGCCTAATTTTGGAGATGTCCACTCCACTCGCGCTCTCGGCGGATATTTGTGTCGAAGCAATCTCTTCGCAAAGCATATTGCTTTGGGGGGAAATATCACAAGAAACTTTTAGCATGGAAACTTTATATGTATATTTATACAGCATTCCACGCAAACGTTTACTAGAGAAAATCGAGAAAACATGTCTTCAAAAAAAGCTCATACAAAAGGTAAATCTGGCATTCTGCAAACTTTTCATGGTTGGCTAAAGAGAACGAAAAATCAAAAGGCACCGGAGTTAAAACTTCATTCAGAATTGATCTATCTGGAAGGCTCTCCAAGCAAAGAAAAGGAAAAGCCGACTGCTCCAAACTTTAAAGCGCTCTATCGCGAATATCTCGCTATCGTAAAAGACACAATGGATGTCGCTTGGAAATTAGCTCCCATAGCGCTTCTTCCGCCAGGACTTCTCATATGGGTCTATCTGCGTTCCATTCATTGGGAAGGTCTTTTCTTAGACTCAGCAATGACAGTAGCCGGATTAGCCTTTCTGTTCCTCGCTGCACTACTCCTCGCTTTTGCAATTCTTCTACAATTCGCGATCCCATCCCTAGCTCTGATAGGAATCGTTTCACTTCACGACGCAAAAAAGGTTGTCTCACAAGAAATCGCATCAAGCTTTCGATGGTCAATGCTCGGTTGGATCGTCGCGTTCGTCGTTTCTATGTTTTACGACAAAGGGCTAGGCATCATCTTGTTGATCGCACTATCAGTTCCCGTGAGTGTCTTTTTCATTCGCAGCCTTCTTAAGTACAAAGAGCTGAAAAAAGATCCGAAGAAGATTGGGTTGCATATGGCAAATTTGGTGTGGGTGGCCGGTGCCATGCTGCCGATGATAGCGACCAGCTTTCCTTTGCTAATTGGCTTTGAAGTCGCGAGGAAAATTCCTGATATTGAGCGCTGGGAATCTCTAGGCGTCATTGTCATTTGTATCATAATTTCCATTGTTAGTTTGCTGCCCGGATTCGTGTATTTGAATTTTCGGACCACCACAACTGATAGGAAAAGCGCGACAAAGGGAGCTGTGATTACAGGTTTCGGGATGTCATATGTGATTCTGATGGCAGCAGCCTTTTTTGCGCCAGTATCATCCAAGGTTTTAGGCTTTGCTGGAATTTACAGCAACGAATTACGGACATTTCAGGTTCGCGAACCATCTCTTTCCTCCTCTCTGAAGACAGCGGGCTTCACACTACAAACTTCAAGTGAAAAAAGCGTGTCTTTAGATCCGCAAAGGCCAGCGGAGCTAACTTTTGTGGACGCCTACGTAAGATATGGTTTTGGAGGAATTAAGCTTCTGTGCACCAAGCCATTTGATCCTGCTACCGCGACAGCAGAACTCGTAAAAGAAGCACGAAAGGCAAATAAGCCAGATCCCGGAATGTTGGGAGGGAAAGGCTGCACTAGCGCGACCAATGCGGAGGTGCGAGAAGTAAAGAAAGAGGACACCACTTCCTGATTCAACTGACACCCAGGGTGCCGGAATTTTGCCGGAACGACTGCGTCATTTTCAGTACACATAAGTAATCACTAGTGATAAAAAACGTTGTAACCACCAGTAATTCTGTGTGATGATAAGCGTGCTTGATCTGGCTCTTAATCCGTAGGTCCACAGTTCGAATCTGTGACGCCCCACCAGAATACAAAAGGCCTCCAAGCGATTGGAGGCCTTTTTCGTTATTCAATTTATTATTTTCTCCGCAATATCCAATTTTGGTGACTATCCCCATATTTGAGGATAGCCCCCGATAGTCTTTTTCCGCCGATGCCTTAATGAAATCTGCCGAATAGTTCTGCAGATATATGCGCGCAATCACTGCATCTCTGGCATTGAGCCAGCTATCCCATCGTGACAGCAGCAGGAACACTGCATTGTGCTTCTCATCAATTGAATCGAAAGCAGAACCTCATCCCTTACCGTTTGAAGTTGATGGAGATGCTCGCCACCTTGCGCCTATGAAGACATTTCACTCTTTATACGGCGCGACTTAGGAAAAAACTCCAGCAACGCTTTCAACGCACGCGACAATGGCTTTTCTAGCCAGACGTGTATCTGCCATGCCAGCAGCAATGAAATTCCAACAGTCAGCCAGAAGACCGTAACAGAGTCCCAGTACAGCAAAAAACGGTTAGCGATCATGTAACCAAAATACTGGTGGATCAGGTATAGCGGGTAGCTTATCGCCCCGAGAGTGGCCCAGTGCTGGCGACCTAAATTCATCGTTTTCCGTAGTGAGATCAGAAGCATGATCAAAAAGAACACGGCCATGCATATAGCCACGCTTATCGAGCTGAAATCGGTTTTGTAATAGCTAGCCATGGATTGCACAAATTCCATAGCCTTAAGCGTCGACAGAACGAATGAAAGAAGAATGAGCGCAAATCGATGCCATGCTGGCCCTTTACTCCACAATTGGTACATGGCTGCACCGGCGATGAAATACCAAGCATATTCGACTACGAATAAATCGTTGAGCGCCCTTATTGGATGGTGTTCCAAAATCCAGGTGCCCACTGCCCAAACCCAAAGAAATGTCTGCTCGTATCGGATCAGCCGCAAGGCCATGAACAGAAGAACAAGAAAATAAAATCTGATTTCAATCCATAACGACCAATACACACCATCTATTTGCGGAACCGATGATGAGGATCCCAATGTGATCATATTGACGATGTATTGCCACAATGAAACGGGAAATCTGGCACCACCGATTACTAAAGAAGTTAGAAACGTTACCGAACAGCATATCCAAAACGCCGGATACAGGCGGGTAAAACGAGAAATAAAGAAGCCTCGAACAGAATTGTTAGAGGCGGTCATGAAGATCACAAACCCGCTGATCATGAAGAAAAAATAGACGCCTAAATAGCCGTACTTCGCCACTGGCTTAAGAGCCAGATAGTCCATCTGGGTGTAGCCGTCAGCAGCGTGCCCCCTAAACGCAAAATGAAAGAACATTACTGCTACGGCAGCAAGAAACCTGAGTAGATCGAGCTCGTTTACGCGCTTCTGAAGTGACATGAATTTCCCGGTATTCTTTTGGGCGGCTGCCCATTTTTTACTATGGCTGAATTATAGACTCCCGAGATCTATCGGTAGTACAGGCTGCATACTCCTGCCGCCCAAACAGCTTCTCTTTTCGGCAAATTTTCGCTGTTGGTCATGTGCCCGCCGCCGACTGTAAAGAAACACCGGAACAAGTCGTGTCGACGAGGCCGATGCAGGTCCAGGTAGCTGGCACCACTTAACTACCGACAAGAGGGAAATTAGTGTATTTGAGTTTGCGCACGAATATCTGGTCGCGCAAGATCGTTGGGTACCACGTGTACGGTAGTTTGCAGACAGAAGAGGTCAGCCAAGCACTGAACATGGCCTTGCGCGGTCAGCGTGGAAATGCGCCGGTGGTCCATCATTCGAATAGAGGAATACAGAACGGCCCGACCTATTAACAGCTCTGGACAGTGATTGCCTCGGGTTTCCCTGATGATCAGCTATCGCTGAAGGACGGTTTTCTTTTGCTCAGGAAGGCATCGATGCCTTCGTGCGCATCATTGAAGCCGAATACCGAATGAAAAGCCCTTCGTTCAAAGAGAACCCCTTCGCTCAATCCAGTCTCGAATGCGCGATTGACCGATTCCTTGATCATCATCAGCACGGGAATCGAGAACGAACCGATTTCCGCAGCCGCGACCATGGTTTCCCTCAACAAGTCGGCGGCCGGAAATATTCTTGCGACCAGCCCCATTCTCTCTGCTTCTTCTGCCCCGATCATCCGACCCGACAAGCACATGTCCATCGCTTTGGCCTTGCCTACGGAACGCGGAAGCCGCTGGGTGCCGCCGGCGCCCGGCAGCAAGCCCAGCTTGACCTCCGGTTGGGAAAACCTGGCCGTATCGGCCGCGAAGATCATGTCGCACATCATTGCCAATTCACAACCGCCACCCAATGCAAAGCCGGAAACAGCGGCGATGACAGGCTTGCGACATTGCGCAATGCACTCCCAGTTGCGACTGATCAGTCCGTCTCTATAAGCTTGTGCATGCGTCATCGGTGCCAGCGCAGTGAGATCGGCGCCCGCCGCAAAGGCTTTCGACGATCCGGTAATCACGATACATCCGACGACGTCCGACACTTCCAGAAACTGCAGGCCGGCCTTCAGGTCGTCAGCCAGTTCATCATTGATCGCATTGAGTTGTTCCGGTCGATTCAGGGTGAGCACGCCGACCCGCCCCACGACGTCCAACAGGACCGTCTTGTATGGCTGTGCTGAATTCATAACATTTCCACGGCGATGGCGGTCGCCTCACCGCCGCCCAGGCACAAGCTGGCGATGCCGGTTTTCTTGCCGGTCTTCTTCAACGCGCCGAGCAAGGTCACGATGATGCGCGCACCGGATGCCCCAATGGGGTGGCCAAGTGCGCACGCACCACCATGGATGTTGATCTTGTCGGGGTCCACGCCCAGTTCCCTGCTGAGCGCCATGGGTACGGTCGCGAATGCCTCATTGATCTCGAACAGGTCGGTCGTGTCGACATTCAAGCCGGTCCTGGCGAATAACTTCTGTACGGCGCCTATCGGTGCAACAGGAAATTTCTCGGGCTCGCCGGCATGCGTGACATGCCCCAGAATCCGAGCCACCGGGTGCAGCCCCATCTTTCTTGCCTCTGACTCCCTCATCAGCACCAGCGCTGCGGCACCGTCCGAAATGGATGATGAATTGGCGGCAGTAACGGTACCGTCTTTCCTGAATGCCGGCTTCAAGGTCGGAATGCGATCGAGGTTGACCGCAAATGGGCCTTCATCCTGTTCCACGACAATCTCCCCTTTCCTGCCGGATACGGTGACCGGTACGATCTCCCAGGAAAAGCTGCCATCGAGACTGGCCGCCTTGGCGCGAATCGTTGAACGGATGGCATAGGCGTCCTGCTCTTCACGGCTGAAATTGAAGGAAGCTGCGCAATCCTCGGCAAAGGTACCCATCAGCCGACCTCGATTCTCATCGGAGTAGGAATCCTCGAGACCATCGAAGAACATATGATCGACCAGCCTGTCGTGACCGAGGCGATAGCCGCGTCGTGCCTTCGGCAGCAAGTACGGGGCGTTGCTCATCGACTCCATGCCACCGGCGACGATGACGCTGGCCGAACCCGCAAGAATGCTGTCATGGGCCAGCATGACCGACATCATGGCTGAGCCGCATACCTTGTGGATCGTGGTGCATGTCGCCGACACGGGCAGTCCCGCCCGCAAGGCGGCCTGACGAGCGGGTGCCTGGCCGAGCCCGGCCTGCAGCACGCACCCCATGAAGACCTGCTCGACACGCCCGGCCGGAATGCCCGAACGGCTCACTGCGGCCTGGATCGCGAAGGCGCCAAGTTGCGGCGCGGCGATATCGGCGAATGCGCCCTGGAAGCTGCCCATCGGCGTACGGGCAGCGGAGACGATCACGACGGAATCAGTAGACATAGGAGTTCTTTCCGGCCAGTGAGCCTGGACCGCATTGGTGAAGTTTTATTTTGCGTTCATGCGCAATGCGCCATCCATACGAATCACTTCCCCATTGAGATAGTGGTTCTGCAGGATGTGCTCGACTAGCGATGAAAACTCCTCGGGTTTTCCGAGGCGCGGCGGGAAAGGGACGCTCTTGCCCAACGAGGCAAGGACCTCGGACGGCATCGCGAGCATCATCGGCGTTTCGATGATGCCCGGCGCAATCGTCATGACGCGAATGCCGTGACGCGAAAGCTCACGGGCGAGCGGCAAGGTCATCGCCACCACGCCGCCCTTGGACGCCGCATAGGCGGCCTGTCCGACCTGGCCATCAAAGGCGGCAATCGATGCTGTGTTGATGATGACCCCACGCTCGCCGTGCTCATCCGGCTCCGATCTGGCGATGTGTTCGGCTGCCAGCCGCACCATGTTGAAGGTGCCGACCAGGTTGATGTTCAACGCCCGCACAAAGCTGTCCAGGCGATGAGGGCCGTCCTTGCCAAGAATTTTTTCACCTGGCGCGACGCCGGCGCAATTGATGAGGCCAACTACCCTTCCGAGTGCGCTGGCTGCCGCAAATGCTTCCACGGCGCTCGATTCGCTGGTGACATCGGTCTGGACGAACCTTGCGTTGGCGCCCAGGGCGGCCTCTGCCTTCGCGCCTGCGTCAGGATTGACATCGGCCAGCACCACCTTGGCCCCCGCGCCGATCAACATGCGGGCAACCGCATGACCCAGGCCCGACGCAGCGCCAGTGACAACATAGACCCCGTGTTTGATTCCCATCTCTGCTCCTCGAGTTGCTGCGTACATTGACACCATCGCTTGATGTCCATCGTTACGGGATTGTCGATTACACTTTGCCGTGTAGTTGATATGGATACTAAACATGTGAAACATTGCAATCAATGACAATTCCAGGCCATATTTCTGAGCGCTTTTGCCACTTCGACTAAGTTCATGGATATCCAGAGCATCCCGTACGCATTTGTTGAAGACGCCCTGGGCGGACTGGTCCGGCACGGGTACGCGGTTGACCCGATTCTGAAAGCCGCAGGGGTGGACGAACATTCGAAGGATGCGATCAGTGCAGCGCAATATGGAAAATTGTGGCTGGAGATCGCCAATTGCACCGACGACGAATTTTTCGGGTTATCTGCCCGGCCGATGCGGCGCGGCAGCTTTACCTTGCTCTGTCATGCGGTCATGCATGCCCGCACGCTTGAGCGGGCCTTGCAGCGCACCCTGCGGTTTCTCCGGGTGGTCCTCGACGAACCCTATGGAGAGCTGCATGTCAGCGACGGCCGGGCTCATATCGTGCTGATCAAGAATCGCTCCTCTTACCCTGCGTTTGCCTATCGCACCTTTCTGCTGTTGGTGCTGGGGCTGGCCTGCTGGCTGGTCGGACGCCGGATTCCCCTGCAGCGGATAGACTTCGCCTGCTCCATGCCTGAGAACCGGGCGGACTATGCACAATTCTTTGGGGTGCCGGTTCATTTCAATCAACCGCAATGCCTCCTCACGTTTGATGCCGACTACCTCGCCTTGCCCGTGATCCGCACGGAACTCGCGCTAAGAGACTTCCTGAAAGAGACGCCCGCCAACCTGCTGGTGCGTTACCGCCATGACACCGGCTGGGTCACAAGGCTCAGGTCGCGACTAAAGCAAATCGCTCCCTGCGACTGGCCCGACTTTGACCAGCTGGCGGCGCAGATGGCGCTCTCGCCAGCGACCCTGAGAAGACGCTTGCGTGAGGAAGGACAAAGCTATGCGTCGCTCAAGGATGAGCTGCGCAGCGGGCTGGCGCAGTCGCTGCTGGGGCACGATGAAATGAGTGTGGCGAGCATTGCAAATCAGCTTGGCTTCGCCGAACCGAGCGCTTTCCACCGGGCGTTCCGCAAATGGACCGGCGCCAGCCCCGGGTCGTTCAGGAAGGATTTGCTGCGCGGGAAAATCCGCAACGGATAGGATTTATACGTCGCTGTAGGCGACGTGCGTGATCGCCTATGTCAGGTTCAGTCCGCCGTCTGCCACCATGATCTCGCCAGTAAGATATTTACTTTCCAGCAGCAAGACGACCAGGTCGGCGATATCTTCTGGTGTCGCTGCCCGTTTCATTGGCGAACGATTGCGCCACAGTTCCTGCGCCTGAACCCAGTCGGCCGTCAGCGGCGTGTCGACCAGGCCTGGCGCGATCGCATTGACGCGAATCTCGGGCGCCAGCGAAAGGGCGAGCAGTTTCGTGACATGGTTCAATGCCGCCTTTGACGCGGCATAAGGAATCGAAGCCCCCTTGGGACGCACCCCGGCGTGGGAGCTGATATTGATCACACACGCTGGATGCCCCGCCCTTGCCGATGCACGCAAGGCTTGTTCGGCCAGGGCGACCAGATGAAATGGGGCAACCAGGTTGACTTCATTGAGTTCATGCCAGATAGCCGATGTGGCGGCAAGGAGCTCTCCGTGCGGGATGACCCGGCTGATCCCGGCATTGTTGACCAGTACATCAAGCCGTCCATAGTGATCAAGCACGCCGGCGATCAGGCGCTGGCGGCCCTGTTCCGTCGACAGGTCTTCCTGAACATAGTGCGCACCGGGCAACTCGCCAGCGATCCGCTCACCGGTTTCCCGCGAGGAGCGGGAATGCACGACAACTGCATAGCCTTGCCGGGCGAGCCGGCGCGCAATCGCCAGGCCAATTCCGGATGTGGATCCGGTCACGAGTGCTACGGGAAGCGCTGAAGTCATGGGAACGGAGAGTTGGATCGATGATCCCGACAAAATAACATTTGGGCACGACCCCAGTCCAGTTTCAGTCCGGCCCGCACCCGGGCTATCTCGCCAGGCAGCACGAGGCTGCCTTGATGCTGCATACGCTGCAGGAGATAGACCACGGACAAACTACCCATTCGAGCAAGCCGGACGATGCCCTTATGAAACCGCCTGGGCCTTCGGCGCCGACCTTGCGACGGAGCGATCGCCTGACAGCTTGTGGTTGATGAGCATCACCGCAACCGCTCCGATCAGACCGGCGAACGCAATGCCAAAGAAGTTCTGCTCAAGAGGAAGCTGCAAGCCCATCAGGGCACCGATCAGCACCGGCGCAATAATCGCACCGAGGCGGCCAACGCCGGAGGCAAAACCGACCCCGGTGGAGCGAATGGCTACCGGATAGAACTCCCCCGCGTAGGCATAGGCCAGCAGCTGGGTGCCCAAGGTGGACGCGCCGACGATGAAGACCACCACGAACAGCAACCATGTCTCTTTGGTATAACCCATCATGGTCAGCGACACTGCGCCCACGATATAGAACACCACCAGTACATGCTTGATATTGAATTTATCGCCGAGCCAGCCACCACCGACCGCCCCCACCATCGCGCCAAAGTTGAATACCAGAACGAAGTTGAGTGCGGAACCCAGGCTGTAGCCAGCCATTGCCATGAGCTTGGTCAACCATGAGCTGAGGGAATACACCATGAACAGTCCGGTGAAATAGGCGACCCAGATCATGAGGGTGCTGAAACCCCGGCCATTGGCGAAGAGCATCTTCACAGGCGCATTCTCTACGCGCTCGGAGGGAGGCAGGATAAATTCTTCACTGCCGGACAATGGGAGATCGGGATCGATCTTGCGCACGATTTGCGCGAGCTTGTCCTGGCGGCCCTTGCGGTGCAGTGTCGCCATCGATTCCGGCATGGTCTTGAGGATGAACGGCACCAGCAGCACCGGCAACCCCGCCACGAAGAAGACCGACTGCCAGCCGTACGCTTCGATGAGTTGCTTTCCCGTCAGGGCAACAAGTACGCCCCCGACCGAATACCCGGCGAAGACGATGGTGACCAGGCGCGCGCGGACCTTCACCGGCGAAAATTCTCCCATCTGGGCGGTCACGACCGGAAGCACGCCGCCAATGCCCAGGCCCGCCAGGAAGCGCAGTACGCTGAAGGTGACAGGATCATGCGCAAGCCCGGCAGCTGCCGTGAAGACGCTGAACGTGGCCACGCCGATGGCCAGCATGAGGGGCCGCCCGATCTTGTCTGCCAGGGTGCCGAAGAACATGGCGCCGAACATCATGCCGAACAACGCCGAGCTGGCCATGAAGCCGGCCTTGGATGCATCAACCCCCATCTCCTTCATGATCGATGGCAGGGCGGCGCCGACGACGGCCAGGTCATAACCATCCAGGATAAGAATCAACACTCCCCAGAACAGCACCAGCCGGTGAAAACCGTTGAACCTGGCTCCATTGGCCAGTTTAATAACGTCGATTTGTTGCATGTCATCCTCCTTGTTTTTTGTAGGTATTACTTGCCATGGAACTTCGTGAATGAAGCGACGCCCTCCCGTCTCGTGATCAAGGTGTTTTCAATTCTTTCGTTATCCGCATAGCCCAGGCTCATGCCGACCACGAACATCTCTTCGGAAGGGACATCGAGTTCGGCCCGGATGATCTTGTGGTATTTCATGAACGCGGCCTGGGGACAGGTATCAAGCCCATGTGCGCGCGCAACGATCATGACGTTCTGCATGAACATCCCGATGTCCAGCAGGCTGCCCTGCTGCATCACCCGATTGACCGTGAAGAACAGTCCCACCGGGGCATCGAAGAACGAATAGTTACGGCCATGCTGGGTGTGCATGCGCTCTTTATCGCCCTTCTCGATACCAAGCAATCCGTATAGATTCCAGCCCACCTCGCGTCGTCTGTCGATGTAGGGCGAGATCCACTGGGTCGGGTAGTACTCCCATTCATCGCTGTGTTGCGCAGCCAGTCGAGGGGTATCGTCCACCGCATGAATCGCAGCACACAGCCGTGTCCTCGCAGCCCCGGTTACCACATGCACATTCCAGGGTTGAAGGTTCACGCCAGTGGCGGCGAATCGCGCCACATCCAGAATCTCTTCAATCGTTGCTCTTGAAACCTCAGTGGGAAGGAAGGCGCGAATACTGCGCCGTGTTGCGATGGCCCATTCAATGGCTTCACGCAAAGATTCGTCATTCATCGGGGGCGGCCCTTCTCGCTCCATCGTCATCTCCTTGTCTTTTTTCAGTTCGCCGATGGGCGTCGGCGCAGTAACGGAGATTAGTGGCGATGACGGATACGTGCTGTCCTGTTTGAGACATTGTCGGATTCAAGACATTTGAAAACCAGAGATCCAAATGCGGAAGCAATGTCTTGTTCAGGACAGTCTGCAGACATGCTCCGGACCTACATTAGGACTCCAGGAAAGCGGCGCTTGCCTCTGGACGGAGCGCGAGAGATCGTCGCATCCAATAAATCTAAATAATTCAGGAGACGTGAGATGCAAAACTCCATCTATGCGAACGGGCTTCCCCGGTCGCCAGCCAATCATGTGCCATTGACGCCACTTCACTTTCTCGACCGTAGCGCAGAACAATATCCGGACCGGGTCGCCGTGATACATGGCCAATTCATACAGACCTGGCACGAGACACGCCTGCGCTGCCGTCGCCTGGCCAGCGCCCTGGTCCGGCGTGGCGTCCTGCCGGGCGACACCGTCTCCATCCTGGCGCCCAATACGCCCGCCATGCTGGAGGCGCATTTCGGCGTACCGCTCAGCGGCGCGGTACTGAACAGCATCAACTGCAGGCTGGACCCGGACGGCGTTCGATTCACCCTGATGCATGGAGAGTGCAAGGTCCTGCTGGTGGATCGCGAGTTTTCGGATCTCGTTGCACAGGCTGTCGAAGGGGTTCCCATCAAGCCGCTGATCGTCGATATCAATGACCTGGAGGCGCCACCGGGAAACCCGATCGGCGCGCTCGACTATGAAGCGTTACTTGCAGAAGGAGATCCCGGTTTTCCGGGGGTGTGGCCGGTTGACGAATGGGACGCCATTGCGCTGAACTACACATCCGGGACCACTTCTGATCCCAAGGGTGTGGTGCCCAGTCATCGCGGCACCTATCTGATGAGCATGCTGCAGCTGACCGACTGGGGCATGCCGCGCCATCCAACCTATTTGTGGACGCTGCCGATGTTCCATGCCAACGGCTGGTGCTTTACCTGGGCCATCACGGCTGCGGGCGGCACCCATGTTTGCATGCGCAAGGTCACCGCCAGGAGTATCTTCGACGCGATTGCAGATCATGGCGTGGATCACTTTTGCGCAGCGCCGATCATCCTGGCCTCGATCGCCAGCGCGCCTGAGACCGACAAGCGTCCGCTGCCTCGCACCGTTCGCATCCGCACAGCCGGCTCTCCGCCACCGGCAACCGTTCTCAAGGCAGTGCTGGCGCTGGGCTTCGAGGTAGAGCACGTCTATGGAATTACAGAAGCCTCCGGAACACCGGTGAGTTGTTATATCAACCCGCAATGGTCAACGCTGGACAAGGACGAGCAATCCCGGCTGATGGCGCGACAAGGAAACCGCTCGGCGGGGCTGGAATCCTTGCTGGTGGCCAATCCGGACACGCTTGATCCGGTTCCCTTCGACGGCCGCACGCAAGGGGAGTTGCTTCTCAGGGGCAACATCATCATGAAGGGTTATCTGAAGAACGAGGAGGCAACCAGGAGCGCCTTCTCGGGGGGCTGGTTTCACACCGGAGATGTCGCGGTGGTGCACCCCGATGGCTATGTTCAGATTACGGATCGGGCCAAGGATGTGATCATTTCGGGGGGAGAAAACATTTCCTCGGTGGAGGTAGAGGACATCCTGCATCGTCACCCCGCCGTCCTGATTGCCGCCGTCGTATCCCAGCCAGATGTGAAATGGGGCGAAACGCCTTGCGCCTTCATCGAACTCAAGGACGGCATTGCGCCGCCGAGCGAGGAAGAAATCATCACGTTCTGCCGCGAACGCCTGGCGCGATACAAATGCCCGAAGCGCGTGGTCTTTTGCACGCTGCCCAGGACCGGGACAGGTAAGATCCAGAAATTCAAACTGAGAGAGCAGGCGGGAAGCAAATCTGCCATCACCGAGTTGGCCAAGGCTTGAACGGAAACGGCGCCTCATCGGCGCCGTTGTTTCGTCTGGGTGCCAATATCAGGCGCCCCTAACTATTCGTCCTGCCGTGCGAACTCCTGAAGTCGCTGAAGATCAAGAATGACGACCGAGCCGTATTCCACGGCGAGCATCTTTGCATCGGCCAATTCGCGCAGCGCACGGTTGGTATTCTGGCGTGACAAACCCGAGAGACGGCCAATCTCCTCCTGGGACAACTGCAACGTCGATTCCGTGGATGGGTAAAGCTGGGGATTGAATAATTCGGACAAGCAGAATGCGACCCGCGCTGGCGCTTCCCGCAGTCGCCGATTCTCGATCAGGGCGACGTAATAGCCACATCGCCAATTCAACTGGTCGATGACGAAACGACTAAACGAGGTACTTTGTTGCAGCAGCCATTCGAACGTTGTCCGCGGCACGAACGCCAGCTTGCTGTCTCGAATGGCCACGATGGAATAAGGACGCGGTGTATTCTTCAATACAGCGCCTTCACCAAACCAGGCGCCAGCGGGCACCCCGGCAAACGTTGTGGACCTTCCATCAGGGGAAACGGTGTCGACCTTGATCATCCCGTCAACCACTCCAAACCAGTGTTCGGCCGGCGTTCCCCTGGCAAAGATGATGGAGCCACTCGGAAAGGAGCGCTCATAGATATCGTGCCGCAAGCGCTCCAGCTGGCTTTCCGTGAGGGTTGATGGCCAACGCGATTTTTCCAGGAAAGCTGTAAGTTCCGCAGACAACGGCATAGGGGGACTGATTCATGTTCACTCGATACGAGAGAGTATGCATCAAGACACTACGTCGCGAGTTCATTGCATGTGCTGCATCGCAGTAGAACCACGTTCCCTGCCTGGCATCGATTCACGCACCGTTAATTTTGACGGCGGGAAGTCAGCACCACAGGCGCCGCCGTCCTGTCGTCGTCATCCGCCATGGCCTGGCGATAACGTTCGAAATTCTCGCGGTTGATTTGAGATTGCTCTTCAGCGTGCTGGTAGGCCAGTTGCTCTGCCGGTGATCTGCTGCAACCACAGAGGACCATCGCGCAGAGGGTCCATAACAAGTATGTGCGCATGTCTGTCTCCATCATTATTTTATTTTCCTTATGGAAATATACTCCAAGATTTCCATAAGGCAAATAAAATCACAAAACATCGCAGAATGTTTAACTTGAACTAAGCTAATGTTATAAAAATCACCTTTCTTGTTTCCAGGACAACCCATGCATCTCGACGACGACGACTTCGCCCTGGTCATCAGTGCCACACCGCTGGTATCGGTAGACCTGATCATCCGCAATGAACATGACGAAGTGTTATTGGGGTTGCGTCGCAACCGTCCAGCACAGGGAACGTGGTTTGTGCCCGGTGGACGCATCCGAAAAGACGAGAAACTGAAGACCGCTGTGCAACGCATCGCACAAGCCGAACTCGGGGTGGCGCTGCAAGCCTGGGAGTTATTGGGCGCGTATGACCATATCTATGCCGACAATGCGCTTGGCCGCGACGACCTGGGCACCCACTACGTGGCGCTGGGATGTGCCTGCACGCTGCCGCCAGGCTACTCGATCCAGCCCGATGCCCAGCATGCGGAACTGCGCTGGTGGCCGCTAGAGGCATTGATGAATGACCCTCAGGTGCACCACAACACCCGGCTCTATTTTGAAGAGGATGCGCCTAATCGGCTTTGAAGGATGACGGCACTGCATTGACCGCGCCAGGATTCCAGACGGCCAACGCCGCCCGCAACGCCAGCATGGTGTCATCCCACTGCCCCGCCTGTGGCTGCCTGAACAAGCGCGCGCTCGGATACCAGGGCGAGTCGAAGCGGTTCAGCAACCAGCGCCAGTCCGGCGCAAACGGCAGGGCAATCCAGACCGGCATGCCCAGTGCGCCGCCAAGGTGCGCGGCTGCCGTGTCGACCGACATCAATAAGTCCATGCAGCCGAGCACGGCAGCGGTGTCGGCAAAATCGGCAATCCCCTCGCCTGCCCAGTGCCAGCGCGACCGCCCCTGCAGCCATTCATGATCGGCACGACGCAGGTCGGGCTGGATGACAAAAAAGTCGACGTCCTGACGGGCCTGCGCCAGGGTCTCGAAACGCTGCAATTCTATCGAGCGTCGACGATCATTGGTGTTGCCCGCGTTGCCCGAACACACGATGCCTACCCGCAAACGCCCTGCTTCGCGCGGCGCCATCCCGTCGATGCGGGCTTGCCATGCGGCGCGCCGTGTCGCATCCGCCTGCAAGTAAGAAGGCGCCGCAGGAATCGCATCGATCTGCGTATTGCACACCAGCGGCAAGCTCATCAGCGGTAACTGCATGTCCACCGCCGGCACCGCGTCACCGCTGCTGATGATGGTAATCGCCTCTGCCACCGGCAAGCTGCGCATCAACATATTGAGGCTGTCGGGGACTTCCAGCACGACCTGCGCACCGGCGTCGACCATTTGCTGCACGTAACGACAGAACTGGATCGTGTCGCCGTGCCCCTGCTCTGCCCATAGCAGGATAGAACGGCCGAGCAGCGACGTGGCGCCGTTCCAGGCGGGGATATCGGCGTGACGATAGGGGTCGGCGGCGCGCCCTTCCCAGCGCCATTCATACAGCGGCAGTGCTTCTTGCCATTGCCCCAGCACTAGCAACGAGAGCGCCAGGTTGACCTTGGCATCGGCATCACCGGGCGCAAAGCGCAGCGCGCGCCGATAGCTGTCGATGGCTTCATCGTATTGACGCAGGCGGGCCAGGCTGGTGCCGCGACTGACGTGGGCATCGGCCAGTTCGGGGTCGACGATCAACGCTTCATCGAAATAACGCAGCGCGTCTTCATAGACCCCGGCCGCATGTTCGATCAGCCCGGCGTCGAGCCAGTAAACGGCGCTCTGGCGGTTCAGGCGCAGCGCCTGCGTCATGCTGCGACGGGCGTCGTCGAACTGCTTGGCACGCTCTTCGAGCATGGCCTTGCGATGCCAGGCATCGGCCGCATCGGGTTGCAGTTGCAAAGCGTCTTCGATCAACTGCAGCGCTTGCCGATCGTTGCGCCCGGACGGTGCCAGCGCTTGCAGGGCGGCGGCCGCGGCGAGGAAGATTTCCGGACGCTGCTGGCCCGATTCGAGCAACGCGCGAAACAGCAGGAAGGCATCTTCATGACGCCCCAGTTCGAAGAATGCACGCCCCAGCTTGTAACGCACGGCGATGCCTTCTGCGGCATCGGGTGCGAGTCCGCGCAACGCACGCTGCAACACCAGCGCCGCTTCGTCGAAGCGCAATTGGGCGGCCGCGACGCTGCCCAGCAGGTGCAGCGCCTGGACCTGGTCCGGCACGTCCTGCAACAACGCCAGCAGGACCTCTTCGGCCTGGCGGTATTGTTCTTGCTGGAATAACTGGTGGGCTTGTCTAAGTGATTCGGTGGGATTCATGGCGGTGCGAGCTGATGCGAACCGCCCTATTGTCTCATCCCGCAGCCCGGCGACGCCACAGCAGGCGCAGCGCCAGCAGCACGCCGACGATGACGGCAAACAGCAAGGGCTGTGCAATCAGGTTCTTGCCCGATTTATCCCACCAGTAATGCAATACGCCCAGCGGCACGATCAGGTAGATCAGGCGGTGCAACAAGGCCCAGCGCTTGCCGCCCAGGCGTCGCACCATGCCGTTGGTGCTGGTGATGGCCAGGGGGATCGTCAGTACCAGGGCGATCACGCCCACCGTGATGAAGGGGCGCTTGACGATATCGGTCCAGATCGCGGCCAGGTCAAAGAAATGATCGAACCAGACGAAGGCGGTGAAGTGCAGCGCCATGTACAGGAATGCCATCAACCCCAGCATGCGCCGCATGCGCACCAGCCAGTTGATGCCGGTAAGCTTGCGCAATGGCGTCACCGCCAGCGTGATGCACAGCAGATAAAGGGTCCAGTCGCCGGTGCCATGGGTGATGGCCTCCAGCGGATTGGCGCCCAGCCCACCGGTGAAACCCAGCACCAGCAGCCGCAACAGCGGCGTGGCGGCCAGCAACAGCAGTAACCACCAGACTACCGTGACGGCGCGCGGGCGAAGGTTGCGGACAGCGGCGGGGGCAAGCGCTAACGGCATGGTGCGTTCCTGTCAGTAGAACTTGCGCAGGTCCATGCCCGTATAGAGCCCGGCCACGTCGTTATACCCGTTGAACATCAGGGTCTTGCGCTTGGGCGCGAAGAAACCGTCTTCGCCGATGCGGCGTTCTGTGGCCTGCGACCAGCGCGGGTGGTCGACATTGGGGTTGACGTTGGAATAGAAGCCGTACTCCTGGGGCGCGTACAGGTTCCAGGCGGTCTTGGGTTCTTCCTTGAGAAAACGGATGGCCACAATCGACTTGGCCGACTTGAAACCGTACTTCCACGGCAACACGATGCGCACCGGCGCCCCGTTCTGGTTGGGCAGCACTTCGCCGTACATGCCGAACGTCAGCAACGCCAGGGGATGATTGGCTTCGTCCATGCGCAGGCCTTCGCGATAAGGCCACTTGAGGATAGGGTCGCTGAGCCCCGGCATTTGCTTGCTGTCGGCCAGGGTAACGAATTCGACATACTTGGCGTTGCCGGTGGGCTCGGCTTTCTTGATCAGCGCCGACAGCGAATAGCCGATCCACGGGATCACCATCGACCAGCCCTCCACGCAGCGCAGCCGATAGACCCGCTCCTCCAGCGGCGCCAGCTTCATCAGGGCGTCGAGGTCGAGCGTGAACGGTTTCTTGACTTCGCCTTCGATCGACACCGTCCATGGGCTGGTCTTGAGAGTCCCGGCGTTCTTGGCGGGGTCAGCCTTGTCGGTGCCGAACTCGTAATAATTGTTATAGGTCGTGGCGTCCTTGTAGGCGGTCTGCTTGTCCATCACCGCATAGGCATTGTTTAGTTTGGACGGCAACTTGCGGCCCTGCTGGGCGAAGGCCGATGCCACCGCGCCAAAACCGCCCAGGCTGGCCAGCGCCGCGCCGGCGGCCACCCGGCCCATGAAACTGCGGCGCGCCAGGTAGACTTCGCGCGGGGTGATTTCGGAGGCGGTCGGAATCTCGATCTGGTCGGGACGGATCTTGATCAGCATGGTGGCTCCATCAAATGGGGTTGGCGCAAGGCAATGGCCTTACTGACAGGGTTCATGCTAAAGACGACGCGGTGACATCCGGATGGCATTTTGATGACAATTTTGTCATGAAGAAAGTCCGCGTGGTTGCTAGAATCCGGCGATCATCACTGCAACGCTCGATTCTCTCTCATCCCGGCAAAATACGCATGGCCATTCTCGTAATCGAAGACGACCCCAAGACCGGCGACTACCTTAAAAAAGGCCTGCGCGAATCCGGCTATGCGGTCGACCTGGCGCGCAACGGCACCGATGGCCTGCACATGGCGCTGGAAAACGATTACGACCTGGTGGTGCTGGACGTGATGCTGCCCGGGCTCGACGGCTGGCAGGTGATGAGCGCATTGCGCGCCAGGCATGACTTGCCGGTGCTGTTCCTGACCGCGCGCGACCATGTCGACGACCGTATTCGCGGCCTGCAACTGGGAGCCGACGATTACCTGGTCAAGCCGTTTTCGTTCACCGAACTGGTCTTGCGCATCCGCACCCTTTTGCGGCGCGGCGTGCAGCGCGAGACCGAGGTCTACCAGATCGCCGACCTGCAACTGGATCACGTGCGCCACAAGGTCACCCGCCAGGGCATCAACATTGCCCTGACCAACAAGGAATTCATGCTGCTGCACCTGTTGATCAAGCGTCGCGGCGAAGCCTTGTCGCGCAGCGTGATCGCATCCCAGGTGTGGGACATGAATTTCGATAGCGACACCAACGTGGTCGATGTCGCCATCAAGCGCCTGCGCGCCAAGCTGGACGCCCCTTTCGAGCAGAAGCTGATTCATACCGTGCGCAGCGTCGGCTACATGTTTTCGGAACAGGCATGAGCACTAGCGAGCGCCTCTCGGTGCGCCATCTGCCGCTGACGCTGCGGGTGGCGCTGCTGTTTGCGCTGATCACGGCGGCGGTGGTCACGGCGCTGGGCTGGTACCTGTACGGCACCGCGCGCGAGTCGCTGGAGCTGCGCGCCAACCAGGCGCTGACGGGACGCGTCGAACACTTCCGCACGCTCATGCGCGACCTGGTCAATGTCGAGCAGATGGAGCAACGCCCGGCGCTGTTCGAGAGCATGATGGGCAACGAGCAGGACGTGCGCATCTTCCGTCGCCAGGGCGAGGCGCCGTTCATCCAGAGCAACCCCGATCGCCTGGTGCCACCCGAGATGGAAGCGGTGCCGGTCGGTACGCCCCTGTCGGCCGATGATTTATTCACCAGCGTGCGCGCCGATGGCGTGCGGGTGCGCTGGACGGCCGCCCTGGCCGAAGTCGGCAACGAGCGCGATGGCCACAACACGGTCGAGATCGTGGCCGGTTATGTGATGGTGGAAGAGGCGCGCATGATGCGCTCGTACCGCTGGCGCATCGTCGGCGCAGCCGCCGCTGCGGTGCTGCTGACGGCGCTATTGGGTTGGCTGCTGCTGCACCATGGCTTGCGCCCGCTGCAAGAGATGAGCCGGCGCGCAGCGCGCATCACGCCGGACCACCTGAGCACCCGCCTGGAACAGGACGGCATGCCCGAAGAACTGCGGCGCGTCGCGCTTTCGTTCAACGCCATGCTCGATCGACTGGAAGCCGGCTATGCGCACCTGTCGCAGTTCTCGGGCGACCTGGCCCACGAGATTCGCACCCCGGTCAATGTGCTCATGGGCCAGAGCCAGGTGGCGCTGGGCCAGCGGCGCTCGACTGAAGAATATGAGCAGTTGCTGGAGTCGAACGTCGAAGAACTGCAACGCCTGTCACGCATCATCGAGAACATCCTGTTCCTGGCCCAGGCCGACCATGCCACGCTGGCCGTCGATTGCAGCGACTTCGAACTGGACACCGAACTGCGCCGCATCGTCGATTATTTCGAAGGCCTGGCCGATGAACGTGGCATGCAACTGGTGCTGGATGCGCCGGGCGCCTGTCACGCCAATCTTGATATGTGGCGCCGCGCGGTCGGCAATCTGGTGGTCAATGCGATACGCCATGGCGAAGCGGGCGGCGCCATTCGCATCAGCACCCACGTCGATGCCGAGGGCAGCAGCATCATGGTCGAAAACCGCAGCGCCGATGCCCTGCCGCACAGCATGGCGCGCATGTTCGACCGCTTCTACCGGGGCGACCGCTCGCGCAGCGCGCTGACCGAATCGAACGGCCTGGGCCTGGCGATCGTCAAGGCGATCATGGGCTTGCATCGCGGCGCGGCCACGGTCGAATGCCCGCAACCGGGATGGATACGATTTACGCTGCGGTTCCCGGCGTCACGCTAGCATCTCTCACCACCCGTCATTGCTTCTCGATATGCACCTGCACCACCGTCGGCGGTGCGGCCGGTGGCGCGGCCAGGGCCGCTTTTTCTAGGGCATCGGCGGCGGCTTGCGCCTCGCGTTCTTCTGCCGCGCGCCGGGCTTTTCTTGCCGCCGACGCGCGCGTAAAGATGATCTTCAATGCCGCCATGACCGGCACCGACAGGAAGATCCCGGCCACGCCGCCCAACTGGTCCCCGGCCAGCAGGCCCAGGATCACCATCAGCGGACTGACCTCGACGCCCTCGCTCATCAGATAAGGATTGAGCACGTAATCCTGGAACAGGCGATACGCGACGATGAAGCCCACCAGCCACAGCAGATGCGGATAGCCGCTGAACCCGGCCACCAACAACGCCGCAGCGCTAGCCGCCAGCGGCCCGGCGAAAGGAATGAATTCAAGCACCGCCGCCAGGCCCGCCAGCAGCATCGCATAAGGCACGCCCATGAGCGAAAAGGCGACGCTGTAAGCCACCAGGGTGGCGATCGACAGGAACAGCAAGGCCCGCACATAGCGTGACAGCAGCACGTCGAGATCCTTGATGATGTTATTCCACAGGCGACGGTTGCCGCCATTCATCCAGGACAGCATCTCGTCGCGAATGGCCGGCGCGTCCTTGATCAGCAGGAAACTGATGATCGGCACCAGCACCAGATAGATCAGGTTGCTGGCCGCATGCATGATGCCGACGCCGAACTGCTTGGCCAGCGGCATGGCCTGGTCGGTGCCGCTGGCGAGCTGGTCACGCAGGAAGCCAAGGATGCGCTCGCGCACCGGCTCGGCAAACCCCGGCAGCGGGATGCGCGCGACCACATCGTTGGATCGCAACAGCGAAGGCAATTGTTCACTGAGGTGCAGCGCCTCTTCCTGGATGCGCGAACCGAACACGGCGGCAACTGCCGCGACGATCGCCAGCACCAGCGCAAACACCACGGCGATCGAGACGGTACGCGGCACCCGGCGCGGGCGTACCCGCTCCATCTGCTCCACCAGTGGATACACCAGATAGCTGAAGAACACCGCGAACACCAGCACCAGCAAGGTCGACGACACCGTATAGGTGATGAAGAACAGCAATGCCACGAGCGCCACGGTCCAGACGATTCTGGCGATACGCAAATCGAAACCCAGCATATAAAACCTTTGGATGACGCCCAGCGCGCGATGGTCCCCTGACCTCGATCGTTGTAGTGGCGACGGATCGGACTTGCATCCGCGCGGCACGGCTGAGCTTGACAACAAGCTTATTGGAAACCCGGGCAATGCCACATCAGCCGACCTCCCCTGCCTTTGTAGGAAAGCACGAGAAACACTTATCTAACAAAAAACGATGCCAGTGAGCGTCGCCGCCAATGTTGCCAGGAAGCTACTTACTGTTATACGATGTCCTAACACATGACCTTCCGTTTCACCCTCAACTGGAAACCACGATGTCGACAGAGAACAAGACCAACTCCATCAATACCAGCCGTCGCACCGCCCTGCTGGGTGGCCTGGCAATGGCCGGCGCGGCGATCAACGCCACGGCGCAGAGCTTCGATTTCAAGCCCAGCCAGCGTTATCCGGATCCCAGCATCGAGGTGCTGGACAAGAGCTTCCTGAAATATCGCCTGTTCAGCGCCGGCGTCGAGCAACTGGCCAGCGGCTTCCGCTGGGTCGAAGGTCCGGTCTGGTTCGGCGATGGTCGTTTCCTGCTGTTTTCGGACATCCCTAACAACCGCATCATGCGCTGGGACGAAACCACCGGCCAGACCTCGGTGTTTCGCCAGCCCTCCAACTTCAGCAATGGCCTGGCGCGCGACCGCCAGGGCCGCCTGCTGTCATGCGAACACCTGACCCGCCGCGTGACCCGCACCGAATACGATGGCAGCATCACGGTGCTGGCCGACCGCTACAACGGCAAGCGCTTCAACTCGCCCAACGACATCATCGTCAAGTCGGATGGTTCGATCTGGTTCACCGATCCGCCATTCGGCATCGGCGGCGAATGGGAAGGCGACAAGCAGGTGTCGGAGCTGCCGCATTCGGTGTATCGCATTGACGGCCAGAGCGGCAAGCTGAGCCTGATCACCGATGCCCTGGCCGGCCCCAACGGCCTGGCGTTCTCGCCGGACGAAAAACTGCTCTACATCAACGAGTCGCGCGCTACGCCCAACCGCGTGATCTGGGCCTATGAACTGACCGACAACGGCACCCGCCTGGGCCAGCGTCGCCTGGCAGTCGATGCCAACGGCCCCGGCGGCATCGATGGCTTCAAGCTCGATACCGACGGCAACCTGTGGTGCGGCTGGGGCAGCAACGGCTCGCTCGAAGCCAACGCCGCCGAGCTCGACGGCGTGCGTGTGTTCAATCCCCAGGGCAAGGCCATCGCCCACATCCACCTGCCGGAGCGTTGCCCCAACCTGGTGTTTGGCGGCGCCAAGAAGAATCGCCTGTTCATGGCCAGCAGCCACTCGCTGTATTCGCTGTATGTCGAGGCGCGTGGGGCGGCCTAAGTATTCTTGCCGCAATGAAAAAACCCGCGAACTTTCGTTCGCGGGTTTTTTTTGGCCTGCCGGTTGCGGGTTGCGCGTTACATCTTGCACCACCGCCACTGACTTATACCAGTGTCAGCGTGACATCGATGTTGCCACGGGTGGCGTTCGAGTAAGGGCAAACCTGGTGCGCCTTGTCGACCAGCGTCTGGGCCACTGCGCGGTCCAGGCCTGGCAGCGAAATCTTCAGTTCGGCTTCGATGCCGAAACCGGCCGGGATCTGGCCGATGCCCACGGTGCCGGTGATGCTGGCATCTGCCGGCAGGGCAACCTTGTCCTGACCCGCCACGAACTTCAATGCGCCCAGGAAGCAGGCCGAATAGCCGGCTGCGAACAGTTGCTCGGGGTTGGTGCCGGAGCCGCCTGCGCCGCCCAGTTCCTTCGGGGTCGACAGCTTGATGTCGAGCACGCCGTCGGACGACTTGGCGGAACCTTCACGGCCGCCGGTAGCGGTTGCGGTGGCTTGGTACAGGGCTTTTTCGAGCTTTTTCATGATGTTTCCTTTCGGTTTCAGATTAAAGGCCCGCAGGCCGAGTCGGTCATGACAACCATTCATTAAAAATCAAGCACTTGCAGGTACTGCAATTTGCACCATCAAGACGTTTGCCGCTATTTCGGAACTACTGTAAATCATCTTCGTTCCGGGATCTGCACCCGCCGGTGCCGACAGGTTCAATCTCAAACGACAGAATAGCGAACTATTTAATCAAAGCCATCAAATCTTGACGATATTTCTTACTGCAATCAGTTTCGGCGCCGCCCCTGCTCTTTTCTGCCTGGGTTCCACGCTGTCCATGGAATGCATAATAGATCGTGCAATATTAAATTGCAAGCTATTTAAATTGAAATAAGTTGACGATGTTCTTCAATCCCTGATCAACCCGCTTCAACCCGCTTTTCCGGCACCGGGACAACTTCGGTATGATGCGCACTTCCCCGTCCTTCTTTTGCACCGATGCGCCGCGTCGGCACCGCCATGTTTAGTGAAATCCGCACTGCCGCCGGCCACCCGCTGCGTACTCTCGACCTGTTCTGCAAGGTGGTCGACAACTATGGCGACATCGGCATCTGCTGGCGCCTGGCGCGTCAGCTGACACACGAACACGGTCTTGCGGTGCGTCTGTGGGTCGATGACCTGATCAGTTTCCGGCGTCTCTGCCCCGAGGTCGACATCGGCGCCGGGCTGCAGCAGGTCCAGGCAGTCACGGTCAGGCATTGGCGCGCGCAAGATCAGGATGGCGACTTCAGCGCGGCCGACGTGGCCGATATCGTCATCGAGTTCTTTGGCTGCGAGATCCCGCCACGGTATGTGGAAGCGATGGCGCAACGCGCTGTGCGGCCCTTGTGGTTCAACCTCGAAGGTTTGTCGGCTGAAGAATGGGTCGAAGGCTGTCACACCCTGCCCTCGCCCCACCGCTCACTGAAGCTGACCAAGTATTTCTTCTTTCCCGGCTTCAACCGGAAGACCGGTGGCCTCAGCGTCGAGGCCGATCTCCTGGCGCGGCGCCAGGCTTTCCTGCAGCAGGGTGAAGACCGCGCTTTCCTGGCCAGCCTGGGTGTGACCGAACAGGAAATGCAAGGCTGCAAGGTTTCGCTGTTCTGCTACGACTACGCGCCCCTGCCCGCATTGTTTTCCGCCTGGCAAGACAGTGCGCTGCCGGTGACCTGCCTGGTGCCCGAAGGCGTCGCCCCCGCCGCCGTCGAACAGTTTCTCGGCACCGCCGCGCAAGCCGGCGCAAGCGCCACCCGCGGCGCGCTGACGCTACGGGTCTTGCCGTTCGTGCCGCAGCCCGACTATGACAAGCTGTTATGGAGCTGCGACCTCAACTTCGTGCGCGGCGAAGACTCGTGGGTGCGCGGTCAATGGGCCGGCAAACCGTTCATCTGGAACATCTATCAGCAGGACAAGAACCTGCACCACGTCAAGCTCAATGCCTTCCTCAAGATCTACCAGCCGGCCACCGCAGAGCTGATCGATCTGGCACGCGCCTGGAATGGCGCTTACCCGGGAGAAATTGACTGGACGACAAGCTGGACAGCGTTACAACAGGACTTGCCGGGGCTGACCGCCGGTGCTCGGCAGTGGATCGATACGCTGTTGGCAAATGGCGACTTCATGACCAATTTGCTCAGCTTCGCCCGCAGGCTCGACTAAAACAGTGCCGAAAATAGGTTAGAATAGCGGGCTAACTTTTATGCAGTTTGGAATTCAACGTACGTGGGCTTGCGGTGCTCTTTGCCATCAGGCTACGGACAGTTTGAAGAAACCTACCTTTTCACGACTATCCGCTATGAAATTTGCAAAAGAAATCCGCGTCGGCAACATCATCATGGTCGACAGCAAGCCCATGATCGTCCTGCGTTCCGACATCAACGGCTCTTCCCGTACTGGCTTCACCTACAAGTGGAAGATGAAGAACCTGCTGACCAACACCCCGATGGAAAGCGTTTTCCGCGGCGACGACAAGTTCGACGTGGTGGTGCTGGACAAGAAGCCGGTCACCTACTCGTACTTCGCCGACCCGCTGTTCGTCTTCATGGATCAAGAGTACAACCAGTACGAGATCGAAGGCGAAAACATGGGCGAAGCGATCAACTACCTGAAGGATGGCATGGAATGCGAAGCCGTGTTCTATGACGGCAAGGCCATCTCGGTCGAAATGCCGACCACCATCGAACGCCTGATCACTTACTCGGAACCTGCCGTCAAGGGCAACACCTCCGGTAACGTGCTCAAGGAAGCCAAGATCGAAAACGCCATCGAAGCCAACCAGATCGTGGTCATGGTGCCGTTGTTCGTGAGCCAGGACGACGTGATCGAAATCGACACCCGTACCAACGAGTACAAGAAGGTCGTTCGTAACTAATTTCTGTTAGTTGCCGATCAATAAAAAACGCTGCCTCGAGCAGCGTTTTTTTATGCCCTGAATCATCGCGAACTACTCTTCCGTTCCCGCCTTGACCTGCGCCAGATGGCGTGCCGCCTTGCCGCCTTCGCTGGCCCAGAATTCGCTGTCGGCGGCCTGGATCCGGTGCGCCGAATTCTCCATGTGCTGCAATGCCGCCGCCCGCGCCGCTGCGGCGTCGCCGTCGGCAATGGCTTGCGCGATGGCCGCGTGCTCGCTGCGCACCTGCTGCTGGAAGTCGGCGCGGCGCGCCTCATTGATGCGCGCCACGCGAATGGCCGCGTGCAGGAACTGGCTCAGGAACTGCACCAGCGATGTGTACAGCGGATTGTGGGCGGCATTGGAAATGGCAGCGTGAAAGGCAAAGTCTTCCTGTACGCCATCGCGCCCCTCATCGGCGGCCGCATCGATCGCCTTCAACGCTTGCTGGATGGCGTGGCTTTGCGCGCGGGTGCGGCGCTGCGCCGCCAGCGCCGCCATCTCGCCTTCGACGCCGCGCCGCAACTCGATGACCCGCAACACCGCCTGGATCGAATCGCGCACATCGCCCACCTGCATGTCGAGCCGGAACGGCGTGGCCTGGTTGGCGCCCAGCACCACGGTGCCACTGCCACGACGCGAGCCGACCAAGCCTTCGGACTTCAGCCGCGAAATTGCTTCGCGGATCACCGTGCGGCTGACCGCGAAACGCTCGGTCAATTCCATCTCGGATGGCAACCGCGCATCGGGTGCGAACTCGCCCGAACGGATCTGCTCGGCCAGCATGCTGGTGACGTGATCGGCAAGTGTGCCCTTGCCGCGCGCGGCACGGCTGGCAGCAAGGGCGGGCGTGGATTCGGTAGGCTTCATGAGGTCGCCATGATACCGCTTCCGGCAGCCCTTTTCGATCTGCAGAAACACCTACCTGCACCTGATGATCAGCAAAAGTTGTATGACAACTTTCTGTTATAATTTCTGCCGCAATGTAATTGAAGCAACCCGCAGTCTTAACAGAATCCGAGGAGAACACATGCATATCGTCATCACCGGCGGCGCCGGTTTCCTGGGCAGCCGACTGGCTCGCCAATTGCTGCAGCGTGGCAAGCTGACCGGCAGCAACGGCCAGCAGCAAGAGATCACCCGCATCACCCTGCTCGACGTGGTGCCAGCCCAGGGCTTCAATGACCCGCGCATCGAAGCCGTCACCGGCGACATCGCCGACGCCGCCGTCATCGAGCGCGTCATCACGGCCGACACGCAGTCGATCTTCCACCTGGCGGCGATCGTCAGCGGTCACGCCGAAGCCGACTTCGAGCTGGGCATGAAGATCAACTTCGACGCCACCCGCGTGATCCTGGAACGCGCCCGCGCCGTCGGCAGCAAGCCGCGCGTGGTCTTCACCAGCTCGGTGGCGGTGTTCGGCGGCGAATTGCCGGCCGTGGTGCCGGACAACACGCTGTTGATGCCGCAAAGCTCCTACGGCGCGCAGAAGGTGATGGGCGAACTGCTGGTCAACGACTATAGCCGCAAGGGTTTCATCGACGGCCGCGCACTGCGCATGCCGACCATCTCGGTGCGTCCCGGCGCGCCTAACAAGGCGGCTTCCAGCTTTGCCTCGGGCATCATCCGCGAACCGCTCAACGGCCAGCCTTCGGTATGCCCGGTCGGTCGCGATACCCGCATGTGGCTGATGTCGCCGCGCCAGGCCATCGCCAACCTGATCCACGGTCACGAAATCAATGGCGCCGATCTGGGCCTGGCCCGCTTCCTGTCCATCGATGGCCTGTGCGTAACGGTGGGCGACATGGTGGCAGCGCTGGAGCAGGTTGCCGGCCCTGAAGTGGTCAAGCTGATCGAGTGGAAAGAAGACGAAGCCATCAAGCGCATCGTCAACTCGTGGCCAGGCGCCTTCGAAGCCAAACGCGCCAAGGCGCTGGGCTTCACCGCCGACGCCAGCTTTGCCGACATCGTGCGCGCGCATATCGAAGATGAAGTGAAGAAGTAAGCAGGCATCGAGCCTGTGGCTAAAGTCGCTGGGTCCCGGCCTTCGCCGGGACGACAATCGACTTATAAATCAAGCTCCGTCGTCCTGACGAAAGTCAGGACCCAGCGACTTTCCGCAGACATCGATATGCAATCCAAGTCGCTGGGTACCGGCATTGGCCGTCACGACGAAGCATTGCTGCATCGCCCTTATTTCACCTTCCCCAGCAAGTTGTAGATGCTGGAAAAATCCAGCCCCCCCGCCCCATTCTTGCTGTGGATGTCGTACAGGTTGCGCGCCGCTGCCCCCAGCGGGATTGCGCTACTGGTGGCCAGCGCGCTTTCTACCGCCAGGCCCAGATCCTTGAGCATCAGGTCGACCCCGAAGCCACCGGCGTAATCCTTGGCCGCAGGGGCTGTCGCCATCACGCCCGGACAAGGGTTGTAGACCTCCAGCGTCCAGTTCCGCCCCGAACTCTTGGACATGATTTCCGACAGTACCGACGGGTCCATGCCATTGGCCACGCCCAGGCGGATCGCCTCGGATGTGCCGATCATCAGGATGCCAAGCAGCATGTTGTTGCAGACCTTGACGGTCTGGCCGCTGCCGCTCTCGCCGGCGTGGTAGATCGCTTTTCCCATCTTCTGCAGATAAGGCTGCGCCGCCTCGAAGGCCTGCGCCGGACCGCCCACCATGAAGGTCAGCGTGCCGGCGGCGGCGCCATTGGTGCCGCCCGAGACCGGCGCGTCGAGCATGGCAAAACCCTTGGCCGCCGCCGCTGCCGCCACCTTGCGCGCGGCCTCCGGCGCAATGGTCGAGCAGTCGATCAGCAGCGCACCTTTTTTAGCCGACGCCAGTACGCCCTGGTCGCCCAGGTAGAGCGATTCGACATGGCGGCTAGCCGGTAGCATGGTGATGACCACATCGGCCTCGGCCACCGCCGCCATCGAGTCCGCCCCGGTCTTGCCGCCGGCCTGCACCAGCTTGTCGACGCTGGCCTTGACCAGGTCATGGCCGCTGACCGAATAACCGGCCTTGACCAGGTTCTGCGCCATCGGCAAGCCCATGTTGCCCAGTCCGATGAATACGATGTTGGCGCTCATGAGGGACTCCTTTCTTACTTCAGGGTGATGGTGGTGTTGACTTGCCCGGCCTGTTCGTCGGGCGCGTACCAGCGCGCCGTGACGGTCTTGGTCTGGGTCCAGAATTGCACCGCCTGCTTGCCGTTGGGCCCCAGGTCGCCCAGCTTGGATGCGCGCGAACCGGTGAAGCTGAAGTAGGCCACCGGCACCGGGATCGGCACGTTGATGCCGACCTGTCCGACATCGATCTCGTTCTGGAACTTGCGCGCCGAATAACCCGAGCTGGTGAAGATGGACGTGCCGTTGCCGTTGGGATTGGCATTGATGAAGGCAATCGCATCGTCCAGCGTGTCGACTTCGACGATGCACATGGCGGGGCCGAAGATTTCCTGCGTGTAGATGTCCATCTCGGGCTTGACGCCGGCGAATACGGTGGGACCGACGAAGTTGCCGTTCTCGTGCCCGGCCACCTTGCAGTTGCGGCCATCCAGCAGCAGTTTGGCGCCCTGCTCCACCCCCACCCCGATCAGGCGCTCGACCCGTTCCTTGGCGGCGGCCGATACCAGCGGGCCGACATCGGCGCTGCGGTCGCTGCCCGGGCCGACCTTCATGGCCTTGGAGCGCTCCACGATCTCGCCGATCCATTCTCGGGTCTGCCCCACCAGCAGCACCACCGAATTGGCCATGCAGCGCTGGCCGGCAGCGCCGAAGGCGGCGCCCAGCAGGTTGTTGATGGCCTGGTCCTTGGGCGCGTCGGGCAGCACGATGCAATGGTTCTTGGCGCCCATCATGCATTGCGCGCGCTTGCCGGCTTCGCTGGCGCGGCGGTAGATGTGGGTGCCGACATGGGTCGAGCCGATGAACGAGATGGCCTTGATGTCGGGATGGTCGCAGATCATGTTGGCCACTTCCGGGCCGCCGTGGACCACATTCAATACGCCGGGCGGCAGGCCGGCCTGGTTGGCCAGCTCGACCAGGAACAGCGACGAACTCGGGTCTTGTTCGGACGGCTTGAGCACGAAGGTATTGCCGCAGGCCACGGCGATGGGAAACATGAAGCAAGGCAGCATCACCGGGAAATTGAAGGCGGTAATGCCGGCGCCCACGCCCAGCGGCTGGTACAGCGTATAGACATCGACGCCACCGGCCACGTTCTCGGCCAGTTCGCCCAGTTGCAGCGATGTGATCGAGCAGGCGTGCTCCACCACTTCCAGCCCGCGCATCACTTCGCCCTCGGCGTCGGGCAGGGTCTTGCCGTGCTCGCGGGTGATCAGCTCGGCCAGCGGCCCGATGTTATCGCGCAGCAGTTGCTGGAACTTGAGCATGATGCGCATGCGCTGCGCCAGCGAGGTGTTGCGCCAGGTCTTGAAGGTGTCGCGGGCGTTGGCCACGGCACGGTCGACCTCGGCCTTGGTGGCGAACGGCACGCGCGCCACCACTTCCTGCGTGGCCGGGTTCTTGACGTCGCGCCATTCGGTGGAGGTGGACTGCACCTTCTCGCCGTTGAGGAAGAGAGGCACGTTGGGGATCTGGGCTTGGCTCATTGCGGGTTCCTGTAAAAGAAAGAAGGCCTGGGCAGCCCGGAGAACATCGACCGTCCCAGGCAAAAACTTATTGCTTGGTCAATGGACAGGCAGCATCCATCGGACGGAAGGCCTGCTGGGCGGGAATCACCGACAGCAGCTTGAGGTAATCCCATGCACCCTTGGATTCGGCCGGCGTCTTGACCTGGTACAGGTACATGTCATGGATCACCCGGCCATCGGGGCGGATCGAGGCATTGCGCATGACCACGTCATTGATCGGGATCTCGCGCATCTTCTGCGACACCACCTTCGAGTCGGCCGTGCCGGCGGCGGCGCGCGCCTTCAGGAAGTGATAGACGCTCGAATAGACGCCGGCCTGCACCATGGTCGGTTTGTTGTTCTTGAACTGGGTTTCGAAGCGCTTGGAAAAGGCGCGCGTCTGTTCGTCATAGTCCCAATAGAAACCGTCGGTGTAGACCAGGCCCTGGGCCGCATCCAGCCCCAGTGCATGCACGTCCGACAGGAACACCAGCAGCGCAACCAGGCGCTGATCCTTGCCGCCGACGGCAAACGAACGGGCCTGCTTGATGGCATTGACCACATCGGTGCCGCCGTTGGCCAGCCCGATCACCTGCGCCTTGGAGGCCTGCGCCTGCAGCAGGAAGGACGAGAAGTCGGACGCATTGAGGGGATGACGCACCGAACCGACCACGTTGCCGCCGTTGGCCTTGACGACATCGGAGGCATCTTTCTCGAGCGAATGACCGAAGGCATAATCGACGGTCACGAAGTACCACGACTTGTTGCCCAGCTTGGTCAGCGCCGCGGCCGCACCGGCGGCTTGCGAATAGGTGTCGAACATCCAGTGGAAACCGTTGCTGGCGCATTCGCTGGTGGTCAAGGCGCCGGTGGCCGGGCCGCTGTACATGGCCACGCCGCCCTTTTCCTTGATCAGCTTCTGCACCGCCAGCGCCACCGATGAATTGGTCAGGTCGGCAATGGCTTCCACGCGGTCACGATCAAGCCACTCGCGGGCGCGGGTGACGCCCACATCAGGCTTGTTCTGGTTGTCGGCCGACAGCACTTCGATCTTCATGCCGCGACATTCGGCCTTGAGGCAATCTTCCACCGCCATCCTGGCGGCCACCACCGAACCCTGGCCACCCATGGCCGAATACGGTCCGGACATGTCGGTCAGGATGCCGATCTTGACGGTGTCGTTGTTCTGGGCCTGGGCCGGGCTGGCGCCAAAAGCGAACGTGCAAGCTGCTGCAGCGGCCATGAGGGCATGGCCGGATACGGTTTTACGCATGTTGCTGTCTCCTGGATATTGTCGTTGTTGTCTGCACGCCCGGCGTTACGTCGACGACGGGTCGTGCACCATTCTGCATTTGCGTTAATATCGGCACAATAACTACAAATTCAAAACCGCTTTGCATTAATGCAAAACGCGCCCTCTGGGAGACACGATGCAGGACTGGGATAACCTCAGGATTTTTCTGGAACTCACGCGCAGCCAGGGCCTGGTCGATGCGGCCCGCAAGCTGGGCATCGATCACTCGACGGTGTCACGCCGCATGAAGCGCTTCGAGCAGCAGGTGGGCAGCCAGCTGTTCGATCGCAACAATCATGGCTACAAACTCACCGCCGAGGGTTACCGCCTGGTGGAATACGCCGAGAAGATAGAGAGCACCGTCTATGCCGCCGCCGAACAGCTGGGGGGCCAGAACAGCAAGTTGTCGGGACAGGTGCGACTGGGCGCGACCGAGGGTTTCGGCACTTTCGTGCTGGCACCGCACATTGCGCACTTCTGCGCCCGCAATCCGCACATCACGGTCGACATGCTGCCGATGCCGCGCTTCGTGAACCTGTCCAAGCACGAAGCCGACATCAGCGTATCGATCGAACGGCCGCTGTCGGGCAATTATGTCGTCACCAAGCTCTCGGACTATGTGCTCAAGCTCTACGCCACCCGCGAGTACCTGGAACAGCACCCGCCGATCAACGAAGTCAGCGACCTGTCACGGCACAACTTCATCGGCTATATCGATGACCTGGTCTTCAGCGAAGAGCTGCGCTACAAGGACACGGTGGCGCCGGACGCGTTTCGCGCCTTTCGCAGCACCAGCGTGGTGGCGCAGTACACCGCTGCCTGCAGCGGCCATGCGCTGGCGATCCTGCCGTGTTTCCTGGCGCAACAGTCGGACAAGCTGGTGCCGGTGCTGCCATCGCAGATCAGCATCACCCGCACCTTCTGGCTGGTGGCGGCCAGTGAACAGCGTCACGTGGCGCGGGTCTCGGCGCTATGGAGTTACCTGCGCGAATGCATCGAACTGAACCGGGATTTCCTGATGGGGCAGGCGCCGGCGATGCAGTCGTTACGCTGAAGGCTGGCCCACCGCACGCTGCCGGTGACGCGCCACCTTGAAGCGATTGCCACATAACGCCATGCTGCACCAGCGACGCCGATGCGACTTGGTGCGGTCATAGAACCAGTAGACGCATTCGGGATGCTCGCAGCGCCTGACCAGGTTGAAGTCGCCGCCCGCCAGCAGCGCTGCGGCGGCCGCGGCCAGCGGTTGCAGCACGCGCGCAGCGCCCTGCGCCAGGCTCTCTTGCCGGATTTCCGGCGCGCCGTCGTCGGGCCACGCCAGCCGGTCGTAGGTCAGGCCATCGCGCAAGAAACGATTGAGCAGCTCGGGGTCGGCCCACTGCCCTTGCTTACGCGCCTGTACCAGCGTGCGCACGGTTTCACGCAGCGCGCGTGCCGCATCCACCAGCTCCCCGCGTGCCACGCCGCCCGCCCCTTCGCTCAGCATGCCGGACTTGCCCAGCCATTCCAGCACATCGGCATCGTCGCGCCAGCGCTCGACGCGCTGGCCGTCATACGCCAGGCCGCCCGTATTGAGCATATCCAGTGCCGGGTGGTCTGCCAGCAGGTGGGCGCCTGCAGCGGTGGTGGGAACGTCGGTCGTCATGATCGTGGCGAGAATAAATGATCAAACAATGTAACTTATAAAAATCATTTATTCAAGTTATCAAAAAAAGGAAAAAAAGCGGATCAATCTTCATAGTTACATGCATGCAATGATTAATGTAACCATTAAAAAATATTTGACAGGTTTTAAAACATCGGCGACGATGCTTCACATTGAAACCCCTTAAATTAATTTTTAACAGTTACAAGGAGAAGAGCATGAGCCAACCTGTCCACCACCGCTTTGTCAACGCCGATGGCGTGCGCGTGTTTTATCGCGAGGCTGGCCGCGCCGACGCTCCGGTGATCCTGCTGCTGCATGGTTTTCCCACGGCGTCGTACCAGTTTCGCGAACTGATTCCGCCGCTGGCGCAGCACTTCCGCGTGATCGCACCGGACCTGCCTGGCTTCGGCTTTACCGAAGTGCCGGCCGAGCGCCAGTACGTCTACACCTTCGACGCGCTGGCCGCAACGCTGGGCGCCTTCGTCGACGTCATTGGCCTGACCCGCTACGCCCTGTATTTCTTCGACTACGGTGCGCCGACCGGGCTGCGCCTGGCGGTGGCGCATCCGGAGCGCGTGACCGGACTGGTCTCGCAGAACGGCAACGCGTATCTCGAGGGACTGGGCGACGGCTGGGCGCCGATCCGCGATTACTGGGCCGACCCGTCGCCGCAACATCGGGCCGTGGTCGCCGATGCGGTGCTCTCGGAGGCCAGCATCCGCTGGCAGTATGAGCACGGCGTGGCCGATGCGTCGCTGGTGGCGCCGGATGGCTGGACGCAGGATATCGCGCTGATGGCGCGCCCGGGCAACCGCGACATCCAGCTCGACCTGTTCTATGACTACCGGACCAACCTTGAGCGCTACCCTGATTTCCAGGCGTTCTTCCGCCAACGTCGCCTGCCGACCCTGGTGATCTGGGGCAAGAATGATCCGTTCTTCCTGCCGCCGGGAGCCCAGGCCTATCGTCGCGACAATGCCGATGCGGTGGTCGAGATGCTCGATACCGGGCACTTTGCGCTGGCGACCCATGCGCAGCATATCGGGCGGCGCATCATCGAGGTGCTGGGCGCCTGAGTCGGCCGCCTAAGTCCACCGCCTGATCCCCCTGCCATCCCGGCCAACCGCTAGAATCGCGGTGGCGCCGGGATTTTTTTCGGCCTCCACAATATCGCTGAAGATGCCCCGTCTTCAGGGCATGCAGTCGACATCCACCCACCTTGCAATGAGCGACAAGGAAAACGAAATCACCGCCACCGTGTTGCGCGAGCGCAGCCGGCTGGGTGGCTTCATCCGCCGTCGCGTGGCCGACGCCGGCGAGGCCGAGGACATCCTGCAGGATGTGATGCTGGAGTTCGTCCAGGCCTATCGCTTGCCGGAACCGATCGAGCAGGTCGGGGCCTGGCTGTTCCGGGTGGCGCGCAACCGCATCATCGACCGCTTCCGCAAGAAGAAAGAGCAGCAACTGGTCGACCCGGCCGATATCGATGATGTCGATGGCGCCGACGACAGTTTCCGCCTCGACCTGGCCTTGCCGGCAGCCGATGGCGGCCCCGAGGCAGCCTATGCGCGGTCGCGACTGCTGCAGGCCTTGCAGGAAGCGCTGGACGAATTGCCGGAAGCACAACGCGAGGTGTTCGTGGCGCACGAACTGGACGGCATCAGCTTCAAGCAGATGGTGGCCGACAGCGGCGTGGCGCAAAACACATTACTGGCGCGCAAGCGCTATGCCGTCCTGCACCTGCGACGTCGCCTGCAGGCGGTCTATGACGAATTGGAGATGTAATGGAACAACTGGATCAGATCGATGACGGGCAACGGGGCCGAGGCCGGCGTTGCTTCAGGATGGGCTGGCTGCTCAAGCTGGCCTGCGTGGCGGTGTGCGTATTGGCGCTGGGCGCAGCCGTGATGCTGTTATGGAACTGGGTGGTGCCGCCGATCTTCCCGGCTGCCACCGAGATCGGTTTCTGGCGTGCGCTGGGGCTGCTGGTGCTATGCCGGATCCTGTTCGGCGGGTTTCGCGGCAATCGCCACTGGCATGACAAGAAACGGCGCATGCGCGCACGCTGGCAGGCCATGACGCCGGAAGAGCGCGAACGCCTGGGTGGGCGGATGTGCGGTTTCGGCCGCCAGCGCGATCGGAACTGATTCACGACACCTTGGCACTCAGCCCTCTGCCGTCCAGGCCGGGGCGCTTTTTTCAAGAAATGCCCGCAGGCCTTCACGGCCTTCTTCCGAAGCACGCAGATCGGCGATCACCGCTACCGTGTAGTCGGTGAGCGCTGGCTCGATCTGCAATGGATTGGCCGTCTGCACCAGTTGCTTGGCCGCGCGCATGGCTTGGGGGCCATTGGCCAGCAGCGTTGCGATCAGTTGCTCGGTGCGGGCATCGAGTTCGGCCGCCAGCACCACTTCGTGCACCAGGCCGATGGCGGTGGCGCGGAGGGCCGAAAAGCGTTCGCCCGAGACAAAATAACGACGCGCCTGCGATACGCCGATCTTGGCAATCACGTAGGGACTGATGACGGCGGGCGCCAGGCCCAGCTTGACTTCGGAGAGCGCAAAGAAAGCCGGCTCGGCAGCGATGACGATGTCGCAACAGGCCACCAACCCGACCCCTCCGCCCATGGCCGCACCCTGCACCCGCGCCACGGTCGGCGCCGGAAAATCATTCAGGTTCGCCATCAATTGCGCCAGTTGCCGCGCATCGTTGAGGTTGTCTTCCCGCGCGGCGTCGGCCATGCGGCGCATCCAGTTCAGGTCGGCGCCGGCCGAGAACGACTTGCCGGTCGAGCCCAGCACCAGCAGGCGGGTACGTGGATCGGCTGCGGCCTGGGCAATCAAGCCGATCAGGTGTGTGATCAACTGGTCATCGAAGGCATTGTGCACATCGGGACGATTGAGAAGAATGGTGGCCACGCCACGGTTGTCGATGTCTAGCTGTGCCGCCTCGGTCATTGGATCTCCTGGTGTCGTGGGCGCCTCTTGGGTGCGCTGCTTGTCGAGCAGGATAGCGTAATTTTTCGCGTATTACTGGATGCCTGTTTCCCGTGTTGTCGGGCGTCGCCCCTGACTTCACCGCCGTCGCCCTGACGAAGGTCAGGGGCCAGTGGCTTAAGTTTTACGGAGAACTGCCTTCAATGCCGATGTCTTGCCGGTATTTAGTCAATGAAGTGAAAGACGCCGCTGGGTACCGGCCTTCGCCGACACGACAGGTAACTTATCACCTTACCTTCGTCCGGGTGACCTATCACTTTACCTCCGTCGCCCTGACGAAAGTCAGGGCCCAGTGGCTGGGGATGCGTCGGGGGAGCTCAAAAAGCAAATAGCCCGCTTATCGCGGGCTATCCTGGCTTGTAGTTTCCTCGGTGCGTAATTGACAGCCAGCTAACGCTCGCTACGCGAGCGAGGGACTCGCCTACCTCCGGCAGGCCGCGGTTTCGCTTGCAAGCGAAACCCTTCGAATCCCCCCCGCGATGTGCACTTGCACATCGCTAGGCGACGTCAAAAAGCAAATAGCCCGCAAAGCGGGCTATTTATTTTTTGGCGTCCCCTGGGGGATTCGAACCCCCGTACTCACCGTGAAAGGGTGATGTCCTAGGCCTCTAGACGAAGGGGACAAATACGGTACTTCTACAATCTCCCACACCATTCGTGTGGGTCGCTGGTGGAGGTAAGCGGGATCGAACCGCTGACCTCTTGCATGCCATGCAAGCGCTCTCCCAGCTGAGCTATACCCCCGGCGATATAAAAAGCCCGCAAACAGCGGGCTTTTTCAAACCTGGCGTCCCCTGGGGGATTCGAACCCCCGTACTCACCGTGAAAGGGTGATGTCCTAGGCCTCTAGACGAAGGGGACATTCGTACTTCTTGAAACTCATCGATACTGCGTTACCTGCTGGGTCGTAACGCCATCTCAAAATCCTGGCGTCCCCTGGGGGATTCGAACCCCCGTACTCACCGTGAAAGGGTGATGTCCTAGGCCTCTAGACGAAGGGGACATACGGTACTGCTTACTACTTCTATCTTCAAGTCTTACTCGAAGAATCACCGCCAAACTACTGCGGGTCGCTGGTGGAGGTAAGCGGGATCGAACCGCTGACCTCTTGCATGCCATGCAAGCGCTCTCCCAGCTGAGCTATACCCCCGTTGCGAAGAAGCGAGATTATGCAATACCTATTTTCAAAAGACAACAGATTTTTGAAAAAACCAGACGGTTTTTAGAGGTAAGCCTGCAAACGCACGACCACCACCTCACGTCCGAACAATTGCAGCACGGCGTCAATGGCCGGGGTCTGCAATTGACCCGCCACGATCAGGCGCAACGGCATGGCCAATTGGGGCATCTTCAGCTTGTGGGCGGCCAGCACTTCCTTGATCATCGGCGCCAGCGCTTCCTTGGTCCAGTCGACCGTGGCGCAACGCTGCGCAAATTCGGCCAGCGCCGGCTTGATGGCGTCGGTGATGTGCTGCTCGACCAGCGCCGCCTCGGGCGCCGGCTGGCGATAGAACATCAACGCGGCAGCAGCAATCTCGTTGAGGGTGTTGGCGCGGTCCTTGAGCAAACCGATCACGCCCGCCAGGTCAGGCGCGCCGTCGAACACCGCGCCGTCCTTTTCCAGCAACGGGCGCACCAGCCCGGCCAGGCGGGCATTGTCGGCCAGCTTGATGTAGTGGTTGTTGAGCCAGTTCAACTTTTCGGGGTTGAACTGCGCCGGCGCCTTGGTCAGATGGTCGAGGTCGAACCAGGCGCAGAACTGTTCCATCGAGAACACTTCGTCGTCGCCGTGGCTCCAGCCCAGGCGCGCCAGGTAATTGAGCATGGCTTCCGGCAGGTAACCCTGGGCCGGATAGTCCATCACGCTGACCGCGCCATGGCGCTTGGACAGCTTCTCGCCATCGGCGCCGAGAATCATCGGCACATGGCCGTATTCAGGCAGCGTGCCGCCCAGGGCGCGCAGGATGTTGATCTGGCGCGGGGTATTGTTGACGTGGTCGTCGCCACGGATGACGTGGGTGATCTTCATGTCCCAGTCGTCCACCACCACACAGAAGTTATAGGTGGGGGTGCCGTCCGGGCGGGCGATCACCAGGTCGTCCAGCTCGCGGTTGGAGATGGTGATCGGCCCCTTGACCACGTCATTCCAGGTGACGTCGCCATCGATTGGATTCTTGAAGCGCACCACCGGCTTGCGGTCGGCGGGAATCGCCGGCAGCGTCTTGCCGGCTTCCGGACGCCAGGTGCCGTCGTAGCGCGGCTTGTCACCGGCGGCGCGCTGGCGCTCGCGCATTGCCTCGACTTCTTCGGGCGAGCAATAACAGTGATAGGCCGTACCGGCCTGCAGCATCTGCCCCACCACTTCGCGGTAACGCTCCATGCGCTTCATCTGGTAGAACGGGCCTTCGTCGTGCGCCAGGCCCAGCCATTGCATGCCTTCGATGATGGCCTGCACCGCTTCCGGCGTGGAACGCTCCAGGTCGGTGTCTTCAATGCGCAGGATGAAGGTGCCGCCGAAGCGACGGGCATAGGCCCACGAGAACAACGCGGTGCGCGCGCCTCCCAGGTGCAGATAGCCGGTGGGACTGGGCGCGAAACGGGTGCGCACTGGAGTTGCAGCAGAAGTGGTGGCGGTCATGATCGGTAGTAAAAACCAAAACGGCCTTGGCACGCCAAAGCCGTCGAACGGTAAAAGGTCGTCAAGCGGAAAGCCGGTATTTTACAGCCTTTGAGGGCGGCCACGCCATGCCGGCCCGGCCGCCCCGCTGCATCAGAACCTGCTCACGCCTACTTCACCGTGACGTTGATGGTCTTGGCCATGGCCGGTCCATAGGACTGGTGCACGCCATTGGCGAACTGGGCGGTCAGCTTGTAGCGACCGGGCGGCAGCGTCACGTCGGCCTCGGTCTGCCCCTTGCCATAGTGCAGATGGGTATCGTCCATGGGGATGGACGCGCCCTCCTTGATCGGCCCCTGATTGATCAACAGGTGATGATGGCCGGTGCCGGCGATGATTTCGTTGGCCGGATGCACGGTCATGCCGCTCACGCCGAACTTCACCTTGAACGGACTGGACACGGTGGCGCCATCCTTGGGTTCAAGGATGGACACCGATTTGTCGGCGGCCTGCGCGGCCGGCGACAACAGAGCGGCCATGAGCAGCGAAGCCGCAAACACATGATTGAACGGGCGCCATTGGCAGTGGGACATCATTGGGTATCTCCTTCTGGATTGAAATGGATGAAGCAGGGTTTCCCTCCCATGCCCGACACCGCGTTCAATCGTTCTGGATCACGATGCTGGGGAACTTGCTGGTCATGTCGCGGGCCTTCTCGGCCACTTTGATGGCGACGCTGCGCGCAATGTTCTTGTAGATTTCTGCCACCCGACCGTTCGGGTCGGCCACCACGGTGGGTGTGCCGGAATCGGTCTGCTGGCGAATTTCCATGGTCAGCGGCAAGGCGCCCAGGAAGTCGACGCCGAAATCGGCGCACATCTTTTCGCCCCCGCCCACGCCGAAGATCGGCTCTGCATGACCGCAATTGGAGCAGACATGCATGCTCATGTTTTCGACGATGCCCAGGATCGGAATGCCCACCTTCTCGAACATGCGCAAGCCCTTGCGTGCATCCAGCAAGGCGATATCCTGCGGCGTCGTGACGATGACTGCGCCCGTCACGGGTACCTTCTGCGACAGCGTCAACTGCACGTCGCCGGTGCCGGGCGGCATATCGACGATCAGGTAATCGAGGTCGCGCCAGTTGGTCTGGTCCAGCAACTGCTGCAGCGCCTGGGTCACGATGGGGCCGCGCCATACCATCGGCTCGTCGGGATCGATCATGAAACCGATCGACGACACCTGCAGGCCGTGGTTTTCCATCGGCTCCATGGTCTTGCCGTCGCGGGTCTCGGGCTGGCCCTTGATGCCCATCATCATCGGCTGCGAAGGCCCATAGATATCGGCATCGAGAATGCCCACGCTGGCGCCTTCGGCCGCCAGCGCCAGGGCCAGGTTGACGGCGGTGGTCGACTTGCCCACGCCGCCCTTGCCGGAGGCCACCGCGATGATGTTGCGCACGTTGCTCTTGAGCTTGACGCCGCGCTGCACCGCATGGGCGACGATCTTGAAGGTGACGTTGGCCTCGACCGCCTCGACGCCGGGCAACTTGGCCAGGGCCTCGCTGACCAGTTGGCGGATCGGCTCGATCTGGCTTTTGGCCGGATAACCCAGTTCCACATCCAGCAGCACGCGCGCGCCTTCGACCCGGATATTGCGGGCTTCGCGTCCACTCACCAGGTCGCGCCCGGTATTGGGATCGATCACCAGCGCCAGCGCTGCCTTGATTTGCTCTACGGTAATGCTCATTATTTCTCCTCGCCAAGGGCGCCAGTCTAAACCAATCAGGCCGAGCCCGTTGTGATCAAAACGACAACTACTGCGCCGATGCGGTGGTCGCTGATAGAATGCCTCTTCTTTCCACCACGTCGCATCGTCCGCAACGCCAATGAGCACCCCAGCCCCTCGCCAACTCTTCGTCACTACCGCACTGCCCTACGCCAACGGCGCTTTCCACATCGGCCACATCATGGAGTACATCCAGGCCGACATCTGGGTCCGTTTCCAGCGAATGCAGGGCAATGAGGTGCACTTCGTGGGAGCTGACGATGCGCACGGTGCGCCGATCATGATCGCGGCCGAAAAGGCCAACGTCACGCCGCAGCAGTTCGTGGCCAACATCGCGGCCGGTCGCAAGCAGTATCTCGATGGCTTCAACATCGCCTTCGACAACTGGAGCTCGACCGACAGCCCCGAGAACCACCAACTG
The DNA here is from genome assembly GCF_020179755.1 of Herbaspirillum sp. alder98. Lineage (GTDB taxonomy): Bacteria > Pseudomonadota > Gammaproteobacteria > Burkholderiales > Burkholderiaceae_D > Herbaspirillum. Next base: position 460,192 of record NZ_JAIUCY010000001.1, read on the forward strand.
TCGCAGGACATCTATCGCGCCCTGCGCGACGATGCCGGCCTGATCTCGACCAAGACCATCGACCAGTTCTTCGACCCGGTCAAGAACATGTTCCTGCCCGACCGCTACATCAAGGGCGAGTGCCCCAAGTGCGGCACCAAGGACCAGTACGGCGACTCCTGCGAGAACTGCAGCGCCGTGTATGCCCCGACCGACCTGATCAACCCGTACTCGACCCTGTCGGGCGCGACCCCGGTGATGAAGTCGTCGGAGCATTTCTTCTTCAAGCTGTCGGACCCGAAGTGCGTGGCCTTCCTGCGCGAATGGGCGCTCGACAGCAATCGCCTGCAGCCGGAAGTGGCCAACAAGGCCCGCGAATGGCTGGACGGCGAAGGCGGCCTGGGCGACTGGGACATCAGCCGCGATGCGCCCTACTTCGGCATCGAGATTCCCGATGCGCCGGGCAAGTATTTCTACGTCTGGCTGGATGCGCCGATCGGCTACCTGGCTTCGCTGAAGAATTACTTCGGCAAGATCGGCCGCGACTTCGATGCCTTCATGAACGATGACAAGACCGAGCAGTACCACTTCATCGGCAAGGACATCACGTACTTCCACACCCTGTTCTGGCCGGCGATGCTCAAGTTTGCCGGCCGCCGCGTGCCCACCAATGTGTTCGCGCACGGCTTCATCACGGTCAGCGGCGAAAAGATGTCGAAGTCGCGCGGCACCGGCATCTCGCCGCTGCGCTATCTCGACATCGGCATGAACCCGGAGTGGCTGCGTTATTACATCGCCGCCAAGCTCAATGCCAAGGTCGAGGATGTCGACTTCAACCCGGATGACTTCGTCGCCCGCGTCAATGCCGACCTGATCGGCAAGTACGTCAACATCGCCAGTCGCGCCGCCGGCTTCATCGCCAAGCGCTTCGATGGCCGCGTGACGACTGCCTGGGCCAGCGCCGAAGATGCTTTCCTGGGCCGGCTGCGAGGCGCCGCCGACGACATCCACGCGCTCTACGAGCAACGCGAATACGGCAAGGCCCTGCGCCTGGTGATGGAGCAGGCCGACGCCATCAACGCCTACGTCGACGCCAACAAGCCATGGGAACTGGCCAAGGACAGCGCCCGCGACGCGCAACTGCACGAAGTCTGCAGCCGCCTGCTGGAAGCCTTCCGCATCCTGACCATCTACCTCAAGCCGGTGCTGCCGGCGCTGACCGCCCAGGTCGAGGGTTTCCTCAACGTGGCGCCGTTCCAGTGGAGCGACATCGGCACGCCGCTGGCCGATGGCCACGTCATCAATGCCTATGCACACCTGATGCAACGGGTCGACCCGAAGATGCTGGATGCGCTGTTCGATGCCCCAGTGCCGGCGGCGGCGGCCACGGTCGCTGCAGCAGAAGAAAGCGCCATCGAAGAACTGGCGCCTGAAATCTCGATCGACGACTTTGCCAAGATCGACCTGCGCATCGCCAAGATCGTCAACTGCGAAGCAGTCGAAGGCTCCACCAAGCTGCTGCGCCTGACGCTGGACGCCGGCGAAGGCCGCACCCGCAACGTGTTTTCGGGCATCGCCTCGGCCTACAAGCCCGAGGAACTGGTGGGCAAGCTGACCGTGATGGTGGCCAACCTGGCGCCACGCAAGATGAAGTTCGGCGTGTCCGAAGGGATGGTGCTGGCGGCGTCGGCCAAGGATGAAAAGGCCAAGCCGGGCATCTACGTGCTCAACCCCTGGCCGGGTGCCGAACCTGGCATGCGCGTGCACTGACAGCACCTGCCAGCCTGAACGGAGACCGACGCTGCCATGGAACTGGTAATACGTGAAGCCACCTCTGAGGATGCCACCCTGATTGCTGAACTGACCCGGCATAGCTGGGCCAACAAGGTGGCGTCGACTTCGTCGGGCCACCGCGAGGCATCCGACCATGTGATCGAAGACCTGCAACATGGCGGCGCCTTCATCCTGCTGCGCGGAGAAATCCCGGCTGGCTCGGTGCGCTGGCTGCCGCTCGACACCGACCTGGATGTGTGGGAAATCCGCCGCATGGGCATCTCGCCGGCATTTCGCGGCGAGCGCCTGTCGCAGCACCTGATGGAAGCACTGATCCACCGCGCCCAGGCCGCCGACGTGCGCGAGTTGCGGCTGGCGGTGCGCACCGACCAGGCGCAACTGGTCGATCTGTATGCCGCCTTCGGTTTCGAGATCGCCCCTGAACTCGACTACACCCGCTCCAATCCGCAAGAAGCGCCGCCGATCGTGATGCGGCGCGTGATGCGGCACTGATCGCTTAAACAGCGAGGGGTCCAAGCCCGATGCCGCAGGCGAGGCGGTCCGGCTTTCCCCATTCAGACCAGCCGGTGGCGCGGACTGAAAAGGGGGATCAGAAGGACAGTCGGAGCGAAGCGACTCTGGCCGTCCCCCCTTTTCGGTTCGTGACACCGGGAACCCCGAAGGGGCTGGGTTGCTGGGGCGCCTTCTTTGCCCCTCTTTCTTGGCGTGCAAGAAAGAGGGTCCGCTGCCGGGCGGACTCCCGGCGCTCACAGTCGACCGAAGAATGGCAAGACTTGAACCACTTCATCCGCATGCAGCAAGAGCAAACGGCCCGGGAGTGTTGAGCACGCGCTGACTTCGATACACCACGCTGCGGCCACTTAGTCCGAATGATTTTCTTTAGACACAACGACAGTCGCTGGGTACCGGCCTTCGCCGGTACGACGGAGGTGGATGTTGGTGTCGGGCGGTCTGGCGGAGGCGGATTCTGGTGTCGGGCTGTCTAGATCAGCGACCTTCTTTGCCTGCCTCGTCCGACCAGGCATATACCCGCCAATGTTCCCGCACCTCCTCGAACGTCCGTTCATCAAGCTGTAACAAAAGATCACTACCATTCCTGATGCGCTGAAAGGCCGCATGGAATTGCCTTTGCACGCCCAACCATTCAAGTCCAATAAAAAATGATCATCCGCCAGGAAAAACGACATGGCTAATGGGGAACGCCAGGAAACCGCCTATATGGCAGTGCGCGTGGCGCGCCTGTATTACTTCCAGAACATGACCACCGCCGCCATCGCCGACGAGATCGGCACCTCGCGCGCCACCGTGTCGCGCCTGCTGTCCTATGCGCTGGACCGCGGACTGGTCGAAATCCGGGTCAACGATCCCCAGGAAATCTCGGGCAATCTCGAGACCGCCATCGCCGACCGTTACCGGCTGCGCTCGATCCAGGTGGTGCCGGTCTCCACCAACGCCAGCGACAAGGAGACCCTGCAACGGGTCGCCGCCCACGCCGCCGCCTACGTCAGTTCGCTGGTCGCGCCGTCGACCGTCATCGGCCTGGCCTGGGGCACCACGGTGGCCGAGATCGCCGACAAGCTGCTGCCACGCCGGGTGCACGATGTCGACGTGGTGCAGCTCAATGGCTCGGGCACGGGCCTGAACTTCGTCAATACCTTCGGCGAATCGATCGTCTCGCGCTTCGCGCAGAACTATGGCGCGCGCGCCCATCACTTTCCGGTACCGGCCTTCTTCGACTATGCCGACACCCGCACGGCGCTATGGCGCGAGAAGAGCATCAAGTCGATCCGCGCGCTGCAGGACCGCGCATCCATCGTGCTCTTCTCGATCGGCGCCGAAGCCACCGGCAGCCATATCCATACCGGTGGCTACCTGGGCGAGGACGAGCGCAACATGATTCGCGAGCAGGGCCTGGTGGGCGATATCGCCACCGTCTTCTTCCGCCGCGACGGCAGCTGGCGCGATGTCGCCCTCAATGCCCGCAGCAGCGGCCCCGACCTCGATTGCCTGCAACGCGCGGCGCACTCGATCTGCGTGGTATCGGGCGCAGGCAAGATCCCCGGCCTGCGCGCTGCGCTCGAAGGCGGCTTCATCAATGAACTGGTGATCGACGAGCCCAGCGCGCGCCTGCTGGTCGAGCAACTGCAAGGCGAGACCCGGCCATGAGCGATGTCCTGCACGACCTGCTGGTCATCGGCGGCGGCATCAACGGCGCCGGCGTGGCGCGCGACGCCGCCGGACGCGGACTGTCGGTGGTGCTGTGCGAACAGGGCGACTTTGCCGGCGCCACCTCGTCGGCCAGCACCAAGCTGATACACGGCGGACTGCGCTATCTCGAATACGGCAAGTTCAGGCTGGTGGCCGAGGCCCTGTCGGAGCGCGAACGCCTGCTGGACATCGCGCCCCACATCGCCTGGCCGCTGCGCTTTGTCATGCCGCACGTGCCGGGCCTGCGCCCGCGCTGGATGATCCGCCTGGGCCTCTGGCTGTACGACCACATCGGCCACGGCATGACACTGCCCCGATCTGCCAGCGTCCACTTTGATCGGGCCGCCCTTCCCAGCGGGCTGAAGGCTGATATCACGCGCGGCTTCGCCTATTCCGATGCCTGGGTCGACGACGCCCGGCTGGTGATCTTCAACCTGATGAGCGCACACCAGCACGGCGCCGAGATCCTGTCACGCACCCGCCTGGTCGAGGCCCGCCGTGGCGACGATGGTCACTGGCACTGCACGCTTGAAAACGTTCACAGTGGCCAGCAACGGATACTGCGCGTCCGCGCCATCGTCAATGCCGCTGGTCCCTGGGTGGCGCAGATCGACCGGCTGCTCAATCCGGTGGTGGCCAGCGAGCGGCCACCGGCCGAGGTCAAGCTGGTGCGCGGCAGCCACATCGTGGTGCCGCGCCTGTTCGAGGGTGAGCACGCCTATATCCTGCAGAACGACGACCGCCGCATCGTCTTCATGATCCCCTACCAGCAGCGCTTTACGCTGATCGGAACCACCGACGTGCCGCAAGCCGACATGCGTGAAGGCGCGCAGGTCAGCGAGGACGAACAGCAATACCTGCTGCGTGCGGTCAATCGCTATCTTGCGCGCCCGCTCGCCGCCGCCGACATCGTCTGGCGCTACGCCGGCGTGCGGGCCTTGTTCGACGATGCCGCCGACGATCCGTCAGCCGTCACCCGCGACTACAAGCTGGTGCTGGACGACACCGCCGGCCTGCCTTGTATCTCGGTCTATGGCGGCAAGATCACCACCTACCGGCGACTGGCCGAATCGGTCCTCGACAAGCTGGCCCCGCACCTGAAGAAGCGCGCCCGGCGCGGCCGCTGGACGGCCGATGAAGCATTGCCCGGAGCCCGCTTCACGCGCGCCGAACGGCCTGCCGAGGTGCTTCGCCTGCAGCAGAAATACCACCAGCTCGACCCGGACTTCCTGGCGCAACTGTTCGATCGTCATGGCACCCGCAGCTATAACATCCTGCGCGAGGCGCAGTTGCCGGATGCACTGGGTCGCGACTTCGGTGGCGGGCTATGCCAGCGCGAAGTCGACTACCTGGTGGTGCAGGAATGGGCCAGGAGCGCCGAGGACGTACTGTGGCGGCGCACCAAGTGCGGGCTGCACATGAGCCACGCCCAGCGCGCGCAATTTGCCGACTGGTTCGCCCGCTTCGCGGCGCTGCCGACGTCGTCGTCGTGACACTCAATCCAACACCAGGGGAAGCGCGGGATGGCCGCCATTTCATTGCAAGGCATTACCAAGAACTGGGGTGAGGCCCAGGCGGTCAAGGGCATCGACTTCGAAGTAAAGTCGGGCGACTTCACGGTCCTGCTCGGCCCTTCCGGCTGCGGCAAGTCGACCACCCTGCGCTTGATCGCCGGACTCGACACGCCCAGCGCCGGCAGCATCCATATCGGCGCGCGTGACGTGACCCTGCTGCCGCCGGCGCAGCGCAAGATATCGATGGTGTTCCAGTCGTATGCGCTGTTCCCGCACCTGACGGTACGCGACAACATCCTGTTCGGGGTGCGCGTGCGGCGTGAACCCAAACAGCAGTATGCGACCCGCCTGGCGCGGGTCGCCGACATCCTGGGACTGGCGCACCTGCTGGAACGGCGTCCATCGCAATTGTCGGGCGGGCAGCAGCAGCGGGTAGCGCTGGGGCGCGCCATCATCGCCGACGCTCCGGTATGCCTGATGGACGAACCGCTGTCCAATCTCGACGCCCAGCTGCGACAGGAAATGCGGCGCGAGATCCGCGCCCTGCAGCAACAGCTGGGCATGACCATGATCTACGTGACGCACGACCAGACCGAAGCCATGAGCATGGCCGACCAGGTGATCCTGCTGCGCGACGGAAAAATCGAGCAGAACGCCACGCCGGCGCAGCTGTACGCGCAACCGGCCACCGAATTTGCGGCGCGCTTCATCGGCACCCCGCCAATGAACATCGTGCCGCTGGCGCATACCGCCGGCGGCCTGGTGATCGAGGGTAGCGCCGGGCCGGTGGTGACGGCGGGCCGCGCCGATGAGCAATGGAACCTGGGCCTGCGCCCCGAGCATATCCGCCTGGATGACAGCGGTGTCGCCGCCAGCGTGCACACCATCGAATACTTCGGCGCCGACACCATCATCGGCGCCCGCGTCGGACTGGCCACGCTGCTGGTGCGGGTGCCGGGCCAACTGGCCCTGCGGGTCGGCGACCAGGTGCGCCTGGCCTGGCAGGACCGCGACCAGACCTTCTTCGACCAGCGCAGCGGCATGCGACGTCACTGATTTTTGATCGGCAGAGTGAGACGCCAACAATAGCAACCGCCAAGTTGCATTCAACTTCACAACCTCATGGGAGCAGTCCAAGATGCGTAGAACAGTCCTCAAATCCGCCGCCGCCCTGGCGCTGGCCGCAGCGTTCGGCAGCCATGCCATGGCGGCCGATCCGGTCGAGATCAGTTTTTACTATCCGGTCGCCGTCGGCGGCGCCGTCACCAAGACCATCGACAGCATGGTGGCCGACTTCGAGAAAGCCAACCCCGACGTCAAGGTCAAGGCGATCTATGCCGGCACCTACCAGGAAAGCATCATCAAGGCGCTGACGGCATTCAAGGGCGGCACGCCGCCGACGCTGGCGGTGCTGCTCTCGACCGACCTGTTCACCCTGATCGATGAAAACGCCATCGTGCCCATCGATGGCCTGGCCGACGACAAGCAATGGATCGACGGCTTCTACAAGGGCTTCATGGAAAACAGCCAGACCGGCGGCAAGACCTGGGGCATCCCGTTCCAGCGCTCGACCATCGTGATGTACTACAACCGCGACCTGTTCAAGCAGGCCGGCCTGAACCCCGATCGCGCGCCCGCCAACTGGACCGAGATGGTCGAGTATGCCAAGAAGCTGACCAAGGTCGATGCGGCCGGCAATGTCACCCAATGGGGCGTGAAGATTCCGTCGACCGGTTTCGGCTACTGGATGTTCCAGGCCATGACGGCCTCCAACGACACCATCCTGATGAACAGCGCCGGCACCAAGACTTACTTCGACAAGCCGGGGGCGGTGGAGTCGCTGCAGCACTGGGTCGACCTGACCACCAAGCACCGCGTGATGCCGGCCGGCTCGATCGAATGGGGCACCACGCCCAAGGATTTCCTCGAGCAGAAGGCGGCCATGGTGTGGACCACCACCGGCAACCTGACCAACATCCGCAGCAATGCCAGCTTCCCGTTCGGAGTGGCCATGCTGCCGGGTAACAAGCATCCGGGCAGCCCGACCGGCGGCGGCAACTTCTATGTCTTCAACAAGACCACGCCGCAGCAGCAGAAGGCGGCCATGAAGTTCATCCGCTTCGCAACCGAACCGGCGCGCGCGGCGCAATGGTCGATCGCCACCGGCTACGTGGCGCCGCGCCAGGATGCCTGGGACACGCCGGAGATGAAGAAGTACCTGGCCGAGGTGCCGGCCGCCGATGTCGCCCGCGAGCAGATGAAATATGGCGTGGCTGAACTGTCGACCCACGACAACCAGCGCGTCACCAAGGCCTTGAACGACAACATCCAGGCCGCGCTGTCGGGCACCAAGACGCCGGAAGCGGCGCTGAAGGAAGCGCAACGCGAGTCGGATCGCATCCTGCGTTCTTACGGCCGCTGATCCTGGCGGCAGTGGGCCGGGAGCGTTGCCGCTCCCGGCCTTGCTTGTTCCATCTGCTCTGTTGCGTTTTGCGTTCGCCGCCGTGGCGGCCCGAGGTTTCACATGCACCGCACCCAATCCCGCCTTACTCCCTGGCTGCTGCTGATGCCGGCCATGGTGTTGCTGCTCGCCTTCACGCACTATCCTGCCGTGGCGACCCTCTGGCACAGTTTCTTTTCCACGCCCAAGGGCGCCAATCCGTCGCAGTTCGTCGGTTGGGAAAATTATGCATTGATGGTCGACGACCCGGTGTTCTGGCGCGCCTTCACCAACAATCTATGGTTTGCGCTGGGCACCATTCCGGTGTCGATCGCGCTGGCCATCGCCATGGCCTTGTGGGTCAGCGACCGGCTGTGGGGGCGCGGCCTGCTGCGCCTGGCCTACTTCACGCCGACCGTGCTGCCGATGATCGCGGTGGCCAACATCTGGCTGTTCTTCTACACCCCGCAGTACGGCTTGCTGGAGCAGATCACCGGCGCGCTCGGCCTGCCTTCGCACAACTGGCTGGGCAATCCCGATACGGTACTGGGCGCCATGATGCTGGTGGCGGTGTGGAAGGAAGCCGGTTTCTTCATGATCTTCTACCTGGCCGCGCTGCAGCAGATCCCGCCGGTGCTGGCCGAGGCGGCCGGGCTGGAAGGCGCCAGCCGCTGGCAGTATTTCTGGCAGGTGCAGTTTCCGCTGCTGATGCCGACCACGCTGTTCGTGCTGATCAATGCCCTGATCAACTCGTTCCGCCTGGTCGACCATATCGTGGTGATGACCCGTGGCGGCCCCGACAACGCCAGTTCGCTGCTGCTGTACTACATCTACGAAGTCGGCTTCGCGTTCTGGGATTCGTCCTATGCCGCCGCGCTCACGGTGGTGCTGCTAGCGATACTGGGCGTGATCGCCTTCATCAAGTTCCGCATCCTCGACCGCAGGACCCATTACCAATGATCGCCACCACCACCAATCCCTTCGGGCAATCCAGTCGCGCCCTCGAGACCATTGCCGCCTGGGTGCTCGGCCTGTTGTGGCTGCTGCCGCTGCTGTATGCCGTGTGGACCGCGTTTCATCCGGCCCAGTTTGCCACCCGCTTCAGCCTCGACGCGCCGCTGACGCTGCAGAACTTTGCCAATGCCTGGCAAGCTGCGCCCTTCCCGCGCTACTTCCTCAATACCTTCCTGCTGGTGACCATGATCCTGGTGGCGCAGATGGTGCTGGCCACGCTGGCCGCCTACGCCTTTGCGCGCTTCACCTTCCGCGGCAGCAACCTGATGTTCATGCTGGTGCTGCTGCAACTGATGGTGATGCCCGACATCCTGATCGTGGAGAACTACAACACCATGAACCTGCTGGGCCTGCGCGACACCATCGTCTCGATCGGCCTGCCCTACTTTGCCTCGGCCTTCGGCATCTTCCTGCTGCGCCAGACCTTCAAGACGGTGCCGCGCGAGCTCGATGAAGCCGCCACCGTCGAGGGCGCCTCGGCGCTGCAGACGCTGATGCAGGTCTACGTGCCGCTGGCGCGGCCGATCTATATTGCGTTCGGGCTGGTGTCGGTCAGCACCCACTGGAATAACTTTCTGTGGCCGCTGATCGTGACCAATTCGGTCGAATCGCGTCCGCTGACGGTGGGGCTGCAGGTGTTTTCATCGACCGATCAGGGCGTCGATTGGTCGATCATCACCGCCGCCACCCTGATGACATCGGCGCCGCTGCTGCTGGCTTTCCTGCTGTTCCAGCGCCAGTTCGTGCAGTCGTTCATGCGCGCCGGCATTCGTTAGGAGCAGGTCAGGAGCAAGTGAGGCGCAAGCCGGTCCAAAAAAACGGGAACTCGACGCTGGCTGTGCGAATCGCACGCTATTAGCCGGTTGGCGGTATCATCGGCAGAAAAAAAGGACCGAAATACTAATGATCACTCTCCTGCACCTGATGTCAGCGCTAGCCCTGCTGGTCTGGGGTACGCACATCGTGCGCACGGACGTACTGCGAGTCTATGGCGCGCAGCTGCGCCGTATTCTTTCCACCAGCATCACCCGTCGCAGCATGGCCTTTGCCGCCGGGGTCGGCGTGACCAGCCTGGTCCAGAGCAGCAATGCCACCGCCGTCATCGTCTGCTCGTTCGTGGCCCAGGGGCTGGTGGGCCTGACACCCGCCCTGTCCATCATGCTGGGCGCCGATGTCGGCACGGCGCTGATGACCGGCGTGCTCAGCTTCGACCTGTCGTGGCTGTCGCCGCTGCTGATCTTCGGCGGCGTAGTCACTTACCTGTCGCGCCGCCACACCGCAGCAGGCCGCCTGGGACGCGCCGTGATCGGCCTCGGGCTGATCCTGCTGGCGCTCGAACTGATCACCGCCGCCACCCAGCCGATGATGCACGCGGCCGGCATCAAGGTCCTGTTTTCTTCGCTCACCGGCGACGTGCTGCTCGATACCCTGATCGGCGCCGTGTTTGCCATGGTGACCTATTCCAGCCTGGCGGCCGTATTGCTGGCCGCGACCCTGACCACCTCCGGCGTGATCTCGCTCAAGGTGGCCCTGTGCCTGGTGATCGGGGCCAACCTGGGCAGCGGCATCACCGCCCTGCTGTCGGCGGCCAGCCAGAACGTGGCCGGGCGCCGGGTGGCGCTGGGCAGCATGCTGTTTCGCCTGTCCGGCGCCATCGTGGTGCTGCCCTTCATCAATCACGTCGAGATCATCATTGCGCAAATGACTAACGATCTGCGCATGGGCGTGGTGGCTTTTCATGTCCTGTATAACAGCGTGCGCTGCGGCTTGCTGCTGCCGCTGGTGGCGCCCATGTCGCGCCTGTGCGTGCGCTTGCTGCCCGACAATGCGCTGGACGACGACGTGATGCGCGCCCGCCATCTCGATCCGGCCGCGATGGAAACCCCGACCCTGGCGCTGGCCAACGCCTCGCGCGAAGTGCTGCGCATCGGCGACATGATCGAGAAGATGCTGCACAGTCTTTTGCCGGTCATTCGTGAAAACGATACCATCCGCGCCGCCCAGATCCGGCGCCTGGACGACGACGTCGACAAGCTCTATACCGAGGTCAAGATGTACCTGGCGCGGGTCTCGCGCGAAGAACTCAATGCCAAGGAAGTGCGGCGCTGGACCGACATCATCACGCTCACCATCAACCTGGAACAGGCGGGCGACATCATCGTGCGCATCGTCAAGGGACTGGAGAGCAAGAAGATCGCGCCACAGCGCACCTTCTCGGCGGCCGGCATGCAGGAAGTCTGCGAAATGCATACCCGCCTGATGGCCAGCCTGCAGCTGGGATTGTCGGTGTTCCTCGAAGGCGACCTGCGCAGCGCCCAGAAGCTGCTGGCAGAGAAGGAATCGTTTCGCGACCTCGAACGGGCCTATGCCAAGACCCACCTGATCCGGCTGGCCGGCCAGACCCAGCAGAGCATCGAGACCAGCTCGCTGCACCTGGACCTGATCAGCGACATGAAGCGCATGCACTCGCTGTTCTGCTCGACCGCCTATTCGGTGCTGGACGAAGCCGGCCTGCTGCGCAAGAGCCGCATGGGCTCGGTCAGCGAGGACCGCGCGCGCCAGGCATCGGAAGCCCGCCCGGATCGCTATTCGGATTTCTCGCATCCGCCCTGAGACGCTGGTTTTGCTGGTGCGTCCGTGATGCGATCAGTGGCTGCTGATGTCCGACACCGAAGTACGCACCACCTGCATGCTGTCGATATCGAAATGCACGTTGAACAGCCGGTCCTCGTGGATGTGGTGATATTTCCAGTCCCACACTTCTTCATTCTTGAGACGGAACTGCACCACGCTGCGCGGGCGGCCCAGCATGCGGCGCACCTCGTTACTCGACAGATGCGGCACCACGCGCGAAAAGTTGTCTTCCGTCAACACCTGGCGATAATCGATCAGGGTGCCCATGCCGTTGATGGCAAACATCCAGGTGCGCACGCCCTCCGGCCCCTTGGGGTATTCGAGGGTGCGCGCACCGTCGCCGTCATTCCACACGGTATCGGGCGCGCCCATGACGGTGCGCACCTCGGCCTCGGTCGAGATGCCCTTCTGCAATTTGTCCAAGCCGAACTCCTCAATGGGATTGCCGTTGCTGTCGCAGCCGAACATGGCCAGTGCCGCCACCAGGCTTCCCACGACGCCAGCGCCCCGGCGTATCAGATAAAAGAAACGCTTATCCATGACAGTTTGATTGTGCCCCGTGAAGTAGAGGTAAAATGTGCGCCTTCGCATCAACCCTGGCCGAAAATACCATGCTCTTCTCCAAAAAGACTACCTACGTGTCGGAAATCACCCAGTTCATCGAGGAACTCAAGAGCAAGAACCCGTCGCTGGAAGAGCAACAACGCGCCGGCCGCGCCCTGCTGTGGGACAAGGAACCGATCGATCTCGACAAATCGGCCCGCGACAAGGCCTCGCGCGTGGAGCAACAGCCTTACGTCTACCAGTCGCACTAAGATTCTGACGCATGACCGATAACACCGGCAGCGATGGCAGCAGTGCCGTCGACGCCCTAGACATCAGCCCTGCAGGCCAGCAAGACACCACGCCCGATGTGATCGACGGCGTGGCGCGCGCACGCCTGTATGGCGAACCGCTGTTCCAGCTGCCCAACGACCTGTACATCCCGCCGGATGCGCTGGAAGTCTTCCTGGAAGCCTTCCAGGGGCCACTCGACCTGCTGTTGTACCTGATTCGCAAGCAGAACTTCAATATCCTGGACATCCCGATGGCCCAGGTGACGCTGCAATATCTCGAATACGTGGAGCAGATCCGCAAGCAGAACCTGGAACTGGCCGCCGAATACCTGCTGATGGCGGCCATGCTGATCGAAATCAAGTCGCGCATGCTGCTGCCGGCCAAGAAGGCCGACCCCGGCGAAGAGGCCGAAGATCCCCGGGCCGAACTGGTGCGGCGCCTGCTGGAATACGAACAGATCAAACTGGCCGCCATGGAGCTCGACGCCCTGCCCCAGGTCGGGCGCGACTACGTGCGCACCCAGGTCTATATCGAGCAGACCGTAGTCACCCGCTGGCCGGATGTCGACATGGACGATCTCAAGGCGGCCTGGGCCGACGTGCTCAAGCGCGCCAAACTGACCGCCCACCACCATATCAGCCGTGAAGAACTGTCGGTGCGCGAGCACATGACGGGCATCCTGCGACGCCTGCAGTCGGCCCGCTTCGTCGAATTCTCGGACCTGTTCGAGCCGTCGCGCGGCGTGCCGGTGCTGGTGGTCAATTTCATCGCGCTGCTTGAACTGGCCAAGGAAACCCTGATCGAGATCACCCAGGCCGAAGCCTTCGCGCCGATCTATGTCAGACTTTCGTACTCGCCGAGCTGAAGCGCCCCTGGCGCTTGATGGCGCCGCCCCAACCAGAGAACCTGCATGAAAATCATTTCCTCGATCGAAGAATTGCGCGACCACATGCGCGGCCAGTTGCGCACCGCTTTCGTGGCCACCATGGGCAACCTGCACGAAGGTCACATGTCGTTGATGCGCCTGGCGCGCACCCACGGCGATCCGGTGGTGGCGTCGATCTTCGTCAATCGCCTGCAATTCGGCCCCAACGAAGACTTCGACAAATATCCCCGCACCTTCCAGGCTGACGTCGAGAAGCTCGAAAAGGAAGGCGTCTACGTGCTGTTCGCGCCGACCGAGCGCGACCTCTATCCGGAACCGCAGCAATACCGCGTGCAGCCACCGGACGACCTGGGCAACATCCTCGAGGGCGAATTCCGCCCCGGTTTCTTTACCGGCGTGGCGACCGTGGTGACCAAGCTGTTTTCCTGCGTCCAGCCGCGCGTGGCGGTGTTCGGCAAGAAGGATTACCAGCAGTTGATGATCGTGCGCAACATGGCGCGCCAGTTCGCGATGCCGGTCGAGATCGTCGGCGCCGAGACCTACCGCGCCGAGGATGGCCTGGCGCTGTCGTCGCGCAACGGTTACCTGTCGGCCACTGAACGGGCCGAAGCGCCGCTGCTGTACCGCGTGCTCAACGACCTCGCGCAAGAGATCCGCGACGGCCAGCTCAACACGCTGGAAGTCGAGAAGAAAGCCATGGCAGCACTGGCCGCACGCGGCTGGAAGCCTGACTACGTGGCCGTGCGCAAGCGCATCGACCTGCAACCGCCATCGGCCGGCGACATGGCGCAAGGCGCGCCGCTGGTGGTGGTGGCGGCCGCCAAGCTGGGCTCGACCCGCCTCATCGACAACCTCGAAATCTAAATGCCGATGGCGGCAGCGCTGACGCTGGCCCTGGCCGCGCTGTGCATGACGGCCGGGCCTGCCATGGCGGCCATCACGGTGACCGATGACATGGGCCAGGTGCTGACGTTGCAGCAGCCAGCGCGTCGCATCGTCAGCCTGGCCCCGCATGTCACCGAGCTGCTGTTTGCCGCCGGCGCCGGCGAGCGCCTGGTCGGCGCCAGCCACTTCAGCGACTATCCCGCCGCAGCCAGCCAGGTGCCTTCCGTGGGCAGCTATGCCGCACTCGACCTGGAGCGCGTGCTGGCGCTCAAACCCGACCTGATCGTGGCCTGGCATAGCGGCAACAAGGCGACCCAGCTGGCGCGCCTGCGCAGCGCCGGCATCCCGGTCTTCGAAAGCCAACCGGCCGATTTCGGCATGATCGCCGACTCGCTGGAACGGCTGTCGCAACTGGCTGGCACCGACGACAGCGGCCGGCGTGCCGCCAACGACTTTCGCGCCCGCTGGCAGGCCTTGCAGCAACGCTATCAGGGACGCCGCCAGGTCAGCGTGTTCTACCAGATCTGGAGCCAGCCGCTAATGACCCTCAACGGCCAGCACATGGTGTCGGCGGTGCTGCGCCTGTGCGGCGGCAACAACATCTTCGGTCAATTGCCGCAACTGGCGCCGACGGTCAGCGTGGAGTCGGTCATTGCCGCCGATCCGCAAGTCATCCTCACCCCTAGCGACGCCCGCGACCAGCCGCTGGAACGCTGGCGCCAGTACGCGCGGATGCGGGCCGTCAGTACCGGCCAGCTCTATACGGTGAACGCCGACTGGCTCAATCGGGCCGGGCCGCGGGTGCTGCTGGCGGCCGAAGAGGTGTGCGCAAAACTGGATCTGGCGCGCGGGCACTAAGCCATCCTGGCGCCTGTCATCGGCGCCGGCACGAAGATGCGCGCGCCCTGGTCTTCCAGCACCTGAAAGCGACAGGCGAACGCCTGCTCCAGCCAATCCGTTCGCATGACTTCCAATACCGTACCCGCATGCACTTGCGGCCCCAATAACAGGATATGCGTGGCAAAGCGCTGCGCCAGATTGAGATCATGGCAACTGGCCACCACCGCCCGGCCCTGCTCCACCGACGCCAACTCGCCAAGCAACTGCATGATCGCCAATTGTGCCGAGATGTCCTGGTGAGACGTGGGTTCGTCCAGCAGGAACAGGTCCGGCGCCTGCGTGAGCAAGGTGGCCAAGGCCACGCGCTGGCGTTCGCCGCCCGACAGCGTCAACAGGTCAGCCGCGGCCATATGCGCCAGTCCGACCTGCTCCAGCGCCTGCAGCGCATGGCGGCGATCTTCGTCGGCGTGGCCCGATTGACTGCCGCGCGCAAAACGGCCCGCCATGACCGCGTCGATCACCGGCAATGAAAACGCATCGTACTGATGTTGCAGCAGCAGGCCTCGCAACCGCGCCAACCGTGTCGGCGAGATCGATGCCAACGGCGCACCGGTCAACCGGATCGTGCCTGGCGCCAACCGCGCCAGGCCCGCCACCGCATGCAGCAGGCTGCTCTTGCCCGCACCGTTGGGCCCGAGCACGCACCAGAACTGGCCTGCACATACCTGCCAGTCGAGGCCCGACAGCAGCGTGCGGCCCTGCACCTGCAGCGCCAGTTGCGAGGTCTCCAGCAACACGGTCGATGCGGCGCTCACACCCGGCTCCTGGCCAGCAACCACAAGAACACCGGCACCCCGACCAGCGCCGTGATGACGCCCACCGGCAATTGGGTTGGCGCCACCACCGTGCGCGCCGCCAGGTCGGCCAGCGTCAGCGCCGCTCCGCCCAGCAAGGTGGCCGCCGGCAGCAGCCGGCGCTGGTCGTTGCCGACCAGCAGGCGCACCGCGTGCGGCACCACCAGCCCGACGAACCCGATGGTGCCGGCCATGGCAACGGCGGCGGCGGTGGCGATCGAGGCGGCGCACAAGGCCATCACGCGCAGGCGCAACACCGGCACCCCGAGCAATTGCGCAAAGCTGTCGCCACGCGCCAGCAGATTCAGCGCCGGGGCCTGTCGCAGCGCCCAGATCAGGCCCAGCAACAGCACCACGCCGGCCAGCGGCAGCAAGCGCGCATCGTCAAGGTCGCCGATCAGCCAGAACACCATGCCGCGCAACTGGCTGTCCGGCGCGATCGATAGGGCCAGCGAAATGATGGCGCCGAAACCGGCGGCCAGCATGACCCCGGTCAACAGCAAGCGCTGGCTCGACAGCAGCGGCGAAATCGCCAGATGGCGCAACGATTGGCGCACCAGGCCAAACAGCAGCAGGATCGCCAGCGCGGCGCCGAGCAAGGCCCCGGGCGCGGTCACCATCTGCGGCGGCCAGCCCAGATGCAAGGCGGCCAGCATCGCCAGCAAGGCGCCTGCGGCGGAACCGCCCGACAGGCCCAGCACATAAGGATCGGCCAGCGGGTTGCGCAGCAACACCTGCATCAGCGCCCCGGCCAGCGCCAGCAACGCGCCGACGACAAAGGCGGTGAGCGCACGCGGCACCCGCAACGACAGCAGCAAGGCCACCGTGTCCGGTGCCATCGAAGCACGCAGGCAACCGGTGCTGCCGCACAGCGTGGCCGCCGCCAGCGCCAGCACTGCCAGCAGCAGCAACCAGGCAAACAGCGCCAGACGGGACATCGGTAACAGGGACATGGGGCTCAAAAGTCGTGACGAATCGTGAATTTTACCGCCCGCCCGTTTTCAGGATAGAGTCCCGACACCTGGCCGCCGTCGCAGGCATAGGCTTGCGAATAATAATGGCGCGCGCCCAGGTTGGTGCCGGCCAGGGCCAGCTCCCATGATTGCAGGCGCAGCGCATAGCGGGCGTCGAGCGTCGTGATGGAGGGCATCTTGCGGCAGGTGTTAATGAAATCGTTGCCCGGTCGCTGGCGATCCACCCAGCGCAATCCGCCATCCACGCCATGCCGGCCGGCCCGCCACCGGACCCGGGCCGATAATGCGTTGGCGGGCACCAGCGCCAGCTCGCGCCCGCTGTTGGCGCCGCCGGTCAGGCGTGCGTCGACATGCTGATAGGTAGCGCTGAACGTGGTGCTGCCGCTGGCGCGCCAGCGCCCTTCCAGTTCGATCCCCTGATGGCGGGTGGCGTCCAGGTTGCTGTTGGCGCCAAAGCCGGCATTGCGTGTCGGGTCATAGACGATTTCATCGTGTACCCGGTGGCGGAACCAGCGCGCCGTCAGCGTGCGCTCGCCGCTGCCGATGGTCGCGCCCAGCTCCAGGTCGTGCGAACGCTGTGGTTTCAGCACCTGCCCTGCAGGCAGGCTGGTCGCACCGGTCTCGTCGGGCGTGGCCAGCCGGTAACTCTGGCCGAGCTTGACGAACACCCGCACCGGCGACCAGGGCGCATGACTGGCTTGCAAGTCCCAGGCATTGACCGCGCCGCTGCGATCGAAGCCGCCGGCCGCGCTGCGCTGGCTGAAGATCTCGCGACGAACGCCTGCGGCGATGCGGGTATTGCCGGCCCATTCCATTTCGTTACGCAGGTAAGCGGCCCTGGATCGCTGCGCCGCATCGCTGTCGCCATAGCTGGCCGTGACCGCGTTGCTCCACTCGGCGAGGTCGATGCCGGCCACCAGCTGGTTCCTGATGGCGCCGATCTGCGCCAGGTGACGCAGGCGCGGTGAGAACTGGAGTTGGCGGACGTGGCTTTCCAGGGAAGAGACGCCGAAGCTGCCGCGATAGACGCCACGCGCGATCTTTTCGCGGTGCGACAGCTCGCCGGCCACTTCGATATCGCCAAAACGACGCTCCATGAAGGCCGTCACCGTATCGTTGTTGATACTGCCATGGCTCCCGGGCTGGCTCGACTGGCGCGGATTGGCATTGAACTGCGCCAGCGTCAGTGCACCGGGCAACGCATAGTCGGCGCGCGCCAGGTTCAGGCGCAGGCCGAAGCGCCAATCGGGTCCGAACCACTGGAGGGCGCTGCTGAAGTTCTGCTGGCTGGACTGGCTGTCATGGCGGTAGCCGGCATCCTGCATGCGGGCATAGTGGGCATCGATGGCCAGCTTGTCCCAGCCGCGTGCGACGAAAGCGCGTCCGGCACGCCGGCCATCGCTGCCGAGCTCCGCCGACACCGAGGCACGCATCGCATTGGCCTGCGCCCGGCGCGTGATGATCTGGATGGTGCCGCCGGTGGCGCCGCCGCCATAGAGCACGCTGCTGCCGCCGCGCACGATTTCGATGCGTTCGATGGCCTCGATCGGAATCGACGACAACAGCGGCGACGACAATTCGTTTTCAGAGATGCGCACGCCATCGAGCAGCACCACCATGTTACGGTCGCCGCCGCCGCCGAAGCCGCGCAGGTCGAGCGCGAAGTCGCTGGGCCCGGCCAGGCTCTGGCGACCGACGACGCCGCCCAGGCGCCGGATCGCCTCATTGGCATTGTCGATGCCGGCATCGCGGATCTGTGCGGCGCTGATGAGGGTGGCCGCCACCGGCACGAACGCGGCGTCGTCACCGAAGCGCGAGGCTGACACCGTCACCGGTCGCAGCGAAGACTGCTCGTCGGCAACCGCTGTGGTCGAGAAAACACTAAATAAAACCACGCCAAGACGGTGCGCACAACGAACAGATATCATTATTAGAAGACAGGAAAACAGCAGGGCAAAGCGGGCCTCGACAGGCCGCAATTGTATTGCTGACAAGATACAGCAACAATCGATAAGGTTGCCCGCCAGAAAAATAAGGGCTGACCAGGGCAAAGGCATTGCTTTCAGGAAAAAGCTCGCTAGAATCGTGAGCGCGTCGCACAAATCGAACAAGCGCGATCACCGCTGGGAGGCGGAGCGACGCCAAATTGGAACAAATGGGGGAATTCACTCGCTGTTTGCGCGATGAGACGCACAACCGCAGTCCTATACTCAGCATGAGGGGATGGTAGGCTGGTGCTGCCTGTGATTGCGCCTCGCATGAATCAAGGCACCCTTCAGACCATCGTCAACGCGCCGTTATGCACTTCAACCGGATAACACCGCGTGACACGCTGCGCCCCCCATCCAGGGCGTGACGTGCGTGCCGATCCCGGGCCGGCTAATCGAAAGAACCAGTTTTGTTGGGAGAATCAAAAACATGAGCGACGACGTTGATTTGGAAGCACTGTTTGACGAAATTTCTGCGCAGAGCCTGCCGGCCCCTGCTAGCGGGACGGCCGAAGCCGCGCCCCCGGGCGCAGCCGCCGACGCCGAGGAGCAGGCCGACAAGCCCATGTACGAACGCCTGGGCGGGATCGTCCGGCTGCTGCACGATTCGATGCGCGAACTTGGCTATGACCGGTCGCTGACCGATGTCGCGACCCAGATCGGCGACGCCCAGAGCCGCCTCGAGCACGTCGCCACCCTGACCGAACAGGCAGCCAACAAGGTGCTCAACGCGCTCGACTCGGGCATGCCGGCGCAGGACCGCCTGCAGAACGAAGCCAAGGACATCAACGATCGCTGGGCCAAGCTGTACGCCGGCCAGATGAGCATCGACGAATTCAAGCTGCTGGCGGGCGATTCGCAAAAATTCTCCAACTCGGTGCTCGAATCGACCGAGGCCGAGAAGGCGCGCATGCTGGAAATCATGATGGCCCAGGACTTCCAGGACATCACCGGGCAATTGATCAAGAAGATCGTGGGCATCACCACCGTGGCAGAACGCGAACTGGCGCAGTTGCTGCGCGACAATGCGCCGCCCGAGGTCAAGGCCCAGATCGAAGCAGAAAAACCGGTCTCGCTGATGAATGGTCCGGCCGTGCCCGGTACCGCCATGGGCCAGCCTGACGTCGATGACTTACTCGATAGCCTGGGGTTCTAATGGATGACGAAATGCTCAAGGATTTTGTCGTTGAAGCGTTGGAGCTTGCTACCAACGTGGAAGAGCATCTGCTGACGCTCGAACGACATCCTGACGACCTGGAAATCCTCAATGCGGTATTCCGCGCCTTCCACACCATCAAGGGCGGCGCCGGTTTCGTCAACCTGCCGGCGATGGTGTCGGCCTGTCACCTGACCGAAAACCTGTTCGATGCGCTGCGCACCGGCAAGGCGCCCGTCACGCCGCTGGCCATCGAGGCCGCGTTGCAGGCGAGCGGTTTCGTGGCGGACCAGTTGACCGAACTGTCCAACGGCGCCGCGCCTGACAGCCTGGCATCGATGCCGGCCGACCTCGAGGGCATCCTGAACCAGGCCATCGAAGGCAAGGCTGCTGCGCCCGCCGCCGCTGCCGCAGCCCCTGCCGCCGTCGCCGCCCCGGTGGCAGCCCCGGCGATTGCCGCCACGGCAACACCGGCGGCCAACGGCGCCGGCGTGATGACCGACGGCCAGCTCGACTGGGATGCGCTGTACCGCGCCGTAGCGCCCAATGCCCCTGGCGCCGAAGCGCCTGCTGCTGCCGTGGCAGCCGCCGCGCCGGCCGCACCAGTGGCAGCGGCCGAAGCCGCAGCCCCCGCCGAAGTCGCCAAGGCTGCTCCGGCACAGCAAAACCGCCGCGCCTCCGACACCGGTAGCGCCAAGGAAGAAAGCATCCGTATCGATGCCGGCAAGCTCGATGCCCTGCTCGAAGTCGCCGGCGAATCGGTACAGGCCGCCAACCAGGCCGCCGTCCTGCTCGAGAAACTGCAGCAGTTCAAGTTTGAAGGCACCGCCGGCGCCCTGATGTCGACCCTGGCCGAAACGCTGGGCCGCGCCTCGCGCTATTCCAGCGAATTGCAGCGCGCCACGTTGTCGACGCGGATGCAACCGGTCGGCCGCCTGTTCCAGAAATTCCCGCGACTGGTGCGCGAACTGGCCAAGGATCTCGGCAAGGACGTTGACCTGGCCATCTCGGGCGCCGACACCGAAGTCGACCGCGTGGTGGTCGACAGCCTCTACGATCCGCTGGTGCACATGCTGCGCAACTCGCTGGACCACGGCATCGAAGTCGATCGCGCCGCCGCCGGCAAGTCGAACAAGTCCACCATCTCGCTGCATGCCTGGCAGGCCGGTAGCAGCGTGATGATCGAGGTGTTCGACGATGGCAAGGGCATGGACCCCGAGATGCTGCGCAGCAAGGCGCTGGCCAAGGGCCTGATCACCGAACACCAGGCGCTGACTACCGACGAGGCGCTGCAACTGGTGTTCCTGCCGGGCTTCTCGACCAAGGAAGTGGCTTCCAGCGTGTCCGGCCGCGGGGTCGGCATGGACGTGGTCAAGACCGCCGTCGAAAAGCACCGGGGCACCATCCGTATCGATTCGACCATCGGCAAGGGCACCAAATTCTCGATCCGCCTGCCGATCGAACTGTCGATCATCCCGACCATGCTGGTGCGTTGCGCCGGCGCCCCGCTGGCGCTGCCGATGGCAGTGGTCGAACGGGTGGTCGAGCTGCCCGAGAATTTCGATGGCGTGGGCGGCGCCCCGGTCATGCGCGACCAGGGTCGTCCGTTGCCGGTCCATTCGCTGGCCGCCGTGCTGGGCTATGAACCGGGTGTCGAGCGGGTGGGCGTGGTGATGGCGGTACCGCATCCCTACATCCTCAGCGTGGAAGCAGTCGAAGGCACGGCCGACCTGGTCATCAAGCCATTGACCGCCATCCACACCAGCGGCATCACCGGCACGGCCCGTTCGGCCGAGGGCGAACTGGTGCTGGTGGTAGGCCTGTCGTTCCTGCTGGACGGCTGCCGCGATACCGAACGGGCGTTGGCGCAGGGCTAAGCCAGATCGCACCAGCTCCATGAAAATGGCATCCCGCGGGATGCCATTTTTTATTGCCCTCTGATGACCCTCACGTCACTTGTCGAACAAGTCCATCTGGCGTGCATCGTGCGGTTTCGGGGGGACGTTGCCGTCGGCTTGCCGATGACGCCGATAGCGTTCCGACAAGGCCTCGTACAGCGACGGCGCAAACAGGCGCGAGACCTGCGTGGCCAGTAGCGCCGTGGCCATCAGTGAAATCACCAGCGCATGGCCGTTGATCATTTCCATGACGATCACGAACGCCGTGATCGGCGACTGCGTCACCGCCGCCAGGTAACCCACCATGGCCAGCGCGATCAGGGTCGGCAGCGAGATATCGCCAAACGCCATGTGCAGCAGATTGCCAAACCCGGCGCCGATGGACAGCGAAGGCGCGAAGATCCCGCCCGGAATGCCCGGCAGGTAGGACCCGACCAGGGCCGCCATCTTGGCCAGCGGATAGAACGCCGACAACTGCTGCTCGCCGCTCAGCAAACCGCGTGCCTCGAGGTAACCGCTACCGAAGGTCGCGCCCCCGGCGAGCACGCCGATCAGCGCCACCACCAGGCCGCACAAGGCCCCGAACAACACCGGACGCTGGCTGCGCAATTGGCGCAAGGGCGCCGGTATCCAGCGCTGCGTATTGAGCAGCAGCCAGCAGAAGACGCCCCCTGCCACGCCCATCGACACGCCGCTCACCAACACCGCCAGCACCATCTCGCGGGCGCTGTCGACGACCGCCGTGATCGAGCCGAAATACACGGTATTGCCGTTCAGGCCAAGCGCCACGATGCCGGCAAAGATGATGGTGGTGATGATCACGCCACTGGCGCGCTGCTCGAAACTGCGCGAGAGCTCTTCGATGGCGAATACGATACCGGCCAGCGGCGTATTGAAAGCCGCCGCCAGGCCGGCGGCGGCGCCGGCCAGGATCAGTCGTTTTTCGATGGCCGCGCTGGCATGGCGTGGATAGAGCCGACGCAGGTTGAACATCAGCGCCGCCCCGATCTGCACCGTGGGGCCTTCGCGACCGATGGCAAAGCCGCCCAGGATGCCCATGAACGAGACGCCGATCTTGCCGGCGACGATGCGCAACGTCAGCAGACGCCGGGCCAGTGGCGAATCATGCGGGGTATCGTCGCCGAGCACGGCGATGACTTGCGGAATGCCGCTGCCCTCGGCGCCGACGAAGAAGCGCCGGGTCAGCCAGACCGACGCCGCGCCGGTAGCCGGCGTGAGCAGCAGCGGTAACCAGGGGTGCTGCTGCTGCACGCCATGAAACAGCGAGAATCCATAATCGATCAGCCAGGCATACATCACCGCCACCAGGCCGGTGACCACCGCACCACTCCAGAGAATGCCGTATTGAAGCCACAGGCGACGCAGGCGACGCCGGGTCTGGATAGTCAGCGTGCTCACAGCTCGTACATGTCCTTCTCGCCTTCCATGACCTGCGAGATCAGCTTGCGGTTGAGGGTCGGCGCCAGCAATTCGATGAAGGTATAGACATAGCCGCGCAGGTAAGCGCCCTGCTTGAGCGCCACGCGCGAGACGTTGGTGCCGAACAGGTGGCCGGCCGGCAAGGCGCGCAGGCCGCGGTCGCGTTCGGCGTCGAAGGCGATGCCGGCGATGATGCCCACGCCCATGCCCAGCTCGACATAGGTCTTGATGACATCGGCGTCGATCGCCTCCAGCACGATGTCAGGCTTCAGGTTGCGCAGGCCGAATGCATGATCGATCTTGCTGCGGCCGGTGAAGGCGGCGTCATAGGTGATCAGCGGATTGCTGGCGATTTCTTCCAGCGTCAGGTTCTTCGATTGCAGCAAGGGATGATCGGGCGGCACCACCACCACGTGTTCCCACTGGTAGCACGGCAGCGACACCAGGCCGTCGATGGCGGTCAGCGCCTCGGTGGCGATGGCGATGTCGGCCTGGTCGTTGCGCACCATCTCGGTGATCTGGCGCGGATTGCCCTGCAGCAACGAAAGATGCACCTTGGGATATTTCTGGGTAAATGCCTGCACCACCTTCGGCAGCGCATAGCGGGCCTGGGTGTGGGTGGTGGCGATGGTGAAGCTGCCGCTGTCGTGGGCGGCGAATTCCTTGCCGATGCGCTTGAGGCCATCGACTTCCTGCATGATCAGCTCCACCGATTTCAGCACCGCGCGACCGGGTTCGGTCAAGCCGCGAATGCGCTTGCCGTGGCGCGTGAAGATATCGACCCCCAGCTCTTCCTCGAGCTCGATGATGGCCTTGGATACGCCCGGCTGCGACGTGTAGAGCGCCTTGGCCGCCTCGGTAAGGTTGAAATTCTGACGCACCGCTTCGCGCACGAAACGGAATTGATGAAGATTCATGGAAAGTCCTCGCAAACGGCCGCGCGACCGCTGCTGTTGTTAGCCTGCCCTCACTACCGGGGGCCAGCCGGCGGACGCCGACCAGCAAATTCGGTATTCGCACTTCTATATGCCAAAGACGTATATAAGCAAATAAATACTATGTAGTTTGGTTTGATACATAAGTTTATTACGATTTGTCGACTAATGGGCGAGGTGTTATGACTGTTTCTTATGAAGCCGCCAGACGCGTCGCCAGCGCGAGCCGCAATGCGTTGCTGTTCGGGAGTAAACTGCACGGGCGACCATGGTCGCTGCAACCTTGTGTGGCCTGCTGGCGATTACGCTGACGAGCGTCGCCCCAAAAGCTGATTTGAAGCTGATCGTGCAGGCTGGTTTTTCAATACGGAGCATGTCCGCATGCGTGCGCGGCTCCATAAGACGTTAACGGGGACTAAAAGATGTACCGCTATGACCAATACGATCACCAGATCGTCAAAGAGCGCGTCGCACAATACCGTGACCAGGTGCGTCGGCGCCTGTCGGATGAATTGGCCGAAGACGAGTTCCGCATCCTGCGCCTGCAGAATGGACTGTACCTGCAGCGCCATGCCTACATGCTGCGCATCGCCATCCCCTACGGCATGCTGGCGTCGAACCAGTTGCGCAAGTTTGCCGAGATCGCCGTCAAGAACGACCGCGGCTACGGTCACTTCACCACCCGCCAGAATATCCAGTTCAACTGGATCAAGCTGGAAGAGTCCCCCGATATCCTGGCCGAACTGGCCAGCGTCGAGATGCACGCCATCCAGACCTCGGGCAACTGCATCCGCAACACCACCTCGGACGAACTGGCAGGCGTGGCCGCCGACGAAATCGTCGACCCCCGCCCCTACGCCGAGCTGATTCGCGAATGGAGCACCTTCCACCCCGAATTCGCCTACCTGCCGCGAAAGTTCAAGATCGCCATCAGCGGCGCGCTGGAAGACCGCGCGGCCACCGCCGTGCACGACATCGGCCTGCATGTGATCAAGAACGATGCCGGCGAAGTGGGCTTCCGCGTGCTGGTCGGCGGCGGCATGGGCCGCACGCCGATCCTGGGCAGCGTGATTCGTGACTTCCTGCCCTGGCAGCATGCGATGTCGTACCTGGAAGCGATCCTGCGGGTCTACAACCAGTACGGCCGTCGCGACAACATGTACAAGGCGCGCATCAAGATCCTGGTCAAGGCCATCGGCCCCGAGGACTTTGCGCGCCAGGTCGAAGAAGAATGGGCGCAGATCAAGGATGGCCCATCGACCCTGACCGAAGAAGAACTGCAACGCGTGGCGCAATTCTTCGTGGCCCCGGCCTACAAGACCCTGCCGGCCGTCGATGCCGAATTCGAGCGCAGGAAGTCGGAAGAGCGCGGCTTTGCCAACTGGCTGCAGCGCAACGTCAAGCCGCACAAGGTGCCCGGCTACGCGGCCGTGGTGCTGTCGCTGAAGAAACCCGGCGTGCCGCCGGGCGACATCACCGCCGACCAAATGAATTTCGTGGCCGACCTGGCCGACCAGTACAGCTTCGGCGAACTGCGCGTGACCCACGAGCAGAACCTGGTGCTGGCCGATGTCGAACAGGGCGAACTGTACGCGGTGTGGCAACTGGCCAAGACGCACGGCCTGGCCACGCCCAACATCGGGCTGCTGACCGACATCATCTGCTGCCCGGGCGGCGACTTCTGCTCGCTGGCCAATGCCAAGTCGATCCCGATCGCGCAAGCCATCGCCGAGAAGTTCGAAGACATCGACTACCAGCACGACATCGGCGAGATCGAACTCAACATCTCGGGTTGCATCAACGCCTGCGGCCACCACCACGTCGGCAACATCGGCGTGCTGGGCGTCGACAAGGACGGCTCCGAGTGGTACCAGGTGTCGCTCGGCGGCGCCCAGGGCAATCAATCGTCGGTGGGCAAGATCATCGGACCGTCGTTCTCGGCGCCGCAGATGCCGACCGTCATCGATCGCCTGCTGCAGGTCTATGTGGCCCAGCGCAATGAAGACGAACGCTTCATCGACACGGTGCGCCGCATCGGCGTCGCGCCCTTCAAGGAATTTGTTTACGCCACGCCGATTGCATCGGGTGCCTATGTCGCCGGAGAAGACGCACATGCCTGACATCATCAAGAACAAGACCATCGTCGCCGACGACTGGACCATCCTGCGCCTGGCCGAAGGCGAAAGCGCCGAGACGGTCACTGTCCCGGAAGGCAAAACCGTGGTGCCGCTGACGGTCTGGAAAGCCCAGCGCGCGGCGCTTGAGCAACGCCCTGATCTGGGCGTCTGGCTGGCCAGCGATGAGCGTGCGGAAGAACTCAAGGGCGAACTGGAACACTTCCAGGTGGTCGCCGTGGACTTCCCCAAGTTCGCCGATGGCCGGGGCTATTCGATCGCCTACAACCTGCGTGCGCGGCTGGGTTACACCGGCCAATTGCGCGCCATCGGCGATGTGCTGCGCGACCAGTTGTTCTACATGCAGCGGGTCGGCTTCGACGCCTTCGCCGTGCGCGCCGACAAGGACATCCACGACGCCATCAAGGGGCTGACCGACTTCTCCGAGAAGTACCAGACCTCGTGGGACGAAAAGAACCCGCTGTTTCGTCGCGTGCGGCGCGAGAACACGCACAGCGCGGACTAAGGCAGGAGCAACATCATGTCGGAACACGCTTTGCAGGACCTCATCGCACGCACCCGCGCCACGCTGGAACTGATCGCCAGCCAGTTTTCGCCGGCCGTGTTCGCGTCCAGCCTGGCGGCGGAAGACATGGTGTTGACCGACCTGATCCTGCGCGCAGGCTTGCAGGACCGGATCGGCATCTTCTCGCTGGAAACCGGCCGGCTGCACGCCGAGACGCTGGAGATGTTCGACCGTATCAACGCCACCTATGGCTACCAGGTCGAGGCCTATCGCCCGCAGCCGGAAGCGGTCGAACACTACGTGCGGCAGCACGGCCTCAACGCCTTCTACGACAGCGTCGAATTGCGCAAGGAATGCTGCCGCATCCGCAAGATGGAACCGCTCAACCGGGCCCTGGCCGGCAAGCGCGCCTGGGTCACCGGGCAGCGTCGGGCGCAGTCGGTCACCCGCGCCGCACTCGATGTGCAGGAGCGCGACGACGCCCACGGAATGGAAAAATTCAACCCCCTGGCCGACTGGTCCGAGCAGGACGTCTGGGACTACATCCGCGCCAATGACGTGCCCTACAATCGGCTGCACGACCAGGGATTTCCATCGATCGGCTGCCAGCCCTGTACCCGCGCCATCGAACCCGGCGAGGATGTGCGCGCCGGACGCTGGTGGTGGGAAAATCCGGACTCCAAGGAGTGCGGCCTGCACGTGGTGGATGGCAAGCTCATTCGCATCAAGTCTCACGCAGCAACAAATTAATCAGCATCGGAAGGCCCGGCATGAACACAGCGGTAGACAAACTTTTTCTGGACAACGCCAGCAACCGTCATCTGGACTGGCTGGAATCGGAAGCCATCCACATCATGCGCGAGGTCGCGGCCGAGTGCAGCAACCCGGCGCTGCTGTTCTCCGGCGGCAAGGACTCGGTGGTGCTGCTGCGCATCGCCGAAAAGGCCTTCCGTCCGGGCAAGTTCCCGTTTCCGCTGGTGCACATCGACACTGGCCACAACTTCGCCGAAGTGATCGAGTTTCGCGACCGCCGCGCCGCCGAACTGGGCGAGCGCCTGGTGGTGCGTTCGGTGGAAGACTCGATCAAGCGCGGCACGGTACGCCTGCGTAACCCGCAGACCGATTCGCGCAATGCGGCGCAAGCGGTGACGCTGCTGGAGACCATCGACGAGTTCAAGTTCGACGCCTGTATCGGCGGCGCCCGCCGCGACGAAGAGAAAGCGCGCGCCAAGGAACGCATCTTTTCGTTCCGCGACGAATTCGGCCAGTGGAACCCGAAGGCCCAGCGCCCCGAACTGTGGGACCTGTATAACACCCGCGTGCATCCGGGCGAGAACATGCGCGTGTTCCCGATCTCGAACTGGACCGAGTTAGACGTATGGCAGTACATCGCCCGCGAAAAGCTGGCCCTGCCCCCGATCTATTTTGCCCACGAACGCCAGGTCATCCCGCGCAACGGCCTGCTGGTGCCGCTGACCGACCTGACCCCGGCGCGTGAGGGCGAGACCGTAGAAAACCGCGTGGTGCGCTTCCGTACCGTGGGCGACATCTCGTGCACCTGCCCGGTGGCGTCCGACGCCGACACGGTGGCGGCCATCATCGCCGAAACCGCAGTGACCCAGATCACCGAACGGGGCGCCACCCGGATGGACGACCAGACCTCCGAAGCCTCGATGGAAAAACGCAAGAAAGAAGGATATTTCTGATGAACGCCGCAGTCGCACAAGAACAATCGCACGCCGCCGGCGCCCAGTCGCACGAGCGCGGCCTGCTGCGCTTCATCACCGCCGGTTCGGTCGACGATGGCAAGAGCACCCTGATCGGCCGCCTGCTGTTCGACAGCAAGGGCATCTTCGCCGACCAGCTCGACGCCATCTCGCGCGCCAAGCACAAGCGCACCGTGGGTGACACGGTCGACCTGTCGTTGCTGACCGACGGCCTCGAAGCCGAGCGCGAACAAGGCATCACCATCGACGTCGCGTATCGTTACTTTGCCACGCCCAAGCGCAAGTTCATCATCGCCGACACCCCGGGCCACGAGCAGTACACCCGCAACATGGTCACCGGCGCGTCGACCGCGGATGCCGTGATCATCCTGGTGGACGTGTCCAAGGTCAAGCTGGGCGACGATGGCAGCGTCGAATTGCTGACCCAGACCAAGCGCCATTCGACCATCGCCCACCTGCTGCAGATCGAGCACGTGATCGTGGCCATCAACAAGATGGACCTGGTGAACTACGACCGCACGGTGTATGAGCGCATCGTCGGCGCCTACCAGGCGTTTGCGCAACAGCTGGGGCTCAAGGATGTGCATCCGATCCCGCTGTCGGCGCTGGCCGGCGACAACGTGGTGGCCAAGGGGGACAACCTGGCCTGGCACCAAGGCCCGACGCTGATCGAATTGCTGGAGTCGCTGTCGGTCTACGAAGAAGCGCATGCGGAACCGTTCCGTTTTCCGGTGCAACTGGTGGCGCGCCACAACGGCCACGAAGCCAACGACTTCCGCGGCTACATGGGACGCATCGAAGCGGGCCAGGTGAAACGCGGCGATCAACTGCTGGTATTGCCCGGCAACCAGAGCGCCACCGTCAAGGACATCCAGACCCTGGACGGCTCGCTGGACAGCGCCAGCGCCGGTCAATCGGTGACGCTGCTGCTGGACCAGTACCTGGATATTTCGCGCGGCGACATGCTGGCCGCAGCCGACCAGCCGCCGGCTGCGCTCAAGACGGTGCAGGCCGATGTCTGCTGGCTGTCCGAGGAACCGCTGGACCTGCGTCGCAAGTACTGGCTCAAGCACACCACCAAGCAGGTGGCCGCACGCGTGGCGAAGGTCGACACGCTGCTCGACATCAATACCCAGGAGCGGCGCCCGGCCGACACCCTCAAGCTCAACGACATCGCCCGCATCAGCGTCAATGTGCAGCAGCCGATCGCCGCCGACAGCTACGACGCCATCCGCGCCACGGGCGCCTTCATCCTGATCGATGAAGTGACGCACCAGACGGTGGCCGCTGGTATGATTCGGATCGATTAAAACTCTTCAAAGCGTTACCGGCCATGGCCACCGATCCGGCAGCATCTGCGCTCACCTCCGACTCCCCTGCCCCCAGCCCGCAACATCCGGGCCGGGTGTGGCTGATCGGCTCCGGCCCCGGCGCGGCCGACTTGCTCACGGTGCGCGGTGTGCGCCTGCTGGCGCAAGCCGAGGCGGTCCTGCACGACGCCCTGGTGACCGACGAGATCCTGGCGCTGTGCCCGCAGGCGGTGCTGATCCCGGTCGGCAAGCGCAGCGGCCAGCGTTCGACCGCCCAGGTCGAAATCAATGCCAGGCTGGTGCAGGCCGCACAGCAATATCGCCGGGTGGTGCGCCTGAAAGGCGGCGACCCGATGCTGTTCGGCCGCGCCGACGAAGAAATGCGCGCACTCGAAGCGCATGGCATCCCCTACGACATCGTTCCCGGCATTACTGCCGCACTGGCGGCAGCGGCCTCTGCCAAACGGCCACTGACGCGACGCGGCATTGCACGCAGCGTCTCGTTATTTACCTCCAGCACCGCGCCCGACCAGCCCGGCGAAGTGATCATGCCCAACGGCGACACGCTGGTGCAGTACATGGGCGGGCGCGAAGCCACCGCCACCGCGCGACGCCTGCTGGAACTGGGTCATGCGCCGACCACGCCGGTGGTGGTGGTCGAGAACTGCAGCCGTCCCGACGAGCGTATCTACCACCTGCAACTGTCGGCCCTCGAACCCGGCCTGCAAGCCTGCAGCGGCCCGGTGCTGGTGATGATCGGCCCGGCCCTGGCGGGTCGCGACTGAATCAGCGCCGCCCGGGCGCAACCTGAATGGAATGACGCCATGCACCTGCTGCACGACCCCAACGCCCCGGCCGCCGAAGCGATCGATTTCGATGCCTTTCTGAAGGTCGATATCCGGCTCGGCACCATCATTGCCGCCGATCCTTTTCCCGAGGCACGCAAGCCCGCCTACAAGCTGAAGATCGATTTCGGCCCCGGCATCGGCGTACGCCAGAGCAGCGCCCAGATCACCACGCATTACCAGCCCGCAGCATTGGTCGGCCGCCAGGTGGCGGCGGTGGTCAATTTTCCGCCGCGCCAGATCGGCAAGTTCATGTCAGAGGTGTTGACGCTGGGCTTTCCCGATGCGGCCGGCGAGGTGGTGCTGTTCTCGCCCGACCAGGCGCTGCCCAACGGCGCGCGACTGTTCTAATTCCAGCCGAGCATCCCGCCCAGGTAATCGAATAACAGGCAATAGAGCAGGATCGGCAGCGGCAAGCCGATCAGCGTGCCCAGCAGGTAGTGGCGAAAGGAAACGCCCGACAGCGCCAGCACGTAATTGACCGTGGGCATGGTCTGGCACAGCACTCGCAGCAGCGAAATGCTGGCCACCGGATGACTGTCGAGCCGACGCAGGATCGACACCACATAGCGATGGTGGATCACGCGCAAGGCGTCGCCACCGATGGCGCGAATCAGAAAATAAGTCACCGAGCAGGACAGCACGGCCGCTGCATAAGTGGCCATCCCTCCCCATAGCTTGCCCAGCGCCAGCACCGCCCCGGCCAGGAAGATCCAGCCCGGCAGGTGCAGCAGGTTACCCAGGCAGAACAAACCGATATAGAGCGCCAATCCGCTGACCGGATGGCTCTGGATGAGTTGCTGCAGATAAGCCGGACCCAGCAGGTGGCCAAGGCCGCTGACATGGACCGCCACAGCGGCTGCAACCAGCACCAGCATCAATACAGCTATGCGCCAATAGCGCTTCATGGGAATTCATCCTCGAAATGCGCGGCGCGCGATTGAGGATGAGACAGGCAGACCCGGGAAGGGGTTCAGCGCAACTGCGCCAGCTCAGCCATGCGCCACGCGCAGACAGTAGGCCGCGATGGCCTGCAGCACGGCATCGTCTTCGCCCACCGCGTCGACGACGTCGATAACGACCCCGGGGTGGGATTGGCGCAACGACCCGATCAGTTGCGGCAAATCGCGCCGGACATGCCCGCCCTGACCAAGAAAGACCGGCACCACCGTGATGGCGGAGACGCCGCGCCCGATCTCGGCGGCGGCCAGCGATGGCAGGTCGGGCTGCATCAGTTCCAGAAAAGCCAGTTGCACGCTCAGCTCCGGGCGCGCGGCCTGCACCAGCGCGCGCAGGCGCTCGAACGGCTGGGCCCAGGCCGGATCCCGGGCGCCGTGCGCGAACAGGACCAGCGATCGCATCGATAGTGTCGCCATCAGTGTCGCTCCACCCACCACAATGCGCCCACGGCCAAGCCCATGAACAACAAGCTGGGCAATGCCGCCGTGATCAAGGCCGGCCAGGTGTTGAGCAGGCCCAGGTGCGAGAAGAGGCTATTGATGAGCTGGAAGCACACCCCGATCATGATGCCGGTGAAGATCTTCAGGCTCACGCCGCCGGCGCGGAAATGCAGGTAGGCGAACGGCAGCGCCAGCGCCAGCATCACGAAGATCGACAGCGGGTAGACGATCTTTTTCCAGAACGCGATCTCATAGCGCTCGGTGCGCTGGTTGTTGGCTTCCAGGTGTTTGGTATAGGCGCGCAAGTCGTAGGCCGACATGCGGTCGGGATCGGCAAACAGCACCGAGAGAATCTCGGGGGTCACCTCCGACACCAGCGTCAGGCTGGGCAGCTTCTGGGTCTTGACCGGTTCGGTGATGCCGCGGTCCTTGCTGCCGGTGGCAAAGTCGGACTGCAGCACATTGCTGAGCTGCCACTGGTGGTTGCCCTGGTATTCGCCGGTGGCTGCCGTCACCATGCGCGCCATGTGGAACTCGCGATCCAGCTCGTACAGCTTGACGCCGCTGATGCGGCCATCCGGCTGGATCGACTGGATGTTGATGAAACGGCTGCCGGTGACGTTGCCTTCCAGGCCTTGATCCTTGATCACGTCCTTGGCCCACATGCCCGACTTGAATTGCGACGACAGCGACGCGCCCTGCGCCTGCAGCTTGAGCTTTTCGGCCCATTCGGTGGCCTTGGGTGAAATCAGTTCGCCGAACAGGATGGTCATCACGGCAAAGCCGAGACCGATGCGCATGAGCACCTTGGCCGCCATCGCGGTCGACATGCTGGAGGCGCGCATGATGGTGAATTCGGAACGCGCCGCAAACTGCGACAGCGTATAGATGGTGCCGATCAGCACCGCCGTCGGCATCAACTCATAGACGTTGCCGGGCAAGCCCATCAGCACATACAGCACCGCCTGCTGCAACTTGTAGCCATTGCGGCCGACCTGTTCCAGCTGGCCCATCATCTCGAAGAACGCAAACAGCGCCAGGAACGCCGCCAGCGCGAACATCACCGAGCGCGTGATCTCGCTGGTGAAATAACGTTGAATCACCTTCATGTCAGGCCTCGCGCTTGAAAACCAGTGCGCGGCGCAACGCCGACCACAGTATGGATGGGTGATAACGACTGTTGACCTTGAGCCGCAACAGGAACATGCCGACGATCAGCGCCACCACCGCCACGTGCACTGGCCACCAGGCCATCATGAAACTGGACCGTCCCTGCGCCACCGACGCCTGGAACACGCTCACCGTATTGCTGTAGACCACGAACAGCAGCAAGGCCACCAGCAGCCCCAGCGAACGACCGGCGCGCGGATTGACGAACGACAGCGGGATCGCCAGCAACATCAGCGACAACGACATCAGCGGCAAGGCGATGCGCCATAACAGTTCGCCACGCGCAAAACCGTCATCCTTGGCCAGCAATTCGTCCATGCGCATGGCGCGCGCCGAACGGTCGCCGGCGGCGGCCTGCGACTGGCTGCCGATCAGCAGGCCATAGCGTTCGAAGTCGACGAGCTGGAATTCCGGCAGGCTGGGCGTACCATCGTAGCGCCGCCCCTGGCTCATGACGACGAATTTCTCGCCGTCGGCATCGACCACGGTCTCGCCTTCCTTGGCCACTACCACGCTGTTCCTGCCATCGGTGCCGACGGTATTGACGAAGATATTCTTGACCTTGGAAGCATCACCCGAAATGCCCTCAACGAAGAAGATGCGGTTGGCGCTGGCCGACTCCTGGAACTTGCCGGGCGACACGCGCGCGATGTCTTCGCGCTGTTCGAAGCGTTTGCGGTATTCGCCGCTTTCCTGGTTGGCCCAGGGCGTCACCACGAAACTGAGTACCGACACCAGCACCACGATCGGCCAGCCGAACAGCAGCACCGGACGAATCCAGCGGGTCAGCGACAGGCCGGACGAAAACCAGACCACGATTTCGGAGTCCTGGTAGCTGCGGGTCATCACCAGCAGCACCGAGATGAATCCGGTGAGGATAAGGATCACCGGCATGTAATTGAGGGACTGGAAGCCGATCAAGGCCACCACATCCTGCGAAGCCACCTGGCCACCTGCGGCCTGACCGAGGATCTTGATCAGCATCACGGTCAAGGTGATGGTGAACAGGGTGGTGAAGACAGCGCCGGCGGTGCTGGTCAATTCGCGTCGTAGTGCGCGCTGAAAAATCATGTGAAGCTGGGAACGAATCCGGTCATGGGTCTGTTAGAAGTCTCTGCCGCCGACGGCGCTCGGGTGAGCAGAACGCATGTCACGCTGATTGATGAAATGAGTTCTATAATCGTCGGGTAATTCAAACTAAGGACGAGCGATGGACTTTAGCACAAAAACATTAGACGCAAAAACCGCTGTAACCGCCGTCAAGACTGGCGCACTGGTCGTCGGCATCCACGAAAACCGCAAACTGGGGGCCGCCGCCAGCGCGCTCGACAAGCTGGGCGCCATCAGCGCCGCCCTGAAGTCGGGCGATATCTCCGGCAAGGCCGGCAGCACCCTGCTGCTGCGCGGGCTCACCGGCGTCGCCGCCGAACGCGTCGTGCTGCTGGGTCTGGGCCCGCAGGACGAGCT
Organism: Herbaspirillum sp. alder98; assembly: GCF_020179755.1. Classification (GTDB taxonomy): domain Bacteria; phylum Pseudomonadota; class Gammaproteobacteria; order Burkholderiales; family Burkholderiaceae_D; genus Herbaspirillum. The sequence goes on from NZ_JAIUCY010000001.1 coordinate 495,027, forward strand.
GTCCGACAAGAGTTTCGCCGCCGCCGCCCAGGGCCTGGTGCGCGCGCTGGCCACGCTGGGCTGCGACGACGCCGCCCTGCTGCTGCCGCTGGACCAGGTCAAGGGCCGCGACCTGGCCTGGGCGATCCGCAATGTGGTGCTGGCCGGGCGTGACTCGGTGTATCGCGCCGATGTGCTCAAGAGCAAGAAAGACCCGGCGCCCACCGGCGTCAAGAAAATTACCTTCCTGACATCGGCCGCCGAAGCCACGGCCGCCAAGACTGCGCTGACCGAAGCGGTGGCGCTGGCCAACGGCATGGCGCTGACCAAGGACCTGGGCAACCTGCCCGGCAACTTCTGCACCCCGACCTACCTGGCCAATACCGCCAAGAAGCTGGCCAAGGACTTCAAGCTGGGCATCGAGGTGCTGGAGCGCAAGCAACTCGAAGCGCTCAAGATGGGCAGCTTCCTGTCGGTCACCAACGGCAGCGACGAGCCGCCCAAGTTCATCGTGCTCAAGCATCTGGGCGGTCGCAGCAAGGACGCGCCGGTGGTGCTGGTCGGCAAGGGCATCACGTTCGACACCGGCGGTATCTCGCTCAAGCCGGGCCTGAACATGGACGAGATGAAGTACGACATGTGCGGCGCGGCTTCGGTGCTAGGCACTTTCCGCACCATCGCCGAACTGGGCCTGAAACTGAACGTCATCGGCGTCATCCCGACTTGCGAGAACATGCCATCGGGCAGCGCCACCAAGCCCGGCGACGTCGTCACGTCGATGTCCGGCCAGACCATCGAGGTGCTCAACACCGACGCCGAAGGCCGCCTGATCCTGTGCGACGCCCTGACCTACGTCGAGCGCTTCAAGCCGGCCGCAGTGGTGGATATCGCCACCCTGACCGGCGCCTGCATCGTCGCACTGGGCCACCACAACACGGGCCTGTTCACCCGCGAAGATGCCGCCCACGACCAGCTCGCCAACGAACTGCTGGCCGCTGGCCGCAGCACCGGCGACACGGCATGGCGCATGCCGATCCAGGACATCTATCAGGAACAGCTCAAGTCCAACTTCGCCGATATCGCCAATATCGGCGGCCAGCCAGCCGGCAGCGTCACCGCCGCCTGTTTCCTGGAGCGTTTCACGCGCAAGTACACCTGGGCCCACCTGGATATCGCCGGCACGGCCTGGAAGAGCGGCGCGGCCAAGGGCGCCACCGGGCGTCCGGTGCCACTGCTGACCAATTGGCTGCTGGGCCAGGCAAGCGCGAAGGCCAAGGCCTGATTCATTGCATTGCTGCAGTTTTGCTGTCGAAGGGCCACCGCCATGCGGTGGCCTTTTTTCGTTGTGGCAAGCAACGGGAAACTTCACTTGCCGCTGCCGGTCCGAACCGGGCTCCAGCGCGAAAAATAATTCTCGACTAAGCTAGTCGGGTTTTATCTACACCTTATTTTCTAACGCTAACAAGAATGGTCCCGCCCGGCGCCACGGGAATGATGCCGCAGCGGCCCGCTATTTCCACTTCTACCCCAAGAAAGGATCTACATGACCAACGCCAGCCAGACCAGCGACCTCTTCAAGCCCGTACAGATCGGTGCCATCCAGCTCAAGAACCGCATTGCCATGGCGCCCCTCACCCGCAGCCGCGCGCAAGCCGGCGACGTGCCCAGCGAGCTTGCCGCCGAGTATTACGCCCAGCGCTCCGGCGCGGGCCTGATCGTGGCCGAGGCCACGCAGATTTCGCCACAGGGCAAGGGCTATGCCTTCACCCCCGGCATCTATAACGATGCCCAGGTCGCCGGATGGAAGAAAGTGACCGATGCGGTGCACGCCAAGGGCAGCCGCATTTTCCTGCAGTTGTGGCACGTCGGCCGCATCTCGCACCCAGAGCTGCAACCCGAGGGCGCCTTGCCGGTCGCCCCGTCGGCCGTCAAGCCCGAAGGCAACGCATTCACCGAAACCGGCTTCAAGCCCTTCGTGACGCCGCGCGCCCTCGAACTGTCGGAGTTGCCCGGCATCGTCGAGCAATACAAGACGGCCGCGCAACTGGCAATCAAGGCAGGTTTCGATGGCGTCGAGATCCACGCCGCCAACGGCTACCTGCTCGACCAGTTCCTGCGCGACAAGACCAACCAGCGCACCGACGCCTACGGCGGCAGCATCGAGAACCGGGCACGCCTGCTGCTGGAAGTGGTGCAGGCCGTCACGTCGGTGATCCCCAGCGAACGCGTGGGCATTCGCCTCTCGCCCACCAGCCCGGCCAACGATATCGCCGACAGCAACCCTGAAGCGCTGTTCTCGTATGTGGTCGAACAACTGAACCGCTACAAGCTGGTCTACCTGCACGTGGTGGAAGGCGCCACCGGTGGTCCGCGCAATGTGGCCGGCGGCTTCGACCTGCAAGTGCTGCGCAACCTGTTCAAGGGTATCTACATCGCCAACAACGGCTACGACCTGGAACTGGCGGCCAAGGCGCGCAGCGGCAACCTGGCCGACATCGTCGCCTTCGGCCGGCCATGGATTGCCAATCCGGACCTGGTGGAGCGGCTGCAGCAAGGCGCCGAACTCGCCAATTTCAACCCCGATACGCTCTACGGCGGCGGCGCCCAGGGCTATACCGATTACCCCGCATTGCATGCCGGCTAAGCCGACCTGAAAAGGCCCGGCGACAACATGAATGGCCCGCCACCCGGCGGGCCATTTTTCATGAAAATCAGGTTTTGCGAGTATTTGACTCGCGAATTATCCAACCAAGAAAAACTAACTCTTATAGTATTCCGAGACACCATTTAATGCCGTGCAGCATTAGATCAACCTCGACGCATTGCGCCCTGGAAATACCCCCTCTCATCGACTGGAAATGCACGCCAGTGGCCGCTTCCTCTTTTCTTACACGGCCACAGGACAAACACTGATTTTGCAAAATCGTATTGAGATTTGGTTGCAGCGCAGCTAATCTCTGTCCGTCCCCGATATAACAAAGTCGACAAGACAAATAAAACCTGGGTGCGAAATTCCGGCCATAACAATTCAATCCCCGGACCCCTGCCCCCGTATGCAATCTCATTAATCAATACAAAGAAAGAGGTGTGTGATGAAAAAATTAGTTGGCGGCCTGTTCCTGGCGGCTTCCCTGGTCGGTGTTGGCGCGTCTGCCCACGCTGCGCAAATCAACGAGACCAGCGCGTTGACCTTCAATGGCTCCACGTCCGACTTCGGCGCAGCATTTGGCGCGGGCACCACCGGCCAGACCTTCACCGAAAGCTTCACCTTCAACTACTCCAACCCGTTCTCGGTATCGTCGGCCGTGATTTCGATCGCGCTCAACAACCTGTCGGCGTTGAACATCGACAGCTTCACGCTGTCCGGTAACGGCCAAAGCTATGCCGGTACCAAGACCGTGGTTGATTCGGTGCAGTTCTTTACCCTGAACGCGTCGAACCTGGCATCGGGCCTGTACACGCTGGCGGTCAACGGCTCGGTCACCGGCTCGGCCGGCGGCAGCTTCGGTGGCAACATCAGCATTGCAGCCGTGCCTGAGGCTTCGACCACCGCAATGATGCTGGGCGGCCTGGCGCTGGTCGGCTTCGGCGCGCTGCGTCGTCGTCGCGATGGCGGCAAGGCAGCCATGCAATCGCCATCGATGATGGCTGCTTGAGCGAAGACGTCACCGAGTCTTAGCTAGTGCCAGCTTGCGGGGACCTCGATCAGATCGAGGTCCCCGCAATGCGTTGGCGAAGCGCTTGCGCAACAAACCCTGAAACATTCGTTCCATCTGGCTACAATAACGCGCTGTGGCAGGCACACCCTGTGGCTGCCGTCGACGACCCACACCACCCGATCATGAAAACCGCCATCACCCTCGCCCTTTCCCTGCTGTGCGCCACCTCGGCCATGGCCCAGCAAGCCGCTCCGGCCACCACCGACAGCCTTGCCTTGCAGGACCGGATCGTCGGCGATCTGGGGGCGGGCGTGTTTCACCTCGAACGCAACGTGCTGGGCAAGAGCGACCAGAACAAGGTCTTGCCCTACGCCTATTTCGACTATGGACGTTTCTTCGCGCGACTCGATACCTTTGGCGTCAAGGCCGCGCGCATCGGCGCCGGCTATCTCGAATTCGCCGCGCGCGCCAGCTTCGACGGCTTCGATGCCGAGCGCGGCCTGCAACGCCGCTCCAACCCGGTCCCGCTGGGCATCGGCACCTATCAGGAAACCCGCTACGGGGCTTTTTTCCTGAACGCCTTCTATGACGTCAATGCCTCGCACGGCTCGCTGTTCGAAGCGATCTATGCCGCCCAATTCGAGTCCGGCCCGTTCAACGTGTATCCGCAGCTTGGCGTGGAGCGTCGCAGCGCCCGCTACAACAACTATTTTCTGGGCGTCAGCACCAACGAATCGGCTGCCAGCGGCTTTCGCCAGTATCGCGCCGGCGCTTCGACCAACCCGATCCTGGGTCTCTCGGCCGACGTGGCACTGGCCGACAACTGGCGCCTCAACCTGACCTGGCGTCGCAAGTGGCTGGGCAGCGCAGCCTCGGACAGCCCGCTGGTCAACCACAAGATCGAAGACATGGGACTGGTGGCGGTCAGCTACCACTTCAAGTAAGCCGCACCTTATCCGCCCTCACTACGAACGCCGTCGACAGCCCCAATGCTGTCGCATGGGCGTCGATGGCCACCTCGGCCAGGCCATCGTCCGGCGCGAAGATTGCGCAAACAATACGGTAAGATGGCGGCCTTTCGCGCTTGCGCGCATTACCGGCCTCTTCGCTCATGAAAATCGTCACCTGGAACGTCAACTCCCTTAAAGTCCGCCTGCCGCAGGTATTGAAATGGCTGGAAGAAAATCCGGTCGACGTGCTGTGTCTGCAGGAAACCAAGTTGACCGACGACAAGTTTCCGGCCGCCGAGATCGCCGCTGCCGGTTACCTGGTCGAATTCAGTGGCCAGAAGACCTATAACGGCGTGGCGATCCTGTCGCGCCATCCGATGACCGACGTGGTCAAGAACAACCCGCTGTTTCCGGATGAGCAGCAGCGCATCATCGCCGCCACCATCGAGGGCGTGCGTTATATCTGCGCCTACATTCCCAACGGGCAGTCGCTGGAGTCCGAGAAATATCCCTACAAGCTGAGCTGGCTGGCGGCGCTGCAGCAATGGCTGCAACAGGAGATGGCAGCGCATCCGCGCCTGGCCTTGCTGGGCGACTACAACATCGCGCCGGAAGACCGCGATGTACACGATCCGGCCGCCTGGGCCGGTGGCGTGCTGGTGTCGGAACCGGAACGCCAGGCGTTTCGCAACCTGCAGGCGATGGGCTTGACCGATTCGTTCCGACTGTTCGAGCAACCTGAAAAACTGTACAGCTGGTGGGATTATCGCCAGATGGGCTTTCGCCTCAATCGCGGCCTGCGCATCGACCATATCCTGCTGTCGCCCGAACTGACGCCGCGTTGCACGGCCTGCGTGATCGACAAGGTGCCCCGCAAGTGGGAACAGCCGTCCGACCACGCGCCGGTGATCGCGACGCTGGCCGACTAACTTATTCTGCGGCGTCGGTTTTCTTGTTGCGCATGTTCTTCTCGAACTGCACATCGAGCTTGCTGACGCGACGGGGCGTCTGGGGGCCGTAGGCATTGACGAAGGCGACAAATTCGTCCAGCTCCAACGCCTGGCCGATCTTTTCCATCGGTTTGCCGGCGACCCGCTGGATCAGCTGCAGACGCTCATCGGACAGTTTCAACATCGAGTATTGCTGGGTCTCGGCGCGCCGGTTGAGGCGCTCCACCGCAGTGGCGGCACGGGTCGATCTCATGAGGTCACCTGCTCCAGGTTGAGCTGCCAATAGCCGACGTCGACCCAGCGGTCGAACTTGCGGCCGACTTCACTGAAATGGGCGCACTTGATGAAGCCTACGCTTTCATGCAGCCCGACGCTGGCCGCATTGGGCAAGGCGATACCGCCAATCACCAGGTGCACGCCCTGCGCCTTGAGTTGCGCGAACAGGCGCTGGTAGAGCTTCTTGCCGATGCCGCGTCCGCCGGCATCGCGGTGCAGATAGACCGAGCTTTCCACCGAACTCGCATACGCCGCGCGCGGCTTCCATTTGCTGGCGTAGGCATAGCCCAGCACCACGCCCTCTTCTTCATAGACCAACCACGGAAATTGCGATTGCACTTCGGCAATGCGCGCATTCATGGTGTCGACGGCGACCGTCTCGGTCTCGAAACTGATGGCGGTGGTTTCGACGTAATGGTTATAGATGGCACAAATGGCGGCGGCGTCGGCGGCCTGCGCCGCACGGATTGATTCGGACATGGCGGTTTTGATTGAACGTGCTGTGACGAAGACAGCAGTGTAACCAAATCGCGCCGTCGCCGTCTCACCGGCTCAATGCCTCCCGCACCTGTTCCAGCGCCGCCGGATCTTCGATGGTCGGCAGGTCGCCGCTGTCGCGCCCCTCGCACAGGGCCTGGATCGCGCGTCGCAGCAGCTTGCCCGAGCGCGTCTTGGGCAGCGCGTTGACAAACAGCACGCGTGCCGGCCGCCCCAGCGCACCGATCTGGCGATCTACGGTAGCCGCTATCTCGGCCTCCAGCGCTTGCCGGGATGGTGGCGTGGCGGTGGACTGCGGGTCCTTGGCGATGACGAAGGCAAACGCCACCTGGCCCTTGATCTTGTCCTCTACGCCAACTACCGCGACCTCCGACACATTGGGGTGACTCGAGATGCTCTCTTCGATTTCACGCGTGCCGAGCCGATGGCCGGCCACGTTGATGACGTCGTCGGTGCGTCCGAGGATGAAGTAATAACCGTCTTCATCCCGAATGCCCCAGTCGAAGGTGGAATACACCTGGCGCGGCAGGCTGGCCCAATATGTATCGACGAAGCGCTGGTCGTCGCGGTAGACGGTCTGCATGCAACCCGGCGGCAACGGCCCTTCGATGGCGACCACGCCTTTCTGGTTGGCGCCCAGCGGCTCGCCGCTGTGTTCGTCGAGAATCGCCACGCGGTAGCCGGGCATCGGCACGCCGGGACTGCCCAGCCGCGTCGGCTTGTCGTCCACGCCGCGGGCGATGGAGATGATGGGCCAGCCGCTCTCGGTTTGCCAGTAGTTGTCGATCACCGGCACGCCCAGCTCGGTGGCAATCCAGTTAGAGGTGGTCTCGTCCAGCGGCTCTCCCGCCAGGTAGAGCGCCTTCAACGATGACAGGTCATGCCGATGCATGCATTCCGGCGGCTGCTTCTTGAGCACGCGGATGGCGGTGGGCGCCGAGAACATGCGTGTGACGCGATACTTCTCGACGATGCTCCACCAGATGCCGGCATCGGGCCGGATCGGCAAGCCCTCGTATAACACGGTGGCCATGCCCTGGATCAATGGCCCGTAGACGATATAGGAATGACCGACCACCCAGCCGATATCGGAGGTGCAGAAATAAGTCTCGCCGGGATGGCCGCAGAAGATGGTCTCCATCGATGCCGCCAGCGCCACCGCATAACCGCCGACGTCACGCTGCACGCCCTTGGGCTTGCCGGTGGTGCCGGAGGTATAGAGGATATAGCTGGTGTCGTTGGATTCGAGCCAGGCCACCGGCACCGAGGCGTCGCGATATTGCGTGCGCAGCATTGCATAGTCGACATCGCGCCCCGGCTCGCGGGCCATCGGCGCCAGGCCGCGATCGACCAGCAATACATGCTGCGGCTTGTGCTGCGCCAAGCCGATCGCCTGGTCCAGCAAGCCCTTGTACGGCACCACCTTGCCACCGCGCGAACCGGCATCGGCCGACACGATCAGGCGCGGCTGGGCGTCATCGATACGCGAGGCCAGGCTGGTCGACGCAAACCCGCCAAACACCACCGAATGCACCGCGCCCAGCCGGGCACAGGCGAGCATGGCAAACACCGCCTCTGCAATCATCGGCATGTAGATCAACACCCGGTCACCGCGCACCACGCCCAGCGCCTGCATGCTGGCCGCCATGGTCATGACTTCCTGGTGCAGTTCGGCGAAGGTGTAGACGCGTTCGTGACCGGTCTCGGTCGAGATGGCGATCAGCGCCGCTTGCTCCGCCCGTTGTGGCAGATGGCGGTCGACCGCGTTATGGCAAAGGTTGGTGGTGCCGCCGAGGAACCAGCGCGCAAACGGCGGGTTGCTGTCGTCGAGGGTACGTTCGAAGGGTTTATCCCAATGGATGCGCCGCGCCTGTTCGGCCCAGAACTGCTCGGGCTGCTCGATCGAGCGCCGATAGTATTGTTCGTATTGCATGCTGTCTCCTCATGTCGCGAATCGCCACGGCGTCTGTGCGCCTTGTGATGCAATGTGGCACTGCCAGCTTACGTGCAGCTGAATCGGAACCCGCCAGCAACCGGTAGACACGCAGATCAGCAGACGCGAGCAGCGCCGCATGCCATCCAGGCATGCGGGCACGCGGGCATGGGAGGCAGGACGGGCCTAGCGGGTCTTGCAGTCGTTGGCCAGTTGCTGGCCGATCTTCGAATTGAGCAGCATCGACTTGGACGGGATCTGGATCCAGGTCAAGCCTTCGCCGCTATTTTCCAGGCGTACTGCACCGGTCGAAGTGCTGACCGGGGTCATCGTGTAGGAACGGCCTTTCCAGACCAGCGTGACGCCGTCGGTCACCCGCCCTTCCATCTTCAGCTCGACCTTGTTGCCGGCTTCGCAGGAGAAGCTGCCGGTCTTGAGCTGGGTCGCCCAGGTCGGCTGGGTGGCAGCTGGCGCCTGGATGATCTGCGGCAGCACGGGCTTGGTCTCGGTGACCGGGATTTTTTCCTGTCCGGCGCAACCGGCCAGCAGCAAGGCCAAGCCAGCACAGCCGAAGAAGGAACGGGGGCGGATGCAAAGGGCATTCATTGCGGTCATCGTAAAGTCCAGTAATCTTGCGAGGCCTGATGGCCAAAAACTGCTGGACCGCATATTAACAATTTATTGCAATCTGCGAGATAGCCGCTACCGCTTGTTACAAAAAACGAATGCTCCCTGCCCCGCCCCGTCGGCGTTACTTGCGCTTACCGATCGGCACGAACTTCAGGTCTTCCGGGCCGACATAGTTGGCCGACGGCCGGATGATCTTGTTGTCGATGCGCTGCTCGATGATATGCGCGGCCCAGCCCGAGGTGCGGGCAATGACGAACAGCGGCGTAAACATCGCGGTCGGCACCCCCATCATGTGATACGACACGGCCGAGAACCAGTCGAGGTTGGGGAACATCTTCTTGGCATCCCACATCACCGTCTCGAGGCGTTCGGCGATGTCGAACATGCGGGTCGATCCGGCCTCTTTGGACAGCTTGCGGGCGACTTCCTTGATCACCTTGTTGCGCGGGTCCGAGATGGTATAGACCGGGTGACCGAAACCGATCACCACTTCCTTGTTCTCGACCCGACGACGGATATCGGCTTCGGCCTCATCCGGGTTGTCGTAGCGCTTCTGGATCTCGAACGCTACCTCATTGGCACCGCCATGCTTGGGGCCACGCAGGGCGCCGATGGCACCGGTGATGGCCGAATACATGTCGGAACCCGTACCGGCGATGACCCGGCCGGTGAAGGTGGAGGCGTTGAATTCGTGCTCGGCGTACAGGATCAGCGAAGTGTGCATGGCCTTTTCCCATTGCTCGCTGGGCGCTTGCCCATGCAGCAGATGCAGGAAGTGCGCGCCAATCGATTCATCATCGGTTTCGACTTCGATGCGCCGGCCATTGGTGCTGTAGTGATACCAATACAGCAACATCGATCCCAGCGACGCCATCAGGCGATCGGCGATGTCGCGTGCGCCCGGGGTGTTGTGGTCGTCCTTCTCGGGCAGCACGCAGCCCAGCGCCGAGACGCCGGTACGCATCACATCCATCGGATGCGACGCGGCCGGCAACCATTCGAGCGCGGCCTTGACGTTGGCCGGCAAGCCGCGCAGCGACTTCAGCTTGGCCTTGTAGGCGCTCAGCTCGGGCGCAGTGGGCAACTTGCCATGCACCAGCAGGTGCGCAATCTCTTCGAATTCGCAGGTGTCGGCGACATCCAGGATGTCGTAGCCGCGATAGTGCAGGTCATTGCCGGTCTTGCCGACGGTACAGAGGGCCGTGTTGCCGGCCGTCACGCCCGACAGGGCGACCGATTTCTTGGGCTTGAAAGTGCCTGGTGCTGATTCGCTCATGCGGTTCTCCTGATTGGTTTGGTCTGCTTATTTATTATTCATTTATTCTTTTGCTGCGCAAACAGCGCATCGAGCTTTTGCTCGAACGAGTGGTAATCGATGCGATCGTAGAGCTCCATGCGGGTCTGCATGGTGTCGACCACATTCTTCTGCGTGCCGTCGCGACGGATCGCGTTATAGACATTCTCGGCAGCACGGTTCATGGCGCGAAACGCCGACAACGGATACAGCACCAGCCCGACATCGGCGCCCTTCAATTCGTCCACGGTAAACAACGGCGTCGATCCGAATTCTGTGATGTTGGCCAGGATCGGCACCTTCACTGCATTGGCAAACTGCTTGTACATCTTGAGGTCGGTGATGGCTTCCGGAAAGATCATGTCGGCGCCCGCCTCGACACAGGCGACAGCGCGCTCGATGGCGGCCTCCAGGCCTTCGACGGCGAGCGCATCGGTGCGCGCCATGATCACGAAATTGTCGTCGGTGCGGGCATCGACGGCGGCCTTGATGCGATCGACCATCTCTTGCTTGCCGACGATTTCCTTGCCGGGACGGTGACCGCAGCGCTTGGCGCCGACCTGGTCTTCGATATGCATGCCGGCGGCGCCGAACTTGATCATCGACTTGACCGTGCGCGCTACGTTGAAGGCCGAGGCGCCAAAACCGGTGTCGACATCTACCAGCAACGGCAGGTCGCAGACATCGGTGATGCGGCGCACGTCGGTGAGCACGTCGTCCAGGTTCGAGATGCCGAGATCGGGCAAGCCCAGCGAGCCGGCGGCGACACCGCCGCCGGACAGGTAGATCGCGCGAAAACCGGCGCGCTTGGCCAGCAGCGCATGGTTGGCATTGATGGCGCCGATGATCTGCAGCGGCGACTCTTCCTTGACGGCCTGGCGCAACGCAGCGCCCGGTGAATGAATAGCCATGGTGTGCCTTGTGATGAGTGAATGGTGAATGTTGCGGGTGGTATTGCAACGGTCGTGCCATCAACAGCGGGAGCGCCTGACCCAGAGCCCATCAATGACCCTTTCTTTTTATGAATCAATGACTTGGCATAGCAAGACAAGCTCTCGCGCCACGCGTTAGCACACCAAAATCAGCGCGCAGGGTGTTTCATAAGTGTTACATTTATGTTTCTCGAAACGTTACGCGAAACATGTCCCGGATGAAACCGCCCTCTTCTTCGCCACGCAATCCGGCCACCGGCGACAAGCCGGTGATCTGGACCGTATCGATCTCGCGCCTGTCTGAACTGGTGCGAGACATCACGCTGGAGTTCGACGAGGTCGCCGACATTGAGCCGATTCACCTGGGCTTCGACGATGCGGTACGCCAACTGCGCGAACGGCTGGCCAGCGAACGTTGCGATGTGATCATTTCGGCCGGCTCCAATGGCGCCTATCTCAAGAGTCGCCTGCCGGTGCCGGTGATCGTGGTGCGCGCCAGCGGCTTCGATGCCATGCAGGCACTGGCGCGTGCGCGCAAGCTGTCGTCGCGCATCGCCCTGGTGACTTATCAGGACGGCATGCCGGCACTGGCCGAATTCCAGCAGGCGTTCGGGCTCGATATCGTGCAGCGCACCTATGCCACCGAAGAAGATGCGCGGGCGCAGGTCAATGACCTCAAGAATGATGGCATCGAGGTGATCGTGGGCGCCGGGCTGATCACCGACCTGGCGATCGAGGCCGGCCTGCACGGGGTCTTCATCTACTCGTCGGCAACGGTGCGCCAGGCGTTCGAAGACGCGCTGGAACTGGCGCGACTGACGCAGCTGGAAGCGGGTCGCCTGCGGCTGGCGCCGGTGTCCGAATCGCTGCGGGCGCGCCATCATCTGAGCGACCTGCGGGGCGATTCGGCGGCGATGGAAGCGGTGCGTCAATCGATCACGCTGTTCGCCCGTTCGCCGGCCAGCGTATTGATCCAGGGCGAAACCGGCAGCGGCAAGGAACTGGCTGCCCAGGCCATACATCGCGCCCACCCGCTCACCCAGGGCCGCCCACAGCGGCCCTTCGTGGCGGTCAACTGCGGTGCGCTGGCCGAGTCGCTGCTGGAGTCCGAATTGTTCGGCCATGAAGAAGGCGCCTTCACCGGCGCCCGCCGTGGTGGACGTCCCGGCCTGTTCGAGGCGGCCAATGGCGGCACCCTGCTGCTGGACGAAATCGGCGAGATGCCGTTGCCGCTGCAGACCCGCCTGTTGCGGGTGCTCGAAGAACGCCAGGTGATGCGGGTCGGCGGCACCCGCGCCATTGCCATCGATGTGCGCATCATCAGCGCCACCCATTGCGAGCTGGAAGCGCGCGTGCGCGAAGGACGTTTCCGGGCCGACCTGTATTACCGGCTGGCGGTGCTGCGGCTGCGCCTGCCGCCGCTGCGCGAACGCACGCAGGATCTGCCGTTGCTGGCGCAATGGTGTCTCAAGCAGGCGCTGGCGGCGCTGGACGTACGGGCGCACGCCAACCTGCATGCGGAGCTGGCGCGCTGCGCGCCGCTGCTGGGCAGCTATGCCTGGCCGGGCAATGTGCGCGAACTGCGCAACGTGATGGAACGCGTTGCATTGTGGCTGGCAGCCGAGCCGCTGCAGGCGCTTACGCCGGCCTTGCTGGTGCAACTGGCGCCCGAATTACTAACTAATGATGCCAGCGATGCGGCGCAGTCCGAGCCCGTGGTGCTGCAGGCGCCGGACCAGGCCGAAGTGGCCGCGGTACTGCAGCGCTTTCGTGGCAACCGTGCTGCTGCGGCGCGTCATCTTGGCGTGAGCCGGACCACGCTTTGGCGATGGTTGCGGACATCGTGAAATTATTTAGTTCAAATGAAATTGTGCGAGCGTTCTCGCCCTCCGATAATCTGCTGACTATCATTCTTGACAGCCATGCACCCCGCGCCTATCCTCGCCCGCTGTGACGCGGCCCGCTCGACCGCCGAGGTCGCAGCGAGGCGCGCAATACGATCAAACAACACGCCCACCAGCGCGTGCGCCCATCATCCACAGGCGATTCAACAACGGAGAAAGCATGACCACCACCGCCCCATCCACGGCCGGACAAACCCATCCGCAGGCCAGACGCGCGATCGTTTCATCGTCGATCGGCAATGCGCTCGAATGGTTCGACATCCTGATCTATGGCGCCTTCGCCGTCGTGATCGCCAAACAGTTCTTCCCGACCGGTAACGAGACCGTGTCGCTGCTGCTGACCTTCGGCACCTTCGGCGTGTCGTTCTTCATGCGTCCGCTGGGCGCGGTGGTGCTGGGCGCCTATTCCGACCGCGTCGGCCGCAAGGCAGCGCTGAGCATGTCGATCATCCTGATGACCATCGGCACCGCATTGATCGCCTTCATGCCCAACTACGCCACCATCGGTTTGTGGGCACCGGCCGGCATGGCATTGGGCAAGATGATCCAGGGCTTCTCGGCCGGTGGCGAATTCGGCAGCTCGACCGCGTTCCTGGTCGAGCATGCGCCGCATCGTCGCGGCTTCTTCTCGAGCTGGCAGGTTGCCAGCCAGGGCATCAGCCTGCTGCTGGCCGCCATCTTCGGCGCCGCGCTCAACAACCTGCTGACGGCCGATCAACTGGCCTCGTGGGGCTGGCGCGTGCCGTTCGTGTTCGGCCTGCTGATCGCCCCGGCCGGCATCTATATCCGCCGTCACCTGGATGAGTCGCCCGAGTTCAAGGACGCCAGCGAGAAGACCGATGCGCCGCTGCGCGACACCTTCACCAGCCAGAAGCTGCGCCTGCTGATCGGTTCGGGCAGCGTGATCATGGCGACCGTGTCGGTCTACCTGTCGCTGTACATCCCGACCTATGCCATCAAGCAATTGGGCCTGCCGGCCTGGTCGTCGTTCGCCGCCATGTCGGTGGCCGGCATCATCATGGCGCTGGGTTCGCCCCTGGTCGGCCACTGGTCGGACAAGTACGGTCGCACGCCTTTCATGATCGCCAGCAGCGCGCTGTTCATCGTGCTGACCTATCCGATGTTCCTGTTCCTGAACGCCTCGCCGGACTTCCTGCACCTGCTGATGCTGCAGGCCGTCATCGGCGTGCTGATGACGTTCTACTTCGCTTCGATGCCGGCGCTGCTGGCCGATATCTTTCCGGTCAAGACGCGTGGCACCGGCATGTCGCTGGCCTATAACATCGCCGTGACGATCTTCGGCGGCTTCGCCGGCCTGATCATCACCTGGCTGATCGACTTCACCGGCGACAAGCTGTCGGTGAGTTACTTCGTCATCTTTGGCGCCACACTGAGCCTGCTGGCCAGCGTGTCGGCGCGCGTGGTACTGCGCCTGCGCTAAGTCGCCAAGTCAGCAAGTCACTACCCGCCCCGCTACCGGGGCGCCAAGTAAAAATGGCCCGGCGCCAAAAGCGCCGGGCCATTTCTTTTAGTGTTTCCGATCGACTCAGTCGTCTTCGGCGCCACCGATGCCAAGTTCCTGGATCTTGCGCGTGATGGTGTTGCGACCGATCCCCAGGCGCACCGCCGCATCGTTCTTGCGGCCATGCGTATGCTTCAGGGCGATCTTGATCAGGGCGGCCTCGAACTGGCGTCCCAGGATATCCATCACCTCCGGCTGCTCCTGCGACAGCATCTGCGCCGCTTCGACTTCCAGCAACGAGATCCAGCTGGCGTGACTGACTTCGGCGCCATCGCCGACCGCAGGGAGCGCATGCGCCACTTGCGCCGCCGACGCCGGGGCCGACACCGTCTGCGCCGGCATTGGCGCGTGCACCCGTTCCTCGACCAGGTCCTGCGGCAGGTCCTTGACCTCGACGGTCTGGCCTGGCGCCATCACGGTGATCCAGTTGCACAGGTTTTCCAGTTGCCGCACGTTGCCGGCAAACTCCAGTTGCGACAGGAACTGCATCGCCTGCGGCGACAGGCGCTTGGCTTCGACACCCAACTGACGCGCACTCTGGTTCAGGAAATGACGCGCCAGGATCGGAATATCTTCACTGCGCTCGCGCAGGCTGGGCAGGCGCAGGCGGATCACATTGAGGCGGTGGTACAAGTCTTCCCGGAACAGGCCTTCGCGCACCCGGTGCTCGAGGTTCTGGTGGGTCGCGGCAATCACCCGCACATTGGCCTTGAGCGACTGGTGGCCGCCGACCCGATAGAAGTGACCGTCCGACAGCACCCGCAACAGGCGTGTCTGCAGATCCAGCGGCATATCGCCGATTTCATCGAGAAACAGCGTGCCGCCTTCAGCCTGCTCGAAGCGGCCACGGCGCATTGCCTGGGCGCCAGTGAAGGCGCCCCGCTCATGGCCGAACAGTTCGGACTCCAGCAGATCCTTGGGGATGGCGGCAGTATTGAGCGCCACGAACGGCTGGCTGGCGCGCGGGCTGTGCTTGTGCAATGCGCGCGCGACCAGTTCCTTGCCGGAGCCGGATTCACCGGTGATCAGCACCGTCACGTTCGACTGCGACAGGCGACCGATGGCGCGGAACACATCCTGCATCGCCGGCGCCTGCCCCAGTATCTCGGGCGTCTGTGCCGCCGACTGCTCGACGTCGGTTTCGCGCAGGCTCTCCTCGAGCGCACGCCGGATCAGCTCGACGGCCTTGTCGAGATCGAACGGCTTGGCCAGGTATTCGAAGGCGCCGCCCTGGAATGCCGAGACCGCCGAATCGAGGTCCGAAAATGCGGTGATGATGATGACCGGAATGCCGGGGTGCTTGGCCTTGATGGTCTGCAGCAACTCCAGGCCGGAGGCACCCGGCATGCGGATATCCGAAACCAGGACCTGCGGCGTGCCGGTCTGCAGGGCCTGCATGGCATCGCGTGCGCTGGAAAAACTCTGCGTGGCGAGATTTTCTCGGGCCAGGGCCTTCTCGAGCACCCAGCGTATCGATTCGTCGTCGTCAACAATCCAGATTGGTTTCATAAATAACTTTTTCCTGCGTTGGTCATAATGCTTCCGGCGCTGCAATGAACCCGCTCATCGCAGCGACAGCCCCCGGTGACGATCTTGCGTCACACTGGTTTTGGCGCGCTGCCTGCGGCAAGCATCTGCTCACGGCAGCGGTATTAGTATTCTGAAATCGGTACATCCCGGGCGGCTTTCGCATTCGATCACGCCCATGTGCTGTTGCACGAAAGTCTGTGCCAGCGTCAACCCGAGACCGCTGCCTCCTTCGCGGCCTGAGACCAGCGGATAGAAGATGCGCTCCCGGATGTCGGGGGGGATGCCCGGTCCGTTATCGATGATATGCAAGTCTAGTGCCAGCCGGTATCGCACCTTGGATAGCGTCACCTGACGCAATACCCGGGTACGCAATGTCAGCTCGCCATCGCCGGCGCGAATCCGGTCTGATAAGGCTTGCGCGGCGTTGTGCACGATGTTGAGCAGGGCCTGGATCAGTTGCTCCTTGTCACCCCGGAATTCGGGAATCGAGAGGTCGTAGTCGCGCTTGATCGACAGCCCCTGCGGAAACTCGGCCACGATCAGGCTGCGCACCCGCTCGCACACTTCGTGGATGTTGACGTCGCCCACGATGTGCGGATGCCGATGCGGCGCCAGCAGCCGGTCGACCAGCGTCTGCAGCCGGTCGGCTTCCTTGATGATGACCTGGGTGTATTCGCGCAACTCTTTCAAGTGACGTTCGGGCAGTTCGAGTTCGAGCAATTGCGCCGCACCGCGAATACCGCCCAGCGGATTCTTGATTTCATGCGCCAGGTTGCGGATCAGCTCCTTGTTGGCCTGGCTCTGGTCGAACATGCGCTCTTCGCGATCGAGCTTGAGCTGCTGCACGTTTTCACGCAGCTCCAGCAGCACCGGCATGTCGGGGCTGTCGAGCGGGGTGACGATGGTGTGCACCTGCAACGGTTCGCGGTTGGCGCGCTCCAGCACCAGGTCGAGCCGCTTGTCGGCGAACTGGTGTTCGATGGCCTGGTAGAACAGCGCCGACAGTTCGCGGCCATTGAGGAAGAGCTCGGACAGCTTCTGCTGCGACAGCACCTTGAACGAACTCTCGAGCAGGTTCTCGGCAGCGGCGTTGGCATAGACGATGCCGCCTTCGGCATCGAGGATGATCACGGCCGACGCCAGCAGATCGAGGCCGTCGAGGGAGGGAAGATAGGGTTTCATCGAATTCATTGATGCGACATCGCAGGAGACTTGTTGATGAAAGGTGATCTAGCAAGAATCGAGCAAGAGCAAAGCAAGGGTGAAGCAAGTGCCGGACAAGCAGCGACAGCAAGGCGTTGCCGCATGAAAAAAGGGGAAGCAAGCTTCCCCTTTTTTGGCAGACACCGACTCGATTTACAGCGAGTAGTACATGTCGAACTCGATCGGATGAGTCGTCATGCGGTAGCGGGTCACTTCCTGCATCTTCAGATCCAGATAAGCATCGATCATGCTGTCAGTGAAGACGCCGCCGCGGGTCAGGAACTCGCGGTCCTTGTCCAGGTGTTCCAGCGCTTCTTCCAGCGAGGCACAGACGGTCGGGATCAGCTTGTCTTCTTCTGGTGGCAGGTGGTACAGATCCTTGGTGGCAGCTTCGCCCGGGTGGATCTTGTTCTGCACGCCGTCCAGACCTGCCATCAGCAGGGCCGAGAAGCACAGGTATGGGTTGGCCAGTGGATCCGGGAAACGGGTTTCGATACGACGACCCTTAGGATTGGCAACGTGCGGGATACGGATCGATGCCGAACGGTTGCGTGCCGAGTAGGCCAGCTTGACCGGTGCTTCGAAGCCTGGAACCAGACGCTTGTACGAGTTGGTGCCGGGGTTGGTGATCGCGTTGAGCGCCTTGGCGTGCTTGATGATGCCGCCGATGTAGTACAGCGCGAATTCGGACAGGCCAGCATAGCCGTCGCCTGCGAACAGGTTCTTGCCATCCTTCCAGACCGATTGGTGCACGTGCATGCCCGAACCGTTGTCGCCGACCAGTGGCTTCGGCATGAAGGTTGCGGTCTTGCCGTAGGTGTGAGCGACGTTCCAGATCACGTACTTCAGGGTCTGGGTCCAGTCAGCGCGCTCGACCAGGGTCGAGAAACGGGTGCCCAGTTCGTTCTGGCCAGCGCCAGCCACTTCGTGGTGGTGCACTTCGACCGGAATGCCCAGCGATTCGAGGATCAGCGACATTTCCGAACGCATGTCCTGGAAGCTGTCGACTGGAGGAACCGGAAAGTAGCCGCCCTTGACGGTCGGACGGTGACCCGAATTGCCGCCTTCGATCTTGGCGCCGGTGCTCCACGATGCTTCTTCGGAATCGATCTTGACGAACGAACCGGACATGTCGGCACCCCAGCGCACGCCGTCGAAGATGAAGAATTCTGGTTCCGGACCAAAGTAGGCGGTGTCGCCCAGGCCGGAGGACTTCAGGTAGGCTTCAGCGCGCTTGGCGATGGAGCGTGGATCACGGTCGTAACCCTTGCCATCGGACGGCTCGATCACGTCACACTGCAGGAACAGTGTGGTTTCTTCCATGAACGGGTCGATGTTGGCCGTGTTCGGATCAGGGATCAACAGCATGTCGGAGGCTTCGATACCCTTCCAGCCGGCGATCGACGAACCGTCGAAGGCGTGACCGGACTCGAACTTGTCGATATCGAAATGGGACACGGGAACAGTTACGTGCTGCTCTTTGCCCCGGGTGTCAGCGAAACGAAAGTCAACAAACTTGACTTCGTTGTCCTTGACCATCTTCAAAACCTCTGCGGCCGTCCTTGCCATGCGAATCTCCTAAAACGAGGAAGTAGTATAAATTTGGATGTTGAGCCGTTTTTCTGCGACTGGATCTTTGCATTTAATACAACGGTCTTGCGCCGGAACTCAGGCGAGGATGATAGCAGATTCCATGCCACCGGCCTTTCAGCCCCGGCAATAATGGAATATTTTAGGGAGCCGGGGGTGTTGGCGGTGCTCCCTTCAGTGCACGCCCTCCTACCGAGCGCACCAAATTATTGCATTTTCATATTTTTGAACCAATTTGATGCGATTCTGAGCACATCATTGATTTAAGCACCAAATTAGTGAAATAAAACATTTAGAAAAATCGTTACATCCTTGGCATTTTTTAAATAGAGGTTTTCATGACCCAGCAGCAAATTCTCGATATCGCCCAGCAACGCGGACAAAGTACGCAGACGCCTTATCGCGGTGCAGTCACGCCCGCGGAAGCGTATTCATTACTTCAGGGCAATCCTTCCATCAAGCTGGTCGATGTCCGCACCAAGGCCGAGCGCGATTGGGTCGGCATGGTCGACGTGCCGCCGCCCCAGCATTTGTTCGTACAGTGGAATCTGTACCCGGAGGGCAAACCCAACCCGCAATTCATCGCGCAGCTGCAAGCCGTGGCAAGCCCGGAAGACACGCTGCTTTTCCTGTGCCGCTCCGGAGTCCGCTCAAAGCATGCCGCGACATTGGCGAGTGAGCACGGCTACGGCAACTGCTTCGACATTCTGGAGGGTTTCGAAGGCAACAAGGATGCTGGCGGTCACCGCAAGACCGTCGAGGGATGGTGCCAGGCCGGGCTGCCGTGGCTGGGTGCCTGAGCGGCATGATCTGAAGCGGTGCCCCGGCGCCAGCGCCCGACACTTAGCCGAGCGCTTCGCGCAGGGCCTCGAGCAAGGCGCTCACGGCAGCCCGGCTGTCCGCATCCTGCCCCGGGGCGCGCAACTCGATACCTTCCAGGATGCTCACCATGACCGGACGTCGCATGGTGAGTGCGGCTCCTTTCATGCGATGCGCCAGGCGCATCACACGTGCCCGGTCGGATTGCAGGTGTGCCAGGGTCATGGCATCGAGGTCTTGCAGCGAGGTTTGATGGAACAGCAGTTCCAGGTCTGGCGGGACCGGCTCGTTGATCGACACTGTCGTCGTCGACGCCGGGTCGAAGTCACACCATAACGCCAGCAATTGCTTGAACTGTTCCAGCGGCAGCGGCTTGCCAAGCACCCCGTCCATGCCACTGTCCAGGCACAGCTGTGTGTGGGTCGCATCGGCTTCGGCCGAAATACCGATGAGTGGCGTATAGACGCCGCTGTTCTCTTCGCGCTGGCGTACCCTGCGCGCGACTTCATAGCCGTTCATGTCCGGCATGTAGCAGTCGAGCAGGACCAGGTCATACCTGCCAAGCGCCATCGCCGCCAATGCACTGCTACCGTTTTCGGCGCACTCGACGCCGCAACCGCAACGCTGCAACTGTTTTTCGAGCATGGTACGACTGGTGGCAGAATCGTCGACAACCAATACCCTGGGTCCGTGTTGATTCATGTTCATCTCCCGTTGGAATTGGCGCTCGATACAGCGCATGCGATCGACATCGGCATCGACACGTTGCTACAGGTCTGCCAGCTGATGCTGGATCTTGAACAATTCGTTGTCGCTGCGTACTCCGAGCTTGCGAAACGCCGACTGTTTCTGGCCGCTGATGGTCTTGACGCTGCGCGCAAATTTTTCTGCGATCTGCGTCACCGACATCCCCTCCAGGCAGCAGCGCAGAACTTCCCGCTCGCGTGGTGACAATTCGGAATTGCCGATCAGTGAATCGCTGACCGGTTCATCGCCCCCCTGGTACTGAAGCTGATCCCGGCCGTTCATCGACGACAGTTCGGCGTCCATGGCGTCGTTGATGTAAATGCGCCCCACGAACACCGTACGTATCGCCAGTATCAGTTCGGACAGTTCCTGCGACTTGCCGACGAATCCGCGCGCGCCGGCCCGCATCGCCATGGCAATGGTGGCGGGATTGTAGTGCGATGAAGAGACCAGGATCCTGCCCTCTGGAAAATGCACCCGCAACGCGCGAATCAGGTTGAGGCCATCGATGTCGTTGGAGCCCAGCGAATAATCGATGAGCAGAATATCGGCAGGCGTCATGCGCAAGCCTGCCATCATTTCCTTGCTGCTGGAGAACATGCCGACGACCTGGAAATCCGGCTCTTCTGCCAGCCGGCCGGCGAGCCCGTAACGAACCACTGCATGGTCGTCGAGCAAGGCGATGCGAACAATCGGTGCTGATGCCCATGTCATCCTGGAATCCTTTTTTTTGGCTGATTGCCCGATGGTCCAGGGCGTGCGATATGGCTAGCGCCGATGGCGACGACGCTGCCAGCTCGGATGCCGCGACGTGTACTGTCGAAAGTGTAGCAACAGCACGCTCGCTCAAACGGATGAATAGAAGGATGATTGCCGCCAGTGGGAAGCCAATCTTGATGGAACGTCTCCACCGCGCAACATTGCGCTACCGGTTCAGACACAAAGTCCATGCATGCAGCCGGCGGTACAGTACATCGGTTTTCCTTATGTCGCAAACGACGTGTCGAACGTGTCTTGCGACCGTTCGATTTCGTTCCTGAAATATGTGGGTACGGCAACAGGTACTGTGGAAGAAGTAATGCAGCGATTTTCCCGGCTCGGCGCTCTCTCACAAATGGGAATTTTCTCGAATCCACATCACATAGAAGACATAACAGTTAGTAATTTTTCAAACGGACTGAAAATGCGAACGAAAAATCCATTTTTTTCGATCTAACACTCCCGAGAAAGCAAGCCAGGCGTGCAGTACAGCCAGGCGGCGTTGTTGCATTTCAGTGCAAAAAACGAGACGGCAGACCTGCTGGCATTAATTAGGGATTCGCTTTATCGTTGCCGAAAATCATCCTTGTTTGGTCGCGCCGCGGCCAGGATCGATCATCGACCGCCATGCACAGAAAATTGCTTACCCTCGCCAGCCTGCGCCGGCCCGCCGTGATCACGCTGTTGGCGCTGCTCTCATCGGCGGCACAGGCGACCGGCACGGTTGCCATGGAAGTCGTGACCACGGTCACGCCTGCGGCATGTACGCCGGCCCTCTCGCACGGCGGCGAAGCCAACTATGGCGTGCGCGACAGCAGCATCCTGCGTCCGGGCCAGATCACGGCATTGCCGCCACTGTCGCTGAGGCTGACCATCAACTGCGATGTTGCCGCGCTGTTCGCCATCAGGCTGACGGACAATCGCAGCGGCTCGCTGGTGCCGGGCATCGTGGCGTCGGGCTCGGGCAATTCGGCGCTCACCGACGATGTCAACTTCGGCCTCGGCATGGCCTCCGGCGCCAACATCGGCGGCTACGCCATCAGCTTCGACCCCACCAGCTATACGGGCGACTATCGCGCCGTGCAACTGATGGCATCCGCCGATGGCGTCACCTGGCATCACCATGCCAGCGGGCTGGGCTCCAAGCAACAGCTGCTGTCGTGGGGAGCGACGGGGGCCGGCAACATCTCCGCCTACCGGGCCGTCGAAGGCATGCTGACGGTGCGGCCTTTCATCAACAAGCCGGAACACCTGAAGTTGAACAACGAGATCGAACTGAACGGCTCGACCACACTGGAATTGAACTACCTTTGATTCCGGTCCACACATACGTGCCAAGGCAGGACGCGGCGTCATGGCCGCGCAAGCCGGAAAAACAAACAAGCAGATCAAATTATTTTTAGGAAGATCTTATTGTTTGCACTACGGTGACTCTAGTCGCTCATAGTAGGCGAACATGCGTGCAGATTTTATACGGGGAAACCATGACATCTCACGCACCGTCGCATCGAGCGATCCGCTCTTCTACCTGTTTGTCGATATACGCCCGCAAGCTTAGGACTTTGGGCCGGGCCTCATACAAACCGCTGGGTCTGCTCCTGATTTTTTCGTGTGCACCGACAGCGTGGGCCAGCGGCATGCTGCCGGAGACCTCGGTGGTCATCATCAATGAAGCCGACGGCGAAAGCACGATGAACGTCAAGAACACCGATCCGGCTGCCACCCTGCTCCACACGTCGATCCAGCACCTCCCCGAAGACAAGGAACCGCTGGTCGTTGTCTCGCCGCCGGTGGCACGCGTCGAGCCGGATCAGACCCAGCTGGTGCGCTTCATCCTGCAGTTGAAGGAACCACTCAAGACGCAGCGCCTCAAGCGCGTGGTGTTCGAAGGTATTCCCCAGCGCAACGCTGACGGTGGCGTGAAGGTCACCATGAACGTGCGGCAGAACCTGCCCCTGATCATTCACCCCAAGAGTCTGGCCGCCAATCGCGAACCATGGAAGTTGCTGAAATGGGCGGTCCAGGGCGACCAGTTGGTCATGCACAACGACAGTGCCTACGTGGTGCGCTTTGCCCAGGCGGTGTCGCTGCTGCCATCCAAGGTCGATGTCGACATGGGGCGCACCTACATCCTGCCCGGCGAAAAACTGCGTGGGCAGATCAGCGATGGCGCTGCTGACGCCACCACGGTGCGCATGTCACCGGCCACCGTCTACGGTTTTTCGGTAGACAATTTCGACGCCCCGCTCGACAAGTCCTGAGCGAATCCCGACGATGAAGACGACGCGCATGCCGTGGTTGCAGCTGCAATCACGAGAGACGGCCGCTGGCCACACACGACGCCTGCGACATGGCGCACGGCATGCAGCCAGACGGGTGTCGCACAAACGGGTGGCGGCGGCTCCGCGAATCCAGGGCACATCGTGTGCCATGCTGCTGACGCTGGCGGGCCTGCTGGCCCCCACTTCTCCCGCCTGGGCCCAGGCGCCTGCCGGTTTCGATCTCGACATGCTGCGCGAGCGCGGCATCGATCCGCAGATCGCCGAATACTTCAAGGATGCGGCGCGATTTCGTCCTGGCATCAATGTCGTGACGCTGTTCGTCAACGGACAATTGCGTGGACGGCTGGAGGCGCGCTTCGATGACAACGGCGATCTCTGTTTCGATGAACGCCTGCTGGACAAGGGCAATCTGAAAATACCTGAACCCACTGCTGCTCCTGAAAAGCGCGACACCGCCCCGGTCGATGCCACTAACACCTGCCATGGCTTTCTTGAGGTCTACCCGCAGACCGAGGTCGAACTGCGCCCCGGCAAGGAAGAAGTCGCCCTGGTGGTGCCGACCGATTCAATACGTCCCGCCGAAGCCGATTTTTCGGGATACAGCGCGGGCGGCGTGGCCGCCATGACCAACTATGACATCATCGCTTCGCGCAGCCAGTTCGGCCAGACAGGCAGCAGTTTCATGTCGGCCAACCTGGAACTCGGCCTCAACATGGGCGACTGGATTATGCGCACCCGCGAGATGGTCTCGCGCCAGGAAAAATCGTCGCAACGCCAGCATCTCTATGCCTACGCGCAGCATACGTTGATCGACTACCGGTCGATTTTCCAGGCGGGCCAGATCAACATCCTCAATACGGCATTTTCCGCCGGTCCGATCACCGGCGTGCAACTGGTCCCCGAAGCGGCGCTGGCCACCAACTCGCTCAACACGGTGATGGTCGAGGGTATTGCACAGAGCCAGGCGCGCATCGAAGTGCGCCAGAACAGCGCCTTGATCTACTCCACCATCGTCCCTGGCGGTCCTTTTGCGCTGGCCGACCTGCCGCTGCTCAATGGCACCGGCGACCTCGATGTGACCGTGATCGAAACCAACGGCGCGCAACGCCGCTTCACGGTTCCCGCTGCTACCCTGCAGGGCGGCAACTTCGGCCTGCAACGCGGCCTGTCACTGGCATTCGGAAAGATGCGTTCGCTGGGCAATTCGACCGGACGCCAACCCTGGTTGCTGACCGCCAGCGGCGGCTGGGCGCTGAGCAAGAACAGCAGCCTCAGCGCCGGCCTCATGGGTGCGACCGGCTACCAGGGCGTCAGTTGGGGGATGGATGGCCGCTTCGGTGCCAACAACCTGAGCTTTCAGCAGCGCCTCGCGCGCGCCAGCGAAGAAGGCCAGCGCGGCACCCAGTTCAGCCTGGGCGCCAGCCGTATCCTGGCCGAAAGTTTTTCACTGAGCCTGTCGAGCACGCAACAGACGCTCGGCTATCGCGACCTGGGCGACACCGCCGTCAGTCGCCAGGCCCAGACCAGCCAATCGCAGGCCCTCAATCCTGCGACGCCCGCCGCCCCCAATCCTGACTACGCCCGCTATCGCGGCCAATACTCGGCTTCGCTGGGATGGAACCAGAGGGCGCTGGGCGGCTTCAGCTTTTCCTATTCGCGCTCGACCCAGTTCAACGGCAATTCGACGCAGCGCATCATGGCATCGTGGGGCCGGACCTTCGACTTCGGCACCGTCAATCTCAACCTCGAACGCCAACTGGGGCGACAGTCGGGCGACACCAGCACATCCGGCCGCGGTGGTGAGGCGGGCCGCAATCCCACCGTGTTCTACCTCACCCTCAGCATCCCATTGGGCAAGCGCAGCGTGCGCAGCTACCTGAACAACAGCGGCGGTTATCAGCGCATGGGCAGTTCCTTCAGCAACCAGGCGGGTGACAGTCTCAATTACTCAGTGTCGGCCGAGCGCAGTTCGCAATCGAGCGAGACCGACCTCTCGGCCCAGGCTTCGATGCTGCCGCGCTATACCCAGGTCAACCTGGGTTACTCGCGCTCGGGCAACGGCAGCACGTCGTTCAATGGCGGCCTGCGCGGCGGGATGGTGCTGCACAAGGGAGGCTTCACGCTCTCGCCCTACGCCGTCCAGGACACGTTCGGCATCCTGCAGGTGGGCGATATCGCCGGCGTCAAGGTCAACACGCCACACGGGCCGGTATGGACCGACTGGAAGGGCCAGGCAGTGGTGGCCCAGATGTCGCCCTATGCCTCCACCCGGCTCGAGATTGCCACCCGCAGCCTGCCGCGCAATGTCGACCTGCGCAACGGCCTCAAGCAGCTCGACCCGGGCCGTGGCTCGGTCAGCCATGTCGATTTCGAGGTATTGCGGGTCAGGCGCATCCTGCTCAACGCACGAGATCCTCAGCAACGACCGCTGCCCAAAGGCGGATTCGTGCTCGATGCCGACCAGCAGTTCGTCACCACGGTGGTCGACGACGGCCAGATCTTCCTGCTCAATGGCACGACGCAAGGGGTCCTGCAGGTGATCATGCCCGACGAGAAGACTTGCCAATTGCATTACCAGTTGCCCGAGACGGTCGACAGCGAAGTCTTCTACGAGGCAATCGATGCAGTTTGCAGCCCTGAAATGCACGTCAAGATAAAAGGAATTCCCCATGCGCACAGTTGAATACTTGCCTCGCAAACCCGGACCGCAGCCCCCGACACGACCGGTTGGTGTATGGCCGACACTGGCGTGGCTGGCGACGGCCCTGCTGATATCGTTGCCGGCCAGCGCCGCAGAGGGCGATCGGTGCCTGCTGCAGATCAGCAGCAGCACGGTCGACTACGGTTCCGTCACGCGGGCCGAACTGCTGCTGCGCCAGGTCTCGCCCTTGAAAATGGCGCTGGGCAAGCAGACCGTGACCCTGACGGCCAATTGCAAGCAGGCGCGGCTGATGACGGTGTTCTACCGTGGCAATGCCGCCGATGCCGGCAGCTACCGGCTGGGCGATGGTGGTTCGTTCAGCCTGCGCGTCCTGAGCGCGCGGCTGGACGGCCGCACGGTGGGCGTAGGGTCCGTGAGTGTTGTCGGTCAGGTCCCCGAGACCCGGACCGACAGCATTCTGTTGGCGCCCGGTATCGGCGCGGTCCCGATTGTAGACGACGTGCCGGTCAAGGGCAGCTTGCTGTCATTGCAGGTCGAGATCGATGCCAGCATGCACACCACCAGCAGCCGGGTCGCGGATCGCACGGTATTTCGCGGCAATGGCAATTTCGAGTTGCTCGAGCATTGAGCGCCGCCCCGTCACCGCCCTGCCCCACGTAGAAACGCCCGCGGACGAACTGTCGCGGGCGTTTTTTCGGCAATGATAACGACGTGGATGTCAGGCGACCATCAAGCCGGCCTCTGGCTTACTCAGCCTCTTCGATCCAGGCGGCCTGAATCGCTTCGAGGATACGCTCGCCGGAGCGATTCGGGTCATCGTCGAAACCATCGAGCTCCATCACCCAGCGGTGCAGGTCGGTGAAGCGAATGGTCTTGGGATCGATCTCGGGAAACTTGTCGTTGAGATCTTCGGCAATGCGCTGGGAATCGGTCCATTTCATGTTCTGCTCCGGGTGACGTGAGGCAATCGGCCGTTCAATGATTTTCGGAAGCGTGGTTGATCGTGTACTTGGGGATTTCGACCGTCAGGTCATCCTCGCCCAGCACAACCTGGCAAGACAGGCGCGAAGTCGCTTCCAGTCCCCAGGCCATGTCGAGCAAGTCTTCTTCCTTGTCGGTCGGCTCGCCCAGGGTCTCGAATCCTTCGCGGATCACCACGTGGCAAGTAGTACAGGCGCACGACTTTTCGCAGGCGTGCTCGATATCGATGTCGCTGCCCAGCAGCGCGTCGCACAGGGTCTGGCCGGAGGGCGCGTCGATCACCGAGCCTTCGGGGCACAGTACCGGATGCGGGAGGATGACGATCTGGGGCATAAATGGCTTTCAGCAATGTTCAATAATGACAACGCGGCGCATGCGGCAAATCAACAGCAGCTGCGCCGCGTTCTACGATACTTATACTTCGTCGAGCTTCCTGCCGGCCAGCGCTGCGTGCACGCTGCGGTCCATGCGCCGTGCGGCAAACTCTTCGGTGGCGTGCGCCAGGGCTTCGACCGCGGCCTTGATGGCCAGGTGCTCGCTGCCTTGTGCGGCAGCGGTCACGGCCAGCATCTGCTGCTCGATGTCGCGGCGTTCGCTTTCGTTCAGCAAGGCGCTATCGACGGCCAGTGCCGACTGCGTGGCCAGCACGATGCGCTCGGCCTCGACCTGCTCTTCGCGCAATGCGCGACGCAGCATGTCTTCGTCGGCCGAGCTGAAGGAATCCTGCAGCATGCGGGCGATCTCGTCGTCGGCCAGTCCATACGACGGTTTGACGCTGATCGACGCCTCGACGCCCGACGTCATTTCGCGCGCCGAGACCGCCAGCAAGCCATCGGCATCGACCTGGTAAGTGACCCGGATACGGGCCGCGCCGGCAGCCATCGGCGGAATGCCGCGCAACTCGAAACGCGCCAGCGAACGACAGTCGGCGACCAGCTCGCGCTCGCCCTGCACCACGTGCACGGCCATCGCCGTCTGGCCATCCTTGAAGGTGGTGAACTCCTGCGCGCGCGCACAGGGAATGGTCGAGTTGCGCGGAATCACCTTCTCGGCCAACCCGCCCATGGTCTCGATGCCCAGCGACAGCGGGATCACGTCCAGCAGCAGCCAGTCATCGCCCGGCGCCCGGTTGCCGGCCAGCAGATTGGCCTGCACGGCCGCGCCCAGCGCCACCACCTTGTCGGGATCGATGTTGGCCAGCGGGTTGGTCTGGAAGAACTCGCCCACTGCGCGGCGCACATGCGGCATGCGGGTGGCGCCACCGACCATCACCACGCCGTCGATATCGTCGACCGTCAACGCGGCGTCGCGCAGCGCACGACGCACGGGGGTGATGGTCTTGCCCACCAGGTGCTGGGTCATGCTGGAAAACTGTTCGGCCGACAAGGTCAGGTGCACCTCTTCGCCCGACTTCAGCACCGCATCGATGTCGACCTGCGACTTCGACGACAGCAGTTCCTTGGCTTCCCGCGCCTTGACCATCAACAACCGGGTATCTTCGTCGGACAAAGGTTGCAGCTGCGCTTCCTGGCTGATCCAGCAGAACAGTCGGTGGTCGAAATCATCACCGCCCAGGGCCGAGTCGCCGCCGGTGGCCAGCACCTCGAACACGCCGCGCGCCAGCTTGAGAATGGAGATATCGAAGGTGCCGCCGCCCAGGTCGTAGACCGCGAAGATGCCTTCGGAGCCGTTATCCAGGCCATAGGCAATCGCCGCAGCGGTAGGTTCGTTGAGCAGGCGCAGCACATTCAGGCCGGCCAGTTGCGCCGCGTCCTTGGTGGCCTGGCGCTGGGCGTCGTCGAAATAGGCTGGCACCGTGATTACGGCGCCGACCAGGTCGTCACCCAGGGCGTCCTCGGCGGTCTGGCGCAAGGTGGCCAGGATCTGCGCCGAGATCTCGACCGGGCTCTTGACGCCGGCCACGGTCTTGATCTGCACCATGCCCGGGGTGTCCTGGAAGTCATAGGGCATGTTCTCGGCGTGGGCGATATCCTTGAGGCCACGCCCCATGAAGCGCTTGACCGACACGATGGTGTTGCGCGGGTCGGTGGTCTGCGCGGCTTGCGCCTTGTAGCCGATGTTGGCGTGGCCGTTGGGCAGGTAGCGCACTACCGACGGCAGCAAGCTGCGGCCGTCGTCATCGGCCAGCACCTCGGGGATGCTGTTGCGCACGGTGGCTACCAGCGAATTGGTGGTGCCAAGATCGATGCCGATCGCCAGGCGCCGCTGATGCGGCGCGGTGGACATGCCCGGTTCTGAGATTTGAAGAAGAGCCATGAGTTTTCGGGCGTTTGCGTTATTCGGGTAAGGCCATCCTGATGCCCAGGCCGATGAAGGCACAGCCTGCCAGGCGATTCAAGTGGACCGAGGCGGATGCGCGACGGCGGAAATACGCGCCGACGCTACCGGAAAAAAGAGCAATGCTGCTGAAGATGACGAACGCCTGCGCAATGAACACCATTGCCAGCACCAGCATCTGCAGCGGCACATGGCCGGCGTCGTGATGCACGAACTGCGGCAGGAAGGCGATGAAGAACAGGGTCACCTTGGGGTTCAGCATGTTGGCCAGCACGCTTTGCCAATAGATGCGACGCAACGGCACATTGGCCTGTGCGGCGTCACCGCCGGCCACGATGCCGGTAGCGGCCGAGCGCAATGTGCGATAACCGAGATAGACCAGATAGGCCGCGCCCGCATACTGCAGCGCGTGATAGGCATCGGGATAGGCCTTGATGACGGCGGCGAAACCCAGCACCGCCAGCAAGGTATGGAAGATCAGCCCGGACGAGAAGCCGGCCGCTGCCACCAGGCCCGCGCGCGGGCCCTGTGCAATACCGCGCGTGAGCACGTAGATGTTGTCGGGTCCGGGCGCCAGGGTCAACGTCATGGCCGCCAGCAGGAACAGGAAAACGTCTGGCATGGCCGCGTTCATCCTTCGATCAGGGCGAAGGCGTCGCCGATCTCGCTGGCGAACTTCTCGAGGAACATCAATTGCCGCACTAATTGCGCCGCCTGGGCATAGTCGGAGGCGTCCAGCAGCACCTCGATGCGCGCCACCTCGGCGCGACGTGCGGCCAGCAGTTCGGTGTTGAGGCGCTCCAGCGCATCGAGATCGCGCTCGCTGCGGGCGTCGTCGAGCGTCTCGCGCCACTCCATCTGCTGCATCAGGAACGCCGGCGCCATCGACGTATTCGATTCGGTCTGCAAGTCGACGCCGTGCAGTTCACACAGGTAGCGTGCGCGCTTGAGCGGGTTCTTCAGGGTCTGGTAGGCCTCGTTGGCACGCGTTGCCCATTGCATCGCCACCCGCTTTTCGGCAGCGCTGGCATCGACGAACTTGTCGGGATGCGCCTGACTCTGGACGCGATGGTAGGCCTGCTCCAGCGCCTTGATGTCGACGGCGAAGCGCGGTGGCAACTGGAACAATGCAAAGTGGTCTTGCATGGCGTGGACGTTTGGGACTCGAAAAATAAAAAGCCTGTCAGACTTCAACAGGCTTGGCAGATCAATAACCGCGTCGATACGGCGTGACGGGATGACGGGAAGATCGCAGGCTGTCACATGCTTCGGCTAAGCGCTGGCCACCGTCAGCGCTGCACGGCGACGGAAAGGCAAAACGTGTCAGATACGGAAGCTTTCGCCGCAGCCGCACTCATCCTTGACGTTCGGATTCTGGAACTTGAAGCCTTCGTTGAGACCTTCACGGGCGAAGTCGAGCTGGGTGCCATCGATGTAGGGCAGGCTCTTGGGATCCACGAAGACGCGAATGCCATGCGACTCGAAGACCTCGTCCTCGTCGATCTGCTCATCCACATATTCGAGCTTGTAGGCCAAGCCCGAACAGCCGGTCGTACGCACGCCCAGCCGCAGGCCGATGCCCTTGCCGCGGCGCTCCATGTAGCGACTGATGTGTTTCGCTGCCTTCTCTGTCAATGTGATTGCCATGATTGCCTGCCTTGCTGATCCATGACCACGGCACCCGCCGTGGCCAGTCGTGTTACGCGCTCGGTACTGCCGCTACTGCCCTGCCTTGCAGATGCCCTGCTCAGGCCGCTTCTTTTTGCTCGGCGCCGTGCTTGGCCTTGTAGTCCTGCACAGCAGCCTTGATGGCGTCTTCCGCCAGGATGGAGCAGTGGATCTTCACCGGGGGCAGCGCCAGTTCTTCGGCGATCTGCGTGTTCTTGATCGACAGGGCCTGATCCAGCGTCTTGCCCTTGACCCACTCGGTCACCAGCGACGACGAGGCAATGGCAGAACCGCAGCCATAGGTCTTGAACTTGGCGTCCTGGATCACGCCATCGGCGCCCACCTTGATCTGCAGCTTCATGACGTCGCCGCAGGCGGGCGCGCCCACCATACCGGTGCCGACGGTCTCGTCGCCCTTCTCGAAGGCGCCGACGTTACGCGGGTTTTCGTAGTGGTCGAGTACTTTTTCCGAATAAGACATGTTGTTGCTCCTTGAAGGTGGAATCCACCGCCACCAGTGCTGCAATTCGTTGCGTGCTAGCGGCGGCTGGCGTTGTGCAAGTTAGTGGGCTGCCCACTGAATCGTCGAGATGTCGACGCCGTCCTGATACATATCCCACAACGGCGACAGTTCGCGCAGCTTGCCGACCTTGCTCTTGATCAGGTTGATGGTGAAATCGATGTCTTCCTCGGTGGTGAAACGACCGATGGTAAAACGGATCGAGCTATGCGCCAGCTCGTCGCTGCGGCCCAGTGCCCGCAGCACGTACGACGGCTCCAGGCTGGCCGAGGTGCAGGCCGAACCGGACGACACGGCGATGTCCTTGATGGCCATGATCAGCGACTCGCCCTCGACGTAGTTGAAACTGACGTTCAGGTTGTGCGGCACGCGATGATCCATGTCACCGTTGATATAGGTTTCTTCGATCTCCTGCAGGCCGCGCGCCAGACGATCGCGCAGCGTGCGCACGTGTTGCAGCTCGCTGTCCATCTCTTCGCGCGCCAGGCGGAAGGCTTCGCCCATGCCGACGATCTGGTGCGTCGCCAGCGTGCCCGAGCGCAGACCGCGTTCATGACCGCCACCGTGAATCTGCGCTTCGATGCGCACCCGCGGCTTGCGGCGAACATACAGCGCGCCGATGCCCTTGGGGCCATAGGTCTTGTGCGCCGAGAAGCTCATCAGGTCGACCTTCCACTGCTCGAGGTCGATCTTGACCTTGCCGGTTGCCTGGGCGGCGTCGCAATGGAAGATGATGCCCTTGGAGCGGCAGAATTCGCCGATCTCGGCCACCGGCTGAATCACGCCGATTTCGTTATTGACCAGCATCACCGAGATCAGGATTGTGTCGGGACGCACCGCTGCAGCAAGCTGCTCGACCGTCACCAGGCCGTTGTCCTGCGGCTGCAGGTAAGTCGCCTCGAAGCCCTGGCGTTCCAGTTCGCGGAACGTGTCCAGCACGGCCTTGTGCTCGGTCTTGATGGTGATCAGGTGGCGTCCCTTGGTCTTGTAGAACTGGGCCGCGCCCTTGATCGCCAGGTTGTTGCTTTCGGTTGCGCCCGAAGTCCAGATGATCTCGCGCGAATCGGCGTTGACCAGCTTGGCCACTTCTTCACGCGCCTCTTCCACCGCCTTCTCGGCCGACCAGCCATACATATGGCTGCGCGAGGCCGGATTGCCGAACTGCTCGCGCAGGTACGGAATCATCTTGTCGGCTACACGTGGATCGACCGGCGTCGTCGCCGAATAGTCCATGTAGATCGGGAAGTGCGGAGCCTTGATGGTCTCCAGCAGGCTTTTTTCCAGAGGTGCGTTCATAAGTTAAGACTCCAAATCAGGCTACTGCTTGCGGGCGATGAATCACCACCACGCTTTGCTTGTCGGCGGCACGAAGCTCCGCCGTCTTGTGTTCTTTCTGCTGGTCGACCAGATCCTGCAACGAGACAGAATCGAGATACTCGACCATCTTTTCATTGAGGGTCGACCACAGATCGTGCGTCATACAGCGCGGCCCGCCCGGATGGGTGGTGCTATGGCAATTTTCCTTGCCGCCGCACTGGGTTGCATCGAGCGGCTCGTCGACTGCGATGATGATGTCAGCCACCGACACATCGGCGGCCTTGCGGGCCAGGTTGTAGCCACCGCCAGGACCGCGCACCGACTCCACGATCTGATGACGTCGCAATTTGCCGAACAATTGTTCGAGATATGATAAGGAAATTTCCTGACGCTCGCTGATTGCGGAAAGCGTGACGGGGCCATTGCCTTGGCGCAACGCCAAATCAATCATTGCTGTCACGGCAAAACGGCCTTTGGTGGTAAGACGCATGAAATCCCTGCTCCCGATACAAGTGAACCAGATCCCTGAATTCCCGAATATTTGACTCAAGTATATCAAACTTGACTAATTCCGTCAGGTACTAAATATGGTCATTTACCGGGGCACAAGTGCACAAAACTTCTCCCCGAGTGAAAATTCTGTCAATTTCATTGTTCACGCCGGCATTTGGTTGCAAACCGCCATTATCGATCTGGTAAGATGTCGCAACTCTTTTTCATCTGGACGGGGGCACCAGCCGAGACGCGCTCCCGCCATTCCAATTAAAACGACATGGATGCAAGCGATACTCCCAGCCCCCTGATGCGCCCTCGCCGCAAGACCCAGAGTCTGTCGCAGGAAGTTGTCGCCGCGCTGTCCGAGATGATCGCCAATGGCGGTCTGCAGGTCGGCGACAAGCTCCCGACCGAATCCGAGATCATGCAGGCCCAGGGCGTCAGCCGCACGGTGGTGCGTGAAGCGATTTCGCGACTGCAGGCCGGCGGCCTGGTCGAGACCCGGCACGGCATCGGCACTTTCGTGCTGGAACAGAAGAAGTCGTCCAATATCAATATCGATCCGGCCACCATCACCACCATGCGCGACCTGCTGGCGCTGCTGGAATTGCGAATCAGCCTGGAAACCGAAACCGCCGGCCTGGCCGCGGCCCGCCGCAGCGAAGAGCAACTGGTCGAGATTCGCCGGGCGCTGGAAGCCTTCCGTGAAAACCAGTTATCGGGCGGCGACACCGTCGGCCCCGACTTCCGCTTTCACTTCGCCATTGCCAATGCCACCGGCAACCGTTATTTCATCGAGATCATCAGCCACCTCGGCATGGGCGTGATCCCGCGCAAGCGCATCAATACGGCCGAGCTGGCGCACGACCCGCAGGCCAGCTACCTGGATCGGGTCCAGCGCGAACACGAAGACATCTACGATGCCATCGCCCGCAGCGATACCGAAGCCGCCCGTGCGGCCATGCGCAATCACCTCACCAACAGCCGCGAACGGCTGCGTCGGGCGCAACAGGAAGCCGAATCGGGCCATTCCGGCGCCGCCGCCTGAGCGCACCCTCCCACCTCCCCTGCCGGGCGCCAGCGCGCCCGGCAACCAAAATCCCACAGCAATCGACCACGGACCGGATGGCGCCAAAAAGTGCTGGCTTTCTGTGATTTCATGTTGTACGATGACTGATATCCTATCGAGATATAGGATCAAAACAAGAACAAGCAGTTTTCCATCCAATTCTTAATGGCGACAGACAAACCATGTACACACCAGAAGACCTCAAAAAGATCCTTTCCTCCGGCCTGCTGTCCTTTCCGCTGACCGACTTCGATGAGCAAGGCGACTTCCGCCCCAAGACTTACATCGAACGCCTGGAATGGCTGGCACCGTACGGCGCCAGCGCCCTGTTCGCCGCCGGCGGCACCGGTGAATTCTTTTCGCTGGTCCCGAGTGAGTATTCGGACGTCATCCGCACCGCCGTCGAGACCTGCCGCGGCAAGGTGCCTATCATCGCCGGCGCCGGCGGCCCGACCCGCACTGCCATCGCCTACGCACAAGAAGCCGAGCGCCTGGGCGCGCACGGCATCCTGCTGATGCCGCACTACCTGACCGAAGCCAGCCAGGACGGCATCGCCGCCCACGTCGAGGCAGTGTGCAAATCGGTCAAGTTCGGCGTCATCATCTATAACCGCGCAGTGTGCAAGCTCAACGCCGAGACCCTGGCTGGCCTGGCCGAGCGTTGCCCCAACCTGATCGGCTTCAAGGATGGCGTAGGCGAGATCGAACCGATGGTGTCGATCCGTCGCAAGCTGGGCGACCGCTTCACCTACCTGGGCGGCCTGCCGACCGCAGAAGTCTACGCCGCAGCCTACAAGGCGCTGGGCGTGCCGGTGTACTCGTCGGCGGTGTTCAACTTCATCCCCAAGACCGCAGTCGAGTTCTACCAGGCCATTGCCAAGGACGACCACGACACCGTCGGCCGCCTGATCGACGATTTCTTCCTGCCTTACCTGGAAATCCGCAACCGCAAGGCCGGCTACGCCGTGTCGATCGTCAAGGCCGGCGCCAAGATCGTCGGTCACGATGCCGGTCCGGTGCGCACGCCGCTGGTCGATTGCACCCCGCAGGAGCACGAAGAACTGGCCGCGCTGATCAAGCGTCTGGGCCCGCAGTAAAGGCAGTGTCGTCAATGCCGCCGCGTTGCCTGAATCAACCCGGGCAATGCCGCGCTTGACGGGATCGGAGGGGCCGCAGGAAACTGGGGCCCCTTCGCTTTTGTGCCGCCCGTGGCCCGGCCCTGCCGGCGCCTATAACAATTCATGCAAGGAGAATCCAAATGTCCCAGTTTGCAAACCTGATCAACGGCGAATGGCTGCAAGGCGCCGGCGTCAACCAGAACATCAATCCATCGGACCTGTCGGACATCATCGGCGACTACGCCCAGGCCGATGCGGCCCAGACCGAAATCGCCATCGCCGCCGCGCATGCCGCCTTCCCGGCCTGGAGCGTGGGCAATATCCAGGCGCGTTCAGATGCGCTGGACAAGATCGGCACCGAAATCCTGGCTCGTCGTGAAGAGCTGGGCACCCTGCTGTCGCGCGAAGAAGGCAAGACCGTGCCCGAAGGCATCGGCGAAGCCACCCGTGCCGGCAACATCTTCAAGTTCTTCGCCGCCGAAGTGCTGCGCATTCGGGGCGAGAAGCTGGCATCGGTGCGGCCCGGCATGGATGTCGAGATCACCCGCGAGCCACTGGGCGTGATCGGCATCATCGCACCGTGGAATTTCCCGCTGGCGATCCCGGCCTGGAAGATTGCCCCGGCGCTGGCCTACGGCAACACGGTGGTGTTCAAGCCGGCCGAACTGGTGCCGGGTTCGGGCTGGGCCATCGCCGAAATCATCAGCCGCTCGGGCATCCCGGCGGGCGTGTTCAACCTGGTCATGGGTCGCGGTTCGGTGGTGGGCCAACGCTTCATCGACGACCGTCGCGTGGCCGGCATCTCGTTCACCGGTTCGGTCGCCACCGGCAATCGCGTGGCGCAAGGCGCCATTGCCCGCATGGCCAAGTTCCAGCTCGAGATGGGCGGCAAGAACCCGATGGTGGTGCTCAACGACGCCGATCTCGATGTCGCCGTGACCGCCGCCGTGCAAGGCGCATTCTTCTCGACCGGCCAGCGCTGCACCGCCTCGAGCCGCCTGATCGTTGAAAAGGGCATCTATCCGCGCTTCATCGAAGCGGCGCGCGAACAGCTTTCCAAGGTCCGCGTCGGTCACGCCTTGCAGAAGGAAACCCACATCGGCCCGGTGGTGGACCAGTCGCAACTGGACCAGGATTTGTCCTATGTCGCCATCGCCAAGGACGAAGGCGCACGCCTGGTCAGCGGCGGCGAACGCATCTCGCGCGACACCGAAGGCTTCTTCATGGCACCGGCCCTGTTTGCCGACGCCGACAACAACATGCGCATCTCGCGCGAAGAAGTGTTCGGCCCGGTGGCCGCCGTGATCCCGGCCGACAACTACGAACACGCGCTGGCACTGGCCAACGACACCGAGTTCGGCCTGTCGTCCGGCATCTGCACCACATCGCTGAAGTACGCCACCCACTTCAAGCGCCACGCCCAAGCCGGCATGGTGATGGTCAACACCGCCACCGCCGGTGTCGACTACCACGTGCCGTTCGGCGGCCGCAAGGGTTCCAGCTACGGTTCGCGCGAGCAAGGCGCTTATGCGGCCGAGTTCTATACGACGGTGAAGACGTCCTATACACAAGCCTGAACCAGGCTTGATGCGGCGCGGCAGTCGCTGCAAGTCGCAAAAAAAACCCTTCGTCGATACATTCGACGAAGGGTTTTTTCATTGACGGCACAGCAAATCAAGCCATCAGAACTCTTCCCAGTCCTGGCCGTCATCCTTGGCCCGGGTACTGGCCGAGGCTGGCTTGGCTGCCGATGGCACAGGCAGCTTGGGCGCGCTCTTGGGCGCGGCCGCCTTGGGTGCAACGGCCACCCTGGGCGCCGCGGCCGGCGCTGGCGCCGTCGCTACTGCGGGGGGCACCGGCGTAGGCCTGGGTGTCACCGTCCGTGGCGCTGCCACAGTGACTGCGTGGGCGTCGATCTTGAAGATGCTGACGGCGCCCACCAGGTTGGTCGCCTGTGACTGCAGCGATTGCGCTGCCGCCGCGGCCTGCTCGACCAGCGCCGCGTTCTGCTGGGTCACCTCGTCCATCTGCGTGATGGCCTGGTTGACCTGTTCGATGCCGGTGCTTTGCTCGCGGCTGGCTTCGGCGATCTCGCCGACGATATCGGTGACCCGCTGCACGCTGTCGACCACATCGCTCATGGTCATGCCGGCCTGCTCGACCAGTTGGCTGCCCACGGTCACCTTCTCCACCGAGGCGTCGATGAGCGACTTGATTTCCTTGGCGGCGGCCGCCGAACGCTGGGCCAGCGAGCGCACTTCCGACGCCACCACCGCAAAGCCACGGCCCTGCTCGCCGGCGCGCGCCGCTTCCACGGCCGCATTCAGCGCCAGGATATTGGTCTGGAACGCAATCCCGTCGATCACGCTGATGATGTCGACGATCTTGCGCGACGACTCGTTGATCGCCTGCATCGTATCGACCACCTGCGCCACCACCTCGCCCCCCTTGCTGGCAGTACCCGAGGCCGAATGCGCCAACTGGTTGGCTTGCATCGCGTTCTCGGCGTTCTGCTTGACGGTACCGGTCAGTTGCTCCATCGAGGCGGCGGTTTCTTCCAGCGAACTGGCCTGCTGCTCGGTGCGCGACGACAGGTCCATGTTGCCGGCGGCGATTTCACGCGCGCTGGTATCGATGCTCTCGGAACTGGTGCGCACCCGCGACACGGTGGTCAACAGGCTTTGCTGCATGGCGCGGATGGCGCCGAACAGGCGGCCGATCTCATTGGTGCTGTCGACCTCGACCCGTGCGGTCAGGTCGCCGCTGGCCACCTGGTCCAGCAGCGCCACGGCGCGATTGAGCGGGGTCAAGACGATGTTGCGCAACAGGAAATGCACGCCCAGCACCAGGATCAGCGCACCGATCAGGCCCGCGCCGACCAGCCACACCACCATGTTGTATTCCTTGGCGCGTTCGTCGGCGGCGCTGTCATTGAGCTCCATGGCGCGCTTCTGGTACTTCTCGAGCGCAGCCGAGAAGCGGCCGCCGCCGGGGTTGATCTGCTTGTCGTTGAGCTCCGAATAGGCCGCTGCGTCCTCGGCCTTGAGCTGATCGTTGGCCTGCTTGAGCAATGCCGACAAGGCGCGCGCCGATTCGATCAGCTCGGTCTTGTGGGCCGGGTCCTGGCCCGGCAGGTCGCCCAGGGCAGCAAAGCTGTCGAGAGACTTCAGGCCGCGTTCATAAGTATTCTGGGCACTCTTGAACGACGACTCCTTGATGGCCGCCTCGTTCTTTTCCTTCAGGTTGCTGTAGGCGCGGGACAAGGCCGAACGCGTGCGCGTGGTGTCCTTGTAGACGTCATTGATGAGCATGTTGCGCTCGGTGACCTGATGGACGAACTCGGTCGACTGATTGGCGCGGCCCAGGGCAAAGATACCCACTGCCGCACCGACGACGATCATGCACGAAAACAGCGCCAGCGCGCTCATCAGACTGAAGCGAACCGTTAGATTACGCATACCACTCTCCCACTCTCTGCTTGGTTTTTTTGCAATAAAGGAAGCCAGCTCTCTGACCCCGCCGCAAAAGATACATCAGCGCCGGTCCCGGCCAAAATCTCAACACGCTGGCGAAAACCCACCAATTCCCGTGTTAAGTGAGTTTTCAGTTGGCGCGATTTTGCACGCATGACAAGACCAGGAGCCTGTCCTGGATCAAGTCGTGTGCGAATTGACTAAATGATTGCCAACGAGAAACTAACAACACCCGCCACGGCGATGTGCTGTTAGTTGTTAGTCGTTAGTCCATTGGTTCAAGGCAGGTCGATGATCTCGACCCAGTTGGGATTGCGCCCGAGGGTGTAGCGGAACAGGGGCTTCAAGGCGCCGCTGTCGCGATCGATGGCATAGCTGGTCAGGCCGGCTTTCTGGCCGACCGCCAGCAGGAACCGCCCTTGCGGATCGATATTGAAACCGCGAGGCTGGGTTTCGGTGGGAATATTACCCAGCCGGGTCAGCTTGCCGCTGGCCGTATCCACGGCGTAGCTGGTCAAGCTGCTGGACGTGCGCTCGCTGGCATACAGGAAGCGACCATCCGGCGTCAGGTGCAAGTCGGCCGTGGCCAATTGTTCGGTGGTCTTGAAGCCGTCCGGCAACGCCGAATCGGTGCCCTGCAGGCTCAGGCGGCCGGTGCTGGCATCGTAGCCATAGGTATTGACGGTGCCGTCCAGTTCGTTAGTCGAATACACGAAGCGCTTGTCGCGCGCAAACACGAAGTGACGCGGACCGGCGCCGGCCTTGGTCGCCACCGACGGCGGGTCATTGGGCACCGCGCGGCCGCGGGCGGCATCAAACCGGAACTGCAGAATCACGTCGCTGCCCAGGTTGGACGCGAACAGAAAACGGTTATCCGGATCGACCTGGGTCGAATGGGCATTCTTGCCGGTCGCGATCACCGACAGCGCCGGCACCTGCACCGTGCCGTCAGCACCGATCGCGTTGATCGAGATCTTGTTGCCGGTGTAGGACGCTGCCAGCAGGTACTTGCCCGTGCGGTCGGTGGCGACGTTGGCCATGTTGTCGGCCAGCGGCACGGTCGACAATGCCTTGAGCTTGCCGCTGGCCTGATCGATGGCGTAACTGACCACCGAATAGGGCTGGCCGCGCAACGAGGCGTAGAGATAGCGATGGTCCGGGCTGATCGCCAGCGGCATCACGGTGCTGCCGGTGGCGACCTTGTCGATCAGGTTCACGCTGCCGTCGCCGTTGAGGGCCAGCACGTAGATATCCTGGCTGTCGGCGTTGGACACGTAGGCGATGGTGGCCGCACTCGCGCTGACGGCACCCAGGGTCAGGGCCGAAATGGCCAGTGCGGCGGCGCTGCGCGCCACGGTGGATGAGTTGATTGGCATGGCGTCTCCAGTATTGGATGATGTTTATTGTGGGTGAAGCAGATGGTTACAGCGGGGTACTGCCAGAAAAAAGGACCCGCGAGCGGATCCTTCTTGAACAACATCAGGTCACCGGCGCCGGATTGAACAGCGTCAGCGCGTTATGCAGCTTCCACTGCTCGGCCCAGGTGCGCTTCTTGCCGCTGGCGACATCCAGCATCAGCTGGAACAGTTCCCAGCCGACGTCTTCGATGGTGGCTTCGCCGCTGGCGATGCGCCCGGCGTTGACATCCATCAGGTCATGCCAGCGCCGCGCCAGGTCGTTACGGGTAGCGACCTTGATCACCGGCACCGCCGCCAGCCCATACGGCGTGCCGCGACCAGTGGTGAAGATATGCAGGTTCATGCCGGCAGCCAGTTGCAGCGTGCCGCAGATGAAATCGGAGGCCGGCGTGGCGGCGTAGATCAAGCCCTTCTGCTGCAGCTTGTCGCCCGGCGCCAGCACGCCCGAGATCGGGCTGCTGCCCGACTTGACGATCGAGCCCATGGCTTTTTCAACGATGTTGGCCAGACCGCCCTTCTTGTTGCCGGGGGTCGTATTGGCGCTGCGATCGACCCCACCCTGCTGCAGATATTTGTCGTACCAGTCCATCTCGCGAATCATGGCCTGTGCCACTTCTTCGTTAATGGCGCGCGAGGTCAGTTGGTCGATGCCGTCACGCACTTCGGTCACCTCCGAGAACATCACCGACGCACCGGCGCGCACCAGCAGGTCGGTCGCAAAACCCACCGCGGGATTGGCCGTCACGCCCGAGAAGGCATCGCTGCCACCGCACTGCACGCCCACCACCAGATCGGCGGCGGGACAGGTTTCGCGGCGGCGCTTGTCGAGTTCGACCAGGCGCGCTTCGGCCATCTTCAGGATCGAGTCGATCATCGAATTGAAACCGACGTGTTCCGCATCCTGCAGGCAGACCACGTAGGGTTCGCCGGCCTTGTGGATCGGAATCATGTTTTCCGGCAGCAAGCGGTTGGGTTGCAACTTCTCGCACCCCAGGCTGACGACCATCGCCTGGCCACCGAAGTTGGGATTCAAGCTGATGTTGCGCAAGGTACGAATGGGAATGCCGGCATTGGGCGCATCGATGGCGACGCCGCATCCATAAGTATGTTCCAGCGCCACCACGTCTTCGACATTGGGATACTTGGGCAGCAGCTCGGCGCGAATGCGCTTGACCGCATGCTCGACCACGCCGGCGACGCACTGCACGGTGGTGGTGATGGCCAGCAGGTTGCGGGTGCCGACCGAACCATCGGCATTGCGATAGCCCTCGAAGGTATAACCTTCCAGCGGCGGCTGGGGCGTCGGCTTCTTGGTAGCGATCGGCAGGTTGTCGAGCTCGCGCGCCGGCGGCATGACGACCAGCGACTCCTCGATCCAGCTGCCCTTGGCAATATCACGGGCGGCATAACCGATGGCCACGTCATAACGCATGATGGCGTCGCCCTTGGCCAGGTCGCGCAGGGCGATCTTGTGGCCCTGCGGCACCTTGTCGATCAGGGTCAGGCCGTCGGCAAAGACGGTGCCTGCCGGCAGCCCCCCGTCGTTGACGACAATGGCGACATTGTCGGTGTCATTCATCATGATGTAACGCGGGCTGGCGGCGGAAGCTGAGGCGGCGCTGGCGATGATATCGGTAGTCATGCTAATTCCCTGCAACTGGATCGAAACTTGAAAGATGAGACAGCGGCCCGCGTGGACGGGCCGCCTGCTGCCGGATCAGGCGTCCTTGAGTTCGACGCGCTTGATTTCCTTGACCACGACAAGATAACTGATCACGGTAATCAGTGCATTGATGCCCACGAACACCAGGGCGCCGGAGAACGAACCGGTTTCCTTGACGATGTAGCCGATCACGATCGGGGTGGTGATGCCGGCGATATTGCCGAAGGTATTGAACAGGCCACCCGACAAGCCGACGATCTGCTTCGGCGCGGTATCGGCCACCACGGCCCAGCCCAGTGCGCCCACGCCCTTGCCGAAGAAGGCCAGTGCCATGATCGCCACCACCATCCACTGCGCTTCGACGTAGTTGCACAGGATCATGGTCATCGACAGCAGCATGCCGCCGACGATAGGAATCTTGCGCGCCCAGGTCACCGAGAAGCCGCGCTTGATCAGGCGGTCCGAGATGAAGCCGCCCATGACGCCACCGATGAAGCCGCACACCGCCGGGATCGACGCCACGAAGCCGGCCTTGAGGATCGACATGCCGCGCTCCTGCACCAGATACACCGGGAACCAGGTCAGGAAGAAATAAGTAATGACGTTGATGCAGTACTGGCCGATATAGACGCCCAGCAGCATGCGATTGGTCAGCAATTGCTTGATGTAGCCCTTGCCCTTGGTCGAGGGTGCGGCCACCTTCTTGTTATCCATGTCGACCAGGCCACCACCCTGCTCGATATGATCGAGCTCGGCCTTGTTGATCATCGGATGATCCTTGGGGCTGTAGATGACCTTGGCCCAGACCGCTGCCAGCACCAGGCCGAACGCGCCCATGACGGTAAAGACATGGTGCCAGCTGTAGGCATGCACGATCCACGCCATCAATGGGGTGAACAGCACGGCCGCGAAATACTGGGCCGAATTGAAGATGGCAGACGCCGTGCCGCGCTCGTTGGTGGGGAACCAGGCCGCGACGATACGGCCATTGGCCGGAAACGATGGCGACTCGGCCAGACCCACGATGAAGCGCAGGATGAACAGCGACACCACGGCCGCACCGGTACTCATCCAGGTCACGCCGGCCTGCAGCATGGTGAAGATCGACCACAAGGCGATACTCCACATGTAGATCTTCTTGGAACCGAAGCGATCCAGCAGCCAGCCGCCTGGCAGCTGTGCCAGCACGTAGGCCCAGCTGAAGGCGGAGAAGATGTAACCCATGGTGAGCGGATCGAGGTTAAGCTCGCCCTTCATCGCCGAGCCGGCGATGGACAACGTGGCGCGGTCGGCGTAATTGACCGTGGTCACGATGAACAGCATGAACAGGATGAGGTACCGCACATGGCTTGGCTTGCCGGCGATGATCGACGCCGTAGTATTGCTTTGTGTCACTTGTTTTCTCCAGATCTCGTCTCGCCTTCAGTCGATACGCCCACGCCCGGCACCGTGCCACGGTGCGCCGCGGAGTGTCTCCTTTAACGTTTTGTTTTTATTGAAGGAATAGTATTTGTTATAAGACATCGTACAACGATGAGGCGAGTATATCAGGTGTCCATACTTT
The DNA here is from genome assembly GCF_020179755.1 of Herbaspirillum sp. alder98. Lineage (GTDB taxonomy): Bacteria > Pseudomonadota > Gammaproteobacteria > Burkholderiales > Burkholderiaceae_D > Herbaspirillum. Next base: position 538,730 of record NZ_JAIUCY010000001.1, read on the forward strand.
GGCAAGAGCCCACATTGCAGTTCGATGACAAAAATCCGGTCGCGCTACAAGCCACTCCAGCCGGGGACTTACGCCTGTTTCGCCAAGCCCGTCTCGCCCCTCGCGCCAGACCCCGCCACGGTGCTGCGACCGCGATCGGATCGAGGGCATGGGCATCCACATTCGCGCGAGTTGTATGACATGACAGTGCCACAGGCTGATAATGCCCGCCATGTGGACAGCTCCCGATGGGTCCCGTGATAAATTGCGTCCCACGCAAATCGAATAATTACCGGAGGAGAGTCGTCATGTCGGAAGCCCAGGTCACGGCCAACTATCGTTTCGTCGGCGCTTACCAGGAGGTCAATACCCGCATTGCGCAACGCCAGCAGGCGCTGACGATCTATGTGTCGATGGTATTGGGCCTGCTGGCGGCGCTGGTGGCGCTCAAGCCGGGCACGGCCAGCAGCACCTTGCCGATCCAGTGGCTGGCGCTGGGGTTTCCGGTGGCCTCCACCTTCCTGGCACTGATGAGCTACAAGGCCGAAATGGCCATTACCAACCTGCGCCGTTTTCTGTGTGCGCTGGAGCGCCTGGGCAACGAGAATGGCGCCCTGCCCAGCTACAACGCCAATCCGTCATGGTCGATCAACGCCAACCGGGCCCGGCAGATGCAGGATTACGCCGCCGCGCTGCTGGCCGCCGCCGGCAACACCGTGGGCTTGCTGGCGGCCGTGAAGATCTATCCGGTGCAGTTCGCCGAGAATCCGTCGGCATTGTGGATCGCCGGCGCAGTGGCAGTGCTCTCGGTAGGATTCCTATTATGGATTCCGCGCTTGAGTTTTATTCCGGTTGAGGGGGATGGGTTGCGCTGAGGCGTCAATCAACCAATTCGGAGAACGATGATGCCTTGATGTCTTGCCCGCCATAAAAAATGCCGATGATCGATACCAGGTCAGGCCCGATATCAAAGGCAATCACCGTACGCTTTTTATAATGTGTCGTCCTGAGCCCTGGGCGCACGTCGTCTCGACACGTGCCTCGATGCGGCCAATCCTGCAGGCTTTCGCAACAGGTCACGATAGAAGTGGTATAGCGCTCGGCAGTATCTGGTGAAGCTGCATTTGCGATATAGCGATACAACTCGGTAAGCTGCTGTTGCGCTTCTGGCGTAAAAATAACTGCGCGCCGATTCACGCTTTTGCTTTGGATTTCTGGTGCTCGGAAGCGAGCGTCGCGCGCATCTCATCAAGGGTGACTGCGCGCTCAGGGTTGGCCTTCAACGCGTCATAGGCTGGCCCAACCGACTGCTGCAACCAACTTTCCATCGCCCTGTCACGTGCCATCAATACCCTCAAGCCATCCCTGATGACTTCACTCTCGGTCGCATATTCGCCGGCGGCAACTTTGCCTTTTACGATGTCCGCCATTTCGTTCGGCAGTGTAATACTGAATTGCTGGGTCGATCGCATGATACCCCCTTGTAGAGTAGGATTAAATCCTACTTCGCCAAGACTCCTGCGTCAATGTCCCCAGAGAAAGGAAACACTCGAATTGACAATAACAATCACACCCTGCCGCAGGTCGATTCCCCCGCACTGAAAAGACGAAAAAAAAGCACCCCGATCGCTCGTGAGTGCTTTTTTCTACTACATGTTCTGTGGCTCCCCGACCTGGACTCGAACCAGGGACCTGCGGATTAACAGTCCGTCGCTCTACCGACTGAGCTATCAGGGAACAGATGAGGGCGCGATTATGAACGAATTTTTCTCTCTGCGCCAGAGTGCAGGCAAGAAATTTTTACACCCGTTTCCAATCACGTTTGCGCCCTGCCCTCTGGCGCAAATTTCACAACAAAAACTAAATCGATCAGTCGTTATCGATCATGCCGACAACGCCCTTCGACTAATTGAAAAAGCCTCGCACGGATGCGAGGCTTTCAAATTTTTTGGCTCCCCGACCTGGACTCGAACCAGGGACCTGCGGATTAACAGTCCGTCGCTCTACCGACTGAGCTATCAGGGAACAGCTGAGAAAAAGATTATGACGGGATTTTTGCTTCTTGTCAAAAACTTTTTATCAAAAATGCCCCTCTTTCGAGGGACATTCCACCTTACAGCACCTTGGCGATGGCAGCGACGACGTTGTCGATGTTCTTGGTGTTCAATGCCGCCACGCAGATGCGGCCGGTATCGACGGCGTAGATCGAGAACTCGTTGCGCAGACGGTCGACCTGCGGCTTGGTCAGGCCCGAATACGAGAACATGCCGCGTTGCTTGATCACGAAGTCGAAGTCGTGCGCCGGGGCTTGTTCCTTCAGCTTGGCCACCAGCAACTGGCGCATTTCGCGGATACGTACGCGCATCTCGGCCAGTTCGTCCTCCCACAGCTTGCGCAGCTCTGGCGATGCCAGTGCGGTCGCCACTACCTGGCCACCATGGATCGGCGGATTGGAATAGTTGGTGCGCACCACGCGCTTCAACTGCGACAGCACGCGCGCGGCTTCTTCGGCGCTGGCGCCGACGATGGACAAGGCGCCGACGCGCTCGCCATAGAGCGAGAACGACTTCGAGAACGAGTTCGAGACGAACAGCGGGCCACCGGCCTCGGCGAAGCGACGCACGACCTTGCCGTCTTCTTCGATGCCATCACCGAAACCCTGGTAAGCCATGTCGAGGAAAGGCACCAGGCCGCGCGAAGTCACCACTTCGATGACCTCGGTCCATTGGTCGGCGCTCAGGTCGGCGCCGGTCGGGTTGTGGCAGCAGGCGTGCAGCAGCACCACCGAACCGGCCTTCATGGTCTTGAGCGCGTCCAGCATGCCGGCAAAGTTCACGCCGCGCGTGGCTGCATCATAGTAAGGATAGGCGCTGACCTTGAAGCCGGCCATCTCGAACAGGGCGCGGTGGTTTTCCCAGCTTGGGTCGCTGATCCAGACTTCGGTGCCAGCCGGCGAGAAATGCTTGAGGAAGTCGGCGCCCAGCTTCAGTGCGCCGGTACCGCCCAGCGCCTGCACGGTGATCGCGCGTTTTTCGGTGACCACGGCGCTGCTGGCGCCAAACACCAGATCTTGCACCGCGCGGTCGTAAGTGGCCAGGCCGTCGATCGGCAGGTAGGTACGGGGCGCCAGCTTGGCGGCCAGCTCTGCCTCGGCACGACGCACGCATTGCAGCAGCGGCACCTTGCCATTGTCGTCATAGTAGACGCCCACGCCGAGGTTGGTCTTGGCCGGATTCTGGTCGGCGTTATAGGCATCGGTCACGCCCAGGATCGGGTCGCGCGGCGCCATTTCAATGGCAGAGAACAGGGAGGCAGAGGCGGGTGCGGTCATCGTGATAACATGAAAAGTTAGCTGCAACGAGGCGCTGCAGTAAAGGGGAGAATGCAGGAAGGTTGCCGACCCTGCACCGTTTTGCAACATCGCATTCTAACAAATGTCGCACGCCAATTACAGATACAAACAGCCGATGGCGCATGCCGAATCTGCATCTACACCTGCAAAAACGGCATGTATCAACGGCCTGTCGCGCTTGAAGAAACAATAGTCGGTAATATTTAGAATCGTAGAACATCAAGAACAACCCGCGTTTCCATCTTGCAATGCCCGTTGGCGGGCGTGCTGCGCACCGAATTCAGGCAATCCCCCAATCCACGCAGGTTACCGATCATCATGGCCGAACTGACCCCAATTACCCCCGAGCTCGACGATAGCAAGTTCATCACCTTTCCCGACTCGCCCTTCAAGCTGTACCAGGTGTTTCCGCCTGCCGGCGACCAGCCGGCCGCGATCGACAAGCTGGTCGAGGGCGTCAAGGACGGCCTGTTCTTCCAGACCCTGCTGGGGGTGACCGGATCTGGCAAGACCTACACCATGGCCAATACCATCGCCCGCCTGGGACGGCCGGCCATCGTGTTCGCGCCCAACAAGACGCTGGCGGCGCAGCTCTACAGCGAATTCCGTGAGTTCTTCCCGCATAACTCGGTGGAATACTTCGTTAGTTACTACGACTACTACCAGCCGGAAGCCTACGTCCCGCAGCGCGACCTGTTCATCGAGAAGGACTCCTCGATCAACGAACACATCGAGCAGATGCGGCTGTCGTGCACCAAGTCGCTGATGGAGCGGCGCGACGTAGTGATCGTGGCGACCGTGTCGGCCATCTACGGTATCGGTAACCCCAACGAATACCACCAGATGATCCTGACCCTGCGCGCCAAGGACAAGGTATCGCAGCGCGACGTCATCGCGCGCCTGATCCAGATGCAGTACAAGCGCAATGAAACCGACTTCGGGCGCGGCACCTTCCGGGTGCGGGGCGACACCATCGACGTGTTCCCCGCCGAGCATGCCGAACTGGCGGTGCGCATCGAGACCTTCGACGACGAAATCGACAGCCTGCAACTGTTCGATCCGCTCACCGGCCGCGTGCGCCAGAAAATCCCGCGCTTCACCATCTACCCCGGTTCGCACTATGTGACGCCGCGCGCCACCGTGTTGCGCGCCATCGAAACCATCAAGGAGGAGTTGCGCGACCGGCTGGAGTTCTTCCGTAAAGAGAACAAGCTGATCGAAGAGCAGCGGCTGGAGCAGCGCACCCGCTTCGATCTCGAGATGATGACCGAGATCGGTTTCACCAAGGGCATCGAGAACTATTCGCGCCACCTGTCGGGCAGCAAACCGGGCGATCCGCCGCCGACGCTGGTGGATTACCTGCCGCCGGATGCCTTGATGTTCCTCGACGAGTCGCACGTGCTGATCGGCCAGTTGAACGGCATGTACAACGGCGACCGGGCACGCAAGGTGAATCTGGTCGACTATGGCTTCCGCCTGCCATCGGCGCTCGACAACCGGCCGCTCAAGTTCGACGAATTCCAGGGCAAGATGCGCCAGACCATCTTCGTCTCAGCCACCCCGGCCGACTTCGAGAACACCCATGCCGACCAGGTGGTGGAGCAAGTGGTGCGCCCCACCGGACTGGTCGATCCGATCATCTCGGTGCGCCCCGCCACCACCCAGGTCGACGACCTGATGCAGGAGATCACCGACCGCGTGGCCAAGGATGAGCGGGTGCTGGTGACCACGCTGACCAAGCGCATGGCCGAGCAATTGACCGAGTTCCTGTCGGACAACGGCATCAAGGTGCGCTATCTGCACAGCGACATCGATACCGTCGAGCGGGTCGAGATCATTCGCGACCTGCGCCTGGGCACCTTCGATGTGGTGGTCGGCATCAACCTGCTGCGCGAGGGCCTGGATATTCCCGAAGTGTCGCTGGTGGCGATCCTGGATGCCGACAAGGAAGGCTTCCTGCGTTCCGAGCGCAGCCTGATCCAGACCATCGGTCGCGCCGCGCGTAACCTCAACGGCATGGCGATCCTGTATGGCGACCGGGTTACCGATTCGATGCACAAGGCGATCGACGAGACCGAGCGCCGTCGCGCAAAACAGGTGGCCTTCAACGAAGCCAACGGCATCACCCCGACCGGCATCAAGAAGGAAATCCGCGAACTGATCGATGGCGTCTTCAATCCCTCCGAAGCACGCGCCGAACTGATGGTGGCGCAAGAGCAGAAGAACTATGAGGCCATGAGCGAGAAGCAGATCAGTAAAGAGATCAAGCGCCTCGAAAAGCAGATGCAGGATCATGCCAAGAACCTGGAATTCGAGAAGGCGGCGGCGGCGCGCGACCAGTTGCAACTGCTCAAGCAGCAGTTGTTCGGCGCCTCGGGCAGCGATTCGGCAGTGGCGTGACCGGTTTCGCCCACCGGGCCTCAATGGGCTCGGTGGCTTTATCGGCAGCCGGCCCAACCCTCGCTATAATGCCGCCACCTCAAAAGACGGCAAGCCATGACGACAACCCTCCCCGCCAATCTCCTCGCGCTGATCCAGAGCGCCGACCCTTCCTGGCACGCCGCCTTGCGTGACGGCCTGGACGCCATCGCAACAGCCGACCCCGCCTATCTTGCGCTGCTGGCGCAGGACGACTACCTGCCCACCGAAGGCCGCCTGTTCGCTGCATTCGCGCAACCGATCGACCAGGTACGTTATGTCTTGGTGGGTGAAGGCCCCTACCCGCGCGCGGCCAGCGCCACCGGGGTGTGCTTCATGGATGGCGCGGTGGGTTCGCTATGGTCCGACAAGGGCTTGTCCAAGCAGGTCAATCGCGCCACCTCGCTGCGCAACTTCATGAAGATGCTGCTGGTCGCCGACGGTTCGCTGCAGCCCGGCAACACCGCCGGCGATGCGCTGGCAGGCGTGGCGGCGCAAGCCACGGTCGATGGCGCTGGCACCATCCAGACACTGGCCGAGTTGCAGCACAACCTGACCGCGCACGGCTTTCTGTTGCTCAATGCCAGCCTGGTGTTTCGACCCCATGTGGCGCCGGTGAAAGACGCCCGCGCCTGGAAACCATTCTTCGAGACCGTATTGCAGGCGCTCGCCGAGCATGCCAGCCGACAGGGCACGGCCGCGCCGACGCTGGTGTTGTGGGGCAAGATCGCCGAACAATTGCACAGCCTGCCGCTGGTGCAGCGTTTTCCACGGGCCGTGGCCGAACACCCGTACAACCTCAGCTTCATCGAGCATCAGGGCATGCAGGACCTGTTCGGCGCCATGCGCCTGCTGGAAAAACGCCCCGCCTGAGGCCGGGACGGTCGGACTGGTCCGACCGGTCGTGCCCATAAACGACAAATCCCCGCACGGGCGGGGATTGGCTGGTGTTACGGGTACGACTGTTTGATGGATGCTACCGTTGCCGACTGGCCTGGCGGCTCCGCAATCCGGAGCCGGCGACATGACGCGTGGCCTGATTCTTTCCTGACAACTTCTACAACTTCCCGATGACATCGCGGGAACGACAATTTACTTCATCAGACCTTCGCGCCCAGCACCATCAATGCATACAGGTGAGCACGTTCGCGTTGCAGCAGGCGTTGTTCCAGTTCGTCATGGTTGGTCACGCCGGCAAACAGGGCAGCTTCTTGCTGATCAGCAACAAACTCGACCGGCTTCAGCGCATGGGCGTTGACGATGCTCTGGATGGCAAAACGGACCAGCTCGACCAGGCTGCGCAAATTGTTAGAAAAACCGGCATCTTTGACAAGTACACTTACGGTGTTCATGATCTTCTCTCACTGTTAAACGTTTCGGTGATTGAAGAATAAGGTCGAGCCTGTCTTTTGCAAAGCAACATTTTCCGACACCACTATAAGTTTTTCTTACATCATGTCGTCTTCCCTGCCACCGCTCAAGACCCTGAGAGTATTCGAAGCCGCCGTGCGCACCCGCAGCCTGACCCAGGCGGCGCATGAATTGTTCATCACCCACAGTGCGGTCAGCCAACAGATCAAGTTGCTGGAGGAATACTTCGGCCAGCCGTTGTTTTCGCGTCAGTCCCGTGGCGTGGAACCAACAGAGGCGGCCCTGCTGTTCTATGCCGAGGTCAAGGCCAGCCTGGACCGCATCGCGCTGGCGGCCGAGCAATTGTCAATGGCCGGGCAAAGCCGCGTGGTGCGCCTCATCGCCGCGCCATCGGTGGCCATGCGCTGGCTGATTCCGCGGCTGTCCCAGTTCCAGATCGACAATCCGCGCATCGAGGTGCGGGTCACCACCACCATGTCCGAGTACTTCGAGGACGTCAAAGACCCGTTCGACGTCATCCTGTGGCGCAGCCCGCTGGTACGCAGCGGCTACGAATGCGTACGCTTCCTGGATGACGTGTCGGTGCCGCTGGCCTCGCCCCACTTTCTCGAGCTACACCCGATCAAGGTGCCGCGCGACCTGGTCGAAGTGCCGCTGATCCACCTGTCGAGCCGGGCCGCAGCCTGGTCGCAGTGGCTGGGCAAGGCCGGCGTGGCGGTGCGCAAGAAGATGCCCGGCACCGTCTATGAACACTTCTTCCTCAGCTTGCAGGCGGCCGCCACCGATCTGGGCGTGGCCATGGGCACGCTGGCGCTGGTCGACGACGACCTGGCGCATGGGCGCCTGGTGCAACTGTTTCCGGAGGTGGTATTGCATGGGGAAGGATTCCACATGATGTATCGCAGCGCGGCCGAATCGAATCCGGCGCTCAAGACCTTCATCACCTGGCTCGCGCAGATGGGCCAGGCCTCCGCCTATGATGCCGAGCGCACCCATGCGGCGGACTTCCCGGGCGAACACTGAGCGTGTCCCGGCCCGGGCAGGCCCGGCGGGCCGACAATCAATCGGCCGACTTGAGGATATGCACCGCGCGCTCGGCGATCAGGTCCTTGGACTTCTCGCGATAATCGGTCATGTGCGGCAACGTGAAATGCAGGCGCAACGCGTCTTCGCTGGCCCACTTCTCGACGAAGGCAAAGGTGTCCGGCCCCATCGGCGCCTGGGATGGGCCGAAACCATCGACGTCGACGGTCAGGCCATACTCGATGCATCCCTCTTCGGCGCGCACCGCAGCCAGGTTGGCGCGGGCGATCGCCAGCAGTTCTTCGCGCTTGCCAGGCTTGGCGGTGATGATGGCCACGACGGTAACGATGCTCATGCTTGTCTTCTCCTTGTTAGAAATGCGTTCCGGTTCAACGGGCACCAAGCATACGCGATTTGACGTGACTCAGTTCAGGCGGATCTTTTCCAGCAACTGCTTGATGTTGTAGCGCATCAGGCTGAGGTAATCGGGCGCCGGCCCGGTGCTGCCCGACAAGGCGTCGGCATACAGCTTGCCGCCGGGCGTGACGCCTGCCTCGCGGGCGATCTGCTCCAGCAGTCGCGGGTTGCTCATGTTCTCGAAGAACAATGCGCGGATCTTTTCGCTGCGGATCTGGCGGATCAGGCCCGCCACTTCACGCGCGCTCGGCTCGCTGTCGGTAGACACGCCCTGGGCCGCCAGGAAGCGCACCTTGTAATGCGCGCCGAAATACTCGAAGGCGTCATGCGAGGTGATGACGCGGCGCTTGGCCTGGGGAATCTGCGCAAACTGCTGGATCGCCCAGCGATCGAGTTCTTCGATCTGGGCGATATAGGCCTGGGCATTGCGACGATATGCGTCCGCGCCGCTGGGATCGAGCGCGACCAGGGCGGCGGCGATGTTGTTGACATAGACCACCACATTGCGGGGGTCTTGCCAGGCGTGCGGGTCGTTGCTGCCGTGATGGTGATGGTCGTGATCATGGCCGGCTTCTTCATGCTCGTCATGCTCCTCGACACGGGCACGGGGCTTGATGCCGGCCGAGGCCGTCACGATGCTGCCGCGATAACCGGCCGATTGGGTCAGGCGCTCGGTCCAGCCTTCGAAACCGAGGCCGTTGATCACCACCAGGCGGGCGCGTGCCACGGCCTTGATATCGGCCGGGGCCGGCTGGAACACGTGGGCGTCCTGGTCGGGGCCGACCAGGGCGGTGACGGCGATGCGATCACCACCGACCCGGGCCACAATATCGCCCAGGATGCTGAAACTGGCCACCACCGGGATGCGCTCGGCAGCCAGCGCCGGCAGCGCGGCGCCGGCCAGGAGGCTGACCAGCAGGCCAGTCGTGAATCGACGAAGAATGTTCATAAGGACTCCAGGAAGAAAATTCAGCCCTGCAGATGCGGGCGGCGCAGCAGGCGCGGCAACCAGCCGCGCGGCGCAAACAGCAGCGACAGCGCGTAGAACACGCCGGCACAGACGATGATCACCGGGCCCGACGGCACCGAGGCGTAATACGACAGCAACAAGCCGAAATAACCGGCGGCGGCGGCCTGCAGCACGCTGTTGCACAGTTGCGCCGGCAAGGTGTCGTGCCACAAGCGGGCCGATACGGCCGGCAACATCATCAGGCCGACCGCCATCAACGTGCCCAGCGTCTGGAACGAAGCCACCAGGTTGAGCACCACCAGCATCAGGAAGGCCTGCTGGTACCAGGCGCCGCCGCGCCGCGCGCCGCGCCCCACCGCCATGAACGCCGGATCGAAGCTTTCCAGCAGCAGGCCGCGATACAAGGCCGCAATGGCCAGCACACTCACGCTGGCCACGCCGGCGATCAGCAGCAAGCCTTCGCTATCGACGCCCAGCACGTTGCCGAACAGGATATGCAGCAGATCGAGCTGGGTGCCGTGGCGAGAAATCAGGATCACGCCCAGCGCCAGCGCCACCACGTAGATGGCGGCCATGCTGGCGTCTTCCTTGAGTTCGGTATGGCGGCTGATCCACCCGGCCAGCGCCACCACCAGCACGCCGGCGGCAAAGCCACCCACGCTCAAGGCCGGCAACGACAAACCGAAGAAGATGAAGCCCACCGCCACCCCGGGCAGCACGGCGTGGCTGAGGGCCTCGCCGAACAGGCTCATGCGGCGCAGCGTCAGCAGCACGCCCAGTGGCGCACTGCCCAGCGCCAGCGCAAAGGCCGCCACCAGCGCCCGGCGCATGAACGAGAATTCCTGGAACGGGGCGATGGCAAATTGGTGAAACGCGGTCCACAGCATCATTGCAGGCCACCATGCCGGTGATCGCCATGGGCGTGCGCGCCTGGTCGGCGGGTCAGCGCCAGCACCTGCTCGGCGTCGACCTGGCATACCCCGGCGCCGTCGTCGACGGCTTCGGCCATGGCGCGTGCGCGCAGCAGGTTGTCGTCGCACAGGACCTCGGCGGTGTCGCCCCAGGCCACCACATTGCGCGCCAGCAGCAGCGTCTGCGGAAACGCCCGGCGCACTTGCTCGTGGTCGTGCAGCACCGCGATCACGGTACGCTCTTCGGCATGCCAGGCGCCGATGATGCGCAGCAGGTCGCTGGTGGTGCGGGCATCGATGGCATTGAAGGGTTCGTCCAGCAGGATCACCTCGGCATCCTGCAGCAGGATGCGCGCAAACAGCACCCGCTGGAACTGTCCCACCGACAGGCTGGACACGGTGCGCCCGGCAAAGCCGTCCAGCCCCACCGCCTGCAGCGAACGACGCGCGCGCTCGATCATCGGTTCGCTGATGCGGCCCCAGTTACCTTGCGCCGCCCAATAACCCAGCAGCACGCAATCGAGCACCGACAGCGGAAAGCTGCGGTCGATCTCTGCCTGCTGCGGCAGATAGGCGATGCGCCGTTCGTCGACATGGGTCACCACCCGCCCGTCATTGCAGCGGATCAGCCCCAGCATGCTCTTGAGCAAGGTGCTCTTGCCGGCGCCATTGGGGCCGACCACCGCCGTCAGCGAACCGCGCGCGAAGGCGCCATTGACGTGGTGCAGCGCCGGATGGCGGCGATAACTGACGGTCAGGTTCTCGAGGGTAATGGCGGCGCTCATGCCTGCCCTCCCAGCGCCCAGGCCACGCCCAGCCACAACAGGGCGCATACGGGCAACACCAGCAGCACGCGCTGCCACCAGGGACTGGCGAGCACGCCATGTTTGAACCAGTGATAATTAAGCCACGACACGACAGGCAACCCGGATAAAGTGATGACAATCTGCAGCGCGACCGGGCCTGGGCATAGTCGCAACCGAGTTGCAAAAGTTAAGAGAAGCCGAATTATAATGCAACGCTGTTGCAGGATGTAACAGGATAGAAATTTTTCTACGGAAAGGGTCACAATGCTGACCTTGTCCGTCAATTCGCAATCGAAAGTCGACCATGTTGCGCAAACTCAGCAAGTTCACTCTCCGCCCATCCACGCTGGCCATGACCGGGCTGTTGCTCGCTGCCGCCCTGGGCGCGGCCTACCAGGCACCGGCGCAGGCGCAAGACGCCCGTGCCGGCAATCATCCGGCGCATGTGCACGGCGTGGCCCGTCTCGACGCGGCGCTCGAAGGCAATACCCTCACCTTTCACCTCGATTCGCCGCTGGCCAATCTGGTCGGTTTCGAACACGTTCCCTCCAGCGCGGCCGACAAGCAGGCCGTCGAGTTGATGGCGCGCACGCTGCGCGATGTGACCCGCATGTTCGCCACCGATGCGGCAGCCGGCTGCAAGATCGCCGAGATCCAGTTGACCTCGCCGGTGCTCACGCCCGCATTGCTGGGTGAAAACGCCCCTGCCACCGGCGAAGCGCCCCCCCGTGACGGCCATGCCGATCTCGACGGCGACTTCACGCTGGTGTGCGCCAGCCCCGGCGCCCTGACGGTGGTCGACGCCAGCCAGTTGCTGGGCGCATTCCCGGGCTTGCAGCGCATCGATGTCCAGCTGGCCACGCCCAAGAAGCAAGGCGCGTTTCAGCTGGCGCCGGGCAACGGCGTGATCCCGATCCAATAAGCGTGACTCCATGACGGCTGCACCGGCCATCTGGCTCAACGACCTGTCCTTCACCTGGCCGCGCCAGGCCGCCCCGGCCCTGGTCCTCGATGACTTACGCGTCGAGGCTGGCCAGCAGGTCTTCGTCAGCGGCCCCAGCGGCAGCGGCAAGAGCACCTTGCTGGCCATCATCGGCGGCATCATCATTGCCCAGCGCGGCAGCGTGAGCGTCCTGGGCCAGCCGCTGCAATCGCTGGCGGCCAGCCGGCGCGACCGTTTCCGGGTCGACCACCTGGGCTTCATCTTCCAGCAATTCAACCTGCTGCCCTATCTCTCGGTGATCGACAACGTGCTGTTGCCGTGCCGCTTCTCGCCCATCCGCCGCGAGCGCGCGTTGCAGCACGCCGATGATCTGCCGCAGGCCGCGCGAGCGCTGCTGGCCAGCCTCGACCTGGCGCCGGCGCTCTGGATGCGCGACGTCGCGCAACTGTCGATCGGCCAGCAGCAACGGGTGGCGGCCGCCCGCGCCCTGATCGGCCGGCCTGACATCATCATCGCCGACGAGCCGACCTCGGCCCTCGACAGCGACCGCCAGCAAGGCTTCCTGGACCTGCTGCAACAGCAGTGCCGGCACAGCGCGTCGGCGCTGGTGTTTGTCAGCCACGACCTGCGGCTGGCGCAGCGCTTCGACACCCGCATCGCGCTTGAGCAGATCAACCGCGCCAGCGCGGCGGAGGACCTGGCATGAAGCTGCTGCTACGCCTGGCCGCGCGCAGCGCCTGGAACCGGCGCTTCACGCTGGGCCTGATGCTGCTGGCCATCGCCCTGTCCACCACCATGTTGCTCGGCATCGAACGGGTGCGCCACGAGCTGCGCGCCGGCTTCGCCCAATCGGTGTCGGGCACCGACCTGGTGGTGGGCGCGCGCACCAGCCCGATCCAGCTGATGCTGTACTCGATCTTCCGTATCGGCGGCGCCACCAACAACATGGGCTGGGACAGCGCCCGGGCGCTGGCGCAGAACCCGGCCGTGGCCTGGACCATCCCGCTGTCGCTGGGCGACTCGCATCGCGGCTTTGCGGTGCTAGCCACCAATGGCGATTACTTCCGCCACTTCCACTACGGCGACGGCCACGCGCTGCAACTGGCGCAAGGACGCCCCTTCGCCGATGTCTTCGACACGGTGCTGGGCGCTGATGTGGCCGAGCGCCTGCACTACCGGCTGGGCGACCATATCGTGCTGTCGCACGGCATGGGCGGGATGGGCGGTCCCCATCTGGCCGAACATGCCGACAAACCCTTTGTGGTGACCGGCATCCTGGCGCGCACCGGCACCCCGGTCGACCGCACGGTGCACATCGGCCTCGATGCCATGCAAGCCATCCATCTCGACTGGGAAGGCGGGGCGCCGCTGCCGGGCCTGCATATCGCCCCCGGCCTGGTCAAGAAGTTCGACCTCACGCCGACCAGCATCACTGCCGTGCTGGTCGGCCTGAAAAGCCGTGCCGCCGTGTTTCGCGTGCAGCGCGACATCGCCGACGGCATCGGCTTCAACGAGCCGCTCATGGCGGTGCTGCCGGGCGTGGCGCTGGACCAGTTGTGGGAGATCGTCGGCATCGGCGAGAACGCCTTGCTGCTGGTCTCGGCCATGGTGGTGGTGGTCGGCCTGGCCGGCCTGGTGGCGGCCATCATGGCCAGCCTGGGCGAGCGCCGGCGCGAACTGGCGATCCTGCGTTCGGTGGGCGCGCGCCCGCTGGATGTCTTCATCCTGCTGTGCATCGAAGGACTGGGCGTGATGCTGGCCGGCGTGGTGGCCGGACTGGCGCTGCTGAGCGGCTTGCTGCTGGTACTGGGCCCGAGCCTGGCGGCGCGCTTTGGCATCCTGCTGCAGGCGGCATGGCCGGCCGCAGGCGAACTACAATTACTCGCCGGGACCGTGGCGGCAGGTTTCGTGGCCAGCCTGCTGCCCGGGCTGCGCGCTTATCGCCTGAGCCTGTCCGACGGCCTTACTCCAAGAATCTGAACCCATCATGAAATCTCTCTACTGGATCGGCGGCATCGTCGCCGCCGGCTTGCTGGTCGGCACGGCGGTGCGCATGATCGGCCATGCCGACGAACCGGCTGCGGCCACCTCCACCGCTGCTCCCGCCCCGTTGCCACCAACGGCAGCGGGCGCCAATGCGCCGGTCGGCTCGGTGCCGGCCGTCACCGCCCGCGCCGACAGCGGCAGCACCGTCGGCGGCGTGGCGCAATACCAGGTGGGCGACCATCTCAAGCAGAGTCCGAGCGTAATGGACCAACCCTACAAGCCGTCCGGCAAGATGGTCGACGGTTTTCGCGAGGTGGCGTGGGAAAGCCTGATCCCGAAAGACTGGGACGCCATGGCGCCCTTCAAGGGCCTGCAGCTGGACCAGCTCGACGACAACGACCCGCGCGCCGCGGCAGCCCTGTGGAAGGCCAAGAAGTACTGGCGCGATGCGCCGGTCGACAAGAGCGTCGAGGGCAATGCGATCCGCATCCCCGGCTTCATCGTGTCGCTCGACCGCGAAGGCGAGGCGCTCAAGGAATTCCTGCTGGTGCCCTACTTCGGCGCCTGCATCCACGTCCCGCCACCACCGGCCAACCAGATCATCCACGTGCGCAGCAGCAAGGCCGTCAAGAACCTGCGCACCATGGACGCGGTATGGATCAGCGGCGTGATCAAGATCGACCATTCCGACACCTCGATGGGCGCCGCCGGCTACAGCATGACAGCCGTCAGCGTGCAACCCTATACCGCGCCGGACAACGGCTGAAGCGGCGGCCATCGCTGCGCCCCGGCTTATGCACAATTTCCGGGGGCAAGCCTGTGCATAGCCGCTGGGTAACCCACTCAAGTCATTGAGCCAAAAGGGAATTTTCGAAACGCTGCAGGCTTGACCCGATCCGGGCGCATCCGTGACCAGCACCGTCGGCGCCTGCGATCGGGGGTGATATCCACATTTTCTGGTGGCAAGCCTGTGGAAAAGCCTTTGAAAACCGACACAAGCAATTGATTTATATGGTTTTTCCATTTGCGCGACAAAGCCGTGCAAATGGCGAAAAAACACCCTTTCACGCTGCCACGGCGCTCGTCTCCCGGCACAAAGATATCCACATTTTCTGGTGGCAAGCCTGTGCAGAACCGCTTGAGAAGTCACTCAAGTCATTGATCCAAAAGCTTATTTTCAATACGAGGCAAGCGGTGGCAGCCCACGTCGCCCGGATATCCACCGGCGCGACGATGACGCCGTGCGCACAGATATGCACAGATTTTGTGTGCAAGACTGTGGAGAACGTTCTGACATCCCGGACAAGTCCTTGATTGGAAAGGCATTTTTGACAACGCCGCAATGTGCGTCAATTCGAGGCAGAAAACAGCGGCAAAGCGCAGCGCGACCGCCCGCGCAGGATATCCACATTTTGTGTGCGCAAGCTTGTGGATAATGCCCTGGCAAGCAGGGCAAGTCATTGATCCAGAAGGGAAATATCATCGAGAGCGACAAATGGGCAGGCGCCCGATCGCAGAACAAAAAAAGGCCCGTGACGACAAGCATCACAGGCCAGATATCTGCAACAGGTACAGAGGAGACAGCAGCGATCTTAGCGCTGGCATATGACGCGTCAATGACAGCTGGCGGTGGCCGATGATGTCACGCCGGCGTCATATGCCTGCGTTATCGTGACGCTTCTGGTGCGGTACATGCAACCGATATGCATGATCGCACGGTGTGTTGGACACTCGTCCAGCACACCCTCCTTACGGGGGCATCGCAGCAGCAGTCGCCCGTCACCCCGCCCGTCCCGCCATTCACACCGACTTACCAGACGCCATCCACCGCCATGCCATTGAGGCGGATGCGGCTGATCTCGCCTTCTGCGCCTTGCAGCGCCAGGTCGTCGGGCATGGACTTGGGTGGCTTGCGGTACCAGTCCAGGCACACTTCCGACAGGTTGGTCAGCGCCTTCTTGGCCATGAACTGCTGCAACATCGTGCGCGTCAGCGCCAGATCGGCCGCCAGGAAGAAATCGCCCGGCGCCGCCAGGTCGGTGTGCGAGGCGCTCATGCGCGCCAGGTTCTTCTGGAACATGCGACGCGGTACCGGCATCGCATGGCCGGCATCGCCCAGCAGTTCCTGGAACACCGGCGCCATGAAGTCGATCGCGTAACCATCGCACTGGACCCAGGCGTGGAAGGCGTCATGGTTGCTGCTGAGCTGGCCGTCATCGGCAATGGCGCCGAACGACAAGGCTGCGCCCTGCTCGCGATCGACCAGGTAGAACGCGGCGCCGGCGACCGGGAAGGCATTGCGTTTGTAGAACTTCTTGAGAATCTGGGCGGCAGTAACGCTAAAGAAGAATGACGCCGCCGGAATATCGGCCTCGACACTGCTCAGGACGGAATGGATGACACGGAAGATGCGCTGATAATCGGCCAGTGGAATCAGCGGGCGCGTGTTGTGCGCGGAGGAAGATGGATTTTGCATGCGATATTTTCGCATGGAAAAGAACCGGCAAGCCGCTGGCTGCTCCCGGGAGTCAACTTCCCACTCCCGCCACGTGACGCGCATTGGACCAACCTTGCAGCTTCACGACTTGCCGTTTCACCCTCAAGAACTACTTCTACAGCTACTACATTTACTGCACCTGCTTAACCAACAAACTGCGGTCATCTCATTTACCGGTAGTTCATTACACATACAGCAACTGCTTTACCTTAACTGTGAAACATCTGACTTACGTCTACTGCCAACTGCAACTACATACTGCCGGTACTGCCACACCACCTACGGAGGCACCACTACTCCCGCGAAGTCATGTTCGTACTGCTCGCTGCGTATTACTCACTGCCTATTACTAACTGCTTACTACCTACTTCCCCGGTCACTCCCCAGCTCCCGGCCCACTACTACCCCCTACAACCTTCCCTTCCCACTCCAGAACCGTGATGGTGCGTTGACACGGTCCTGTCTTTCAATCCTTTAGCCCTGCGAGTCGCGCTGACCATGCAGGAAGCAGGAGCAACTCGACTGATGGTGCGCGGCGCAATGACGCAGCGACTGGCGCAACGCGATATCGCTGTAAACCGGTTCCGCCCCGTTATCGGCGCCTGCGAAGAGCATGGCGGCGACAGGCGCATCCGACTTCAGGGGCACATCGTCGAGCGACACTTCAAGGCGACCCCACTCGCGATCGGTCTTCACGAACAGGTACATCAACACGGTGCAGAACAGCAGATAGCTGATAAACATCAGGGTGATCTCGCCTGGTACGGATTCGGTAATGAAGCTCATGACTTGCTCCTGCTGGTGTGATATTCCAAATGGTCCCACCAGCTTCAGGCACTCCTTCTGCCACTGCGGTGCGTTACAGACCTCGTTTCATTGATGCTCATGTTAGGCATTCGAGTCGCCCCCTACCATCGGGGAATTCCTGAACCGAAACAACAACCATGGCGTGCGCGCCACAGTCGAGAAAAAGAGGAAGAAACGGGAGGAAACGCTTACCGCGCGGAAAAAGAAAAACCCGCCGGGCAATGCCGGGCGGGTTGAAACTCAACGTCCATGTCCAGGAGTGATGAGGAGACGATTCACTATAACCAACAGCCCCCTGGCGGACAACGAAGCAAACGTCATTCCCTTATACCCCCAGGGCATAAACCATCAGCCCGGCCTGGCCGCCAGGTAACGCTCCACCAGTCGCGTCCAGTAGGCCGCGCCCACCGGGATGTTGTCGTCATTGAAGTCGTAGTGGGCGTTGTGCAGCATCGGCTGGCCCTGGCCATTGCCTACCCGCAGGAAGCATCCCGGTCGCTGCTGCAGGTAATAGGCGAAGTCTTCGCTGCCGGCAATCGGGCCGAACGGCGCGATCACATGTTCCGGACCCACCAGTTCTTCGGCCACACTGCGGGCGAATTCGGTTTCGGCGCTGGAGTTGACCAGCACCGGATAACCGCGCAGGTAGTCGATCTCGGCCCGCGCGCCGTAGCTGTCGACGTGCGACGCCACCAGCGCCCGGATCCGTTCTTCCAGCAAAGCCCGGACGTCTTCCTTGAACGAGCGCACGCTGATGTCGAGCGTGGCGTATTCGGGAATCACATTGGAGGCATTGCCGGCATGCAGCGCGCCGACCGTGATGACGGCGGTCTCCATCGGATCGATGTTGCGCGACACCACCGTCTGCAACGCCATCACCAGGCTGGCGGCGGTCACCACCGGATCGACCGACAGATGGGGGCGAGCGGCATGGCTGCCCCGGCCCACGATGCGAATCTTGACGGTGTCGCAGGCGGCCATGAAGGGGCCGCTACGGAACATGAAGGTGCCGGCCGCTACCCCCGGGTGATTGTGGATGCCGAAGATGGCGTCGCAGGGAAAACGCTCGAACAAGCCATCCTCGAGCATCTTCTGCGCGCCGCTGTTGAAGCCGGCCTCTTCCGCCGGCTGGAAGATCAGGTTGAGCGTGCCGTCGAAATTGCGCGTGCGCGCCAGCTGGCGCGCCGCGCCCAGCAGCATCGCGGTGTGCCCGTCATGGCCGCAGGCGTGCATCGTGCCGTGCTTGCCGCTGGCGTAGGGCAAGCCGGTTTCTTCCAGAATCGGCAAGGCGTCCATATCGGCCCGCAAGCCGATGCTGCGTCCGCTGCTACCCACCCGCAGCGTGCCCACCAGGCCGTTGCCGCCGATGTGGCGCGTCACGGCGAAACCCCATTGTTCCAGGCGCGCCGCCACCAGCGCGGCGGTATCGACTTCTTCGAACGACAACTCGGGATGCTGGTGGATGTGGCGGCGGATCTCGACGATCTCGTCCTTGATGTCGGCCAGGTCGGCGACCTGGCACAGATTGGCGTTATTCATTGTGATGATCCCGGGTTCGGTTCAGGCGGTCGCGCGACGCGCCAGCACCTGGCTGCCCTGCTCGGCCAGGTCCCAGAACAGGCCCGCCATCACCTGCAGCGACTCGCGCGAGACGCTGGCCAGTATATGCTCATTGGGCGCGTGCTGTGAGCAGGCCGGATACGAGTGCGGCACCCACAGGGTGGGCAGGCCCAGCGTCTCGGAGAACACGTCGTTGGGCAACGAGCCGCCCAGGTTGGGCAACAGCGTGGGCTTCTTGCCGCTGGTCTCCTGCATCGAGGCCAGCCCCCAGCGCACCCATTCGTCATCCGGATCGAGCCGGGTGGCCGAAAACTGCACGCCGGACAGCGTCACCTCGACATCGTGATAGCCATGCGCATCCAGATGCGCGCGAATGTTGGCGATGAAATTGCGGTCGTCGCTGCCCACCACGAAGCGGATCTGGCAATGCGCGCTGGCGTGACCGGGAATCGCATTGACCGGCGCCTCGGGATTGCCGGTCTTGAAGGCCAGCACTTCCAGCGTGTTCCAGCCGAACACGCGTTCGGCCGGCGTCAGCCCCGGCTCGCCCCACTCGGCGTCGACCTCGGGATCGGTGGCGCCGCCGCCCACGGTCACATCCGCCAATGCATCGCGCACGCTTTGCGGCAAGCTGTCCGGCAACAGGCTGGGCACCCGGATGCGGCCACGGCCATCGACCAGGCAGGCAATCGCATTGGCCAGGCGCACGCCCGGGTTGCGCAGCAAGCCGCCCCAGTTGCCGGAGTGATGCCCACCCTCGCGTGAATTGACCTTGAGATCGAAATTGCAGCCGCCGCGCGAGCCCAGGAACATGGTGGGCGTCGGCGCATTCACGCGTGGCCCGTCGGAGGCGATGAAGACGTCCGCCTTGAGCCGTTCGGCATGCTGGCGGCAGACAGCGTCCAGCCCGGGCGAGCCGGTTTCCTCGCCCATTTCAAGGATCAGCTTGACGTTGTAGCCGAGCCGCCCGCCGCGCACCTTCATGACTTCCTCGA
Organism: Herbaspirillum sp. alder98; assembly: GCF_020179755.1. Taxonomy (GTDB): domain Bacteria; phylum Pseudomonadota; class Gammaproteobacteria; order Burkholderiales; family Burkholderiaceae_D; genus Herbaspirillum. The sequence goes on from NZ_JAIUCY010000001.1 coordinate 558,765, forward strand.
GCGCGGCAAAATTGATGGTGTGCTGGGCCTTGTTGTCGGCAATGCCGCGTCCGTACCAGCGGTCGCCCTCGACCACGATTTCCCATGGAAAAAGGCCTTCGCGCCACTGCTTGTCATACCCGCGCACCACGTCGCCGTGACCATAGGTCAGGACCGTGAAGGCGGCCTGCGGCTCGGTGCGTTCGGCGATCAGGAACGGGGTGCCGCCGGGCAGCGGATTCTCGACCACCTCGGTGCTGAATCCCAGGCCTTGCAGATAGGGCGTAATCTCTTGCTGCAGGTAGGTGTAGAGATGCGGGCGGCTGTCCGGCTCCTGGCTTTCGGAACGGATCGCCACGCGGCGCTTCAGGGTCTGCATGAAACGGCCATCGTCGAAATATGCTGCTACCTGGGCGATGGCTTGTGCTCTGCTCATGTTGCTACTCCTCTGGGTCTGTTTCGATTCGAAGGGGCTATTCACTGTTCTACCAGCAGCTCGGGAATACCGCGCCCCGGGTCCGGCGTCAACGCCGAAGCCAACAGCATGCGGGTGTAGGGATGCTGGGCGTCGCTGAAGATCTTCTCGCGTGTTTGCAACTCGACGATGCTGCCGCGGTTCATCACCGCTACCCGGTCCACCAGGTGCTCGACCACGCCGAGGTCGTGGCTGATGAACAGGTAGGTCAGGCCGAACTCGGCCTTCAGGTCCAGCAGCAGGTTCAGGATCTGGGCCTGCACCGATACGTCCAGCGCCGAGGTGGGTTCGTCGCAGATCAGGATGTCGGGGCGCAGGATCAGCGCGCGCGCAATCGCCACCCGCTGGCGCTGGCCGCCCGACAGCTGGTTCGGATACTGGCCGTAGGTGCGTTCGGGCATGCCCACCAGGTCGAGGATCTCGCGCACCTTGCGCTGCTGCTCGGCGGCGTTGCCGATGCGATGCAGCTTCAGCGGCAGGCCGACGATCTGGGCCACCGTCTTGCGCGGGTTGAGCGACGAGTAAGGGTCCTGGAAGATCGGCTGGATATGCCGCGCGTTCTCGCGGCGCTGGGTAGGATCGACTTCCTGGCCATTGATCAGCACATTGCCCGCGCTCGGCTCCAGCAAGCCCAGCAGCATCTTGGCCAGGGTGCTCTTGCCGCAGCCGGATTCGCCGACCAGGCCCAGCGTCTCACCCCGGTACAGGCGCAGCGAGACATCATTGACGGCACGAATTTCGCCGGGCGGCTTGAACATGCCGCGCTTCAAGCTATAGACCTTCGACAGCGCGCACAACTCCAGCGCGATGTCGCCCTTTGGCGCCGGCTCGTCCGGCAGCAAGCTGCCCATGTCGCCCATGTTCATGCCAGCACCTCCATGTGTTCGGTTTGCCCGACCGCATCGAGCTTGTGGCAGCGCGCCAGGTGCGGGTGCGCCGGCTCGCCGCGTTCGGTCATGGGCGGCTCGATCTCGCAGCCGGCGTCGGCCAGCGTACAGCGGTTGCGGAAGGTGCATCCGGTGACCGTGCCCACCAGGCTCGGCACCACCCCTGGAATGGCTTGCAGGCGACTGCCGGGCAGCGTCTTGCCGCGCACCGGAATGCAGTTGAGCAGGCCGCGCGTATAGGGATGGCGCGGCTGCTCGAACAGCTGCGCCACCTCCGTGGTCTCGACCACCTGGCCGGCATACATCACCGCCACCCGGTCGGCGATGCGCGAGACCACGCCCAGGTCGTGGGTGATGAAGATCACGGCAGTGCCGAATTCGCGCTGCAACTCGCGGATCATGCGCAGGATCTGCGCCTGGATGGTCACGTCGAGCGCCGTGGTCGGCTCGTCGGCGATGATCAAGTCGGGACTGCACATGAGCGACATGGCGATCATGACGCGCTGGCGCAGCCCACCCGACAGTTGGTGCGGGTACTGGCGCAGCCGGTCTTCGGCATTGGCGATACCGGTGCGATGCAACAGATAGATGGCGCGTTCGCGCGCCTCGGCCCGGCTCACGCCCGGCTGCTGCAGCAAGGCCTCGCACAACTGGTTGCCCAGGGTGTAGGCCGGATTGAGCGAGGTCATCGGTTCCTGGAAGATCATCGACATGCGCTTGCCGCGCAGTTGCATCAACTGGCGCTCCTGCAGCCCCATCAGGTCGACCCCGTCGAAGCGGATATGGTCGGCGCTGCACTGGGCGCGACGCGGCAGCAAGCCCATCAACGCCAGCGACGTCATCGACTTGCCGCAACCCGATTCGCCCACCAGGCACAGCATCTCGCCCCGCCGCACCTGGAAGTCGATGCCGCGCACCGCATGCAGCATGCCGTTCTCGGTCGGCAGGTCGACCCGCAGATTCTTCACATCGAGCAATACACTCATGGTCTTCTCCTGCGGGTCAGTTGCGGCCGTCGGGCGCGTTGACATCACGGATGCCGTCGCCCACCAGATTGATCGCCAGCACCAGGGTCGCCAGCGCCAGGCCCGGGATCACGATCACCCAGGGCTTGAAGAACATGTAGGACTTGCCTTCGGACACCATCAGGCCCCACGACGGCGTCGGCGGCTGCACCCCCAGGCCCAGGAACGACAGGGTCGCTTCGAGCAGGATCGCGTGCGCCATCTCCAGCGTCGCCACCACGATCAGCGCGCCCATGATGTTGGGCACGATCTCGCGCAGCAGGATGTAAGGCGTGGAGGCGCCGATGGCCTTGGCCGCGGCGATGAATTCGGCGTCGCGGATCTGTTGCGTGGCCGAGCGGGTGACCACCGCAAAGCGGTCCCACAGCAGCAGGCCCAGCAGGATGATCACCACCTTCAGCGAGCCGCCCACCAGCGACGCCATGGCCAGCGCCACCAACACCACCGGCATCGCCAGGCGGGTCGTGATGATGTAGCTGATGACGGCATCGACGCGACCGCCGAAGTAACCCGCCAGCACCCCCAGGGTAGTGCCGATCAGGCCCGAGATCAGGGCTGCGGCGCAACCGATCATCAGCGACACGCGGGCGCCGTAGATCAGGCGCGACAGATAGTCGCGGCCCAGCTTGTCGGTGCCGAGTATGTGCTCCCAGCTCCCCTGCGCATGCCAGATCGGCGGGATCAGGCGCGCCGACACGTTCTGGTCGAACGGGTCGTGCGGCGCCAGCCAGGGCGCCAGGATGGCGGCCAGGATCATCAAGGCCAGCACGACGGCGCCCAGCACCAGGCCGCGATGGCCCAGGGTCCGGTTGAGCTTGCGACGCCACACCGGCGTCGGTTTGAGCGCACCCTGCAGCAGGCTGGTCGCCGGCAGGGTGGAAGAAGTAGTGGTCATGGCGGCTCCTTGAAGCGAGAAGGCTGGACGCGGTTAGCGGGTACGGATGCGCGGATCGAGCAGCGCATTGATGACATCGGCCAGGAAGGTCAGGCCGATATAGAACATGGCAATCAACAGCACGACCGCCTGCACCACCGGATAATCGTTACGCGAGATCGCGTCCCAGGCCAGTTGCCCCAGGCCTTGCATCGAATAGACCGACTCGATCACCACCGAGCCGCCCAGCATGAAGCCCAGTTCCACGGCAGCCAGCGCCACCACCGGAATGACCGCATTGCGCAGCGCATGCTTGAATACCACCCGCGAACGCGACAGGCCCTTGGCGCGCGCAGTGCGGATGTAGTCCGAACCCAGCACCTCGAGCATGCCCGAGCGGGTCAGCCGCATCATGGCCGGCATCGCGTAATACCCCAGCGCCACGGCCGGCAGCACGAAATGTTGCCAGCTCTCGTTGCCGGCCACCGGCAACCAGTGCAACGTGACCGCAAAGATCAGGATCAGCGTCAGGCCGAACCAGAAGCTCGGCATGGCCTGTCCCACCACGGCGATCATCAGGGCGATGCGGTCGAGCCAGGTATCGCGATAGATGGCCGCCAGCACCCCCAGCGGAATGGCCACCAGGATCGCCAGCAGCAAGGCGCTGCCGCCCAGCTTGAAGGTGATCGGCAGGCGCTCGGCGATCATCTCCATCACCGGCCCCTGGAAGTAGAACGACTTGCCGAAATCGAGTTGCACGGCGCGGCTGAGCCAGTCGACGTATTGCACCGTCATCGGCCGGTCGAGTCCGAACTGGACGCGAATCGTCTCGACCTGGGCGGCGCTGGCCTCGGGCCCGGCGATGGCCGTGGCCAGGTCGCCCGACATGTGCAGCAGCGAAAAGCTGACCACGGACACCGTCAACGCCACGCACAGGGCGATGACGAGACGGCGCAGTATGTAGATGAACATGACGGGCTTCCCTTCTCAAGAAACGCTTATTTCCAGGATGCTTCGTAGAAGCGCGGCAGTTCGTCCGGATAACCCTGGAACTTCAACTGCGCATTGAATGCGTAATACGTCGAATACGAAAACATCGGCGCCATGTAGGCCTGCTTGGAAATCATCTCCAGTGCCTTGCTATAGCTGGTCTTGCGCACCGCCGGATCGGTCGAGGTGTCGCCGGCCTGCACCAGCTGCTGCAATTGCGGGTCCTTGGTGATGTCATCGGCGCTGCCCTTGAAGAACACGCCGGCGAAGGCCGAGGTATCGTTCATCGAGAACGAGCCCCAGGCCTGGAAGGTCATCGGGGTCTTGCCGCTGCGGTATTCGTTCTGCAGGGCGGCGAACTTCAGGTAGTGCAGCCGGGCCCGGATGCCGACCTTGTGCAGGTCACCGATGATCGCTTCGGCCACTTCACGCTCGCGGTAGGCGTAGATGTCGGTGTCGAAACCATTGGCGTAGCCGGCCGCGGCCAGCAGTTCCTTGGCCTTGGCCACGCTGTAGTCGTACTTGATGGCGGCGTTGGTGTCACAGCCGAACTGGGTGCGGAAACAGGCGGTGTAGACCGGCTGGCTGCCGCCGCGCATCAGGTTCTCGGCGATGCCCTTGCGGTTGATGGCGTAGTTGACCGCCTGGCGCACCCGCAGGTCCTTGAAAGGCGAATTGGCCGAGGATGAACCGGTGGCGTCGAGCGTGACGAAACCGACCCGCATGGTTTCACCGCTCTGCACCGCCAGCTTGGGATTGCTCTTGAGCGAATCGGCCTGGTCAGGCGGCACGCGCCAGATCCAGTCCACGGCGCCGGTCATGAGCTGCGCGGCGCGGGTTTCAGGGTCCGGGATCACCATGAACTTGATGTTGCCGATGCTGGGCTGGCCTTGCGGGCTTTCCTTGAAATAGCCGGCGTTCTTGACCAGGGTCACGCCCTGCCCCGGGGTCACGCTGGTGACCTTGTAGGGACCGGTGCCGATGGGCGCCTTGGAAAAGGCTTCCAGTCCGACCTTCTTGAAATAGGCGCCGGGATAGATCGGCAACGGGCCGGCCAGGTATTCGAGCGCGGCCGGGAAAGGCGCCTTCATGTTGATGCGCACCTTGTAATCGCCCAGCTTGTCGACGCTCTTGATCCAGTCGGTGTTCTGGCGGGTGACGGCCTTGGAGTCAGGCGCCACCACGTAGTTGAAGGTGAACACGACGTCGTCGGCGCTGAACTTGTCGCCGTTCTGGAACAGCACGCCCTGGCGCAGGTCGAGCACCAGCGCGGTGGGCGACTCCCACTTCCAGGCGGTGGCCAGTTGCGGCTTGTATTCGTTGGTCTTGGGATCGCGGTAGACCAGCGTGTCCCAGATCAGGTGGGCCAGGATCACGCCTTCGCGCAGGTTGTTGTGGTACTGGCTGATGTTCTCGACTTCGCTGTCGGACGCATACACCAGGGTGTCATTGGCCTTGTTGGCCATCGCAGAAAACGATGCCGCCGCGCCTGCCACCAACAGGGCACAGCGTGACCATGCCAATACCGACTTCTTCATTGCGCTCATTCCAACCCCTTTTCTGAATTCGTGACCTTGATCTCGAATGATTAAGAAATGTTTGAAAAAACAACGACGTCGAGGCCATACTAGGTCACATTTTCGCGATGCCGCAATTATCAAATTTCTATGCCTGCATTGCCAAAATCAGATGCCTGCTCTTGTGCACCACAATGAATTGATCGGGTCGAACAGCCCGTTATAGCTGGATGGCGGGTGGATGCGCGATTGCAGCAATTTACCTGCCGCCGGTTTTGAAAAGCGCACCAAAGCCGTGAGGTGCGCACCAATTAAACCGGCCAAATCTTTTTTCAGTTCCGCCAGATCGAGGTCGATGATGAAATCGCAACAACTGCAAGACACCGCCCTGCGCTACTTCCTGGAGGTGGTGCGTTGCGGCTCCATCAGTGAAGCATCGCAACGCCTCAACGTGGCCAGCTCAGCCATCAGCCGCCAGATCAGCAGCCTGGAGCAGATACTCGATACGGTATTGTTTGAACGTCGCCCGCGCGGCATGGTGCTGTCGGCCGGGGGCGAGATGCTGGCCGCCCATGCGCGCAAGATGGCGCTGGAAGCCGACCGCGTGGTGGCCGACCTGCAGGCCTTGAAGGGATTGCGCAGCGGCCGGGTGCGACTGTCGGCCTCGGAGGGGTTCGCCATCGATTTCCTGCCGCGCCTGATCCACACGTTCCAGAAGAAATACCCGGGCTTCGTGTTCCAGGTGTTCGTCGGCGCGCCGGCGGCGGTATCGCGCCAGGTGCGCGAAGGCAACGCCGATATCGGCTTGACCTTCACGCGCCTGCCCGAAGCCGAGATCAAGGTGGTGCACCGCCAGCCGGGGCCGATCTCGCTGGTGATGCGCCCCGAGCATCCACTGGCGCGCTTCCGGCAGATATCGTTGTCGCAGATTCGCCCTTACCCGATGGCATTGCCGGACCCGACCACCACCCTGCGCCAGTTATTCGATATCGCCTGCAGCCGGCAGCAGATGGTGATCGAACCGGTGGTGACCAGCAACTACATCCAGACGCTGCACAACTACCTGATCGACAACGATGCGCTGTCGATCACCGGCGAGGTCACCGTGCGCTACCGCATCGCCAGCGGCGAGCTGGTGATACGGCCGATCCGCGACTGCCCGCAGGATGGTCGTTTCATCGAGGTGCAGACCCTGGCGGGCCGCACCTTGCCCCGCAGCGTGGAGATTTTCCTGGATTACCTGGTGGGAGAACTGAGCAAGGACCTGTGATCGCTCACGCCCCTGCCGACCACCCCAGGCCCAGCGCCTTCTGGATGCCCACGAAGCTGCGCGTCAACGCTGCCTCGCCCTGCAGCAGGTTCTGCTGGGCGCTGATCTGCTGGCGCGTGGTGTCGAGCAGTTCGATCAGGGTGCCGGTGCCTGCCGCATAGCGCTGGCGCGCCAGCACCAGTGCCTGGTCGGCCGAGGCCTTGCTGCGCGCCAGGGTCGCCACCGTCACGCGGCCATAACGAAAGCGCGACAGCGAATCCTCGGCATCGCGCAGGGCCTCCAGCACCGCCTGCCGGTATTTCATTTCGGCTTCGTCGCGCACCCGCTCGGCCTGGGTCACGCGGGCGCTGTTGCGACCGAAGTCGAGAAAATTCCAGCTCAGCATGGGGGCACCGATGGCGGCAAAGTCGTCCAGCCGGGTCAGGTCGGAGGGATGGGTCCCGCCCAGGCCGATCACGCCCAGCAATTTCAGGCTGGGATACTTCGCCGCCTCGGCCTGGCCGATCTTGGAGGTGTCGGCCGCCAGCGTGCGCTCGGCGGCGCGGATGTCAGGACGTCGCCGCAGCAGCGACGCCGGGTCGCCCACGGCCACCTCGGGCGGCGGCAGCGGCACCGGCGCCGGACCCGCCAGTTCGGCATCGAGCGCGCCCGGCGCCTGGCCGACCAAAGTCGCCAGTTGATTCAGGAAGGCTTCCTTTTCTGCCTGCAACGGCACCAGGTCGGCCCGGGTGCCATCCAGCTGGTTCTGGATGCGCAACTGTTCGAGGGTAGACGCGGTGCCGCGCTCGACCCGCTGGCCGGTCAACTGCAGCATCCGCTCCTGCGCCTGCACCGATTCGTCGCCCAGCGCCAGCCGCAGTTGCCGTTCACGCAGGTTGATGTAGGCGTTGGCCACTTCGGCGGCCAGGCTGACCTGGACATCGGCCAGCGTCGCCTGGGCCGCTTCGGCACTGGCGCCGGCAGCTTGTATCGAACGCTGGTGGGCGCCGAAGAGATCGATTTCCCAAGTGGCGTCGACGCCCAGGTTATAGAGATTGGTGCGGGTCGCCGAACCGGATGAGGATCCACCCAGGTTGAGCGGCGGCAGGCGCGCATGCGCCGCCAGCGCCGAGGCGCCGCCGCTGGGGCGGGCATTGGCCTGTTCCAGGTCGAGTGCGGCGCGCGACTGCTGCAGGCGCGCGCGTGCCGCGCCCAGGTTGGGATTGGCCTGCAGTGCGCGTTGCACCAGGCCATCGAGCACCGGGTCGTTGAGCGCCGTCCACCATTGGGCCGCCGGAGCGGCGGCAACGGCATTGGCCTCGGCGCGCACGAAGCCGCCGTGAGCGGCCTGCGGCATGACCTCGGGGGGTCCCTGGTAATCCGGCCCGAGGGTGCAGCCGGCCAGCAGCGCCGCGCACGCCAGTGCGACCAGGCGCGGAACGAAAATGAGTTGGGCTTGATTTGGCATGATAGTCGTCAGTGTGCGGTGACCGGTTCGGCATTGCTGGGCAGCGGGCGCAGGAACAGCACCAGCGGCGTGACGCAGAGGATGACCACCCCCAGCAGCCAGAACAGGTCGGCATAAGTCATGGTGAGCGCCTGGGCCTGGATGGTGCTGCCCAGGAGGCGAATGGCGGTGTCTTGTCCGCCCAGCAGGTGGCCCTGGGCGGCGATGGTCGATTGCACCAGCTCGGAATTGGCCGACAGGCTTTCTTCCAGCCGCCGGCTGTGCAACCACAATCGCTGGTCCTGGATCACGGCGATACCGGCCAGCGCCAGCGACCCGCCCAGGTTGCGGGCAGCGCTATAGAGACCGGAAGCGTCGCCGGCCTGCGACGGCGGCACCGAGCGGATCGCGGCCTGGTTCAGGAAGATCATCGCCAGCACCGTGCCCAACCCGCGCAGCAGCTGCGAGGCGACGAACGAGCCGCCGTACGAGAGCGGACTGAGATCGGTTTCGAGGAAGGCCGAAAAGGCCAGCATCAAAAAGCCGGTGCCGACCGCCAGGCGGATGTCGATGCGGCGCATCAGCAGCGGCACGAAGGGCATCATCAGGATCATCGGCACCCCCGAGAGCAGCACGATCACGCCCGACTGCAGCGAGTTGTAGCCGGCGATGCCCGACAGGAACTGCGGGATCACATAGGCCGTCCCGTACAGCGCCACACCCACGATCATGGCCATCATCACCACCGAGCCGAACTGGCGGTCGCGCAACAGCCGCAGCTGGATCACGGGGTGCTTCGCGCGTATCTGCCCCAGCCCCAGGAAGATGAACCCGATCACCGACGTCAGCGCCAGCCAGCGGATGTCGGGCGATGAAAACCACTGTTCCCGCTCGCCCTCTTCCAGCACCACCGTCAGGCCGCCGAGCCCCATGGCCAGGCCGAGGATACCCATCCAGTCGGCTTCGGCCAGTTGCTCGAACTTGGGACGCTCGTACGGAATCGCCACCAGCAGCAGCGTGATCAGCGCAATGCCGACCGGCACGTTGATGAAGAAGGCATAGTGCCAGCTGACGTTTTCGGTCAGCCAGCCGCCCAGTACCGGACCCAGCACCGGCCCCAGGATGGCGGTGGCGCCGAACATCGCATTGCCCACCGGCTGCTGCGAGCGCGGCAGCCGGGTGGCGATGATGGTCATCGCCGTCGGGATCAGGGCGCCACCGGTGAAGCCCTGCCCGACCCGGCCCACGATCATCATCGGCAAGGTGGTCGACAGGCCGCACAGGATCGAGAACAGCGTAAACAGGCTGGCCGCTGCCAGCAGCAGCACCCGCAAACCAAGCAGGCGCTCCAGCCAAGCCGACATCGGGATGATGACGATCTCGGCCACCAGATAGGCGGTGGCAATCCAGGTGCCTTCGGTGCCGGATGCGCCGATCTCGCCCTGGATGGTCGGCAGCGACGAATTGACGATCGAGATATCGAGCGTCGCCATCAAGGCGCCCAGCGTGCCGGCAGCCACCGCCAGCCAGGCTGCGGCATCGGCCTTCTGGCCGTTCGGCGCGACTGCGGCCGGGGTGCTCAACGCGCCCCCTGGCCGCCCTGCGTCGCCGGTTTCTGGTCGACGCTGGCATTGGCTTCGCTGTTGCGCTCGCGCTGGGCGCGCAAGTCGTCACGGGCGGCGATGGTGTTGACTTCCACCGTCACCGACAGGCCCGCCACGAACAGCTTGCGGTCTTGCGCCGACGCGTCGACGGCAATACGCACCGGTACGCGCTGGACGATCTTGGTGAAGTTGCCGGTGGCGTTCTGCGGCGGCAGCAGCGAAAACTGGGCGCCGGTGCCGGGCGAGATGCTTTCGACGTGGCCCTGGAATTCCATGCCCGGCAGCGCATCCATCTTGATCACGGCGGGCTGGCCGACGCGCATCAGGCCGATCTGCGTTTCCTTGTAGTTGGCGGTGATGTAGAACTCGGTCGGCACCACGGTCATCATGCGGGTGCCGGCCGAGACGAACTGGCCGACCCGCACCTGCTTGTCGCCGATACGGCCATCCACGCTGGCCTTGACCTCGGTCGAGTTGAGGTTGACGCTGGCGGCGTCGAACTGGGCACGGGCGGTCTCGCCTTGCGCCTGCGCCTGGCGCACCTGGGCCTGCAGCGAGTTGATGCGCAATTGCGCCGCATCCAGCGCTGCGCGTCGCGCCAACACCGTCGAGCGTGCCTGCGCCGCCTGATTGCGCAGGCTGGTCAGGCGTTCGCGGGTCTCGGCGCCGCTGGCCGCCAACGGCGTGTAGCGCTCCACTTCGGCATTGGCAAAGCGGGCGTCTTCATCGGCCTGCGACAACTGGGCGCGCGCCTGGTCGATGGCGGCCTTCTGTTCGGCCAACTGGGCACGGGCGGCGTCTTCGCTGGCCGATGCGGCATCGATCTGGGCCTTGGACTGCGCGGTCTGGGCCGAGTAGTCACGGGCATCGATACGCACCAGCGCCTGCCCGACCTTGACGGCCTGGTTGTCGGCCACCAAGACCTGCTCGACATAGCCCGCCACCTTGGACGACACCGTCACGCTGTCGGCATAGACGAAGGCATCGTTGGTGCTCTCGAGGTATTTGCCGCGGAACTGGTAGTACAGTACCCAGGCCAGCACGATCACCAGCGCCACCACCAGCAGCGCGCGCAGCACGAAGCGGGCCCGTGGGCTCATGCGCTTCTTGGGCTTGGCGTCACCGTTGGCGGCGGGAGGTTGTGGCGAGGGCGTTGCGGCTTGATTGTCTTGATTGGCGTCTGTCATCTTTTTTTATCCTAAAATTCCCGGCGAGGGCCGGCATTGCTAGCACAACAACTGATTAACAAGGATTAATGAGGTACCATATGATATGGCATCTCGAAAAACTATGTGCAGCGACTTTACAAATAACTACTCGGAAGCGGCCGACGCGCTACGCGATTTTTATCTGCGTTCGCACCGCACGCTAGACAAGCTGATGGCGGCGCAAGGGGCATCCTTTGCGCGGACCAAGATCATGAGCTTCATCGACCGCGGCGGAAAAGTGCGCTCGACCGACCTGGCCGAGGCATTCGGCTTCGCGCCGCGCACCATCACTGAAGCGGTCGATGCGCTGGAACGCGACGGCATGGTGCTGCGCGAGCCCGATCTCAACGATCGCCGGGTCAAGCAGATTTCGTTGACTGCATTGGGGGAAGAAGTGCTGAAAGCATCCGAGCCCGAACGCACGCGTTTTGGCAATCGGCTGTTCGAGGCGCTGGAGCAGGATGAGATCAGCGAACTGGCGGCGCTGCTGCGCAAACTCAACAGCAGGCTGGGGGAGCTGGAAGAGGAATTGGCCGATGCCGGCGGGCGGGGGAAGAAGTAAGGGACGACGGCGATCGCCGTCGTACCGGCGAAAGCCGGTACCCAGCGTCTTGCTTGCAACCGTCGATGCGGCATGACCAACGACACTGGGTCCCGGCCTGCGCCGGGACGACGGCGATTGAATATAAGTAACCCGTCGTGCCGGACGACGGTTAATTTACAAGATCATCGATCAGCAAAACCGTCGGTCGCCCGGATCAGCTGATCCAGAATACCCGGTTCGTTATAGGCATGGCCGGCGCTGTCGACCAGGTGCAGCTGCGCATCGGGCCAGGCCTTGTGCAGCTCCCACGCCGACTTGGCCGGCGTGCAGATGTCGTAGCGGCCTTGCACGATCACGCCCGGGATGCCCTTCAGGCGGGCGGCGTTGGCCAGCAACTGCCCTTCTTCCATGAACCCGCGATTGACGAAATAGTGATTCTCGATGCGGGCGAAAGCCAGCGCAAAATGGGCATTGGCGAAACCATTGATCGTGCTCTCGTCAGCGACCAGGGTAATGGTGCTGCCCTCCCAGCGACTCCAGGCGCGGGCCGCTTCCAGCTTGGCTTCTTCGTCGCTGCCGGTCAGGCGCTGGCGATACGCGGCCATCAGGTTACCGCGTTCGGCTTCTGGAATCGGCGCGATGAATTCGTCCCAACGGTCAGGCGCCAGCCACGAAGCACCTTCCTGGTAGTACCAGTCAAGCTCGGCCTGGCGCAGCAGGAAGATGCCGCGCAACACCAGCTCGGTGACGCGCTCGGGATGCGTCTCGGCATAGGCCAGCGCCAGCGTGCTGCCCCACGATCCACCGAATACCTGCCAGCGCTCGATGCCCAGCATCACGCGCAGCCGTTCGATGTCGGCCACCAGGTCCCAGGTGGTGTTGGCATCCAGGTTCGCATGCGGCAGCGAACGGCCACAGCCGCGCTGGTCGAACAGCACGATGCGGTATTTCTCGGGATTGAACAGACGTCGGTGCGACGGGCCGCAACCGCCGCCGGGGCCGCCATGCAGAAACACCACCGGCTTGCCCTGCGGATTGCCACATACCTCCCAATACACCTGGTGCCCGTCACCCACGTCGAGCAGGCCGTGCTCGGTCGGTTCGATGGGAGGATAGAAAGTACGCAGTTCGGCAGAGCTCATCGGGCGATCCAGTCAGGGTTGAAGAAAGACACAGTATAAAACTTCCGCGAAAAACGTTTATTCGACCACCAGCTCGATGCTGTTCTTGACCTCGCTCAGCACAAAGAACGAGCGTAACTGGCGCACCCCCGGCAAGCGCAGCAATACGTTGGCGTGCAAGCGGTTGAAGGCTTGCAGGTCCTTGACCCGCAACTTGATCCAGTAATCGAATTCGCCCGCCAGCAACAGGCACTCCTGCACGGCGGCGATCTCGCGCACGGCTTTTTCGAATTCGGCAAAGCTCTCTGGCGTGGAACGGTCCAGCACCACGCCCACCGTCACCAGCACCGGCAAGCCCAGTTTCTCGGGGTCGAGGATGGCGCGCACCTCTTTCACATAGCCCTCGTCCATCAGCCGCTTGGTATGGTTCCAGCACGAGGTGGTGCTGGCGCCGACCTTCTTGGCCAGGTCCGCATTGGCGATGCGCCCATCCTTCTGCAGGGCCTTCAGGATGCGCTTGTCGAGTCGGTCCAGGGTCATAAATTTTATTCCATTTATTTAAAATTTATTGAAACAATCTATCGCTATTATTTTATCTAACGCCTTATCAATCCGAATATTGCCACAAATTCGGAAGCACCATTATTTAGAGCTTGCGTAAAGTTGAGTCTGTCGATTCGAACTGAATCGCGCCATTTCCACGACACTCAACCGGAGCACTTTCATGCTGGCACTCGACAAACTGTTCCCGCGCAAGACGCTGGGCTTCTTCCCTTCCCCTCTTCACAAACTGGAACGCCTGTCCGCCATGCTGGACGTGGAAATCTGGGCCAAGCGCGACGACGTCTCGTCCGGCCTGGCCTACGGCGGCAACAAGATCCGCAAGCTCGAGTGGCTGGTGGCCGACGCGCTGGCCAAGGGTTGCGACACGCTGGTATCGATCGGCAACATCCAGTCCAACCACACCCGTCAGGTGTGCGCCGCGGCAGCCGCGGTAGGCATGAAGTCCTATACCGTGCAGGAAACCTGGCTGGAATGGGATGACCCGGTCTACGACAAGGTCGGCAACATCCTGCTGACGCGCATCATGGGCGGCAATCCGATCATGGGTGGCTACGGTTACTCCACCACCGAAAAAGACACCTGGGCCAAGGCGCTGGAAGAAGTGCGCAAGAACGGCGGCAAGCCCTATCCGATTCCGGCCGGCGCCTCTGACCATCCACTCGGCGGCCTGGGCTACGCCAACTTCGCCGATGAAGTGGCGATGCAGGAACAGCAGTTGGGCATCTTCTTCGACAACGTGGTGGTGGCGACCTGTACCGGTTCGACCCAGGCCGGTATGGTGGTCGGCTTTGCGGCGCAGGAAAAACGCCGCCGCGTGATCGGCATCGACACCGCCGACGACGAAGCCATGACCCGCCGCGCCGTGACCAAGATCGCCAACGACACCTGCGAGCTGATCGCTTCCAAGGGCGGCCGCCGCGTGGTGCTCAAGGATGCCGATATCGAGATCATCCCCGACTACAGCGGCCCTGCCTATGGCTTGCCGAGCGAACAGACCATCGCCGCCATCCGCACCGCGGCCGAAATGGAAGCGATGCTGACCGATCCGGTGTACGAAGGAAAATCCATCGACGGCCTGATCGACATGGCCAAGAAGGGCCACTTCAAGGGCCAGCGCGTGCTGTATGCCCACCTCGGCGGCGCGCCGGCGCTCAATGCCTACTACAAGGCATTCGAAGATCCGGAAAACCTGACCAAGCTGGCACGCGAGGCACGCTTCAAGGAATAAGCCTGCGCCGGCAACCGGCTGAACAGAAGGCGCAGCCCACTTCGGTGGGTTGCGCTTTTTTTTTCATGGGCCGATGCAGTATGCTTGCCCCATATCGCCCTGCCTGCGGCGATCAAAGGAAAGCCAATGCGTGGTGTCGAGTCTAATCAGCTGAGTATTTTCCCCGAGGGCGAACTGGCGGTCGGCACGCCGATACACGTGAGGCTGCCGCTCGGCTGGTCTGCCGCCACCGGACGCTGGCAACGCGATACCGGACGCGGCTTCACCGACATCGATGGCGAGCGCGCGCAAGCCTATGTGCTGCAGGTGAGCGACATGACGCCGACCGGCGCCTGCCGGCTGCGCTTCTGCGTGACCGTGGGCGATATCGACTTTCACTCGGCGAGCCTGACACTACCGGCCTCGAACGTGTCGGTGCGCTACATGATTGCGTCGAATCGTTTCGGGCTGGCCACCGAATGGGGCATCACGGATTCCGGCTGGAAGGCCGGTGACGGCACTGGCCGATCTGGCGGCAACGGCACATTGGCGGCCAACTACTTCAGCCGCCGCTATAAATTCTCGACCACCTGGGCCGCCAGCGCGGGGCGCTTCCTGTGGATGAACGCCGCCAACTCGGTCAGCGCGGTGCTCGATGGCGGGTTCGCTATTTCGATCGACCGGGTAGAAATACGGGATGCCGCCAATGGCCTGGTCGACACCGTCAAATGGAACGGCGCGGCGGCCCGGGTGCTGGCGCCGGGCGAACGGACCTGGAGTGATCCCGGTGCCGATCTGGCCGCCAACTCGACCTATTTCGTAGATGTATTTTTTCATATGGCATCCGCCTCGGGCGCCTGGCCGGCAGACCAGGGATTCTTTCTCGCCGGCGAATCGGCACGCGATGCAAAGAGCCCCGAGCTGAACCGCTCCGCCATCAACATCACCGGTGTCGGCTCGGCGCTGGGCGGTTATTTCGCACCGGCCATGTTTGCGGCCACGGGCTGGGATGGCACCTCGCCGGTGGTGGCCATCTTCGGCGACTCGATCGAAGATGGCTCCAATGTGTCTGCCGCACTGGCCACCGCGCGCGGCGATATCGGTTTCGTGCGCGAAGCCCTGGGCGACACCGGCTCGGGCGCATGGAACTACATGCACCTGTCGCGCTGGGCCAGCTCACCGGTGACCCTCTATACCGACAACCTCAACAATCTCGGCGGCAAGAACCTGGTGGACACACTGGACGATTGCATGAAACTGATCCAGCGCGAACCGATGTTCAATGCCATCGTGCATCAGCATGGACGCAACGCCCTGGGCGGGGGCAATGCGCTGGCCGCCGCCCAGAACATCTTCAATCGCGCCTACACCAAGATGGCGAACGCCTGGCCGGGCGTGGCCATCTTCCAGACCACGATCACGCCTTATACGAAGGCGGCCAACAATACCCGCGGCACCACCGTGGCCGATCAGACGCCGGTCGACCTGGCCAATACCGATGCGGCCACCGGCTCGTTTCGCCAGTTCCATGAATGGCTGATGGCGGGCGTTGGCGGTCGCGCCGCGTTGACCATCGACACCGCCGCTGCCGCCCGCGACCCGGTCCACATGGATCGCTGGGGCGTCGACAATTACCGGGCGACGCTGGTGGCGGCAGTGGCGGCGGCGTCCACCAACATCTGCCGGGTCAGCGTGGCGCCGGCCATTGGCGACACGCTGGTGTTCGAGCCGGGCACCGCCAACGTCGACACCACCAGCAAGGTCGGGATCGTCACCTCGGTAACCAGATTGGGAGAGCAGGACTATCAGGTGGTGCTCAACGGCGGTCGGCGCTCGCAGGCCAACCCGCCAACGCCGGCATGGGCCTCGCGCATCAACCTGGCGCACGCTGCCGGCACCGAGATCAGGACCACCCGCTCACATGACTTGCTGCACCCGTCACAACGGACGCAATGGGGCATGCGCGACATTCTGATCGCCCACAAGCCGTTCATGAAACAACTGATCAACTCGCGTGCGAACCAGGCGCCGCACGTCGTGATGAAACCCGCCTTCGAGGCCAGTCCTGTCGTCGGCCTGCCGCTGCGCCTCAGCTGGGGCGCCATCATGTGGCGGCCCCATGGCACGCTGGTGCGACAGATCCTGCGCGACGGTATCGTGGTCGCCAGCGGATCAGATAAATCAGCGCCGCACTACACGCCGGTGGTGGGCGACCATGGCGCCACCTTTACGTTGATGCAGATTGCCACCAACGCGGCCGGCACCGTCTATGTGGACGGCAGCAACAGCGTCGTGCTCTGAGCCAAGGCGCAGAAGCCGACGCAAGTGAGCGCAAATGCGCGGCAACAAGCCGTCATCTGGCTGCATTTCGACTGCATCGGCGTTTTCTCCGATGACGCGCCCTTGATCAGCATCAAAGCCCGCCGACGAATAGCCGCGTACCTTTCGGTCATCCTCACTCGACAGGTAAAAGCCGTGAAAAAAATCGTCACCATCGCCGCTGCCGCTGCAGCATTCGCTTCGTCGTTCGCCGCCCCTGCCGCCTTCGCGCAAGAAGCGCAGAGCCCCTGGCTGGTGCGCGTGCGCGCCGTCAACATCAGCCCCGACAACAAGTCCGACCCGGTCGGCGGCGTGGGCGCATCGGATCGTCTGACAGTCAGTTCAAAGACCATTCCGGAAGTCGACATCAGCTACTTCTTCAGCCCCAACTGGGCCGCCGAACTGATCCTGACCTATCCGCAGAAGCATGACGTGCGTCTGGACGGCCAGAAGATCGGCACCTTCAAGCACCTGCCGCCGACGCTGCTGATGCAATACCACTTCACGCCCGAATCGCGCTTCTCGCCATACCTGGGCGCCGGCATCAACTACACCCGCATTTCGGACGTGCATGTGCTCAACGATGGCGCCTCGCTCGACAGCCACAGCATCGGCGGTGCGTTGCAGGCCGGCTTCGACATCAAGATCGACCGCCATTGGCTGATCAACTTCGACATCAAGAAAGTGCAGATCCAGAGCGACGTGAAAGTCGGCGGCACCAAGATCAGCACCGTCAAGATCGACCCGTGGCTGTTCGGCGTGGGCGTCGGCTACCGTTTCTAAGCGTCCGCCAGCCTGCCCTGCCCGGTCGGGCAACAGCGCCAGCAGCGCGCCCCGCCATCGATGATGACCGGGCGCGCCGTGTTGCATCTGCAGCCACCTCCGTTTTCCGTTTGATTGCATCAAGAGGTTCCATGACACTCTCGACCACGCCTGCCCATGGCCAACCTGGGCATTCCACTCCGGTCGCGCCCGGCGCGCCCATGCCCCATCGCAAGATCATCCGTTCGTGGGTGATCCCGATCAGCCGCCGCAGCACCAGCATCGCGCTGTTGCTCTCGGTACTCGATTTCACCCTGTTCGGCGCCGGCCTGGCGGCCATCATCTGGACCCCATGGCTGTGGGCCAAGATCGCGCTGGGCCTGATGACCGGCTTCGTCATCGGCCGCCTGTTCATCCTCGGCCACGATGCCTGCCACCAGAGCTTCACGCCCAATCGCCGCCTCAATACCTGGCTCGGTCGCCTGCTGTTCATGCCGTCGCTGACGCCTTACAGCTTGTGGGCCATCGGCCATAACGTGGTGCACCACGGCTATACCAACCTCAAGAGCTTCGACTTCGTCTGGCAACCGCGCACGATCGAAGAATTCCGCGCGCTGCCACGCTGGCGCCGCCAGCTGGAACGGGTCTATCGCAGCGGACTGGGTCCGGGCCTGTACTACATGATCGATATGTGGTGGAAGCGCATGTACTTCCCGTCGAAGAAGCAGATGCCCACCCGGCGCGCCGAATTCGTCTGGGATGGCGTGCTGGTCACCGCCGTGGCGGCGGTCTGGATCGGCGGCCTGGCCTGGGCCGCCAGCGCCACCGACCAGTCGTTCTGGACCCTGTTCGTTACCGGCTTCGCGATCCCGATCCTGTTCTGGAAGGCCATGATGGGATTCGTGGTCTACGTGCACCATACCCATACCTCGGTGGCCTGGTACCAGGACAAGGTGACCTGGGCCGCAGCCCAGCCGTTCGTGTCGACCACGGTGCACCTGACCTTCGGCCGCTGGATGGGTGGCGCGCTGCACCACATCATGGAACACACGGCCCATCACGTTGACATGAGCGTGCCGCTGTATCGCCTCAAGCAGGCCCAGAAGAAACTCGAAACCATGCTGCCCGGGCGCATCGTGATCCAGCGATTCTCGTGGCGCTGGTACTTCGACACGGCCCGCCGTTGCAAGCTGTATGACTACAACCGCCTGTGCTGGACCGATTTCAGGGGCCGCCCGACCAGCAAGCCGCTGCCGATGCCGGTGGTCGAAAACGCGGCCGCCGGCTAAGGCCCGGCAACCCCGTTTCACTTTAGCTTTCAACAACAAGACGGCCGCATGGAAGGGCAGTCGCGGGTCCCCGGAAACCCCGCGACACCGCCCAATTCCCCCATCAAGACCGCACCTCCCCCCCATTTCGACTACTGGAGTTCATCCCCGCAGGGCGGCTGTTTGCCACTTGTTTGATCTGGGACAAGTATTGCCGTCTGATTCCGGCATAGCGTGCTCTGGCGGCGCGCCGGGCGACTTAGAATGAACCCATTCAAGATCGCAACGATTTCATGTCCGCCGGGAACATTGTATGAACCAGCCTGCACTTAGCACTCCTTCGCACGTCCTCGTCCCCTCCCCTGCCCAGCTGCAACAGGTGTCGCCGCTGACGGCTGCCCGTGAAGCCGCCAGTTGCTCGGCGCTGCGCAGTTGCACCGCCTGCGGCATGCACCAGTTGTGCCTGCCCATGGGCCTGGAAGAATCCGACATGAAGCGCCTGGACAAGATCATCGGTCGCCGCAAGGTGGCACGCGATGAGTTCCTGTACCGCATCGGCGACCGCTTCACGGCGCTCTATGCGGTGCGCGTGGGCCACTTCAAGACCTATCAGGAAAACCTCGACGGCGACCGCCAGATCACCGGCTTCCAGATGCCGGGGGAATTGCTGGGCATGGACGCCATCAGCACCGAGCGCCACCAGTGCGACGCCATGGCGTTGCAGGACAGCGAAGTATGCGAGATCCCGTTTGCGCGCCTGGAGCAGTTGTTCGGCCAGATGCCGATGCTGCTGCGCCATTTTCACCGCATGATGAGTCATGAAATCACCAGCGAGCAGAACGTCATCATGCTGCTGGGCAACATGCGTGCAGAACAGCGCTTCGCCGCCTTCCTGGTCAACCTGTCGTCGCGTTATGCCGCGCGCGGCTATTCGCCCACCCGGTTCCAGCTGCGCATGACGCGCCAGGACGTGGGCAACTACCTGGGCCTGACCATCGAAAGCATCAGCCGCCTGATCTCCAAGTTCCGCAAGCAGGGCTTGCTCGCCGTGGAGCAGCGCGACGTCGAAGTGGTCGACCTGGGCGCACTCAAGAAGCTGGCCGCCGGCGTCGATGCCTGCGCCCGCCCGGCAGCGGCGTAATTCGCTGCACCGTCAAGCCGGTTGACGCAATCCTCTCGCCTGCGAGAGGCCCTGCGTCAGCCGAACGGCCAGCATGCCGCACAGCGTGAAACTTCCCCAGAAACTAAAGAAACCGATGGTGTAGATGCCCAGCACGTCGGGCGCCTCGATGCCCATCGCCTGCGCCAGCAGGACCGGTTCGGTCATCGAAAAGAAAATGCCTTCGGCGGCGATGGCCATCAGGAAAGCCATCCAGCCGACCACGGCGATATTGCGTTGAAGTCTGCGCATTGCGGTCTCCTCCACTACAGGTCACGGACCTGGCGCGAGCGCGCCAGGATCATGCGCCGGTCTTGTGGCCGGCTCTGGTGACTTCAGCTTAGTCTTTTCCGCGCGCCAGCGCCAGCACCCTACTCGGCCGGCGCATAACTTTCTGCACTCAACACCGCGCGCCGTTGCTGCGGCCAGTTCCAGCTGCCGTGCAGTCGCCAGCGGCGGCTGCCGTCCTCGGCCACCATGCGCCAGCGGGCTTGCTCCAGGTCGCCCATGGGCATCGAAAAACTGCCGTCGGGGGCCGTCCTGATGACCAGCGCCCGGTCCCGCGGCGGCTGGGTCGGATGCACCAGCGACAGGTACAGCGTCTTGCCTTCTTCGCCGGCATCCGGCGCATGACCCATTTGCAACTTGCCACGCAACACGCCTGCGGCCGGATCGAAGGCGATATCGAGCTGCGCCCCAAGGCGCCAGGCTTCGCGGTCGCGTCGCAGATCCTGGTTGATGGCCTTGCCCTGCTTGTAGTAATCGTCCGCCACCAGCGCGTCGCCCCGCACCACCGCCAGCCATACCGTGAACAGCCCCGCCACCACCACCACGGCCGGGCCGGACATCAGCAGCCAGGGCCAGCGGTGGCGGTACCAGGGTGCTGCCGGATGGGATAACGTCTTGCCATTGCCTTGCATATCGACCTCTCGTGAAATGCGCCGGTCAGCGGCGCGGCACAATGAATACGGCTTTTTCGCTCACCGCCACCGAGGCGTCGTCCTCGGCCTGCAGGTGAAAGCGGATCTTGTTGGAACCCGGCTGGCCCACGCCGTGCGGCGCCCGTACCCGCACCGGCACCGACATGGTCTGGGTGGCGCCGGCATCGACCAGGTCGCTCGGCGCCACCGCCAGACCGGGCAGGCCGTCGACGCTGACCCGATAGCGATGAGCGCGTTCGTCGGTATTGATCACTTGCAGCCGGTAGACGTTTTCGATGATGCCCTCTTCCACCTCGCGCCCCATCGAGCCACGGTCGCGCAATACATCCAGCTTCAGCGGCACCCGGGTCCAGAGCGAGGCCGAGAAGGCCAGCACCACCGCCGCCAGGATCGCCAGGTAGATCAGGATGCGCGGGCGCAGCAGGCGCGCGCGGATGGCGGCATTCGATGCGCCCTGCGCCATCGCGTTCTCGGTCGAATATCGGATCAGGCCGCGCGGACGGGCGATCTTGTCCATCACGCTGTTGCAGGCATCGACGCAAGCCGCGCAGCCGATGCACATGTATTGCAGCCCCTGGCGGATGTCGATGCCGGTCGGGCACACCTGGACGCACATGGTGCAGTCGATGCAATCGCCTGCGCCCTCGACGCGCGCCGCCCTGGCCGCCGGCATGCGTGGCTCGCCGCGCTGCGCGTCATAGGTGATGATGAGCGAGTCGCGGTCGAACATGGCGCTCTGGAAGCGCGCATAAGGACACATGTACTTGCAGACCTGCTCGCGCATCCAGCCGGCATTGCCATAGGTGGCCAGCGCATAGAACAGGATCCAGAAGGTTTCCCATGGACCGAAGCCCAGTGTGACGAGCTCGCCCAGCAGCGCGCGCATGGGCGAAAAATAACCGACGAAGGACAGGCCGGTCCATAACGCCACCGCGCCCCAGGCGCCGTGCTTGGCCGACTTGCGGGCCAGCTTGGCCCACGACCACGGCTGGCGATCGAGCCGCATGCGGGCACTGCGCGTGCCTTCGGTACGGCGCTCGATCCACATGAAGATTTCGGTGTAGACCGTTTGCGGACATGCATAACCGCACCACACGCGCCCGGCCACCGCCGTAAACAGGAACAGGCCGAACGCGCAGATGATCAGCAGCGCCGCCAGCCAGATGAAATCCTGCGGCCACAGCACCAGGCCGAACAGGTAGAACTTGCGCGCGGCCAGATCGAACAGCACGGCCTGGCGGCCGTTCCAGTTGATCCATGGCAGGCCGTAGAACACCAGCTGGGTCAACCATACGGCGAGCCAGCGCAGATTGGCGTAACGCCCGGCGATCTCGCGCGGATAGATCTGCTCGCGCGCCTGGTACATGCGGATGACGGCGTAGTCGTCCTGGCCTGGCGCCGGTGGAGGCTCGGCTTGCTTGGAGGGTTTCACTGCGTTTTCCATGATTGACTGCGTATCAACGACCGTCGTCCCGACGTTGGTCGGGGCGACGGCGCTACTATCGTGCCGCAGCGTTGCTGGGCCGGTTCGACAGGCTCCAGATATAGGCGGCCAGCACATGCACCTTGGGTTCGCCCAGGAATTCACCGAACGCCGGCATGGTGTTGTCACGGCCCTTGATGATGGTTTCCTTGATGGTGTCGAGGCTGCCGCCGTAGAGCCAGATCTTGTCCGACAGGTTGGGCGCGCCCAGCAGCGGGTTGCCACGGCCGCCAGCGCTGTGGCACGCCATGCAGGCCACGAACTTCGACTTGCCCAGCTCGGCCTTGATCGGATCGTGCGTCGATTCCGACAGGCTCAGCACGTAGTTGGCCACGTTATCGATGTCGCGGTCGCTGCCCACGGCGGCACCCATCGGCGGCATCACGCCGTGGCGTCCCTTCATGATGGTTTCCTTGATGGTCTCGGGTTCGCCACCGTGCAGCCAGTCGTTGTCGGTCAGGTTCGGAAAGCCCTTGTTGCCGCGCGCGTCGGAACCATGGCACTGGGCGCAATAGGTCAGGAACAGGCGTTCGCCGATGGCCTGGGCCTGGGGATCGGCGGCCACCAGTTTCAGGTCCTGCTTCATGTAGTGGTCGTACAGCGGACCATACCTGGCGTTGGCTTCGCGCACATCCTGGTCATGCTCGCCGCTGGACTGCCAGCCCAGGGTGCCGGCAAAATTGCCCAGTCCGGGATACAGCACCAGATAGCCGATCGAAAACACGATGCTCAGGTAGAACATCCACATCCACCAGCGCGGCAGCGGGTTGTTCAGTTCGGTGATGTCTTCATCCCAGACATGACCGGTGGTGTTGCCCATCTTGGCCTGGTCGTTCTTGCTGACCTTCCAGCTGGACTGCTGCCACAGCAGCAAGGCGCAACCGACGATGCCCAGCACGGTGAGTACGATGATCCAGATGTTCCAGAATCCACTGGTAAAATCAGCCATGACGCACCTCTTCCCTGGCGGGTTCCGATGCCGGCTGGCCGACATCGCCATCGGCGAACGGCAGCATGGCGGCCTGGTTGAAATCGGCTGGCTTGTGGCTGACGTAGGTCCACCAGATGATGCCGATGAAGGTGATGAAACTGGCCAGCGTGATGAGGGCGCGGGCGTCGGTCAACGATGCGATGTTCATGTTCTTATCTCTCCGCCTTGATCAATACGCCGAGCTCCTGCAGGTAGGCGATCAACGCATCCTGTTCGGTCTTGCCGGCCAGCGCGGCCGGTGCTGCGGCGATTTCTTCTTCGGTGTAAGGGTTACCCAGGCGCTTCAGGGCCCGCATGCGGGCGGCGATGTCGTAGTGATCGAGCTTGGCCTGCTCCAGCCATGGATAGGCCGGCATGTTCGACTCGGGCACCACGTCGCGTGGGTTGTGCAGGTGGGCGCGATGCCATTCGTCGCTGTAGCGGCCACCGACCCGCGCCAGGTCGGGTCCGGTGCGCTTGGAACCCCACTGGAACGGATGGTCGTACACCGATTCGCCGGCCACCGAGTAATGCCCATAGCGTTCGGTCTCGGCGCGCAGCGGACGGATCATCTGCGAGTGGCAGTTGAAGCAGCCTTCGCGGATGTAGACGTCACGCCCGGCCAGGCGCAGCGCCGGGTAAGGCTTGAGCCCGGCGATCGGCTCGGTGGTCGATTTCTGGAAGAACAGCGGCACGATCTCGGCCAGCCCGCCCACGCTCACCACCAGCACCACCAGCGCGATCAGCAGCCAGGGATTCTTTTCGATCCATTCATGTGAAAACTTCATTGCTTTCCCCAATCAATGCATGGCCGGCGCGACCGCCGGAATGGGCGCATGCGCGAGCCTGGTGCCCCACATCGTGCGCACCGTGTTATAGGCCATGACCAGCATGCCCGCCAGGTACATCAAGCCACCGATGAGGCGGATCACGTAGTACGGATAAGTCGCCTTGACGCTTTCGACGAAGGTGTAGGTCAGGGTGCCGTCGCTATTGACGGCGCGCCACATCAGGCCCTGCATGACACCGGCGATCCACATCGCGGCGATGTACAGGACGATGCCGATGGTGGCGACCCAGAAATGGATCTCGACCAGGTCGCGGCTCCACATCTCGGTCTTGCCCGAGAGCCGCGGAATCAGGTAATACATCGAACCCATGGTGATGAATCCGACCCAGCCCAAAGCGCCCGCGTGGACGTGGCCGATGGTCCAGTCGGTGTAGTGCGACAGCGCATTGACGGTCTTGATGGCCATCATCGGGCCTTCGAAGGTGGCCATGCCGTAGAACGACAGCGACACCACCAGGAACTTCAGGATCGGGTCGGTGCGCAGTTGATGCCAGGCGCCCGACAGGGTCATCATGCCGTTGATCATGCCGCCCCACGACGGCGCCAGCAGGATCAGCGAGAACACCATGCCCAGCGACTGCGTCCAGTCCGGCAGCGCGGTGTAGTGCAGATGGTGCGGGCCGGCCCACATGTAGGTGAAGATCAGGGCCCAGAAGTGCACGATCGACAAGCGATACGAATACACCGGACGATTGACCTGCTTGGGAATGAAGTAATACATCATCCCCAGGAAGCCGGCGGTCAGGAAGAAGCCCACCGCATTGTGTCCGTACCACCACTGGATCATCGCGTCCTGCGCGCCGCTGTACATCGAGTAGGACTTGGTGAGCGTGGCCGGCATGGTCATGCCATTGACGATATGCAGCAATGCCACGGCGATGATGAAGGCGCCATAGAACCAGTTGGCCACGTAGATGTGCTGCACGCGGCGCTTGACGATGGTGCCGAAGAACACCACCGCATAGGCCACCCAGACCACGGCGATCAGGATGGTGATGGGCCATTCGAGCTCGGCGTATTCCTTGCCGCGCGTCAGGCCCATGGGCAGCGTGATGGCCGCTGCCACGATCACCACCTGCCAGCCCCAGAACGTGAAGGCGGCCAGCCAGTCGCCGAACAGCCGCACCTGGCAGGTGCGCTGCACGACGTAATACGAGGTGGCCATCAGGGCGCTGCCGCCGAAGGCGAAGATCACCGCATTGGTATGCAACGGCCGCAGGCGGCCGAAGCTGAGCCACGGTATGCCCATGTTCAATTCAGGCCAGGCCAGCTGGGCGGCGATGATCACCCCCACCAGCATGCCGACTACGCCCCACAGGATCGTCGCCACCGAAAACTGGCGCACCACCTTGTAGTTGTAGCTAAGTTCTTTGCTCACGAAACTCTCCCCACTGTGTTGGATACTTGTCCGAACCGAGCTTACGGGGGAGCCTCTCAGGGGGCATTGACGTGTATCAAAATGGGGAGACGCAGCTCGGAAATGCTGTCACCTGGCCACACCACCGCGCAGGATTTGCCTGAAATGCGACGAAGGACAAGTGCGACGGAGCTTGAGTGATAAGCAGCCCGTCGTGCCGGCGAACGCCGGTACCCAGCGACTTTCGCCGCATGACGTGCATCAGGCAGACGGTGGCGCAGTCACGGATGGGACCTCGACC
The DNA here is from genome assembly GCF_020179755.1 of Herbaspirillum sp. alder98. Lineage (GTDB taxonomy): Bacteria > Pseudomonadota > Gammaproteobacteria > Burkholderiales > Burkholderiaceae_D > Herbaspirillum. Next base: position 584,866 of record NZ_JAIUCY010000001.1, read on the forward strand.
ACCGCGCTATCGTCGTCGTGCAGGATGCGCAATGCCGGCCCTTCGAGATCATCGAACTGACCACTGTCGCTGGCGCGAAAGAAGATCCAGATCGCCAGGAACACCAGCGCCGTGCTCAGCGGAATGAGCAGGTAGAGCGCTTCCATCAGCGACCTCCCTGCAACGCCGGTGCGGCGAGCGGCGCCGGGGCGCCGCAGCGGACCACCCGACTTAGTCGCAAGGCATTGCCCACCACCAGCAGGGAACTGAGCGACATGCCCACCGCCGACATCCACGGATCGAGCCAGCCGAAGGCGGCCGCCGGGATCGCCAGGAAGTTATAGGCTGCCGCCCAGGCCAGGTTCTGGCGCACCACGCGCATGGTGCGCTGGGCCATGTCGCTGGCCGCCACCAGCGTCTGCAGGCGATCCGACATCACCACCGCATCGGCACTGACCTGCGCCAGCGCCGCGCCACGCCCCATCGCGAACGAGACATCGGCGGCCCGCAACATGGCCGCGTCGTTGATGCCGTCGCCGACGATGGCCACCACCGCACCACCGGCCTGCAATGCGCGCACCTGCGCCAGCTTCTGCTCGGGCGAACACTCGGCGATGACCTGATCCACCCCTACCCTGGCGCCGACGACGGCGCAGACATCGGCGCGGTCGCCACTGAGCAGCACGGTGCGCATGCCACGCGCGCGAAATGCGGCCACGGTGGCGGCGGCGTCCGGGCGCACGCTGTCGGCCAGGTCGATGCGCGCCAGCCAACCATGTTCGTCGCCCAGATACACGCTGCCGGCGCCCACGGCGACCGGCAACTGCAACGACGGCGGCAGCGGTTGCGGGCAAAGGCCGGCCACGAAGGACTGCGAACCGATGCGATGCTGCCGGCCGCTGATGTCGGCCTGCATGCCGCTGGCAGTGAACGATTGCAGCGCCTCGCACGGCGCGGCGGCGATGCCCCGGCGTTCGGCTTCATCGCACAGTGCGCGCGCCAGTGGATGCAGGCTGCCGCTTTCGAGGGCCGCTGCCAGCGCCAGCAATTGCGGCACCGTGCTGGCGGGCGACACCGGCACGATGCGCACCAGTTGCGGACGTCCCTGGGTCAGCGTGCCGGTCTTGTCGAAGATCACCGTATCGGCGCGCTGCAAGGCTTCGAGCACCCGCCCGCGCACCACCAGCATGCCTTCCCGCAAGAGCCGATCGGTGGCCGCCGCCAACGCCGAGGGCGTGGCCAGCGACAGCGCGCAAGGGCACGACACCACCAGCACCGCAATCGCCGTCGACCAGGCGCGCGTGGGATCGATCAACTGCCAGGCCACGAAGGTGGCTGCCGCCAGCACCAGCAAGGCCAGCACGAAGCGCGAGGCCACGATATCGGCCCACTGCGCCAGCGCCGGTCGCCCGGCGCCGGCTTGCTCGGCCAGCCGGGTGATCGCCGCCAGGGTGCTGTCGTCGCTGGTGCGGCTGACCCGCAGCAACACCGGATGGCCCAGGTTGAGCGCCCCGCCCGGCACCGGTTGCCCCGCTGGCACACGCTGCGCGCGGCTTTCGCCGGTCAGCAATGACAAATCGAGTTCGGCGCCCTGGTCGAGCAACTCGCCATCGGCGGCAATGGTGTCGCCCGGGCGCGCCAGGATCACGTCGCCCACCCGCAGTTGCAGGGCGGCCACCCGGGTCGTGGCCTGGGTCCGGGGATAATCGTCCAGCCGTAGCGCCGACGCCGGAAAAGCCTGGTGCATGCGTTCCAGCGTGCTGGCCGAGCGGCGGCGCGCAGCGCTTTCGAGGTAGCGGCTGGCCAGCAGCAGGAAGATGAACATCGATACGCTGTCGAACCAGATCTCGCCTTCGCCCCGGAAGGTGGCCACGGCACTGGCGCCGAAGGCGGCAGCGATGCCGATGGCCACCGGCAGGTCCATGCCGGGCGCCCGCGCGCGCAAGCCGGCCCAGGCGCCGCTGAAGAAGGGCAGCGCCGAATAGCACACCGCAGGAATGGTCAGCAGCAGGCTGGCCCAGCGCATCAGCGCCATCATCTCGGGCTCGATGCCGTCACGGCTCAGGTAGACCGGAATGGCATACATCATCACCTGCATCATCGACATGCCGGCGATGAACAGTTGCCGGAACAGCCGGCGGGTAGCACGCCGCGTCTGCTCGCCCTGGCGCAACGGATCGAAGGGATAGGCCACGTAGCCCAGGCGACGCAGGCCGCCGAGGATGGTCGATGCGGCGCACCGTGCCGGGTCGCGCCTGACCGTGAGGCGGCCCGTGGCCACATTCAATTCGGCTGCCCGCACGCCCGGCAGGCGCAGCAGGTAACGCTCGATCAGCCAGACGCAGGCAGCGCAGCGCAAGCCATCGACCGACAGCACCAGCATAGCGTCGGGCTGGCTGGCAGCAGCGGCTGGGCGGACATCGACAGCGTCGAACAGGGCCAGCTCGGCCGGCACCAGTTGATCGAGCGCCACGCGTGCCGACGGCGCGGTACGCCGCAGATAGAAGTCGGCGCAGCCGGCGCTGACGATCAGTTCGGCCACGCTGTGGCAACCGACGCAGCACATGTCGCGCAGGCTGCCGCCGATCTCGAGTTGCAAGGGCTGGGCGCTATCCAGCGGCTGGCCGCAGTGAAAACAGAGTGCCGGCTCGCTCATGGCAGCGCTCCGTGGGCCGGCGTGATGCAGAGCACATCGAGCCAGCCACGGGCGATGCCGAGCGAGCCGAATTCGGCTGCGCGCAACAGGCCCAGCACACCGAAGCCCAGCACGACCAAACCAGCCAGGCGACGCCAGCCGGGGCCCGCGGCCAGGGTCCGCAGGCCTGCCCCCGACAGGCCTGCCGCCACCAGCATCGGCAAGGTGCCGGCGCCGAAGGCCAGCATGGTCAAGGCGCCCTGCGTGGCGTCACCGGCCAGCATGGCGGTGAGCAATGCGCTGTAGACCATGCCGCAGGGCAGCCAGCCCCATAGCCCGCCCAGCAACAATGCCTTGCCCGCCGAATCGACCGGCAGCAGGCGCGACGTCAGTGGGCGCACTGCGCGCCAGGCCCGCTGGCCGAGCCGCTCCAGGCGCGCCACGCCGCTCCACCACTGTCCCAGATGCAGGCCCAGCGCCACCAGCATCAGGTTGACGGCGATGGTGGCCGCACGTTGCAGCGGCAGCATCCACCCCAACACATCGGCGCCGCGCAGCATGCCGGCGGCGATGCCGCCGGCCAGCGCGCCGGCCATGGCATAACTGGCCAGCCGGCCCAGGTTGTAGCTCAGCACCCGGGTCACTTCATGATTGATGGCCGCGGGGGTGACGACCAGCATCGCGCCGTGGCTCACCTTGTAGCGCACCAGTGGCGCCGCGCGTGCTGCCCCGGCTGTGCTGAGTGCGCCAACGATGCCGCCGCACATCGCCAGGCAATGCACGCTGCCCATCAGGCCCACCAGGAATACCGGGAACAGGTTCACCGTCGGCCTGCCGTCAGAGCGTTTGCGAATAGCGCGGCGGCGCCGCCCGCTCGCGGTCCTGCTTGAGGTAGCGGTCGAACACCATGCAGATGTTGCGGATCAGCAGGCGGCCCTTGGGTTCGACCGTGATCCATTCGGGTTCGATTCCGATCAGGCCGTCTTCCTCCAGCGCCTGCAGCATCACCATCTCGCTGGCGAAGTAATCCTTGAAGACGATCGGATAGGCGATCTCCAGCGAGCTGATCGACAACTCGAAGTTGCACATCAGGCGCTGGATGATCAGGCGCCGCAACACGTCATCCATGCCGAGCTGGATGCCACGCGCAATCGGCAGGGTCGAATTCTCGAGGCGGGCGTAATAGCCGTCGAGGGTCTTTTCGTTCTGGCTGTAGCTGCCGCCGACGGCGCTGATGGCGGACACGCCGCACGCCACCAGGTCGCTCTCGGAGTGCGTCGAATACCCCTGGAAGTTGCGATGCAGGCGCCCCTGGCGCTGCGCGATGGCGAGATCGTCGTTGGGCTTGGCGAAGTGATCCATGCCGATGTAGACATAGCCGGCAGCGGTCAACTGGCGGATGCACAGCGACAGCATGTCGAGCTTGCTGTCGGCGCTGGGCAACTCGGCCTCGTCGATCTGGCGCTGGGTCTTGAACAACTGCGGCATGTGCGCATAGTTGTAGACGGCGATGCGGTCGGGTCCGGCGGCGATCACCTTGGCCAGCGTCTGCGACATCGACATCACGTTCTGGCGCGGCAGGCCGTAGATCAGGTCGATGCTGATCGAGCGGAATCCGGCATCGCGGGCGGCGGCCATCACGGCCAGGGTGTCGGCTTCGGGCTGGATGCGGTTGACCGCGCGCTGCACCTGCTCGTCGAAATCCTGCACGCCCAGGCTCAAGCGGTTGAAGCCCTGCGCACGCAGCGAATGCACACGCTCCACCGACACCGTGCGCGGGTCGATCTCGATCGAGTATTCGCCGACGTGGTCGGGCGCCAGCGCAAAGCTGTGGCGGATGTGCGCCATCAGGTCGCCCATCTGCTGGTCCGACAGGTAGGTCGGCGTGCCGCCGCCGAAGTGCAGCTGCTCGACCTGGTTCATGCCGGCGAAGAGCGATCCCTGCATGCTGATCTCGCGCTTGAGGTAGCTCAGGTAGAGCGACGCCTTGGCGCGGTTCTTGGTCACGATCTTGTTGCACGCGCAGTAGTAGCAGATGGTGTCGCAGAACGGAATGTGCAGGTACAGCGACAAGGCGCGCCAGGCGCCCATGCTGCGACGGTCGTTGACCGCATGCAGGTAATCGGTGACGGCGAAGTCGGCGCTGAAGCGGTCGGCGGTCGGATAGGAGGTATAGCGCGGCCCGCGCTGGTCCATCTTGCGCAGCACGCTCTTGCTCATGCCGGCCAGGCTGGGTGAATGGGACGTCAGGGACGATGGTGCTGCTTGCATGGGATGCTCCTGGCCGAGCGACCGGGGATTGATTGGAGATTGCAGGATATCGAGCACGACCGGAGTCCGCATTGATATGCATCAAGCAGACGCGGATGACGCGCTGCAGCACGCCGGGCGGGCCTTGCCGATCTTTACATCTTCATCGTCATGCAATTTGGTCTGACCAGTTGACTTCTTTTTGGCCGCTCCCTATGATGAAAATGTCATACAACCTGACCTTTGGTTTTACCCGGGGTCAAGTGACGACAATAAAAAGACGATACGAAAAAAAAAGACGTGCAGCCTGGCCTGTCCACGCTGCTTCGATCAAAACGATGGAGACAACATGACTCATTTCACCCGGCGCCACGGCGCCGTGCTGCTGCTGGCCGCCACTACCACACTGCTGGGCGCCAGCGCCCAGGCCCAGGTCGCCACCGGCGACACTTCGGCTGCCAAGATCGCGCTGTCCAACAACTATGCTGCCAACGCCTGGCGCCAGTCGATGCTCAAGACCTGGGCCCAGACTGCCGACGACGCCGTCAAGCGCAAGCTGGTGGCGGCAGCGCCTGCCTTCACCACCTCCGAGAACCAGCCCACCGAGCAGGCGCAGCAGATCCAGAACCTGATCCTGCAGGGCTACAAGGCCATCGTGGTCGATGCGGCCTCCCCCACGGCGCTCAACGGCACCATCAAGAAGGCTTGCGCGGCGGGCGTGGTGGTGGTGTCGTATGACGGCGTGGTCACCGAACCCTGCGCCTATCGGGTCACGTTCGACTTCCGCAAGATGGGCGAGCGCCAGATCGACTACCTGGCCGAACGCCTGGGCGGCAAGGGCAATATCCTCGAGATCCGCGGCCTGGCCGGGGTCTCGGTGGATGGCGAGATCCACGCCGGCATCCTGGACGGCATCAAGAAGCATCCGGGCCTGAAGATCGTCGGTTCGGTCAATGGCGACTGGGCGCAGACGGTGGCGCAGAAAGCCGTCTCCGGCATCCTGCCCACGCTGCCCAAGGTGGATGGCGTGGTGACCCAGGGCGGCGACGGCTTCGGCGTGGCGCAAGCCTTCAAGGCGGCCAATCGCGAACTGCCGATCATCATCCTGGGCAACCGCGAGGATGAGCTGCAATGGTGGAAGACGCAGATCGGCAGCGGCTACAAGACCTATTCGGCCTCCAACCCGCCGGGCGCGGTGACGGTGGCCTTCTGGGTGGCGCAGCAGGTGCTGGCGGGCAAGAAGGTGCCCAAGGAGATCGACATCGTCGCGCCCCTGCTGTACCTGAACGAACAGCAATTGCCGGAAGCGCTGGCCAAGACCCCGCAAGGCGGTGTGGCCGATATCGGCTTCTCGCAGCAAGACACCGTCAAGCTGCTCGACGCCACCCCGGCCAAGGGCAAGTAAGTCCATTGCCTGGCGTCCCGGCGCAGCCGCCGGGACGTCTCTTCAACAGACGGGATCATCCACGTGAACGCCTCTCCTTCTTCTCGCGTCGCCGCTGGCGCGCCGCTGTGCAGTCTGTCGCACATCGATAAATCATACGGGCCGGTCAAGGCCTTGCAGGACGTCAGCCTCGACATCGGCCCCGGCCAGTGCTGGGGCCTGGTAGGCCACAACGGCGCCGGCAAGTCGACCCTGATGAACGTGCTGGCCGGGGTATTGGCCTGCGACCAGGGCCAGGTGGCCATCGATGGCCAGCCGCTGCCAGGCTATTCGACCCGCGGCGCCTATCGCCACGGCGTGCGCTGCGTATTCCAGGAGCTGTCACTGTGCCTGAACCTGTCGGTGGCCGAGAACCTGTGCGTGTTTCATCCTGCGCTCAAGGGCTTCGGCTGGCGCCGGCGCGCCACCGCGCTGGTGACGCAGATGCTGGACGACATCTTCCCCGGCCATGGCATCGCCGCCGATCGCACCGCCGGCGAACTGACCATCACCCAGCGCCAGATGGTCGAGATCGCCTGCGCCTTCGTGGTGGTGGACGCGCCGGTGCGCCTGCTGATCCTGGATGAGCCGACCTCCAGCCTGGACGCCCAGACCGCCGCGCGCCTGACCGGTTATATCCGGCGCCGGCTGCAGGATGGCATGAGCCTGGTGTTCATCTCGCACATGCTGGGCGAGATTTTCGACTGCTGCAGCCACATCGCCGTCATGCGTGATGGCAAGCTGGTCTTGCAGGACCTGGGCAGCAATCTCAACCGCGAATCGCTGGTGCAGGCCATGGGCCACGCCGACCAGAAGCAGATCCAGCGCCAGGCCGAACAGGCCGCGACGCCGGAAGACCTGACGCCGTTGCTGGAAGTCAGCCTGGGCAGCGACTCGCCGGTGCGCGCCTTGCAGGTCGGACGCGGCCAGGTGGTGGGGCTGTCGGGCCTGGCCGGGCAAGGCCAGACCGAGATGCTGGTGCGGCTGTTCGAGCAGCATCGCGCTCGCATGAAAGTCGCCTTCGTGGCGGGCGACCGCGCGCGGGATGGCAATTTTCCGCTCTGGAGCATCCTGCATAACCTCAGCATCCGCACCCTGCCGGCGCTGTCGCGCCATGGCGTGGTCGACCGTGCGCAGGAACGCGAACTGGGCGCCCAGTGGCATGAACGCATCGCCATTCGTACTCCCGACCTGACGCATAACATCCTGTCGCTGTCGGGCGGCAACCAGCAGAAGGTGCTGTTTGCACGTGCCCTGGCGTCGGATGCCGACCTGATCCTGATGGATGACCCGATGCGCGGGGTCGACTTCGGCACCAAGGTCGACATGTATCGCCTGATCCGTGCCGAAGCGGCGCGCGGGCGCAGCTTCGTCTGGTACACCACCGAAAACGACGAACTGGAATATTGCGACCATACCTATGTGTTCTACCAGCGCCAGGTGACGCTGGCCCTGGCGCGCCACGAACTGTCCGAAGAACGCATCATCGCCGCCTCGTTCGGCAACAACAAGCAAGCCCCGTCCACCCCCGCCCGTCCCCTGGAAGGAGCCCGCGCATGAGCGCCCTGCCCCGTCACGATATCCAGACCCTGCTGCTGCCGGTGGTCACGCTGGCCGCCGTGCTGGCGCCGATCTTCTGGATCAATCCCAACACCATGAGTTACTTCGGGCTGGGCCTGCTGCTCAACCTGGCGGTACCGATGATCCTGGCCAGCATGGCGCAGTTGTGCATCATCGCCGTCAACGATCTCGATCTGTCGATCGGCGCCTTCGTCAGCCTGGTGTCGTGCATTGCGGTCACCTGGCTGCCCGAGCAACCGCTGCTGGCCATCGCGGCCATGATCGGCTGCGTGCTGCTGTATGCGGCCATCGGCGCCTTGGTCGAAATGTTCAACCTGCCGTCGATCGTGGTCACGCTGGGCCTGTCGTTCGTCTGGGGCGGCTGGGCGCTGGTGCTGCTGCCGATGCCGGGCGGCGCCACCCCGCAGTGGTTGCAGGACCTGATGAACCTGGCCATTCCGCTGGTGCCGACGCCGATCGTCTACGCCCTCGTCATTGCTGCCGTGGCGCATTGGTTCCTGATGCGCTCGGCGCCCGGCGTGCGCTTGCGCGGCGCTGGCGGCAACCCCAAGGCCATCGTCAGGAGCGGCGGCTCGGTGGTGCGCGCCAAGGCGCTCATGTATGGCCTGGCCGGCATCCTGGGCATCCTCTCGGCGCTGGCGCTGGTGGGGCTGACCACTTCGGCCGACGCCAATATCGCGCAGCGCTATACGCTGGTGTCGATCGCCGCAGTGATCCTGGGCGGCGGCAGTTTCATCGGTGGCAAGGTGTCGCCCATCGGCGCCACGCTGGGCGCCATCACGCTCGGCATCGCGGCGTCGTTCCTGTCGTTTCTTGAAATCGCGCCCAAGTGGCAGATCGGCCTGCAAGGCGCGATCCTGATCGTGGTGCTGTCGCTGCGCACGCTGCTGGGCCGCCGGGGAGTCGCCAAATGAAACCGATCAAGGATGCACTCGAACAGCGCCCATGGGCCTGGTCATTCATTGGCGCAGCCCTGCTCTGGCTGGCCACGCTGGCCGTGGCCGGGCCGCAGGCGGCCTTCAATATCGCGCTCTCGGCCTTGTCGTTCGGGGCCTTGATGGCGCTGGTCGGACTGGGGCAGATGCTGGTAGTGACCACCGGACCGGGCAACATCGACCTGTCGATTCCGGCCGCCATCGGCCTGACCGGCGCGGTGGCGGTGCGCGCCATGGGCGGCGAAGATGGCGGACTGGCCACCGGCATCGGCGTGGCGCTGCTGCTGGGCGTCGCCATCGGGCTGTGCAACTACGCGCTGATCCGACTGCTGCAGATTCCACCGATCATCGCCACCATGTCGTCGGCCTTCATCCTGCAGTCGCTGGCGATTCACAGCGGGCAAGGCCTCAAGATCACGCCGCCCGAACTGCTGGCCAACTTCGCTACCGGCTGGCTGCTGCGCCTGCCGCTGCTGGCCTGGGCAGTGCTGGTGGTGACGCTGGCGCTGGCCTGGATCCTGGCCCGCACCCTGTTCGGACGGCACCTGTCGGCGGTCGGCCAGAATGCCCGCGCGGCATGGCTGGCCGGCATTTCGGTGGAGCGCATCCGCTGCCTGTGCTACGTGCTGTGCGCGGTCTGCGCGGCCCTGTGTGCGTTGTTGATCGCAGGCTTTTCGGGCGGCGCCTCGCTCGACATGGGCAGCGAATACCTGCTGATGTCGGTGGCGGTGGTGGTCATCGGCGGCACCAGCGTCACCGGTGGTCGCGCCAGCGTGGCCGGCATCTGGGGCGCGGCGCTGTTCCTGTACTTCACCAATACCCTGCTCAACGTGATCGGCCTGTCGGCCGGCGGCCGCTCGGTCCTGACCGGCGTGATCATCATCGCGGTCATCGTGCTGTCGGCACGCCGCCGCCAGTATCGCTGACCCCATTCACCCTTCCAACAGAGGAGCCTGCATGTCCCTGCCCGACTCGCCCTTCCAGCATCTCGACGACCGCTTTCGCCGCATGGTGATCGACACCGCCCAGCTCGACCGCCTGCATACCGGCTGCCGCTGGACCGAAGGCCCGGTGTGGCTGCCGGCCACCGAAGAGCTGATCTGGAGCGATATCCCCAACAATCGCCTGATGCGTTGGTCGGAAGGGGCCGGCGGCGGCGTGTTTCGCCAGCCGGCGCAGTTCAACAACGGCAACACGCTGGACCGCGAGGGTCGCATCGTCGGCTGCCTGCATGGCGGCCGGGCGGTGGTGCGCACCGAACATGACGGCAGCGTCACCACGCTGGCCTCGCACTGGCAGGGCCGACGCCTCAACTCGCCCAACGACGTGGTGGTGAAATCGGATGGCTCGATCTGGTTCACCGACCCCGACTACGGCATCAACAGCGATTACGAAGGGCACCAGGCCGAGACCGAGATCGGCGCCTGCAACGTCTATCGCATCGATGGCGCCACGGGCGAGTTGAGCATCGTCAGCGGCGAGCTGGAACGACCCAACGGCCTGGCTTTCTCGCTGGACGAATCGCAGCTGTATATCGCCGACACCGGCCTGTCGCACCGTGCCGACGGCCCGCACCATATCCGGGTGTTCGATGTGGTGGATGGCCGGCAGCTGCGCGGCGGTGCGGTCTTCGCCACCATCGATCCCGGCCTGGCCGATGGTTTCCGCCTGGACGACCGCGGCAACATCTGGACCAGCGCTGGCGATGGCGTGCACTGCTACGCGCCCGATGGCGTGTTGCTGGGCAAGATCCTGGTGCCTGAAGTGGTCTCCAACGTGGTCTTCGGCGGCCCGCGCGGCAACCGTCTTTTCATTACCGCCACCACCTCGGTGTATGCGGTCTACCTGGCCGTGAACGGCGCCCGGCGGCCATCCCGCTGACGGCGCTGTGGTAAAGTAGCGCCCCTGCCGGCGGTCCCGCCGGCAGGAAAATTCATCCATGGGTTCCCTAACCCCATTCGTCAAAAAGGTCCATATGACAACCCTCGTTCTGCGGCGGCACGCTGTGCTGCTGGTCTGGCTTTCGCTGTTTCACCTGGTGGTGATCACCTCCAGCAACTACCTGGTGCAGTTGCCGGTAATCGTCTTCGGTCTGCACACCACCTGGGGCGCCTTCAGCTTCCCGTTCATCTTCCTGGCCACCGACCTGACCGTGCGCTTTTTCGGCGCACCGCTGGCGCGACGCATCATCATGACCGTGATGGTGCCGGCGCTGTTCATCTCTTACCTGGTGTCGGCCCTGTTCTACCAGGGCCAGTGGCAGGGGCTGGCGTCGCTGGCGCATTTCAATCTGTTCGTGGCCCGCATCGCGGCGGCCAGCTTCATGGCCTATGCCCTGGGGCAAGTGCTGGATGTGCAGGTCTTCAATCGACTGCGACAGAGCAGCCGCTGGTGGCTGGCCCCGGCCGCATCGATGGTGCTGGGCAATGCCAGCGATACCCTGGCGTTCTTCTCGATCGCCTTCTGGCGCAGCAGCGACCCGTTCATGGCGACCCACTGGGGCGAGATCGCGCTGGTCGACTACGGCGTCAAGATCGTCATCAGCCTGCTGTTCTTCCTGCCCGCGTATGGCGCGTTGATGAACCTGCTGGGCCGATGGCTGACGCGCCGTGCAGCGTTTGCAGCTAACCGGTAACATGTCGGCTGTCGTTTTTCCCCGCTTCCCCGCCCCCCACCAGGAACCCGCATGAACTGGCCCTTGTTTGCCCTGGCCGTTGCCGCCTTCGGCATCGGCACTACTGAATTCGTCATCATGGGCCTGCTGCCCGATGTCGCGCGCGATCTCGGCGTGTCGGCGCCGGCGGCCGGCATGCTGGTATCGGGCTATGCGCTGGGCGTGGCTGCCGGCGCGCCGATCCTGGCCATCGTGACCGCCAAGTGGCCGCGCAAGCAGGCGCTGGTGGGCCTGATGGCGCTGTTCATCCTCGGCAATATCCTGTGTGCGGTCGCCCCCGGTTATACCTTCCTGATGGTAGCGCGGGTGGTGACGGCGTTCTGCCATGCGGCCTTCTTCGGTATCGGCTCGGTGGTGGCGGCCGAACTGGTGGCGCCCAACAAACGGGCGCAGGCCGTGGCGCTGATGTTTACCGGGTTGACCGTGGCCAACATCCTGGGCGTGCCGCTGGGTACCGCGTTCGGTCACGCCACCGGCTGGCGCTCGACGTTCGGCGCGGTCACGGTGATCGGGGTGGTGGCCGCGATCATGCTGTGGACCATGCTGCCACGCAAGATCGTCATGCAGGGCGGCGATATCTTCCAGGAATTCCGTTCCATCCTGTCGACCCAGGTACAACTGTCGCTGCTGACCTCGACCCTGGCCTCGATCAGCATGTTTACCGTGATCACCTACATCGCCTACATCCTGCTGGATGTGACCGGTTTCACCACCCAGCAGGAAAGCTGGGTGCTGCTGCTGTTCGGCGCCGGCATTACCGTGGGCGGACTGGTCGGCGGCAAGCTGGCCGACTGGAAACTGATGCCCGTGATGTGCGCCATGTTCGTCTGCATCGCGATCGTGCTGGGCCTGTTCTCGTGGACCAGCCACTACAAGTGGCCGACCCTGGTGACCATGTTTGCGTGGGGCGCATTTGCCTTTGCCGTGGTGCCGGCCGCGCAGGTACGCGTGCTGGACACCGCGCGCGGCGCCCCCAACCTGGCCTCGACCCTCAACCAGGGCGCTTTCAACCTGGGCAATGCCACCGGCGCCTGGGTCGGCGGGGTGGCCATTGCGGCCGGCCTGCCACTGACCGACCTGCCCCTGATCGGCGCCGCAGTCGCCCTGCTGGGCATGGTCACGGTGGCGTTCTCGGCGTCGCTGGATCGACGCGCGCGCGCGACCGCCTGACGCTGCCGGGCAAAGAAAAAGGCGCTGGATCCTCACGGACCAGCGCCTTTTTTACGTCAGATTGGATCAGGCCGATTGCAGGTTGGATTGCGCCACGAAATTGTCGAAGAAGCTTTCGCAGCGCGCCAGTTGTTCCAGCGTGACGAACTCGTTGGGCTTGTGGGCATGGGCGATGTCGCCCGGCCCGCAGATCACCGCCGGCATGCCGGCTTCGCCGAACAGGCCGCCTTCGGTGCCGAAGCCGACCTTCTTGGCGCGCTCGTTGCCGAGGATGCGCAGGGCCGATGCCACCAAGGGATCGTTGGCCGGCGTACTCATGCCGGGATAAGCGGTCAGCGTTTCGAACTCGATGCGACCACGCGCGCCGTCGATGCTCATCTGCGGTTCGATCTCGCTCTCGGCGAAGGCCTTCACCTCGTTGAACACCTGCTGCGGATCGACGCCGGGCAGGAAGCGATGCTCGAACACGAACTCGGCCTTGTCGGGAATGATGTTGGGCGCATTGCCGCCATTGGACAGGGTGGTGCAGATCGACGAGTAAGGCACGTCGAAATCATAGTCCTGCGCTTCGGACTGGCGCACGCGCTGGGCGATCTCACGAATCTTCAATTGCATCATGGCGGCATAGTCGATGCTGTTGATGCCCAGGTGCGGACACGACGAATGCGCCGCATGGCCATGCACCGAACAGCGATAGGAACGCTTGCCCTTGTGGGCGATAACGGCCTGCATCGAAGTCGGCTCGCCGATGATCACGCCGGTCGGCTTGATCTGGTGCTGGGCCAGATCGGCCAGCAGTTCGCGCACCCCCAGGCAGCCCACCTCTTCGTCATACGAGAACGAGAAATGCAGCGGCGTATGCAAGCGGTTCTGGTCGATGGCCGGCAGGCGCGCCAGGCATACGGCGATGAATCCCTTCATGTCGCAGGCGCCGCGACCAAACAGCTTGCCGTCGGCGACGCGGGCCTCGAAGGGGTCGCTGTCCCAGTTCTGCCCCTTCACCGGCACCACGTCGGTATGCCCCGAGAACACGGTGCCGAATGGCGTGGTGGCGGCGCCGGCGATGGTGGCAAACAGGTTGGCCTTGCGCCGCTCGGCGTCATAGGTCAGGCGGGTGGTGGCGCCATGGCGCTCCAGGTAGTCGCGGACCCATTCGATCAAACCCAGGTTCGATTCGCGGCTGATGGTGTTGAAACCGATGAGGGTCTTGAGGATGTCCAGCGTGGGCGTCGTCGGTTCGGACGACGCAGTATTCAGTTGTGCGTTCATGATGATGTCTGCCTGTTCAATTGCGGGCATATGCTAAGGCTGCATAGCCCGCCAACTCAGCAGCAAGCCCCGTGCCACCGTCCGGACGGCGGCTGGAAGAACTTGCCAAGCCCCATTTCCCTGGCGGCTTGCAAGGCGGCGATCTGATGTCGCCTGCCTTTGAAAAAACCTCGAGCGCTCACGTACAGGTCACGTTCGCGCAGCGCAGGCGACATTACACCCTATTTCCGGGCGCTGCGCTCGACGGCCGTGCAAATTCGTGACGATGGTCGGCAACCGCCCGCCCACCAACCGTTGCAGCGAGCCCACCCCATCAGGAATTTCATGATATGTGGGGCGTCCTTTTTTTGTGAAACTGGCTCAGACGCATACACCATGGGCCGCCATCCCGCCCAGTGAGAACGAGAATTCGCACCACATTGCATCGAAGGACAGGGGTACCGATCATGAAACCGCCAATCATCCTGATGATTGAATCGCACGGCGAAGCCGTCGAACTGGCGCGCTTTGCGCTGTGGCGGAGCAATTTCCACTGCATCCTGCAATGGTATGACGATGCCGATGCCGCCCGCGAGCGCCTGCTGCACGCGCGTCGCGCCGGCGCCGACCGGCAATTGCCGCGCCTGGTCCTGCTCGATCCGGCAATGATGGAAAACAATGGCCTCGACTTCATCCGCGCCATGCGCGCAGGCCGTTCCACGCGCAGCATCCCGATCGTGGTCTTTGCCGACGCCCAATACCCGCCTGCCATGCACGACCTGATCGATGCGGGCGCCAACGAATACCTGCAAAAGCCGGATGCGCCGGACGAATACATGCAGGCCTTGCTCGATTGCGTGGAACGCTGGGGACGCGGCCGTCGCAGCGCTCGCCAGGCCTGAACGGCCGGATCGCGCCAATGAAGAGGGCCCGCACATGGCGGGCCCTCTTCATTTGATGCTACCTACGCCTGGCTGATGCGGAATTACTTGGTCTCGCTGGGCGTATCGACCACCCGCGTGGCGAGATGGGCATCGAATTCGCGGTGCGCCTGCTCCAGGTTCTTCAATGCCGCCTGCCATGGCTCATAGTCATCCACGGTCAGGTGACCGGCCTCGGAATCCTGTTTCCAGGCTTCCAGCTTGGCGTTCATCACCTCGTACTCGTGCAGTTGCACTTCGAGCAGCACTTCCATCTTGCCCTTGAGCTCGTCGGCACGGGCGACCCAGGGATCGATTGGCGCCGATGTCTGGGGCGTTTCGGGCGTTTCGGGTGTTTCCATACTGTCCTCCATGAAGAAGCTGGCATCGTATCACTTTCGAATTGGCCGATAACGATAGAAAAAAGGGACGTTCTGCTTACAATGCGTCATTTTGCGCACCAAGGAAAATAATGACGCCTCCCCTCTTCGGAAAAGCCATTCCGGTACTGGCCAGCCTCGATCTGCCGCGCACGCTGGCGTTCTATCAAACCGCGCTCGGCTTCGAGGTCCATCATTTCGCCGAGGCAGGTTATGGCATTGCCCAACGCGACGGCACCGAACTGCATTTCTGGACCTGCGCGGACCGGCATATCGCGGAAAACACGTCCTGCTATCTGCGGGTGGCCGATATCCGGGCGGTCCACGCCGAACTGAGCCAGCGCATCCCTTCATTGGGTGAAGTGGTGCAAACCGATTGGGGAATGGATGAGCTATACGTCATCGATCCGGACGGAAACCTGCTCAAGTTCGGGCAAGAGCGACACGCCCGGTGATGCCTGCAACGCACCGGTCCGGCCTTCAGATCCAGTTGGTAATCAGGAACACATAGCCATCCCACACGCCGCGGGCGACATCGCCGATGACGCCGGCAAATGCGGCTTGTGCGTTGAGGGACAAGAACAGACCTGCAATCATCAGGGAAAAACGCATGACATCCTCCGTATCGATCAAGTGAGCCGAGTGCCTGAATGCATTCGGGTTGAGATCAATGATGCGCATGCGACGTGTCGGCACTGTTTCAGCCGCACCTTCGATTGTTACAGTTGAAATGTGATGAAGGATGGCCGCGCAGGAACGACGCGACCAATGCAAAAAGCCGCTGAACGCAATGCATTCAACGGCTTTTACAATTTGGTTGCGGGGGCAGGATTTGAACCTACGACCTTCGGGTTATGAGCCCGACGAGCTGCCAGACTGCTCCACCCCGCGTCTGAAGAAAGCAATTATAGGGCACTTCCAAATAGAATGCAAACACTCTCTGTCATCTTTTGACAGTGATACACTTCACTCCGCATTTGCGATGGCGCGCGCCGGTCCCCTCGTCGACAGGGAATGCCACCGGCCTGCAACGAGACACATGCAACTCCCATAAAAAAGCCAGCCAAGTCACGACGATCCTCTTCTATGAAATTCTGTTCCGAATGCGGTCAGCCGGTTGCCCAGCAGATTCCTGCGGATGACACCCGGCCACGCTTCGTCTGCACCAGTTGCGGCACGATCCATTACCAGAACCCCAAGATGGTGGTCGGTTCGATCCCGGTCTGGGAGCAGGACGGCCAGGTGCAAGTACTGCTGTGCAAGCGCGCCATCGAACCGCGCCTTGGTTACTGGACGCTGCCGGCCGGCTTCATGGAAAACGATGAGACCACCGGCGACGCCGCCATGCGCGAGACCGAGGAAGAAGCCGGCGCCCGCATTCGCCTGCACGAGCTGTTCTCGATCGTCAACGTGCCACATGTGCACCAGGTACACCTGTTCTATCGGGCCGACCTGCTCGACCTCGACTATAAGGCCGGCGTCGAAAGCCTGGAAGTGGGCCTCTATACAGAGCAGCAGATTCCGTGGCAGGACATCGCCTTTCCGACGGTAGAGTTCACCCTGCGCGCCTTCTTTGCCGACCTGCACAAGATCAGTCGTGGTGAAGGCAGCTTCACGCTGCACACCGAGGACATCCGGCGGCGCATGATCTGATGGCATTTGCATGGCACGTTGAATGATCGCCTGGCTCAATATCGACACCCCCTTCCCCGATGTCTCGCGCGCGTTGCAGGACCCGGCGGGATTGCTGGCGGCCGGCGCCGACCTGTCGCCGCCGCGGCTGCTGGAGGCTTATCGCCAGGGAATCTTCCCCTGGTTCTCGGAAGGCCAGCCGATCCTGTGGTGGAGCACCGATCCTCGCATGGTGCTGCGCACCGACCAGTTCGTGGTCTCCGACAGCCTCAAGAAAACCCTGCGCCGCATCGAACGCAGCCGTCACGGCGACCGCCTCTGGCAAGTCACCTTCGATACTGCTTTCGAGCAAGTCATGCTGGGCTGCGCGGGACCGCGCCGACATGAGCAAGGCACCTGGATTTCGCCTGAAATCGTCGACGGCTACAGCGGCCTGCACCGCGCCGGCTATGCCCACTCGTCCGAGGTCTGGCTCAATGGAGAACTGGTCGGCGGCGCCTATGGCGTATCGATCGGCCGCATGTTCTATGGCGAATCGATGTTCGCCCGCGTCAGCGATGCGTCCAAGGTGGCGCTGGCGCACCTGGTGTTCTTCCTGCGTCATCACGGCGTCGAACTGATCGACTGCCAGCAGGAAACCTCGCACCTGGCCTCGCTGGGCGCGCGTCCGATTTCGCGCGATGCCTTCCTGGATCATCTGCACGGCGCCATCGGCGCGCCACAGATTGCGCAGTGGCAACCGCTGGATCTGCTGGAGACCGGCATCCCGCCGCATGTCCGGTGAGCGCGGCGCCAGGCTTTCTGAAATTGGTGTAAATTAATGCCATGGTTCATCATCCGGCAACGCCGTAATGGCCGCCGGTTGCCGGGCTGCACATAAAGCACGCACAGGACGCCCATGACGCATCTCAAAGACCTGCCGTTCTCGACCCTGCAATTCTATGCAACCGCGCCCTATCCCTGCAGCTACCTCGACCACCAGCAGGCTCGCTCGCAGGTCGCCACCCCGTCTCACCTGATCAACGCCGACGTCTATTCCGAACTGGTCAAGACCGGCTTTCGCCGCAGCGGCATCTTCACCTATCGGCCCTATTGCGATGGCTGCAATGCCTGCACGCCGGTACGGATCCGGGTCGCCGACTTTGCCAGCAACCGCAGCCAGCGCCGCGCCTGGGAACGCAATCAGCAGCTGGTGGCGCTGGTCACCAACCTGACCTATGCCCACGAGCATTACGAGCTGTACCTGCGCTATCAATCGGCGCGCCACGCCGGTGGCGGCATGGACCAGGACAGCCGCGACCAGTACGCGCAGTTCCTGCTGCAGAGCAAGGTCAACACCCGCCTGGTGGAGTTTCGCGAGCCCGACGGCGTGCTGCGCATGGTGAGCATCATCGATGTGCTCAACGATGGACTGTCGTCGGTCTACACGTTTTTCGATCCGGACCTGCCGGGCGCTTCCCTGGGCACCTTCAATATCCTGTGGCAGATCGAACAGGCGCGCCAGCTGGACATGCCCTATGTCTACCTGGGCTACTGGATCAGCGCCAGCCCGAAGATGGCCTACAAGACCAACTTCCGTCCGCTGGAGGCTTACCAGCACGGCGCCTGGAATACCTTGCAGGTCTGAATCACCTGTATTGCATCTGCAACGCCGGGCGCCGGCAGGTCCACTTCAGCAGTTAGAATAGCGGCACTTTTCAACGCCCAGCACCCCATCGTGTCCGACAAATTCCTCTACGCGCTTGCGCGTCCGCTGCTGTTCTCCCTGGCGCCCGAAACCGCCCACCACCTGACCTTGCCGGCGCTGCGCTGCGCTGCTCGCTATCACCTGACCGATGTCATTGCCAGGCCGGCGCGCGACGTGCGCACGGTGATGGGGATCGAGTTTCCCAATCCGGTGGGCATGGCCGCCGGGCTCGACAAGGACGGCGCCTATATCGACGGTCTGGCGGGGCTGGGCTTCGGCTTTATCGAAGTCGGCACGGTCACGCCGCGCGCGCAACCGGGCAATCCCCTGCCCCGCATGTTCCGTCTGCCTGAGGCTGGCGCCGTGATCAATCGCATGGGCTTCAACAATGGCGGGGTCGACGCTTTCGTGGCCAATGTCCAGGCCTCGCGCTTCTACCAGGAAAAACAGGGCGTGCTGGGCCTCAACATCGGCAAGAACGCCGATACCCCCATCGAGCGCGCTGCCGAGGATTACGTGCACTGCCTGGAAAAGGTCTATCCCTATGCCAGCTACGTGACGGTCAATATCTCGTCGCCCAACACCAAGAACCTGCGTCAGTTGCAGGGCGCCTCCGAACTCGACGCCCTGCTGTCGCAACTGAAGTCGGCGCAGCGCCGACTGGCCGATCGCCATGGCCGCTATGTACCGCTGACGCTGAAGATTGCACCCGACATGGATGCCGAACAGGTCAAGAACGTGGCCGACGCGCTGCTGCGTCATGGCATCGACGGCGTCATCGGCACCAATACCACGATCACCCGCGATGCCGTGGCCGGCATGCCGCACGCCGATGAAGCCGGTGGTCTCTCGGGGCGTCCGGTGCTGGAACTGTCGAACCGGGTCATCGCCGGGCTGCGCGCCGAACTGGGCGATGCGGTGCCGATCATCGGGGTTGGTGGCATCTTCAATGGCGCCGATGCACGCGCCAAGATCGATGCCGGCGCTTCGCTGGTGCAACTCTATACCGGGCTGATCTACCAGGGTCCGGCCCTGGTGCGCGAATGCGCCGAGGCCTTGCGTGCGCCGGTGGTGGCAGCCCATCACTGAGCGGACTGCCCCCGGCCTTCTCGATCCGCAAAAAAAACAGCAGGCACAGCCTGCTGTTTTTACGTCTGCCTGCGATTGCGGACCGGACCGCTGCGCTATTTCGATTCGTCGCGCTTGAGATTGAAGATCCGCCGCGCATCGGCATCGGCCGCGGACTTCTTTTCGAAATCGGTTTTTTCGCAACCGACCAGCACCACGCCGACGCACAGCGTCAGCAGCATGAAGATGATACGCATGATGTTCCCCTGAAAGGGATGACGCCGCCCGACGTCATCGACCTGATGCGCATTCTAGCGCCATCCCGGCGCGTTCGATACTCAGTACCGCAGCCGCGCGGCAGGCGCGGCCATATCGATGGTGCGCCCGTCGTCGTGGCCGCGCACCGGCGGCAGGCCAGCCTGCAGCCGAAACACGCTGACCAGCGTGGCCAGGCTGGCCGCCTGGTCCTGCATCGAATGGGCGGCAGCGGCCGCCTGCTCGACCAGCGCCGCATTCTGCTGGGTGCTTTCATCCATCTGGGTGATGGCGCGGTTGACCTCTTCGATGCCGGTGCTCTGCTCGCTGCTGGCGGCACTGATCTCGGCCACCACATCGGTCACGCGCCGCACGCTCTCGACCACCTCGCGCATGGTCTGGCCGGCCTGTTCGACCAGCTTGCTGCCAGCCCCCACCTTGTCGACCGAGTCATCGATCAAGCCCTTGATTTCCTTGGCGGCCGAGGCCGAGCGCTGCGCCAGCGAACGCACCTCGGAGGCCACCACCGCAAAGCCGCGTCCCTGTTCGCCGGCACGCGCGGCCTCCACCGCCGCATTCAAGGCCAGGATATTGGTCTGGAACGCAATGCCGTCGATCACGCTGATGATGTCGACGATCTTCTTCGACGAATCGTGGATCGAGCTCATGGTCTGCACCACCTGCCCCACTACTTCGCCGCCATGGCTGGCGATGGTCGAGGCCGATGCCGCCAGCTGGTTGGCCTGGCGGGCGTTATCGGCATTCTGGCGCACGGTGGAGGTCAGCTCTTCCATGGCCGAGGCGGTCTCTTCGAGCGAACCCGCCTGTTGCTCGGTGCGTGCCGACAGGTCGAGGTTGCCGGTGACGATCTCGCCGGTGGCAGTGGCGATGGTATCGGTGCCGTGTCGCACCTGGCTGACGATGTTGCGCAGGCTCAGGTTCATCTCGCGCAGCGCATCCAGCAACTGGCCGGTCTCGTCGCGCCCGGCAGGCTTGATCTCGGCCGAGAGATCGCCCTGCGCCACGCGCCGCGAGACATCCACGGCGGTGCGCAAGGGGCCGATGATGCTGGCGGCCAGCCACCACGAACTGAACACGCCGAAAGCCAGCGCCAGGGCTTCGAGCACCAGCAGCAGCAGCTTGCTGCGCGCGGCCACGGCATCGATCTCGGCGGCCGTGTGGTCGATCTCGTCACGTTGCAGTTGCAGCAGTTTCTGCATCGAGGCCAGGTAACGATTGGCAGCAGGCACGAATACCTCGTCCAGTACCCGATTGCCTTCGGCCAGGTCGCCGGTGGCCTTGACCTTGTTGATCTCGTCACGACCGGCCAGGTAGGCCCGGCGCTCCACCGCAATCTGCGCGAAGGCGGCTTTTTCGGCCTCGCTATGGATCAGCGGCTCGATCTTGGACTGGGTCTCTGCCGAGTTCTTGGAAGAGGCTGCCGCGTCGGCCGCGAAATACTCGGCCAGCGACGGATCGGCGCTCTTGGCGATGGCCAGCGTGCGGCGAATGCCGCCATACAGGTTGGCGTACCAGTCGGAGATCAAGCGCTCCTTGGTCAGCGGCTGCTGCATCATTTCATGCGTGGCCTCGGACACGGCCTGCAAGCGCCAGTAGCCGATCGAGGTGATCACGATGGATAAAGCCAATACCAGGCCAAAGCCGAGCGCCAGGCGGCGGCCGATGCCCATGTTACGAATGATGTTCATGTTCTCTTCCCTGAATTTTTTGATAATTTTTGACGGGGTCTCGCTGTGGCTGCTCCTGGCAAGCCTTGTTATTGTTTCTTGACGGCAAAACCTCCGGCGATATTACCACCCAACCTGACTGGTCAGACCAATCGCAAAGCGGGAGCAATTGCGCTTTTACCCGCCTGTTCTTCACTTGCGCCCGGCTGGCGGATAGTTCGGCCCGGGCGGCGGCGGGCATGTGTTGCGCGATTTATAATTCCCCTCCAGCAGCTTCCCGTTCACCCTTCGCCAGCGCTTCATGTCCGTCAACACCATCGCCATCAACCAGAGCATGAAACAGTTCGACAGCCACGCCAGCGTCTGGCTGTTCGGCTATGGCTCGATCATCTTCAAGGCTGACTTCCCCTATCTCGAGCGTCGGGCCGCCTACATCACGGGCTGGGCGCGCCGTTTCTGGCAGGGGTCGCACGATCATCGCGGCACGCCGCAGGCCCCGGGACGGGTGGTGACGCTGACGCCGCAAGCCGACGCCATCTGCGCCGGCATGGCTTACTTGGTCACGCCGGAAGTCTTCGCGCACCTCGACCATCGTGAAAAGAATGGCTACCTGCGACTGGTCACCACCATTCACCTGGATCACGACGCAACGGTCGAAGGCCTGATCTATATCGCCGCCGAGGACAATGCGGCCTTTGCAGGACCGGCCAGCGAACAGGCCATTGCGCGCCAGATCGCCCTGGCCGAAGGGCCCAGCGGGCGCAACAGCGACTATTTGCTGATGCTGGCGCAGGCGCTGCGCGAGCTGGGCACCGATGACGCGCATGTCTTCGAAATCGAACGCCACCTGCTGGCGCTGCAGCAAGCAGATGGTTGATATCGCGCTATCCCGTCTTACTTGCCGTGTTATCTTTGCCGGTTCGCGGCACCCCAGCCCAACCCGACACCATCACAGAAGGAACAACAACATGATCAAGACCCTGGCCGCCTGCGCCGCCGTGATTGCCCTGGCCGGATGCGCCTCGCCGGTGACCCGCACCGCCACCGGCGAGATCCCCCCGGCGCGCGTCTATATCAAGAGCATGACCCAGCAGGATGCAGGTCTGTCGGCCATCGAATTCCGGCGTGACGCCGGCCTGTTCAACAGCCAGATGCTGGAACTGGCGATCAACGACGTGGTGCTGGCGCAGATCATCGGCGGCGAACACCTGACCATCTGGCTCAAGCCCGGCAGCTACACCTTCAGCGTCAAGCCGGCGCAAGGACTCACAAATACGGCCACCACCGACCAGAACAAGGTCGTGGTCGAGGTCAAGAACGGCGGCGCCTACCGGGTACGCATCAGCTCCGATACGCGCGGCCTGAAGATCTCGCTGGCCCAATAACAGTAGAAATGAATGTGGTTCAGAGGTCACAGCCATGCGCCGAGCGTAACGCAGCCACGCACCACATTCGCACTCTTGCATTGAGAATAACTTGCACAAGCATTTGTTTTTAAAGGGATTTTCAAAAAAATTGACTTTCCCGCGTGCAGTTCGACTCAGTTATTCAAGAAACAGATAACTGATATTGGGATTCAAAATTGGCTGTGCGCCACGCGACGGCATATATTGCAACGCAACAGATCACTTTTTCTTGCGGAGCAAATCATGAACATTCTCGTCGACGTCCTGCCTTACACCCTGTTGATCGGCGCCATGGTCGCGCGTTACATGATGTCGGCCAAGTAATAACCGGCTGGCAGCACCTGTCGTACCCGTGTTGAACCTGGGTCGGCAATGTGATGCGACTCATCAGGCGTATTTCGGAAAGCGGTTTTTGTCGCATTGCAATGCGGACAAGCCGCTTTTTGTTTTATCAGCAAGGCTGATATCTCTGTTGCTATCTTTTTTTCCCGCGCTGGTTCCATTTGGCGTGCGGCGCACCCGCTTGCAAATAAGCCGTCACCGATTACACTCGATCGTTTGCCACCCGAACGAAAGATCCACGCATGAAGCGTCTCACCTCCTCGGTCGCCGCAATCGCGCTGCTGCTGGCGCTCGAAGGCTGTGCCTGCGCGCCTGGCTTCGTCGGTTTCGACAGCCGTTGCGCCTTCGCCAATACCCCCAGCGGCCAGCCTTGAGGGCGTTGCGGCCCTCCGATTGACGCTCAAAAGCGTCATCCGGCGCCTTTACACTGGTAATTTACCGTCAATTATCTTCAAGTCGATCTACAGGCAACTGGGCCAGCCAGCGCCGCAAATCGTCTTCGACCTGCCGCCTGATGGCGGCTTCTTCATTGAATAACTCGTGGTAGGCCTGGTCGTACCAGTGCAAGGTGCCGTTGTCGCCCGGCAGGGCTTGGTAAAAAGCCCGGCTGCCGCGCGTCGCCACGAAGGCGTCGTCGCCGGCCACCTGCAGCAGCACAGGCCGGGTGAAGGTACTTGCATCGCGCTCGACCTGGGCCATCGCATCGAGCATGAAGTTGAGCATGCGCGGCGCGATCTTGCCGTGGTTGAGTGGGTCACGACGATAGGCGCTGACCTGTGCGGCATCGTGCGAAATACGTTCTGCCGGCAAGGCGGTGGGCAACGAATAGCCCGGCGCCAGCCAGCTCGATGCCTTCAGCAGCAGGCGCTGGCCGGGCGTCAGGTCCAGTGCCAGCGCCGGTGACGACAGCATCAGGGCGCGCACCGGACTGAATGCGCCGGTGGCGAAGCGCGCCGCGACCAGGCCACCCAGGCTGTGGCCGAACAGCAAGGGCGTGCAGCGCTGGCGCCGCGCAAAGTCGTCGAACACCAGCTTGAGGTCCTGCAGCAGATCATCCGGCCGAATCAGGCTGCCCTGGCGCCCGCCCGAGTTGCCGTGCCCGCGATGATCGCAAATGCGCACCGACAGGCCCGCCGCATTGAAGAGCGCCGCCAGCGCCGCATAACGCCCGCCATGTTCGCCCAGTCCATGCACCAGTTGCACGGCTGCGCTGGCGCCGGCCACCGGCCAGTCGCGGCAGAACAGGCGGGTGCCATCGGCGGCGTCGAACCAGCTTTCCTGTGGTGGCTGAACTTGCGGCTGAACTTGCGGTTGCATTGATCCCTTTCCCGTTGGCGCGAGCGCCTGTCGCTGACTTCAGTTATCTTGCGCGGCGCCCCGCTCGGCATAACGGCGACGCGCGCGCCAGACTTCGCGCAAGCGGCGGCTCTGGCGAATCGCCAGCTGCAGCGACGCGCTCCATGACAGGGGCCGCGGATGCACCACCGCCCGCAACGCGCGGGCGTAGTCGAGCACCAGGCCCGGCGTCCACGCCATGGTCAAGGCGCGCTTGCGAATCTGGCTGGCGACCCAGATCTCGGGGGTGAGCATCATCCGCACCGCATTGAACCAGTGCCGGTCGCGTCGGCCGATGACGCCTTCAAGCGCCGCCTCGAGCCCGCGCGCGACTGTGCTGGAGCAATTGCGATAGGTCAGGTTATAGACTTCGCGCTTGCGATAGCCGGCCCAGAAACGATCCAGATGCGCACGATGATAATCGCGGAAGACGATCTTCTCGGTCGATTCGCACCAGGCGGCAGCTTCGCTGCGATAGTCGGTCAGGTAGCGTCCGCCGACATCGTTTTCGGCGGTGGCGCGCAACAGGCGCGCGAACTGGTCGGGCGAGCGGTCGATTTCCTGCGCCGGATACAGGCTTATGTAGAGATCGGGCTGGATCTCGAGCGCGGCGTGGCCGGTCGAGATGACGCCATTGGTGTCGACCGCAGCAATATAGCGGTCGACCACCGGCTGCCGCCGGGCCGGCCCCTTGGCGCTGCCGGTCGGCGTCCAGACGTGGACGGTGAGCGGCGGCAACCCGCCCTCCAATGCCTGATCGTCGATGATCTCGGGCTGCGAAGGCGGCACGGCGCTAGCCGCGGCCGCAGCATTAAGCGGCGCGCTCGCGGCCGCTGCCGGGCCCTGGCCCTTGCCTCCCATGCGCAACGATGGCTTGGCTTCGTCGCCCCGATACAGGCCGGCGTCGAACGGCCGGTCGTCGCCTTCGTTGTGTTCGTCCAGCATGTCGACCGATACCCGTTGCGGCAGCATGCGCGAGCGCAGCGCCAGCCAGATCATGTTCCAGCCGCCAAAGATCAGGCCCAGCGCCAGGCAGAACGGCACCGTCCCCTTGTAATGGGTGGGATAAGGCTGGAAGAACACGATCGCCAGCAGTATCTGCACGCCGCCGCCGGCGACCGCCATGCGCCAGCGTGGAAAGCGCACCAGCGCCGCCGAGGTGATCTGCAAGCCGCCACCGATGGCGAATGCGGCCCCGAACAGCATCGCCAGCACCATGCCGCTGGCGTGATGCGGCGAAATGATCAGGATCGAGATCAGCAGGAACAGCCCGCCCTTGACGTAGCGCAGCGTCTTCTGGGCGCCGATGCCGCTGTTGGCCACGACCAGCGTGACCAGGCTTTCGACCAGCAGCAGGTAGCCGAACAGCTGCAAAGGAAAATTAAGCACGCCGTCGAGCGCATCGATCATCAGTGACACGCCAATGGCGCCCCACACCACACCGGCCGTGGCCAGCACATGCCAGTTGCGACGGATGAAATCCGCCCCCAGCAGCAGCAACACTAAACGAATCATTTTTTCCCCGAAATTCGAGCCATCCCTAGAAAACTCCACGATTCTGCTGCTTTCCGTACCAGGTGGCAACTCGTCATCGCAGCAGTGGATCAAAATGCTGCGTTGCATGACAATGCAGCCTCTGGTGCTTCGCCCTTTCCACCCTTTCCGCTCCTTCCGCCCCTCCAATCTCGCAGCCGCCCTCGCCCATGCCCGCTTCCGTTCTCGTCTCGCTCATCGCCAGCGTCATCCTGTTGCCCCCCATCAACTCCCTGCTGCTGTGCCTGCTCGGGTTCTTGCTGCGCCGACGCCTGCCCCGACTGGGCAAATTGTTGACCGTGCTGGGCGTGACCATGCTGGTGGTGCTCAGCACCCGCGCCGGGGCATTGCTGCTGGTGCGGCCTCTGGAAAACAGTTATCCGCCGCTGGCCGCCGTCGGCTCGGCCCAGGCCATCGTGATCCTGGGCGCCGGGCGTCTGGTAGCCGCCACCGAATATGGCGATACCGACCAGCCCAGCCTGATCGGCCTGCAACGACTTAAATACGGGGCCTACCTGCATCGCCAGACCGGCCTGCCGGTGCTCATCACCGGCGGCAGCCCGGGTGGATGGAAAGAAAGCGAGGCGGCGCTGATGGCGCGCTCGCTCAAGCGCGACTTCGGCATCGAGGCGCGCTGGCAAGAACCACGTGCCAACACTACCAACGACAACGCGACCCTGTCGGCCGCGATGCTGCGCGCCGATGGCATCGAACGCATCCTGCTGGTCACCGACGCCATCCACATGCCGCGCTCGATGAGCGCCTTTGGCGCCACCGACCTGCAGGCGACCGCTGCGCCGATGCTGTTTACCAGCCGGGGGCCGACTCGCTTTACCGATTTTCTGCCAAGCGCTTCGGCATTGACGCTATCGACCTATGCGATGCGCGAATGGATCGGGCGGCTGTGGTATCTGGTGCAGTACTGAGCCGGCGCCGGTATCGAATGAAATCGGTGGTGAAGGCACTTCTATTCGCATGCTAAAGGGGCCAGGGTGCACGCTAAAGTTAGCATTGCACCGGGCCGTAAACGGTGTGCGGAAACTTCGCAGCCACGCTGGTCGATCAAGTAAAGCGGAATACCCAAGTCCGGAATTTCCAGGCGCGCAGACGCCAGACAGCATCATTCGATATCTAGGGAGACTCCACCATGGGCCAGTTGTCCTTCAATAAAAAACTTTGGTTGCCACTCGTGCTGAGCCTGATCGCCTTGCTGGCGGTTTCGCTCTTTTCCGCCTTCATGGTGCGCGACATCCGGATCGAGGAACGTCGTGCCGATCTGACCCACATCGGCCAGACGGCGCTATCGATCGTCAAGGCTTACGGAGCGCAGGCCGACAGCGGTGCGCTGCCACGCGAAGAAGCGCAAAAGCGCGCCATCGCCGCCATCAAGAGCATCCGCTACGGCACCGACGGTTACTTTTCGGTATCCACCTCGGGCCAGGTGATCGTGATGCATCCGATCAAGCCAGAGCTGGACGGCAAGGACCTGTCCAATTTCAAGGATCCGGCCGGCACCCTGCTGTTCGTCGAGATCTCGCGCGCCGGTGCGCAACCGGCCGGCAGCTTCGTCAATTACCTGTGGCCCAAGGTGGGCGCGTCCGAGCCGGTGCCCAAGACATCCTTCGTGATCGGCTACAAACCCTGGGATTGGATGCTGACCACGGGCGTCTACATGGATGACATCAACGCCAGCTTCATGAATACCCTGTGGCGCCTGGGAGCCCTGTTCGCGGTGGTGGCGCTGGCGCTGTCGGCGCTGGTGGTGACCATCAATCGCGGCATCATGCGCACCATCGGCGGCGACCCGCAGAAGGCTGCCGATGTGGCCAACCGGATTGCCCAGGGCGACCTCACCCCGAGCATCGAGACCCGGCCCGGCGACAGCACCAGCCTGCTGTTTGCGGTGCGCAGCATGCGCGATTCGCTGCTGACGACGATTGCCGCCATCCGCAGTGCGGCCGACACCATCGCCACGGCCTCGGGCGAGATCGCCAGCGGCAACCTCGACCTGTCGTCGCGCACCGAGCAGCAAGCCGGTTCGCTCGAAGAAACCGCCTCGGCCATGGAGCAACTGACCTCGACCGTGAAGCAGAATGCCGATAACGCGCGCCAGGCCAACCAGATGGCCGAATCGGCCTCCGAGGTGGCGGTCCAGGGCGGCAGCGTGGTCGGCGAAGTGGTGCAGACCATGGGCTCGATCAACGAGTCGTCGCGCAAGATCGTCGACATCATCAGCGTGATCGACAGCATCGCCTTCCAGACCAATATCCTGGCCCTGAATGCCGCCGTGGAAGCAGCCCGCGCCGGCGAGCAGGGACGCGGCTTTGCGGTGGTGGCCTCGGAAGTGCGTTCGCTGGCGCAGCGCTCGGCCGGCGCCGCCAAGGAAATCAAGGCCCTGATCGACGACTCGGTGGCCAAGGTCGATGCCGGCAGCAAGCTGGTCGAACAAGCCGGCTCGACCATGACCGAAGTGGTCGCCAGCGTACGTCGCGTAACCGATATCGTGGGCGAGATCAGCGCCGCCAGCAGCGAGCAGAGCACCGGCATCGAAGAAGTCAACCGCGCCATCACGCAGATGGACGAGACCACCCAGCAAAACGCGGCACTGGTCGAGCAGGCCGCCGCGGCGGCCGGCTCGCTGCAGGACCAGGCCGGCTCACTGGCAGGCCTGGTGTCGCGCTTCCAGCTGGACGCCAGCCACCAGCGACGTCCGGCGACGGCAACCGTCACGGCAGCAACAGCGGCACCTGCCGCCACGCCAACTGCAGCCCGCCCGAGCATCAAGGCTGCTGCGGCAAAACGTCCGGCCCCGGCGCGCCCTGCCAGCCAGACAGCGCCTGCGGCGTCTTCCGCGCCGTCGCCAGCCAAGGTGGCAGCACCGGCCGCGGCGGCGCCAGCGCGCCCGGCTTCGAAGTCGCCGTCACGACTGCCAACGGCCGATGACGGCGATTGGGAAACCTTCTGATCGCTACGATCAAGTGCCCGATGTCGAAGCCCGCCGATGCGGGCTTCGACATTTTCACGGCGATAAAAAGCAATTTATAAGAATTTTGCAATACAAGGCCTGGGGCCGAATCAGGACAATGCCGACATTACGCAACATTGCGACAACTCAAGGCATAGGTCCCGATGACACTCCCATTCGCCCCTCACTCCTGCCGCATTCCTGCCGCATTCCTGCTCCGATTCTTCCTGCTGCTCGCCCTGGCCTGCCATGGTGCGGCGGCACATGCGCTGCCATCGGTCGAATTGAAAGTAAAGGGCACCGTGCGGCCCTCCGCCTGCACGCCCAGCCTCAGCAGTGATGGCGTGCTGGACTATGGCGTCATCGCCATCGCCAGCCTCAACCCCATGCATCCCACCGTGCTGCCGATACGCGATATCACGCTCACCGTCGATTGCCGCGAACCCGCCAGCATCGCACTGGCGGTGGTCGACAATCGGGCGATGTCGCGTGTATTCGGGCTGTTCGATGACTCAGTTGCCAGCATCGGCTCGACCTTCGGCCTGGGCATGGCGGCGGGCTACAAGCTGGGCGGCTATCGCATCTCGTTCGACGCCAGCGCCACCGCCGATGGCCAGCCGGTCAGCAGCATCATGTCGTCCAACAAGGGGCTCAGCTGGAGAAGCAATGTCGGATATCTGCGGCATACGGGCCACTACTTCGGCTTCAGCCAGGACGGCGCCACCTTGTCCACCCAGAAGGTATTGAATGCGCCGTTGCGCATACAGGCGGTGCTCAACAGTGGGCCGGATTTTCCACGTGGCGAAGAGTTGCAGCTGGATGGGTCGGCGACGATTGAATTGAAATATCTTTGAAGGGATGGTCGCTGGTCGAGGGGAAGAAGGTCGCTACTGCCCCCGGGACCTGCGGCAAATCCGACTGCAATATTGCAGCCCGACATCTATTGCCCGTCCTGCCCGGAACCATGACACGCGATATTGTCAAAACAATATTGATTCGCCCCTGGCTGTGTTTTTTATCGCACTTTTGACATCATCGAACGTCGAACGGCAATTCGTCATAGTATGCTCGGAACACATTCCTTGATGAGAGGCGTTCTGAACCAGGCAAGACGTAAAGGCTTGACGTGCCAATCGGCTAGTACCCAACGAGCATCAATTCTCGAAAGGAAGCAGACATGACGCAACCACCAAAAAACATTTCCGCACTGATGTGCGAACTGAGCGTGGCGCTGGCCGATCTATCCGAGAAGATGAGTAATCTCTCGATCACCCTCGAAAACCATTATCTCGATTCCAACGCGGCAGAACCGGTCGCCATGCTGGAAGCCGCACGCGAAACCATCGAAAAGGCCCGCGGCCATTGAGATTGGCAGGCAGCCGGACACACTCCGACTGAACATCCTGCGACTGACGAATATAGTCAGAGCACGGCTTCAAGAACGCCCTGTACTCCCCCCACAGCGTCAGCCCCCCGAATCGATCAGCCACAATACCGCCAATGGTGCTGCGGCATAGGCGGACCAACGCGCGTACGCCGGCATGCGCGCGGGCACGTAGGTCAGCGACAACACCTGAAGCACACCGGCAATGGCCAGCACGCCCAGGCAGGCCACCGGACCGATGGTCCAGCCCTGCATGCGCACTGTCACCGCGAAGGTCAGACCGATACCGAGCGTTCCCAGCCCGCGCATGCGTCGGCGCAGTGCAGGTTCGGGCTCGGCACCGCGACCATGGATATCGGCATAGTGGCGGTCCATCGCAATGGCCAATGCGCCCCACGCCCCATACGCCAGCACCAGTGCCAGCGCGAATCCCAGCAAGCTCATGCCGCCTCCTTCAATTTGGCCGGCGCCGCCTTGCTCGCCGGTGATGCCTTGGCCTGTTTCTTTTCGCGTCGATGCAATACCCGCACCACCAGCGCCAGCGCAATGCCCAGCAACAATACGGTGATGTCAAAGCCCGCCACCGACCACGGTCCACGGCCCTGGAACAGCGTGACGCCAAGATGCGAATGGGTAGTGAACACGTTGAGCACCGGAATGCCGATCAGCATCGCTGCGCCCACCGACAACTGGAAGCGCCACATGCCCATGCTGGGACGCAGCTGAGCCAGCACGGCCGCTATCGCCCAGGCCGCAAAGAAGCAGTTGATCTCCATCTGCGGACGCTGCGGCAGGCCCACCGGCAGCAGCCGGTTGGCCCAGAAATAGGCGGCAAATGCAATCGGCAAGCCGGCGATGGCGCCGATGTTGAGCGCATCGACCAGGCGCAGGCCGAAGCTGCGCGCGGCGCCCTGCGCCAGCGCCTTGGCCTGCTTCTGGCGCGTCTTGACGGCCCATAGCAAGGCGCCACTGGCGACCATGATGCAACCCGACAAACCGCAGATGAAGAACAGCACGCGCAGCCACGCGTCTGCAAAATGCGCCATGTGCAAGCCATACAGCGCGCCGCGCGTGACTGCCGTACCGCTCGGGTCTTCGCCGGCCGTGGACGTCGGGGCGCCGGTGACGCCGTCGAAGACCATCGCCGGTTGCAGATAGGAAAGCGTGCGGGTGCGCTGGCGCGTGATCACGACCGATGCATGTTCATGACCCGGGTTATTGACCACGATGGTCGCCAGCCCGGCCCCGTTCCAGTGCGCCTGGGCCTGTTCTGCAATCGGCACCAGCGGCGCCAGCTTGGCGGGACCACCGGCCTCGCCGTTACGACCGGCGACGGTCGGGAAGACGTCGGCGAAGAACGCGTTCTCGCCCTGCTCCTTGTAGGCGCTCTGGATGCCCCAGGGCATGATCATGAACATCAGCGTGATCAGGCCGGTATAGGTGATCATCAGGTGGTAGGGCAACGCCAGCACAGCCGTGGCGTTATGCGCATCAAGCCACGAACGCTGGCCCTTGCCCGGGCGGAACGTAAAGAAATCCTTGAAGATGCGCTTGTGGGTGATGATGCCGCTGATGATCGCCACCAGCATGAACATGGCACAGATACTGACGATCCAGCGTGCCCAGGTGACCGGCATGTAGTGCAGGTCGAAGTGCAGGCGATAAAGAAATTCGCCACCACGGGTCTCGCGGGCATCGCTCTGCTTCTGGCCGGTGGCCGGGTCGAGTATTTCGCTCTTGAAGCGCCCCCGTGGATTGCCCTTGCCATCCTTGGGCGGTTGCGGCACCCAACCCACCCGCAGGGCGCTGCTGCGGTCCGCCGGCAGCGTGATGAACCAGCGCTGCGCATCGGCGGCATTGTGCTCCAGATGCGCCACCGCATGCTGCAGGGCGACCTGCTGCGAGACCGGCTCGGCCGACCTCACGTGCAGCTCGGGGGTCATCCACAGCGTGATCTCTTCCTTGAAGTAGCTGGCGGTGCCGGCTGAAAACACCAGCAGCAGCACCCAGCACACCAGGAGACCACTCCAGGTGTGCAGCCAGGCCATCGATTGGCGGAAACCTTCTCTCATGACGCGCTCCGCCGCAACCACTCCAGTCCACCCAGCACCAGCAGCGGCAGCGCCACTGCGGCCCAGGCACGCCAGGCATCACGCGCGGCGAATACCCAGATCACCACGACGGTGAAGACGATGAAGCTGAACATGGTGGCCGTCATCACGGCATCGGCCCGGGCCATCGGCAGCCAGGCTGCCAACAGCGACGTACTCAGAGAGGCCAATGCATAGCCGCCAGCAACAGCGGCTACCAGGCGCGAAAGGACGGCCAGGCGGTAATACGCCGTCGGGCCGGATTGCGTCGTCGATTTCATTGTTTCCGCACAGTCCCGCTTTACTTGTTAGGCTTGGCCGCAGGACCTGCTGGCACGGCCTTGATCCCCTTGGCCTGCACCAGCGACAGCGTGGTCACGAAGCTGGCGGTGTCGAAGGCCTTGCCGTCGCGCTCGCCGGTGACCTTGTCGGTATGGTGCACTTCAGCCACGTAGGCGCCTTGCCACGGCAGGTCGAACTGCACCAGGCCCTGCTCGTCGGAATGCGCTTCCTTGGCCCAGCCGGACTGCACCACCAGGCCGACCTTGGCCTTGGGCAATGGCTGGTTCTTGTAAGTTACCTTGAACTGGCCTGGCTTGCCGGTCGGCAGCAGATCCAGCGTCAGGCGCGGTTCCTGGGCGGCGTCGGAGGTCACCAGTCGTGCCGCCGGGGTCCACGCGGTACGCACCGGGGTGCCGCCGCCGTGCTTGTTCTCGAAGACCGGGTAATGCGATTCCTCAGCGACGATCGATTCGCCGCGCGCCGCCTTGGCCGACAGGTTGAAGGCATTGGACTTCTTGCTCACGTCGAGCGTGCGATCGCCGTTGGGCGTGATCAGCACGGCGCTCGGATTGACGAACTTGTCGAGCAGGCCGGGCGATGCTTCGCGCAGGTTTTCGCCGAACTCGCCGAAATACAATTGGGCGCCCTTGCTATCTTGCTGCAGCCAGATCTGGTGCGCCGAAGCCGGGGCCAGTACGAAAGTGGACAGCAGAGCAGAGACGATCGCCAAACGCTTCATGAGGGTATTCCTTTCAGTAATTGTTATCCGGATGATATCCAGTGGGCAAACGGCACTGGCGTGACCAATGCCGTTTCGTTTGGCGCGAATCGGTGTCATCGGGACTGGCAGGGAGGCGATGCGGACGATGCAACACGGTCAATGGCGGTTCCCGATGACTGGCGCCCTCTTCGCCACGCGGGCAGCAAAGGGATGCGCTCTGTTTTATCTCAACTAAGTCTAATTTTTGAGAATGATTATCATTATATTGCCTGCTCGCACATCGGACAAGAAGCATCTCTGCCCCATGACGACGACTCGCATCTGCCTTGATCCAGGCCAGATGGAATGACGCACGGAAGGCAGCACTGGATGGAAACAGGATGGACACGACAAGTAGCCGCCCACCGGGAACCCGGGGCGGCCACTATCCACGTTGCCAGCGGATGGCAGGTCTGGAAGAAAGACTAAGTGAGCCTAGCTAAATCAACTGCCGCGATAGGTCGAGTAAGCCCAGGGCGAGACGACTAACGGAACATGGTAGTTCTGGGCCGGGTCGGCGATCCCGAAGGCGATCACCACCTCATCGACAAAACGCGGTTCCGGCACCTGCACACCCTGGGCGGCAAAATAATCGCCTGCCCCGAACACCAGTTCGTATTTGCCGGCGTGCAGGGCGTCGCCGGCCAGCAGCGGCTCGTCGCAGCGGCCATCTTCGTTAGTGACCGCCTGCCGCACCAGGCGGCGCTGGCCCTGCTCGATGGCATACAGGGAAAGGGCCACGCCGGCGCCCGGTTTTCCCTTGGTGATGTCCAGCACGTGCGTACTCAGCTTGCCCATTGTTTCCCCTGATATCCGAGTCGGTAAAAGATGGCGTCATGATATACCGGCGCATGGTCTTCCCGCCGCCAGATCGGTGCGCCGCAAGAATTCGGCAGCCGTTGATGACATAAGCTGATGCCAAGCCGCTGCAGATGTTTTAAAGTCTATGCTTTATATAAAGCGGCCAGAAAAGTCAGCCTGCAAGCCATCGTCGCCGATGCTGCTGCCTCGACAATCCGGCGCGACAATCGGCCGCCGCCACGCTCAGCCAGCAATCCCTTAGCCATGAACATGACCCTCGACCAACTCAATACCGCCGACGCCACCGCTTTCGCCACTGCGCTCCATGGCATCTACGAGCATTCGCCATGGATCCCGCAGCGCGCCGCGGCGCAACGCCCGTTCGCCACGCTGACGGCGCTCAAGCTGGCGCTGCAGAAGGTGGTGGTGAGCGCCACCCGCGACGAACAACTGGGTCTGGTGCGGGCGCACCCGGAACTGGCTGGCAAGGCCGACATCGCCGGCGAGCTGACCGCCGAATCGACCGGTGAACAGGCGCGCGCCGGGCTCAACATGTGCACGCCCGACGAATTCGCCACGCTGCAACGACTCAATGCCGACTACAACGCCAGGTTCGGCTTTCCGTTCATCCTGGCAGTCAAGGGACCGACCGGACAGGGCCTGGCGCGCAGCCAGATCATCGCCACCTTCACTCGCCGCCTGAAGAACCAGCCGGAAGACGAACTGCGTGAAGCGCTGCGACAGATCGGACGGATCGCCGAAATGCGCATCAACGACCTGCTGAGCCACCAGCCGGCGTTGGGCGCGCTGGTCATGCAATGGGCCGAAGAGATCGGCGCACTGTCCGAGGATGAAGGCGCGCTGACCTGTACTTATCTGACCGAGCCGCATCGGCAGACCGCGCAGCGCCTGGCGCAGTGGATGCGCGAGGCCGGCATGCAGGTGCAGATCGATGCGGTGGGCAATGTGGTCGGCCGCTACCTCTCGAACGATCCCCAGGCCAAGACCCTGATGACCGGCTCGCACTACGACACGGTGCGCAACGGCGGCAAGTACGACGGCCGCGAAGGCATCCTGATCCCGATCGCGCTGGTGAAGCATCTGAAGGAGCGCGGCGAGACCCTGCCGTTCCATTTCGAGGTGATCGGCTTCTCGGAAGAAGAAGGGGTGCGCTTCAAGAGCACGTTTCTCGGTAGCAATGCCGTCATCGGCCAATTCGACATGAACCTGCTCGACTTGCAGGACCGCGACGGCATCAGCATGCGCGAGGTGATCACCCAGGCCGGTCACGACGTCGCCGCGATCCCGCAGATCGCGCGCGATCCGGCCGACCTGCTGGGCTATGTCGAGGTGCATATCGAACAGGGCCCGGTGCTGCTGAACCGCGACCTGCCGGTGGGCATCGTCACCTCCATCGCCGGCAGTTCGCGTTATCTGGTCGACCTCAAGGGCGTGGCCAGCCATGCCGGCACCACGCCGATGGACATGCGTCGCGACGCCGCCACAGCCGCCGCCGAGATCATCCTGTATGTCGAACAGCGTTGCGCGCAGGACCAGCACGCCTCGCTGGTCGGCACGGTGGGCCAGTTGCAGGTGCCGCGCGGCTCGACCAACGTGATCCCCGGCGCCTGCCAGCTGTCGCTCGACATCCGCGCCGCGCGCGACGATATCCGCCAGGCAGCCGTGGCCGATGTGCTGGCGCGCATCACTGAAATCTGCGAGCGCCGCGGTGTCGAGGTCAAGCTGGAAGAGACCGTGTCGGCCCCGGCCGCGCCCTGCGCGCCGTGGCTCATGCAGCAACTGGCGGCGGCCACCGGGCGTGCCGGCATTGCCCCGTTCGAACTGGCGTCCGGCGCCGGTCACGATGCCATGACGATTGCCCGCCTGACCGACGTCTGCATGCTGTTTACCCGCTGCGGCAACGGCGGCATCAGCCACAATCCGCTGGAAACCATGACCGCCGACGATGCCGAGGTGTCGGCGCAGATCCTGCTGGACTTCCTGCGCAGCTTCAAACCCAAGGCCTGAGCATGACGGGCGCAGCCACGCGCTGCGCCCTCGCCGCCCATTGCCACACCAACCATCGCCCTTTTTCGGTGCACAATACGTCCTGACCGAAAAACCCGCGCCCGTCGCCCTGCCCCCGCCGATCATGAACCAGAACCACACGCCTCCAGCCACCCATGTCCTGGACCGCTTCTTCAAGCTTTCCGCCAACGGCACCACGGTGCGCACCGAACTGCTGGCCGGCCTCACCACCTTCCTGACGATGGCCTACATCATCTTCGTCAACCCGGCCATCCTGGGCGATGCCGGCATGCCGCGCGACGCCGTGTTCGTCGCCACCTGCCTGGCCGCAGCGGTGGGCACGCTGATCATGGGCCTGTACGCCAACTACCCTATCGGGCTGGCGCCGGGCATGGGACTCAACGCCTACTTCTCGTATGCCGTGGTCAAGGGCATGGGCTTCCCCTGGGAAGCCGCCCTGGGCGCGGTGTTCATCTCGGGCTGCCTGTTCCTGCTGGTGAGTGTGCTGCGCATCCGTGAAGTGATCATCAAGAGCATCCCGCGCTCGCTGCGCATGGCGATTCCGGCCGGGATCGGCCTGTTCCTGGCCATCATTTCACTCAAGAGCGCCGGCATCATCGCCGCCAACCCGGCCACCTTCGTGACACTGGGCGACCTGCACCAGCCCGCCGCGATCATGGCCGTGATCGGCTTCATGGTGATCGTCGCGCTCGACCACCTGAAGGTGCGCGGCGCGCTGCTGATCGGCATCCTGCTGGTGACGGTGCTGAGCTTCATCTTCGGCGGCAACCACTTCAGCGGCGTGTTCGCCGCCCCGCCTTCGCTGGCGCCCACCTTCCTGGCGCTCGACCTCAAGGGCGCGCTGTCGATGGGCTTGCTCAACGTGGTGCTGGTGTTCTTCCTGGTGGAACTGTTCGATGCCACCGGCACCTTGATGGGCGTGGCGCAACGCGCCGGCCTGATGAAGGATGGCCGCATGGATCGCCTCAACAAAGCGCTGCTGGCCGACAGCGGCGCCATCGCCGCCGGCGCCCTGCTGGGCACCTCCAGCACTACCGCCTATATCGAAAGCGCAGCGGGCGTGCAAGCCGGCGGACGTACCGGGCTGACCGCCGTGGCGATCGCCGTGCTGTTCCTGCTGTGCCTGTTCATCGCGCCCCTGGCGGGCGTGGTGCCGGCCTATGCCACCGCGCCGGCATTGTTCTTCGTGGCCTGCCTGATGGTGCGCGAGTTGATGGATATCGACTGGAACGACACCACCGAATGCATCCCGGCCGTCATCACCGCCCTGGTGATGCCGTTCACCTACTCCATCGCCAATGGACTGGCGCTGGGGTTCATCAGTTATGCGGCGCTCAAGTTGCTGACCGGACGCGCGCGCGATGTATCGGGTGTAATCTGGATCATCGCCGCCGTATTCCTGTTCAAGCTGGTCTGGCTGGGCGAATAACAGCCAGGGTCGGGATTGTTGCGGCCGGCGCGCCGACAATCCCGACACGCCAGTTGCTCCAGACAATCGACATTGTCGATTGCAGGCCCCGGCATGTTTCTTGAATGTGGTCGAAGGCAGGAAATTTTGTTAACAATCCCACTTAACCGCACCCACATGTCACAAGCCATCCGTTTCCACTACCGTGGCAAGACCCACCACGTGCAGGACCTGCCAGCCACCCGCACGGTGCTGCAGCACCTGCGCGAAGACTTGCACTGCACCGGCACCAAGGAAGGCTGCGCCGAGGGCGATTGCGGTGCATGCACGGTAGTGGTGGGCGAGCTGCTGGAAGACGGCCGGCTCGACCTCAAGACCGTCAACGCCTGCATCCAGTTCTTGCCGACCCTCGACGGCCGTGCGCTGTTCACGGTGGAAGACCTGCGCCAGCCAGATGGCTGCCTGCATCCGGTGCAACAGGCCATGGTCGAATGCCATGGCTCGCAGTGCGGCTTTTGCACGCCCGGTTTCGTCATGTCGCTATGGGGCTTGTACCTGCGCCACGAAAGCGACGGCGTCGCCCCCACCCAACGCGAGATCGATGACGCGCTGTCGGGCAACCTGTGCCGTTGCACCGGGTATCGCCCGATCATCGACGCGGCCCAGCGGATGGGCCAGTTGCCCAAGGTGGCTTTCGACCGGGCGCAGGTCAGCCAGGCGTTGGCTGCGCTGCGGCGCGACACGCCGCTGGCCTTCACCCATGAAAACCAGACCTTCCATGCGCCACGCACGCTCGAGCAATTGGCGCAGTTGCGCCATGCCCTGCCGCAAGCGCGCCTGTTGGCGGGTTCGACCGATGTCGGCCTGTGGGTGACCAAGCAGATGCGCGACCTGGGCGATCTCATCTATATCGGTCAGGTCGCGCCATTGCGCGAGGTGGGCGAACACGACGGCTGGCTCGAGATCGGCGCCGCCGTCACGCTCGAGCAAGCCTATGCGGCCGCTCATCGCCACTACCCCGAACAGTTATCCGAACTGTGGCAGCGCTTTGCCTCGCTGCCGGTGCGCAATGCCGGTACGCTGGGCGGCAATGTCGCCAACGGTTCGCCCATCGGCGACTCGATGCCCTGGCTGATCGCCCTGGGCGCGCAGGTCGTGCTGTACGGCGTCGGTGGCCAGCGCGTCATGCCGCTGGAAGATTTTTACCTCGACTACCAGAAGTCGGCGCTGCAGGCCGACGAGTTCGTGCAGGCGATCCGGATTCCCCTGCCGCGTGCCGATGTGCGGTTCAGGACGTATAAATTATCCAAGCGCTTCGACCAGGACATCTCGGCCGTCTGCGCCGCCTTTGCCCTGACCATCGTCGACGACCAGGTGGTAGCGGCGCGCATCGCCTACGGCGGCATGGCCGCCACGCCCCGGCGCGCCAGCCGGGCCGAGGCCGAACTGGTTGGC
This sequence comes from Herbaspirillum sp. alder98, assembly GCF_020179755.1. Lineage (GTDB taxonomy): Bacteria > Pseudomonadota > Gammaproteobacteria > Burkholderiales > Burkholderiaceae_D > Herbaspirillum. Next base: position 624,201 of record NZ_JAIUCY010000001.1, read on the forward strand.
CAGGCCTGGGACCAGGCCCGGGTGCGCGCAGCCATGGCGGCATTGGCGCAAGACTTCGCGCCGCTGTCGGACATGCGCGCCAGCGCCGGCTACCGCCTGCGCACGGCGCAGAACCTGCTGTACCGCTACTGGCTGGAAACCCGCACCGAGGCGCCGCTGGCGCCGCAGGACGTGCGGGCCTTCGCCGTCACGACAAGGGGTTGAGCGCCATGGGAGAATCGATGAAACAACAGTCCCTGATGCAGGCCCCCGCCGCGCCCGTCGATGGATGGGTGCAAGTCGGCAAGCCGCACCCGCACGAATCGGCCATGCTGCACGTGACCGGCGAAGCCACTTATACCGATGACATCGCCGAACTGCACGGCACCCTGCATGCCGCGCTCGGCCTGTCGCAGAAAGCGCATGCCCGGATCAGGGCAATCGACCTGTCCAAGGTCAGCGCCGCGCCGGGCGTGGTGGCGGTATACACCGCGCGCGACATCCCTGGCGAAAACCAGTGCGGGGCCATCCTGCACGACGAAGCGGTGCTGGCCGATGGCCTGGTCGAATACGTCGGCCAGCCGATCTTCATCGTGGTCGCCGACAGCCATGATCATGCACGCCGCGCCGCTCGCCTGGCGCTGGTCGATTATGAAGAACTGCCCGCCATTTTGACCCCACGCGCCGCCCATGCCGCGCAATCGTATGTATTGCCGCCGATGCAGCTGGCACGCGGCGACGCCGCCACCGCCTTCGCGCAGGCGCCGCATAAGCTGCGCGGCCAGCTCGATGTGGGCGGCCAGGAACAGTTCTACCTGGAAGGCCAGATCTCGTACGCCATTCCCAAGGAGGGCCGGGCGCTGCACGTCTATTGCTCGACCCAGCATCCCAGCGAGATGCAGCACCATATCGCCCAGGTGCTGCAACTGGCGTCGCACGACGTGCTGGTCGAATGCCGTCGCATGGGTGGCGGCTTCGGCGGCAAGGAATCGCAATCGGCCCTGTGGGCCTGTGCGGCGGCGGTCGCGTCCACGCTCCTGCGACGCCCGGTCAAGCTGCGCGCCGACCGCGACGACGACATGATGGTCACCGGCAAGCGTCATTGCTTCGCCTATGACTACGAGATCGGCTACGACGACGAAGGCCGCATCCTGGCCGCCAAGGTGGTGATGATGCTGCGCGCCGGTTTCTCGGCCGACCTGTCGGGACCGGTGGCCACGCGCGCGGTGTGCCACTTCGACAATGCCTATTATTTGTCGGATGTCGACATCCGGGCCCTGTGCGGCAAGACCAATACCCAGTCCAACACGGCCTTCCGTGGCTTCGGCGGGCCGCAAGGCGCGCTGGCCATCGAATACGCCATCGACGACATCGCCCGCACGCTGGGACGCGATGCGCTGGCGGTGCGCCGGGTCAATTTCTATGATGCCAGCGACGCCACCGCCCCCCAGGCGCGCAACGTGACGCACTACGGGCAGAAGGTCGGCGACAACGTGATCCATGCGCTGGTCGACCAGTTGGAAGAAAGCAGCGACTACCAGCGTCGCCGTGTCGAGATTGCCGCCTTCAACGCCACTAGCGAGGTCTTGAAGAAAGGCCTGGCGCTGACGCCGGTGAAGTTCGGCATTTCATTCAACGTGCCGCACCTGAACCAGGCCGGTGCGCTGGTACACGTCTATACCGATGGCTCGGTGCTGGTGAACCACGGCGGCACCGAAATGGGCCAGGGCCTCAACACCAAGGTGGCGCAGGTGGTCGCCCATGCCCTGGGCATCCCGCTGCAACAGGTACGTTGCAGCGCCACCGATACCAGCAAGGTCGCCAACACCTCGGCCACGGCCGCCTCGACCGGCAGCGATCTCAACGGCCGTGCCGCCGAAGACGCAGCGCTGCAGATCCGCGCGCGACTGGCGCAGGTGGCCGCAGCCCGCCTTGGCGTGGCGCCCGAACAGCTGCGCTTTGCCGATGGCCGGGTCACGGCGGGCGAACAGTCGATCGGCTTTTCCGAACTGGTGATGCAGGCCTACCTGGCGCGGGTGCAGCTCTGGTCCGATGGTTTCTACGCCACCCCGACGGTGCATTGGGACAGCAAGACCATGACCGGGCATCCGTTCTTCTACTTTGCCTATGGCGCGGCGGTGTCGGAGGTCGTCATCGACACACTGACCGGCGAATTCAAGCTGCTGCGCGCCGACCTGCTCTACGATGCCGGTCGCAGCCTGAACCCGGCCATCGACATCGGCCAGGTCGAAGGCGGCTTCATCCAGGGCATGGGCTGGCTGACCACCGAAGAATTGTGGTGGAACCGGGACGGCAAGCTGATGACGCATGCGCCCTCGACCTACAAGATTCCGGCCATCTCGGATTGTCCGGCCGATCTGCGCACGACCCTGTTCGACAACGCCAACGTGGCCGACACCATCCATCGCTCCAAGGCCACCGGCGAGCCGCCGCTGCTGCTGCCGTTCTCGGTATTGTTCGCCATCCGCGACGCCATCTCGGCCGTGGGCGAACATCGCATCAACCCGCCCCTGCGCGCACCGGCCACCAGCGAAGCCATCCTGGATGCGGTCGATGCCGTGCGCGCCGCCATGGAGCAAGCATCATGACGACCTGGCTGGCGGCGCTGCAGCAACTGCATGCGCGCGCCGAGACGGCGGTACTGGTCTCGGTGGTCGCCACGCAGGGCTCGGCCCCGCGCGAGCGCGGCGCGCGCATGGTCTATTCGGCCCAGGAGCAATTCGACACCATCGGCGGCGGCCATCTCGAATGGCGCGCGGCCCAGATCGCGCGCGCCATGCTGCGCGACACACCCTCACCATCGCCGACGCGGATGGAACGCATCGCCCTCGGCCCCAGCCTGGGACAATGCTGCGGCGGCGTGGTGATGCTTTCGTTCGAACTGGTCAACGCCCAATCCGGCCCGCAACTGGCGGCCTGGGAAGAGGCCGAGCATGCGCGCCAGCAGTCGCTGCCGCAAGTGGTCCTGTTCGGCGCCGGCCATGTGGGTGCGGCCATCGTGCGACTGTTGAGCACCCTGCCCTGCCGCGTGCTGTGGGTCGACGAGCGTGACGACATGTTTCCCGCCGACTTGCCGCCGCACATCACGATCGAAGCCACCGACGTTCCCAATGCGGCCGTCGACATGGCCGACAGCGGCGCCTACTATCTGGTCATGACGCACAGCCACTCGCTCGACCAGCAATTGAGCGAGCGCATCCTCAGGCGCGATGACATCGCCTGGTTCGGCCTCATCGGTTCACTTACCAAGCGCCGCCAGTTCGAACATCGCCTGCAGGAGCGTGGCGTCACGCCGGCACAATTGAACCGCATCACCTGCCCGATCGGTATCGCCGGCATCGACGGCAAGGAGCCCGCCAGTATCGCCATCGCGGTGGCGGCGCAACTGATGCAACTGTGGGAGCACTCCCGCAACACAGAGCGGCAGCAGCGCATCGCGTGCCGCATCGAGGAAACCCCATGACTGCTTCCCTGCAAGCCTATCGCGCCAGCCTGCTGCATTTTTCCGGCGATCCCGCCTTCGACCCGCACGCCACGCAGTGGCACAGCGACGGCTTGCTGGTGGTGGAAGACGGCCGCATTCGTGCCGCTGGAGACTATCCGCAACTGGTCGCCACGCTGTCTGCCGAGGTAAAGGTGGAGGACCTGCGCGGCAAGATCATCGCGCCCGGCTTCATCGACACCCACGTGCATTATCCGCAGACCGACATCATCGGTTCTCCCGCGCCGGGCCTGCTGCCGTGGCTGAACAACTACACCTTCCCGGCCGAGCGCCGCTTCGAGAGCAGCGCGCACGGTGGCGAAGTGGCTGGGTTCTTCCTGGATGAACTGCTGCGCAACGGCACCACCAGCGCCGCCGTCTACTGCACGGTCCACCCGCAATCGGTGGATGCCTTCTTCGAACACAGCCATGCGCGCAACCTGCGCATGGTGGCTGGCAAGTGCCTGATGGACCGCAATGCGCCGGATTTCCTGTGCGACACCGCCGAGACCGGCGTGCGCGAAAGCCAGGACCTGATCGAACGCTGGCACGGCCGCGGACGCCAGAGCTACGCCATCACCGTGCGCTTCGCGCCCACCTCGACGCCGGAACAGATGAGACTGGCGGGCGAACTGGCGGCGCAGTATCCGGATGTCTATATCCAGACCCACGTAGCCGAAAATACCGATGAGGTGCAATGGGTGAAGGAACTGTACCCGGATGCGCGTAGCTATCTCGACGTCTATGACGGCTATGGATTGATGCGCCAGCGCGCCCTGTATGCGCATTGCATCTGGCTCGACGATGCCGATCGCGCCCGCATGGCGGCCACGCAATCGGCGGCCACGCTGTGCCCGACCTCCAACCTGTTCCTGGGCAGCGGCCTGTTCGATTTTGCCCGCGCCGATGCGGCACGGGTGCCGCTGTCGCTGGCCACCGATGTCGGCGGCGGCACCAGTTTCTCGATGTTGCAGACGATGAACGAGTTATACAAGGTGGCGCGCATGGGCGGCACCTACCTGCCGGCGCAGCGCATGTTCTACCTGGCCACGCTGGGCGGGGCGCGTGCGCTGCAACTGGAAGGCACGATCGGCAACTTTGCGGTGGGCTGCGAGGCCGACTTCGTAGTGCTCGACCCCCGCGCCACGCCCTTGCTGGCACGCCGCAGCGCCACCACCGACAGCCTCGAGGAACAGTTGTTTGCGCTGGCGATCCTGGGCGACGACCGCACCATCGCCGCCACCTATTCGGCGGGGCGGCTGGTGCACAGTCGCGATTGATTTACCGCAGCGTCCAACCGCCGCCTCAGCGCGGCTGGTAGAGGTACACGAAAGCGTCCACCGCCCGCTCGGCCGACGCCGCCAGTTGGTCGGGGTCGACTTCGGTGACGACATTGAGCATGCGCACGTCCATCCACTCCGATTCGATCAACGAGCGGAACTGCAACGCGGCGATCCACGCATCCGACGCATGCAGCTGTCCGGCATCCATCTTCACCTTCAGAAATGCAGCGATGCGCGTCCATCCGCGCTTGGGGCCGCGCTCGTACAGCATCGGGCCCAGTTCCGACTTGCCGGCGTAGTACATCGTCAAACGCTTGACGGCGATCACCTCCGGCTTGAGCACGATCTCCAAATAATGTTTGGCCAGTCGCAATAAACCTGCGCGTATATCGTCTTCGTCGTCGAGAGCAGTGAACGCCTGTTCGAACTGGCAACCGACCTGCTTGAGCATCACCTCGACGAAGATTTCTTCCTTCGAGTTGAAGTAGTTGTACAGCGTGGCCTTGGAGCCGCCGATGCGGGCCGATATCTCGGCCATCGACGCCCCTTCGAAGCCGATCTCGTTGAATACCTCGGCGGCGGTATCGATCATCGCCTGCCGTCGTTCTTCACTTTTCTTTCGCATGCCTTTTTCCCGGGTGCACGAGACACCGTTGCAATTATGCAATTGTAGGCGAAGTTAGCGTCATAAGACGACCACTTCAACGACAAAAGCAGAAATACATCATTTCAAAAAAGATGCGAGCAAATTTTCGCAATTCATCTTGACGACAGCTTTTTCTCAATACTATACTGAACTGTACAGTTTAAAAACCTCATTGTCATCCACGTCATGAACCCTCCCAACTCTCTTGCAACGCGCAGCGCGGTGCCTCGCACGGCAATGGCTGCGGCCGTCGTGCTGGCCACGCTGGCGCTGGCCGGTTGCGCCGGCTTTACCGATCTCGGCCCCCGCGCCGAACCCAAGTCCATCGACCGCTACCAGAGCGGCCAGGCACTGGCTGGCGCCACGCCGCTGGCGGCCTGGCCTGCCGATCAATGGTGGCGCGTGTATGGCGACGACCAGCTCGACGCCCTGATCGGGGAAGCGCTGCAAGGCGCGCCGTCGATGGCGCTGGCGCAGGCGCGGCTGCTGAAGGCCCAGGGGGTGGCGCAGCAGCAAGGTGCGGCGCTGTATCCGCAGATCAGCGCCAATGCGTCGGTCGACCATATGAAGCAGAGCTATAACAACGGCATGCCGGCCGAGTACGTTCCCAAGAACTACAACAACGAAGCCCGCGCCACGCTGGACTTCAGCTACGAGATCGACTTCTGGGGCAAGAACCGCGCCGCGCTGGCGGCCGCCACTTCCGAACTCGACGCCGCCCAGGCCGATGCGGCACAGGCCCGCATCACGCTGGCCGCCTCGATCGCATCGGCCTACGCCGAGCTCGACCAGTTGTACAACCAGCGCGATACCAACGCCGCCGCGCTGACCGTGCGCGTGGCCTCGCTCGACCTGTTCAACCAGCGTTTTGCCAACGGCCTGGAAACGCGCGGCACGGTCAAGCAGATGGAGGCGCGCCGCGCCATGGCAGAAGCCGATCTCAAGGCCACCGATGAATCGATCGCCCTGCAACGCAACAAGCTGGCCGCGCTGGCCGGCGCAGGCCCGGATCGCGGCCTGCTGCTGGTGCGTCCGAAGATTGACCTGTCGCATCCATTCGCCCTGCCCGAGCAGATTCCGGTGAACCTGCTGGGCCGTCGTCCCGAGATCGTGGCGGCGCGCCTGCGCGCCGAAGCGGCGGGCAAGCAGATCAAGGTGGCGCGCGCCGCGTTCTACCCCAACGTCAATCTCAAGGCCTATTTCGGCTTCCAGTCGCTGGGGCTGGACCTGCTGACCAAGAACGGTTCGGACATCGGCAGCATCGGGCCGGCGATTTCGCTGCCGATCTTCAATGGCGGTCAATTGCGCGGCCAGTTCCGCAGCGCCAGCGGCAGCTATGACGAAGCCGTGGCCAATTACGACCAGGCCGTCACGCAAGCCTTGCAGGACGTGGCCGACGTCACGGTCAGCGAGAAAGCGCTGGCCGGCCGGCTGGACAAGGTGCAAGACGCCGCCGATGCAGCCGAAGAGGCCTATCGCATCGTCAGCAACCGTTACAACGGCGGCCTGGCCACTTACCTCGATGTGCTCAACGCCCAGGACACGCTGATCAGCAACCTGCGCGAACTGTCGACCCTGCGCTCGCGCCGCTTCTCGCTGGACGTGGCGCTGGTGCGCGCACTCGGCGGCGGCTACCAGGCCACGACAGCACCCACGACAACAACAGAACAGCAAGCGAAAGGTTGAACATCATGTCCCAGAACGAATCCCCCATCTCCAACAATGCGGCCGCAGACGCCGCCACCGATGCCGCCAATGGCCAGAAGCGCAAGAAGCTCTTCACCATCCTGGGCGGAGTGCTGGTGATCGCCGGCATCGGCTACGGCGCCTACTGGTACCTGATCGGCTCGCGCTATGTCGAGACCGACAATGCCTATACGGCCACCGAGATCTCGGTGCTGACACCGGCCATCAACGGCATCGTGGCCGAGGTCAAGGTGGTCGATACCCAGGCCGTCAAGAAGGGCGATGTCCTGGTGACGATTGACGACAGCGACGCCAGGCTGGCACTGCTGCAGGCCGAAGCCGACCTGAACCGCACCGAGCGCCGGGTGCAAGGCTTCTTCGCCAACGATGCCGGCCTGGCGGCCCAGGTGCTGGCGCGCGAAGCCGAACAGAAGCGCGCCGCGGCGCAGCTGCTGTCGGCCCAGGCTGACCTGAAGCGGGCCGAGATCGACCTGCAGCGACGCGAAGCGCTGGCCAAGTCGGGGTCGGTGTCGGGTGAGGAATTGAGCAATGCGCGCACCGCCCTGCTCACCGCCCAGGCCAACCAGAAGGCCGCCGAAGCCAGCGAAATCCAGTCGCGCGCCAACACCCGCGCCACCCTGGGCGCGCAAAAGGCCAGCACCGTGCTGACCGCCGACACCACCGTCGAGAACAACCCCGAAGTGCTGCTGGCGCGTGCCAAGCGCGACCAGGCAAAGCTTGACCTGGAGCGCACCGTCTTGCGCGCCCCGGTCGATGGCGTGGTGGCGCGACGCCAGGTGCAGGTCGGCCAGCGCGTGCAGACCGGCGCTTCGCTGCTGTCGCTGGTGCCGCTGCAGCAGATGCACGTCGACGCCAACTTCAAGGAAGGCCAATTGACCAAGGTACGCATCGGCATGCCGGTCACCATGAAGGCTGACCTGTATGGCGGCTCGGTCGAATACCACGGCGTCGTGACCGGTATGTCGGGCGGCACCGGTTCGGCCTTTGCGGTGATCCCGGCGCAGAACGCCACCGGCAACTGGATCAAGGTGGTGCAGCGCCTGCCGGTGCGGATCTCGATCGATCCCAAGGAACTGGCGCAGCGTCCGCTGTCGGTGGGCCTGTCGATGATGGTCGAGATCGATACCCGCGGCCAGATGCAGGCGGGCGACGTCCAGCCGCGCACGGCCAGCAACGAACAGGCCAGTGCCAAGGCGCTGTAAGCCACCGGCATCCTGATTACAAGAGGCACTCATGTCATCCACTCTTACTGCCGAGGCCGGCTCGCCATCGGCCCCGACGCCGGCGCCGGGATTGTTCGAAGCGCCGTTGACCGGCGGCAAGCTGGTCGGCGCCGGCATCCTGCTGGCGGCGGCCAACTTCATCGCCGTGCTCGACACCACCATCGCCAACGTCTCGGTGTCGACCATCTCCGGCGCGCTGGGCTCGTCGACCAGCCAGGGCACCTACGTCATCACCTCCTATGCGGTGGCCGAGGCGATCACCGTGCCGCTGACCGGCTGGCTCGCCAATCGCTTCGGCACGGTGCGCGTGTTCATCCTGTCGATGATCATGTTCGGCGTCTTCTCGGCCCTGTGCGGGCTGGCCAATTCGCTGGGCATGCTGATCTTCTTCCGTATCCTGCAAGGCTTCGCCGGCGGCCCCTTGATGCCGCTGTCGCAAACCCTGCTGCTGCGTATTTTCCCCAAGGAAAAAGCGCCCGCCGCGATTGGCCTGTGGGCCATGACCACGCTGGTGGCGCCGATTGCCGGCCCGATCCTGGGCGGGGTGCTGTGCGACCAGTACAGCTGGCCCTACATCTTCTGGATCAACGTGCCGGTGGCGCTGGTGTGCGGCTACATCGGCTGGCGCATGCTCAGCCGCTACGAGTCGCCCACGGTCAAGTTGCCGATCGACCGGGTCGGCATGCTGCTGATGGTGGTGTGGGTCGCCGCGTTGCAGTTCATGCTCGATGAGGGCAAGGAAAAAGACTGGTTCGCCTCCACCGAGATCGTGGTGCTGGCAGTCATTGCGGTGGTGTTCTTTATCGCCTTCCTGATCTGGGAGTTGACCGAACGCAATCCGATCGTCGATCTGCGGGTGTTTCGCCATCGCGGCTTCACCGCCAGCGTGGTCACCATCTGCCTGGCCTTCGGCGCGTTCTTCGGCTCGGTGGTGCTGACCCCGCTCTGGTTGCAGGGTTATATGGGCTACACCGCCACCTCCTCGGGCCTGGTGTCGGCCATGACCGGCATCCTGGCCGTGATTGCAGCGCCGATGGTGGCCAAGATGTCGACCACCGTGGACGCCCGCAAGCTAGTTTGCATCGGCGTGGTGTGGCTGGGGCTGATGACCTTCGTGCGCGCCTTCAACACCACCGACATGACCATGGTGCAGATTGGCTGGCCGCTGTTCCTGCAGGGCGTGGGCCTGCCGCTGTTCTTCGTACCGCTGACCGGCCTGGCCTTGTCATCGGTGAACGAGTCAGAGACCGCTTCGGCGGCTGGCCTGATGAGTTTTTGCCGCACCATGGCCGGCGCCATCGCAACGTCCATCGTCAACACCAGCTGGGAAAACGACAGCACCTACTTCCACGCCGAGTTGTCGGGCCTGGCGGACCGCATGGGTGACGCGGTGGGCAGCATGACGCAATCGGGCATGTCGGTCGACCAGGCCACGGCTTCGCTGGCGCAGACGGTGCAGAACCAGGCGGTGATGCTGGCCACCAACCATATCTTCATGATGGCCGCGATCTCGTTCTCGCTGGCGGCCATGGCGGTCTGGTTTGCGCCCAAGCCGACACGGGTGGCCGATACCTCGTCGGCGCACTGACATCAACGTTCTCCCAAGATCTGCTCAGCTCCCCTGACGGATCGGACCGGCGGTCGCTTCGGCGGCCGCCGGTTTTTTATTGCCCAATCACAAAAATTACCCGGGCGCAATGCGCTTGGCGGCCCCTCCCCTTGCGCGTACAATTCCGGCTCATGCATGCGGACCCCCGGTCCGCATTTTGATTTATGCGCCTGCCGCGCCGCACTTCCCGATAGCCTGATGACCAAAGACCTCGCCGCTCACACGCCCATGATGCAGCAATACCTGCGCATCAAGGCCGACCACCCGCACACGCTGGTGTTCTATCGCATGGGCGATTTCTACGAACTGTTTTTCGAGGACGCCGAAAAAGCCTCGCGCCTGATGGGCGTGACGCTGACCCAGCGCGGCTCGTCCAATGGCACCCCGATCAAGATGGCCGGGGTGCCCTTCCATTCGATGGAGCAGTACCTGGGACGACTCATCAAGCTGGGTGAATCGGTGGCCATCTGCGAACAGATCGGCGACCCTGCCACCAGCAAGGGGCCGGTCGAGCGCAAGGTGGTGCGGGTGGTTACGCCCGGCACGCTGAGCGACTCCGACCTGCTGCCCGAAAAGTCCGAACGCTGCCTGCTGGCCTTGCAGATCGTGGCCGGGCGCCAGCGCAAGCAGATGCAGGTCGGCCTGTCGTGGCTGTCGATGGCCAGCGGCGCGTTGAAGCTGATGGAATTCACCGTCGACAGCGCCTTGCTGGAGACCCGCGTGAAGCAGGAGCTGGAACGCATCTCGCCGGCCGAAGTGCTGGTGGCCGATGGCCAGCTCGAACACTGGGCCGACATCCTGCCCGGCCGCGCCGTGAACGTGCCCGACTGGCATTTCGACCTGCCCAGCAGCGAAAAGGCCTTGCTCGAACAATTGGGCGTGGCGACCTTGCACGGCTTCGGCGCCCAGGGCCTGGATGCCGCCATCGGCGCCGCCGGCGCCCTGCTGCGTTATGCGCAATCGACCCAGGGCCGCGGCTTGCAGCATGTGCGCGCACTGACGGTGGAATCCGAAAACGAATTCATCGGGCTCGACGCCTCGACCCGGCGCAACCTGGAACTGACCGAGACCATCCGCGCGCAAGACGCCAATGCGCTCTCGCCCACGCTCTTTTCGACGCTCGACCATTGCCGCACGGCGATGGGCTCACGCCTGCTGCGTCACTGGCTGCACCACGCGCTGCGCGACCAGTCGGTGGCCCGCGAGCGCCATGCGGCAGTCAATGCGCTGATGCGGGCCGATGCCTGCTCGGGCCTGTCGGCGACGCTGGCTGCGGTACCCGACATCGAACGCATCACCACCCGCATCGCCCTGCTGTCGGCCCGTCCGCGTGACCTGGCCGGGCTGCGCGCCGGCCTGCAACAACTGGGTTCGCTGCGCAATTATGTCGAGATGTGCGCCCGCGACGCCGCCGCCCCCCTGCTGCAGGCCCTGCACGAAGCGCTGGCTACGCCGGTCGAGTGCGTCGACCTGCTGGAGCGCGCCATTCAGCTGGAACCGGCAGCGCTGGTGCGCGACGGTGGTGTGATTGCGCGCGGCTACGACGCCGAGCTGGACGAGTTGCGCGGGCTGTCCGAGAACGCCGGGCAATACCTGCTCGACCTCGAAAGCCGCGAGCGCGAACGCACCGGCATCGCCAACCTGCGGGTCGAATACAACAAGGTGCACGGTTTCTATATCGAGGTCACCAACGGCCAGACCGACAAGGTGCCGGACGACTATCGCCGGCGCCAGACCCTCAAGAATGCCGAGCGCTACATCATCCCCGAACTCAAGGCATTCGAAGACAAGGCCTTGTCGGCGCAGGAGCGTTCGCTCTCGCGCGAGAAGTTCCTGTACGAGCAACTGCTGGGCGAGCTGGGCCAGCATATCCCCCGCCTGCAATCGATCGCCCATGCCACGGCGCAACTCGACACGCTGGTGGCGCTGGCTGACCACGCCGCCCGCAACAACTGGTGCGCGCCGCTGCTGGTGACCGAGCCCAGCATCCAGATCGAGCAGGGACGCCATCCTGTGGTCGAGAACCAGATCGAGCGCTTCATCGCCAACGATTGCCAGCTCTCCGCCGAGCGCAAGCTGTTATTGATCACCGGCCCCAACATGGGCGGTAAGTCGACCTACATGCGTCAGGTGGCGCTGATCACGCTGCTGGCCTATGTCGGCAGCTTCGTGCCGGCCGCCAGCGCGACCATCGGGCCGATCGACCGTATCTTCACCCGTATCGGCGCCGCCGACGACCTGGCGGGCGGCCGTTCGACCTTCATGGTCGAGATGACTGAATCGGCCGCCATCCTCAACAATGCCAGCGAACATTCGCTGGTGTTGATGGATGAAGTCGGTCGCGGCACCTCGACCTTCGACGGCCTGGCGCTGGCGTGGGCGATTGCGCGGCACCTGATCGACGTCACCCGCAGCTTCACGCTGTTCGCCACCCATTACTTTGAGTTGACGCAACTGCCCGAAATCCACCCGAGCGCCACCAACGTGCATCTGTCGGCGGTGGAGCACAAGGACAGCATCGTCTTCCTGCATGCGGTACAGGACGGCCCGGCCTCGCAAAGCTACGGCTTGCAGGTGGCCCAACTGGCCGGCGTGCCGGCGGCGGTGATCCGCGCTGCGCGCCGTCACCTGAGCCAGCTGGAGAATCAGTCGGTGCAGGCCACGCCGCAGTTCGACCTGTTCAATGCAGCGCCTTATCAGTCGCACGACGAGGCAGCTGACACAGGGCCGTCAGAAACTAATGAACAAGCGGGGCTGGCCGCAGTCCAACCGGATCCGCAGGCCCAGGCCGTATTAGAACAACTGCAACAACTGGACCCGGACGCGCTGACCCCGCGCCAGGCGCTGGACGCGCTGTATCAACTAAAACAATTGCAATCCAAATAAACGCCGGCGCACTTCAAGACCGGCATCCGACTCCTCCACATTGGCACCTGATGTCGATCACGCGACTGCTGACCATTGCCCTGCTAGCCTGCTCTACGGCCCCGGCCCTGGCAGCGCCGCAGGATTTTGCATTTGCCGTGATCGGCCATGCGCGCGGCGGCACCGACGGCACCGCCCTGCTGCAGAAGTCCATCACCGAAACCGATGCCGACAACCTGGCCTTCGTGGTGGTCAATGGCGTCAAGTCGCCGACCGAACCGTGTGACGACAGCTTGTATGCGCAGCGCCGCGATATCGTCTCGCACGCCCAGAATGGGGTGATCATGTCGCTGGCCGCCAGCGATTGGCTGAACTGCAGCGCCAGCGGCCAGAAGGCCAGCACCAGTGAACGGCTGACGCTGGTGCGCGAGCAGTTTCATTCCGGTGAATTCTCGCTGGGCGCCAGCAAGCTGCCGCTGCTGCGCCAGTCGCTCACGGCCAAGTTTCGCAGCTATGCCGAAAATACCCGCTGGGAAGTCGGCAACGTGCTGTTTGCCACCATCAACCTGCCCGCCGCGAATAACCACTTCCTGTTGGATGGCGGGCGCAATAACGAATTCGAGGACCGGCTCATCGCCAACCGCAACTGGCTGCAGCACCTGTTCGCCTTTGCCGCCCTGAAGAAGGTCAGCGCAGTCGTGTTCGTGGCCGACGGCAACCTGTTCTCGACGCCGCCGAAACGCTCGTTCTTCCGCACCCAGCGCGATGGCTTCGCCGAGATCCGGCGCAGCTTCTCCGACTTGGCGGGACGTTTTCCCGGACGGGTATTGATGGTGCATGGCGATGTCGCCTCGGGCAAGGCGCCGCCACGCATCCTGTGGACCGGCAATGTCGGCGTGGTCGGCGTGGGCGAGCGCTGGCTCAAGGTGGTGGTGGACGACCATCTGCCGCAATTGTTTGCAGTCGCCGACGCCGACGGCGAACGGCGATAAGCGTCGCCCGCAACGAAAAACGCCCGCCGGGAATATCCTGGCGGGCGTTTTTGCGTCAGCAAGCACTTGTTAGTTCAGCGGCTGGCTGCGGAAGTGGTCGCCCTGCTCGCCGTCATCTTCTTCGTGATGATGGTGATGACCATGGGCGCCGTGCACGTGACCGTGCGCGATTTCTTCATCGGAAGCGGCACGCACGTCAATCACGGACAGGTCAAAGCGCAATGCGATGCCGGCCAGCGGATGATTGCCATCCAGCACAGCCTTGTCGTCCGCCACTTCGGTGACGGTGAAGATGACCGACTCTTCATCGTCGTCGTCGGGCGAGCCTTCGAATTGCATGCCGACTTCGATTGGCTGCGGCAAGCGCGACAGCGGTTCGATCTTGACCAGAGCGGCGTCGTATTCACCGAAGGCGTCTTCAGGTTCGACCTGGATGATGGTCGAGAAACCATTGTCCTTGCCGTCCAGCGTTTCTTCGATCTTGGGCAGCGTGTTCTGGTAGCCACCGTGCAGGTACACCATCGGCTCGCTGCTTTCTTCGATCAGGTTGCCCTGGGCGTCCGACAGCTTGTACTTCACGGAAACTACCGTGTTCTTTTCGATCTTCATCGTGAATGTCCTCGTATCAATGTTTGCGGGAGCGACCGCGCTGTACTTGTTCCATCTGCTGCGGGACACCGGCAAACCAGTGGGCAGAGAGCGTTCCACCTTGCCGAGGTTGCATGACAAGGACTCTTTTGAATCAGGTCAGAATTATACCTGCATCAAACCCGGATGCTGCGCCACTGCTCCCTAACTGTTTGCGCGCCTATAATGTCGCCATGACAAAACTTGCCTTGCTCGGCGGCATCACGCCCGCCCAATTCCTGCGTGACTACTGGCACAAGAAGCCCCTGCTGATTCGCCAGGCCATCCCTGCCTTCCAGGCCCCCTTATCGCGTCAGGCGCTGTTCGACCTGGCCCAGCGGGACGATGTCGAGTCGCGCCTGATCACCCACCGCAGCGATGGCTGGGATATGGAACACGGCCCGCTGGCCAAATTGCCGGCGCTCAAGCAGAAGGCCTGGACCCTGCTGGTGCAGGGCGTCAACCTGCATGACGATGCCGCCGACGCGCTGCTGCGCCAGTTTCGCTTCATTCCCGATGCCCGGCTGGACGACCTGATGATCAGCTTCGCCACCGATGGCGGCGGCGTCGGCCCGCATTTCGATTCGTACGATGTGTTCCTGCTGCAGGCGCATGGCCAGCGCCGCTGGCGCATCAGCGCCCAGGAAGACCTGACCCTCGAAGAAGGCGTGCCGCTCAAGATCCTGAGCCACTTCGAGGCCGAGCAGGAGTTCGTGCTGGAACCGGGCGACATGCTGTACCTGCCGCCGCAGTACGCGCACGACGGCGTGGCCGTGGGCGAGTGCATGACCTATTCGATCGGCTTTCGCGCACCGGCCCACCAGGAGCTGGGCGAGGCCTTCCTCGAGTACATGCTCGACAGCATCGATCTGCCCGGCCGTTTCGCCGACCCCGAACTCAAGGCCACCACCAAGCCGGCGGAACTGCCCGTGGACATGGTCAAGCGCCTGCGCGACGAACTCAACAAGATTCGCTTCACCGACGATGACATCACCATTTTCCTCGGTGAATACCTGTCGGAACCGAAGTTGAGCGTGACCTTCGATGCGCCTGCCGAAATCTCATTTGCTCGCTTTTTCCAGGAGGCCCGGAAACGTGGTCTTCGACTGCACCGCAAGACCCAGATGCTGTATCGTGGCACGCATGTATTCATCAACGGCGAGTCGTTTGAAGTCGGTCGCGCGGATAAAGCGATACTGGCCCGCCTGGCAGACGAGCGCAAGCTGGCCAAGGCCGACTTCTCGACCGCATCCGAAGATCTGCTCGAAGCCTTTCACCAATGGCATGAAAGTGGCTGGCTCGAACTAAATTGAAATGTATTGGAATTTGACGAGAATCGTCATGACCGCGACGACGCGATCAGCCGGAAAGCTGCGCCGACAAAGGCCTTCCGGCAGTAGGGACTTAGATGTAAGAACTTACAAATTCTTACTAAAAAGAATCGATCCGCTGCGAATTTGCCAAAAAATCGATATAATAACGGGCTGGAAAGTTTTCGTTGTCCGGTTTGTTTCGGCAGCAAAAAAGAAGCAACAACCGAAATACGAACCGCAAGGTTCGAGCGTACGGCGAGAGCCTCCTGTAGAGCGATAATTACCGGTAATTATTCATCGCACAATTTTTCAAATATTGAAGGAATATTCATGACAAAGTCCCTGTTGATCGCATCGTTGTTGGCTGTTGCCCTGGTTGCTTGCGGTAAGAAGGAAGAAGCTCCTGCGCCTGCACCAGCACCAGCTGCTGAAGCTCCTGCCGCACCAGCACCAGCTGCTGAAGCTCCTGCTGCTGCAGCACCTGCTGCTGAAGCTCCTGCTGCCGCTGCTCCTGCTGCTGAAGCTCCTGCTGCCGCTCCGGCCGCTGATGCAAAGCCAGCTGACGCTGCACCTGCAAAGTAATCGAAAGATTATTTTCTAAAAGAACCGGCCTTAGCGGCCGGTTTTTTTTCGCCTGTCTTTCCGCCATCGGCCCGCTCCGCGCCCCTCACTGCACCACATGCAGTGCGCCTGAATCCCCCTCCCCGCCTCTTTGATTTATTTAGATTTTACGACCGTCAAGCCGGCCGCCACAGGCGTTGACCTGACGCGTACATGACATCGTCATGACATTGCACTGACATACGATGTGAGACCACCTGGCTATGTGGAGGACGTCAACCATCCCAGCAGCGATCGATGGGCCAGCCAGCAGCATCGATGCATTTTGTTAGTGGATACCGAAGAAGGCCTCATCGAACAGCCTGACAAAACACTGACCTACTCGCATTTTCAGTCAGACTTCCAGCCAATCGAATCCCTGCTCCTGGCAGGCGATGTGAAGCCCGCCGAAGGTATCGCCCATGACCGCCTGCAGCGCCGCCAGGGCGAGCTCGGGCGTGTTGTTCTGTGCGCTGAGGTGGGCGCCGACGACGCGACGCAACTTGCTGCGATCCAGCGCTTGCAGGATCTCGGCGCTGGTTTCATTGGCCAGGTGACCATAGGCGCCGCCGATGCGGCGCTTGAGGAAGGCTGGATAGGGGGAGTTGTCCAGCATCGCGCGATCATGATTGCATTCCAGCAGCAACGCGTCGCACGCGCCCAGGGCCTGGATCAGGTGCGCCGTGGATTGGCCGGCATCGGTCAATACGCCCAGGCGACGATCGCCGTCGCTGGCCACATACTGCACCGGTTCGCGCGCATCGTGCGGCACCGTATAAGGAGTCAGTTGCAGATCGCCGATGGCGATGGCCTGGCCATCGGCACAGATGCGGATATCCACGTCACTGGCATGCGCCGCCACCGCCTGGTGGGTACCATGACTGAGCCAGACCGGTATCCGATAGCGACGCGCAAACTTGAACACGCCGCTGACGTGGTCGGAATGCTCGTGGGTCACGACAATGGCCGAGACGTCGGACGGATCCAGCCCCAGCCGCAGCATGCGTCGTTCTGTTTCGCGCAAAGCAAAGCCGCAGTCCAGCATCACGGTGGTCCTTGACGCTGGACCGCCGGCACTGGCTGCGGCTGAAATGAGCAGCGCGTTACCTTCGCTGCCACTACCGAGGCTGGCGAACTTCATTGGCAGCCTCGGGTTGGGACCTGCATGAGAACCTTACTTCAGTTGCTCGTTGAGCAAGCCCAGGATCTTGTCGGCAGTGGCCGATACTTCTGGCTTGCCGTCGGCGTTCTGGACCACGATATTGCTGGTATCGCCGCTGCCTGCGACTGCAATACGGTACTTGACGGCAGATTTTTCCTTGTCCTTGGAGCTGGAGAAGATGCGCGAGAAGAAGCCGTCTTCCTTCTTGTCCTTGGCGTCCTGGTTCTGGTCGACGTAACGCACGAAGTACAGGCCCTTGCTGCGATCACGATCTTCCACGGTGAAGCCGACGCGATCCAGCGCCAGGCCAACGCGACGCCATGCGCGATCGAAGCTCTCGTCGACCTGCACGCTGGAACCTGCTGCCGTCTTGAGCAGCTTGGAACGTGCCTGCAGCGTCGGCGCATTGGCCACGGCCGCCTTGGCCTTGGTCTCTTCGGCGCCCAGGCGCACCATCAGGCGCGACAGGAATTCGGCTTCCAGGCCCGGATCGGACGGACGCGCAGTCCAGACCGAGGTTTCCTTGGCCGAGCCGGTCAGCACTTCTTCGGCGCCGCGATGGCTGATGAAGACTTCGGTGCTGCCGTTGGGGCCGCGCTCCAGGCGGGTGCGGAACTTGTCGCGCTCACCGGTGGAATACAGCGAATCGAATACCTTGCCCAGGGTGCTGCGCACGAAGTCCTGGGGAATCTTGGCGCGGTTCTCGGCCCAGTCGGTTTCCATCACGCCGGTATCAGGCGATTCGACGTTGATCAGGAAACCGCTGTCCTGCCAGAAATCCTTGATCTGCGACCACAGCGCCTCAGGCGACTGCTGGATCACCAGCCAGCGCTGCGAACCATCACGCTCGATACGGATATCGGCGCCGTTGCCCTTGGGCGCCACCGAGCTGATATCGTTGGCCGGCTTGGTCTGCTGTTCGAGGTTATAGCCGGAAGCAGTGGCCACACCCTTGCCCGACTCGGGAATCGCATAGCGGTTGTCGCGCTGCAGCTGGGTCAGATCGGGCGGGACTTCCAGGCGCGGGCCACGTGCCTTCTCTGCGCTCTTGTAATCGATACGGTCGCCCTCGAGCATGTTGCCGATGGACGAACACCCCGCCAATCCGGCCAGCGCCAGCGTGACGACGACAGTGCGTTGGGTGAAGGTGCTGCGCGCGGTGCGGACCACGGGACGTGCGTTCTTGCTATTAGTCATATCGTTACTGTTGAAAGCGGGTTCGATTTTCAGAAGACGGCCAAAAGCCAAGTCCGTTATTTTAATACACCCGACTCGCGCAAAGCCGCGCGCACGGTATCGTGGAACTCGCTGCCCAGCGGAGCCAGCGGCAAACGCATGCCGGGGCCGATCATGCCGACCTCTTGCATGGCCCACTTCAGCGGCACCGGATTGGGTTCGACGAACAACTTGTTATGCAGTGGCAGCAACTTGTTGTTCAATTCGATGGCGCGCGCGACATTGCCGCTCATGGCCGCCACGCACAGTTCGTGCATGTCGCGCGGCGCGATGTTGGCCGTCACCGAGATGTTGCCGGCGCCGCCGTACAGCATCAGGGCGATGGCCGTGGCATCGTCACCCGAATAGATCGCGAACGACTTCGGCGCCAGGCGGATCAGGTCGGTGCCGCGCGCGATATTGCCGGTGGCATCCTTGACGCCGACGATGCCCTTGACCTGCGCCAGGCGCAGGATGGTCTCGTTGCTCATGTCGGCCACGGTGCGGCCCGGCACGTTGTACAGGATCACCGGCAGGTCGACCGACTCGGCGATCTTCGTGAAGTGCTGGACCATGCCCGCTTGCGTGGGCCGGTTGTAGTAAGGCACGACCTGCAGCGACGCATCGGCGCCCACCTTCTTGGCGAACGCGGTCAGTTCGATGGCTTCCGCCGTCGAGTTGCCGCCGGTGCCGGCGATGATTGGGATGCGTTTGGCCGTATGCTCGACCGCGACCTTGATCAGTTCGCAGTGTTCTTCCATCGAAACGGTGGGCGATTCGCCGGTCGTGCCGACGATGACGATGCTGTCGGTTCCCTCGGCGATGTGCCAGTCGATCAGCTTGCGCAGTCCGTCGAAATCGAGGCTGCCGTCCGGATGCATGGGAGTGACGATTGCAACAATGCTACCCTTGATCATGATGTGCGTGCTTTTGAAGGTTGGGTCGGGAAGAAAAGACTGATTGTAGCGGATAGACGCCAGCAGAGGTCAAGTCGGTACCCTCACAGGTGCAACCGTTGGTAAAAAAATGCCTGCTGCGAAGGCCGCACGAAGCCACAGTTGCACCCGATCAATAGCCCAGCCCCATCGCTTCGCGCACGTCCCGCATGGTTTCCTGGGCCAGCCGGCGCGCCTTTTCACAGCCGTCGGCGACGATCGCCCGTACCAGCGAGGGGTCGTCCAGGTAAGGTTGGGCGCGCTCCAGCATGGGTTGCTGTTCGTGCAATATGGCATCGATCACCGGCTGCTTGCACTCCAGGCAACCGATTCCTGCCGAGCGGCAGCCTTGCTGCACCCATTGCTGCACCTCGGGCGGCGAATACACCAGATGAAACTGCCAGACCGGGCATTTGTCGGGCTCGCCGGCATCGCTGCGGCGCACCCGCTGCGGATCGGTCGGCATGGTGCGCACCTTGCGCGTGACCGAATCGGCCTCTTCGCGCAAGCCGATCGCATTGCCGTAGCTCTTGGACATCTTGGCGCCATCCAGCCCCGGCAGCCGCGCCGCCTCGGTCAACAACGCCTGTGGCTCGCTGAGGATCAACTTGCGACTGCCTTCGAGGTAGCCGAACAAACGTTCACGATCGATCATCGACAGGTTCTGGGCGTCGTCGAGCATGGCCTTGGCCTGCTCCAGCGCCTCGTCGTCACCCTGCTCCTGAAACTGCGTGCGCAGCTCCAGGTACAGCCGGGCCCGCTTGCTGCCCAGTTTCTTGGTGGCGGCCCGGGCTTTTTCCTCGAAACCTTTTTCCTTGCCGTACAGATGATTGAAGCGACGCGCGATCTCGCGCATGACTTCGACGTGCGGCACCTGGTCTTCGCCCACCGGCACGCTGCTGGCGCGGTAGATCAGCACATCGGCCGCCTGCAGCAGCGGATAGCCCAGGAAACCGTAGGTGGCGAGGTCGCGGTCGGCGAGTTTTTCCTGCTGGTCTTTATAGGTCGGCACCCGCTCCAGCCAGCCCAGTGGCGTGGCCATCGACAGCAGCAGGTGCAGTTCGGCATGCTCGGGCACGCGTGACTGGATGAACAGGGTCGCCTGCGACGGGTCCACGCCCGAGGCCAGCCAGTCGATCACCATCTCCCAGGTGCTGGTCTCGATGACCGAGGGATCGTCGTAGTGCGTGGTCAGGGCATGCCAGTCGGCCACGAAGAACAGGCACGGCTGCTCGGACTGCAGGCGCACCCAGTTCTTCAGCGCGCCATGGTAGTGGCCCAGATGCAGCGCGCCGGTGGGGCGCATGCCGGAGACGACGCGGTCGGGATACATGGCGGTTGGCTAGCGCTATCGGTCAGTGGAAAAACAGGGTCAGCGGATAGGTGATCAGCTGCAACAATACACTGGCCAGGTACATTACCGGCGCCATCCACCAGGTATAGATCACCTTCAGCAGCACCAGCGCCATGACGATGAAGAAGCCATACGGCTCGATCTGCGCGAATTTGTAGGCATAACGCGGCGGCAACAGGCTGGTAAGGATGCGACCACCATCGAGTGGCGGGATCGGAAACAGGTTGAAGGCAAACATCACCAGGTTGGTGAGCACGCCGGCCTTGGCCATGAGCATGAAGAATTCTTCCTGCACGCCGCCAATGGCCAGGCCATAGATCACCAGGGTCCAGATCAGCGCCATGAAGAAGTTGGCGCCCGGTCCGGCCAGGGCCACCCAGGCCGAGTCGCGACGTGGCTTGCGCAGGTGGCTGTAGTTGATCGGCACCGGCTTGGCATAACCGAACAGGAAAGCCCCGCTGGTGGCGAAGTACAGCATCACCGGGATCAGGATGGTGCCGAAGGGGTCGATGTGGCGTATCGGATTGAGGCTCATGCGCCCCATCGAATAAGCCGTGTTGTCACCGAAGAATTTTGCTGCATAGGCATGGGCTGCCTCGTGCAATGTAATGGCAAATAAAACCGGCAGCGCATACACCGCGACAGTCTGGATGAGATCGTTCATGGGCGGGATTCTAACAGAGCCGGGCGTGCATCATGCGGCCTGCAGGCCGAACAGGCCGGCGTCACCCCGGCCCTGACGCACCAGTACCGCCTGGCTGTCGTCGGACAGGTCGATCACGGTGGTCGGCTCCAGGCTGCAGGCGCCGCTGTCGATGACCAGGTCGATCTGTTTCTCGAGGCTGGCGCGGATGTCGTCGGCGCTGGTCAGCGGCAAGTCGTCGTGCGGCAGGATCAGCGTGGTCCCCAGCAGCGGCTGGCCCAGTTCTTCCAGCAGCATGTGGGCGATGCGGTTCTCGGGCACCCGCAGGCCGATGGTCTTGCGCGAAGGGTGCGACAGCCGCCGCGGCACTTCCTTGGTGGCTTCCAGGATGAAGGTGTAGGCGCCCGGGGTGGCGGCCTTGAGCAGGCGGTACTGGCGATTATCGACCTTGGCGTAGACCGCAATCTCGGACAGGTCGCGGCACAGCAGGGTCAGATGGTGCTTGTCGTCGACGCCGCGAATGCGACGCACGCGCTCGACCGCATCCTTGTTATCGAGCTGGCACACCAGCGCATAACAGGAGTCGGTGGGCAAGGCCACCAGGCCGCCCTTGTGGATGATCTGGGCCGCCTGCTTGATCAATCGCAGTTGCGGATTGTCGGGATGGATCTCAAAAAATTGACTCATGACTATTTCCGTATTCGCTTATTTTCGTTCAATCAATGCAAAACGGCGGTGTCGCCACCGCCGCCATTCGGCTACCGATCGCTTATTCAGCGCTGGCCGCGCAATGCCGCGATGCGCTCTTCCAGCGGTGGGTGCGTCGAGAACAGCGCCATGATGCCGGGCTTGTCGCTGATGCCCAGCGCCGCCATCGAGTTAGGCAAACCCTGCGCCGAAAAACCGCCCAGGCGCGCCAGCGCATGGATCATCGGCTGGGGCGACCCCATCAGGCGCGCAGCGCCCGCATCGGCACGAAACTCGCGATGGCGCGAAAACCAGGCCACGATCATCGAGGCGCCAATGCCGAACACCACCTGGCACACCATCACCGTCACCATGTAGCCGATGCCGGGACCGGACTGGTCGTTGTTGCGACGCAGGGCCGAGTCGACGAAATAGCCGACCACCCGCGACAGGAACACCACGAAGGTGTTCACCACGCCCTGGATCAGCGTCATGGTGACCATGTCGCCGTTGGCGATGTGGGCCACTTCGTGCCCCAGCACGGCTTCGACTTCTTCCTGCGTCATGCCCTGCAACAGGCCGGTCGACACGGCCACCAGGGCCGAGTCGCGGAAGGCGCCGGTGGCGAAGGCATTCGGCTCGCCCTCGTACACCGCGACTTCGGGCATGCCGATGCCGGCGCGCTGGGCCAGCTTGCCGACCGTTTGCAGCAGCCAGGCTTCGGTGCCGTTGCCGGGCGTGTCGATGACGCGCGCGCCGGTAGACCACTTGGCCATGGGCTTGCTCATCAGCAACGAGATGATCGATCCGGTGAAACCGACCACCAGCGAAAACACCAGCAACATCGGCAGGTTGAGGCCGGCATTGGTGAGGAAGCGGTCGACGCCCAACAGCGACAAAATGACGCTCATCACGACCAGCACGGCAATGTTGGTAGCAACAAACAGCAAGATGCGTTTCATCGGAAAACTCCTATCGGGAAAGTGGGTATTAGATAGGATTGCCGGGGCCGAATTCAAGAGCGCGGCAGCAGCCGCAGGCGGCTAGAAGCCCCAGTCGTGCCAGACCGGCGTCAGGCCACGGGGCAGTGGCGGCAATTCGCCCAGGTCGACCCGCGATTCGCCGGGGCCGTGGAAGTCCGAACCCATCGACGCCAGGAAACCGTAATGGCGTGCGACCTGGGCATATTCTTCGTATTGCTCGGGTGAATGACTGCCGGTGGTCACTTCGATGGCGGCTCCGCCGAGCTGCTTGAATTCGTCGAAGAGCGCGCCGAACTGCACCGGGCTGTACTGGTAGCGGCCCGGATGGGCGATCACCGCCACCCCGCCGGCGCCCAGGATCCAGCTCACCGCCTCGCTCAGGCTGGCCCAGCGGTGCGGCACGTAACCGGGCTTGCCTTCGGTCAGGTAGTTGGCGAACACTTCCTTGGTGTTACTGCAGTGACCATGCTCGACCATGTGACGCGCGAAGTGCGTGCGCGAGATCAGGTCGGGATTGCCCACATGCTGCAAGGCGCCCTCGTAGGCGCCGCAGATGCCGACCTTGTCGAGTCCTTCGGCAATCTCGCGCGCACGCCGCTCGCGGCCGTTACGGGTAGCCGCCAGGCCGGCGATCAGGGCCGGATTGGTTTCATCCACGCGCAACCCCACCACGTGCACCGTTTGCCCGGCCCAGGTCACCGAAATCTCGACGCCGCCGACATGGTGCATGCCCAGCGCTTCAGCGGCGGCGCGGGCGCGTGCCACGCCGCCCAGTTCGTCATGGTCGGTCAATGCCCACACCCCGACGCCATGCGCATGCGCGCGCGCCGCCACCTCTTCGGGCGGCAGCAGGCCGTCGGAGACGTTGGAATGGCAATGCAGATCGAACTTGAGTTGAGACATAAAATCGCGAGGAGTCGGATGCAAGCTGCAACCGAGCATTATTGTACGCCTCATCGCCTGCCGCTGCCGGCTAGGCCAGGAAGGCCTCGATCAGTTGCGCCAGCCGTTCGGGCTGGTCGTGGTGCAGCATGTGGCCAGCGTCGTCGATCATCTCGACCTGCACCTTGGGAATGAAGGCGATACGGCGGTCGATCTCTTCGCGCACCAGTGCATTGGAGCCGAAAAAGCGCCAGATATCGCTCTGGCGCGCCTCGACCCACAACACCGGCGCAGTGATGCGGGCCAGGCAGGCGGTCATCTCGTCGGCGCGATACAGCAGGGGACTGACCTGCTTGTGGGCCGGGTCACCCAGGATCTGCCACTGGCCGTTGGCGTCCGGCTGGGCCCAGTGCGGCGCCAGGAAGGCGGCCCGGGCGTCGGTGAGGCGGGCATTGTTCTTCTGCAGCCGGGCAGCGACCTCGTCGACGCTGTCGTAGCCGCGCATCAGCGGCGGACTGCGCACGCTGTCGAGCCATTCGGCAAAGCGCCCTGGCGCCTGCTCGGGACGGGTCGGCGGCAATCCCAGGCCTTCCAGGTTGATCAGACGCGCCACGCGCCCGGGGCGCACGCCGGCATACAGGCCGACGATGTTGCCGCCCATGCTATGGCCCAGCAGGTTGACGGCGTCGTCGCCGGCGTAATGCGTGAGGATGGCCTCGAGATCGGCCAGGTAGTCGGGGAACCAGTAGGTATCGGCGCCGCTGCGCGCCGACAGGCCAAAGCCGCGCCAGTCGGGGGCGATCACGTGCCAGTCGCGTTGCAGGGCATCGACCACGAACTGGAACGAGGCCGAGACATCCATCCAGCCATGCAGCATGAACAGCTTGGGCGCGCCCTGGTCGCCCCAATGCCGGATGTGGGTTCGCAGACCGCGCAGCGCGAGGAATTCGGATCGGGATGGCTTGCCGGGCTGGGTCATGACAGTCTGCTCTGGAGGATGAAGCCGGCAAGTATAGTCAAAACCGAACGACCGTGCGCCTACCGGGTGAATTCAGGGCAGGAAGCGCCCGAGATCGAAGGTGGAACGCTGGCCGATGCTTTCGAAGTGTTGCTCCAGCCATTCACCGGCACGCGCGCGCCCCTGCTGGTGCAGGCTGCGGATGAAACTGCCCTGGGTATTGAGCTTGCTCATGTTGGTCAACTGCCCCATCAGCTCGTCGGCGTCGATCAGGTGCATGTTCAGCTGACGCAGGCGACGCTCCAGCGAACCGAAGGCGAAGCTGGCGTTCTCGGCTTCGCGCTTGACCATCGCCAGCCCGGTCAACTCGGTGAAGAAGGCCGAACTGAAGCTGATCTCGGACAGCCGCTGGCCGATCTCGTCGCTAGTGGTGGGCGTGACCGGACGGCGGCTCGGGTGCAGCAGCACAACCATCACGTCGCGCGAGGCACAGGCCTGCAACAGCGGGAAGATCGGCGGATTGGCGGTCAGCCCGCCATCCCAGTAGGCCTCGCCGTCGATCTCGATGGGCCGATGCAGCGACGGCAGGCAGGCCGACGCCAGCAACACGTCGACCGACAGGTCGGGGTTGCGAAATATCTTCAGCGTGCCGGTACTGACCTGGGTGGCAGCGATGAACAGGCGAATGTCGCGCTGCTGACGCAGGCGCTCGAAATCGATCTGCTCGTTGAGGATATCGCGCAGCGGATTGATATCGAGCGGATTGAGCTGGGCCGGCGTGAAGAAGCGCGTCATCGCCAGCAGCGCCTGCATGCCGGGCATGGTGGCCGGATTGGTCACCGGCGCAGCACCGAAGTCGGGCTGCGAGAAACCAAACGGTTCGCGGGTCGACAGGCTGCTCCAGAAGCGCTCCAGGGCCGCCCGGGCGCCGTCGCGCCCATCCTGCGCATAGCCCTGGGCCAGGATCGTCGCATTCATGGCGCCGGCGGAGGCGCCGCTGATGCCTTCGAGGTCAATCCTGCCATCCTCCAGCAGCCGATCCAGCACGCCCCAGGTAAAGGCGCCGTGCGAACCACCACCCTGCAGGGCGAGACTAATGATCTTGTTGGCCATGATGTCCTTTTGCAGGGCGCACCGCCCTGCCGTTATCATTGCTGTCACCGGGCTGTCATCGGGGCGCTTTATGCTGCACCGCACCACGGTCATGGTATAACATGAAAGCGGTTTCGGCCGAAAAATTAACAACGCGACAATATTGTCATTTCGCCTGCCCTGTCGGCTTGTGGTGCAACTCCCCAGCGGCATTGTAGCGATGGTTATTGCAGAGGAAACATGAAATCGATTTGCGTATATTGCGGCTCTTCCCCCGGCGCATCGCCGGCCTATGCCGAAGCGGCCCGCCAGTTGGCGCGTGAAATGGTCAAGAACAACATCGCGCTGGTGTATGGCGGCGGCAACGTCGGCCTGATGGGCATCATCGCCACCGAGATCATGCAGTTGGGCGGCGAAGCCACCGGCGTGATCCCCAAGGCATTGCTGGACAAGGAACTGGGCCATCACGGCCTGACCCGCCTGCACATCGTCAAGGACATGCACGAGCGCAAGGCCATGATGGCCGAACTGGCCGACGGCTTCGTGGCGATGCCGGGCGGCATGGGCACGCTGGAAGAACTGTTCGAAGTGCTGACCTGGGCGCAGCTGGGCTTTCACTACAAGCCGATCAGCCTGTACAACGTCGAGGGCTTCTATGACAACCTGATCGCCTTCGTCGATCATCTGGTGTCGCAGCGCTTCGTCAGCAACGACCAGTCGGGCCTGATGATGCACGAGTCCGATCCGGCGCAACTGATCGAACGCTTCAAGACCTTCAGCCCCAGCTACAAGACCAAGTGGGCCGATCGCGAGGCCGTGGCCAACCTGGTGCCGTAAGCTGCGCTCTGCAGTCAGGTTAAGGTGCAACGAAAGTCATGCCACGAAAGTCGCTGGGTCCTGACGTTCGTCAGGACGACAAGGAAGTTATAAATAACTATCCCGTCGTCCCGGCGCAGGCCGGGACCCAGCGACTTCATTTGCGCCCCCAATAAAAAATGCCTGCGACTCGACGAGCGCAGGCATTTTCATTTACATCACTAACTCATCGAGCCATCAGGCATCCAGCGCCTGGCGGAAATCATGCACCAGGTCATCGGTGTCTTCCAGCCCGATCGACACCCGGATGAGCGACTCGGCGATGCCCATCGCCGCGCGCCGCTCGGCGCCCATCTCGTAGAAGATGGTATGCGACACCGGGATCACCAGCGTGCGGGTGTCGCCCAGATTGCTGGCGGCGACCGCCAGTTGCATCCGGTTCAGGTAATCGAAGCAGTCGATGCCCTCCTTCAACTCGAACGACAGCAAGCTGCCGTATGAACGGAACAGGTCGCTGGCCAGCGCGTGCTGCGGATGCGACGCCAGGCCGGGGTAGTACACGGCGGCGACGCGCTCGTCGGCTTCCAGCATCTCGGCCACGGCCTGGGCATTGCGGCATTCGCGCTCCTGGCGCAGTGCGATGGTCTCGGCGCCGACGGCGATGTGGTGCGCCGCTTCCGGGCCCAGCGAAGCGCCGAAGTCGCGCAAGGCCTTGGCACGGATCTGCGCCATGCCCCATTGCGGCGCCGGATTGCGCTTGTAGTTCTCGGCGATGTGCGGATAACGGGTCCAGTCGTATTCGCCGGTATCGGTCAGCGCGCCACCCAGCGCATTGCCGTGACCGGCGATCGACTTGGTCAGCGAATTGACCACCAGGCCGGCGCCCACCGACCTGGGCTGGAACAGGTACGGCGAAGTCATGGTGTTGTCCACCACGTATAGGATGCCGCGCGCGCGGCACAAGTCGCCGATGCGCTTCAGGTCGGCGATCTGGGTGCGCGGGTTGGCGATGGTCTCGACAAACACCAGCCGCGTATTCGGCTTCAATGCGGCTTCGACATTGGCCACGTCGGTGGCGTCGACCATGCTCACCTCGGCGCCCTGCGCGCCCACCGTCATCCACAGGCTATTGGTATTGCCGAACAGGAAAGCCGACGACACCACGTGGTCGCCCTCGCGCAACAGGCCTTGCACGATGGCGCCGATGGCGGCCATGCCGGTGGCGAAGCAGATGCTCGACTTGCCGCCTTCCATGCGGGTGATCTTGTCTTCCAGCGCCGACACCGTCGGATTGCCCTGGCGGCCGTAGCGATAGCCCGGCTGCTTGCCCTGGAATACCTCGGCCAGCTGGCGCGCGTCCTTGTAGCCGAAGGTGACAGAGGTATGGATGGGCTTGTGCAGCGAACCGTGCTCGATGTCTTTCTGGCGGTCGCCGTGCAGGATGGTCGTGGTAAAGCCGTAGGTCTTTTTATCGTTCATCGCAAAAATCTAAATCTATAAGTGCAGATAGACAAACGCCGACTGCGGTCGGGCAGCCGGCGTTGGCAGGTGTGGGTCAGGCGTGGCCTGTCATTACTCCACGCGCGCCAGGTTCAGGTTCAGTTGCGAGCGCACCACGTCCTCGATCACCGGCTGCGGGTTCTTGCGGGCCAGTTCGATGCGGTCGAGATAGTCCTGCGTGATGTCGCCGGTGATGTAGTGACCGTCGAAGCACGAAGCCTCGAAGTTCTTCAGCGCCGGATTGCATTCGGCGATGGCGCGCTTCATGGATTCGACATCCTGGTACACCAGCGCATCGGCGGTGATTTCGCGGCACACTTCCTCGGTGGTGCGGCCGTAGGCGATCAGTTCGTCACGGGTCGGCATGTCGATGCCATACACGTTGGGGAACATCACCGGCGGCGCGGCCGAGGCGAAGATCACGTTCTTGGCGCCGGACTCGCGCGCCATCTGGACGATCTCGCGGCTGGTGGTGCCACGCACGATGGAGTCATCCACCAGCAGCACGTTCTTGCCCTTGAATTCGCTGACGATGGCGTTGAGCTTCTGGCGCACCGACTTCTTGCGCAGCGCCTGGCCAGGCATGATGAAGGTACGGCCGATGTAGCGGTTCTTGATGAAGCCTTCGCGGTATTCGATACCCAGCTTCAAGGCCAGCTCCATGGCAGCCGGACGCGACGAGTCGGGAATCGGCATGACCACGTCGATCTCGCCCGACTTGAATTCGCGACGGATCTTGTCGGCCAGGAACTCGCCCATCTTCAGGCGCGTGCCGTACACCGAAGCGCCATCG
The DNA here is from genome assembly GCF_020179755.1 of Herbaspirillum sp. alder98. Taxonomy (GTDB): domain Bacteria; phylum Pseudomonadota; class Gammaproteobacteria; order Burkholderiales; family Burkholderiaceae_D; genus Herbaspirillum. Next base: position 653,567 of record NZ_JAIUCY010000001.1, read on the forward strand.
ATGACCGAGTCAGGACGGGCCAGATAGACGTATTCGAAGGCACATGGGTTGAGGGTCGGGTTTTCGGCGCATTGCTGGTTGTACAGCTTGCCATCGAGATCGATGAAGATCGCCTCGCCCGGCATGACGTCGCGCAGGAAGCGGAAGCCCATGCCTTCCAGCGCGACCGATTCGCTGGCCATCATGTATTCGATGCCGCGTTCGCTCTCGTTGAAACCCAGGCACATCGGACGAATACCGTACGGATCGCGGAAACCCAACAAGCCGTAACCGGCGATCTGCGCCACCACGGCGTACGAACCGCGCACCCGCTTGTGGACCATCGTCACGGCCTTGAAGAGTGCCGCAGGATCGAGCGAATAACCGGTGGTGGCCTGTTGCAGCTCGTGCGCCAGCACGTTCAACAGGACTTCGGTATCGGAGTCGGTGTTGAGGTGGCGCCGATCGTTCTTGAACATCTCGATCTTGAGCTGGTCGGCATTGGTCAGGTTGCCGTTATGCGCCAGGATGATGCCGAACGGTGCGTTGACATAGAACGGTTGCGCCTCTTCCTCGCTGGACGAGCCGGCGGTCGGGTAACGCACCTGGCCGATGCCGGTGTTACCGGGCAGCGAGCGCATGTTGCGGGTCCGGAACACATCGCGCACCAGGCCATTGGCCTTGTGCATCGAGAAACCCTGCTGGTGGTTGGTTGCAATACCCGCTGCGTCCTGGCCGCGGTGCTGCAGCAGCAGCAGCGCGTCATACAACATCTGGTTGACGGGACTATGAGAGACGATACCGACGATGCCACACATGGTGGACTCCTAACAAAACGAAAACGACGAAAACCACAAACCAGGCACTACTTGAACCCCGGACCGGCAACAAAGCGCCATCAGACCGGGGCAGAAAAACTGACATGCTCGGCAAACTTGCCAGGCAGGAACTGCATCACCTCCAGCGCGGCCTGCTCGGCCCAGGGACTCAGTATTGCATCCTTCCAGAACGGCTGCTGCGGGATGGATGTGGTGCCACAGAGCAACACCACCGCCAGCACGATCAACACGCCCCGCGCCACGCCGAACAGACTGCCCAGGGCACGATCGAGCAGGGTCAGCCCGCTGACCTTGATCACCTCGCTCAAGGTCCGCGACACCAGCGCCATCAACAACCTGGTGCCGATGAACAAGGCGATGAACGCCACGATCAGCCGGGTCGACTCGCCCGGCACCATCTCAGGCAACATGCTCGCCAATGCTTCACCGTAAGTGTTGGCAACCACCAACGCCACAATCCAGCTGGCCAATGACAATACTTCGCGAACCAGACCTCGCAAGGTGCTGATGATTACCGAACAGACCATCACCAGCAACACTAAGTAGTCAAAAATCGTCACGATGACAACAATATGTAGCTAGTTGGTCTCAAATTCAAGCCGGAACGATGGTTGCGTTAAGACCAAGCTTCTTGATTTTGGCGGCGGTGCGTTCGGCCTCGTCCCGACCATTGAAGGGGCCGACGCGAATCCGCGTGCGGTCGCCCGACTGGGTCGAGATCTTCTGGGTGTACGAATGGATGCCGGCGCCGCTGAGCTTGCTGCGCAGTTCGTTGATCTTGTCCTGGGTGGCCAGCGCGGCGACCTGGATGACGAACTTGCCGCCGGTGGCGGCCGGCTTCTTGTCAGCCGGGGCGTTGGCGGACTTGCCCTCTAAAATGGCCAGGGCCCGTGCCGAATCGTCGCCGGTCTCGGTGGCGCGCGGCTTGGGCGCTTCCTTCACCTTGGGCGGCTCGACCTTGGCGGTCTTCTTGGGGTCTTCCTTGTGCTCGACGACGGGTTTCTTTTCTTCCGGCTTGGCGGCCGGCTTCTCGACCGGCTTGGGCGGCGCGACCGCAGCCACCGGGGGCGCGGCAGCCGGGACCGGAGTCGGCGCTGGCGTCGGCGCCTGAGTCACGGCCGACGGCTCGACGATTTCTTCCTTCTGGTCCAGGGCGGCATTGGAGGCCACCCGGCCGGCGTCAGCCGCTGCAGCAGCCGGCTGGGCCACGCTGGAACTGCTATTGGCACCCTGATCCTTGGAAGGAATCTGGATGGCGATATCGTCATTGAGGGGACGCGGCTCGGAATCGAGGATCATCGGCAGCACGATCACCACCGCCAGCGCCAGCGCCACGGCGCCGATCAGGCGGCGACGCGCGCGTTTCTTCTCGGGCAACAGGGGATCGACGCCTTCCTTGCCGGCCTTGCCGCGCGCAGGGCCGCGTCCGGTCGTGTTGGCGGCGCGGCTGGTGCGGCTGCGCAAGACCGAGGTTTCCTCTGCGGAACGCGAACGGAATTCGCCTTGGTCGGAAGCAGATTCCTGCTTGTTTTTACGGAAAAACGAGAACAAGCCCATGCGACAGTCAAGTTGAGTGATCTTAAGGCAAGAACCGGCAGACATCGCGGTTCCTGAAAAACACATTGGCGCTGCTCACAGCATGCCACCAGGATCGAAAATCAGTGCAAACCCGGCCTGCGCGCCTGCATGACGCCGGCCACCGTGAGGAAGGATCCAAAAACCACAATTCTATCATTCTCGCCTGCCCTGCCGAGCGCATTTGCGTAGGCCGCCGCAGGCGTGTCGAAGGTCTCGATGCTGCGCGCCGCGTCGCGCCTGAATTCGGGCTGCACACCAGCCTCCAGCAGGACATCGCGCAACTGCTTGGCGCTGGCCGCGCGCGGCAGCGGCAAGTCGGTCACGCACCAGTGGTCGATCTTGTCTTTCAGATGACCGATGACGCCTTCGATATCCTTGTCGAGCATCGAGCCGAACACCGCATAGGTATAAGGGTGGAAGCCCATGTTATCGAGGTTCTGGGCCAGCGTGGCGGCGGCGTGCGGGTTATGCGCCACATCCAGGATCACCACCGGCTGGCCGGGCAACACCTGGAACCGCGCCGGCAATTCGACCGTGGCCAGCCCCGTGCGCACCTCTTGCGCGCCCACCGGCAACACCTCGCGCAGTGCTTCGAGCGCGGCCAGCGCAGCCGAGGCGTTGAGGATCTGGTTGGCGCCGCGCAAGCTTGGATAGGCCAGCGAATTGCGGCGCTGGCCGCGTCCGCCATAGGCCCACTGCTGCTTGTCGCCTTGATAATTGAAGTCGCGCCCCATCAGCCACAGGTCGGCGCCGATCTTTTCGGCGTGGTCGATGAGCGACTGGGGGGGCAACGGGTCGCCGCAGACGGCCACCTTGCCGGGACGGAAGATACCGGCCTTCTCGAAACCGATCGCTTCGCGCGTGTCGCCCAGGTATTCGGTATGGTCGATGTCGATGCTGGTGACGATGGCGACATCGGCGTCGATCACGTTGACCGCATCCAGGCGTCCGCCCAGGCCCACTTCGAGGATCACCACATCCAGCGGCGCGGCGGCCAGCAACTTCATGATGGCCAGCGTGGTGAATTCGAAATAGGTCAGCGAAATGTCGCCGCGCACCGCTTCGACGGCATCGAAGGCGGCCACCAGCTGGGCGTCGGTGGCCATGTCGCCGCCAATCCGGGCACGTTCATTGAAATGCAGGAAATGCGGCTTGATGTAGAGACCGACGCGATAGCCGGCGCGCATCAGGATCGACTCCAGCATGGCGCAGGTCGAGCCCTTGCCGTTGGTGCCGGCGACCATGATCACGGGGCAGGAGAAGCTTAATTCGAGCCGTTCCTTGACCGCGCGGACGCGCTCCAGCCCCATGTCTATCTGCTTGAAATGCCGCTGCTCCAGCAGGGCCAGCCATTCGTTGAGCGTGGTGGGAGTGGTGGGTACTTGCGATGTCATGGCGCCGCTCGGGTCGAGAGGAAAAAAACAAGGCCCGGATTTGCCAGTCAGCAAATCCGGGCCTGAAGTATAGCGTTTATCAGGAAACCGTTTCGGCCGGCTGGTTTTGCAGCAATGCCAGCAGACGGGCGATTTCTTCGCGCATCTTGCGACGGTCGACGATCATGTCGATGGCGCCCTTGGTCACCAGGAACTCGGAGCGCTGGAAACCTTCCGGCAGCTTCTCGCGCACGGTGTTCTCGATGACGCGCGGGCCGGCGAAACCGATCAGGGCACGCGGCTCGGCCATCACGACGTCGCCCATGAAGGCGAACGAGGCCGACACGCCACCCATGGTGGGATCGGTCAGCACGCTGATGAAGGGCAGTTTCTTTTCGGCCAGCTTGGTCAGCATCGAGGTGGTCTTGGCCATCTGCATCAGCGAGAGCAAGCCTTCCTGCATCCGGGCGCCGCCGGTGGCGGTAATGCAGATGAACGGCACTTTCTGTTCGAGTGCGGCCTGGGCGCCACGCGCGAAGCGCTCACCCACCACCGAACCCATCGAACCGCCCATGAATTCGAATTCGAAGCAGGCCACCACGACCGGCAGGGTCATGATTGCGCCGCCCAGCACGACCATGGCATCGGTTTCACCGGTGGACTCCATGGCATCCTTGAGACGATCGGGGTACTTCTTGCTGTCCTTGAACTTCAGGGTGTCGATCGGCAGCGCTTCCTGGCCGATCTCGTAGCGGCCGCCTTCGTCGAGCAGGGCATCGAGACGAGCGCGGGCGCGAATGCGCATGTGGTGGCTGCACTTGGGGCAGACGTGGAGATTGGACTCCAGGTCGGTACGATACAGTACGGCTTCGCAGGAGGGGCACTTGACCCACAAGCCTTCCGGGATCGACTTGCGACTTGCGGAACCGCTGCGTTGAATCTGGGGTGGCAACAACTTCTCAAGCCAGCTCATAGAATCCTCTTTCAAATTTCCGGTGGCGAATTGTACCAGAGCCGATCACCGGTATATGCCCCCTGCCGCTTTCATTTCCCCGGAGAAATATTGGACTTCGGAATGCCCATGGCGAACCAAATCGGCTACCACCAGTCAAGCAGGATCAAGCTCAACCTCAAGGACACATTCATGAAAGTATCCAGCCTGCTGGGCGCGACTGTGCTGGCCCTGGTCGCCGGCCAGGCCGCAGCCCAATACACGGGCCCTTCGCAAAACCCGGCCATCACCGATGTCGCACGCGCCAGCAAGGCCGCCGACAAGAGCCAGGTGTCGCTCGAAGGCCACCTTACGTCGAAGGTGCGCGACGAGCATTACACCTTCGAGGACCAGACCGGCAGCATCGAGGTCGAGATCGACCACAAGCGCTTTCCCGCCACGCCGGTGAGCGAAAAGACGCGGGTCCGCCTGCAGGGCGAGGTCGACAAGGACTTCGGCAGCAATGCCACCATCGACGTCAAGCAGGTCACGGTACTGCAATAAGCGCGCCGCCTGCGTCGCCATGAAAAAAAGCCTTCCGATCGGAAGGCTTTCTTTTTTTTACACGCCTGAGCGATGCTGCGGATCAGGAATCGAGCGCCTGGCGGATATCGGTCACGAACGCCTGCACCGCCGCGCACGCCTGCGCCGGTGGCGTGTTCTCGATCTCGGCGATGATGCGACTGCCGATCACCACCGCATCGGCCACGGCCGCCACCGCCTTGGCAGTGGCGCCATCGCGAATGCCGAAGCCGACCCCGATGGGCAGCTTCACATGGCGACGGATGGCCGCGATGCGCTCGGCCACTTCGGCCGTATCGATGTTGCCAGCGCCGGTGACGCCCTTGAGCGAAACGTAGTACGAGAAGCCGCTGCTGAACTGCGCCACCTGGCGAATGCGCTCCTCGGTCGAGGTCGGCGCCAGCAGGAAGATCGGATCGAGCTCCTGCGCCTGCATCTTGCGGGCGAACTCCTCGCACTCTTCCGGCGGGTAATCGACCACGATGGTGCCATCTACCCCGGCCTCCTTGGCCGCGGTGATGAAAGCATCGACGCCGAAGCGCTCGATCGGGTTGGCATATCCCATCAGCACCACCGGGGTATGGGCGTTGGTCTTACGAAATTCGCGCACATAACCCAGCACATCGCGGGTCGACACGTTGAACTTGAGCGCGCGCTCGCAGGCCCGCTGGATCACCGGCCCTTCGGCCATCGGGTCAGAGAACGGCACGCCCAGTTCAAGGATGTCGACGCCGCCGGCCACCAACGCATGCATCAGCGGCACGGTCAATTCCGGCGATGGATCGCCGGCGGTGATGAAGGTGATCAGGGCCTTGCGCTTCTGCTCGGCCAGCTTGGAAAAAGTCGGTTGGATTCTGGACATGATATTGATCTTTATAGAAACTCAACCCAGGCGCTGCTGGACGGTGTGCATGTCCTTGTCGCCCCGGCCGGACAGGTTGGCCAGCACGATCTTGTCCCGTGGCAGGGTCGCCGCCAGCTTGGCCGCATAGGCCAGCGCATGGCTCGACTCCAGCGCCGGGATGATGCCTTCGATGCGGCAGCAGGTATGGAAAGCCTGCAGCGCCTCGTCGTCGGTGATGCAGGCATAGGTGGCGCGACCGCTATCCTTCAACCAGGCATGCTCGGGACCGACGCCGGGGTAGTCGAGCCCGGCCGAGACCGAATGGGTCTCGATGATCTGGCCGTTCTCGTCCTGCAACAGGTAGGTGCGGTTGCCGTGCAGGACACCGGGCGAACCCAGCGTCAGCGAAGCCGAGTGGCGACCGCTGTCGAGGCCGTCGCCGGCCGCTTCCACGCCCACCAGTTGCACATCCTTGTAGTCGATGTAGGGATAGAAGATGCCCATGGCGTTGGAACCGCCACCGACCGCCGCCACTACGTAGTCCGGCTGGCGCGACGCGATCTCGGGCATCTGCACGATGCATTCGTTGCCAATCACCGACTGGAAGTCGCGCACCATCATCGGATAGGGATGCGGTCCGGCCACGGTGCCGATGATGTAGAAGGTCGACTCGACATTGGTGACCCAGTCGCGCATGGCTTCGTTGAGCGCGTCCTTGAGGGTCTTGGAGCCCGACTCCACCGGGATCACCTTGGCCCCCAGCAGGTTCATGCGATAGACGTTCTGCAACTGCCGCTTGACGTCTTCGCTGCCCATGTAGACGATGCATTCCATGCCGAAGCGGGCACAGATGGTGGCGGTGGCTACGCCGTGCTGGCCGGCGCCGGTTTCGGCGATGATGCGCTTCTTGCCCATGCGGCGGGCCAGCAAGGCCTGCCCGATCACGTTGTTGATCTTGTGGGCGCCGGTGTGGTTGAGGTCTTCGCGCTTGAAATAGATCTGCGCGCCACCGGCCTGCTCCGACCAGCGCTTGGCGTGGTACACCGGGCTGGGGCGACCGACGAAATGCTTCAGTTCGGTATGGAATTCGGCCAGAAACTCGGGGTCATGCTGGTAACGCTCATAGGCCAGGCGCAGCTCGTCGAGCGCCAGGGTCAGGGTTTCTGCAACGAAACTGCCGCCGTAGGGGCCGAAGTGGCCGCGTGCGTCGGGCAGGTCATAGGGTGCAGCCTGCCCGGAGGCAGCCGTGTTCAATTCTGTCATGGGAAATCCTGAATTCAGTTGGACGCTGGCAATGGCACAGCGTCGGCCAGGCGAACCGCATCGATGAAGGCTTCGATCTTTGCGGCATCCTTGATGCCCTTGGCCGCTTCGACACCGCTACTGATGTCTACCGCGTAAGGGCGAACGCCGACCACCGCCTCAGTGGCGTTGTGTACGCTCAAGCCACCACTCAAAACGGCCCGAGGCGCGAGTTCTTTTGGGATTAGAGACCAATCGAAGACCTTTCCACTACCGCCGTACTGCTCGACCAGGGTGTCGAGCAGGAGCCCGTTGAAGAACGGACTGGCAGAGCGATATGCACGTTCGTATTCTAACAAATCGGCGGGCTTAGTCGAGGCCCCGATGCGGGCGGCGCGCATGAACGGGCGCACCGCGGCTGCGGCCAGCTCGGCGCAGTGCTGCGGCGTCTCGTCGCCATGGAACTGCAACAGCGTCAATGGCGCCTGCGCCAGCACCTGCCGCACCTCGTCTTGTGTCGGATTGACGAACAAGCCCACCGTGCTGACGAAGGGCGGCACCGCGCGCATCAGTTCGGCCGCCCGGGCCGCCGTCACGAACCGCGGGCTCTTGGGATAGAACACGAAACCGATGGCGTCGGCGCCGGCCTGCACGGCGGCGGCCACGTCCTCTTCGCGGGTCAGGCCGCAGATCTTGATGCGGGTACGTTGCGTCATCATTGTTTCCCATTGGAAAGTTGTCGTCGCGCCATCATACATCCCCTCACATCCATGGCCACTGGCGCTGCTCCTGCGGCAAGCTCCAGGTGTCGGGATAGTCGACCCGCGCCAGGTACAGGCCGTCCGGCATGAAGGTCGGCGCGGCGCGGCTGCGATCGCGCTGGGCCAGCAGCTGGCCGATCCATTCGGGAGGCTGGTTGCCGGTCCCGACAAAGATCAGCGAGCCGACGATGTTGCGCACCATGTGATGCAGGAAGGCGTTGGCCTTGAGCGTGAAGATGATGACATCGCCCTGGCGCTGCACGGCAATGCTCTGCATGCGCCGCACCGGCGACTTGGCCTGGCATTCGACGGCGCGAAAGCTGGTGAAATCGTGTTCGCCGATCAGGTGCTGCGCCGCCTGGTGCATGCGCTGCGCATCCAGCGGGCGAAACGCAAAACCGGCACGGCCGGCCAGCAGCGGCGAACGCACCGGATGGTTGTACAGCACGTAATGATAGGTGCGGGCCACCGCCGAGAAGCGGGCATGAAAGCCGAAGTCGGCAGCGCTGTCGGCGCGCTCGCTGCCATGCGCTTCGGCCTGCCCGGCCAGTTGCGCCGCCACCGCCGCGTCGTCCACGTGGCGCTGTTCGCACGACCAGCGCACAGCGATGGAGGGCGGCAGGAAGGCATTGACGCCGCGCACCCACGAAAACAGGTCGCGGGCGATGGTGGTGTCGAAATGCACCACCTGCTCCAGCGCATGCACGCCCGAATCGGTGCGCCCGGCACAGGTGGTGGCAATGCGCTGGAGCGTGAAGCGTTGCAGGGCCTGCTCGAGCTGGTCCTGCACGGTCTGGCGATGCGGCTGGGTCTGCCAGCCCTGCCATGACGCACCGTCGTACTGCACCCCCAGCACCACGCGCCGCAGGCCCGGGCCTTCAGGCTGAGCGGAATGGAAGGGAGCGATGTTGTCGTTCATGTCGATCTCTGCATTACAGGTACGGGCCGCCGGACGGCCAAAAACAAGGCGGGCACCTCATGCGAGGTGCCCGCGAGAAGACACTATTGTATGCGCCGCCGGTGATTCGGTCAGGTCAGCTTGGACAGCATGTCGGTGGCACGGGCGATCTGCGCATCGTTGCCGCCCCGCATGACTTCCTCGAGCAGCTCGCGCGCACCCTCCTTGTCGCCGATTTCCTGGTAGGCCGCCGCCAGGTCGAGCTTGGTGGTCATTTCGGCTTCGAAGGCAGACTCTTCGTCTTCATCCAGCAAGTTGACCGCTGAAGGCGCCGCCGGGGCGTCAGCCGCCAGGTCGAGATCGAGATCGGCCAGGCTCACCGGTGGCTTGCCGTCATCGCCGCCATCCAGCAGCATCGATGCCGAAGTCGAGGCCGGCAGGATAGGCTCGTCGTCGGCCGGCTTGCTGCCGTTTTCGAGATCGAGGTCGAAATCGATATCACGGCCAAGATCGACCGGTGTGGTCGGCGCTGCCGGTGCCGCAGGTTGGATCTCGGCGCTCTTGAAGTCGTCGAGATCGAAGTCCAGGCCCTGCTCTTCCGGTTCCGGCTCGGGCGCGACAGGCTCTTCGGGCTTGCCGCCATACAGCGCGTTGGTGGGATCCAGGACGATGCCCAGCGCTGCGGCCTTTTGCCATTCTTCGCCAAGTCCGCCGCTGATCTGGTGCAATTCGAGCGCAGTCCGGTTGAAGTTGGCAACATCCTGCCGCTTGGCATAGATCTCCAGCAGCTTGCCGTGCAAGGCCTCGCGTTCCGGTTCGGTCTGCAATGCCAGATTGAGGATGTCTTCGGCCTGTTCGTCACGACCGTAGGCAATGTACATATCGGCCTCGGCGATGGCGTCGACCGGCGCCTCGGCCACGGGTTCTTCAACCGGCACCGGCGCGACGACCGTCTCTGGCTCTGGCTCTGGCTCTGGTTCAGGCTCGGCTGCGGCGATGGCAGCAACGGCAGCGGCTTGAGCCGCGGGCGCAGGCTCAGGCTCGGCGGCGGCTTCCGCCGCCGGCTCTTCGGCCTTTTTCTTGCGGCGACGAGTGGCGATCACGCCGCCCGCACCCACCACCAGCAGCGCCAGTACACCGCCGATGACCGGCAAGGTATACGGGCTGTGCTGCAAGGACTCGATGAAACCACCCTTGGCCGCCGGCGCCTCGACCGGCTTGGCGGCTGGCGGCGCTACCACCGGTGCTGGTGCTGGAGCTGGGGCCGGTGCTGGTTCAGGCGTAGCCGGGGCCGGCGCAGCAGCTTGCTCTTGCGGCTTGGCATCGGCCGCCGGAGCGGCCTCCGCCTTGGCCGGTTCCGGCGCAGTAGCAGGGGCTGCCGCAGCCGGCGCCTTCTGTTGCTCGCTCAGGTCGGCGATGGTCTTGTTCTTCAGTTCCAGCAGCTTTTGCAGGTTGCCGACGTTCTCTTCGAGCGCCTTGACCCGATCATTGGCTTCGGCCAGCGCCCGTTCGGAGGCAGCACGGTCCTCGGCCGAACCGGCATTGCCGGTTTCACCCTTGGCACGACCACCGCGCGACAGCTCCAGTCGATCGCGCGCCTGGGCATTGCCGCTGCGCTCTTCGACCCGGGTCGTGATCTTGCCGCTACCGCTCTGGCTGGCGCCGCCTGGGCGGCGTGCCGGCGCATTGGCGACTTGCGACGCCAGCTTGTTGCGATAGGCATTGAAATCCTGCGCCTGGGCCACGACGATGCCACGTGCCTCGCCCTGGTCCACCGCCGCCGCTGCCGGCTGATCCGGGATGGACAGGACGCGTCCGGCCCGCAGGCGGTTGATATTGTTGCCTTCGAAAGCATCCGGGTTGGCCCGGTACAGCGCCACCAGCATCTGGTCCAGCGAGACATCGGTCTGCTTGTTGCGCGCGGCGATGCCGCCCAGCGTGTCGCCCTGCTTGACGCGATAGTCGCCAGCCTTGCCCGCAGCCGGGGCTGCCGGGGCGGCCGCAGCGCCCGGTGTGGCAGCCGCATCAGGCCGCGAGACACTGCCGCTGGCGCTCTGCACTGCCGGCGCTGGCGCAGCGTCGGTCGGGCTGGCTGCGGCCGGGGTATCGGCTGGTGCGGCCTGTTGACGACGAATCAATTCTTCGGCCAGGGCCGATGGCGCCGGACGCTGCACGATGGTCGATACCGGCTCTTCGCCGCTGACCGGGATCGGTGCTGCGGGAGCAGGCGTTGCGGGCGCCGCCGTCGCCGCCATCGGGGCGCTGGCTGCAGGCGCCGGGGCGGGAGCCGCCGCAGGTGCCGCTTCAGCTGGCGCGGCAGGCGGTGTTGCCGCCGGCGCTGCAGGTGCAGCGGCTGCCGGTGGTGTCGCTGCGGCCGGTGGTGTCGCTGCGGCGGCAGCGGCCGGTACCGGATTGCGCGACGGCGTCAGTGGCGTGACTTGCGCGTTGCGCGGGGTGCGGCTGTCGGCCGGGTCCAGCAGGAAGGTGTACTCGCGCACCGCCTTGGCATTGCCGGCAGACAACTCCAACAGCAGGTCGACAAAGGGATCGCTGACGGGTTGCGCCGAACTGATGCGCACGAAGTGACGTCCGCCCCGTTGCTCGACCGCAAAACTGAGCGATGCCAGCACCGGGTTGAATTCGACGTTGGCCCGGGCAAATGCCTCGGCCGGCGCCAGTTTCACCGCCAGCTTGCCGGCTTCCTGGGCGCTCACTGCCGTCACCTCGATCTCTGCGCGCAATGGCTGCCCCAGCGACGACAGCACGGTCAGCTTGCCCAGCGCTGCAGCCTGGGCCGCCAGTGGAAAGGCCAATGCCAGCGCCACGGCGGCACTGAGTTTCTTGAGGTGCTTGATCTGCTTGGATTGCGACGAAGGGAGCTTGGTGTTCAGAGGCATGTTTTTTTATGGCGTAGTGAAACGTTCCGCAAAGAACCCGTCACGCTCGTTATAGGGGGAGCCGTGTTGGGGCATGTGCTGCTCGGAAACCGCGGTCTGGGACAGCCGTCCCTGAACCGCGAAGAGCCCACGACAGACCCATTTCATCAATGCCAGCACACCCACACGCTAGAACGCTGTGAACCTTGCGCTCCGATTATGTTGGCTTTCATGAAATGAATTTGAAACCCATCGCATCTTATTTATGCGAAGAATCCCAGATTTTCAACTTATCATCAAGAACTTACACTCGCAAGTGTAACCAAGTTCTCAAGACGATAAAAACCCGCCGGCGACCATCTGCATGATCACGGGCGGGCTATTGTTGCAGACTGACAACGACAAAGGCAAGCCCCCTATCGCTTTCGGCCGTGCAATCCCGGCATTATTTCAGGTTGCCGAGAATGATACGCAGCATGCGGCGCAGCGGTTCGGCAGCACCCCACAGCAACTGGTCGCCAATCACGAAGGCCGAAATGTACTCGGGTCCCTGATTGAGCTTGCGCACCCGGCCCACGCCGATTTCCAGGCCACCGGTAATGGCCGCCGGGGTCAGTTCCTTGACGGTGACCGGGCGTTCGTTAGGCACCCACTTGACCCACTGGTTACCGCCACGAATGATCGCTTCGATCTCGGCCAGCGGCAGGTCGCGCTTGAGCTTGATGGTCAGCGCCAGGCTGTGGCAACGCATCGCGCCAATACGCACGCACAGGCCGTCGACCGGAATCACCTTCTCGTTGCCGAGAATCTTGTTGACTTCGGCCTGGCCCTTCCACTCTTCCTTGGACTGGCCGTTGTCGAGTTGCGCATCGATCCATGGGATCAGGCCACCCGCCAGCGGCGCACCGAAGAACTCGGTCGGCACGTCTTCGCGGATAGTCTTGGCAACCTTGCGATCGATGTCGAGAATGGCCGACGATGGCGTCGCCAGTTCGTCCGCGACTGCCGCATTGATCACGCCCATGCCCTTCAACAGTTCGCGCATGTGGTTGGCGCCGCCGCCGGAGGCCGCCTGGTAGGTCATCGAACTGACCCACTCGACCAGGCCTTCCTTGAACAGGCCGCCCACACCCATCAGCAGGATGGAATTGGTGCAGTTGCCGCCGATGTAGTTCTTCACGCCACGCGCCAACGCATCATTGATGACGTTGTTGTTGACCGGGTCCAGCACGATGACCGCATCGTCCTTCATGCGCAGCGACGAGGCCGCGTCGATCCAGTAACCGTCCCAGCCGGCAGCGCGCAGCTTGGGGAAGATGTCATTGGTGTAGTCGCCGCCCTGCGCGGTAATGATGATGTCGCATTTTTTCAGCTCTTCAATGCTGTTGGCATCTTTCAGCGTGGTTGCCGTCTTGGCAAACGCCGGTGCTTTACCGCCCGCATTCGAAGTCGAAAAAAATACTGGTTCAATGTGATCGAAATCACCCTCGTCCTGCATGCGTTGCATCAGGACCGAACCCACCATACCGCGCCAGCCTACCAAACCAACCAGTTTCATCATCTTTCCCTGTCTAGAACTTCCATGGTTATTACTACACTTAAATCGAACACTCCATTATGCACTAAGACGATTAGAGCGCCTTCACCACGGCGTCGCCCATCTGCTGGGTATTGACCTTGGTGGTGCCTTCTTCATAAATATCGGCGGTGCGCAGGCCTTGCGCAAGGACTTTCTTGACCGCATTCTCGATGCGGTCGGCCTGCTCGGCGCGGTTCAGCGAGAAGCGCAACATCATGGCTGCCGACAGGATCGTGGCCAGCGGGTTGGCGATGCCCTTGCCGGCGATGTCCGGCGCCGAACCGTGCGATGGCTCGTACAGGCCCTTGTTGTTGGCGTCCAGCGAGGCCGAGGGCAACATGCCGATCGAGCCGGTCAGCATGGCCGCCGCGTCCGAGAGGATGTCGCCGAACATGTTGCCGGTGACGATGACGTCGAAGTTCTTGGGCGCCTTGACCAGTTGCATCGCGGCATTGTCGACGTACATGTGCGACAGCTCGACGTCCGGATATTCCTTGGCGACATCGGTGACGACATCTTTCCAGAACTGGAAGGTTTCCAGCACGTTGGCCTTGTCGACGCTGCACAGGCGACGGCCGCGCTTGGCTGCAGCCTGGAACGCCACGTGCGCAATGCGGCGGATCTCGGGTTCGCTGTAGCGCATCGTGTCGAAACCTTCGCGGGCGCCCTTGAAGGGGCCGTCCGGCGCTTCGCGCATGCCGCGCGGCTGGCCGAAATAGATATCGCCATTCAGTTCGCGCACGATCAGGATATCCAGGTTGGCCACCAGTTCAGGCTTGAGCGAGGAGGCGCCGGTCAGCTCTGGATAACAGATTGCGGGACGGAAGTTGGCAAACAGTTGCAGGTGCTTGCGCAAGCCCAAAATGGCTTGCTCCGGACGCAGCGCGCGTTCGAGCTTGTCGTACTTCCAGTCGCCGACTGCGCCGAACAGGATCGCGTCGGCTTCCTTGGCCAGCTTGAGGGTGCCATCCGGCAGCGGGTGCCCGTGGGCTTCATAGCCGGCGCCACCGACCGGTGCGGTTTCCATTTCGAACTGTTCGCCCAGCGAATTGAGGACGCGAACCGCCTGATCGACGATTTCCGGACCGATGCCGTCACCCGGCAGAATTGCAATCTTCATGGCACTCTCTTTTTTGTAAGGGTAATAAAGACAAGGGCGGTCATCTGACCGCCCTTTGCTGTGTGTCGACTATCGTTAGATAGTGTTACTCAACCAGGGCTGGTCATACAGCCGTTTTTCTTCATAGGCGCGAATGGTGTCGGCGCGACGTAGCGTCAGGCCGATATCGTCGAAGCCATTCAACAGGCAGTACTTGCGGAATTCGCTGATGTCGAACGGGTACGACTCGCTACCGGTGGTGGTGGTCACGACCTGTTTTTCCAGGTCGACGATCAGCCGAAAACCCGGAAAGGCCTTGACCTCGTTGAACAGGTGATCGACCTGCGACTCCGACAAGGTGATCGGCAGCAGGCCGTTCTTGTAGCAGTTGTTGAAGAAGATGTCGGCAAAGCTGGGGGCGATCACGGCGCGGAAGCCGAACTGGTCAAGCGCCCACGGCGCGTGTTCACGCGAGGAGCCGCAACCGAAGTTCTTGCGCGCCAGCAGGATCGAGGCGCCCTGATAGCGCTCTTGATTAAGCACGAAATCGGGATTCAGCGGACGCACGGAGTTATCCATGCCAGGCTCGCCGTGATCGAGATAACGCCATTCGTCGAACAGGTTGGGGCCGAAGCCGCTGCGCTTGATCGACTTGAGGAATTGCTTGGGAATGATCGCGTCGGTATCGACGTTGGCGCGATCCAGCGGCGCGACCAACCCTTCGTGGACATTGAATTTATTCATGGTGCTGAGTCGGTGCAAACGGCAGCCTGTGCCGAGCGCTCCTTTCCTTTTTACAGATCAACTGGCGCGGGCGGCAAGGTCATCGACCGGCCGACCGCGGCCTGCTTACTTCTTGGAAGAATCCTGCATCTTTTCGCCGACGTGCTGCACGTCCTTGCCGAAGCCGTCGACCGTGTTGCAACCAGCCAGTGCGCCGAGTGCAGCCACCAACAGAACCAGAGCGGAGATTTTTTTCATGATGTGATCTCGAGTTGACAGTTAAAGGGAACGGATATCGACGAAATGGCCCGCAATGCCGGCCGCAGCAGCCATCGCCGGGCTGACCAGGTGCGTACGGCCACCGGCGCCCTGACGGCCTTCGAAATTACGATTGGAGGTGGAGGCGCAACGCTCGCCCGGCTCCAGCCGGTCGGCATTCATGGCCAGGCACATCGAGCAGCCCGGTTCGCGCCACTCGAAACCGGCATCGCGGAAAATGCGATCCAGGCCTTCGCGCTCGGCTTGTTCCTTGACCAGCCCGGAACCCGGCACCACCATCGCCAGCTTGACGTTGGAGGCGCGGAAGCGTCCGCGCACCACCGCCGCCGCTTCGCGCAGGTCTTCGATGCGCGAGTTGGTGCAGGAACCGATGAACACCTTGTCGATCCGGATATCCTCGATCGGCGTGTTGGGCTTCAGGGCCATGTAGGCCAGCGCCTTTTCCATGCCGTCGCGCTTGGTCGGGTCTTTCTCTTTGTCCGGGTCCGGCACGCGGGCATCGATCGACACCACCATCTCGGGCGAGGTACCCCAGGTCACCTGCGGCTTGATCTCGGCCGCATTGAGCGTGACCACCAGGTCGAACTTCGCGCCCGGGTCCGAATGCAGGGTGCGCCAGTAGCTCACCGCGCGTTCCCAGTGCGGGCCGGCAGGTGAATACGGACGACCCTTCAGGTAATTGAGGGTGACATCATCGAAGGCCACCATGCCGGCGCGAGCGCCCGCTTCGATCGCCATGTTGCAGACCGTCATGCGGCCTTCCATCGACAGCGAACGGATGGTCGAGCCGGCGAATTCGATGGCATAGCCAGTGCCGCCGGCAGTACCGATCTTGCCGATGATGGCCAGCACGATGTCCTTGGCGGTGACGCCGGCCGGCAGCGCGCCGTCGACTTGCACCAGCAACGATTTGGACTTGCGCGCCAGCAGGGTCTGGGTGGCCAGCACGTGCTCCACTTCGGAGGTGCCGATGCCATGCGCCAGTGCCGCAAAGGCGCCGTGGGTCGAGGTGTGCGAGTCGCCGCAGACGACCGTCATGCCCGGCAGGGTCGCGCCCTGCTCGGGTCCGATCACGTGCACGATGCCCTGACGCTTGTCGTTCATGCCGAAATAGGTCAGGCCATAGGTCTTGGCGTTCTCGTCGAGCGTCTCGACCTGCAGTCGCGAGATCGGGTCGACGATGCCCTGGGCACGGTCGGTGGTGGGTACATTGTGATCCGCCACGACAAGGTTGGCCGAATTACGCCAAGGTTGACGTCCGGCTAGCTTGAGGCCTTCGAAGGCTTGCGGGCTGGTCACTTCGTGGAGCAGGTGGCGGTCGATATACAGGATGGCGGTACCGTCATCTTCTGTATGTACGACGTGCGACTCCCAGAGTTTGTCGTAAAGCGTCTTGAGCATGATGCAAAGTCGTGCAGGAAAGGGCACTTGTCGTTGAAAACAGCATTTGATTATGCCATAAAGCGCCTTGCCTCACCCTCCCGAGAACATTTTTCGATGTGCGGCCACAACAGTCAATAATGCTGCAAATTATCGTTATCGACGCACATCCATCTGTTACAACCAAAAAATCGGCATTTTACGACGCAGCTCAGCGGGTCTTGCGGGTCTGCTGGTACAAGGGGTCTACCCGCTGCGCGTAGACGGTGAGGTCGGCGATGCGGTCCGCGCTCGACGGGTGGGTCGACATGAACTTCATCGGCTCCTCGCCACCCAGCTTGGCCATCTTCTGCCACAGGCTGACAGCGGCCTGGGGATTGTAGCCGGCGCGGGCCGCCAGTTCGACGCCGATGCGATCGGCCTCGGTCTCGTTGCTGCGGGAGTTGGGCAAGCCCAGCAGCCCCATATAGGCATACTGCGCACTCTGCTGCCCCAGGTCGCCGATGCCCAGCAGCGCGGCGCCGATCGAAATGGCCGAGCCTGCCACCGCCTGCTGCGAGGCCCGTTCGCGCGCATGCTCGCGCAGGGCGTGGGCGATCTCATGGCCCATCACGGCGGCCAGTTCGTCGTCGGTGATGGACAACTTGTCGATCAGGCCGGTATAGACGGCGATCTTGCCGCCGGGCATGCACCAGGCATTGGGCTCGTCGGAACTCAGTACATTGATTTCCCATTGCCACTTCAGCGCATCCGGGCGGAACACGCCGGTTTGCGGAATCAGGCGATTGGCGATATTACGCACCCGCTGGGTCTGCGCCGCATTGCGATTGAGCAGGTTCTTTTTCTTGGCTTCGGCCAGCACCTGCGCGTATTCCTTGCTGGCGGCGGCATCGATTTCCTGCGACGACACCAGCATCTGCTGCCGGCGATCGACGCCCACCGCACCACCCTGCGTGGTTTGCACGCTCTCGCACGCCACCACGCCCAGCAGGGCGACCGACAGGATACTGCTCTTGATGATTGGTTTGATCGGCATTGCGCCACCCTCCTCGTTGGTTTTCGAATAATGCGACGGCGCCTCTTCCGTCACTGAGCGAGTTTTTCGACCAGCCGAGCAAGCGGATGGTTCGCAAAAAAACAAAGGCCGGTCATCGCGTGACGATGGCCGGCCAGGCTGCGCTTCACGACAACGGCAAGGCCGTGATCATGAACAGGTTCGCATTCAGCGCAACTGCGGGGTCTCGACCCGCACGTCGGCACATTGCGCCCGGTGGCGCAACGCGTGATCCATCAATACCAGCGCCAGCATGGCTTCGGCGATTGGCGTGGCGCGGATGCCGACACAGGGATCGTGACGACCGTGGGTCTCGACCTCGATGGCCTGGCCGCTCTTGTCGATCGAAGGGCGTGGCGTGCGGATGCTGGAGGTCGGCTTGATGGCGATCGAAGCCGTGATGTCCTGGCCGGTCGAAATGCCGCCCAGCACGCCGCCGGCGTTATTGCCCACGAAGCCGCCTGGCGTCAGGGCATCGCCATGCTCGGAGCCCTTCTGCGCGACCGAGGCGAAGCCGGCGCCGATCTCGACCCCCTTGACCGCGTTGATGCCCATGAGCGCATAGGCGATATCGGCGTCGAGCTTGTCGAACAGCGGCTCACCCAGCCCGACCGGCACATTGCGCGCCACCACGTCGATGCGGGCGCCGCACGAGTCGCCGTCGCGGCGCAGCGCATCCATGTAATCCTCGAGCTGGCCGATGATGCTGGCGTTGGCGGCAAAGAAGGGGTTGTGCGGCACGTGGTCCCACGATTCGAACGGGATCGCGATCTCGCCCAGCTGGCTCATGCAGCCGCCGAAGGTCGTGCCGTATTGCTCCAGCAGCCACTTCTTGGCAATGGCTGCCGCCGCCACCGGCGGCGCGGTCAGGCGCGCCGACGAACGTCCGCCGCCGCGCGGGTCGCGAATGCCGTACTTCTGCCAGTAGGTGTAGTCGGCATGGCCCGGGCGAAAGGTATCGAGGATATTGCCGTAGTCCTTGCTGCGCTGGTCCTGGTTGCGAATGAGCAGCATGATCGGGGTGCCGGTGGTGCGACCTTCATAGACACCCGACACGATCTCGACCGTGTCGGGTTCCTGGCGCTGGGTCACATGACGCGATGTGCCGGGGCGGCGGCGATCCAGTTCGGGCTGGATGTCGTCGACCGACAGCGCCAGTCCCGGTGGGCAGCCGTCGACCACGCAGCCGATGGCCGGGCCGTGGGATTCGCCAAAAGTGGTAACCGTGAAAAGCGTGCCAAGGGTATTGCCGGACATGATGGTTTCGCGCAGAAAGACGTGGAAGACCGGGATTTTACCAGTCCCACGTCCTCCCGAGAACCTCGGCGCCCATCACTTCCAGTCGCCGCGCAGGGCAGCGACCTTTTCCTGCAGCAAGGCCGGGGTCACCTGCTCGGCGGCGATCGGCTCGCCCACCACCAGTTCCAGCCGCGAAAACATCCCGCGCTTGAAGCGCCGCGCAAACGGATTGGTCGGGTCGCGCGACAGCAGGCTGCCCCACAAGCCGCGCAACGCCATCGGCAATACCGGCACCGGGCTGCGCTCGATGATCTTCTGGATGCCGCCCCGGAAAGCGCTCAGCTCGCCGTCGCGGGTCAGCCGCCCCTCGGGGAAGATGCACACCAGTTCGCCTTCATGCAAGGCCTGGGCGATATCGACGAAGGCCTTCTCGGTCAGCCACGGGTCTTCCTTGACCGGCGCGATGGGGATCGCCCGCGCCGTACGAAACACCCACGACAGCAGTGGAATGCGGAAGATACGATGATCCATCACGAAGCGGATCGGCCGCGGGCTGGCGGCCATGATGACGATGGCGTCGACATAACTGACGTGATTGCACACCAGCACGCCGGCGCCGTGAGCGGTAATCGCCTGGCCATTGGTGATGCGCACCCGGTAGAACGTGTGGATCATCAGCCAGGCCAGAAAGCGCATCAGGAACTCGGGCACCAGCGAGAAGATGTACAGCGCCACCAGGGCATTGAGGATTGCCGTGACCAGGAATATCTGCGGAATCGTCAGGCCCGCCTTGAGCAGCACCATCGCCACCAGCGCCGCGCCGACCATGAACAACGCGTTCATGATGTTCATGCCGGCGATCGTGCGCGAGACGTGCGCCGGGTCGCAGCGGGTCTGGATCAGCGCAAACAAGGGCACGATGTAGAGCCCGCCGAAGACCCCGATGCCCAGGCAATCGAACAGGATGCGCCAGCTGCCGCCCTGCCCCAGGAAACCGGCAATGTCGACCGCCGCCGCCGGCGCCACGTATGCCTGGCTGGCCAGGAACAATTCGAGCCCGAACACCGACAGTCCGATGGCGCCAAACGGCACCAGCCCGATCTCGACCTTGTTGCCCGAGAGCCGTTCGCACAGCAGCGAGCCGGCGCCGATACCAACCGAGAACACCGCCAGCAGCAGCACGAATACGCCATGGTCGCCGTGCAGATAATTCTTGGCGTAGAGCGGAAACTGCGCCAGCACGATGGCGCCATAGAACCAGAACCAGGAGTTACCCAGCAGCGACAGGAAGACCGGCCGGTTGCGCCGCGAAAAGCCGAGATTGCGCACCGTCTCCGAAAACGGATTCCAGTTGACCTTGAGTTCGGGCGCCGGCGGCGGCGAATGCGGAATGCGCAGGCTGGCCAGCCAGCCCAGCACCGCCAGGCCCAGCGTGGTCCCGGCCACCAGCGGCAAGCCCCAGGGCTTGTGCACCACCAGCACGGCGCCGATGATCTCGCCCAGCAGGATGCCGACGAAGGTGCCCATCTCGACCACGCCGTTGCCGCCCACCAGTTCCTCCCGCTTGAGATGCTGCGGCAGATAGGCGTACTTGACCGGTCCGAACAGCGTCGAGTGGAGCCCCATGCCGACCACGGCGGCGACCAGCAGCCACAGGTGATGCGTCATCCAGCCGAACGCGGCCACGCCCATGATGGCGATCTCGATCAACTTGACGAAGCGCGCCACCCGGCCCTTTTCCAGCTTGTCGGCAAGCTGGCCGGCGGTAGCCGAGAACAGGAAGAACGGCAGGATGAACAAACCCGGGATGAGGTTGTTGAGCAGCGCCGTGTCCATCGTGGTCCACGACAGCGCGTCATAGGTGAGGATCGTCAGCAGTGCGGTCTTGAAGACATTGTCATTGAGCGCCCCGAGAAACTGGGTCCAGAAGAATGGCGCAAATCGCCGCTGGGAAAAAAGCGAAAACTGGTTGTTCTTTTGCATGGCGCTTCGGATTGGAAATCTAATTTGACGGGCAATAAAAAGCCGTTCCCAACGGGAACGGCTTGATCATGGATGGAAGTCCGCTCAGGGTTTGCTCAGGTATTGTTTTCTTCTTCGGCCGGCCAGTCGCGGATATACGCCTTGAGCATCTTGTTCTCGAAGCCCTGCGCATCCAGCACCGCCTTGGCCACGTCGTAGAACGACATCACGCCCAGGACCGTCTTGGCTTCCATCACCGGCACATAGCGCGCGTGCTGCTCGAGCATCAGGCGGCGCACTTCGTTGAGATCGGTGTCGGGCGTGACCGTGATCGGCGCATCGTTCATATGACGGCGCACGGTCGCGCCACCCAGCGCGCCGCTGTTCTTGTGCAACGCCAGCAGCACCTCGCGGAAGGTCAGCATGCCGACCAGGTCGCCGTATTCCATGACCACCAGCGAACCGATGTCTTTCTCTGCCATGGCGGCCACCGCCTCCTGGATCGGGGTCTCAGGCGTGACCGTGAAGAGGATGTTGCCTTTGACCTTGAGGATTTCAGAGACTTTCATGATGTCATCCTAAATGTGATGGTGCTGTTTTGACTGTAGCCAGGGGCGGTCGCTTGGTCCAACCAGGGAGCCTGACCGCGCACTTGCCCCTTAAAGCAGCATGGTAGTAGCAATGGCGAGGTTTGAGCAACCGCCTGGCGATTTTATTGATTATCGGCCACCGTGTACTAAGCTGTCACTATCGCCCTCACCGGAGATGATCGTGTCCAGCACCGTTGAACAGCGTGAGTTTGCCGGCTTCACCGAATTCTATCCGGCTTACCTGAGCGAACACTCGCATCGCGTCAATCGCCAGCTGCATTTCCTGGGGTCGACGCTGGCCCTGCTGAGCCTGTTGTTGCTGGCCGTGACCCATCAGTGGTGGTGGTTGCCGGTGGCGCTGGCCTGCGGTTACGGCTTTGCCTGGATCGGCCATTTCGCGGTCGAGAAGAACCAGCCCACCACCTTCCGTCATCCGCTCTGGTCGTTCGCCGGCGACTGGGTCATGTATTGGCAGATGCTAACGGGCCAATTGTCATTCTGAGCGTTCCCACAATTTGCGGCGCTGCGCCAGCGGCACCGGTTCGTACGGTATTGCCGCCACCACCGAGACCAGTTCGGCGCCGGCGTCTGCTGCGACGCAATAATCCTGCAGCGACTGTTCCAGCGCCACATCCACCGCCTGCCCCACGCGCTGCACCAGCGGCTCTTCACCCGAACCGGCCAGGGAGGCGCTATCGAAGACGAACAGGCGATAGACATCCGCCAGATGCAGGTTGGCCGGATTGATCACCAGCGCCCAGCGGTCCATGCCGTCGGTGACGCGCTTGTTCCAGCCGGTGCGACGCGACGTCTCGGGGCGGATCGACGCCACCCAGCCGGCCTCGGCCATGCGGCGCAGCAAATCGTTCAGCTCGCCCAGGCCGAGGCGGGTTTCGCGGCGCATCGTGTCCATGTCGACCACCGCCGTGTCCACGCCTTCGCGGGCCTGGTTCAGAAACCGCAGCACCGCGATGGCATCGACGAACTCCGCGCCCGGCGACGAGGTATGCCACCAGCGCTCGTAGCGCACCACCGGCAACGCGGCGGTCAACAATGCCCCCATCAGCGTGATCATCCACATCATGTAGATCCACACCAGGAAGATCGGCAGCACCGCCACCGCGCCATACACCATGGTGTATGTCGGAAACTTGAGGATGTAGATCGCAAACAGGCGCTTGGAGATTTCGACCCCGACCGCCGCCAGCAGGCCGCCCGCGGCCGCATCGCGCCAGTCGACCGTCTGGTTGGGCACGCTGCTGTAGAGAAAGGTATAGGCCGCCGTCGAGATCAGCACCGACACCAGCGTGTAGAACCCGGCGCCCATCAGCGGCAGGCTCCTGACGGCGCCGCCGGTGGCGGTCGACAGGTATGACGTGACGCTGATCGATATGCCCATCAACAGCGGGCCCAGCGTGATGATGGCCCAGTACACCAGCACCCGCTGCAGCAGCGGACGCGCCTTCTTGACGCGCCAGATCTGGTTGAACACGCTCTCGATGGTCGACATGGTCAATACCGACGTCACGATCAGCGCCGCCGCCCCCACCGCCGACAGGCGCGCCGACTTCGAGGCGAACTGGTTCAGGTAGCCGAGGATGGTATTGGCCACCCCGCGCGGCATCAGGTTGTCGACGAAATAGGCTTCCAGCGACGCCCGGAAGGTGCTGAACAACGGAAAAGCGGTAAACAGCGCCAGCGCGATGGTGATCATCGGCACCAGCGACAGGATGGTAGTAAACGTCAGGCTGCCGGCTACCTGCGGCAAGCGATCCTCGCGCAGCCGGGTGATGGCAAAACGAAACAGATCGCGCAATTGCTGACGGTTCAGACCACGCATACGGGACAAGGAAAGTCGAAAAGGAGACATCGGACCACTTCAGATAGAAACACCACTGGACTACGCCACGGGGCCGGGTTGCTGCGGGGCCGGTCCCGTCCGCCAGCGCTGCATCGCGCCTGCGGCCTCGGCATGCTGGCTATTTTTGCGCTGCCAGGATAGGGAGGCAGCGGCGAACAACCGCAATTTCTCGCAATTATCGCTATTTTTAGTAAAAACAGCTCGAATAAAAAGCAATTCTATTTTTAACTGCAACACCGGAAAAGGGGCTGGACGGCGACAGCGACTGTTCCCCGGCGCTCATCGCCGCCGGCAGCAGATAACAGAATGCGGCCAGCGAAAAATCGGAAATATAATAGGCCGCATGACACTCGCCCCTGCCCTGAACCCGACCTCCTCCGCCACCACCATCCTGGTGCTGTATTACTCGCGCCATGGCGCCACCCGCAAGCTGGCCGAATTGATCGCCCAGGGCGTGGAAAGCGTGGCCGGCTGTGATGCCCGGCTGCGCACGGTGCCGGCGGTATCGACCGTGACCGAGGCGGTCGAGGCCGAGGTACCGGCCAGCGGCGCGCCGTATGTCGATGCCGACGACCTGCTGCAATGCCACGGCCTGGCGCTGGGGTCGCCGACCCGTTTCGGCAACATGGCCTCGGCCATGAAATATTTCTGGGACGGCACCGCGCCGCAATGGCTCTCGGGCACGTTGTCGGGCAAGCCGGCGGCCGTGTTCACCTCGACCGGCAGCCTGCACGGCGGCCAGGAATCGACCCTGCTGACGATGATGCTGCCGCTGCTGCATCACGGCATGCTGCTGGTCGGCCTGCCCTATACCCATCCGGAACTGATGAATACCCACAGTGGCGGCACGCCCTACGGCGCCAGTCACTGGGCGGGCGTCAATGGCAACCAGCCGCTGTCGGACGACTCGCGTACCCTGGCCATCGCACTAGGGAAAAGGCTGGCAGAAACCGCCAAACAATTACGGAGACCATCATGAACAATCAGCACGCGCGCGCGACCCATGCAGCAGCCTTGACCAGCCTGGTCGCCCTGATCCTGTTGTGCCTGGCCTGGGAACTGGTGCTGGCGCCGCTGCGCCCGGGCGGTTCGTGGATGGTGCTCAAGGTGTTGCCGCTGCTGCTGCCGCTGCGCGGCGTGCTCAAGCGCGACGTCTATACTCTGCAATGGTCGTCGATGCTGATGCTGGTCTATCTGGCCGAAGGCCTGGTGCGCGCCACCAGCGATGCGTCCTCGACCTCGATGCTGCTGGGCTGGGCCGAGGTCGCCCTGTCCAGCATCTATTTCACCTGCGCCCTGCTGTACCTGCATCCGTTCAAGAAGGCGGCCCGCGAAATCGCCCGCCAGGCGATCCAGAAGGCCTCCCAGTAAACGGCTCGGTGCGTCATGAATGAATCACATGAATTCCTGCAAGCCTGCCGGGCCGCCATCGGCCCGGCGCACGTCCTGACCGACGCGGCCGATACTGCCGCCTACCTGACCGACCAGCGCGGTCGCTTCACCGGCCGCGCGCTGGCCGCCCTGCGCCCCGGCAGTACCGACGAAGTGGCGGCGCTGGTGCGGCTGTGCGCGCAATACCGGGTGCCGATCGTGCCCCAGGGCGGCAACACCGGCCTGGTGCTGGGCAGCGTGCCCGACACCGTGGGCAATGCGGTGGTGCTGTCGCTGCGCCGCATGGACCGCATCCGCGCCGTCGATCCGCTCAACAACACCATCACCGTCGAGGCCGGTTGCATCCTGCAAAACGTGCAGCAGGCGGCGCTGGCGGCCGACCGGCTGTTTCCGCTGTCGCTGGCGGCCGAAGGCAGTTGCACCATCGGCGGCAACCTGTCGACCAATGCCGGCGGCACCGGCGTGCTGCGCTACGGCAATGCCCGTGAATTGTGCCTGGGGCTGGAAGTGGTCACGGCCCGCGGCGAAGTCATGAGCGCCCTGCGCGGCCTGCGCAAGGACAATACCGGTTACGACCTGCGCGACCTGTTCATCGGCGCCGAGGGCACGCTGGGCGTCATCACCGCCGCCGTGCTCAAGCTGTTTGCGCAACCGCGGGCGCAGGTCACGGCGCTGGCCGCGCTGGCCACGCCATCGCAGGCACTGGCCCTGCTGCAGCTGGCGCAATCGCGTTGCGGCGCCGCCCTGACCGGTTTCGAATTGATGTCGGACATGTGCCTGCAACTGGTGCATAAACATTTTCCGCAGCATCGCCTGCCGTTTGGCCAGCGCCATCCCCAGTATGTCTTGCTGGAGCTGTCCGACAGCGAATCCGAAGAACACGCCCGCGCCATCTTCGAAGACCTGATCGCCGGCGCGCTCGAGGCGCAATTGATCGACGACGCGGTGATTGCCTCGTCGCTGGCGCAATCGAAGGCCTTGTGGCAACTGCGCGAAAGCATTTCGATGGCGCAGGCGCACGAAGGCAAGAACATCAAGCACGACATCTCGGTGCCGATTTCGCGTATCGCCGAATTCATCGAGATCACCGACCTGCTGGTGCAGCAGGCCGCCTCTGGCTGCCGCATGGTGACCTTCGGCCATCTGGGCGATGGCAACCTGCACTACAACGTATCGCCGCCACCGGGCGTGGACGACGGTGATTTCCTGGCGCGCCAGCACGCCATCAACCTGGTGGTGTACGACAGCGTGGACCGCTTCGGCGGCTCGATCTCGGCCGAGCACGGGCTGGGGGCATTGAAGATCGACGAAATCACGCGCTACAAGTCGGCCGTCGAACTCGATCTGATGCGCGCCATCAAGGCCGCGCTGGATCCCCAGCGACTGATGAACCCGGGCAAGCTGATCGACCTGCCGGCGCCATGAAAAAAGGCGAACCGTGCACTGAAGTCACGGTTCGCCCAACCTGCCCTGCTGCTGCATCTCGTCTTAATTCAATCGTTTCTGCCCCTGCAGGTTGAACACGCTGACCAGTTCGGTCAGCTTGCCGGCCTGTTCCTGCAACGACTGCGCGGCGGCCGCTGCCTGTTCGACCAGCGCGGCATTCTGCTGGGTGTTTTCATCCATTTGTGTGATGGCGCGATTGACCTCTTCGATGCCGGTGCTCTGTTCGCTGCTGGCAGCGGTGATCTCGCCCATCACCTCGGTGACGCGGCGCACGCTGGCCACCACTTCGTCCATCGTGCGCCCGGCCTGCGACACCAGCTCGCTGCCGGTACCGACCTTGATCACCGAATCGTCGATGAGCGACTTGATCTCCTTGGCGGCGGCCGCCGAACGCTGCGCCAGCGAGCGCACTTCCGACGCCACCACCGCAAAGCCGCGGCCCTGCTCGCCGGCGCGCGCCGCCTCCACTGCTGCATTCAAGGCCAGGATATTGGTCTGGAAAGCGATGCCGTCGATCACGCTGATGATGTCGACGATCTTGCGCGACGAATCGTTGATCGACGCCATGGTCTGCACCACCTGGTTGACCACGGTGCCGCCCTGCTCGGCCACTTCCGAGGCCGATGCCGCCAACTGATTGGCCTGGCGTGCGTTGTCGGCATTCTGCTTGACCGTCGAGGTCAGTTGCTCCATGGCCGAAGCGGTCTCCTCCAGCGCGCCGGCTTGCTGTTCGGTGCGGGCCGACAGGTCGAGGTTGCCGTTGGCGATCTCCGTCGAGGCGGTATTGATGGTGTCGGTGCCGGTGCGTACATTGCCCACGATATTGCGCAGGTTCAGGTTCATATCCTGCAGCGCCTGCAGCAACTGGCCGGTCTCATCCTTGCCGCGCACCGCGATCTCGGCGCTCAGGTCGCCCTGTGCCACCTGGCGCGACACCTTCACGGCGGTGCCCAGCGGCCGCGTGATACCGACCGTCAGGACCCAGGCGCAAGCGATGCCGAAGGCCAGCAACAAGGCCTCCAGCACCGCCAGCATCAAGGCGCTCTGGCGGGCGATGTCGGTGTTTTCGGCGGCCAGCGCATCGAGCGACTTGCGCTGCAACGCGATCAACGCTGCGATGGCGTCGGTATAAGCCTTGGCGGCAGGAATAAATTCGTTCTCGAAGGTCTTCTGCAGCACTGCCGCGTCAGGCGCTTCTTTCTTCTGTTCGTTGTAGAGTGCGTCGCGCGTCGACAGATAACCCTTGCGCAGGGTATCGATACGGGCAAACAGCTGCTTTTCTTCGTCGCTGACCAGCAGCGGTTCGATCTGCTTGAGCAGGCCGCTGGAGATACGCGTAGCCTCGTTCGTCTCGGCCTGGAAGAACGGGCCGAGCGAACGGTCGCTGCTCTTGGCCACGGCCGTGGCGCGACGGATGCCGGAATACGCGTGCAGATACCAGTCGGAGATATAGCGCTCCTTCGCAATCGGCTTGTCCATCATGGTCTGCATCGACTGCGCCATCGACACCAGCCGCCACATGCCCGCGCCGGCAATCAGCACCGACAGCCCCAGGATGATGCTGAAGCCCAGCGCCAGGCGGTTCCCGATCTTCATGTTGCCAATGCTTATCATGCTGTCCGACTCTCTCTCGTTGATGTTTATAGTTGATGTTTATAACGACCATGCGGCTACCGCCGGCCCCAGGCGATGCCGCCATCTTGCATCAAGCAAGACGGCGGCATCCAAGGAATAACCCCGGTCGAAACACTTAATTTCAAGGATGAGTCACTGCAACGAAAAAGCGGGAAGTTTGCCGTGGGCAAACTTCCCGCAGGGTGAGTTGACGCGTGCCGGTCAGCCGTGGCGGGCTAGTGCTTGCGGCAGCAACTCGAGCGGCGTCGATGGTGGGTCGACGGCACGGATGAACTGCTCCGGCGCCATGGGGCGACCGATCAGGAAACCCTGCATCGCTTCGCAACCGACCGAGGTCAGGAAGTCCTGCTGCATTTCGGTTTCGACCCCTTCGGCCACGATGCGCAGATTTAACGCGCGGCCCAGGGCCACGATGGCCGAGACGATGGCCGCATCTTCGGTGCCGTCGGTCAGGTCGCGCACGAAACCGCGATCGATCTTCAATTCGCTGGCGGGCAGGCGCTTCAAGTACAGCAGGCTCGAGTAGCCGGTGCCGAAGTCGTCGATCGAAATCTCCACCCCCAGGCCGGCAATCTTGTGCAAGGTGCGCAAGCTGGCTTCGGTATCCTGCATCGCGGTCGATTCGGTGATCTCAAGCGTCAGGCAACGGGCCGGCAACTGGTGCTTGTCCAGCGTCGATTGCACCACCTGCAACAGATGCGGATCGCCGAACTGCAGCGCCGACAGATTGACTGCCATGGTCCAGTCGTCGTGTCCCTGGTCCAGCCATTCGCGCATCTGGCGGCAGGCCTCGTCCAACACCCAGGCGCCGATCGGGATGATCAGGCCGGAACGTTCGGCCAGCGCGATGAAGTCGTCCGGCCCCACCAGGCCGTGCACCGGATGCTGCCAGCGCAACAAGGCCTCGGCGCCGATGACGGCGCCGGACGGGGCCAGGAACTTGGGTTGGTAGACCAGCTTGAACTGCTTGCGCTCCAGCGCCGCGCGCAGATCCTGCAGCCATTGCAGCTGGTTGTGGGCATTCGCGTTCATCGAGGATTCGAAGAAGTTGTAGCCGTTGCGCCCGCTGCGCTTGGTGTGATACATCGCGGCGTCGGCATTGATCACCAGGTCGTGCCGGGTACTGCCATCGGCGGGATAGATCGCAATGCCGATGCTGGCCGACACCCGCAGTTCGTACTTTTCGACCATGAACGGCCGGTTGACGGTCTCCACCAGTTTTTCGGCGACCGCCATGGCGTCGTCCGGTTTTTCCAGGTCCACCAGGATCACGAATTCATCCCCGCCCAGGCGCGCCACCGTGTCGTGCGCACGCATGGTCTCGGCCAGGCGGTTGGCCACCGCCACCAGCAGGCGGTCGCCGACATGGTGACCGAGCGAGTCGTTGATGGTCTTGAAACCGTCGAGATCCATGAACATCAACGCAAAATAACTCTTGTTGCGCGCCGCCTTGTTGATGGCCTGGCTCAGGCGATCATCCAGCAACGAGCGATTTGGCAGCTTGGTCAGGTGGTCGTGCAGCACCATCTGGGTCAGTTCTTCATTGGCCTGCGCCAGCGAGCGCGCCAGCTTGGCGGTGCGCGACTCGAGCCGCGCGTCCAGCACCGAGGTCAGCAAGGCGATCGACAGCACCGCCAGCGTGACCACCACGATCAGGATCGCCAGCCAGCCGGGGCTGACGCCGCCGCGCGCGGACAGGCAGATCGAGTCCATCGGGAAATTGGCGGCGGCCATGCCGGTATAGTGCATGCCGACGATGGCCACGCCCATGACGACCGAGGCGCCCACCCGGGCGGCCCTGACATGCGGTGTATTGCGCCGCAGGTGGAAGGCGATCCACAACGCGGCGGCCGATGCCAGGATGGCGATGGCCACCGAGATCGTGAAAAGCAGCGGGTCGTATTCGATACCGGGGTTCATGCGCATGGCGGCCATGCCGGTATAGTGCATGGCGGCGATGCCGGCGCCCATGACCAGGGCGCTGTTCAAGAGCCGGCGCAACGGCAGCTCGGGCTGGGACACGCTCCACAGCGCATAGGCCGAGACGGCGATGGCGATGGCCAGCGACAGCAGGGTGATCGCAGCGTCGTAACCCAGCTCGATCGGCAGGCGGAACGCCAGCATGCCCACGAAGTGCATCGACCAGATGCCGATGCCCATGGCGACCGCGCCACCGGCCAGCCAGTAACGCCCGGCGCGGTTCTGCACACTGCCGGTGGTATTGACCCGCTCGGCCATGTCGAGCGCCGTGAAGGACGCCAGAATTGCCACCAGCAGGGAAATCACCACCAATGAGTTGTCGTAGGAAGCGCTTAACATGGCCATGACCCAGTCGAACCGGGAACACCCGTTTTTCGGAAATTATGTTGTGGCACAACCGGCCCCATGCCGCCTGCACCCTCCTCTTTCCCCATCCCGCCGGGGAACCCTGCCCCACCCGGACAAAAAGTCCTTGAGGCAGTCAGAGCTTATAAGGCGCGCCCCGCCGTCACAATCAGGAAATACCCCTTGTCAGATTGATAATGGAATATGCTTGCGGCGGCAGATGCGAGCCTCGCAACTTTATCCGGACTCGCTGATCTCTTAACACCATGGTGGGGCGTCTTCGGAAGACGTCCCCCCGCCCCGGGCGCGCGAGAACTCGCGCACCAGGACGCAACCGGCCCGAACAATACTACTGACAAAGGACACCATGCGCCGCCCCCTGTATTTATCCGTCACGCCCCGCCTGCGACCACGTTCGATGGCCCTCGCACTGTGCAGCCTGGCTTTGCTGGCCCCGACCATGTCGCAGGCGGCGATCTCGGTACTGCAGCCGCCCAAGCGAATCGACGCCAGCAAGCCGCTCGAATTGACACTGCTGGTGAGCGAAGACGAACAGCAGGAACAGTCCTATACGTTGCCGCCCACGGTGTTGGTGGCGGCCTCGGCCGACATGATCGCGCCGGTGCAGATCACCCTGACCCGGGTCGACGGCAGCGGCGCCGAGAGTATTACGTTGAAGAAGGGTGAGTTCCGCAAGGTGCGCTACCAGGGCAGCTTGCCTGACCGGCTGCGCGGCATGGTGCGCATCGAGCCGATCGGCATCGATGCCTCGCCGGTGCTGGTGGCGGTGGTTCGGCCCGGCCCCAATCAGCCGCCGCTGGAACCCGGCCCGACACTGCTCAACGCGCCGTTGGCCGACTCCGGCAGCAAGACCGCACCGGTGGCGCCGTCGGCCTCGGTGATTACCCCGGGCACCAATGCAGCGGCCAGCGCCACCGCCCCGGCGGCAGAAGACATCTTGTCCAACGGCAACCGGCTGTCGTTCCACGAGCCGATGTTCTTTACGGTGGGCAACAGCGGCGACAATGCCAATGCCAAGTTCCAGCTCAGTCTCAAGTTCCGGCTGTTCATGCCGGACGACCCGCGCTCGCGCGGCCTGCTGGACAACCTGTACCTGGGCTATACCCAGTTTTCGCTGTGGGACCTGGGCGCGCCATCGGCGCCGTTCCGCGACACCAGCTATCGTCCCAGCCTGTTCTATTACCTGCCCGACCTGGGCATCCACAACAGCGTCGTCAGCCGGGTCGGCATCGCCACTGGCCTCGAACATGAATCCAATGGCAAGGACGGCGCCGAGTCGCGCAGCGTCAACACCTACTTCGTGCAGCCGACGGTCAATTTCGGCAACCTGAACGACTACCACTTCACCCTCGCCCCCAAGGCCTATGCCTACCTCGGCCCGACCCGCGACAATCGCGACATCGGCGCCTATCGCGGCCACCTCGACCTGAAACTGGCCTATGGCAAGCCGGACGGCTGGGAACTGGCCAGCACCATTCGCAAGGGCCAGCGCAGCAACACCGGCAGCGTCGATACGCAATTGTCGTATCCGCTGTCGCGCCTGATTCCCGGCACGGCCGGCTATCTGGTGGCGAGTTATTTCTATGGCTATGGCGAGAGCCTGCTGACCTACAACCAGAAGGAGCGCGCGCAGTTTCGCATCGGCTACGCCTTCTGGCGTTGATGCCTCCGGCGCTGGCCAAATGAAACGGGGAGGCGCGATGCCTCCCCGTTGCATTGATCTCCGGAAAACGCCCTGCCGTCAGGCCACCGGCGTACGCATCGTCACGAATTCTTCGGCGCCGGTGGGGTGAATGCCGATGGTCAGGTCGAACTGGGCCTTGGTCGCGCCGCACTGCAAGGCCACCGCAAAACCCTGGATCACTTCACCGGCCTCGGGGCCCACCATGTGCACGCCCAGCACCCGGTCGCTGTCGGCATCGACCACCAGCTTCATGAGGGTACGTTCGGTGTTGCCCGACAAGGTGTTCTTGAGCGGCTTGAAGTCGGTCTTGAAGATCTTCACCTGCCCCGCTTCCTTGCGCGCCTGTTCCTCGGTCAAGCCGACGGTGCCGACATTGGGATGGCTGAATACCGCCGTGGGGATATTCTGGTACGACATCACCCGCTCGCCCTGGCCGAACAGGCGCGACACCACCGCCATTGCCTCGGCCAGCGCCACCGGGGTCAACGCCACCCGATCGATCACGTCGCCCACCGCCAGGATCGATGGCACGCTGCTTTCGAAATCGTCATTGACCTTGATGGCGCCGTTCTTCTCCAGCGCCACGCCGGCCTGCTCCAGGCCAAGCCGGGCGGTATTGGGTGCGCGGCCGGTGGCAAACAGCACGCATTCGGCCTGCAGAGCGTCGCCGTTACTCAACCGGACCGTCTTGGCAACGGCCTCGCCTGCCTGCGGCGCCTCGATGGCATCGATGGTGGCGCCGAACACCACCTTGATGCCCTTCTTGACCAGTTCGCCGGCCAGGAACACGCCGAGATCGGCATCCATGGTGCGCAACAGCCGCTCGCCGCGATACACCAGCGTGACATCGCTGCCAAGGCCATTGAGGATAGACGCCAGCTCGACGGCGATATAGCCGCCGCCCAGTACCACCACCCGTGGCGGCAAACCCTTGAGATGAAAGAAATCGTCCGACACGATACCCAGTTCGCGCCCGGGAATGTCCGGGCGCTGCGGGGTGCCGCCGGTTGCCACCAGAATATGCCGGGCGCTGAAGCGGGCCTCGCCCACGGCCACCGTGTGGGCGTCGACCAGCGTGGCAAAGCCGCGATGCAGCGTTACCTTGGCGCCATCCAGCAGGCGCAGGTAGATGTCGTTCAGGTGCTTGATCTCGCGGTCCTTGTTGGCAATCAATTGCCCCCAATCGAATTCCGGCCTGGCCGGCAGGCTCCAGCCGTAACCGGCCGCGTCCTGGAAATCCTGGTGGAAATGCGCGCTGTACGACATCAGCTTCTTGGGAATGCAGCCGACATTGACGCAGGTTCCGCCCAGGTCGCTGCTCTCGGCCAGGCCGACGCGGGCGCCGGCCTGGGCGGCAAAGCGCGCCGCACGTACGCCGCCGGACCCGCCGCCGATCACGAACAGGTCAAAATCGTACTGGCTCATGCTCATCTCCTCTGTTGCATTCATTGTTGTCTGCCATGTGGGCCTGGGGACGACTCTTTCAAGTCCGTCGCCGGCCGTCCAGCGCCCGCATCACCAGTAGCACCGGCACCAGGCCGACGGCGACGATCGACAAGGACGGCAACGCCGCCTCGCCCAGGCGCTCATCGCGCGCCAGATTGTGGGCGATCACGGCCAGCGTGTCGGTATCGAAGGGGCGCAGCAGCAAGGTCGCCGGCAATTCCTTGACCACATCGACAAATACCATCAGCGCGGCGGTCGCCAGCGAGCGCCACAGCAGCGGCACATGCAGGCGCCACGCGATTGCCCCGCGCGAGCAGCCCAGCGTACGTGCAGCTTCATCGATGCTGGGCGCGATACGGGTATAACCGGCGTCGATCGACTGCACCGCAACCGCCGTGAAGCGTACCAGATAGGCATAGATCACGCCCACCGAGCTGGCGGTCAGCAGTACCCCCCACCCCACGCCCGGCCACTGCGCCTGCAACCAGGCCAGCGGCAACAGGATGCCGACCGCGATCACCGACCCCGGCACCGCATACCCCATCGACGCCAGGCGCGCCACGAACCCCAGGGCCAGCGCCATCATGCGCGGCAAGCCACTGGCGCGTTGCGCGAAGCACAGCGCCAGGGCCAGCACCACGGCGACGGCGGCGGCAATGCCGCCGAAGCGGAAGCTGTTCCAGACCCACGCAAAATAGCGCGCGCCGGCGCCCGGCACGGCATCGCCGCCCGCTTCGCCCCACCACAATTGCAGCAGGATCGCCACCGGCAACACAAAACCCAGCACGATCGGCAGGATACAGATGGCCCAGGCCAGGGCCGCCTGCGGGCCGCCCAGTTGCGGCAGCCGCGCCTCGGCGCCGTCGCCGCCGCGCTGGCCACGGGTGCTGGCAAAACGCATGCGGCGCT
The DNA here is from genome assembly GCF_020179755.1 of Herbaspirillum sp. alder98. Lineage (GTDB taxonomy): Bacteria > Pseudomonadota > Gammaproteobacteria > Burkholderiales > Burkholderiaceae_D > Herbaspirillum. The sequence goes on from NZ_JAIUCY010000001.1 coordinate 688,094, forward strand.
GCTCGCGCCGCTCCAGCCACAACAGCACGGCCACGAAGAGCAGCAACATCGAGGCGTACTGGGCTGCTCCCAGGCGGTCGTCCATGACCATCCAGGCCTTGTAGATGCCGGTGGTGAACGTGGTCAAGCCAAAATAGGCGGCCACGCCATAGTCGGCCAGGGTCTCCATCAACGCCAGCGCGGCGCCGGCCACCAGGGCCGGGCGCGCCAGTGGCAATGCCACCCGCAGGATGCGCTGGTGCTGCGGGGTACCCAGCATGCGCGCGGCTTCCATCAGGTGCATACCGCGTTCGCCCAGCGCGTTGCGCGCCAGCAGGTAGGCATACGGATAGAGCGTGAAGACGAACAGGAAGATCGCCCCGGGCAAACCGCGCACATCGAACCTGAAACCGGGCCACCAGCCGCGCAGGATGCTCTGCACCCAGCCGGCGTATTGCAGGAAATCGGTATAGGCATAGGCCGAGACGTAGGCCGGCATCGCCATCGGCAGCAGCAACGCCCACGACATCCAGCGCTTGCCCGGAAACTCGAACAGCGCCACCGTCACCGCCGTGGCGCCGCCCACCACGATCACGCCCAGCGTCACCATCAAGGCCAGCCAGCCGGATGTAGCCAGGTAACCGGGCAGCACGGTGGCGGCCTGCTGACGCAGGGTATCGAGTCCGGCGGCATCCAGCCCGAACCAGGCGGACAGGATGCCGATCAGGGGCAAGGCAATGAGAACGGCGAGCAATCCGATAAGGTGCATGGGAGGGATAAGGATGATGGGTTCAATGGCATGCGCTAAACTTCACGCAAACGCGAATTGTAACCATTTGAGTGAGCCCCTCATGTTTCTGGAAGTCGATCAGGTCAGCATCCGTTATCCACGTGCGCATGCGGACGCCGTGAGCGCGCTGTCATTGCAATTGCCTGCAGGCGCGCTGGGGGTGCTGATCGGCCCGTCCGGCAGCGGCAAGACCAGCCTGCTGCGTGCCATCGCGGGGCTGGAACAGGCGGCTTCCGGTCGCCTCCTGCTGGATGGCCGCGTGCTCGACGGCGATGGCCAGCGGGTGTCGGCCGAAGAGCGTCGCATCGGCATGGTATTCCAGGACTTCGCGCTGTTCCCGCATCTGGACATCGCCACCAACGTCGGCTTCGGCCTGCGCCACCAGAGCCGCGCCGAACGCCGGCAGACGGTCGAGGCGATGCTGACCCTGGTCGGCTTGCCGGATGCGCATCGCAAATATCCGCACCAGCTCTCCGGCGGCCAGCAGCAGCGCGTGGCACTGGCCCGCGCACTGGCGCCGCAACCGCGCCTGCTGTTGCTGGATGAACCGTTCTCGAGCCTGGATGTGGAATTGCGCGAACGCCTGGCCGCCGACGTGCGCGAGATCATCAAGCGCACCGGCACCACGGCGCTGATGGTCACGCACGACCAGATGGAAGCCTTCGCCGTGGGCGATCTCGTGGGCGTGATGCGCGATGGAAAACTGGAGCAGTGGGACGCCCCCTACACCCTCTATCACCGCCCCGCCACGCGCTTCGTCGCCGACTTCATCGGCCATGGCGTGCTGATCGACGGCCATGCGCGCCGCCAGGGCGACGGCATCGAAGTCGATACCGCTGCCGGCGTATTGCGCGGTGTGCCGTCTCCCCTGGCGGGAGATGGCGAAGCGCGTCCGGTCGAAGTCCTGCTGCGCGCCGACGACGTGATCCATGACGACGATTCGTCGTTCAAGGCGCAAGTCGTGCGCAAGTCATTCAGGGGTGCGGAGTTTCTTTATACGCTGGAGCTCGATAGCGGCCAGCGCCTGTTGTCACTGGTGCCGTCGCACCATGATCATGCCATCGGTGAATGGATCGGCATTCGCCTCGAGGTCAAGCACCTGGTGAGCTTCGACGCCCGGGGCGTGAACGCTTGAAACACCGGCCACGCCCGCAACACCGGACGTGCCTGAAGCACCGGACGCACCTGAAACGGCAGACAAGGCCGAAACGGTAGTTGAATCAGAATCAACAGATAAATCAGAAGGCACGATAGGGAGGGCGCGACCGTGCCCATCCACCACCAGCCAGTCAAGCGCACGACGCATCAAATACGGGCTTTCGACAACACCACCAGCCAGCGGCGCAGCAGCAGGATTTCGACATGGCCCGGCTCGATGCCGGCGCTGCATTCGATCACGGGATTGACACGGTAGCGGCGCACATAGCTGTCGCGGCAGACGAAGATTTCGCGACGGCCCAGACGCACGCTGAACGACGACGGGCTGGACGAAGCGATGGCAAAACGCGCGTTGGACGCGAGATCGAACTGGGTCATGGAGCTCATGGCAGTGGTTCCTCTTCTTGTCGTTAAGAGGCTTCACTGTAGCACGATCACTGTACAAATACCCAGTATTTTTCATACAGTGGTTTTGCCGCGACGACTTGCCAAAAGGCAAGCCTGACTCAAGCGGCCGGCGGCGCCACGGCATGCTCCAGCCTGGTCCGGACGAATCCGATGTGTTCGCGCAGCACATAGAACTGGTCGGCGAAGGCCAGCGGCATCTTCATGCGATTGACCGCGGCCTCGATCTCGTCCAACCGTTGCAGGGTCTCCGCCTGCTCGCTGGCGCTGTCGCGCGCCAGTCCGCGCTCAAGCGCGATGAGCTCGCCATACCAGCGATAGATGCGGGAACGGATGCGCCAGCCGTACAGCATCGGCACCAGCCGGATCCCCGGGATCAACAGCAGTATCACCGGCAGCACGATGACCAGCGCCCGGTCCACCAGGCTGGCCAGCCAGAACGGCAAGGTACGGTAGACAAAGGTCTTGCCTGACTTGTAGTAGCGCGCCGCATCGTCGCTGATCCGGTACTCGTGCTCCAGCGGCGCCGGAAATTCGCCGGCCTTCTGCATCACGCTGGCCTTGCCATGCACCTCGTGGGCGGCTTCGATCAGCAGGTCCGACAACGCCGGATGCAAATCATCGCGCGCCACCAGTTCGGCCGTCGGCGCGACCAGCTTGGTATCGCGTGCGGGCAGGTTGCGCGCCAGGTCGAACACCCCCATGGGCATGTTCAGGGCATTGAGATAGCGAAAGCGTCGGACATAGGCCTCGGCCTGGGTGAAATCGAGCAGCCGCACACCGGGCGCGCGCAGCAGGCGGCCCATGGTGGCCAGCGAGACCGAGTCGCCCATCAGGAAGGCGGCGTCGATCTTGCCGGACGTCAGCGCCTGGGCGGTCTCGTCGCCACCGAGATTGAGCAGCTCGGTATGCGCGCCCGGCTCCACCCCGTTGGCCTTCAACAAGCTCGCCGCCAGGACGCTGGAGCCGCTGCCGGCGCCACCGATGGCGATGCGCTTGCCGGCCAGTTCCGACAATTGCCGCAGTGGCGGCGATGGCCGCCCGTCCTCGCGCGGTACGCTGCGGTAATACACCGTCACCGGCACATACGAGATGCTGCCCAGCGACACCAGGGCGTCGCTGCCCTTGACGCTGTCGGCCAGCCCGCCCTGCACGAAACCGACGTCCACATCCTGGTCGGGATCGGCCAGGCGCTTGAGATTGTCGAGCGAGCCGCCGGTCTCGACCAGATTGAGCTTGATCCCATCGCGCGCCAGGATGGTCCGGTAACGTTCGGCCACGCGCCAGAAATTGCTGTCGGCGGGACCTGCGGCGATGGTGATGGACGACGGCGGCGCCGGCCGGATCAGCCAGATCGCCAGCCAGGCGCCGACCAGCACCAACAAGACGAACGGCCCGAAACTGACGGCCAGGTCACGCCACGAGATGGCGACGAAGCGGGCCTTGATGCGTTGCGCAGAGGGCTTGTAGGCGGAGAATTTTTTATCGTTTGGCATGCGCCTATTCTACCTGCGACGCACCGGTACCAGCTTCAGTGCGAAAGACGCCGGGCCCTGGATTTCGTCAGGGCGGCGAAGAAACTTCTTCACTTTGTCGCCCTGGCGTCTTCCACGACCTTAATACGTCTTGTAGGGCAGGAACTTCCCCGACAACATCACGTTGACCCGGTCGCCGTTGGGATCGGCCTGGCGCTGGATATCCATCTTGAAGTCGATCGCGCTCATGATGCCGTCGCCGAACTCTTCATGGATCAGTTCCTTGATGGTGCTGCCGTAGACGCTGACGATCTCGTACCAGCGATAGATCAATGGATCGGTCGGCACCGGCGTGGGCAGCGAACCCTTGTAGGGCACGATCTGCAGCCACAACGTCTCTTCGTCGGTCAGCGCAAACAGTTCCTGCGCCACCGCGGCCTGGCGCGCGGTCAGGGTCATCTGCCCCAGCATGGCGGCGGTGGTCCACTCCTTGCTCTGGCCGATGCTCTCGGCGATTTGCGCCCAGCTCAGCTTGTTGCTGACCTTGGCGGCGATGATCTTCTGGGTGACTTGATTGCGGTCCATGCTGCTCTCCTTGAATGGGACGGTGATACGACAGTGATGTGGATAAAACTCAGGCCGCTGCCTGCGCGCCTGGCGGTAAAGCGGGTTCGAGTCCTGGCCGGACCACCCGCGTGACGGGCACGGCCGCGCCATCCGCCTGCGCCGCCTGGATCTGCCTGGAACGGTGCACCAGAAAATCGACCAGGTGATTGCGGATGCGATAGAACTGCGGGTCGTGATGCATCGATTCCCGCGTGCGGGTCTTGGGCATGGTGTTGATCACCATCTCGGCGATGCAGGCACGCGGTCCGTTCGACATCAGCAGGATCTTGTCGGCCAGCAGGATCGCTTCGTCGACATCGTGCGTGATCATGAACACGGTCTGGTGCGTGGCGCCGCAGATCTTCAGCAATTCGTCCTGCACCACGCCGCGCGTGAGGGCATCGAGCGCGCCGAACGGCTCATCCATCAACAGCATCTTGGGCTCGATCGCAAACGCCCGGGCGATCCCTACCCGCTGCTTCATGCCCCCCGACAGCTCGGACGGCTTCTTGTGCTCGGCCCCCTTCAGGCCGACCATCTCGATGAAGCGCCGCGCCTGCTGCTCGGCCTTGTCGCGCGGCCACTGCGGCCAGCGCGAGCGCACCGCGAATACCACATTGCCCAGCACCGAGAACCAGGGCATCAGCGCGTGGCTCTGGAACACCACACCCCGGTCCAGGCTCGGCCCCTTGACCTCGCGGCCGTCCATGATGACCACCCCGCCGCTGGCCGCTTCCAGCCCTGCCAGCACATTGAGGATGGTGGTCTTGCCACAGCCCGAATGGCCGATCACGCACACGAACTCGCCACGCTGCAGGCCGAACGACACGTGCTCGAAGACCGGCGGCGCGTCGGGCGCGTAGTGCTTGCTGAGACCTTCGACGCTCAGGAATGCCTTTTCCATGGGCGCGCTTGCTTCATTCGACATAGGTCACCCATTTCTGCAGGCGCGCGAAGATCAGGTCGAGCACCATGCCGGTGGCGCCGATGACCAGGATCGCGAAGATCACGCTGGTCAGCGACAGGTTGTTCCATTCGTTCCAGACGAAGTAGCCGATGCCGGTGCCGCCCACCAGCATCTCGGCGGCCACGATCACCAGCCAGGCGATGCCCATCGAAATGCGCATCCCGGTCAGGATGGTCGGCGCGGCCGCCGGCAGGATCACCAGGAAGGCGCGCCGCAAGGGCCCGACTTCCAGCGTCCTGGCGACGTTGAGCCAGTCGCGCCGCACCGAGGCCACGCCGAAGGCGGTGTTCATCAGCATCGGCCATACCGAGCAGATGAAGATGACGAACACGCCCGACACCGACGAATCCTTGATGGTGTAGAGCGCCAGCGGCATCCAGGCCAGCGGCGAGATCGGCTTGAGGATCTGGATGAAGGGATTGAGGGCGCGCTGCATCAGCGGCGACATGCCCAGCAGGAAGCCCAGCGGAATCGCCACCAGCGCCGCGATGCCAAACCCCAGCCCGACCCGTCCCAGCGAATGCCCGAGCTGTATCCCGATGCCCTTGTCGTTGGGACCGTTGTCATAGAACGGGTTGGACAATTCGCGCACGATGGTCTGGCCCATCTGCGCCAGCCCGGGAAAGCCGTCGCTCTTGGCCGCGCCGCCGCTCTTGCCCATCAGCTTGGCGTATTCGTCCTGGGCGCCGCCGGCGGCGCTTTCGCGCGGCAGGGTCGCCAGGTGCCACACTGCCAGCAGGCACGCCAGCAGCACCAGCGAGATGAGTGCGGCGCGCCAGCCGGTCCGGTCGGGCTTCATCAACTGGTCCTCTTGATGGCGAAGCTGTTGGCGTAGGCCTCGGCGCGGTCGGCATCGAACTCGCGTCCCATGATCGAATACTTGCGATAGGCGCCCGCGGGCACTGGCTGGCCCAGCTCCTTCATGTGCTTCTTGGCGTCGGTCAGCAGCAGCACCCGTTCAGCGATGCCCTTGTAGTCGACGTCACCCTTGATATAGCCCCAGCGCTTCATCTGCGACAGGATCCAGACCGCCATCGAATCCCACGGCACCGGATCGAAGTCGGCCCGTCCCGGCACATTCTTGACGTTGCCCAGGCCATCGGCAAAGCGGCCGGTCAGCACCTGCTCGACCACCGTCTCGGGCTGGTTCAGGTAAGCCGCCGGCGAAATCACCTTGGCCACCAGCGAGCGATTGGCCGGGTCGCGCGCCATGGCCGCCGCCGTCAGCACCGAGCGGAACAAGGCGGCGAAGGTATTCGGGTTCTGCCTGACGAATTCTTCGGAAGTGCCGAAGGCGCAGCAGGGATGGCCGTCCCAGATTTCCTTGGATAGCAGGTGGATGAAGCCGACCTCGTCGTAGACCGCACGCTGGTTGAACGGGTCCGGCCCGAGGAAACCGTCGATATTGCCGGCCCGCAGGTTGGCCACCATCTCGGGCGGCGGCGTGACGCGGATCTGCACGTCGCGATCGGGGTCCAGTCCGTGCTCGGCCAGGTAATAGCGCAGCAGGAAGTTGTGCATCGAATACTCGAACGGCACCGCAAACTTGAAGCCCTTCCACTGCTTCGGATCGCGCTTGTCCTTGTGCTTGACGTGCAGCGTGATGGCCTGGCCGTTGATGTTCTGGATGGTTGCGATGCGCATCTGCGTGGGGTTGCTGCCCACGCCCATCGACATGGCCAGCGGCATCGGCGACAGGAAGTGCGAGGCGTCGTGTTCCTTGTTGATCATCTTGTCGCGGATCAGGGCCCAGCCAGCCGTCTTGTTGAGCGAGACGTTGAGCCCCTCCTTGCGATAGAAGCCCAGCGGATCGGCCATGATCAGCGGCGCGGCGCAGGTGATGGCGATGAAGCCGATCTTGAGGTCCTTCTTTTCCAGCGCGCCATTCTTTTCCTGCGCCATCGCCTGCAAGGCCCCCAGCGGCAACACGCTGGCGATGGCCGCGCGGGCGGTGTTCTTGCCGACCGCGCGCAGGAAATCGCGACGCTGCGACAACCGTGGGAACAAGGCGCGCATGAGCGATTCCTCGATCACGTCCTCGGTCAGGGTCTCGACCTGCCGGCCCCGCTGCAGGCGCTGCGCCTCGCTGTCGGCATCGTGCTGGCGCTGGCTGCCATGACGACCGCATGAGCAGCCCTGGCCGGCGCCATCGGCGTCATAGGTATGAAAGACGTTGTGTTCTGGTGCTTTCGGCATGATTCCCCCGTTTGGTGAGTTTGAGGTGCGTGTGCGACACCGGTACTCCCCTGCAAGGGTTTTGCCAGCCGGGCCATGACGTCATCGTGTGACGACGGCCTGTAGTGATTGCACTACAAAATCCCGCGCCGTCGCTCTATCAGACCGCCGTCGTCCTGACGAAAGTCAGGACCCAGCGTCGTTCAACGTATGTCGAATGCGCCCCGATAGCCACTGGCCCCGGCCTGTGCCGGGACGACGCGCTACACCGGCATCAACTGATGCCTGACCGCATACATGGCGATACCGACATCGTTTGACGCCCCGGTCTTTTCCAGGATGCGGCTGCGATAGGTGCTCACCGTATTGGGGCTCAGCCCCAGTTGATCGGCGATCTCCTTGACGCTGCGACCGGCCGCGATCAGGCTGAACACCTGGTATTCGCGATGCGACAGGCTTTCGTGCGCGGCCGGCTGTTCGGCCGCCGAGCGTGCGCCCAGGCGCGAGGCCAGCGTCTCGGCCATCTGCGGGCTGACATAGATGCCGCCGCCGGCGGCCTTGCGGATGGCCGCCACCAGTTGCTCGGTGTCGGCGCTCTTGTTGACGTAACCGGCCGCGCCCAGCTTGTAGCAGCGCGCCGCGTACTGTTTTTCGGGATAGGTCGACAGCATCAGCACCGGCAGGCGCGGCATCTCCTGCTTGATCTGGCGCAGCACGTCCAGCCCGTCCTGCACGGGAATGGCGATATCCAGCAGCACCAGGTCGATGGCTTCGACCCGGGCCTTCTGCAACACCTCCGGACCGCTGGCGCATTCGGCCGCCACCTCGATGTCGGGGGTATCGGCCAGGATCTGCTTCAAGCCCTCGCGCACGATGCGATGGTCGTCGCAGAGGAGGATGCGAATGGTGTCGTTCATGACGGCTCCCGGCTGGGGCGTAACGGCAGGCGCAGGCAGACCAGCGTACCCGGCATGCCCGCCATGTCGTGTGCTGGTGCAAAGCGCGCACCAGCGATGCTCAATGCGCCACCGAAGTGCATGGCGCGCTCGCGCATGCCCATGACGCCATACGACGTCGCCGCCGCCAGCGCATCGCCGCTGGCGCCCACGCCATTGTCCTCGACTTCCATCACCAGTTCGGCCGGGGTCAGCATCACGGCAATGCGAACCCGGGTGGCGCGTGCATGCCGCGCCACGTTGGACAGCATTTCCTGGAAGATACGGAATGCGGCGGTAGCCTGGGCGCCGACCGGCACGAAGGCTTGCGGGGCGATATCGAAATTCACCTCGCAGGGCAACTCGGTGGCTTCCGAGAACTCCTGCACCTGCCATTCGAGGGCCGCGATCAAGCCCTGGTGATCGAGAATGCTGGGCCGCAGGTCGGTGATGATGCGTCCGACGTTGTCGACTGCCGTCTCGATGAGGCGGTTCATCGTGGCGCACTTGCGGGCCACCGGCTCAATCTCCCTGACCCGGCTGGCCATCCAGTTCACGTCCAGCTTCAGGGCCACCAGCAGGCTCCCCAGTTCGTCATGGATTTCACGCGCGATGCGGGTGCGCTCGTCTTCGCGCACCGAATGCGCATGGGCCGACAACTGACGCACCTGGCGCAACGCGGCCGACAGTTCGCGGGTGCGTTCGGCCACCCGCTGCTCCAGTTCGGCCTTGGCGCGCTGCAACTGCTCTTCGGCCAGGCGCCGCTTGGAGATATCGCTGAAGGTGATCACCGCCCCGCGCACCTGGCCGCCGTCGACGATCTGGTGCGACGAATATTCGGTGGCAAAGTAACTGCCGTCGGCGCGCCAGAACACTTCCTGGTCGACCCGGCACGATTCACCGTTGCGATAGGCCTTGAGGATCGGGCACTCGTGCTCGGGGTAATGACCGCCATGCTCGTGACTGTGATGCACCAGTTCGTGCATGTTCATGCCCAGCACCTGCTCCACCGCATAGCCCAGCATGTTGGCACCGGCCCGATTGATGAAGGTGCAACGGCCTTCAAGGTCGATGCCGTAGATGCCTTCGCCGGTGGAATCGAGAAGGAGGGTCAGCTTGTCGCGTAGAAGGTCGCTTTCGACGATGTCCATCGGGCCGGTGTCGGGTCGGGAAATGAACGAGAAATGCTGCAAGGGCCATGCCAGGGAGGCATGTTCAACATCAAAAATACACTACATATGTTGTATTTTCTAAATACATCATAAAAGCTGTATTTGCAATTTACAACATATAGGATGTATATTGAGATTACATCTTTAAAACTGTAAAACACATCACTATGGACTATCCGGTCAAGACTCAGCAGCAATTGAAGCCTTTGCTGGTCGGCTTTCGCAAGCGCGCCGGCAAGTCGCAAGCCGAGGTTGCTGCATTGCTGGGAATCAGCCAGCAAAGCTACGCCAGAATCGAGGCCAATCCGACCGCCACCAACCTCGGCCGGTTGATCACGATTCTCAGACTGCTGGATGTGGAGGTCGTACTCGCACAGAAAAATGACGGGACACCCGCGCCAGTTCAGTCACCAAAAAATCCGGCTCCGCCGAAGCTGGTCCCGCCATCGGGCACGAAGCAATCATGGTGACGCGTTTTCGCAGATCGGCCACAAACCGGTTGAACCTGTGGCTCAACGGCACGCCGGTGGCCCGTTGGGATATCCGCAACGGCGAACATTCATTGACCTACTTCGACGACTGGCTGGCCGACGAGCAATGCCGGCCCATCTCGCTTTCCCTGCCGATCACGGCGGGCAATGCCCCCTATCGTGGCGATGTCGTCAGAAATTACTTCGACAACCTGCTGCCGGACAGTGATGCCATCCGGCGACGCATGGCAGACCATTTCGGCACCGGCGGTGTCGCAGCCCATGAATTGCTGGCCGCTGTCGGTCGTGATTGCGTAGGCGCGCTCCAGTTACTGCCGCAGGACGGACAACCCACCCATCTGTTCTCGATCCGCAGCGAGGCGCTTGGTCAAGCCGATATCGCAGCGCTGCTGCGCCGCGCCGTATCAGACCGGCCCCTTGGGCAGCGTGAAGAGCTCGCCGATCTGCGTCTGTCGATTGCCGGCGCACAGGAGAAAACGGCGCTCCTGCAGCAGGACGGCAAATGGCGGCTTCCGCTCGCCAGCACGCCGACCACTCACATCCTCAAACTGCCATTGGGGCTGGTAGGTGCGATGCAGGCAGACATGCGCACCTCGGTCGAAAACGAATGGCTATGCTCGAAGATGATCGCCGCCTTCGGCCTGCCCGTTGCTCATTGCGACATGGCGCAGTTCGAAGAACAGAAAGTATTGGTGGTGTCACGCTTCGACCGCCGGCTGGCCGATGACGGCAGCTGGATCATTCGTCTGCCCCAGGAAGATTTCTGCCAGGCCACAGGCACGTCGGCGACGCGGAAATACCAGGCAGACGGCGGCCCCGGCATAAGCGATGTCATGCAGATACTTGCGGGTTCGACGCGGGCCATCGAAGACCGAACGCATTTCTTCAAGGCTCAAGTGGTGTTCTGGTTACTGGCGGCCACCGATGGTCACGCAAAGAACTTCAGCATCGTCCATCTGCCGCAACGCCAGTTCAGGGCCACCCCACTCTACGACGTTCTGTCCGCCCACCCGGTCATTGGCAACAAGGCAAACATGATCGCTGCGCAACGGGCAAGGCTGGCAATGGCAGTACGGGGCAAGTCCAATCATTACGTGCTCAGGGATATCCGCAGAAACCACTGGCTCGCGCACGCAGCCCAGACCGGGCTGGGAGAAGCGCTGGCGCAACAGATCATCGACGAGTCCATCGCCCAGGTGCCCGCCGTCATCGAGACGGCGGGCGCGCAACTGCCACCGGGATTTCCCGCAGACCTGTTCGAGGCGATCGCCCGCGGCTTGCGCGACCAGGCGGCGCTGTTATCAAGGACCTGATGCAAAAATGCCGACGCAAGGACGTCGGCATTCTTGACTCCTGTCAGACGACCGTCTCACTCAAGGCATGTACTGCCCGCCATTGACTTCGATGATCTGCCCCGTCACATAGCCCGACAACTGTTCCGAGGCCAGGTAGAGGAATGCGCCGCTGCATTCGTCCGGGTCGCCGATGCGGCCCATGGGAATGGTCTTGCGGAAGGCTTCCAGCTGTTCCGGCGTGGTGAAGCGTTCCTGGAACGGCGTCATGATCACGCCCGGCGCGACCGCATTGACGCGGATCTTGTCGGCCAGCAGTTCCTTGGCCATGCCGCGTGTGATGGTGCTCACGAAGCCCTTCGAGGCCGCATAGATCAGTGCGCCGGGGCCGCCGCCATGACGCGCCGCCACCGAGGTGACGTTGATGATGTTGCCGCCGCCCTGGCTGCGCATGACCGGGATCACTGCGCGTGTGAAGGCCACCACCGAACGGGCGTTGATCTGCACGATCTCGTCGAACAATTCGTCGCTGACTTTTTCCAGCGCCTCGCGCTTGACCAGGCTGCCGGCATTGTTGATCAGGATGTCGATACGCCCCAACTGCTCCACTGCCGTGGACACCGCGCGATTGATCGCAGCGCTGTCGCGCACGTCGGCGCCGATGGTGATCGCTCGGCTGCCGGTTTCGCGGACATCGGCGGCCACCAGTTCGGCTTCCTTGGCCGAACTGTTGTAGTGGACCACGACATGCGCCCCACGGGCGCCGAAGGCACGCGCCGCGGCGGCCCCGATGCCGGTGCTTGCGCCACTGATGAAGACAACTTTTCCTGCCAGATCAAGCATGGTGTTCTCCTTTGTGTATGCGTCGTTCGTTATGTGTCGTTCGATGGCGTGCCGGCGTCAGTCGTGGACCGACTCGTCCTTGTTCGGTGCGGCCCCGCGATAGGCCGCGCGCACATGCTGCAAGTGGCTGCGCATGGCGTCGGAGGCCCGCTGCGGATCGCGCGCCTGCAGCGCATCGAGGATCTCGCGATGGTCCTGCAGGCTGCGTTCGAGCGTGGCCGGGATGCGCGAGGTGATGGTGCGGCTCTTCTTGCCCAGCATGTAGAGGCTGCCGGCAATGCTCTGCAGGAAAGGGTTGTCGCAAGCCTCGATGATGGCCTCGTGAAACTCGACATCGGCAGCGGCAAAGGCCACCGGGTCGGACAGCAGCCGCGCCTCGTCCTCGACGTTGCGCACCAGGCGCTGCAATTCGCTGTCATCCATATGGGTCGCCGCCAGGGCGGCCACGCCGGTCTCGATGATCAGGCGCGCATCGAACAAGGCCTCCAGCGTGCCGGGGTTGAGGTCGATGATCATTTCCAGCGGTTCGAGCAATTCGCGGGTTTCGAGCGAACTGACGAAGGTGCCCTCGCCCTGGCGAATGCGCAACAGCCCCAGCAAGGCCAGCCCGCGAATCGCTTCGCGCACCGCCGGCCGGCCGACGCCCAGCATGGCCGCCAGTTCGCGCTCGGGCGGCAATTGCTGGTCGGGCTTGAGCAAGCCGCTACGGATCATGGTCAGCAAGCGTTGCGCAACCTGCTCGGAAATCGATTTCTGGACAATGGGATCAAATGACATGGCGTCGTCTTGAGTGCCTGTGGAGAGACTGGATCGGAGCCCTCCCCTGTCGACACGCTATGCTGCAGGGCGTCGGCAATGGTAAGACCAATGGCTGTGGAGGATAGGTATCCCCCGTCCAAGTGTCAAGCCACGAGAAACTGTGCCCTGCAGCATATCTGCGCGCCAGAAAAAACGGGGCCGTTGCGCCCCGTTTTATTGACCCGATGTTGCGCTGCCTCAAAAGCGATAGCGCAAACCCACCGCCAGCACCGACACATCGTCGCCGGCCTGGGTCACCGTGGTGCCGGACAGTGACGAAACGCCATTGCTACGGTTGAACACGCGGCCGATGCGGGTGTAGAGCGTGCTGGCGCGAGACAGGTTGTAGCCATAGCCGAAACCCACCGTAAACGAATTCTTGTCATGGGCCCCGGCCACATTGCGATACAGCAAGGCCAACTGATAATAGTCGCGCGTGTTCGGCGCCAGGGTCATGCCCAGCATATGACTCTGGGCGACGTATGAACCGACGGCGCGGGGCGCCACGTTGTTGAGCTCGTAGCTGAGGATCGCATCGCCCAGCTTGACTTGCACCCCAACCCCCGACCAGATGTTCTTGACCGAGGCCAGGGTCGCGGTGGGATCGGTATTGACCACGTTGTACTGGGCTCCGAGATAGAGCAGGTTGCCGCGGCTGTAGTGCGCCTCGACGCCATAGTCGGCGGCGCGCGGATAGCCTGCCGCCGTGCTCTCGCGCGGCGCATACAGGAACTGGGCCATTACGCCGGCCAGATCGGGCGTGGTGTACGAGACGGCATTGCTGATGCGCGAATCGCCCAGCGTGGCGCCGCGTCCGAGGTCGGCATTGGACGAGATCACGGTGCCATAGGGCGAAAAACCGGAGACCCCCAGGAACGGGTCCAGCGCCAGTGAAATCATGGCCGGGTACTGCCGTCCCAGCTTGACGGTGCCGACACTGTCCGAGCCGATCCAGATATTGGATTCGCGATTGAACAGGCTCTGCTCGCCCTGCAGCGTGGTGCCGCCGGCGACGCCCGTATCGGCCTGCAGCCCGCTTTCGAGCATGAACCCGGCAAACCAGCCGCCGCCCAGGTTTTCATGGCCCTTGAAGCCGATGCGCGAGGTCGAGCCGGCGCCGCTGATGGCTTTCATGGTGGTGCTGCCGCCATTGACATAGGCCACGCCCATATCCACCACGCCGTACAGCGTGACATTGTCGGCACTGGCGGCATGGGCCAGGGTGGAACAGGCTGCCAGCCAGGTCAGCGTTGCAAGTTTTTTCATTTTAGGGTTCCCCGTGTTGATGATCGAAGGCGCAGCAGTCCCCGGCACGCGCCTTAGCGCGTACACGTGAAATGCTGCTGGGTTGGTGTGAAAAGCAAGCCGCAGGTGGGCGGCGGAAGGTGGCGTCAGTCCAGCTTGCGGCCGGCGGTCTCGGGCGTCATGGCGATGGCCACCAGCGAAATCAGGCCGGTGCCGATGACGTACCAGGCCGGCCCCAGGTTGGAGCCGGTCGCCTTGACCAGCCAGGTGGCGATGAATTGCGAGAAGCCACCGAAGATCGATACCCCCAGTCCGTAGCACAGCGCCAGGCCGGTGGCGCGCACCCGGCGCGGGAACAGCTCGGACATCATCACGATGCTCGACACCGACGTAAATACCAGCGGTATGACCATCATCACCACCGCCACGAACAGGCCGGTGCCGCTGCGCAGGCTATCCATCAGCATGAACGCCGGGAACACCAGCACAATCAGCAACAGGCGCGACCAGGTGGCGACCGGCTTGCGGCCCAGGCGATCGGCCAGGATGCCGGCCGGCGCGCACAGCAGCAACTGCATGAGTCCCGCAATCCACGACGCCCACAGGGCCAGCGAAAACGGCATGTGCAGGATCGCCTTGGCGTAGGTCGTGATGTAGTGCATGACGATGTAGTTGGCCGAGGTGCCGCCGATGACGATGGCCGTGCCCAGCAACAGCGGCTTGCGATACAGGCGCAGGATTTCCGACAGCGCGCCGGGCGCATGCTTGCGCTTGCCCGACGCCGGCGCCTGCACGACTTCACCGGTCTCGTCCAGGAAGCGGCGGATGTAGTTACCGATCGGCACCAGCAACAGCCCCAGCACGAACGGCAGGCGCCAGCCCCAGCTTTCCAGTTGCTCGGTGCTCAGGCTGTAGGTCAGCAGCAGCCCCACGCCGGCCCCCGCCAGGGTGCTCAGGGACTGGCTGAACAACTGCCAGCTGCTGTAGAAACCACGCGTCTTGTCATCGGCATATTCCAGCAGCATCGAGGTCGATGCGCCGACCTCGCCGCCGACGGCAAAGCCCTGGATCATGCGCCCGACGATCATCAGCAAGGGCGCCGCCAGGCCGATCTGGGCATAGGTCGGGGTCACGATGAAGATCGCCGAACCCAGCGCCATGAGCCACAGGCTGAGCGTCATGGCCGGCTTGCGCCCGCGACGATCGGCCAGTTGCCCCATCACGATGCCGCCCAGCGGGCGTACCAGGAAACCTACGCCAAAGGTCGCCAGCGACATCATCAGCGACGCCCATTCGGAGGTGCTGGGAAAGAACTGGCGCCCGATGATCGCGGCGAAGTACGTATAGATCGAGAAATCGAAGAATTCCAGGCCGTTGCCGACCGTGATGGCGGCGATCTTCTTGGCCTTGGAGGGCGCGCTCACCGCGCCTGCGCTGCCCGCTGCCGGGGACGAACTTTTGCTGTTCATGGATGTGATCTGTAATGGATTCGGTTGATCTTGCTCAGGGCTGCTCGCCGGGTTCCAGCGAGGCCGACGACAGGAAGCGCTCGGTCAGCTTGATCCAGTAGCTGGCGGCGACCGGCAGGATGCTGTCGTTGAAGTCGTAGCGCGGGTTGTGCACCATGCAACCGCCCTGCTCACCTTCGCCATTGCCGATGATCAGGTAGCAGCCGGGACAATGCTCGAGCATGAACGAGAAGTCTTCGCTGCCGGTCAGTTGCTGCACGTTGTCGATGAACCCCTCCGGCCCCAGCCAGTCGCGCACCACGCCTTCGGCGAAGCGGGTCATGGCGGGATCGTTCTGCAGCGCCGGATAGCGCCATTGATAGTCGACCTCGGCGCGCGCGCCGAATGCCTGCGCCTGCGCATGCGCCAGCGCCGTGATGCGCTCGCGCAGCGCGGCCCGCACCTCGGGCGAATAGGCCCGCACCGACAGCCGCAACTCGGCCGTCTCGGCGATCACGTTGGGCGCATTGCCGGCTTGCAGGCAACCCACCGTCACCACCGCCATCTGGCGTGGATCGACGTTGCGCGCCACCACGCTTTGCAGGGCGACCACCAGATAGGACGCCACCAGCGCCGCGTCGACCGTGATATGCGGCATCGAGCCGTGTCCGCCATGGCCGGCGATCTTGATGATGACGGTATCGGACGACGCCATGAACGCGCCCGGCAAGGTGCCGATCTTGCCGGTCGGATAACCGGGCATGTTGTGATAGGCGAAGATGGCATCGCACGGAAACAGCTGGAACAGCCCGTCCTCGACCATCTTGCGGGCGCCGCCCAGGCCTTCTTCGGCCGGCTGGAAGATCAGGTGCAGGGTGCCATCGAAGGGCAGGTCCTTCAAGGTGCGGGCCGCCGCCAGCAGGGTGGCGGTATGACCGTCGTGACCGCACGCATGCATGGTGCCGCCATGCTTGCTGGCATAGGGCAAGCCGGTCTGCTCGGTGATCGGCAAGGCATCCATGTCGGCGCGCAAGCCCAGCCTGCGCGTACCACTGCCTTTCTTCAGCGTGCCCACCACGCCGGTTCCGCCCAGGCCGCGGTGCACGCTATAGCCCCAGGCCGCCAGTTTTTCAGCGACCAGGTCGCTGGTGGCGTGTTCCTGGTAGGCCAGTTCGGGATGAGCGTGGATGTGATGGCGCAGCGCGATGCTGTCGCCGAGATGTTCGACGATGCCTGGCACCAGAAACTGATTGTTCAACTGTGTTGTCATTGCACTCTCTTCATTACGTTGATCGCGACGCACCGCGCCGGCAATGCTGCAACGGTTGCAGCATCCGTACCATTGGCGCTGGCACAAGGACGCCAGGAGACGGCGGCAAGCATCCACAAGACGCTCAAACGGACCGCACGATCGACGGCAAAGCCGCTCCAGCCCTGGCGCAGCAAGTCTACCGACCGAACGGTCGAACGTCGTGTCAACGGTTGGTTGACATGAAAAGCCGCGGTTGAATGCAAAAAAGGATGCACGCCACCGATGCACCGTTTATGCTCGCCGCTGATACATTTCGCCCCTTGCCGCCTACCATGTCGCGTCCTCCCGAATTGAAGCTGCAGCAACTTCAATACCTGATCGCCATCGCCGATCATGGCGGCCTGCGTCCGGCCGCCCAGATGCTGGGCGTCAGCGCTGCCGCCGTCAGCAAAGGCTTGCAGGAACTCGAAAACACGGCCGGCACGCGCCTGCTGGAGCGCCAGGCGCAAGGCTTGCAGTTGACCGCCGCCGGTCGCAATCTGCTGGCGCGGGCACGCCTGATCCAGGGCGAGGTCGACCAGGCCGTGCTCGAACTGGGCGCGGCCCGGGCTGCCACCCGCATCCGCTTTACCGTCGGCATCACGCCATGGGTGTCGCTCACGCTGCTGGCGCCGACCATGCTGCGCTTTACCGCCATGCGGCCCGACGTCAACCTGCGCCTGCTCGATGTCTTCGGTTCGGACTATGCCGGCCTGCGCGACGGCAGCATGGACATGGCGATCGGACTGGCGCCGCCGGAACAGGCCGGCAATGAACTCAGCGCGCGCCCGCTGTTTTCCTACGAGCACACCATCGCCTGCCGTCGCGGCCACCCGCGCCAGCAGGCGCGTCACCTGGAAGAACTTGCGGGTCAATCGTGGCTGCTCAGCCATGAGATCACGCAGTACAAGCCGCCGCTGCGCGACTTCTTCATGACCCATTACGCCGCCGAACCGGCGGCCGACACGCCACTGCGGGGCCAGGTGCATATCTATCGCTCGATGCACATGATGGAAATGATCTGCAACAGCGACCTGCTGACGGTGGTCCCCTGGCCGGTGATCGAAGCCAGCCGCGAGCGCTACCCGGTGGAGGCCTTGACCCTCAAGGAACGGCTGCCGGCCAGCACCACCTGCTATGTGACGCGCAAGAACACCGCAGCCAACGGCTGCATCGGCGACTTCATCGAGGCCATGATGCAGGCCCTGTCCGAAGAATCGGTACGCAGCAGATACGTCCACCCGCGCGTGTTGCGCTCGCTCGACATCATCCGCAGCAAGTAGCGCACTTGAGCGGCGCGACCAGGCCCACATGCGATAACATCCCCTGGTCGCCCTTCGCGCCTTAGCCATCGACCCCATGAAGCCCAGCGCCCTGCCCGCCGAGATCGACGCCCGCCCTGCCGGCAGACTGACCGATACCGTCTATAACAGCCTGCGCGAAGACATCTTCGCTTTCCGGCTGCTGCCGGGCGACCGCTTCGCCGAGAACGATGTCGCCGAACGGTTGCAGGTTTCGCGCACGCCGGTGCGGGAGGCGCTGATGCGGCTGCAAAGCGAAGGCTTGGTGCGAGGCCACTTCCGCAACGGCTGGGAAGTGGTGCCGATCGACCTGGCGCGCTTCGCGTCGCTGTACGAATTGCGCGAGATGATCGAATTGCATGCCGTCGCCAAGCTATGTTCGCCGCGCATGCCCGAGGCCACACGCCTGACGCTGGTCAAGGAGCTGGGTCGCTTCTGGCAGGTCGGAAAGGCCAGACGGCTGCGCGACGGGCTGCAAGTGGCCGCCCGCGACGAGCAGTTTCACTGCGCGCTGGTGCACGCGGCGGGCAACCCCGAGACCGACGTCGTCTATCGCCAGGTGACTGAACAACTGCGCATCATGCGCCGACTCGACTTTGCCTATGGCGATTGCATCGGCGACACCTACGACGAACATGTAGCCATTCTCGATGCCGTGCGGCAATCCGACGCCACATTGGCAGCACAACTGATCGCCCGCCATATCGAGGACAGCCACACCGTGGTCGAGCGCATCACCATCGAACGGCTGGAACAGGTACGTGCCGCCGCCACCGCCGCCGTGGTGCAAGCCGCCGGATCGGCACAAGCACGGCGCAAGCGCTTCGGCTGATCTCCCGCATCTGGTGCAACCGGCACCCCGGTTGCACGCCTTTTCCATCCCCTCTCCCTCTGGCGCCTCGCCGTCATGCCAATGGCATGGAATCTGCTTTTAGTTGCCCAGATTTATGTATGCATAAATCCCGGCGACCTCATCACCGGTCGTCCATGCCCTGCATTCCGAGTTACGTCACTGTCCCGCTCGACGCCATGTCGATGCGGCCCCCATGGCACACAAGTACAGGAGAAACGCATGTCCACCCTCACCCACACCGCCCCTGCCGCCGCGCCGGGCCTGCTACGCAATCGCTGGTTCCAGCTGCTGATCGGCCTGATCTGCATGATGGCCATTTCCAGTCCGCAATATGTCTGGACACTGTTGACCAAACCGCTCACGGCCAAGCTGGGCGTGCCGCTGTCTGAACTGCAGATCACCTTTTCGATGCTGATCGTGCTGCAGACCTTCTTCTCGCCGTTCCAGGGCAGCCTGATCGAACGCTACGGCGCGCGCCGCCTGATCGCCATCGGTACCTTCATGTCCGGGCTGTCGTGGGTGCTGGCGGCGCAGGCCACGAGCATCGGCATGTTCTACCTGGCCTATGGCCTGGTTGGCGGCCTTGGCACCGGCATCGTGTATGTCGGCGTGGTCGGGCAGATGGTGCGCTGGTTCCCGGATCGTCGCGGCTTTGCGGTCGGCATGGTGGCGGCCGGCTACGGCATGGGGGCGATCCTGACCACCTTTCCCATCTCGTCGTCGCTGGCCACGGCCGGGCTGGAAACCACGCTCTGGCAGTTTGGCCTGGTATTTGCCGTCATCGGCGTGATCGCCTCGCAGGCGCTGCGCTCGCCGGACGCGGCGCAAACCGCGGCCTTGCCGGCGCCGGCCATCGCCGCCAGCACGCACGACCTGGCGCCGCGCCAGATGCTGCGCACGCCCCTGTTCTGGTTGATGTTCGTGATGATGACCATGATGTCGACCTCGGGCTTGATGGTCACCTCGCAGATGGCGACCTTCGCGCGCGACTTCGGCGTGGCCAACGTGATGGTGTTCGGCCTGGCCGCGCTGCCATTGGCGCTGACCATCGACCGCCTGACCAATGGCCTCACGCGCCCGTTCTTCGGCTGGGTATCGGACCGGTTCGGCCGCGAGAACACGATGTTCATCGCCTTCGCGCTGGAAGGGGTAGCCATGGCGCTGTGGCTGGCCACGCGCGAGAACGCGGTCCTGTTCGTGCTGCTGTCGGGCGTGGTGTTCTTTGGCTGGGGCGAGATCTTCTCGCTGTTTCCCTCCACCCTGACCGACACCTTCGGCACCCGCCACGCGACCGCCAACTACGGCTGGCTGTATATCTCGCAGGGCATCGGTTCGATCTTCGGCGGCCCGCTGGCGGCGATGATGCACGAGAAGACCGGCAGCTGGCACCCGGTGTTCGGCACCGCCATCACGCTCGATATCCTGGCCGCATTCCTGGCGCTGATGGTGTTGAAGCCGTGGCGCTCGCGTTACCTGAAACGCGTGGCGATGAAATAAACCGTTCTTCTATCCCGCAAAAAGACGCTGGGCCCTGACTTCCATCAGGGCCCAGCGTCTTGCATTGTCGCTTCAATAAGCGCTGGCCTCATCGAGCAGCGCCACATCGGCCGGCGTCAACGTCAATTGCGTGGCCGCCACCAGCGCCTCCAGTTGCTGCAACGAGGTCGCGCTGGCGATCGGCGCCGTCACGCTGGGACGCGCAATCAGCCATGCCAGGGCCACGGCGGCCGGCGTGCTGGACTGGCGCTGGGCGACGGTATCGAGTGCCGCCAGTATCTTCAGGCCACGCTCATTGAGATAACCTTTCACCCGGGCGCCACGCGCGGCGCTCTTGCCCAGATCAGCTTCGCTGCGGTACTTGCCGCTCAGGAAACCGCTGGCCAGCGAATAGAAACCGATCACGCCCACGCCGTGCTGCAGGCAATACGGTTCCAGCTCGCGCTCGAAGGCGCCACGTTCGATCAGGCTGTATTCGGGTTGCAGGGTCTGGTACAGCGGCAGGCCCAGTTTTTCACCGACTTCACGCGCCTCGGCCAGACGCTTGACGTCGTAGTTGGAGGCGCCGATCAGGCGCACCTTGCCAGCCTTGATGAGCGCGCCATAGGCTTCCAGCGTTTCTTCGAAAGGCGTGCTCTTGTCGTCGTCGTGCGACTGGTACAGATCGATGTAGTCGGTCTGCAGGCGCCGCAGCGAATCTTCGACGGCGCGCTGGATATAGGCTTTTTTCAGACCGACCTTGCCATCGCCCATGTCCTTGCCGACCTTGGTGGCGATGACCACCTTGTCGCGCCGGCCGCCCTGCGCCAGCCATTTGCCGATGATGGTCTCCGATTCGCCGCCCTGGTTGCCCGGCACCCAGCGCGAATACACGTCGGCGGTATCGATCAGGTTCAGTCCGGCGTCGACGAAACCATCGAGAATCGAAAACGAGGTCTTCTCATCGATGCTCCAGCCGAAGACGTTGCCGCCGAAGGCCAGTGGCGCTACGGAAATATCGGACTTGCCAAGCTTGCGTTGTTGCATGGGATGTTCCTCCAGGTGGTGGGCTGATCGTTGCAGGGCACGATTTTATTCCTGCGCCGCAATATCTGCTGAGGCCCCGCGTCTTCTATACTTGCAACTTAGGACTGGCGTCATAGTCAGTTAGTGCTTCGCCAACAATATAAGAAACTCACCGCCGCCCCCCAATGGAAATTGTTTTCACCGTCCTCATCCTGTTGCTCTCAGTTGCCGTCTCTGGTGTCGTGGCGCGCCTAGCGCCGTTCAAGTTGCCGTTGCCGCTGTTCCAGATCGCCCTGGGCGCATTGCTGGCGCTGCCCATCTTCGGCTTGAACATCAGCTTCGACCCTGAACTGTTCTTGCTGCTGTTCATTCCGCCCCTGCTGTTTACCGACGGCTGGCGCATGCCCAAGCGCGAATTCTTCCGGCTGGCGCAACCCATCCTGGCGCTGGCGCTCGGGCTGGTGTTATTTACGGTGGTCGGCGTGGGTTACTTCATTCACTGGATGGTGCCGGTCATCTCGTTGCCGGCCGCCTTTGCGCTGGCGGCGGTGCTCTCGCCCACCGATGCGGTGGCGGTGTCGTCCATCGTCGGCAAGGGGCGCTTGCCGGCATCGATGCAACACGTGCTCGAAGGCGAAGCGCTGATGAACGACGCTTCCGGTCTGGTGGCCTTCAAGTTCGCCATCGCCGCGGTGGTGACCGGCACATTCTCGCTGGTCGACGCCAGCGTCAGCTTCGTATTGATTGCGGTGGGCGGGATTGCCGTGGGCCTGATCGTGGCGTGGGGCTTCGGCCTGATCCGCCGCAAGGTCATCGAATGGGCCGGCGACGAGCCGGGCATCCAGGTGGTGCTGCTGATCCTGATTCCGTTTACGGCGTATATCTTTGCCGAGCATTTCGGCCTGTCCGGCATCCTGGCGGCGGTCGCGGCCGGCATGCTGATGCCGTATATCGAGACCGCCGGCGGCGAGTCGGCCGCCACCCGGATGCAGGGCCGCAGCATCATGACGATGATGGAATTCATCTTCAACGGTATGTCGTTCCTGCTGCTGGGGCTGCAGTTGCCGGGCATCGTCAGCCTGGCCCACGCCGACGCCAAGACCGCCGGCGACGTGCCGGTGTGGCATTTGTTCATGTACATCCTGGCCATCACGGTAGCGTTGATCGTGCTGCGCTTCATCTGGGTCTGGATCAACCTGCGCATGCGCCGCTTTGCCAAGGCGGTGCGCGGCCAGACCGGACGCCAGCGCAAGTTCGACCTGCGCCTCATCAGCATCGCCGCCCTGTCGGGGGTACGCGGCGCGATCACGCTGGCCGGCGTGATGTCGATCCCGCTGCTGCTGAAAGCGCATACCCCGTTCCCGGCGCGCGATCTGCTGATCTTCCTGGCCACCGGGGTGATCATCTGTTCGTTATTGTTTGGCAGTTTCCTGCTGCCGTGGATGCTCAAGGATCTGCAGCTGGACGCCGAGGTCAAGCGCCGCCGCGCCGAGGAAATGAGCGCACGCACGCGCCTGTCCGAGGCTGCCGTGCGCACCATCGAAAGCGCCCAGGAGCGCATCGGCGCCAAGCTCGACGAGAGCGACCTGGCGCTGTTGACCGAAGTCAGCGGCAGCCTGCTGGCCACCTATCGCATGCGCATGAATGCCGAGAGCGATTCGGAAGAAACGCAACGCGCCGCCAACCGCTTCAAGCAGTTCGAACGCGAACTGCGGCTGGAGGCGATCCGCGCCGAAAGGCTGGAGGTGCATTATCTGCGCGCCGAGCAACGCATCAACGACGAGACCTTCCTGATGCTGATCAACCAGATCGACATGGCCGAGACCTGGCTGCTGGGGTCGCTCAACGCGTCGGACTAGGGCGCGCATGGCACAGGCGAGCAGGCGCCCCCAGGCAAGCACGCTAATTGCTTGTATGATCGGATAGCCCAACGCCCGTCTTCCAGGAGGACCCGCCATGCCGACATCGCTGCTTGCCGCACTGCCCTACATGCCGGCGTTGCAGCCGGTCGACGCACTGTCGCTGCACCACATGAAATATGTGCTGGACGACCTGGTGGGGCCGGGAGAACTGTGCCAGTCGCAGAACTTTCCCGGCAGCCTGTCGGCTTGCCGCTTGATGGGTGGCGGCGTCATGTTGATGGCTGAATTGCCGCACGGCACCGTGGTGCGCCACGACTGGCAGCATGTGGCGCAACTGGAGTCCGACGATGTGCTGGCCAGCATCGTGCTCGAAGGCAGTGGCTGCGTCGAGCAGAATGGCGTGGCATTGCAGTTCGCCAGCGGCGATGTGTTCTATCGCAAGGCACGGATCCCCTCCACGGTGCGTAACGACAGTGCCTGTCGCTTCCTGCTGCTGCGTTTTTCATTCAGCCGTTTTCACGGCGCCCACACCAGCCGCTTCCAGCATTTCGTGCCGACCATGGCGCGCCGCGACTCGGCCCTGCGCCAGGCGGTATGGCACTACGCGCAACAGGTCTTGCCGTCGCTGCCGCAACTGGCAGGCCAATCGGCCGACACCGCCTATCACGCCGAGCAGGCTTTCGTTTCGATGCTCTCGGCGGCTTATTCGGAATCCCAGCAACCCCTGGCGCCACCGATCGCGCCAGCCCCCGACGACACCCGCTGGAACCTGCTGGCGGCCACCTTCGACGCCTTGTTATGCGAACCCGACCTGACGGTGGCGCAAGTGGCGCGCACCATGGGCATATCACCGCGCCTGCTGCACCGCCTGTTCGAACGGCGCGGCCTGCGCTACGGCAGCTACCTGCTGGAGCGCCGCCTGGAGCGCGCTCACGCGGAGCTGGGCAATCCCCGCCATGCTCGCCTGTCGGTGGCCGACATCGCCTACCGCTGCGGCTTCAACAATGCCAGTCATTTCAGCCGCGCCTTCCGCCAGCGCTATGGCTTGTCGCCTTCCGCGGTCCGGCAGGCCGGCGCCGCCTGATTCTTTGCTGCAGTGCGGCCGCGCGCAGCGGCAGGCACAGTCATCACGCCAGGCACTCTGGTGACATTGCATTCCGGACGACGCCGTTAATCTGGTTCCCGACTTCAACCACCGGGAACCCCCATGACCTTAGCCAAGGAAGAACTCTCCAGCCAGGCGCTGCGCCGCATGTCGGCCGGACTCGATTTTGGAGACTGGACAATCAAGGAAAAGATTGCCCTGTCCTGCAACATCCTCGCCGCCGAAGGACATTCGGAAACGCTGGCCGGCCAGATCACCGTACGCCAGGACGACGGCACTTTCCTCACCACGCCCCTGGCTCGGGGATTCGACGAACTCGACGCCGATGACATCATCCGCATCGACGACCAGTTGCAGGTGCTGGAAGGACGCGGCGTGCCCAACCCGGCGATCCGCTTTCACCTGTGGGTGTACCGGCAGCGGCCCGACGTCAATTGCATCATTCACACTCACCCACCCTTCGTATCGACCCTGTCGATGACCGGGCAGCCGCTGGAAGTGGCCCACATGGACGCCACCCCGTTCCATGACGACTGCGCCTTCCTGGCCGAATGGCCGGGCCTGCCGATTGCCGATGACGAAGGCGAGATCATCTCCAATGCACTGGGCAGCAAGCGCAGCATCCTGCTGGTCAACCATGGTTTTCTGGCGGCCACCGCCAGCGTCGAGGAAACCCTGTATCTGTCGGTGCTGATCGAACGCGCCGCGCGCAACCAGCTGCAAGCGATGGCCGCCTATGGAACGCTGAAGCGGCTTGATCCGGCACTGGCCAAGGAGTCGCACGACTTTCTGCTGTCATCGAGCATCGTGCGCGCCAGCTTCGCCATGTTCGCCCGCCGCGTGCTGCGCCAACGCCAGCGCGCCTGACCTTTCTTCCACCGATCTGCTCAACCGGAGCCGGACATGTCTGCCACACCATCGATCGACGCATCGCCGCCCAGGAAACCACATCGCCTGGTCGTGTTCTTTTCCAGCTTCATGGGAACCGCGCTGGAACAATATGATTTCCTGCTCTACGGCACCGCCGCCGCACTGGTCTTCAACAAGCTGTTCTTCCCCACGCTGGATCCGCTGACCGGCGCGCTGGCGGCCATCGCGACCTACGCCACCGGCTATCTGGGGCGTCCGCTGGGCAGCATCCTGTGCGGCTACCTGGGCGACCGTTACGGCCGCAAGTCGGTGCTGCTGGCCACGTTGATCGCCATGGGCGCGGCCTCGACGCTGATCGGGCTGTTGCCCACCTATGCCACCGCAGGCATCTGGGCGCCGGTGATGTTGTGCGTGCTGCGCCTGATCCAGGGCGTGGCGCTGGGCGGCGAGCAAGGCGGCGCGATCCTGATCGCGGTCGAAAATGCGCCGGCCAAACGGCGCGGGCTGTTCGGCAGCTGGAGTTCGTCGGGCGGCATGGCCGGGCTGGTGCTGTCGACGCTGGCCCTGTCGCTCACGGCCAAGCTGCCGGAGGCCGATTTCCTGTCCTGGGGCTGGCGCTTGCCGTTCCTGTTCAGCATCGTGCTGGTGATCATTGGCGTGGCGTCGCGCCTGCGCCTGCCGGAATCGGCAGAATTCGAACAGGCCAAGCGTGCCGGCACCGTCAGCAAGACGCCGCTGTCGACCTTGATGGCGCATCACAAGAAGCAGATCATGCTGGCGGCGCTGGCGCGTGCCGGCGAGATCGCCTGGCCGATCAACGTGCTGGTATTCACCACCTCGTACGCGGTGACCCAGTTGCACATGGCCAAGCCGATGTTTCTCAATGCGATCCTGATCGGCGCCTGTATCTCGATCGTTGGCAACACATTGTTCGCGCTCTTGTCAGACCGCATCGGTCACCGCCGCATGTACGTCATCGGCACGCTGTGCGCCGCCGTGGGCGTGTGGCCGTACTTCATGATGATCAACACGGCGCAGCCGCTGCTGGTGGGCGCAGCCGTGGCCATCGCGCTGGGCGTGATCCACCCGATGATGTATGGACCGCAGGGCGCATTGTTCGCAGGACTGTTCGGTACCCGGGTACGTTACAGCGGCGTCGGCATTGCCCACCAGATCGGGGCGTTGGTAGGTGGCGGGATCACGCCGGTGTTGTCGGCCCTGCTGCTGGCACGCAGTGGCGGCAGCCCTTGGATGGTGGCCTTGCTCATTACCGTGTTTGCGCTGGTGGCGGGGATTGCTGCGCGGGCGATGCGGAATACCGAAGAACCTGAATCGGCTGATCAGCGCACCGTGGAGTTGACGTTGCGAGGTTCGTCGCAATGACTGGCTGACGATCGCAGTTGCCCTGCCTGCGCACCAAAGTCGGCATGGCGTTTCAAGGTCTAAGCAATTGTTGAAAAGCAGGGATTAACCTCCCTGCTTTTTTTATGGGCGCGGCTGCGCGCTTACGCTCCTCCCTCAACGACAGCGCTGGTTGCGCCTGTCCTCCTGCCGTCATCATCCCCGCTCTCACGTTTCGTGTGCCAGGCCTCGGCTGAATTTCATTTCTGATTGATCTTGCGGATTACCGCGCATTGCCAGTTCTTTGTAACTGGCAGTGATGGACTAATGGATTGCACGATGAATGACAGAACGCCTTGCGCCCGCGCGGCGCACCCGGACAACAACCGGGAATGGCTTCGCAGACCGGTGTTGTTACTCACGCTACTGATACTGGTAGCTGCACTGGGGTGCGGTTGCGAAGACTCGATCAAGCGACACGGAGCATCTCAGCGCGACCTCGATGAGGCCGGGAAAATTGTGGAAACAATCCCGTCGGAGGAAGCACTGTGGCAAGTCGATCCCTTTTCCGGCCTCCCATGGCCGGGCATGGACGGTGCTGAGGACTCAGGCAATGCGGGAGAACGGCCATGAAAAAGTTATTCGTCCTGCTTCTCTTGCTCATTGAAATCAGTTGCCTGGCCGGATGCGAATCACCGACAGGCGATGGGCCGCATGCACTGCCTTATCGGATGAAATTCGATTTGTGGGATGTGGGGGCGGGTTATGAGTTTCAGGTGAAGGTGGGGAAACCGGGGATGTATGCAATCAGCCTATCTTTGTACTTAAGAGATTTAAACGAGTATTCCCATTTTTTTGATAAGAAAGAAACCCGTGAAGAATCCGCTTTCCTAATGAAGATGATGGGATCGAAATACGATCCTGGCACTCGCGAGTGGGTATCGATCGGCATCCCAGCGACCTTCAGAGTTCGCTTATTTCGCAATTCAGACAAACATCAGTTGTATGACCGTTTGATAACACGGCCTTGGACAGGCGGAACCTACATGGGGAGGTATACCTATTTGGCTCAGCAAGAACTCCCCCCGGGGACCTACACCATCCGTTTCAACTATCTAGAAGGCGCTCGCGAGCTGTTCCAATTGAAAGGCATGATTGGCTTTCACAACACCGCACCGCCGAAATAACACGCCTAAGAACTATTCGATCGGACTACCCTCGCGAATCACGATTCGAGCAGGATATCTTGAAACGTTGATCTGGCATGTCCCTCCGCATTCTCACCCACCCAAAGGAGCAGGACATGCCATCCGTTACTATATACATTGCAGATCGAGGTACCACTAGAACAAATGGCGAGCCTGCCATGGTTGGGCATATGTGGTACTCGATAGCCGATGACAAATTAGAATCGAGACATTTCAGTTTTTACCAAGATACAAATTACGTTCCTGAAGATGCCAATCCGCTCAAAAAGCTTTTTTCAAAAGGCAATTTCTATTTTGATGATGGAGAAAAATATAAAGATCCGGGTTATTCAAGGACTATAGAACTGACGCAAGAGCAATACGACTCCATCAAGAAATTCAGCGAAAACCCCGAAGCTGCCGGTTTCAGCAAACATTACAACGCCTTCACCAACAGCTGCATCGACTTCGTCTGGGCGGCACTGCGCGCAGCCGACATCAACCCGACTAACTTCGAAGGTGATCTCTGGCCGCAGCATAACAAAGACAATGTGGAGAGCATAGGTCGTGGCCCGATCCAGGGGCTACCAATGTGGCAGGAAGATCCCATGTCCGGTCTGCCTTGGCCAATCATGGGAATAGAAACTGACGGCGCCACTTCTAACAAGCGGGGCATGCCAGGGATCAGCAACTCAGGCGCCGAAAGCGCTCGCGCCGCCATCCAGAACGAAACTATCGATCCTCTTGCCCTGGACCTGGATGGCGATGGCATCGAAACCGAAGGCAGCGAGATTGCGCCGCTCTTCGATCACACTGGCGACGGGATCAGGACCGGTACAGGCTGGTTGAAGCCGGATGACGGGTGGCTGGTCCTGGATCGTGATGGCAACGGCACGATCGATTCCGGCAGCGAACTGTTCGGTGTGAATACCGTCAAGAAAAATGGATTGCTGGCACGCGATGGTTTTGATGCGTTATCAGATTTCGATACCAACAGCGACAAGCAGATCGATGTCGATGATGAAATTTTCACACGGCTACGCGTCTGGCGCGACCTCAATCAGGACGGCGTATCGCCGGCCAACGAACTGGCCTCACTGGCTGCGCTGGAGATCAAGACCATTCAACTTCAAGCCATCAATGCAAACAAGTGGCTGGGCAATGGAAACATGCAGCGCGCCAACGCATCGTTTTCTCGACTGGATGGCTCTGTCGGTACAGTCAGCAATCTCGATCTTGCTACGGACAGCTTTCAAAGAATCTTCACAACGTCTATTGCTCGCTCGAATGATGCCGCGTTCCTGCCCGATCTTCGAGGTTCTGGACGTGTTCGCGATCTGTCAGAAGCCATCAGCCTTTCACCGACCTTGACCAAGATCATGCAAAAATATGTCGCACTGTCAGGCCGTCAGGAGCAGATCAATCTACTGGATGAATTCATCGAGAGCTGGGCAGAAACATCAGACATGAAATCGCTACGCATGCAGGCAAGCGAACATGCTGCTCATGGGACGATCCTGGAATACCATTTGGACGGGATACAGAACGACACCAAGGAAACCAGTAATTTCCTGCTCAAGCTAGGCATCGTCGAGCGATTCATGGGATTCACTTACAGAAGTGGACGCGGACAGGTCAACACCGAAAATATGAAGGGTGACGAAAGGAACTTGATCGTACGTTTTTCAGCGCGTCAAATCGAAAACATCACTACGGCTTACGAACGATTCAAGGGCGACATCTACGAATCCCTCGTACCGATGACGAGGCTAAGAAGGTATTACTTCGCTCTTTTGAGCGGAAGCATAAATTCCGATTTTTCCGAATTAGAAAATGCCTTTTCGCAGGCAATCAAGATTGATAAATTACTGGGCATTGCAGACGTTCTTGAATTTATTGGTGGCATTTCACGAACCCGTTTTACGAATTCCGGCTGGGACTATCAACGCTTTCTCATCGATCAACTGAGAAATTCAACAAGTCAGACTGAACAGCGGATGACACTCGGCAATTTCTCAGCTCAATTTGCAGGCACTCATGAGAGAGCGCTAACAGGTTCACAATCTCATGATGTTCTTGTTTCTAACCAAGGAAATAGTAGTCTTGACGGCGGCAGTGGGAACGACACGCTTATATCCCTAAGCGGGAACGACCATCTTATGGGCGGTGCAGGCAATGATGTCCTTGATGCCGGGTCGGGCAACGACCAGCTATTCGCAGGCAGCGGTAATGACAGGCTTTATGGCGGCGAGGGAAATGACTCACTCTTTGGCGAATCCGGTGACGACCTTATCGCAGGAGGTACCGGCAACGACAAACTCAAGGGCGGCTCCGGAGACGATGTCTATCTGTTCGACAGAGGTGATGGCCGAGACACCATCACAGATTCGTATTACCAGAGACCGCGCACCGACAATGACACCATCCTCTTCGGATCAAACATTGCCCCCGAAGATATCTCCATCGTCCGGAACTATTCCGACGACTTGATTTTAAAAGTAAACGGTGCGGATGATTCCGTTACCGTTCAACGCTACTTCACGGCAGATTGCAACACCGCCACTGCGCTGGAAAACATCAGCTTCGCCGACGGCACGACGTGGGATATCGATACCATCAAGAAGATGGCCATGATTGCTACCGACGCTAACGATTCCATATGTGGTTACAGCACCGATGATGTCATCCACGGAGACGCAGGTGATGACTGGCTACGCGGTGCAGGCGGCAATGACACTCTCGACGGTGGCGACGGCAATGACAATCTGGTCGGCGGTAGTGGCAATGATCAACTGCATGGTGGCGAGGGAAATGACTCACTTTCTGGCGAATCAGGCAACGACATTCTCAACGGCGGCGCAGGAAACGATGTCCTAATTGGCGGCGCCGGCGATGACATTCTCAATGGAGGGGAAGGTAACGACGACCTCACGGGCAGCGCTGGAGATGATGTCTATCTGTTCGACAGAGGTGATGGTCAAGACATCATCAGAGATCCGTATTACCAGAGACCGCGCACCGATAATGACACCATCCTCTTCGGATCAAACATTGCCTCCGAAGATATCTCCATCGTCCGGAACTATTCCGACGACTTGATTCTAAAAGTAAACGGTACCGATGATTCCTTTACCGTTCAACGCTACTTCACGGCAGATTGCAACACCGCCACTGCGCTGGAAAACATCAGCTTCGCCGACGGCACGACGTGGGATATCGATACCATCAAGAAGATGGCCATGATTGCTACCGACGCTAACGATTCCATATGTGGTTACAGCACCGATGATGTCATCCACGGAGACGCAGGTGATGACTGGCTACGCGGTGCAGGCGGCAATGACACTCTCGACGGTGGCGACGGCAATGACAATCTGGTCGGCGGTAGTGGCAATGATCAACTGCATGGTGGCGAGGGAAATGACTCACTTTCTGGCGAATCAGGCAACGACATCCTCAACGGCGGAGCAGGAAACGATGTCCTAATTGGCGGCGCCGGCGATGACATTCTCAATGGAGGGGAAGGTAACGACGACCTCACGGGCAGCGCTGGAGATGATGTCTATCTGTTCGACAAAGGCGATGGTCAAGACATCATCAGAGATCCGTATTACCAGAGACCGCGCACCGATAATGACACCATCCTCTTCGGATCAAACATTGCCCCCGAAGATATCTCCATCGTCCGGAACTATTCCGACGACTTGATTCTAAAAGTAAACGGTACGGATGATTCCTTTACCGTTCAACGCTACTTCACGGCAGATTGCAACACCGCCACTGCGCTGGAAAACATCAGCTTCGCCGACGGCACGACGTGGGATATCGA
This sequence comes from Herbaspirillum sp. alder98, assembly GCF_020179755.1. Taxonomy (GTDB): domain Bacteria; phylum Pseudomonadota; class Gammaproteobacteria; order Burkholderiales; family Burkholderiaceae_D; genus Herbaspirillum. The sequence goes on from NZ_JAIUCY010000001.1 coordinate 720,014, forward strand.
TACCATCAAGAAGATGGCCATGATTGCTACCGACGCTAACGATTCGATATGGGGTTACAGCACCGATGACATCATCCATGGAAACGCCGGCGATGACTGGCTACGGGGTGCAGGCGGCAATGACACTCTCGACGGTGGCGACGGCAATGACAATCTGGTCGGCGGTGGCGGCAATGATCGACTGAATGGCGGCGACGGAAATGATTCACTATATGGTGATTCGGGTGATGACCTGCTCGACGGAGGAACCGGAGACGACTTCCTGAACGGCGGGACAGGCAACGACACTTATATATTCAGCCGAGACAGCAATTCCGATGTCATCTCTCATAACCGCCACGGAATAGATGAGTTCGATACCGTCCTGTTCGGCGACGACATATCAGAACAGCATATCTGGCTGCAACGCTCAGGTTACGACCTCGAATTGCAACTACTCGAAACGCACGACAAGCTCACCGTCCGCAACTGGTATCTCGGAAGCACTTATCAGATAGGCGCCTTCCAGCTACAAAACGGAAAGCAGTTATTGGCCAATCAGGTAGATAGCATGGTCGGCGCATTTGCGACCTTGCTGCAGCCAGGCAGCCGCCTGGCCGATCTGTCTGCTGACCAGAAATTCACCATGGCAGCAGCAGCCGGCGCCAACTGGCGTTGACGCCCACGCCAGCCGAGGGTCGTGCATCCCGCACACCTCAAGCCAGCCAAGCCGTCTCAATGACGGCTGTCCAACGATCAAGCAGTGGTGCTGACAATCGTCCCGATCATCTCGCCATCGGCATTGCGCGAAATCTGCGCACGCTCGTCGCGTTGCTGGCGGGCCGTATCGGCGCGCTGCTGGTCGGCCTGGATTTCTTCCAGACGACGCTGTTCGGCCAGTTGCTGCATGCGTGCTTCGTCGGCCTTGCGGACCTGGTCTGCGTTCGGCGCACCGTAGGGCGTGCTGCTATCGGTGGGTGTGGGAACGACTGCGCTCACTGCGCTGGCGATATCGACGGGCACGGTAGACTCCTGTTGCGGTGTTTGTGTTTTGATACAGGTGACGCGGCAGGATCACTACCGCAATCAGCCTCCATCTTACGCCAGCCAACGAACTCTGCCATTCAGGAAATTCATTAAATTAGTCGTTTGGCGACAGTTTTATTCTTATTCTGACAATTAGTTTCTGCCAGGAATTTCAAATCAACAACTTAGTTGAATCAGTGGCAATCAATTGCTCTCAATGGCAATCCGGTACGTTCTGGTCGAGATAAACCTCGAAGGCCACGTTGTTGGCCCACTTCTTTTTTACACCTGCCCAGTAAGTTTCGTTCCAGCGGGCGGCAGCCTGGCGTAACAGAACCAGATCGGCCGCGTCGGCGCCACGCACTTTCAGCACCAGCTGCTGGCGACTGGTGGGTGCCAACTGCGCAGAAAACTTCTTCCACTCGGGCAACTTGAAAAGCTCTTTCATCATCGTGTCGTCGTGCACTGCCGCGTCGCAATCGCCGACCCGCACCGCCAATAACGAATCGGCGGGAGCCCGCATCACTTTTTCGATAGCGCCATAGCGCGATGCCAATGTCCCTACATAGGGGGCCCCTTCGGACACGCATACGGTGCGCCCTTTCAGGTCTTCCCATTTCTTGATGGTGGTATCGGTGCGCATGATGGCCATGCCGCCGGCGCTATAACCGGTGGGGATCGCCACCGTATCGGCGGCCAGCGTTTCACCAGCAGGCGCCAGCGTCAGCACGACGTCGGCGTGACCGCTCTTGAGCGACTGCATGGCGTCGGCCACGGGATTGTTCTTGAGGGAGGCGGACTTGAGCTTGAGTTGCGCGGCCAGATCATCGGCCAGCACCGTGTCGATACTTTCGGGGGTGCGAAACTTCATGCCGCCCTTGTACACCGGTGGCACGTAATCGAGGCCAATCCGCAATGTGCCGTTCTGGCGCGCACTGTCCAATGCGCCGGCACTGGCGGCGGCGCACATCAGCAACAGCGGGACAATGACAGGCAAGCGCATCGCGTCGGACCTCGCCGGTTACACGTATTGATAACGCAGCAGGCGCTGCTTGAGTTTTTCGAGGATCACCTGGTCGATCAAGGCCGCCAGGATGGCGATGGTCAGGATGTTGGTCATCACGCCGACCATGTCGGCGGTCTCGCCCGAATAGGCCAGCGTGCGCCCCAGGCCCTTGCCAAACCCGACCAGCATCTCGGCCGAGATCAGCGCCCGCCACGCATTGCCAAAGGCCAGCTGGGCGCCCGTGATCAATTCAGGCATCACCGCCGGCAGGTAGACCCGGCGCAGCAAGCCCATGCGCGAAGCGCCCATCACGCGCGCGGCCGACACATGCACCTGCTGCACGCTCTCGGTGGCATTCATCACCGACAGTGCGGCCGGGAAGAAGGCGGCAATCGCGACCACCACGATCATGGGCAGGTTGCCGAACCCCATCAGGATCAGGAACAACGGCACCCAGGCAATCGACGGGATCGACTGCAGGATCACGATGGCCGACTTGAGCACCTCGCGGAAGAAGAACAGCACCGCGCCGATCAGGCCGAAGCCGATCCCGAACAGCAGCGCCGAGCCATATCCCAGCCCCAGGCGATAGAGGCTGCCGAACAGCGCCAGCCGGAAATTGTTGGATTGCACCTCTTCCCACAGCCGCACCACCACCGATGGCACGCCCGGCATCAGGAAGGACGGCAACGACCACGCGGCAATCTGCCACATCAACAGGATGAATGCGATCGCCATGACCATGGCGAGCTTCTTGCGAATACCGGTAACGCGACGCTGGGAGCTCATGCTTGCTTATAAATGACAAAAGCCGGAATCCCGGCCAAAAATGATGGGTACCGAAAGTAGCGAGCAAAGCGATGCTACAACCAGCAACTGTACCGACACAACGTAGCGAGCGCAGCGAAGCTACGAAAGGCGATCAGATCACTTTGTGCGGTGAGTTGGAAAGTGGTGCGAGCGGCTCAAGCTCGTCTCGAGAAGCGCAGCCGTACGGATGTACGGCGAGCATCGCAGAGGCGTGATTGGGCTGCTCGCGCCGCTTTACGACCACCGATTACAACTTGCGGGCGGTCTGCCACGACAGGTCGGTAATCGAATTCACGTCGAAAGGCTTGCCGTCCTTGGTCTTCAACGAACCTTGATCTTGCAGGATGTTAGAGATTTCCTGCATGCGATCCTGGTCCCGCTTGGAGATCTTCGGGGTGAAGGTCTGGCTCTTGATGGCGTCGCGGATCACGTCTTCGCGCAGCAGCTCGCCGTGCTTCAGGGTCTTCAGGGTCGGCTCGGCGATGAAATAACCGGCGATCAGCTTGGAGGCTTCGCCCGGCTTTTTCTGCAGCAGGGTGATGGCGTCGCGCTGGGCGTCGAGCGACTTCCAGACGGCATCACGGCGCTTCTTCAGCGTTTCGCCGGAGGTGATCACCACCATGCACGGGAAAGGCCAGACTTCGCCGATTTCATAGATCTGCTTGACCGGTGCGATCAATTGCGCAATGCGTGCCTGCGGCTCGAACAGGAAGGCCGCATCAACCCGCTTGCCGACCAGCGACTGCACCGCCACCTGCGGCGACACGCCCATCACGTTCACATCGTCGGCCTTGATGCCGGCATCTTTCAGCACCACGCCCTTGAGCACGGTGTCGGCAGTGCTGCCCTCGGCTTGCGATGCCAGGGTCTTGCCCTTGAGGTCGGCGACCTTGTTGATGCCGGAATCTTCGCGCGCCACCAGGGCGTGGTAGCCCAGTTGCGCACCGCCCACCACCTTCAGGTCGGCGCCCTTGGAAGCCCAGGCCACCGCATTGGAGAAACCGAACACGCCGCTATCGAGCTGGCCGCCGACGATGGCCTTGACCAGGTCGGTGCCGGACTTGAATTCGATCAGTTCCACGTCCAGGCCGTACTTCTTGTACAGGCCTGCCTCATAGGCGGCCATGGCCTGGGCGTCGTCCATCACGCGCAGATAACCGATCTTGAACTTTTCCAGTGCGAACGCGTTATTGGCAAATGCCAGCGCCGCCAGCGCCGGAATCACGATGCGTGCCAGTTTGAGCTTCATACTCCCACCCCTTCCAATGTTTTAGCTAATTCGTCCTGTTCGGCATGGATACCGAGCAGGCACAGGATCTCGCGACGGATGGCCGCGAATTCGGACAGATCGTGCGTCTTTTCGTGATGCACGAGATTGAATTCCTTGAGCACCGTGGCCGGGCGCGGACTGAACACGAAGATGCGGTCGGCCAGGAACAGCGCCTCGTCCACATCGTGCGTTACCAGCAATACGGTAGGCCCCTGCTGGCGGATCAGGTCGCGCAGCGCATCCTGCAGGGTCATGCGAGTGAGCGCATCGAGCGCGCCGAACGGCTCGTCCAGCAACAGCGCGCGCGGCTCGGAGATGAACGCGCGGGCCAGCGCGGCGCGCTGACGCATGCCGCCCGACACCTGATGCGGGTAATACGCTTCGAAGCCCTTGAGCTTGACGTTGTCGAGCCACACGCGCGCACGCTGGGCGGCTTCTTTCTTGTCGATCTGCTGGAATTCGAGCGCCAGCGCCACGTTCTGCTCCAGCGTGAGCCACGGGTAGAGGGCGTTTTCCTGGAACATCAGGGTGCGCTCGGGATGCGGGCTGCGGATGTCGACGCCGTCGCCGGTGACGGCGCCCGAACTGGCGCGTTCAAGGCCGGCGGCGATATGCAGCAAGGTCGACTTGCCGCAACCGGATGGGCCGACCAGCGCCACCAGTTCACCCGATTCGATATCGCGCGAAAAATCTTCGATCACGTGCAGGCCGCCGAAATGCTTGGCGACGTTCTTGAAAGATAACTTCATGTCGTCCTGCGGAACAGCCCGCGTTGGTGGAAAGATAAAAGAAGCGATGGGCGGGATGTCAATGCCGTCAGTCAACCCCCGGATCCATCGTTCGTCGTCCCGGCGAAGGTCAGGACGACGGCTAATTGTTCGTCTTGAACCGAAGGTTGCAGGCGAGGCGCCCCTTACACCTTGTCAGGCTGGACTTTACTGTTGCCGCCTAGGCAAGACAACAACTTTAAATTCTTATACTTATTCGAAATTCGAATATAGAAACCTCGAAAATTGCATAAGAATAAACTTACTCCCCGGCATTATTTTTCAGCGTCGCCAGCAACGACTGCACATCGGGCCAGATCAGTCGTACCCCCAGTTCTTCACGCAGGCGGCGATTATCGAGCCGGCGCGACTCTGACATGAACGACAACATCATCGGCGACACGCTCGCGCCGATGTCGGCGCGCGGCATGCGTGGCGGGCGCGGCAGCGCCAGCGCATCGGCCACGGCATCGAGAAAGTCGCCGGTACGCAGATCGGTATCGTCCACCGCATGGTAGAGCCGGTTGGACGCCCCATGTCGCATGGCCGCCAGCGTGGCCTGCGCCAGGTCGTCGCCATGAATGTGGTTGGTATAGACATCGTCGGCCACCGCCAGCGCCGGGGTCCCCTTGCGCAGGCGCTCGGCCGGCAGCCGATCGGCGGCATAGATACCGGGCACCCGCAGGATAGACAAGCGCCCGCCGCGCCGCCGCGCCCAGGCCCGCAGCACGTTTTCGGCATCGACCCGGCGCACGGCGCGGGCAGTACGCGGACGCGCGGTGCGGGTCTCGTCGAAAAAGGCACCGTCGCAATCGCCATACACCCCGGTGGTACTGATATAAACCACGCGCGCGCCCTCGGGTAAAATGGCGGCCACATTGCGGGTACGACGGTCCACGGGACCTTCCGACGGCGGTGGCGCCAGGTGGATGACGCGGTCGGCCAGGGGGCCCAGGCGGCCCAGCGAAAGCGGGCGGTCGAGGTCGGCCACGATCGGCACGGCACCGGCGGCGCGCAGTTCGGCGCAGCGTTGCGGGTTGCTGGTCACGGCCAGCACCCGATAGCGCGGGGTCAGCAGCGGCAACAAGCGCAGCCCGACGTCGCCACAACCGATGATCAGTACCCGCGGCATGCCCAGTTTTTTCATGGTTTTCCAATCACCCTAGTTCAGTTCACGAATTGTATGAGTTTCCAAGTCACAGTACAGCCCAGCGGTCGCCAGTTTTCCTGCGATGAAGGCGAAACCATCCTCACCGCCGCCATCCGTGCCGGTGTCGGCCTGCCTTACGGCTGCAAGAACGGCGCTTGCAGCTCGTGCAAGGGCAAGCTGATTTCAGGCGCAGTGGAGCATGGCCCGCATCAGGAACGTGCCCTCCCCGCCAACGAAGAAAAACTCGGTTTCTCGCTGTTTTGCTGTGCCAAACCGTCTTCGGACGTCGTCATCGAGGCACGCGAAGTGGCCGGCGTCGGCGAATTCCCGGTGCGCAAGCTGCCGGTGCGGGTCGCCGGGCTCGAAAAGAAGGCCGACGACGTGATCGTGCTGTCGCTGCAATTGCCGGCCAACGATCGCCTGCAGTACAAGGCCGGGCAATACGTCGAATTCATGCTGCGCGATGGCAAGCGTCGCAGCTACAGCATGGCCACCGCGCCCCATGTGGAAGGCCCCATGAGCCTGCATATCAGGCACCTGCCGGGCGGCCTGTTCACCGACCAGGTCTTCAGCACCATGAAGGAACGCGACATCCTGCGCATCGAAGGTCCGCTGGGCACCTTCTTCCTGCGCGAGGATTCCGACAAGCCCATCGTGCTGCTGGCCTCCGGCACCGGCTTTGCCCCGATCAAGGCGATCATCGAGCAGCTCGAACACGCCGGCTCGACCCGTCCGGTCACGCTGTACTGGGGCGGCCGCCGCCCGCAGGACCTGTACATGAGCGAGCTGTGCCAGCAATGGGCGGCCAGCCTGCCGGCCTTCACCTATGTGCCGGTGGTGTCGAACGCGGCGCCCGAGGATAACTGGAGCGGCCGCAGCGGCTTCGTGCACCAGGCCGTGATGGCCGACTTCCCCGATCTCTCGGGCCACCAGGTCTATGCCTGCGGCGCCCCGATCGTGGTCGAATCGGCGCAGCGTGACTTCGTCGCCCAGTGCCAGTTGCCGGCCGACGAGTTCTATGCCGACTCGTTCACCTCCGAAGCCGACCTGGCGACACCGGTCACCAACGCCGTCTAACTCCCCCCGGGCGGTCATCTGGCGGTCATCACGACCTGCCATGATGACCATCCGTGCGGCGGCAAAATACAACGTGGCGCCATTTAGGGCAAAATCAGGGCCGAATCTTTTTGACGCTAGTAGTAAAACGTCCTAATATTGACCGCATGATCGCCAACGCCACATTTTTACGACGTCGCAGCCACCCTCAACGAGGTTTGCCGCTGTGCGCGTGAAGTGAAACGAATCGCGAAGCCACAGGCAAACCCTGTGGCTTTTTTTTATTCGCCATCGGGATTGTCCGTGCATTTTGCGTAGCTGATCTGCCGCCGCCATGCCCCTTCCCGTTCAACCTTATTTGCCCCAGGAGCCTTCGATGCAATACCAAGAATTCGACGCCAACAAGCTGATGTACGTCACCAACCGTCCTGAACTGGTCTTTACCGAAGGCCAGGGCATGTGGCTGACCGATCACAACGGCAAGCGCTACCTGGATTACCTGCAGGGCTGGGCCGTCAATGCGCTGGGCCATTCGCCCAAGTGCATCAGCGATGCACTGGTCGCGCAAGGCGGCAAGCTGCTCAATCCATCGCCGGCGTTCTACAACGCGCCTTCGATCGAACTGGCCAACCTGCTGACGGCCAACTCGGTATTCGACCGCGTGTTCTTCGCCAACAGCGGCGCCGAAGCCAATGAGGGCGCCATCAAGCTGGCCCGCAAGTGGGGCAAGAAGAATCCGGCCTCCAATGGCGACGCCCGCTTCGAGATCATCACCTTCAAGCACAGCTTCCATGGCCGTACCCTGGCCACCATGTCGGCCAGCGGCAAGGACGGCTGGGACACCATGTTCGCGCCGCAGGTGCCGGGCTTCCCCAAGGCCACGCTGAACGACCTGGCCAGCGTCGAGGCGCTGATCACCAAGCACACCGTGGCGGTGATGCTGGAACCGGTGCAGGGCGAAGGCGGCGTGATCCCGGCCAGCCGCGAATTCATGCAGGGCCTGCGTCGCCTGACCAAGCAGGCCGGCCTGCTGCTGATCGTGGATGAAGTGCAAAGCGGCATGGGCCGCACCGGTGAACTGTTCGCCTACCAGCTGTCGGATGTCGAACCCGACATCATGACGCTGGGCAAGGGCATCGGCGGCGGCGTGCCGCTGGCAGCCCTGCTGGCGCGTGAAGAGATCGCCTGCTTCGAGCCGGGCGACCAGGGCGGCACCTACAACGGCAATCCATTGATGACCGCAGTGGGCGTGGCCGTGATGAAGGAACTGCTCAAGCCCGGCTTCCTGCAGAGCGTGCGCGAACGCGCCGACTACCTGCGCGCCGGTTCACTGAAATTGTCCGAGAAGCATGGCTTCGAAGGCGAGCGCGGTGAAGGCCTGCTGCGCGCGCTGCAACTGGGTCGCGACATCGGCCCGCAGATCGTCGAGGCTGCACGCAACATGGAACCGGTCGGCCTGCTGCTCAATGCGCCGCGTCCCAACCTGCTGCGTTTCATGCCGGCACTGAACGTGACCAACGACGAAATCGACCAGATGTTCGCCATGCTGTCGGACGTCCTGGTCAAACTGGGTCACTAAGCCGATGCGGGTGCACGACGCCGTGTCGTTGGTTCGCGCACAAGGCGCCGGCAGCATCGCCGCCTTGTGCGCGGCGTTGCTGCTGGTGGCCTGCGGCAGCAATCCGGTGGCGCCGCCCATCGAACGCCTGCCGGGAGCCGAGCCATCGAGTCAGCCGGCATTGCCGGCCACCGAGGCGGGCAATGAGGTGGCCATCTATGCGCTGTCGCTGATCGACACCGGCTATCGCTTCGGCGGCAAGAACCCGTCCGCCGGTCTCGACTGCAGCGGCATGGTGTCGTACATCTTCGGGCAGGCGGCCAACTATCGCATCAGCGGCAGCGCCGCCGACATCGCCCGGCGCGGGCGCCAGATCGACCCGGCGCAACTGCGGGCCGGCGACCTGGTGTTCTTCAATACGATGAACAAGCCCTTCTCGCACGTCGGCATCTACCTGGGCGACGGCCGCTTCGTGCATGCACCGTCGACCAACGGCCGGGTGCATATCACGCGCATGGACAATCCCTACTTTTCGCGCCGCTTCGAAATGGCGCGCAGCTATTTCAACTAGATTCCTGACGAGCGCTTGCGCGCACCGACCTTGATGGCCGGCTTGGCCGCCAGCGTCGCCTTGTTCTTGGCCAGCAGCTTGGCCGCTCCCGCCTTGGCCGACGCCACCGAAGGCTTGCGCGCACGCGGCGCCTTGCGGGCACGGCCGGCAGGCGCCGGCTCTTCTGCCTCACGCACGGATTCACGTACGGATTCCCGCAGGGTCAGGTTGGCCGAATAACGCTTGAACGAGATATCCATGTGGCGCCGCATCGCTTCGCGCGCCGCCGCCGGGTCGCGCGCGCGCAAGGCCTGCATCACCTGCGCATGTTCATCGATCGCTTCCAGCCACACCACCTTGCTGTCGAAGTGGCTGTGCAGACGCTTGAAGAGCGGCCCCAGGCGGGCATCGAACAATTGCGTCACCAGTCCGACCAGAACGCTGTTGCCGGTCGCCTCGGCCACCCGGATATGAAACAGGCGATCGGCCTGCAGCGGATTGATGCCTGCTGCGGTATCGGCAATCATGGCCTGGAAGGCGTCGTCGATGGCCGTGATCTGCGCATCGCTGGCATGCTGGGCGGCCGCGTGGGCCACCTCGCCCTCGATCATCTCGCGCGCCCGGATCAGCTCCAGTGGGCCTTCCTCGGTGGACAGGTCGATCTCGCCCTCGACCAGCGTCGAAGGCCGTCGCACATAAATGCCCGAGCCCATGTGCACTTCGATATAGCCCTCGACTTCGAGGGCGATCAACGCCTCGCGCAGCGATGGCCGCGACACCCCCAGCTGCACGGCGAGGTCGCGCTCGGAGGGCAGGCGCGAACCGACCTGGAACTCGCCATCGACGATCAGCTTCCTCAACTGGTCACTGATCTGGCGGTACAGGCGCTGCGGCTCAATCGCTTCAATCGGCATGAAGGATCCGTTCAAAGTAGTTCATCTTCCAGGTCCGGGCCGCCTCGGCCGCCCGGACCTGCCCGTCATGCCGACAGCGCCGTCGGGAAATCCAGGCCATACGACGACCCGGCCTCGCGCAGCGCCGGGGCAATCGTCGGATGCAAGGCCACGCCTTCTTTCAACTGTTGCGCCCGCCGCTGCATGCCACGGTCGCCCGGCATGCGCACCTGCTCCACGCCCGGGCGCGGTGGATTGGTGCGGCAGGCGTCGGCCACGAAATCCATCTGACGCAGGAAATCCTGGGTGCCGCCGAAGGCCGACGGATCGTACAGCGACATGAACACCGTGGCGCCCCATCCCGAAGGCGGATCGGCACGACCATAGCCGGACAGGCCACCGGTCAGCGCCTCGATCAGCACCGCCAGCCCGAAGCCCTTGTGGCCTGCCGCCAGGCCGCCCAGCGGCAGGATGGTGCCGGGCGGATCCTGCGCCAGCACCGCCGGGTCGCGGCTGGGATTGCCATGGCCGTCGATCAGCCACTCTTCATCGAACTGGCGACCGGCCTTGTGCAGGCGGTTGCTCATGCCGTTGGTGGTGACCGAGGCCGAGATATCGATCAGGAACGGCGTGCCCGAAGTCGGAATGCCGGCGGCGATGGGGTTCGGCGTGAACACCGCACGGGTGCCGCCAAAGGGCGCCACGCTCTGCACCGCCGGGTCGGAGCTGGCCAGCACCATCACGAACCCCTCTTGCGTGGCGCGCAGCAGATAAGCGGCCAGGCAGGCGATGTGATGGCTGTGGTGGATGGTCAGCGAAGCCGTGCCGTAGTCGCGCGCCTTGGGGATCAGCGCATCGATGCCTTGATGCACCAGCCACGGGCCCGGCAGGCGACGGCCGTCCCACGCCAGGGCGGCGGCGCGTTCGGACAGCACTTGCGGCGCGCCGGTCTTGGTCATGCTGCCCTTCTCGAGCTCCTTCACGTAGGGCGCCAGCAGGGCCAGGCCATGGGTGTCGTGTCCCAGCAGGTCGCCGTCGACCAGGGTCGAGGCCACGCTGTCGGCCTTGGGCGCGTCGAGACCGGCCTTTTGCAGCAGGGTGCTGGCGAAGCGGGTCAGTTCATCGGCAGAAAAACGTTCAGGTGAAGCCATGCAAACAACCATCCTTTCATTGAGGTGAATCGGGAAGTCCGGCTAGGCCGGGGCCACTGCGCGACGGCGTAACGCCTTCAACGCAAATGGCAGGAACCAGAGGACGATGGTGATCACGCCCAGCGTACCAGCAATGGGCCGACTGAAGAAGGCCAGGAACTCGCCATCGGCCTTGATCATCGAGGTGACGAAATGTTCTTCGAGCATGCCGCCCAGCACCACGCCCAGCACCGCAGGCGCCACCGGAAAACCGTTCTCTTCCATGAAGTAGGCCAGCATGCCGAAGGCCAGCATGATCGCCACGTCGGTGACGCTGTTGTTGGTGGCGTAGGAACCGACCACGCAGAACAGCAGGATCAGCGGCATCAGCACCCCGCGCGGGATCGTCAGGATACGCTTGGAGGCCTTGATGCACCAGTAACCCAGCGGCAGCATCAGCAGGTTGGCCAGCACGAAGACGATGAAGATGGCGTACATCGATACCGGGTTCTCGATGAAGATCATCGGGCCCGGATTGAGGTTCTTCATGTACAGCACGCCGATCACGATGGCCGTGATCGAGTCGCCCGGGATGCCGAACACCAGCGCCGGGATCCAGGCGCCGGCCAGCGCCGAATTATTGGCCGCGCCCGACTCGACGATGCCTTCGGGATGACCGGTGCCGAACTTCTCCGGCTCCTTCGACATCTTCTTGCTCATCGCATACGACATCCAGGCAGCGATGTCGGCGCCGGCTCCCGGCAACACTCCCACCAGGGTGCCCAGCACGCTGCCGCGCCAGACCGAACGCGGATATTTCAGGCACAGACCCCACATGCCCTTGAACACGTTGCCGACCTGGCCATCGGCGATCTTCATCGTGAAGTCTTTCGATACCGCGAATCGCAGCACTTCCGACATGGCGAACATGCCCACCATCAGCGGCACCAGCGAGACCCCGCCCAGCAGGTCGGGATGGTCGAAGGTGAAGCGCGGCACGCCGGCCGGGTTGCCCATGCCGACCGAGGCGATGAACATGCCGAGAAACAGCGACACGAAGCCCTTGAGCGGATTCTCGGAGGCGATGAAGATGGCGCAGGTCAAGCCCAGCAGCACCAGCCAGAAGTATTCGAAGGACGAGAACTTCAGCGCCAGCTCGGCCAGCGCGGGCGCAGCCAGGATCAGCACGATGGTGCCGAACAGGCCGCCGATGACCGAAAACACCAGGCTGGCGCCGAGCGCGATCTCGCCCTGCCCCTTCATGGTCATGGCATAGGCTTCGTCGGTATAGGCCGCCGACGAGGGGGTGCCGGGAATGCGCAGCAGGCAACCCGGGATGTCACCCGAGAAGATGGCCATGGCGGTGGCCGAGACCATGGTCGCGATGGCCGGCACCGGCGGCATGAAGAAGGTCACCGGCACCAGCAGCGCGACGGCCATGGTGGCCGACAAGCCGGGAATGGCGCCCATGAACAGCCCGAATATCGAGGCCCCCAGGATCACCGCCAGCACATATGGATCGAACACCATCGCGAAGGCGGCATAGATATTGGCAAGCATGTCGGTCTCCTTACCAGGCCAGCGGTTGCAGGATGCCCCAGGGCAGCGGCACCTTGAGCAACTTGTAGAACAGCGCATGGATCACCAGCGCGCTCAGCACCGCCACCGGCAAGGCCACCACCACGCGGGTGCGAAAGGTCAGGAACAGGAGCGTCAGCAGGATGAACGACGTCGGCAGGAAACCGAGCGGCTCGGAGACCCAGATGTAGAACACCAGCGACGCCGGAATCAGCAGGAAGGCAAATACCGAGCGGCCGCTGTGCAGCCACGGCGGCAGCGAAAACCAGCGTGCGTCGTCGTCATCGTGACCGACCGTCGGGATGCGCGTGCCGTGCGACGTGTTGGCGGCGCTCCGTCGCAAGCCACGCAGCCCCTTCAACACCAGCAGCACGGCGCAGATCATGAAGCCGCCGGCCAGCATCTGCGGGAAGACATTGGGGCCGATCTGCTGGCCCATGGCAGGCAGCGTATCGGCATAGACGTAGATCGCGATCGCAAACAGGGCGACCAGCAATCCCGATAAGGCATCGTTGATTTTCATGATGGCGAGGGTCCGAAAAATCGAGTGGAAAAACCATTGGGAACAAGCGCTTAAAAAACGCGACGCCCTGTCTTCTCCGGCAGGGGCGTCGCACCATGCAGCGCGTCTTACTTCGCCATGCCCAAGGTCTTGAGGATGGTGCCCATGTCGGCGTCGCTCTTGTCCATGAACTTGCCGAACTCTGCCGAATCGGCATACGTCACGCCAAAGCCGCGCCCGCTCATGAAGTCCTTGTATTCGCGGCTGTCATAGATCTTCTTCAGGCTGGCCGAAAGCTTGGCCTGGATATCGGCCGGCAAGCCCTTGGGCGCGACGATGCCGCGCCAGGCGCCATTGGTCCAGGTGCTGTTGGTCAGGCTCTTGAGGGTCGGCACCTTGGGATAGAGCGCGGCCGGTTCGTTGGCCATCACCACCAGCGGACGCGCCTTGCCGGCATCGATCAGCGAACGCGCCTCGGGCAGCGAAGCGGCCACGATCTCAACCCCGCCGGCGGCCAGGTCGACCATCGCGGGGGCGGCGCCGTTGGAGGGCACGAAGCGCACGTCCTTGGGATCGAGCTTCAAGTCCTTCAGCATGCCCGACAGCCCCAGGTGCCAGATGCCGCCCAGGCCGGTGCCGGAGGCCTTAAGCTTGCCCTTGTTGGCCTGGATCGCCTTGAACAGGTCATCGAAGGTCTTGTAGGGCGAATCGGCGGCCACCGTCAGCGCGGCGGGATCGAAGTTCATCAGCGCCAGGGGCGTGAAATCGCGCGGGTTGAGCTTGGTCAGGCCCTGGTGATGCATCATCGCGATCTCGACCGTGGCGATACCGATGGTGTAGCCGTCGGGTGCGGCGCCGGCAATCGCCTGATGTCCCACCACGCCGTTGCCGCCGGTGCGATTGACCACATTGACCGGTTGTCCCAGATCCTTCTCGAGCAAGGTGCCGATGATGCGTGCGGTGGCATCGGTACCGCCGCCGGCGCCCCATGGCACCACCAGCGTCACCGGTCGCTCCGGCCACGCGGCATAGGCCGGCAATGCTGCGCCCAGGCTACAGCCAACGGCCATCGCCACCATCGTCTTGATCAACGTTCTGCGTGCAAAAGTCATGTCTCCTCCGGTATCAGGGGCGCAGAAAGGCTTTGGCGTAGGACTTTGCCTCCCTGCAGCTGTGACCTGCGTGGATTGTGATAGCGGTATTGCGCAGGTTTCCGGTGCCTTGCAGCTTGTTATTGTGTTTGTCTCGGTATTTCTTGTTATCGCTGGCCAGCAGGCGCTTGTACCCTTTGGAACATTTTTCCAACATTGCGCTGGCAGCAACGAGTAATGCGCCAGCGGTCATGTGGTCAGACCAGCGCATTGAGAATTTCACATCCGATAGCGAGTGTCAAGGACGAAAAAAACGCGGCGAAAGATTCATCGATACCGCGTCGCAACAAATCATGCATCGCAGAAAGTCTTCTCTGAAGCGATGATTGGCCTGCCTCCACTAGCGAGCCCGGATTCGATCCGATGCTGCATCGACGCAATAAAAAATGCGAGTAATTGCAGCGTTGCAAGCACATCATTGGGTTTTGGTATTACCACTTGACCAAACCGGAAACGGTGCAATAGACTCGCAGCCAATCGAACAAAGTCCTGTCCCGCAAACGCCTTGAGCGATGCGAGGAACAGACGGCACCACGACCCAGGCGGTAGCGCAAGCCACCGGCATCAGGCATGGAGACAATCTTGGCAACTGCAGCAATGACCGCGCATCCCTGGTCGCATGGCAGCTGGACCCACGCTGTCGTGGCGACCCTGCCGACGACCACGCGTGCACGTCGCGCACTGCATCGCGCCTCGTCGTTCGGTTCGTTGCTGGCTTACATGCTGATCGACTTTTCCCGCTATTTCTTTGACCAGGGCGACAGGCAATCCTGACGCCCCGAGGCGACCCCGCTAGCGCGTGCAACCGGCGCGCAGCGACACGCACGGCAACTGAAGACAGCGCCGTTTCGCACCGCGAACGGCATATTGATGCACCTGAGGTCGACCACGTCCGTTGAGGCATGGTCGCGCCCGTCATCGAGGCAATCCCAAATGACTGACGCAACAAAAAAACTTACCCGTCGCAGCCAGGCCTGGTTTGGCCGGCAGGACCGCGATGGCTTCATCTACCGCTCCTGGGTCAAGAACCGCGGCATCCCGCACGACCAGTTCGATGGTCGTCCAGTGATCGGCATCTGCAATACCTACTCTGAACTGACACCCTGCAATTCGCACTTCCGCGCCCTGGCCGAACAGGTCAAGATCGGCATCTGGGAAGCTGGTGGTTTTCCGCTCGAGTTTCCCGTGATGTCGCTGGGCGAGACCTTGCTGCGCCCTACCGCCATGCTGTACCGCAACCTGGCCAGCATGGACGTCGAGGAGTCGATCCGCGCCAACCCGCTCGACGGCGTGGTGCTGCTCATGGGATGCGACAAGACCACCCCTGCGCTGCTGATGGGCGCGTCATCGGTCGACGTGCCGACCATCGGCGTGTCGGGCGGCCCGATGCTGTCGGGTAAATACCGTGGTCGCGAAATCGGTTCCGGCACCGGCGTATGGCAGATGTCGGAAGACGTGCGCGGCGGCAAGATGACGCAGGAAGAATTCTTCGAAGCCGAAAGCTGCATGCACCGCTCGCACGGGCACTGCATGACCATGGGCACGGCTTCCACCATGGCCAGCATGGTCGAGGCGCTGGGCGTGGGCTTGCCGCACAACGCCGCCATTCCCGCCGTGGATGCGCGCCGCAATGTACTGGCCCGCAGCGCCGGTCGCCGCATCGTCGACATGGTCAAGGAAGACCTGGTGCTGTCCAAGATCCTGACCCGCCAGGCCTTCGAGAACGCCATTCGCGTCAACGCCGCCATCGGCGGCTCGACCAATGCCGTGATCCACTTGCTGGCCATCGCCGGTCGCATCGGCGTCAAGCTGGACCTGAAGGACTGGGACCATATCGGCCAGCAACTGCCGTGCCTGGTCGACCTGCAGCCGTCCGGCAAGTACCTGATGGAAGACTTCTATTACGCGGGCGGCCTGCCGGCGGTGATCCGGCAGATGGAAAGCGTGATCGACAAGACCGCGCTGACCGCCAACGGCAACACCCTGTGGGATAACTGCAAGGACGCGCCCAACTGGAATGCCGACGTCATCCACACCTTCGACGCGCCCTTCAAGGAAGCCGCCGGGATCGCCATCCTCAAGGGCAACCTGGCGCCCGACGGCGCCGTCATCAAGCCGTCGGCGGCTACCCCCGAATTGCTCAAGCATCGCGGCCGCGCGGTAGTGTTCGAGAACAGCGACGACCTGCACCGCCGCATCGACGACGAAGACCTGGACGTGGATGAAACCTGCGTGCTGGTGCTGAAGAACTGCGGCCCCAAGGGTTACCCGGGCATGGGCGAAGCGGGCAACATGCCATTGCCACCCAAGGTACTGCGCAAAGGCATCACCGACATGGTCCGGGTGTCCGACGCCCGCATGAGCGGCACCGCCTACGGCACCGTGGTGCTGCACGTGGCGCCGGAAGCGGCCGCCGGCGGTCCGCTGGCGCTGGTGCAGAACGGCGACTTCATCGAACTCGACGTCGAGGCGCGCCGGCTGCACCTGGACGTCAGCGACGAAGAACTGGCCCGTCGCCGCGCCGCCTGGCAACAACCCGAACCGGCTGCCACCCGCGGCTGGATCAAGCTTTACGTCGATCACGTGCAACAGGCCAACCTGGGCGCCGACCTGGATTTCCTGGTGGGCAAGAGCGGCGCTTATGTACCAAAGGATAACCACTAATAAAATGCAACATCAGTAGGTCTGAAGCGCGCGGATCAGCAAAAAATAACGCGGACGCGCCGCTTCAGAAGTAATTGCATCAGGTGGAAACAGACAACCATCATGGAGACAGGCAATGAAAGTACTGATTACCGATTACGATTTTCCCGACGTCGATCTCGAACTGGCGCTCTACAAGGCCGCCGGTGTAGAAGTGGTGACGGCGCAATGCCGCACCGAGGACGAGGTCATCGCCGCCGCCGCCGGCTGCCAGGGCTTGCTGGTGCAATATGCGCCGGTCAACGCCAAGGTGTTCGCGGCGCGCCCCGAGATCCGGATCGCCAGCCGCTACGGCGCCGGCTTCGACACCATCAATACCGCTGACGCCGCCAAGTACGGCGTGTGGGTCGGCAATTCTCCCGACTATGGCGTGGGCGAGGTATCGACCCATGCGTTGGCCATGGCGCTGGACCTGATCCGCAACATCACCGTCTACGACCGCGCCGTGAAAGCGGGCGAGTGGCACTACACCACCGCCGGCATCATCCCGCGCGCCTCCGAGATGACGCTGGGCCTGATCGGCCTGGGCCGTATCGGCAAGCGCATGGCGCACATCAGCCGCAATGTATTCAAGCGCGTCATCGCCTATGACCCCTACATCATCGACGGCGATTTCCCCGCCTATGTCGAACGGGTCGGTCGCGAAGACCTGTTCCGCCAGGCCGATGTGGTGTCGCTGCACACCCCGCTCAATGACGACACGCGCAACCTGGTCAACGGCTCGCTGCTCAAGCTGCTCAAGCCCAATAGTTACCTGGTCAACTCGGCACGCGGCGGCCTGATCAACATCGACGACCTGCTGGCGGCGCTCGAATCGAACCAGCTCAAGGGCGCCGCACTGGACGTATTGCCGGTCGAACCACCCGAGACCGCATCGGCTATCGTCCAGCACAAGCGTGTGCTATTGTCGCCCCACGCAGCTTTCTACTCCGACGTTGCGGCGCAGGAATTGCGTCGCAAGGCGGCCCAGAACCTGATCGACTGGGACCGCACTGGACGACCCTCCTACGTCGTGGTCGAAGGCAACAAAAAATAACTGACAGCAGAGACCAAGCCCCTTGAGCCTGAGGGGAATTCCAACACCGCCGGCGGTCATGCCGCCCGGCAGCAGCACCAGGTGTAGAGGGGACGCCCGAGATCCCCGCATCCACAATGAATTAAAAAGAAAGAGCCGACGCCGGCCTCTGACCGAGACCGGTGCGCGGCATCAGACGAGGATACACACGAGGAGCATTTGCATGGCATCAGTACAGATTCGCGCAGTCAAGAAACAATTCGGCAGCACCCAGGTCATTCGCGGCGTCGACATCGACATCGCCGATGGCGAATTCGCGGTGCTGGTGGGCCCCTCCGGGTGTGGCAAGTCGACCCTCCTGCGCATGCTGGCCGGGCTGGAAGAAATCAGCGATGGCGAGATCCTCATCGGCGGCACCGTGGTCAACGATGTGCAGCCCAAGGATCGCGACATCGCCATGGTGTTCCAGAACTATGCGCTGTATCCGCACATGACGGTCAAGGACAATATGGCCTTCTCGCTGATGCTGGCCAAGAAGGACAAGCCGTTCATCGAGGAGCGCGTCAAGAAAGCGGCCGACATCCTGGGCCTGACGCAGTTGCTGGAACGCTATCCGCGCCAGTTGTCCGGCGGCCAGCGGCAACGGGTGGCGATGGGCCGCGCCATCGTGCGCGATCCGCAGGTTTTCCTGTTCGACGAACCGCTGTCGAACCTCGACGCCAAGCTGCGGGTGCAGATGCGCACCGAGATCAAGGAACTGCACCAGCGCCTGAAGACCACCTCGGTCTACGTGACCCACGACCAGATCGAAGCCATGACCATGGCCGACCAGATCGTGGTCATGCGCGATGGCCTGGTGGAACAGCGCGGCCGTCCGCTGGACCTGTATGACTATCCATCGAACATCTTCGTGGCCGGCTTCATCGGCTCGCCCTCGATGAACTTCATCCCCGGCACCTTGCGTCGCAATGGCGAGCGCGCCGAAGTCGAGTTCGCCGACGGCACCCGCCTGCCGGCGCCATACGGCCAGCAACTGCTGGGCAACGACGGCCAGCGCGTGACCTATGGCGTGCGTCCCGAACACCTGTCCATCGGCGCCGCCGGCGACGGCATTGCCACCAAGGTGATCGTGGTCGAACCGACCGGCGCCGATACCGAAGTGTTCAGCCGTTTCAACGAAGCCAGCCTGACGTCGATCTTCCGCGAGCGTCATGGTTTTGGTGCGGGCGACACGATCCACCTGGTGCCGGACCACACCCGCACGCACCTGTTCGACACCGAATCGGGCCAGACGCTGGTGCGTCGCTGAGCCGGCAAGGCATTACCTGTAGCACCTGCAGCAACAAGAAGAAAAGAAAACCCGCCACAGTGCGGTCCATTCGACTTTCAACCGAAGGAGTAGGAGACATGAGCAAGCTGACAAGACGCGACTTCCTGGTGAGCAGCGCCGCCGCTGCCGCCGCATCGAGCGTAGGCATGAACGCCTTCGCCGCACCGGCGGGGGCAGGTGCGGCCGACAGTATCAAATACCCCATCGAACAGGGCGCGACCTTGCGCGTGCTGCGCTGGAAGCGCTTCGTGCAGGGCGACGAAGACCTGTGGAATGCCAACGTCAAGAAATTCACCGAACTGACCGGGGTGGCCGTGCGCACCGACAGCGAAGGCTGGGAAGACGTGCGCCCCAAGGCGGCGGTGGCGGCCAACGTCGGCAGCGGACCGGACATCGTGCTGGGCTGGTTCGATGACCCGCAACAATATCCGACCAAGCTGCTGGACCTGACCGACCTGGCCGATTCGCTCGGCAAGCGCTACGGCGGCTGGTATGACGTCTGCCGCAAGTACGGCACCAAGGACAACAAGTGGATCGCCATGCCCCTGGGCGTGATCGGCAATGCGCTGGTGTACCGTGAAAGCCAGATCAAGGCAGCCGGCTTCGAGACCATCCCCAAGGACACCGCCGGCTTCCTGAAGCTGTGCCAGGCGCTCAAGGCCAAGAACACGCCGGTCGGCTTTGCGCTGGGCAAGGCGGTCGGCGACGCCAACAACTGGGCGCACTGGCTGCTGTGGTCGCACGGCGGCAAGCTGGTCGACAAGAAGGGCGTGGTGGCCATCAATTCGCCAGAGACCAAGGCTGCTCTCGAATACGCCAAGCAGTTGTACGCGACCTTCGTGCCGGGCACCCTGTCGTGGCAGGATCCGTCCAACAACAAGGCGTACCTGGATGGCCAGATCAGCATGACGGCCAATGGCATCTCGGTGTACTACGCGGCCAAGAATTCGCCCGATGCGAAACTGCAGGATATCGGCAAGGATACGCAGCACGCGCACTTTCCGATCGGCCCGGCCGGCAAGCCGACCGAGCTGATGCAGATCACGCAGATGATGGTCTTCAAGCACACCAAGTTCCCCAATGCGGCCAAGGCCTTCGTGCAGTTCATGTTCGAGCCGGACCAGTACAACCCATGGATGAAGGCCGCCATCGGCTACGTCAGCCAACCGCTCAAGGCCTACGAGAAGAACCCGATCTGGACCGAAGACCCGAAGGCGACCGTGTACCGCGACTCGGCCTCGATCATGATCGACCACGGTCACGAAGGCCCGCTGGGCCAGGCGTCGGCGGCCTGCATGGCCGACTACGTGGTGGTCGACATGGTGGCCGAAGCGGCCAGCGGCTCGAAGACGGTGCAGCAGGCCATCGACCGCGCGTCCGATCGCGCCAAGCGCTACTACAAGACTTGATGCAGTCCTGATGCGGCATTCGGTGCGGCCGGGGTCGTCGTTGGACGCCGGTCGCATCCGTTGCGCCATGCGTTCCCCGTGGGGCGAATCGGGCCGGTTGTCAGGGCCGGCCGACGCATGCGATGCATTGCATGAAGAAATGAAAAAAGCGAAAAAAGCATCCGCCGTCATGTTGCATGCGGCATAAAACAGAGGCTAATCATGCTATCCCGTTTCCTGAATAACCGTAACGTCCTGGGCATGTTGTTCATGGCCCCGGCCGTGATCCTGCTGGTGGTCTTCCTGACCTACCCGCTGGGGCTCGGCATCTGGCTGGGCTTCACCGATACCAAGATCGGTGGCGAAGGCAGCTTCGTGGGCCTGGACAACTATGCCTATCTGCTGGGCGATTCACTGGCCCAGCTGTCGTTGTTCAATACCCTGTTCTACACCATCAGCGCCAGCATCCTGAAGTTTGCGCTGGGCCTGTGGCTGGCCGTGCTGCTCAACAAGAACGTGCCGCTGAAGACCTTCTTCCGCGCCATCGTGCTGCTGCCCTGGATTGTCCCGACCGCCCTGTCGGCGCTGGCGTTCTGGTGGCTGTATGACGCGCAGTTCTCGGTGATCAGCTGGGCGCTGGTCAAGATGGGCCTGATCGATCATTACATCGACTTCCTGGGCGACCCATGGAATGCACGCTGGTCGACCGTGTTTGCCAACGTCTGGCGCGGTATTCCGTTCGTGGCGATCTCGCTGCTGGCGGGCCTGCAGACCATCTCGCCTTCGCTGTATGAAGCGGCGGCCATCGATGGCGCCAAGCCGTGGCAGCAGTTCCGCTACGTGACGCTGCCGCTGCTGACGCCGATCATCGCCGTGGTGATGACGTTCTCGGTGCTGTTCACCTTCACCGACTTCCAGCTGATCTATGTGCTGACACGCGGTGGTCCGCTCAACGCCACGCACCTGATGGCAACGCTGTCGTTCCAGCGTGCGATCCCCGGTGGCGCATTGGGCGAAGGCGCGGCCATGGCAACCTACATGATCCCGTTCCTGCTGGCAGCCATCATGTTCTCGTACTTCGGCCTGCAACGTCGCGGCTGGCAACAGGGAGGTGACAAATAATGTCCAAGACCAAAGATGACGCAATCGAAAACCAGGGCATGGACTATCTGCAGTCGACACCGCGCCGCTGGGTGACGATCTACATTCCGCTGCTGATCTTCCTGTTCGTGCTGCTGTTTCCGTTCTACTGGATGGTGATCACGGCCTTCAAGCCCGACAACGAATTGCTGTCGCAAAGCGGCAATCCGTTCTGGGTGATCGCACCGACCCTGGCGCACTTCAAGAAACTGCTGTTCGACACGCAGTATCCGGCCTGGCTGCTCAACACGGTGATCGTGTCGGTGGTGTCGACCTTCGTCTCGCTAGCGGCCAGCGTGTTCGCCGCCTATGCGATCGAGCGCCTGCGCTTCCAGGGTTCCAAGCAGGTCGGCCTGGGCATCTTCCTGGCGTACCTGATCCCGCCGTCGATCCTGTTCATCCCGCTGGCGGCGATCGTGTTCAAGCTGGGCCTGTTCGATACCCGCTGGGCGCTGATCCTGACCTACCCGACCTTCCTGATCCCGTTCTGCACGTGGCTCTTGATGGGGTACTTCCGCTCGATCCCGTATGAGCTCGAAGAGTGCGCGCTCATCGACGGCGCCACCCGTTGGGAGATCCTGGTCAAGATCATCCTGCCGCTGGCGGTACCGGGCCTGATCTCGGCCGGCATCTTCGCCTTCACGCTGTCGTGGAACGAGTTCATCTATGCGCTCACCTTCATCTCGTCCTCCGAGGTCAAGACGGTGCCGGTGGGGATCGTCACCGAACTGGTCGATGGCGACGTCTACCACTGGGGCGCGCTGATGGCCGGCGCCCTGCTGGGGTCGTTGCCGGTGGCGGTGGTGTATTCGTTCTTCGTCGAATACTACGTCTCGGGCATGACGGGAGCGGTCAAGGAATAAACCGACGGTCCAGGTCGGCGATATGGCCGGCCACCACGAAAAATCCCGCGTGGCTGGCAACCACGCGGGATTTTTTTGCAGCGACTTGGCGGCAGAGTCCACCCACGACATGAGCAGGATCTGGCTTATGTCACATGGGCCGCCAGCGTCGGGCTGAGAGCCATTCTGTATTCGTCCGGCAAGAAGGTGCTTCCCGGCGGAGGGGGAGCAAATGAGGACATCGCGTCGACCAGCGCCTCGACGCCAGTTTTATCCAGCGTTTGGATGGACTCACCGTTAGACAGTACCAATTCATCCACGCGCTGGGCATCATTGACGTACCAACTGACGAAGGTGACGCCCTCTTCGGTCCCCACCAGGTTCACCCGCAGGTCATTGCCGATCCGGCGAAACCATAACTGCTCGACGGTGATATCACCGGTGAACCGCATGACGTCGTGGTCGGCAGCACCGCCTTGATTGAATATCCGGTCCTGACCGTCGCCCCTCTGGTACTCATAGGTGTCATTGCCTTTCCCCCCACCGAGGGCGTCATCTCCCTTACCGCCGTACAGCAGATCATTGCCTGCCCCCCCGAACAGCATGTCGCGGCCCTCCCCGCCGAGGAGCTTGTCGTCGCCGGTTTCGCCATAGAGCCGGTCATTTCCTTTGCCGCCTTCCAGGATGTCAGTACCGGCGCCACCGTATAGCCAGTCACGACCCGCCCCGCCGTCGAGATAATCCGCACCGGCAAAGGCCACCACGACGTCATCGCCTTCGTCAGCGAGAATGCGCAGGTCATCGTCATTGCCCAGCATCACATCATCCATTGGCGAACCCAGCATCAGGGAACTGTCATGGCGCGCAGGATGATGTTCACCCCACACGGACAGAACCAGGCCCGCCAGCTTGCCGGCCTGCGCATCCGCCGTCATATCAAGAAAGTAATTCCTTATTTCCCACTCGCGCTGGCCGTCGCGACTTGTGATCATCAGGTCTGCGCCATCCTGCCGGACATCGAAGGGCTTGCGGGATGGGGGGCTCGGATTGAACAAGAGCGATGAAAAACCGGCGTTCGACATGACAACACCTTTCAATGAATGCAAATCTCATAGATGGAGAGACATCGCGACACCGGCTCTGCCATGGCAGAGCCGGGCTCTTCAGGCACGCTTCCATTGGGCCGCCAGTATCGGCGCCAAGGTCACGCTGTAGTCTTCAGGCAAGGAGGTGCTTCCTGCCGTCGGCGCAGAAAATACAGACATCGCGTCGACCAGCGCCTCGATGTTACTTTGTCGCAGATATTTGAAGCGACCAGCTTTACCTAGCTGCAAAAGCTGCACCTGCTGGGCAGCATCGCCGTACCAGTTGACGAAGGTAACACCATCTTTTGTCCCCACCAGGGTCACCCGCAAGTCATCGTCGACCCGGCTAAACCATAACTGGTCGGCGGTGATGTCACCCGTAAACTGCATGTTGTCGAAGTCTTTGGCACCGCCTCGATTGAATATCCTGTCCTGCCCGTCTCCCCTCGCATAATAATAAGTATCGTTGCCGGCTCCCCCAATGAGAAAATCATTTCCCTCGTCTCCACGCAGGTCATCTTTGCCGATCCCGCCGTCCAGCAGGTCATTGCCTGCCCCTCCACGGAGATTGTCGGAGCCGGCCTGGCCGTACAGCCGGTCATTGCCTGCGCCACCGAGCAGCGAATCACCACCGTCGCCACCGTAGAGCGTGTCGCTGCCCTCCCCGCCATCCAGCGTGTCCTTACCCGCTCCCCCCGACATGTAATCATCGCCCCCGTCACCGGATAACGCGTCTTTCCCTGACCCGCCTTCCAGCCGGTCATCGCCATCCCCACCATTTAGTTTGTCATCGTCAGACCCGCCGTCAAGGAAATCGTCGCCAGCCCCGCCATCAAGCTTGTCGTTTCCAGAATCGCCGTAGAGTCTGTCCTTACCTGCTTCGCCATGGAGTGTGTCGTTGCCGATGCCGCCCCGCAAATCGTCATTACCTGCGCCACCGTAGAGCCAATCACGCCCTTCCCCTCCGAACAGATTGTCGGCACTTGCTCCGCCGACGAGAACATCTTCTCCCGCCTCGCCGTAAAGATGGACACTAATATCGGGGCCGAGCATTATGTCACTCCACTCCGCCCCCTTCATCCAACGACTGCCAGTGCTGAAGGAGATAACACCAGACGAAGAGTAACGATTCAGAAATATCAACTTTTCTTTGTTCGGATCGCCATCTAGGTCGGTAAAAAAATCTTCTATCGTTATGGCAGGCCGATCATCACCAAAGATAATCACCAGATTATTGCCACTCAGTTCAATAGATTTATATGCGCGAAAATAGTTGGGTTGCGGCCTAAGAAACGTCAGTTCATCAAGAGATTCTGTCGATGTGTGTTCCGGGGCAAATGTCAGTGTATCTGTCGATATATATTCCGGGTCACCTAGTAGTGTATCTGTCGATGTATTGGACATGACAATTCCTCTAGAAAAATGAAAATGGCATCAGTGAAGGGGCGCAGCGAAGCGGCGCCAGGCCAGCCAGCGCCTGGCGCCGCCTTAAATTCAGAATTTCCAGGCGGCGGCGAGCGGCGCACTCAGCTCCGTTTGGTAATTGGCTGGTAAGTCGGTGCTTCCGACTGGGGGAGGAGAAAATCGGGCCATCGCATCGACTAACGTCTGGATGCCACTATGATCCAGATAATGAACGACGGGTCCACCGTTATTCAACCTCAACTCATGCACTCGCTGACGAGCATCGACATACCAATCGCCGAAGGTCACGCCGTCCTCTGTCCCAACCAGGGTCACCTGCAAGTCATTGTCGACCCGGCGAAACCATAACTGCTCGATATCGACGCCATCGGCGAACAGCATGACGTCTTGGTCGTTGTCATCACCTCGATTGGATATCCAGTCGTGCCCGTCTCCCCTCCTATAATAATAAGTATCATTGCCGGCTCCCCCACTGAGAAAATCATTTCCTTCTTCTCCATACAGTGTATCGATGCCGGTCCCTCCTACCAGCAGGTCATTGCCAGCCCCCCCAAAGAGCAGGTCATTGCCGGCCCCGCCGTAAATCCGGTCATTGCCTGCGTCACCGTATAGGTAATCTTTACCATCGTCGCCGGAGAGCGTGTCGCTGCCCTCCCCGCCGTGCAGCGTGTCGTTACCCGTCGCCCCCTTCATGTCGTCAGCACCCTCACCACCGTGCAATACGTCGCTACCCGGTCCGCCTTCCAGGCGGTCATCACCAACCCCACCATTTAGTTTGTCATCGCCAACCCCGCCGCTCAGGAGGTCGTCGCCAGCCTCACCAAAAAGCTTGTCGTCTCCAAATCCGCCGTAGAGTTCGTCGTTACCCGCTTCGCCATGAAGTTCATCGTTGCCGACGCCGCCTGACAATTCATCATTACCTGCTTCGCCATGGAGCTCATCGTCGCCGATGCCGCCTGATAATTCGTCATTACCGGCGCCACCGTACAGCCAGTCACGCCCTCTCCCTCCCCAGAGCTCGTCGGCACCTGTTTCGGCCTCGATGATGTCGTCTCCCGCTTCGCCGTCAATACGCACAGCGGTGTCACCGCCGTGGATCAGGTCATCCGCCGCCGTCCCCTTTACCACGGGCTTGCCATCGTCTGTAGGAGGAGACTCGACCGAAACGGAACTATTCAGGCCTGCCAGTTTGCTTGCTTGCGCCTCGCTATCCCGGCCTGCAAGATAATTTTTTATCGTTCTGGCAGGTCGGCCGTCACCAAAGTTGATCACGAGGTCATTGCCACGTTGCTCAACAGTTTTATTAGTCCGAAGCAGAGTGGTCTGCGGATTTGTACCAGGCAAAAATGTAGCGCCATCCTCAGGTATATCTGTCGGTGTATTCGTCGGTGTATAGGACATCAGAATTTCTCTCTATGAGTGAACACGGAATAAGTGAAAGATCATGTCGGCGCCGCAGCGGCCTTGCCACCGGACATTGCGCCGCTCGCACTAAACCCAGCTGGCGGCTAGCACCGGGTCCAGCGCGGCGTGATAATTTTCAGGCAAGGATGTGGTTCCCAGCGGCGGCGGTGGAAGAGCGGACATCGCCTCCACCAGTGCATCCACCTTCGCATTTTCCAGAGAGTGAATTTCAGGTTTGGGGCCTTCAAATTGAAACACGCTGGGTAAAATGTCGATGTTATTGGTGCTTAGCTCGAACCGCTCCACACGCTGCGCGTCATCGACAAACCACTTCATTATGGTTACCTCATCATTTGTTCCTATCAGGCTCACCTTCAGGTTATTGCCGACCTTGCGAAACCATAGCTGATCGGGGCTGATGTCGCCCGTCCATCGGATGATGTCGCGGTCGCCGACATGCCCAAGGTTGTATATCGCGTCCGTTCCATCGCCACGCATAAACAAATAGCGATCATTACCCGCTCCGCCACAGAGAATGTCATTGCCTGTACCTCCTGCCAATAGGTCATCGCCGTCGTCGCCTTTCAGCAGGTCAACGCCGGCATCTCCAAAGAGCGTGTCGTTGCCGGACCCACCGGAAAGATAGTCATTGCCTGTGCCACCGCTCATCAAGTCATCACCATCGCCAGCGAAGACAACATCGTTACCCCTGTCCCCTAGCAGAATGTCATCACCTGCCCCCCCTATCACCTCGTCATCTCCATCTCCGCCGTATAAATGGTCACTCCCCAAGCCACCTTCCAAGCGGTCATTGCCAGCTCCTCCTTTCAGAACGTCGGCACCAGGACCACCATCCAGACGGTCATCACCAGGGCCACCATCCAGAAGGTCATCACCAGCCCCACCATCAAGCTTGTCGTTACCTGCTTCGCCATGAAGTTCATCGTTGCCGATACCGCCTGACAATTCGTCATTACCGGCGCCACCGTACAGCCAGTCACGCCCAGCCCCTCCCGAGAGACGGTCGGCACCTGCTCCGGTCTGGAGAATGTCGTCGCCCCCTTCACCGTCAATATCGACACCGAGGTCATCGCCGAGGATCGGGTTATCCTCCTCCGTGCCCTTGATCAGGATATTGCCACCGGCTGTGGAAGGCCACCTGACAAAAGCGCTACTACGCAGCATGTCCAGCTTTCTTGTTTGCGCATTGCTATCAAGGCCGGCAAAAAAAGCTTTTATCGTTCTGCCAGGTTGATCATCACCGAAGCTGATAAAGAGATCATCGCCAACCTGCTCAGCATTTGTATAGGGGAGAAACGGGGTGCGCTCCGGCGCGGTCCGCGTTGTGTTAAACGAAGGAATAGATGTATTTAAAGATGTATAAGACATGAAAACTCCATTCGATGAATGAACAATTACGGTTGAGGAAATTCGCATCAACCACAAAAGACTCAACCCCGGCCAGTAACGGACGAGTGCCGATGTGAAGAACTAGAGTGACCTGTCTGGCAGGCCGATGATGCCGCCGCTGGCCGTTAGGCAGCGGGGTCGCGGGCGTGTGCGGATGTCATCAACCGGCGTCGATGACGGCTCTGCAGAAAATGGTGACGATCTCACTGCCAGCTCTGCGCCAGTACCGGATCAAGGATCTTCTGATAGGCAGGCGCAAGCTGGTGGCTGCCGATGGCAGGCATGGGCAGCGACGCCATCGCAGTCACCAGTGCCTCGACACGCGCTTCGGGAAGGCGACTGCCATCGTCCAGGCAGAATTCGTCAATGCGATTATTCTCCCCCTCGTACCACAGCTTCACGCGTTGACTGTCACCGGTCTCGATGTTGGTGACCAGCAGAGTCTGTCCACTACGCTGGAACCACAACTGGTCGCGGGTAATGCCGCTGCCGTATTCGATACGATCGTTATAGTTGACGCCCGCTGAAGAAAATGAAGAGTCGCCGGCATTCCAGATGGCGTCCTTGCCATCACCTTTTTCGAAGCGATAGATATCGTCGCCTTCCTCGCCGGACAGACTATCGTTGCCCGTTCCGCCGATGAGGACATCGTGTCCCTCGCCACCCAGTAGATTATCGGCACCCTGACCGCCCGTGAGGACGTCGTTTCCGCGTTCTCCCTGCAGCGAATCATGATCATCACCGCCATCGAGGTTATCGTTACCGTCGCCCCCCCGCAGGCAGTCAATGCCTTCGTCGCCCTCGATAATATCGTCACCACCTTCACCGAAAAGCATGTCATTGCCGGACTGTCCCAGAACGATGTCGTCCCGTTCGCCACCATGGATCTCGTCGTCCTGGTCGGATCCCGTCAAGAAGTTGGGCTTGTCTTGCGCCCCCATGAGCAGGTGATGATTAACATAGATGCCCCCCATCGGCCCCGACAGCCGCACCTGGCGCGTTACTGTCTGCGTCTGCGATTGCGGCCGATCCACTTGCGGGTCATCGCCCCTATCGCCCTCCGCTGAATCGTCCTCGAGCGCAAAATGTTGCAACATCGATTGTTCGTCATCCGACATTTGTAACTCCTTTCATTAGTGATACGAAAAAAAATGCGTCAGCGCCTTCACTGCGAGCTTCGCGCCAGCAAGGGCCTGAAAGCCGAGAGCAATTCAGCAGGCAGCAATGCCATGCTGCTCGCCTGTGGAGCGGACGTGGCCATTGCATCGACCAGCATCCCGCCCCTGTCTGCCGTCAGGCGCGTGCCGCTCCCCTGTTCGAAGTAATCGACGTGCTGCGGCGTATCGGCGTACCCGTCAGGCATCGTCATGCTATCGATGCCTTAGATTAGATGCCGTCGATGTCAACGAGCAGGATCGTGTGGAAGGTAAGGCCTTCTCGGCGAAATCAGACCTGTTCGGGACGAATGCCGTAGCACAATCGTACGTAATCGAGGTCACCAGCCGCCTGCTTGACATTGAACACGGTGTCCAGGTCATCACCTCGGCCAAACAGATAGACATCGCTGCCCAGGCCGCCGTCGGGCAGGTCATTGCCAGTTCTTGGCCAGTATCGGATTGAGTGCATTCTGTTAGTCGGGCGAAGAGTGACGGATGCCGATGGCCGGCATCGACCAATGAATCGGCACCCGCCTAGCAGGCGCGTTTCATCGTCAAAGGGGAAGATATCGATGCGGTGCGCAGCGCTCTCGGGTCACTGTTTCACGCATTGGCTGTCACCCTTCTCGAAGGGGATCACTCTCGGATCCTGCATGCCGGAACCACGATTCATCACGGCCAATGCCTACGCCGTCGTTGTAACTCCGCGTTGCACGGCGCCATCATTACCCGCAGCGGCTTGAACAATATAAGTAGTTCTGCAGTAAAGGGAATCAACGTTTGTCTGGCAGGCGACGCTCGCCGCCTGCACAAGCAAGCCCGCGTGCACTGCACGGGCACGCGGGATGCATCGATATCACCTTGGCCGGGCCTATCCAGGATCAATGCCCGCCGCCGGCGCTGCCATCATGCCAGCTCTCCGCTAGCACCGGCGCCAGGATGGCCTGATAGCTGGCCGGTAGCGCAGTCGAACCCAGCGGCGGTGGCGTGAAAGCGGCCATCGCCTGCACCAGATTCTCGACGCGATCCTTACTCAGGCGCTTGCCTGCCTGCTCGCCGTCAACGGGCATGGTGGCAATCGCATCGACCCGCATGGCGGGGGTGCTATACCAGGCGTTCAGCCTTACGCTGTCTCCGGTCTCGAACAGGCTCACTTCGAGGTCATCACCGACGCGCCGAAACCAGACCTGGTCGATGTTGACATCGACCAGATGCAACGTGTCGTTGCCGTTTTCGTCCCGGTTGTCGACCACATCATGGCCGTCCCCTTTCCTGAAGAGATACTCGTCGTCGCCGCCGTTCCCGACAAGATAGTCGTCGCCCGGCCCGCCGTAGATCCAGTCGATGCCGGTGCCGCCAATCATCATGTCATTGCCGCCACGGCCAAACAGGATGTTTTTCCCCGATTCGGCAACCAGGAAGTCCGAGCCTTCACCGCCGTCGAGCGTATCGTTGCCTTCGCCAAGGCCACCGTACAGATAGTCGTCGCCAGCCCCTCCCTCAAGCACATCACTGTCAGCGCCGCCGATCAATACATCCCGGCCGTCGCCTGCAATCGCAATAAGCTGCTCGTCGGTTCCCAACACGACATTGGGACCATTAGTGCAATGCGCAATGTTCTTGATATATTCATGACTATCGATCGGGATATTGCGATTGATGTCCAGCAGCATTGATTCGATCTCGTCCGACCCGAGGTCGGGAAAATAATTCGGCACACGCATGGACTTGCCCGTCACAGGGATAACGATGAGGTCGCGCCCCTGATGCTCGAGCATCGGCACAGGCAGCTGGGAGCGTGTCATTTCCATATTTTCTGACATGATGATTCCTTTGAAAGAAGTGATTGATGCCGCCCGCCTTGCGCCAGAAAAGCCACGGCGCTCATGCCAACGACCACTGCATGATCGGCAGCATGGGCGCTGCAAACCAGAGAAATGCGTCGAGGTCTTCTTGCAAGAAGATCTGATGAACCGCCGGACTTTGTCTCGGGATCGCCAACGGCAAACGCATCAGAACAGGCCCCGCTTACCCTGTCTCTGCGGGACCTGCACGGCTCTCGTCAGAACTCAAGTCCACTTCGCAGCCAGCACCGGCGCCAGGACAGCGCCGCAATCGTTCGGCAAGGAGCTGCTTCCCACGACTGGAGGAGAAAATGCGGCCATCGCGCCGACCAGCGCCTCGATGTCACTTCCCTTCAAATATCGAACGGGTCCACCGTTACTCAGCCTGAACTCGTCCACACGCTGGTCATCATTGAGATACCAATCGACGAAGGTAACGCCCTCTTCTGTCCCCACCAGCGTCACCCGCATTTCATTGTCGACCCGGCGAAACCATAACTGCTCTACCGTGATGTTACCGGTGAACAGCATGACGTCGTAGTCCTGGTCACCGCCCCGATTGAGTATCCAGTCCCGCCCGTCTCCCTTCGTATAGTGATAGGTGTCATTGCCCAATCCACCAATGAGAACATCACTTCCCTCCTCGCCATACAGTTCATCGTTGCCGTCGCCGCCGTTCAGCCGATCATTGCCATCGCCCCCGAAGAGCATGTCGGCGCCCGCTTCGCCGTAAAGCCGATCATCGCCGACGCCACCGAATAGGAAATCGTGATCATCGTCTCCGTAGAGGGAGTCGCTGCCCTCTCCGCCGTGCAGAATGTCACTACCCGCCCTCCCCCTCATGTAGTCATCGCCCTCTCCACCCTCCAATACATCGTCACCCGACCCGCCGCTCAATTGGTCATCACCAACCCCACCATTTAGTTTGTCATCGCCAGGTCCGCCGTCCATGGAGTCGTCGCCAGTCCCACCATCAAGCGTGTCGTTTCCAGCGCCGCCGCGGAGTTCATCATTCCCTGCTTCGCCATGGAGTTCATCGTTGCCAACGCCGCCTGACAATCTGTCATTCCCGGCGCCGCCGTACAGCCAGTCACTGCCTTCCCCTCCCGAGAGACGGTCGGCACCTTCTCCGGCCTGGATGACGTCGTCTCCCGCTTCGCCGTCGATATCGAGACCGAGGTCATCGCCGAAGATCAGGTTATCCTCTTCATTGCCCTTCACCACGAGATTGCCACCGAATGTGGAAGCAGGCTCGACCGAGACACTACTACTCAGCAAGGCCAGCTTGCTTGTTTTCGCATTGCTATCAAGGCCGGTAAAATAATTTTTTATCGTTTTTTTAGATTGACCATCAGCAAAGGTGAACACGAGATCATCACCAACCTGCTCGACATTGGGATATGGGCGAAACACGGTACGCACCGGTGCTGGATCAATCGGGTCGGGTGACGGCACTCTGCGAAACGAAGTATTAGAACTGCTCCCGGATCTATTCGCGGGCGTATTCGTCGATGTATAAGTCATGATAATTCCATTGGATGATTGAACATTGCGGTTGACGCGATTCGCATCAACCACCAAAGAAACAAATCCGGCTAGCACCGGCACCGTGTCATGTTGCGTAGTGCCAGCCAGCGGCCAGCGGCGGCGCCAGGACAGCGAGGTAATCTTGTGGCAAAGAGGTGGTTCCCTCAGGCGGTGGCGAAAAGGCGGACATCGCCTGCACCAGCGCCTCGACCTTTTCCATGTCCAGAGATCGGGTACCGGATTCATAATAGCTAGCATCCGGAATCAGATCGAACCGGTCCACGCGCCGCGCATCGTCCGCATACCAGTCGACGATGGTGACGCTATCATCGGTGCCGATCACGCTCACTTCCAGGTTCTTCCCGGTCTTGCGAAACCAGAGTTGCTCGGCCGTGATACCACCGGCAAATTGCACGACGTCAAGATCGTCAGTGCTGCGCCCGTTCAATATCCGGTCCTGCCCGTCGCCCAATTCGAACACATACCTGTCGTTGCCTGGCCCGCCACGGAGACGGTCGTTACCCAGGCCTCCGTACAGGCGGTCATCGCCGCTGCCTCCATTCAGCAGGTCATCGCCTTCACCGCCCTGGAGCATGTCGTCACCAGCTTTGCCATAGAGGCGATCCTCGCCGTCGCCTCCGACCAGGCTGTCATTTCCAGCACCCGCATATAACCAGTCGTTTCCGTTGCCACCGTCGAGATAGTCGTTGCCCGCGCCCAGCAGGATGCCGTCATCGCCATCACCGGCCGTGACACTGACATCGAAGTCGCCGCCGACCATCACGTCATCGCCGGCGGTCCCCAAGGCCCAGACATCACCACCTACGGCGGGATGACGCTCCAGAGTCACGGGAAAATTCAGGCCCGCCAGCTTGCTCGCGCGCGCATCGCCCTTAAACTCGGAAAGGTAATTTTGTAACTGCCATCTGCGCTGACCGTCGGCGCTGGTCACGACGATATCTTGGCCATTCTGATCGACCGTCGGTACGGCAAGAGGAGCAAGAGCTTCATTGGACATCATGGTTCCTTTGGATAATTGAAGACAAGATCAATGGGAGCACGCCGCAGACCGACGTCGCGCCCGCAACAGCACTATTCCCAGCTGGCAGCCAGCACCGGTTTCAGGGCAGCCTGCACATCGGGTGGCAACTTGCCGGCACCGGGCGCGGGCGCTTCAAAGGCCGACATGGCCTGTACCAGTTGTTCTACCTGGCTGTCGGCGAGCTGTTTGCCGCTGGCCAGTTCGATGTAATCGAGGCGATGCGTCGGATCGCTGTACCATCCACGCACGGTGAGCGTATCCCCGGTCTCCATCAGCGTGAGCTTGAGATGCTTGCCGGCCCGCTCCAGCCAGAGCTGGTCCTGTGCAATGCCGCTGCCCAGGACCAGGCGATCCTCATCGGTGTTGTTCTTGTCGGTGCTGACCACCACATCATGGCCGTCGCCGCGTCCGAACTGGTAGCGATCATTGCCTGCGCCACCGTACAGGCGGTCGTTGCCCGCGCCACCGTCAAGAAGGTCGTCGCCGGCACCGCCGTACAATTTGTCGTCACCGGCGTTGCCGAACAACTGGTCAGCGCCCGCGCTGCCCAGCAAACGATCCCGGCCGTTACCGCCCGACAGGATGTCGTTGCCATTGCCCCCATAGAGCTTGTCGTCGCCGTTGCCGCCATCGAGGGTATCGTTGCCGGCCCCGCCCTTGAGCACGTCGTCGCCCGCCTTGCCGATCAACGTGTCATCGCCCGCCCCACCGTTGAGATGATCCGCGTGGCTGGTGCCTTTGAGGGTCTTTCGTGGCACCGTCGCTGCCACCTGCGTGGCAGGTTCGATAGCGGCTGTGTCGGTGACGTCCTTGGCGGCGACGTCGGACTCGATACGTTTCTTTCTGGCCATGATGATTCCTTTCCATGTGAAGTTAACAACGGGCCTGGCTGGCAGGCCAACGATACAAAGACCGGCATTGGTGCTTGTCTTTGCGATGCTGCTCTGAAATGGTGGTGCAGTTCGCTTGCCGTCGGCGCGGTACGCCGGGCAATCTCACTTCCAGCTCTGGGCCAGCGTCGGGTTCAGTGTCGCCAGATAGGAAGTCGAAAAATGAGGGGTGCCGATGGCGGGCATGGGCAGAGCAGCCATCGCCGCCACCAGGGATTCGACGTGATCGCCCGACAGCGTGCTGCCATCGTCCAGGCAGAATTCGTCGATGCGATAGCCTTCTCCCTCGTACCACTGCTTCACGCGTTGACTGTCACCGGTCTCGATATTGGTCACCAGCAGATCATGCTCGCTGGACTGGAACCACAGCTGGTCGCGGCCGATGCCGCTGCCGTATTCGATACGGTCGTGGTAATTGACGCCCGGTGAAGCTGATGAAGACTCGTCTGCGTTCCAGATGACGTCCTGACCGTCGCCTTTGTCGAAGCGATAGATATCGTCCCCTTCCTGGCCGCAGAGACTATCGTTGCCCGCTCCGCCGATGAGGACATCATGCCCCTCTCCACCCAGCAGAACATCGACACCCGCTCCGCCCATGAGGACGTCGTTTCCGCGTTCCCCTTCCAGCGTATCGGCCCCATCACCGGAATCGAGGGTATCGTCACCGTCCCCGCCCCGCAGGCCGTCCATGCCTTCTTCGCCCAGCAGAATATCGTTGCCACCGTGGCCGGACAGCATGTCATTGCCGCCCTGTCCCATCATCATGTCGTCCAGCTCACCGCCGTAGATTTCGTCGCCCTGCTCGGAACCTATCAAGTAATTGAACTTGCCTTGCTCCGCATTGAGCAAGTGTTTTCGACCATCCATGGTCCCCATGGGGCCCGACAACTGCACCTGCCGCAACACTATCTGCGCCTGCGATTGCGGCCGGTCCATTTGCGGGTCGTCGAGCATATCGTCCTCAAGTGAATCGTCCTCGACCGCAGAATGCTGTACCAGCGATTGTTCGTCATCCGACATTTGTGACTCCTTTCCAAGTAGTGATACGACACATAGAAACGGCAAATAAAAAATCGCACCAGCGCCTTCACTGCCAGCTTTGCGCCAGCAACGGCCTGAGCGTCGTGAGCAACTCGGCAGGCAGCGATGCCACGCTGGTCACCTGGGGATCGAACGAGGCCATCGCATCGACCAGTACCTCGACCTTGTCTGCCGTCAGGCGCCTGCCGCTGCCCAGTTCGAAGTGATCGACGCGCTGCGGGGTAGCGGCGTACCAGTCAAGCATCGTCAGGCTGTCGATGCTGTCGATGTCATTGAGCAGGATCATCTTCAGATTGACGCCCTCTCGGCGAAACCAGACTTCCTCGCGATGAATGCCCTGGCACAATCGGACGTAATCGAGGTCACCTGCCGTGCGCTCGGCGTTGACCACGGTGTCCTGGCCATCGCCTCGGCCGAACAGGTAGATATCGCTGCCCAAGCCACCGTCCAGCAGGTCATTGCCGGTGCCGCCATCGAGGATGTCATTGCCTTTCTCACCATGCAGACGGTCGCCACCGTCGCCCCCCAGCAGGAAGTCGGCGCCCCGTCCGCCCAGGATCTGGTCGCGTCCATCGCCGCCATACAGGATGTCGCGCCCCACGCCACCGTAGAGAAAGTCGTTGCCGGGGCCACCAAAGAGCGTGTCGTTGCCGCGCTTACCGTCGAGCACGTCGTCGCCGTCATCGCCCAGCATCCGGTCGTTGCCACCGCGTCCCAGCATCACATCGCAATCCTGGGTACCGATCAGCACGCTGCCGCCCGACCTGGCGGTCATGGTCTTGCCTGCGCGAAGCACCGGGATGCCAAGACTCCCTCGATCCGTAGACGCAGGTCCGCGTTCAGGCAAACGCCTGGCCAGCGGGAATCCACTCCCTTTTCTGTGAATTTGCGGGGGGTTCATCATGCCGCGGCCTGCCCGCCCAGCCAGCTACTGGCGATCAACGTGGTCAACTGGCCGTGGTCTTGCGCGAGCGCCTGGCTAGCCGTCGACGATGGCAACGGCATGGACGCCATGGCAGCGACCAATGCATCGATCTTGTCCGGCGCGATCGATTTCTCGCTGGCCAGTATCAGGGTGGTGAAACCGGCAGCGGCGCCGGCGAACCAATTCTTCACCTCGAGCGAATCGGTAGCACCGATGATCGATATCGCGAGGTCGTCGCCGATGCGCCGGAACCAGAGCTGGTTTTCGTCGATGCCCTGGCCAAAGTGAACGCAATCGGCATCGCCGGCAGTATTGCCGTCACTGACGATGACGTCGTGCCCCGAACCACGCCCGAAAAAATAATAATCGCTACCCGCGCCCCCCACGAGGCGGTCATTGCCGGCGCCGCCATACAGCGCGTCGTGGCCGGCGCCGCCGTCCAGCACATCGTTACCTTCGCCGCCGTACAGCAGGTCATTGCCCCCCCGCCCCTCGATGACATCGTCGCCGCCACGCCCCTCGATCCAGTCGGCCGAAGCGTAGCCAATCAGGCGCTCGCCACGCGACGAACCATTGAGCACCCGCTCCTTGACCGTGGCTGCGGTCCAGGTAGTGGCGTCATCGAACCTGAATTGATCGATCGCATGGGGCGTGCCGCCGTCGCCGCTGAAGTAGTCCAGCACCCGCGCCGAGGCATGCATCACGGGGACTTCGATCGTCAGGTCGTCGTCGTCCCGCTGCACGAAGACCATGCCGGGGACGACGCCCTTGGCAAACAGGATCATGTCGCCCTCGCCCGATACGGCGCCGCCGGCTGCGTTATCGATCACGTCGTGACCTTGCCAGTTGCCGACCACGTAGATATCGGCGCCGGCGCCGCCACGCAGCACATTGTTGCCGGCATCGCCTGAAAGAAAATCGTCGCCAGGACCACCGCAGAGGACATCGTTGCCGCCCTGGCCGTGCAACTCGTCATTACCGACGCCGCCGTCCAGATCATCATTGCCCTGGCCGCCGTACAGCGCGTCGTTGCCAGCTACGCCCGCAATGACATCGCCGTCCGGACCACCCAGCAACAGATCGTTGTTGTCGGTGCCGATCAACACCCGGGCATCGTCGGCAGTGCCACTGTCGGGTTCATTAGCGGAAGGCTGGATGGGGGGCTGGATCATGCGGTTCTCCTCTGAAGGCTGGGTTCACATCGGCAGCACCAGGCGCTACCTGCGGACTTGCATGGGCCGATACGGCCACCCCAAAAGAAAATGCGCGAACAACAGCAAGTTGTCCGCGCAGAGATGAGGCGCCGGTTCAGTTCTGCAGAACGCAGCGTAGGCAAAGGAGAACACGCACCGGGAAAATCCGGTGCATCTGAAAAGCAATGTCGAAAAAACGCCAGCCGGCCAACGCCCGGGCTGACGTGAGAAGAAAGGTATCGACGCTCAGCGCAACAGGTTGATCCGGGGCGACACGTCTTCGCTGCGCAAGCGACTGCCACGCAGCCAGGTACCGATCAATACCCGATGACGCGGGTACTTGTCGCCCAGGTAACGTTCGACCTCCGCCCAGTCACGCATCTCCAGCCACTCGCCGATCTGGCGCAAGTCCTGGTGCGGTACCGGAAGTTCCATGTGAAATTCGAGCGCCGAATTCTTCTCGGGCGTGGCGTAGTCGCACAACATGTTGAAGTTGAGCCGGCCAGCAGTCATGGGAGTTCTCCTAGGTGAAGTAGACCGATCCGGTATCACACCAGACGGCACGACCACTTTAGGAGACATTGCAGAATCAAGGCATCGTCGATGTTCGAACTATCGAATTATCTTTATGTTCGGTGATCGTGTTTTATGACGGATTAATGAATTGGCACGCCCCCCCTTCGCTAGCTACCGCATCGTATCTTGCCAACTGCCGCATCAGTGACTGCGACAGCTCGTCAATCCTGCGCCAGTCCGGGGATCGTGCACGCACATAAAAAATGCGGCCACCCATTTCCGGGTGACCGCATTGCGCTACTGCCTTGATGCGTCAGGCCTACTGCTTGGCTACCGGCGCGCTGCCGATTTCCACGCTGGTCTTCGGCGGCAAGGTCTTGCGTACCTTGGCCACTTCGTCCGCCTTCACGGCGCCGGCGCTATTGCCCCAGCTGCTGCGGATGAAGGTCACCACGTCGGCCACTTCCTGGTCCGACAGGCGTGCACCGAAAGCCGGCATCGCGAACTGCGTCGGTGCGGTCTGGGTCCACGGCATCTCGGCCCCTTCGAGCACGATGCGGATCAACGATGCCGGGTTCTCCGCATTGACCGTCGGCGACAACGCCAGCACCGGGAAGGTCTCTTCGTAACCCTTGCCGCTGGAGCGGTGGCACGCCGCGCAGTTGTTGAGGAAGGTCATCGCGCCGTTGCTCTGGTCGCTGCCCTTTCGCAATGCCTGGTGCGTCTTGTCGTCGTAGGCCAGCGGCGCCACGCCAGACTTGACCGGCGCCAGCGACTTCAGGTACTTGGCGATCGCCGTCAAGTCTTCGTCACTGAGATGCTGGGTGCTGTTGGCGACCACATCGGCCATCCCGCCAAAGGCGGCCGAATGGCTGTTGCGACCGGTCTTGAGGAAGGCCACGATATCCGCCTCGCTCCAGGTGCCCAGGCCATCGCGTGGATCGGCGCGCAAGTTGCTGGCCAGGTAGCCATCGATCACGCCGCCCGACAGGAACTGCGTGCTGTCGTCGCTCAGCGCCTTCTCTTGCATGCCCACGCCGCGTGGTGTGTGGCAAGCGCCGCAATGGCCCAGGCCTTCCACCAGATAACGGCCCCGCACGATCGGGCTGTTGTCGTCAGCACCGTCGACTGCCACGCCCGGCGCAAACACCTTGCGCCAGATCGACAGCGGCCAGCGCATCGACAGCGGCCAGACGATATCGACATTGCGGTTAGGCACAGGCTCGGCCTTCACGCCATTCATGAAGTACGCATACAGCGCCTTCACATCGGCCGGCTTGACCTTGGCATACGACGGATATGGCATGGCCGGGTACAGCGAAGCGCCATCCTTGCGGATGCCGTGACGCAATGCCTGGTCGAACTCTGCCTCGCTGTAGTTGCCCAGCCCATGTTCCTTGTCGGGCGTGATGTTGGACGAATACACGGTGCCGATGGGCGTGGCGATCGGCAAGCCACCCGCGAAGGGCTTGCCACCCTTGGCGGTATGACAGGCGACGCAGTCGCCGGCCTTGGCCAGGTATTCGCCACGCTTGACCAGCTGCGCATCGACATTCTGGGCCGAGCTAACGGCCGCGGACAGGGTCATGACTGCCGCGCAGGCGGCGATGAAATAGTGCTTGATCATGTTCTTATCCTTATGCCTGGACCAGCGGACCTGGGTTCTTCAGATACTGCTCACGGATCGCCTTGGCCGAGAAGTAAGCCAGTGCCGTGACCAGGCCGGTCGGGTTGTAGCCCATGTTCTGCGGGAACGCCGAGGCGCCGTAGACGAACACGTTGGGCACATCCCAGCTTTGCAGGTAGCGATTGACCACGCTGTTCTTGGGCGTGGTGCCCATGATCGCGCCGCCGGTCAGGTGGGTCGACTGGTACACGCGGGTGTCCCACGACGAGCCGGTCTTGCGCACCGCCTTGACCACCTTTTCCGGATTCATCGCATGGCCGACCTTTTCCATCTGGTCGCCGATGTAGGTCAGCATCTTGCCTTCGTTTTCCTTCCAGTTCAGCGTCATGCGCAGCAGCGGCTGGCCGTTGGCGTCCTTGTAGGTCGGATCGAGCGACAGGTAGCAGTCACGGTAGGCCATGACCGAACCCGACATGCCGATGGTCAGGGTGCGCTGATAGGCGTCCTGCACGCTGCCCTTCCACTCCGAACCCCAGTTGGGTACCTTCTCGCCCGGCATGGTGCCGGCCTGCTTGATGGGACGACCACCGTAGCGCACGTGACGGATCGACGCGCCGCCGATGAAGCCCAGCGGACCGTGGTCGAACTGGTCGGCGTTCAAGTCATCCATGCCGACGCCGCCGGCGCCGGTGCCGATGAACGGGTTGAACTGGGTGCCCTTGGGCATGACCACGTTGATGCCGCCGTTGTACTGGTAGGCGAAGTTCTTGCCCACCACGCCTTCGCCGCTGACCGGGTCATACGGCTTGCCGATGCCCGACAGCAGCAGCAGGCGCACGTTGTGCGTCTGGAATGCGGTCAGCAGCACCAGGTCGGCCGGTTGCTCGACCTCGCGCCCTTGCGCATCGATGTAGGTCACGCCGGTGGCGCGCTTGCCGGAAGCGTCCAGGTTGACCTTGATCACCTGCGCCTTGGTGCGCACCTCGAAATTCTTGCGCTTGAGCAGCACCGGCAGGATGGTGGTCTGCGGCGACGCCTTGGAGTACATGTAGCAACCGTAGTTTTCACAGAAGCCGCAGTAGTTACAGGGGCCGATGCGCACGCCATACGGATTGGTGAATGGCGCCGAGGCATTGGCCGCAGGCGCCGGATAGGGGTGGTAGCCGACATCGCGCATGGCCTTCTCGACCAGCGAAGCGCTGTACTGGTACTGCAGCGGCGGGGTCGGAAACTCGCTGGTGCGGGCGCCTTCCAGCGGATTGCCGCCGGCCACGATCTTGCCATTGAGGTTGCCAGCCTTGCCGGACACCGCCATCACTTTTTCCGAGAAATCGTAGAACGGTTCCAGTTCGGCATAGGTCACGCCGTGATCCTGGATGGTCATGTCTTCGGGGATGAACTTCTTGCCGTAGCGGCGCTCGTGGTGCGAACGCATCTCGAGCTCTTCGGGCAGGTTGCGGTACATCATGCCGTTCCAGTGGAAACCGGCGCCACCGACACCGTCGCCCAGCAGGAACGATCCATGCTGGCGATACGGCACGGCGACATCGGCCACGCCATAGCGAATCGTCACGGTCTCGCGTGACAGATCCTGGAACAGCGCGCCGCGCACCGAATACTTGAGTTCGTCGACGGCCTTGGGGTAAGGCGTGTCGGCGTTGGTGTCGCGCATGTCGCCGCGTTCCAGCGCCAGCACGTTCAGGCCGGCTTCGGTCAGTTCCATGCCCATGATCGAGCCGGTCCAGCCCAGGCCCACCATCACTACATCCACTTTGTCTTTTTTAATCGCCATGATCAGCCCTTCTCTCCCAGAATCGACACAGGGCCGTATGGATATTTCACGTTGTACTGGTCAACCCAGTCAGCAAAGTCGGCGCGCGCGCCGGGGAAGCCAACCATCTTCCAGCCGCCCATCTTCTGGTTGCCGCCGTACATCGGGTCGGCGAAGTAGCCTTCCTTCACGTTGCCCAGCATGAAGCTGAAGAAGGTCTTGGCCGGCAATGCGTCGAGTTCGATCTTGCCGCCTTCGAGTTGCTTGAGCACCTCGACCTGGGTCTTCTTGTCGAGTTCGGCGAACACCTTGCCGTGGGTCTTCTGACACCATGTATTGACGGCGGCGATGCCCTGGCGATAGATATCGCGTGGCACCAGCGACAGCTGGTAGCCCAGTTCAGGCACGCGGTCGGTGTGGAACGGTCCCTGCATGTACCAGAGCTTGCCCGCGCCGTACGGGGTTTCCATCTGGCGATCGATGAATTCGGGCACACCGGTCTCGAGTGCGCCGGCGCCATACTGGTCGGAGGGGATCAGGGGATCGACTGCGGCATTGATGAATGCCCATTCGGCCGCAGTGAAGAAGGTGGGGGTATAGGCACGTGGCTTGCCGGGTTCGGACGAATCGGCGAGCGCTGCCTGGCTGACGGCTACTGCGCTGGCTCCACCTAGCGTTGAGGCTGCTGGGACGATTGCCAATACCTGGCGCAAGAAGCGCCGCCTCGGCTCTTTGTCTTGTGACATGGACTTTCCTTTGGGCTGTGGTTGAGGGTACTGCTGTGGGCACTAGGCGAACCTGGGGTCACATGGCTGACCACCGTTCGCAGCGCGTGCCTCTTATATGTTGCAATCGGTCTGCACCGATACCATCAGGCATCG
Source organism: Herbaspirillum sp. alder98 (assembly GCF_020179755.1). Taxonomy (GTDB): domain Bacteria; phylum Pseudomonadota; class Gammaproteobacteria; order Burkholderiales; family Burkholderiaceae_D; genus Herbaspirillum. The sequence goes on from NZ_JAIUCY010000001.1 coordinate 762,596, forward strand.
GTGCAGACCGGAAATGCTTTTTGTCAAAACGCGGCAAGATACCGGGCGACCTGGATCGCACCCGTTTTTAACGAAGAACAACTGGTTTTACATCGAACTATTACGAGCCAGCCGCACGAGGCTATCCCTCGTGCCAGCCTGAAACCTTTAATTCAATACTTCACCGAAGAAGTCCTGCAGCGCCAGCGCAGCGCGCTCGGCGGTCTGGCGGTGATAGAAGAAGCCGGGGTTGTTGGCATCGGGGTCCGTGAACGAATGGCCCGCCTGACCATAATTGATCAGTTGCCAGTCGATGCCGGCGGCGCTGACTTCATCGATGAAGCCATTGACCTGCTCGCGTGGCACCGATGGGTCCTGCACACCGTGCAGCACCAGCACCGCGCCCTTGAAAGCGCTGGCGGCGGGCGACGGCGTATCGAGTGCGCCGTGCAACGAGACGGCGCCACGAACATCGGCGCCATCACGCGCCAGTTCGAGCGCGGCGGTGCCGCCGAAGCAGAAGCCGCAGACGCCGACCTGGGCTGCATCGATCTGCAATGCCTGCTGCTGGCGAAACGCCGCCAGCGCCGCATGCATGCGGCGGCGCAATTCGGCACGATCCTGCTTCAGCGGGATGATCACCGCCAACGCATCGTCGCCCGTGGTGGGACGCACGGTCTTGCCGAAGACATCGGCCACGAAGATGGCATGCTCGCCACCGATGGTGGTGGCAGCGATCTCGAGCGCCTGCTGGCGAATACCGAAATAGTTGGGCACCGACAGCACGCCCGACACCGGTGGCTTGGTGCGATCGAACAGCAGCACGTTTTCGTACTCGATGCCGTCAAGGGTGTGGCTGATGGTTTCAACGGCCAGATCGGCGGCGGGGATGCCCAACTTCTCGGCGATCGCGGCGGCGTTCCATGGATGAGACATTAAGGCTCCTTGAGTGACGGTGACAGCGGCGGTGAAGCCGTTATCACGTCGGGAATTATTGGAATTCTTGATTGGCGCGGCAGGTGCATGCAACGCAAAGCTACTGCACTTGGGGCAGCATGTTCGCACAAAGCGTGCATCTCTGCAGGAGCGTCCTGCGCTGCGCCGCACACAAACACGACCCGGTTCCATACATCACCCGTACAAGCCGGGCCACGCCTGAGCTTGACTTGACTTTTTACTGCGAGCAATCGATTCTTGCGCTCACCTAGCCGGCAAGAAGCTTCGACCAACACCATTTCCCTGAACGGATGTCATGAACGAACACCTCGATTCGAACCGCCAGCCCGATGCTGCGCCGCCCACTTTCCCGACCACCATGCCCGCGCCAGATGCGCCGCCCGCAGAACGCTTCGTCTTCAGTGGCCGCGGCTCTGAATACTTCCGTATCTGGATCGTCAACCTGCTGCTGTCCGTGCTCACGCTGGGCATCTACTCGGCCTGGGCCAAAGTGCGGCGCCTGCGTTATTTTTATGACAACACCACCGTGGCCGGCACCAGCTTCGACTATCACGGCAAGCCGCTGGCCATCCTCAAGGGACGCGCCATCGCGCTGGTGTTGCTGGTGCTATACCATGGCGCATTCCAGATCAGCCCGGTGATCGGCCTGGCCGGCATGCTGGTCGTGGGGCTGGTGGCGCCCTGGCTGATCTGGCGCAGCCTGCAATTCAAGCTCTATAACTCCAGCTATCGGGGCATCCGCTTCGGCCTGCGCGGCAGCGCCGGCGGCGCCTATTTCAACTATCTGCTCTTGCCGGTCACGGTGTTCTTTACGTCGGGCCTGTTGTGGCCGATGGTGCACCAGCGCATCAAGCGCTTCCAGCACAACGAATCGCGCTTCGGCGCCACCCACTTCTCGTTTCACGCCACCGTCGGCGGTTTCTACAAGACCTATCTGCTGGGCATCGGCATCTGGCTGGCCGGCATGGTGGCCATCATGGTGGCGTTCAGCGGCAGCATGATGGCGCTGGCCCAGGGCGCGTTGAGCGCATCGCTGGTATTGACGATCCTGGCCCTCTACACCTGGTCGTTCCTGATCCTTCCCCTGTTTTTCACGCTGCTGCAGAACCTGATCTGGAACAATACCCGCCTGGGCCCGCACCGTTTCACCAGCAATATGAACTGGGGCCGCATGTGCTTCATCGCGCTGACCAACGTGATCGGCATCGCCTGCACCCTGGGCCTGTATACGCCCTTCGCCAAGATCCGCGCGATGCGCTACCGGATCGAATCGATGAGCCTGCTGCCGGCCAGCGACCTGGATGAATTCGTCGCCAGCACCGAACCGCCCGGCTCGGCCACCGGCGAAGGCGTCACCGACCTGTTCGACTTCGACCTTTCCCTATGAGCCAGCCGCCCATTGCCGCCTGGTATTTCGACGGTCGCAGTTCACGTCGCCACGCCGTGACACTCGCCGTGCATGACGGCGTGGCAGTCGTCAGCGGCGAAGTCGAGCGCAGTTGCCCGATCAATCAATTGCGGGTCTCCGAGCGCTTCAACCGGGCAGCGCGCAAGGTCAGCTTTGCCGACGGCGCCTACCTCGAAGTGCGCGATGCGGAGAATTTTTCCGCCCTGTTGCAGGCCACCGGCCATCGCGACACCACGGTGGTGCGCATCCAGCAGAACTGGCGCGCCACGCTGGCGGCGACGGCAGCGCTGGTGATGCTGGTGGCGCTGAGCTACCTCTACCTGTTGCCGCTGGCCGCCGGGGTGGTGGCGCAGGCGTTGCCGGTGTCCGTTGACCGCCAGGTAGGACGCGGCACACTGGATTTTCTTGACCAGCACCTGCTGGCGCCGAGCGCCCTGCCGCCATCCCGGCAAAAAGCCATCGTCTCGCGCTTCACCGCGCTCACCACGCCGGTGCCCGACGCCCCGGCCTACGAGGTCGTGTTTCGCAAGAGCCGCATCGGCCCCAATGCCTTTGCCCTGCCCTCCGGCACCATCGTGGTCACCGACGAACTGGTCAATCTTCTCGACGATGATGACGCCCTGATGGGAGTGATGGCGCATGAACTGGGTCATGTGCACCAGCGCCACCTGATGCGGCGCCTGCTGCAGAGTTCGGCCGTGGGGGCGGTGGCCACCGTGCTGTTCGGCGACGTATCGGCGGTGCTGGCGAGCGTGCCGGCGGTGCTGGTGGACATGAAGTATTCGCGCGACTTCGAACGCGAGGCCGACGACTATGCCATCGCCATGTTCAGCGCCAATGGCTTGCCGCGCCAGAAACTGGCCAGCGTGTTCGAAAAGCTCGACGGCATGAGCGCCGGCAGGCAGCAGCCAGCGCCCTACCTGTCGAGTCATCCCTCCAACGAGGAACGCATCGCGCACATACTGGGCAGCCGTTAAGAAAGTATTACGCCAGCAGCGCCCGCGCCGAAGCTTGGTGTTCGAGCGCACGCCACTGCGCCAGCCAGGTGGCAGAAGACGCCGCCAGGCCGGCGTTGGCCAGGCAAGCCATGAACTTGCGATCGATCTCGCCATCGCCGAGCGGCTCGCGTGCGGCGCCACGCGCATGGGCGCGCATGCCGTCCAGCGTGGTCCCATCGACCAGCGTCAGCGTGACCCGCGCGCCTTCGGGCGCATCGGCCCGGACCTGCGGATCATCCCAGGCGCTGCTGCTGGTCATGCCGATTTTTCGCATCAGGGTGCGCAGGCGCTGGTCGTCCAGCGTCGCCACATTCAGGTGGCGTAATTCCAGCGTGCCATATAACAGCGATGCCGCAATCGCAAACGGCATGCTGAACTGGGCCTGCTGCGGTGACACCGGATCGTCGTGCACCAGGTTGGCGATGACGATCGGCGGCACATCGCACACGATGCGCGCGATATCGTCGATAGCAATGTCATGCTGTTGCAGCAACTGCGCCACTGCATCGACGGCAGCATGCGATGACAGGCAGACCGGAATCCGCTTGACGTCGATGCCGGGCTGCTGCAACGACCAGCGCTGCCCCAATGCATCGAAGCCCGTCGCATCGAACTCGCCGCCGTTGAACAAGCGTGCAAAACCGTTGCGATGCTCGAAGGCGTCATGCGGGCCACTGGCGCCGATACTGGCCATCAAGGCTGCCGTGACGCCGGCCTCGCTGGCCCGTCCCGCCAGAAACGGCTTGGCATCCGTGCCGAAACAGGCCTTGATGCCGGCCGCACCGGCGACCGCCAGGCCCAGCGCGCTGGCGGTGCGCTGCCAATCCATGCGCAGCAGCCAGGCCGCTGCCGCACAGCTGCCCACCGGCCCCAGCACGCCGGTGGTCCACCAGCCCAGATCGTAGAGCACGTTGTGACTGGCCGCGCCCAGCGCATATTCGCATTCGGCGCCGGCGACGAAGGCCGTCAACAGGTCCTGCCCGCTGGCGTCGAGATGCTGCGCCATGGCTACGGCGGCCGGCGCGATCACAGCCGAGCCGTGCACGAAACCGGCGTAGCAGTTGTCATCGAAGTCCAGCGCATGGGCTGCCACGCCATTGACGAAACACGCCTGGCGCACGTCGAGCGAAGCGGCCCGCCCGATCACCCGGCATACGCCGGTGGCGCCCGACAGTTGCGCCAGCACGAACGCCCGCTCGGCCACCGGGGTGACCGAGCCTGCGGCCATCACGCCGACCGTGTCGATGAGGCAATTGCGCGCGATGTCATTGACCATCTGCGGCACCGCGCCGGCAGTCAGGCCGGCCACCCAGCGCGCCATCTGTTCGATGGCGCCGTTCGATGGGTGCTCCAACATCACTCCGGCAGCGTGCCGGCCGGCGCGCCCAGCCAGGTCTGCGACAGCTTGTCGATGGTGCCGTCGGTACGCGCCTCGCGCACGATCATGTTGATCTTCGCCAGCAGCGTCGACTCGCCCTTGGGCATGGCGATATAGCACGGCGCGTTGGCCAGGATCACCTTCAACTCCATATCCAGCGCCGGATTCATCTTCTGCAGCGCAGCGGCCACGGTGGTGCCGGTGGCGAACATCTGGGTCTGGCCGGCCAGGAACGCCGACAGGGTCGCATTGTTGTCTTCGAAGCGCTTGACGTTGGCGCCTGGGGCCATCTGCTCCAGTTCCTGGTCCTGCATCGAACCGCGGGTGACCGAGATGGTCTTGCCTTTCAGGTCTTCAAAGCCGGTGATCTTGACTTTCTTGGTGCCGAACACGGCATCGAAGAACGGCGCATAGGCAATGCTGAAATCGACCACCTTGGCGCGTTCGGCAGTCTTGCCCAGCGACGAGATGGTGATGTCGGCCTTGTTGGTCTGCAGGTAGGCGATACGGTTGGGCGCGGTGACCGGGATCAGCTCGACCTTGACGCCCAGCTTCTTGCCGATCAGCGTCGCCATGTCGATGTCCAGGCCGCGTGGCTGCATGTCGGTGCTGACCGAGCCGTAAGGCGGGTAGTCGGTGGGCACCGCCACGCGGATCGACTTGCGCGCCATGATCGTGCCATACAGGTCGTCAGCGTGGGCCGATGAAATACAGGCCAGGGCGGCAGCGAAGCTGATCAATGCGATGAACGGGCGGCGTTTCATGGGAGGTTCCTTTATGAGAGATGACAAAGATCGAGATAAGGTGCGCTTTGCGCTTTGTCAGTCGCATGTCTCGGGCATGCGCCGCTCCGGTAATGTGTGATGCGAATTCGATTCAGCGCCTGCTGCGCCGGGTGGCCGACTGCGTGGATGTGGCCGGCGCACCGGCGCGCGGCTCCAGCGCCGGCGCCTGTTCGCTCTGCATGCCCCACCATTCGCCCACGCCCCACATCTTCTTTTCGGTGTCGGCGATGTGCGACCTGATGTTGACCTTCGAGGTCGCGGCGGTGAGCGCCAGCAGGATCTCGGCGATCAGGAACGCCGGCACCATGGTGTCGAAGAACGAGGCGCCCTTGTTGGGCACCAGGATGGTCTCGGCGGCAATCCGCGCCAGGGGCGAACTGGCGCTGTCGGTAATGACCACCAGCCGCACCCCCGCCTGCTGCAGATGGGTGGCGATCGACATGGCCCGGCGCGAGTGCGGCGACATGCTGCAGATCAGCAGCACGTCGCGCGACGACGGCTGGTGCATGATCTTCATGATGCCGCTCTCGCCGGCGCCATCGATGAGCGTGACGTTGCGGGCGAAGTATTCGCTGACGTGGGCGAACTGGAACGCCACCGGAAACGAGCCGCGCAAGCCCAGGCAAAAGATTTCACGCGCCCCCGACAACAGCCGCGCCGCACGCACCACCGGCGTCATGGTGTCGACGCTGCAGAGTGACTGGATCTGGGCGCTGGCATTGCTGGCCAGTTCCATCGCCAGCGCCTCTTCGCCGATGCGCTGGTTCAATTCCACCAGGTCTTGCGCGCGCGAGCCGAAGCCGTTGCCGCGTTCGCGCAGGCTGCTCTTGAAGATGTCGCGGATGCTGTCATAGCCAGGCAGGTCGAGCGCCTTGGCCAGGCGCGTCAGGGTCGAGGCCGGCACTTCGATCAGGCGCGCCTGTTCCCGCATCGACAACACCGCCACCTCGTGCGGATTATCGAGCACGAAGGCCGCCGCCAGACGCACCTGGCGTGGCAGGCTGTCGAAGCGTTGCTTGATCAGGTCGGTCAACTGGGGCTGGTTCACGGTGGCTTCACTGGCTGGGATGACATCCCCTCCCCAGCAACATATGTGCCAATCGAAACAGCAAACGATACAAATGAATCATTTCGACGGCGCGACGACGCACCGCGATGTTCTGCCGTCCCAGCAATACCCTGGCGATCCGGTTGAAACAAACGATACAAAAATGGCGGTTATCGATGCAACCGCGTGGCTAACGAACCGAGGCCGGACCAACCCCTCGGGCAACGCCATGCCCCCATAACGTACGTTCAGGCACGAGCGCGCCCCAATTTGGGCGTGCTATGCCCCGATTGCGCTGCGCAGATGAAATTCGTCCAACAGGCTGAGAAAAAGATCGGCCCGATGGGTCGAGGGCCGCGACGGATCGGTGACGGCGCAGATGGGGTGGGAAAAGCTGGGGCTGCCGCGCCGCACGCGCAGCTCGTAGCGCTTGCCGATCAGTTGCACATAATGGCTGGGCAGCAGGCCCACGTAGTCGCCGGTGGCGACCAGCAAGGCGATGGCTTCCAGCCCGCCGGCCTCGGGCCCGCGTTCGTAGGCGCCATCGGCCAGCACGCTATCGACATACGGGTGAGCTCGGTAGACCAGCGGCAAGCCGCGTCGGCTGCGGGGCTCGGCGTTATTGCCGGGTTCCCGTCGCACCGCCCCGTAGATGCGATGCGTTTCTGCAAACAGCGGCAGATAGTCGAATTCGTCGTCGCCCGGGTAGCGGCCGCGGATGGCGATATCGACCCGGTGCTCGCGCAGCGCCTGGTTCAATTCGGGAAATGCCAGCACTTCGATGCGCGGCTCTACATTGGGCGCGCGACGCTTGAGCATGGCAATGGCCTGCGGCAACTTGCAGTCGGGGTGTCCCAGCGCATGTTCGACCACCCCCACCGCCAGCGGCCCCGACAACACCCCGTGCACGGCATCGATCTCGGGCCGGATACGCTCCAGCGAGCGCAGCGCCGCCGTCGCCAGCTTGACCGCCACCTCGCCTTCCGGCGTCAGGCGGAACCCGGCCGGCCCGCGCTCGCACAGGCGCACGCCCAGGCGTTCTTCGACTTCCCTGACGTGACGGCTGATCGATGCCTTGGACATGTGCAACAAACGCTCGGCGGCGGCAAAGCCGCCGGCCTCGGCCACATTGCAGAACACCCGCAGCGAGCGCAGGTCACGTTCATCCAGGTCGAGTCGCACCATGATGGTCCTTTTGATTGACGGTGGGAAAAGTCTTGAAAAACAAGACTATACCTCCAAAAGAATCATTTTTTATTCGGGTGGCGACTGGCTACAGTGCATTGCAACAGCGGCGACATCAGTGCTCGCCGCCATCGACTTAGTCTCAGTCCCAGTCTTCGAATCGCCCTCAAAGGATGCCCGTCATGGAAGCCCTCACCATCCCGCCACGTACCGGCCACAAGACCCTGCTCTATTCGGAGCTGGTCACCGACATGACCGACCTCAAGGCCGACATCGCCGTGCTCGGCATGCCTTTCGGTGCGGCCTACAGCGCGCGTCAGTACAGCAACGACCAGACCAATGCGCCACAGGCGCTGCGCGATCTGTCGGATCGCATGGTGCGCCATCCGAGCCACTACGACTTCGATATCGATGGCCCGTTGCTGCAGGAGCGGGACGATATCCGCTTCGTCGATTGCGGCGACATCATGCCCGACCTCAGCCGTCCGGACGACCACAAGCGGCGCGCCGAAATCGCGGTGCGCCAGATCGTGCGCGGCGGCGGCATGCCCATCGTGCTGGGCGGCGACCACGGCATCACCAACCCCGTGCTGCGCGGTTTCGACGAGGTCGGCCCGGTCACGCTGGTGCATATCGACGCCCACCTGGACTGGCGCGACGAAGTCAACGGCGTGCGCGATGGCTTGTCGAGCGTGATCCGTCGCGCCTCCGAGCTGCCCTTCATCAAGCACATCGTGCAGATCGGCCTGCGCGCCCAGGGCAGCGGCCGTCCCGCCGACTACCGCGCCGCCAAGGAATGGGGCGCCGACCTGGTCACCGCCTATGAACTGCATGACATCGGCATGGATGCGGTACTGGCGCGCATTCCCGATGGCGGCAACTATTACCTGACGATCGACGCCGACGGTCTCGATTGCGCCATGATGCCGGCCGTCGATGGCCCGGCCCCCGGCGGCGTCACCTTCCTGCAGGCGCGCAAGCTGATCCATGGTCTGGTCAGGAAGGGCCGCGTGGTGGGCATGGATATCGTCGAGATCCAGCCGGCCAAGGACAACGCCAGCATGATCAGCTGCGTCACCGCTGGCCGCCTGATCGTCAATCTCATCGGCGCCAGTATCCGTGCCGGCTATTTCGACAAGAAGTAAACCTGACTCCCTCACTCATCGGAAAAAACATGGCCCACACCCGAATCCGTAAATTCAACACGCGCGCAACCTACCCCGAGCAGACCATCGACAACGACCTGTGCCAGGCTGTGGTGGCGCGCGGCACCATGGTGTTCCTGCGCGGCCAGATCGGCCAGAACCTGGACACTTCGGAAAGCGTCTGCATCGGCGACGTGCGCGGCCAGACCGAGCAGGCGATGCAGAACATCGACATGCTGCTCAAGGAAGCCGGCAGCAAGCTGGAGCATATCTGCAAGGTCACCATCTACATCTCGGACCCGCGTTTCCGCGAAGACGTGTATCAGGTCGTCGGCAAATGGCTCAAGGGCGTCTTTCCGGTGTCGACCGGCATCGTCGTGACCGCCTTTGCCCGTCCCGAATATCTGGTCGAAGTCGACGCGACGGCAGTCATTCCCGACTGACGCGCTTCGGCCCTACTCTCTCTGGTAAGTCGTAGTATCTTTGGCCGCACAGCTTGTGCGGCCTTTTTTTCGTCCAAAACGAAACCGGCGCCTCAAAGGCGCCGGTTTCAATGTGTGCTGCAGCAAAAATCAGGATCGATGCTGGTCGGTGCTCTGCGACAGGCCAGAATACCAACTGCAGCTATGCGGCTGGCCCTGGTGCGAACCGGTGGAGAGGTCACCCTCGTTCAGGTAATCGACCAACTTGCGATAAAGCATGGCGAAATATTGCATGACCTACCCCCATTTGTTGCGATTGAATGTGGCAGCTGCTTGAGCAGTGCCGTTGTTCACAGGCGCCGAGAGCCACCGATGAAATTGTTTATACAATTAATTCTAGGGGAGGACTGCCAACACGTCTATCGGGTTTTTTCTGATAAACGACTTCATGTTCCTTACTTTATGCACCTTTACCTCAATTCGTCGCCCCTGCGCAACGCCAGGCACGCCTTGCCAGAACAGATGTTCACCATGAATGAAACAATGCGCACATCGATCCAGTTTCCGGCATATCAGTCCGAAAAATTCAGGTACACATCGCCCAGCCCCGTCAACTGCGCATGCACCCGGGCGCCCGGGCGGGCGTGCTGCACGCCGGTACACGAACCGGTGGTGATGATCTGCCCTTTCTTCCATGGCAGGCCACGCTGCGCGCAGTGATGCGCCAGCCATGACAGCAGCGGCCAGATGTCGCCGGCCGGGTTGGCGCCGGTCATGTGCGCCACCTCCTGGCCATCGAGCGCGACACTGGCCGTGATCCGGCGCACGTCGGTGGCGGCTTCCTCGAAGGCAATCGCCGGCCCCAGCACCAGGGCGCCATGACTGAGCAGGTCGGCCAGCCCCACCAGCGGATTGGTGCAGGGTGGATTGGCCAGCCGGGTCTCGACCACTTCGATCACCGGCAACATGGCGTCGAACACCCTCAGCATGGTTTGCCTGGTGGGCAGCGCGGCGCCGGGATCGAAGTCGTCTGCGACGCGCAGCGCCAGTTCGGCCTCGAGTCCGCGCATGCGCCACTGCGGGCCGTCCAGCACCACGCCCGAAGGCAGCACGCCGGCTTGCGGCAACGGCGCACAGCAGGGCTGGCCATCGGCGCCACGGCCGACCTTCCAGCCGCCCACGGGGCCCCACTGGCGCAGGCCGGCGTCCTGCACCGCATAGGCGGCGGTACTGTCGGGCAGCGAGAAATGGCGCCAGTCGACGGTGCTGTTAGTGATACGGGCGTCGCTCAACAGGCGCGCGGCAGAGGCGATATGCACGGACATAGCGTTATGCTCATTAGGAAGATGACGAGCATTGTAATGGCGCAACCGGCAGTGGCAAAAAAATGCCTTTTAAACAACCCGCAATAAGGCCTTCGCTGGCGCAAACCGCTTACCCGTGCCGTGCACGCCAACTTATAGATCTCGATGGCATCGTCCGCAGGAGCAAGCGACTCTTCCCCGCACGCAATATCCGCTGCAATTGCTAAGTGGGCATTCCTGTTGTCGCCGCATCCTGCCGCGCACCCAGTTCGTCCCAGCACGCACGCGCCATGCGGCCGATGGTATTGAACACCGAAAAATAACCCGGCAAGCCATCGGGCATCACCTTCGGCACTTCATCGGTGTAGGCCGCCATGATGAACAGTGGCCGGGACTTGCGATAGACGATGCCGCAGTCCATGCGGCCACGCTTACCGGTACCGCCCTTGTGCGCGACAAAGGTATCCTCGGGCAGGCGCGATGCGATCTTGGTGCGCAGCTTCTGCCAGCTCATCACTTCGATGGCCCACTTGCATTGCTGCGCCGTACATCCCAGCAGTTCGGCCGCCCGCGGGTCATCGATGGCGCGCAGGATCAAATCGAACAGATGGCCCTGATCGATCGGGGTAGTGGTGGTCACTTCGGACAGCGGATGATTCGCCGGCATATCAGGGCGCGGCACCGACGTGCGATGGACCGTGCCGTGCATCCCGACCGTACGACAGAAGTCGTTAAGCTGGTCCAGGCTGATACGTTCCATGATCATCGCCGTACAGACGTTGTCGCTGATGACCATCATCTGCACCAGCGCATCCTGCAGCGTGATGGTAAAGCCCGGTTGCAGGAACTTGAAGGTCCCCGATACCACGCCCTGGCGCAATCGTTCTTCATAGACGATCGGCTCGTCCAGGCGCAGGCGAGCGCGATTGACCTCGCGCAACACCGCCATCAGGATCGATACCTTGCGGGTACTGGCCGTAGGAAACACATAGTCACCAAGCCGGTTGGCGTGACTGCCGTCGAGCAGGTTCTTGACATACCAGCCAGTCACATAGCTCTGCTCGTCGCAGATGCTATTGAGGTCTTGCCACAACTTGTCCATGTTCTTCTCTTTCGTATGCGAACGGCGCCAGGGCGCCTAAGTCAGGGATGTCACGCTTGCGGCAGATACCCGCCCGCATCCGGCTGCCGCGTTACCGCCGGATGCACGGCCGCCATCATCGCCCCATCGTATTTACTAATGAAACAACGTATTTATTAACAACACATTCTTATGAAAAGCCTTTTCCTTGTCAAGGCAGCGTTGCGCGCAACGGACCAGATTACGGGGCGGCCGACTGATTTGACCGGGCTTTCATGCCAATGCTGCATAGGCCGGCATGTCCCGTGCGCTTGAAGCCCATATGAAATCGGCTCTTCACTGCAAGGCGCCAACTATGTACAAAGCATTGCACTGGCCGTCAGCTGCGACGACATGCAAAAAAAATCTAAAAGATTTTGTGGTTTTTATGAGGCGGTTTTTTTGCGCCAGATTGGCGCAGTCTTTTTGCACTATCAATGTGAGCGTCGCCGCCCCTACCGCCTCAAAGCCAGATAACAACGAGCATTGCGCTTCTTCAACCCGGGTCCTGTTTTGGTGAGCGCGGCGCCAGGACATTCAAAAGTCAAAAAATCGCCCCTCTAAAATTGTATCACTCAGTAATACGCGGAATTATTTAGCAAAACTTCATTTGACATGCCGAGTTCGGGCTGACTATTATTGTCTCGCCTATTAACCATATGTATCTTTAGATGATACAAGCAAGGCAAAGAACTTGACCTCGGGGTGAGTGTTTATCGTTACTAAGCATTTCTAAAGGGAGTGGAGCATGAAGAAGGGTGTAATGGCATTTGCGGTGTTGTCCGCGTTTGCAGGATTGGCACAAGCCCAAAGCAGCGTCGTCATCTACGGCATTATCGATTCGGCGGTGGTCTATAACACCAAGGTCGCCACCGGCACAGCCCGCAATACCGGCAGCCTGGCGGCGCTCAATTCCGGCGGCCTGCAAGCCTCGCGGATAGGCTTTCGCGGCAAGGAAGACCTGGGTGGCGGTCTGTTCGCAGAATTCGGCCTGGAAAACGGCTTCTCCACCGACAACGGTGCAGCGCTACAAAGTGGTGCCTTGTTCGGGCGTCGTTCCATCGTAGGCTTGTCCGGCAAGAGCTTCGGCGTACTGCACCTGGGCCGCCGCAAGGACTTCACCGACGAGATCGCCGGGGCTTACTCCAGCATCACACCGTACAGCGGCTTCATCACTGCAGTCCACGCCAACAACCTGGACCGTATCGGCGGCAATCGCGCCAACAATATGATCTACTACAGCACCCCGACCTGGTCCGGTTTCCGGGCCAACGTCAGCTATGGTTTCGGCGAAGCGGCAGATTCCATTTCAACCGGCCAGTCATTCGGCTTTGGCGCCAACTATGACCAGGGCGCGTTCGGTATCGGCTTTGGTTACTGGCAGTCCAAGCTGGGTAGCGCCACTACTGCCTCCAGCGACCAGGGTGCCGGCAGCGGCGCAGGTTGCAGCACCACACTCGCCTCGAATGCAGGCAAGGCAGGATCGACCTGCATCAAGACCTGGATTCTCGGCTCGCACTACGACTTCGGCATGGTGACTGTGCGCGGCACCTATTCCGAGGTAAAGCAGCCGCTGCTCAACACCGGCTCGGGCGCAGCGCCGAATTTCAACACCGCGTTCACGGCAACTGCCGGCACTTCGGCGTTCACTGCCGGCGGTGTCAACAACAAGAAGGCGCAGATCCTGGATATCGGTGCCGATATCCAGCTGACGCCTGCGCTGTTGCTGACGACCAGCGCGATCCAGTCGCGTTACGACTTCATCGGTGCATCGACCAAAGGCAAGCTGACCGCGTTCCTGGCTGGCCTGCAATATTCGCTGTCCAAGCGCACCACGTTGTACTCGACCATCGGCACCCAGAGTGCTTCGTCGATGTACAACCCGGGTACCGGTGCCGGTGCACCTGGCGCGGATGCCCGCAGCAGTTTCCTGGCAACCGGTGTTCGTCATACGTTTTAATGAAGTAGCCGTTGCAAGTGTAGTCTCTGGGAATTGACATCCTCTATTTTCCGGCCCGCTTGCGGGCCGGTTTTTTTATTGCATTACCAGATTTTTCCATCCCATCCTATCCCCGCAGAGCTGGTCAACAGACAGCTATCCGGGCGCCGGAGCATGTCATCCCGCGCATCGACAGATGTGCGAATCTTCCTCGCAGTACGGGCCAACGTCCCCAGCCCAACAAGGTCGGCATCGGCAGTCGTCGGTCGATGCGCCCTCTCCCCTCGGGCTCACCGGCACGGGCATCGACGATACCGGCTTCGTCGGACAAGCGTTCGGCAATGCGCTGCTTCAGTAGTCCTCGGCAAAAGCGGCAAAAAAAATGCCGCACGAGGCGGCATCCAGGAGCTGCAATGGAACGTTGTTCCGGGGCGGCGGCGAAGTCGGTCTCGGGCCCGCCTCACCTGCCTTCGTTAGTCAAGTAGTGTGGTCGCCCCATCAGTATCGGGATGGCAGTATCCGGCACCGCCTCACCCGCCGTGACCGTGCCAGGACCGATCTTGAATACCGACACCGTATCGGCCAGCGTGCCCGCCTGCTGGCTCATGGAAGCAGACGCCTGCGCTGCCTGGCCGACCATTTCGGCGTTCTGGCGCGTCATGGCGTCCATCTGCACCAGGCGAGTATTGATTTCTTCAATCCCGGCGCGCTGTGCGTTGGTGGCTTCGGCTATCTCGTTGACGATCACCGAGATGCTCTTGACCTCTTGCACCAGCGCATTGATGGCATTGCCGGCGTTGTGCGCGATGTCGCCCCCGGCGTTGACGGTCTGCACCGACGTTGAAATCAGGCTCGATATTTCCTTGGCGGCATCGGCAGAACGGCGGGCAAGGCTGCGAACTTCGCCCGCCACCACCGCAAAACCACGGCCCTGTTCGCCGGCCCTGGCGGCTTCGACGGCCGCATTCAGGGCCAGGATATTGGTTTGAAATGCAATGCTGTCGATCACCCCGATGATTTCATGAATCGAGCGCGAACTGCTCTTGATCTCGTTCATCGTGGCCACCATCCGGGATACCGCATCACCGCCCTTGATCGCCGCGGCCGAAGCCGCCACTGCCAGCCGGCTGGCCTGATCGGCGTTGTCGGCATTGAGCCGCACGGCGTCGGTCAGGCGTGCCACCGAATCGGCCACCTCGCGCAGCGATCCGGCCTGCGCCTCGGTGCGCGCGGACAGCTCGACGTTGCCATGGGCAATCTCGGTGGCGGCACCGGTGATGGCTTCGGTGCCAGTGCGCACATTGCCGACGATCTCGCACAGGTGGATGTTCATGTCGCGCAGCGCACCCAGCAGACGGCCGATCTCATCATGCGCTTCGCTGTCGATCTGCGAGGTCAGGTCGCCCTGGGCGACACGGGTGGCCACCTGCACCGCCGCGTTGAGCGGGCGCACGATACCGGCCCGGATAGACCAGGCGAAGGCACCACCGGCCAGCACCGCAAACAGCGCCACCAGATTGATGACGAACACCATGTGCCGGTCCTGCTCGACCGAATCCACCAACACCGTACGGGTGGCCTGCTGCTCGAGCGCCACCAGTTTTTCGGTCTGGGCAATCGCCTGCCGATGCAAAGGATCGATCTTGGTCGAGATCAGTGCGATGGCCTGTTCCATATTGAACGACAGCGCGCTGGTCAGCGTTTCCTTCAAGTTGCCTTCGATTACCTGCTGCAGGCGCGTGACTTCGGTGACAATCGCACTTTCCTTGCTGTCCAGCCCGGATTTGCGCAGACTGGCCAGCGCCTCCATGTATTTGCGATTGGCGGCGCTGACGTGCTCGGCTTCGCGCTGCATGTCGCCGACGTCGGTTTGCAGGCCGATATTGCGCATGGCGATGCCGGCTTCCAGCAGGGCGCTGTTCATGCGCCCGGCCAGCTCGCTCTTGCCCGATGATCGATCGAGGTCGGTGATCAGTTGCGCCTTGTTGCGTGCGTTGAGCAGGTTGACGGTGCCCACCACCGCCACCAGCGTCACAAGCACTACGCCGAACCCGACAATCAGTCGCGCACCGATGGAAAATCTGGTTAACTTCACGGCTCCCCCCCACAGAAACAAAGAAATACCGGTACCCGCCCTCGCGGAAATCACTGGTCCACCCTCGCGGGGACATGGCGCGATCTACAATTGATCGTTGAGGTGGCAGGCCGACCAGTGACCCGGCGCGATCTGCGCCAGCAACGGGCGTTCCTGGCTGCAGCGCGGCATTGCATGCGGGCAGCGCGGGTGAAACGAACAGCCGGCGGGCGGATTGAGCGGACTGGGCAACTCGCCGGCAATCGGCCGATGCTCGGTCACCTTGCGGTCGAGCCGGGGGGCATCGGCGATCAGGGCCTGGGTGTAGGGATGATTGGGACGGGCGAACACCGAACGGGTGTCTGCCAGCTCCACGATCCGGCCCAGATACATGATCGCCACCCGGTCGGCGATGTATTCGACCACCGCCAGGTTGTGACTGATGAACAGATAGGTCAGCCCCTTCGATTCACGCAGGTCCATGAACAGGTTCAGGATCTGTGCCTGCACCGATACGTCCAGCGCCGACACCGCTTCATCGCACACCACGAATCTTGGATTCAGGGCCAGCGCGCGCGCAATCGCAATACGCTGGCGCTGCCCACCCGAAAACTGGTGCGGATAACGCAGCGCATAGCTGGGATCGAGCCCGACCTGTTTCATCAGCGCCGCCACGAAATCGTTGGCATCCTTCTTGCCGACCAGGCCATGCTGCAGTGCCGCTTCGCTGACCACCTGGTCGATCCGCTGGCGCGGGTTGAGCGAGGCGTAGGGGTTCTGGAACACCATCTGGATGTTGAGATGGGTGTCGACCGCCGACGGCACCAGCGCCTGGCCGTCAAAGCTGATCTGGCCCTCGCTGGGCGGCAGCAGGCCCGCGATAAGGCGACCGACAGTCGATTTTCCGCAACCGGATTCGCCCACAAGTCCCACGACTTCGCCGGACGCCACGGACAGCGAAACCTGGTTCACGGCATAGACCCGTTGCTGCTTCGCCTGGGGCAATCCCAGCGCTGCGCCGACGCGCTGCAAGCTGGAGCGCTTGCGGCCGAAGCTCTTGCTCAGTTCCTTGGTTTCCAACAATGATGTCATGATTGATTCAGCGGGTGAAAACAACGATGTTCGCGGCCGTCCAGCATGAAGACAGGGGGGACCTGGGTACAGCGCTCGGTAGCGCGGGTACAGCGTGGCCGGAAGGTGCAGCCTTCGGGCAGCGACAGCAATGGCGGCGCGCCGCCGGGGATCGAGTACAGGCGCTTGCCATGGTTTTCGGCATGCGGCAGCGAATCGATCAGGCCACGGGTATAGGGATGCAGCGGCTGGCCGATGATCTGGTCCACCGGTCCGCGTTCGATCACCCGCCCGGCATACATCACGCACAGCTCGTCGGCCAGATCCTTGACCACGCTGATGTCGTGCGTGATCCAGATCAGGGCGGTGCCGCTATCGCGCGCCAGCTCTTTCATCTCGTACAGGATCTGGGCCTGTATCGTGACGTCCAGCGCGGTGGTCGGTTCGTCGGCGATGATCAGGTCGGGATTGTTGATCAACGCATTGGCAATCGATATCCGTTGGCGCATGCCGCCCGACAGCTCGTGCGGATAAGCACGCATGCGTTCCCTTGGGGCCGGGATGCCGACCCGTTTCAACGCATTGATCACCAGTTCCTGGCGTTCGGCGCGGCTGACTTTCTTGTGGATCTGCACCGTCTCGGCCAGTTGCTCGCCCACCCGGATCACCGGATTGAGCGACATCATCGGATCCTGGAACACCATGGCGATGCGGTCACCACGCAATTGCGACCAGCGCTTCTGTGACACCTGGCACAGGTCTTCGCCCTGGAACATGATCTTTCCCGACGCCACCCGCCCCGGGTGCTCCAACAGGTTGATCAGCGAGAACGCGGTGACCGACTTGCCTGACCCGGACTCGCCCACGATGCCCAGCACGCGGCCGCGCTCCAGCGTGAAGGAAACCTTGTCCAGCGCCCGCGCCACGCCGGCGCGGGTGTGAAACTCGGTAACCAGTTCTGATACTTCCAAAAGCGCCATGATGTCTTCCTATGTCTTGTTCTTTGTCCTGACCTGGTCCAGCTTGCGATGCCTGTCGCGGCGGCTCAGCCGTCCAGCTTGGGGTTGAGCACCACCCGCAGTTGGTCGCCGACCACGCTGATCGAGATCACCAGCAGCACCAGCGCCACGCCGGGAAACATGCTGATCCAGTATTCGTTGGACAGGATGTAGTCGAAGCCATTGGAAATCAGCAGGCCCAGCGACGGTTCGGTCTGCGGCAGGCCGATCCCCAGGAAACTGATGGTGGCTTCCAGCGAGATGGCATTGGCCATCTGGTTGGTCGCGGTGACGATCAACGGCGCCATGCAGTTGGGCAAGACGTGGCGAAACATGATGCGCAGCGGCGACAGGCCCTGGCCCATGGCGGCTTCGATATAGTCCTTGCCGCGCTCGACGATGGCCGCGCCGCGCACATTGCGGGCAAAGATGGCCCATTGCACCAGCACCAGCGCCATCAGGGTCTTGTCGAGCCCCTGCCCCAGCACCGCCAGCAACACCAGCGCCACCAGGATGGTCGGAATACTCAGTTGCACGTCCACCACCCGCATCAGGAACGCATCGACCCGGCCACCGAAGTAGGCCGCAATCAGACCCACCGTGGTGCCCACCGCCAGCGCCGCCAGCGCACTGACCACGCCGATGCCCAGGCTGATACGCAAGCCATACAGGATGGCGCTGAACATGTCGCGACCGGCGCCGTCGGTGCCCAGCAGGTACAGCAGCCTGTGATCGTCGCTGTGGGCGCCGGGCGCACGCTCGGCTTCCATGATCGAGACCTGCGCCAGGTCATAGGGATTCTGGGGTGAAATCAGCGGCGCGCTCAGCGCCATCACGATCAGCACCAGCAGCAATGCCAGCGCGACGGTGCCGGTGCGGTTGCGCAGGAAGCGCTTGAGCAGCAGCCGGCCCGGGGTCTCCGGCGGCGCCAGTAACACTTCCGTGGCTGGCTGGGCGGCGGGCGTCTTGATCTCGTTCATCATTATCCAAAGGGGTCGAAACGGTAAGTAAATGAGCGTGCCGGGCGCAGTGCGCCAGAACTAGCGGGTACGCAGGCGTGGATCGAGGACCAGATAAAGCATATCGACCACGAAGTTGATCACCACGTACATCAACAACACCACCATCAGGTAAGCCACGACCACCGGGCGATCCAGCTGCAGCACCGAGTCGATGATCAGCTTGCCCATGCCGGGCCAGGCGAAGATGGTTTCGGTAATCAGCGAGAAGGCAATCAGGTGGCCGAATTCGATACCCAGCACAGTCACGATAGGAATCATCACGTTGGGGCCGATATGGCGGGCGATCAGGCGCCACGGCCCTACCCCCTTGGCGCGGGCAAACTTGATGTATTCCTGCAGCGCGACGTCGCGGGTACCGGCTTCGGTCATCCGCATCACCAGCGCGATGTTATGCAAGGCCAGCGTGGCCGCCGGCAGAATCATGAACTTGATGCCGTCCCAGCTGAGAAAGCTGACCTGGATCCCCAGCAACGAACTGGTCGGTCCGCGACCGCCCGAGGGCAGCCAGCCGAGGTTGACCGAAAACACCAGGATCAGCAGCAGCCCCATCCAGAACACCGGCACCGTCACCCCGAAGATCGAAAACGCCATCGCGAATTTGTGAAACCGGCTACCCGGCTTGAGACCCGACCACAGGCCCATCGGAATGCCGATCACTGCCGACAGCAGCAAGGCCAGCAGCGCCAGTTCGAAGGTGGCCGGCATGCGCTCGAAGATCAGGCCCACCGCCGGCTGGTTGAACACGAACGAGTTACCCAGGTCGCCATGCAGGGCGTTGACCAGGAAGCGCCAGTACTGGGTCGGAATCGGGAGATTCAGGCCGAGCGCCTCGGAGGCACGGGCGATTTCGTCCTGGGTAGCATCGGGAGCAACCAGCAGGTAGATCGGATTGCCCACCAGGTTGATGCCGACGAACGCCAGGATCGACATGATGAAGATGACCAGCACACTTTGCAGGGCGCGCTTGAGCAGCATTTCGAACATCACAGAACTCCACTGGGTACTGTTTCAAAAAACGGAGCAGGAATCACCATAAATAAAACACTGTATCGCTAATCAATACTATATTGCGTTTTGGTGCCCGTCAAAGACTTTTACCGGCGCGCAGGCGCCAGCGGCAACACCACGTGCGACGGCCGCTGGCGATCCATGAAAATACGGTTGGTCGCCACCTCGGTGCGGGTCGATGCACCATCCGGCTCACCGGTATTGGGGTTGCAATCGAAGCGCGGATAATTGCTGCTCGAAATGTCGATGCGAATTCTGTGCCCGCGCAGGAACAGGTTGCTGATCGGGAAAGCCTCGATCGACAGCTCGTAGCACTTGCCTGGTTCCATCAACGACGGATTTTCCCAAGAATCGCGGTAGCGGGCGCGCAGGATGCCGTCGGTCAGGTTCAGCGCATAGCCTTGCGGATAGTCTTCGCTGGGCGGATAGAGGTCGATGAGCTTGAAGGTGAAATCGGTGTCGACGCAATCCGAGGCAACCCAGAACCGTGCCCGCACCACCCCGCTGACCTCGACGTCATGTTCCAGGATGGGGCTTTCGAAGACCAGTACGTCGTCGCGCTCGGCCAGCGCCCGGTAGGGTTCGGTGGCGCCGAACACCTGGGCCGACTCTTGCTGGTCGAATGCGCCGCCGAACATGTAGGGCTCACCGGAAGTCACTGCGCCGCCGATGGTCGGCACCGGCTGGTGCGGATCGTAGCGGTACTGCAGCGCGAAGTCTTCCTCGGCAGAGGGCTGGCGCTGCAGCGTACCGTCACCGTGCAGGAAGAACATGCCCGACTGGGTACCGGGGATCGGCCAGTCCTGCTCGGTACGCCAGGTGCCACCGTGATCGATGCGCCCCGCTGCATTGCGCCTGCCGCTACCGCCCCCCATGACAAAGATACTGACCGGCGGCAACGACAGCGTGGCGCCCTGGACTTGCTTCAGATGCCGGTCGAACCACTGACGCCGTACGTCCAGGAAACTGGCGCCGAGGTAAGCGTCGAGCGTCGACGAGGGGCCGAAATCGGCATCTCCCGAGTACGTGAACGAACGGTTGCCGTGAATCCACGGCCCCAGGATCAGGTGTACCGGCGCTTGCTTGACCGCACGCAGGCCAGCATAGTTTTCGCTGGCAGACCGCGAATAGGGGTCATACCAGGATGACATGTGGACCATCGCCGCCGGCGGAAAGTTATCGTAATAACCGGCGGCATAAAGCCCGGCCTGACGCCAGTAGTCGTCAAAATTGCCTTGCGCCCATTGCTCGAAGAAGTAGGCTTCGTATTCGGGGGCGGCCGACAATGGCGAATGTCCGATGGACCATTCGGTGGAACGCGACATCCAGTCCTGCATGTCGACCTGGCGCAGGCGTGCCGCCGTGTCATCGTCGCCACGGGCCAGTGCCAGCTCGAGCGCCCGGTTGAGCGCCCAGGTGGCCTGCTTCATCTCGAAGGCGCCGCCCTGGCGGATACCGCCCTGGAAAGCGCTCGAAAAACCACCCGAATCGAGGAACATGGCCACCACGCCGGGCGCATTCAGGCTGGCCAGCGCGGCCTGGTTGTGGGCGGCATAAGACAAGCCCATGGTGCCGATGCGGCCGTTGCTCCAGGGCTGCGCAACGATCCAGGTGCAGGTATCAAAACCATCTTCGGCCTCGTTGATGTATTTGGAGAACACGCCTTGCGATGCATAGCAACCGCGGCAATCCTGAAAGATCACGATGTAACCCTGCTGCACGAAATGCAGGGCCACCTCGGCGCGACTCTTGACGTGTGGATCGTCCGCGCTCAGTTCGCTGCGACTGGGCAGGTGCTTGCCGTACGGTGTACGTTCGAACACCACCGGCAGTGCGTCTTCCAGCGCCGGGTCCAGCGGAAAATAAACATCAGTGGCCAATGCCACACCGTCGCGCAGCGGCACCATCAGATTGCGCAGCATGCTGCAGCTGTCCGACACTTCAACGAGTTGCGCCTGTGGTTGCGCGTCCAGCGCCGCCCGGATGGTCTTTTTCATATGTGTTACCTGCTACTTGCCCAGAAATGAGGTGAAACAGGGAAATTGCTGTACCGTTCCGCCGCAAGCAGGCTGCACGCCGCCCTCGCCGGCACGGCGAATGCAAATTTCCAGATCGGTAATCGGGGCCGCCTTCAGGCGGCCGGGGCGATGCGCTCGGCCAGGCGCTGCGCGTGGCCGGGCATCGTGTCTCTTTTGGTTTTACTTCTTGCGGATATCGGTAGCCATGGTGAAGCCATCGGCACGCGGTACGATACTCAGCTCCTTCTTCATCGCCCATGCCACGTTGAGGTGCTGCAACGGGATGACAGCTTCGTCACCCAGCGCCAACCTGGTTGCCTTCTTCTGTAACTCCAGGCGTTCCTTTTCGTCGTTGGTGGCGCCGGCCTTCTCGATCAGCGCGTCAACTTCCTTGTTGCTGTAACGACCGTAGTTGTTGGCACCGCCACCGTTCTTGCCATGGCTGCGCACCATCGATGCCAACAGGGTCGATGAGTCACCGGTGACTGCACCGGTGCCCAGCAAGGCCACACTGAACTCGGGATCGCCATTGGCGCCACCGGTACTCAATCGGGTCTGGAATACCGAGAACGGCATGGTCGAGACGTCGGCCTTGATGCCGATCTGGTTCAGCACCTGGGCAATCGCCTCGCACAGCTTGGCGTCGTTGATATAGCGGTTGTTGGGGCAGTGCATGGTCAACTTGAAGCCGTTCGCGTAACCAGCTTCTGCCAGCAATGCCTTGGCCTTGTTGAGGTCGTAGGGCAAGCCCTTGAGCGTCTGGTCGTAACCAAAGAAGCCCTTGGGCACCAGTTGTTCGGAGGCAGTAGCGTCGCCTTTCATCAGGAACTTGATGATGCCGTCGCGATTGATGGCCGAGGCCAGCGCCTGACGCACCTTCAGGTCTTTCAACGGGTTCCTGGCCAGCGCACTGCCATCGACCGCCTTGATGTACGGTGAGTTGTCACGGAACTGGTCCAGCATCAGGTAGTTCAACATGTAGGACGTGACCGACGCCAGCTTGAACGCCTTGAGCGAAGCCTCCTGGTTGGACGGCACATCGTTGATGATGTCGACGCCGCCGGAGATCAGCGCTGCTGCACGCGCCGGCTCCCGCGGGATGAACTGCAGGGTGACCTTGTCCCACGGCTCCTTGTCGCCCCAGTAATCGGGATTTTTCGCCAGGACCACGTTTTCGCCGTGCTTCCATGCCACGAACTTGTAGGGCCCGGTACCGATCGCCGATTTTCCGCTGGCAAACGATTCCTCGCTGACGTTGTCACCCAGCGACTTCGGAATGATGGCCACCAGGCCCAGGTTTTCCGGCAGCGTCGGACTGACTGCCTTGGCCTTGACCTGCAGCGTCAGGGGACCGCTTACCGATACCGTCTCGACATCACGCAGATAGGAACGATAGGTACGCGGACCGCTCAGCTTCATGGCGCGATCGATCGAATACTTGACGTCGTCGGCAGTCATCACCGCGCCATTCTGGAACTTGACGTTGGGGCGCAGCTTGAATTCCCAGGTGGTCGGATTGAGCAGACGCCATGACAACGCCAGGCCTGGACGCGGGCGCAGGTTGGCATCGGTCGCCACCAGTGATTCGTAGACGTGATTCCAGATGTTGCGGTTGGCGCCATTGAGCACGTGCGGGTCGGCCGAGGTCAGTTCGGACTTGAAGCCGATCCTGAGCTCATCGGCGAACGCGATATTGACCGTTGATACTGCCAGACACCCCAGCAACAGACCCCGACCCAGCAACTGCGACATAGCGTTCCACATAGACCTCTCCTGTTATATATGTTCTTGCAAAATTCATTGGTGCGACTGGCGGCTGCAATGGCGGCCAAGAAAAACAGGGGCGTCCGACAACCGCTGCGCCACTGCGATTGCATGAGAGCCCACTTCCCGTACGACACGCCGAAACTGGCGCCCTGGATCCTGGCGATGGCCTGGCGGATACCGGCCCGCTTCACCAACGTAGCGCAGGTGAAACCGCAACGCCCGAAGATATAGTGCATGGCCACTCCCCCCGCACCTGCACGACCAGAAACAATACGGCTACCGCATCCTCGATCCCGAATGGCATCGAATCAATCGTGATACACCAAACATTGTTTCATCTAAGAATACGCTGTAACACTGAACAACATGATATAGGCGTGTTGAACACGGCGTCAATATTGTTTACGCAAAAAATATTACGGCGTTTTATTGATCGAAACAAAAGCAGGAGGTGGTGCAAAGATGGTGCACAATCTGGGGGAGATGCGCGCAGAACGAGCGCATATCGCCCCTTGAAGAGGCGCCCAGGTGCGTGACGGTGCAAGGAGATCGTTGCGCGCTGCGGCGCAGATGCGACAGAGGGGAACCCCTCAATTGTCCTGATAGCCCAGGGCTCGTGACAGCATGAGAGCGCTCTCGGTGATCGGTTCGATATAGCGCGCCAGATCTTCGGGCGCCACGCGATTGGTCGGCGCCGTCAGCGACAGCGCTGCGATGACCTGGCCCTGCACATCATGGATAGGTGCTGACAGCGCGACCGTATCCTTGCGCTTCTCCGAAAACGATACGCTGTAGCCACGCTCAAGGATGGCGGCCATTTCCCTTTCCAGCTGACGCCGGCGGGTAGGAGCAAGTGCAGGGATTTGCTGGAAATGACCACCCAGAATCGCCTCGCGCAAGTCCGGTGTGGCATGTGCCAGCAGCAATTTTCCGGACGCACCCACGCCAAGCGGGCGCCGCGCACCGAGCTCGGCATGTACCCGCACCACGTGCGGTGCATCCCACCAGGCAATGCAATACGATTCATGCCGATCGGGAATACGGATCAGAACGCTTTCGTTGCAGCGCTCGCCGATCTCGCTCAGGTAGCGCTGCGCCAATTGGACCAACGTGATCTGGGCGTTGGCCGCGCTGCCCAGGATCAGCGCCCTGTAGCCCAGCGAATAGGAAGCGCTGTCCTGATGCTTTTTCAGCAGCCCACATTGCTCCAGCGTGGTCAGCAGGCGAAACGCCCGCGCCTTGGTATTGCCGGATCGACGCGCCAGTTCGGTCACCCCCAGCCCTCCTTCCTCACCTATCAGGAAAAGAAGCTCAACGGCTTTGCGCACGACGTCAACGGTGTAGTTCATGGAGTGAAACATGGAAGATGAAAGCCACCCGAAAATACGACAGCAGGACTTGCCCGCATCTTTTCATCGGCGGCGAAAACGGCGTTATTCTGTCTCGACTGCTTGTTTTGCAGATCAATATTCTGTTTTACTGTGCGTATTCTAGCTGCAAGTTTGCGCTTTGGGCAGCGCCACTTTGCATTAGCCAAAGAAGCGAATGACTGACGCCTTGCTGACACAGGAAGCTATTTTTTCGGGGGCTTCCAGAAGAAGAGAAAATACAAGCACAAAAGAAAAAGGCGGGCGGCGCAGGCGGGATGATCGTAGCGGCGATCAGATGTGCGGGATGAAAAAAAACTTTCCGACCGACATCGAAAACGAATATGTTGTTTCGCTCAGCGATATTGTATAGTATGCCCAATTTGAGCCCCCACCTCGGCGGGGGCGGTTGGCCGCGCTGCCAATAGCCGGATTTCCAGGAAAATTTTTATGACATATACGGTCGATGCAGTCCTCAAGGCGATGGAGCTTCTGTTTGTCGTTGCCGAAGAAGGCGGCAAGGGCGTCACCGAGCTGGCCAAGCGCTCGGGCAATACCAAGGCACGAGCATTTCGCCTGTTGAGCACGCTCGAAGAATGCGGACTGGTGCGCCGTACCATGCCAGGGGCGAGCTATAGCCTCGGCTATCGGGCATTGATCATCGGCGCTGCCGCGCAGAACCAGTTGAACCTGATCCAGATCGCCAATGAAGTGCTGGCAGCGGTCGGTACCGAATGCAATGAGAGCGTATTGGTGCGCATTCGCGAGGGCAACGAAACGGTGTGCATCGCCTGGTGGGATGCCCCGCATGCAGTGCGCGTACACAACCAGTTGGGCACCCGCCGTCCGCTCGGCGTAGGCGCTTCAGGCAAGCTACTGCTGGCGTATGCGCCGGTCGAACTGCAGACCGACGTGCTGGCCCAGGACATGAAGAAATTCACGGACCACACCATCGTCAAGCGCAGCGATCTGAAAAAAGAACTGAAGAAGATTACCGAAGACGGCTTGAGCGCGTCCGAAGCCGAACGTACTGCCGAGATGGTTGCGGTAGCGGCACCGGTGCGCGACGCCAGCGGTACGGTAGTGGCTTCGCTGTCGATGTCGGCGCCGGCCAGCCGGGTATCGAAGAGTCTGCTGAAAAAGCATGCCGAGGTAATCCGCCGTGGGGCCGAACGGTTCTCGATCGCGCTGGGTTACGTGGCCCCCTGAGCTACGCAGCGATTTTTCCGGAAATCAGCTTGATATTGGCAGCTTGGCCGGCTGGATTGCCCCGCGCAATCCGGACCGGCCATCGCTGGATGAGCAGCCACTAGCCGCTTGGCGCATAGCGCCGTTCAAGCACCACAGGCAGCAGGTCGCCATCGCAACGATGCCGGCGCGTCTGCCGGCGCAACATTTCAATATAATCGACTCCCCTCCTGGCAGCAGCGTTGCAGCAAGGTCGGCGATCTGCGCCCCTTCCTAGCCGTCGGTCGCCACCTCCCCCACTGCAGCAGACTTATGGCCCTTCCTGGCAATGTCATTTTGGCAATGCCGATAGACAAGTCGAGGTTGTGCAAAACCCGCTTGACCTAGAGTGCACTCCAACTAATAGACTCAATCCCATGACGACTTCCATGACCATTGCCCAGGCCGCCGAGGCGACCGGCCTGACGGTGCATACGCTGCGCTATTACGAACGCATCGGCCTGCTCGATCCGGTCGGGCGCGGCGACAACCACCACCGGCGCTTTGGACCGGACGACCTGAACTGGATCGCCTTCCTGCAGAAGCTCAAGTCGACCGGACTACCGTTGCGGGCCATGTTGCACTACGCCCAACTGCGACGCCGGGGCAACACCGTGGAAAGCGTCAGCCAGCGCAAGGCGCTGCTGCAAGCGCACACGCTTGCGGTCGAAGCCACGCTGGCCGAACTGCAGGGCAACCTGCAGGTCTTGCAGCAAAAGATCGCGCTCTACGGCGAACTGGAGCGACAGGCTGCTGTCGACCAGTGCACGGCAGTCGCCGCCACTCCATGACAATCATTACAGGACGCCAAATGCCACAACCCATCCCACCTGATCAATTGCAACCCGATTCACAAGTCAGCTCGCGCCGCCTGGGCGACAACGGCCCGCTGGTCTCCGCCATCGGCCTGGGTTGCATGGGCATGAGCGACTTCTATGCCGATCGCGACGACACCGAATCGCTGGCCACCATCGACCGCGCGCTGGAGCTGGGCGTGACCCTGCTCGACACGGCCGACATGTATGGTCCCTACACCAATGAAGAGCTGGTCGGCCGTGCCATCCGGGGACGCCGCGACAAGTTCTTCATCGCCACCAAGTTCGGCATCGTGCGCACACCCGGCGATGGCGCCGCGCGCGGCGTCGATGGCAGCCCCGCTTACATCCGCGCAGCGGTCGAAGGCAGCCTCAAGCGCCTGGGCATCGACACCATCGACCTGTATTACCAGCATCGGGTCGATCCCAACACGCCCATCGAAGTCACGGTGGGGATACTGTCGGACCTGGTGAAGGCCGGCAAGATCCGTCATATCGGCTTGTCCGAAGCCTCGGTGGAGACCATCGAGCGCGCCCACAAGGTGCACCCGATCACCGCCTTGCAGAGCGAGTATTCGCTATGGACCCGCGATCCCGAGCAGGACACGCTGGCCGCCTGCCGCCGCCTGGGCATCGGCTTCGTCGCCTATAGTCCGCTGGGACGGGGCTTTCTCACCGGCGCCATCGGCAAACCCGACGATCTGGCGAGCGATGACTTTCGCCGCAGCAACCCGCGTTTCGCGGCCGACAACTTCGATCGCAACATGGCGCTGGTGGAACAGGTCCGGCAACTGGCGCTGCGCAAGCAATGCACACCGGCCCAGCTGGCGCTGGCCTGGGTGCTGGCGCAAGACCCGCACATCGTGCCGATTCCCGGCACCAAGCGCCGTCGTTACCTCGACGAAAACGCTGGCGCAGCCAGCGTCAAGCTCGACGCCGACGATCTCAAGAAGCTGGCCGATGTGTTTGCGCCGGGCGCGGTGGCCGGCGCACGTTATACCGAGGCCAGCATGAAACTGCTCAACGGTTGAGCCGTTCAATGCTGGGCGCGGTTGCGATGCTCCAGCCGCGACAGCCAGCGCACCAGCGGCCATAGCAGCATCAGGTACAACAACGCCGCCAGCACGATCGGCGACGGGTTGTACACCAGCGACTGGGCATCGCGCGCTACCCGCAACAGCTCCGGCAAGGCGACCACGCTGGCGATGGTGGTCAGCTTGATGACTTCGATGCAATTCCCCACCAGGTCGGGCAAGGCGTTGCGGGTGGCCTGCGGCACCACCACATAGGCCAGCGCCTGCAGGCGCGACAGGCCGGTGGAGCGCGCCGCTTCCATCTGGCCGCGCGGGATGCTTTCGATACCGGCGCGAAACACTTCGGCAAAGTAGCTGGAGTTGTTGAACATGAAGCCGATCGCCACCGCCACCAGCTTGGGCAGGTCCAGCCCCAGGAAAGGCGCGCCGAAGTAGATCAGGATCAGCAGCACCAGCGGCGGGAACGAGCGAAAGAAATCCACATACACCGCGACCGCAATGCGCACCGCGCGCGAGCCGCTCTGGGTCGCCAGCAAGGCCAGCGCCAGGCCCGACACGACACCAATCGGGATCACCAGCAGCGACAGCCACACGGTGGTCCACAATCCCCCCAGCAGGAAAGGCAATACCTCGCGGTAGACCTGCAGGTTGAAGAAATTCTGTAGCAAGGCTTCCATGGTTCAGCGCTTCCAGCGCCAGCGGGTTTCGAGCCAGCGCGCAAACAGGACGACCGGGATGAAGATCACCAGATAGGCCGCCGCTCCCAGCATCAGCGGCGTCGGGTTGCCGGCATTGCTGCTGGCCGCCTGTGCGGTATTGAGGATTTCGGACAAGGCCACCACCGAGCCCAGCGCAGTGTTCTTGGTGATCGAGATAACGCGATTGGTCAGCGGCGGCACCGCCATGCGCAGCGCCTGCGGCAACACCACCCACAGCATGGTCTGGGTCCACGACAGGCCGGTCGAGCGCGCCGCTTCACGCTGTCCCTGCGGCAAGGCCAGGATACCGGCCCAGATGCTTTCCTCGGCATAGGCCGCCAGCACCAGCGACAGCGCCAGCCAGGTGGCGGTGAAGGACGACATCGACAGATCGATATACGGAAACGCGAAGAACAGCACGATGATCAGGATCAGCGGCGGCAGCGAGCGCATGATGTCGGCGAAGGCCACCACCGCCAGGCCCACGGCGCGCTGCCCGGTCGCGCGCAGCACCGCCAGCAGCAAGCCGAGCAACAGGCCGGCGGCGATCACCGCCAGGCTCAGCAACACGGTCACGCCCATGCCGCGCAGGATGTCCGGCCAGTAGCGGCCGGCGACCTCGGCGTTGAAGAAAGTGAAGATGAATTGCTGCATGTGGGTTCGCCGCCTCAGTGCTGGGCCTGCTGGCCCGAATAGCGCGACACGAAGGCCTTGGTGCGGGCCTGCTGCGGATCGCCGAAGATCTGCTCCGGGGCGCCCTCCTCGACGATCACGCCGCCATCCATGAACACCACCCGGTCGGCGGCAGCGCGGGCGAAAGCCATCTCGTGGGTCACCACCAGCATGGTCATGCCGGCCTCGCGCAATTGACGCATGACCTGCAATACGCTGCCCACCAGTTCCGGATCGAGCGCGCTGGTAGGTTCATCGAACAACATGACCTTGGGTTCCAGTGCAATGCCGCGGGCGATGCCCACCCGCTGCTGCTGCCCGCCCGACAACTGGCCGGGATAGGCGTCGATCTTGTCCAGCATGCCCACCTGCTGCAAGGCCCGCCGTGCACGCACCAGCGCCTCGGCGTGCGGATGGCGCTGCACTTTCTTCAATGCCAGCATGACATTGCCCAGCACCGTCAGGTGCGGATACAGGTTGAATTGCTGGAACACCATGCCGATCTTCTGGCGCACCTGGTTCAGGTCGGTGCGCGCATGCATGATATCGACGCCGTCCACCACGATCTGCCCGGCGCTGGGCTGTTCCAGCCGGTTGCAGCAGCGCAGCATGGTGCTCTTGCCCGACCCCGACGGGCCAATCACGCACACCAGCTGACCGGCGCGCACGCGCAGGTCGATGCCACGCAGCACCTGGTTGCCGTCATAGGATTTATGCAGCCCGACGATTTCGAGGATGGGCGAAGCGATCATGGCTGCTCTCAGCTGCATTTAGGCGTGACCGGGGTCGGGTCGTAGCCATCCAGTCCCGGCACGCCCTGGCCCACGCCGACCTTGACCACGGTGGCGTCCGCCGCCGGGGTATAGCCGAACCACTTCTGGGCGATCTTGCCCAGCGTGCCATCCTGCTTCATGCACTTCAGGGCGTTGCCGGCGGCGTCACGCCCGGCACGGTCGTCGAGCCGGAAAGCCAGCGCCCACACCAGGCCGGTCTTGATGGTGAGCGTGGTCTGCACCGCAGGATTCTGCTTGGCGGCCCAGGCGGCGACGGTGCTGCCGGCCAGGTTGGCCTCGGCCCGGCCCGATTGCACCGCCTGCACGGCGTCGGCATTGTTGCCATAGACGTCATACTTGAAACCGTATTTGCCGGCATTATCCTTGGCCCAGATCTCGTAGGCCGACCCCTTGTTGACCGAGATCGTCTTGCCCTTCAAATCCTCCAGCGCGTGGATCGGCGCGGCGCCCTTCTTGATGACGAAGGTGTAGTCGGTGTCGAGATAGCCTTCGGTAAACAACATGCTCTTGGCGCGCTCGGGCGTGGCCGTCACCGGCGCCAGCACGAAGTCATATTTCTTGGCATTCAGCCCCGGCACCAGTCCCGAGAACTCGGTGCCCTCGATCTCGATCTTGCGCCCCAGGCGACGCGCCAGCTCTTCGCCCAGGTCGATATTGAAACCCTGCAGGCCGCCGCCCAGCTTGACCATGGCATGCGGCGCAAAGGTAGCGTCGACGCCAGTCTTGAGTGGCCCCGTTTGCGCCAGGGCACAGGTGGCGGCCAGCGACATGACGGCGGCCAGCGCCAGTTGGGAACACTTCAGCGACAACTTGGACGAAATCATTTCTTCACTCCTGTGTGGAAAGATCGGACGGGGTTAGCGGTGCGCCGGCGCCGGTGCGCTCGACGATCAGGCGGTAATGCTCGGGACGGCGATGCTTGGCAAAATTGAAGACGTGTTCGAGGAAGGTTTCGCCCAGGCCGAGGTCGCAGTTGGCGAAGATCACTTCGTCCTCTTCGCCCTGCGCCTGCGCTACGATCTCGCCGGTGGGCGCGACGATGGCCGAGCCGCCGATCATGTGGAAGCCATCTTCCGCGCCGCACTTGGCGGCGGCCGCCACCCACAGCCCGTTCTGGTAGGCGTTGGCCTGCAGCGACAGCAGGTGATGGAACATGCGCAGGTGCGGCGGCTCGCTCCAATGGATGTTCCACGATGGCGTGTTATAGCCCAGCACCACCAGCCGCGCGCTCTGCAGGCTCATGACGCGATAGGTCTCGGGCCAGCGGCGGTCATTGCACAGGCACTGGCCGATGCGGGTGCCCAGCATGTCGCTCACGCCAAAGCCATCGTTGCCGACCTCGAAGTATTTTTTCTCGAGATGCTGGAACGGCGCATCTGGCTTGTGATCGCTGTGGCCGGGCAAATGGATCTTGCGATAGCGGGCCACGATCCTGGCATGCTCGTCGACCAGTATCGAACTGTTATAGCGATGGCCGTCTGGGGTCAGTTCGGCGTAGCCGAGGTAGAAGCCCACCTTCAATTGCGCCGCCAGTTCGAACAGGGGACGCGTCTCGGGGCCGGGCATCTCGGCTTCGAAGAAACGGGCATTGACCTCGGCCTCGTCCTCCATCCAGTAGCGCGGGAAGAACGTGGTCAGCGCCAGTTCCGGAAACACCACCATCCGGGCCCCACGCGAGGCTGCCTCGCGCAACATCTCGATCAGCCGCGCCACTACGATGCGACGGTCATCGGCCAGGTGTACCGGCCCCATCTGCGCCACCGCCAGGCCGAAGCGCTGCTTGTCTGCGTTCATGTTCAATTCTCGTCCCATGCTTTTCCCTTGAGGCCGAGCAAACCCGGCAAATGACTGCGCGCCGACTTGCGCGCGATACTGGCCGGTTCCGGACACTGCCGGGCGATGTAGCGCCCCGAGCCGCGCTCGACCCTGAGTTCACCGTCGCTGACGACCACCCGTCCACGGCTGAGCACGGTCTCGGGCCAGCCGGTGATCTGCCGCCCTTCATAGGGCGTGTAGCCGACGTTGTCATGCAGCATGGCGGCCGTGATGGTTTGCTGGCGCTGCG
Organism: Herbaspirillum sp. alder98; assembly: GCF_020179755.1. Lineage (GTDB taxonomy): Bacteria > Pseudomonadota > Gammaproteobacteria > Burkholderiales > Burkholderiaceae_D > Herbaspirillum. The sequence continues at coordinate 794,894 of NZ_JAIUCY010000001.1, forward strand.
GGTCCCAGATGACGATATCGGCATCCAGCCCTTCAGCCAGGTTGCCCTTGCAATGCGACAGGCCATACATGTGGGCATGGTTGGTGGCCGTCAGTTGCACGAATTCGTTGATGCTGATGCGCCCGCCCAGCACGCCTTCCGAAAACAGCAGCGGCAGACGCAACTCGATGCCGGGCACGCCGTTGGCCATTTCCTTGAAGGTGGTGTCCTCGCCACGCGGCAGCTTGCCGCTTTCGTCGAAGCGATACGGCGCATGATCCGACGAGTACATGCCCAGCGTGCCATCCTTCAGGCCAGCCCATACCGCTTCCTGGGCATTGGCGTCGCGCGGCGGCGGGCTGCAGCAATACTTGGCGCCTTCCACCCCGGGCAGGTCGATATCCTCGGCGGTCAGGAACAGGTATTGCGGACAGCTCTCGGCAAAGATCTGCGCGCCCAGCAACTTGGCGGCGCGAATGGTCTGCACCGTCTCGGCGCCGGCCACGTGAACGATCAATACCGGCACGCCGATCAGGCGCGACAGCGCGATAGCGCGGTTGCTGGCTTCGGCTTCGGCCAGCGGATCGTGCGCGACGGCATGGAATTTGGGTGCGGTGTGGCCCTGGTCCAGCAGGCGCGAAGCCAGCCAGCGGATCATGTCGTGGTTCTCGGCATGGATCATCACCAGCGCACCTTCGCGCCCGGCCAGCGCCATCACGTCCAGCAACTGGTAGTCGTCCAGCTTCAAGGCGTTGTAGGTCATGTAGACCTTGAGCGAGGTGATGCCCTCGCGGATCGCCTGCGGCAGGTCGTGTTGCAGCGCCTGCTCATCGGGATCGGCCAGGATCAGGTGAAAGCCGTAATCGATCACGGCCTTTTCGCGTGCGCGCCGGGCGTAATCCGAGATCACATCGGGAATCCGGTTGCCGCGATGCTGGGCCGCGAACGGGATGATGGTGGTGGTGCCGCCGAAGGCCGCCGACACGGTGCCCGAGTAGAAATCGTCGGCGCACATCATGCCCATGCCGGACAACTGTTCGATGTGGCAGTGGCTGTCGATGCCGCCGGGCAGCACCCAGCGACCGCTGGCATCGATGTCTTGGCGTCCGGCCGGCAAGTCGCGCGCGATCTTCACGATCACGCCATCCTTGACGCCGATGTCGGCCACGAAGGTGTCGCGATCGGTAGAGATGCGACCGCCGCGAATGGTGAGGTCAAAGTCCATCAGCACTCCTCAATAGGTACCCGGATAGGCGCCGCCGTCCATCAGCAGGTTCTGCCCGGTGACGAAGCCGGCCCGGGCGCTGCACAGCCAGGCGCAGGCATCACCGAATTCGTCCGGATGGCCGAAGCGACCAGCCGGGTTGGCGGCACGACGCGCCGCCAGTATCTCGTCGGCGCTCTTGCCGCTGGCGCGGGCGCTGGCGGCGGCCGTGGTCAACAGGCGGTCGGTCTCGAACGGCCCTGGCAGCAGGTTGTTGATGGTGACGTTGCGTGCCACCGTAGTGCGCGCCAGGCCGGCGACGAAACCGGTCAGTCCGGAACGGGCGCCGTTGGACAATCCCAGGATATCGATCGGTGCCTTGACCGCGCCCGAGGTGATGTTGACGATGCGCCCGAAGCCGCGCGCCATCATGCCGTCGACGGTGGCCTTGATCAGTTCGATGGGCGTGAGCATGTTGGCGTCGATGGCGGCGATCCAGTCTTCGCGCGACCACTCGCGAAAGTCGCCCGGCTTGGGGCCGCCGGCGTTGGTCACCAGGATATCGGGCTGGGGGCACGCCGCCAGCGCCAGTGCCCGGCCCTCGGCGGTGGTGATGTCGCCGACCACGGTGCGGATGGTGGCGCCGGTCTGTTCACGGATGCGTTGCGCGGCCGCCTCCAGCACTTCGCCGCCGCGCGCGGTCATGGTCACGGCCACGCCTTCGCGCGCCAGCGACGCGGCGCAGGCCAGGCCCAGCCCCTTGCTCGATGCGCACACCAGTGCGGTGCGTCCTGCGATACCCAGATCCATGTCGTCCCCTTATTCGATGACCAGCGCGCCGCGCTGGTCCAGCGACAGGCCGACGCGGGCGATCACGCCCTCCAGTTCGCGTTCGGTCTCGGGGTCGATGCGCATCCCGGGCGAGCGGATCGCGTCGCTCGAGATCACGCCGCGCTTGCGGTAGACATACTTGCGCAGCGACAGGCCGATCTTGGGCTGGAACTCGTAGCGGATCAGCGGGCAATATTTGTCGAACGTGGCGGCGGCGCCCGCGAGGTCGCCGGCGGCAAACTTCCGGTGGATGCGCACCAGGATCTCGGGAAACGCAAAGCCGGTCATGGTGCCGACTGCGCCGCGTTGCAGTTCTTCCAGGAAGTACACGCCGCCGAGACCGCCGAAGATGCGCATGGATTCACCGGCCAGATCGCGGATGCGGCTGATCTTCTGGCCCACCGGGGGCTCTTCCATCTTGATGAAATTGACGCCGCCCTCGCGCCCCAGCCGGGCAATCACCTCGGCCTTGATTTCGGTGCCGAACGAGTCCGGGAAGTCGTGGATCACCACCGGAATGTCGAGCACGGCGGCGAGCGACTTGTAATAGTCGAACTGCACCGCATCGGAGGCGTTGTCGAGGGGCGCGGCAAATACCGCTGCCGCGCCCGCCTGGGCCGCTTCCTGCGCCTGTTCGATGGCGCCGGCCAGGCCCAGGGCGCGCACGCCCACCCACACCGGCACGCGACCGGCTGCGCACCTGACGAAGGTCTCGGCCACGGCGCGCCGTTCGGCATTGGACAACTTGTGCGCCTCGCCCAGGAAGCCCAGGATGGCCAGGCCCGATACGCCCGCCTCGATCTGGAAATCGACCAGCGTGGCGATGCTGCCGAGGTCGAGCGAACCATCGGCGAAGAAAGGCGTGGGGCAGATCGTATAGACGCCACGCGCGGTGGACAGCGATGCGTTGGAATGGGACATGAAGTTTCCGTAATGACGATGACAAGGTGAACCGGCGAGCGGTCAGATTGAAATTCATTGTGGTGGAGGGCCGGGGTCCTGTCGCTTTCCTTTTTGTGCGCAATCCTTAACCTGCTGTTAATGCCCGACGGCCTTCTCAGTCGACGGCAAGCCGTAGCCCTGCGCCTGCACCAATTGGCGCAACTCGCCGATGAAGGCCTGGGTCAGCTGCGACAAAGGTTCCAGTCGCATGTGCACCAAGTTGGCCTGCAGGATGGGCGCGCGCGCCACCGGCCGCACCACCATCTGGCTGCTGCCGGCCCAGCTGCGCACCGAGAACTCATCCACCAGCGCCACCCCGGCGCCCATCTGCACCAGCGAGCAGGCGTTCTGGGGCGAGCCCACTTCCATGAAGGGCCGCAACGGTTCTTCCTCGGCCTGGTAGAAGCGCCCCACGATCCCGCCGAAAGGCGAGTCGCGATCATAGGCAATCAGCGGAAACGGCCGCAGGTCGGCCAGCGTCAGCGTGCCGCGCCGGGTAAGCTCGTGGTTATAGGGCAGCACGCAGACCAGGCGATTGCTGCACAGGGGCGTGACATCCAGGTTGGGATGTTCCATGGGCAGGATGATGATGCCGAGATCGGCCTGGCGATTGAGCAGGCGTTCCTTCAGATAGCCGTAGCTGAGGCAATGGAAGCTCAGCTTGACCTCGGGATGATGGCTGCGAAACAGCGTCAGCGCCTGCGGAATGAGCATCTGGCCGATGCTGGGGCTGGAGACGATGTTGAGAATGCCGCTGCGATTGTCGGCCAGGTCGGTGGCCAGTTCGTTCACGCGCTGCACCGCCTGGTAGACGCTCTCGACCTCATGGAACAGCTTCTTGGCTTCCGGGGTGGCATACAGCCGCCCCTTGATGCGTTCGAACAGCGCAAAGCCGACCCGCTGCTCGGTATGCGACAACAGCCGGCTGACCGCGGGCTGCGAGACGAACAGCAATTGCGACGCACCGCTGATGGAGCCGGTGATCATCACCGCACGGAAGATTTCGATCTGACGCAGGTTCAATGCCATGAGTCGCCACCATGCATAACAGGATGTTAAGGGGAACCGACAAATGAGCAAGGAGCATGCCCAGCGGCCTGGGGTAGAGTTGTCGCATCCCCCGGCCCAACCGCACAACGCCCATGCCCACTCCTGTTCCTGCTCACCCGCGCCAGACCATCTTCGTCATCAATCCCAACAGCACCGGGCGCGTCACCGACGGCATCGATGCCGCCATGGCGCCACTGCGCATGGCCGGCGGTCCCGACATCGAATGCCTGTCGCTGCCGTCGGGGCCGCCCGGCATCCAGAGCCAGCAGGACGTCGACGCGGTCGCCCTGCCCCTGGCCACGCTGGCGCGCTCGCTCGAGGCGCGCGCATCGGCCTTCGTCATCGCCTGCTTCTCGGACCCCGGCCTGTATGCGGTGCGCGAGGCGGTCAAGGTGCCGGTGCTGGGCATCATGGAAAGCGGCATCCTCACGGCATTGACGCTGGGCCAGCGCTTCGGCGTGATCGCCATCCTCGATGGCTCCATCGCGCGCCATCTGCGCGCCTATGGCGCCATGGGCGTGCAGGCGCGGCTGGCCGGCGAACTGGCGATCGGATTGAACGTGACCGAGTTGTCGCAGGCCGAGCGCACGCTGGCGCGCATGATCGAGGTCGGGCGCCGGCTGCGCGACGAACGCGGCGCCGATGTGATCGTGATGGGCTGCGCCGGCATGGCGCAATATCGCGACGCCCTGCAGCAGGCGCTGGGGGTGCCGGTGGTCGAGCCCAGCCAGGCAGCGGTCGCCATGGCCATCGGCCGCGTAAAGATGAACTGGCATGGAGCCTGAGATGAGCCACGACACCCAGCAACTGATGACGCAACTGCGTGCCATCGTCGGCGATGCCGGCCTGGTCACCGACACCGACCAACAAGCGCCCTACCTCAAGGATTGGCTGGGCAAATGGCAGGGCCGCGTGGCCGCCGTCGTGCGTCCGGCCAACACCGCCGAAACCGCCGAGGTGGTGCGGCTGTGCCATGTGACCCATACGCCGATCGTCACTCAGGGCGGCAACACCGGCATGAGCGGCGGCGCCACGCCCGACGACAGCGGCGCGCAGGTGATCCTGTCGACCACCCGCATGAACCGGATCCGCGACGTGGACCCGCTCAACAACACCATGACGGTCGATGCCGGCGTGATCCTGGCGCACGCGCAGCAAGCCGCGCAGGAAGTCGGCCGTTATTTTCCGTTGAGCCTGGGCGCCGAAGGCAGTTGCACCGTCGGCGGCAACCTTGCCACCAATGCCGGCGGCATCGCCGTGCTGCGCTTTGGCAACATGCGTGAACTGGCGCTGGGACTGGAAGTGGTGCTGCCCGATGGCCGCATCTGGAGCGGCCTGCGCGGCCTGCGCAAGGACAACACCGGTTACGACCTGCGCGATCTGTTCATCGGCTCCGAAGGCACGCTGGGCGTCATCACCGGCGCCGTGCTGAAACTCTTTGCGCAACCGCATGCACGCGCCACTGCCTGGGTCGGCGCCGACTCGCTGGAACAACTGGTCGATCTGCTGGCCCGCACCCGGGCCCGCTGCGGTGAACGGCTGGTGGCCTTCGAGATGATGTCGGCCGCATCGCTGGCACTGGTGCTGGCGCAGGTGGCAGATACCCGCGCGCCGCTGGCGCAGGCGGCCGCATTCAACGCGCTGATCGAACTGGCCGACACCGAAGATAGCGGCCTGCAGCAGATGCTGGAAGATGTGCTGGGACAGGCGCTGGAAGAGGATCTGATCGGCGACGCCATGTTCTGCGCCAGCCAGGCCCAGAGCGCGGCGCTATGGAAACTGCGCGAAGGCATTTCGCAGGCGCAGGTGCGCGCCGGCAAGGTGATCAAGCACGACATCGCACTGCCGATCTCGTCGCTGGCCCCCTTCACGCAAGCGGCCAGCCAGGCCATTGCAGGCGCCGGCATCGTCGGCTGCGAGATCATCAACTTCGGCCACCTGGGCGATGGCAACCTGCACTTCAATGTGATGATTGCGCTGTCGTCGACCTATGACGAAGTCAAGCACGCGACCCTGGTGCTGAACCGGCTGGTGCATGACCTGGTGACGAAGATGAACGGCAGCATCAGCGCCGAACATGGCGTCGGCCAATTGCGGCGCGATGAACTGAAACACTACAAGCAGCCGCTGGAGATGGAACTGATGATGCGCATCAAGCAAGCCTTCGATCCGAACCTGATCATGAATCCGGGCAAGCTGGTGTAGCGCCTGATGGCAGGGCTTGCATAAGCTGTGACTTTCCAACGCTTAGCGCCTGGATCCCGCGTGTCCCCTGCAATTCCAGAGGTTATCGATCAACTGGCAGGTTGGAATCCGGGCAAAAAAAATGCCGCCCAGTCAAAGACTGGGCGGCATTCCCGATGACCCGGACTTGATGCTTACTTCTTGCGTACCGGCGGCAGGTCGGTACAAGAGCCTTCGGCCACTTCCGCCGCCATGCCCAGCGATTCGCCCAGCGTCGGATGCGGGTGGATGGTCTTGCCGATGTCGACGGCGTCGGCGCCCATCTCGATGGCCAGGGCCACTTCACCGATCATGTCGCCGGCGTGCGTGCCGACGATGCCGCCACCGATGATGCGGTGGGTCTCGGCGTCGAACAGCAACTTGGTGAAGCCTTCGGCACGACCGTTGGCCACCGCGCGACCCGAGGCAGCCCACGGGAAGTGGCCCTTCTCGAACTTGATGCCACGCGCCTTCGCTTCGTCTTCGGTCACACCCACCCACGCCACTTCCGGATCGGTGTAGGCCACCGATGGAATCACGCTGGCGTCGAAATGGCTCTTCTGGCCGGCAGCGGCTTCAGCCGCCACATGGCCTTCATGCACCGCCTTGTGCGCCAGCATCGGCTGGCCCACCAGGTCGCCGATGGCGAAGATGTTGGGCACGTTGGTGCGCATCTGGCTATCGACCGGGATGAAACCGCGCTCGCCGACGATCACGCCGGCCTTGTCGGCCGACAGCTTCTTGCCGTTGGGGCTGCGACCGACGGCCACCAGCACCAGGTCGTACAGTTGCGGCTCGGGCGCCTTGGCGCCGGCTTCAGCGGCTTCGAAGGTGACCTTGATGCCTTCAGGCAGGGCTTCGACCGCTACCGTCTTGGTCTTGACCATGACGTTGTCGAAGCGCTTCTCGTTGAACTTCTGCCAGACCTTGACCATGTCGCGGTCGGCGCCCTGCATCAGGCCGTCCAGCATCTCGACCACATCGATGCGCGCACCCAGCGTCGAATAGACAGTGGCCATTTCGAGGCCGATGATGCCGCCGCCGATGACCAGCATGCGCTTGGGCACCTGGCGCAATTCCAGCGCGCCGGTCGAATCGACGATGCGCGGGTCTTGCGGCACGAAAGGCAGGTTCACCACCGACGAACCGGCAGCGATGATGGCCTGCTTGAACTTGACCACCTTCTTGCTGCCATCCTCGGCCGTCACTTCGATGTGGTTGGGGCCGGCAAACTGGCCGTCACCACGCACCACCGCCACCTTGCGAGCCTTGGCCATGCCGGCCAGGCCACCGGTCATGGTGCCGATGACCTTGTCCTTATAGCCGCGCAGCTTGTCGATGTCGATCTCGGGCTTGCCGAAGGTCACGCCATGCGAAGCCATGTTGGCCGTTTCATCGATCACCGAAGTGACGTGCAACAACGCCTTGGAGGGAATGCAACCGACGTTGAGGCAGACCCCGCCCAGGGTGGCGTCGCGCTCGACGATGACGGTGTTCAATCCCAGGTCGGCGGCACGGAATGCGGCGGAGTAACCACCGGGACCACCGCCTAGCACCATGACGTCGCATTCGACATCGGCATTACCGCCAAAGCTGGCAGCCGCCGGTGCTGCAGCAGGGGCTGCGGCGGACGCTGCCGGTGCCGCTGGCGCCGCAGCGGCAGCAGGTGTTGGGGCGGCGGCGGGAGCAGGCGCGGCGGCCTCGCCACTGGCTTCCACCAGCAGCAGGATCGAGCCTTCGGCGACCTTGTCGCCCACCTTGACCTTCAGTTCCTTGACCACGCCGGCGGCGACCGACGGGATTTCCATGCTGGCCTTGTCGGATTCGACCGTGATCAGCGATTGGTCGACCTTGATCGTGTCGCCCACCTTGACCAGCAGCTCAATTACTTCCACTTCCTTGAAGTCGCCGATATCGGGGACCTTGACTTCCGAGAGACTCATTGTCTTGACTCCGTTATGTTCTGTTGTCCATGCGCGTGCCAGCCGGGGCCGGCACGCCTGGTCCCGCTTACAGCAGGGACTTGCGCAGGTCGCCCAGCACTTCGGCCAGGTAGGCCGAGAAGCGGGCGCCCATTGCGCCATCGACCACGCGATGGTCGTAGGACAACGAAGTCGGCAGGATCAGGCGCGGCACGAATTGCTTGCCATCCCATACCGGCTTGATGGTCGACTTGGACAGGCCCAGGATCGCCACTTCAGGTGCGTTGATGATGGGCGTGAAGGCCGTGCCGCCAATGCCGCCCAGCGACGAGATGGTGAAGGTCGCGCCTTGCATGTCGGCCGGCTTGAGCTTGCCGTCACGCGCCTGCGCCGACAGGTCGCCCATTTCCGTGGCGATCTGGCCGATGGTCTTCTGGTCGGCGTTCTTGATCACCGGCACCACCAGGCCGTTCGGCGTATCGGCGGCGAAGCCGATGTTGTAGTACTGCTTCAGGATCAGGTTCTCGCCCTTGGCGTCCAGCGACGAATTGAAGGCCGGGAATTTCTTCAGGGCCGAGACGCTGGCCTTGATCACGAACGCCAGCATGGTCAGCTTGACCGGCGACTTGGCCTTGGCATAGGCGTCGTTGGAGGTCTTGCGGAATTCTTCGAGCTCGGTGACATCGGCTTCGTCGAACTGCGTCACGTGCGGGATCATCACCCAGTTGCGATGCAGGTTGGGGCCGCTGATCTTCTTGATGCGCGACAGCGGCAGCAACTCGGTGTTGCCGAACTTGCTGAAGTCGAGCGACGGCCATGGCAGCAGGTCCATGCCGGCGCCGCTACCGTTCTTGCCCGGTGCGCTGGCCACTTGCGTGCTGCCGGCCATGACGCCCTTGACGAAGTTCTGGACATCGATCTGCAGGATACGGCCCTTGGGGCCAGTGGCCGGCACACGACCCAGGTCGACACCCAGTTCGCGCGCGAACTTGCGTACCGATGGCGAGGCGTGCGCCTTGCCGCCGGTGCTGACGGCAGAGGCGCTGGCGATGGCCGGCGCAGCTGCGGCAGCCGCCGGGGCCGAAGCTGCGGCAGGCGCTGCGGCCGCAGGTGCCTGGGCCGCAGGCGCGGCAGCAGCAGCCGGGGCCGCCGCCGGCGCGCCGCCGGTGGTTTCGAGCGTGGCGATGATGCTGCCCTTGGCGACCTTGTCGCCCAGCTTGATGCGCAATTCCTTGATGACGCCGGCGTGGCTCGATGGAATCTCCATGCTGGCCTTGTCGGATTCGACGGTCAGCAGCGATTGCTCGGCCTTGACCGTGTCGCCGACCTTGACCATCACCTCGATGACTTCGACTTCCTTGAAGTCGCCGATGTCCGGCACTTCGATCTCGATCACGCCGCCGGCCGCAGGTGCGGCGGCAGCGGCAGCCGCAGGTGCCGGTGCTGGCGCCGATGCCTGTGCCGCAGCCGGGGCTGCAGCAGCAGCCTGGGCGGGCGCCGCGGCCGGCGCGCTGGCGCCTTCGGCCTCGACGATCACCAGCAGCGAACCTTCGGCGATCTTGTCACCGACCTTGACCTTGATTTCCTTGACGACGCCGGCCTGGCTCGACGGGATTTCCATGCTGGCCTTGTCGGATTCGACAGTCACCAGCGATTGATCGACCTTGACGGTGTCGCCCACCTTGACCATCACCTCGATGACTTCGACTTCCTTGAAATCGCCGATGTCCGGGACTTTTACTTCGACTTGACTCATCTGTTGCGCTCCATTGTTCTGTGTCCCCGCCACTGGCCGGGGACTGCTGTGTCGCGTTGTGAAGGTCCTGCTGCCGCAGCCAGAGTATGGCATGACTGGCGCCGGCCTCCTGCTTTCGGAAGGTCTCGCACAAGACACATCCCCGCGGTCAGTTCGGCTGAGGCGGGGATGATCCTGTGATTCAGAGACTTATACGGTCACCGGGTTCGGCTTGTTCGGATCGATGCCATATTTGGCGATCGCCTCGGCCACCACGGAACCCTTGATCTTGCCTTCGTCGGCCAGCGACTTCAATGCGGCCACGGTCACGAAGTAACGGTTCACTTCGAAGAACTCGCGCAGCTTGGCGCGGGTGTCGGAGCGACCGTAGCCGTCGGTGCCCAGCACCTTGTACGAACGGCCCTTCGGCACGAACGCGCGAACCTGTTCGGCATAGGTGCGCATGTAGTCGGTGGACACCACGATCGGGCCTTCGCTGCCTTCCAGCGATTGCTCGAAGTAGCTCTTCTTGGCGGTCTCGGCCGGATGCAGCATGTTCCAGCGTTCGACATCCTGGCCATCGCGCGCCAGCAGCGTGAAGGACGGCGCCGACCAGACATCGGCATCGACCTTCCAGTCGTCGCGCAGCAGATCGGCGGCGGCGATGACTTCGCGCAGGATGGTGCCGGAACCCAGCAGTTGCACGCGCAGCTTGTTCTTCTTTTCGCTTTCGTTGAGCAGGTACAGGCCCTTGAGGATGCCCTCTTCCTGGCCCGGCTTGATGCCCGGATGGCCGTAGTTCTCGTTCATCACGGTGATGTAGTAGAACACGTCTTCCTGGTTGGCCACCATGCGGCGCAGGCCGTCATGGATGATCACTGCCACTTCGTGGGCGAAGGTCGGGTCGTAAGGCACGCAGTTCGGGATCGCCGAGGCAAACACGTGGCTGTGGCCGTCTTCGTGCTGCAGGCCTTCGCCGTTCAGGGTGGTACGACCGGCGGTGCCGCCGATCAGGAAGCCGCGCGCGCGCATATCGCCCGCTGCCCATGCCAGGTCGCCGATACGCTGCAGGCCGAACATCGAGTAGTAGGTGTAGAACGGGATCATCACGCGGTTGTTGGTCGAGTACGAGGTCGCCGCAGCGATCCACGAGCTCATACCACCGGCTTCGTTGATCCCCTCTTGCAGGATCTGGCCGGCCTTGTCTTCGCGGTAGTACATCACCTGGTCCTTGTCGACCGGTTCGTACAGCTGCCCCACCTGGCTGAAGATACCGATCTGGCGGAACAGGCCTTCCATACCGAAGGTACGCGATTCGTCGACCATGATCGGCACCACGCGCTGGCCCAGGTTGGGGTCGCGCAGCAGTGCGGTCAGCACGCGCGAGTACGCAGCCGTGGTCGAGATTTCACGACCTTCGGCGGTCGGCTCGAGCATCGCCTGGAAGGCCGACAGCTCAGGCACCGGCAGCTTTTCGTCGGCTTGTGGGCGACGCTGCGGCAGGTAACCGCCCAGGGCCTTGCGGCGCTCGTGCAGGTACTGCATTTCAGGCGTGTCTTCGGACGGCTTGAAGAACGGGATGTTAGGCAGCTCGGCGTCCGAGATCGGCAGCTGGAAACGGTCGCGCATGGCGCGGATCGCTTCGTCGTCCAGCTTCTTGGTGTTGTGCGCGGTATTGCGCGCCTCGCCGGCCTTGCCGAAACCATAGCCCTTGATCGACTTGGCCAGGATCACGGTCGGTTGATCGCGGCTGTCCTGCGCGACCTTGAAGGCGGCGTAGATCTTGTGCGGGTCGTGACCACCGCGGGTCAGGCGCCAGATGTCGTCATCCGACATCTTGCTGACCAGTTCCAGCAGCTTGGGGTGCTTGCCGAAGAAATGCTTGCGCACGAAGGCGCCATCCTTGGCCTTGTAGTTCTGATATTCACCGTCGACGGTTTCCATCATCACCTTTTGCAGGATGCCGTCCTTGTCCTTGGCCAGCAGCTCGTCCCAGCCGCTGCCCCAGATGACCTTGACCACGTTCCAGCCAGCGCCACGGAAGTCGGATTCGAGTTCCTGGATGATCTTGCCGTTGCCGCGCACCGGGCCATCCAGGCGCTGCAGGTTGCAGTTGACCACGATCACCAGGTTGTTCAGGCGTTCGCGACCGGCCATGCCGATGGCGCCCATCGATTCCGGCTCGTCCATCTCGCCATCGCCACAGAAGGCCCAGACCTTGCGGTTGTCGGTCTTAGCGATGCCGCGTGCGTGCAGGTACTTCAGGAAGCGCGCCTGATAGATCGCCATCAACGGGCCCAGGCCCATCGAGACGGTCGGGAACTGCCAGAACTCAGGCATCAGCTTGGGGTGCGGATACGACGACAGACCCTTGCCGTCGGCTTCGCGACGGAAATGGATCAGTTGGTCTTCGGTCAGGCGACCTTCCAGGAAAGCGCGCGCGTAGATGCCCGGCGAGGAGTGGCCCTGGATGTACAGCAGGTCGCCGCCGTGGTCTTCGCTCGGGGCGTGCCAGAAATGGTTGAAACCGATGCCCAGCATGTTGGCCAGCGAGGCAAACGAGGACAGGTGACCGCCCAGGTCGCCATCGACGCGGTTGGCCTTGACCACCATGGCCATGGCGTTCCAGCGCATCCACGAACGCAGGCGCTCTTCATACTCGAGGTTGCCGGGGCAGTGTTCGCCCTGGTCGGCCGGGATCGTGTTGACGTAGGCCGTGTTGCTCGAGAAGGGAATATGGGCGCCGCGACGGCGAGCCAGGTCGACCATGCGTTCCATCAGGTAGTGGGCGCGGTCCGGGCCTTCCTTTTCGATCACGGCTTCGAGGGCGTCAAGCCACTCCTGGGTTTCCATCACGTCGGGATCGTTGGCGGCCTGCGCCAGGACTTGGTCGATTTGGGCTGACATGTCATGTCTCCTGTTTGTTGAAGGCTCCTGCCGGTCTGATGGACTCAGCGGGTCGGTCGGGGTCGTTCAGTGCATTCGTTATCTATTGCCGTCGGCTGTGACATCAGGACCGTACCAGCGGCTAATGTACGGTTTTCCAGCCTTGAGGACGACGAATTCTAACAGGGAATTTTTGATTTTCAAATTACGATAAGTCATTTCATAATATGAAAATTTGCTGCAAAGCGGCATGAACAGGGCCATTGCGGGCGGTGATTTTCTGACCTTCCGAGGGATTGTCACGCAAAGTATGCTCTTTGCGGCGCGCCAAAACGTAGAGGCGACCGCAAGCGGTCGCCTCTACGGAGATGACATTTAAACAACAAAAGGGAAATTGCCTAGACGCTTATATTGCCCAGCGTACTGGCGCGATAGGCGGCGACGAAGGTATCGAAGTCGCCGATCTGGGTCCGTTCGATATCCCCCTGGGCTTCCAGCGAGGCCCGAACGATGGCTTCGAGCTCGGCGGTGCGGGTGGCATCGAGTGGTCGCGCCAGCAGTTGCTCGGCTTGCTGCGCGCTGTTTTGCAGCGCGAAGGCGACAAACGAATTGCCAGCGGCGCGGATTTCGCGCAATACGCGCGCCGACGGCGTCGTGTCGGGATCGGCCAGCTTGATGCGTTGCGCCGCCAGGGCGTCGCGATGGTCGTTGCCGCCGGCATGGCTGTCGAGCAAATCGGCCACCGGCTGCATGCGGTCCAGCAATTGCTCGCCCCACTGGCTCAGGCCGATGGCTTCACCCTTGAAGTGCAATTGCAGGCCGGGGCGGCGCCCTTGCTTGACGGTCGCCATGAAGTTGGCGCGGTTCTCGGCGCCTTCGGCGTCCGAGGTGAGGCAGCTTTGCTCCAGCGCCAGGAAATGCAGGAACACATCCAGGAAGCGCGCCGTCTGCAGGTTGATGCCCAGCGGATCGAAGGGGTCGATGTCCATGCAGCGCACCTCGACGTACTGCACGCCACGCGCCGACAGCGCCTGCACCGGCCGCTCGCCGCTGTAGATCACGCGCTTGGGACGAATCGCCGAGTAGAACTCGTTCTCGATCTGCAGGATGTTGGTATTGATCTGCACCCATTCGCCGTCGCGCTTGGTGCCGATGGCCTCGTACGGCGGATAAGGTTCGCTGACCGCATGCGACAGGCTGCGGATATAGGCCGGCAGGTTGTTGTAGTGCGGCGTGATGTTGGCCTGGGCATTGTTCTGGTAACCCAGGTCGCTCATGCGCAGGCTGGTGCCGTAGGGCAGATACAGGGTATCGGCCGACAGCGACTCGAGCTGGTGCGGGCGGCCGCGCAGGAAATTGGTAGCCACCGCCGGCGAGGCGCCGAACAGGTACATCAACAGCCAGCTGTAGCGACGGAAATTACGGATCAGCGCGATATAACGCTCCGACTGGTAATCACGTCGCGAGACCGACACGTCGACCCGCTCGTCGCTCTCGTCGCCGGCCCGCAGCACATCCCACAAACCCTCGTCGAGCGAGAAGTTGTAATGGATGCCGGCGATGCATTGCATGGTGCGGCCATAACGCAGCGCCAGGCCGCGTCTATATACATGCTTGAGCATGCCGATGTGGGACGAGCCGTACCAGGCCAGCGGAATCTCGTCTTCCGGCGGCAACTCGCAAGGCATCGAGGCATTCCACAGCACTTCGCCGCCCAGACGGGGATAGGCAAAGCGGTGGATCTCGTCGAGCCGCTGCAGGGCGATGGCGATGTCGGGCTCGGCCGGGGTGATGAATTCGACCAGCGACTCCGAATAATCGGTGGTGATCAATTCATTGGTGAGCGCCGAGCCGAGCGCTACCGGGTGCGGCGTATGGGCCAGCTGGCCGGACCGGTCCACCCGCAGGGTCTCGCGTTCCACGCCACGCAAGCCACCACCGAGCAAGCCCAGATGTTGCGGACTGGCAAGCAGTTGCAGGCGGCGGGTCAGCAGATCGGTCATGCGGTGGTCCTTGAAAATGGCGGTTCAGCACGAGCACCTGGGAGGGGGCTCGCGATTTAGTTGCGGGAGCATAACCGAAAACGCCAATTTCCGTCGTTGGCCCCAAAAAATGGCGGTACCGACCGAACCGGGCAGCATTTATTTTCCACCAAGAAACATTAGCCTCGACTGCCACGGCCTGCGCAGGCGCGGCACGCTTTATAATTCCGGGTTGCGCCGCACGCGGCCTGCACCGGGTTACGCTGCTGCCCGCCCCTTTTCAGCCTCTTTGCCTCTATATCTGCCATGCCAGCTCAACTGATCGATGGAAACCTGCTCTCCCAACAACTGCGCGCCGAAGTCGCCAAGCGTGCCGCCGCCCTGACCGCACAGGGCAAGCAGCCCGGCCTGGCGGTGATCCTGGTGGGCGACAGCCCGGCTTCGCAAGTCTATGTGCGCAACAAGGTCAAGGCCTGTGAAGACAACGGCCTGTACTCGGTGCTCGAGAAATACGAAGCGACCCTGACCGAAGCCGATCTGCTGGCCCGCATCGATGCCCTCAACAACGATCCCAAGATCAACGGCATCCTGGTGCAATTGCCGCTGCCGGCGCATATCGATGCGCACAAGGTGATCGAAGCGATCGCGCCCGAAAAGGACGTCGATGGTTTCCATATCAGCAACGCCGGCCTGCTGATGACCGGCCAGCCGCTGTTTCGGCCCTGCACGCCGTATGGCGTCATGAAGATGCTCGAATCGATCGATTATCCGGTGCGCGGCGCCAACGCCGTAGTGGTCGGCGCGTCCAACATCGTTGGCAAGCCGCAGGCAATGTTGCTCTTGCAAGCCGGCGCGACCGTCACTATCTGTAACTCAAAGACGCGCGACCTGGGCCACCATACCCGTGGCGCCGACATCCTGGTGGTGGCCACCGGCCGTCGCAATATCGTGACCGCCGACATGGTCAAGCCGGGCGCGGTGGTAATCGACGTCGGCATGAACCGCGACGACAACGGCAAGCTGTGCGGTGACGTCGATTTTGCCAACGCCAGGGAAGTCGCCGGCTGGATCACCCCGGTGCCGGGCGGCGTCGGTCCGATGACCATCACCATGTTGCTGGTCAACACGATCGAAGCTGCCGAACGGTCCTGAAGTAATGAATGACGCCCCGCATGGTGCGGGGCGTGCCCAACGAATCGAGAGCCCATGACCACACCCAACGACATCGCCGCCAATCCCCTGCTCGATTTTTCGGGCTATGCCCAATTCGACGCCATCAAGCCCGAGCACGTCAGCCCCGCAGTCGACAAGCTGCTGGCCGATGCCGCGCGCCTGGTGACCGAGCTGGAAGCGCCGATGGCCGAGGTCACCTGGGACAATTTCGTCGAGCCGCTGGAGTCGGCCACCGAAAAGCTGGGGCGCGCCTGGAGCGTGGTCGGGCACCTGAATTCGGTGATGGACACGCCGGCCCTGCGCGCCACCTATAACGAAAACCAGCCGCGCCTGGTGGAGTTCTGGACCGACATCGGCCAGAACCTGGCCCTGTTCGACAAATACAAGGCGCTGCAGGCCAGCCCGGGCTTTGCGCAACTGTCGGCGGCACGCCGCCGCGTGGTCGATAACGCGGTGCGTGACTTCCGCCTGTCTGGCGCCGAACTGCCAGAGGACCAGAAAGAGCGCTTCGCCGAGATCCAGGAAAAGCACGCCGCGCTGACCACCCGCTTCTCTGAAAACGTGCTGGATGCGACCAACGATTTCGCCCTGTTCGTCGACGACGAATCCGAACTGGGTGGCCTGCCGAATGACGTCAAGCAAGCCGCGCGCGCCGCCGCCGAGAAAGACGGCAAGCCGGGCTTCAAGTTCACGCTGCACTTCCCGTCGTACTTCCCGGTGCTGCAATACGCGGACAACCGGGCGCTGCGCGAGAAGATCTACCGCGCCAACGCCACCAAGGCCTCCGAACTCGGCGCCAAAGCCGACTGGGATAACAGCGCCAACATCGACGACATCCTGCGCCTGCGCAAGGAAGAGGCGCAGCTGCTGGGCTATGCCAACTTCGCCGAAGTCTCGCTGGTGCCGAAGATGGCGCAGTCGCCTGCCGAAGTGATCGCCTTCCTGGAAGACCTGGGCCAGCGCGCCCGTCCGTTCGGCGAAAAGGATTATGACGAGCTGAAGAGCTTCGCCCGCGAAAAGCTGGGACTGGACACGCTGCAGGCCTGGGACAGCACCTATGCATCCGAGAAGCTGCGCGAACAGCGTTATGCGTTCTCCGAGCAGGAGCTGAAGCAATACTTCCCGGAACCACGGGTGGTCGGCGGCCTGTTCCAGGTGGCGCAGCAATTGTTCGGTGTGAGCATCAAGCCAGACACGGCGCCGGTGTGGCACCAGGACGTCAAGTTCTATCGGATCGAACGCGACGGCCAGCTGGTCGGCCAGTTCTATCTCGACCTGTATGCGCGCAGCGGCAAGCGCGGCGGCGCCTGGATGGACGACGCCCGCGCCCGCCGCCTCACGGCCAACGGCGTGCAAACCCCGATCGCCTATCTGGTGTGCAACTTCACCGAACCGGCGGTGGTCGATGGCGTGGCCCGCCCGGCGCTGTTTACGCATGACGAAGTGATCACGCTATTCCACGAATTCGGACACGGCCTGCACCATATGCTGACCCAGGTCGACGAAGTGGGCGTGTCGGGCATTTCGGGCGTCGAATGGGATGCCGTTGAGCTGCCTTCGCAGTTCATGGAAAACTTCTGCTGGGAATGGGACGTGCTGCAACAGTTGAGTTCGCACGCCGACACCGGTGCCCAGCTGCCGCGCGCGCTGTACGACAAGATGATTGCCGCCAAGAACTTCCAGTCCGGCTTGCAGACGCTGCGCCAGGTCGAGTTCTCGCTGTTCGACATGCTGATCCACCACGAATACGAAGTGGGCGGCGCCCAGACCGTGCAGCAGTTGCTCGATGCCGTGCGCGACCGTATCGCCGTGATCCGGCCGCCCGCATTCAACCGCTTCCAGCATTCGTTCTCGCACATCTTTGCGGGCGGCTATGCGGCCGGCTACTACAGCTACAAATGGGCCGAGGTACTGTCGGCCGATGCCTATGGCGCGTTCGAAGAGGCTGCCAAGGAAAGTGGCAATGTGGTGTCGCTCGAAACCGGCCGTCGCTTCCAGCAGGAAATCCTGGCCGTCGGCGGCTCGCGCCCGGCCATCGAGTCGTTCAAGGCCTTCCGCGGTCGTGAACCGAGCATCGATGCGCTGTTGCGTCATAGCGGGATGGCGGCCTGATCGTCTTTCGGCGATCCGGGATGGCGTTGATGATAAAAACCTTAACGATAAGAGCCTTAACGACGCTGGGTCCTGACTTTCGTCAGGACGACGGGGACAAGTTATATGTTCCGTGGTGCCGGCGAAAGCCGGACCCCGGCGACGTTGCCGGTGTATCCACAGGGCTGGGTTATAAGTAAGCTATCGTGCCGGCCCCCCACAGCGGCGGCAGTGGCTTTATACTTCCGCCATGACCCGTATCGACTTTCACAGCAACGTCCCGCAAAAGATCGCTTATGTCTGCCGCCTGGTGCGCAAGGCCCATGGCGCCGGCAGCAAGATCGTCCTGCGCGCGACCGATGCGCAAGAGCTGCAGCAACTGGACCAGGCCCTGTGGGCCTTTTCCGAACAGGACTTCTTGCCCCACGTCAGCGCCGGCGACGCCCTCGCCGCGCAGACGCCGATCATCCTCACCGCCAGCGATGACGTCGAATTGCCGCACCACCAGGTGCTGATCAACCTGTCCGGCCAGACGCCCGCCAACTTCGCCCGCTTCGAACGGATGCTGGAGATCGTGGCCGACCAGGAAGCCGATCGCAACGCCGGGCGTGAGCGCTACCGCTTCTACAAGGAGCGCGGCTATCCGCTCAATCACTTCGTGGCCAGCTGAGAACGCCATGAACCACGACGACAACAACATTCCCCTGCTGACCGAAATCATCCCGGTAGCGCCCCAGGTGCTGCCCCAGCAGTCGATCCCCAATCCGCCGACCTATGTGGCCCAGCCCGACGCCTTCGCGCCCGACTACGGTTCGGCCCCGCAGCCGGGCGCTTTCTGGCAGGCGCCGGACGCCACCCACTACCAGCAACCGGCGCAAGGCTTCGCGCCCGAACCGTTCAGCCCGGTAGCCGAGCAATACCGCAACTGGGAACAGGAAATCCGCGAAAACGTGCTGCAGAACCTGCTGGCGCAAGCCGATACCGTGGTGCAACAACACCTGCAGGACCAACTGGCGGTGGCGATGGACAACCTGGTCGATATCCTGACGCAGCGCATCAAGGAAAGCCTGCACCAGTCCCTGGCCGAAACCGTTACCCGCGCGGTGGCGGAAGAAATGGCGCGATTCACTTCTTCCAAAAACTAAAGAAGCAAAGCAATTTCTTTTATTTATAAATAAAAATAGGCCTAACGCTTAAACTATTCAAAATTCATCACCCGGTATTGGCGACATCGACAATCGGGAAATTCTTACAATGCAAGCTATTCTGGCAACGCGGCGCCGCCGTGATCCAGTCCACGCATCAACCGGGAGAATAAGATGAAAGTGATCGTATTGGGCGCAGGCATTATCGGGACCGCTTCCGCCTGGTTCCTCAGAAAGCAGGGATACGACGTCACGGTCATCGAACGCCAACCCGGCGCCGCGCAGGAAACCAGCTTTGCCAACGGTTGCCAGATCTCGGTCTCGCATGCCGAACCCTGGGCCAACCCGGCCGCTCCCATGAAGGTGCTCAAGTGGCTGGGCAAGGAAGACGCTCCGCTGCTGTACCGTTTCCGCCCCGAGTGGCTGCAATGGAAATGGGCCGTGAGCTTCCTGCGCGAATGTACGCCCGCCCGCACCGATCAGAACATCCGCAACATCGTGGCCCTGTGCGAATACAGCCGCCAGACCCTGCAGGCGGTGCGCGCCGAGACCGGCATCGACTATGACCACCTCACGCGTGGCATCCTGCACTTCTATACCGAAGAAAAGGAATTCGAAGAGTCGCTGCCGGCCGCCAAGCTGATGCGCGACCTCGGTTGCCCGCGCGAATCGATCGGCGCCGACGAAGTGATCCGCATCGAGCCGGCCCTGGCATCGATCCGCGACAAGATCGTCGGCGGCGACTTCACCGCCACCGACGAATCGGGCGACGTCTACAAGCTCACCACGGGCCTGGCCAGGAAGAGCGAAGAAGCCGGCGTCGAGTTTCGCTATTCCACCTCCGTCACCCGCCTGATCACCACCGGCACCGGTGCGGCAGCGCGCGTGACCGGGGTCGAAGTGATCAATCCCGATGGCCGTCATGAAGTGTTGACGGCCGACACCTTCGTGGTCGCCATGGGCAGCTTTTCGCAACAACTGGTCAAGCCACTGGGCATCGACCTGCTGCTCTATCCGGGCAAGGGCTACTCGGCCACCTACCAGATCACCAATCCCGACGCCGCCCCCACCGTATCGCTCACCGATGACGGCTACAAGCTGGTGGTGTCGCGCCTGGGAGACCGCCTGCGGGTGGCCGGCACCTGCGAATTGAACGGCTATGGTCGCGAACTCAACACTACCCGCTGCGAAGCCATTACCCGCCGCACCCGCGAACTGTTCCCCGACGGCTGCGACTACGACAATCCGGTCTACTGGACCGGGCTGCGCCCGCTCACGCCATCCAACGTGCCGTATGTCGGCAAGACCCGCGTCAGCAACCTGTTCCTCAATACCGGCCACGGCACCCTGGGCTGGACCATGGGTTGCGGCTCTGGCCGCGCGATTGCCGAGATCGTCGCCGGCCGGGTGCCCGAGATCGACTTCGCCTTCACCGGCCTGCCGCGCTGGAACCACGGCCCGCAAGTGATCGCCCAGACCGCCTGAGCGAACATCGACTGAATGAAAACGGACCGGGATCAACGCCCGGTCCGTTTTTTCATTGCCGCTTGATTTCGCGCACAGCGGCCGCGCAAAGCCCTACACCGCCCGCCGTCCTGACATTTGCTTGCAGGGCCTTGGTGTAGAATCCTTGGCTTGCCCAGCGCCTGGCGCGGGCTTTACGGGGAGCGGGCACAGCTCATCAGCGCGCATCTTTCGCCCTACAGCGGCGTTCTGCGGTTGATCTTCCCCTATCTGACACCATATGGCAGAAACTGCCGATGCCGTCCGGCCATTACCGGCCAGCGGCCTGCACTATCAAGAGGACCATGCAATGAAGTGGGCGATCGTATTCATCTACCTGTTTTCCATCCTTTTCATCCACTTCCGCGGGCGCGTGCGGCTGCCGTTCCTGCGCCAGTTCTTCGATCACTCGTCGATCATGTCGCCGATCAACCTGTTCATGTACGCGTTTTCCCGCGTGCCGGCAGTGCCCTATCCGTCGGTGAAGCAATTCGACGACCTGGCGATCATCGACGCCAACTGGGAAATCATCCGCGACGAAGCCGTGGCGCTGCAGAACCTGGCCAAGATCAAGGCGGCCGAGAAAAATGACGATGCCGGTTTCAACTCGTTCTTCAAGGCCGGCTGGAAACGCTTCTACCTGAAGTGGTACAACGCCAGCCATCCGTCGGCCGAGAAATTCTGCCCGAAGACGGTCGAGATCCTGCGCCGCATTCCCAGCGTCAAGGCCGCCATGTTCGCCGAACTGGCGCCGGGCGGCACGCTCAATCCCCACCGTGATCCGTATGCCGGATCACTGCGCTATCACCTGGGCCTGGTCACGCCCAACGATGACCGCTGCTTCATCGAAGTCGATGGCCAGCGTTATAGCTGGCGCGACGGCAAGAGCGTGGTGTTCGACGAAACCTTCATCCACTGGGCCCAGAATGGCGCCGAGACGAACCGTATCATCCTGTTCTGCGATGTCGAACGCCCACTGCGTTACCGCTGGGCCGAAGCCATCAACCAGTGGCTCGGGCGCACCATGATGACCGCTGCGGCATCGCCCAACGAGACGGGCGACCAGACCGGCCGTGTCAACAAGCTGTTTCGCTTCGTCTGGCTGGCCGGACAATATCGCCGCCGCTTCAAGAAGTGGAACAAGACCGCCTATCGCATCACCAAGTTCGGCCTCATCATCGCGGTTGCCCTGCTGATCATCTTTGCCTGATCCTAGACGCAGCGTATCGCGCCGATTCGACGAACGCCGCCCGGTAGCAGTGGGCGGCGTTTTTGTTAGTCACGGCAAGCCGGATAGAACTTCTTATGCTTGAAATGCATTAAGAAAGAGACGTAAAACTAACAATTGCAACGTAACCGATGCACGCGTCGCGACAAAATTTCTGCATGGAAATGGAAACCGGATTTTCGGTTTCAAAGTAAAGAAACTGCTTCATCCTAGTGCGTACGAACGTGTAAAATCATCTCGCTTCCTGGCTTGCTTGATGGCGTGATTCTTGCATGGTGCTGATACATTGCGTGAATGGTGAAGCCGACTCCGAGTACCGACCATACATAGAACAATGGGCTCATGCAGGACATCGACGACGAGATGAAAAAACCGCTGCTCAAGCATCTGGTAGAGATCACCGCCCACCGGGAACACTCCCGCCTGGCAGTTTCTGTCATCTCCGCGCTGTATCAGCTGACCAATGTGCAGGCCATCCGCATGCTGGAAATCTTCACCATGCGCGACGAGCACTATGTGCAGGAGAAGATGGTCATTCGCGATGGCTCGGTGCATACCATCGACGACCACACCAGTGAAGACCTGAAGGAGCCGCTGGCCAGTTTTCCGGCCATGATGGCGTGCATCCGCAATCACCTCAACGAATACCTCGAGACCGCCGACGATGGCGCGCATGTGCTGTGGCTGCCGGTCTGGTTGCACGGCAAGATGAATTCGTGCGTCGAGATCCGTAGCGACCGTCCCTTCGAGCAGCAGATGATGGATGTGATCCACGGCATCTTCCACGTCTATTGCAACTACCAGAGCCTGCTCGACTACAGCGAGCGCGACGCGCTCACGGGCCTGTTCAACCGCAAGACCTTCGACGAACAATTCACCCGCTACGCGTTCGCCATCGCGCCGGTCGAGTCGCATGCGCTGGACAAGGACGACCGCCGCCACGAGGGCGACATCGTCGACGAACCCAAGGGCCACTGGCTGGCGGTGGTCGACATCGATCACTTCAAGCAGGTCAACGACCGCTACGGCCATCTGTATGGCGACGAAGTGCTGATCCTGATGGCCAACATCCTGCGCGCATCGTTCCGCAGCCATGACCGGATCTTCCGTTTCGGCGGCGAGGAATTCGTGATCCTGCTGCGCGCCACCACCCTGACCGACGCCCGCAAGATCTTCGACCGCTTCCGCCAGAACGTGCAGGAATACGATTTCCCGCAGGTCGGCAAGGTCACGGTCAGCCTGGGCTTCGTCGGCATTTCGCGCGAAACGCCGGTGGTCATCCTCGGCCACGCCGACCAGGCGCTCTATCACGCCAAGAAGAGCGGACGCAATCGCATCTGCTTCTACGAAGAACTGGTCGATTCGGGCGTATTGACGTCCGGCATCACCACCAACGACACCGTCGAATTCTTCTGACGGTCGGCGCGCTGCGCCCCACCCCTGCCATCCCCTGACACCCGCCTTCGTTCGCCGCAAATAAAGTTGCCAAACACAACTTTATGGTTGTACATTACAACTATATAACGACAAGGAGAATCCGATCATGGCGTCCAATGCAACCGTGGTGGAACAATTACGAGGCGTATCGCGCCTGATGGTGCGCGAACTGGGCTTCATGGGCGGTGACTTCGCCGGTACCGAGCTGTCGCCTTCGGCGGTGCATGCGCTGATCGAAATCGAACCCGGCGAGATCACCGCGCGCGAACTGGGCGCCCTGCTTCGTCTCGAGAAATCCAGCGTCAGCCGGATGCTGCGCAAGCTGGTCGACAGCGGCGACGTCCTCCAGGCCGCCGGCGACGACGACGCCCGCGTCAAGCGCCTGTCGCTGACGCCGGCCGGCCGTGCCCGGGTCGCAGCCATCCACGCCTTTGCGCGGCGGCAGGTGGTCGATGCCCTGGCGCGCCTGGCGCCGGGCCAGGATCGCACGGTACTTGAAGGCATGCGCCTCTATACCCACGCGCTGGGCGCTGCAGGCGGGCCTGAGTCGACCGCCCGGGTCGATGTGGTGCGTGGCTACCGGACCGGCCTGATCGCCCGCATCACGGCCATGCACGCCGACTACTACGCGCGTGAATCTGGTTTCGGCCAGCGCTTCGAATCGGTCGTGGCAAGCGGCCTGGCCGAGTTCTGCAACCGGCTGGAAAGCCCCAGCAATGCCATCTGGACCGCCAGGAAAGACGGTGACATCATCGGCTCCATCGCCATCGACGGCGAAGACCTGGGCAACGATACTGCCCATCTGCGCTGGTTCATCCTCGACGACAGCGCCCGCGGCAGCGGCGCCGGCAAGCGGCTGCTGGATGCGGCCATGGCATTTGTCGACGAACGCGGCTTCAGCCAGACCCACCTGTGGACCTTCTCGGGCCTGAATGCCGCCCGCCATCTGTATGAAACCCGTGGTTTTACGCTGGCAGAAGAACAGCCCGGCGCGCAATGGGGCAAACAGGTCCTGGAGCAACGCTTCGTGCGACACCGCCCCTGAGCTGCACCAAGCTCATGCATTTGGCGCATTCGCCCATGTCGTAAAAGCATGAGACAGGGTCTTGCACGTTTCGTATTATCGTCGCGTTCATGTCTCTCATAAGATGCGAACCGTATTCGATGGCCGTCAAATCAATCAATAAACAATAACGACGAGCGCGGGTCGATGATGCCCGCCCCTCGTGTCACTGGAGACTCTCAAGATGCAACACGCACTGAAACAACTGGGCATGGTAGTGGTCCTGTCGGCGGCCTTTGCGGCCAGCGCCCACGCCCAGGAGAAGAAACCCAACGTCGTCGTCATCGGCACCGGCGGCACCATTGCCGGCGCCGGCGCCTCCAGTGTCAACACGGCCGCCTATCAATCGGCGGTGGTCCCGGTGGACAAGATCATTGCGGCAGTGCCTGAAATCAGCAAGATCGCCAATGTGCGCGGCGAGCAGATTTTCCAGATCGGCAGCGAAAGCTTCAACGACCAGCGCCTGCTGACGCTGGGCAAGCGCGTCTCGCAACTGCTCAAGCAGGATGATGTCGACGGCATCGTGATCACCCACGGCACCGACACCATCGAAGAGACCGCCTACTTCCTCAACCTGGTGCTCAAGAGCGCCAAGCCGGTGGTGGTGGTCGGCTCGATGCGCCCCGGCACCGCGCTGGGCGCCGACGGCGCACTGAACCTGTATGACGCGGTGCTGGTGGCGGGTAGCAAGGAAGCGGCCGGCAAGGGCACGCTGGTGGTCATGAACGACGAGATCCATTCGGGTCGCGACGTCACCAAGAGCAACACCTTCAAGGTCGAGACCTTCCGCTCGCCGTATGGCCCGCTGGGCTACGTGGTCGAGAACAAGCTGACCTTCTACCGCCTGCCAGCCCGCCCTCACACCACGCAGACCGAGTTCGACATCGACAAGATCGACAGCCTGCCGCGCGTGGACATTGCCTATAACTACGGCAACGTCAGCCGCGCCGCCTATGACGCCTTCGTCAACGCTGGCGCCCGGGCCATCATCCATGACGGCACCGGCAACGGCAGCGTCGCAGAACAGATCGTGCCGGTGCTGCAGGAAGTGCGCAGCAAGGGCATACAGGTCATCCGCGCCAGCCGCACCGGCAGCGGCGTGGTCATTCGCAATGGCGAGCAGCCCGATGACAAGTTCGACTGGGTGGTGACGGACGACCAGAATGCCCAGAAGGCGCGCATCCTGGCCGAGCTGGCGCTGACCCGCACCAATGACAGCAAGGAACTGCAGAAGATCATGTGGAAATACTGATCACGCGGCCATGCGCCGCCTGATCCGAGGCGCCGGTTTTCCGGCGCCTTGCGGCGCCGCTCCTGGCGGGGCTTTTTCATGGGGCGGCCAGGCACCCGACAGTCGCAGTTGCCGATCTGCAAGCACGACAACCCCGCCGACAAGATATGATCAACAGGAACGATGCCCTGGCCACTTTTGTCCTAGAAGGCTAACGATCAGGAGAACCATCATGGACAAGAAGCTGAGCTTGCTCACCAGCATCACCGAACTCAAGCGGACCCACGACGCAGCCTCGGTGCTGCTGTCGGGCTTGATGATGGAAGCGGTACGTGCGGTGCGCAACGAGAATGCGGTACCGACGCTGAAGACAGTGCGCCAGTACCGCAAGGCCATCAAGGATCTCAAGCTACAGTGCCTGCAGGTCGAAATGATCCTGGCCGAACTGGATATCCCGCAGCACGTTCATTGAAGCATTGACGCCGACTTAGCGGCCTCCCCCACCACCACCGCCGCCTCCAGCGCCACCGCCTGCACCGCCACCGGCTCCTCCTGCTGCGCCACCGCTGGCGCCGCCGGCGCCAGCGCCAAATCCGCCCGAACCTGCCGCACCGCCGGAAGCACCACCCGAGGCGCCGCCTGTGCCGCCCATCGAACCCGCACTACCCGACCCCGACATTCCGGTAGAACCCGCGCCGGTGGTCGTGCCGCCAGTGCTACTCGAACCGGTCGGGACCGATGTGCTGCCGCTGGTCGTTCCGGTGGCACCGGTGGTTCCGGTACCGGTCGTGCCGGCACCATATGCGCCGCCAGTGGTTGCGCCGCCAGTGGTGCCTGTGGTTCCCGTGGTGCCGGTGTTGTAGCCGCCGGTGCCGGTACCATTGGCGCTTCCGCCCGCGCTGCCGGTCTGTGCCGCTGCCGACAGACTCAGCAGGGCCGCAGCCAGTACCGCCGCGGACTTCTTCATTGTGCCGTGTTTCATGTTCTCTCCTCCTCGAAATGGTGGGTGTGCTGGAATGCGCCAACAGCGTCATCCCGACCAATCCAGTCTAGGAAAATCAAGCCGCCAGCGGCAGTCGGCGCGGCACCCGATCACGAGTGGGAATCGACCACCGATGGCGTCGGCCAGTTCGGACAAGGCCGCTTCACGCGAGCGCCGTTTCAGCGACGATGCGCACCGGGATCGACTTGGCCGCCGGCACCTTGCTTTCCTTCGCATGATGAAACAGCGGCACCAGTGGATTGAGCTCGGGGAAGTACCCCATCACGCAGCCCACCGGAATATCGAAGGGCTCCACCCGCAAACGCGCCACACGCCGCTGCACGCCGTCGCTGGATACCGTCTCGGCCGCCGCCATGGTGCCGGGTGCCAGGCCCAGCCTGTCCATGTCGGCGCGATTCATCAACAGCACCCGACGGGTGCCGAACACGCCGCGAAAACGGTCGTCGAGTGAATACACGGTGGTGTTGAACTGGCTATCGCTGCGCACCGTCATCAGGCGTAAAACGCCAGGCGCATCGGCCGGCATGTCGGGGTCGGGATCAAGCCCTTCCGGCAGGATAAAATTGGCCAGTTCATTGGGAGTCTTCCACTTGCGCTCGCGCGCCGCCAGCGGCCGGGAAAAACCACCCGGCTTCCACATGCGGCGGTTGAAGTCGCGAAAGATATCGGGCCAGGTCGCTTCGATCGCATCGCGCACCAGCGCATAGTCGCCCACCCATGCATCCCAGTCGAGATGCGGGTTGGGCGGCAGGATGCGCTTGGCCACTTCGGCCACGATGGCGGCCTCCGACAGCAGGTGTTCGGAGGCCGGGCTGACCATGCCGCGTGAACCGTGCATGCACCCCGTGCTGTCTTCGACCGACACCGCCTGTGCGCCACTGGTTTGCTGATCGATCTCGATGCGCCCCAGGCACGGCAACAGGTAAGAACATTTTCCGTGCACGATCACGCTGCGGTTGAGCTTGGTGACGACCTGCACCGTCAGCGGTATCTCGCGCCAGGCCGGCTCGATCTGATCGTGGTCCGGCATGGCGCGCACGAAGTTGCCACCCAACATGAAGAATGCCGAGATATTGCCCTGCTGGACCTGCTCGCACACCTCCACGGTATTGAGGCCCTTGTCCATCGGCGGCGCAAAATGAAAGAGCTCGCGCAGCTTGTCGTTGGGCACCAGTTCCGGCTTTTCGGTAATACCCACGGTGCGTTGGCCCTGCACATTGGAGTGCCCCCGGATCGGGCAGATGCCGGCGCCCGGCTTGCCGATATTGCCGCGCATCAGCAGCAGGTTGGCCAGCATGCCGATGGTGCGCACCGCTTCGCGATGCTGGGTGATGCCCATGCCATACATCAGCATCGCGGCATCGGCGCCGGCATAGGTGGTCGCCGCCGCTTCGAGTTCGGCGCGGGTGACGCCGCTGTGCAATTCGATATCGTCCCACCCGGTGTTGCGCACGCGCTCCTCGAATTGCGGGAAACCGGCCGTATGCTGCTTGATGAAATCGATGTCCAGTATGCGCGGGCGGCGCGCTGCCTGCGCCGCATCGTCCATGGCCAGCAGGTGCTTGGCCATGCCCATGACCGCCGCCGTGTCGCCGCCGATCCTGATCTGCACGTATTGCGAACTGATCGCCGTGTGCAGGGGCGTCAGCATCTCCAGCGGCGACTGCGGGTTGACGAACCTGACCAGGCCGCGCTCGCGCAGCGGATTGAAGGTGATGACCGGCACGCCGCGTTTGCGCGCCTCTTCCAGAGGATGCAGCATGCGCGGCGCATTGGTGCCGGTGTTGTGGCCGAAGAAGAGGATGCACTCGGTCTTCTCGAAGTCATCCAGCCCGACCGTTCCCACCGGCACCCCGATACTCTTGGGCAAGGCCACCGAGGTCGATTCGTGGCACATGTTGGAACTGTCCGGCAGATTGTTGGTGCCGAACATGCGCGCCATCAACTGGTACATGTAGGAGGTCTCGAGCGAGGCCCGCCCGGATGCATAGAACACCACCTGCTTGGGTGCCATGGTCCGTAATTGCGCACCGATATCGTCGAACGCGTCCTGCCATGACACCGGCAGGTAGCGGTCGCTGGCCGCATCGTAGCGCATCGGATGGGTAAGCCGCCCGGTGGCTTCGAGCTCCAGATCATTCCATGACAGCATGTCCGACACGGCGTGTTCGGCGAAAAACTCAGGCGTGGCCCGGCGCTCGGTGATTTCCCACGCCGTGGCGCGGGCGCCGTTCTCGCAGAATTCGAACAGATGCGGATCGGCCGGCTTGGCCCACGAACAACTGACGCAGGCAAAACCCTCGGGCTTGTTCTGCTTCATCAGCACCCGCGCGCCGGTGCCCACCACGTGTTCGTTCATCAGGCTCGACGCCAGCGCCCTGACCGAACCCCAGCCGCCGGCCGCATTGCTGTAACTGTGAAACGTCGCTTCTTCCGGGATGTCCTTGGTTTTCATTTGGCGTGTTCCTTCTTGTTGTGTGCATTGCGCGGCGCTCAGTCGGGCAGGTTCTCCAGACTGGCAGGCTCGGTGATGCTGCGACCGTTATGCGCCGCCCGCAGGCGCACCGACACTGCATAGGCAGCGCGCCGGACCCGCATCACGGAACCCAGCGGACGATGCTGGGCGATGCCGTGCCAGGGGCTGAACGACATGCCATCATCGACGGCATAGGAGCGCGGCCCGCTCCACGCCACCTGGCGCGGCACGGTGATACGCGCCACCGGCAAGTAGGGACTCAACTCTTCGGACCACACCACCGCCGCATCTTCGATCGGCATTTTCTCGAGGTCGGTGCAGAGTTGTACCCGCACTTCCCACTGGGCCTCGGCGGCGGCGAAGAAGTCGGTGACGGCATCGCGCAAACCATCGGGTTTTTCCTTGAGGTCGACCGGGCTGCCGGTGAGGGCCTGCAACTCGGGCGACACCGGCGCCACCGAAATCTTGGCCATGTAGCGACCGAACAGAATCGGCACCTGGCTGTAGTAGGTCTCGCCTAAGGGATTGGTGGTCGGGTGGCCGCCCAGCGCCACCAGCTTGCTGCTTTCGATGCCGGCCGACTCGAGCATGCTCTCGGCGCCGCGCAGCACTGCCGACAACACTTTCTTCAGTTCCGGCGCCTTGTCGGTGGTGGCCGCCAGCAACTTCAGGTTGCCCAGGAATTTCTTCGCGCCCGAGACCGAGAAGGCGGGGCCGTCGATCAGCACGAAATCCTGCGTGACATCGCCTTCGCTGCCGGCCAGGCGTTCGCCTTCGACGCCGATGATCTTGATGGCCATGCCGCGTGGTGTCGACACTTTGTCGTCCAGCACATCGCCGGGAGAAGTCGACAGCCGCATCAACACGGGATAGCGCGCGGGCTGGGCGAAGACGCCTTGCGCCAGCGCCGT
This sequence comes from Herbaspirillum sp. alder98, assembly GCF_020179755.1. Classification (GTDB taxonomy): domain Bacteria; phylum Pseudomonadota; class Gammaproteobacteria; order Burkholderiales; family Burkholderiaceae_D; genus Herbaspirillum. The sequence continues at coordinate 824,909 of NZ_JAIUCY010000001.1, forward strand.
GGGCAAGCCTGGCAGCACTTCGATTTCGCCGCGCAGCAAGCCATGGCTCTTGGCATGCACCGCCCGCTGGGCGTGCTCGGAATGACGAAAGACCGTCTCGGATATCTTGGTCAGGGCGTCGATCAGGCCGGCTTCGGTCTGTGGCTCGTCGGGCTCCATGGTTTCGAAGGCGGGATCGTAGATAACGGGAGCATCAAGGTGGCGATCGGAAGATTGCATGGCTGCCTCTATTGGATATGGGAAAAAACGCGGCAATGAAATGCACGGTGGCCTGCCAGATCATAGGCGGCGCTGGCGCGACCCGCGATCAGCCTCAGCCGCGCTGGCCTGTCGGCGTTTTCCCACCATGGACCACTGCTTTCTTGATGAGCTCGATGCATCTTGCAGTGCGCAAAAGTCCTACGCCAGACGCCGGGCCCCACCGACATCAATTTATGGGACGAAGTCGCATACTGATCATGTCCGGCGATCCGCTCCCAGAGCGACATCGGGACCGAACCAACAACAACCGACTCGCCGGAAACCACATGAACAGCCACGTCAATCACCTCAACCTGAGCCTGCCGGCCGCCATCACGCAACTGGTGGCCGCCCCGCTGGCGCAGTGCAACCAGACCGAATTGCCCGCAGTGGTCGGCGATCTGCTATGCCAACTGGTCGACAATGGCCTGGACGCTTTGCCGCTGCCCGGTGAAGGCGACACGCTGCAACGCTGGCGCGCACTGGCGGCGGTGGCCGGGCTGGACCTGTCGCTGGCGAAGCTGTTCGAATCCCATACCGATGCCCTGGCAATCCTGGCGCAAGCTGGCGAGGACGACCTGCCGCATCTGGCGCTGTGGGGCGTATGGTGTGCCGAATCGCCGCAGGCCGTGCTCAAGGTGCGCCCGCTCGCAAGAGACGAGACCGGCCACGATCGCCTGCTGCTGGATGGCGAAAAACACTGGTGCTCCGGCGCGCATGTGGTCAGCCATGGCTTGATCAGCTATCGCGATGCCCAGGGCCGTTCTTGTCTGGCCGCACTGGACCTGGACCAGGAAGGCGTGCAGGTCATCGACGACGACTGGATGGCGGTCGGCATGGCCGCCACCCGCACGGCGCGGCTGCAACTGAAAAACGCCGTGGCGCGCCCCATCGGCTCCCCCGACTTCTATCTGCAGCGGCCCGGCTTCTGGCAAGGCGGCGCCGGCATTGCGGCTTGCTGGTTCGGCGCCGCCACAGCGCTGGCCGACACGCTGCGTGAGCAACTTGCCCAGCGCCATGACGAACACGCATTGGCACGCCTGGGCAGCACCGAGTGCGCGTTGCACGCCGCGGCGCAATGCCTGCGCGCCGCCGCCCGCTGGATCGATCGCAATCCCGCCACCGATGCCATGCGCCTGACATTGCGCGCGCGCCTCACGGTCGAAGCCGCCGCGCAACAGAGCATCAACGATATCGGCGCCGCACTGGGTCCCCGCCCGTATTGCGCCGATCGCCGCACTGCACGCCTGCTGGCCGACCTGCCGGTCTTTCTGCGGCAGAGTCACGCCGGACGCGACCTGGCCCAACTGGGCGCAACCTGCCTCGACACGGAGCACACCCCATGGCAACTCTGACTCAACCCGCTGATGCACGCTTCATCGATATCGTCGGCGGCACTGCCGAACATGAATGGCAAGCCTGCCCCCAGCTCCAGGCGCTGCCCGAACTGGAACTGTGCCACCTGGTCCCGCCGCGATCGCGGGCGGTGATACTGGCGCCCCATCCCGACGACGAGACCCTCGGCTGCGGCGGACTGATTGCTCGCCTGGCCATGATGATGCGCAACATCACCGTGGTCGCCGTCAGCGATGGCGAAGGCAGTCACCCGCCATCGTCGGCGCTGGCGGCCCAATTGCCCCGCCTGCGCGCCAGTGAAAGCGAAGACGCCATGCGCTGCCTCGGCGCCGAACATGTCGAGGTGCTGCGTGTGGGCATCGCCGATGGCCGGGTCCAGCAGCATCGCGAACAACTCAAGGATTGGTTGAGCCTGCACCTGCGAGCGACCGATATCGTATTCGCCCCATGGCGCATGGATGGCCACCCCGATCATGAAGCCGTCGGCAACGTTGCCCTCGACCTGGAGCACGAGCTCGGCTGCAAGCTGATCGAAGTACCAATCTGGGGTTGGCACTGGGCCGATCCGCAAGGGCGTTCGATCCCCTGGGGCCGGGCCCGCAAGCTGGCCTTCGACCCCGCCACCGAGTGGAAGAAGCGACGCGCGCTGCGCTGCTACCAAAGCCAGATCGAGCATGACGGCGAACGCGCAGCGGTCTTGCCGTCCCCCGTGCTGGCGCACTTTGCACGACCTTATGAGGTGTTCTTCGTATGAGTCGCGAGGATCCGCCCCTGTCGCTGCAGGTCGCCGGCGTGGCCGGCCCTGCCAGCCATTTCGACCAGTTGTATGCCGCCAGCAATGACCCCTGGAACTACGGCGACAGCTGGTACGAACAGCGCAAGCGCGCGATCCTGATGGGTATCCTGCCGCGCCCCACATTCAAGGCCGCCTATGAACCCGGCTGCGGCAACGGTGAACTGACGCTGGCATTGGCACCGCGTTGCGAGCGCTTGCTGGCCTCGGACTTCTGCCAGCAAGCGGTCGACATCGCACGTGAGCGCACTGTCCATCTGCCGCAGGTGAGCGTGCGTCGCGAGAGCCTGCCCGAGCAATGGCCGGCGCTGTCGTCGACTTCGCTCGAGTTCGAGCTGGTGGTGTTATCCGAGCTTTGTTATTACTTCGACGCCATGCAACTGATTGAGATATCGGCGCTGGCCGTGGCCAGCCTGACGACGGGCGGCCATCTGCTGGCCTGTCACTGGAAGAAGGAATTCGATGATCGCCTGCAGCCGACGCGCTCGATGCATGGCCTGCTGGACCGCAATGGCCGACTGCGCCGCACGGCCTGCTACGAAGACGACGATTTCCTGCTCGACCTGTGGGAAAAGCATTGACCGCCGCCGGAGCCCGACCATGATCGGCATCGTGATCCCCGCGCACAACGAAGAACAATACCTGGCAGCCTGCCTGTGCGCCGCACGCGTGGCCGCCACCCACCCGCAGTTGGGGGATGAAGCGGTCAGGATCGTGGTGGCGCTGGATGCCTGCACCGATGCCTCGAGCCGGGTAGCGCTGCGACACGGCGCTGCCGTGACCCACCTGCAGGCACGCAACGTCGGCATGGCGCGTGCCCAGGGCGCACGCATGTTGCTGGGTGAAGGCGCGCGCTGGCTGGCCTTTACCGATGCGGACAGCACGGTATGGCCCGACTGGCTGGCGGCGCAGCTGATGCTGGGCGCCGACGCCGTCTGCGGCACCGTGGCCGTGCACGACTGGGGGGCGCACACGCCTAAGGTAGCTGCGCACTTTGCGCAAACCTATCAGGACCGCGATGGCCACCGCCACATCCACGGCGCCAATTTCGGCATCTCGGCCAAGGCTTATGAACAGGTCGGTGGTTTCAGTCCGCTGGCCTGCCATGAGGATGTGGCGATGGTCGAGGCACTGATGGCCTCAGGGGTGCAGATTGCCTGGAGCGCGCAGCCCCGCGTGACTACCAGCGCGCGCACGGCCAGCAAGGCGCCGGGCGGATTTGGCGACACCTTGCGCGCCTGGGCGTAATAAAGCTGGGCCAAATAAAAAAGGCGCCGTAGCGCCCTTCTCTTTTTTTCCGGACAAGTTCGATCACGGCGGCAGGTCGCCGACCGAAGGCATCCGGTTCTTCGGCGGATCGGCCTCGGGACTTTCGTATTGCGTCACGCCGGTGGCCGAATGCAGCTTCGGCGACCATCCCTTTCCGACCAGGCCGCCGATATCGCCCAGCGTCGCGCCCGGTGTGCCGCCCGCACGCAATGTCTTGCGCACCTTCCAGGCCGCCAGTACGCCCAGCGTCAGTCCCAACATCTGAATTGCCTTGAGCTTCATGATGCCTTCCTTTCAAAGTAGATGAATCAATGGCCGCTGCCGTGCACCTTCTGCAGCCCATCCTGCGTTTGCGCCAGGTTGCCCTGGTGATCGTGCAGCGCACTGACCAGTTTCTGGCGCACCGCGCGCGAGCCGAAGTTGTTGGCGTAGATCCAGGTGAATTCGGCGCCCAGCAGGAATATCTGCGCCGAGTAGTAGATCCATACCAGCAGCAGTGCAAACGATCCGGCCGCACCGAAGCCGGAGGTCATGCCGGTGCTGCCGAGGTACAAGCCGATCAGGTACTTGCCGATGATGAAGAGGATGGTGGTGGCCACTGCGCCGATCCAGACATCGCGCCACGACAGCGTCACGCGCGGCATGAATTTGTAGATCACCGAGAACAGCGTCGAGAACACCACGAACGACAGCGCGAAGTTGAGCGCCTGCAGCACCAGTTGCCAGCCCTCGAACCAGCCGCCCCACCAGCGTCCGATCGCGGCCAGGCCGGCGCTGACCACCAGCGAAATGATCAGCATGAAGCCCAGCCCCAGGATCAAGCCGAACGATAGCAGGCGGGTACGCAGCAATTGCCACACGCCGGTCTTGCGGGCCACTGCCGGAATGCGCCAGATGCGGTCCAGCGCACTCTGCAATTCCGAAAAGACCGCGGTGGCGCCGACGGCCAGCGTGACCACGCTGATGGCGGCGGCAATCAGGCCTTCGCGCGGTTCACTGGCCGACTTGACCAGGCCCTGGATGGCGATGGCGCCTTCGGTACCGACGATGTCGCGAATCTGGTTCACGATCTCGCCCTGGGCGGCGTCATGACCAAACACCATGCCGGCCACGGCGATGGCGATGACCAGCATCGGCGCAATCGAAAAGATGGTGTAGTAGGCAATCGCCGCCCCCATGCTGGGAGCAAAGTCATCGAGCCAGGCATTGACGGCGGCCACCGTCATCTGCCAGCCCTGCTGCAGGCGCGTGCCGCCCTTGATCATCTTGACTTCGGCGGCCGGGTCCAGGTATTCGGTGGGCGACGGTTCGAGATCAGCCTTGATGTTGCTGATCCGTGCGCCCGACGGATGCACCAGCCTGGCGGCGCTATCGTCGACCACCTTGGTCGTCCTGGGCGTGCTGTTTTTGCGATAGGCCGCCACCAATGGCAGCAATAGCGTCGCCACGCGGATGGCGCGTTCGATTCCATGCGGCTTGCCGTCACGATTGACTGCGCTGTAGTGCAAAGGCTTGGCGCTGTCGGCGACCTTCGCCTTGGCTGGCGCCGTCGTGACCGATGCGGCCGGTTTGCGCCGGCGCCGCGCCAGCCAGATGCCCAGACCGGCACTCAAGACCGATCCCGCAACCAGACCGCCTACGGTCGGGTTGTCATGTTCAGGATGGGGCTCAGCATGCGGCCCGACATCGGAATGCTTGGGGTCGGCGACTGCTTCGCGCCGGCCATGCAAGAAATCATAGGGTTGGCTGCTCATGGTAGGTCTCACGCAATGCCTCCGCCAGTGGAAGCTCACTTTGTGACCCATCGCCGCAGCGATTGTTCCGGTTGCGGCGCCGCATGCGATTGCCGCCATGCATTCAGGGACAGGCACTGACAGCGCAGGCGGCAATGGCCATGTCAGCCTGCGCGCCGCGCCACGCGATGTTGCGATGCATGGTATAAATATCGTCCGCTGGGCGGCTCGCCATCACATCGTGCGTTGCCAGCTTCACAACAATCAGATCACCAGATCAACGAATCGCGAGACGCCACACCCTCAACTCCCCAGTTCGCTGCCGCCGTGCACACTGGCCGGCAGCTTCCCCAACCCCACTTCAACAAGGATCGCACATGTATAAGGACGTACAGCTTTTCATCAACGGCGAATGGACCGCCAGCGTTTCGGGCCGCACCATCGACGTCATCAACCCTGCGACCGAAGAAGTGGTCGGCAAGATCGCCCATGCCGGCCGCGAAGACCTGGACCGTGCGCTGGACGCCGCCCAGAAGGGCTTCGAGATCTGGCGCAACACGTCGGCCTTCGAGCGTTCGAAGATCATGCGTCGCGCCGCCAACCTGCTGCGCGAGCGCGCCGACGAAATCGCGCTGCTGATGAGCATCGAGCAGGGCAAGCCACTGGCCGAGGCCAAGATGGAAACCCTGGGTTCGGCCGACACCATCGACTGGTTCGCCGAAGAAGCCCGCCGCACCTACGGCCGTCTGGTGCCGTCCCGCGTGCCGGGCGCGTATCAGATGGTGATCAAGGAGCCGGTCGGTCCGGTGGCCGCCTTCACGCCCTGGAATTTTCCGATCAACCAGGTGGTGCGCAAGCTGTCGGCCGCCCTGGCAGCCGGCTGTTCGATCATCGTCAAGGCCCCTGAAGAAACCCCGGCGTCGCCGGCCGAACTGATCCGCGCCTACGCCGATGCCGGCGTGCCTGCTGGCGTGATCAACCTGGTCTATGGCGTGCCTGCCGAGATTTCGGAATATCTGATCCCGCATCCGGTGATCAAGAAGATTTCCTTCACCGGCTCGACCCCGATCGGCAAGCAACTGGCAGCGCTGGCCGGCCAGCACATGAAGCGCGCGACCATGGAACTGGGCGGCCACGCTCCGGCCATCGTGTTCGACGATGCCGACATCGATGCCGCCGTCAAGAACCTGGCAGGCGCCAAGTTCCGCAATGCCGGTCAGGTCTGCGTGGCGCCGACCCGCTTCCTGGTGCAAAAGAACGTGTTCAATGCCTTCGTCGACAAGTTCGTGACCTACGCCGAGCAACTGAAGGTCGGCAATGGCCAGGAAGCCGGCATCACCATGGGTCCGGTGGCCAACGAGCGCCGCATCCCGGCACTCGAGGCGCTGATCGACGACGCCGTGGCCCAGGGTGCGCAACTGCGCACCGGCGGCAAGCGCATCGGCAACAAGGGTTACTTCTTCCAGCCAACGGTGCTGACCAACCTGCCGCTGTCGGCCCGCGCGATGAACGAAGAACCGTTCGGCCCGCTGGCGCTGATCAACTCCTTCGACACGCTCGACGAAGTCATCGCCGAAGCCAATCGCCTGCCGTTCGGCCTGGCGGCCTATGCCTTCGTCAAGTCGTCGCAGGTCAAGCATGCGCTGGCCTCGCGGGTCGAGAGCGGCATGCTGACCATCAACCACATGGGCCTGGCCATTCCGGAAGTGCCGTTCGGCGGCATCAAGGATTCGGGCTACGGTTCGGAGGGCGGCACCGAGGCGATCGAAGCCTACGTCAACACCAAGTTCGTATCGCAGCTGGATGTGTGATCGGGTGGGATGATGGAATGAAAACGGCGAACCGGTTAAACGGTTCGCCGTTTTTTCTTGGCACGCAAGCAGGTGCCTGTCACAACGGTTTTACTCTTCTCCCGACGGCGGCACCAGGATATCCCGGCTGCCGTTGCGCGACATGGCCGACAGCACGCCGGCCGTCTCCATCTGCTCCACCAGCCGTGCGGCACGGTTGTAGCCGATGCGCAACTGCCGCTGCACCGATGAGATCGAAGCCCGGCGCGACTTCAGCACGAAGGCCACGGCCTCGTCGTACAGCGGATCGGCTTCGGGGTCGGGCGTGTCGCCGCCGAACATGTCGCCCTGGCTGGCATCGTCTGGAATCGGCGGCGCCAGGATTTCTTCGATGTACTGCGGCGGACCGAACGACTTGAGGTATTCGACCACCCGGTGCACCTCTTCGTCAGAGACGAACGCGCCATGCACGCGCTGGGGATAACCCGAACCCGGCGGCAGGAACAGCATGTCGCCATGGCCCAGCAGTGACTCGGCGCCCATCTGGTCGAGCACCGTGCGCGAGTCGATCTTGGACGACACCTGGAACGCCACGCGGGTCGGGATGTTGGCCTTGATCAGGCCGGTGATCACATCCACCGACGGCCGCTGGGTGGCCAGGATCAGATGCACGCCGGCGGCCCGCGCCTTCTGCGCCAGGCGGGCGATCAGCTCTTCGACCTTCTTGCCGACCACCATCATCAGGTCGGCCAGTTCGTCGATGACGATGACGATGGTGGGCAGCTTGTCGAGCGGCTCGGGGGCGTCCGGCGTCAGGCTGAACGGGTTCGCGATCTTCTCGCCACGGGCAGCGGCATCGTCGATCTTCTGGTTGTAGCCGGCCAGGTTGCGCACGCCCAGGCGCGACATCTTCTTGTAGCGGCGTTCCATTTCCTCGACTGCCCAGTTCAGCGCATGCGCGGCTTCGCGCATGTCGGTCACCACCGGCGCCAGCAGATGCGGAATGCCTTCGTAGATCGACAGTTCCAGCATCTTGGGGTCGATCATGATCAGGCGCACTTCGTCCGGCGTCGCCTTGTAGAGCAGCGACAGGATCATGGCATTGATCGCCACCGACTTGCCCGAGCCGGTGGTGCCGGCCACCAGCATGTGCGGCGCACGCGCCAGGTCGGTGACCACCGGGATGCCGGTGATGTCCTTGCCCATGGCCAGCGTCAGCAGCGAGGACGACTTGCGGTAAGGCTCGGAACGCACGATCTCGGACAGCTTGATCATCTGCCGCTTGGCATTGGGCAGTTCCAGCCCCATGCAGGTCTTGCCGGGAATGGTCTCGACCACCCGGATCGAGGTCAGCCCCAGGGCGCGCGAAAGGTCCTTGACCAGGTTGACCACCTGGGCGCCGCGCACGCCTTGCGCCGGCTCGACCTCGAAACGGGTAATCACCGGACCCGCCTCGGCCCCCAGCACCGTCACCGGCACCTTGAATTCCTTGAGCCGCTGTTCGATCAGGCGGCCGGTCTCGGCCAGTTGCTCGGCATCGACCTCGATGGCTGCGTCCTGGCGCACATCGAGCAACTCCAGCGCCGGCAGCGGGATATCGACCCGAGGACCATCATCGACATCGTCGATCATCATCCGGGCCAGCACAGCAGGCGCCGGGGCCTGGACGCTGAATGCTGCGGGCGGCACGGCCGGCGTCGACGGCGGCGCGGGCGAGAACAGCTCGAACGGCGTCAGCGGTTCCAGCGTCTGGCTCAACGCGCCGTCGGGTTCGAACGGGGCGTAGGGTTCGTGTTCTTCCTGCGCCGGGATGTCATCCCAGGGCGAGCGCGCTACCGGCTCCGGCGGCGCTGGGGGCGCGACGACCGGCGACGATGCAATGACGGGCGCTTCAACCGGCACCTCCGCGGGCGTATCGAGCGGCAGCTCAACCGGCGGTTCCGGCACCTGGGGCAACGCGATCTGCGGTGCGGCTACCGGTTCGGGCGTGGCCGGGCGCATCGCCTCCTGCAGCGAGCGCATCAGGCGCGTCGGCACCGCTTCGGCGTGACCGCCGGCGACCACCGGTGGCGTCTCGCGTGGACTGCGGCCGACGCTGCTGATGCGCATGCCGCGTGCGATCGAGGGCGGGATATGCTGCTGCGGCGCCGACGGCGACGCCGCCCGCGACAGGCTGGCATTGGCGGCGGCACTGGCGGCGCTGATGGCATCACTGGCCGTGGCGCGCGCCAGCATGGCGTCGGTCGGCCGTAACGATTCGAAGGCGGCCCATTCGGACTCGGGGCGCGCCTTGACCGCTTCGGCCGAGGGCTTGATGGCGGGCCACTTGCTGACCCGCGCCGGCCCCTCGGCGGGTGCGGCGCTGCGCGGGTTGCCACGCTGCAGCGACGACAACCTGACCTGCCAGTCTTCGCGTGGCGGCGCATCGTTCACGCGCGCGACGGGACGCTGGCGATGGGTGCCGGCAGGTGGCGTGGCGGCCGGGCGCGGCATGCGCCGTTCGGTGCTGGCGGCATTGCGCTGCATGGCCATGCGATTGCGTTCGCTTTCGATGCTGCCGCGACGGGGCAGCATCGAGGTCGGTTCAAGTTCGGGCGCATCGTCGAGGCTGCCACCGCGCTGGGCGCCGAACATGGCCCCCAGCAACCACTTCAGGCCAAGGCCGGCCATCAGCAGCAGCAGGATCACGGCGACGCCCTTGTTGATCTTGCCGGTGAGGCCTTCCATCAACGCAAACCCAAGAATATCGCCGCGCTGGCCATCGTCGCCGGTGTCGAACTGGGCCCGCAGCAGCGATTCGATGGCGCAACTGCCCACCAGCAGCATCAGGGTGCCGAGCCAGACGCGGATCGCGCCGCGTCCGCCGAGGATGGATCTGCGGGTCAGCAGCGACACGGCCACGCGCAACAGCAGCGGCAATATCCACAACACCGACCAGCCAAACCATTTGATGAAAATCATGCTGTGCCACCGTCCATTAAGCGTCTGTCAAGGTGTCGGCATCGTCGTGCTGCCGACCATGCCGGTGGCAGTCGAGCACATGGTCGTCGATCATGCCGATGCCCTGCATATAGGCGTAGATGATGGTGGAACCGACGAACTTGAAACCGCGCCGGGCCAGGTCTTTGGAGATCATGTCCGACAGCGGCGTCTTGGCCGGGCAATCGATCAGCGCCTGCCACTGGTTGCGAATCGGCTCGCCCTCGACGAAGCCCCACAGGTAGGGATCGAGCCCGCCCACTTCGTCGCGCAGCTTCAGATAGGCGCGGGCGTTGCCGATGGTGGCGGCGACCTTGAGGCGGTTGCGGATGATGCCCGGATCGGCCAGCAACCGGGCTACCTTGCGATCGTCGTATTCGGCGATCTTCTCGGGGTCCCATTGATCGAAAGCGGCGCGATAGTTTTCGCGTTTGTTGAGTACCGTCTCCCACGACAGGCCGGCCTGCGCGCCTTCGAGGTTGAGCATTTCGAACAGGCGCGTCTCGTCATGGCAAGGCACGCCCCATTCGTGATCGTGGTACTCCACATACAGGGGATTGTTGAGGTTGACCCAGCCGCAGCGTGTCGTCATGTTGTTCCTTGTTACTTGTCTTAGATGGGCCACAGCGGCGGTTCATCCATGAGCGCGATCTGTTCGCGCAGCTCGAGGATGCGATCCTGCCAGTACCGCTGGGTATTGAACCAGGGGAAGGCGACCGGAAACGCCGGGTCGTCCCAGCGCCGGGCCAGCCAGGCCGAATAATGGATCAGGCGCAGCGTGCGCAGCGCCTCGATCAGATACAACTGGCGCGGCTCGAAGTCGCAGAAGCTCTCGTAGCCGGCCAACAGGTCAGACAACTGCCGCACCATGTCGCCGCGCTCGCCCGACAACAGCATCCACAGGTCCTGCACGGCGGGGCCGCTGCGGCTGTCGTCGAAGTCGACGAAGTGCGGGCCGGCGTCGGTCCACAGTACATTGCCGACATGACAATCGCCATGCAGGCGCAACTGCTGCACTTCGCCGGCGCGGTCGAAACAGCGCCGCACGCCATCCAGCGCATGCTGCACGGTGCTGCTCCAGGAAGCTTCGAGTTCCTTGGGAATGAAATCGTGCGACAGCAGCCAGTCGCGCGGCTCGTCGCCGAAGCTGGCGATATCGAGCGCCGGACGCTGCACGAACGGCTGCTGGGCGCCGATGGCATGGATGCGCCCGATGAAGCGACCCATCCATTCCAGCGTATCGGGGTCGTCCAGTTCGGGCGCGCGCCCGCCGTGACGGCGAAATACCGCAAAGCGAAAACCGGCATGGTGCTGCAGCGTCTTGCCATCGGCCAGCGCCAGCGCCGGCACCACCGGGATCTCGGCATCGGCCAGTTGTTGGGCGAACAAGTGTTCTTCGAGAATCTGCTCTTCGCTCCAGCGCAACGGGCGGTAGAACTTGACCACCACCGGTGGGCCCTCTTCCATGCCAACCTGGTAGACCCGGTTTTCATAGCTGTTGAGCGCCAGCAGGCGGCCGTCGCCGCGCAGCTCGACACTGTCGAGCGCATCCAGCACCAGGTCAGGCGACAGCGTTGCAAAGGAAGTAAGCCCGGCGTCGGCGCCGGAAGATGCAGTTTGATTCATGGACGCTATTGTACTGGCGTAGCGTCCTGCCAGTGCAGGCGAAACACGGGAGTCGAGCGGCCGAATGGAGTAAACTCCGGCTCCAATTGACCGCTTTCACAAAGAACACCGCCATGCAACTCGACCAGCCCCTTTCCGAGCAGGAATTCGAAGAACTCGACGATTTCCTGTTGTCCGACCGTTGTGCCGACGACGTCATGACCATGGACACCTTGAACGGCTACCTGACCGCGCTGGTCATCGGCCCGCAAGAGGTGTTGATGGCCGAATGGCTGCCGCGCGTGTGGGGCAGCCGCCTGGAAGACACGCCCAAGTTCAAGTCGGGCAAGGAAGCCGAGCGCATCACCAGCCTGATCGCGCGCAGCATGAACGAAATCGCCATCACCTTCGAGGTCGCCCCGAAGGAATACGAACCACTGTTCTGTGAACGCGAACACGAAGGCAAGCCGTTGCTGGACGCCGAGGCCTGGGCCTGGGGCTTCTGGGAAGGCATCCAACTGCGCGCGGCGCTGTGGGACGAGATCTTCCATTCCGACCTGGCCGACCTGATGCGCCCGATCTACCTGCTGGGCTCGGACGAACTCGAAGAAGAAGAGACCAAGCTCATCGATGACCCGATCAAGACGCACAAGCTGGCCATCGAGATCGAATCGGCGATCCCGCACCTGCAGCGCTACTGGGCGCCCAAGCGCAAGTCGGCGGTAGAGCAGGTGCAGCGCGACGCCCCCAAGACCGGCCGCAACGACCCCTGCCCTTGCGGTAGTGGCAAGAAGTACAAGAAATGCTGCGGGGCTGATGGCGAGGAGTAATCAAGCGTCGCCGTCCTGACTTTCGTCAGGACGGCGGTTAAATAGTTCGTCATGCCCGCACTGCGCGCGGTCCGTAACGCAAGGTCAGCAGTGTGCCCAGCGTCAGGGCGATGGCGGCGAAGATCGGTCCGCCCAGCGCGCCGACATGGTCCACCATGACGCCGCCGCCGATGGCGCCGCTGGCGATCGCGACCTGGAACGCCGCCACCAACAAGCCACCCGCGCCTTCTGCATGATCCGGCGCGGCGCGCACGATCCAGGTCTGGAAACCGACCGGGAAGGCGCCGAAGGCGAAGCCCCACAAGGTGATCGCCACCGCTGCCACCACCGCCGAGCTACCCGCCACCCACAGCGTGACCGCCAGCACGGCAATCAGCGCGCCACCGCAGACGACGGCATAACGCTCGCTGCGCTCGGCAATGAAGCCGCCGACGAAGTTGCCCAGGAAACCACCCACGCCATACCCCAGCAGGATCGCCGAGATGGTATTGACCGACAGGTGGGTGACGTTTTCCATCAGGGGACGGATATAGGTAAAGCCGGCGAAGTGACCCGAGATCACCAGCAACACCGCCAGCAAGGCCACCCGCACATCGCCCCGACCCAGCAGTTCGAACAGCACCTTCAGGTTCGGGTGATCGCGTGGCGGCAGCTTGGGGATCGCCACCACCTGCACCGCCAGCGTGATCACGCTCAGCACGCCGGCGGCGACAAAGGCGCTGCGCCAGCCCCACAGGTTACCCATGTAGGCGCCAATCGGCGCGGCGCACACGGTCGCAACAGAGACCCCGGTCAGGATCGCCGACATGGCGCGCGCAAACAGTTTTTCGGGCACCAGGCGCATGGCCAGCGCCGCCGCCATCGACCAGAAACCACCCAGCGCCACGCCCAGCATCACGCGCGACACCAGCAACACCGGCAGATTGGCGGCGGTCACCGCCAGCACGTTCGACAGCACCAGCAGCAAGGTCAACGCAATGATGACCCGCTTGCGGTCGAAATTGCGGGTCACCACCGGGATGGTCGGCGCGGCAATGGCGCCGACGATGGCGGTCGCCGTCACCGCCTGGCCGGCGGCGCCATCGGAAATGCCGAGGTCGGTGGCCATCGCGGTCAACAGGCTGGCCGGCAGGAATTCGGCCGTCACCAGGCCGAACACCCCCAGGGCCAGGCTGGCAATGCCAATCCAGTTGGCACTGTCGGGAGAAGGAAAGCCGCGGCTTTCAACAGAGGATGCGCTATGCATGGAAAACCCTTAAAACGGAATCAAGCCGGCAGTGTATGATTGCGCGATCGGACTTTCAATGCCGGTAAAATCTTAATTCATGACTTTTCGTCCCAACCTTGAGGAGCACCCCATGCCCATCGATGCCAGCACGCAAGTCCGCCCGGGCGTGGATACCCCCGACACGCTGACCGAGATCCTGCTGGGCCTGCGCCTGGATGGCGTCGAATATGGCCGCTGCGAGATGCATGAGCCCTGGGCGCTGGCATTCGGGCCCAGCCATGAGGCCCGTTTTCATTTCATCGCCCAGGGCGCTTGCTGGATGCGCACCGAAGACACCGATTGGGAACAGTTGAACGCCGGTGACGCGCTGCTGATGCCGCGCGGCACCTACCATGAACTGGCCAGTTCGCCCGAGGTCCCCGCGGTCGAGATCGATGCCATGGCACGCCGGCGGCTGTCCGACAACCTGTTCCTGGTCAAGGATGACGACAACGCGATCATGGTCGAGGGCGCGGTGGCGCCGTCGCATGTGATGTTCTGCGGCAGCATGCGCTTCAACCTGGACCCGTTGCACCCGCTGTTGATGATGATGCCGGAAGTCATGCGCGCCTGCGACCTGGCGCAACGCGACCCGGCCGTGCCGGCCCTGATCGAGGCCATGGAACGCGAAGTGACGATGGACCGCATCGGCGCCTGCGGCATCATGGCGCGACTGGCCGACGTGCTCGCCGCGACCATCATCCGGGCCTGGGTCGAATGCGCCTGCAGCGACGCCAGCGGCTGGATCGCCGCCGTGCGTTGCCCCCAGATCGGGCGCGTGCTGGCGGCGGTGCACCGGCAACCCGAGCGCGACTGGAGCGTGGCCGAACTGGCCGAAGTGATGGGGGCGTCGCGCTCGCGCTTCATCGAAAAATTCACCGGCGCGGTGGGCGAGACGCCAGCCCGTTATGTGGCGCGGGTCAAGATGTTCCAGGCACGCCAATGGATCGCCCGCGAAGGCCTGCGCGTAGCGGTGGTGGCCAACCGCCTCGGTTACGACTCGGAAGCCTCGTTCAGCCGCGCCTTCAAGCGCATCATCGGCCATCCGCCCAGCCAGGCGCGGCTGGGTTAGCCAAACGGGGTGCCCGCCAATGCAAAACGCGCCCGCAGGCGCGTTTTTAGTCCGGCAAGGCAGGGCTTATTCCTTGATGAAGTGCTCGCGGTAGTACTTCAGCTCTTCGATCGATTCCAGGATGTCGGCCAGGGCGGTGTGCATCTGGCGCTTCTTGAAACCGCTGGCCAGTTCCGGCTTCCAGCGCTTGCACAGTTCTTTCAGGGTCGACACGTCGAGGTTGCGGTAGTGGAAGAATTCTTCCAGCTTGGGCATGCCGCGCACCATGAAGCGACGGTCCTGGCAGATCGAATTGCCGCACATGGGCGACTTGCCCGATGGCACGTACTTGCGCAGGAACTCGATCAGCACCGCCTCGGCCTCGGCTTCGGTCACGGTCGACGCCTTGACCTTGTCGATCAGGCCGGAACGACCGTGGGTGCCCTTGTTCCAGGCGTCCATGCCGTCCAGCAACTCGTCGGACTGGTGCACCACGATCACCGGCCCCTGGCCGATCACGTTGAGCTGGGAATCGGTGACCACCACGGCCACTTCGATGATACGGTCCTTGTCCGGGTCGAGGCCGGTCATTTCCATATCGACCCAGACCAGGTTCAACTCGTTGGGACGGGCCGGCACGGCGTTGACTGGCGCGCCGGTTGCGTTGTCGGCTTGTGACATAATTCTTCCTTATTGATGAAAGCGGCGGATGTCCCCACTTTCAGGTTGTTCCAGGTTATTCGGTTGTTCGTGGCGCGCAAGTCAGGGTTCCGCAAGGGCATCGAACTTCCGCCATTTTCGCACAGGGAAAGCATGTCTTCACTTACGTTTTCGGTTTTGTTCGTCGCGTTTCTAGGGTTGAGCCTGGTGGTGCGTTTCTGGCTGGCGTCGCGCCACATCCGCCATGTGCTGGGCCACCGCGCTGCCGTTCCCGCCGAATTTGCCGAAAAGATTCCGCTGGCGGCCCACCAGAAGGCGGCCGACTATACCGTCGCCCGCACCAAGTTCGGCCTGGTGACCTTGCTGGTCAACGCCGCCGTATTGATCGCCTTTACCCTGCTGGGCGGCCTGCAATGGCTGTCGAGCCTGCTGCTGGCATGGACCGGCGGTCCTGACATGTGGTACCAGGTGGGACTGGTGGCGGTGTTCGGTTTCATCTCGGGGCTGGTCGACCTGCCCTTCGACTATTACCGCCAGTTCAAGCTCGAGACCCGCTTCGGCTTCAACAAGATGACGCGCGGCCTGTTCTTTGCCGATCTGCTCAAGCAGACCGCGCTGGGCATGGCGCTGGGCCTGCCGCTGCTGTGGGTGGTGCTGACCCTGATGGAACAGGCCGGCTCGCTGTGGTGGTTCTACACCTGGCTGGTGCTGAGCGGCTTCCAGTTGCTGATGCTGGTGCTGTACCCGAGCGTGATCGCGCCGCTCTTCAACAAATTCACCGCACTCGACGATGAGGGCCTGCGCCACCGCATCGAGTCGCTGATGCAGCGCGTCGGTTTTGCCTCGAAGGGCCTGTTCGTGATGGATGGTTCCAAGCGCAGCGCGCATGGCAATGCGTACTTCTCGGGCTTCGGCGCGGGCAAGCGCATCGTCTTCTTCGACACGCTGCTGGCGCGCCTGGCGCCGCACGAGATCGAAGCGGTGCTGGCGCACGAACTGGGTCACTTCAAGCTCAAGCACATCACCAAGCGCATCGTGGTGATGTTCGCCATCTCGCTGGGCTTCCTGGCGTTGCTGGGCTACCTCAAGGGGCAAGTGTGGTTCTATACCGGCCTGGGCGTGAATCCGCTGCTGTTCGGCAGCAATGATGCGATGGCGCTGATCCTGTTCATGCTGGTGCTGCCGATCTTCACCTTCCTGCTGTCGCCGCTGTCCTCGCTCAGCTCGCGCAAGCACGAATTCGAGGCCGACGCCTTCGCCGCCCAGCACACCAACGCGCAAGACCTGGTGTCGGCGCTGGTCAAGCTGTACGAAGACAATGCCTCCACCCTGACGCCCGATCCGTTGCATTCGGCCTTCTACGATTCGCACCCCCCGGCCTCGCTGCGGATCTCTCACCTGAACCTGGCGCCGCGCACTGCGGCGCAATGAACAACACCATGAGCATCTCCATCACCGAACTCGCTGGCGCACATTGCAGCCACCAGACCACCGCCTTGAGCGAGGCCGACATCCAGTCGCACCTGGCCGCGCTGCCCGAATGGCAACTCGACAATGGCAAGCTGGCGCGCCGTTTCGACTTCAAGGATTATTACCAGACCCTGGCCTTCGTCAACGCCATCGCCTGGGTGATCCACGCCGAAGACCATCATCCCGAACTGAGCGTGAGCTACAACCGCTGCGGCGTGAAGTTCGACACCCACAGCGTCAATGAAGGCCGAGGCGGCCTGTCGGTGAACGACTTCATCTGCGCCGCCAAGGTCGACGCCCTCTTCGCCCAGCGCGCGCACTGATGGCATCCAGACGACCCCAAGCCCATGGCGCGCGCCAGGCGGCCGAACTCGAATCTGGCGTAGTGATTGCCGCCCATGGACGGCATTACCTGGTGCAAGCCGGTGACCAGAAACTGCAATGCGTCACCCGTGGCAAGAAGACCGACGTCTCGGTGGGCGACCGCATCCGCTTTGCCCGCACCTCGCCCAACCAGGGCGTGGTCGAGTCGATCGATGAACGCCGCACCTTGCTGTATCGCTCGGACCAGTACAAGTCCAAGCTGCTGGCGGCCAACGTGACGCAATTGTTCATCGTGGTAGCGACCGAGCCCACCTTTGCCGACGACCTGGTGTCGCGCTCGCTGGTGGCGGCCGAATCGGCCGGCGTGGACGCCCACCTGATTCTCAACAAGACCGACATCACCGAAGCCCTGCCGCGCACCCGCGAACGACTGCAGGTGTATGCGCGCCTGGGCTATCCGGTGCACGAAGTCTCGGCCACCGCCCGCCCGGAAGACACGCGGGCGCTGTTCATGCCACTGCTGACCGGACAGAGCACCATCCTGATCGGGCAATCGGGCATGGGCAAGTCGTCGATCATCAACCTGATCATCCCCGACGCCGACATCGCCGTGCGCGAGATCTCGGCCGCCCTCGACACCGGCAAGCACACCACCACCTTCACCCGCCTGTACCAGATGGACGAAGGCGCCAGCATCATCGATTCGCCCGGCTTCCAGGAATTCGGCCTGTACCAGTTGAGCGAAGGCATGCTGGAGCGTGCCTTCCGTGACTTCAGGCCGCACCTGGGCCACTGTCGATTCTATAACTGCCATCACCTCACCGAGCCCGATTGTGCGGTGCTGGCAGCGGTCAAGACGGGCGAGATCGCGCCCATGCGTCACCAGTTGTATGCGCAACTGGTGCATGAGTCGTCACAAACCCTTTATTGAAGCCTAGAACCGGTACGCCATCGTCAGCGTAAAGCTGCGTGGCGCACCCGGCATGATCTGCGCCAGGCCGGTGGCGCTGGCCGCGTAGCCACGATTGGTGAGATTGATCGCGGCCAGCGTGATCTCGGCCTGGCGCAGGCGATAGCCGATCTTGCCGTCCCAGCGCACATAGCCAGGCAGCTCCAGCAGATTGTCGCGGTCGGCATAACGCGCGCCCTCATGCACCACCCCACTCTCGGCAAACATCCCCTGCGGCGGCGCAAAGCCGATGAACAGGCTGCCGCCGGTGCCGGACACGCCGGTCGATCGCTTACCGGTGAAGCGCTGCTCGGCCTCGACGATGCGCGCATTCTGGCGCGTAACGCCGCTGCGGATGAACCAGTGGCGCGCCAGCTCGCCCTTCACGCTCAATTCGACGCCGCGATTGCGCTCCAGCCCGGTCAGGTAAAACATGGTCGGCACCACCGGGTCGGCCACCGCGCGGTTGTACAGGTCAAGCTGGAACCATGACAGCGTCGAACTCAACCTGCCGTCCAGCCAGTCGCTCTTGAGCCCGGTCTCGAGCTGCTTCGAATATTGCGGTCCCAGGTCGTTGGCATTGCCCCTGGCATCGGGCGTGATGCCGATGGTGTCGCCGCCGACCGGCGCAAAATTCTTGCTGGTGGACGCATACAGGCTGTGCCCGGGTAGCGCTTCCCACACCACGCCGATGCGCGGGCTCAGGACCGATGACGAGCGTTGCGAACGCAGGTGGCGTAGCTGGTTGGTGGAATCGATCTCGAAACGGTCCCAGCGCAGGCCGGCCAGCAATTTCCACTGCTGGCCCAGGCTCAATTGGTCCTGCACATACAGCGCCTGGCCGGTGGCGCGATGGCTGTTGCTGGCGAAAGGCCGATTGGCCGCGCCGCTGCCGGGACGCGTGTCGGGGCCATGTAGCGCCACCGGCGCCGCCGCCCCCGCCCACAGTCGGGGCTCACGTCTCTGCCAGCTGTATTCGACGCCAATCAGCAGCTCGTGACTGAGGGCGGCGCCTTTGATCTGGCCCTGCAATTCGAGGTTGGTCTGCAGGTTGCGCTGCTGCAT
Organism: Herbaspirillum sp. alder98; assembly: GCF_020179755.1. Classification (GTDB taxonomy): domain Bacteria; phylum Pseudomonadota; class Gammaproteobacteria; order Burkholderiales; family Burkholderiaceae_D; genus Herbaspirillum. The sequence continues at coordinate 844,290 of NZ_JAIUCY010000001.1, forward strand.
GTGCTGCACGAAGCGGGCGCGCTGGACGCGATTGAAATCGCGCGGCGTCGACACATAGGGCTGGGTGACGAAGGTGTTGTCGAAGCGGCTGTCGAGATCCAGCAGGCTCATCGACTGCCGCACCTGCCAGGATGCATCCAGCCGATGCGAGAAGCTGGAGCGCAGGTTGAGATTGGTGTCGCGCACGAAATCGCGCCCTGCGGCGCCATAGAAAGTATCGGCTGAAGCCGGCGGCAGGCGATAGGCCAGCGGCGCACCGCTGGCGCTGCTGCGGCTGACTTGCGCCGGCATGCCGCGATCGGGCACCCGTTCGGATTGCTGGTATTCGGCCTGCAGCAACCAGCTGCTGCGACCGTCTTCCCACTTCAGCGACGGCGCGACATATTGGCGCGTACTGTCGACCTCACGGCGAAAGCTGTCGGCCCGCTCGCGTCCGACATTGATACGCATGCTCCATTGTTCACCCAGCGGACGGTTGATGTCGGCCGCCACGCCGAGGCGACCGAAGCTGCCCCAGCTGGTCGATACGCTGGCGAAGGCTTCGCGCCCCGGTTGCTTGCTGATGCGGTTGATCACCCCGCCGCCGCCGCCGCGACCGTACAGCACCGCCGCCGGTCCCTTGAGCACCTCGATACGCTCGATATTGCCCAGCCCGCGCACGTACTGCGCGTCATCGCGCATGCCATCCAGCAGCAGGTCTCCGGCATTGGAGAACCCGCGCAGCCGGAATGCATCAAAGCGCGTATCCGAAACGTTCGAGACGCCCGGCACGCCGGCCAGGGCATCGGCCAGGTCGCGCCCGCCGTAGGACATCGTCTGCTCGACCGATACGCTGTCGACGACTTGCGGCACATCGCGCTCGCGCGCCTCGGTGCGGGTGGCGGTGCCGACGCTGGCCGGACGCGGATCGTAATGGCTGCGCTGGCCGGACACCTCGATGCGCGGCAGCCGGGAATCGGCTTCTGCCTGGCTGTCCTCGGCCAGCACTGGGGCCGTGAACAGCGAAGAAACGGCCAGCGCCATCAGCTTGTGACGGCGCGGTGAAGCACGATATGGAGACATGGAAAAATGCGCAGGAGCTGCGTCTTGTTGAAGAAAGGAGCGGCAATTCTAGGTGCGCCGCAAGCCGCGATTTGCATGTCGACCGGCGCCGACTGCGGGTTCCCGCGATTAATCGCGAATCATCCGGGCAATGATTGAAGAGTCACCAGATCGCACTCGAAAGCCTTTAGAAAGTTAATTTATTGTCATCATGAGACCCACCAATCCCGAGGCACGAACGAAGCTCCGGACCCAAGCTTTCCGGCGAGCAACCCTGCAGGGTATCTTTTTGCCCTGAATCCCTTATAATCCAAGCAGTTATAACGATCGGCGGCAGGCGCCAGCTTGGCCGCCGTTTTCATTTATGGCCATCAAACACTACTTAAAATTTTCCGACTTTACGCTTGATGAATACGACTACGTGATTGAGCGTTCTCGTGTGATCAAACGTAAATTCAAGAATTACGAACCGCACCACACGCTGGCAGACCGTACGCTGGTGATGGTGTTCGAAAAGAATTCCACCCGCACCCGGCTGTCCTTCGAAGCCGGCATGCACCAGATGGGTGGCGCCGCCATCTACCTCAATACCCGCGACAGCCAGCTGGGTCGTGGCGAGCCGGTGGAAGATGCGGCCCAGGTCATGTCGCGCATGTGCGACGTGATCATGATCCGCACCTATGGCCAGGACATCATCGAACGCTTCGCCGCCCATTCGCGGGTGCCGGTGATCAATGGCCTGACCAACGAGCAACACCCCTGCCAGGTGCTGGCCGACGTGTTCACCTTCATCGAACAGCGCGGCAGCATCCAGGGCAAGATCGTGGCCTGGGTCGGCGACGCCAACAACATGCTGTACTCGTGGCTGCAGGCGGCCGAGGTGTTCGGCTTCCATGTCAATGTCTCGACCCCCAAGGGGTATGACATCGATCCGGCGCAAGTCACCCCGGGCAACAGCCATTACACCTTCTTTGCCAATCCGTCCGATGCCTGCCAGGACGCCGATCTGGTCACCACCGACGTGTGGACCAGCATGGGCTTCGAGGACGAGAACGCGGCGCGCCTGAAGGCCTTCGACGGCTGGATCGTCGACGGCCCCAAGATGGCGCGCGCCAAGAAGGACGCGCTCTTCATGCACTGCCTGCCGGCGCACCGGGGCGAAGAAGTGGCCGCCGAAGTCATCGACGGTCCGCAATCGGTGGTCTGGGAAGAGGCCGAAAACCGCCTGCATGTGCAAAAGGCGCTGCTCGAATACCTGGTGCACGGCAAGTTCGACTGAGCCGCGCACTGCAATCACTGTCATCAACACCATCGCAATCGTCTAGATCATGTCCAACATCCTGCAATCCGTTCCGGTCAAACAAAAAGTAGGCATCGCCTTTTCGGGCGGCCTTGATACCAGCGCCGCATTGACCTGGATGCGCCAGAAAGGCGCCATTCCTTACGCCTACACCGCCAACCTGGGCCAGCCGGACGAACCCGACTACGACGAAATCCCGAAGAAGGCATTGCAATACGGCGCCGAACTGGCGCGCCTGATCGACTGCCGCGAGCAACTGGCCACCGAAGGCATCGCAGCGCTGCAAAGCGGCGCCTTCCACATCTCGACCGCCGGCGTGACCTACTTCAACACCACCCCGCTGGGCCGTGCCGTGACCGGCACCATGCTGGTGGCAGCGATGCGCGAAGACAATGTCGACATCTGGGGCGACGGCAGCACCTTCAAGGGCAACGACATCGAGCGCTTCTATCGCTACGGTCTGCTGGTGAACCCCAACCTGAAGATCTACAAGCCGTGGCTGGACAACACCTTCATCGATGAACTGGGCGGCCGCAAGGAAATGTCCGAGTTCATGATCAAGTCGGGCTTCGACTACAAGATGTCGGTCGAGAAAGCTTATTCGACCGACTCGAACATGCTGGGCGCGACCCACGAAGCGAAGGACCTGGAGTTCCTCAACAGCGGCATCAAGATCGTGCAACCCATCATGGGCGTGGCGTTCTGGCGCGACGAAGTCGAGGTCAAGCGCGAAGAAGTGACGGTGCGCTTCGAAGAAGGCCGTCCGGTGGCGCTGAACGGCCAGACCTTCGAGAACCTGACCGACCTGATCCTGGAAGCCAACCGCATCGGCGGCCGTCATGGGCTGGGCATGAGCGACCAGATCGAGAACCGCATCATCGAAGCCAAGAGCCGCGGCATCTACGAAGCCCCGGGCCTGGCGCTGTTGTTCATCGCCTACGAGCGCCTGCTCACCGGCATCCACAACGAAGACACCATCGAGCAGTACCGCGACAACGGCCGCAAGCTGGGTCGCCTGCTGTACCAGGGCCGCTGGTTCGACTCGCAGGCGATCATGCTGCGCGAAAGCGCGCAGCGCTGGGTGGCGCGCGCCATCACCGGCGAAGTGACCATCGAACTGCGTCGCGGCAATGACTACTCGATCCTCAACACCGAGTCGGCCAACCTGACCTACCACCCCGAGCGCCTGACCATGGAAAAGGGCGAAGGCGCGTTCTCGCCGGTGGACCGTATCGGCCAGTTGACCATGCGCAACCTGGACATCGCCGACACCCGCCAGAAGCTCTCGATCTACCAGAGCACCGGCCTGTTGGACACCAGCACTGCGGTTTCGCTGCCGCTGCTGGACAAGGACACCAAGTAATCGCCGTCAACCCAACCGATCAGGAAATTCGATGAGCACTCAGTTCGACAACGTCACCGTCCTCAAGAAGGGCAATGTCTATTTCGATGGCAAGTGTGTCTCGCACACCGTGCTGCTGGCCGATGGCACCAAGAAGACGCTGGGCGTGATCCTGCCGTCGTCGCTCAACTTCGGTACCGCCTCGCCCGAGATCATGGAAATCGTCGGCGGCAGCTGCCGCGTGCGGCTCAAGGGCGAAGAAGCATGGAACACCTATGGCGCCGGCACCCAGTTCAGCGTTCCCGCCAATTCGAGCTTCGATATCGAAGTCACCGAAACGGTGGATTACGTATGCCACTACGGCTGACCGCTGGCGCGGTCATGCAATGAAAAACGCCGGCAGATGCCGGCGTTTTTCATGCTCGTCTGTTTTATCAGATTAAACAAACACCGGTTCCGGCTCCAGCCAGACGCCGAACCTGCCATGCACATCCTGCCGGATCGCCTCGGCCAGCGCGGCGATCTCGGCGCCGCTGGCGCCGCCGCGATTGACCAGCACCAGCGCCTGCTTCTCGTACACGCCGGCCGCGCCCAGCGACCTGCCCTTCCAGCCGCATTGATCGATCAGCCAGCCGGCTGCCAGCTTGTAGCTGCCGTCGGGCTGGCGATAACTGACCAGCGTTGCGTGCTGTGCCGCCAGGCCATCGCGCAATGCGGCCTCGACAATAGGGTTCTTGAAGAAACTGCCGGCATTGCCGATCTGCGCCGGGTCGGGCAGCTTGCGCTGTCGAATGGCGATGACGGCCGCGGCGATATCGGCCGGGCCCGGTTCTGCGATGCCGGCCAGCGCCTGCGCCACGTCGGCGTAGGCGGCGTTGGCCTGCCAGCGCCGGGGCAACGCAAAGGTCACGTCGAGCACCACTGCACGGTCACGCAGCGCGTGCTTGAAGACGCTGTCGCGGTAGCCGAAGCGGCAGGCGGCGCCATCGAGCTGAATCGATTCGCCGCTGACGAAATCGAATGCGCTCAGCGAATGGAATCGGTCCTTGATCTCGATACCGTAGGCGCCGATGTTCTGGATCGGCGCGGCGCCCACGCTGCCGGGAATGAGCGACAGGTTTTCCAGCCCGCCCAGGCCCTGCGCCAGCGTCCATTGCACCAGCCCGTGCCAGCTCTCGCCGGCGGCGGCGCGCACATAGGTGAAGTCGTCGTCCTGGCCGACCACTTCGATGCCGCGACTGCGCATGTGCAGCACCAGGCCCGGATGATCGCGCACAAACAGGAGATTGCTGCCGCCGCCCAGCACCAGGCGCGGCAGGCCCGCCAGTTCAGGATTGGCGCGCACGGCACGCAGGGTATCGACGCCATCGACGGCGACGTAGACCTGCGCGCGGGCATCGATGCCGAACGTATTGAGGGTGCGCAACGAAAAGTCGCGCTGCAGAGGGATCGGAAACATAAGCCCGCGATTATAGCCGCTGGCGCCAAGCGCCAGTCGACGATGGCGGGACGCGACACAGTCCGTTAAAATCTCGCTGGTACGCAGGCCCTTCCGGCCAGCCGCAACAATATAAGGATAAAGCCATGCCCTCTTTCGATACCGTCTGCGAAGCCAACCTGGTCGAGGTCAAGAATGCCGTCGAACAGGCCAACAAGGAAATCACCACCCGCTTCGACTTCAAGGGCACCGATGCCCGCGTCGAGCAGAAAGAGCGTGAGTTGACCGCCTTCGCCGATTCCGACTTCCAGCTCAGCCAGGTGCGCGATGTACTGACCAACAAGATGACCAAGCGCAACGTCGACGTGCGCTTCCTCGATGAAGGCAAGATCGAGAAGATCGGCGGCGACAAGGTCAAGCAGGTGATCAAGGTCAAGAACGGCATCGAGAGCGATGATGCCAAGAAGATCGTGCGCGTCGTCAAGGACAGCAAGATGAAGGTGCAGGCCAGCATCCAGGGCGATGCCGTGCGCATCACCGGCGCCAAGCGCGACGACCTGCAGGCGGCCATGGCGCTGCTGCGCAAGGAGATCAAGGACCTGCCGCTGGAATTCAACAACTTCCGCGACTGATCTGGTCGCCCGTTAAAAAAAAGCGCCGGCAGATTTCAGATCTGCCGGCGCTTTTTTCATGCATCGCGCAATCAGGCCGCGTTGCGTTCACCGACCAGACGGCGCTGCTTGACCGAGTCAGCCAGGCCCTTGAGCACTTGCAGGCTTTCTTCCCAGTTGATGCAACCGTCCGTCACCGATTGGCCATAGACCAGTTCCTTGCCCGGCACCAGATCCTGGCGCCCCGCCACCAGGTGCGATTCGACCATGACACCGACGATGCGGGTATCGCCGGCGGCGACCTGGACGCCAATGTCGGCGCACACCGGAATCTGGTTCTCCGGCTTCTTCGAGCTGTTGGCGTGCGAGGCATCGATCATCAGGCGCGCTGCCAGGCCGCTCTTGGCGATATCCTGGCAGGCGGCATCGACGCTGGCGGCGTCATAGTTGGGCACCTTGCCGCCGCGCAGGATGATGTGGCAATCCTCGTTGCCGGCGGTGGAGACGATGGCCGAATGGCCGCCCTTGGTCACCGACAGGAAATGGTGCGGCTGCGATGCGGCCTTGATGGCGTCAACCGCGATCTTGACGTTGCCATCGGTGCCGTTCTTGAAACCGACCGGGCACGACAGTCCCGACGCCAGTTCGCGGTGCACCTGCGACTCGGTGGTACGGGCGCCGATCGCGCCCCAGCTGATCAGGTCGGCGATGTACTGCGGGCTGATCACGTCGAGGAACTCGGTGCCGGCCGGCAGACCCAGCTCGTTGATGTTGAGCAGCAATTCGCGGGCCGCGCGCAGGCCATCGTTGATGCGGAAACTGTTATCCATGTACGGATCGTTGATCAGGCCCTTCCAGCCCACCGTGGTGCGGGGCTTTTCGAAATAGACGCGCATGACGATCTCGAGCTCGCCCTTGTGGCGTTCACGCTCGACCACCAGGCGACGCGCATATTCCATGGCGGCCTTGGTGTCGTGGATCGAGCAGGGCCCGATCACCACCATCAGGCGGTCATCCTGGCCGTGCAGTATGCGATGCAATGCGGTGCGTGCCTCGGCAGTGGTGTTTTCCACTTTTTCGGAGCAGGCAAACTCGCGGATCAAATGCGAAGGAGGAAGCAGTTCTTTCATTTCTCGGATACGAAGATCGTCAGTGCGCGGCATTTTTTCTCCAGTTTGCTCTCTTGGAATCGACCAAAAAAAAACCGCCATCACGGGCGGTTTTTTTAGAAATTCGGTTTTGTCTTTTTACGAACGCTTACCGCTTTTCACCGCCGTGGGGCTGGAATAGCTAAAGTAAAAGTAAAAGAAATAAGCGCGGAACAAAGACATGGCTATCGTTATGGTTAAAACGGTATTCGGTGATAGTGCTACAAATCTCCACATTTGGCAAGCGACAAGCCGAATTGCTTAAATGGGACGTTTTCACACAAATTATTCATTAACCAAATTGAAAATGAATAAATTACTCTTAATACGATAATCTAAACGTCATAAACACAATAAAAAACCATGGCACATGCATCCATTGTTGGTGCATACCGGTGAAATCAATTGTGGCGCAGCTACAAATAGTGCCCCTGAAAAGCAAAAACCGCCGGGACAACCGACGGTTTCTGCTCAACGTGCATCTGCGGCAATCGATCAGCCGGTGCCACCTACGGTGACGCCATCGATACGCAAGGTAGGCTGGCCCACCCCCACCGGCACGCTCTGGCCTTCCTTGCCACACACGCCCACGCCGGAATCGAGACGCATGTCATTGCCGATCATCGACACCCGGTTGAGCACGTCGGGACCGTTGCCGATCAAGGTGGCGCCCTTGACCGGGTAAGTGATCTTGCCGTCTTCGATCATGTAGGCCTCGCTGGCCGAGAACACGAACTTGCCGTTGGTGATATCGACCTGGCCGCCGCCGAAGTTGACCGCATACAGACCGTTCTTGACCGACGCCAGGATCTCTTCCGGGTGACGATCGCCGGCCAGCATGTAGGTGTTGGTCATGCGCGGCATCGGCAGGTGCGCAAACGACTCGCGACGCGCATTGCCGGTCACCGGCATCTTCATCAGGCGCGCATTCATGGTGTCCTGCATGTAGCCCTTGAGGATGCCGTCCTCGATCAGGGTCGTGCATTGTGTGGCGTTGCCCTCGTCGTCGACGTTGAGCGAACCACGGCGGTCGGCGATGGTGCCGTCGTCCACCACGGTCACGCCCTTGGCCGCGACGCGCTCGCCGATGCGGCCCGAGAAGGTGCTCGATCCCTTGCGGTTGAAATCGCCTTCCAGGCCGTGGCCGATCGCTTCATGCAACAGCACGCCGGGCCAGCCGGGGCCGAGCACGACCGTCATCGGGCCGGCCGGGGCCGGGCGCGAATCGAGGTTGACCAGCGCCACGGACACTGCTTCGGAGGCGTATTGCTCCAGCAGGTCATCGGTGAAATAGGCATAGTTGTAACGACCGCCGCCACCGCTGCTGCCGATCTCGCGACGGCCATTCTGTTCGGCGATGACGGTGACCGATACCCGCACCAGCGGGCGGATGTCGGCGGCCAGCACGCCATCGGCACGCGCCACCAGCACCACGTCGTACTCGCCGGAAAGGCTGGCCATGACCTGCACCACGCGCGGATCCTTGGCGCGGGCGATGCGCTCGACGCGCTCCAGCAGCTTGACCTTGGCGGTGGCATCGAGCGAATTGAGCGGATCGTGCGGCAGATACAGCGCGCGGCTGCCTGCCGGGATCATCGAGCCGGCCACCTTGACCCGGCCAGCGCCCTGGCGCGCAATGCTGCGCGTGGCGGCGGCCGCTTCCATCAGGGCACGCTCGGAGATTTCGTCGGAATAGGAAAATGCGGTCTTGTCGCCCGACACCGCACGCACGCCCACCCCTTGATCGATCGAGAAGCTGCCAGTCTTGACGATGCCTTCTTCCAGGCTCCAGCCTTCGCTCTTGGTAAATTGGAAGTACAGGTCGGCATAGTCGACCTTATGGCTGAACATGCTGCCCAGCGCCTTGAGCAGGGCCGACTCGTCCAACCCGAAAGGCGTCAGCAGCACGTCGCGCGCGACTTGCAACGCGCCCATATTCGGTTCAAATAATTTCATGGTGTCTTCTGGCAATGGCGTCGGCCGGAACCGGCGCCGATAAAAACGTTGGCATTGGGCAAATCGCCCTCAAAGCTTGCGGTGGCGCAATGCCGGCAAACTCTCCCGGACGTATTGTAGACGATGGGGGTCAATGTCGCCGATCACAAGTCCCTCGCCTTCGGGCAATACCGCCACCACCTCGCCCCACGGATCGACCAGCATGCTGTGGCCCCAGGTGCGCCGTCCATTGACATGCAAGCCGCCCTGGGCCGAGGCCAGCACGTAGCACTGGTTTTCGATGGCACGGGCGCGCAGCAGCAATTCCCAGTGCGCCTGGCCGGTGGTGTAAGTGAAGGCGGCCGGCATCACGATCAGGGCGCAATCGCCCATGGCGCGGTACAGCTCGGGAAAGCGCAGGTCATAACAGACCGACAACCCGACCCGGCCGAACGGCGCCTCGAAGGTGGCGACCTGGCTGCCATGCTCGATGGTGCGGGCCTCGTCGAAGTTGTCTTCGCCGCGCGAAAAATTGAACAGGTGGATCTTGTCGTAGCGCGCCACGCGCTGGCCCTGGGGGTCAAAGACCAGCGAGGTGTTGAGCACCTTGTCGGCACTGCTGGCGACCATCGGCAGGGTGCCGCCGATCAGCCACACGCCGTGCTGGCGCGCCAGCTGCGCCATGCATGACTGGATCGGACCAGGCGCATCGGTTTCGGCGTGGCCCAGCTTGTCGCGTTCGTGCCGCCCCAGGATGGGCCAGTATTCGGGCAACAAGACCAATTGGGCGCCCTGCGCTGCCGCCTGGCCCACCAGCCGTGCGGCGCTCTCTAGGTTCTGCTCGACCTCCGGGGTCGAGACCATCTGGATCGCGGCTATCTTGAAGGGCTGGGTCATGTCGTGTCTCGTAAAAACGGAGTGGCAGCCAGTATCGCGCAAAGCGACCGCAAGCGCAGTTCAGGCCCCGGCATTGGGAATCGGACCGATCTCGCGGCGCGGCGCGGCCGGTACGGTCTTGGCTGGCGCGGCCGGGCCTGATCGCTTGCCGTCGAGCAGCTCGCGGGCGCGCTCACCGTCCACCGGCGCCACCTGCCCCTGCTTGACCACCACCGGATCGCTCCAGGCGCCACTGACCTTGTATTCGAAAGTGAGCGACTTCATCACCGGGCTGCGCAGGAACAGCTGCGCCAGCAAGGTGCTGACACCAATCACCGGATTGACGGCCATGGCCACCACCGAAGCGGTGCCCAGGTTGATCTCGGGGATCACCACCACGTGCAGGTCTTGCGTCTCGCGATTGATGTCGGCCGAGCCGTTCATCAGTACCGAGGCGGTCACGCCGGTCATCTTGAGATTATCGGTGGTGGCGATGCCGCCCTTGATGGCGGCCGTGCCCAACACATTGTCGAAGGCAAAGCCCTCGGAGAACACATCGCGGAAATCCAGCGTCAGGCGGCGCGGCAGCGCCTGCAGATTCAGCACGCCCAGCAGCTTGGCCGCCCCCGGATCGACCTTCAGGAACTGGCCGGCGTGCACATCCAGGTGCACCTGGCCGGACAGGCTGGGGATATCCAGCGCATAGGGCAGGCCCTTCCAGCTGAGGTCGCCATCCAGCTTGCCCTGGCCGCCACGGATCGTGCCCGAATACCCGAATCGCTCCAGCAGCTTGCCGGCATCATGGATATCGAGTGCATAGGTGACATTGGTCGTGTTGTTGCGGCCGAATGCCATCCAGTTGCCGGCTGCGCGCAGTTCGGCATCGGCGCTGGACAACAGCAGGCGCTCGATGCGCCATTCGCGGCCGACCGCCGTAACCATGTTGTTGGCCGCCAGTTCGAGTCGTCCCAGTTTCTTGCCGGCCAGCTCGAAACGCTCGGCGCGGATGTCGAGCGCCGGCATCTGGGCATTGTTATCGGCCGTGGCACCGCCGGTCGCGGTGGCGGTAGACGCTGCAGCCGGTTCGTGTCCCTTCGGAATCACCAGCGACGACAGTTGCGCGCTGACCTTGCCCGGCCCCCGCCTGCCGCCCGGCTCTTCCCAGGTAATGGTGCCGCTGGCCTGCTGCGATTCGAGATTGATCTGCCACGCATTCTTCTGATGTGTCGCATTGAGGATCAGGCCATCCAGCTGCTTGCCCATCAGCGTCAGTGCGCCCACCCGCGCCGATACCGCGTCGGGCTGCAGGTACTGGGTGATATCGCTGCTGGCCAGGCGATTGCCGTTGCCGCCCGCGCCGGCATCCTGGCCCTCGATCTCGCTCTTGAAGTCGCGCCAGGCATCGAGATCAAGGCGTTCGGTGGCCAGCGCCAGCTTGAGCCCGGCTGCCGGCGTCGGCACCGGCTGGCCGTAGCCGATACCGCCGCTGGTGACGCGCCAGTCGCCGGCCCGCGCCACCACCCGTTCACGCAGGTAGCGCGAGGCAATGGCCGAACCGAGTGCCACGCGTATTTCTTCGCGCTCCACCAGCGGGTCGCTCGACGCCACCGGCTGCAGGTCGAAGCGCATGGGCAGATTGTCGCCCGCGGCCTTGTTCAAGGGCGCAGGCAGGTTGACCGCCAGGCCGGCCAGGTTCGATTCGACCACCAGTTCCGGACGATGCCCGCGCACCTGCACCGTGGCGCTATAACGCGCTCCGCCCTCCATGCGTGCCAGCAGGCGCTGCATCGATGGTTCGCTGTACTGGCGACGCAGCATCTCGATATTGATCGCGCCGTCCAACCGCACCAGGCTGCTGCCGTCGCGCTGGGTGCCGCCGCTCAGCGCCACGTTGTCGCCCAGGAACTGGCCGCGCACGCCATTGAGCGTGAAACCATGCTCGTTGAACTCGACCTTGCCGCCGGTGCGGTAGAACACCGGCAAGGTCGGCAACAGATCGACATCGTTGCCGGCAAAGTGAAACGCGCCCTGCACCGTGGTATCGATCGCATGGTTGAGCGGCATCCGGAAACGCAGCTCAAGCCGGCCATCACCGCTGGCGCTGCTCTGTTGCATGACGTCGCCGGTCCAGCGGGCTACCGGGCTATGGTTGACGTATTGCAGGAAAACCGGCATCGGCGCATTGGCCACGCCGTCGATCTCGAGCGCGGCATCGTGCGACACCAGCTCGGCCACCCGCGCGGTCACCGGTCCCAGCCGGGCGCCCAGGCTGCGCGCCGAGTCGGCCTTGATTTCAAGGCGCGCGCGGTCGAGGCTGAACTTGCCGCGCCCCTCTTCAAGCAGCGGCCACTCGGGGCTGCTGCCGTCACGGTCAAGATGCCCCGGGGTGTAGTTGACCTTGAGCCCGTCGAAGTCGCCGTTGACGGTCAGTTCACCGCGCGGCTTGTCGCCTTCCTTCAGCGGCTGGAAAGGCAAGTCCGCCAGATCACCCTTGATGCGCAACTGCACATTGCGGGCGGTGCCATCGACCAGGCCTTCGGTGAGCCAGTGACGGGCGCCCTCGTTCATGTGTTGCGGCAGATAGCGACGCAGGGTCTTGATATCGAACGTCGAGAATTCGCCGGTCACGTCGACCGTCCCCGGCGCCGTGCCCTGCAGCGGCTTGATGTGCTTGCCGCGCAAGCGTCCGGCCACGCCCGGCTGGGCGAAATCGAGGTCATCCACTTCGAACAGCAGGGTCTGGTCTTTCTGGTACTGCCAGTGCGCATCCATGGTCAGGCGATCGAATGGCATGCGCGACTCGGCAAACATCTGCGCTGGCAGTTGCACGCCGAAGTCCCTCGCGTCCAGCCGCAGGGTGCCGCCCTTCTCGGTGGCATCGATGCTGCCCGAGAGGTTGTCGAAGCCCGGCAAGGCAGCCCATTGCGCCGGTGCGCTCTGCTGCGCCGTCAACTTGCGCTCGCGCGCCACGCTGCTGCTGACATGGCTCGACTGCGCCTTCAGGCCCAGTTGCGAAAAGCGTCCCTGGATCCGGTACGAGCTCAGCTCGGGATAGGTCCCCTGCCATTGCACGGTGAAGTCGTGCAAGTCGCCACGCGGCGCCAGGTCATCCAGCAACTTGCGTTGCGACGGCGCCAGCGGCAGGCGTGCGGCCAGTTGCGACAACGCTTCCAGGTTCAGGTGGCTGGCCTTGACGCTGGTGCGCTCGGGCTTGAGCGGGGTGGCCGCTTCATAGCTTTCGTCCAGCGAAGTGGCGGGCAACACGAAACCATCCGGCATCTCGATCGAAAAGTCGGTCAGGCTGACCTTGTGGCCGTTGGCGCCGAAGGTCGGCACGCCCTCCACCGGCGAGGCGCCCAGGATTTCGCTGGCCGAAATCCGGCCGTTGACGCGCTTGAGGGTAAGCGGCTCGAGCTGGCGCGACAGGCGCGCGCTGAAATCGCTCAAGCCCAGGTCGGCGGTGAAATTGGCCACCTTGGCCTGGTCCAATGCCAGCCAGGCGCGCACCGAGCCGGTGCCGCGCAGGATCTCGAACGGATAGTCAACATACGCGCGCCACACCGACAGGTCGGTCTGGCGCAGGTCGGCATACAGGGTGCCTTTCCAGCGACTGACGTCGGAAATGCGGCGGGAAAAGGCGGGGTGGGTGAAGTCGGCGCGCACGTCCAGCGGTGCGGCGATGTTGCCCGGCGGCACGGCGCGCAGGGACAGGCGATGACGCAGCCAGCTGTTGTGCAAGACCAGGTTGACGTCGTCCAGCGTCAGTTCGGGCGCATTGCGCAGCTCGTCGTGCCAGCGCACACGGCTGGCGCGGATGACGATCTCGCGTTGCGACAGCAGCCAGTCGAGGGTGCTGCCGTCGCCACCCGCCGGCACCGGAATGCCGCCCACGTCCAGCCGGCCGGCGCTATCGCGCCGGATCGCCAGGTCGGCCTGCTCGATGGACAGGTTCTCCAGCCGCAGCCCGGCGACCAGTACGCTGCTCCATGACAGCGTGGCATTGACCCGCGGCAGGGTCAGGGCCGGCTGGCCCTGGGCGTCATGCACCGTGATGTTGGCCAGCGCCAGTTGCGGCCGCAGGCCGCTCCAGGATGCCTGGACCTGCTCGATGGTGACGGCGCGACCGACGGCCCTGGAGGCCATGCGTTCGATCTGCGGCTTGTAGTGACTGATCTCGGGCAGCACCGCGTAGCGCAGCCCCAGAAACAGGGCGCAGAAGACGAAGTACGCGACCAGCAGGAATTTGAGGGTGAAGCCCAGCACATGGTGCGAAGCCCGGTTGAGCTTGAAGTAGCTGCCTCGCGCGATCCGCCAGCACAGCGCCCAACGGGGTGATTTCGATGCGGCTTGACGTTGTTCTTCTTGCATCAAAATGAAATGGACAACCTAGTGTGGAATAATTCGCGCGGACGCCATGATCGCATGGAAAACATGCCCTTGCCATCGCCTATGAACCGGTAGCGCCGCATAAGTTTAAAAACCGGGGATAAAATTGGCCGCACTTCTCGGGTGACTTCGCCGAGGTTGCCGCACAAACTGATTTTCGGACGTCACGACCATTGCTGTAGCGATCTGGCGGGCGATTTTCTTTCTTTTACACATGTTTTTCACCTCACTTCGATGACCAAAACGCCCCGTTCCCTCGTCAGCGCCCAGACTTCACGCTACTTCACCCGCTGGACCCTGGCCGACGACAGCCGCCCGGCGCTGGTCACGCAGGTCGCCGCGGCGCCACTGGTACGCGCCGACTTCGAGGCCCGGGTGCAGGCCGACCTGGCCGGTGGCGCCAGCCTCAACGGCGCCATGCGGCGCCTGCGCAATCTGGTGATATGCACCCTGATCGAGCGCGACCTCAGTGGCCGGGCCGACCTGGCCGAGGTGGTCGCGACCATGACCGCCTTTGCCGACTTCGCGGTACAGACGCACCTGCAGGCGCTGATGGTCGAGCAATGCGCCCTTTATGGCGAGCCCATCGGCGAGGAATCGGGCCGGGTGCAGCACATGATCGTGCTGGGCATGGGCAAGCTGGGCGGCGGCGAACTCAATGTCTCGTCCGACATCGACCTGATCTTCGTCTATCCGGAGGACGGCGACACCCGGGCCGGGGACGGCCAGAAGTCGCTGTCCAACCACGAGTTCTTCGTGCGCCTGGGCAAGAAGCTGATCGGCGCGCTGGCCGAGATTACCGAAGACGGCTTCACCTTCCGGGTCGACATGGCGCTGCGGCCCAACGGTAATTCGGGGCCGCTGGTGGCCAGCTTCAACATGGTCGAGGAATACCTGATCCGCCAGGGCCGCGAATGGGAGCGCTATGCCTGGACCAAGGCCCGCGCGCTGACCGGCGAGGCCGAGGATATCGTCGCGCTCGAAGCGATCAGCCACCCATTCATCTTCCGCCGCTACCTGGACTACGGCTCGATCGATGCGCTGCGTTCGATGCACGCGCAGATCCGGGCCGAGGTCAAGCGCCAGGAGGCGCTGCATCCGGACCGCAGCAACAACGTCAAGCTGGGGCGCGGCGGCATCCGCGAGATCGAATTCGCCAGCCAGGTGTTCCAGCTGATCCGCGGCGGCCGCGACCCCGACCTGCGCGACCGCTCCACTCGCGCCACGCTGCGCACGCTGGCCGACAAGGACCTGCTGGCGCCGGACGTGGTGGAAGAACTGCTGGCGGCCTACACCTTCCTGCGCGACCTCGAACATCGCCTGCAATACCTGGAAGACGCCCAGACCCATACGCTGCCGGTCAATCCGGACGATCTGCTGCTGGTGGCGCAGATGATGGGCCTGGCCGACAGCGCGGCCCTGCTGCAGGCGCTGGAGGCGCACCGCCTGGTGGTGGCGCGCCAGTTCGACGCCATCTTCAATGATCGCCAGGGCGGCGAGACCGATGACGAAGCGCCGGGCCTGTCGGACACCGATGGCATTGAAGCCATCAGCGACGCGTTGCAACTGGTGGGTTTTCCCGCCGGCGAGATCGCCGCGGCGGCCAAGCGACTGGAACTGTTATGGCAATCGCCGCGCATGCAAAGCCTGCCGGAACAGAGCCGCCTGCGCCTCAATACGCTCATCAATGCCGCCCTGCCCCTGATTTCGGCGCTGCACTACGACCACCTTCCGGCGTTGACGCGGCTGCTCGACTTTCTCGATGCCATCGCCCGCCGCGCCGCCTACCTGGCCCTGCTGACCGAATATCCGCATGCCCTGAAACGCCTGGTGCGCATGATCGGCGCCAGCGGCTGGGCCGCCACCTACCTGACCCAGCACCCGATCCTGCTGGATGAACTGCTGGACGACCGCAACCTCAAGGCGGCGTCCGACTGGGTCGCCTTTGCCGCCAATTGCCAGCGCCAGCTCGATACTGCGCCGGGCGACACCGAACGCCAGATGGATATCCTGCGCGAGTTGCACCACAGCGAGCTGTTCCGCCTGCTGGCGCAGGACCTGGAAGGCGACTGGTCGGTCGAGAAGTTGGCCGACGAACTCTCGGCGCTGGCCGATATCCTGGTCGACGTCACCGTCAAGGCGGTCTGGCAGACCATCGCCCAGCGCCACCGCGAGGTCCCGCGCTTCGCGGTGATCGCCTACGGCAAGCTGGGCGGCAAGGAACTGGGTTATGTGTCCGACCTGGACCTGGTGTTTCTGTATGACGATGACGACCAGGAAGCGCCGGCCCACTACGCCAAGCTGGCGCAACGCTTCATTACCTGGATGACCAGCCACACGCCCGCCGGCACGCTGTTCGACATCGACGTCGCGCTGCGCCCGGACGGCGCCAGCGGCTTGCTGGTGTCGTCGGTGGCTTCGTTCGAGAAATACCAGCTCAATTCCGCCTGGATCTGGGAACACCAGGCCTTGACCCGGACCCGCTTCTGCGCCGGCGACGCCGCCATCGGCGAACGCTTCGAAGCCTTGCGCGAGCGGGTGCTGCGACAGCCGCGCGATGTGGCACGACTGGAAGAGGAAGTGCTGTCGATGCGGCGCCGCATGCGCGAGGCGCACCCCAACCGCACTACCCTGTTCGACCTCAAGCACGACCAGGGCGGCATGATCGACGTCGAGTTCATGGTGCAATACCTGGTGCTGCGCTACGCCCACGACTATCCGCAGTTGACCGGCGACATCGGCAACATCGCGCTGCTCAAGCTGACCGCGCAACTGGGGCTGATCGAGACGACCATGGCGGCCGAGACCGCCAACGCCTATCGCATCTTCCGCCGCTTGCAGCACCAGATCCGGCTGCAAGGCTCGGAGCGGGCGCATATCGACGGCGTGCGGGTGGAGCACGAACGCGCCTGCGTGATCGACTTGTGGCAGCAGGTGTTCGGGCAGTAGAGAGGGGACGCCCTATAACGTCGCTGGGTCCTGACTTTCGTCAGGATGACGGCGATAGCGTTATAAATATCTCGTCGTGCCGGCGAAGGCCGGTACCCAGTGGCGTTTGTTGCGTCTCGATGACCGCTAAAAGTCGCTGGGTCCTGACTTTCGTCAGGATGACGGGGAACGTTAATTATTTAATTGGTGGCCACCAGCGGCTTCACGGCCACCAGATTGATCAGCGTCTCTTCGCGCACCGCTGGCGGCTTGATCTTGAACACGCGTTCCATGATGCCCAGGTCTTCGCGGCTCCACCACAGGAACGGGTAAGAGACCGACTCCGGTGCCACCGTAAAGCCGGCGCTGCGCACCAGCGCCAGGTATTGCTCAGCGGTCTTCTGCACTTCCATCGGATGACGGAACAGCAAGCGGATGATCCATGAGTCGATATAACGCTTGGTCGACTCCGCAAACAGCAGCACGCCGCCCGGCTTGAGCACGCGATAGAACTCGGCGATCGCCTCTTCCTGCTCGATCAGGTGATGGAAGGTCTGGTGGCAGAACAGCAGGTCAACGCTATTGTCTTCAAGCGTCATCTGTGAACTGGAACACTGGATGAATTCGGCCCGGATGCCGCTGCCTTCGACTTCGGCACGCGACGCCGCGATCATCTCGGGGTCGATGTCCATGCCGATCAGGCGCTGCGGGGCAAAGCGGTCATGCAGCTTCTTGAGCGAACGGCCCCAGCCGCAACCGACATCGGCCACCACCGGATAACTGTCGCGGCGCGCCGGGATCAAGGGTTCGAGATCCTTGAAGGCGCGCTCCAGCACGTGCTGGGTCCAGGTCGGAGTGCGCAGGAACCAGATGCCGAAGGCAGTTTCAGGTACGTGTGGTGGCAGCGGCGTCGATTGTGGTTTCATTGATCCATTGATGGTCTGACAGCGCGGCAATGTCCCCCACCGGCGCACAACAAAAATGCCCCGCATGCGGGGCGTCGGACCCGGATGTTACCGGGCCGGTTGGCGCAGGGCAAGTCCGGCCGCCCGTCGCGCCTGACTCAGATCAATACTTGGGCGTCGGCTTTTCGTCGCGGCTGGCGCGGTTGCTGTCACGCGAAGACGACGATGAGGCCGAGTCACGCGAAGATGATGACGAAGACGAACTTTCGCGCTCACGCGAACGGCTGCTGTCACGCTCACGTTCACGGGCACGACTGCTGTCACGGGCGGCGCCGTCCTTGCTGTCCTTGGCCGCTTCCGGCGCCGGGGTCGGCGGCGCGGGCGGCGTCGAGTTCTGGATATTCTTGGCGGCCATGTATTCGTGCATGTCCTTCCAGCCGGCGAAGATACCCGCCTTCAGGGCCTCGGGATTGCGGGTATAACAGTCTTCCAGCGACTGCCCAGCCTGACGGCAACCGGCGCCCAGCGCGATACCTTCGGCCTTGGCTTCTTCGGGCGTCTGCTTGGGCTTGGAAAAACTGCCGATGTAATCGCAAGCGGACAGCGACAGGGTAACCGCGCCGATCAACGCCAGTTTGGCGGCCAGGCGATGCACTTGAAATGACGATGCTGACATTACGTCCCTCGTGGATTCGGGTTGTTCTTGCAAGAATTACAATACTGCAGACGGACGAAAGGCCATTGCAAACCGGAGTTTGCAACAGCCTCTCAATCTTTTGCAGGCTGATGTCGTATTTTCACCGGGGTGCAAGCCCTTGCATCCGATGAAAAGAAGCCGAATCAACCCGGAAATTGCCAATACCGCCGCAGACTGGTGTCTGCGGACAGCATTGTGATGGCTTATTACTTGGCGTTGACCAGGGCCACCGTGGTGTCGAGCATGCGGTTCGAGAAACCCCACTCATTGTCGTACCACGACGAAACCTTCACCAGACGGCCGGAGACCTTGGTCAGGGTAGCGTCGAAGTTGGACGATGCCGGGTTGTGGTTGAAGTCGACCGACACCAGTGGATCGGTGTTGTAGGCCAGGATGCCCTTGAGCGGACCCGATTCCGATGCGGCCTTCAGGATCTCGTTGACTTCATCGACCGTGGTGTCGCGCGAAGCGATGAACGACAAGTCGACGATCGACACGTTGATGGTCGGCACGCGGATGGCGAAACCGTCCAGCTTGCCGTTCAGTTCCGGCAGCACCAGGCCGACGGCGGCGGCAGCGCCGGTCTTGGTCGGGATCATCGATTGCGTGGCCGAACGGGCGCGACGCAGGTCTTCGTGATAGACGTCGGTCAGGACCTGGTCGTTGGTGTAGGCGTGAATGGTGGTCATCAAGCCGTTTTCGATGCCGATCTTGTCGTTCAGCGGCTTCACCAGCGGTGCCAGGCAGTTGGTGGTGCACGATGCGTTCGAGATCACGGTGTCGCTGGACTTGAGCACGCCGTCATTGACGCCGAACACAACGGTGGCGTCGACATCCTTGCCGCCCGGTGCCGAGATGATGACTTTCTTGGCGCCGCCCTTGATGTGGGCGCTGGCTTTTTCCTTGGTGGTGAAGAAGCCGGTGCACTCCAGCACGACGTCCACGCCCAGTTCGCCCCATGGCAATTCGGCCGGATTACGCTGCGCCAGCACCTTGATGCGGTCGCCATTGACTACGATCGAGTCGCCATCGACCACCACGGTGCCCGGGAACTTGCCGTGGGCAGTGTCATACTGGGTCAGGTGGGCGTTGGTCTTGGGATCGCCCAAGTCATTGATGGCCACGATCTCGATGTCGTGTTTCTTGCCGCCTTCGTAATGGGCGCGCAGGATATTGCGGCCGATGCGGCCATAACCGTTGATTGCCACGCGAATCGCCATGCTGTTCTCCTTAAGGTATAAAAAAAATCAATGCAAATCGGTCCGGCCCCGGGCTTTGTTGTTCTTGACGCCTCAGGCCTTGATCTGGCGCCAGACGAAACCGACTTCGTCGATCTCGCTGCCGTCGTCCCACGTGAATGTCTGTTCGTAGAGCTGTTCGGCGCCCAATGCGCCGAAAAATTCCCGCGCGCCTTCGTTCTTGGCCAGCACCCAGGCCATCAACCCGGTGGCGCCGGCGCCAATCAGCGTGGCCGCCACGTTGGCCAGCAATTTCTTGCCCAAGCCACGACGCTGCTCGTCGGGCAGCACGCAGATGGCGGTCAGTTCGGCGTCGCAGCCGAAGCGGCTGTCGGCCAGCGTCATGCCCGAGGCAAAACCGATGATCTCGCCATCGGCCTCGGCCACGTAGGTGCAGGCCGCGTCGGACGACGCGCCCAGCACCTGCTGCCACAACTTGACGCTTTGCTCGGGCTGCAGGCTATCGAGATAGCTGTCAGGCACCAGGCCACGATAGCTGGCGCGCCAGCTATCGATGCGCACGCCGGCAATCGACGCGGCGTCGCCGATCCGGGCGCGACGAATCGTGATCTGCTCTGCTGCCAGGTCTTGTGAAGTCATCGCCACTGATCAGGCCAGGACTTCTTTGGCCTTGGCCACGACGTTCTCGACGGTCAGGCCGAAGTGCTTGAACAGCACATTGGCCGGCGCCGATTCGCCAAAGGTGTCGATCCCGACCACGGCGCCGTCCAGGCCCACGTACTTGTACCAGAACGCGCTCACGCCGGCTTCGATCGCCACACGCGGCACGCCACGGGTCAACACGCTGGCCTGGTAGGCACGATCCTGGCGATCGAACACATCGGTCGACGGCATCGACACCACGCGCACTGCAATGCCTTCGGCGCTCAACGCGTCGGCCGCCTTGACCGCCAGTTCGATTTCGGAACCGGTGGCGATCAGGATCAGCTTGGCATCGGCTGCATCGCGCAGCACGTAACCACCGCGCGCGATGTCCTTGATCTGGGCATCGTTGCGTGGCTGGAACGGCAGGTTCTGGCGCGAGAAGATCAGCGTGCTCGGACCATCATTGCGACGGATCGACTCGGCCCATGCCACCGCCGATTCGGTGGTGTCGCACGGACGCCAGTTATCGAGATTGGGGATCAGGCGCAGGCTGGAGACGTGCTCCACCGACTGGTGGGTAGGGCCATCTTCGCCCAGGCCGATCGAATCGTGGGTAAACACGAACAGGGCGCGCAACTTCATCAGCGCGGCCATGCGCAGCGCATTGCGGCTGTAATCCGAGAAGGTCAGGAAGGTCGCGCCGAACGGCAGGTAACCGCCGTGCAGGGCGATACCGTTCATGATCGCGCTCATGCCGAATTCGCGCACACCGTAATTGATGTGATTGCCGGCCTGGTCGGCGCGCACCGGAATCGATTCCTTCCAGTTGGTCAGGTTGGAACCGGTCAGGTCGGCCGAACCGCCCAGGAACTCGGGCAGCACCGGCGCATAGGCGCCGATGGCATTCTGGCTGGCCTTGCGGGTGGCGATGTTCTCTTGCTTCTCGAGGGTCGAGTTGATGAAGGCGGCGACGGTCTGGTCGAATGCAGCAGGCAGCTCGCCCTTGAGGCGGCGCTGCAGTTCTGCCGCTTCGGTCGGGTACTTGGCCGCGTAGGCGTTGAACAACTCTTGCCAGGCCGCTTCGAAGTCGGCGCCGGTGCCCTTGGCATCCCAGGCGCTGTAGACATCGGCGGGAATTTCGAACGGCGCCGAGCTCCAGCCCAGGGCTTCGCGCACGGCAGCGATTTCCTTGTCGCCCAACGCGGCGCCGTGCACCTTGTCGGTGCCGGCCAGGTTGGGAGAGCCCTTGCCGATCACGGTGCGGCAGCAGATCAGGGTCGGCTTGTCCGCCAGGCGCGCCTGGTGGATCGCCGCGCTGACGGCTTCGACGTTGTGGCCGTCGACGCCGCCGATGACGTTCCAGCCATACGACTCGAAGCGCTTCGGGGTGTCATCCTTGAACCAGCCCTCGACGTGACCGTCGATGGAGATGCCGTTGTCGTCGTACAGCACGATCAGCTTGGACAGCTTGAGCACGCCGGCCAGCGAACAGGCTTCGTGCGAGATGCCTTCCATCAGGCAACCGTCGCCGACGAAGGCGTAGGTGTGGTGGTCGACCACCGCCAGGTCGGGCTTGTTGAATTCGGCGGCCAGCAGCTTTTCGGCCAGCGCCATGCCCACGGCATTGGTCAGGCCCTGGCCCAGCGGGCCGGTGGTGGTCTCGACGCCCGGCGTGATATGGACTTCGGGGTGGCCGGCGGTCTTCGAATGCAGCTGGCGGAAGGCCTTGATGTCATCCATCGACAGGTCGTAGCCGGTCAGGTGCAGCAACGCGTATTGCAGCATCGAGCCGTGGCCGTTGGACAGCACGAAGCGATCGCGGTTGGCCCATTGCGGGTTGGCCGGGTTGTGGCGATAGTGCTTGGCCCACAAGGCCACGGCGATTTCTGCCATCCCCATCGGCATGCCCGGGTGTCCAGAATTAGCTTTTTGTACAGCGTCCATCGCCAGCGCGCGGATCGCGTTGGCCATCTTGTCGGTGGGGAGAGTGGAGATCATGTCGGTGTCAAAGAGTTGCTGGGTACGCCCGCAGGCGTCAAAACCTGGTACGAGGAGCCTAGCGCACAGCTAAGGCTGGCTCCGGTGCTGCAATCGGCCCCGTTTCCCGGGGTCGCGCGGGCCTGTATTTTAACAGAGTGCGCCGCGCTTCATTCACTTACACCGGCCAGCCGGGCATGCGAGGCATTAGAATTCAGGGTCACCATCAGGATCGCCTGCCATGCCCCGCTTCTTCTGCCCCCAGCCGCTCGCCATCGGCGCCACCGTCTCGCTGCCCGAACACGTCGCGCATCACGTCCACGTACTGCGCCTGCAACCGGGAGACCATATTACCCTGTTCAATGGCGAGGGCGGCGAACATGTTGCCACTTTGACCACTATCGAGAAGCGGCGCGCCCAGGCTGAGGTCAAGACCTTCTCCCCGCGCGAGGCGGAACTGCCTTACGCACTGGCGCTGGCGCAGGCCTTGCCGGAGGGCAGCAAGATGGAATGGATCATCGAGAAGGCGGTCGAGCTGGGCGTGACCGCCATCCAGCCGCTGGCGGCGCAGCGCTGCGTGGTGCGCCTGTCGGGCGAGCGTGCCGAAAAGAAACAGGCCCATTGGGATGGCATCGTGCAAGCCGCCGCCGAGCAGAGTGGCCGCAACCGGCTGCCGCACCTGGCGCCGCTGGCCGATTTCAGGCGCTGGATCGGCCAGAGCGACCTGCACCACCGCATCCTGCTCTCGCCGCGTGGCGAGCAACCGCTGTCGGGCTGGGCGCGTCATCATCCGCCGCAGGCAGTCACCCTGCTCATCGGCCCCGAAGGCGGCTTCAGCGAAGAGGAAGAGCAACTTGCCTGCGCGCAAGGCGCGCTGATGCTATCGATGGGCCCGCGCGTGCTGCGCACCGAAACTGCCGGGCTGGCGGCGCTGGCGGCGCTCAATGCGATCTGGGGCGAGATGTAAGCCGCTTGCCTGCTTATATATAGATAGTGAGCGCAACTGCCCCGCTGGCGTGCCTGGATGCGCCAAGCCTGCGCACGCTGCCCCGTTTTGTCTCGCCCAACGCGCTCACCCGCAACATTCCCGCGCTACAACATCGACCGGAAACTCCCTTCCCAAGCGGATTTCACCGCTGAAACAAGAATTTTAAGCTGCTGGCACGCTCCCTGCTTTGAATATATTCATTCTTGTATTCAAGATTGAATATAACCATGCCAGCTCATTCTTCCGTTATCCCCGAGGTCCTTGCGGCCCCTACTTCCATCGGCGCCCTGCTTGCCGCTTATCGCGATGGCAGCCTGACGCCAGGCAAATTGATCGGCGATCTGCTGACCCGCATCGACAGCGCCGCGCGCGACGAGGTATGGATCAGCCGCGTGCCGGCCAAGCAGCTGCGACAGCAGGCGGCGGCGCTCGACCTGATGTTGCAGATCAAGGGCGCGGCGGTATTCGACAGCATGCCGCTGTTCGGCGTGCCGTTCGCCGTCAAGGACAACATCGACGTGGCCGACATGGCCACCACCGCTGGCTGTCCAGAATACGCGCGGGTGGCCGCCAGCAACGCCACCGTGGTCACCCGCCTGCAACAGGCCGGCGCGCTGCTGGTCGGCAAGACCAACCTGGACCAGTTCGCCACCGGGCTGGTCGGGGTGCGTTCGCCTTATGGGGCGGTGCGCAATACCTTCAAGCCCGAGTACGTCTCGGGCGGCTCCAGTTCGGGCTCGGCGGTAGCGGTCGGACTGGGCCAGGTGCTGTTCTCGCTGGGCACCGACACCGCCGGCTCGGGCCGCGTGCCGGCCGCCTTTAATAACCTGGTGGGCCTCAAGCCCAGTCGCGGCCTGATCAGCAACCACGGCCTGGTGCCGGCATGCCGCACGCTGGATTGCATCTCGATCTTCGCCCACGATGTGGGCAGCGCCTGGCAGGTGTTGCGCAGCGCCGCCGGCTTCGATGCCGCCGATCCGTATTCGCGCGCGTTGCCGATGGCGGGCGTAAAGCGACGCGGCTATCGGGTGGCGGTGCCGCAGCAGCCGGAGTTCTACGGCGACGTCATCGCCCAGGAAGCCTATGAGCGCACGCTGGCGCAGATCACGGCGCTGCCCGGCGTCACCGTCACGGGCATTGCCTTCGATGTCTTCACCGATGCCGCGCAGATGCTGTACCAGGGGCCGTGGGTCGGCGAACGCCGCGCGGTGCTGGGCGATTTCTTCATCGAACACAACCAGGCGGTGCACCCGGTGGTGCGCCAGATCACGGCCCAGGCCGAGAACTACGACGCCGTCGACGCCTTCAACGCCCAATACCACCTGGCCGAGCTGCGGCGCGAAGCCGAGACCCTGCTGGCCGACAGCGATTTGCTGCTGGTGCCGACCACCACCACCTTCCCCACCATCGCCGAAGTCGAAGCCGACCCGATCGTGCGCAATTCGCAACTCGGTTACTACACCAACTTCGTCAACCTGATGGACATGGCGGCGCTGGCGATCCCCGGCCTCTGGCGGCGCGACGGCTTGCCGGCCGGCGTCACGCTGATCGGCCCGGCCGGCAGCGACCAGATGCTGGCCGAAGCCGGCGCCCGCTTCCAGCAGGCCTTGGGCGGCGCCAGCCAGGCCGACGCCATCGCCACCGCCCCGCTGCCGGCCAGCGAAGCCAGCATCGCCGTGTGCGTGGTCGGTGCACACCTGAGCGGGCAACCACTGAATTGGCAACTGCTGGAAGCCGGCGCGCATCGGGTGGCCGTCACCACCACCGCGCCCAGATACCGGCTGTACGCCCTGCCCGGCACCACGCCCCCAAAACCAGGCCTGGCGCGCACCGCCACCGAAGGCGCCGCCATCGCGGTGGAGGTGTGGCAGATGCCGCTACGCCAGTTTGGCGGCTTCGTCGCCGCCATTGCCGCCCCGCTCGGCATCGGCACCGTCGAGCTGGCCGATGGCAGCGCCGTCAAGGGCTTCATCTGCGAACCGGCCGGCCTCGACGGCGCCACCGACATTACCCACCACGGCGCCTGGGTGACCTACCTGGCCAGCCTCGCCTGATTCGATTTTCTGCCATCTCACCACGGAGCCTGCAATGAAAAAGAACCCATCGCAACCCAACCAGCCGCGTCGCCAGTTCATCGCCGGCGCCGGCGCGCTCGCAGCCAGTGCGCTGCTGGCCGGTGCGCCGGCCATCGTGCGGGCGCAGAGCGTGCCGATCCGCATCGGTTATTGGCCGGTCGCGGCCGGCCTGCCCTTCTACGCAGCAGTGGAAGCCGGGTATTTCAAGCAGGCCGGACTGGACGTGCAACCACAGAAATTCGCCGGCGCCCAGCAGGTGATGGAAGCCATGCTCGCCGGTCGCGCCGACGGCTCGGCCAACGGCACCGGCGCCGGCAACCTGGCCATCGGCGAGATCGCCCAGCCGGGCCTGTTCAAGATCTTCGCCACCAATCCCAGCAACGCCAAGTACGTGCTGGATGAATTCCTGGTGCCCAAGGACAGCCCGATCAAGTCGATCGCCGAACTCAAGGGCAAGAAGGTCGCCTCCGGCCCCGGCATCCAGAACGTGACCCTGGCCAAGACCGTGCTCGAGCGCGCCGGCGCCACCGGTGCCACCGTGGTCGAACTGCCGATCGGCCAGCACGTCGCCTCGCTGGCGGCGGGCCAGGTCGACGCGGTCTATACGCTGGAGCCGACCGGCACCGTCGGCCGCATGAACAACACCACCCGCCTGCTCGAAGCGGGCGTGATTGCCAAGTACATCCTGGGCGATCCGATGGCGCCCTGGCACGGCGGCGCCGCCGCGCTGACCACCGAATTCATCAAGAAGCATCCGGACCTGGCCAAGAAGTACATCGCCGCCTACACCCGCGGCATCGAACTGATCCGCACCAATCCGGACCAGGCGCGCGCCTACCTGAAGGGCTATACCGCCATCGAGGGTTCGCTGACCAATGAAGTGCCGCTGGCGTCCTACATGCTGTATTCCGAATTCAAGCCCAGCGACGTCGCCTACTTCCAGAAGTTCTATGACCTGTTCGTCGAGAAGGGCGTGTTCTCGACCCGCGTGCTGGTCGACAGCATCCTCTACAAGGGCTGAAACCGTCATGTCAAACACCTCCGCCCCCGTCGCGCCAGGCAAGCCGTCGCCATGGCTCAGGCTGTTGCCGGTGATCGGCCCGCTGGTGCTGTTCGTCATCTGGGACCTGGTGGTGCGCGCCGGCTGGATCAAGGCAATCCTGCTGCCGCCGCCGGGCGCCACGCTGGTGGCGATGGTCAACGGCCTGGCCGGCGGCGCGCTGCTGACCGACTTTGCGGTGACGGTCTGGCGCACCGTGCAGGCCTTCGTCATCGCGGCCGTCATCGGCGTGCCGCTGGGCGTGCTGCTGGGCAGCAACGAGCGCGCCTATCGCAGCGTCGAGTTCCTGATCGACTTCTTTCGCTCGACGCCGTCGTCGGCACTGATCCCGCTGTTCCTGCTGATCTTTGGCGTGTCCGACGTCAACAAGGTCGCCATCGCCGCCTTCGGCGCATTGCTGATCGTGTTGTTCAACAGCGCCTATGGCGTGCTCAATGCCCGCAAGCAGCGGGTCATGGCGGCGCGCGTGATGGGGGCGTCGAACTGGCGCATCTTCAAGGACGTGCTGATCTGGGAAAGCCTGCAGCCGACCTTCGTGGGCCTGCGCAGCGCGGTCTCGATGGCGCTGGTGATCGTGATCGTGGCCGAGATGTTCATCGGCTCCGAAAACGGCCTGGGCCATCGCATCATCGATGCCCAGCAAGTGCTCAATGTGCGCGAGATGTACGCCGCCATCCTGTCGGCCGGCGCGTTGGGCTATGCATTGAATGTGGTCTTCATCGTCATCGAAAAACGTATTGTCCACTGGAGCGGAAGATGAGCGTCGTCATCAGTCCCAAGGTCGACCTGGCGGTCGAGCCCCCCTTCGTGCCGGGTCCGCCTGGCACCCATATCACCATCCGCGGCCTGACCAAGTACTTCGCCGGCTGGCCGCTGTACGAAGACTTCGATCTCGACATTCCGAAGCACAAGATCGTGTCGGTGTTCGGGCCCAACGGTTGCGGCAAGTCGACCCTGATCAACATGATCGCCGGACTGACGCCGGTCGACCGCGGCCAGATCCTGTTCGACGGCAAGTCGCTGGCCGATACCAAGATCGGCTACGTGTTCCAGAACTACCGCGATGCGCTGTTTCCGTGGCTGCGCACGATCGACAACATCGCCTACCCGCTCAAGGTGGAAGGACGTTCCAAGGCCGAGATCAAGCGCCGCATCGATGAACTGGTGGCGTCCTTCGACGTCAAGTTCGACCTGATGCGTTATCCCTACGAATTGTCGGGCGGACAGCAGCAGACCGCCTCCATCATGCGCGCGCTGGCGCCGGGGCCGGAGGTGCTGTTTCTCGACGAACCGTTCTCGGCGCTGGACTTCGAGATGACGCTGTTCATCCGCGAAAAACTGCAAGAGGTCTTCATGCAGACCGGCACCACCATGGTGCTGGTGTCGCACGACCTGGAAGAAGCGGTCTACCTGGCCGACGAGATCCTGTTGCTGACCAAGCGTCCGACTGCCGTGGCCGACATCCTGAAATACGACGACCCGCGCCCGCGCACCATCGAGACGCTGTCGCAGCCTGGTTTCGTCTCGGCCAAGAAACTGAGCATGGAAATCTTCCAGCGCGAAGTGCGACGCCCGGCGCGCATGCAGGCGCCAGGCACGCTGACGCTGTCGTAATCCCGATATTCATCACCCCACGTCCACAGGAGCCATAGAACATGAAGACACGTCGCGATTTGTTGAAAATCACCGGAGCTGCCGCACTGGGCGCCGCCTTTCCGCTGGACCTGCTGGCCGCCGCGCCGCTGACCGTGGGCTTCATCTATGTCGGCGCGCGCGACGACTTCGGCTACAACCAGTCACATGCGCAAGCCGCAGCCATCATCAAGAAGCTGCCCGGCGTAAAGGTGATCGAAGAAGAAAAGGTGCCCGAGACGGTGGCGGTGCAAAAGACCATGGAAGCGATGATCCAGCAGGATGGCGCGCAGTTGATCTTCCCCACCTCGTTCGGCTATTTCGATCCGCACGTGCTGAAGATCGCCGAGAAATATCCCAAGGTGCGCATCGCCCACTGCGGCGGCCTGTGGACTGCCGGCAAGCATCCGATGAACGTGGGCAGCTTCTTCGGCTATATCGAAGAGTGCGAATACCTGTCGGGGGTGATCGCCGGCCACATGAGCCGCAGCAAGAAGCTGGCCTTCATCGCCGCCAAGCCGATCCCGCAGGTGCTGCGCAACATCAATGCCTTCACGCTGGGCGCGCAGTCGGTCGACCCCAGCATCACGACCCGGGTCATCTTCACCGGTGACTGGTCGCTGCCGGTGAAGGAAGCCGAAGCCGCCAACAGCCTCATCGACCAGGGCTGCGACGTGATCACCTGTCACGTCGATGGTCCCAAGGTGATCGTCGAGACCGCAGAAAAACGCGGCGTGATGACCACCGGCTACCACGCCAGCCAGGCCGGGCTGGCGCCCAAGGGTTACCTGACCGGCGCCGAATGGAACTGGGCCACGCCCTACACCGAGATCGTCAAGGCCACGCTCGAGGGCAAGCCGATGATCAACTTCCTGCGCGGCGGACTGAAGGATAACTTCGTGCGCATGTCGCCTTATGGCGCGGCCGTCAGCGCCGCCGCCAAGACCCGCGCCGAAGAGATCAAGGCGCAGATGCTGGCCGGCAAATTCCAGATCTTCAAGGGCCCGATCAAGGACAACAAGGGCAATGTGGTGATCGCCTCCGGCACGGTGCAGGCGCAGACCGATGTCGCACTGGAGAAGATGAACTATCTGGTGGCCGGCGTCGTGGGCCAGGTCTGAACTTCGCCCGGGAGGCGCCATGACTTCAGTTGCCGTCCTGCGCTGGCGCGCCAGCGCATTCAACGCCGCCGCCCCGCTGCTGCCGACCGTGTATGCATTGCTGGGTACGCTGCTGCTGTTCGTGCTGTTCCTGCTGTTGCAGGGACGGCCGGCGCTGGACGCCTGCCTGCTGATCTACCAGGGCGCGTTTGGCTCGACCTTTGCCTGGCAGAACACCTTGCAACGGGCCGCTCCCCTGCTGCTGACGGCGCTCTGCGTGGCGCTGCCGGCGCGGGTCGGGCTGGTGGTCATCGGCGGCGAAGGGGCGCTGGCCCTGGGCGGACTGGCGGCAGCGGTGACTCCCTCGCTGCTGCCGGCATGGCCGCAGGCACTGATGCTGCCCTTGATGGCGCTGGCGGCGATGCTGGCCGGCGCCTTGTGGATCGCGCTGTGCGGGGCGCTGCGGCAGTGGCGCGGCGTCAACGAGACCATCTCCAGCCTGTTGCTGTCCTACCTTGCCGTGGCGCTCTTCAAGCACCTGGTCGAAGGCCCGCTGCGCGACCCGGCCAGTCTCAATAAACCCTCCACCGTGCCGCTGCCGGACACCTATCTGGTGAGCGCCCTGCCCGGGCTGGAAGTCCACTGGGGATTGGTCTGGGGCGTGCTGGCCTGTGTCGCGGCCTGGGTCTTCCTGCGCCATAGCGTGACCGGTTTTGCCCTGGCGGTGGTGGGCGGCAATGTGCGCACAGCCCGCCTGGTGGGGCTGCCGGTCAATCGCCTGGTCTTGCTGGCCTGCGCGCTGGGTGGCGCCGCCGCCGGCCTGGCGGGGCTGTTCGAAGTGACCGCCGTGCATGGCAGCGCCAACAGCGCGCTGCTGGCCGGTTACGGTTTTTCCGGGATCCTGGTGGCCTTCGCGGCGCGCCAGAATCCCTTGGCCATCATCGTCTGCGCGGTGGTCATCGGCGGCGTCGAAGCCAGCGGCAGCCTGCTGCAACGCCGGCTCGACCTGCCCGACGCTACCACCCTGGTGCTACAGGGGCTGTTGTTCTGCAACCTGCTGGCATGGGAATCCATCGGCGGCCGGCTCGATGCGCTCAAGTTGCGCTGGCAAGCGACATCCAACGAGGTCAAGCATGGCTGAAATCGATTATTCCACCCTGCTGCTGGCGCTGCTGGCCGGAGCGATCCGGGTCGGCACGCCGTTCCTGTTCGTCAGTCTCGGTGAATGCCTCACCGAAAAAGGCGGACGCGTCAACCTGGGTC
This sequence comes from Herbaspirillum sp. alder98, assembly GCF_020179755.1. Classification (GTDB taxonomy): domain Bacteria; phylum Pseudomonadota; class Gammaproteobacteria; order Burkholderiales; family Burkholderiaceae_D; genus Herbaspirillum. The sequence goes on from NZ_JAIUCY010000001.1 coordinate 874,836, forward strand.
TCGAAGGCATCCTGGTCTGTGGCGCCATGACCGGCTATGCGGCCTCGCTGCTGTCGGGCTCGGCCTGGCTGGGGGTGCTGGCCGCAGGCGGCTCGGGCTTGCTGCTGGGGGCGCTGCACGGGCTGGTGTGTTCGCTGCCGAGGGTCAACGACATCGCCTTCGGGATCGCCCTGATGCTGCTGGGCACCGGCCTCGCCTTCTTCCTGGGCAAACCCTTCATCCAGCCGCAGGCGCCGATGCTGCCTTCGATCGACCTCGGCTTCTGGAGCGACAACGAGCGGCTGCATCATGCCTTGCAGATCAATGCGCTGTTCATCATCGGCGTGCTGCTGGCGCTGCTGCTGCAGTGGAGCCTGTCGGCCACGCGCTGGGGGCTGGCGCTGCGACTGGTGGGCGACCACGTCGACACGGCACGCGCGCTGGGCTATCGGATCAATGCCACGCGCATCGCCGCCACCTCGGCCGGCGGTTTCCTGGCGGCCGTCGGCGGCGCCTACCTGTCGCTCTATTACCCGGGCAGCTGGAACGAAGGCCTGTCGAGCGGCCAGGGACTGATGGCCGTGGCGCTGGTGATCTTCGCCCGCTGGCAACCGTGGCGTTGCCTGCTGGCGGCGCTGCTGTTCGGCGCGGCCGGCGCGCTCGGTCCGGCCTTGCAGGCGGTCGGCATCAGCGCCGGCTATTACCTGTTCAATGCCGCCCCCTACGCGCTGACGCTGCTGATCATGATCCTGACCTGCCGCCCCGATCGCACCCTCGCCAGCAGCCCCGGCGAACTCAGCCTGACCCGCTAACCCCGCTAATCTCGCCAACTTCGCCAACCATTTACGGAGCCGTCAATGTCGCAACTCTTCATCCAGGCCGAACCCTATCCATGGCCCTACGACGGCGCGCTCACGCCCGCCAATACTGCACTGGTGGTGATCGACATGCAGACCGACTTCTGCGGCATCGGCGGCTACGTCGACAAGATGGGCTACGACCTGTCGCTCACGCGGGCGCCGATCGAACCGATCAAACGGGTGCTGAGCGCCATGCGGGCCGGCGGCTACGCCATCATCCACACCCGTGAAGGGCATCGCCCCGACCTGTCGGACCTGCCGGCCAACAAGCGCTGGCGCTCGCGCCAGATCGGCACCAATGGCGTCGGCATCGGCGATCCCGGCCCGTGCGGCAGGATCCTGGTGCGGGGCGAACCGGGTTGGGAAATCATCGACGAGCTGGCGCCGCTGGCCGGCGAGATCATCATCGACAAGCCCGGCAAGGGCTCGTTCTGCGCCACCGATCTCGACCTGCTGCTGCGCACCCGTGGCATCCGCAACCTGGTCCTGACCGGGATCACCACAGATGTCTGCGTGCACACCACCATGCGCGAGGCCAACGACCGCGGCTATGAATGCGTGATGCTGGCCGACTGCTGCGGCGCCACCGACCATGCCAACCACCTGGCTGCGCTGTCGATGATCAAGATGCAGGGCGGCGTGTTCGGCGCGGTATCCGATGCGCAGTCGCTGATCCAGGCACTGGGAGCCTGATCGTGCACGCGCTCGAGCTGGAGATCATCGGCGCCGGCAAATCCTTCGGCAGCTTTCGCGCGCTGGACCGGGTGTCGCTGAAGATTCGCGCCGGCACCATCCATGCGCTGCTGGGCGAGAACGGGGCCGGCAAGAGCACGCTGGTGAAGGGACTGGTGGGCTACAGCCCGCTCGACCAGGGCGCCATCGTGGCCGACCAGCGCGAAGTCGAGATACGCGGCCCGCGCGTGCCCAATCAACTCGGCATCGGCATGGTGTACCAGCATTTCACGCTGGCGCCCAGCCTGTCGGTGGCCGAGAACCTGTTGCTGGCGCGCGGCGACCTGCCGTTGCGCATCCGCTGGTCCGGCGAACGGGCGGCGCTGCGCGCCTTCATGCAGACCATGCCGTTCGCGCTCGACCTGGAGCGCCCGGTATCGAGCCTGTCGGCCGGCGAAAAACAGAAGCTCGAGATACTGAAGCAACTCTACCTGCAACGCCGCCTGCTGATCCTCGACGAACCGACCTCGGTGCTGACCCCGCAGGAGGCCGACGAAGTGCTGGGCCTGATGCACACCCTGACCCGGCGCCAGGCGCTGACGGTCCTGATGATCACCCACAAGTTTCACGAGGTCACGGCCTACGCCGACGATGTCACGGTGTTGCGCCGGGGACAGCTGGTGGGCAGCGCCCGCGTGGCCGACACCGGCCCGGCCGAACTGGCGCACTGGATGATGGGACACGCGCGCGAAGAAAAGGCGCTGGCCGCACGACCGCCGGTGCCGGTGACCGCGGTGCCGGGACTGGAGGTGGCATCGCTCACCGTCAACAACGACCGCGGCGTGGCCGCCGTGCGCGCCTTGTCGCTGCAGGTCAGGCGCGGCGAGATCGTCGGCCTGGCCGGGATCTCCGGCAATGGCCAGAAGGAACTGGTCGAAGCGCTGCTGGGCCAGCGCCGCCGGCTGTCGGGCGAAGTGCGCATCGATGGCGCAGCCTATGGCGCCACGCGCAGTGAAATGCGGGCGCGCCGGGTATTTGCCCTGCCCGAGGAACCACTGCGCAACGCCTGCATTGCCGGCATGAGCGTGGCCGAGAACATGGCGCTGCGCAATTTCGACGTGGCGCCGTTCAGGCGCCGGGGATGGCTGGCCTGGAGCCTGGATCGTTCTGCCTTGCGGCGCCAGGCGCACAGCCTGATCAGCGCCTTCAACGTGCGCCCGCCGGTGCCTGAACGCGCCATCGGCACGCTCTCGGGTGGCAACGTGCAACGCGCAGTGCTGGCCCGCGAGCTGGGCGACGCCAGCAACGACCAGCAAGCGGCCAATGTGCTGATCGTCGCCAACCCGGTATTCGGGCTCGACTTTGCGTCGGTCGCCGACATCCATGCCAGGCTGTTACAGGCGCGCGAACAAGGCGCGGCGATCCTGCTGGTCAGCGAAGACCTGGACGAACTGCTGGCGCTGTCGGACCGGATCCTGGTGATGACCGACGGCGCCATCGTGCATGCCGCCGAACAGGTCGCCACGCACGGCGCCGACCGCGCCGAACTGGGCCGCCACATGGCCGGCCACACCTCAACCCAACGGGAGTCGGCATGATCGTCCAGGCACAACCGTACCCCTATCCGTTCGACCCACGCAGCACGGCGCTGGTGGTGATCGACATGCAGCGCGACTTCGTCGAGGAAGGCGGCTTCGGCAGCGCTCTGGGCAACGACGTGCGCCCGCTGGCGGCCATCGTGCCCACCGTCGCCGCGCTGCTGGCCACCGCGCGCGCGGCCGGCCTGCTGGTGGTGCATACCCGTGAATCGCATCTGCCGGACCTGTCGGATTGCCCGCCCGCCAAACGCCGGCGCGGCAATGCTGCACTGGGCATTGGCGATGTCGGTCCGATGGGCCGCATCCTGGTGCGCGGCGAGCCAGGCAACCAGATCCTGCCGCAGCTGGCGCCGGTGGCGGGCGAACTGGTCATCGACAAACCCGGCAAGGGCGCCTTCTATGCCACCGACCTGCATGCGCAGTTGCAGCAGCGCGGCATCAGCCACCTGCTGTTCGCCGGCGTCACCACCGAAGTGTGCGTGCAGACCTCGATGCGCGAAGCCAACGATCGCGGCTACGAATGCCTGATCATCGAGGACGCCTGCGCCAGCTACTTCCCCTCGCTGCACCAGGCAACGCTGACCATGCTGATTGCCCAGGGCGGCATCGTCGGCTGGAAGGCCAGCCTGGCTGAACTGCAACACGCATTCCAACCTCTTGCCGGAGCCGCCGCATGACACCGTCCCATCAAATCAACCTGCCGCAAGTCGTCGCCGAGGTCGAACAAGTCTTCGCCGACTACGAATATGCGCTGCTGATCAATGACATCCCGACCCTGGACCGCTGGTTCTGGTATCACCCGCAAACGGTGCGCTACGGCGTGGCCGAGGTGCTGCTGGGCGGCGAGGCGATCCGCCAGTACCGGCAGAGCTGCGCGCCGGTGCCGTCCTCGCGCAAGCTGCAGCGCACCGTTGTCACTACCTTCGGCACCGACTATGCTACGGTCTCGACCGAATTCACCGACCACACCTCTGATCGCACCGGCCGCCAGATGCAGACGTGGGTGAAGATGGAACCAGGCTGGCGCATCGTCGCCGCCCATGTCAGCCTGATGGCATAAGCTTTTGTCATGCGCTAACCGAACACGAACCAGCTCACCATGACAGTCACCGTCGCCAATCCACTTGCCGAACAGGTCTACACCCGGCTCAAGGACGAGATCTTCAATTTTCGCCTGCTGCCCGGGGACAACTTCACCGAGACCGAGATGGCGCAGCGCCAGGGCGTGTCCCGCACGCCGCTGCGCGATGCGCTGTTCAGGTTGCAGCGAGAGGGTTACCTCGAGGTCGGTTTCAGGCGCGGCTGGCGAGTCTGTCCGATCGACTTTGACCGGCTCGACAACCTGTATGACCTGCGCATCGTGCTCGAGATGGCGTCGCTGGAAAAACTGTGCCAGCAGCAAGAACCGTCGGCCGGGCTGCAATCGCTCAACGGCACCTGGCTGGTGGCGCCCGAGGCGCGCCTGTCGGACGCGGTGATGGTGGCCGAGCTCGACGAGGCCTTCCACACCAACCTGGTGGCGGCGGCGGGCAACGACGAGATGACCCGGGTGCATACCCAGGTCACCGAAAAGATCCGCATCGTGCGGCGGCTCGACTTCCTGAAGAAGAACCGGGTCGATGCGACCTATGAAGAGCACGGCAAGATATTGCAGCTGATCGCCAAGCGCAAGACCACCGAGGCGCAGATCCTGCTGCGCGCCCACATCACCCAGAGCAAGCTGGAAGTGCGCAAGATCACCATCTGGATGTTGGCCGAGGCGCGCCAGGAACAGACCACCGACCCGACGCTGCAGGCGCACCGTTAGACACCATTGCATGAATGGCAAGTTTCCGTGGTGAAACCATCAAAAACAATGCTTTGCACCAAGCGCGGCCGCAAATAAGGGAAAGCCTCCGAAAACATTTATAATGGAGGGCTTTTGCAACAGCGTCACTTTCCCCTGTCTAGATGAAGGTATTTCGCGGACTTCCCAACGCCGAATCACGCGCGCCCTGTGCGCTGACAATCGGCAACTTCGACGGCGTGCATCTTGGCCACCAGGCGCTCTTGGCGCAGGTGCGCGAGGCTGCGGGCCGCTTCGGGCTGGACGCTGCGGTGATGACGTTCGAACCGCACCCGCGCGAGTTCTTTGCGCAACTGCTCGGTAAGCCCGAGATCGCTCCCGCCCGCATCGCCAACCTGCGTGACAAGCTGCAGTCGCTGACCAACGCCGGCATCGACCGCGTCATCGTCGAACATTTCGGCAGCCACTTTGCGGCGTTGTCGCCACAAGACTTCATCGAAAAGATCCTGGTGCAGGGCCTGCACGTGCGCTGGCTGATGGTCGGCGACGACTTCTGCTTCGGCGCCCGGCGTGCCGGCAACCTGCAAACCCTGATCGAGGCCGGTCGTGAACATGGCTTCGAGGTGCATTCGATGCCGACCGTGACCAATGCCGGGGTGCGTATCTCGTCGTCGGCGGTGCGCGCGGCGCTGGCCGCGGGCGACCTCCAGCTGGCGCGCCAGCTGCTGGGTCACTCGTATGCGATCACCGGCCATGTGGTGCACGGCAAGAAACTGGGCCGCACCATCGGTTTTCCCACGCTCAACATGCGGGTCGGCCACAAGCGCCCGGCCTTGTCGGGCATCTTCGTGGTGCAGGTGCACGGACTGGCGGCGCAACCGCTGCCGGCAGTGGCCAGCCTGGGCGTGCGGCCGACGGTCGACGACAGTGGCCGGGTGCTGCTCGAGACGCACCTGCTGGATTTCCAGGGCGATTGCTACGGCAAGCTGCTGCGGGTCGAATTCCTGAAAAAGCTGCGTGACGAAGAAAAATACGTCGATCTGCCCACGCTGACCGCAGCCATTGCCCGCGACGCCGACCAGGCGCGCGCCTACTTCGCGCAGAACGGCGGCTTTGCCATTTCGGCGACCGACCGAATTTGACGCTGGCCGGCGGTGGCTGCAAGCCCCGTCGTCCAGCACCCCGTCTTCCTGCCGCGCACTGGTGCGGCCCCAGAATTAACAGCATTCCTTACGAGAAACCTCATGTCGAACAACGAATCGCCGGTCAAGCCGGGCAAGCAGGACAAGCCAGGCAAGACGCCTTCCAAGTATCCGGTCAACATGACCGAAACCGATTTCCCGATGCGCGGCGACCTGGCCAAGCGCGAGCCGCAGTGGGTCAAGCAATGGCAAGAGCAGAAGCTCTACCAGCGCATCCGTCGCGCCAGCGCCGGCCGCCCCAAGTTCATCCTGCATGACGGCCCGCCGTATGCCAACGGCGAGATCCACCTGGGCCACGCCGTCAACAAGATCCTCAAGGACATGATCGTCAAGGCCCGCAACATGGCCGGCTTCGACGCCCAATACGTGCCGGGCTGGGATTGCCACGGCATGCCGATCGAGATCCAGATCGAGAAGAAGTACGGCAAGAACCTGCCGGTGGCCGAGGTGCAGGCCAAGGCCCGCGCCTATGCCGAAGAGCAGATCAACCTGCAGCGCCGCGATTTCATCCGCCTGGGCGTGCTGGGCGAATGGGACAACCCGTACAAGACCATGAACTTCTCCAATGAAGCCGACGAGCTGCGCGCGCTCGGCAAGATCCTGGAGAAGGGCTATGTCTATCGCGGCCTGAAACCGGTCAACTGGTGCTTCGATTGCGGCTCCGCGCTGGCCGAGGCCGAAGTCGAATACCAGGACAAGCGCGACCCGGCCATCGACGTCGGCTTCCCCTTTGCCGAACACGACAAGCTGGCAACCGCCTTCGGCCTGGCCGAGCTGCCGACTCGCCACGGTTACATCGTGATCTGGACCACCACGCCCTGGACCATCCCGTCCAACCAGGCGCTCAACGTCCACCCCGAGTTCGAGTATGCGCTGGTGGAAACCTCGCGCAATGGCGAACCGCTGCTGCTGATTTTGGCCCGTGACCTGGTCGAGGCCTGTCTGCAGCGCTACGGCCTGGAAGGCCGCGTGATCGCCACCGCCCGTGGCGAAGCGCTGTCGCTGATCCGCTTCCACCATCCACTGGCCAAGGCCGATGCCGGCTATGACCGCCTGTCGCCTATCTTCCTTGGCGACTACGTGACCGCCGACAGCGGCACCGGCATCGTCCACTCGGCGCCGGCCTACGGTATCGAAGACTTCATCTCGTGCAAGGCGCACGGCATGAAGGACGACGACTTCATCAACCCGGTGATGGGCGACGGCCGCTATGCGTCGACCCTGCCGCTGTTTGCCGGCCTGACCATCTGGGAAGCCTCCAAGCCGATCTGCGCCAAGCTCGACGAAGTGGGTTCGCTGTTCAAGCTGGTGATGTTCGATCACAGCTACATGCATTGCTGGCGCCACAAGACGCCGATCATCTATCGCGCCACTTCGCAGTGGTTCGCCAGCATGGACAACACTCCCAAGGACGGCGAACTGAGCCTGCGCCAGACCGCCCTGCAGGGGATCGAAGACACCGCCTTCTACCCCGCCTGGGGCAAGGCGCGGCTGCACGGCATGATCGCCAACCGTCCCGACTGGACCCTGTCGCGCCAGCGCCAGTGGGGCGTGCCGATGGCCTTCTTCGTGCACAAGGAAACGGGCGAGCTGCACCCGCGCACGCCGGAATTGATCGAGCAGATCGCCCAGCGCATCGAGCAGGGCGGCATCGAAGCCTGGCAGGCGCTGGAGCCACGCGAGCTGCTGGGCGACGACGCCGAGCATTACCTCAAGAACCGCGACACGCTGGACGTCTGGTTCGATTCGGGCACGACGCACCAGACCGTGCTGCGCGGATCGCACCAGCAGCAATTGCAGTTCCCGGCCGACCTCTACCTGGAAGGCTCGGACCAGCACCGCGGCTGGTTCCACTCGTCGCTGCTGACGTCGGCCATGCTCAACGGCGTGGCGCCCTACAAGGCGCTGCTGACGCACGGCTTCGTGGTCGACGGCGAAGGCCGCAAGATGTCCAAGTCGCTCAAGAACGGCGTCGAGCCGCAAAAGGTGGCTGACTCGCTGGGCGCGGAAATCCTGCGCCTGTGGATCGCCTCCAGCGACTACTCGGGCGAGATCTCGATCTCGGACGAAATCCTCAAGCGCGTGACCGAATCGTATCGCCGCATCCGCAACACGCTGCGCTTCCTGCTGGCCAACACCTCCGACTTCGATCCTGCCAAGGATGCGGTGCCGGTGGCCGACCTGCTGGAAATCGACCGCTATGCGATCGCCAACGTGGCACGCCTGCAAGCCGAGGTGCTGGCGCATTTCGAGACTTACGAGTTCCATCCGGTGGTGGCCAAGCTGCAGATGTATTGCTCGGAAGACCTGGGCGGCTTCTATCTCGACATCCTCAAGGATCGCCTCTACACCAGCGGCGTGACATCAGAGGCGCGCCGTTCGGCACAGACCGCCGTCTGGCACATCACCCAGGCGCTGCTGCGCCTGATGGCGCCGATCCTGTCGTTCACGGCCGAAGAAGCCTGGCGTTTCTTTGCCACGCCGGAGGCACTGGCGCAGAGCGACGACACCATCTTCAGCCAGACCTACCACGCGGTGCCGCAAGTGGCCGACGCCGAAGCCTTGCTGGCCAAGTTTGCCGTGCTGCACGAAGTGCGCGCCGCCGTCACCAAGCAACTGGAAGAGGTGCGGATCGCCGGCGGCATCGGTTCGTCCCTGCAGGCCGAAGTCGAACTGAAGGTCGCCGGCGACAAGGCAGCCCTGCTGCAAAGCCTGGGCGACGATCTCAAGTTCGTGCTGATCACTTCCGCCGCCAGCGTCACGCCGGTCGACAGTGTCGAAGCCGAAAGCGTGATCGTGACGCCGTCGACCGAACAGAAATGCGAACGCTGCTGGCACTATCGCGCCGACGTCGGGTCTCATGCCGAGCATCCTGGCCTGTGCGGTCGCTGCTATTCGAACCTGTTTGGCCAGGGCGAGCAACGCCGCTTCGCCTGATCTCCACTTAGGACCGCTCCCGGCTTGTCGCCGGGAGCATCCAGCCTTAAACAATAACTCTCATGGCAACCAAAAAGCGTCCACTCTCCGCCTCGTCGACATCCAGCCAGGGCCTGCTGCCGTGGCTCGGCATCGCCACCATCGTGCTGCTGCTGGACCAGTTGAGCAAGATCACCATCTTGAAGCTGTTCCACTACGGCGAGTCGGTGCCGGTCACGGGCTTCTTCAACCTGGTGCTGGTCTATAACAAGGGCGCGGCGTTCAGCTTCCTGGCCGCCAGCGGCGGTTGGCAGCGCTATTTCTTTACCATCATCGGGATTGGCGCGGCCATCTTCATCGTGCACATGCTGCGCCGCCATCCCGGGCAACGCATGTTCTGCTGGGCGCTGGCCCTGATCCTGGGCGGCGCCATCGGCAATGTGATCGACCGCGTGGTGTACGGCCATGTGATCGACTTCCTGGATGTGTATGTGGGCAACTGGCACTGGCCGGCCTTCAACGTGGCCGACAGTGCGATCTGCGTAGGTGCGGTATTGTTCGTCGTGGACGAACTGCGGCGGGTCTCCAAGAAGTAAGTTCGAATCGCGGCAAGCAAGGGACAAGGGAGCAAGCATGGAGCTGGCTGGCAAGAAAATCGTACTGGGCCTGACCGGTGGCGTGGCCTGTTACAAGGCCGCCGAACTGGCGCGCGCCCTGGGCCGCGCCGGCGCGTCGGTGCAAGTCGTGATGACCGAGGCGGCGACCCGCTTCATCACCGCCGTGACCATGCAGGCGCTGACCGGCAACACGGTCTATACCGACCAGTGGGATGCGCGCATTGCCAACAACATGCCGCACATCGACCTCACCCGCGATGCCGACGCCATCGTGATCGTGCCTTGCTCCACCAATTTCATCGCCCGCCTGGCCCACGGCACCTGCGACGACCTGCTTTCGACGCTGTGCGTGGCGCGCCCTGCGCGGGTGCCGTTGATGGTGGCGCCGGCCATGAATGTCGAGATGTGGCAGAACCCGGCGACCCAGCGCAATGTGACGCAGATTCGCCAGGACGGCATCCTGCTGCTGGGTCCCGATTCGGGCGACCAGGCTTGCGGCGAAGTCGGGATGGGTCGCATGCTGGAACCCGAACAACTGCTGGAAGAAATCATCGCTGCCTTTCAGCCCAAGCTGATGGCAGGCCGCCGCGTGCTGCTGACCGCCGGCCCCACGTTCGAACCGATCGATCCGGTGCGCGGCATCACCAATCTGTCGTCCGGCAAAATGGGATATGCCCTGGCCCGGGCGCTGCGCGAAGCCGGCGCCGAGGTCATGCTGGTGTCCGGCCCGACCGCGCTGGCCGCGCCCTATGGGGTGCGGCGCATCGATGTGCAGACCGCACAGCAGATGCTGGATGCGGTGCTGGCCAATGTGAGCGGCCAGGACGTGTTCGTGGCGGTGGCGGCGGTGGCCGACTGGCGGGTGGCAAATGCCAGCGAACACAAGATCAAGAAGAATGCCGACGGCGACCTGCCGCAGCTGGAATTTGCCCAGAACCCGGATATCCTGGCCACCGTGGCAGCGCTGCCGAAACGGCCGTTCTGCGTCGGCTTCGCGGCCGAATCCGAACAGCTCGAGCAACATGGCGCAGCCAAGCGCGCGCGCAAGAATATACCGCTGCTGGTGGGCAACCTGGGCCCGCAGACCTTCGGCCGTGACGACAATGCATTGATGCTGTTCGACCAGCATGGCCATAGCGAATTGCCGCGCGCCGACAAATTGACGCTGGCACGCCAGCTGGTGCGCGAGATCGCGCGCCGCGCCGACGCCAGCTAGGCCATCAGGCCCGGCGTGCGGCAGGCGCGCCGAGCGACGCTTTCATTTTCTCAGGTCGCTGGTATCGATCACCAGCAGCGCCGCCAGCAAAATGATCAGCACCCCCATTGCCACCAGCGCCACCCCGGGCAGCATCACCGCCATCGTATCCATCCTGCTGATACTGACCAGCATCCCGCCCATGTACATCAGGATCATGCTCCATGGCCGCAGGCCATCGAGCAACTGCATGAGACGACTGCGTTCGCCTGGTGCGGCGCGCTGGCGTCCAAGTAGTGAATAGAGCATATTCGTCAGCTCGCACAGAGGAAACAGCAGGGTGACCGCCAGCAACAGCCAGAACGGCCATGCCAGCCCATCGTTGACGCCGCGCAAGCACTCCCACAACCGCAATCGGGTCGTGCTGCCCCTGGCCGTCATTTCGACAATCGGAAAGAGGTTGCTCGCCACCAGCGACATCAACGCCGCCGACACCAACATCCCTCGCCAGTCGCGACGGCCACGATTGATCGATCTGGCATGAGCTGGCATGCAGTGGACCACTGGAACGTACCGATTCTTGTCAGCGCAGCTGCGTCAACAATGCCTTCGCACCTTTTTCAAGGCCTGCCTTCGAGGCGCTGAGGGCACCCATGCTCGCGCCTATATCCCACGGTTTCGGGTACTGCTTGGTAATGAATGCCTTGAGCAGGCGCTGGTCATTGGCGTCGTAGACTTCGACCGAATAGATCACCGATCCACCAATGAGCGCCTCGCGGTCACGCGCATTCTGCACCGCGTTGTAGAGGCCGCCGCCGATATCGAAACGGGTGAAGGTCGACAGCACGGCGGTATTGGTATTGGCGCCGGTCAGGGTCAACTTGATCAGCAGCGTGTTGCTGCGCGGGGTATCGCTCAACGTGAAGCGGCTTCTGAGTTCTTCCGTGAATTTTTGCTGCATGTAACTTGCCAGTGCCGATTTGTCACTTTCACTCATGTCGCCGAACTGATGGTCGGCGCCGCGATAGATCACCACCGGCGCCACTATCGCGGCGCGATAACTGCTCCAGTCGACCGGCAACGAATAAGAAAAAGGCACACGACCCGTGCTGTCGTCGACATTGTTCGCCAGCACTCTGGTCGAATCGATTCCCGTGTATTTCACGGGGTCCGAACTCGCACAAGCCGTCAACAGGGCGCAAAGGAGCGCGACGAAGCCCAAACGCTTCACCGAAGTGTTAGTACGCATTGCTAATATCCTTGGTGGGTGCGGCTACGGCGCTACGCTGTCGCGCAGGTGCAGCCAGCTAGGTTTTTCGGCCATCGGTTTCGAGTCGGTCTCACCGGCCTTGAAAGCACTATAGCACCGTATTTCCAGTTTACATACCGTCCAGACGGTTTTTATTGTAACCGTGGTTTTACCGGCCCGGAGGCGCGATGGATCGCGCAGGGATATTAAGGAGGGGGAGTTACTTGATGGCGTTCTTTGCCTTGGCGCGCCTGGCCGGCGACTTTTGCCAGCGCGATTCATCGAGCAACATGTCAAAGCATTGCGCGCGCTCTTCATCCGACAACGGGCACATGTTGAAGATCGAGGTCCACAGCAGCCCACGCGCGGCCGTCCAGCGCAGGATCGCCATCTCGGGGTCATCTGCCTCGTTCCTGATGGCGGCCACATGAACCGAGTCTTCGGTGCGCAGCCCTTCCATCAACGACGGTTGCTCATTGATGGCGCCGAGAATCGCCAACGCGACCGATTGCGGCTGCTTGGTGGCCTCGCGCAATACAGAAATCTGCATGGCCAGGGATGGCTCCTGGGAATTCTTTCCATCGCTGTCGAGGAAGTCGCGCGCAAACTTGGCGAAATGGGTTCGCTGATTGTCCAGCAGCGCCACCAGAACCGCCTGCTTGGTACGGAAATGATGCAGCACGCCGCCCTTGCTGATGCCGGCCTCTTTGGCGATGGCATCGATGGTCAGCTTGTTGGCGCCATCGCGTGCGATCACGGCAAGCGCAGACTGGATGATGAGCTGCCTTGATTTCTCTGAACGAACGGAATTTTCCATGGATTAGGCGCGTGCAACAGGTCGGAGAAATGCGCAACGATAGCCGGTTATAGGGGGCGACGCAAACGACCTACCCGAATTTACGTTCATGCAGTCGTCCTGGGCCAAGGCGCCGTGACAATCGGTTTCACCTTCCCCCCTCGCTATCTTGATAAAATCCCCCACCGGCGCAGCGCGCCTGTTTGTGATTGCTATAACAAGAATCCAAAAATAGCCAAGGATTAAAGATGTTCAGAAGAATTGAAACCCGCGTAGTCAACCCGTTGCTGGGCGATAAGATCGAGTTGCCGTCCTATGCCACCGAAGGCTCCGCCGCCTTGGATCTGCGCGCCTGCATCGAGCAAGCCGTCACCTTGCCGCCAGGCGGCCGTACCCTGGTCAAGACCGGCATCGCCATCAACATGATGGACCCGGGCCTGGTCGCCATCGTCGCCTCTCGCTCGGGCCTGTCGCTCAAGCACGGCGTACGCGTGGCGCAAGGCATCGGCGTCATCGATGCCGATTACCATGGCGAGATCGGCGTGATCCTGGCCAACGATGGCACCGAGCCTTATGAAATCACCCCGGGCGAACGCATCGCGCAGTTGATGTTCCAGCCGGTGATTCAGGTCGCCATGCATCTGGTCGATGAGTTTTCCACCGAAACCGGCCGCGGTGTCGGCGGCTTCGGCAGCACCGGCAAGTCCTGAATCCCTTATCAACCGAAACTGTTTGCCCGTCGAGAACGCGGCAGGTCCTGTCCGGCCGCCGAACCATCCAAAATGGAACCGTGGTACGGCAGAGTTTGTCCTACCCCGATGAACCTGGCCCACCCGGTGAAGCTCCCGCAGCGGCTTAGGCAGCAAAGGCAAACAATGATGGAGAACCGCATGCTCGACCCGCTCCTGCCGGCATGGCAGAAGATCAGAAATATCGCAATCACTGCGCCGCTGTTCGCCCTGGCGGCGTGCGCGACGCAAGAACCCGTCGTCGTCGCACCGGCTACCGCGACGGCCCCGACACCGGTCGTCACGCCAGTGGCCAAACCGACCGATAACCCGCAGCAGAAGGCGTTGCGCGAGTTGATCGCCCAACAGGACCGCCTGTATCGCGTGGCCGCCCCGCTCCTCACCAATAACGCCCAACTGTGTCGCGGCAATGCACGCAACCTGCTTGGCTTCACGGCCAAGAACCGTTACTCGTTCCCGATCGAATATGCCGAGACTGCGCGCAGCCTGGGCTATGACGATCGCCTGCAGGTGACGGGCGTGCTGCCCGGCAGCGGCGCCGAACAGGCCGGCATCCAGCGCGGCGATCTGCTGCTGGCGCTGGCCGGCAAGCCGATGCCGCAGGGCACCGATGCCGAACGCCAGGCTGCGGTCCTGCTGAGCCCGCTGGTGGTGAAGAAGGCGCCGATCGCCCTGACCGTGCAACGGGGCACGCAACAGCGTACGCAGAACGTGCCATTGACGTATGCCTGCGCGTTCAGCATCGAGTTGGGCAATGCCGAGAACGTCAATACCTATTCGGATGGACGCCGGGTGCTGATTACCCGTGGCATGCTGAAATTCACGCAGACCGATGAGGAGCTGGCCTACCTGATCGCCAAGGACATGGCGCACAACATCCTCGGTCACGCGATTCGCCAGCGCATGGTCTCGACCACTGCCGAAGTGATCGACAACCTGCTGCTGCCGCATCCAGACCCGACCACAACAGCCGGCACCGCCGGCATCCGCGTCTATCCGCAAGACCTCGATGCGGCCGCCGATACGCTGTCGCTGTATCTGCTGGCGCGCGCCGGCTACAGCATCGACAACGTGCCCGCATTCTGGAAGCGACTGGCCGAGCAATACCCGGCCAGCGTGCCGAACGGCTATACGGCCCTGCATCCATCGACCGCTTATCGGCTGTCGATGATCGACAAGGTCTCGCAGATCGTGAAGGCCAAGCAGGAAGCCGGCAAGCCGCTGGTTCCCTGATGCGTTACGCACGGGCGGCACTGATGCATTTGCGGGGCTGCCGGTGCTTTCTTCGATACGCGAGGAAAGACGCTGGACCCTGACTTTCGTCAGGGCGACGGGGATTGAGGGATCGTCAGGACGAAAAAAAGCCGGAACCAAGGTTCCGGCTTTTTTACGCCTGCAGTGGAATGAATGACTTATTCCACTTCCAGCTTTTCCTGCGGTTCTTCCGGCGGCGCCGAGTCGTCGCCCTCCGGGAACTCCAGCTTGACCTGCTCCTTGTCGTCCATCTCGACCGTCACACGACCACCACTGACCAGGCGACCGAACAACAGCTCGTCGGCCAGCGCCTTGCGGATCATGTCCTGGATCAGGCGCGACATCGGACGCGCACCCATCAGCGGATCGAAACCCTTCTTCGACAGGAACTTGCGCAGGCTCTCCGAGAACACCGCATCGACCTTCTTCTCGTGCAACTGCTCTTCGAGCTGCATCAGGAACTTGTCGACCACGCGCAGGATGATTTCTTCGTCCAGCGGGCGGAAGCTGATGATCGAATCCAGACGGTTACGGAACTCAGGCGTGAACATACGCTTGATGTCGACCATCTCGTCGCCGGCTTCCTTCTTCTCGGTGAAGCCGATGGTGCGCTTCTGCAAGGCCTCGGCGCCCGCATTGGTGGTCATGATGATGATCACATTGCGGAAGTCGGTCTTGCGGCCGTTGTTGTCGGTCAGCGTGCCGTGATCCATCACCTGCAACAGGATGTTGAAGATGTCGGGGTGCGCCTTCTCGATTTCATCCAGCAGCAGCACCGAATGCGGCTTCTTGTTGACCGCCTCGGTCAGCAGGCCACCCTGGTCGAAACCGACATAACCCGGTGGCGCGCCGATCAGCCGGCTCACCGCATGACGTTCCATGTATTCGGACATGTCGAAACGCACCAGCTCGATGCCGAGGATGAAGGCCAGTTGCTTGGCCACCTCGGTCTTGCCCACACCGGTCGGTCCCGAGAACAGGAACGAGCCGATCGGCTTGTCGGTCTTGCCCAGGCCGGCGCGCGCCATCTTGATGGCGGACGCCAGCGCTTCGATCGCAGGATCCTGGCCGAACACGACATTCTTCAGGTCGCGGTCGATGGTCTGCAACTTGGCGCGATCATCCTGGTTGACCGACTGCGGCGGGATACGCGCGATCTTGGAAATGATTTCCTCGATCTCGGACTTGCCGATGGTCTTCTTCTGCTTCGACTTCGGCAGGATGCGTTGCGCAGCACCGGCCTCGTCGATCACGTCGATGGCCTTGTCTGGCAGGTGGCGGTCGTTGATGAACCGCGCCGCCAGTTCGGCCGCCGAGGTCAGGGCCGATGCCGAATACTTCACGCCATGGTGCTCTTCAAACTTCGACTTGAGGCCGCGCAGTATCTGCACGGTCTGCTCGACGGTCGGCTCGTTGACGTCGATCTTCTGGAAGCGACGCGACAGGGCGTGGTCTTTTTCGAACACACCGCGGAATTCGGTGTAGGTGGTCGCGCCGATGCACTTGAGCTGGCCGCTCGAGAGCGCCGGCTTGAGCAGGTTGGACGCGTCCAGCGTGCCACCGGAGGCCGAACCGGCGCCGATGATGGTGTGGATCTCGTCGATGAACAGGATGCCGTTGGGGCTGTCCTTGAGCTGCTTGAGCACCGCTTTCAGGCGTTGCTCGAAGTCGCCGCGATACTTGGTGCCGGCCAGCAATGCACCCATGTCCAGCGAATACACCACGGCATTCTTCAGGATCTCGGGCACATCACCCTGCGTCACGCGCCAGGCCAGGCCTTCGGCGATGGCCGTCTTGCCCACGCCGGCTTCGCCCACCAGCAGCGGGTTGTTCTTGCGGCGACGGCACAGGGTCTGGATGACGCGCTCGACTTCGGAATCGCGTCCGATCAGCGGATCGATCTTGCCTTCGGCTGCGGCCTTGTTCAGGTTCTGCGTGAACTGATCGAGCGGGCTTTCCTTCTGCTGGCCTTCGGCCTGCACGTCCTCGGCGCCTTCGGGTGCCTTCTGCGGATCTGCCTGCTGGTCCTTGCGCACACCGTGCGAAATGAAATTGACCACGTCCAGGCGGGTGACGCCCTGCTGATGCAGGTAGTACACCGCGTGCGAGTCTTTCTCGCCGAAGATCGCCACCAGCACATTGGCGCCGGTGACTTCCTTCTTGCCGTTGGACGCCGACTGCACGTGCATGATGGCGCGCTGGATCACGCGCTGGAAACCCAGCGTGGGCTGGGTATCCACCTCGTTGGTGCCAGGCACGGTGGGCGTGTTGTCGGTAATAAAGTTGGTCAGCGTCTTGCGCAGATCGTCAATATTGACCGAGCAGGCACGCAGCACCTCGGCCGCCGACGGATTGTCGAGCAGCGCGAGCAGCAAGTGTTCTACGGTAATGAATTCATGGCGCGATTGTCTGGCTTCGACAAAGGCCATGTGCAAACTGACTTCGAGTTCCTGCGCAATCATGCTTCCTCCATCACGCATTGCAGGGGATGCCCTGCCTTTCGAGCGTGGTTTAAAACGAGTTCCACTTTTGTGGATGCAATATCCTTCGGATACACACCGCACATACCCTTCCCATCGCGGTGAACCATGAGCATAATCTGCGTCGCGGTTTCACGGTCTTTGTTGAAGTACTGCTGAATGACTGCGACGACGAATTCCATCGGCGTATAGTCATCGTTCAACAACAGAACTTGGTACATCGGGGGCGGCTTGACTTTCGACTCCTGTCGCTCCAGGACTGTACCGCCATCATTTGCGTGCTTGGTTGCCATGCGTTTATTCGACCATCAATAACTGTGCAACGCACAATGATTACGTAACCTCCAGATGAATAGATATTACGCGTTTTCCCGATGTCGCGCAGATGACGATGAATTATCCTAAATCAAGGGTGCAGTGCGCCATCAACTGAACAGCGGGCCAATCTTTAAGTTGAAATTTCCTTGACTTTTACTTTTCGACCGAGAACAATGGAAAACATTGGTAAGTAGTTACTGCTTGTCAATGTAAGTTCAATAGGGGGCAAGTTTAAAGGGGGCTGCGTGACGCGCGATGCTTCTTGCTTTAACGGCTCGTGTGATTAGTTTATATTTGAGAGATAGTTTTTATGGCAACAGGTACAGTTAAGTGGTTCAACGATTCCAAGGGTTTCGGTTTCATCACCCCGGATGACGGCGGTGAAGATTTGTTTGCCCACTTCTCGGCAATCAACATGAGCGGCTTCAAGACCCTGAAAGAAGGTCAAAAAGTCAGTTTCGAAGTGACGCAAGGCCCTAAGGGCAAGCAAGCATCGAACATTCAAGACGGCAACTGATCTTTTCAGTGCGTCTCTAAAAAGGCCTCGCATATGCGAGGCCTTTTTTATGTGTGTCGGTTTTCCGTCACAGGTTCCCTCCCCCCCGCTACGCCATCAGACCACGGCCGACCAACAAAAAAGCCGGACCCGAGTCCGGCCTGACCTGGCATTGCGACCGCGTTTACATGTTTTCGATCATCGCCTCGCCGAATCCCGAGCATGACACCTGCGTGGCGCCTTCCATCAAGCGCGCGAAATCGTAGGTGACGCGCTTGGAAGCGATGGTTTTCTGCATCGAATCGACGATCAGATCGGCAGCCTCAGTCCATCCCATGTGGCGCAGCATCATCTCGGCCGAGAGGATCACCGAGCCCGGATTGACGTAGTCCTTGCCCGCGTACTTGGGCGCGGTACCGTGCGTGGCTTCGAACATCGCCACCGAGTCGGACATGTTGGCGCCGGGCGCGATGCCCACCCCGCCCACCTGCGCCGCCACCGCGTCGGAGATATAGTCGCCATTGAGGTTCATGGTAGCGATCACGCTGTATTCGGCCGGACGCATCAACACCTGCAGGAAGAAGGCGTCGGTGATGGCATCCTTGATCATGATGTTGCGACCGGTCTTGGGATTCTTCAGGCGCATCCACGGACCTTCATCGATCAGCTCGGCGCCAAACTCCCTGGCCGCCAGCGCAAAGCCCCAGTCACGGAAAGCCCCTTCCGTGAATTTCATGATGTTGCCCTTGTGCACCAGCGTCACGGACGGCTTGTCGTGCTCGATGGCGTACTGGATCGCGCGCCGCACCAGGCGCTCGGTGCCTTCGCGCGACACCGGCTTGATGCCCAGCGCCGAGGTCTCGGGAAAGCGCAGTTTCTTGACGCCCATCTCCCGGGTCAGGAATTCGATCACCTTCCTGGCATCGTCGGAACCGCTCTGCCATTCGATGCCGGCATAGATGTCTTCGGAATTTTCACGGAACACCACCATGTCGGTCTTCTCGGGTTCGCGCAGCGGCGACGGCGTGCCCTTGAAGTAACGCACCGGGCGCAGGCAGACATACAGGTCGAGATGCTGGCGCAGCAACACGTTGAGCGAACGGATGCCGCTGCCCACCGGGGTCGTCAGCGGCCCCTTGATCGATACCAGGTAATCCTTGACCACATCCAGCGTCTCGGCCGGCATCGAGACCTCGGCGCCGTACAGCCTGGTGGCCTTGAGGCCGGCAAAGATTTCCATCCAGTGGATCTTGCGCTGGCCGTCATAGGCGCGCTGCACGGCGGCATCCACCACCTTGAGCATGACCGGCGTGACGTCCACGCCAATGCCATCCCCTTCGATGTAGGGGATGATCGGGTTACTCGGGACGTTCAAGGTGTAATCGGCGTTGGCAGTGATCTTTGCGCCTGCAGCGGGCACTTGGATATGTTGGTACGACATCGTGGTCTCCGGCGGTTAATCTGGTCAGTTAAACAATCAGCGGGCAATTTTAAGAGATTTCGCACAAGGCGGTCGGCGCCCCTGGCAAACCATGCCTTATCGGCCACATCGGGGGGCCGATTTTACTGAAGGCGGCGATTTTGCGACACTAGCGGACTGTAACGCTTAAATCGGTAGCGCATGCCTCTCATCTTATTCAACAAGCCGTTCCAGGTCATGAGCCAGTTCTCGGCCCACCCCGAACGCCCCACGCTGGCCCAATACCTCGATATTCCGGGGATCTATCCGGCTGGCCGTCTGGACGCCGACAGCGAGGGTCTGCTGCTGCTCACCGACGACGGCCAGCTACAGCATCGCATCAGCCACCCGCGCAAGAAGCAACCCAAGACTTACCTGGCGCAGGTAGAAGGCATGGCGCCGCCCGGTGCGCTCGAGACGCTGCGCCAGCCGCTCGACCTGGGCGACTTCGTCACCCAGCGCAGTGAAGTCAAGCTGATCCAGGAACCCGCGTGGCTATGGCCGCGGACGCCACCCATCCGTTTTCGCAAGGACCAACCCACCAGTTGGCTGGCGTTGACCATCAGCGAGGGCAAGAACCGCCAGGTGAGACGAATGACGGCCGCCGTAGGGTTACCTACGCTACGCCTGGTGCGCATCGCCATCGGCCCCTACGCGCTGGCTACGCACCCTTTGCTGCCCGGCGAATGGTGCGAAGTCGATGCCGCACTGCTCGATGACTAGGCAGGTCAATTGCGATAATTAACAAAATGACAACTAACAGAGAGATGACTATTGGAAAAAAAGTTCCTGATAAGTGTCAACCTCTGTCACGGCCTGCCGTTATTGTCAGTGATTCACACGAATCATCGTTGCCTCACATCCCTAACATGTTGAACTGAAGGACGCAAAAATGAAAAAACTGATCGCCGCTCTGATCGCTGGTCTGTTCGCCACTGCCGCTTTCGCACAAGCCCCTGCTGCTCCTGAAGCGCCCAAGGCAGAAGCATCTGCTCCTAAGGCAAAGAAGGCCAAGAAGGCAAAGAAAGCCAAGAAGGCAAAGAAGGCTGCTGAAGCCAAGTAATCTGCGTCCGCGCGATTCAAAAAAGGCAGGGTTACCTGCCTTTTTGCATTTCTGGCGCCGCTATAATCGTGGCTGCCTTGTAGACCACCTCCAAGAACAACCGCCAACCATGCGCCTCTCTTTCCGTACTTTCCCCTCCCTTGGCTTCGCATTCACCCGCCTGGCCGGCTGTACCGCCCTGGCCCTGGCACTGGCCAGCCTGTCGGCGGCCCATGCGCAAGCTGCGCCACAGCATTTTGCGACCACCCAGCTCAACATCGGCATCCACCTGATCAAGGCCGAAGTTGCGCAGACCGAAGCCGAACGCGAACAGGGATTGATGTTCCGCGAGAAGATGGGCGACAACGAAGGGATGCTGTTCTTGTTCAAGGCCCCCGCTGGCGTGTGCATGTGGATGAAGAACACGCTGATCCCGCTGTCGGTGGCCTTCCTCGACGAAAAGGGCGAGATCATCAACATCGAGGAAATGAAGCCGGAGACGCTTGATTCGCACTGCGCCAAGCGCGGCGCGACCTACGCCCTCGAGATGAACCGCGGCTGGTTCAAGCAAAAGAACATCAAGCCCGGCACCCGCATCGACGGCCTGCCACGCTGACACGTCACGGTGCGCCACAACGGCGCGCCGTGACGACGCATTACAAACCGGATGCACCAACGAAAAAAACCCGCCTGAAACCAGACGGGTTTTTTGCTTGCCTTCATGCAATCCTGCTACCGAAGCAGCAAGCGCGGCGCCAATTTAGGCAGCCAGGGCCTTCAGGGCAGCAGCCAGACGGCTCTTGTGGCGAGCAGCCTTGTTCTTGTGAATGATCTTCTTGTCGGCGATGCTGTCGAGAGTCGACACCGAAGCCTGGAACACGCTGGTTGCAACAGCCTTGTCGCCACCGGCGATTGCCTTGCGAACTGCCTTGATTGCGGTACGCAGGGTCGAACGCTGGCTCGAGTTGTGCGCGTTTTGCTTAACTGCTTGACGTGCACGCTTGCGTGCCTGTGCGGTATTTGCCATGAAATTATCCTAAATCGAGAGTCGTATGCGCCGCTAACCCTTAGGACTCGCGAAGCCAAATTCTGTGAAGCCTCGGATTATAACTACTTTTCCGGCAATGGGCAAACACTACCTGCGATGCCAACAACAGCGGCCAGGCCGATCCGTTGCCTGGCCGCCATGATCATCGTGCCGGGCAGATCGAACCGACCAGCTTGCCCGCAGTCTATTGCCATCCAGACAATTCCACGCGCGCCGCCGTCGCCTGCGACCACGCCGCTATAATGCCGCTCCATGAACTTGCACAAAACGCTGGCGGCCATCTCCGGCATGACGATGCTCTCGCGCATCACCGGACTGGCCCGCGAAATCCTGTTTGCCCGCGCCTTCGGGGCCTCGGCCTTCACCGACGCCTTCAACATCGCCTTCCGCATTCCCAACCTGCTGCGCCGGTTGTTCGCCGAGGGCGCCTTCTCGCAGGCCTTCGTGCCGATCCTCGCCGAATACAAGAACCAGCGCGGCGAAGAGCAGACCAAGCACCTGATCGACCATGTCGCCACCGTGCTGATGTGGATGATGCTGGTCACCTGCGTGGCCGGTATCGTGGCCACCCCCTTCGTGGTCTACTTCATCGCCACCGGCCTGCAATACAACCAGGACGCCTTCCACGCATCGGTGGTGATGACCCGCATCATGTTTCCCTATATCGGATTCATGGCCTTCGTGGCGCTGGCCGGGGGCATCCTCAATACCTGGAAAGAATTCAAGATCCCGGCCTTCACCTCGGTGCTGCTCAATCTTTCCTTCATCGTCGCGTCGCTGTTCGTGGCGCCCTTCATGGACCAGCCCATCTATGCCATGGCCTTCGCGGTGGTGGTCGGCGGCATCCTGCAGGTGGCGCTGCAGGTGCCGGCACTGATGAAGATCGGCATGTTGCCGCGCCTGTACCTGAACCCGGCCATCGGCCTGCGCGACGAAGGCGTCAAGCGCGTGCTCAAGAAGATGGGGCCGGCCGTGTTTGCCGTCTCGGCCGCCCAACTGAGCCTGATGATCAATACCAATATCGCGTCGCGACTGGAGCACGGCAGCGTGTCATGGCTGTCGTACGCCGACCGCCTGATGGAATTTCCCACGGCGCTGCTGGGCGTGGCACTGGGGACCATCCTCCTGCCCAGCCTGTCCAACGCCCACGCCGCCGATGACACCACCGAATACTCGGCCCTGCTCGACTGGGGCCTGCGCCTGACCTTCATGCTGGCCATGCCGGCCGCCGTGGGGCTGGCCACGCTGTCGACGCCGCTGACCGCGACCCTGTTCCACTATGGCCGTTTCGATACATTGTCGGTGGCCATGACCGGCCATGCGCTGGTGGCCTACGGCGTGGGGCTGATCGGGCTGGTGGTGGTGAAGATTCTGGCGCCGGGGTTCTACGCCAAGCAGGATATCCGCACCCCGGTGATCATCGCCGTCATCGTCCTGATCGCCACCCAGTTGATGAACACCGTGTTCGTGCCCAAATTCGCCCACGCCGGACTGGCGCTGTCGATCGGGCTGGGCGCCTGCCTCAATGCGTTGCTGCTTTTCTGGGGGCTGCGCCACCGGGGCATCTATACCCCGCGTCCAGGCTGGGGCATGTTCCTGGTACGCATGACGGGCGCCTTGCTGGTGCTGGCCGGCGTGGCCCTTTGGATTGCCGGCAAGTTCGACTGGATCGCATTGCAGGCGCATCCGCTGCTGCGCATCGGCGCGTTGCTGCTGGTGATGGTAGTGTGCGCACTCGCATACTTCGGCCCCCTATTCGCTATGGGGTTTCGCCTGAGCGAATTCAAGCGGATTGCACGTCGTTAGCAAATCGGGTGACGCTTCCCAAAATATTTTGATAGGATGTCCTGCATGACGCTGACCTCCCTCGAATACTTTGCTTCGCTGGTGCGCCAGGACGATTCGATCCCGCTGTTCGAATCTGCCTTGACGTTGGGCCAGGACTTCTATCCGGAGATGGACTTCGGCGAACAGGAGGTCGAGCTCGACAACCTGGCCCTGAAGCTGCGAGACCGCCTGCCCACGGATGCGTCACAGATCCAGAAGTTGCGCATGCTGAACCATTTCTTCTTCCAGGAAATGGCCTTCGCCGGCAACATCAACAACTATTACGATCCCGACAACAGTTACCTGCATCGCGTCATCGCCACCCGTCGCGGCATTCCGATCTCGTTGGCGGTGGTGTTCATCGAACTGGCGCAGCAGGTCGGGCTGGACATGAAAGGGGTGTCTTTCCCCGGTCATTTCCTGATGAAGCTGTCGGTGCAGTCGGGTGAAATCGTGCTCGATCCGATGAACGGCTCCAGCCTCTCGCGCGAAGAGCTCGAAGAACGGCTCGAACCCTACCTCGAACGCCAGCAGGAACACGAGGACGACGACGAGCTGCCACTGGCGGCGTACCTGCGCGCGGCCCACCCGCGCGAAATCCTGGCGCGCATGCTGCGCAACCTGAAAGCCATCTTCATGGAAAGCCAGCGCTGGCAGCAGGTGCTGGACGTGCAGGAAAGACTGGTCATCCTGCTGCCCGAAGAAGTCACCGAGCGGCGCGATCGCGGCCTGGCCCGGGCCAACCTGGGCCTGGCCCAGGCAGCACTGGAAGACCTCGAGGCCTACCTGGCGCTACGGCCCCAGGCCGAGGATGCGGAGAGCCTGCGCGACATGCTGCCCGACCTGCGGGAAGCGTTGCGCCGGCCCAACTAGTTCCGCTTTTCGATTTCTTCCCAACGTTCCAGGCTGGTCAGCATTTCTTCGTCGATCTCGGCGAAGCGCTGGTTCAGCTTGACCACGTCGTCGGTCTTGCTCTTGTAGATATCCGGATCGGCCAGCTTGGCCGAGATGACCTTCTGCTCGGCTTCCAGCTCGGCGATGCGGCGCGGCAGTTCTTCCAGCTCGCGCTGCTCCTTGTAGCTCAACTTCTTCTTGGCCGCAGCCGGCGCCACCGGCTCGGGCGCGGCCATGGTCGAGAGCGACTTGTCGGCGCGCGGCGCCGGCTTGGCAGGCGCCGTCACACGCAGGCGTTCCCAATCCGAATAACCGCCCACGTATTCACGCCAGACGCCGTCGCCTTCGGCCGCGATCACCTGGGTGACCACGTTATCGAGGAACATCCGGTCGTGGCTCACCAGGAACACCGTGCCCTCGAAGTCTTCCAGCAACTCTTCGAGCAACTCCAGCGTATCGATGTCGAGATCGTTGGTGGGTTCATCCAGCACCAGGATATTGGCCGGCTTGGCGAACAGGCGGGCCAGCAGCAGGCGATTGCGCTCGCCACCCGACAGCGTGCGCACCGGTGAACGGGCACGCTCGGGAGCGAACAGGAAATCCGACAGGTACGTCATCACGTGCTTGCGCTGGCCATTGACCTCGACCCAGTCGCTGCCGGGCGCAATGGTGTCGGCCAGGCTGGCCTCTTCATTGAGCTGCGCGCGCATCTGGTCGAAATACGCCACCTGCTGCTTGGTGCCCTGCTTGATGGTGCCGCTGTCGGCGGTTTCCTCGCCCAGGATCAGCTTGAGCAGCGTGGTCTTGCCGGCGCCGTTGTGGCCGATCAGGCCGACCTTGTCACCGCGCATCAGGATGCCGCTGAAATCGCGCACGATGGTCTTGGCGCCGTAGCTCTTGCTGACGTTTTCCAGCTCGGCCACGATCTTGCCCGAGCGCTCGCCACCCGACACTTCCAGCTTGACCTGCCCCTGGCGGTCACGGCGCTCGCCGCGCTGCAGACGCAACGCCTCCAGCCGGCGCACGCGGCCTTCGTCACGGGTACGACGGGCTTGCACGCCCTTGCGGATCCAGACTTCTTCCTGCGCCAGGAATTTATCGAACTTGGCGTTCTCGACTTCTTCATTGGCCAGCAGTTCGGCCTTGCGTGCCTGGTAGGTGCTGAAATTACCGGGGAACGACAGGATCTTGCCGCGATCGAGTTCGATGATGCGGGTACTGACGTTATCCAGAAAGCGCCGGTCGTGGGTGATCAGCAGGATGCTGCCCTTGAAGTCGCGCAGCAAGCCTTCGAGCCACTGGATGGAGCCGAAATCGAGGTGGTTGGTGGGTTCGTCCAGCAACAGCACATCGGGGTTGCCGACCAGGCCGCAGGCCAGCGCCACGCGCTTGTGCATCCCGCCCGACAGCTCGCCGATGCGCGCATCGCGGTTCAGGTTGAGCTTGTCCAGCGTGGTCTCGACCTTGTTGCCGATCGACCAGGCGTCGGCCGCGTCGAGCTGGGTCTGGATCTGGTGCATGCGCTCCAGCAGGGCATCGTCGTTGTCGCCGCCGAACTGGCCGGTGATGGCTTCGTACTCGGCCAGCAGGGCCGGCAGTTCGCCCAGGCCGGAGGCCACGGCGTCATAGACGGTCATGTCGGCCGGAAAATGCGGCTCCTGGTCGACATAGGCGATTTTCACGCTTTGCTGCATCACCAGCACGCCATCGTCCAGCTTGGAGCGCCCGGCGATGATTTTCAGCAGCGACGACTTGCCGGTGCCGTTGCGGCCGATGAGACCGACCCGTTCGCCGGTTTCCAGCGAGAATTCTGCGTGATCGAGGAGCGCCACGTGGCCAAAGGCCAGTTGCGCATCGGAAAGGGAAATGACTGCCATAGCTTGTAGGGCGAGCGCGACGCGCTGCCGATCCAGATGAATTGCGGGAAAACGCCCGAAAGAGCGGCATTGTACCGGCTTGCCGTCGCCGATGGGCAGCTGCGGCGCTGTTACATTCAGTAAAGCATTGCCGCCACCGCCGGCCGGGGCGGCTGGCCGCATGCTGTAAGATAGCGCATCCAGATTTCCGGCCATCTCATGCACTCTCCAACGCCCAGCAGTCTCCAGCGCCGCCAGCGCGGTTTTCTCAACCCCAACATCGCCAAGTTTCTCGGGCTGTCCATCCTCGGATTGGGCATCGCCGGTGCGCTGCTGGTCGTGTATGCGCTGATCTTCATCAATCCGCGCCTGCCCTCGCTGGACCTGATCACCGATTACCGGCCCAAGGTGCCACTGCGGATCTGGTCCGAAGACAAGGTGTTGCTAGGCGAATTCGGCGAAGAAAAGCGCAGCCTGGTCAAGCTCGACGACATCCCGGCCGACATGAAGAATGCGGTGCTGGCGATCGAAGACTATCGCTTCTACCAGCACGGTGGCATCGACTACATCGGCATCGCCCGCGCACTGGTGACCGACGTGCTACGCGGCAGCGCCTCGCAGGGCGCCAGCACCATCACCATGCAGGTGGCCCGCAATGTCTTCCTGACCAAGGAAAAGACCTTCTCCCGCAAGCTCTACGAAGTGCTGCTGGCCAACAAGATCGAGAATGCACTGACCAAGGACCAGATCCTCGAGGTCTACATGAACCAGATCTACCTGGGCCAGCGCGCCTTCGGCTTTGCTGCAGCCGCCCGCACCTACTTCGGCAAGGACCTCAAGGATGTCTCGCTGGCCGAAGCCGCGATGCTGGCCGGACTACCCAAGGCGCCCTCGGCGTACAACCCGGTGGTCAATCCCAAGCGCGCCCACATCCGCCAGCAATACATCCTGCAGCGCATGCTGGACGTGGGCTTCATCACCCAGGCCCAGTATGACGTCGCCGCCAAGGAACAACTGAAGGTGCGCGCGCCGGGCAGCCAGTACACCGTGCACGCCGAGTACGTCACGGAAATGGCGCGCCAGATGGTCTACGCGCAGTACAAGGAAGAAACCTATACCCAGGGCTTCAACGTCTATACCACCATCAACGCCGCCGACCAGCAGGCGGCCTATACGGCCGTGCGCAAGGGTGTGATGGATTACGACCGCCGCCACGGCTATCGCGGCCCGGTCGAGAGCATCGACTTACCGGCCGATGCCGACCAGCGCGCCGCCGCCATCGATGACCTGATGGACGACCACCCCGACAACGATGACATCCTGGCCGCCGTGGTGCTGGCCGCCGGCCCCAAGCAGGTCGATGTAGTGCTGCGCTCGGGCGAGCGCGTCAGCATCAAGGGCGAGGCCCTGCGCTTCGTGGCCAATGCCTTGTCCGAGAAGGCCAAGAAAGAAATCCGCATCCGCCCCGGCTCGCTGATCCGGGTGATGCAGGATGCGAAGCAGAACTGGCAGATCGTGCAGTTGCCGCAGGTCGAATCTGCGCTGGTGTCGGTGGTGCCGCAGGATGGCGCCATCCGCGCGCTGGTGGGTGGTTTCGATTTCACCCAGAACAATTTCAACCACGTCACGCAAGCGTGGCGCCAGCCCGGCTCGACCTTCAAGCCATTCATCTATGCAGCGGCGCTGGAAAAGGGTTTTGGTCCGGCCAGCATCGTCAACGACGCGCCGGTGTCGTACCCCGCCGGCAGTGGCCAGCCGAACTGGGAACCCAAGGATGATGAAGCGCCGGCCGGCCCGATGACAGTACGCACCGCGCTGCAGAAGTCGGTCAACCTGGTCGCCATTCGCACGCTGGACAACATCGGTGTGCAATATGCCAAGGAATTCATCACCGCCACCTACGGTTTCGATCCCGACAAGGTGCCGCCCTACCTGCCGATGGCGCTGGGCGCAGGCCAGACCAATCCGCTGCAATTGTCGGCCGCGTATTCGGTGTTTGCCAATGGCGGCTACCGCATCGCGCCGTATCTGATCGCCCAGATCACCGACGCCCGCGGCAAGGTGCTGTCCAAGGCCGAGCCGCTGGTGGTGGGCAGTGGCGCGCCGCGCGTGGTGGCCGAGCGCAATAGCTACATGATGACCAACCTGCTCAAGTCGGTCGCCCAGCGCGGCACCGGCGCGCGCAGCAACAGCATCGGCCGCACCGACCTGGCCGGCAAGACCGGCACCACCAACGATGCCATCGATGGCTGGTTCGCCGGTTATCAGCGCACACTGGCCACCGTGGTGTGGATGGGCTACGACCAGCCCAAGAGCCTGGGCGGCATGGAGTTCGGCGCCCAGTTGGCCCTGCCGATCTGGGTCGACTACATGCGCGCCGCCCTCAAGGGCGTGCCGCAGGCCGAGTTGCCGGTGCCGGACGGCATCCGCTTCATCGATGGCGAACCCTACTATGACAACTTCACCCCCGGCAATGGCCAGGTGACCAATGTCGGCGTGACCGTGGTCGACGCCATTTCGAACTTCTTCGGATGGACACCCAGCTCGGCACCCGCAGCGCCAGCCGGATCGGGGGCGCCGGCAGCACCTACGGCGCCGGCGGCGCCCGGCGCAGCGCCATCGCAGCCGTCATCGGCAGCCAAACGCTTCTACGACAGCACCAACCAGAGCCCCTGAACCCGGGACCACAAACGAAAAAGCGCAGAAGACGAATCTTCTGCGCTTTTTTTATGCTGGTGCCCCCGACACGGATCGAACGTGTGACCTATCCCTTAGGAGGGGATCGCTCTATCCACTGAGCTACGGGGGCAGCAAGGCCGCTATTGTAGCCGTAGCGACCGTCATTGCAAAGCCGACGGTCGATATGCGATCTTGCAGGGACAATGTAGGGATGGATCGCTGCATGCCTTGCACTACAATAGCTGCATCGAGCCGCAACCATTGGCAGCGGCCAGCCAGGGAGACAAAGTTGACGTCGACGTCCGCAACCCGCCTTGAACGCCTGATGCCGGCTCTGTGCCACGGCTGGTTGCTTGCACTGTGGGGCGTGGTGCTGATGCTGGCATGCCATGTGGCCCAAGCCCAGAATAGCGATCAGCGGGTGCCCGCGATGGCCGAGCGGGTCGCCGCCTGCACTGCCTGCCACGGCGCCGAAGGGCGGGCCGGGCCTGACGGCTATTATCCGCGCATCGCCGGCAAACCCGAAGCTTACCTCTATAACCAGTTACGTAACTTTCGCGACGGGCGGCGGCGCTATCCGCCGATGAATTACCTGCTGACCAATCTGTCGGACGACTACCTGCGCCAGATCGCGCGCCACTTCGCCGAACAACATCCGCCCTACTCCACGCCGAGCGCCGCCAACAGCTCGGCGGCGACACTCGAACGCGGCCGGCTGCTGGCCTTGCAAGGCGCGCCGCAACGCCGGCTACCGGCATGCGCGGCCTGCCACGGCCAGGCGCTGTCGGGCCTGCAACCGGCCACGCCCGGACTGCTGGGTCTGCCACGTGATTACATCAGTGCCCAATTGGGCGCCTGGCGCAACGGCGCGCGACGCGCCCATGCGCCGGATTGCATGGCCGATGTGGCCCAGGCGCTCACGCCCGACGATATCAATGCCGTCAGCACCTGGCTGGCGTCGCAGCCGCCATCGACCGCACCGCCTCCGGACCAGCCGGCAGCGCCCTGGCCGGTGCCGTGCGGCAGCATGGGGGCTGCGCCATGAAGCGCGCATTGATGCTGCTGGCGGCCGCACTGGCCCTGCTCCTGTTGCTGGCTTCAGCGTTGCTGGCCTGGCAATGGTTGCGCCCTGAAGAGATGGGCCAGGCCACCGCCGTCGCCGATCCGGCAGCCCAGGTGGCGCGCGGCGCCTACCTGGCGCGTGCCGGCAATTGCATGGCCTGCCACACGCCGCGCGGCGGCACGCCCTACGCCGGCGGACGCGCTATGCCGACGCCCTTCGGCACGCTCTATACCAGCAATATCACCCCGGATCGCCACAGCGGCATCGGTGCGTGGAATGCCGACGACTTCTGGCGCGCGCTGCATCATGGTCGCGGCAAGGATGGCCGCTTTCTCTATCCGGCCTTCCCTTTCACCAATTACACCCGGGTCTCGCGCACCGATGCCGACGCCCTGTTCGCCTACCTGCAAAGCCTGCCTCCGGCAGCGCGCGAAAATACCCCGCATCAGTTGCGCTTTCCGTACAACCAGCGCTGGCTGCTGGCGGGCTGGCGCGCGCTGTACTTCGAGCCGGGCGAATATCGGCCACAGCAGCAGCGAAGCGCACAGTGGAACCGGGGAGCCTACCTGGTGCAGGGTCTGGGCCATTGCAGTGGATGCCACAGCACACGCAACATGTTCGGCGCGGCCGGCAACCCGGGTGATCTCACCGGGGGATTGATTCCGGGCCTGGACTGGGTCGCCCCCTCGCTGCAGGATGACGGGCCGCATGGGCTGAAACAATGGCGCAGCGAAGAATTGTCGGCGCTGCTATCGAGCGGCGTGTCGCAACGTGCATCGGTGATGGGGCCGATGGCGGAAGTGGTCGGGCAAAGCCTGCAATACCTGAGTCCGCAAGACATCGCCGCGATGACCACCTATCTGCATTCGCTGCCAGTGATGACCTCAGCGGCTGGCGACAGGACGTCACCGCCGGCGGCACAGACCGAGCAGGCCATGCGTACCGGTGAGCGACTCTATCGACAGCTGTGCGTGGATTGCCACAATGTGCGCGGCCAGGGCATTGCGCCCGATTATCCGCCGCTGGACGGCAACCCGGCGCTCACCGCAGCGTTACCGGTGAACGTCATCAGGATCGTGTTGCATGGTGGTTATGCGCCGTCGACGGCAGGCAATCCCTACCCGTTCGGCATGCCGCCGTTCGGGCACCAGTTGTCGGATGAAGAAGTAGCCGCTGTGGTGAGCTACGTGCGCAACAGCTGGAGCAATCGCAGTGGCGTGGTAACGGCGGCGGAGGTCAATCGGCTGCGCGGCGTGCCACTGGATTGAAGGCGATCAGGGCTTGGGTTCACTCGCCGCTGGCGCTGAACTTGTAGCCCACGCCACGCACGGTTTGAACATAGTGCGACAGTTCGCCCAGCGACTTGCGCAAGCGCATGATGTGCACATCCACCGTGCGCTCTTCGATGAAGGTATGGTCGCCCCACACCTTGTCGAGCAACTGCGCCCGCGAAAAGATCCGCTCGGGGTGCGCCACCAGAAAACGCAGCAGCTTGAATTCGGCCTGGTCCAGCGCCACCGGGCGCTCGGCCACCGATACCTGCAAACGTTCGGCATCGACCATGATGGCGCCGTAGGTCAGCGCCTGGCTGCCCACCTCGGGCGCCTTGCGACGCAACAGCGCCTGCACTCGCGCCACCAGTTCCTTGGGCGAGAATGGCTTGGTGACGTAATCGTCGGCGCCTTCGTTGAGGCCGCGCACCTTGTCTTCTTCCATGCCCTTGGCGGTCAGCATGATGACCGGCAAGGCAGCCGTGCGCGGATCGCGTCGCAGCTCCGACAGCAGCGCCAGGCCCGAACTGTCGGGCAGCATCCAGTCCAGCAGCACGACATGCGGCAAGGCCTCGGCGATCTGGCTGCGCGCCTGCTGCACGTCAATGGCCAGGGTGGTGGCAAAGCCGGCGCCCTGCATCGTGAAACGCAGCAGCTCGGCGATCGCCGGTTCGTCTTCCACCAATAAAACCTGGGGCTGTGTCATCGCTCTTCCATAGACAGATTCGAGTGCCGCATCTTCAACTACAAGACCTTGTCGGCGATGCGTTGCGCCATGCTGCGCGCCAGCGTTCCATCTTCAGCCTCGACCATCACGCGAATCAGGGGCTCGGTGCCGGAGGGCCGCAACAATACCCGTCCACGCTCGCCCAGTGCGGCTTCGACTGCCGCCGTCTCGGCCTGCAGCGCGGTGTTGGATTTCCAGTCGTAGCCGGCCGGGATCTTGACGTTGATCAGCACCTGCGGAAACAGCGTCAGGTCGGCCGTCATCTGCGCCAGCGTCTGGCCGCTGCGCTTGAGCGCCGACAGCACCTGCAGCGCCGAGACAATGCCGTCGCCGGTGGTGTGCTTGTCCAGGCACAGCAAATGGCCGGAGCCCTCGCCGCCCAACAGCCAGCCCTTTTCCTGCAGCACTTCGAGCACATAGCGGTCGCCCACCTTGGCCCGCTCAAAGGGGATGCCCATGCGCTTGAACGCCACCTGCAGCGCCATGTTGGTCATCAGCGTGCCGACCGCACCGGCCACCGGGCCAGTGGCCAGCCGATCCTTGACCATCAGGTACAGCAACTCGTCGCCGTTGTAGATGCGACCGGCGGCGTCCACCATCAGCAAACGGTCGGCGTCGCCATCGAGGGCAATGCCGAGATCGGCGTTATTGGTACGCACAGCTTCCGACAAGGCCTGGGGCGCGGTGGCGCCGCACTTGTCGTTGATATTCAAGCCGTTGGGCTTGTTGGCGATGCTGATGACTTCGGCGCCCAGTTCGTGGAAAACATGGGGCGCGATGTGATAGGCGGCGCCATGGGCGCAATCGACCACCAGCGTCATGCCGTGCAGGTCGAGCGCATTGGGGAAGCTGCTCTTGCAGAATTCGATGTAACGGCCCTGGGCGTCGTCCAGCCGGCGCGCCTTGCCCAGCTTTTCGGAAGACACGCATTCCATCGGCTGTTCGAGCGCGGCCTCGATATCGGCCTCGACCGCATCGGGCAACTTGTTGCCGGAGGCCGAGAAGAACTTGATGCCGTTGTCGTGGAAAGGATTGTGCGAGGCCGAGATCACGATGCCGGCCGACAGCCGCAATGCACGCGT
This sequence comes from Herbaspirillum sp. alder98, assembly GCF_020179755.1. GTDB lineage: Bacteria > Pseudomonadota > Gammaproteobacteria > Burkholderiales > Burkholderiaceae_D > Herbaspirillum. The sequence continues at coordinate 907,951 of NZ_JAIUCY010000001.1, forward strand.
GAGATAGGCCACGGCCGGCGTCGGTACCGGGCCGGCCAGCATCACATCCACGCCGGCGGCGGCCAGGCCGGCCTCGAGCGCGGCTTCGAGCATATAGCCGGAAATGCGCGTGTCCTTGCCGATCAATACCGTTGGACGCGCCACGCCATCGCGCGACTTGGCCAGCACGCGCCCGGCGGCGTAGCCCAGGCGCATGACGAAATCGGGCGTGATCGGTGCGGTGCCGACGCGACCACGGATGCCATCGGTACCAAAATATTTTGCTGCCATGTTTGTTCCCCTTCCAAATAACACCGTCAGCAGACGGGTTGAATCGCCGACCGGCGGTCTCCAGTGTTGTTAGTTCTGCGGGCGTCCCGCCTGCCACATCGCCAGCGCATCGACCGTCTCGGCGACGTCGTGCACCCGGATGATCATGGCACCTTGCTGCGCGGCCGCCAATGCCGCGCCGATGCTGCCGGCCATGCGCTTGTCGACCGGCTTGCCGGTGACGCCGCCCACCATCGACTTGCGCGACATGCCTGCCAACAGCGGCAGCCCGAGCTGATCGATCAATTGTCGGGTGTGCTGGAGCAGAGCCAGATTATGCGCCAAGGTCTTGCCAAATCCAAAGCCAGGATCGATACAGATGCGCTCGCGGGCAATGCCGGCGGCGCTCAACTGCTGCACCTGCTGCGCCAGGAACTCGCCGACCTCGCGCACCACATCGTCATAGCGCGGTTCCTGCTGCATGGTCTGCGGCTGGCCCAGCATGTGCATCACGCACAGGCCGGCTTCGCTGTCGCGCACCGCATCGATGGCGCCCTCGGCACGAAAACCATTGATGTCGTTGATCATGTCGACCTCGGCCAGCAGCGCTTCGCGCATCACGGCCGGCTTGTAGGTGTCGATCGACAATGGCTTGCCGCAGTCGCGCAGCGCATAGATGATCGGCATGACGCGCTCCAGCTCCTGCTCGAGCGACAGCGGCGCGATGCCGGGACGGGTCGATTCGCCGCCGATGTCGATGATGTCGACGCCATCGGCAATCATCTGCTCGGCATGCGACAAGGCAAATTCGAGCTGGGCGTGGCGCCCACCGTCAGAGAACGAGTCCGGCGTGACATTGAGAATGCCCATCACCAGCGGCCGGCGCCCTGGCGCCATCGGCAGGCGGAACCTGCCACATTTCAGGAATGCGTGTGTCATCAGCTGTTTGTTTCGGTCTATCGAATAACCAGCGCCGGCCAACCACGGCCGCGCTTTTGCAGCAGGCGGAAAAAAGGGCGAGGATTTCTCCTCGCCCTTACTTGCCCGCTGCCGTTACAGCATGGGCAATCAGGCTGGTGCGGTTGCGCTCGGCGTCACATCGCCGGGACGATTGTCGGACGACGACTTCTTGACCGGTATCCCATTGCGGGGCGGACGCGGCTCGTCACCGTTCATGATGTCGCTGACTTGGTCGGCGTCCAGCGTTTCCCAGTCGAGCAGCGCCTTGGCCATCACGTCGACCTTCTCGCTGTTCTCTTCCAGCAGCTTGCGCGCCAGTGCATATTGCGTATCGAGGATCGAACGGATCTCGGCGTCGACCTTTTGCTGGGTCGCCTCGGACACGGTCTTGGCCGACATGCGACCGAAGTAGGCATCCTGCTCGGAATCTTCGTAGACCATGGTGCCCAGCGTCTCGGACATGCCGTAGCGGGTGACCATGGCGCGCGCCAGCTTGGTTGCGCGCTCGAAGTCGTTGGAGGCGCCGGTCGACATCTGGTGCATGAAGATCTCCTCGGCGATACGGCCACCGAACAGGATGGAGATTTCTTCCAGCATCTTGTCCTTGTACATGTTGACGCGATCATGCTCCGGCAACTGCCAGGTCAGGCCCAGCGCATACCCGCGCGGCATGATCGTGACCTTGTGGACCGGATCGGCCTTGGGCAGCAGCTTGGCCACCACCGCGTGACCCGACTCGTGGTAAGCGGTATTGCGACGCTCTTCTTCGCGCATGACAGCCGACTTGCGCTCGGGGCCCATGACGATCTTGTCCTTGGCATCCTCGAAGTCCTGCATCTCGACCAGGCGTTTGTTGCGACGGGCGGCAAACAGCGCTGCCTCGTTGACCAGATTGGCCAGGTCGGCGCCCGAGAAACCGGGGGTGCCACGGGCCAGGATGTCAGCCTTGACGTCAGGTGCGATAGGCACCTTGCGCATGTGCACGTACAGGATCTGTTCGCGGCCGCGGATATCGGGCAGGCCAACCATCACCTGGCGGTCGAAACGACCCGGACGCAACAGCGCCTTGTCGAGCACGTCGGAACGGTTGGTGGCGGCGATGACGATGACGCCCGAGTTGGCCTCGAAACCGTCCATCTCGACCAGCATCTGGTTCAGGGTCTGTTCACGTTCGTCGTTACCACCGCCCATGCCGGCGCCACGATGGCGACCGACGGCGTCGATTTCGTCGATGAAGATGATGCAGGGAGCGTGCTTCTTGGCGTTCTCGAACATGTCGCGCACCCGCGATGCGCCCACGCCGACGAACATTTCAACGAAGTCCGAACCGGAGATGGTGAAGAAAGGCACCTTGGCTTCACCGGCGATGGCACGTGCCAGCAATGTCTTACCGGTACCTGGAGGACCGACCATCAGCACGCCGTGCGGAATACGACCGCCCAGCTTCTGGAACTTGGTCGGATCGCGCAGGAACTCGACCAGCTCCTGCACTTCTTCCTTGGCCTCGTCGCAACCGGCGACGTCGGCAAAGGTGACCGAGTTGCTGTTCTCATCGAGCATGCGCGCCTTGGACTTGCCGAAGGAGAACGCACCGCCCTTGCCGCCGCCCTGCATCTGGCGCATGAAGAAGATCCAGACGCCGATCAGCAACAGCATCGGGAACCACGAAATGAATACCTGCGACAGGAAGGATTGTTCTTCCGGCTGCTTCACGTCGAACTTGACGCCATTGTTGAGCAGGTCGCCGACCAGGCCGCGATCCAGGTAGGTCGCGGCGGTCTTGACCTTGGTGCCGTCTTGCGTGGTGGCAACGATAGTGCGGTCTTCAATGGTCGCGTCCTTGATGTGACCGGCCTTCACCTCGCTGATGAAATCCGAATACGCGATCGACTTTGCACCCGAAGCGACGCTGCGGCTGTCGAACTGTTTGAATACCATAAACAGGACGAGTGCAATGACTACCCAGATGGCAGCCTTGGAAAACATGTTGTTCACTGGAACTCCTCCGACGCGAAGCGCGCCACGTTGCCTTTGTATCCCGGGATTTTACCCGGATTCAATTACCCTTACTAGGAAACCACCCGCCATTGCGTGCGACACCGCAACGCGACATTAAGTTTAATCGCGCAATGGTGCAGCACGGGCACCGGGACCATCTCCGATTATTATCAGAGTTGCATCACACGGGCGGTATCAAAAGGCACGCTGGCCGCCACGCCGGCATCGACTTCCTGCCATCATGACGACTCCCGTCATTCGATATTGTGCCGAGAACATCCAAAACAAGACCGGAACGCCCCTATCTCACGATAAATTAAGCGAACCTGCCTCACTGTAGCGCACCTTTCAGCGCGGGTTCTTCAGGATTTTCCCCAGCAGGAATATTTCGGACGATTTGTCGCGGCTGGCCTTGGGCTTCTTCGACGTCACGGTCTTGAATTCGGCCCTGAACTTGTGCAGCAATTCGTTATAGCCGGTGCCGTTGAAGCATTTCACCAGCAGCGCGCCGGACGGCTTCATGTGCGCCTGCGCAAATTCGATTGCCAGATCGATAAGATGCTCGACCCGGGCCGCGTCGGCGATGGCCACGCCCGACAGGTTGGGCGCCATGTCGGACAGCACCAGATCCACCTTGCGCCCGGCCAGCAAGGCTTCGAGCTCCACCAGCAAGGCTTCCTCGCGAAAATCGCCCTGGATGAAATGAACGTCGGCGATCGGCTCCATGGGCAGCATGTCGAGCCCGATCACGGTGCCGTGAATGCCCCCGCCGTCGGCGCCGGCCAGCTTGTTGCGCACGTATTGCGACCAACTGCCCGGGGTCGAGCCAAGGTCGACGATGACTTGCCCGGGCTTGATGAGACGCTCGTCTTCGTCGATTTCTTTTAGCTTGTAAGCCGCGCGCGCACGATAACCTTCCTTTTGCGCCAGCTTGACGTAAGGATCGTTGATATGGTCGTGCAGCCAGTTTTTGTTTAATTTGTTCTTTGCCATTCGCGTAGAATACTGGTTTTATATCTTTCAGGGACGGCTTGGCACTACCGCGCCGCCCCGCCATCGCATTCCCATGTTGAAACTTACCCCCGCCGAGCGCAGCGAACTGCGCGCCCAAGCCCATGCGCTGAACCCTGTCGTGATCGTCGGCGAAAGCGGCCTGTCCGAATCGGTCATGAAGGAAATCGATAACAGCCTCGAATTCCACGGCCTGATCAAGGTGCGCGTATTTGGCGACGACCGCGAAGCCCGCATCGGCATCTACGACGCCATCTGCGAACAGCTCAATGCAGCGCAGGTGCAACACATCGGCAAACTGCTGGTGATCTATCGCCCCAAGAAGGACGAAGAAAAGAAGAAGTCGGCCGGCGCCAAGGGCGGCCTGCGCGAAGTCACCATCGTCAAGACCCACACCACCAAGCGTCCGACCGTCAACAAGGTCATGCTCAAGGGTAACGAACGGGTCACCGCCGGCGGCAATATCCGCAAGGCCAAGCCACGCCAGCGCAGCACCAAGAAGCCAGGCGGCTGATGCTGCAAGGCGAATCGCATCGACGATTCGCCTGACCTGCAAAAATACAATGCCCGCTGATGCGGGCATTTTGTTTTCTGGCGCATGCCGGCGTCGGGGCATGCGCCCGGCGCCGGCTCAGCGCATTACATCATCAGACGTAACGCACTTCCAGGATTTCGTATTCCTTGATGCCGGACGGCGCTTCCACGGCCACCACGTCACCGGCGCTCTTGCCGATCAGGGCACGCGCGATGGGCGAGGTCACCGACACCTTCGACACCTTGATATCGGCTTCGTCGAGGCCGACGATCTGATAGGTCACCTTCTCGCCGCTATCGAGGTTCTCGAGGTCGACGGTGGACGCGAACACCACGCGACCTTCGGCGTTGAGTTCGGTCGGATCGACGATCTGCGCGGCGCCCAGCTTGCCTTCCAGGTCGGCGATGCGGCCTTCGATGAAGGCCTGGCGCTCCTTGGCCGATTCGTACTCGGCGTTTTCCGACAGGTCACCCTGCGCGCGCGCTTCGGCGATCGCATTGATGACGTCGGGACGTTCTTTGGTTTTCAATCGTTGCAGTTCTTCCTTGAGGAGTTCTGCGCCACGCTTGGTAAGGGGAACTGTGCTCATAAGTCTCTTGCTAAAGGTTAGGGAATTCCGGAAAACGCCGGCTAATCCAACGGTCCCGATATAAAACAAAAAAAAAGACCCCGCCGCCGTCAGGCGACCGACTCTTGTCTTTACGGGGAAGCACCTTGTTGATGAATGGCATGCCGTCGAGAAGTTCCTTCGGCATTCATCCAACACGCTCATTTACTGGGGATTCCCAGCAGGACATCCCATTGCGTATCACCGCACAGGACGTCCCAAAAGTCACAGAGGGCATCGATTGCTCAGATGCCCTCTGGACTTGCCGGCCATTAATGCTTGCCGGCAAGGTAACGTGTTGTGGGTTTAGTGTATAGCTTTATGAAGACCTTGTAAATCGTAGACGTCCAGCGCCTCCAATTGACGCATACCCTGGATCGCAGCCTCGGCGCCGGCGATGGTGGTGAAGGTCGTCACGCGTGCGGCCAGGGCCGAAGTACGGATGGCGCCCGAGTCGGCAATCGCGTTGCGCTTTTCTTCAACGGTATTGACCACCAGCGCGATCTCGTTGTTCTTCACCATGTCGACGATGTGCGGACGCCCTTCGACCACCTTGTTGACGGTCGTGACGGCGATGCCGGCAGCGCTAATGGCGGCCGCAGTACCCTTGGTCGCCACCACCGAGAAGCCCAGCGCCACCAGGTCGCGTGCCACCTGCACGGCGCGCGGCTTGTCATTGTTCTTGACGCTCAGGAACACCTTGCCCGACGTCGGCAGCTTGACGCTGGCGCCCAGTTGCGACTTGACGAAGGCTTCGCCGAAGGTCTTGCCCACGCCCATGACTTCACCGGTCGACTTCATCTCGGGGCCGAGGATGGTATCGACGCCCGGGAACTTGACGAACGGGAACACGGCTTCCTTGACGCTGTAGTAAGGCGGCACCACTTCGTTCTTGATGCCCTGGCTGTCCAGCGACTGGCCGACCATGCAGCGCGCCGCGATCTTGGCCAGTTGCAGGCCGGTCGCCTTGGACACGAACGGCACCGTGCGCGAGGCGCGCGGGTTCACTTCCAGCACGAACACGGTGTCGACGGTCTTGCCGTCGACTTCGGCTTGCTGGATCGCGAACTGCACGTTCATGAGGCCGACCACGTTCAAGCCCTTGGCCATCAATGCGGTCTGGCGCTTCAGTTCGTCGATGGTGTCCTTGGACAGCGAATACGGCGGCAGCGAGCAGGCCGAATCGCCCGAGTGCACGCCGGCCTGTTCGATGTGTTCCATCACGCCGCCGATGAAGGTGCGCTCGCCGTCCGACAGGCAGTCGACGTCGACTTCGATGGCGTCATTGAGGAAGCGGTCCAGCAGCACCGGCGAATCGTGCGAAACCTTCACGGCTTCGCGCATGTAGCGCTCCAGGTCGCGTTGCTCGTGCACGATTTCCATCGCGCGGCCACCCAGCACATAGGATGGGCGAACCACCAGCGGGTAACCGATTTCCTGCGCCAGGCGCAGCGCGTCGGCTTCGGTACGGGCAGTACGGTTGGGTGGCTGGCGCAGGCCCAGGTCCTGCAACAGCTTCTGGAAGCGTTCGCGATCTTCGGCCGCATCGATCATGTCGGGCGATGTGCCGACGATCGGCACGCCGTTGGCTTCGAGGTCCAGCGCCAGCTTCAGCGGGGTCTGGCCACCGTATTGCACGATCACGCCATATGGCTTCTCGATGTCGACGATTTCCAGCACGTCTTCCAGCGTCAGCGGCTCGAAGTACAGGCGGTCGGACGTGTCGTAGTCGGTCGAGACGGTTTCCGGGTTGCAGTTGACCATGATGGTTTCATAACCATCGTCGCGCATGGCCAGCGCCGCGTGCACGCAGCAATAGTCGAACTCGATGCCCTGGCCGATGCGGTTCGGACCGCCGCCCAGCACCATGATCTTCTTCTTGTCGGTAGGATTCGACTCGCACTCTTCGTCGTAGGTCGAATACATGTAGGCGGTGTTGGTCGAGAACTCGCCGGCGCAGGTATCGACGCGCTTGAAGACCGGGCGCACGTTCAGCTTGTGACGCTGCTGGCGCACTTCGGTGTCGGTGGTCTTGAGCAACTTGGCCAGGCGACGATCCGAGAAACCCTTCTGCTTCAGCTGGAACAGGGTGGCGCGGTCCAGCGCGGCCAGCGATGCTTCTTTTTCGAGCCACAGTTCGATGTCGACGATCTCCTTGATCTGCGACAGGAACCACGGGTCGATGTGGGTCAGCGCATGTACTTCGTCCAGCGAGAAACCCTGGGCGAAGGCATCGCCCACGTACCAGATGCGGTCCGGACCGGGCTCGCCCAGTTCTTCTTCGATGGTCTCGCGGTCGGTGGTCTTTTCGTTCATGCCGTCGACGCCGACTTCCAGGCCGCGCAATGCCTTCTGGAACGATTCCTGGAAGGTACGACCGATGGCCATGACCTCACCCACCGACTTCATCTGGGTCGTCAGGTGCTTGTCGGCCTGCGGGAATTTCTCGAACGCGAAACGCGGGATCTTGGTCACGACGTAATCGATCGACGGCTCGAACGAAGCCGGGGTCGCGCCGCCGGTGATCTCGTTGCGCAGTTCGTCGAGCGTGAAGCCGACTGCCAGCTTGGCGGCGATCTTAGCGATCGGGAAACCGGTCGCCTTGGAGGCCAGCGCCGACGAACGCGACACGCGCGGATTCATCTCGATGACGATCATGCGGCCATCGGCCGGATTGACCGAGAACTGCACGTTGGAGCCGCCGGTATCGACGCCGATTTCACGCAGCACCGCCAGCGAGGCGTTACGCATGATCTGGTATTCCTTGTCGGTCAGCGTCTGCGCTGGCGCCACGGTGATCGAGTCACCGGTGTGCACACCCATCGGGTCGAGGTTTTCGATCGAGCACACGATGATGCAGTTGTCGGCCTTGTCGCGCACGACTTCCATCTCGTACTCTTTCCAGCCGATCAGCGATTCTTCGATCAGCAGTTCCGAGGTGGGCGAGGCTTCCAGGCCGCGCTTGCAGATGGTTTCGAATTCTTCGGCGTTGTAGGCGATACCGCCGCCGGTGCCGCCCATGGTGAACGAAGGACGGATGATGACCGGGAAGCCCAGCGTCTTCTGCACCGCCCACGACTCGTCCATCGTGTGCGACACGCCGGAGCGCGCCGAACCGAGACCGATCTTGGTCATCGCATCCTTGAACTTGGAGCGGTCTTCGGCCTTGTCGATGGCTTCCGGCGAGGCGCCGATCAGTTCGCACTTGTATTTGTCGAGCACGCCATGACGATGCAGGTCGAGCGCGCAGTTCAGCGCAGTCTGGCCACCCATGGTCGGCAGGATCGCGTCCGGCTTTTCCTTGGCGATGATGCGTTCCACCACTTGCCAGGTGATCGGCTCGATGTAGGTGACGTCGGCCATCTCGGGGTCCGTCATGATGGTCGCAGGATTGCTGTTGACCAGGATGACCTTGAAGCCTTCTTCGCGCAGGGCCTTGCAGGCCTGGGCGCCGGAATAGTCGAACTCACAGGCCTGGCCGATGATGATCGGGCCAGCGCCAATGATGAGGATGCTTTTTATGTCGTTACGCTTAGGCATTTTGTTTCTTCTCCATCATCGCCACGAATTTGTCGAACAGGGGGGCGATGTCATGCGGTCCAGGGGATGCTTCGGGGTGACCCTGGAAGCAGAATGCGGGTTGGTCGGTGCGCTCGAAACCTTGCAGCGAGCCATCGAACAGCGAGACGTGGGTCACGCGGCAGTTGGCCGGCAGGGTTGCCTGGTCAACTGCAAAACCGTGGTTTTGCGACGTGATCATCACTTGCTTGGTGTCGAGATCCTGCACCGGGTGGTTGGCGCCATGGTGACCGAACTTCATCTTCAGCGTCTTGGCGCCGGAAGCCAGGGCCATGATCTGGTGACCCAGGCAGATGCCGAAGGTCGGGATGCCGCGCTCGATCAGTTCCTTCGAGGCTGCGATGGCGTAATCACAGGGTTCCGGATCGCCAGGACCGTTGGACAGGAACACGCCATCCGGATTGAGCGCCAGCGCCTCGGCGGCCGTGGCTTGCGCCGGCAGCACGGTAACCTTGCAGCCGCGCTCGGCCAGCATGCGCAGGATGTTGAACTTGACGCCATAGTCGAACGCCACCACGTGGAACTTGGGCGTGATCTGCTGGCCGTAGCCGCGACCCAGCTTCCACTCGGTTTCGGTCCAGTTATAGGACTTGGTGGTCGACACCACCTTCGCCAGATCCATGCCGGCCAGGCCAGGCCAGGCGCGCGCCAGTTCCAGGGCCTTGGCAGTGGCTGCCTCGACATTGGCTTCACCGGCGACGATGGCGCCGCTCTGGGCGCCCTTCTCACGCAGGATGCGGGTCAGCTTGCGGGTATCGATGCCGGCGATGGCGACGATGCCATCCTGGGCCAGGTACTCCGACAGCGACTGCTGGCTGCGGAAGTTGGACACCAGGCGCGGCAAATCCTTGATGATCAGGCCGGCGGCATGGATGCGGCTGGACTCGACATCTTCACGGTTCACGCCGGTGTTGCCGATGTGCGGATAGGTGAGCGTGACGATCTGACTGTTATAACTGGGATCGGTCAGGATTTCCTGGTAACCGGTCATTGCGGTATTGAACACCACTTCGCCGGTCGTATTACCAGCGGCACCGATGGAAAATCCTTGAAAGACAGACCCGTCTGCGAGGGCGAGCACGGCCGGAATCGCGGGACCGGAAAGAAGAGGCAGCAAGGGTAACTCCTGAGATGGTTACCGCCGCTGGATGACCGGGAGACCTCGTACACCAGACCGACCGGCGCGAACACCCTCGACATATTCGATCAGTCGAATCGGGATATTGGCCTGCGGGAACGAGGTGGAGATATGGTATGCGCTACGGCGGAATTTAAATTTAGCTAAACCGCACAATTATAGCGTAAGAGGCCACTCACGGCAAACCCGAGGGAGGGGTTTTGCCATGTCTGACGCCCGATGAGGCGTAAAAGACAAGAGTTGCCGGTCGGACAGAGCGACCGGCACTGACGATGATTACAGATCCAGCGCGGCAATGCCCGCCTTGGCGATCTGCACGTCTTCGGACGACTTCACGCCCGAGACGCCCACCGCGCCGACCACATGGCCGTCGACCACGATAGGCACGCCGCCTTCGAGCAGGCCGTCCAGGGTCGGCGCAGTAATGAACGAGAAGCGACCGTTGTTGATCATGTCTTCATAGATCTTGGTCTCGCGACGGCCCAGCGCCGCGGTGCGGGCCTTGCCCGGGGCGATGTGCGACGAGATCGGCGCGGTGCCGTCGAGGCGCTGCAACCACAGCAGGTGGCCGCCGTCGTCGACGATGGCAATGGCCACGGCCCATTTGTTGGCAACAGCCTCGGCTTCGGCGCCAGCGGCGATCTTCTTGACGTCTTCCAGCGTCAGGAATGGTTTGGTTTGCATATGAGTAACTCCGGTGTGCTCAAAAATTCGAACGCTGATTGTACGGCGATAAAGACGTTTTGACATCTGCCCATTGCTGAGCGATTTTCATGCGCCGGACTCGAACATGGCCGGCCAACATTGCAGCAGGCCTAAGTAAATTATTTACGCGCACAAAAATAAATTATTCCGGTGTAGGAGAAACCCTTACTAGGGAGATCCGCCGGATGCCCCTTGCATGCCCCGCAAACGATATCAATCTTATAAGCTGGCACGAAATTAGCTTTTGACAGTGCGTAAGAATTCACTTACAGTCCCGCAATCCTGCTTATGAGAGGACCTTGATGACTCTACGCCGCACCGACCGACTCCAACGCCTATCCCTGCGAGCGTGCGTGCTCGCGGCCGGACTCTGGATCAGTGGTGCAGCGTTTGCCGCCGACCTTTCCCTGGCAGCTCAGGATCTTCCCCCTCCGCAAGCACAATCCCCGCAAGCCCAACAGCAGATCAGCAAGACCAATCTTGCGATCGCGCGCCTGCAAGACATCACCAACCGCGCTTCCGAACTGGCCACCCAGGCATTGGCCATGCTGGGCATCAACTATCGCTACGGCGGCAACTCGCCCGATACCGGCCTCGATTGCAGCGGCCTGGTGCGTTATGTCTTCAAGGAAGCGCTGGGCACCGATCTGCCGCGCACCTCGGCCGAGATCAGCCGGGTTGGCGAAAAAGTCGGCAAGTCCGATCTGCAGGTCGGCGACCTGGTGTTCTATAACACCCTGCGCCGCGGTTTCTCGCACGTCGGTATCTATATGGGTGATGGCAAATTCATCCATTCACCATCGGCCGGCGGCCAGGTCCGCATCGAAAGCATGGACGAGTCGTACTGGAAGAAGCGCTTCAATGGTGCGCGCCGTATCGCTGCTGGTGAAGAAGAGTCCAAATAAGCACTACCCTGATGCACTGACAAGAATGCCGCCTGGTTGCTCCTGGCGGCATTTTTTATTGGCAACATGCCATCTCGCCACTATCGGATAGCTATTTATCGGATAGCTATCCGAGGCGCCGAGCGACTGCGCGAAGATCAATTCCCCTGCAGCAACTTCAACTTGCGCTTGATCTCCGGCATGGCCGCCATGGTGGCCTGCTCGCCGGCCAGGATCGCCACGTTGCGGCTGGCGAAGTCGCTGCCTTTCATGGTGCCCAGCCCCGGCTGCAACACGATGTCGGCATTCTGTAATTCATACTGGTTGATGGTCTGGCCCATGATGGCAAAAGTCTGCAGCAGCACATCGACCGAACTGCTGGCAGCCTGCGCCTCGGGTTGCGCCGAGATGTTGACCGCGATCACGAAATCAGCGCCCATCTGGCGCGCAAAGCGCACCGGCACCGGCGCCACCAGGCCGCCATCGACATAATAATGGTCACCGATCTTGACCGACTGGAACACTCCCGGCACCGCCGAAGAAGCCCGCACGGCCACGCCTGCATTGCCGCGCTGGAACAGGATCGGTTGCCCGGTCTTGAGATCGGTCGCCACCGCGCCGAACGGAATCTTGAATTTTTCGATCGTCAGGTTGCCCAGCGTGCGATTGACGTAGTTCTGCACGCCCTCCCCCTTGAGCACGCCGCTGACCTTGGCGAAGAACGGCACCGACCAGTCCGAGATGGTGGCCTCGTCCATCTGCAACGCCAGCTTCTGCAGCGCGAAGCCATCGTTACCGGCCGCATACAAGGCGCCCACCAGGCTGCCGGCGCTGGTGCCGGCCACCACATCGGCCGCGATGCCTTGCGATTCGAGCGCCTTGATCACGCCGATGTGCGCAAAGCCGCGTGCGGCGCCGCCGCCCAGGGCTAGCCCGATCCGGATCTTGCGGGGCGCCAGCGCGCCCGGTTCGGCCGGCGTGGCCGTGGCGGGAACAGCAGGCTTGGCATCGGTGGCGCCGGGCAGCCACGCAGTGGTGCCGCAACCGGCCAGGACAGAGACGAGGATGGCGATGGGCGCCAGGCGAAAGACATTGCGCATTGAGAAATACCGGAAGTGGAACATCGAAGCCGGCACGCCTGCAGTGCGCGCCGGAGCCGTATTCTACTGCAGCCGCTGCCCTCGCCTGGTGTAGAATTCCGCCGCTTGCGGCTGCATGTCGCCGCCCCCTCTTTGCCACGTTGAAACATCAATGAATATCGTCATCAACGAAGAACTCAAGAAGTACATCGATCCGCTCACCCCCAACGAATACGCCGCTCTGGAGCGCAGCATCCTGGCCGAAGGCTGCCGCGATGCGCTGGTGCTGTGGGGCGAAGTGCTGGTCGACGGCCATAACCGCTTCGAAATCTGCAGCAAGTACGAACTGCCCTACCAGACGGTCCAGAACGACAGCTTCAGTTCGATCGATGATGTGCTGCTGTGGATGATCGACAACCAGCTCGGCCGCCGCAGCGTATCCGACTTCCAGCGCGGCATGCTGGCGCTGCGCAAGCGCGACATCATGGCCGCCCGCACGCGGGCCACGGCCAAGCCGGCCGCCACGGACGAAGCCGCGACAGCGGACGGCGCCAGTGACGACCCGGCCGCGCCGGCCGCGACCGGTGACGATCCGCCATGGGAAACCACCGGCGAACCGATCAAGACCCGCGACGACATCGCTCGCGCAGCCGGCATCAGCACCACCACCATCGGCCAGATCGACCGCATCCGCAAGACGGCCGCACCGGAACTGGTCGAGGCGGTGCGCACCGGCGCCATCTCGATCAACGCCGCCGCCGCCGTCGCTTCGCTGCCCAGCGAAGTGCAGGTCACGGCGGTGGCCGGCGGCAAGAAGGAATTGCGCGAAGCCGCCAAGAAAGTGCGCGACCAGAAGGCCGCCACCCGCACCCCGCGTGCGCCCAAGGCGGGCGACCTGGCGACCGAAGGCAGCCAGGTCGCCATCGTCGACGAATTCGAAAACCAGATCACCGCCGCACTGCGCCGCGAAGTGGCGGCATTGCAGGCGCGCATCGCCCAACTGACGCAAGACAACCAGGGATTGCAGGCGGAACTGGCCTTGATCAAGGGCACGGCGGCCTGAGGCCATGGCAACCTTCACCCTGGCCGCGCGCGTCGATATCGAACTGGACATCCGCAAGAGTCGCTTCATCGGCATCGTCATGCCGGTCGCCGACCGTGCGGCGGCCCTGCATGAAATCGACCGCATGCGCCAGGCGCATCCCAATGCCACCCACGTCTGCTGGGCGCTGATGGCCGGCGGCCAGTCGGGCATGTCGGATGACGGTGAACCCTCGGGCACCGCAGGCCGACCGATGCTGGAAGTATTGCGCCACCACGAACTCGACGGCGCGCTGGCGATGGTGGTGCGCTATTACGGCGGCATCAAGCTGGGTGCCGGCGGCCTGGTGCGCGCCTACACCGACGCCATCGCCACTGCGCTCAAGCAGGCCCAGCGCATCGAACGGGTCGCGATGGCCGAACTCGACATCGGCATCAGCTATGCCGCCGAGCCGCAGTTGCGGCACTGGCTGGCACAACACAAATATCAGTTGCTCGACAGTCGCCACGATACCCTGGTGCACTTGCTGCTGCGCCTGCCTGCGGCCGACCTCGATCAGGCAGAGGAAGCCATCCGGCGCGTCGCTTCGAACGCCTCGATCAAGCGCAGCATCTGATCCATGCGTTGCTGGTCGCCCGCCGCCGGCGGGCGCGACCATAACAGATCGAACTCGCGCACCAGCGCGTCGTAATCGGTCTCATCGACTGCCGCACGATTGTCCATCGCCTGCCTCGCCCTTCAACCGCGCGGGCGCGTCAGGCGCCTGGTCAGCAGCACCGCCAGGGCGGGCGCCAGCGCAAACAACGCAAACAGCACCATGGCCGCATCCCGCGCGCCCTCGACGCCGCCGGGCAAGATCAGGCCCGCCCGATTGGCGGTCAAACCCACCAGCGCCGCGCCGATGGCCATGGCATACAACTGCACCGTGGTGATGGCTGATGAAGTCAGGTTTTCTTCGCCCGGCCGGGCCGCATGCAGCGCCCGCGCAATCAGGTGCGGCCAACCCAGGCCGATCCCCATGCCGGCTGCCGCCAGTGCCAGCACGATGGCGATGTCGGCAGCGGCACCGGCGGCCACCACCGAAGCCGGCAGCAAGAGCGCCAGCGCGGCCAGGCCGAATGTCATCAACAGCGGGCCCAGGCGCACCAGACGATCGGCCGCCAACCCGCTGCGCCCCGAACTGAGCAGCGAACCGAGGCTCCAGCCGGCCGCCATGGCAGCCGTCATGTAACCGGCTGCCAGTGGCGCATAGCCATGCAGCGTCTGCAGGAAATACGGCACGAAGATCTCGGTGCAACTGCCGATTACCAGCAGCGCCACGCATGCGAACACGCCGCCCATCTCGCTATTGATCGCATAGCCGCTGCGCGGCAGCAGGCTGCTGCGATGGCGCAGGTCGATCCGCGCCACCAGCCACGCCAGCACGATGCCGGCAGCAACCCATAGCGTTGCCAGCCATCCGGCACCGGCCTGCGCCGACGACGCCACCAACAGCACCGAAGCGGCCAGCAACAGGATGCGCCCGATCGGCACTGCCGCGCTCGGCTGCCGGTCCGCTTTCTGCATCGCCTGCGGCCCCAGTTGCGCCATCACCAGTGCGCCCTGCAGCGCCAGCAATGGCATCAGCGCCCAGAACGCCAACCGCCAGTGACCGCTGGCGGCGAACAAGCCGCCGACTGCCGGACCCAGCAACGTCGAGATCCCCCACATGCCCGACACCAGCGCAATCGCTCGCGACCACAGGCGCTGCTCGAACACCAGCGGTATCAGCGCGTAACCGAGCGCAGCCAGCAGGCCGCCGCCAATCCCCTGCACGGCGCGCCCGGCCAGCATCCATCCCATGTCGGGGGCGGCGGCACAGGCCAGCGCGCCGGCGCCGAAGACGGCCAGCGCCACCATGCAGGTTCCACGCGCGCCCAGCAGCGACAGCAATTTGCTGGTCAGGGTCGAGCCGATGATGGAGGTGACCACGAACAGGGTCACGTTCCAGGCGTAGTAGTCGAGCCCGCCAATGTCGCGCACCATCGATGGCAGGATGGTGGTGACGATGTGGACATTGATCGCATGCAGCGCGACGCCGCCGGTCAGCGCCACGGCGCGCGCGCCATTGCGCCCACCCAATAGTTCGCCCCATGTGGCCGTCAGTTGTCGTGCGTCATCGGTGGTGGTGGTCATTGTCATTACCTCGCTGTTAGCTGGCATAATATGCAAGCATTTATTTGGTTATATGACCGCGAGTTTAAAACGCCCCGATGAATTTAACAAGTAATCACTTGGATAATAAAGAACCGAGTCCGCCCGCCGCTGCATCGTCCACCCCCGAGCGCATCCTGTTTCGGCTGAAGACGCGCGGCCCCGCCTCGACCGCGGAACTGGCGCGTGAGCTGGACATGACCGCCGAGGCGGCCCGTCAGCAGGTCCAGAAACTGCTGGCCGAAGGCTTGATCGCGGGACGCCAGCAAGTCGCCGCGCCGCGTGCCGGACGCCCGCGCCAGGACTGGGAGCTGAGCGCCGCCGGCCATGCCCGTTTTCCCGATAGTCACGCGCAACTGACGATCCAGCTGATCGGATCGATCCGCCAGTTGTTCGGTGAGCCGGGGCTGGAAAAACTGATCGGACAGCGCGAACAGGAAATGCGCAGCGAGTACCTGCGCCAGTGCGCCGACCTGGCCACCCTGCCCCGCAAACTGCAAAGACTGGCCGAGATCCGCACCGCCGAAGGGTATATGGCGCGGGTCGAAAAACAGGGCAAGGATTGGCTGCTGATCGAAGACCATTGCCCGATCTGCGCCGCCGCCCGCACTTGCCAGGGCTTTTGCCGATCCGAGCTGCAATTGTTCCAGGAAGTCATCGGCGATGAAGCCAGCATCGATCGCCAGGAACACCTGCTCAGTGACGGCCGACGTTGCGTCTATCGCATCGTGCGCAAAACCAATGGTTGACGACCTGCAAATCACGTAATAATATTAGTTACATGAAACGCAGCGACCGTCTTTCCATTGCCCTGCACATCCTGCTGCACATGGGCCAGCGCCCCGACACGCCGATGACCTCCGACGAGATCGCCGGCTGGGTCGGCACCAACCCGGTGGTCATCCGCCGTACCTTCGCCGGCCTGCGCGAAGCCGGCATCGTGGTCTCGACCAAAGGCCATGGCGGCGGCTGGTCATTGGGACGCACGCTGGACCTGATCAGCCTGCACCAGGTGCAACAGGCGCTGGGCGAGCGCCTCATCACGCTGGGCGCTCGCGACGAGTCGCCCGGCTGCCTGGTCGAAATCGCCGTGCATCGCGCGCTCGACGATGCGCTCGAAGAAGCCAACCGCCTGCTCGACCAGCGCCTGGCGGGCGTCACGCTGGCCGACCTGGCGCGCTCGATGGGCCCCCATTTCAAGCTGGGCCACAACACGCCGCACTGAATCACTTTTCAGGTATCGCCATCGCGCCCTGCACCGCCGGGCGTGCGGGCGCCCTTGCGTCCGCTTTTCAACCAAGGTTCGTCAAAGGAGCATTCCATGCAATTCGATGTCATCGTCGTCGGCGCCAGTTTCGCCGGCGCTTCGGCCGCCATGCAATTGGCACGCGCCCGGCGCAAGGTATTGATGGTCGATGCCGGCCAGCCGCGCAACCGCTTCGCAGCGGCCTCGCACGGATTCCTCGGGCAAGACGGCGTGGCCCCTCACCTCATCATGGCCACGGCCATCGAGCAACTGCTGGCTTACCCAGGTTTCGAGTTGGTGGTGGCCCACGCCGAGCGAGCCGAAGCGCTGGCCGATGGCGTCAGCGTGACGCTGGAAGATGGGCGCACCCTGACCGCCAGTCGCTTGATCCTGGCCACCGGGGTGCGCGACGAATTGCCGGACATCCCGGGCCTGCAGGAACGCTGGGGGCGCACCGCCGTGCACTGTCCCTACTGTCATGGCTTTGAGCTGCGGGACCGCAAGCTGGGCGTGATCGCCACCACGCCGCTGTCGGCCCACCAGGGCATCATGCTGCCGGACTGGGGGCCAACCACTTATTTCACGCAAGGAAAATTCGAGCCGGAAGAGCACGAGATCAAACTGATGGAAAAGCGCGGCGTGCGCATCGAACGCACGCCCGTGGTCGAGGTGCTGGGCACCGCGCCGGAGATCGATGCAGTGCGCCTGGCCGACGCTCGCATCGTGGCGCTCGGGGCGCTGTTCGTCGGGCCCAGGGTCCACATGAGCAGTCCCCTGGCAATGCAACTGGGCTGCGCCTTCGAGCAGGGGCCGATGGGCCCATACATTCAGACCGACGCCATGCGCCAGACGTCGGTGCCGCATGTGTTTGCCGCCGGCGACGCCGCCGCGGCCTTCCACAACGCGACCATCGCCGCGGCGTCAGGCGTGATGGCCGGGGTCAGCGCACACCGGTCGCTGGTGATGGCCTAGCGCACGCCCCGGACTGTCGTCCTACATTCCCATATAACGGCCTGGCCGGTGATTCATTGCAATCACCAGGTTGGCCGCCACCGCACCCAGCACCGAGGCCAGCAATACCTTGGGCGTGACCACGAACAGCGCCAGCAGCACGATCACCACATCCACGCCCATCTGCAGCTTGCCGGCCCGCAGGCCGTAACGGTCCTGCAGGAACAGCGTCACCACGTTGATGCCGCCCAGGCTGGCCTTGTGGCGAAACAACACCACGAAGCCGGTGCCCATCATCAGGCCGCCGAGGATGGCGCAGTAGAACAGGTCGAGTTTTTCATACGCGATGAAATGCGGATGCAGCAACGAAAAACCCGACACCAGCGCCACCGCGCAAAAGGTCTTGCCGGTGAAGCGCGCGCCCATGCGACGGAACGCAAAATAATAGAACGGCAGGTTGATGGTGAAGAAGATCACCCCGAACGGCAGACCCGACACGTAGTGCAGCAAGAAGGCCAGCCCCGCCGTGCTGCCGGTCACCAGCCCGGCGTGGCTATACATGTTCACCCCGAGCGAGACGAACAGCGTGCCGATGACCAGCGCCAGCGCATCTTCATAAACCTTGTGCCGCACATCGACCGGCGCCTTCGCTGCCGACTCAGCCACGCAACACCTCGGCCATCGCCTCGGCCACACGCGCCACGTTGCTGTCGTTCAGGCCGGCCACACAGATGCGACCGCTATGCACCGCATAGACGCCGAACTCCTCGCGCAGGCGATCGACCTGGGCTGCACTCAGGCCGGTATAGCCGAACATGCCATGCTGGCGCAGCAGGAAGGAAAAATCATGATCCGGCACCGCGCTCTTGAGCTGTTCGCTCAGCTTGATGCGCATGTCGCGCACCCGTACCCGCATCTGTTCGACCTCTGCCTGCCACTGTGCACGCAAGGTGGCGTCGCCCAATACCCGCGCCACGATCAGCGCGCCATGCATCGGCGGGCTCGAATAGTTGCGGCGCACGGTCAGCTTGAGCTGGCCGAGGACGTTGGCCGCCTGGCCTGCCTCGGGGCAGAACACCGACAAGGCGCCGACCCGCTCGCCGTACAGCGAGAAGATCTTGGAGAACGAATTGCTGAGGAAGAAGGCGATGCCGCGTCGCACGCATTCGCGCACCGGCCAGACGTCCTGCTCCAGGCTTTCGGCAAAGCCCTGGTAAGCCAGGTCGAAGAACGGCAGCAAGCCACGGTGCTCGATCAGGTCGATGATCTGCGCCCATTGCTCGCGCAGCGGATCGACCCCGGTAGGGTTGTGACAGCACGGGTGCAACAGCACCACCGCGCCACGCGGCAGCGACTCGAGCTTGGCCAGCATGGCATCGAACGCCAGGCCCTTGGTCTGGGCATCGTAGTACGGATAGCGTTCGGTCTTGAAACCGGCGCCTTCGAAAATGCCGATATGGTTGTCCCAGGTCGGATCGGGAATCCACACGGTAGGCTGCGGGAAGAAGCGCGCAATCAGGTCCGCGCCCACCTTCAATGCCCCCGATCCGCCCAGCGTCTGCACCACCGCCAGGTGCTCGGCGCCCGGCAGGTCGTCACCAAACAGCAATGCCGCGACCGCCTGGCGATAGGCGGCATGGCCTTCCATCGGCAGGTAGGTGTAAGGCGCAGGCGCGCCGGCCAGTTCGACATCGGCAGTGCGCACCGAGGGCAACACGGGAATGGCGCCGTGGCCATCGGCATAGATGCCGATCGACAGGTTGACCTTGCCCGCGCGCTCGTCGCGCAGGTAGTGTTCCATCAGGCTCAGGATCGGGTCGCCGGCATACGGCGGAAGATGGGAAAACATGAAGACCTCTCGCAAACAATAAGACTGACTAAATCAATGAATCACGCCGGCTCTCGCCGGCAAGCCGCTATGGTAGCGCCGCAGCGCCCGCCTTCACAGGTATTTCTTCAGGCGGAAGTGATAGATGCTCACGCACACCAGGCTGATCACGGCGCACGTCATCAGGTAATAGCTGGGCGTGATCGGGTTGCCGGTCTTGCCCACCAGCCAGGTGACCATGAAGGGGGTGAAGCCGCCGAAGATGGTCGCGCCCAGGCTATAACTGATGCCCATGCCGCGTACCCGGGTCGCGGGCGGGAAGATCGACGACAGCACCACGCCCAATGAACCGAAGTACACCGCCTTGAGGATGCCGGCCCAGATCATGATGGCCATCATGACCCACATGGTCGGCGTGCTGATGACCCACACGAACGAGTAGTACACGGTCGCCAGCGTCAGCGTAGTCGAGATCACCATGATGCGGGTACGACCGAAGCGGTCTGCCAGCATGCCCATGAAGGGCGCGCCGAACATCAGGATCGCACCCGACACCGCAGTAGCGGCAAAGGCGGTCGATTGCGGCAGGTGCAACTGCTTGATGGCAAAGGTCGGCATGTACAGCAGCATCAGGTAGGTAGCTGCCGTGGACACCGACAGGATGCCCATGGCCACCAGCACGCGCGTGACCTGCAGGCCCCAGCTGGCATCGTCGCCACCGCTGGCTTGCGCCTTCTTGACCACCGGCACTTCATCGATATGGCGACGGATATACAGACCCACCGGTGCAATCAACAGGCCGAAGGCGAATGGCAGGCGCCAGCCCCAGTCGGCGATCTGCTCCGGCGACAGCAGCGAATTGAGCAGGAAGCCCGACAGCGCCGCCAGCAAGGCCGCCGCCCCCTGGCTGGAAAACTGCCAGCTGGCCATGAAGGCACGGCGCTTGGAACCGGTCTCGGTGAGCAAGGCAGTCGCCGAACCGAATTCACCGCCGGCCGACAGGGCCAGCAGGATACGCGCCACCAGGATGCCGATCGGCGCAAACACGCCGATGCTCTCGTAGGTCGGGATGACGGTACAGATCAGGGTGCCGACCACCGTCATCGACAGCGAGATCAGCAGCGCCGGCTTGCGCCCCACCTTGTCGCCATACCAGCCCAGCAGGATCGCACCGAGCGGGCGAAACAGATACGACAGGCCGAAGGTGGCGAAGGTCACCAGCAACGACACTGTGTCGTCACCGGTCGGAAAGAACAGTTTCGAAATGGTGACGGCGAAGAAGCCATAAGCGACGAAGTCGAACCATTCCAGCGCATTGCCGATGGACGAGGCGACGATCAGGCGGCGGGTCTTGGCGGCCGACAGCGGCGCCGGCTCGGCCAGGTCCGCTGCTGTGGTGGGGGAAGTTGCATTCATGTTGCTGTTCCTTGTTGATTTTATGCGGTTGTCAGTTGCTGGCGTTGCGCCTTCACTTGCGCGCCCTGGGCGCCGATGTCCCACAGCAGGCCGGCCATCAACTGCAAGCCTTCGCGCGCCACATGTCCCAGCAGGTGCTCGTCGGGCGCATGCTGCGAGCACGACGGATAGGAGTGCGGCATCCACAGCGTGGGCAGGCCCAGCGCCTGCGAGAAACAATGGTTGGGAATCGTGCCGCCAAGATTGGGCAGGATCGCCACCGGCTTGCCTGCGGTCTGTTCCATCGAGGCCGCCGCCAGGCGCACCCACTCATCGTCGGGGTCGAGCCGGGTAGCGGGCGCACTGGCCTGCAGTTCGATGGAGACCTGTTCGAATCCATGGGCATCGAGATGCTGGCGCAGATGCGCCTCGCCGTTTTCCCAGTCGGTGCCAACCACGAAGCGCAACTGGAACACCGCCTGCGCCTGCGCGGGGATCGCCCCCACCGGTCGCGCCGCGTTGCCCGCTTCGAAGGCGATCAGCTCCAGCGTATTCCACGCAAACAGACGTTCACCCGGCGACAGGCCAGGCTCGCCCCAATCGGCCGCCAGGACCGGATCGCCGGCATCGCCGCCGACCGGAAAATCACGCACCAGCTCACGCACGCGGCTGGTGATCTGCGGCGCGCGCAAGCCTTCGACCAGGATCACGCCCTGCGCATCGACCAGCGACGCCACGGCGTGCGCCAGCACGATGGCGGGGTTCTGCAGCACACCGCCCCAGTTGCCGGCGTGGTGCGCGCCATTGCCCGGATTCAGGGACAGCTTGAACTGCAGCGCGCCGCGCGAGCCAAGGAACAGCGTCGGGCGGGACGCCGCCAGGCGCGGGCCATCGGAGGCCAGGAACAGGTCGGCACGCAGGTAATCGGCGTGCTCGACACAGGCTTCCCACAAACCCGGCGAGCCGATCTCTTCGCTCATCTCGAAGATCATCTTGACGTTGTAGCCCAGCTTGCCCTCACGCGCCTGCAATACCGCCGCCAGTGCGCCCAGATTGACGCTGTGCTGGCCCTTGTTGTCGGCGGTGCCACGGCCATACCAGCGTTCCCCGTCCTGTTGCAGCAACCAGGGCGAACGCTGCTGCTGCCAGCGACCCTCTTGCCCGTTGACGACATCGCCATGGCCGTACATCAACACCGTCAGCGCAGCTTCATCTTCGATGCGGCGCGCCAGCAGCAAAGGCGGCGCGTTGTCGCGATGATTGGGCACCAGCTTGAAGTCGAAGCCCATGGCCGCCAGGGCGACGCCGATTTCCTGCTCGAGATAATCTTTCAGCTGGGAGGCGCGCTCGGGGTTCTGGCTTTCGGTCGGCAGCGCCACCCGGCGTTGCAGGTCGCCCTTAAAATGCCCCGAATCGAAATAGTCGGTCGCCAGGCCGATTGCCTTACTGCGTGTCATGTCGAACTCCATTGCTTACGTTGGGATGCGGGGCAGGTCGCCCTTGCGGCATCAGGACAACTGCATTCTAGAATTCACTAACACTTCTAACAATGTCAATTTTTAAAACATATCTTTCTCTTTTTGATAAATTAATTTATCGTGTTCGTCACCGACTTTTTTCACAAAAAACGTGCATAACCGGCTGCAAAGCCGCAATTTATTGCCACAAGACAAACTACGCACCAGTTTGAAACCGGCCAAGCTTTGCCTCATTAAACTAACAGGCTTGTTGAAATAAGAAAGATTGGTGACTCCGATGCAAAGCACTGTGCTGCGTTATTTCTATCAGGTTGGCCGCACCGGCTCGCTCACCGCAGCGGCCGAGCGCCTGCATGTGGCGGTGTCGGCCGTGAGCCGGCAGATTTCCAAGCTGGAAGAAGAAACCGGCGTGCCGCTGTTCGAACGCCGCGCGCGCGGCATGGTGCTGACCCAGGCCGGCGAGGTGCTGATGTCCTATGCGCGACGCAACCTGCTGGAGCTCGAACAGGTCATGGCCGAGGTCAAGGGCATCAACGCGGTCGGCCAGACGCTGGTGACGGTGGCCAGCTCCGAAGGTTTCGCCTGGGATCTGCTGCCCAATGTGATGGCGCAATTCCGCCAGCAATACCCGGGCATGCAGTTCAAGCTCAATGTGGTGGGCGCCAATCATGCCTCGCGCATGGTGGCCGATGGCGAGGCCGACATCTCGATCACCTACAGCCTGGCGCCGGTCGAGGGATTATCGGTGTCCTATCGCGAAGCCGCGCCGATCTTCGCCCTGATGCGACGCGACCACCCGCTGGCCCAGCGCAAGTTGCTGTCGCTGGGCGATCTGCAACCCTACCCGCTGGCGCTGCCCGAGGAAAGTTCGACGGTGCGCCAGTTGTTCGATATTGCCTGCGGCATGCGCGGCCTGCTGTTTGCGCCCGCCTTTACCAGCCACTCGCTGGGCGCGGTCTACCGCTTCACCCAACAATCGCAACAGGCGGTGGCATTGGGCGGCTTCCTCACCGCGCATGGCCGCGCGGCGGAAGACGGCATGGCATTGATCCCGATGGCCGAATCCGAACTTCATCAGCGCACACTGCAAGTGCAGACCATGGCGGCGCGCAAGCTGCCACCGGCGGTCGCCGCCTTCAGCGACTTCCTGATTGCCGCCATCCGCCAGATCGAAGTGCAACAGGAACTGCATTCGGCCTGAGCCCCCTATCGCATCGATGGCGCCATCTGGCAAAATGCCCGGGCCAGGGGGCATCCATCGTTATTGACAGGGGAAAACATGCAACAGGACGACAGTCTTTTCAATCCGGTATTGTTCATCGAAGACGGCCCATCCAAGCCGATGCTTGACCCGCTGCAACAGCCCTACCTGCTCAATCACGCCGAGCGCCGCGCGCCGCTGGAACAACTGGAACAGATCACGCTGGTGAACGGACAGGGCCATACACTGGTCGAGATGGCGTCCGACAATCCGCACCTGATCGCCGGCCAGACCTACAAGAACATCAAGCAATGGCCACGCCACATCGACACCCCGAGCGGCCCCGGCTACGAAATCACCGAATTCGATTTCGGCGTCAGCGAGGTGCGCTACCCGCCATTGCTGGCCACGCCCGACAATGCGCAGGCCTTTGGCGCCACGCTATTGCGCCCCGGTCAATATATGCGCTTCCCCTACAGCGGCCTGATCATGGCGCAATACACTTATGGACGCTGGGCCGGTCACGAGTCGCCTTATATCGGCGACAGCCGCCGCCGCGAACTGCTGCCCTGGAACCCGACCGATCTCGAATTTCACGACTTCGCGCACGTATTCCTTTCGCGCGGTCCACAGCCGCTGGTGATATCGGTGGCGCGCTGGCGGCCCTACGTCAACGAGATCAGCCTGGCCGACCTGTGGGTCGCGCCCGGTGACGCGCTGGTGCTGTCGCCCAAGCTGATGCCGCCGGTGCCCGCTCCTGGCACCGATCATGACCAGCGCTGGCGGCTGTATGTCGACATGCACAACAACCGCAACTCGGCCCAGGCCTGCCGCGTGCCGGATGGCCCCGAGTCGCTCGAGAGCGTGACCGTGCTGGCCAATCAGACGGTGATGATGGCGCCGGCCACCTGCCCGCGCTACCACGAAGAAAAGCATCCCACCTGGCACGCCGTGCAGTCCTGAACCAAATTGTTAGTGAATTGATCAGCCCGGCCGCGACTGCTGCAGCAGCGCCACGAAAGAGCGGGCGGCGGGCGACAGCTCGCCGCCCTTGCGGGTGACCACGCCGATGGTCTGCGACACCGACTTCAGCGTCACCGGCAAGATCCGCAGCACGCCGCTGTCTACGAACATGCGCGCCACGCTGGTGGGCAGGATCGCCACCGTATCGGTGGCCTGGCGCAGGATCGCCACGCTCACGAAGGTCGATGCGGTCGAGATGGCGTTGGCCGGCAACTCCACGCCGGCCAGGTCGAGTTCGCGTTCGAGCACGGCGCGCAATGGCATCTGGCTGGGATAGGTCACCCAGCGATAGCCGTTGAGATCGGCCAGGCTGACCGCCTTGCTGCGCAGCCGTGGATGATCGCTCGACACCACCACCGACAGCGGTTCATCGGACAGCGGTTGATAGTGATACTTGCCGGGATTGTCCGATACGCTGGAGCGCCCCAGCAGCAGATCGATGTGGCCATCATCGAGCATGTCCAGCAAATGCACGCTGGTGTCTTCGACGATGTCCACCGACAACTCGGGATGCGTCTTGTGCAAGGCATTGACCGCCGGCACCACCAGATCCGGCACCGCCCCCATCACCGCCCCGATGGCCAGTCGCCCGCCGCGCCCCGAGCGAATCTGCACCAGCTCTTCGCACAAGGCCCCGAGATCGGTGGCCATCAGGCGCGCATGGCGGATGACGCAATGACCGAACTGGTTCGGCACCAGCCCGGCCTTGGTGCGCTCGAACAGCGTGGCGTCGAGCAGGGTCTCGAGCTCGGCCAGCGACTTGCTGGCGGCGGATTGCGTCATCGCCATGGCGCTGGCGGCCCGGTGCAACGAATGATGCTCATCCAGCGCAATGAGCAATTGCAGTTGCTTCATGCGCAAGCGGGCCAGCAGGCCGGCCAGGCGCTGGCTGTCGGGTGAGGGGCGGCGGGCAAGTCTGGGGCTCATGATGGTGAGTCGCAAAAGCGATCACGTGATGGAAAGTCTTCACTATACAGTCTGGGCGGGGAGACGTATATTCATCGTCAGCCTGGCCACGCAGCCCGCAGCCGGGCTGCTGACCCATAAGGCCGCCAGGCGGCCGATAACCGGAGACCAAGTCCATGAGCACCACCCCGATCTATCGCGGCGTATTCCCCGTCGCTCCGACCATTTTCGACGACCAGGGCAAGCTCGACCTGGAAGGCCAGAAGCGCGCCATCGACTTCATGATCGATGCCGGCTCCGACGGCCTGTGCATCCTGGCCAACTTCTCCGAACAATTCGTGCTGTCCGACGAAGAACGCACCCTGGTGCAGGACACGGTGCTCAAGCACGTGGCCGGCCGCGTGCCGGTGATCGTCACCACCACCCACTACGGCAGCCAGATCTGCGCCGAGCGCAGCCGCGCGGCGCAAGATGCGGGCGCGGCGATGGTCATGATCATGCCGCCGTATCACGGCGCCACTTTCCGCGTATCCGAAAAGCAGACTTATGAATTCTTCGGCCGCGTCTCCGACGCGATCGACATCCCGATCATGATCCAGGATGCGCCGGTGGCCGGCACCCCGCTGTCGGCGCCGTTCCTGGCCCGCATGGCGAAGGAAATCGCCAATGTCTCCTACTTCAAGATCGAGACTGCCGGTGCCGCCTCCAAGCTGCGCGAGCTGATCGAACTGGGCGGCGACGCCGTGGTCGGCCCATGGGATGGCGAAGAAGCCATCACCCTGATCCCCGACCTGGACGCCGGCGCCACCGGCGCCATGACCGGCGGTGGTTATCCCGATGGTATCCGCAAGATCACCGATGCCTACTTCGCTGGCGACACCGAGAAGGCCGCCGAGCTGTACATGCAATGGTTGCCGCTGATCAACTACGAAAACCGTCAATGCGGCCTGGCCGCCTGCAAGACGCTGATGCAGGAAGGCGGCGTGATCAAGCACGACACGCTGCGCCATCCGCAGCCGCAGATGCATCCCAAGGTGCGTGAAGGACTGCTGCGCGTGGCGCGACGCCTGGATCCACTGGTGCTGAGCTGGGGCAAGTAAGCTTTACCCGCCGCCGTCCCTGCGCAGGCAGGGACGGCTAAATCAATTCATTGGACGATGACGAATGATGCGCGCCTGTTAAACTGCCGGCCAACTTCCCCTTGCCGAACGCATCGCATCATGACAACGCCCGCCATCACCGAATTCCAACGTCAGTCCCCCACCGCCGAAATCGACTATCCGCTCGAAGAGCGCCGGCTGGACGGCAACCCCAAACGCACTACCTGGAACCACTTCACCAATGCCGCCGGCGATGTCCATGCCGGGATCTGGGCCTGTGAAAAAGGCAGCTGGCGCATCGCCTTCTCGCAGCACAAGGATGAATACTTCTATGTGCTCGAAGGCCGCTGCCGCGTGATCGACGAACAAGGTCATGCTGCCGAAGCCGGCCCGGGCGACGCGATGGTGATTCCTGCCGGTTTCAAGGGAGTGTTCGAGGTGGTGGAACCGATGCGCAAGCATTACGTCGTGGTAGAACGCAACTAAAGCCACTGGGTACCGGCCTTCGCCGGCACGACGAATTTGATTCCGTCGTCCTGACGAAAGTCAGGACCCAGCGACTTATAGCAAACGCCGATACACCACCAAAGTCGCTGGCCCCCTTCATACGCCGGGACGACGGATACGTTTTGCGTCCGCGCGTCCCCCACCCACGACCGAATTCTATGGCATGCTCGCTGGCAAACCCATTTTGCCCGGAGCCCACCTTGAGCCACTTCCAACCCGTCGCCCTGGACCACGCCAGCCGCCTGATCAATCACGGCCCGACCGTATTGGTCAGCGCCGCCCACAACGGCCGTCGCAACATCATGGCCGCAGCCTGGTCGATGCCGGTCGAATTCGGTCCGCCGCGCATTGCGGTGGTGATCGACAAAAGTACCTACACCCGTGAATTGATTACCGCCTCAGGCGGCTTCGCCCTCTGCGTGCCCGGGGCCGAATTGATCGACCTGACCTATGCGGTCGGCAGTTGCAGCGGACGTGACGACGACAAGTTCGCACGTTACGGCATCGAAGCCGGCGCTGGTCCGGAACTGGGCATGCCGGTGCTTGAACAGGGCTGTTCGGCCTGGCTGGAATGCAGGTGGATTCCCGAGTCGCGCAGTGAAGATGCCTACGACACCTTCTTCGGCGAAGTGGTCGCGGCCGCCGCCGATACCCGTATCTTCAGCAACGGCCACTGGAACTTCACGCCCGAGAACCGGGCGCTGCATACGCTGCATCACCTGGGCGCCGGCAAGTTCGTCATTGCCAGCGACCAGACCCAGGCGCGCGAACTGCCCGGGCGGTGACGGCGCTTCAGTTGGCGCTGGCGTTCACGTCACGCTTGGGCAACGGATCGCTGGCGTCGACCTGGCCATCGCCATTGGTGTCCTGACCGACAAAGGTACGCTCCATGATGAGCTTCTCTTCTTCCAGCGAGATGAAGCCGTCGTGGTTGCGATCCAGGATGCCGAAGCGCACATGCGCCTGACGCATCGAACGTTGGTAGTCGGCATCCGGCTCACGCTTCTGCAGCGCGTACTGCTGCTTCAGGCGTCCCTCGAACTCGGCCACGTATTCGGCCTCGCTCAACTTGCCATCGCCATTGGTGTCGGCCGCATTGAAGCGCTGCAGGCGCACGCTTTCGTACTCGGCGCGCGTCACCACACCATTGCGATTGATGTCGTAACTCCCCATGAAGGCCTCACGTCCGTGGCCACCGGCCGGCTGGGCGGGGCTGCCGGCCGGCGCGGTGCCGGGCAGCGACGCCACCGGAGGCGATGCCGGAGCGGCACAGCCGGCCAGCGCGGCTGCGCCCAGTACCGCCGAAAGAATAAGTGCTTGGTGTTTCATGTGCAATCCTCGTTGATGAAGGGTTGGTTGGATCAGAAGTCGACCGCCACCGCCGCGAACATGCTGCGCCCGGTACGTGTCTGCAGTTGGATATCCTGCGCGTCCTTGGCCACCGACGGCTCCAGGCTGCGGGCGCTGGCGTAATCCCAATAGCGCTTGTCGAACAGGTTGTTGATGCCGGCGGTGATGCGCACGTTGCGCGCCACGCGCCAGTAACCGGTCAGATCAAAACTGGCATAGCCGGGAACACGGTAGTACACCACGGTGGAATCAGGCAGCGCCGCGCCCGCGTTCTGGTACAGGTTGCGGTAGTTCGACTTGGCCTGCTTGCCACGCACGAAGGTACCGGTCAGGTTGGTGCCCCATTGCTTCTCGGGAGCATCATAGCCCAGGCCCACGATCAGCTTGGCCGGTTGCACCGAGTCGAGATCCTGGTAGCTGTCACCCGCATAGCGGCTCTTGGACTTGCCCTGGCTGTAGCCCAGCGCCCAGGTCGAGGTGACGCCGCGCAGCGCAGGCGTGAATTTGCCGGCATCGATACGGGTCGACAGCTCGACGCCATAGATATAGGCGTCGTCGCGGTTTTCAGCCTGGTAGATCGTCGATAGGCCGGCCTGCACATCAGTAAACATCTCCGGATTGAGCGCGCGGCCATAGCGGGTATAGGCGATGAAGTTCTTGTACTTGGTATAAAACAGCGAGCTGTTGAAGGTAATGCCATCCACCGGCGAACCCTTCAGGCCGATATCGAAGGCGTCGCTGGTCTCCTTCTGCAGGTTGCGGTTGCCGATCAGCGCATAGGTGCCGCCGCCACCGTTCCAGTAACCGTACAGTTCGCTCACCGATGGCGCCCGTCCACTGCGCTTCCACTGTGCGTAGGCACTTACCCGCGGCACGATGTCATAGACCACCGACAGGCTGGGACTGACGATGGTATTAGTCGAACCGGCGCCATACATGGTCTCCAGCTGGGCCCCGGTGATGCGGGTATTGCCGAAGCCGTTGGTGTCATAGATGCTGTTCTTGGTGCGGTCCACACGCAGGCCAGGCAGCAGCGCCAGGCGATGGCCGCCCAGGTCGAACACGATCTCGTCCTCGGCGAACAGGCCCAATTTGGTGGTTTCGGTGTTGGGGTACGGTTGCGACGAAAACGCGCTGCCGGTCAACGCATGCTCATTGCGGTTGCGACTCAGGTTGGCGCCAAAACGCAGGCTGTTGTTGGCGATCTTCTTGGTTGCCGTCGACGACAGGCTCAACAACTTGTTATGGTTGCGCGAATACACATTGTCGGTCACGCCGGTGGCCACCGTGGTGGTGTTGGTACGGTCCTGCATATCCGCATCCTGATAGGACAGGCGCGTATCGAGGCGATCGATGAAACCGTTCGATGGCGTCCACAGGTGCGCCAGCTGAAGCGTCTCGCGCTCGGTCAGGCTGTTCTGGCGCGAGCGGCCGGTGACGGCCGTGGCCGCCGTGTTCCAGGCCGAATACGACAGGTCGTTGCGCCGGCGATAGAAGTCGGCCGAGAGCGTGAAACGATGTTCGGCATTCAGGCGCATGCCGCCCTTGAGCAGCAAGGCATCCGAACTCCAATCAGACGGATAGGCGCCCAGGCTGTCGCTGTTGTTGTCGGTCTGGTGGCCATCGCGACGCGAATAGACGATCAGGCCGTCGAACATGCCGCTGGTCCCGGCGCCGGTGATGGCTTCATGCCACGAACGGTCGGCCGAGTTATAGCCCGCCTTCAGGCCGGCGTAATACGGCTTGCCGGGGTTGACGAAGTCTTCCGCCGACTTGGTGCGAAAACTCACCGAACCGCCGATGCCGCCGGCTGGGCGGGCTGCGGTAGTGGTGCCGGAATCGACCTGCACTTCAGAGAACATCTCGGGATCGATGAAGTCGCGTCCCTGGCCGAAGCTGCCCACCGACGCGCGGCCGCTGCCGGAGGTGGCCGAACGGTCCACCGCCTCGGGCATCTCGACGTCGTCGATATCGACGCCCACGCGATTGCCCTCGACCCCACGAATGTTGTAGTTGGTGCTGCCCGGATGGTCATAGGCGCTGGTGTTCTTGGTGCCGCCTGCGGTCAGGCCCGGCACCGACACCAGTGGCTGGTACTTGAGTACGTCACCGAAACTGGTGGCGCCCTGACGTTCCAGTTCGTCCTTGGTGATCTTGTTGATCGCGCCCGGCTTGTGCTGCTCTTCGCGCTCGGCCTCGATCTCGACATCGGGCAATTTCCTTTGCTGGGTGCGCGGCGTCTTGAGCTCGACCGGATCGGCGCTGGCCGCCGCTTCCTGGGCAGTGGCCAGGGGCGCAGCCAACGAAATCAGTGCGGCATTAACTGCCAGTGTCAACGTGAGTGGACGCAACGAAGTACGCCAACGACGCGCCGTAGCGACGCGCGAAAGTCGAGCCATGATGTGCAAGCCTTAGAAAAAATGGAGTGAGGGTGTGGCTGGCTGCAACATCAATGGAATCGGCGGCGCCCCTCCCAGGGCCTGGCGCTGTCTTGTTCTTGTGTTTCGGCTGACGAGCGATATTCTAGATCACTAATGCGAATAATTCGCATTTAATTTTCAAAAAATCCGTATTTTTTCTAAATTCTCACGCCGTAAAAACACAAAAACCCGCATGGCGAACCAGGCGGGTTTTCGATGGGCAACCCCCGTTATTACGGGTGCTGATGCAATGTCGCCCGCACCTTGGCCACTTCGCGCGACGAGACCGCAGCGCTGTCGTTGGACCAGCCCTGGCGCACGAACGTGGCCAGCTCGGCTACTTCGCTGTCGCTCAGGCGATGACCGAAGCCAGGCATCACCAGCACCGATGGCGCGCGGGCCGTAGACGGCGTGCGCGCCCCGGCCATGATCACGTTCAGCAACGCGTTGGGATTGTCGGCATTGACCACCGAAGCCCCATCGATCACCGGGAAGATGCCCGGCGCACCGCGACCGTTGACGAAGTGGCAGGCCACGCAGTTATCCAGATAGAGGCGCTCGCCCAGCGTCAGGTCCTTGGCGGCGGTCAGCTTCTTGGCAGTGGCCTCCACGCCTTGCGGCTTGATGCCGCTACTGCGCGCCGGCACGGCCGTGAGCGTCTTGAGATAGGCGGCGATCGCCTTCAGGTCTTCGTCCTTCAAGTGCGAGGTGCTGTGCTCGACCACCAGGCTCATTTCACCGGCCACCGACGAGTGGGCGTTGCGTCCGCTCTGCAGGTAGTCGACGATATCCTGCGCACTCCAGCGTGGCATGCCGCGCAGCGAAGGCACCGCCCAACCGTTGAGTTCGCCACCGGCCAGGAATAACTCTTGCGAACTATCGCTGGCCTTCTCGTTCATCGCGAAGCCGCGTGGCGTGTGGCAACTGCCGCAGTGGCCCAGGCCCTCGACCAGATAGGCGCCGCGCTTGATCTCGCCGCTCCATCCCGCCTGTTCCTTGAAGGGCTTGTCATTGGCGAAGAAGATGTTCCACACCTTCATGCCCCAGCGCAGGTTGAACGGAAAGCTCATGTCCGACGCTGGTGGCGTGGTCGCCACCGGCTTGACGCCTTCCATGAAGTACGCGTACAGCGCATGGATATCGTCGTCGCTGACCTTGGCGTAGCTCGGGTAAGGCATGGCCGGATACAGCGGGCGGCCATCGGCGCGCACGCCGTGGCGTACTGCGGCGGCGAACTGCTGCTCGCTGTAGTTGCCGATGCCGTGTTGCTTGTCGGGCGTGATGTTGGTCGAATAGATCATGCCGTGACCGCTGTCGATGGCCAGGCCACCGGCATAGGCCGGCTTGCCTGCCGCGCTGTGGCACGCCATGCAATCGCCGGCACGGGCCAGGTATTCGCCACGCTTCAACAGTTCCTGGTCGGCCGCTGCATGGGCTGCCGACAGCGACGCCAGGCCCAGGGCCAGCACTGCCATTAGTTGATTAAGTCTTTTCATTTTTGGATACTCATGCCTGGACCAGAGGGCCTGGGTTTTTCAGATACTGCGTCTTGATGGCGTGGGCCGCGAACAGCGTGATGGCGCCGATGGTGGCGGTCGGGTTGGCCTGGAAGTTCTGCGGGAAGGCGTTACCGCCCGGCACGAACACGTTGTGCACGTCCCACGATTGCAGGTAACGATTGAGCGCCGAGTCGCGCGGCGAATCGCCCATGATGGCGCCGCCCACGTTGTGGGTCGACACGTACTTGGTGATGTCCCAGTGCGAATCCATGTTCAGGAAACCCTCGGACAGGAAGTCCGGCTTGAGTTCCTTGGAGATGTTCATCACGATGTCGCGCAGGTAGCGTTGCAGCTTCAGTTCGTTCTGGCGCCAGTCGAAGGTCATGCGCAGCAACGGCTGGCCCCATGGGTCCTTGTAGGTCGGATCCAGGTCCAGGTAGTGGCCGCGATAGGACATGCAGGTGGTGGTGATGCTGATCTTCATCGAGCGACCGTACCAGTCCATCATGCCTTCCTTCCAGCCCTGGCCCCAGCTCGGCGTACCCGGCGGCAGCGCGGTGCCGATCGGTGCGCCGGTGGCTTGCGAACTATGGATCTTGGCGCCGCCGATGAAGCCCAGCTTGATGCCGTCGTCGAAGTTGCCGGGCGAGATGTCGTTGAACATTTCACCGGTGGCGCCGGCGGTGGCGAACGGGTTGAAGTTCTTGTCCTTGAAGAACAGCGTGGCGCCGCCATTGGACAGGAACGCATAGTTGCGCCCGATGGTGCCGGTCTCGGTGATCGGATCGTAAGGCTTGCCGATGCCCGACAGCAGCATGAGGCGCACGTTGGCAAACTGGAAGCTCGACAGGATCACGATCTTGGCCGGCTGGAACACTTCCTTCTGGTTCTCGTCGATGTAGGTGACGCCCTTCGCCGTCTTCTTGTCGGCGTGCAGGTCGACCCGGATCACCTGGGCGTTTACCTTGTAGTCGAAGTTGGGCATGCGCTTGACCACATCGAGGATGGTGGTCTGGGGCGACGCCTTCGAGTAGTTGAGGCACGGATACTTGCTGCAGTAACCGCAGTAGTTGCAGGGTGCGATCTGCGCGCCGTAGGGGTTGGTCCAGGCCTGCGACACGTTGGCCGACGGATTGGGGAACGGGTGATAACCCATCTTGCGCGCCACGTCCACGAACATGGTGTTATTGAGCGTGTCGCGCAATGGCGGCAGCGGATAAGGGCTGGAGCGCGGGCCTTCGAACGGGTCGCCGCCCGGCTGGATCTTGCCGTTCAGGTTACCGGTGGTACCGGACAGGCCGCATACCTTGTCGAAGAAGTCGAAGTGCGGTTCGATCTCGTTCCAGGTAAACGGAAAGTCCTTGATCCGCATCTCGGGGTCGAGATTGCTGTGCTTGTAGGCCTGGTCGGCGTAGGTCTTGAGCTTGATATCGGTCGGCGTCGGGCGAATCAACACGCCGGTCCAGTGCAGGCCGGAGCCACCGACCCCGGTGCCGGGCGCGAAGGCGCCCCATTTACGGGTGGGCAGCGCCGCCTGCGCGGTGTTATAGCGCACCGTCAGCGCGGCGTCGCGCGGGGTGGCGAACACCTTGTTGCGGGTGGCGTGGGCATATTGGTCGGCCGGCTTGGGATAAGCGAAGTCCTCGGGCGGACGTTCAGGCCCGCGCTCCAGCGCGCGCACCTTGAGGCCGGCCTGGGCCAGTTCAATGGCCATGATGGACCCGGCCCAGCCGAGTCCGACGATGACGACGTCGACTTCGTCGTTAGTAATATTTGGCATACAGAGGCTAATGAGTTAATTGGCGCTTCTAGCGCATGATGTAAGGGCTTGGTTCCGGGGGCGACACGTTTCAGGCGCGCTTGCCCGACAGGCTCACCGGACCCAGCGGATACTTCACGTTGTGCTGGTCGACCCACTCGGTAAAGGCGCCACGTGCGCCAGGGAAGCCGATCGCCACCCACGCCTTCATGTCCTTGTTGCCGCCGTAGATGGGATCGGCCAGATAACCGTTCTTGGTATCACCCAGCAACTGCCCGAAGAACTGCGACGGCTTCATCGCCGCCTCGCCCAGCGCCGCAAAATCGACCGCATTCTTTTGCAGCGACGTCAGCAGCGCATCCTTGGCTTTGGCGTCGAGCTGTTCGAACGCACGGCCATGCTGCTGCTGGCTGAGCTGCTGGGTCAGCTTGATGCCGATGCGGTACACATCCTGCGGCGCATACGGAATCTGGAAGCCCATGGTGGCCGGCGCACTGGTGTTGTGCGGGCCTTGCTGGTAGATGTCCGAACCCAGGCCATCTTTCAATTGCTGGTCGATGAACACCGGCACATTGGTCTCGAGCGCACCCGGGCCACGGCCATCGGCCGGGATCAGGCGATCGCAGGCAGCCAGGATGAAGGTCCATTCGGCGGCGTTGAAAAATACCGGCTTGTATTGCTGGAGATCGATGCCTTCCAGGCCTTCGGCCTTGGCCTGGTGACTGACCAGGGGAATGGAAACGATGGGAATAGCCGCCGCCGAGGCTGCCAGGACGGCACGGCGCGACGGGCTGAATTTCGCTTTCGACATGAGTGGACGCAGTGAGTGGTTGGATTGAACCCGGCGCAGGCAGACTCTTGCGAGCCCCGCAACCGGATCGGCGCAGACGACGCCATGGCGCGGCCTTATCGCTGAGCGATGACAGGCAGCATCAGGGTGTCGATGATTAACTGATCAGGCGCTGTCGCAGATGCAGCGGCGAACCGTCCCCGCGCGCGCAGCAAATACACGCTCGACGCCAGTGATGACACGGACGTTGACGGCAACGGGAATAACGGTCGGGAATGAATTCGCGGACGAATGTCCGGAAACGGAGATGCTGCGTACGACAGGGGTATGGTGGTTTGCCATTGCCAGAATTTCAGAGTTAATCAACTCGTCTCCGAAAGTCTTGTCCAGCCTTGTGGGCGGGCATTCTTATCTTATATGCGGCCGGTCGCGCGTCGATGTCGAGCGATACCGGAACCGGATGCCTTTGAACTGGCACTGGCGAAATTTTATCATTTTTTTGATATAGGACGTCGTATCACATACTACGTATGGACAATCCGCCACGGTTGCGCTAGAGGCGACGCGCGACTGGCCACTTATAACCACCTCCGTCGTCCTGACGAAAGTCAGGACCCAGCGTCTTCAAGCACTCTCCGGGGCGCAACCAACGCCACTGGGTACCGGCTTTCGCCGGCACGACGGGTTACTTATAACTTTGTTACGCCGAGATATCTCTCCCCCACCCCCTCGTCCTGACAAAAGTCAGGACCCAGCGTCTTCAAACAGTCTCCGAGGCACAACCAACCCCACTGGGTACCGGCCTTCGCCGGCACGACGGGAAACTTATAACTTTGTCACGACAAGATATCTACCTTCAACCCGTCGTCCTGACGAAAGTCAGGACCCAGCGTCTTCAAGCACTCTCCGAGGCACAACCAACGCCACTGGGTACCGGCCTTCGCCGGCACGACGGGTTACTTATAACTTTGTCACGCCGAGATAACTGCCCCTCCCCACAGCGCAACACGCCTGCACCAAAGCCGGCAACGAGCGCCTGCCGGTAGTGCATCCCCACCCTTCCATTCCTGCGCAATGAGGCTTGCACAGGCACTTCCGGCTGGCACACATATTGCTGATATCCAAATTGGATATTTTAAATATCTTACTAATATATTTAGGTAGATGCAGTGCCTGCCTCCCGTTGCCGCCCGGCCTGCGTCACCGTCCGTCATTTCCACACAGGAGCGTCAAATGAACAATCCACGTTGGCAAGGCATCTTCCCCGCCATCACCACCAAGTTCCACGCTGATGAATCGATCGATGCCGAAGGCACGGCGCGTCATATCGACTTCCAGATCCGCAATGGCATCCATGGCCTGGTGACCTGCGGTTCGCTGGGTGAAGCCAGCACCCTCTCGCTGGAAGAAAAACTGACCGTCGCCAAGATTGCCATCGAAGCCGCCGACGGCCGCATCCCGGTGCTGGCCAACGTGTCCGAGACCAGCACCCGCGACGCGCTGCGCTATGTCGATGGCGCCAACAAGCTGGGGGTATCCGGCTTCATGGTGATGCCTTCGGTGATCTATGTGGCCGATGCCCGCGAAGCGATGCAGAACGTGCGCACCATCGGTGCGGCCGCGCAACAGCCGCTGATGGTCTACAACAATCCGGTCGCCTACCGGGTCGATCTCAAGCCCGAACACATGGTCGAACTGGCCGATTGCGAATGGGTGGTGGCGATCAAGGAAAGCACCGACAACATCCGCCGTATCACTGACCTGCGCAATACCGTGGGCGAGCGCTACCAGTTGTTCATGGGCGTCGACGACCTCGCCTACGAAGGCCTGGCACTGGGTTGCGATGGCTTGCTGGCCGGCGTCGGCTGCGCCTTCCCGCGTGAGACCGTGGCGCTGTACGACCTGATGAAGGCCGGCAATTTCGCCGAGGCGCTCAAGCTGTACCAGTGGATGACGCCGATGCTGCACCTGGATGTCTCCACCAAGCTGGTGCAGAACCTCAAGCTGATCGATGTACTGGTAGGCGTGGGTTCGGAACACATGCGCCGTCCGCGCCTGCCGCTGGTGGGCGCCGAGCGCGAATACATCGAACAGGTGGTGGCGCAGGCCCTGGCCACCCGCCCGAGCCAGTACCAATCGGTGCTCTGATGGCGCGCGTGGCCGCCGCCGACAAGTCACGAAACGGATCCACATGACGACTGAACTGATACTCGAGACCAGGGGGTTGACCAAGGAGTTTCGCGGCTTCGTCGCGGTGCGCGACGTCAACCTGCAGGTCAGGCGCGGCACCGTCCACGCCTTGATCGGCCCCAACGGGGCCGGCAAGACCACGGTGTTCAACCTGCTGACCAAGTTCCACATCCCGACCGCCGGCGCGATCCTGTTCAACGGCGCCGATATCACCGCCGAGCGCCCGGCTCAGATCGCCCGGCGCGGTATCGTGCGCTCGTTCCAGATCTCGGCCGTGTTCCCCGAACTGACCGTACTGGAAAACGTCAAGGTGGCGTTGCAACGCGCGGAAGGCGCCGACTACCGCTTCTGGCAGTCGCTGTCGGCCATGCAGCATCTCGATGCGCGCGCCATGGCGCTGCTGGAAGACGTCGGCCTGGCGGTCTATGCCAGCGCCCTGGCGCGCGACCTGCCCTATGGCCGCAAGCGCACGCTGGAGATCGCCACCACCCTGGCGCTGGACCCGGAACTGCTGTTGCTGGACGAACCGACCCAGGGCATGGGCCACGAGGACGTCGACCGCATCAAGGACCTGATCAAGAAGGTCGCCGCCAGCCGCACGGTGCTGATGGTGGAACACAACATGAAAGTGGTGGCCGATATCTCCGACACCATCACCGTGCTGCAGCGGGGCCAGGTCCTGGCCGAGGGCCCTTACGCCCAGGTCGCCGCCGACCCCGCCGTGCGCACCGCCTACATGGGGACCGAAGATGCCTGAACCAACACCAACGACGGCCTCGTCGACGCCGATGCTGAGCGTACGCGGGCTCAACGCCTGGTACGGCGAATCGCATGTCCTGCAAGGCATCGACCTCGACGTCTACCCCGGCCAGTGCATCACCCTGCTGGGCCGCAACGGCGCCGGTCGCACCACCACGCTGCGTTCCATGCTGGGGCTGGTGGGGCGTCGCCAGGGCTCGGTCAGGATCGGTGGGCGCGAGGTGATCGGCATGGCGCCGCATCGTATTGCGCGCCTGGGCGTGGGCTACTGCCCGGAAGAACGCGGCATCTATGCCGCGCTCACCGCCGAAGAAAACCTGATGCTGCTGCCCAAGGTGGCCGAGGGCGGCATGAGCGTCGACGAAATCTACGCCATGTTCCCCAACCTGAAGGAACGTGCCGCCAGTCCCGGCACCCGCTTGTCGGGCGGCGAACAGCAGATGCTGGCGATGGCACGCATCCTGCGTACCGGCGCCAACCTGCTGCTGCTCGATGAAATCACCGAAGGGCTGGCGCCGGTGATCGTGCAAAAGCTTGGCAGCGTCATCAAGGAACTCAAGCAGCGGGGTTACACCCTGGTGCTGGTCGAACAGAACTTCCGCTTCGCGCGGCATCTGGCCGACCGTCATTACGTGATCGAACACGGGCAGGTAGTCGAAGTGATCGAACACGACGAAGTCGATGCAAAACAGGACCGTCTCAACGAATTGCTGGGCATCTGAGTTACCGGGCGGCCCGCCCATCCGATGCGTATTTCCCATGCTGTATCCACACACTATGGAGCTCTTGATGAAACTGAAGAAACTGTATGCGGCCCTGGCCGGTTGCCTGGCGCTGTCGGCGCACGCCCAGGTCAGTGACGATGTCGTGAAGATCGGCGTGCTCAATGACCTCTCGGGCATCTATTCGGATCTGGCCGGACAGGGTTCGGTGACGGCGGCGCGGCTGGCCATCGAAGAGATGGGCGGCAAGGTGCTCGGCAAGCCGGTCGAACTGGTCTTCGCCGATCACCAGAACAAACCCGATGTGGCCGCCAACCTGGCGCGCGCCTGGTTCGACCAGGGCAAGGTCGACATGGTGACCGACTTCCCGACCGCCTCGACCGCGCTGGCCGTGATGGAGATCGCCAAGCAGAAGGGCCGCGTGGTGATGCCCTCGGCCGGCCTGGCCACCGCCATCATCGGCGAGAAGTGCAATGCATTGACCGCACAGTGGACCACCAACACCTACGCGCTGGCCGCCGGCACCGCCCGCGCCCTGGTCAAGGAAGGCAAGAAAAGCTGGTACTTCATCACCGCCGACTACACCTTCGGCCACTCGCTGGAGAAAGACGCCACCGAAGTCATCAAGGCCGATGGCGGCACCGTCGTAGGCAGTTCGCGCCATCCTTTCCCGGGCAACGATTTCTCGTCTTTCCTGCTCAAGGCGCAAGCCTCCAAGGCAGACGTGATCGCGCTGGCCAATGCCGGCAACGACACCGTCAACGCCATCAAACAGGCTAACGAATACGGCATCACCCGCAAGCAGGTAGTGGCGCCGCTGCTGACCTATATCTCGGACGTGCACAGCATCGGCCTGGCCAAGGCGCAGGGCATGTATCTGTCCGAGGCGTTCTACTGGGACCTGGATGAAAAGTCGCGCGCCTGGTCCAAGAAATTCTTCGCGATCCAGAAGCGCATGCCCACTGCCGCCCAGGCCGGTGTGTACTCGGCCACGCTGAGTTACCTCAAGGCGGTCGAGGCCGCAGGCACCGACGAAGCCCGGGCGGTCATGACGCAGCTGCGCAAGATGACGATCAACGACGCCGTGATCCGCAATGGCCGGCTGCGCGAAGACGGCGCGCTGGTGCACGACATGCTGCTGTTGCAGGTCAAGGCCCCGGCCGATTCGAAGTATCCATGGGACTACTACAACGTCAAGGCCGTACTCAAGGGCAGCGATGTGTATCCGCCCATCAGCGCCGCCTGTCAGCCAGGCAAGTAAGCAGACATTAACTAAGCAGGCATTAACTAAGCAGCTTCTGTTTGCAGCATCCATGCGCGCGGGTCGGCCCGCGCGCATGCCCCAACGCGTGAAAAAAACATCATGTTCGATATCTCGATGCAGTCGCTCGCAGCGCAACTCCTGGTCGGCCTGATCAACGGTTGCTTCTACGCCATGCTCAGCATGGGACTGGCCATCATTTTCGGCCTGCTCAACATCATCAACTTTGCCCACGGCGCGCAATTCATGATGGCCGCCTTCCTGGCCTGGATCGGTTTTACCCAGCTGCCGCAATTGCTGGGACAACACGTACAGGTCAATTTCTGGCTGGCGCTGCTGGTGGTGCCGGTGCTGGTCGCCGCGCTCGGCATCCTGCTCGAGAAGACGCTGCTCAAGCGGCTCTACCAGCTCGACCACCTGTACGGCCTGTTGCTGACCTTCGGCGTATCGCTGGTGCTGGAAGGCCTGTTCCGCCATTACTACGGCATCTCCGGCGTCAGTTACGAAGTGCCCGAACTGCTCTCGGGCGGCATCGAATTCGATTTCATGTACCTGCCGTTGTACCGTGCCTTCGTGGTGGTGGCGGCGCTGGTGATCTGCTTCGTCACCTGGTTCCTGTTCGAAAAGACCAAGCTCGGTGCCCTGCTGCGCGCCGGCACCGAAAACCCCAGCCTGCTGCAGGCCTTCGGCGTGAACATCCCGCTGATGATTACGCTGACCTACGGCTTCGGCGTCGGACTGGCCGGACTGGCCGGCGTGATGGCCGCCCCCATCATGCAGATCAATCCGCTGATGGGCGCCAACCTGCTCAATGTGGTCTTTGCGGTGGTGGTCATCGGCGGCCTCGGCTCGATCGCCGGCGCGGTGGCCAGCGGCCTGCTGCTGGGCATCCTCGAAGGCCTGACCAAGCTGCTCTACCCGGAAGCATCCACCGTGGTGGTGTTCGTGATCATGGCGGTGGTCCTGCTGACCCGCCCGGCCGGCCTGTTCGGCAAGGAGAAATAAATGTTCAAGTCGATTCCCATGGCCGTGCGCATCCTCATCGCGCTGACCCTGCCGGCGCTGCTGGTGCCGCTCTTCCCGCAGGTGCTGTACCCGGTGTTCGTCATGAAGGTGCTGTGCTATGGCCTCTTCGCACTGGCCTTCAATGTGCTGATCGGCTTTACCGGCCTGGTCTCGTTCGGCCACGCCGCCTTCTTCGGCTGGGCCGGCTATGTGACCGGCATCCTGATGGTGCGGCTGGGACCGGGCATGCCGGTGGAACTGGCCATTGCCGCAGGCGTGCTGGTCGCCGTGGCGCTGGGCTGGATCATCGGCACGCTGGCGATCCGCCGCACCGGCATCTACTTTGCGATGATCACGCTGGCGCTGTCGCAGATCGCCTACTTCCTGGCCGTGCAGTTGCCTTGGACCGGTG
This sequence comes from Herbaspirillum sp. alder98, assembly GCF_020179755.1. Classification (GTDB taxonomy): domain Bacteria; phylum Pseudomonadota; class Gammaproteobacteria; order Burkholderiales; family Burkholderiaceae_D; genus Herbaspirillum. The sequence continues at coordinate 949,733 of NZ_JAIUCY010000001.1, forward strand.
GCGAGGACGGCCTGCAGGGCATTCCGCGCGGTCGCCTGCTGGGCCTGATCGACCTGTCGGTGGATAACCACATGTATTACTTCACGCTGCTGATCTTCGTGCTGGGCTTCCTGGCCACCTACCGCATCGTCCATTCTCCCTTCGGCCAGGTGCTCAAGGCGTTGCGCGACAACGAGCCGCGCGCCACCTCGCTGGGCTACGACACCGACCGCTGCAAGCTCTATGCTTTCCTGCTGTCGGCTGCGCTGGCCGGGCTGGCCGGCTCGACCAAGGCGCTGGTGCTGCAGCTCAATTCGCTCAACGACGTCATGCTCAGCACCTCCACCGAAGTGTTGCTGATGACCTTGCTGGGCGGCCTGGGCACCGGCTGGGGGCCGGTGCTGGGCGCAGCCATCGTGGTCAGCATCCAGGACCACCTGGCCGCGCTGGGCGGAATCGTGACAGTGATCATGGGATTTACCTTTATCATTTGCGTCTCGTTTTTCCGCAAGGGCGTGGTCGGTGAATGGCAGGCATTCCTCGCGCGCCGGCAAGCGGCTTCCCAGAAAGGTGAACATGGCTAGCAAGAAACTTCCGGCCGCGCCCAAACGGCGCGCCGCTGAGCACGCCTACGATGCGATCGAGCGCCTGTTCTCCACGCTGGTGCTGGAGCCGGGATCGCCCATCGTCGAGGCCGACATCGTGGAGCGCACCGGCCTCGGCCGCACCCCCGTGCGCGAGGCGCTGCTGCGCATGGCTTCGCTCGGCCTGATCGTGCAACAGCCGCGCCGTGGCCTGCTGGTGTCGGCCATCGACTTGGCCGACCACCTGGATGTGATCGCCACCCGTCGGGTGCTGGAAAACCTGATCGCTTCCATGGCCGCCCGCCGCGCCACCCGCCAGCAACGCGACCAGATCGTGCATCACGCCCAGCAGATGATCGCCGCCGCCGACGCCCACGACCTCGACGCCTACATGCTGGCTGACCACCAGCTCGACCTGGTCACGCACCTGGCCTGCGGCAACGACTCGGCCGTCAAGTGCGTCCTGCCGCTGGTGGTGCAGTGCCGCCGCTTCTGGTATTCGTACCAGCACGAAGGCGAAATCAAGGAAGGCGCCGCGGCGCATATGGAACTGGCGAAAGGTATCGCCAGCGGCGACGAAAGTGCGGCCGTGGCGGGCGCCACGCGGCTGATGGACTACCTCGAGAAATTTGCGCGGCGGGTGATCGACCGCTAACCGAAAGCGCTGCAGCGCCATCGCATCAATGGCGCCATGGTGGCACCGGCGGCCTAACACAGGCGAAGCTCAGGCGGCGTCGGGGTCGGGATAGTCGGGCCGCAGCATCAGCTCCTGCTGGTACGGCGCGCCGTCGTCGATGAAGCGCTTGGCCCATAGCACGCCATGCGAGCGCAGGCTCTGGAAGTCGGGAAAGGTCGAGCGCCGGTCGCGCCACACTACGGGCTTGCGCCCCGGCTGGCAGACCTCGACTGCGAGATGCCAGCATTCAGTCAGCTCGACGCCCACGATGGTGACCTCACAGGCCGCGTAGGTCATCTTGTACGTCAGTGAGCCCATGGAAGATATTGGATTGAAGAAACGAAGTTACGGAAGTATAGAGCCAATACGCCGTTAATTTCGTTGCCGACCATCATTTATATGGCCGGATTTACGCATTGCTGCAACATCTGTTTGCAGCATTACAAGTCCCCGGTCCCGCCCTGCCCCTGCTTACTTGAACATGCCGTTGCCGCTGGCGGTGGTCGCCGGCACCGGCTGCATCACGTCCCAGTGTTCGACGATGTTGCCGGCGTTATCGAAGCGGAAAATATCCACGATGGCCATGCCGATATCGTTGCTGTCGGTGACCGTATGCACGTGCAACGCCACCAGGTCGCCCTCGGCGATGGCGGCGTGGATGGTGCTGTGACGCTGCGGATAACGAGCGAAGATGGCGGTAAAGGCCGCCACGAAGGCGTCGCGCCCATTGGCCACGCGCGGGTTGTGCTGGATGTAGGCGGGGGCGATATAGCGCTCGGCCGCACTCAGATCATGACGATTGAAGAACTCGCCATAGAACGCCAGCGCGCGCTGCTTGTTGCGCAGCGCGTTGGAGGCGCTGCGGTCGGTCGATGAAGCGGTCTGCTCGACTACCCGCTCAGGCGCGAGGTTGGCGCAGGCGGCGAGGCTCGAGATGATGGCAAGACTGCAAGCAATACGCGAGAAGGACATGGCGGCTTCGATGGGTAAGGTGAGATCGGCATCCTAACAAAATCCGACGCCGATGCAAAAGCCGATCGATTGCGTGGCGCGCGGGCGTGCTATCCCAACAGACAATAGCGATTCGACAAGCAGCGACCTAAGATGCGGGCAACCCATCCCACATCGCTTACCGGATCCGCATGAACAAGAACACCCTTGCCTTGCTCGCCTGCACGTTTGCAGCCAGCGCCGTCCACGCCCAGGACACCAGCGTCACCGTCTACGGCGTCATCGACATGAGCCTGGCCTATACCAGCGCCATGGGCGCCGACAATCGCAGCCGCATGAGTCTCGATTCCGGCGACCAGATGGCCTCGCGCATCGGCTTTCGCGGCAAGGAGGACCTGGGCGGCGGCCTGTCGGCAATCTTCCAGCTGGAAAACGGCTTCGACGCCGACAGCGGCGCCATGGCCACGCCCGGCACCTTATTCGACCGCAAGTCGGTGCTCGGCCTGAACGGCCCGTGGGGCACACTGACGGCAGGCCGCCAGACGGATATGCTGGAAGACATCGGCACCCGCTATACCTCGTTCCAGATCTTCGGCGGCGGTGGCATGCGCGCCGCGCACTTCAATGGCCAGGATCGCATCACCGGCGGGCGCACCAGCAATTCATTGCGTTTCGATAGCCCGGCTTATGGCGGTTTCACCACCAGCCTGTTCTATGGCATGGGCGAAGTCGCCGGCAGCCAGTCGGCCGGACGCGCGCTGGGCATCGGCGGCAACTACGCCAACGGCGGCTTCGGGCTGGGGGCCGCTTACTACCAAAGCGCATTGGCCACCGACACCACTGTGGCGCACGCGGGCGACACCGCGCTGAAAACCTTTACCATCGGCGCCAGTGTCCAGGCGGGACCGGCCAAGCTGTTCGGGGCCTGGTCCCAGACCCGCTTGCCGCTGCAAACAGCCATCGCCACCACTGGCCTGACCAGCCTCACCAACGCCACCCGCGCCAACGTCATCGATCTCGGCGTCGACTATGCACTCGACAGCCGCCTGCATCTGCTGGGCAGCGCGATCCACGACCGCATTGATCTGGCGCGCGCGACCACTGGCGCCACGCGCGGCCACACCACCCAGTTCAACCTGGGGGTGGATTACCTGTTTTCGCGCCGCACCGATGTGTACCTGGTCGCAAGCCGTCAGCAAGCCAGCGAGGTCATCAACCCCGGCATCATCGGCGCGGCCTATTCATCCGCGCCCGGCGACGACCGCAGCCAGACGGTACTGCGCGCAGGCCTGCGACATCGCTTCTGACCCGGCTCACTGGCACCGATACAGCGCACTGAATGCGCGTGTCGCCGCCAGGCCCGCCGGCGTGTGATGACGCCCCGGCGACAGGTCTGCGATCAGCGCATCCAGATCGCCGGCCGGGCATGCGGCCACCGGCGGCACATCGCCATTGCCGCTGGCCGGCGCAATACCGGCCTGGCGTTCGCGCAGGCGCGCTGCCGCACGAAAGCTGCGAACCGGTGGCGCGTCGCTCCAGCCGTGCTCTATCCAATCCTTCAAGAGTTGTTTCTCGACACCGTCGAAGACGCCGAACATCTCGCCGCCGGCGCGTTCGATCAATCGCCAGAAGCGACTTTCATCGGCAGCACGGCCGCGCTCGATCCACCGGCTTTTCTGGAGTTCGGCGAGAAAGTCTGCGGTCGATGCCGGGTCCTGCAGCCACTGGTTCACGGTCTTGCCGCCGAAGCGGCAATAGTCGGAATGCATGTGGCTGCCGTAGCGCGCCTTGCTCGCCAGCATGCGCACCACTTCCTGGTCGAGATCGAATCCTTCGATGATGTCCATCGTGCTCGCACCCAATTCGTTGAGCAGATAGCCATGCCGCAAGCGCCGCATGAAATCCTGCCGGTCCGGGTACTGCGCGGCAGCGTCGACGACTGCCGCTGCGGCTTTGCTGGCATGGCCACTGGCGGCGTTATCGATGGTGACATGCAGCGTGAAATAGTAAGGATCGATGCCGAGCTCGTTGAGCTCATAGGCAGTGATCAACAAGTGCAGCGGCAGCTGTTCATAACCGAGATTGAAACCGATCGCCTCGGGTAACAGTTCGTCGGCATGATGTCCCAGCGCCAGTTGGATCGCCGGCTGGACATAGAATTCATCGGCCTGCGGCAAGTGCATGTCGCCATCATGGCGGGCCAGCAACTGCCGATACATGGCAACGTGATTCATCGCCGGCAGGCCATCGCCCAGTTCTTCCAGATAGGTCAGGATCAGCGGTCTCGCCACAGGATCCTTCCAGCAGCGCAGCGTGCCGTAGAGCCATGCGCCATCGACCAGCTTGGTCGGCGCCACCGTCGCCAGAAAATACAAAGCGTGCGCCTGTGACCCAAAGAAGCGCCTCGGGCCGCCTGCGCTACGCTGCGCCAGATATTGCGCGTATTGCTCGCCCACGCGTTGCGCGCGCCCTTCGATCCAGTCCACCAATTGCGCCGGGTCGGCCGGCAGGTCGCAGTCGAGTCGGGCGGCCAGTTCGATCTGATGCGCCAGGTATTGCTTGCCCACGCGCAAGGCGGCGGCATCGATCCGCGCGCCGCCGAGCATGTCCACCACGTCTCGCGCAGGCGTGGCGGCCCGCTCCTTGCGCTCGGAATAAGCGCGTGATGCAGCCTCGGCTGCGTTCACTTCGTGCATCGTCGAAAGCATAGGTCCTCTGGGAATCGGTCTGGTTGCCACAGCATGACCCGAGCCACTGTTGCCGGCCATCGGCGAAGGTCGACGATGCAAGTCAGCCGAACTCTTCATGCTGCACCGGCGCATTCGGGAGCATGTAAGACAGAATCTGACATCGATGCCTCGATTCCTACTTGCTTACGGGTCATTGGCCGATAGGAACTGCGCCACCCCCTGCCGACAATGGTCACATCGGCAACTTGGCGTGCTGAGCTTCGGGCATAGCCTGGACACCAGCGGGCAAAATACTAACTATGACTCTCTCCCGGCCCATCAAGATCGTCTCGATCATCGTCATTGCGTTGGCGGCACTGGTCGCGGCCGTCATCATCTTCATCATCACCTTCGACTGGAACCGCGCGCGTCCTTACATCAACGACAAGGTGTCGCAGGCCACCGGCCGCAACTTTGCCATTCGCGGCGACCTCAAGGTAGCGTTTGCGCGCGGACTGGAAACCGAACCCGGCTGGCGTCGCTACGTGCCCCGCCCGCGCATCAGCGCCGCCGACGTCCATATGAGCAATCCCGAATGGAGCGGCGTGGGGCCAGACATGGTCAGCGCCGGCCGGGTGGTGGTGGCGCTGCACCCGCTGGCGTTGCTCAGCCGCCGCGCGGTACTGACCGATGTCGAACTGGAAGCCCCCAACGTGGCGCTCGAACGCCGCGCCGACGGCCGCAATTCATGGACCTTCAAGCAGGACGAGAAGGACGACAAGCCCTCGGCCTGGCGCGTTGAAGTGCAGCGCCTGGCCTTCGCCGACGGCCGCCTGCGCTATCTCGACGAAGCCATCGCACTGGACCTGAAGGCCAATGTCGCCTCCATCGCCGGCGAGTCGAGCCTGCAAGCCGCACCCGCCAACAAGGAGGCACTGCCCAAGTTCGGCCTGCGCTTCGAGCTCGGCGGCACGTATCGGAAGGCCCCCATCAAGGGTTCCGGCAAGGCCGGCGCGCTGCTTCAACTTGAAGATGAAAAGACCGTCTACCCGGTCCAGGCCAGTGCCGAACTGGGCAAGAACCGCATCTCGGTGGATGGCACGCTGACCGACCCGCGCTCGCTGTCGGGCATCGATCTGGCGCTGGCGCTGGGTGGCGACAGCATGGCCAGTCTGTATCCGCTGACCGGTGTGCTGTTGCCGGAAACCCCGGCCTACGCCACCCGCGGCCGCCTGCTGGGCAAGAAGAATGGCGACAACTGGGACTGGACCTATCGGGACTTCACCGGCACCGTCGGTGGCAGCGACCTGTCCGGCACCCTCGACTACCTGACCCGCGCGCCGCGCCCGCTGCTGCGCGGCACGTTGACCTCACGCCAGTTGCGTCTGGAAGACCTTGGCCCTACCATCGGCGCCGATAGCAATCAAAGCAAGAAGGCACGCGACCAGGCGCCGGTGCAGCCGGATGGCAAGGCGCTGCCGGTCGAGCAGTTCAATCCCGGGCAATGGGGCGCGCTGGATGCCGACGTCAAGTTCACCGGCAAGAAGCTGGTGCGCACGCACGATATCCCGCTGCAGGACATCGTCGCCGAGATCCACATGAAGGATCGGGTACTGACGCTGACGCCGCTCAATTTCGGCATGGCCGAGGGCAACATCACCTCCAACATCTCACTTGATGGTCGCCAGCGCCAGATCGAGGCGCAGATCAGGATCGCCGCGCGGCACCTGAAGATCAAGGCGCTGTTTCCGAAGGTGCAATCGATGCAGGCCAGCTTCGGCGAGGTCAATGGCGATGCGGCGCTCTCCGGCCATGGCAATTCGGTGGCGGCCATGGTGGGCAGCGCCAACGGCGAGATGAGCGCGGTGGTGACCGAAGGCTCGGTCAGCGAATTCATCCTGGAAGCGGCCGGCCTGAACATCGCCAACGCCATCTTCGTCAAGTTGTTCGGCGACAAACAGGTGCACATGAACTGCCTGGCCAGCGACTTCAAGGTCACCAATGGCCGCGCCGACGTGCGCCGCTTCGTGCTCGACACCGACGACGCGCTGATCGAAGTCAGCGGCAACGTCGACGCAGCGCAGGAGAAACTCGACCTCGACATCCGCCCCCGCACCAAGGGACCGCGCGTGATCTCGCTGCGTACGCCCTTGTATGCCAAGGGCACCTTCGCCGATCCCGATGTCGGCCCCTACAAGGGTCCGCTGGCGCTGAAGGCAGGCGCCGCGATTGCGCTGGCGGCGATCAACCCGCTGGCCGCCGTGCTGCCGCTGGTCAACGTCAGCCGCGCACCGGACGCCAACTGCGGCGCCGCCATTGCCGAATCGGAAAAGACCCGCGCCGCGCCCAAGGCGCCAGCCACCAAGGCCCCGGCCAAGCCGGTGACGGAAGCCGACGTCAAGCGGGCGCAGCAGGCAAAGTGAAGTGCCGGTCATGCCCGGATCAATCCTGCGCGGGCCGGTGCGGGGTTGCCAACCCGGGCCTGCCCCGCACGCCGCCGACCACCCACAGCAACAGCGCCGCCACCGAGATGACGGTCAGCGCAAGGAACGCCGGGCCATACCCGTAGCGGGCGGCGATGGCGCCGGCCAGCGCCGGGCTCAGCGACGCCCCGATGCCCTGGATCGTCATCACCGCCCCCAGACCGATATTGACGTGGCCGCTGCCACGCAGAATGCCAGCGACGAAACCGGGCAGCGCCACGCCCAACAGCCCGGCGCCGACGCCATCGAGAACCTGCACCGGGATCAGTGCCCAGGCCGAATCCCAATGCCCGGCGACCAGTCCGCGCAGCGGCAAGGCCAGCAGCGCCATCGACACCAGCAGGCCATAACCATGGCGCGTGGCGATGCGCCCGGCCAGCAAGGCGACGGGGATCATCACCAGTTGCGCGACGATCACGGTGAGGGCGGTAAACAGACTCGGATCGATTTCTCCGCGTGCCATGGCAGATTGGCCCAGCAAAGGCAGCATGGCGGCGTTGCCCATGTGAAACAGCATCATCGCCACGGCCAGTATCATCAGCGCACGCGATCCGAGCAGGACCTTCCACGCCGACGCCGGACGTCGATGCCCCGCATCCGGTTCGAGTCCGCGCGCCAGGTCGTGATCGATATCGTCGGGGCGAATACGCCACAGGCAGCCCAGCGAAGCCAGCGCCATCAATGCCATCAGCACGAACACCGCTGCCACGCCCCAGTAAAACCCGAGGGCGCCAGCCAATGCTGCCGATACCACGTTACCGCCATGATTCCAGGCTTCGTTAATGCCCAGCTGATGCGCCAGCCGGTCATGGCCGACCATGCCGAGGGTCAGCCCCGCGATGGCAGGACCGATAATGGCGCCGACGATGCCGGTGCCGATCTGGGAGGCCGCCGTCACGCCGAACGAAGTCGAGACGAACAAGGCCATCGAGCCCACCACCACCAGCACCGAAGCCGCCGCCAATACCAGCCGCTTGGATCGGGTGACATCGATCAACGCCCCCACGGGAGTAGTGGCCAGCATGCCGGCGATGCCGCCGATGCTCATCACATAGCCGATATCATCGGCGCGCCATCCCTGCCCCATCAGGAAGATGCCGAGAAAAGGCCCGAGGCCATCCCGCACGTCGGCCAGGAAGAAATTGAGCCGGGCCAGCCAGCTTACCGAAGCAGCGTTGGTCATGCCGGTCACCCTATCGGGCCCTTGAAGATGAAGAAGGCCCCGGCGCAGATGAACGCGAAGCCGATCAGGTGATTGACGGTGAACTGCTCGCCCAGGTAGAGCACGGAAAAGACCGAAAACACCACCAGCGTGATGACCTCCTGCATGGTCTTGAGTTCGGCCGCGTTATAGACCGTATGACCGATGCGATTGGCGGGCACGGCAAAGCAGTATTCGGCCAGGGCGATCAGCCAGCTGACCAGGATGACCTGGTACAAGGGCTTGCTGGTGAATTTCAGGTGTCCATACCAGGCGAAGGTCATGAACACGTTGGAGACAATCAGGAAAACGATGGGAAGGATGCGTGGCGACATGATTTTTTGTTCTCGTCTAAGTGGATGGACCGGCTCGCAGCAGACGCGGCGGGCCTGATCCAGAGACCGGCGGCAGGGGCGCCGGTTCAACGCAGCCGGCCGTAGATCTGCTGCAGCGAACCGAGGCTGGCGCCGACGCTGATGGCTTCCAGCGCGGTGCCGTAGGTATTGGTGGTGCCAAGACCGGTCGCGGCGAAGGGCGTACCGCGCTGCAATGGCGAGCGCAGGCCGTCAGGCGCGAAGCGCACGATGCTGCCGTTGTCGAGGATCACGCCATTGGCTTCCCCGCGCGGCCCCGTCAACACCACATCGACCCGGCCTTCGACCTGGAGTTGACGCAATTGCCCGGTGCGCAGGTGCGGCGGCAACGGCGCGACGCCATCGATGCCGGGCGGCCGGTCGAAGACGATCTGCCCGCTGCCCAGGTTGACCACCGCATCGGCCTTGACGCTGCCGGGCGCTTCCGTAAAGCCGAACACACGCACCGATTGTCCTGGCGCGGCGACGGCGACCAGCGCATCAGACAAATGAGGCGGCAGCTTGACCACCACCCGATCGCTCATCAGCAGGCCGTCGACTTCGCCATAGGGATTGATCAACAGGCGAGTGACGCGTCCTTCGACCACCGGTGCCTGGGACAGCACCGCGGTTTCCAGTGAAGACGGGGGAGATGGCGGCCCGGCCGGTGGCAAGGCCGAGGCGCTCTGCGCCACCAGGCTGCCCAGCAAGACCAGCACGGCGCAGGCGCGGCGGGAGGATGGAAGTTGATTCAAATCGGTCATGACGACTCCTGAATGTGGTTGAGGCAGTTCACATTCAGCAAGCCGCATGCCAGAAAAATAACTCTTTTAAATCAATAAGTTAATCACACGCGCACCGCAACCCTGTCCGTTACCGTGACACCGGCATGTCTGCAAAACGGACACCGGGCTCAGTGCATGCCGTATTCGTCCAGCTTGCGATACAACTGCTGTCGCGAGATACCGAGCCGGCGCGCGGCCTCGGCGCGGTTATCGTTGGCCGCTGCCAGCGCACGCTGGATCATCACCCGCTCGACGTGGGCCAGCGCCTCATCGAGCTTGCCGTCCCAGAACACCGTCGCATCAGCGCCGGGTTCGGCGGCGGCCGACAAGGCCAGGTGTTCCGGCTCGATGCAGGTGCCGCGACTGAGGATGGCAGCACGCTCCATCTGGTTGCGCAGCTCACGGACATTGCCGGGCCACGGGTAGGCCAGCAGCTGCTTGGCGGCCGCCGGGGAAATCCGTTTGGGCGTATCGCCGCCCAGCAGCCGCAGGAAATGCTCGGCGATCTGCAGGATATCGCCCAGGCGTTCGCGCAGCGGCGGGATCGTGATCGGCACCACCTGCAACCGATACCAGAGGTCTTCCCGAAAGCGCCCTTCCCTGATCTCCTGCGGCAGATTGCGATGCGTCGCGGCGACGATGCGCACGTCTACGGGCGTAAGGCGACTGCCGCCGAGCGGCATGACTTCGCGCTCCTGCAGGACACGCAGGATCTTGGCCTGGGTGGCCAGCGCCATGTCGCCGATCTCATCCAGAAACAGCGTGCCGCCATCGGCCTCGACAAAGCGCCCCGGGCGGGACGCGATGGCGCCGGTAAAAGCGCCTTTGACATGACCGAACAGTTCGCTTTCGATCAACTCCGCCGCCATCGCCGCGCAATTGACCGCCACAAAGGGGCGCGCCGCGCGTTCGCTGTTGCGATGCAGCGCCCTGGCCACCAGTTCCTTGCCGGTGCCGGTCTCGCCGAGCACCAATACGGTGGCGTCGCTGGCGGCAGCCCGGCCCACCTGCTTGAATACCTGACGCATTGCTTCGCTGCCGCCGACCAGGTCGTGTTTGTCGGCCGGTGCGCCAGGTTTGGCCGGCGGCGCTGCGTCATCGGCGGATCGACTCTGTTGCAGCAGACGCTCCAGCGTATCGACCAGGGTGCTGCGCGCTACCGGCTTGGTCAGATGATCGAAAGCGCCCAGGCGCATCGCCTCGATGGTATTGTCGCCGCTGGCGTAGGCCGTCAGCATGATGCAGGCGAGCGGCGCCACGGCCGAAGCCCGACGCAGGAAGACCAGGCCGTCATCGCCCGGCATGCGCAGGTCGACGATGGCGGCGTCGATCCGTGTCCGTTTAACGTGCTGCAAGCCGGCCTCGGTACTGGCGGCTTCCAGCACCTCATGCCCAAGGTCGGCGAGCATCTCTGCCAGGCCGCTGCGAAAGGCGGCATCATCATCGACGATCAGGATGCATGCCATGGCAACTCCATTTCAAAGTGCGCGCCGGCACTGGCGCTGACCAACACGATATAGCCGCCATGAGCCTGGACGATTTCGCGCACCAGCGCCAATCCGAGACCGGTGCCGCCGACCCGGTTGCTCACGAACGGATCGAATAGACGATCCTGCAATTCCGGCGCCACCCCGGGGCCGTCATCGACCACCCGCAGCACCAGCCGATCTCGCCGCGCCAGGCGTGCGCCCATCACGATGGTGCCACCCGCGCTGCAATGCGCCAGGGCATTGATCAACAGATTATCGAGTGCGCGCGCCATCTGCACCGGATCCAGGGAAACGGTGCGCAGGCCATCGACAAAGCTGCCGGTGTCGATATCCAGTTCGATCTGCACGCCGCTGCGGGCTGCCGATTCTTCATGTTCCAGGCGTCGTTGCCGCAGCCAGTCGTGCAAATCGATCGCCTGGCGCTGGACATGAAAGGGTTGCCCCAGCGCCAGCAGGCTCGACACCAGCGCTTCGAGCCGTTCGGTTTGCGCCAGTACCGCTTCAAGCGCCCCGGCGGTCCGGGCTTGCTGCAATTCGGGCGGCGCCGCCAGCGCGTTTTCTGCCTTCATGCGCATGGTGCCGATGGGATTGCGTATTTCGTGCGCCAGTCCCGCCGCCACCCGGCCCAGCGTCGCCATTCGTTCGGCCTGCGACAACTGCGCAGCAAGCGCTTCGGACTGGCGCCGCCAACGCGACAAGGTCCATCCCAGCCAGATGCCGGACAGCACGACAAACCCTAACAGGAGGCTGGTAGAGAACAGCAACTGATCAAGCACCCCGGCACGCATGAGGGCGACGCGCTTGAGGGTCCAAGCAATACGACCGCTGGCGTCGCCGGTGACCGGACAGGCAGCAAACACGACCGATTCGCGCAGACCCGGTCGGACATCGGTGACCAGATTGCCTGCGTTGGCCGCGCGTTGCGCGGTGGCGACGATGCGCTCCTGCTCGGCGCTGGGGGCGTCGCGCTTGACGCCGCTGCCGTCGTAGGTCGGAAAGGCATAGGCGAACAGGCCCTGGCCATCCTGCCAGAAACCGCCTTCCACGCCCGGCTGGTCGCGCAAGGCCAGGTCGATCACGGCCTGGGCGGCGGCCACGCTGGCGACCGGTGCGCGGGCCGCGCCCACGCTCATGGCCTGGCAACTCAAGCCGATCTGTCGCGTGGCCTGTTCGACCTGCGCGCCGGCCCCCTGCCGGCTTAGCTGGAACAGCAACCAGGCCAATACCAGGGCGATGAGCGCAATGAAGGCCCACAGAATCCACAGATCTCGTTTGATGGTGTGCTGACGCTGCACAATGTCTCCTCGCCATGTTGGCGAACATTGTTACACACCGGGCTGACGAATAACTGTCGTGCATCAACGGCGTCGTCTACGCCATGAAAAATGCCGCTGCCGCCAGACTTCTTATCGTCTGGCGGCAGCGGCAAGCGAGGCGTCGTGTCTAATAACATCAGCGCCCGGACACCAGCATTACCAACCGTATTTCATCGTCAGATAGACACTGCGGCCATCACCGTAGTAACAACCCGTTGTACCGAGACACGCTGCAACATAGTTCTTGTTGAAGATGTTGGACGCATTGAGCGACATGCGCAGCCCCTTCAGTTGCGCATTGGTCTTGCCGAAGTCATAGCGCAAGGCCGCATCGAACAGGGTCACACCGGGCATGTGATAGATGTTGCCGTTGTCACCGAAATTCTCGCCCAGGTAACGCGCGCCGAAACCACCGCCCAAGCCGGCCAGGTCCGCATTCTGGACCGTGTAGTCGAGCCAGGCGCTGGCCTGGTTGCGCGGCACGAAGGCCAGGCGATTGCCGGTGTTGTTGACGCCGCCGCTGGTGTTGGCCTTGGTGATCTTGCTGTCGGTGTAGCCATACGAGGCGATCAGGTCCAGGCCTTTCTGCAATTGCACCTTGCCTTCCAGCTCGATGCCGCGCACTCGCACTTCCCCGGTCTGCTCATTGAAGCTGGTATTGAGCGGATCGGGCGTGGTGACGTTCTGCTGGGTCAATTCGTAGGCCGACAGCGTGATCATGGTCTTCGATCCGTCCGGCTGATACTTCACGCCCGCTTCGGTCTGCCGGCCCTTGGTCGGCTTGAACACGGCGGCGGTACGGCTGGTGCCCACCGTCGGCTGGAACGATGTCGAGTAACTGACATACGGGGTAATGCCATTGTCAAAGCTGTACAGCAGTCCCAGGCGACCGGTGAATGCCGAATCGCTTTGCGACACCAGCGTGTTCGCGGTGCTGGTGATGGTGCGGGTCTTGGTGTCGGCCCAGTCGTAACGACCACCGGCGACCAGGGTCCAGCGCTGCAGCCGGATCTGGTCCTGCAGATAGGTGCCCAACTGGTCGCGGTCCTGCTGGATGCGAGTGGCTGCGGGCGGCACCACGCCACTGTAAGTGCCATAGACCGGCGCATACGCATTGAACAGGCTGCCCAGCACGCTGAGCGAGCTTTCGCTGTAGTGGGCGCGCTCGGTCGAGTAGTCGACACCGACCAGCAGTGTGTGCTTGGTCGGCCCCGCATTGAAGTTGCCCTGCAACTGGTTATCGACCGTGAACATGCGCGACTTCTCGGGGAAGGCCCAGGCATAACGGCCCAGCGTGGCCGGATTGCAGGGCGTCGTCACACAGGCCGCCTGCACCCGTCGGGTATCGGCATCGACTTCGCCGAAACGCAGGTTCTGGCGCACGCTCCAGTTGGCATTCAGGTTCTGCTCGAACTCATAGCCAAAAAAGTACTGTTCGTTGGTAAAGCGGTCGAAGTCAGGTTCGCCGGCGAAGGTGCTGCGATCGAGCGCAGCGAAGCGATTGGTGTAGAGCGTGCCGTTGGCCGTCAGCACCGGCGCGCCGCCACCGCCTTTGGAATCGATCTTCTGGTATTGCGCCAGCAAGGTCAGCCGGGTGTCGGCGTTCGGGCGCCAGGTCAGCGACGGCGCCAGATAGGTCTTTTCTTCACTGACGAAGTTATAGGCGGTGTCGCTCTTGCGCCCCAGGGCCACCAGGCGGTAAGTCCATTCGCCGGTCTCGTCGATCTTGCCGCCCAGGTCGATGCCGATCTGCTTGCGGTTATGGCTACCGTATTGCAGCTCAATTTCGCGCACGGTCTCGGCGGTAGGCCGTTTGCTGACCATGTTGACCAGACCGCCAGGATTGGCCTGGCCATACAGCAGTGAACTCGGTCCCTTCAGGACCTCGACCCGTTCCAGGCCGAACGGCTCGACCCGTGGCTGCGAATAACCCCGGACCCCGAACGGCAACCGCATGCCATCCAGATAGCGCCCGGGCACGAAACCTCGCACCGTCAGCCAGTCGTAGCGCAGGTCGGTATTGCCGTACTGGGCGACCACGCCGGGGGTATAACGCAACCCTTCGGCGATGCTTTCCACGCCTTGCGCATCGAGCTGGTCGCGGGTAATGACAGAAATCGACTGCGGCGTTTCTTTCAGCGAAGTGTCGGTCTTGGTGCCAACGCGACTGATGCGCGCGACATTGCCAGCCACCGGAGTAAGCGCGGTCTCGGATTCGACGTCGTCCTTGACGGTAATGGTCGGCAATGGACCTGCCGCCGCCGCGCCGGCATCGGCAGCAGCCACTGCGCGCACCGTGTACTCGCTGCCGCTCAGGCGTACCGCGCCCATGCCGCTGCCGGCCAGCAGTACCGCCAGGCCGGCGTCGACGGTATAACTGCCATTGAGCGATGACGAACGCAAGCCGCGCAGCGTGGCCGCATCATAGGCCAGCGTGATGCGGGCTTCGCGGGCGAACTGGTCGAGCGCGGCGTCCAGCGGGCCGGCTGCGATTCTGAAACTGTGGGTGGTCGCGCCGGGATTGGCCGCAGTTTGCGCCATGGCGTACTGGCTCATGCCCAAGGGCAGGCCAAGCGCCATCAATAACATGGCGCCGCCGACGGCATGCGCCAGCGGGCGTTTGACAGGATGCGGGATATTTACAGGTGGCATGGGATTATCGATGGGTTGGGCTACAAGTCAGGATCTCTAACTTGCTTGCCGCAGCACTTCGCAAATCCCCTCACTTATTTTTGATTATTTTTATCGTCAGCCGGGTTGCCGCGCGATGATCGTGACCCAGTACCGTGTACGGAAACGCGCCGCCACCGGCTGGGTCGCCAGCAATACATCGATGGTGCGGTCGGTATCCTGCAGCTGGAACACGCCCGACACCGGCAAGGCGGCCACCGCCGGGTCGCACCTGAGCAACCCCTTCCGATAGCGCGACAGCTCGGCGATGAACTGGTCCATGCGCATCTCGCGGGCGGCGATGACGCCCTCGGTCCACGCCACCGGATCGAAGTCGACCGCGTCGGCCTTCCAGATCGCCTGGCGCGACATGTACAGGCTGTCGCCGGCCTGGGCCAGCACGGGGGCCGTCCCTGCGGCGCTGGTGAGCTCGACCGCATGTTCGAGCACCGTCAGGCGGGTCTGCCCGGTTTCCTTGCGCACCAGAAACTTAGTCCCCTTGGCCAGCATCATGCCGTCGTCGGTGCTGACCATGAAGGGCCGCCGTTGCGACGACGCCGCATCGCGCCCGGTGGTGACCAGTATCTCGCCGCGACGCACCTCGATCAGGCGTCGGCTGGCTTCATAGCGCACATTGACGGCGGTATCGGTATTGAGCACCAGTTGGCTGCCATCGTCGAGTTGCACCGTGCGCCGGTGACCGACACCGGTGCTGTAGTCGGCCGTTGCCATCTGGATCCAGGCGCTGTCGCGACCGGCGTAGACAGCCGTCCCCACCATGGCGCCACCGAGCATCAGCTTCATCGCATTGCGACGTCGCCCGACCGCTCCCTGGGCGCTGGCGGCCAGGACCTGCCCCGCCAGTTGCGGCGGCAAGGCGCGCACGTGCTGCATGTCCTGCTGCATGGTTTCGATGCGGCGCCAGGCGGCTTCATGCCGCGGATCGGCACGGCGCCAGGCCTCGAAGGCCTGGTGTTCACCGGCATTGGTCGCGCGCAGGCGCAAGCGCACGCTCCAGGCGATGGCCTGGTCGATCAACTGCGGATCGATGATCGCCTGCGGTCCTCGCGCGTCGCTGAAATTCACAGGAAGTAGACCCGGTAGCATTGTTGCCAGGCCGCGTTCAGGTCGCGTTCGACGGTGGCCAGCGAAACGCCCAGTTGCGCGGCAATGGCCGGCCCGCTCAAGCCATCGAGCTGCGCCAGCAGGAAAGCCTGGCGCGCCCGCGGCTTGAGCGCGTTCAGCGCAGCATCGATTCGCACCAGGGTCTCGATGATCAGCAGACGGGTTTCAGGCGAAGGCGCTTCAGCTTCCGGCAGCGCCGCCAGGGCATCCAGGAAGGCCCGCTCGACATCGCGTCGGCGCCAGTGATCGATCACCAGGCCCTGGGCAATGCGGGTGAGATAAGCTCGCGGTTCACGCAAGCCGGGAGCGGGCGATGCGCCCTGCTCGCGATTGAGCAGTCGCAGGAAAGTATCCTGCGCCAGGTCGGCGGCATCTGCCGCGCACCCGAGCTTGCCGCGCAGCCATCCCTTGAGCCAGCCATGGTGATCGCTGTACAACGCACCCAGTTGCTGATGCTGCGGTTCGGATATCGACATGAGTGCGTCGGCGCGGAGCGTTTCATTGAATGAGAATAACTATCATTCTATCAGCTTTGCCCGAATTTAATCTCGGCTAACACATCAGCGTTGGCTAGCGCGCAACAGTTCCACGCCGTGGGAAATTCGTTCATAGATAGTCTCTTATGAATCATAAAACATCATCTATAACGCTATAACTTCCCTCCAAGACCATGGAACCGGCCCCTCCCCGTCCGTGCTAAGGCAGGCAATCAGAAGCCGTTTGAGATGCATCAATAAGCCCCGCCGCCAATCAGCTCAAGCTGCTTCTGATAATTTTCAAGGAGCACGCAATGACAAAAGATACCGGCAACTGGCTATCGGCCGAGCAGGCGGTGATGCCCGATGGCACCGAACGCGAGAACCTGTCGCTGATCAACAAGAAATTGCCGACGCTAGCGCCACTGCCTGCGGGCAGCGCGCCAGAGCGCGGTGATCAGGCGGAGCAAGCGCCCGCCGACGCTGGCCGCTGAATCTGGCAAGCCAACAAGCCGGCATTCAGGCATTGGCCTTCAGTTCATCCAGCACATCTTCCGTGCGTGCCAGGCGCACACCGGTGGCTGCCATCCGGTCGAGGAACTGCTGCGATTGCACCTCGAACCCGGTCACCGGGCTCATGCAGTCGGTGATCAGCACCAGGCGCGCGCGGCCGGCCGCATCGAGGTTCTCGACGATGTCCTCGGTCGTGGCGCGCACGCAATGGCTGGCCGCCTCGCCCGTGATATAGACAGCATCGGCTTGCGCCAGGCCATCGATGAAGCCTCGGTTGAGCTGGGTGCCGGGGTCGTCGGCATCCGGCACCTCGGCCTTCACGGCCGAATAATGCTCGGTCCATGGGTTGCTGCCCTTGGCGAGCTTGGCGACGATGCGCAGGGTGGATTCTTCCCAACGGTTATAGGCGGCCCGCACATCGGCGTGCACTGCCCCGCCCCAGCTGCCGATCTCGCAGTGCACCGGCCACACCATCAATTGATAACGCTGCGCGGCCTCCAATGCATCCAGGTAAGCCAGGGTGCGCGGCAACGATTGCGGATCGCGTGGCAAGTAGACGCCGCTGCGCACGTCGGCCGCCACGATCTGGGTAAATGGCAACACAGCGCTACCATCGCCCTGCTGCCAGAAAGTCGGATGGGCGATATCGAGTCGGTGATGCGAATCGAGGGTAATGCTGATGGCCGACAAGCCGGCGCCGCCTTCATCGATCAGGCGCGCCACCCGCTGCAGGTCGGCATGGGCGCCTGCCACTGGCAAGCTTGGCCTGAGTGCCGGATCGGCCGGCAAGTAAGCGGCCGGCAAGTCACAGAAATCATTTTGTGGATCAATCACTAACAGATGCAGCTTGCGCTTCATGGCGTTATCTTCCTGGTGGCGGCGAAACCGGCTGGCTTCACCTGGACTGATGTTCACGATGGCCAAGCGCCGCATCGGCCCGCAGCGCCTGAACCACCATATCGACAAAACTGCGCACCTTCGCGGCCGACTGCCGTCCTTCACGGTGGATCACATGGATCGGCAATGCGGCGGTTTCGAATGGGTCGAGAACGACCTGCAATTCGCCCGTCGCCACCCATGGCGCAATCTGGTACGACAGCACCCGCGCGATGCCAAACCCGCTGCGCGCAGCCTCGATGGCAGCATCCATGCTGGTCACCACCAGGCGCGGCGTGACCTTCAGCGACATGGAACGCGCATCGCGCATGAATTTCCACTCGACCTGCGGCGTCATGCCAGGGGCAATGAGCGTGTGACGCATCAGGTCATCCGGCGCCGATAGCATGCCATGCTGTTTCAGGTAGGCCGGCGAGGCACACAACACGCTACGCACCTGACCGACCCGGATCGCCTGCAGGCTGGAATCGGGCAGATGCCCGATCCGCACGCCCACGTCCAGGCCCTCTTCGATCAGGTTGACGACACGATCGAGAAACAAGGCCGACACCGTTACCTCCGGATAGCGCCGCAGGTATTCCACCACCACGGGCGTGACGAACATGCGGCCGAACAGGACCGGCGCGGTCACCATCAGCCGCCCCCTTGGCGTGGCATTGATGCCGCTCACCGCCTCGTCCGCTTCGTCGGCCTCGGCAATGATGCGTCGCGCATCTTCCAGGTAGCGCAAGCCAGCTTCCGTGGCGCGCACGAAACGGGTAGTACGCGTGAGCAACCTTACGCCCAGGCGCTTTTCGAGTGTGGTGATGGCACGGGTGACGGCCGGCGACGACATCGACAGCCGGCGCGCGGCAGCCGAGAAGCTTTCAGCCTCGGCCACCGCGACGAAGACAGTCATCAGATGCAGTCGATCCATGCCGCCATTATTCCATTTAGAGAAAAAGTCTTCTGTATTCTATAAGGATTCCGGTTACCTGATAACTAGACCATAGTGAGTCACAGCAAACCCACCGGAGATCACCATGCCACGCGCCTTCTCAAGCATTGCCTACACCCCCTCGGTGCGCCGCGCCCAGCAGCGCTACGGCAGCGCCGGCGCCAATGCCGGATTTGACCATGAGGTGCAGTCGCGCGATCGGGTAACGCCACGCGAGCAGGGCTTCATCGAGCATGTGGACACCTTCTTCATGGCCAGCGTGAGCGAATCCGGCTGGCCGTATGTGCAACATCGCGGCGGTCCCCGGGGCTTTCTGAAGGTGCTCGATGAGCACACCATCGGCTTTGCCGATTTCTCCGGCAATCGGCAGTACATCTCGGCCGGCAATATCGACAATGACGGGCGCGTGACGTTGATCCTGATGGACTTCGCCACCCGCAGCCGCCTCAAGGTATGGGGCCGGGCCAGGATCGTGCACCAACAGGACGACCCGGCCCTGCTGGCCCGGTTGGCGTTGCCGGCCTACAAGGCGCGCGTCGAAAGGGCATACGTCATCACGGTGGAGGCATTTGACTTCAATTGCCCGCAACATATAACGCAACGCTTCTCGGCAGACGAGCTGGTGCAATTGGCGGCGGATGCCGATGGACGGGCTTTTCTGGGTGAGGTGCTGGCGCTGGCCGATGCCGCAGCGGCGTCAAAGGCAGACACCGCCCCCCACTAAAGCATGGCGTACCGAGGGGGCGGCGTCGTGCGTTTCATCCCACCCATTGATGAAAGAGATGGGAAAACAGGCGGACCAGATCCTTGGCCAGCATCGCGCCGCCCCGGCCAGCATGAGCCTCGAAGGCCAGTGTCATCATTCCAATGAAAACGGCTACTCGCATGATGTTCTCCCTGTTGATTCGGTTGGTATGGATGCATCTTGCGCCGGCTGGCCTTCACCATTGTTGCAAGCCAGAGACCGCCGGTTACAACTGAAACATTACATCGCCAACAACACCAGATGCACCTGCAGCGCCATGCGCCCCCGCCCTGCATCAAAATCCAAAAAAGTTATACCGTTGGATAATTGACATACGGCAATATCAGCCTACACTCAGCCGCAACTCCCGCGACCAAACGGGATGAACCAGCTGATCTTCAACGACGCTGGCGAGGGGTACACATCTGCCGTCATCCACAGCGCACAGCGGCGACCGCCATCCCTTTGCCGCGCCCACGAGGTAGATTCCATCCGCACGCAGCAGGACGGCGTTGACGGCGGGGCCTTGCAATCAGCACCCGATATCACTAAAGCAACAATAATCCTGCGCAAGATTGCCGCGCCAAACACAACAGGAACACACCATGAAATGGTTCTATGATCTGAAGATCGCCTCCAAGCTCCTTGCCACCTTCCTGGTGGTCATCATCCTGGTCTCGCTGCTGGGGGTATTTGCGATCTACAAAGTGGGCCAGGTAAACGGCGCCTCGAGCGACATCGCCACCCGCTTGCTGCCATCGATCCGCACCTTGCAGAACATGGCACTGCTGATGAACCGCATCCGCGGCAGCGACGCGCAGAACATCCTGCTGACCGACCAGAAACTGATGGAAGCCAACAAGGTCGGCACCGAGAAAATGATCGAACGGCTGATGGGCCAGCAAAAGATTCTCGACGAGATGAGCACCACCGATGACGAACGCAAGCTCTATGAAGAACTGCGCGTCATCTTTGCCCGCTTCATCGTCATCCACGAAAAGATCTCCAGCCTGTCGATGGCCGGCAAGAAGGACGAGGCGCAAGCCGCCAACATCGAATCTTCCGCCGAGTACACCAAGATGTTCGGCAGCGTCGAACGCGCAGTGGTGGCGCGCGACGAGCAGGCGGTGCAATCCAACCAGTTGGCCGGCCATACTTATAGCGAAGCGCGCCTGGGCATCGTCGTCATGCTGGTGGTGTGCGTGGTCCTGGCGCTGCTGCTTTCGCTGTGGCTGGCGCGCATGATCTCGGTGCCGCTGAAGGATGCCGTAGGCGTCGCCCGTCGCATTGCCGACGGCGACCTGGGCGCGCGCATCCAGGCCACCGGCAAGGATGAAACCGGCCAGCTGATGCATGCGTTGAAGGCGATGAACGAGAGTCTGCACAGCATCGTCGGCGAAGTGCGCCGCGGCACCGAGAGCATCACCACCGCCTCCGATGAAATCGCCTCCGGCAATCTGGACCTGTCGGCCCGCACCGAGCAGCAGGCGGGCTCGCTGGAAGAGACCGCATCGGCCATGGAAGAGATGACCTCGACCGTCAAGCAGAACGCCGACAATGCACGCCGCGCCAACCAGCTGGCCAATTCGGCCTCGAACGTGGCCGTGCAAGGCGGCATGGTGGTCGGTGAAGTGGTCGGCACCATGGAAGCCATCAATGCGTCATCGCGCAAGATCGTCGACATCATCAGCGTGATCGACGGCATCGCTTTCCAGACCAACATCCTGGCCTTGAACGCAGCCGTGGAAGCGGCGCGCGCCGGCGAGCAGGGACGCGGCTTTGCCGTGGTGGCCTCGGAGGTACGCAACCTGGCGCAACGCTCGGCCGCCGCCGCCAAGGAAATCAAGCTGCTGATCGACGATTCGGTGGCCAAGGTCGACGACGGCAGCAAGCTGGTGGTCAAGGCCGGCGCGACGATGGACGAGGTAGTGGCGAGCGTCAAGAACGTGACCGATATCGTCGCCGAGATCTCGGCGGCCAGTCACGAGCAAAGCACCGGCATCGAAGAAATCAACCGGGCCATCACGCAGATGGACGAGACCACCCAGCAGAATGCGGCGCTGGTGGAACAGGCCGCCGCTGCGGCGCAATCGTTGCAGCAGCAGGCCGCGCATCTTTCTCAGGCAGTCAGTATCTTCAAGCTGGAGCGGGGAGCGCAGCCTGGCGTCATCGGCGGTGCGCGCATTGTGCCGAGCCGGCAGCCATTGGCCCGCATCGACAGCCGAGACTGGGATCTCGTAGAACACTAGGGCCTGTTCACATTAAATCTGCGAGTGCGAGAGGTCGGCAAGCGTTGTCTGGCTAGGCGTAGCGACGCGCCGTAGTGGTGCTACGGCAAGGAGCTGCAACAACGGCAGGCGACGCTTGCCGGCCTCTCCCGAAGGGTTGCCCCCAGGCGGCGCGCTGGCTGCGTTGCACGGCAAGGCTGGTGGCGCCACCACCAGCCTTGCCGCACGCCTTGCCAGCACGCCGCCTGGGGGCAACGCATCTCGCAGATTTAACGTGAACAGGCCCTGACATTTACGCTTCGGGGGGATAAACGCAAGCCCCCTTTCCGGCTCGCCCGGGTCATAATCCGGGAACGAATACGCTCCCGGAAATAACTCATGATGCAGCAATCGGTCAGCACGGCTTCCCCATCGCAATCGTCTTCCCGCCACGGCTGGATTCGGCTGCCGATGCTCTTCCTGATCGGCATTGGCATCCTGGCCGGCTGTGCCAGCGATCCGCGCCAGCAGGCTGACGCGCTGGGACAACAAGCGGGCCTGGTGCGCGAGCAAATCGCTGCGCCGCCTTTTGTGCTGACGACTTACGTGCGCATTTCGCGCCACGACCAACCACTCACGGTCTATATCGAAGGCGACGGCCTGGCGTGGCGCAGCCGCTACCAGCCCTCGGACGATCCCACGCCGCGGCAGGCGTTGGGACTGCGCCTGGCGGCGGCCGACCACAGCGCCAACGTCGTCTACCTGGCGCGCCCCTGTCAGTTCACCGCCATCACGGACGATCCGCGTTGCAGCGTGGCGTACTGGACCGGCAAGCGTTTTGCGCCAGAGGTGGTGACGGCCATGGATGCCGCCGTGAGCCGCTACGCCGCGCGCGTGCCAGGGCAGCCCGTCAACCTTGTCGGTTATTCCGGCGGCGGCGCCATTGCCGTACTGGTGGCAGCCCGACGCCAGGATATCGCCACGCTGCGCACGGTGGCCGGCAACCTGGACCACGACGCGGTCAATCGCTGGCACCGGGTCACGCCGATGCCAGACTCGCTCAATCCGATAGATGTCGTCGACCGAGTGGCCAGCATTGCCCAGGTTCACTTCAGCGGCGCCGACGACAGCGTCGTCCCCACCGCCATTGCGCGCAGCTTTGTCGCCAGGGCGGGACCCTGCGCGACCCTGCGCATTGTCGCTGGCCTGTCGCACGAAGGCGACTGGGCCAGCCAGTGGCCGCAGATGCTGGCGTTCCAGCCTGCCTGCCACAGCGCGTCGAAAAAATAACGCAGATAACCAGGCGCCGGTCTGCACCCGGCCATCCTTGTATTCATGCCGCCAGGGCGATGGACAGTGCTGAAAGTTTTCCCGTGTTGACTGGCTGTTGCTTGTTCATTCGCATTCTTCTCCCTGAAACCCCGGTCTAAATTTTCCCGGACGGAAGATAACCCATTTTTGAGGCTGTTTTAAGGGCCGGTTTTTACGGGCCTATTTTTTTGATAGCCACCATAATGTGGCCTGAAAAATACATCTTTCTGTCTGTATTAGTTTTTAACTGATCAACACCTAATAGATTTGCGATGTCGAGCAATAAACTTCATCTTTGCTCGAATTGTGCCGACATGCTACCTGGCCTCACCTTTACGCGTTGGCGCCACAAACCCATTCTGCTCCAGGAATTGCTTCACCCGCGGTTGCCACACCTCGGGAAACTTGGCGAACAGCATATGCCCGTCTTCGCCGTGAGGTGGATACAACTCGAACTCCCCTGCACCACCGGCGGCCCGATAGGCGTTGAACCATTCTCGAGGATAGGTGGGGCCCATCCACTGGTCGTTCTGGGTATATATCCACAAGGTAGGAATCCGCGCGGTCTTGCCGTACTGGCCGAACATCTGTTCCAGCATTTGCGGCATGCATGGGCGCTGGGGATGCGTCTTGGGATTGCCGCCACCGCCACCGGCGAAGTTGATCGCCGCCGACACGCCCGGAAAATTAAGTGAAGCAACCGTAATTGCAGTAGTACCACCAAACGACTGCCCCGCGATCACTGACCGCGCCTGATCGGCATTGGGCAACGCCCGTACCGCCGTAAGTGCCGCCAGCGTCTGATCTGCAGCGATCTGATATGCCGGTGGATACTGTTTCGAATTGCACGAGCCGCTGTCTTCGATATCCTCCCCGCCGGTCACCCCATAACCGATGCGTGTGGGCACAGCCACGATGAAGCCCTGCGCGACAAAAAATCGCGCCGCCACGGAAAATCGCGCCCGTCCCACGTTGGCACGCCCCTGCCCGTCCACGGCTCGCCCATGGTTAAGAACCAGAACCGGCGCCGGGACTGGATTGGCATCGTCGCGCCATACAGTCACCCTGATCGGCTGCTCGATGGCCTTGCCGTAGACATTGCGTAGCTTCACCGGCACATCGATCTGCTCTTCGATCAGCCTGGCCTGCGCGGTGCCATGCAGGGCCAGCCCGCACAGGACGAGTGCCATGCCATGGGCAAGCGCCCGCCAGGTCGAGCGCGCATGCGTCATTGTTTTTTTCATGTCGGATTCAGTCAGGAAAGTCAGGAAGATCGATGCACTTGTTATTAATTATCTCCCGGATCTTCCTGGTTGATCCGCTGCGCGCAAACTCTTTAAGCCGACTGTCGATGACATGACATCGACCGGCGCAATCGCGTCTGTAGCACCATCGCGCTATCGACGTATCGTTCCATGCCGACGATCTGTTGATCCTTGCGTCGATACAGGTCGCGCCTTCGTGGAGGTATTGATGGCGCAGGAACAACGCCTTTACTAGTCACTGGCTTGCGGTGACGGCACCACCGTGCCGAAGCAACCAGGCAGATTGGCCGTTACGTAGGCAATCAATTTCTGCAGGCTTTGGTCCAATGATTCCACACCGCTATCGACCACATGGTCGGGATGCTCAGGGGCTTCATAAGGGGCACTGACGCCGGTGAATTCAAGAATTTCGCCGGCCCGCGCCTTCCTGTACAAGCCCTTTGGATCGCGCGCCTCGCAGGCAGCGATGTCGGCCGCCACATGGATCTCGTGAAAAGCCTTTTTACAGCGCGAGCGCGCTGCGGCCCGGTCTGCGCGATAGGGTGAAATGAACGCCGTGATGCAGATCAGGCCGGCGTCGGCGAACAGCGCCGCCACCTCGCTGACGCGTCGAATGTTTTCGGTTCGGTCTTCAGGGCTGAAGCCAAGGTTGGCATTCAATCCGGTGCGGATGTTATCGCCATCCAGCACATAGCAGGAATAGCCCAGGGCGGTCAGGGCATGTTCCAGGGCCATGGCCAGACTTGACTTGCCCGATGCCGACAAGCCGGTAAGCCAGAGCACCGCCCCGTCGTGACCGTAGTGGGCACGTCGGTCAGTCGCATTGAGCGCATGCGCTGTTACGGTCAGATTACGGCCTTCAGGCGACATGGCCTCATCCTCCAGAGTTAGCTTCGATCAAACGCCGGACGGGGACGCTGGCGAACTTGCAAGCCACCAGTCATCCGGCCCGGTCACTTTTTGAAAACCGTTGAGTGTCATGCCGGCTTCTTTCGGCACGCATAACAGGTTGGCAGAGACGATGTTGGCAAAGACGTTATCCGGGTTGCCGGCAAAATTGTTTTCGTTATACAAGCGCGGCAAATGCCAGACCATCTCATAGCCAAGTGCATCGATGAGGGTGATCAATGCAGCCGACTTTTCGCGTCGGTCATTCTCTACATACAGTAACGGACGATGCTGCATGATCAGTTGGCGCGCCCCGCTCAATACCTCATGCTCCATGCCTTCGACATCGATCTTGAGCAGCTTCAGCGATGGCAATTCCAATGCATCGAGCGCCACCACCGGCACCGGCTCTCCCTGCTTTTCGCTGGACAGCGACAGCCCACCGAAATTGTTGACGGCCGCGTGATTCAACGCCGGCACGTACAGCTGGCCTGCGGCGGCACCAACGCCTGCGTGATGCGTATGGACATTAAACAAGCTGTTGAGCGCCACATTGGCACACAGCATCTGAAAAATCACGCGCTGCGGCTCATAGGCATGAACCCGTCCGGCCGGGCCCACCAATTGCGCCAGATGGACAGTGTGCGCGCCAATGTTAGCCCCGACCTCGACCACCACGTCGCCCGCCCGCACGATCTGGGCAAACAGCACCGCTTCCAGTTCGCTGAATTCGCCATACAGGTCCAGCGACCGGCCGATATACATATCTTCCCGCAAAAACAATAGCGGACCATGGCGGCATTGTTTGAGAACGGTGGGCGACAAGATGCCGGCAGGTTGTTGCGTCTCGCTCATGCTACAACTCCTAAGAACGGATACGTGGTCGCCAGCGGCGATGTGCGCATCATGTGCTGCCTTCGCGCAATTGGCGCAAGGCGACGGAAACGGACTCGAGCAATGGTGCCCAGGCGCCTCGCTCGGATTGGCGGAACAGGCGCGTGGCAGGATACCAGGGCGTGTCCTGCCGCTGCAGCAACCAGCGCCAGTCGGCAACGAAAGGCAACAGCACCCAGGCAGGACAGCCAATCGCACCGGCCAGATGGACCGGCGAAGAGTCCACCGACACCAGCAGATCGAGCAAGCTCAGAATCGCCGCCGTGTCTTCGAAGTCTGCAATTTCATCGCTCAGCGACACCAGCGCCATGCCTGCCGGAGGGGTGGCGGCCTGCTCCGCTGCCGGCCCCTTCTGCAGCGCCACGAAGGTAATGCCTTCCTGGGCCAGCGGCGCCATATCGGACAGCGACATTGAACGCTGCGCGTCATTGCCATGCGTGGGCCGGCCGGCCCATACCAAGCCCACCAGCGGTCGCGGCAAATCGGCCAGGCGCATGCGCCATTTCTCGACCCTGGCCGGATCGGGGCTCAGATAGTTAGTGCTTCCCGGGAGGTCACTCAATTGCAAGCCCATGGCCATCGGCAGGCTCATCAACTCGCAATGAACGTCGAAGGCTGGCGGAATCGTGCCGCGCACAATGAGCTCATCGTAGCCGCTATAACGCTTGGCAAGCCCATGGCTTTCGGCGTTCACTTCCAGGATCACCCTGGCGCCGCTGCGCTCGCGCGCCCACGCCACCATGCGCAAGAACTGGAAGGTATCGCCATAGCCCTGCTCGTCATGAATCAGCAGGGTCTTGCCCTTGATCGGCTGGCCTTCCCAACGCGCGGTCTGCACATGTCGCTCGATCATGACCGTATGCTCGAGCTTGTAACGGAAGCGGTACTCACGCCAGCCGCGGCCGAATTCACCCTGCGACAGCAAGACTTCTGCCAGGTCGAAACGCGTCCCCATGTCGCCCGGGACCGTGCGCACGATCATTTCCAGAATCTGTCGCGATTCATCGATCCGGCCTTGTGGCCGCAGCGCCTGGAACAATTGGCGCCACAACGGGATGGGCCCCGATCCCGACGCCAGCCCCCCACGCAGCACGGCTTCGGCTTCCGCGAAGCGTTGCGCGCCAAGCAGCTCAGCCGCCTGACGCTGGATTGCCTCGTACTCGGCTAACGTTGGTGTCACGGTGCTCATGCCTGTCCCGATGTGTCGGAGCTGGCCGACTGGATCCCGAGCGCCGTCAGCAGCGGCCCGAGATACGCGGCATGACGACGCCAGCGTCCTTTAGAGGTGGTATAGATCGGTTGCCGTACCTGACTGACGCTGGCAGTACGCACCACACGCCGGGTGTGATGGAAGTCGAGGCAAGCGTCATCCCACGGCAGGCCGACAAAGTTGATCAGGCGCCGCGCCTGCGTCTCAAGGTCATCGACCACACTTTCGTAATCGATTTCGATGAACCGGTCTGCCGGCAGCACGTTGCGCAGGCTATCCATCAATGCCTGATAGTCGCGATAAAACGCGCCCAGCTCATCCTGGCGATAGGCGAACAGTTGTTCGCTGGAAAAATTCTTGCTGTAACAGGACAGGCAGGTGTCGACCGGGTCCCGGCGACAGTGAATGATGCGTGCGCCGGAAAGGATCAACGGAATCAAGCCTGCGTATAAAAAATTGGCCGGCATCTTGTCGACCAGACGCAGCGCGTCGGGCGCCAGGCTGCTAGTCCGGGACAAATAGTCTTCTC
Organism: Herbaspirillum sp. alder98; assembly: GCF_020179755.1. GTDB lineage: Bacteria > Pseudomonadota > Gammaproteobacteria > Burkholderiales > Burkholderiaceae_D > Herbaspirillum. Next base: position 977,887 of record NZ_JAIUCY010000001.1, read on the forward strand.
CGACGCGCGCAAAATCATCGTCATTCCAGCGCGCCAGATCATCCGGAAAGCGCCCCCTCGCCTCGACGGCAAACCGCAACGCGCTCAATTCGCCGGCGCCGGCTATATCGGCGTGGGAGGCAAGAATCTGCTCTACCAGGGTAGTACCGGAACGCGGCATGCCAATGATGAATACGGGCCGCTCCGACGCCGCCCCGGCATGCTTGAACCTGTCCGCCAGCGCTGGGGTGAAGCTCGCCGCGATATGACGCATCCATTGACGGGTCTGATTGGCGTCATACACCATGACACTACGCTTGATCGCATTGCCTTGATCAAGATGATAAAAAGCACGCTCCGAATTGTCGGTGTCGAGATAGGCCTTGCCCAACGCAAAATGCAGGCCCACCTGATCACTGATGCTCGGCTTGACCGCCTGCGCCAGCGCGTCCTCCATGAGCGCGATATCAGGATCGCCACTACGATATTTCTTGCTGTCGGTGCGCGCCATCATGACCCGCATCGACCCGGGAAACTTTTCCATCGCATGATCAAAGGCGGCAATGGCGGCGTCCTGGTCACCCATTTCCATCAGCAGCGTGGCGCGCGAGACCATGGCCTCTTCCATCACCGTGCCTGGCAACGTTGCGGCGCGCTCAAAACTTTCCAGCGCCTGCTCATGCTGGTCCAATGCCTGCAATGCGCGGCCCAGCACGTTGTGCGCCCGGGCGCTGTCAGGCGCCACGCGGACCGCCTCGTGCGCGCAGGTCAGCGCGTCTTGATAACGTTCGGTCTTGATCAGGAGCTGCGCACGCGCGGCCAGTGCTCCCGCATGTTGCGGGGCAAATGCCATCAGTGAATTGAGGCGCTGCAAGGCGTCGTCATGGCGCAAGCGCGACATCTCGATTTCCGCCAGATTCAGGTAGGCGTCCGCCAGATGCGGATTGAGTTCGATCGCCATTTCTGCGGCTGCCGCGGCTTCGTCGAAACGCCCCTGCTCGCACAACAGAAAGGCCAGATTACTGTGCGCTTCAGCGTAGTTGGGATGCAGCGCCAGCGCCTGCCGGTAACTGGCTTGCGCTTCTTCCAGCCGCCCCAGCAACTTGCAGGTATTGGCGAGATTATTGTGGGCTTCGTGATTGTCGGGTTGCAGGGCGACGACGCGTTGCAGGCATTCCAGGCTGGCATCGAATTTTCCGCTTTCCTGCAGGATGATGCCCAGGTTATTCCAGCCGGCAGTCATCTGCGGTTCTTGCGCTACGGCGCGGCGAGCGTTTTTCTCGGCCTCTTCCAGCAATCCCCGCTGACGGCAGATTTCGGCAAGATTGCTGCAATAGGCCGCCGGCGCTGTCGACAGCATGCACGCCCGGCGCAGGTAGTCGAGGGCCAGATCGGGCTTGTTGTAGGCATGCGCCATCAATCCCAGCAGATGCAACGCATCCGGATGATGTGGCACGACCTGCAATACCTGATTAGCGAGCTGTTCAGCCTGCGGCGCCTGCCCGGCATTCCAGTGCGCATAGGCCCGTTTGACCGCCTCGGGAATCGTGATTTGATTTGCGACCGGGAAATTGTTCATCGTCAGGAATTCCGCACAACCAGGACACGCCTGGAATATTTTATTGATGCCATTGGCGCCAACCAGGGCTGTGCGGATTATAGAGGCAAACCTGCTCCCGCCATCAGTGCCGGCGGGAGCAAAACCGTTGGCTAGAACTGATAGCGCAAACGCACATCGCCGGTCTGGCCTCTGTAGCCCGAACCCGCCTCGAGCGTGTAACGCGCCACCAGGGTCAGGTTATTCTGGCGTAGCAGGGTCGCGCTCAAGGCCAGCACGCCGCTATCCCGCGCAGGGGCGACGCCGGTACTGGTAAAGCTGGTGGCGCCGGTCGAATCTGCCGCAAACGATGACACCGATTGCAAGGCGCGATCATGGAACTCATGACGCCAGCCGATTTGCGCCGCCGGCACGACCTCGCCAAAGGCCGTGGTGAACGAACGCTCCAGCTTGACCCCCAGCTCGCTCTTGAGCGAACTGATCTTGCTGCCGTTGACGTTCAGCGCAGCGCCATTGCCGCCCGTTTCGGCATAGCCGCTTTGACGCGTGATGCTGTAGCCGAGACCGGCGATCGGCGTCACCGTGGTGCGCGCCCAGGCGCCGCCGAGCTTGATCGGCATGCCGGCCTGTACCGACGTGGCATATTGCAGGCCATTGAAGCGCCCATTGGCCGCGCCCGAGAAACCGGTGAAATCAATCACGCGCGTCGAGTCGTACTTGTGCTGGATCGCGCCTGCCGCCAGATCGACATACCAGTCATCGGCAGCGTAGCCGCCATAACCCATTAAACCAGTCGAATTGACGTGGGACGAACTGCCGGTGTTGTCGTCGCGGCCACTAATCGAATTGCTGGCATAGCTCAGCAACGCGCCAGCGCGCCATCGTTCGCTCACCAGACGGTCGGCGCCCAGCACCAAGCCCGTGTAGCTGGAGCGGAAGCCGCTGACGTTATCGCGCATGCCCTGATGTGCGGCGCCACCGAACGCCTGGCCCCAGACGGCCCAGTTATTCATCGCTTCACCGGTGGAAATACCGCTGTCGCCGCGCGCTTGCGCCACCCGCAAACCATCGACGTGGGCCGCCACGATGCCCAGCACCTGGGTCGTCGCCGCCGCCGATGATTGCGTTGCGGCCACGGTATTGGCGGTCGGGCTCAGTTGCGCACCGGCGTTATTGGCCGCCGCGGTCGATCCCAGCGCTGCGGCCGCGTTGAATACATTCAACAGATTGACGTTGGCGCCGTTGTAGCTGAACAGCTTGGTCAGGACGGACTGGGCATTGCTGGTGCTGGCCCGGATGTTGACCGCAGTCGAACCGGTGCTGGTGTTGCCCGCAGTCGAACCGGTGCCGGTGTTACCCAATGTCAGGACCAGGTTGGTATTGCCGCCATCGGCCACATTGGCGCCGGTGACGGTGAAACCGGTCAGCGAATAATTCAGGCTGCTGGCGGTGTAATTGGCGGTGCCGGTGGTGATCAGCACAACGTATTTCTGGCCATTGGCAAATGCATAGCTGTTGGTCTTGGTCAGACCGATGGTCGATCCCGAAGCGATCGTCGAATTACCCTGAACGACCAGATAACCGTATCCGGTATCGCTGGCGCGGCCTGTCGCCGTCGCGCCATCATTGACCCCGATGAGCAACGTAGCCGCTGCGCCCTGGTTGTAATTGCCGGTAATGGTGCCGCGATTGTTGAGCTGCAAGGTACTACCGACATTGTTGACGGTGTTGGTGCCGACATTGATGTTGTCGTTGAGCAGCAGGTTGCCGCTACCGAAAACCAGGTTCGCACTGGTGCTGACGATTGAGCCCATGGCGCCGGAAGTAATACCGCCGGTGCTGCCGGTGAGGGTACCGAAGGTCGTGCCGGTGCCGCCGTTGATGGTCAAGGCATTGCTGCTCAGGTTGGTCACGTTACCGGCCACCAGGCCGCTGTTGGTGAACGTACCTAGGCTTCCCGACGCGCCAAGGGAGAGTGCATTGACGCTGCCGCTCAGCACGCCGCTGTTGCTCAGCGTGCCGATGCTGCCAAGGTTGCTGATGCCGTTATAACCCGAAATAGTGCCGCCGTTGATCTGCAGGCTGCCAATCGTCCCGGTGCTGCCGTTGCTGATCGCGGCCGAGGAACCCAAGGTGCCAGTTACCGTGATGAGGCCACTATTGGTCAGGGTATCGATGCGGCCGTCATTGGACATCCCCAGGGCAACGCCGGTGATGGTGCCGGAATTGGACAACGCGGTAATGGTTCCGCTGCTTGTATTGCCGAGCCCGGCCGAGATGCTCGACGTCCCGGTTGCCCTGATGAGACCGCTATTGGATAAGTCAATGATTTTCGCGCCACTTGAAATACCCGCAAGCACGCCGGTGATCGTGCCGGAGTTGGTCAATGTAGAAATCGTTCCGGCAGGAGTAAAGATACCGTACAACGCTCCATTGATGACGCCCTGGTTGACTAAGGTCCCCACAGCGCCTTCGTTAAGAAACCCGTAATTGCCATTCAGCGTGCCGCCAACAGCATTGGTCAGGCTGGCAACCGTGCCGTCCGAGGTGACATACGCCCCCACAATGCCGCCGGTAATGATGCCGGTGTTTCTCAGGGTGCCGATGTTGCCGTGGATTTCCATGGCCGCGCTGCCACCGTAGATTCTTCCACTATTGAGGAAGGTACCGATGGAACTGAGACCGGAGAAAGACAGGCCCAGAGACACAGCCGAGATGGAGCCGGCGTTATCGAACGTGCCGACGGCGTTGGTGCCGACACTGATGGCCTGGCCACTGGCAGAGGCGATGTATCCGGTATTGGTGATCTTCAGATCGCCACCCGACAAGGTATAGGTGGAGTTATACGAGTTGCTCGAATCGATCGTGACTTGCTGCGCCACGCCTTGCGCCGGCATCATTGCCGCCAGCGCTGCGCCCAAGGCGATGCACAGCAGGCTCATCTGGCCTGGGTGGTTGATTTTGCGACGGGAAGGATGTGACGAGGAAGTGCGAATGTGATTGAGCTTGTTACTGCCGGAGTAATGTTTTTTCAATGTCATGGTCAATGCCTGATGGCCGTTAGTGCTCTTCCACCAGATGCAAATAATGGAAGCCTGGTTTTTAAATTGCTCGAACTGAGCTGACCTCAACAAGCATTGAGGCGCTCACGCTCGCTACCAATAGGTTCCATGGTTTGCCAACACCGGCCATACATCCCGACATGAGCCCCCTTTTGCCAGCAAGGATTCACGTTCGTCGTGCAATAGTGCAAAACAACGCTTCCCCACCCTGCTGACCTCCCCCAATATTTCCTGCCAGCACCTTTCCAGAATGAAACAACTGGTAAAAGAGCCAATTCCGATTGCATCACGCGCTGCTGCTGGTTGCGCGACCGAAACTTTTTTGACGAAACATGGCAAAACGATATCAATTTAATTAGTTTGGTGCAATAAATCCAAATGGAAATAAACGCTGGTTTTGGCCCTCTCTTCCAGCGTGGAATTTTTCGGTTTGAATTGAAATAAGCATGCGCTGGCGGCCCATTGTTGAGCTATCGGGCGGCTAGTCAATGCAGGCATGGTTCTAGCGGTGGGATAGTCTCCAGACGACCTTCATCCGGACTTGCCGAACAATCGATTTCTGATTTTCATTTGCCGCAACCCGACTCGCTATCCAAGTCGCAAACTTACAACGCGTAAAGCACAGAATCATGCGCTTGCGAATGTCGAGTTGAAAATCAATCTATAAAAATCAATGCGTTAGTCAAAACGCTATCTCAATGTCCCGGCGTTGAGAGCTGAAAAGGTATCGACTTACCATTTGCAAACCAAATTTCCGCCATGCAACTCCGGCCCTGCGTGCCAGTAGCCCACCAGAGGCGCAGTAACCTACCTGGCCTCTGGTGACTTGCCTCAGAACTGATAGCGCAGGCGCACGTCAGCGGTTTGCGCCTTGTAGCCGGATGCGGCTTCCAGCGTGTAGCGCGCCGTCATCGTCAGGTTGTTGCTGCGCACGAGCGTGAGTCCCAACGCCATGATGCCGGTATTGCTGACCGGCTTGGCGCCGTAGCTGACAAAGCTGGTAGCGCCGGACGTATCTGCGGCAAAGCTGGCCACCGAACGCAGACGCGTGTCCTGATATTCGTGCCGCCAGGTCAATTGCGCCGAAGGGGTCAGACTGCCATAGGAAGTGCTGAACGAACGCTCCAGCTTGGCGCCCAGGTCGCTCTTCAACGAAGTGCTCTTGTTGGCCCCCACCGTCAATGCCGCGCCATTGCCGCCGCTTTCCGTGTAACCGTTCTGGCTCAGCTTGCTGTAATTCAGGCCCGCTATTGGCGTCAGCACGGTCGTCGCGTCCAGACGGATCGGATAGCCGCCTTGAGCCGACAGCACCGATTGCGTGCCGTTATAGCTGCCGTTGGCAGTGCCGGAAAAGCCGGTGAAATCGATCACGCGGGTGGTGTTGTACTTGTGCCGCACCACGCCTCCGGACAGATCCAGATACCAGCTATCGGCGGTATAGCCGGCATACGCGATCAGGCCATAGGACTTCAGGCCGGTCGAGCTGCCGCTGTTATCGTCACGGTTGCTGATGGAGGTGTTGGTGTAGCTGAACAGCCCACCGAGACGCCAGGCGTCATTGAGCAACTTGTCGCCGCCAATCAACAGACCGTTATAGTTGGCGCTGTAACCGGAAACATTGTTGCGTTGATCCTGTGTCGCCTTGCCTCCGAAAGCCTGCCCCCACAGCGCAACATTATTGTCACGTTCACCGGTCGCAATACCGCTGGCACCGTCTGCCTGTGCCGTCCGCAAGCCATCCACGTGGGCCGCTGCGACATTGAGTACCGATTGCGTCGGCGCCGAGGAAGCCTGGGCCGCTGCGCCAGCATTCGAGCTCGGGCTCAGTCGCGCACCGGCACGATTGGCTTCGGCGGTGGAACCCAGCGCGGCCGAGGCATTGAATACGTTGAGCAAACCGGCATTGGCCCCACCGTAATTGAACAGCCCCGAGATCGCCGACACGGCATTGGGCGTGGTCGCTGAAATATTCGGTGTGCTGCTGCCGCCGCCGCTGCTGCCGCCCCCGCCACCGGTACCGCTGCCACCTCCGCCGGAGGAGCTGAGCGTCAGCAACAGATCGCTATTACTGCCATCGATCAATACCGAGCCCGTGATGGAGCCGCTATAACCAGTCGCCGAATAGACCAGACTGGAGGCATTGTAGTTGGTGCCGCTAGTGGCAGCCTGCACCACCACATAGCGCTGTCCGACCGCGAAGCCGTAGCTATTGCTGAGCGCATTGAGCTTGACACTGGAGCCGCTGGCAATGGTCGCCGCACCCGACACGACCAGGCGGCCATAGCCGGTATCGGCCGCGACGCCGTTGGTCACTGCCGAGTTGCCGACACCGATCAGCAGCGCCGCAGCGGCACCCTGGTTGTAATTGCCGGTGATGGTGACGCGGTTGTTGACCTGCAGCGACGCCCCGGTATTGCTGACGGTACGGCTGCCGACGTTGATGCTGTCATTGAGCAGCAGGTTACCGGAATTGAAGACCAGGTTGGCAGCAGTACTGGTGATGGCGCCCATGTTGGCACTGCCGATACTGCCGGTGGCACCCGTGAGCGTGCCGAAAGTCGAACCGCTGCCGCCGTTGATGGTCAGGGCATTGCTGGACAGATTGGTGATCGCGCCGGCGATCAGGCCAGTGTTGGTGACAGGGCCCAGGGTGCCGCCGGCGGCGTTATAGATGGCGGCGACGGTGCTTGAAATAGTCCCGCTGTTAGTGGTCGCCCCGATAGTGCCGGTTGCAGCGTTGTACAGGGCATAACCGGAACTTGTCAGGGTCCCGCTGTTGCTCAGCGTACCGATGCGGCCCGCATTGCCAATGCCGCCCAGGGCGCCCGTGATCGTGCCGGTATTGATCAGGCTGCCGATGGCGCCGTTGGCACTGGTGCCGACGCCGACGTTGGTGGTTCCGCTAATGGAACCATTATTGGTCAGCGTACTGACGTTGATGGTCCCAGAGGGCGTCAGATTGCCGACCAGAACCGCCGTACCACCTCTAATCAGACCCGTGCTGGTGTTTTGCAGAGAGGTGATGCTGCTGCCGTTATCACTCTGGATACCATAACTACTGCCGGATATCGTGCCGCTATTGAGCACTGAATTGAGGGTGCCTGCAAGGCCATTATAGAGACCGGTAGTGGTCCCCGTGAGCGTGCTGGTATTGCTCAGCGTGCCGATGCTGCCGCTGTTGGAGACACCCACGACAGCGCCCTGGATCACGCCGGTGTTGGCGAGCGTGCCGATACGGCCGCCATTGGTGATCGCATTACCGACGCTGCCGGTCATCCGGATCGTGCCACTGTTGATCAAGGACGTGATGGAACCCTGATTGTTGACGGCAGAATTCCCAATCGCCGAAATCAGAGAGGTGTTATCGAGCACCCCAATGGTGCCACCCGATATATTCTGGAGGCCATAGGTCGCTCCATTGATGGTGCCACCATTGCGGATCGTGCCAATGCTGCCGGAATTGTAGACGCCGACCACGCTGCCGGTGATGGAGCCGCCGGCCTGATTGTCGAGCACGCCGATGGTACCGAGGATATTTTCCACGCCGCGACCGGAAGGGCTGGTGATCACGCCACTATTTTGCAACGTACCGATGGTGGCGCTCTGGTTGCTGACACCAGCCTGTGCGCCGAAAATCCGCCCGGTATTGGTCAACGTGCTGATGGAGGCCGTCGTGACGCTCGGATCTACGATGTTAAGCACACCGATACTACCCGATGACATGATGGTCCCGGAATTGCTGAGCAAACCGATGCGACCGTAATTGCTCAATCCCGAAGTATCACCGGAAAGCGTCCCGCTGCTGGTGTTGTTGATGGCGGTGATGGCACTCGTGACATCCACAACAATCGCCGGATTGAGGCCGCCGTAGCCATTGATGCTTCCCTGATTTGTCAGCGTACCGACAGTGCCGCTGACATAAACGGCAGCGCCGCTCGACACCGACAACACGGTGCCTGTGCCAAGCTCGACATTCTGATTGGCAGCAGTCCAGAGATACTGGGAACTACCGCCAGGAATCGCCGCAGCAACAGACCAGGTCGGCGCCGCCAGCGCCGCGGCCAAGGCCACCGCCATCAGCGTCAACTGCCCGGGCTGGATGGTTGATGTTTTACCGCCTGCAAGCCGCTTCTTTCCGGCCCCCGCACGTGACACCACAGTCATTACTTACCCCTTCCCCATTTTCTACTTCTACAAGTAGATGATGAAATCATTACTTTTATGGTCCGACCCGGCATCGGGTGGCATTGCAATTATATCAATATGAATATCGATTTCGCCATCGGGTTGAATCGGAAATCGACTTAGTTTTTCGCCTGTTTGATTCTCAGGCTCCCCACTTTTTTTTGCTACGATCGTTATTTTTCTTTTAAAGAGTTATATCTTTTTTGGCTGCCGTTCGCAAGTTCCCTTGTGTCGCGAACACGTCGATTTAGTGCGGCCTGGCGATACCGATATCCCCTCACATTTGCGCGACTATTTAATTCAAACCAGCGCACTGACGGGCATCCATTCGTTTTCTTCGGGTCGGTAAAAGACCTCTTTTATCCAAATTCGCGCTGCCAATAATTGATATTATCGTGACAAAATCGTTGCGTATTGACGTCGCTCAATATGCGCGCATATCTATATAGGGTTCAATGGCATCGCTCCGATTTCTGCAGCCATCAGCCGTGGAGTAGTTTTGAACAGCAATAATTATCCTGTCGCCCAACAACTCACGATCCCGGAGGCGATCAGGCAGGCTTATGCGCACTGGAGCGCCGGACAGGCCGCTCAGGCCGAGCAACTCTGCCTGCGTGTGCTGCAAGTCGTGCCGCATCAACCCGATGTCTTGCATTTGTTGGGAGTGATGGCACACGCCTACGGCAAGCTCGACCTGGCCATTGAGCATCTGCGCAAGGCCTGCCTGTCTCCCACGGCGCCGGCAATCTACAACAGCAACCTGGCGGAAATGTGCCGTCAGAAGGGCTTGCTGGCAGAAGCGGAGCAAGCCGCTCACCGCGCCGTAGAGCAGGAGCCGCAACTGGTCGGCGCCTGGAGCAATCTCGGCATCATCCTGCAGGAAAGCGGCAAATTCGACGCCAGCCTGGAATGCCTGCAACACGTCGTCGCGCTGGAGCCTGCCAATCACCAGGCGCATAACAATCTGGCCAATACCTATAAGCTCCTGGGCCGTCTCGACCAGGCACAGACGAGCTATCTGGATGCACTGGCATTGCGCCCCGACTACGCAGAAGCGCATAGCAACCTGGCCTTCCTGTTGAGCGACCTGGGGCGCTTCGACGAAGCCATTGTTTCCGCAGAGAAAGCCATTGAGATCAACCCGCAATTGGCGGATGCCTATTCCAATCTGACCCAGATCGAGATGTCGCGAATGCGCTACGCCGATGCCCGGCGCTGGATCGAGGCACTCCTCGCGTTCGCGCCCCAGCATGCCGGGGCATTGACGGCACGTGCGCAGTTGCTCATCAAGGGCGAGCATCAGGAGGAGGCGCTCACTTGCGTGCGCCATGCGCTGACGCTTGCTCCCGATAGCGCCAATGCGTACAACGTGCTGGGCCGGGCGCTACAGGCGCTGGGCCAGCATGACGAAGCCATGCTGGCATTTGATCGCGCCATCGCATTGCCCGGCACGGTGGCCGAAGAAGCCTCGGTGGCGCGCGCGTCGCTACTGATGGAGACCGGCAACAAGGAAGAAGCGCTTGCCGCCTTTGATCGCGCGCTCGCACTTTTTCCTGATTCGCTCATGGTGATGACGGCGCGTGCCGACAGCAAGACTTATCGCAGCGGCGATCCGGATATCGCATTGATGGAGGCGGCACTTGAGCAATCGATAAAGCCGGCGATCAATGAACAGATGAATTTGCATTTCGCGCTCGGCAAGGCCTATCTTGATACCGGCAATTCGGAGCGCGCCTTCGCCCACCTGGATCAGGGCAATGCGCTCAAGCGTGCGACGTATCAGTTCGATGTCGTCAAGACCGGCGCGTGGATGAAGAAGATCGCCGCGACCTTCACACCGGAATTGATGGAAAAATTCGGCAACGCCGGTGCAGCATCAGTGCGCCCCGTGTTCGTCCTCGGCATGCCGCGTTCGGGCACGACGCTGGTGGAACAGATTCTCGCATCGCATTCCGGCATCCATGGCGCTGGAGAACTGAGCGCCTTGCGCCATGCCGTGGATCGCGCCGGCGCTTTCCCGGATGACGTCGCTGGCTGGAAGCATGACGATTTCGCCCGTATCGGCCAGGATTACCTGTCGCGTGTGGCGAACCTGGCGCCTGACGCATTGCGCCTGGTCGACAAGATGCCAGCTAATTTCTTGCATGCCGGACTAATCCCGCTGATCCTTTCCGGTGCACGGATCATCCATTGCCGTCGCGACCCGGTCGATACCTGCCTGTCCTGTTACAGCAAGCTTTTCGCCGGTGAGCAGTTGTTTGCCTATCGCCTCGATGAACTGGGCGCATTTCATCTCGACTATCAGACCCTGATGGATAGCTTGCGCAAGGTATTGCCGCCGGATCGCTTCCTGGAAGTCGACTACGAAAACGTGGTGGATGATCTGGAAGGAGAAGCGCGCCGCCTGATTGCCTTTGTCGACATGCCGTGGGAAGACGCCTGCCTGAACTTCCACCAGACCCGCCGCGTCGTCCGCACCGCCAGCGTAAGCCAGGTGCGACAACCGATCTACGCCACATCGAAGGGCCGCTGGCGTCGCCATGCGGCCTATCTGGGGCCATTGCTCAACGCGCTGGGTATAAGGCCATCAGCCAGCGATGCGCCATGACGACGCAGCTATCCAGCAGCAGGCGCGCACCTACCTGTTCGAAAAACGATTTAGCGAAACCAAGGCATCACCACGTATGGCCTTGGCTTAGGGATCGGGGCCGAATTCAGCTCTTGATTGAAACCGTCAACTTTTAAGTTGTTACCCGTCGTGCCGGCGAATGCCGGTACCCAGCGGCGTCTTTCACTCCATCAAGTAAATCCGGGCAAGACATCGGCATTGAAGGCAGTGTTCCGTAAAACCTCCCTCCGATGCATCCCACGCCGCTGGCCCCTGACTTTCGTCAGGGCGACGGAGGTAAGGTTATATTTTTCACACCCAGCATCACCCGATAACCAAATCTTATCCCCCACAATACATTGGTCTTACCAATAAACTGGTATTATCCAATCCGCAAAAACGACAAGGCGCCGCGAAGTCGTGTGCAGCCCGCTGGGTGGGCCGCCGGTGCCGGATTTTGAGACAACCCATCTTTCCAAAGGAAATACGATGAAATTACTCCGCTACGGCCCGGTTGGGCAGGAAAAGCCCGGCATCCTCGATCAGGCTGGCAAGATCCGTGATCTGTCCGCGCATATCAAGGACGTCAATGGCGCCGCCCTCGATGACGCTACGCTGGCCAAGATCCGCGCACTCGACATCAACAGCCTGCCCGTGGTGGATGGCAATCCGCGTATCGGCGCCTGCGTCGGCAATATCGGCAAATTCATCTGTATCGGCCTGAACTACGCTGATCACGCCGCCGAATCGAACCTGCCTATTCCCGCCGAACCCGTCGTGTTCAACAAGTGGACATCGGCCGTGGTCGGCCCTAACGACAACGTCAAGATCCCCCGCGGCTCGAAGAAGACCGACTGGGAAGTCGAACTGGGCGTGGTCATCGGCAAGGGCGGCACCTACATCGACGAAAAAGACGCGCTGTCGCACGTGGCCGGCTATTGCGTCGTCAACGACGTGTCCGAGCGCGAATACCAGATCGAACGCGGCGGCACCTGGGACAAGGGCAAAGGCTGCGACACTTTCGGTCCGATCGGCCCATGGCTGGTCACCCGCGACGAAGTCGCCGATCCGCAAAAGCTGGGCATGTGGCTGGAAGTCGATGGCAAGCGCTATCAGAACGGCAACACCAGCACCATGATCTTCAGCGTGGCGCACGTGGTGGCCTACCTGTCGAAGTTCATGAGCCTGCAACCAGGCGATGTCATCTCGACCGGCACGCCTCCAGGCGTGGGCATGGGCGTCAAGCCTGAGTCGGTCTACCTGCGTGCCGGCCAAACCATGCGCCTGGGTATCGACGGTCTGGGCGAGCAACAACAGAAGACCATCGACGCCTAAATCGATGCCGGCCGGGCGCCCACGCGCCCGGTCTGTGCCGACTACCCCATTCAATAATAAAAATAACGCTGCGGCGATGCATGACGACCGCGCGACATACCTCAAGATTACGAGAAGGAGCACCTAATGAATCATTACGACTTCCAGGGCCGCAGCGCCATCATCACCGGCGGCGCACAAGGTTTCGGCTACGCCGTGGCAGAGCGCCTGTTGCAGGGCAAGGCAAAGGTCGTGCTGTGGGACATGGATGAAACCGCCCTGGCCGATGCCCGCGCCAAGCTCGAAAAGCTGGGCAATGTCGAGACCGTCAAGGTCGACATCTCCAACGAAGCCGACGTCAAGCGCGCCATCGAGGCGACCGAAAAAGTGACCCAGTCGATCGATATCCTGGTGCACAGCGCCGGTATCGCCGGCCAGAACGCGCCGGTGGCAGACTACTCGCCTGAAGAATGGCGTCGCGTGATCGACATCGACTTGAACGGCGCTTTCTACGTCAACCAGGTGGTGGTGCAACGCATGATCGCCCAGAACTACGGTCGTATCGTCAACATCGCTTCGATCGCCGGCAAGGAAGGCAATCCGACTGCATCGGCCTACAGCGCCGCCAAGGCCGGCATGATCGCCCTGACCAAGAGCCTGGGCAAGGAAACCGCCACCAAGAACATCGCCGTCAACGCCATCACCCCGGCGGCCGCGCAGACCCGCATTCTCGAACAGTGCACGCCGGCGCACATCGAGTACATGCTGTCGAAGATCCCGCGCGCGCGCTTCGTCAAGGTGGAAGAACTGGCCGCCATGGTGGCCTGGCTGGTGTCGGAAGAAAATTCGTTCACCACCGCTTCGGTGTTCGACCTGTCGGGCGGTCGCGCGACCTACTGATCGGCATCTGATGCCCATCGCATCCGACGGCGCCAATCGGCCGCCGTCGGACGCCAGCCCGCTGCACGGGGACACACTGCAGCCGGGCAAGCAGCAACAATAAGTATTAGAAAAAAGCAGCATCGGCACCCGGAGTCCTTCCGTGGGCCAGCTTAATAACAAGAACACAAACACTAAACGTTTCCACCGTGACACCCGCGGTGGCGGACTTTTGCGCCTTCGGTTTCAAACAAAGACCCAAAGACCCTCAGAGGAGAGACAACATGGCAGCAACCCCCATTCCGTCCAGTGCGGCGGAGATTCAAGAATCAAACCTGTACCGCAGAATCACCTTGCGCTTCGTGCCATTGCTGATGGTCTGCTTCGTATTCGCTTACCTGGACCGCGTCAACATCAGCTTTGCCAAGCTGCAGATGCAGAGTGATCTCGGCTTCTCGGATGCCGTGTATGGTCTCGGCGCCAGTATCTTCTTCATCGGTTACTTCCTGTTCGAAGTGCCGAGCAACATGATCCTGCACCGGGTCGGTCCCAAGCGCTGGATCGCCCGCATCATGGTCACCTGGGGCATCGCCTCGGCGGCCATGATGTTCGTGTCGAGCGAAACCTCGTTCTATGTGCTGCGTTTCCTGATCGGCTTGCTGGAAGCCGGCTTCGTGCCGGGCGCGCTGTACTTCTTCACCAACTGGTTCCCGTCGGTGCGCCGCGGTCGCATCAATTCGCTGTTCATGGCAGCCATCGCGGTGTGCGGCATCATCGGCGGCCCGCTGTCGGGCGGCATCATGAAGTGGACCCACGGCCTGGCCGGCATGCACGGCTGGCAATGGCTGTTCCTGCTGGAAGGCATTCCATCGATCCTGCTGGGCGTGGTGTGCTTCCTGGTGATCGACGACAAGATCGAAGATGCCCGCTGGCTCAAGCCTGAAGAAAAGAAGCTGCTGATCGACCGCCTCGCGGCCGAGCCCAAGAGCGAAGCCGTGCATTCGTTCGGCGCCGCCCTGAAGCAACCGACCACCATCGTCATGTCGCTGATCTACCTGGTGCTGGCATCTGGCATCTATGGCCTGGTGTTCTGGATGCCGCAACTGATCAAGACCGCCGGCACCGACGACACCTTCATCATCGGCCTGATCTCGATGGTGCCGTACCTGTCCGCCGGCCTGGGCATGATCCTGATCGGGCGCAGCTCGGATCGCACCGGCGAACGCCGTTGGCACCTGGCTTCGTGCGCACTGCTGGGTGGCGTCGGTTATGCGGCAGCTGCCTACTTCGGCAATAACACGCTGATCCTGGTGATCGCGCTGTCAGCGGCCGCCACCGGCATCATCGCTGGCATCGGCCTGTTCTGGATCCTGCCACCGCGCGTGCTGTCGGGCGCAGCGGCTGCGGCCGGTATCGCGCTGATCAACTCGGTCGGCCAGCTGGGTGGCATCATCACCCCGTACATGGTCGGCAAGATTCGCGACATCACCGGCAGCGCCGCCATCGGCCTGTATGTGGTGGCCGCCGAATGCGTGGTGGGCGCCGCCCTGCTGCTGTGGGCGTTGCCGCGCCGGATTTATTTCCGCGAGCCGGCACAGAAGTAAATCGACCCTGCACTAATGACAAAACCCGCCTGAATGGCGGGTTTTGTCGTATTGGACGTGCAAGAAAAATTAACTGCACTAACTTCAATATCAGGATTTGCAAGCCCAGCGGGGCAGGAGCTGCCCATTCGCGTCGAACCGGTATTGCCCCTGCAACCAGCCCCAGCCGAACAGGGTAAGCATGCTGTTGTAGTAATTGAATTCGCCATCCCCGGCGGCGCCGGGCTTGGGTGCCGAGGCTTGCCACGCGGCCCACTTGTCTGCCACCAGGCGCTGTTGCGCCGCCAGCGCTTCATCTGCATGCACGGCTTTCAGGTAGGGCAACAGCGCTGCCGAAAAACCGATCGGGCCACGTCCCACCGGCGCACCCGACACGGTATCGATCTTCTCCGGTGGCGCCGCATAGTTGAGCACGGCACGCACCATCGGCGCCAGTGCCTTGCGTACGCCCGCCACCAGCGGATCGCCATCGGCGGTCACGCCGGCCCAGACATAAACACGGATGGCATCGTAACTCCCCAGTACCGAACGTTCGGTATCGGGCACGAAACCCTTGGCCGCATCGTAGATCACCCAGTCCGGCGCAAAACCCTGCGGCGACGATTCAATGACCAGCCTGGCGCTGGTCTGCGCCATGGCGCCCCAGGGACCGCTGGGGTCGATGGCGGCAAACCGGCGCAGCAATGGCAACGGCAGGTAACTGGGATTGAGACGCCATCGATCGCGGCCGGCGTCGAATCCGAACTCGCCGGGCAAGAGCATCGGTCCCAGCTTGGGCATGACCTTGACTTCACGCTCCTTGACCTGCGCCAGCAGCGCCAGGGCGGCCTGGTGATAGTCGGGTTGCTGCCACAGGCGTGCCGCTTCCAGCAGGGCATAGGCAAACCACAGATCGGCGTCGGAGGCCGAGTTGGGATCGAGCACGCCAAAGCTGCCGTTCTCGCGGCGGCCCCAATGCCAGGCGGGCAACTTGTCGGAACCGGCGCCGAGATTATCGCGGCTCCAGCGCCAGATACTGGCGAAGCGCGCACGATCGTTGGCCACCAGCGCAAAGAACATCCCGTAGGACTGGCTCTCGGAAGTGCTCTGCTGTTCGGGCACCGAGAAGTCGACGATGCGGCCGTCGGCCTGCAACTGGCGCCGCACGAAGGCGTCCCATTGCGGCCAGTTGGCCGCACAGGCGTGGGGGGCGGCTTCAGCCGCCATGGCCGGCAGCCAGCTGCTGCAGGCTAGTGCTGCGGCGGCCTGCAACAGCAGGCGCCGCTTGTGTCGCAATGATGTCATCGTCCATCGTCCAGCTGACCAGAAAAGTCGCGCGTGTTCTTCGGCAGGTCACGGCTGAACACCGCCGCCCGGTCTTCGAAGAAGTAGCGCACGAACAGCATGGCGGCATATTGGCGGTCGCGTCCGGGCGTCACATTGAGGTCGCCCAGCACACCCAGTTGCCAGCGTGACGACAGCCGCTTGACCGCCGCCAGTTGCACATGCGCATACATGCCGCTGTTGCTGCTGCCAGCATAACCGCAATTGATTGCGCCTGCTGCCACGCTGCGGGTCGACACCGGCAGGCAGCTCGATGCCGACTCGCTGGAGCGGTTGATGCCCAGTTCCAGGTTGCCGGTCAGTTGGGTCTGCCGCCCTTCCAGCGTCAGGAACTGGGAGGCCAGGCCGAGGCTGACCGAGCGCTGCGGGCTGTAATAACCGCCCAGGCCCCAGCCATACTGGTTCTGGTTGTTGTCATAGTGCAGGTAATGCAGCGCCGGCCCGACATTGAAGTAATCGAAGTCGGCCAGCTTGAGATCGTAGCCGGCGCCCAGATCAAGCACCGCCGCGCGGTTGGATTGCACGTTGTAACCGCTGAAAGTGGCCAGTTCGACATTGGCCGAGGTGCTCCAGCGCGGGCTGACCTGCACCAGCGTGCGGGCGCCGATGGCATTGCGCCGCACCGCGCCCCACCAGTCGCCGGTGGTGCCCAGCGCCGTGCCGCGCCATGACAATAACGAATCGCGCACCGGGTTGCTGCCGACATAGGTCGACCAGCTGCCCCAGGCCGTTTGCTGCCCGACCGATGCCATGCCATGCAGCGCGCTGCTGGCCGTGCCGCCGGTGGTGGCCCCCACCGCCGCCTGCCATGACAACCGACCGAGCGAGGTCAGCCACAGGCTGTCTTCGACGCTGAACCACAGGTCCTGCACGGTGGGCTTGCCGGATTGCGTGGCGCTGGCCGGTACGCCCAGCGCCTGCGCCGTCTGCTCGGGCGTGATGCGCCCGGCGTCCAGTTGCAGGGCGCGCCAGCGCAGGTTGTAGACGCGGGTGCCGTTGGCACCGCCGAACCATTCGGCACGCAATGCCGGGGACAGCGTTTCGAGATGGCCCTGGCCGTCGGCGCCGGCATGATTGGAATAACTTAGTCCGGCCGTCACCGACGCCGCGCCCACGCCCTTGAGGTCGGCCGCGGGTTGATAGGCGGTCACGCTCTCGCGCAATTGCAGCGCCGCCACGTTGTCCTTGATCTCCTGGGCGGCGATGTCGGATTCGATGCGGCGCTGCAGGCTGCGCGCTTCGATGAATTGCTTGCGGTAATACAGTTGCTGCGCCTGCAGCGCCATCACGTAATCGGCCAATGGCGCCTGGCTCGCTTCGGGATCGGCAGCCAGGATGTCGAGACGTCCGCGCGCGCTCTCGGCCAGTGCCCAGCCCTCGGCCATGCGCGCATCGCCGTCGCTGCGGTACTGGCTGGCGAAAATCTGCGCAGCCTGTTCATAACGACCGCTGCCATACAGGTTCCAGGCGCGCAGCTGCGCCGTCTGCCCGGCGCTCGCGCCCAGGCGCATGGCGTCGTCCAGCGCGGCCAGGCTGGCACTGTAGTTCTTGTCGCGATTAAGCTGGTCGGCCCGCAGCAATTGCAGCCGCGCACGTTGCGCGCGGGCACGCGGATCTGCCGCCAGCGCCGGTTGCGCCAGCAAGGCGTCGGCGCCGGCCACGTTGCCCGCCTCCAGCGCAATCTGCAACAGGCCCAGTTGCGCATCGACGTTGGCGGGTTGCCATTGGCGGGCGCGATTGAACCAGACCGCCGCTTCGGCCAGGTCGTTGTGGGCCAGCATGATCCAGCCGATCAGCGTGGCGGCGGGCGCATCCAGATAGCCGCGCACCGGCTCCGACAGCGGCGCTGCCAGTTGCAATGCCTGCTCGCTGGCCGGGGCCAGCGCCGCCAGGCGCGTCAGTTCGCGGTCGTAGACCAGCCGCGCAAAACGCGCCTGGCTCTCGTCGTCGCGCTGGCCGGCGCTTTCCAGTTCGATCAGGCGCGCGACGGCCTCGCTGTCGGCGCCCAGCGTCTGCTGCGCCATGTAGAGCGTGGCAATCCGGTTGGCCGGCGGCGTGCAAGCGGGAAACACCGAGCGATACAGCGCCAGCGCGGCATCGCGACGTCCGCCCTTGGCCAGTAGTTCGGCGGCGCTCCACAAGCGATCGATGCGCTCACATGAGAATTGCGCCGGGTAACGTGCCACCACCGCCTGCAAATCGTCCAGCGCCACGCCCTGCCCGTTGGCCGCCTGCGCCAGTGCGCGATCGATGTCGGCATCGCTCTGCAGACGCTGACGTTCCTGCAGCAGGCCAGCCGATGGTTTCCACTCGCCGTGTTGCTGGCGCAGGCTGGCCAGTTGGCGGTCGAAGGCGACCAGGTTCTTTTGTTGCAGCAGCTTCCACAGGCCGCGCTCGTCAACGCCATCGCTTACTACTGCGCCCCCGGCCGTCGTGGTGGCCGAGGCCTCCTGCGTCGAGCGACGCAGGACCGCCTGCTGTTCGCGCTGGCGCAACTGGCCGCTCTCGCGCCGGTTCTGCTCGGCGCGCTGGCGCAGCGACTGTTGCACGCTGCGACTGGCGCGTACGCTGTCATCCTGACCGGTGCGGAGATCGCCACCACCGCGCACCACGTCAAGCTGCTGTCCCTGGCGTTGCACATGGTCCAGGTTGCCCTGCTGCGCCCACGCCGGCGACACCAGCCAGCCGCAGCTGGCGGCCGCAGCCAGGCCGAGGCCCAGACTGCGACTTAATACCGTTTGTTTAGGAAATCGAGTCGCTGTCACGAAGTCGTCCTTCAGACGTCCAGATTACGATGTGCCTGGCGGCGGCGCAGGTGGGCACGCAACTGTCTCCAGCACAGCCATGCCAGCACCAGCAGGGCGAACATCACCACGCCATACCAGATCCAAGGATACTTGGACGCAATATAGCCCAGGTATTCGGCATTGCCGATGGTGCCTTCATCGTAGGTCGGGCCCAGCCGCTGGGTCGCCACTTCGCTCTTGCCGAACGACAGCAACGAGACATCGCCGGCCAGGTTGTTCCAGGCCGCCGGAGCGACCAGTTGTTCCATGCCCTGCTCGAGTTGCGCAGGGTTGGCCGAGGCGAACACGGTCGCGGTATGGTCGTCCAGCGCCGACGAGCGGAACTGCATCACCAGCATCTGGCGGTTCAGGCGCGCGTCGCCAGTGACGCCGGTATTGAGGTAACTCGAATCGGCGGTGCTGCGGTTGGTGCCGGCGATGGTCTGGAACTGCTGGCGGAACCAGCTCGACTGGGTGCTCGGCGTGGCCATCGGGATCGAGGCGCCGGCGAAGGTCAGGTTGCTGTCGAGGGTCCAGGGCGCTTCCTTGATCAGGTCACGCGGCAGGCTGCCCACGGCCCCCACCACCAGCGCATTGCGATTGACGGTGGGCTTGCCGAAGGTGACCTGGGCGCCATTGAGTGGCACGGTCTGTTTCTGGGCCACCTTGGCCAGCAGCGTCCAGGCCGCACCGATGGTGGCGCTGTCGCGACCGGCCACCACCACTGCCAGGCGGCTGCCGTCGCTTTGCGTCACATACGGGAAGGCGTTGCTGGCGAAGCGCGACAGGTCCGGCAACTGGGCGAAGCGATAGATGTAAGGCACCTTGACCGACGAGTCGTCGAACAGGCTCATGTTGAGCGGGCCGGTCTGGTCGCACTGGCGATTGGGCATGATCACCGGACGGAACGACAAGACGTTGTTGCCCGGCTTGAAGTGACGCAGCGGCAGCGTCAGGCGGTAGTTATCGTAGAACCCGCCCTGGCGATCCTCGATCGAAATGGCGCGCTGGAATACATCGTTGAGGTACAGGTTGATCACCATGCTGGAGTTGATCATGGCGCCCTGCGAGAAGTTGATGCGGAACTCCATCTGCGCATCTTCCTGCGCATACACGTCAGGCGGCAGGTTGACGTTGATCTCGGCCGGCGCGACGCTGGTGATCGGCCCGGTGTTGAAGCCTAACTGCTTGAAGCTGTAGATGCCCTGTGCGGCGATATTGGCCTGCGGCAGGTAGTTGGGCAACTCGGGCGGATTGAATTCGCTGATGGTCCACTGGTTCTGCTGCGGGAACTCAAGGTTCTGCCAGGCGAATACCTGCGCTGCGCGACTGACCTGGCGCGCATCCACGCCGGACACCACCAGCAGCACGTGCTGGTTATCGGGCATCGCATAGATACCCAGGAAACTGTCCTTGATCTGCGCCAGGATCTTGGCGTCGAGATAAGGCTTGAGCTGGTCGCGGGTGCCCACCAGCACATTGTCGGCGCCAGCCAGCGCGCCCAGTTGCAGGCCCGGCACAGGACCGGCGCCAGTGCCGGCCTGAGCGTCGACCTGGCGGATGGCCGGCAAGACGTATTTCAACTTCAGGCCGATGCCCTGCGCCACCATGCCACCGGCTGCCAGCGCGTCGTCCGAATCAGGATGAGCGGCGGTGATGATGTTGAACTTCTGCGCCACGTGCTGCTTGGGATCGAACAGGTCGTTCATGTCGGACAGCAGCGGCGTGACCGGCTTGAGATCGGATTGCAGACGCAAGGTCGATTGCACGGTGTCGATCTCGGTCCACAGTTCCGGCGCATTAGGGTCTTCGCACTGCGTGTCCTGGCTGTGCTGGGCCACGCGGAAGATCAACTGGTTGTAACCAGGCTTGAGCTGATCCACCGGCAAGCGGATATCGGCCGTGATCTCTGGCTGGCGCGACGACAATTGCAGCTGAGCGATGCTTTGGCCGTTAAGACGCACTACCAGTTGCGAGCGGCTGTTGAGCGCAATCGAGTTGGTCGACACCAGGTGCAGCACGGCAGACTTGATGCTTTCGCGACGCGACAGCGGCAGCGACAGCATGGCCGCGCCATCCAGTCGCGTCAGGCGAATTGCGCCGGGCTTGCCGCCGAGGTCGGCCAGGCGGATTTCACGGCTGCCATCCTTGACCGGCGCGGCTGCGGCATTGGCGACGGTGACGTTGGCGGTGGTCGCCGGGGCCGCCACCGGAGCGGCCGCTGCACGGGCCGGCTGCTGCGCGTGGGCCAGTGCCTGCCAACCGAACATCAGGGCGGCGGCCAGCAGCACGCTGCCGGTGGCAACCAGGGGAAAACGCCGCGCGAGGCTTTGGGGCGAGGACATGAGCAACTCCGAATCAGTTGATGAGATAACGATAAAAACGCTTGAGGCGGTACGGCAGCGAGGCCACGAACCGGGTCGCCAGCACGGGCGCCACCAGGCGCCGATGCAGATAGGACACCAGGCCCTTGCAGAACAGGTAGTACTGGGCGCTGACATGCACCGTGCCCAGGCGCACCAGCAGCGCGATGCCGCCAAAGATGCCCAGGCGCTGGTTGCGATGCGCGCGATATTCGCTCCAGCGGACGCTGTCGCCGGAGGCCAGCGAGACCGTCTCGGACAAACCCTCCACGCTGCGATCGGTAAATTGCACGCCCACCAGGAAACGCTTCTTGTCCTTGGAGGTGAAACTGCTGCGCACCGCAATCGGAATCAGGCTGTCATGCCCCAGCGCCCGGTTGTAGACGCGCAGGCGATTCATGCGCAGGTTGACCTGGCCCGCCAGTTCGATGGCGAACTGCAATTGCGCGCCGCCCGATGAAATATCGACCACCCGGCACGGCAAGGGGTCGTCCAGAATGCGATCGACCTCGGCGCTGTGCTCGGGATCGAGACGCTCGGTGACGCCGGCGTCGCGTTCACGCTGCAGCGCCACTTCGGCATTCAGGTTGACCGGCACCCGTGGCGAGGCACGGCGCTGCTTGCGTTCGTACAGCACGCCGATGCAGGCATTGAGGATGATCAGATTAAGCAGATCCCAGCACAGCGCCGAAATGATGACGTCCTGGTGCTCATTGGCGTGAAACAGCTTGAACAGACCCACCACCATGGTAAGCACCACCATCGCGTAGACGAAGTAGAACGGGCCGGCCAGTTGCGACACGGTGTCATGTTCGAGGTGCTCGCCCTTGGGTGTCACGTTGAAGCTGGGCGCGCGCGGGTTCTTGATCACCATCAGGATCGCCTGCAGCGAAAACAGCGACTGCAGCATTTCGTAGAGTTCGGAGATGAGCGTCCAGCGATAGCGACCGAACAGGTAATCCGAGGTCAGGATGGCGCCGATCATGGCCGGCAGGCCGTAGGCGAAGAATTCGGGAATGCTGGCGTTGTAGAAGCGCAGCCCCAGCACCAGGTAAGCCATCGGCGCCAGCAGCAGCATCACGCGCGCATAACTGAAGAACCAGTAGAAGGTGTTAGAGAAGTAACACAGCTTCTGCGGGATCGTCAGCCCCTTCATGGTGAACACATTGCGCAACAGGAAAAGCTGCACCATGCCCTGCGCCCAGCGCAGCCGTTGCACGATGAAGCTGGAAAAGGTCTCCGGCTGCAGGCCGGAAATCAGCGGCTCGTTCAGGTAAGCGCTGCGATAGCCCTTGGCATGCAGCTTCATGGCGGTCTCGGCGTCCTCGGTGATCGAGACGCCGCCGATGCCGCCCACTTCGTCCAGATGGGAACGGCGGATCACGGCGGCCGAACCGCAGAAATAAGCCCCGTCCCAGAAATCGAGGCCGCGCTGTATCACCGCATAGAACATCTCGTTCTCGGGTGGCATGCGACCGAACATGTCGAGATTCTTCTCGACCGGATCGGGATTGATGAAGAAGTGCGGCGTCTGCACCAGGTACAACTTGTCGTCCCGCTGGAAGAAGCCGACCGTCTTCTCGAGAAAGTCGACGGTCGGCACGTGGTCGGCGTCGAGGATCAGCACCAGGTCGCCGATGCAATGCGCCAGCGCCTCGTTGACGTTGCCGGCCTTGGCATTGAGGTTCTTGTCACGCGTCAGGTAACGGGCGCCGTGACGCCGCGCCAGCGCTTGCAGGTCGATATGCCGCTGCTGGGCCTCGGCCGCCTTGGCCGGCGAGGCCTGGGTGCGCTTTTGCAGCGTGCCGCCATCGTCCAGCAGGTACACCCGCACGTGCGACGCCTCGGGATAGCGCATGTCGAGCGCGGCCCGCAGCGTGATCTCGAGCAGGTCGGTCGGTTCGTTGTAGGTCGGGATCAGGACGTCGACCGTGAGCAGCTTGCCGGGCCGCAGGTCGAGCGGCAACGGGTCACGCTTGAGCGGATGGACGTTGACGAAGAAACTCAGCAAGGCCACCGAGATGCCATACACCTCGGCCACGTACAACATCGCCATGAAGATGAAATCGGCCACATTGTCGTAGGCCAGCGTGTTGAACGTGCGCCACCACAGGTAACGCAACAGCAGGAAGCTGGAAATAAGTAAAAAGAACACCCGCAGCCGGCGCACATAACCGAAGCTGCGCATCAGCAGCATCAGCACCACGGCGCTACCCGCCATCACGCCCTGCGCGGCCAGGTCGACCCGTACCGTGATGGCAGCCAGCAGGACCACCGCCACCACCAGCCACAGCGCCAGGATGCCGGCGCGAGCGGCCAGGCTGCCGACGCGTCCGGTTGATGCTGGTGCTGCCTCCGAATTGTCGGTGTGTTGCCTGTTCATCGATTGCAGCTTCCCACGTTCCGGTTAGATCGACCGGCCTTCCCTGTCGCCAAGTCTAAACTTGACAGCGGAAATTGCATTATCGCAACTTATAAAAGCCGGGTAAGTTTTCGTCAAGAGGCTGACCAATCCGCCCCCCCTCAAACCAAAAAAATCATCACAGGAAAATTAATAAAATAACAAATTCATCCTGAGCTCAGATTTTGCGGTGAGTGAAGAAGAGTTTCTATCAGGATTTCCCTTAGCGCTGGCAGGTCAGCCGATGGCGCGCCGCCGCAAGCGGGCGTAAAAAAGGCCGGAGCGCATCACAGCGGTCCGGCCTTGATCCAGATTTACCTGGCTGAGGGGGTCAGCGTTCCAGCGCCGGGGCGCCAGGGGTAATGTCCTGCACCGCATGGGGCGCCGCAGCATACGACGTCGACTCTGCCGCCAGGCGGAACTGGCTGACCACTTCCGACAGTCGGGCCGCCTGTTCCTGCATCGCCTCGGCGGCGGCTGCCGCCTGCTCGACCAGCGCCGCATTTTGCTGGGTGGTCTGGTCCATGTCGGTGATGGCCAGGTTGACCTGGCTGATGCCGTCGCTCTGTTCGCCGCTGGCGGCACTGATCTCGCCCACGATATCGGCCACGTGCCGCACGCTGGTGACCACTTCATCCATGGTGCTGCCGGCCTGCACCACCAGCTCGCTACCGGAACCGACCTTGGCCACGGTGTCGTTGATCAGCCCCTTGATTTCCTTGGCGGCGGCGGCCGAGCGCTGCGCCAGCGAGCGCACTTCGGAGGCCACCACGGCGAAACCCCGCCCCTGCTCGCCGGCGCGGGCCGCTTCGACGGCGGCGTTCAAGGCCAGGATGTTAGTCTGGAAAGCGATGCCGTCGATGACGCCGATGATATCGACGATCTTGCGCGAGGCGTCGCTGATGCCTTCCATGGTCGCCACCACCTGCGACACGACCTGCCCGCCCTGATGCGCCACGGACGAAGCCGACGCCGCCAACTGGTTGGCCTGGCGGGCGTTATCTGCATTCTGCTGCACGGTCGAGGTCAATTGCTCCATGGCCGAAGCGGTTTCTTCGAGCGACCCGGCCTGGCGTTCGGTGCGGGCCGACAGGTCGAGGTTGCCGCCGGCGATTTCGCGCGAGGCGGTGCCGATGGCATCGGTGCCGATACGCACCTGGCCGACGATCTTGGCCAGGCTGTCGCTCATGGTCTGCAGCGCATGCAGCAATTGGCCGGTCTCGTCACGCCGGGCCGCCATGGCACTGTCGATACGCGAGCTGAGGTCGCCCGCGGCCACGGTCTGGGCGATCTCGACGGCACGCGCCAGCGGGCGGGTGATGCTGGCGGCCAGCCACCAGGCGAAGGACACCCCGGCCAGGAACAGCAGCACGCCCAGCGTGGCCATCAGGGTCCGGCTCTGCTCATAAACGTTCTGGATATCGCGGGCGATCTGGTCGATGCCGGCGCGTTGCACATCGAGCAGCTTCTGCAGCAAATCGAGATAACCTTTGGCTGCGGTGCCATACGGGCCGGCCAGAATGGCCGCCGCCTCGCTGGTGTTGCCATCGGCCTTGGCCTTGGTGATGGCGTCGCGATACTTGATGTAGTCCTGGCGCACCAGCCCGAGCTGGTCGAACACGGCCTTTTCCTCAGGCGAGCTGAGCAACTCGGCCACGCCCTTCTGCTGGGCGCTGGATACCTTCGACGCAGCCGCGTGTTCTTCGGCAAAATAGTTGGCCAGGGCCGAGTCGCTGCTCATGGCAATGGCGGTGGTACGGCGCACGCTGGTATGGATGGTGCGATACCAGTCGGAGACCAGCCGTTCCTTGGTCAGCGGCTGGTGCATCATGGCGTCGGTGGCGGCGGCAATGCCATGCAGACGCCAGATGCCGAGCGCCACCACGATACTGGCGGCGACCAGAATGATGCCGAAGCCGAGCGCCAGGCGCCTGCCAATCTTCATGTTGCCGAAGTTTCCCATGAATTCCCCCTTTAATTAGTCGCTGCGCAGACGAACGTCGCGCACTCTGGGCCATGTTAGCGCCCCCGCAGGTCGCCACGGTATCAGGCAATTCCCGAGGGACGGTAATCGTATCTCTAACAAACTACGGGTAATTCGGTACGTACTTGTTAAGCGCGACAACAGACGCGGGGCCCTTACATTCGTCAGGGCGACGGGAGTGGAGGTATCACTAAACTGGATGCCAGGTTCCTGCCCTCACAGAAACCACTAATTACGCGTCAACCCGCCACCGTCGTCCCGGCGCAGGCCGGGACCCAGTGACTTTTGTGGCATATCGATGTCCGCTGAACGACACTGGGTCCTGACCTTCGTCAGGACGACGGGGCGTAGCTGGCCGACGACCAAGGCCGCACCCTGCGCCATCACCGCCCCACGAAATCCTCATTGGTCTGGCTGGGCGGAAAATTGACCGTGAAGGTACTGCCGTGATCAGGCACTGAATGGATGTCGAGCGTGGCGTGATGACGCAGCAGCACATGGCGCACGATGGCCAGGCCCAGACCGGTGCCCTGGGTTTCGCGTGAACGGCTCTTGTCGACCCGATAGAAGCGCTCGGTCAGGCGCGATATGTGTTCGGGGCTGATGCCGATGCCGGTGTCCTGCACCGAGAAATGCGCCCCGCCCTCGCCGCCGCTCCAGCGCACTACGATGCGGCCGTCGGTCGGCGTATAACGCACGGCATTGGTCACAAGATTGGTGAAGGCGCTACGCAGCTCGTCGACATTGCCCTTGAGGTCGGGGCCGTCGACCTGCAACTCCAGCTCGTGACGCCCGGCCGACAGCGCGCGCGCCTCGCTGGCGATACCCTCCAGCAGCGGCTTGACGCGCACCACCTCGGAACGAAGCGGGTAGTCGATCGACTCCAGGCGCGTGAGCGTCAACATGTCGTCGATCAGGTTCTGCATGCGCTGGCCCTGTTCGGTCATCAGGGTCAGGTGCGCGGTGCGGGTCGCCGGGTCCAGGTTGGGCTGGGCCAGCGCGATCTCGAGGAAACCATTGATCACCGTCAGGGGCGTGCGCAACTCGTGCGAGGCATTGGCCACGAAATCGCGCCGCATCATGTCGATGCGCTCGGACTCGGTGGCGTCGTGCGTGACCAGGATCTGGCGCCGGTTCTCGAATGGAATGATCTGCACGATCAGCTTGCGCTCCTGCAGACTCAGAATCAGCGGCTGCTCGTAGCGGCCCAGGATGATGTAGTCGATGAAGGCGGGATTGCGGATCAGGTTGGTGACCCGCATGCCGCGGTCGCGGTCCAGCTTCAGGCCCAGGTGCTGCTGCGCGGCCGGATTGCACCACTCCAGGAACAGCACGTCGTCCATGATCGCCACGCCATCCGGCAACAGGCTCATGGCCTGGCGAAAACGCGCCAGCCATTCAGCCAGTTCGGCCTGGTTGCGCTCGTCGTCGCGACGCATGCGGTACAGCCGGGCGTAGACGTCGGTCCAGGCGCCCCAGCCATCGGGCAAGCGCACCTGCACCGGATTGTCGAGCCAGGTCGACAATCGCAACAGGAAATGCAGGTGCGTGATCATCATCGCCCCCACCCCCAACACCGCCACCACCAGACCGGCGATGGCACCAAAGAAGAAACCGACGACACCCGCACCGGCCAGGCACAGGGCCAGGCGCAGGACTGCGGGAATCCAGAACAGCAGCTGTGGACTCATTGAATTCTGTAAAACGTAAAGGGCAAGGAGCCCGAAGGCTCTCCTGCGCGACCCTGGTTACCTGGTAGACAGCATGTAGCCGACGCTACGCACGGTCTTGATCAGGTGCTCCGCATCGCGCAACGCCTTGCGCAGGCGCAGCACGTGCACGTCGACCGTGCGCTCCTCGATCACGACATGGTCACCCCATACGCGATCGAGCAGTTGACTGCGGGAGAATACCCGATCCGGATGTGCCAGGAAGAATTTCAGCAACTTGTACTCGGCATGACCGATATCGATCTTGCCGCCCGACAAGCTTACCGAGCAACTGGCAGGGTCCAGGGTGATGGGGCCGGCGGACATGATTTCCTGCGCATGTTCGGGGCTCTTGCGGCGCAACAGCGCCTTGATGCGCGCGGTCAGTTCGCGCGGCGAAAACGGCTTGGTGATGTAGTCGTCGGCGCCGTTGTCGAGGCCGGCGATCTTGTCTTCTTCCATGCTCTTGGCGGTGAGCATGATGACCGACATCTGTTGCAGCTGGCGGTCGGCGCGGATGCGCGACAGCAAATGAAGGCCGCTGCGGTCAGGCAGCATCCAGTCCAGCAAGACCAGTTGCGGTGCGCGGTGCTGCACGAAATCCCATGCAGCTGCCGTGTTGGACACCACGAAACTGGACCAGCCAGCTTCCTTGAGCGTGAACGCGATCAACTCTGCAATCGACGGTTCGTCTTCAACGATCAGGATAGTGGTCATCTGTTCTATTCTCGATAAGGCGCCTGCGCCAGTGGCGCGCGCCTGGGTTGCGGGTCTCCCTCCGCATGACAGGCTTGCCCGGTCCGGTATCTGCTTGGATCAACCGTGTTGTGCCGGGCGGCCTGGCTTGGGTCTGGCGAATCAGTCGTCGTCTTCGTCGACCGCCTTGGCCGAACCGAAATCGGTATGACGGATGTCCTTGCCACCGACCACGTAGACCACGTATTCAGCGATGTTCTTGGCGTGGTCGCCGATGCGTTCGATGGCCTTGGCAACCCACAGCGTGTCGATCGAACCCGAGATGGTGCGTGGATCTTCCATCATGAAGGTGATCAGGCTGCGGGTGATCTGGCGGAAACCATGGTCGATGCTGGCATCCTGCTTGATCAGTTCGAGCGCCTGCTTGTCGTCCAGGCGGGCCAGCGCATCCAGGGCGCTGCGCAGGATATCGGAAGCCTGCTCGGCGATCAGGCTGACGGTTTCGTAGTGGCTGATCAGCCCCACGCCGCGCTTGTGCAGATGGATCGCGGTACGCGCGATCTTGGTCGCTTCATCGCCCACCCGTTCCAGGTCGGTGATGATCTTGATCGTGGCCATCACGGTACGCAGGTCGTTGGCGGTCGGCTGGCGACGCACGATCAGGTGGCTGCAGGCGTCGTCGAGTTCGACTTCGAGGCGGTTAACCGCTTCGTCGTCCTTCATCACGCGCTTGGCGACCTCGATGTTGCCGGTGCGAAAAGCCGAGATGGCGTCATGAAACTGATGTTCCACCTGGCCGCCCATGGCGAGCACCTTGGAACGGATGGCTTCCAGATCACTGTCGTACTGCTTGGAGGAATGATCACCGGTCATGTAAAACCTCAAAAATTATTTTTCAAAAAATATGTGGGCCGGCCTGGTCGCGACATCGGCGCGCGCCAGCCCCGAGCCTGCCTTAACCGAAACGACCCGTAATGTAGTCTTGGGTTTCCTTGCGCACCGGATTCATGAAGATCTGGTCGGTCTCGCCGAACTCCATCAGCTCGCCCAGGTACATGTAGGCGGTGTAGTCGGAGCAGCGCGCGGCCTGCTGCATGTTGTGGGTCACGATGGCGATGGTGTAGTCGTTCTTCAGTTCGCCGATCAGTTCTTCGACCTTGGCCGTCGAGATCGGGTCGAGCGCCGAAGTCGGCTCGTCCAGCAGCAGCACTTCGGGCTTGACCGCCACGCCGCGCGCGATGCACAGGCGCTGTTGCTGGCCGCCCGACAGCGACAGGCCGCTCTTGTGCAGCTTGTCCTTGACTTCACCCCACAGGGCCGCCTTGTTCAGCGCCCATTCGACGCGCTCGTCCATCTCGCCCTTGGGCAGGTTTTCGTACAGGCGGATACCGAAGGCGATGTTGTCGTACACCGACATCGGGAACGGGGTCGGCTTCTGGAACACCATGCCGACCTTGGCGCGCAGCATGTTCAGGTCTTGCCCCGGCTCCAGGATGTTGTTGCCGGCGTAGATGATCTTGCCCTCGGCACGCTGGCCGGGATACAGGTCATACATGCGGTTGAAGGTGCGCAGCAGGGTCGACTTGCCGCAGCCCGACGGGCCGATGAAGGCGGTGACCTTGCCTTCATAGATGTTCATGTTGATGTTCTTTAGGCCCTGGAAACTGCCGTAGTAGAAGTTCAGTTGCGCGACTTCGAGGGTAGTCTTCTGGGGCGCGCCATTGGCGCCGGCCGACGCCGCGTTGCCGGCGTTGGCGATAGTCGAAAAGGGGCTTGCCATTTGAGCAGTAGTCATGTCGGTCACTTTGTCGGTTTAGCCGGGGATCTGTTGCTTGAACAGGGTACGGGACAGCACATTGAGCAGCAGCACACTGAAGGTGATCAGGAGCGCACCACCCCAGGCCAGCGAGACCCAGTTGTCGTACGGGCTCATGGCGAACTGGTTGATCACCACCGGCAGGTTGGCGATCGGACGATTCATGTTGGTGCTGAAGAACTGGTTGTTGAGCGCGGTGAACAGCAGCGGCGCGGTTTCACCCGAGATACGCGCTACCGCCAGCAACACGCCGGTGACCACACCGGCCTTGACCGCACGCAGACGCACGATGATGGCCACCTTCCAGCGCGGCGCACCGAGTGCGAAGGCTGCTTCGCGCAGGCCGCTCGGCACCAGCTTCAACATGTTGTCGGTGGTGCGCACCACCACCGGAATGGCGATCAGCGAGATGGCGAAGGTGCCGGCCCAACCCGAGAAGTGCCCGACGTTGGCCACGTAGATCGCGTAGACGAACAGGCCGATGACGATCGACGGCGCCGACAGCATGATGTCGGTGACGAAGCGGGTCACCTGCGCCAGCTTGCTTTCTTCACCATATTCGGCCAGGTAGACGCCGGCCAGGATGCCGATAGGCGTGCTGATGAGGGTACTGATGCCGACCATCAGCAGGCTGCCCACGATCGGATTCAGCAGGCCGCCGCCCTCGCCGCCAGGACCTGGCGTGTTCTCGACCAGCAGGCCGAAATTGAGTGCCGCCACGCCCTTGATCACCAGCGTCATCAGGATCCAGGCCAGTACTGCCAGGCCCAGGCCCATGGCCAGGAACGAGAAGATCATGCCGAGTCGATGCTGCAACAGGCGCTTGCGGTACACCGGATTCATGGTGGCTTGCGGTGCGGCGATTTGATTGGTCTGGCTCATTTGCTACCTTCCTTGCGCGCCATGCCCATCAGCATGACCTTGGCCGCGGAGAGAACGATGAAAGTGATCACGAACAGGATCAGGCCCAGGGCGAACAGCGACGACACGTGCAGCTTGCTGGATGCTTCGGCGATTTCGTTGGCCAGCGTCGAGGCGATACTGTTGCCGGCGGCGAACAGTGACCACGACAGGCGGTGCGAGTTGCCGATCACGAAGGTGACCGCCATGGTCTCGCCCAGTGCGCGGCCCAGTCCCAGCATGACGCCGCCGACGACACCGGTCTTGGTGTACGGCAGCACCACCTTGCGCACCACTTCCCAGCGGGTGCAACCGAGGCCGTAGGCCGATTCCTTGAGCACCGCAGGCACCACCTCGAACACGTCACGCATGACCGACGAGATGAACGGGATGATCATCACCGACAGGATCAGGCCGGCGGTCAGGATGCCGATACCCATGGTGGGACCCGAGAAGAACACGCCCAGGCCCGGGATCTGGCCCAGCGTGCCTTTCAGGAAAGGCTGGCCGTATTCAGCGAACAGCGGCGCGAACACGAACAGGCCCCACATGCCGTAGATGATGCTGGGCACACCGGCCAGCAGTTCGACGGCGGTGCCCAGCGGGCGACGCAGGCGGGCCGGGCAGATTTCAGTCAGGAACAGCGCGATCCCGAAGCTGACCGGAAACGCGATGAGCAGCGCGATGATCGACGTCGACAGCGTGCCGACGATGGCGATCATGGCGCCGTACTGGTCGTTGGTCGGGTCCCATTCGACGCGGGTGATGAAGCCCGGTCCGAATTCATGGAAAGCCGGCCAGGCGCCGATGAAGAGAGAAACGATGATGCCGCCCAGCATCAACAGCACGGACAGTGCGAAGGTGAGCGTCAACTTGTGGAAAAAGAAGTCCTGCAGCCGTTGGCGGCGCATGACAGCCAGCAGTTGCTGGTGCGCGGCCTGCGCATTGGCCGTATCTGTCGGCGATTTTTTTACTTCGGAATTCGACATAGCCGTGGTGGAATAATTTGCGCTCATTTTGAGTTCACCAGTAAATCGGGCCATCGCCGCGAATGCTCTGCTACCCAGAGTTGCTCGTTTCGCTGCGATGACCCGGTGTGCTTCGATGGATGAAGCCTGTTTTTCAGCCTGGCGTCAGGTGATTACCAGATTGCCTTGCCGCTGCCATCCTTGACGCTGGCCTTCCAGGAGTCTTCCACCAGCTTCACGACCGACGCTGGCAGTGGGACGTAGTCCAGTTCGGAAGCCGACTTGGCACCATTCTTGAATGCCCAGTCGAAGAACTTCAGGACTTCCTTGCCCTTGGCGCCGTCGCCAGCCTGTTCCTTGTGGACCAGGATGAAGGTGGCGCTGGAGATTGGCCACGATTCCTTGCCGGCTGCATCGGTGAAGTCGACGGCAAAACCTGGGGTCTTGGCCCAGTCGCCAGCGGCTGTCGCGGCCTTGAAGGATTCGTCGTCAGGCGACACGAAGTTGCCGTCGCGGTTCTTCAGTTGGGTGAAGTTCAGCTTGTTCTTCTTCACGTAGGCATATTCGACGTAGCCGATTGCGCCTGGCAGCTTCTGCACGTTGGCGGCGACGCCTTCGTTACCCTTGCCACCCACGCCGACTGGCCACTTCACTGCGGTACCGGCGCCGACCTTGGTCTTGAACTCGGCATTGGCCTTGGCCAGGTAGCTGGTGAACACGTACGAAGTACCCGACGAATCCGAGCGGTAGACCACGGTGATGTCGTCAGCCGGCAGCTTCACGCCTGGGTTCAGGGCGGTGATTTCAGGTGCATTCCACTTGGTGATCTTGCCGGCGTAGATGTCGCCCAGCACTTGACCCGACAGCTTGACCTGACCAGGTTGCACGTCCTTCAGGTTGACCACTGGAACCACGCCACCGACCACGGCCGGGAACTGGGCCAGACCGGCTTCAGCCAGTTCTTCCTGCTTCAGGGGTGCGTCGGTCGCGCCGAAGTCGACAGTCTTGCCCTTGATCTGCTTGATACCGCCGCCGGAACCGATCGACTGGTAGTTCAGGCTGTTGCCGGTAGCCGCCTTGTACAGTTCAGCCCACTTGGCATAAACCGGGTACGGGAAAGAGGCGCCTGCGCCGGTGATTTCTGCTGCCTGGACCGCGCCGCTGAAAGCGAAAGCACCGGCCACTGCGACTGCAACAGACTTAATCAGGTGGTTGAACCCCATTTCAGATACTCCTATGTTTTTGAAGAGATTGAGCGCCTCGGAAGGCAGCTGGACACATGCACTTTCCGGACAGGGCGAACTTTAACCAGCAATTGTGACGAGTTTATGACCCGGCAATCACGGTCGAAAATTGCCCGGGATGGCGATAAATGAACGCCCGGCCCGCTACGGCGGGGCCCGGCGGCGGTGACGCGACGGACGCCTGCCGCGTCATATTGCCGCCAATAAATAACAAAAAGACAAGTAGGCACGTCAAATCGATAACAATTTTTGTGACAAATACTCCCCGGACTTGTCATAAACTCGTCATACGCTGTCAATACACTGCCCGGCAAAACCAGATGGCCAGGGAAGAAAGAATGACCAAAAAAGCAAAGTCGGAAAGCAGTCCAGCACCAGAACTTCCTGCCACCACGATCTATCTGAACCGCGAGCTGTCCCAACTGGCGTTCAATCGTCGCGTACTGGCGCAGGCCGAGGATACGTCGGTGCCGCTCCTGGAGCGCCTGCGTTACCTGTGCATCTGCGGCAGCAATCTGGATGAATTCTTCGAGGTGCGCATTGCCAGTCTGCTGGCCAACCGCATCGAGGGCGAGAACATCGATCCGCCGGAGCTGAGGGCGGCGCTGGAACGCACCAGCGGCGAATGCCACCGCATCGTAGCGCGCCAGTATCAGTTGCTGAACGAAGAAATCCTGCCGCAACTGGCTCACAACGGCATCCACCTGCTGCGCCATGAAGACCGCAACGAGGCGCAACGGACCTGGGTCAAGAGTTACTTCGAGCAGAACGTGCGCCCGCTGCTGACGCCGATCGGATTGGATCCGGCGCATCCGTTCCCGCAGGTGGTCAACAAGAGTCTCAATTTCATCATCGAACTGTCGGGCAAGGACGCCTTCGGCCGCGGCACCAGCATCATGATCGTCAAGGCGCCGCGGGTGCTGCCACGCGTGATCCAGCTGCCGGACCATCTCTCGGCGCCGGGGCAGAGTTCGTTCTGCCTGCTCTCGTCGGTGATCCATGCGCATATCAGCGAGTTGTTCCAGGGCCGCGAAATCATGGCCTATTCGCAGTTCCGGGTGACCCGCAACAGCGACCTGTGGGTGGACGAAGAGGAAGTCAAGAACCTGCGCCAGGCGCTGGAGACCGAATTGCAAAGCCGCCAGTTTGGCGTGGCGGTGCGCCTGGAAGTGGCCAGCAACTGCCCGCAACACCTGGCGCGCCTGCTGCTGGACCAGTTCGGCATCGAACGCAACCGGCTGTATGCGGTGGACGGCCCGGTCAACATGGTGCGCCTGGCCGAGCTGGTGAACCTGGTGGAGCAGCCGCAGTTGCGCTTTCCGCCATTTTCACCGACGCTGCCGCACCAGCTCATCGGCGAGAACATCTTCAGTGTGCTGTCGCGACGCGACGTGTTGCTGCACCACCCGTTCCAGTCATTCCAGCCGGTGGTCGACTTCATCCGCAGCGCCGCCCATGACGCCAGCGTGGTCGCGATCAAGCAGACCATCTACCGCACCGGGATGAACTCGGACCTGATGGAAGCGCTGATCTATGCCGCCCAGCACGGCAAGGAAGTGACGGTCATCGTCGAACTGATGGCGCGCTTCGATGAAGAGGCCAATATCAACTGGGCAGTCAAGCTGGAACATGCAGGCGCGCAGGTGGTGTACGGCGTGGTCGGCCTGAAGACCCATGCCAAGCTGGCGCTGGTGATCCGTCGCGAAGAACAGGCGTTGCGTTTCTATGCCCACCTGGGCACCGGCAACTACCATCCCAATACCACCAAGTTCTATACCGACTTCGGCCTGTTGACGTCCAACCAGGAGCTGACCGCCGAAGTCAACGAGGTATTCATCCACCTGACCAGCCTGAGCAAGCCGCGCAACCTGACGCACCTGTGGCTGGCGCCGTTCTCGCTGCAGAAGGAAACCATTCGCGCCATCCGCAACGAAGCCCAGATTGCGCGCGAAGGTCGCCCGGCGCGCATCATCGCCAAGATGAATGCGCTGTTGGACGAGTCGGTGATCCGGGCGCTGTATGCGGCCTCGGCCGACGGCGTCAAGATCGATCTGATCGTGCGCGGCGCCTGCGCGCTGCGACCGGGCGTGGCTGGCTTGTCGGAGAACATCCGGGTGTTTTCGATCATCGGCCGCTACCTGGAACATTCGCGCATCTATTACTTCCGCAACGACCTCAAGCACGACGTCTACCTGGGCAGCGCCGACTGGATGAACCGCAACCTGTTCCGGCGCATCGAAGTAGCGTTTCCGGTGCTGGACAAGGCGCTCAAGAAACGCGTGATCAACGAAGGGCTCAATCCTTATCTCAAGGACAATACCAATGCCTGGCAGCTCGACGCCAACGGCCAATACACCTTGAAGAAAGCACGCGCCCGCCAGAAACATTTCAGCGCCCAGCAGCACCTGATGACGACGCTGGGCATTCCTGCCCTGCCGCCTGAGCAATGACCACCCGCAAACCGGAGCCCGACATGGAACTGATCTTATGGCGCCACGCCGAAGCCGAACTGGGAGAACCCGATGAAGGGCGCACCCTGACCCCGAAAGGTCACAAGCAGGCCAGCAAGATCGCCGACTGGCTCGATCGCAACCTGCCGGAAAGCTGCCGCATCCTGGTCAGCCCCGCTGCGCGCACGGTGCAGACCGCCGAAGCGCTCGGGCGCAAGTACAAGGTGATGGAAGAACTGGCGCCGGACCGCTCGCCCGAGGACCTGCTGCGCGCGGCCAACTGGCCCGACAGCCGCGAACCGGTGCTGATCATCGGCCACCAGCCCACGCTGGGCCTGGTGGCGTCGCAACTGATCTCGGGCCAGGTGCAGGAATGGTCGCTGCGCAAGGCCAACGTATGGTGGATCGCCCAGCGCGAACGGGGCGATGTCACCACCAACTTCCTCAAGGCAGTGATCGCGCCGGAGTTGATCGCCAGTTCCGGCAAGCGCTGAGCGCAGCGTCGGCTGCCGGGTTGCCCGCTGGTGGCGGCCCTGCTGTTCAGAACTGTTCCCAGTCACGCCCCTGGCCCGGCGCCACGACCGGGTCGACAGGCTTTTTCGCCGATGTCGATGAAGGCGGTCTTGCCGCCGGCGACGTCACTTCCGCCGGCGTTTTCGCGACCACGGCTGCATCGATGCAAAAGGTGCCGACCACGGCCACCAGTTGCGCTGCCTGCTCGTTGAGCGATTGCGCCGCCTCTGCCGCCTGTTCGACCAGGGCTGCGTTCTGGACGGTGCTTTCGTCGATGCTGGTGATGGCCCGGTTGACCTCGGCGATGCCGCTGCTCTGCTCCTGGCTGGCATGCGATATCTCGCCCACGATGTCGTTGACCCGTCCCACGCTGGCCACGATATGCTGCATGGTCACGCCGGCCTGAGCCACCAGGCGGCTTCCGGCCTCCACCTTTTCCACCGAATCGTCGATCAGCATCTTGATTTCCTTGGCGGCGCCCGACGAGCGCTGCGCCAGGCTGCGCACTTCGGAAGCCACCACCGCAAATCCGCGCCCCTGCTCACCGGCCCGCGCCGCTTCCACCGCTGCATTCAAGGCCAGGATGTTGGTCTGGAAGGCAATGCCGTCGATCACGCTGATGATGTCGACCACCTTCTTGGAAGAGATATTGATCGAGGCCATGGTGTGCACCACCTGCCCCACCACCGCGCCCCCCTCGGCTGCCACGCCCGATGCGGAAGCGGCCAGCTTGCTGGCTTCGCGGGCATTGTCGGCGTTCTGCTTGACGGTCGATGTCAACTGCTCGATCGACGCCGCGGTCTCTTCGAGCGATGCGGCCTGCTGCTCGGTGCGACGCGACAGGTCATGATTGCCCGAAGCAATCTGCGCGGCGGCGTTGGAGATCGCCTCGGTGCCGTGCCGCACCTGCGCCACCACACGTTGCAGGCCTTGCGTCATCGAACGCAGCGCGACCATCAATTGACCGGTCTCATCGCGCCGGTCGACCACGATCTGCACCGTCAGGTCGCCACGGGCAACCTGTTCGGCCACATGCACCGCCCGCCGCAACGGCGTCGAGACGATACGGGCCAGCCCTATCACCAGCGCAATACTCAGCACCAGGCAGCAGCTCAACAGGCCGACGGTCAGCAGCAGCGAAGCCCGGTAACCGGCCTCGGCCTGGCGATCCGCCTCCTTGCTGCCATCGCTGTTGAGGACCACCAGCTTATCGGCGGCCTCGATGATGCGGGCGTAGTGCTCGGCGCCGACGGTGCGCATCAATGTCAGCGCGTACGCGTGATCACCGGCGACGAACGATTGCGACACCTGCTGCTGGACTTGCTTGTAGGCGGTAAATGCCTGGCGCAACTGGCGCAGATGGGCTTGTTCCTGGGGCAGCGGCGCCAGTGGCTCGAACTCGACCAGCAAGGCGTCGAACAAGGCGATCTGACCGGCAAAGATACGCGCGTACTTCTCGCTGTCGGTGGCGTCGGCAGCCGTCAGGTTGAGCAACTGGTTGATCCGCGCGCTACCGATGGCCAGCTCCAGCTTCTGGGCGACCTGGATGCTGGGCAGCCAGTTCTGCGACATGTCGCGGGTGGCCTGGTTGACCTTGCTGATCTGGAGAATGGAGACCACACCCAACATGCAGCTAAGCGCCAGCATCAGCAGGAAAGTAAGTGCAAGCTTGATCGATATCCTCAGATCATAGAACCACTTCATGACTTCTCCTCGGGGCAATGGACGACAAAGAAAACTATGTGTCGATGCCGTATTGCACCTGCCTGGCAGTCGATCAAGACCCCCATTCTGCGATGCCACCCTCGAAAAGCCACTCGCTTGATTTTGAGTTTCTGTGAGTTTTAAGGAATTAAAAAAATGGCCCGTCCATCGACGAGCCATTCATTTTCCTGCAGTCGCGCATGCGCTCAGAAGGTTTCCCAATCGCCGTCCTGATCCGACTTGACGGGCGTCGCGCGCACCGGGCGTGCCACCGAACGCGGCGCCGTCACCGCCGTCACCGCCGTCACCGCCGTCACCGCCGGCACGGCGGCCCGGGCCAGGGCCGCACGCGGCTTGGCGACCACCTTTGCCGCAACCGGCGCACGGGCGGCCACCGCGACATCGCCCAGGCGGAAGATCGAGACTTCCTGCATCAGGCCATTGGCCTGCTGTTCGAGCGACTTGGCGGCCGCGCTGGCCTGCTCCACCAGTGCCGCATTCTGCTGCGTGGCCTCATCCATCTGCGACACCGCCCGCGAGACCTGCTCGATACCGGCGCTCTGTTCATTGGAGGCAGACGAGATCTCGCTCATGATGTCGGTCACGCGCTGCACCGCGTCGATGACGTCGCTCATGGTGCTGCCCGCCTGTCCGGCCAGTTCCGAGCCGGCCTGCACGCGGTCCACCGACAGCATGATCAGGTCCTTGATTTCCTTGGCGGCCGACGACGAACGCTGCGCCAGCGCCCGCACTTCGGTGGCGACCACGGCAAAGCCACGGCCCTGCTCGCCGGCACGCGCCGCTTCCACCGCCGCGTTCAAGGCCAGGATATTGGTCTGGAAAGCGATGCCGTCGATGATGCTGACGATCTCGGTGATCTTGGTCGAGCTGTCGCGGATCTCTTCCATGGTCTGCACCACGCGTGCGACCACGTGATTGCCTTCGGCCGCGATGGTGGAGGCATTCACCGCCAGCGTCGAAGCCTGGCGCGCATTGTCGGCGTTGTGCTTCACGGTGCTGGTCAGTTCTTCCATGCTCGATGCGGTCTCTTCGAGCGACGCCGCCTGCTGTTCGGTGCGTCCCGACAGGTCGAGGTTGCCGGAGGCAATCTCGCGGGTGGCGGTGGCGATCGCTTCGCTGCCGCCGCGTACCGCGCGCACGGTCGCGGCCAGCTTGTCTTGCATGCGTTCCAGCCCGGCCAGCATCTGGCCCATTTCATTGCTGGAGTGGACCTGGATCGGACGCGTCAGGTCACCGCCGGCGATGGCGTCGAAATGCCCCAGCGCGCGGCTGATCGGCTCACCGATCGCGCGGCGCAGCGACAGCCAGCTATACAGCGCCAGCAGCAGGCCCAGCACGATGGCGCCGATCGACAGCCGGCGCGACGTCTCGTAACGGCTCATCGATGCTGCCAGGCTGGCCTCTGCCTGCTGCGCCTCGTACTTGCTCAGGGCCTGGCCGTCGGCCTGCATCGCGGTATAGACGGTGCCCACCACACGGGCGGTGTCGCCGATGGCCTGGCGGTCGCCGGTCTTGATGACGTCGGCAAACTTGGCCAGCGCGTCCTCGGTCTTCTGGATGCCGTCCGATACCTTGGCCACCAGCACCCGCCCTTCGTCGGTCTGCGGCAGCGCAGTGTAGCGCGACCACCAGTTCAGGGCTTCCTTGCGGGCGTTGGCATCCATGCCTGCCATGCGCTCGGCCCAGGCCGGGTCGCTGGTCATGGCGGCCTGGTCCAGCGAGGTGCGCTGGCGACCGATCCAGATCAACACGTTATCGGCGGCGACTGTCTTCGGAATACGCTCTTCGGTCAATTCACGGTTGATATCGACGGCAGCCGACATGCCCAGCAAACCCGATGCGCCTACCACCAGCAGCAGCAGTGACAGTATGAAAATGGCAATGGCAAGCTGCGCCTTGATTGAAATGTTCTTGAGTGACATGGGCTGTTTTCTTGTTCGTGGATGAATAGGAAGACGCTGTTTGGCGTCTACAGCCCCGAATGCCGCGGTGCACCTGCATGCAGCGGTCTCGTTGTCGGCTGAGCAAGATCTAATCGGATAAAAGACCTCCGGATCGCGCCACTGGCTGTCTCATCATTACGGTCGGAAAACTGAAAGATTCAGTGCCGGAGAGCCGACTCGCAGTTCCCGCAGGCAAAAAAAACGCCGTGGCTTCTTACACCACGGCGCTTCTCTTATTTCCCGAAGGGAATAAATTATTTAGGCTCGCCTTCAGAATTCCTCGAACTCATCGTCCCGCACCGGCTGCCGGCGCGACGGCGCCGCCGGCGGCAGGCTGGCCGTCTTGGCCGGCACTTGACGAACCTTTACCTCGATGGCCGGCGCCGTATTGACAGTGCGAGCAGGTGCCCGCGACGACGCCACCGGACTCACCGGCGGCACCGATGCAGCAGCAGCACCCGCCCCCTGCTCCACCCGCAGGCGGAACACCGACACCGCATGCGCCAACGCATCGGACTGTTCCTGCAGGCTTTCGGCGGCGGCGGCAGCTTCTTCGACCAGCGCCGCGTTCTGCTGGGTAATCTCGTCGATCTGTGCGATGGCGTTGTTGACTTCGGCAATACCGGCGCTCTGTTCGGCGCTGGCGGCGGTGATCTCGCCCATGATGTCGGCGACGTGACGCACCGAAGTGACGATCTCGTTCATCGTCGCGCCCGCTTCGTCGACCAGCTTGCCGCCGGCGTCGACCTTCTCGACCGAGTCGCCGATCAGTCCCTTGATTTCCTTGGCGGCCGAGGCCGAGCGCTGCGCCAGCGAACGCACTTCAGAGGCCACCACCGCGAAACCACGTCCCTGTTCACCGGCACGCGCAGCTTCCACGGCGGCATTTAGGGCCAGGATGTTGGTCTGGAAGGCAATGCCGTCGATGACACCGATGATGTCGACGATCTTGCGCGAGCTTTCCTTGATCGAGCCCATGGTGTCAACCACGTCGCTGACCACCCGGCCGCCCTTGCTGGCATAGTCCGAGGCCGACACCACCAGTTGGTTGGCCTGGCGTGCGTTCTCGGCATTCTGTTGCACGGTGGAGGTAAGCTGCTCCA
The DNA here is from genome assembly GCF_020179755.1 of Herbaspirillum sp. alder98. Taxonomy (GTDB): domain Bacteria; phylum Pseudomonadota; class Gammaproteobacteria; order Burkholderiales; family Burkholderiaceae_D; genus Herbaspirillum. The sequence goes on from NZ_JAIUCY010000001.1 coordinate 1,019,000, forward strand.
TCGAACTGGCGGTTTCTTCCAGGCTCGACGCCTGCGATTCGGTACGATTGGACAGGTCGATGTTGCCGCGCGCGATTTCATGCGAGGCCACCGCGATGATGGCGGCGCTTTCCTTGACCTCGTTGAGGGTGGTGGCCAGGTTGGCCTGCATCGCGCCCAGCGAGTTGACCAGTGTGGCCGCTTCATCGCGGCCCTGGTCGCTGAACTCCTGTGTCAGGTCGCCGCTGGAGATGGTCTCGGCAATATTGCCGGCGCGCTTGAGCGGGCGGGTGATCGAATTAGTGATGATGAAGGTGAAGAAGATGCCCAGGCCCAGCGTGAACACGCCGATGACCAGCATGCCGATCTGCGCCTTGCGATAACTTTCCTTGGCGTCGGCATGGGCCGCGTTCATGTCGTCCTGCTGGAAACTTGCCAATGCGCCAACGCTGGCCATCCACTTTTCGTGCGCCGGCAGGAAGTCGCTCTTGAGCAGTTGCGCCGCATCGAAGTAGTTGCCGCTACCGACTTGCTCACGGATGGTCCCCACCACCGGAAACAGTTTCTTGCTGTCGGCCACTGCGCCATCCAGCAGTTCCTTGCCGCGTCCGCTATCGGCCAGGGCCGATAGCCGGCGTTCCGCGCCGGCATAGGCCTGCAGCAGGCGCGTCAGGTGGGCGTCCTCGGTCTTGCCTTCGGCCGCGTCGGTGGGCGTGACCACCTTGCGCAGCGCCAGCGCCAGTTCGCTGCCGGACTCGCGCATGTTCATCGCGGTGGTCATGCCGGCGACCTTCTTGCCGATCACGTATTCACTGCTGGCCTGCAACTCCGCCATGCGCCACAGGCCAATGGCCAGGATCGCGGCAGCACACAGCAGAATGAGGCAGAACCCGACGGCCAGGCGGGTGCCGATCTTTAGACGTTGGATCATGATTGAGCTCTTCCTGATAAGAACGACAAGCTTTGGCGCACAAGCGGCATGCACCGTGAAGTGACTGCCGACGGATCGTCATCGGCGGGGCCGGAAAAGGCTTGTCTTGCAGGAAGTATTCAGCACGATTCATGCCTGATCGCTTTTGTCGCGGAGACAACGTCAGTTAGCATTGATCGCAAGATGTGCGGCGTAATGAACGCCTGCGCGCCTCCCTGCCGGACCAGCCAGCGAGGCGAATCTTAGAGAACGGCATGCCTTACAGCAAATGCTTTGTCGGCATACTGCCATACACGTTTTGCATAGTTGTTCAAATCGGGGCGCATGCCCCCAATGGGGGCATTTTCACGTTTCGCCGCGACATTGCAATGACGACAATATCGCGGCGCCGTGTTCTCTTGCCCTAAGTGATGGTGACCAGCGCCGGCTTGCCGCTGGCCTCGGTGCGAAACACGCTCACCGCGTCCGACAATACCTCGGCCTGGCGCTGCAGGCTTTCGGCGGCGACCGTCGCCTCCTGCACCAGCGCCGCGTTCTGCTGCGTGATCGATTCCATCTGTGCGATGGCGTCATTGACCTGCGCAATGCCGATGCTCTGCTCCTGGCTGGCCACCGTGATCTCGCTCATGATGCCTGCCACCCGATTGACGGCGGCGACGATCTCGCCCATCGTCACGCCCGCTTCATCGACCAGCTTGCCACCGGCGTCGACGCGCTCCACGGAGTCGCCGATGAGGCTCTTGATCTCGCGTGCGGCGGCCGCCGAACGCTGCGCCAGCGAGCGCACTTCAGAGGCCACCACGGCAAAGCCGCGCCCCTGTTCACCGGCACGTGCCGCCTCCACCGCCGCATTCAAGGCCAGGATGTTGGTCTGGAAGGCAATGCCGTCGATGACGCCGATGATGTCGACGATGCGGCGCGAACTCTCCTTGATATCGCCCATCGTCTGCACCACGCCGCCGACCACATCGCCGCCCCGCGCGGCCAGTTGAGAAGCCGATGTGGCGAGCTGGTTGGCCTCGCGCGCGTTCTCTGCATTCTGCTGCACCGTGGAGGTCAATTGCTCCATGGCGCTGGCGGTTTCTTCGAGACTGGACGCCTGCGATTCGGTACGCCGCGAGAGGTCGCCGTTACCGGTGGCGATTTCACGCGAGGCATGCTGGATCACTTCGACACTGCCCCGCACGTCGCCGACGATGCCGCCCAGGCTGCCGGTCATGTCGTTGAGCGAGCCCAGCAACTGGGACGACTCGTCACGCCCGACCGGTTGCGAACGCACCGTCAGGTCATAGGCCGCCACGCGTTGCGCCATGTCGACCGAAGCGGCAATGGGTGCGGTGACCGAGCGACTGATCATGCTGCCGATGGCGGCGGCCACCAGCGCCAGCAGCGCGATACCGCCCAGCACCAGCATGCGGGTACGACGCAGCTCGGCGTTCTGCTCGGTCAACTGCGCTTCGAGCACTTCGGTCACTTGCCCGATCGCCTTGAATTGCTCGTCGATGGCCAGCGTGAACTGCTTGAAATAATCCTGCGATGAATAACTCAACTGGTCAGGCAGCAGGAGCTGGTCGCGCGCCAGCGCAATGGCGACATTGCCCAGGCGTCCGACGTTTTCAAAGACCGGCCCCAGCTTGTCGCGCAGCGGCGGATTGACTTCGACCGCCTTGCCAAACGAGCGTTGTGCCTCGTTCAGATGCTCTTGCGCACGCTCCAGCGTGGCCGCCATGTCGAGCCGGTCTTCAAGTTTTATATCTTTCTTGAGCAACAGCGACGCGCCACGTGCGCGACTGCGCCCAAGGTCTTCGGTGAGCGCCGGCATGGCGGTGAAAGTGGCATCGATCAGGTTGGTGCTGTCGAAATCGGGATCGACCGTGTATTTGAATACATCGACTACCCGGTCATTGAGATCGAACAGCTTGGTGATGGCGTCGCTGTGGGCGGTGAAGCTTTCGGGCGCCGCCACTGTCCGGGCGTTGACCGCATCCCGTATCTTGCTCCAGGCAACCTGGGCTTCGCCTAGCATGGTGGTGATACGGGCGTCGTCGATATCCAGCGCCGTCAGCGTGGTGACCAGTTCGCCCAGAGCAGCGTTGACCTCGTCGGCCTTGGTGCCGCGATTGCCGGCGACGCTGGCGTCGCCATTGAGAAGTACTGCAGATAGTCCACGATGCTGCTGCATCAGCTGGATGGTCTTGGCCAGACGACGAATCGGCGCCACCCCCTCGATCTCCAGCGTCTTCATGCTGATTACGCGTTCCGTACCCACCACGTACAAGGCGGTTGGTACGCCAAACAGGATCACCCCAATGAATCCCAGCAAGGCAAACTTCTGCCACAACATCAGATTGGCAAGCATACGTCTCATCATATCCCCCCGGATAGTGAATTACGACTGTCAAAAAACTGACGACGAATTCAATACTAACTCTTCCGTGGCAAGGATGTATGGCTCAATACGTATTGTTTTAAAATTTCCAGACAGCAATAACGCCCGCATGAAGTTAGCGAATGCCGCGTACCGCCTTCACCGGAGCGCGCGCGGCAGCCGGCCGCCGCACCAGGTGCAAGTGCTGCAGGAACTGCTGGGTGGCCGACTCCCACGAGCGCCGCTCGGCATGCGATCGCACCGCGACCGGATCGAGACCGATGGCTTGCAGGCAGGCCTGCCGGAGGTCGTGATCGAGAATGCCGGAGACGCCATGCTCGACCACATCGATCGGCCCTTCGACCGGATATGCCGCTACCGGAATGCCACACGCCATGGCTTCGAGCAACACCAGTCCGAAGGTATCGGTCTTGCTGGGAAACACGAACACGTCGGCGCAGTTGTAATAGGCCGGCAATTCATCATGTCCCTTGGCCCCCAGGAAGCGCACCTGCGGGTAACGCCGCGCCAGCTCCTCGTACTGCGGACCGTCGCCGACCACCCACTTGGTGCCGGGCAGGTCGAGCCGCAGGAAGGCTTCGATATTCTTTTCCACCGCCACCCGTCCGACATACAGGAAAAGTGGCCGCTCGATGCAGGCATGATCTTCCGGCACCGGCCTGAAATGGGTCGTGTCGACGCCGCGTCCCCACAACGCGACGTTGCGAAAGCCCTGCTGTTCCAGCGCCAGTTTCATCGCCGGCGTGGGCACCATCACCGCCTGCGAACGCTTGTGGAACCAGCGCAGCAAACCATAGGTGATCGCCTTGGGCAACAGCCGGCGTGCCGCCAGGTATTCGGGAAAACGGGTGTGATAGGCGGTCGTGAAATCCAGCCGGTGGCGCGTGCAATAGCGGCGCGCGGCAAGTCCCATCGGACCCTCGGTGGCGATATGGATGCAGTCGGGCGTGAACTGTTGCAACGCCTGCGCAATGCGCGCATAAGGCTGATACGCCAGCCGGATCTCGGGATAGGTCGGGCAGGCAAAGGTGCGGAAATCGCGCGGCGTGAGCATCAGCACTTCATGGCCGGCGGCGCGCAGGCAACGCACGGTACAGCGCAAGGTGTTGACGACCCCGTTGACCTGGGGTTCGCCGGCGTCACTGATGATGGCAATACGCATGAATGATTACGCCGTAAGCGCCATTTCGGGTACAGGCTTGACGCGGGCGGCCTTGCGGTTCTGCATGATCTCTTGCCAGGTGACCAGGCGCAGCACGCCATCGGCATCTTCCACCAGGGCAGAAAGGCTTTCGACCCAGTCGCCGTCGTTGCAATAGGTCACGCCGCCGATGTCGCGAATCTCGGGCTTATGGATGTGGCCGCAGATGACGCCGTCCAGACCGCGCTTGCGCGCCTCGTCGGCCAGCGCGTCTTCGAACGAACTGATGTAGTTGACTGCGTTCTTGACCTTGGACTTCAGATATTGCGACAGCGACCAGTACGGCAGGCCGGCGCGCGCACGCCAGCTGTTGAACCACTGGTTGAACTTGAGGATCATGGTGTAGAGCGAATCGCCGACATAGGCCAGCCACTTGGCGCAGGCGATCACGCCATCGAAGCGGTCGCCGTGCAGCACCAGCATGCGACGACCATCGGCGGTGACGTGGACCAGCTCGTCGCGAATCTTGATGCCGCCGAAATCGAGATCGATGAACTGGCGCACCACTTCGTCATGGTTGCCAGGAACGAACACGACGTTGGTGCCCTTCTTGGCTTTCTTGAGCACCGTCTGCACCACATTGTTATGACTTTGATCCCAGTACCAGCGACGCCTCAACTGCCAGCCATCGATGATGTCGCCCACCAGGTACAGTGTCTCGGATTCGGTAGCGCGCAGGAATTCCAACAGCCGTTCGGCCTGGCAACCGGTGGTGCCCAGGTGTATGTCCGAAATCCAGATGGTGCGAAAGCGCTGTGGTTCGCGCTTGCCGTCACCGCTTGCGTTACCGCTGCCGGCCTCGCCCATCAGGGCAGCGGCAGCATCCAGGAACTGTTCGCGCGGCTTCATGTGGGCCTCGTTTCCTTCAGGTAGTGACGGGCGTAACGGCCATCGAGCTTGGCCAGCGGCAGCAGCAGGAAGAAATCGGCCGAGTGGAAATCAGGATCCCAGGCCGGTTCGCCGCACACCCACGCGCCACTGCGCAGATAACCTTTGAGCAGCGGCGGCACTTGCGGCGTATGGCCAGGCTCGCGATCGTCCAGCGGGAAAGGCAGGTGCGGCGCCACGCGATAGTCGGGCGGCGCCAGGTTCTTTTCGGCGAACGCGTGATACAGCGCAGCAGCGTTGTGGCCACCGTCGGCCAGGCTGACGCTGGCGCAACCCATCAGGTATTCGCAGCGCTCGCGGCGCATGTAGGCGGCCAGGCCGGCCCACAGCATCATGATGACGCCACCGCTGCGGTAGTCGGGGTGGATGCAGGCGCGTCCGGCCTCGCAGATCACGCCGCGGATATTATCCAGGCGCGAGAGGTCGAATTCCTGTTCCGAATAGAATTTTCCCATGCGGCGTGCGCCGTGCGGGCTGAGCACCCGGTAGGTGCCGACCACGCTGAGGGTCTTGCTGTCACGCACGATCAGGTGATCGCAGTAGTTATCGAACTCGTCCTTGTCGAGACCTTCATTGTTGGCCAACGCCGACAAGTTCATGGCCTCGATGAAAACCTTGTAGCGCAAGCGTTGCACTTCACGCACTTCTTCCGGGGTGGTCGCGAGGCTCAAGCTCAGCTTGGAAAAACTCGGATTGGTATCGGCAGCAATGGTAAAGAGTCTCATGCATCGTCCTTTCGCAGTCTCAGTCTTAACGCTGCACAGACTAGCGAGCGATTGTTTCAGCCAGATGACGTATTGGTGTGTTTTTGGGGCACAACAACAGCCGCTGGCGCAGCGTTACAATGGCATGACCAGGATGTGACAAGACACTGACAAAAACAGTGATTGCGTCGCCTGCAGGAGACAGGTGGCATCCCATGTTCCAATGAACCGGTTTTAGTTTCGGCACTCCATCAACTCGAATCAATAAAGGAAGGAAACACCATGCTACTCAAGGACAAAGTCGCCCTCATCACCGGCTCGGCCAGCGGCATCGGCAAGGAAATCGCGCTCGAGTACGCACGCCAGGGCGCCAAGGTGGTCATCGCCGATCTGGCCCTGGAAGCGGCCAAGGCGACCGCCGACGAAATCACCCGCGCCGGCGGCACGGCATTGGCCGTGGCCATGAACGTGACCGACGAAACCCAGGTCGACAAGGGCATCGCCGACGCCGTCAACAGCTACGGCGGACTGGATATCCTGATCAGCAACGCCGGCATCCAGATCATCAGCCCGGTGGCCGAGTTGTCGCTGGAAAACTGGCGCAAGATGCTGGCGATCCACCTCGATGGCGCCTTCCTCACCACGCGCGCGGCGATGAAGGCCATGATCAAGCAGGGTCGCGGCGGCTCCATCATCTACATGGGTTCGGTGCATTCGCACGAGGCGTCGCCCTTGAAGGCGCCCTATGTCACCGCCAAGCATGGCTTGCTGGGTCTGGCCAAGGTGGTGGCCAAGGAAGGCGCCAAGGACAAGATCCGCAGCAACGTGATCTGTCCCGGTTTCGTGCGCACGCCACTGGTCGAAAAACAGATTCCCGAGCAGGCCAAGGAATTCGGCATCAGCGAGGAAGACGTGATCAAGAAAGTGATGCTGAAGGACACCGTCGACGGCGAATTCACCACCACCCAGGACGTGGCGCAGACTGCCGTCTTCCTGGCCGCCTTCCCGACCAATGCCCTGACCGGCCAATCGGTGGTGGTCAGCCATGGCTGGTACATGCAATAAATGATGCTGAGCGCGTCCCGACTCGATGTGCGCTCCTATGGCGGCGAAACGCTGACGCACAGTCACGATTTCGCGCAATTGGTGCTGCCATTGTCGGGACGCATCGCGCTCGACATCGATGGTCGTTCGGGGGTGGCCGATGGCAACACGGCCGCCTTCGTCGAACCCGGTGCGCATCACGCCACCAGCGCGCTGGGCGACAATCGCGCGCTGATCGTTGACCTGTCGCCGGATGTGCTCGAGCACCGATTGCTCGAACAATTCGGTGGCGCGCCGTTCGTGTCGCTGACGCCGGCGGCCGGCAAGCTGGTTGACTTCATGCAACTGCTACTGGGGCGGCAGCAGGCATCATCCGCCAACCCGTTGCAGCACTGGCTGCCGCTGCTGCTGGACACCATGGCTGGCCAGGCTCCGCGCGCGCAGTCGCGACTGCAGTTGCTGATGGCCAGGATCGAGGCCGAGCCGGCCCAGCCCTGGTCGATTGCCGACATGGCGGCCAGCGCGGCCATCAGCCCCAGTCGATTGCACGAATGGTTCCAGGCCGAGACCGGCACCTCGCCACGGGCCTGGCTGGCCGAAGTGCGGGTGCGCCACGCCTGTTACCTCTTGCGTCATTCGTCGACTCCGCTGGCACTGGTCGCGCAGCGTTGCGGCTATGCCGACCAGAGCGCACTCAGCCACGCCCTGCGCCGCCTGCGCCAGACCACGCCCGCCGCCTATCGCCGGGCCGCGCAATCGCCGGCCGAAAACTGAAACAATCCAGCCTGGCCATCGCCGGCCGCAGCACCGACACGACAATCGACCAACATTTCCGTAGTTCTCGCCAATCCTTCTGGCATGCGGCAAGGCATACTGCGAGCCTCGACGTCTTCTGCCATTGCGCTTGATGAGCTCCCAATCACTTGTACGCGGCATCCTGTTCGGCGCCCTCGCGGGCGCGGCCTGGGGCCTGGTGTTTCTTGCCCCGGAACTTACCCGTGAATTTTCGCCCTGGCAATTGTCTGCCGGACGCTATCTTGCCTATGGGGTATTTGCCGCGATCCTGATTGCGCCCCGACTGCGCAGCGTGATGCGCCACCTGCATTGGCCGGAGTGGCGCGCACTGGTGTGGCTGAGCCTGTTGGGCAATGTGGTCTATTACGTTTTCCTGGCCAGTGCGGTGCAACTGGGCGGCATGGCGATGACATCGCTGGTGATCGGTTTTCTGCCGGTGGCGGTGACCATCATCGGCAGCCGCGGGCATGGCGCGGTGCCGTTGTCCAAGTTGTTGCCCTCGCTGGCGCTGGGCCTGAGCGGCATCGGTTGCGTCGCCTGGCAATCGCTGTCGGGCACGCATGCCGGTGGCAGCAACCAGGTGATCGGCTTTGTATGCGCGCTGGGGGCATTGGTGTCGTGGACCACCTATGCCGTGGGCAACAGTCGCTGGCTGGCACGGCTGCACACCATCTCGGCGCATGACTGGAGCCTGTTGACCGGCCTGGTCACGGGGCTGCTGTCGCTGTTCATCGCCATCCCGGCCTTCACGATCCTGCTGGCGCCGCACAGCGACGCCGAATGGACCCGCTTCATCGCCGTCTCGGCCGGCGTGGCGATCATCGCCTCGCTGTTCGGCAATGCCTGCTGGAACAAGGCCAGTCGCCTGTTGCCGCTGACCATGATCGGCCAGATGATCCTGTTCGAGACCCTGTTTGCGCTGTTATACGGTTTCTTGTGGGAGCAACGCCTGCCGACGTGGCTGGAAGGCGTCGCCATGGTGCTGGTGACGGCCAGCGTGTTGTTGTGCGTATCGGCCCATCGCGTGGTCGATGAAGGCGGCGGACACTAATCGCGTTGCGCGATCTTCTTGAGCACATGCGCCGCCGCCACCAGTCCGAATGATGCCGTCACCACCATGGCCGAGCCGTAGCCGGCGCAATTGAGGCCGGTGACGCCGGTCGGCGTCGCCTCGTCGACGACATCATTGCCGATATCCAGGTCTTCAGGGGCCGGCACCTCGCAGGCTTCGACTTCGGGCGCACTGACCGGCTCGGTCGAGAACACCGCATCGATATGAAACTTGTTGCGCGTGCCGCGCGGAAAACCATGCTGCGCGCGCAGGCGCTTGCGCACCTTGGCCAGCAGCGGTTCCTGCTCGGTGCGGCACAAATCGCGCACCTCGATCATGGTGGGATCGATCTGGCCGCCGGCACTGCCGATGGTCACCAGCGGCACGCCATGCTGACGGCACCAGGCGATCAACGCCACCTTGGCCGGCACGTTGTCGATGGCGTCGACCACGTAATCGAAGCGGCCGATGCCGATCATCTGCTCGATATTGTCGGGCGTGATGAAGTCTTCCACCTCGGTGACCTGGCAGGTCGGATTGATCTGCATGATGCGCTGATGCAAGGCGCTCACCTTGGCCTGGCCCAGCGTGTCGCTGAGCGCATGGATCTGGCGATTGACGTTGGACTCGGCCAGGTTGTCGAGATCGATCATGGTGATATGCCCGATGGCGCTGCGCACCAGCGCCTCGACGATCCACGAACCGACGCCGCCGACCCCGACCACGCACACCCGGGCGCTGGCAAAGCGCTGCAATGCGGGCGCGCCGTAAAGGCGGGCGACGCCACCGAAGCGGCGCTCATAGTCGATGTCGTGGAGGCTGGCGGATGAGGAATTCATGATGATGGAAATCGATAACGATTAACAATGAATGGCAACTTCAAAATACAACGGGCCGCAACAGTGACGTTGCGGCCCGTGGTCGAAAAACATGCGCGACTTAGACGACGGCGCCGCCGTTTTCGTCCTTCGCCTTGACCGGCTTGATCAGGTCTTCGCGCTTCACGCCCAGCCACATGGCCAGCGCAGCGGCGACGAACACCGACGAATAGATACCGAACAAGATACCGATGGTCAGCGCCAGCGCAAAGTAGTGCAGCGTGGGGCCACCGAAGAAGAACATGGCCAGCACCATCATTTCGGTACTGGCGTGGGTGATGATGGTACGCGACATGGTGCTGGTGATCGCGTGGTTCAACACTTCCGGCGCCGACAGCTTGCCGAAGCGGCGGTCCCGGAAGGCTTCACGTACCCGGTCGAACACCACCACCGATTCGTTCACCGAATAACCCAGCACGGCCAGGATCGCGGCCAGCACCGTGAGCGAGAATTCCCACTGGAAGAAGGCGAAGAAGCCGAGGATGATCACCACGTCGTGCAGGTTGGCGATCACCGCCGCCACCGCGAACTTCCATTCGAAGCGGAACGCCAGGTAGATGATGATGCCCAGCACCACCATGGCCAGCGCCATCAAGCCGTCATGCGCCAGTTCGTCGCCCACCTGGGGGCCGACGAATTCGACGCGCTGCAGGCGCACTTCCGGATCATCGACCTTGAGCGCGGCAGTGACCTTCTCGCTTTGCTGGCTGGCGTTCACGCCCGGTTGCGCCGGCAGGCGGATCATCACGTCCTGGGCGGTGCCGAAGCTCTGCACCAGGGTGTCACGGTAACCCAGGCCTTCGATCGACTTGCGGATCTTCTCGAGATCGGCCGGTTTGCTGTAGGCCATTTCCATGACCGTACCGCCGGTGAATTCGATCGAGAAATGCAAGCCCTTGCTCAGCAGGAAGAACACTGCCGCGACGAAGGTCAGCGCCGAGACCACGTTGAAGATCAACGCATGGCGCATGAAGGGAATGTCTTTTTTGATGCGGAAAAATTCCATCACTATCCTTTCGGTGCAGGCCGCCGCGACGCTGGTCGGACGGCCCTGCTATATCACTGGCTGAAGGTTCGACTTACTTGGCGTCGCGCTTGGGGTTGACGCGCACAGAAGTATTCAGGGCCTCGCCTTCGGGCTTCCAGATCTGGCCGATGGCCAGGCCGGAGAGCTTCTTCTTGCGGCCGTACCAGAGGTTGACCACGCCGCGCGAGAAGAACACGGCCGAGAACATCGACGTCAGGATACCCAGGCAGTGCACCACCGCGAAGCCGCGGATGGCGCCCGAACCGAAGATCAACAGCGCCAGGCCGGCAATCAGGGTGGTGACGTTGGAGTCAAGAATGGTGGCCCAGGCACGATCGAAGCCGATCGCAATCGCCGCCTGCGGCGAATTGCCGGCACGCAGTTCTTCACGAATACGTTCGTTGATCAACACGTTGGAGTCGATCGCCATGCCCAGCGCCAGCGCAATGGCGGCAATACCAGGCAGGGTCAGGGTGATCTGCAGCGTCGACAACAGCGCCACCAGCAGCAGCACGTTCACCGACAAGGCCAGGGCGCTGAAGAAACCGAACAACTGGTAATAGATCACCATGAACACGGTCATCGCCAGGAAACCGTACAGCACCGAGTCGAAACCCTTCTTGATGTTGTCGGCGCCCAGTTGCGGGCCGATGGTGCGCTCTTCGATGATTTCCATCGGCGCGGCCAGCGAACCTGCGCGCAGCAGCAGCGCCAGGTCGCCGGAGGCTTCGGGCGAACCCATGCCGGTGATCTGGAAGCGCGAACCCAGTTCGGAACGGATGGTGGCCACGGTCAGGACTTCGCCACGACCCTTTTCGAACAGCACGATGGCCATGTTCTTGCCGACGCGCTCGCGGGTGGCTTCGCGCATCTTGCGTCCGCCGTCGCCATTGAGGTCGATGCTGACCGCAGGCTGGTGGTTTTCGTCAAAGCTGGCCGAAGCGTTCGAGATGTAGTCGCCGGTCAGCACCGGTTCCTTGTTCAGGACCACGGGTGCGCCCTTGCCGATCTTGAACAATTCGGAGCCAAACGGGATGGCGGCGGTTTCTTCGGTGCCGCGCACCACGCTTTCGTCGACCATGCGCACTTCCAGCGTGGCGGTGCGGCCGATGATGTCCTTGGCGCGCGAAACGTCCTGTACGCCCGGCAGTTCGACCACGATGCGGTCGGCGCCCTGGCGCTGGATCAGCGGCTCGGCCACGCCCAGCTCGTTGACGCGCTTGGACAGGGTGCTGATGTTCTGCTTGACGCCTTCTTCCTGGGTCTGCTTGAGCGCTTCGGCGCGCAAGGTTGCCATCAGCTTGAGGTCGTCGCCGGCACCGGCGTCAGCCAGGGCCAGCTCTTGCAGCTCGCCCAGCGCCGCACGGGCCTTGTCGCGGGTTTCGGCGTCGCGGAACGAGATCTGGATGGTGTCGCCGACGCGGTTGATGCCGTTGTGGCGGATGTTCTTGTCACGCAGCAGGCTGCGCACGCTCGATTGCAGGCCCTGGACCCGCTTGTTGAGCACCGCCTTGATGTCGACCTGCATCAGGAAGTGCACGCCACCGCGCAAGTCCAGGCCCAGGTACATGGGGAATGCGTGCAGGCTCTGCAGCCATTGCGGGGTATTGGGCAGCAGGTTGAAGGCGACCAGGTAGCTGGGGTCGGAAGGATCGCTGTTGAGCTCCTTCTCGAGCAATGCCTTGGCCTTGAACTGGATGTCGGTGGTGGCAAAGCGCGCCCGCACCGACGGCTGCGCGCCGCTGTTGTCGAATGCCACGCTCTCTGCGGCCAGGTTGCCCTGGGTCAGGATCTGATCGACGCGACCGGCGACGCTTGACTCGACCTTCATGGTCGACTTGGCGCTGCTGATCTGCACGGCCGGCGATTCGCCGAAGAAGTTCGGCACCGTATACACCGCGCCAAACAGCAGGGCGACGACGATTAATACGTATTTCCAGAGAGAGTAACGATTCATGGTGTTGTGCTTCTAGCTGCGGATGGCGTGCAGCCGGGTGGCGCACAAACCATCACATTCATAACAACATGGGCGCATCTGCGATGCGCCCATAGAGACCGTTGCCGAAACTTACAGGCCCTTGATGGTGCCCTTTGGCAGCAGCGTGGTGACGGCGCCCTTCTGCACGATGATCTCGTTGCCTTCCGACACTTCGATGGTGATGTAACCATCGGCAACCTTGGTGATGCGACCCAGCACGCCACCCGAGGTGACCACTTCATCGCCACGGGCCAGCGCGTCCATCATGGCCTTCTGTTCTTTTTGACGCTTCATTTGCGGGCGGATCATCAGGAAATACAGCACCACGAACATCAGGATGATCGGCAGGAAGCTGGTCAGGTTGCCCAGCATGCCGCCGGGTGCTGCAGCTGCCGTTTGTGCGAATGCGTCGGAAATAAACACGTAAGGCTCCAAAGGTTGATTAAAAAATAGCCCTGCATTCTAGCACTGAGCAGGCACCATTCCCCCAAATCGGGACGTCTTGCCGAAGATCAAGTTCGGTTTGCTGATTTTGAAGGAAATTTCGTCGGCTTTAGCGCGTGGGAGGCACGGCTGGCAGGAAGCCCTGGGATGGATATTGCCATACAGCATGTTTAATGGGGGAACGGCGCAAGTCGCTGGGTACCGGCGTTCGCCGGCACGACGAGGATACTTATAACCCGGGCTCCGTCTTGTTCCCCACTTCCGTCACCCTGACGAAAGTCAGGGCCCAGCGACTTTTTGTTGCAAGAAAAGAAAGCTAACCGATCAATCGGCAATCACCTTCCTCGGCCGCGCCGGATCGGGCAAGCCGCAGGCCAGAAACCGTCCGCGACCCACTGCGCCGCTGGCCACACCGTCGCCCCACACGATCTCGCCGCGCGAGAGCGTGATCTCGGGCCAGCCGGTGACCTGCATGCCCTCATACGGGGTGTAGTCGACATCGTGGTGCAACATCTCGTTGCGGATGGTGACCTGCTTGTGCGGGTCCCAGACCGCGATGTCGGCGTCGCTGCCGATGGCGATGGTGCCCTTTTGCGGATACAGGCCATACATCTTGGCCGGATCGGTGGCAGTCAGCGCGACGAACCGGTTCAGGTCGATGCGGCCACGCCCGACCCCTTCCGAGAACAGGATCGGCAGGCGCGTCTCAAGCCCCGGGGTGCCGTTCGGGATATAACGGAACGGCACTTCCTTGCCGCCCGGTTTCTTGCCCTCGGGGTCGTCGTAACGGAATGGCGCATGATCCGACGAAAACACGGTAAACAATCCGCTGGCCAGCCCGTCCCATACATATTGCTGGTTGGCCTTGTCGCGCGGCGGCGGGCTGCACACGCACTTGGCGCCGTGGTAGCCGTGATCGAGGTCGTCGGCGCTCAACACCAGATACTGCGGGCAGGTCTCGGCGTAGATGCGCAAGCCCTGGCCGTGGGCCCAGCGGATCTGCTCGATGGCTTCCTTGCCCGACACGTGCACGATCAGGATCGGCACATCCACCAGTTCCGACAGCGCAATGGCGCGATGCGTGGCTTCGCGCTCGACCAGCATCGGGCGTGAGGTTGCATGGTACTTGGGCGCGGTCAGCCCGGCATGTTCCAGCTGCTCGGTCAGCCAGCCGATGCAATCGGCGTTCTCGGCATGCACCATGACCATGGCGCCCTCGCGCCGCGCCACGGCCAGCAGCTCCAGGATCTGGCGATCGTTCAGCTTGAGGTCGTCATAGGTCATGTAGATCTTGAACGAGGTATAGCCTTCGCGCACCAGCTGCGGCAGCTCTTCCTTCAGGACCTGTTCGGTGGGGTCACTGACGATCATGTGGAAGGCGTAGTCGATCACGGCCTTGCCTTCTGCGCGGCGATGATAATCGTCGACCGCCGCCCGCAGCGACTGCCCCTTGGCCTGGGCCGCGAACGGGATCACGGTGGTGGTGCCACCGCAGGCGGCCGAGATGGTGCCGCTGCGGAAGTCGTCGGCCATCCTGAGCCCTGGTTCCATCGGCTGGTCGAGGTGACAGTGGGCGTCGACCCCGCCGGGCAGGACCAGCTTGCCGGTGGCGTCGATCTCGGTGCGGCCGGGCGCCAGGCCGCGGCCGAGCATGGCCACCTTGCCATCGACGATGCCGACATCGCATTGCATGATGTCGGATGCGGTGGCCACCGTGCCATTACGGATCACTACATCGAATTGTTCCATGATGGCCGCTCAGCTGACGTCGCGAAACAGCGAGCCCCAGCCGCGAATGCGCGACGGATCGGCGCCGGCTTGCCTGAGCGACTTCCACACCACGGTCGAGATGGTGTCGTAGATCGGAATGCCGATCTCTTTTTCCAGCTCCTCGACCAGCGGCGCGCCACGCAGGTTGGTGCAGAAGATGGTGATGGCCTGCGGCTTGTCGCGCGCGACTTCGCGCACCATGGCGCGCAGTTCGTCGGCGCCCACTTCGGAAAACGAGAAATTGTCCTGCTTGCGCAGGTGACGTTCGGATACGCACTCGTAGCCGGCGCCGCCGTAGTTCTTGATGATGGCGGCCTGGACGTCATCCAGGTAGGGCGTCACCAGGCCGAAACGCTTCACACCGGTGATGTCGAAGATCTCGTTGAGGGCCAGCACCGAGGTGCAGGCCGCAATGCCGGTGGCGTCGGTGATGCGACGGCACAGACGTTCGTCGGCATCGAACCCGAGCCAGCCCGATGAGGTGCCGTTCCAGCCGATGCTGCCGACCTTGGCGTGCGACAGCAGCTCGGCGGCGCGCAGGATCTCGCTATCGTCGAACTGCGACAAAGCCTGGTTGGACAGCGCGATCTCGGTCACCCGAAAGCGCCCGAAATGCGCGCTGGCCTCGGGGAGGTCGGCGATCATCGCCGTCGTCACCGGTTCCAGCGTGGTATTGGAGGACGGCGTGAGCATGCCGAGCAAAGTTCGTTGTGTCATGTTTTTTCCTTTCAGGCGGCCAGCCTGGCGTCGGCATGCGCCAGCGCCGATTCTTCGCGGATCAGGCTCAGCACGTGGCGCTTGGCCTGGTTGAATTCGTGGGTGGTGGTGTCGCGCGGGCGCGGCAAGTCGATATCGATCAGCTCACGCATGCGGCCCGGCCGATGCGTCATCACCGCCACCTTGGTGGCCAGGATCAATGCCTCATCGACGCTGTGGGTGACGAACACGATGGTGCCCTCGTAGCGCTGCCACAAGGCCACCAGCTCTTCCTGCATTTCCATCTTGGTCTGGGCATCGAGGGCCGCGAACGGCTCGTCCATCAGGATCACAGATGGATTTTGCAGCAAGGCGCGCGCAATGCCGACGCGTTGCGCCATGCCGCCCGAGAGCTCGCCCGGAAAGTGATTCTCGAAGCCCTTCAACTTGACGGTCTCGATGAAAGGCTGGGCCGCAGCCCGACGTTCGGCGGCGCTCTTGCCCTGCAGCTTGAGCGAGAAGGCGACGTTGTCCCACACCGGCAGCCACGGCATCAGGTTGGCTTGCTGGAACACCATGCCGCGGTCGGCGCCGGGGCCGCTGATGCTCTTGCCGTCCACCTTGACCTCGCCGGTGGTGGGAAACTCGAAACCGGCGATCATGTTCAGCAGGGTCGACTTGCCGCAGCCCGACGGCCCCAGCAGGCACAGGAATTCCTTCTTCTCCAGTTTCAGGCTGACGTTGTCGATGGCCAGCATGTCGGCGCCGCCCTTGCGGTCCTTGAACACCTTGACGATGTTGTTGAGTTCGATGAATGCCATGGTCGTTTCCTTTTTCAAGCCCTGCCCTGTACGGTCGATACCTGCTGCCAGCGCAGCATCGAGTTCATGATGCTTTTCAATATCCAATCCGCCAGGAAACCCAGCAAGCCGATGCTGATCATGGCGGCAATCACCAGGTCATAGCGCAGGAAGTAATAAGAATCCCACAAGGCATAGCCGAGGCCGCTCTTGACCGCCACCATCTCGGCCGTCACGGTCAGCATCCAGGCGCTGCCGATACCGATGCGCAAACCGGCGAAAATGCTCGGCATGGCTGCCGGCAGGATCACGAAACGCAGCAGTTGGCCCTGCCTGGCGCCGGCCATGGCGGCCGCGCGCAACAGGTTGCGGTCGGCATTCTTGACGCCATGCACGGTGTTCATCAGGATCGGGAAGAATGCCCCCAGGAACACCAGGAAGATCGCCGGCTTGTTGGCAATGCCGAACCAGATGATGGCCAGCGGAATCCACGACACCGGCGGGATCGGTCGCAGCATCTGCACCGTCGGCTCGATGGCGCGTTCGACCCAGCGCCACCAGCCGATGGCCACGCCCAGGGCGATGCCCGAGACGGCCGCGATCAGGTAGCCGGCGGTGACCCGCATGCTGCTGGCCATGGCGTCGAAGATCCATTTTCCGCTGCTGTCCTGGGCCGCTTCGTTGATACCGAAGATCCAGTCCATCCAGGTCACCAGCACCCGCGAAGGCGCCGGCAGCAGCGCCGCCGGAATCACGCCGGAACGGGAGAATGCCTCCCAGAACAGCACCAGCAATACCGGCACCGCAAATCGCCATTTCGCTTCCG
Source organism: Herbaspirillum sp. alder98 (assembly GCF_020179755.1). Classification (GTDB taxonomy): domain Bacteria; phylum Pseudomonadota; class Gammaproteobacteria; order Burkholderiales; family Burkholderiaceae_D; genus Herbaspirillum. Next base: position 1,036,401 of record NZ_JAIUCY010000001.1, read on the forward strand.
ACAGGGAACGCATCAATCCATTCATGGGAATTCCTTGTTAGTGGATCAGTAGCCCAGCTCGGACTTGGGCTTGCCGGTGACGCTCATCAGGAAACTGTAGTCCAGGTTCTTTTCGGCCTGCGCGGCGACATCGGTCGAGACGTACTTGAGGTCTTTCATCATGCCGGCGATGGCGCGGGTCTGGGTGCGGTACATGCGGTAGTCGGGGTAGGCATTCTTGAGCGCCTCATTGGCGATCTTGGCGTCCAGGCCGGTGGCCTTGACGATGCTGTTGACCCAGGCCTGCTTGTCCTTTTGCAGGTTGTCGACCAGGCGCACCACGGCGGCCACGGTTTCCTTGACTTCGGCCGGGTGCTCCTTGATCACGTCGGAACGGGTCACGATCAGGTTGGTGAGACGGCCGGCGGCCTGGTCATACGGATAGGCGAAGTGCTGGCCGACACCGGTCATGCGAATCTGCGAGGCAAATGGCTCGACCGAACAGATCAGCTCGACTTCGCCACGCGACAGCGCCGCAGCGTGATCGGACGGATTGGGGATATTGACGAATTGCACATCCTTGGAAGGATCGATGCCGTGCCCGGCCAGTTCGCCGCGCATGTGCAGGTCTTGCGCATTGCCGCGCGAGGCTGCGATGCGGAAAGGCTTGCCCTGCGCCTTGTATTGCGCGATCAGGTTCTTCAGGCCGACCCAGTCATCGGCGGCCAGCTTGGTGTCGCGCCCCAACAGCATCTCGGAGCCGCCATTGACCTGGCCCGATACGGCGACCAGGTCGAAACCCTTGTCCAGCCCGCTTACGTACGCCAGGTAAGTCACCTGCGCGATATCGACGCTCTTGGACACCAGCGCGGTCAACGCATCGCTGCCGGCGGTGAAGTTGATGCCTTCGATCTCCACGTTCTGCGCCAGCGCCGGCACCAGCGACATCGACAGGCAATGCGCACACTTGGCATACGCCAGCTTGATCTTGGGCTTGGACTGGGCCGAGGCGGAACCGGCCACCATCACGCCGCAGACCAGCGCCGCGGCCAGGGCAACACGTTGGAAGGACAGACCGAACAGGGACTTGCGCACTTGTTTTTGCATCGTTTTTCTCCCGAGATGGACAATAAACAACAAGATTGTGACAATTTACTTTTGCATTGCCACGATTAATGCAAATGCTGTGCCAGCACGAGAGAAACGTTGTGGGTGATCTGGATTATCCGCTGTAATCCTTACCCATCAAGGATAAGTAGTTTTTTGACAGAGGTGAGTTGCCGACGGGAACGGGGGCAAAAATGCACCAGCATGTGACGAACAGGCAGATTGGCAAGGCCAGATTCCCCACATGAGTGCAACAATAGGGCGAGTTTATTGCGCGAATTATTTTGTCATATTGTGACAATCCATCATCACAAGTTTCAGATATCATGCGCAGTGATTGCCTCAGTGCTCCACGCCTACAACAAGTGATTCCTCGCCAAGACGACATGACCAGTTCCCCCGCCCCCGACGGCGTCGGCCGCAAGAAGCGTTCCGTCAAGCCGGACAACAGCCCGCTGCCCGGCCAGGCGATCAGCGCCCGGCCGATGGCCGGCGACGCCATCTATGAACGCATCCTGACCTCGATCATGGAGCACCGGCTCACGCCCGGCACCAAGCTGGTGGAAGAAAAACTGGCCAGCATCTTCGGGGTCAACCGCACGCGCGTGCGCGAGGTGCTGGCGCGGCTGTCGCACGAAGGCCTGCTGACCACCATCCCCAACCGCGGCGCCTTCGTGGCCAGCCCCACGCCGGACGAGGCGCGCGCCATCTTCGCGGCGCGCCGCATCCTCGAACCGGCCCTGCTGCGTCATCTGTGCGAACACACCAGCCCGGCGCATATCGCCCAGTTGCGCGCGCATGTGGCGCAAGAGGCCGAGGCCCGCGAGCGCGGCGACCGGCGCGCCATCATCCGGCTGTCGGGCGAATTCCACATCCGCATCGCCGACCTGGTCGAGAACCCGGTGATGAGCAAGATGATGCGCGAACTGGCTTCGCTGACCTGCCTCATCATCGTGCTCTACGACTCGCCCACGGTACCGGCCTGCACCCATGACGAACATGGCGCCATCATCGACGCCATCGCCCAGGGCCAGACCGAAAATGCAGTGGCGGCCATGATCGGCCACCTGCACCACATCGAGCAGGTGCTCGACATGAGCACCCCACCGGGCGAAGAAGAAAACCTGGAAGAGATGCTGGGCATGGACTGAGCCGGGCCGGTCTCCTGCGCTGCAAATGGCGCCGAAATGTGCCAAAGTGCCAGTGCGCGTCTGCTCACGGCGGACAGCGCACCATAAAAACAGGAGACCATGCATGCTGCCGACCACGCCGCAGGGCTATGAAGAGATCGTGTCCGGATTTCGCTGGGACATTCCCGCGCATTACAACATCGGCGTCGATGTGTGCGACAAGTGGGCCGCGCGCGAGCCGCAGCGACTGGCGCTGGTGCATGTCGACCAGCATGGCGCCGTACACAATTACAGCTTCGGCCAGATCAAGACCCTGTCGGACCGGATGGCCAACCTGCTGCGCTCCCATGGCGCCGATGCGGGCGCGCGGGTCGGCGTATTGCTGCCGCAATCGCCCGAGGCCGCCTTCTCTCACGTGGCCGCCTACAAGGCGGGCTGCATCGCCATTCCCCTGTTCTCGCTGTTCGGCACCGAGGCATTGCAGTACCGCCTGCACGACAGCGCCGCGGCAGTGGTCGTCACCAATGCCGAGGGCGCGGCCAAGCTGGCGGCAATTCGCCACGCCCTGCCTCAGTTGCGCACCGTCTTTTGCAGCGACGGCCCGGCGCCCGGCGCGCTCGACCTGCATGCCGAACTGGCCAAACAGAGCAGCAGCTTCACCGCCGTCGATACCCGCGCCGACGATCCGGCGCTGATCATCTATACCTCCGGCACCACCGGGCAACCCAAGGGCGCATTACATGCGCACCGGGTGCTGCTGGGACATCTGCCGGGGGTGGAAATGTCGCACAACCTGTTTCCGCTGCCGGGCGACCGCATCTGGACTCCGGCCGACTGGGCCTGGATCGGCGGACTGCTCGATGTGCTGCTGACGGCCTGGCATCATGGCGTGGCGGTGGTGGCGCACCGCTTCGCCAAGTTCAGTGGCGAAGCGGCCTTCCAGTTGCTGCAGGACCAGCAGGTGCGCAATTGCTTCCTGCCGCCCACGGCGTTGAAGATGATGCGCACCGTGGCCGCGCCGCAGCGGCGCTGGACGCTGGCGCTGCGCTCGGTGGCCAGCGGTGGCGAAGCGTTGGGCGCGGAGCTGCTGGAATGGGGCCGCCAGACCTTCGGCCTGACCATCAACGAGTTCTATGGCCAGACCGAATGCAACATGACGGTGTCGTCCAATGTGGCCGTCATGCCGGTACGTCCCGGCAGCATCGGGCGCGCGGCGCCAGGGCACCGGGTCGAGATCGTGGACGATGGCGGCCAGCCGCTGCCGGCTGGCGCGCACGGCAACATTGCAGTCATGCGCCCGGACCCGGTGATGTTCCTGCAGTACTGGAACAAACCCGAGGCCACCGCCGCCAAGTTCGTCGGCGACTGGCTGCTGACCGGTGACACCGGCAGCAAGGACGCCGACGGCTATATCCGCTTCGTGGGCCGCGACGACGACGTGATCACCTCGGCCGGCTACCGCATCGGCCCGGGTGAAATCGAAGACAACCTGTTGCAGCACCCGGCGGTCAAGATGGCGGCCGTGATCGGCACGCCGGACGCCGAGCGCACCGAGATCGTGGTGGCCATCGTGGTGCTCAATGCCGGGCAGGTGGGCAGCGACGATCTCAAGCGCGAGATCCAGCAGCACGTCAAGACGCGACTGGCCGCGCATGAATATCCGCGTGAAGTGTATTTCGTGCAGGAGCTGCCGATGACGACCACCGGCAAGGTGATACGGCGCGAGTTGCGGGCGATGGTAGCGGGATGGCGCAAGCCGCCGGGTCCTGAGTTATGCCAGGGCAACGCCGCTTGAATCATGGAGCGCCCGGGCGGGCACTGCGTGCCTGACGAAGGAGCCGGCGCTGGCCGGCTCCCCGCGTCTTCAGACATTGATTACATCAGGCGCCACGCGCCCGATCTTCCTTGAACCTGGCGACGAAGGCCTGGAACTGCCCGGCGTCGATGGCGTCGCGCATCTCTTGCATCAGTTCCAGGTAGTAGTGCAGGTTGTGCACCGTGTTCATGCGCGCGCCGAGGATTTCGCCGGCGCGGTGCAGGTGGTGCAGATAGGCCCGCGAGAAGTTCTTGCAGGCGTAGCAGCCGCAGCTTTCGTCGTAGGGCTTGCCGTCGTCCTTGTAGCGGGCGTTCTTGATCTTGATGTCGCCGTAGCGGGTGAAGATCCAGCCATTGCGCGCGTTGCGGGTGGGCATGACGCAATCGAACATGTCGACGCCGTTGGCGACGCCTGCCACCAGGTCTTCCGGCGTACCCACGCCCATCAGGTAATGCGGCTTGTCGGCTGGCAGGCGCGGACCGACGTGTTCCAGCACCCGCATCATGTCTTCCTTGGGCTCGCCCACCGACAGGCCGCCGATGGCGATGCCGTCGAAGCCGAGCTCTTCCAGTCCCGCCAGCGATTCGTCGCGCAAGGTCTCGAACATGCCGCCCTGGACGATGCCGAACAGGGCATTAGGGTTTTCGCCACCGTCGAATTCATCCTTGGAACGCTTGGCCCAGCGCAGCGACATGCGCATCGACTTGCCCGCTTCTTCGCGCGTGGCGGGACGGCCATCGATCTCGTAGGGGGTGCATTCGTCGAACTGCATCACGATGTCCGAATTGAGCACGCGCTGGATCTGCATCGAGATCTCGGGTGACAGGAACAGCCGGTCGCCATTGATGGGTGAGGCGAACTTCACGCCCTCTTCGGTGATCTTGCGCATCTCGCCCAGGGAAAACACCTGGAAACCGCCGGAGTCGGTCAGGATCGGCTTGTCCCAGCCGATGAACTTGTGCAGGCCGCCGAATTTCTTGACCACTTCCAGGCCCGGGCGCAGCCACAGGTGAAAGGTGTTGCCGAGGATGATCTGGGCCTCGATCTCGTTCAATTCGAGCGGCGACATCGCCTTGACCGAACCATAGGTGCCGACCGGCATGAAGATCGGCGTGTCGACGGTGCCGTGATTGAGTTTGACGCGACCGCGACGGGCCAGACCGTCGGTCTTGAGCAGAGTGAATTCAAGCATGATTGGCGCAGGTAAGCAGCATGGCGTCGCCATAACTGAAGAAACGATAATGCTGATCGATCGCGTGCGCATAGGCGGCGCGAATGTTGTCGTAACCGGCAAAGGCCGACACCAGCATCAACAGGGTGGATTTGGGCAAATGGAAATTGGTCACCAGGCGGTCGACCGTCTTGAAACGATATCCGGGCGTGATGAAAAGCCGGGTGTCGGCGCTGCCGGCTTGCAGCTCGCCGCCCTGCGACGCCGACTCCAGCGCGCGCATGCTGGTGGTGCCCACCGCCACCACCCGTCCGCCGGCGGCCTTGGTGGCGCGCACCGCGTCCACCGTGGCTTGCGCGATGGTGTACCACTCGCTGTGCATGTGATGCTGCGACAGGTCTTCCACCCGCACCGGCTGGAAGGTGCCGGCGCCGACGTGCAAGGTGACGAAGGCCTGGTTGACGCCGCGCGCGGCCAGCTGCGACAGCAGGTCCTGGTCGAAATGCAAACCGGCGGTGGGTGCCGCCACCGCGCCGGGCGCCTTGGCATAGACCGTCTGGTAACGCGTTTCATCGAATGCATCGGCGGCGTGCTCGATGTAGGGCGGCAGCGGCAGGCTGCCGTACTGCTCCAGCAATTCGAACACGTCCGACGGAAAGTGCAGCGTGAAGAATTCACCGAAGCGTTCGCCCACGGTGACATCGAACGCATCGGCCAGCCGGATGCGTGTGCCTGCGGGCGGCGACTTGGAGGCGCGCACCTGGGCGTGCACGGTACGGGCGTCGAGCACCCGCTCGACCAGCGCCTCGATCTTGCCGCCGCTTTCCTTGACGCCGAAGAAGCGCGCCTTGAGCACGCGGGTGTCATTGAATACCAGCAAGTCGCCCGGCGCCAGCAGCGCCAGGATATCGCTGAAGCGACGGTCGGTCAGTTGGGGGCCGTCCACCTGCAACAGGCGCGACGCGCTGCGCTCGGGCAGCGGAGTCTGCGCGATCAGCTCGGGGGGCAGAATGAAATCGAAATCAGAAAGGGAATACATGAAGAAAACCGGCAAAAACCGTAAATACAACGTAACCGGCCTGCATTTAGACGCATTACGGGCGTAAAAGGCCGACCAAACCTGCTATTTTACGCTGTCCTGCCCGCCGCCTGCGGTTTTGCGGTGCGCCTTGTCTGGTCACACCTTCTCGCCACACCCACCATCCCATGCCCGATACCGCCCCGCGCCTGTTTGACCAAGATTCGAGTGACACCGTGCGTTCTTCCGCCAGTTCCGGCATCACCGCCGCCCGGCTGGTCATCGGACTGGTCCAGGGGCTGGTGCTGTTCGTGCTGTACCAGAGCTGGACCGCCGGCAGCTGGCCGGCGCAGTCGCCGATGGTGTTTCGCCCGTTGCTGATGATGGCCCTGTTCGTGCCGCCAGTGATCATTACCGGGCTGGCGCACATCACGCTGCGCAAGCTGGCGTTGTGGACCGCACTGCTGATCGCCTTGACCGCGTTGATCGGACTGTATGACGCCTGGCGCTCCGATCTCGGCACGCTGCTCGACGCCGAAGCCCTGAGCGCCTGGCGCGACCAGCAAAAGACCCACCTGTCACCATCGGCCCTGGCATTGCTGCTGGTCGCCGCGGGCCTGTTCATCGGCCAGGCGATGGTGCTGGCGGCCAATGCCGATGGCCGTGTGATCGCGCGCTACCAGAGTTACTTCGCACTGGCCTGGAAACTGGCGCTGCAGATTGCGCTGGCATTGTTGTTCAACCTGATGCTATGGCTGGTGTTGAGTACCGGGGCGGCCTTGTTCAACCTGGTCAAGCTCGGCTTCCTGCAGCAGTTGCTGGGCAAGCCTTGGTTCAACATTCCTGTCTTCGCGCTGGCCTTCGCCAGCGCCCTGCACCTGACCGATGTCCGTCCCGCCATCATCGCCGGCGTGCGCAAGCTGCTGTTGACGGTATTGTCGTGGCTGCTGCCGCTGTGCACGGTGATCGTGGTGGGCTTCCTGGGCAGTCTGGCCGTCACCGGCCTGGAGCCGCTGTGGCAAACGCGCCATGCGTCGGCGGTGCTGCTGGGCACTTGCGCCATGCTGGTGGTGCTGATCAATGTGCTTTACCAGGATGGGCTGGCGCCCGAATCACGCCGCCTGGTCAACGCCCTGCTGCGGCTGGCCTGCCTGTTGCCGCTGCCGCTGGCGGCCTTGGGCATCTACGCGCTGTGGCTGCGCGTGGCGCAGTATGGCTGGACCGTCGATCGCATCACGGCAGCGCTGTCCATGCTGGTGGCTGCCCTCTATGCCATCGGTTATGCGATGGCCGCGGTGCGCAGGCATCAGCCGATGACGCTGCTGGCACAGACCAATGTGTTCGCCAGCCTGGCGATCCTGGCCATCTTCGTGGCGGTGCTGTCGCCGCTGGCCGATCCGGCGCGCATTGCGGTGGCCGACCAGTTGCCGCGCTTGCTGGCAGGCAAGACGGCCAGCGGCGACTTCGACGCCCGCTTCTGGCGCTTCGACAGCGAGCGCTACGGCGTTCAGGCCTTGCGTACCCTGGAGCAGTCGCCCGGCGAGCAGGGCCAGTGGTTGCGACAAGCTGCGCAACAGGCCTTGCGGCGGACCCACAAATGGGAATCCGACACGGTCGCCGTGGCGGCCGCCGACCTCAAGGGCAATCTGCGCGCGCAGCCGAGCGGCAGCGTGCTGCCCCCCGGCTTCGCCGCCACCGACTGGAAAAAACGACAGCCGGCGGGCTTCTACGAGTTACCGGCCTGTCTGCGACAACGCGGCGTCATGTGCGACCTGTATACAGTGCACTTACCCGAACAGGCCCATCCCTATGTGCTGCTGTTCGACGAACGCGGCGCGCCGTCCCTGTTTTTCAGCGACCAGGACGGCTGGCGCATGGTCGGCCATTTCGATGTGGCACCGTCCTGTCGCCAGCTGATACGGCAGGCCGCCGCAAAAGGCATGCTCATGTGGCAACGACCGCCACCACACGACCTGCTGGTGGGCGGCGTCCAGGTACCCTTGGTGCAGCCGCGGCATCAAGCTGTCGAATGTCCATCGCCGACGCCATGACGGGCAGCGCAGGCGGCGGCTGAACAAAGTAGCGATACACTGTAATTAATCACAGTACAATAACGCCATTCTGTTGACCTGCCGACAGGCGCCGTGGCGCGCCTGGCATCTCGCCCTCACATGCCCGTCACCGCAAAAAAGCCTACCGGCAAAACGCCGGCCAAGAAAAGCAGCGCCAAGGTGGCGGCCGCCAAGCCCGAAAACAAGCTGGCCAAACTGGGCCTGCACAATGACATGGACCTGGCGCTGCACCTGCCGCTGCGCTACGAAGACGAAACCACGCTGATGAGCATCGCCGAGGCCTCGCTGCGGGGCCTGCAGACGGTCCAGGTCGAAGGCGTGGTGACGACGTGCGATGTGCAGTTTCGCCCGCGCCGGCAACTGGTGGTCACCATCGGTGACGACAGCGGCCAGCTGGTGATGCGCTTTCTCAATTTCTACGGGAGCCAGACCAAGCAACTGGCCGAAGGCACCCGGGTGCGGGTGCGCGGCGAACTGCGGCATGGCTTCTTTGGCGCCGAGATGGTCCACCCCTCCTATAAGGTGGTCAACCTCGATGCGCCGCTACCCGATGTACTGACTCCCGTCTATCCGGCCGGCGAAGGCTTGTCGCAGGCGTTCTTGCGGCGTGCCATTGCCAATGCGCTGAGCCGGCTCGACTGGAGCGACACGCTGCCGCCCTCGATGCGGGAAACCCTGCAACTGGAACCCTTCGAGGCATCGGTGCGGCTGCTGCACAACCCGCCGCCGGAGGTCGATGAACATGCGCTGATGGAGCGTTCGCATCCGGCCTGGGTGCGCATGAAGTTCGACGAACTGCTGGCCCAGCAACTGTCGCTCAAGCGCGCCCAGGCGGCACGCCGCGCCAAGAGCGCGCGCGCCCTGCCGGTGACCGGCCACGTCACGCAAGCCTTGACGGCGGTGCTGCCGTTTCGCCTGACCGGCGCCCAGGAGCGCGTGCTCGACGAGATCCGCGCCGACCTGCGCGCATCGTTTCCGATGCAGCGCCTGCTGCAGGGCGACGTCGGCAGCGGCAAGACCGTGGTGGCGGCACTGGCGGCGGCCCAGGCCATTGACAGCGGCTGCCAGGCGGTCTTGATGGCGCCGACCGAAATCCTGGCCGAGCAGCACTTCCGCAAGATCGCCGCGTGGATGGAACCGCTCGACATCGGCGTGGCATGGCTCTCGGGCAGCCAGAAGAAGAAGGAAAAGACCGAAGCCCTGCAGCACATCGAATCGGGGGCGGCGCGCCTGGTGGTCGGCACCCATGCCCTGATCCAGGACACGGTGCAGTTCCAGAACCTGGGGCTGGTGATCGTAGACGAACAGCATCGGTTCGGCGTCGGGCAGCGCCTGGCGCTGCGCAACAAGAGCATCGTGCCGGGCGCCGAGGCCGATGCCCTGGTGCCGCACCAGTTGATGATGTCGGCCACGCCGATACCGCGCACGCTGGCCATGACCTACTACGCCGACCTTGAGGTATCGGTGATCGACGAACTGCCGCCGGGGCGTTCGCCCATCGTCACCCGCGTGATCGACCAGGTCCGCCGCGACGAAGTCATCGAGCGGGTGCACGCGGCGGCGCTCGAAGGCAAGCAGATCTATTGGGTCTGCCCCCTGATCGAAGAATCCGAGGCGCTGCAACTGCAGACCGCCACCGACACCCACGCCACGCTGTCGGCGGCCCTGCCCGGGCTCACCATCGGCCTGGTGCATGGCCGCATGAAACCGGTCGAGAAACAGGTAGTGATGGAAGGCTTCAGCCGCGGCGCGGTACATGTGCTGGTGGCCACCACGGTCATCGAGGTGGGGGTGGACGTGCCCAACGCCTCGTTGATGGTGATCGAGCACGCCGAGCGCTTTGGCCTGTCGCAACTGCACCAGTTGCGCGGACGGGTCGGACGCGGCTCGGCCGCCAGCGTATGCCTGCTGCTCTACCAGGGTCCGCTGGGCGGCACCGCCAAGGAACGCCTGGCGACCATGCGCGAGACCACCGACGGCTTCGAGATCGCCCGGCGCGACCTCGATATCCGCGGGCCAGGCGAGTTTCTGGGTGCGCGACAGTCGGGCGAAGCCATGCTGCGCTTTGCCGACCTGGCCACCGATCAATGGCTGGTGGAAAAGGCGCGTGACACGGCGCAAGCGCTGCTCAATCACGCACCCGATATCGTCGATCGCCACCTGACCCGCTGGCTCGGTGGGCGCGAAGACTACCTGAAGGTCTAGGCCGCTCACCGGCCCTCTCCCATTGCGCAAAATGTCAACCAGCACGCCAGATCGTGCGCGGCACCCTCCTCTGCTGCACTGAGCAAAAAACGAGCTGTGGATACTCAAGTGTTATTCGCAGGAATGTTCGCGGAACGTCGATTGACTCCGTTGTTTTTGCACGCCAACCTACGTGATCGGCGAGATTCGTTTTAATTTTTCCCAACATTGAGATCATCGCGGAACTCGCCATTGTTGCAAAGCAACGCCGCATCGATGCGTTAGGCCGGACATAACCGCCAGCGCCGATGGACATAAAAATCGCAGTACAAATAAAGAGGAACCTTCCATGCTAGTGTCGAGCCATGACCCTTTCCAACCGGCGCGCAGGCCGTTGTGCCCGCGCTGCCAGCGCGCCCAATCGGCCTGCATCTGCCACTGGATTTCGCCGATCAATCATGCCTTCGATGTACTGATCCTGCAGCACCCGGGCGAATCCAACAATGCCAAGAACAGCGCCCGCCTGCTGCATCTGAGCCTGCCCCACAGCCGCCTGGCCGTCGGCGAGATCTTCGAACCGACCGAACTCAAGACACTGCTGTTCGGCCCCACGCTGCTGCCCGCCGAATTTACCGAAGGCGACGGCAATCGCGCCGAACCCGAGATGCACCCGATCCTGCTGTACACGGAAGACGCAGGCACCCCGGCCAGTTCCCGCTTCGACGCCCGCACCATGCTGATCGACGAAATCCACCCGGTCGACCGGCTGCGCCTGGTGATTCTCGACGGCACCTGGCGCAAGAGCCGCAAGATGTTGTACGAAAACCCGCTGTTGCAGGCGCTGCCCCGCCTGGCGCTGGTCGACACGCCGCTGTCGCAATACATCATCCGCAAGGCGCACAAGCCCGAACAGCTTTCGACGCTGGAAGCGGCAGGCTATGCGCTGATGCAACTGGAGCGCAACAGCGAAAAATATCATCCGCTGCTCAATGCTTTCGATGGCTTCATCCTGCAGCAGGGCTATTTGCGGATCCATGCGCAGGCGACACGGCGCGCATGACACCCGCAGCCTCGACGGCCACGCGCGCCGCTTTGGCGTGCGGCGCGCCAAAGCGCATATAATTGCGTCATCCTCGAAAATTGACGATTGCCTTCATGGCGCGCAATCCACGTTCAATCCCACCCGCGACCACCAATAGACATGAGTTCAGAATTTCAGCAATTGGCAGATAAAGTCAGCCAGCTCGCCCGGCTGGCGCAAGGCCTGCGCGACGAAAACGCCGAACTGCGGCGCACTGTGAAATCCCTTAGCGAGCAGAATGCAGAATTGAACCTGCGCGTGGATCAGGCCTACGATCGTGTCGCCGGCGTCCTGGCGACATTGCCTGTGGCCGAGATCGACGCGCTTGACGCCAACTCCGAAGAACAGGAGACCGCATGACCATCCAGATCCAGGCCACCATCATGGGCCAGTCGTACACCCTGGCCTGCCGCGAAGGCGAACAGGCCGCGCTGCATCATGCGGTCAGCTATCTCGACCAGAAGATGCGCGTCATCCGTGACGCTGGCCGTATCAAGGGCACCGACCGCATCGCCGTCATGGCCGCGCTCGGCATTGCCGCCGAGCTGCTCTCGACCCAGCATGGCGAAGGCCCGTTTGCCGGCCTGACGCTGGCCGAATGGAAGCAGCAGATCACCAACATCAATGAAGTGCTGGACCAGGCTCTCGCGCCACAGGAAAAACTGTTCTGACCGGCGACTGGTCTAAGCACACAAGACGGCTGTCCCTGGACAGCCGTTTTTTGTTGCGCGTCAACATTGGCAGAGCGGCAAAACGCGCCGACGCGCGGCCTGAAAAGTTGTGATGACCAAAATCACCATGGACACAAGGAAATCCCGTTACAAATCAGGGATTATTTTTTATAACTAAGCCTTGGTGCGGCGACCTGAATGAGTTAGACTTTGTACTCCTGCCGTGTTCGCGATTGCCATATATTCCTTGAACCATTTACGAGCATAGGCTGTGGGACCGTTTGATGGGCGTGAGCGTCGCTAGACCGATGAACCCGAAATTAAACTACTGCAGCCAACTTGAACCAGTAAGGTTCAGGATGCCGGCACAGCGGCACAGGCGGGGCTTAATTCCCCATGAAAAACGGCTGCAGATGCAGCCGTTTTTTATTTTCCGTGTTCATTTTTCACGGCATCAATCCACCAGGCCGACGACTATCATTCCTCGCGCTTGCGCGCCTTGCGCTCGCTGCCGACCTCGGCAATCGCGTCCTGGAATTCGGTTACATCCTCGAAGCTCTTGTAGACCGAAGCGAAACGGATATAGGCAATCTTGTCGAGCCGCTTCAGCTCACGCATCACCAGTTCGCCGATCTGCCCCGACATCACCTCACGCGCCCCGCTTTGCAACAGTTTTTCCTGGATGCTCTGCAATGCCGCGTCCAGCGCTTCGGCCGAGACAGGGCGCTTGCGCAAGGCCAGCATCAGGCTGCCGCGCAACTTGCCCGCATCGAACTCGGTGCGGCTGCCGTTCTTCTTGACGATCACCGGCAAGGTCAATTCGATGCGTTCGTAGGTGGTAAAGCGCTTGTCGCAGGCGTCACAGCGGCGGCGACGGCGGATCGAGCTGCCATCTTCGGCCACGCGGGTGTCCAGCACCGGGGTATCTTCGTGATTACAGAAAGGGCACTTCATGGCGGCAATGAGACCAATCGTTGAATGTTGCTGAAACGCCGGATAAGAAGACGGCGCCCAGAGCGGACGCCGTCACTTGCCGTTTGATGCTTACTGGACGCAGGCCAGGAATCAGCCGTAGACCGGGAAAGCGTCGGTCAGCTTCTTGACCTCGACCTTGACCCGCTCGATGGTAGCCGCATCATGCGGATTGTCGAGCACGTCGGCGATCAGGTTACCGACCTTCTCGGCCTCGGCTTCCTTGAAACCGCGGGTAGTCATGGCCGGGCTGCCCAGGCGGATACCCGAGGTCACGAACGGCTTCTGCGGATCGTTGGGAATACCGTTCTTGTTGCAGGTGATATGGGCCGTGCCCAGGATCGCCTCGGCTTCCTTGCCGGTCAGGTTCTTCGGTTGCAGGTCGACCAGCATCACGTGCGACTCGGTGCCGCCGGAGACGATACGCAGGCCGCGCTTGATCAGGGTCTTGGCCAGCACGTCGGCGTTCTTCACCACTTGCTGCTGGTAAGCCTTGAATTCAGGCGATGCGGCTTCCTTGAAGGCGACTGCCTTGGCGGCGATGACGTGCATCAACGGACCACCCTGGATACCCGGGAAGATGGCCGAGTTGATGGCCTTCTCGTGCTCGGCCTTCATCAGGATCACGCCACCGCGCGGACCGCGCAGCGACTTGTGGGTGGTCGAGGTCACGAAGTCGGCGTGCGGCACCGGGTTCGGATAGACGCCGGCGGCGATCAGGCCGGCGTAGTGCGCCATGTCGACCATGAAATAGGCGCCCACTTCCTTGGCGATCTTGGCAAAGCGCTCGAAATCGATGCGCAGCGAATAGGCCGAAGCACCGGCGATGATCAGCTTGGGCTTCTTTTCACGGGCCAGGGCTTCCATGGCTTCGTAGTCGATCTCTTCCTTCTCGTTGAGGCCGTACGACACCACGTTGAACCACTTGCCCGACATGTTCAGCGCCATGCCGTGGGTCAGGTGACCGCCTTCGGCCAGCGACATGCCCATGATGGTGTCGCCGGGCTTGAGCATGGCGAAGAACACGCCCTGGTTGGCCTGCGAGCCCGAGTTAGGCTGCACGTTGGCGGCTTCGGCGCCGAACAGGGCCTTCAGGCGATCGATCGCCAGTTGCTCGGCGACGTCGACGAACTCACAGCCACCGTAGTAACGCTTGCCCGGATAGCCTTCGGCATACTTGTTAGTCAATTGCGAACCCTGCGCTTCCATCACCGCTGGCGAGGTGTAGTTTTCGGAAGCGATCAGCTCGATATGCTCTTGCTGGCGGGTGTTTTCCTTCTGGATTGCGGCCCACAGGTCCGGATCGGCCTTGGCCAGGGTCAGGTTCTTGTCAAACATGGTTTCTCCAATTGATGAGGTGCGACCGGAAAACCAACCTGTCGCCGGCAACGCCGGTCGTTCGGTCGATTTTCAAAATCGAATGAGGGCCAAGGAATAGGGGAAATTACGGGCAGCCTCAGTCGTACTATCCATTCGGCTACCCAGGCGCACGGCTGATGAAAAATCTCACGCTTCCCGATGGATACCCATCTTGGCCGGACTGATCCGGTCTTTCGCCAGTCACGTGAGACGAAATGGTGAACGCATTGTATTAAAACGGAGCGATTTGGGCAAGATTCTCGCAGCAGGCCGCAACAAAGCGAACGACCGCGCCAGAGGGCGCTTTCGGCTACAATTTCGTCTTTCGCCAGCGCCGCCGGCGTATCAGCTTGCAACTAAGGAGAATTACAGATGGTCGTCTTGATTACCGGAGCAACCGCAGGATTCGGCGCCGCCATGGCCCGCAAGTTTGTCGCCAACGGCCATTTGGTGATCGCCGCCGGCCGCCGCAAGGAACGGCTCGATGACCTGGTGGCCGAACTGGGCGCCGAGCGCGTGTTGCCGCTGGTGCTGGACGTGACCGACAAGAAATCCATCGAATCCGGCCTGGGCAGCCTGTCCGGCCAGTGGCAACAGGTCGACGTGCTGATCAACAACGCCGGTCTGGCGCTGGGCCTGGGCCCGGCCCATGAAGTGGCGCTGTCCGACTGGGAAACCATGATCGACACCAACGTCAAGGGCCTGGTCACCGTGACCCACGCCCTGTTGCCGGCCATGGTCGCGCGCGGCACCGGCACCATCATCAACCTGGGCTCGGTGGCAGGCGCCTATCCGTATCCGGGCGGCAACGTCTATGGCGCCACCAAGGCCTTCGTCGACCAGTTCACCCTGAACCTGCGCGCCGACCTGGTAGGCACCGGCGTGCGCGCCACCAACCTGGCGCCTGGCCTGTGCGGCGGCACCGAATTCTCCAATGTGCGCTTCAAGGGCGACGATTCGGCCGCCTCCAAGGTCTACGAAGGCACCACCCCGCTGACCGCCGACGACATCGCCGAAGCCGCTTTCTGGGTGGCGACCATGCCGGCCCACGTCAACATCAACTATATGGAGTTGATGCCGACCTGCCAGGGTTTCAGCCCGTTCAACATCAAGCGCACACAGTGATTAACAGTGATTAAATAAGCTGGAGATTGGAGTAGAATGGCGTTTTCGCCGCAACTGGCCTGGCCACTGGCGAACACGCTGCTCACGCGGCACCTAGGCAATCTTGCAATATTTCCTTTACGGCAATCTTCCGTGCAGCTGCTCTTCTCCGATCTCCAATAACAACAAGCATATGAGTGCTGTCCGCAGTCTTTTCGACTGGAAGATTCGAGTCTATTACGAAGATACCGACGCTGGCGGCGTCGTGTTCTACGCCAACTACCTGAAGTTCTTCGAGCGCGCCCGTACCGAGTGGCTGCGCTCCTTCGGGTTCGGGCAGCACGAACTGGCGGCCGAACTGGGCGCGCTGTTCGTGGTCAAGAATACCGCAGTGGATTACATCGCCCCGGCCCGGCTTGATGATGAACTCAAGCTCACCGTCGCGGTCGAAAAGCTCCGGAATGCCTCCATCGAGTTCGTTCAGGAGGCGTGGCGCCAGCCGTCGGGGGATGGCGCCGGCGGGCATCAGGAGCCGTTGCTGCTGGCCCGCAGCCGCATCACCGTGGTCTGTATCGACGCCGCGACGTTCCGCCCGCAGGCGATTCCCGATCAGTTGCTGGCATCGATCAAGGCGCAATCATGATGTCCCACGTGGATGACGCTGGCCACCGCACGGCAACACGTTCTTGACATGCGCCAATGGCGAAACCGACTGAATTGCTTTAAAACCACCTTTCCTTTGACTTGCAGGCTGCAGCCCTTCACATGAACGTCACTCAAGACTTGTCCTTCATTTCCTTGGTCGCCAACGCGTCCATCCTGGTGCAACTGGTCATGCTGCTGCTGTTGTCAGCCTCGATCATCAGCTGGACCTACATCTTCCGCAAGATGTTTGCCATTCGCAGCGCGCGCGTGCAGACCGAAGAATTCGAACGGGTATTCTGGTCGGGCGGCAACCTGGCGGCGCTCTATCAGGACGCGCTGTCGAATCGCCGCAAGGCCGGCGCCGGCGGCGGCGCACTGGAACGCATCTTCCAGGCCGGCATGGGTGAATTCAACAAGGCCAAGGCATCGGTTGCCGCCCGTGGCGGCGCGGTCGAATCGACCCTGCTGCTGGACGGCGCCCGCCGCGCCATGCGCGCGGCCTACCAGCGCGAGATGGACGCGCTCGAATCGCACCTGGCCTTTCTGGCGTCGGTCGGTTCGGTCTCGCCCTACGTCGGCCTGTTCGGCACGGTCTGGGGCATCATGAATGCCTTCCGCGGCCTGGCCAATGTGCAGCAAGCCACGCTGTCGGCAGTGGCGCCAGGTATTGCAGAGGCGCTGATCGCCACTGCCATCGGCCTGTTCGCGGCGATTCCTGCGGTGGTTGCCTACAACCGTTACTCGCACGATATCGATCGCCTGGCGATTCGCTTCGAAAGCTTTATCGAAGAATTCTCTAACATCTTGCAACGTCAGGCGCGCTAAACAATGGCCGGCTCATCGATGCGCGGGGGGCGTCCCCGCAAGTTCAAGTCCGAGATCAACGTCGTGCCCTACATCGACGTGATGCTGGTGCTGCTGATCATCTTCATGGTCGCCGCCCCTGTCACCAATCCCAGCGTGATCAACCTGCCCACGGCCGGCAAGTCGACCCAGCCGCCGGCCGACTATATCGAGATCGCGCTCAAGCCCAACACCCAGGCCACGATCCGCATCAATGGCCCCAAGAGCGGCGGCAAGAAGGCCGAAACCGTCACCGGCAAGGTCGACCTGGCCGAGCGCTTGCAGGCATTGCATGCCGACAATCCTGATCTGGCCGTGATGATCTCGGCCGACAAGGAAATCAAGTACGACGAAGTGGTGCAAGTGATTTCGGAAGCCAAGAAGCAAGGGATCGTAAGGGTCGGCCTGGCCACCAAGTAACCATGAGCGAGAACGCCCCGTACAACATCCCCAAGGCCCCGGGCCGCTGGCGCGCCATCACGCTGGCGCTGGTGATGCACGTCGCGCTGTTTCTGTTCTTCTGGATCGGCATCCGCTGGCAGAACGAAGTGCCGCTGACGGTCGAAGCCGAAATCTGGGACCCGGTGCCCAAGGAAGCCGCGCCCCTGCCCACGCCGCCGCAGCCAGAACCGCAACCGGTGGTCGAGCCGCCCAAGCCGGCGCCAGAACCTGAGCCCGAACCCAAGCCCGTGCCCCCCAAGGTGGTGGACGAGCCCAAGGTCGAGAAGCCCGACATCGCCCTCGAGAAAGAGAAGAAGCGCAAGGAAGAGCTCGAAAAGAAGGCCGAGCAGCTGAAGGCGCAGAAGGAACGCGAGAAGAAAGAACAGGCCGAGAAGGAAAAGTCTGAAAAGGAACGCGCCGAGAAAGAAAAAGCGGAACGCGAGAAAAAAGAAAAGCTCGAAGCAGACAAGCTGAAGAAAGCCAAGGAAGAAAAGCAGAAAGAGGACGAGGCCAAGAAGAAGGCCGACGCCGAGAAGCAGGCTGTTGAAAAGAAAAAGCAGGCGGCCGACGCCAAGGCTGCGGAAGCACGCCGCCAGGAAGACTTGAAGCGCATGATGGGCCAGGCCACCAGCAGCACCGGCGGCACCGGCACGGCCGAGAAATCGCAGGGTCCCAAGGGCAACCCGGATTACGCTAACAAATTGCGCGCCAAGATCCGCTCCAACACGGTATTTGACGTGCCGGGCGACCTGAGCGGAAACCCCGCCGTGGAGTACACTGTCGAACTATTCCCGGACGGCACCGTACGCACTGTGCGCAACACCAAGCAGTCAGGCGTGCCGGGCTTTGACGATGCAGTACGCCAGGCCATCATGAAGTCGCAGCCCTACCCGGCCGACAAGGATGGCAAGGTACCGTCCAGCTTCTCCTTCACTCATAAACCGAAAGATCAGTAAACGATGAGAAATGTCCGTTACCTGACCAGCATTGCAATAACCGCCGTCGGGCTGGCTTTTGCACCTGCTTCGCAAGCCCAGTTGCGCTTCGAGATCACCGGCGTGGGTGCCACCCAGATCCCGATCGCCATCGCCGCCTTCCCCGGCGAAGAATCGGCGCAGCAAAAGATTACCTCCATCGTCAAGGCCGACCTGGCCCGCAGCGGCATCTTCAAGCTGATCGACAACAGCGATGCCCTGTCGGACTCGTCGACCATCAACTATGGCGACTGGCAAAAGCGCGGCGCCAATGCGCTGGCCGTGGGCAGCGTCCAGACCCTGGCCGATGGCCGCTTCGATGTGCGCTATCGCCTGTTCGACACGGTACAGTCGAGCCAGCTGTCGGCGCTGTCGTTCGGCAGCCAGCCGCAACTGATGCGCCTGACCGCGCACAAGATCGCCGATGACATCTACCAGAAGCTGACCGGCATCCCGGGCATCTTCTCGACCCGCATCGCCTACGTCACCAAGTCCGGCAGCGAATACCGCCTCGAAGTGGCCGATGCCGATGGCGAAGGCAGCCAGGTGGCACTGCGCTCCAACGAGCCGATCATCTCGCCTTCGTGGTCGCCCGATGGCACCAAGGTCGCCTACGTCTCGTTCGAGATGAAGAAACCGGTGGTCTACATCCAGAACCTGGTGACGCGCCAGCGCTCCATCGTGGCCAACTTCAAGGGCAGCAACTCGGCCCCGTCGTGGTCGCCCGATGGCACCCGCCTGGCCGTGGCGCTGACCCGTGACGGCTACACCCAGGTCTACATCATCAATGCCGACGGCACCGGCCTGCGTCGCCTGACCAACACCGCCGGCATCGACACCGAGCCGCGTTTCTCGGCCGACGGCGGCAGCGTCTTCTTTACCAGCGACCGCAGCGGCGGCCCGCAGATCTACAAGGTCAGCGTCGACGGTGGCAACGCCCAGCGCGTCACCTTCAACGGCAGCTACAACATCAGCCCCCGCGTCTCGCCTGACGGCAAGACGCTGGCATTCATTGCACGTCGCGATGGTCGCTTCCAGCTGTATGCGCTGGACTTGACCAACGGCCAGGAGCAACGCCTGTCCGACACCGATCGCGACCAGTCACCCAGTTTTGCCCCGAACGGCAAATACATCATGTACGCGACGGAATCTGGTCGTCGCGGATCCCTGGCCATCGTTTCTGTAGATGGCCGTTTCAAGCAGCGTCTCACGACGCAGGTCGGTGATATCAGGGAACCGACCTGGGGTCCGTTCATGAAATAAACTTTCTAACAGTCATTACGACATTCATCACGACAGGAGTAATCCAAAATGCGCACTATCAGCACCTTCGCACTCATCGTCTCCAGCGCTGTTCTGCTGGCCGCCTGCTCGTCCACCAAACTGGACGACAAGAACGCACCGGTTGAAAACCGCGCTGGCGCCGGCACTGGCGCCGACACCCGTGCCGTTGGCACCGTCAACGCCGGTTCGACCGACCCGCTGAACGACCCGCAAGGCGTTCTGGCAAAGCGTAGCGTGTACTTCGACTACGACAGCTACAGCATCAAGGACGAGTACCGCACCGTGGTTGAAAACCACGCCAAGTACCTGGTCGCCAACAAGGGCCGCAAGGTAATCGTGCAAGGCAACACCGATGATCGCGGTGGCGCCGAATACAACCTGGCCCTGGGTCAGAAGCGTGCAGAAGCCGTGCGCAAGGCACTGGTCCTGCTGGGCGTGTCGGACGCACAGGTCGAAGCAGTTTCGTTCGGCAAGGAAAAGCCGAAGGCACTGGGTCAGGATGAGACTTCGTACGGCGAAAACCGTCGCGCAGACATCGCTTATCAGTGATCGACATGGGTACCGCTTTCAGATTGAAAACGGTAGCTGTGGCGGCCTTCCTGGCCGCCACAGCCTATTTACCGCTCACCGCCCATGCGGGCCTGTTTGACGACGAAGAAGCGCGCAAGGCGATCATGGACATCCGTTCCAAGATCGAGGCGTTGCAGCGCGACGTTGCCAACAAGTCCGACAAGAACAGCGCACTGACACTCTCGGACCGCAACGACAATCTGCAGTCGCAGATTTCGGCATTGCGAGGCCAGATCGAAGTGCTGACCAATGAGATCACCAACGCCCAACAGCGTCAAAAGGATTTCTACGTCGACCTCGACGCCCGTCTGCGCAAGCTCGAGCCGCAGCAGGTCACGGTCGATGGCCAGTCGGCAGCCGTCGGCATTCCTGAACAGCAAGCCTATGACGCGGCGCTGTCGCAGTTCAAGGGTGGCGACTACAAGGGTGCCGGCAATGCCTTCGGCGACTTCATCAAGCGTTACCCGCAATCGGCTTATGCCGCTTCGGCGCAGTACTGGCAGGGCAATTCGCTGTACGCCCAGCGCGACTACAAGGGCGCCATTGCGGCCCAGCAGAACGTGGTAAAAAGTTACCCCGACAATCCGAAGGTCGCCGACGCGCTGCTGAACATCGCCAGCTCGCAAGCCGAACTGAAGGACAAGGCCGCAGCCAAGAAGACGCTGGAGCAGTTGATCGCCAAATACCCCGGCACGCCAGCGGCGCAAACCGCCAAGGACCGCATTGCTTCGTTGAAGTGATTTAGTCCCGAAGTTTTTTGCATAGTGTTATGCATTGCAATTTGACAGACGCAATCGAGTCTGACTATAATATCGGTCTTTCGGGTCGTTAGCTCAGTTGGTAGAGCAGCGGACTTTTAATCCGTTGGTCGCAGGTTCAAGTCCCGCACGGCCTACCAGAAATTCAGCAGTAGCTGCAAAAGAAAAGCCCGCCTCGTGCGGGCTTTTCTTTTTTCTTCGCCCATCTCGTTCCACGGGTTTGCCGTATCCTGGCGGCCGCATTCCGACGCCGCACATCCCACAGCAACGCAGCATTTCATCCAGATGGCGCTGGCGCGTCTTCTCCACTATGATGAAGACGCGCGGCGGCACTAAACCAACTCAAAACCGCCCCCCGAATCTCGCGACAGCATTCGTCGCAACGCATCGTTCCGGCATTTCCGTGCAGCATTTCTCAATGATATGGATCACGAAGGGGGAGCAGACCGTGCATATTTCCAACATAACAATTCGCGTGCGCTTGTGGCTGGGCTTCGGCTTGCTGATGGTGCTGATCGTGGTGATGGCGGCCTCTGGCATCACCCGGCTGGCGCAGCTGAACCGGCAGATGAGCGCAGTCATCCATGATCAGTATCCCAAGACCGTAGTGGCCGGCGACATCGTCGACCAGCTCAATCTGGTCGCGCGTTCGGTACGCAATATCCTGCTGCTCAAGGATGCCAAGCAGATCCAGAGCGAAGCGGACCGCATCACCGGCGCCGACCGTGCCACCGGGGAAGATCTCGCCCAGTTGGACCGGATGCTCACCGATGCCGAGAGCCGGGTGTTGCTGACGCGCCTGCAGCAGGCACTGGCGGCCTACGTCGACAAGCGCCAGAAGGTATTGACGATGGTCGAGCAAGGCGTCAAGGAAGGCGCCATCGACGTACTCATCGGCGAAGTAAGGCCGGTGCAAAGCGCCTCCATGAATGCGGCCGAGGCGCTGATCAAGCAACAGCAAGAGATCATGAAGGCCGCCGGCGACGAAGTGCAGGACAACTATGCGCATGCGCGCAACCTGATGCTCGGCCTGACCGCGCTCGGCCTGCTGGTCGCCACCCTGATCGCCTGGACCATTACCCGCAGCATTACCGACCCCCTGGACCGCGCAGTGCGGGTGGCCGAGCTGGTGGCAGACGGCGACCTGACGTCTACCATCGACGGCCGCGGTCGCGACGAGACCAGCAAGCTGCTGCGCGCGCTCAAGAAGATGAACGACAACCTGCTCGACATCGTCGGCCAGGTGCGGAGCGCAACCGATACGATCGCCATCGCCAGTCGAGAGATTGCCACCGGCAACCTCGATCTGTCGTCGCGCACCGAACAACAGGCGGCCTCGCTCGAGGAAACCGCCTCTTCGATGGAAGAACTGACCGCCACCGTCAGGCAGAATGCCGACAATTCGAAGCAGGCAGACACGTTGGCCGAATCGGCCACGACCGTGGCACGCCGTGGCGGCGCCGTGGTCGGCCAGGTGGTCGAGACCATGGGCGCCATCAATGAATCGTCCCGGAAGATCGGCGACATCATCGGCGTGATCGATGGCATTGCCTTCCAGACCAATATCCTGGCGCTCAATGCCGCCGTGGAAGCCGCACGCGCGGGAGAGCAAGGTCGTGGTTTCGCCGTGGTGGCGTCGGAAGTGCGCTCGCTGGCCCAGCGTTCAGCCACTGCCGCTCGCGAGATCAAGGAATTGATCGGTGGTTCGGTGCAACGCGTAAGCGATGGCAACAAGCTGGTGGAGCAGGCCGTCGCCACCATCGAGGAAGTGGTGCAGAGCGTGCAGCGGGTCAGTAGCGTGGTCAACGAGATCAGCACTGCCGGGCGGGAACAGAGCTCGGGCATCGAGCAGGTCAACCTGGCCATCACGCAGATGGACCAGGTCACCCAGCAGAATGCTGCCCTGGTGGAACAGGCCGCCGCCGCCGCACAGTCGCTACAGGATCAGGCGGCGCAATTGGCACGGCTGGTATCGGTGTTCAAGATGGACCACAATGCGCCCCTTGCGGTGCTACCGCCGGCACTGGCCCATGCGCGCTGATAACCACCCTGTCCACCACCAGGCGACTTAGAACTTGCCGCGCAGGCTCAGCGTAGCGTTGCGCGGGTCCCCGTAGAAGTTACCCCAACCCGGCGCGCCCACGGTCTGGTAATAACGTTTGTCGAACAGGTTGGCCACGTTCAAAGCCAGCGACCAGTTGCGATCGACCTGGTAGCCCACGCGCGCCGACCAGACCGCATAAGAATTCTGCCTCAGGGTGATGAGGCCGGTGGTGCGCGAATTCGAGGTCTGATAATTCACGCCGCCACCGACGCTCCAGGCTTGCAGATCGCCCGGCAGGCGATAGTCGGACCAGACCCGCAGCATGTGCTTGGGCGTATAGGTGCTCGAGTAATCGACGTTGGTCTTGGTGGTGTCGTCCAGGTAACGCTGGTTGCTGAAGGTATAGCCTGCCGCGACCTGCAAGCCCCGCGCCAGTTCGCCATTGATCTCGGCGTCCAGCCCGCGGCTGCGCACGGCACCACGTGAAATATAACAATAGGTGCTGGCGCGGCAGGGATTGACCAGGTCTTGCTCGGCCATGTTGTTCTGGTCATAGCGATAGACCGCCACCGATGCGTTGAGGCGGCCATCGAACAGCTCACCCTTGATACCTGCTTCATAATTCTTGCCAGTCACCGGCGCCAGCAATGTGCCGTCGGCCGTGCGCTGGCTTTGCGGATTGAAGGTATCGGCATAACTGACATAGGCCGACCACTGCGGCGTCAACTTGTAAATCAGGCCGCCATAGGGCGTGCTGACCGCACTCTCCTTGTAAGGATCCTGGCTCGACGTGCCGGTGACGCGACTCTGGGCGCTCATGTCGTACCAGCTAATGCGATTGCCCAGCACCAGCGTCAGCGGCTCGCTCAACGAGAAACGCAGCACGCCGTAGGCGCCGCTCTGCTTCATCTTGACCAGGCTGTTGTCGCTGCGGTAGGCCGATCCGATGATCTGGGCATTGGCGGGTTCGGCCAGCGGGCCAGGATTGAAGACGTTGGTGGTCACGCCCAGCATCGACAGGTAATAGACGCTGTCGCTCTTCATCTCGCTATAGCTGGCGCCAAGGTTGATGCCATGGCGACGGCCAAACAGGTCGAACTTGCCATCGACCGACACATCCAGGCTCTTGTTCTCGGTTTCCAGGTCGAACAAGCCTGCATACATCGCGGTGCCGTTGAGCAGCACCGGATCGATGGCGCCGCTGGGGAAGGCATACTTGATATCGTTGGTCTCGCGCGTCAGGTTGGCCGTTACCTTGGCCGACCAGTCGGCGCTGAACTTGTGCTGCAACTCGGCGAAGGTGGCCGTCTGCTGGCCGTGCCAGCGGTTCCAGTCGGCGGCCAGCGACGTCGAGCGCGGCAGGCCGATATCGTTGCCGTTGCTGTAACGCGGCAAACCCTGGAAGGAAGGCAGCGCGCGCAAGGTCTCCACCGAGAGCCCGGCAGTCAGCCGCGTCTGCGGTGAGAAGTCGTATTCCATAACGCCATACAGCACGCCGGTTTCGCGCTTGGCCTTGTCGTAGAAATAATCACGATCGTTATAGCCTGCCACCACCCGGCCACGCAGGCTGCCCTCTTCGTTGAGCGGCCCGCTGGCGTCGATCATGCCGCGCCGGTTGTTCCAGCTGCCCACGCTGGCCATGACTTCGAGCTGCTTGTCGGCGGTGGGCCGCTTGCGCACCATGTTGATGGCAGCGCCAGGATTGCCCGCCCCCTGCAACAGGCCAGTGGCGCCGCGCACGATCTCGACCCGGTCCAGCGTAGTGCTGGCGCTGGTGAAGTTATTCGCCTGGGGATAATAAAAAGCGCGCTGCACGCCATCGAATTGGTAAGTGTCGACCCGGAAGCCCCGCGAGAACACATAGCGCCCGCCCATCGGGCTGTCGTACATCGTAATGCCGGTGCTGTTGGCCAGCACGTCATCGATGCTGTTCAAATTCTGGTCGTCCATCTGCTGGCGCGTGACCACCGTCACGGACTGGGGAATATCCTTGAGCGCATGCAGGCCCTTGCCCACCGTGACCACCTTGGCGGCATAGGACCCACTACCTTGGGTAACGGCACTCGGCTCGCCCGATGCTGCCACGGTGACCAGCGGCAAGGCAGCGCCCTGCTGACCTACCGTTACTACGCGACGCACGGTAAAGTCGGCATCGTTGTGCCGGACCGCTTCCAGCCCGGTACCGTTGAGCAAGGCCGAAAAACCTGCGGCCACGGCGTAATTGCCACTCAGGCCGGGCGAATCGATGCCATCCACCAGGCCCGGATCGAACGACAGCGCCACGCCGGCCTGCCCCGCAAAACGCGAGAGTACGGCAGACAGGCTGCCGCCGCTGATCTGATACAGACGCACGCTCTCACGGCTGGTTGGCGGCTGGATCTGCGCATGAGCGGTCTCGGGCAGCAGCGCCATGCCGGCCAGCGAAACGAAGGCAGCCTGCACCACCAGCGCCATGGGTTTTCTGGATAAACGCGCAGTGCGCTGCTGGTGGTGCTGAGCCGGACGGCGGCCGCGGCGCTGGTCGGCCCGCGAGAACTGAGAAGATGCCAAGATAGTGCCCCTGATGAAAATGGATGGTGTTATTTGTTGCTTCCATCAGGTAAGCCGGACGAACACGCAAAAGAGGAA
The DNA here is from genome assembly GCF_020179755.1 of Herbaspirillum sp. alder98. Classification (GTDB taxonomy): domain Bacteria; phylum Pseudomonadota; class Gammaproteobacteria; order Burkholderiales; family Burkholderiaceae_D; genus Herbaspirillum. Next base: position 1,062,252 of record NZ_JAIUCY010000001.1, read on the forward strand.
AAAAATAATCAAATAAGTTTTCAGGCGATCGCAGGTGCTCGCTCAGGCTGCCCCCACCCGCACCCACCATCGGGTAAGAAAAGTCACCCGCAGCGGGAAAGAACGCACTAATACCGCCAGCGCGCGGTCGGTATCGGTCACCGGAAAAGCGCCCGAGACGCGAATATCGGCCACCGCCGGGTCGCACTGCATGTGGCCGTTGCGATACCGCGCCAATTCGGCAATGACCTCGCCCAGCCGCCAGTCATTGACCACCAGGCTGCCGCTGGTCCAGTCGTCCTGGGCCTCGCCCGACGTCACGGCAAAACTGCGCTCGCCGTTGAATGCCATGCGCTGGCCGCCGGTCACTACCTGGCGCTGGCCGGGGCTGCGCTGCGGCGTGACCTCCACGGCCTGGTCGATGACCGCCACCTCGCTGCGATCGTCGAAACGACGCACCGTAAAGCGGGTGCCCAGCGCACGCACCTGGCCGTCACGGGTCATCACCGATAACGGACGAGCGTCGGCGCCGGCGGCGCTGCCACGATGGGACGACGTTTCCACCAGGATTTCACCGGCATGCAGTCGTATCAGGCGCTGGCGTTCATCGAACACCACATCGACTGCGCTATCGGTGTTGAGTATCAGAAGGGAGCCATCGGCCAGCATGATGCGCCGCTGCTCGCCTACCCGGCTGCGATAATCGGCCAGCCAGATGGCCGGCGTCATTGCGCCGCTCACATAGAACTGGTAACTGGCGACGCCGGTCGCGCCTACCGCCAGCACGGCAATCGCGCCGCGCAAGGCGCGCCTGCGTTCGCGGGAGGCGACCTCCAGCGTGCCCGCTGCGACCTTGACCGGCATGCCCTCGAACGACAGGCGCAGCGCTTCGAAGCGCGCCCAGGCTTGCTGGTTGTCGGCATGCGCGTCGCGCCATTGCTGCAGCGCCTGGATATCTGCCTGGCTGGCCTCGCCCGAGCACAGGTGCACGTACCAGCGCACCGCTTCTTTCTTGACCAGTTCAGGGTTACGCATGTCGGATGCTGGCGCCAGGGTAGTCATGCGGCCAATGTGTAGCAATGCGCCAGTGCCGTGGTCATGTAGTTGCCCACGGTGCGCTTGGTGACGTCGAGTCGCGCAGCGATCTCGACATAGGTCAGACCTTCGAGTTGCGACATCAGAAAGGCGCGACGCACGATCGGCTTCATGCCATCCAGCATGGCATCGATGCGGCACAGGGTTTCGAGCAGGATGGCGCGGGTTTCAGGTGACGGGATGTGTTCTTCGGGCAGCGTAGCGATGGTATCGAGGTAGGCCCGCTCGAGCCGACGATGACGGAAGAAATCGACCACCAGGCCCTGAGCGATGGTTGCGAGGTAAGAACGCGGTTCACGCAGGTCTTGTTCGACGCGCCGACCTAACAGGCGCACGAAGGTATCCTGGGCGATGTCGGTGGCATCGCAGTCGCTGCCCAGCTTGCCGCGCAACCACCCGACCAGCCAGCCATGATGGCTGACATAGAGGCGGCCCACCTGTTCCACGGCGGTCGAATGGTGTGTGCTCATGTGCTTGGTTCCTGCCCGTGCCGCATTTAGTGAATGCAATCAAGAATTATTCTCAATTATAGATCGTGTTCACTCAACCTGACAAACGGGCGCTGTCTGCGCCATGCCGCGAGCGGGTATACTGCCGTTCTAATCGACAACCTGCACATCATGTCCCAGCCGCCAGAGCCTTTGTTTCCCGATGACGCCGTCAGCGGCATCGACACCCTGCCCACCCCACGTGCCTGGATCGTGCTGCAGAACGCGCACGAGGTTGAAACCTGGATCGAAACTTATAACCGCGAACTGCAGGCTGTGGTCTGGCGCAACAAGCTCAATACGGTCAATGCCGGCCAAGGGATCTGCTTTGCGCTGGAACTAGGCGGTGACATCTATCTGCACACCACGCCCGAAGGAGAAGTGCTGCTGGATGTCAGCGAAGAAGCATCGTGGGTCAATCCGGTCGTCAGCGCCGCCACCGGCGTGGCGCCACCGGCGGGCAGCGTCTGGGTGCTGCCGCACGACACGCTGACGCAACTGGTGCTGGGGCTGTCGGGCCTGATTGCGACGAGCTGCTTCGTGCTGAGGCACGAATTCAGGCTCGGCAAGAGCAACCGCATTCGTCTCTGATATCACAAGGAATAACCAATGAATGAACGCATCCTGGTCGTGGTTGGCGCCGTCAACATGTTCATCGCCGTGTGCTGCGGCGCCTTCGGTGCCCACGGCCTGAAGAAGATGCTGTCCGAAGACCTGCTGGCAGTCTGGCACACGGCCGTCACCTATCAGGTGATGCACGCGCTGGGCATGATCGCCGTGGCGCTGCTGATGCCAAAGTTCGGCGGCGCCGGCCTGACCTGGGCCGGCAACCTGATGCTGGCCGGCATCGTCATCTTCAGCGGCAGTCTTTATCTGCTGGCCCTGACAGGCACCCGCATCCTGGGTGCGATCACGCCGATCGGCGGAGTCGCATTCCTGGCGGCGTGGGTGTTGGTGGCCTGGGCCGCTTATAAGGGAATGAACTGAATGTCGGGCTGCACGACCTGGATCACGTTATAAGCCATCCGTCATCCCGTCGCAGGCCGGGACCCAGTGACGTCAGGGATGCTTCGACTTCCGCTGCAAGTCGCTGGGTCCTGACTTTCGTCAGGACGACGGTGCACTGGATGACCGGGATCAGGTTATAAGCCATCCGTCGTCCCGGCGCAGGCCGGGACCCAGTAACGTCAGGGATGCTTCGACGTCCGCAGCAAGCCGCTGGGTCCTGACTTTCGTCAGGACGACGGTGCATTGGACGACCTTGATCACGTTATAAGCCATCCGTCGTCCCGGCGCAGGCCGGGACCCAGTGACGTCAGGGATGCGTCGACTTCCGTTGCAAGTCGCTGGGTCCTGACTTTCGTCAGCATGACGGGAGCTATCAGTTATTCGTCGTACCGGCACAAACTGTCATTTAGTGACACCGTGCCACTTCATGCCGCAGCCCCATCCAGCGCCGCCTTCACCAGTGCATCGATCTCGCCGGTAATGCTCGACAGCACACCCGCCACGACCGAAAATTCCCGCCCGGCCTGCCCCGAGCGCGCCGCGACGATGCGCGCATTGAAGGCCACCATCTTGGCTTCGCGGGCGATGGTCTCGATATCGGTCATGATGCCGCGCAACTGATTGCGCATCAATCGCGCATGTTTTTTCGACTGTTCCTCGTAAATCGCGGTGATCTGGTTCAATACCGCCAGCAACGGCGTGGTCTGCCCCACCAATTCTTCCAGCAGGGCTGGTGCGCTCTTGAGGCCGTCTTCGACGGCATTGAGCGTGCGTCCGGCCAATTCGCTAAAGGCCACGATCCGCGCGTCGCCTCCGGCATGACCAAAATAAACCTCTTCCAGCTCAGGGCAGAACACCCCCGGCAAGTCCGCCGATCGTTTCAACAAGGCCGCATGGGCGCCGCGAAACAGGCCCAGCGCCTCGCGCGCAATGGCGACCGCGCCAGCGTCGCCGCGCGCGCCCAGCACCGCATACAGCACCAGGCGCTGCGAGGTGAAGCGACGCCGCCCCGACAAGTTGATCAATGCGCCGAAAACCTCCCCTGACAGCGGGACGATATCGGCCTCCTCTGGCGTGATGAGATCGGGCTCCATGTGTACGCTTTCGTGGTTCAGGCCGCTTCGCGCGCCGGATGAGCCTGCTTGCGATAGAGAAATTCCAGCACCGCAGTACGATATTCGGAATACTGCGCGTCCTGCGCCAGGCTGACGCGATCCCGCGGGCGCGCCAGCTTGACTTCGACGATCTCGCCGATGGTCGCCGCCGGGCCGTTGGTCATCATCACGATGCGGTCCGACAGCAGCACCGCCTCGTCCACGTCGTGGGTGACCATCACCACGGTCGACTCGGTCTTGGCGACGATCTTGAGCAACTCGTCCTGCAGGTGCGCGCGGGTCAGGGCATCGAGCGCCCCGAACGGTTCATCCATCAGCAGCACCTTGGGTTCCATCGCCAGCGCCCGGGCAATGCCGACGCGCTGCTTCATGCCGCCCGAGATTTCGTTAGGACGCTTGGCCTCTGCCGCCGACAGGCCCACCAGCGCCAGCGCGGCGCGGGTGCGATCGCGCAACTGGGTACGATCCTCGCTGCCGCCGAAGACGCGTTCCACGCCCAGGTAAATGTTTTCGTGGCAGGTCAGCCAGGGCAGCAACGAGTGGTTCTGGAACACGACCGCCCGTTCCGGCGAGGGGCCGCCGATCTCGCGGTTGGCGCACAGCAGCACGCCAGCGCTGGGCCGGGTGAGGCCCGCAATCAGGTTGAGCAAGGTCGACTTGCCGCAACCGGAGTGACCGATCAGGGTCACGAACTCGCCCTTGGCGACCGTCAGGTTGATGTCGCGCAGCGCGTGAAAACTGCCCTTCTTGGTATGGAACACCATTTCCACACCACCGATGTCGATGAACTTGCCGTTGATGTTGTCCATGATGCCCTCTCAGTTACTGACCTGTTCATAGGTGAAGGCACGGGCCAACGCGACCAGCGCCTGTTCCAGCAGTAATCCGACCACGCCGATGACGACGATGGCGATGATGATGTGCGGCACGTTGAGGTTGTTCCATTCGTCCCAGACCCAGAAGCCGATACCGACGCCGCCGGTCAGCATCTCGGCCGCCACGATCACCAGCCAGGCGGTGCCGATCGACAGCCGCACACCGGTCAACATGTAGGGCAATACCGAGGGAAACAGGATCTTGGTCAGGATCTTCCATTCCGACAGGTTCAGCACCCGCGCCACGTTCATGTAGTCCTGCGGCACGCGCTGCACGCCCACCGCGGTGTTGATGATCATCGGCCAGATCGAGCAGATGAAGATCGACCAGATCGCCGCCGGATTGGCCGACTTGAACACCAGCAGGCCGATCGGCAACCAGGCCAGTGGCGACACCGGCTTGAGCAGGCTGATGATGGGACCGAACATGGCCGACAGGAACTGCACCCGACCAATCGCAAAGCCCAGAGGAATGCCGACCAGCGCCGCCAGCCCGAAGCCGACGCCGACCCGCTGCAGCGAAGCCAGCACGTTCCAGCCGATGCCCTGGTCGTTGGGACTATTCCGATAGAACGGGTCGGAGAACATGCTGATGGCTTCCTTGAGCGTCACTAGCGGGGTCGGGAAACTGCTGTTCTTGAGCGCGATGATCTGCCATACCAGCACTAACAGCATCAACCCCGCCAGCGGCGGCACCACCCGCATGAACACACCGTTGCCAACGATGCGACGACGCGCCTTGCTCCAGGCTCCCGGCGCCGCCTGCATCACCCGCGCCTCATTGGCGGCTTCGCTGCGCGACGCGGCGGTGGCTGGCTCTGCGGCGGGCTTGGCGTTGTCGCCCATGACCTTCTCCATGACTGCACTCATTGTGATTCCCCTTGCCTCACAGCTTCATTGGCGGCATCGGCCGCGGCACCCGACGATCAGACTTTTATCTTGAAGGACTGGGCATAGGCCGCGGGGTTCTTGCCGTCCCAGACGGTGCCATCCATCAGTTTCGAGGTGCGCATGACGTCCTTCGGCACCGGTGTCTTGGTCATCGCCGCAGCGTCCTTGAAGAGGTCGATCTGGTTGACCGACTTGGCCACCGCCAGGTAGTCGGGATCGCTCTTGAGCAAGCCCCAGCGACGATGCTGGGTCATGAACCACATGCCGTCCGACAGGAACGGGAAGTTGACCTGGCCATCCTCGTAGAACTTCATGTAGTTAGGGTCATCCCAGGTCTTGCCGAGGCCGTTCTGGTAACGCCCCAGGATGCGCTGGTCGATCACGTCCTTGCTGGTGTTGACGTAGGACTTGTCGGCGATCACTTCGGCCATCTTGTTCTTGTTGGTCAGCGAGGCGTCGATCCACTTGCTGGCGTCGAGGATGGCAGCCATCATCGCGCGACAGGTGTTAGGGTATTTCTTGACGAATTCGAGCGAGCTGCCCAGCACCTTCTCGGGGTGATCCTTCCAGATATCCTGGGTGGTGGTGGCGGTGATGCCGACGCCGTCGACGATGGCGCGATGGCCCCACGGTTCGCCCACGCAGAAGCCATCCATGTTGCCGACTCGCATGTTGGCCACCATCTGCGGCGGCGGCACCGTGATGACCTTGGCATCCTTCATCGGGTTGATGCCGTTGGCGGCCAGCCAGTAATACAACCACATGGCGTGGGTGCCGGTGGGGAAGGTCTGGGCGAAGGTGTATTCGCGCTTGTCGGTCTGCATCAGCTTGGCCAGCGAGGCGCCATCGACGGCGCCCTTGTCGGCCAGTTTCTTGGACAGCGTGATGGCCTGGCCGTTATGGTTCAGCCCCATCAATACCGCCATGTCCTTTTTCTGGCCGCCGATGCCCAGTTGCACGCCATAGATCAGGCCGTACAGCACGTGCGCCGCGTCCAGTTCGCCATTGGTCAGCTTGTCGCGCACGCCGGCCCACGAGGCTTCCTTGCTGGGCACGATCTTGATGCCGTATTTCTTGTCGAATCCGAGCACCGAGGCCATCACCACCGAAGCACAATCGGTCAGGGGAATGAAGCCGATCTTGACCTCTTCCTTCTCGGGCTTGTCCGAGCCGGCCGCCCACACACCGCCAGTGGCCAGGCCCATCATGCTGGCGCCCGCCGCGATGCCTGCGGTATGAATGATCTTGCGACGGGTACCGTCGACTTCGGCGGCTGCATCTTTTCCGACCGGTCCGTTTTCTGTCTGTTGCATGGATTGCATGGCACTCTTCCCCCTGGCGAATCGACGAAACTGCAAAAACAAAAAAGGCATCTCCAGGCATGAATTGCTTCATGCCGGAAGACGCCTTTGTCTTGGACGGGGCAACCGCCGTTGGCCGCCCCTGTGCGCACTCGTTGCGCGATACCCCTGCTTGAGCAAAGAGCGTGCCAAGCTCGTCCTGCCCACGCAGCAAACGCTCTTTTACCTATGAAGATCGGGCCGGGGCGAAGCGACGGGGGAAGGCAAGTGACAGCTCACTGACGGCTCGGGATGCCAACAAAACGGGCAGGCGCACGCACTCCATTTGTGCCTTGCACCAAACTGGCGGATGAAGATGGGAGAAAGAAAATGGGGGGAAGCCCCCGCCACCGGGCGTTATCAACCCAGCAAGTCCTCGGCGTCCAGCAGGCGCTGCGCCACGTCGGACAACTTGAGGTTGCGGTTCATGGCCATGCTGCGCAGTTTTTGGTAGGCCTGCTCCTCGGAGAGTCCCTTGCGCGCCATCAAGACGCCCTTGGCGCGCTCGACCAGCTTGCGTTCGGCCAGCTTGCTGCGGGTGTCGGACAGTTCATCGAGCAGTTTCTGCTCTTGCCGAAAGCGCACCATGGCCACGTCCAGCACGGGCTTGACGCGCTCGGAGTGCAGCCCCGCCACGATATAGGCGGTAACGCCGGCGGCCATCGCGGCCTCCATGCTGGAGGTGTTGTCGTCTTCGGTAAACATCACGATCGGGCGGCGCTCGTCGCGGGTGGCGATGACGATATGCTCCAGCACGTCGCGGGCGTCGGACTCTGCTTCGATGATGATCATGTCGGGTTGCAGGGCGGCGATGCGGTCCGGCAGCGTCAGGTCGGCCGGCAATGCAGCGACGATGTTATAGCCGGCATCGAGCAAGCCGGTGCGCAAGGCTTCGGCGCGTTGCTCGGCCTGGGCATGCGCCAGCTCGTCATGGTCTTCTTCCAGATGCGGCACGGAATTGACGATGACGATGCGTAACGTGCGGGCGCCACTCTGCGCCGGCGATGTCGATGGGCGATCGGACTTCATGGAATTCATAGAAGGGCGAACTGGCTCTCGGCTCTTTCAAGACAACACTGACAAATCTAACGCTGATCGGCTTTTTGGCTAACGGCGCTGCTTGCGCTGCGCCGTAGCATCCGGCGGACGGCCGGAATGGTACCTCATCGCAGCCCGGAAAACATGGCTCGCATTTAAAAACCGCTCTCCATCGGCGCTCAGGAGCGGCCATTCGGTACGGATAAAGCAAATTCCACACCATTCACCCCTTGCCCAAAACGCCCGCCCGCGCGCCCTTGACCGACACTTCCCGCTCCCCTTTTCCTACAGGAAATTGGGAATGGCGCTGATCCTCGCAATCCGCTGAGCCAGCCTAATATGCATCAGCTTCGCAATGAAGCCGCACCTTCAAGGCGGCGTCATTGAACAGCAATCATAACCGGGTGGACCATCATCGACATGCACGGAGAGCCGAACAAATGAATCGTACGTCCCTTTTTTCCACGCGCCTTTCCCGCCAATCCAGCCACAGCCGCGCGAAGCAGTCGCGCACGCTGGGCTGGCTGTCGGGTGCGGTGGTGCTGGGCCTGGCATCGGGCGCGGCACATGCCGAACCTTCGCCGGCACTGGACCGTTTGAGCCTGTCGGTCGGCGGCTACTACGTGGATCCGACGTTCAATATCAAGGGAAATACACGCTACGGCTCGGCCGAGACCGGCGACATCGAACGTAATCGCACCACGTTGCCGCGCGTCCGTGCGGAGCTGCTGATCGGCGACAGCCAAGGGCTGGCGTTCGATTACTTCCGTTATCGCAACGACTATACCTACACCACCCAGCGCAGCTTCAACGTCGGCGGCACCCCGGCCATCCTGTCGGGTGCGGCGACCGCCAACCTTGAAGTGGACTTTGCCTCATTGGCTTATAAATGGTGGATCGGCAGCGGCAACGACGTCTTCGGCCTCGGCCTGGGCGCCGGCTACTATCGCGCCCACTACGACGTCCAGGCCAATGGCGTCTTCAACGGCAGCGCCGGCTCCCTGAGCGAAAGCCGCACCGAGAAGACCTTTGCCCCCTTGCTATCGCTGGGCTGGAAACATGCCTTCAACAAGGATCTGCGCATCTACGCCGAGGCCTCGGGCGTGAAAAAGAACTGGGGCACCGTGACCGGCCATATCTATGGCGCTGCACTGGGCGTGGAATGGTACCCGTTGAAGAATATCGGGGTGGGCGCCGACTACGGCATCACCCGCATTCACATCAACCGTGACGGTGGCAGCACCCAAGCCAATTTCGACGTAAAACTGACCGGTCCTTCGGCATTCGTGAAGGTAAGGTTCTAACCCGGCCGGCGGCATCGCAAACCGACCATTTCAATAAAAAGGAGAACGACCATGACCCTCGGCACCATTCTACTGATTGTCATCATCTTGATTCTGCTGGGCGTGCTGCCAGCATGGCCGCACAGCCGCGGCTGGGGTTATGGCCCCAGCGGTATTGCAGGTACCATTGTGATCATCCTGCTGATCCTGCTTTTGCTGGGCAAGTTATAGCCTGATAAGATGCTCGCAGTCAACGCGGGGCATAGCGTTAGCGCGCTATGCCCCGCGTTGCCTTTTGATGGCGTCTTTCCAACCTGGAAATGACCCGGCCCGTCCCCTTCGGAGGTGAGCACATGAACAAGAAGATTCTCGCTACAGGTTTCCTGTTATTGAATGCGTTGGCCAATGGAGCAATGGCTGCGCCCGAAGACGTCACTACCGCTGATCCCAGCCGCTGGTTCAAGGCAGAAGACACGCCGCAGGGCCGTTATGGCAACCATCTCATCGAGGCACGGGCGGCCCATGCGCAAGCGCTCCAGGAGTGCAAGACCGTGGCGCGCAACGAAGTCCGTCGGTGTCGCAAAGAAGCGCACGACGCAATGAAGGAAGACAAGGCACGCGCCAAGCGCATCCTGGAACATGCCCAGAGCAACGAATGAAGCATCAGTCCTGACAGCTTGCTGAGCGTGCACATGAAAAAAGAGGCATCCGCCATAGGGCGATGCCTCTTTTTTCTAATGCGTTGTTGTTGCCGACTCGGCCAGTCATGCTGGCCGAAAACCAATCATCTCAGCGCCCCACCTGGTTACCGATGACGCCACCGACTGCCGCACCGCCTGCGGTACCGATGCCGCTACCACCGGTCAACACTGCACCGCCTACTGCGCCGACGCCCGCGCCGATTGCCGTATTCTTGTCACGCTGCGACATATTGCTACAGCCGGTGACGGCCGAGAACGCCAGAATGGCGATAGACGTCATAGCAACTTTTTGAATTGTTTTCATGACAGCACCTCATTGGTTGGTTTGAATTAGCACTGAATTATTGATGGGCTCAGGTCATCGGCCGCATCACGATTACTGGTCGGGCATGCTGTGAAGGCCGACGAATTTCGGGCGCATCATCACGCATTCCATGGCGATAGGAAGCAGAGCAGCTATTGCGATGACGCTCATTGCCGACCACGATCACCGCCCGGCGCAAGCCCTTGGCGCGTTTTACCGTGGCCATATCCATATATCGAAACTTGACTTCATTGTTGGCCGAAGGCGCAATGGGCACACCGTTGAGAGGAACGTGCCGATCGCTTGGCTCAACTGGCCGGGGCAGAGTGGATGCAACAGAAGAATCGGAGCTCGAGTCGTCCGGCACCGTCGTGGCATATGCCGCGACAGATCCCAACAGACACGGCATCGCAGCCAAGAGGCAAATTGCAGATAATGTTTTTTTCATATTTCCCTCCCTGAGGGCCTGCCAATGTCCACTATGGCATCGGAAAAGCACCTGCCGTTTCACCTGGCCCTAAAAAGTTCCCGGGGCAGTATTGCGGCAGCGCAGCTATGATCGGCGAAACGGGCAACGACCGGCATCAGCCTATTCCGATTCTCTTGTAGGAATTCACCTACGCCAGCACCGACTTGCCGCGCCGGATCGTCAGATCCGGCGCGGCAGAGACTTAGTGCTTCAAGGCTTCCTTGGCGTCGCCGTAGGTCTTTTGCACGTTGCCTTCGACCTGCTTGGAAGCGCCCTTGACCTGTTGGGTCTGGTTACCTGTGAGCTCACCGGTCTTTTGCTGAACCTTACCGGCGGCTTCCTTGATGGTGCCCTTGACTTGATCCTTGTTCATGATCGCTCCTCATAGAAGTTGAAAAATGAAGATGTCGGCCAATGCCTCCTGCGACCCTGACTGACATCTACGTCGTGTCCTGAATGGTTTGCGACGATGAATCCATGATAGGGACGCGCTCTTCCGGGCGACATCAGAATGAGGCGCTTTCGGGCGTAGGAGAAACCGGAAAAGAGTGCCGGACAAGCCCGGCATCGTCGTAGGACAGGCGCAGCCCTGGCGGGCTGCGCGCGATCAGGCAGGAATCAGTGATCCGCGGCGGCGGTCGCCGGACGGATCGGCAGGCTGACGGTGATCAGGGCACCGCTGCCGGGCGTGGAGCGAATATCGACCTCGCCGCCAAAATAGGTGGCGCGCTCGCGCAGGCCGCGCAGGCCATAGGTCTTGTGATTGTCGCGACGATCTTCTGAAATGCCCACGCCGTCATCGCGCACGGTCAGGGCCACATGGTCTTCATCGACGTCCAGGATCACATCGACCTTGCTGGCCTTGGCATGCTTGCTGACGTTGTTGAGCATCTCCTGCAGCATGCGGTAGATGGCGATTTCCATCTCATGTCCGACCGCGACGTCCTCGTCGGGCAGGCTGGCACGACAGGCGATGCCGGTGCGCTCCTGCAATTCGTCGAGTTGTTCGGTGATGGCCGCCTTGAGACCGAATAGATCCAATGTGTTAGGACGCAACTCGGTCTGGATCCGGCGCGTGGTCGCCACCAGCGACTTCATCAGCGCTTGCATGCGGGCCTTGCGATCGATCCATTTTTCGTCCGCGGGCAGCACCTGGTACACGCCTTCGAGATGCATCGATATGGCCGTGAGCGACGCCCCCATGTTGTCGTGCAGCTCGCGGGCGATAGCACGCTTTTCTTCTTCCCGCACCGTTTCCAGATGATTGGTCAGCTCGCGCAGCAATGCGGTACGCTGCACCACCATTTTTTCCAGCTGGCTTTCGCGCTGGCGGAGGATGTCCTCGGCCTGCTTGCGCTCGCTGATGTCGGTACTGATGCCGATGACGCCCTGCACGCTGCCGTCCTTGCCGAACCAGGGCACCTTGGCAGTCTGGAAGGTCACCACGCCTTCGGGCAGATGGATGCTCTGCTCAAGCTTTTCCGGCTTGCCCGATGCCATCACGCGACGGTCGTCCTGATCGATCTTCTCGGCCTCCTCCGGCACCAGAAACAATTCGCGGCTGGCGCGGTACATGGTCTCTTCCCAGGTCTTGCCGAGCTTGCCCAGGGTCGCCGGGTTGGCGAAAATCATCAGGCCCTGGCGGTTCTTGACGAAGATCGGATCGCTGGTGCTTTCGCTCACCGCATTGAGCAAGGCGCTGGTCTCTGCCAGCTTCTGGGCATTGCGGGTGCGTTCGCCATACTCGCTATCGAGCCGGCTGGCCGAACCCCAGAAGATGAAGACGATGATCACGCCATTGATCAGGGTCAGTGTCGGCAGCAACAGTTCCGGCACGATCCAGCCATTTGTCATGCCCCAGTTGAGCAACAGGCTGAAGGCCAGCAACAGCAACAAGGTCTGCGGCAGCAGGCGGCGCAGCATCTGGCCGCCCGGGGCGATGCGCATGATCACCGCCATCAGGGCGTGCCCCGGGCGCGCCATCAGCAGCGCCGCCCCCAGTAACGCAAAGACGGCGCACGACAACCAGGGCACCGGCAAATAGAAGTCGAGGTACAGGAATTGATTGACGCCGTAGATATAGCCCACCAGCGGGATGGCATTCAATCCCAATAGCGCGAAACAGAGATACTCGGCCGGATAATAACCGCCCAACAGGCGCCAGTCGTGCAGCAACAGCGCCAGCGCCACGGCAATGAAGGCGATCGCCAGCAGCGGCGGAATCACCAGCGACGAGACCGGATGGGCGGCGTCGACCGGAATCCACCCCAACGCATACAGGCCGCCGTGGGTCAACGTCGCCGCCCCGAGCGCCAACAGCACCACCGCCAGCAGCCGGACCAACCAGCGCAAGCGGGGATTGGGCTGGCCGGCGATCATGCCCTGCAGGTAGAGAGCGCCGCCGGCAAGGATGAAGCCGATGGCAGTGACCGGCCCCACCGCCAGCAGGTCGGCCAGCAACGGACGGTAGGCGTCTTCCATGAATGAGGCGATCAGTACGACCACCCCGAACAGGATCACCACCATGGCCATTCCCATGGCAATGGTCACCATGTTGCTGTTATTCGACTGGGATGTGGCGAAGTGCTCGGAAGAGCCGGTATTCTGGGTATCGAAGGCGGAGGAACGGCCCCCGCCGGTTTGGTTTCGCATCGTCGGGAATCCCCTGCTTTTTTTATCGGGACTGCCAGGCGGTCCCAGACCTGCCTGTTAGTCCCATGTTGATGTCTACCGAAGCCAGGATGCCCTCGCCTGACAGGAAACGCATCACAACACGGATCACATGCCGCCCGGCTGAGCAGGAATCGGCGGCGTACTGGCCGGAGTGTAGGTGCGCACGCCCAGTTTCTCACGGGCCAGCCGCTCAAGCAGGTCGCACAGCAACGGCAGTTCGGAAGACTTATCGAAGAAATGGGCCACGCCGCACTGCTGGCCGGCCTTGCGATAGGTCGGGCTGACGTGATTGCTGAACACGACCTTGATCTCGTCCGCGCGCCGCACATGCGCACGGTCAAGCGACTGCAGCAAGCTCATGCCATTGCCTTGCTTGAGCTGGATATCGAGCACCAGCACATCATAGGCATGATGTTCCAGGTGCTGCAGCGCCTCACGCTCGGTTTCGGCGTGGCCGGCCAATGAAACACCATCGATCTCGACCAGGCTTTCCACGATCAGCTCACGCACGTCTGCAGAATCTTCCACCAGGAAGATCCGCAAGGGCGCCTCGGCGCCGTCAGCGCTGCGAGCCCACGTGTTGAGAATGTCGTCCATGATCTGCCATGCCCGTTACCTGGCCTAAGCTGTTTCCTGCCATGTCTTGACAGGAATGCGCCAGGATTAGTCGATCAGATTATTCTTGATCGCGTAGTAAATGATGTCCGCATTGTTGGTCATGCTCATCTTCTGCAATACGCGTGAGCGATAGGTGCTCACGGTCTTCACCGACAGGCACAATTCATCGGCGATCTGGGTCACGCCCTGGCCCTGGCCCAGCTTGTAGAAGATTTCGTATTCGCGCTGCGACAGCGTTTCGTGCAGCGGCTTTTCGGAATCGACCGGTTCGCTGGTCAGTAACTCGGCCACGCCGTAGCTGATGTATTTGTGCCCGCGCAGGATGGTATTTATCGCATTGACCAATTCGGTGGCCAGCGCCTCTTTCTGAACATAACCGCTGGCGCCGCTGCGCAGCACCTGCACCGCATAACGGCTTTCAGGGTGCATGCTCAGCATCAACACCGGGAGTTCCGGTTTTTCACGCTTGATCTGCTTCAACACTTCCACGCCACTCTTGTCGGGCATGGCGATGTCTAACAGAACGATATCCCAATCCTGGGTCCGCACCAGGCGGATTGCTTCTTCAGCGGTGCTTGCCTCGCCACCGATTTCCATCGACGGAATTTCCGAGATGAAATGGTGCACACCGGCCCGTACGACCGCATGGTCATCGACTACAAGTATTTTTGTCATAGTAATTGAGCGGTGATAAAGATGCCGCGGCGCTGCGTCGCATTGCCTGGCGGATCACACACGCCGACGCCGCATTGAGCATCGACGATATTCCTGCTGCCTCGACGCTGCCATCTTCGGCGGCGCCACTCCGGAAATGCCTGGGGCAATGGCCACTAACTATACCTTACTGCACCTATGCTGTCTGCTTCCAGAATGCACCAGGACATCTCTGATGCGCTCTGGGAGCGGATAAACGCAAACCGGGCCGGATCACAAGGACCCGGACCGGTTGCGCTCGCATTAACCTATTACTGTTTCAGTCGCAGGTCGTTACGCACCGATTGCACGCCCTTCACGCCACGGGCCAGTTCGGTAGCGCGCGAAGCCGAGGTGGCGTTCGACACGAAACCGGACAGCTGGACCACGCCCTTGTAAGTTTCGACGTTGATTTCCGACGACTTCAGGTTGGCTTCGTTGAAGATGGCAGCCTTCACTTTGGTGGTGATGACGGCATCATCGACGTACTCGCCAGTGCCTTCCTTGCCTGGGCTGGAAGCGCAGCCGACCAGCGAGACCATGAACAGGGCCAGGAAGAAACCGAGGAAACGCTTGGTCAGGGACATTTTAGTCAAACTCATGATGCTCTCCTATCGAGGAATGATGATTCAAGGGTGATCACTGCGGGGGTAGCCGGCGCAACCTGCGCACGGCCCCTCAAGACTATTTTTTATTTGGCAATGGATTACTTGCCGAACTTGACCTTGGCATCGGCCACGCACTTATCCTTGGCGTCACCGCTCAGTGCATCGCATTTTTCCTTGGCGACGTCATAGTTGGCGTCGTTCTTGTCCTTGCGTGCTTCCTTGTTGTTATCTGTGTTCTTGCGCTTGGCCTTGGCATCGGCGATAGCCGACTCGTGGGCAGCCTTGGCTTCCTTCTGGCAGACATCCTTCTCATTGCCCGACAACGGGCCACACTTCTTCTTGGCAGCCTTGAAGTCGCTGTCGGCCTGGGCGGTATCGGCCTTGTACTGGGACTTGACCGGATCGGCAGCGAAGGCGCCACCGTGCAGGCCGATGGAGGCTACGCCGAAAACCATGGTTGCGATAAGTTTTTTCATTGTCATGTTCCTTTGTTGTTGATATTTATCAGTGGTAATACGTAAATCATCATCGGCGACGATGCCGCCGGGCCCAGCCGATCACTGGCGCCAGTCTTCGTTACGCTTTTCGAAGGCGCTGATCTGCTTTTCGGCTTCATCCTTGTTGACGCCATAGGCTTCCTGGATACGACCGGCCAACTGATCGCGCTTGCCGGCGATCACGTCCAGATCGTCATCGGTCAACTTGCCCCATTGTTCCTTGGCCTTGCCCTTGAATTGCTTCCAGTTGCCTTCAACGATGTCCCAGTTCATGGTGGTCTCCTCAAGTGATTGATGAAAAAAGGTAGCTCTCGGGCTGCCTGCAGTACGTTAAAAATTTAGAGATCGAGCAGGTCCGTCATGTCATCGGCGTGCTCTTCTTCCTGCGCCATGATCTGCACCAGCATGTGGCGGGTGGTCGGATCGTTGTCGCCGATGCGTTCAATCATCTGGCGATAAGCTTCGATGGCCACGCGCTCTGCAATCAGGTTGGCCTTGATCATGTCCTTGATACTGTCGGACTGGTCATATTCGGCATGGCTGCGATCGGACAGCGTACGGGGATTGAAGTCCGGCTCGCCATTCAATTGCACGATACGTTCGGCAATCTTGTCAGCGTGGCTTTGCTCTTCCTGCGCGTGCTGCAGGAATTCGGCCTTGATCGGTTCGTTTTCCAGGCCCTTGGCGGTGTAGTAATGGCGCTTGTAACGCAGCACGCACAGCAATTCGGTCGCCAGCGCATCATTGAGCATGGCGATGACTTCCTTGCGATTGCCGCGATAGCCATCGGTCACGGCGCCTTCATCCAGCTTGCGCGCAGCGGCGCGCAAGGCTTCCTTATCGATATGAAACGGCTTTTGCTGCTGTACCGTGGTTGGCGGTGGATTCTTGGTCATGGTCATTCCTTTCTCCGATTTCGTTACTAACGCGCCAGTCAATGCCGACGCTTGGCTAGATTTCAGACAGGCACTCAATAGTGGTCGCTGCTGCGGCCCACTGCCAGTCCGACCAACAGGCCGACGCCAGCCGAGATCGCGATGGCGCGCCACGGATTCGCCTGCACGTAATCGTCGGTGCCGGACACCAGTTCGCGGCCGCTTTGCACCACCGCTGTCTGCGCACTCTGGGCAACGTTCAATGCCTGGTTAAGGACATCCTGCCCCTTGGCGCGCAGTTCATCGGCTTTCTTGCCAGTGGCTTCAGTGGCCTCGGCAAACAGATCCTGCGCCTGCTGCAGCAGATCCTGCACGTCGCTGCGGACGGTCTTGAATTTGTTAGCCTGCATGCTTGTTCTCCATGTTCGTTTCGGGGTACGTCAACAATGATCGACGGACCATCACATCAGGTACTGCAACAACACCAGCGTCACCACCGGCACACCTAACAACCAGCCGAGCACCAGCTTGTCCATGACCGTCTCCTCGATAACGTTGCGGTCGACTTGGCGACCGTTGATCCGATCTCACGGCTCATAAGCTTTGATCGGTGCCGTTAGTCGCGGTGCTTGGTGTTCCAGGTCCGCGATTGCGTATTCGTAAGATACTTTCCTGCCGTTGCGCTTTCTATAGGTGCCAGACCGATTACCTTGTAGGACAAGCACGCTGCAGAAATCTTCACCATCAATGCGCCGCCCTTACATCGACACGCGGCGCTGACGCAGCGAACGCCTGATCAGGTCTTGCGCCTCTCCCACTGCATGCTTGATGCGCCCCTGAGTCTGGCGTTGCGTCGCCGAACGCTGCATCTCGGCATGGCCGATCAACATGGCGAGCTTTTCCTGCACTTTGCCAACGACGACTTGGGCCTGGCCTGCAATCATGTTTCTGTTCATGAAAAAGCTCCTGGAGTTAGGTGGGACCTCAGACACAACAAGCATTGCAACATGGGAAAAATAGTAGCAATCCACGGCAGAGTTGCCCTATAGGACGCCCGCCAATTGCTTTGTAGGACAAGCACCAATCGCTTACTGGATAAGGGTTTTCGCGAGTTTCTTGTTTTCCCGCATGGGGCACCGGGCAGCACGATTCCTACACCGGCTTGGGCAGTCGTCCGATGGCGCATAAGCCATGCCGCTCCTAACATGGCATTACTGGAAGCGGGGTCGAACTGGACGA
The DNA here is from genome assembly GCF_020179755.1 of Herbaspirillum sp. alder98. GTDB lineage: Bacteria > Pseudomonadota > Gammaproteobacteria > Burkholderiales > Burkholderiaceae_D > Herbaspirillum. The sequence continues at coordinate 1,080,041 of NZ_JAIUCY010000001.1, forward strand.
TGGTTCATCTCCGCCTCCTCCTGAAAAGCGATGTGTACTAACGAAAAAAGGAGAACATCATGGGCAAGTATTTTCTGGCATGGATTTGCGGCGTTCCAGCCTTTGTACTGGTTCTCGTGTACCTGTTTGTCCACTGATTCGGCGCTGTCCAGGCCGGCCTGAAAGGAGAATGTCATGACCAACGACCACCTGATTTCCACCCTCAATGATCTGATCCAGATTTCCAAGGACGGCGAAAAAGGTTTTCGCGCCTGCGCCGATGATGCGCAGGAACGTTATGTGAATTACAAGGAAATGTTCATGAACCGCGCCACCGCATGCGCGCAGACAGTATTGGACCTGCAGGATCTGGTGCACCGGCTGGGCGGCGAGCCCACCAATCACAGTACCTTGGGCGGTACGCTGCATCGGCAGTGGGTCAATTTGAAGTCGGCCATTACCGGCCGGGATGACGACGCGATCCTGTCGGAGTGCGAACGTGGGGAAGATGCGGCCGTACATGCTTACCGCAAGGCGCTGTCACAGGACTTGCCCGACGATATACGCCTGGTCATCGAACGCCAGTATCAGGGCGTATTGGCCAATCACGATCAGGTACGGGCACTGCGCAACATGGCCCGCGCGAAGAAGGCTGCCTGATATGTTGACTTGAAAACACGCCGCTGGGTCCTGACTTGCGTCAGGACGACGAGATACTTATATCTACCTCGTCGTCCCGGCGCAGGCCGGGACCCAGCGACTTTAGTCTTTACTTCGTAAGTTCGGGTTACCCCTCACCCAGATAAGCCGCCTTCACCCGAGGATCATCGAGCAAGTCGGCCGCACGGCCTTCGATGGTGATCAGTCCGGATTCCATCACATACCCCCGATGCGCGGCCTGCAGCGCCAGCTTGGCGTTCTGCTCCACCAGCAGGATCGTGATGCCTTGCGCCGACACATTGCGAATCACCTCGAAGATCTTCTCCACCATGATCGGCGACAGGCCCATCGACGGTTCATCCAGCAACAGCAACCGGGGATGACTCATCAAGGCCCGTGCCATCGCCAGCATCTGCTGCTCGCCACCCGAGAGCGTGCCCGCCATCTGCGCCGCGCGTTCCTTCAAGCGCGGAAACACCTCGAACCAGCGGTCGATATCGGCCTGGATCTGCCCACGGTCGTTGCTCGTGAAGGCGCCCATCAACAGGTTTTCCTGGATGCTCATGCGGGTAAAGACGCCCCGCCCTTCCGGCACCATCGCCAGCTTGTCCTTCACCAACTCGAACGACTTCTTGCCCTTCAAGGGCTGGCCCTGATAAGTGATGTGACCATCGACGTTGCAGTCCGGCAAGGTACCGGTAATGGCTTTCAGGGTGGTGGTCTTGCCGGCGCCGTTGGCCCCGATCAAGGTCACCAGTTCGCCCTCGTTGACTTCCAGGCTGATGCCCTTGACCGCCTTGATGCCGCCATAGGCCACGTTCAGCTGGTCGACTTTCAAAATATTCGTTGTCATCTTAATGTCCTGCTCCCAGATACGCTTCGATCACCGCAGGATTCTTTTGCACCTCCGCCGGCACGCCCTCGGCAATCGGCTTGCCATAGTCCAGCACCGTGATCCGGTTGCACAGGCCCATCATCAATTTGACGTCGTGCTCGATCAGCAGGATGGTTTTACCTTCGGCCTGGATCTTGACCAGCAATTCTCTGAGTCCCAGTTTTTCG
>NZ_JAIUCY010000020.1 GCF_020179755.1 Herbaspirillum sp. alder98
GATACAAAGCGGCCGCGCAAAAGCAAACACCCCACCCTCGTCAGAGGATGGGGTGATGCAGAATACTAGCCTGACGATGACCTACTTTCACACTGGTTGCAGCACTATCATCGGCGCGAAGTCGTTTCACGGTCCTGTTCGGGATGGGAAGGGGTGGTACCAACTTGCTATAGTCATCAGGCATAACTTGTAAAACTGCACGCTCTCGACAGAGCAGCGTGCAGTTCAATCTGGGAAGAAGTAAAGAATTTGTAGTCTGGGTGGACTACTGGGTGTGATGCACAAAGGGCAAACACAATTTTGCTAAACTCGTCTATAACAGAACTAATGTTATAGGAACAAGCCGCACGGGCAATTAGTATCAGTTAGCTTAACGCATTACTGCGCTTCCACACCTGACCTATCAACGTCCTGGTCTCGAACGACCCTTTAGGGGAATCTAGTTCCCGGGAAGTCTCATCTCAAGGCGAGTTTCCCGCTTAGATGCTTTCAGCGGTTATCTCTTCCGAACTTAGCTACTCGGCAATGCCACTGGCGTGACAACCGATACACCAGAGGTTCGTCCACTCCGGTCCTCTCGTACTAGGAGCAGCCCCCTTCAAACTTCCAACGCCCACGGCAGATAGGGACCAAACTGTCTCACGACGTTTTAAACCCAGCTCACGTACCACTTTAAATGGCGAACAGCCATACCCTTGGGACCGGCTACAGCCCCAGGATGTGATGAGCCGACATCGAGGTGCCAAACTCCCCCGTCGATATGAACTCTTGGGAGGAATCAGCCTGTTATCCCCAGAGTACCTTTTATCCGTTGAGCGATGGCCCTTCCATACAGAACCACCGGATCACTATGTCCTACTTTCGTACCTGCTCGACTTGTCAGTCTCGCAGTTAAGCACGCTTATGCCATTGCACTATTAGCACGATGTCCGACCGTACCTAGCGTACCTTCGAACTCCTCCGTTACACTTTGGGAGGAGACCGCCCCAGTCAAACTGCCTACCATACACTGTCCCCGATCCGGATAACGGACCAAGGTTAGAACCTCAAACAAACCAGGGTGGTATTTCAAGGTTGGCTCCACAAGAACTAGCGTCCCTGCTTCAAAGCCTCCCACCTATCCTACACAGATTGGTTCAAAGTCCAATGTAAAGCTACAGTAAAGGTTCATGGGGTCTTTCCGTCTAGCCGCGGGTAGATTGCATCATCACAAACATTTCAACTTCGCTGAGTCTCGGGAGGAGACAGTGTGGCCATCGTTACGCCATTCGTGCAGGTCGGAACTTACCCGACAAGGAATTTCGCTACCTTAGGACCGTTATAGTTACGGCCGCCGTTTACTGGGACTTCAATCAAGAGCTTGCACCCCATCATTTAATCTTCCAGCACCGGGCAGGCGTCACACCCTATACGTCCACTTTCGTGTTTGCAGAGTGCTGTGTTTTTATTAAACAGTCGCAGCCACCATTTTATTGCAACCCTTTCATCCTTCTGGCGCAGGCCAGTCAAACTACTTGGGCGTACCTTATCCCGAAGTTACGGTACCAATTTGCCGAGTTCCTTCTCCCGAGTTCTCTCAAGCGCCTTAGAATACTCATCTCGCCCACCTGTGTCGGTTTGCGGTACGGTCTCGTTAGACTGAAGCTTAGAGGCTTTTCTTGGAACCACTTCCGATTGCTTCGCGAACAAGTTCGCTCGTCTCATGCCCTTGAATTACGCTGCCGGATTTGCCTAACAGCCTTCTTTGACACAAAAACCGGGACTTCCAACACCCGGACAACCTTCCGCGATCCGTCCCCCCATCGCATCTAACGACGGTGCAGGAATATTAACCTGCTTCCCATCAGCTACGCATCTCTGCCTCGCCTTAGGGGCCGACTCACCCTGCTCCGATGAACGTTGAACAGGAAACCTTGGGCTTACGGCGTGCGGGCTTTTCACCCGCATTATCGCTACTCATGTCAGCATTCGCACTTCTGATACCTCCAGCATCCTTTACAAGACACCTTCACAGGCTTACAGAACGCTCTCCTACCATATGCATTACTGCATATCCGCAGCTTCGGTGACTGGCTTAGCCCCGTTACATCTTCCGCGCAGGACGACTCGATCAGTGAGCTATTACGCTTTCTTTAAAGGATGGCTGCTTCTAAGCCAACCTCCTGACTGTTTTAGCCTTCCCACTTCGTTTTCCACTTAGCCAATCTTTGGGACCTTAGCTGGCGGTCTGGGTTGTTTCCCTCTTGACGTCGGACGTTAGCACCCGGCGTCTGTCTCCCAAGCTCGCACTCATCGGTATTCGGAGTTTGCAATGGTTTGGTAAGTCGCGATGACCCCCTAGCCATAACAGTGCTCTACCCCCGATGGTGATACTTGAGGCACTACCTAAATAGTTTTCGGAGAGAACCAGCTATTTCCAAGTTTGTTTAGCCTTTCACCCCTATCCACAGCTCATCCCCTAATTTTTCAACATTAGTGGGTTCGGTCCTCCAGTGCGTGTTACCGCACCTTCAACCTGGCCATGGATAGATCACTTGGTTTCGGGTCTACACCCAGCGACTGAACGCCCTATTCGGACTCGATTTCTCTACGCCTTCCCTATACGGTTAAGCTTGCCACTGAATGTAAGTCGCTGACCCATTATACAAAAGGTACGCAGTCACCCCTTACGAGGCTCCTACTGTTTGTATGCACACGGTTTCAGGATCTATTTCACTCCCCTTCCGGGGTTCTTTTCGCCTTTCCCTCACGGTACTGGTTCACTATCGGTCGATTACGAGTATTTAGCCTTGGAGGATGGTCCCCCCATATTCAGACAGGATTTCACGTGTCCCGCCCTACTTGTCGCAAGCTTAGTTCCACACTAATGATTTCGTGTAAGGGGCTATCACCCTCTATGGCCGGACTTTCCATTCCGTTCCACTATCAAAAATGCTAAATCTTGCAGGCTGGTCCCATTTCGCTCGCCACTACTCTGGGAATCTCGGTTGATTTCTTTTCCTGTAGCTACTTAGATGTTTCAGTTCGCCACGTTCGCCTCACACACCTATGTATTCAGTGAGTGATACCCTTGCGGGTGGGTTTCCCCATTCGGAAATCTGCGGATCAAAGCTTGTTTGCTAGCTCCCCGCAGCTTATCGCAAGCTACTACGTCCTTCGTCGCCTGTAATCGCCAAGGCATCCACCATGTGCACTTATTCGCTTGTTCCTATAACGTTAGCCTCTGTTGCCAGAGCGTTATAGAAAAATTTGAGTTTAGCGTTTGCCGTATTGCCAAAGTAAGTCTTCTAATTGCTAAGATCACTTCGTAATACATTGATTGATACAATCACACCCATTTTTTAACTTTCACAAGAACCGAAGTCCTGGTGATCGTCATTAAATGAATCTTTACTTCTTCCAGATTGTTAAAGAACAAAAACAGCCATTGATCGTAAAAGACCAAACCTAAATCCTGGCATCTTACGATGCAGACTTAGGTTTGATGTCTTGGTGGAGGTTGACGGGATCGAACCGACGACCCCCTGCTTGCAAAGCAGGTGCTCTCCCAGCTGAGCTAAACCCCCGAAAACTTTGGTGGGTCTGGTTGGGCTCGAACCAACGACCCCCGCGTTATCAACACGGTGCTCTAACCAGCTGAGCTACAGACCCGCTTGGATCAGTATGGGTGCAAGTCTTTGCTACCCGACCGTGCATCACCCAAATAACTGTTCTTTGATTTACAGCCGATAAGTGTGGACGCTTAACTTCAGCGCACTCTAGAAAGGAGGTGATCCAGCCGCACCTTCCGATACGGCTACCTTGTTACGACTTCACCCCAGTCACGAATCCTACCGTGGTAAGCGCCCTCCTTGCGGTTAGGCTACCCACTTCTGGTAAAACCCGCTCCCATGGTGTGACGGGCGGTGTGTACAAGACCCGGGAACGTATTCACCGCGACATGCTGATCCGCGATTACTAGCGATTCCAACTTCATGTAGTCGAGTTGCAGACTACAATCCGGACTACGATACACTTTCTGGGATTAGCTCCCCCTCGCGGGTTGGCGGCCCTCTGTATGTACCATTGTATGACGTGTGAAGCCCTACCCATAAGGGCCATGAGGACTTGACGTCATCCCCACCTTCCTCCGGTTTGTCACCGGCAGTCTCATTAGAGTGCCCTTTCGTAGCAACTAATGACAAGGGTTGCGCTCGTTGCGGGACTTAACCCAACATCTCACGACACGAGCTGACGACAGCCATGCAGCACCTGTGTGATGGTTCTCTTTCGAGCACTCCTAAATCTCTTCAGGATTCCATCCATGTCAAGGGTAGGTAAGGTTTTTCGCGTTGCATCGAATTAATCCACATCATCCACCGCTTGTGCGGGTCCCCGTCAATTCCTTTGAGTTTTAATCTTGCGACCGTACTCCCCAGGCGGTCTACTTCACGCGTTAGCTGCGTTACCAAGTCAATTAAGACCCGACAACTAGTAGACATCGTTTAGGGCGTGGACTACCAGGGTATCTAATCCTGTTTGCTCCCCACGCTTTCGTGCATGAGCGTCAGTGTTATCCCAGGGGGCTGCCTTCGCCATCGGTATTCCTCCACATATCTACGCATTTCACTGCTACACGTGGAATTCTACCCCCCTCTGACACACTCTAGCCATGCAGTCACAAATGCAATTCCCAGGTTGAGCCCGGGGATTTCACATCTGTCTTACATAACCGCCTGCGCACGCTTTACGCCCAGTAATTCCGATTAACGCTTGCACCCTACGTATTACCGCGGCTGCTGGCACGTAGTTAGCCGGTGCTTATTCTTCAGGTACCGTCATTAGTTCAAGATATTAGCTCGAACCGTTTCTTCCCTGACAAAAGAGCTTTACAACCCGAAGGCCTTCTTCACTCACGCGGCATTGCTGGATCAGGGTTGCCCCCATTGTCCAAAATTCCCCACTGCTGCCTCCCGTAGGAGTCTGGGCCGTGTCTCAGTCCCAGTGTGGCTGGTCGTCCTCTCAGACCAGCTACTGATCGTCGCCTTGGTGAGCTTTTACCCCACCAACTAGCTAATCAGATATCGGCCGCTCCAGGAGCATGAGGTCTTGCGATCCCCCACTTTCATCCGTAGATCGTATGCGGTATTAGCTAATCTTTCGACTAGTTATCCCCCACTCTAGGGCACGTTCCGATATATTACTCACCCGTTCGCCACTCGCCATCAGGAGCAAGCTCCTATGCTGCCGTTCGACTTGCATGTGTAAGGCATGCCGCCAGCGTTCAATCTGAGCCAGGATCAAACTCTTTAGTTTAATCACTGTTTTGTGCCATTTCTGGCCACCCCGAAGGGTGTCGCTCTCTCAAAATACTGACAGGTAATTTCTTTCGAACTTACCTATATTTCTTGTGAGCATTTAATATTTAAAGTTTCCAGACCCGAAGGTCTGTCGCTTCCATTAAACGCCCACGCTTATCGGCTGTTAATTTTTAAAGATCTTTTCTGTCGCACCGCGTCGCTTTCGCTTCGCTTGCGTCGCCAACAAATCGTTTTGTTTGTCAGCAGCAGAGA
>NZ_JAIUCY010000021.1 GCF_020179755.1 Herbaspirillum sp. alder98
GCCATAGTCCAGCACCGTGATCCGGTTGCACAGGCCCATCATCAATTTGACGTCGTGCTCGATCAGCAGGATGGTTTTACCTTCGGCCTGGATCTTGACCAGCAATTCTCTGAGTCCCAGTTTTTCGGTAGCGTTCATGCCGGCGGCCGGTTCGTCCAGCGCCAGCAATTGCGGCTCGGTCGCCAGCGCGCGGGCGATCTCCAGTCTTCTCTGGTCGCCATACGACAAGTGACGCGCAGTGCGCTTGGCGAATTGACCGATGCCCACGAAGTCCAGCAGTTGCTGCGACTTGGCACGAATCTGCGCCTCTTCCTCGCGCGCCGCCTTGTGCCGGAACACCGCACCAAACACGTTCTGTTTAGTCCGCACGTGACATCCCACCATCACGTTCTCCAGCACCGTCATCTCGCCAAACAGGCGGATGTTCTGGAAGGTGCGCGCAATGCCGGCCTTGGCCACTTCATGCGGCGCGCTGGGGCTGTAGGGCTTGCCGTCCAGCTCGAAGCTGCCGGTGTCGGGCTGATAGAGGCCCGTGATCACATTGAAGAAGGTGGTCTTGCCGGCGCCGTTGGGGCCGATCAGGCCGTAGATCTGGCCTTTTTCGATGGTAATGCCGACGCCGTTCAAGGCTTGCAAGCCGCCGAAGCGCTTGCTGACGTCACGAATTTTAAGCAGGGTCTGGGTCATCTCAGGCTTTCACTTCGCCGGTGGTGCCGACGGATGCATGGTCCACTTCGGGGCGGTCTTCATGGCGCGGCGACGGCCACAGGCCAGATGGGCGGGTCAACATGATGATCACCATCGCCAGGCCGTACAACAACTGGCGCAGCACTTCGGCATCGATCCAGACTTTTCCGAACAGGCTCATCTGCACCGGCTCGACCACATGGCGCAACACCTCCGGCAAGGCGGCCAGGATCACGCCGCCCAGCACCACGCCCGGGATATGGCCGATGCCGCCCAGCACCACCATCGCCAGCACCGCGATGGATTCGGTCAGCGAGAACGATTCGGGCGACACGAAACCCTGGAACGACGCAAACATGGCGCCGGCCACGCCACCGAAGGACGCGCCCATGGCAAAGGCCAGCAGCTTGACGTTGCGGGTATTGATGCCCATCGCCTTGGCCGCGATCTCGTCTTCGCGAATGGCCACCCAGGCCCGCCCCAGGCGTGAATCCTGCAGCCGCACTGAGAAGAAGATCACCGCGATGCACAGGATCAAGAACAGGAAATAATAGGCATTGACCGACGGCGTCATGAAACCGAACACGTTGACCATCGAGCCCGAACCCGGCTCGCCCGCCAGCGACACCCCGAACACCCGGATCGGATCGACCAGGTTGATCCCCTGCGGGCCGTTGGTGATGTTGACCGGCGCATTGAGGTTGTTCATGAAGATACGAATGATTTCACCGAAGCCCAGCGTGACGATGGCCAGGTAATCGCCGCGCAACTTCAGCGTCGGTGCGCCCAGCAAGGCGCCGAACAGCGCCGCGCACAGGGCCGACAAGGGCACGATCACCCACAGCGACAGGTGAATGCCGTTCTGCACGATCTCGGGCCCGCACACCATGACTAAAAAGTTGCCCACCGCCGGATAGGTATTGACGAACGATTCCAGCACCGCCGCGAACTGCGGCGAGGCCAGCAATGCGGCCGTGTAGGCGCCGATGGCGTAGAAGGCGATATAGCCCAGGTCGAGCAGGCCGGCAAAGCCGACCACCACGTTCAGGCCCAGCGCCAGCATGATGTAGAGCAAGGCGATGTCCATGATGCGCACCCACGAATTGCCGAACTGCTGGGCAATGAAGGGGAAGATGATCATCAGCGCCAGCAGCACCAGCAGGCTGGTGCGTGCCTGCTTGGGGTTGCGCTTCATGTCGAAGGAAATGAGAGACATAGTTATCTTCTTTAATCTTCTGTAAATGTTTAGGCGCGGTCGGCCACGCGTTCACCCATGATTCCCGAAGGACGCAGGGTCAGCACGATGATCAGCACGATGAAGGCAAAGATGTCCTGGTAGTTACTGCCCAGGAAGTCGCCGGTCAGGTCACCGATATAGCCGGCGCCCAGGCTTTCGATCAGGCCCAGCAGGATGCCGCCCAGCATGGCGCCATAGATATTGCCGATGCCGCCCAGCACCGCCGCAGAGAAGGCCTTCAGCCCCGGCACGAAGCCCATCGCGAATTGCGCGGTGGAATAGTTCGCCGCCCACATCACTCCCGCAATCGCGGCCAGCGCAGCGCCGATGGCAAACGTCACCACGATCACCTTGTTCGAATCGACCCCCATCAAGCCGGCAATGCGCGGATTCTCGGCGGTGGCGCGCATGGCGCGGCCCATCTTGGTCTTCTCCACGATCAGCACCAGGCCCACCATGGCCAGCACCGCCAGCACCAGCAGCATGATCTGGGTCGGCGAGATCAGCGCGCCGGCGATATGCA
>NZ_JAIUCY010000022.1 GCF_020179755.1 Herbaspirillum sp. alder98
ATGGAGTGAACCCCTCGGGCTGGACCAAGGCCTGGAGATGAAGTGATACGCTTGTCGAGCCTTCTCAGGAGGAGCGACATCATGGCATCACGAGGTCCCTATCGGCGGCACAGCCCGCAATTCAAGATACAGATCTGCAGCGATATCCGCAGCGGCAAGCTGGGGCGGCGAGAGGCGCTCAAGATCCATAATTTGTCGGCCAACCTCATGCAAATGTGGCTAGGGCAGTTTGATCGAGGTGAGCTGGATGCAGAAGATGCTGCTGCGTCGACGGTTGCCGAGTACGAGGCGCATATTGCCGCGTTGGAACGGAAGGTAGGCCAGCTGACGATGGAGTTGGAACTCCTTAAAAAAACACCACGACTACGACTCGTCAGCAACAACGACAGCTCATCGATCATCAGCGGCCCCAAGCCTGCTCCATCCGACGAGGATGCCAAATGATCGATCTGCCGCGTAGCACCTACTATTATCAGCCCAAGCCGGCTATTGCCGCAGTCGGTGATACTGAGCTTGCCCATCTGATAGAAGACATCCACGACGTCTTCCCAGGCTATGGCTATCGTCGAATCACGTTGGAATTGAGGGCACGCGGGCATGTGGTCAATCACAAGCGCGTAGCCAGGATCATGCGTGAGCACGAGGTGTACGGCCATCATCGGCGTAGGTTCAAGCCGGTGGCCTGCTCTGAAACTGATGTCGCCGTCTTTCCTAATCACTATCAGAACATCATTCCAACGGAGCCAGATCATGTGTGGGTTGCCGATATCACCTACATCCGAATAGCATCCGGCTTTATCTACCTGGCCGTTGTTTTGGATGCTTGCAGCCGCAAGGTAATCGGCTACGCTTTATCCAAGCGGATCGACACGCCTTTGGCTCTGGCCGCGCTGACGGCCGCCTACAGAATTCGCAAACCGGCGCCGGGCACGTGCATTCACCATACGGATCGCGGGTGCCAATATGCCAGCGCTTTGTACCGGGATGCTTTGGCGGAATTTGGTCTGATAGGATCAATGAGTGCGCCAGCCAACCCGTATCACAACGCGCAGGCGGAGAGCTTCATGAAGACGCTCAAGGTCGAAGAGGTCTATCTGGCTGGTTATGAGAAATTCGACGATGTGGCCGGCAGGCTGCCATACTTCATCGAAGAGATTTACAACGAGCGGCGCATGCACTCTGCATTGGGCTATCAATCACCTAACCATTTCGAAGCACAACTCACTCGGCAAGCGGCTTAGTTTCTCGACCAACTTTGGTCCAGCCCGAGGGGTTCACTCCA
>NZ_JAIUCY010000023.1 GCF_020179755.1 Herbaspirillum sp. alder98
CTGCTCCCGATCATTTCTCTTTGCCGAACAGGCCGGCAGGACGGACCATCAGCACGATTGCCATGACGATGAAGACCACGGTGGCCGACAGCTCGGGATAGAAGACCCGCGTCAAACCTTCGATCAGGCCCAGCACCAGACCGGTGACGATGGAACCCAGGATCGAGCCCATGCCGCCGATGACCACCACCGCAAACACCGTGATGATCAGGTTCGAGCCCATCAGCGGCGAGACCTGGATCACGGGCGCGGCCAGCACGCCAGCGAAGGCTGCCAGCGCCACGCCGAAGCCGTAGGTCAGGGTCACCATCAGCGGCACGTTGATGCCGAACGCTTCGACCAGCTTGGGGTTCTCGGTGCCGGCGCGCAGGTAGGCGCCCAGGCGGGTCTTCTCGATCACGAACCAGGTCGTGAAACACACGACCAGAGAAGCCACGACGACCCAGGCGCGATAATTCGGCAGCACCATGAAGCCGAGGTTGGTGGCGCCCTGCAACGCGTCAGGGACCGAATAAGGCTGGCCCGAGACGCCATACACCGAGCGGAAGATGCCTTCGACCATCAGCGTGATGCCGAAGGTCAGCAGCAGGCCGTACAGGTGATCCAGCTTGTAGAGCCAGCGCAGCATGGTCTTTTCGATGAGGATGCCGAACGCGCCGACGATCAGCGGCGCCAGCGCCAGCATCACCCAGTAGTTGAGCTCGAAGTAGGACAGGCCCATCCAGGCCAGGAAGGCGCCCATCATGTACAGCGTGCCGTGCGCGAAATTGATCACGTTGAGCAGGCCGAAGATCACCGCCAGGCCCAGCGACAACATGGCATAGAA
>NZ_JAIUCY010000024.1 GCF_020179755.1 Herbaspirillum sp. alder98
GACCGTCTGCGAAGCATTGAAGCCTTTATTGCGATCAATCTCCGCTATCTTGTCCGAATACCACTCAGGGATCTCGATGACGTAAGGAAATTTGGAAATTGCCTTATTGAGGTTGCTCTCATTAGCACCTGGCTTAGCGAAAGCAATGACAAACTTCCTGATACCAATTTTTTCCATACGAGGATTCCTGAAAAATCCAGATGAACCCTCGAAAGCGTAATAATCAATTCCAGGAAATACGCGCGCAAAGTAAGTTTCAGGATAAAGGGTTGCAATCGGCCATTCGGCCCTTGAGTTCTGAATGCCCAGCAACGCCACCTGAGTAGGGTCCAATGGCCACACAACGCCTAAGTCTTGAGGGTACTGGTCACGCTCCTTCTTTGCTTGCTTTACGCTTGCTTGACTATCGGAGATGAGCATTGAACTCGGCAGATGTGCCAGTTGGAAGAACCTGAGTTTTATTTTCGTTGGTATTGGCGCATCGCTCTTCACGTAAACCTCGAAACGCATGACAGTCTCGCCGACACAAGCATCTGGATTCCCAGCCAAACCGCATCCCACCTCATCGTCGTTTCGCTTCAAACGAAACGCGACCGCTTCTGCGCCTTTAAGATCCTCACTCACAAAGCCTGCGGGCAGACAAAAACGCTGCGCAAATTCTGGCGTAACAACCCATAACCAAGGATCTCTGGTGAAGCGCGCTTTTCCTGGCTGAGGGCCGCTATACCAACCATCTTCGCAAGTGCGATATTTTTCCCTCACTTCTTTTTCGGTGAGGTATTTCCCGTTCACGGCTTGCGCATCA
>NZ_JAIUCY010000025.1 GCF_020179755.1 Herbaspirillum sp. alder98
CCCGCATCGCACCCGATCAGCGCGCCGCCGGGGAAGACCAGCTTCGGCAACGACTGCACGCCACCCGCCGTGATCGCCCGCGCACCATACGAAATGCGCTTGCCGCCCGCGAAGAACTTGCTGATCTCGGGATGGGTTTTATAACGCTGGAATTCCTCGAACGGCGACAGGTACGGGTTCTCGTAAGCCAGGCCCACCACGTAGCCGACGGCCACCTGGTTGTTATCCATGTGATACAGGAAAGAGCCACCGTAGGTGTCGTTGGCCAGCGGCCAGCCGGCGGTGTGCACCACCAGGCCCGGTTGATGCAGCTCGGGCTTGATTTCCCACAGTTCCTTGATGCCGATGGCATAAGTCTGCGGGTCACGACCTTCGTCCAGCCGATATTTAGTGATCAACTGCTTGCCCAGATGCCCGCGCGCGCCTTCGGCGAAGAAGGTGTACTTGGCGTGTAACTCCATGCCGAGCTGGAATTCACCGGTGGGTTCGCCTTCCTTATTGAGTCCCAGGTTGCCGGTGGCGACGCCCTTGACGGAGCCATCTTCGTTATAAAGTACTTCGGCTGCCGCGAAGCCGGGGAAGATTTCCACGCCCAGCGCCTCGGCCTGCTGGCCCAGCCAGCGGGTGACGTTGGACAGCGAGATGACATAGTTGCCGTGGTTCTGGAAGCAGGCTGGCAACAGCCAGGACGGGGTCCGGTAGGCTTTGCTGGCAGACAGGAAAAGGAAGCGGTCTTCGGTGACCGGCACGTTCAGGGGCGCGCCTTG
>NZ_JAIUCY010000002.1 GCF_020179755.1 Herbaspirillum sp. alder98
TGCTAATGAGAGCAACCTCAATAAGGCAATTTCCAAATTTCCTTACGTCATCGAGATCCCTGAGTGGTATTCGGACAAGATAGCGGAGATTGATCGCAATAAAGGCTTCAATGCTTCGCAGACGGTCAGGGAAGCATTTGGCGTCGATGAGAAAAAATAAGAAATAGAAGATAGAACATGCCAATCACTAGCCCAAGTGAAGTTCTTAAATATATCCCCTATGCTATTGGAACCTATGGGAAGGATGCGGGAGCGCCACCTTTTCAGGTAGGTGCCGCGGTTCCTACTGGAGTTACAAGTTTTGTTCAAACGTCTCCATTTTTTCAGGCGACGTTGTACAAAGATCCCACAACAGGAAAGTATACGATAGCAATTGCAGGGAGTAATCAAGCCGGAGACTGGCCGAACGCCAACGCGGCGCTAGCCACCCAAGATTTTTTAAAGGCCGTGGGATCCGATACTTGGGATCCTCAGCTAAGCGATGCGGCCAATTTCGCATTTGAGGCATTCAAGCAGATCCGAAAGGAGACGTTTCTAGAAACTGGGCAAGAGCCTACTCTTGATCAGATCCGTGGAATGGTGAGTGTTGCTGGGCATTCACTTGGGGGCGCTTTAGCTGAGTTGATCGGAGTCATGTTCGGGTTGCCAGGAGCGAACATCGATGGGCCCGGAATTCAAGGTTTTGTCGGCACGCCTATATACACTGAACTGCAAACTAGGTTTCGGCAGGATTTTCCGGACTTGGCCAGTGCATATTCTATGGCTGATTCGGGTTTTGGGGCTTACGCATATACCTTGGTGGGGGTGGCGGGCACCCACGCGGCGGGGGTTGATTATCAACAATCACCAGCTGCGGCGTTTGCTGACCTAGCGCAGAAAGCGGCCTTAGTCGGGGCAATAACAGGCAACTTGCCTGAAGCGGCCATTAGTGCTATCGCTGCAGCAGCAACAGCAATCGGTCATGGGTCTGCGACGATTCTCGGTGACGCGGAGAATGTGGCCGGTCTTAACGCGTCTCCGGTAAAGCTTGAGAGCATCTACGATGCTCCCGGGATGCCTCGCAATAATTTTGAATCTCTTGTTACATTGCTGGAGCAAAAGGCGCCGAATTCTGCAGCGCTTTCTTATTTCAAAGCAGTTCAACTGCAATTAGATGAAGATGTAGTAAAAGCCTATACGGCCAAAGGACTTTCTCCATCGGGGATTCCGCTTGATGGAAATGAATATGCCCTCGAAAAATCCGTTTATACAGTATCTGCATTCAAGGATCCTGAAACCGGACGCATAAGTGAAAAGTACACTTCGATCTCGGGGGAGCCGCGAGAGGTATTCACCAAAGAGTATGTCGTAGATGCAAAAGGTATTGTGGGTGTCTACGACCCCGTTGGGAAAACTACGACGTTTCCAGTCCACCAATTTGACGATGCCGGCAACCCTAGTGGTAGCTTGGTGGGTAATGTAATTATCAATGACAGTGGTGCGTTGACGTTGCAGAAGCTCGACGGAACAGCACAGCCTTTCGCTGGACTGTCGCCGGACGTAGTAGACGCAATCTTACAAGGTAAGGCTGATATCTCATCCGAGTTAGTTAAGCTGGTTGAGAAGATAAGCGAGACCATTACGGGGGGGGAGGGAGACAGTAATGAGAATAATCAGAATTCAACAGAAGCACCTGTTCGTCAGCCTATATCTGATGAAATAAAAGTTATTGATGGTCGCACGTATCGTCTGGACGAAAAGGGTGACTATGTTATTCGACTGGGCGACGGCCAATGGGACGTTGTCGATAAAGAGACTGGTGAGCGCTATCTCGAAGATAGCCATGGAAAGAGAACACCTATTGCCGACGATGCGATAGTGTCCATTTCGGCAGATACCGGGTTGGCCACTGTTGTCCCCAAGAGCAGCGTTGCGCTGCCATTAGAGGATCCGGTCGAGCCGACACTTCCAAGCGGGATGGATGTCGCAGGTGATCAATATGCTGTTATTCATCAGTCAATTGTTGAGCAACTACAAAATACATCTTTAGCTCTCGCAGGAAACCAGCAGACCACGCTAACCCAACAGCTAGGGCAGCTCGGGCTGAGCGATGTCGACTTCCACGAGATGTCTGATGGCACGATCACCATCGCCAATAGCGAGGGCACTGCTATCGGTCATCTGGAGAAGAATCAAGATGGCTCCGTTCGCTACGTCGACAGCAATGACAACGGGTTCGAAATTGACGCTCAGGGCAGATCACAGATCGTCGTCAAAGGCTACAGCGAGGCCGAGCGTCAACAAGCCCAGCAAGTTCAAGCCGGCTTCGGCGCAGTCCAAAGCGCTCTATCCTTGATCCAGGCGCTGGAAAACGGCAATACCTTTGCCGCGTCCGTTGCTGGCGTGTCGATGATCAACCAGATGTTCGCGGCCAGTGGTTCGGTTCCGCCTGAACTGGCTTCATTTGCCGAGACGTTAGGCAAGGTCGGTGCTGGTCTGGGCGCAATTTCGTCGGCGATAAACCTTGCGGACGCACTTAAGTCAGGCGATGCCTTGGCGATTTTGCAGTCGTCGGCGACCTTGGGTGCACAGGGCATCAACCTGTATGCCTCCATGGAGGGCCTCAAACTCTTCGACACGGCTGGCAATGCGACCGGTACCCTCGGAACCGTTGCTCAAGACCTGGGCGCAGTGGGCGCTGGCATAGGTCTTGTCATGGCGATCCAGTCCGGCAATCCTTTGTCGATGGCGACATCGATGATGAGCCTGATGTCCACACTGGGCGTTATCGGCCCATGGGGCGCGGTAGCGGCAGTGGTCATCTCCATCATCAGCAGCATGTTCGAGTCCGACGAACCAATGCTGGAAGGGCAGGCCCAGGCCGTCTGGGATGCAGAGGGGCATACCCATGTCGTCACGACCCAGGATGCGGAAGGTGGCGGCGCCACGGCCACCCGCTGGATGCAAAATCTGGTGGACGGTCTGCAATCGCAGCTCAATGGCATGGTCGATGCCAGCGGCCAGCCGCTGTATGGGTTGATTGCATCCAGGCTGCCATCGATCGGCTATCAGTACGATCCGGATGGGTTCAATCTCGCCAACGGCGCCCAGGGCCACCTGTACCTCAAATGGACCGATGACAACGGCCAGGTCCAGACGCGCTATTACGATGGTGCGGGCAGCCGCGGCGACGGCACGGGCGATACGCTGCTCACCGACTTCATGCAGCATGCGATGGATGCTGTCGTTCCCGCATGGGAAGCCGAGACCGTCCGTCAGCACTATCTCCAGGAAGGTGTCGCCGCCACTGCGAAGCCAGGCGAGCGCGCCGGCATGCCGGTGGAAGATGCACAGCATCTGACGCAAAGTTTCACGGCGCTGACTTTTCCAGCCGCCGCGGCGGTCGCCGGCGCAACCAACGATCCGGTTTATGCCGACATCGACGGCGACGGCTACCTGGAAAAGGTAGACTGGATTTCGGCCAACCAGGGCATCCTGTCCATCGACCTGAACGGCGACGGCAAGATCACCGCAGGCGAACTGCTGAACCTTGATCCGGCCGCTTCGCTGGAACGCAACAGCGTGCGCTGGCTCGACGCCAACGGCGACGGCATTCTCGATGCACGCGACCCTGCGTTCTCGGTGCTGAAGGTGTGGATCGACGCCAATCACGATGGCGTTTCGCAAACGGCGACGTCGACTTCCCCGGGCGAATTGCAGTCTTTATCTTCGGCAGGGATCGCGGCGATCGATTTCTCGAAGAATCCTCCTTTACTGCTCAAGGCAGACGGCAGCACGGTCGCGATCAACGCCGAGCAACTTACCGGCGATGTCAAGGGCGTGGCCTATCTGATGACGCCAGGCGGACTGCTGGAGTCGCAGGAAGGTGGCGAGACTGTCCTGCACGCCGTCAACACCCGTGAGTTCGATGGCCAGGCAGCGCATACGCATGGCGGCGATGCCGATACCGATGGTGGTGAGGTGCTGGTCGATGCCGGCAACCCGGGCCTGACGTCGACCACCAGCAAGACCGTTGCCAATACCAGTCAGCGCACCGATACGACGATTGGCGCCAATGATGCTCGCCTCGGCTCGGGTGCGGCGGGAACGGCCATTACAGGCCAGGGCACCGGCGCACAGGCCGTCAACAACATGGCCGCTAACCAGGTGCGTTCCAATCCGTTGGCCTTCGTGCCTAATGGCGCGGCCACGGCCGGCCAGGAATTGCGGCAAGTCACCGACGACATGATCCGCAATGCCGACAACAGCCTGTTTGGCCTCAGCAGTGCAGGTACGCCGCTGGTCGCCGTAGGCGTGGCGGCAGCGGCCGTGCAGTGGCCGACCGTTGCCGCCGCCGCCAATCTGGATGCGGGCGCCATGGGCGGTTCGCGCACACAGCAGGGTGGCGCGGCGCAGGCCAGCGAATTCATCGCCTCCGATCTCGGCTCGACCTTGACCGCCAGCACCTCGACGGCTTCCGGCACGCAGCAGTCCGCCGTCAACGTGCCGTTGGAGCAGTTGCACCAGCCGACCTCGGTGAGCAGCTCGGGACCGGGGATCGTAGGCACCTTGCTGCCACCTGGTGCCGCCGCGGTCGTCGACCCCGCGTTTCTATTGCAGGGATCGGGCACTGGTCAGCAGGGAGCCGGCGGGCAGGTCCGCACCGGCGCGCCGGCAGCCGTGGTGTCGCCAGACGATGTTGCCGACGCAGCAAATGGGCAGGGTTTCGTGCTGCCTGCGGCAGCCGAAGTCGTGTTGGACTATCCGACCGTAACCGGCGAATTCATCACGGGCATCGAAGACATCGGCCTGCGGCTGCCGGAGTCGATGCTCCTTGCCAACGATTCGACCATCAACTTTCCGGCTTTCCCGGACCAGCAGATGCTGCGCATCACGGCCGTCTTCAGTCCGACGCACGGACAGGTGGCACTGCGAACCAATGATGAAGGCAAGACCGAGGTCGTCTTCATTCCCGAGGCTAATTATCACGGCCAGGCCAGCTTCAGCTATTCGGTGACCGACCAGTACGGATTGTCGAGCGTGGCCTCGGCGACCATCGAACTGGCGCCGGTCAATGACGCGCCGTTGGTACGCGACGATGCCGCCGCGGGCGACGAAGACAATGTCTTGATGTTCCACGCCGCCGACCTGCTGGCCAACGATGTCGATGTGGACACCGCGGTTGATGGCGATGTCATGCGCATCACCCGTGTCGGTCAGGCGCAGCATGGCCAGGTCTTCCTGGATAGCGATGGCACCATCCGCTTCGTACCCGACCAGGATTACAACGGCCCGGCGCAATTCACGTATTGGGTGGCCGATCGCGACAATGCGGAGCTGGCCGTGAATGGCGGCGTGGGGTACGAGATTGCCGGAACGATGCACCTCACGGTGATTCCGGTCAACGACCTGCCGGTGGTCACGGGCGAGCAGATCGATAGCGACGAAGACATCGTTCTGGATATACCGCAGTCCTTCCTCCTGGCCAATGACACCGACGTCGATATCGCTACCAACGGCCAGGTGCTGTCCATCACGGCAGTGAGCAATGCCCAGCATGGCACTGTCCAGTTGCTGGCCGATGGCACGATCAGATTCACCCCGGAGCTGAATTACTTCGGTCCGGCGGCGTTCTCTTATACCGTTGACGATGGCAATGGCGGCCAGGTCATCGGCACTACGGTGGTCAACCTGGCTCCCGTCAATGACGCACCGGATGTGGTGGGCGAGACGCTGACGTTTGATGAGGACAATATCCAGACGATCGACCAGGCACTGCTCCTGGCCAACGATTCCGATGTCGATAATCCTCATAGCGACCTGAAGATCATCGCCGTCGATAACGCCAGCCATGGCGTGGTGAGCCTGAATCAGGACGGCTCGATTCGGTTTGTGCCCGATCCGGATTACTTCGGCGCAGCCAGCTTCACCTATACCGTTTCCGACGGCGTGGGTGGCTTCACCGTCGGCACCGCCAGCCTGGACATCCTTCCGGTCAACGATGCGCCGCGTCTGCAGGGAGAAACGGCGAGCACAGACGAAGACCAGATCATTCATTTCTCCGTCGACGGCCTGTTGTCCAACGATGTCGACGTGGACAACGACCACAGCGAGTTGCGCCTGACATCGGTGGGCAACGCTACCCATGGCACGGTGCGCCTGGAGAATGGCGAGATCATCTTCACTCCCGATCTCAATTATTTCGGCGCAGCCAGCTTCACCTATGTCGTCGACGATGGCGTCGGCGGGCAAAGCCAGGCGCGGGTGGACATCAACTTCAATTCGGTCAACGACATTCCGGTCGTGAACGACGAGCTGTTCAACGGCAAGCGCAACGTCACTTACACGCTGACCCAGGCGGCACTGCTGGCCAACGACACCGACGTCGAGGATCCGAACGCGCTGACCATCGTGGCGGTGCGCAATGCCGATCACGGCACGGTGGTGTTGAACGCCAATGGCACCATCACCTTCGTGCCGGAATCAGGATACGGCGGCGTCGGCAGTTTTGAGTACGTGGTGCGTGATACCGATGGCGCGGAGGTGGTGGGCACGACCCAGATCGACTTCTCGCGCGTGAACGTCAATCCGATAGCGGTCGATGACAGCTTTGTGGGGTTTGAGGATACTGCCTTCATTATTTCGGCGGCACAGCTCACGGTCAACGATACGGATCCTGACCCTTCGTCGCTGTCGCATCTGAGTATTTCCGCCGTGGGCAACGCTTCTCACGGCACGGTGACCCTGCAAGCGGACGGCAGCGTGAGGTTCATGCCCGTGCAGGACTTCAACGGCGCGGCTAGCTTCCAGTATCAGGTTTCGGATGGCGAAGGCGGTAGCACATGGGCGACGGCATACCTGAACGTTCAATCCGTCAATGATGCACCGGTTATTGAAGATATCTGGTATGGCAGGCCTATCTATGGATATCGCTGGCAGGCAATGGATACCGTAGAAGAGAGCGGATGGACGCATACGACCGGTTGGGCCCTGGTCCCGGTGACCAGCGAGTCGGCAGCGATCGCATTGGCCGCTAATCCAAGCGATCGCACCTACGGCGCCACCGACTCTCGCTCCAACGATTTGGTGGATGCGAACGGCAATGTGATGGGACTAAGCTACTACCGTAGCGGTCAGTTGAGGCCTATCGGTTTTGATTATCAGGATGCCACCGATACGTATGGGGAAAACGGGACCATCTCGGTGGATGACGGCTATCGCCAGAACGGCAAGGTCATTGCCTATGACGTCGATGGCAGTGTGGCCGATCTTACCTTCTCCGTGGGCACGGGGCCTCAGCACGGACATGCCTGGGCCGACCAATACACCACTGCGTCGGCGCCGTCGGGGCTGGACCATACGCAGGCGTCGTATTATGCCGTCTATGAAAAGGGCGCCTGGCAGTACTACAGCCATCAGGGAGACCCCTATTCAGGCTCCGACCCGTTTGCGATTCGCGTAACCGATGCGCAAGGCGCTAGCGTCGACGCAATGATCTACACGGCGCACAAGGGAAGCAGCGCCGGCGGTGGCGGCAAGTGTCCGATCGTCGTGGATCTGGACGGTGATGGTATTGAACTTGTAAAGCCTCAAGACTCGCATATCTTCGCGGACTTGAATGGAAATGGATGGCGCGAGCATATCGGCTGGGCATCCACGGACGACGGTATCCTGGCATTCGACGTCGATCACGACGGGCGCATCACGGACAACAACGAAATCTCCTTCGTTGGTTACAAGGAGGGCGCCAAGACGGATATGGACGGACTGGCCGCGTTCGATACCGACGGTGACGGCAAGCTGACCGCCCAAGATGCTCAATGGGCATCGTTCGGTATCTTGCGGGACATGAACAAGAATGGTGTGCAGGACGCGGGCGAGTTCATCTCGCTGGATCAGATGGGCATCACTTCCATCAGCCTCCAGCGAGAGGGTAGCCCCGAACTGAACAACGGTAACGTCGTGTTCGGCACCAGTGAGGTGACATTCACGGATGGGCATACGTCGCGCGCGGGCGACGTCATGTTCGGAGGCGAAATATCGCCGCTGCCAGATGCCGCCAAGGCTGCGCTGGAAGCCGCCAGCGCCAGTTCTGCGGCAGATCCCGGCGCGCATGCCCAGAGCGCATCCACCACCGATTCCAGCGCCCGATCCACGCCGGCTTCTAACGATGGCGCCGCTGCCGCGCCTGTCGCTGCCAACGATATCGCATCGGCGCCAGTCGATGCCGCCGTAGCGGCACTTCAGAATCCGTCTCCGGCAGCAGCCGCGTCAATGGATGACCTGGCCGCTATCAGACAGATGGCGCTCTTGTTCAATCAAGTCGTGGCGACCAGCCAGAGTCCTCCCGATGATCCCTTGGCCTTCATTCCCGCGCCGGACTACTCCGTAGCGATTCTGGGTGGGGATTTGCTTGCGTCCCCTGATGCAAGTGCAACAGACCATTCTAAATATGCAGCCGCCAACGCGGGCACAGGTTAGGACGTAAATGAAGATCTACTTGTCGGAATTGAAGGATGTCGATGATTTGATGGCGCTCGGGATACGAATGCATGCGGAATCGCGTTTCAGTGTATATCCGATGAATGCCGCAAAAACCCGGGCGTCCATGGAGAAATTGATCAGCAATCCGCTGGCCGGTTGCATCCTGCTGGCCAGGAACGAGGGAGGCGAAGCGGTGGGCATGCTGGCGGGGTATGTCGTCGATTATTTTTTCAGCGACGCATTGGTGGCCCAGGATAGTTACTTTTTTGTTGCGCCGGAGCATCGTGGGAGCTCTGCGGCATTAAAGCTGTTGATCGCTTTTCGCCGCTGGGCGGAAAACCGGAACGCGTCCGAGCTGTGCATCAACATGAGTGTCGATGTGGACCAGGAGCGGTTCAATCGTTTCATGGCGCATTTGGGATTCAAGAATTGCGGTTCCAACTTCATGACGCCATTGGCTGCGCGTCAATCGGCTTGAATTACTGAGAAAGTCTTTACCCCGGGGGCGGGGCAACGAGGAATAAGAAAAGAATGAACACCGTCAATGATGGGCTCAACAGCCCGGCTGCGGCATTGGACGACAGGCAGCGTAACCCTGCCGATACGGCCAATCTGGATTTGATCCGGCTGTATGCCCAGCTCAATGGAATGAGCCTGGATGCGCAACAGCTGGCGCACTATTTCTCGGTGCCGGGAAAGATCCTTGGCATGGCCGACATGATCCAGGCGCTCCAGGGACTGGAGTTCGATGCCTCGCTGCAGAGCGGTCGCATCGAGCAATTGAGCGCGGGGCTGCTGCCCTTGCTGGCGGAAGGCCACGATGGCCGCTTCATGCTGCTGGGGCGCATCGAAGCGGACACCGTTGTGGTACAGGTTGCCGGTGAGCGTCAGCCGCGTCAGCTGGCACTTTCGCAGTTTGGCGAGCTGTGGACTGGCCGCTGGATCAAGGCGGCGCGCCGCGTCGGCATTCACGAACAGAACCGCACGGAGGTGCACAAGTTTGGCGTCAGCTGGTTCTGGCAAGCCCTGCGCAAGTATCGCGGTTTGATGGGCGAGGTGCTGCTGGCGTCGTTCTTCGTCCAGGTATTCGCCCTGATCACGCCGCTGTTCTTCCAGGTCGTGATCGACAAGGTGCTGACGCACCGTTCGCTGTCGACGCTGGATGTGATGGTGGTCGCCATGGTCGGGGTCGCCATCTTCGAGGTGGTGCTCTCGGGCATGCGCCATTATCTGTTCTCCCATACCACCAACCGCATCGATGTCGAACTGGGCTCGAAGCTCTTCAGGCATCTGATGCACTTGCCGCTGTCCTTCTTCGAGTCGCGTCGCAGCGGCGATACCGTGGCGCGCATGCGCGAGCTGGAGAATGCGCGCAATTTCCTGACCGGCCAGGCGCTCACGAGTTGGCTGGATCTGTTCTTCGCGATCGTTTTCCTGGGCGTCATGTTCTACTACAGCGCCACGTTGACCTTCATCGTGCTGGCAGCCTTGCCGATCTTCTTCGGTGCTTCGTGGCTCATCACGCCGCTGCTGCGCAAGAAGCTGGAAGACAAGTTCGCCCTGGGCGCGGAAAACCAGACCTTCCTGGTCGAGACGATCACTGCCATGGAAACCCTGAAGGGCCAGGCGGTCGAACCACAATGGCAGCGCGAATGGGATCGCCGCCTGGGAGACTATGTCAATGTGGCATTCCAAAGTGGTCATCTCGGTAGCGCGACCAACCAGTTCATTTCGCTCACCAGCAAGTTGCTGACGGTCCTGCTGCTCTGGTTCGGTGCGCGCCTGGTGATCGACGGCGACCTGACCGTCGGCGGGCTGATCGCCTTCAACATGCTGTCTGGACGCGTGAATGCACCCATCCTGAAACTTGCTTCGCTGTGGCAGGACTTCACGCAGATGAAGGTGTCGATCAAGCGCCTGGCCGACATCATGGATGCTCCGGCCGAACCCGCATTCCAGCCGGCGCGCGCGACGCCGCCGAGCATCCAGGGCAATGTGAGCTTTCGCGACGTCTGTTTCCGCTATCGCCAGGACGGGCCGGATGTGCTGGACGAGGTCTCGTTCGATGTCACCGCTGGTGAAATCATCGGCTTGGTGGGTGTCTCCGGCGCTGGCAAGACCACGCTGGTGCGCTTGATACAGCGCCTATATACGCCGCAACGCGGACGCATCCTGGTGGACGGGATTGACCTGAATCTGGTCGATACCAGCTGGCTGCGCAGACAGATCGGGGTGGTCGGCCAGGACAATATCCTGTTCAACCGCTCGGTACGGGACAACATTGCGTTGGCCAATTCGCAACTGTCGATGGAAGAAATCATGAACGCTGCCAAGCTGGCGGGCGCCCATGAATTCATCCTGGAACTGCCGGAGGGCTACGACACCGTGATCGGTGAGCGCGGCAGCAAGCTTTCCGGTGGGCAGCGCGCGCGCATTTCCATCGCCCGGGCGCTGGCCACCAATCCGCGGCTATTGCTGCTGGACGAGGCCACTGCGGCGCTCGACTACGAATCTGAACGTGTCATCCACGACAACATGGCGGAGATCTGCCGTGGGCGAACGGTATTCATCGTGGCCCACCGGCTGTCGACGTTGCGCCTGGCCAACCGGATTCTTGTGCTGGAGCGCGGCAAGGTGATCGAAACCGGACACCATCAGGAACTGGTTTCTCGGCGTGGTCGCTATTTCGACCTGTACAACGCGCATCAGGTGCTGGAGTCCAGCGCACAGGCGGTGACGCTCAAGCAAGTGGAGGTAGTCCATGTCTGATCTGCAACTGGCGTCTGCCAATCCGGTGGAGAAGGAATTCGGCCACGCGTTCTCGTCGGCTGCCATCAGTATCCAGGCTCGGCCGCCAGCCTATATCGCGCGCATGGTGACGCTGGCCATTTGCGCCATGGCCTTCATGGCAGCAATCTACGCCTTCTTGGCAAATATCGATATCGTGGTGTCGGCACAGGGACGTGTCATCCCTTCAGGCAAAAGCAAGGTGATTCAATCGCTGGAGAGCGGGGTGGTCAAGGAAATATTCGTCAAGGATGGCCAGAAGGTCGCTGCCGGCACGATCCTGTTGACGCTTGACCAGACCACGACCGACGCCGACCGTCGCCGTCTGCAATACGAATACTGGGAAAGCGAGGCAGATGTTGCGCGTCTGAATGCGCTATTGCAGGGAAAATCGACCTTCAGTACGCCCGGCGATGCGCCCAAGGAGATCGTGGTGAACCAGCAGGCGATCCTGACCAGTCGCCTGCTCGAACAACAGTCGAAGATGGCGTCGCTGGATGCCGATGTCGCTCGTCGCCAGGCCGATTACGATGCGGTCGCCTCCAATGTGCAGCAGATCCGGGTCAGCCTGCCGCTGGTCGGGAAGAAGCATCAGATGCGCGAGGAGCTGGCCAAGACCGGGCATATTGCGGAAACCGGCCTGATCGAGACCAAGCTGGAACTGATCAACCTGCAGAAGGAAGAAGCTATCCAGCAGAATCGATTGAAGGAGTCAGGCGCCGGCATGCGTGCCGCCGTTCAGCAGAAGGCGCAGGCGCTGGCGGAATTTCGTGCCCGGGCATCGTCGGAGCTGGTCGAAGCCATCAAGAAGGGCAACGTAGCGAAGCAGGAATTGGTCAAGGCCACGCAGCGTCGCGACCTGCAGGTGCTGAAGGCGCCCATTGATGGCGTTGTCCAGCAATTGGCCGTTACTACCGTAGGTGGCGTGGTGACGCCGGCGCAGCCGCTGATGAGCATCGTCCCTGAAAATTCACCGCTAGAGGTCGAAGCGCAGGTCAACAATCGCGATATCGGCCACGTCCATGTCGGGCAGCGGGTGATCGCGAAGATCGAAACGTTCGACTTCACGCGCTATGGTTATATCGAGGGGACGGTCCAGTGGCTGGGAACCGACGCAGTAATGGACCAGAAGCTGGGGCCTATCTATCCGGTGCGCATCCAGCTCAAGGATACGCATACGCCCAACACGGTGCATGGCAACCAGGGACGAATCGTCGCGGGGATGAACGTGACCGCCGACATCAAGACCGACGAACGCCGCATGATCGAGTACTTCCTCGCCCCAATGCTGCGCTACAAAGAGGAGTCTCTGCGTGAGCGCTGATCGTTGGAAGAAACGCCAGTCGGCTAAGGTTCTCCGCAATACTGCGACGCGGTGTCATGTGATTGGGTTGGTTGGAGTTGCGCTGGTGGCGGCGTTCCTCCCGTCGCATGCAGAGACCCTGGGTGAGGCCTATCGGCGCGCGTTGAAACAAGACCCGGTGTTCGACGCGGCGCGTTATGCATTGGAGGCAGCCCAGGAGAAGTTGCCGCAAGCCAGGGCCGGATTGCTGCCCAATCTCAATGCGGGGTTCAATGCCAGCTCGCAAAAGGGCGACGCTTCATTCAGTGACGCGCCCTATATGGCGAGAGACGCGCGCACACGGGGATGGTCATTGCAGTTGAATCAGCCGCTATTCAGGTTGGCGAACTGGATTGCCTACGATCAGGCAGATGCACAAATCCGGCAAGCGGATGCCCAGTTTTCGCAAGCACAACAGGATGCGGTGCTGCGGGTGGCCCAGGTGTACTTCGATGTCCTGGTGGCCGAGGAAAGCCTGTCGGTTGCACAGACGCAGCTAAATGCAGTCGAGCAGCAGCTTGGTTTGGCCAAACGTAATTTTGATGTCGGCGTATCGACGATTACAGACACCTACGAAGCCAAATCACGCTTTGATCTGGCCACCTCCCAGCGGATTGCAGCAATGAATGACCTGGTCAACAAACGCGCCGAATATGAGCGCGTGACCGGTGACGAGCCAAATGAGCTTCTCGAGCTTCGCCAAGATGTCTCGCTGCCCAAGCCCAGTCCGGCGGACCTGCCTTCCTGGCTGGTGGCCGCGCGCGAGCAAAATCCCTTGGTGCGGGTACAGTTGGCCATGCAAGAGGTCGCAAAGAAGGAGATCGCGAAAAATCGGGCAGGGCATGCGCCGACACTGGATATGACCGCTTCATACGGGCGCAATTACTCGTCGGGCAGCCTGACCTCGCCAGCGGATATCGATACTCGGGCGCGCTCGACCCAGGTTGGCGTGCAGCTGAACATTCCGATCTATTCGGGCGGCGCGACAGAGTCCAGGGTCCGCGAAGCCGCATCCAATTACTACAAGGCGCGGGCAGACTGGGAGGCGGCAACGCGACAAGCGGCGACGTCGGCCAAGCAGGCATTTACTGCCTTTGACAACGGGCAGTCGCAGATCGATGCGTTGCAGTCGGCGGTGGAGTCCAGCCGGAGCTCGGTGGAAGCCAATAAAGTTGGCTATCGTATCGGAACGCGCATTAATATCGACGTTCTGAACGCCGAGCAGCAATTGGCCGCTGCCCAGCGCGATCTGGTCAAGACCAGGTACGAGACCTTGATGCAAGGCCTTCGTCTCAAGGCATCGGCCGGCTTGCTGGTGGAGCAGGATGTCTACCAGATCGATGCCTTGATGGTGCGCAAGCCGTCGTCCTCCGCCCAATAGCGTGTGACGTCGTTTGAATCCAGGACACAAATTGACAATGAAGGATGATTGATGAGCGAAGCAAAGAATGAATTTTCCGGCAAGGAACTGCATGATTTGGCCGAGATCGCGATGGAGCAGGCCAAGCGCGTCAGCCAGAAAATTCCAGTGCTCGGACCGGTCACATGGCTGATGATGCAGCAGGGCGCTACCCGGCATACGCTGCTAAGCGATCTGGAGTGGCGCATCATGCCGCCGCTGGTGCTGGACCAGGCCAAGTTGTACATGCGCGAGCAAATGCCGTTGGCTTTCGTCACCTGGGCGACGTTGTCTGACGATGTCGTGAGTCGATATCGCAAGGCGCCACACCATCTGACCGCGTCCGACTGGCGTTCCGGAGAGCAGGTCTGGATCATTGACCTGATCGCCCCGTATGGCGGCGTGCAGGACATCCTGACCGAACTGCGCACCACTATTTTTCCGGGCCAGGTCATCCACCAATTGGCGCCGATGCCGCAAGGCGAGGCAAAGGTAATCAAATGGGAAGCCGTCGCTTCTCCGGTCAAACACTAACTATTCAGGGAGCAAGGCAATGTCCGAACAAAAAATGCAGTCGCCGTCGGCCGATACCGAAAAGCCCACCGATTTAAACATCTTCTACCGGCCGTCGGCGCAGACCGTGGCCGGCTGGAGCGTCACACGCTTGCCGGTCGAGCGCTCATTTGATGCTTCCGTTGCCAGCCTTGGCTGCGACTCAGGATCTTGCGTCCTGGCCGGCACGCCCGTCTTGCTGGCCGATGGCACGACCAAAACCATCGAGACATTCACCGGCGGCGAGATGGTTCGCACCCTCAGCGGCGTATCGCGGGTGCGAGCGCTGGAGAACCCACGGCTGGGCATGACGCGCCGGATCATCGAGCTGCGCACCGGAAGCGGAGCGCCGTTAATGATCTCTGACGAGCATGCGATGTGGATGCGCTTTGAACAGGATGGCGTGCAGACTGAATGGTGGGGGGTCTACAACTTCAATCATTACCTGGTCGAGAAGGAAAACGGTGTCGGTGTCAGGCTCCAGCGTGACGCCCGGCCGTTGCGCTTCGATGTGCCGCAGACGCATGCCCATGTCGACGGCTGGAAGCATGTACAACCGATCTATCACATGATGCATCCTGACACGCCGCTCTATCACCTGGATGTTGAAGAGGGCGGCAGCTACATTGCCGGCGGCTTCGTGATCAGCAGCCATGCGGCCGACCTCGACGGCGAGGGGGTTCGTTGGACCGGCACCGGCATCCAGGTCGCGGCGGACGAATTCGTTGCCTCGTTGGCCAGCACCTGACGAGGATGACGGGCATGACCATACCGGCACTGTACGGCGACGAAAACGATGCGACAGGTTCTGCGCGCCGTTACTTGTCCCGCTTCGGCGCGCAGCAGACCCCGGGGCGCTTGCGCCAGGAGATCATGCGGCAACTGGAGGGTGCTGCCGGAGATGTCATGTGGGACGTCGGTGCAGGATCGGGAGCCATCGCCATCGAATGGAAGATGTCGCGGCCCGGCTCCCGCGTGTTCGCCATCGAGCGTCGCGAAGACCGCTGCGAGGACATCGCCTACAACGCCTTCGCACACGGTGTCCATGTCGACATTCTGTGTTCAGAGCTGGACGGCGTGCCGGCGATGTTGCCTGCCCCTGACATGATTTGGTTGGGCTGTCCTGGAGAAAGCGAGGTCGACCTGTTCGCCCCCCTCTGGTCGCATCTGCTTTCGGGGGGCTGGATGGCGTGCAACGCCGTCAGCGCCCGGGGCGTGCAGCGACTGCGCCGCGCGCATGAGCGCTTTGGCGGCAAGCTGGCGCTGCATGGCGACTACGATCTGCCGCGCGAGCTGTGGATCGCCTGCAAGGACTGAGTGCATGATGGCGTCCTCATTGATGCTACAGGATCGACTGAACGATCCTGCCAGGCTATGTCCGATACTGGCTGGAATCGGCAAGATCAGCGGCGATCGGTTGAAGCTCAGGCTTGCAGAAGAGGTCCTTGAGGTAGCGGCCCCCGCGCGCTACCTGGACAAGCTGTTTGACTGGTGCCAGGGCGAGCTCTCGCTGGAGCAGATCGGCGAACGGGCGCTGGCGCATTTCGGCGATCGGGAGTTCTCCGCTTTCATCGCTGACATGCTGTCTGCGGGTGTATTGGTCGATGCATCGCTCGGCCTGCCGCATTTTGCGAGGATGCTGGAGAAGAGTGGCAAGCGCTTGCCATCCTCCAGTTTGCCGCCCGCGGTCGCTGCTGCGGCCGCGTCATTGCCGCCGCCCGGCGGCTTGATCGGACTTGGCGTGCCGCCTGTCGGCGGCTTGCTGTCGTTGGCCTCGGCGCGCTCGTCGGCATCCGGTTTCGGCGGCGGTGCCGTGTCGAAGGCCTGCCTGAATGCACTCCTGTTCGCCGCCTATGGATGTGGGGAGAGCGGACGGCGGGTGGTTGCGTCAGCGGGCGGGCTCTATCCGTTGACGCTGTACCTGGTCCTGTTGAGCAGGATCGAGGATATTTCGGCCGGCAGCTACAAGGTGCACTTCAATGACGGCGCAGTCCAGCTTGAGGCCTTGCCATCGTCCGACGTCGCCCAGGTGCCCAGGGCGCTGTCCAATCCGGCCATCATGCGCGGCGCTGCGGGATGGCTGCTTATTACGGCGGACATCCGGGCCGGCGCCCTGAAATACGGCAGCCGCGCGTTCTCCCACGTCATGATCGAAGCTGGTTCGGTCGTGCAGAACGTCGCCCTGGCGGCAACCGAACAAGCTTGCGCATGGAGCGCCATGGGCGTCATCGATACGCCCCATGCGAGCGCCTTGTTCGGTTGCGATCCGGCGCTATCCCTGCCGATCATCGGCGGTCTGTTCGGTAACGTCGACGCGGGTGGGGCGGACGATGCCGCAAAGCCGCTTCGTTCGCCGCAGATTCATTTCGAGTGGATGGACAAGCACGACGCCTTGCCGTTTCACACCGGGCAGGCATTCATCGCGGGCCCTTCGCCGGGGGCGCTGGTGCGCGGCCACGGGCGTGATGCGGACCCCGCGCGTGCCTATGATAAGGCGATCGCCGAAGCCGTCGAGCGATATGCCTATCGGCAACCGCGCGACTGTCATGCGGCGCAGTGGGGCGAGCTGCCCGGCATGCTCCTGCCGCAATCATTGGTTGGCTACTCGCCATCCCAGCATCGTTCGACGAATTTTCCTTACCATCCATTTGAGCCGGCGCGCCAATATCTTTGGCGTGAGGCGGTGGAGATCGCGACCGGAACAAAGCATTGGGTACCTGCGGAGTGCGTCTATGCCTTGTCGTCGCTTCCCGCCCGGTACCGCGTGCATCCGCTGACGTCGGCCAATTCGTCAGGGTGCGCGAGCGGCAGGAGTGAGCAAGCCGCGCAGAAGGCGGCTTTGTTTGAAGTGGTCGAACGGGATGCCTTCATGCGTCACTGGTTCGCCCAGCGTGGTGGCAAGGGGGTAAGGCTAGCCTCATTGCCCATTCAATGGGCGTCGAGAATAAACGAACTGTCGCGCAAAGGGTGTCGCGTCAGCTTGCAGATGCTGGACCTCGGACTGTTTCCGGTCTGGTTCTTCTTCGTCCAGAATGCCGAACGTCACTTCACGGCCGTGTCTGCCGCTGCTGCGGCGGATGGCGAACATGCACTCGAATCCGCGTTTTCTGAAATCGAGACCGCTGTCAGCGCACGGATGGGACAAGCCTCAGGAACGGGCCAGGACCCGCAACGAGTGGAAAGCACTGACGATCACGCCGAGCTGTACACGCATCCTAGCTATTTCAGGCGCGCCGACGCGCTCGGGAAGCCTGTTGCTGAAATCGATTACGGCGCCGCCCTCGATTGCTTTGCACGCCATGCCACCGATATTGCCCTCCGCCTGCGTGATGCAGGTACGTTCGCCGTATGGGTGGATATGACACTGCCGGACACGCCCGTGACGATTGACGGGACTCCCTTGATATCGGGCCGAATCCTGGTGCCGCATGCCATCCCGATCAGTTTCGGTTACGGCAGGATGCCGTTAGCGATGGACATGTTCTCGACACCGCAAGCGCGTTTTCCTCACCCGTTCCCCTGAATCGGTCCTGAGGCCGGGTGATATGTCAGGTCGCGTGGCGGCAGACGTCGGGCAGCATCAGTGGGTAGATATTGGGATGCACCATCGGATGGCTGTTCATCTCAAGCAGCCACACCCGATCTTCGTGGTCGACTACGGCATCAAGGGTAAACAGCAGATTCTGGTGCTGAGCCGAGAGGTGCTGGTACAGGCATGCAGCAGCATGCGCCACCTGATGCCGCACCGAAGCTGAACATGCGCTCCAACCGTCCCGGTCGAGGAAGGTGACGTTGTCAAACGGCGTGACGTATTTGAAATCGATCCAGACCCGTTCGCCGGCTTCGGGCACCGAGCCGGGACTTCTTCCTTGCCATGCCAGGACGTCCGCCGAGCTGTCCAGGGACAGGACCTTATCGACGCTGCTGCGCCGATAGTCGGCAAGTTCCTGGATGCTTCTTTCACCATCCCCAATCAGGTAAGGCGGCTCGATTACTTCGGCCGCCGCCACGTGTTGATTCCAGCACCATATCTTCATGCTGCGTCCGGGAATGAACTGTTCGTAGAAGTGCTCCTGCCCGTCGAGTGGTCGCTTTACCCGGCTTGCCTTGTACGGGCCGGCAATGTTCGCGCCGAACGATCCACTCCTGGGCTTGATCAGGTAGTCCTCGACCAGGAATTCGCCACTATTCCATCCGGCGGGTACACGTAGCTTCAGTTTGTTGGCGCTCAGCTTGAAGCGTGCCTTATCGAGCGATTCAGGCCATGTTGGTGATGCCTCGGGCACCCAGCCGATAAAGGCCCCTTTGCCGTCGAACAAGCGCGTATAGCCTATTTTTCCGGAAACCTTTGTGGAAAATCTGGGATGAAGCCGTATGGTGCGCCCACCTAAATGGATGGAAAGAGCGAATGTGTCTGCGGATAGGTGAACCTGCCCCCCGTGATCCTTGACCCATTGGGAAATGCGGTTGAGGTGGTGAAGCGGTTGGAAGATGTAGAACATATTTCGAAAGGAGAGGTTCTCGAAACAGCTTGAGCAGCAGCTGAGGCGCTACGTTTTAGATGTCGGCCAGTATGACATTGGGTAGAAATGAAAAACGGGCCGCAAGGGCCCGTTTTATCAATGTTTCTGGCGGAGACGGAGGGATTCGAACCCTCGATACAGGTTTAAGCCCATATGCTTCCTTAGCAGGGAAGTGCCTTCGACCACTCGGCCACGTCTCCCACACTTAAGACAATTAATTTCTGCCTGAAGCGAAGTCACGCATAATAGCTTCTGACAGGCGTTTGGTCAACCAAAGTCTTGCAAAAAATCATTAATCGACCGCCGCCAGCTTCTCTTACTTTGCGCTTTCCAGATCGAAGGCTTTGTGCAACGCGCGCACGGCCAGTTCCATGTACTTTTCGTCGATCAGGACCGAGATCTTGATTTCGGAAGTCGAGATCATCTGGATGTTCACGCCTTCTTCCGACAGGGTGCGGAACATCTGCGAAGCGATGCCCACGTGGCTGCGCATGCCGACGCCGACCACCGATACCTTCGAGACCTTGGTGTCGCCATTGATCGAGGCCGCGCCGATGTGGGCCTTGACGCTGCTGTTGAGCACTTCCACGGCCTTGGCGTATTCGGCGCGCGGCACGGTGAAGGTGAAGTCGGTCTTGCCTTCGACCGACTGGTTCTGGATGATCATGTCGACTTCGATGTTGGCGTCGGCGACCGGGCCCAGGATCTGATATGCAATGCCCGGACGATCAGGTACGCCCAGTACGGTGATCTTGGCCTCGTCGCGGCTGAAGGCGATGCCGGTGATGGTGGCTTGTTCCATTTTCTTGTCTTCCTCAAACGAAATCAGGGTGCCGGAGATGGTCTCTTCGGACAACGGCATTAAAGGGTCAGTCAGCGACGACAGCACGCGCGTGGGCATCTTGTAGTTGCCGGCGAATTCGACCGAACGGATCTGCAGGACCTTCGAACCCAGCGACGCCATCTCGAGCATTTCCTCGAACGTCACGGTGTTGAGACGACGCGCTTCACTGACCACGCGCGGGTCGGTGGTGTAGACGCCGTCGACGTCGGTGTAGATCAGGCATTCAGCTGCCTTGATGGCCGCCGCCACGGCAACCGCCGAGGTGTCCGAGCCGCCACGGCCGAGCGTGGTGATGTTGCCGTCGGCATCCACGCCCTGGAAGCCGGTGATGATCACGATCTTGCCGGCGTTGAGGTCGCGCCGCACCTTGGTGTCGTCGATCGAGCGAATGCGCGCCTTGGTGAAGGACGAATCGGTCTTGATCGGCACCTGCCAGCCGGCGTACGACACGGCTTGCTTGCCCAGTGCCTGCAGCGCAATGGCCAGTAGCGCCACCGATGCCTGTTCGCCGGTGGAGGCCAGCATGTCGAGCTCGCGACCTTCGGGCTGTGCCATGATTTCCTTGGCCAGACCGAGCAAACGGTTGGTTTCACCAGACATCGCGGACGGCACGACAACGATCTGATGGCCTGCGTCGTGCCACTTGGCAACGCGCTTTGCGACATTCTTGATGCGCTCGGTTGAGCCCATCGATGTGCCGCCGTATTTGTGAACGTATAAAGCCATAGAGATAAAGGAAGGTGGCCGACTTTGACGAACAATCGCTAGCTAGGCCGGAGGGAACAAACCCTTGACTTTACATCTGCAATGCCGAAATCTCAAGAAAAAACTGGCCGCACACAGTCTCGCCATGCGGGATTTGCATGTCGCACTGCAGCAGAAACGGGCGGGAGCGTGAAACTGGAGGGAGGGGGGACACCAGCTGTCATGCGCTGCAAGTGGTGCAGGCGGCATGGCAGTTGGTGTTGCGGTACGGATCTTGCTGGATCAGCTGTGTTGCCTTGAAGTACACGAACCGGTGGTTCAGACGCCAGGGGCGGATCGCGGCCGGAACGATTGAGCCTGGAGCAGGCTGCCAGACATCAGGCGATCAGGCGCCGCTGTACAGGTTCTGTGTGCGGTTGTTGCCGGCTTGTTGCACTTGCGACTGGACTTGCTGACGCGACAGCTGCGAGGCAGGTTGCTGGATCACCGGATATTCGTTGCGCACGGTGATCTCGCCATTGGCGCGGGCACGTTGCAGTTCGGCCTTCACGTCAGCGCGGGTATGGGTCGAGACGAATGGGGTTTCTGGTGGATAGGGTGCTTCAGCCATGGCGGTACCGGCAGCAATCATCAGGGCGGCGGCGAGGGTAATGTTCTTGATGTTCATGATGTCCTTCTTTCTTTATTAGTTGATTAAGTTTTGGTGGTCGAGCAACTGGCCACCTGGTGCCTATCGGGTGGTGGGTGCCTGTTGCTTTTTGCAATCACCCAACCGATGCATGCAGTGTAGTTATTGCCTGTCCAAAGAAAAATGGGTCTAATCGGAATTGACTATTTCCTAATCCGGAACAATCGAGGGCTTGAAAAATGGATCGGCTGCAATCAATGCGTGTGTTCGCCAAGGTGGTGGAGCAGGGCAGCTTCGTGCGGGCGGCAGAAATAATGGAGATATCCAACGCCGTGGCGACCCGCTTCATCGCCGATCTGGAGGCGCACCTGGGCACGCGTCTGCTCAATCGCTCGACCCGGCGCTTGTCGCTGACCGAAGCCGGCCAGGCGTATCTCGAGCGGGTGCGGCTGATCCTGGCCGAGATCGATGATGCCGAGGCGCTGGTCTCGCTCGACACCAAGAAGCCGACCGGCACCCTGGCCGTGTATTCGCATGCCGGCTTCGGCCAGTCGCAGGTGGGCGGGCTGCTGGCGGGCTATTCGCAGCTCTATCCCGAGGTGGTGCTGGACGTGACGCTGTCGGACCGGGCGGTCGACATCGTCGAGGAAGCCATCGATGTCGGCTTCTTCAGCAGCCTGCAAAAGGTCGACGCCAGCATGATCGTGCGCCAGCTGGGGGTGGCCCAGGTGGTGTTGTGCGCGGCACCGGCCTATCTGGAAAAACATGGTGTGCCTTCCGAGCCGGGTGACCTGTCGCAGCATCATTGCCTTAACTTCTCACACGAATATCTGCGTCATCACTGGCATATCAATACCGACGACGGCGTGGTGGATGTGCCCATCATCAGCAAGGTGGTGTCCAATAGCGGGGTGCTGCTGCGCGAATTTGCGTTGGCAGGCATGGGGATCGCGCTGCGGCCGTCGTTCTCGCTGGGCGACGACTTGCGCAGCGGGCGCCTGGTGCGTGTGCTGTCGGACTACGATATCGGGCGGGTAGGCATATCGATGGCGTATCCCAGCCGGCGGCTGTTGTCGGCCAAGGTGCGCAGCTTCGTGGAGTATGTCAGCCACCGCTATCCGCATCCGGAGAGCGATCCCTGGCTGGCTTGAGCTTGCAGGTTCAGGCTTAGATAACGTCGGCCAGTTTACCCAGCAGGCTGCATTCTTCCTGCCAGGTGCGGCGTTCCTTGGTGCTGATGGCTTCGCGTTGCAGGTCGGCGTCGGATTTGTCGACCTGGGCGGCCAGGATGCGCTCGGCCAGGCGGGTGTCGGGTTCCATCGGGCCGAAGAAGGTGACCGTGGCGCCGCGTTCGATCAGCAGCGTGGGAAAGTTGTCGACATCGATGTCGCCCAGCAGGTCGGCCTGGTCTTCGATGTCGATCCAGACGAAATGATATTGCGGCGAGCGTGCTGCCCACGCGCTGAAGGCGGTCTCATACTCGCGGCAGCTGCCGCACCACGCGGCGCACAGGCAGGCCACCACCCAGGTATCGTTGCGCAGGGCGTCGGCCAGTTGGCGGCGGTTGGTATGGTCAAGTTTCTGGTAGGACATGGCGCCGCTATTTTACCCGCTTCGGACCGAGGCGCTTTGCGCCGCCGCAAAGCGCCGCGAAATTGCGCCTTCGCCACGGTAGAATAGCGGGATGTCCACGATTCTAGCCATTGAAACATCCACCGAGATCGCCTCGGCAGCACTGCTCTACAAAGGCGAGCTGATCGCCCGCGAATCCGCCGGCACCCAGACCCATTCCGATTCGATCCTGCCGATGATCCGCCAGTTGCTGGCCGATGCCGGCATTGCGCTGGCCCAGTGCGATGCGCTGGCCTTCGGCGTCGGCCCCGGCTCATTTACCGGCGTGCGCACCGCCTGCGGCGTGGTGCAGGGCCTGGCCTTCGGTTGCGACCGGCCGGTGGTGCCGGTGGTGACGCTGGAAGCGGCGGCCCAGGCCTGTCGGAGCGCCCATCCCGAGGTGACCGAGGTGCTGTCGATTCTCGACGCCCGCATGGGCGAGGTGTATTGGGCGCGTTATCGCGCCACCCCGACCGGATGGGAGACCCTGGTCGAGCCGACCCTGTCGACGGCAGTTGACGTCGTCACCGAGGGGCGTCCGTTTGCTTGCGGCAATGGGCTGCAGGCTTATGCGGCGCACTTCACCGTTGAATTCTGCCAGCAGCATTTTGCGCAGGCGCAGCCGCAGTTCATGCCGCACGCGCGTGCCGTGGCGGCATTGGGGCAACTGCAGTTTGCCCAGCATGGCGGCTTGCCGGCGCAGCAGGCGCAACCCTTGTATTTGCGTAACAAGGTGGCCTTGACCACGGCCGAGCGCGCCGTGCGCGATGCGGCCAAGGGGCAGGCATGACGCCTGCCGAGGCTGCCGCGCTCGAGGCCGGGCTGCAGGCCCGGTTCGGCGTGCTGGAACTGGCGCCGATGACGGTCGATGAGGTAGACGCGGTGGTCGCGATCGAAAACGCGGTCTATTCGCATCCCTGGACCCGTGGCAATTTTCTCGATTCGCTCTACAGCGGCTATCAGGCCTATACGCTGCGCGATGGCCAGGGTAGCCTGCTGGGTTATTTTCTGGTGATGCAGGCGGTCGACGAGGCCCACCTGCTCAATATCAGCGTGGCGCAGGCCCATCAGCATCAGGGACTGGGGCGCTTGCTGCTGTGGCGTGCCGGCATCGTGGCGCGTCAGCTGGGCATGCAGCGCATGCTGCTTGAGGTGAGAGAGTCCAATGGCCATGCGTTCAAGGTTTACCAGCGTTATGGATTCACAGAGATCGGTCGGCGCAAGAATTACTACCCGGCCGTCAACAATGCCCGAGAAGGGGCGATCGTCATGAGCTTGCCGTTATGAGCGAAGAACTGAAGCGCGAGGAGGGTGTTGGCTCCTCGCTGGAATTGCTGGATGCGCTGGGCATCGGCCCGGTATGGGTACGACGCGAACTGGCCCACGAAGAAGCGGCACAGGCCCTGGCGCCCGATCTGCCGGTGGCTGTCGCGCCCGCAGTGATCGCGGCGGCGCCTGTTGTAGCGGCTCCGGCCCCGCGCCCGGTTGTAGCGGCGCCGGCGGCGCCCGCGATCAAGCCGGCGCAACCGGTGCAACCGGCGACTGCCCCTCAGGTCGACGATGGCGTGCCATCGTGGCTGCACGAGATGGATTTTGCGGCATCGGCCGAGCCGCTGCTGATTCCCGACCAGGATGACGATGAAGCCGCGCCGGCGCTCGACCCGATGGTGGCCAAAATCGCTGCCATGGACTGGAGCCAGGTCAGGCAGACCGTATCCGATTGCCGTCGCTGCGGGTTGTGCAATGGCCGCAAGAACACCGTCTTCGGCGTCGGCGACGAAAAAGCCCGTTGGTTGTTCATCGGTGAAGGCCCGGGCCGCAACGAGGATTTGCAGGGCGAGCCCTTCATCGGCCCGGCCGGCAAGCTGCTCGACAACATGCTGCTATCGATGGGCGTGCGGCGCGGCGAGAATGCCTACATCGCCAATATCGTCAAATGCCGTCCTACCGATGACAACGGGCGCGACCGTCCGCCGTCGCCGCAAGAAGTGGCGGCCTGCATGCCGTACCTGCAGCGCCAGATCGCATTGATCCAGCCGACCGTGCTGGTGGCGCTGGGCAAGACCGCTGCGCTGTCGCTGCTGGGGCTGGATCCGTCGACGCCGGTATCGAAGCTGCGCGGCACCGTGCACCGCTACCAGGACCTGCCGCTGGTGGTGACCTATCACCCGGCCTACCTGTTGCGTACGCTGGCAGACAAGAGCCGCGCCTGGGCCGACTTGTGCCTGGCCATGAGCACCTACCAACAAAACGAAAAGGCCTGAATGCCCAGCACTCGCCCGCCTGGCGTGGCGATGCTCCACCAGGAGCGCTTTCATCGCCGCTGGCCCACCTTGCGCGACCCGCATGTGCGCACCCTGGCCTGGCTGCTGGATGCGCCCGATCTGCTGGCCATCGATGCGCCATGCTGGGACGGGCGTGTCGCGACCCTGGGGCCGCCGGCGCCCGAGGTGGTGGCCTGGCTCGACGCGCTGCAGCAGCCCGCTGCATTGGCCGGACTTCACGATGAACTGCAACGCCATCCTACGGCGCGCCTGGGGCGCTATGCCGAGCAGTTGCTCGGCTTTTACCTGCACTGGCGGCAGCAGCTGGTGGCTGCCAACCTGCAGGTGCGTGACGATGGACCGTCGCGCGTGACCATCGGCGAATTCGATTTCCTGGTGCGTCGGCCCGATGTGAACGCCGGCCATGGCCTGGAGCACTGGGAGTTCGCCACCAAGTTCTACCTGTTGCAGCACGACCCGGCGCAGGATGGCACGGGCGCCGATGCCTTCGTCGGCCCCAATCTGGCCGATTCGCTCGGCCGCAAGATGCGCAAGATCATGACCCGGCAACTGCTGCTGTCGCAGCATCGCGCCGCCGCGCTGGTCTTGCCCGAGCCGGTCACCTCGGCCCAGGCTCTGGTGCGGGGCTGGTTGTTCTACGCGCAGCCGATGCGTCTGCCAGCGGTGCTCGGCATTGCCGAAGACCATTGCCGTGGCTTCTGGGCCGACGCCGATGGCTGGCAAAGCCGCTATGCGTCGTCGCCGGAATTGATGTTCGTGCCGCTGCGTCGATTGGAATGGCTGGCGCCGGCACGGGTGCCGATGGCCCGGGCGATCTCGTTGGCCGCGTTGTTGGAGGAGCTGGCAGGCATTGAAGAGCCGGTATTGGTGGCGGTGTGCCGTGCGCCGCAGGCCGATGACCAGGGCGACGCTGTCGAAATCGAACGTGGCTTTGCCGTGCCGCAGGACTGGCAACGACGGGCCGGCGAACAGGTTCGCCAGGCGGTGGTGTCGACGGGATCGCGCTGAGCGCTGATGGTCAGGCGCAAGGGGCGGGCCGTAGCGGCCACCGCCCGATGACGCTCAATGTGGATGCTTGTCTTCGCCGATCAGCGACAGCGAGTCGTATTCGCGCTGGTTGGCCGCATGGCGGCGCATGATCAGGTACATGATGCCGGCCACGAACGAGCCGAAGATGATGATGACCGTGTTGACGTCCAGGTTCATGCGCACCATGAAGGCATACAGCACCAGCATGGTCAGCACCGACAGGTTCTCGTTGAAGTTCTGGACCGCGATCGAATGTCCGGCGCTCATCAGCACATGGCCCCGATGTTGCAGCAACGCATTCATCGGCACCACGAAGTAACCCGACAGCGCGCCGATGATCACCAGCAACGGATAGGCCACCCACACCGAGGTGGTGGTGGTCATCAGCATCACCACGATACCCATGATGATGCCCAGCGGCATCACCGACAGCGATTTCTTGAGGGGCACGAAACGGGCCGCAGCCACCGCGCCCAGTGCCACGCCTACAGCCACGATGCCCTGCAGGATGGCGGCCTTGTCGAGCGGCATGTGCAGTGATTTCTCGGCCCACTTCAAGACGATGAACTGCAACGTCGCGCCGGCACCCCAGAACAGCGTGGTCACTGCCAGCGAGATCTGGCCCAGGCGGTCGTTCCAGAGCGTGGTGAAGCAGCCGGCGAAGTCGACGATGAGTCGGATCGGGTTGCGCTGCTGGTTCGGATAACGGGCGCCGGTCTCGGGGATGCTCAGGTTGAACAGGGCGGCGACGATGTAGATGACGGAGATGATGCACAGCGCCGCTTCGGTGGGCGTGTCGATCGGGAAGTCGAAGAAGGGGAAGTCGAAGCCAAGGATGATCTTGGAAACATGGGGGTTGACCAGTGCGCCCCCCAATACCGTGCCGAGAATGATGGAGCCAACGGTGAGGCCCTCGATCCAGCCATTGGCAGCGACCAGTTTCTCAGGCGGTAGCAGTTCGGTCAGGATGCCGTACTTGGCCGGCGAATAGGCTGCGGCGCCAAAGCCGACGACGGCATAGGCCAGCAGGGGGTGTACGGTGAAAAACATCAGGCTGCAGCCGAAGATCTTGATCATGTTGGTGATCAACATGACCTTGCCCTTTGGGAAGGCATCGGCGAAGGCGCCCACGAAGGCTGCCAGCAACACATAGGACAGCACGAAGAACAGCTTGAGCAGCGGCGTCATCCATGCGGGTGAATGCATTTCGGCAAGGAGCGCGATAGCGGCGATCAGCAGCGCATTATCGGCGAGCGACGAAAAAAATTGCGCCGCCATGATGGTATAGAAACCGCGATTCATCCCTGTCCAAAATGTAACAAATTAGGTCCGGCTAGCTTTATACCATGAAACCATGGCGGCCAATGAAAGAAGTCACCCGGCTGTCAGGTTACAAGATGACCTGCTTTCCTGACTGCCTCCCGTTCGTCCGGTAAAATGCCCGCTTGTTCCCCGACCGGGCAAACTAACCGGCGCGCGGCGCCGGGAAAACAGCGGCCACCCGCGCCACCAGGCCGGGTTGGCGCCGTTACTGCCTGGCGCCAGACTTCCGACAAGAATTGCCAATTCATCATGCCCAGACCGATTGTCGCTTCCATTAGTATTTCCGCACTTCAACATAATCTTGCCGTGGCCCGCGCCAAGGCACCCGGCGCCCGGGCCTGGGGCGTGGTCAAGGCCAATGCCTACGGC
This sequence comes from Herbaspirillum sp. alder98, assembly GCF_020179755.1. GTDB lineage: Bacteria > Pseudomonadota > Gammaproteobacteria > Burkholderiales > Burkholderiaceae_D > Herbaspirillum. The sequence continues at coordinate 27,861 of NZ_JAIUCY010000002.1, forward strand.
CATGGCCTGGAGCGTGCCATGCGCGCCTTCGCCGACGCCGACGGACTGGCACTGATCGAGCCCGACTACGCGGTGCGGCTGCGTGAACTGGGGTGGAACAAGCCGATCCTGCTGCTGGAAGGCTTTTTCGATGCCGCCGACCTGCCGCAGCTGGCGGCACACGATATCCAGTTCGCCGTGCATTGCGACGAGCAGATCGCCCATCTGGAAGCCTTTGCCACCGATGCCGTGCTGCATGCCCACCTCAAGATGAACAGCGGCATGAACCGCCTGGGCTTTCGTCCCGAGGCCTATCGCGCCGCCCACGCGCGGCTGGCGAAGATTGCCGCCATCGGCAGCATCACGATGATGACCCACTTCGCCAATGCCGACGACGAGGGCAACCCCGATCTGCCGCTGGCCGAGCAGATCAAGCGCTTCACGGACGGCACCGCCGGCCTGGCCGGCGCCCGTAGCGTGTGCAACTCGGCCGCCGACCTGCTGCATCCGGAACTGGCCTTCGACTGGGTACGCCCGGGCGTGATGCTGTACGGCGGCACGCCCGGCGGCGGCACCGCGGCCGATTTCGGCTTGCGTCCGGCGATGACCCTGCGCAGCGAAATCATCGGCATGCAACAGGTGGCGCCGGGCGAGGCCATCGGTTACGGCAGCCGCTTCGTGGCCGACCGCCAGATGACCATCGGCGTGGTGGCCTGCGGCTATGCCGACGGTTATCCCCGGCATGCGCCCAACGGCACGCCGGTGCTGGTCGATGGCATCCGCACGGCGACCGTGGGCCGGGTATCGATGGACATGCTGGCGGTCGACCTGTCGCAGGTGCCCGGCGCCCATGTCGGGAGCAGCGTGGTGCTGTGGGGCGAGGGCCTGCCGATCGATGAGGTGGCGTTTGCCGCCGGCACCATCGGCTATGAATTGATGTGCGCGCTGGCGCCGCGCGTGGCCGTTCGCGAAGTCCAATAACCCCCGGGGAATAATCAAGCATGGCCAAGGCAAAAACCAATTACACCTGTACCGAGTGCGGCGGCGTCACCACGCGCTGGGCCGGGCAATGCCCGGCGTGCGGCCAGTGGAACACGCTGGTCGAGACGGTGGTCGAGGCCTCCGGCGGCAACCGTTACTCGGCGCAGCCGCAAAGCCTGGCGCAGACGGCGCCGGTGCTGACCCTGGCCGATATCGATGCCATCGACGTGCCGCGCTTTACCACCGGCATCGACGAATTCGATCGGGTGCTGGGCGGTGGCCTGGTGCCGGGCGGGGTGGCGCTGATCGGCGGCGATCCGGGTATCGGCAAGTCGACCTTGCTGCTGCAGGCGCTGGCCAACATTTCGCGGCACAAGAAGACCCTCTACGTCAGCGGCGAAGAGTCGGGCGCCCAGATTGCGCTACGCGCCAAGCGCCTGGCGGTGGATGCGGGCGAGCTGCAGTTGCAGGCCGAGATCCAGCTCGAAAAGATCCTCGCCACGCTGGCCACCCACAAGCCCGAGGTGGCGGTGATCGACTCGATCCAGACCATCTACTCGGATGCGCTGACCTCGGCCCCCGGTTCGGTGGCGCAGGTGCGCGAATGCGCGGCGCAACTCACGCGCGCGGCCAAGACCTCGGGCGTGACCATCATCATGGTCGGCCACGTCACCAAGGAAGGCGCGCTGGCCGGGCCGCGCGTACTGGAACACATCGTCGATACGGTGTTGTACTTCGAAGGCGACACGCATTCCAGCTTCCGCCTGGTGCGCGCCTTCAAGAACCGTTTCGGCGCGGTCAACGAGCTGGGCGTGTTCGCCATGACCGACAAGGGCTTGAAGGGGGTGTCGAACCCGTCGGCGCTGTTCCTGTCGCAGCACGACACGCAGGTGCCGGGTTCCTGCGTGATGGTGACCCAGGAGGGCACGCGTCCCTTGCTGGTCGAAATCCAGGCGCTAGTCGATACCTCGCACGTGCCCAATGCGCGCCGCTTGTCGGTCGGCCTGGAGCAGAACCGGCTGGCGATGCTGCTGGCCGTGTTGCACCGGCACGCGGGCATTGCCGCGTTCGATCAGGATGTCTTCATCAATGCCGTGGGCGGCGTCAAGATCACCGAACCGGCTGCCGACCTGGCCGTGCTGATGGCGATCAACTCATCGATGCGCAACAAGCCGTTGCCACGGGGGCTGGTGGTGTTTGGCGAAGTCGGCCTGGCCGGTGAGATCCGTCCCGCGCCGCGTGGCCAGGAACGCTTGCGCGAAGCCGCCAAGCTGGGCTTTTCGATCGCCGTGATCCCCAAGGCCAATGCGCCCAAGCAGCCGATCGAAGGCCTCAAGGTGATCCCGGTGGAGCGCATCGACGACGCCTTGCAGCGCGCCCGCGAAATCGATGAACTGGGTGATTGAGCAGAATAGGGGGGTAGCGTACTGCGCCCTCAGCGCGGCACGTCGTAGGTCACGATGACCTGGTTCATCTCGCCCTTGAGCGGCGCCAGCGCACCGCTGCCGCGTACCCGGTACAGCAGGGTAAAGGCCTGGTTGGCGTCGCGCCCGTTGAAGAAGCGGGTGTTGCCATTGCTGGCGTCGCTTACGGTCCAGCAGGTGGCGGCATCCTTCCAGCACAGAACCGCTTCGAAGCCGGGTGGCTTGCCGGCGATGGCGTAGCGCCAGGCGACCTGGTTGATGGTAGCGCCGGCCGGCACGCGTTCGATCACGGGAAAGACGGTGGCGTAGTCGACATTCCTGGCGCGGATGTCAGGCCCCGGCGCCTCTGCCGCATAGGAGCCGATGGCGCCGGTATGCGGCGCGGCCGGTGCGCTCACCACAGGGGGCGCCGGTTGTACCGGGCCGATGATGACCAGCGGACGCGTGGCGCGGGCATTGGGCGTCACACTGAGATTGCGCTCGACCGTCTGCGCCCAGGCGTGCGCCGACCAGCCTGCCAGCAGCAATCCCCACCAGAGCAGTGCGCGTCGATCAGGCATGACGGCGGTGATGGATCAGTGGCAGCGTGATCTGCACCAGCAGGCCGCCGTGCTTGTCGTCATGTCCCTTGAGCAGCAGCTTGCCGTTATGGCGCAGCACGATGCGATTGACGATGGCCAGCCCCAGTCCCGAACCGTTGGCCTGGCCGCGCGCGTCATCGAGCCGCGTGAACGGTCGCAGCAGGCGCTCGCACTCGCTCTCGGGCACGCCGGGACCGTGATCGCTCACTTCGATGATGACGTTGTGTCCTTCGTTGCGGGTGCGCAGTTCGATATCGGCGCAGTCGGTGTCGGGTGTCTTGCCGTAGCGCCGGGCGTTTTCCACCAGGTTGTTGAATACCCGCGCAAGTTCGGTGGCGTTGCCGGCAACTTCGCTGGTGGGGGCGATCTGGCTGGTAATTTTGACGTCGGGCAGGCGGGCGGCGCTGGCGATGACGTCCAGCAACAGCGACGACAGGTCGACGCTGTCGAGGTTGCTGGCGTCGAACGGCTTGGCGTAGTCGAGGAACTGGCCGATGATGCTGTCCATCTGCGCCAGATCGGAATGCATGCCGTCGCGCGCTTCGTCGGACAGCGTCGCCATCTCGACTTCAAGCTGCATGCGCGCCAGCGGCGTGCGCAGGTCGTGCGAGATGCCGGCCAGAATCAGGGCGCGATCGGATTCGACGCGATTGATGTCGGCCACCATCTGGTTGAAGCTGCGATTGGCTTCTTCGATCTCGGTCGGTCCGGCCTCGGGCAGCGGTTCGGGCTGGCGGCCCTTGCCGATGGCGCGGGCCGCCGCCGTCAGGCGCGCCAGCGGCTGGTTGATCAGGGTCGAGATGAAGCCGGCCCCGATCAGCGACAGGAACAGCGCAATCGAGCCCCAGCCCAGCCATTGCAGGCCCGAGGTGCGGTCCAGCCGGCCGCGATCGAGCATCAGCCAGTAGCGGTCATCGTCGATATTGAAACTGATCCAGAAGCCGTCGACATCGTTGACGCTGGACGCGAACAGGGTGTTCTCGTCCAGCGACTGGCGCACGTAGTATTCGAGCTCGGGCACGATGGGCGAGTCTTCGGGCGGCATCACGCGGTCGCTCTTCTCGAGCGGATAGATGCGGATGCCCTCGTTGCTGGCCAGGTCGAACAGCAGTTCGCGCCGCATCTCGGGCGCCGAGTGGGTCAGGGCTGCACGCGTGATGGTGACCACCGAGACGATCTGCGCGGCCAGCTGTTCGGCGCGCGGGCCGCGTTCGACCATGCGAAAGCTGGCCACCCAGGCCACCATGCTGGCGGTGATCAGGAAGGTCAGCAGAAAGAAGGTACGCCAGAACAGTCCATTGCTGAACCATCCCGACTGGGAGCGTGCTTTCATCGAATGGCCTGCTGCGGCGCGCTGGCAGCGGGGATCAGCGCGGTTTTCCTTCAGGGATGAAGACGTAACCCAGGCCCCACACGGTCTGGATATAGAGCGGATTGGCCGGATCGGGCTCGATCAGCTTGCGCAGGCGCGAGATCTGCACGTCCAGGCTGCGATCGAACACTTCATATTCGCGACCGCGCGCCATTTCCATCAACTTCTCGCGTGACAGCGGCTGGCGCGCATTGCGGGCAAATACCTTCAGCACCGAGAATTCGCCGGTGGTCAGCGAAATGGTTTCGCCATTCTTTTTCAGGGTGCGGGTGCCGAGGTCCAGCAGGAAGTCACCGAACTCGAACGTCTCGGGCGTCTCGGAAGGCGCGCCGGGCAACTCGTCCGGCCCCTTGCGGCGCAGCACCGCGTTGATGCGGGCCACCAGTTCACGGGGATTGAATGGCTTGGGCAGGTAGTCGTCGGCGCCCATCTCGAGCCCGATGATGCGATCGACGTCCTCGCCCTTGGCGGTGAGCATGATGATCGGGGTCTGATCGCCGGCGCCACGCAGGCGGCGGCAGATGGCCAGCCCGTCTTCGCCCGGCAGCATCAGGTCCAGCACCAGCAGGTCGTAGCGCTCGCGGATCCAAAGCTTGTTCATGGCCTGGGCGTTTTCGGCCGTGACCACGTTGAAACCCTGTTCGGTGAGGTAGCGACGCAGCAAGTCGCGCAGACGAATGTCATCGTCGACCACCAAGACTTTGAATTGATTGGCGGGTGTTGTCGTATTAGTATTGTTGCTGAGGGTAGAGTTCATGGTGCCTATGGTAGCGTCTTCGCAATTTAGAGCAATATGCCGCCGAGGAATCGATACAAAGTGTTACATCCCTTACGTTAATCATCTTATACCATCGCGCCCGGCGACCTACACTGGAATCATCTCGAAAATCATCGTTTCGATTCTCGGAACATGTGGAAAAACGCGTTATGAAGATTGATGTCATCAACAAGCTCTGTCTGGCTGCGGCGCTGGCGATAGGTGCCTCCGGCACTGCGCTGGCGGGTCCGCCGCAGGGAGGGCGACCGATGCAAGGTCCGCCCGGTGACTTCAGGCAACCCCATGGCGAATTCAGCCAGGCCGATCACCGCAACCAGATGGCAGCCGAACAGGAACAACGTCGCACCGGCAAATTGAGCGCTGACGAACGCCGCGAATTGCGTCGTCAGATTAACGAAGTGGGGCAGGATATCTACCGCGTCAAGCGCTGATTCCCACCCTCAAAAGTCGGCTCGCTGTCGCACAGAGCCACGCTTGGACGTCAACAATCGTCGCTAATTCCCCACGAATAATTGTTTTATTGCAGTAAATTAATGAAAAGAAACAGCCCGGATGATCGATGTCATCCGGGCTGTTTTTTATGCGGCGCAAAGCGAGAAGCTTACGGTTGATGCGCACGCCCCAGCTTGCGTTCAAGACGATGCTGCAGCGCTTCGAAGGCCAGGCTCAGCACCCAGTAGATGGCGGCGGCTGCCAGGTACAGCGGCAGGGGGCGGAAGGTGACCGCGATGATTTCCTTGGTGGCCAGCATCAGTTCGGTGACGGTGATGACCGACACCAGCGACGAATCCTTGATCAGGCTGATGAGCGTATTGCTCATGGCCGGCACCGCCACCCGGATGGCTTGCGGCACGATCACCAGGCGCAGCGTCTGGAACCAGGTCAGGCCGACGCTGTAGGCGGCATTCCACTGACCATGGGTCACGCCCAGGATGGCGCCGCGCAGGCTCTCAGACAGATAGGCGCCGGCATTCAGGCTGAGCGTCAATACGCCCGCCGTCAGCGGCGAAAATTCGATGCCGATGCTGGGCAGCCCGTAGTACACCACGAAGATCTGCACCAGCAGCGGCGTGCCGCGCATCAGGCTGACGTAGATCGCGGCCGGCCAGTGGACCACGCGCCAGGGCACGATGCGGGCTACCGCCAGCGTGAAACCCAGCACCAGGCCGCCCAGCATCGACGATAGCGCGAACAGCAGGGTGTAGCCCAGGCCGCGCGCCAGGGTCGGCGCGGCCATTTGCAGCAACTCAAGGATCTCCATCAGGCTCTCTCAAAAAAATATCCCCGCCGGGCGGGGATAGTCTGCACCCGCGCATCCAGTGGGATGGCGGGCTGGCGCATCAATTGGCCGCGCCGGGCGCGACCAGGTGCGTCATTGTGCTTTCGGCGGCTGGCTTACGTCAATGCCGAACCACTTTTCGGAAGCCTGCTTGAAACTGCCGTCGGCCTTGATGTCGGCCAGCGCCTTGTTCAGGGCCGCCAGGAACCTGGGATTGCCCTTGTGCAGCGGGATGCCGATCTTGTCGATCGCACCGACCGGGTTGCCACCCTTGAGCGGCAACTTGGTCGACTTCAGGATGTAGCTCGCCAGCAGGCTGTCATTGAGTGCGGCATCGATGCGGCCGGCCGCCAGGTCGGCCAGGTACTCGGTCGAACCGGGGTAGGTGCGTACATCGATGCCTTGCACGCTCTTGGCCTTCTGTTCGAAATTGGTGCCCTGGCCCAGACCGAGCTTCTTGCCCTTGAGGTCTTCCAGGCTGTTGAACTGACGGGTTTCATCCTTGCGCACGATCAGTTGCGCGCTCGACAGCGTGTACGGATCGCTGAAGTCGAAGGCCTTCTGGCGTTCGTCGGTGATGCCCACCTGGTTGATGATGACGTCGTACTTGCCAGCGCCCAGGCCGGCCAGGATGCCGCTCCACTCGGTGGTGGTGAATTCGGGCTTGACGCCCAGCTTGGCGGCCAGCAGATTGGCCACGTCGACCTCGAAGCCGGTCAGTTGGCCGGTCTTCGGATCCTTGAAATTGAATGGCGGGTAGTTGCCTTCCAGCGCCACCTTGAGGGTGCCGCGGCTCTTGATTGTCTCCAGCAGATCGGCGGCCGAGGCCGACAGGCTCGATGCCAGCAGCGCCACGCCAGCGGCGGCCAGCAGCCATTTATTGAAGTTCTTGTTCATTGCATGCTTCCTTTCAGGATAAAGACTGCGGCAAAAAATGCAGCCAGGCCGCAATGATGCCTTCGATTCCGCTAGACGCAAGGGCTCGCTTAAGACAATGATGTAAGTTGCTTATGCGAGCCCGGCTGCATCGGCTGGTTCCCCTTATCCCAGCTGTTCCAGCGCCTCCTGCTGCGCCAGCCATTCGTTTTCGAGCGTGTCCAGTTCACGGGCGCAATAGGCCTGGTCGGTGATCAGGGTCTTGAGCTCTTCCTTGTTGGCGGCGTCATAGATGTCGGGGCTGGCCAGTCGGGTCTCGATGCCGGCGCGGCGCGCATTGAGCTTGGCGATCTGCTCGTCGAGGCGCTTGATGCGGGTCTCGATCGGCTTCTTCTGGGCCGACGCCTGCTGGCGCTGTTGCGCGTCCAGGCGTTTCTGTTCCTTGCGGTCTCCCGCCGGCACTGCCGCCTCGACCTGCACCTGCACCTTGACCGGCGCCGGGGCGGCCACGGCGGCGGCAGCCACTGGCTTGGCTTCCTTGCTGGCGGCCAGCTTGGTCTTGAACAGCCAGTCCTTGTAGTCGTCGAGGTCGCCGTCGAACGGTTGCAGGCGGCCTTCGGCCACGATCAGGAACTGGTCGGTGGTGGCGCGCAGCAGGTGTCGATCGTGCGACACCAGCATCAGCGTGCCTTCGAACTGGGCCAGCGCCATCGTCAGCGCTTCGCGGGTTTCGAGGTCGAGGTGGTTGGTCGGTTCATCCAGCAGCAGCAGGTTGGGGCGCTGCCAGACGATCAGCGCCAGCGCCAGGCGCGCCTTTTCGCCACCCGAGAAGGGTTTGATGGGCGCCGTCACCATGGTGCCGTCGAAGTTGAAGCTGCCCAGGAAGTTGCGCAGTTCCTGTTCGCGCACAGTGGGCGCCAGCTTCACCATGTGCCACAGCGGCGATTCGTCATGGCGCAGCATCTCGACCTGGTGCTGCGCGAAGTAACCGATCACCAGACCCTTGCCCAGGCGGGCGGTGCCGTTGACCGGATCGATCTCGCCGGCGATGGTCTTGATCAGGGTCGACTTGCCGGCGCCGTTGACGCCCAGCAGGCCGATGCGTTGCCCGGTCTGCAGCGAAAAGTCGATGCCCTTGACGATCACCTTGGCAATCGTGTTGTCGTCGCCGTCGGGAATGCGATAACCGGCGTCGACCGCGTCCATCACCAGCAGCGGATTGGGCGCCGCCAGCGGTTCGCGAAACTCGAACGAGAACTCGGCCGCGGCCCGCAGCGGCGCCAGTTCTTCCATCCGCGAGAGCGCCTTCATGCGGCTTTGCGCCTGGCGTGCCTTGGTCGCTTGCGCCTTGAAGCGGTCGATGAACGATTGCAGGTGCGCGCGCTGGCGCTGCTGCTTTTCGATCATGCCCGCCATCAGTTCCAGTTGCGCGGCGCGCTGGCGTTCGAACGACGAGTAATTACCCGAATAACGCTTCAGCTTGCGGTCGTCGATATGCACGATCACGTTGACCACGCCGTCGAGGAAGTCGCGATCGTGGGAAATGATGATCAGCGTGCCCGGGTAACGCTTGAGCCAGTCTTCCAGCCAGATGATGGCGTCCAGGTCCAGGTGGTTGGTCGGTTCATCCAGCAGCAGCAGGTCGGACGGGCACATCAGCGCCTGCGCCAGGTTCAGGCGCATGCGCCAGCCGCCCGAGAAGCTGGCCACCGGCAGCTCCATCTGTTCCAGCGAAAAGCCCAGGCCCAGCAGCAACTGCTCGCCGCGCGAACGCACGGTGTAGGCGTCGGCGTCGGCCAGCGCGCCATGCAATTCGCCGATGCGGATGCCGATCTCGGCGCTGTCGGGTTGCGCTTCGGTGTGCGCCAGTTCAGCTTCCAGCTGGCGCAGGTGGACGTCGCCGTCGATGGCGTATTCGATCGCCGCGCGATCGAGGGCCGGCGTTTCCTGGGCCACGTAGGCCATGCGCCAGCGGGACGGGAAATCGATATCGCCGCCGTCGGGATGGAGCTCATTGCGCAGCATGGCAAACAGGCTGGACTTGCCGGCGCCGTTGGCGCCGATCAGGCCGATCTTGTCGCCCGGGTTGAGCGTCAGGTCGGCACGGTCGAGCAACGGCTTGATGCCGCGCATGAGGGAAACTTGCTGGAAACGAATCATGGGTCGCGAATCTTCAGTAGGGCATCAAGCCAGTTGCAATTGTTCGGCCGTCAGCAAGAACACCATGTCGTCGCCGGCGCTGGTGGTCAGCCAGGTCAGTTCCAGCTCGGGGAAGGCGGCTTCGGCAAAGGCGCGCTCGTTGCCGATCTCGACCACCAGGATGCCTTCCGGCGTCAGTCGTTCGGCCGCGCCGGCGACGATGGTGCGCACCAGGTCCATGCCGTCTTCGCCACCGGCCAGCGCCAGTTGCGGCTCGCGCAGGTATTCGGCTGGCAGCCTGGCCATCGAGCCCGAATTCACATACGGCGGATTGCTGATGATCAGGTCGTACTTGCGCGGCGCCAGTCGGGTGTACAGGTCGGACTCGACCAGGTTGATGCGCTCCTGCAACTGGTAGCCGTCGACGTTCTTGCGGGCCACCTGCAGCGCATCGGCCGAGATATCGACGGCGTCGATCTGCGCCTGCGGGAAGGCATCCGCCAGCAGCACCGGCAGGCAACCGGAACCGGTGCACAGGTCCAGCGCATTGACGATCGCGTCGGGGTCGTCGATCCAGGGCGCGAAGTGATGCGGGATCAATTCGGCGATGAAGGAACGCGGCACGATCACGCGTTCGTCGACATAGAAGCGATAGGCGCCCAGCCAGGCTTCGTTGGTGATGTAGGCGGCCGGCACGCGGTCCTTGCTGCGGCGTTCGATGACGGCCAGCACGGCGGCGATCTCGTCGCTCAGCAGGCGCGCATCGAGAAACGGTTCGAGCTGGTCCAGCGGCAGCTTGAGCGTATGCAGGATCAGGTAGGCCGCCTCGTCCAGCGCATTGCTGCTGCCGTGGCCGAAGAACAGCTGCTCGGTATTGAAACGGGTCACGGCGTAGCGCAGCAGGTCGCGCACGGTAGAGAAATGTTGGGTGCTCATGTGGTTCTTTCGAGGGTGACGTCTACTGCAGGCAACTTGCGCGCCATGGCCCCGGCATCGGCCGGGACCATGGATCAGCCCAGCAGGTTTTCCAGCGTCTTGCGGTAAATGTTCTTGAGCGGATCGATGTAGCGCAATTCGATGTGCTCGTCGATCTTGTGGATGCTGTCGTTGGGCGGTCCGAACTCGATGACTTGCGGGCAGATCTGGGCAATGAAGCGCCCGTCCGAAGTGCCGCCGGTGGTCGAGAGCTCGGTCTCCAGCCCGGTTTCGTCGCGAATGGCCTGCGCCAGCGCATCGCTGAGCCCGCCGCGTGGCGTCAGGAAGGGGCGGCCGCCCACGGTCCATTTCAGATCGTAGTCGAGGCCGTGTTTGTCGAGGATGGCGTGCACCCGTTGCTGCAGGCCTTCGACCGTGCTGGCAGTCGAAAAGCGGAAGTTGAAGTCGATCACGACTTCGCCCGGAATCACATTCGAGGCGCCGGTGCCGCCATGGATGTTGGACACCTGCCAGGACGTCGGCAGATAGTATTCATTGCCCGCATCCCATTGCTCGGCCACCAGTTCGGCCAGCGCCGGCGCGGCCTGGTGAATCGGGTTGCGCGCCAGTTGTGGATAGGCGATATGGCCCTGGATGCCCTTGACCGTCAGCTTGCCCGACATCGTGCCGCGACGACCATTCTTGATCATGTCGCCCAGGGTCTTGGCCGACGTCGGCTCGCCCACGATGCAGTAGTCCAGCTGTTCGCCACGCGCCTTCAAGGCATTGCAGACCACCACGGTGCCATCGGTGGCGGGGCCTTCTTCGTCGCTGGTGATCAGGAAACCGATCGAGCCCTTGTGGTCAGGATGGGCCGCGGTGAATTCTTCGCAGGCCACCACCATGGCGGCGATCGAGGTCTTCATGTCGGACGCGCCGCGACCGTACAGGCGACCATCGCGCACGGTCGGCGCGAACGGGTGCGATTGCCATTGGTCCACCGGGCCGGTCGGCACCACGTCGGTGTGGCCGGCAAACACCAGCAGCGGCTGGGCGGTGCCGCGGCGCGCCCACAGGTTGGTGACCTCGCCCGACTGGATGGTTTCGCACACGAAGCCCAGCGGCGCGAGCAGTTCGGCCAGCCTGGCCTGGCAGCCTTTGTCGTCGGGGGTTACCGAAGAGAGGGAGATCAGTTCCTGGGTCAGGGCCAGCGTCTTGCTCATGATTTATTTGCCAAAGAGTTGTTGATACTGGTCGGCCTTGAAGCCGACGTGATATTGCTTGCCGTCGAACAGCACCGGCCGTTTCACCACCGACGGGTTTTCCACCATCAGCGCCACGGCGGCGGCGTCATCGGTGATCGATGCACGGCGTTCATCCGACAACGCGCGCCAGGTGGTGCCTTTGCGGTTGACCAGCACGTCGCGCTCGACATCCTTGAGCCAGGCCTGTGCCTGTGCGGCGTCGAGTCCGGCTTTCTTGAAGTCGTGGAAGGTGTATTCGATGCCTTGCTCGCTGAGCCAGGTACGGGCCTTCTTGACGGTGTCGCAGTTGGGAATGCCGTAGAGGGTAATGGTCATGCTTGTCTCGTCTAACAATGCGACGCCGCGCCGGTGTGCAACACATCCGGCGCGGCGTCGGGAACGGTCCGTTGCAAACGGCCCGTCGCGGGCGATTTACTCGCCGCGCAGCAGTTCGTTGATCGACGTCTTCGAACGGGTCTGGGCATCGACCTTCTTGACGATGATCGCAGCGTACAGGCTGTACTTGCCATCCTTGGACGGCAGGTTGCCCGGCACCACCACCGAACCGGCCGGCACGCGACCGTAATGCACTTCACCGGTTTCGCGATCGTAGATCTTGGTCGACTGGCCGATGTACACGCCCATCGACAGCACCGAGTTCTCTTCGACGATCACGCCTTCGACGACTTCCGAACGGGCGCCGATGAAGCAGTTGTCTTCGATGATGACCGGGCCGGCCTGGACTGGCTCGAGCACGCCGCCGATGCCGACGCCGCCCGACAGGTGGACGTTCTTGCCGATCTGAGCGGCCGAACCGACGGTGGCCCAGGTGTCGACCATGGTGCCTTCATCGACGTAGGCGCCGATGTTGACGTAGGACGGCATCAGCACCACGTTGCGACCGATGAAGGAACCGTGGCGGGCGACTGCCGGCGGCACCACGCGGAAACCGCCGCGGGCGAAGTCTTCAGCGGTGTAGTTGGCGAACTTGGTCGGGACCTTGTCGTAGAACTGCGGGTAGCCGGTGCCGGCCGACATCGGCGCATTGTCTTCCAGGCGGAACGACAGCAGGATCGCCTTCTTGACCCACTGGTTGACTTCCCATTGGCCCACGGCCTGGCGGTTGGCAACACGCAGGGTGCCATCGTTGAGGCCAGCGATCACTTCTGCCACCGCGCTGCGGATGTCGGCAGGCGCGGACTTGGGGGACAGGCTGGCGCGGTCTTCCCACGCCTGATCGATGATTTGCTGAATGGACTGTGTCATGTTGATTTCTATGAACGGTTGGGTAAAAAAGAGTTGGTGTGCGCTCAGCGCACGGCCAGTTGGTTGACGAAGGCGACGATCCGTTGCGCCGCTTCCAGGCATTCCTCGACCTCGGCCACCAGCGCCATGCGGATGCGCCCGGCGCCGGGGTTGACCCCATGCGCCTCGCGCGCCAGATAGCTGCCCGGCAGGACGGTGACATTATATTCGGCGTACAGGCGACGGGCGAATTCGACGTCGTCGATGTCCAGGCGCTTGCCGACATGGGCCCACAGGTAGAAGCCGGCGTCGGGCAAGGCCACGTCCAGCACTTCCTGCAGCAAGGGCGTGACCTGCGAGAACTTGGTCACGTACTTGGCGATATTGTCGGCCACATGCTGTTCATCCTTCCACGCCACGGCAGAGGCGGCCTGGATCGAAGGGCTCATGGCGGCGCCATGGTAGGTGCGATACAACAGGAATTTCTTGAGGATATCGGCGTCGCCGGCGACGAAGCCCGACCGCATGCCCGGCACATTGGAGCGCTTGGACAGGCTGGAGAACGAGATCAGTCGCGGATAGCCGCTGCGACCCAGCAACTGGGCCGCCTGCATGCCGCCCAGCGGCGGATCGTTCTTGAAATAGATTTCCGAATAGCACTCGTCGGAGGCGATCACGAAGCCGTGGCGGTCGGACAGCGCGAACAGCTCTTTCCAGTCCTCCAGCGACAGCACCGCGCCGGTCGGATTACCGGGCGAGCAGACGAACAGCAGTTGCACCCGCGACCAGACTTCGTCCGGCACCTGGCTGAAGTCCGGCGCGAAATTGCGCGCCGGGTCCGAATTGACGAAGTAAGGCTGGGCCCCGGCCAGGTAGGCCGCGCCTTCGTAGATCTGGTAGAACGGGTTGGGGCACATCACCAGCGCGCCCGGACGGCTGGCGTCGACCACCGTCTGGGCCAGCGCGAACAAGGCTTCGCGGGAACCGATGACGGGCAGGATCTGGGTCGCCGGATCGGGGCGCGGGATCGCATAACGCTGTTCGAGCCAGTCGGCGATAGCGCCGCGCAGCGCCTCGCTGCCCAACGTGGCAGGGTAGTTGGCCAGGCCGCCCAGATTGTCTGCCAGCGCCTGCTGGATGAATGCCGGGGTCGGATGCTTCGGTTCGCCGATGCCCAGGCTGATGGGGCGATAGGCGGCCGACGGCGTGACGCCGGCAAACAGCTTCTTGAGCTTTTCGAAGGGGTAGGGCTGTAACTGGTCGAGTAAGGGATTCACGGAGTTAGCGATTCGCGACGCGCAAAGGGAAAAGCCCCGGGGCGACAGGTCGGGCGCGTGCGACGTGTGCAAAGGGGCTGGAAAAGCTTGCGATTATACCGTCATTGGCGCTTTTCATGAGCGCCCGCGGTGCGATGGTGTTGGCGCAATGACATGGCCGAACATTGCTCCGGAGGCAACGAATCGCCGCGCAGGCAGCATGCGGCGCTGCTGCAACCGCAAAAACAGGGGGCGCCAGGCCGTGTATTCGACGGATCGGCGGGCTCGCCTTGGGCGTAATGTGGCGACTCGCCAAAAACTGCATGCAGCAGCCCATTGCCTGATTGCATGCGGGCAAGTTTCCCCCCCGGAGAATAAAACAATGAAAAGTCTCAAAGCACAACTGCTGTCCGCCCTGGTCGTGATGTGGGTCGGTCTGCTATTGCTGGCCGCCTGGTCCGCCTTCAGCGCCCGTGGCAACATGATCGAGGAGCGCAAGGATGGCTTGCGCCGGGTGGTCGAGGCCGCCAACGGCGTCGTCGCCAGCTATGTGGCTGACGTCGCCGCCGGGCGTGTCTCCAAGGAAGACGCCCAGAAGCAGGCGCTGGAGCGCATCGCCGCCATGCGCTACGACGGCGACAATTACCTGTTCGTGTTCGACTCGCAGCCGGTGGTGCTGATGCACCCCACCAACAAGAGCGTGGTCGGCAAGAACGTGGCCGATCGCAAGGACTCCGACGGCAAGCAGTATTACGTCGAGATGGTCAAGGTCGGTAAGGAGCAGAAGCAGGGCTTCGTCGAATACATGGGCCGCCTGCCCGGCGCCGACGACAGCAACCGCACCCGCAAGCTGAGCTACCTGGTGCGCAACGAAGCCTGGGACTGGTATCTGGTCACCGGGGTCTTCCTCAACGACGTCGAGGCCCAGTTCCGTGCCGACCTGTCCAAGTTGCTGGCGATCCTGCTGGTGGTGGGCGGGGTGGTGTCGGCCATGATGTTGGCCATCATCCGCCGCATCACGCGCAGCCTCGGCGGCGAGCCCGCCTATGCGGTCGATATCGCCACCCGCATCGCCGCCGGCGACCTCACCGTGAAGGTCAATACCCGGCCTGGCGACACCAAGAGCCTGTTGTTCGAAATGGCATCGATGCGTGAGCGCCTGGCGTCCGTGATCAAGGGTATCCACCTCGGCACCGACGCCATCGATGTCGGCGCGCGCGAGATCGCCGCCGGCAACCTCGATCTGTCGTCCCGCACCGAACAGCAGGCCGGTTCCCTGGCCAGCACCGCATCCAACATGGATTCGCTGACGTCGACCGTCAAGCAGAATGCCGATAATGCCCGCCAGGCCGGCCAGTTGGCCAATAGCGCCTCCGACATCGCCAGCCGGGGCGGTGACGTGGTGGGGCAGGTGGTGCAGACCATGGAAGGCATCACCGAGAGCTCGCGCAAGATCTCGGACATCATCGGCGTCATCGATGGCATCGCCTTCCAGACCAACATCCTGGCGCTGAACGCGGCAGTAGAGGCGGCGCGTGCTGGTGAACAGGGCCGTGGCTTTGCGGTGGTGGCCTCCGAAGTGCGTAGCCTGGCCCAGCGCAGTGCGCAGGCCGCCAAGGAAATCAAGGAGCTGATCGAAGTGTCGGTGCAGCGCGTGGGCAGCGGCTCCGAACAGGTGGCGCGCGCCGGTGAAACCATGGGCGAAGTGGTGGACGCGGTGCGTCGCCTGACCGATATCGTCGGCGAGATCTCGTCGGCGTCGGAAGAGCAGCGCCACGGGATCGAACAGGTCAACCAGGCCATCGGCCAGATGGACCAGGTCACCCAGCAGAATGCGGCGCTGGTCGAGCAGGCTGCGGCGGCAGCCGGTTCGCTGGAAGAGCAGGCGCGTCGCCTGAAACAGGCCGTCTCGACCTTCCGCGTCGATGAGCAGGCCGAGGTCGTGGCGCCAGCGAGGGCCTCGGCGCCCAAGCCGGCGCCGGTCAAGTCGTCGGCGCCGGTGTCGGCATCGGTCAAGGCGCCAGTGAAGTCGGCGGCCAAGCCGCTGGCCCAGCCGGCGAGCCGTCCGGCAGGAGCGGCCAAGCCATTGCCTGCACCGACGGCGGCCACGGCCAAGCCGCGCGGCAAGCCGGCCGGCGACGACGATGAGTGGGAAACCTTCTAAGGTTTTGCGCCGAACGCCCCGCCTGGTCGGGGCGTTTTTGCATCAGCGGCAATAGCGCTTGGCCGCTGGCTGCGATCGGGACCTCGGCATGGCCCTGGGCGGGCCGATTTTCCGGGAAAGCGCAGACGCGCGATGTTATGATACCGGCCTTTGCGCAAGCGACCGCGTCGCTTCCACTCACTTAATTACATCTGTCGATAACGTGCGTCTAACCTCCCTTAAATTGTCGGGATTCAAATCCTTCGTCGAGCCCACGCAGTTCCAGGTTCCGGGGCAGCTGGTCGGCGTGGTCGGGCCTAACGGCTGCGGCAAGTCCAACATCATCGATGCCGTGCGCTGGGTCCTGGGCGAATCCAAGGCTTCCGAGCTGCGCGGCGAATCGATGCAGGACGTCATCTTCAACGGTTCCACCCACCGCAAGCCGGCCGGGCGCGCCTCGGTCGAACTGGTGTTCGACAACGCCATGGGCAAGGCCGCCGGCCAGTGGGGCCAGTATGCCGAGATCGCCGTCAAGCGCACGCTCACCCGCGACGGCACCTCGTCTTATTACATCAACAACCAGTCGGTGCGCCGGCGCGACATCCAGGACATCTTCCTGGGCACCGGCCTGGGGCCGCGCGCCTACGCCATCATCGGCCAGGGCATGATCTCGCGCATCATCGAGGCGCGTCCGGAAGAGCTGCGGATCTTCCTGGAAGAGGCCGCCGGGGTGTCCAAGTACAAAGAGCGTCGTCGTGAAACCGAAAACCGCTTGCACGACACCGCCGAAAACCTGACCCGCCTGGAAGATATCCTGCGCGAGCTCAACGCCAACCTCGAGAAGCTCGAGGCGCAGGCCGCCGTGGCCAAGAAATTCCACGAGCTGCAGAACGACCAGGAAGAAAAGCAGAAGCTGTTGTGGCTGTTGCGCAAGAACGAAGCGAAGGCCGAGCAGGAAAAGCATTTCAAGGAGATCGAACGGGCCCAGATCGACCTCGAAGAGCAGACCGCCAAGTTGCGTCATGTCGAGACTGAGCTGGAGCACATGCGCCAGGCGCACTATGGCGCCGGCGACCGCCTGCACCAGGCCCAGGGCCACCTGTACCAGACCAATTCCGAGATCGGCAGCCTCGAGGCGCAGATCAAGTTCGTCATCGAATCGCGCAATCGCCTGCAGACCCAGCTTAATTCGCTCACCGTCCAGCGCGACCAATGGCAGCGCCAGGGTTCGCAGCAACAGGACGAACTGGCCGAGGCCGAGATCGCGCTCGAAGAATTCGGCATGCGCGTCGAGCAGACCCAGCAGTCGGTGCAGGACGCCAACGAGCGCCTGCCGGCGCTGGAACTGGCCTGGCGCGATTCGCAGCAGAAGACCACCGAGTCGCGCGGCAAGATCATGCAGGTCCAGCAGCAGATCGAACTGCAGTCGACGCACCAGCGCAATGCCTCCAACATCCTGTCCGGCCTGGCATCGCGTCGCGAGCGCCTGATGCAGGAAAAGACCGGCCTGGCCATGCCGGACGACATGCATTTGTCCAACCTGCGCCTGCAACTCGAAGAAAAGCAGGCCTCGCTGGAAGAAGCGGGCATGTTCCTGGAAGAGGCGCAAGAGAACCAGCCGCGCCTGGAAGAAGAACGCCGCGCCGCGCAAGAGCTGGTCAGTCGCGAGACCTCGGCCAATGCCCAGCTGGAGGCGCGCCTGTCGGCCTTGAAGCAACTGCAGGAAAGCGTGCAGGCGCAAGGCAAGGTCCAGCCCTGGCTCGAAAAGCACGGCCTGGCCGAATTGCCGCGCCTGTGGCAGAAGCTGCACGTGGAGCAGGGCTGGGAAACCGCGCTCGAAGCGGTCTTGCGCGAACGCATGTCGGCGCTGGAAATGTCCAACCTGGACTGGGCCAAGGCCTTCTTCTCGGACGCGCCGCCGGCCAAGCTGGCGCTGTACGCCCCCAACACCGTGGTGGCCGCGCCGGAAGCGCCGGTCAACGGGCTCAAGCCGTTCATCGGCCTGCTGCAATTGAACGATCCGGGCCTGCGCGCGTTGATGCAGGACTGGCTGAACCAGATCTATGTCGCCGATGATACGGCGACCGCCTTTGCCGAACGCGGGCGGCTGCCGCTGGGCGGTTTGTTCGTCACCCGTGGCGGCCATGTGGTGAGCCAGTCCAGCGTGCGCTTCTATGCCTCCGATTCGGAGCAGGACGGCATGCTGGCGCGCCAGCAGGAAATCGAGAACATCACCAAGCAGCAGCGCGCCCAGTACATGCTGGCCGAAGAAGCCAAGGGCCGCGCGGTGCGCGCCGAGGCAGCGCTGTCGGCGGCATCGGGCCGCCTGCAGGAGCTGCGCCAGCGCGTCACTGGCCTGACGCAGTCGACCCACAGCCTGCAGATCGAAGTCATGAAACTGGCCGAGGTGCAGGAGCGCTTCAACCAGCGCAGCACCCAGATCTCGACCGACCTCGAGGAAATCGGCATGCAGGAAGCCGAACAGCAGCAGGTGCAGGCCGAGTCCGAGGCGCGTTTCGAGCAACTCGATATCGAACTGGCCGAGCTGCAGGAGCAGCACGAGAACGGCCAGACCGATTACCTGGGCCGCGAGCAGCAGCTCAACGACGCCCGCAATCGCCTGCGCGAACTCGAGCGTGCCGCCCAGGAAACCGAATTTGCCGAAAAGTCCCATCGCAGCAAGATCGAGGAATTGAAGCGCGGCATCGCCACCGCCCTGGAGCAGGCGGCGCAACTGTTCGCCAGCATGCAGCAGGGCAGCCTGGAGCTGGAAAGCCTGGACGACCAGGCGGCCCAGGCCGGCCTGCAGGAACTGCTGGATCGCCGCACCGACCAGGAGCGCGCACTGGCCGACGCCCGCCACGAGCTCGACCAGCTGTCGCAGCAATTGCGCCAGCACGACGAAAGCCGCCTGCAGGCCGAACGCAGCCTGCAGCCGCAGCGCGACCGCATCACCGAACTGCAATTGAAGGAACAGGCCGCGCGCCTGAACCAGGAGCAGTTCGCCGAAGCGCTGGCGCAGACGCAAGCCGACGAGGCCGCGCTGTCCGAGAAGCTGACCGCCGACATGCGGCCGTCCTACCTGCAAGGCGAAGTCACGCGCCTGACCAACGCCATCGCCGCGCTGGGCGCGGTCAACCTGGCCGCGCTCGACGAGCTGGCCACGGCGTCCGAGCGCAAGCACTTCCTGGATGCCCAGCACGCCGACCTGAACGAAGCCATCACCACGCTGCAGGATGCGATCCACAAGATCGACATCGAGACCCGCGGCCTGCTGCAAGACACCTTCGACAAGGTCAATCATCACTTCTCGGAGCTGTTCCCGGTGCTGTTCGGCGGCGGCCAGGCCCGACTGACGATGACGGGCGACGAAATCCTCGATTCTGGGGTGCAGGTGATGGCACAGCCGCCCGGCAAGAAGAACGCCACCATCCACCTGCTGTCGGGTGGCGAGAAGGCGCTGACGGCGACGGCGCTGGTGTTTTCGATGTTCCAGCTCAATCCGGCGCCATTCTGTCTGCTCGATGAGGTCGACGCGCCCCTGGACGACGCCAACACCGAGCGCTTCGCCAACATGGTCAAGCGCATGTCCGAGCACACCCAGTTCCTGTTCATCTCGCACAACAAGATCGCCATGGAAATGGCGCAGCAACTGATCGGGGTGACCATGCAGGAGCAGGGCGTGTCGCGCATCGTGGCCGTGGACATGGAGTCGGCCTCCAATTTCGCCAGCGCCGAGCAAGCCGCGTAAGCGGCTTTGCGGTGGCCGGTGTTGCCGCTGCGGCAATCCCGGCGAGGTGCTTGCGCCCGTCCTTTGTCGGCTTGACAATGGCGGGGCGGAACACTACCCTGAGGACCTTGTCATACATCCGTCCTGACAGGTTTGACGTCAGGCCAGACATGCTTTTGCGGCCTTCGGGCCATCAACAATAACAACATCTTGACCGCAATATTGCCGCTCGCCCGTTTGCCGATTCCAGCCTTGCCTGCGCCGCCCCGTGTCGCGCAGGCGACGTGCCGTGGGAACGCGGGCGTCGGCCGCCCGGTGTGGCTGCGGTCTGCCCCCCAGACTCTAGGATTCGGATTGTTCCAATGAACCGCTTTATCGAGCCGAACATGCCACGCTGCATCGACGTACGCGTCGCCCCCTCCCTGCCTGCCGGTGCGAAAGGTCGTGCCGCATGATCGATCTCCAGACCAGCCTGATCGTGATCGGCGGCGTCTTCGTCGTCGGCGTCATCTCCTATAACAAATGGCAGGAGCACAAGGCCCGCAAGACCGTCGAGCGCGCCTTTTCTTCCTCGCACGACGATGTGCTGATGTCGCCCGACGAGCAGGGCGAGCCGCAGCATGCGCCGGTGGCCGGCGGTGAACGGGCTGAATTTGCCGCCAGCGGCGACGATGGTGGCCGGGTCGAACCCGGCTTCTACGACCTGCCCGAGCGCAAGCCCGTGTCGGCGCCGGTCAAGGCCTATCTCGACCAGGCCGTGGAAGAGTCGCGCGAGCCCTACCTGGGTGACGTGGCGCCCGTGACCGAGGCTGGCCGTGAAGCGGTCGACGCTGCCATCGCCGGGTCGCTGGCGCAGGCGCCACAGTCCACCGTGGCCCAGGTCATCGCCGGCGCCGAAGACCCGATCGAGCAGGCCCCCGGGTTCGCGCCGCCGCCAGAGATGCAGGCGCAACTGCAGCCACGCGTGCGCCGCGAGTTGCCGGTCGACGAGTTGATCGATTGCAACATTCCGATTGCCCTCGAAGCACCGCTGCGGGGCGACAAGTTGCTGCCCGCGCTGCAAGGCCTGCGTCACGTCGGCAACAAGCCGGTGCATTTCATCGGCCGCAGCCTCGACGGCGAATGGGAAGCCGTGGCCCATGGCGGCGTCTACAACGCCTTGCTGGCGGGCGCGCAACTGGCCAATCGCAGCAATGCCATGAACGAAATCGAGTATTCGGAACTGGTCATGCGCCTGCGCGACCTGACCGATTCCCTCAATGGCGAGCCGGAACTGCCCGACATGCCCGACGTCATCCGCACCGCCCAGGCGCTGCACCAGTTCATCGCCGACCACGACGTGCAATTGTCGGTCAACGTGCGCTCCAGCGGCGCGCCCTGGAGCCTGTCGACGCTGTTGGCGGCGCTGGGTCGGCAGGGCTTCGATCGTCGCACCGAGGGTTACCTGGTGATGCAGGACGGCGAGGGCGAGATCCTGTTCGCGCTGTCGACCAATGCCAGCCAGGCCGATGAAACCACCGAACGCCTGACGCTGTTGCTGGACGTGCCGCGCGTGGCGCCCGCCCGCGACGGCTACGGCGCGCTGGTGGCCTGCGCCCGTTCCCTGGCCGCACGCCTGGGTGGCGCCATGGTCGACGACAGCGACCAGCCCTTGTCGGATGTCGCACTGGCCGATATCGCCGAACAGGTCGCCGCCTTCTACAGCGCCATGGAATCGGCCGATATCCCGGCTGGCTCGACGCGCGCCCTGCGCCTGTTCAGCTAAGTCACGCGCCCGCGCTTTTACTTCTTCAAGATGCAACCAGACATGTTTTCCGACGGTCCGCTGCCCCCCGGGGCGCCGGACTGGCTGGCCCGTGCGCGCACCCTGCGCGGCGAGCTCAATGGCCACAACCACGCCTACTATGTGCTGGACCAGCCCAGCATTCCCGATGCCGAGTACGACCGCCTGTTCCAGGAGTTGCAGGCGCTCGAGACCGCCCATCCCGAACTGGTGAGTCCGGATTCGCCCACCCAGCGCGTGGGCGGCGCGCCGCTGCCGCAGTTCGACCCGGTGCGGCACGACGTGCCGATGCTTTCGCTGGGCAACGGCTTTGCCGACGACGATATCGTCGCCTTCGACAAGCGCGTGCAGGATGGGCTGGAAAGCCTGCAGCAGGTGCGCTACGCCGCCGAGCTCAAGTTCGACGGCCTGGCCATCAGCCTGCGTTATGTGGATGGCGTGCTGGTGCAGGCCGCTACCCGGGGTGACGGCACCACCGGCGAAAACGTCACCGCCAACATCCGTACCGTGCGCGCCATCCCGTTGCGCCTGCACGGCGACCAGATCCCGGCGGTGCTCGACGTGCGCGGCGAAGTCCTGATGTACAAGGAAGATTTCGCCCGCCTCAACCAGCGCCAGCGCGACGCCGGCCAGAAAGAATTCGCCAACCCCCGCAACGCCGCCGCCGGCAGCTTGCGCCAGCTCGATTCACGCATCACGGCGCAGCGCACGCTGCGCTTCTTCGCCTATGGCATCGGCGTGCTCGAAGGCGCCGACATGCCGGCCTCGCACTCGGCGTTGCTCGATTGGTACGGGCAGCTGGGCTTGCCGGTCTGCCGCGAGCGGGCGGTGGTGACCGGTGCCGACGGCTTGCTGGCGTTCTACCGCGGCATCGGCGACAAGCGCGATGGCCTGCCGTACGAAATCGATGGCGTGGTCTACAAGGTCGACCGGCTCGACCAGCAAAAGCACCTGGGTTTCGTCTCGCGCGCGCCGCGTTTTGCGCTGGCCCATAAATTCCCGGCCCAGGAAGCCCTGACCCAGGTACTGGACATCGAAGTGCAGGTGGGCCGTACCGGCGCCATCACCCCGGTGGCCAGGCTCAATCCGGTCTTTGTGGGCGGCGTCACCGTCACTAACGCCACCTTGCACAACGAGGACGAGGTACGGCGCAAGGATGTGCGCATCGGCGACACCGTCATCGTGCGGCGCGCCGGCGATGTGATTCCCGAGGTGGTGGCGCACGTGCCCGAAAAGCGTCCGCAAGACGCCCGTCAATTCGTCATGCCCAAGACCTGCCCGGTCTGCGATTCGCCGATCGTGCGGCTGGAGGACGAGGCCATCGCCCGTTGCTCCGGCGGCTGGCTCAAGTGCACCGCCCAGCGCAAGGGCGGGCTGCAGCATTTTGCGTCGCGCCGCGCCATGGATATTGAAGGCCTCGGTGAACAATTGGTCGAACAGCTGGTCGATAGGCATGTCGTCAATACGCCGGCCGATCTGTATCGCCTGGGCTTGTCGGCGCTATCCGAACTCGATCGCATGGCCGACAAATCGGCCCAGAACGTGCTCGATGCACTGCAGAAGTCCAAGCAGACCACCCTGGCGCGCTTCATCTATGCATTAGGCATCCGCCATGTCGGCGAAGCCACCGCCAAGGAGCTGGCGCGACACTTCGGCAGCCTCGACAAGGTGCTGGCGGCCGATGAGGCGCAATTGCTGGACGTGGCCGATATCGGCCCGGTAGTGGCGGCGTCGATTCGCGCTTTCTTCGACGATGCGCTCAATGTCGAACTGGTCGAGCAGTTGCGCGCCGTCGGCCTGCAGTGGAGCGAAGACGCCGGCAGCGACAGCCAGCCCAAGCACCTGGCCGGCAAGACCTTCGTGCTGACCGGGACGTTGCCCAACCTGTCGCGCGATGAGGCTTCGCAGATGATCGAGGCGGCCGGTGGCAAGGTCGCCGGTTCGGTGTCGAAGAAGACCAGTTACGTGGTGGCTGGGGCCGAGGCGGGCAGCAAGCTGGCCAAGGCCGAGGAGCTGGGCCTGGCGATTCTGGACGAGGATGGGTTGAAGGCACTTTGTAACAGCGGCACGTAAGTTGCGTGTCACGAAACGAACATAATTTGTTATCGGCATTGCATTACACTTTGCGCACTCGCACGGTATCAGGCCGGACGCAATCACTAAGATTTATCTAAGGGAGCAATAATGATCAAGAAGATCAAGAAAGCCGTATTTCCCGTGGCCGGCCTTGGTAGCCGCTTTCTGCCTGCGACCAAGGCGCAGCCGAAGGAAATGCTGCCCATCGTCGACAAGCCGCTGATTCACTACGCGGTCGAGGAAGCGGTTGCCGCCGGCATCACCGAAATGGTGTTCATCACCGGTCGCAACAAGCGCGCCATCGAAGATCACTTCGACAAGGCCTACGAGCTCGAAAGCGAACTCGAAGCCGCCGGCAAGAAGCAACTGCTGGACATCGTGCGCAACGTGATCCCGAAGAACGTCAATTGCATCTTCATTCGCCAGTCGACTCCGCTGGGCCTGGGCCACGCGGTGCTGTGCGCGCGCCCGGTGATCGGCGAAGAGCCGTTTGCCGTGCTGCTGGCGGACGACTTCATGGATGTCGATGCCGGCCAGCGTCCGGTGCTGGCGCAGATGACCGACATCTACCAGCGCGAAGGCATGAGCATGCTGGCGGTGCAGGATGTGCCGCGCGCCGATACCAAGCAATACGGTATCGTCAGCGCCACGTCGTACCAGCCCGACCTGGAGCGGGTCAACGCCATCGTCGAAAAGCCTGCGCCCGATGATGCGCCGTCGACCCTGGCCGTGGTCGGTCGCTATGTGCTGAACAACCGTATCTTCGACTACCTGGAGAACATCGAGCGTGGCGCCGGCGGCGAAATCCAGCTCACCGATGGCATCGCCAAGCTGATGCAGGCCGAGTCGGTGCTGGCGTATCGCTACCAGGGCCAGCGTTATGACTGCGGCTCCAAGCTGGGTTACCTCAAGGCAATGGTCGCCATGGGCATGAAGCACCACGAGACCGGTCCTGCCTTTACCGAGTACCTGAAGGAAATCGGCAACAAGCAGGGTTGATCCGCGGCGGCGCAACGCGCCGCAATCTGCGACAATCGAAGACGCCCGGTGCATGCCGGGCGTTTTTTTGTTAATCGATCCTGCTGGAGAATACGATGGCGCTGCGCGACATACTAAAGATGGGGGACCCGCGCCTGCTACGCCAGGCGCAGCCGGTGGCCGAATTCGGCACCCCTGCACTGAAGGCCCTGGTGGACGATATGTTCGAGACCATGCGCGCCGTCAACGGCGCCGGCCTGGCGGCGCCCCAGATCGGCGTCGACCTGCAACTGGTGATCTTCGGCTTCGGCCAGAACCAGCGTTATCCGGATGCCCCTGCGGTGCCCGAGACGGTACTGATCAATCCGGTGCTGACGCCGTTGTCGGATGAAGAGGAGGATGGCTGGGAAGGGTGCCTGTCGGTGCCCGGCCTGCGCGGCGTGGTGCCGCGCTGGAGCCGTCTGCGTTACCAGGGGTTTGACCTCGATGGCGAGCCCATCGACCGCACGGTGGATGGTTTTCATGCGCGGGTGGTGCAGCACGAGTGCGACCACCTGTTAGGGATTCTGTACCCGATGCGGATCCGTGATTTCAGCCAGTTCGGGTTTACGGAGATTTTGTTTCCGGAGCTTGATCCCAATCAGGACGATTAGGGTGACGACGGGGGTAGGGATATAACCAATCCGTCGTCCCGGCGCATGCCGGGACCCAGTGGCTTTAGCAGCACCACATGAACGTCGAAAGACGCTGGGTCCTGACTTTCGTCAGGACGACGGCGGGTGGAATATAACCAATCCGTCGCCCCTGCGGTCGATCGCGATCAACCCACCTCGGCTACCCGCGCATTGATATGCGCCAGCGCCTCGTCGATCTGGTCGATCAGGATCAGGCACAGGTCGCCGTCATTAAGCGCCGCCAGCGCCGTATCGATGGCCAGGAATTCGCCATGGATTTCCTTGACCTCGGCTGTGCGGGTAGCTTTTTCCAGGCCCTGGCGCAGCAGTGCGATCACTTCGCCGTCGCTGCGACCGCGCTGGCATTGGTCCTGATACAGCACCACCTCGTCAAAGGCATCGCCCAACATTTCGGTCTGACGCGTGATATCGATGTCGCGGCGGTCGCCGGCGCCACTGATGACCACCGAGCGACGCTTGGCCGGCATGCTGTCGACGGCCTTGATCAGGGCCGAGATGGCGTCCGGATTGTGACCGTAGTCGGCGATCAGGGTCGCGCCCTTGTAGTCGAACAGGTTGAAGCGGCCAGGCGCCGTGTCGCTGTCGCTGATGAAGCTGTTCAGGGCCGCGGTGACATGCGCCCAGTCCAGGTCCAGCGCCCAGGCCGCACCCACCGATGCCATCACGTTCTCGACCTGGAAGCCGATGCCGCCATTGCGGGTCAGCGGGATGCCCGACAACTTCAGACGCTTCTCGAAGTCGCCCTGGGCCACCACGATGGCGTCGCCGTCGCGGTAGATCACGCGTTGACCCTGGGCCCGATGGGTCGCCATGATCGGATGTTGCGCATCCAGCGCGAAAAAGGTCACCGAGCCGGGGCAGCTCAAGGCCATCTTCGACACCATCGGGTCGGCCGCATTGAGCACCGCCATGCCGGTCGGTGCGACGTTCTCGACGATCACGCGCTTGACCACCGCCAGGTCTTCGACCGTGCTGATGTAGGACAGGCCCAGGTGATCGCCCATGCCAATGTTGGTGACCACCGCCACCTGGCAGCGGTCGAAGCCCAGGCCTTCGCGCAGCACGCCGCCACGCGCGGTCTCCAGCACGGCGGCATCGACGTCGGGGTGGAACAGCACGTTGCGGGCGCTGCGCGGGCCGCTGCAGTCGCCAGTGTCGATGCGTTGCTTGTCGATATAGACGCCATCGGTATTGGTCATGCCCACGCGCAGGCCGGTTTCTGCCAGCAGGTGGGTGATCAGGCGCACCGTGGTGGTCTTGCCGTTGGTGCCGGCCACCGCCACTACCGGAATGCGACCGTCGTCACCATCCTGGTACATGGTCGAGACGATCGCTTCGCCCACGTCGCGGCTCTTGCCGTAGGACGGCGAGAGGTGCATGCGCAGGCCGGGAGCGGCGTTGACCTCGACGATGCCGCCGCCTTGTTCTTCCATCGACGAATGTACCGAGTTGCACACCACGTCGACGCCGCAGATATCCAGTCCCACCATCTGGGCCGCCGCAATGGCGCGCGCGGCCATGTCGGGATGCACATCCTCGGTCACGTCGGTGGCGGTGCCGCCGGTGGACAGGTTGGCATTGTTGCGCAGGACCACCCGCACGCCTTGCGCGGGGATGGCTTCCGGGTCCAGGTTCTGGCCGGCCAGCACGCCCAGGGCGATGTCGTCCAGGCGGATCTTGGTCAGCGAAGTGGCATGACCGTCGCCACGCAGCGGGTCGGCATTGACCTGTTCGATCAGTTGCCGGATCGTGTGCACGCCGTCACCGATGACCTGCGGCGGGTCGCGGCGGGCGGCTGCCACCAGCTTGTTGCCGATCACCAGCAGGCGATAGTCGTGGCCGTGCAGGTAGCGTTCGACGATCACTTCGTCGCTGATGCGCGCGGCCGTGGCAAAGGCCGCCTCGACTTGTTCGCGGCTGCTGATGTTGACCGCCACGCCTTTGCCCTGGTTGCCGTCGAGCGGCTTGATCACCACGGCCGAGCCGATTTCCTGGGTTGCGGCCCAGGCGTCTTCCACGGTGGTGACCACGCGGCCGTTGGGCACCGGCACCCCGGCTGCGTGCAGCAGCATCTTGGTCAGGTCCTTGTCCTGGGCGATCGATTCGGCAATCGCGCTGGTGTTGCTGGTCTCGGCGGCCTGGATGCGCTTTTGGCGGCTGCCCCAGCCGAACTGCACCATGCTGCCCTGGGTCAGGCGGCGAAACGGGATGCCGCGCTTGATCGCCGCATTGACGATGGAGGCGGTGCTGGGTCCCAGGCGCACGTCTTCGTCGAGTTCGCGAATGCGGGCCAATGCCACGGTCAGGTCGAAGGGCGTATC
The DNA here is from genome assembly GCF_020179755.1 of Herbaspirillum sp. alder98. Lineage (GTDB taxonomy): Bacteria > Pseudomonadota > Gammaproteobacteria > Burkholderiales > Burkholderiaceae_D > Herbaspirillum. The sequence continues at coordinate 55,656 of NZ_JAIUCY010000002.1, forward strand.
GTCCTGGGCGGCGCGGCACAGCTGCAGCGCCAGGTCCAGCGCCAGGCGGCCGACTTCTTCCTCGCTGTACTCCACCACCACCTGGTAGACCCCGGTCTCGATGGTCGATACGGTGCGGCTGAAGGTCACCGGGCAACCGGCTTGCGATTGCAGCGCCAGGGCGGCGGCCGCCAGCCCGTGGGCCATCGACACCACTTGCGTGCCGCCATCCGGCTGCAGGAAGCCGATCTGCGGGAAGCGGGCGCGCAGGCGGATTTCGAAGCCCGGCATGTCATCGATGACGCGTTCGGTTTCCGAACACGAGACGATGGCTTCAATGGCGGTGTGCCTGCACCAGAGGTTTGGGCCGCGCAGGGCGCGTATGCGTGAAACGTCCATGGACAGTTTTCCTGTTCTCTTCAGTCTTGATTCTTCCGGGTGGCCTCAGGCCGCCTGGGTCTTGAATGTGAAACCTTGCTCTTCGGCCTGTTCGGTGCCGAACAACTCGATGCCGGCGCGGATCAGGTCGGGCGTGATACCGAGCGCCCAGGCCGCACCGACTGCGGCCAGCACGTTCTCGACCTGATAGGCGACCGCGCCTTTTTCGGTCAACGGAATCGCGTCGACCGAGCTGACGCGGGTTTCGCTGGCACCTTCAACCTGGATCACGTCGCCGCCGCGCAGCAGCACGGCGCGCTTGCCCTGGCTGCGATGCTCGGCTACCAGCGGGGAAGCCGGGTCGACGCTGAAGAAGATCACCTCGCCGTCGCACAACTGGGCCATGTCGGCCACCAGCGGATCGTCGGCATTCAGAACCGCCGCGCCATCCGGCAGGACCAGGTCGACCTGGGTGCGCTTGACCTTGGTGGCCAGTTGTTCGGCGTTCTCGATGTAGTACTCCGGCAGGCTGTCGGTCGGGTCGATGTTGGCCACCACGCCCACCAGGCAGCGGTCGTACGCCAGCCCTTCGGACAGGATCGCCACGCTGCTGTTCTCGAACACGGCAGCTTCGACGGCACGGTTGAGCAGGACCCGATGGGCGGCCGCCCAGTTGGCCCGATTGCCGCGTTCGACCAGGCGCTCACCGAAATACAGGCCATCGCCACAGGCCAGGCCGACGTGCTTGCCCGACAGGTGGATGATGCGCGCCACCAGGCGCGCAATGGTGGTCTTGCCGTGGGTGCCGGTGATGCCGACGATGGGAATGCGACCATTTTCGTCGTCGCGGAACAGGTTGTCGACGATGGCCTCGCCCACCGGACGCGCCGCGCCTTCGGACGGTTTCAGGTGCATCAGCAGGCCGGGGCCGGCATTGACCTCGACGATGGCGCCGCCCTGGTCGGCCAGCGGGCGCGAGATGTCTTCGGCCACGATGTCGACGCCGGCGATGTCGAGCCCGACGATGCGGGCCGCCAGCGAGGCCGCCGCCGCCACGCTCGGATGGACCTGGTCGGTGACGTCGGCCGATACATTGCCATTGCGCAACAGCAGCACGCGGCGGCCGGAGGCGGGGACCGACTCGGTGGTCAGGTTCTGGCGCTGCAGCTCAAGCACGGCTGCCGGTTCGCGTTCCAGCAGGACCGGGTCCAGCAGGTGTTCTTCGAGCAGGCCGCGACGCGGGTCGCGGTTGAGTTCATCCAGCAGTTGCTGGACGGTGGACTTGCCGTCGCCGACGATGAAGATCGGCTCGCCCCGGGCGGCCGCGGCCAGCTTGCCGCCGACGATCAGCAGCCGGTGTTCGAGGCCGCTGACATAGCGTTCGACCAGCACGCCGCTACCTTCGTCCAGCGCCACCTTGTAGGCGGTCTCGATTTCTTCGCGGGTATTGAGATCGATGAAGACGCCACGGCCGTGGTTGGCGTCACACGGCTTGACCACCACCGGCAGGCCGATGTCTTCGGCTGCGTTCCAGGCGTCTTCGGGGCTGTCGACCAGGCGACCTTCGGGCACCCGCAGGCCGCAGTTCTCCAGCAGGGTCTTGGTCAGGTCCTTGTCGCGCGAGATGCTTTCGGCGATGGCGCCGGTCTGGTCCGACTCTGCCGTCCAGATGCGGCGCTGGCGGCAGCCATGGCCGAGCTGCACCAGGTTGCCTTCGGACAGGCGGATGGTCGGAATGCGGCGTTCTTCGGCGGCGTCGACGATGCAGGCGGTGCTGGGTCCCAGGCACAGCTTGTCGACCATGCCGCGCAGTTTCTCGAGTGCGGCATCGACGCTGAAGGGGCGGTTCTCGATGGCGGCCATGACCAGGTCGCGGGCGGCGTATAGCGCGGCGCGGGTCACCGTTTCGTGGCGTGCGCGCACCACCACCTTGTAGACGCCGCGCACATTGGTTTCACGGGCCTTGCCGAAGCCGCCCGGCAGGCCGGCCAGGTTCTGCAGCTCCAGCGTGACGTGTTCCAGGATATGGCCGGGCCAGGTGCCTTCGTGCAGGCGCTGCACGAAGCCGCCACGCACTTCATAGCTGCAGCGATGCTCGATCAGCGTGGGCAGCCAGGTAGTCAGGCGGTCGGTGAAGCCGGGAATGGTATTGGACGGGAAATCTTCCAGTTCGCCGATGTCGATCCACACCTCGAGCGCCGAACGATAGGTCCAGATATTGGGACCTTGCAGGGGCAGGAAACGGAGGAATTCTATGTTTTTCATATCTGGACGTGGGCCGATTGTTGCGTGTCGATGGGTCTTGTTACCGCTCAGCTGGGTTTTCTATTATTAGGTCGGACAGAATTATTCGGTCAGGATTCCGTCAGAATAACGCATGCTCCTGTAACGTGCCGGGACACATTTGGTTTACTGCCGTGATCAAAAAGCCAAGTCAGCAGCACGCTTTGGTGAAAAACGGCAACATTGTGGCAGAGCCCCGGCCCGGCGTGCGAGGCTGGCCGCAAAAAAAGTCGCGGTGCACCGATCAGGTGTCTGTCGCGTTATGTCCTCTGCGCCGCTTCGACCGACTGCCCCGCAGGGGGGCCGTTCGAATGGCGTCGGCGCTGCGCTATAATCGCGCGCTGCTCGCAGTCGGTTGTCGGGGGGACGCCAGACAGACCTGGCGCATTGACCATCTGTAGAAGTAATACCGCTCACATCGGGCGCAACTCTGCCTTTAAATGACTACTGACACTATTTATTCCGCCCATGCCAGCCTGCCCGAACGCTGGAAGACGGAAACCCAGGCCCGCCTGGCCGCCGGCGAAAGCATCGTCGCCTGGCTTGAGCTGGACCTTGATACGCACCTGCAATTCAAGCCGTCGCTGCTGGTGGCGACCGAAACGCGCCTGCTGGCCAATAGCCCCGGTGGGCGCGATGGCCAACTGTGGCAGGAGTGGGATTACCGCGCCGATCTGTCGCTCAAGCATATCGACCACGCCGGCGTGGGCACGCTCGAGCTGTGCGACACCCACGGCCGCCTGGCCGTCTGGCGCTATACGCTGGCGCACAACCCGCAATCGCTGCGGTTGATCAAGCTGTTCGAGCAACAGCGCGACCTGGCCGCGTCCGGCATCACGCCAGCCGATGAGGGCGGCGATCTCTGCCCGCAATGCAAGGCACCCATTCCCGAGGGGCAGGAAAGCTGCGCCATCTGCCCGGAAGCCAAGGAAGCGCCGCCGTCGACCTGGGCGCTGTTTCGCCTGTCGCGCTTTGCCAAGCCCTACAAGGGCTCGCTGCTGCTGGGCTTCCTGCTGACGCTGGCGTCGACCGCCGCCACGCTGGTGCCGCCCTACATGACCATGCCGCTGATGGACAACGTGCTGATCCCGTTCCAGAACGGGGCGCCGATCAATGTCGAGCTGGCCACCAAGTACCTGAGCGGCCTGCTGGCGGCGGCGCTGCTGGCCTGGGGGCTGGGCTGGGCCCGCACTTATATCCTGGCGCTGGTGTCGGAGCGCATCGGCGCCGATCTGCGTACCAGCACCTATGAACATCTGTTGCGGTTGTCGCAGGAGTATTTCGGCGGCAAGCGCACCGGCGACCTGATGGCCCGCATCGGCTCCGAGACCGATCGCATCTGCGTGTTCCTGTCGCTGCACCTGCTCGACTTCGCCATCGATGTGCTGATGATCATCATGACGGCGGCGATCCTGATCTCGATCAATCCCTGGCTGGCGCTGGTCACGTTGCTGCCGTTGCCGTTCATCGCCTGGATGATCCACGTGGTGCGCGATCGCCTGCGGCACGGCTTTGAAAAGATCGACCGCATCTGGTCCGAGGTGACCAACGTGCTGGCCGACACCATCCCCGGCATTCGCGTGGTCAAGGCCTTTGCCCAGGAAAAGCGCGAGGTGGATCGCTTCCGCGAGGCCAACCGCCACAACCTGCTGGTCAATGACCGGGTCAACAAGATCTGGTCGTTATTTACGCCCACCGTCACGCTGCTGACCGAGATCGGGCTGCTGGTGGTGTGGGTGTTCGGTATCTGGCAGGTGTCGGGCAACCAGATCACGGTCGGTGTGCTGACCGCTTTCCTGGCCTATATCAGCCGTTTCTACACGCGCCTGGATTCGATGAGCCGTATCGTGTCGGTCACGCAGAAGGCGGCCGCCGGCGCCAAGCGCATCTTCGACATCCTGGACCACGTCTCGAGCGTGCCGGAGCCAGCCAACCCGGTGCATATCGAGAAGGTGCAGGGCGCCATCGAAGTGCGCAACATCGGCTTCCGCTACGGTAACCGGGCGGTGATCCGCGACATGAGCCTGACGATTGCGCCGGGCGAGATGATCGGCCTGGTCGGTCATAGCGGCTCCGGCAAGAGCACCATGGTCAACCTGATCTGCCGCTTCTATGACGTGTCGGAGGGTGCGATCCGGGTCGATGGTGTCGATATCCGTTCGCTGCCGATCTCGGAATATCGCCGCAACATCGGGCTGGTGCTGCAGGAGCCTTTCCTGTTCTTCGGCACGATTGCCGAGAATATCGCCTACGGCAAGCCGGACGCGACCCGTGAAGAAATCGTCGCCGCCGCCCGTGCCGCGCATGCCCACGAATTCATCCTGCGTCTGCCGCAGGGCTACGATTCGCTGGTGGGCGAGCGCGGCCAGGCGCTGTCGGGCGGCGAGCGCCAGCGCATCTCGATTGCGCGGGCGCTGCTGATCGACCCGCGTATCCTGATTCTCGATGAAGCGACTTCATCGGTCGATACCACCACCGAGAAAGAAATCCAGAAGGCGCTCGACAACCTGGTCAAGGGCCGCACCACGATCGCCATCGCCCACCGCCTGTCGACCCTGCGCAAGGCCGATCGTCTGGTGGTGCTGGATCGCGGCCAGGTGGTGGAAGTGGGCAACCACGAAGAACTGATGGCGCGCGAAGGGCATTACTACAAGTTGTATCAGGCGCAGGCGCGCAATCCGGATGGCGAAGCCGACGTATCGGTGAGCCAGGCCGAGGGAGGGGTTTGAGCATGACTACCAACGTTGAACAGGCGCTGCTGGCGCTACAGTTGCGGCGCAACAACTTCGGGCGCCTGGTATTGGTCGACGCCGATGGCGTGACCCATGAGAACGTGATTCCGGTGCGGGCGTTTCCGATTGGCGCACCTGATCACGGTATTTCCATCGTCAGCAGCGATGGCCATGAACTGGCCTGGATCGACCGCCTGCAGCAGGTCACGCCGGAAGTGCGGGGGCTGGTCGAGGAAGAGCTGGCGAGTCGCGAATTCATGCCGGAGATCGTGCGCATCGATAGCGTTTCGACCTACGCGACACCGAGCGAGTGGACGGTGCAGACCAGTCGGGGCGCCACCACGTTCACGTTGCGCGGCGAGGAGGATATCCGTCGCCTGCCGCAGTCGGCCTTGCTGGTGGCGGACAGTCACGGTATCCAGTTCCTGGTGCGTGACCTGAAGGCGCTGGACAAGCACAGCCGGAAGATCCTGGACCGCTTCCTTTGATGCCGTCGTCCTGACGAAAGTCAGGACCCAGCGTCTTTCGGGCGTCCGCGTGATGCTACCGAAGCCACTGGGTCCCGGCCTTCGCCGGGACGACAGGTTGCTTATATTTCCACCACCGTCGCCTAGAACGTCTCGTCAGGCCGCAGATACCGCCATTGCCCGGTGGGCAGTTCGCCCAGCTTGACGCCGCCGATCCGCACCCGTTTCAGGCCAATCACTTTCAAGCCCACCATGTCGCACATGCGGCGGATCTGGCGCTTCTTGCCTTCGCGCAGGGTAAAGCTCAACTGATCTTCGTTCTGCCACACCACCTTGGCGTGGCGCAGCGGCTTGCCGTCCATGATCAGGCCGTGGTTGAGGCGCTTCAGGTCGTGCTCCGGCAGGCGGCCCGGGCGGGTGTATTGCACCCGGACCAGGTATTCCTTGTCGACCGACGAATCCTCGCCGATCAGGTGCTTGGCGATGCGGCCATCCTGGGTCAGCACCAAGAGGCCCACCGAATCGATATCCAGGCGTCCCGCCGGCACCAGGCTGCGCAGCTGGCGCGGGTGATATTGCATGTCGCAATCGTCTTCGGCCCAGCGCGACTCGCCATTGACCAGCGTCACGGCCGGCTTGTAGCCGTCCTCGGCCTGGCCGCTGACGAAGCCCATCGGCTTGTTGATCAGGATCGTCACGCGCTGCGCCTGTTCGGCGCTGGCCTGGCGTTCGACCGTCACCTTCTGGTGCGGCAGCACCTTGCTGCCCAATACCGACACCACCGCGCCATCGACGCGCACCCAGCCTTTTTCTATCCACTCGTCGGCTTCGCGGCGCGAGCACAGGCCGAGTTCGGACATGCGTTTGGAGAGACGGACGGGTTCGGTCATGGCTTGCCTTGCTTGAAACGGGTGTGAATGGGGGTGAAAACGCCGGCAACAACGCCGGCGCCCGAGATTGTAAATCCTTTGAGTCGATCAAATGCGCAGCGTCTTGAGCAGATCGGTTTCGAGCATGATCTGGATCCGCGCCTGGGACAGGCCCGGGCCATCGATCAGGAACACGTCCTCGACCCGCTCGCCCAGCGTCATCACCTTGGCGGTATGCAGGTTGATGCGGTACTTGGCCAGCACATTGGAAATCGAATACAGCAGCCCGGCGCGGTCGTTGGCCGAGACCGACAGCAGGTAGTATTGCCCGCGCTCGTCGGGCCGCAGGTCGACCGCCGGATTGACCGGGAAGGTGCGCGACAGTCGCGACAGGCGCGCCTTGGACGGCGGCGGCAATTCGGTGGTCGATTGCAGCAGCTGCGCCAGTTCGTGCTCGATCAGGTTGATGATGTCGCGGTAGTTCTTGGCAAACACGGGCGCATTGATCAGGAACGCATCGAGGGCATAGTTCTTCTGCGTGGTGTGGATCTTGGCGTCGAAGATGCTGAAGTTCTTCTGGTCGAAATAACTGCAGATGCGGGCAAACAGGTCGGGCTGGTCGGGCGTGTAGACCGCCACCTGCACGCCTTCGCCGATCGGCGCCAGGCGACAGCGCACCAGCGGCACGGCGCTGTCGATCTTGTCGTGGAAGCAGCGCGTCTGCCAGGCGATGTCGGAGGCGTCGTGGCGCAGGAAGTAAGCCACGTCGAGCTGCTTCCAGAACTGGACATGGGCGTCCGCCGGCAAGCCGTACAGGCGCAGCGTCTTGATCGCTTCCTGCTGGGTATTCTTGAGTTCGCGGTCGGCCGACGGCGCCTCGCCGCCCAGTGCCCGCAGCGTCATGCGATAGAGGTCTTCCAGCAGCTTGCCCTTCCAGGCATTCCATACCTTGGGGCTGGTGCCACGGATGTCGGCCACCGTCAGCAGGTAGAGCGCCGTCAGGTGCCGCTCGTCGCCGACCAGGCGCGCAAACTGGGCGATCACCTCGGGGTCCGACAGATCCTGCTTTTGCGCCACGTGCGACATGGCCAGGTGGCGTTCGACCAGGAACACGATCAGTTCGGTGTTTTCTTCCGAGATGCCATGCTGCTGGCAGAACTGGCGCGCATCCACCATGCCCAGCGTGGAATGGTCGCCGCCCCGGCCCTTGGCGATGTCGTGGAACAGTGCCGCCACGTACAGCACCCAGGGCTGGCCGAAGTTGGCCATCAGCTGGCTGCAAAACGGATATTCGTGGGCGTGCTCGCTCATGGTGAAGCGGCGCACGTTGCGCACCACCATCAGGATGTGCTGGTCGACCGTATAGACGTGGAACAGGTCGTGCTGCATCTGGCCCACGATATGGCGGAAGTTCGGCAGGTAGCGGCCCAGCACGCTGGAGGCATTCATCCCGCGCAAGGCATGGATGATGCCGCGCTTGCCCTGCATGATCTGCATGAACAGCCGATGGTTCTCGGGGTCGTTGCGAAACGCGTTGTCGATCTTGAAGCGCGCATGCCACAGCGCGCGCATGGTGCGCGCCGACAGGTCCTTGAGTTCGGGGTGCTGGGAGCGCACCAGGAACACCTCGAGCATGGCCGACGGCGTCTGTTCGAACACGTCGTCATGGGCGATATCGACGAAGCCGTTGACTTCGTTGAAGCGGTCGTTGATGCGCTTGGGCACGATCTGCTGCGGAAACAGATGGGCCTCGATGTTCTGCAGCAGGATGGTGTTGAGCTGCACCACCGCCTTGGCCGCCCAGTAGTAGCGCTGCATCAGGTATTCGCTGGCGCGGCGGGTGTCGGTGGTCTTGAAGCCGAAGGTCTCGGCGATCTGGGTCTGGATGTCAAATACCAGCCGGTCTTCGCGGCGGCCGGTATAGATATGCAGGCGGATCCGGATATCCTTGAAGGCGCGCTCCTTCTGGCGCAACTGGCGCGCCTCGGTGGCGGTGAGCATGCCGTGCTCGGCCAGCTTGGTCCATGAATCGCCCAGTCCGGCCGCCTTGGCCACCCACAGGATCACCTGCAGGTCGCGCATGCCGCCCGGGCTTTCCTTGCAGTTCGGCTCCAGGCTGTAGGGAGTGTCTTCGTACTTGATGTGGCGCTGGCGCATTTCGAGCGTCTTGGCCTGGAAGAAAGCCAGCGGGTCGAGCGCTGCCTGATAGCGTTCCTGCAGTTGCTTGAACAGGCCGCGGTTGCCACTGACCAGGCGCGCCTCCAGCAGGCTGGTCTGGACCGTGATGTCGGCCGCCGATTCGTTCATGCACTCATCGATGGTGCGAATGCTGTGGCCGATCTCGAGGCCGATGTCCCAGAACAGCTGCACCAGGGTTTCGAGCTTTTCCTTTTCGTCCGCGGTCGGCGCGTGTGCCAGCAGCACCAGCACATCGACATCCGAATGCGGAAACAGCTCGCCGCGCCCATAGCCGCCCACCGCCACCAGCGCCGCCTCGGCCGGCATGGCCAGCGCGCGCCAGGCTTCGGTGAGCGCTTCGTCGACGCTGCGTCGCAACTGGATGAGCAGTTGCTCCGGCTTGTGGTTGGACTGGAATGTGTCGATGACTTGCTGGCGAGCCAGCTTCAGTTGCTTCTTGAGCGTGACGGCGAGGTTCGGCATCGGCTTTGAGATGAGTGAATGCGGCAGGGAGGGGGCATGAATCGTTTTAGCAGGTTTCATGCCCAGGCGCCTGTCGCGTGCCCCCGCACGGCGACTGGCGCCAGGTTCAGGCGGTGACAGCGGCCGGCTGCGTGATGAAGGCCGGCGGCGCCGGCATGTTGGGCGAGACGGTCAGTATCTCGTAGCCGGTTTCGGTGACCAGCACGGTATGTTCCCATTGGGCCGACAGGCTGCGATCCTTGGTCTTGATGGTCCAGCCGTCGGGCATTTCCTTGATTTCACGGCGACCGGCGTTGATCATCGGTTCGACCGTGAAGATCATGCCGGCCTGCAACACATCCAGGGTGCCGGGGCGCCCGTAGTGCAGCACCTGCGGCTCTTCGTGGAATACCTGGCCGATACCGTGGCCGCAGAATTCGCGGACCACGCTGTAGCCGGCCTTTTCGGCATGCTGCTGGATCACGTGGCCGATGTCGCCCAGATGGGCGCCGGGCTTGATCTTGCTGATGCCCAGCCACATGCATTCGTAGGTGATCTCGGTGAGGCGGCGTGCCAGGATCGACGGCGGGCCGACAAAGAACATGCGGCTGGTGTCGCCGTGGTAACCATCCTTGATGATGGTGACGTCGATGTTGAGGGCGTCGCCGCTCTTGAGGGCCTTGTCGCCCGGGATGCCGTGGCAGATCACGTCATTGAGCGAGGTGCAGATGGCCTTGGGGTAGGGCGTGTAGCCCGGCGGGCAGTAGTTCAGCGGGGCCGGGACGCTGCCTTGCACATTGGTCATGTACTCGTGGCAGAGGCGGTCGAGTTCGCCCGTGGTGACGCCGGGTTTGACAAAGGGCGTGATGTAATCGAGTACTTCGGCGGCCAGGCGACCGGCTACGCGCATGCCTTCGATGTCGGCGGCGGTCTTGATGATGATGTTGCTCATGGTCAGTCGCTATTTCGTTGTAAATCGTCAAAGTCGAATTATAGTCGAGACCACCTGTGCTTGTCGGGCGCTACGGCACGCGCCGGCTGCGGATGAGACGATGCGAGCACATTGCGGCCAGTTTTTCAGGTGCGCATACCCCTTGAACAAAATGGTGCACTTGAGTACAATGCCGGGCTAACCTGAAATCGGGTTGGCGAGGCCCCGGCCGGATGCGAAGTTGTTGTCGAAGCAATGCGGACAGCAGCACGTGCAGGCAGGGCCCGCGAAGCAGTAGTAATTGGTAGTATCCATAGAGCAATATCACTTGAAACGCGAATCCGTTCGCCAAAGGGTGTCCGGCATATGTCGGATGACCGAGCGGATTCCAGACCAAACCCTGGAGAAATTCATGTCTGTCACAATGCGCGAAATGCTGGAAGCCGGTGTCCACTTCGGTCACCAAACCCGTTTCTGGAACCCAAAGATGGCGCCGTTCATCTTCGGTCACCGCAACAAGATTCACATCGTCAACCTGGAAAAGACCCTGGGTCTGTTCCAAGAGGCGACCAAGTACGTTCGTCAACTGTCGTCCAACCGCGGCACCATCCTGTTCGTTGGCACCAAGCGTCAAGCACGTGAAATCCTGGCTGGCGAAGCCCAGCGCGCAGGCGTGCCTTTCGTTGACCAGCGCTGGCTGGGCGGCATGCTGACCAACTTCAAGACCATCAAGACCTCGATCAAGCGCCTGAAGGACATGGAAGCGTCGATCGAAGACGGTTCGGTCGAGAAGCTGTCGAAGAAGGAAGGCCTGCTGTTCCGTCGCGAACTGGAAAAGCTGCAAAAGTCCATCGGCGGCATCAAGGACATGGGCGGCATTCCTGACGCAATCTTCGTCATCGACGTCGGCTACCACAAGGGCGCCATCACCGAAGCCGCCAAGCTGGGTATCCCGGTCATCGGCGTGGTCGATACCAACCACTCGCCAGAAGGCGTGAACTACATCATCCCTGGTAACGATGACTCGGCCAAGGCAATCGCACTGTACGCACGCGGTATCGCCGACGCAGTCCTGGAAGGCCGTGCCAACGCCGTCAACGACGTGGTTGAAGCAGTCAAGGGCGACGAATTCGTCGAGGTCAGCGAACAGGCCTAATCCGCTTTTCGCTGAAGGCAACAAAAAGGGGTGACAGCGGAACACGCGGTGGCCCCTTTTTTTTGAGTCAATTTTCTAGTTTCAAGCGTGTCGCCAACGGCGGCGCGCCCCCCAGTCAGGAGAATGAATATGGCGGCAATTACCGCAGCAATGGTAGGCGAACTGCGCGCAAAGACCGATGCGCCGATGATGGAATGCAAGAAGGCCCTGACCGAAGCCGATGGCGACATGGTCAAGGCTGAAGAACTGCTGCGCGTCAAGCTGGGCAGCAAGGCCTCCAAGGCATCTTCGCGCATCACCGCCGAAGGCGTGGTGGCAACCTACATCGCCGGCAACGTCGGCGCGCTGGTCGAAGTCAACTGTGAAACCGACTTCGTGACCAAGAACGATGAATTCATCGCCCTGGTCGACGCTGCCGCCAAGCTGGTGGTCGAAGCCAATCCGGCTGACCTGGCTGCACTGGCTGCTGCCAAGCTGCCTGACGGTCGTACCCTGGAAGAAGTGCGCACCGAACTGATCGGTCGTATCGGCGAGAACATGGCGATCCGTCGCTTCCAGCGTTTCGAAACCTCGGCCAAGCTGGCGTCGTACCTGCACGGTACCCGCATCGGCGTGGTCGTCGAATTCGACGGCGCCGACGAGCAGGTGGGCAAGGATGTCGCCATGCACATCGCCGCCATGAAGCCGGTTGCATTGTCGTCCGAGCAAGTGCCGGCCGACCTGATCGCCAAGGAACGCTCGGTGGCAACACTGAAGGCGGCCGAATCGGGCAAGCCTGCCGATATCGCCACCAAGATGGTCGAGGGTTCGGTCCAGAAGTACCTGAAGGAAGTCTCGCTGTTCAACCAGGCCTTCGTGAAGAACGACAAGCAAACCGTCGAGCAGATGCTCAAGGCGGCCAACTCGAGCGTGAAGGCATTCGTCATGTACGTGGTGGGTGAAGGCATCGAGAAGAAGCAGGACGACTTTGCTGCCGAAGTGGCAGCGCAAGTGGCTGCAGCAAAGCAGGCACAGTAAGCGTTACAAGAAAGCGGGCCGAGAGGCCCGTTTTTTTAAGCCCGTCCGGAACTTTCGGGCTGGGCCGTATCTATTGTCAGGGTTTGTCTGATCCACTCGGTCAGGCCGTGGCAAGTGATGTGAACGAGTACCATTGGCGCAGCAGTACAATCAAGCAAGTGTCCGCTGACTTTTCGCGGCGAACCGCGCCGTTCGCCATCGCGATCAAAGCCAAGTGGACCATTCAAAGCATTTCAAATCGGATAGAACACGGAGCCCTGCAATGACAACACCTGCCTATAAGCGCGTACTCCTCAAACTCTCCGGCGAAGCACTGATGGGCGACGACGCCTACGGTATCAATCGCGCGACCATCGAACGCATGGTCGCGGATGTGGCAGAAATCAGCAATCTGGGTATCGAACTGGCCATCGTGATCGGCGGCGGCAACATCTTCCGTGGCGTCGCGCCTGGCGCCCAGGGCATGGATCGCGCCACGGCCGACTACATGGGCATGCTGGCCACCGTCATGAATTCGCTGGCACTGGCCGATGCCATGCGCCAGGCCGGCCTGACCGCACGCGTGATGTCGGCCATCGGCATCGAACAGGTGGTCGAGCCTTACGTCCGCCCCAAGGCCCTGCAATACCTCGAAGAAGGCAAGGTCGTGGTGTTCGCCGCCGGTACCGGCAACCCGTTCTTCACCACCGATACCGCAGCGGCACTGCGCGGTTCGGAGATCGGCGCCCAGATCGTGCTCAAGGCCACCAAGGTCGATGGCGTCTACACGGCCGACCCCAAGAAAGACCCGACCGCGACCCGCTACACATCGATTTCGTTCGACGAAGCCATTTCCAAGCACCTGCAGGTGATGGATGCGACCGCCTTTGCGCTGTGTCGTGACCAGAAGCTGCCGATCAAGGTATTCTCGATCATCAAGCCGGGCGCCCTGAAGCGCGTGGTGATGGGCGAGGACGAAGGCACCCTGGTCCACGTCTGAGCATGATGGAATGATGACGCCGCTCCCCCCGTGGTAGCGGCGGCGTCTAGCGTTTACAATGCGCCGGCCATGTCGGCATTTTCGTTTGCATCTGCGTTCCGGCTGGCCGGAATCGAAGATGAGTATCTACCGTATCAAGTTAGGAGAGCAGCATGAGTGTCGCTGACGTCAAGAAGAATAGTGAACAGAAAATGAGCAAGTCGATCGAGCAGCTCAAGGCCAATCTGGCCAAGGTGCGCACCGGTCGTGCCCATACCGGTCTGCTGGATCAGGTCACGGTGGACTACTACGGTAGCAGCACCGGGCTGTCGCAGGTCGCCAACCTGACCCTGATCGACGCTCGCACCATCGGCGTTCAACCGTACGAGAAGAAAATGGTGGCGGTGATCGAGAAGGCCATCCGCGAAGCCGATCTGGGCCTGAATCCGGCCACCCACGGCGAGCTGATCCGCGTGCCGATGCCGGCGCTGACCGAAGAGCGTCGCAAGGAAATGGTCAAGCTGGTCAAGAACGAAGCCGAAGACGCCAAGATCGCGGTGCGCAACATCCGCCGCGACGGCAACGAAGCCCTGAAGAAGCTGGTCAAGGACAAGGTCGCCTCGGAAGATGACGAGCGCCGTGGCCAGGACGACATCCAGAAGCTGACCGACAAGTTCGTCGCCGAGATCGACAAGCTGGTCGGCGACAAGGAAAAAGAAGTCATGACGGTGTGACGTCGTCGCAGGTTCCGGGCCGGAAAGAGGGCAGGGCATGCGTGCCGGCCTTCCTGGCCGGGGTCCTGGCTGGCCCGGTTCGAGTCCAGGCTCGGGGCCGGGCTTTTCTCCTGCTGATGCAGATGGTTTGTCAAAGCGCCCGCAGCCCGCTACCATGGTGCGATAAACCCATCCTGGCACCAGGGCAACAAGGCACTAAATAATATTCATGAAGCATCAAAGCTCAACTCTTGCGGTTCCGGATATATCCGCGGTTCCGCGTCATGTTGCCATCATCATGGACGGTAACGGACGTTGGGCAACCAAGCGTTTCCTGCCGCGTGTGGCAGGCCATGCCAAGGGCGTGGATGCCGTGCGCGACATCGTCGAAGCCTGCGCCGTGCGCGGCATCGAATTCCTGACCCTGTTTGCCTTCAGTTCCGAGAACTGGCGCCGTCCGGCCGATGAGGTGTCGGTGCTGATGCGCTTGTTCATGACGGTGCTCGAGCGCGAAGTCGGCAAGATGGCCCAGAACGGCATTCGTCTCCGGATCGTCGGCGACATGAGCCGTTTCGATCCCAAGCTGCAGGAGATGGCGGCCCGCGCCGAGGCGCAGACGGCCGGCAATTCGCGCCTGACCCTGACGGTGTGCGCCAACTACGGCGGTCGCTGGGACGTGATGCAGGCCGTCGGCAAGATGCTCCGGGCCAATCCCGGTGCGACCGACTTTGCCGAAGAGCAACTGGCGCCTTACCTGGCGATGGCCTACGCGCCCGAGCCTGACCTGTTCATCCGCACCGGCGGCGAGCAGCGTGTTTCCAACTTCCTGTTGTGGCAACTGGCGTATAGCGAACTGTACTTCACCGAGACCTTCTGGCCCGACTTCGACGGCCGGGCGCTGGATCTGGCGATTGCCTCCTATCAACAACGCGAGCGCCGCTTCGGGCGCACCAGTGCCCAGGTGCTGGACCAGAAAAAGGCTTCCTGATGCTCAAGACGCGTGTCATCACGGCGTTGATCCTGCTGGCAATCCTGTTGCCTATCCTGTATTTCGATTTCTTCCCGGCGTTTGCCATGGCGGTCTTGGTGTTCTTTGCCGCCAGCGCATGGGAATGCTTCCGCCTGTTCAAGAGCCCCCGGCCCGCCGTATGGGCAGTGCTGTGGACGCTGGCCTTTGCGGTCATCCTGTTCTACAGCGGCATGCCCAGCGTGCGCTCGCTCTACATGCTGTGCGTGGCGTTGTGGGTGATCCGCTTCGTGCCCGGCCTGCGGGTCGGGCTGCCTCCCTTCGAGGCGTTCGCCAACCGGCTGCTCAACGGCAGCTACATGGTGGCGATCCTGGGTTGCTTCGTGGCCATCGTCGATCTGTTCCACCGTGCGCCGCTGTACCTGCTGTCGGTGATGGCGGTGGTGTGGGTGGCCGATATCGGCGCCTACTTTGCGGGCAAGGGTTTTGGTCGCCACAAGCTGGCGCCAGGCATTTCGCCGGGCAAGTCGTGGGAAGGCGCCGTTGGCGGCTGGCTGGCGGTGCTGGTGATCTCGGCCGCGGTGGCGATGTCGGTTGGGCTCGGTGAAACCTTCCAGTATCGGCTGTTCGAGCGCTGGGGCTGGCTCGGCTTCGTGGCGGTTCTGACCGTGATGGCGGCGGCCAGCGTGGTGGGCGACCTGTTCGAGTCGCAACTCAAGCGTCGCGCCGGCATGAAGGACAGCAGCAACCTGCTGCCGGGCCATGGTGGCGTGCTCGACCGCATCGATGCGCTTATCCCGGTGCTGCCGCTGGCGGCGCTGATCGATCTGTGGCTGGCGGCGCCTTGAGCGACGCTGGCCGGCCAACCGGAATTTCCATGCAGTCCATCAGTATTCTCGGATCCACCGGCTCCATCGGTGTGTCCACGCTGGACGTGATTTCACGTCATCCCGAGCGCTATCGGGTCTATGCGCTCAGCGCCCATTCGCGCGTGGCCGAGCTGGCCGCGCAGTGCGAACGTTTCAATCCAGAAGTGGCAGTCGTCGGCACTGCTGCGGCAGCGTCCGCGTTGTCGGCGCAACTGGCGGCCAGGGGCTTGCGCACCGAGGTCGCGCATGGCCCCGAGGCGCTGTGCGCGATTGCCGCAGCCGATGGCTGCGACATGGTGATGGCCGCCATCGTCGGCGCCGCCGGTCTGGCTTCGACCCTGGCGGCGGCCCGCGCCGGCAAGAAGATCCTGCTGGCCAACAAGGAAGCGCTGGTCATCTCGGGGCAGCTCCTGATGGATGCGGTCGCGGCGCACAACGCCACGCTGCTGCCGATCGACAGCGAACACAACGCCATCTTCCAATGCCTGCCGCCCGGTTATTCGCGCGCGCTGGCGCCGCACGGCGTCGAAAAGATCATGCTGACTGCCTCGGGCGGTCCCTTCTTGCTGCGCGATGTCGACACGCTGCACCAGGTCACGGTAGAAGAGGCGGTGGCTCATCCCAAGTGGGTCATGGGCCGCAAGATCTCGGTCGATTCCGCCACCATGATGAACAAGGGCCTGGAAGTGATCGAGGCGCACTGGCTGTTCGGCGCCCCGGCCGACCGCATCGAGGTGGTGATCCACCCGCAGAGCGTGATCCACTCGATGGTGTCGTATGTCGACGGCTCGGTACTGGCGCAGTTGGGCAACCCCGACATGCGCACGCCGATTGCCCACGCGCTGGCCTGGCCCGAGCGGATCGCCTCGGGCGTGGCGCCGCTGGACCTGGCGCAGGTCGCGCAACTGTCTTTCTCGCCGCCTGATATGCGGCGCTTTCCGTGCCTGGAACTGGCGTATGATGCCTTGCGCGCCGGCGGTACCCAGGCGGCGGTGCTCAACGCCGCCAACGAAGTGGCGGTGCAAGCCTTCCTTGACCGCAGGATCGGGTTCAGGATGATCGATCAATTGAATCATCGGGTCATGGATGCGCTGCCCAACCAGGCGGCGACCGACATCGGCACGCTGCTTGAGCAGGATGCGGCAGCGCGCGCCCGGGCCGAAGCTTTCATCACGCAATGACTCTGCTGCATACCCTGTTGGCTTTCTTCGTCGCGCTCGGCACGCTGGTGGTGGTGCACGAGCTGGGACATTACCTGGTGGCCCGCTGGTGTGGCGTCAAGGTGCTGCGCTTTTCGGTGGGCATGGGGCGGGTCGTGTGGTCGCGCCGTTTCGGTCGCGACCAGACCGAATGGGCACTGTCGATCCTGCCGCTGGGTGGCTACGTCAAGATGCTCGATGCGCGCGAGCAGGACATCGCCGATCTGCCCGAGGCCGATCTCAAGCGTGAATTCACCCGGCAATCGGTCTGGCGTCGTATCGCCATCGTCGCCGCGGGTCCGATTGCCAACTTCCTGCTCGCCATCCTCCTGTTTGCCGGCCTCTACATGCATGGCGTGCCCGAGCCGGTGCCGACGCTGCGCGCGGCGGCCAGCCAGAGCGTGGCGGCCCAGGCCGGGCTGCGGGCGGGCGACCGCATCACCGCCATCAATGGCGAAGCGGTACAGGTCTGGTCCGAGGTGCGCTGGAAGCTGATGCAGCTGGTGCTGGAAAACAGTCATGGCGGCCAGGCCGTGGCCCGCCTCGACATCGAACGCGCCAACCCCAACGGTACTGGCAAGCTGCTCGATACGGTGCGCTTGCCGTTGTCGTCGGTGTCGAGCAACGAGCTGGAGGGCGACTTCCTGGCGCAGCTTGGGCTGGCGCTGGCGCGTCCGCCGGCGATCCTGGGCAAGATCATGGAGGGCCCGGCCAAGCTGGCCGGCCTGCGCACGGGCGACCAGGTACTGCGCATCGATGGCGTGCCGGTGCAGGATGGCCTGGCCTTCGTCGAGAAGGTGCGCGAATCGGCCGGCAAGTCGCTGGCGCTGCAGGGCGTGCGCGACGGCCAACCGTTCAGCCTGGTGGTGGTGCCCGACAGCGTGGCCGATAGCGCCAGCGGCAAGCAGATCGGACGCATCAAGGTCGAGGTGCCGCTGGCGCCCGAGATGGCGGTGGTGGGTGACGGCCCCGTGGGGGCACTGGCCAAGGGCGCCCAGCGCACCTGGGACACCAGCGTCATGACCATCAAGATGATCGGCAAGATGATCGTCGGCCAGGTCTCGTTGAAGAACATCACCGGCCCCATTACCATTGCCGATTACGCCGGCCAGACCGCGCGCGTGGGACTGGTGAGCTACCTGAGCTTCCTGGCCTTCATCAGCATCAGCCTGGGTGTGATGAATCTCTTGCCGATCCCGGTTTTAGATGGCGGTCATTTGCTGTATTATGCGCTGGAGATTTTGACAGGGCGGCCCGTTTCCGAGCGGTTTGGGGAAATCGCACAGCGTGCCGGCCTGGGAATACTGATGGCGTTGATGTTGGTAGCAGCTTTCAACGACATCGTGCGCTTGATGTTTTAAAAGCGGCTTTAAAAGCGCTTTGAAACCCCGTTTTTGGGTTGAAACAGGTTTTTCAGGATAGATCCGGCCTGATGTCGCGATGTACCCACCCCTGGTGGATCGCGCCAACCCGGATTTTTTACATTTGCCGGCCAACCCCGATGGCAGTTGTTAAGCAATTGGCAATGGATTGCGATCCGTTTTCAATTGCTTACCAGCATCTTGTCAGGCAGTGCCAGCGAACACACTGTTGATGAACGATAGATGAAATTACACCCTGCGCAATACCCCATCCCGACCATCTCGCGTCGCCTCATCGCGGCAGCCGCCTTTGCCCTGTGCTCCAGCCAGGCCATGGCGGTTCAGCCGTTTGTGGTCAAGGACATCCGCGTGGAAGGCATTCAGCGTACCGAGGCCGGCACCGTGTTCAGCTACCTGCCGGTGCGCGTGGGCGACACCTTCACGGATGAAAAGGGTACCGCCGCCATCAAGGCGCTGTACGCCACCGGTTTCTTCCGTGACGTGCGCATCGAATCCGAAGGTGACGTGCTGGTGGTGCAGGTGGTCGAACGCCCGGCCATCGCCAGCGTCGACTTTTCCGGCATCAAGGAATTCGATAAGGAACAACTGGGCAAGGCCCTGAAGGAAATCGGCGTCGCCGAGTCGCGCATCTTCGACCGCTCGCAGGTCGATCGCGCCGAGCAGGAACTGAAGCGTCAGTACCTGTCGCGCGGCCTGTATGGCGCCAAGGTGGCTACCACCGTCACGCCGATCGAGCGCAACCGCGTGGCGATCACCTTCAATGTTGACGAAGGCGAAGTCTCGCGCATCAAGCAGATCAACTTCGTGGGCAACAAGGTGTTCTCGGACGGCACGCTGCGCGACCAGATCAAGCTGACCACGCCGGGCTGGTTCACCTGGTACACCAAGGCCGACCAGTATTCGAAGGAAAAGCTGCAGGGTGACATCGAGACCTTGCGCTCGTACTACCTGGACCGCGGCTACCTCGAGATGCAGGTCGAGTCGACCCAGGTGTCGATCACGCCCGACAAGAAAGACATCTACATCACGGTCAACATCAAGGAAGGCGAGAAGTACACTGTCTCCGGCGTGAAGCTCGAAGGCGAGATGTTCGGCCTCGACCAGGAACTGGCCGGCCTGGTGCAGTTGAAGCAGGGCGAGACCTATTCGGGCTCCAAGCTGACCGACAGCACCAAGAAGATCGGTGAGCGCCTGGGCAACTTCGGCTACGCCTTCGCCAACGTCAATGCCAACCCCAATGTCGATCGCGAGAAGAAGGAAGTCGCCTTCACCATCATGATCGACCCGGGCAAGCGGGTCTACGTGCGTCACGTCAACATCGCCGGCAACACCAAGACCCGCGACGAAGTGATCCGCCGCGAATTCCGCCAGTTCGAGGATTCGTGGTACGACGGCGAGAAGATCAAGCTCTCGCGCGACCGCGTCGACCGCCTGGGTTACTTCAAGGAAGTCGCCATCGACACGCCTGAAGTGGCTGGCTCGACCGACCAGGTCGATGTCAACATGCGCGTCGAAGAAAAGCCGACCGGCAACATCATGCTGGGCGCCGGTTTCTCGCAATCCGACAAGTTGAGCCTGACCGGCTCGATCTCGCAGGAAAACGCCTTCGGCAGCGGCAACACCGTCGGTATCGATGTCAACACCAGCTCGCGCTATCGCACGGTGTCGGTGTCGACCACCAATCCGTATTTCACCGACGACGGCATCAGCCGCACCTACGAAGTCTACCTGCGCACGATCCGTCCTTCGACGTACGCCACCGGTGACTATCGCGTCAAGACCCTGGGCGGCAGCGTCAAGTTCGGCGTGCCGTTCTCGGAACTGGATCGGGTGTTCTTCGGTATCGGCATCGAAAGCACCGACGTCAGCACCGACTACACCAGCCCGTCGCTGTATCGCCAGTATGTGCGTGACTTCGGCGGCGCCGGCACCGCCGGCTGCGATATCACCTCGACCACCAACGGTTGCGGCGTCGGCAGCGCCCGCACCACCAGCATCCCGCTGACGGTGGCATGGCAGCGTGACGGCCGCGACAGCGCCCTGGTGCCGACCAGCGGCCAGTACATGCGCGCCAACCTCGAAGTGTCGACGCTGGGTACGCTGAAGTACTATCGCGCCAGCTACCAGCACCAGTACTTCAAGCCGATGTTCGGCAAGGCAGTCACGCTGGCGTTGAACGGCGAGCTGGATTATGGTCGCGGCTTCGGCGGCAAGCCATATCCGGTCTTCAAGAACTACTATGCGGGCGGTATCGGCACGGTGCGCGGCTACGAAGCCTCGTCGCTGGGTAACCTGAAAGACCAGTACGGCGACTCCATGGGCGGCGCCTCGCGTCTGTATGCCAACGCCGAGTTACAATTCCCGTTCCCGGGTTCGGGCCAGGACCGTACCTTGCGCTGGTTCACCTTCTTCGACGGCGGTAACGTCTTCGCCGATCGTGAGAACATCAAGGTCAATGACTTGCGCTATTCGACCGGTATCGGTATCAGCTGGGTGTCGCCAATCGGCCCGCTCAAGCTGAGCTACGGCAAGCCGTTGAACCTGAAGACCGGCGACAAGTCACAGACATTCCAGTTCCAGCTGGGCACCGGTTTCTGATCGTGTCCTGAAGGGTCCGGCGCCATCGCGCCGGACTTGATGCATTACCCGCTGTTGGCGGGCAACATTGAATTTTGTTCGGAGACTACCTTGAAGTTCATTTCCAAATCGTTCCTGTCCCTGCAGACCGTTGTCATGGCAGCCTGCCTGTTGAGTTTTTCGCCTGCGCAAGCGCAGCAGTCGACCAAGATCGCTTTTGTCAGCACCGAGCGCATCTTCCGTGAAGCCACGCCAGCCAAGGCAGCCCAGACCAAGCTCGAGCAAGAATTCGCCAAGCGCGACCGCGACCTGCAAGACCTGGCGGCACGCCTGAAGGCCCAGTCCGACAAGCTCGACAAGGATTCGGCTGTGTTGTCGGACTCCGACCGTGCCAAGCGTCAGCGTGACCTGTCCGACCTGGACAAGGAATTCCAACGTAAGCAGCGCGAGTTCCGTGAAGACCTGAACCAGCGTCGCAACGAAGAGCTGGCCGTGGTGCTGGAACGCACCAACAAGGTCATCCGCCAGATCGCTGAAGCCGAAAAGTACGACATCGTGTTCCAGGAAGCGGTGTACGCCAGCAAGAATATCGACATCACCGACAAGGTGCTGAAGGAACTGGCGAAGTAATCGCAGCTGACGATGCGGGCGCGAGGACTTTATCGTCCCGCGCCCGCATCGTCGCTTTCAGGGCCGCCATTGCAGGGTATGCCTGACATGGCGGCCTCCGTATATCCGGCGCCTGCCATGGCGCAGCGCCGGGCATTTGAAGATGGAAAGGCCGACATGAGTATTCGACTGGCACAATTGGTCGAGCGCCTGGGCGGGCAACTGAAGGGTGACGGGCAGACCGAAGTGCGCGGCATCGCGCCACTGGATGTCGCCGGCAGCGCCGAGATCACTTTTCTGTCCAACCCCAAGTTCCGGGCGCAGGCCGAGCAGACCCAGGCCGCGGCGTTGATCCTGTCCGAGGCCGACGATGCACAGGTGCAGGGCTATGCCGGCGCCCGCATCGTGACCAAGAACCCGTACGCCTATTTTGCCCGTGCTGCCCAGTGGTTCCAGCAGCTCGCGGCGCCTGAACTCACGCCGGGTATTCATCCCGGCGCCTGGGTCGATCCTTCCGCGCAGGTCGCGGCCAGTGCCGTGATCGGGCCGCACGTGGTGGTCGAGGCGGGCGCGGTGATCGGCGAGCGTGCACGGATCGACGCCGGCAGTTTCGTGGGACGCGGCGCCCGCATCGGCGACGACACCCATTTTCATGCCCGCGTCACGTTGCACCACGGCTGCGAGATCGGCGAACGCGGCATCGTCCATTCGGGCGCCGTGATCGGTGCCGATGGTTTCGGTTTTGCCAACGAAGCGGGCCAGTGGATCAAGATTCCCCAGGTTGGACGGGTGATGATCGGGGCCGACGTCGAGATCGGCGCCAACACCACCATCGACCGCGGGGCGCTGGCCGACACCGTGATCGAAGAGGGCGTCAAGCTCGATAACCAGATCCAGATCGCCCACAATTGCCATATCGGCGCGCATACCGCCATTGCCGCCTGTGCCGGCATTGCCGGCAGTGCAAAGATCGGCAAATACTGCTCGATCGGCGGCGCGGCCATGATCCATGGTCACATCACCATTGCCGACCGGGTACATGTCTCGGCGGGCACGCTGGCGCTGCGTTCGATCCTCGAACCTGGCCAGTACACCGGCTTCTACCCCATCGCCGAGCACCGCGAATGGGAAAAATCTGCCGCGCTCGTGCGCAATCTGGGCTCGATGCGTGAGAAAATCCGGGCGTTGGAAAAAACGCTCAAAACGTTAAACAAGGCAGACCAGGCCGCCCCGCATGACGCGGCGTCGCCTGCGCCACAGAATCAAGAAGAGAAATGAACACCCTCGACATCAATCAAATCAAAGAGTACCTGCCACATCGCTACCCACTGTTGCTGGTGGATCGCGTGCTGGACTGGGAAAGCGGCAAATCGATCACCGCGCTCAAGAACGTGACCGTCAACGAAGAATTCTTCAACGGCCACTTCCCGCACAAGCCAGTGATGCCAGGCGTGCTGATGATCGAGGCGCTGGCCCAGACGGCCGCGCTGCTGTCGTTCCTCACCGAAGGCCGCAAGCCGGACGAAAACACCGTGGTCTACTTCCTGGGCATCGACAATGCACGCTTCAAGCGTCCGGTCGAACCGGGCGACCAGCTGAAGATGAAGGTCGAGATCACCCGTTGCAAGCGCGGCATCTGGCAGTATCACGCCGAAGCCAGCGTGGATGGTCAACTGGCGGTCGAAGGCGACCTGATGTGCACCATGCGCAGTGCCGCCGACGCCAGCCAGAAGGCCTGAGCGCGGGTTGCCTGCAGCGCCAATCATCGGGCCCGGCCAGAGATCGACAGCGATCCGGCCGGGCCTTGTTCCTTGAACACACACACTCGAACACCAAGCCAGGCCAAGGATATGTCCAGGATACATCCCACCGCAGTGATCGCCCCCGGCGCGCAGCTCGATTCGTCGGTCGAGGTCGGTCCCTTCACCGTGATCGGTCCCGATGTGCGCATCGATGCCGGCACCCGCATCGGCCCGCATGTGGTCATCGAAGGCCACACCACCATCGGTCGCGACAACCAGATCTTCCAGTTCGGCTCCATTGGCGCTGCGCCACAGGACAAGAAGTACGCCGATGAGCCCACCCGGCTCGAGATCGGTGACCGCAACAGCATCCGCGAATTCGTCACCTTCAACCGTGGCACCGTGCAGGATGGCGGCGTCACCCGCATCGGCAACGATAACTGGATCATGGCCTATGTCCACGTGGCGCACGACTGCCAGCTGGGCAATGACATCATCCTGGCCAACAATGCGACATTGGCCGGTCATGTTCACCTGGGCGACCACGTCTTCCTGGGCGGCTTCACCACGGTGCACCAGTTCTGCCGCATCGGCGCGCATGCGATGACCGCCTTCACCGCCGCCGTCAGCCAGGACGTGCCGCCTTTCGTGACCGCAGCGGGCAATCGTGCAGTGCCGGCCGGCATCAATAGCGAAGGCCTCAAGCGGCGCGGTTTCAGCAGCGAGCAGATCATGGAGATCAAGCGCGCCTACAAGGTGATCTACCGCTCCAGCCTGCCGCTGGACCAGGCGCGCCAGGAGCTCGAACGGATGGAGCAGCAGTCCGCCACTGCGGCGGCGCATCTGCGCACGCTGCGCGAATTCGTTAGCGACTCGCCCCGTGGCATCATCCGCTGACGACGCCCGCCAGCTGGCCATCGCCCTGGTGGCCGGCGAGAGCTCGGGCGACGTGCTCGGCGCGCGCTTGCTGGCCGGATTGCGCCAGCGGGTTCCGGACGCCAGGCTGTACGGCATCGGCGGCCAGCAAATGATGCAACACGGCTTCGTCAGCGACGAGCCGATGGACCGGCTCACCGTGCGTGGACTGTTCGAGGTGATACCGAAGTACCGCGAGCTCAAGGGCATCCAGAATGCGCTGCGCGACAAACTGCTGCGCGAGCGTCCGGACGTCTTTGTCGGGATCGACTACCCGGGCTTCAACCTGGGCCTGGAGGAGCAGTTGCGGCGCGCCGGCATACCCACGGTGCATTACATCGGGCCCCAGATCTGGGCCTGGCGCGGTGGCCGCATCAAGAAGATCAAGCGCGCCGTGTCGCACATGCTGGTGATCTTTCCGTTCGAGGAAGCCATCTATCGCCAGGCCGGCGTGCCCGTCACCTATGTCGGACATCCCCTGGCCGAAGTGATCCCGATGACGCCCGACGTCCCGGCTGCGCGCGCGCGCCTGGGCCTGGTCGGGCCGGGGCGGGTGGTGGCGATCCTGCCCGGCAGCCGGATGAGCGAACTCAAGCTCAACGGCGACGGTTTCCTGGCCGCCGCCCGGCTGCTGCGCCAGCGCGACCCGCAACTGCAGTTCGTCGCACCCATGGCCGGCGAGCGTCAGTTGCAGGCATTCGCACAGCAGATTGCCCAGGGCCGCTACGACGATCTCGACATCAAGCTGGTTCCCGGCCAGTCGCACAGTGCCATGGAAGCGGCCGATGCGGTGCTGGTGGCGTCCGGCACGGCCTCGCTGGAAGTGGCGCTGTACAAGAAGCCGATGGTGATCTCGTACAAGGTCATGTGGGCCTCGTACCAGATCATGCGGCATATGGCCTACCAGCCGTGGGTCGGCCTGCCCAATATCCTGGCGCGTGAGTTCCTGGTGCCGGAACTGCTGCAGCACGATGCCACGCCGCAGGCGCTGGCCGACGCCATGTGGCATCAGCTCGAAGACCATGGCCATCAGCAGTTGCTGGTGCGCCGTTTTACCGAAATGCATCATGCGCTGCTGCGCGACAGCAGCCGTGAGGCCGCCGCCGCAGTGGCGGAAGTCATCGGCCGCCGCGCGCGCTAGGCCGCTACTGCGCTACCGCATCAACCAAGGAATATCAATGCCCCGCACCAAGACCGGCAATGCGCCGCCGCCCGAGACCTTGTCGCTGTTCGATTACGCCGGCGAAATCATCTGCGGCGTGGACGAGGCCGGGCGCGGCCCGCTGGCCGGCCCCGTGTTTGCGGCGGCGGTGATTCTCGATCCGCAGCGGCCCATTGAAGGCCTGCGCGACTCCAAGAAATTGTCCGAGGCGGCGCGCGACAACCTGGCAGTACACATCAAGAACAATGCGCTGGCCTGGGCGATTGCCTCCTGCAGCGAGCAGGAGATCGACCAGCTCAACATTCTGCAGGCCAGCATGCTGGCCATGCGGCGCGCGGTCGAAAGCCTGGCGACCGTGCCCACGCTGGCCCTGATCGACGGCAATCGCTGTCCTGTGATGGCCATTCGCTCGGAGGCGATCGTCAAGGGTGACGACAAGGTGCCGGCCATCTCGGCCGCCTCGATCCTGGCCAAGACCGCGCGCGATGCAGCGTTGATGGTATTGCATGACAGCTATCCGCAGTATGGCTTCGACCGTCACAAGGGGTATCCGACCGCGTTCCACCTGGAACGACTGAAACTGCATGGCGTGTCGCCCGTGCATCGCCGTTCGTATGCGCCGGTCAAGGCGCTGCTGGGGCTGGGCGAGGTGGTGCGATGAGCGACACTGCCGGCGCGAAGCTGCTGACCTCGAAGGACAACCCGCGCTTCAAGGAGCTGCGGCAACTGGCTGACAGCGCCCAGGCGCGTCGCCGCGCCGGACTGGCATTGCTCGATGGCGTGCACCTGGCGCAGGCCTGGTTGCAGCACCGTGGCGCGGCCCAGCTGTGCGTGGTGGACCAGGCCGCCGAGACGCATCCCGAGGTGGCGCCTATCCTGGCCCGCTGCGAGGCGCTGCGCACCCCGTGCCTGGTGCTGGCGAGTTCCCTGTATCGGGCGTTGAGCCAGGTCGAGAACGGTGTCGGTGTGCTGCTGGTGGTGCCGACGCCGGTATTGTCGGCGCCGGCCGTGCTGGAGGCCTCGGCCGTGCTGCTCGATGGCGTGCAGGACCCGGGCAATTTCGGCTCGGTCCTGCGCAGCGCCGCCGCCGCCGGCATTACCCAGGTGTTTTGCGCTGCCGGCACCACGGCGGCCTGGTCGCCCAAGGTCTTGCGGGCCGGCATGGGCGCCCACTTCGTGCTCGATATTCACGAGAACGCCGATCTCGCGGCGCTCTGCGCGAGCAGTCGGGTGCCGGTGCTGGCCACCAGTTCGCATGCGGCCCAGACGATCTACCAATGCGACCTGTCGCAACCGGTGGCGTGGCTGTTCGGGCATGAAGGGCAGGGCGTCTCGCCAGCGCTGATGGAATTGGCGACCCAGGAAGTGGTGATCCCGCATCTCGGCGAGATCGAGTCGCTCAATGTGGCCGCCGCTGCCGCCGTCTGCTTCTTCGAGCAGGTGCGCCAGCGCTCGGGCGAGCACTGACATGGGTATCCCGGGCGACACCGCAGGCTTGCAGCGTTTCTTTGACGGCGCCTGGGTCTTCAGTCGGTCGATCTGGGGCGCCGACGCGCAATTGCAGGCGCAGGCGTCGGGCGAATGCGATTTCACCCAGGTCGCGCCTGACCTGCTGCGCTATTGCGAGCAGGGGACGCTGCAGATGATGCAGGGGCGACCGATCGCCTTCACGCGCCAGTTCGACTATCGCTTCGATGCCGATGGCGTGATGGTGTCGTTTGCCGATGGCGAGCGCATCGGCCAGCCTTACCAGCGATACGCGCTGGACGGCAACCAGCTGGCGCCGGTGGCTGAGCACCTGTGCGGCGCCGATTGCTACACCGCCAGCTATCTGTTCGAAAGCGCCCGCCAGTTCCAGCTGCAAACCTGGATCCGCGGGCCGCACAAACAGTCCCGTTTGCTGACCACCTACCAGCGGCCTAGCGCGTCTCGGGCTTGAGTTCCTGCAGGATGGTGGCGGCGATCTCCTCGATCGACTTGGCGGTCGACGACATCCAGCGAATGCCTTCGCGGCGCATCATGTTCTCGGCTTCATTGATCTCGTAGCGGCAGTTTTCCAGCGCGGCATACTTGCTGCCCGGACGCCGTTCGTTGCGCACCTCGGCCAGCCGCTCGGGCGCAATCGTCAAGCCGAAGATCTTCTTCTTGAACATCGCCAGGCCGCCCGGCAACTTGTCGCGTTCGAAGTCTTCCGGGATCAGCGGGTAGTTGGCCGCCTTGATGCCGAACTGCATCGCCAGGTACAGGCTGGTCGGGGTCTTGCCCGAGCGCGACACGCCCACCAGGATCACATCGGCTTCGGACAGGTTCTTGTTGGACTGGCCGTCGTCATGCGCCAGCGAAAAATTGATCGCCTCGATGCGGTTGCGGTATTCCTCCGAATCGGCCGTGTTGTGGCTGCGGCCGATGGTATGGGTCGATTTGATGTCGAGTTCCTGCTCCAGCGGCTCGACGAAGGTCTGGAACAGGTCCATGTGCATCGCCTTGGCCTGGCGGATCACCGACGACAGCTCGGACTTGACCAGCGTCGAGAACACGATCGGCAGCTTGCCGTCGACCTGGAACGCATCGTTGATCTTGCGGGTGGCTTCATGCGCCTTGTCGACGGTGTCGATGAACGGCAGGCGCACTTGCTTGAAACGCAACTCGAACTGGCTCAACACCGAATGCCCGAAGGTCTCGGCGGTGATGCCGGTGCCGTCGGAGACGAAGAAGACCGTGCGGTTGGCCGCCAGCATCGGGGCTGTGCGCGGGAGAGGCATGGGGTCGAGCATGATGTTGTCGCCAGTCAATAGAAAAAAAGGTGGGTGCAATAAACAAAAATGATTTCACGCGGTACAATGCCCAGCAACTAACGAGCAGCCCAACCACGATGACTCTGAACCGCTTGCGCAATCCGGCCGACCTTGTAGTGATGTTTGCATTGGCAAACGTCCTCGGCGGCTGTGCGCGTTTTGCGGATCTCGTGATGTCCCTGGGTTCGTCTCTGATGCCGGCACCGTCGCAGAATAACAAAAATCAACTGACGCATGCTGCGCCCGCAAAGATTTCTTATCATCAAGTTAGGGGTAGTCATGTCCAACGCAGTCAATACCCAGGGGGCAGTATACGTAGCTCCCTTTGAATCTCTTCGCATGACGGACGTCGAGTCCGTCGGTGGCAAAAACGCTTCGCTGGGTGAGATGATCAGCCAGCTGGCCAGCGCCGGTGTTCGTGTGCCGGGCGGTTTTGCCACGACTGCGCAAGCTTTCCGTGATTTCCTGGAGCACAGCGCCGACGGTGGCCCGACATTGGCCCAGCGTATCGCCACGCGCCTGGAAAACCTGGATATCGATGATGTTCGTTCACTGGCACAGGCTGGCGCCGAGATCCGTCAATGGATCGTCGAGACGCCGTTCCAGCCGCGCCTGAACGACGAGATTCACGCCTTCTACGAAAAACTGGTCGCTGACTCCACCAGCGAGATGTCGTTCGCCGTGCGCTCGTCGGCCACCGCCGAAGACTTGCCCGATGCGTCCTTCGCCGGCCAGCAGGAAACCTTCCTCAACGTGGTCGGCATCGACAACGTGCTCGAAGCGATGAAGCACGTCTTCGCCTCGCTCTACAACGACCGCGCGATCTCGTATCGCGTGCACAAGGGCTTCACGCACGCCGAAGTGGCCTTGTCGGCCGGCGTGCAGCGCATGGTGCGTTCCGACGTGGGCGCGGCCGGCGTGATGTTTACGATCGACACCGAATCCGGCTTCAAGGATGTGGTCTTCATCACCGCCAGCTATGGCCTGGGTGAGACCGTGGTGCAGGGTGCCGTCAATCCGGACGAATACTACGTGCACAAGCCCATGCTGGAGCTGGGCAAGCAGCCGGTGATCCGCCGCAACCTGGGTTCCAAGCTGATCAAGATGGAGTTCACCGGCGAAGCCAAGGCTGGCCGTTCGGTCAAGACCGTGGACGTGCCGGTTGAGCTGCGCAACCGCTATTCGCTGGACGACGCCGAAGTGGTCGAGCTGGCCAAGTACGCCACCATCATCGAAAAGCACTACGGTCGTCCGATGGACATCGAGTGGGGCAAGGACGGTCGCGACGGCAAGCTGTACATCCTGCAGGCGCGTCCTGAAACGGTGAAGTCGCAGCAGAAGGCGACCGATGCCCAGCAGCGCTTCAAGCTCAAGGGTTCGGGCACAGTGCTGGCCACCGGCCGCGCCATCGGCCAGAAGATCGGCGCCGGTCCGGTGCGCGTCATCAGCGACCCGGCCGAGATGGAACGCGTGCAACCGGGCGACGTCCTGGTGGCCGACATGACCGATCCCAACTGGGAGCCGGTGATGAAGCGCGCTTCAGCCATCGTCACCAACCGCGGCGGTCGTACCTGCCACGCGGCCATCATCGCGCGTGAACTGGGCGTGCCGGCCGTCGTTGGCTGTGGCGATGCCACCGACATCCTCAAGGATGGCACCCTGGTGACGGTGTCGTGCGCCGAAGGCGACGAAGGCAAGATCTATGATGGCCTGCTCGAAACCGAGGTGACCGAAGTGGCGCGCGGCGAATTGCCGCCGATCCCGCTGAAGGTGATGATGAACGTGGGTAACCCGCAGCTGGCATTCGACTTCCAGTCGATTCCCAATGGCGGCGTCGGTCTGGCGCGCCTGGAATTCATCATCAACAACAACATCGGCGTGCACCCGCGTGCCATCCTGGAATACCCGAACATCGACAACGACCTGAAGAAGGCGGTCGAGTCGGTGGCCCGCGGCCATGCCTCGCCCAAGGCGTTCTACGTCGACAAGCTGGCCGAAGGGATCGCCACCATCGCGGCGGCCTTCTGGCCCAAGCCGGTCATCGTGCGCCTGTCCGACTTCAAGTCGAACGAGTACAAGAAGCTGATCGGTGGTTCGCGCTACGAGCCGGACGAAGAAAACCCGATGCTGGGCTTCCGTGGCGCGGCCCGTTACCTGGCCGATGATTTTGCCGAAGCGTTCCAGATGGAATGCCTGGCCTTGAAGCGCGTGCGCGAAGAAATGGGCCTGACCAACGTCGAGATCATGGTGCCGTTCGTGCGCACCCTGGGCCAGGCCGAGAAGGTCATCGGCCTGTTGGGCAAGTACGGCCTGAAGCGTGGCGAGAACGGCCTGCGCGTGATCATGATGTGCGAAGTGCCGTCCAATGCCATCCTGGCCGAGCAGTTCCTGGAGCACTTCGATGGTTTCTCGATCGGTTCCAACGACCTCACCCAGCTGACGCTGGGCCTGGACCGCGATTCCGGCATGGAACTGCTGGCAGCCGACTTCGACGAACGCGACCCGGCGGTTCAGGCGTTGTTGACCAAGGTGATCAATACCTGCCGCGAAAAGGGCAAGTACGTCGGCATCTGCGGTCAGGGCCCATCGGATCACCCGGACTTCGCCGTGTGGCTCATGGAGCAGGGTATCGAGTCGATCTCGCTCAACCCTGACACCGTGATCGACACCTGGCAGAACCTGGCCAAGCAGAAGTAATGCGTTGAGTGACGACCGGTGCTGCGGCGTGCCCTGGTGGCCGTGGCGAGAAGTTAAAAAGAGCGCGGACAGAAATGTCCGCGCTTTTTTTTCTTATATCGGCGTGTTGTGGGTTAGACTGTGCACACAATTACCGTAAGAAAGGCACTTTTTCGATGCTGTTCACTACTTTTTCTAGGAATATGAACGGATTTTTCTATGAGTGACTGGGCTATCTGGTTCGTGATCGCTGGCGGCCTGATCGCTGCCGAGCTTTTTACGGGCACCTTCTACTTGTTGATGATCGCTGTCGGTTTGACTGCGGGCGGTTTGCTGGCACTGGGTGGGGCCTTGCTCGAGTGGCAATTGCTGGCCGCATCGGCGGTGGGGATCGTCGCCGTCTTGTTGTTGCGTCGCAGCCGATTTGGCCGTGTGCGCCGTGGTCGCATCAACGACGACCCCAACCAATCGCTCGACATCGGGCGCACGGTCGAGGTGCCTGCCTGGCAGGAGAAGGGTGGCAGTCATGTCGCCCGCGTGCCGTATCGGGGGGCGCTGTGGGACGTCGAACTCGAAGCAGGGCACCCGCCGGAGACCGGCCCCTGCATCATCCGTGAAATACGCGGTAGTCGCCTGATCGTCGCGCCGCGCTGAATCAACCTGGCCGCCTGCATCTGCAGGCACCATCGTCCATCATTTCACCCAAGGAGGTCCCCATGCTGGGAAGCGTAACCCTGGTCATTTTCGTCATCGCCATCCTGTTTGTCGTCAAGACAGTCAAGGTCGTCCCGCAGCAGCACGCCTGGGTGGTCGAACGCCTTGGCAAATACCATGCGACGCTGGGCCCCGGTCTCAGCATCGTGGTGCCGTTCATCGATCGGGTGGCCTACAAGCACATCCTCAAGGAAATCCCGCTCGACGTGCCGCCCCAGGTCTGTATTACCCGCGACAACACGCAGTTGCAGGTCGACGGCATCCTTTACTTCCAGATTACCGATCCGATGCGCGCATCCTACGGTTCGTCCAACTACATTGCCGCCATCACGCAACTGGCGCAGACCACCTTGCGTTCGGTGATCGGCAAGATGGAGCTGGACAAGACCTTCGAGGAGCGCGACCACATCAATACCACCATCGTCAACGCCATCGATGAGTCGGCCGAGAACTGGGGCGTGAAAGTGTTGCGTTACGAGATCAAGGATCTGACGCCGCCCAAGGAGATCCTGCATGCGATGCAGGCGCAGATCACCGCCGAACGCGAGAAGCGGGCGCTGATTGCGGCCTCCGAAGGCCGCAAGCAAGAGCAGATCAACATCGCCACCGGTCAGCGTGAGGCGGCCATCGCCAAATCCGAAGGTGAAAAGCAGGCCTCGATCAACCGGGCCGAGGGCGAGGCGGCAGCGATCCTGTCGATTGCCGAAGCCAGTGCCGAGGCGATCCGCAAGACCGCCGCCGCGATCCAGGCGCCGGGCGGTGCCGATGCGGCCAACCTCAAGGTGGCCGAGCAATACGTCAACGCCTTCGGCGAACTGGCCAAGACCAGCAATACCCTGATCGTGCCGGCCAATCTGTCCGACATGAGCGGGCTGATCGCCACGGCCATGCAGGTGGTCAAGACGCAGTCGAAATAACGCCGATCAACTGTCCAGCGTCTGTCCCGGCGCTGGCTGGTCGGGCATGAAGGGCAGCGTGATATCTACCTGCAGGCCGCCGTCCTGGCGGTTGGCGGCCCGGATCACGCCGTGGTGCGCCTCGATGATGCGGCGCGCAATCGACAGGCCCAGGCCGTGGCCCGCACTGTTGCTCTTGGTGCGGCTGCTGCGGAAGAACAGTTCGAAGATCTGGTCCAGCTCATCCTCGGGCACCCCCGGGCCGCGATCGAGGATCGACAGGTGCAACAGATGGTTGGCCTCGTCGACCTGGGTGGTGACCTGCACGGTGGTGTCGGCTGCGGTGTGCTTGATGGCGTTGCGCAGCACGTTTTCAATGGCCCGGTACAGCAACTCGGGATTGCCCTTGATCTCCACCGGGCAATCGACCTCGCCGGCGATATGGCGGGCATTGGCTTCGGCCTCGAATTCGGCGTCGGCGATCATGTCGGCCAGCAGGCCCTCGATGGCGATGTCTTCTTCCATCGAGCCGGGCACATTGGCTTCCAGGCGCGACAGCGTCAGCAACTCACCCACCAGGCTATCCATGCGCATGCTTTCGCGTTCGATGCGCTCCAGCGTCAGCTCGAGCTTGTCGCGGTCCTGCACGCGCGCCAGGCCGATGGCGACCTGCAGGCGCGCGATCGGTGAGCGCAACTCGTGCGAGACGTCGTGCAACAGGCGTCGCTGGCTTTCCATCAAGACCCGCAGCTTGGCGGTCATGGCGTCGAAGTCACGGCCGAGGTCGGCCAGTTCGTCGCTGCGCGAGCTCATGACCGGTTCCAGCTCAAGGTCGAGATTGCCCGACGCCGCCTGGGCAAAGGCGTTCTTGAGGTGGCGGATGGGGTGCGAGAAATACCACGCCAGCAGCAGCGCAAACACCAGGCTGGCGACCAGCGCCACGGCAATCGGCATACTCGGGAAGAACATCGGTGGCGGCTCGCCGCGTTCGCGCATGCGCGGATCGCGCCCGGCGCGATTGCCGAACTCGTCGGTCGGTGCCGGAATGAATAGCAGGTAGCTATGACCGTTGGCTGCCTTGACCAATTCCACCACATGCCGCTCCCGCTTCGATGACAGCAGGGCGCGTGCTTCTTCGACCAGCTTGGGCGAGACTTCGCGGCCCATCAGGTCGACCATGTTTTCATCGACCGCATACAGCTTCGGGCGATGTTCATGGCCTTCGTTGATCAGGCCGCGCAGCGCTTCGGTGCCGCCGAACTGCAGCGTGGCGGCCGCCGAGCGGATCATGAAACTGGCCGGTGGGCTGAGATCGATCTCGGACGAGCGGTTGTTGCGTTCCAGGTTCTCGACCCAGAACAGCACGCCGACGCCGAAGGTCGCGGTGATCTGGGCGATGGCGATGAAGAAGAAGAACTTCCAGAACAGCCGACCCACGTCACTCCTTGATGAACTGGTAGCCCAGGCGGTACACGGTCTGGATGCAGCTCTTGTCGCTGCCCAGCGCGGCGATCTTCTGGCGAATGCTCGACAGGTGGACGTCGATATTGCGGTCGAAGCGCGCCAGCGGACGGCCCAGTCCCTGTTCGGACAGATGCTGCTTGCTGACCGGTTTGCCGGCATTGCGGGCCAATACTTCAAGCAGGTTGAATTCGCTGCTGGTCAGTTCCAGCGGACGGCCGCCCCAGGTGGCGCGACGTTGTTCGGGCCACATCGACAGCGCGCCCACGGCCAGCGGCGAATAAGGCGATTGTTCGGTGTTTTCGGCAGAGGCGCGGCGCAGGATGGCGCGGATGCGGGCGGCGATTTCGCGCGGCGTGCATGGCTTGGGCACGTAGTCGTCGGCGCCCAGTTCAAGACCGATGATGCGGTCGGTGTCGTCGCCCTTGGCGGTCAGCATCACCACCGGCATGTTGCTCTTGGCGCGGATCCGGCGCAGGGTGTCGACGCCGTTGAGGCGCGGCATCATGACGTCCAGCACGGCGATGGCGTATTGCCCGGTCAGCGCTTCGGCTGCGCCGGCTTCGCCGTCGTAGGCAACGTTGACTTCAAATTTTTCCTGCTCAAGATATTCCTTGAGCATGTCGACCAGTTCGACATCGTCGTCGATCAATAATACTTTTGACATTGCTGCATTCCATTTGGGGTTGCCCTGCATTAACGCCGCAGGACCAGGCAGCCGCTAATATGCCGTAAAAGGTTTTGCAGAGGTGTTTCAGAGCGTCTTTACAATTACATCTTTACATTCATTTACCCCGGTCCGGCGAACAATTTCAAGTGCGATCACTCGCTTCTTTCTGCCTTGTCCTAAGGTAATTATGTGGCCGGATCCCGGCTGCCGAATCATTTATCCAGTCGCTTTTCATTGCCTAACAAAACTTTACCCGGTTTTGCGCGTGCGGGGCGATCTGCGAGCCTGGCCTTGAACCATACTGCGTTTCGGGAGCGCGCGCATTGCCTGCAATGGCGCCTGTAGGGATCAAGAAAAAAGGGAGAACCACATCATGTCCATCGGTAGCCTGTCGGGCAGCACCAGCAATGTCACCCTGGCCAGTCTGATGAGCCTGGGCAGTGCATCCAGCGCCACCAGCGCCAGTTTGCGCACGGATGCGCCGCCACCGCCGCCGCCGCATGGTGGCGGTGGATTGCTCGGGGCGCTAAAGGACCTGCTCGGCTCGCTGGGCATCGATCTCGGTGACGACAGCATCAGTGCCGTCGATTCGTCCATCGCGTCCAGTGCCAGCAGCGCATCGACATCGACTTCGGCATCGTCGGTTTCCACCAGCAGCAACGATTCCAAGCTCGATAGCTTTCTGCAGCAACTGATGGCCGCGCTGCATGCGCAGGGTAGCGAGGCAGGCAGCGTCAGTGTTAGTGATAGCAGTGACAATGATGACGACGGTGCTGAAATCAGCGCCGCTACCGCTACCGCTACCGCCTATGCGCCTTCCGGTCTGCCGCCACCGCGAGGCGGGCTGGGGGCTGATCTCGACAGCCTGATCGCTTCCTTGTCGAGCAGTGATGATGGTGACGGCGACACTGGTGATAGTAGCAGTAGTGCCACGCTGGATTCGCTCAAGAGCAGCTTCGCCAGCCTGACCGGCGGTGGTGCTGGCAGCAGTGCGTCCCTGAGCAGCTTCCTGGAAGCGTTGAAGAGCAAGTTGGCCGATGGTCGGCCCAGTGGCAACCTGATCGACACCACCGCCTGAGCGGTGCTGGCAGGCGACACAGGGCAGGGGAGCTATGTTAGCCTGCGCGCCATGATTGATCACGACCCCGCCATGCTTGGCCAATTGATGACGCTGATGTGCAACGCGATCGCCTTGAACGGTGCCGGCCAGACCGCGCAGGCCATCGCGGAACTCGACCAGGCACTGGCGCTTGACGCCGGTTTCCTGCCGGTGCACATGCAACGCGCGGCCCTGTTATTGCAGGCGGGCGACGCGGTCGCTGCGGTGCAGGCTTACCAGGCATGCCTGGACATTGCGCCTTGCTTTGACGACGCCCGGCAGGCGCACCACACGGCATTGCTTGCGTTGACGCAGCAGTGCGAGGCGGCGCTGGCCAATGGCGTGGCGACGGCGCAAACTTACAGGCAGTTAGCCTGCGCCAGGCTGGCGCTGGATCAGCCACTGCCGGCGCTGGCCAGCATCGAACAATTGCTGGCGTCGAACCCCACCGATTTTTCGGGCTGCGCCCTGCGCGCCGATATCCTGCTGCGCCTGAACCGGCATGAAGATGCGCTGGCGTCATATCAAGGTTTAGTCGACGGTGATATCGATGCTGAGCAGCAGGCATTGATTGCCTATAACCGCGCCACCATCCTGCGTCAGATGGCCCGTTACGACGACGCCCTGGCGCAATTCAACACGGCGCTTGCGTGGCGGCCGTCATTGACCCAGGCGCGGGTGGGGCGGGCGCACATGCAACTGTTGCGGGGCGACTTTGCTGCGGGCTGGCATGAGCATGAAGCCCGCCATGACATCGTCGAGCTGGCGCGCACCCGGCCCCGCAGCGAACAGCCGCAGTGGCTGCCCGGCCAGGATGTGAGCCGCCTTCACGTGCTGCTGTGGGCCGAGCAAGGTCAAGGCGATGCCTTGCAGTTTGCGCGTTACATCGGGCTGGTGGCCACGCGCGCGGCGCGCACCACCGTGTGTTGCGTTCCTGCAATGGCGTCATTGCTGGCCATGGCCTTTCCATCCTGCGACTTCGTGAGCGACGACAAGCATCTGCCGCCGCATGATGTGATCGCGTCGCTGCTCTCGCTGCCATTATTGTTAGGCTTGCCCGACCCGCAGGCCGCGCCCATGCCGCCGTATCTGCATGCCGATCCCGCGCGCAGCAGCCATTGGCGCGTGCCGCCCGCGCGCCGACCGCGCATCGGCATCGCCTGGGCGGGCCGTCAATACGCCACCATTCACCACACGCGTGATATCCCACTGGCCGAGTTGTTGCCGTTGTTCGAGTTGCCGGTCGATTTCGTCGCCCTGCAGCCAGTTATTCCCGCCACGGATGCCGAGGCGCTGGCCGCCATCGACAGCGGCCAGCAAGCGGGGCGATTGCAGCGGGTGCCATTGGCGGACTGGGCCGACACTGCCGCGCTGGTCGCCGAGCTCGATGCCGTCATCAGTGTCGACAGCGCGGTGGCGCATCTGGCTGGCGCCATGGCGCGCCCGGTGTGGGTATTGTTGCGTTTCGAGGGCGAATGGCGCTGGGGGCAGGATCCGCAAGCCAGTGCGTGGTATCCCGGCATGCAATTGGTGCGTCAGCAGGTGCGCGGGCGGTGGGACGAACCGGTGCGCAGGGTGCGCCAGGCTTGCGCGGCGATGCTGGCGACACAATAAAAACGGCTGCCGGTGCCGGCAGCCGTCCTGGTCCTGCTTTGCGCTATTTTATTTAGCTTGTTTAATCAGCGGCGGTGCTGCTTCATCGCCGACTGGATCTCGCGCTGGCCGTCGCGCGCCTTTTCCGTTTCGCGCTTGTCGTGCTGCTTCTTGCCCTTGGCCAGGCCGATGTCGCACTTCACGCGTCCCTTCGAATAGTGCAGGTTGAGCGGCACCAGCGTATAGCCGGAGCGTTCCACCTTGCCGATCAGCTTGCTGATCTCGCCGGCATTGAGCAGCAGCTTGCGAGTGCGGGTGGTCTCGGGATGGACATGGGTCGAGGTGCTGGTGAGGGCGCTGATGTGCGCCCCGAACAGAAACACCTCGCCACTGCGCACGATCACGTAGGCTTCCTTGAGTTGGACGCGCCCGGCGCGGATCGACTTGACCTCCCAACCTTGCAAGACGATGCCTGCTTCGAATCGCTCCTCGATGAAGTAATCGAAAAAGGCTTTTTTGTTGTCAACTATGCTCATCTAAGTAAAACTCGTCTCGTCGGTTTAAAATTGCTGCTTTGCGATTTTATCAAACGGACCACCCTCGATGGCAGTCGTACATAAAACCGTCCTCATCGGCTACAGCGCAGAACAGATGTTCAACCTGGTAGACCGGGTCGAGGATTATCCCGAATTCCTGCCCTGGTGTGGTGGGATTGAAGTCAGCGAGCGCAGCGAAAACACGTTGACCGCCAAACTCAAGATCAACTATCACGGCCTCAAGCAGTCGTTCAGCACCCAGAATACCAACGAACGGCCAAGCCGCATGACCATGCGCCTGGTAGAAGGGCCTTTCAAGCATTTCGAAGGGCGCTGGCATTTCAAAGAACTGCGCGCCGACGCCTGCAAGATCGAGTTCGACATGGAATATGAATTCTCCAATCGTCTGCTCGAAGGCGTCATCGGCCCGGTCTTCAGCATGATCGCCAACAGTTTCGTCGATTCGTTCTGCAAGCGTGCCGAGCAGATATATGGCTGACTTGGCACTTTTGCAAGTGCAACTCTGCTATGCCGCGCCCGACCTGCAATTGCTGCAGCCGTTGCAGGTGGCGGCGGGCTGCACCATCGGTCAGGCGATCGTCGATAGCGGCCTGCTGCGTCAATATCCGGGCATCGACCTGACGGTGTGCAAGGTCGGCATCTACGGCAAGCTCAAGTCGCTCGACACGGTGTTGCGCGCGCATGACCGCATCGAGATCTACCGGCCGTTGATCGCCGATCCGATGGAATCGCGCCGGCGGCGCGTGGTGCACAAGGAACGCAGTCAGCCGTCCTGACGTGTTTGCGACAATCCGCAAATGAAACTCGACGGTGTGCGAGACGCACGCACAAGTTTTCTGTATAATTCGCTTTTGCGCCTATAGGAAACACTATGCGTCTTCTCCAAAAAGCACTCACATTCGATGACGTGCTGCTCGTCCCGGCCTTTTCGGACATCCTTCCCAAAGACACCACCCTGACTACGCGCCTGACGCGCAAGATCACGTTGAACATTCCGCTCGTCTCGGCGGCGATGGATACCGTGACCGAAGGTCGCCTCGCCATTGCCATGGCGCAAGAGGGTGGTATCGGCATCATCCACAAGAACCTGACACCGCGGGAACAGGCGCGCGAAGTGGCCAAGGTCAAGCGTTTCGAATCCGGTGTGGTGCGTGACCCGATCACGATTCCTCCCACCATGAAGATCCGTGATGTCATCGCGCTGTCCAAGCAGCACGGCATCAGCGGCTTCCCGGTGGTCGAGGGCAAGAGCCTGGTCGGCATCATCACCAACCGCGACCTGCGCTTTGAAGAAGAGCTCGACGCCGAAGTGCGCGCCAAGATGACCCCGCGCGACAAGCTGGTGTATGTGAAAGAAGGCGCCGACCCTGAAGAAGCCAAGCGCCTGATGAACAAGCACCGCCTGGAGCGGGTGATGGTGGTCGACGATGCCTTCGAGCTGCGCGGCCTGATCACGGTCAAGGATATCCAGAAGTCGACCGAACACCCGTTCGCCTGCAAGGACGAACACGGCAAGCTGCGCGTAGGCGCCGCCGTCGGCGTCGGTCCGGACAATGATGAACGCATCGAGCTGCTGGTCGCCGCCGGCGTCGACGTCATCGTGGTCGATACCGCCCACGGCCATTCGTCGGGCGTGCTCAATCGCGTCAAGTGGGTCAAGACCCGTTACCCGCACGTCGAAGTGATCGGCGGCAACATCGCTACTGCAGCCGCTGCCAAGGCGCTGGTCGAGCATGGCGCCGATGCGGTCAAGGTCGGTATCGGCCCTGGCTCGATCTGTACCACCCGTATCGTCGCCGGTGTCGGCGTGCCGCAGATTTCGGCCATCGCCAACGTGGCTGAGGCCTTGAAGGGCAGCGGCGTGCCGGTGATCGCCGATGGCGGCATCCGTTTCTCGGGCGATGTCGCCAAGGCGCTGGCCGCGGGCGCATCGAGCGTCATGATGGGCAGCATGTTCGCCGGCACCGAAGAAGCGCCGGGCGAAGTCATCCTGTACCAGGGTCGCAGCTACAAGTCGTACCGCGGCATGGGTTCGCTGGGTGCGATGGCGGACGGCTCCGCCGACCGTTATTTCCAGGACGGCGAGAACACCACCGACAAGTTCGTGCCGGAAGGCATCGAAGGCCGTGTTGCCTACAAGGGCAGCGTGGTGGCGATCCTGTATCAACTGGTGGGTGGCGTGCGCTCCTCGATGGGCTACTGCGGTTGCGGTTCCATCGACGACTTCCGCGATCGTGCCGAGTTTGTCGAGATCACCTCGGCCGGCATGCGCGAGTCGCACGTGCATGACGTGCAGATCACCAAGGAAGCACCGAACTACCGCGCCGAGTAACATCGTGCCCGGCGACAGCCCGACCCGCCGCAGGTGTTGCACGCGGTGGTCGGGCTGTTGATTTTTTTGCAGCTTAGCAACCCCTTCTTCATCAACGCAGCCACCCAGATCGCCATGTCCACGCATACGCACTCGAAAATTCTGATCCTCGACTTCGGTTCCCAGGTCACCCAGCTCATCGCCCGTCGCGTGCGCGACGCCGGCGTGTTTTCCGAGGTTTTCCCGTACGACGTGAACGACGACTTCGTGCGCAACTACGGCGCCGCCGGCATCATCCTCTCGGGCGGGCCCAACAGCGTCACCGAAGGCGACACCCCGCGCGTACCGCAAGCGGTGTTCGAACTGGGCGTGCCGGTGCTGGGCATCTGCTACGGCATGCAGGCGATGGCGCTGCAACTGGGCGGCAAGGTCGAGATCGGCCACCTGCGCGAGTTCGGCTACGCCGAAGTGCGCGCCCACGGCCACACCCCGCTGCTGGAAAACATCAGCGACTTCACCAATGCCCAGGGTCACGGCATGTTGAAGGTCTGGATGAGCCATGGCGACAAGGTTGACGAAATGCCGGCCGGCTTCAAGCTGATGGCCTCGACCGGCAACTGTCCGATCGCCGGCATGGCCGACGAAGACCGTCGTTTCTACGGTGTGCAGTTCCACCCCGAGGTGACGCACACGGTGCAGGGCAAGGCCTTGCTGTCGCGCTTCGTGCATGAAATCTGCGGCTGCAAGTCGGACTGGAACATGCCTGACTACATCACCGAAGCGGTCGAATCGATCCGCCAGCAGGTGGGTAGCGACGAAGTCATCCTCGGTCTGTCGGGCGGTGTCGACAGCAGCGTGGCGGCGGCCTTGATCCATCGCGCCATTGGCGACCAGCTGACGTGCGTCTTCGTCGACCACGGCCTGTTGCGCCTGGACGAAGGCAAGATGGTCATGGAGATGTTCGGCAAGAACCTCGGCGTGAAGGTGATCCATGTGGACGCCACGGCGCAGTTCATGGGCCACCTGGCCGGCGTCACCGATCCGGAAGCCAAGCGCAAGATCATCGGCCGCGAGTTTGTCGAAGTATTCCAGGTCGAGGCAGGCAAGTTGAAGGGCGCCAAGTGGCTGGCCCAGGGCACAATTTACCCGGACGTGATCGAAAGCGCCGGCAAGGGCAAGAAGGGCGCCCACACCATCAAGAGCCACCACAACGTCGGCGGCTTGCCCGAGACCCTCAACCTGAAGTTGCTGGAGCCGCTGCGCGAACTGTTCAAGGACGAAGTGCGCGAATTGGGCGTGGCCCTGGGCCTGCCACCGGAGATGGTGTATCGCCATCCGTTCCCGGGCCCTGGCCTGGGCGTGCGCATCCTGGGTGAAGTCAAGAAGGAATACGCCGACCTGCTGCGTCGTGCCGACGCCATCTTCATCGAAGAGCTGCGCAACACCAAGGACGACGATGGCCAGAACTGGTACGAAAAGACCAGCCAGGCGTTTGCCGTGTTCCTGCCGGTGAAATCGGTCGGCGTGATGGGCGACGGCCGCACCTACGAATACGTGGTGGCGTTGCGTGCGGTGCAGACGCAAGACTTCATGACCGCGCACTGGGCGCATCTGCCGCATGAGTTGCTGGGCCGGGTATCGAACCGCATCATCAACGAAGTGCGCGGCCTGAACCGGGTGGTCTATGACATCTCGGGCAAGCCGCCTGCGACGATCGAGTGGGAGTGAATCCAGGTCCTTCGAAGACTATCGCCTGCTATCGAAAATGCGACGTAACGTATTGATTTAAAAGAAAATACGTCACACCAGCTATCGGTAGCTATCGCCGGCCAGCGAAACGGATTGGCGGTAAAACGGACGGTAAAATTCGAGGCCTGATTCAGACACTCTCATTCACTATTGAGACTTTTACCGTCTTTGACGGTAAAAGTCTTCTCTGGAAAGCTTGCTCCATGCGGCTTTCCAGGCATCAGTAGGTCCCCTGCTCCCTGACGGTAAAAGCCGTCAAGAAACTGGAGAAATACCTCGATGCTGACCGATACTGCACTACGCAATTTAAAGCCGAAGTCCAGGGTTTATAAGGCTACCGACCGTGACGGGATGTACGTGACGGTGTCGCCCGTCGGTACCGTCACCTTCCGCTTCGACTACCGCCTTCACGGCCGCCGTGAAACACTCACTCTCGGGCGCTACGGCCAGGGTGGTATTTCGCTGTCCATGGCGCGCGAGCTGCTACTGGATGCGCGGAAATCCCTTCTCAAGGGCATATCGCCCGCTCTAGAAAAACAACGAGAGAAACGCCGTGTAATCGCCATCAAAACTTTTGATACAGCGATGGACGCGTGGTTTG
This sequence comes from Herbaspirillum sp. alder98, assembly GCF_020179755.1. Lineage (GTDB taxonomy): Bacteria > Pseudomonadota > Gammaproteobacteria > Burkholderiales > Burkholderiaceae_D > Herbaspirillum. The sequence goes on from NZ_JAIUCY010000002.1 coordinate 98,323, forward strand.
TAAATGCAAAATTGGCCGACAGTACCCGAGCCATGCGCAAGCACATCATCGATCGGGACATCCTGCCCGTGTTCCGCAATCGCCTGCTCGGCTTTGATGAACTGCAACAGGCTCGGGAAGCCATGCAAGCCACCAACTTGGACGAGGGCGAAGCCTCGGTGTTCGCGCGCGTTGCGCTGGCGTTGAAATATGACGATCCACTCAAGCCGGCGCCGGTGACCGAATCGCAAATCCTGATGCCGCGCCGGTTCGACGACCGCCGGCTGGACCTGTGGAGCGTATTCAACCGTACACAAGAAAACCTGACGCAAGGCGGCCTGCGCGCACGCAGCGCCAACGGACGCCGCCTGCAGACGCGTGCGGTGCAGGGGATTGACCAAAACATCCGACTGAACCGTGCACTTTGGTTGCTGGCCGACGGTATGCGTCAACTCAAAGGCTGAGGCCATGGTCGGCGAGGGCAGGTAAGCGCCCTCGCCGCCAAATGAATGAGATTGAGCCTGTCGGATGTGAAACCTAGCTGACGCATTCGCGGTACGACTTCGACTGGGGCGCATGGTTATCTAAGTGCACCTCTGTACCCAATACAAACCATTCGTTTTTGACACAGCAAAACATCAGATATTTGAGGCGAGACGCAGCGCTCATAGTTATTGATCAGTCACATAAACGGCAGTTAGTTCCTGTTTAATTTCATTTTTTGCATGCAATAAAAGCAATTTAGTGATTTTTTCGCGGCCATTAGACGATATATCGATCTTTCTCGCATTGAAAGAATAATGCATATAAGTAATAATGCCGGCGGGTAAAAATTCGAAAATATTGGGGTCGTGGGGGCCGTTTTGTGCTGTAAATATTTCAATATTCACTGTGGGGACAATCGCGCCGCTTGTAGTAAGCCGATTTTCTCGGCGGCAATGTTTCTGCCGCAATCCAGTCTGATGCGCAGATGCTAAAGAGAAGATGCTGTTCGGGCCATCAAAGCTACATTTCGCTACGCAGGGCAGTCAGCGCAACGCTGATGGTTCTCTTTGCTGCTCATCTCACAAGTGGGCACGCGCAGACCGACCCTTCCGCACAAGAATTCCAGCGCCAGCAGGAGCGCGAGCGGCAATTGCGACAGCAGCAGGAGGCGAAGCCCGATGTTCGCCTGCCCGATCCGTTGATGCAAGCTGATGCGGCAGGGCGAATTCCAAGTGGCGAGTTACCGTGCTTTACGGTGAAAAAAAATCGTGCTGTCGGGTGAGATGTCGCAGCGTTTTCAATTCGCATTGAACAGCGTCGTGACGGGCGACGATCCTACGCTAGGTCGCTGCCTTGGAGCGCGGGGAATCAACGTGGTCATGGCGCGAATGCAGAATGAAATCGTTGCCGTCGGCTACATCACCACGCGGATATTCGCCGAGCCGCAGGATATTGCAAGCGGCGAGCTGCGGCTGACTGTGGTGCCTGGACGAATTCGCAATATCCGATTTGCTGCAGATGCAGATCCTCGTGCTAGCCAATGGAATGCGATTCCGGCGTCGGCGGGCGATGTACTCAATTTGCGCGACATCGAACAAGGGCTGGAAAACTTCAAGCGCGTGCCGACAGCCGAGACCGATATCAAGGTCGCTCCCAGCGAGGGGGATGACGTCAGGGCGGGAGACAGCGATCTCGTCATCAGTTACCGCCAGACTCTTCCCATACGTCTGACTCTGGCCGTGGATGACAGCGGCACGAAGTCGACCGGCAAGTACCAAGGGAGTGCGACGGTATCGTTGGATAACTGGCTGACGTTGAATGACTTGTTCTACATCAGCTATAACCACGATCTCGGAGGTGGCGACGCCGGGGTGCGCGGTAGCCAGAGCCACGTAGCACACTATTCGCTTCCTTTCGGCTATTGGGCCATCGCATTCACCAACAGTGCCAGTAGCTACCATCAGGCTGTTGCCGGCTTCAATCAGACCTACATGTATAGCGGCAAGAGCGAAAGCAGCGAGCTCAAGCTTTCTCGACTTGTGTATCGCGATGCGGTCCGGAAGACCACGTTATCGATCAAGGGCTTCGTGAAAGCCTCCAGCAACTATGTAGACGATACCGAAGTGGAGGTCCAGCGTCGCCGTACGGCCGGATGGGAATTCGGTATCGCACACCGTGAATTCATCGGCGACGCTACGCTCGATCTGTCGCTCGCGCACAAGCGCGGCACTGGCGCTTTCGATTCGCTGCCTGCTCCGGAAGAGGCTTTCGGGGAAGGGACTTCTCGCTTTCGTATAAGCACCGCTGATCTCTCGTTGAACCTTCCGTTCGCTTGGCAAGCGCCTTGGGGGAAGCAGGCGCTGCGCTACTCAATGGCCGCGCGCGCGCAATGGAACGGCACGCCCTTGACACCTCAGGACAGGTTTTCCATCGGAGGCCGATACACCGTACGGGGCTTCGACGGCGAAGTGACCCTGCTGGCCGAGAACGGCTGGTTCGTCCGTAATGAACTCTCTACCGTGCTTGGACAAAGTGGACAGGAATTCTATGCAGAGCGGATTACGGCCAAGTGGGAGGTCCTTCCACGGCCTTATTGACAGGTCGCCGCCTGGCTGGCGCCGTGGCGGGAATGCGCGGTGGGTTTGGTCGCGTGTCGTACGACGTTTTCGCCGCGTCACCGCTTTCCAAACCAGACCGATTCCAGACTGCCCGCCTGACCGCCGGATTCAATCTGATGTGGTCGTTCTGATAGCGGCATTGCCGCACTCCGTCAAGAAGAAAGAAAAAGATGAATCAGCTTTGCTATCGCGTCGTCTTCAATATAACCCGTGGCATGCTCATGGCTGTTGCAGGAACTTCCCGCAGCCGCGGCGCAGGGGCTGCGTCTGGACCGGCCTGCGAGCGTCATGCGGCATTTTCTATGGCCCGTCTCAGCTGGATAGGGCTGGCGGTATTGACGCTGGTCGGCGCTGGGATGACGATGATGCCACGCGCGCAGGCACAAATCATCGCCGACCCGAATGCCCACCGCAACCAGCAGCCGGTGGTGGTCAACACGGCCAATGGCATTCCCCAGGTCAACATCCAGACGCCCAGCGCTGCGGGCGTGTCACGCAATACCTACAGCCAGTTTGACGTACAGCGTAACGGCGCCGTACTGAATAACTCACGATCCGATGTGCAGAGTCAACTGGGCGGTTGGATCCAGCGTAATCCGAACCTGGCCAACGGGACAGCACGGGTGATTCTCAACGAGGTCAACTCCAGCAACCCCAGCTATCTGCGCGGATTCGTGGAAGTCGCCGGCGATCGCGCCCAGGTCATCATCGCCAATCCTTCAGGCGTGACCTGCGATGGGTGCGGCTTCATCAATTCCGCTCGCACCACGCTGACCACCGGTGAAGTCATCATGAACGGCGGCAATCTCGATCGTTATGTGGTTCGCGGTGGGCTGGTGCGGATCGAGGGCGCAGGTTTCAACGATGCACAGTCGGACTTTACCGAAATCATTGCCCGCGCCGTCGAAGTCAATGCAGGCATCTGGGCCAAAGAGCTGCATGTGACCGCTGGCGCCAATCAGGTCAATGCGGAACATACCCAGGTAACTCCCATTGCTGCCCAGGATGCAAAGCCGGCTTTCGGTGTGGACGTGGCCGAGTTGGGCGGGATGTACGCCAACAAGATTTTTCTGGTTGGAACCGAGTCCGGAGTGGGCATGCGCAATGCAGGCACGATTGCTGCCGCAGTCGGCCAGGTCATGCTGTCGGCCGATGGCCGTATCGAAAACAGTGGCACGCTGAACGCTCAGCAGAATATACGAATCCAATCGGCTGGCGCTGCAGCGGGCCTGGTGCATGAAATTGCCAATAGCGGCAACATCGGCTCGGCCACTTCCGACGTGAGTTTGAGTACTGACGGACGTATCTCCAACACTGGTACCGTCACAGCGCAAGTCTCGATGGACATCAACGCAAACGAAGTTCGTAACGGCGGAACGCTCAGCGCGGCCACGGGCGGCGTTGAGATCGCAGCCGCTGCCACCGTGGAGAACAGCGGTGCCATCCTTGCGCAACAAAGTGTCAGCATCGTCAGCGCCGATGCGGCCAATACGGGCACGATCTCTGCTGCGAGCGGTGATGTGAATGTCGTTGCAAGCGGTTCGGTAGTCAATGGCGGTTCGGTGATCGCGCAGCGTGACGTCACGATCACCGCCCAGGGTCTCACAGGCAGTGGCGGATCGGCCGTGTCCAATACTGGCGCGTTGAGCGCTGTCGGCGGTACGGTCTCGGTGAATGCCAAGGGTAAGGTCAACAACGCCGGGACCATCGTTGCGCGCGACGACGTAAATTTGAAGTTGTCTGGCGCGAGCGCGTTGGCCGCTGACTTGACCAATGGCGGCAATATCACTGCAACGCAGGGGCAAGTCAGCATCGATGCCGACGGCAGTATCGACAATGCAGGTGCGGTCATCGGCCAGACGTCGGTGAACATGGTTGCCCGTCACGCCGTGGCAGAACCCGGCCAGGCCGGACTGAACAACAGTGGCACCATCAGTGTGGCAGGGGGAACAGCCGTATTGAACATCACGGGTGCCGTCGATAATGCAGGCAAGCTGATCGCTCGAGACGGCGTGGAACTTCGTGTCTCGGCCGCTTCAGGAAGTAATGGCATTGGCGGACGCTATGGCCTGAAAAACTCCGGCGTGATTGCTGCAAGCGCCGGCAGCATTCAGGTGGGCATCGACGGTGGACTGCTCAATACAGGAGCGCTCATTGGTCAAGACAGCGTGAGCGTTACTGCACGTGATGCGTCATCGACGATACCGCGGGGCAATCAATTTGGTATCGACAACGACGGCAGTGTGCAGGCGGTCAATGGCGAGGTGCAGCTCAACTCCGATGGTCAAATTGGCAATAACGGCACCGTCATGGCATCGAGGTCGGTGGTGATGGACGCAAAAAATGCGGGGCGCGGCAGTTTTGCTGGCAGTGAGGTCGGTATCGCCAATGCAGGAACGGTCAGCGCTACTGCTGGCGCAGTCACCCTGGGCGCTGACGGTAACATTCAGAACAGCGGCACTGTAGCTGCGCAAAGCGATGTGACCCTGCACGCACGCAGTGTCGGCGCGGCACTGAACAACGCGGGGAAACTGCAAGCCGGCACCGGCACGGCCTCATTGACGGTGGACGGACAGCTCAGTAATGCTGCGTCGGGCATCATTACCGCCAACAACCTCAGCTTGTCCGCAAGAGAAATTGAAAACGATGGCAGCATTGGCGCACAGGTGAATGCTGCCGTGGCGTCGCGCAGCAGCTTCAGGCAGGCATCCGCTGCTGCGCTGGCAGCCAATGGCAACCTGGCGATCAACCTGGCCGGAAACTATAGCAACGCTGGCCAGCTTCGGGCTGGCGCGCTGTCGCTCTCGGCAGCCGGGATAAGCAATTTCGTGACGGCGGCGATCCAGGCCGACAGCATCACTATCACTGGCAATGGTACGCTCGCTAATGCTGGCGAAATCAGTGCGCGCAACCTGCTGGATATCACCGCACCGCAGGTCGACAATACGGGGATCATCCTCGGCGGGGATCTGGTGGTGCGTGCGCAGACAGTGACCAACACGGGTAACAACGCGTTGCTGGGAGCGGGAAATAGCGGTTCGCTGTGGGTGAGCAGTCTTCTGTCCAATCGCAACAATGCAGTGATCTACAGCGCCGGTAATTTATCCATTGCGGCCGATGCTCAGAGAGATGCAGCTGGTCTGGTCAATGGAACGGCGCAGATTACCAACGAAGATTCGATCATCGAAGCCGCGGCCAATCTGGACGTGGCTGCGGTCAATGTGCGCAATACACGCAGCGGCGTCGCCGTGGCGAGTGTCCGGACGCTAGATGAAACCTACACGATGCGTATCCCTTCCTGGTGGCGCAACGGCAGCAACCAGATGTACTACAAGCCGGACTCCTCCAATTTCACCGCTTACGAAATCCTGTATGTCAATCCGGCAGACGTGCTGGAACTCACTAACATCATTACACCTGACGGGCTTGTCGTCTCGCGGGCAGTGATCAGGACACACGCCAACGATACTGTTTTTTATAAAGGGGTGTCTTCCAACTGGGCGATTTTTGGCCAGGTCAGCCGGGCAAGCGCCACTGACGGCACGCGCGTGGTGTATGCGAGGTCACAGAGCGCCAATGTCAGCAATCCCGACCAGGTTGCCGGTGGCGACGACCCCCGCGACGGGCGCAACGATATCAACTGGGAGCCCATGCCCGGTTACTCGAACCAGTATGGAAATTGCACGACAAACTGCATCCGGTTTGTGACGGAGCAGGACTATACCGACCCTTACAGCATCTTCTTCCGTGATACGCAGCATGCGTTGGCACCTCAGCACGATTCGCTAGAGATTTCCCGTAATGCTCACCATACGGCGACTGAAGACCGACTGGCTGCTGGCGCAGGATCAGTCGCCGAAATCCGAGCTGGCGGCAATGCCAGTATCCGTATCGGCCAATCGTTGAGCAACGAATACAGCAATATCGTGGTGAACGGTTCGTTATGGTTGGGCGGAGCGACTGCCAACATTACCAATCTGGGGCAAACCTTATATCGCCGACACAGTTTTGACGGCACGTTCACGACGACTAGGGGAACGGTCACGCCATATAGCATGCCGGATATCTCTGAAGTGATCGGCACGACCCAGGGAGCGATCGTGGGTAATGGCGGGGTGACCATCATCGCCAATAATTTCAGTAACACCGATCTTTCCGCCGGTAGCGCGGCAAATATCCGGAGCGATATTACGCCCTCTACGGGCGGCGGCCAGTCGATTGGCGGTATTCTGGGCAGCGTTTCCACTCGCCCGGGGAATACCGCGCCTACGGGCGGAGCGGTTCCATCCGGCGCGGGCCTCCCGACGATGAGCGGCTTCCCCGCCGGAGCGCTCTTTCCTCAAAACGGCAATGTGCCGGTTCCGATTCGCCCGGGAGTGCTGTTCCAGCCCTCCGCCAGCGGCAGCTACTTGCTCGAAACACGGTCGCAATTCACCGATCATCGTATCTGGCTGAGCAGCGACTACCTACTGACCGCGCTTAACGTCGATCCCAGCACGGTGCAGAAGCGGCTGGGCGACGGCTATTACGAGCAGCGGCTGGTGCGCGAACAGATCGCGCAGCTGACGGGCAAGGTCGCTGGCGCCGCCAGCGACGATAGCCAATACCAGAAGCTGCTCAGCAATGGCATCAGTACGGCGCAGGCATGGGGATTGCGTCCCGGAGTGGAGCTCACTGCCGATCAGGTGAGCCATCTGACCAGCGATATTGTCTGGCTGGTCAGCCAGACCGTGACTATGCCGGATGGGAGCACGCAGGAGGTACTGGTTCCCCGTGTCTACCTGGCACATATCGACGATAGCGCACTGCAAGACACGGGTGCGCTGGTCAGCGGCGCCAATGTCACGATACAGGCGGCCAACATCACGAACAAAGGCGGCATGATCGACGGGCGCGCGGATGGGACCGGTCGTACGGTACTGGTGGCATCCAACGACCTGGTCAACCTGGGGGGCGGTATCAAGGGCGACGACATTGTCATCAGCGCAGGTGCTAGCGTGCGCAACGAGACCCTGACAATGACTCAAACCTACGATAACGGCCAGACCAGAGGCAGCTTCACTTCACTGTCTAACCAGGCCGGCATCAGCGCTGGCAAGAGCCTGGCCATCACTGCCGGTGCCAATATCGATAACATCGGTGCTACGCTGTCCAGCGGTAGCCTGGGCAATGCCAGCGCCGGATCGATGGCGTTGAGTGCTGGGCAGGATGTCAATTTCGGCACCGTCAAGACGGGCAGCACCTATGACGCATATTTTGGCGGGTACACAGGCTATTCGCAAAGCGTTGGCCATACTGGCGCCACTGTAACCGCAGGAGGAGAGCTCTCGGTGATGGCACAGCGGGATATTGCCATGACCGCCGCACAGGTCAATATCGGGACCAATGGCCAAGGCAGTGGCACATTGCTGGCTGGACGAGCAGTCAACATCGGTGCCGCACTTGACGAGTCCGTGGTGGAAACCACTCAGACCAAGTCACGCTCGTTCACGCAATATGAGCATCAAAGCACTAACGTGGTGGGCTCTAATATAGACGCCAAGGACGGCCTGTCGATCAGCGCTGGGGCATTGGAGAAAGCCTCGCTCAATATTGTCGGTAGCAATATCGCAGCCGGAAAAGCGCTCGATATGTCGGCCAGCGACAATGTGAATATCCTGACCATGCAGGAAACCGATGCTACCCGCATCTACAACCATAGCTCGTCCCGCAGCCTGTTTTCGAGCCGCAGTTCCACCGATGACGAAAGCAGAGCCTATAGCACCTCTATCGGGAGTTCTGTAGCCGGTGACAGCGTTTCTGTTCAGGCAGGCAATAACATCGCGGTCGCTGGAAGCGCCGTGCTCGGCGTGAACAATGTGCTGCTGAAGGCGACCGGAAATGTCGATATTACGTCCACGCAAAATATCGATCAGTTCAATAGCAGCCGTGAGAGCAAGAAATCCGGCTTCTCCGCTAGTTTCGGCGCCGGAGTCGCCAGTGTCGGTTACGGCAGTTCCAGCGCCGCTGGAAAGAGCAGTGTGGCAACCGTTACCCAGCAGGCGTCAACGCTGGCATCGCTGAATGGAAACCTGCAGGTTCAGGCGGGCCAGAATCTGAGCATCACAGCCTCCGACCTTGGCGCCGGCAAGGACCTGATGTTGATCGGTAGGAACATCGACCTCAGCGCCGCGCAAAACACCAGCGAGCAACACAACCAGCAGCAGAGCAGCAGCAGTGGATTCTCGGTCGGCTTTACCTATAATCCGCTGGCCGCCTTCAAGAGCGCTTACCAGCAGAGCGCCAACAATAATCCCGCCGCCAGCTTCATCGGCAAGAACAACAAGTACGCGGAGGCCGCCGGCGATGGCGCCTCGGCCGCGACCACGCCCGTGGTGGTGCAAGCAGGTGCGCGCAGCAGCAACAGCACGCAGGACCATTCCATCAGCACCGCGCAGGTCAGTACGCTCACGGCTGGCAGTAACCTGACACTGCTTGCCACGGACGGCAGCATCACCAGCCAGGGGGCAGCGATGAGCGCCGAAGGTGATGCCCTGCTGCTGGCCAAGAAGAACATCCTGCTTGATGTGGCCCGCAACTTCGAAAGCCAGGACCAGACTAGCGTCGCCAAGGGCTGGAGCCTCGATAACCGGGGCACTTTGCCGGTCGGGATGTTCAACACCAACGGCACTGGTGACGGCACATCCACCACTATTACCGGCACGACGCTCTCGGCCGGTCGCACGGCATCTTTGTCGAGCACGGAGGGCGATATTGCGCTGACGGCCACCAATCTGGTGGCCAATGGCGATCTCAGCATCAGCGCAGCCCGTAATCTCACGGTGCAAAGCGGGCAGGACATGTTGGCCAATACCAATCGCAGCGATAACCAGGCAATCGGCAAGGTAGTTATTTCCGATACCGAACGATTTGCGGGTTATCACACAGAAAAGAGCCAGGGCGACAACAGTGCCATTACCCAGGTCGCAAGCAACCTGGGGAGCCTGCAAGGCAACATCAGCCTGAGTGCGGGTGATACCTATACCCAGAAGGCAAGTAATGTCCTGGCGGCGAACAATGTTGACATCAGTGCCAAATCGATCGACATCATCACCGCCGACAACACCGGCAGCAGCGATCAAAGCAGTTCCAGCCTCAAGATCGGCGCCTTTGCCCGCGTCAGTTCGCCGCTGATCGACCTGGCCAACAACATCGAGAACGCCAAGAAATCGGACGGACGTCTGCAGGCGATGCAAGGACTTGCAGCGGTAGCCAATGGCTATCAGGCATTAAGTGGGGCGACCAAAACCAGCGGCTACATCATCAAGGGGGAGGTTGGTATCGGTTTCGCCAGTGCTAACAGCCAGGACAATAATCGTTTCACCCAGGCTCAGGGCAGCACCATCCAGGGCGGCAACAACGTCAACCTGACTTCCACGCAGGGCGACATCCATGCCACCGGTGCCAGCATTGCCGCCGGCAAGACGTTGACGCTGGATTCGGCGCGCAACATCCTGCTGGATGCCGGACAGCGCACCGTCACCGGTAGCGGTGACAGCCACAGTGCTGGTGCGGAAATCGGCGTCGGCTATTCCGTCGGCGCGCAAACCGGGGTTTATGCCTACCTCAGCGCGAGCATCGGCAACGGCCGTTATGACTATAACGCGCTGACCAACAGCAACACACACTTGAGCGGCGACGCCGTTGTCCTGAAATCAGTGGGTGATACAACCCTCAGGGGCGCTGACGTCAACGCCGGTACCATCGATGCCGCTGTCGGTGGAAAACTCACGATCGAGTCGGTGCAGGACAAGGTCACTCAGCATAGCGAGCAGAACACTATCGGCGGGCGTGCACAAATTTCCATCGGTACGGCCTGGGAGGCTTCGGGAAGCGCCTCTCGTTCAACCGCCAGCGGCAGCAGCAGCTTTGTGAATCAACAATCTGGCCTGTTTGCCCGGGAAGGCGGGTACCACGTTACTGCCGACTCGGTTGCGCTCAAAGGTGCAGTCATTGGCAGCACCAATGCCAGCAAGTCGGAGTTGACGACCAATTCGATCAGTTTCGAGAACCTCGAAAACAAGATGGAGTATTCGGCCAGCACGATGAGCTTGTCTGGCGGCATCAGCGGTGGTGGCAAGGCAGAGAGCAAACCGGGTGAAAACGGCAACGGGACACAGCAGACCGGTAGTAAAGATCGCTTGAGCAGTGGCGCCCCGACTCCCAATTTGACTCCGGGGATAGCGCTGCAGGACAGCGGTAGTGCCAGCTCGACCGCTTATGCCACGCTGACTGATGGCAACATCGCTATCGGTGGCCAGAAATTGAACAGCGCTGCGGATCTTGGTGCTCATACTGACCTGGCCACGGCCAATAGTGCCATCGCAGCATTGCCGGACTTGCGCAATGTGATGAAAGAGCAGCAAGCCATGGCTGCTGCGGCTAATACCATTATTTCGACCGCTGTGCAGTATGCTAGTGACAGGGAGTTGCTGGCAAAGAAGGCGGCAGCACAAGCGCAAGAAAACATTAGCAATGCAAGTAGCATCATTGCCGACGCGCAGGCGATCCTCGACAACAATGACAGTACCCCGGAGCAGAAAAATGCCGCACAAGCTGCACTGAACTCGGCAACACAGAGTCTGGATAGTGCGCTACAAGACCTCAGCTCGGCCCGGGCGACCATTACAAACTGGGGGCCGATCGGAGACTACACGCGTATTTTGAAGGCCGTCACCGGCGTGCTGGTCGGTGGCATTGCTGGTCAAAGTGCGGGGCAGTTGGCCGTCAACACCAGTGCACCCTATATGGCACAGGCAATCGGGGATTACTTCACTCAACCGGGCAACGAAAACAAGACCGCACAAGTGCTGAGCCACGCGTTGTTGGGTGGTCTGTTGGCGGCGGCCAATGGTGGCAACGTGGCGGGTGGTGGGGTCGCAGGTGCGGTGGGAGAATTGGCAGCGGAAGCGATCACAAAGGAGTTGTACCCGAACGCGTATGACCCTGATGGTAGCTTCCACCCCGAGCGGCTCAGTAAAAGCCAGGTCAATACGGTGGTTGCCTTGGCGTCTGCAGTAGGCGCGACTTTGGGGGGATTGACTGGAGGCGCTGCGCAAGACGCGCTTGTCGGCGCGACTGTGGCAGGCAATGCGGCGGCGAACAACTTCCTGAAGCATCAACAGTTCAACGAATTCAAGTCTCGCTATGCTCAGTGTGCTACCGATAAGTGCAAGAGCGATGTGCTGGCGGACATGAAGACACTCTCTGACGCACAGGACGTTTTGCTTACCAAGTGCACCACGGTAGCGGCATGTAAGGAGTTGATCCGCGACATTGTTTATCCGACGCAGCAGAACGGTTTCCTCGGTTTCTTCATCACCCAAACCACGGATACCTATAACTTCTGCGCCGCCGGTGACGGTGCATGCATGGATACGTTGAAATACATTTCAGCGCATACCAATCGCGCAGCGCTGACGAGTATTGCTCCTGAATTCTTCGCAGCAGTTAATTGGAAAACTGCGACAATCGAAAGTGGTGCTGCGGAGTTGGAGGCTAGATTTGGGTTGTCCGCTCAAGCGGCAGTGATGCTGGCTGCCACTTTGTCGGAAATGGGCCAGGGCGGCGCATCATTCGGGCAGAAGGCCGGGACTGGAAGTAGTGCAGGAGTAGTTCCTGGACGTGTTCAATCTCGTATAAACATCGCAAATGATCGCACTGATACAACGCCCTTGCGTGAAAACGGCAATCCAGTATCTGCGGGATTCAATCATGTTCTTGACGGACATTTTGATGTGCCAGTATCCAACTCGCGCTCCGTTTTTAGCATTACACCTGATGAATTAAAAGGCATCTTGCAAAGTAATAAAGTGGTCAGTTCTCCGGTGACAGCGATCGAAGGAGGGCAATTTGTTAGAACAGTTGATGTTGGACGCGTGATTGGCACAACTGCCCTTAAAGATGGAGGGAGCGCGACCTCTGTTCTAAGAATATTCACAGACAGGGCTGGTAATCTTATTACTACGTTTCCTGTAAAAGGAGGGGGATGATGAAGAAACTTATGCGGAATCAGTGGGATGAGTTTCAAAGAGCCATCGCTGCTATGTATGACAATGCGTTACCGAGAGACATTGCTAATGCGATATTGACTTGGTTGAGGCGATACCCTGAGACCTTTTCAAATGGGCCATTTTCTGATTATTCGTTTGATCGATTCCTGTCGTTACAGGAAGAAGATTATCCAATTGAAGTGTCAAGGATGCGCGATGCCGAATTTATAAATTTTAAAAAAATCATAAAAAAGTACTCGGCTGAAGATGCTGAAAGCATCGCAAGATTTCTCCGCGATACATTGGAAACCTTAGTTGTTCTGATGGTGGATAAGCAATGTCCAATATGTGAGGCTTGGGAGATGGGTATATACAAGAATAGTGAAGATCAACGCATCGCCTTTGAATGTCGGCAATGCGGCTTCGCCAATTATTTAGATGGAGCTAAGGTCGGTACCAAGAAGCTCACATTCGCTCTAACTGAGGATCTGCATGAAGCAGGTTTCATCTAGTAAGAGCATTCCGTAGTGACTGCCTTCAGCAGCCAATGGAAGATGGGGCACTTGGAAGAAGGCGGCACTGATGCTCGCCGCTACTTTGTCAGAAATGGGGCAGGGGCCGCTTCACTAGGAACAAAGGTTGGCAAGAATGGTGCCGGTACACAAAAAAATGCTGTTAACATTGTCATTGATAGAAAGATTGCCTCTCAAATTTTTGAACGAGGCTGGACTCAACAGGAAGTCCAGAAGGTTGTTAATCAGGGAGCAGTAGGTACTACTACCGATAATCGGTCTCCATCAAAAACATCCGACGGCTTGGCAAGAAATGATCCTGCATCGGTGTACGGTTCAAAAAGTGGATACGTCGTTGTGAATGTGACCTGCCTTGGCGTCTGCAGTAGGAGCGACTTTGGGGGGATTGACTGGAGGTGCTGCGCAAGATGCGCTTGTCGGCGCGACCGTGGCAGGCAATGCGGCGGCGAACAACTTCCTGAAGCATCAACAGTTCAACGAATTCAAGTCTCGCTATGCTCAGTGTGCTACCGATAAGTACAAGAGCGATGTGCTGGCGGACATGAGGACACTCTCTGACGCACAGGACGTTTTGCTTACCAAGTGCACCACGGTAGCGGCATGTAAGGAGTTGACCCGCGACATTGTTTATCCGACGCAGCAGAACGGTTTCCTCGGTTTCTTCATCACCCAAACCACGGATACCTATAACTTCTGCGCCGCCGGTGACGGTGCATGCATGGATACGTTGAAATACATTTCAGCGCATACCAATCGCGCAGCGCTGACGAGTATTGCTCCTGAATTCTTCGCAGCAGTTAATTGGAAAACTGCGACAATCGAAAGTGGTGCTGCGGAGTTGGAGGCTAGATTTGGGTTGTCCGCTCAAGCGGCAGTGATGCTGGCTGCCACTTTGTCGGAAATGGGCCAGGGCGGCGCATCATTCGGGCAGAAGGCCGGGACTGGAAGTAGTGCAGGAGTAGTTCCTGGACGCGTTCAGTCGCGTATCAATCTTGAGTCCGAAGGGCTGAATCATATTGATAAGCGCCATTTCGACGCCAACGTTAACGCCAGCCAGTTTTCCATTAGCAAAAGTGAGTTAGTAGACGTTGGAAAGATAATTGGAACGGATAAATTCAACGGTTTTCAATCTACTTCGACGCTAACAATCATGACTGATAAATTTGGGAGTCTCGTTACAGCCTTCTTAGGGAAAGGGCTTTAATGCCGGTATTTACGAAGAGTCTCCAGGAAAAGCTCAAAACTCAATTGTTAGATCAGTCTCGCGAAATTATGGACAGCACCAATGCATGTGGTCTGGGAGAGATTCTGATAAAAAATTTCCCGTCACTTTCTCGCCCTATGCTTATTGACTGCATACCAGAGCAAGGCGAGGACATCTATTGGGTTCTTGTAAGCTCAAGGGAGATTGCTGTCGTTGAAATCCCTCGCCGTAAGTGTGGTGCGCCTGGTGATATCCTTGAAATTGTTGAAGTAGAGACTTACCGCTCTAAACGGCTGGGAAGAGATTCAAGGCAGAGGCTCGCGATGGCATTGGAATTGATCGACTAGAACCGGGCCTGTCAGGATTTCCGTCTTCGAGGCGGGTTAATAATTAAACAGCCGGCCGGACGAAATGATCAGCGTAGAGGATAGCAAACTGGTTCAACGCTGTCTTCTAGTCATGTGCAGATCACCCCCGGCGGCTCAACGCAGACCCAGGCGCCGGTCGAGCGACCAGGCGCCGCCGCCACGCGCCACCAGGAGCAACAGCAGGCCCGCCCACGAAAAATGGGTCGGCCAGGCATCGGGATAGACGAAGATCTCGATGACGGCTGTCATCCCCAGCAGGGCCAGCGCGGCGCCACGGGTGAACAGGCCGAGCAGGAGCAGCAGCGGGAAGAAGTGTTCGGCATAGGTGGCCAGGTGGGCGGCCAGATCGGGCGGCACCAGCGGCAGACGGTATTCCTCCTGGAACAGGACGTAGGTGCTGTCCTTGATGTCCAGGAAACCGCTGACCTTGGTACGGCCGGAGAGGAAGAAGATCGCGGCGATCGCCACGCGCGCCACCAGGCTCAGCAGGCTATCGCTGATCAGGCGGGTGGCGAGGTCGGCGGCGCGCGACCACAGGGAGGGGCGCGGCGGCACGCGCGCGGGCAGGGTGGCAGGCTGTTTCATGGAGTTCTCCCATCAATAAAACGAAGTGAAGGCATCGGCCTGGATCAACTGGCCCAGCATGGCGCCGATCTCCAGGTCGGGTTCAATGGCCAGCGCCTGGCCGGCGGCACGGGCGATACTGCAGCCGTCGCGGCAGGCATCGAGAAAGCGACAGGCGCCAGCGCCCAGCAACTGCCATTGCACGTGGTCATGGGCACGGGTGAGCAGGGCCGCTTCGCCTTGCCAGTGCGGGGCCAGGCCGGTATCGCCAGCCTCGCTGCGGTTGGCGTCCCAGATGGTGTAGACCGGGTGCTGCGCATCGAGATGCCAGCGCGTGGCCGCATGCGGCACCAGGGTCACGTCCTGGCCGGCGGCCAGGGCGACGTGCAGGGCCGAGACCTCCAGCAGGGGCTGGTCGGCCGCCAGGTGGGATTCGGTCCAGCAGCGGTCCAGTGCGGCCACCCCCGGCAGGTACGGCAGGTCCTGTGCCGCATCGAGCGAGGCGAGGAAATCGGCAAAGCCCTCGCCATAGGCGATCAGGCTGGCCTGGCGCGGCAAGTGGCCGCGTGCGAAGGCCAGCGCCGCCGATTCCATCCATGCGCTGCCCACCAGACGGTGGACCGCAGGATAGTTAGCCAGCAGCGCATCGACGCAGCCCTTGAAGACGGTATTGCGGTAGATCGCGAAGGCCGGCTGGGCCAGCAGGGCAAGCACCTGCGGATCATCGCTGCGGCCGTGCAGCAGGGCCTCGGCGAACGCGTCGTAATAGTCGCGGTCGGGGGCGTTCATGCGGCCTGCTCCTCGTGTGCAATGCGCGGCGGGGGCAACCGGGAATGGGCCTGATCGCGCTCGGCCAGCAGGGCATCGAAACCGGGCACATTGCCATCGCGTTCGATCAGCGTGGGGCGGGCGCCGGTACGCGCCAGCAGATACTCGTACAGTGCCCAGACGGGCGCGGCGACCGGTGCGTCATGCGAATCGACCAGCAGGCCGGGCAGGCTGGCGTCGGCGCTGTGGCCGGCCAGGTGGATTTCGAGGATGTCGTCGGCCGGCAATTGGTCCAGGTAGTGGCGCGCATCGATGCCGAGGTTGCAGGCGCTGACGTGAACATTGTTGACATCGACCAGCAGGCCACAGCCGGTACGGCGCACCAGTTCCCGCAGGAATTCCGGTTCGCTCCAGCTGTGCTGGTCCATGCGCAGGTAGTGGGAAGGATTCTCCAGGGCGATGCGCCGCTTGAGGACATCCTGGGTCTGCTGGATATTGGCCGCCAGGCGCGCCAGTGTGTCGGCGTTGCGCGGCACCGGCAACAGGTCGGGCAGGTAGTGCCCCCCGATACGCGACCAGGCCAGGTGTTCGGACACCAGTACCGGTTCGATGCGGGACACCAGCTGCGCCAGCCGGCGCAGATGCGCCGGATCGGGTGCGTCAGGCCCGGCCAATGACATCGACACGCCGTGCAAGGCCACCGGATGGTGCTCCCGGATCGCCTGCAGCCAGCGCAGGCGCGGGCCGCCGTCCATCAGGAAGTTCTCCGGATGGACCTCGAACCACAGGCCCGGGGCCCTGCAGTCCAGCGCCGCATCGAAATGCTGCGGTTTGAGGCCCAGTCCGGCAGTGAGCGTGTGCGTTGTCATGGCCGAAGGCTCCGCGCGATCAGACCGGCTTGAGCGAGCCCATGCCGCGCGGGGTCTTGATGGAGGTGCAGGTGCCGGCCGGGACGTTCTTCCAGGCGTTGCCCTGATAGTCCATCTTGGCGGTGCCGGCGCAGGTGGTGCCTTCACCGGCCTTGCAGTCGTTCTGGCCGGCCATCGAGACGCCATAGCACTTCTCGACGGCGGTCTTGTTCATGGGTTGCTTGTCTTGCGCCATGGCCACGCCGGAGGCGAGGGTAGCGAGGGTCAGGGCGGCGGTGGCGACGAGGCGGTGGTTCATGGTGTGCTCCTTGAAATGGAATGGAAGTGGAAGATGACACTGATCGGCGCCAACTCGGATGCTGCGGTGAGGCTGCCGATCTGTTCGTTAATTCGCCGGGGGACGCTGGCCGGTTACAGCGCCTGCCACATTTTTTCGGAAATATTTTTCGTGCTGGCTGTAACCGAAGCGGCGTCATGAACGAATACACAGGAGAGCGCGCCGATGCGCAGCCCGCCCGCAGGGGCTCACCGGGGATGTGAATGAAAACGATGGAATTGGTCAACATGCTCGCCGCCGGCACGGGCGAGCCCGCCGGCCCCGGCCAGCGCACACTGGTGCGCAACGCCGCCGCGCGCATGGCGGTGGCGCTGGCCCTGGGCCTGATGGGGGCGGCCCTGCTGCTGGCCATTCTCTATGGCGTGCGCAGTGACCTGCGCTCGCTGCTGCAGCAGCCGCTGTTCTGGATGAAGGTGTCGTTCCCGCTGGCGGCCCTGCTGGCCGGACAGCTGGCCGCATCCCGCCTGGCGCTGCCCGGCGTGCGTATCGGCCTCGGACCGGCTGTGGCCCTGCTGCTGCCGCCGGCCCTGCTATGGCTGGCCGGCGGCAGCTGGCTGGCGCTGGCGCCACCCTCGCAGCGCCTGGACCTGCTATTGGGCAGCAGCTGGGAAGTGTGCTCGGCCAACGTGGCCTTGCTGTCCTTGCCGACGCTGGCCACCATGCTGTGGTTCCTGCGCGGGCTGGCCCCGACCCGGCTGCGCGCGGCCGGCGCGGTGGCCGGACTGGTGGCGGGCGCGCAGGGCGTGCTAGTCTATTCACTTTATTGCGTGGAGATGGCGCCGCCGTTCTGGGGCGTCTGGTATGTACTGGGGGTGGCGCTGCCGACGGCGGCCGGCGCCTTGTGCGGCCCGTGGCTGCTTCGTTGGTGATCCGGCGCCATGCCCATGACTGAAAGTCCTTTCCTGTTGGCCACTGATGCGCCAGCCCTGAGCGACGCCCTGGCGGGCCTGCCCGGCAAGCCGTCGCACCCTGCCGAGGAGCGCCTGCGCATGCTGCTGCTGGCCGGTCTCGATGGGGATGCCGTGGCCTATCGCAACTTCCTGGCTGAACTGAGCGGGCGCCTGCGTGCCTTCCTGCGCAAGCGCCTGCTTAATCTGCAGGACGACGTCGAAGACGTGGTCCAGGAAACCCTGCTGGCCATCCACAACGCCCGCCATACCTATCGCCCCGATCAGCCGCTGACCGCCTGGGTGCACGCCATTGCGCGCTACAAGCTGATGGACTTCCTGCGCGCCCGGTCGCGCCGCGAAGCCTTCAACGATCCGCTGGACGAAGAGCACGACCTGCTGGCCACCTGTGACGATGAACCGGCGCAGGCCCGGCGCGATGTCGGAGCGCTGCTGGAGGAGTTGCCCGACAAGCAGCGCCTGCCGATCCTGCACGTCAAGCTGGAAGGTCTGTCGGTGGCCGAGACGGCGCAGCTGACGGGGATGTCGGAATCGGCCGTGAAAGTGGGCATCCATCGTGGCCTCAAGGCCCTGGCCCTGAAGATCCGGGAGAAATTGCAAGCATGAAGACTGAAGACCTTATTTCCATGATGGCCAGCGGCGTGGCGCCGGTGGAACGTCGCCTGCCGCGCAGGCAGATGGCCCTGGCCCTGGCGCTGGGCGGCCTGGGTTCGCTGCTGCTGATGCTGAAGATCTACGGGCTGCGGCCCGACCTGGCCGTGATGCTGGGGGTGCCGCTGTTCTGGATCAAGCTGGCTTTTCCCATCACGCTGGCCGTGGGGACCATGCTGGTGCTGCGGCGCCTGGTGCGTCCCGGCCTGCGCGTGGGGGCCCGGTGGGCCGGCATCGGTTTGCCCACCCTGGCGGTGTGGGTCGGCGGTGCGCTGGTGCTGGCCAGTGCGCCGGTGGCCCAGCGCCTGCCGCTGCTCATGGGCATCAGCTGGCGCAGTTGTCCCCTCAATATCGCGCTGCTGTCCATCCCGCTGTTCATCGGCATCTTCTGGGTCGTGCGCAACATGGCGCCGACCCGGCTGCGCCTGACCGGCACGGTGGCCGGGCTGCTGGCCGGTGCCACCGCGACCATGGTGTATTGCCTGCATTGCCCGGAAATGGCGGTTCCCTTCTGGGGCATCTGGTATTTCCTCGGCATCCTCATTCCGGCCGCGGCGGGCTCGCTGCTGGGGCCGCGCCTGCTGCGCTGGTAATGCCGGGAAAGCATGCATGAGCGTCATTGCACCGGCAGGCAGGATGCGCCGTGTGCGCTGAACCCTTGGGCTGGACCAGGTTTGCGAAACTGCTCCAGTCAGATTTGTTGGAGCAATTTCGAGCCATTCATTGCGGGTCCTGGTTTTCAGTTCAGTTACCCAGGATGAACGCCTGAGCGTTCGGATAATTCACCTCCAGCTGCTTGCTCGTGCCGCTTGCTTGCTTGAAGAGCAGTGTGAAGGTATGCGTGCCAGGGCCGACTTCAAACACCGTGGTGCCATCAAGTGCTTGACGGTCCCATTGGTAGTGCAGGGCGGATGCGACCTCGGGTGAGCCGACATTGATGCGTTTGATGATGCGCGGTTCCTGTCCATCCATGGAAATCATGGCGCGAACGGAGCAAGGACATCCCTCGGATGATTCCGCTGTGATGGCGCTGGAGAACTGGACGAGCACCTTCGAGTCCTTCGAGGTCGTCAGCGTCAACTTGGTAATCTCGGCAGTGTCCGCGCCCCGTACGAACTTCGTCACATGGGTGTTGGTATTGTTCGAGTAATCGAAGGTCTTGTTTTCGGCTTGCGCAGCCGTTGAGGCTGTCAAGGTGAGCAGGGTGAGCAGGGTGGAACGAAGAACCGCGTTAAATTTAGTCATTGAAGTCTCATCATGATTTTTAGGGCTACAGCGGTAGCCGGCGAGAGGGGCTGGTCTCGCCCATCCCAACGGATGAGCGAGTAACGCAGAACTTCTGCAGTTATACGTAGAAGCGCTGGGGACGGAATTCTTGCAGCTGGCGTGTCTCGACGCCGTCCAGCACCTCGATGGCCAGCAGCTGGCCAATTGCCGGCGCCGACGTCATGCCGCTGTGCATCGCTGCGACGTGAACGTTGCGGTACTTGCGACCGCGACCCATGATTGGATATTCGTCCTTTGGCATCACGCGGTAGCCGAGCGTCATGTAGTCAAGCTCGATTCCCTTCGTTTCAGGTAAATACTGGGTGACCACTTCCAGCAATCTGGCGCCAAGCTCCGGCGTGGCATGAGCGCTCCCGGTATCGCCGAAGTTCGAGCCGGTGACGATACGACCATCCGGGTTCTGCTTGATATCAGCACCCGCAGGCATCAGGACCTGGTGGACCAGCGGCGGCATGGGCTTGCTGTGGGCCAGAATGCCTTTCGATGTGCGCAGTGGGACCGGGATGCCAGCTTGGGCACCGAGGCGCGTGGTGTCGTTGCCCGCTGCAATGACGATATGGTCGGCGGTGAATGCTCCCTTGTCGGTTGTTACGCCCACCGCCAGGTCATTCTTGAAATCGATATGTTGGACGTCGGCCTTCTGCAGCTTCACGCCGGCCTTGATGGCAGCCTGCACGATGGCGAGTGTTGCAGCGACTGGATCGAGCGTGCCGTCGATGGTGGAATACCAGCCAGCGCCAAAGTCGCCGGTATTCACCCCGGGGACGAGTTGTTGAAGGTCGTCCTTCGAAATGTTCTCAATCGGGTAACCCCATGGTTGATGAACCGCAGTGGTGTAGTTCAGTTTGTCGATTTGCTTCTGGTCGAAGCCGCACCAGGAGATGCCGCCACCCCACTGGATTTGCAGCGACGGACCAATCTCTACCTGTAACCGTCGCCAGCCAAGGATGCCCTCGTAGTTCAGGGCGTAATAGGAGTAGGGCGTTTTATTGTTGGCGTTAATCCACGCAAATGAGTTCTTGGTGGTGCCGCTGGCCGGGGCTTCCTTCTCGATGAGGGTGACATCGGCGCCGCGCTTTGCCAGGTGATAGGCGATGGAAGCACCCATCACACCACTACCGACGACAATGACCTTGTCCCTGGTGCGGGCAGCATGGCTGATGCCCGGCACCATGCCGATGAGCGGAACTGCGAAAAAGGGGAGGAATTCACGACGTTTCATGTTCGTATCCTGGTTGATTTGGCGAATTTTGGATGTGCGTCGCCCTGCCACTGGCTTGGCGACGCCACAACTCCTGGAGTGAGCTACTGGGGGATTACTGCTGTTTCAGCGCTTCTTTGATGTCGGAAATCATGTCGTAGTCAGCGCCGACCCATTTGCGGGTGAGGCGGTCAATCGTGCCGTCAGCAATCATGTCGTTGACGGCCTTGCTCACTGCGGCCTTCAGTGCCGGCTGACCTTTAACCATGCCGGCTGCGGACAGCTGGAAGGTCAGCGGCTTGCCCACTTCTTTGATGGGAAGCTTGTTGACGTTGGCGTACTTCATGCCGCCGAAGTGGGAGCTGATGACCGCATCGACACGGCCATTGCCGAGGTCGTTGAACAGGAATCCGCCGTTGTCGTAGGTACGGATCTCTGAATCTTTCAGGTTCGCACGGGACCAGGTTTCATTGCTGGAGCCGGTGGTGACACCGACCTTTTTGCCCTTGAGGTCAGGACGGTCTTTGATATCGGCATTGGACTTGAGCACGAAGATACGGAATTCTTCGACGCCATAGGGGGCCGAGAAGTCGATTTGCTTCTCACGTTCGACCGTGGGGGTCAGGTCATTCATGACCAGGTCGTACTTGCCCACTTTCAAACCGTCCACGAAATTCTTGAAGCTGTCTGCCACAAAGACAACCTTGGCAATGCCGATCCGTCGGGCGACTTCCTTCGCTACTTCAACGTCGTAACCGGCAGGTTGCAGGTTGTCGTCCAGCAGGCTCCATGGCGGGCTGCTTTGCGTGTTGGCGATACGAATCACGCCGGTGGCGCGAGCATTCGCAAGAATGTCTGCCGGAATGATTTGTGCTCCGGCAGAATGGCTTAAACAGCAAAGTGCTGCAGCGCCCAAGATACAGCGGACAAAGTGATTGAATTTCATTGGCTCCCTCGTTTCACAGAATAATTGGAAAGTGAATCTATTCTGCAAGCTGGGGAGCCCGGCCACAATCAGAGTGGCTTTCTTACTTGATAAGTGAGGCTTATAGAAATTGGCTGTGATTTATAGGATATGCCGCAATGCCGCACCAATCAGATGCATATTTCAAACTGCTTAAAAATCCTGAAAGCCTTGCCCGCAATGCAGTTCATGGCAACCGATGTTTTATGCCTTGTTTGACTACGCTATAAGTGCCCTTGTTTTGGGCGCAACGCACAAAATGGTGCGCGGCATCATGGTGGTGATTTCTATCGTGTTTTTTGGTACAGGATCTGGCGCAGCGAACTCATGTCTGATTCCATTTGAATCCGCATGACACGCAGCAGCTCCTTGGCGTTTTCCGAGAGGGGAATGCCGGGGCGGAACACCAGCAATCCAGTGAAATTTACTTCATGTTCCATTCGTTTCAGTCTTAACCCTCGGGTCACATAATCCAGCGCAAGAATGGGATGGGCCATTCCCATTCCTACGCCGCGCAGGGCGAATTCGCAAACGGAATTTGAATAGGGGGTCTCAAGAATGGGCCGCAGA
The DNA here is from genome assembly GCF_020179755.1 of Herbaspirillum sp. alder98. Classification (GTDB taxonomy): domain Bacteria; phylum Pseudomonadota; class Gammaproteobacteria; order Burkholderiales; family Burkholderiaceae_D; genus Herbaspirillum. The sequence continues at coordinate 121,160 of NZ_JAIUCY010000002.1, forward strand.
ATCTTTCCCTCCAGCACTAGCGTTTGCTCAAGCCGGCGGCGACTGGCGTCCTCCGGATTGAGTGCGATAAAGGCGTGTTCTACAAGGTCCTTGGACGTAATGGTCGGCTTGTCTGCGAGAGGGTGCTGATCGTTCATCACGATGACACCCGGTACGCTCATGAACTGCGAGTGTTCAAGGCCAGATACAGAGAGCTCGTCAGCCATAAGGCCGAAATCAAGCTGACCAGAGCTCACTTGTTGGTGGACTTCACGCGAACTCATTATCTGGAATGACATCTGGATGCGCTTGGTTTCCAGCCCAAAAGCGGCAATTGCCCGGGGCATAAAGCCTGTTCCCAGCGCCGGAAATGAAGCGATTGCCAAGCGTCCAAGGCCGAACGAGCGCAGGCTGCGAATGCGGTGCTCGATCATTTCAAAACCAGCAAAGCAGCGGTCGACTTCCACAATGAGCGCTAACGCCTCCTGCGTAGGCACAAGCCTGCCCCTCGTCCGCTCGAACAGACGCAGCTCAGAAGAGGTTTCCAGTTTGCGGATAGATTGGCTTATCGCCGGCTGGGAGACGTTCAGCAGGGTGGCAGCTTTGCTCGTGGTTCCGGCCCGCATGACGGCCCGGAAAACCTGAATGTCGCGCATGTCCATATATAACTTGTACTTATAGAGTTAGTGCTGCTTGCTGTTGATGGGCTCATTGGGCAGACGGATACTTGAATCCGTCGCCTTTTTAACATTATCAAAATATTCGTATGAGCACGAACAAAGAACAGCAAGCTTTCGGTAGTTTATCCCCGGCGGTGATGCGCGCCTCCACGGTCGTCTTCGATTCCCTTGAGGATTTCGTACAACGCAAGAAACGCCAGCCCGATGGTTTCAGCTACGGTGTGACAGGTACACCGACAGCCCGCCTGCTCGAGCGACGAATCGCCGAACTCGAGGATGGTCAACACTGCGTTATTGCACCCTCTGGTGCGGCAGCATTGATGACTACGGTCATGGGCTTTGTCCGCGGCGGCGACCATATGCTGGTCTCCGCATCCTGCTACGGGACCCTCAAGACGTTCGCGGAAAAGTGGCTGGCGCGTATGAACGTGGAAGTCGAGCTCTATAAACCGGCGATTGGCGCCGAGATTGAAGCGCTCATCAAGCCGAACACTAAAATGATCTGCATGGAGTCCCCGGGGACGGTGACGATGGAAATGCAGGACATTCCCGCCATTGCCCGTGTGGCAAAGAAGCATGGTGTCCTGACGATGCTCGACAACACCTGGGCCAGCCCGCTTGGCTTCAAGCCGTTGCAGCATGGCGTGGATTTCAGCATCGAAGCAGCAACCAAGTTCTTCAGCGGCCATTCCGACGTCCTCATGGGCAGCATCACCATGAACAACCATGAGCACTATGACGTCCTGCGTGAAACCCAGAGCATCCTGGGGCAACAAGTCAGTCCTGAAGATTGCTTCCTGGTACTGCGCGGCATGGAAACCCTGGCGTTGCGCGTGAATGCGCAGGGCGAGTCCACGCTGGCGGTGGCGCGTTACCTGGAAAAACATCCGCTTGTCGAGCGCGTCATGTATCCACCGCTGGAATCCGACCCCGGTCACGCAATCTGGAAGCGGGATTTCAACACCAACGGTTGCCTGTTTTCCCTGGTGTTGAAGCCAGGCCCGGAACGTGCATTCCATGCTTTCTTCGATGCGCTGAAGCACTTCGTCATCGGCGCCAGCTGGGGCGGCGTGCACAGCCTGGCGGCCTACTATCCGGCTGCACTGCAGGCCAACCGTCCTTACCCGGCTACGGACCAACCTGTCGTTCGCCTGTCCATCGGTCTTGAGGGGGCTGAAGCGCTCCAGATGGACCTGGAGCAAGCGCTGGCGGCTTACGGGAACGCGCTATCGTCGAAGTAACTGATTGGATGAGATGCTGTGGTCAGCAACGGCTGACTGCAGCTTGAGGGGGATGAAATGTTTGAACTGTTTATGCGGGCGCTACCGTTATTGCAGACGGCGGTGCTGATCACCTTGGGGCTCGGTCTAGGCTCATTTATCCTGGGCTCCATGTTGGGCATGTTGATTGCATTGGCCCGAATCTCCAACGTCAAGCCGTTGAAGTGGCTGGCGTTTGCTTACGTATCGATTTTTCGCGGTACGCCATTGTTGATTCAGATATTGCTTATCTACTTTGGCCTGCCCAACTACGGCATTACCATGGGGCCTATTCCGGCAGCCATGCTGGCCTTGACCCTGTTCGCCGCAGCGTATCTCAGCGAGAACTTTCGCTCTGGCATCTCGGCCGTGGATAAAGGGCAATGGGAGGCCGCATGGTCGATGGGCATGAGCTATCCCAAGACGCTGGGCCGAGTCATCTTGCCGCAGGCGCTTCGCATCGCCATTCCTCCGGTAGGAAGTCGCCTCATCGCCTTGATGAAGGACACATCCCTGGCATCGACGGTCACCGTCGTCGAGCTGACACGCGTTGCCGACCAGATTGGCGCCACCACCTTCCGCTACATGGAGATGTTCCTCATCGTCGGTTTTATCTACTGGCTTATCAACCAAATCCTGACCATTCTGCAGACCTGGCTGGAAGCAAAACTGTCGAGGCGTTACCAATGAACAATTTGTCGCAATGTACCGTACGGGTGAGCGGCCTTGCCAAGGCTTTTGGCCAGAATCAGGTCCTCAAGAAAGTCAGTCTGGAGGTGTCCAAAGGCGAGGTGGTTGTCATCATGGGCCCATCGGGTTCGGGGAAGACTACCTTCATTCGCTCCCTGAACCTGCTGGAGATGCCGGACCATGGAAGTATCGAGATCTGTGGCGTTGAACTGGCCGAGCCCGCATCGATGAAAGCATCCGAGCTGCGCAGGAAGACTCAGCAGATTCGGCTGAAAACAGCCATGGTTTTCCAGTCGTTCAATCTATTTCCTCACATGACGGCTCTGGAAAACGTCATTGAAGGTCTCATCTCGGTCAAAGGTATTTCAAAGGTCGTAGCGCGCGAGCGGGGCATGACGCTATTGGGCAAGGTCGGTCTGCTGGAAAAGGCGGACGCCTATCCCGCCAAGCTGTCGGGAGGCCAGAAGCAACGTGTGGCAATCGCTCGTGCGCTGGCGATGGAACCCGAGGTGATTCTGTTCGACGAACCAACTTCGGCGCTTGATCCCGAGTTGCGCGATGATGTCCTGGGCGTCATGCGCAGCCTGGCTCAGGATGGAATGACCATGCTGGTCGTTACACACGAAACAAAGTTTGCAAGAGACGTCGCAGACCGAATCGTCTTCATGGAAGGCGGGCACGTCCTGGAGGACACGTCACCCGAGAAGTTTTTTGGCGCCGGTGCAAGTGAGCGCTGCAAGCAATTCCTGGGACGTCTTGATGAGTAACTCGTTGTAAATTTTATACCTCTCTAGTAGTACCTTCTGGTTGGCGTCTCGTTACTTCGGTAGCGGGACGTTTTTTTTCATGCCAGAGAAGTCAGGCGACGATGAGGAGTGAGCAGCTATGAAGCTACCCGCATAAAAAAAGCCGTCACGAACGTATCGTGACGGCTCTATATCAGGTTAGGAGACTTGCTCTCTATCGTTAATCCGCCGCTGGCGACAGTCTGCGCCGGAGTAGGAAGGCGATGGCCAGGAGCAGGAATGCACTCAGGTAAGCCGGTGCTGTCATGCGAGCGCGCGAGCTGTCACTGGCGCTTTGGGGCGAATAGGTCACCGAGGGGAGTGAGAGAAATTCCTTCCGCGTCAATGCTTCGAAACGCATGATCTTTGGAACAAACATCGCTCTCCACGCATCTTCATATTGATTCACCCGTGATACGTAGCCCTGATAGTCGCTCGCACTAATGCCGGCCAGGCTTTCTGCTCTGCCCAGTAGCGCGATGTTAGGTAACAACCAATACCATTTGGACATCCAGTTCCACTGATTGGTGCGAGCGATGTCGAATTGATAGGCAAGCGGTCTGTATTGATTGTCCTGCGAAAGATAGCGGGGCACTGTCGAGACCGGCCATTCGGTTGCAGGCTCCGGTAGGGAATGCTCCTTGTACCATTGCGTCAGCAACTCTTCGGCATGGTCTTCCGCGTCTTGCTGGATTGCGCGCATTTCCACCAGTGTCGCCAAACGGGACGGCATTGGATTTTCAGCTTTGGCCAGCTCGCCAACCATCGTCGGTATGATAAAGATTCCGATAATCCAGGTACCTAACATGGCCACCATGGTGGCACTCGACGAGCGGGTCAACAGTATCAGTAGCGCAGCGACCGCGCCCCAGAAAAGCGCATAGCCGAAAACGTCTGGTAGCCAGGTGGTGAGAACAGACAGCTTGCCGCCGGTATCTATGCTGAGCGCCAACGCAGCCGCAATCGCCTCAATCGCGGTGAGGGTAAGAATACGAATGAGGAGCGCGGCCGCGAGAATGCGCCATTCGTTATCCACTTGAGAGACGACAAAGCGCCAGATACCCTGTTCTCGCTCCTCATTGACCAAGCCGAAACTCAAGGAAAACAGCGCGAGAGGCAAGAGAATTGCGACCAGGACGCCATGGTCCAGTGCGCCTAGTGACGCAAGATAGGGATTGGAAAGGCCCCCGTCCCGTCGTCCATCGACATGTCGGGATTCAATGCCCACCCTGGTGTCACTGGTGAGCGAGTCGAAGCGACTGCTGCCCAGTACAAGGCCTTCTCCGAGTGCCAGTTTTACGTTGGCGCCAGCCTGTCGATTGATATTGAATGGTTGGATCTTGATGGGCTTGTCGTCAGCAATAAGCCCGCCAGTGATTCGCTCAACGAGCGCCGTATGTGCTGATTTTTGAGTATTTTCCTCGGTGCGACGTGCCTTTGCATCAAAACTCGCCATCACGCCGCTCAACAGCAAGATGACGGCCGTTACCAGAACGATGACCATATTGCCCCGGTCATGGCGGAAGCGCCGCCATTCACTTGAGATAAGTCTCATCATGGCTTCAACCTCCTGGCGGCGTACATCAGAAACAGGGTCGCAGCGACCAGCCAGGCAGCGACGGTAGAAAAATCGATCAGCAAGTTTTGGATGCTTTGAGCGAGACTCGGGGGAATGTATTTCATCTTTGGTACTGATTGCCAGACGTTGTTGCCGGCATACTTGGCGTCAAAAGAGGTGATGCCCTGGGAGTTCGCGATATCCCATTGGTCGATAAGGGTGTTCACTTCCCTGCGATATTTCTCTGCCGCGCTCTCGAAGTGGTGTTGGGTGTCCAAATCAGTGCCCGCCATTGCCATCGCGATGTTCTTGATTGCGACTGCGGGACTGAAGCCAGAACCCAGGAGTGCCAGCGACTTTTGCTGCCTATATTTCTCCCACAGGGCAGCGAAGTGAACGTCTTGAACGCGTTCCCCATATCCATCGCGCTCGAGACGTCGTAGGGCATTGACGCCAAGGGGAAGGTCGTCGAGTGACTTGACGTCGTACTTCTTCAGAAGCGACGCGTCGAATCGCTTCATGCGTTCGGTCTGGTTGCCATCTCCTGGAAGTCCCTCGTCCGTGTCAGTCTTGATGTCACTCCAGAATTCTTCGGCAGACGGAGTTTGTACGAGTTGAGCCGCAATAGAAGTGCCGACGCGCGGCATCGTCATCACCATGACGAGCCAGAACAGCAGCATGAAGATAAGGGAGGTGCGGCTGCGCTTGAACAGGGCTGATGCACCGACACACAGGGAGCCGAAAATCCATAGATAGGCAAAGTAGCTGACTGCGGTGATGCCGAGACGCGGCCACATACCTGCATGGTTTCCGGGTAAGCAGGAGAGCAAGACGCCGACCACGATCCCAACGGGAAGGAGAACCATCCAGATGGCGAATTGGGAAGCCAGGAGCTTCGCTAGCAACAGACGACCGGATGAAACACCAAGGGCATGCATCATGCGCAACGTGCCTTGTTCCCGCTCTAAGCTGACGCTATTGAAAGTGATGGCAATGAGCATCAGCGGCAGCAGTGCGTACAGCAAAAGCATCGGCGAGAGCTGAGCGAACCTTGACGCTATGGTTTCATCCGCAGCAGGCGAGAATCGAGTGACGTTGCGGATGTGCGGTTCGATATACAGCGCCTGGCCGGACACCGCGGTCAAACCAGGTTCAAGAATGGAAATAGGGTTGTCGGGGCGCAGAACGTACTGCCCAAAATGGGCGCCTCGGTGGGGATTCTTGTCGCCCTGGAATTCCCATTGTTTTCTAAGCGCTTGATCAATGGCCTGGCGTTCCTGTTCGTTAGCGCTGTATTTCTGCGTCGCTACAAACAGAAGTGATGCGGACAGCAACAGGATAATCAGTGCAAGAACGCGAAACCTCCCGTCCTTGATGATGGACGACATTTCCTTCTTCAACATGGCGGTCATCATAGCGCTGACTGGGAGAATTGAAGGTACTTCCGGGCCAATTGATCGGCACTGACCTCAGCCATCCTGAATTCATCCACCAGATAGCCATTCTGCATGATGCCCACCTGGTCAGCCACCTGACGCGCATTTTGCAGGTCATGCGTGGCCATCAATATCGCCATGCCTTTTTCTGCCGCATGGCCGATCTGCTCGGCAAAGTCATTGGCCGCAGCGAGATCCAGGCCCGACGTCGGCTCGTCGAGAAGCATGACCTTCGCGTGCTTTGCATAGGCAATAGCAAGCCCCACCTTCTGTCGCATGCCTTTGGAGTACATTCCGGCCCGGCGCGTATGGTGTTTTTGGTCCAGGCCCGCATCGGACAACATATCGTGAGCCTGGGCGTCCGACAGGCGGATGTTCGCCAGCGTGCAGAAGTACTGGAAATTCTGAATACCCGTGAGGTACGGATACAGCGCCACGTTCTCGGGGAGGTAAGCGATCAATGAGCGCAAGGAGCCGCCTTCGCTGAGTTGCACGCCGTCGATATGGATCTGTCCGGCTACAGGCTTGATGAAGCCGAGCAGCGTATTGATGGTGGTCGTCTTGCCGGCGCCGTTGCCGCCCATCAGGGCGTACACGCTGCCAGAATTGATTTCCAGGTTCAACTGGTGCAAGACAGTTTTCTTGTCTCGCTGGACGACAAGATCTTTAATTGAAATCATCAGGTTGATACTCCGAATCAGAAGAAATAGCGCAAGGTCGCGCCAAATTGGTGTTTGGGCATAGGGGAGAGCAGCAAGCCAGCGGTCGTGCCGTAGGCGATGTCGCTACCAAATTCATGTGGTTGCAAAATGTAGAAGAGGCTGGCCTGCCATTGGCGGTAGTCGTAGGTTGCCTTCAAGTCGTAGCGTGTGTAGACGGGCATATCCTTGCTGGTCGACGGCGTGCCGCTGTAGAAGGGATTGCCGTCGGTGACGTATACGTCGATGTTGGTGGTCAGCTTGCCCGGACCCATTGGCGTCTTGTATTGGCCACCCGCCTTATAGGTATGTCGCGGTACAGACAACATCGCGCCGGTGCCGGGAGTGGGGTTGTTGATCCTGGCGGTGATAATGCGGCCGTAGTTCAGATAGACGCTAGCGGCGTCATTGAATTGATAGCGCGTCTCGAGCTCGAAACCCTTGCGTGTCGTGTCGCCGACCGACTGATAGACATCGGGGGCGGTGTTGACGATTTCGTCTTCATTCAACGTGTAGTACACCGCGCCACCGAGCGTCCAGTTATTGCCTGGTGTCGACGTAAATCCTGTGTCGTAGGATTTGACCTTTGTGGGCTTGATGCTGTTGCTGATGACCCCGCCAGTGCCGTTCAGCGGCCCAAGCGAGCCACTGGAACTGATCTGCTCAGCGGCGGGCGAGCGGAAGCCTTGCGCCACGTTCGCGAATAGCTCGAATGCTGGTGACACTGTCCAGACTGCGCCGTATTTCGGGGTGAAGACAGAGCCGGTGTAGTCGGTCGATGCTGCCGGCAACTTGCGGTTGTCGATGGAATAGTCGAACCGGTCATAGCGCAGCCCGCCGGTCACCTTGAGCGAAGGCACGATCTTGTACTGGCCCTGGGCGAACAGGCCAACCGTCAGGAGCTGCAGTCCCTGGTTGTTGATGTAGTTAGACGTTGGCAGGTTGTATTGATACTGCTGGCGGAATGCATCGCCTTCGTCATAGCGCATGTCGGCGCCAAAGATTACAGCCGATTTTTCGGTCAATGAAAGATTCTGCGCCAGGCGGCCGCCGAAGATGCGACGGTCGTCTTTGCCGACCGTGTGCTGCGTTGTGCTCGTGGTGATGGCGCGTGTCCGCTTGAAATCTTCCGCATAGGCCGTTGCGTACCATCCTTCTTCCGATGCGGCTGGCACGCGGTTGAACACCAGGGAGGTTCTTTCGGCGTTGCCGAAGCCTGGCAAGTTGTACTGGACGGATTTCGGGTCTAGTCCTGCCTGAAGTGATGGCAGCAGAAGATAGCCGGCGGCGGTGAAATCGGATTCGTAATGACTGGCGCGTACGCTGTAGATGCCGTCCCCAACCTTTTTGGAGAGTTTCCAAAAAAGATTGTTTCTACGATTGTGGGCGCGGGCACGGAAGCTGTCTGATTGATACAGGTCGCCGACGAAGTAAGACTTGATGTCGTTGTATTCACCAGAGAGCGCCAGGGAAAGGCGACGGCCATTGTAGCTCTCTGCCGTCACGCCAATGCTGGAGGGCTGGTCATGACCACCCGTGCGGGTCCGGATATCCACGGCGCCGGCGCGATTCTGGTCGCCATACAGCGCCGAAATGGGGCCCTTGATGACGTCGATACGTTCAATCATGTCGGGCGTGAGCCATTCCAGGAATACGGGGCCATGGCCGGCACCACCCTGGCTGGAAGGAATGTTCTGCGGCACGCCGTCGACATACACGGCGGTATCCGCACCGTGCGTGCCTTGCGTCGCGAATCCCCGCATGCGGAATCCATTGCCGGTGTCGCCCTGGTCGATGTTGTTTGCGACCACGCCAGGCACGCGGCGGAAAACATTAGACATGTCACGACCGACGTTCAGCGTTTCCAGATCATCGTGCGAAATGGTCGTCACCGCCGAAGGAAGAGCTTTATTGTCTACGCTGACATCCGAACGCCGCTTTACCGTTGATTCCGTTTGACCAGTTACCTCGACAGTTGGCAGTGCATTGTTTGTGTCGCCCTCGCGCAGAGGGTCATTGACGTCTGCCTCGGCAAATGCGTTGCCTGAGGCGATTGCCAGACTGACCAATGCAAGTTTCGTCATCTTGAATGCGCTGGGACGTGAAGAAGGGCGTTGTGATTCGGTTGGGCTCATTGTGGGCCGCCGGTATGGCCGGCGTAAGGAGGGGAGAGAGTGCCGAATTATATGCAACTCAGTTGCAATAAGCAACTGAGTTGCATTAATCTCGATCGCTTTTCTCTTCCGTCCTTTCGCGTCATCGCTGGCATTGACGTGCGGCTTGGAACCAACCCAGGGCAGTTAGAAGTTGAAGGAAGCGGACAACGTCAACGCGCGAGCGGAACCGACCAGCAGGTAGCCGCTGGGATTGGCTTCCCAATGGTGTCGATTGAACAGGTTGGTCACATTCGCACGGATCGTGACGGGGTTCTTTGATGCCTTGAAGACGTAGCGTGCGCCGAGGTCGAAGCGCGTCCAGCTAGGCACTGATTGCGTGTTCGCTGCGTCAAGATAGGTCTGTCCCGTGTAGACGGCCCTGGCAGTCGAGGTCAGGCCGGCAATCTGCGGTACATCCCATTCGCCAGCCAGGTTTGCCTGCATATCCGGGACGCCGACAGCGCGCTTTCCGTTGTTGATGCCGCCTGCGGTCTGGGTCAGCTTGGCGTTCAGGAACGTGATCCCACCAAGCAGCCGTACGCCACTGGCGACCTCGCCGAATCCAGATACCTCCAGGCCACGGTGACGCTGTTCGCCATCCAGGCTGTAGATCCGAGTGGTCGGATTCGTTATGCCGACCGGACTTGAAATCTGGAAGATGCTGGCACTGGCACCGAAGGTACCGTAGTCAAGCTTCGCACCCATCTCGACCTGTTTGGTCTTGAATGGTGCGAACACGTCAGCAGTATTGATGGCGTTTGCTGGCGGCTGTGGCCCTTGGGTCAACGCCTCGATATAGCTTGCATAGAGCGAGAGCGTTTGAGTCGGGCGCAGGACAACGCCGACCATCGGCGTCGTAGCGCTGCTGTCATACCGGCGAGTGATTGCGGCGGTCGTTGGGGCATAGGTCTGCGATTCAACGTTCTGACGTCGAAGTCCTGCCGTCAATTGCACCAGGCCATCGGCGAAGGAGAGTGTGTCTGCCAAGGCATAGCTCTGCAGCGTCACTTCGCTTGCAGGACCTTCGCCGTAGGTGGTTGCGGCCAACGGGGTGGTTTGCTGCGGCAGTGTCACGGGATTGTAGATGTTGGTCAGATACGTGGCATAAGCGGTCTGACCCAGGCGGTACGCCTGATGCATCCGGTTGGCGCTGACCGATACTTCGTGGCGAACCGCACCGGTGGTCAACTTCGCGCGCAAACCGACCTCGCCGGTGTAGGTCTCGTAACTGCCGAACTGCGCCGTGGAGACAGTGCTGACCGTGCCGGTATTGGTGGTAATGGTCCCACCTGGTGATTCTCGCTTGTTGAAATTGAACTTGTTGCCACCGAGGGTCGCGTACGCGGTGACATCATCCGTCAGGTCATACTCGACTTTGCCGAAGCCCGTGGTGCTCTGCGTATCGGAGAAGTCGTAGACCTGGCTGACGTTGATGTTGGCGTTCGGGACCGACGGGACTCTGACGCCCGCAGCCACGTTGTAGCCACGCTCCGGGGCTCTCATCCAGTCATCCTGATAGATCAGGTCGCCTTCGATGCGAAGATGGCGGCTCTTGTAGTCGGCGCCGATGGAAAGAGAATTCGTTCGCATGGACTGGTTATCGTATGGGGTGTCACCATCGCGCACAGCCGCATTGATACGGACCCCAAACTGATTGTCATCCCCGAAACGGCGTCCCAGGTCGGCATGTATGCCTTTTCGTGATTTTGACGAATATTCCAGGGTGCCTTCGGTCAGCGGCTCATCCCCGGCACGTTTGGTCATGATGTTCACGGCGCCGCCCACGCTTCCACCCGGTGCAATGCCGTTGAGCAAGGCGCTTGGCCCTCTCAGTAAGTCGATACGCTCCACAGAATCCGAGCCGATCCGGTAGTTGGGAAGCAGGCCGTAGAGGCCGTTCAGTGCCACATCGCTGTTGGGGACCCGGAAGCCACGAATGGTGTAGGCGTCATAGCGGTTGCTGCTGCCGATGGCAGCGCGTACCGATGGGTCAAGTCCTGTCAGGATATCTGCGACGCTGGTCGCCTGCTGGTCCTGGATCAGTTTGGAGGTGAAGCTGACTGCGCTGAATGGAATGTCCAGGAAACTCTTGTTGCCCAGCAGGCCGAGTGAGCTGGTCTTGGCAACCTGGCCGCCGGCAAACGTGGGCGGCGCCGCGTCTGCATTTGACGAGACCGTAATCGCTGGAAGAGGCAGGGATGAATCTGTCGCCTGAGCGCTCTGGGCAGGCCTCAGTGCGTAGCCACCGTCAGGTTGAGGAATTGCTACGATGCCACTGCCACTCAATAACATCTGCAGCGCTTCGCCGGCCACGTAATTGCCCGACACCCCTGGTGTTTGAATGCGCTGCATGGCGGCGGTGTCATACGCGACGTTGACACCTGAGGTCCGTGCGAATTGTTCCAGAGCCGCCAGCATGGGGCCGGGCTGGATGCGAAAGCTTTTTATGGCACTGGTCTGCTGAGATGGCGCCTGGGCGTGAGCAGAGAGCTGTCCAAGCGCCATTGCCAGTGCCATGCTCAGGGCGCTGTAGTTGAGGAAGCGAAGAGATTTTGACGGCTTTCCTGCGGCCGTTCTGCAGTTGCGAGGTTTCAACGAGGTGACTGGGCGCATGACCTGATTCCTAAAGAGGTTTTTTATGTTGCTTCCTCTGTAGGACGAGCGAGATTTGAAAACACCTCAAAAAAACATAAAGAAATTGACTCTTGTGTTCAACCTGGCTGCTTACGGCTTACCTGGACCCAGTATCTCGTCATGAAGCGCAGGTCGACCGGCTGGGTAGTCGAAAGGAATCTCAGGGTTTTGTCGGTGTCCGCGATGTGATAAAGCCCGGAGACTCGCAGGTCTGATACGGATTCGTCACACGTCACCAGGCCACGCCGGTATCGCGCAATTTCCGCCACCAGGTCGGCCATGCGTGCGTTATCGGCGACAATCAAGCCGTCTTTCCAGTCATCGATGCCGATTCCTGATGGCGCAGCAAGCTCCCCTCTATCGCTATAGAGCCACCATGTCTGCCCGGGCAATACCGGGATGATCTGCGGGTTGGATGCTGGCGTCAGTTCAATGGCGCCTTCTTGCAGGCTGATACGTGCTCGACTATCTTCACGGCGAACCGTGAAGCGAGTGCCCAGCGCCTGTAGCCGGCCCACATGGGTATGGACCCAGAACGAGCGTTTTACGCCGGCGCGGCCGGTGAACTCAGCGTCTGCGCCAGTCACTACCAGGATCTCGCCGCGGTGTAGCGTAATTTCCCGGCGCGCTTCGCCGAAATGAATACTGATTGCGCTATCCGTATTGAGGGTAATGACGGTTCCATCCTCAAGCTGCAGCGAACGAATCTCTCCCACGCCAGTAGATTCAGAGGCGATAAGTCTTTGCCAAGGTGCTTCCTTGCTGACCAACCAGGCTGTGGGGCCCGCCACGGCGGCGAGCAGCAACAATTTCAGGGTTGCGCGGCGTTTCTTGTCGTTGCCGGAGCGAACCCGGTCGACACTATCCAGCACGCCTTTGGCCACTCCCGGTGGAAGATTCCGGAAGTTCTCCTGGACGCTGGATACGCGACGCCAGGCTGCAGCATTGGAGGGGTGCGCCTTGAGCCAGTGCTGGAAGGCTTGTTTTGTCGCGGCATCCGGTTTGTTGAACTGAACCTTGACGGCCCAATCTACCGCCTCGACTAGCCGCTTGTCTGCTTGGGGCAGTGCGTTTGCCATCTAATTTGTCGTTGTCAGCGCACAGCATTGCAGCAGTGCTGAAGCAATATAACGCTCCACCGTAGCGCGTGACACACCCATGTGTTCTGCAATCTGAGGGCAGGTCAGGCCATCGAGCTGCGCTAGCAAGAAGGCAGTTCGGATCTTGGGCTTGAGCGAATCAAGCATTCGGTCAATCTGGATAAGTGCTTCCAGGACTAGAAGACGGGATTCTGGAGAGGGCGCCGTTGCTTCAGGCATTGCGGCCAGAGTGTCGAGCCAGGCCCGCTCCAGCTCTCGCCGGCGCCAATGTTCTACGACGAGATTCTTGGCTACGGTGCTCAGATATGCACGCGGCTCCCGGTATTGCTGCATCGCCGGGCGGTTCAGCAGCCGGACGAATACGTCATGCGCCACATCTGCCGCTTCGAATCCATCGCCCAGCATCTTGCAGAGCCAGCGATGCAGCCAGCTGTGATGTTCTTTGTAGAGCGCTTGAATGGATTGCTCTGTGGCGGCGGAGTGGGCCATGGTGGGTTGCAGTTAGGAAATGCCAGATCAAAATATTCGAAATGAGAATTATTATATAGTAGGCGATAGCCCAAGCGAAACAAGCGGATAGCTTCTCTTCGATGAGGTATGGCAGCCTGTTGGCCCTATCGTCGAATTTCTCTTCAGCAGCCAGATAGACCTCTTCGACCTTGTGCGTCTTCAAGCAAAAGGGCGGCCCCCGGCGCCCTTGATTATTGGTGCATCAACATTGTCGCCGACCCACAACAGGTTTTTCCCGATGGGTATCGAGACCGCACCAAGCTCTTCCATTTGTGAAGAAAGTCCACGGCGGCACCCGCCAGGGCACGCATTAGAAGAGGTTGAGTCCGGCCAGGAAAAATGGAAACCATCCACGTCCCTGTCCATTGATCAGCTGCTGCACGGCGGGATACGTTGACCTTTAATCATGACGCACATTTTTAGTTTGAAACTTGCTTGACGCCAAGTAAAGCAGAATGCTCTAATGAAAAAACAATAAAAAAAAACTGCAGCCGCTGATGAAACGTCCATAAGTTTCAAGACAAGAAGATTCTGGGAGGAGGCGGTGAAATGTCAGGGTGCAATCCCTGTCTTTTGCATGTCGGTTTAGCTATTCTTGTTTGTATCAGCGTCAGTTCGCACTTGATCAGGCGTTGGGGAAGTTGTTTGCGTCAGGAAGCTTGAGCTTCGGGGAGAAGCAGCATTCCTGGATTCGTTTTTACCCTCGCCTTGACCATGTTGTCACACCATCGAACACCCATGTTTCAACGTTCCACCAGTAACTTTGTACGACGGACTGCGCCGCTTGGATTCACCTTGCTGGAGCTGCTGGTCGTTATCGTCATCATCGGCTTGCTGGCCGCGTATGTCGGGCCGAAATATTTCTCGCAGCTGGGCAAGTCGAAGACCACCATTGCCAAGACCCAGATCAACGCATTCGAGCGTGCGCTGGATGCCTATCGGCTGGATGTTGGGCGTTATCCGACTGGGGAAGAGGGGTTGTCGGCATTGCTGGTCAAGCCGGCGGCGGTCGGCCAGTGGAATGGGCCCTATCTGGGCAAGGAGATTCCGCCCGATCCCTGGGGTAATCCCTATGTCTATCGTTCGCCCGGCAGCAAGCGGGAGATCGAGATTATTTCTTATGGTGCTGATGGACGGGCCGGTGGGGATGGCGAGGCGGCCGACATCAGCAATTGAGTTCATCGCATAAATTTTCACTCCACGGAATTTTCCCATGTGGTTCAAGGTTCGAGCCTTGTCGTCGGACGACATGATCACGCACGTGACATTGGCTGCGATCGACGAAATGGACGCCCGGCGGCAGGCCGAGGCGCAGGGGCTGCGTGCGCTGTCGATCGTCAGCACGCGCCAGGGGCTGCCGGGACGTCGTTCGACCTCAGGTTTTTCCGTCCTGCTGTTCAGTCAGGAACTGCTGGCGCTGTTACGCGCCGGCCTGAGCATCGTCGAGACGCTCGAGGCGCTGCACGAGAAGGAAGAAAATGCGGGCGCACGCGCCGTGTTGGGGCGTCTGTTGCTGGCCCTGCGGGAGGGCAAGCGGTTCTCGGTCGCCCTGGGCGAGCAACCGGCAGTGTTTTCGGCACTCTATGCCGGCATCGTGCAGGCCGCCGAAGGAACTAGCAGCCTGCCGCAGTCGCTGGCGCGTTTTGTCGATTACCAGCAGCGCATCGATGGCATCCGTACCAAGATCGTCAGCGCCATGATCTATCCGCTGATCCTGTTGCTGGTGGGTGGGGGCGTCACCTTGTTCCTGGTCGGCTATGTCGTGCCGCAGTTCGCCGAGGTCTATCAAGGCGCCGGGCGCAATTTGCCCTGGCTGTCGCAGTTATTGCTGGATGCCGGACGCATGATGACGCGTCATGCGCAACTGGTCTGGGTGGGTATCCTGTTGGCGCTCCTGGTCACCGGTGTCGCAATTTACCAGGCCATCGCCAGCGGCTGGCTCATCAAATGGGCCGGACGATTGCCGGGGTTTGGCCAGCGTCTGCATGTGTATGCCTTGTCCCGCCTCTATCTGACACTGGGGATGTTGCTGGAGGGAGGCATTCCGGTGGTGACGGCGCTGCAGACCACGCGCAGTGTGGTCAACGTCACCTTGCAGAAGGACCTCGACCTGGCGATCGAGGCCATACAGTCGGGTATGCCGATGTCGACGGCGCTCAGTGAACGGCGCCTGACCACACCGGTTTCGCTGCGCATGCTGCGTGCCGGTGAGCGTTCTGGGGAGTTGGGGCAGATGCTGACGCAGGCTGCAGCATTCTACGATGGGGAGATCGCACGCTGGATCGACCGCTTTACCAAGGTGTTCGAACCAGCCTTGATGACCGCTATCGGGATCATCGTCGGCGCCATTGTCGTTTTACTTTACATACCGATCTTTGATCTGGCGGGGAGCCTCTCATGAATGCACGTGTCGATTTTTTTCCGGTGATTGATCCCGGCATGCTGGCGCGAGCGCGCGCGGTCGCGGCACAATCAGGCAAAACCATCTTGAACGAGCTGGAGGTGGCCAGCGGCCTGGATCCGCGCGCGCTGATCGCGGCCGTCGGCCTGTTGTTGCAGTTGCCGGTGGTGGAAATGGCCGCCATGTCGAAGATGCAGCCAGCCTTCGACATCCTGCCGTTGTCCAAGGCGATGCAGAAGCGCTGCCTGGTGCTGCGTTCGGCGCAGCCAGGCCTGGTCGGCATCGTTGGCGACCCGTTCGACATGGATGTGCAGCGATGGCTGCATTCGCGTGGCTGCACCAGCCTGTCGCTGGCGCTGGAGAAGGATATCCAGGCCTATTTGTCGCGGCAGGAAGAGTCGGTACGCGCCGTCGACCAGCTCGGCGCGCCCGGTGCGGACGCCCGCCGCGAACAGAAGACGACCACCGTTTTGTCGTATACCACCGTGTCGGGCGCGGCCAGTCCGGCGGTGCAGCTGGTCAATTCGACCCTCTATGACGCGCTCCGGGCGGGCGCTTCCGATATCCACCTGGAGAGCACCGCGACCGGTATGGACGTCAAATACCGGATCGATGGCGTGCTCGATCATGTCACCACCGCGCAGGGCGTGGAAGAAGCGCAGCGTGCCATCTCGCGCCTGAAGGTGATGGCAGAGCTTGATATCGCCGAGCGGCGCGTGCCTCAGGATGGCAGCTTCCGGGTCGAGTCCGGTGGACGCGATATCGATGTGCGGGTGTCGATCATGCCCAGCATCCACGGCGAAGACGCGGTGATCCGGATCCTCGACAAGCAATCGATGACCGATGACGCCGGCGCCCTGACACTGGATTCGCTGGGCTTCGATGACGCTTCCCTGGCGACGGTGCGCATGCTGGCGCACGAGCCTTACGGCATGTTGCTGGTGACTGGCCCGACCGGTTCCGGCAAGACCACTACGCTGTATGCGGCGTTGACGGAAATGCACAACGGCCAGGACAAGATCATCACCATCGAGGATCCGGTGGAATATCAATTGCCCGGCATCCTGCAGATTCCCGTCAAGGAAAAAAAGGGCCTCACCTTCGCCAAAGGCCTGCGATCGATCCTGCGCCATGACCCCGACAAGATCATGGTGGGCGAGATCCGGGACCGGGAAACAGCCGAAATTGCAGTGCAGTCCGCGCTGACCGGCCACCTGGTGCTGACCACCGTGCATGCCAACAGCGTGTTTGACGTCTTCGGCCGGTTCTCGCACATGGGCATCGATCTTTACGCGTTCCTGTCGGCCCTGAACGGAATCTGGGCACAGCGCTTGGTGCGCCTGAACTGCCCGCATTGTTCTACACCTTATCAACCGGCCGAGCTGTCGCTGGCGCGGGTCAACCTGAGGCTGGCCGATGTGGCCGGGTACCGCTTCATGCGAGGCGCCGGATGTGGCGAGTGTCGTGGAACCGGCTACAAGGGGCGCCGCGCCATCGCCGAGATACTGGTATTGAATGATGCCATTCGCGAGATGATCATCGAAAAGAAGCCGATTCGCCAAGTCAAGGAAGCGGCTCGCCTCAATGGGACGCGCACCCTGCGCGAAGCAGCGCTGGAACTGGTGAAGTCGGGTGAGACTACACTCGATGAAATCAAGCGCGTGACCTTGCATACCTGACTGGACCATGTCTGCCTTGCGCATCGGCCTATCGAAGAGCGGCGTGACCGTGCTGCAGGTCAGCCGTTGGCGCAAGCCGCGAGTGCAAGTGCTGAAGGAGGCGGAACTGGTCGGGCCGATCGATACGGCAGAGCAATTGAAGCTCGCCCTGGATGCAGTGCTGGCAGGCATCGATGTGCGTTCCCGCTGGGTTAGCATCGTGTTGGCCGATGAATGGGCGCATTATTTCAGCGTGGCCTCGCCAGCGAACGTGACGCGCCTGGAAGATTGCAAGGCTGTGGCCGATTTGCGATTCAGGCGGCTCTACGACCTGGACCCGGCGCAGTGGAAGATCGAAGCGACCTGGAGCGCCAGTCATAATTTCCTGGCCTGCGCGCTGCCACGCTGGCTCATCGAGACGCTCTTGGCATGTGGCCGGCAGCACGGATTTCATCTGACAGGCATCGTTCCCCAGTTCGTCGGCGCCTGGAATCAATGGCATAAGCGCATTGCTGCCGATAGCTGGTTCGGTCTCGTGCATCAGAACCGGATCACGTTATGCGCGCTTCAGGGAAAACGGCCGGTCGATGTGGACACGCTGTTTGCATCGGCGCACGACGCGCAGAATTCCTCCTGGCTGGAAGAGCAGTTGACGCGCAATGCGCTGGTGCAGGGAAGGGAGATGCCGACGCGATTGTACTTATGTGGCATCCTGCAACCAACGTGGGCGAGTGCATCTGGCGAAGCGTTTCAGATGATCCCCTTGAAGGAACCTGAACTCCATGGTGTCGCATCGTCACATGGGGTCTTGCTGGCCATGCAGGGACACCGATGAGCCGTCTTCATATCGAATTTGCCGCCCGTGACTGGCGCTATGCCCTGGCAGATACGCGCTGGCCGAGTTGGCTCATGGCCATTGCCGGCTTGTCATTGTGCGTGTTTCTCGCGCTGCATATACAGTCGAAGTGGAAAACGGTTCAGGCCGGGCAGCAGCGGTTGCTGAGCTTGCAGCAAAGCCTGGCACGGCAACAGGAGCGTCAGTTGCCGTCTCGGCGTGAAGATATCCCGGCTGAACGCGCCAATGCGGTCAACCAGGCGGTTTCCCAGCTCAACCTGCCGTGGCGCGACGTGCTCGATGCACTCGAGCTGGCGACCCCCGGGTCGATTGCCCTGCTGTCGATGGAGCCGGATGCCGTCAAGCGAACCTTGAAGTGCGTGGCCGAAGCCAGGGATGGCGAGGCAATGCTGGCTTATCTGGAGCAATTGAAGCGAGCGGAATTCTTTGATTCGGTCGTCTTGCTGCGCCACGAACTGGTGGAGAAAGATCCCGGCAAGCCGATCCGCTTTCAGTTCGACGCACATTGGCCGATGGCGAAACCGTGAACACGCTGATTCATTACTGCAGTCGATGGTTCTTGCGAACAAGATTGGTCGCTTTGCACCTGGGTGCGGTGAACGTGGCGGCAGCCGTGTGCTGGGGAATTGCCCTGGCCGCATGGCTGTGGGGTGTGCCCTATTGGCAGGAACGACTCAGGCTGCAGCAGAGTGCCATTTTCGATACACGACAAGCCCTGCAGGCGCCCATGTATCCGCTATCGGCGACGCCACGCATGAGCGAGCGCGATCGGCTCAAGGCTTTTTACGACGGCCTGGGCGATATCCACTATGTAGAGCAACAGGTCAAGACGATTTTCTCGCTGGCGTCGACCAGCGGCGTGGCGCTGGCGCAGGCGGATTATCGGATGACGGAAGAAAAGGCCGGCGGTTTCAGTGCCTATCGCATCAGGTTTCCGGTAAAGGGTTCGTACAAGGCGGTGCGCCAGTTCTGCATGCAGGTGCTGATGGCCATTCCCTTTGCTTCACTCGACGAATTGCAATTCAAGCGTGCCGCGGTCTCCAGCGAGGTGATCGAGGTCAACCTGCAATTGACCCTTTATCTCAACAATGAAGGCAGCGCGCCGCGCGGCGCTGGGGCAGGGCTGCCGGGCAAGGATGGTGGATCATGAAACCGCTGCATCTGGTCCTGGCAGCGGGCCTGCTGGTATCGGCCGGGCTGGCCTTCTTTGGCGACAAGACCGAGCAGGAAACGGTGGTGGACGTGCCCGCCCGCATCAACGCAGGGGGCGCTAACCGGCCGCCGGTTACGCCGCCCAGCAATCAACCGGCAAGGGCTGGCGCCAGCGATGGGGCTCGTGGCGTGATCCTGGCGGTGAAGCCACGCGCCGAGTTGATCGGCGAACAGGCCAGCGCCACCAGCGGCGACCTGTTTGCGCGCCAGAGCTGGGCAGTGCCGGTGGCAACAGCGGTCAATGCGGCATCCGTGCCGGCGGTCGATGCCTCTGCTGCAACACTGACGTATGTAGGAAAGAAACAGGAAGATGGCATTTGGGAGGTCTATCTGGCACAGCAGGATCAACTCTTTATCGTCAGGGACAAGACGGTCATCGACGGCAAGTACCGGGTGGAGTCCATCGTGCCGCCAAGGCTGGTACTGACTTATCTTCCTTCGTCGCGAAAGCAGACAGTAATGATCGGGGACGCTCAATGAGCTCATCGCTTAGGGTCGTTTCACCTCTTGCGGCAGGCCGCTCGGTACTTGGTCGGCGCGCACGCCTGGTGTGCACCGTGGTGCTGATCGCGCTGACACTACAGGCTTGCACCACCGGGAGGACGGCCTATTCCTACGGTCGCGAACTGATCGCCCAGGACAATGTGGAAGGTGGCCTGGCGCAATTGCAGCAGGCCATGATGCAGGAGCCTGAAAACCTCGAGTACCAGAAGACCTACCTGCAGGCGCGTGAGCGCGCCATCTACAACTTGCTGCAGCAGGGCGACAGGCAGGCCGTGGCCGGTAACGCCGAGGAGGCCAGGGTGCTTTACCAGCGTGTCGTCAATATCGACCGGACCAACGTGCGCGCGCGCGACGCGCTGCAACTGCTTGAGCGCAATCAGAAACACCGGACATTGCTGGCCGAGGGGCAGGCAGCCCTGGCCCGCAACGACCTCAACACCGCCAAAGAGCGGCTATCGATCCTGGCGCGGGAAAATCCCGATGGCGAGAACACGCAGCTCTTGCGTCGGGCAGTGGCCGATCGTACCGAAGCGCTCAAGGGTCAGGACACGTTGTCGATCGCCTATCGCAAGCCGATCACGATCGAATTCAAGGATGCTGCCCTGAGACAGATATTCGACGTGATCTCGCGCAGTGCGGGGTTGAATTTCATCTTCGACAAAGAAGTCCAGCTTGACCAGCGCACGTCGATCTTCCTGAGAAACAGCACGATCGAAGCGGCCATGCAATATGTGTTCCTGACCAACCAGCTGGAGTCGCGCACGCTCGATGCCAATACCCTGCTGATCTACCCCAATACCGCCGCCAAGGCAAAGGATTACCAGGAACTTGTGATCAAGAGCATTTTCCTCGGTAACGCCGAGGCCAAGGTGGTTGCCAACACCTTGAAGACGATCCTGAAGTCGCGCGATATCGTCGTCGATGACAAGCTCAACATGATCATCCTGCGCGACACGCCGGAGGTCATCAGGCTGGCCGAACGCCTGGCGGCCCTGCACGACGTGCCAGAGCCGGAGGTGATGCTGGAGGTGGCGGTACTGGAAGTGTCGCGCAGCCGCCTGCTTGAGCTGGGCGTGCGCTGGCCGGGCAGTGTCGGTCTGACGCCGCTGTCGTCGACCGCCGGCGGCACGCTGACCTTGAACGACCTGCGCCGCCTGAGCGGATCGACCATCGGTGTCGGCGTAGACGCCACCACGATCAACGCGCGCCAGGACGACATCGATACCAATCTGCTGGCCAATCCCCGTATCCGTGCCCGCAATCATGAAAAGGCCAAGATACTGATCGGGCAACGGCTGCCCAACATCACCAGCACCGCGACCTCTACTGGTTTCATTTCCGAATCCATCAACTATGTCGATGTCGGTTTGAAGCTGGACGTCGAGCCCACCATCTACCTGGATAACGACGTGGCTATCAAGGTTGCGTTGGAGGTCAGCAGCGTCAACGGCCAGGTCAAGACGCAATCCGGCACGACTGCCTATGAAATCGGCACCCGCACGGCCAGTACGGTGCTGCGCCTGAAAGATGGCGAGAACCAGATCCTGGCGGGACTGATCAATGACGAAGACCGCAACACGGCCAACAAGATACCGCTGCTGGGCGAAATTCCCATCTTGGGGAAGCTGTTCGGCAGCCAGTCCAATAACAAGGTCAAGACCGAGATCGTGCTGTCGATCACGCCCCACCTGATACGCAATATCCAGCGCCCCGATGCGGCCAATTCGGAATTTAAGTCAGGTACCGACAACAGTTTCCGCACGCGCGCCGAGTCCTCGGCACCTGCGGCAGCGAATGTTGCGGTCGCGGGCCGGGCGCCTGGCGGGAATCCGGTGCTGCAAGACAGCAGCCGGGCGGCCCCCGCCGAAAGAAATGATGCCGCGCGTATCCACTGGCGGGCGCCTGACAGCGTGAAGGCAGGAGATACCTTTGTCGCGCAGTTGATGGTGGAGTCCGGCCAGTCCATCAACGAGATGGCGATGTCCATCGGCTTCGACAGCAAGGCGCTGCAGGTGCTGAGTGTGACAGAGGGAGATTTTCTCAAGCAGGGTGGTGCTGCGACCGGCTTCAGCAGCGAGGTGGATCCGAACGGCACGATTGGCGTGAGCACTGCCCGGGCCAGCAAGATGGATGGCGCCACGTTCGCCGCGCCGGCGGTGCTGGTCAGTTTTCGCGCGTTGGCGGCCACCGACCTGACGCAACTCAAGCTGCTGTCGTTCAATGCCATGGGCGCGGGCGGCCAGTCCGTCAGTGATGCCACGACGTCCGCACTGTCGATCAAGATTACGCCATGAGAGCGCAGCAGAAAGGCTTCACGCTCATCGAGCTGATGATTACGCTAGCCATCGTCGGATTGCTGTCGAGCATGGTCGTGCCGCTGTCGCAGGTAGTGATGCAAAGGGTACGCGAGCGCGAGCTGAAAGATGCGCTGTGGAGCATCCGGCATGGAATCGATGCCTACAAGCGGGCCAGCGACGAGGGACGCGTTGCCAAGTCGCTGGGCGACAGCGGATATCCCAGGGACCTCGAGGTGCTGGTCGAGGGCGCGGTGGATCAGCGCGACCCGCAGGGCCGCAAGATTTATTTTTTGCGGCGAATTCCCCGCGACCCGATGTATTTGTCCAATGACGGGCCGGACGCGGCTACCTGGAAGAAAAGAAGCTATGCCAGCGAGGCGACCGATCCGCAAGAAGGAGACGACGTCTACGATATCTATTCAGGTTCTGAAAAAGCGGGCCTCAACGGCATCGCCTATCGTCTATGGTAACCGTGCACAAGACTGATCGCTGCGTCCGCCGCGGCTTTACGCTGATCGAATTGCTGGTGGTGATGGCCATCGTCGCGATGCTGGCGACGCTGGCGCTGCCGCGCTATTTTCATGGCGTCGATGTGGCCAAGGAAACCATCCTGATCCAGAACCTGCGACTGACGCGCGAGACGATCGACAAGTTCTACAGTGACAACGCGCGTTATCCGGCATCGCTGGAGGAATTGGTCGAGAAGAAATATCTCAAGGCCCTGCCGGTCGATCCGCTCACCAACAGCAGCGCCAGCTGGGTCATTACGCGCCCTGAAGATCCTGCCCAGGGCGGCGTCTACGACCTGCATAGCGGGGCGCCTGGCGCGCGCCAGGATGGCACGCCGTTTTCCCAGCTCTGAGGTCGCCGCCTGCCATGTCCCGACATCGATCCTTGCCTGCCAGCGGCGGCTTTACCTACATCGGGGTCATGATCCTGATCGCCGTGATCGGCCTGGCATCGACGGCAACGCTGGCCGTCGGCAAGATCCATCAGCGCCGCGCTGCCGAAGAAGAACTGCTGAACATCGGCATGGAATTTCGCAATGCATTGATTGCCTATGCCAATGCCACGCCGTTCGGCTATTCCCGAAGTCCATCCTCACTGAAGGACCTGTTGAAGGACCCGCGGTTTCCCACGCCGCATCGCTATCTGCGCAAGTTCTATATCGACCCGATGACGGGCACGGCAGAGTGGGGCACCGTTCTTACTATCGATGGCAGGGGTATTCTGGGCGTGCATAGCCTGTCCGATGCCAAGCCGATCAAGATCGGAAATTTCCCTGACGCCCTGGCAGACTTCGAGAACAAGACCTCTTATCAGGATTGGCGATTCAGCGTGCCTGCTCAATTGGTATTGGATCCTGGTCTGTAAGCATCGCCGGCTTGGGTCCGGCGATTATCGCGGTTCGTCGAAGGGGCCATGCAAATGAACTCCTGGCTAGCCTCATTGCGACCTTGGGGCGCATGTCACAGCTAAAAACCGAGCCGCTCAGTAGCATAAAGAACTCACTTATCCGGTGGCTACAACATTCGTCTCAGGTCAGGGGTACCTACGGGCATACCCAATTCAGCCTGCTTCAGAACCGCAACAATTTTTTTTGTTGAGAAACGTTTTTTTTCATGGCAAACCTCCTTTGCTATAAGGCCTAGTTTGCCGAAAACTCACTTTCGGGGTGGTCTGGATTTACCGATGCGGATCACCGATCTCAAGAAAATCAAGATATTTATGACATTTTGGTTAAATTCCTGCGGTTCGGGAGGGTTGAATTCGTCTATATAGACGAAGGTCCATTTTTCTAACTTCGGTGTTTTATTTTTGTAATTTTTCTAGGATGCAGCTAGGCCTATGCCCGTCAGACAATGCTATGCGAAAGAGCATTTCGTGAATTCGGCGGGTGGTATGAGATGTCACCAGATTGTTGAGGGGGAGTTTGTGCGTCGATTATCTAAATGCATGTCACTGCATTGTTTTTTGCCTTTAATCAAAGGGGCGTTCTTCATCTCGATTCAAGTCGGAGTGCTGGCGCAATCGTCTGCCGCAGAGCTAAAAGTTCCCAGAAAGGTAGAAAAGGTCATGAATCAACAAGAATCTGTACTTTCCGCTGAACAGTTAGAGCAGAACCTAAAGGCGTCTCCTCGGCCTCGTAATTTAATTGAGCGCCTGGAAAATCTGAAATTGGCATGGGAGCATCACTGGCTGTTACATCGAGATTTTTACTCATCTCAAGGCTTGCCTAGTTTCTTGGGGATGCGCATCGAGAGCGTTGAAACGTCAGCCGAAGATGGCCGGACATCTTTTTTTATTTCTCTAAATGCATCAGGTGACGGCATTCCTATCCATGAGTCGAGCACGTCGCGGTCATCTCGTATTTTTGGATGGATTAATGGCAGTTTCAACATCGAAGACGGGAAAAAACGGGGGTGGATTAACTTAAAAGATATCGCTTCCAGTTTTTCGTTTGAAGACGTGGAAAAAGTATTTGGAAAGCACTGGACAAAAGTCCCGGTCGGATCCGCACCAAACTGGTTGCCCCCAGCTGCGGCGTCGCGCGACGGAAATTTGGATGTAACTTTTGATTTTAATGATTTCAACGAAGTGCATAGAAGGATCGTCGTTCAAACAAATCCTGACGGTACCGTTCGTTACTTTCGTATAGAAATAGAGCGCTGAAATGACAACTAATTCCGTATCGCTTTCTAATGACGCGCTGAGAAAACTGAATGCACAATTCGGGATTCTTTCTGGTGGGGAAATTGCCTTACATGCGCCCATATCAGCTGCTGCCGCATCTCCTTATTTTGCGGGGATGTTAGATACGTTTCTTGTTAAAGGACAGTTTTCTTTCGAGCGAAATCCATCAATTGGAACAGCCTTTAACGGTAGATCGATCTGTAATGACCCAGCCACACCTGCTCACTTTATGCGGCTAATGCAGACAATCGACTCACTGCCTAACTGGCTACAAATTACCGACGCAGGTCAGACGGATATGCTTATGTCAGTCAGATTGCTTTTTCAAAGATTGAAAGCCCGACAGATCCATCAACGAGTCAGGAGTTGGCAGTCCTCCTTAATTGGCCCGACAATTCCAGCCATAGCCGAAAAAATGGAGTGATTTAGTAATGTCTCTTTATCTTCTATGCGGCCTAATCTCGGTCGGGAATATTTAAAATACTAAGAGAGTGCCCTAGAACGAAGGACTATTAGAAATAGTTTATTTAAATGACTATTTCTACAATAAGGCGATTTATGTTCAAAAGTAAGAACTTTCTTAAGGAGGCTGTATTCATGGCACTAATAATTGCAAGTGACTTTGCAGAGGGGCGTGAATTTCCCCCTGAAATGACTGGACATGAAGTCGCGAACGAATTGAGAGTTAGTGCCACCGAAAGTAGATCAGCAGAGGTGGATGAATTCTTGTCTACCATAGAAAGTCCAAGTTCATTCTATGAATTATTACGGAACATGCGGTCGGCCATGGATCGAAATCTCCTCGTCGATCCTTCCTTCTATAGTCGATCAGTGCTGAATGCATCCTTCGGAGAGGTTGTGCAATTGGACTTGTATGACGATAATTTTTTTCGAGATTTTTATGGCGATAGCGAACTTATGCAAATAAAGATCCGAGGGAATTTAGATGTCGTACTCATGGGGGATATTGGTTTCCGATTTGATGTCAGCAATGGGAACCCGGAGTGGGCACGAGCTAAATTTGGAGACGCGCCTTTTTCTCTAAAAAAAAGAGCGCCCGGAAAATTGCATGGCGAGTTTGTTGTCCCTGCCCTTGATAGCAAAGGCGCTATTCCAATTGATGAAATCAGGTCGATTTTTTCGGCGGGAGCCGAAGAGAGTTCCACATATTTCAATGCGATCGAATGGTCTCACGAGGCGAAAAGTCACGCGATGAAAAATACACCCGCGGGTGTGCCTCCTTTTATTGGTTATGCTGCACCAACGAAGCATCCTTTAGGAAACAAGAAATTTGTATTCTCCTTCCGAGATAGGGAGGTTCCGACCTCAGTTACTTGTACCACCATGCCAGATGGATCGTTGATTTCGATTGTCATTGTTCAAGGTGAGAAATAAAGATGGCTGAGAATATTTTGACACCGGACGCGGCCGGTCTTATTTTTCGTAGCTTTGAAGAACCTAAACAAAGTGCTTTACTTATTTCTTATGCAGCGATATCGCCATTATTCTCGTCGCTGTTAAACGAGTTCGTTAGACAGAATGGATCAATCATTATCGGAGAGCCTGGTAAGGGAACAGCTGCTAGACGTGGGGAGAATGGTTTCCCAGTGATTACCATAGATTCTTCGTGGCTCTTGCCGACCAGTTCTGAGCAAAGACCTCCTACAGTTTTTGCAACAACCTTGGCTCATGAATTAGCACATGCGGTGTATGCCAACGGTCTCGGTGCAGGTACGAGGAATCCCGATGAGGCAAAAAATATATCTCGTACAGCTGAGGGAATCGCGCTTACAAATGAGTATATCGTTGCCTTACAACTAAATAGTCCGATGCATTCTGATCGAGGCTCAAATTCGACGAACGGCCCTCTTGCTCCGATTCTTAAAGATTCCCTCCTTGCAAGTCAGATCGATACATCGACGGCTAAATTTTCAGATCTGGCGTCAATTGTTACGCGCGCATCCGACGTGGTCGTGAGGGCAGGAGGTTGGAATAGTACAAATAAACCGTCCGGGTTAAAGTCTCTTAACTATGATGAATATGCCGAAGCTTGGACGATTATTGCGACGTGCACTTCAATTGATCCTAAGAAAATCGATTGGGAAAATGCTACGCGCTCAGCTTTTAACTATACCGTCGTTTCTGATAACCAATGTATGGTTAATAGTCTCTCCGATATCCCTTTGCTACCAGACATGTCGTCGGGGAGACCTGGAAGCATGCGGATCAACGGTACATTGTCCACAGATGGAGCATCAGACTCGATAACGGTATCAGTATTTAATAATTCTGTTTCTGCTGAAGCTACTGTGGCGATTGATGTGATAACGAACCTGGATGGTTCAGTTATTGCAAAATCGCAGAATGGCGAATCTACCATCTCTATTGCACATGGCGGATTAAATTATTACAACGTCGACGATAACGGAAATATTGTCGTTACTGGTGATTGGGGCGGCGCTCTTAGTCATGAAGACTTGACTTTCGTATTCCATGGGGGTGGCGTTATAAGTGCTGTCCTCTACGGGAATTCATTCTTGTCCCTGCCATCAGACGCCCGAATCGTAGTGAATGAGGATGGAATGTCTACTACCTTGCATCAAGGGAGTTTGACTAACAATATTCTGTATTCTGATGGAAAGTTGACACTTGGATTTAGTAATGGAGACGGGACATTTAAGGTCGGCTATCTATCAAATCTGATTAATGATAGCGACACAATAAGCTGGGCTCAGAACGGGAAAATTTTCTCGGGTGGAGATCTTGGAAACTTTATTCTGGATGCATTCGGGCAGGCGTCTGTTGCACTAACCAATTTTGAATCCCAAAAGGTGAGTGGCAGCGATTCCTCCCTGATGGCATCACCAGCAGCTGGCGTCGCGGACGCAATTGCCAACGCCGCATCATCCCGCTATCTTGCTGCACGCCTGGCCCTTGACGCGGTGTCTGATCGCTGGGCTCCTGCATTCCTGAACGGACAGATTACGGCAGGCATGCTGCTCAGCAACAGCTTGTCGGCTGCCATCTGGCAGGCGGCTTCGGTTATCGCTCAGGCCCAATGGCAAGCACGGCAGGCGCAGCCTTCTGTCTTCACCGTCAAAGTGTTGGGTCTCGGAGGCATTGGAAATCCTTCCTATCCCCTCGTTCTCGACCTCACCGGCGCCGGCATCAAGTTGGTGGACCCGTCGCAAAGCAGTGCGACGTTTGACCTCGATGCCAACGGCACGCGCGAGGCGGCCGGTTGGGTGGGCGCCGGAAACGGGATCCTGGTGTTCGACAAGAACGGCAATGGCCGTGTGGACGACGCCAGTGAATGGTTCGGGCAATCTTTTTCGGCGAGTGGCGCTACGCCACCCGCTAACCAGAGCGGTTTCGCAGCGCTGGCAACCCTGGTGCAGGCGGGGGCGACAACTTTCTCGCGCGAGACGGCAGCAATCGACCCCGCCACCGGGAAAAGTTACTTCGACCTGGTCCAGGTATGGGTAGACGCGAACCAGGATGGTGTGACCGATAAAGGCGAGTTGCGCAGCCTGGCCGAGCTGGGCATTGCTTCCATCGATCTGACTGGCACGGTCGATGGCCGCCAGGTGGCCGGCGGAGAGATTGCACTGACCGCGGGATATACCAAGTCGGATGGTACGCGTGGAACGATCGCCGATGTAGGCCTGACCGCTGCCGGAGAGGCGGCGCCGGCAGTCGGGCAGTGGGTGCCTTCAACTGCCGCCTTGCTGTTTGCCGAATATGCTTCGAAAGGCTATGCGGCACTGAGCAAAGGGCAGGCGCAGGGGGCTGCGAATGCACTGGCAGCCAACGCTGTGAATACCGCTGGCGTGATCGGTGCCTTGCAGTCGCGGATGGCCACCCAGCGTTATCTGTCCTGGCAGGGGTATCCGAACATCCTCTTCAAGGTCCGCGACAATAGTCTTATTACTTTCTATGTCGGCGAAGATTCAAGCAAGCAGCTAGGCAGCCGGGCCGGCATCGATGTGCTGGCCTTGCTGCAGGACGGCGGAAGTCTGCAATCTAACGGCGTGGCCACCGCAACGGCGGTGGCTCGCGGCGCCGACGCGATCGTGCAGGCGTATTCAGCGGCGCAGGTCGCCAATGCGACCGGCACGGCCGACGCGCGTAATCGGGCCGATAGCCTGGCCACTACGGCTGCGATGACCTGGGGGCAGGCGATTGCCGCTTACCTGACTGCGGCGGCAACATCAACGCAGTTCACCCAGCGCACTGAAACCGCGCGCATCGAACTCAATGCATTGGTGCCGGTGGCCTATACCTATACTAATAGTTTGCCGGGCGGCTACAGTTATTTCTCTCCGGGCGATGCCAGTTTCGCCGCCGAAGCTTTTGATGGCTTTGCTACTGTTCTGCAATTGCAGAGCAATGTAAAAATTGCGTTGGACGGAGTTTTATCCGCCATCGCGCAATCCGCAGGTTACGGCACCGTCTACGTCGGCCATGCCGGCGAGACGGTGGTCGTTGGAAATGGCTTCAATCTGCTGCTGGCCGGCGGCGGCAGCGAGACCTTCTCCTTGGGTTCCAACGTAGACCACGTGGCGCTTAGCGCCGCCAGCAGCGCAGTCACCGTCAACGGCTTCCAGACGGGCGCCAGCGGCGACCAGATCCAGTTGCTGGGCATTGGCGACAAGGTCAGCGTGCGCGCTATCGCCGGCGGTATCCAGCTGCTGCTTGGCGACGGCCAGCGCTATGTCAACCTGAACGGTGTCAGCGCCAGCAACCTGAGCCTGTTCTCAAACCTGGTCGGTGTGTCGGAGATCTCGTTCGCAGAGTTCAACCAGTCCGGCACCCGCAGCATCGAAGGCCAGCGTCTGTACGACGGTCAGGTGCATATCCGTAAAATCGTCGCATCCAACTACGGCGATACGCTCATCGGTGACAGCGAAGCCTCCACGTTGGTCGGTGGACGTGGCGACGATACGTTCATCGTCAACGGCCGTGGCTATCAGATCGATGGCGGCATTGGCGAGGATCGCGTTTCTTATGACCGCCTCGCCCAGGGCGTGACAGTCAACCTGCAGGCGGGCAACGACAGCCTGGGCAGTTCGCTGTTCCAGATCGAGCAGATCCTGGGCTCCGGCTATCGGGACTACCTGACGGGCGACACACGTAACAACGTCTTCGACGGCGGCCAGGGTTACGACACCATTGCCGGCGGCGGTGGTAACGATGTCTATCTGTTCGGTCGCGGCGACGGTGTTGATACCATCATCAACGGCGTCGACGGCAATGCAGGCGCCAGCTCGGTGCTACGCCTGAAGGCCGGCATCAGCGGTGACCAGTTGTGGTTCAGCCGTGACGGCAATGACCTGGTGGTGCAGGTTCTCGGCGTCAATGATCGCGTGGTGGTGTCGGGATGGTATGCACTGGCCTATCGCAAGCTGGGTGCCATCGAACTGGCTGGCGGAGCGCGACTGAGCGTGGCGGCGGTCGAAAGCCTGGTAACTTCGCTTGCAGCCTACCAGGCCGCGCATGCCGATTTCGATCCGCGTACGGCCCAGGCGCTGCCGGCCGGCGTGTCGGTGGCGAGTTCGTTCTTGTCTGGGCTCGATGTGCCGCAAGTGTCCCAGGCGACCAATGTCAGCCTGGAAGTCCAGCGGGCCTATGCTGCCGGCCGTGCAAACCAGGGGGCGGCTACGGCCAACAACGTCGTCGCATCGATGAATGGCGCCGGTTCTGTGCTGACCAGTTACAACAGCAATGCGCGCTACTGGCGTGGGCAGGTGTCGCCGATAGGTATTCCTGGTGGATATCATCTGTATAGCTATCAAAGCAATCTGACGAGCGACACGATGATAGCTGTTACTGCCAAGAATTTTAACGATCCTAGCCCGTTTACTGGCAGGGGCGCCGACGTTGTCAGTTGGCGTGAACTGGGTGCACTGGAGACCGATCGCCTGTACTTCAACAAAGCCTCGACTGGCGGAATTCCGCCCACGACGACGACCAACATCGTCGAGTGGGCAGTGGGTGTGCCGGACGCGATCATCGCTGACGTGGATGTGGTGACCGCCAACCTCGCGGCCTATGCTTCTGCTGCGCAGAATATCAGCAGCGGCGCCAGTGCACGTCAGGCGGCACTGGCAGCGGCGGTGACGGCCAACGGCAGCAAGACCGTGGCCACGCTGCAGCAGGCGCGGCAAAGCGCGCTGGTGGCAGAGCAGGGATTGAGCAGTGCTCTGTCCGCCTATCAGGCGGTTAATTCCTATCTCGGGCAGATGTCGGCAGCCCTTGGCCGCAACGCTTCACGGCTGGGTGGACTGGTCCCTGCAAATGCCTATTGGTCCGCACCGATGCAGCGGCCCAACGGGACGTGGGTGACGGTGAACTACAGCACCGAATATTCGTTCTACAGCGGTGTCGATGCCAACAAGTATGCTTCGCTGGTGGACGCACAGTCGATGGCGCAAAACTATGTCAACGCTGCCCTGGCGAACCTGGCTTCGTTGAACGGTGTCTTTGCGACCATGGGCGACTGGAGCAATGCGCAATTGGTGAGCCCGGGTGGAACGACCTTTGCCAGCGCAGCAGGCGACCTGCTGCTGAGCATGGGCGGCGGCAGCCATGTCATGTATGGCGGGGCGGCACGCGATACGTTTGCGTTTGTCTCCAGCACCGGTGCGCTGGCCGACGCGGTCAACGGCTTCGAGGCCGGCGCTCTGGGCGACCGCCTTCTGGTCGTGCCTGCAGCTGCACGCACCGCCTATTTCAGTGAAGGCGCTGGAGGCGTTGTGCGGTTGACGTATGACACGGCCAGCGGTGCGGGTACCGGCGTGGTGCAGGTCAATAACGTGACCTATCAGCAGTTCTCGCTCTACGACAACCTGCGCGGCATCGAGACGGCAGACTTCCGCAACATCCAGCATGGCGTCGACATTACCCTGAACACCGTCACGCCACGCGATGCCGACGGCTTCACCCACGTACGCAATATCAGCGGAACAGCCTACGCCGACACCATTGCCGGCGATGCCCAGGACAACATCATCACCGGTGGTGCGGGTAACGATATCCTCATGGGCGGCATCGGCGACGATACATATATCTGGCGCAAAGGCGATGGCAGCGACATCATCCGCGAGCAGGACCAGGGTGTGACTTCCAATAACACGGACGTGCTCAAGCTGGCCGATGTCAATGCGGCGCAGGTCAGCTTCTTGCGACGCGGCAACGACCTGCTGGTGACGATCGTGCCGACCGGTGAGGTCATTACCATCGAAGGCCAGTATGCATCGCTGGAGCAACGGGTCGAAGTGCTGGAGTATGCAGACGGTTCAAGACGTGTCCTGCCGACGGTCAATACATTGCCGACGGGAAGTCTCGATATCACGCTGGGCGCTGCGCTGCTGACCGCCACCACGGCCTTGGCGCAGAACGACGTGCTGACGGCAGTCGCCAATTTTGCCGATACCGATGGCATTGGCGCGCTGCGCGTGCAGTGGTATGCGGATGACATCGCCATCGCAGGCGCTACCGCAATGACGTTTGCACCAGGGCAGGCGCAGGTGGGCAAGAAGATCAGCGTCAAGGTGGAATATACCGATGGCTTCGGCACCGTTGAAAAACTGGGCTCCGTGCAAAGCACCACCGTGGCCAATCGCAACGATGCGCCCACAGGTACGGTGCTGATCAGCGGCACCGTGCTGGAAGGCCAGGCACTCGTGGCCAGTCATACCCTGGGCGATATCGATGGCCTGGGCGCAGTGCATTACCAATGGTTCGCCGATGGCGTGGCCATCGACGGCGCCGCGACCGACACCATAGTGCTCGGCGCAGCGCAGGGTAACAAGAAAATATCGGTGCAGGCTGCTTATGTAGATGGTTTCGGCACCGCCGAAGCGGTGATGTCTGCGCAGACCGTGCAGGTGCCGCATCTGAACCGGCCGGTCACGGGCGTTGTTGCCATGCTGATGGCAGGCCAGATGGTCGATGCCGCCACCGTACTCAAGCAAGGGGATTCACTGCAAGCGCGGGCCAGTCTGGCCGACCCCGATGGCCTGGGTGTGCTGGGTTATCAGTGGTATGCCGACGGACAGGCCATCGTCGGCGCCACCGGTGACAATCTTGTGCTGGCGCAGGGGCAGGTAGGCAAGAAGATCACGGTCGAAGCACGTTACGTGGATGGCTATGGCGCCGCCGAGAAGGTGGCATCGGTAGCCTCGGCGGTTGTTGCCAACGTCAACGATGCGCCGGTGGGCAATGTCACGCTGGTCGGCCGGGCCATGCGCGGCGGCACCTTGTCGGTAAGGCTGGATTTTACCGATGCCGATGGAATCGGCAGCTTGCGCTATCGCTGGTATGCCGATGGTCAGTTGATCACGGGCGAAGCGGCGAGCAGTCTGGTGTTGTCGGGTGGCGTGGCCGGTAAAGCCATCAGCGTTGCGGTGGAATATGAGGACGGGTTCGGCACGACCGAGACCCTGGTGTCTGCGCCAAGTGCCCCGGTCAGCCCCGGTATTGTCGGGACCGAAGGCAATGACATTCTTTATGGAACACCTGGTCAGGATATCCTTGTAGGCCTGGGCGGCAACGATACTTATTACCTTGATGATCCCGATGACCTCATCGTCGAGCAAACCGGTGGTGGCCAGGATATAGCGTATGTCTCCTTCAACTATCGCGTTCCCGAGAATGTGGAAATCGTCATTGCACAGACCGGTGGTGTAACGATATACGGGGGGGCGCAGACGATCAGTTACCAGGCGCGCCATTCTGGGGGCATCATAATGATTGGCAGCCCGGCCGCCGCAATTGCTACCTATGCGCAATCCAGCAATCGGGCAGTTGCCCGCCTTTATGGCGCCAATGAAAGCTATGTATCGACGCCGCAGAACGATGTGCTTGTCGGTATGAAACTGCTCATCGGCAGTCGCTTCAATGACGAGCTGGTCGGCGATGACAACGTCAATTCAATCACCGGAGGTTTGGGCGACGACGTCTTGTGGGGGCGTGGTGGCAATGACAATCTTAGCGGCAACGCTGGCAGCGATACCTATCTCTTCGGACGCGGAGACGGTCAGGATACCGTCAACGATCTTTGGAGTGCGGTGCCTGGCGAGCGCAATGTGGTCAAGTTCCTGGAACAGGTCGCCTATGATCAGCTATGGTTCAGCAGGACAGGGGCGGACCTCGAAATCAGCATCATCGGCACCACCGAAAAGCTCAGGGTAGTCGGGTGGGCGACCACCCCTGGTCAATATCCGATACAGGAATTCCGTACCGCAAATGGCTATATCCTGAGCGCCGAGCGTGTCCAGGCATTGCTCATTGCAATGTCAGGCATGGCGCCACCGCCGCTTGGCACGCTTGATCTCCCGGCGTCTTACCGGGCCAGCCTTGGTGCCGCCATCACTTCCGGCTGGAGGCTTAATCATCAGGCTACCGGCTCCGTCAGGATCGACGGTACGCCCCAAGCTGGACGGACGCTCCTTGCACAGGCCAACGTGCAGGATGCGGACGGAATCGTGCAGGGCCAGGCGGGTAGCTTGTTTTATCAATGGTATGCAGACGGCGATGAAATCGGCGGCGCCATGGGCCAGTCCTATACCTTGACCAGTGCAGATGCGGGCCGCGACATTACCGTGCGGGTGAAGTTCGTGGATGGGATCGGTTCGGGTGAGTCGCTGACGTCGCAGGCGGTGAAAGTGCCAGCGTTCGTCGCCACGGCAGCCATGCGAGCGGCGTCCGACGCAGGCAACGCGTCGCTGGACGGCAGCAACCAGCAGATTGTGCTGCCGGCACTCTCTGTGGTCGAGCTCGGGCTGGACGCACAGGCCCTCAGCGCGGTAGCGGGATGGGACGCAGGTCAAGCCTGGAACTGGCCCGAAACGGTTGCGCGCACCGATACCTTGCCCGGGGAACTGCCGCACATGACGGACGCCGCGCAACTGATCCAGGCAATGGCGGCGTTCGCGCCGGCCGGCGCTGCCAGGAGCAAGCTGCAACTGCATACGCCGCAAGCGGAGGTCATTTCGCTGGCAGCGGCGCATTAAATAACAAAACGGGGAACGACGTGAAGACGCGCCATCGGAAGATGGCGCGTCTTCACGCATGGGGTGAGAGCAAAGAATGATTGAATACCAGGAGCCGGCGCAGCAGGGGCAGGCGGGCGCACACGGCGAGGGTGGCGGTGCCGGTCTGAAGGCACTTCTGATGATGGCCAGCTTCCACGGAATCGCGGCTGACGAGGCCAGGCTCAGGCATCAGTTCGGGCAGGAAGCATTTTCTACGCAGACTATCCTGCTCGCTGCGCGTGAGCTGGGCATGAGCGCGCGTCTGGTCAGGCAGTTGCCGCAGCGACTGGCGCAGGCGCCGCTGCCGGCAATCGGTCTCGGGCGCGACGGCGCCTGGTTTGTACTGGCCAAGGTGGACGCGGCCGATCCGGCCA
The DNA here is from genome assembly GCF_020179755.1 of Herbaspirillum sp. alder98. Taxonomy (GTDB): domain Bacteria; phylum Pseudomonadota; class Gammaproteobacteria; order Burkholderiales; family Burkholderiaceae_D; genus Herbaspirillum. The sequence goes on from NZ_JAIUCY010000002.1 coordinate 156,678, forward strand.
ATGCCCGCGTGCTGGTGCAGTATCCGGGGGAAGCACCGCGCGTGCTGGCGATGGCGCAGTTCCTGTCCGTGTGGAGCGGGGAGTTGATCTTCTTCACCAGCAAGGCCAGTTACCTGGGCGAATTGCGCAAGTTCGACTTCAGCTGGTTCATCCCGGCAGTGGTGAAATACCGTCGGCTGCTGGGAGAAGTGCTGCTGATTTCGCTGGTGCTGCAACTCATCGGGCTGATCACGCCGATGTTCTTCCAGGTGGTGATGGACAAGGTGCTGGTCAACCATGCGCTCAAGACCTTGAATGTAATCGCCATCGGACTGGTGTGCGCCATCGTGTTCGAGGCCTTGCTCACAGGTATCCGCACTTACGTGTTTTCTCGCACCAGCAGCAAGATCGACGTGGAGCTCGGAGCTCGTCTGTTTCAGCATCTTCTCGCGTTGCCTGTCGCTTATTTCCAAGCACGTCGGGTGGGCGATTCCGTTGCCCGGGTACAGGAACTGGAAAACATCAGGTCTTTCCTGACGGGCAACGCCGTCACGCTCGTCCTCGACCTTGCATTTTCGGTAGTCTTCATTGCCGTCATGCTTTGGTACAGCGTCTGGCTGACCTGCATCGTGCTGGCTTCGATTCCGGTCTACCTGCTGTTGTCGCTGACCTTCACGCCGGTGCTGCGCGCGCGCCTGGATGAGAAATTCAATCGCGGGGCGGAGAACCAGTCCTTTCTGGTGGAGACCATCGGCGGTATCGACACGGTCAAGGCGATGGCGGCGGAGCCGCGCTGGCAGCAACGCTGGGAGCGTCAACTGGCTTCCTACGTGAAGGCCGGCCTGGCCGTGAACAACGTGGCGCTGCTGGCTGGCGGAGGCGTCACTCTGGTCAGCAAGCTGGTGACGGCGTTGATCATGTGGTTCGGCGCAACCTATGTCATTGACGGCGACATGACGGTGGGAGAGCTGGTTGCCTTCAATATGCTGTCCGGGCAAGTCGCGGCGCCGATCTTGCGGCTGGCGCAGCTGTGGAATGATTTTCAACAGGTTGGTATTTCCATGAGCCGGTTAGGCGACATTCTGAATGCGCGCACTGAAACCGTCGGCCAGAAGGCCCATCTGCCGCGCGTTGTCGGGCAGATCGAATTTGATCGCGTGAGTTTTCGCTATCGTGCCGATGCAGCAGAAGTCCTGCGCGAAGTGAGCATCAAGATCATGCCCGGGGAAGTCATTGGCATCGTCGGGAGATCGGGCTCCGGCAAGAGCACGCTGACCCGGCTGGCACAGCGGCTTTATGTGCCGGAGCGCGGACGGGTGCTGGTTGATGGCCAGGATATCGCCGTTATCGACACCGCTTCGCTGCGCCGGCAGGTGGGGGTGGTATTGCAAGAAAACATGCTGTTCAACCGCTCGATCCGGGACAATATTGCGGTGAGCAATCCAGCCATGTCGCTGGAAGCCGTGATCCAGGCTGCGACGCTGGCCGGGGCCCACGAGTTCATCTGCGAATTGCCGGAGGCCTACGACACCATCGTGGGTGAACACGGCACCGGACTGTCAGGCGGACAGCGCCAGCGCGTGGCGATTGCGCGCGCCCTGGTGGGGGATCCACGAATCCTGATCTTCGACGAGGCTACCAGCGCGCTGGACTACGAGTCGGAAAAGATCGTCCAGGACAACATGCGCGCCATCTGCCGCGGGCGCACGGTGCTGATCATTGCGCACCGGCTTTCGGCGGTGCGGGACGCCAACCGGATTGTCGTCATGGATCGCGGGCAAGTTGCCGAGATAGGATCGCATGACGAGTTGGTGGCGATGCCGGCCGGCATCTATCGGCACCTGTACCAGTTGCAGCAGGGCGTGCGTACCGCGCCGCTGGACGCTGTGGGAGTTGCCGGATGAGCTTGCGATACCGTGTGGCTGCGATCGGCCATTTGCTGCGGCACTATGGCGAGGTATTCGTTCACTATTGGCGTCGGCGGCAGTCGATGGACCGTGCCCCGCTGACTTCATCCGAGGCTGAATTCTTGCCTGCGGCGCTGGCGTTGCAGGAGCAGCCGATTTCTTCCACTGCCAGGATCACCGCGCGCGTGCTCATGGCCTTGCTTGCCTGCGCGTTGCTGTGGTCCATTTTTGGCAGAATGGACATCATCGTCAACGCTGGCGGCAAGCTCATTCCTTCTGGCTATACCAAGACCATTACGTCGGTGGATGTGGCTGCGGTCAAAACTCTGCATGTCTTCGAGGGAAAACAAGTGCAACAAGGAGACTTGCTTCTTGAGCTGGATAGCAGCGCACCGGACGCCGAACACGACAGGGCAGCAGGCGAGCGCAGCGCAGCATTGATGCAGGCGGCCCGGGCTCAGGCCCTATTGCGCGCCATTGCCACACGAAGCGCGCCGCTCCTGCCGCCGACGCACGGTGTCGATAAGCTATTGCGGCAAGCTGCTCAGGCGCATGTGGAAGGACAATATGCCGATTTCAATGCGCGTCTGTCGCGTATCGATAGCGATATCGGGCGTTTCGCAGCGGCGTTGCCGCTGGCAGTACGGCGTGCTGAAGACTACAGGATTCTGGCTGCAGATCATGATGTGCCCATCCACGCATGGATGGAGAAGGAGCAGGCGCGCATGGATCTGCAGGGGCAGTTGAACAACGCCAGGGCGGAGCGGGCAGTATTGGTGGCACAGGTCAAGAAGGAAGCCTACGATGCCTTGACCGAAGGCGAGAAGGCCGCCGCATCCAGCCAGCAGGAAGCGCTGCGCGCGGGCAGTCATAGCCGCTTGCTGCAATTGCGGGCGCCCGTCAGCGGCACGGTGCAACAACTGGTGGTGCATACGCAAGGAAGTGCGGTGCCGTCGGCTCAGCCCTTGATGTTGATCGTGCCGCGCCAGGGTGGGGTGGAAGTGGAAGCCTTCCTGGAGAACAAGGACGTGGGGTTCGTACAAGAAGGGCAGGCTGCCATGATCAAGGTGGATGCTTTCGAGTACACGAAGTATGGCGTGGTGCCAGCGGTGGTCACCAATGTTTCGCGCGACGCCATTCAGGATGAAAAACGTGGCCTTATCTATGCGGTGAAGATGAAACTGGAGCGTCCCGAGATCCAGATCGGCGACAGGCTGGTGGCGCTGGCGCCGGGCATGTCGGTCAGTGCGGAAATTCGGACAGGAACGCGCCGCGTCATCGAATACGTCTTGTCTCCTTTGCTGCAGCATCAGAGGGAGGCGTTAAGTGAACGTTAGCCGTGCGATCATAAAACGTTGTTTCCCGCTTGGTGCAGTGCTGCTGATATCGTTGCTCTCTTACGCTGTTTCCGGGGCTTCCCATGCGCTGGATTTATCGTGGTCCGATCCTCTGTTATCAGAACCACCGGAAATGAAAGAAGGAGCGTTGGGCTCCTATGGCAGCTCCAGAATGTCGTGCCCGGAGAGTCGGGATGAAAAGGCCGAACTGGCGTTGATCGAGGCCATCGATCTGGCTCTTTGTCGCAACGCCAAGATAGCCGCCGCCTGGGCAGACATGAAAACCCAGGCGGCCGCGCTGGGCGAGGCGCGTGCGGCGTATCTACCGACGATGGCAGGAACCTTGAGCCGGGTGCACGACAGAACCAATTATCCGGGCTCCCGATTCGCATCGTCCGATATCCAGAGCAACACGGCGTATATCAATCTGACCTGGCGCCTGCTGGATTTCGGCGGACGTGACGCCAATCATCGGGCAGCTCGGGCGTCACTGGATGCTGCGCTGGCATCTTATGACGCCACGGTGCAAAAGACTCTTTCCAGTGTTATCGAAGTCTATTTCGAAACCCGCCGCAGCTACTTCAGCTGGAAGATGTTCGGCCAAACGGAAGAGGCTGCGCAAAAGACCTGGCTTGCAGCGCAGCGCCGGGAGGCGGGCGGATTCGGCGCCAGAAGCGATACCTTGCAAGCCAGGGCGGCGCTGGCCAAGGCCAGCCTGAGCAAAATCAGGGCGGAAGGAGAGTTCAAGAAAAGCCAGGCGACGCTTTTCTACCATACCGGCTTGCCGGCGCACTCCGGATTGATGTTTGCGCCAGAGCTGCCGTTGCACAATGTCATGCCCAGGCAGACGCTGGATCAATGGTTAGTGGAGGTGCAGGCGCACCATCCGGCCATCGTGGCGGCGCAATTGCAGCTCGATGCTGCGCGCGAGCGCATCCACGTGGCGCGCTCGGAGGGCGCTCCTACCGTTGACCTGACCGGCAGCATCTATCAGAACGGACGCCCCGGCCAAGGGGTGACGCCTACTAATACACGCGAAGTCGTGGTCGGCGTGGTGCTCAATATCCCTATCTTCGATGGATTTTCCCGTACCTACAAGATACGAGGCGCAATGGCCCAAGAAGAACTAAAGGCACAGGAACTGGTGGAGGCGGGCCGTCAGGTGACGGCCGATGCAATAAGGGCGCATGCCGATGCTACCGCCGCATGGAGTAATTTGGAAATGTCGGTCACGTTGCGAGCAGCCGCCGAGGATGCATTGGCCAGCGTGCAGCGCAAGTTCGAACGTGGCGCTGCGGATATCGTCGAGGTGCTTGCGAGTCAATCGGCCATGATCGATGCCCAGCAGGAGAGTCTGCGTTGCGTAAATGAATGGATGACAGCGCGCTTGCGCCTGCTGACATTCTCGGGTGCATGGAAAAAGCAAGAGCTTCGAGAGACGGTGAATCAGTTGAATTGATGCAGATTTGAGTGCCGAGTAACTGTCTCCTGGGATGATGCCGCCGGGGCGCCGAGCGTACCGTGCTGCTGATGGCGCGCTACGGTTTCTGAACGGTGGGCGGCGCCTTGGCGGGCGCGCCAAACCGTTCTTCATAAATCCTTGCCAGCCAGTCGATGAACACCCGTACCCGCGGCGACAGCTGGCGGTGATACGGATAGAGCGCTGCCAGCGGCATGTCCGGACTCTTCCATTGATCCAGCACCTCGACCAGGCGGCCAGCGCGCAGATGGTCTTCGACGCGGTAGCGCGGCAACTGGACCAGGCCGCATCCACGCAGTGCGCATACGCTGTAGTTCTCGGCATCATTGGTGGCCATCCAGCCCCCCGCCATGTAGCTGCGGGTTTCGCCATCCACGACCAGGTCAAGTCCGTAGTGCACCGTATTGCCGCTCGAGAAAAAGCCCACCGCCTGATGGCTCTGCAGCTCATCGGGATGCCCTGGCATGCCGAAGCGGGTCAGGTAGTCGGGACTGGCGCAGATCAGCTGCGGCATCGATGTCAGGCGGCGGGCCACCAGCGTCGAATCCTTTGGGATGCCGGCGCGGATGACGCAATCGACGCCTTCGCGCACCAGATCGATCAGGCGGTCGCCGCTGCTGACCACCAGGTTGATGCCGGGATAGCGATGGCGGAAGTCGTCGATCCTCGGCAGCACGATGTGGGCAGCATGCACGCTGGACATATCCACCCGCAGCGTGCCGCGCGGGTTGGCGGCGACATGCTGCAGCGAGCTCTCGGCGTCGTCCAGTTCGTTGAGCACCTGGACGCAGCGCTCATAGAACGCCTGCCCGTCCAGCGTCGGGCGTACCTGGCGCGTGGTGCGGTCGAGCAGCCGCGTGCTCAGCCTGGCCTCCAGTTGCTTGATGGCATGGGTGGCCGTGGCGCGGGGAATCTCCAGCGCGGCTGCGGCGCGGCTGAAGCTGCCCAGTTCGACGATGCGGGTGAAGAGTTGCAGGGAGTCGAAGCGATCCATCGAGTCGATTGTTGTGTTTGGTTGGATTTATATGACAATTTAGTATTATTTATTTCTAACCAATAAACAACAATAATGTGCTCCACGGGTACTTCGCCCTCTCTTGATAAGGAGCACAGCATGAATGCACATCACCCCTCCAAGGTCGCCATCGTCACCGGCGGCTCGCGCGGCATCGGCCAGGCCATTTCACAGCGCCTGGCGGCCGACGGGTTCGCCGTCGTCGTCAACTATGCCGGCAATGTCGCCCGGGCACACGAAACGGTCGCGGCCATCGAAGCGGCAGGCGGCCGTGCCATCGCCATCCAGGGCGATGTCGCCAGCCCGGCTGACGTGAAGGCGTTGTTCGAGGGCGCCAAGCAGGCCTATGGCCGCATCGATGTCGTCGTCAACAGCGCAGGCATCATGCCGATGACGCCGATTAACGAGGCTGGTCTGGCCGATTTCGACAAGGTCATCGCCACCAATCTGCGCGGCGCTTTCCTGGTGCTGGGCCAGGCGGCGGCGCACCTGGGCGAGGGCGGTCGCATCATCGCGCTATCCACCAGCGTGATCGCCAAGTCGTTCCCATCCTACGGCCCTTATATCGCCTCCAAGGCTGGCGTCGAGGGCCTGGTCCACGTGCTGGCCAACGAACTGCGCGGCCGCAACATCACCGTCAATGCCGTCGCCCCGGGCCCCACCGGCACCGACCTGTTCTTCGACGGCAAGACCCCGGAGCAGATCGCGCAGATCACCAACCTGGCGCCGCTGCAGCGCCTGGGTAGCCCGCAGGATATCGCCGGCGTGGTGTCTTTCCTGGCCGGTCCGGACGGCGCATGGGTCAACTCGCAGGTGGTGCGCGCCAACGGCGGCTTTGCTTGATGCTGGCGTGGGTTTAGGTGGCCTGTTGACGATGGAGTGGGATAAACTAGCGAGTTCGCTGCACGGTTCGCGGTTTGATCAAACAGTGACCACATCATTGTCAGCACCACTTCTGGAATCCCCCCATGGAAATCAAAGTCAACTTCCTCGACAAGCTGCGCCTCGAAGCCAAGTTCGATGACTTCACCGTCATTGCCGACCAGCCTATCCGTTATAAAGGCGATGGCTCGGCGCCGGGACCGTTCGATTATTTTCTGGCTTCGTCAGCCCTGTGTGCCGCTTACTTCGTGAAGTTGTACTGCAATACACGCAATATCCCGACCGAAAACATCCGCCTGTCGCAAAACAACATCGTCGATCCGGAAAACCGCTACAAGCAGATCTTCAAGATCCAGGTCGAGCTGCCGGCCGATATTGCCGAAGTGGACCGGCGCGGTATCCTGCGTTCGATCGAGCGCTGTACGGTCAAGAAGGTGGTGCAGGAGGGGCCCGACTTTGTCATCGAAGAGGTCGAGAACCTGGATGCCGACGCCCAGGCGCTGCTGGCCTTGACGCCGGCGGCCGACGCCAGCACCTTCATCGCCGGCAAGGACCTGCCGCTGGAGCAGACCATTGCCAACATGTCCGGCCTGCTGGCGGGGCTGGGCATGAAGATCGAGATCGCTTCGTGGCGCAATATCGTGCCTAATGTATGGTCGCTGCATATCCGCGATGCGCATTCGCCGATGTGCTTCACCAACGGCAAGGGAGCGACCAAGGAAAGCGCGCTGGCATCGGCCCTGGGCGAATTCATCGAACGCCTCAATTGCAATCACTTCTATGGCGGCGCGTTCTGGGGTGAGGAAATCGCCAATGCGGCCTTTGTTCATTATCCCGACGAGCGCTGGTTCAAGCCCGGCCCTGGCGACGCGTTGCCGGCTGAAATCCTGGATGAGTATTGCCGCGACATCTATAACCCCGACGGCGAGTTGTTGGCATCGCACCTGGTCGACACCAACTCCGGCAATGCCGAGCGTGGCATCTGTTCGCTGCCGTTTGTCCGGCAGTCGGATGGCGAGGTGGTGTATTTCCCCTCCAATCTGGTCGAGAACCTGTACGTCAGCAACGGCATGAGCGCCGGCAACACCCTGGCTGAGGCCCAGGTGCAATGCCTTTCCGAAATTTTCGAGCGGGCGGTAAAGCGCGAAATCCTGGAGGGTGAAATGGCATTGCCCGATGTGCCGCAGGAGGTGCTGGCGAAATATCCGGGCATCGTGGCCGGGATCAAGGCGCTGGAAGAGCAGGGCTTTCCGGTGCTGGTCAAGGATGCCTCGCTGGGCGGGACCTATCCGGTGATGTGCGTGACCCTGATGAATCCGCGCACGGGCGGCGTGTTTGCCTCGTTCGGCGCCCATCCGAGCTTCGAGGTGGCGCTCGAACGCAGCCTGACCGAATTGCTGCAGGGACGCAGCTTCGAGGGGCTCAACGATTTGCCGCAGCCGACCTTCGTCAGCAACGCCGTGACCGAACCGAATAACTTCGTCGAGCACTTCATCGACTCCAGCGGCATCGTGTCGTGGCGCTTTTTCAGTGCCAAGTCGACTGTCGAGTTTGTCGAGTGGGATTTCTCGGGCCAGGGCGAAAACTCCAACGTCGAGGAGGCCGCGACCCTGTTCGGCATTCTCGACGACATGGGCAAGCAGAGCTACATGGCCGTATATGACCAGCTAGGCGCCACCGCCTGCCGCATCCTGGTGCCGGATTATTCGGAAGTCTATCCGGTAGACGACCTGATCTGGGACAACACCAACAAGTCCCTGCTGTTCCGTTCGGACGTGCTGAACCTGCATCGCCTGGATGACGACAGCCTGGCAGCGTTGCTGGAGCGGCTGGAAAACAGCGAGCTGGACGAGTATTCCGACATTGCCACTCTGATCGGCGTCGAATTTGACGAGAATACCGACTGGGGTCAGTTGACCGTGCTCGAATTGAAGCTGCTGATCCAGTTGGCCTTGAAGCAGTTCGAAGAGGCGCATGAGTCGGTCGGCGCCTTCCTGCAATACAACGATAACTCGGTCGAGCGCGGCTTGTTCTACCAGGCCTTGAATGTGGTGCTCGAAGTGCTGCTGGATGACGATCTTGAACTGGACGACTACGAAGTCAACTTCCGGCGCATGTTCGGTAATGCCCGCATGGATGCGGCCATGGGCTCGGTGGACGGCAGCGTGCGGTTCTTCGGGTTGACGCCGACCAGCATGCAGCTGGAAGGACTCGACCGCCACCATCGGCTGATCGACAGCTACCGCAAGTTGCATGCGGCGCGGGCCAGGGCGGCGGCGTGAAGTAATTTTTTGAGATATTTCGATTAAAACCGATTAAAACTTTAACAATCGATTTCGATAGATTGATAGGCCATGATTTGCCGGTAGTATCGGCAGCCGTGAGCAAGAGATTGTAAACCCGCGATATTCGCGGGTTTTTTTTCGTCCCTACGCACGCTAGCCAGACGCCGGGATCATTGCATGAATGCAACTTGACAAGTGTCAGAAGTTTTCGCAAAATACTACCAAACAGGAGTATATCGTGACGCTAACTATTGCCAGGCAAATACTGAAGTACGCAACTGGATTGCCAGAGGGCACTCCTTTGGTTGCCAAGGAGCTGCTGCATTTCGGTGCTCGGGCTGCGGTCGACCAGGTGCTGTCACGGTTGGCGAAACGTGGCGCCCTGTTACGTGCCGCGCGAGGGATTTACCTTTTGCCGGTGAATGGGCGTTTCGGTCGGCATGCGCCTTCTGCCGACAAGACGGTGGAGGGGGTTGCCAACTTGCGGGGTGAAACCATCGTCTCTCATGGCGCTGCGGCAGCCAATTCGCTGGGGCTCACCACCCAAGTGCCCATGAAGGCCATTTATCTGACGTCCGGGCGCAATCGGCGTCTGAAGGTGGGGGCGCAGACGGTTGAATTCCGGCATGCGCCCATTTGGCAGTTGATCTTGCCGGGACGTCGCGCAGGGGAGGTGCTCCGGGCACTTGCGTGGTTGGGGCCTGAAAAAGCGGGTGAAGCATTGCATAAACTGCGCTCCAGGCTGCAGGCGAGCGAGCTTGAAGAAGTTGCGTCGACACGCGCCCGTTTGCCGACCTGGCTGGCGCAGGAAGTCAGTGTTCTGGTGGCGCATGGCTGATTTTTTCGATCTCCCGAAGAGTGAGCGGCTGGAAGCGTTGAATGCGGCGGCCAGCAGTTCTGGTCGTCTGCCTCACTTGCTAGAAAAAGATATCTGGGTGGTGTGGTCCCTGCAGCATCTGTTCAGCGGCCCGCACGCCAATCATCTGGTGTTCAAGGGCGGCACATCCCTGTCGAAGGCCTACGGCGTCATCACCCGGTTTTCGGAAGATGTGGACCTGACCTATGATATTCGCGTCATTGCGGCTGATCTGATCGGTGACGCCGACGTTCCTTTTCCCGCCAGCAAGAGCCAGGAAAAGAAATGGAGCAAAGAGATTCGTGCTCGCCTGGCGGAATGGGTTGTCCGGGAAATTGCACCGAAAATCAGGCAGGAGCTTGAAAACCGTTCCCTGCCTGCATCGGTGCGAACGGAGGACGACAAGGTCTATATCGAATACCAGCCTCTGGCCGCAGGTACCGGTTATGTCGCGCCCAGGGTCATGCTGGAGTTCGGTGCACGCTCAACAGGCGAGCCTAGCGAAGCTCGTTCCATTGTCTGCGATGCGGCCGAGTATTTGCCTATGCTGGCGTTTCCTGTGGCGACTGCACGCGTCATGCGAGCTGAGCGCACCTTCTGGGAGAAGGCCACGGCGATCCACGTCTTCTGTGCCCAAGGTGCTTTCCGGGGTGGCGAGCGTTTTGCCCGGCATTGGCATGATGTGACCCGCCTCGATGCGGCAGGATTCGTTGAACTGGCCCTGGCTGACGTAGCACTTGGCCAGGCAGTGGCTGATCATAAGAGCATTTTCTTCGCTGAGAAATCGGCGCAGGGTGAGTTGATCGATTATCACGCGGCAGTGTCAGGTCGTTTGCGACTGTTACCGGATGCCGGCGCTTTGATTACGCTTGCGGCCGATTATCAGCATATGGTCGACGATGGGCTGTTTCTCGACGATGCTGAACCGTTTGAGGCCTTATTGGAGCGTTGCCGTGCCATTGAAAGAAAGGCAAATGCCGCATAGTTGTGCTGTCATGACGCTTCTCTAATTTCAGCGCTGTCATTCATTGACGGGCTGAGCAGTTCTTGTCCGTCCAAAACTCTTCTCGAATCACCGGAAAACCCACAAAGTCCCTCTGCTCACTCCATGATCCTCGGCGCCATTTGACGCCTGCCACCTGGTCATTCGACCGGACTGGCACGATGCGCTAAACCCGCCGATACCGCTGCCAGCGGAGACGCGGCGGCGTTGACGTTGATGAAATGACAATCGTTCTGAATCGAATAATCTCGCATATAATAACGATTCTTATTTGATATCGATTGTCATTCACATCTTTACAGCATGAGCGCATACGCACTCGACAACCCGTCCAGCGACCTGCTGCACCGCATGTACAGCGGTCATCACGGCTGGCTGGTGCAATGGCTGCAGCGCAAGCTCGGCAATAGCGGCGATGCGGCCGATGTGGCCCAGGACACCTACGTCCGGGTGGCTACTGCCAGTGCCGTGCCTGATCCGGACCTGGCGCGTCCCTATCTGGTCCAGATCGCCAAGAACCTGGTGATCGACCTGGTGCGGCGTCGCAAGCTCGAGGCGGCCTATCTGGACGCGCTGGCTGCGATGCCCGAGGCAGTCGCGCCATCGCAGGAAGACAACCTGTCGGTGCTGCAGTTGCTCAACGCGCTGGATTCGGCACTGGCCGCCTTGCCCGCCAAGGTCAGTGAAACCTTCTTCATGTCGCAGTTCGACGGTATGACCTACAGCGCCATCGCCGAAACCCTCGGCATCGCCGTGGCCACGGTGCGCAAGCACATGCTCACGGCGACCCGCAGTTGCCTGGCCGTGCTGGCCGAATCCGGCATCGTGGTGGGCTGATTGCCGATGACGATGCACCGCCCGCTCCAGGCCGCCACGCCCTTGCTCTGCGTCGACGACGCCGCCAGGGAGCAAGCGCTTGACTGGTTCGTCACGCTGTCTTCGGGCGAAGTGTCTGCCAGCGAACGCGCCGACTTCGCGCGCTGGCTGGCGGCGTGTCCCAGCCATTGCCAGGCCTGGGATGGCTTGCGAGGTTTTCGCGAGATGTTGCAAGGCATGCCAGGCAGTGCCGCCGGGGCGGCGCTGCGGGGTGGTGCGACGCGGCCACGGGTGGGACGCCGTCAGGTTCTGGGCGCCTTGGCCGCGCTGGCATGCGGCGCGGTGCTTTACTCCCGACGTGACGATCTGCTGCAATTGGCGGCGGACGAACGCACGGCCGTCGGCCAGCAGCGCACGCTGCACTTGCCCGATGGCAGCCGCCTGGTGCTCGACACCGCCAGTGCCGTCGACATCCGTTTCGACGGCGAGGTGCGACGACTGATCCTGCGTCGCGGCGCGATCATGGTGCAAACCGCGCATTCGGCCCAGTGGAGCGGCCAACCCTTCGTGGTCGACACCGCAGTGGGCAGCCTGCGCGCGCTGGGTACCCGTTTTACGGTGCGGCAGCTGCCAGGCAATTGGTGGGGCAATCCCGGCCGGGTCGCTGTCGCCGTGACCGCCGGGGCCGTGCGCATCAGCCCCGCACGCGACCCCGATGCCTCCCTGGTACTGGGCGCAGGGCGTCAGGCATCGTTTGATGCCGCCGCAGTGGCGACACCGACGTCGCTGGATATCAATGCCCAGGCCTGGGCCGATGGCTTGCTGATCGTGCGCGACCGGCCGCTGGGTGAATTCATTAGTGAATTGGCGCGCTACCGTTCGGGCAGGCTCGATTGCGACGCGACGGCTGCCCGGTTGCGTGTCACCGGCGTATTCCCGCTGGATGACAGTGAGCGGATTCTTGATGCGCTCGAGAGCGCCTTGCCGATCAAGGTGCGGCGTCATACCCGTTACTGGGTCACGCTGGTGGCTGATTCAAAAAAATAATCAGCGTTGCCGTAGCACTTTTGTCTTCTCGTTCGTCATGGAGGTGAAGCACACATTCACCAAACGTCTAACGAGGACCGATAATAATGCGCCAAGCCCCTGTTGCCCGCTCTGTGCGGGCGCTTTCCACCACTTCTCATGTGCTCATGGCGGGCAGCCTGGCGCTGGCCATTGGCATCGCCACCTTGCCCGCAGCGGCGCAAGGCGCACCGGCGGGGCAGGCGCAGCAACAGCGCTACGACATCCCGGCCGGCCCCCTGGACCAGTCCCTGAACCAGTTCGCGGCGCAGTCGCGCAGCTTGCTGGTGGTCGATCCGGAAATCACCCGTGGCAAGCAGGGCCCGGCACTGAGCGGCAGTTACAGTCACGAGCGTGCGCTGGAGTTGTTGTTGTCGGGTAGCGGCTTGCAGGCCGAACGTCGCGCCGACGGCGGCATCGTGATCCAGAAGCGTGCTGCAGGCGAGAGCGTCAGCGCGCTGCCGACGGTATCTGTGGTCGCCAGCAGCGACACCGGCACCGGCCTCAAGCGCGCGGCTGCGGCCGGCGCCCTGGGCGCACGCTCGGTACTCGATACACCGTTTTCGATCAGCGTGGTCGACAAGGAAGACATCCAGGATCGCCAGGTGAGCACCATCGAACAGGCTTTTCGTTTCGATCCTTCCGTGACCTCGTCCAGTGGCGAATACGGGCGCGGCTCATCTATCCTGGTGCGTGGATTGGGCATCGATGCGACCAACGGCTTCAAGGTCGATGGCTTGGCCATTCCCGGCTGGGGCAATGAGCTGTTGCCGATGGAAATGTTCGAGCGGGTCGAGTTGCTCAAGGGCCTGACCGGATTCATGTACGGTTTCGGCTCGCCCGGCGGCATCATGAATTACGTGCAAAAGCGCGCGACCGAAGAAGATACCTTTGCCGTCGATGTCGGCTACAAGAGCGGCTCGCTGCGTTCGGAACATATCGACATCGGCGGGCGGGCCGGCGACAAGAAACTGGGATACCGGGTCAACCTGGTGCACGAGCAGGGCGGCACGTATTTCAACGGCGGCGAGCTGGTGCGCGACGCCGCGTCACTGGCGCTCGACCTGAAGATGACGCCCGACCTCACCTGGAGCTTCGATACCCTGTACGCCAAGCGTCAGTCCAAGGGCAACGCCTTCTGGGGCTATGCGCTGGGCGCCGGGCTGGCGATTCCGACGGTGCCGGATCCATCGACCAAGCAGCAGCCCGAAGGCAGCTACTACGATAATGAAAACATCATGGTGACCACCGGCTTGCAGTGGCGCATCAATGACGACTGGAAGTCCAGCATTTCCTATCGTTATTCGCGCGAAGACGTGGACTATGTCTACAGCACCGTCAACATCACCAACGCCGCCGGCGCCACCTCTTCCTCGCAGAGCGCCGGCATCTACGGCTTCCAGTTCCAGCAGTTGCAGGCCATGCTGGAGGGGCGCGCCAAGACCGGCGCCATCGGTCACCAGCTGGCATTCGGCGTAGCGCGCCAGCAGTACCAGTCATTGTCCGACCGCGCCGGCTCCACCACCGCCATCGGCACCGGCAATCTCTATCGCGATACCACGCTGTCGACCGGAGGCGTCAACAACAGCACCCATACCCAGTACCGCTCGTCAGAGATCACGCAGGATGCGATATTTGCCAGCGATACGCTAAGCCTGGGCGAGCGTTGGTCGATCATCGCCGGCTTGCGCTACACGCGCTTCAACCAGGAAGGCTATAACACCGCCGGCGCCACCACCAGCCAATACAAGCGCAATCCGCTCACGCCTACCATCGCCTTGATGTTCAAGCCGACCGCCGACACCACGCTCTACGGCAGTTATGTCGAGGCGCTCGAGCGCGGCGGCACCGCCGGCTTCAACAGCAGTGGCGCACGGACCCTCAACTACAACGAAGTGATGGGGCCGATCAAGAGCAAGCAAGTCGAACTGGGCGTCAAGACCGAGCGCGCGCAATGGATGACCAGCGCTGCCTTGTTCCGTATCCAGCGCGCAGCCGAATACGTCAACACGGCCAACTACTATGTGCAGGATGGTGAAACGCGTTACCAGGGGCTGGATGTCTCGGGTCGCTATGACCTGACGCCGGCGCTCTCGCTGTCGGGCGGCGCCATGTGGCTCGACGCCAAGTACCAGCAGACCACGGCGGCACTCGAAGGTCGTGATGTGGTCGGCACGCCGCGCTTCCAGGCCACTGCCAGCGTGCGTTATCGGGTGCCGCAGGTGGCCGGACTCAGTCTCAATGCCGGCGGTCGCTATGTCGGTATCTCGAAGTTGAACTCGACCACCAATATGGACCTGCCCGCGTACCACGTGTTTGACGCGGGCGCGATCTACCGTACTCGTCTGAGCGGCAAGGATGTCACCTTCAACGCCCAGATCCAGAACCTGACCGACCGTCGCTACTGGGTCTATAACGGCACCAACTACCTGTTTGCCGGCGCGCCGCGCACGCTCAGCCTGAACGCCCGCATCGAGTTCTGATGGCGCAGGCAATCAGCTGATTGTTTCAATGTGTTAGTACATAAGGCCACCGTTCATAGGTAAATTCGGTGGCCTGGCTCAAAAAAAGTTACGTTTTGTAGTGCATATCAAGTTCAGGTGGCGGCAACTGACGCTATAATTAGATGAGAATAATTATCATCTATATGGAGCGCGCAATCAGCTGCTCCGCTGAGGGCACATCATGAATGACCTGTACAAGAAAGATTCTGCACTGCCACCATCACACGCCAAGTCGGGCGCCACCATCTCGCGCGCCACGATGTCGGGCGCGCTGGCGGTCGGGCGCAAGCAGTTATTGTCGGCGGTGGCGTTGACCGCATCGCTGGCGCTGGCCAATCCGGCCTACGCCAACTACCTCTGGCTCGAGAAGGACAGCGCGGCCGACGCCGGCAATGCGCGCTTTAGGGTGTATTCGGGCGAGCTCGACAAGCGCGACGCCGCCATGCCCAAGATCCAGATGCCGCAAGCGATCCCGGCCGCCAACGCGGCCAGCCTGCCGTTGTCGGTCGAAGGCGATCACCTGCGCATCGACGCCGTGCAGGCCGGGCAGGACCTGCGTTTCTCGGCACGCGAAGTCACCGGCGCCAACACCGTGGTGTTCTATCAGGCCCGTTACGGCCGGCTCGACACCAAGGCCGTCAACGACCTCGAACTGGTGCCGACGACACCCGGGGGCGACACCTTCCGCCTGATGTGGAAGGGCGAGGCCGTCAGCGCCACCCAGGTCAACGTCGAGACCTCCGAGGGCTGGCGTCGCGTGCTGCGTCCCGCCAAGGATGGCAGCATCACGATGCCCACGCCGTTCCCGGGGCTGTACGTACTGCAGGTGACGGCCAAGGTCAACGGTTCGGTCACCATCGACGGCCGCGAATATACCGACGTGCGCCACGTGGCCACGCTCAGTTTCGAAGTGCCGCGTTAGTCCGCTGGCGCAGCGCACGCAATCATAATCAGGTAGTTCAGGGGAAGCATGAAGGCAGGACGCAAGCGGTGGTGGATGGCGGCAGTGCCGACGGTATTTGTTATTTCGGCGGTGGCATGGTGGGCTACGCGCCCGGGTGTGACTTATGACACGGCCGTGATCGGGCGGGGCGACATCGAATCCAGCGTCTCAGCGGTGGGCAAGTTGCAGCCGCGTCGTTTCGTCGATGTCGGCGCGCAGGTCTCGGGGCAGATATTGCGCTTGCATGTGCAGGCGGGGGATGCGGTCAGGAAGGGGCAACTGCTGGTCGAGATCGACCCCAGCGTGCAAAAGGCTACGGTCGATGCCGGCCGCGCTTCGCTCACCGGCCTGCGTGCGCAGCTGGCAGAGCAGCAGGCGCAGCATCTGCTGGCCGGCCAGCAAGCAAACCGCCAGCGCCAGCTCGACGCCGGTGGCGCCACGCGCGCCGAAGACCTCGACATCGCCGGCGCCAACCTGGCCCAGGCCGCGGCCCGGGTAGAGCACCTCAAGGCCCAGATCGTGCAGACCTCGGCCACCGTGCAGGCCGACGAAGTACGCCTGGGTTACACCCGCATCTACGCCACCATGGACGGCACGGTGGTGTCGGTCGATGCGCGTGAAGGCCAGACCCTGAACGCCACCTACCAGACCCCCAGCATCATGCGCATCGCCGACCTGGGCGCGATGACGGTATGGACCGAAGTCTCCGAGGCCGAGGTGCGCCGCGTGCGCGCCGGCATGCCGGTGTACTTCACCACGCTGGGCGGCGAGCGTCGTCGCTGGCATGGAAAAGTGCGGCAAGTGTTGCCCGCGCCGCCCAGCCCCGAAGGCAAGAGCGCCGACAGCGCGCTGGCGCCATCGACTAACAAGGTCATTGTCTATACCGCCTTGTTCGATGTCGATAACGGCGATGGCGAGTTGATGCCGCAGATGACGGCGCAGGTCAATTTCGTTGCCGCGTCCGCGCGCGACGTGGTGGTGGCGCCCCTGGCGGCCTTGCGCCCTCAGTCCGGCCAAGGCGCCTGGACCGTGCGCGTCATGGATGCCGACGGTAGGCCGCAGCAGCGGGTGGTGAAGATCGGCGTGCGCAACCGCGTCAGCGCCGAGATCGTCGACGGCCTGGCCGAGGGCGAGCGCATCGTCACCGGCGAGCAGCAACAAGGTGGGGTCAAGAGGTTCCAGCTGTGAGCGCAGCGCACGACGATGCGCCACTGATCGAGCTGGTCGACATCCGCAAGACTTATGGCGGGCAGGGCGGCGCACCGGCGGTGGAGGTATTGCGCGGTGTCAGTCTTTCGATCCGCCAGGGTGAATTCGTCGCCATCGTTGGCGCTTCCGGTTCGGGCAAGTCGACCCTGATGAATCTGCTGGGTTGCCTGGATCGGCCCAGCAGTGGCGCTTACCGATTCAACGGCAGCGATGTATCCGGCTTCGACGCCGACCGGCTGGCGTGGCTGCGGCGCGAAGCCTTCGGATTCGTGTTCCAGGGCTATCACCTGATTCCCACCGAATCGGCGCGCGAGAACGTCGAAGTGCCGGCCATCTATGCCGGCATGTCCGAGCAGCAGCGACATCAGCGCGCCAGTGCCTTGCTGACGCGCCTGGGCCTGGGCGACCGGCTGGACAACCGCCCGCATCAACTCTCCGGCGGCCAGCAGCAGCGGGTATCGATTGCCCGCGCGCTGATGAATGGCGGGCGCATCATCCTGGCCGACGAACCGACCGGCGCGCTTGACAGCAGCAGCGGCGCCGAGGTGATGAAGCTGTTCAACGAGTTGGCCGATGCCGGCCACACCATCATCCTGATCACCCATGATCGCGACGTCGCGGCGCAGGCGCGCCGCGTCATCGAAGTGCGTGATGGCGCCATCGTCGCCGACAGCGGCGGCACCGCCGGCAATGCCGGCCAGGTGATGCCCGACCCGGCCAGTTCGCCCGACCACACCCCGGACCCGCCACGCCTGTGGCTGGCCGAGTTGCGCGAAGCCGCGCGCGCTGCCTGGCGCGTGATGTGGATCAACCGGTTTCGCACCGGGCTGACCTTGCTGGGCATTGTCATCGGCGTGGCCTCGGTGATCGTGATGATGGCCATCGGGCTTGGCACGCGCCAGCAGGTGGTGGCGCAGCTGGGGCGCTTTGGCTCCAACCTGATGTACATGTCGTCGGTGGGCGAGAGCTCGCGCATTCCCGGGCGCAGCATCACGCTGCAAGACCTCGAAGCGGTCGCCGACGTGCCTAACATCACCCACGTATTACCCAATGTGACGGGCAACAAGGTGGTGCGGTTCGGCAATCAGGACATACAGACCTATGTGCGCGGCACCGGTGCCGGTTTGCCCGAGATCCAAACCTGGCCATTGGCCAAGGGCGCGTTCTTCTCGGCCGACGACGAACGCGAACTGGCCTCGGTGGCGGTGCTGGGTTTCAAGTTGGCGCGTGAACTGATGCCGGGTATCGACGACCCGGTCGGGCAGCACGTATTGATCGGCAACGTGCCTTTCCAGGTGGTCGGTGTGATGAGCCAGAAGGGCGCGCTGACGGGCGATCGCGACGAAGACAATTTGCTGATCATGCCGTTCTCGACTGCCGGGGTTAAGGTTTTCGGACAGCGCGAACCGACTTATACCGTGATGGCGGTGGCCGATGTCGGCCGCATCCACGACACCCAGGCGCAGGTAGAAGCCTTGCTGCTGGAGCGGCATCGCATCCGCGACTTCGCCATCGGCAACGCCGCGGCATCGATTGCGGCCGAAGCCAAGACGCGTGACACGATGACCCTGATGCTGTCGCTGGTGGCGGCGGTGTCATTGCTGGTGGGCGGCATCGGCGTGATGAACGTGATGTTGATGACGGTACGCGAGCGCACCCGCGAAATCGGCATCCGCCTGGCGACCGGCGCGCGTCAGCGCGACATCATGCGCCAGTTCCTGACCGAAGCGGTGCTGGTGACGGTGGTCGGCGGCAGCGCTGGCGTGCTGGTCGGTCTGCTGGTCGGCATCGGCTTGATCGTCATGGGCGCGCCGGTGATCTTTTCGTTGACGGCGATTGCTGCGGCATTCTGCTGTTCGGTATTTACCGGACTGCTGTTCGGGTACATGCCCGCCAAGAAGGCCGCGAAACTGGATCCGGTGGCGGCGTTGACGGCGGAGTGACGCGCCCGTTTCATCCCACCTCCGCCACGCACGGAACCGCAGAGCCATGCAAGTCCACTCAGTTGCATCCATCAGATTCCGGGAAGGGGAACATCGATGCGACTTGCGGGCATGAACGCGGTGGGCCTGGCGCAGGAAGCGCTGCGATCCAATCTGGCGAAGACGCCAGGGATGGCCGCCGCGCCATTGCGAAAAGGTCCGTTCAGTGCGCAATTTCATGCCTATTCCGCACACGGCACGGCCCGGCTGCAGGCGGGTCGGGCAGGTGTGCCGGCGGCCATAGCGCAGGCGCGCATGCAATTTGCCCGGTTGCAGGGCGGGCTCATGGCGCAGTTGCACGGCCGCTTTCCATCGTCATCGGGCGTATCGAGCCATTTTTCCGGCATGGGCGGCGGGGGGCGTCCGGGCCATCATTTATCGCCGTTTCAGTTGCCGTTTCAGTTGCCGTTTAACGCGCGCTTCTCCGGTCTGGGGGCGTTCTATGATTGCTCTGGCATGCAGTTGCGCTGGAATGCCGTGAGCGGCAACGGCCAGCCGACCCAGACCACTCTTGATTTGCTGAGTGGCAGGATGGTCACCCAGACGCCGTGGAGCCAGCACAACCAGCAAGGCATCCAGTCCTGCAAGACTTACGAGCACGCCACAGGGCAAACCTGGCAATGGACCAGGAACGCCCATGGCGCAAGTCTGGCCACGAATCAATGGGGTACAGGGCAGGATGGTATCGCACGGCGCACCATGTGCGTCTTCCTGCCCGGCAAGCCACCCATCCGGTTGAACGAAGAAAATAATCCCCGCACCGGGCATCGCCAGCTCAATTCCGACTGGTCGCAGGCCGATGCGCAGGGGCGGCGCGCGCGCGTGTCGGTCAATCTGCAGACCGGCAAGGCCAGCGTCCAGTTTGACACGCCAGGCACTGCGCCGCCGCCTCACCCGCAGGCGGCAGGCGGTCCCGCTGGGGCAAGTCCTGGTGGCGATCCTAAAAAGCTGGATCCGGAGCAGCAAAAACTGAGCGACGCCCTGAAAGCCTTTGGCCTGCAATATGGCGAGCCGATCTCGGAGGCTCAGTTTGCGAGCGCAAAGAAACAGTATTACAAGGATTCCTTGCTCAAGCATCCCGACAAGGTGAAACGGGAGGATGGAGAGCAGGCACAGAGTTTCAACGACCGTAAGGCAGCGAAGGCCGAGGAGTTCAAGGCGCTGTCGGTCAACTTCGGGCTGCTCAAGGATGAATATGACCGTCAACACGGGAAGTGAACCCGATCCGCATGATGCCGTCGACCTCGCCCGGTTGTGCGTGTCGCTGGGCGGCCTCGACCTCGGCCGGTTCGAGGCCCAGGCCGATGACATGCCTGCACCGCCGATGTCAACGCTGGCCCGTGAAGAGGATGGCATGCGCCCCCCCAGCCGTGAGGCGCTCGACAGCATGGCCGGCGAGAGCCAATTGACGCAACTGGTCGAAGCGGTGCGGCAAGAGGCGCAACAGGGTTTCTCGTCGGTGCTGGCGCAAGCTGCGCAATGGCTGCCTGCGCCCAGCACGCGCACCGCCGTGCCGGCGGTGCAGATGGGCAGCGTCATGGAGTTGCGCGACCTCATGGCGTCGTCCCGGCGCAGCCTCGGCGGCGACAACGGCGCCGATGAACGACACCATACCGCGCGCGTGCTCGGCGTGGCCAGCGCCGTCAACCTGGCCCAGCCGCTCTGGAATCCCGCGCAGGCTAGTACCTACGCACCGCTGGACGACCCGTTCGGCAACAATCTGCTGTCGACGTTGCTGGCCTGACCGGACCGGCCAGCCTTCTGATCGCCGTGGGAAGTCCAGTAATGATGTCGGGAAACTCAGTTGTTATTCTTTGCGACACCGCAGATTCCGGAGGTTCTGGTGATTGAAAGATTGAAGATGGCGACCAGCGGCCGCTTTTCTTAATCGTCTTCCTGTACACTCCAGATGCACTTGTTTCATCTCATGCCTCAGTACCCCCGCTGAGTGCAGTGACAGATTGCTGTTATGAACGCTGCGCGATCATTTTAGTACTACCAGCATTTCCCCCTATCCCCCCGAAAGTCTCATCCCATGCAACGCATCCGAATATCGTCGGGTGCGGTTTCTGCATTCCCCCTGGATGCGATTCATAAGTTTTCGATTGTGTTAGCCGGGCAGGATTTTCGCCGCAAGCCGCTGCTAGAATCCGGGCCTGCCGATTAACCAGGGTGCCGATCGTCACTACGGCGCCATTTCCTTTTCTCCTTGAACGACCCAGCGTTTTTTGATGCCCGCGACAGCAGGCAGGGAGAAGTCTTGCCTGCGAATTCCCCGCGATTCAGGTTCCGGCGACGGCGGTCGGTACCCAAGACAAACCGTGTTGAAGAAAGAACGCGATGCGAGAAATCGATTTTCGTCCTGGCCGCCATGGCATGGGATCCAACCGCCTGATCCTGGCTTACGGGCTGTTCAATACGCTGGTCTTCCATATACCGCTGCTGGCGTTCACCCTGGCCAATCTGGAGGCGACCGCACGCAGCTCGGTCTGGATCGTGCTGACGCTGCTGCTGATCGTGACCAGCATCACCATCCTGCTGCTGTCGTTGGTCGCCCTGGTCGCGCAATGGCTGCTCAAGCCGCTGATCTGTCTGTTCATCACAGGCAATGCAGTCGCTTTGTATTTCATGGTGAGCTATGGCGTGGTGCTCGATCGTTCGATGATGGGCAACCTGTTCAACACCAATCTGGCCGAGGCGAGCGATCTGTTTCATCCGACGCTGTTGCTGTACCTGATCGCACTCGGCTTGATCCCATCTTCTATCGTGTCACGGCTCAGGCTGCGTCCGACCCCCTTCGCCCGGCGCCTGATACTGCCAGCGGTGACTGCCATCGTCGCGCTGCTCTGGCTATACGGCACGGCTTCCACATGGCTGTGGATCGACCAGCACGCCAAGCAGCTCGGCGGCAAGGTCTTGCCGTGGTCCTACCTCGTTAACGGCGCGCGTCATCTGGCCGGCGCGGCTGCACCGCAGCAGCGGGCGCAGCTGCCGCCGGTAACAGAAGAACAGCCCGGTAGCCAGGCGCGGCGGGTCGTGGTGCTGGTCATCGGCGAATCGGCCCGGCAGCAGAACCATGCGCTGTATGGCTATGGGCGACCGACCACACCCAGCATGGATCACGCCGGCGTCACCGTCGTGAAGGCGCGCGCATGCGCCACCTACACGACGGCCGCGCTGGAATGCCTGCTGGCCTTCGAAGCGCCGGGCAGCACGCCGACGTGGGAACCGCTCACCACCTATCTCCAGCGCAATGGCGTGGACGTCACTTGGCGCAGTCACAACGGCGGCGAACCGCCGATGCAGGTCCAGCACCTGGAACGCCTGGAGCATATTGCCGAAGGTTGTCGCGCGGATGAATGCACGCATGACGAAGGGCTCTTGCGTGGACTGGAAGCGCGCATCACCGGTTCATCCCAGCCACGCCAGTTGATCGTGCTGCACCTGGCCGGCAGCCATGGTCCGGCCTATCACACGCGTTATCCGGCGCGATTCGAGGTGTTCACGCCGGTCTGCAAATCGGTTCAACTGGACCTGTGCTCGCAGGAAGAACTGGTCAATGCCTACGACAACAGCATCCTTTATGCCGACTTCGTGGTGGGCAGCGCCATCGCCATGTTGCGCCGCCTCGACTTGCCGTCTTCCCTGATCTACGTGTCCGATCACGGCGAATCGCTGGGCGAGTCCGGGCTATATCTGCATGGCACGCCATGGTCGATTGCGCCTGACGTGCAAAAGGATATTCCCTTCGTATTCTGGCAATCGCATGGTCCGCGCTCGGGCGGCGCACCGCCACGCCGCCTCGATGGCCAGTTCTCACAGATGCACGTCGCGCACAGCGTGATGGGGGCACTGGGATTGCGCAGCGCGGTCGCCGATCCGGCGCGTGACGTGTTCCGGCTGGCGGGGGCGCGATGAGCCTGAAATCGCTGGCAAAGGCCGCCCACGTCCAGGTGCAACGCCCCTGGCTGCTGATCGCGGCGTGTTCTTTCGGGATCCTGCTGACGGTGTTGTTGCCGTCCGATCCCACCACCCACCGGGATCGCCCATCCAGTGAGCATCCGTTCATCCATGCCATCGAAGACCAGGGTCGGTTCATCAATACGATTGTTCAGGTGGCGCTGCCGATCATCAAGCGCGATGCCATCGGGTTCATGCAAAACATTTATATCGGCGTCGGCTCGACGGCACTGACCCATGGCCTGAAGCATTCGCTGGACCGCGTGATCGTCGCCGGCGTCCGGCTCGGCGAGCGACCGAATGGAGGTCGTTACAACCTGCCGTCCGGCCATGCGTCAATGGCCTCGTGCGCGGCATATTTCGTGGGCAGAAGATACGGCTGGTGGCATCTCTGGTACCAGATCCCGATCACCTTGCTGACCATGTTCGCCCGCGTGGCGCTGGATGCCCACACGATATCGGCAGTCATCGCCGGTGCGTTGGCGGGGATTGTGGGGGCGGCGATTTTTACTGGCGTCTATGGTATGACGAAGGTGCTGGTGCAGAGGCGCAAGGGAGGGTTAGATCAGGTGAATGATGCCAAGTGATCCCCCCGATAAGCGTGGCAGAGAGTGCATTTTTTCATGTCAGCCTTGCCGGCAAAGCTGTGGGGGCGTTCCTGGCACACATCCGTGACTTCGTTGACGATGGCGTTAATTTCGTAGAAAAAAATAATTCGAGATTGGAATTGTTGAGGCACAGAATCGATTCGCCGTCGAAAATAGGGTGGTAACTTTTAGATAACTTAATTATTGATAATTTCGTTACTAAATATTTCAGTCTGATTGCGATTCAACAATTGGAGATGGCGGCCTGCGGCCGCTTTGTTCTCATCGTTTACCTATATGCCTCAATTCTATTTGAGCGAATGGCCATTTCAGAACATATCCGCCGAATCACTGCTGAATTTGAGCAACTAGGATTCACCATTGTAAACAAGAGGAACGCGCCCTTGGCATCTGGCACGTGGATTGAGAATGCGGGGGGCAGTGAAAGAGCCGTTCGGACTTTTCTTTGGCTGGCCTTCAAGCCAGCATCGCAGATTGTCTCTATTCGAATCGGATGGCGAAGCGATTCAGCGTATGAATTTTGTGTCGATACAATGAAAGAAAGTTGGGGGGATGGATATCGTTGGTTTCGAGACGCTAAGGTATTGGATGTTCCCTGTCTTCAAACTTTCAATCTCGCTCAGTATATGAAGTGGCGGTTCATCGGTATTCGAATCGACGAATTTTTTGATGCGGAGGTCAGTCGGTTGAAAGATGTCATTTCCAGTAATGGATGCATCGTAAATTCATCAGAGGAATTGTTTGATCGATACGCGCGCGAAGACGTCCTTGCGTCATGGTTCAGCGGAAACGCTGCTCTCCGCCTGGGGGAGATTGCGGGGCTAAGTGTTTTGCTAAAAAAAGATAAGGAAGAAGTAATGCAGGTGGCAAATAAATACCTGAAATCAATTCAACAAGATATGTACTCGCTGGGTACTGCGGAGCAATGGGTCAAGGCCCTTGTCAATCGATTGACATAGCGGTCTCTTTCCAGCCTCGTTAAAAAAACGCCGTTCCGACCAAGTCGCAACGGCGTTTTTTTCATCATCCGGAGTGAAGCAAGTCGTCTTACTTCCAGTCGTTCTCGTTGATCCGCACCGGACGCTTCTTGCGCGTGCGCAGCCACACCAGCAGCGCCAATACCAGCACGCCTGCGACCACCATGCCGATGCGCGCCAGCAGCAACAGGTTCGATTGCGGCCCCCCCTGGCGAATCACCTCGACATCATCGTGGGTTACCTTCACGCTGGGATTGCCGTAGTACTTCAGCACGTAGTTCGACAGCGCGGCCACATCGTCGTTGGAGAGCGAATTGAGCGCGTTCGGTTGATTGCCGAAGGGCGGCATGAACACATGACCGCCGTCCTTGGTTTCGCGCTCGACGCCGTACAGGATGGTGGCGATCAGGTTGCTGGGATTCACGCCAGCCGTGGCCGAGTTCTTGTACAGGCTGGGGTAGTAGCCGTCCTTGGTGCCCTGGCCGTTATAGCCGTGGCACGAGGCGCAACTGGCCGAGAAGATGCGCGCGCCGCGTACCTCTTCATCGGTCGTCGCACCGGCGGGCAAGCCGCGGAAAGCGGCCAGCGCATTGCCCGCCTTGCCCTGGTCGAAACGGGTGCGCTGCACCTCGCTCTTGTCATCGGCGATGGCTGGGCGGTCCAGGATGTAGACGGCGATGGCCTGCAGGTCGTCATCGGTCAGGTGGCTGAAGCTGTGCGTGATGGCTTCGGCCATGCTGCCGGCGGCCTGCGCTTTACCCTCCACGCGGCCGGTCTTCAGATAGGTCACCAGCTCGGCCTGGCTCCACGATCCGATGCCGCTGGTCTTGTGGGGCGTGATGTTAGGCGCATACCACGGTCCGACCTGGGCGCCGGAGAGCTGCAGGTCCAGCTTTTCCTGCATCAGGAAACCGCGTGGCGTATGGCAGGTGCTGCAGTGCGCCGGGCCTTCCGCCAGGTAGCGTCCGCGCAACCATTGTTCGTTGCGGTCGGCCACCGGCGCCAGTGGCTTGTCATTGAGGAACAGCGCATTCCAGCCCTTCATCGACAGGCGGATGTTCATCGGGAAGGGCAGGCTGGTCTCGGCCGTGGCCTGGTCCACCGGTTGCACCGCCTTCATGAAGTACAGGTACAGCGCATGGATGTCGGCGTCCGTCATGACCGAGTACGCGGTGTAGGGCATCGCCGGATACAGGTGGGCGCCGTCGGCACGCACGCCTTTGCGCAACGCATCGGCGAACTGGGTCTCGGTGTAGTTGCCGATGCCGAACTGCTTCGAGGGCGTGATGTTGGTGGCGACGATTGCCCCCACCGGCGAGGCGATCGAGGTGCCACCGGCCATCGGCTTGCCGCGCGGCGTGGTGTGGCAGGCGATGCAGTCTGAGGCCACCGCCAGGTAACGGCCGCGTTCGATGACGGCCTGGTCGGCCTGGGTTGCAGCCGGGGTTGCGGTTGGCGTGGCCGTGCTGGCCTGGGCCGTTAGCGTCAGGGTACAGAGCAGGGCGGCGAAAGTGGCCTGAATGGTTTTAGATAAAGTTTTCATCTCACGCCTTTCGCATCTGGCGCACGATGGCGTCGGCCGCTTTCAGGCCCAGCGCTGCCATGCTGATGGTGCTGTTGCCGCAGGCGGTGCTGGCCATGGCGCCACCACCCGGGAGAAACAGGTTCTGGTGGTCGTAGGCGCGGCATTCGGCGTCGACCACCGCATTGGCTGGGTCAGTACCCATGATGGTGCCGCCCATGATGTGCTTGCTCTGCGCGAACTTGGGACTGATCTTGATATCGGTGGCGCCCATCGCTTCGGCAATGCGCTTGCCGATCGGCAGCGAATAGTTTTCGGCCGAACGGCGGGTGTAGTCGCCCACGTCGTAATGAATCGCCGGGCGCGGCAGGCCCAGCCAGTCCTTCTTGGTGGACAGGGTCAGGCGGTTGTTCGGGTCGGGCAAGACTTCATGCGCCAGCACGATGTCGGCGGTGCAGCCGGCCATGCGGCGGATTTCTTCATCCAGCGCGCGTCCTACCAGGCCCTTCTTCAAGGCGCCGAAGGTGACGAAGCGATTGCGCGCGAAATTGTTATAGCGGAAGTAGGCACCGGCGTGCTCGGAGCGGAAGTCGCCCTGCGAGGTTTCCATGATGCCGCTGTTGACCACCGGACCCACGCCCGACCAGTACGGCTCGGACAGGGTCAAGGTCATCGTCAGTTGCGGGTGATCCATCATGTTGCGGCCGACCTGGTCGGAGCTGTTGGCCAGGCCATTGGCGTTGCGGCTGTTGGCCGACATCAGCAGCAGCTTGGGCGTTTCGATGCCGTTGCAGGCCAGCACGAAGATCTTGCCGCTGATGCGGTGCGTCTGCTTGTTGGCGTCGAAATAGTTGACCGCTTCGACCTGGTTGCGGCCATCGGTGTCGACCCGGTAGACCACGGCGTCGGTCAGGATGGTGGCGCCCTTGGCTTCCAGGCGACCCAGCGCCGTGGCGGCGTCGTACTTGGCGCCGACCGGGCACACCGGCACGCAGTTGTTATTGGCGCAGCAGGCCGGGCGGTCATCGTAGGGGATGCCGCTGTTGCGGGCCTGTGCGGTCGGGATGTTGCGGTAGCCGAGCGACTTGACGACGTCGGTGAAGCGCTGCTCGCCGGGGCTGAAGGGCAAGGCTGGCATCGGGTACGGTTGCGAACGCAGCGGCGGCCATTGCAGCTCGGGTTCAGACGGGCCGCAGATGCCCAGCTTGTGCTCGACCCGGGTGTAGAAGGGTTCCAGCTCGTCGTAACCGAAGGCCCAGTCGCGGCCCACGCCATAGCGCGAATGCAGGCGCATGTCGTCCGGGGTCAGGCGCCAGCAGGTGCCGGCCCAGTGCCAGGTCGAGCCGCCGGCGTAGCGGATGAAGGTCTGGGCGTACTTGTCGGGGCCGGTCAGTTCCAGGTAGTGGTCTTCCGGGTTCTCGCTGGAAGGCATCGGGTGCGGCGCCCACGGGCGGGGCGGGTAGCAGGACGATGGATCGCCCTTCAGCGCCAGCGGCAGGTTGCGGAAGTTCTCGACGATGTCGGAGCGCGCCACGCGGGGGCCGGCTTCCAGCATCAGGACCGAAATGCCTGCGTCCAGGAGCTGTTCTGCGATCAGGACGCCGACGACGCCAGTGCCGACGATGACGACGTCGGCGTTGCTATTGCTGTTCATACGAATTGACTCTGGCTGGGTGAAGTGCGTTCAGAAGCGCGGCATGTCTGCCAGCGCTACGGTGACCTGGCTCCAGCGGTTAGGCCCGCTGATGCCGTAAGACGGAATGGCGACCACGTCCAGCGTGGTCTGGTAGGTCAGTGCCTCTTCATAGGTGAAGACCTTGGCATCGCGCTTGGCCGACGAACTGCCGGTGTACCAGCAGAAGATGATCCAGTGCGCCAGCGCCTGCAGCGGGCCTTCCGGGATGTCGCCAAAGAAGTCCTCGACCACGGTGGCTTTCTTTGCCTCGGCGATGCCGATGAGCTGGCCCATCATGGCCGGCAGGTCGGCATGCTCCTGGGCGGCGACCTTCAGGATGCGCGCGCCCACGGCCGGGTTGAGGCGGTGATTGATCAGCAGGTTGGACAGGCGCATGAACTGCGCCTGCAGGGTGGCGTCCTCTTGCGGAACGGCCCACGAGGGCAGGCTCGACAGGGCGACGTAGCTGCCCAGGAGGGTGATGCCGGTCAGCATCAGGCTGCGCCGGGACATCATGACTTTGTGGCTGATTTCTTTCATTGGCTTGCTCTGCATCCTCGCATTACCTGGCTAACTAATTCGCGGCGAATGCTAACAGGTAATACCAATGACGTCTGTCAGCGCGTTGCAAACTCGCAGCAGCTCTTGTCATCCGGATAACAGCGATGCCTGGCCGGGATGGGCGCCCGGCTTATGCCAGGCGGCGAATATCGGCGGTTTCGAGCACGCCCTTGTCGGCGCCTTGCCGGGCTGCGGCCAGCATGGCGCGGCCGATCTGCTCGGTGGTGAGGATGCGGTCGGGCCAGATTGCCCGCAGCAGCGGTAACAGCGGCCACAGGATGGGATAAAGAATACGATAGGCGGGGGTCTTGGAGCGCACCCCGTGCAGGGCGATCAGGGCGCCGGGACGGAACATGTAGGCGTGCCTGAAACCCAGTCCCAGCAAGGCATTTTCGGTGCGGCCCTTGACCCGCGCCCACATGCTCTTGCCCTGTTCGCTGCTGTCGGTGCTGGCGCCCGACACATAGATGAAGGTCAGGTCCGGGTTGAGGCGCTGCAGGGTGCGGGCGGCGGCCATGGTCAGGTCGTAGGTGATGCGGGCATAGGCGTCTTCCTGCATGCCCAGCGACGATACGCCGAGGCAGAAGAAACAGGCGTCGAAACCGGTGAGTGCTGATTCGATGTCGCGATAGTCGAACATGTCGGCGTGCACCAGCTGGCGCAGCTTCTTGGTCACGGCGTAGTTGAAGCCGGCGTCCATCCGGTCGCGGCGAAACAGGCTGGTGTCGGCGGGGCCGCGGCCCAGCGTGGTGACCTGGGTCACGTCCGGGGCGACCAGGCATTCGCGCAGCACACCCAGGCCCACCATGCCGCTGGCGCCAAAGATCAACACTTTCATCGCGGGTCCTTTTTTTATTGATCAAGGTGCTAAGACGTTTAGTGTGGCCGTATATTGTGTCGGGCAATAAATTGCAGTGAGGCAATAAATGGCTTGCCAAAAACAACAGCATAAGCGCAGGCCAACCATCTGCCGGCTGCGTCCCGGTGTCCGAGCCGCTATAATGCCGCCCTTGGGCGGTCGGAAAATCTGCCTCGATATCAATCGCTGCCGGTGAGTTCACCATCGCCGACACCTGTTCTTCTTTTGCGGCCCGTTCGCGGTGCCGCCCCATTATCGTGACCTACAGCATCAAAGAAATCTTCTACACCCTGCAAGGCGAGGGCGCCCATGCAGGGCGTCCGGCCGTGTTCTGCCGTTTTTCGGGTTGCAACCTGTGGACCGGGCGCGAGCAGGACCGCGCCAGCGCCACCTGCCAGTTCTGCGATACCGATTTCGTCGGCACCGATGGCGAGAACGGCGGCAAGTTCAAGTCGCCCCAGGATCTCGCGGCCAAGATCGACAGCCTGTGGCCGGCCACCTATGCGCCCAGCAAGTATGTGGTGTTTACCGGCGGCGAACCGCTGCTGCAGCTGGACGGCCCGCTGATCGAGGCGATGCACGCGGTCGGCTTCGAGATCGCCATCGAGACCAATGGCACCATTGCCGTGCCCGAAGGCGTGGACTGGATCTGCGTCAGTCCCAAGATGGGTTCCGAGCTGAAGGTCACGCGTGGCAGCGAGCTGAAGGTGGTGGTGCCGCAGGCCGGCCAACCGCTGGCCGACTACGAGAAGCTGGATTTCGCGCACTTCCTGCTGCAACCGATGGATGGGCCTGACGCCGCCGCCAATACCACCCTGGCCATCAATATGGTCAAGAACAATCCGAAGTGGAAGCTGAGTATCCAGACCCACAAGCTGTTGCACATTCCCTGATCCAGACTCTACATGCTGACAATTACCCGCAAACTCGAATTCGATGCCGGTCACCGCATCCCCGACCACAAGAGCCAGTGCCGCAACCTGCACGGTCATCGCTATACGCTCGAGATCACGTTGACGGGCGCCGTGATCGATATCGAGGGCAACTCGGACAACGGCATGATCATGGATTTTTCCGACATCAAGGCGCTGGCCAAGGAACATCTGGTCGATGTCTGGGACCATGCCTTCCTGGTGTACGAAAAAGACCAGCCGGTGCGCGACTTCCTGGCCAGCCTGCCGGGCCACAAGACGGTGGTGATCGACAGCATCCCGACGGTCGAGAACCTGGCGCGCACCGCATTCAACATTCTCAAGGCGGCCTACCAGGATCGCTACGGCACCGGCCTGCACCTGCAAAAGGTGGTGCTGCACGAAACGCCCAATTGCTGGGCCGAAGTCACGTCCGATTAAGTCCATGAGTCAATTGCAGCAAGCCGAGGAGCCCGCCGAGTTGCGCCATATGCGCGCCGCCCTGGCGCAGGCTGGCCACGCCTGGGCGCTGGGCGAGGTGCCGGTGGGCGCAGTGGTGGTCAAGGATGGCGAAATCATCGGCGTGGGTTTCAATCACCCGATCGGCCGTCATGATCCGACTGCGCACGCCGAGATCATGGCCTTGCGCCAGGCGGCAGAGAAGCTGGGCAATTACCGCCTGCCGGGTTGCGAATTGTATGTCACGCTGGAGCCCTGCGTCATGTGTTCCGGGGCCATGATGCACGCCCGCCTGGAGCGGGTGGTCTATGGCGCATCCGACCCCAAGACCGGCGCCTGCGGCTCGGTGCTGAACCTGTTCGAGCAGGAAAAACTGAATCACCATACCGCGCTCAAGGGCGGGGTGCTGGAACACGAATGCGGCCAGTTGCTCAGGGATTTCTTCGCCATGCGCCGCGCGCAGTCGAAGCAGCAGCGGCAACTCGCCTCCACCGGCGACCAACCCAAGGATACTCACGCATGACGCTCTCAGCCGACAGCATCGACACGCTGGTCCCGCCCGGCACGCATGTGGCCATCGTGGCGCCGGGGGGCTATGCGCCGGACCCCGCCGCCGTCGAGCGCGGCGTGGCCTTGCTCGAATCGATGGGTTGCACGGTCACTAACCATTATCGGCACGACCAGCGCTACCTGCGCTTCGGCGCCAGCGATGCGGCGCGCGCGGCGCAGCTGATGGAGGCTGCGGCCGACCCGCAGGTGCAGGTGATCCTGGCCCTGCGCGGCTCGTATGGCGTCTCGCGGATCCTGCCGCTGCTCGATCTCGATGCCCTGGCCGCCAGCGGCAAGTTGCTGGTCGGCTACAGCGACATCACGGCGCTGCACCTGGCTTGGCTCAAGGCGGGCGGGGTCAGCTTCGCCGGCCCCATGCTCAATGGCGACTTTGGCGCCGTCGAGCCGCAATGGGGCGCGTTGCAGCAGTTCTGGCGCACGCTGGGTTCGCCGCAGGTGACGATTCATTCGCACAGCGGTGGCAGCCCCGGTGACCGCAGTACCGACTCCGGTAGTCCGGCGCTGCAATGCGAGGGTGTCCTGTGGGGCGGCAACCTGGCCATGGTCGCGCATCTGGTCGGCAGTCCCTGGATGCCGCAGGTCGATGGCGGCATCCTGTTCCTGGAAGATGTGAACGAACATCCGTTTCGCGTCGAGCGCATGCTGTTGCAGCTGGAGGCGGCCGGCATCCTGGCGCGGCAAAAGGCGATCGTGCTGGGCGACTTTGCCAGTTACCGGCTGGCCGAGATCGACAATGGCTATGACTTCGCGGAGATGCTGGCCTTCCTGCGCGGGCGGTTCGCCACGCCGATCGTCACCGGCCTGCCGTTCGGTCATGTGCGCGACCTGGTGACGCTGCCGGTCGGCGGGCATGCCGCCCTCGACAGCCGCGGCGCCGACGGTTTCAGCATGACGCTGTCGGCTTATCCGACCCTGGCTGCTACTGCTCGATGATCTCGACCTTCACCGCCTCTTTGTCGACCGTGATCTTGCCCGGCTCGAAGCGCTTGCCGTTCATCTGCAACTGCTCGGGCGTGAAGGTATAGACGGCATAATCGCGCAGCAACTGGTCGGCGGCGGCATTGCCCAGGGCGGTGAGCTGCTGGGCGTACTGCGGCGGCAGGTCTTTCGAATCGACGTTGTCTACCTTGGGCGCATCCAGGCGCAACGAGCGTGACGGGGCGTCGTACTTGAAACCGCTGCTCATGGTCAGCACCGCATTGACCGGGCGCGCCAGGAGCCATTGATTGGCGATCTGGGCGTCGACCACGGTGGTGAGGCGGTTGTTGGGCGCATCCATGCCCAGTCGCGGGTTGCTCAAGGTCACGTCGAACAAGTCCATATACTTCAGCTTGCGCGGAAACTGCGGCGCAATCGCCGTTTCCAGGTCTTTCTTGGACAGCGTGTATTCGTTGGTCCAGACGTTGTAGGCGGCTTGTGCGCCGTGGGCCAGGCCCAGCGCCATCAGGCCCGTGCAGATCAGTGTTGTGCTGGTTTTCATGCGAGAAGGTAAGGGCTGCAAAGGGAGTTGGAGCACCGCCGGTCGGTTAAAAATCCCGGCCATTGTAGTTCAGGTGACAATGCGGCTTTCCTTGAGGAAATAAAGCAGGTGGCTTGCCCGCAATGCAAGCCGGGGCTCGCTCACGATGGTAAAATACAGGGTTTCGCGCGCGTGGCGGCAAATCCGGATATCGCTTTTCTGTTCCGGCTGCAGTCCGCGCCAGGTTTCAATTCAGAAAAAGGTTTCGCAGTGCTTTCAACAGCCAATATCACGATGCAGTTCGGCGCCAAGCCGTTGTTCGAAAACATTTCCGTCAAGTTCGGCGACGGCAACCGCTATGGCCTGATCGGCGCCAACGGCTGCGGCAAGTCGACCTTCATGAAGATCCTGGGTGGCGACCTCGAACCCAGCGGCGGCAATGTCAGCCTCGACACCAATGAACGCCTGGGCAAGCTGCGCCAGGACCAGTTCGCCTTCGAAGAGATGCGCGTGCTTGACGTAGTCATGATGGGCCACGTCGAAATGTGGGCCGCCATGAGCGAGCGCGACGCCATCTACGCCAACCCCGACGCCACCGACGACGACTACATGAAGGCGGCCGACCTGGAAGCCAAGTTCGCCGAATACGATGGCTATACCGCTGAAGCGCGCGCCGGCGAACTGCTGCTGGGCGTGGGCGTGCCGATCGAACAGCATAGCGGCCCGATGAGCAATGTCGCGCCCGGCTGGAAGCTGCGCGTGCTGCTGGCGCAGGCGTTGTTCTCGAACCCCGATATCCTGCTGCTCGACGAGCCGACCAACAACCTCGACATCGACACCATCCGCTGGCTGGAAGACGTGCTCAACGAGCGCAATTCCACGATGATCATCATTTCCCACGATCGCCACTTCCTGAACCAGGTCTGTACCCACATGGCCGACATGGACTACGGCACGTTGAAGGTCTACCCGGGCAACTACGACGAATACATGTTCGCGTCGTCGCAGGCCCGCGCGCAGCAACTGGCGGTCAACGCCAAGGCCAAGGAAAAGGTCGCCGAACTGCAGGACTTCGTGCGCCGCTTCTCGGCCAACAAGTCCAAGGCGCGCCAGGCGACTTCGCGCGCCAAGCAGATCGACAAGATCAAGGTGGAAGACGTCAAGCCGTCGTCGCGGGTCAATCCGTATGTGCGCTTCGAAGGCGAAAAGAAACTGCATCGCCTGGCGGTCGAGACGCAAGCCATCAGCAAGGCCTACGATCGCCCGATCTTCAAGAATTTCAGCATCATGGTCGAGGCCGGCGAGAAGATCGCCATCATCGGCGCCAACGGCGCCGGCAAGACCACGCTGCTGCGCTCCATCGGCGGCGACGTGGCCGGGCTGCATCCTGACCACGGCGTGGTCAAGTGGGCCGAGAACGCCGACGTCGGCTACATGCCGCAGGATCCGACCGAAGAGTTCGCCGCCGGCGATATCCTCACCGACTGGATGGGCAAGTGGACCCAGGAAGGCGACGACGACCAGGCCGTGCGCTCGATCCTCGGACGCCTGCTGTTTTCTGGCGACGACGTCAAGAAATCGGTCAAGGTGCTGTCGGGCGGCGAAAAGGGCCGCATGATGTACGGCAAGCTGATGCTGGGCCGTCACAACGTGCTGCTGATGGACGAACCGACCAACCACATGGACATGGAATCGATCGAGTCGCTCAACATCGCGCTCGAAAAGTATGCCGGCACCCTGATCTTCGTCTCGCATGACCGTGAGTTCGTGTCGTCGCTGGCGACCCGTATCCTGGTGGTGAAAGAGGACGAGATCGTGGACTTCCGCGGCAACTACGAAGACTACCTGGCCAGCCAGGGCATCCAGTAACCCGCAACTACAACGCACAGCTCCCGCCATGCACGCAACCGCAAGCAAGGTCGTCGAATACGAACGGCCTCAAATGGAGACCGGTGGCAGCTGCACCGCCAACGCCTGGGCACGGGTCCCACCCACGCCCGGCGCGGCTGAACGCGCCGATCTCAAGGCCCGCATCAAGGCACTGCTCAAGCAGAAGCAGGCAGTGCTGGTGGCGCACTACTATGTTGATCCCGATCTGCAGGACCTGGCCGAGGAAACCGGCGGCTGCGTCTCGGATTCGCTCGAGATGGCCCGCTTCGGACGCGACCACGCCGCCACCACGCTGGTGGTGGCCGGGGTGCGCTTCATGGGCGAGACGGCCAAGATCCTGAGTCCCGAGAAGCGCATCCTGATGCCCGATCTCGACGCCACCTGTTCGCTCGACCTGGGTTGCGCGGCCGACGAATTTACCGCTTTCTGCGATGCCCATCCGGACCGCACGGTGGTGGTCTATGCCAACACCAGCGCGGCGGTAAAGGCCCGCGCCGACTGGATGGTGACTTCCTCGATCGGGCTTGAGATCGTGCAGCACCTGCATCAGCAGGGCAAGAAGATCCTGTGGGCGCCCGACAAGCACCTGGGCGGTTACATCCAGAAGCAGACCGGCGCCGACATGCTGCTGTGGCAGGGGTCGTGCCTGGTGCACGATGAATTCAAGGGCGGCGAGCTGGAGCTGATGCGCGCCGAACACCCCGAGGCGCTGGTGCTGGTGCATCCCGAGTCGCCCGAGGCGGTGGTGGCGCAGGCCGATGTGGTCGGTTCGACCTCGCAACTGATTGCGGCGGTGCAGGTGTCCAGTGCGCCGTCGTTCATCGTCGCCACCGACAACGGCATCCTGCACAAGATGCGCCTGGCAGCGCCAGGCAAGATTTTTATCGACGCCCCCACGGCCGGCAACAGCGCCACATGCAAGAGTTGCGCGC
The DNA here is from genome assembly GCF_020179755.1 of Herbaspirillum sp. alder98. Classification (GTDB taxonomy): domain Bacteria; phylum Pseudomonadota; class Gammaproteobacteria; order Burkholderiales; family Burkholderiaceae_D; genus Herbaspirillum. The sequence continues at coordinate 192,324 of NZ_JAIUCY010000002.1, forward strand.
ACTGTCCGTGGATGGCGATGAACGGTTTGCAGAACCTGTTGCAGGTGCTGGAAACCGGAGCCAACGAGATTCAGGTCGACCCTGGCATCGGCCGTCGCGCCGTGCTGTGCATCGACCGCATGCTGGATTTCGCAGCCAACAGGAAAGCCAATGTGCGCCCCGGCGCACGGCTTGAAGACGAACAGCAACTGTTTGCAGGAATCGGCCCGGCATGACAATTCTCCACGCCATCAAGACCAGCCCCAGCATCACCGTGGCCAGTAACTTGAACAATCCCTTTGCACCCTTCGATGCGGCCTTGCTGGCGGCCTTCGACGCCAACGTCAACCAGGCCATTGCCGAAGACGTCGGCGACGGCGACTTCACCGGCCTGCTGGTGCCCGAGCACGAATTCGTCACGGCCCGCGTGATCGTGCGCGAAGCGGCCGTACTATGCGGCGCGCCCTGGTTCGAAGCGGTGATGACCCGGCTCGATCCGCGCCTGCAGGTCAGCTGGCAGCACGCCGAAGGCGACCTGATGGCCGCCGACAGCGAAGTCTGCACCATCCACGGCCCGGCGCGCGCCTTGCTCACCGCCGAGCGCGGCGCGCTCAACTTCCTGCAACTGCTGTCGGGTGTGGCCACGGCTACTCGGCGCTATGTGGACGTCGTCGCCGGCACCAGCGCCAGCATTCTCGATACCCGCAAGACCTTGCCCGGCCTGCGCCTGGCGCAGAAGTACGCCGTGCGCGTGGGCGGCGGCGCCAACCAGCGCCTGGCCCTGTACGACGGCATCCTGATCAAGGAAAACCACATCGCCGCCGCCGGTGGCATCACGGCCGCCATGGCCGCGGCCCACAAGCTCGATGCCGGGGTGACGATCCAGGTCGAGGTGGAGAGCATCGCCGAACTGCAGGAAGCGCTGGGCGCCGGCGCCTTGTCGATCCTGCTGGATAATTTTTCGCTGGAGATGATGCGCGGGGCGGTGGCGGTCAATGCCGGGCGCGCGCTGCTGGAAGCCTCGGGCGGCATCAACCTCGAGTCCGTGCGGGCGATTGCAGAAACGGGTGTCGATCGCATCTCGATCGGCAGCCTGACCAAGGATATCCGGGCCGCCGATTTTTCGTTGCGGGTAGTGAAGTAAGCACGTGACAAGACGCTGGTTTACGGCCTGCGCGAGGACGACGGGACATCGATAACATTTTATCCGTCGTCCCGGCGCAGGCCGGGATCCAGCGACTTTCGTCGCACCCCGTCATCCTCAGAACTTGTAGTTGGCCTTCAACCACGCATTGCGTGGATTCCCCACCGTATAGCCGTTATAGCCGCCCAGACCGGTGTAGTAGGTCTTGTCGGTCAGGTTCTCGACGTTGAGCGACAGGCTCAATTGCGGCGACACTTCATAACGCGCCATCAAGCCAATCAGCGTCATGCCGCCTTGGTAGGCGGTCTGCGCGCTGTAGGTTTCCAGGTAAGAAATCCCGCTTTGATAAGACAGGTTGCCGCCCACGGTCAACTTGCTCAGCGCGCCCGGCAGGCGATAGCTGGTCGCCACGCGCAGCATGCGTTGCGGGTAGTTGGTGTTCATCAGCACGCTCTTGTTATTGAACTTGGCGCTGTAGGTGTAGCCGGCCATGACCTGCCAGCCGCGTGCCAGCTCACCCGAGATGGTGGTTTCGAAACCACGCGTGCGCGCGCCCTTGACCGCGCGATAGGCGGCCGAGCCGTCAGGCAGGGGCGCCACGCCTGGTGCCAGTTCGACCGCATTGTCCTCACGCACTTCGAATACCGCGAAGCTGGTGTTGAGCTTGCCGCCCATGTGCTCGCCCTTGACCCCGAATTCAAGGTTGTTGCCGCGCCGGGGTTCGATGGTTTCGTTATTGGCGTTGCGCGCGGTATTGGGCTGGAAGATATCCGTATAGCTCGAATAGGCCGACCAGGTGTCGTTGATGTCGTAGACGATGCCCGCGTAGGGCGTAAATATCGCGTGTTCGTGGCCGGCGCTGCTGGCGACCGGACGGCCGTTGGTGCCGTTGGTCCAGGTGCGCGTGACCAGGTCGTTGTCGTACCAGGAGAAGCGGGTGCCGACCAGGACCGACAGCGCATCGAAGGGCTTCAGGCGCAGCGCGCCATAGACCGCCTTTTCTTCGGTGACGCCGCTGAACTTGTTGAGCGGATACGGGAAGTCGGGCTGCGCAATCGCCCCCAGGTTGGAGATGTTGACCGCCTGCCGGTCGAAGGCGTTGACCAGGCGGCTGCTGTTGCTGTAGTCGTAGGCGTAGCGGTTGTAGTTGGCGCCAAGCACCGCCGTGTGGGTGCGGCCAAACAGCGAGAACGGGCCGGTGGCATACACATCCAGCGCGCGCGTGACCGAGGTGGCCGGGTTGTTGGCCACCTGCACCACGCCGCCGTTGCCGGTGGCCGAATTGATGTTGCCCGGATAGAGCCAGATGTCGCCGCTGTAGCGCTCGCGGTCATTGGTGATGAGGGCCGCGTCCACCTTCAGGCGCCAGTCGTTGTCGAAATGGTGATCCAGGTTGACGAAATAGCGCTGGGTATCCATGTTCCAGGTGCTCCAGGGTGTGCTGGAGTTGAACGAGCGGGGCAGGTTGGTGCGGCTGCCATCGCTGTAGAACAATGGGCTCTGGCCGAAGTTGGCGCCCTTGATCGCGGTGCGCTGGTATTCGACGCCGGCCGACAGCAGGGTATTGCGCGACAGGTCGGCCTCGACGATGCCATAGAACACATCTTCGCTCTGCTTCTTGTTGTCGACAAAGCTGTTGCCGTCGGCATGCGAGGCCACCACGCGCCCGCGCACGGTGCCGGCTTCATTGAGCTTGGTGCTGAGGTCGGCCTCGGTGCTGTAGCGGCTCCAGGAGCCGACGCCCACGCCCACATGGCCGCTGAATTCGGCCGTCGGGCGCTTGCGCACCAGGTTGATCGAACCGCCCGGCGAACCCGATCCATTGAGCAGGCCGGATGCGCCGCGAATGACTTCGACCCGGTCGTAGACCTGCATGCTGAGCTGGCTCGACTCGGCCGCCACGCTGTTGAAGGACAACGTCGGCACGCCGTCGATCATGCTGTTGAGCGAGAAACCGCGCGAGGTGAACGTGACGCGTTCATCGAGCCGATCGGCCACGATACCGGGGGTCATGCGCAGCACGTCGTTGAGACTCATCAGGTTCTGGTCTTCGATCTGCTGGCGGCCGATCACGCTCACCGACTGCGGTGTTTCACGCAGCGACAAGGCCATGCGGGTGGCCGCACCGGTGGCGCGGGTGGTGTACGAACCGCTGCCCTCGGTGACGGTGCTGCGCTCGCTGTCGGCGTTCACGGTCACCGCCGGCAAGGCCTGATTCGGCGCTTCGCTGGTGTTAGCGACGCCGGTGGCGCGTCGCACGGTAAAGCTACCGTCGGCGCGACCGGCGATTTCCAGGCCGCTGCCGGCCAGCACCCGTTCTGCCGCTGCCCGGGCGCTCATCACGCCGTTCACCGCCGGGCTGGTCTTGCCGGCGGCCAGTGCCGGCTCGAACGACAGGGCGATCCCCGAAGCCAACGCGAAGGCCGACAGGTTCTGGCCCAGCGGGCCGCTGGCGATGTCATAGCGGCGCTGGGTGGCATCGTTGAGCACGGCGGTGTCGGCGGCGAACGCCGGTGCTTGCCAGGCAGCGCCCGACAGGGCGCACAGGATCAGGGCGGCAGCCGCGACTGGCTTGATGCGCGGGCGAATGGACAGGTGGGACATGGAGCAGGGATCCTTTCAATGGAAATGTGGTTTCACTCCCATTGCCAGCCAGGATCGAAAAAAGTATCAGGACAACCAAAAAAATATTGAATGCCGGTCAGCTCACTGCGGGCCGGGCGCCGACAGCGTGACCCAATAACCGCCAAAGCGCCGGCGCGCCTCGATCGGATAGGTCGACACCAGCATCGTGAGGATCTGCTGCGGCTGGTCCAGCGGGAAGGTGCCGGAGATGCGCAGGTCGGCCACCTCGTCTTCGCAGCGCAGCAGGCCCGGCAGATAGCGCGCCAGTTCTGCAGAAAATGCGTCCAGGCGCATGTTGTCGGCGACCAGCATGCCCTGGGTCCAGGCGTCGGCGGCCACGCTCAACGGCTGCGGGGCGTCGATGGCATCGGCTGAAAAACGCAGGCGCTGTCCGGCGGCAATGGTCACCCGGGCGCTGGCGGGCAGACGGCGAGGGGCCACCCGCACCGCGCTTTCGAAGACGTCGAGTTGCGTATGGGCGGTTTGCTGGTGCACGGCAAAGCGGGTGCCCAGCGCCTGCAGCATGCCTTCGGCGGTTTCTACCAGGAACGGCCGGGCGCTGGCGGCGGTGTCGGCGGCGGTGGTGATCATGATCTCGCCATGGCGCAAGCGCACCAGGCGTCGGTCCTGGTCGAACACGACGTCGATGGCGCTGGCGCTATTGAGGATGACCTGGCTGCCATCGGCCAGTCGAATCGTGCGGCGCTGGCCGGTGCCGGTGTGGTGATCGGCCGCCAGGTCGCTTTGGCGTAGCGCCTGCCAGCCGAACCAGGCGGCAGGCAGGGCCGCCAGCAAGCCGGCCAGCTTGGCCAGCGCCGCCCGTCGTGCCGGCGCGGTCGAGCGTTGCAATACCGGCATGGCCAGCGCTGGCGGCAGCGTGCCCAGCTTGTTCATCAGGGTTTCGGCGCGGGCCCAGGCGCGCGCATTGTCGGCACTGGCGCCTTGCCACTGGCGGCATTGCTGGCGATCAGCCTCGGTGGCCTGGCCGCCATGCAGCAACACCAGCCACTCGGCAGCCTGGTCCAGGGCCACGGGATTGATGGCGGATGCCCCGGCGTGGGTCGCAGAATAATGCGCCATGCTTAATCCATCAGACACAGGCATGCCAGGAAAGCCTGCTTCATGTAGCGCTTGACGCTGATCAGCGAGCAACCCAGGCGGGTCGCGATGTCGTCGTATTTCAAGCCATCCAGCTGCGACAGCAAGAACGCCTGCCGGGCGCGCGGCGGCAGGCTGTCCAGCATGGCGTCGACCTGGGTCAGGGTCTCGAGAATCAGGTAGCGCTGCTCCGGCGACGGCGCCTCGGCCTCGGGCAGCGCCGCCAGCGCTTCGAGAAAGGCGCTTTCGAGCGCGCGCCGCTGGTACCAGTTGACCAGGATGCCACGCGCCACCGTCGTCAGGAAGGCACGCGGTTCATTGATCTCGGCCACCCGGCGGCGTTCGATGACCCGCAGGAAGGTGTCGTGCGCCAGGTCGGCGGCGTCGCAGGCATTGCCCAGGCGCGCGCGCAGCCATTGCTGCAGCCAGCTGTGGTGGTCGGTGTAGAGCACGCCAACATCGCGCGCGGCGCTGAGATCGGGGGCGGTCATTGAAGTTGGCGAATTGCGTATTTTAATGAGAATTGTTCGCATTCTAACAGGTGTTAAGCCGGGTCTGCACATCACCTTGCAGTCGATGTTGCGCTGTTACAATGCGCCCACTCAGTTTCTCCAAGGACCCCTCGTGACTTCCAACCAGTCCAGCCGTGTCTTCGCGCCGCTTGCATGGGCCGTGCTGTATTTTGTCCTGGGTTTTGTGTCGTACCGGCTCAATGGCACGTTCGTCGCTTCCGGTTACCTGTGGCTGCCGGCCGGGGTGGTGGTCGGGGCCTTGATGCTGACGACCACCGAACGCTGGGGCGCATTGATGTTGGCGCTGTTGGCGGCGCAGTTGCTGCTGGGCGGGGTGGCCGAGCGCGAGTTGTGGCGCATGGCCTTGCTGGCGGCCAACGAGATCGGCGTGGCCGCCATCGCCGTGTGGCTGGTGCGACGCGCGCCTTTCCCGCTGGAGGGCCTTTATTTTGTGCGGGCCTTGCTGCTGGTGGGGGTCGGGGCCAGCCTGGCCAGCGGGCTGTTCGGCGCACTCTGGTTCAGCGCCACGCAGCACTTGCCGTTCTGGTCCACGCTGCGGGTCTGGAGCCTGTCGGACCTGGTCGGCATCCTGATCGTCACGCCCGTGCTGGCGGGCTGGTCGCGCTTTCGGGCGGTGCGCTCGGGCGGCATCGACCGTGCTGATTTCCTGTTGGGGCTGGCCAGTTTCGCCGGCTTGCTCATCACGGCCTGGCTGGCCTTCGGCAGCGAGATCGACCGCGTCATTCTCGACATCAATTTCTCGACCACCTACCTGCCGTTGTTCTGCGTGGCGCTGGTCACCATCCTGTGGGGCGGGCGCGGCGGCTCGCTGGCGGTGGTGGTGCTGGCACTGATCGCCTTTGTCTATAACTCGCTGGGTCGTGGGCCGTTCGTCGAACTGGTGCAGCTGCATTCCAGCAATGCGCTGCTGGAGCTGCAGATCTACCTGGCGGTGGCGGCCTTGCTGTCGCTGCTCATCAGCACCCTCAAGACCACCCGCGAGCAGTCGCAGGAAGACGCCGCCAACTGGCGCGACGATGTCGAACTGGCGCTGACGGTATCGCGCCAGCTGGTCTATTGCATCGACCCGGTGCGCGCCCGCGTGACCTGGTCGGGTGACGTGCAGGGCTTGCTGGGGCTGGCGCCCGAAGCGCTGGCCAGTATCGACCAGGTGTTGGCGCATGTGCATCCGCTGGACCAGGCGCGGCTGCGCCAGCGCTGGCTCGACGACGATAGCGACGACGCCCGCCCGGGCATGAGCCTGCGCCTGATGCTGCCGGCCGGCCAGGTCAGCGAGGTCACCGACATCAGTCGCAGCATGCTGGACCCCGATGACAGCCTGGCCATCGTCGCCGGCGCCTGGCAGGTCGGGCCGGCGCAGGGAGCCCAGCCATGAGTGCGCGCATCGGCGCGATCCTGATCCATGGGCTGGGTGGCACGCAATACGATCTGGGCAGCATGCACAAGATCCTGCAGCGCGGCGGCGTGGAGACGCACGCCATCACGCTGGCCGGCCACGGCACCCGGCCCGAAGACCTGATCGGCGTGCGCGCCGAACAGTGGGTCGATGCGGTGGAGGCGCAATATCGCGAACTGCGTCCGCAGTACGACCAGTTGCACATCATGGGCATGTGCATGGGCTCGCTGGTGGCGCTGGTGCTGGCCGAGCGCGTGGAGCATGCGGCCGCGGCCGGCCGGCTGGTGACGCTGGCGCCGCCGATCTATATCGATGGCTGGTCCACGCCCTGGTACAGCAGCCTGCGCGGGCTGTTCTACCGGATCCCCGGGGTCGCCACGCGCATGAAGGTGGAAGAGGGCGAGCCGTTTGGCATCAAGAACACGCTGGTGCGGGCCGTGGTGAAGGCCAAGTTCGAGCGCGGCGACAATTTTCACTATCCCTGGGTGCCGTTGATCTGCGTGCGCCAGGTCGACCGGCTACGTGCCTGGGCCATGGCCGGGGCGCGCAATATCAAGGCGCCGACGCTGGTGGTGCATGCGCGCGAAGACGAACTGACCAGCCTGCGTTCGGCCGATTTTCTCAAGGCGCAGGTGGCCGATGCGCGGGTGGTGGTGCTGGAAAACAGCTATCACATGATCTGCGTGGACAATGACCGCGACCTGGTGGCCAACAGCATCCTCGATTTCTTCGGCCTGCCACCCCAGGAGTTTCGCACCCGCCGGCGCGAGCGGGATGCCGCACCAGCCCAGGGCCTGTGATCCGGCCCTAAAACACCCGTCCCAGCTGCAGATAGATGTTCCAGACGCCTTGCTGGCCCAGCGCCAGGCCGAAGTAGAGCGGGCCCACGGGGCTGGCGCCACCGACGAACAGGCTGATGCTCTGGCGATAGGGGCCGTCCCCGAACGCGGCGCGGCGCTGCCAGACATTGCCGATCTCGAGGCTGGTGCCCAGCACCGGGTTGCGCAGGCCGGCGATCTGGTAGCGCGACAGGTCGCGCAGGTAAGTCAGTCGCCCATACAACAGGTAATTGCCCGAGAACTGGTCTTGCGCATAGGCCGACAGGTGCTGGAATCCCCCCAATGAAAAACCGAGCTCGCCGCTGGTGTCGTTCGCCGATACGCTACCGGCGCCTTCCAGCGCGACATTGACGGTGTCGGCGCCGTGGCTGAAGGCCCACAGGGTGCGTGCCTGCACTGTGCTGTAGCGCGTGCCGCTGCCGCCGAAGCCGCGACTGGCTTCGGCGTAGAGGTAATGGCCCCGGCGCGGAAACAGCGCATCGTCGAGCTGGTCGATCGTGAGCCGCAGGCGCGCCACCGGCTGGCGGCCCGTTACGGTAGAGAACGCGGCCTCGTCGTAGGTGGGCGCATAGTGCCAATAGCGATAGCCGGCGCCCAGCCGCAGTTCACCCACCTGGGCCAGCGGCACGCCGAGGTCGACGCCGCTCATGAGGGTATCGATCCGGTATTCGGTCAGGGGCGAAGCCTTCAGCGCGGCGCCATCGTCGTACAGGTCGACATGACGGCGGTTCAGTTCGACGTAGGACGCAAGGTAAGTGCCCCCGGTCAGCGGCTGGCGCAGCTCGCTCTTGAGGCTGGCCACGCGATTGCCGAGGATGGCGTCGTTGCGCCACTCCAGGCCGCTGGCGGTCATCCACGGGTAGCGATGGCCGATCTGCAGGTTGTAGCCGCCGCGGCCATTGAAGCTGTTCGATAGTCCCAGCCCGAACAGCAGGTATTGCGGCCCCCAGGATTTGTCTTCGGCGTCGATCACCAGCCGGTTGCTGCCATCGGCCTGGCGCACCAGTTCCTGGGTCACGTTGTTGAAGTCGCCGTTGATCGACAGTTGCGCGAGCTGCTGGTTGATGGCCTGTCCGTCATAGCGGTCACCGGCCTCGACCCCCAGTTGCTGTTGCACATGCGACGCCGGCACTCGCGCACCACTGTTGATCTGGATGACGTCGATGCGGGTGTCGGGCGCCAGGGCAATGGTGTTGCGGGCGCGTTGCGCCAGGTATTGCTGCCATTGCGCGGGCGGCAGCGACAGCGCCAGCAGGGACGCATTGTGCTGCTGGGCGGCATCCCACCCGGCATTGATGCCATCCTTGCCGCGTGCGAAATCGGTAAATGACACCCCATCCAGGTTGGGCTCGATCAGGATGTCATGCGGACCCAGCAGGCTTTTTTGCGCCTTGACGTTCTGCTGGATCAGGATGCCCAGCATCTGCTGCGCCACCGCCGTGGGCGACTGCAGGGCGTCGGCGTCCTGCAGCGGCGAGGCGATGTTGACCGCGATGATCACATCGGCCCCCATGTCGCGTGCAGTCTGCACCGGTAGGTTGGCCACCAGCCCGCCATCGACCAGCGTGCGCGAACCGATGCGAAACGGCGCGAACAGGCCCGGCACGGCCATGCTGGCGCGCAGGGCGCGCGGCAGCGAGCCTTCCTGCAGCACCACTTCGGTGCCGGCACCGAGGTCGGTGGCCACCGCCCGGAACGGGATCGGCAACGCAGCGAAGTCGATATTGGCCGGGTAGCGGGCAGTCCAGTTCTGCAGCAGGGTCAGCAGGTTGTTGCCCTGGACCAGGCCCGCGGCCAGCTTGAGCTTGCCGCCGTCGAGGCCGGCCGCCAGCGAGATCGGGTACTGGTATTCATCTTCGCGCTGCGATTGCGGCAGGCGGGCGCGGTCGTTACGGTCGAAGGCGATGTCGGACAGGTCGATGGCGGCCAGGCGGCGTTGCAACTGGTCAGCGTCGATACCGCTGGCATACAGGCCGCCGATCAACGCGCCCATGCTGGTGCCGGCGATGCAATCGATCGGAATATGCAATTGCTCGAGATACTGCAACACCCCCAGGTGCGCATAGCCGCGCGCGCCGCCGCCCGATAGCGCCAGGCAGATGCGGGGATGCGGCCTGGCTTCGGCGGCGGTGGGTGCGGCGTGGGCGGTATGCAGCGAAGCGGCGCAGGTCAATGCGGCCAGTGCGGCCAGGCGCAGGGCAAGCGACATCATGGATCAGGCCTGCGGGCCGGACAGGATCGTCGGCAGCGCGCGCGGCAGTTGTCCCGGTTGATCCAGGCTGAAATGCAGGCCGCGGCTTTCGCGGCGCATTTGCGCGCTGGTCACGATCAGGGCCGCGACGTCGATCAGGTTGCGCAATTCCAGCAGGGCGCGCGACACCGGCAGGCGGGCGTAGAACAGGTCGACTTCTTCGCGCAGCAAGGCAATGCGGCGCTGGGCGCGTTGCAGGCGGGCATCGCTGCGCACGATGCCGACGTAATCCCACATGCAGCGACGCAGTTCGTCGCGGTTCAGCCCGATCGCGACCGCCGCATCGCTGTGATCGTCGCCAGGGCGGGCCTGGGCCGGTTCCCAGCGCGGCACGTCGGCCACCTGCGTCGGCCCCAGCGCCAGGGCGCGTTCGATGTCGAAGGCCGCCGCCCGTCCCAGCACCAGGCATTCCAGCAGCGAATTGCTGGCCAGGCGGTTGGCGCCGTGCAAGCCCGTATAGGCCGTCTCGCCCACGGCGTACAGATGGGGCAGGTCGGTGCGTCCGGCCAGGTCGGTGACCACGCCGCCACATGTATAGTGCGCCGCCGGCACCACCGGGATCGGGTGGCGCGTGATATCGATGCCCAGCCCGGCGCAGCGCGCCATGATGGTCGGGAAATGTTCGGCGATGAAGGCTGCCGGCTGGTGGCTGATATCCAGGTCGACATGGGCGATGCCGTGCTTCTTCATTTCCCAGTCGATGGCGCGCGCCACCGTGTCGCGCGGCGCCAGTTCGGCGCTGGGGCTGTGTTCGGGCATGAAGCGCTGGCCGGCCAGCGGGCCTTGCGCGGCGGGCAGCTTGAGCAGCGCGCCTTCGCCGCGCAGCGCTTCGCTGATCAGCACCGAGCGCGCTTCGGGGTGATACAGGCAGGTCGGGTGAAACTGGATGAATTCCATGTTGGCCACCCGGCAGCCGGCGCGCCAGGCCATGGCGATGCCGTCGCCGGTGGCCGATTCAGGGTTGGACGTATGCAGGTAGACCTGGCCGGCGCCGCCGGTGGCCAGCACCGTGCGATGCGCGGCGATGGCCGTGACCTGTGTCTGGCGGTCTTGCACATACAGTCCGCTGCACGACCATCCCAGTGCCGTGCGCTGGCGAATCAGGTCGACCACGCAGTGATGTTCGAGCAGGGTGATGTTGGGGTGATGGCGCACCCGTTCTTCCAGCGTCACCTGCACCGCCTGGCCGGTGGCATCGGCGGCATGGATGATGCGACGCTGGCTGTGTCCGCCTTCGCGGGTCAGGTGAAACCCCAGTTCGGCGTCGACATCGCGGGTAAACGGGACCCCCTGGTCGATCAGCCAGTCGATGGCCAGGCGGCCGTGTTCGACGATGAACCGGGTAGCGGCCTCGTCGCACAGCCCGCCGCCGGCGGCCAGGGTGTCGTCGATGTGCTGCTGGTGGCTGTCGCCCGAATCGAGCACGGCGGCGATGCCGCCTTGCGCCCAATTGCTGGCGCCATCCTTGAGTTCGCCCTTGGAGATGACCACCACGCGCCGGGTGGCAGCCAGGTGGAGGGCGACAGACAGGCCGGCCAGGCCGCTGCCAACGATGGCGACATCGAACTTCATGAGTGCTCCGCCGGGCGGCAGTGATTGGGTAAGAAGCAGATTATAACCATGCCGGCGCAGCGCATCATTGCGCACGACCGGCTGGCAGCCGATCACGCGATGTCGCGTAACAGTGAATCAAGTCGTTGCCCGATGCCGCACGAGGTAAATATCGCATTCCGGCGTGGTGGCGCTGGTACGTCGTCATTAACTTGTTAATCCAATCGGTTACACTGGCCGCCTTCGCATTAACCCGCAGTCGAATAGCCGGATGGATCCTCTCACTGCCAGCACCTCGCTGGCGATCGTACAACTGTGCAGCAGCCTGGTCATGGCCGGGGTTTTCTCGAGCGCCCCCAGCGAGCGCTGCACGCGCTACTGGGCCTGGTCCGGCGTGCTGGTGGCGCTGGGCGTGGTCGTGGTGGTGGCCGGCTACCTGGCCGCGCCCGGACTCTGGCGACAGGGTGCGCTGTGGCTGGGTAATACTTCCCTGTTTGCAGGTTCGGTGGCGGCCTGGAGCGGCCTGCGCCATTTCTACCAGCGTCCGGCCAAGTTATGGGGCTGGTTCATGGTGGCGTTGTTCGCGCTGCTGTTTGCCTGGCTGCTGTCCAAGGACGTCAGCTTTACCCAGCGCGCCTACCTGGCCGTGGCCGCCATGCAACTGGTCTTCACGCTGGTGTTCGTGGAGCTGATGCGTGGCCTGTCGGGGCCCGCCGCGCGGCATTACGCGCGCTGGGGGTTCGGGCGCGGCATGGGGCTGGCCGCCGTGCTGACCCTCAGTGGCGCCTACATTGCGCGGCTGGTGCTGGCGGCGAGTCAGCCGGCATTGTTCGAGCCACCGCACATGAGCCCTTTGGGCGTGCTGCTGATTTACATGATTCCGCTGGGCGGTGGCATGCTGTTCTCGGCGGCGCTGCTGATGTTGTACTTCGAACGGTTGGTGGCCGACAAGCAACGCCTGGCCACCGAAGACGAATTGACCGGCGCGCTCAACCGGCGCGAACTGGTGCGCTGTGGCGAGGCCGTGCTGCAGCAGGCGGTGGCGCAGCGCCAGAGCCTGACGCTGGCCTTCATCGATGTCGACCACTTCAAGCGCATCAACGATACCTTCGGCCACCTGGTGGGCGATCGGGTGCTGGCGGCGATTGCCGATATCCTCAAGCAGAATTGCCGCAGCGGCGACCTGCTGGGCCGCTACGGCGGCGAAGAATTCTGCGCCGTCTTTCCCGGGCTCGACGAGGGCGAAGCGGCCGGCATCGGCCAGCGGTTGGTCGAGGCGGTGCGCCAGCATCGTTTCGAGCACGGCGCCACCGTCACCATCAGCGTCGGGCTGGTGGTGTTGCGCCCGGGCCAACTGCTGGGCTGGGATGCGCTGGTGCACCAGGCCGATGTGGCGCTGTACCGGGCCAAGCACGAAGGGCGCGACGCGTTTCGCCTGGCGCCGGCGGCGTAAGCGCCTAGAAGAAATCCCGGCTGCGCGGCTGCAACTGGCCCAGCAGGTGGGTCAGGTCTTCCAGCCGGCCCGCCACCAGATGGCGCACCTCGCCCTGGCACTGCCAACTGCCGAAGACCCCCAGCAGGCGCGCATTGAGCACTTCGCTGCGCTGCCGTTCCAGCACCGCCGGCCAGACGATGACGTTGGCCGAACCGGTTTCGTCTTCCAGCGTCATGAAGATCACGCCCTTGGCCGTGCCGGGGCGCTGGCGCACCGTCACGATGCCGCAGCAGCAGGCGAACTGGCGGTTTTGCAGCGTATTGAGTTGTTCCACCGTCATGAAGCGGCGCCGCTGCAACTTTTCGCGCAGCAGCGCCAATGGATGGCGTCGCAGGCTCAGGTTGGTGGCCCGATAGTCGCCCAGGATATCGTCGGCTTCGCTCGGCGCACGCAATGGGGCGGCGTCGTCCTGGCGCGGCGCCGCCTGCAGCAGGTCGCGATCGGGCACGGCACCCACCGCATGCCACAGGGCGTGGCGACGGTGCCCGGCCAGTTTGTGCAAGGCGTCGCCTGCGGCCAGCGCCTGCAGCGCGGCGCGGTCGAGGCTGGCACGGTGCGCCAGGTCCGACACATCGCCAAAGGCGCGTTCGGCGCGCGCCGTTTCGATGCGCTGGGCCGCCTCGGGCGACATGCCGCGCAACAGGCTCATGCCCAGGCGCACCGCCGGCCGGCCGCCGGTGACGGGCATTTCGAGGGTCGCGTCCCAATCGCTGCGGGTGACCTCGACCGGCAGCACCGTGACGTCATGGCGGCGGGCATCCTGCACCAGTTGCGATGGCGAATAGAAACCCATCGGTTGGCTGTTGAGCAGGCCGCACAGGAAGGCTTCGGGTTCGTGGCACTTGAGCCAGCTGCTGAAATAGGTCAGCAGGGCAAAGCTGGCCGCATGGCTCTCGGGGAAACCGTACTCGCCAAAGCCCTCGATCTGCAGGAACAGGCTTTCGGCAAACTGGCGCGTGTAGCCGTTGTCGAGCATGCCGCCGACCAGCCGCTCGAAGTGCGGCCCCATGCCGCCCTTGCGCTTCCAGGCAGCCATCGAGCGGCGCAACTGGTCGGCTTCGCCCGGGGTATATCCGGCGGCCTCGATGGCCACCTCCATCACCTGCTCCTGGAAGATCGGTATGCCCAGCGTGCGCTTGAGCACTTCTTCGATGCGGCCGCTTTTCTGGTGGTTGTCGGGGTAATCGAAGCTGCCGCCGCTGCGCACCACTTCGCGCCGCTTGAGGTAGGGATGCACCATGCCACCCTGGATCGGGCCGGGTCGCACGATCGCCACCTGCACCGTCAGGTCGTAGAGGTTGCGCGGCAGCATGCGCGGCAACATGCTCATCTGGGCCCGGCTCTCGATCTGGAACACGCCGATGGTGTCGGCGCGGCCGATCATGTCGTAGGTGGCGGGGTCGTCGCGCGGGATATCGAACATCGACATCACCTGCGGCAGGCCGCGCCACAGGCTCACCAGTTCCAGCGTGCGGCGCAGCGCCGTGAGCATGCCCAGCGCCAGCACGTCGACCTTGAGCAGGTTGAGCGACTCCAGGTCATCCTTGTCCCATTCGATCACCGAGCGCTCGGCCATGGCCGCGTTCTGGATCGGCACCAGTCGCGACAACTGGCCACCGGCGATGACGAAGCCGCCGGTGTGTTGCGACAGGTGCCGCGGAAAACCCAGCAGCGCCGTCGTGAGCTCGGCCCAGCGCTGCACCTGCGGCAGCGCGGTGTCGAGCCCGGCTTCGGTGAAGCGTTGCAGCAATTGCTCGCGCGAATCGAACCAGTGCTGCGACTTGGCCACGGTGTCGACCAGGGCCGCATCGACGCCGAGCGCCTTTCCCACCTCACGCAATGCCCCGCGCGGGCGGTAGCTGTGCACGGCGGCGGCCAGCGCGGCGCGCCGGCGGCCATACTTGCGGTAGATGTGCTGGATCACTTCTTCGCGTCGCTGGTGCTCGAAGTCGACATCGATGTCGGGCGCTTCGTTGCGTTCAACGCTGATGAAGCGTGCAAACAGCAGCCGCGTCTCGGCCGGGTTGACCTCGGTGATATGCAGGCAGTAGCACACCGCCGAATTGGCCGCCGAGCCACGCCCCTGGCACAGGATCCCGCGCTCGCGGGCAAACTTCACCAGGTCGTACACCGTCAGGAAATACGCCTCGTAGCGCTTGCTGGCGATCAGCAGCAGTTCTTTCTCGATCTGCTCGCGCACGCCCGCCGGTATGCCGGATGGATAGCGCTTCTGCGCGCCGGCCAGGGTTTCCTGGCGCAGGTATTGCGCCGGCGTCATGCCCAGCGGCACCACTTCGTCGGGATATTCATAAGACAATTCCGACATCAGGAAACTGCAACTGCGCGCGATCTCGATGGTCGCTGCCAGCGCTGCCGGCGGATACAGGCGCGCCAGTCGCGACAGGGGGCGCAAGGCCTGTTCGGCATTCGGGGCCAGCGCATAACCGCATTGCTGCACCGGCCGCCCCACGCGGATCGCCGTCAGTACATCCTGCAAGGGCTTGCGCGCGCGGTGGTGCATCAGCACCTCGCCCACGGCCGCCATGCGCACGTCATGCCGCAGCGCCGCCTGCGCCAGCAGCGCATGGTGCACCTCGTCCAGTGGCCGGTACAGGCGCGCCAGCCCCAGCCATCCACGCGCTCCGAACAAGGGCGTGAACCAGCGCAACTGGGCATCCAGCATGGCCTCGTCGGCCGGATAGTCCGGCACCAGCAGGACCTGGCAGTCGGGCAGGGCGCGCAGGTGCGACAGCGACGGCGGCGGTGCGGCCAGGTCATCGGGGGTGAGCAGGTAGCTGCCCTTGTCGGCGCGGGTGCGGGCGCGCGTGATCAGTTCGCACAGGTTGCCGTAGCCTTCCCGGTTCTGCGCCAGCGCCACCAGCGTCATGCTCGCCAGGGGCGCCTCCGTTTCACTGCAGGTCAGCCGGAAGCAACTGCCGATCAGCAGCTTGAAGTCGAGCCCGATGTGCCGCTGGCGCAATTCCAGCAGCGCGGCATGGGCGCGCACGGCGCCGGCCAGCGTGCATTCGTCGGTGATCGCCAGGCCCTGATAGCCCAGTTCGACGGCGCGTCCCACCAGTTCTTGCGCATGCGATGCGCCATGCAGGAAACTGAAATTGCTGCGGCAATAAAGCTCGGCATAAGAAGCCAGCGGCAGAGGCAGGGGGCTTTGCATGACGACTCAACCGAACAGGCCGTGCAGGAACCATTGCGCTGCATCGCCGCCGGCCTGGCCGGCGCGCCACTGGCGGAAGATCCAGTAATAGACGTGGCGGGCGTCATGCGCGGTGTAGTAGTCGCGGGTGACGGGCTGGCCTTCCCACCAGCCGGCTTCGATGCGTTCGACCGGCGAAGCCATGGTGAGCGCCCCCCGATAGACCGGTCGCTCATCGTGCAGCGCCAGCGGCAGCGGTGTGTCGAGCAGCCACAGCGGGCGCGGCGGCAACTGCGCGGCAGCCGCGTTCAAGGCATTCTGCGATGGCGGGCGCTGCAGTACGCTGAGCCAGCGGTTGCTGGTTTCGGGCCGATGATCGGCTTGCGGGGCGGCTTGCAGCACGTGCTCGGCCCCCAGTCGCGCCACCAGCAGCTCGACCAGGCGGCGCTGGTCGTCGACCGAGCCGCCAGGTTCGGGAAACAGGGTCTCGCTGACCGGCGTGCGCGCCTGTACCCGCTCGGCCGTGAGCACCAGGGCGATGGCGGGCGCGCCCAATTGCCCGCGCGCCAGCTTCTCGCGCAGCAGCAACAGCAGATGGTCTTCCTGCCAGGTGGGCGCGGCCAGCGACAGCACGATCTCGGTCGGCGCGATGGCCTGGCGGCCGCGCTCGTGCTCCAGCAGCAGGCGCAATTGCTCAAGCGCCAGCTGGCGCGCCGCCAGCCATCCGGCCAGCTGGGTCATGAGGCGCTGGGCATGGCGCTCCAGCAGTTCGGCCTGGTCGATGCGGTCGGGCAGTTCCAGGCGCATCCTGAACGAGGGCGGGGCGCTGATCCAGCGATGCAGTTCGGGGCGCTGGCCGTAGGCGCGATCCAGCATTTCCAGCATGGGCTTGCCACAGCGGCGTTGCAGTCCGGCCCGTGGCAGCCGGCGCAGTTCGCCCAGTTGCTCGCAACCCAGGCCGTGCAGCCATTCCAGATGCGGCAGGGCCGCGCTGAGCAAAACCACCGGCAAGCGGTCGAGACGGCGCTGCAGCGATGCCAGGCCGAGCGTGCGCACATAACCGAAGCGCGCCAGCAGCCAGGCGCCGGTGGCGCTCACGCCGCAGCTCAGGGTCGCCGACAGGCCAAGCCGGGCGATGCTGGTGCGGACCTTGCGGCACAAGGCGCGAATGCCACCGAACAAGCGCAGGCTGGCGCCCACGTCGAGCAGCACGCAGTCGTGTTCGGCCAGCGTCACCTGCGGCGTGTACTGCAGCAGCGCCAGCGCGGTGTCATTGAGCAGGCTGCTTTCGCGGGCGATGTCACGCTCGTGCGTGCTGGCCCGGGGCGACAGCAGCTGCACGCTGCCGCGGCGCATGCCCTCGGCCACGCCTTGCGCGCGCGCCGGCGCCGACAGGGCGCTGACGCGATCCTGGTGAAACACGACGGCTGCGATCTCATCGTCCCAATTGGGGCGAAAGACTTCGAGCTGTAGCAATGGCAGGTGAACGGCGATCCACAGGGACATGGCGTTGCAAATTCGGTGAGGGCGACAAAGGAATGAAGAGGCGCTTGTCGCGGCGCGGCCCACGACGCTTGATGAAGCCGATTTCCAGGCCATCGCGCGCCGGATGCAGCGCCAGCCGCAAGGGCGCCGGCGAGGCGTCGGCGCAACACGACATCGGGCGCAACATGAAAAACAGGGTGGCGCTGGACTGGGCGGCCAGTTGCAGCCGCCGCAAGGCCTCGCCGCGCAGCCGTGGCTGCCACATCAGCAAGGCCTGGCAGGAACCGGCCCGCAATACCTGCTCGGCGGCCCACAGCACATCACGCTGCTGCTGCGCCTGCAACAGCAGCAGGCGTTGCGGCGCCACGCCCAGGTGCATCCAGCCAGGGGCATTGACCGGATGCGGGGTCTGCAGCAATGCGATGTGACCATGCTGGCGGGTGTCGGGACGATCAGCCAGGGCCGGGCGCAACAAGCGCAGTTCGCCAATGCCGCTGTGCGGCAGCAGCAGCTCGATGAGCATGCCGCTGGCCCAGCCGCGTTCGGGCAACTCGGCGTCGAGCGCATCGAAGCCGGTCGTCACCCCGCGCACGCCACCCCGCGCCAGCTGGGACGCCAGCCACAACGAAGGATGGATATGCTCGGGAGCACCCATCTGGGGCTTGGAACTCGGCATGGGAAGAAGCGATCTCAAAGAATATCTAGAAAACAGAATACTGTATAAATATACAGTAAAACCTATTGTCTAGAACAATAAAGAGAGATAACCCCCGCTGAGTTTCACCCGGGCAATGAAAATGGCTGGCTGAATGATTTATTCATTTCCGGGCGGTAAGCTCATCTTCATGGATTCCTTCATTTCCTACGGTCAAGGCCTACAGTAGCTGATGGCCTTGACTGATAGTTACATCCGGCGCTGCTTTCTATACTGCAAACGTGGATAGGCGGCTTTATCGGTCGTCTGTACGCTAGGGCCTGTTCACATTAAATCTGCGAGTGCGAGAGGTCGGCAAGCGTTGTCTGGCTAGGCGTAGCGACGCGCCGTAGTGGTGCTACGGCAAGGAGCTGCAACAACGGCAGGCGACGCTTGCCGGCCTCTCCCGAAGGGTTGCCCCCAGGCGGCGCGCTGGCTGCGTTGCACGGCAAGGCTGGTGGCACCACCACCAGCCTTGCCGCACGCCTTGCCAGCACGCCGCCTGGGGGCAACGCATCTCGCAGATTTAATGTGAACAGGCCCTAATCCCTCATACGACCATTCCAGACAGACAAAGGAGTCAGACATGGCAAATGCACAAAATCCCGGTAGCAACAGCAACCGTGGCTTTGCAGCGATGGACCCGCAGAAACAACGTCAGATTGCGAGCATGGGCGGCAAGGCGGCTCATGCAAAGGGGGCTGCCCACGAGTTCACCTCAGCCGAAGCACGCGAGGCTGGCCGCAAGGGTGGTTTGAACAGCCATGGCCGAAAGAATGCCAATGCGGCCAATGCCAATGGTGCTGCTGCAGCACAGATGACGCAAAGCACGCCGCAGTCATCATCGGCGACGTCCCAGCAGCCGCAGTCCGACAGCGCGGTGCAGCAGCAGGCTTGAGCTGAACATAATTGACAAGAAAAAAACGGAAAGGCGCGCTGAGCGCCTTTTTTGTTGGCCGATGCTTTTAGTTTAGTTTGGGTGATGCACCAGGTCGTCCCAGACCGGTACCAGCGCCAGCACCAGCAACGAGGTGGCCAGCGGGATGGTGGCCATGAAACCGATCGCAGAAAAGCCGACGGCCCCGATCACCCCGCCGGTAAAGAACATCAGCAACAGCAAGCCCAGCAGGAAGAACCTGCGCGGCGACGGCGCCAGCACGCTGTCGTGGCGCGAAGCTACGCGCCAATAGCACATCCGGCCCAGCTCGATGCCGATATCGGTCACCAGGCCGGTGACATGGGTAGTGCGGATTTCGGCGCGCGAGATCTTGGTCACCAGCGCATTCTGCAAGCCCATCACGAAGCACAGCAAGGCGACCGTGGCAGTGACGAAGTGCAGGTGCTGTCCTTGCAACTGGCTGCCCAGGATGCCAAAGGCCAGCAGCAGCCCGGCTTCGAGCAGCAACGGCATGGCGTATTCGCTATGCCAGTGTCGCTGTCGGCCCCAGTTGATCATGATTGCCGCCGTCGCCGCGCCCAGTAGAAAGGCCAGCAGCGAGGTGGCCCCGGTGACCAGCAGCATGGCCTGTCCCAGTACCAGGTTGTCGGCCAGCGCCGAGACGATGCCCGACATGTGCGAGGTGTACTGGCCGACCGCCAGGAATCCGCCGGCGTTGACGGCGCCGGCGACAAAGGCCAGTGAACAGCCCAGATGGCGATTTGACAGCTCCGAGCGCGTGGGGCTGGTCAACTGACGCAGGTAATTGATCGGCATGACATGTCCTGAGGTTCGATGGGAGCGGGCCGCGTGCATGATTCATGCCACCGGGCTCATCTTCAATGGATCTTACGCCGTTTCACGGAATCGTCCCATGGAAGTGGCCGGCAGAAGTTACTAAGCTATTACTAACTTTCAGGCAGGAACGAGAAAAGCGGCACCAGGTCCGAACCAGATCAGGCGAGCCAACCACATAAGGAGAACAGGATGTCGATTCCAGTCGATCTGCCCGGTGGGCAGAAAGTGCACGAATGGCCAGCGCCCAACCTGCAGGCGGGCGTCGAGGAATTGCCCGGGGGCGGTTTTCGGGGTGTAGTGCTGATTGGCGCGGCCGATGGCGGCCAGGCGCATACGCATGTCTTCGAGACCCTGCACGAATTGCGCGAATCGGCTTATCGCGAGGCGGTCGAGTATGTCGAGGCGCAGCACGCCATCGAAGGAGGCGTGCGCGACGACCTTAGCGAGCATCTGTAATCGGATCAGGCAAAAAAAACGGCCGCCCGGGGGAGGCGGCCAGAGGGGGAGGGGATATAGACGCCAAAGATCGGGGGAATCTCTGATGAATTTCTGCTTATGAAACGACTCGTGGGGATAAACCGATTGGGGGAGGACATGTTCATGGCCGGTCGGAGGGGGACGTTCCGGCTAGAAGTTTCTGTCCATCGGTTTCGAGTACGTGAACGGATCATATCGTCGCATCGCAAAAAAGAAGATCGGACAGTGTCGTATTGCTGTGTCAGAAAAACCCTTACAAGGCAAAACGCTTGCACCAGCCTCAACTCCGCCCAAGGTTGACCTCGGCCAGCTCGGCATTGACCACTTCGGGTAATTCGTCGGCCATGGCTGCTGCATTGCGGCGACGGGGCGCGGCCGGCAACGAGATCTCTCCCAGCGCGCCACCGATGCCGGCATTCTGCGTCTTGGCCGCAATATCGCCCAGGCTAAGCATGCCGACCAGCTGGCGCTGGCGGTCAAGCACCGGCACCCGTCGGATCTGGCGCTGGACCATGTCGTCCAGCACATCGTCCACCGGTTCATCTTCATAACACCAGACGACCTCGTGACTCATGATGTCGCGCAAGGTGCTGTCAGGACCAAGCTCGCGCGCCACGGCGCGCAGCACGATATCGCGGTCGGTCACCAGGCCCACCAGGCGTTCGCCGTCGAGCACCGGCACCACGCCGATATCGAGCTCATCCATGGTGCGGGCGGCCAGGATGATGGTGTCATCCGGGCGCAGCGTATGAACGCTGCGGGTCATTACATCGGCGATGGTGCGGGTGGGATGCATGCGGTTCTCCAGAAAGAAAGGTCTGGGTACAGACTAGGCAATTGCCGCAAATGACGCAATGCATCAATTACTTTAATGACAGTCGGTCGATTCGCGCCAGCGGCCATGCGCTTGTCCTACAGTCACTGGCGGGCTCGACTGACTGCCATCCGATGGTGCCCGGTCCATGATGAGGCCATGAAACCTGAACTGACCGACCTCATCGGATGGGGCGCCACCATCGTGCTGCTGTTGACGATCTCGTCGCAGGTCTACCAGCAATGGCGCAGCCGCTCCACGCAGGGGGTCTCGCACTGGCTGTTCGCAGGCCAGTTGCTGGCTTCCGCCGGATTCGTGACCTACAGCCTGTTGCAAGGTGATGTGGTGTTCGTGGTGTCGAACGTCTTCCTTCTCTTTACCGCCTTGCTAGGCCAGATCCTCTACCTGCGCAATCGGCGCGCTCAACGCTGAAGGCGTTTCCCCGATTCTTACAGCCGTCGTTGGCGCCGTCTGATGCAAGGATGACAGCGCAACCGTTACATTGGGCTCAATCCACAGCATTTAATTTAATAACCATAGGAGAATCGCCATGCATACTATCCAGACCTCATCTTCCACCCGACTGCGTCGCGTCGCTGGCGCCGCTGCAATCTGTCTGGCCGGCCTGGCGCTGGCCGCCGGCGCCGCCCATGCCGAAAGCGTCAAGGGCAAGGACAAGAGTTTCCTGGTCAATGCGGCCGAAGCCGGCAACGCCGAAGTCGCCGCCAGCAAGATCGCCATCGAGAAGACCCAGAATCCTGACGTGAAGAAATTCGCCCAGAAGATGATTGACGAGCACACCAAGGTCGGCGCCGACCTCAAGCAACTGGCATCGACCAAGGATGTCAGCCTGCCCAGCGAGCCGAGCCTGGCCCAGCGCGGCAAGATCGCCATCCTCGACAAGCTCAGCGGCACCACCTTCGACAAGCGTTATGCCAGCATGATCGGCGTGACTGCCCACAAGGACGCCGTGAAGCTGTTCCAGAAGGCCAGCACGTCGGCGCAAGACCCGGACGTGCGCAATTTTGCCGTCAAGACCTTGCCTGACCTGCAAGAGCACCTGCAGATGGGGACCGACCTCAAGACCAAGGTCGACGCCGCCAAGTAAGGGGCGCATGCCGGTGTAGGGATTTAACGTGGTTTTGAAGCGGGCAGGGTCGCCATTGAACGGGACTCTGCCCAACTTGCATCGACGTTTCGCATTGCTCCAGGGAGTGCAGCATGAAACAAGCCTTCGACAAGTTCGTCCCCCGCGTGGCCAAACTGGACAAGCATAAATATGCCGCCTACGTCGATATCCATGTCGGCCATCTATGGGATCTGGCGCAGGCCGGTTGTGGCGTGCGCATCTGCAGCAAGCGCAAACAGGCCGAAAAGGTGGCCCAGCAACTGGTGGTGCTGGCCCGGAAATATGACCAGAGCGGGCGCAAGCCAAGTCATCATTAGCCGTAACGTCACTGCTCCGTCGTCCTGACGAAAGTCAGGACCCAGCGACTTGTAGTTGCGCTTCCGCCCGCGACTTGTAGTTGCGCTTCAGCCCGCCCCCTGATCAGCCTGTCCGCGCGCCACCGCAAATGCTTCGTTCTCATGCTGCGGCGGGGCCGCAGGCGCGGTGCCCTTGGCGCTCAGCCGGCCTTTCTGGGCAATGGTCGGGTCGCCATCGTTTTCATTGGTGGCGGCAGAAGAATCCCGCTGCTCGCGCCGCTGCTGTTCATCGAGCAGCTTGAGCAATTCGTTATTGAATGCCGGGATGTCGTCGGGTTTGCGGGAGGACACGAAATTCTCGTCACGGACCACTTCTTGGTCGACCCACTGGCCGCCGGCATTGCGAAAATCATCCTGCAGGCTGGGCCAGCTGGTGATCGTGCGTCCCTTGGCAATGCCCGCCGAAATCAGCAGCCAGCCGCCGTGGCAGATCGAGGCGATGGGTTTTTCTGCATCGTTGGCGGCACGAATGAAAGTGCGCGCCTGGGGCAGCATGCGCAGCGCGTCTCCATTGACGACGCCGCCGGGCAGCAAGACGGCCGAATAGTCTTCGGCGCGGGCTTCATCGATCGACTTGTCGACCGCTACTACCTCGCCCTTGTCGACGTGCTTGTAACCCTGCACGCTGTTCTTGCGGTCGGAGATGATGTGCACGGTGGCGCCTGCGGCCTCCAGCGCCTTCCTGGGTTCGAGCAGTTCAGCCTGTTCGAAGCCATCGGTGACCAATACCGCTACCTTGAGATTATCAAAACGATTTGCCATGGAACGCTCCTGTCGTGTTGTAAGTCGCCTGCAGACGTAAAAAAGGCGGCCGGGCATGCGGGCCGCCTTGGTTTCAGCAGCGAGGCGTCAGCGCTTGCCGACCTTTTCGGACTGCTTGACCTGATGGGTATTCTGGTGATCTTCAGCCGCATGCGGCATGTCAGGCGCCTTCTTGATGCGGGTGATGTTGGAGGTGGCCACCGGGTCACTATTGGGAAAGCTCATCTCGCTTGCCTCATCCAGCGCCACTTCCGACGGGGTGTCATAGGTGACGGGACGCTTGTCGTGTTTTTTGTCAGACATGGGATTCTCCTTTAGAGGGCCAGTCACTGCAGATTACGGCACCCCGGGTGCTGCGGCTATAAGAGAGCTCCGCAAGCCAGTGTAAGAAATCCGGAAGAATTCACGGCCAGGGCGCCGGGGTAACGTCTTCATACTGCGCACCCCCGGCGGCCGGTGGCGCAGCCAGGTCACGCGGTTTTTCACCCGGGTGCAACATGGCGCCGGTCATCAGTTCCAGCTCGCGCCGCGCTGCCACGAAGGCAGACTCGGTCAGGGGCTGCTCCGCCACCGGCCAATGTTCGATGGCCCACTGGCGATAGGCCGCGAAGCGGGCTTGCAGTTCTTGCGCATAGAGCAGGCGACGTTGCTGGTCGTTCAGGTCGGGGTGCGTCATGTCAGGCTCCTTTCATGGCAATCAGGCTTTCCTTTACCTTGGCCAGGCCAAAGCGCAGGATCTGTTCCATCTTGATGTGCGGCATGCTGGGCAGCTCATCGGCGTCGATGAAAACATTGAGCACCGCCGGGCCGGGCGCGGCCAGCAACTGGGTCAGGCCGGCCTCCAGCTGGTCCGGCGAACGGGCAGTAAAGCCGGCAGCGCCACAGGCGACGGCGAAGGCGGCGAAGTCGGGGTTGGGAAACTCGGCGCCCTCGAAGGCGGGCAGGCCCGCTTCTTCCATCTCCAGATGCACCAGGCCCCATTGGCGATTGTTGAACACCACCACCTTGACCGGCAAGCGGTGCTCGACGCTCGTCATGAATTCACCCAGCAACATGGTGAAACCGCCATCGCCTACCGCTACGATCACCTGTCGCTCGCGGTCCAGGCTCTGGATGCCGTTGGCCTGGCCCAGCGAGGTGCCGACGGCGGCGTTGTTGAACGAAGCCAGCAGGCGCTGGTGACCACGCTGGCGGATCCAGTTGCCGCACCAGAGCGTCACCACGCCGGTATCAACCACGAACACGGCGTCGTGGCGGGCATGCTCGCCCAGTTCGCGCGCCAGGCGCTGCGGCTTGATCTTCTTGTGATGGCGCTTGGCCTCGGCATTGTCGTCGAGGGTAGCGTTCCATTTCTCGCGCTCGGCATTGGCCTGCTGCAGAAAGGCGCTGTCGGTCTTGCCGGTCACACGCTCCAGCAATTGCCGCACCGTCGGCGCCACCGAGCCGGTGATGCCGACTTCGACGGCGGCGCGGCGGCCCAGCACAAAGCCGCGCTGGTCGACCTGGATGATGCGGCTCTTAGTGGGCAGGAACTCGGAATAGGGGTAGTCGGTGCCCAGCATCAAGACCACTTCGGCCCGGTGCAGGGCGTCGGTGCCGGGGGCGCCACCGATCAGGCCGACCCCGCCGATCCATTGCGGATGGTCGTAGGCGACCATGTCCTTGGCCTTGAAGGTGTGCATCACCGGCGCCTGCAGTTTTTCAGCTAGCGCCAGCACATCGTTGATGGCGTCGCGGCAGCCGTTGCCGGCGAAGATGGCCACTGATTTGGCGCTGTCGATCAGTTCGACGGCTGCATCCAGCGATTGTGCCGCCGGCGCCAGCTCAAGCGGCGGCTGCAAGGTGTTGAGGCTGGGGACGGCCTGGCTGACCTTGGCGCCGATGATATCGGCCGGAATGTTCAGATGGGCCACGCCGCTTTGCGCCAGCGCCTGGGCGATGGCCTGGTGGATCACGGCGGGCGCCTGCTCGGCGCTGGTGACGGTCTGGGTATAGACGGCGACATCGCGAAACAGGATGTCGGGATTGTTTTCCTGCAGGTAATCGGTGCCGCGTCGGGCCGCCGGCACGCCGCCTGAAATCGCCAGCACCGGCGCGTGGTCCTTGCGGGCTTCGTAAAGGCCTGCCACCAGATGGTTGGCGCCCGGGCCGGTGGTGCCGCAGCACACTGCCAGCCGACCGGTCAGTTTGGCCTGGCCGGCGGCGGCGAGCGCCGCGCCTTCTTCGTGGCGCACGCCGATCCATTCAATGCGTTTGTCGCGCCGCAGTGCCTCGGTCAGCGGGTTCAAGGCGTCGCCGACCACCCCGAAGATCTGGCGTACGCCGATTTCGTAAAGTGCATCGACCAGGATGGTTGCAACGGTAACCGACATGAGGGCTCCTCTAACAGATTGGCAACGAAGAGCGTCAAGGTTATGCCACCCCGTGACGCGTCAGTATCGGACCCAGCAGTAAATGCCTGTAGGAGAACTTATAAGCCGCAGGCGCGCTTGACCTTGATCGAGAACAATAAGTGGTTCTACCGTGGAACCCGGGACAGCCTGGCGCTACCTATCGCGATGACGTGAGCGCCCTCTATTAGAGGCGATGTCCTACATGAGCTTCATCCTCCTGCCGACTGAGCAGTCGACGCCCGAACTTCATAATTCACTTTAACTTTTTTTGGGTGTCGCCAACGATGCGGACCCCGCGCCACAAGACCAAGAACGAATGCCCCAGATCATGAATTTTCCCAGCTATCGCCACTCTCTCAATCGCATGTTTGCCAGCCATCTGCTGGGCGCAGCCACGCCCGGCCTGATGCCGGGCGCACCGGCGGCCACGCGCCCGCCTCAGGGCGAACGCACCATTGCCACGTTCAATGCGGCGCAACCTGCGGCGCATCGGGCCGCTACCTTCAGCTATCCGATCCACATCGAGCGCGCCGGCATCGACAGCCTGCCGCAGGCCTGCGGTGTGTACGTGCTGCGTGGCGCCAACGACATGCCGCTGTATGTGGGGCGCAGTCTCAACCTGCGCGGTCGTGTGCTGGCGCAGCTGAACAGTCACGATGAACAGATGCTGGTGCGCCAGACGCGTCGCGTCGAGCACCATCGCTGCGCCGGCGAGCTGGGCGCCGAATTGCTCGAAGCCCAAATGCTGCGCGAACTGCGCCCGCTGCATAACAAGAAGACGCGTGACAAGCGTTGCCTGTTCACGTTGCGCCTGGATGCAGAAGGCCGTCCCGGTGTGACCCGGGTATCGGAACATGAAGTGGCGGCCAAGCATCCCCTGTTCGGCGTGTTCGCCTCCGAGCGTGCGGCGCAGGAAGCGCTGCACCAGTTGGTGGCGCAACACGGCCTGTGTTCCTTCGTGACCGGCCTGGAAACCTCCACCGGCGAAGGCATGGCTTGCTTCGGACGCCAGATCCGCCGCTGCCGCGGCGCCTGCACCGGCGAAGAGTCGCACCACGAGCACCAGTTGCGGCTGACCCAGGCGCTGGAAGAGTTGCGCATCGTGGCCTGGCCCTTTGCCGGGCGCATGGGGATCGTCGAGCACAACGATGGCGTGCGGCAGGTGCATGTGATCGATCAATGGCGTTATCTGGGCACGCTCGACAGCGAGCGTCGTCAATTGACAATGACCGGCTCGCCAAAGAACCGTCCTGGCTTCGACCTGGACAGTTACAAGATCATCATCCATCCGCATTTGCTGGGTCAGCTCGAGTGGACCCCGGTCCCTGCGTAAAAAATTGCAGCCAGATTGAACATTTTGCGCTGCAGCGTATTCATACCTGCGTTTGACCGCCCATGGATCAGCTGGCCTGATTGATAACAGTTGACCTGGCCGGTCGCCGCGCCCGGATGCGACCTTTGATGTCGCAACGCCATTCCATCCCACCAAGAGGAAACCCATGCGAGGCCGAATGCATTCGCTTGCAGCAGTCATGCTGTGTTCTTTCCCCTGGGCAATTGCCCACGCGCAATCCGCTCCCTCCAATTCTTCCGGCATCGCCAACATCCCGTGTTCGCCCGGTCAGCCGGTCGACAAGGAAAAGCTGGCCGCCTACCTGCTCAAGACCTATCCCGTCAGTACCGCCTATCTGTCGGTCGGCGACCAGCCGGCACCGCTGTCGTCCTACCGGGCGCTGGCCGCCTGGTTGCTCGCCAAGCGCGCCGCCGAAAAAAGCGCGGGCGCGGGCGCCTGCAGCGGCGACAGCTGCAACGTCGATCATCTGGGCGAAGACCTGCAAGGCCTGCTCGATGGCCGGGACCCGCAATTCAAGCCGCGCGGCAAGTCCGACGCCCGCGCTTTCCTGGCGGACGGCAATGCGGCCGCACTGGTCTGCACCCAGTCCACGGCGCGACCGGCCTTGCCGCATTCGG
This sequence comes from Herbaspirillum sp. alder98, assembly GCF_020179755.1. Lineage (GTDB taxonomy): Bacteria > Pseudomonadota > Gammaproteobacteria > Burkholderiales > Burkholderiaceae_D > Herbaspirillum. Next base: position 220,205 of record NZ_JAIUCY010000002.1, read on the forward strand.
CGGCCGCCGCCAGCATGGTGGCCGCCAGCGGCGGCGCCGGCACAGCCGGTCAGGCGACGGTGGCGGCCACGCCTGCGCCAGCAGCAGCGCCGGCCAAGGAGCCCAGCTGGTTCGACAACGTGCGGGTGCGCGGCAACCCCGACCAGCTCTCGATCGACCGCAGCAATGCGGCCGGTTATGCCTCGGTGGAGCGGGCGCGGCTGTCGCTGGCCAGCGATGACGTGGCGCAGTCGCGCACTAACGACATCGTGGTCTATACCGGTTATTCGTTCGGCAAGCGCGCCTTCGGCGAAGCCGGCAGTACCTATGAAGCGGTGCCTTACGTGGGCCTGAAGCAGAACCGGGTCACCGTCTATACCGATGGCAACCCCAATGTCACCACCACCCGTACCAGCCAGTTCGGGATGCTGTCGGGCTTCCATTTCACCCATGCCGATTCGGGTAACACCGAAGACCTGACGGCGCGACCCGATTACCTGATCAATAACACCGATGGCAGCCGCCTGTTGACGGTCAACTTCACCTATACGCCGATGCGCCAGGGTTGGTTGAACGACTTCGTGCGCTGGAGCAACGGCCTGGCCTTCAAGCCGATCCTGATCGGGCAAAGCCGCAACGGTACCTATCTCGATCGCGGCGATCCGGCGGTCTACGAACAGCACCAGGATTTCATCCGCTTGGGCGCGCAGGCAGGTTTTACGCTGGCCTCGACCAATCCGGCCTTGCCGTTCGACTTCACTACCACGTTCACGGGCTTGAAAGCATTGCAGGGCGACCGCAGCATCCATTACTGGAAGGCTGTTCTGACCTACAACCTCAACCAGAACATCGGCGTGAGCCTGGATTATTCGAAGGGCCTGCTGCCCGATTCGGGGGACCCCGAACGCAAGTGGAACGTGGGTCTGTCGTCCAAGTTCTAACTAGATCGGTGCTGCCGGCAACGGCAGGATCCGGTCATCGGCGACCAGGTAAAGCCGCTGCCCCGGCTGCGGCGTTACCTGGTATCCGCCGGTAAACGCGCCGAAGGCCGGCAACATGGCCCAGCGTTGATCGATCACGAAGCAGGGCAGGCGCAAGGCGTCACCCGCTGCGGCCAGCCGGTATACCGGATGGACGTGGCCGGCCAGTACGAAGGCATCCGGCAGTTCCTGCGGATGGTGGCAGAACGCCAGCGGTCCCAGCCGCCACGGTTCATCCACGATGCGCATGCCGAGCGCGTCCGGGGGATCGCCTGCGTGCAGGTCGTGGTTGCCGCGCACCAGCGTCAGTTCTAGCGCGGCGTGGCGCGTCCGCCATTGCGACAGCTCGGCCAGCGTGGCCGGCGCACGGGCCGCGCGGGCATGCAGGAAATCCCCCAGAAACAGGATGTGTCGCACGTCATGGCGCGCCACAAGTTCGTCGAGCGCATCGAGATTGGCGCGCGTGGTGCCGTGCGGCACCGGAATGCCGCCTGCGCGAAAGGCGGCGGCCTTGCCGAAGTGGACGTCGGCCACGATCAGCATGGCGTGTTGCTGCCACAGCAGGGCGCGTTCGGGCAGCATGGTCAGGCGCGCGCCGTCTACCTCGAACTGGTTGCTGGTGTTCATGGCGTGCTCCGGTCGGCGGCGCGTTCCAGTTCGCCCAGCATGCGGGCGACGCGATCCGACAATTTCTCGGTCGACAGTTTTTCGCGAAAGCGCTCCACCATCAACGCGAAAGACAGCGGCGTGGGGCGCGTCAGCGGCATCAATTGCAGATGACGTTGGCGCAGCTCGGCCAGCGTCTGGCGCAGGCGCTGCAGTTCGAGCTCCTGTTCGAGCACTTCGGTCTGGGCCTGGGTCAGCAGCAGATTGCCGCTGTCATGCTTGCGAAAGACTTCGAAGAAGAGGGCGGCGGAGGCCTGCAGCTGGCGCGCACTCTTCGGCTGGCCCGGGTAGCCCTGGCTCACCAGCCCGGCAATCCGGGCGATCTCGCGAAAGCGGCGCTGCGACAACTCGGTGGCGTTCAGGCTGGCCAGCACATCGGCCAGCAAGTGCTCGTCGGAAAACAGGGTGGCTGCGGCCGCAGGCGTCAGCAGCGCGGCATCGGGCAGATGGGCGCCCAATAACTCGAAGCCATAATCGTTGACCGAGATCGACCAGGTGGCGCTTTGCGCACGGCTGATGCGCCAGGCCAGCAATGCCGCCAGGCCCACATGCACCAGCCGCCCGGCCAGCGGATAGAAGAACAGGTGATGTCCTTCGCGGCTCTTGAGCTGTTCCACCACCAGCCGTTGCGCCGTGGGCAGCGCCGACCAGCGCTGCTGTATCGCCAGCAGCGGTTCGACCGCCTGCATCTCGGGCCCGTCGAAATGGCCTTCGTCGGCACGTTGCAGCCGATCCAGCACGGCATGGGCCAGGGTGTCGGACAGCGCCAGCCGGCCCCCTTGCCAGCGCGGCACTGCGCCGCTGCTGCTGGTGGAGCGCCTGACCCAGGCGGTCATCTCGTGCACCCGCACGAATTCCAGCATGCGCCCGCCGAACAGGAAGCGGTCGCCCGGACGCAGGCGCGCAATGAAACCTTCTTCGATGGTGCCGATGCGCCCGCCGCGCAGGTATTGCACATGGATGCTGGCATCGGCCACGATGGTGCCGACATTCATGCGATGACGGCGCGCGATGGCCGTCACCGGCACGCGGTAGATGCCGTCTGCGTCCGCCTGCACCCGCTGGTATTCGGGATAGGCCGTCAGGCTCTGGCCGCCTCGCACCACGAAGTCCAGCGCCCACTGCCACTGGTCTTCGCGCAGGTGCCGATACGACCAGGTGTCGCGCACTTCGGCCAGCAGCGATTCCGATCTGAAACCGCCTCCCAGCGCAATCGTCACCAGGTGCTGCACCAGCACGTCGAGCGGACAGTCCGGCACCGGTCGCTGTTCGATACGGCCGGCGGCCACCGCCGATTGCAGGGCTGCCGACTCCAGCAGTTCGAGGCTGTTGGTCGGCACCAGCGTGGCGCGCGCGGTGCGCCCTGGCTGGTGCCCGGAACGCCCGGCGCGCTGCAACAGCCGCGCCACGCCGCGCGCGCTACCGATCTGCAATACCCGTTCGACCGGTGTGAAATCGACGCCCAGGTCCAGGCTGGAGGTGCACACGACCGCCTTGAGGCGGCCGTCGCGCAGGCCTTGTTCGACCCATTCACGGACTTCGCGATCGAGCGAGCCGTGATGCAGGGCAATCAGCCCGGCCCAGTCGGGGCGCGCCGCCAGCAGGTTCTGGTACCACAGCTCGGACTGCGAGCGGGTATTGGTGAAGACCAGGGTACTGCTGCTGCGATCGATCTCGTCGACCACCGCCGGCAGCATCTGCAGGCCCAGGTGGCCGGCCCAGGCGAAGCGTCCGGCTTGCGGCGGCAGCAGGGTATCGATCTCGATGCGCTTGCGCTGGCCGGCCTGCACCAGCACCCCGGCATCGCTGGCCGCGCCCGGCCCCAGCAGGGCGTGCATGGCCTGTTCCAGATTGCCCAGCGTGGCCGACAAGCCCCACACCACCAGCCCGGGCCGCCAGCGACGCAGCCGCGCCAGCGCCAGCTGCACCTGCACGCCGCGCTTGTTGCCCATCAATTCGTGCCACTCGTCGACGACGACGGCGTCGAGCCTGGCGAAGCGTTCTTGCGCATCGGCCTGCGACAGCAGCAGCGACAGACTTTCGGGGGTGGTCACCAGCGCTTGCGGCAGGATTTTCATTTGCCGCGCGCGTTCGGCCGAGGGCGTGTCGCCGGTGCGCATGCCGGCCTGCCAGTGCGGGAGCAGTTCAGGCAGCGGCGCCTGCAGGGCGCGCAAGGTGTCGGCGGCGAGTGCGCGCATCGGCGTGATCCACAAGATGCGCAGGCCGGCCACGGGGCGTTTCGGCGGCGGGCCGCCCAGTTTGGGGACGGCACGCAGCAGGGCGCCGAACCATACCGCATAGGTCTTGCCGGCGCCGGTGCTGGCATGCAGCAGCCCGCTCTTGCCGGCCGCCGCGGCGCGCCAGACGTCTTGCTGGAAGCCGAATGACTTCCAGCCGCGTCCGGCAAACCACTGTTTGATGGCGGCCTGCCCGGTGGGGGCGGCTTTTTCAGCGCGATCCATCATCGCCTCCGGCAGTGGGCGCAGGCAGCATGGCGCGCAGCATGGCCAGCGTGTCGGCCTGCTCGACCGGCTTGTCGGGGCGCATGCGCAAGATGCGCGGAAAGCGCACCGCGATCCCGGCCTTGTGGCGCGTCGATGCCGCAATGCCTTCAAAGCCGATCTCGAACACCATGCTGGGACGCACGCTGCGCACCGGGCCGAATTTTTCGATGGTGCTTTGGCGGATGACGCGGTCGACCTGCGCAATCTCGGCATCGGTCAACCCCGAATAAGCCTTGGCAAATGGCACCAGGCGGCGCGCCGCGCCGCTCTCGTCGGGCGTGTCGTCCCAGACGGCGAAGGTGTAGTCGGTATAGAGCTGGGCGCGCCGACCGTGGCCCGACTGCGCGTAGATCAGCACGGCATCGATGCTATAGGGGTCGATCTTCCATTTCCACCAGACCCCCACATTGCGGGTGCGACCGATACCGTAGCGGGCGTCGACTGCCTTGAGCATCATGCCCTCGACGCCGCGTTGGCGCGACTGCTCACGCAAGGCGGCCAACTGGTCCCAGTCGGTGGCTGCAATCTGCGGCGCCAGGCGCAAGGTGTCGTTGCCATGTTGCGCCAGGACTTGTTCGAGCAGCACGCGCCGCTCGGCCTGTGGCCGTTCGCGCAAGTCGTGGCCATCTCGCTCCAGCAGGTCGTAAGCGATCAACGCTGCCGGCAACTCGGCCAATAGCCGGGCCGACAGGTTGCTGCGGCCGATACGCTTTTGCAGCAGCGCAAACGGCGCCGGGCGCAGGGCGGTGTCGAGGCCGTTGCCGGCTGCGCGGATGACGATCTCGCCATCCAGCACGACACCATCGGGCAGCGCCAGCGCCGCCAGTTCGGGAAAGCGCTCGGTGATCAATTCTTCACCGCGCGACCAGAGCCAGTTGACGCCATCGCGGCGCACCAGCTGGGCCCGGATGCCATCGTATTTCCACTCGACCTGCCAGTGCGCCAACGGGCCCAGCGAGCGCGGATCGTCCAGCAGGGCATGCGCCAGGAAGAACGGGTAGGGCTGGCCACCCGGCTGCCGCTGGCCTTCGCCGGCATCGGGCGCCAGCAGCGCCTTGAGGCGCCCGGCATCGGGACGGGCCCGATGGTCGGTCCAGCCGACCAGGCGCTGCGCCAGCAGCTTGGCGTCGAGCCCGGCCACGGCGGCCAGGGCGCGGGTGACCAGCAGCTTCGACACACCCACCCGCAGACTGCCGCCGATCAACTTGGCGTGCAGGAAGCGCCCCTGCCAGTCGAGCTGGTCCCAGGCCGCGAAGAGCGCCAGGCGGATATCTTCCGGCGCCGCCCCGCGCAACGGCGCGATGCGCTCGGTGACCCATTGCGCCAGGCCCAGTTCGGGCGGTGGATCGTCAGTGGTGGCAACAGGGGCGGGCGGCAGGATATGGGCGATGGTCTCGGCCAGGTCGCCGACGGTGTCGTAGCACTCTTCGAACAACCATTCATCGATCTGCGCGTATTGCATCGCGCAGTGCCGCAGCCATTTGCCGGGCACCGCCTGGCGCGGTTTGCCGCCGGCCAGGAAATAGACGGCCCAGGCTGCATCGCCGGGATCGGCATGGGCGAAGTAATGCTGCAGCGCTGTCAGCTTGCGGGTAGTGGAGGTGGTGGCGTCAAGCTCGGCGTAGAGCCGCGAGAATTCACGCATGGGCGGCGTCCGAGGCGGCTTCGGCGGCAGATTCGGCTGCCTCTCCGTATTCGGTATTGAAGGCGCCGGCGTCGAGGCCGTTCTGGCGCAGCCAGCGCACCATCGGTGCGACCTGGCCATGCGTGACGATGATGCGCGGCGCGCCGGTGGCGGCAATGGCCTCTTGCAGCGCCGGCCAGTCGGCGTGATCCGAGAGCACGAAGCCGCGGTCGACGCCGCGCCGCCGGCGGGTGCCGCGCAGGCGCATCCAGCCGCTGGCAAAGGCATCGCTGTAGTCGCCGAAGCGGCGGATCCAGGTCGAGCCTGCGGTGGAGGGCGGGGCCAGCACCAGCGCGCCGGCAAAGGCTGCCGCACCGCGCCGGCCCGCTTGCGCGCCGCGTTCGGTGGCCTCGGCTACGGTCAGGGTCGGTGGCAGCGCCACGCCGGCTTCCCGGTAGAGCCGGTTGAGGGGCTCCACGGCGCCATGGCAGACGATCGGGCCGATGTCGGCATCGATGCCGTGCAGGATTCGCTGGGCCTTGCCGAAGGAATAACAGAACAGCACGCTGGCGCGCCCGGCGGCAGCGTTGGCGCGCCACCAGCCATTGATGTCCTCGAACACTTCGGCTTGCGGTTGCCAGCGATAGATCGGCATGCCAAAGGTCGATTCGGTGATGAAGGCATCGCAGCGCACCGGCTCGAACGGGGTGCAGGTGCCGTCGGGTTCGAGCTTGTAGTCGCCCGAGGCGACCCAGACGCGCCCCTGGTGCTGCATCCGCAACTGGGCCGAGCCCAGCACATGGCCGGCCGGATGCAGCGACAGCCGCACGCCGTTGTGGGTGACGCTGTCGCCGTAGTCCAGCGTGTCGAGCGCAATCTCCTGGCCCAGCCGGGCGCGCAGTATGCCCGCGCCCGGGGCCGCCGCCAGGTAGCGGGTGTGGCCGGTGCGGGCATGGTCGGCGTGGGCATGGGTGATGACGGCGTGCCCCACGGGGCGCCACGGATCGATATAGAAATCGCCGGGGACGCAATACAGGCCTTCCTTGCGTACTACTACCATGTCGTCCATGCTGCCACTGGCTCCTTGCTGGGTTATCCGGGCAGATTAGCGCGACAGTGAGCGCCTGGCAGTCGGTGCAGGCCGTGTTCCTCTGTCAGGCAAACGCCCTTCAAAACGAACCGACGAGCCGAAATTTAGCGTTGCGCATCGCAAAAAAAGGAGGGATTAGGTATCCTAGCAACACTTTTGGCGTTTGCCAGCCGACAACCCCCTGACCTCCAAGGCGATTCCAGCATGTCGACCTATATCGAAGACAAGACATTCCGTGAACTGCAGGACTCCGAGGTCCTGCCCGCGCCGTCCGGCGTGCGCCTTAACATCATGCAGATGTGCCAGCAGGAAGACATTTCCCTGCCCGAACTGGTCTCGCAGGTGCAGGGCGATCCGGTACTGGCCGGACGCCTGATCCAGATTGCCAATATTCCCAACATCAACAAGGGCCGCATGGTGGCCGCCGTCAACGTCGAATTGCTGCTGATGGTCGGGTTGCATGCGGTGCGCCAGATGGCGCTGGCGATCTCGCTGACCGAGTCGGCCCGTCGCGGCGACTGCAAGGAATTCGACTACGACGCCTTCTGGGCGCGCTCTACCGCCATGGCCTGCGCCGGCCAGGCCCTGGCCGAAATGCTGCAGCAGGCGCCGCCGGCCGAGATGTTCACCAACGGCTTGCTGGCCGGCATCGGGCGCCTGGGCCTGGCGTCGGCGCGCCCCAAGCGCTATGGCGAGCTGCTGCTCGACCATCCGACCGGCGAAGTCCTGCTGGAGCGCGAGCAGGCCGCATTCGGCTTCGACCACCTGGCGCTGGCCGCGGCCATGATGGAAGACTGGCATTTCCCCCGGCTGTTCTGCAATGCGGTCCTGTATCACGAGCGGCCGTCAGCCTCCGGGGTCGAAGAAGGCGATCGCCAGCAGCAACTGGTGCGCATGCTCGAACTGGCCGGCGCGCTGGCCGATGTCTGCGTGGCCACCGCTGCGGCCAGACCGGCGCTGTTGTCGCGACTGCTGACACTGGCCGCCGCCTTCGACCTGCCGCTGTCGAGCGTTGAATACCTGTGCGGACGGGTCTCATGGGACTGGAGCGATTGGGGCGCGTTGCTGCATATTCCCACTCAGGTCTTGCCCGACATCGGCCAGGAGCTGGCAGAGGCTGCCGGCGCGTCTAACTGAGGTTTCCGGCCTGCTTGCAGCGAGCCTCGGCTCGCTTTTTTAATGCAAGTGTCGAATCTAGTCAGACAATTGTTGGTTTATCGTCAAACGCCCCCTGTTTTGTCTTTTGTCCGTCAGTCACGGATGCTAGTATCCGCCCGGTTCTATGGGGGATTCAATGAAAAAGACATCTTGCATCGCATGGCTGCTGTGTGCCGCCATCGCTCCGGCTTATGCCGCCCATCCGCTGGTGACTGACGACACCGGCGTGCAAGGCGAGGGCCGTCATCAACTCGAAATGAATACCGACTGGAGCCGACAATCCGGCCAGCCCAGTCATGTCGGCGCGGTGACCTATACCTACGGCGTCACCGACAAGCTCGACCTGTTTGCCAACGTGCCGCAGTTCTTCGCATCGCCCACCGGCAGCGGCATGGGCGATGCCTCGCTGGGCGCCAAGTGGCGCTTTCATGACGACCAGGGCTTTTCACTGGCGCTCAAGCCTGAGTTCTTCAGCACCAGCGGCGACCCCGAGCGTGGTCATGGCAATGGTCGCGCCAGCGCTGCGCTGAGTCTGCTGGGCTCCTACGAAACCGGCCCCTGGACCTGGCACGCCAACCTCGGTATCAACATCAACCGTTACGCTCGCGAAGAAGATATCGCGTCACGCCGCAGCAGGATTTGGCGCACATCTGCCGCGACCTGGTATGCCGTGAATGAACAGTGGAAGCTGGTAGGCGATATCGGCGTTGCGCAAAACAGCGAGCATGCCAACCGCACCTGGCCTTCGTATGCGCTGCTGGGTGTGATCTGGTCGCCCAATGAATCGGTCGATCTCGATGTCGGCTACAAGGCCGGACTGAACAAGGCTGAAGTCACCCGGCAGATTGGCGTGGGTATTACGCTGCATTTCTAGTCGCGCCCGGCAATCGAACACCGCGGGTCGGAACCACGCCACACGACATCCGGACCTTGCGCTTACCCGGAATCAGTTAGATTTTCCGCCCGGCATTGAAAATGCCGGGCGCAAGGGTAATGTGCACAAATAATCATTTTGTCTTATATAAATTGCAATCGGTTTTGGAAGATCGATTGCAATTCTTTTTGTTTAAATTACAAATATTTATATATACTCAGTTCATCGTTAGAGATCAAAGCGTCGGGGGGCGCTAGCTGAAAATAATTAATTGCAAGTCAGCATCTACTACGCATTCCATGTTCACCAGAGTATTTTTTCTTGGCCAATGGCCAGCTTCGCTCTGGGCATTCCTTAATTTGTCGTGCACCATTTTTCTGTAACTGAGTTACAGGGACAGGTATTTCGTTGCCAATAAGACGGCCACGTGAATTCACGGGGCGGCATCGTGACGCTTACGCAGCATGGTTCGAATCTGAGTGGGGGAGAAGGGCCGTCTGGAAGGCGGCAAGCTAAAGTTAGTAATGCAGGGCGAGTAAGCAGCACCCGCAAGCAGGAGTAGGTGAAGTGCGTCAACCTGCGACGATGAGACTGGACCATCCGGGTCGGGGGGCTCGGATGGTGCGTCCCTGATGCGGCGAGGCGCTTTCCTGTCGCGCTGCAGCATGGGAAGTCATGGCAACGTGGATCGAATCTGTTATCTTTTACCTTGGCAAGGGCCATTACCAATGGATATCAAGGAGATAGCACATGGATCTGGTGGAAAAATTCGATGCCAAGGGCAAGACCGGCGAACCCTATCACGTCGAGGTGTACCAGACGCAGAAGGACGAGGTCGATGATGTTGCCGCTGCAGACCGCCGTAGTTATCGGCTCACCGATGGACGCACCGTCGATCCCCTGACCAACGAAAAATTCAGGATCGTGCAGACCGGCGAAAAGATTTACCGGGTGTAGTGCAGGTAACGCCTCATGCAATGCTCAAGGCCGGCAATCACTGGATGTGACGCCGGCCTTTTTAATTGCCGTGCAGCCGCTGCGCCTGGCCTGAACTTTACTTAGAAAGCGTCGCCCGGTATCCGCACCCAGCCTTCCATCAGCACCCGCGCACTGCGGCTCATGATGGCCTTGGTCACTTCCCATTGCTGGCCCTGTTGCCGTGCCTCGGCGCCTACCCGCAAGGTGCCCGACGGATGGCCGAAGCGTACGCTGTTGCGTTCACCGCCCCCGGCAGCCAGGTTCACCAGGGTGCCGGGGATGGCCGCCGCGGTGCCGATGGCGACCGCTGCCGTACCCATCATCGCGTGATGCAACTTGCCCATCGACAGCGCCCGCACCAGGACATCGGCATCAGCGGTGGTGACCGGCTTGCCGCTGGACGAAATGTAGTCGCGCGCAGGCGCCACGAAGGCGACCTTGGGCGTGTGCTGGCGCTTGGCGGCTTCTTCCACCGAACTGATCAAACCCATGCGGATGGCGCCATGGGCGCGAATGGTTTCGAACCGCTTCAATGCGGCCGCATCGCCGTTGATGGCCTCTTGCAGCTCGGCGCCGGTGTAGCCGAGCTCATCGGCATTGAGGAAGATGGTCGGGATGCCGGCATTGATCATGGTCGCCTTGAAGCTGCCCACGCCGGGCACCTCCAGGATGTCGACCAGGTTCCCGGTGGGGAACATGGCGCCGCCACCGCCTTCTTCCTCGGCTGCGGGGTCCATGAATTCAAGCACCACTTCGGCCGCCGCAAACGTCACCCCATCGAGTTCGAAATCGCCGGTCTCCTGCACTTGTCCCGCGCGGATCGGTACGTGGGCGACGATGGTCTTGCCGATGTTGGCCTGCCAGATGCGAATCACCGCCACGCCATCATGCGCAATCCGGGCCGGATCGATCAGGCCGGCGCTGATGGCGAACGGGCCGACGGCGGCCGACAGGTTGCCGCAATTGCCGCTCCAGTCGACGAAGTCGCTATCGATGGCGACCTGGCCGAACAGATAGTCGACGTCATGATCGGCGCGGGTGCTGCGCGAGACGATCACCGTCTTGCTGGTGCTCGAGGTGGCGCCGCCCATGCCATCGATCTGCTTGCCGTACGGGTCGGGACTGCCGATGACCCGTTGCAGCAGCCGGTCGCGCGCGCGACCGGGCACGCGCGCGGCCTCGGGCAGGTCGTCAAGCTTGAAGAAGACACCCTTGCTGGTGCCGCCGCGCAGGTAGGTGGCGGGGATGCGAATTTGCGGAACTTGGGACATGACTCACTCCGTTGGATGACTGGCCGGCCCTGCCAGGGCCGGCCCACAGCATGATGATCAGGCAGCGTGGCCCTGCGGCTTGGAGGCTTCCAGGAAATCCTGGGCAAAGCGCTGCAACACGCCGCCAGCTTCATAGATCGAGACTTCCTCGGCGGTGTCCAGCCGGCAGGTCACGTTGATCTCGACCCGTTCACCGTTCTTGCGCACCATCACCACGGTCAGGTCGGCACGCGGCCGGCGCTGACCGATCACGTCATAGGACTCGGTGCCGTCGATGCCATAGGTGTTGCGGTTTTCGCCGGGCTTGAATTCGAGCGGCAACACGCCCATGCCGATCAGGTTGGTGCGGTGGATGCGCTCGAAGCCTTCGGCCACGATCGCCTCGACCCCGGCCAGGCGCACGCCCTTGGCGGCCCAGTCGCGCGACGAGCCCTGGCCGTAGTCGGCGCCGGCAATGATGATCAGCGGCTGCTTGCGTTGCATGTAGGTCTCGATGGCTTCCCACATGCGGGTGACATTGCCCTCCGGTTCGATCCGCGCCAGCGAGCCTTGCCGGATGCTGCCGTCGGCTTTCCTGACCATTTCGTTGAACAGTTTCGGATTGGCGAAGGTGGCGCGCTGCGCGGTCAGGTGGTCGCCCCGGTGGGTCGCATAGGAATTGAAGTCTTCCTCGGGCAAGCCCATCTTGTGCAGGTATTCACCGGCGGCGCTGTCGAGCAGGATGGCGTTCGATGGCGACAGGTGATCGGTGGTGATGTTGTCGCCCAGCACCGCCAGCGGGCGCATGCCGGCCAGCGTGCGCTCGCCCGCCAGCGCGCCTTCCCAGTAAGGCGGACGGCGGATGTAGGTGCTCTGGGGGCGCCAGTCGTACAGCGGGCTCACGCTGTCGTCGCGCACCACGCGGGCAGCAAACATGGGCGTATAGACATTGCGGAACTGCTGCGGCTTGACGGCCGCCTTGACCACGGCATCGATCTCTTCGTCGGCCGGCCAGATGTCCTTGAGCCGGATCTCGCGGCCATCGGGCGCCAGTCCCAGGACGTCCTGCTCGATATCGAAGCGGATGGTGCCGGCAATCGCATAGGCCACCACCAGCGGCGGCGACGCCAGGAACGCCTGCTTGGCATAGGGATGGATGCGGCCATCGAAATTGCGGTTGCCCGACAACACCGCCGTGCTATAGAGATCGCGCTCAATGATTTCCTGCTGGATCGCCGGATCAAGGGCGCCCGACATGCCATTGCAGGTGGTGCAGGCGAAGGCCACGATGCCGAAACCCAGTTTTTCCAGGTCTTCGGTGAGGCCGGCTTCGTCGAGGTACAGCTCGACCGCCTTGGAGCCCGGCGCCAGCGAACTCTTGACCCACGGCTTGCGGGTGAGGCCCAGGCGATTGGCATTGCGCGCCAGCAGTGCGGCGGCAATCACGTTGCGCGGGTTGCTGGTATTGGTGCAACTGGTGATGGCGGCAATGATGACGGCGCCATCCGGCATCTTGCCGGGTTCGTTCTCGACCACGCCGGCAATGCCGGACGCGGCCAGTTCGGACACCGGCAGCCGCTTGTGCGGGTTGCTGGGGCCGGCCAGGGTGCGCACCACGGTCGACAGGTCGAACTGCAGCACGCGCTCGTATTGCACCCCGGCCAAGCTGTCGGACCACAGGCCGGCCACCTTGGCATAGGTCTCCACCAGTTGCACCTGCTCATCTTCGCGGCCGGTCAGCTTGAGGTAATCGATGGTCTGCCGGTCGATCGAGAACATGGCGGCGGTGGCGCCGTATTCGGGGGCCATGTTGGAAATCGTGGCGCGGTCGCCCAGCGTCAGGCTGGTGGCGCCCGCCCCATAGAACTCCAGGTAGGCACCCACGACCTTCTGGCGGCGCAGGTACTCGGTCAGCGTCAGCACGATGTCGGTGGCGGTGATGCCGGGTTGGGCGCGTCCGCTCAGCTCGACCCCGATGATGTCGGGCAGGCGCATCCACGAGGCGCGGCCCAGCATGACGTTCTCGGCTTCGAGGCCGCCCACGCCGATGGCGATCACGCCCAGCGCATCCACATGCGGGGTGTGGCTGTCGGTGCCGACCAGCGTATCGGGAAACGCCACGCCATCCTTGGCATGGATCACCGGCGACATCTTCTCGAGGTTGATCTGGTGCATGATGCCGTTGCCGGGCGGGATCACTTCCATGTTCTCGAACGCCTGCTTGGTCCAGTCGATGAAGTGAAAGCGGTCTTCGTTGCGGCGGTCCTCGATGGCGCGATTGCGGGCAAAGGCGTCGGGCACGTCGCCGCCGCATTCCACCGCCAGCGAATGGTCGACGATCAATTGCACCGGCACCACCGGATTGACCTTGGCCGGGTCGCCGCCCATGTCGGCGATCGCGTCCCGCAGGCCAGCCAGGTCCACCAGCGCGGTCTGGCCCAGGATGTCGTGGCACACCACGCGCGCCGGGAACCACGGGAAATCCAGTTCGCGCCGGCGCTCGATCAGCTGACGCAGCGAATCGCCCAGGGTCGCGGGGTCGCAGCGACGCACCAGATTCTCGGCCAGCACCCGCGAGGTGTAGGGCAGGCCGTCCCAGGATCCCGGCGTAATGGCCTCGACAGCGGCGCGGGCATCGAAATAGTCCAGCTTGGTGCCGGGCAGTTGCTTGCGATATTGAGTATTCATGGCGGTTGGCTCGTGGGAAGGGTGGAATCAGGCTTCGTCGCGACGCGTTGCAGCGTGCGCGATCTGGGCTTCGATATTACGGCGTGAGGCGCCGATATGGCGGCGCATCAGCAGGTCGGCCAGTTCGCCGTCGCCATCGGCCAGCGCATCGAGAATGCGGTGGTGTTCGGCAAAGGCCTGGCGCGGGCGATTGGGCACGGCGGAATACTGGATGCGATACATGCGGGCCAACTGATAGAGTTCGCCGCACAGGATGCGGGTCAGGATCTGGTTGCCGCTGGCCTGGATGATCTTGTAGTGGAAGTCGTAGTCGCCTTCCTGCTGATAGTAGCCACGCCCGGCCTGGAAGGCTTCGTCCTTCTCGTGGGTGTCGAGCACCCGGCGCAGTTCGTCCAGTTCGGCGCGCGTCATGCGCTGGGCCGCCAGGCGGCAGGCCATGCCCTCCAGCGATTCGCGAATCTGGAACAGTTCGACCAGGCCTTCCAGCGTCAGCGACACCACCCGCGCACCCACGTGCGGCACCCGCACCAGCAGGTTCTGTCCTTCCAGGCGGTGGATGGCTTCGCGCAAGGGGCCGCGGCTGATGCCGTAGGTGCGCGCCAGTTCCGGTTCCGAAATCTTGCTGCCGGGGGCAATCTCGCCTTGCACGATCGCGCTCTGGATTTTGCGAAAGACATGTTCAGACAATGTCTCGCCGTCTCGCTCCGCGCCCGGTAATGCGATCAATTCACTCATGTGTCGACAATCCTGGCTGTATTGTGAGGTTAATCATAGCACTGGCGCCAGAAAATCACAAAAGTGTCGACAACTAAATTTTTTGAGGGCTGATCGGTTAAAAAATAGCATGGGGGAAACCTGGTGCTAAGTGAGAAAATCCGGGTCGCCTTGAGAAATTTAGAAACAACACTTGAGATTTTTTAGGTTTATTTCTCAAAAAGCGAGAAGTAAAAACCTAAAATGAGAAAATAACCTTATATTTCACCCATGGACTCTCCTCAAACCTCAACCATCGTCGATCGCGTCCTGCATGTGCTGGCAGGCGTGGCGCGCGCCGGCAAGCCGGTCAGCGCGAAACAGATCGCCGCCATGGTGCAGCAGCCGGTCAGCACCGTTTATCGCCACCTGGCGTCCCTCAAGAAGTGGGGACTGCTGCAGGAGCACATGAATTCAGGCACGTTCGAACCCGGGCCCACCGGCGTTCAACTGGCCTGGGGCTTTGATCAGAACTCGAACCTGATCAGCCAGAGCCGTGAAGAAATCAGCAACCTGGTCGAGCGCAGTGGTGAAAGCGTGGGCCTGCTGGTCTACACCAATGGCGAGATGGTCTGTATTGCCATGGAAGAAAGCACCCAGCCGCTGCGCTGTTCGTTCACCAAGGGTCGTGCCCACTCGCTGCACAAGGGCGCCTCGGCCAAGAGCCTGCTGGCCTTCATGCCGCGCAAGTTGCAGCAGAAGCTGCTGGCCGAGCAACTGGCCGATCGCCCGCAAGAGATCGCCGCGCTCGAAGTGCAACTGGACGAGATTCGCCGCCGTGGCTATTCGATCAGCGAAAGCGAAGTCGATCTGGGCGTGTGGGGCGTGTCGGTGCCGTTGCTGACGCCCAATGCGCGCCTCGAAGGCACGCTCACCCTGATGGCCCCGGCACTGCGCGTGGGGACGCGCGAGCCGGAGCTGGTCCGCATGGCGGTCGAGACCGCACAGCGCATTTGTAATCGTTTTTAAGTCGGCGGCGGGCCAGGTTGCAGCCGACCTGGCCCGTGCAATGCCTTATTGTCGTCGTCGCCCGAAAATCATCCGGCGCCGCTCCAGTTCGCTTCATCTTTCTTCGAGGATCCCATGATGAAAATGTCCCAGTTGCTGCGCGCTTGCACTGCCGTGTTCGCCCTGATCACCACCGTCGCCATCACGCCGGCGGCGCACGCCGCCGATGTCATCCGCGTCGGCACCGATGCCACCTTCCCGCCGATGGAGTTCGTCAAGGACGGCAAGCGCACCGGTTTCGATATCGAACTCATCGAAGCCCTGGCCAAGACCATGGGCAAGAAGGTGCAATGGGTCGACATCGACTTCAAGGGCCTGATTCCCGGCCTGATCTCGAACCGTTTCGACATCGCCGCATCGGCCATCTACATGACCGACGAGCGTCGCAAGGTCGTCAATTTCAGCGATCCTTACTATCGTGGCGGTCTGGCCGTGCTGGTGCGTCGCGATGACAACAGCATCAAGCTGCCGGCTGACCTGAACAACGGCAAGAAGGTGTCGGTGCAGGTCGGCACCAAGTCGGTCAGCTTCCTCAAGGAAAGCTATCCCGGCGCCGAGCGGGTCGAGGTCGAGAAGAACCAGGCCATGTTTGACCTGCTGGCCACCGGCCGCGTCAATGCGGCCGTCACCGGTCGTCCCGCTGCCGTCGAATATGCCCGTACCCAGCCACTGGTGCGCGTGCTCGACAAGGGCCTGACCACCGAACTGTACGGCTACGCCATGCGCAAGGGCGACACCGAACTGGCCGAACAGCTCAACAAGGCGCTGGCGACCCTGCGCGTCAACGGCACCTATACCGCGCTGACCGACAAGTGGTTCGGCAAGAGCGAGTAAATCGTTTCACCTGCCGCCGGCCTGCCTGGGCCGGCGGTCGTTTTTCCTCCTTCACTGCATGATCGATCGGCCTCGCCCCGGTGCCGCATCCGTCCTCGGAGCCCCCTATGGATTTTGACTTTTCGCCCGTCTGGGCAAGCTGGCATTCGCTCGCCACGGGTACCGCCGTCACGGTGGAAATCACCGCCGCCGCGCTGGTGCTGGGATGCCTGTTGGGCCTGCTGGTGGGCCTGGGCCGGCTGGCGCCGCAGCGCCGCTTCATCTATGGCATCTGCACCGTCTACCTGACGCTGGTGCGCGGCACGCCGCTGCTGGTGCAATTGTTCATCTGGTTCTTCGGCCTGCCGCATTTCGGCATCCTGTTGCCGGCCTATGTGTGCGGCATCCTGGGGCTGGGCATCTATAGCGCCGCCTATGTGTCGGAGATCGTGCGCGGCTCGATCCAGTCGATCGAGCGCGGTCAGATGGAAGCGGCGCGTTCGCTGGGCCTGCCCTACAAGCTGGCGATGCGCCGTGTGATCCTGCCGCAGGCCTTCGTGCGGATGATCCCGCCGCTGGGCAATGAATTCATCGCGCTGATCAAGAACTCGGCGCTGGTGTCGCTGCTGACCATCGCCGACCTGATGCACGAAGGCGAGAAGATCATCAGCACCTCGTATCGCTCGCTCGAGGTCTATCTGGTCATTGCTGCGATCTACCTGATACTGACCAGCGTGACCACGCTGATCCTGCGTCGTATCGAAAAAGTCCTGCGTTCGGAAGGGAGGGTGTGATGAGCGAAGCCATTATCGACGTCCGTGGCTTGAAGAAGTCGTTTGGACAACACCTGGTGCTGACCGGCATCGATTTTGCGGTCCAGCCCAGCCAGGTGGTGGTAGTGATCGGCCCCAGCGGTTCGGGCAAGAGTACCTTCCTGCGTTGCCTCAACGGGCTGGAGACGGCCGAAGGCGGCACTATCGTCGCCTGCGGTCATCCGGTGGTGCAGAACGGGCAGATGATGCCCGAGACCAAGCTCGATGCCCTGCGCACCGAGGTCGGCATGGTGTTCCAGTCGTTCAACCTGTTCCCGCACCTGACGGTGCTGGACAACATCACGCTGGCGCCGACCGCACTGCGTGGCCTGACGCGCCGCGACGCCGAAGAGCAGGGCATGCAGTTGCTGGCCAAGGTCGGTCTCGAACACAAGGCCAAGGTGTATCCCGGCACCTTGTCGGGCGGCCAGAAGCAGCGCGTGGCGATCGCCCGCGCACTGGCCATGCAGCCCAAGGTGATGCTGTTCGATGAGCCCACCTCGGCGCTCGACCCGGAACTGGTGGGTGAAGTGTTGCAGGTGATGAAGAATCTGGCGGGCGAGGGCATGACCATGCTCATCGTCACCCATGAAATGGGTTTTGCCCGCGAAGTGGCCGATGTGGTGGTGGTGATGGACCACGGCAATATCGTCGAGGCCGGGCCGCCGTCGCAGATCTTCGGCGATCCGCGCGAAGCCCGCACCCGCAGCTTCCTGCAGACCATGCTGGCACGCGAGGTGGCGCATGGCGGTTAGCACGCTGGTGGCGGCCAGCGGCAGCCTGGGAGCAATCACCGCGATGCCGTGGAAGAATGGCGGCGGCGCCACGCGCGAATTGCATGTCGAGCCGCCTGGCGCCGATTATGCCGACTTCGTCTGGCGCGCCAGCGTGGCCGATGTGGTGCGCGACGGCGCTTTCTCGAGTTTCGATGGCATCGATCGCACCATCGTGCTGCTGGGTGGCGACGGTTTCGTGATGCACGCCCAGGGCCAGCCATCGCATGACTTGCGCACGCCTTTTGCCCCGCACCGCTTTACCGGTGAAGCGCACATCAGCGTGGTGCTCGACGGCAGCCCTTGCCAGGACTTCAACCTGATGGTGCGGCGTGACCAGGCCGAGGCCGAACTGCAGGTGCTGGGCGAACAGGATTCGCCGCGCCTGCCGCCCGACACCGTCTTGCTGTACGTGGCGCAGGGCGCGGCCAGCCTGTCTGACGCCGACGGCCTGCAACACCCGCTGGGCAGCGGTGAGTTTGCCCGGCTGCGCGAAGGCGGGGCCATGCCCGATCTGCATTGCGCCACCGGCGCGGTGGTGCTGGCGGTGCGCGTGCGCCGCCGCTGAACCCGGCCGCCAGCGCATGTATCGAAGAATCCAATAAACGACAATCATGCCAAATCCGATCCAATCCCCCCAAGCCGGCAGCAGCCTGTTCTGTGCGCACGCATTGCTGCCCGACGGCTGGCAGCGCAATGTGATGCTGCGCTGGGACGCCAGCGGCGACCTGCTGGCGGTCACGCCCGACAGTGAGCGCGGCGATGCGCCCGCGGCTGCCGGTCCGGTGATCCCTGGCATGCCCAATCTGCATTCGCATGCCTTCCAGCGCGCCATGGCCGGGCTGACCGAGACCATGGGCAGTCCGACCGATTCATTCTGGAGCTGGCGTACGCTGATGTATCGCTTTGCCCAGCGCCTGCAGCCGCATCACTTGCAGGCCATCGCCCGCCATCTGTATATCGAGATGCTCAAGGCGGGATATACCTCGGTGTGCGAATTCCACTACCTGCATCATGCCGAAGGCGGCCAGGCCTATGCCGACCCGGCCGAATTGTCGCTGCGGGTGGCGCGTGCGGCGCAGGATGTCGGCATCGGCCTGACGTTGTTGCCGGTGCTGTATCAGTACGGCGGCTTTGGTGCCAAGACGCCGTTGCCGCACCAGGCGCGGTTCATTTCATCGCCGCAATGGATGCTCGACCTGCGCCATCGCCTGCAGCAGGTCATGCCGGAAGACGCCATGCGCCGCTATGGCGTGGCGCCGCACTCGTTGCGGGCCGTCAATGCCGAGGGCCTGGCCGCATTGGTCGATGGCCTGCGCGCGCAGCCGAACGGCGCCGATGCGCCGATTCACATCCATATCGCCGAACAGACCGCCGAAGTCGACGATTGCCTGGCCTGGTCCGGCAAGCGGCCGGTCCAGTTGCTGCTGTCGCAGCAGAAGATCGACGCCCGCTGGTGCCTGGTGCATGCCACCCACATGTCGGATGACGAATATGCGGCGGTGGCCGCCAGCGGCGCCGTGGTGGGCCTGTGCCCGACCACCGAGGCCAACCTTGGCGATGGTCTCATCGATGCGCCGCGGCTGCTGGCCGATGGCGCCAACTGGGGCATCGGCTCAGACAGCAATATCGCCATCAGCCTGCGCGCCGAGCTGCGACTGCTCGAATACGGCCAGCGCCTGCATCACCGTCGTCGCAATGTGCTGGCCAGCGACGCCATGCCGGCAGTGGCCGATCGCCTGTTTGCCCAGGCGGTGGCGGGAGGCACGTTGGCCACCGGGCGCCGAGTGGCCGGATTGGCGGCAGGCCAGCGGGCCGATTTCGTGGTGCTCGACGGCGACGATATCAACCTGGCCGATCGCGCGCCGGCGCAATTGCTGTCGGCCCTGGTATTTTGCGAACACGACGGCCAGCCGATACGCGATGTGGTCGTCGGCGGTCGCCCGGTGGTCAGCCAGGGCCGCCACGCACTGGAACAGCAGGCCCGCGCCGACTATCGCGCGGCAGTCGCAGACCTGCTCAATGATTGATAAAGGAATGACCGCATGACACAGGAAATCTTCAAGCTGCAGCAGGGTACAACCCCGCTGCTGATCTCGATGCCGCACGTCGGCACCCAGTTGCCCGACGATCTCAAGCCGGTCTACAGCGACACCGGCCTGCAGGTGGACGACACCGACTGGCACATCGCCGAGCTGTACGACTTTGCGCAGGCGCTGGGCGTGTCGACCATCCGGCCCGTGTATTCGCGCTATGTGATCGACCTGAATCGCCCGGCCGATGGCCAGAGCCTGTATCCGGGTCAGAACAGCACCGGCCTGTGTCCCTTGACCACCTTCGACAACGTGCCGCTGTACCGTGACGGCATGGAACCCGATGCTGCCGAAACGGCGCGCCGCCTGCCGCTGTACTGGCATCCGTATCACAATGCGCTGGCCGGCGAGCTGGCGCGCATCAAGGCGATCCACGGCTATGCGCTGCTGTGGGACGCGCATTCGATCCGCTCGTTGATTCCGCATCTGTTCGAGGGTGAACTGCCGGTGTTCAACTTCGGCTCGGCCAGTGGCGCGTCGTGCGCGCCGGGCGTGGCTGAAGCGTTGCTGGCGCAGGTGCAGCAGCTGGCGCCGCAGTATCCGGCGGTATTGAATGGTCGCTTCAAGGGTGGTTTCATCACCCGCAACTATGGCCAGCCGGCCGATCGCATCCATGCCGTGCAACTGGAACTGGCGCAACGCAGCTACATGCAGGAACAGGCGCCGTATGCGCTCGATGCCAGCCTGGCTGCGCAATTGAAGCCGGTGCTGGAAGTGCTGATCAAGCAGTTCCTGGCGTTCAAGCCGGCCTGAACCACCTGCCGTGGTGCCGGCCCAGGCCGGCACCCAGCGCCTTTCTGCGCCACCAGACAAGATGCAATGGGCGCTGGCCTCGGATTTGATCCAGCGCAAGCCAGCCCCAGCCTGCCGTACCACGCTTCCCACGCTTGACCCACATCAATCCACGCCAGCCGGCGTCGGCCTACGATGAAGCCATCGGATCTCGTGCATCCGACCTACCAGGGAGGGCTTCATCATGTTCAAGAAAATCCTGCTCGCCACCGACGGCTCCAGGCTCTGCAACGAATCGGTGAAGGCCGCCATCGAGCTGGCCAGGAATTGCGGCGGTCGGCTGGTCGGCCTGTCGGTGGCGGCCCGGGTGCGCGCGCTGACCATCACCGAAGCCAACTGCGGCCTTGATCCACAGCAACCGGGCCAGGCCGGACGCGATCGCGCCGTGGCCAGCGTCAACCTGATTTCCGACATGGCGCGCCAGCAAGGCGTGCCGTGCACCGTGCAAGTGGCCGAGGGCGCGCAGCCCTATCAAGAAATCATGCGCGTGGCGGAGCGCGAACAGTGCGATGCGATCTTCATGGCCTCTCATGCCAAATCGGCACTGCAGCGCGTGCTGCTGGGCAGCCAGACGCAAAAGGTGCTGGCGCAGAGTCGCTTGCCGGTGCTGGTGTTTCGCTAGGCCCAGGATTTAAAAGGTGGAGACCGGGTCGCGGCTTGACCCGATAGTTTGTGGCGTGGGTGGGGCCGCTCTCGTGGAGAAGAGTGGCCCCTTTTTTATTCGTGCTTCAAATCTCACATAAGTTGGAGAAACTCGTTGCTCTTGGTACAGTCTGCCGTGGGTCCGAATCATCTATCCCGGGGGAACATACATTGAGCAACACATCATCACAACCGAGAAAGGGCCGCGCCTTTGCCCGATTCTTTGCGCACGAGGCCTCTGGCGGCCTGATACTGGCGGCCGCAGCCGTATTGGCGCTGATTGCCAGCAATTCCGCCTGGCACGATCTTTACCAATCCTTCATCCGCACCACCGGCACGCTCGACATCGGCGGGGTGCTGGTGTTGACCAAGCCCTTGCTGGTGTGGGTCAACGACTTGTGGATGGCGGTATTTTTCTTCCTGGTCGGTCTTGAGATCAAGCGCGAGTTCGTCGAAGGCGAACTGGCTTCCCGCCGCCAGGCCTTGTTGCCGGCAGCCGCGGCGCTGGGCGGCATGGTGGTGCCGGCGGTGATCTATGCGCTGATCAACCTGGGCGATGCGCACGCATTGCGGGGTTGGGCGATTCCGGCGGCGACCGATATTGCCTTCGCGATCGGCATCGTGATGCTGCTCGGCTCGCGGGTGCCGACGTCGCTCAAGGTGTTCTTGACGGCCGTGGCCATCATCGACGACCTGGGCGCCATCGTCGTCATCGCCCTGTTCTATACCGACAACCTGTCGCCAGGCATGCTGGCCGCCGCCGTCGGCGCCGGCTTGTTGCTGCTGGCGATGAATCGCGCTGGCGTGCGCCGGGTCGACGTCTACCTGCTGCTGGGCCTGGTGATGTGGGTCTGCGTGCTGAAGTCGGGCATCCATGCCACGCTGGCCGGGGTGGTGACCGCATTGGCGATCCCGCTGCGCCACGCCGACGGCCGGCCGCTGGCCGGACCACTCGAACATGGCCTGCATCCCTGGGTCGCGTTCCTGGTGCTGCCGCTGTTTGCCTTTGCCAATGCGGGCGTGTCGCTGCAGGGGATGTCGCTGGGCAGCTTGCTCGACCCGGTTCCGCTGGGTATCGCCGCCGGGCTGGTCGTGGGCAAGACCATCGGCGTGTTCGGCGCCAGCTGGCTGATGATCCGCAGCGGCCTGGCCAGTCCGCCGGGCGGCGCCAACACCCGGCAGTTCATCGGGGTATGCGTGTTGTGCGGCATCGGTTTCACGATGAGCCTGTTCATCGGTGGCCTGGCATTCGACGGCCTCGGACCTGATTTCGAAATCCGCCTGAAGCTGGGTGTCCTGTTCGGTTCTCTCGTGGCCGGTCTGCTGGGTACGCTCATCTTGTGGCGGCGGGCCTGAGTCGGGCTTGCCTGCGTCGCCATCAGGCGACGCAGGCGAAACTTTTCGTATTGCGATGCAAGATGCGGTTTCCTTAGTCCTGACTAATCAGGAACCCGCAGTTCCTTGAGGAAATTCGTAAATCTTTTATCTGCAAAATAGAATTATTGATATGCTTTTTCTCGAATAATTGCTGCTTTGCACGATAAGTGCTTCTTTACTTCATCATTTTGCTAGAGCAAGATGAGTTCAAACCTCAGGTCTGGAGCGGAGTTCGGGAAATTTCGCCGCTGATCTGATGGTGTGGGAATAGTCGGGGAGCCGGTTGCTGAGCGTTGTTGATCTCGGGCGGCGAGAAACATAACAAGACCATTTATTTCTTATTTGATATTTCAGTGTCTCTGCTTTTACTGCGACACATAAAAAATAGGTGGAGACGCTCATGAATCTCATCGAACTCATCATGTCCTACGGGGCGCAGGCCCTCATCTGGTATATCGCTTACGTGCTGATCGGCAGCTTTGCCTTCGGCGCCTACGTCTGGCGCAGCACGACCCGATTCGGTCACTGATCCATGCGCGTGCATTCGGCGGCCCGATGGGCGCGCCGGCAGGGATGATGTCGGGTCGCTGGCCCGGCATCGGCGGTGGCCGCCATGCGTCTTTCGCGCATGTCGTGCCGCAAGCCATTATCGAGGGGGAGGGTAGCCATGAAGATCATCATCGACTGGCTCATGGAGTACGGACCCGGCGCGCTGATGGCCTACGCCATCTACGTGCTGGTCGCAGGCTGTGCCTTCGGCGCTTACCTGTGGTACCGCATCTGGCACCACGAACACGATCCGCGTTTCAAGACACACGACATCGGGCATCACGGGGCCGAGTGACGGGTGCTGGCCTGCATCGGCTTCAATCCCAATCGCTTGAACAGCTGCTGATCACGATCGGCCTCCGGGTTGGGCGTGGTCAATAGTCGCGCGCCGGTGAAGATCGAATTGGCGCCGGCCGCAAAACAGAGCGCCTGCGTGGCGTCATCCATCTCTTGCCGTCCGGCCGACAGCCGCACCATGGTGTGCGGCATGCAGATACGGGCCGTGGCCACGGTGCGCACGAATTCCAGCGGATCCAGTGCCGGCGCGTCGGCCAGCGGCGTGCCGGCAATCGGCACCAGCTGATTGATCGGCACCGATTCGGGATAAGGATCGAGATTGGCCAGCTGCGCAATCAGCCCGGCGCGCTGGCGGCGACTTTCGCCCATGCCGATGATGCCGCCGCAGCATACCCGCAACCCTGCCTGGCGTACTTCGCGCAGCGTCGCCAGACGGTCTTCATAGCGCCGGCTGGTGACGACATTGGCGTAGAAGTCAGGCGCCGTGTCCAGGTTGTGGTTGTAGTAATCGAGCCCCGCCTCCTTGAGCGCATCGGCCTGGCCGGCATCGAGCATGCCCAGCGTCATGCAGGTCTCCAGCCCCAGCGCGCGCACTTGCGCCACCATCTCGGTCAGCGCCGGCATATCGCGCTGCTTCGGGTTGCGCCAGGCAGCGCCCATGCAGAAACGTGTCGCACCGTCGTCCCTGGCCTGGCGAGCTGCCTGCAGCACCTCGGCCGGCGCCATCAAGCGCGTGGCCTCGACGCCGGTGGCGCCATGGCGCGCCGACTGCGAACAGTAACCGCAGTCCTCCGGGCAGCCGCCAGTCTTGATCGATAATAATGTCGACAGTTGGACTTCGTTAGCAGCGAAATGCCGACGATGCACGCTTTGCGCCTCGAACAGCAGATCCAGGAACGGTCTTTCCATCAATGCCTGCACGGTGGCAGTGGTCCAGGCAGTGGTGTCGGGGCGTGTGGCGGCGATAGCTTGATCCAAGTGACTTCCTCATGGCGGTAACATGCCGCCAAATTATCTATAAATAAATTGTCGCCTCTGATCCATTGAGGCTTGCACGACGTTTTTTATTCTATAGTTGCCAAAACATGCAGAACAACACTTAAATTTATAGATAATCTATCGATGCAAGATTCATCCCTAGCCGCTACCGCCTCACCCACCACCGCCGATCGCATTGCAGACCTGCTGCGCTTGCGCATCGTGCGTGGCGAGATCGAGGGTGGTGCGGCGCTGCGTCAGGATCATATCGCCAGCGAGTTCGGCACCAGTCATGTCCCGGTGCGCGAAGCCTTCGCCCGACTTGAGGCGATCGGACTGGTGGTGAGCTTGCCCCGGCGCGGGGTACGCGTGACCACGTTGAGCCAGGCCGCCATCAAGGAAACGGTAGAAATGCGCGCCGCGCTCGAATTGCTGGCCTTGCGCCATAGCGTGCCGCACCTGGGTGAGCAGCATGTGGCACAACTGGAAGAGGCGCATGCGCTGTGTTCGCAGGCAGATACGCTGGTCGAATGGGATGCCGCCAACTGCCGCTTTCACGACATCCTGGCCGGGCAATGCGGCATGCCGCGCCTGCTGGCCAGCCTGAAGCAACTGCAACTGACCAATTCGCGCTACCTGTTTGCGGCAGGTCTGCAGCGTGGCTGGCAGCCGCGTTCCGACCAGGACCACCGCCTCATCATCGACGCCCTGAAAGCGGGTGACGCCGAGCGCGCCATGCAATTGCTGGGCCGTCACATCGGCACCATGGAGCGCATCGGCTTTGCCAGTTAGTTAGCTAGTTAGCTAGTCTCGCCCCAGGCGGGCTGCCACCAGCAGCAAGACAGCACCCGTGAGTGCAAACAGCGTATCGCAGGCGACGAACACCCAGTCGCCCGCCAGCCAGCTACGGTACAAGCCGCGGCTGGTCAGTGCGGCATTGACCGCGGGCAGCGCCAGCCATAACAGGGCCGCCGCCGTCACTTGTTCGCGCCAGGCAGTGGTCGGCTTGCGCCATGCGGCGTGCAACAGCGCGATGCCCCAGCACGCGAAAAAACAATCGATCTCCCGGTTGCTGCGTTGTGCCAGATCCAGTGGCAGCAAGCGATTGGCCAACAGAAAAGCCGGCACCGCTGCCAGCAGTCCCGCAATGCAGGCGAGATTGCCGCGTTCCACCAGCAGCAGCACGCGAGGTGGCCAGCGGTGCTGTCGCTTCAGCACCCACAGCAGCATGCCGGTGGCGACCATGGCGGCGCCGGCCAGGCTGCACAGCAACAGCATGAAGCGCAGATAAGGATCGGCGAAGCGTCCCACATGCAGCCCGTAGGCCACGCCCCAGGCGGTGATGGCCGGGCTGGCGCCATCATGCGCGGCCAGCAGGGCGCCGCTGGCGCCGTCGAACAGCAGGTAGGCCGGGGCCACCGACAGGCGGTCGCGTGCGCCGCGGACGATGGCCACGCGCGCATTGGCGTCGCCCGGATGGCTGATCACGATCTGGCTTACCGTGGCGTCACCCCAGCGGCGGCTGGCCTGTTGCAGAATCGGCGGCAGCGCCGTCAACGGGTGCGCGATGCCGCTGCGGGCGGGGGTGTCCGGACGCACTTGCATGATGCTGGCCAGTGCCGGTCGCGCCTGTTCGCCGTAGACCGCCTGCGCGCCCCAGGGCATGTAGGTGAACATCAGCGTAACCAGTCCGGTATAGACGATCATCAGGTGAAACGGTAGCGCCAGCACCGACAGGCCGTTATGCGCGTCCAGCCACGAACGGTTCGCGCGCCCGGGACGAAAGGTGAAGAAGTCGCTGAAGAGGCGACGATGCACGATCAGCCCCGACACCATTGCCACCAGCGCCATCATGGCGCACAGGCCGACCAGCCAGCGGCCCGTCATGCGCGGCAGGTAATGCAGCGAAAAATGGAAGTAATAGAAGAATTCGCCAGCCAAGGTGTCGCGCGCCACTACCTGCTTTCCGGTGGCGGGGTCGAGCAGGGCGCGCTGGTGCCGGCCACCGTTTTCCCACTCCAGCTCGACCGCATTGCTGCGTGGGCCCGGCAGTGTCAGCACCCACTTATCGCTGCCAGCGGCGACCTGCGACAGCGTCGCAAGCGCGCGTTGCACCACCACCGCATCGTCTTGCGGCGACGCCGCGGCGATCTCGGGGCGCATCCATTGCGACAGCTCTTGCCGGAAGAAGCTGATGCCGCCGGTCACGAAGATGGCATACAGCAGCCAGCCGGCCAGCACGCCGACCCACACATGCAGGCCGGCCATGGCTTGCCGCAGACCGGGCTTGGCCATCAGAAGCGGTAGCTGGAGCTCACGTTGATGGTGCGCTCGGCATTGCGATAGCAGAAGGTGCCATTGCAATCAACCAGGAACTGCTTGTCGAGCAGGTTATTGATGTTGACCGAAAAGCGCCAAGGCCCCTGGTCGAAGCCCAGCGCCGCGTCGAGCAGGCCGAAGCCCGAATTGCCGATGTTGCGGTTGTCGTCGTCCTGCGAGGAACGGGCCCGGCCGAAGCCACGGATGCCCAGCGCCGAATAGGCACGGGTAGCGTCGCCCAGGTTAAAGCTGTATTTGGTCCATACCGATGCGCTCTGGCGTGGCACGCCTTGCTGCGCCAGACCCTGGTCGCCGTTGTTGCTCTGCGTGATCCTGGTGTCGAGATAGGTGTACTGCGCCACGATGCTGAGGTTGCGGGTGAGTTCGCTTCTGGCTTCCAGTTCCAGGCCCTGCGACCTGACCTCTCCGGTTTGCACCAGCGCGCCCGGATCGCTCGGCGCGGCCGTCGTCACGTTGTTGCGCAATAGCCTGAAAATGCTGGCGGTATAGCTGGTGCGGGCATGCTCCGGCTGATAACGCAGGCCGGCTTCGATCTGGCGTCCGGTCGAGGGCTTGAGCAACTGGCCGCTGACGTCACGCCCGGTCTCGGGCGTGAATGAGGTCGAGTAACTGACATAGGGCGCCCAGCCCGAATCGAACAGGTAGACCGCGCCCAGGCGCCCGGTGGTCTTGGCCGTGGCCTGGTCATACGACAGGATGCTGGTGCCGGCGGCCGGCCGCACGGTGGTGTTGGCGGTCTGTGCGCGGTCGCGCCGCAAGCCGCCGGTCACGACCAGCTTGTCCCACTTCAACTGGTCCTGCAGGTAGACCCCAAGCTGGCTCGATGGATATTGCTCTATGCGCGGATTGGTCGATGGCACCACCGTGGCGTTGTTGCCATAGACCGGGTTGTAGACGTCGAGGTTGCTCATCGCCGAGATGGCATTGGGAAAACGGTCGGTCGACTGGCCCTTGGCGTAGTCCACGCCCACCAGCACCTGGTGCGTCATTTCGCCGGTACGCAACCGGGCCTGCAGGCGGGTGTCGGTCAACAGGCCGCGCCAGGCCGAGGAGCGCGGATAGAACAGGCGGGTGATGGTGCCATCGCTCTGCAGCACGCGCGGGAAGACGTTGGTCTCATTGCGTTCGGTCTCGGTATAGCGCAGGTTCTGCTGCAGCGACCAGGTATCGTCGAAGCGGTGTTCGACTTCATAGCCGAACATGTGGTTCTCGCGCTTCCAGCGATTGTCGCGACCGCCCATGTTCAGGCTGGGCGACAGTTGCCCGCGCGCGCCCGGATTCTGCAGCTGGTTGCCCCAGACATACGACTGGTCGTCCTTCTGGTAGTTGGCCAGCAGCGTGATGCGGGTAGCCGCGCTGGGCTGCCAGGTCAGTGCCGGCGCCACATACAGCCGGTCATCGCGGTCGAAATCGAGCCGGGTGCCCGATTCGCGGGCCAGCATCGTGACCCGCCAGGTCCATTCGCCGCTCGCATCGAGGGCGCCGCCGATGTCGGCCTTGAGTTGCTTGCGATCATAGGTGCCGTACTCCACCCCGATCTCGCGCACGGCCGTGGCCGATGGGCGCTTGGTGACGGCGTTGACCATACCGCCCGGGGGCGATTGGCCATACAGCACCGAGGCCGGACCGCGCAGCACTTCCAGCCGTTCCAGTCCATAGGGTTCGATCGGTGCCGAATAGGCGCGCCCGGTAGTGAGCAGGCCATCCTGGAAGATGCCTGCCGTGCCCAGCGTAAAACCGCGCAGCATCGAGAATTCGTCGACCGCCCACGGTTTCATGTTGGGGGTGACGCCAGCGGTGTAGCGCAAGGCTTCGTCCAGCGTCTCGACCTTGCGATCGGCCAGTTCGTCGGCGCTGATCACCGACACCGACTGCGGATTCTCGATCAGCCGGGTATCGGTCTTGGTGGCAGTGGCGCTGCGCCGGGCCACATAGCCGTCGACGTGGCCACGGGCCGTCTCGCCTTCGGCTTGCACCCGCACCTCGGGCAACATGTCCGTCGCAGCGGGCGCTGCCGTCGCCGCACCCGGTCGCAGGACATAACGTCCGTCGCCTTGTGCCACCGCCTCCAATCCGCTGCCTGACAGCAACCGGGCCAGCGCTTCCTGCGCCGTCAGCGCACCTTGCAGCCCGGGGCTGGTCTTGCCGGCGGTCAGCGCGCCATCGGCGGCCACATACACGCCCGATTCGGCAGAGAAGCGGGCGATCACGGCATTGAGCGGACCGGCCGGAATGCTGTAGCTGCGCGGCGCAGATGGTTGCGATGGGGTATCGGCAGCGTGCGCGGCGAGTGGCGCACCCACGGCCAGCACACCAGCCAGCAGGGTGCGGGCGGCCAGGGCAGTGGGTGTCAGGGCAGCGCTGAATGCGGAACGACGAACGGAATGGGATGTCATGGACGCTTTCGGAGATGAGTTCTGGTTGTCTTCACTCAGCTTTCCGAACGAGCCTGGAAAAAGGGAACTGATTGCCCGCCAATATTTTTATTGATCGGCGCGACGCGGCTTGAGCGTCACCCACCACGGCATGATGGCGCGCACCTGTACCGGCAGCGCCGCCTCCAGCATGGCCAGTGCCTGGTCGGTATCGCGCAGCGGAAAACCGCCCACCACGCGCAAGCCGGCCACTGCGGGATCGCATCCCAGGTAACCGCTGCGATAGCGCCCCAGTTCGGCCAGGAACGCATCCAGCGGCTGGTCCTGCGCAATCAGCAGCCCCTGCGACCAGGCCGTGCGGGCTGGCGGCAATGCGACTGGCGTCGCGATTTGCTGGTGGGTGAAGGTGGTCTCTTCACCGGCGGCGATGATCTGGCGCGCCGCGCCGGGCAGGGCGGGAGTGATTTCGACCCGGCCCTCGATCACGCTCAGGCGGGTATAGCCATCGAACTGGCGCACGTTGAAACGGGTGCCCAGGGCGCGCATGCTGCCATCGCGAGACTGCACGATGAAAGGGCGCGGCGGTTGGCGCGGATCGGTGCCGGTCTGGATCAGCATCTCGCCGCGGACCAGCGTCAACTGCCGCAGTTGGTCATCGAATTGCGCATTGACGGCGGTGGCGGTGTCAAGCCAGAGCTGGCTGCCGTCGGCCAGCGTCACGTTGCGGCTTTCACCGATGCCGGTGCGCCAGGTCGCATTCAGGGCGGCGATGGCCGACGGCCATTGTTGCTGGCGGGCCAGTTGCCAGCCGAGCCCGG
This sequence comes from Herbaspirillum sp. alder98, assembly GCF_020179755.1. Lineage (GTDB taxonomy): Bacteria > Pseudomonadota > Gammaproteobacteria > Burkholderiales > Burkholderiaceae_D > Herbaspirillum. The sequence goes on from NZ_JAIUCY010000002.1 coordinate 250,416, forward strand.
CCGTCACCGCCGACAGCACCAGCGTCTTGAGCAGCTTGCGGCGGCGGCGCAACTGGCTTGCCGCATGCAGCGCCGAACTGGCCGCTGCCGGTTCGGCGCTGGCCACCGAGATCCCGCGGCTGATGGCCTCCACCTGGGCCCAGGCATGGCGGTTGGCGGCGTCCCGCGCCAGCCAGTCCTGCCAGCGTTGACGCTCGTCCTGCGCCACCTGGCCCGAGCGCAGCACGGCAAACCATTCGGCCGCCTGTTCCAGTGTGGCAAAGGGGATTTCCTGGATGGCGCCATCCATGCGTGGCCGGCTCATGCCAGCGCCTCCCGAAAACTGGCATTGGCCGACAGGCAATGCAGCATCGCCTGCGCCATGTATTTCTTGACCATCCGTTCCGACACGTTCAACTGCCCGGCAATCTCGGCATAGGTCAGGTCATGCAGATGCGCCAGCAGGAAGGCGCTGCGCGGCTTTTCCGGCAGGCTGGCCAGGATCCGGTCAACTTCCATCAATGTTTCGATGATGATGGCCTGCTGCTCGGCCGACGGCATGACCGCCTCCGGCAGCAGCATCAGGGTCGCGACCCAGGCCCGCTCGATCTCCTGGCGGCGCCAGTGATCCACCACCAGGCCCTGGGCGATGGTGCTCAGGTAGGCGCGGGGATTACGCGTGCCATCGAGTTCGCGCGGACGCACCAGCAGCCGCACGAAGGTGTCCTGGGTCAGGTCCTCGGCGGTGAAGTGGCAGCCCAGCTTCTTGCGCAGCCAGGTCTGCAGCCAGCCATGGTGGTCGGCATACAGGGCCTGCAACTGCGGTGGTGGAATGGAATCGGAATGCGACATGGCGCGCCCCCTGGATCTTTCTGATAATAATTCTCATTATTATAGATCGAGTTCGAGGACATGCGATGCCGCGTGTTCAGCCGCGATGTGCCGGTCGCCGCAAGCCCAGGTGCTCGCGCAGGGTGCGCCCTTCGTATTCGGTGCGGAACAGCCCGCGCCGGCGCAGCTCCGGCAGCACCAGCGTAATGAAGTCGGTCAGTCCCACCGGATGCACCGGCGACATGATGTTGAAGCCGTCGGCGCCGCCATCCCTGAACCAGGCCTCCAGCAGGTCGGCAATATCGGTCGGACTCCCTACCACCTGCTGGTGGCCCCTGGCGCCGGCGATGCGCAGGTAGGTCTGGCGAATCGTCAGTCCTTCGCGGCGGGCCAGGTCCAGCATCAGTTGCTGGCGACTCTTGGCGCCGTTGGTGGGCGGCAATGCCGGCAATGGCCCGTCGACCGGGTAGGGTGTGAGGTCGAAGCTGACCATCTGCGACAGCAGCGCCACGCCCACCACGGTGGGAATGAGCGACTGCAAGGCCTCGAATTTGTCTTCCGCTTCGGCGCGCGTGGGCGCCACCACCGGGAAGATGCCCGGCATGATCCTGATCTGGTCCGGACTGCGGCCATACGCGGCTGCGCGCTGCTTGATGTCGCGGTAGAAGGTGCGCGCCTCGTCGAAGGTCTGGTGCGCCACGAAGACCACTTCGGCGGTGCGCGCCGCCAGGTCGCGCCCGGCTTCAGAGGCGCCGGCCTGCACCACCACCGGCTGGCCTTGCGGCGAGCGGGCCACGTTGAGCGGGCCGCGCACCGAGAAATGCTTGCCCTGGTGGTTCAGTACATGCAGTTTCTCGGGCGCGAAATAGAGCCCGCTTTCCTTGTCGCGCACGAAGGCGTCGTCTTCCCAGCTATCCCACAGGCCTGTCACCACCTGATGGAATTCGGCCGCCCGCTCGTAGCGCAGGCCGTGGTCGATGTGCTGGCTGAGATTGAAGTTCTCGGCCTCGCCGTCGCCGCTGGAGGTCACCAGGTTCCAGCCGGCGCGCCCGCCGCTGATCTGGTCCAGCGAGGCAAACTTGCGGGCGATGTTGAAGGGTTCGTTGAAGCTGGTCGAGGCGGTGGCGATCAGCCCGATGCGCTCGGTGACGGCGGCCAGCGCCGACAGCAGCGTGAGTGGTTCGAACTGGTCGGAACGCGCAGTGCGCGACAGCGACGCCAGGTTGCGGCCACGCACGCCGACCGAGTCCGAGATGAAGATGGCATCGAATTTGGCCGCTTCGGCCTGCCGCGCCAGGTCGACGTAATGGGCAAAATTGCCGCCGGCATCGGCCTGCGCGTCGGGGTGTCGCCAGCCAGCGATGTGGTGGCCGGTCTGCATCAGGAACGCGCCGAGCGCGAGGTGGGAGCGGGGAGCTGTCATTGGTATCGGTCGGTGTCGCACGGGTTGTTTCAAATGCTCTCGGCGGTCTGCCAGGCGGCGGTCAGGGCAGTGGCGGTGTTCTGCGCGCCTTCGATCTGTTCGCCCAGCGAATTCGACTCCCACACTGCGCCGCGCAGCGGATGGCCGACCGCAAACAGGGTCTGGCCGGCCACGGCGCCGGTGGCCGGATCGGCGTCGATGCCAAAGCCGGTTGCGTGGCGCCGCACCAGCTTGCGTTGCAGCAGTGCGCGCACCAGCGGGTCGTCGATGCGGTCCCAGTCGAATTCGTAACCGGCCGCATTGGCGACCCGGTCGACCAGCAAGGTCCTGGCTTGCTGCTGGCCGCGTGGCGTCCATTGCACTTCGACCTTGTCGCCGGCCAGGCGCAGCGAACGGATGCGCCCGGTCAACTGCTGCAGCCGGCCTTGTTCGATATAACGCGCCAGCTTCTTGCCCGACTCGGGCGCGGCGCGATGCAGGGTGATTTCCCAGAACGGACGAATATGACGCACAAAGCGCTGGCGCTCGGCGGCACTGGCGGCTTGCCACAGCGCCGGCAGGTGCGGCCGGATCGCGCCCGGCAATTGTTGCCAGTCGGCGCCGGCGCGCCTGACTTCGCGGCGCGCCGCGCGCGTCACGCGCAAGACATCGCGCAGCGTCGTCGGCAGCCGTTGCGGATCGAACAGGTTGGGCCAGGGCGCGGTCTGGCGCCGCGCCTGCACCAGCAGGCCGCGCCGCGACAGCGCGTGGAAGCGGCCATTGAAACCGGCGCGCTCGGCGTTCAATGCCGCGTCCAGCGCCGTCAGGCTGCTACCGACCAGCAGAATGTCCTGGTCCTGCGCGCTGGCCTGCCAGGCCGCGCCATTCCAGACGTCATCGATGTAGCGCTGGCCCAGCTTCTCGCGTTCGTCCGCGCCGAGAAAGCGGTCGCCCGCGGCCCGAAACAGGCCCAGCGCCAGGACCACGCGTGCGGCCAGCCACTGTCGGCCATCCTGCAGGGTGATCCGGTAGCCATCATGGCCATCGGACCGCGACTGCAGGTCGACCGCGCGGCCCTGGACGATATCGAGACGGGCGCGCTGGCCGGCCTCCTTGAGCGCCACCTGCAACTCGTCCTGCACATAGGTGCCGTATAGCCAGCGCGGCGGGAACGCCTCGGCCCAGCCCACCCCCGGCGGCGGCGTCCAGCCATGGCGCGCGGCATTGGCGGCGAGCCAGTCGGCCAGGTGCGACGGCCGCTGCGGGTAAAGACCGAACAACTGCGCCGGACCATTGACGATGTGGTCGGCGTTATCGGTGCTGTAGGCAATGCCGCGTCCCACTTCGCGCCGGCTTTCGATGATGGTGATGGCGAGTGCGTCAGTGCCCGCGTCGCCTTCGGCCAGCAGGCGCAGCAATTTGATGGCGGTCGCCGCGCCGGCAAAACCGCCGCCGACGATGGCGATGTCCGTGACCTGTTCTGGCATGGGGGCTCCGTTGAAGTTGGATAGGGGGTGTGACGCAGAATAAGGCAGGCGGGGCGCTTGCGTTGCGTTGTTTTTTTCTGTGCTTATGCATTTTCTGGAGCGCAGGCATGCATGCAAAAACCGCGCTTGCATATGCGGTAACGATCTTTGTTGGCGTGGCTGTTTGAGTGTTCATCGATCAAACGTTTCGGCGCGACGGTATACTGCGGGCGGCCCGCATGCCGGCCCTCGACCATCTGAAAGATTCACCATGAGCCAATCTGCCCTCGACCATCTGGTCCTCAATACCCACTACGACATCGATGCGGCGCAAGTCCAGCTGGAGCAGCTGGGTTTCATCGTCACGCCACGCGGCTACCATACGCTGGGCTCGGTCAATCATCTGGTCGTGCTGCCGGGCGGCTATCTGGAGTTGATCGGCCAGCCGCGCGAAAGCAAAGTCGTACGCCAGGAGATCCTGGATAGTCCGGTCGGCATTGATGGCCTGGTCTACGCCGTCGACGATGCCCAGCATTGCCACGATGCCTGGAGCGGGCAGGGCCTGGTCGCGCAGCCGGTGCAGTTCTTTTCGCGCCCGGTGGCGATCGACGGCCAGGCCCACGACGCGCGGTTTTCAACGGTACGGCTGGTGCCCGGGCAATTCGCCGCCGGGCGCGTCTATGCCTGTCATCACTTCACGCCGGAATTGGTCTGGCGCCCGGAGTGGATGGCGCATCCCAATGGCGTGCAGGGCATCGCCAGCCTGTTGGTGGTCAGTGCCGACCCGGCCCGCGCGGGCGCCGATTTCGCCCGCCTGGGCCAGTTGGGGGCAGGATTCGCGCTGGAATTCACCGATGCCGCCGGCCTGGTCGCCCGTTTCGGCGCCTTGGCCGGGCATGCACCGGCACGCGCCGAGTTCTTCGCTGCGATCCGTTTTGCCGGTGGCGACCTCAAGGCCATTGCCGCGCATGCGCGCAGGCTCGGCCTGCCATTGCACGAAGAGGCGCGGCGTGTGGTGCTGGCCTTGCCGCAGTTCCAGTCGTTGCTGGAGTTCTCGGCATGAGCCCGGGTAATCCCGGCGCCGGTTGATCGCCGCCTAGCGTCGATTCAGGAAATCCAGCTTGTCGCTCAAGCCACGTGACTGGCCGACATTATTGCGCTGGGCTTGGTCCAGGGCGTGCAACTGGGCGGCATAGGAAGACGTCTCCCATCCCTGTTGCTGCGCCTGCTGGCGCAGTGTCGTTATCTTGAGCGCGTTGTCCTGCCATTGCGTCGACAGTTGCTGCAGACGACCGTCGTAGTGCTTGCGGATCAGTTCGGTCTGTTCGCCGACCAGCTTGGGCGGTGGGGCCGACGATAACGATGCGAAACCGCGCAGCATGGTGTCGTCGATCTTGGCGTCGAGCATCTGGTGCAGGGTGTCTTCGCAGAATTGCTGGCGTTTGCGCGATTCTTCGGCGAAGGCCGTGGCGGTAGCGCGGTCCTTGTCGGCCTGGGCCACAACCGGCCCGTGAACCTGTTCGGCCTGTTGCAACTGCGCATAGGTGCGCTGCACGTTCGCTCTTACCTGGTCATTGATGGCCGCGCCGGTGCGCTGCATGACTTCCTGCTGCTGCATGAACTGCTGATGTGCCGGCTGGTGCTGCCGGCGTGCCGTATCCAGCTGGCGGCGGGCATCGATGACGTGCGCGGATTCGCTTGGCACCTGGGTGTTCTGCTTGTGCATCGCGATCAGGTTGACCAGGCTGCCAGCCGCTTCCGGCACGAAATCCATGCGTAGCGCCGTCTGGCTGGAATAGGCTTGCTCCACCAGCGAGCTGGTGCGCTGGTTTTCAGCCCTGAACATATCGCCGATCATCTCGTTGACCTCGGCCCTGAACTTTTCCAGTTCATGCGTTTCGGGCTGGTTGTTCCTTCTGGCCAGGTTCCCGGCGCGGTCGGCCTGGTTGCGCAAGTCGTGCAGTGCCTGGCGCAGCGGTTCGTAGCGCTTGGCCAGGTAGCGGTCGGACACCTCGGTCGACAGCACCAGGCTGTTTTCCTGCTGCGATATCTGGCGTGGGTCCACCTGTGGCTCCAGGGCCATGATCTCGGATTGCAACACGCCCGCAGCCATCGACAATCTGTTGTATTGCTCGACCTGCTGTGAGCTTGCGCCGCGTGGCGGCGGGCTGCCGAGCCGGGCGCTGATGTCGGCGAGCTGGTTGCGCTTGACCTGCAGTTCCAGCGGCCGGGTGTCCTTGAGATAGTTGCGCAGGCCGTCGCGCGACTGTGGCGAATCCATCATCTGCTGCGCCACCCAGGTACGCATCGGATCTTCGCTGACGCGTACCAGCGAATGCGCCTGCAAGGTGTAGATCGCTTTCTTCTGTTGCTGGCATTGCGCCGACAGTTGCGCTTCCATCGATTCGATGTGGTCGGCTGACCAGCCTTGGGCTTGCAGCGCCGCGGCCAGTTCAGGGTCGGTATCGACGGCCTCGAGGTAGCGGTGGGCCTGTTTTTCGAGCGATGACAGTTCACCCAGTCGGCGCTCGAGCGCTTGTTCTGCGTTGACGCTGAGATGCCGGGTATTACCCAGGAATTCAGGATGGAGCGGCGTATAGGCAACGCCGCCGGCGGCATTGGCGTGAAAGAAATCGATGGCCCGCTGGGCCCGTGCAGCCGGAGGGCTGGTCATCGGCGCGGCGTGCTGCAGCTGGGCCGATGGCGTCGATGAGGCGGTGGTGGAATAGGAGGCCTGCGAAGTCCAGGAGTCGGACCGTGCGAACGATGAGGCCGACAGATCCGATAGATCGGTCAATCCCGATTGCTGGCGTTGCGGCGCCGGCGCACCGCTCATGGCACCGAAGAACAGTTCGTCATCGCGAAGCGGCCCGGCCGCATTCATCGTGTGCATCAGCTGGCCGCGACCGCGCCGGGCGGCCGACTGCAGCTGCGGGGATGATGGCGGCTGTGCCGCCTGCCGCAGCGGCAGCGCCGGGCGGGCGAATGGCTGAGGCCGTGTGTCGGGATGCTCGGCGTAGGCGTTGGCGCTGGATAGCGACGTCGATGGAAAATTGGTCTGTCGCATACCTCCCCCCCGTCAAATAAGCGATGTGCACGATGGGTGGCAGGTGCTGCAGCAAAGTTCCATTCGGGGCGCGTGGTTTGACTCAATACATCACGCTACGCGGCTCGTAAGGCTTGCCGTTGATGCGCCGCAGTCCATTGAAAAAATCCTCCCGCAGGAAACCGTCGCTGAGGATGTCGCGGGCAGGGCGGTAGTAGCTCGATTGAATCCCCAGCAATGCCATCATCGTATGTTCGAGATGATCGGTCTGGTAGGGCCGGTGCTCCAGCTGCGCCTTTTCGTCCACGCTTTTCGCCACGAATGAGCGGGTCCACATGAACATCGGTATTTCATAGCCGGACGCATCGGCCACGGATTGGCCGGCATGGTCGCGGGTATGTCCCACTTCCTGCGCGTGGTCCGAGCTGAACAGCACGCTGGCGTGGCGGTCAGGATGGGCGCGCATCACCCGTTGCACCATGTTGGCCACCACGAAATCGTTGTATGCGATGGCGTTGTCGTATTCGTCGCGTTGCTGGCGCACCCACATCGAGCGACCGGCGCTGGTCAATTGCTCGCTCACCAAGTCGCGCACGCCTTCGAATCGGGAAAATCCCTGCGGATAACGCATGTCGTAGGTAGGGTGTGCCCCCAGCAGGTGGACCACGATGAATTTCTTCGGTGTCGGGTCGTCGAGCGCCCGTTCCAGGCCGGGCAGCAGGTTGCCGTCGTAGTTGTTCTCGCCACGACCGGCGCCGCGGTTGATGAACACCTGTTCGTCGGCGCGGCCCGACACCAGCCCCAGCCAGCCGTCATTGGGCACCTGGTTGGAAATCCAGAAGGTCCGGTAGCCGGCCTCCCTGGCCAGCATCAGCATGTCGGGCTTGCTGCTCCAGGCCAGCGGGTCGTTCAGATCGGCGGGGGTGAGCATCTTCATCAGCGACGACATCGTCGCCGGTTCCGACGACACCACATCCCTGAACACGATCAGGTCGCGCCGCATGGCGTCCAGCATCGGCGTGGTGTTGCGGGAGTAACCATACAACGACATGTTGTTGCGGTTGATGCTCTCGCCGATGATCCATACCACGGTGTTGGCGTCCGGCCCCTGGTATCGCACCTGCCACTGCGAGCGATGGGCCATGCTGCGCGCGACATTGCGCTGCATATCCTGTGCCTGCGCCAGTTGCGCCTGGTAGTCGAGATAACGGATCGGCCAGAACAGAAGCGGGTTTTCCTTGGCCATGGTGGGGTTGAAGTGCAGCGCCAGGAACACCGTGAGCAAGCTGCCGATGGTCACCATGCCGCCACGGCCGATGGCCGGCGGGGTCTCGCTGCGCGACAGCCGACGCTCGGCCCAGCAGATGGCCAATGCCACCAGGGCGAACGCCGCCACCGCTTGCGCCAGGTCGCGCCAGTTATGGCGCAGGAATTCGCTGGTCTCGGCCGGATTGGAGTTGAAGATCGCCTGCAGCACCAGGATCGGGTTGGGGCGCAAGCCGAAGTGGTCGCGCAGGAAACCCTTGATGGCGGCATCCAGGAAGAACAGCAGGATGATCAGCAGGCTGGCGCCGGACAGCCAGCGCGGTCTGTTTCGACAATAAGGAATAACAATCAGCAGGCCGGCGATCCCCGGCAGGCTGGTGGCCATCAACACGCTGCTCTTGGCCAGTTCATTGGCGCTGAGCATGCCCAGGGCCCAAAAGAAGAACATGCCGGCCAATCCTAGCCAAAGCCGATTCATTAACTGTTTCACACAAGCACTTTCCGCCGTCCCGCCGGCCTTTTGGATAACATGGCGTCGCCCCCAGCAACGCCCAATCCCCCTCGACTAAACGTGAGCCGTCGACATCATAACCAAAGATGCGAGAGCGCACGCGGCCCTTATGACAGGGCCTTCAGGAAAAAGTGCGCAAGAAAATAATCCGAGCACAAAAAAATCTTTGGCGCCGCCTCATGCTCAGGTAAAATGCCGGTTCTCTTTGGGGAGTAGCCAGCTTCCGAATCACTCGGAAGAGCCCGTGTCAACATTCTCGACTTTCTGTCGTGGCACGGGTAGCCAAATGCGGTAGGCGAGACCATTGACGTTTCCACGCCTTTGGTCGGGCGTGTGGCTACGTCATGGATTTCGCCCGACCCGGAACCACCCCATGAATTTCCCCTCTTTGATTCTCCTCGCGCTTGCGATGTCTACCGACGCCTTTGCAGCGGCCATCGGCAAGGGCGCGGCCATGCAACGGCCCCGGTTCTTGCAGGCATTGCGTATCGGCTTGCTGTTTGGCGTGATCGAGGCCATCACGCCGATCATCGGCTGGCTGATCGGATCGATCGCCACCGAATGGGTCGCCGCCTGGGATCACTGGATCGCCTTCACGCTGCTGCTGGTGCTGGGCGTGAGCATGGTGCGCGAAGGCCTGAGCAAGGCCGACGACGATGAAGCCGCGCCGGCGCAGAATCAATCCGTCATCAAGCTGGCCCTGACAGCCGTGGCCACCAGCATCGACGCCATGGCGGTCGGTGTGGGCCTGGCGTTTATCGACGTCAGCATCGTCGAGGCCTCGCTGCTGATCGGCCTGGCGACCACCGTCATGGTCACCATCGGTATCCTGCTGGGGCGGGCGTTGGGCGGCTTGATCGGCAAGCGGGCCGAGATCATCGGCGGCATCGTCCTCATTGGCGTGGGGGTGGCCATTCTCTATGAGCATCTGGGCTGAGACGGCCGGATTATTCTGGTTGGCAGCCGGGCACCGGTTGCGTGGTGCCGAGAGTGATGATGCCTCGGTGTCCGCACAGGTGTTGCCACCATCGCGGGGGTGAGGGGCGGCGCCATGCCGGCTTGTAAAAAAAGTCGCTGGGTCCCGGCCTTCGCCGGGACGACAGGACACTTATAAATTAACCTCCGTCGCCTTCGCGGAGAGGCCCGGGTACATTCTTGTAACAGGGCACTCGCCTCTAAGCCCGGTGGCTTATCAATCAACTTCAGTCGCCCTGACGAAAGTCAGGGTCCAGCGTCTTTCAGCACCCCAAGGCCGCCCCGAATCTTCGCCGACTTGGCAATTTGTATAAATATTTAGACAAGTTGCCTTGTGTTGCTGATAAGTATTTGTTGTGTCTGGGCAAATTTCTTCACAAAAACATACGTTCCCGTTTTGCGAGAAGAGTGCTCAGCAGTAAAATTCCGTGCAGAAATAATTTGAAGATAAACGGGGTTTTACGGGGTGTAGTTTGCTTGTCCAAAATAGAAAATATAAGTGCGCCAAAGTGGGGGCTGCACTGTGGTTGTTGGTGTCTTGTCATGTGGGTTCAGCGCAAACGGTGCAGACGGGGGACAGCGAAGAGCAGCGACGGCGCGCCCGCGCTGAAGCTTCAGAACGCGAACGTCAGCTGAATGCGCCTAAAGTTGATTTACAGGAAACGGTCGAAGCACCGGACTCCTTAACCCTTCCAACGCAATCGCCGTGCTTCACGATCGACAGTTTCGTGCTGCGCGTGCCCGAGCAGCTTCCCGCAGCGGCGCATGCCGCCGGCGCCAGCGCCTTGCAGCAGGATCCTTTCCGCTTCGCGCAGCAATACCTGGAGCAATATACCGGCGCCTGCATTGGCCGTGATGGCCTGAACCTGATCGTCAAGCGCCTCACTGCGTTGATCCTGTCAAAGGGGTACAGCACGACCCGCCTGGGTATCCCGGCGCAGGACTTGTCCTCGCGCCAGCTGGAACTGACACTGGTGCCGGGCCTGATCCGCTCCATCAAGTTTTCAGCCGAGGCAGATAGCGCGAACTGGAAAAATGCCTTTCCTACCGGCCCTGGCCAGTTGCTGAACCTGCGCGATCTCGAGCAGGGACTGGAGCAGATGAAGCGCGTGCCAACCCAGGACGTGGCGATGGAAATCGTGCCCGGCGAACTGCCCGGCGAGAGCGATGTGGTCATCAACGTCAAGCGCGTGAAACCCTGGAGGCTCACGCTGTCACTCGATGACAGCGGCGCCAAGGGCACCGGCAAGCTGCAAAGCAGCGCCAATTTCGCCTGGGACAACGCCCTTGGCCTGAACGACCTGTTCAATGTCGGCGTCAACACCGACGCCGATCGCCGCGGGCAGCAGCGCGGCACCACCGGCGGCAATGTCTATTATTCGATTCCCTACGGTTATTGGACCTTCTCTGCTGCTGCCAGCACGTTCTCGTATCACCAGCAGATAGCGGGCCTGTTCCAGACCTTCGTCTCCAGCGGCAAGAGTCGTAACCTGGAGTTCACGGTCCAGCGCCTGTTCTACCGCGACCAGTTCGCCAAGCACAGCGTGCAGTTCAAGGTGGCCAAGCGCTGGAGCCGGTCTTACATCGACGATACCGAGATCGAGGTGCAGCGTCGCAATACCACCTTCGCCGAACTGGCCTGGGTGCATACGCGCTACATCGGTGATGCGCAGTTCAACCTGGTGCTGGCCAATCGCTGGGGCGTGTCGTGGTTCAACGGCCAGCCCGACCTTGAACCGCGTCTGTCTGACGCGCCCACCCACCGCTATACCTTGCAGACCGTCGACGCCAGCCTGTATGCCCCGTTCAAGCTGGGCGGCCAGCCGTTCGCCTACATCGGTGCATTGCGCGGGCAGAACACCCAGTCCACGCTTTTCCTGTCGGAGCAGTTCTCGATCGGCAACCGTTATACGGTGCGCGGCTTCGATGGCGAACAGACGCTGGCGGCCGAGCGCGGTGTCTATCTGAGAAATGAAATCGAGATGCCATTGGGGGGCAGTCGCCAGGCGCTCTACGTGGGTCTGGATGCGGGACGGGTGTTTGGTCCCGGTGCCCAAACCCTGCTCGGCACCACGATGGCGGGGGCCGCTATCGGCATGCGCGGCAACGCCGGTGGCGTGCGCTATGACGTCTTTGCCGGATGGGCGCTGGTCAAGCCAGATGGCCTCAAGACGGCCACGCCGTCAGCCGGTTTCAGCATCAGCTACCAATACTAAATAATCGGGCCAGGAAAAATGAACAAGAAAGCATATCGAATCGTGTTCAATGCGCATCGGGGCGCATTGATGGTGGTGGCCGAGAACGGCTCAGGGGATCGCGGCAATGGCGCGCGGGGCGCCGTCGACGCTGCCGGCGCGGAGCCGTTGCGTCCCGCCAGGAGCATGCGCCTGGCGCAGGTGGCGGTCTTTGTCTGTGCGTTGTTCGGTGGCGTGACGGTGGTGTCGGCCCAGATCGTGGCCGACCGCAATGCGGCCACCCGGCCCGTGGTCGACCAGTCGGCCAACGGTTTGCCGGTGGTGCAGATCGTGACACCGAATGCCGCGGGCGTATCGCACAATCGCTACGACCAGTTCAACGTCGCCAGGGGCGGCGCCATCCTCAATAACGCAACCACGTACACCCAGACGCAGCAGGCAGGTTATATCGCTGCCAACGCGGCGCTGGTCGCGGGCAGCGCGCGCGTCATCCTTAACGAAGTCACCGGCGCCTCGCGCAGCCAGTTGAACGGTTTCATCGAAGTCGCCGGCCAGCGCGCCGAAGTGATCGTGGCGAACCCCAACGGCATCTCGTGCAGCAATTGCGGCTTCATCAACACCAGTCGCGGTACCTTGACCACGGGGTCGCCAGAGTTCGCCGGCGATGGCAGCGTGGCTAATTTGCGCGTGACGCGGGGCGATATCAGCATCGGCAGCGGCGGCATGAACGCCTCCAGCCTGGACCAGGTTGATCTCATCGCCCGCAGCGTGCAAGTCAACGGCGAGCTATGGGGCAAGCAGCTCAATGTGATCAGCGGCGCCAACCTGGTGAGTTATGCCAACCTCGGCGTACAGGTGATCGGGGGCCAAGGCACACAACCTACGGTCGGTATCGACCTGGCCCAGATGGGCGGCATGTACGCGAACCGGATCCGACTGGTGGGCACCGAGAGCGGCGTCGGCGTGCGCAGCATGGGTAATATCGCCGCGCAGGCCGGCGACATCAACATCGACAGCCGTGGCATGCTGACACTGGGTGGCAGCACGACAGCCAGCGGCAACATCGCTATTGCCGGTGAGAGCAATGTCGCGAACAGTGGCAACCTCTATGCAGGGCAGGCGGCCCGGATTAACGCTGCCGGCGCGCTGGACAACACCGGTGTCATCGCCGCCAGGACCGACGTTACCGTGCAGGCGCACGACATCAAGTCGTCCAACTCGATCGCCGCCGGCATCGACGCTTCGGGCAATGCGGCCAACAACGGCAACCTGACGCTGACTGCCGCCACCGACATCGATAACACTGGTGGCAATCTCTACGCCAAGGACAACTTGCTGCTGCGCGCTGGCGCCAACCTGAGCAACGTCAATGGCGTCATCCATAGCGACGGCAATCTTGACGTGGCGGCCAGCGGCGCCTTGAAGAACAACGGCGGGCGCATCGAAGCCGGCGGCAGTGCCGCGACATTCGACCTGGCCGCCGCCAGCATCGACAACAGCGACGGCAAGATCGCCAACAGCGGCAGCGGGTTGACACAGATCGACGGTGGCGCGCAGATTCTTAACGCCAACAATGCACGGGTGGCCAACACTGGTGTGATCGGTGGCAACGGCGACGTGAAACTGACCAGCCAGGCGATCAACAACGGGCAGGGCGCACAGGTGCTGGTGGGCAACGACCTGTCGCTGCAGGTTGCCTCGCTGGACAACCAAGGCGACATCAGTGCGACACGCGACCTGAACGTCAATGTGACCAATGGGTTCACCAGCACCGACACCAGTTCGCTCAGCGCCGTGCGCAATCTCAATCTGACCGCCAACAGTGTTGACAACAACGGACTGATCAACAGTGGTGCCACGACAGTGGTTCGGGCCGCGACCAGCTTGCACAATACCGGCAAGATCTATGGCGAAGACATTGCATTAGGCGGGCAGAACTTCACCAACAACGTCAACACGGCAACCAACGTGGCCGGTGTCGTGGCCGCACGCAACAGCGTGCAGATCGGCGCGGACCAGGTAACCAACAGCGAGCACGCCTTGCTGCAAAGCCTGGGCGACATGACCATTGCCGGCGCATTGGACGGCAACAACCAGGCCACCGGCAGCGCCACCAGCATCATCAACGAATCGGCAACGATCGACGCCGGTGGCGCGCTGAGCCTGCAGACGGCTACGCTGATCAATCGCAACAATCACTTCAGCACCACGCTGCAGGACGATGCCGCGCTGACCCGATACGTGACCCAATATGCCAACTGGGCGGCCCCTAACACCTGGTACGACGCCAATCAGGTCAGTTGGAGCGACAGCGGTGGTGGCGGCATCGTGCTGGTGATCCCGGACGGCAACCGCTTCGAACAATTCTACAAACGCGACTATGTCGAGGTGGTGCAGAAGACCGTGGTGCTCAGTAGTGATCCGGGCCGCATCAGTTCTGGCGGCAACATGCTGCTCTCCGGCAGCGTGACCAACGACAAGAGCGTGATGATTGCGGGCGGCACCTTGTCGGGCTCGGTGGGGGCCATCGACAACATCGGCGCCACCGGGACGCAGACCACCATCTGGCACATGACTGCCGGACAAAACTATTACCACTGGGTCAGCGGCCATCCGCACACCAACTATTACACCTATAACAACGGCGGTGCGGCCTATGACAACGTCATGGCGTCGGCCACGCTGGACTTGCCGGTGGCGAGCGTGCAGCAGAATGCCACGCCTGCGGGAATCAGCAACCCGGCCCTGAGCGCTGGCGCGCCCGGAGGGACCGGCGTTGGCGCCGGCGGATTGCCGCATTTCTCGATTCCCAACAGCGGCCTGTTCACGGTACGTAACCAGCCAGGACAGAACTACCTGATCGAGACGGACCCGAAATTCACCGACTACAAGACCTTCATCTCCAGCGACTACATGCTGGGCCGGATGACGCTCGACCCGCAGATTACCCAAAAGCGGCTGGGCGATGGCTTTTACGAACAGAAGCTGATCACCGACCAGGTGGCCGAACTGACTGGCAAGCGCATGCTCGACGGTTACGTCTCTGCCGAGGACCAGTACAAGGCGCTGATGGATTCCGGCGTAGCCAGCGCATCGCGCTTCCAGCTGACGCCAGGCATCGCATTGAGCGATGCGCAGATCGCGGCGCTGACCTCCGATATCGTGTGGCTGGTGGAGCAGGATGTAAAACTGCCTGACGGCACCACCACCAAGGCACTGACGCCGGTGGTGTACCTGAGCCGCGCCAGCACCGAAGATATCAAGCCTGCCGGAACCTTGATCGCCGGTAAGGACATCGACCTGAAGGTCAGCGGCACGCTGGACAACGGCGGTATCTTGCTGGCGTCGAATAACTCGGTGGTGCAGGCGACCGACATTCATAACACGGGCAGCATTGCCAGCTCATCTACCACGGGCAGTGTCGCGTTGACGGCCACCAACGACGTAGAGAGCAGCGGCAACATCAGCGGCAACCGGGTTGGCATCCTGGCTGGGCGCGATGTGAATCTGGTGACCACCACCGCGTCGAACATGACGCATGATGGCTTGAATACCAAGGTTGATCAGGTCAGTAGTGTCAATGCGGGGCAGTTGGCGATTCAGGCGGGGCGGGATATCAATGCGGTGGCGGCATCTGTTCAGAGCAGTGGCGATGCGGTTCTGGTTGCCAATCGCGATATCAATCTCGGGACGGTGAAGACCAGGGATAGTTACGACGTTACCTTCGATAGCCAAAACCATCTCTACACGAGCAATACCCAGGTAGCGGGTTCCAGCATTGGCACGACCGGGGCCTTGACGATGTCGGCCGGGCAGGACATCAATGCGCAAGCCGCCTACGCCAATTCTGGCGGCGCACTGGTCGCTGCTGCAGGCAGAAACATCGATCTCGGCGCCGCACAACAGGAAACGACGGTCGACCAGGCGATCTATACGACCAGCAAGGGTCTTTTGTCTTCGTCGAGCAGCCGTTCGCAGCGGGATATCGCGACCACCACCAGCGTTGGCACGACTTTCTCGGGGGATAGCGTGCAGATAGCTGCCGGCAACGATCTCACGGTGACCGGCAGTAACGTCGTCGGTACGAATGACGTGACACTGGCTGCGAATAACAACGTCAATATCGTTACCTCCAAAGACACCAATAACAACCGTTTTCAAAGCGAAGAAAAGACGTCCGGTCTCTTCAGCGGTGGCAGCTTCGGCGTAACCATGGGCAGCAAGTCGCTCGAAACAGAGCAGGCAAGCAAGCAGGTCACCAATAACGCCAGCACGGTCGGCAGCACCGGCGGCAGCATCTCGATCGTTGCCGGCAATGGTTATTCGCAGTTGGGCAGCAATGTGATGGCGCCGTCAGGCGATATCAGCATCCTCGCCAAGAAGGTAGATATCCTGG
The DNA here is from genome assembly GCF_020179755.1 of Herbaspirillum sp. alder98. GTDB lineage: Bacteria > Pseudomonadota > Gammaproteobacteria > Burkholderiales > Burkholderiaceae_D > Herbaspirillum. Next base: position 266,483 of record NZ_JAIUCY010000002.1, read on the forward strand.
CCGCCTATGACACCCAGGCAAGCACGCAGGACATGGTGTTCAAGCAGAGTGGGCTCACGTTGCAGATCACCAGCCCCATCATTTCTGCCATCCAGACGGCGCAGCAGATGAAGAAGGCGGCTGAAAGTACTTCCGATTCGCGGATGCAATTGCTGGCGGCGGCCAATGTCGGCTTTGCGGCAAACAACGCTGTCGATGCAGTCAAGGCTGGGCAGGGTGTTGCTGTCGCTGGAAAAGACAACCCACAAATCTTGACCAACGCCAAGAATGAAGACGGAACGCTCAAGACCAATGCCGATGGCACGCCTGAAACCCGCGATGCGACTGCGGCAGATCAGGCCGGTGGCATCAATCTGGCCATCAGCATAGGCGGCAGCAAGAGTGAGAGCCATTCTGCGCAGAGCGCTTCGACCGTGCGAGGCTCGGCTGTCGCCGCCGGTGGCAACGTCACCATTGCGGCACAAGGCGGCGGGACTGACAGCAATATCGTCGTCCAGGGCAGTGATATCAAGGCAGGCGGCAACACAACACTGAAGGCCGACAACGCGGTCCAGTTGCTGGCTGCCCAAAGCACGACAGAACAGCACAGCAGTAACAAGGCCATGTCGGGTTCAATCGGTATTTCGATTGGTACAGACGGGCTGTTACTCAACGCAGGCTTGTCGGGAAGCCGTGGTCGCGGCGATGGCAATGACGTCACGCAGACAGTAACGCACGTTGATGCCGGCAACACGCTGTCTATTACGTCGGGCACCGACACGACATTGAGTGGCGCCGTCGCCAGCGGCAAGCAGGTCGTGATGGATGTGGGCACCAGTGGTTCGGGCAACCTGAACATCGCCAGCCTGCAGGACACCAGTACCTACAAGAGTAATCAGCAAAGCCTGGGTGTTAGTGTGTCGTTCGGCATGGGCAAGATGAGCGGCAGTCTCAGCGCCAGCCGCAGCAGCGTCGACGGCAACTACGCCAGCGTGATCGAACAGTCGGGCATCAATGCCGGCGATGGTGGTTTCCAGATCAATGTGGCGGGTAATACGGCTCTCAAGGGCGCTAAGATTTCAAGCACTGAGAAAGCAGTGGCCGAAGGAAAAAATAGTTTTATTACTGATACGCTTATTCAGTCTGATATTCAAAATCGCAGTGACTACAAGGCTGAAAGTCAGAGTATAGGCGTCGGCACAGGTTATAGCGGATCCAATTTTTCGATGAACGGTGCGGGATTTGGCATGGGTGGTGCTAGTGGGAGCCAGAGTAGTGTGACGACGTCAGGAATTTCGGGTATCGCAGGAGATACCTCTGTCAGAAGCGACAAGGACAGTAGCGGAAAAATCAGCAAGGACTGGGACGGCCAGCAGTTGCAAAACGATGTGGTCGCACAGGCACAGATCACACAGATGTTCAGTAAAGAAGCAGGGAAATCCATCGCCTCCTACTCTGCGGGAGAACGTGAGCGGTTGAAGGAAGAAATCAAGAAAGCCAAGACTGACGAAGAGAAGAACGCCTTGCAGCAAGAGATCAAAGATATAACCATGCAGGAGCGGGCACTCAATGCTTTGGTAGGATTTGTGACCGGAATGGGTACCATGGCACTCACTAAGGAAGGGATATCTACTGTTGCAGACAAAATGCGAGACTGGACCATCGAGGATTCAATGAAATTTCCCGGTGTAATCGATGGAGATGTGGTCCTTAGCAACCAATCCGGGCCGAGCGGCGGCATCCGTGGCGATGATTTCAAAGCTGGCGGAGTACGTGTTGATCTGGATGCTGTTTGTGGTGTTACCAATGAGCGATGCAAGACTCAATACGATACAGACGGCGCCCAAATCCTGGACGAACGGGGTATTCCAAAATTAGCGCTTGATGCGTATGGAAGAGTGCAATTCGACAGTAAGGCTGCGGATATGTCCTTGACGGCCTTCCTGGATAAACACCCCGACGCTCAACTCATGGTGGGACCAACCGGGGGAATTCAGGGGAGCAAGGGTACCTTGTTCGGAGCTCCTTACGCGCCAGGAAGCTGGCAAGATAAGCTAATTGAATCATTTGCGGGGAGCCATGACATGCTGGGTGGCAAATGGAGCGGTCTATATGATGATCAAGGCAATATTAAGCGGAATATGACGGATCTCGAGCGGAAGATCTACGATAATGCCGTGACGACGACGGCCTTGTTGCCAGCGACGCCGTTGGCGCTTTCGGAGTTTTTGTCACCAGCATTGTGGAATGCGGTAGTGACAGCGTTGAAAATGGGAATCAAATGAATGGCATTTTCCGAATCGGTGTCCTCTTCGCTTCGTCCGTCATTTTTTCCGGTTGCAGTGTGTTATGCATCGGTGGGACGGCAACATGTGGCATGAGTGATGAGGCAAGATATCGGCTGCTTCATCCTAAAGCCTATGGTCAGAAGTGGGAGAAGAAAGATGCGAGCATTGAGAGCTGGCGGCAAGATTGGGTGGATTGCGGCGGGGGGGGGAACGGCAGTTATGGAGTTTACATGCCGCCCGGATCGACCTCGGAGCAAATGCAAATAGCTTACGGGGAAAAGATCAATTCATTAGATGTTTGCATGATTCAAAAAGGATACATATTTACCGGGGCATGTTACGACAATGAAATCGGGCGAGGTTCGGTTGCGTGCCGGGGTAGAGTCCTCACGCCGTTGCGATAACGGAAATCATCCAAGTAACCTGCTTTAAACCCCCGTCATCCTGACGAATTTCAGAACCCAGCGACGTCAACTGCACCTCTCCGCCGCTGGCTCAATCAAAAGAACCCCTGCGTAGGCATCCCCACACCATTAATACTCAAATTCCCCAGCGCATAAGCCCTATGCTCGGTATGGTTGTGCGAAGAAATGGTGCGGATATTGCGCCAATGCCGATCCAGGTTCAGGTGCGCCAGCGTGGCCGATGCGCCAGCGATATCTACCGCTACAACGCACATATTCATTTACATTGAATGTTCTACAAACCGATTCGCCGACACGGCTCCACAGGCGACCTGTCACCTGTAGAGTTCGAGAAGCGCTACGCGCTAAATGACTTGTGAGTGTCTACTGAAGGCTGGTCGGTCCAATCAATTGACGTCAGAGTGGCATCGTGAACTAGCGGAGAACTACTGGTGCAGATGATCGATTTGAAAAGAGCTTGCCGCGTTTTTCTTTATCTGGCACCTGTAGTGGGAGCAGCCAGATGCCTATTCCTATTTTTGTCTGGTCAACGTGCAGAACTACCATTTTGGATAGTTGGCGTTGCATGGGTCACCTGGATTCTCTTTGCGTATTGCTATGACAAGGATTTGCCTGCAGTAGGTCCGTTTGGTTATAACAATGGAAAAAATCAACCAGCTCGCACAATTTACACAGTAGTTATTCCGACTACGACGCTTATCGTCTTGTTCTTTTTTACTTAGCTTTATTTCTGCTGTCAAAAGTACGTCTTTACTCGCAGCCATACCCGGCAATACCTCGTACGTTTTTTCTAGATGCTGCGGTTAAAAATCAGCGTCTGATATGCAAGGTTCTACTTTTTTTATAGCAAAGAAAGGGCGCACTTTTGGTGGAAAACAAGTTGGAGTTAATTTCGGTAACACTACTTCTTTGGGCGGTTCTGTTGATCCATATTTGATCCGGCAACAAATCCATGGGGGCGAGCAAAGAATACTTGGAATTTATTGCAAGGTGTGAAATGAGTCTTGGCTTCGGAATTGTTGCGATATCACTGTTGTCGGTATTTGTTACTTATGGTTTGTTTGGAAGAAAGGTAGAGAATTCATTTCGCAGCAAGTTTTTCTATTGGTTGAAATCCACTATTCTTTTAGCGGTACTTTTATTTTTTTGGTTTGGGCACAAGGAACCAGGCGGATTTAGCTGGCTCGGCGTTTTAATGAGTTTTGGTTTATCTGGTCTGTTTAATTTATGCCGCTCGCAAATAGGGGCTGGATTATAAAAAGTGAAGAGCTATTGGTAGACAAGGCTCCAGATGTCTGGCTGTCTGAGAATCCTCCCTTACTTAATACTAACGTGGCGCCTTCAGCGATTAGCGCAGCATTTGAGTTATCAGGATTTGTAGGAGGAGACGGTATCCAACCGTAATTAACGGTGCTGCCGTCGTCTCAAGAGTTAGGGGCCGGTCGGCGATAGACGCCGCCAGGACGACGGCCCATATACTGGTCACCATAAGTATCTACATCCCCGTCATCCTGACGAAAGTCAGGACCCAGTGACGTTAGCCGCGCCTCTCCGCCGCCAAACCAATCAAAAAAAACCTGCGTAGGCAACCCCACCCCATTAACACTCAAATTCCCCAACGCATAAGCCTTATGCCCGGTATGGTTGTGCGAAGAAATGGTACGAATATTGCGCCAATTCCGATCCAGGTTCAGGTGCGCCAACGTGGCCGATGCCCCAGAGATATCAAACAGTGCCGTGATCATGGAATTAATGAAAAAAAACTTTTTCTTCTCGTTGTTATGGTTTTTGATCGCTGGATCGATAGCGCCACTTGTAGCGATGTTCGGAGCGTTAAATCATATACCAGTGACTTTAATTTATTGTTCTTTTATATGGGGAAACTTATTAATTTTAAAAAGAATAGAAATTCGTTTTGAAGTCGGGAATGCGGGAAATGTAATATTTAAAAATATCTTTCTGGCGATTGGTTGTCTTATCGCGATATTTAACTTGTGGAAATTATTTTTCGCTGAATTTTTCTCTATTTTTTTCCCTGGCAAAGAAGACCTGGCTTCTTTATTTAATATTTCCGGAGATATCATTCTAAGTATTGGATTTCTTGAGGGTATTTTGCTGTGGGGTTATGCATCTCTTAGTTACGGGAAGAGCTCTTTTTCTAACCGGCGGAAAATATTTCTTCGTTATTTTTTGATAATAACAATGTCACTTTTCTTGCTGAATACATTTCATCTAGATGGAAAGTGGGTGAGGGACATCTCAGGTTATTAATTATGTGCCAACAAGGCAGGCATCCCGCTGCCTCCAGGCCAACACCGACCCAACCAATAATGCCGTAGCCGATAAAACCAAGCCTCGTTGCAAACCGCCGGCGCTATCGGCAATCCATTTATGTAATGCCCCCTAAAAGAAAACACCGTATAGCTGTCCAGGAAAAAATTAACATGGTAAAGACGAATAAACCCATGAAGGACATTTTGCCAGACGTAGAGACCATGCCTGCTTCTCTTCCTAGGGAGATGGAAGAAATTTTAACGGCAGGTTTCAACAAGGTAGAGGATGCGGTATTTTTCTCTACGCAATTTGATAGGGATTGTCTGCCTGATTCTGAATTTATAGAAAGTGCATACACAGATTTAAGTGGATACGAATTTTCTGTAAATAAATTGCATCTGGAAGATTATTGCAACTTCCAATGTCTGCGGGCTGGCATGTTATTCACTGATAAGTTTGTGCGCCTTTGGAGAAGCCAATTCTCTGCAAGTGCTATCGCTTTACTTAGCTATGATAAAAATCCAGACTTTGGAGAAATTTGTACTTTTCGATTTCATAAGAAGCGAGAGGGGGAGCTAATTATTGATCTTGAAAAAATAGAAGAATTTTCAGCGCCTCTCCTCGTGGTTGATACATCCCTGTGGCGAAAGTAGATTTTTCTCGGCGTGTGGTTAACCAATCTAGGATCGATCAGCGCCACCTTCGTGGCTTTTTTGTTATACCCATTCAGCAGCGTTAATCCACCTGTTATTTTGCACCGACGGTGATTGGAGTAATTGCGGTATTGATAGCGTTCATCGGTTCCTTAAGTAAATCGGAGCGACCAAAAGAGAAAGAGATGGATAAACACTAAAGAGTGCGCGGTAGTGTACTGCTCATGCTCATCATGTTTCGGCATTTGTGCAGGTGTTGCCTTCGTCTCAGCGATAAGGATCCACCGGCGATAAAAGACGCTGGATCCCGGCCTTCGCCGGGACGACGGCCTCCATATCGATCGCCATCAATGTCTGCACCTCCGTCGTCCTGACGGAAATCAGGATACTCAAATCCCCCAACGAATAAGCCTTATGCCCAGTATGGTTGCGCGAAGAAATGGTACGAGTATTGCGCCAATGCCGATCCAGGTTCCGGTGCGCTAGCGTGACCGATACGCCTGCAGTATCAAACAGCGTCGTGGCCGCATGGTGCGCAATCCGATCCACGGTGATCTTGGCTTTGGCGGCTGCAGCCGCCGCCGCTTGCAGATGCAGGTCGACATCAGGGCCGTTCTCGGCCAGCGCGGCATAGGTGTAGCTGACGCCGCAGACCCGTTCAGCCTGATCGGGGCACTGCGGTCGAGGCCCGTTCGACCAGTTCCGGGGTGGCGGTCACTCGCATCACGGGTGAGCTGCTGGTGCGGTTGATCAGGGCCAGCAGCAATTCGATCGCCATCTCGGCGGCGCTGTCGGTCGGCACCGCCACGGTGGTCAGGGCCGGGCGCGACAGGCGCGCCCATTGAATGTCGGTAATGCCAATGACTGAGATGTCGCGCGGCACCTGCAAACCGAGGTCGGCGATGGCGTTCATCGCGCCCAGCGCCGGCAGGTCATTGCTGGCGAAGATGGCGGTCAGTTGCGGGGTCGCCCTGAGCATGGCGATGGTGGCATCGTAGCCGGCCGCGACCGTGTCGGCGATGAACTGGGTGCGCTGTGGCGGATGCTTTTGTCCAGCCTCGGCGCAGGCGTCGAGAAAGCCCTGGTAGCGCTCGGCGTGGATGCCATTCTTCTTGCTGCCGACCAGCGCGCCGATCTCGCGATGCCCCAGGCCGATCAGGTGGCGTCCGGCAATGGCGCCGGCCTGCCTGAAATCGACCGCGATGCTGGGCAACTCCGGCGGCGCAGAGGGTTTTTCCCACATGCACAGCACCACCGGCGCGCCGCGCTGCTGGGTCTTCTTGAGATCGTCGATGGGCAGGTTGGCGTTCATGATCAGCACACCGTCCGACAAGGTGCCGGCAATCTGGTCGAGATAGGCGCGACCGGTCACCGGATCGTCGTTGGTATTGCAGACAATCAGGAAGCGGCCATGCGCACGCGCGGCGCGTTCGGCCGCCAGCGCGAATTCGGGGTAGAAGGGGTTGGCGATGCTCGATACCATCAGCGCCAGCGTCGGCGCCCGGCCTTCGGCCAGCGCCCGCGCCGTCAGGTGCGGCCGATACCCCAGTTGCTCGACCGCTTCCAGTACGCGCAGCCGCGTCTGCTCGCCGACCTTTCCGCGTTGACGCAGAACATTGGAGACGGTGGCAGAGGTCACGCCGGCCAGGCGGGCTACTTCGGAGAGGGTCGTCATGGACTAAGTAAAATTGGCGCTGTCGCATTCAATCCTCTATCCCGGACCTTGTCAACGATGGCCGTGACGGTCTTGTTTCCTGCGAAAAAGCTGTCAGGCGGCAAGCGCGAATTCTTGTTGCGTCCTAAAAACAAGATGGGTATCATCGGTCGCAACAAGTGTTAAAAAAACACGCCAGCAAGTGGCATCACAATCAGAACAACGATGTGGAGACAAGCCTGATGAAATATCGAACCGACAGCATTCCTTTTTTTTTGGATAGCCTGATTAAGCGCTTAACCTGATTCCGGTAAAAGCGTTCCAGCGAGACATTCCTCTGAGGAAAAGACGATGGCGAGCATTACCCTACGTGCAGCACAAAAAGCCTATGGCGATAGCCCGGCCGTGATCCGGAACGTCGACCTGGCCATTGGCGAGCATGAATTCTGTGTATTCCTGGGACCGTCCGGTTGCGGCAAGTCGACCTTGCTGCGGGTGATTGCGGGCCTGGAAGACCTGACCAGTGGCGATCTGCTCATTGGCGAGCAACGCATGAACGACGTGCCTTCGGCGCAGCGTTCGGTGGCGATGGTGTTCCAGAGCTACGCGCTGTTTCCGCACATGACGGTCTTCGAGAACATGAGCTTCGGCCTGACCCTGGCCAAGCTGCCCAAGGCCGAGATCGAGCAGAAGGTGCGTGAAGCGGCGCGGGTATTGCAGCTGGAAGAGTTATTGCAGCGCAAGCCCAAGGATCTGTCGGGCGGACAGCGCCAGCGGGTCGCGATCGGCCGCGCCATCGTGCGCCGCCCGGGCGTGTTCCTGTTCGATGAGCCGCTGTCGAACCTGGATGCCACCTTGCGCAGCCAGACGCGGGTCGAGATCGCTCGCCTGCACCGGCAGTTCGAGCAGGCCAGCGTGGTCTACGTGACCCACGACCAGGTCGAGGCGATGACACTGGCCGACCGCATCGTGCTGCTGCACGCCGGCGCCGACACCGCGCGCTTCGGCAGCATTGCCCAGGTCGGTTCGCCCATGGAGCTTTATCACCATCCCAAAAGCCGTTTCGTGGCGGGTTTCATCGGTTCGCCGAGGATGAACTTCATCCCGGCGGTGGTTGCTGACGTGGATAGCGCCCGGGTGACGGTGCGCCTGCCAGGGTCCGACGAAATCATCCCGGTGGCGGCCAGCGGCGCCGGGGTCCAGGTCGGCCAGCGCGTCACCCTGGGCATTCGCCCGGAGCATATGGATATCGGCAATGGCCTGCCAGCGGGTCTGGTCCGGGAGGTGCTGCTGGTGGAACGCCTGGGCGAACAGACCTATGTGCACCTGGAACAACCGGGCGGCGAGCCGCTGGTGGCCAAGGTGCCGGGCAATGCCCGCATCGCCCGCGGCGAACGCCTGCGCTTCGGCATCGCGCCGGACTGCGCCTATCTGTTTGACGAGGACGGCATCGCCCTGGAACGGCCGCAAGCCGCGCTCGGCCTGGCGGTTGCGGCCTGAGTACTACCCCATTTACTAAGGAGTGACATCGATGTCGATACGATTGGGGGTCTGTTATTACCCCGAACACTGGCCTGAAACGATGTGGGACAGCGACGCCCGGCGCATGAAGGCGCTCGGCATCAAGCAGGTGCGCATCGGTGAATTCGCCTGGAGCCGGATCGAACCGTCGCCGGGCGACCTGCGCTGGGACTGGTTGGACCGCGCCATCGATGTGCTGGCCCGGCACGGCCTGGAAGTGGTGATGTGCACGCCGACGGCGACCCCGCCGAAATGGCTGGTCGATCGCCATGACGATCTGCTGGCGGTTGACGCCAACGGTCGCCCGCGCGCCTTCGGTTCGCGTCGGCACTACGATTTTTCGTCGGATGCCTACTTTGAAGAGTCGCAGCGGATTGTCCGGCTGGTCGGCCAGCGTTATGGCAATCATCCGGCCGTGACCGCCTGGCAGACCGATAACGAATATGGCTGCCACCAGACGGTGGTCAGTTATTCGGCCGCGGCGCAGCGCCGTTTCAGGCTGTGGCTGCGTGCGCGCTACGGCAGCATCGAGGCGCTCAATACGGCCTGGGGCACGGTGTTCTGGAGCATGGAATATCGCAGCTTCGATGAAATCGATGCGCCCATCGGCACCGTCACCGAAGCGCACCCGTCGCATCGACTCGACTACCGCCGCTTCGCCTCGGACGAGGTGGTGCGCTATAACCGCATGCAGGTCGAGCTGTTGCGCGAGCACTCGCCCGGTCGGCTGATCGTTCACAACTTCATGCAGATGTTCCTGGAGTTCGATCACTACCCGGTGGCGGCGGACCTGGACGTGGCTACCTGGGACAGCTATCCGCTGGGCGCCCTGGAGGTGATGTGGTTTACGCCGGAAACCCGGGCGCGCTGGCTGCGCACCGGCCATCCCGACTTTGCCAGCTTCAACCACGACCTGTATCGCGGCATGTCGGCGCAGCCGTTCTGGGTCATGGAGCAGCAACCGGGTCCGGTCAACTGGGCCGACTGGAACCCGCACCCGCTGCCGGGCATGGTGCGCCTGTGGAGCTGGGAAGCGTTCTCCCACGGGGCAGGTTGCGTGTCGTATTTCCGCTGGCGGCAGGTGCCGTTTGCCCAGGAGCAGATGCATGCCGGCCTGAACCGTCCGGATGACCAGCTCGATGTGGGCGGCGAGGAAGCCGCCCGCGTGGCGCAAGAGATCGAGCAGGTCACACAAGCCGCCGGCGCGCTGGGACAACCGCGCGGCAAGGTGGCCTTGCTGTTCGACTACAGCGCCAAATGGCTGTTCGAGATACATCCGCAGGGCGAGGACTTCCTGTATGCGCGGTTTGCCTTCGAGTATTACTCGACCCTGCGCTCGCTGGGACTGGACGTCGATATCATCCCGGTCGAGGCGCCGCTGAACGGTTATGCCCTGATCGTGGTGCCGCCCTTGCCGGTGGTGCCGGACGATCTCGCAGCCCGGCTCCAGCATAGCGGCGCGCAGGTGGTGTTTGGCCCGCGCAGCGGTTCCAAGACGGTGTCGCTGCAGATCCCGGCGACGCTGGCGCCCGGCGCCTTGCAGGAAATCCTGCCGATCAAGGTGTGGCGCGTCGAGTCGCTGCGCCCCAATGTCAGCGAACCGGTGCAGTTGGGCCGGCTGCAGGGCCATGCCACGCATTGGCGCGACCTGATCGAGACCGGCGACGGCGTCGAGACCCTGGCTGAGTTTGCCGATGGTCATCCGGCCATCGTCAGGCACCAGCGGGTACATTACCTGGCGGCGATTTTCGATGCCGGTCTGACCCAGCGCTATTTCGAGCAACTGGCCCAGGCCGCAGGGCTCGAGCCGCAGCGCCTGCCCGACACCTTGCGCCTGCAGCGGCGCGGCGGTTTGACCTTTGCGTTCAATTACGCCGACACGGCCGTGGCGCTGCCGCAGGTTGCTGGCGCCACGTTCATCGTGGGCCAGCCGGACGTGCCGCCGCAGGGCGTGGCGATCTACCGGCCAGCGCAGGAGTAGGGCGGGAGCAGGGCAGATACACGATCAGGAAGAGTGTGAAAAATGTGCAAACAGGACGCTAGAGCCTGCACCGCATACAAGAACCGGATTTGCTAATAATTACCTGGAGACAACAATGATTAAATCCCTACGCATGGGCTTGCTGGCGACCCTGATCGCCGGCGCCTCGGTATCGGTCGCAGCGGGTACGCTTTCGCTCAATATCGCCTACAAGGGCGCGGTCCAGCGCACGGTCTGGCAATCGACCCTGGATGAATTCAAGAAGGCCAATCCCGATGTCGAGATCAAGGCCACCTTCGTCGAGGAAGAAGCCTACAAGGTGCAATTGCCCGGCTGGCTGTCGACCCAGGCGCCCGACATCATCACCTGGCACAACGGCGAACGGATGGCTTTCTATGCCAGCCGCGGCCTGCTGGAAGATGTCAGCGAAGACTGGAAGAAGAACAACTGGGACGCCACCTACGCGTCCACCAAGGATTCGTCCTCCTACAAGGGCAAGCAATACGCCTTGCCCACCGTGTACTACTCGTGGGGCATGTTCTATCGCAAGGACGTCTTCAAGACCGCCGGCATCAGTGCCGAGCCGAAGACCTGGGATGAGTTCCTGGAGGCCTGCAAGAAGCTCAAGGCCGCAGGCGTGACGCCGCTGGCGGTGGGCGGACGCGACGCCTGGACCCTGGCGGGCTGGTTCGACTACCTCGATCTGCGACTCAACGGCAATGCGTTCCACCAGCAGTTGATGGCCGGCGAGATCGCCTACACCGATCCGCGCGTCAAGAAGGTCTACAGCGCCTGGAAAACCCTGATCGACAACAAGTACTTCATCGACAATGCGCTGTCCTACGACCTGGACGGTGCGCAGCCTTTCCTGTTCCAGGGCAAGGCCGCGATGATGCTCATGGGTACCTTCATCGCCAAGGGCTTCCCGGCCAACATGGCGGCCAACATGGGTTACTTCCAGTTCCCCATCATCGACGCCAAGGTGCCGACGGCCGAAGAAGGCCCGACCGAATCGATGCATATTCCCGCCAAGGCTCGCAACAAGGTCGATGCCCGCCGCTTCCTGGCCTTCGTCGGCACCCCGGCCATCAGCGCCAAGCTGGGCGAGGGGCTGGGTTCACTGCCGGCCAACAGCAAATCGCCTGAGCCGACCGACCCGATCTCGCGCATCGGCTTCCAGATCCTGTCGGAGGCCAAGGGCGGCGTGTCGCAGTTCTACGACCGCGACATGACCAAGGAAATGGCCGACGAGGGCATGAAGGGGATGCAGAAGTTCGTCAGCGATCCGAGCAAGATCGACGACGTGCTGAACCAGCTCGAACAGAGCCGCAAGCGCATCTACAAGAAATCCTGAGCCTGAGTAGTCAGTATGTTGCAAGGTGCTTGCCCGGTGGCCGGGCAGCACCGTTTTCCGACCGCAAGCCATGCGGCTTCGGACAATAGGAGTCCATCGTCATGCTTGCGCAAACGCCTGTGATCCATCCACCAGGGAATTCCACCGTCGCGCCCCCGACGTCCAACGCCGCGTCCCAACGGCAAACGGCGGCCCGCCGCAACCGTGCAGCGCTGTGGTTTCTCGCCCCAGCCTGCCTGATGACGCTGGTCTATGTGCTGTACCCGATCGGGTACACCATCTACCTTAGTTTTTTCAACTGGGATGGCATGACCGCGCCCCAGTTCGTGGGCCTGGCCAACTACATCGAGCTGTTCCAGGCGCCGACCTTCCATACCGCCCTGAAGAACAATGTCGCCTGGCTGGTGATGTTCTTGCTGGCGCCGCCGATGGGTCTGGCCATTGCGCTCTACCTGAACCAGAAGGTGCGCGGCATGCGGGTGGTGAAGTCGCTGTTCTTCGCGCCCTTCGTGCTGTCGGGCGTGGTGGTGGGGCTGATCTTCAGCTGGTTCTACGATCCCACCTTCGGCTTGCTGTCGGTGGTGCTGGGGCATGGCATCCCGGTGCTGGGCGACGCCCGTTACGTGACCTTCGGCATCATCGCCGCGGCGCTCTGGCCGCAGACCGCCTACTGCATGATCCTGTACCTGACCGGCCTGACGGCGATCAACAACGACCAGGTCGAAGCGGCGCGCATGGAAGGCGCCCGTGGCTGGACCATGCTGCGCTACGTGATCCTGCCGCAGTTGCGCCCGACCACCTTCATGGCCTTCGTGGTCAGCATCATCGGCGCGCTGCGCAGCTTCGACCTGATCTCGGTGATGTCCAGCGGCGGCCCTTACGAAAGTTCGACCGTGCTGGCCTATTACGCCTATGACCAGGCGATCAAGTATTACCGCCAGGGTTATTCGGCGGCGGTGGCGGTGACGCTGTTTGCGATCATGCTGGTCTATATCGTCTATCAACTGCGCCGCATGCTGCGCTCGGAACGCTAGGAGAGCGCCATGTTTCCAACACCAATAGAAAAATGGAAGCCGCTCAACCGCCTGTTCTACCAGTTGTCGCTGCCGGTGGCACTGCTGATCTGGCTGTTGCCGATGCTGACCGCGCTGGTGACCTCGATCCGTTCGACCGATGAGTTGATGGCGGGCAACTATTGGGGCTGGCCACGCGACTTTGCGATGCTGGAGAACTATCGCCAGGCGCTGACGGCGTCGCCCATGCTGCATTATTTCTGGAACAGTTGCCTCATCACGATCCCCTCGGTCATCGGCGCCATCGCGCTGGCGGCGATGGCGGGTTTCGCGCTGTCGACCTACAAGTTTCGCGGCAACACCCTGTTGTTCGCCACCTTCGTGGCCTGCAACTTCGTGCCGCAGCAGATCCTGATGATCCCGGTGCGCGATCTGACCCTGTCGCTGGGACTGTTCAATACCGTCACCGGCATGGTGTTGTTCCATGTGGCCATGCAGACCGGATTCTGCACGCTGTTCCTGCGTAACTTCATCAAGCAGCTGCCCTACGAGATGATCGAGGCGGCCCGCATCGAAGGCGCCAGCGAGTGGACCGTGTTCTACCGGATCGTGCTGCCATTGATCCGCCCGGCGCTGGCGGCGCTGTCGGTGCTGGTGTTTACCTTTGTCTGGAACGATTATTTCTGGGCGCTGGTGCTGACCCAGGGCGATGATGCCGCACCGATCACGGTCGGCGTGGCGGCCCTGCGCGGGCAGTGGACGACGGCATGGAATCTGGTGTCGGCGGGATCGATACTGGCGGCGCTGCCATCGGTATTGTTGTTCTTCGTGATGCAGAAGCAGTTCGTGGCCGGATTGACGTTCGGTGCAAGCAAGGGCTAAGGGCTAACGACTGAAGGCCGAGCGAAATGAATCGGCTCGGCCCGGTTCGGTGAAGGGCGGGGCGCCGCCTGAAGGTGGCGATCAGTTGAGCAGTTGCAGCAAGACTCCGACGGTGGCGGCCATCAGGAAGCCCAGCATCCATTTCAACAGGGTGAACTGACCATTGACGTCAGCACGAAATTCGCAGACCTCGAATCGCAGTTGATTCAGGTCCGCTTTCTTTGCAAGTTCGTTATCCATGGCTTGGGCAAGTGATTTGGCGTGGGCTTCAGCCTGAGGTGTCGGGATGCCGGCGCTCTCAAGCCGCTTGATGTATTCGTGGGTGTCGAACAGTGTGGTAGACATCGTTTGTCCTGAAAAGGTTGTGCACTCGGCGTTCGGTGGATGATTGGCAACGCAGGGAAAGTGCATCAGATGTGCCATTGCTGTCTTTACATGATGATGAAACGCCACATTTCTCGTTCGATTTCGGTGTCCGACGGCGTGGTTGGCAGGAATTGACGGTCTTGTGTCATTGACGCCAACCGGGCGGAGATCGACAATTTCCGTTCCCCATCCCATTGGCTCGCTCCCCCATGTCTTTTGTCTCACCCCTTGTCGATAATCCCGCTGCCGCCGATCCGGGGCGGCGCAACGCGGCAGTCCTGGCCGTGTGCCAGGGCTTGTACACCTGCGCCATTTCGATCGACCTTACCTTGACCGCACTGACTGGCTGGCAACTGGCGCCCGACAAGGCGCTGGCGACGCTGCCGTTTGCGCTGATCACGGTGGCCGGTGCGGTCGTCACCTGGTTCGCGGCTTTCCTGATCCAGCGGCTGGGCCGGCGCCTGTCATTTGCACTGGGTGCGGCCAGTTGCACGGCGGGCGGCCTGATATCGGTGTGGTCGGTGTTTCACGGCGACTTCTGGGTCTTCTGTGCCGGCACCGCACTGGTCGGCGTTTTCCAGGCCTTTGCCCAGTATTACCGGCTGGCGGCGGCCGATGCGGTGGCCAGCCAATTCAAGAGTCGTGCCATTTCCACCGTGCTGGCCGGCGGCGTGATCGCCGCCATCATCGGCCCGGCGCTGGCCGCATGGAGCCGCGACCTGTTTCCGACGGCGCTGTTTGCGGGAGCTTATCTGGTGGTGGCGGCGATGGGCGCGTTGTCGGTGCTGGTACTGCTGCTGGCCTATCGCGAAACCTCGGTGTCGACCCCGGCGGCGGCCATCGAAGCTGGCGCCGCGGCTCGCCCGCTGGGGCAGATCGTGCGTTCGCCGGTCTTCGTGGCATCGGTGGCCAACAATGTGGCCGGTTCGATGGTGATGATGTTCATCATGACCGCCGCACCACTGGCGGCAGTCGCTTGCCACTACAGCATCGACGATGGGGCGGCCATCATCCAGTGGCATCTGGTGGGCATGTACGCGCCATCCTTCTTTGCCGGCCACCTGATCAAGCGCTTTGGCCTTGGCCCGGTGTTGCTGGTGGGCCTGGGTCTCAACCTGGGTTGCGCGCTGACCGCCATGGCCTCGACCAGTTTGCCGGCTTTCCATGCGGCCCTGTTGTTGCTGGGCGTGGGCTGGAACTTCATGTTCGTCGGTGGCACCACCTTGCTGGCGCAGGCCTATGCCCCGGCCGAGCGCGCCAAGACCCAGGGCTTCTCGGAATTGCTGCGCTATGCCGCCACCGCCCTGGCCACGCTCGGCGCCGGTCCCTTGCTGGCCCGGTTCGGCTGGCAGACGCTGAACATGGCGATCCTGCCGGTGCTGCTGTTATGCGCCATGGCGACGGCGCACTGGATGCAGGCGCAGCGGCGTGCCCGCTCGCTGGCGCCAGCATCGGATACCGCATGAGGTCCGCCATCGCCAAGCCGCCGCACCGGGTCGTCCTGCTGGCCTATGACGGCATGAACCTGCTCGACCTGTCCGGGCCGCTGCAGGTATTCGCCACCGCCAACCGGCTCCATGCAAAGGGTGACCTCTATCGGCTGCAGGTGGTCTCGGCCCGGGGTGGCGTCATTCATACCAATGCCGGGCTGCCGGTAGCCACCGAAGCGTTGGCGCAACTCGACCTGCGCGAGGCGAGCGGCATCCACACGCTGATTTCGCCAGGCGGCAGTACCGGCGATTCGTTTGTCATCGACGCCGCACTGGTGCAATGGATACGTGACCATGCCGCGTTGATCCAGCGGGTTTGTTCGGTCTGCACCGGCGCTTTTCACCTGGCCGATGCCGGGCTGCTGGACGGCTTGCGGGTAACCACGCACTGGGACTGGGCGAGCCGCCTGCAACAGCAATATCCGGCCCTGCAGGTCGATGCCGAGCCGATCTTCATCCGCCAGGGACGGGTCTGGACGTCGGCCGGCGTGACCGCCGGCATCGACCTGGCGCTGGCCTTGGTGGAGCAGGATTTCGGGCACCCGAAGGCGATTGCCACGGCGCGCCAGCTGGTGATGTTCATCAAGCGCCCGGGCGGGCAATCGCAATTCAGTGCGCCCCTGGCGTCGCAGACGGCGGGCGCCGGTCGTTTTGCCGAATTGCATGCCTGGATCGCGGCCAACCTGGGCCAGGACCTGCGGGTCGACAACCTGGCCCGCCACGTTCACATGAGTCCGCGCACCTTCGCCCGGGCCTATGTCGCCGAGCTGGGGCGTACACCCGCCCGCACGGTCGAATTGATGCGGCTGGAAGCGGCGCGCCGCGCCCTCGAAGAAACCGCCTTGCCGCTCAAACGGATCGCCACCGAAGCCGGCTATGGAGAAGAGCAGAACCTGCGCCGGGTGTTCCAGCGTCAGCTAGGCGTCAGCCCGGCGCAGTATCGCGAAAGGTTCTCTGCGCATTGAGGGCATAATCCGGGTTTGGCCAATTCGTTTCGAACCCAGCATGCAAGCACCGCAACTTCCCCGATTGCGCAGGATGACGCTGTCAGCCGCCGGCATCGGCGTGACCCGGGCCACCCTGGCGCGACCGCTGGCTTCGCCGCCCGTCATCGAGCTGCCGTGCGCCGATGCGTTTTCGGTGATCGTGCAGTTGAAGGACTTCCGGCACCACAAACTGTGGCGCGGCGGCCAGTTACTGCATGCGGGAGGGCACAAGCGCGGCGAGATCGCCATCACCGACATGAACGATGGCTGGCGCTGCCAGCATCTGAGCAGTTACGACAACGTGCGCTTTCATCTGACCAGGTCGAGCCTGGATGAACTCAGCCGCGAAGGCGGGTTGCGCGTCACCGGGCTGGATCCGGTACAGGCAGCGCAGGACCCGGTGGTGTTTCACCTGGCCCAGGCGGTGCTGGCCGCCGACGAGGCCGATTCGCTGTTCTTCGACACTCTTACGCTGGCATTGCACACCCATCTGGGCAGTCGCTACGGCCAGCAGGCCAGGCCGCGCCGCATCGGCGGGCTGGCGGCCTGGCAAGAAGCGCGTGCGCGCGAATACCTGATGGCCCACCTCGCGCGACGCCCGACCCTGATCGAGATTGCCCTTCAATGCGGCCTCTCGCGCGCCCATTTCACACGCGCGTTCAAGATCAGTTTTGGATTGCCGGCCTACGCGTGGCTGCAACAACAGCGTATCGACCGAGCACGTCAACTGCTGGCCAGGGGCGACAAGAGCATGACGCAGGTCGCGCTGGACTGCGGCTTTTCGGACCAGAGTCATTTCATCCGGGTGTTCAAGCGTGTTACCGGCCTGACCCCGATGGCCTGGGCCCGCTCGGCGAGCGGGAGTCAGCCTGCTTCCGGCGAGCCCATCGGTGAAAGATGAGCATTCCCGCCAGCATTGCCACGACAAACACGGCGCCCTTGACTTGCCCCGCGCCCAGCAGCACCAGCGCCGGCCCTGGACAGATGCCGGCGATGCCCCAGCCGACGCCAAACAGCAGGCTGCCGATCACCAACCGCCGATCGATTCCTTTGGCCGTGGGTAATTGCATAGCCGCGCCCAGCAGCGACTGACGCCGCCTGCGGGCGACCGCGAATGCGGGCAGGCCGACACCGATGGCCCCGGCCATGACCAGGGCCAGGGATGGGTCCCACGCGCCGGCGAGGTCCAGAAAGCCCAGCACCTTGGCCGGATTGGCCATGCCGGAAACAATCAATCCAAGACCGAACAGCAGGCCGGCCAGCAGGGCGGTCAATTTGCCTGTCATCGGTTTAGCCCCCTATCAAATGCCGCAGCACATAAGCGGTAACGAAGCCGGCTGTCATGAACGTCAGCGTCGCGGCCAGTGAGCGCAGCGACAGGCGCGACAGGCCGCACACCCCATGACCGCTGGTACAGCCTGACCCCAGCCGGGCGCCGATGCCCACCAGCAGGCCGGCGGCGATCAGCAGCGGGTATCCGGCGTCGATGCGGATCTCCGGCAAGACCGTGAAAGCAGCAGTCAGCAACGGCGCCAGCAGCAGGCCGAGCACGAAGAGCACGCGCCAGCCGGTATCGCCTCTGCCAGGCGCGAGCAGGCCGCCGACGATGCCGCTGATGCCGGCCACGCGACCGTTGAACAGGATGAGGATGGCCACGGCAAGGCCGATCAGCATGCCGCCGGCCAGCGAAGACCACGGCGTAAAGTTATTCCAGTCGATGTGCATGGTGTTAATGGCGTGGATGGTTCAGGGCAGTGGGGAGCAGGGCGCTACCATATCATTTTCCCTGCGAGCGCAGCCAGGCCAGCAAGGCTGCCGGTATCGCATGGCCACTGGACGGCTCGCGGGACAGCAGGCAATAGGATGATCCATCCTCCACAAAACCCATCGGTGCGACCAGTATCCCCGCCGCGATGTCATCCCTGACCAGATGCCAGGGCCCCATCGCCACGCCGATGCCGGCCGCGGCTGTCTGCAAGCTGAAATAGAAGTGATCGAATTCATGGTGCTTGCCACGTGACGCGCGCGCACCGACCAGCGTGCGCCAGTTTTTCCAGGCCTCTGGCCGGGTCCTGGTGTGCAGGCAGGGGGCGCCTGGCCGCAGGGCGAACTGGCCATCGTTGGCATCGAAGAACGCGTCGAGCTTGTCGGCCCGGCAGACCGGGCCGATTCTTTCCGAAAAAAGCGTCTCTGAAAAAACCTCGCTGCCCCATTCGAAGTCATCGCGGCGGATCGCCAGGTCGATCCCGTTATCGAACGACACCGGCCCGCCGCCGGCAACGAACTGCACATTGAGCTCGGGGTGTGCCGCCTGGAAGGCCGGCCAGCGCGGGATGAGCCAGCGCATCAGCAACGTCGGTTCACATGACAGGCTCCAGCGCGAGGTGCGATCGGCCTCGCGGCGCAACGCCAGGGCGGCGCTGCGGATCAGGCCAAAGCCCTCGGTCGCCGCACCGGCCAGCCGACGTCCGGCCTGGGTCAGGAAGACCCGGCGCTGGCGCCGCTCGAACAGCGCCACGCCCAGATCGTCTTCGAGCGTGCGCACCGCGCGACTGACTGCGCCATGCGTCATGTGCAATTCATCGGCGGCCCGGGTGAAGTTTTCCAGGCGCGCCGCGACCTCGAAGCAGCGCAACGCCATCAAGGACGGCATTCTCATGCTTTTCAGTGAGTCTGGCTCACTATCACCGTGACTATTCATCGTTATTAATCTTCGCTCTCAGGCAATAGAATTTGACCTCATTCTAACGGGAGCCGGACATGACCGAACTGTTTGCTGTAGTCACCATCACTTTATTGGCCGTCATCAGTCCCGGGCCGGATTTTGCGATGGTCACGCGCAACAGCGTGGCCCGATCGCGCACGACCGGCATCGTCACGGCACTGGGGATCGGCAGCGGGGTGCTGGTCCACGTCGGCTACACCATGCTTGGCTTGGGACTGTTGCTACATCGCTCGCCAGGCTGGCTCAATGCGCTCAAGATCGCCGGTGCGCTCTATCTGCTCTACCTCGGCCTCAGGATGCTGCGCAGCGCGGCGGCACCGGCGCCCACCGGCCAGCGCGCTGCCGCCTGGTCCGGCTGGCAGGCGTTTCGGACCGGGTTCCTGACCAATGCGCTGAACCCGAAGACGTCCATCTTCATCGTCAGCCTGTTCATGCAAGTGGTCGCGCCACATACGCCCCTGGCGATCCAGGTGGGTTATGGGCTGTTCATTGCGTTAGCCCACGTGATCTGGTTCAGCCTGGTCGCTACGCTGTTCGGCAGCCCCCTGGTCAAGGCCCGGTTGAACGCCTGGGCGATCTGGATAGACCGCGCTTTCGGCTTGCTGCTGGTGGCGTTCGGGATAGCGCTGGCGGCCTCCAATGTGGTGGCGCCCTGAATTTTTCGTACTGCACTGCAGCTTGTTTTTGAATATTGTACGGTGCTATGCTCTGGTCCGCGCAAACGTTTGCGTGATATTAACGGTGTGCAACATCGTTGAAAAGCCAACAACATAGAACATGGAGACAGAAATGAAAAAGCTGACCCGCCGCCAATTTGCCGTCGCCGCCGTCCTGGCCTTCTCGGTCGTGTCGCTGCCTGCGCTGGCGCAAACGCCGGCCAAGCCCAAGGTCGCGCTGGTCATGAAATCGCTGGCCAATGAATTCTTCCTGAACATGGAAACCGGCGCGCGCGAACATCAAAAGGCGCACGCCAGCCAGTACGACCTGATCGCCAACGGCATCAAGGACGAACAGGACACCGCCAACCAGATCAAGATCGTCGAACAGATGATCGTCTCCAAGGTCAGCGCGCTGGTGATCGCCCCGGCCGATTCCAAGGCCCTGGTGCCAGTGGTCAAGAAGGCCATCGACGCCGGCATCATCGTGGTCAACATCGACAACAAGCTGGATGACGCCGCGCTCAAGGAAAAGGGCATCGCCGTGCCCTTCGTCGGCCCCGATAATCGCAAGGGCGCCAAGCTGGCCGGCGACTACCTGGGCAAGCAATTGAAGAAGGGCGACAAGGTCGCCATCATCGAAGGCGTGTCGACCACCGTCAATGCGCAGCAGCGCACGCTGGGCTTCCAGGATGCGATGAAGGAAGCCGGCGCCAACGTGGTCAGCGTGCAGTCGGGCCAATGGGAAATCGACCAGGGCAACAAGGTGGCCGCGGCCATCCTGAACGCCCATCCTGATGTCAAGGCGCTGCTGGCCGGCAACGACAACATGGCGCTGGGCGCGGTGGCGGCGATTCGCGCCTCGGGCAAGGCGGGCAAGGTGCTGCTGGTCGGCTATGACAACATCAATGCCATCAAGCCGATGCTCAAGGATGGCCGCGTCTTGGCCACGGTCGACCAGTTTGCGTCGCAGCAGGCGGTGTTCGGCATCGAGACCGCACTCAAGGCCGTGACCGAGAAGAAGCCGCAGAGCGCCCTGGGCGGCACGGTCGAAACCAAGGTGTCGCTGATCACCAAGTAATTGACGCAGGCGGCCCGGTGATCTGTCCGGGCCCGCTCCGCCTTCGGCCGTTCTCAGTCCCTGATTCCATGTCTGCTCAACTCGAAACCCCACCATTGCTGACCCTGTCGGGCATAGGCAAGCGCTATGCCGGACCGGTGCTCGACAGCATCGACCTGCAATTGCGCGCCGGCCAGGTGCTGGCGCTGACCGGCGAAAACGGCGCCGGCAAGAGCACGTTGTCGAAGATCGTCTGCGGCCTGGTCGAGGCCAGCGCCGGCCAGATGCTGCTCGACGGCCAGCCTTACCAGCCCGGTACGCGCCAGCAGGCCGAAGCGCTCGGCATCCGCATGGTGATGCAGGAACTCAACCTGATTCCGACGTTGAGCATCGCCGAAAACCTGTTCCTCGAAAAACTCCCGCAGCGCTTCGGCTGGATCGATCGCAACAAGCTGTTTGCCGCCGCCCAGGCGCAGATGGCGGTGGTCGGCCTGGACGAACTCGACCCCTGGACGCCGGTCGGCGAACTGGGGCTGGGCCACCAGCAGATGGTGGAGATCGCGCGCAACCTGATCGGCAGCTGCCGCTGCCTGGTGCTGGACGAGCCGACCGCCATGCTGACCAGCCGCGAGGTGGAGTTGCTGTTCTCGCGCATCGAAAAGCTGCGCGCCGAGGGCGTATCAATCATCTACATCTCGCACCGGCTGGAAGAACTCAAGCGCATCGCTGACCGCATTGTGGTCCTGCGCGACGGCAAGCTGGTCTGCGACGAAGACATCCGCCGTCACAGCACCGAACAACTGGTGCAACTGATGGCGGGCGAACTGACCCAGGTCGATCTGGACGGCGAGCATCGCCGCATCGGTGCGCCGCTGCTCAGGGTGCGTGAGCTGGGTCGTGCCGGTGTGGTGCAACCGACCAGTTTCGACTTGCACGCCGGCGAGATCCTGGGCGTGGCCGGGCTGATCGGTTCCGGTCGCACCGAATTGCTGCGGCTGGTGTTTGGCGCCGACCGCGCCGACAGCGGTGAAGTCTTCATCGGCGACGCCACGCGCGCTGCCAACCTGCGCAGCCCGTCGCATGCGGTCAAGGCCGGTATCGCCATGGTCACCGAAGATCGCAAGGGGCAGGGCCTGTTGCTGCCGCAGGCCATCAGCATCAATACCTCGCTGGCCAATCTGGGGCAGGTCAGCCGCGCCGGCGTGCTCGATCACGGGGCCGAAGAGGAGGTTGCCCGCAGCTTCGTCGACAAGCTCAAGATTCGCTCCAGTCACGTCGGCCAGGCCGCCGGCGAGCTATCCGGCGGCAACCAGCAAAAGGTGGTGATTGCGCGCTGGTTGTATCGCGATTGCCCGGTGATGCTGTTCGACGAACCGACCCGTGGCATCGACATCGGCGCCAAGGCCGATATCTATAAGTTGTTTGCCGAACTGGCCGCGCAAGGCCGGGGCCTGCTGGTGGTCTCGAGCGACCTGCGCGAACTGATGCAGGTGTGCGACCGCATCGCGGTCATGAGCGCCGGGCGCATCGTCGACACCTTCGCCCGCGCCGACTGGTCGCAGGAACGTATTCTCGCGGCCGCCTTCAGCGGTTATGTCGGCGCCGCCCAACAGACTAATGATGAAACCCATGCTTAATTCGTCTTCCTCCCGCCAGTCCGCGCTGGCCGGCTTCAAGAACTACACCGGGCTGGTCGCCGCGTTGCTGGCCATGTGCGTCATGTTCGCCTTCCTGAGCGAGAATTTTCTCTCGACCGCGACCTTCATCACGCTCTCCAACGACATCCCGCCGCTGGTGGTGATGGCGGTCGGCATGACCTTCATCCTGATCATCGGCGGCATCGACCTGTCGGTCGGCTCGGTGATGGCGCTGGCGGCCTCGATGCTATCGATGGCCATGGTGCGCTGGGGCTGGCCGCTGTATGCCGCCGCCCTGCTGGGCATGGTGGTGGCGGCCGCCTGCGGCACCCTGACCGGAATGATCTCGGTGCACTGGCGCATCCCGTCCTTCATCGTCTCGCTGGGGGTGCTTGAGATCGCCCGCGGGCTGGCCTACCAGGTCACCAATTCGCGCACCGAATACATCGGCAGCGCCGTCGACGTGGTCAGCTCTCCCATCCTGTTGGGCATGTCGCCGGCATTCCTGGCGGCCATCGCCATCGTGGTGGTGGCGCATCTGGTGCTCACCCGCACCGTGCTGGGGCGTTACTGGATCGGCATCGGCACTAACCAGGAGGCGGTGCGGCTGTCGGGCGTGAACCCCAATCCCCCCAAGGTGCTGGCCTTTGCATTGATGGGCGCGTTTGCCGGCATCGCGGCGCTGTTTCAGGTGTCGCGCCTGGAGGCGGCGGACCCCAACGGCGGCGTCGGCATGGAATTGCAGGTGATTGCGGCCGTGGTGATCGGCGGCACCAGCCTGATGGGCGGGCGCGGCTCGATCATCAGCACCTTCATTGGTGTGTTGATCATCTCGGTGCTGGAGGCCGGGCTGGCGCAGATCGGCGTGAGCGAACCGATGAAGCGGATCATCACCGGCGCCGTGATCGTGGCGGCCGTGATCCTGGACACCTATCGTCGTCGCGGCGAGCGGCGCGCCGGCTGAGTCAGACTGCATGGCCACCATCAAGGATGTCGCCAAGCTGGCCGGGGTGTCTTTCACCACCGTGTCGCATGTGCTCAACGACACCCGTCCGGTCAGCCCCGAGGCCCGGCAGCGGGTGCTGGACGCGGTCGGCGAGCTGGCCTACGTGCCCAGTGCGCTGGCGCGTTCGCTCAAGAGCAAGGCCACCGGCAGTATCGGGCTGATCATCCCCAACAACACCAATCCGTATTTCTCGGAGCTGGCGCGCGGCATCGAGGATTTCTGCTACGGCGCCGGCTACAGCGTCATCCTGTGCAACTCCGACGACGACCCTGACAAGCAGAACGATTACCTGCAAGTGCTGCTGACCAAGCGCTGCGACGGCCTGATCATCGCCACCCTGACCCAGACCGACCATGCGTTGCTGGGGCGCTTGAAGGTACCGACGGTGCTGCTGGACCGCGCGCCGACCCAGCTCGGGATCGACCTCGTCAGCACCGACAATGCGCTCGGCGGCGAACTGGCGGCGCGTCATCTGCTGTCGCTCGGCCATCGTCGCCTGGCCTGCATCGCCGGGCCTGCGGGGCTGGCCCTGTCCGAGCAGCGGGTCGGCGCTTTTCGCCACGCCCTGCAACAGGACGGCATAGCGTTGCCATCGGCTGCCGTGTTGCATGCCGATTTCACCAGCGGCGGCGGCTATCGGGCAGCGCTGCAACTGCTGCAGGCTGACACCCGGCCCGACGCCATCTTCTGTTGCAACGACCTGATGGCCATCGGCGTGCTGCGCGCGGCCGGCGAACTGGGCATTGCCGTGCCCGGCACGTTATCGGTGGTCGGCTTCGACGATATCGAACTGGCCCAGTTCATGCATCCGCCGTTGACCACGGTGGCGCAGAATACCCGCCAGCTGGGCGAACTGACCGCGCAATGCCTGCTGGAACGCATTGCCGAACCAAAACGGGCGATACGGCACGAGACCGTCGCGCCGCAATTACAGATTCGGGGCTCGACCGCCCCCATTTTGAAGACTTAGGAACACATGATCGTCATCATCGGCAGCATCAACATGGATCTGGTCTTGCGCGTGCCGCGCATGCCCATGCCCGGCGAAACCCTGGCCGGCGGCAAGTTCATGACCATCCCCGGCGGCAAGGGCGCCAACCAGGCCGTGGCCTGCGCCCGCCTTTCGCAACCCGGCACCCGGGTCGCCATGGTGGCCTGCCTGGGCGACGACGCCTTTGGCGCCCAGATGCGCGCCTCCATCGTGGCCAACGGTATCGATGACAGCCACATTGCCGACATCGCCAACGAGGCCACCGGGATTGCTTCGATCCTGGTCGACGACCAGGCCCAGAACAGCATCGTGCTGGCGGCCGGCGCCAATGGCCGGCTGGCCATCGAACACCTGGAGCAGGCGCGCGAACTGATCGGCCGGGCGTCGATCGTGCTGTTGCAGCTTGAAGTGCCGATGCCGGTGGTCATCCACGCCATCGAGCTGGCCCACGCGCTGGGCAAGACGGTCGTGCTCAACCCGGCGCCGGCGCAGCCCTTGCCGCCGAGCGTGCTGGCCAAGATCGATTACCTGATCCTCAACGAGATCGAGGCGGCGATGCTGGCCGACAAGGAGTCGGACGACATTGCCCTGCTGGCGACCGAATTGCGTACGCGCGGCGCGCGCAACGTGGTGGTGACGCTGGGCGAGAAGGGCGTCTACGGCGACTTCGCGCAGGCCGGCACGCGCCACCTGCCGGCGCAGAAGGTCAAGGCGGTCGATACCACCGCCGCCGGCGACACCTTCATCGGCGGTTTCATCGCCGCGCTCGATGCCGGTCGCGACGAATTTGCCGCCATCGCCTACGGCCAGGCGGCAGCGGCCATCAGCGTCACGCGCGAGGGCGCGCAGACCTCCATTCCACAGCGCGACGAAGTAGACGTGTCGAATTGACCGACGGAGCCAGACCATGAAGAAGACCACCTTGCTCAATGCCGCCATCTCCCAGGTCATCGCCTCGATGGGGCATGGCGATACCCTTGTCATCGGCGACGTCGGGCTGCCGGTGCCGCCCGGGGTGCCGGTGATCGACCTGGCGCTGACGCGCGGCGTGCCCGGTTTCATGCAGGTGCTCAACGCGGTGTTGAGCGAGTTGCAGGTCGAGCATCATGTGCTGGCCTTTGAGCTGGAGCAGCGCAGCCCGGCGCTGGCAGCGCAGATCGCGCACCTGGCGCTGCCGGGTGTGCGGCAGGTATCGCATGCCGATTTCAAGGACCTGACCCGTCAGGCGCGCGCCGTGATCCGTACCGGCGAGTGCACGCCCTATGCCAATATCATCCTCGGTTCAGGGGTCGTGTTCTGAGCTTGTGACGGGCGGTAAACTGAAAAGAGCAAGCTGCAAGGCTTGCTCTTTTTCGTTGCGGGTCGCCCCCTCAACTAACTGGCGGGCGACAGGCAGGCGCGCAGTTGATCGAATTGCGCGCTCCACTCGGTGCGCCAGCGCTGGCGCAGGTCGTCCTCGATCCAGGCGGCATCGAGGCCATTGAGCATGCAATCGCGCAGGGCATCCACATCGAGCCCGAACTGCATCATCATCAGCCAGGCCGCCGTGGGCGTGACCAGGTGCAAGGTCGGATCGTCGGTGTTGGGATGCACCCGCAGTCCGGCCGCCACCATCTGGCGGATCGGATGGTCCAGCGCCCAGCGTTGCGGCGCCAGCGTGCGCAGGTAATAGGAATTGGTCGGGACCACGGTAAAGATCATGTCGCGCTCGATGCAGCGCTGCAGCAGTGCCGGGTTGTCGACGATGGTGTAGCCGTGATCGACCCGATCCACCTGCAACTGTTCGATGGCGGTGTCGACGTTGTTCCAGGGCATGCCGAATTCGCCGGCATGCGCGGTCAGCTTGAAGCCCGCTTCCCGCGCGAGGCGATAGGCTTGCTCGAACAGCTCGGGCGGACGGTCGTTCTCGCGATAGTCCATGCCGATACCGATGACTTCCGGCAGGCGGTGGTCACACATCCACTGCACCATCGCCAATGCCTCTTCCGGACTGGCTTCGCGGTCGATGCTGGGAATCAGGCGTCCGATCACGTCGAAGTCACGCCCGGCGTCGCGGATAGCGGCCACGATGGCGTCCTGCGCGCGGTCGTAGGCGATGCCCGACACGCGCACGGTGCCGGTCGGGTTCCAGAAGAACTCGGCATACAACACGCCGTGGGCGCGCACATCTTCCAGGTATTCGTAGGTGATGCGATAGAGGTCCTGCGGATTGCGGATCAACTGTGCATCGAGTGCGCGCAGCACGCGCAGCACGCCCACCGGTTTCTCGCCACGGGTATAGAAAGCCTCGATCTCATCGCGTGCGATGGGGTTGCCCGCCGCCTGGCACAGATCGATGAAGGTCTGCTTGCGCACCGTGCCGAACAGATGGCAATGCAGCTCCATCTTGGGCAGGGCATGGACGAACTGTTCCAGCGTCAGGCCTGCAGCCGGCGCCTCTTGAGGTTGGGTCATAAGTTCTTTAGCGGTGATGGGCGGCGGCTCACGAGAGCGTGCCGAGCAGTTCCTGCATCATGCATTGCATGGCGCGCGGGCCGTCGACCGTCATGGCCACCTGCGCATTGGCAACGGCGCGGCGCGGCACGCGGAATTCGCAGACCGTCATGCCGCGCGTGAGGCGGCCCGCCAGTTCGATATCCACGCGCGCCGGCTGGAAGCTGAACAGTTCCGGGCGCTTGAGCCAGATCGCCACGGCCGGGTCATACATCGGCATCGGCACCGAGCCGTCCGGGCTGCGAATGCGCAGATAGGCCTCGAAATAACCGGCCAGCCATTTGGCGCGCAGCGTACCGAGCGCGCGCACCTGCTGCACCTCGGCGGTGGTCACCAGCAACTGCCGGCACAGGTTGAGGCCGAACATGCGCAGGGCAATGCCGGCGTTGAACACGACGTCGGCCGCTTCCGGGTCGGCGTAGATGTTGAATTCGGCGGCGGCGGTGTGATTGCCCTGGTCGGCCGACCCGCCCATGAGGATGATCTCCTTGATCATCGGCGCGATCGCCGGATCGCGTTGCAGCGCCACGGCAATGTTGGTCAGCGGCGCGATGCACATGAGCGTGATCTCGCCGGGATTGGCGCGGATCGCCTCGATCAGCGCATCGACCGCATGCGGCAGCGGATTGCGCTGCTGGCGCGCCTGCTGCTCGGCCTCGATCTGAGCGATATCGACGCCGGGCAAGGCCTCACCGGTGGTGCTCATGCCGCTGGTGCCCAGGATCTCCTGGGCGGTCTCGATCTTGGCCACCAGCGGCTTGTCGCAACCGGCATAGACCGGCACGTCCAGGTGGTAGTGCTTCTTGATGCGCAAGGCATTTTCGTAGGTAGTGGCCAGCGGCGCATTGCCCGCCACCACCGACACGCCCAGCCAGGTGACGTCGAGATTGGCCGACAGCAGCAGCATGGCCAGCCAGTCGTCGAAGCCGGGATCGGTATCAAGCCAGATCTTGTGCATGAGAGTTTTCCTGTTATTTTTGTTAGAGATTCAAGCCGGCAGCAGCAGCGCGCGTTCGAGCGGCAGGCTGAAGGCCGTGGTGTCGCCTTCGCGGGCCACGGCCGCGGCGGCCGCAGCGGTGCCCTTGACCTGGCCGATAGCGGTGTCGAGCAGGTATTCGACCTTGTCGCCCAGGAAACCGCGCGACAGCACCGTGCCGCTGTAGGGACCCTGGCCCACCTCGACCTGTTCCGGACGCCAGGCGGCGCAGGCGGTACCGGCCGGCAGGGCGGCGCAAGGCAAACCATTGTCATTGCCCCGCAGTTGGCCGTCACGGTAGTCGAACAGATTCTCGAAGCCCATGAAATTGGCCACGAAACGCGTGCGCGGCGCGTTGTAGAGCGTCTCGGGCGTATCGAGCTGCTCGATCTTGCCGCCGTTCATGACCACGATCCGGTCCGACATCGCCAGCGCTTCTTCCTGGTCGTGCGTCACATACAGCATGGTGATGCCCAGCTCGCGCTGGATGCGGCGCAACTCGGCCCGCATCTGCACCCGCAGCTTGGCGTCGAGGTTGGACAGCGGTTCGTCCAGCAACAGCAGCTTGGGTTCGATCACGATGGCGCGCGCCAGCGCCACGCGCTGCTGCTGGCCGCCCGACATCTGTGCCGGCAACCGGTCTTCGAAGCCGGTCAGGCCGACCGCGTCGATCACCTTGGCCACGCGGGTCCGCAGTTCGGGCGTTGGCACCCGGCGCAGGCGCAGGCCGAAGGCGACGTTATCGAATACGTTCAAGTGCGGAAACAGCGCATACGACTGGAACACCAGGCCGATATTGCGCTTGTTGGGCGGCACCCGGCTGATGTCGCGACCGTCCAGCGTGATGCTGCCGGCGCGCAGATCGATCAGGCCGGCGATGGCGCGCATGGTGGTGGTCTTGCCGCAGCCGCTCGGGCCCAGCAGCGAGATCAGTTCGCCCTGGCGTACGTCCAGGTCCAGGCCTTCGACGGCGGTCTTGCTGTTGCCGTAGCCCAGCGCCAGTTGCTGCAAAGTCAAATAGTTCATTGGCCGCTCTTGTTACATGTATTTGGAAATGCCCAGCACCTTCTCGGTCAACAGCACGAATGCCATCGTAAAGAGCACCAGCAGCGTCGACAGCGCCGCAATCGATGGGTCGAAGCTGTTTTCCATATGGCCGAGCATCTCGATGGGCAACGTGCTGATGCCAGGCCCGGTCAGGAACAGCGACACCGGCACCTGGTTGAACGAGGTCACGAAGGCCAGGAAGAAGGCCGCGATGACGGCGCTGCGAATATTGGGCAGCACCACCATGAAGAAGGTCTGCGCGCGCGACGCGCCCAGCGTGATGGCGGCTTCTTCGATGTCGACCCGCAGGTTGACCAGGCTCGAATACACCACCCGCACCGCATAGGGCGTGAGCAGCCCGACGTGGCCGACCAGCAAGCCCACGAACACCGGCGCGTCGACCAGCAGCACGAAGTGGCGCAACAGGCCCAGGCCGACCAGCATGGCGGGGATGATCAACGGCGAAGTCAGCACCTGCTTGATCACCGGCATGCCCGGCGGCGGCATGCGCGACATGGCATACGCCACCGGCACGCCCAGCAGCAAGGCGATGACGGTGGCCAGCAGGCCGATTTCCAGGCTGGTCGAGAACGCGCGCTGGAATTCTTCAGTGGCCAGCACCTCGATGATCCAGCGCATCGAATACGACGGCGGCGGGAAGACCAGCGTTTCGCCACCGCTGAAACCGGCCAGGAAGACGATCAGAAAAGGTCCCAGCAGGAACAGCATGACCAGCCACAGCATGGCACGTGAAAACACACCTTGTTTCATTTAGAGCTCCGGGGCGCGGCAATACGTTTCAGTCCGGCATTGACCGCCAGGGTCATCGCCACCAGGATCACGGCAATCACGTTGGCGCTGCCGAAGTCGCTCTCGACACTGACCTTCTGGTAGAGCAGCGTTTCGAGCATCAGCACCTTGGGGCCGCCCAGCAGCGCCGGCGTGACATAGGCGGTGACGCACCCGGTAAAGACCAGCGTGCCGCCGACGATCAGGCCTTCCTGCGTCAACGGCAGCGTGACCCGGCTGAATACCTGCCAGGCATTGGCGCCCAGCGTGGAGGCGGCCAGCGTGATATCGCGCGAGATGTTTTCCATCGAACTGACCAGCGACATCAGCATCAATGGCAGCAGCAGTTGCAGCAGGCCGACGAACACCGCCATCTCGGAAAACAGCAGGCGCTGCGGCTCATCGGCCAGGCCCAGGTGCAGCAGCACCGCATTGACTGCGCCATTGCGCCCGAACAGCACGATCCAGGCATAGGTGCGCGCGATCGGCGACACCATCAGCGGCAGGATCATCATGCCCAGCACCAGTCCGCGCCAGCGCGGCGAGACCTGCACGATGGCTTGCGCCGCCGGATAGGACAGCAGCGCCGCAAACAGCGTCACCAGTATCGCAATGCGCAGGGTGCGCATGAAGACCTGGCGGTTCAGCGGATCGGCAAAGAAGTGATAGAAGCGTTCCAGGCTCCAGTGCAGCGCGGCGCCGTCCAGGCTATCCGGGCCACCGACGCGAAACGCTTCCAGCAACAAGGCCGCCACCGGCAGCAGGAAGCAGACGATGGTAAAGATCAGGGCTGGCGCCACCAGCATGACGCCCAGCCTTTGTTTATGGTTTGCAATCATCTTGATCTAGGCTCTTGCCGGTCAGCCTACTTGCTGATGCCTTTGTTCCATTGTTGCAGCCAGTCCGAGCGGTGCTTGAGCAGGGTCTCGGGCTTGACGAACTTGAGCGAGGCAATGTGTTCGCCGCCGTAGGTGTTGAATTCAGCCTTGTCCTTGGGCAGCACTACCAGGGTGTTGACGGGCGAATCGACCAGTTCCATGGCCAGTGCGGTCTGCACGTCCTTGGACAGCCAGAAATCCATCAACTGGTAGGCCAGGTCGGCATTCTTCGACTTGGCCACGATACCCATCACGTTCATGCCGGCAGCCTGGCCTTCGGCCGGGATGCTCCACTTCAACGGCATGCCGGTCTTCATCAGCTGCGCCCAGGTAAAGCGCGCCACCGGCGCCGCCCAGATCTCGTCCTGGGCAAACAGCGACGACAATTGCGCGCTGTTCTTGGAGAAGGTCACCACATTGTTCTTGATCGCCAGGATCTTCTGCATGCCGGTGGCGAAGTCTTCACCCTTGCCGCCCCAGGCGATATCGGCCATCTGCAACGCCAGCGGACCCTGCGTGGTGCTCACGTCGGGCAGCGCGATGCGGCCCTTCATGTCGGCGCTCCACAGGTCTTTCCAGGAGGTCAGCGACTTGATCTTGTCGGTGCGATAGACCATGCCCACCGAATAGATGGTGTAGCCGACCGCGTAGTTGCCGCCGATAGGGTTGCGCGCAAATGGATATATCTGGCCGTAGTTCTGCAACTTGGCGTAGTCCAGCGGCTGCACCAGGCCCTTGCGGGCGGCTTCCAGCATGCCGAAGTCCGACAGCAGCACCAGGTCGACCACCGGATTGGCGCGACGCGCCTCGAGCTTGGCGATGCGGTCGGCGTTGTTGCCGGTCTCGACCACGATCTCGCAGCCGCACTTTTCCTTGAACGGCGCGTAGACCAGCTTGTTGAACAGCGGCTGGGCAATCGGATAGGCCGACAGCACCAGGGTGCGCTTTTCGGCATGGGCGGGCGCGGCCGACAACGACATCAGGCCAACGCCAAACACGGCGGCCAGGGTGGACAGGGTTGCTTTCTTGAACATGGTGATCCTTGATACGGTCTGAGACGATGGTACAAAACCGTCTATTTTAGGCCTGCTTATCAAAGCAGGCCCGGTCCGGCAATGTCTTAGAACACGTGACGCATGCCCAGCATCAGCACCGCCTGCTTCTTGTCGCTCGACGACGGGAAGCCGAAGATGGTCGCGTTCTGGGCGTCGCCGGCGGCCAGCTGGTAGCTGTAGGTGATGGCCACGTCGGTACGCTTGGACAGGAAGTAATCCGCCTGCAGGTTGATCTGGTGCCACTTCGGCTTGTTGTTGATGGTGT
Source organism: Herbaspirillum sp. alder98 (assembly GCF_020179755.1). Lineage (GTDB taxonomy): Bacteria > Pseudomonadota > Gammaproteobacteria > Burkholderiales > Burkholderiaceae_D > Herbaspirillum. Next base: position 298,927 of record NZ_JAIUCY010000002.1, read on the forward strand.
CGTATTTACCGGTGGTATAGAAATACGACGCGCCCAGGTTCAGGGCAGGCGTGAAGTGGTTCACCAGATTGATGTCGAAGTTCTGCAGCGTCAGCTTGGTGTTGTCCAGATACTCATACCGGGTGTTGCTGTACATCGCGCCGAAGTCGGTATTGCCCACGGTGTAGAAGCCACCGGTGCCTGCAATGCGCTGGCGGCGCACGCCGGCCGAGCTGACCTTGCTCTTGTTGAAGATCAGCAGCGAGCTGGCGTAGTCGTTGCCCATGGCGCCGTCGGGGCTGCGGGTGCTGTTGGGCGTATCCATCTGGGTGAAGGCGACGGCCCAGCGGAAGTTGCCGCCCTTGTAGCCCGAACCGATACTCATGACGCGGTTGATGCTGGCGTCGCCGGCGGCTTCGCCAAAACCATACAGCGCGGTCACGTTGAAGTTGTTGAAGGTCGGGCTGATGTACTTGACCGAGTTCTGCGCGCGCAGGTTGTTGTAGCCGTTATCGTTGTCGCCGATGTGCACGCCGTTGCTGGCGATGACGACCGGGCCCAGGTAATCCTTGACGGCTTCGTACTGGCGACCCAGGGTCAGGGTACCCATCGAATTGTTCGACAGGCCGACATAGGACAGGCGACCGAACAGGCGGCCGCTCTGCGATGCCGCGCCGGTCATCATGTTGAAACCGTTTTCCAGGTTCATGATGGCGCGGGTGCCGCCGCCCAGGTCTTCCTGGCCGCGGAAACCGATGCGCGGGTTCTGGTTGGTGCCGGACAGCGCCTCGAAGTTATGCGGACCACCCTGGTTGGTCAGGTAACCGATACCGCCCGAAATCAGGCCATAGATCTCGAACTTGCTTTGCGCATGTGCCTGCGCGCCTGCCAGCATTGCCGGGATCGCCACGGCGCCAATCATCCACTGTTTCATTCCATCCCCCACGATTGCGGCCTTGCGGCCGGCTCAGATTGTTGAAAACTGCTATCGGAGGGGAGAATAGGGCAAGTGTTTAAATAATATAATTTGTTTATATTTATAATTTCATAAATATAATTTATAAACGACGGCCCCGCAAAGCGCCGTGACGCTGCCTCATCATGATCAAGCTCAATCAAAAAGTCACCTTGCGCCACCTGCAGGCGCTGGCCACGCTGGCCGCGACCAACAGTTTCAGTCGCGCCGCCGATGAACTGGCGGTGACCCAGCCGGCGCTGAGTGCCTCCATCAAACAGCTCGAAAACCAGCTTGGCATCAGGCTTTTCGACCGTACCACGCACCAGATCAGCCTCACGACGCAGGGCGCCGTGGTGCTGGAATACGCCCGTCACCTGCTCAATACGGCGGCCAATACCTTTGGCGATATCGAGCACGCCATCGGCACCGGGCGGCATCGCATCCGCATCGGCGCCATCCCGTCGGCGGTGACGCTGACGGCGGCCGTGATCGCCCGTTACAACCGGGAACATGCCGAACATGTGGAGATTTTGCTACAGGACATGCCCAACGACGCGCTGCTGGCCGCGTTGCATTCGGGCAAGCTCGACTTCTGCGTGGGGATCAAGCCGACCGATGTGACCTCACTCGACACGGTGGCCCTGTTCGAGGACGAACTGGTATTGATCGTGCCCAGGAATCATCCCTTATCGGGCGCCAAGGAGGTGCAATGGCGCCAGATGACGGGCGAAGAGATCGTCATGTTCACCCAGGGCAGTATCTGGGAATTTGCCTCGGCGGCGATGATGCAACATGGCCTGGCGGCGTCCCGGCGCTATCAGGTGGTGCATAGCGAGTCGCTGTATGGCGTGGTGCGCGCCGGCATCGCCATCGGCGTCATGCCCAGCCTGTACACCAGCTACCTGCGCGACGACAGCCTGCACGTGGCGCCGTTGCGCCAGCCGACCCTGAAGCGCAAGGTCGTCCTGATGCGGCGCAACGAAGTCAGCCGCAGCCACTGGACCGATCACTGCTTCAAGGAAATGCGCAATGACCTGAAGGAAGCCAATCACTGGTTCTGAACGGTGCAGGCAGTACGTCGACACCTTCATCCTCAATGTCATTTGCTTATAACAATTGGACCTTACTATTGATAACGATTCTTGTTATTATCGTTGTCTGAGAAAATAATAAAACCTCACAGCAAGCCCTTCAGTGGCTTGCGATGCAATACGGCAATCAGTTAGAAGAATAGCAAGATAGCCACGGACCAGGCACGACGTTACCGTCTCCCCAGCCGTCCGCCAGCCAACTCATTAAATCCAGAAGATATCCGCCTTGGGCGGTGTCGCGCTACGCCCATTCGTTACCGGGGGCGTTGGCGGCTTATTGTTAGCTTAACCAGATATCAACAAAAAAAGTAACTGATCCGATGTCGCTCATTGTTCGGGCGATGCCTGCCAGAACAACAAGGTTCAGTACTGTTTGGTGATGTCGACAAGGAGAAAGTGTTGTCAGATCAGCATCCACGGGTTGATTTGTGCAGCGAATTCATCGCCAGCCGAGTTCAGTTGAGAGACGCTGCCACCCGCATACTGGGGTGTCGCCAGCGGGCCGAAGACGTGATCCAGGACGCCTGGTTCAAGATCGCCGAGGTCGCGCCCACATTCGAGATTCGCCAGCCTCTGGCGTTCCTGTTCCAGGTAGTGCGCAACCTGGCCATCGATCGGCATCGACGGCTGGCGATGGAGTCGATCGTCTTTGGCGACGAAGAGGAGGGCGCGCATGTGGTGTCGGGACCGGCCACGCCGGAGAGCGACGTCATCTCGCGCCAGACCCTGTCGTTGATCGCCTCCGATCTGTTGAGCTTGCCGGCGCGCACCCGGCGCGCGTTCGAATTGCATCGCCTCGATGGTTGCACCCAGCGTGAGGTGGCCGAGGAACTTGGCGTATCCACCACGCTGGTCAACTTCATGATTCGCGACGCCATGGATTGTTGTCGCAAACACATGACTTGAAAAAAAGCTGCCGAAAACACTAAATTTGCACCTCCTCGAATCGTCAGGTTAACAAGAGTGATTCGCATTTAAATGCGTTATCTACCGCAACCTGGCGTCCGGCAATTCCATGCCAGTGACGTCCTGAAAACGAAGAGGCAAGGTGATGAGTTTCGATCGCGACGACACTAACTTTCGGGTGCTGGTCAATCACGAGGAGCAGTATTCGCTGTGGCCCGACTACAAGGCCGTGCCGGGTGGATGGCGTGATACCGGCGTGGCCGGCAGTCGCGCCGAATGCCTGCAGCATATCGAAAGCGTGTGGGTCGACATGCGTCCGCGCAGCCTGCGCGATTTCATGCAGGAGCAAGCGGCCAACGCCACCCGCCATTAAGCATTAAGTGCCCGATCCATTCATGGTCACGCTGTTCTGCATCCCTTGCGCCGGTGGCAGCGCCAGCCTGTATTTTTCATGGGCGGCAGCCCTCGGGCCGACGGTCGATGTGCGGCTGCTGGAGTTGCCGGGGCGCGGGCGCCGTATCGGTGAGCCGTTGCTGGAAGACTACGCCGCACTGGCTGACGTGTTGACCCGTGACCTGGCCAGCGCGGTCGCCGCTACCGATATTGCCTATGCCGTCTTCGGTCACAGCATGGGCGGCCTGCTGGCGCAGGGGATAGCACGACGCCTGGCGACGCTGCAAGTGCGGGCGCCCTGCGCATTGCTGGTCTCGGCCTGCGCGGCGCCTTCGGCGCGGCAATGGTCGCCGCCGGACGACTCGGATCAGGCATTGATCGCTTCATTGCGCCGCCAGGGCGGCACCGCCGACGAGGTATTCGATTGTCCTGAATTGCTGGAGTTGGTGCTGCCGGTGTTGCGCGCGGACTATCGCGTGTGTACCTCGTTCCAGGCCCAGCCCGGGTTGCTGGACATGCCGTTGCACGTGTTCGGCGGCATCGACGATGCGATGGCGCCGGCCGGTCTGACTGCCTGGCGGCACGAAAGCACGGCGCCGGTCACGGTCGACTGGTTCGCCGGCGGACATTTCTACCTGCAGCCGCAGCAGGATGCGCTCATGGCCCGCATCGCCGGCTATCTCAAGCACTACCGCCATGGCGACATCAAGGAGCTGATCCCGCATGAGGCGCTTGACAACTCCTGAGTCGGTGCCGCCGCAGATCGCGTTGTGGCAGGTCGATTTCGACTTTGCCCGGTCCGCCGCCACGCTCGATTGGAGCTGCCTCAGCGCGGACGAACTGGCCCATGCCGCACGCTATCGCCAGTGGCCGGATCGCGTGCGCTACGGCGCCATGCGGGTGGCCCTGCGCCAGCTGCTGGCAAGTCGCATGGATTGTCGGCCGGAGACGTTGCGCTTCGCCATCAATGCCTTCGGCAAGCCGCGCCTGGCAACCCCTGGCGGGCCCGCATTCAACCAGTCGCATGCGGCCCGAGCGGGCTTGGTCGCGCTGGCCGATGGTCTTGACGTCGGCGTCGATATCGAATGCGACGAGTTGTCCATCGCGCCCGACGAACTCGACGGCATGACGCAACTGATGCTGGGCCCGCGCGAGCGAGAACGGGCGGGCCGGCTTGATATGGATGGCTTCCTGCGGCGCTGGGTCGGCAAGGAAGCCGCGCTCAAGGCGCTCGGCGTAGGCATTGCAGAGCATCTGCACACGCTGGAAGTCTGTCCGCACGACGATGGCCGCTACACCGTGTCGCATGGCCGGCCTGACTGGCCGCAAGTGCATGCACGCCGGCTTGAACACCTTCCGGGTTACGCCGCAGCGCTGGCCTGGAGTCAACCGTGATCACGGAGATGTCGAATTGACGACCGATACTTTATTGCAGCATCCCGCAACGCCCGCGCGCATCCCTGGCGCCGGCGCCGCCTCGCCGGCGCTCCCGGTGCTGCTGCACGCGCCGCACGACGGTCTGTCGCTGGCCGAGGCCAGGGCCGCATTGGCGCCCCGGATAGAGCAACACCTGAGCACCACCGGCGGCGTCTTGCTGCGCGGTTACGTGGTGCCGACGGTGGCCGACTTCCAGCAGTTCGCGGCGTCATTCGGCGACCCGCTGTTGCGCTACGAATTCGCCTCCACGCCGCGCTCGGCGGTGGCCGGCGGCGTCTATACCTCGACCGAATACCCGGCGCACCAGCATATCCCGCTGCATAACGAGCAGGCCTACACGCGCGAATGGCCGATGCGGATCTGGTTTCACTGCGTGACCGCCTCGCCGGTGGGCGGCGAGACCCCGATTGCCGACAGCCGGGCCATCTACCGGCGCATGCCGGCAGCCATTCGTGATCGCTTCGCGCAAGGGCTGCAATACGTGCGCAACTACAGCGCCGATTTCGACCTGCCATGGCAGGAGGTGTTTGGCGTCGACAGCCGTGACGAGGTCGAAGCTTTCTGCCGCCGCAACCATATCGAATGGCAATGGCTGGACGACGACGGCTTGCGCACCCGCCAGCGCTGCCAGGGCGTGGAGCGGCATCCGGTGAGCGGCGAGATGGTGTGGTTCAACCAGGCGCATCTGTTTCATGCGTCCAACCTGGCGCCCGAAGTCAGGGCTTCGCTGATCGAACTGGTGGGCGAAGAGAACCTGCCGCGCAATGTCTGCTGGGCCGACGGCAGTGTCATCGACGACGCCACGCTGGATCAGGTGCGCGCCGTGCTGGCGCAGGAGACGGTGATCTTCCCCTGGCAGGCGGGCGATGTGCTGATGCTCGACAACATGCTGGTGGCGCACGCCCGCACGCCTTTCTCGGGCGCGCGCAAGGTGGTGGTGGCGATGGCCCGCTCGCACACCAACCTGTCATGAATTTCCAACCTGATCGGACCCCAATGACGACTTTCGCCGCATTCGACAATGATGCAGACAACATCGTGCTGCGCCTTCATCAGCTGGCGCAGTCGCGCCCGCACGACAAGGCGCTCGTCACGGTCGACGCCAGCGGCGAGCAGCATTTCAGCTATGCAGAACTGGCCGCCCGCGTGGCCGCGCTGGCGGCGCACCTGCAGCAGCGCCATGCGCCGGGCGAGCGGGTGTTGCTGCTGCTGGACAATGACATCCACTACGTGGTCGGCTTCTTCGCCTGCCTGTCGGTGGGCCTGATCGCGGTGCCGCTGCATCGGCCCGAGTCGGTTCGTGGCCAGCACCTGCAGCGCCTGACCGGCATCGCCGAGGACGCCGGCGCCGCTTGCTGGCTGGTCACGCAAGCCACGCTGGCCGCGCTGCAGGCCGACAATACGCCGCTGGCCGGCAATGCGGCGCTGGTGGCGGTCGATGCCGCCTATCCGGTAGCCACGCCGGTGCCACATCACATTGCGACAGCCGACGTGGCGTTCCTGCAATACACCTCGGGCTCGACCTCGGCGCCCAAGGGCGTGATGGTTACGCATGCCAACCTGATGGCCAACGAGGCCGCCATCGCCGAGCGCCTGGGCGTGCGCAGCGACGACACCTTCGTCAGCTGGCTGCCGCTGTATCACGACATGGGCCTGATCGGCGGCCTGTTGCAGCCGCTCTATCGGGGCATTCCGGTGGTGTTGATGTCGCCGGCGTTCTTCCTCGAACGCCCGGTGCGCTGGCTGGAAGCCTTGTCGCGTCATCGCGGCACCATCAGCGGCGGACCGGACTTCGCCTACCGCCTGTGCGTCGACCGCATTCGCGGCGAGCGTAGCGCCGGGCTCGACCTGTCGCACTGGCGGGTGGCATTTTCCGGCGCCGAACCGGTGCGCTACGATACCCTCAATGACTTCATCGACCGCTTCGGCGAAGTCGGTTTTTCGCGCGACGCCGTCTATCCCTGCTACGGCCTGGCCGAATCGACACTACTGGTGACGGGCGGCCAACGGGGCGCCGGCATGCATGTGGCAGCCTTCGACGGCGACGGCTTGCGACGCGGCGAAGCGGCGTGTGCCAGCGACCAGTACAGCGATCCGGTGAAGCTGGTGGCCTGCGGTGTATCTCCCGGCCAGCACGCGCTGCGGATTGCCGACCCGGCAACCGGCGCTGCGCTGCCAGCGGGGAGGGTGGGCGAGATCTGGGCTGCCGGCCCCAGCATTGCGGCCGGCTACTGGCGTCGCGAACAAGAGAGCGCGGCTACCTTTGTCGAGCGTGACGGCCAGCGCTGGCTGCGCACCGGCGACCTCGGTTTCATCGACGGCGGCCAGCTGTTCGTCACCGGCCGCAGCAAGGACATGATCATCGTGCGCGGGCAGAATCTCTATCCGCAAGACATCGAACGCGCCATCGAAAGTGAAGTCGAGCTGGTCCGCAAGGGACGGGTGGCGGCCTTTTCGGTGCCGCGCGAGCACCATCCGCAGGGGATCGAAGGCATCGGCGTGGCACTGGAGATCTCGCGCAGCGTGCAGAAGATGGTGTCGCCGCAGGTGCTGATCGAGAGCCTGCAGGAAAGCATCGCCCAAAGCTGCGCCGAAGCGGCCAGTGTGATCATCCTGCTGAACCCGGGCGCGCTGCCCAAGACCTCCAGCGGCAAGCTGCAGCGCAGCGCCTGCCGCAGCGGCTGGCTGGCGGCCACGCTGGACGCCTATGCCATCCATGCTTTCGGCGCCTTGACCACCAGCGCCGCCGCGCCCGCGACAGCCGCGGCCACGCCAGCCGTCGATGCAGTGGAGACCGAATTGCGAGCCATCTGGCAAGGTGTCATGCAGATTGCGCCCGCCAATGGCGACGCGCATTTCTTTCGCCACGGCGGCAATTCGCTGAAGGCGGTGCAGTTGGCGGCGGCCATCGGCGCGCATTGGCGCATCGACTTTCCGGTGCGCCAGTTGTTCGAGCAGCCGCAGTTGTGGCAAGTGGCGCAAACGGTACGTGATGCGCTGGCAGGAAGCGCCTTGCCTGCGACGGACCGGCACGACATACCCGCACTCAGCCCCGTGCAGCGCCAGACCCCGTTGCCGCTGTCGCCGGCGCAACATTCCCTCTGGACCACCTGGCAGCTCGATCCGGACAGCCCAGCCTACAACATGCCGGGCGTGCTGCATCTGGACGGCGCGCTCGATGTCGCCGCGCTGGCACAGGCGATCGATGACCTGGTGGCGCGCCATGCGATCCTGCGCACAATCTATCTGCAGCAGCCCGATGGCGAACCGCGCCAGCTGGCGCTGGGGATGGCGACCGGCGTGCTGGGCGAATTGATCGACGTGGCCGGCGACGAAGCGCAGGCGAGGCAGTTGCTGCAGCGCTTCTCCCGGGCGCCGTTTGCGCTGGCGCGCGAGATCCCGTTGCGGGCCATGCTGGTGCGCTGCTCGGCGCAGCGCCATCTGCTGGGATTGTCGCTGCACCACATCGCCGGCGACGGCTGGTCCCTGCCGATCCTGATGGATGAATTGACGGTGCTCTACACCGCGCGCAGCCAGGGCGCCGAGCCGACCCTGGCCGCGCCGGCCCTGCAGTTTGCCGACTATGCGGTATGGCAACGCGCGCGCCTGAGCCAGGACCAACAACAACGCCAGCTCGACTTCTGGCGCGCCCGCCTGGGCGACGAACATGCGCCGTTGCCACTGCCGCATGGCCGTCGCCAGGCCGCCGCCGACGATGCCATGCCGGAAGCCCGGCATGGTTTCAGCTTGCCGGCGCCTATCGCCCAGGCTTTCAAGGACCTGTGCGCCGCGCACGGGGTGTCGCTCTACATGGGCATGCTGGCCTTGCTCAACGTGCTGCTCTATCGCAGCACCGGCAGCGCCGACCTGCGGATCGGCTCGCCCATGGCCGATCGGGGCCAGCCGCAGACGCAAGCGATGATCGGCTACCTGATCAACCTGCAGGTGCTTCGTACCCGCCTGGACAGCCGCGCCGGCTTCGACGCCCTGTTGCTGCAGGTGCGCGACACGGTGCTGGCGGCGCAGCAGCACCAGGATGTGTCGTTCGACATGGTGGTCAAGGCCTTACAACCGGAACGCATGCCGCACGTGCACCCGCTGTGCCAGGTCAAATGCACCGAGCGCGCGCCGCTGCCGCAATGGCAGGGCGGCGGGATCGCCATGCGATTGGAAGAGCTGTCCGGCGGCCACGCCCACTTCGATCTGAGCCTGGATTTCACGGCCACCGCCGACGGCATCGACTGCCTGCTGGTCTATGCCGCCACACGCTTTCATGAGGATGAGGTCCAGGCCCTGGCGACGGCCTTGGTAACGCTGGCGCAGCAAGCCGCGGCCCGGCCGCAGCAGCCGCTGGCGCAATGGCAGTGGCCGGCAGCGCTGGCGCCGGTGCAGGCCGAGGCGCTGGCGTGGGCGCACGGCGACGTGATATCGGCCTGGCGCCAGCAGGTGGCCGCCAATCCGCAGGCGCTGGCCGTGGTCGACGAACACCATGCCTTGAGTGCGGCCGAGTTGCAGGCGCAGGTCGAGCACCTGGCTGGGCAACTGCGCCAACAGGGCGTTGGTGTCGAATCGCGGGTCGGTATCGCCAGCAGTCGGCAGGTCGAATTCGTGATCGGGGTGCTGGCCACGCTGCGCGCCGGCGGCTGCTATGTGCCGCTCGACCCGCAGTTGCCGGATGAGAGACTGGCCTACCAGATGGGCGACAGCGGCATCGATTTGCTGCTGGCCACGCCCGAGGGCGAACGCCTGCGCAGTCTGCCGGGCGCGCCGGCGGCGTGGTTGCCGCTGGCACTGGCGCGGCAGCCGCTGCCTGCCGACGGCGCGGATTTCAGCGCGCCGCATCCGCAGCAGGCGGCCTACCTGATCTATACCTCGGGCTCGACCGGTCGTCCCAAGGGCGTGGTGGTGACCCATGGCGGTCTGGCCAATTACATGCAAGGCGTGCTGAGCCGGCTGGACCTGCCGCCGACCGTGCGCAGCATGGGCATGGTGTCGACCGTGGCGGCCGACCTGGGCCACACCAGTTTCTTCGGTGCCTTGTGTTCGGGGCGCAGCCTGCATCTGCTGTCGGCCCAGGCCGCTTTCGATCCGGCGCTGTTTGCCGCCACCATGCAGGCCCATGCCATCGATGTGCTCAAGATCGTGCCCAGCCACCTGCAGGCATTGCTGCAAGGACCGGAGGCAGCGCAGGTGCTGCCACGACATACCCTGATCGTGGGCGGCGAAAGCACCAGCGCCAGCTTGCTGCAGCAGATCCACGCATTGCGCCCGGCTTGCCGTGTGCTCAATCACTACGGCCCCACGGAAACCACCGTCGGCGTGCTCACGCAGCCGCTGGCGGCAGACCAGGCGGTAGCGTTGGGGCTGCCGCTGCCCAACCTGCGCATGCTGGTGCTGGACGCCGATCTGAACCCGGTGCCGCCGGGTGCGGCCGGCGAACTCTACATGGGGGGCGTGGCGCTGGCGCGCGGTTACCAGGGCCGCCCGGCGGCCACCGCCGAGCGCTTCATCGCCGACCCCTCGGGGTCCGGCGAGCGGCTGTATCGCAGCGGCGACAGGGTCCGGATCGATACGCAAGGCCGGCTGGTATTTTTGGGACGTCAGGATGACCAGGTCAAGATTCGCGGCTATCGGGTCGAGCCGCAGGAAGTCGCCAGCGTGCTGTGTGCGCAACCCGGCGTGGCGGCAGCCGAAGTGCTGGCCAGCCAGGCCGAGGATGGACGCCTGCAGCTATGCGCCTATGTAGTGGGCCAGGCCGATGCCGGCAGCCTGCGCGCGCAACTGGCCGCGTTGCTGCCCGACTACATGGTGCCGGCGTATTTCGTGATGCTGGCCAGCTTGCCGCTCAACGCCAACGGCAAGATCGATCGCCGGGCCTTGCCATTGCCGGCCTCGCAGTCCGAGGCCGAGGTGACGCCACTGGCGTCGCAAGCGGTGCCGCAGGGGGCGGCCGAGACGGCAATTGCCCAGGTCTGGCAGGAAGTGCTGGGTGTGGCGCAGGTCAGTCGCCACGACAACTTCTTCGCGCTGGGAGGCGATTCCATTCTGACCCTCAAGATCGTCGCCCGCCTGAAAAAGGCTGGCTGGCGCATCACGCCGCGCCAGCTGATGCAATCGCAAGACCTGGCGTCGCTGGCGACGGTGGCCGTGGCCATCGACGGCCAGGGCGCAGCGCCAGTGGCCGTAGTGGCCCCGGCGCAGCAGGCCTTGCCGCTGACGCCGGTGCAGCAATGGTTCTTCTCGCACCATGCTGTCGCGCCCGCGCACTGGAACCAGAGCGTCTTGCTGGAAGGCCCGGCGAATACGCCGGTGGCCGCGTTGCGTGCCGCCGTGATGGCGTTGTCGGCGCAGCATGAAGCACTGCGCCTGCGCTTTTCGCCAGGCGCGGACGGGGTCTGGCATCAAACCGTCAAGGCCCACGCCGAGGACTGTTTCGAGGCCATCGAGGTACACACCGCTGCAGATCGCCAGGCCGCCATCGACCGCGCGCAGCGCAGCCTGGACCTGACGAACGGGCCGCTGTGGCGGGTGCTGTGGCTGACCGCAGCGCAGCGCTCGTCGAGCACCGCCACGCTGGTGCTGGTGGCGCATCACCTGGTGATCGACGGCGTCTCGTGGCGCATCCTGCTGGAAGACCTGCAGAGCTTGCTGGCCGGTGGCGCGCCGCCGATGCCGGGCGCCGGCTTCAGCCAGTGGGCGTTGGCGGTGGCAAAGGCAACGCCACAGTTGCCGGCGGCCGAACGCAGTTACTGGCAGCGCATTGCCGCCATCGACGAGCCCGACTTGCCCTGCACGCCAGCCACTACGGTGGGGCGGCGCGACGACAACACGGTGGGCAACGCCGCGCGCGAGCAGATCGAATTCGATAGCGTCACGACCGGCTTCCTGCTGGGCGATGCGCATGGCGCCTATCGCACCCGCATCAACGACCTGCTGCTGAGTGCGACCGCGCAGACGCTGTGCGAATGGGCATCGCGCGAACGTATCCTGATCGAAGTCGAAGGCCACGGTCGCGAAGAGCTGCCCGGCGATGCCCAGGAGCCGCTTGACCTGAGCCGCACGGTGGGCTGGTTCACCGCGCTGTATCCGGTGCAACTGGTGGTGACCAGCGGCGCCCCGGGCGACCTGATCAAGAGCATCAAGGAACAATTGCGCCAGGTGCCGCGCAACGGCCTGGGCTACGGCCTGTGGCGCAGCTTGCAGCCGGGCCAGCCGGTCGCGCAGCCGCAGGTGACCTTCAATTACCTGGGGCGCTTCGAGGCGCTGTCGGCCGATGCGCAATGGCGGCTGCTGCCACGCGACAACGCCCTGGCCGATCTGGAGCGCGACCCTGCCAGCCCGCGCCGCAGCCTGCTGGAACTGAATGCGATGGTGGTCGATGGCCGGCTGCAGGTGCAATGCGTGTATTGCCGCACCCTGCACCAAAGCGCCAGCATTGCCGCGCTGCTGCAGGACTTCGCGCGCAACCTGCGCTCGCTCCTGGCGCATTGCGCCGATGTTTCCGGCGGTGCCACGCCATCGGACTTCCCGTTGGCAGGCCTGACGCAAGGCCAGCTTGACGCAGTGCTCGATAGCTTGCCGGCGGCCCGGGTCATGGACCTCTACCCGCTGTCGCCGATGCAGTCGGGCATGTTCTTCCATGCCTTGATGGCGCCCCAGGCAAGCGCCTATCTGAACCAGTTGCGGGTCAACCTGCATCGGCTGGATGCGGCGCGCTTCCAGGCCGCCTGGCAGCAGGTGGCCGCGCGCCACGATATCCTGCGCAGCGGTTTTATCGAACATGCCGAGCGCCCGCTGCAATGGGTGGCCAAGGAGTGCGCGCTGTCGCTGCACCAGCTCGACTGGCGCGGTCGCAGCGATCTCGATTCGGCGCTGGAGGCGCTGGCCGCGACCGAACATGCACGCGGCGTGGAGTTGATGTATCCGCCATTGATGCGCCTGACGCTGGTGCGCGTGAGCGAGCAGCAGCATCACCTGATCTGGACCCGCCACCACCTGCTGCTCGACGGCTGGAGCACGCAGCAGCTGATCGGCGAAGTGTTGCGGGTCTATCGCGGCGCGGCGCTGGCCACCCCCGGCTTGCGCTATCGCGACTATATCGGCTGGCTGCAGCAGCAGGACCGGGGCGCCGCCGAGGCATTCTGGCGGGCCCAGCTGCAGCCGCTGGCCGAGCCGGTGAGCCTGGTCAACAGCCTGCCGCCGGTACGCCGGCCAGCGACTGGCCAGCAGTGCTGCGCGGCCACGCTGGATTTGCTGGCGACGGCGCAGTTGCAGGCCTTTGCGCGCGATCGCCATTGCACCGTCAATACGCTGGTGCAAGCCGCATGGAGCCTGGTGCTGCAACGCTATAGCCGACAATCGACGGTGGTGTTCGGCGCCACCGTGGCCGGCCGCTCGAGCGAGCTGGAGGGGGCCGACGAATTGCTGGGCCTGTTCATCAACACCGTGCCCATCGTGGCGCAACTGCACCCGGCCATGACGGTGCAGCAGTTGCTGGATGCATTGCAGGCGACCAACCTGGCCGTGCGCGAATTCGACGCCACGCCGCTCTACGAGATCCAGTCCTGGGGCGGGCAGGGCGGCCAGGCGCTGTTCGATAGCATCCTGGTATTCGAAAACTATCCGCTCGATCTGGCGGTGCAGGCCGAGCAGGACCGGGGCCTGCGCATGGAGGTGGTCAACAATCGGGAAGAGACGCACTACCCGATGACGGTCGTGGCCACGCTCACGGAAACACTGCGCCTGGAGTGGCGGGTCGATACATTGGTGATCGAGCCGGCCAGCGCCGAGGCCATCCTGCAGCACATGCAGATGGTGCTCCAGCAATTGGTCGGCAACCCGGACACCAGCCTGGGCAAGCTCATGTTGCTGCCGCCGGAGCAGCAGGCGCGCATGACCGCCCTGAGCATCAACGCCGAGACCCATGGCACCGGCAATGTGCTGGCGCTGATCGAGGCGCAGGCAAGCCATTTGCCGGCGCTGCGGGTGCCGCATACCGGGCAGGCGCTCAGCTACGGCCAGCTCAACGAAGCGGCCAATGCGCTGGCGCACTGGCTGATCGCGCAGGGTGCGGGTCCCGACCAGCGCGTCGGCGTCTGCATGGAGCGCTCGCAAGAGATGGTGGTGGCATTGCTGGCGATCATGAAGGCCGGCGCGGCCTATGTGCCGATGGACCCCGACCATCCGCCGCAGCGGCTGCAGTATTTCATCGAAGACAGCCGCACCAGTTTATTGCTCACCCATGCGCCGGTGTTGCCGCATCTGCAAGCCTTGCCGGCAAGCTGCACGCTGGTCGATGTCGGCACGCTGGCGCTGGATGCACAAGCACGCCATAACCCGGGCCTGACGCTGCACCCCGAGCAATTGGCTTATGTCATTTATACCTCGGGTTCTACCGGGCAACCGAAGGGCGCGGCCAATCGTCACGTCAGCCTGTACAACCGACTGGCGTGGATGCAGCAGGCTTACCAGCTGGGTACGAACGATCGTGTGCTGCAAAAGACCCCGTTCGGCTTCGACGTCTCGGTGTGGGAATTCTTCTGGCCGTTGATGACCGGCGCCGAGCTGGTGATGGCGGCCCCGGGTGAACATCGCGATCCGGCGCGTCTGGCCGAATTGATCGACCGCGAAGGCATCACCACGCTGCATTTCGTGCCATCGATGCTGCAAGCCTTCGTCAATGATGGCGACGGCGTGCGCTGCGCCAGCCTGCGGCGGGTGATCTGCAGCGGCGAAGCGTTGCCGATGGAATTGCAGCAGCAGGCGCAGCGCCAGTTGCCACATGCGCAATTGATTAACCTGTACGGCCCGACCGAAGCCGCCATCGATGTCACGCACTGGACTTGTTTGGTCAATGATACGAGCGGCAGTGTGCCGATCGGACGCCCCATCAGCGCCACCCAGGCCTTCGTGCTGGACGAATCGATGCAACTGGTGCCGCCGGGCGTGGCCGGCGAGCTGTATCTGGGCGGCATCAACCTGGCGCGCGGTTACCTGGGCAAGCCCGAACTGACCGCGCAGCGTTTCGTGGCGAATCCGTTTGCCGATGATGGACAGCGTCTGTACCGCACCGGCGATCTGGTGCGTTGGCGCGACGACGGCCAGATCATGTACCTGGGCCGGCTGGACCATCAGGTCAAGATTCGCGGCCTGCGCATCGAACTGGGCGAGATCGAAGCGGCCTTGCTGGCCCAGCCTGGGGTGCGCGAGGCGGTAGTAGTGGCGGCCGACGGCCAGACGCTGGTCGCGTATGTGTCTGGCGCAGGCATCGATGAAGCGACCGTGCGCGAGGCGCTGGGCCAGCGCCTGCCGGATTACATGGTGCCATCGGTGATCATGCAGTTGCCGAACCTGCCCTTGAGCACCAACGGCAAGATCGACCGCAAGGCCTTGCCGGCGGTGGAACGGACTAACGAACAAACCTATGCCGAGCCGCAGGGCGAGATCGAGCAGCAACTGGCCGCGATCTGGCAGGAAGTGCTGGGCATTGCCCGGGTCGGACGGGATGATAATTTCTTTGCGTTGGGCGGTCACTCGCTCCTGGCCACCAGCGTGCTGGCGCGCTGGCGCGCGCTGCATGGCCAATCCGCGTTGAGCCTGCGCATGCTGTTTGCCACCCCCGTATTGCGGACGCTGGCCGCCGAACTGGCCGCTGCGTCGTCGCACGGTGCGCCAGTGCTGGAACTGCAGGCCGCCAGGCGCCAGCCACGCATGCCGCTGTCGCCGATGCAGCAGCGGCTGTGGCTGGTCAACCGGCTGCAGGGTGGTTCAGCGGCGTACAACATGACTACCGCCCTGCAACTGGATGGCCAGTTGTCGGAAGCGGCGCTGCGCCACACCTTGCAGGCCTTGATCGCGCGCCACGAGATCCTGCGCACCGGCTACCACGAAGATGACGAGGGTGAACCGTTTGCCAGCATCGCGGCGGCGGGCGCAGGCGAGCTGCAGGTCATCGACCTGCGGCATCACGACGCGGCGACCCAGCAGGCCGAGCTGGAGCGCGAAAGCCAGCGCCAGGCCAGCCTGCCATTCGATCTGGGCGCGCCGCCGCTGCTGCGCGCGGTGCTGCTGCAACTGGCGCCTGGCGTGAGTGGCCAGCCGCGTCATGTGCTGCTGCTGGCCTTGCATCACATCGTCGCCGATGGCTGGTCGATCGGGCTGCTGGTCAGCGATTTCTCGACCCTCTACCGCGATATCGCCGCTGGCGCCGCCTCGACGCTGCCGCCGCCCGGCCTGCAATACATCGACTATGCCGCCTGGCAGCAGCACGGCCGACAAGCCGCACGCGAGACCGACGAACAGTTCTGGCGCCAGACCCTGGCCGGTGCATCAGGCCAGCCGGCGCTGCCGGCCGATGTGCCACGCGAGGGAGCCTGGTCGAGCGCCGGCGCACGCCTGTCGATGCAGATACCTGCCGAACTCTCTACGCAGCTCAATGCGCTGGCGCAACGTAGTGACAGCACCCTGTTCATGCTGCTGCTGAGCAGCTTCCAGTTGCTGGTGCACCGCCTCAGCGGCCAGGACGACCTGCTGATCGGCACCGACGTGGCCGGACGCGAACACCGGGCGCTGGAACAGATGGTCGGCTTCTTCGTCAACGTGCTGCCGCTGCGCTCGCGGGTAACGCCGGCGGCGGGCTTTGCCGATCTGCTCAAGGCCACCCGCGAATCGGTGCTGGACGCCTTTGCCCATCAGGCGCTGCCGTTCGAGCGCATCGCCGACGTCGCAGGCAGCAAGCGCGACCGCCGCTGGAATCCGCTGGTGCAGTTGCTCTTCGTGCTGCAGAACATGCCCACCCATCAGTTCGACCTGCCGCAACTGCAGGTACAGCGACTGCCGGCCAGGCATGCCCACGCCAAGTTCGACATCGCCCTGTTCGTCACGCCTGAGCAGGGCGCGCTGCAGGTCGAATGGGTCTATGCCTCGGCGTTGTTCCGGCCGGCCACCATGCAGCGCATCGCCCACGCCTGGGCCAGTCTGCTGGCGCAGATCGTGGCGCATCCGGACTGGCCGTTATCGCGATTTGACATCGCTTCCCTGAAAGAACCCCTTGCCATGCAACCTACCGCTACTGTGCCTGCCGCGCCCGCCGTTCAGCCGGGCAAGTTCGACAAACTCAGCAAGCTCAAGGGCTTGTCCGCCGGCGCACCCAAGACGCCGGCGCCGCCGGTGCGCATGTCGCCGTTGCGACCAGGCTCGGCGTTTCCGCTGTTGATCGAAGCCACCAGCGCCGACATCGACACCGCCGCCTGGGCGCGCGACAACCAGCCGCTCATCGCCGAACTGCTGGGGCGTCATGGCGGCGTGCTGTTCCGCCGTTTCGGGCTCAAGACGCCGCAGGACTTCGAACGCTTCGCCGAGGCCATCGAGCCCGAACTCTATGGCAGCTACGGCGACCTGCCCAAGAAGGAGGGCGGCAACAAGACCTACCGCTCCACGCCTTATCCCGAAAAGCAGATGATCCTGTACCACAACGAAAGCGCGCACATCGAACGCTGGCCGCGCAAGCAGTGGTTCTTCTGCGAGCTGCCGTCGCCGGTGGGCGGCGCCACCCCGATCGTCGATTGCCGCGAGATGCTGCAGCGCCTGCCCATCGCGCTGCGCCGGGAGTTCGAGCAGAAGCAACTGCTTTATGTCCGCACCTTCACGCCGCGCCTCGACGTCAGCTGGCAATCGTTCTTCCAGACCGATGACCGCGCCGTGGTCGAGGCGCGCCTGGAAGCGGCCGGCACCGGCTATCGCTGGCTCGACGACGATACCCTGCAGACCAGCACCCGCTGCCCGGCCGTGATCGTCCATCCGCTCACCGGCGCCGAGGTGTTCTTCAACCAGGTGCAGTTGCACCATCCCTATTGCCTGGAGCCGGAAGTCCGGCGTGACCTGCTGTCGATGGTCGGCCCCGAGCGGCTGCCGCGCAATGTGCTGTTCGGCGATGGCAGCGTCATTCCCGACGCCACGATGGAACTGATCGGCCAGCTCTACGAACAATGCGCGGTGCGCTTCGACTGGCAGCAAGGCGACGTGGTGATGCTGGACAACATGCTGGCGGCCCATGCGCGCGACCCCTACGAGGGCCCGCGCAAGATCGTGGTGGCCATGGGGGCGATGGTCGAACGGGCCGAGGTATCGGTGCCGGCGACCGCAATGACTGACACTTCCACCGGAGCGGCATCATGATCCAGAGCAAGCACCTGACAGGCGACACCAGCTTCGCGCTCAGTTCCGAGCAACGCCAGCTATCGGCCGAGGCGTCGGCCCCGGTGCTGCGCCTGATATTGCGTGGCGCGCCGGACCTGCCGCGCCTGCAGCAGGCGTGGCGCGCCGTGGTGCAGCGGCATGCCATCCTGCGTCATGCCTTCGGGCCCGTCAGCGGCTATCGCGGCCTGCGCCAGCAAGTGCAGGCCGAGCCGTCATCGCTGGCGTTGCAATTGCCCCTGCATGACTGGCAGGCCGAGCCCTCGGCGCAGGAAGCCGCCTGGCAGCAGTGGCAGTCGCAATCCCCGGCCCAGGTGCAAGCCTGCCTGGGGCGCAGCGCTGAACACGAATGGCAGATGTGGCTGGCTGCACCCAAGCTGGTGGCCGACGCCCGCAGCCTGCTGCAACTGGCCGCGGATGTCCGGAGCCATTACCTGGGACTCGAACCGGAAGCCGCTTTCGATTATGCCGACTACGTGCAGTGGCGCCAGTCGCTGGATGAAGACGAAGAAGCCATCGCCGGACAAGCCTATTGGGCCAACCAGGCCGAGCATGTGCGGCAGGCATCCGGCGTGCGCTTGAGCTATCGCCGTGAAGCCGTGGAGGAGGGCCGCCAGCGCGGCGTGCAGGCAAGCGTGCTGGGCGCGGCGCTGGCCGAGCGCTTGCAGGCCTGGTGCGGCCAGGCGCAACTGGCGCCGGCCACGGTATTGCACGCGGCCTGGCTGACATTGCTGGGCAAGCTGGGTCAGCAGGGGCAGGTGCGCAGCGCCTGGCAGCACGATTGCCGGGATGATTACGCGCCGATGGCGCAGGCGGTCGGCCTGTACGGCAAGCTGTTTCCGCTGGCGCTGGCGCCGCAGGAAAGTTTCGAGCAGGCGGTGCGCCAGTTGGCCCTGCTCGAAGAGCGCCACATCAGCGCCCAGGAATACATGAACGACGATGTCGCCGCCGCTGCCGTGGCCGAGGCCGCTACCGTCTTCGCGGTCAATACGCTGGCCCGCGCCTGGAACGATCCGGCACTGCAATGGCAGGCGTGGCCGCAGGTGAGCGCGGACCAGCGCTTCGAGCTGGGGCTGCAGGTCGACCTGGCCGACCTGGCGATCCAGCTGCATTACGATGCCCGTCGCTATGACGAGGCGGCCATGGCCGGCCTGTTGCGCCAGTACCAGGCGTGGCTGGAGCAGGTCTTGCAGCAGGCTTCGGCGCCAATGTCGTCGCTGCATTGGGATGACCAGGCCCTGTGGCCGCAACGCCTGCCGGTGCAGGCCGGCCAGGTCGATATCGGCCAGCTCGATCTGCTGTCGCGGATTGCCCGCCACGCCGAGGCTGATCCGCAGGCGATTGCCTTGTCCAGCGCCAGCGAGCGGCTCGATTACGGCACGCTGATGGCCCGTGTGAACCAGCTGGCGCACTGGATGATGGAGCAGGGAGTGGGGCCGCAATCGCTGGTCGGGCTGGCGCTGCGCCGCTCGCCGGACCTGGTGGTGGCGTTGCTGGCGACCTGGCGCGCGGGGGCGGCCTACGTGCCGATCGACGCCAACTGGCCGCGCGCCCGGCGTGACAACCTGCTGGCTGACGCCCGGCCGCGGCTGGTGCTGCACGATGAAGCCGGTAGCGACACCACAGGGCCGGTGCGCCATGTCGGGCTCGACGCATTGCGCTCGACCCTCGGCCAATACCCAAGCCACGCGCCGGCCGCTGCAATCGCCCTGGACGACGTCGCCTACGTGCTCTACACCTCGGGCTCGACCGGCGTGCCCAAGGGGGTGGTCATTGAACACCGGCAACTGCTCAATTACGTGGTGGCTGCCGATCTCGGCCTGCAACTGGCGCAATGCCGCCGCTGGGGGCTGACTAGCACGGTCGCCGCCGACCTGGGCAATACGGCCCTGTTCAGTGCACTGTTGCATGGCGCCGAACTGGCCATCGCCGATGAGACCGACATGCAGGACGGCGTGCATTTTGCGGCCTTCATCGAACGGCACCGGGTCGATGCGCTCAAGATCGTGCCGTCGCACCTGGAGGCGCTGCTCGATGTCGATGAACTGACGCTGCCGCAGACCATCGTGCTGGGCGGGGAGGCGGCTGCGCCTGCCCTGATCCGCAGAATCCGCCAGCGCCGTCCGGATGGCCGGGTATTCAACCACTACGGTCCGACCGAGACGACCGTGGGCGTGATGTGGCACGCCATCGCCGGCGACGAACCCGATGCCGGCGTGCCATTGACCGGGATCATGGCCAACTGCCGGGTGGCGATCCTCGATGCGGCCTTGCAAGCGACGCCGGTGGGCAGCATCGGGCAACTGTATATCGGCGGCGCACAGCGCTGCCGGGGCTACCTCAACCAGAACGGCAACGCAGCCTCGGCCTTCGTCACCGATCCTGCCGTTGCGGGGCGCGACTGGTATCGCAGCGGCGACCTGGCGTGCTATCTGCCGCAGGGCGGATTGCGCATCCTGGGGCGCGCCGACGACCAGGTCAAGATTCGCGGTTTCCGCATCGAGCCGGCCGAGATCGAGGCCGCCTTGCTGCAACAGCCAGGCATACGGCAGGCAGCCGTATTGGCCTCTGGCGAGGCCGCCAGCCTGACGGCCTGGGTGGTGACTGCCGATGGCGCCACGCCGGACCTGCGCGCCGCCTTGCTGGCCAGCTTGCCGGAGCCGATGGTGCCGCAGCGTTTCGTGACCCTGCCGGCCTTGCCACGCCTGGCCAACGGCAAGGTCGATCGCCGCGCGCTGTTGCTGTCGCTGCTCGAGTGGCAAGAGACCGGCGCAGGCCAGGCCCCGGTCGACGACCTGGAGTTCGTGGTGCTCGACGCCATGACGCAATTGCTGCCGGCCAGCACCCAGCCGCTGCGGCGTGATACCGACTTCATCGCCGCCGGCGGCCATTCGCTGCTGGCCATCAAGCTGGTGGCCCGGCTGCGCAAGCTGTTCAGTGTCGACATCGCCCCGGCGCTGGTCTTCGACCACGCCACGCCGGCCGCACTGGCGGCGGCCTTGCGGGCGCAGGCCGCCGAGCCGGCCCAACTCGATGAACTGGCCGCGCTGCGTCGATCCCTGCTCGAGATGCCTGCCGCCGAACGCGAAGCCTTGCTGGAAAAAGCATAGGCCTGGCCACTCGTCCTTTCCCCGAACAAAAGCAACCATGAACGAAAAAAATCATCAACTGCTGGCCCTGTTGCAACGTGACGAACAAGAGCAGGGCGGCGGGGGAGGCGAGTTGTCCGGCTACGCCCTGGATGGCCCCGCGCCCTTGTCGTTTTCCCAGCAGCAGCTCTGGACCCTGCAGCAGATGGAGCCGGCCCAGACCGCCTACAACCTGACCCGCGCCTTCCGCCTGAAGGGGCCGCTGGTGCATGCCGCGTTGCAAGCCGCCTTTGCCGCGCTGGTTGCACGCCACGCCAGCCTGCGTACCCGTTTCATCGAGCAGGACGCCAGCGCCGTGCAGGAAGTGGCGCCCGCCGCGCCCCTGACGCTGGAGGTCATCGATTGCCGCCACCAGCCTGCCGCCGGGCATGAACAGCTGATCGCTGCGCAGATCGACGCGGCCGCAGCGCACGTGTTCGACCTGCAACAAGCGCCGCTGCTGTTCGTGCGGCTGCTGCAACTGGCCGACAACGACCACTTGCTGCTCATCGGCATGCATCACATCGTCTCCGATGCCTGGTCCAACCCGATCGTAGCCAACGACCTCAGGCAGGCCTACCGGCAGGCGCTGGCGGGCCAGGCACCGGTGCTGCCGGCGCTGCCGGTCCAGTACGCCGACTACGCCCGCTGGCAGCGCGCGCGCCTGCAAGGCGCGTGGTTGCAGCAGGAACTGGATCACTGGCAAGACAAGCTGGGGGCCGAGGTGCCGCCGCTGAACCTGCCACTGGACCGGCCCCGCAGCAACACCGGCGGCTTTGCCGGCGCGGCGCATGCATTCGTGCTGG
Organism: Herbaspirillum sp. alder98; assembly: GCF_020179755.1. Taxonomy (GTDB): domain Bacteria; phylum Pseudomonadota; class Gammaproteobacteria; order Burkholderiales; family Burkholderiaceae_D; genus Herbaspirillum. The sequence continues at coordinate 320,819 of NZ_JAIUCY010000002.1, forward strand.
ACGCGGCGCTGGCAAACGAGGTACGGCAGTTCTGTCGCGACGAGCGCTGCACGCCGTTCGTGGTGTTGCTGGCCGGCTGGCAGGCGTTGTTGCGTCACTATTGCGGCCAGGACGATTTCACCGTGGGCATCCCCCACGCCGGGCGCCATCGGCCCGAGTTGCAGGAGCTGGTCGGTTTCTTCGTGACGACCCAGGTCATGCGGGCCCGGCTCAAGCCACGCATGAGCGTGCGCGAGTTGTGCCGGCAGGTGCGCGCCGATACCCTCGACGCGCTGTCGCACGGTGAGTTGCCGTTCGAGTTGCTGCTCGAACGTTATCCGGCCGAGCGCGGCCTGGCGCGCCATCCGCTGTTCCAGACCATGTTCGGCTTGCAGGTGATCGACGGCGCGGCCACGCTGGAGCTCGACGGCGTCAGCGCCGCCACGCTCGAGATCGCCACCCGCACCGCCAAGTTCGACCTGGCGCTGGATATCAAGATCATCAACGGCCGCGTCGTGGCCCGTCTGGAATACAGCACCGACGTCTTCGAGCCCGCCACCATCGCGCGCATCGCCCGTCACTACCAGGCGCTGCTGCAGCAGATGGTGGCCGATCCGCAGCAAGCCATCGCCGACCTGCACCCATTGGCGGCGGACGAACGCGATGCCTTGCTGCAATGGAGCGTCAACACTGACACCCATGGCACCGGCAATGTATTGGCGCTGATCGAGGCGCAGGCAAGCCATTTGCCGGCGCTGCGGGTGCCGCATACCGGGCAGGTGCTCAGCTACGGCCAGCTCAACGAAGCGGCCAATGCGCTGGCGCACTGGCTGATCGCGCAGGGTGCGGGTCCCGACCAGCGCGTCGGCGTCTGCATGGAGCGCTCGCAAGAGATGGTGGTGGCGTTGCTGGCGATCATGAAGGCCGGTGCGGCCTATGTGCCGATGGACCCCGACCATCCGCCGCAGCGGCTGCAGTATTTCATCGAAGACAGCCGCACCAGTTTATTGCTCACCCATGCGCCGGTGTTGCCGCATCTGCAAGCCTTGCCGGCCAGCTGCACGCTGGTCGATGTCGGCACGCTGGCGCTGGGCTCGCAGCCACGCCACAACCCCGGCCTGACGCTACACCCCGAGCAATTGGCTTATGTCATCTATACCTCGGGTTCTACCGGGCAACCGAAGGGTGCGGCCAATCGCCACGTCAGCCTGTACAACCGACTGGCGTGGATGCAGCAGGCCTACCAGTTGGGTAGGAACGATCGTGTGCTGCAAAAGACGCCGTTCGGCTTCGACGTCTCGGTGTGGGAATTCTTCTGGCCGCTGATGACCGGCGCCGAGCTGGTGATGGCGGCCCCGGGCGAACACCGCGATCCGGCGCGTCTGGCCGAATTGATCGACCGCGAAGGCATCACCACGCTGCATTTCGTGCCATCGATGCTGCAAGCCTTCGTCAATGATGGCGACGGCGTGCGCTGCGACAGCCTGCGGCGGGTGATCTGCAGCGGCGAAGCGTTGCCGATGGAATTGCAGCAACAGGCGCAGCGCCAGTTGCCGCACGCGCAATTGATTAATCTGTACGGCCCGACCGAAGCGGCCATCGATGTCACGCACTGGACTTGTTTGGTCAATGACACCGGCAGCAGCGTGCCGATCGGTCGTCCCATCAGCGCCACCCAGGCCTTCGTGCTGGACGACTCGATGCAACTGGTGCCGCCGGGCGTGGCCGGCGAGCTGTACCTGGGCGGCATCAACCTGGCGCGCGGTTACCTGGGCAAGCCCGAACTGACCGCGCAGCGTTTCGTGGCGAATCCGTTTGCCGATGACGGGCAGCGTCTGTACCGCACCGGCGATCTGGTGCGCTGGCGCGACGACGGCCAGATCATGTACCTGGGCCGGCTGGACCATCAGGTCAAGATTCGCGGCCTGCGCATCGAACTGGGCGAGATCGAAGCGGCCTTGCTGGCCCAGCCCGGGGTGCGCGAGGCGGTAGTAGTGGCGGCCGACGGCCAGACGCTGGTGGCGTATGTGTCTGGCGCAGGCTTCGACGAAGCGGCCGTGCGCGAGGCGCTGGGCCAGCGCCTGCCGGATTACATGGTGCCATCGGTGATCATGCAGTTGCCGAACCTGCCCTTGAGCACCAATGGCAAGATCGACCGCAAGGCCTTGCCGGCGGTGGAACGGACTAACGAACAAACCTATGCCGAGCCGCAGGGCGAGATCGAGCAGCAACTGGCTGCGATCTGGCAAGAGGTGCTGGGTATTGCCCGGGTCGGACGGGATGACAATTTCTTTGCGCTGGGCGGCGACTCTATCCTCAGCTTGCAGATCATTGCCCGCATGCGGCGTGCCGGCTGGAAGATCACGCCCAGGCAGGTATTCGACAAGCAGACGGTGGCCCAACTGGCGACCGTCGCCAGCGTGATCGAAGTGCCGGCCCCGGCAGTGGCGAGCGTTCAGCAGGCCGAAGGGCCGGACCTGTCGCTGCTGGCGCAGCCGTTGACGCCACAACAACTGGCGCTGTTGCCGGTCGGGCTGGAGCAGGTCGAGGCGATCTATCCGCTCTCGCCGATGCAGACCGGCATGCTGTTCCATAGTGTCTATGAAGCCGGCAGTGCGGCCTATGTGAACCAGTTGCGCATCGAGATCGATGGCGAACTCGACCCGCAGCGGTTCCGCGCGGCGTGGCAGGCGATGCAGCAGCGGCATGGCGTGTTGCGCACCGGTTTCCTGGCCGACAGCACGCCACCTTTGCAGTGGGTAGCGCCCGCTGTGGCGTTGCCGCTGCAGCAACTTGACGTGCGTGCAGTGGACGATAGCGTCGCAGCGCTGGACGGTATCGCCGAAGCCGAGCTGGCGCGGGGCTTCGACCTGCGCCAGCCATCGTTGCAACGGCTGGTGCTGGTGCGTTCGGGCGAGCGCCGGCATCATTTCATCTGGACCATCCACCACCTGCTGCTGGACGGCTGGAGCACGTCGCAATTGCTGGGCGAGGTAGTGCGCCACTATCACGGCGCCGAGACTGCGGCGCCCACCGGAAATTACCGCGACTACATCGGCTGGTTGCAGCAGCAGGACGGCGAGCAGTCGCGCCTTTACTGGCAGCAATGCCTGGCGCCGCTGACCGCGCCGACCTATCTGCACCAGGCGTTCACTACGCCGCATGGGCATGAAGGCGGATTCGGCGAGCACAAGCTCAACCTCCCGGTGAGTCAATCCGAAGCCCTGAACCTGTTCGCCCGCGAGCACCGGGTCACGCTCAATACGCTGGTCCAGGCCGCCTGGGGCTTGCTGCTGCAACGCTATACCGGACAGCCGGCGGTGTGCTTTGGCGCTACCGTCGCCGGTCGTCCTGACGAGATGGAAGGGGCCCAGCAGTTGCTGGGCCTGTTCATCAATACCTTGCCGGTGATCGTGCCGGCCAGCCACGCGCAGCCGGTGGCCGCCTGGCTGCAGGCGCTGCAGGAACACAACCTGGCCGCGCGCGCGGTGCAGCATACGCCGCTGTACGACATCCAGCGCTGGCATGCGCACCTGGGGCAGGGCCTGTTCGACAGCATCCTGGTGTTCGAGAACTACCCGATCGATTCGGCCTTGCGCCATGGCAGCGCCGCCGACATCAGTTTCAGGCGCACCCACACCCGCGAGCAGACCAATTATCCGATGACGCTCGGCGTGGCGCCGGGCGACGGCGTGAGCGGCGGGCTGCAACTCGGCTGGCGCTATGACCGCAGCCGCTTCAGCGACGCCGCCGTGCTGCAGATTACGCAGCACCTGCTGCATTGCCTGGCGCAGATTATCGAGTCCGGCACGCGCCCGGTAGGCGAATTGTCGATGCTCGATGCGGTGCAACAGCGGGACTTGCTGGCGCTGGGTCGGGTTGACGACATCGAATTCGTCCGCGACCCGGTCCATGTGCTGTTCGCCCGCCAGGCGCAACACGATCCGGCGGCGCAGGCGGTGGTCATGGGCGAGCGCAGCCTGAGCTATGGCGAGGTCGAAGCACGTGCCAACCGGCTCGCCCGGCAATTGCGCGCGCAGGGCGTCGGCAGCGCCCCGGGCGAAACCCGCATCGCTGTCGCATTGCCACGCGCACCGGAAATGATCGTGGTCCTGCTGGGCATTCTCAAGGCCGGCGCGGCTTATGTGCCGATCGATCTCGAGACGCCGCCCGAACGCCTGGCCGTCATGCTGGAGGACGCCGGCGTGAAGCTGATGATCAGCCAGCACGAGCAACTCGCTGCCTGGCCGGCGCTGGCGAGCATGCCCGGGCTGACCCTGCTGGCGCTGAATGCGCTCGATCTGGAGCAGGGCCTGGCCGCGGCGCCGCTGGTCGACATCATCCCCGAGCACCTGGCCTATGTGATCTATACCTCCGGCTCGACTGGCCGGGCCAAGGGCGTGGAGGTCGCGCATGGTCCGCTCTCCATGCATATCCAGGCCACGGCCGAGTTGTACGAGATGGGGCCGCAGTCGCGCGAACTGCATTTCCTGTCGTTTGCCTTCGATGGCGCCCATGAGCGCTGGATGACGGTATTGAGCGTGGGCGGGGCGCTGGTCCTGCGCGACCCCGAGCTGTGGACGCCCGAGCAGACCGCCGCCGCCTTGCACCGCCATCGCATCACCCATGCCGGCTTCCCGCCTGTGTACCTCAAGCAACTGGCCGACTGGGTCGAGCGCACCGGCAATGCGCCGCCGGTGTTCCTGTATTCGTTCGGCGGCGAAGCCATGCCGCAGGACACCTTCGAGCAGGTGCGCCGGGTATTGCGCCCGCAACGGCTGATCAATGGTTATGGCCCGACCGAAACGGTGGTCACGCCCCTGGTCTGGAAGGTCGACGCCGGGCATCCCTGCGATGTGCCCTATGCGCCCATCGGGCGCCCGGTCGGTCAGCGTACCGCGCTGATCCTGGACGACCGCCTGCAATTGCTGCCACATGGCGTGGCAGGCGAACTGTATATCGGCGGCAGCGGCCTGGCGCGCGGTTATCTGGATCGCCCCGGCCTGACCGCCGCCGGTTTCGTGGCCGATCCGTTCGGCGCGCCCGGCGCGCGCATGTACCGCACCGGCGACCTGGCGCGCTGGCGCGACGATGGTCAGATCGCCTACCTGGGCCGCATCGATCACCAGGTCAAGATCAAGGGCTTCCGCATCGAGCTGGGCGAGGTCGAAGCGGCGCTGCTGGCGCAACCGGGCATCCGCCAGGCGGTCGCCGTGGTGCGCAGGATCGCGGGCGTGGATCGCCTGCTGGCCTACATCTCGGCGCAACACGATAGTGCGCCCGACCTGGTCGCGGTGCAGCGGGCGCTGGCGGCCAGCCTGCCGGGTTATATGGTGCCGGGCAAGATCCGCCTGTTGCCGGCGCTGCCACTCAATGCCAACGGCAAGATCGACCGCCGTGCCTTGCCCGACGAAGCGCAGTTCGAGCAGGACGGCGTCGCCCCCGGCGAGCCGCCCGAAGGCGCGCTGGAGACGCTGATTGCACAGGCATGGCAGGCGGTGCTGGGGGGGCAGGCCATCGGCCGCCATGACAATTTCTTCGAACTGGGCGGCGACTCGATCCTGAGCCTGCAGATCATCGCCCGCCTGCGCCAGGACGGCTGGAAACTGACCCCCAAGCAGATCTTCGAGCAGCAGACCATCGCCGCGCTGGCGCAGGTGGCAGAAGCGGCCGAGGCGCTGGTGGCGCGCCAGGCGCGGCAGATCGACGACGCCATCGATGGCGCGGTGCCGCTGCTGCCGATCCAGGCGCAGTTCCTGGCCACCGACATCCCCCAGCGCCAGCACTGGAACCAGGCCATCATGCTGCACAGCCAGGGCGCCATCGTGGTGCCGGCGATGCAGCAGGCGCTGGCCGCCATCGTCGACCAGCACGATGCGCTGCGCATGCAGTATGTGCAGCAGGATGACGGCCAGTGGGTACAGTCGTATGGTCCGCGACCGGCAACGGCTGCGCAGTCATTGCTGTGGCATGAAGCCATCGACTCGCCGCAGCAACTCGACGCCTTCTGCGCCCGGGCGCAACGCAGCCTGGACCTGGAACACGGCCCCTTGCTGCGCGCCGCCACCATGGCGCTGACCGATGGCAGCTGGCGCTTGCTGCTGGTGGTGCACCATCTGGTGGTCGACGGGGTTTCGTGGCGGGTGCTGCTGGAAGACCTGCAGACGGCCTATGCCCAATGCGTGGCCGGGCAGCAGGTGGCCTTGCCGGCCAAGACCGCGTCCTACCGCGAATGGGGCCAGGCCTTGCAGGCCTTTGCTGCCACCGCCGCCGACGAATTGCCGTACTGGCGCACGCTGGCGCAAGTCCCGGCCACACTGCCATGCGACTACCCCGACGCACCGCTACTGGCGGCCGACCAGGCGCGCCAGGCCTGCCGGCTGGATGCCACCACCACCCAGGCCCTGCTCAAGCAGGCGCCAGCGGCCTACCGCACGCAGATCAACGACCTGCTGCTGGCTGCGCTGGGCCGGGCCCTGGGCCAGTGGACCGGACAAGCGCAAATGTTGATCACGCTCGAAGGCCATGGCCGCGAACAACTGGCCGACGATCATGAGGGGCTGGACGTGTCGCGCACGGTGGGCTGGTTCACCGGCATGCTGCCGGTGGCGTTGCCCACGGTGGGCGATTGGCGGGAACAGATCGGCGCGGTCAAGGAAAGCCTGCGCGCGATTCCCCGCAAGGGCATCGGGCATGGATTGCTGCGACAGTGGGGGTCAGCCGAACAGCGCGAAGTGCTGGCGCGCATCGCCGCGCCGTCGCTGGCCTTCAACTACCTGGGGCAGTTCGACAGCAACTTCCGCGAGGGCAGTCAATGGCAGCCGGCGCAGGAATCCCCCGGCGCGTCGCGCGACGCCGCCGCGCCAATGGCCTGCGACCTGTCGATCAACGGCCAGGTGGTCGGCGGCGAGTTGCGCATGGAAGTCACCTATAGTCGCCGGCGCTACCAGGCTAGCACCATCGAAACCCTGGTGCGGCAGCTGGAACTGGCCCTGCAGGAAATGATTGCCCATTGCTGCGCCGGCAACAGCGGCGTGACGCCATCGGATTTCCCGCTGGCGCAACTGACCCAGCCCCAACTGGATGGCCTGGTCGAGCAGATGAGCGGCGGGGCGGCACTGATCGAGGATGTCTATCCGACCACGCCGATGCAGCAGCTTATGTTGCGCCACCTGTCGGATGCGCCCTGGAGCGCTGCCAACGTGGTGCAGCTCGACACCAGCAGCAAGACCATCGACGTCACCCGCTTCGCCCAGGCCTGGCGCACCGTGCTGCAGCGACACCCGATCCTGCGCACCGGCTTTGTCTGGCAGGGGCAAGAGCGTTCGCTGCAGGTGGTGCTGCGCGAGGCCAGCCTGCCGATGACGGTACTGGACTGGCGCGGCAAGTCCGACGCCAATGCCGAAGCCGAATGGCAGGCGCTGTGCCGTTATGAACACCAGCGTGGTTTCGATGCCCGGCGTGCGCCGCTGATGCGCTTCGTGATGGTCCAGCGCGACGACAGCTATCAATTGCTCTGGACCTGGCATCACATCCTGCTCGATGGCTGGAGCATGTCGCAGTTGCTGGGCGAGGTGTTCTCGCTGGTCGAAGATCAACCAGTGGCCGGCCAGGCGCTTGATTTCCGCCATTACATGGCGTGGCTGGGGCAACAGTCCAGCGCCGCAGATGAAGCATTCTGGCGCGCCCAGTTTGCCCAATGCGGCCCGGATGGCCCGGCCGGCCTGCTATGCCGCAGCGCGGCGGTGCATGCCATGGCGGGCGAGATTGCGCCATCCGCCGGCAGTGGCGCGCCTTCGGCCTATGACACCGAGTACCTGCAACTGGACCCGGCGGCGAGTCGCGCCTTGCAAGGCTTTGGCGCGGCCCGCAAGGTGACCTTGAATACGCTGGTTCAGGCTGCCTGGAGCCTGGTGCTGCACGAGATCACCGGCACCCGCGATGTAGTGTTCGGCGTCACCGTCTCGGGGCGCAGCGTCGACTTTCCGGGCGTGGAGCGGGTCATGGGCATGTGCATCAATGCGCTGCCGCTGATCCAGCATCTGGACGGCCAGCAGGAGGTGGCCGCGTGGCTGGCCCAGTTGCAGTCGCATAACCTGGCCCTGCGCCAGCGCGAACACGTGGCGCTGGACGATATCCAGCGCTGGTCAGCAAGCCCGGCGCAGCCCCTGTTCGACACCCTGGTCATCTTCGAGAACTTCCCGATCGACGAATCGCTCAAGAAGGGCGTTGGCCGCTCGCTGGCGTTCGAGACCATCCGCAGCCGCGGCGCCACCGAGCATCCACTGACGCTGGTGGTGTTGCCCGGGGCCGTCTTGCGCTTCCAGTTCGAATATGACGGTGCGCGCCTGCCGCTGCGGCTGGTGCAGCAGTTGTCGCGGCGTTTGGCCGAAGTGCTGGGCACACTGCCTACGCAGACCAGGTTGCAAGGGCTGCTGCAGGGTGCTGGCCAGGTCACGCAGGCGTCACTGCCGGTCGCGCCGGAGTCATCGGTGCTGGTGCACCATGCGGCCAGCCGCCCGCTGACCGGGGATGCGCCGGTGCTGGTCTGCTTCCCGGCGCGCATGTCGAACCAGCACGAATACAGCGCCCTGGCCACTGCCTTGGGGGCACAGCACAGCGTATTGCAACTGCTGTGTCCGGCGCATGAGCAATGGCGCTGGGCCAGCATGGATGTGCCGGCCATGGCGGCCCGATATGCCGCCGCCATCGGCCGCGACCTCCGGGGGCGGCGATGCCGCTTCATCGGGTGGTCGGTAGGGGGCTTGCTGGCGATCGAAACGGCACGGCAGTTGCAGGCGGATAGTGCGGTAGTGATCGACTGGATCGGGCTGGCCGACAGTTCCGACTTCTCGCTGCTGCGGGGCCAGCTGGAACAGATGCCGATCCCGCCGGCGGCCATGCTGGCGCCGCACGAGCAAACGCTGGCGCAATGGTTGCAGCGCTCGTCCTCGGCCCAACTGTGGCATGCCTTGCTGGCGCAGATGACGCCCCGCCAACGCGCTTATTTCCTGCTGGAGATCGTGGCGCGCATGGGCCAGCATCTGCCCATCGATCCGCCCGGCCAGCCAGGCGCCGAGGCGGCATTGTCGGAACGCATCCGTTGCCTGCGGCTGGGTCTGGAAGCACAGGTAACGGTGTCGACGCCATTGCATGTCTGGCAGGCCGGACAGCGCGAAGCGGGCCAGGTGGCGACCGACTGGACGCGCCATGCGACGACGCTGGCTACATTTACCGAGATTGCCGGCGCCGACCACCTGTCGATCCTGGCTGCGCCGCAATGGCATGCTGCCGTGCAGGATTTGCTGGGCAGTGAAGGGGGGTAAAGAAGTCGCTGGGCACCGGCGTTGGCCGGTGCGACGGGAAACTTATCAATCCGTTTCCGTCGCGCTGACGAACGTCAGGGCCCAGCGTCGTTGAAGGGATCAGTGCTTGCGGGGTTGCCGGGCGCGGCGCTTCTTCCACCAGACCACGATCCCGGTGACCGACAGCATGGTAATGACCAGGCCCATGCAGGTGATGAAGATGCGCCAGGGCAGGCCGAACACATGGCCCATGTGCAGGGCGCCGATCCAGTTGCTGAAGCTGTTGCCAGAGAGATCGCCGGTGGGCAGCCAATGCCCCCGCAATTGACCGCTGCGGGCATCGATCAGGATGCCGGTATTGCCGACATTGCTGCGCAGGTCGGCTGAACTGTGCACCATGTAACCGTACAGGCCGCGCCTGCGGTCGAAGCTCAACCGTTCTTCGAAGTCGATGCGAAGACCGCGTTCGGCGGCAAAGGCCTGCATCGCACGGCGCGCGGCGGCGTGGGCCTCGGGCCAGCTCATGGGGGGAGCGGCCAGCGGCTCGCGCAGCGGCGGTTGGGCGCGCCAGCTGTTGTCGAACGGCAGCAGGCGCGTCATCACCGGCTGGTAGATCTGGTCGCGCAGGTTGAACATCACGCTGGACCACGCAAACAGCAGCAGGATCAACCAGCACCACAGGCCGAAGGCCCGATGCAGGTCGAGGTTGACGCGGTACACGCCGGCCTGCCATTTGACCATCCAGGCCGGTTTCCACTTGCTCCAGAACGGTCGTCCGCGCGGCCAGGTCAGGTAGGCCCCGACGAAGCAATCGAGGGTCCACAGGACCGAGACAATGCCCATCAGCAAGGCGCCCGGCACGCGTGGCAAGGCCATCGAATGATGCACGTTGAACATGAACGGCATGAAGTCTTCGGGTCGCAGGCTGATCTTTTCGCGGTCGCGCACGCCTTGCACCGCTCCGGTGTACGGATTGACCAGGATCTCGTTGTAACCCAGCTTGAACGGACGCCCGGTGGCCGGATCGGTGGCCGGGTCGGCCATGAACGACAGCGTGCGTCCCGGTTGCGGATGCAGCATCAACTGGCTGATGCGCACCTTGGGGCCCAGCGCCTGCTCGACCCGTTCCCGCATCGTATAGGGATCGAGCATGGCGTCGGCCGCCTGTCCGGGGGCCGGCTGGGCCACGTGCAGGTGCGGCGCCAGCCAGACCTCGATCTCATCCTCGAAGGCCAGCAGGGTGCCGGTCAGGCTGGCCACGATCAGGAAGAACGCGATCGCCAGACCGGTCCAGCGATGCAGCAGGACAAAGGTCTGGCGGGTCGGGTGCCACAGTTTCCAGGCGCGCCGGGGGCGCGCCTCGGTGGTCGTTACCATCGTGTCGTCAGCGTCACCAGGCCGGTACGGCGCGTGCCGTATTCACACAACTCGGCGCAGTACGCATAGACGCGGTCGGTCACGTTGTTGAGCTTCAGTGCCAGTTCGAAATTACGCCAGTCGTTGGAGAAACGGCCGAGGTCGAAACGGGCGCCGAAGTCGAGCAATGTCACGCTCGGCGTCTCGAAGGTATTGAGCGCATTGCCATAGGCACGACCGATATAGCGCACCCCGGTCGACACCCGGGTGCCGGCCAGTGAGCCTTGCTGGAAGGCATATTCGGCCAGCACGCCGGCGTTATGCTTGGACGCGCCTGGCAGCGCCTTGCCCAGCGTGCTGGAGGCGGCGGTGGTGCCAGACGAGGTGTTGCTGGTGACCTTGGCGTTGGTGTAGCTGTAGCTCGAAGTCAGGTTGATGCCATTGTCCAGCGAGAACTTGCCTTCCAGTTCCACGCCCTTCGAGCGTGCTGCACCGGTTTGCTGGACGAAGTTGGCGCGGGCCAGGTCGGCGGTGGTGACGTTCTGGCGACGCAGGTCGAACACGGCCAGCGTGAAGAGCGCATTGGTGCCCACCGGTACGTACTTGATCCCGGCTTCATATTGCTTGGCGCGCTCGGGCTTGGCCATGCCGGCGCCGAAGACATTGCCGGTGGTCGGCGTAAATGATTCCGAATAGCTGGCGTAGGGCGAGAAGCCGCCGTCGAGTTCATGCACCAGGCCCAGATTGCGGCTGTTGGCGGTGTCGCTGCGCTTGGAGAAGGTATTGGCCGCGTAGTTGGTCACCTTCTGCTGCGACGAATCGCGGCGGATGCCGGCCGATACGATCCAGCGCTGGCCGATCTTGACCTGATCCTGCAGGTAGAAGCCGAGCTGGTCATCCACCGTCTTGGTGTTGTAGTTGTCGGCCACCGCCGGCAGATTGCCGTAGCTGGTGGTGTAGATGTTGGACAACACGTAACCCGCCAGCGTGTTCGGGCTCAGGTAGCCGCTGACGGTGCCGGCGGTATGGTGGTAATCCACGCCGAAGAGCACCTTGTGCTTCAGCAGGCCGGTGTTGAAATCGGCCTGGAACTGGTTGTCGGTGGTGAAGGTATCCGACAGGGTATGCAGCCGCCAGCGTTGCAATGCCGCAGTGGCGGTCTGGGTCGCCGGGAAGAAGGCGGCGAAGCGCAGGTTATTGCGCGAGGCATTGTATTTGGTGTAGCGCAGGTTCTGGCGGAAGGTCAGTACATCGTTGAACTGGTGCGAGAACGCCGAGCTGATCGCCGAGTTTTCGTAGATTTCATTATTGTCCTGGGCGCGGCCCAGCACGGTGCCGGTGGGGAGCTGGCCGTTGGCGTTGGCCGTGACCGTGCCGTTGGGCGGCAACAGGTTGTTGGCCAGGCCTTCGCTGCGCTGGTATTCGAGGCGACCGGTCCACTCGGTGCGGTCCGACGGCCGCCAGGTGATCGACGGCGCGAAGAAGCTCCGATTGTCGACCGTGTCATCAACCTGAGTCTGGGCGTCACGCACCAGACCGGTGACGCGGTAGGACCAGACGCCGGCATCATCGATGGCGCCGCCGAAGTCACCGGCGATCTGCTTGCGGCTGAAGCCGCCGACCTGCACCTGGATTTCTCGCACCGGGGTGGTGGTAGGGCGCTTGGAGACTACGTTGATCAGGCCGCCTGGCGAATTCTGCCCGAACAGCACCGATGCCGGGCCGTGCAGCAGTTCGATGCGTTCCAGGCCATAGGGCTCCGGCGCATAGCGGCTGTAGCTGGCGTTGGACGAGGTCAGCATGCCGTCGCGATAGAACGAACCGCCGTTGTTGAGCGCGAAGCCGCGCAGCAGCGCGCCGGTATCGACGATCGAGAAGGCGCCGGTCGACACCTGCACGCCGCTGGTATAGGCCAATGCTTCGGATACGGTACGGGCCTGCTGGGTCGCGATCTGGTCCGCCGTCACCACCGAGATCGAATTGGGGGTCTCGGTGATCGGGGTATCGGTCTTGGTGGCGGTGGCGCTGCGCTTGGCCACGAAGCCGTGCACCGGACCGTTGGCTTTTTCCTCGCCGGTGGCGGTGACCGTCACTTCAGGCAGGTTCTGGCCCGCGGCGCTGGTTTGCGCATGGCTGCTGGCCGAGATCGACATGCCCAGCAGCGCGCACTGGAGCGAACTGACCAGGATGCGTTGCCGTGAAGGAAAGGGAACATTGATCGCTGTTTTTCTCGTCATGATGTTAAAAGTGCTCTTCGGATTAGTGTTGTTGTTGATTAATTCCGGAAGGCAGCCTGACGCTGCATCTCCCCCGTTTGGTGCTGATGTAAAGCTGAAAAAGCCTGGGTCGGCGCCATGCTTCTGGCCAGCGCGTCCCGGATCTCGTTGGTACGAATGGCGGTGATCGACAGCAAGGTGTCGCTCAGGCCGTGCGAGGCCTCGCAACTGCCCTGCAGGAAGATGGCCGGCCTGAACTGGGGCGTGCTGACCAGGCGGTAATGGCGATCGACCCGCATGTCGGGCAGATAAGGCTTGAGTTCCTTGAGCAGCTCGTGGTGCTGTTGCCGCTGGTAGCCGGTAGCCAGCACCACGGCGTCGTAGGTCAGGTGCTTGACCTGCCCGTTCTCGAGGTCGTTCAGGGCCAGGTGGACACCGGACTGGTCGGCGTGCGCCTCGACCGTATCGTGGCGACGCAGGAAACGATGGCGCTCCACGCCACTGACCTTCTGCCGGTACAGCACCTCGAACATGCGTTCGATCAGCGCCATGTCGGGCGCCGCATAGTTGGTCTGCATGAATTCGTCGAGCAGCGCTGCACGGCTGTCTTCGGCGGTGTTGAACACGTAATCGGTGTAGTCCGGATTGAAGATCTCGTTGACGAAGGGGCTGTCGTCGGAGGGCTTGATGGTGCGCGCGCGGGTAATGAAATCGACCGCGATCCCAGGGTGCCCGTCCAGTTCCAGGAAGATCTCGGTGGCACTCTGGCCGGCGCCGATGATGGCGATGCGGCGCGGCGCCTGCTGTCGGGCGAACGCCGTGCGGAACGTGCTGGAGTGAAATACCCGGGGATCGCCCCGCAGGTGCTTCAGGCCATCGGGGATGTTGGGCACGCCGCCGATGCCGAGCACCAGGTTGCGGGTGAGGCTTTCACGGATGTCGTTATTGCCGTCGCGCGAGCGCACGCGCAGCAGCGACACTTCGCTGCCGCGCTTCTCCGGCAGCACCTCGATCACCTCTTCGGCGTAGTGGCACTGCGCCGCAAAGTGGCTGGCCGCCCAGGCCAGGTAGTCGTTGAATTCGAGCCGGCTCGGATAGAAGGTCTTGAGGTTGATGAAATCGGAAAGGCGCCGTTTCTGGTGCAGGTAATTGATGAAGGTGTAGGGGCTGGCCGGGTTGCGCAGCGTCGCCAGATCCTTCAGGAACGAGATCTGCATGTGCGTGCCGTCGAGCATCATGTCGCCGTGCCAGGCAAAGCCGGGTTGTTTTTCCAGGAACAGGGCGTTGAGCGGTTCGTTGCGAGCGGGTTGCTCCTGCAAGGCGATGGCGAGCGCCAGATTGGACGGGCCGAAGCCGACGCCGATAAGGTCATGGATCTTCAAGACGATCTCCTTTCAGAGGGGAGAAGAGGAAAACGGATTGGCGTAAGCGCCCAGCTCGGTCTGGGGCTGCCACAGGCCCTGGCCGAAATAGCGTTCACGCGAGAGCATCACGAGCATGGCCCGCTTGTGCGGGAAGTCGAACTCCTTGAGCTTGGCGTAGCCGCTCTTGTCGAGATTGCGAATCTGCTTTTCGTGGTCGGCGCGGGGTTCGCCCACCACCACCTGGGTGCGGCAGTCATCGAGCAGCAGGTAGTGCGAAATCGTGGTCAGCCAGGCCACCGCGAACTGCTTGCCGCGGAATGCCTCTTCCCCCACCAGCACATGCCAGCCACGATCGAAGTCGCCACAATCGTAGAACGGCGCGATGCGGTTTTCCTTGGCCCAGTACACCTCGAAATAGGCAAAGGGCTGGTCATCGAAACTGGCGATGAGCGACGTCATGTGCGGGTCGGCGGCGATCGTCTCGAGATACTGGCGGTGCCTGGCGAGGTCGCCGGTCTCGTCCCAGAAGTGAGCCACCACCGGATCGTTCATCCAGCGGTTGAACATCGGCAGGTCTTCTTCCAGGCGCAGGCTGCGCAGCGTCAGGCGCTGCCCCAGCCATGGAATGTAGCGGGTGTAGACCAGGCCTTGCGGCTTGGGTGGACGCAGTGGATGGCGGCGCCCATCGCTCATCACCTGCTGCACCGGAAAAGCCTGTGCGCTGGCCTGCGGCAGCCAGCCGCCAGCGTGCTGCCACACCAGTTCGGCCAGCGCCACGAAGCGCGCGCCTTGCGGCACCAGCAAGCCGTTGCGGGCCATTGCCAAGGCATCCGCTGGCGCCAGATCGACCACGATGCGGCGAACCTGCGGCGCATGCATCAGGATGCTTTGCAGCACCGCCAGCAGGTCTTCATAACTGATATGGTCGCCGGCACGGGGCGCGATGACCCAATCACCGTCGCGTCGCCATTGCCAGCGCGAGCGCTCCTGCCCCTGGGCATCGCTGATGGAAACCTGTTCTGCATGACAGCTTGCAAATAATGCCTCGCCGCGAACGCATAGCGGGATGGCATTGCCAACGGGTAATGGGTGATTCAAGACGACTCCCGCAAATGCATGAAGGATGGACAACATTGCGCCATGCCGGCCTGCAGCTATCGGCGCTCATTCTCTTTAGACGAATGAGAAGTATTTTTATTTAAGTGGGATCGGTAAAATCGCTCGCAAAGTCATACCCAGCAAGGCATTGAGGCGAATCGAACGGTTGTCCGCTATGCGAAGAGGGTTAAATGGCAGGGCCGCTGGATCGTCTGTAAAGAGAACACCTCCTTCGCTTGAACGGGCCACTGCATGCTTAATTATTTGATAAGACAATCCTGGCGCCTGCTGTTGCTGGCGGCCACCGCCAGCGTCACGCGTGGCATTTGCAGCGTGTTGACGGTGATCCAGATCAACGCCGCGTTGACCGCCGATAGCGCCAGCCGGGCGCACGCTGCCTGGTGGTTCGGTGGCACGGTCTTGCTGTTGATGGCCAGTCACATGCTGTCCAATATCTCGTTCGAGCGCCTGAACCAGCGCGCCCAGGCGGATATGCGGCGCTATATTTCGGCCAGGGTGATCGGCGCCGACTATCGGCATATCGAAAAGATCGGCACCGCCCGGATCCAGTCGGCGCTGACCGAACACAGCGCCAAGGTGGCCGAGTTCTTTGTCGGCATGCCGGCCATCCTGACCAATTCGGTCGTGGTGATCGGTTGCCTGATCTATATGGTGCTGCTGTCGTGGCAAGTGTTTCTGGTGGCCATCGCGGTGCTGGCGCTGGGCTCGCTGGGGTATCACCTGGCCCACCTGAAGGCGATTCGCTATCTTGAAAAGGCGGCCAGGGAGCAAGACGTGATGTTCGGCCACTTCCAGGCGATGACGGGCGGCGCCAAGGAATTGCGCCTGCATGCCCGGAAGCGCCAGTTGTTCGAACGCGATCTGCTGCATGTGGCCATCGAGAACGTGCGTCGCCTGCGTACCACGGGCATGTCGATCTTCACCGCCTCGGCCGGCTGGGGCAATTTCCTTATTTTTGCCTTCATCGGCCTGGTGCTGTTCTTCCTGGTCAGCGACGCTCCGGCGCAGCGTCCGGTGATGAGTGGCTTCGCGCTGGTGTTCGTCTATATCGTCACCCCGCTCGAGGTGTTGCTGATGAACATCCCGCGCGCCAACCTGGCGCGGGTAGCCGCCGCACGCATCGATGCCGTGACGCAGGACATGGCCAGCAGCGAGCCAGCCGCGCCGGCCGACCAGCGCAGCCGGCTCGACAGCCTGTCGCTGCAGGGCGTGACGCACCGCTATTACCACGAGCGCAGCGATGGCCTGTTTCTGTTAGGCCCGATCCAGCTCGACTTCAAACCGGGCGAAGTGACTTTCCTGGTGGGCGGCAACGGCAGCGGCAAGACCACGCTGGCCAAATTGCTGGTCGGACTGTATGTGCCGCAGGAGGGCGCAATCGTCTGGAATGGACAGCCGGTGGCGGACGAATCGCGCGATGCCTATCGGCAACTGTTCTCGACCGTCTTCTCGGACTTCCACCTGTTCGACCGCCTGCTCGAAAACGACCGGCCCGACCTCGATGAGCAAGCCAACCGTCTGCTGGAGCGGCTGCAATTGCAGCATGTGGTGCAGGTCAAGGATGGCGCATTCACCACGCGTTCGCTGTCGCAAGGCCAGCGCAAGCGCCTGGCGCTGGTGGTGGCGGCGCTCGAGGATCGGCCTTTCATGGTGTTTGACGAATGGGCGGCCGACCAGGATCCCCTGTTCAAGGATGTGTTCTACCGCGCGATCCTGCCGGAGCTCAAGGCGCAGGGCAAGACGGTGCTGGTGATCTCGCACGATGACCGCTATTTCGATGTGGCCGACGTCCTGCTGTCGCTGGAGAACGGGCAATTGACGACGCGGCGCTCGGGCCTGCCGGCCAACAACGACCAGCGCTACACCAGCGCCGCCGACGAAGTGCCGCTGGCAGCGCAAGTGGTGCATTGACAGCTTCGGTGGTGGGTCCGCACCGGCGATGGATGAGAACGAACGGCATGCGCCGCGCTTCATGAACGGCTGCGCGTGCTCGCCTGGTCGGGTAGGGGGGTGGGGGAATAGATTGTCTGTGTTGCGAATGCGGATGGCGGCTTCCCGGTAGGGAAGCGCCCCAAAGCGGGCCTGGCATTGCCAGGCCCGTTTTACTTTAGCAGCAGGGCAAGGCCCCGCTCAGAAGTCCACCTTGGCGCTCAGGCTGAAGGTGCGCGGGTCGCCCGGCTTGATGTAGTTCTCGTACTGGTATTGCCAATAACGCCTGTCCAGCAGGTTGTTGATCCCCGCCCGGAAGGTGGTGTCGTACTTGCCGATGCGCGTGGCGTAGCTGGCGCCCAGGTTGAACAAGGTAAAGCTCGGCAGCTCGATATTGTTGGCCGCGCCCAGCATCGTGTTGCCGGTGTACTTGGCGTCGGCCATCAGCTTCAGGCCCGACACCTGTGGCACCAGATAGGATACCTGCGCGGTGGCCATGTTCTTGGGGGCGCCAGCCACGCGGTTCCCATTGTAGGCGCCGCCCTTGTCGTACTTGGTGTCCAGCAGCATCAGGCTGGCGCCCAACTGCCACTGCGGGGTCGGCTTGAAGGCCCCGCCCAGTTCCAGGCCTTGGTAGGTCGACTGGCCATCCTGCACCAACGTATTGTTGGCGGTGTACTCGGCAGCACGCTCGATGCGGAACAGCGCTGCGGTGGCACTCCAGCGCTCGCGATCTGTCTTGGCGCCGAATTCATATTGCTTACTCTTGAGTGGTTTCAACTGCTGCCCGTAGTTGGATGTGCCCAGCGCAGGCGTGCCGCCTTGCTCCAGCGACTCCACGTAGCTGCCGTAGATGGTGGTGTTCTGCCACGGCTTGAACATCAGGGCCACCGTCGGGGTCACGGCTGACTTGTCGTAGCGCGACGTCAGGGCGCCGGCGGTGCTGAAGCTGTCTTGCTGGAATGTGTTGTAACGCGCGCCTGCCAACAGCGACCACTGCTCGGTGAACTTCAGCGTATCGCTGGCAAATACCGCCTGCTGGGTGATGATGCCCGAATGATAGGTCTGCAGGTCGGTCGAGCTGTCATGCGAATTGGTGTTTTGCGTGTACAGGTTGCCAGTGCCGATCTGCTGGTAATACTGTGACTTCGAGTAGTCGTTGACCTGCTTCTGCCACGATGCGCCCACCACCAGCTGGTGCTCGACCGGGCCGGTCTTCACGTTGCCTTCCAGCATTGCCTGCCACTGGTCGAATACGTGGCCCTCGCGCGAATCCGAACGCCAGTCGGTATAGTTGCCCAGCGTATCGGTCAGGGTAGCGATACCCTCGTTGCGGAAGCGCTTGGAGGTGCTGTGACTGTAGCTGACGTTGGCCTTCCAGTCCGGGTTGATGCGATAGGTCAGGCCGGTCTGGTAGAGCTGGAAATTGGTGTCCAGGTGCTGGCCGCGGCCGACCAGGTTCTGGTTGCCGCCGCTGATGACCGAGGGCAACCGGTTGCCGGTAAGGCCGCTGGTGACGATGGAAGGCGTCTGGTCCTCGGAATTGCTGTTTTGCCAGAGGGCATTGAAGTCCCACGTCAGGTCGCGCGTCAGGCGCGCGTCCAGCGCCAGCGACACGGCATTGCGGCGGATCTCGCCTTCATTGAAGGTTTCGCCCTGGTCGTGCGTGACGTTGAGGCGATAGCCAAACATCTGGTCGTTGCCGAAGCGCCCGCCCAGGTCGACATGCTCGCTCCAGATGTTATTGCTGGTGTAACCGACGCTGACGCTGCGTACCGGCGTGTCGCTCGGCTTCTTGGTGACGTAGTTGATCAGGCCGCCCGGCGTGCCGAATCCATACATGAATCCCGACGATCCCTTGAGCAGGTCAATGCGTTCGAAATGGTCGTACGGCAGCGTGAGACCATAGCTGAGGAAAGGCTTGCCATCGATGCGAAAGGAATTCTGCCAGTCCGCCGGCAGGCCACGGATGGTGATATACGATGCCCAGGCGCTGTAGCCGCCGCTGTTGTCGCTGACGGAGGCGTCGCCATAGAAGACATCGCCCAGTTTGAGGATCTGTCTGTCGGCCAGTTCATCGGCGCTTACGCTGGTGGCCGAAAACGGCGTGTCCAGCAACGAGCGCGAACCGAGCGCGCCGCTGCTGGACTCGGTCTGCAGATGCTGCTTGCCGTCGGCGGCGCCCGACACCGTGACGGTGGGCAATGCCGAGTCGGCCGACTCTGCATTACCGGCCCTTGTCATATCGGCGGCTTGCGCCATGGCGGCCGTGCTGGCGAGCGCCGGGGTGCCGGCCAGGGTCATGTAGACGAGCGTTTTGCGAATCGCAAGGAACATGGCGCTTGGTCGCGTCAGAAACTGGTTTGCCTTACTCAAGTTCGATCCTCTTTATCAAAATATAAATGTAAATAAATGCAAATGAAAACTATTCGTATTTATATTTTAATGGGTATGCCGAGAAAATAAAATCAGACTTACAAAGACTGTCGAGTGGCAGTGCAAACGATGATGTATCGGCGAGCCTTTCGGTAAGGCGATGGCGGCGACGGCGTTGTCGGCGTCACGCCTGATCCTGCATCTGCCACCAGGCCGGTAGCAGCGCCTGTATCTCGGGCCGGGCAAAGCGATCATCGATCAACCACACGGTGCCGCGATCCTGTTCGGTGCGAATCACCCGACCGGCCGCCTGCACCACCTTCTGCATACCGGGATAAAGATAGGTGTAGTCATAGCCGGCACCGAACATGTCATCCATGCGCTGGCGCAACTGCTCGTTGACGGGATTGAGCTGCGGCAAGCCGAGCGTGGCGACAAAGGCGCCGATGAGGCGCTCGCCCGGCAGGTCGACGCCTTCGCCGAACGAGCCGCCCAGCACGGCAAACCCCACGCCGCGGCCACCGATGCTGAAACGGGCCAGGAAGTCCGCCCGCTCGGATTCGCTCATGCGGCGCGACTGACGCCAGGTAGGGATGTCGGGATGATCGCGCTCGAACTGTTGCAGCGCCTGCTGCAGGTAATCGAAGCTCGAAAAGAACGCCAGGTAGTTGCCGGGCCGCTCACCGAACTGACGCGCCATCAGTGACGAAATCGGGGCCAGCGACGCAGCCCGGCCTTGCCACCGGGTCGAGATGCCGTGCGCCACATGGACCTCGAGCTGGCTGGCGGTGAAGGGTGAGGCGACATCGACCCAGGCGGTCGTCGCCGGCAGCCCCAGCAGGTCGGCGAAGTAATGCCAGGGGCTGAGCGTGGCCGAGAACAGCGTGCTGGAATGGGCAAATTCGAAGCGTGGTCCGAGAAACGGCGCCGGCGCTACATTGCGTATGCACAGCACGGTGTTGCGCAAATCTTCCCGCGTCAGGTCGAACAGCGAATGGGGGCCGAACGACTCGGCCAGACGAGCGAAGGTCATCGCGTCGAAATAGAAATCGCGCAGCGCCGGCTCAAGCGGGACGGCGCTGTCAGTCAGGTGCTCGGTGATGCTGCTGACTGCCGTGGCGAGCGCATCGGTGAATTTTGGCGGCGGCTTTTCCAGCACCTGATAGGGCAGCGGTGCGTCCTTGCCTGCTGCGGTCCAGGCCCGGCCCAGTTTTTCCAGCGCCTTTTTCACCAGCGGCGGCGCCATCGCCTGGGCGGCGCGCAGGTCGGCCCGATCCAGCTCGGCGCTATACATGCTGCGCGCCCGCGACACCAGGTTATGAGCCTCATCGGCCAGCACGCTGACGCGCCAGTCATTGGCCTGGGCCAGGCCGTACAACATGGCGCCGCTGTCGAACCAATAGTTGTAGTCGCCCACTACCACGTCGCTCCAGCGGGTCATCTCGATGCCCAGGTAATAAGGGCAGACGCTGTGCGCCAGTCCGATCGCGCGCAGGGTGGGACGGTCGAGCAACGCTGCATCCAGGCAGGCCGCACGGGCCCCGGGCAAACGGTCGTAGAAACCCTGCGCCAATGGACAGGAGTCGCCTCGGCACATCCGGTCAGGATATTCGCAGGCCTTGTCGCGGGCAGACAATTCCAGCACCCGCAATGCCATGCCGTCATCGGCCTTCAGGGTGGCGGCGGCATCGAGCGCCAGTTGCCGCCCCGGGGTCTTGGCCGCCAGGAAAAACACCTTGTCGATGCCATGCCGGGGCGCCGCCTTGAGCGCCGGGAACAGCGTGCCCAGGGTCTTGCCGATGCCGGTCGGCGCCTGCGCCAGCAAACCGCGCCCGCTGGCATTGGCCCGGAATACCGCTTCGGCCAGTTCCCTTTGTCCGGGTCGAAAGTCGCCATGCGGAAACCGCATCGCATCCAGCGCGGCGTCGCGCGCAGCGCGGTGCGCCAGTTCCTGCTCGGCCCAGGCGTGGAAGCGATCACATTGCTCGGCGAAGAGGGTCGCCAGCTCGGCGCGCGTGCGCAGTTCGGTGAAGGCGGTTTCCTGCTGGTTGCCGATGTTGAAGTAGATCAGGGACAGGTTGACCTGCTCCAGGCCCAGCGCCTGGCACAGCAGATGGCCATACACCCGCAACTGGGCCCAGTGCAGATGGCGGTGGTTGTCAGGGATGCTGGAAAGTTGACCCCGGTAGGTCTTGACCTCTTCGAGCACATTGCCGTCGGGATCATAGCCATCGGCGCGTCCGCGCACGTGCAGCGAACCATGATCGCCTGCCAGCGGCAGCTCGCTGCGGTAGCTTTCGCCGCGCCGGGCCGCCACCACGGCGTGGCCCTGGATGCCTTGCTGGGCAGTAGGCGAAGGGGTGAAGCGCAGGTCGAGGTCGCCCTGGCGGGCGGTGAAATCACATAAGGCACGTACCGCCACCGTGAAGCGACGAGCGGGGGCCAGCGGCGGTTCGATCATGCTGCGGCCCGTTGCCATTGCAGGTAGCACACCGTGACCGGCATGTTGTGCCGGGCGCAATAGTCTATCCAGCGCAACTGGTTGTCCTGCAGGCGGTCGCCCGGGCCCTTGACCTCGATCATGCGGTAGCGTTTTTCCTGCGGCCAGAACTGGATCAGGTCGGGAAAGCCGGAACGGTTCTCGCGCACGTCCTGCAGTATCCGCTGGCACCACAGTTTCAGGTGCGCGGCGGGAATGCAATCAAGCGCCAGTTCGATGAGCTCGTGGCCGACATGGTCCCAGGCCACGAAGGGCGATTGCAGGCCGCTCTTCTGGTGGAAGGTCTGCAGGATGGCTTCACGGTAGCCGTCGTGGTCCAGCAGCGCCAGGCAATCGTCGAATTCGTCGCGGCGGCGGGCGTGGAAGTCTGCGCGGTAGAGATCGGCCGGCCCGCGATGGAATGGATGAAAGAAGGCGCCAGGGATGGCGGCGAACACGGCGCGCCAGCACAGCAGGCCGAACAAGGCATTGGCGAGCGTATTTTCGACGTAGAAGACCGGCGCCTCGTCGCGCCACAGGTGCTCCAGCACCGCGCCTTCGACGCGCAGGCCGGGGCGATCGGGCAAGGCCAGGTCGATCCGCTCGACGGGTGTGGCGCGCCTGCCTGCGATGGCGGGATGCCCCAGCTTGCGCGCCAGGCGCGGGGCGATGCGCAGCAGTTGCTGGCGCTCGGCTTCGCTTTCGGGGGCGGCACGGGCGGTTTCCAGCAGGGTGAAGGCTTGCTCGAACTTCTGGTCTTTTTCCAGCACGCGGATGGCGCGGCCACGCGCGCCCGGATGGCCGCAGGCGGCATAGACGGCGTGGGCCTGATGCCAGTCCTGCTCCTTTTCGAACGCCTGCCCGAGCTGGAACATCAGCCGTTCGCGCCGGCTATCCAGCCACGGATTACCGACGCCGCCGACCGGCATGGCCGTGGCCAGGTCCGGCAGGATAGCGGCGGCGGCCTCGCCGGCGTGGTAACGCTCCTTGCAGGCATGCAGGCGCAGGTAGTGATCGATGTCGGCCCGATGGCGAAACCCCCGTGAATCGGGTGAAAACTCGACCCGCTCATAGCGGAAGGTGCCGAGGTCGGCCAGCACGAATTCGGACCAGTCCTGGTTCAGGTTGCCGAAGAAGATCAGGCGCAGACGGTCACACAGGGGTTGTGCCAGCAGTCGCAGCGCGGTGTCGTTGGTCGCGGGCGCCCATTGCGAGAAAGCACGCGCCTCGGCGTGGGCCGGGTCCAGCCGCAGCGCATCCAGCTGTGCCGACTTGCGGGCCGATTTCAGTGGCGCTGGCAGCTGGAACGCCTGCACCAGCTCCGGTTTGAGCAGCAACGCGGCCAGTTCGTCCAGGCAGAGGGCCGGATCGTGTCCGACCCAGTGCGCGGGCAGGGCGCCGGCCGCCGCCAGCGGACAGCCTATCTCGGGATAGTCGAGCTTGCTGGCACGAAACAGGGTGCCGCGCCGCATCATCATGCGCACGAACAAGGCGCGCGCCGCTTGCGGCAAGGCGGGGAACGTGGCGATGAAGTCGGTTTCTTCGGCAATCAGGAGGTCTGCGTAGCGCTGGCTGATCCAGTCCAGCGCGCGCTGGAAGTTGGTCAGGTAATAAAAAGCGTGGGGTGGTGGTGCGAGCATCGCCAAAGCATCGATAACTGTGTTTTTGTACAGTATATCGATGTTTTACGATTGCCGCCCAAAACGGTTTGGTGGTTACGCCGTCATCACGAATTCAACCGTGACCTGCGGCGCTGGTGTAACGAACAACTGCAGCTCCGACTGCGGCCCCAACGGGCTCACGCGGCACGGCATCTGGTGCTGGCGCAGTCGGTGCAGCAACTGCTGCCACTCGGCGGCGTTGCCGACCCGTAGCGCCAGGTGGTCGATACGGGGCGATGGCCGGTCGCCGGAGCGTTCACTATCGCCTGGCGTATCGGGGCGCTCGATCAGGTGCAGCACCGGACGTTGCTCCAGATACAACCAATGCCCACGCACACCGAAGGCTGGCCGTTCGCCTTCCTGCAGGCCGGAGATGTCGACGAAGAAATTGCGCAGCGACGTGCAGTCGGGGGCCACGATGGTGACGTGATCGAGTCGCATGATGTCCTTATAACAAGCCGCCGCCATCGACATCGACCACGCTGCCGGTCATGAAGCCGTTCTGCATCAGCATCAGGTAGGCCTGCGCCAGGTCGCTGCCCTGGCCGACGCGTCCTACCGGCAGGCCGGGACCGACACGTGCGGCCATGGCGCGCCGATCGGCCTCGCTCATGTCGCCCCACATGCCGCTCTCCACCATGCCCGGACTGATGACGTTCACGCGCAGTGGTGCCAGTTCCTTGGCGAGCGTCTTGGCCATGATTTCGGTGGCGGCATTCATGCTTGCCTTGATCAGGCCGCCCGGCACCGCCTTGCGGGCCAGAAGGCCCGAGGTGAGCGTGATCGATCCGGCACGGTTGATGCTGCCGAGGGCACGCTGGGCCACGCGCATCTGGCCAAAGAACTTGATATTGAAGGCGGCGATGGCGTCGTCGATGTTCAGGTCCGACAGCCTGGCCGATGCAATCACCGGGCCGGCCGTGACCACCAGATGGTCGAACGGGCCGATGCTGTCGAACAGGGCCGCGACCGAGGCATCGTTGCCGATATCGACTTGTGTCGTGGTGATCGATGCCGGGAAGTTGGCCGATGCCTGGCGGCGTCCTGCCGCAATCACCCGCGCACCCGCCGCTGCGGCCTGTTCGGCCACTGCGCGGCCGATGCCGGACAAACCACCGATGACGACGACTGTACTGTTTTTCATGATTGCTCTCCTGTGTGATGGGTTCAGGCTGCCGCTGCTGCCGGCAGCGCGGGATAGTCGGTATAACCGCGTGCGGTGCCGCCGAACAGCGTGCTGCCGTCGAACTCGGCCAGTGGCAGGCCTGCGGTCAGGCGGCGCACGAAGTCGGGATTGGCGACAAAGGGGCGACCGAACGCCACCAGATCGGCATAACCATGTTCGAGCACCCACTCGGCGCGGGCCTTGTTGTAATTTCCGGCGACGATGATGGGGCCGGCGAAACGGGCGCGCAGTTGCTGGCGGAAGGTCTCGGTAATTTCTGGGGCGTCATCCCAGTCGGCTTCCACCAGATGCAGGTAGGCAACACCTCGTTCGTGCAGGAAAGCAGCCGCATCCAGGATGGTCGGCAGGATGTCGGGGCAATCCATGCCGCGTGCCGTCAGGAACGGCGCCAGCCGGATCGCAGTGCGCTGCGCGCCGATTTCACCGGCAACGGCATCGACCACTTCTTTCAGAAAACGTAGCCGGTTCTCGCGGCTGCCGCCGTATTCGTCATCGCGCACATTGGAGGTGGTGCGCAGGAACTGATCGATCAGGTAGCCGTTGGCGCCATGGATCTCGACCCCGTCGAATCCGGCATCCATGGCATTGCGGGCGGCATGTCGGAAGTCATTGACGATGGCGGCAATCTCGCTGCGTTCCAGTGCGCGCGGCGTCGGGCTGTCGACCATCGCGCCGATGCCGGTGGCGGCGTCGACCTTCCAGATCTGACCCTCGAACGGCACCGCGGAGGGGGCCACAGGCAATGCACCGTCGTGGAAGTCGGGATGCGACATGCGGCCTACGTGCCACAGTTGCAGGAAGATGCGGCCATCGGCCTGGTGGACTGCATCGGTGACCAGGCGCCAGCCTTGCACCTGCGCCTGGCTGTAGATGCCGGGCGTAAATGAATAGCCCTTGCCCTGCGGCGAGATCTGCGCGGCTTCGGTGACGATCAGCGCCGCTGATGCGCGCTGGGCGTAGTAGGTGGCGTTAAGAGCATTGGGCACGTCGCCCGGTTGGGTGCTGCGGGCGCGTGTCATCGGCGCCATGACGATCCGGTGTGGCAGCGGGGTGCCGCCGAGGGTCAAGGGGGCCAGCAGGGGTGAGGTCGGTTGCATGGAAGACTCCTTAAATGTGGTTGACTGGAGCCATTATGCGAATGACGCTCTGATTTGATAATTGAGCTAGTATTTGAATCATTATCAAAATAAACAAAATAATGATGATTCAAAATCTTGGAGATATCCGCTTGTTCGTCGAAGCCGCCAGCCTGGGCAGCCTCTCGGCGGCCGGGCGCAAGATGGGGCTGTCACCCGCCGCTGCGAGCGCGCGCCTGGTCAAGCTGGAAGCGCTGCTCAATACGCGGCTGTTCGAGCGCACCACGCGTCGTCTGAGGCTGACCGCCGAAGGCGCCTTGTACCTGGCGCACTGCCAGCAGGCGCTGGACGCGCTGGACGACGCCCACGCCGCTTTACAGGCGGGACGCAGTGCCGTTGGCGGCAAGCTGCGCATCGCCGCCACCTCGGATTTCGGACGCCATGTGTTGCAGGGCTGGCTGGAGGAATTCAACCGCATGCATCCGCAGATCACGCTGGCATTGATCCTGGGCGATGCGGTATCGAACCTGTTGCTGGACGATCTTGATCTGGCGATCCGCTTCGGCGTGCCGCAGAACAGTTCGATGGTGGCGCGACCGCTGGCGTCCAACCGTCGCGTGCTGTGCGCCGCGCCAGCCTACATCGCGGCGCACGGTATGCCGACGCATCCGGCCGAGCTGCCGCGTTTCGCCTGTATCGTGCTATCTAGCGCGTCGGGCATGGCCAATGAATGGCGCTTCGAGAAAGATGGCCAGCGCGAATCGTTCATCGTGCCCCCGGCCGGCGCACGCGAAACCAACGACGGCGCGGTGGCGCGCGAGTGGGCCATCAACGGCCACGGTATTGTCATGAAATCGATATGGGATATCGGCGCCGACTTGCAGGCGGGCCGGCTGCGGGTGCTCATGCCGGATTGGCGCACGCCGGATGCGCCAGTGCACGCGCTCTACCAGCGCACCCGCTACATGGCGCCACGGGTGCGCGCGTTGCTGGATTTCCTGATCGCGCGCTTCGAGCAGGCCGGCGTCGAACTGGAAGCGATCCTGCGCCAGGGTGACGGCGCTTGAATTATCAGTAGCCTGTTGCGGCGGCGAGTGCCGCGCGTGGATCAGGACCCCGTGCCTGCATTGGTCGCCACAAAGGCCAATCCTTCCTCGAACGACGACAGCACCATGTCGACCTGGGCGCTGACAGTGGCCTGGTCCATGATCTCGGCGTCGAACGGGGGGCGGATGGCGACGATCAGCGCTTGCGGCAAGCCGGCGCGCAGCTCGGCCATGACGCTCAGCCAGCGGTCGTAGGCTGTTTTCAGCGGATACACGATGAACACGATCGACACCAGTTCTGACTTGCTGGTGTCGGGCCGGTTGGCGTGATCTTCCAGGTTGATGCTGCGGGCGTCGACGCCAGTGACGCGCAGCGCATGCACCAGCAACTCGCTCAGCAGTTCGTCGCGTTCGTGCGCCAGTCCGGCGCATAGCGCCACCGACCGGCTGGGCACATCTAACGAGCCTTGCCAGCGCCCCAGCCGCGCCGTGCGCAACTGGCGCAGGTGTGCGCCGACGCTGCTGGTGAGCAGTGGCACCGACTGCCGGCGACCGAAGCGACGCGGCGTGCCCGGATCTTGCACCAGCGTTTCGATCAGGTGCAGGATCGTCAGTCGCAGGCGCGCTTCCTGCGCGGCGTCGATTTGCTGGTTGCGCAGGTCAAGCGCGGCCAGCGCCAGGCCGGGCAGCAGGATCTGGTCGCAATACTTGGCAAAATTGCTCTTGCTCAGGGTGACCCGCGCATCGCGGATGATGGCGTCGGATTCGCCTGCCAGCGCACGCTGGTAGAAGCGTTCTGCATGGCTCATGTCGGGCGCCTCGCCGAGCAGGATCGTGATCGGTTCCAGCGCCGCCACGTGACGTCCGGCCACCACCAGGCACAGCGTCAGCGGCGTCGAGAGCAGCAGGCCTACCGGCCCCCACAGGCTGCCCCAGAACAGCGCCGAGACGATCACGGCCAACGGCGACAGGCCGGAACTGTGGCCATACACCCGGGGCTCGATGAAATTGGCCAGCACCACTTCGAGTGCGGCATACACGGCCAGGAACGACAGCGGCAGCCACCAGCCGGAATCGATGGCAGCGATGAACAGGGTGACCGCCAGCCCCGAGGCCAGCGCGCCGAGATAAGGGACGAAACGCATCACCCCGCACAGCGCGCCCCACAGCACCGCATGCGGCACGCCGGCCAGCCACAGGCCGATGCCCATGGTCAGGCCGAACACGGCATTGACCACGAACTGCGAAAAGAAGAAGCGCGACACACCCTCGGCGGCGTCGCCCAGCGCCTTCATGGTGCGGCTCATTTCGGCGCGGCCCGCCAGGCGCACCACGCGCTCGCGCAGCGATTCCTGTTCGAGCAGGATGAACACCAGCAGCACCAGCACGATACCGGCTTGACCGATCGGCCCCCAGGCCAGCGAGAACAGGCGCGCCACCGCAGTGCGCACCGACATCTGCGGCGAAGAAGCCTGGACCGGTACCGGCGCGGCCTGGGCTGCCGCCACATTCTTGGCGATACGTCCCTTCGGCGTCGCCGCCACGGCCGGCGCCGGCGGTGGCGGGATGACTGCGCTCAATTGCTCTTCCAGCCTGGCAAAGGGGCGTTCCGTGAGGGTCCGCACCTGTTCCACTTTTTCCTGGATGGCGGCGCGGTACTGCGGCAGGTCGCTGGTGACGCTGGCCAGCTGGAACGCCAGCACCACCGCCAGCGACACCAGGGCTGCTGCCACCAGCAGCACCGAGACGATGGCGGCCGCCACCCGGTTCAAGCCCAGGCTGGCCAGCTTGCGCACCAGCGGCAGGATCACCAGGCTGAGAATGGTCGCCACCGCCAGCGGCGCGAGCACTTCGCGGCCGAAGTAGAGCATGGCGAGGACGCAACTGGCGCCGACCAGGGTTGCAGGCGTGAGGCGGGTGAGGACAGGATGGGTCGTGTTCATGTGCAGCGGATGAGGTTGGCGCGGCGGCGACGGCGCAGCCGTGCAGTATAACAACGGCCGTGGTCGCAGAAGCGCCTGTCAGTGGCTGCAGGCATGAAAGGTTTAGGGCATTTACACCTTGATATGCGGGAACTCGGTCGCGCCGGCCCGGATCAGTGATGACAAGCCGCCTGCCATGGCGGCCTCTGCAGAGGAGGAATTCAGATGAGTCGAACGAAAGTAAAGAGGGATTTTCCGGTTGAAGAGGTCAGGCGGTTCCTGGAGCCGGGGCCGATCGTGCTGGTCTCGTCACGCTGGCGGGGCCAGACCGACATCATGACGATGGGCTGGCATACCATGATGGAGTTCTCGCCGTCATTGGTGGGCTGCGTGATCTCATCGATCAACCATAGCTTCGATCTGATTCGAGGTAGTGGTGAATGTGTAATCAATCTGCCAACTACCGCATTGACCGATACGGTCGTGCGCATTGGCAATACGACGGGGGCCGAGATCGACAAGTTTGACCGCTTCGGGCTCACCCAACAGCCTGCCGAGCAGGTCGAGGCGCCTCTGATCGCAGAGTGTCACGCCAGTTTCGAATGCCGGATCCACGACGACGCCCTGGTCGAGCGCTATAACTTTTTCATCTTCGAAGTCGTCAAGGCCCATGTTGCGCCGTCGCCGAAGTTTCCGGTGACATTGCACTACACCGGCAATGGCGTCTTCACCACCGCCGGCAAGGCGATCAGCCGCCGCTCGCTATTCACCAAGGTTATTTGAAACCGGATCGCGTTTCCAGATACCCAGGACGACTTTGGTGAAGGAGGGCGCGAGAACCCGGTTGCCATGACCGCTCAAGTGATTTGAATCGAAATAGAGGGGTTTCCCGGAAGCGTCATAGGCAGAACAGGTCGCACCGGGGCACAGCAGTGGAAACGGGTCCCATACGGTCAGATCGGGGTAGTCGCCCTGCAACCCATTCAGCAACCGCATCTGAGGCGCCCGAAGACGCTCTAGCTGGGCGCGCTCCATCGTCAGTCCCGGGGTACAGACCGGGTTCATCTTGTTGAACCAGTCCGAGCAGCGATTCGCCGGCGCCATCAGCAGCGGCTTGGGCGCGTCGATCAGCACGTGCAACTTGGCAGCCTCCAGTCGCGTCAGCATGGCGTCGGCGGACGTTCGGGCCTTTGCCATCTGCGCCGGTGTCAGTTCGGACAACGCCTCGTTAATAACAAAATTCCTGCCCCGACGCCACTCGCTGCCGTCGAGTTCGGGCATCCGAAGAGAGGCCAGGAAGACGATGTCGCCTGGTTTGGCGCGCTGCGCGATATCGTTCAGGTCAGCCTCACGGCGCACGGCGCATCGCTGCGGATCGGGACCGATCAGGCTGACCACGCCGCACCCGCCTTTTTCGTATTCCACGACCTTGATGCCCAGCTTCAGCGATGCCAGATGGAGCATGGTGCGATAGGCGGCCGTATGGGAGTCGCCCATCACGAATATCTGTCGCCCTGCCAATAACGGCTCGTCGAGTTTGGTGATTTCTTCCTTCGGATAATGTTTGTAGGCATACCAGTCATAAGTATTGCTGGTCTGGCTCAGCGACAGGCGCTCGGCATTGTCGGACACCCAAAGCGCACCCCACCAGAGTGCGCCGACGGCGGTAAAGGCCGCAGCGGCATTGATCCAGGCGCTGCGCTGGAAAATTGACCTGCCGTTGCGGATCGGCGTTTCGATCCAATGGTAGGAGCCCGCAGCCAGCGCCACGACAATGATGGGATAAAGGAGTTGAACGCCAAGCAGCTCCAGCCCGGTGGTCCAGCGAAAAAATACGGCAACTGGCCAATGCCAGAGATAAAGAGAAAACGACAGTCTGCCGATATAAGTCGCCAAGGGCGATTGCAGGCAACGTTGCAGCAGGGATGGTGCGATATCACGCGGTATCGCAACCGCGGCAATCATCATCATCGTGCCCAGCACCGTTACCAGCGCCCACGGGAAGGGAAAATGATTACGCTCGGCGAGAAGAAATCCTGCAGCAACAAGTGCAATGCCGCACGGGAGCAACCAGCGCGCAAGCCACGGTGGTAGTGCTGACAAGCGTCCCGCATCAATCAGCTGAAAGAGCAGGGCGCCTGCCGCCAATTCCCAAAACCGGCCTGGCAGCAGGTAGAAGGCCAGGAGTGGATCGGTATGCGTCTGGACCGCGCTGATCACCAGCGACGTCAATGCCAGAACCGGTATGACGGCCCAGACCATCGGCGCTTTTTTCTTCCAGCGAAGCCAGAAAAAGTAAATCGCGGGAAAGATGACGTAAAACTGCTCTTCTACGCCCAGCGACCATGTATGCAGGTAGGGATTGAGGTCAGCCGTCGGCGAAAAGTAGGTGTCCGTGTTCCCGGCCAGCACAAAATTGCTGAGGCCGAAGAAGGCCGCCAGTCCCGTGCGATTGATCAGTTCGCTGAGCCAGAATTGCGGCATGACCATCGCCGACACGACGAAGCTGGTACTGAGCACGACCAGCAGCGCCGGCAGGATGCGCAGGAAACGTCGGCGATAGAAATCCCTCAGGTACTCGAAGAAGACGACATCGCCCCGGTGGGAAAGGGACTGGCTGATGACGTATCCGGAGACCACGAAGAACATGTCGACGCCGGTGAAGCCACCCGGGAGAACCTTCAGAAAGTCGACATGAAAGACAATCACGGCGATAACGGCAATGGCGCGCAGGCCGTCGATCGCTGGGATGTAGGCAGGAAAAGGTTGACGCACTGTTTGTTTTTACCCTGGGTTCGGTTCAGTTGCTGACGGCAGTCACGAGGCAATGCCGAAGAATCTGATGATTGACAGGTGGCATCTGATCCGTCTTGTCGGAACGATGTCATCGGGATTGACGAGCGTTGCTGGTGTTGTCGAAGCGTTGATGCGTTCTGACTGAGAGACTTTCCAGCACAGGGCGAACGCGGCTCTTCGAGATCCGATCTTACCTATCAGCAGAAAAATAGCTTTAGGAATTTTCTGATTTCTTTATTGCTCAATGAAATACTGGCTTTTCCTTGGTGAGTCACGGAGTGCCTGGGGGCCTGGCCGAGAGCAAGGGCGGTGATGTCATCCCCGGGGATAGTTTTCCTTCAAGGCCTGGATTGCATTAATATTTCCATCTCGCCTGTCGGGCGGGGTGCCGATTCTCTTATTCGATGACACAATCCACGCCATGAAATTACTTACGGTTTTGCTGGCCGTCCTGCTGGCCGCCTGTGCCACGGCAAACGCGCAGGTGGTCCTGAACGACCTTTCTTCGCAGCCGGAAGGTCGTATTTACTTCAATAGCCTCAGTCCCAAGAACAAGTTCCAGCTGGTGCACCGCAAGTACGACACAAGACCGACGATGGTCTCGGGCGTGTTGACGATGCCGCCTGGCGCCAAGGGGCGGGTGCCGGCGATGATCATCGCGCACGGCTCTTCCGGCATCACGCCCAAGTTGTTCGAACGCTGGACCAAGCTGTTCAACGACATGGGGATGGCGGCCTTCGTGGTGGACTCCTTTAGCGGTCGTGGCATCGTCAGCACCATGAACGACCAGAACCAGGTCGGTGTATCGGTCCACGAGGCGGATGCCTTGATGGCGTTGCGCCTGCTCGCCACTGACCCGCGCATCGACGCCAGCCGCATCGGGCTGATCGGTTTTTCCCGTGGCGGCAAGGTCGCCATGGAGATGGTGATGGAATCCTTTCGCAAGGGAATCATCGACGACGACCTGAAATTCGCAGCGCTGGTCAGTTTCTACCCCGGCTGCACCCAGGTCTGGTGGGAAAAACCGGCGCCAGCGCTGACCGGCACGCCGCTGATGATGGCCTTGGGCGCCAAGGATGACTACACGCCGGCCAGGCAATGCCAGGATTTCGTGCCCATCATGGAGCGGGATGGGCAATCGGTGGAGTTGCATGTCTACCCGGACTCTTACCATAACTTCGACGACAGCCAGACCCATTTCGGCTACCACGCCGCCGCGACTACCCCGCGCCATTGCACGCCGTCCATGCTGGACATGAAAAACGATGCCTATTACCGTCTCGACACCGGCGAGCGTTATCCGGATTCACGTGTCATCCAGGCAGAGTTCAAGCATTGCCTGGAACGCGGCGTGTCCACCGGCGCCAATCCGTCGCAGGGAAGGCGTGCGGTGGAGGATGTCCGGCGTTTCCTGGCGGCGGCCTTTCATCTGGGTTGATGTTAGGAATTAATCAGGCAAGGTCATGACAGGTTGCGACCAACCGGTGCTATGGGCGTGACCGCATATCGCGATAAACTGTCGAGCTATTCCCGAATTGAAAGCTTTTCCTATGAAATTGCGGTCGCGCCTGGCATTCATGGCTTTGCTCGCCCTGGTTCCGCTCTTGATATTTGCGGCCTTCGCTGCAAAGCGGCTGAGCGACGGCACACGGGAGAATGCGATAAGGGCGATGAAGGAGACCGCCAACGTCACGGCGTCGATCGTTGATCGCGAACTGCAAGGGGCATTGTCGGCGGTCCTCGTCTTGTCGCGCTCGCCGCTGCTCCTCGACGAGAAATTCGAGCAGTTCTACGATCAGGCGCTATCCAGCGCATCCGGCGCCAACGGATGGGTGATCCTGTATTCGCCGGATGGCCGGCAGTGGCTCAACACCCGCTTGCCCTATGGCGCGCCACTGCTGGTGCGCCCCTCGCCGGAGGAGTTGCAGCACATCATCTCTGCCAGCGAAATCCATATCTCCGGGATGGTCTGGTCGCCGGCGCTCAAGAAACATGTCATCTTCATCGATGTCCCGGTCAAGACCCGCAGCGGAAAGAGTTATGTCCTGTCGCAAGCCGTCTATTCGGACCATTTCGGCCTGGCCTTCAAGGAAAGGGATATTCCGGCATCATGGGTAGTCGGGATTTTCGACAAGAACGGGATCACGATCGGGCGCAGCGTCAATGGCGACGAATTTGTCGGGAAGAGGGCGAACCCCGACACGCTGGCGGCGATCAGGTCGCCCTCCGACAGCATGCTCAAGCATACGATTCGCGGCAATATCCACGTCTATGATGTGATTACTCATTCGGATTTATCCGGCTGGGGTGTGGCCGTAGGCGTCCCGGTGGATGAGATCGACCGTCAGGTGAGGGAAGCCGGTTACATCGCCACCGGGGGCCTGTTGCTGGCGGTAATTGCCGCATTGATCGGCGCCGGCGTGGTAGGGCGGCGGCTGGCAAGCTCGATAGAAAACGCTGCGACCGCGGCCGAGATGCTGGGCAAAAGCGAAGCCTTGCCGACGATGCGCCCATCGGGCACCCACGAAATCGATAATTTGCAAGAGGCCATCGTGAGCGCGGCCAGGAAGTTGAAAGACGCAGAGGCAAGAAACATCGAGTTGCTCGAATCGGAGCGGACGGCACGACAGGTGGCAGAGATCGAGAACAAGCGCAAGGACGAATTCCTTGCCATGCTCGGGCATGAGTTGAGAAACCCGTTGTCCGCGATCACCAGCGCGATCTCGTTATTACGATTGCGGGTAGGCGATGATCCAGCCGTGCGGCGTCCGGCCGATGTCATTCACCGCCAGAGCGAACACCTGCGTTCGCTGTTGAACGATCTGCTCGAACTCAGCCGCGTCATCTACGGCAAGGTGCAGCTTGAACTGCAGCCGACCGACCTGGGTGCGCTGGTCACCGCTTCCATCCAGAACATGATGGATACGGCACGGCTCTCCAGGCATACATTTTCGTTTAGTACCGAGTCGGTCTTCGTCAATATCGATCGCACCCGGATGGAGCAGATATTCAGCAACCTGATCGACAATGCCGTCAAATACACGGACGAAGGCGGTTCGATCCGGGTATCGGTAACGATCCAGGATGACCTGGCCGTGTTGCGCGTCGCGGATAAGGGCGTCGGGATCGGTCCTGATCTGTTGCCCTATGTCTTCGATATTTTTGTTCAGGGTGATAACACGCTGGCCCGCACCAAGGGCGGAATGGGCATCGGATTGAGCCTGATCCACAAGCTCGTCTCGCTGCACGGCGGAACAGTCAGCGTTCAGTCCGAGGGCGCTGGCAAGGGAAGCGTGTTCGAGGTGCGGTTGCCTTTGTTAGTCAGCGACGCATTCGCGCCGGCCAGGAATGTGCTCGAACCAGAGTCGCCCCTGCAAGGTTGTAAGGTGCTGCTGGTAGAGGATCAGGACGATCTGCGCGAGATGGGCCACATTCTGCTAACGGAACTGGGCCTGGATATGCGGTCGGCCGCTAATGGCAGGGAGGCGCTCGCGCTGGCAGCGGCGCACCAGCCAGCGGTGGCGATCATCGATATCGGTTTGCCCGACATGAGCGGCTATGAGCTGGCGGCGGCATTAAGAAGTGCGCCACAAACTGCTTCCATGCGCCTGATTGCGTTATCGGGATACGGCCTTGCCGAAGATAAGGCGCGGGCTGCCGCCGCAGGTTTCGATCTTCATCTGACCAAACCATTATCGTTGGACGACCTGACGCAATACCTGGCTTCGTTAAGCGCATAAGTTCCGGCGCGGCGGGCAGAAGTTATTCGTTAGATGGCGTCAGAGCTCGATGCGATGCGCCGGCTGCGCCCAGAAAGCAGGGGGCGGGATGTCGCCCATGCCGGCGCCGACGTTGTCGATCATGTATTGCACCTTGGCGGTGCCGGGAATGGCACACGTCAGCGCAGGGTTGGCCAACACGAACTTCAGCAGGATCTGCGCCCAGCTGGCGGCGCCAATCTCGTTGGCCCAGGGTGGCAGCGGCTGCTTTCGCAATCCGCTGAATAGGCTGCCGCCGCCAAAGGGGCGATTGGCGATGACGGCAATACCGCGGTCGGCGGCAATCGGCAGGATGGCTTTTTCTGCCTCCCGTTCACCCAGCGAATAATTGATCTGCACGAAATCGATGGCTTCGCTCTTCATCACGCGCGCCACTTCGTCATAGGCCGACGAGGTGTAATGCGTAATGCCGATGTAGCGGATCACGCCCCGTTGCTTCAAGTCGCGCAGTGTCGCCAGTTGCGTACGCCAATCCTGCAAGTTATGGATTTGCAGCAGATCGATGGTGGATGACTGCAGCAATGACAAGGACCGGTTGATCTGGGCAATCCCGGCCTGTTTGCCGGTGGTCCAGACCTTGGTGGCGAGGAAGGCCTTGTTGCGCTCGCCGGCGGCGGCTAGCAGTTCGCCTGTCGTCTGTTCGGCCCGGCCGTACATGGGCGAACTGTCGAGCACCGAGCCACCCGCTTCGAACAAGGGCGTCAACACCCCGCCCAGCTCTTGATAGGCAGGGCTGCCGGGCGCCACATCAAATCCGATGTAGGTGCCGCAGCCGATGACCGGCAGCAGTTCTCCGGTCGATGGAATACTGCGTTTTTGCATGGTGGTAGACATGGTTTTGGTTTGTGCGAGGACAGTCGGCGCCATCGTTGGCAACGCCAGGGCCAGGCCGGCCCGAAGAAGCCTTGAGCGCATGGTGTTTGCGGGCAATCCAGACTCTGTCATTTCGAGCTCTTTCGATCACGGGTCAATGGCAGGGATACTACACAGATTTTCCCACCTGGCGTCGCGCCAGCGACCAGCCCGTCCATGCCTGTAAATCTGCCTGGTCGCTTCAGGAATTGCGATGCCAGCAAATGGAAGAGCTGGTGAATCCATATCTGAATCACAGGACCTTGCATTCCATTAGTGCTCGGCTATAGTAAATTTGCCGGTCCTTAACGTAACCGGCACCCTGCACCAAGACTCCCTTGGCGCACCCAAGCCCTCGGTCCTTCCCCCAATGCAGTGGGGGACCGAGGGCGCTCCATTTACAGGTCCGATGATTATCGCAGGGCCCTGATTGGGGGCGACTGGAACAGTGAAAGTGTGAGAAGGTAGGGCGTGCAACACGCCCTTTCAGATTATTGCGACAGCTACTGCCTCTTTGCATCAGGGTCTGATTGCATAGCAGGTCGAGAAGAATCAGGTTCGTCCCGTCTCATTTGACTGGCTACATCACTTCTTTCAACTATCGGAGTTTCCCATGTTGCCTGCAGACACTTCCCCCACGGTTTTTAGCAGCGAAGAGAATGAAAGCCTTTCTGCGCGTTCTGCCGAATATTCGCGGGGCCTTAACGGTGCTGGCGAAGTCAACAGGTTTCATCACGCCAAAGGTCGTGACTTGAACTGGACGCAGTCAGGCTTGCGTGATTTCTTCCTGTACGCCGATCCGGGAATCAGGGAAGCGACGGGCAATCGCCTTGATGTCCATCTGGTTCGTGCCAACGAGGCACCGGAACACGGTACGGGCTGGCATCGCCACCGACTTGGCTTTCATGCCATCTACATGGTGAGCGGTTTTGCCCGGTTCATGTATGAAGGCAAGCAGACGCTGGTCGAAACAGGCGACTTCGTCAACATGCCGCCCGGCATTTCGCACTATCTGTATGACTACAGTCCGGATATGTGTTTTCTGGAGATCGCCATGGCGGGGACGGAGGACGGGATGATTCCGGAAGAAGATGTCGAGCCATTTTGCGACACGCCTGCGCCGGCACCGTGGACGAATGGTGCCAAGCGCCCGGAATGAAGACTCGGCCCTGGTTACTTGATTTCTACCAGCGTGCCTTTGCGTCGCGATGACTTTCCATCGGGCAAAAAGATGTTGGTATAAGCCACGCCGTTTCGGAAATCATCAACGTGCACCACATATTGGCCTGGTCGACGCGACCAGTAGATCATGTAGACATCATTGCCGATGGGTGTAACGTCGATGTCGACGGTCGCCGTGTTCTTGCCATCGGGGGAGGTGAAGACCATTTGCCGCGCCGACTTGAAATCGAGACGGAATTTCTGGTCGCCGAAATCGACGTTATAGGATTTGCCAACCGCTGAAAACTCAGCATCTGTCGCCTGGACGACTGCGTGGGGGTCATTGTCCTGAGCAACTGCTGACAGACTGGTCAAGCCGAGTGTTGCGCCTAACAGTATTGTGGCGAAGCTGGCGGTAAGTGCTTTTTTTCTGTTCATTGATTTGACGGGTGGTAGTGATAGAGGAGTTGACGCCCAGGCAGCGGATATCGGGGTGCTTTTCGTTGATTTCGCCGCTGGATCACCTAGGTTTCCAAAGGAAACTGAGGTAGATTTATACGCCCGTTGGTCCATCAGCAAAAGAACGCACTTTTAGGGAACCAGGTATCCACGACGATACTGACTAGCGACAATGAACACACCGCTTTTTGCCTACAACATCTATGACAGTCGTTGCCCGACGCGCGATCTGCTGGCGCGGCTTGCCGACAAGTGGGTACTACTGGTAATGGATAAACTGGAAAATGGCCCGATGCGTTTCAATACGCTGCGTCGGGAGATCATGGGGATCACACAGAAGATGCTGACCCAGACATTACGCAAGCTGGAGCGCGATGGTTTGATCGAACGTACGGTCTTCCAGACCATGCCGGTGACGGTCGAATACCGGCTGACGGCGCTGGCCACCACGTTGATCGAGACAGTAACTGTTTTGGCCCATTGGGCAGAGTCGAATATGGACGCTGTTGCTGCTGCCCAGACGGCCTATGATAGTGCGAATCCAAGTCTGAATCTGCAGTCGCTCCCATGAAGTGGGGCGCTGCAAACGAATTGGTTCAATTGATGTATTTCCGGACATCGCTGGTGCTGCTGGCGTTGGTGCTGTCTGGCCTGGCACACGCCGACCAGGTTTATGCAGACCTGTCGTCCCAGCCGACTGGCGTGATCCATTTTAATAGTGCCAACCCGAAGAGCAAGTGGGACCTTGTTCACCGGCGATATGGTGCCGAGCGCACCGCCATCTGGGGCACCTTGTCCATGCCGGCCAACGCGCAGGGAAGGGTGCCTGCGATGGTGATTTCTCACGGTTCCAATGGTGTCAGCAAGAAGCTGTTCGAGCGCTGGGCCAAGGTATTCAACGACATGGGAATTGCGGCCTTCGTGGTGGATTCGTTTGCGCCACGGGGCGTCAACGGCACCATGGAAGACCAGACCTCGCTGAGCCCGGCGGTCAACGACGTCGATGCCCTGTTCGCGTTGAAGCTGCTGGCCACCGACCCGCGCATCGATGCCCGGCGCATCGGCATGATCGGTTTTTCACGCGGCGGCACGGTGGCATTGGAAATGGCCATGGAGTCGTTCCGCAGGGGCGTTATCGACGACGACCTCAGGTTTGCGGCATTGATCGCCTTCTATCCCGGATGCTCGCAGATCTGGTGGGAGGTCCCGGCACCGGCGCTGACCGGTGCGCCGCTGATGCTGGCCTTAGGCGAGAAGGACGATTACACGCCGGCCCGGTTATGCCTCAATTTCGTACCGCGCATGCAGCATGCGGGCCAGGCGGTGGAGGTCCATGTCTATCCGGATTCGTATCACGACTTCGACAATACGGAAGCCTATTTCAAGTACCACGCCGGCGCTACGTCGGCCAACAGATGCCCGCAGGTCTTGTTCGACAGCCAGCACGGAACCTATTATCGATTGGCTGGCGGCGAACAGTATCCGTCGCTCAAGTCAGTCCAGGATGAACTCAAGACCTGCCTGATCCGGGGTGTTTCCAGCGGCGCCAACCTGCAACAGGGCGCACGATCGGTCGAGGACGTCAAGGTTTTCCTGGGAAAGGCGTTCCAGCTTCAGTAGCCTGTGCACGGATAGCTCCGGGGGTTCAGGCGTTTGGGGATTTCCTTAGCCGGGCGTCCTTGCATCCAGTATCCGAGTTCTTGGTGATAGCCATAACGTCTGTTGGGATAAAGCATTTGTGTTCTCATTTTGCGCTAACAACGATAAGGGTCGGGAGGCATGAAATTTTTTCCTGACGGGAAATGTGTAATGCCATTTGATTTAGTGGGATTACGTAATCTTGGTAGTTTTTGGAATTCTTGCGCCGCCGTTTTTGCTTTCTTCCAAGTTGGATCAGCGTTTCATGCTTTATGCGCTCCTATGGTATTGCATCAATAAAGAAGAACGTTGCTGCGTAGTTTTTAGGTCGAAGAGCAACGCAGGTATGTGCCGTACTTTCCCCGAACAGCCCAGGAAGATTAACAATTATGTAAGCGCATTTTTTAATTAAAGTTATACTTTTCCCGACCGTCCCATCACCATCAGATCAACAAACTTACTCGAATGGAAGCGATACACAATGCTCGATGACTATCTGAACGATCACGCCCGTATTCTGTTTGACCGTCTTTCGGAAGCGGATCGTCAATGGGCTCAATTAGTCATTGAAGTGCTTCGGCTGCATTATCCGATGGCCGATCATTGGACCACTGGTGGGCCTGAGTTAAATTACATCGATATCAGGGTTGGACAGAAACTGCATGGGAAGAGCAAGGGACGTCCTGTTATGTACCTCAAAGGCGAGGGGCTGGTTTCGCTGATCGTGAATCACCGCTTACTGCCGGCAGGTGCTGACAACAGCCTGGCAAGCGCAGCAGCACCGGAGGCGGAGCAGATTGGAGCATGGCTCGACACCCTCAAGTTGAGTGATGCGGGTCGTAAGCGCCTGGACGGCACAGGTTCGAATCCCATCGACTATAACGAAGCCGATAACGTTCCTGATGAAGATGAGATTGACGACAGGGCAAGCTATCGAAAACAAGCCCCACAGCCTTTGAACCTGATTCTGTACGGGCCGCCCGGAACCGGAAAAACCTACAGGACCATACTCGAGGCCCTGAGGGTCATAGAAGGCAACCCGGATCCGCAAGGTGATTTCATTGCCCAAAAAGCCAGATTCGATGCTTTTCGCAACGAAGGGCGGATTGCCTTCGTCACGTTTCACCAAAGTTTCAGCTATGAAGACTTCATCGAAGGCATCCGGGCCGATACAACCGATGGGCAACTGAGTTACATGCTGCGTGACGGCATTTTCAAACGAATGGCCATCACTGCAATGTACAGGCCAGGTCAGGCTGGAGCAGGAAAAGCTGAACTCGGCTTTGATGAACTTTACGATGCATTCCTGGAAGAGGTCAGGGCCGGCTTGCCGTACGCGTTCAAAGGTATACAGGGTGGCGACATGAAAATTCATTCGGTCAATCCACGCGGCACTTTTGCAGTCGTTCATCCGGGGCGAGCGAAGAAGCACAGCATATCTCGCAAGCGCCTGAAGGCCTTAGTCCAACGCTATCCAGATCTTGCCGAGCTCGAGCGGCAACCTTCATCCAGCGCCGCCATTGTCGATGTCATCGGTGGAGCCAATGTCACCGCTTACTGGGGCGTACTCAAGAGCCTATTGAAATTCAAAGAGAAATCAGGGGCAGAGTTACTTGACGAAGGCGAAGTATTGGCCCCCGACGAAGAGACCGATTACGAACAGATCAAACAACGCGTACTTGGGGGCGACAAGTTGGCCCCCAATGGCAAGCCCTATGTGATCATCATTGACGAGATCAACAGAGCAAACATGTCTCGCGTTTTTGGAGAGCTCATCACATTGATCGAACCCAGCAAGAGGGCGGGACGTGTGGAAACAACGGAGGTTATGCTTCCCTATTCTAATGACAGGTTCAGTGTGCCTTCGAATCTGTACATCATTGGCACCATGAATACGGCTGATCGTTCCCTGGCCGTGGTCGATACCGCCTTGCGGCGCCGCTTCGATTTTATCGAGATGATGCCTGAGCCGGAACTGATAAAAAGGAAGAGCATCGGCGATATCGATCTCGTCAAAATGCTGCGGGTGATCAACCAGCGCATCGAATATCTATACGATCGAGAGCACACGATCGGGCACTCCTTCTTCATGGAGTTGAACGAGGAATCTTCGCTCGATGATCTGGCGCGCATCTTCAGGAACAATGTGCTTCCTCTCCTTGAAGAATACTTTTTCGAAGACTGGGAGAAAATCAGCAAAGTGCTCGGCAATGCCAGGATATATGAGCCGCAGTCATCGAGCGATCTCGGATTTTCTCATGGCGGAAAAGTATATCGGCGCAACCTCGACAAGTTACGCCATACGGCAACTTACCGGGCTATCTATGGCAGCGCCGAAGAGACGTTGACGAAAGCAGCGGACGACCCTGATGCGTGATCTGTATCTGCGCGAATTCGGCCTGCTTGTTCAAGGAAGCATCGAAGGAAACAGCGTCGATGTATGCGGCATTTCCAGTGATGAGGCCTGGTCCTTTCTGGAGGCGCTCGCCTATTCGGATGAAAAGAATGATCGTTTCATCGAAGTAGCCCGATATGGTGGGAGAAAAGCCCTCCGCGTCAAGAACTTCATCGGTGTAATTGCCGCGCCCGATGGTACGCAAATCGAAATTCTCCCCAAGACTTCGGAAGATGCCCAGGATATCGGTGACACCCGCGAGCTGCTGTGGAAGATGCTTGATGCGGTAGAGGACCTCAAGTTGCTGGAAACAACGGATGCCAACCTGATGTTGCGTACCATGCCCCTGACCGAGGCACTTGCGTCGATCTTTCTGAAGCAAGTAGGTGCCTTGGTGCGCAAAGGTATCCGCAGGGACTATGAGCGAGTGCAGGACGAGGAGCAATTTTTGCGGGGACGTCTGCAGGTTATGCGGCAGATCATGCAATCCCCGGGGCGTCAACATTTGTTTCGGATCGAATACGATTTATTTTCGGACAACCGCGCGGAAAACAGGTTGATTCACGCTGCGCTGGTGAAAGTGGCCGCCAGTTGCAACGCGCCGCAGAACCAGAGATGGGCGCGCGAACTGCGTCACGGGTTCGAAAGCGTGCCATTGTCATATGATTATCCATCGGACTTCGCTCAATGGAAAACCGATCGGGCAATGATTCACTATCAAGCCTTGTTGCCTTGGCTGCGTCTGATTCTCAACCAGCAATGCCCTTTCTCGCTCAAGGATTCTCATCGCGGAATATCGTTCCTGTTTCCGATGGAGACCTTATTCGAAAAGTACGTGACAGAGATGCTTGGACGCCAGTTGGCGTCTGGTGATGTCCGGCTCCATAAGCAGGTACGCAGCCGCTACCTGTCAGACGCGCCTCAGGCTTTCCAGCTCAAGCCCGATCTCGCGCTGAAAAAGGATCAACAATGGTTGCGGGTCATGGACACCAAATGGAAACTCATCGACAGCGCCGCTGTGTACGCAGATGGCAAGGAGGACCTCAAGGCCGGCATTTCTCAGGCGGATGTCTACCAGCTATTTGCCTACGGCCACAAGTACATGAACGGCAAGGGAAGGCTGGTGCTGATTTACCCCAGATGGTCCGGATTTTCTGAACCGCTCAAGGAATTCCGGCTTGGCGAGGGATTGTTCCTTGACGTCATTCCATTCGATCTGAAGTCGGACGGCAGTCGCTTTGTCGATCTGCTTCTTACGCCGTCCCTCGATGGCCGGGGTCTTATTGCAGCGGCACCCTTATCTCCAACAGGATCGACGAATACCGCCCCTGGCTGACATTGAGTATCGTCCGATATGCCCGACAGGTACGTTCTCCCTTTTCATCTCCATCGGAACGGTATGAACATTTCCATGGCTCACTCCCTGACCTGCGTCGGCAATTTGTAGCCAGTTAGGCAGTGAGTCGGTTGTCGATCATATTCGATTCCAGCCAGGCTCGACGGGCCATAGCTGGAGGTTGGTACTGATGTGCGCTATGCGGCCTGCGC
This sequence comes from Herbaspirillum sp. alder98, assembly GCF_020179755.1. Lineage (GTDB taxonomy): Bacteria > Pseudomonadota > Gammaproteobacteria > Burkholderiales > Burkholderiaceae_D > Herbaspirillum. The sequence continues at coordinate 364,461 of NZ_JAIUCY010000002.1, forward strand.
TCGTTGTAGAACTGACGCCATCTTTCAATCAGCACTTTGGCCTCTGCCCGGCTGCGGAACCACTCCCGGTTAAGCAGTTCGTCACGCAGCTTGCCATTGAAGCTTTCCACGAATCCGTTCTGCCATGGACTGCCTGGCGCAATGAAGGCCGGACCAACTGAGGCATCCCGCAGCCATCGCATGACCTTGGCCGCTGTGAATTCGGCTCCGTTGTCCGACCGAACGTAGGCCGGCTTTCCATGTAACCGCATCAATCGCGATAGCGTCAGGATGACATCCTGGGAGCGCAAACTGGCGGCAACTTCGATGGCCAGGCATTCCCGGGTGTATTCATCGATCACGCACAGCATCTTCAACGAGCGCCCGTCTACCATCTGCTCATGAACAAAGTCGTAGCTCCAGACCGAATTAGGCTTGGTTGCTCCAGGTAGCCGAATATCATTGCCGCATCGACGCCTCCGAGGCCGCTTTCGTGGAATGCCCAGTTTGAGCGCACTCCAGAGCCGTCGCACTCGGGACTCGCCCAAGGCCAGCCAGGCAGGCATACGCCGATAGCCGAATCGAGGGACCTCTTGCGATGCCGCGATGAGCTGCTGCGTCAGGCTCCGATCCTTTTCAGGTTGTAGCAACTGATAACCCGCTACCCGCCGGCTTAGTTCAAGATAACGACATGCCTTGCGTTGCGACAGCCCCCGACGAGTAAGGACTTCCAGCGCTTCGCGCCGGCCCGCGGAGGTCATCATTTTTTCGGCTTAACTCCTTCAAGCCATCAATCACCAGCAGCTGTTCCGCCACCATGCGTTTGAGCTTGTCGTTCTCGGATTCAAGCTCTCTGAGCCGCCGGGCATCCGAGACATCCTTACCGCCCTTTCATGTCGCAAGAATGACAGCGGTGAGAATGTAACGAAGCTTGGTAACGACGATCTGATACAGAAATTTTTAGGTTAGACTTTGCAAGTGTAAAGGGGAACTAACTAAAATTTACTATGAAGAAATCGAATAGGGTGCGGGGGCAACAGCGTCGCGGCAAGCGCGTTGAATTTTCAAACAGCGGCGCGCCTATTGTCTGGCACCGCAGCATGGGGTCTGCGGCGTTGGTCGCATCGATCGGTGCAATGGCCATAGCGGGGCCGGCGTCCGCCGATCAAGGTGTCGTGCAGGTGCAGCGTGGCGCCAACGGGCGCGATGGCGAGTCCGCGTTCTTCTGGTCCAATGCGACCGCGGGTCAGGATGCGGCGGCCTCTATGTGGGTACAAACGTCACCGATTAGCGGCGTCGCGCCAGCCCTTGAAATCGGGTCTGTCGGCGGTGCGGGCGGTTCTGCCTACTCCAAGGGCGTCATTCATAATGTGCCTGGCAAGCCCGGTGGCAGCGGTGGTCTTGTATCGCTCGACATCTTCGGCGGTGCGGACATTTTTGGAACGCTAGGTATCTTTACACAAGCCAAACCACTGATCAGTGTCTATTCATTCGGTGGCACAGGCGGGCTTGGCTATACCTCGTGGACCGACGCAGACGGGGGGATCGCGCGCGGCGGCGACGGTGGGCAGGTAAACCTGAACATCGGATCGATTATCATTGCCGGCAGTGACGCCGGAACGCGCACCGTTGCGCTGCCCGCTATCAAGGCGTTGTCGCAGGGCGGGGCGGCCGGCATCGGTCAGAACGGCAGCCGGTCTCAGGACGGGACATATGCATCCCGTACCGATACGGATCGCGGCGGCTCTGGCGGCATGGTGACGGTCGGCCTCGACCAGTATGCAAGCGTCAGTGTCACTGGAGACCTCGCGCCCGCGGTGTACGCAGGCTCGCTGGGTGGCAACGGCGGCAATGCCAGCAACAGCGGCGGCTATCCGTCCAACGGCGGCGGCGGCGGCAGCGTCAACTTCATCAATCAGGGCACCATCACCACCGACGGCAACAATTCTGCTGCGGTCATCCTGCAAAGTGCAGGCGGCGCCGGCGGCACCGGTGCGGCCGGCGCGTTCACGTCCGGCACTCCGGGCGGCACGGGCGGTGCCGGTGGTGTCGTCACCGGGAACAATGCAGGCATGATCGCCACGCAAGGCGACTACAGCTTCGGCATCATGGCGCAATCCGTGGGCGGTGTCGGCGGCAATGGCGGCGGGGCTGCATTCACTTCCGGCGGTAACGGCGGCGGAGCGGGCCTGGGCGGTGTGGTCTCGGTGACCAACGAAGGCGCTATTTCGACCACCGGCATCGGGGCAACCGCCATCATGGCCCAAAGTATCGGCGGCGGTAGCGCACTGGACGCTTTCTATGCCACGACGCCGGTCATCAGCAGCGGCGGCGGCGGCAGCGGCGGCGGTAGCGGTATCCTGCCGTTTGCCAGCGGCGGCACAGGCGGCCTCGGTGGCGTGGGCGGTAACGTGGCCATCGATCATCTCGGCAGCATCAGCACTGCGGGCGATGCAGCCTACGGCGTGTTGGCACAAAGCATCGGCGGCGGTGGCGGTACCGGTGGTAAAGGATCCAGCTCCCTGGCGTTTCTGGCGGTGGCCCTGGGCGGCACCGGCGGCGGTGGCGGCGACGGTGGCCAGGTCTCCTTCGACAGCGTTGCAGGAAGCAGCATCCAGACCTTGGGCCAGGGCGCTACCGGGGTATTGGCGCAGTCCATCGGCGGCGGCGGCGGCACCGGCGGCTATGCCACCTCGAAATCGGTCAGCCCCGGCCTGTCGGTTTCTTCTGCCACCGGCGGTTCTGGCGGCAAAGGCGGAGCGGGCGGGTTGGTCAGCATCACCAATAACTCCACGATACAGACCGCCGGCGAAACTGCCTTCGGCCTGCAGGCTTCCAGCATTGGCGGCGGCGGTGGTACGGGCGGTGGCGCCAATGCGTTCGCCGTGGCCTTTCCTGTCATCACGCCCTCAGGGCAGACGCTGCCCTCCTTCACGGTGACCAATGCCGTCGGCGGTTCCGGTGGCGATGGCGGTGCGGGCGCGCTGGCGATGGTCAACAACAATGCCGGGATCGAAACCTTCGGCGTGGGGGCAACCGGCATCCTCGCGCAGAGTATCGGCGGTGGCGGCGGCAACGCAGGAAACGCATACGCCTACGGCCTGGCCGTTGCAGCGCCCGGCTCTTCCGCATTCAACGTGACGAACTCGATCGGCGGCAGCGGCGGTGGCGGCGGAACCAGCGTAGGTGCTCGCGTCGTCAACAGCGCCAGCGTCCTCACCAGCGGCGACGGTGCTTTCGGCATCCAGGTGCAGAGCATCGGCGGCGGTGGTGGCAATTCCGGATCGGCTTCTGCGTCGGCAGACGCGCTGAGCTTGTATCGGACGGTGACGTTCGGACAAACCATCGGGGGCACCAACAACGTCGGCGGCGGCTCGGGTGGCCTCGCAACGGTCGACAACGATGGCCTGGTGCAAACACGCGGCACCGGTGCAACAGGCATTCTGTTGCAAAGTATCGGCGGCGGTGGCGGCAACGGCGGCGCGGTCAATGCGGCGTCAGCGTCCGGTCTTTCCTTCGACAAGACGCTCGATAGCCTGGTCAAGCAACTCCCGCTGGCCGATTCGATTTCCATCGTCAACGCCATCGGCGGTAACGGCGGAAACGGTGGCAATGGCGGCATCGTGAATGCGACCCTGACGTCGAACAGCGTCATCCGCACCCTCGGCGCGCAGTCTGACGGCATCCTTGCACAAAGCATCGGCGGTGGTGGCGGCACAGGCGGTGGCGGCTCGGCTGCGGCCAGCGGCAAGCTCTCGTTCAATCTGTCATTCGGAGGCAAGGGCGGTGCAGGCGGCAGCGGTGGGACGGTCGCGGTCAACAACGCCGGCAACATCCAGACCTATGGCGACGCTTCGCACGGTGTCTTTGCGCAATCGATCGGCGGTGGCGGTGGTAACGGCGGCAATCTGGCAGCGGCCGAGGCCGCGCCGGATACCGTCGGCGAACTTTTCGCTGCATTGAAAAAGGCGGTTGGTGTAGAGGCCTACCAGAATTGGGCAAAGGATCAAAACAACGCCGACAAGAAAGCCGAGCTCGACGCGCTGATCAAGGACATCCAGGATTCGAGCACTTACAAGGATCTGTCCGCCGCCTTCAAGAACTCCGACATGTACAAGGAGATGCAGGCGGCCGGGAAGAGCGTTAGCACTTATCTGAAGGCACAGGCCGATGGTTCGGTGAAGCGGCCTGATCTGTCCCTGACACTGTCCTTGGGCGGCAACGGCGGTACCGGCAACGCAGGCGGCCTGATCAACCTGACCAATTCGGGCGGCATCCTGACCACCGGCGACGTGTCCTACGGCATGCTGGGCCAATCAATCGGCGGCGGCGGCGGCCAGGGCGGCGTAGCCTATGCGTCGGGCACCAACAAGACCAACCTGAGCGGCACGCTGGGCGGCACTGGCGGCTTGGGCAACGTCGGCGGCAACGTCAATCTGACCAACCAAGGCGGAATCCAGACCTGGGGTAGCTCCTCGTATGGCTTGTATGCCGAATCGGTGGGCGGCGGCGGCGGTATCGGCGTGGGTGCACTCAGCAGCGGCAACAAGAATCTGGTACTCAATTTCACGATGGGGGGCAGCGGCGGCACTGGCGCCAACGGCGGTGCCATCACGGTGACAAACACCGGTACCATCGACACCCATGGCGACGAAGCTCACGGCATCGTTGCGCAAAGTGTAGGCGGCGGTGGCGGCGCCTTCATGATGAGCACCGTGGGCAAAGCCTCTTCAACTGCACCCACAGCCACGGATGACAACGTCGCCTCGGCCGCTTCCATCAGCGAATTGCTGAAGGCTGTCGGTATCGAGCAGGTCCCGGCGGTTTCACCCGAGGCGAATGGCAAGGAGCCATCTTCCAAGTCAGGCAGCGTTACCCTGGGCGGCGCCGGCGGTGCTTCCGGAGCGGGTGGTGCAGTCAACGTGACGCACAGTGGTGTCGTCACGACTTCCGGTCTGGCGGCGTTTGGCATCTTCGCGCAGTCGATCGGCGGCGGGGGCGGCATCTCCAACGCGGCTGGCAGTCCGGGCGGCGTCAAATATGCCGCCTCGTACGGAGGCAAAGGCGGCTCCTCCGGCAACGGCGGTGCCATCAACGTCAACTTTGCCGATGGCGCCTACATCGGCACCACCGGCGATTATTCCACCGCGGTGTACGCGCAATCCGTTGGCGGCGGAGGCGGCTACGGCGGCGCTTCGGTTCTGCAAGGCTATACGCTGCCGATATTCAGCGGCACCGGTGGCACCAGCGGCACAGGTGGCAACATCTCTATCAGTACCAGCAGCGGCAGCACGATCATCCGGACTGGCGGCGCCCAGGCACATGGAGTGTTCGCCCAGTCGCTGGGCGGCGGTGGCGGCACCGTCAGCCAGGCGCTGAAGACTGACCAGACGGCGCGCGCTGCACTGAAGCAGTCGGCTGATGTGCTGACCGCCATTGTCAGTCAGGTGGGCGGTACGGGGACGATTCTGAACAATATCGACAAGGTGCCGGAGAGTCTGCAGGGTGTTGTTCGCCTGTTCGGCAATGACACGGATACGGTCAACAACGTCCTGACGGCGCTCACCACCGCGTTGAACCAGCGTAGCGCTTCTCTGGGAACAGGTGGCGATATTTCGATGAACCTGAATGGTGATATCAGGACCAGCGGTGCAGGTTCTTACGGCTTGTTCGCGCAGAGTGGCTTCCAGCAAAGCGACGGCTCGCTGGACCCGACACGTCCGGGCGGGAAAATCACGATCTCGTATTCGGGCGTGCTGCAGGGCGGAAGCGGCGCTGGCGCGGCCATCGTCGTCGACGGCGGCAGTAATGAAAACACGATCACCATCAACAAAGGCGCTTACGTCAGCGCGCTATCCGGCCATGCCGTCATCTCCACGTTTGGCCGGGAACTGCTGAGCAACTTTGGCACCTTGGTCGGCGATATCGACCTCGCCAGCGGCGGCACGCAAGAGGGGAACAACGTTCGCAACGAAGCAGGCGGCACCTACGTCTCCGGCGGCAGCGGGATCGTCAACCTTGGCGATGGTCCGGGCCGGTTCTACAACGTCGGCACTTTCGATGTGGGCGGCGTGGGTACTATCGCAACGGCGACGATCAAGGGCGGCGAGTACACTCACCTGGGTGGCACATTGCGCGTAGACGTCAATAGCATCGCCGCCGCAGGCAAGCAGAACGCCGACCTGTTCAAGGCTTCGTACCTCCGTGTAGATGGTGTGGCGATCAAACCGCACGCCGTTCAGGGCCTGCTGCCAGGCACCAGCTTCACGGTGGTATCTGCAGATACATTGGACGTGCGAACGCCAGCAGTCTCAGGCGCCAGCAGTGCCAGCCCGATTTCGTGGGCTGTCACGCGCAACGCCAACGGCCTGATGATTGCGCCTGCCGGCGCAGATTTTGCAGGTAAGGCGCAAGGCAACGCCACCGATACCGAACGTTCGCTGCTAAGCAGCCTGCAGCGTGCCTGGGATGCAGGCGTTAACATTGCGGGCATTTTCGCCGGCATGGCGAACGTCGACTCTGCTCAGAGCTATGAAAATGCACTCAACAGCCTGGCCGTCTCTGAAGACCTCGGCCAGTCGGCCGCGCGCCAGACGCTGGCCGGTCGCAAATCCCTGAACGCCGCGCTGAGCTGCCCCGTGTTTGATGGCGATACGACCATGCTGCGTGAAACGCAGTGCACCTGGGCGCGTATCACGGGCTCACGCCTCACGCAAAGCGACACTTCAGTGGCCGATGGCTCCAAACAGGAAGGCTTAAGCTACCGGGTGGGCGGACAGTGGGAAATCCGCCCGGATTGGTTCTTTGGCGCCACCGCCGCCTATAACACTTCGACCATGCACACTAACGATGGCCTGGTGGCAGTGCGCGGGCAGGGCGGCGACGTATCGTTCTCGCTGAAGCATCAGGCCGGACCATGGCTGCTGGCAGGCGCGGTGCACGCGGGATACGGCAACTACGATTCCGATGCCCTGTTCATAGTCGGTGACGAACAGTGGCGTGCCGAAAATCGCAACGATGTCTGGACGGCCGGCCTGAGAACCCGTGCCGCCTATGAAGTCGCAGGCAATGACTGGTATGTACGCCCTTATGTCGACCTGGATTTTCTGCGCAGCTACATGCCGGGTTACACCCTGAGCGGCGAAGGCGCGACGCTGAGGGCGGCCGCATTGAAGCAATGGACGGTCGTTCTTACGCCGACCATCGAAGCAGGCAGCCGGATTGCCGCTGGTCGTTTCGGCTGGCTGCGCCCGTACCTGTCGGTAGGTGCCTCGTTCCTGAAATCCGGCGGATCCAGTAACAAGGTGTCGCTCTCCGACAGCGGTGGCGGTGAGATCTCGTTCACATCGAAATCGGCGCTGCCGGATCGACTCATCAACCTCGGCGCCGGCGTGCAGCTCTATGCGAAGGACAAGTACGAAGTGCGTGCGGAATACCAGGCACGGAGAGGGCAGAGCATGACGGACCAAGAACTGAGCGTGCGGATGGCGATTGCCTTCTGATTGTGGAAGGCAAATGAAAATGCCGCCTCGAATTGAACTGCCCCCCGTGGCAGCGTGATACGAACGAGAACACCAATGGACTGCTTCGTCAATACGTCCCTAAAGGTACCAGTCTGGCGAGCTACTCGCAAAGCGATCTGAACAAGATCGCCTTACAACTGGATCAACGACCCAGAAAGACGTTGGGTTTCATGACGCCTGCAGATAAACTAAATGCCAGCATAGATGTTGCCGTCACCAGTTGAACTCATCGCCACCTTTTTAAGATATCGCGCTCCTCGGTTGCGCTTGATCTGTGCCTTCAGATGCCGAACTTAGACGTTTGGATTCATTCGCACAGCCCCGGCCCCGGCAGGTCAGACCCCGGTCGACGCTAGCCTGAGTACACGCACGGCCTTTTGATTGAGCTCCGTCATATCATCCGGCGCACAGATTCCAAGATTGTTACTGACCACCCCTGTACATTCGGTCGAATATCGCAGTTCTGGTGTCATCTTTGACCTGGCACCAGTGGTCCGCGATTCCGTGGTCGACCTGACGGTAGGCCAGCAGCTATCGAACTTCGTCACGACACAAACCGGCGTCAACAATTCGCCGACGCTGACTAAGCGCGAAGTCCGAACGTCGCTATCGGTCGCTGACGGCGATATCGTCATCATCGGCGGCCTGGCCGAGAACCGAGAAAGCTCGGGGCGCATTGGCTTCTCTTTCCTGCCTGAGTGGATGCGTTCTGATACCGGCCAGACCAGCAAAAGCGAGATTCTGCTTGTCCTCCAGGTGTCGCGGCTGTGACGGGCCTCGGTCCCTGCCAAACCTGGGACAGTGGCGCTCCAGGTACGGTCCTAACGTCGCATGTAGCGCTCGGGCAAAGCCCGATGGTTTCCGTAGCAGCCGGGTCGGTAGACCTGCGCGTAGCCGGAAAACAAGCATGCGTCGATGTGGAGGAGACTGTGAAGGATGCGTTACGGGGAGCGCGCTTGCTTGGTCGCGCCGCCCGCAGCTTGCGAGGACGGCGCGAGCGAAGCGAGCGCTAGACTTGTATTAAGCATACTTAACGTACAGCACCAGTTCCGCAGGGCCGAAGTAGAGGAAAGAACGAAGCAGGGAAGGGTAGTCCAGAAAAGAAAATGCCCCGACAGGAGTCGCAATCCGGTCGGGGCGTTCATCCAACTAGTTGAAATAGGTGAATGAATGTCTGAAAATTATACGGTCGATGACGACCTGTCAAATGTTTCGTTTGAATCTTGCAACGAGTTGCATCAAGAATTCTTTGGCTGGAATAATGACGGCCATAAAAATACCTGGAACGACCGTTATATGGCCCGTAGAACGGTTTATCCGGATGGACAGATGGAAGTAGTTGTCTGCCGGGAAAAACATTTCATAGGCCCGGCATACACAGGCAAACGCACGAAGCGTGGCGAGTCAGCGAATCGTGAGCGTAATGAGGAAGTCGCCGGTCGTGCTGCCAAAAAGAATGTGCGTGATCGCTGCAAGTCGATTGGCGCTGATCGGATGATTACACTGACCTACCGGGATAACATGACGGACCGTGAAGTCGCGCTCAAACACTGGGATAAATTCCGCCGTCGTGTCGGAAAACATAAGAAATTTCACTATGTTGCGGTCATTGAGGAACAGAAGCGGGGTGCGCTACATTTCCATGTCGCGGTCAATGGTCGCCAGTCCTATCACTTGTTGCGCTCGATCTGGTCCAGCATTGTGGGCGTAGATGAATTTGGTAATTCGATGTCGAATATCGATGTTCGCAATCCCACTAAGTTTGGCTTTGGCAAGAATGGCATCCACAAATTAGCAGAGTACATTGCCAAGTATTGCGGCAAGCAAATGGATGCTCGCGAACTAGATCAGAAACGTTATTTTTCTTCCAGGGGGATTCCGAAGCCGGACGTGCAGAGCTGGCCTATCGCCAGTGTCAATTCGCTGGGGGCCGTTCAAACAGCATTTGCGATAGCCAGCGCTGGATTGCTTGACGGAGCACATTTTTGGTATAGCAAGGCCCTTGACGTGATATGGATTGCTACGGCACCGTCGGCGGGAAGACAAGAATTATGCCCTTTTTGATGTGGTAAATTCTTGTAACCATATTATTCAATTTTTTCCTTCCAGATATGCTGAAAAAAATCTCAATAATTACAATTTCATTGTCTGGATTTGGGCTGTTAATTTCTCAGTCGTCTCAAGCGCAGATGCTCATGCAGGCTGATAGTTCTTCTTACCAGGCACAGATTTCTCGCGATGAAAGTGGCTTTAACGCGTGCGGTATTCGTGCGGTTTCAATAGTTGGCGATCCGAAGACTAATACCGTTTATGACTTTTCCTTGAATGTTCGGCTTCCCGGATTCGGGCTTGTGAAAGTCGGCAAGTCAACTATCAAAACTAGCGATATGCTTGCAAAGAATGGCAAGCAGAAAATTTCGTTGCCTGCGCCCATTCGTTTTTGGATATCTAAGTCAGACAGTGGGAAGGCAGCGACTCCGACTAAATACGTCCCTGCGGAAACTGCCGGATTTGTGCTCGGCGGCATGGATTTCGTCGAGTCGGCTGAGATCATTTATGCCATGGCGTACGGGGAGCAGGTGCAGTTCTCGGTTTCTTACAAAGGAGATAATTTGCAGTCGATTGTAGGGATCTCATCCCAGCTTTCCGATATAGACAAGAAATCACTGAATGCCTGTTTTAAAGGCTTGGCTGATCGCATTCAAGCTGAAGGCGTTGAAGAAAAGAAATAAAAAAGCCCCGATGATTAGGGGCTTTACTTTTTGAAGGCAGGGCGCTTGTTAGTGAAAAAGCTTGAACAGTATTCCAACCACGCCAGCCAGGGTGAAGCCCATCATCCATTTAAGCAGTTCGAATTGACCGCGAGCCTCAGCGAATCGCGTGTTCATTTCAGCGCGTAGCTCGCTAAGTTCAGTGTTCATCGCTTGGGCTAGGGCTGATGCGTGGGCTTCGGCTTGTTCGGTCGAAACGCCTGATGCTTCCAGTTGCTTCACATATGCGTGGGTGTCAAAAAACGTTGTTGCCATGTTGCGTCCTTGAGGAAAGTATAGCACCGGCTTAGCTGGTGGCGGTTTTTGTGTCTGAATGGATGGCAGGTGCCGGTACGGTGACCGGTTCTGGTGTTGTGACCGATCTGGCGGGCGGAAACTCGATAACATCGCCGGCGACGATGCCGAACTTTCGCTTTGGGACCTTGACGCCCATTTGCTGCATCCGGTCGTACCATTCCATATGTTGGAGCCGAAGAATCTCTGGCGCCCACCAAGGGACTTTGCGTTTGCCGGACATCCAGTCATGCACAGACCGTTCAGACCGTTTGAGGCGTTTAGCGATTTCTTTGACCGTACGTCCTTGCATCCAGTATTCAAACTCCTGGTGATATCCATAACGCGTATTGGGATAGCGCATTTTCTGTTCTCATTTTGCGGTAACAAGGATGAGTGTCGGGAGTCCTTAAATTGTTTCCCGACAGGAATTTTGTAATGCTGTTTGATTTGCTTGGATTTCGCATAATTTGTACTTAGGTCATCAGGCAAATTAGTTACTGCGCCACTCGCTGAATTTGACTCCAGCAAGCGTTTGCCATACGCAGTAACGCATCAAAAGATGGCGACAACTTGTCAGCAATTGCCGTCATATCTCTTTTGGTCAGCTTTCGACTCGCTTCGTGGTCCGCAAGCACTTTCAATACTCTTTCCGCAGTAAATCCCGACTCCTTGACCAAAATTATGGTCGTGTGAAAGTCTGGTGTTCGAGTCCCTTTCACGTAGTTATCTAGCGTCTTCTGCGGGATTCCCCATTCTTTTGCCAAGCTGTTGACGCTGCGACCTTTCACAGCCTTGGCTATTAAATCTTCGTAATTCATTTAAAACTCCAATCACTGAATTTGTACGTTTGAGCTAATATCGTCTTCGAGTTAGCTCATTCGTACTTAGTTCGTTTGAGCTATTTCATACGATATCACAAACACAAAAAAGTGCCGCGCTTGGGCGTTCGACTCCCTTCGCGGCGTCTCCTAAATCTCAGCTTAGAGGCTCGAAGAAAATGGCTAAATCAATTATTGAAATTCTGCACGTTGTTTCCCTCTCCGGCGTCGGCAAAAAGACCGGTAACGCCTATGACATGCGCTTTGCTCAGTGCATCGTCCACCACATCAACAAGGATTCCGGCCAAGTGGAACCGCTTGTCGGCGAGTTGCTTCTGCCGAAGCAATACAACGATATCCCTCGTGGCATGTATGAAGTGGACTTTCGCCTGTCGGTCGCTCAGGACAAGCGTATTCAGTCTGTCGTCGACAGCATCACGCCCTACAAGCAAAAGGGTGGTGCAAACGCATCTGGTACGGCAGCGGCCTGATCGCTATCTGTCGAAGTCGGGTGGGAATTGCTCTTGCTCACGTTTGCGCCTTATCCAAAGTAAGCACGTTGCAGCGACTGCTATGCCGACTAGGGCTAGCGCCAGATATAGATATTGCTCGAATACGTCGGCGTATCGATCAAACATGCCGTTTAGGACGTTCATAGGGGGATTCGTGGTTATTGATATTGACGATGCAACTATAAGGCATGCCGCCGCCGTAACGGTTTTTGGCCTGATCGTCTGCGCTTTTATCGGTTCGTTTCTTTCCAATTTTTTGATGTTTGTCCTGGACTGGATCGCTGAACGAAAAGTCCGCAGAGACCGGGAGCGGCAGCGCGTAAATCAGCACGGAGGCAGCAATGGCTAGGTATGTTCCCTGCTGCGAACAAGACACGCCGCCGCGTGTGTTGCCCTACGGCGCGATGACTTGTGATGACGGTCTCGCACAAGTCTGTTTATGGGAAGTTCCCACGGTTGATGTGCCAGATGCGTCTTCGGTCGCGGGAGTCTGGTCGGCCGCATTCTCGCTAGTGTTGGTGTGCTACGTCGTCGGCAAAGGCGTCGGCGTCCTGCTCGACATGATTAAGGAGGGATGAGATGGCTCTGCACCGTCTGACTGGATTGTTGGTCGCTGGCGTGGCCGCATTGTGGGTGATGGCGTTCGTGATGCTGTATCGCGCTTTCGCTTGAAAAGAATTGCCTATGTTGGGCAAACGTTGCCGGACGATTTCCGGTGTTTATAAGGGGTAGAACCATGCAAGTGAACAAGGCAAAGAAGCTGGCCGGAGCGGCTGTTACTGGCGTCGCATTGGCAGTCGGTGCTGCACCGGCTGCGAATGCGGCCACCACCGTCGATCTGACCGCCATCACTGGCGCCATCAGTTCGGCAGACATCGTTACCGGCGTGCTGGCCATCGGTGCAGTGATGGCCGTCGTGTACGTGACCGTCAAGGCAGCAAAAATGGTGATGTCGTTCCTCAAGTCGGCCTAAGCGTCACCAGTCGCAAGTAGGGACGATGTAGCGCTGCATCGTCCTTTTTTTTCGTCTGCGCATAGGGGATGTGCGATGGTCTATTCGAACCTTTGGTACTTGTTTGTTTTTGGCTGGGGCATCGTGTGTGCCTGGGCGACTGTCGCCGGCCTGGAGGGTGCACGATGATTCGCAATATCGTTCTTGCGCTAATCCTCGCTTTGTTCGCTCAGGCTGCATCGGCGCTCCAGGCTCCGGTATCGAAAATGCAGAATGCCGTTTCCGGTGCGGCACAGCAGAAAATGCAGTCGCGTGGCTTCACGCCTTCCGACCCGCGCTACAGCAGCACGCTGATGAATATGGGCGGCTCTATAGCTGGCCTTGCCGCTGGTGCTGCAGTGACAGCCATTGCTGGCGCAACGGCTCCTGCATGGGTAACGCTATTTGCCGCTGGCGTCGTTGGCATTGCCGTTGCTGCCGCAGTTCAGGATGGACTGAACTGGTATTTCAAGGATAGTGGTCAGGTCCAGGTTGGCGATAATCCCCAGTCCATTAACACGCCCGCAGGACTAGCGGCTCCTTCGGAAATGTGGTGTTACGGGACTTTATGCTCCCCCTCTAAAGACGCTACTTGCAGCTTTCGACCTGAAGGCTCCGGCACGTCCCAGGGAAGAACATATATCACCACACACGCTCCTGTAGGCACTGAGTGTCATGCGATTTGGACCTTTACCGACACTGGCTTTCAAGTTGACATTGGCGCTAGTGGCGCGCCATCGCTATATGGACGCAACACAAGAATCTGTCCAGGTATTGGTCTATCGGCGACCAACGGCACTTGCCCGGCTTCAAATTTTCCGGAACCAGCGGGCGCACCAGTTAAAACGCTTGCCGATGCTGTTTCTGCCTTGACTGAAGCGCAGAAGGCTATGCCGCTGAGCCCTCAGATTGTTGCAGACCTCGCAAACGAAGCCTGGAAGGATGCTGCGGCTGCGCCTGGGTATGACGGATTGCCCTATGACGCAACAAATCCAATTACGGCAACGGAGGTAGCGACGTGGCAATCGGCTAACCCCACATCCTGGCCCAGCGTAGGCGATTTCGTTGCGCCTCAGCCAGCCCCGTCGGGTGGCACTGCTGGCACGCCCTTCACAATGCCGACCTCGACCACGCCAGTCCAGGTGATGGACCCAACTGCGCCTAGCACCGGTACGAACCCGTCGACCGAACCGCTCTCAAACCTCGGCCCTGATCCTGGGATCGGCGCGCCTGGCCTGGAGCCTATTCCGACGGCGCAGCAAATCATCGCCCCTCTGACCAATGCCTTTCCCTCGGTGAAGTCGTTTGTCGTTCCCAATATCGATGCGCAATGCCCGACCTGGCAAGTGCCGGTCTTTGGCAAGGACATCGGCTTTACGAATCATTGTGCGCTCCTGGAGCAGACAAGGCCGACCTTGGTTGCCGTCATGGCAGCGATCTACGCGCTCATGGCGCTGTTTATTGTGCTTCGGGCATAGGAGGCTTAGCTCATGTTCGGAATCGTCTTGTCGGCCCTGAATGTCGTCCTGGCATTCGTAGTGCGTTCCATCATCGTGAAGTTTGTCGTGTTCTTCGGTCTCTTTTTCGTTACGACTGAATTCATGGCGGTTATCACGTCCATGCTGCCGAACGCGGATCAATTGGGGGCTGCCTTTGGAGGTATCCCGGCTGGCGTTTGGTACTTCCTGAATCTGTTCAATATCAAGGCTGGCGTGCCGTTGCTGCTCTCGGCCTATGTGACGCGTTTCACCATCCGGCGACTGCCGGTGATCGGCTGATATGGGCATCAACGTCTATACCGGCCTGATGGGCTCCGGTAAGAGTTATGAGGTCGTGTCAGAGGTCATTGTCCCGGCGATCGCACAAGGTCGACGGGTGGTGACGAACGTCGATGGCATCGATGGCGAGAAAATCCGCGACTACATCGAGAAGAATTACAAGGTGGTGCCTGGCACGCTGGGCGAGGTAGTCCATATCACCAATGGCGACGTACCCAAGCAAAAATTCTTTCCGTATTACGACGCGCAGAAGGGCGCTCATACCGACACCACCGTTCAACCAGGTGACCTGGTGTGCATCGATGAGGCGTGGCGCTTCTGGCCTGCGACGGGGGCGACGCTCCTGGAGGAACACAAAAGTTTCTTCCTGGAGCATCGCCATTTCACCAACGCCGATACAGGCGTGGCTTGCGACCTGGTGCTGATGATTCAGGACATGTCGACGCTGAATCGCTTCGTCAAGAACGTGGTCGCTTTCCACATCCGCACTCACAAGAAAATTTCGCTCGGTCTCTCCAACACCTACAGCGTGTCAATTTTCGAGGGAAACAAGCAGACCAAAGCGGTGCGGATCAGCGTCACTTTGCGTAAGTACCGCAAGGATATTTTCCCGCTCTATTCATCGTTCAAAGGCGGTGCCGCAGGGAAGATCGTCAACGTCGACAAGCGGCAAAACATGATGGCCCGGCGCAAGGTGTGGGTGATGGCCGGGGTGATGTTGGTGGCGCTGGCCATCGGTGGCTACAGCATCAAACGCTTCTTCACGCCGAAGGAAGTCGCGCCAATTGCACAGGACGCGAAGCAGGGTGGGGCGGCTACACCTGGTGCGAATTCAAAGGGTGCCAGTCCGGCACCGAAGCCTGGATTTTCAGAGACCTGGCGCATTGCTGGAACGGCCAGGATCGGGAATGCAAGTTACATCGTGATCGCTGACCAGAGCGGTCGTTTGCGTTACGAATCGCCCTCGATGTTCGTGCAGATGGGGCCGCAGACCATCGGCGATATCGACGGTGCCAAAGTCACTCGGTACTCGGGCGCTGTCGTCCAGGCCGGACACGTAGAGGGGAAGAAATGAAACGTCTAATTGCGCTGCTCCTGGTAGTCGTCACATTGGCTAGTAACGCCGCACCGCTGCTACCGTTACCGCCGATGTTGCCACCTGGTGCGCCAGGTATTCCAGATAGCGCATTCGAGCTGTCGCGGGTCCGGATCGCCGATGCGGTCGAAGTGATGTACACGCAAGTCCTCAAGACGCCCTATCTGATCCAGCCTGACGTGGTGAGCGATGAACGCTTGGTGTCATTCCGGTTTGGTACGGCGGCTTCGCCGCGATCAGAGGTATCGCGTTTCATGGCGCTGCTTGGCCTGGCTGTTCGCACCGTAAATGGCGTCGACCTGGTCAGCACGGTAAAGGAGCCTGAACCGGATAAAGAGGCCTTCATCTATCGACCCAAATTTCGCGACGTGACGTACCTGGTCGAACTGCTGCGGGCGCTGTTTCCAAAGGGCGAGTTCACATCGACGCGCACTATCCACGGCGCACCTCAGACCGTATCGGCTGACGCGCCTATCGGTCAGAGCAAAGCGCCAGCGCCCTCTGGATCTGCTGCCTCCCTGGTTGATACTGTCGCTGACGCCCTGGTGTTCAATGGCACCGCCGCAGATATCAAAAAGCTGTCCGGCCTGTTGGCGCAACTGGATACGCGGCTTGGTGAGGTGATGGTGCGCGGCCAGGTGTTTGAGGTGGCGTCCAACGGTGCCGAAGGTTCGGCGTTCTCGCTGGCGTTGAATCTGCTGGGCGGCACCGTGACCGCTGGGCTATCAACGCCGTCGACGCTGGACGGTTTTGTGCGCCTCAAGAACACGTCAATTGATGCGGTGTTTTCCGCTCTGTCGAGTGACAGCCGTTTCAAGACGATATCCGCGCCGTCTCTGCGCGTGCGGTCGGGCGCGTCCGGTCGTTTCTCAGTCGGACAGGATGTGCCGATCCTGGGTGCGGTCAGCTATCCGGGTAACGGAAATGCTCCGGTGCAGTCGGTCGAATATCGAAGCTCGGGCGTCATCTTCGATCTGGCACCAGTGGTCCGCGATTCCGTGGTCGACCTGACGGTAGGCCAGCAGCTATCGAACTTCGTCACGACGCAAACCGGCGTCAACAATTCGCCGACGCTGACCAAGCGCGAAGTCCGCACCTCGCTATCGGTCGCGGACGGCGATATCGTCATCATCGGCGGCCTGGCCGAGAACCGAGAAAGCTCGGGCCGCATTGGCTTCTCTTTCCTGCCTGAGTGGATGCGCTCCGACACCGGCCAGACCAGCAAAAGCGAGATTCTGCTTGTCCTCCAGGTGTCGCGGCTGTGACGTGCCTCGGTTATTGCCAAACCTGGGACAGTAGCGCTCTAGGGGCGGTTCTGACGTCGCATGTAGCGCTCGGGCAAAGCCCGATGGTTTCCGTAGCAGCCGGGTCGGTAGACCTGCGCGTAGCGCACTGCGTAGCCGGAAAACAAGCATGCGGCGATTTGGCGGCCATTGTGATGGGTGCGTTACGGGGAGGGCGCTTGCTTGATCGCGCCGCCCGCAGCTTGCGAGGACGGCGCGAGCGAAGCGAGCGCTAGACTTGTATTAAGCATACTTAACGTACAGCACCAGTTTCGCAGGGCTAAAGCAGAGGAAAGAATGAAGTAGGGAAGGGCAGTCGAGAAAAGAAAATGCCCCGACAGGAATCGCAATCCGGTCGGGGCGTTCATCCAACTAGTTGAGATAGGTGAATGAATGTCTGAAAGTTATATCGTCAATGACGATATGTCAAACATCATGTTTGATGATGTGCGTCCCGAGCAACTCAAACCGGACTGGTGGGATGATGACGGTATCAAAAATACCTGGAATGATCGTTACGTGGCTCGTAAGGTAGTTTTTCCTGACGGTCAGATGGAAATCACTGTCGCTAAGGAAAAACACTTCATAGGGCCAGCTATTACGCCCAAGTCTCGCAAGCCTCGCGGTGAATCAGAGAATCGCGAACGCAATGACCAGACAGCTGGGCGTGCCGCAAAGAAGCGAGTTCGCCAAGCTTGCAAGACAATTGGGGCAGATCGCATGATCACGCTCACTTACCGTCAAAATGTGACTGATCGCGAGAGGGCTCTCAAGGACTGGGATAAATTTCGGCGTCGGGTTGGCAAACATAACCAGTTTTTGTATGTCGCTGTTATTGAAGTGCAAGAACGCGGGGCCATTCATTTTCACGTGGCTGTGCGAGGTCGCCAGTGCTATCACTTGCTGCGTTCAATTTGGTCGGGGATAGTTGGAAAGGATGAGGCTGGGCGCTCTATGTCGAATATTGACGTTCGTAACCCTTCCAAATTTGGCTTTGGCAAGGAGGGCGTTCATAAGCTGGCCGCTTACATCGCGAAGTACTGTTCGAAGGAAATGTCTAGTCGGACACTTGAGCAAAAACGGTATTTCTGCTCTCGCGGTATACCGAAGCCCGATGTCATATCGTGGCCTTTGGTGTGCAATAAATCTATCGACGCGGTACGCACCGCTTTCTTGATCGCTGAAGCGGGTGGGCTTTCGGGAGCGCAATATTGGTACAACAAAGGGCTGGATGTTATCTGGATCGCGACGCCGCCATGCGCTGCGCAGTTTGAGACAGCGCCCTTTTAACTGTTGTAATTTCGATGGATTAAACAACAGGTAAACGTACCTTGCAACTTCGGTAACGTCTGCTATAGTGAAGTCGTTGTGTCTTCGGGCGCGACCTGCTCGGCAAAGTTCTTTTTGCCAGCCACAAACCTCTGATCCTCCCCCCAATGCAAGAGGGGTCAGGGGTTTTTCCTTTTCAGTCCTATGGCGCACGCACTTTTTTGCCATTTGTCTTTTTTGGCAATATTTCGTTGCAACTCTTATGGGGGGAATCTATGGAAACATACCGAAACTACGGCGGGAATTCTGATGTGGCGCGCTTTGAGATTGCGGCGGGAGCGATAATTATAGAGTTCATGTCGGGCACGCATCGACACTATCTCTTTGATGAAGTGCGTCCGGGGCCTGGTCACGTACAGCGGCTGCAAGTGTTAGCGATCACGGGGCGTGGATTGAATAGTTATATCGCGGAGCATTTATCATCGACAACGTCATATTCGAGTAGATGGTGACGACCTCTCACGCATGAAAAAAAGCCCCGAAATGTCGGGGCTTTCTCGTTTTGTGGCAGCGCGCAGGTTAGTGGAAAATCTTGAACAGCACCGCGACGTTCGTGGCCAGCACAAAACCGATCATCCATTTCAGAAGCTCGATGCGACCGGCAGCTTCCGTGAACCGGGTGTTGACCTCGGATCGGAATTCGTTCAAGTCTGCTTTTTTCACCAGTTCGTTATTCATGGCTTGGGCTAGGGCGGTTGCGTGGGCTTCGGCTTGTTCGGTTGAAACGCCTGAGGCTTCCAGTTGCTTCACATATGCGTGGGTATCAAAAAACGTTGTTGCCATGTTGCGTCCTTGAGGAAAGTATAGCACCGGCTTAGCTGGTGGCGGTTTTTGTGTCTGGTTGGGTGGCTGATGCTGCTGTAGGAGTCATCTCGGGCTGTACTGCGGGCCGGGGCTTGGGAAACTCGATAACGTCGGCAGTCACAAAGGCAAAGTTCACCTTTGGCACTTTGATGTTCATTTGCTGCATGCGGTCGTACCATTCCATGCGTTGGAGCCGAAGGATTTCGGGCACCCACCAAGGGACCTTGCGTTTGCCGGTCATCCAGTCATGCACGGATCGCTCTGAACGCTTCAAGCGCTTGGCGACGTCTTTGATCGAGCTTCCTTGCATCCAGTATTCAAGCTCTTGGTGATAGCCATAACGTGTATTGGGATAGCGCATCGTTTTCTCGTTATTGTCTTTGGGAAACATGTGTGGCAGACCACTGGAAAATGGTTCGTTGGCTGGGTCTGCGCTCGTATTTCATTTGCCTGATGACTTCGCATAATTTGTATTATGTAAAATAACATACGCGATTGGCTGTCAAAAATTCAGTTCCTTCCTACCACTACCTGATGCCACCAAGCCAAACACAAAACCCGCTTCTAGCGGGCTTTGTGTAATTCAAGGCTCACAGCTTCTTATGAAACATTTTCTGAGTACTGCATTTCCTACCTTATCTGACCAATAGCAGCCTTGTCTTCGAAACGTTTTTTCCGACTTCAAACCTTAATTTTCCGAATCAACATAGCCCTTACGCAACTTCTCAGCGATTAACTTCTCCATCTCACGCTGCGCTCGCTCCGGCGAGTCGAACTGCTTCAAAATAGTCTGCCCGTTTGATCCCATGCGACCGTAGCTGATGCTCACGTCCGCACCCTTCTGCATGGCCCGCCAGAATTTTCTTGAGCCGCCTTGTTCGAACGAAAGTGAGCGAGTACGCTGAACCTCGGCTGTCTCTTCATGATGACCGGCGACGGTCACATCTCTCGTGGTCGTATTTACCGTGTTAGCAGCCGGCACCAACGCTTCATAGGCGGTTTCCACATCCAGCGCCCGGTCTTTACCGTCGGCTAACATAGCCTCGATGCGCGCCAGTACTGCGTCGCGATCATCAATCCAGTCCTTGCCTGGAATATCCAGCACCTTCCAACCAAAGCTGCCCAAGATGGCGGGCCGGAACACATAGCGCTCAGTCGTGTCTGCGACAGCTTGCGAGGGGCTATCGAGCAATATGGCCAGTTCGTAGGCACCTGTCTTGGCACCTGCAATCGCAAGGTCACAGCGGAACTGAGACCGTCCGACATTGGCGTGTACCAGGTGACCGCGTGCACGCAGTGCATCGGCCAGCGCATCGCGAATACTGTCTGGCGATGCCTGTTGCGCGAAAGCGCTGCGCGCTCCCTGGTTGAGCGCGCCCAGGATCGACTGCGCATGCTCAAAACGACCCGCAGCACTGGATTGTGCAAATTGCAAGAAAGCACGCAATGCAGCCGCGCCATCGTTGTGAATGTTGGTGATGGCTTCCGCCTGAATCGATGACACCACCGCCATACGGTGACGCGCACGACTGAAAATGACGTTCAGACGTTTTTCGCCGCCGCGTTGGTTGATTGGACCGAAGTTCATCAGCATCTTCCCATTGGGGCCGGGTCCGTAGCAGATACTCAACATGATGACGTCGCGTTCATCGCCCTGAACGTTTTCCAGGTTTTTAACAAAAAGTCCGTTGAATTGATCGTCGTCTTCGCGCACATATTCACGCTCCAGCCGCGCGGAAAAATCGATATCTTCTGCAGCCAACGTATCCAGAGCCGCCTCAATGGCGTTTTGCTGTGCTTCAGAAAACGCCACAATGCCCAGGCTGAGTCCTGTCTCACGGCGTAGCATTTCACGTACTGACAAGGCAATGTAACGAGCTTCCGCCAGGTTGGATCGGTCGGAGTAGACACCGTCGGACAGCTGGTGGAAGCTGATCGGGCTGGCCATTAGAATATCGGCGCCTTGTGTGCCGGCGTCAGTCTGATCGGAACGCAAGGCAGGGACGGCCTCAGTTCGAGTCTCCAGCAGGCGGTCCGGAATGGTAACTAGCCTGCCGTCATAAAATGCTGCATTCGAGAAGCTGATCAGTGCTTCGTGTCGGCTCCGGTAATGCCACGCGAGTAAGGTTGCCGGCAGGTTGCGTGCGGCTTGATTCAGCAGGCTGTCAGAGTCAAGATTGATCGCAATGCGTTCTCCGCCCTCTTCCACCAGGATTTCATCTTCATCGCCATTGCTTGCCGCAGTGAAGAAGCTGGTCGGCGGTAACTGCATTTCATCCCCGACCACAATCACTTGTCGAGCCCTGCTTAATGCCGGCACTGCTTCTTCAGTCGGTATCTGGCTGGCCTCGTCAAAGATGACGACATCGAACAGATCCAGCGACAGCGGCAATGTGTCAGAAACCGATAACGGACTCATCAGCCATATTGGTTTGAGATCGTTGATGACGGCACCTGTCTCACCATCTGCGAGGTCGCGGATGGAACGGTAGCGCATACTCTTTCCAAACTCATGTTCCAGTTCGCGGCGGCCTGTTGCGTATCGTTTTTTGAACGATTTACCTTCGGCATCGAGTTGCGTTGCCGAAAGGCTAGCCTTGCGGACGTGATCGATGAAAAGTCGGTGCAGATTAGATTTGATCGCCTGAGCATTGATCGCCAGCAGTTCACGCTGACCATTGGCCACCGCACGTGCGGCTTGCGCCAAAGCGGCGCCACCGGAGCGTGCCAGTACCGGATGTTTTCGCTCCAGTTGGCACAGCGCCTCGTCAGCCACTAGCGCTTCCAGAAACTGCGGCGGCGCGTCTACGCCAAACAGAGCTGCCGCATAGCTGGGATCGGCTGCATGCACTGCCCGCAATGACGGCAACAAGTCCGGTAAATCGTCCAGGGATTCGCGTAGATCTCGCAGCAATTCAGCGATGCTTTCCAGACTTTCCGCGCCATTAGGCGTTAGTCCTTGGGCGAAGATCGCGGCCAGCTTTGTCAATGCATCATAAGCGCCGGCTTGGGCGCGAGCGATCATCATTGGATCGTCCGCTGAACGCAAGCGGTCGATCAACAGGCGTGGCCCGTCGGAGGCTTGCAAGCGAAACTCCAGTTCTGCCAATGCTTGCACGAACGTCTGCATTTTGCTGACACCATATCGACGGCATCCATTTTCATCGACCTTAGATAGCGCGACATCGGCCGAATGCTCTGCCTGCAGTTGCTGCAGCACTTTACTGTAGCTGGGATGCACCGCATGCTTGGAAAAATCGTATCGTCGCTTCAGCTCGCCGCGCAATCGCCACCATGCCGGCTTGAACCATCTGGTAACGGATTGTTCCATTTGCATTACCAGAGTCAACGCTGTTTCAGTATCGTCGGGCCGCAATTTGTCGCGCCAGTTAGCCGTCGCGGATTGCGCCGTCGTCAAGACCTCGGCACATCGTTCCAGCTCGTTGCGTATTTCACTCAAAGCGAGCTGAGCCGGTGAGCCGACATCGAGTAACTCCAGATGTCCTGCCAGTCCATGGTCGACCAGGCGACGACTGTCGGCAGCAATGGCACAGGCATCCTTTAGTCGCGTAGCGTGCGTGATGACGCTTTCCGGACTTTCCAATAAGGGGTCAAGTGTCGCCAGTAAGGCTTCCGCATCCGAGCATAAGCCTTCTATCTTTGCGAACGCCGCCTGCTCATTGACAATAGCGGCGGACAAGCTCGCAAAAGGATGCCGCGCCGGGGAATCCAGGCCGAAACGTTCACGCATGCTGCGATGCAGGCGCTGGGTCAATTCTTGATGCTGATCCCACAGCGAAAGCGTTGGCAATCGCTCTCTTATGGCGGCTCCGGCCTCAGGTGCTGCCGGCAACTGCGCCAGCCGACGCAGCACGCTGCGTACGCTCTCGCCAAGGCTGGCGGGAATATCCGCCATGGCCATTTCGAAGGCATCGATGCGGTGCTGCTGTTCTGCCAGGGCGTTCGCCACGACCGCACGCTGTGTCGACAGGCTGTCGTTCTCGTCCGGACTTGCAATCCATTGTTCATAGCATGACTTGAGATCGGCGATAAACGCCTTTTTGTCTGCCTGTGAATCGTGGATCAGACTGCAAAGTTGCTCCAGTCCGCTCTGCTTCAGGCGATGGAACACCACATCAAGTGCAGCACGCTTTTCGCAAACGAACAGCACTCGCTTTCCACGGCCCGCGTAGTCTGCGATCAAATTGGTGATTGTCTGGGATTTTCCGGTGCCCGGCGGACCTTGAATGATGAAGCTGCGCTGGGTGCGCGCCAGCCCGACCGCCGCGTTCTGGGTGGCATCGGACGCCACCACATTCCACTGCTCCTGCGGCTTGAGCTTGTCCGGAGTACTGGTGTCCAGATCGCGTGGCTCGATCGAGAATACGCGGTCGAAAGCTGGATTGTCCCCGGATTCATCGAGAAGTTGCGCATAGTCTCGCACCAGCGACATCTTCTTGTAGTTGAAATTGGCCAGCGTAACTTGCGTGAGGTCAAGATCCCAGGCATAACGGTGCCCTTCGGACTCCTCCAGCATGAACCCGACGCGTTCGCCCTGCTCTTCCGCCGGCGCCACATCGGCTAACTCCGCCATATGCGGCTGGCGCAAACCGGCTCCGGCTTCGAACCGCTGCGGTAGCTCGCTCGGGCGCACCCAATGTTCAAACAACGCCCGGCCGAGTGGCCTGTAATCTTCACGGGAATAACTATAGGGAGGCAGCCAGCCTTTGGCCGTACTACGCGCTCGCCCTGCTGTCGGTCGTCGTCGTTGATATTGCTGCATACGCTGCATGGCCTTTTGTCTGACCATACGAATCGATGCTTTTTCTATCAACCGCAACTCAACCGCGGGTTCGGAACGATGAATCTTGGCCAGCAAATCGCCATGGATTTGCGTCAGCGAAGTCTTGCCCAGATCGACCGTCTCGGGCAAGTCTATGTCATAGAGTTGCGCCAGATAATGTCGCAGTACCGGATTAAATTCAGCTTCTCCTGACGAACACTGGATGACGTACTGGTCACGCACACCCTTGCGTTTGACCAGCTCCACCGGCAACCATAGCAATGGCGTGACAATACGCTCATCTGGCGCTTCCTTGAGGTTATGCCAACGCAGAAACGCAAGCACCAGTCGCAGATTGCTGAATCCGAACTCGGCCCGGTCGTGGCGGGTTTCCGAAATCAGTTTGTCCAGGGTCGCAGGTAAATAAGGCTGATCGTCGAACCGCAGCCAGTTCTGCAAAGAGACCGTCTTACCAGCAACCAGCTGCTCTGCGAACGGACCACCCCAAGTACAGATATGTTCAGCCTTTACACTTTCGATCTGCAGCATCAGCGGCACGCTGGCAACGGTCAGATTGACATTGGCGCTGGTTGGCCGGAAATACAGCAGACGATTGCGACGCGATAAATCGAACAGACGGTCGCGCAGATGCGTCAGCACGGCAACCCGGCGCGACGTGGCTCCCGACGCACCGGCCAGTGCACGATCAACATCCAATACCGCAGGCTGATCGCGCCAGGTGCGCAGGCGCGTTGCCAGTGCCGAGACGTCGGTAGCTCGCTCGTGGCGATTGATCTCAGTCATTTCGACAATGACGCTGGCGATAATGGGCGACAGTCGCTCGTGCAGGCGGAACAGATTATGGCGGTGGGTAACAAACTCACGCAGATCATCCGGGTCTGAAAAATCCAGCCCACATGCCAAGCCTGCCAATACCATGCCAAGCAGAAAAATATCGCCAATCTCGTCGTGATGCCCGACGCGTAGTTCCCAACTGGCGGGGCCACTGAGATAAACCGGTCGCTCAACCAGAACGCTTTCGTCCTCTAACAACACAAGGTCGCTCTGTGAGCGCATGCCATCGGCGCCGTGTTCGCGTTGCAAGACACCGACAATGTTCAGGCCAGACGAGGAATGCGGTTGCAGGCGATGAATGGTCTCGATGTCCATCGCAGGCGCCTGTCCGTCCGGCTGCCGCAAACACAGTGTGCCGTCCTTGCTCACCAGAATGCTGTCGCAGTCCAGCGAGGCGACTTTACCTTGCGCATGGACAGCAGCGACTTGTTGAAAGAGCGGCAATGCCAGCACCAGCAAGTCGTCATTCGAAAGCAGGTCACCCGCTTGGGCCTTGATTAGCTCGCGCAAGGTGTGAGGTGCCGCACTTGTATTAACAATCTCGCTCATGCCGAGATCTCCTTGGCCAATTGGCGCTTGTAGCGATCCAGCTCGCGCTTGCCAAAACCGGCGTCACGGCGCAGGTTCTGCTGCAGCCGCTCTAGGCTTCCCATCTCTTGAGCGATGCGACCGGCGCGCAGCAGAGCGACATCTTGCTGGTCGGCGTCGGCCAGTGCAAGATCGAGCATGAGAGCATTGAGATAGTCCCTGATGCTGTCATCCGCATGCGCCGCAGAAAATGCCTGCGGTCCGACCGTGGGCTCGTCCGTGCTCCAGTCAGGGAACATCATTCGAATTTGGGCAAGCACGGCGTCGCTGGCCAGCCCCGAGCCTGTCAGATAGTGGGACAAGAAACCCCGCGTCAGCTGCTGCAGGCGGATCTGCCCAGGCAAGTCCAGACTTTCCAGCCTCAATGGGCCATGCAAACGAAGCGCAAGCCAGCGCCCCAGGTCTGCACTACCGTTCCACCATAAGTCCAACGCACGCGCGCGGATAAAGGCTTCCGGATGACTGCGCGCATCGCTGGCTGCGGTCTCATTGGATTCGATTTCTTCGACCTGACGGAGATAAGCTGAAGCATCAACTGTACTGATGCCAGTTGTTACTTTTACCAACGTTGAAATTGCAGGTGCAACGGCACCGCATGCAACGGCCCCGCCTCGATCAGCGAAGAGCTCGGTATACAACCTGTAGCGTCGGTAAGTTTCCGAGAGACTGGCAGCTGAGCCGGGAGCCGCCACTGCGTCTGCCAGAATGCGTTCGGCTACAAGAAAACCGCCGTCATCCCGCGACCAAAGAAGATAGTGCGCCAACTCATGACCGAACACCGCCAGCAATTCATCCTTGGACAATCGCTCCAGCAATGCCCCTTGCGCGATGATGTGAACCTCACCGGGTACGTAATACAGTGTGGCGTTCATCTCTTGCCCGGAGGCCTGGTAGAGGGTGGCCGGCGCATTGATGCCCAGTCGATCCATCGCTGTATTCAATATGGCATGCACATCGCCATGGGCCTGCGGATCGATGCGATATGTGTCGCGTAGCAGCGCGGCGCGCAATGAATCCAGTTGCTCTGACCGGCTGGTGCGTGAGGACGCCCATTGCCAGACTTCCGGTTCATTGTGGCGAAGGTAGTTTGCAACAGTTACGTGATAATCGAGCGGCGTCAGCGCACCGCGATCCTGCCGAGACGGATTCATGCAACCCCAGTATTTTGTATTTTGCCGATGATTCTACAAGGAAAAACATGGGGTAGCAGGACGTGCTGTGGAATGAAGGGGGGAATAACGCTCGCTTCAATGCAACCTATTAATTGCCTTTCAATTGCGGTGATGTGGCTCTCAGCATACTTACTTTACGTTCGCGATCGCCATTGTTAAAACACTTTGGTTCCAAGGGATCTATCGCAATACAAGGACCTTTCTTTCGGACCTTATGTTTAAGTGAAATTAATATTTAAGCATCGGATTTACGTGTATCCGTTTAAACGAAAATTTCACATCGAGGTTCTTTATCTCTCTTTAAATCAATTCCCGCCATCAACGCAACTTCCGGCGCTTCAACCACGCCAGCAAACGCTGCGGCTCATCCGTCTGGATGATGCTCACCCCGCTCTCGATCAGCTTGCCCCACACCTGCTCAGGATGAAGGACCGCCACCGTATCCAGATAAGGCCCGGCCAGGTCCATGGGGTGCCCGCTATCGATATCCAGTGCCATCGTGTTGACCAAAAGCCGTACCGGCCGCTTCGGCAAGAGTGGAGTGACTGCCTCAGGTCGGACGGACAGCCAGTCCGGCGCAATCCGGAGATCTGTTGGCTCAAGGTACGCCCCATGCGCCCCAATCAGGTATCCTTGTCAGTTAGCGACGCATTCGCTCCCCTATTCTTTTCTTGATGATGTTATTGGCAATGACTACACAAAATTTCTTCTCCACGCAGAACGCCGTACAAACTCCTGCCGATATCCGTGCTGCAGCCATGCAGAATCCAGGCTTCGGCAGCGTCTTTTCGGCCAACATGGCGAAGGCGCGCTATACCGCCGCCGACGGCTGGCATGACGGGCAGATCGCGGCGTACGCCCCGCTGTCGATTCCCCCCAGCGCCTTGGTGTTTCATTACGCCCAGGAAATCTTCGAAGGCCTGAAGGTCTACAGCCTGGAGGATGGCGGCATCTCGCTGTTCCGCCCGGAGGCCAATGCAAGCCGCTTCGCAAAATCGGCCGAGCGACTGGCGATGCCGCCGTTGCCGGTCGAGGTCTTCCTCGAATCCGTGCAGAAGCTGGCGTTGACCGACAAGGACTGGATCCCCAAGGAACGCGGCTCGTCGCTCTACCTGCGCCCGGTCATGTTTGCGACCCAGGCCGTGCTGGGCGTGAAGCCGGCCACTGAATATTCCTACTTCGTGCTGGCCTGCCCGGTCGGCGACTATTTCAAGGACAGCAACTCCGGCATCTCGCTGTGGGTTTCCGAGAACTTCTCCCGCGCCGGCATCGGCGGCACCGGCGAAGCCAAGTGCGGCGGCAACTACGCGGCCAGCCTGGCGGCCCAGGCCGAAGCCCAGCGTCAAGGTTGCGATCAGGTGGTCTTCCTCGATAGCCGCGACAAGACCTGGGTCGAAGAACTCGGCGGCATGAATATCTTCTTCGTCTTCAAGGACGGCACCATCCAGACCCCTCCCCTGGGCGGCACCATCCTGCCCGGCGTCACACGCGATTCGCTGCTCAAGCTGGCAGCGAGCCTGGGCATCGAGGCACGCCAGGAGCAGTATTCCATCGAGCAGTGGGAAGCCGATGCCCGCAGCGGCAAGCTGGTTGAGGCGTTCGCTTGCGGCACCGCCGCTGTCATCACGCCGATTCGTCACGTCAAGCGCGCCACGTCGGAGTTTTCGATCGGTGATGCCAAGGCTGGAAAAGTTACTCTTCAATTGAAGAACGCCCTGCTGGACATCCAGCGCGGCGCCGCCGAAGATACCTTTGGCTGGGTCAAGCGACTCGCCTGACATTCGCCATCCTGCCTAGTCGCAGGAAACTGCAGAACAGCCTTGGTTTTCCAAGGCTGTTTTTTTATGTCCGCATTTTTTGCGCAGATCGTGTTGCAGACAGGCATCAAATTGTAAGTAAATGTTAGTGTGCCTGGTTATAATTGACGCACGGAAACTTAATTGAATTGATTACTATCGTCTTGTAACTTCGTCATTAATTCGTTAAAGAATTCGTTTTATAGCGACTGCAGATGTGAGGCCAAAAGTTATTGGCCACGATCAGCCTGTTTCGTGTCAGTCCGTCAACTGCAATAACTTATTTAACACGCAATGAAAAAAACCTCTTCCCTCCTCGTTACGGTTACGGCCTGTATCGTCTTTTTGATTTCGGGTTGCGCGAGCGCACCGAAACAGGTTGAACAAAAAGAAAGAGCTCGCAAAGATATCGAAAAAATAACAGCAGTCGAGATTTTCTATCACCCGACACATTATGTCGTGATGGATCTCGGGGGCTCGTCCGTATCGGGCATAGGCGGGATTTTCGGCGTGTTCGGCGCAATTGCCGGCGCGGCAATCGAAGCCAGCAGCAAGCTGACGTTCAAGGAACGAACAGAGGCGAGATCGAAGGAATTCATGGCGCTGCTCAAGGACGCGAAGACACCTGACCTCAATGCGGCGCAGGCGGAATACCTGGCCACACTGATCCGAAAGTCCGGCCGCGAAGTCATCGTGACAGCCGTCGAACGGCCGACCCAGGAAACCTCACTGATGGATGTCAAGGATGGTGAACCAGGCGTTGCGCGGTTGATCTTGCGGGTGACAAGCGGATATACGGCCGAAACCGCTACAGCGTCCTATAAATCGACCGCAATAACGGAATTCGCGCTGCGCAACCCCACCGGAAAACGCCTGGTATCGATGGAACTGAGCAAGCGTGACAACGGTGAAACCTACAGCACATTCGACAGCTTGAAGGCCGCATCCACCGTGGCGGCAGAATCGCTGGCCAAAGACGCGAACCAGCAAGCCGACAGTATTTTCCGGCAGACGTTTGATTTGCCCCCGCCGGCCCTTGCAGTCAAGTAAGTTCTTCGAGTCGGAACAGCGTGCCATTGACGGACATTTTTTGCGATCAAATGTCTTCCGATCGCTAACAGTTCGTCGACAAGCACACCGGTCCGTCTCGAAATCTGCACGCACTCATCTGGCCGCTGCCACGCAATCGCATCGCCGTGTTACGGTACGTGATATGTGATTGCCACCGGCATCAAGGTGAGAGCGAGCTGCCGCAATTTTAGTTAGTGACAGCCATCTGACCGTTATACAAGGAGGACAGATGGACAACCTGCATATCGAAGGCCATTACGACCCGGCCACCAGCACCGTCAGCTACATCGTGCTCGATGGCGCCACCAGGCAATGCGCGCTGCTGGACAGCGTACTGGACTTCGACCCCAAGTCCGGACGAACCTCTACCCGCAGCGCGGACCTGCTGATCGAACGCGTTCGGGCCCTGGACGCATCGGTGCAGTGGATCCTCGAGACCCATGCCCATGCCGATCACCTCTCTGCTGCGCCCTATCTCAAGCGCAAGCTGGGCGGCCGCGTCGCCATCGGCGAGCATATCCGCCAGGTGCAGGACGTGTTCGGCAAGCTGTTCAATGCCGGCAGCGAGTTTGCCCATGACGGCAGCCAGTTCGATCACCTCTTCGCCGACGGCGATCGGTTCCACATCGGCAACCTTCAGGTGCGCGTGCTGCATACCCCCGGCCATACCCCGGCCTGCATCACCTACATCATCGAAGAAGATGCGCACGTTGCCGCCTTCGTGGGCGACACCTTGTTCATGCCCGACTACGGCACGGCGCGTTGCGATTTTCCGGGTGGCGATGCGCGCGCCCTCTTTCGTTCCATCAACCAGGTCTTGCGTCTGCCGGCCGATGCGCGGCTCTACCTGTGCCACGACTATTGTCCCGGCGGGCGCGAGCTGCAGTTCGTCACGACCGTGGCCGAGGAGCGCCAGAGAAACATCCATGTACGCGACGGCATCAGCGAAGAAGAATTCGTTGCCATGCGCACCGCGCGTGACGCCACGCTGGATATGCCAGTATTAATGTTGCCATCGGTCCAGGTGAACATGCGCGCCGGCCAGCTTCCCCCAGCGGAGGATAACGGCGCCCGTTACCTGAAGATTCCCCTCGACGCCTTCTGATACGGCAAGAATCGGCTCAAGGATCGCCTGGATGGCGATCCTGTTTCAGTCGCCATCCCTGGTGACCGCCGCGCCTTCGATGCGATGGCGCGCCAGCGAAGCTGCCGTTGTCGATCCACATCCTTATTAATGAAATCATGTCATAAGTCCATGCGGGTTTATATGGCTTATCAGGTCAATTGCACGGGCGTAGCATGCAAGGCTCAATCTGGATTCAGGAGCCAAGCATGAAAGACGTCATCGTAGTGATCGGCCCCGGCTCGATCGGCCAGGCTATCGCCCGCCGGGTTAGCGTCGGCAAGAAGGTGTTGCTGGCGGACATCCGCATCGAGAATGCCGAGGCAGCCGCCGAAACGCTGGCCAATGCCGGTTATGAGGTGGAGGCGGCCAGTGTCGATATCTCTTCTCGCGAATCGGTGCGGTTGCTGGTGCAGAAAGCCACGTCGATGGGGCAAGTCTTCGGTGTGGTGCATGCCGCCGGCGTATCGCCATCGCAGGCAACGCCGCAAACCATCCTCAAGGTCGACCTGTTTGGCACCGCACTGGTGCTCGAGGAATTCGGCAACGTCATCACCCGTGGCGGCTCGTGCGTGGTGATCGCCTCGCAATCCGGCCATCGCCTGGGCCCCCTGACGGTCGAGCAAAGTACGGCGCTGGCCATGACGCCGACCGACGAATTGCTGTCCCTGCCATTCCTGGCAGCTGATGTCGTCACCGATTCGCTGCATGCCTATCAACTCTCCAAGCGCGGCAATGCCTTGCGCGTGATGGCTGAAGCGGTCCGCTGGGCCAAGCGCGGTGCCCGAGTCAACACTATCAGCCCAGGCATCATCATCACCCCGCTGGCCAAGGATGAGCTGAGCGGGCCGCGCGGTGCGGGCTACCGCAACATGATCGAACTGAGTCCGGCAGGCCGTGCCGGCACGCCCGACGAAGTCGGTTCGGTGGCAGCCTTGCTGATGGGCACGGATGGCGCCTTCATCACCGGCAGCGACTTTCTCATGGATGGCGGTGTCACCGCTTCTTACTGGTTCGGCGAGCTCGCGCCCAAGCCGGCGCAATAACCCTATCATCAGGAGAAGACCGTGTCGGACAAGATCAAGACGGTGCTGGTGATCGGCGCCACGGGCAGCATTGGCCGCCTGGTCGTTGAAGGCGATCGAAGCGGGTTTTTCGGTGCGCGCGCTGACCCGGGATGCGCGCCGGGCACGTCGCATACTGCCCAGCCAGGCGCAGTTGCTTGAAGGTGACGTGACCAACCCCGACGCCCTTGCCGAGGCGGTCAATGATGTCGAGGCGATTGTCTTTACGCATGGCGCCAGCGGCTCTGGAAAAACCGGCTCGCGCAGCGTCGATTATGGTGCGGTTCGGGCCGCCCTGCTGGCGCTGAACGGGCGGCCCGCCCGCATTGCCCTGATGACAGCCATCGGCGTGACCAACCGCGACGGTCAATACAATCGCGCCACCGAAGCGCACGACTGGAAACGGCGAAGCGAACGCCTGGTGCGCGCCAGTGGCCTGCGCTACACCATCGTGCGCCCCGGCTGGTTCGACTACAACGACGAGGACCAGCACAAGCTGAACCTGCTGCAAGGCGACAGGCGACAGGCTGGCGATCCTTCCGATGGCGTGATCGCGCGCCAGCAGATTGCTGATGTGCTGGTCGCGTCACTGTCGCTCGACGCCGCCATCGGCAAGACATTCGAACTGGTTGCCGAAAAAGGTCCGGCGCAAGAAAATCTGGGCACCCTGCTTGCATCGCTTGCGCCGGACGTTCCAGGCGCGCTCGACGCGGTGCTGGACATGGACAACATGCCGCGTCGTAACGAGCCCAGCCATGTCATCGATGATTTGCAAGCCATCGGAAACATCGCGCCGGGGTGACGATTGAAGCGCCGTCACCGATGAGTCGGCCACCGACAGTTCATTGATGAATCCCGCTCATAAGTCCATGCACAGCCAGGGGATTAATCAAAAGCGAGCGTCCCCTTATAGTAGCGATACGTACCGCGCCTCCAATCCGGCCAGGTTTCTCATCGATGAAGAGACCGCCCGGCCTCCAGCCATCTGCCAACAGGACATTTCATGGATGAACTTAGCGACGTGACGATTTCCCGCCGGAATCTGCTCATCACCGGCGCCTTGACGGCTACCGCCGCCACGCTGCCTGTCACAGCCAACGCCCAGACGTCGACACCTTCGCGCATCGCCACCACCCCCGCGCCTGTCACCGCCGGCGTGTCGCTGCGCATCAATGGCGCACCCCATGCGCTCAATGTCGACACCCGCACGACCCTGCTCGACGCACTGCGCGAAAACCTGCACCTGACCGGCACCAAGAAAGGTTGCGATCATGGCCAGTGCGGCGCCTGCACCGTGATCGTGGATGGCCGGCGCATCAATTCGTGCCTGACGTTGGCCGTGATGCACGACGGCGCTGAGGTGACCACCATCGAAGGCCTGGGCACGCAGGAAAAACTGCATCCGATGCAAGCCGCCTTCATCAAGCATGACGGCTACCAGTGCGGCTACTGCACGCCCGGCCAGATCTGCTCGGCGGTGTCGGTGCTGCGCGAGATCAAGGCCGGCATTCCCAGCCTCGTTACCGACGACCTGGCGACCGCGCCCCAGGTGACCGAGGCCGAGATCCGGGAGCGCATGAGCGGCAACATCTGCCGCTGCGGCGCCTATTCCAACATCGTCGATGCGATCAATGAAGTCGCCAAGGGGGCCGCATGAGGGCATTCACCTACCAGCGCGCCACCTCGCCGGCCCAGGCTGCGGCCATCGTCGCCGGCACGCCGGGCGCCAGGTTCATCGCGGGCGGCACCAATCTGCTCGACCTCATGAAGCTTGAGATCGAGACGCCCACGCACCTGGTCGATGTCAATGGCTTGTCGCTGGACCAGATCGAAGCCACCGCTGACGGCGGACTGCGCATCGGCGCCCTGGTGCGCAATACCGACCTCGCGGCCGACATGCGCGTGCGGCGCGACTATGGCGTGCTGTCTCGGGCCGTACTGGCGGGCGCCTCGACCCAGCTGCGCAACAAGGCCACCACCGCCGGCAACCTGTTGCAGCGTACCCGTTGCCCTTACTTCTACGATACCAACCAGGCTTGCAACAAACGACAACCGGGTAGCGGCTGCTCGGCCACACCCGGTTTTTCGCGCCAGCATGCGGTGATCGGCGCCAGCACCTCCTGCATTGCCACTTATCCCGGCGACATGGCCGTGGCGATGCGGCTGCTCGATGCCAATGTCGAAACCGTGCGTGCCGATGGCCAGGTGCGCAACATTCCGATTGCCGACTTTCATCGCCTGCCGGGCAATACCCCCCATATCGACAATGTGCTGGGTGCGGGCGAGTTGATTACCGCAGTGACCCTGCCCAAGCCGCTGGGCGGCACGCACGTCTATCGCAAGGTGCGCGACCGCACCTCTTACGCGTTCGCGCTGGTCTCGGTGGCGGCGGTGATCCAGCCGGACGGACGCGGCCGGGTCGCCCTGGGC
This sequence comes from Herbaspirillum sp. alder98, assembly GCF_020179755.1. Taxonomy (GTDB): domain Bacteria; phylum Pseudomonadota; class Gammaproteobacteria; order Burkholderiales; family Burkholderiaceae_D; genus Herbaspirillum. The sequence goes on from NZ_JAIUCY010000002.1 coordinate 398,503, forward strand.
GGCGTGGCCCACAAGCCCTGGCGCGTCGAGGCGGCAGAACAGGCTTTGCCGCAGGGTGCCAACGCAGTCTCTGAGTTGCTGCTGGCAGGCGCCACCCCGACCGCCGAGAATGCATTCAAGATTGCGCTCGCCAAACGAACCCTTGCCGCAGTGCTGGCAGACGCCAGGAAAGGCTGATCATGCGATTCGATACTGCTGCCACCACCAATCCCATCGATCAACTGAAGATCGTCGGCCGTGCGGTCGACCGCGTCGACGGGCGGCTCAAGACCACCGGTTCGGCGCCCTACGCCTACGAACAGCATGAAGCTGCCCCCAATGCCGTCATCGGCTACGTGGTCGGCTCGGCCATTGCCAAAGGCCGCGTGCGCGCGATCAACACGGCCGCGGCCCTGAAAGCGCCCGGCGTGCTGGGCGTGGTCACCGCCGACAACGCCGGCACGCTGGGCAAAGGCAACTGGAATACGGCGCACCTGCTGGGCGGGCCGGAGATCCAGCATTACCATCAGGCCATCGCATTAGTCATCGCCGAAACATTCGAGCAGGCCCGCGCCGCCGCGCAATTGGTCGATGTGAGTTATACCGCCGTCGAGGGCGCTTACGATCTCGACGCGGCCAAGGCATCCGGTGCGGTCACGGGCGGGCCGGCCAGCGACAAGCGCGTCGGCGATTTCGACGGCGCCTATGCCGCCGCGCCGGTCAAGCTCGATGCCACCTATACCACGCCGGACCACTCGCATGCCATGATGGAGCCGCATGCCTCCATCGCTGCGTGGAGCGGCGACCAGCTCACCGTGTGGACCTCCAATCAGATGGTCGACTGGGGCCGCAGCGACCTGGCCAAGACCCTCAACATCCCCAAGAAGAACGTGCGTCTGGTGTCGCCCTATATCGGTGGCGGCTTCGGCGGCAAGTTGTTCTTGCGCGCCGACGCGTTGCTGGCGGCACTGGGTGCGCGCCTGGTCAAGCGACCGGTGAAGGTGGCCCTGCCCCGTCCGTTCATCTTCAATAACACCACCCACCGGCCGGCGACCATCCAGCGCATCCGCATCGGCGCCACCCGCGACGGCAAGATCACCGCCATTGCGCACGAAAGCTGGTCCGGCGACCTGGCCGGCGGCAAGCCCGAAAACGCCATCCAGCAGACCCGCCTGCTATATGCCGGACCCAATCGGCTGGTGGGCACGCGGCTTGCGGTGCTGGACCTGCCCGAGGGCAATGCGATGCGCGCCCCCGGCGAGGCGCCGGGCTTGATGGCGCTGGAGATCGCGATGGATGAAATGGCCGAGAAGCTGAAGATGGATCCGGTCATGTTTCGCATCAAGAACGAAACCCGGGTCGATCCCGAGAACCTCGACCGCCCTTTTTCGCAGCGTCGCCTGATCGAATGCCTGCGCACCGGCGCCGAGCACTTCGGCTGGCACCAGCGCAATCCGGCGCCGGCCTCACGGCGCGAGGGGCGCTGGCTGATCGGAATGGGCGTCGGGGTCGCCTTCCGCAACAACCTGGTCATGCGCTCGGGCGCCCGCATGCGCCTGTCGCCGGCCGGCGTGGTGACGGTCGAGACCGACATGACCGATATCGGCACCGGCAGCTACACCATCATTGCCCAGACCGCGGCGGAAATGATGGGCGTGCCGCTGGACCGGGTGGTGGTCAAGCTGGGCGACTCGGACTTTCCCATCTCGGCCGGTTCGGGTGGCCAGTGGGGCGCCAACAGCGCCACCGCCGGCGTCTACGCCGCCGCCGTCAAGCTGCGCGAGGCGGTAGCGCAGCGCCTGGGCATCGAGGCCGCATCGGCCCAGTTCAGCGACGGCATGGTGCGCCATGCCGGACAATCGTATCGCCTGGGCCAGGCAGCGATGCAGGGCGAGCTGGTGGTGGAAGATACGATGGAATACGGCGACCTGACCAAGCGCTACCAGCAATCGACCTTCGGCGCCCATTTCGTCGAAGTGGGCGTCGACGTCTACACCGGCGAAACCCGCATCCGGCGCATGCTGGCGGTCTGCGCCGCAGGCCGTATCCTCAATCCCAAGTCGGCCCGCAGCCAGGTGATCGGGGCCATGACCATGGGCGTCGGATCGGCCCTGATGGAAGATCTGGTGGTGGACAAGCGGCGCGGTTTCTTCGTCAACCACGACCTGGCTGGCTACGAGGTGCCGGTGCATGCCGACATTCCGCACCAGGAGGTGATCTTCATCGACGAGACCGATCCCCTGTCGTCGCCGATGAAGGCCAAGGGCGTGGGTGAACTGGGCCTGTGCGGGGTCGGCGCGGCCATCGCCAATGCGGTCTATCACGCCACCGGAATCCGCTTGCGCGATTACCCGCTGACCCTGGACAAGCTGATCAAGGACTTGCCCGATGTCGCCTGAGCTCGAAGGCACCGACATCAGCGTGCTGCGGCAATTGCTGGCGTGGCGCTTGTCCGGCCAGCGCGCATTGCTGGCCACCGTCGTCCGGACCTGGGGATCATCGCCGCGCCCGCCCGGGGCGATGATGGCCTTGCGTGAAGATGGCCGTCTGGTCGGCTCGGTGTCCGGCGGTTGCATCGAGGACGACCTGGCCGATCGCTACAGCATGGTCAATGGCCGGGGCCGCATGGCCGGCCCGCTGCCGGAGCTGGTCTGCTACGGCGTCAGCGCCGACGAGGCGCATCGCTTTGGCCTGCCCTGCGGTGGCACGCTGGAATTGCTTATTGAATTCGAGCCCGATATCGGACAACTCCAGGCTTTGCTGCAACTGCTCGACAGCGGCGCGCTGGTGCGGCGCCGGGTAAGCCGGCGCGACGCCAGCATAACGCTCGAGAAAAGCGCTGCGCCGGCGCAAGTCCGGTTTGACGGCGACCACCTGGAGGTCACGCTGGGTCCCAGCTATCGCATGCTGCTCATCGGTGCCGGCGCGCTGGCCCAATACCTGGCCACGATGGCGCTGTTCAATGGATTCGATGTCACCCTCTGCGATCCGCGCCGTGACTATCTCGCGGCCTGGTCGGTGGCCGGCGTCAAGACCACCTGCGACATGCCTGACGATGCCGTGATCGTTTTCCAGGCCGACCGCCGCAGCTGCATCGTGGCGCTCAGCCATGATCCGAAGCTGGACGACCTGGCGCTGCTGGAAGCGCTGCATGGCCCGGCCTTCTACGTGGGAGCGATCGGTTCGCGCCGCAATAGCGCCAGCCGGCGCGAACGACTGGCCACGCACTTCGGCGCATCGCCGGAGTCGCTGGCGCGGTTGCACGGGCCGGTTGGCATCCATATCGGCAGCAAGACGCCGGCCGAGATCGCCGTGAGCATCATGGCCGAGATCCTCGCCACCAAGAACGGCGTCCTGCTGCCGCTCACCCTGCAGGTCGACCACGCCAAGAACAGCCTGCAAGCGGCCTGAAGGCGGCCTGCGCCAGCGCAGTCGGGCGCGGTCGAACTCCTTTAATCTTTTTAGAAAGCACGCCAACACAATGAAGATCATTCGTAATGGGACCAAGCCATCGGTTAAAGGTCCGGCTGAATATTTCACCGGTGCCGTGCGCATCGATAGTTTTTTCCAGGCTGAAGAACCGGCGCGCAGCGGCGGCGCCATCGTCACCTTTGAACCCGGCGCCCGTACCGCGTGGCATACCCACCCGCTGGGTCAGACATTGATTGTCAACTCCGGCGTCGGCTGGACCCAGTGCGAAGGCGGGCCACGCACCGAGATTCGCGCTGGCGACGTGGTGTGGTGTCCGTGCCAGCGGCGCCATTGGCACGGCGCCACCGCCACCACGGCGATGTCGCATGTGGCCATCACCGAGCTGCTCGACGGCAAGAACGTGGAATGGATGGAACACGTGACCGACGAGCAGTACCTCGCCGGCCCGGTCGTCACCGACTAGGCCTCGATGAATCCGGCTGTCCCGGTGGCGGGCCGGTCGTCAACCAGGAGGCAGTTGATGCAAGGTTTTTCCAACATCAGGTCGATCGCGCTGGCGATTGTTTTCGCTTCCGCTGCCGTCACATCGTTTTCTGCGGCGGCCAATGAACCGGGCCAACAGGTGGCGCCGGCAGGCACCCAGCCTGCCGCCAGCGGACCGGCGGATTTCTTCACCGGGCGGGTGCGGGTCGATCCGCTCTACAAGGCCAATGAACAGATCAATGCCTCGGGCGCCTATGTCACCTTCGAGCCGGGCGCCAGGTCGGCCTGGCATACCCATCCTGCAGGGCAATACCTGGTGGTCACTGCAGGCATCGGCTATACCCAGGAATGGGGCAAGTCGGTGCGCCAGTTGCGGGCCGGCGATGTGGTCTGGTGCCCGCCCGATGTCAAACACTGGCACGGTGCCGCGCCGACCACGGCGATGACGCACATGGCCATTACCGGCAACCGCAATGGACGCGCCGTCGACTGGATGGAAAAGGTCAGCGACGAGCACTATCAATCGATCACTTCAGGAGGACTGCAATGAGATCCCTGCTCGCATCCGTGGCCATGTCGACGCTCTTGGTGTCTGCCCCCGGGGTCGGCGCCCAATCTAACGAATTGGCGTCAGCCATCAATGAAGAGAGAAAACTGGATCAGGCCAACGGCGCGATTGCGCCGATAGGTGCCTTCGCCGCCATCGGCGACATGGACAGACTCGCCGCTGCCTTGAACCAAGGACTTAGTGCAGGCCTCAACATCGAGCAATGCAAGGAGATCCTGGTGCAGATCTATGCTTATGCGGGGTTTCCGCGCAGCCTCAATGCGCTGGGCCAGTTGATGAAGGTGCTCGAAGAGCGCCACGGCCGCGGCATCCATGACGACCCGGGCCAGGCGCCTTCAGCGCTGCCGCCGGTCACCGCGATGCTGGAAGAAGGCACGAAGAACCAGACCCGGCTGGTGGGCAGCCCGGTAAAAGGCCCGCTGTTCGATTTCGCCCCGGCGATCGACCAATACCTTAAATCGCATCTGTTCGGCGATATCTTCGCGCGCGACAACCTCGATTGGCAAAGTCGCGAATTGGCGACCGTGGGGGCGTTGTCGGCATTGACTGGCGTCGAAGCGCAGCTTCAATCGCATTTGAAGGTCAGCTTCAATGTCGGCCTGAGCCCGATGCAATTGCGGCAGTTGCCTCAGTTGTTGGCCGATAGCGGGGCCAGGGACGCGTCTGAGCGGCTGCAAAAGGCGCTTGATGTCGTCGTTCCCAGGAACTGAGTCTGCGGCAACCGTCGTCTGGTGTTTGAACAGCGACTAACGACGCTGGGCCCTGACGTTCGTCAGGGCGACGGAGGTTAAGTTGTAAGCAAGCCGTCGTGCCGGCGAATGCCGGTACCCAGCGGCGTCTTCTGTGCCACAAGATGGCTGCGCCAGGAAAGCGACAAGAAGAGATTGTCGATCAACCTGCTGTTAGCGCAACGTGACCGGGGTATGGTCCTGGTCATACCGCAGCGCATCGATCAACACCCTCAATGCACCTGATTGATGCCGGTTCGGGTAATAGAGATGAAACCCCGAGAACGACTGGAACCAGTCTTCCAGCACGAACTGGAGATGCCCCGTCCTGACATGTTCCAGCGCCATGTCATCGGCCAGGCAGGCCAGGCCATGGCCGGCCAGGGCCGCGTCCTGGACCTGATAGATGTTATTGAATGCAAGCTGGCCGTCGACCCTGACCTGCACCGCACGGTCGCCCTTCTTCAACTCCCACGCGTAATATCCGCCGTAGGTCGGCAAGCGCAGGTTGATGCAGTTATGGCGCAGCAGATCCTGTGGTTCCCGGGGGATGCCGGCGCTGGCAAGATAAGCGGGCGACCCGACCACCACCATCCGGATATCGGGGCCGATACGGGTTGCGATCATGTCCTTGGCCACCTGGTCGCCCAGCCGGATACCGGCATCGAAGCGCTCCGCGACGATGTCGACCAGGCCGTAGTCGATGGCTATTTCTACCTTGATGTCTGGATAGGCCGGAAGCAGATCGCGCAGGCATGGTCCCAGGATACGCTTGGCGGCATGATCGCTGGAAGTAATGCGCAGCTTGCCGCCCGGCCTGTCCCGATATTCGGCCAGGCTGGTGACTTCGCTATCGATCTGGTCGAATTGCGGTCCAATGGTCTTGATCAGGCGTTCGCCCATTTCGGTCGGCGCCACGCTACGCGTGGTGCGTGTCAGCAGCCGCACGCCGAGTCTTTCCTCGAGGGCGCGCACGGTGTGGCTCAAGGCAGATTGCGAAATGCCCAGTTGGCCGGCGGCGCGCGTGAAGCTGCGCTCACGGGCCACCACCAGGAAGATGAGAAGATCATTGAGGTTTTCGCGCGCCATGTGCAAGGCCCTGAGATGATTGCCCTCGGCGCGGGCTGGTGCTGCGAACGAAAGACCATCGGCCGCCCGGCATTGAATTGCTTGCTGCCGGCTATGCTAATGCAGGTCCGGTTAGCGATTAAGTGCTTAAAACGGCATAAGCCTATGAGCCAGGCTCATCAATACACTGGACTGCTCGCGACCGCGTCAGGCTTTTCCCGGCCCCTTGTAGCGCAGCGCTTCAACCAGCAGGTTGAACGCTGGCGAAGACTGCCTGCGGCTCGCATAGTAAAGGTGATAGCCGGGAAAGGTCGGGGACCAGCTCTTCATCACGCGCTTGAGCGCGCCTGAGGCCACGTGGGGTTCGACCATGTCTTCCGGCAGATAGCCCAGCCCGAACCCGGCCAGCGCAGCACGCAGGATCGATGCACTGTTGTTGAAGGTCCATTGTCCTTCCACCCGCGCCTTCACCAGATGACCGTCGCGCTCGAACTCCCAGGGCATCAATCCGCCATGGGTAGGCAGCCTGAGGTTGATGCAGTTGTGTTGTGCAAGATCGGCCGGCATCTGTGGCCGCGTCTTGCCCGCCAAATAATCCGGACTGCCCACCACCGCCATGCGCAAGTCCGGGCCGATGCGCGCGGCAATCATGTCCTTCTCTACCTGGTCACCCAGTCGCACACCCGCGTCATAGCGGCCGGCCACTATATCGGTGAGGCCATAGTCGACCGTGATCTCGACATTGATCTCGGGATAGTCCCTGGCCAATCCGATCAGTTTGGGCCAGAGCACGGTATTGGCCGCATGCTCGGCGGCGGTCAAGCGGATGCTGCCTGCCGGCTTATCCTTGAGCAGACTGAGTGCGGCAAGTTCGGCTTCGATCTCTTCGAAGCGGGGACCGATCGTCCCCATCAGCCGCTGACCAGCCTCGGTGGCGGAAACACTGCGTGTGGTGCGGGTGAGCAGGCGCACGCCCAATCGGGATTCGAGCGCGCGGATGGTGTGACTCAGGGCCGATTGCGAAACGCCCAGCTGGGCTGCAGCACGGGTGAAACTGCCTTCCCTGGCGACCGCCACGAAAGCGAGCAAATCATTGTAGTTCTCTCGCGCCATTCATGAGCCCCTCTCATAAGATCATGCGCATTGTAATGACTAATCAAAGCGGCCAACAATAATTATTGTCGGCGCCGGGCAAGGTAAAAATGCACGCCCGGATTGCGCTCGATCCCGCTATTGCGCATTCATGAATGCTGCTCATAAGCACATCCGGATTGCACCCTCTAATCAAATCATTCGAGCCGCCCTAACATGCATCGCATAGGTCGGCGCCATGCCGATGAAGATCGCTAATCAACAGGAGAACGTCATGCAAATGCGCAAACTCGGCAACACTGGACTGGAAGTCTCGGCCATCGGCCTGGGCTGCATGGGCTTGAGCTACGGCTATGGACCGGCGCTCGAGAAATCGGCGGCCATCGGCCTGATCCGCCGCGCCTTCGAATTGGGGGTGACGTTTTTCGACAGCGCCGAGGCCTATGGCCCATTTGCTAATGAAGAGCTGCTGGGCGAGGCAGTCGCGCCGTTTCGCGACCAGGTGGTCATCGCCACCAAGTTCGGATTCAGGAATGGGGACGTCGCCCAAGGCCTCGACAGCACGCCAGCCAATATCCGCGCCATGACCGATGCGGCGCTCAAGCGCCTGGGCACCGACCGGATCGATCTGTTATACCAGCATCGGGTCGACCCTAACGTCCCGATGGAAGATGTCGCCGGTACCGTCAAGGAGCTCATCGAACAGGGCAAGGTCAAGCATTTCGGCATGTCCGAAGCGGGCGAGCAGGCGCTGCGCCGGGCCCATGCGGTGCAGCCGGTGGCGGTCTTGCAGAGCGAATATTCGATGTGGTGGCGCGAGCCGGAGCAACAGATCCTGCCGCTGCTGGAACAACTGGGTATCGGCTTCGTGCCCTTCAGTCCGTTGGGAAAAGGCTTCCTGACCGGCGCCATCGACGACAAGACGGTTTTTGACAAGAGCGACTTCCGCAATGTGGTTCCGCGCTTTGCGGAAGAAAACCGCAAAGCCAATGCTGCGCTGGTGGAGGTACTGGGAACCATCGCCGGCGGCCACGGTGTGTCGCGCGCGCAGATCGCCATCGCCTGGCTGTTGGCGCAAAAGCCATGGATCGCGCCGATTCCCGGCACCACCAAGGTAGCCCGCCTGGAAGAGAATATCGCCGCCGCCAACGTGTCGTTGTCCACCACTGACCTGGCCACGATCGAGGCCGCCCTGGCTCGCATCGATGTCGTCGGCGAGCGTTATCCGGCGCACCTGCAGCAACGCGTGAATCGCTGATCATCGGCGCCACCACAAATCCGCCGCGCGTGCAGCTATTTCTGGATTTTCCTGCCGCCTACTACCGTGACGAGACATCGCAAGACGGGGCTGGTCGGAGAAAACGACGCATATCCTTTTCGCTGCGCACGTCCGCTATCAGTCAGGGGAAACTCGGATCCGCGGCGAGCGCGCGGCTTTGTTCCCACTCCGCCGCGAAAGCGAGGATCTCCCTTGGCGCAATTCGCCAGAAGACTTCCAGAAACTGATCGCTTCGGCTGTCGCCAAGGAAGGCATAATCAAGCCGAGCGGATATCGATTCCTGATAAAGGTCGTATGTCATTCGAGAAATCAACTTGTTATAGAAATGCTGCCCAGGTAGTGCCGAATGATAGATAAAACCATCTTTGTCGCAAAGCTCGGCCGGAATTTGGTAGACGGTAGAAAACTTTGATGTATCCAGGTCGATCAGGCTTGTCAATTCCGTCAGCCTGAAACCCGGCACATTCATCAATCCGGACGTGACGAAGCTCTCGTCATTGGGAATGCGGGTCCCACCGGCGATGCATAGATGATTGAGCAGCCGGCGTTGCGGAAACAGAAACTCCAGGGCTCTACGCGAGATTCTTGTAAATGGGAACGCGCTGGCATAAACCTGCTTGACGAACGGCGCCATTAACGGAGTCCACATCCAACTTGAGTCGGCAGGAGAAATGCCTTGTGCAATGTAATCGGAATTGTCTTTGCCTAGTTCGTTGGCGATGTTCCGGACGGTATTGGCTGTCATGGTCACATCTGACTCCACCATGCAGTAAAAGTCGGCCTGGACTTTCACAGCGAAGGCGTAATAGAACAGGTCGCCGCACAACCAACCCCAATTGTCGGGTACCGCCATGAACTGCCTGGCAGGATTTACCAGTGCGATTTGCGACTCCGGGATGTTGGTCTGGCGATGGCCACGACTATCCACCAGAAAATAAACGTCGGCATGGTTGAACCCGTTCAGTAACAATTCATACAAGTTGATCTCGATTGCCCCAATCGCCGCGCAGCGAATACCGACCACTGTTTTCATGTTGGACTTTTCAAGTGAGTTGCGGCGACCTGATTGCCCGTAACAGCTCTCCAAATGGAAAATCCACCGTTGGAACAGTAATGGGCGTGATCAGGAAGACGTAGTAACTTCGGGCCGAATCTGAAGCGTGGCGTGGAGCGAATGAATGCTGCTCGGCACCAAGGCGAGCAAAGCGTGCAGCCAGAAGGTGGAAAAAGCCGCTGCTCCCCCGAGCAGCGAAGAATTCGCCAGTTAAAACTGAAAAAGTTGCGCTGAAAATAGCTGGCAGTTTCGCCAGGACGTGACCGAGCAGCAAAGACGTCGAGCTTTTCGCTTGCGTACTTTACGAAGACGCGCCGGGCGCTTGCAACGCAAGCCGCCAAGCAAGCGTTGGCGGTGACGCCGTTGCTGGATATGTCTTTCTGAACTTGAAAATGGAACGGGCTGGCAGCCCCAAGATGCCAACCACGCAGAGTCAGTAGATGCTTCGCGCCAAAGGACAGCAAGCCGTCAGGAAAGCCTCCCCGAAAGCCGTGTAAATACGTGGCTCAGCCAAGCGGCCTCACTGAAAATCGAGACGAGCAAAGCACTACGCCACGACAGTAAAGCGAGCGAACAATATGTAGGTCTGCTGGAATTTATTGATTAGTGCGCAGCTTGCAAGGCATTCCCCCGAATGCCATTTCAAACGCTGATTCCGGAGCCTGAGCTTGCACTGGCTCGAGGCCTTCCTTTACCTTTCCCCTGCTGGCAGGTGGCAGATCGTACTTGCCAACTGTCTATCTATTTTAAGACTATTCGCGATTATTTTAGTCCATTCGCAGGCGAATACATACATATTCCATTTTTTAATAACGGCTAACAACAACCAGGATAGTTGTTGTTAGTCGTGGGCAATGACTTGGCCTGGTTTTTTCTGGACTAATGCGTGTGCCTGATTTCACCACTTTCATTGTCAGGGGCATGCCGCACGCGTGTCATGCGGCATCCCGCCAACTGAAGAAAAATAATCTTCCAATGCGGCCAGATCGCCGTCGCTGACGATGGCACCCACGTAGCCATCCGGGCGCACCAGCACCCAAGTGCCCACCGTGGTGTGATACGCGTCGACGAAATGACCGCCATCGTCCAGCACATCGCCGCGCGGGCCGAACACATGAATATGCAAACCCGGCCTGGGCTTTACTGCTTCGCGATGCGTCCCGTAACCGATCAAGGTCCAGTGCCCCCCGGCAAACAGGTCGAACAGACGCTTCGCCTGACCTCCTGCCCCCCTGATCGGCGCATCCGGGGCACGGTCCCCGGCGCGCAAGCCGTCATGGCGTAGCGGACATTCGAGTGCCAGCGACGAATCCGGATAGCCGATGTCAAGCTGCTTCACCTCGCGCCCCCGGCGGATGCCGTTTTGCGCCTGCGTCTGCAGCAACCGGGTCGCCAGGCCGAGCATTTCTGCCGCCACCGGACGACGCTCTTCTTCATAACTATCCAGCAGTGCCGGTGGGGCGCCGCCGGCAACCGCCGCCAGTTTCCAGCCCAGGTTGTAGGCATCCTGCACACTGGTATTGAGGCCTTGGCCGCCCGTGGGCGGATGGATGTGCGCGGCGTCGCCGATCAGGAAGACATGCCCCACCCGGTAGTGATCGGCGAGTCGGGCATTCATCACATAGGCCGATGCCCAGGACACCGACTGTATGGCGATATCCGCACGCCCGGTGCGCTCGGCCACCAGTGCCGTCAGACCGTCGGCGGTCAGATCGATTTCCCCTTCGGCGGGAATCGGCCCCTGCAACTGGAACATGTCGGTGCCGGCCAACGGACAGATGTAGATCTGCTTAGACATATCGTCTGCACCGAAGCGATGCCACGCCTCGCGATCAAGTCCGGTCAGGGTGACGTCAGCGACGATGGCGCGCACGCCCAATGTCTTGCCCGGAAAGCCGATATCGAGCGCGTGTCGAACGAAACTGCGACCGCCGTCGGCGCCGACCAGCCAGCGCGCACGCCATGTTTCTTCTCCCGTGGCTCCCTTCACGCGCGCCGTCACGCCTGACGCATCCTGCACTAATCCAATCAGCTCGACGGAGAAGGAAGGCGCGTGTCCCAGCTCTGCCAGGCGCTCGCGCATGACGCCCTCTGTCAGGAATTGCGGTACCATCAGCGCGCGCTGATAGGGCTCTGCCGGCGTCGGGTCGGTCGGGTCGATGACATCGGCATCCTCAACCGTGCCGTCGTTGCGGTGGAGGCGCTCTTTAGGATAATCACCACCGACTGCCGCGAGGCGATCCAGAAGACCCAGATCGCTGAATATCTCCTGGGTACGAGGCTGGATGCCCTTGCCGCGCGAACCGCGGAACGGGCCATCCATTTTCTCGATCAGGCGAAAAGAAATGCCTCTTCGCGCCAGCTCGAGTGCCAGTGTCAATCCTGCAGCACCAGCGCCGCAGATGAGTACTTCGGTCGTGAGTTGTTTAGTCATATAAACCTTAATATGTGTAATATGCACATATTAGGTCGAGGGGAAACGCGTGTCAACAAACAAAGTGCAAAATACACACAATGTCGCTGTGCTGCGCGACCTGCATAGCTCGCTGGTAGAAATTGTCGGCGTGATGAATCGCCCGCAGCGGGATGAATCCATGATTCGGGCGGCCGGCATCTCGCTGGATCGGGCCCTGTTTCCGTTATTGGTGCTGGTTGAGCGGCTGGGGCCTATCGGGGTGGTTGAACTGGCCGACCGCGTGGGCCGCGACTACACGACGGTCAGTCGTCAGATCGCCAAGATGGAAGCGCAGGGATTGGTCGACCGCACCGAAAGCGCGGCGGATCGGCGCGTGCGCGTAGCCGTCATTACCAAGGCAGGAAAGGCGATGACCGATCGCATCGATGAGGCCCGCAAGAAGATCGGCCAGGCCATCTTCAGCAAATGGGAGCAACAGGACCTGATCGACCTGGCCCGCCTCATGCGCAGGTTTGCCGAAGACATCAAGGACGATCCGACGCCGCAGTGACAGGTGTTTTTCTGTGCCACCGGGCCGCGGCAAAGGATGCCTGCTATTTATTTTTCTTGATCAGCTTGAGGCGCCTGGAGGCCAGCCCGACGACCTCCATCTTCTCGCGTCGCTTCATGCCCTTCCAGTGCTTGATCTCGTCTCTGGTGCGACCGCATCCGGTACAGACCTCGGCTTTCAGCTTGCACTCTGAAATGCATGGACTCTCGATCTCTTTTGCCATGTTCAATTCCTGATGACTGCCATGAATAGCCGAATTGGGGTCGATCGACTCGTTTGCCAAGATGAAGATGGCAAAAAATGATCTGTGCGCCTGATACGGGCACACATGCGCCGGTGTACGCCGAAAAGCAAAAAACCGCTGAGAGCCGAGGCACTCAACGGTTTTAGACAATTTGGTTGCGGGGGCAGGATTTGAACCTACGACCTTCGGGTTATGAGCCCGACGAGCTGCCAGACTGCTCCACCCCGCGTCTGAGAGGGGCGGATTCTACGGTGGGTCACCGGCAATAGCAAGCCTTATTTAACCTTTTATCTGCTGGGCGGGTTAAATGCTGAGCTTGAAGACGCTGACCGTACTGGTCAGGCGCTTCGATTGCTCTTGCAGCGATTGCGCCGCTGCCGCCGCTTCTTCCACCAGTGCCGCATTCTGCTGTGTGACTTCGTCCATCTGGGTCACCGCAAGATTGATCTGTTCGATGCCGTCGCTTTGCTCCACGCTGGCCGCCGAGATCTCGGCGACTACATCGCTCACCCGTTTCACGCTGGCGACCACTTCCTCCATCGTGATACCGGCCTGCTCCACCAGTCGCGTGCCATTATCGACCTTCGCCACCGTCGCATCGATCAAGCCCTTGATTTCCCTGGCGGCGGTCGCGCTGCGCTGGGCCAGGCTGCGCACTTCAGAGGCGACCACGGCAAAGCCGCGCCCTTGCTCGCCGGCCCTGGCCGCTTCCACCGCGGCGTTCAATGCCAGGATGTTGGTCTGGAACGCAATGCCATCGATGACGCTGATGATGTCGACGATACGCTTGGAGGCGTCATTGATCTGGCCCATCGTTTCGACCACCTGTCCGACCACGCCGCCGCCCTCCAGCGCCACGCTGGAGGCGGTTTCCGCCAGCGAATTCGCCTGGCGTGCATTGTCGGCATTCTGCTTGACCGTCGATGTCAGTTCTTCCATCGCTGCCGCCGTCTCTTCCAGCGAACTGGCCTGTTGCTCGGTGCGGGTCGACAGATCCAGGTTGCCGCTGGCGATCTCACCCGAGGCGGTATTGATGGTGTCTGTTCCCAGTCTTACCTCGGAGACGATCCGGTGCAGGTTCTGGTTCATCGTCTTGAGCGCGTCCAGCAAAAGTCCGGTCTCATCCTTCGAGGTGTTATCGATCTGCGCCGTCAGATCGCCGGCGGCGACCGCGCTGGCCACCTCGACGGCCGCGTTGAGCGGGCGCGTGATGGAACGGGTCACCAGCAGGGCGCCCAGCGCCGACAGCAGGATGGCAATGCCTGACAAGGCGCTCATCGCCATTACCGCCGCGCCCGATGCAGCCCGCCCCTTCTCGACGCTGGCGTCCATCATCGATTTCTGCAGCGCCACGAATTCCTTGATCGCCTCGAAATACTTGTCTTGCCTGGGAACGACTTCAGCCAGAAGGTAGGTGGCTGCGGCCTCTTTCTGCTTCTGCCTGATCAACTCTTCGACTTTCCTGCGGACCAGGGTATATTCGGCACGGGCTTCTGTGACCGCTTTGAAATGCTGCACGCCGGATGGCGAGTTGAGCAGCTTTTCGATTTGCGCCAGATCGCGCGTGACTTCACTGCTGTTCTTTTCGATTTTCCCAAGATAGCCCTGCGTCTCTTCATCGGTCTGGGCCAGCATGGCGTTGCGCAGGTTCCTGGCCGTGGTATTGACGCTGTCGCTGATTTGGACCAGCAGCGATATCTTGACGTAGCGGTCATCGATGATTTCACTGGTCGATTCCCCCACCTTCCAGAGACTATTGATGCCTGTGGCCGTGATGATGCACATGACCGCGATCAATGCGGTGAAGCACGCCGCCAGGCGCGTGCTGATCTTCATATTTTTCATGATGGTTTCCCCCCTTACAGTGCCGGCCTTTCGGGCAGATTGCCGGCAGGCACTAAAATGCTCGCAAATCTTGCGATACTCCCCGGGACAATATCCGGCACTTGTTATCGGCTGCACATCAGGCTATTCCTGATAAGCCACGGAATTTTTCGCACGTGTGGCTCGCATTTTGGAGGGGGCGGTGTGCGTCGCAGGAGGGAGGTCGATGAGCCTCGGCGGCCGAACGCCAGGCACCAATGCAAAAAACCGCTACCAGCCAAGGCTGATAGCGGTTTCGACGTATCTGGTTGCGGGGGCAGGATTTGAACCTACGACCTTCGGGTTATGAGCCCGACGAGCTGCCAGACTGCTCCACCCCGCGTCTGAGAGGGGCGAAGTCTACGGTGGACCGCTGGCAATAGCAAGCCTTATTTCAACAGCGACTCGCCACCGGCCTCTCGCTCGACCTGGGCCATCATCCCATGAGGCGCTGCGGGCTCAGTTGCGCGACGTCGACGCCAAAGCGCGCAATATGCGCCGGCAGCGGCTCGCCCAGGATCATCGCCGCATAGGCTTCACCGGCCGCAGGCGCCGACTGGATGCCATAACCGCCCTGCCCGGCAGCCCAGAAAAAACCGGGCGTTTGCGTATCGTAGCCGCCCACGAAGCTGCCATCGGCGACAAACGAACGCAAGCCGGCCCAGACGTGCGCCGGACGACGGATGTCGAGCGTGGTCCAGGTCTGGATGTGATCGATGGCGATGGCAATGTCCAATTCTTCGGCTTGCACATCGTGGGGCGCGACCGGGTCGGCATTGGCCGGCGAACCCAGCAACAAGCCAGCGTCCGGCTTGACGTAGAACGATTCGTCGACCCGCATGAAGGCCGGCCAGTGGGCGCTGCCAGCGGGCGCGGCGAAGGTGAAGGCCGAGCGTCGCTTGGGCACCAGGCCAATCGGCGTGGCGCCGGCCAGCTTGCCGACTTCGTCGGCCCAGGCGCCCGCCGCATTGATGATGACCCTGGCCTGCCATTGGCCCTGGCTGGTGGCCACCTGCCACAGGCACTGGTCTGCGTCGCGTGTGATGGCGGTGACCTCGGCCTCGCACAGCGCTCGCGCGCCAGCGGCACGGGCACCGCGCAAGAAACCTTGATGCAGCGCGTGGACGTCGATGTCCTTGGCGTCTTCTTCATACACCGCGCCGATGATGCCGGCGTCGCGCAGTACCGGCACCATGGCATGGGTCTGCGCCGCATCCAGGCGTTGCACCTGGTCGGACACCGAACGCACCAATGCTTCGTGCGCATCGAGTTCGGCCTGCTGGTCTTCGGTGGCGAAGAACAGCGCGCCACGGGGCGAGAGTAACGGATGATCGGTGAAGCCGGCCGGCGGCTGCTCGAAGAAGGCGCGACTGGCGCAGGTCAG
The DNA here is from genome assembly GCF_020179755.1 of Herbaspirillum sp. alder98. Classification (GTDB taxonomy): domain Bacteria; phylum Pseudomonadota; class Gammaproteobacteria; order Burkholderiales; family Burkholderiaceae_D; genus Herbaspirillum. The sequence goes on from NZ_JAIUCY010000002.1 coordinate 414,643, forward strand.
CGCCCGCACCTGCGGCGGGCCGTAGCTTTCCATGTAGAGCGCAGCCGAACGTCCGGTGCTGTGATAGCCGGGTTGCGATTCGCGCTCGAGCATCAGCACGCTGCCGTGCCGCGCCAGCCAGTAGGCGATGGAAGCGCCGGCGATGCCCGCGCCGATGATCAGGTAATCGACGCTGGCCTGTTGGTCCGGATTGCTCATGCCACTGCCGCTACCACGGCCACTTCGACATCCAGGCCCGGCAGCATCAGCAAGGCTTGCACGCAGGCGCGGGCCGGCGCATGTCCGGCGGGGATCCACTGGTCCCAGACGCCATTGAAGGCCGCAAAATGGTCGGGGCTGGACAGCCACACGCTGGCACTGACGATCTGCTCGCGGCCGATGCCCTGGGCCTGCAGTTGCGCATCGACCTTGGCCAGCACTTCGCTGGTCTGCTGTGCGATGGGCGCGTGGGCGTTGTCCGGCACCTGGCCCGACACGAAGGCGAAGCCGTTGGCCACCACCAGTTGGCTCATGCGGGCGTTGGTATTGAAACGTTGGATCTGGGTCATTGCGGGTTGCCTCTGATAAAAATGAATGGAATTGAAGGGGCTGTCACACCGCCGGCCCGCCGGCCGGTGCCTGGCTGCCCTGCCCCGCGCCAGGCGGATTGGTGACGATGGACTTGAGCGGCGCATTGACCGCCTTGAGGCTGGCCAGGTCCGGACGCGGACGGCGTAGCCGCTGGTCGCCGGCGAACGCCTGTTCGAGCGCAGCGGCGCTGGCCAGTAACCGGGCGTCGTCGCGAAAGGCGCCTGTCACCTGCAGGCCGAACGGCATTCCACGATGGTCACTGCCGCAGGGCAGCGAGATCGAGGGGTTGGTGGCCAGGGTGACCACGTAGGTCAGCGCCAGCCAGCGGTAATAGTTTTGCAGCGCCACGCCGTTGACTTCCTTCAGGTACAGCTCGCTCCATGGGAACGGCGAGACCGGCGTAGTCGGCGACAGGATCAGGTCGTAGCGTTCATAGCGCTTCTGGAAGCGCCGGAAGATGCGGGTCTGCTCGCCCTGGGCCCAGGCGCAGTCGGCCAGCGTCATGGCCGCGCCCATCTCGTAGTTGGCGCGGGTGTTGGGGCCGAGCGAGGCCGGATCGCGCCGGTAGGCGGCTTCGAAGCCGGCCACAAAGCTCTCGGCGCGGATCACGTCGAAGCAGCGATGCGCTTCGTCCATCTCGACCTCGACCGGTTCGCACACGGCCACCATGCGGCCGATGACCGCCATCTTGTCGCGGAAGACCTGACGGATGCCATTGTCGACGTCGCATACGCCAAAGTCTTCGGTATAGCCGATGCGCAGTCGCGACAGGTCGACCTCGGGCAAGGTGGCGAACGGCTCCGGACCCAGCGGGTAGCTGAGCGGGTCGGTCATGTGCATGCCGGCCGTGGCGCGCAGTTGCAGCACCGTGTCGGCCACGTCACGCCCCATCGGGCCGACCACCGAGATCGGCGTCCACCCGAGCAGCTTGCGTTCGCTCGGCACCAGCCCGGGCGATGGCCTGAAACCCACCACGCCGCAGATCGACGCCGGAATGCGCAGCGAGCCGCCGGTGTCCGAGCCCGAGCACAGCGGCAGCAGGTCGGTCGCCAGTGCCGCCGCCGAGCCGCCCGACGAGCCACCAGCGTTGAGCAAGGGATTGAAGGGGTTGCCGGTGGCGCCCCATACCGCATTGCGGCTATTGGCGCCGGCCCCCATCTCGGGGACGTTGGTCTTGCCGGCCACGATGGCGCCGGCCGCCCGCAGGCGCGCCACCAGGGCGTTATCGCGCGCCGGGATGTTGTTGCGGTAGATGGCCGACCCGTAGGTGGTCAGCAGGCCTTCGGTTTCTTCCAGGTCCTTGATGCCGATCGGCAGGCCGTGCAGCAGCCCCAGCGGGCCACCGGCAACCACCGCCTGTTCGGCCGCCCGGGCTTCGCTGCGGGCCCGTTCGAAGCAGGTCGCGGTGACCGCATTGATATGCGGATTGATGTCTTCGATACGGGCGATGCAGGCATCCAGCAATTCGACCGGCGACAGTTGCTTGCTACCGATCAGGCGTCGCAGTTCGACCGCGCTCTTTTCTACGATGTGTTGGTCTTGCATAGGATCCTTTAGGTGGAATCAGGCCGGCTGGGGTTGCGGTGCATGTTTTTCGGTGCGGATGAACAGGCTCACCAGCACCGAGAAGAACGCCGCCGCGATCAGGAACCCGAAAGCATAGTCATAGTTGGCGAAGGCGCTGACCAGAAAACCGATCACCAGTGGCGAGATGAAACCGGCCATCTGGCCGCCCAGATTGACCATGCCCACGCCGCTGCCGATCAGGCTGGTCTGCAGTATCTTGGTGGGCAAGGCGATACAGGTGGCCAGCACGAAGGATTTGAAAAAGTAGGCCAGGCACTGGTAGGCGATCACCCCGCCCACGCTTTGCGCGGTGTACATGCAGTAGACGAATACCGCCGTCAGCAACGAGCTGCCGATCAACAGCACCCGCTCGCGGCCATCGAAGAAGCGCACCATGACCCAGCCGCCGATGGCGGTGGAGATGCCGGCCATGATGTAGGGCAAGGGCAGCAGCATGCCGACCGATTTCAGGTTCAGTCCACGCACCGTCATGAGGTAGGTCGGCATCCAGCTATCGAGCCCCTTGTTGATGATGGACAGGCCGAACCAGACCGCCACGATCTGCCACATCAGCGGCATCTTCATCAGCGCGCCGAAGGCCTTGCGGTTGATGGCCGGATTGCCGCTGCCGGCCTTGACCGGGCGCACCAGGAACCAGTATCCCAGCGCAAACACCAGCCCGACCAGGCCCATGTAATGGAATACATTGCGCCAGCCGAACTGCAGGATCAGCGGCGCGATGATCAGCGGCGCCAGCATGCTGCCGATGTAGTTGGACGACATCAGCAACGACGACATCTTGGGCCGCTCGGCCTGGCTGAAGGTTTCTGCCACGCCCTTGACGCTGGCCGCGGGAAAAGCCCCTTCGCCCAGGCCGAAGATAAAGCGGATCACCACCAGGCTGGTGATCGACCAGGCCATGCCGGTGAAGCCGGTGAAGACCGACCACAGCAGGATCGAGATCACGATCACCGGGCGCGAACCGAAGCGATCGGCCAGCCAGCCACCCGGCAGTTGCAGCAGCGAATAGCCCAGGAAGAAACTCGACAGCAGGATGCCCAGGTCGGACGGCTTCAACGCGAATTCGCTGGCGATCTGGAGGGCGGCGAAGGTAATGGCCGCACGGTCGATGTATGAGATACACCAGCCCAGGTAAAGCAGGACCAGCACCAGATACTTATACTTGCCCGTAGGCGACGCAGCGTTCATGACGATTTCCATGCTGAAGGAAAAATGCCGTCGTCATCGATCGTCCAGATTCGATGCGGCGGCCCTGCCCGGCTATCGCCGCCGTGCGCCGGGAAGCTCACGATGCCGCGATATGAAGCGATCCTAAGTCGCTCAGTGGTTTGCTACAAGAATAAGTTTTAGAACAAGTGATTGCCGAATCGGCAAACCATTTCTACAATGCGGTGATGTCCGTCATCCATACCCGCATCCTGCAGGAAACTGCCGTGCGCTACTTCCTTGAGGTAGTGCGCCGAGGCTCGATCACCGAAGCCGCCAGCACCCTGAACGTCGCTTCGTCGGCCATCAGCCGCCAGATCGCGCGCCTCGAGGACGAGCTCGACACGCCCCTGTTCGACCGCGTCTCGCGCGGCATGAAGCCCAACGCCGCCGGCGAATTGCTGGCCGCGCACGCGTTGCGCATGCAACTGGAGGCCGAACACATCGGCAATGAACTGATGGCGCTCAAGGGCTTGCGGCGCGGCGAGGTCAAGCTGGCCTGCACGGAAGGCTTTGCGCTGGAATTCGTGCCGTCGGTGATGGAACATTTCCGGCGCCAGCACGATGGCATCCGCTTTCAGCTGTCGGTCGGCAACGCGGTGCATGTGGCGCAGCGCATTCGCGAAGGCGCGGTCGACCTGGGCCTGACCTTCACCATGGCGCCGGACCCCGACATCAAGGTCGAGTTTGCCCAGAACGCGCCGATCCTGGCCGTGATGCGGCCCGACCATGAGCTGGCCCGCCGCAAGCAGGTGGTGCTGTCCGAACTGGCGGCTTATCCGCTGGCCATGCCGCAGAAGAACATCACCATGCGCCGCCTGATCGACGCCTGCTGCAGCCGCCGCAACATTCTGCTGGAACCGGTGCTGGCGGCGGACTCCATCAGCGCCCTGCTGTGCTTCGTGATGGCGGGCAACGGCATCGGCTTCTCGGCCGGGCTGCCGATTCGCAAGCTGGTGCAGTCGGGCCAGTTGGTGGCGCTGCCGATCAAGGACCGCGACATGAATTCGCTGCAGCTCGAGATCCAGTCGCTGTCGGGGCGCACGCTGCCGCAGGCGGCGCGGGCCTTCCTCAACGCGCTGGTGCAGCGGGCCACCGAGCATGACTGACAGGTCGTAAAACAGTTAGTCATGCTGGTTTTCGACAACTGTGGAATGATGGCGGGCGCTGTACCCGGAAAAAAACCAATACCACTCGCCATCCCACCACCAAGACCATTAAGGAATGATGTCATGACCCGCCTTCCCCGCTGTCTGTTCGCCGCCGCACTGGCCCTGGCTTGCGCCAGTGCTTCCGCCCAGGGTGTCTATAACGATTGGAACAAGGCGCAGCCGCCAGCGCCACCGGCGCTGGTCAAGGCCACGGTCGATCCGGCGACGACGGCGGTGCTGGTGCTGGATATCGCCAAGCAGACCTGCAATGCCGAAAACCGTCCGCGCTGCATCGCCATGCTGCCTGGCGTAGCCAAGCTACTTGGTTTTGCACGCGCCAAGGGCGTGACCGTGATCTATACGCTGGGCGCGGCCAGCAAACCTGCCGATATCTGGCCCGAGGCCGCGATGCAGGCCGGCGAGCCACTGGTCACCGCCGGCCCGGACAAGTTCGTCAATACCAACCTGGAGCAACTGTTGCGCGACAAGGGCATCAAGACCGTGATCGCCATCGGCGCCGCGGCCCATGGCGCAGTGCTGCATACGGCGGCCAGCGCCGCCTTCCGAGGCTTCGATGTGCTGGTGCCGGTGGACCTGATCGCCTCTGAAACCCCGTACGCCGAGCAATACACGGTGTGGCATCTGGTGAATGCGCCGCGCCTGGGCGAACGCGTCAAGCTGACGCGTTCGGACTGGCTGAACTGATGCAGTAGCCGTCTAGCGGTGGCGAGCCCTCAGCTGTCGCCACCGGTCAGTTCTTTCACACGGCGAGCCAGGGCATCAGCCGCAAACGGTTTGGTCAGCACCTGCATGCCGCGCTCGAGGTGACCGTGGTTGAGCACGGCGTTCTCGGCATAGCCGGTGACAAACAGCACCGGCACCTCCGGACGCAGTTGCCGCACCGCGTCGGCCAGTTGCCTGCCATTCATGCCATTGGGCAGGCCGACGTCGGTGACCAGCAGGTCGATCTCGGCATGCAAAGCCAATACCTTCAGCGCCGACGGCGCGTCTTCGGCCTCGACCACGAAGTAACCCAGGTCTTGCAGCACTTCGACCGCGACCATGCGCACCAGCGGTTCGTCATCCACCACCAGGATGGTCTTGCGTCCGGCGGCGCCCGGCGATGGGTAGTCCGACAGGACCGCATCTTCCTCGATGTCGTCGCCGACATGGCGCGGCAGATAGATGCAGATCATCGCGCCTTTGCCCACTTCCGAATAGATCCGTACCGTGCCCTCCGATTGGCCGGCAAAGCCGTAGACCATCGACAGGCCCAGTCCGGTACCCTGGCCGGTCGGCTTGGTGGTGAAGAATGGATCGAAGGCGCGCGCCACCACGTCGGGCGACATGCCGGTGCCGGTGTCGCTCACACACAGCGACACGAATTGCCCGGGCGGCAAGCCGCGCTGGGCGGCGGCGCGCTCGTCCATCCAGCGGTTGGCGGTTTCGATGGTGAGCTTGCCGCCATCCGGCATGGCGTCACGGGCGTTGATGCACAGATTGAGCAGCGCATTCTCCAGCTGGCCGACATCCACGAAGGTGCTCCACAAGCCACCGGCGGCTACCGTTTCGACCGCAATCGCCGGGCCGACGCTGCGCCCGATCAGGTCATGCATGCCCGCCACGATGCGATTGAGATTGGACGGCTTGGGGTCGAGCGTCTGGCGCCGCGAAAACGCCAGCAAGCGCTGCGTCAGCGCAGCGGCCCGCTTGACGGCGGACTGGGCGCCATTGAGGTGCCGCTCGATGTCGGCGATGCGGCCCTGCGCCAGGCGTATCTTCATCAATTCCAGGCTGCCGCCGATGCCGGCCAGGATGTTATTGAAATCGTGCGCCAAGCCACCGGTCAATTGCCCCACCGCTTCCATCTTCTGGGCCTGGCGCAGCGCTTCTTCGGCCTTCAGCAGTGCGGCGGTGCGCTGTTCCACCCGTTGTTCAAGGGACTCGTTGAGTCCGCGCAAGGCGGAGGTGGCGCGATCGCGTTCGGCCTCGACGGCGCGCCGCCCTTCGATATCGATCAGCACGCCGGGGAAGCGGGTGGCGACGCCATCGGCATCGATGTCGACGCGGCCATTGGCTTCCAGCCAGTAATAGCGGCCATCCAGGCGACGGGTGCGGTATTGGTGGGCATAGGCGCCGCCACGGGCGACCGCTTCGTTGATGGCTGCGATCAAGCCTGGCCGGTCGTCCGGGTGGACCGTCTCGACCACCTCGGTCAGGCTGAGCCCTGAGCGGCTGCGCGCCGGATCGAAACCGAATGCGCTGGCGAAGCCTTCGTCGACGCTGAAACGATCGGTTGGCAGGTCCCAGACCCAGGTGCCGATGATGGCGCCTGCGGCCAGGGCCAGTTGCACCCGCTCGACATTCTCGCGCAAGGCCGATTCGGTCTGCTTGCGCGCCGTTACGTCCCGAAACAGCACCGAGACCTGGTGCAGCTCGACCGGCCCGGCGCGCCGGGCCGAGACCTCGATGTGGCGACCGACGGCCACGAACTCCTGTTCGAAGCGCACGGGCTGACCTTCGAATAACACTTTGCGGTAGATCTCGAGCCAGACCTCGGCGTGATCGGGTTCGATCTCGCGCAGACGCTTGCCGACGATGCCGGCAATGCCGGTATGGCGTTCGTAGCCGGAGTTGGCTTCGATATGGACATAATCGCTCAACGGGCCGTGCGGGCCGTCGATGAACTTGATGATGCAAAAGCCGTCATCGATCGCCTCGAACAGCGCCAGCCGCCTGACTTCGCTCATGGCGACTTCGTTTTCGAGCTCGGCGCGGCTCAGCGCGGCCAGTTGGTTGTTCTGCGTCATGCCTGTCGTGGTCGATTGGGAGGTGGAGATAAAGACCCGCGACAGGATACCTGCGTTCCCTGACAATGGCACGAACACCCGTGCGCAGTTCTGGCTCAGGCCCGGATTGTTAGCAAAATGAACATGCGGCCCCATCGACCGGACAGAGAGTAATTTCCATTTAGCAACCATTTAGGTAATCACACCTGAGCTTGCATACTCCCCACCAGTATAAGATAATGCCGCATCCGGCCCGACGTGACACCACGCGCGGCCATCCGGAAGCAGCATCAGCTCTCCCTGTCACCCGTCAATTAAGGACCCCAGCCATGAAATCACGCGCCGCAGTAGCCTTCGCCGCAGGACAGCCCCTGCAGATCGTCGAGATCGACGTCGCGCCGCCGAAAAAGGGTGAAGTGCTGATCAAGATCACCAACACCGGTGTCTGCCATACCGATGCCTTTACCCTGTCGGGCGAAGATCCCGAAGGCCTGTTCCCGGTGGTGCTGGGTCACGAAGGCGCGGGCATCGTGGTGGAAGTGGGCGAAGGCGTCACCAGCGTCAAGCCGGGCGACCATGTCATTCCGCTCTATACCGCCGAATGCGGCGAGTGCGATTTCTGCCGCTCGGGCAAGACCAACCTGTGCGTCGCGGTGCGCGCCACCCAGGGCAAGGGTGTCATGCCGGACGGCACCACCCGTTTTTCGTATAACGGCCAACCGATCTATCACTACATGGGCTGTTCCACCTTCAGCGAATACACGGTGGTCGCCGAGGTATCGCTGGCCAAGATCAACCCGCAAGCCAATCCGGAACACGTCTGCCTGCTGGGCTGTGGCGTGACCACCGGCATCGGCGCGGTGCACAACACGGCCAAGGTGCAGGAAGGCGATTCGGTCGCGGTGTTCGGGCTGGGCGGCATCGGCCTGGCGGTGATCCAGGGCGCGCGCCAGGCCAAGGCTGGCCGCATCATCGCCATCGACACCAATCCGGCCAAGTTCGAGCTGGCACGCCAGTTCGGCGCCACCGATTGCATCAATCCGAAGGACCACGAGAAGCCGATCCAGCAGGTCTTGATCGAGATGACCGGCTGGGGCATCGACCACACCTTCGAATGCATCGGTAACGTCAATGTGATGCGCGCCGCACTGGAATCGGCCCACCGCGGCTGGGGCCAGTCGATCGTCATCGGCGTGGCCGGCGCCGGCCAGGAAATCTCGACCCGTCCGTTCCAGCTGGTCACCGGCCGTGTCTGGAAGGGGTCGGCCTTCGGCGGCGTCAAGGGTCGCAGCCAACTGCCCGGCATGGTCGAAGATGCGATGAGCGGCAAGATCGAACTGGCGCCCTTCGTCACCCACACCATGGGCCTGGACAAGATCAACGAAGCCTTCGACCTGATGCATGAAGGCAAGTCGATCCGCAGCGTGGTGCACTTCGCCTAACGTGCAAGACCGTGGCGCGCCTGGCCGCGCCACGGTTCATTCCTACAACGAGATTGCCGCGCCATGCCCTATTCCGACGAAGATAAAAAAAGCGCAGTCACGCGGCTGCGCCGTATCAAGGGACAGGCCGAAGCGCTCGAGCGCGCGGTGCTGGAAGGCGTCGACTGCAAGTCGCTGTTGCAGCAGATTGCCGCCCTGCGGGGCGCTGCCAACGGCTTGATGGCCGAAGTGCTCGAAAGCCACCTGCACGAACTCTTTGGTGCGCCCATCGAAGGCCGGCCGCCAACCGCTGCGGTCGATCCGGATGCCGAGATCGATACCTTGATGAAGACCTTGCGTTCTTATCTGAAATGACGCCGCGCCGGCTTACTTCTTCGGGATGGTCTTGAACGGTGCCGATTTGGCCCGCCGTTCGCGTCGCTCACGGGCGCGTCGCTCGGCGGCACACACCTCTGAATAAATCTGCCACTGCTTCAGATGCCGGTAATAGGTCGAGCCGCTGTCGACCCTCCTGACGGCGCCTACTGCATCGACCGGCTCGACCGGCCTTACGGGGTTGCGTGCCATGCCATACCTCCCAGGAACACTTCATCAGCAGTCTAAGTCATCGCTGCGCGGCCCTGCTTGCGCAAATTCACTATCTGCAGAGTCACGCCTACCAGTAACATGATCAGCAGCACGGCCTGCGCGCCGAGCAGCAACGCTGACCCCATGTCGGTGACGAACGGATGTCCATCGGGCACGCGGCGCAAGGTTTCGCTGACGGTGGGCACCATCAGCAAGAATACCGTCAGGCTCAGCAGCACGGTTTCGGCATAGCGGGCCAAGGCATGTCGAGGGCGCAGATAAGCCAGCCCGTAACCGCCCAGCAGGAACAGCAGCGTCGCGATCGCGATGCCGTAGCTTATCGGTTGATGCGCCACCAGGAACACCGTCAGCGCACCAATCAGCATGGACAAAAAATAAGCCGCCCCGGCGCCCGAGCGCGCCACGATCCGGCCATGGCGGGCGATCATGTATATCGCCAGGGGAATGGCGGGCAGACTGCCCATGGTGTGCAGCCAGCCAAGCGGGGAGATACCGAACATGACGTTTCCTTATAAAAATAAAACCTACCTATTAGTATGTAGGTAAGCAGACTAAATAAATGGGCGCTTCGAAAAGCGCCCTGCTTCAACGCACCAGTCGTGCCACCAGCGGATCGACGATCTCGCCGAAGATCTTGCCGTCACGGTAGGCGCGGGCCGACAGCATGGCGCCATGAATCGATGCCAGAAATATCTCTGCCTCGACCTTGGGTGGTGACGACAGCTTCAGGCTCTCGTCACGCGCGCCGCGCTCGAATACCGAGGCCAGCCATGCCGAGAGGCCACGAAAATGCGCCCTCACCTCAAGCGCCACCTCTTCCGGCAGCACCGGAATCTCGGCTGCCAGCAAGGCGCAGACGCAGATCGATGAATGGACGTCGGCGATGCAGGCCTTCCAGTAACCGGTGTAGGCGCGCAATTGCGCCACCGGCTCGGTCACGCTGCGTTCGAGCCCGGCGATGCCGGTTTCTGCATCCTTGCGATAACGCGCCACCAGCGTGCGCACCAGATCGGCCTTGGCCGGAAAATGGTGGTGGATGCTGGCGTTGCGAATGCCGACCACCTTGGCAATGTCGGCATAACTGAAGCCGTTATAGCCCCCCGCGACGATCAGCGATTGTGCGCAGGAAAGAATGAGGTCGGCGGTGCCGCTTGCAGATGTCATGCAAGCATCCTACCTTCTAGTAGGTAGCTCGTCAAGCATGGCGCGCAGTTGCGCCACGATGCGTGGCGCTGCCTGGCCGTCACCATAGGGATTCCCGGCCTGTGCCATGGCCGCATAGTGCGCGGGCTGGTCCAGCAGGCGCAGGGTTTGCGCCACGATATTGCCGACATCGGTCCCGACCAGCCTGACCGCGCCGGCATCGACGCCTTCCGGGCGCTCGGTGGTGTCGCGCATCAGCAGGACCGGCTTGCCCAGCGATGGCGCTTCTTCCTGGATGCCGCCGGAATCGGTGAGGATCAGATGGCAGCGCTGCATCAGATGAATGAATGGAATGTAGTCCAGCGGCGCGATCAGGTGCACGCGCGGGCAGTCGCCGAGAATGCGGCGCACCGGCTCCTGCACGTTGGGATTGAGGTGCACCGGATAGACCACGTCGACATCGTCGCGCCCGGCCAGCTCGCGCAGTGCCAGGCAGATGTTTTCAAAGCCCTGGCCGAAGCTCTCGCGGCGATGGCCGGTGACCAGGATCAGCTTGCGGCCGGCATCGAGAAAGGCGAATTGCGCATCCAGGCGCCGGCTGAGCGCGGGGTCCGCGCCGATCCGCTGCACCATCAGCAGCAATGCATCGACCACCGTATTGCCGGTGACGCAGATGGCGTCCGCCGCGACGCCTTCGGCTAACAGGTTGGCGCGGGCAACTGCGGTGGGGGCGAAGTGCTGGGCCGCGATCACGCCGGTCAGGCGGCGATTGATTTCTTCCGGCCAGGGCGAATAGATATTGCCGGTGCGCAGACCGGCTTCGACATGACCCACCGGAATGCGCTGGTAATACGCCGCCAGGCTGGCGGCGAAGGTGGTCGAAGTGTCGCCGTGCACCAGCACCAGATCGGGCTTGACCTGCGCCAGCACCGGCGCGATGCCGTGCATGATCCTGCTCGTGATGTCGGTCAGGCTCTGACCGGGCTGCATGATGTCGAGGTCATGCTCGGGCACGATATCGAACGCCTGCAGCACCTGGTCGAGCATCTGGCGCTGCTGGCCGGTGACGCAGACACTGGCTTGGATGGTCGCATCGGCCTTCAATTGCCTGACTACGGGCGCCATCTTGATGGCTTCCGGGCGGGTTCCAAAAACACTGAGTACTTTCACAGATTTCCCTGTCGTCGAGTGGCAAAGATGGTCATTGACCACCTTCATCGACTCGAACCGGGCCGGCAAGTTCTATGTGCGTGAGCGGGTTGCCACCCAGCACAGCAGCGCGCCGCCGCAGACCATCGCCGCGCCTTGCCAGAATGCGGCGGTCAGCGGCGCCTCCAGCAGCAGCGCCGACAGCGCCGCCGATATCACCGGAATGAAATAGGATGCGCCCGCCAGTACCGTGACATTGCCTTGCAGGATGCCGACGTTCCACGCCGCATAACCCAGGCCCATGGCGGCCGCGGCCAGCACCAGATAGACCAGTGCCGGCCAGGTCACGACGATCGAACCCGGCCCGTCACCGGCGACCAGCACCTTGACCCATAACGCCAGCGCGACCAGCAGGAAGAACAGCGTGACGCCGTTCTTGCCGTTGGCCAGGCGTGCGGTCACGGTGCAGTAGGCAGCCCAGATCAAGGCGCCGGCAAAGGCCAATCCATAACTAAAAGGGTTCTGACGCAGGTTGGCGAGCATGCCGGGCAGATCGATCCCCTGCTCGCCGCCCAGGACCCAGCAGATTCCCAGCATCGACAGGATGAAACCGGGGATCACCAGCGCATTCGACTTCTGCTGGTTGAACAGGATCGCCGCCACCAGCGTGAAGGTCGGCCACAGGTAGTTGACCATGCCCACCTCGATCGCCTGGCGGGCGTTGCTGGCGTAGCCGATGGACAGCGAAAGGCACAGCTCGTAGACCACGAACAGCACGCTGCCCCAGAACAGGTAGGCCCGCGGAAACGCGCGCAACCGGGGAAAACCCAGCGTCGCCAGCAACAGCACCGACGCCAGCGAATAAATCAGGGCCGCGCCGGTCACTGCCCCCCAATGATCGGCTACCGCGCGAATCAGGCCGACGATGAAACTCCATAGCAATACTGCCGTCAGGCCAATCAAGGTGGCCTGGCTTCTACTTCTCATGATCACTCTGCTTTCCTGCCCATCCGGCAATGCTGAAGCTTTACAACACCGGCTTGGCGGCCCTGTCCTTGTTGCGCTTGTCGGCCACGTACGAATGACCATTTTCACCCTTGACGATCTCGAACAGCCCAGTCGCCGCAAACAGCGCCGGGAAGTTCTTCACGCCATAGTTGCGGGGATCGATGGGGGCCTGGCGCTTGGCGGCGCTGCCGGCGGCAGACATCTGCGCCCAGCCGTCTTCGTGGGCGGCCGCCTCGACTGCACCGCGCAATAGCGTCACCAGGGTGGCGTCCTGCGCCAGCGACTTGCCGGCCGGCGCCTTGGTGGCGGTTTTTTCGACCGGCTTTTCGGTCACCGCTTCGGCCGCACGGGCCTTGGCGCCACGCGTGGCACGTCCCTTTGGCTTGACCGGCTCGAGCGCATCGGCCAGTGGCGCCTGGGCGTCGCCCAGGTTGTCCAGGTAAAGGAAGGTGGTACAGGCGTTGACGAAGGGCTTCGGCGTCTTGCGCTCGCCGAAGCCATAGACGTCATGCCCATTGGCCTTGAGCTGCATCACCAGCGGCGTGAAATCGGCGTCGCTGGAGGCCAGGCAGAAGGCGTCGGGCTTCTGGGTGTAGAGCAGTTCCATGGCGTCGATCACCAGCGCGATGTCGGTGGCGTTCTTGCCGCTGGAATAACTGAATTGCTGCACCGGGCGGATCGCGAATTCGTGCAGCTTGTCCTTCCACCCCTTGAGACTGGTGCTGCCCCAGTCGCCGTAGGCGCGGCGGATGTTGGCGCTGCCGTAGCGCGAAAGCTCGCCCAGCATGGCGGCGATCTTGGTGTGCGAGACATTGTCGGCGTCGATCAGCAAGGCGATACGGCGATCCTGGATGCTGCGGCTGCGCGCGTCATGGTCCATGTGCGGTCTTTCTGTTAGTCGAAAACGAGATCGGACCGGCGTTACACCGGTCCGTTCCGACTATGCTACCGCATCTGCGCGCTGCCTTCTCAGGCAAACGCGAGGATCACGCCATTGGCCTGGTCCGGCGTCACCACCAGCTTGTCGCCATGGCGCTTCACGCCAGCCACGGCATTGGCCGCCAGTACTTGCTCGGCCACATTGACCGACTCGACCTTGATGGTCAGCCCGACGGCGCGCTCGATGCCCTGCGGCACCTGGCTGGCGTCGATGCCGTAGTGCGCCGCCACGCCGTCGCGCGTGAGATACCAGATCGCCACCGGACCTGCCTGGAACCGCACGCCCTGCGGGTGACGGCTGATCTCGCCGCGGCCGAAGGCTTGCGCCAGGATGCCTGCTGCGGCGTCCGGATCGAGTGCCAGGTAGACATATTCGGCCAGCCCCTGGGCGCCATTCGGATGGCTTTGCCATTCACGCCGCCATACCAGCTCCGGCGTGCCATGCTCACAGAAGAAGACGCGACCATTGGGAATGCGGTCGGCGGCGATGCGCAGCGTGCGAAAGCGGGCATCGCCCAGGTTCACGCCATCGATCTCGACCGGACGGTGAAACGCCTGCGGCGCTTCGCCTTCCAACGGCACATCGCGCTCACGCAGTTGTTGCCAGGTCTGGTCGGCGTCGGTGGTCTTGAATACCAGCCCTGCCAACCCGGCCGGATGGCCCCAGCGCAGGCTGGCGTTGCGCGGCTCGACGCCCAGCAGTTCGAGATAGTCGTCGCCGAAGATGGCCAGGTGGTTGCTGGTGCCCTTCGAATGGTGGCCGCGCGCGGTGAGCGTAAAGCCCAGCCGGGCATATTGTTCGGCGGCCTGGTCGAGCTGGTCCTCGACGTGGATTACCACGTGGTCGACGCGTTCTGTCATTGTGTGTCTCCTTGAAAAGTACGTTCAGGCCGACTGGCCGGCAAGCGCATGATGCCAGTCACGCCCCGGCACTGCCGACAGCAGCGCCTGGGTATAGGGGTGGCTCGGGCGGGCAAACAGCTCGGCGCTGCTCGCCTGCTCGACCACACGACCGTCTTTCATGACGGCGATGCGGTCGCACACCTGGGCCGCCACCCGCAGGTCATGCGTGATGAACAGGATCGACAGGCCCAGTTGTTCGCGCAGGCGTGCCAGCAACTGCAACACCTGCGCCTGCACCGAGACGTCCAGCGCCGACACCGGCTCGTCGGCCAGCAATATCTGCGGCTGCAACGCCAGCGCGCGCGCCAGCCCGATGCGCTGGCGCTGGCCACCGGAAAACTCGTGCGCGTAGCGATGCAGCGAATTGGGATCGAGCCCGACCAGTTCGAACAGCTCGCGCACCTGCGCCCGCACCTGGCTGCGCGGCACGCCCTGCTCCAGCGGCCCTTGCGCGACGATATCACCTACCGTGTGACGCGGGTTGAGCGAACCGTAGGGGTCCTGGAACACCATCTGGATGGTGCGCGCCCGCTGGCGTCGCTGAGCGCGCCCGGCCGCCAATGGCTGGCCATTGACCAGCAGGCTGCCGCTATCGGGCGCGATCAGTCCCAGCACCAGGCGCGCCAGGGTCGACTTGCCCGAGCCGCTTTCGCCGACCACGCCCAGCGTGGCGCCGGCCGGCAGCACCAGGCTGACGTCGGCCACCGCATGCGTGGTGCGACCGTTGCGAGTGAACCAGCCGCGCGGACGATAGGTCTTGGACAGTCCGTTGATCTCAAGCGCTGCCGGCGCATCGGCCCGCTGCGGGCGCGCCGGCGGCGGCACCATCGACGGCACGGCGGCGATCAGGCTTTGGGTATAGGGATGACGCGGCGCCTGCAGCACGTCGGCGGCGCTGCCGCTTTCGACCAGCTTGCCGCGCTGCATCACCACCACCCGATCGGCAATCTCGGCCACCACGCCGAAGTCGTGGGTGATGAACAGCACCGCCGTGCCGCGCCGCCGCTGCAGGTCATGAATCAATTGCAGGATCTGTGCTTGAGTGGTGACGTCCAGCGCCGTGGTCGGTTCATCGGCGATCAGCAAGGCCGGCTCCAGCGCCAGCGCCATGGCGATCATGACCCGTTGCCGCTGCCCGCCCGACAGCTCGTGCGGATAGGCGCGCAAGGTGCGCTGGGCGTCGGGAATCTGTACCGACACCAGCAGGTCGAGCACCCTGGCGTCGATCTCGGCGCGCCTGAGCCGGGTATGCACCTGGAACACCTCGGCCAACTGGCGACCGATGGTGTGCAGCGGGTTCAAGGCGCTCATCGGTTCCTGGAAGATCATGCCGATGCGGCGCCCGCGCAGGCTGCGCAAGGCCTGCGGTGACAGCGAGAAGATATCTTCGCCGCCCTCCCACAAGGCCTGGCCGCCGCTGCGGTGGACGCCATCCGGCAGCAGGCCCAGCAACGAAGTGGCGGTCAGCGACTTGCCCGAGCCGCTCTCGCCGACCACGCACAGCACTTCGCCAGCGTGCAGGTCGAACGATACATCGTCCAGCGCCAGCGCCCGGTCGGCGCCGCGTGGCAAGGCAATCGAGACGTTGCGCAACGACAGCAAGGGGGCCGGGTGATCGGCGATGGTGGTGTCGATGGCGTTCATGAGCGGTGCAACCTTGGATTGAGGGCGTCGTTGAGGCCCTGGCCGACCAGGGAAATGCCCAGCACCGTCACCAGGATGGCCACCCCGGGAATGGCCGAGACATACCACTGGACCCGGATCACGCCACGGCCGGCGCCGATCAGGTTGCCCCACGATGGCACGTTGGGGTCGGACAGGTTGAGAAAGGCCAGCGCGCTCTCGAGCAGGATCGCCACGGCCATGATGACGCTGGCATAGACGATCACCGGCGGCAACGCATTGGGCAGGATTTCGCGGAAGATCAGCTTGAAGTCGCCCACGCCCAGGCTGCGCGCGGCCTGCACGAACTCGCGCTGGCGCAGCGTCAGGAACTCGGAACGGGTCAGGCGCGCCACCGGCGGCCATGACACCAGGCCGATCGACAGCACCACGGTCTGGATCTCGGAGCCGAATACCGCCACCAGCACCAGCAGCAACAGGAAGTTGGGCAGGATCTGGAAGGCTTCGGTGACGCGCATGAGCACGTCGTCCAGCCAGCCGCCGTAGAAACCGGCCAGCGCGCCGATCACCAGCCCGATGAAGGCGGCGATGGCGGTCGCCACCAGGCCGATGGCCAGCGACACCCGCGCGCCATGCAGGATCTGGGCGGCGATGTCGCGCCCCACCTGGTCGGTGCCGAACAGGAAGCGGGCATTGTCGCCCGGCCACTGGAGCGGACGCCCGGCCAGCGACAGCGGATTGCGCGGAAAGGCGAAGTCGGCGCCGAGGGCGCCCAGAATCACCAGCAGCAGTAGCGCCAATCCGACCACGGCGGCCGGGTTGCGCAGATAGCGTTTGAACAGGTTCATGGAAAACTCAGGAGGAGCGGCACATCAATGCGTGCCGGCAATGCGCGGGTCGAGTCGGGCATACAGCAGGTCGACCAGGAAATTGATGGCAATCACCAGCAGCGCCGAGACGAATACGATGCCCAGCAAGGTATTCAAATCGCGCTGCACCACCGCTTCATAGGCCAGCCGACCCAGTCCGGGCAACGAGAACACGGTCTCCACCACCACCGAGCCACCCAGCATGGTGCCGGCCTGCAGGCCGATCAGCGTAACCATCGGCAGCAAGGCGTTGCGCAGCATGTGGCGCGCCACCACGGCAGTCTCGCCGACGCCCTTGGCGCGCGCGGTGCGCACGAAATCCTGGGTCGAGACTTCCAGCATCGAGGCCCGCATGATGCGCAGGTAGATCGCCAGGAAGATCAGCGACAGCGTAATGGTCGGCAACGTCAGGTGCCAGGCGATGTCAGCCACCCGGGCCAGCCCGTGCAGCGCCACGTCGATCGACTCGAAACCGCCCGAGGGCAGCCAGTTGAGCCAGACCGCAAACACGAAGATACCCATCAGGCCGAACCAGAACGATGGCGTGGCATAGAACACCAGGCCCAGGGTCGAGATCAGGTTGTCGGGCCAGCGATTGACCCGGCGCGCCGCCAGCACGCCCAGCGCCATGCCGAACGCGAAGGCGATTGCCAGCGAGGAACCCATCAGCAGCAGCGTGGCAGGCAGGCGTTCGGCAATCACCAGCGCCACCGGCTTGCCATAGATCGCCGAATGACCGAGGTCGAGGTGGATCAGGCGCCACAGGTAGTCGCCCAGGCGCACCGAGACCGAGTCATTGAGCTGATAGTACTGGCGCAGGTTGGCGATCATGGTGGCGTCGGCCCCGCCCATCTGCGCCACCAGCGCGTCGACGGTGTCGCCGGGCGCCAGCTGCAGCAGCAGGAACAGGCCGGCCAGGATGATCAGCAAGGCCGGCAAGGCCGCCAGCAGGCGGCGTCCGGCCAGGGCGAGAAAACGCATGCCCTGCCCCCTTAGGCGTTGATCCAGGTGTCGTGCCAGCTGCTCGATGGCCAGCGCGCATTGTTATGGCTGTTGTGCACGTTGCGGCTGACGACCGAATAGAACTCGCGCTCGGTGGCCATCCAGATCGGCAACTCGTCGTTGACCGTCTTGACCCACTCGCCGTACAGCGCGCGACGCTTGTTGGCGTCGATCTCGGTGGCGGCGTCGTCGATCAGCTTGTCGACCTTGTCCGACTTCCAGCCGTACTGGTTGGTCCACGGCGCGCCGGCCGGGCTGCCCGAGCGGTACCAGACGGTGGTCGAGACCGCCGGATCGCCGCGATACTGGTGCCAGCCGGTGGCGATGTCGAAGGTGTTGTCCTTGTAGACCGCATTGAGGGCGCCGGCGATATCGTACTGGACGATCTCGACCTTGATGCCCACCTGTTCCAGCGATTGCTGGATGAAGGTGGCCAGCAGCGGCACGTCTTCGCCGTTCTGGATCGGCACCAGCTTCAGGCTGAAACGCACGCCGCCACGGCCTCGCTTGTAGCCGGCTTCGTCCAGCAGCGATTCGGCGCGCTTGGTGTCGAATGGATACGGCGGCTTGCTGCCCTTGGGGAAGAACGACGAAGTCGACGGGATCGGTCCCGACGCCGGCTTGCCCAGGCCGTACAGGAAGTTCTGGATGAAGAAGTCGATATCGATCGCATGCACGATGGCGCGGCGCACGCGCACATCGGCCAGTTCCTTGCGGCGGAAGTTGAATTCGACGGTGTTATTGAAGACGTTGGCTTCGAGCCCCTTGCTGCGCACGTCGAACTTGGGGTTCTTGCGCAGGCGATCGAGGTCGGCCAGCGACAACTGCGAATACGCGCTCAACTGGATCTGCCCGGTTTCGATGGCGGCGGTGGCGGCCGACTTGTCGGTGATGATGCGCCACACCACGCGATCCAGGTACGGCAGGCCTTTACGCCAGTAGTTGGGATTGCGCTCGGCGATGATGTACTGGCCGCGCTGGTATTCGACGAACCTGTAGGGACCGGTGCCGATCGGCGCCGTATTGGCCGGATTCTCCAGCACGTTCTTGCCTTCGAACACATGTCGCGGCACCACGTAGCCGAGGTCGGCCAGCGCGCGCAGCAACAGATCGAGCGGCATCGGGCGCTCGTAGCGGAACACCACCGTATGCGCATCCGGCGTGTCGACCGCGTGCAGGTACAACTGCAGCGCGGTGGCGAAGTTGAGCTGCTTCTTCCACAGTTCGAGCGCGTTGTACTGCACGTCGGACGAAGTGAACGGCTTTCCATCGTGCCACTTCACGCCTTCGCGCAACTTGAAGGTGATCGTCTTGCCGTCGGCCGAGGTAGTCCACGAGGTGGCCAGTTGCGGCACTGGACGGCCATCGGCGTCGAGGTCGACCAGCGATTCGATGATCTTGCTGGTGACGATATAGACCCCGGTCGAGGCCCGCAGTGACGGGTTCAGGATGCGCTGCTCGGAACCCAGGTGCACATTGAGCACCCCGCCGCGACGCGGCTCGGTCTGCGAGTAGACGATGCCTGGCCAGGCCGATGCGACCAGGAGGGCTCCAGATGACAACAAGAACTGCCGGCGATTTGCGCTCATTATTTTCCCGAAATAGTAGTTAGAACTCATTTAATCAATAGACGTGAGTTCTGCAAAACAGAGCGGAGATTACGGGCGGCGTGCTGCTTTGCGGAACGACCGATTTCGCATTAACAAATTCGGTTTGCGGCGCATCGACGGCAACGCCCGCCCAGAGCGCATGTGAGACAGACACTGTCGCGCGTGAAGCTCGGCGTTATTCGGTTTCCAACTTAGAAACCAATTTTTAATTCGTTTGGTTTGCTAAGAGCGGGATTTAAAGTCTCCTCATCGATGCCGTCTATAGCCACCAAAACCGCTGACGGCGCACCCACGCCAAATCAACAGGAGCCACCCACATGTCATCGGCAAACGCGGCCGCCGCGCCCGCATCCACCACCGCCCCCTCCGGCAACATCGAACTGCCTGAAGCCTTGCAGGCGATCCGCGACCAGGCCGCTGCCGCCGGCCTGCCCTTTGCCGGCACGGTCAATCCGCAGACCGCCTGGGAGTTGTTCTCTACCGGTCAGGTCCTGTTAGTCGATGTGCGCACTGCCGAAGAGCGCAAGTTCGTGGGGCAAGTGCCCGATACCCTGCACGTGGCCTGGGCCACCGGCACCGCGATGTCGCGCAACCCGCGCTTTGTGCGTGAGCTGGAAAGCCGTATCGGCGGCAAGCAGGTGCCGGCGCTGTTGCTGTGCCGCAGCGGCAAGCGCTCGGCCGCCGCCGCCGAAGCCGCGACCAAGGCCGGCCTGACCTGTATTTTCAATATCAGCGAAGGCTTCGAGGGCGAGATCGACGCTCACGGGCAGCGCGGCCACGGTGATGGCTGGCGCTTCCACGGTTTGCCCTGGGTCCAGGACTGAACCCGACCTCGCGTCTTCATCACATCAGAGGAATGCATGGCCAGTTTCGATATCTATCAGATCGTGCAGTCGCTGCAGGAGGTGCGCCTGGGCTGGCGTGCCGCGCAGCGCCGCAATAGCGACGCCGGGGCGCGCGAATTTCCGTCGCGCGAGGCCTTGTCGGTCATCGTCGAGCAACTCAAGGGGGTCTTGTTTCCGATGCGCCTGGGGCCGCCGGACCTGCGCCAGGAAAGCGAGAACTTCCACGTCGCTTATTCCCTCGACGCCGCCCTGCACGGCCTGCTCAAGCAGGTGCAGCTCGAACTGCGCTACAGCGCCGGGCTGCAGGACCAGGCCGACAGCGCCGCCGAGGCCGAGCAGCAGGCGCTGCATGTCACGCGCGCCTTCGCCGCCTCGCTGCCCGATATCCGGGCCCTGCTCGACAGCGACGTGCTGGCCGCCTTCCAGGGCGACCCCGCCGCGCGCAGCGTGGACGAAGTGCTGCTCTGCTATCCGGGCGTACTGGCGATGATCCATTACCGCCTGGCGCATCGCCTGTATCACCTGGGCCTGCCGCTGCTGGCGCGCATCATCTCGGAGCTGGCGCACAGCACCACCGGCATCGACATCCATCCGGGGGCGCGTATCGGCGCGGCCTTCTTCATCGACCATGGCACCGGCGTGGTGATCGGCGAGACCGCCGTCATCGGCGAACGGGTACGCATCTACCAGGCTGTCACGCTGGGCGCGAAACGTTTTCCGACCGACGCCGAGGGCAACCTGCAAAAGGGATGGCCGCGCCATCCGGTAGTGCAGGACGATGTGGTGATCTATGCCGGCGCCACCATCCTGGGCCGCATCACGGTGGGCCAGGGTGCGGTGATCGGCGGCAATGTCTGGTTGACCCAGGATGTGCCGCCCGGGGCGCATATCTCGCAGGCCGCTTCGCGCGAAGAGGAGCGTGGTATCGGCGCGCTGCCTCCTACGGCCGCGGCAGCCTGAAAGAAGGCACCCATGACACAGACG
Organism: Herbaspirillum sp. alder98; assembly: GCF_020179755.1. Classification (GTDB taxonomy): domain Bacteria; phylum Pseudomonadota; class Gammaproteobacteria; order Burkholderiales; family Burkholderiaceae_D; genus Herbaspirillum. The sequence continues at coordinate 436,051 of NZ_JAIUCY010000002.1, forward strand.
GCACAGACGGCAAAAAAGGAAACGCTCGAACCGCTGGCGGCCGGCGACATCGCTGCCAGCCCGCTGGTGCAGAACTTCGGCATCGGGGTGCGCCAGCTGCGACGGGCGCGCGGCTGGTCGCAAGAGCAACTGGCCGAGAATTCCAACCTGAATCGATCCTATATCGGCGAGATCGAGCGCGGCACCGCCATCGCATCGCTGGTGACGGTAGAAAAACTGGCGACCGCGCTGACCTTGACCCCATCGGCCCTGATCACCCGTGGCGAGAGCATCCACCAGCAGAACCTGGTGCGCGGGCTAGAGTTGATGGCTATAGCATGTTGAGCACACCCGGCCCAGCCGCGACACTCTGGGCGTCGCTTCCATAGCGCAAATCCTTCCCCCCAATCTTCTACTACATGGAGTCACGATGTCGGCAACAGTCGGTGGTACCGTCGCACTTGGCGATAATGCAGCACGGCAATTAGCCAATGCGACCAAGACCGCTCCCCAACTCGAAACCATCAGCCCGCGCTGGCTGACGCACCTGCTGCAATGGGTGCCGGTGGAAGCGGGTATCTATCGCTTGAACAAGGTCAAGAACCCGGAGTCGATCAAGGTCACCTGCACCGCTCGCGAAGAAGAAAACCAGCTGCCGCGCACTTTCGTGGACTATGAAGAGCAGCCGCGCGAATTCTTCCTCAATGCGGTCTCGACCGTGCTGGACGTGCATACCCGGATCTCGGACCTGTACAGCAGCCCGCACGACCAGATCAAGGAGCAGTTGCGCCTGACCATCGAGACCATCAAGGAAAACCAGGAAAGCGAACTGATCAATAACCCGGACTACGGCCTGCTGGCGCAGGTGACCGACGAACAGCGGATCTTCCCGCTGACGGGCGCACCGACCCCGGACGACCTGGACGAGCTGCTGACCAAGGTGTGGAAGGAACCGGCCTTCTTCCTGACCCACCCGCTGGCGATTGCCGCCTTCGGTCGCGAAGCCACCCGTCGTGGCACGCCGCCGCCCACGGTCAGCCTGTTCGGTTCGCAATTCATCACCTGGCGCGGCATTCCGCTGATCCCGTCCGACAAGGTGCCGGTGGCCGACGGCAAGAGCAAGATCCTGCTGCTGCGCGTGGGCGACAAGCGCCAGGGCGTGGTCGGGCTGTTCCAGCCGGGCCTGCCGGGCGAACAGAGCCCGGGGCTGTCGGTGCGCTTCATGGGCATCAACAACCATGCGATCTCGTCGTACCTGATCTCGCTCTATTGCTCGCTGGCGGTGCTGACCACGGATGCGCTGGCGGTGCTGGACGATGTCGAGATCAACAAGTACCACGACTATCCCGACACCTATAAATAATAGGCAACCGTGAGCACATCCCCTCTCCCTCCCCCGCAAGAAGTGGTACCGCCGTTTGATCCGGCACTGCTGGCGCGGCTGGCCACGGAGCTGTTCGCCGCGCCGCCTTCGCTGCCGCACGGCTTCCAGCCGCCGGCCAATGTGGCGCCCCCGGCGTCGCCCCTGGCCAGTCCGGTCGGACTCGGCCAGGGCGTGCCCGGCACCGCCATCCCGCAAGGATTGGCGCCGGGCGTGAACCTGATCCCGTCGTCGCCGCACCAGGTGCTGACATTGGGCAACCGCGCGCCGGCACTGGCGCCGGCGGCCCAGGCCGGCAACGGCGTGCCGGACAAGGCGCTGTCGGCGCTGCCAGCCTATGAGCCGCGTCTGGGCGGCGCTGTGCTGGGCGTGCCGCAAGCGCTCGGCAGTGATGCCTTGCCCGGCCCCGCCGGCAACGGCGTCGCCGATGGCGGTTATTACTTCCTCAATGGCAGTCACGGTCATCCGCAAGCGCCAGCGTCGGCCCCCGCCGTGTCGGCGCCGGCAGCGGTGCCAGTGGCGGTGCCGGCACCATCGGCGGCGTCGACTTCGGCGGCTTCATCGCCGCAGTACTACTTCGTGCATTCCGTGCAGCATCCGAACGGCTATGTGACCCCGGCCAAGGCCGCTCCGCATCCGGTGTCGGCGCCCGGTGGCGGCCAGCAGCCGGCTGGCTTTGACGTGCATGCCGTGCGACGTGATTTCCCGATCCTGCAGGAACGCGTCAATGGCCGGCAGCTGGTGTGGCTCGACAATGCCGCCACCACCCACAAGCCGCAGGCGGTGATCGACCGGCTGTCGGAATTCTATCGGCGCGAGAACTCCAACATCCATCGCGCGGCCCACGAACTGGCAGCGCGCGCCACCGATGCCTATGAAGGCGCGCGCGAACGGGTGCGCAGCTTCATCAACGCGACGGACGTGAATGAAGTCATCTTCGTGCGCGGCACCACCGAGGCCATCAACCTGGTGGCCAAGAGCTGGGGCGGCAAGCACGTGGGCGCAGGCGACGAAATCATCGTCTCGCACCTGGAACACCATGCCAACATCGTGCCGTGGCAGCAACTGGCGGCAGAAAAAGGCGCGCGCCTGCGGGTGATTCCGGTGGATGACAGCGGCCAGATACTGCTGGATGAATACGTGAAGTTGCTCAACGAGCGGACCAGGATCGTGGCGGTAACCCAGGTATCGAACGCGCTGGGCACGGTCACCCCGATCCGCCAGATCGTCGACCTGGCCCATGCCGCAGGCGTGCCGGTGCTGGTCGACGGCGCGCAATCGGTGTCGCACATGCGTACCGACGTGCAGGCGCTGGGCGCCGACTTCTTCGTGTTCTCGGGCCACAAGGTATTCGGCCCGACCGGCATTGGCGCCCTGTGGGGCCGGCGCGCGCTGCTCGAAGACATGCCGCCCTGGCAAGGCGGCGGCAACATGATTGCCGACGTCACCTTCGAGAAGACCGTGTACCAGCCCTTGCCCAACACCTTCGAAGCCGGCACCGGCAATATTGCCGATGCGGTCGGACTGGGGGCGGCCATCGACTACGTCAATCGTATCGGCATCGACAACATCGCCGCCTACGAGCATGCGCTGGTCGACTATGGCATGCGCGAACTGGGCGCGATTGCCGGCGTGCGCCTGATCGGCACCGCCGTCAACAAGGCCAGCGTGATGTCGTTCGTGCTGGACGGCTACAGCACTGAGGAAGTCGGCCGCGCGCTGAACCAGGAAGGCATCGCCGTGCGTACCGGCCATCACTGCGCGCAACCGATCCTGCGCCGCTTCGGCGTCGAGACCACGGTGCGCCCGTCGCTGGCGTTCTATAACACTTTCGATGAGATCGACAGCCTGACCACGGTGATTCGTCGCCTGGCAGGACAACGACGCTGATGGTGCTGTTGAGGTAAGCCTGAAGCGGTCCCGGCGTATGCCCGGACCGCTTTTTTTCGTCCGTGCTAACCCAGATCAAGTTTCGTGCATTGCAGGCATTTACCGGCGCCAGGCACCAGCGCATAGTGGGCAGGCAAGGATTTCACCCTCCCATCTCGCGCAAAGGAGTGCATATGACGCAAATAATGAAGGCCGCCGTGGTGCGCCAGTTCGGCCAGCCATTGAGCATCGAAGAAGTGCCGGTACCGACCCCGGGTCCGGGCCAGATCCTGGTCAAGTACGAAGCCACCGGCGTATGCCACACCGATCTGCATGCGGCCCACGGCGACTGGCCGGTCAAGCCAGCGCCGCCGTTCATTCCCGGCCATGAGGGCGTCGGCTTCGTCGCGGCCCTGGGCGCCGGCGTGACCCACGTGAAGGAAGGCGACCGCGTCGGCGTGCCCTGGCTGCACACCGCCTGTGGTTGCTGCACGCCTTGCCGCACCGGTTGGGAAACCCTGTGCGGCGACCAGAAAAATACCGGCTATTCGATCAACGGCACCTTCGCCCAGTATGGCCTGGCCGATCCGGCCTTCGTTGGACGCCTGCCCGATACGCTGGAGTTCGGCCCGGCCGCGCCGATCCTGTGCGCCGGCGTCACGGTCTACAAGGGCCTCAAGGAAACCGAGGTCCGCCCCGGCGAATGGGTCGTCATCTCGGGCATCGGCGGCCTGGGCCACATGGCGGTGCAATACGCCAAGGCGATGGGCATGCATGTGGTGGCGGCCGACATCCACGAAGACAAGCTGGCACTGGCGCGCCAACTGGGCGCTGACCTGGTGATCGATGCCCGCGACCAGAAGGCGGTGGCCGAGGTGCAGCGCATCATCGGTGGCGCCCATGGCGCGCTGGTGACGGCAGTCTCGCCCAAGGCGATGCAACAGGCGTTCGGTTTCCTGCGCCCGCGCGGCACCATGGCGCTGGTCGGGCTGCCTCCGGGCGACATCAGCCTGCCGGTCTTCGAAACGGTGCTCAAGCGCATCACGGTGCGCGGCTCCATCGTGGGCACCCGGCAAGACCTCGAAGAGTCGCTGATGTTCGCCGCCGAAGGCCGTGTGGCGGCGCACTTCAGCTGGGACAAGATCGAGAACATCAATGCCATCTTCGCCCGCATGGAAGAAGGCAAGATCGATGGCCGTATCGTGCTCGACCTGAACTGAGATCGATACCCTGACGCAACGATCACTTCCCCGTCGATACCTGGGTGTCGGCGGGGTTTTACTTTGGAGAACACAGCATGAAAGATAAACCTGGCGGAGAACGCCACACCCATCAGGAATGGAGCGAGAGCCTGGAACAACTGGATCTGGAGATCGTGCGCCTGGCCACGATCTGCCAGGTGCGCATACTGGAGCCGGGCGTGCTCGGGCGCGTGCTCGACAACGATGCCCGCGATTGCGGCAATGACAGCGCGCACGCCTTCGAATCGCTACGGGGGCTGCTGTACCTGCATTTCCAGGTGCAGCAGGAACTGGCCGAAGCCTTCGGCCAGGCCGACACCGCCCGCATCGTGCACCGGGTGTGGGAACACCTCAAACCACGCATCGGCGACCAGTTGGGTGACTGGCCGCCGGCCCGCTGACCCTTACCAGTAACCCAGCAGCTTCCACCATGCGCCGCCGATGACGACAAACACCAGCAGCTCGGCGACGCACATGATGAAGCCCACGCGCCACCATTGCCCCATGCTCACGTAGCCGCTGCCGAAGATGATGGGCGACGTGCCGGTGGCGTAGTGGGTCAGCGTCATCATGATGGCCGAGCCGGCCGTCATCATCAGCATGAACGGCATCAGGTACGCGCCCGGGATCAACTGCGCGCCCACCGTCAGGAACGCCAGCAACATGGCGCTGACATGGGCGGTGGTGCTGGCGAAGAAGTAATGCGACAGCACGAACACCAGCAGCAACACGGTGCCGGCCGCCATCCAGTCCATGCCGCTGGCCACGATCGCAGCCTTCATGCCGCCCGAGAACCAGGCGATCACGCCGGTCTTGTTCAACTGCTCGGCCAGCATCACCAATGCGCCGAACCAGACCAGCGTATCCCAGGCGCTCTTTTCGGAGAGCACGTCGTCCCAGTCGATGGTGCCGGTGATGATCAGCACGAACAGGCCGACGAAGGCCACCACCGTCGGGTCGAGCGTAAAGGCCGGGCCCAGCAGCATGGCCGGCACATTGGCCCATAACAGCAGCAGCAAGGCGAAGGTGCCCAGCATGACCTTCTCGCTGCTGCCCAGCGGCCCCATGCGCGCCAGCTCGCCACGCGCGAAGTCGATGGCGTTGGGGGTGGTCTTGAGTTCGGGCGGCGCCAGCAGGTAGATTGCCAGCGGCATCAGCGCCAGGCACACCAGCCCGGGCAGCAGCATGCACAGGGCCCAGGTGGTCCAGCTCAGTTGCAGCGCGTGGCCGGTGGCCTTGGCCACGTAGTTGACCACCAGCGGATTGGGCGCGGTGGCGGTGAGGAACATGGCCGAGGTGATCGGATTGGCATGGTAGTTCACCAGCGCCAGGTAAGTGCCGACCCGGCCTTGCGTGCCTTTGGCCGGATCCGACTCGAAGGCATTGGCGATCGACTTCATGATGGGATGGACGATGCCGCCGCCGCGCGCCGTATTGCTGGGCGTAAACGGCGCCAGCACCAACTCGCAGATGGTCAGGCCGTAGCCGATGCCGATGGTGCGCCGGCCCAGCAAGGCGATGAACATCAGCCCCACGCGCTGGCCCAGCCCGGTCTTCTTGAGCCCGCGCGAAATCAGGATGGCCACCACGATGAGCCAGATCAGCGGATTCGAAAAGCTGCTGAGCGCGTCGGTGATGGCGCCCTTGGACGAGTCGGAAGTCACCTGCGACAGCGATACGATGACAATGGCCATCATGGCCATCACGCCGATCGGCATGACCTTGAGGATGATGGCCACGATGGTGGTCAGGAAGATCGCCACCAGGCTCCAGGCATGAGGCTGGAGCCCGCTGGGCGTGGGACTGGCCAGCAGCAGCAACAATACTGCCGTGGTGATGAGCGCCGGCACCAGCCGGAACGGCACGGCATCGTTGAAGTACAGGAACATCGCTTTGAGTTTGGCTAACATCGCTTCTTCCGTGGGCATGACAGTGGGATGCTGTCAGTGTAGCCAGCCGGGATCGGCCCCGGGGCAAAGACTGGGGCAAGCTTGATCTGTGACAGGCGCCGATGATTTATCCGTCCGTCGGCGCTTGAAAGTCGCCGGCACGACGGACAGTGATAGCGCCACCTGCGCACTGCATCATTGCCCTGCCGCCCGCTTGCCGCCACAATACGCAAAAATTACCTATCAGAGCCCATGACCGACCCCACCCGCCCCACCCCGCTCGCCGCCGATGACGGCGCCACCGCCGTCATCACCCATCGCATCCGGCCCGGCATGGACGGGCCGTACCAGGCCTGGCTCAACGATATCGCCGCGGCCAGCCGGGTCGCCGAAGGCGTGCTGGACTGGCAGGTGGTGCGCCCCATCGCCGGCCTGACCGACGCCTATACGGTAATCTTGCGGTTCAGCAGCCACGCCCGGCTGCAGCACTGGATGGATTCGCCTGAGCGGGCGGCGCATATCGAACGGGCCAGGCCTTTCCTGGCGGCCGACGACGAATTCTTCATCCGCAGCGGCCTCGACTTCTGGTTCGTGCCGCAAGGCGCCAAGGCCAAGCTGCCGGTGCGCTGGAAGCAGTTCCTGGTGACCTGGTCGGCCATTTTCCCGCTGTCGCTGCTGTCGTCGCAACTGGCCCTGCCGCTGCTGCACGATATCGGCTTGCCGCGTGAGCGCCTGCTCGACACGCTGCTGGGCTCGGGCCTGGTGGTGGCGTTGATGGTGTATCTGGTGATGCCGCGCTACACCCGCCTGGTGCAGCGCTGGTTGTTCGATCACGGCACGCCGTGACCGCATAGGCAGCGGATCTGTAGCTACTTGCGCGCCGCCACCGGAAACCGCACCATCACCACCAGCCCCTGTGGCTGGCCCTGCTCATCGAGGCCATCGGATAACCTGATCTCGCCGCGATGGGCAGAGGCGATGTCGCGCACGATGGACATGCCCAGCCCGGCCCCGTGGGGGTTGGCCAACTGCGCCGAAGGTGCGCGATAGAACGGTGCAAACACGCGTTCGCGGTCCTGGTCGGGAATGCCGGGGCCGCTGTCGGCCACTTCCACCACCGCATGCAGATCGTCGCCGATCAACTGGCCGAATACGCGCAGGGCGATCCTGCCACCGGCCGGCGTGTAGCGAATCGCGTTATCGAGCAGATTGACCACCAGTTCATGCAGCAGCAACGGGCTGCCGTCGATCAGCACGTCCTCGTTGGCCTCGAATGACAGGTCGATCCGCTTGGCCACCGCGTTCTGCGCCAGCTCCAGGGCCACCTGGCGCGCCGCGTCGGCCAACGCCACCGGCCTCATGCCGCCTTCGGCGGCGCCATGTTCTGCCCGCGCCAGCGTCAACAGACGATTGGCCAGGTGCACGGTCGAATCGGTGGTGCCGGCGATGCTGTGGACCAGCTCGCGCAGCGAACGCGGATCGCTCGGGCTGCGGTCGAATTCGCGCAGCGCCAGCTCGGCCTGCGTCTTCAATACCGTCAGGGGCGTGCGCAACTGGTGCGACGCATCGGCGATGAAGCGACGCTGGCCGGTAATCAGGGTCTGCAAGCGCTCCATGTAGCCGTTCATGGCCAGCACCAGGGGCCGCATTTCCTTGTGCACGCGGTCGGGATCGAAATCGGACAGGTCGGTCGGCGCGCGCGACTCGACGTCGCTGCGCAGTTGCATCAGGGGCCGCAGCGCAAACCGCACCGCAAACCACACCAGCAGCGCCGCCACCACCACCAGCACGCCCTGGCGCCAGACGGTATCGAACAGGATCTTGCGCGTCATGCCGCGCCGCGCGTCCATGGTCTCGCCGACCTGGATCAGCGCAATGCCGCGCATGCTGTCGTCATATAACGGCTGGTAGAGCGCGGCGATGCGCACCGGCTGGCCGTGATATTCGGCCTGGTAGAAGCGCACCAGCGCCGGATAGGCTTCGGAGCGCTTGACGTTGGCCGGCAACGGCGGCAAGTCGTCATAGCCCGAGATGAAATCACCGTTGGGCGCAGTGACCTTGTAGTAGATACGCCCCAGCGTATCGGTCTCGAAGCTGTCCAGCGCTACATAGGGCACATCGGCCACCACCTGGCCATTGACCACCGAGACCCGCTCGGCCAGGGCCCGGGTCGACGCCAGTAGTGAACGATCGTAGGCGATGTCAGCCACCTCAAGTGCGTTGTGGTACACCGAGACCGCATCCAGCGCCACCAGAATCACCAGCGGGATGAGCAGCCAGCGCATCAGCTGGCCGCGCAAGCTGCCGAGCCGGACGATGGCGAATTGACGCAGCATCAGACTGCCTGCAGCAGATAACCGAGGCCGCGCAAGGTGGTGATCGACACCCGCCCCTGCTCGACCGCCTCGAGCTTCTTGCGCACCCGATGGATGTAGATCTCGATGGCATCGACGTTGGCGTTGTCGTCCAGGGAAAAGACCTCCTGGAACAGTTTTTCCTTCGGCACGGTGCGCCCGGCGCGGGTGATCAATGCTTCGAGCACGGCATGTTCGCGCGGCGTCAGCGCCAGCATCGCGCCGCCATAGGTGAACATGCGCGAGACGGTATCGAAATGGAGCGCGCCGCAAGTGATGGTGACGGCTTCGTTGCCCTGCGCGCGCCGCAGCAGGGCCTTGACCCGCGCTTCGAGCTCGACCAGCTCGAACGGCTTGGCGAGGTAGTCGTCGGCGCCCAGGTTGAGGCCCTGCACGCGATCGTTGAGACCTCCACGCGCGGTCAGGATCAGCACCGGCGTGCGGCTGCCGCGACCACGCAGGCGCTTGAGCACATCGAGCCCATCCATCTTGGGCAAGGTCAGGTCGAGAATCACGAGCGCATACTCCTGCGTGAGCAGCAGGCTGTCGGCATCGGCGCCATTGTTGGCGCACTCGACGCTCAGATGGGCGTCCTGCAGGGCCTTGGACAGCCAGCGGGACAGCTCGACGTGGTCTTCCACCAATAGAATACGCATGGTCACCATGAAAAAAATGAAAGCAATGCCTGCGAGACAACCGGGAGTCAATCGATGACGCAATTGGACCGCAACAGCCAGGCGCGGGCAGCAATAGCTGCGGATGCTAACAGAACCGGCAGCGTTGCAATAGCTGCCCAGGTGCCCGCGCGACAACACTTTCAGCGCACTGAAAGCCTAATGAAAGATTGGGCGGGTAGCATCCGCTCACAACATCAAATCAATAAAAAACAATTACTGGAGACACAACATGATTTCGCTTCGCCGTTACCGTTCCCTATCGCCCAACGTTTTACATCGCACCTGAACACCGCCATGGTTCCGTCCGTGCGGCGTTCGCTGCTGGCTTGCGTGCTGGCGTTTTGCGCTTTTTCTGCGCAGGCGATGGAATGCATCGTCCCCGCCAAGCCGGGCGGCGGCATGGATGGCGCCTGCAAGGTGATGCGCAAGAGCTTGCCGACCGTCGCAGATACCCCCGCGGCGAACGTGAAGATCAGCTATCTCCCCGGCGGTATCGGCGCGGTGGCCTGGAGCTCGGTGGTGTCGCAGCGACGTGGCGGCCCCGATACGCTGGTGACGTTTTCCGGCGGCTCCCTGCTCAACCTGGCGCAGGGCAAATATGGCAAGGCGGCGGTGTCGGATGTGCGCTGGCTGGCCGGTATCGGGGTCGACTACGGCATGATCGCCGTGCGCAGCGATGCGCCCTATCGCAACCTGAGTGAACTGACCCAGGCCATGCGGCGCGACCCCGGCAAGATCACCATCGGCGTCAGCGGCACCGTCGGCAGCCAGGACTGGCTCAAGGTGGCGATGATTGCAAGGCGCGCCAATGTCGATCCCCGCGACCTGCGCTTCGTCGCGCTGGAAGGCGGCGGCGAGTCGTTTACGGCCTTGCAGGCCGGCCATGTGCAGATGATCTCGGGCGATGCCTCCGAAGCCACCCAATATGCCAGCAACGGCCAGTTCCGCGTGCTGGCGGTGCTGGCCGACCAGCGCCTGCCGGGTGCGCTGGCCGGGGTGCCGACGGCGCGCGAGCAAGGTTTTGACGTGGTGTGGCCGATCATCCGTGGCTTCTACATGAGCGCGCACGTGAGCGAGGCCGACTACCAGCGCTGGGTGACGCTGTTCGACCAGACCATGGCCAGTGACGAATTCAAGCGCCAGCGCGCAGCCAGCGGCTTATACCCGTTCGCCATGACCGGCGCCGCCTTGACCGACTACATCCACAACGTGGTCGAGCAGTATCGCAAGCAGTCGCAGGACCTGGGTCTGGTCAGATGACCGCACCCTTCGTTTCAATAATCAATAACTCAGGAGACTTCACATGTTCGCAAAACGCCGCATCACACTTGCCCTGGCCATGAGCCTGCCCCTGGCAGCCTGGTCCTTAGGCGCATCGGCGCAGGCGCCGGCCGGCTATCCCGCCGATTACGCGAAAGTGGTCGAAGCGGCCAAGAAGGAAGGCAAGGTGGTGGTCTACAGCACCACCGACTCCAAGGCCGCCGAAGCGCTGATCAAGGATTTCAGCGCGCTCTACCCGGCCGTCAAGGTCGAGTACAACGACATGAATTCGACCGAGGTCTACAACCGCTTCATCTCCGAAGCCGCCGCCGGTGGCGCCACGGCCGACGTGATGTGGTCGTCGTCGATGGACTTGCAGATGAAGCTGGCCTCGGAAGGCTACGCGCTGGCCTACAAGTCGCCCGAAGCCGCAGCCGTGCCGGGCTGGGCCAACTGGAAGGATAGCGCCTACGGCACCACCTTCGAGCCGACCGCCATCGTCTACAACAAGCGCCTGGTGCCGGAAGCCGAAGTGCCCACCACCCACGCAGAATTCACCAAGCTGCTGACCACCAAGGCCGACAAGTACAAGAACAAGGTCACCACCTACGACATCGAGAAGTCCGGCGTCGGTTTCAGCCTGATCACCCATGATTTGAAGCTCAATCCGCAATTCTGGGACTTTGCCCGCGCCCTGGGCGGCGTGGCGGTGCGGGTGCAATCCTCCACCGGCACCATGCTCGAACGCATCTCGTCGGGTGAAAACCTGATCGGCTACAACATCCTGGGGCCGTACGCACTGACCCGCGCCAAGAAGGACCCGTCGATCGGCATCGCCTTCACCAAGGATTACAACCTGGTACTGTCGCGCGTGATCTTCGTCAACAAGTCGGCCAAGAACGTCAATGCGGGCAAGCTGTGGCTGGACTACATCCTGTCCAAGCGCGGCCAGACCATCATCGCCAACGATGCGCAACTGTTCGCCATCCGTGCCGATGTCACCGGCGCCACCACCTCGGCTGATCTGAACAAGCAACTGGGCGCGGCATTGAAGCCGATGCCGGTCGACACCGGGTTGCTGGAGTATCTGGACCAGACCAAGCGACTGGCTTTCTTGAAGCAATGGAAAGAAGCCGCCGGCAAGAAGTAATGCACCAAGGCTGTTGTCGTAGACGATCCGGCTGACCGGCCGGATCGAACTTTCAACCTGTTTTTTCTTCCCGTCGGGAAGTCGCCCGCGCGACCTCCCTGGCCGCAGGCTTGTCCGGAATCGACGCGATCGGTGCCGGCGCGGCCAGCGCACACCGTCGTATTTTTGAATGGTAGATCATGCAAACACTTTCATCCCCTGCGCGCAGCGAGGTCCGTTCCAGAGGCCTGCTGGCGCGCCTGAACTGGCCACGCGGCGTGGTCGTCCTGCTGGCGACGCTGGTCATCTTCGTCCCCTTGCTGCTGATTTTCTACCAGAGCTTCCTGTCGGCGCCGTTCTTTGCGCCGGTCAAGACGCTGACGCTGGATTCGTATCGTTTCATCTTCGACGATAGCGATTTCCGGCATGCCTTCGTCAACGGTTTCTACCTCGCCGCCGGACTGGTGGTGATTGCGGTCCCCCTGGGCGGCATGCTGGCCTTCCTGATGGTGCGCACCGACCTGCCCGGGCGCGGCTGGATCGCGCCCATGCTGCTGGTGCCGATCTTCGTCTCGCCCATGGTGATCGGCTTCGGCTACGTCGTCTCGATGGGGCCGGTCGGGTTCTATACCGTCTGGGTGCGCAACCTGTTGTCGGTGTTCGGCTTCGAGGGCGATCCCTGGAATATCTATGCCTTCCCGGTGATCGTCATCATCGCCGGCCTGACCCACGTGCCGCACGTGTACCTGTACGCCTCGGCCGCCCTCAAGAGCCTGGGTTCGGACGTCGAAGAAGCCGCGCGGGTGGCCGGTGCCTCGCCCCTGCAGGTGGCGCTGAACGTGTCGCTGCCGATGATCATGCCAGCGCTGGCCTATTCCGGCGTGCTGGTGTTCTTCCTCGGCTTCGAAGTGTTCGGTCTGGTGCTGGTGCTGGGCGACCCCGAAGGTCACCTGGTGCCTGCCACCTATCTCTACAAGCTGACCAACAAGCTGGGCACGCCCTCGTATCACCTGATGGCTGCCGTGGCGGTGTGCCTGGTGGGCATCACCATGCCACTGGTGATGCTGCAGCGCTGGTTGCTGAAGTCGGCCAACAAGTACGTCTCGATCAAGGGCAAGGGCGCGCGCCAGAAAGCGCTGCCGCTGGGCAAGTGGCGCTGGATCGCCTTTTCGCTGATTGCTGCCTGGCTGTTGTTTACCCTGGTCATTCCACTGTCGGGCATCGCGCTGCGCACCTTCGTGTCGCACTGGGGCGATGGCGTCAGCCTGCTGGAGGTGATGACGCTGCAGAACTTCCGTGACGTCTGGAATCAGCCCTCGCTGGTGCGCGGCATCATCAATACGGTCATGATCGGCGTCATCGGCGGCGCGTTGGCGGTGGTGTGCTACAGCGCCATCGCACTGGCGATGCACCGCAAGAACGACGGCATCACCCGCTTCCTCGACTACAGCGTGCTAGTGCCGCGGGCGGTGCCGGGCTTGCTGGCGGGCCTGTCGTTCCTGTGGGTGTTCCTGTTCGTGCCATCCCTGCTGGAGGGTTTCCTGAAGGGCTTCGACAACGACGTGGCGCGCTGGCTGGTCGACAGTTTCATCCCGCAGTTGCGTTCGCTGCGCTCGACCATCTTCTCGGTCTGGTTGGCGTATTCGGTGGTGTGGCTGGCTTACGGCCTGCGCCTGATCACCACCGCCCTGCTGCAGGTGGGCCCGGAACTGGAAGAAGCCGCCCGTGCGGTCGGCGCCCGCCGCGGCCAGGTCACGCGCGACGTCACGTTGCCACTGGTGAAGTATGGCTTGCTGGGCGCCTGGCTGATGGTGTTCCTGATTTTCGAGCGCGAATACTCGACCGGCGTGTACCTGCTGTCTCCCGGCACCGAAGTGATCGGCTCGATGATCGTCTCGATGTGGGCCGCCGGCGCCGTCGAACTGGTTGCAGCGCTGTCGTTCATCAATATCACCCTGGTGGCCATCGGCCTGGGCATCGCCCTGCGCTTCGGCATCAAGCTCCACGATTAATCAAGGAATCATCATGTCAGAACTGAGCGTCAACGATCTTCATCTCGACTACGGCAGCGGCGCGTCCGCCAATCCGATTCTCAAGGGTGTCTCGATGCAACTGCAGCGAGGCGAAGTGGTAGCCCTGCTGGGCCCCTCGGGCAGCGGCAAGACTACCCTGCTGCGCGCGGTCGCCGGTCTCGAGTCGCCCAAGGCCGGCACCATCGATATCGCCGATCGGCGCGTCTTCGATGGCCAGCGCAAGCTGGAAGTGCCAGCCGAGGAACGCAATTTGGGATTGGTGTTCCAGTCCTACGCGCTGTGGCCGCACAAGACCGTGTTCGACAACGTCGCCTACGGCCTCAAGCTGCGCAAGCTGCCCGGCAGCGAGATCGCCAGCCGCGTCAACGAGGTATTGACGCAACTCGGCCTGGGACACCTGGGCGAGCGCTTTCCGCACCAGTTGTCGGGTGGCCAGCAGCAGCGCGTGGCGATTGCCCGCGCGCTGGTCTACAACCCGCAGGTCATCCTGCTGGACGAGCCGCTGTCGAACCTCGATGCCAAGCTGCGCGAGGAAGCGCGCGCCTTCCTGCGTGAGCTGATCGTGCGACTGGGCCTGTCGGCATTGATGGTGACCCACGACCAGGGCGAGGCGATGGCGATCTCGGACCGTATCCTGCTGCTCAACAACGGCAAGATCGAACAGCAAGGCACGCCGCAGAGCATGTACCAGACGCCGGACACGTTGTTCACGGCCGAATTCATGGGCAGCAACAATCGCCTGCCCGCCAAGGTACTGCAACGCGACGGCCAGCGCGTGACCTTGCAGGTTGAAGGCGGCACCGTGCAAGCCACCGCGCGCGGCACCAATACCGGCCACGAAGCCATCGGCATCATTCGCCTCGAGCAGGTTCGCATCAGCGATCAGCAAACTGATAACGCCATTCGCCTGCCGCTGTCGACCTGCATGTACCTGGGCGACCGCTGGGAATGCCTGTTCAAGCCCGACAACGCCGACAGCACCACCGTGGGCTTGCGCGCCTATGCGCCACAGAAACTGGCGCCGGGCGAATACTGGCTCACTTTGCCTGAACAGGCCTTGTGGGCGTTCTGAACCATAAAAACAATTTTCACCCAGGAGACCAGCAATGCAAAAGAAACACATGGCCGTCGCCCTATTGGCAGCCACCAGCGGGGTCGCAGCCGCCCAGAGCACGGTAACCGTCTACGGCCTGATCGACACCGGCATCGAATACGTCAATCACGCCAGCGCCACCGGCGGCAGCGTCACCCGCCTCAGTTCGGGCGCAATGAATACCTCGCGCATCGGCTTTCGCGGTAGCGAAGACCTGGGCGGCGGCCTGAAAGCGATCTTCCAGCTGGAAAACGGCTTCAAGCTCGATACCGGCGGCCTCGATGGCGACGCCAACCAGTTGTTCAACCGCCAGTCTACGGTCGGCCTGGAGGGCGGCTTCGGGCGCGTGGTGGCGGGACGCTCGTTCAGCACCACCTATGACTTCATCCTGCCGTTCGACCCCATGGGCTATTCCGGCCAGTATTCGTGGGTGACTTCGGCCGGCGCCACCGGTGCCCGCAAGGACGGCATGCCCACCGGCGTGTCGAACCTGGTCAAGTACCAGGGCACCTTCAGCGGCGTGAAAGTCGGCGCCATGTACGGTTTCGGTGAAGTCGCAGGCAGCACCCGGGACACCTCGAAGTACGGTATCGGGTTGGGCTATGACAATGGACCGTTCTCGGTGGCGACCACCTATGATCGCGTCAACGGCACTGCTGCAGTGTCCGGCGGCGCCTTCGACAAGAGCACCTCGGTGCACCTGGCTGCCGGATACCAGGTGATGGAGTCGCTCAAGTTCAGCCTGGGCTATCGTTACTACAAGCGTACCCTGGCATCGGGAGCGACGCCTCTGCGCAGTGATTTCTACTGGGGCGGCGCCACCTACAAGTTCACGCCGGCATTGAGCCTGATCGGCGCCGTCTACTACCAGAACCAGAAAAACCTGGCAGTCGATGCTGATCCGATCATGTATTCGCTGCGCTTGAAGTATGCGTTGTCCAAGCGCACCGACCTGTACGCCAGCGGCGCCTATGCCAAGGCCAAGAACAACCAGTTGGTGGGCGTGTCGCGCGACGACGTCGGCTTCGGCGACAGCCAGGTCGGCGTAACGCTGGGGATGCAGCACCGGTTCTGACGCCATCCAGTTTCACCCACGCTTGCCGCGCCGGCAGGCGTGGCGCTCCTGCCGATGTTCGCGCAACGCGAACGGATCCAGCCTCGGCCATGCCCTCAAAAAACTTGCCACTCTGACATCAGTCGATTCCCTATTCGACGGTCGCGCTTGAAAAGTGCAGGCAAAATCGCATCAGGTGAAAAACATGTCGCCCCACGCCACTCCTAATTCGGGGAAAATTGCGGCGCTGTCATTCACTG
The DNA here is from genome assembly GCF_020179755.1 of Herbaspirillum sp. alder98. Classification (GTDB taxonomy): domain Bacteria; phylum Pseudomonadota; class Gammaproteobacteria; order Burkholderiales; family Burkholderiaceae_D; genus Herbaspirillum. The sequence continues at coordinate 452,270 of NZ_JAIUCY010000002.1, forward strand.
GGGCGTGAATGACAATGTCTTAGTCCAAGGAACACCAATGTCAGGTTTTTTCATCGATAGCACCATCGTCGGCAATCAGTTGCAAGGCGTCTACAACGGCGGCCTGGTCGCGCTGTCGCTGCTGGTGGCCATCTTCTCGGCCACCATGGCGTTGCAGACTGCTTCGGTGGCGCGCCAGACCAGCTTGCGCTGGCATCGCCATGTCGCCATCGCGACCGGCGCCCTGGCCCTGGGCGGCGGCATCTGGACCATGCATTTCATCGGCATGCTCTCGTTCGAATTGTGCACCTCGGTCGACTACAGCCTGGGCATGACTGCCCTGTCGTTCCTGCCGGCGGTGGCCGCCTCGTGGATCGCCCTGAACATGCTGTCGAAGATGAAGGTCAGCAATCTCCAGTTGCTGGCTGGCGGCGTGCTGGTCGGCGCCGGCGTGGGCGCCATGCATTACGGGGGCATGGCCGCCATGCGCACCGCCGCCGTGCTGCGCTACGACCCGGCGCTGTTCGCCCTGTCGATCGTGGTGGCCATCGTGCTGGCGACGATTTCGCTAGGCGTGCGCTTCAAGCTGCGCCGCATCCGCATGCACAAGATGACCCGCCTGGTGCTGGCCGGGACCATCATGGGCCTGGCCATCTCGGGCATGCATTACACCGGCATGGCGGCGGCCCGTTTCATCGGCGAGGCCACCGTCCGCCAGGGTTCTTTCTTCATCGACAGCACCTTTGCCTCGCTGGCCTTGTCAATGTTCACCATCACCATTACGGTGCTGGTGACTGCCACCAATGGCCTGGTGCGCTACCGCCAGACCTTCCGCCAGGTGCGCGAGAGCGAATCGCGCATCCGCGCCATCGTCGAGACGGCGGTCGACGGCATCATCACCATCAACGGTCGCGGCATCGTGCAAGAGATGAACCGTTCGGCCGAACGACTGTTCGGCTGGAGCGCGCAGGAAGTGGTGGGCAACAACATCAAGATGCTGATGCCCGAACCCGACAAGTCCTCGCACGACGATTACCTGCGCAATTTTCTCGACACCGGCTTGCCCAAGGTGATCGGCCAGGGGCGTGAAGTCAACGGCTTGCATCGCAGCGGCCGGCTGATTCCAGTGCGTCTGGCGGTGGGCCGGGTCGACCTGCCGGGTTCGCAGCTGTTCGTCGGTTTCGTCACCGACATCAGCGAGCGGCGGGCGCTGGAAGCCTCGTTGCGCGAGACGGCGCACAAGGCCGAACAGGCAGCCGAGGCCAAGACGTCCTTCCTGGCCAACATGAGCCACGAGATCCGCACCCCGATGAATGCCATCATCGGCTTCACCGAATTGCTGCTCAAGAACGAACTGGCGCCGCAGCAGCGCAGCCACCTGTCGATCGTGCACCAGTCGGCGCGCTCGCTGCTGGGGCTGCTCAATGACGTGCTGGACTCGACCAAGCTCGAAAAAGGCGCAGTGGCGCTGGAACAGATCGATTTTTCGCTGCGCGAACTGGCCCAGCAAGTCATCTCATCGCTGCGGTTGAGCGCCGAGAACAAGAACCTGGAGCTTTTTCTGGACTACCGCGAAGGCACGGTGCAGTACTTCAAGGGCGACCCGCTGCGCATCCAGCAGGTACTGACCAATCTGCTGGGCAATGCCATCAAGTTCACCCACAGCGGCCAGGTCAGCCTGTCGATCTTCGTCGATAGCGGCGCGGTCCGGCTGGACGTGGCCGACACCGGCATCGGCATGAACGACGAACAGTTGCAGCGCATCTTCGACCCGTTCTCGCAGGCCGACGCCAGTATCAGCCGTCGCTTCGGCGGCACCGGCCTGGGCACCACCATTGCACGCCAGCTGGTGGAGTTGATGGGCGGCGATATCCGGGTCGAAAGTACGCCCGGCCGCGGCAGCCTGTTCATGGTGTCGATCCCGCTGGAAGCCGGCAGCAAGCCATTGCAGCCGAATGCCTCGATCTCGGGCAGCAGCCTGCCGCCGATGCGGGTGCTGATCGCCGATGATGTTCCGCAGAACCTCGAACTGCTGTCGCACCTGCTCAAGGACGCCGGCCACCAGGTGGTCTGCGCCCATGACGGCGAGGAAGTGGTGACCAAACTGTCCGATGGCAGCCATTACGACCTGGTGCTGATGGATGTCCATATGCCCCGCGTCGACGGCCTCACCGCCGCCCGCCGCATCCGCAGCCTGGAGGCCGCCGCCGGTCGCCGCGCCATCCCCATCATCGCCCTGACCGCGAGTGTCATGGAGTCTGACCGGCGCGCCGCACGCGCGGCCGGCATGGACGGATTTGCCAGCAAGCCGCTCGACCTGCCGCGCCTGCGGGCCGAAATCCGCCGCGTGCTGGGCATCGAGAAACCCGCTGCCGCCATCGAGGCCGCACCGCCCACCCAGGATGCCCAGATCGACTGGCAGGCCGGGGTATCGCTGTGGGGCAGCAAGCGCCGCATGGCGGGCGCCATCCACGGCTTCCTGGCCGATCTGCAGCAGCGTCATCCGCTGCCGCCTTCCGGCGCCGAACTGGCGCAGCTGGACTGGAGCCTGGCGGCGCGCAGCCTGCACGGCATTCGCGGCGCCGCCGGCAACCTGGCCCTGACCCGGGTGGCGTCGCTGAGCGCCCGGCTGGAGTCGGCCGCCAAGCGGCGTGATGCTGACTTCCTGATGGGGCTGGCGCAGTTGCGGTTCGAACTGACGCTGGTACAGGCGGCACTGGCACTGGTCGAGCACGATCCGGTAGAGGCGCCGGCGACGGTTGAGACGAGCCCGCAGCAACGCGACCAGGCCGATCAACTGATCAAGGTGCTCGATGCGCATTTTGCGCGCAGCGAGCTTGACGAAGCCAGCTTCGTCAAGTTGCTGGGGTGGCTCGATAGCTGCGGCCGCGCCGAACTCGGCCAGGCGCTGCAAGGCAGTATCGACATGTTTGAGTTCGAGCGCGCCCGGGGGCTGCTGGCGCAACTCGTGGCCGATCTGGAAGAAGGCAAGGAAGAAGCATGAAATCGTACCGTGAAAACCGTCCCACGCTGCTGCTGGTCGACGACGAACCGACCAACCTGCAAGTGCTCAAGCACACCCTGCAGGACAACTATCGCCTGTTGTTCGCGCGGGACGGCGCCAAGGCGCTCGAACTGGCCGCCAAGGAGAAAATCGACCTGGCGTTGCTGGACGTGATGATGCCGGGCATGTCCGGTTTCGACGTGTGCCAGCAACTCAAGGCCAACCCGGCCACGGCCATGCTGCCGGTGATCTTCATCACGGCGCTGAGCGACACCGCCGACGAACAGCGCGGTTTCGAGATCGGCGCGGTCGACTACATCACCAAGCCGTTCAGCCCGGTCATCGTCAAGGCCCGCGTGCGCAACCACCTGTCGCTGGTGCAATCCGACAGCTTGCGCCAGACCCGGCTGCAGATCGTGCAATGCCTGGGCATGGCGGCCGAATACAAGGATAACGAAACCGGCATGCACGTGGTGCGCATGAGCCACTACACGCGCGTGCTGGCGCTGGCGGCGGGCTATAGCGAAGCCGATGCCGACGAACTGCTCAATGCCGCGCCGATGCACGACGTCGGCAAGATCGGGATTCCCGACGCGGTGCTGCAAAAGCCCGGCAAGCTCGATGCCGACGAATGGGACGTCATGCGCCGCCATACCGAGATCGGGGCCCAGATCATCGGCCACCATGACAGCGGCCTGCTGCAACTGGCCGGCGTGATCGCCATGCAGCACCACGAGAAATGGGACGGCAGCGGCTACCCGCTGGGACTGGCCGGCACCCAGATCGACCTGGCCGCGCGCATCGTCGCCATCGCCGACGTGTTCGACGCCCTCACCAGCGTGCGCCCCTACAAGAAAGCCTGGACGGTCGACGAAGCGGTGCAGCTGCTGCAACGCGACGCCGGGAAACACTTCGATCCCGAGCTGGTGCCGCTGTTCATCTCCTGCCTGCCGGAGATACTGGCGATCAAGGCGCGCTGGGCCGACGAGCCGCAGCCGCCTTCTGCGATCGCCAAGCCGGCAGACGCGCCCCTGCGGGCCCCGGCCGAGGCGATATCGGCAGCGTGATGGCCGCAGCCCGGCCATCCGAAAAAAAGGCCCGCTTGCGCGAGCCTTCAAAGCCTGCAGGCGGTGCCGCTGCCCGACAGGCATCCTTCAGTGGATGCTGATCAATCCATGCTGCTCATTCCTTGTTGCGGGTCACCGCAATCGGCTCGACCACGCTCAACAGCAATATCAGGCACAACGCGGCGGTACCCACCATGTACATGAAGACGGCGCTCCAGTCGTAGTTGTCCAGCAACAGGCCGACCGCCAGCGGCGCGCAGGCGCCACCGATCTGCCCGACCGAATTGACGATGCCGAACGCGGCCGGATAGGTCGACTTGGTGGCCAGCCCCATCGGGTAGGCCGAGTAGCCGGCGAAACCGATGCCCACCATCAGCCCCGCCACCACCAGCAAACCGGCCAGCAAGGCAGCGCTGTCGGGGGCGTCGATCAACAGCAGCAGCATCACCACGCTGCCGGCTGCCCCCAGCATCATCATCGGCTTGCGACGACCGCCCAGCAGCCGGTCCGAGATCACGCCGCCCAGCATGTTGCCGGCCACCGCGCCGATGAACGGCGCCGAGGCCAGGAAACCCATCTTGACCGAGGCAAAGCCCTTGACCGTCACCAGGTAGGTCGGGATCCACGACATGAACACATTGGTGATGCCGATCATGCAGCCATAGCCGATGGCCACGCCCAGGATGTTCCACGAGGTGAATACCTGGCGCAGCGTCTCCAGCCGGGGCACGCGGCGGGTGCGGTTGATGGCGTCCAGCCAGGGCATGGCCGTCACCTGCGCACCCTGCGACGGCTTGCTGCCGGCCAGGCTGGCGACCGCCGGTTCTTCCATGATGTAGCGCCGTTCGGCCTCGTTGCAGAAGCGGCTCTGGCTGGGCGAGTTGGTGACCATGAAGAACCACAGGATGGCCAGGAACACGCCCGGAATGGCGAACACATAGAAAATCTCGCGCCAGCCCCAGAGCTCGATGACCACGATGCAGACCGTCGGCACGATCAACGGCCCCAGCTTGGAGGCGGCGATCCACAGCCCCGTGGCGGTGCCCTTTTCCTCGGCCGGAAACCAGCGGTTGATGATATTGGTGCAGCCGATGCCCAGCGGCCCTTCGGACAAGCCCAGCCCGACCCGATACGCCTGCAGCAGGAACACCGATGAGGTCGTCGCCATCAAGCCGGTAAACAGCGAAGTCAGCAGCATGAATACCGAAAACAGGATGCCGGTGGTCCGTTCGCTGAGCCGCTTGTACATCAGTCCCACCGGGATCTGCACGATGCCGTAGGCGAACGAGAACAGGCTCACGATGAGCCCGGCCTCGGTGTTGCTGATGCCGTACTCTTTCTTCATGTAGGGCAAGGCGATGCCGAAGTTGGCGCGATCGGCGCAGGCGACGGCCCATACGCAGAAGATGAGGCCCATGACCACCCAGCGGTAGCTGGTGCGTTTTTGCTGCGTCGGCACGGCCGCCGCATGAACGATATCTGGCGATGTCAATTGCTTGTCTCCAATTTACTTGGTTCGCCGGGCTTGCTCATGGTCTCGCCATGGTGCCCGGATCGTGTTATCCGGCGGGTCTGGCCCACCGCTGCCAGCGATCATGGCCTGCCGTGCGGCGCGCCGTCCAATCCTTTCTGGGCATTAGCTGATGCACGGATTGAATCGATTGCAACCTCGCCTGCCAGCTGCCTGTTTCGTGAATCAGTTGATATCGAATCGGCATTGGACGCATGGCCTCAAATGCACGCATCATCGGCCCGCACTGTTGAAACGTTCCCTGGGGAGACATGAATTGAAACCGAACATCCTGCAACTGAACCCGATTCTCGTGCCGGCCATCAACGCCCGGCTCGACGCGCTTTATGTCATGCATCGCCTGTTCGAGCAGGCCGACAAGGATGCCTATCTGCGTGCCCACGGGGCCTCGATCAGCGGCGTGATCACCGGCGGCCATACCGGCATTTCAAACGCCATGATCGACAGCCTGCCGGGCTTGAAGGTAATTGCCGTCAACGGCGTGGGCACCGACGCGGTCGACCTGGCCTATGCCCGCAGCAAGGGCTTGCCGGTCACCGCCACCTTCGGCGCCCTGACCGAGGACGTGGCCGACCTGGCGATCGGGCTGATGCTATCGGTATGCCGCGAAATCTGCGCCGGCCACCGCTTCGTCACCAGCGGCGGCTGGCAACGCAATCCGCATCCCGGCGCCCTGCCGCTGTCGCACCGCCTGTCGGGCAAGCGGGTGGGCATCGTGGGCATGGGCAAGGTGGGGCGCGCCATCGCCCAGCGCGCCGCCGCCTTCAATTGTCCGATCGCCTATACCGACCTGCGCGCCATGGACGACCTGCCCTATCGTTTCGTGCCGGAGCTGCTGCAACTGGCGCGCGACAGCGATGTGCTGGTGCTGGCCGCCGCCGCCGACCGTGCCCAGGGCATCATCAATGCGGCGGTGCTTGATGCGCTCGGTCGCGACGGAGTGCTGATCAACATCGCCCGTGGCAAGCTGGTGGTCGAAGACGACCTGGTGCAGGCGCTGCAGCAGGGCCTCATTGCAGGCGCCGGACTGGACGTGTTCGTGGATGAGCCCAACGTGCCGCCGGCCCTGTTCGAGATGGACCGGGTCGTGCTGCAGGCGCATCGCGCCAGCGCCACGGTGGAGTCGCGTACGGCCATGGGCGAGATGGTCCTGGCCAGCCTGGCGCAAGGCCTGGCCGGCCAGCGTCCCGAGGGCAGCCTGACGACCTGACCGGCGGCGGGCATGCGGGCCGGCTTTGCCTATAATGCAAGGTCGGCTTTTTTATTTTCATTCAGGCAAACATGCTCGATCTGGCCCAGGTGCGTTGCTTCGTGGTAGCAGCGACCGAACTCAATTTTCGCCGTGCGGCGGCGCTGCTGAACATGACGCAGCCGCCGTTGAGCCGTCAGATCCATCTGCTCGAGCACAAGCTGGGCGTGCAATTGTTCGATCGGGTCGGTCGCACCGTGCGCCTGACGCCGGAAGGCCGGGTCTTTCTGGCCGATGCGACGCGCCTGCTGGCGCTGTCGGAGCAGGCAGAAAGCGCCGTGCGCCGCGCCAGCCAGGGCAAGACCGGCCGCGTGCGGGTGGCCTTTACCGGCGCGGCCGGCTACGAACTGATTCCCGAACTGCTGGTGGCGGCGCGCCAGGCGCTGCCCGAGATCGACGTGGTGCTGTTCGAGCTGATTTCGGTGGCGCAGATCGAGGCTTTCGAGGCCAATACCATCGACATCGGCTTTCTGCGCCCGCTGCCTTCGCGCCAGCACCTGCAGGTGGAACTGGTCGACCAGGAACCGCTGATACTGGCCCTGCCACGCGGCCACGCATTGGCCGCCCATGATGAGATTGCGTTGCCCCAGTTGCAAGGGCATCCGTTCATCATGCATTCGCCCAACCACGGCAAGTATTTTCACGAACGCATCATGGCCATGCTGGCCGCCGCCGACGTCACCCTGGATATCGCCCAGTACATCGATCAGACGCCCACCATCCTGTCACTGGTACGCGCCGGGCTGGGTATCGGCATCCTGCCGGCCTCGGCCCGCCGCTTCCATTACGACAAGGTCGAATTCAAGCCGCTGGCGGGCGCCACGCCGGCCGCCGAGATGAGCATGGCCTGGCGCGGCGACCAGGACAATCCGGCCGTCACCGCATTTCGCCGCATGGCCAGCGAGCACTTCGCGCGCCGCCGGCCATAGGCCTACATCGCCTTGGTCAGGCCGATGGTGCGTTCGATCAACACCAGCGCACCCACCGCCAGCACGATGAACAGGGCCGAGACCGCGTTGACCACCGGGTCGAAGGTCTGGTCGATGTAGGTGAAAATGCGCACCGGCATGGTCACCGTGCCCGGCGCGGTCAGGAACAGGCTCACCGATACTTCGCCAAACGAGGTCACCGCAGCGAACACGGCGCCGGCCACGATGCCCGGCCGGATCAGCGGCAAGGTCACATGCATGAAGGTGTAGGCCGGCGTCGCCCCCAGGTTCTGCGACGCGGTTTCGAGTCGCCGATCCATGCTGGCCAGGCTGACGCTGACGGTGCGCACCGCATACGGCAGCGCCACCAGCGTATGGCCGATGGCCAGGCCGAGCATCGAGCCGGCCAGTCCGGCCCCGGTCAGCACATACAGCAATGCAATGCCCAATACCACCTGCGGGATGATCAGCGGCGACAGCACGAAGGCCTGCAACAGGTCACGCCCGCGAAACTCCAGCCGCGCCAGCGCATAGGCCGCAGTGGTGCCGAGGATGGTGGTCAGGGGTGTCACCACCAGCAACAGCCAGGCGCTGACCTGCAATGCCCGCAGCCAGGCGCCGTTGTCGATGAAGGCCTGGAACCAGCGCAGCGAGAACGACTTGGGCGGAAACTGCGGATACGCCTCGGGACTGAACGCCGACAGGAAGATCACCAGCACCGGCAGCAGCAGGAACAGGTAGACCAGCCCGCCGGCGACCGTACCCAGCCAGCGCCAGGGGCCGCCGGGTGCGACCGGCATCAATTCACGATCAGTGGCCATAGACGCGACGCTCCCAGTTCTTTTGCACGGCGCTCATGGCGGCCGCCACCGCCGCCGTGACCACCAGCAGGGTCAGCGACAAGGCCGCCGCCAGCGGCAGGTTGGCGATCTGCAGCGCCTGCTGGTAGATATTGATGGGCAACAGCGGCTGCAAGCGTCCGCCGATCAGTAGCGGCGTGACATAACTGCCGGCGGCCAGCGCGAACACGATGATGGCGCCGCTCATCATGCCCGGGATCGTCAGCGGCAGGATCACGTGCATGAAGGTATGGCGGGCGCCCGCGCCCAGGCTGTGCGAGGCGCGCGGCAACGACGCCGGTATCTCGCCCAGCGACGTGGCCAGCGGCAATACCGCAAACGGCAGCATCACCTGCACGTAGGCCACGATGACCGCTTTCATGTTCCACAACAAGGCCAGCGGCGAATCGATCAGCCCCAGCTTGCGCAGCACGTCGTTGATGAGGCCGTTCTGGGCCAGCAACACGATCCAGGCGAAGGTGCGGATCACCACGCTGGTGAGCAACGGCGAAATCAGGATCACGTAGAGCACCGTGCGCCAGGTGCGGCTGCGGGTATTGACCAGCAGCCATGCCGCCGGCCACGCCAGCAGCACGCACAGAATCGCGGTGAGGCCGGCCACCCACAAGGTGGTCAGCAGCGCGTCCAGGTAGCCGGCGCTGGTGAACACCTTGATGTATTGCGAAAAACCGTAGCTGGGCAACATCATGAGCATGCCGTCGACGTCGCGCAGGCTCAGCATCACCAGCAGGATGCCCGGCACCACCAGGAACGCCGCCAGGAACAGCATGCCCGGGGTCAGCAGCAACCACGCAAAGGGGGTGCCGGCGGCCGCAAGCCGGCTCATGCGCCCGCTCCCTCGGCCGGCAGCACCGCCAGATCGCGGGCCTGCCACGACAGGCGCACCCGCACACCCGGCTGCGGCAGTTGGGCGAACAGGCCTTCGGTGGCCGCCACCGACAACACGCCGCCGCCGTCCAGGCCAACCGTCAGGTGCAATTCGGCGCCGGTGTAACTGGCTTCGCGCACCGCGCCCTCGACGCTGTTGGGGCCGCTGACGGCGCCATCGGCCTCGGCCAGCTCGATGCGCTCGGGCCGCAGCAGGAACAGCGGCGACTGGCCGCCCGCGCCATCGCTGGCCAGGCGCAGCGGCACGCCCTCGGCGCTGAAATGCCCGGTCGCCGTGAACACGCCACCGCCCTCGGCACGCGCCGCGATCAGGTTGGCCTGGCCGACGAACTCGCCCACGAAACGGTTGGCCGGTTCGCGGTACAACTGCAGGGGCGTGCCCACTTGCTGCAGGTGACCACTGCCCAGGATACCGATGCGATCCGACAGGCCCAGCGCTTCCTGCTGGTCGTGCGTGACCATCACGGTGGTGATGCCGACATCGCGCTGCAGGCGACGCAACTCGGCCTGCATCTCGCGGCGCAACTTGGCGTCCAGGTTCGACAGCGGCTCGTCCAGCAGCAACACCTGGGGCCGGATCGCTAGCGCCCGCGCAATCGCCACCCGTTGCTGCTGGCCGCCCGACAACTGGTGCGGCATGCGCTGCGCCAGTTCGGACAACCGCACCAGGGCCAGCATCTCCTCGACCCGGGCCGCAATCTCACGGCCCTTCTGACGCCGCACGCGCAAGCCATAGGCCACGTTGTCGAACACATTCAGGTGCGGGAACAGCGCATAGCTCTGGAACACCATGCCGATGTCACGCTGGTGCGGCGGCAGGCGCGTGATGTCGCGCCCGCCGATCACCACGCTGCCGCTGGTGGGTTCGAGAAACCCCGCCACGATATTGAGCAGCGTGGTCTTGCCGCAGCCACTGGGGCCCAGCAGCGAGAAGAACTCGCCCTGGGCGATCGCCAGGTCCACGCCATCCAGCGCCTGCAGGGCGCCGAAGCGCCTGGTTACGCCATGGATGTCGATTGCACTCATTTACCGTTGCCCAGTGCCTGCGCCCAGCGGGTGCTCCAGTCGGCGACCTTGGGGGTAGCAGTCTCGTAGTCGATCCAGATCAGCTTCTTGTAGGCTTCTTCGCCCACTTGCACCTTGCTCTTGAGGTCGTCGTTGTATTGCACGTCCTGGTTGGTCATGCCGTAGAGCGAGCCATCCGAGAACGATTTCTGCACCTTGTCGCTGGACAGGAAATCGACCAGCTTGTAGGCATTGGCCAGGTTAGGCGCGCCCTTGGCGATGACCCAGTTGGCCGCGCCCACTACGGGACCGTCGGTCGGATAGGCAAAGCCGACCTTCAAGCCGCTCTTTTGCAGCGCGAACACGCGACCATCCCAATACGGCACGACCCATGCATCACCCCGTTCGAGCAGTGTCTGGATAGCGCCCGGGCTATCCGGGAAAGCCACTGCCTGGCCCTTGAGCTCGGCCAGCTTGGCGAAGGTCTTGTCGATGTCGGCGTCGTTCTTCAGCTCGCCACCCAGCGCGTGGGTCAGGCCGGCAAAGAATTGCAGGCCGGCGGCATAGGTCGGCGAAGAAATCGCCACGTGGCCCTTGTACTCCGGGTTCCACAGGTCGAGCCAGCTCTTGGGCGGGGTCTTGACCAGGTCGGTGCGATAGGCCAGGCCCAGTTGGCCCAGGCTGAAGGCAGCGGCATAGGTCTTGCCGTCGCGGGTGAACTTGTCCTGCACCGAAGGGTACAGCTTGGCCAGATTGGGGATATTGGCCGCTTCCAGTGGTTGCAGCAGGCCGGCAGCCGCCGCGCGCTGGACCGAATCGGGCTGGAACACCACGATGTCATAGGCCGGATTGTTGCCATTGGCGGCACGCAGCTTGGCCAGCCATTCGGCATCGGCACCGGGCACGATCTCGACGTTGATGTTGTGGTCCTTGGCGTATTGCTCAAGGCCGGCGGCGCGGATGTTCTTTTCCCAGTCGCCGCCGTAGACGCCGATGACCACCTTGTCGGTGGCGGCTGGCGCCGCCGCTGCCGCGCTGGCTTGCGGCGCTTCGGGTTTCTTGTCGCCGCAGGCAGCCAGTACGGCTGCCGCCAGCAGGGTCACTACCAGGGTCGGAATAAGTCGGATCGATTTCACGCGGTTCTCCAGATGTTGTTTGATCGCAATGGGCTCAGGTTTTCTATACATTGGCCGGCACTGCCGGCCCGCTACAGGCTTGCACTTCACGTTCGAAATGGGCCGCAGCCTGCGCCAGCGCGGGCTCACTGGCCAGCGCCTGCGGGAAGCCCTCGGGCAATCCGGCCAGCACCGCGTCGAAGGCGCGGCGGCGCTTGCGGGCTCGCACCGCCGCTGGCTGCGCGAACAAGGCGGCATTGAAGCGGTCCAGCAGCGCTGCCGGAAATACGCGCTCCCAGGCGTCGCGCTCGGCCCCGAAACGACTGGGGGCCGCATGCGGCTGCGCGCGCAAGGCATCGGTGGCGACTGCATCGATGCTCACGCCGCTCTGGCTGGCACGCAGCGCCACGCCATAGTCGCGACGGGCCGCATCGACCGACAGCAAGCCACGCTTGACGTCGGTCAGCACCGCTTCGGGCAGCCGCGCAAACGGGTCGCCCCAGCCGCCGCCGCCAGGGGTCTGGATCAGGATCTCGTCGCCGGCCGAGACCGGCAGCAAGTCGATCTTGCCCAACTCGCGCGGGCTTTCGCCGGGGCGCTGCAAGACCAGCCGGGCCGGCGCGCCGGGGCCGCCGCCTTGCGTACCCCAGGGACGAAAGCGCAGGCGTTCCATGCCACGCGCCAGCACCGCGCTATCGTCCTGCAGGATACGGAAACGGATTTCCTGGCCGCTGCCACCGCGCCATTGACCGGCGCCCGCCGAGTCCGGCCGCAGGCCGTAGCGCACGATCTCGACGCCGGTCTCGGCCTCGACCGTCTCGACCGGGTTGTTGGAGAGGTTCGAAATACTGCTGTCGCGCCCATCGGCGCCGTCGAAGCCACGTCGCGCGCCCGTGCCACCGACCATCGGTTCGACCACCTGCACGTTCTGGCCATGACCGTGGCGTGACGGCTCGGCCACCACCACCGGAATGATGGTGCCGCCGCTGGCGGCCGGCATCAGTTCCGGCAACGCCTGCCCCAGTACCCCGTTGAGCACGTCGTTGACGCGCACGGCGGCGGCATGACGCACGCCCACCGCCGCGCCGGCCAGCGGATTGACCACGCTGCCGGCCGGCGCGATCACGGACACCGGCGCCAGCAGCCCGGCATTGATCGGCACGGTCTTGTCGAGCGTGGCCACCAGCGCCAGGATGCGCAGCGTCAGCCAGGCATGCGGCAAGCCGTGGCTGGGAATATTGATGGCGGCGGCGACCTGCGGATCGCTGCCGGTGAAGTCGAGCGTGATGTCGCCATCGTTGAGGGTGACGGCCAGCGCGATGCGCACCGGCAAGCCGGCGCCGGCTTCGTCATCCAGGTAATCGGTGAAACGATAGGTACCGGCCGGGACTTGCCGCAACACCGCCCGCGCCCGCATGGCCGCGTACTCGACCAGGTCGGACTGCGCATCGAGGAAGGCTGTCGCACCGTGCTGGCCGAGCGTCTGTGCCACGCGCTCGCGGCCGGTGGCCAGCGCCCCGAGCATGGCCTTGAGGTCGCCCATGTTGGCGTCGGGCGTGCGGCTGTTGGCGCGGAACAGCAGCGCCACGTCTTCATTCAGGCGCCCTGCCCGCATGATCTTCAGGGGCGGAATCTGCAGGCCTTCCTGGAAGATCTCGTGGTTGGTCGGCGAGATGCTGCTGGGGACCTTGCCACCGACGTCGGAGGCATGCAGGAAACCCCAGCCGTAACCGACGATGCGCCCCTCGTGAAAATACGGCTCGATCACCTGCAGGTCCGGCAAGTGGGTCGCCAGGCCGCGCGAGCGATACGGATCGTTGGTCAGGATCACGTCGCCCGGGACCAGCTCGCCCACTGCTTCGATGGTGGTGCTGCAATCGAGGCCGACGAAGCCCGACACCCCCAGCGCGCGGGGATAGGCAAAGAATTTTCCATCCAGGCCCACCAGCGCGCAGCAGAAGTCGGCGGTTTCCTTGACGTACAGGGTGCGACCGGTGCGTTGCAGGGTCAGGCACATCTCTTCGGCGATCGCGGTCAGCTTGTTGCCGAGGATCTCGATACTGATCGGGTCGAGTTTCATGCCGCATCTCCCAGGCCATCGACAGGTTTCAGGTGCAGGTTGCCCTGCGGATCGGTGCGTGCCTGCCATCCTGGCAGCAGCACGATCGTGGTGTCTTCCTGCTCGATCACGGCCGGGCCGTCCAGCAGGTCGCCGGCGCCCAGCGCACTGCGATCAAATACGCCGGCATCCTGCCAGCGGTCGCGCAGGTATACCTGACGCCGCCCGCGGGGCGTGGGCCGGCCGCTACCGCTGGCGATGTGGGCACTGCTGGCCTTGGCCAGGCGACCGACGATGGCCAGGCGGATGGTCGACACCTCGACCGGCGCCTGCTGGTCGCGAAAGCCGTACAGGCGTTCGTGTTCACGGTGGAAAGCCTCGCGCAGCACGGCCGCGTCGAGCGGCGTCGGCAGGCTTTCGGGCAAGGTCACGTTCAATTCATACGCCTGGCCGGCATAGCGCATATCGAGCGCATGACGCAGTTGCGGCGCCTGGCTGGCCTCTTGCATGCCTTGCTGCGCCAGCCATTGGGTGGCGTCATCGCCCAGCGCCGACCAGATGCGAACGACCTCCGCTGCGCTGGCGTCATCGATGGCGACCCGCAGGCTGCGCACGAAGTCGCGCCGCAGGTCGGAGGTGGCTGCGCCCAGGGCGCAGAAAGTGCCCGGCTTCTGTGGCACCAGCACATGTTTCAGGCCGGCCTCCTCGGCCAGCCAGTTGGCGTGCGTGGGACCGGCGCCGCCAAACGGCACCAGGGCGAATTCGGCCGGATCGAGGCCGCGTTGGGCCAGGCTCTTGCGCAGTTCGGACGCCATCTGCGCGGTCGCGATGGCCAGCGCACCGGCAGCGGCACGTACTGGCGCGTCGGCTCCGCTCTGGCCCAGCGCCTGGGCCACCTGCGCCAGGACCTGCACGGCGCGCTCCGGATACAGTTGCATGGCGCCGCCGACGAAGGCGTCGGGATCGAGCACGCCGGTGGCGAGATAGCAGTCGGTCACGGTCGCATCGACGCCGCCGCGGCCATAGCAGGCCGGGCCGGGGTCGGCGCCCGCGCTTTCGGGGCCGACCTTCAGCACGCCATGGGCATCGACCCGTATCCGCGAACCACCGCCGGCGCCGATAGCCGACACGCCCACCACCGGCAGCACCAGCGGCAGGCCGCCGATCTCGGTGCGGGTGACCATCTCGGCCTGGCCGTGGCGCGACACCGCGATGTCGCTGCTGGTGCCGCCCATGTCGAAGGTGACGATGCCAGGCGTGTCCGATTCGACCGCCAGTCGCGCTGCCGCCACCACGCCCGAGGCTGGCCCCGACAAGACCGTGTCGATCGGCCGCGCCAATGCGCCGCGCAGCGACAGCGAACCGCCATTGGAGGCCGTCACCAGGATCGGCGCGGTCACGCCCAGCTCGGCGGCGAGCTGTTCGAGGCGCTCGAAATAGCGTTGCATCAACGGCTGTATATAGGCATTGAGCGAGGCCACCACAGTGCGCTCATATTCACGAATCTCGGGCCAGGTCTGGGCCGCCGACAACACCGCCACGCCATTGGAGGCCGCTGGCAGCGCTGCCTGCAAGGCCTGGGCCAGTTCGGCTTCGCGCTCGGGCTGCAGATAGCCGTTGATCAGCATCAGCACCACGGCATCGGCGCCGAGCGTGGCCAACTGGGCGGCGACGCTCGCAATTTCATCGGCTTGCGGCCAGCGGGTCACCGCACCGTGGCGGTCAAAGCGCGCACCGATCTCGATGACTCTCTCACGTGGCAGGAAAGGCTCTTCGCGGGTCGCATGAAAGTCGAACGACGACGGCATGCGCGCGCGCCCGATCTCGAGCACATCGCGAAAACCTTCGCTGGTGACCAGCGCCACCCTGGCGCCACGGCGCTGGATGATGGCGTTCAAGCCGATGGTGGTGCCATGCATCAGCACCGCCACGTCGGCGGGCGCCAGCTCACACTTGGCGATCAGCGCGGCCAGGCCGTCGCGCACCGCCAGCGCCGGGTCGGCGGGCGTGCTGGGCTGCTTGTGGTAGGCGAATTGCTGGCGCTGCGGATGGTACAGGACGAAGTCGGTGAAGGTGCCGCCGACATCGATACCGATGCGCGCGCCTGCCGGGGGGACTGGATTCACTACGATAGCTCCGCAAAAGACCGTCCTGCGCATGAGGCCGGCGCAGGAAAAGGTCACGATTTTAGGATGTGGTGCTGTTTAGAAGAAATACGATTTCCGAATTAGCATATTCGATATTCGGACTTAGGATTCGGTTCATTATTCAATTAATGTCGATCAAAATCGACCCAATTCACCCAATCCACCCCTCTATCACAGGACGAGATCATGCATATCGCCGTTGGCGGCTTCCAGCACGAGACTAACACTTTTAGCCAGGTCGCCGCCGGCTGGGCCGATTTCCTGGCGGCCGACACCTGGCCCGGCCTGCTGCAGGGGGATGCATTGATCAGCCAGATGATGCCGACAGCCGGCACTGCGCCACGCAATATCCCGATTGCCGGCTTTATCGATGCCGCGCGCAATGCCGGCGCCCAGGGTCGGCTGCTGCCACTGGCCTGGAGCGCCGCCGGCCCGGCCGGGCGTGTGACCCGCGAGGCATTCGAGAACATGGCGGCGCTGCTGCTGGAGGGCTTGCGGCGGCAACCGGTCGACGCGGTCTACCTCGACCTGCACGGCGCAATGGCCGCCGAGCATGCCGACGACGCCGACGGCGAGCTGCTGCGCCGGGTGCGCGCGGTGATCGGGCCGCACGTGCCGCTGGTGGCCAGTCTCGACTTGCACGCCAATGTCTCGGCGCAGATGCTTGAGAGTGCCGACCTGCTGCTGGCCTATCGCACCTATCCGCATACCGACATGGCCGCCACCGGAGCCGCCGTCTGGCACTGGCTTGCGCGACACCTGAGCGGTGCACCACGGGCGCATATGGCGTGGCAGCGCGTGCCTTTCCTGATCCCGATGTGCTGGCAGAGTACCGGTGCCGCGCCTGCCGACACCTTATATCGCACGCTGCAGCAGATCGAGACCCGCCACGCCGCGCAATTGTCCTTCGCCATGGGCTTTCCGGCCGCCGACGTGGCCAAGTGTGGACCGACCTTGTGGGCCTATGCCCACGATGACGAAACCGCCCAGCGCGCCGCGCGCGACATGCTCGACGCGGTGCTGGCCGCTGAAGCGCAGTTCGATGGCGAGATCCTCGACCCCGACCAGGCGGTGACACGGGCTCTGCAATTGTTGTGCGACGAAGGAACCGGCCCGGTGCTGATCGCCGACGCCCAGGACAATCCCGGCGCCGGTGGCAGCGCCGATACCACGGGCTTACTCAAGGCCTTGCTGGCGGCCGATGTGCCGCAGGCGGTGCTGGGCTTGCTGGTCGATCCGCAGGCAGCGCAACTGGCGCATGCCGCAGGTGTGGGCGCCAGCGTGTCACTGGCGTTGGGCGGCCGCTCAGGTGCGCCCGGCGACACCCCGTTACATGGTCATTTCATCGTGGAAAAACTGCACCCGGGCGAGGTCGAGGCCAGCGGCAGCGTATTCCGTGGCTATCGGCTGACGCTGGGGCCGAGCGCCTGCCTGCGCATTGCCGGCGTGCGCGTGGTGGTGGTGTCCAAGCCGGTGCAGTTACTGGATCTGGCGTTGCTGCGTTTCATCGGCATCGAACCGGCGCAGCAGCAGATCATCGTGCTCAAGAGTATGGTGCATTTTCGGGCCGACTTCGCGCCTCTGGCGCGGGCCATTCTGGTGTGCGCCGCGCCGGGCTTGCTGGCGCTGGACCCGGCGCTCATGCCCTGGACCAGGCTGCCCGACGGCGTGCGGCGCTCGCCGCGCAAGAGCGTCCCTCACCCCTGAGGGCCTTACGGACGACCACATCTTCGATACCAAGGTAAATTCAAATAACTTCTATAGCAAATAGATGCACCTGCCGCCAGAATCGCCTCTTTTCCCGGTTTCAGGTAATTTTTAAATGCGTTCACCATCGAAATTTTGAGATTCCTCTCGTCAGAAAATAAGAAATATCCTGATAGCCGAAGATATGGACCAAGCATACGATGCATCCATCGAATCAACTTGTTCCTCAAGAGGAAAGCAAATGAACGTCCTTGACACCCTTCTGCAATTCGCCGAAACCACGCTGGTGTTTTATGTCGCCTATGTGGTTCTGGGTTCACTGGCGTTCGGTTTCTTGATCTGGCGTCGCGTGTACGCCACGCCCAAAGCGATCGAACGCCGCCTGCGGCCCCGGTTGCACGACTCCGATTCAAACGGTCGATAAGCCAGGCGACCAGACGCCGCTCCGCATCACCCCGATTTAGCATGGCTGGACTCTTCGGAGTCCGGCTTTTTTTTCGTCTTTACGTTGTCTCAAAACAGCAACTGCTGCGGTGACGTGATGCGGGCGAAACTGTCGTCGACGAAGGCCAGTATGGCGTCGGCCACCGGCGCCAGCTGGCGTTCGAGATAGTGCCCGTAGTCGATGGCCGCCGTGCGCTTTTCCAACGGTTCAGGGCCGGCGGTGGTCATCACGTAATTGATCCACCCACCCTGCTGGTACTGCAATGGCCGGCCGTCGTCGAGATTGACCTGATCGGCCATGCGCGCGGCGCGCACATGCGGCGGCACGTTCTTTTCGTAGTGATCGAGCTGGCGCCGCAGCCGCTTGCGATAGACCAGCTGCGCATCAAGCCGGCCGGCCAGCAAGTCGGCGACATACCCGGTGATGTATTCGCGGTAAGGCTCGCCCCGAAAAATGCGCAGGTAAAGCGCCTGCTGGAACGCCTGGGCCAACGGCGTCCAGTCGGTGCGCACGGTCTCCAGGCCCTTGTAGGTCACCCGGTCGCTGCCGTCTGCAGCACGGACATAACCGGCATAGCGCTTCTTGCTGCCGATCTCGGCACCGCGCACGCTGGGCATCAGAAAGCGCTGGTAATGCACTTCGAACTGCAGCTCGAGCGCGCTCTCGAGCCCATATTGTTGTTGCAGGTGCTGGCGCCACCAGGCGTTGATGGAACGCGTCAGTTCGATGCCGATGGCGCGCGCGGTCTGGTCGTCATGAGCCCGCTTGAGCCAGACGAAGGTCGAGTCGGTATCGCCGTAGATGACTTCATAGCCCTGCGCTTCGATCAACTCGCGGGTCCGGTGCATGATCTCGTGTCCGCGCCGGGTAATCGACGAGGCCAGGCGCGAATCGAAGAAACGGCAGACGGTCGAGCCCAGCACCCCGTAGAACGAGTTCATGATGATCTTCAAGGCCTGCGACAGCGGCTGGTTGCCCTGCCGCTTGGCTTCGTCACGGCCCTGCCAGATCTGCTCGATGATGGCCGGCAGGCTGTGGCTGCGCCGCGAAAAGCGCGCCTCGTTGAAACCCGGCACCGTATCGGCCTCGGGCTCGACCAGCGTGCCTTCGATCAGCCCCACCGGATCGATCAGGAAGCTGCGGATGATGGCCGGATAGAGGCTCTTGTAATCCAGCACCAGTACCGAGTCGTACAGGCCGGGGCGCGATTCCATCACGAAACCGCCCGGGCTGGCGATGGCCTCGGCGTCGCCCAGGTTGGGCGCGACATAGCCCTTGCGATGCATCTGCGGCAGGTACAGATGGGTGAAGGCGGCCACCGAGCCACCGGTGCGATCAACCGCCAGGCCGGTGACGGCGGCGCGTTCCAGCAGGAACGCCAGGATCCCGGTATGGGCGAAGATGCGGGTGACCAGCTCGCAATCCTTCAGGTTATAGATGGCCAGCGCGGCGCGGTCTTCGGCGAACATGCGGTCGATCTCATCCATCCGCTGGTAAGGCGTGGCGATCGCCTTGCCTTCACCCAGCAGCGTGCGGGCGACGTTTTCGAGACTGAACGAGGGAAAGCTCCAGAACGCCGAGCGCAGGCTTTCGATGCCATCGATCATCAGGCGCCCCGGCGCTGTCACCAGCATGTGATTGGCCCTGAAACCATGCTCGCGCCACTCGATCTTTCTGCCGCCCCGTCCCAGCTGCAACGGCACGCCGTACTTGTCGGCCTGCTTTTGCAGCACGTGCAGATCGAACTGGATCAGGTTCCAGCCGATGATGGCGTCCGGATCGTGGCGCGCCATCCATTGGTTCAGGCACCCGATCAGCTCGGCCCGGCTGTCGCAGAAATGCAGGTCGAAGTCGACCGTCGCCATCTCACCGCTGGCCGGCCCGAGGACATAGACCGTGCGCTGGCCGCAGCCTTCCAGCGCAATCGAATACAGCTCGCCCTGCCAGCTGGTTTCGATGTCCAGCGACACCAGCCTGAGCCGGGGGCGATACTCGGGATGGGCCCTGATGCGGGCTTGCTGCAGGCTGCCATCGGCCTCGGGCACCCCCGAAAACAGCAGCGGCGCATTGATGAAGCGCTCCATCAGGTAACGCTCGGGTGGACGGATATCGGCCTCGAAAACGGTGATGCCGGCCTCGATCAGTTGCTTCTCTTTTTTCAGCAGCTGGCGGTACTGGCGGCTGTAAAGGCCCAGCACCGGATGCTGGCTAAAATCCTTCAGCTTCTCGAGCGCTCGCAAGGTGAAACCTGCGGCCTCACCCAGCAATGCCTGCGTGCGTTCGCGGTCCTGCTCGCGCACGAAGGCCACAGCCTGTTGCGGCGGCAGGCACAGCCGCTGCGGACCGTCATCGGTGGCCAGCCATAACTCGATCTCGACCCCGGCCGGCGTGTCGCGCCAATGCCGCGTCAGCAGGAAGCCCGCGCGCTCGTGGCCTGGCGGCGCCTGTTCGGCCGGTTCATCGATTTGCCCACTGTCCTGCATCTGCACTGCGATCCCTGTCATTTTTCAAGTGCGCACAGCGAATGCGCAGGCGCGATTCTACTGCGTTGCCGGGATCGCTGCGGGCGCATTGTAAAGGCGTGCCAACACGCTTTTTCAGCTGCAAAGATTTTTCAAAAAAAACCACTCTTCTTGTCGCTTTGAACGCCAAAAGCCAATGCCATGCTTGTGCCCGATACCTCCCTCGCTTCCTGACCGCAACCGATCCGCACCATGAGCCGACATCATCTTCGCCCTGCCATTGTCATGTTTCTCGTCCTGGCAAGTATGGCTGCCACGTCATCGCTGCCACGGTCGGCATCAGCGGCCAGCTTCGATTGCCGACGAGGGGGTTCGGCCAACGAGAAAACGATCTGCGCCGACCAGGCGTTATCGGCCGCCGACGACCGCCTCGGGCAGGCCTATCGCGCCGCCCGCAAGCAGACCACCGACCGCCGTGCCTTTACGGCTGACTCGGAGCGTCAATGGCGCTGGCGCGAGGACAACTGCCACGACCGCGCCTGCCTGGTGAGCTGGTATCAGCGACGCCAGGCCGAGTTGCAGGCGCAAGCCAGCGGTTCCATGGAAGCCGCAGCGCAATTGCCGGCGTCCGCGCCGGTGCCCTCGCTGGCTGCCGTGACCCCGGCGACGGCGCCAGCGCCAGCGATGCCGCCACCAGGCATGGCGCTCAAGCTGGGGTTGTCGAGCAGCCAGATCGCCGCCATTGCCCCGCCCGGCAGCGCGCCATGGCCGCACTACCTGCGGGTAGAACAAGGGCGCTATTTCTATGAAGACGAGCAACACCGGGGGACCCTGGTGAGCGTGCGCTACTACGGCATCGAAAACGGCCAGCACATCATCGAGACCAGCCGTGGCAATGCCGTGGTGCGGCTGACCTGCAGCGCTGACTGCCGTTATATCGGGCTGCTGGCGTTGCCCGGGGACGTCGAGACCGATACCGTGATCCTGGCCAATGACAGCCGGTCGCTGCCGTCGATCATCGTCAATGACGCGCGCAATGGCCTGTTGGCGGTTCGCTGAGCAAAATCGGGGTTTTTTCCTACAAGATGTTGCGCTGCCGGATGACATTCCTGGCATATCGCTTGCGTTGATAATTCAATTGCCGAACCGGGAATTGCCCGGGGCATTGAGACTCGCAGCGAGAACATCATGAAAAAAATCGAATTCAATGGTTACCTGATCGTCTACCTGACCGACAACCTGTTCGGTCGCTGGCGCGGCTCGTTTGCGGTCCTGAAGAACCGCGCCGAGGTCAGCCGGGGTTCGTTGCCGCTGCAGGCGCGCAGCGCCGAAGACGCCGAGTCCGAACTGCTGGCTGCAGCCAAGCGCTGTATGGCGCATCCGCTGGCCGCTTGATTCCGGCTTTTTGATGGCGGGCAGCCTGGCTGCCTGCATGCCCTGCCTCCCCTTCCCGATAGCGCCTGTCCCGGTGCTCATGCCCCTTGCCGGTTCAACCCGGCGCATTATTTTCGCTGCGGCGGGAATAAACTCACTGCTCGTTCGTTTTACCGGCAACCAGTCACGAACCCATGCGCTGCCCGCATGCCCGAATTGCCATGAGCCAAGATTTTACCGACGACGACTTGCGCGAGCTGATGCCCCGGCTGCGGCGTTTTGCCGCCTCGCTCACGCGCAACGAGGCCAGCGCCGACGATCTAGTCCAGTCGTGCCTCGAACGGGCACTGTCGCGGCGGCGCCAGCACACCGACGGCGATTTGCGGGCGTGGCTGTTCCAGATCATGTATCGGCGCTTCGTCGACAGCCAGCGGCGCACCAAGCGCTATGCCGGGCTGCTGGCGCTGTTGCTGCCCCGCGATGAAGCGCTGGCGCCGTCGACCGAGGACATCGTGCTGTCGCGTGCGGCCCTGGCCGATTTCAACAAGCTGACGCCCGAGCAACGCGCCTTGCTGCTGCTGGTGTCGGTAGAAGGCCTGTCCTACCAGGAGGCCGCCCATGCCCTCGACCTTCCCATCGGCACGGTCATGTCGCGCCTGTCACGCGCGCGGTGCGCCCTGCGCGAACTCAATGACGGCGCACGGCCGGCCTCTCCACTGCGGATCATGAAATGACGAAGCACCTGCCCAACGAAGCCGATCTGCACGCCTACATCGACGGCCAGCTCGACCCGGCCCGGCGCGCCAGTGTCGAACAGACCCTGGCCCTGCATGCCGACGCGGCACGCCAGGTCGAGCAACTCAAGGCCGAGGCGCAACAGCTGCGCACGGCATTCGAAGCGCTGCCGGGTTCGCCGACCCCGGCCCGGCTTGACCCTTTTCGTCTGCGCCGCGAGCTGCAGTCGCGCCGACGCCGGCAATGGGCGGTGGCGGCCTCGCTGGTGCTGAGTCTTTCCCTGGGCGCTGTGGGCGGCTGGCAATGGCGCGACCAGGCCATGCGCCAGACTTACCTGCCCATGGCCGACGCCACGCAAGCCTATCGGATGTTTGCCGGCGGCACTGGGGCCGCCATGGTCGATGTGCGGGCCGATGATCCGGCGCGGCTGCAACGCTGGATCGATCACCATTTCGTACAGGCCGCACCGCTGCCCGACTTCAGCGCCTACGGATTCACCCCGGTGGGTGGGCGCCTGATGGCCAGCGACAAGGGCCCGGCGGCGATGGTGGTGTACCAGAACAGCGGCGGCCAGGCCATCGTCTATTACCTGCGTCCCCCTGGTGAATTGTTCAATTTCGGTAGCGGCAACCGGCGCGATGGCCAATTGCTGACCCAGTACTGGCGCCAGGGCCGTTACTTCTATGCGGTGGTCAGCCCCGATTCGCCCGACACCCGACCACTGCAGCGCGCGGTCGAACCTGAACGACCGCTCTCCTAGCGCGCATTCCGCTGTTTCATCCCGGTCTTGTCCGCCACCGCCCTCAACGGCGCGGTCGGGGCCGTTCGCCCTTTTTTCACCCACCCTTGTTAGGACTCCATCATGATCGAACGCCAATTCCTGAAGAACCTGGTCGCGGCAGCCGGCACTGCGCTTGCACTGAGCGCGGCGCAAGCGGCCCCGCCGGCTATCCACAATGTGGTGCTGGTACACGGCGCCTACGCCGATGGCTCGTGCTGGACCGATGTGATCGAACGCTTGCAGAAAGCCGGCATGCACGTCACTGCGGTACAAAACCCGCTGTCGTCGCTGGCCGACGATGTCGAAGCAACGCGCCGTATCCTGGCGCTGCAGGACGGGCCAACCATCCTGGTCGGCCATTCGTGGGCCGGCACCGTCATCAGCGAAGCCGGCACCGATCCGAAGGTGGCCGGCCTGGTGTATGTGGCCGCCCGCGCCCCGGATGCAGGAGAAGACTATGGCGCACTGGCAGCGCGTTTCCCGACGCCGCCCGCTTCAAGCGGCCTGGTCAAGGCCAACGGCTATGCCCAGCTCAACGAGCAGGCATTCATGCGCGACTTCGCCGGCGACGTGGATCCGGTCAAGGCGCGCGCCCTGTATGCGGTGCAGGGTCGCATCTCGGACACGCTGTTTGCCTCACGCACCACCCAGGCGGCATGGCGCAACAAGCCGAGCTGGTATGCGATCTCGACCAATGACCGCACCACTTCGCCTGAACTGGAGCATTTCCTGGCGCAGCGGATGCAGGCCAAGACCATCGAACTGGCTTCGTCGCATGTGTCGATGCTGTCCCATCCGGATGAAATCGCCACACTGATCTTGGACGCGGCCGAACAGGCGCCACACTAGGCTCGCGAAGTGCTGCCAGGTAGCATGGCACTGGGATCAGACCACCACCTGGCGCTGGCTGCGACGGTGCGTCAGTTCGGCCAGCCGTCGTAGCGCATTGACCAGTTCGAAGCGGCTGCGCGCACGGCCCAGCGAAATGCGGATGTGCGCCTTCATGGGCGGCGCATCAGGATGGGCGAAGGCGTCCTGCGCGACCACCGCCAGGCCCTGATCCCGCGCCTTCTGCACAAAATCGGCAGCCTGCCAGTGTTCGGGCAGCGCCTTCCAGATATGAATGCCCCCGGCATTGGCCAGGGCGCGCTCGCCCAGAGTGCGATGCGCCAGTTCCTGGCGCGCCCAGGCCTCGGCCCGGATCCCCTCCAGCAGTGCCGCCGCAGTGCCGTCGTGGATCCATTGGGTGGTCAGTGCGGTCATCAACGGCGTCGACATCAACACGAACGAGCGCAGCGCACTCAACATTTCTTCCTGTTCGGGCCCCTGTGGCACTACCACGTAGGCGGTGCGCAAACCGGGCAGCAGGCACTTGGCCAGGGTCGACACGTAGAAAGTGTGCTGCGGCGCGTAGTGGGCAATCGGCTGCGGCGCCTGGGCGCTGAACAGCCAGTAGGGATCGTCTTCGATGATGCGCAGGTCGAGCCGGCGCACCACCTCGGCCAGCGCCGCCCGGCGCGCCGGCGGCATGGTATGGGTGGTCGGATTCTGCAAGGTCGGATTCAGGTAGACCAGCCGTGCCCGGTGCACACTCGCCGCCAGCGCCAGGGCCTCGGGCAGCATGCCGTCGCGGTCAACCTCGACCGCCGCAACGCGCCGTCCCAGCTGGCTGGCCGCCGACAGCAAGCCGGGATAAGCCAGCGGCTCGGCCAGGATCACGTCACCCGGCGCGCTCCGGGCCAGGATCAGCGCGGCCAGCGCCGACTGCGCCCCGGGGCATACCACCACCTGCCCGACATCGACCGCCCCCAGCATCGGCTGCAGCCACATGGCGCCGGCCTCACGGTCGGCCATGCTGCCGCCACCCAGGTGGTAGGTCATCAACAGATCGACGTCGCTATGCAACAGCACTTGCGAGACACCTTGACGCAGCAGGTCGTCAAGATCGATCCCGGCCGGCGGCGGGGGAATGTTCATCGACAGATCGACCACCTGGCTCAAATCCACCTGCGGCGCCGCGATGAAAGTGCCTGCCGAACCCCGGGCTTCGAGCAACTGGCGACGGCGCGCCTCGGTGTAGGCGCGGGTGACCGTGGTCAGGTCGACCCCCAGGTGGTCGGCCAGCAACCGCTGCGGCGGCAAGCGGTCGCCAGGACGCAGGCGCTCGTCAGAGATCGCCTGCTCCATGAATTCGACGATCTGGAGGTAGCGCGGGCCGCCGTTGGCGGTGAAGCCGCTCACCCAGTCAAGGGCGTGTTCGCTTCGGGTCATGGCGGTCTCCTGGGATGCTTGGTGCGGAAGTTGTCCGGATTGTTGCTCACACGCAGGACATTAGTATGGATTAACCCAAAACACAAATCCATACATTTCCATCAGCGGAAACAGCTTCAGCTTTGGCGTATTGCAGAGACGCATGGCCGGACCCGTCAACTGCCCCGTACGAACCCGCCCCATACAAATCCATGATGGCGACTCGTTGAAATCGTGGTCTGCCCTGATGCCCCCATGCGTCGGTGACGGCACCATCCGTAGCTCAAGTCACCCCAGTCGCCCCATCCAGCACGATCCGGATCTTGCGCGCCAGTTCGTCATGCCGATACGGCTTGGCGATCACGGCAAATTCGCCGTCGGCATCGTGCCGCTCGATCGATTCGCTGGCGTAGCCGGTGGTCAGCAAGACCTTGATGTCGGGCGCCAGCCGCCGCGCTTCACGCGCCAGCAATACGCCGTTGATGCTGCCCGGCATGATCAAGTCGGTAAACAACAGGTCGACGTGGGTGCCGGCCTGCAGCAGTTGCAAGGCGTCGGCCGGCGAATTGACCATGCTCACGCCGTAGCCCAGGCTTTCCAGCATCGCCTGGGCCAGTTCGGCCACCTCGACCCGGTCGTCCACCACCAGGATATGCTCGCGCCCACCCTGCTCTGGCGCGTGGCGCGCCGCCTCGAATGCATGCCCCACTTCGTCCTGGGTCGACGGGAAGTACAACTTCACGGTGGTGCCGCCGGTCTTGCCCGAATTGATTTCGATGGCGCCACCGGACTGCTTGACGAAGCCGTACACCATCGACAGGCCCAGGCCGGTGCCCTTGCCTTCTTCCTTGGTGGTGAAGAACGGATCCATCACCCGCGGCAGGATGTCCGGCGCAATGCCGGGGCCGTTGTCGACGATGGTGATCGACACGTAATTGCCAGGCTTCACGCCCAGTTGAAAGGCCCGCTCGCCGTCGCCCGGCACCAGCGCTTCGTTGGCGGTCTCGATATGCACCCGGCCCTCGCCGTCCATGGCGTCGCGGGCATTGATCAGGATGTTGAGCAGCGCCACTTCCATCTGGGTCGGATCTAGCCGGCAATTCCACAGTTGCGGCGCCAGTTGGGTACTGAGGTCGATATCACCGCCCAGCGTGCGTCGCACCAGGTCGGTAAAGCTCTCGGTGAGCGAGTTGAGATTGATGGCGCGCCCTTCCAGGCGCTGCTTGCGGGCAAACGCCAGTAACTGCTGGGTCAGCATCGCGGCCTTGCCAGCCGCATTGCGGATGCTCTCGGTGCTGCGGGTGACTCGCGACAGATCAGGCTCGTTGCCGCGCAAGGTCAGGTTGATGATGTCGAGATAGCCGCTGATGACTTGCAGCAGGTTGTTGAAGTCGTGCGCGATACCGCCCGTCAACTGGCCCAGCGCTTCCATCTTGCGCGCCTGGCCCAGCGCCTGCTCGGCGTCGCGGCGGCGGCTGATGTCCAGCTGCGAGCCGAAGAAGTACACCAGTTCGCCATGCCGGTCATACACGGGCGAAACGAACAACGCGTTCCAGAAGGTCGATCCGTTCTTGCGATAGTTGAGGATCTCGGTGGCGATCTCACGCCGCCCGACAACCGCCTGGCCAATCTGCCTGACCACGCTGCGATCGGTCTCGGGCCCTTGCAGGAAGCGGCAATTGCGACCGATCACTTCGTCGCGCGTATAGCCGGTCATGTTGATGAAGGCATTGTTGACGAACACGATCGGGCAATCCGGCTGACGCGGATCGGACACGATCATGGGCATGCGGGTCAGTTCGACGGCGGCGAAGAAGATGTCGTGCGAATCATCGTTGCCCGGGACTCTTTCGGGCGTACTGCGCAGTCCGATCTCGTCGCCGAACTCGCCGGCGGATTGCATCAATGGAAAGGATGAGCTTACTTTTGTCATTGGGCCTCTCTTTCTCTGTCTGTGCCCATCAACGCCTGTAGCGGCGCTTTACGATGAGCTGTTCTACCAGTTGGACAGTGATCGAGTCGGCAGTTCCAGTTGATTTCCGGAAAGCTCAGCCGTAGTAAGAAGTGCTCATCGACTCAGGAAGCCTGGAAAGTCGCGCCAGAACCGAAGTAGACCTGGCGCACCCGTTCATCCCGCCGAATGGTCTCGGGGTCGCCTTCGGCGATGATGCCGCCGCGCGCCAGCACCACCAGGCGGTCGGCGAAGGCAAACACCACATCCATGCTGTGCTCGGTAAACAGCACCGACAGCCCCCGCTCGCTGACCAGGGTGCGCACCAGCGCCATCAGCTCGACGCGCTCGCGGGCGGCCATGCCGGCGGTGGGCTCATCCATCAGCAGCAGTCGCGGCTGGTTCGACAAGGCCATCGCCAGTTCCACCCGTTTGACGTCGCCGTAAGCCAGCACGGCAGCGGTGCGCCCGGCCTGCCCGGCCATGCCGACCTGTTCCAGCAAATGCATGGCCTGCTCGCGATAGAAGCCGGACGCCGGACGCCAGCATTGCCACAGGCGACGGTGATGCGACAGCAGCGCCGCCTGCACATTCTCGAGTACGGTCAATGAATTGAAGGTGGCGGCGATCTGGAACGTTCGCCCCACGCCACGGCGCCAGATCTGGCGCGATGCCAGGCCGCCGATCTCGGTCCCGGCCAGCCGTATGCTGCCGGCGTCCGGGCGGATCTGGCCATTGATGAGATTGAAACAGGTCGATTTACCCGCACCGTTGGGGCCGATCAGCGCCAGCATCTGGCCTGGCGCCACCGCGAACGACACATCGTCGAGCGCCTTGACGCCGCCATAAGCGCGGCTGAGATGGCTGACCTGCAGCAACGCCGGCGACGGGTTCATGAACGCGCCTCTGCCTCTGCCTTGCCGCGCCGCCACAGGCCCGACAGCCCTCCCGGCATCAGCAGCACCAGCGCCAGAATGATCAGGCCCAGCCCGGCGCGCCAATAATCGGTCTCGCGCGCCACCAGGTCTTGCAGCCAGGTCAGCAACGCGGCGCCGGCCAGCGGACCGAAGAGGCTCTGCACGCCACCCAGCAACACCATCACCAGGCCATCGACGGAGCGATTCACGCCGGCCACCTCGGGCGAAATGCTGCCTTTGGAAAACGCAAACAACACGCCGGCCAGGCCGCAGAACAGGCCCGCCACGGCAAACGCCATCCATTGCACGCGCCGCACATCGATGCCGACCGCCTCGGCGCGCACCCCGGCGTCGCGCGCGGCGCGCAATGCCAGCCCGAACGGCGCATGCAACAACCGTTGCAGCAGCCATACGCCGATACCCGCACAGGCCAGCGCCAGGTAGTAATACGCCACCGGTTGCGCCAGCCAGTCGGGCGCACGCAATCCGACCAGGCCATTGCTGCCACCGGTGACGTCATCCCACTGGAAGATCACGGCCCAGACGATCTGCGCGAAGGCCAGCGTGAGCATGGCCAGATAGACGCCCGACAGTCGCACGCAGAACCAGCCGCACACCAACGCGGCCGCCATCGCTGCCAGCGGCCCGGCCACCAGCACCGCCGCCAATGGCCAATGCAGCTTCTGCGCCAGCAGCGCGGCAGCATAGGCGCCCAGCCCGAAATAGGCGGCGTGGCCGAACGATGCCATGCCACCCGGGCCCATGATGAAATGCAGGCTGGCGGCAAACAGCAGCGCCACCAGGATCTCGATCATCAACACCGGCAGATAGGGAAAGGCGGTCGCCGCCAGCGGCATCGCCAACAACAGCAATATCAGCAGCAGGCCGAAGCGGCGTGCCGCTGGCGTGATGACGGGCAGCGGCAGCACGTGAGCGACGCTGCTGCGGGCTGCGGCCAGCGGCTGGCCCAGCAGGCCCCATGGGCGCACCACCAGGATCGCCGCCATCACCAGGAACTCCACCACCAGCGTCAGTCGCGACAGCGAGATCTCGACACCCCACAGCGACACATTACCCAATGCGATGCACAAGGCCTTGATCTCGGCGATCAGCAGGGCTGCGGCGAAGGCGCCGCCAATCGATCCCATCCCGCCGACCACCACCACCACGAAGGCGTTGCCGATGGTGTCCATGTCGAGCGCCAGGTTGGCCGGCAGGCGCGGGCCTTGCAAGGCGCCACCGAGTCCGGCCAGGAAACAACCGAGCGCGAACACGCCGGTAAACAGCCAGGCCTGGTTGACGCCCAGCGCGCCCAGCATCTCGCGGTCCTGGGTGGCGGCGCGCACTAGCGTGCCCCAGCGGGTGCGGTGCTGCAGCAGCCACAGCAAAGCCAGCACCAGCGGCCCGATCGCCATCAGCAACAGGTCGTATTGCGGCAAGCGCCGTCCGAGCACGGTCACCGCGCCGGCC
The DNA here is from genome assembly GCF_020179755.1 of Herbaspirillum sp. alder98. Classification (GTDB taxonomy): domain Bacteria; phylum Pseudomonadota; class Gammaproteobacteria; order Burkholderiales; family Burkholderiaceae_D; genus Herbaspirillum. Next base: position 482,195 of record NZ_JAIUCY010000002.1, read on the forward strand.
AGGCCGGGAGCGCGCGGACCGAACAGGTCTTCCGGTCCCCACAGCCACAGGGCGGCGTCCTTGATCACCAGCACCAGAGCGAAGGTAGCCAGCAGCTGGAACAGTTCGGGCGCGTGATAGATGCGGCGCAGGATGGTCATCTCGACGACTGCGCCGATGACGGCCACGACCAGCGCCGCCAGCAGCACGGCGCCCCAGTAGCCGCCCAGCGAGTCACCCAGGCGTTCGACCAGCGTATAGGCCAGATACAGGCCCAGCATGTAGAACGAACCGTGTGCGAAGTTGACGATGCGGGTGACGCCGAAGATCAGCGACAAACCGGCCGCGACCAGGAACATGGCCGAGGCGTCGGCCAGTCCGTTGAGCAGCTGTACGGCCAGGCTGGCCAGGGTCATGAGCGCGGCCCGCTCAGTCTGCCGAACGCAGCTTCTTGACCTCGGCGTCAGGCAACTGCAGTGCCGCGCCATCCACATAAGTGAAGCTGGTCATGATGCCGCGACCATCCTTCTGGCCGGTGCGGCCGACGAAGGCGCCCAGCGTCGATTGATGGTCCTGGGGACGATAGGTGATGCGGGCCACCGGCGTGTCCACCTGCAGGCCGGAGAAGGCCGCGGCCAGCTTGTCGGCATCGACCGAACCGGCCTTCTTGATGCCGGCGGCAATCGACATCAGCGCGCTGTAGCCGACCAGCGACCCATTGCGTGGATAATCGTTGAATTTCTTGCGATAGGCATCGACGAACTTCTTGTGCTCGGGGGTATTGATGGCGTACCAGGGATAGCCGGTGACGATCCAGTTGGTCGGCGCTTCGGCCCGCAACGGGTCGAGGTATTCGGGTTCGCCAGTCAGCAGCGACACCACTTCGCGGCCATCGAACAAGCCACGGGTATTGCCTTCGCGCACGAACTTGCCTAGGTCAGCTGCAAACAGGGCATTGAAGATGGCGTCGGGCTTGGCGTCAGCCAGCGCCTGGGTCACGGCACCGGCGTCGATCTTGCCCAGCGGCGGCGCCTGCTCGACCACGAATTCGACATCCGGCTGGGCCTGCTTCATCAGGGTCTTGAAACTGGCGACCGCCGATTGACCGTATTCATAGTTGGGATACACCAGCGCCCAGCGCTTCTTCTTCAGCTTGACCGCTTCGCGCACCACCGACGTCACCAGCATGGAGGTGGATGGGCGCAAGCGATAGGTGTACTTGTTGCCGTTCTGCCAGACGATCTTGTCGGTCAGCGGCTCGGCAGCCAGGAAGAACACCTTGTGCTGCTTGGCATAGTCGGTCAGCGCCAAACCGGTATTGGACAGGAAGCCGCCGAACAACAGCGCCACCCGCTCGCGCGCCATCAACTCTTCGGCCACCCGCACCGAGTCGCCCGGATTGCCGTTGTCGTCCCGCGCGATCACCTCGATCGGCCGGCCCAGCACGCCGCCGGCCGCATTGATCTCTTCCTGCGCCAGCTCCCAGCCACGGCGGTACGGCTCCAGAAAAGCCGGTTGCGCCTTGTAGCTGTTGATCTCGCCGATCTTGATGGTGGCTTGCGCCTGGGCGCTGCCTGACATGGTCAGGGCGCTGGCCGTGGCGGCCAGCAACAGGCCGCGCTGGAACAGTCGAAAAGGTCGATGCGTCACGTGGTTTCCTCTTTATGCAGTCGGATGCACAGAAAATTTTGGCGTAATGATAACCGCTGATCAGGATTCGGGCCGGGCTTACTTGATGCGTTGCTTCTCCAGCTTGCGGGCCAGGGTACGACGGTGCATGCCGAGCCGGCGGGCAGTTTCGGAGATGTTGAAATCGGTCTCGACCAGCACCTCGTGGATGCGCTCCCACTCCAGCGTCTTGATCGAGGTGGCGCGCGCCGGCAACTCGACGTCGGACATGCCGGCGACGTGGCCGAAGGCGGCTTCGATGTCGTCGGTGTTGGAGGGCTTGGCCAGGTATTGGCAGGCGCCCAGCTTGATCGCCTCGACTGCAGTGGTGATGCTGGCAAAGCCGGTCAGCACCACGATCAGCATCGCCTCGTCGTGGGCATGCAGCATCTGCACGCAGGCCAGGCCCGAGGCGTTGCTGCTCAACTTGAGATCGACTACCGCGTAGCCGGGATTGTGCTGCTTCAGGTGTGCGGCGGCTTCATCCTGGTTGCTGGCTTGGAGTACGGTGTAACCACGACGCTCGAAGGAGCGGCTCAGGGTGCGACCAAAGGCGGCATCATCCTCGATGATCAGGAGCAGGCGTTCGGCCGGCATGGGGGAGTTTCCTCTGTGTTTCTACTATCACAACCCGCTATTGTATTGCGGAATCGGATTTTGAGAAGCACACAAAGGTGTGATGCCCGCCTTGACCGGCATCAAGCTGGCATCAAGCCGGCGGCGATGAGGCCTCAGTGGGGCCGGCCGGGTCCGCTGGCGGCGCCAGGCTGATGGCCGACAGCGGCAGCGTCAGCCGCACCACCGCCCCACCCTGCGCCAGATTGCGGGCGCGGATGCTGCCCCCCAGCTTGCGCGCCACATTGACCACGAAGAACAGGCCCAGGCCCCGCCCCGGCTTGCCCTTGGTCGATTGATAGGGCTTGCCGATCTGGTTGATCATCCATTCCGGAAAACCAGGGCCACGGTCGGACACCTCCATGAGCAGCAGATCGCCTTCGCAGCGTACGTCCAGCGCCAGCCATTGCGGCGAGACCTCGAAGGCATTGTCGAGCACGTTGCCCAGCATCTGCTTGATGGCCGAGTCGAAGGCTACCGGCACATCCTGCTCGACCTGGTTGCGGTAGTCGAACTGCTCCACCGGCCGTGATTGCCGCCAGTCTTCGGCGACCGTATCGAGGAAGGTGTTGAGCGTGGTCTTGACCGAGAATTCGCCGCGCGCCTCGCCCGCCGACAGCAGCACGCCGCTGACGATGGCCTTGCAGCGCTGCAACTGCGCTTCCATTTCGGTGATGTCGTCGAGCAATTCGGCGCGCTGGCTGATCTCGGGCATGCGCCGCCAGTCGCCCAGGATCACCGATACGGTCGCCAGCGGCGTGCCCAGCTCATGCGCCGCGCCCGATGCCAGCAGGCCCATGCGCACGATATGGTCTTCTTCGGCGGCGCGCTGGCGCAAGTCGGCCAGCAAGGCGTCACCGGCACGCAGGTTGCTGTTGATGCGGGTAATGAAAAACACCATCAGCCCGGCATTGAGCAGGAAGCAGATCAGCGTGCCTTCGACATACAGGCTGAAGAGGCCGTTGCGATGGTCGGGCGGCAGCGCCAGCGGCTCTGAAAACAGGGCCAGGCCGGCCAGGCACGCCATGGTGATGGCGACGATGGCCCAGCTCGACCAGGGCTTGAGCAGCACCGCACCCAGGATGATCTGCATCAGGTACAGGAAGGCGAACGGATTGGTGATGCCGCCGCTCAGGTACAGCTGCAGCGTGAGCACGCCCACATCCACCATCAGCGCCAGGAACAGCTCGGCGTTGGTGACCAGGCGCCGCTCGTGCCAGCGCAGGTGGCTGGCGATGTTGAAGGCGATCAGGCAGGACAGCACCTCCAGCATGTGCGGCATTGGCAGGTGGATCTCCAGCACCAGCACCACGAAGGCGATGGTCGAGACCTGTCCCAGCACGGCCAGCCAGCGCAGCTGGATGAGCAGCAGCATGTTCTTGTGGCCGGCCGGGTTTTCCTGCACCTGGCGCAGCCGCTGCCAGCGCTCCTTGAGCGTGCGCGAACGTCCTGCGGTCGCTGGCGCACTCTCGCTCATGCCGCTACTTGCCCTCTTGCCTCGCCGCTTGCCCGGGCCCGGCGACGCTCATCGCGCACCACCCAGAAACCGGCTGCGGCGATCATCAGGGCCAGCGCATACCAGGTCAGCGCATAGACCAGGTGGCTGTTGTGGAAGGCGATCACGGTCAGGCCGCCGACCGGCTTCTCGGCATCCGGCGCGCTGGCGGCATTGGCTTGCGCCGAGGCGCGATCGGCATCGACGAAGTACGGCGCCACGGCGCCCAGCCCGCGGGCCGTGGCGATGGCCTGCACATCACGCGAATACCAGCGGTTCTCGGCCGCTGCGTTCTCGCGCAGGAAGCCGCCACCGGTCTCGCTCATGCGCAACAGGCCGGTGACGCTGGAGGGCGTCTGGGCATCCGGCGCGGTGCTGGCGATGAGGCGGATCGGCGCAATCGAGACGAAACCGCGATTGACCAGCACCAGCTCGCCGGCATCGGTCTGCAAGGGCGTCAGCAGCCAGGAGCCGCTGCCCAGCTCGGTGGTGGCCTGCACCGCGACGGTCTTGCTGTACAGGTAACGCCCGGTCAGCGTGACGCGGCGGTACTCGTCGTTGGCCGCGGATATCTGCGGCCATTGCGGGCTGGCCGGCGCCGGTGTCGGCGCGGCGTGGACCCGGGCGTCGACCTTGGCGATCAGATCCAGTTTCCATTGCAGGCGATAGACCTGCCAGGTTCCCAGCGCGGCGAACACGACAAACAAAAATCCCGCACCAAGGGCCAGCAGGATCAGGCTGGTCTTCGAGCGGGATTTCGAGCCCGCTTGCGCGGGCTGTTTGCCTTGCTGCACGCCATTAGTTGGCGTCTGGCTCATTTTGCTGCGGGCGCGGCGCCGTGTTGCATGCCGGGCATGTTCTGCATCTGCTGCTGCATCGATTGCGGAACGGTTTCATTGCCCATGTGTTCAGGCGACATGGTTGGCATCATGTTGTGATTCATGTGATACATGACCCACAGCGAGCCGGCCAGCGTGATGCCGACGATGACCACGGTGAAGATCAGCGCCAGCATGTTCCAGCCGCCTTCGGACTTGCTGTTCATGTGCAGGAAGTACACGATGTGCACCACGATCTGGACTGCCGCAAACGCCAGCAGCACCAGGCCCATCGTCGACGAGCTCTCGATGGCCTTGGTCATCACCAGCCAGAACGGGATGGCGGTCAACAGCACTGCCAGCACGAAGCCGATGACGTAGTCCTTCATCGAGCCATGGGCGGTGTGATCTTCGTGGCCGTGATGATCTTCATCATGGTGGCCCATCGGGCGGGCCGGGTGTTCTTGGTGGCCGCGACTCATGGCAGGACTCCCATCAGATAAACAAAGGTGAAGACACCGATCCAGACCACGTCCAGGAAGTGCCAGAACATCGACAGGCACATCAGGCGACGGCCGTTTTCAGGCGTCAGGCCATGCTTGTTGATCTGGAACAGCAGCACGACCAGCCAGATGATGCCGAACGAGACGTGCAGGCCGTGGGTACCGACCAGGGCGAAGAACGAGGTCAGGAAACCGCTACGGGCCGGACCTGCGCCTTCGTGGATCAGGTGCAGGAACTCGTACAGTTCGAAGTAGATGAAGCCGGCGCCCAGCAGGCCGGTGATGGCCAGCCAGACCAGCGTGTTCTGCTTCTTCTTGGCTTGCATCGCCAGCATGGCGAAACCGTAGGTGATCGACGACAGCAGCAGCAGCGCGGTGTTGAGCGCGACCAGCGGCAAGTCGAACAGTTCGGCGCCGGTCGGGCCGCCGGCGTAGTTGCGGCCCAGTACGGCGTAGGTCGCAAACAGGCAGGCGAAGATCAGGCAATCGCTCATCAGGTAGATCCAGAAGCCCAGCAGGGTGCCGTTCTCCGGATGATGATGGCGGGTGAAAAAGCGCGAGCTTGGCGTCGCGCCGGCCGTGGTGTTAATGGCTTCAGACATGGCTGCTCAACAGGCGAGTGCGTTCTGCTTCCACACGGACGACTTCGTCGGCCGGAATGTAGTAGTCGCGGTTGTAATTGAAGGTATGGACGATAGTGACCACGACCAACGCGGCGAAGAACACTGCGGCAGGCAGCCACATGTGCCAGATCAGGGTGAAACCAAGCACTGCTGCCAGGGCTGCAATGATGAAACCGGCGCCCGTGTTCTTGGGCATGTGGATGTCCACGAATTGATCCAGCGGACGCTGATAGCCGTGCTTCTTCATGTCGGTCCAGGCGTCGTTGTCATGCACCACCGGCGTGAAGGCGAAGTTGTAGGCCGGTGGTGGCGACGAAGTCGACCATTCCAGGGTACGCGCATCCCAAGGGTCGCCGGTGACATCGGCCAGCTTCTTGCGGTCGCGAATCGACACGCCGATCTGGATGATGAACGAAGCGATACCCAGTGCGATCAGGCCAGCGCCCAGGGCGGCGGCAACGAACCAGATCTGCAGCGACGGATCGTCGAAGTGGCTCAGGCGACGGGTCACGCCCATCAGGCCCAGCACGTACAGCGGCATGAAGGCCAGGTAGAAACCGACCAGCCAGAACCAGAACGAGCAACGGCCCCAGAAATCGTTGAGCTTGAAGCCGAAGGCCTTCGGGAACCAGAAGTTGATACCGGCAAACATACCGAACACGACGCCGCCGATGATCACGTTGTGGAAGTGAGCAATCAGGAACAGGCTGTTGTGCAGCACGAAGTCGGCTGGCGGCACCGCCAGCAGCACGCCGGTCATGCCACCGATGACGAAGGTGATCATGAAACCGATGGTCCACAGCATCGGGACTTCGAAGCGGATACGACCGCGGTACATGGTGAACAGCCAGTTGAAGATCTTGGCGCCAGTCGGGATCGAGATGATCATCGTGGTGATGCCGAAGAACGAGTTCACACTGGCACCCGAACCCATGGTGAAGAAGTGGTGCAGCCAGACCAGGTACGACAGGATGGTGATGACCACGGTGGCGTAGACCATCGAGGTGTAACCGAACAGGCGCTTGCCGCTGAAGGTCGAGACGATTTCAGAGAAGATACCGAACGCTGGCAGAACCAGGATGTAGACCTCGGGGTGACCCCAGATCCAGATCAGGTTCACGTACATCATGGCGTTGCCGCCCAGGTCGTTGGTGAAGAAGTTGGTGCCGAACACGCGGTCCATCGACAGCATCGCCAGCACGGCGGTCAGCACCGGGAAGGCGGCCACGATCAACACGTTGGTGCACAGCGAGGTCCAGGTGAAGACCGGCATCTTCATCATGTTCATGCCCGGGGCGCGCATCTTGACGATGGTCACCACCAGGTTGATGCCGGAGAGCAAGGTCCCTACCCCGGCCACCTGCAAGGCCCATATATAGTAGTCGACCCCCACATCAGGACTGAACAGGATGCCCGACAGCGGCGGATACGCCAGCCAGCCGGTGCGGGCGAATTCGCCCACGAACAGCGAGGCCATCACCAGCAGCGCGCCGAAGGTGGTCATCCAGAAGCTGAAGTTGTTGAGGAACGGGAAAGCCACGTCGCGCGCGCCGATCTGCAGCGGGATGACGTAGTTCATCAGGCCCGTCACCAGCGGCATGGCCACGAAGAAGATCATGATCACGCCGTGGGCGGTGAAGACCTGGTCGTAGTGATGCGGCGGCAGGAAGCCGGGATTGTCGCCGAAGGCGATCGCTTGCTGGGCACGCATCATCAGCGCATCGGCAAAGCCGCGCAGCAGCATGATGATGGCCAGGATGATGTACATGATACCGATGCGCTTGTGGTCGATACTGGTGAACCAGTCGCGCCAGAGCATGCCCCACAGGCGATATTTGGTCAGCAGGCCCAGCACCACGGCACCGCCGATGGCGACCATGGCGAAGGTTGCTAGCAGGATCGGCTCGTGCAGTGGAATCGCTTCCAGACTGAGACGGCCGAAGATCAGCTTTATCAAGTCAAAATTGTCAGACATCTTTACTTCCCGGGGAAAAAGGAAAATTCGGCGCGGCGGCGTGTTGCCACGCCATTGCCGCCAGTGCGAACGCCAGGTTCACAACACTCACTCATGCTTCTGGCCGGGCTTCACGTTCAAGTCGGTAGACATCTGCTTGTTCAGGCAGACCGTGTTGGGCTCGACGCAGCGATTGACGATGTCGTGGAACAGGCCGGCGTCAACGGTACCGAACAGGCGGGCCGGTTCACGTTCGCTGGGCTTTTCCAGTTGCAGGTAGTCGGCGCGCTTCATGGTGCCGCTCTCTGCCTTGGCCTTCTTGACCCAGTCGTCGAAACCTTGCTGGTCCAGGCCATGGAACTTGAAGCGCATGTGCGAGAAGCCGGCGCCGCTGTAGTTGGCCGAGAAACCTTCGTACTCGCCCGCCTTGTTGATGACGGCGTGCAGCTTGGTTTCCATGCTTGGCATCGCGTAGATCTGTCCTGCCAGCGCCGGGATGAAGAACGAATTCATCACGTTGGAGGCGGTGATCTTGAACTCGATCGGCACATCGACCGGTGCCGCCAGTTCATTGACGGTGGCGATGCCTTGTTCCGGATAGATGAACAGCCACTTCCAGTCCAGTGCCACCACTTCGACCTTCAGGGTCTTGGTCTGCGGCGGGATCGGACGCTCGGCGTCGATGCGCGACAGCGGGCGGTACGGATCCAGCGTGTGGGTCGTGATCCAGGTCAGCAGGCCCAGCGCGATGATGATCAGCAGGGGCGCGCCCCAGATGATCAGTTCGAGCTTGGTCGAGTGATCCCAGTCGGGCTCGTAGGGCGCCGAGGTGTTGCTCTTGCGATAACGCCAGGCAAACAGCACGATCAGCACGAGCACCGGAACGATGATCAGCAACATCAGGATGGTGGAAATGACGATCAGGCGTCCCTGTTGGGAAGCAATATCGCCAGACGGGTTCAACACGACAGTGTTGCACCCTGCCAACAGCAGGGCCGGCAGCAGAAGCAAACCGCGACGCAGTTTTTGAGAAACCATGGAGGAAAAGTCCAGTCGTATGTAGCAGAGCATGCTAATGTAACGGCAATAAAGTGTGTTGGCGATTGGACGTTTTGTCCCACCCTGTCATACAGCCACAGCCAGGATGGGATTTTCGTACTGCGACTAAACCTCTAACAGTGGGAGACAAGCCATGGCAAGCACCAGTATCCGCAACGGTCAAGGTTCCGGCGAATTCAAGCCGCATCCCGACACCCCCCCTTCGAGCCGCGATCATGCGGTCATCGAGCCCGGCGAAATTGCCGTTGGCGTAGTCATCGGACGAGCGTCCGAATATTTCGACTTCTTTGTATATGCGTTAGCGTCGGTAGTAGTGTTCCCGGCCATCTTCTTCCCCTTCGAACAGAAGCTTGAGGGCACGCTTTACGCTTTTGTGATCTTTGCGTTTGCGTTCCTCGCCCGGCCTTTCGGCACGGTGATTTTCATGGCGATACAGCGGGCGTACGGACGTGAGGTGAAGCTGACGCTGGCGCTGTTCCTGCTTGGTCTTTCAACGGCGGGTATTGCCTTGCTGCCAACTTATGATCATATAGGTGTGTGGGCCATCTTGCTGCTGTCGCTGCTGCGCGTCGGCCAGGGTGTCGCTCTGGGCGGCGCCTGGGACGGATTGCCTTCGCTGCTGGCCCTGAACGCCCCCGAAAACAAACGCGGCTGGTATGCCGCACTGGGCCAGCTTGGTGCGCCGATCGGATTTATCATCGCGGCCAGCCTGTTCGCCTACATGCTGGCGAATCTTACCACGGAAGATTTCCTGGATTGGGGCTGGCGTTATCCTTTTTATGTTGCTTTCGCCATCAACGTCGTGGCGCTGTTTGCCCGCCTGCGCCTGGTCTCCACACCCGAGTATGCCAAGCTGCTGGACGAACGCGAACTGGAGCCGGCCAGCATCGGCGAGCTGACCCGCACGCAGGGCCGCAATATCGTCATCGGCGCCCTGGCCGCCCTCGCCAGCTACGCACTGTTCCACCTGGTGACGGTGTTCCCGCTGTCGTGGATCAAGTTGTATTCGCTGCGTGAGCTGGCCGGGTTCCTGACGGTGCAGATTCTCGGCGGCTTCATCATGGCCGTCGGCATCGTGGTGTCAGGTCTGGTGGCCGACCGCTTCGGCCGGCGCACCACGCTGGGCACGCTGGCCCTGCTGATTGCGGTGCTGAGCGCCTTCGTGCCGACCCTGATGAACGGCGGCGAACATGGCCAGAACACCTTCATCCTGCTGGGCTTTGCCTTGCTTGGCCTGTCGTACGGCCAGGCTGCCGGCGCCGTGACGGCCAACTTCCAGCGTCGCTTCCGCTACACCGGTGCGGCGCTGACGCAGGATCTGGCCTGGCTGGTGGGCGCCGGTTTTGCACCCCTGGTCGCACTGGGCCTGTCGGCGCACTTCGGCATGGCCTACGTCAGCTTCTACCTGTTGTCGGGCGCCGTCGGCTCGCTCGCCGCACTGAGTCTGAACCGGGCGCTGGAGGCGCGCGACTGACGCCGGTATCGCAAGTCGGAATGAAAATGCCCGGGGCCTGTGCTCCGGGCATTTTTCTTTGGGAGTGTTGTTTTTAGCGACGCCGATGTGCGTTTTGGTGCCAATTCAGGAGAACCCTGACCCTAAATACGCGCCGACTAGGAGAAACCCTGATTCTTGCCGCCTGACACCGTCCTTACAGTTGAGATGTCGGGGAAAAGTGCTGTCGACGAACAGCGTGGCGTGACGCCACTAGCCCGGCCAGGGGAAACGAAAATGAAAAACAGCAAGTTCAAAGCGATGTGCCTGCCGCTGGCGTTCGTGCTGGCCATGAATACCACCGCACCGGCCACAGCGGCCAATGGCGTGGGCAGCTTAAGCGTCGGATCATCGGTGCTCTCCGTGTGCCTGGTGGTGGGGTCGACCATCGCATTCGGCACCTATAGCAGCACCCAGGTCGACCAGACCGGCAACATCACGGTGATCTGCACCTTCGGCACCAGCTACAACGTGGGCCTGGATGCCGGTAGCGGCACCGGCGCCACCACCGCGGTGCGCAAGCTCACCGGACTCGGTGGCGGGCAGCTCAACTACGCGCTCTACCGCAACGCCGCCCGCACCAGCCTGTGGGGTTCGTCAATCGGCACCGATACCCTGGCCGCCACCGCCACCGGCCTGCTGCAAAACATTACCGTCTATGGCCGCATCGCTGGCGGCCAGGCGCCAGCGGCCGATACCTATACCGATACCGTGACCGTCACCCTCACCTACTGACTGGCCGATTGATCGATCTGTTGGGTCGGCGCCGGCTGCGTGACCACGTTATGCACGAACCGCAGCTTGTCCAGCACCGGCGTCGATAGCGTAAACGGATACGAGTCCGGCATGCCGATGCTGCGATTGAGGCTGTTGAGCACATAGGTCAGCGCAAACCACTCGTGGGCCAGCTCGTCGAATGAGCGGGTTTCCGCCGGTGGCCGGGCGATCTCCAGCCTCTGCTCGGTGCGGTTGCGCGGACGCAGCTGCATGCCGCAGGCAAACGCAGTTTCCAGCGTATCGAACATGTGCAGGTAATGCGCCCAGGTCTCGGCCCAGTCTTCCCAAGGATGGCTGCTGGCGTAGGAGCTGACGAAACGCTCGTTCCATTGCTCAGGCGGCCCCTGGTCGTAGTGGCGCTGCAGGCTGTCGCCATAATCCTGGCGCTCGTCGCCGAACAAGGCGCGAAACGGCTCCAGCCATCCCGTGCCGACCACCAGCCGGTCAAAGTAATAGTGACCGCTCTCGTGACGAAAATGCCCCAGCAACGTGCGATAAGGCTCGGCCATCTGCTCGCGGGCGCGTTCGCGGTATGCCGGATCGGCCTCGGCGATATTGATCGTGATGACGCCATCGGCGTGCCCCGTCAACACCCGCTCGCCGTGCGGCATGTCCTCCAGGAACTCGAAGGCCAGGCCGGTTTCCTGGTCATCGACCTTGGGCACCGGCTGCAGGCGCAGCGTCCACATCGAATGCAGCAGGCGTCGCTTGGCCGTCTCGAGGCGGCCCCACAGCACCCGGTTGCGCTCGTCGTCCAACGACGGGATCACACGCGTCAGGCGGCACGAGGCGCATAGCTCGTTGGGGTCCTGCTCGTCGATCATCCAGTTGCAGATATTCTGGCGCGAGTAATTCGCGCACTGGCGAAACACGCGCCCCTGGTTGACCGCTCGTACGCTGCGCCAGCGCTGCACTGCCGGCGTCGAGCCTGATTGCCCATTATTCTCGTCGAGCGGCAGGTAGCTGTTGATGGCCTGCAGTTCCGGCTGGTAGCCCAGCATCCAGCCGCAGCTGCCGCAGAAGGTATTCTCGAAGAACACCTGGGCGTCACAATTGTCGCAATGGAAGGTTTTCACGGTGGCGGCGGATCAGATGAAATGTTCAGCCACGATACGGGCGGCGTCGGCCACCACGTCGTTGCGCATCGGCGCATTTTCGGCAGTCTGGGTAAAGTAGATCGACAACACCACCGGCGAGGCGTTGTTGCCGGGCCAGATGACGGCCACATCGTTGGTGGTGCCGTAGTCGCCCGAGCCGGTCTTGTCGCCGACCTGCCAGTCGCGCGGCAGCGCCGCCCGGATGCGCGTGCCGCCGGTGGTGTTGCCGCGCATCCAATCGATCAGCATGCGCCGCTGCAGCGTCGGCAGCAACTCGCCCAGCGTCAGCTTCTGCAGGGTCTGCGCCATCGCCAGCGGCGTGGTGGTATCGCGGGCGTCACCGGGAATGGCCGTATTCAGCGCCGTCTCGATGCGATCCAGGCGAAACTCGGTGTCGCCGATGCTGCGCGCATAGTCATTGACGGCGCCGATCCCGCCCAGCTCGGCAATGAGCAGGTTGGCGGCAGTGTTGTCGCTGTATTGCAGCCCCGCCGCGCACAGGCCCGATACCGTCATGCCCGCACCCACGGCCTTTTCGGTCACCGGCGAATACGACACCAGGTCCTTGGCGCTGAAGCGCAGGCGCCGCTGCAGCAGGGTCGAATCTTCCAGGCTGCGGTTGAGCACGGCGCCCGCCAGGACCACCTTGAACGTGCTGCAAAACGGAAAACGCTCGCTTTGCCGGTAACCGACGCGGTTCGATGAAGCGCCGCCGGCGTTGTCGATCGCCATCACGCCCAGCCGTCCGCCGGACTTCTTCTCGAGCTCGGCCAGTTTCTGTGTGATCAGGGCGTTGTTGTCCGGCTTGGGCGCACCCACGGCGCAGGCGTTGAGGAGTGTCGACAGGCCGCCGGCGATGAGCAAGGTACGGCGATTGGATGAAAGCGTCATGATCAGTTTCTATGTCTTTTTAGTATTTGGTATTGGATGAAAGGCCGGGCCGGCAGCAGACCGTATTAGTCGGGGCGACGGGCATTTGGTTCCAGAATGTCATCGAGCTCAGCCGCACGCAGACCGCCGCGCCCGCCTGAAAAACATTCACCCGAGCGCGGCCTCATGGCATGACCGAAACTGAGACAATACGTGTTCTGAATACAAAAACAAGATCAATCGATGTCATCAGGAGACCGCCATGCCTTCGCTCGCCCACGCCGCCCCTCGCCCGCCCGCCGATTCGCCGGCCCGGTTATCCGACTTTGCCCGCTCGGTGCGCCATCCCGGCCCGCCCGAACCTGAACGCGTGGTCAGCCTGGCTGGCCAGGCCAGAGCGCTCGAGTTCACGCTGGAAGCCGGACGCTCGCTGCGCGACGCCATCAGCATCGCGCTGGCGGCGGCCGGCATTGAAGGCGGCACGGTGCGCTTCGAGAACCTTGCGGTGAGCGCGCATCACTTCCTGATGCCGGCGCTGCCGGTGGACGACCAGCATGCCGCGTTCTACAGCGCGCCGCATGCCATCGAAGAAGGAACGGTGATCGAATATGCCTGCGCCACGTATGGCCGGCGCGACGGCGAACCATTCGTGCACTGCCATGCCATCTGGCGTGGCCGCGACGGCCAGCGCCAGGGCGGCCACCTGATGACGGACCAGACCATCATCGGCGCCGCCTGCATCGCCCGTGCATGGGGCGTAGGCAACGCCACCATGGCGACCCGCTACGACCCCGAAACCAATTTCACGCTGTTCTACCCCACCCGCCTGGCGCCTGAAGACGATACGGCCAAGGAGGCCGGTGCAAGGGTAATACTGGCACGCATCCGTCCCGACCAGGACCTGACCACCGCGGTCGAACAGGCCTGCCGCGCGCATGGCATCGAAAACGCCATCGTGCGCGGCAGCGTGGGCAGCATCATCGGCGCCGAATTCGAGGATGGACGGGTGCTGGAGGATCGCGCCACCGAAATCCTGGTGCGCGCCGGCGAGGTGGTGACCAGCGCCGATGGCTTGCGCGCGCGTCTCGATATCGGGCTGGTCAATCCTGAGGGGAAGGTCTGGGAAGGGGTGCTGGCCCGCGGCCGCAATCCGGTGCTGATCTGCTTCGAACTGGTGCTCGAAGAACAGTGAAGACGCCGCTCAGGCCCCGACCAGCTTCTTGAACGTCGGCAACACGGCATCACCCTTGAACGGCTTGACGATCCAGCCCTTGATGCCGGCCGCCTTGCCGCGTTCCTTCATGATGGGCGAGTTCTCGGTGGTGAGCATGATGATGTTGACTGCCGCATTGCCCAGCTCGCTGCGGATCTTCTCGGCCATGGTCAGGCCATCCATATTGGGCATGTTCACGTCCGACACCACCAGCTTGATGCCGGGATCGCCCTTGAGCTTGGCCAGGCCGTCGCGGCCATCGACCGCCAGGATCACGTCGAGGCCGTTCTTTTTCAGGAAGTCACCGACTTCGGTGCGCACCGTGCTCGAATCGTCTACTACCAGGATCTGTGCCATGAGCTTGTCTCTTTCTGCTTGGTGATAAGGAATGGGGCGGCTCGGCTCAGAACAGCTCGAGCTCGCCGGTGTCGACTTCGATTTCCTGCGCCGACACCGTGAAGTCCATGTCGGCATAGGCCGAGATGCACAACGACACGTGAAAACGCCGGGTATCTGGAATATCCACGGCAAAATGCCGCACGTGCGTGGCGTTGAGCGCTTGCAGGTACGCCGCACAGCGGCTGTCGATCACATTCGGCGTCGACATCCCCAGGTGCGGGAAGAAGTTGCCCAGGTCGCGATTGAGCACGCCGCAGCACAGGTTGCCGCACTCGGCGATGGCATCCATGAAGGCCTGCTCGCCCAGTTCGGCCGGAGCGACCTTGTTGAGCCGCGCAAAATGGGCACGAGTGGCCGCATCCGGCGTGAAATGAAACATCACCATCACCCGGAACAGATACGACGACACTGTCAGGACCACCATCTGGCGCTCGTTGATCTCGGCCAGGTCGGACACCACCGTCAACTCGGCCTGTTCATCGGCCGGCACCAGGCTGCCCCGCAAGGCCTGGCCCAGCAGCAGGTCGAAACCGTCCTGCGCGGCCTGGCTAAGGGTAGCCTGAGCCAGCGCGGACTGACCGGGGGAGGCTTGC
Source organism: Herbaspirillum sp. alder98 (assembly GCF_020179755.1). Taxonomy (GTDB): domain Bacteria; phylum Pseudomonadota; class Gammaproteobacteria; order Burkholderiales; family Burkholderiaceae_D; genus Herbaspirillum. Next base: position 497,350 of record NZ_JAIUCY010000002.1, read on the forward strand.
GTCATGCCGCCTCCGCCAGGCTTTCGCGCGTGCGGCGGTTGATCTGTTCCAGCCCGATGACGGCGCCGACGATCATCTTGCCGCCCGCCTGCAAGTCCTGGAAGGTGGTGGTGGTGATCAGGTCGTTCTGGTAAAGGTTGGCGCGATAGCTCTTCGACAGTTTCTCGGCGCGCTGCGCCAGGTCCCGCACTTCGGATGCCACCACCGCAAAGCCGCGGCCATGGGCGCCGGCGCGGGCCGCCTCGATGGAGGCGTTGAGCGCGACGATGACGACCTGGTTGACGATCAGCGCAAACTCGTCGTTCTTGCGATGCATCTCGCGATTGTGGGCAATCAGTACGTTCATGTCATCGTGCCAGCGCTCGAAGGTACGCATCAGGCCCAGCAGACGGCTGATGGTGTCTTGCGAGGCATCGCAGTTTTCCATCACGCGCGCCAGTTGCTGCGTATTGCTCGCCCCCAGCTGCAGCACGGTGCGCTGCCCTTCCCCCCGGATCTCTTCGAGCCGCTCTTCATGGTGCAGCAGTTGCTGCTCCAGCAGCGCCCGCTGGGCCGCCACTTCCTGCTGCTGTTGTTCAAGCGCGGCCTGAGCCTGACGGCGCCATTGCTCGACCTGCGCGGTGTCGACCATGCCGGCGCTGCGGCGGCGCTGACGGCGCAACAACAGCGCCAGCGGCACGCCGGCCAGCAACATGCCCGACAACACAAGACCCACTTCAATCATCATCATCTGCTCGCTGGTTGTCGCTCAAGCCACCTGGGGCGTTGCATCGGACGGCAATGGCAGCTCATCCATGCCTTCCGGCCCGCCCACCGGGTACGAAACATCGATCCCGTCGACTTCTACCGCCATGCTTTGCGGCAGCATCACCACGATCTGGAAGTTGCGCCATGCCGCGCCCTCGGCGTGATCGGTAAAGCGCAATTCGATACGGCCCTGCTCGCGGGTGACGAAGTCGACCACCGCATCCATGCCCACGCCACGGCCCGACACTTCGCTCACTTCGCTGCGGGTCGAGAATCCGGGTTGCAGGATCAGGCGGGCAATTTCGGCGTCGGTCAGCGCCTGGTCGACCGTGATCAGGTTCTTCTCGATACCGATGCGGCGCACCTGCTGCATCGCCAGGCCGCGGCCATCATCGGACAGCGCCAGATGCAGCATGTCGTCCATCACCCCCATCTCGATGCGGATGGCGCCGGCGTCCGCCTTGCCGGCTGCGGCGCGCTCCTCGGGCTGTTCCAGGCCGTGGTCCACCGCGTTGCGGATCAGGTGCATGAAGACGTTTTGCAGCAGCGGCGCGGCATAGCCGTGCACCACGTAACCGTTGTCTTCGATCTCGACCTGCGGCGCGCTCTTGCCCAGGTCGGCCGCCAGTTGCGGCAGCGAGTCGGTCACCGGCGCCAGCACCTGTTGCATGGTCTCGGTGCCCAGCAGGCGCAAGGTCTGGCGCACTGCATTGCGCACCGCGACCAGTTCATGCAGGTTGGCGGTATTGACGTGCTCCAGGCGCTGCAGGCTTTCCTGGATGTGGCGGCGGTCCACGGTCAGCGTGTGACGCGTGCGGCCTTCCACCGTTTCGGCCACTGCCACGCCGCGCCCCAGGGTGACCTGGTCGATACGGGCGTAGCGCTCGACCAGCTCGCGCACCTGCGCCAACTGGCGCAGCAGGTGCTGCTGGTCCCAGACCGCGCCGGTGTGGGCATGGCGCAGGTCGTCGTAATACTGCTCGGTGTCGTGCACGGCGTTGGCCAGGTGCAGCAAGCCGTAGGTGCGACCGTTGCCCTTGATGGTGTGCATGTTGCGGAACAGCTTGGCAATCGCGAAGGCGGTGGCCTCCGGGTTCTGGTGCACGATCTGCTCGTTGTCGTCCAGGAAGCGGCGGCTGCCGGCGATGAACTCGCCGAACTTGGCGGCCGGCACGGCCAGGATCTCGCCGATCATTTCCAGCTCGCGCTTCTGTTCGTTGGCTTCGGCCGCCAGCTGGCGCAGTTCGGTCACATCGCGCACGCACAGCATGAGGCGGATCACCATGTCGTTCTCATCGGTGATGGGCGACCAGGCCAGGTCCAGCACCTTGCGGCGGCCATCGGCCATGCGCTTTTCGATCTCGCCCACCATCAGGTGTTCGTTGAAGGTGAAGTTCATCACGTCTTCGCCGATGCAGGCGCCGCCCAGCGCGGCGATCTGTGCCATGGCGTCGGCCCCCAGGCTGGAATCGGCAAACACCAGTTCCATGAAGTCGCGGCCGGCCACGTCGCTGGTCTCGAACACGCTTTCCAGGAAGGCCGAATACTCGGGATGCACGCGATTGCCGTCGACGATGGTCAGGATGCCCTGCGGGATGTTCTGCAGCATCGCCTGCATGTCGGCGGTCTTCTGGCGCACCTGTCCCGAAGCCTCTTCGATCTTCTCGACCATGCCGTTGAAGGCCACGATCGACTGCCCGACTTCATCCATGCGCTGCACCGGCAGGCGCCGCGTGAAGTCCTGACTGGTGGCGATCTCGCGCATCATGCCCGCCATGCGGCTGATGGGGCCGGTGATCTGGCGGTACAGCAGCAGGCCGATGGCCGCCAGCAGCAACACCGCCGCGACGGTCACGATGGTGATGGTGGTGGTGGTGCTGGCCAGCCGGTCGTTGAGCGAGGAGATGGCGGCGTCCTTGAAGCGGCTCTTTTCGATGCGCAGCGTGTTGACGATCCCTTCCAGTTCGCTCTGGTACTGCATCACGCCGCCGAAGAACTGCGCCTGGGCGATCTCGTTCTTGCCGGCCAGCTTGAACTTGGCGGTGGCGTCGATGGCGTTGAAGTATTCGTCCAGGCTATCGCTGGCCTGCTGCACCAGGCCGCGCTGGGCCACGCCCTCGGCTTGCTTGGCCTGGCCTTCCAGCGCGCGTTGCAGGATCGCCTTCTTCTCGGCCAGTTTTTCGTTTTCCTGCGCGACCAGCTGGTCGTCGGACTCGGTCACCATCACCATGGCCGCCAGCTGCACATCCTTGAGTTGGCCCATCAGGTCGGACGATGCCAAGACGCTCGGCATGACGCTCTCGGTGACTGATTTGACGGCGGTGGCGCTGGTGCGCGATTGCTGCATCGCGTAGCCACCAATGCCGGCAATGGCCAGGAACGTAAGCAGGACAAGCAAAGTGATGCGCGCGCGGATAGTCATCGGATTTCCCCTGGTGGTCGCTCGAGCGGCTCCCGGTGAACGGAAACCCGGCTCGACGCTGATGCGGGGCGCATTGTTGCACTCCAGTATTACTGCCGCGTGACAACATTTTTACGGCGCGCGACAGCGTCTTCCTACATCAGCTTGGGTCGCTGTCCGATGGGCAGGCATTGCGGGCAGCTTTACAGTCAGGCATGCCTCGCTACACCGTCAACAGGAGCCCGCCATCATGAACAAGAGCCGAAGTCCGCTTGCAGACGAGTATGCAAACGCTACCGAGACCAATCTCGACCACGCCAGGCCTGACGAACTGGAACGCACTTCGCACGCCGAAGTGGAACCCAAGACCAAGCAGGTCAAGCCCGACGACGAACATCCGCTGTCGGTCGGCAAGCCCTGAACCCGAGAATCGCCCCTGCCCGGAGCCGTGATGCCACAAGCCCATCCCCACCAACAGCCGGACGGCCTGCTGCAGGCAGGTCGCAACTGTTGGCGCCTGGAACATGCCGATCGTTTCAAGTTGCTCATCGATGGGGCGGCGTACTTTCGCGCCTTGCGCGAAACCCTGCTCAAGGCGCGCCATAGCGTCTACATCCTCGGCTGGGATATGGATAGCCGGACCACGCTGGTGCCGGAAGGCACGGACGATGGTTTCCCGGCGCAACTGGGCGACTTCCTGCACGCGCTGGCGGCGGCCCGGCCGCAACTGCACATTCACGTCTTGAACTGGGACTACGCCATGCTCTACGCGCTGGAACGCGAGTGGATGCTGGCCAGGAAGCCCGGGCGCGAGCGTAGCGGGCGCCTGCGTTTTCATACCGATTCGCGCCATCCGGTGGGCGCCTCGCACCACCAGAAGGTGGTGGTGGTGGACGACCGGGTGGCCTTCGTGGGCGGGCTCGACCTGACCCGCTGTCGCTGGGACACCCCCGACCACGCCTGTGACAATCCGTTGCGCCGCGACCCCGACGGCAAGAGCTACGCGCCGTTCCACGACGTGCAGGCCATGGTCGACGGCGACTGTGCGCGGGCGCTGGGCGAACTGGCGCGCCGACGCTGGAAACTGGCTGGCTACAGCCCCTCGCGCCAGGCGCCGGCGCCGACGTCGTCCCACCCCGAGTCCGATCCCTGGCCTGACGATCACGCGCCGGACCTGGAGGATATCGCCGTCGGGATATCGCGCACCGAACCAGCCCATGATGGTCGCGCGGGCGTGTTCGAGGTGCGTCAGTTGTACCTGGATGCGATTGCCGGTGCGCGCCAGTTCCTGTTCTTCGAAAACCAGTATTTCACGTCCAATGTGCTGGCCGATGCGCTCGGCGAGCGACTGCGCGAAAGCGACGGTCCGGAGGTCATGGTGGTGTCGCCGCAGACCCAGAGCGGGTGGCTGGAACAGGCGACGATGGGCGCCCTGCGTGCGCGCATTCATCATCGGCTCAAGGATGCACTGGCCGGTCTGGACGAGCGCGCCGATGCCCGCTATCAGATGTATTGCCCGCAGCTGCCGGGACTTGAAGACGGTTGCCTCAACGTCCACAGCAAGGTGTTTGCAATGGATGACCGCCTGTTCTCGGTCGGCTCGGCCAACATGAGCAACCGCTCGATGGCCTTCGACACCGAATGCAATCTCACCATCGAAGCCAGCGGCGCGCCCGAACGGCGCGACCACATCCGGGCCGCCATCGCCTCGATGCGCAACCGCCTGCTGGCCGAACATCTCGGCACCGAGCCGGTAGTGGTGGCCGAGCGCATCGCCGCCTGCGGCAGCCTGCACCAGACGGTCAGCGCGCTGCATCGCGAGGACACCCGCAATATGGTTCCGCTGCAGCCACGCCTGATTCCCGAGCTGGATGCGCTGACCCCCGAAAACGCTGTCTTCGATCCCGAGCGTCCGATCAGCCCCGATGAAGTGGTCGACGCCTATGTGCCGCACAGCGCCCGCAAACCGGTCCCGCGCCGCATGATCGGCCTCGGCATGCTGGCCGTGTTATTGGTCGCATTTGCGCTGGCGTGGCGCTTCACGCCGCTGAGCGACTGGATCAACCTGGGCTCGCTGATTGCACTGGCCCGCAGCGTCGACAAGATGCCGTTCACGCCGGTGATCGTGATTGCCGCCTTCGTGGTGGCGGGCATGCTGATGGTGCCCATCACGGTGCTCATCGCGGTAGCCGGCGTGGTCTTCGGCCCCATGATGGGTGGCCTCTACGCCATCGCAGGCGTGCTGCTGAGTGCAGCGCTGGGCTTCGTCCTGGGCAACTGGCTGGGTCACGACGCCTTGCGCCAGATGCTGGGGCCGCGCATCAACAACCTCAGTCGCCGCTTTGCCCAGCGCGGCATCGCCGCCATGGCGGTGATTCGCCTGTTGCCGATCGCCCCCTTCACCGTGGTCAATGTGGTGGCCGGCGCATCGCATCTGGGTCTGCGTGACTACATGATCGGCACCTTCGCCGGCATGGCGCCCGGCATCGTGCTGACCGTGATGTTCTCGCACAACCTGGCCGAGGCGATTCGCCACCCGAGCCTGCAATCGGTGCTGGTGCTGGTAGCCGTCACCGCAGCGCTGATGCTGACCGCGTTCGGCTTGCAGAAGCTGCTCAAGCCGCGCGCGCAAAAAAAACGCGCGCGCCCTGACAGCGGCGATCACATGCCGTCCGGCCACCATCTGCCCGCCGAGGCCAAATGACCCAAACCAGCCTGATGCCGCCCCGCGACCCGTTCGCGACGTCAGAGTTGGAGCCGGACCTGGCCCGCACGCATGAACCTGCTGCGCTCAACAATCCCTGGCCGCTAACGGTGGCTACTTACAACATCCATAGCGCCGTCGGCACCGATGGCCTATTCGATCCAGCCCGCATCGGCGCCGTGCTCGACGAGATCGACGCCGACGTGATCGCCCTGCAGGAGGTGCCGCTGGGCGGCTCGCAACAGGTGGACGTGCTCGAGCTGCTGCGTCAACACACCGGTTTTCATTCGGTCTCGGGTCCGACCATGGAATGCCCCGAACGCAGTTATGGCAATGCGGTGTTGAGTCGTTATCCGTTGATCGACAGCCATCGCATCGACCTCTCGTTCGGCAGTCGTGAACCGCGTGGCGCGGTCGATGCCGACATCGATTGTCACGGGCATATGCTGCGGGTGGTGGCCACCCACCTGGGATTGAAGCCGGCCGAACGCCGCCATCAGATTCGCCGGCTGCTGCAGGCCTTCGATACCGACCGGGCGCCGGTGATCCTGATGGGCGATGTCAATGAATGGTTCATGTGGGGCCGCACGCTGCGCTGGCTGGTCTCGCATTTCGAGGCAGCACCGGCGCCGCGCACTTTTCCGTCGCGCTGGCCGTTGTTTTCACTGGACCGGATCTGGATCAGTCCGCGCAACCGGCTGCTGCACGTCGAAGTGCATCGCACGCCGCTGGCGCGGGTGGCGTCGGACCACCTGCCGCTCATTGCGCATATCGATGCTTAGGATCCGCCAAGCCGTCGGGGGCCGATATGACGGCCCCACAATTTGAAGGCCAGCGCCCCCCAGATCAACAGCACCAGGGTATTGGCCGGCAGCCAGATCATCTGGGTCCAGAAGTAATCGCTGACCCAGTGCGCCACGGTGGCCCGGCAATCGCAATAATCGTCGCCCACCAGTGCGCCGCCGTCGGGACTGACCAAGCTGTTGTACTGGCTCCAGATGAAGGCCTGGAAAAATGGAATCGTGACGAAACCGACGCCGCACCAGCGCCGGGTCTGGCGACTTCGCCGCTGCAGCGCTGCCGAAGATGGAATCGCGCCTGGAATCGGCGTTGCCTGGCCGCCAGCAACGGCCGCTTCTACCCTGCTCACCTCGCCGTGCATAGAACCCCCTTGCACTCGCATGTTTATCCTTCCCCTGTCTCGCCGCGCGCCCGCTCGAACGGCGCCCTGTGCCGCGTGGCGATAGTCATTCCGCCGCCCGGACGGCGGGCGGCTTTATTCATCAGTTCTGTGAAAGGTAAGGCAACGGGAGGGGAAACCGCGATGGCACAGCGTTGGCGACAATTCGCGCGCGCAAGCAAAAGCCCCAGATCCAATACGATACGTTTCGTCTCGGATTCTAGGGGCATTTACAGCCGCATTCAATAAAATTTACGCTTGTTAGTTTGTCGGGCGGGTCTCTAAAGTTGTGTGAAGGCTGGCTGGTATTGATTCAGAACCAGTTACTGCAATGCCGGCGTGGGCGAGATACTGCCCAGCACCAGGTCGAGCTGCGCCTTGACCTGGCGCTCCTCGAAGTCCGCGCTGCCGGTCAGCAGCCGTTGCAGCAGCGGCGCATAGAGCAGATCGAACACCAGGTTCAGGTCGAGGTCGGAGCGGAATTCCCCGGCCAGCGCACCGCGCTTGAGCACCGCCACCAGTGCTGCCCGTCGGGGGCCCAGGTAGCTGTCGTTGAAGATGCGCATGGTGTCGTCGTCGAACTGGGCCAGGGCGATCATCTCGCGCACCACCCGGCCGCTCTTGCCGCGCAGCAGCTGCGACAGACGGGCGATATGTTCTTCCAGGTCGCCGCGTGCCGAACCGCTGTCGCCGATGGCCGGCATCGGTTCCACCGCGCGCAACAGCGCTTCCATCACCAGCGCGCTCTTGTTGGGCCACCAGCGATAGATGGTGGCCTTGCCCACGCCCGCGCGCGCAGCCACACCTTCCAGCGACAGCTTGTCGAAGCCGATTTCCTCAAGCATCACGTAAGTGGCATCGAGGATGGCGTCGTGGCTGACCGCATTACGGCGGCGACCGGTGGCCGGATCGGAAATGAAGGTGAGAGAAATGATGCGCTCCAGAAAAAGAATACAGACCGTCCCGAGCCTTTAACGGCAAGACCGGAAACAACTTGAGCCCTTTTCTGGTGCATCCTCGATATTTAGCCGAAATTACACTGGTCAATCCACGCAAATCAGCCAGGAGGCAAGCCACCATCCAGCCACTTTCCGGTGCGTTCCAGGCGCGGCAGATAGCCCCGCTCACCATCCAGCGAGAAGGCGATGCGACGGGTGCGCCCCATCAATTCGTCGCGGGCAAAGAAACCGTAATAGCGCGAGTCGGCGCTGTTATCGCGGTTATCGCCCAGCATCAGGTAGTGATCGGGCGGCACCACCACCGGCCCGTAGCTGCTGCGCAAGCCGGGGTTGGCCTGCGCCAGCCGTACCAGGTGCGACATGCCGTCGACCCGCTCGTCGCTGTAGCGCGCGTCGTCGACGCCGTCGCCGCTGGCCGGCGCGACGGCGACCGGGTCGTAGCTGGCCGCATCGCCATTGATGGTGAGTACGTTGTCGCGCAATTCGATGACGTCGCCCGGCAGGCCGATGACCCGCTTGAGCAGCAGTTCGCCGGCCTGGCGCGAATCGACCGTGACGATGTCGCCGCGCCGGGGCTCGCCCAGACGGGCCAGGCGGATATGGGTCAGCGGCAGGCGCAGGTCGAAGGCCATCTTGTCGACCAGGATGCGGTCGCCCGCCAGCACGGTCGGCATCATCGAGCCGCTCGGCACCACGTTGTAGTCGGCGATGGCGCTGCGAAACGCCACCATCAGCAACACGAAGATCAGCCAGGCCTTGAATGATTTCATCGTGGCCTCAATCCAGCCAGGCCGCCGGCGCGCTGCCCAGCGGGCCGGCCGGCAGCGTCCAGTGCAACGGCACGCCGTCGATCTCGAGGGCGTCGCGCAGCCGGCGCGCCGGGCCCCAGGCAGTCGCTTCGATCGCCGGCCCCAGGTCGTCGGCTGTCTCCGGCGCCAGCGCCTCTTTCTGCGCCGCATCCGGCGCCTGTTGCGTCAACAGCAGCGCAGTGCGCGCCAGCGACAGCCGCCAGTCGCTGCCGACGCCATCCTGCCAGCGCAGCGTCAGCCCGCGCAAGGCGGCCGCCGCCATCAGGTAACCCGTTGCGTGATCAAGCGCCTGCACCGGTAACGGCGTGGGGCGGTCGCGTCCGAGCTCACGCATGCCAGCATGGGCAACGCCGGCGCTCATCTGCACCAGGCTGTCGAAGCCCCGGCGGCCGGCCCAGGGACCGCTCCAGCCATAGGCGTCGAGCGCCACGTCGACCAGAGCGGGATTGCACTGGCGGCGCCATTGCTGGCCCAGTCCCAGGCCTTCAAGCGCGCCACCGCGATAGCCATGCACCAGCACATCGGCCTGCGCCAGCAATGCGGCGAACGTGGCGCGCTGACCCGGCGCGCGCAGATCAAGCCGGGCGCAGCGCTTGCCCAGCGTCATCTCGGGCACCACGCCGGGCTCATCCCACCAGTCGGGATCGATCCGCAGCACCTCGGCGCCCAACCCGGCCAGCATGCGCGTGGCAGTAGGCCCGGCCAGCACCCGGGTCAGGTCGAGCACACGCACGCCGGCGAGCGGGCGCGCCGGGTCGGGGCTGCCCTTGGCGCGCCAGCCGGCATCGAACCGGGCCTGCGCCACCAGCGCTTCGCCGGCCACGGCCTGGCCCTGCGGATGTGCCTGCCATTGCGACTGCGAGCGCATCTCGGCGGCGCAGCCGCCATGGGCGACGATTGCCTGTTCCAGTTCGACGCCGCGCCAGCCGGCCACGGCGGCGGCCACCTGTTCTCGCTGCGCCTGCGGATCCAGCTCCAGCACCTCCAGCGCACGGATGCGGTGATGCGGGGCATTGGTATGCAGCCGGATCCAGCCGTCCTGGCAACGATAGTCGCCGGCCACGGCGTCCCACAATGCAGGCGCGGTCCAGCCATCCGGTCGCAGCGAGCTGGCAAACCACATCGATGCCAGACGCCGGTCGCACCTCAGGGCGGGTGTTGCTCCGCCCATGGCCTGGGCCAGTTCGGCCGCCGCCAGCCCGGCTGCCGCCACCGACGCCTGGGCCAGGTCGCTCACGCCAAAGACCGACGGCAGATCGCCATTACCGATGAGGCCGACAGCGGAAAGTTGCGCCGCTGCGCCATCCAGCCCTTGCCAGATCTGGGCCAGCAGCTGCGGCGCCAGCGGCGCGGTGGTGGGATTCGGTGGCGAGGATTCACGCATGATTGTTCCTTATTATGGTCTGGCATCGGGCGCCAGACGCAGCATTATTGCTTGTCCTGAAAAATCGCGTGCGACGCCGGCCAGGCACCCGGCACTTTATTGACATTGCGCTGCCGCACTTGATTGCGAATAAGAATTGTTCCAACTATAATCGTCAACTTGCGCATTGCCGTTCGCGGCAAGACGCAGTCCTGATCCAGCCGCTGCCGCCACGATCATTGTCCGGTCGCCAATCCGTTTGGTTCCGTTTTGCTCTGACCAATTTCCGTCCGACAGTCCGTCATCGTGGCCAACTCCAGCAACCCGCCCTTGGGCGATCCTTTCGAACAGGTCTACAGCAACCATCATGGCTGGCTGCACTCCTGGCTATGGCGCCAGCTCGGCTCGCGCGACGACGCCGCCGAACTGGCGCACGATACCTTCCTGCGCCTGCTGGCCAGCAAGCAGACATCCCAGTTGCAAGAACCGCGCGCCTACCTGCGCACCGTGGCGCACGGCCTGCTGGTGAACCACTGGCGCCGGCTGGAACTGGAGCGGGCCTACCTGGATGCGCTGGCCGCCCGCCCCGAAGCGTTGCAGCCTTCGCCCGAACAGCGCGCGCTGGTGCTGGAAACACTGCAACGCATCGACGCCCTGCTCGACCGCCTGCCGGCCCGCGCCCGCCAGGCTTTTCTGCTGTCGCAACTGGATGGCCGGACCTACCTCGAGATTGCCGGCGAACTGGGCGTGTCGGACCGCATGGTCAAGAAATACATGGCCCAGGCCATGCTGCAATGCATGTTGCTGCTCGAATCCTGAGCTTCCCTCTCCTACTCTTCCTGCTCGCCATCCGCCATGCAAGACCGCCTGCACCTGTCCCGCCCCGCCGATCTGCCGAACACGCCCGAGCCGCCTTCATTCGAACAGCTGCAGCAGGCGGCCGAGTGGTTTGCGGTGTTGCGGGCCGACGATGCCGACGCCACCCAGCAACAGCGCTGGCGCCAGTGGCTGGAGCGCGACGCCCGCCATCGGGCGGCCTGGAAACGGGTGGAAGCGGTCAATGCCGAATTCGGCTTGCTGCCGGCCAGCGTCAACCACCGCGTGCTGTCCCGCGATGGTGCGCGACGCCGCCGCGCCATCAAGACGCTGGCCTGGCTGGCGGCTGGCATCGGGGTGGCGGGCTCGCTGGGCAGTTCGCCCCAGGTGCGCGGCTATGTGGCGGGCCTGAACGCACAGTTTCGTACCGCGCTGGGCCAGACCAGCCAGCAGCAACTGGCCGATGGCACGACGCTCTGGCTCAACACCGCCAGTGCCGCCGACGCCCCCTTCAACGACCAGTTGCGGCGCATTGCGCTGTACCGGGGCGAAATCATGGTCCAAAGCGCACATGACCAACGGCAACCGGCGCGGCCGCTGGTGGTCGATGCGCTGGCAGGTCGGATGGAAGCGCTCGGCACCCGCTTCCTGGTCAGGCTCGACGGCGATCAGGTGTTGCTGACCGTGTTGCAGGGCCGGGTCCGGATTACCCCGGCCAGCGCCGGGCCGGCTGCGGCGCAGGTGATCGAGGCCGGCCACCGGGTGCGTTTTGATCGGCATGGCATCGGCCAGACCAGCGCCGCCGACGACAGCATGGCCGCCTGGAGCCGCCAGTTGCTGATGCCTGACGACATGCGCCTGGATGATTTCCTGGCCGAGCTGGGGCGCTACCGCTCGGGCTACCTGGGTTGCGCCCCGGAAGTGGCCGGCCTGCGACTGGTGGGCGTCTATCCCATCGGCGACACCGACCGCGTGCTCAAGGCGCTGGAGGCGACGCTGCCGGTGCGGGTACGGCGCACTTTGCCGTGGTGGGTCACGGTGGTGCCAGCCGAACGCAGTTGAACCGCGACCGAAAAGAATTTTCCATTTCCGGTTCCCTTTTTTGAGGTTCGCTTGGCAACGAAGATATCAAGCTACCCGACTTCAAGAAAGCAAGCTCACCATGCGCTCCTTCCCGTCTTCCCGCCCTGTCCGCCTGGTCCCCGCACTGCGGCCCTTGACCTTCGCCGTGCACCTGGCCGTATTGACCGTGCCCTGGCTGGGCGCACCCACCGCAGCTGCCCAGAGCAGCGCAGCGCCCGCCAGCACTGCCCGTAGCTACCTGATCGCCGCCGGCCCGCTGGGACAGGCCCTGCGCCAGTTCGCGGCGGACGCCGGGATCCTGCTGTCGGCCGACGCTGCCCTGACCTCAGGCAAGCGAAGCGCCGGCTTCAGCGGCAATGCCAGCATCGAGCAGGCGCTCGAACGGCTGCTGGCCGGCAGCGGCCTGAATGCGGTGCGCCAGCCTGATGGCAGCTTCGTGGTGATCAACGCGCTGGCCACCAGCGCCAGCGCCGATGGCCAGCTGCCGCAGATCGCGGTGCTGGGCGCGGCCAGCGGTGAAGCCGATGGCACCTATCGCGCCGTGCCCAATGCCAGCACCCTGCGGGGCAGCGCCGCGATGCTCGACGTGCCGCAGATCGTCAACCTGGTGCCGGCCCAGGTGCTGCGAGACCAGCGTCCGCGCAACCTCGACGACGCGCTGGCCGGCGTGTCGGGCCTGACCCAGGGCAATACCCTGGCCGGCACCCAGGACACCATCATGAAGCGCGGCTTCGGCGGCAACCGTGACGGCTCCGTCATGCGCAATGGCATGCCGCTGGTGCAGGGACGCGCCTTCAACAGCACCGCCGAAAGCGTGGAAGTGCTCAAGGGACCCGCTTCGCTGCTGTACGGCCTGATGGATCCGGGCGGCGTGGTCAACATCGTGACCAAGAAGCCGCAGCTGACGCAGCGCAGCGAGCTGTCGGTCACCGGCGCCACCTATGGCGACGGCAGGAACGGCGGCCAGCTCACGCTCGACACCACCGGGCCGATCTCCGACAGCGGGCTGGCCTACCGCCTGATCGTCGACCGCACCGACCAGAACTACTGGCGCAACTTCGGCCAGATCCAGGAAACCCTGGTGGCCCCATCGCTGGCCTGGTATGGCCGCGACACGCAGATCGTGTTTTCGATGGAGCAGCGCGACTACCTCTATCCGTCCGACCGCGGCACCGCGATCAACCCGCGCACCGGCCGCGCGCTCGACATCCCCGCCGAACGCCGCCTGGACGAACCCTACAACGTCATGAAAGGCAACAGCGAAACCGCGCAACTGACGGTGGACCACCAGATCAACCCGGACTGGAAGGCCCACCTGGGACTGAGCTACAACCGCGACGTCTATAATGCCAACCAGATGCGCATCACCGCCGTCAACCCGGTCACCGGCACCGTCACGCGCGGCAACGACGGCACCCGCGGCGCGGTCTCGACCGACAGCTACGCCATTGCCTATGCCGAAGGCAAGCTGAACCTGGGCGGCATGCGTCACGACCTGCAACTGGGCGCCGACATCGAATATCGCCGCATCTATCGCAGCGACCTGATCCGCGGCGCGGTGGCCTCGTTCAACTACCTCAACCCGGTCTATGGCAGCATCTCGCCGTCCAGCGCAGTGTCGGCGACCGACAGCGCCCAGACCGACCTGCTGCACAACCAGTCGCTGTTCATGCAGGATGCGCTGCACTTCGGGCAGCGCTGGATCCTGGTGGGCGGCCTGCGCTACCAGGACTACAGCCAATTGGCCGGACGCGGCCGGCCGTTCAATACCAACACCGACCTCTCGGGTAACAAATGGCTGCCGCGCGCCGGCCTGATCTTCAAGCTCGACCCGCAGGTGTCGCTGTACGCCAGCTATACCAAGTCGCTCAAGCCAACCTCCACCATCGCGCCGCTGGCCAGCGGCGCCGTCATCAATTCGGCGATCGCGCCAGAACAGGCGAGCGCCTGGGAAGGCGGCATCAAATATGAAAACCCGACCGGGGTCTCGGCCACGCTGGCCGTTTTCGACATCAAGAAACGCAATGTGCTGGTCTCGCAATTCAACAACAGCACCGGCCTGACCGAATGGCGCACCTCGGGCGCGGCGCGCTCACGCGGGGTCGAGCTGGACGTCACCGGCCAGTTGAGCCGTCGCCTGTCGATCATCGGCAGCTATGCGCAACTCGACGCCCGCACCACCGAAGACCCGCTCTACACCGGCCTGCGCCTGTGGAACGTGGCCCGGCGCACCGCCGCACTGTCGCTGGCCTATGACGTCGGCCCCATCGTCGGCGGCGACAAGCTGCGCATCGGCGGCGGCGCCCACTATGTAGGCGACCGTCCGGGCGACTCCGCCAACAGCTTCAGCCTGCCGTCGTACACCGTGGCCGACGCCTTTGCCACCTACGACACCAGCATCGGCGGGCGCAACGTGAAGTTCCAGTTCAACGTCAAGAACCTGTTCAACAAGACTTACTACACCTCCAGCGCCAACCAGTACTTCGTGTCGCTGGGCGACGCCCGCCAGTTCTCGCTGACCACGTCGCTGGAATTTTGATGCTGCGCACCTGCATTGCGACCGCATTACTGGTGCTGGCCCCGCTGGCGCTGGCGGTCGACGGCGCCCCCCTGTCGGCCATCTCGCTGCGCGCCGACGTGCTGCCCGGCAGCGGCCATAGCTGGGGCACCGGCGCGCTGGATGCGGGCGGCCGGCTGTTCATTGCGCGCCGCGAAAACGGGCTGACGCTATTCGACCCGGCCCGACATCGCGTGCTGGCCAACGTGGCCGGTACCGAAGGCGCCAATGCGGTAGTGGTGGTGACGGCGCTGGATCGCATCTTCGTGGCCAACATGGACGGCACGCTGGGCATCATCCGGCGCTCGGACCTGCGCCCGTTGCGTCGGGTGCAGATCGACGCCGGCAATCTCAACAACCTGGTGTTCGACCGCGCCAGCGGCAAGTTGATCATCACCGGCGGCCGTCGCCAGCAACGCTCGGCGATCTACCAGTTCGACCCGGTCAGCGAACGCGTCACGGCCACCCGTGAATTCGAGGCCCGCAAGTTCGACGCGCCACTGGCGCTGGCCGACGGCAGCATCATCGTGCCGCTGCGCGACGAAGGACGCGTGATGCGCATCGCCGCCGCCACCCTGGCCCCGTTGCCAGGCTGGGAGGGACGCAGCTTTGCCGGCTGCCAGCACCCCAGCGCGGTGGCCGCCGATGAACCCGGCAACCGGCTATTCGTCGCATGTCGCGGCAAGGCGCCGCAAGTGAGCGTGGCGCGGCTCGATGACGGCAGCATGGTGACGACGCTCCCGGCCACGCCCGCCATCAACGCGCTGGCCTGGGACCCGACCCGCCGGCTATTGCTGGTGCCCAGCGGCAACGCCGCCAGCCTGACGCTGGTGCAACGCCAGGATACCGGCGGCGACGAAGCTTATCGCCCCCTGGCCGATATCGGCACCCGGCCGTGGGCGCACAACATGGTGTTCGATGCTGCCCGCGGGCGGGCCTACCTGTTTGCCGTGGACGTGATCCAGCCGGCGCCGGACGCCAGCGGCCAAAAGCAGGACCCGCGCTTCCTGGCAGACAGTTTTACGGTGCTTGAAGTGAACCTGGGCCAGGCCCGGGGACGCTAGGGCCTGCGCTGCCGGCGACAGCGCTTCCTGTCAGAAATGTCATCCAGACGTCAGCCTGACGTCGAGCGCCACCCCTTACATTGAAACCCTGTGCCGGCCATGGCGGTCCACGCGCATTGGGGTGCGTTGCCGCCTGCCGGTCATCGTCACCTTCCATGCGCCCTATGCCCGACCTGTTCCGTCCTGATGCAGCCAGTGCCAGCGTTCGTCATCTCACTCATCCAAAGACCATAACCCCCTTCCGCGCCAGACGGGGGATGACGACGCTGCTGCTGGCGGCATCCCTGGCGGGCTGCGCGGTCGGGCCGGATTACGCCACGCCAGCCATGGAATTGCCGCAAGCCTACAAAGAAGCCGGCCCCTGGAAGCTGGCCACGCCGGGCCAGATCGATCCTGACCAACCCTGGTGGCAAGCCTATGGCGACACCCAGCTCAATGCGCTGATCGAACGCGCCAACGGCGCCAACCAGAGCATCGCCCAGGCCGAAGCCCAATACCGCCAGGCCAGCGCCGCTGCCCAGCTCGCCCGGGCATCGTTGTGGCCGACCGTCGGCGCCAGTCTCGGGACCAGCCGGGCCCAGACCAATACCAATGGCGTGCATCGGCTGAGCGACAGCTACAGCGCCGGTCTCAACGCTTCGTGGGAAGCCGATATCTGGGGCCGCATCCGCCGTTCGGCTGAAGCCGGCGACGCCAGCGCCGAGGCCAGCGCCGCCAGCCTGGCGGCGGCGCGACTGTCGATCCAGGCCACACTGGCGCAGAATTACCTGCAACTGCGCGTGACCGATCTGCAACGCGATCTCTACCGCCGTACCGTCGAGGCCTACACCCGCTCGCTGCAACTGAGTTCGCACCAATACGCGGCCGGCACCGCCTTGCGCTCGGATGTGGCGCAGGCCGAAACCCAGCTGCGCTCGGCCCAGGCGCAACTGATCGACCTCGACGCCACCCGCAACCAGCTCGAACACGCCATCGCGATCCTGACCGGCCAGGCGCCGGCGCTGTTTTCGCTGGCGCCACTGCCGCCGGCCCCGGGCCAGTCCGAACAGCAGGCGATGGACGCCAACGCTGCACGGCTGCAGGCCAGCCTGCCGCAGATCCCGAGCGGCCTGCCGTCGCAACTGCTGGAACGTCGCCCCGACATCGCCGTGGCCGAACGCCAGGCCGCAGCGGCCAACGCCAATATCGGCGTGGCCCGCGCCGCCTACTTCCCGACCCTGACGCTGTCGGCCAGCGGTGGCTATGGCAGCGTCGCCTTCGGCCAGTTGTTCGATACCCCGAGCCGGGTCTGGTCGCTGGGCGCGGCGCTGGCCGAGACCCTGTTCGACGGCGGCGCCCGCACGGCCCGCAATGCCCAGGCCACGGCCGCCTTCGACGCCGCCGTGGCGCAATACAAGCAGACCGTGCTGGGCGGCATGCAGGAAGTCGAGGACAACCTCTCCACCCTGCGCGTGCTGGACCAGGAAAGCGCGGTCCAGGCGCAGGCCGTGCAAGCTGCGCAACTGGCGCAACGGCTGGCGATGAGCCAATACCAGGCCGGTACCGTCACCTACCTGTCAGTGGTGACCACCCAGGCCACCGCCCTGACCAACCAGCGCACGGCGGTGACGCTGCTGGGACGCCAGTTGCTGGCCAGCGTGGCCCTGATCAAGGCGACCGGCGGCGGTTGGCACGCGCCCGCGTCCACTGCTTCCCGCTGACCCTTGCCCCCCACACCCTCACGAGCTCCAGGCATGACACTCTCACCCAAGCTGTTGCAACGTCCTTCTTTCGCCCTGACCATCGGCGCCGTGCTGCTGGCCCTCAGCGCCGGCGCCGGCTGGCTCTATGCGCAACGCGCCAATGCCGCCACCAAGCCCGACGCCAAGGAAGCGCCACCAGTGTCGGTAACGCTGGCCCGCGTGCAGCAGCGTGACCTGCCGCTGTACCTGGCCGGGGTCGGCACAGTGACCGCCAACGCCAGCGTGACGGTCAAGACACGCATCGACGGCCAGCTCGACCGGGTCGGATTCAGCGAAGGCGAAGAAGTCAGGAAAGGCCAGGTGCTGGCCCAGATCGACTCCCGCGCCTTGCAGGCGCAACTGGCGCAGGTCGAGGCCACGCGAGCGCGCGACGCCGCGCAACTGGCCAATGCCCGGCTCGACCTGCAGCGCTACACCACGCTGCGCGCGCAGGACGCGGCCACCCAGCAACAGCTCGACACCCAGAAGGCGCTGGTGACCCAGCTCGACGCCGCGGTCAAGACCGACGAGGCGCAGATCGGCTACGCCCGGGTGCAACTGGGCTACACCACCATCACCGCGCCGATCTCGGGACGGGTCGGCGCGCGCCTGGTCGACCCCGGCAATATCGTGCACGCCAGCGACGCCAACGGCCTGGTGGTGATCAACCAGATCGATCCGATCACGCTGGTCTTCACCCTGCCCGAAGCGGCGGTGCCGGCCATCAACCGCGCCATGCAGCAAGGCGCCGAACCGCTCAAGGTGGGCGCCTATGCGCGCGATTCGCAAGAAGCCCTGGCCACCGGAAAACTGGTGCTGCTGGATAACCAGATCAATACCGGCAACGGCACGGTGCAATTGAAGGCGCGGTTCGCCAATGCCGGCCACAAGCTGTGGCCTGGCCAGTACGTCAACGCCCGGCTGCAGATGGACGCCCATGGCGACGCCCTGACGGTGCCGGCGGCCGCCATCCAGCGCAACCAGCAAGGCACCTACGTGTACCTGATTGACGACCATGACCAGGCCGGCATGCAGCAGGTCAAGGTCGAGCGGATCCAGGACGGCATCGCGGTGCTGGCCGCCAATGGCCCCCTGAGCGCCGGGCAGCGGGTGGTCATCGATGGTCATTACAAGCTGCGCCCCGGGGCCCGCGTGATCGATGCCCTGGCGGCGAAAGGAAGCGCCAAGTGAGTGTTTCCGCCGCCTTCATCAAGCGCCCCATCGGCACCACGCTGCTGGCCATCGCGATCCTGCTGGTGGGGGCGGCGGTATGGCCGCTGCTGCCGGTGGCGCCCCTGCCACAGGTCGACTTCCCGACCATCCAGGTCTCGGCCAGCCTGCCGGGGGGTAATCCCGAAACCATGGCCTCGAACGTGGCGCAGCCGCTGGAACGCCAGTTTTCGCTGATCGCCGGGTTGTCGCAGATGACATCGCAAAGTGCGCTGGGCACCACCCAGATCACGCTGCAGTTCGACCTCAATCGCAATATCGATGCCGCCGCGCTGGACGTGCAGGCGGCCATTAATGCATCCACCGGCCAGTTGCCGGCCAACATGCCGAACCCGCCGACGTTTCGCAAGATCAACCCGGCCGATTCGCCGATCCTGATCATGTCGGTGCAGTCCGAGGCCTTGCCGCTGACGGTGGTGAACGACTATGCCGACAACATCCTGGCGCAGCAGATCTCGCAGATTTCCGGAGTCGGGCTGGTCAACGTCAATGGACAGCAGAAGCCGGCCGTGCGGATCCAGGTCGATCCGGCCAAGATCGCCACGCTGGGCCTGAGCCTGGAAGACATCCGCGCGGTCATCGCCACCACCACCGTGAACCAGCCCAAGGGCACCGTGGACGGCGTGCGCCAGAGCTTTACGGTCTATACCAACGACCAGTTGCTCAAGGCCGAACAGTGGAACGACATGGTGCTGGCCTGGCGCAATGGCGCACCGATACGGGTGCGTGACGTCGGCGTGGCGGTGGACGGCCCGGAAAACAACAAGATCGCCGCCTGGGCCTTTGCCGGCGCCGCCGGGCGCGAAGGTAACACCATCACCAATGGCCGTTCGATCGTGCTGGCAGTGACCAAGCAGCCGGGCGCCAACGTGATCGAGACCGTGGGCCGCATCAATGCCGCCATGCCACGCCTGCGCGCGGCAATCCCGGCGGCGATCCACATCAACACCCTGGTCGACCGTACCCAGACCATCCGCGCCTCGGTCGAAGACGTCGAATTCACGCTGATCCTGACCATCGCCCTGGTGGTGATGGTGATCTTCGTGTTCCTGCGCAACGTCGCCGCTACCCTGATCCCCAGCATTACGGTGCCGCTGGCGATCATGGGCACGGCCGGCGTCATGTATGTGGTGGGCTACAGCCTCGACAACCTGTCGCTGATGGCATTGACCATCGCGGTCGGCTTCGTGGTGGACGATGCCATCGTGATGCTGGAAAACATCTATCGCTACGTAGAAGAAGGCATGGAGCCGATGCAGGCTGCGCTCAAGGGCGCCGGCGAGATCGGCTTCACCATCATCTCGATCTCGGTGTCGCTGGTGGCGGTATTCATCCCGCTGTTGCTGATGGGTGGCATCGTCGGCCGGCTGTTCCGCGAATTCGCGGTGACGGTGACCCTGACCATCGGCGTGTCGGTGATCATCTCGCTGACCCTGACGCCGATGCTGTGCTCGCGCTTCCTGAAGAACCAGCACGGCCAGCAGCATGGCCGCATGTACCAGTGGTTCGAGCGCGGCTTCGACGCCATGCTGGCCGGCTACAAGCGTGGGCTGGACCTGGTCTTCCGGCACCAGTTCCTGACCTTGCTGGGCTTCATCGCCACGGTGGCGGTGACGGTGCTGCTGTTCGTGATCATTCCCAAGGGTTTCTTCCCGCAGCAGGATAACGGCGTCATCGTCGGCTTTGCCGAATCGGCCCAGGACACCTCGTCCTCGGCCATGCACGAACGGCTGCTGAAGGTGGCCGACGTGGTGCGCCAGGACCCGGACGTGCTGGGCTTCGCCATGAGCGCGGGCGCGACCACCTTCAACACCGGCCAGTTCTTCATCGCCCTGAAACCCAAGGACGAAGGCCGCACCGCCGACGCCAGTGAGGTGATCGCCCGGCTGCGCCCCAAGGTGGCGCGGGTGCAGGGGGTGAACCTGTTCATGCAGGCCAGCCAGGACATCAACGTCGGCGGCCGGCTGGCGCGTACCCAGTACCAGTACACCCTGACCGACACCGACCTGGACGAGCTCAATACCTGGGCTCCGCGCATGCTGGAACGCTTGCGCAAGTTGCCGCAGCTGACCGATGTGGCCTCGGACCAGCAGAATGCGGCGGCCACGGCGACCATCACCATCGACCGCGCGCGCGCTTCCAGCTTCGGGATCTCGCCGTCGCTGATCGACGCCACCATCTATGACGCCATCGGCCAGCGCCAGGTGGCGCAGTATTTCACCCAGATCAACAGCTATCGCGTGGTGCTCGAAGTCACGCCCGAGCTGCAGAAGGATCCGGCGCTGTTCAACAAGCTCTACCTGACTTCGCCGGTGACCGGCCAGCAAGTGCCGCTGTCGACCTTCGTCAGCGTCGACACCACCAAGACCGGTTACCTGTCGATCAGCCACCAGAGCCAGTTCCCGGCGGTGACGATATCGTTCAACCTGGCCCCGGGGGTGTCGCTGGGCGAGGCGGTCGACATCATTCAGAAGACCAAGGAAGAGATGGGCGTGCCGCAGACGCTGGTCGGCAATTTCCAGGGCACCGCCAAGGCTTTCGGCGATTCGCTGGCGTCGCAGCCGTACCTGATCGCGGCCGCCCTGATCGCCGTCTATATCGTGCTGGGCCTGCTCTACGAGAGCTACATCCATCCACTGACGATTCTCTCGACGCTGCCCTCGGCCGGGGTCGGCGCGTTGCTGATCCTGATGGCCGGCGGCTATGACCTGTCGGTGATTGCGTTGATCGGCATCATCCTGCTGATCGGCATCGTCAAGAAGAACGGCATCATGATGATCGACTTCGCCCTGACCGCCGAGCGCGAACGCGGCATGGCGCCGCAAGAAGCGATCTACCAGGCGTGCCTGCTGCGGTTCCGGCCGATCATGATGACCACCATGTGCGCCCTGCTGTCGGGCCTGCCGCTGATGCTGGGCCACGGCGCCGGCTCCGAGCTGCGGCGCCCGCTCGGCTTTGCGATGGTCGGCGGGCTGGTGCTGTCGCAAGCGCTGACCCTGTTCACCACCCCGGTGGTGTATCTGTATCTGGATCGGGCGCACTATTGGTACATGAACAAGAAGGAAGCACGCGCTGCACGTCGCGCCGCGCATCAGCATTGAAACTGCCAGGCGCGTTAAAATTCGGGCGAGGAGACCGCATGAAAATACTGATAGTCGAGGACGAGCAGAAGATGTCCGATTACCTGTGCAAGGGCTTGACCGAGCAGGGATGCGCGGTCGACCTGGCCGCCAACGGCATCGATGGCCAGCACCTGGCGATCCAGCACGACTACGATGTGATCGTGCTGGACGTGATGCTGCCCGGGCTGGACGGGTTTTCGGTGCTGCGCTCGCTGCGCACCGTCAAGCAGACGCCGGTGATCATGCTGACCGCGCGCGACAGCGTCGAAGACCGCATCAAGGGCTTGCACGAAGGCGCCGACGACTACCTGATCAAGCCCTTCTCGTTCCTTGAATTGCTGGCCCGGCTGCAAGCCCTGACCCGGCGCGGGCGCGCGCAGGAACCGGCGCAACTGCGCATCGGCGACCTGCAGATCGACCTGCTCAGTCGCAAGGCCTTTCGGGCCAATACCCGCATCGACCTGACCGCCAAGGAATTCGCCCTGCTGGCGGTGATGGCCCGGCGCCAGGGCGAGATCCTGTCCAAGACCGCCATCGCCGAACTGGTGTGGGACATGAACTTCGACAGCAATACCAATGTGGTCGAAGTGGCCATCAAGCGCCTGCGGGCCAAGATCGATACCCCGTTCGAGCAGAAGCTGCTGCACACCGTGCGCGGCATGGGCTACGTGCTCGAGCCGCGTGCCGCGGCCGATGCGATGAGCGACTGATGCTGCTGCGCCAGTCGATCACCGCCCGCCTGGTCTGGATGTCGGCCGCCTCGGCGCTGCTGATCTTCGCCCTCACCGGCATCGTGCTCTACACCATGCTCAAGGGCGAGCTGCTGCGTCACGAGCGCGACGGCCTGGCCACCACCCTCAACGACATCAGCTACCAGATCGGGCGCGCCGGCAATACCGACCGCTGGGGCCGGGTGCAGGTCAAGCTGGCGGCGCTGTCGCAGGCCGATACCCGGGTGGCGTTCTGGATCTCGGGCGACGACCCGCGGTTTCGTTATGGCGATCTCAATCAATTGAACGAGGCCAGCGGCACGGCCGACAACAGCGTCGGCATGCTGCACCTGGCCGGCAAGGAATATCCGCTGCACACCATGAGCCGCACCCTGCCCGGTTTCGAGGAGCGCCCGGCGGTGCGGGTGACGGTCGGGATCGACACCGAACCCTATTTCGAGATGCGCCGCACCTTCCTGGTGGCCACCGTCACGATTTCGCTGCTGGGCATCGTGCTGGCGGTCATCTCCAGCTACTGGATCGCCCGCGCCGGCCTGGCACCCCTGCGGCGCATGTCGGCGCGGGCCCAGGACGTGTCACCGCGCATGCTCTCGGCGCGCATGGCCATCGAGGCGCTGCCGCTGGAGCTGTCAGACCTGGCGCGCGCTTTCAACGGCGCGCTCGAACGCATCGAGGACGCCTATACCCAGCTCGAATCCTTCAACGCCGATGTCGCCCATGAATTGCGCACGCCCCTGGCCAACCTGATCGGCCAGACGCAGGTGGCGCTGGCGCGCGAACGCAGCGCGGACGAATTCAAGGACGTGCTGCAGTCGAACCTGGAAGAGCTGGACCGCATGCGTTCCATCGTCAACGACATGCTGTTCCTGGCGCGCTCGGACCAGGGTGAGGCCGCCACCGCGCTGGTGCAGGCGCGGGTGGCCGACGAGGTGCAGAAGACGGTCGATTTCTTCGAGTTCGTGCTGGACGACACCGGCATGCGCATCGAAGTGGCAGGCGACCTGGCGGTCAGCGCCATGATGGAAACCGCGCTGTTCAGGCGCGCCCTGACCAACCTGATCCAGAATGCGATCCAGCACTCGCCGCCGGCGGCCTGCATCGGCATCGAGATCGGCGCCCAGGACGATGGCGTGCGGGTAGCGGTAACCAATCCCGGCCAGGCCATCGATGCCCGCCACCTGCCGCGCCTGTTCGACCGTTTCTACCGCGTCGATAGCGCCCGCCAGGACATCAACGGCAGCCACGGCCACGGCCTGGGCCTGGCGATCGTCAAGGCGGTGGCGCGCATGCACGGCGGGCGCGCCTTCGCCAGCAGCGACGACGGCTACAACAGCATCGGCTTTACGCTGGCCGGCAGGTCCCCGGCACATTCGCTTGCCGTTTCTTGACAAGCGTAAAGTTGGCAACTTGGTGCAGCAGTCGACGGTCTGTCAGTTATCGTCAACTACAAAAGGACACCATGCGAACCAGGCACTTACCCGTCATCATCAAGCACACCGTCATGGTGCTGGCCACCTGCGCCACATTGGGCGCGGCCGGGCTGTCGCAGGCGCAACAGCCGGGGCCACCTCCGGGTCATGAACAGCGCGGCGGCGAGCACGGGCCGGACCAGCGTTATGAATTCCGCGACGCCGACCGCGACCAGTTGCGCCGCCACTATGACGGCGACCTCCGGCATGTCGACCGCAACCGGCGCCCGGACTTCCATGCCGGCCAGCCGGTGCCGAGTTCGTATCGCGGCAAGATCAAGCCGCTGCCACAGGATGTGCGACGCGGCTTGCCGCCGCCACCGCGCGGCTATCAGATGGGTTACTACGGGGGATATGCGGTCGTGTACGACCCGGTGAGCTTCACCATCTTGCAGGTGATGGATATCTTGCGGTAACCGGTGACGGGCCATCCCGGCGAAGGCCGGGATCCCGTTCCTTCTTTCAGAACCGAATCCTTTCGTTACTCCGCAAAGACCTCTTGCAGGGTCTCCAAGGTATCTGACAGTGTCTTGTCAGTGACTTGCCCCACGCGCTTAATCAGTCGTGTCTTATCGATTGTCCGCATCTGGTCCAGCAGAATCAGGCCTTTTTTCTTCTCGAACGTTATCGGTATCCGATAGGGAGCCGGTTTGCTTCCCGAGGTCATCGGGGCTACGATCACCGTTCGCAAAAAATCATGCATTTCTGCGGGAGAAACGATCACGCACGGCCGTGTTTTCTTGATCTCGCTACCGACTGTCGGATCAAGCGAAGCGAACCATATTTCGCCTCGCCTTACCACACCAGTTCCTCGTCACCCTCGTTGCCAAATTCCGGCCACACCAGCGCATCATCTTTTGCAGCGGCAATCTTCTTGCTCGCTTCTGCCCATCCTTGCCGGGAGCGCTTCTCCAATTTTCGGATCACGATCTTGTCGTCTTCAATGTCGATGTCGATATCTTCATCGCCCACCAGCATCCCGGCCTTGGCGAGAAACGGCTTCGGAATAAGAACGCCTTGAGAATTTCCCATCTTGCGAATCGATGTCTTCATTTTTCACTCCTAGTTAGGACAATGTTATTACAAACAAGAAGATTAGTAAACACATTGTTATAACAAAATCTGGGCTACCAGCCAGCGTTATCGGCTTCACTCCCGCGCTAGCACTTCGCTATGCCCCCACTTGCCCGAGCGGCACAGGTCATCGGTGACATCGAGCACCAGTTGCTCCACGGCGGCAGCGGCGTTGGTCAGGGGAATATTCTTCGACGCGCACAGCACCAGCGTGCGCGAAATGCGCTGGCCGGCGATGCTATGGGCCACCATGTCGCCCCGCTCGATATCGGCCAGCAACGGCGCCACCGGCAGGATGGTGGCGCCAAGGTCGGCCAGGATCGCCGATTTCAGGATCGCCACCGAGTTGATCTCGATCACGTTGTCGAGACTCATGCCGTTGGCGCGCACCAGGTTCTCGATGCGCGGACGCACGCCATGGGCCAGGCCAGGCAAGATCAGCGGCGCTTGAATGGCGCGCGCCAACTGCACCCCGCGCTTGCCCGACACGCCGTATTGCGACTTGGCGCGGGTGATATAGAGCATCTCTTCTTCGATCATCGGCGTGGCGGCGAAGGACGACAGCTGGCCATCGTCGAACAGCACCGCCAGGTTGATGCGCCCGGACTTGAGCTGGGTAATCAGGTTGCCGGTCAATTCTTCGGTCAGTTGCAGCGTGATCTCGGGATAGGTCGAACGCACCGCGTTGAGCAGCGGCAACGCCAGTGCATTGGACACGCTTTGGGGAATCCCCAGCGCCACGGTGCCGGACGGCTTGTCGGTCGACTGCGCCACTGCCTGGCGGGCATCCTGCACCTGCTTCAGAATCGCCAGCGCATGTTCGTAGAACAATTTGCCGGCGTCGGTGGCGATCACGCCTTGCGCCGAGCGGTGCAGCAATTGCGCGGCCAGTTCATCTTCGAGCTGACGGATCTGCTGGGTCAGCGCCGGTTGCGCAATGTGCAGCACACGTGCCGCGCGCGACAACGACCCGTGGTCGACGATGGCGACGAAATACCGCAGTTGACGCAATTCCATGGCGAACCTGTCTCCGTTTTAATAACCCGCATGCTACCCGGCCAGCATGCCGCCGGTAAATAGATTCATTTGACAGCGCCCCGCCCCTGACCTAGATTGATGCCACTTCGCCCCGCCCAGACGGGACAAGCACAACAATAAAAGAAGAGACCGCGCCAGGCGCCACCGGGCCATCGTGCCCTCCAATAAAGGACGACGCACCCATGAAACTGCATTTCATCGAAAACCGCTGGGTAGAACCGGCCGGCGGCGACAGCATTGCCGTCATCGATCCATCCGATGGCCAGGTCTTCGAACACATTGCCCGTGGCAACGCGGTCGACATCGAGCGTGCCGTGAGCGCCGCGCGACGGGCCTACGACGGCGCCTGGAGCCGCCTGTCGGCCGCCGAACGTGGCCGGCTGCTATTGAAACTGTCAGCGCGTTTGCAGGCGCATCAGGAAGAACTGGCCCAGCTCGAAGCGCGCGATTGCGGCAAGCCGCTCAAGCAGGCGCGGGCCGATGCCGCCGCCATCGTGCGCTACTTCGAGTTCTACGGCGGTGCCGCCGACAAGCTGCATGGCGACACCATTCCCTACCAGGCCGGCTATACGGTACTGACGCTGCGCGAGCCGCATGGAGTGACCGCGCACATCGTGCCGTGGAACTATCCGATGCAGATCTTCGGACGCTGCGTCGGCGGCGCGCTGGCGGCAGGCAACACCTGCGTGGTCAAGCCGGCCGAAGACGCCTGCCTGTCGCTGTTGCGGGTGGCCGAACTGGCCGCCGAGGTGGGCTTGCCCGAAGGCGTGCTCAATATCGTCACCGGCTTCGGCCATGAAGCCGGCGATCTGCTGGTGCGCCATCCCGATGTCGATCATGTGTCATTCACCGGCTCGCCCGCCATCGGTCGCGTGGTGGTGCGGGCCGCTGCCGACCATCACACGCCGGTCACGTTGGAATTGGGCGGCAAGTCGCCGCAAATCGTATTCGACGACGCCGATCTCGACGCCCTGCTGCCGGTGGCGGTCAACGCCATCGTGCAGAATGCCGGCCAGACCTGTTCGGCCGGCAGCCGGCTGCTGGTGCAACGCGGCATCTACGAACAGGTGCTGCAACGCCTGGGCGACCTGTTCTCCGGCCTGCGTGTGGGTTCGGCGCAGATGGACCTGGATTGCGGCCCGCTGATCCGCCACTCCCAGCAAGAACGGGTGGCGGCCTTCCTCGACCAGGCGCGCCGCGACGGCATCGCCACGGTGGCGCAGGGAAAGATCGCTGCCGGTGCTCCGGCGGGTGGCTTCTACCAGCCGCCGACGCTGCTGCGTGACGTGCCGCCACAGCACCGGCTGGCCCAGGAAGAAGTGTTCGGCCCGGTGCTGGCGGCGATGCCGTTCGATGACGAGGCCCACGCCGTGGCGCTGGCCAACGGCACCGACTACGGCCTCGTGGCCAGCGTCTGGACCCGCGATGGCGCACGCCAGATGCGACTGGCGCGCGCTATCCGCAGCGGCCAGGTATTCATCAACAACTACGGCGCCGGTGGCGGCGTCGAGCTGCCGTTCGGCGGCGTCAAGGCCAGCGGCCATGGGCGCGAGAAAGGCTTCGAAGCGCTCTACGGCTTTACCGTGCTCAAGACCATTGCGATCCGTCACGACTGAGCTGGCGGGCCACCCATTCACCCATTAAAAAGGAGACGACATGCGATTGAAAGACAAGGTAGCGGTAGTGACAGGCGGTGGTTCGGGTTTCGGCGAAGGCATCGCCAAGACCTATGCGCAGCACGGCGCGTCGGTGATCGTGGCCGATATCAGCGAAGCCGGTGGCCTGCGCGTGGCCGAAGAGATTCGCCAGGGCGGTGGCCGCGCGCAGTTCGTGCGCGCCGATGTTTCGCAGCGCGCCGACATGGACGGCCTGCTGGCCGCGGCCCTGCAGCATTACGGCGCGATGCACGTGATGGTCAACAATGCCGGCACCACCCACCGTAACCGGCCGATGCTGGAAGTCGACGAAGCCGAGTTCGACCGCATCTTCGCCATCAACGTCAAGAGCATCTACCTGTCGGCCCACACCTTCGTGCCGCATTTTCGCCAGGCCGGTGGCGGCGCCTTCATCAATATCGCATCGACCGCCGGCATCCGGCCGCGCCCCGGGCTGACCTGGTACAACAGCAGCAAGGGCGCCGTGATCACCATGAGCAAGTCCATGGCGGGCGAACTGGGCCCGGACAGGATTCGCGTGAACTGCGTCAACCCGGTGATCTCGGCCACCGGCCTGCTGAGCGAATTCATGGGCGTGCCGGATACCCCGGAAAACCGCAAGAAGTTCGTCGCCACCATCCCCATGGGCCGCTTTTCGACGCCGCAGGATATCGCCAATGCCTGCCTCTACCTGGGTTCGGACGAAGCCGAATTCGTCACCGGGGTCTGCATCGAGGTCGATGGCGGACGCTGCGTCTGAACCTGCTTGACACGGCGAATGTCGGCAATAGAATGCAACGTGCTCGAATACAAACGATAAGTCACAGACTCGCACATCACAACAACAAGACGGGGCATCTGCGCAGGCACCATCGCTGGCTGTTTTCGGCGACCGCCTGCACGGCAGCCCCGGTGCGCCAACCAAGGAGTGAGACATGAGCCAGCAACCCGGCCTGACGTCAGCGTCGGCCCAACCCCGGAGTTCGTTCGAAAACGCCACCTACGCCAAGGTCACCTGGCGCCTGCTGCCGTTGCTTTTCCTGTGTTACGTGGCGTCCTACCTGGACCGCGTCAATGTCGGTTTCGCCAAGTTGCAGATGCTGTCCGACCTGAAGTTCAGCGAAACCGTGTATGGCCTGGGCGCGGGGATCTTCTTCATCGGCTATTTCATCTTCGAGATTCCCAGCAACATGATCCTGCACAAGGTGGGCGCGCGCTTGTGGATCGCCCGCATCATGATCACCTGGGGCATCATCTCGGGCGCCATGGCCTATGTCACCACGCCGCAGATGTTCTACATCATGCGCTTCTTGCTGGGCGTGGCCGAGGCCGGCTTCTTCCCCGGCGTGATCCTGTACCTGACCTATTGGTATCCGGCCGAACGGCGCGGCAAGATCACCGCCCTGTTCATGACCGGCATCGCACTGTCGGGCGTGATCGGCGGCCCGCTGTCGGGTTGGATCATGCATGCCATGCCGGGCGTGTGGGGTCATTCGGGCTGGCAGTGGATGTTCATCATCGAGGCCATCCCGTCGCTGATACTGGGGGTGCTGGTGATCGTCTACATGAAGGACCGGATCCGCGATGCGCACTGGCTCAGCGAAGACGAAAAGACCCTGCTCGAAACCAATATCGCCCATGAAGACAGCCAGAAAGAACACCTCTCGCTGTCGGCCATGTTTGCCAATGGCCGGGTCTGGCTCGGCGCGCTGATCTATTTCTGCTTCGTCATGGGCTTGTATGGCGTGAGCTTCTGGCTGCCCACCATCATCAAGACCACCGGCGTCACCGACCCGCTCAATATCGGCCTGCTGACCGCCATCCCCTACGCCTTCGCGGCGGTGGCGATGGTGTTGATCGGACGCAGCGCCGACGCCCGCCGCGAGCGGCGCTGGCACGTGGCGATTCCGGCGCTGGTCGGTTGCATCGGGCTGCTGGCCTCGACCGTCTACGACCACAACACGCTGCTGGCGATGGCGTCGCTGACGGTGGCCTGCATCGGCATTCTGACCACGCTGCCGCTGTTCTGGAGCCTGCCGACGGCGTTCCTGTCGGGCACGGCGGCGGCCGCCGGCATTGCGCTGATCAATTCGCTGGGCAACCTGGCCGGTTTTGTCAGCCCCTACCTGGTGGGTTGGCTCAAGGACGCGACGCAAAGCACCAATACCGGCATGTACGTGCTGGCAGCGTCGCTGGTGCTTGGCGCCCTGCTGACGCTGACGCTGCCGGCCAGGCTGGTCAATCGTTAAAGCGCATCTGGGTGGCGCCCTGGGGCGCCATCAGCTGCTGCATCGCCGAGCGTACCGCCTCGCCATAGGTGAGCTCGGGATGCAGCAGTTGCTGATGCGCGATCAGCCCATCGACTTCGGCGCGCTCGCCATGGCACAACTCGGTCATGCGGGCGATCAGTTCGAGATAGCCATCGGGGTCGAACAGCGGCGCGCGATGGGGGTGATCGGGGTCGAGGTGGCGCGCCACATGGCGTAGCCACAGCCGGTCGAGGACGCAGACCAGCGCCAGGCAGGCGGTGAGGAAAAATAGATAAGACATGGCAGGGGCAATCCGTCAGCAAGCGAGGGCCTGCCAGTGTAGGCAAGCCGCCAGGGCGCTTGCATAGAAGCCCTTCGAGAGTACGCCTCTGCTTATGCTACAGCGCCAGCCAGTCGCGCTGCACGGCCAGGTCGGACTGCAACTGCGCCGGGGTGCCGTCGAACACGATCTGTCCACGTCCCATCACGTACAGCCGCTGCGCCAGCGCCATGGCGATCGCCTGTTTCTGCTCGATCAGCAGGATCGCCACGCCGCGTTGCTGCAATTGCCGCAAGAACAGCGCCACCTGCTCGACCATCTGCGGCGACAACCCCTCGGTGGGTTCGTCCACCAGCAGCAGTGTCGGGTTGCCGATGGCAGCGCGGGCCAGCGCCAGCATCTGCTGCTCGCCACCCGACAAGGCGCCGGCGGCCACCGTGCGACGCCGTTGCAGCGCTGGGAAGATCGCATACAGCTGGTCGAATTGCCATCCGTCCGCGGGCTGGCGACCGGGTTTCTGGCCCAGCAGCAGATTCTGCTCGACCGTCAGGGTGGGAAACACATCCCGGCTTTCGGGCACATAACCCACGCCGAGGCGGGCGATCTCGAAGCCCGGCAGCCGCAACAAGTCGTGTCCGCCGAAGCGGGCGGTGCCGGTGCCGCGCACCTGTCCCACCAGCGTCTTGAGCAGGGTCGACCGCCCGGCGCCGTTGCGCCCCAGCACCGCCACGATCTCGCCGGCGTTCACGTTCAGGTCGACGCCGTGCAGCACATGGCTGGCGTCGTACCAGGCATGCAATCCGGCCACCGACAACAAGGGTTCAGGCTGCATGGCCGCTCCGGTTCAGGTAAAGCTGCTGCACCCGGGCGTTGGCGCGAATGCCGCTGGCGCTGTCGCAGGCAATCACGCGACCGTTATCCATCACCGCAATACGGTCGGCGAGATCGAACACGACCTGCATGTCGTGCTCCACCATCAACAGCGTCTTGCCGACGCTGACTTCACGGATCAGCGCCACCATGGCCTGGCTTTCGGCACGGTTCATGCCGGCCGTCGGCTCGTCGAGCAGGATCACGGAGGCATCGGCGGCGATGGTCACGGCCAGTTCCAGCGTGCGCTGATGGGCGTAGCTCAGGGCCGAGGCCGGCACCTGGGCATGCCGCGCCAGCCCCACCCGATCCAGCACGGCGTGGGCGCGTCGGGCGACCTCGTGCAACTGCCCCAGTCGGCGCCAGAAGGCGTAGCGATAGCCCAGCTGCCACAGCAGCGCGCAACGCACATTGTCCAATGCCGACAGGCGCGGAAACAGGCTCGATAACTGGAAGCTGCGCGCCAGGCCCAGGCGGTTGACCTGCTGCGGCGAAGCCGCGGTGATGTCCCGGCCATGCAGCAGGATACGGCCGGTGTCGGCGCGCTCGCGCCCACTCACCAGGTTGAACAGGGTCGACTTGCCGGCGCCATTGGGGCCGATCAGCGCACAGCGTTCGCCGGCCATCAGCTGCAGCTCGGCGCCATCGATGATCAGGCTGCGGCCGAAGCACTTGCGCACGCCCTGCACCAGCAATGCGGGTGAATCACTCATGCGCCCTCCCCTCGAATGCCTCGACCCGGGCCCAGGCGGCACGCCAGGCCGAATGCCATGCCAGCCGCCCGCGCGCCAGCAGCGCCACGCCACCCGCCAGCAATAGCGCGGCCACCAGCCAGATAGCGATACCGTGCAGTTCGATCACCACGCCCCACACCGTCAGCGAAGCCTGGCTGTCGCCCAGCAGGTTGCCCAGGCTCAGGCGATACAAGCCCTCCACGCCCAGCACCAGCCCGGCCAGCGCCGCCAGCCCGGCCGCCGCTTGCCGTGCGCAGTGGCGCGCCAGCGACGGCGACAGCACACGCGCACGCAGCACGCGTGCCGTATGGTCCAGCACCTGCGCCAATCCGCCCGGCAGCCACAGCACGATGGCGATGAACAGCAAGCCGAGATAGAACTGCCAGGCCGGCGTATAGGCCGACAGCAGTGACGAAAACAGCACGCCCACCACGGCGCCGATGATCGGCCCGTAGAAATAGGCGGCGCCGCCAATGAAGGTAAACAGCAGGATCGCACCGGAGCGCGCCGTGCCCACATATTCGCCACTGACGATCTCGAAATTGATCGCCGCCAGCCCCCCGGCGATGCCGGCGAAGAACGCCGAGAGGATCAGCGCCAGGTAGCGCACCCGCTGCGGGTCGTAGCCGACGAAGGCTGCCCGTTCCGGGTTGTCGCGCACGGCATTGAGCATCAGGCCCAGCGGCGTCGCCTTGAGCGCGGCCATGGCCACGCCGCACACCAGCAGCCAGCCGGCGATCAGGGCATAGACCTCGATCTGGGGACCGTAGGTGATGCCCAGCACCGCCTGGCCCGCCACCCGGTTGCCCGAGATGCCGCCCTCGCCGCCGAACAGCTCCGGGAACATCGACACGGCCGCCGACACCAGTTCGACCAGGCCCAGCGTGATCATCGAAAAGGTGGTGCCGGCGCGGCGCGTGGTCAGGTAGCCGAACAGCACCCCGCACAGCGCGCCGACCACGCCCCCCACCAGCGGCAGCAGCGTGATCGGAAAGTCGATGGCGCCGGCGCCGACCTGGTTCATCAGGTGGATCACGCCGAACGCGCCCAGCCCGGAATAGATCGCATGCCCGAACGACAGCATGCCGCCCTCGCCCAGCAGCATATTCATGGACAGGCACAGCAGGATCATGGTCCCCATCTGCGACAGCAGCGACAAGGCGCCGCTTTGCGGAAACACCAGGGGCGCCAGCGCCAGTATCGCCACCCAAGGCAAGAGCCGAAGCAACGGTTTCATCGCTTCATCCCTCCCGCCGGCCCAGCAAGCCCTTGGGACGCACCACCAGCATCACTACCAGCAGCAGGTAGGGCAACATCGGCGCCACCTGGGCCAGGGTCAGGCGCAACACCGGCGCCAGCGCCGCGCTGGTGGGCAAGGGCCAGCCCAGGGCCGTCACCAGGCCGCCCAGCGACTGGTCGATGGCCACCGCAAAGGTCTGCATCATGCCGATCAGCAGCGACACGATGAAGGCCCCGGCCAGCGAGCCCAGGCCGCCCACCACCACCACCACGAAGATGATGCTGCCCACCGACGCCGCCATGCCCGGCTCGGTCACGAAGGCGTTGCCGCCGATCACCCCGGCCAGGGCCGCCAGCGCGCAACCGCCGCCGAACACCAGCATGAATACCTTGGGCACGTTGTGGCCCAGCGCCTCGGCCATCTGCGGGTGCGTCAGCGCTGCCTGTATCGTCAGGCCGATGCGGGTATGGCGCAGCAGCAGCCAGATCGCCAGCAGCATCAATGCCGCCACCAGCAGCATGAAACCGCGATAGATCGGAAAAGAGGTCGTATAGAGCACGAACAGGGTGCCGTCGAGTTCGGGCGGGATGCGGTAAGGCACCGGCGAACGGCCCCACACCAGTTGCACCAGCTCCACCACCAGATAGGACAAGCCAAAGGTAAACAACAGCTCCGGCACGTGCCCGTAGCGATGCACGCGGCGCAAGCCGTAATGTTCGATGGCGGCCCCGGCCACGCCCACCAGCAGCGGCGCCAGCAGCAATGCCGGCCAGAACCCCAGCACCCCGGCAATCGAATAGGCCACGTAGGCGCCCAGCATGTAGAAGCTGGCGTGCGCAAAATTGGGCACGCCCATCATGCTGTAGATCAGCGTCAGTCCAGACGACAGCATGAATAGCAGGAACCCGTAGGCCAGGCCGTTCAAGAAAGTGATGAGTGTGAATTCCATGTGTCCTGCTGCGACCGGCTCGGCGGCGCCAAAAAGTAGCGCGATGCTATGGGATTAGCGCTTCTCTGTCAAAATGCCAGCCTTGCAAGCCGCTCGAGCGGCACCAGATAGACAGTCACCATGACCACACCAGACACCACCGCCACCGTCGACCTGCCCCTGGCGTTCGACAACCGCTTCGCCGGCCTGCCCCCGGCCTTCTACACCCACTTGCAGTCGACCCCGGTGCCGGCGCCCTATCTGGTCGGTTTCAGCGATGACGCCGCCGCCACCATCGGCTTGTCGCGTGCAGCGCTGGATGACCCGGCGGTGCTGGACGTGTTTTCCGGCAACCGCACCGCCACCGGCTCACGCCCGCTGGCGGCGGTGTATTCGGGCCATCAGTTCGGGGTCTGGGCCGGCCAGTTGGGCGATGGCCGCGCCATCACGCTGGGCGACGTGGCCGCCGCCGACGGCAGCGGGCGCATCGAACTGCAGTTGAAGGGCTCCGGCAAGACCCCCTATTCGCGCGGCGGCGACGGCCGTGCGGTGTTGCGCTCGTCGATCCGCGAATTCCTCTGCTCCGAGGCCATGGCCGCGCTGGGCATCCCGACCACCCGGGCGCTGATGGTGACCGGCTCCGACATGCGGGTGCTGCGCGAAAGCGTCGAGACCGCCGCCGTGGTGACCCGTGCCGCGCCCAGCTTCATCCGCTTCGGCTCCTTCGAGCATTGGTATTACAACCAGCGCCATGACGAGCTGAAGGTGCTGGCCGATACGGTGCTGGCGCAGTTCTTCCCCCAGCTATTGCAGCAAAGCAATCCCTATCAGGCCTTGCTGACCGAGGTTACGCGCCGTACCGCGCACCTGATGGCGCAATGGCAGGCGGTGGGTTTCATGCATGGCGTGATGAATACCGACAACATGTCGATCCTGGGCTTGACGCTGGATTACGGCCCGTTCGGCTTCATGGAGGCATTCGACAGCCGCCACATCTGCAACCATACCGACCAGCAGGGCCGCTATTCGTATGCCATGCAGCCCCGCATCGGGCAATGGAACTGCTTTGCGCTGGGCCAGGCGCTGCTGCCGCTGATCGGCAGCGTCGAAGCGACCGAGGCCGCGCTGGCCGGCTTCGAGGCCATCTACGACCAGCGTCACGCCGAGCTGATGCGCGCCAAGCTGGGCCTGGCCACCGTTCAGGCCGGCGACGACGCGCTGATCGATGCGCTGTTTGCGATCCTGCAGGCCAACCATGTCGACTTCACGCTGTTCTTCCGCCGCCTGGGTCAATTGCAATTGAACAACATCGGCGCCGACGCGCCGCTGCGGGACCTGGTCATCGACCGGCCGGCCTTCGATGCCTGGGCCGGCCAGTACCGGCAGCGCTTGCGCGCCGAAGGCAGCCAGGACCCGGCGCGCGCGCTTGCAATGAATGCAGTCAACCCCAAATACGTGCTGCGCAACTACCTGGCCCAGACCGCCATCGAGCGTGCCGCCGAGAAGGATTTCTCGGAGCTGGCGCGCTTGCAGGCGATTCTGCGCCGGCCGTTCGACGAGCAACCCGAGCACCAGCGCTATGCCGAGCTGCCGCCCGACTGGGCCGCCGGCCTGGAAGTGAGTTGCTCGTCCTGAGCAGCACCGCAACCGTTTTGCCGAAAGGCATTACACTTGCAGATTCGCCAGGCAGCCCGGAGGGCCGCCCCAACGAACCGAAACAAGGAGTTTTCGATGACCGACCGCGTAGTCAAAACCGAAGCGCAATGGCGCGAGCAGCTTGATCCCATCGAATACCAGGTGACCCGCGAAGCGGCCACCGAGCGCGCCTTCACCGGCCGTTACTGGGACCATCACGAAG
Organism: Herbaspirillum sp. alder98; assembly: GCF_020179755.1. Lineage (GTDB taxonomy): Bacteria > Pseudomonadota > Gammaproteobacteria > Burkholderiales > Burkholderiaceae_D > Herbaspirillum. Next base: position 533,232 of record NZ_JAIUCY010000002.1, read on the forward strand.
CTGGCATCTATACCTGTGTCTGCTGCGACACCCCACTGTTCAGGTCGGACGCCAAGTTCGACTCGGGCTGCGGCTGGCCCAGCTACTTCGAACCGCTCGATCCGGCCAATGTCAGTGAAAAAGTCGACCGCAGTTATGGCATGATTCGCACCGAGATCATTTGCAATGTCTGCGACGCCCACCTGGGGCACGTGTTTCCCGATGGCCCACCGCCGACCGGACTGCGCTACTGCATCAACTCGGCGTCGTTGCGCTTCGACCCGGCTTGAGTTGATCCACCCATTCGTCAACCCCAACCCGTTACCGAAGAAGCCTGCCAATGAAGTTTCTGTTCGACCTGTTCCCCGTCATCCTCTTTTTCGGTGTCTTCAAGTGGGCCGAGGGCCATCCACAAGCGGCCCAGGAGATGGTGATGCACTATCTCGGCGGCGCCATGTCGAGCGGCGCCGTGACGGCAGCGCAAGCGCCGATCCTGCTGTCGACGGCGGTGGCCATCGTGGCCTCGCTGGGGCAGATCGCCTGGCTGCTGTTTCGCCGCCGCAAGGTCGACGCCATGCTGTGGGTGTCGCTGGCCATCATCGTGGTCTTCGGCGGCGCCACCATCTATTTCCGCGATGACACGTTCATCAAGTGGAAGCCGACCATTCTCTACTGGTGCTTCGGCATTGCCTTGCTGGTGTCGCAGTTGTTGCTGAAAAAGAACCTGATCCGCGTCATGATGGAAAAACAGGTCAGCCTGCCCGAGCATGTCTGGCCGCGCCTGAACCTGGCCTGGATCGCGTTCTTCGCATCGATGGGCCTGCTTAACCTCTACGTGGCGTTCAACTATCCGCTCGATACCTGGGTCAACTTCAAGATGTTCGGCAGCATGGGCCTGATGTTCGTGTTCATCATCGGCCAGAGCCTGTTCCTGTCGAAGTACATGAAGGACGCCGAATGAGCGGCCTCGCACCCCAACCCGATAGCCGCGCCGAACGCATCGGCCAACGGTTGAAGGCAACTTTCTCGCCGACCCAATGTCTGGTTGAGGACGAGTCTGCCCTGCATGCCGGTCATGCAGGTGCAGCCTCAGGTGGCGGGCACTACAGGATCCGTCTTGTTTCAACTGTGTTTGAAGGTAAAAATCGTTTGATGCGTCACCGGCTGGTGTATGATTGCCTGTCCGACTTGATGCAGCAAGAGATCCACGCGCTGGCCATCGTGGCGCTCTCGCCGTCAGAAGCGACGAACGAAACACCAGCGAACTGAAACCAAGAACAAAGACAGACGCCTGCCCTCCTGTTTTTCATCTCCCATTTTGATTCACTCCCCCCTTATTTTCTAGGATTCAATAATGACATTTAAACCCGCTCGTCTGCTGGTCCTGCTGTTTGCTATCGCTTCCCTGCCAGCGCTCGCCCAAAACCTGGCCGTAGTCAACGGCAAGTCGATCCCGTCGTCGCGCGCCGACCTGATGGTCAAGCAAATGACCGCCCAAGGTCAGCCGGACACCCCGCAGCTGCGCGGCGCCGTCAAGGAAGAGCTGATCAACCGCGAAATCCTGATGCAGGAAGCCGACAAGCAAGGCCTGGCCAAGAGCGACGACGTCAAGAACCAGCTGGAACTGGCCCGCCAGTCCATCGTGATCCGCGCCCTGATCGCTGACTATCTGAAGAAGAGCCCGGTGTCGGACGCCGACATCAAGGCTGAGTACGACAACTTCAAGGCGCAAGCCGGCGACAAGGAATACCACGCTCGCCACATCCTGGTCGACAAGGAAGAAGATGCCAAGGCGATCATCGCCAAGCTGAAGGCTGGCACCAAGTTCGAAGACCTGGCCAAGCAATCCAAGGACACCGGTTCGGCAGCCAACGGCGGCGATCTCGACTGGGCTACTCCAGCCTCGTTCGTCAAGCCATTCTCGGACGCCATGGTTGGCCTGAAGAAGGGTGAATTCACCCAGACTCCGGTGCAGACCCAGTTCGGTTTCCACGTGATCAAGCTGGAAGACGTGCGCGCCGCCAAGGTGCCGACGCTGGACGAAGTCAAGCCGCAAATCGCCGAAGCGCTGCAACAGAAGAAGCTGCAGGCGTATCAGGAAGAACTGCGCAAGAAGGCCAAGGTGCAGTAATGCACCCGGCGCCGGCCTGATCGCCGGCGCCTGAGCTTGCTAGTGACGACATGCCCGGCCCGGGTTTTCCTGGCCGGGCATGTTTGCTTTTGGGGCGGGCATTGCTTGTATCGAGCATGCCGACCGCGCCGTTCGGCACGAAAAAAAACGCCTTCCGTGAAGAAGGCGTTTTCACTTTCCGGCCCGGGGTTCGGGCCGAACCTGCGATGCGACCTTAGTCGACCCACTTGCGCGCATTGCGGAACATGCGCATCCATGGCGAATCCTCGCCCCACGACTCAGGATGCCAGGATTGCGTCACGGTGCGGAACACCCGTTCTGCGTGCGGCATCAAGACCGTGAAGCGACCGTCAGGCGTGGTCACCGAAGTGATGCCCTGCGGTGAGCCGTTGGGGTTCAGCGGATAGCGCTCGGTCGCCGCGCCCTGATGATCGACGTAACGCATGGCCACCAGTGCCTTGGCAATGTCGCCGGTCTGCGAGAAATCGGCAAAGCCTTCGCCGTGGGCGGTGGCGATCGGGGCCCGGGTGCCGGCCATGCCCTGCATGAAGATCGAGGGCGAATCGCCCACTTCCACCGTCACGAAACGCGCCTCGAACTGCTCGGACTTGTTGCGGGTGAACTTGGGCCAGGCTTCTGCGCCCGGAATCATCGACTTCAGGTTGCTCATCATCTGGCAACCGTTGCAGATGCCCAGCGAGAAGGTGTCGCCACGCTGGAAGAAGCGGGAGAACTGCTCGGCCAGCGCTGCATTGAACAGGATCGTCTTGGCCCAGCCTTCACCGGCGCCCAGCACGTCGCCGTACGAGAAACCGCCGACGGCGATGAAGCCCTTGAAGTCGTCCAGCTTGGCGCGATTGGCGATCAGGTCGCTCATGTGCACGTCGACCGCAGTAAAGCCGGCCTTGTGCATGGCGAACGCGGTCTCGACGTGCGAATTGACGCCCTGCTCGCGCAGGATCGCCACCTTCGGACGCGCCGCCGCACCCAGCGACAGGTAGGGCGCCGCGATGTCCTGCTGCGGATCGAAGGTCAACACCGGCGAGATGCCCGGATCGGCCGCATCGAGAATGCGATCGTACTCGGCGTCGGCGCAGGCTGGATTGTCGCGCAGGCGGGCGATGCGCCAGCTGGTTTCGCTCCAGGCGCGATGCAGGTCGACCCGTGGCTGGCTGTAGATGTTCTTGGCGTCCCGCATGAACTCGATCACGTCGCGCTCGTTGGTCTTGCCGATGATGTGGCTGCAGGCGCCCAGGTTATAGGTGCGCAGCACGTTCATCACCTCCGACTTCTGTTCGGCACGGACCTGGATCACGGCGCCCAGCTCTTCACTGAACAAGGCACGCAGTGTCAGCTCGTTGCGACGCTCGGCCACCTGCGCGGTCCAGTTCTTGGTGTCGCCCCAGTCGGCCGCGTGCTCGCCTTCCATGGTCAGGATATCGAGGTTGACCGAAATACCGGTGTGGCCGGCAAAGGCCATCTCGGCCAGCGTCACGAACAGGCCGCCGTCGGAACGGTCGTGATACGCCAGCAGCTTGTCTTCGGTGTTCAGTTGCTGGATCGCATTGAAGAAACCCTTCAGGTCGTCGGCGCTGTCGACGTCCGGGGTCTGGTTGCCGATCTGCTGCATCACCTGCGTCAGGGCCGATGCGCCCATGCGGTTCTTGCCGCGACCCAGGTCGATGACGATCAGCACCGTGTCGCCGGCGTCGCGCCGCAATTGCGGGGTCAGCACGCGGCGAATGTCGGTCACCGGCGCGAACGACGATACGATCAGCGACACCGGCGAAGTCACCGACTTGGCGCCGGCTTCATCGCTCCAGGTGCTGCGCATGGACAGCGAATCCTTGCCCACCGGAATCGACACGCCCAGCGCCGGGCACAGTTCCATGCCGACCGCCTTGACGGTGTCGAACAGTGCAGCGTCCTGGCCCGGCTGGCCGCAGGCGGCCATCCAGTTGGCCGATAGCTTGATGTCGCCCAGCGAGCCGATCGGTGCGGCAGCGATGTTGGTGATGGCCTCGCCCACGGCCATGCGGCCCGACGCCGCAGCGTCGATCACCGCCAGCGGCGTGCGCTCGCCCATGGCCATGGCTTCGCCGCGATGGCCTTCCAGGCCCATGGCGGTGACGGCCACGTCAGCCACCGGCACCTGCCAGGGGCCGACCATCTGGTCGCGCACGGTCATGGCGCCCACGCTGCGGTCGCCAATGGTGATCAGGAAGGACTTGTCGGCCACGGCCGGCAGGCGCAACACGCGCTGCGAGACTTCCAGCAAGTCCATGCCGGTCAGGTCGACCGCCGGCAAGGCCTGCTCGACGTGCGTGACATCGCGATGCATCTTGGGCGGTTTGCCCAGCAGCACATCCATGGGCATATCTACCGGGCTGTTGCCCTGCTCGGGGTCGATCACCTTCAGTTGACGCTCTTCGGTGGCGGTACCGACCACGGCGAACGGCGCGCGCTCGCGCTGGCACAGGTAGGTGAACAGCTCCAGGTGTTCCGGCGCGATGGCCAGCACGTAGCGCTCCTGCGATTCGTTGCTCCAGATTTCCTTGGGCGCCAGGCCGGATTCTTCCAGCGGCACCTTACGCAGATCGAACAGCGCGCCGCGCTTGGCGTCGTTGGTGATTTCGGGGAAGGCGTTGGACAAGCCGCCAGCGCCGACGTCGTGGATCGACAGGATCGGGTTCTCGTCACCCAGCGCCCAGCAGGCGTTGATGACTTCCTGGGCGCGCCGTTCCATCTCCGGGTTGCCACGCTGCACCGAGTCGAAATCGAGATCGGCGGTATTGGCGCCGGTGGCCATCGAAGAGGCGGCACTGCCGCCCATGCCGATGCGCATCCCGGGGCCGCCCAGCTGGATCAGCAGGCTGCCCGGTGGCAGGTCGTTCTTGCGCGTGTGCTTGGCCGAGATGTTGCCCATGCCGCCGGCGATCATGATCGGCTTGTGATAACCCATCACCTGGCCGCCCACGTTCTGCTCGTAGGTACGGAAATAACCGCCCAGGTTGGGACGGCCGAATTCGTTGTTGAAAGCCGCGCCGCCCAGCGGGCCGTCGATCATGATCTGCAGTGGCGAGGCAATGCGGTCGGGCTTGCCGTAGATGCCGCCGTCGCTGCGGGCATCACGCTGGTCGGGCGCTTGCGCCACGTCGCGGGCGTTTTCCCACGGTTGCACCGCGTGCGTGACCATCAGGTTCGATACGGTAAAGCCGGTCAGGCCGGCCTTGGGCTTGGAGCCGCGCCCGGTCGCGCCTTCATCGCGGATTTCGCCGCCGGCGCCGGTCGATGCGCCCGGGAACGGCGAGATCGCCGTCGGGTGGTTGTGGGTCTCGACCTTCATCAGGATGTGGGTCAGCTCATCGGACGCCTCGTAGACGTTGCCACGGCCGGCGCCGCGCTGGTAGAAGCGCGACACGGTCGCACCTTCGATGACCGACGAGTTGTCGCTGTACGCCACCACCGTGCCCTTGGGGTTCAACTGGTGGGTGTTCTTGATCATGCCGAAGAGCGACTTGTCCTGCGCCACGCCGTCGACGGTCCAGTCGGCGTTGAAGATCTTGTGGCGGCAGTGTTCGCTGTTGGCTTGCGCAAACATCATCAGCTCGACATCGGTCGGGTTGCGTTGCACGCGGGTGAAGGCATCCACCAGGTAGTCGATCTCGTCGTCCGACAGGGCCAGGCCCAGTTCGGTGTTGGCCGCTTCGAGCGCGGCGCGACCGCCGCCGATCACGTCCACCGATTCCAGTGGCTTGGCCTGCAACTGGCCGAACAGGCCGGCTGCGTCATTGGGATGGCGCAGCACGCCTTCGGTCATGCGGTCGTGCAGCAGCGCGGCGACGGCCTCGACACTGCCCTCGGCCAGTTTCTTGGCGCCGCCCAGCAGGCCGCTCTTGACCTGCACGTGGTAGATGATGCCGCGCTCGACGCGGTGGATGTGGTCCATGCCGCAGTTGTGCACGATGTCCGTGGCCTTGCTGGCCCACGGCGAAATGGTGCCGAAGCGCGGGACCACCACGAAGGCGTCGCCTTCGTCGCTGCCGTTGAAAGGGTCACCGTAGGTCAGCAGGCCGTTGAGGCGAGCCTCGTCCTGTGGTTGCAGGTCGGTGGCGTCGACAAAGTGCAGGAAACGGCCGGACACGCCAGTGATGGCGGCGTCGACAGCTTGCAATTGAGTCAGGAGGCGTTGAGTGCGGAAGGCAGAGAGGGCATTGGAGCCCGGCAGGATCAGCATGGCGAGGGTCGAGGCAGTTAGCTTGAATCGGGGGAAGAACCTTGGCCGCGCTAGGCGAACCAAAAGGCGAATTATACAGTGACCACCCCATTTCGGCCCATCGAAAGCGAGCCTCGTCGGCGTACTTCACGGCGCTTATTGCCGCGCTGCACCAGTCGCTGTCATCCCATGGGGCGTGCCGCGCGTTGTCACAATGGCAGTCAGTCGCGCCGCCGATGGCATTCGGTGCAATTGCATTTGCAGTGACAATGTCCGGGTGACAACGGGTTTTCGATGTATCATTCCGCCGCGTCGGCCAGCCGCCCCTGATGGGGGCAGGCCATCATTGTCGCCTCGACAACATCGGGCGAGCACGACCACAACTGTGACAACTGCCTTGCAAGAACCAACAGCGTGAATAACACACAACGACAGATCGCCATCATCGGCGGGGGACTTTCAGGGATCTGCAGCGCCTTTTTCCTGGCCGCTCAGGGCCATGACGTGGTCGTCATCGAGCGCCGCTCGCATGTCGCCGAAGAAGCCACCTTCGGCAACGCCGGCCTGCTTGCGCCCGGCAGCGCCCTGCCATTGACCCTGCCCGGCGCCCTGGCGACGCTGGCCTGCCGTTTCAAGGATGAACCACGGGTATTGCTGGCGCCGGGCGCCGACTTTGCCCGCAATCGCTGGATGCGCCAGACGCGCCAGGCGCAACAGCACAAGTTCGCCGCCAACAAGCTGTTGCTGGCCCGGCTGTCGGCCTATGGCCTGGAACTGACACGTCAGTTGCAGGCGCATTACGCGATGGAAAACGAAAACAGCCAGGGCGTATTCCACCTGATGCGCGCGCCCGCCGAAGCGGCCCGCATGGAAGCGCTGCAACAGGCGGCCCAGCAGTGCGAGCTGCGCTACAAAGTGCTCGATACCGCCGGCATCCGCCAGCTGGAACCGGCCTTTTCATCCGAAGCCGCGCTGGCCGGCGCCGTGTATTACCCCGATGATGTCGCCGGCAACTGCGTGCTGTTTGCCAAGCAGATGCGCAATGCCGCGCAAGAGCTGGGCGTGCGCTTTCACTTCGACTCGACGGTGCGCGCGCTGCAGCCCGATTTCGGCAGCCGCGTCACGCTCGAGCTGGACTCGCCCCACCTGCCCGGCCGCCTGACGGTCGATACCGTGGTGGTAGCCGCCGGCGCGCAGAGTGCGGCGCTGCTGAAAGCGGTACAGATGACGCTGCCGCTGCGCGCATTGCAGACCTATTCGGCGCTGGTGCCGGTCAAGAATCCCGACGACGCGCCCAACATGGCGCTGTATGACGAAAGCTACAAGGTCAGCATGACGCGCCTGGGGCAACGCATTCGCATCACCGGCCTGCTGGGCTTCGTGCCGCCGTCCAAGACGCTGCCGCCGAAGGCGCTGCGCAACCTGCTCAAGATCGCCGGCGATTACTATCCGAATGCGGCCAACTACAACCAGGCCCATTTCTGGAGCAACACGGTCGGCCTGTTGCCGGGCGGCATGCCGTTGTTCGGGCCGACCAAGTACGGCAACGTCTTCGTCAACCTGGGCCATGGCGTCACCGGCTGGGCCGGTGCGGTCGGTTCGGCGCGCATCCTGGCCGACATGATCGGCGGCGAGACGCCCGAACTCGATCCGCAAGGCTTCCTGCCGCAGGATCTGCTGGCGGCGTAGATTGCCACCAGGCAGCGCTTTCATCTGCCACGATTCTTTTCATCTGGCGGGCCGCTGCAGGGCGGGGACAATTGACTTAGAATTGAGCGCTCCATTCGTGCCACTCAATCCACGCCACCACCGCCATGAGCACGCTCTACACGGTTGCAGAAATCCGCGAAGTCGAGCATGCCGCTGCCGCCGGCCTCCCCGCCTATACCCTGATGGCACGCGCTGGCGCGGCCTGCGCCGAAACCGCCCAGCGACTACTGAACTCGGTCACCGAATCGTCGGCGGCGGTGCTGATCCTGGCCGGTCCCGGCAACAACGGCGGTGACGCCCTGGAGGCGGCGCGCCTGCTGGAAGAAGCCGGCATCGATGTCGCCGTCCAGTTGCACGCCGACCCGGCCACCCAGCCGCCCGATGCGCAGCACGCCTTGTACCTGGCGCGCGAAGCCGCCCTCGATTTCATCGACGACCTGAGCCCGGCCGGGCTGCAACAGCGATCCTGGGCGCTGGTCATCGACGGCCTGTTCGGCATCGGCCTGTCCCGCCCGCCCGGCAGCAAGTTGCGCGCCATCATCGACAGCATCAACCAGTTGCCGTGCCAGGTGCTGGCCATCGACGTTCCCAGCGGACTCGACGCCGACACCGGCGCCATCGTCGGCGGTCGCGACGGGGTGGCCATCAATGCCACCCACACCATCACCTTCCTGGGCGACAAGCCGGGCCTGCACACCTGCGATGGCCGCGATCATAGCGGCCGTGTCGAAGTCTGCTTGCTGGAGCTTGACGGCCAGACGCTGCCCACGCCGCACGCCCGCCTCAACGGCCCGGCGCTGTTTGCCGCGGCGCTCAAGCCCCGTGCCAACAATAGCCACAAGGGCAGCTATGGCGACGTGATCGTCGTCGGCGGCGCGCGCGGCATGGCGGGCGCCCCGGTGCTGGCCGCGCGCAGTGCAGCCTATGGCGGCGCCGGGCGCGTCTACCTGGCCTTCGTCGATGACGGTCCGGCCTATGACAGCAGCCATCCCGAACTGATGTTCCGCAATGCCGACCGGGTCGAGTTCGGCGCCGGCGCGGCGCTGGTGGTCGGCCCCGGCATGGGCACCTCGCGCCATGCGCACGACATCCTGACGCGGGCGCTGGCCAGCCAGGCCGATATCGTGCTCGACGCCGACGCCCTCAACCTGATCTCGTCCGAACCGCCGCTGCAACACCGGCTGCAGGAACGCGCCGGCGCCAGCATCATCACCCCGCACCCGCTGGAGGCGGCGCGCCTGCTCGACACCACCACCGAAAGCGTGCAGCGCGACCGGCCACTGGCGGCGCGCAAGCTGGCCCGCGAACTGAATGTGATCGCCGTGCTCAAGGGGGCGGGAACGATCATTGCGTTTCCCGATGGCGAGATCGTGATCAATCCCACCGGCAATCCCGGGCTGTCCACGGCCGGCACCGGCGACGTGCTCTCGGGCCTGTGCGGCGCCTTGCTGGCGCAGGGCTGGCCGGCGCGGGAAGCGGCACTGGCGGCGACCTGGATCCATGGCGCCGCCGCCGACCTGCTGGTGGCGCAAGGACTGGGGCCGGTAGGCCTGACCGCCAGCGAATTCATCCCGGCCATCAGAGCCGTGTTCAACAATATCATCCGAGACCATGTCCACCAGCGCCCTGCCGCCAGCCCGCATCGCATTCGAACCTAAGCTTTTCATCGGCGTCATCTTCCTGGTTACGGGCCTGTGGACGCTGTCGCTGCTCGATACGGCCGGCAAGCTGCTGGCCAGTTCCGGCTACCACGTGATGATGATCGCCTGGATGCGCTACAGCATCAACGTGCTGTTCATGGCGATCACGCTGGTGCCGCTTTACCAGCGCCGCAGCGGGCGCAGCATCTTTCGCTCCAACCGGCTGGGCCTGCAGATGGGGCGCGGCGTGCTGTTGCTGGCGTCGACGCTGATCTTTTTCTCGGTGCTCAAGATCGTGCCGCTGGCCGAAGGCACCGCGATGAACTTCTGCGCGCCGCTGATCGTGCTGGCGATCTCGCCGTGGCTATTGCGCGAGCGGACCTATGTCTCGCGCTGGATTGCAGTGCTGGTGGGATTTGCCGGCATGCTGATCGTGATCCGGCCGGGCGGCGACATTCCACCGCATGGCGTGGCGCTGGGGATGCTGTCGGCATTTACCATGGCGCTGATGTCGATCCTCAACCGCAAGGCCAACCAGGCCGACGACCCGATGGTGACGCTGTTCTATGGTGCGTTGATGGGTAGCGCGCTGTCGACGCTGGCGGTGCCGTTCTTCTGGAGCGCGCATGCGCCCACGACCGTCGAATGGCTGATCCTGATCTCGACCGGCATCACCAGCACCATCGGCCACTTCCTGCAGAACAACGCCTATCGCCATGCCGAGGCCTCATTGCTGACGCCCTTCTTCTACGCCCAGATCATCTCGGCCTCGGCGATGGGCTGGCTGGTGTTCGGGCAGTTCCCGGATGGCATCACCATCATCGGCATCGCCGTGATCTGCGCCAGCGGCATGGGTATCGCACTGGTCGAGCACCGGCGCAAGCGGCCGCCGCTGCCGGCCGAGCCAGGCGAAGCGGTCTAGGTCTGCCCGGCCAGCCGGCCAGCGGCTATCGTGATGGTATGCGCACAGCGCGCCGCGATCGAACGATCGTGGGTGACCAGCACCAGGGTCGAGCCGCGTTCCTGGTTCAGTTCGAACATCAGGGCAATCACGGCCTCGCCGGTGACCGCATCCAGGCTGCCGGTCGGTTCGTCGGCCAACAGCAGCGGCGGCTCGGTGACGAAGGCGCGGGCCAGCGCCACGCGCTGCTGCTCGCCGCCTGACAGAAATTTCGGATAATGTTTGAGGCGACTGCCCAGACCGACCCGCGCCAGCATCTGTTCGGCTTTGGCGCGGGCGTTTGCGTCGCCCCGCAACTCCAGCGGCAACATCACGTTTTCCAGCGCGGTCAGGTGCCCCAGCAACTGGAACGACTGGAACACGAAACCCAGCTTGCGCTTGCGCAGTACCGCCCGGCCGTCTTCGTCGAGCGCGAAGATGTCTTCGCCGTCCAGGCGCACCGTTCCTTCGCTGGGCGTATCCAGGCCGGCCAACAAGCCCAGCAAGGTTGACTTGCCCGAACCGGAGGCGCCGACGATGGCCAGCGTGGTGCCGGCAGCCACGGTAAAATCGATCTCGGACAAAATGCGCAGGCGTCCCGACTCGGCCGAGGCATCGGCAACATGTTTGGATAAACCAAGGACTTCAATGGCAGGGAAAGCAGAAATGGCGGCAGCAGATTGGAAAGCAACGGCGGTGTCGGGCATGCAGGGCAACCAGGCAAGGAGGAATTCGATCGAGGCAGGCAGCCGCACGTGGCGCGCTTGGCTGGGACTGCTGGTGGGCGCCGTCCTGATGCTGGCGACGGCGAGCGCTTATTCTGCCCCAAAAACGGTGCTTGTGCTGGGCGATAGCCTGTCGGCCGAGTACGGCCTGGCGCGCGGCAGCGGCTGGACCCAGCTGTTGCAGCAACGGCTGCAGCAGAACAAGGTCGAGGCGCGGGTAATCAATTCCAGCATCAGCGGCGACACCACCATCGGCGGCAAGAATCGCCTGCCCGCACTGCTGCAGAAGAACCAGCCCGACATCGTCCTGATCGAACTGGGCAGCAACGATGCACTGCGCGGCCTGCAACTGAACGCCACCGAACAGAACCTGCAAGCCATGATCGACATGGCGCAGCAAGCCCGTGCACGCGTGCTGCTGGTGGGCATGCAGATTCCGCCCAACTACGGGGCTGACTACACGCGCCGCTTCTCGGCCATGTTCGAGTCGCTGGCCAAGCGCAACAAGGCGGCGCTGGTGCCCTTCTTCATGGAAGGCATCGCCGCCGATCTGTCACTGTTCCAGGCCGACCGCATCCACCCTAACGAACAGGCGCAAGGCAAGCTGCTGGACAACGTCTGGCCGCACCTCAAGCCGCTGGTCGGCGTGAAATAACTAACGGCGAAGTGGGTGTGAAGTGTCAGTGGCGCGCGTGCAGCGCCAGGAAACGGCGCAGCAGCCCGGTCGACTGGGGCGTATCGCTGACCTTCTCGCGCAGCGCCAGCGCATCGATACCGCAGCCGCGGTACACATCGGCGTAGTAATTCAGGTGGGCGCGAACGAAGTCCGGCGAGAACTCGGGGTGAAACTGGGTCGAGTAGATATTGTCGGCATGCTTGAGCATGTGATGCGGGTCCATCGGCGAACGCGCCATGACCGTGGCATCGGCCTGCGGGCGCAACACCGACTGCATATGCAGCATGTGGGCCGGAAAGGTCGGCGGCAATTCGGCCAGCAGCGGATCCTTGCGGCAGCATTCCAGCATTTCGACATGCATCGTGCCGGCCGCGCGCCCTGACGGGTTGTAGCCAACCTCGCCGCCGAAGGCATGGGTCAGCAACTGATGGCCATAGCAGATACCGAACATCGGCATCTCCTGCAGCGCCGCCTCGCGCAGCCATTCGGCCGTGCGCTCGCTCCAGTCCTCGCGATCGGTGACCATCGCCGGTGAACCGGTGATGAACACCGCCCGGTACGAACAGGCCGAGCGCAGGCTCTGGCCATCGCAGACATTGACGACATCGATCTCGTCGGCGCACAGGCCGGCCGCGGACTGGATCTGTTGCGCATAGCCGCCGTAGCTGCTTTTCAGGGTCTGGTTGGCATCACCGGTTTGGATGATCAGGACGGGAGCGGGCATCGGCAACGTAATGAGTAAAGGACGTCAATCAGTTATTCAGCAACAACAAACCTTGTCTAACAGCTTACCAACGCGAAGCACGGCAGTCCGGATGACATCAATACGAGCAGGCCGCCCGATGCGCAGGATATTCCCGCGCCATGAAAACCCGCCTCGCGATCCGCCTATTCCCCAACGGCAATGCTGCGCCGCATCCATGATGAAACAAAAAGGGCCGCTAGAAAAGCGGCCCATCGAAATTATTTAGCACTTTGTGCCGACTCGCCACGCCATTGGCGTCGCGCAGTCGTCATTTAGTTACTTGGCAGCATCATCGGCGCTGACCGTGTCGGCGCCCTTGAGCAGCTGGGTCTTGGCCTTTTCACGCAGGAAAGCCAGGTAAGCCAGGGTTTCCTGTTGCGACAGGACGTTGGCGATCTGCTCCTGTTCGGTCTTGCGACGGGCCTGGTCCACCACCTTGGGCTGCTCGACCTTGGTGACGCGATAGATCTGGTAACCCAGGCCAGGGCTCTCGACGCCGGTGTAGGCCGGCAACTTGGCGGCATCGACCTTCATGACCGCATTGAAACCCTGTTCGGTCCAGCCTTCGCTCTTGACGCGCGACACCACCCGGGCGTCGGTGAATCCGGCGCCGCTGTCGTTCTGCTTGAGCTCGGCCAGCTTGGCCTGGCCTGCCTTGGTCGCCAGGATCTGCTCTTGTTCCAGCAGCACGGCCTTCTGGACCAGGTCCTTGACTTCATCAAAGGGGCGCTTGGAGACCGGCTTGTAGTCGACGATACGACCGGCGATCAGGGTGTTGGGCGCAGCCTGCACCGCTTCGGTGTTGTGCTTGGCCTTGATCACGTCGTCCTTGAACAGCGCGCTCAGGAACTTGCCATTGTTATAGGCCGCATTACCGGCTGCCGGATTCGGCACCCGGGTCACGCCGCTGGCGGTCTGGATCTTCAGTTGCAGCTTGTCGGCCACCGGCTGCAGGCTGTCGCCCTGTTCGTAGACCAGGTTGTTGAACTGGTCGGCCATGTCGGAATAACGCTTGGCGGCGATCTGCTTCTTGATCTCGCCACCGATTTCGGCCTTGACCGATTCAAGCGACTTCACCGCTGCCGGCTTGATGCCGGTCACCTGGATGATGTGATAACCGAAATCGGATTCGACCGGATTGCCGATCTCGCCCTGCTTCTGGCTGAAGGCAGCGTCCTCGAGCGGCTTGGTCAACGCTTCGCGACCGAAGTAGCCCAGGTCGCCACCGTTTTCGGCCGAACCGGGATCCTGCGAATTGGCCTTGGCCAGCTTGGCAAAATCGGCCGGGTTCTTGCGCAACTGCGCCACCAGCGCATCGGCACGGGACTTGGCGGCAGCCTTGTCGGCCGCCGATGCGTCCTTCTTGACGGTGATCAGGATATGGCTAGCGCGACGCTCTTCCTGCGTCGCATACAGCTTCTTGTTCTGATCGTAATACGACTGGATGTCGGCATCGCTCACGCTCGACTGCGCCGCCACGGCTGCCGCGTCCAGCACCACGTACTGGATGCTGGCCTGTTCCGGCACCTCGAACTGACGCGCGTTCTTGTCGTAATACGCCTTGAGCATGTCGTCGCTCACCTTGACCTGCGCGGCATACGCGTCGGGACGGAAGTTGAGCACCTGCACCGTGCGTTCCTGGTCGTTCAATGCCGACAGGTTCTGCGACACCGAACGCGGGGCGAAGGCGGTGCTCTGGACGGCGGCATTGAGTTGCTGCAACGCCATCTCACGACGCAGGCCGGCTTCGTAATTCTTCTGGGTCAAGCCCTGGGCGGCCAGCAGCACACGGTATTGGTCGTTGTCGAAGCTGCCGTCCGGCTTGGTCAAGCCAGGGATCTGCAGGATGCTCTGCTGGATCGCGGCGTCAGGCACCACCAGCTTGGCCTTGACCACTTCGGCGCCCAATGCGCGCTGGGCGATCAGGTTCTCGAGGATGGCGCGACGAGCGGCCGGGGTATCGAACAACTTGGAATCGAACTGATTGCCATAGGCTTGACGCATGCGCTCGAGTTGCTGGCGATGGGCCTGATCCCAGTCTTCCTTGGTGATGGTCTGGCCGGCCACCTTGGCCACGGCGTTGTCGCCATCGGTGAGGCGGCTATAACCTTCCAGGCCGAAGAATGCGAACGACGGGAAGATGAACAGCAACAGCAAGAACTGCATCAGGCGCTGGTGAGTACGAATGAAATCAAACATGAATAGCCAATCAATAAACGATTCGGTCAATGAAGGCGCGCATCCGGAACGCGGCGCCCGCGTGCAGTAATAAAAAAGGTGAACTCACGTTCACCTCGTCACGCCACTGCGGCAACAGGTTCCAGACGCACAACGCACACCTATCGTGCACGCGCGACATTATACACATGCCAACGGCCTGATTCGCCCCTCATTCGCCCCTCACTCACCCATTTGGGCCAGCGCTACGCTGCGTAACTGGAAGCGGCCATCATTATTGAACAGCCAACTCTCGGATAGCTCGATGCGCCCGCCTTGCAGCAACGCTTCGGGCGGCTTGGGGAATGGCGCGGTGTTCTTGAGGCTGCCCAGCGCACTGGTCTCGGCATTGCGGTCGCGATTGCTGCGCAGGATCTCGCTTTTGACCAGGTTGCCGTCCCGGTCCACCACGTACTTGATCACGATCACCGCCCGCAGCAGCGCCTGCGGACGCTCGATGTAGACGCTGGTCGAATTGACCTGGGCGATGCGGCGCGCCAGGTCCTGCTTGTAGCCATCGGTGGTGGTGGCCGTCGAGGTGCCGTCGGGCGTGGTGATCTGCTTCTGCTCGATGATCGAGCGCGCCAGGTCGTCGCGCTGCTCCTGGGTGCTGGGCGGCTGGCTGCAGGCCGCCAGGGCTGCGGCCAACGCCAGCACGCCGGCGGTCCGGCCGCGCTTGAATGGCGCTTGCCGGGACTGAAGGAATTGACAAGATTGGCGCATGGCACTCTCCCTGCAGGCACGTTCGACCTGCTTTCAACATGTTTGCTTCGACTGCAAAGCGTGGCGACGATTCCCGATCTTCGGTGTTGCGGCGCACCCGCATGATGCCACGGCGACGGGCTTTTCACGCTGATCCATAACTTCGACCTATAGCTTGAATTGAGCACTGTTATCACATCGACATGCGTCATCCAGCAGTCACATTGCAGCCGTAACATCCGCATGCATCCTGACCGGACCTAGCCGGCCAACGCGAAACCACACCCCACCCCATGACCCAGACCCGCTCCTGCACAGACCATCTCGACCGGCCCGCACCGTTCCTGTCCGTACGCGAGCTGAGCAAGCGTTTCGGCGCCTTCACCGCGCTCGACGCTGTCAGCCTGGACGTCGGCCAGGGCGAGATGGTATGCCTGCTGGGCCCGTCCGGCTGCGGCAAGACCACGCTACTGCGCACCATCGCCGGGCTCGAACGCCAGGATAGCGGCCGTCTGCAGGCCGGCGGGCGCGACATCTCGCAGTTGCCGCCGCAGGCGCGCGACTACGGCATCCTGTTTCAGTCGTATGCACTGTTTCCCAATCTCTGTGTCGCCGACAATGTCGGCTATGGCCTCAATACGGGCGGCTCGCGCCTGACGCGCCAGCAAAAAAGCGAACGGGTGGCCGCCATGCTGGACATGGTGGGCCTGGCCGGTAGCGAACGCAAATATCCGGCCCAGTTGTCGGGCGGCCAGCAGCAGCGGGTGGCGCTGGCCCGCGCACTGGCGCCCTCGCCTTCGCTGCTGCTGCTGGACGAACCGCTCTCGGCGCTCGATGCCCAGGTGCGCGAGCACCTGCAACTGGAGATCCGGCGCCTGCAGAAACAGTTCGGCATCACCACGCTGATGGTCACCCACGATCAGGAAGAGGCGATGGTGATGGCCGACCGCATTGCCGTCATGCAGCGCGGGCGCATCGAGCAGTTCGGCACCCCGGCCGACATCTACCGGCGCCCGGCTACGCCGTTCGTGGCGGATTTCATCGGGCAATCCAACTGGCTCCCCTTCACCCGTATCTCGGGCTCGCAGGTGGCGGTCGGCGCATTGCAGTTCGAGATCCTGCCGGAGGAAGAAGAACTGGCACGTGGCCGCCTGTTCTGTCGCCCCGAATCGATCGACCTGTTCCCGGCGCCCGATGCCGCCAACCGCCTGCGGGCGCGGGTGGTGGATCGGCTCTACCTGGGCAATCACACTCGCCTGGCCCTGTGCGCCGACGACCTGCCGGGCCAGACGCTGCTGGCCGATGTCAGTGACGAAGCCCATCAACGGCTGCCGCACCTGCCCCAGTCCGAACTGTGGATTGCCCTGCCGCGCCAGGCGCTGCAGGTGTTCGTCTGAGGTCGCGCCGATGCTGATCGCTGCCGCCTTCACCCGGCCCCACGACCTGGGTCAACTTTTGGCTACCGGCCTCAAGTGGCTGCTGCTGTGCGCCTTGTCGCTGGGGCTGGTCGGGCCGCTGCTGTTCATCATGGGCCAGGCCGCATTCACCAGCGATGGTCGATGGGCCGGGCTGCAACCGCTGATCGCGCTGTTTTCCAATGCCAATTTCCTGCCCATGCTGGGTCGCAGCGTGTGGGTCTCCGGCGTCACCGCGCTAGTGACAGTGCCGCTGGCGTATGTGTTCGCCTATGCGCTGCAGCGCAGCTGCATACCGCTCAAGGGCGCCTGGCGCGGCATCGGCCTGCTGCCCTTGCTGGCGCCCTCGCTGCTGCCGGGCATTGCCCTGATCTACCTGTTCGGCAACCAGGGATTGTTCAAGGAACTGATGGATGGCGGCATCTACGGTTTCTGGGGCATCCTGCTGGGTGAGGTGTTCTACACCTTCCCGCATGCCCTGATGATCCTGCTGTCGGCGCTGTCGCAGGCCGATGCCCGCCTCTATGACGCCGCCAATGCGATGGGTGCCTCGCGCTGGCGCCGTTTCACCAGCGTCACCCTGCCGGCGACCCGCTACGGCGTGTTCGGCGCGCTGTGCCTGGTGTTTACGCTCACCATCACCGATTTCGGCGTGCCCAAGATCGTCGGCGGCGCCTACAGCGTGCTGGCGGTCGAAGCCTACAAGGCGGTGGTCGGCCAGCAGCAGTTCGGCCGTGGCGCCCTGATCGGCCTGTTGCTGCTGGTGCCGGCGCTGCTCACCTTCGCCGTCGACGGCTGGCTGCAGCGGCGCCAGCGGGCCCAGACCACCAGCCGTTCCGAACCCTATGCGGCGCGCCCCGACTGGCGCCGCGATATACCCATCCTGCTGGCGTTGCTGGCGATATGCGGCGCCATCGTGCTGATGCTGGCCGTGGCCATGGGCGCCTCGGTGGTCAAGCTGTGGCCCTACAACTTGCAACTGACATGGCAGCACTATGACTTCGACAACATGGATGGCGGCGGCTGGCTGGCCTACCGCAACAGCCTGCGACTGGCCTGCGGCACCAGCGTGATCGGCACCGTGGTGGTATTCGGCGGCGCCTGGCTGATGGAAAAGACGCGCCGCACGGTGTTGCTGTCGCCGCTGCTGCGCATGCTGTGCTTCCTGCCGATGGCGGTGCCGGGCCTGGTGCTGGGGCTGGGCAGCCTGCTGTTCTTCAATCATCCGGCCAATCCGTTCAATTTCCTGTACGGGACCATGAGCCTGCTGGTGGTGTGTTCGGTCGTGCACTTCTACACCACCGCCCATCTCACCGCCGTCACCGCCCTCAAGCAGCTCGACCCCGAGTTCGAGGCCGCCTCGCTCTCGCTCAAGGTGCCGCTGATCAAGACCTTCGTGCGAGTCACCGTGCCGATGTGCCTACCGCAGTTGCTGGAGATCTTCCGCTACCTGTTCGTGTCGTCGATGACCACGGTCTCGGCCGTGATCTTCCTGTATCGCCCCGACACGGTGCTGGCCTCGGTGGCGGTGCTGAACATGGATGACGCCGGCGATGTCGGGCCGGCCGCCGCCATGTCGACGTTGATCCTGCTCAGTTCGGCGCTGGCCTCGCTACTGCTGCACCTGGTCGCGCGCGGCGCGGTGGCCCGCACCCAGGGCTGGCGCCGCACGCGCTGAATGGTTTTTCCTTTTCGCTTTCCCGTTTCGCTTTTCCAACCCAGCCAAATCAAGGCCATCATGAAGAAAACCACGCTATTCAAACTGCTGGCATCGATTGCCGGCGTCGGCATGCTGTTGTCGGCATCGGCCGCCCATGCGGCAAGCACCCTGACGGTCTACACCGCGCTCGAAGCCGACCAGATCAAGGCCTACCAGGCGGCATTCCAGAAGGCCAACCCGGATATCGAGATCAAGTGGGTGCGCGATTCGACCGGCATCGTCACCGCCAAGCTGCTGGCAGAAAAGGCCAATCCGCAAGCCGACGCCATCTGGGGCCTGGCCGCCACCAGCCTGGCCATGCTCGACAAGGAAGGCATGCTGACCCCGTACGCCCCCAAGACCCTGTCCAACATCGAGGCCAAGTACCGCAGCGCCGCCAATCCGCCGGCCTGGGTCGGCATGGACGTATGGGCGTCGGCAATCTGCTTCAATACCGTCGAGGCGCAAAAGCTGGGGCTGCCCAAGCCGACCTCGTGGGCCGACCTGACCAAGCCGGTCTATGCCGGCAAGATCGTCATGCCGCACCCGGCCTCGTCCGGCACCGGCTACCTGGACGTCTCGGCCTGGCTGCAGATGATGGGTGAAGACAAGGGCTGGGCCTACATGGACGCCCTGCACAAGAACATCGGCCAGTACACCCACTCCGGCTCCAAGCCCTGCAAGCAGGCCGCCACCGGTGAATTCCCGATCGGCATCGCCTTCGAATACCGCGCCGTGAAGACCAAGAAGGAAGGCGCGCCGATCGACGTGATCCTGCCAAGCGAAGGCCTGGGCTGGGACATCGAAGCCACCGCCATCGTCAAGGGCACCAAGAACCTCGAGGCCGCCAAGCGCCTGGCCGATTTCTCGGCCAGCCGCGAAGCCATGACGCTGTACGAGAAGAACTTCGCGGTAGTCGCCATGCCCGGCATCGCCAAGCCGGATGAGCTGCTGCCGGCCGATTATGAAAAGCGCCTGATCAAGAACGACTTCACCTGGGCCAGCACCAATCGCGACCGCATCCTGACCGAATGGAGCAAGCGCTACGAAAGCAAGGCAGAAAAGAAGCAATAAGGCAGCAACGCGCGCCGGCCAGCACACCGGCCCGGCGCGCACAACCGTATTCGATGGAGCATTCATGAACAGCACCGATCCCCGACATTTCGACCTGGCCGTGGTGGGCGCCGGCATCCTCGGCCTGGCGCACGCCTTCGCCGCCGTCAAGCGCGGCCTGCGGGTGGCCGTGTTCGAGCGCACCGGCACCCCCATGGGCGCCTCGATCCGCAACTTCGGCATGGGCCTGGTCACCGGCCAGCCGCCCGGCATCATGCTGGATCTGGCGCGCGAAAGCCGTGCCCTGTGGCTGTACCTGGCAGCCCGCGCCAACTTCAGCGCACGCGAAGCCGGCAGCCTGCTGTTTGCCCGCACCCAGGCTGAGCACGAGGTGCTGCAGGAATTCATGGTGGTGCGCGCGCGTCAGCACGAATATCGCGTCTCGCTGCTGCAGGGCGACAAGCTGGCTGCGCTCTACAATGGCCGCTTCGGACATCATCTGTCGGCGCTGCACGGCACCGAAGACCTGCAGTTGTACTCGCGCGAGGCGATGCCGGCGCTGGTGGCCTACCTGCATTCGCAAGGGGTGCACTTTCGCTTCAATACCCTGGTGCATGGCGCCGGCGGCGGCCACCTGTCGAGCACCGCCGGCGAATTTCGCGCCGAGCGCGTGATCGTCTGCTCGGGCCACGACTACCAGACGCTGTTTGCCGATCGCCTGCAACCGATGAACCTGAAACAGTGCCGGCTGCAGATGCTGCGCGTGAAGGCGATCGATACGCCGCCTCTGGCATTGACGCACGCGGTGCTGACCGGCCTGTCCTGCACCCACTACGGCGCCTTCTCTGACCTGCCGTCGGCGCGCGCCGTCGACGCCGAGATCGAAGCCACCGCGCCGCTGCTCAATCGCCACGGCATCCACCTGCTGGTCAGCCCGACGCCTTACCAGGAGCTGATCGTGGGCGACTCGCACTATTACGGCACCGACTCGCCGCCGTTCAACAACGAAGAAATCGACCAGTTGCTGATCGACCTGGCCGAACATACCCTGGCCACCCGGGTGCAAGTGCTGGAACGCTGGCAAGGCGTCTACGGCAGCAAGGGACCGGGGCCGTTCTCGGCACTGAAGATCGATGAACACACCAGCGCCGTGCTGATGCATACCGGCATCGGCATGAGCGTCGGGCTGGGCCTGGGCGAGCGCGTGGTGCAGGCCTTGCTGGAAGGCACGGCATTGCCGGGCTGAGCAGCAGTCGCTGGGTACCGGCATTCGCCGGCACGACGCAATACTTATAGGTCCGGCGCCGTCGCCCTGGCGAACGTCAGGGCCCAGCGGCTTTCATCCAATTAAATAACATCTTTAACATCTTCTAAAGATCGCCTGGCGCCTTTCGCTGCGCCGCAAAAACCTGCACCACCCTCGCAAGCCGCTCCCGGCCTGCCGTTTCATGCTGCAACGCAGCTTATTTCCGCAGGCCCGATCTGTAAGCCTGTGTAAGTTTCAAGCAAGTCCTGCGTAAGTTTTGGGTCGCACACTCGGCGCGTGGACAAGTGGGCCATTACGCACGCAATGCGAAAAATATCGCACCTTGTGTCGATCAGGGGATGGCGCCGCGCGGATGCGTCGCGTTCTTGCATAACGCCCCATTCGGCCATGCCAATAATCTATTACTAAAATCAAGGAGACCAGCATGACGACAGCATCAGTCAACAAGACTGCGCGCGGCATCACACCGGAGGAGCGCAAAGTCATCTTTGCCTCTTCACTCGGCACCGTGTTCGAATGGTATGACTTCTACCTGTACGGGTCGCTGGCAGCGATCATCGCCAAGCAGTTCTTTGCCGGCACCGATCCCACCACCGGTTTCATCTTCGCGCTGCTGGCGTTTGCCGCCGGCTTCATCGTGCGTCCGTTCGGGGCGCTGGTGTTCGGTCGCCTGGGCGATCTGGTCGGTCGTAAATACACTTTCCTGGTCACCATCCTGATCATGGGCGCATCGACCTTCATCGTCGGCATCCTGCCCAACTACAACTCGATCGGCATCACCGCGCCGATCATCCTGATCATCCTGCGCATCCTGCAGGGCCTGGCGCTGGGTGGCGAGTACGGTGGCGCCGCCACCTACGTGGCCGAACACGCGCCGGAAGGTCGTCGCGGCGCCTTCACGGCGTGGATCCAGACCACCGCCACGATGGGCCTGTTCCTGTCGCTGCTGGTGATCCTGGGCGTGCGTACCGCCGTCGGTGAAGCCGCCTTTGCCGATTGGGGCTGGCGCATTCCGTTCCTGGTGTCGATCCTGCTGCTGGCCATCTCGGTGTGGATCCGCATGTCGATGAACGAGTCGCCTGCCTTCATCAAGATGAAGTCGGAAGGCAAGATCTCGAAGGCGCCGCTGACCGAAGCCTTCGGTCGCTGGAAGAACCTCAAGCTGGTGATCCTGGCGCTGGTCGGCCTGACCGCCGGCCAGGCCGTGGTGTGGTACACCGGCCAGTTCTATGCCCTGTTCTTCCTGACCCAGTCGTTGAAGGTCGATGGCCCCACCGCCAACATCCTGATCGCCGCCGCGCTGCTGCTGGCGACCCCGTTCTTCCTGGTGTTCGGTTCGCTGTCGGATCGTATCGGCCGCAAGCCGATCATCCTGGGTGGTTGCCTGATCGCGGCCCTGACCTACTTCCCGATCTTCAGCGCCCTGACCCACTACGCCAACCCGGCGCTGGAAGCGGCACAGCAAAAGGCCCCGGTGATCGTCACCGCCGACCCCAAGACCTGCAAATTCCAGTTCAACCCGACCGGCACCTCCAAGTTCACCTCGTCCTGCGACGTGGCCAAGGCCAAGCTGGCCGCAGCCTCGGTGAACTACCAGAACGCCGTCGGCGAACCGGGTTCCGTTGCCACCGTCAAGATCGGCGACAAGGTGATCACTTCGTTCGAAGCCACCGGCCTGTCGAAGGAAGCTGCTGCCGAGAAAGACAAGGCCTTCAGCAAGGAACTGCTGGACGATATCAAGGCTGCCGGCTACCCCAGCAAGGCTGATCCGGACCAGATCAACAAGCCGATGGTCTTGCTGCTGCTGTTCATCCTGGTGATCTACGTGACCATGGTGTACGGCCCGATTGCGGCGGCGCTGGTCGAAATGTTCCCGACCCGCATCCGCTACACCTCGATGTCCATGCCCTACCACATCGGCAATGGCTGGTTCGGCGGCCTGCTGCCCACCACCTCGTTCGCGCTGGTGGCCTATCAGGGCGACATCTACTACGGCCTGTGGTATCCGATCATCATCGCCCTGGTGACGGTCGTCATCGGCGCGCTGTTCGTCAAGGAAACCGTGCACAACGACATCAACGCCGAATACTGAGCGTAGACGCTGTTGCAGCAATAGAAGGACCGGTCGGGATCTGATTCCGACCGGTCTTTTTTTTAGCGCAGCTTGTTCAGCGCGGTGAAGCGGCAGCCTGCAGCGCTGCCTTCTGTTCCACCAGCGCCAGCAATCCCTTGGCGGCAATCGACAGGCTGCGCTCCTTGGGGGTGACGATGAGCAGCGGGCGCACCAGTGCGGGCGCATCCATCGGGATCGCCACCAGATCGGGCAGGCGAAACTGGAACAAGGTCAGCTCCGGCACCACCGATACCCCCAGGCCGCTCTGGATCAGGCCGGCCACGGTGGCCAGGTGTTCGACTTCAAGCCCGGAATTGACCACGCTGCCCGGGGGCAAGGCGGCTTCCAGGTGCTGGCGCACGCTGGTCGAGCGCGCCAGGTGGATCAGTTCGCAGCCGGCCAGGTGATCGACCCGGATGCGACGCCGCCGCGCCAGCTTGTGATCGCGACGGCACACCAGGTAGAACGGGTCGCTGCACAAGGCGCGGGTGTCGAATTCGGTCAGGTTGGGCCCAGGCGCGGTCAGGGCGATGTCGACCTTGCCCTGGCGCAGCAAGTCGAGACAGTGGTCTGAAATGGCGTCATGCAGGCTGACGGTGACGCCCGGATGGCGACGCCGGTATTCGGCCAGCACCGGCGGCAACCAGCCGGCCGCCAGCGATGGCAACGCCGCCACCGCCACCCGGCCCTTGCGCCGCGCCACGTAGTCGCTCATGTCGGCGAACGCCGCCTCGATATCAAACACCAGCTGGCGCGCCACTTCGACGAACAATTCGCCTTCCGGGGTCAGTGTGACGTTGCGGGTGTCGCGCTCGAACAGCCGGGCGCCAGCGGCCGCCTCCAGCTTCTGGATCATCACGCTGAACGCCGATTGCGAGACGTGGCAGCGCTCGGCGGCATGGCCAAAATGGCGACAATCGGACAACGCCAGGAAGGCCTGCAGCAGGCGGGTGGAGATATTGGTTTGCACGGGTAGTCCGGGTCGGGTGATTGCGCAGATTGATTAATCTGAAAAACCGATCAATCAATCGAAAAAATCAACTTTACAACAAAATTGCCCCAAACCTACACTCGCCCTGCTTGCGCTGCCTGGACCGATCTGAACGACCAACAACAAGGCCGGTGCGCAGGACCAATAAGAAATCGAACTGCATTCTGGAGACCCACATGCTTGCCCTGCTCGGCTTTGTCACGATCGTATTGTTGTTCACGGCCATCCTCACCAAGAAGATGTCGCCCCTGGTGGCGCTGATCGCCATTCCCATCATTGCAGCGCTGGTCGGCGGTTTCGGCCTGCAGACCTCGAAGTTCATCGTCTCGGGCGTGACCGCCATCGCGCCGGTGGCCGGCATGTTCGTCTTTGCCATCCTGTTCTTCGGCATCGTCACCGACGCCGGCATGCTGGACCCGATCATCACCCGCATCCTCAAGACGGTCGGCAGCCGGCCTACCCGCATCGTGCCGGGCACCGCCCTGCTGGCGCTGCTGATCCACCTGGATGGCTCGGGCGCGGTGACCTTCCTGATCACCATCCCGGCCATGCTGCCGCTGTACAACCGGCTGGGTATCGACAAGCGCATCCTGGCCTGCGTGGCTTCGATGGCCGCGGGCGTCAACTTCCTGCCCTGGACCGGGCCGATGATCCGCGCCTCGGCGGCGCTGCATATTCCGGTGTCGGACATCTTCACGCCATTGATCCCGGTGCAGCTGGTCGGCCTGGCGTTCGTGTTCATCGCCTCCTGGCTGCTGGGCCTGAAGGAAGAACGCCGGCTCGGCCTGGGCAAGGGTTCGACGGTCGATTTCGTGCAGCAGCACGAGCTGACCGAGGCGCAACTGAAGATCCGTCGCCCGCAGAACTTCTGGATCAACATCCTGCTGACCGTGTTCGTGCTGGGCGTGATGATCAGCGGCCGGGTCGACCCGGTGGTGATGTTCATGATCGGCGTGGTCGCGGCCCTGATGATCAACTACCGCGACGTCAACATGCAGCGCGAACGCATCGACGCCCACGCCAAGGCCGCCTTGCTGATGGCCAGCATCCTGTTCGCCGCCGGCGTATTCACCGGAATCATGACCAAGTCGGGCATGCTCTCGGCGATGGCCAAGACCGCCGTCGGTTTCGTGCCGCCCGAGATGGCCGGCCATATCCCGGTGGTGCTGGGCGTGTTGTCGATGCCGCTGTCGCTGCTGTTCGATCCCGACTCGTTCTATTTCGGCGTGTTGCCGGTGATCGCCGAAGTCAGCCACATGCTGGGCGTGCCGACCATCCAGGTGGCGCAGGCCGCGCTGCTGGGCCAGATGACCACCGGTTTCCCGGTCAGCCCGCTGACTCCGGCCACCTTCCTGGTGTGCGGCCTGGCCGGCATCGAACTGGCCGACCACCAGAAGTACACCATTCCATTCCTGTTCGGCGCGTCGGTGGTGATGACCATCGCCTGCGTGCTGCTGGGGTTGTTCCCGCTGTTTTGAGATTGGACAAGCCATGAATAAAGCCGTTGAACCAGACCGCCGCACGGTGCGCATCGGCGCCGGCGCCGGTTACTCGGGCGACCGTATCGAGCCGGCACTCGAACTGGCGGAACACGGCCAGCTCGACTACCTGATCTTCGAATGCCTGGCCGAACGTACCATCGCCATCGGCCAGCAAGCGCGCCTGGCGGACCCTGCCAAGGGTTACGACCCGCTGCTGGCCGAACGCATGCGCATGGTGCTCAAGGCCTGCGTCGAGCGCGGCGTGCGCATCGTCACCAACATGGGCGCGGCCAATCCGCTGGCCGCCGCCGTACGGATTCGTGACATCGCCCGCGAACTGGGCCTGACCCGGCTGAAGATTGCCGCCATCACCGGCGACGATGTGCTCACCGTGCTGCAGGCCGGCGAATTCAAGATCGAAGACAACGGCCAGTCCGTGACGTCGCTGGGCAGCAGCCTGATCTCGGCCAATGCCTATCTCGGCATCGCCCCCATCGTCGCCGCCCTGCAGGCCGGCGCCGATGTCGTCGTCACCGGCCGCGTGGCCGATCCGGCGCTGGTGCTGGCGCCGCTGGTGCATGAGTTCGGCTGGGCCCTGGACGATTGGGACCGGCTTGGTCAGGGCACGCTGGTGGGCCACCTGCTGGAATGCGCGGGGCAGATCACCGGCGGCTATTTTGCCGATCCCGGCTGCAAGGATGTCGCCGGCCTGGCGCGGCTGGGCTTTCCGATCGGCGAAGTGGCGGCCGACGGCAGCGCCGTGATCACCAAGGTCGCCGGCTCCGGCGGCCAGGTCACGGCGCGCACCTGCACCGAACAATTGCTGTACGAAATCCATGACCCCGCGTCCTATTTCACGCCCGACGTGGTGGCCGACTTTTCACAGGTCAGCATCAGCGAGATCGGCCCGGACCGGGTTGCCGTCAGCGGTGGACGCGGCCGGCCACGCACCGCCACCCTCAAGACCACGCTGGGCTACCGCGACAGTTTCATCGGCGAAGGACAGATCTCGTACGCCGGCCCCGGCGCCCTGGCGCGGGCGCAACTGGCGCTGGACATCGTGCGCGAGCGGTTGCAACTGACCGGGGTTGCGGCCAGCGAACTGCGCTTCGACCTGATCGGCATCAACGCCATCGGCGGCCCCGATGCGACCCTCGCCCACGAGCCCTCCGAGGTACGGGTGCGGGTGACCGGGCGTACGGCCAGCCTGGCCGAAGCGGTGCGCATCGGTAACGAAGTCGAGACGCTCTACACCAACGGCCCGGCCGGCGGCGGCGGCGCCACCAAAGCAGCGCGCGAGGTGATCGCGGTACTGTCCACGCTGGTGCCGCGCGATCTGGTGCGCACCGACATTCATTTCGAGGAGCTGTGACATGCTGCTGCGCCAACTCGCCCATTCCCGGGCCGGTGACAAGGGGGACATTTCCAACATCTCGGTCATCGCCTACGACCGCAACGACTATGCCCTGCTGCTGCGGGCGCTGACACCGGAACGGGTACGCCAGCATTTTGCCGGCATCGTGCACGGTGAAGTCACGCGCCATGAACTGCCGCACCTGGGCGCCCTGAACTTCGTCATGCAACGTGCCCTGGGCGGCGGCGTGACCCGTTCGCTGGCGCTCGACGCCCATGGCAAATCGCTTTCCGGGCTGATGCTGGCGCTCGAACTTGAGCTCGAGGACTGATCCACGTCCTGCCCGGCCGACCGGCAGCCATGCGCTGCCGGCGTCCTCTTCTGCGCCATCCCACGCGGCCAGGCTATGCCGTTTGCCGAGCCGCGTATGACCGCTGTTGGTCCCTGCGCCAGGCTGATCGCGGCGCGACCTGACTCCCCTAAAGTGACTCCTGCCCGAGCCGGCCCAGTGCCGGCTTTTCGCTCACGCCTTGCTAGGCGGCGCCGTCTTAGGCCGTCCATTGCAGGCAAGCCAGGATCACTTGCATGCACGCCGACATACATGACTTCATCGCCATCGGGCTGGGCCCCTTCAACCTGAGCCTGGCCGCGCTCAGTGCGCCGCTGCCGGACCTGGACGCGCTGTTCCTCGAAAAGAACCACGAATTCAACTGGCATCCCGGCCTGCTGCTGGACGACGCCACGCTGCAGAACCCCTTTCTGGCCGACCTGGTCACGCTGGCCGACCCCCGCAGTGAATTCAGCTTCCTGAACTACTGCAAGCAGACCGGCCGGCTCTATTCGTGCTACATGCGCGAACAACTGCACCTGCGGCGAGCCGAGTACAACCGTTACTGCCAGTGGGTGGTGCGGCGGCTGCCGAATGTGCGCATGGGCTGCGAAGCCACGCGGGTCAGCTACGACGAGGCACGGGGCGCGTACCTCGTCAGCGGCCGCGATCATGTTGCCCGATGCGACTTCAGCCTGTGCGCCCGCAGGCTGGTGCTCGGCCTGGGCACGGTCCCCAGCCTGCCGCCCTGCTGCGACCAGCCGGCCGCGCCCTACCTGCATTCGGCCCATTACCTGCAGCACAAACCCGCCCTGCTGCAACGCCGCAGCATCGTGGTGATCGGCAGCGGCCAGAGCGCCGCCGAGGTGTATTACGACCTGTTGCGCGCCAGCGCCAGCCACGCCTTCCGGCTGACCTGGATCACCCGCGCCCCGCGTTTCTTCCAGATGGAAAACAGCAAACTGACGCTGGAACTGATCTCGCCCGACTACACCGATCACTTCTTCAGCCTGCCGGCCCATCGGCGACGTCGCATCCTGCGCCAGCAGGCAAGTATCTACAAAGGCATCAACGCCAGCCTGATCGACGCCATCTACGCGCTGCTCGACGAGCGCATGCTGCATGCCGCCCACCGCTATCGGCTGGCGTCGAACGCGACGTTGCGCAGTTGCCGCCATGATGCCGAGGGCGACCGCTTCCAGCTCGGCTTCCGGCATCTCGACAGCGCCCGGGATTTTTCGATCGATGCCGATGGCGTGGTGTTCGCCACCGGCTATGCGACCCGCCTGCCCGAGCTGCTAGCGCCACTGCATGAGCGCATCGACTGGGCCGATGATGGTGGCTATCGGATGACCCGCGACTACGCCATCGACCGTAACGGCGGCGAGATATTCGTGCAGAACGGTGGTCTCGCCAGCCATGGCGTCGGCAATCCCGACCTCGGCCTGTG
The DNA here is from genome assembly GCF_020179755.1 of Herbaspirillum sp. alder98. Taxonomy (GTDB): domain Bacteria; phylum Pseudomonadota; class Gammaproteobacteria; order Burkholderiales; family Burkholderiaceae_D; genus Herbaspirillum. The sequence continues at coordinate 562,064 of NZ_JAIUCY010000002.1, forward strand.
CTGCCACCGCAATGCCCGCATCCTGCGCGCGCTGACCGGCCGGGAACACTATCGCATCGAACCGCGTACCGCATTGCAGACCTTTGGGCCATTGCCGTCATGACGGACATCACCCGCCGTTGGCCCACCGAGCGTGGGTGGATCGACGTTGCCGGGGCGCATCCGGACGGCTTTCGCCTGCGTCGGGTGCAGGCCGAGCGCGACGCGGCGCTGCTGCAGCGATGGTTTAGCAGCGAACGTGGCCGCTTCTGGACGATGCCCGACAAGTCACCCGCCGGCGTGCGCGCGTATTACGCCGGCATGCAGCGCAGCGGCCATGCCTGCGCCTTTCTCGGCCACGCCGATGAGCGCCCGGCATTTGTCATCGAATGCTACGACCCCGCGCATGACCGGGTCGCTGCCCATTACCAAGTCGAGCCGGGCGACCTGGGCCTGCACCTGTTCGTGGCGCCGCCCGTGATCCGGGTGCCGCAGTTCACCCGCAATGCGATGCGCTGTGCGCTGGCGTTCATGTTCCAGCGACTCGCAGCCCATCGCGTGGTGGTCGAGCCGGACGTCGACAACCTGCGCATCCACGCCCTCAACCACAGCATGGGATTTCGCGATGCCGGCTGCATCGCGCTGCCCGACAAGATCGCCACCCTGGCCTTCTGCACCCACGCCGATTTTCTCACCTGCCAACCACCGGAGCCCCGACCATGACACTGCACGACGACGCGACGCATCCTGGCGCCATTGCCGCCCATCTGACACCCGAGGCCTGGGCCAGCGCCAATCGGATGCTGCTGCGCAAGGCTCTGGCCGAGTACGCGCACGAGATGATCATCGCGCCCGAAACCATCGGCGCGGCCGCCACGCCGGGCATGCTGCGCTATCGGCTCAGCCTGACACCCGCCATCGAATACCATTTCGATGCGCGCCAGATGGCGCTGCGCCACTGGGACATCGCAGCCGACTCCATCATCTGCCTCAAACAGCAGCGACAGGCCCCCCTGGACGCGCTGCAATTCGTGACCGAACTGCGCGACCTGCTGGCCATCGATCCGGCGCGCCTGCCGATCTATCTCGATGAAATCACCAGTACGCTGCACAGTGCAGCCTACAAACTGTGCCACTGCAACCTGCGCAGCACCCAACTGGCGCAGGCCGGCTTCCAGGAAATCGAGGCCTCGATGACCGAGGGGCACCCCAGCTTCGTGGCCAACAACGGCCGCCTCGGCTTCGACGCCCACGACTATCACGCCTATGCGCCCGAGGCTGGCATCCCGATACGGCTGGTATGGGTGGCGGTGCACCGCGATCACGCTCACTTCGCCTGCGTGCCTGAACTTGACCACGACGCCCTGCTGCGCGAGGAACTGGGCCAGCCGCTGCTGGATCAGTTTCATGCGACATTAAAGAGCCAAGGTTGCGATCCGGCGCACTACTACCTGATGCCAGCGCATCCCTGGCAATGGTTCAACAAGCTGGCGCTGGCGTTTGCGCCCTATCTGGCAGACCGCCGCATGGTCTGCCTGGGCTACGGAGCGGACCACTATCGGGCCCAGCAGTCGATCCGCACCCTGTTCAATCTCGACCACCCCACCCGGCGCTACGTCAAGGGTTCGCTATCGATCCTCAACATGGGTTTCATGCGCGGCCTGTCGCCTTACTACATGGCCGGCACGCCCGCCATCAATGCCCACATCCACGGCCTGCTGCAGGGTGACGCCTACCTGCGTGGCAAAGGGTTCGGCATCCTGCGCGAGGTGGCGTCGCTGGGATTTCGCCATCGCTACTACGAAGGCGCCATCAGCGGCGATTCGCCGTACAAGAAGATGTTCTCTGCCCTGTGGCGCGAGAACCCGCTACCCTTGATCGGCCCTGGCCAGCGGCTGATGACCATGGCCGCGCTGCTGCATGTCGACCAGTATGGCGATGCGCTGGTGGTCGAGCTGGTGCGCGCCTCTGCGCTGGATCCGATGACCTGGCTGCAACGCTATCTGGAGGCTTACCTGGCGCCGCTGGTGCATTGCCTGTACCGCCACGACCTGGTGTTCATGCCGCATGGCGAAAACCTGATCCTGGTGCTCGAAGACCATGTGCCGGTGCGCGTCTTCATGAAGGACATCGCCGAGGAGTCGGCCATCCTCGATCCCGACGCTGAACTCCCCGATGCCGCCAGCCGCCTGCGGGCCGAGGTGCCCGACAGGTTTCGCCTGCTGAGTATCTTCGTGGATGTATTCGACGGTTTCCTGCGCCATCTGAGCCCGCTGCTGTCGCAGCACCTCGGATTGGACGAAGACGACTTCTGGCGCATCGTCGCCGCTTGCATCAGCGGCTATCAGCGCACGCATCCGCAGCAGTTGTCCAGATATCGCCAGTTCGACCTGTTCGCACCAAGCATGCTGCACTCCTGCCTGAACCGGCTGCAGCTGGCCAACAACCTGCAAATGGTCAACCTGGCCGATCCGGTCGGCAGCTTTCGCCTGGCCGCCGACCTGGTCAATCCGATCGCCCGCCACCGGCCCCGCTGGCTGGATCCTTGCGGGGCGTAAAGACGCGCGTCGATCGAAAACAATCGAGGTAAATCTCGCAATTAATTCTATGAATGCGCCGCAATCGCCGTGACCTCGCACGGCCTGCGCACAGCCGCGCCGATATCGATTACAACGCCGGGTTATCCCATCCGGCCATTTCCCCTTTACCCGGCAGGAGGTTTGCCTTGGCTGTAGCGCCGTCGTCTCATTCATTCACACTGGCCGAACTCAATCGGCTGGATCGCCCGGTCGGCATGCTGTACCGGCTGGGCGATAGCGATCCGGAAACTCCGGTCGTCGATGAATTCCACCTTGCGAAGGGTCGCATCGACCGCCATGAATTGCGTCCCGGCCTGTGGCTGGCGGCATCCGATCTGGTGGTCGATTTTCCTTACCAGTCGGTCTGGCGACAACCAACGTATTTCTCGGTGATCGCGCTGTTGCAGGGCAAGCTTCACCTGCACCAGGATTCGGCCCTGGATCTATGCGCACAAGGGGGCGTCAGTGCCACCGGTGGTGCCGCCCGGCCGCTGGTCGCCAGCCATGCCGCCGGACAGCAGATCCGCAGTCTGTGCCTGACCGTGCTGGAAACGACCGACATGGGCGAAGACCAGAGCAGCGAACTGCTGGCCAAGGCGCTGCGCAACCCCGGTCAGTGCCTGCAACCGTGGTCCTTGCAGCCGCATCTGGCGGTGGCGTTCGAACACCTTTTCAACTGCATGTGGAGCGGCACCCTGAATCAGCTGCTGCGCGAAGGCATCGGCCTGCAATTGCTGTCGCATGGCTTGCATTGCGCCATCGACGCGCCATCGCAGAAGCAGCCGCCGCTGTCGCCGCGTGACCGCCAGATGCTTGAGCGGGTACGCCAGAAACTGCATGCCTGCCCGGGCGACGATCATTCCCTGCATGAACTGGCGCGCCTGGCTTGCATGAGCCCGAGCACCCTGCGCGCCAAATTCCAGGCGGCCTACCAATGTTCGGTATTCCACTGGCTGCGCCAGCGCCGGCTGGAGGTGGCGCGCGAACAACTGGCACAAGGCTGGAGCGTGCAGCAGGCCGCGCACTATGTCGGCTATCGTCATGCCACCAATTTCTCGACCGCCTTTCGCGAGCGCTACGGCATTTGCCCCAGCCGCCTGGCGTCGCTGTGATCTCACCTCGCCTGGTCGGCGTGCTGGGCCTGCTGTGCAGCATCGGGCCCGCCTCGATCGATCTCTACCTGCCCGCCTTTGCCGCTATTGCGGCTGAGTTCGGGCTGCCGCCGGCGGCGATCCATCGCACGCTGGGTTGCTACATGCTGGCCTATGCCTGCATCCTCCCGCTGCATGGTGGCCTGGCCGACAGCTATGGCAGGCGACCCGTGATCCTGGTCGCACTGGGCCTGTACCTGGCAGCCAGCCTGTGGTGCGCCGGTGCCTCGGATTTTGATTCGCTGCTGCTGGGTCGCATGTTGCAAGGCGCTGCTGCCGGCGCCTGCAGCGTGGTGGCGCCGGCCATGCTCCAGGATTGCCGCGCTAACGATGCCAGTGCCAGTACCAGTGCGCAGCGTGCCATGTCGGCGCTGATCCTGATGCTGAACCTGTCGCCAGCGCTGGCCCCGGTCATGGGCGGATATCTCACCGAGTCACTGGGCTGGCGCGCCAATTTCGTGGCGTTGGCATCGATCGCTATCCTGGCCCTGGCGCTCTGCCGGCGACATCTGCCGGAAACGCTGCCAGCGGCCGCACGCCATCCGTTCAACATCCGCCTCCTGCTACGCAACTACGCGGGCCTGGCCAGTCAGCGTCGGATCATGACGCTATGCCTGGCCGGCGCATGGCCGGTCGCCGGCCAGGGCCTGATCATCGGCAGCGCGCCGGACCTGCTGCTGCATGTGCTGCGCTGGCAGACAACCGATTTCGGCTATCTGTTCATGCCCATGGTCGCCGGCGCCATGGTTGGGGCCTTGGTGGCCGGGCGCGTGGGCCAGCAAAGCGTGGTGTTGCTCGCCTATGGCTGCATGGCCTGCGGCGCTACTGCGCTGACAGTGACCGGGGGTGACGCGCCCCTGACCATCATCCTGCCGCTGGCCGCCTATGTCTGCGGGCTGGCCATGGCCACGCCGCCGATCACGCTGCGCCTGCTGGCCTGCGCTCCGCATCATTGCGGCACGGCGGCTTCGCTGTCCGGCGTCATCCAGCTACTGCTGTTTGCGCTGGCCAGCGGCTGGCTGGCGCCGCTGCTGGGTACCCGCCCCATCTGGCTCGGCATGGCGCTGCTGACCTGCAGCGCGATGAGCGCGCTGGCCTGGCGCGTCAGCGATCCCAACCGCGAGGCGCGGGGCGAATAGCGCTTGTGAGCGACGACTGGCGGTTGTTATAGCGCTGCGCATAGGTATTGCCGCGTACTGCATACGCTGGCGGATGGAATGTCGAGAATAATTATCATTACATCAACAGTCGTCGGAAAATACCATGTTCACCGCCCATCATCCTTCATCCGCCTCCTCCCGCAACCCGCGCTCATCCCGCCTTGGCCGCTCGTCCATTGCCCGCTCCACGCCGCCGCGCTCGGCGGGTGCCTGCCGCTGGTGTGCCCGGCGCCTCTCGGTCGGCGGCGTGCTTTCGGCCACCTTGTGTTGCAGCGCGCCGTCGCTGGCCGACGATACGCTGCACCCTGGCGCCGGCCTGCCCGGCATTACGGTATCCGCCCCGCATGCCGTCACGCCGGCGGACGCCTATACCGTCGAGGCCATGGGCACCGCCACCGGCCTGCCGCTGGCACCGCGTGAAACGCCACAAGCGGTGAGCGTCGTGACCCGCCAGCAGATCGAGGACGCCAACCTGCCCACCGCACTCGACGCCCTGCTGGCGGCACCCGGCATTGCCGCCGTGCATAGCGACAGCAATCGCAGCCAGTTGTCGGCGCGGGGCTTTGCCATCGACAACCTTCAATTCGATGGCATGCATTCGCCGTTGCTGCCGCACTGGAACTTCGGCGCCACCAACATGAGTTCGGCCATCTTCGAGCGGGTTGAAGTGGTGCGCGGCGCGACCGGGCTGATGACCGGCAACGGCGAGCCGTCAGCGGCGATCAACTTCATCCGCAAGCAGCCGCTGGGCAGGTTCGACGCCGCGGGCATGGTGGGCGTGGGCAGCTGGGGCGAGCGCCGGGCCAATGTCGATGTCTCGCTGCCGCAGCTTGGTCGACATCGCTGGCGCACGCGGCTGGTCGCCGAGACGTCTGACGCCGGCAGTCACGTCAGCTGGCAGGGGCAGCGCTCGGGCACCTTCTATGGCGTGGCCACGATGAACCCGGCGCCGCGTACCGAGCTCAGTGCCGGGATCGAATACCAGCAGGATGCCGCCCGCGGCTTTGGCAGCGGGGTGCCTCTGTTCTATCGCGATGGCGGCCGTACCGCATTCGATCGTTCGGCGTCCAACAACACCCGTTGGGCGCGCATGCAGACACGCTCGAGCACGCTACTGGCCAACCTGCGGCATCGCTTCGAGAACGCCTGGCAATTGCGGGCCGCAATCGACCTGAATCAGGGGCATTACCACATGCGCAATCTCTTTCGGGGCAAGTTTCCCGATCATGACAGCGGTCGTGGCATGTCGCAGGTCTGGCGCCATTACGACGGCACGCGCCATCGGCGCCAGGCCAGCCTGTCACTGACCGGGCCGTTTTCGCTGCTGGGGCGCCGGCACCAGGCGGTGCTGGGCTGGTCGCGGGTGATCGATCACAGCCGCATCGACCGCCATGTCGAGCAAGCGCCCTTGCCTGACATCGGCAGCTTCTTTGACTGGCGCCGCGCGCCCATCGCCGAGCCGCGATGGAATGAACAGACCGAACCGGCCAACCATCGGCGCGTCGTGCAAAGCGGCGCGTATGCTGCCGGACGCTTTTCGCTGGCAGCGCCCTTGCATCTGATCCTCGGCGTGCGATTGGCCAATATCGACATCGAACGCAACTATTTCGGCAGCCACGAGCGCTATCGCCATCGCAACCAGCTGATTCCCTATGCCGGCGCAATCTATGATCTCGACCCGACCTACGCGCTGTACGGCAGCTATACCAGCATCTTCAAGCCGCAATTTGCACAATCGGCCGACGGTCGCCTGCTGGCACCGGTCGAAGGACGCAGCATCGAGGCCGGCCTCAAGGCAGCTTGGCATGACGGCGCGCTCAATGGATCGGCGGCCGTGTTCGACACCACGCAACGCAACCTGGCCGTGACGATACCCGGGACCCAGGTACGCGGCCGGCCGGCCAGCCAGGCTTCGCGCCCTGCCCGCGGCGTGCGGGTGCACGGCGTCGAGTTCGAACTGAGCGGCAGGCTGCACCCACGCTGGGAGATCAGCAGCAGCTTTACCCGCTTCATCAAGCGCAGCGCCGATGGGCGGCGGCTCGACAATCCCTTCCCCTCGACCCAGCTGAAACTGTTCAACAAGTTCAGGCTGTCGGAGCAACTGACGCTGGGCGGCGGCGTCGACTGGCACAACGGCATCGGGCGCAATACCAGCCAACCCGCAGGCAAGGGCTGGGTCGGGCAAGCCAGCGTGGCCCTGGTCAACCTGATGGCGCGCTACCAGTTCGACCGCCGGCTGTCGCTGGCGCTGCATGCCGACAACCTGTTCGATCGCCATTACTATAGCCAGGTGGGCTTTCACAGCCAGGGCTGGATCGGCGATCCGCGCCAGCTAAGGGCGACGCTGCGGGCCACCTATTGAACTGGCCCCCGCGTAGAAACTGTAAAAAAAGTTGCCACCATGCCGTACTTGCATTGTTGTCATGAAGACAAAACAGCGCCAATTCGGATTGCTAATACTTGCAAGCAGTTAGAATCAATTAACGGCTAATTACATCAAGGCTCATCATTTAAATTACCCCCGGGAAACTTCGTTTTTACCCAGGCATCGATGGCGCTTGATCCGCAAGTGCAAGCGGCGAGAATGGCTGCTGTCCAAACCAGGCAAGATTTGGTATCGTCCCGCGATTATCGATTCAACGCACCGCACACCGCGGCGCTTCTCCCCCCGACGTTATGAAAAAAGCTATCCGACTAGGCACCCCCCTCTCTTCATCCGCCACCAAGGTCATGCTGCTCGGTTCCGGCGAACTGGGCAAGGAAGTCATCATCGCGCTGCAACGCCTGGGTGTTGAAGTCATTGCCGTGGACCGCTATGAAAATGCCCCTGGCCACCAGGTGGCGCACCGCTCCTACGTCATCAACATGACCGATGGCGCCGCGCTGGCCGAGCTCATCGCCAAGGAGCAGCCCGACCTGATCGTGCCGGAGATCGAAGCCATTGCCACCGAGACCCTGGTGCAGCTGGAAGAGGCAGGCCGCGCACACGTGATCCCGACTGCGCGCGCGGCCTGGCTCACCATGAACCGCGAAGGCATTCGCCGCCTGGCCGGTGAAACCCTGAGCCTGGCGACATCGCCCTATCGCTTCGCCGACAGCCTCGATGAGCTGCGTGCGGCGATCCAGCAGATCGGTTTTCCGTGCGTGATCAAGCCGGTCATGTCGTCCTCGGGCAAGGGCCAGTCCAAGATCGATGGTCCCGACGAGATCGAGGCCGCATGGAACCACGCCGCCGCCGGTGGCCGGGTCGATGCCGGACGAGTGATCGTCGAGGGCTTCATCGATTTCGACTACGAAATCACGCTGCTGACGGTACGCTCGCTCAACGAGAACGGCGACACCATCACCAGCTTCTGCGACCCGATCGGCCACGTCCAGGTCAAGGGCGACTACGTCGAATCGTGGCAGCCCCATCCGATGCCATCGACCGCACTGGAACGGGCGCGCGAGATCGCCCGCAAGGTCACCGAGAACCTCGGCGGCCTGGGCCTGTTCGGGGTCGAACTGTTCGTCAAGGGCGACATGGTCTGGTTCTCGGAGGTCAGCCCGCGTCCGCACGACACCGGCATGGTGACCATGGTCAGCCAGGTGCAGAGCGAATTCGAACTGCACGCCAAGGCGATCCTGGGCCTGCCGGTCAATACCGCGCTGCGCTCGCCGGGCGCCTCGGCCGTGATCTACGGCCAGCACGACGCCCGCGCCATCGCCTTCGACGGCGTGGCCGAAGCGCTGCGTATTCCTGGCGCCGATATCCGCCTGTTCGGCAAGCCCGAATCGTTCCAGCGCCGCCGCATGGGCGTGGCGCTGGCGGCCGCCGACAATGTCGAATCGGCCCGCATCCGCGCCAAGCAGGCTGCGGCCAAGGTCAAGCCGGTGATGCCCGACTGATCCAGCTTGCTCCAGTAAAAAACCGGACCCCGATGAAAATCGGCGTCCGGTTTTTTATTTTGGGCCTGGGCGAACCGCTGTACCGGCTGCGTCCACACAAATCTGTACACGCCGCCAGCCACGCATGCGCCTATGCTCAAGGCTGTCGGCGAAGCGGTTCGCCCACCTGCAAAGGAAACCTCATGATCGTCCGTTCGCCGCCCAACTGGTGGCGCTTGCTGTTTATCTGGAATGGCTCGGTGTTGCCGGCGATCCTGCCGCAGATGGCGGTCATGACGGCGGTGTCGACGCTGGCCGTCTTCACCGGCGGTCGTGTGCTGGGCGACAAGCTGCCGCTGAACACCTCGATCTTCACCTTATTGGGCGTGGCGCTGGCGATCTTCCTGGCGTTTCGCAATACCGCCAGTTATGACCGCTTCCAGGAGGGCCGGAAAATATGGGGCGCCTTGCTGATCGCCGCCCGCGCACTGGCCTCGCAGGCGCGCGCCTATGTCCGCGACGATGCCCATGGCGCGCTTGACCAGCGCCTGTTCGTGGCCCGCCTGACGGCGCTGGTCTACGCCCTCAAGCACCAGTTGCGCCATACCAGCGCGGACCAGGACCTGGCCCGTCTGCTGCCGCTGCAACAAGCGCTGCGGTTGCGCCATGCGCACTACCTGCCGGTGCAATTGATGCATGAGCTGCGCCAGATGCTGGCCGAAGCGGAGCGCACCGATGCGCTCGGTGCGGCGCAATTATGGTCGTGCGATGCCCAGCTGAATGAACTCAATCACTGTATCGGCGCCTGCGAGCGGATCGCGGCCACGCCGATTCCGTTCGCCTATGGCGTGCTGCTGCATCGCACGGTCTATCTCTACTGCCTGTTGCTGCCGTTCGGCCTGGTCGACGCCATCGGCTATGCCACGCCACTGATCTCGGTGTTCGTGTCGTACACCTTCGTGGCGCTGGAAGCCATTGCCGGCGACATCGCCGAACCGTTCAGGGACAGCCCCAACGGACTGGCGCTGGACGCCATCTGTCGCGAGATCGAACGTTCGCTGGCCGAACTGAGCGGACAGGAAATGCTGCCGGCGATCGTACGCGGCAAGGACTACCGCTTGAGCTAGGCCAATCAGTAACCGCGTTCGAGATCGACATTGGCTGCGATCTCGCCGGTGCGGCGAAAGCGCTGCACATTGGCCGCCACGATGGCCGAGGCGGTCTCGCGGTTGGTCGGCGCCGAACAATGGGGCAGTACCGTCACGCTCGGATGCGTCCATTGCCACTGGTCCGCCGGCAACGGTTCGGTGGCGAATACGTCGAGCACCGCATGCCGCAGGCGGGCGCTGTCGAGCGCGGCGCACAGGGCGGCGTCGTCGATGATCGGCCCACGAGCGAAATTGATCAGTTGCGCCTGCGGCGGCAGCATGGCCAGGCGCTCGGCATTGAGCAGACCATGGGTGTCGGACGTCAGCGGCAACAGGCACACCAGGATGTCGCACCGGCCCAGCATGTCGTGCAACCCCTGTTCGCCGCTATAGGTCTGCACGCCCTCCAGCGAGCGCGCCGTGCGGCTCCAGCCACAGACCTTGAAGCGCGCTCCCAGCAGCGCCCGCGCTGCCTCCACGCCCAGCGTGCCCAGCCCCAGGATGCCGACGGTACGCTGCTCGGGCAACACATACTGCTCGGCCTGCCATACCCGAAAACGCTGGCGCTGCGCATACAGCGGCATTTCGCGATGCAGATACAGGGTCCAGGCCAGCACTGCTTCGGCCATGGTGCTCGACAGGCGGGGATCGACCAGGCGCGTCAGTTGCAGGCCGCTGTCGCGCAATTGCGGCGCCAGCCGTTCGACGCCGGCCCAGACGCTGTGCACCCAGCGCAATTGCGGCAAGTCACGCAAGCGCTGCGGATCCGGGTTGGCGACCACCGCGATCTGGCACTGCGCGCGCGCCTGCTCATCGAGCGCATCGAACGGTACGATGCGCTCGCCCGGCATGGCCTGCTGCAGCGCCTGCACCCAGTCGGCCGCATTGGTGGCGTCTTCACGACTGACGAAGACAATCGGTGCGACCTCGCTCATTTGGCGTACACCTGCTCCAGGCGCTCGAAACCCTTGACCTCGATCGGGTTGCCGAACGGGTCGAGGAAGAACATGGTCGCCTGTTCGCCCGGCTCGCCCGCAAAACGGATCTGCGGCGCCAGCACGAACTCGACCTCGCCGCTGGCGGTGAGACGATCAGCCAGCGCTTTCCAGTCGACCATGGCCAGGATGATGCCCAGGTGCGGCATTGGCACCATGTGATTGCCCACGCGGCCGGTATTGGTCACGGCAAAGGGTTCGCCCAGGTGCAGCGACAACTGGTGGCCGAAGAAATCGATATCGACCCAGGTGTCGGTGCTGCGACCTTCTTCGCATTGCAGCAGGTCGCAATAGAAGCGGCGTGCGACATCCAGGTCGCGCACGTGATAGGCCAGGTGGAAGATCGATTTCATGAAAACCTCAATGCGGGATGAAAACCGCTAGCATAGCGGCGGCAAATCAAAAGAGATAGCATGTAATTTTTAATCCATCCAAAAGAATTATTTATGGATAGCCGTTATCTGAAGAGCTTGATCGCCGTCATCGAATGCGGTTCGATCGCCGACGCCGCGCGCAATGAAGGGTTGACGGCGGCGGCCGTGAGCCAGCGGGTGCAGGCGCTGGAGCGCGAACTGGGGGTTGAACTGCTGTCGCGCGCCGGACATGCCGCCCGCGCCACCGAGGCCTGCAACGCACTGCTGCCGCGCGCCCGCAGCATCGTGCGCGAGGTGGCCCTGCTGGCCGGCGACGCCGACGCCCGGGGCCTGACCGGCACGCTGCGCATCGGCGCCATCTCCACCGCGCTCACCGGCCTGCTGCCGGGCGCCTTGCGCCAGTTGACCCGCGAGGCGCCGCAATTGCGCCCGGCCATCGTGCCGGGCACCTCGCGTTCGCTCTATCAGGCGCTGCTGGCCGGCGAGCTGGATGCGGCGATCCTGGTGGCGCCGCCGTTCGCCTTGCCGCGCGGCTGGCAGGCCCAGGTGCTGCGCCAGGAAGAACTGATCCTGCTGGCGCGACGCGGCCTGCGTGGCGACCCGGCCACGCTGCTGCGTCAGCACCCCTATATTCGCTACGATCCGCATGCCTGGGGCGCGCGCCCGGCCCAGCATTATCTGGATGACAATGGCCTGCAACCGGCCGTGCTGTGTGATCTGGACGCACTGGAAACCATCGCCATCCTGGTCGCCGACGGTGTGGGCGTGAGCCTGGTGCCGCGCTGGGGCGGCATCGACAAGCTGGCCAGCGGCTGTCGCATGCACGCCATCGAGGGATCCGAACAACAGCGCTATCGGCGCGACATCGTCTTGCTCAGCGCCACCCAGGGCGAGCGCCCCAGGATGCTGCAACTGTTGCAGCAGGCGCTGCAGGTCCTAGCGCCTGGACCAGGCCTCGGGTGAGGCGCCGGGGGTACTGCCGACCAGGCGCTGCCGCTGCTGCAGGCGGGCGCGCCGCTTGCGCACCCAGATGATCACGCCGGTCACCGACAGCATCGCCACCAATGCCCCCATGATCGAAATCAGGATGCGACCGGGCAAGCCCAGGATGCGCCCCGAATGCAGCGGAAACTGCGCCTGCAGGAAGATATCGCCGGCGCTGCCGGTGCCGGGCACGCGACCGCCTTCGGCCGCGCCGGTGGCCGCATCGAAATACAGCCAGGCGTTGCCCAGGCCGCCGTCGCCATGGTCGTTGCCGGGTTCGAACAGGCCGACCCCGTAGACGCCGAACATGGACGAATAGAACACGCCGCCCACCGGACCGGCCAGGCCGCGACGGCGGGCTTCTTCGACGCCCAGTTGCACCGCCTGTTCACGACTGACGCGGGGTTCGACGACCTTCTCGGGCGCCAGCGGAGTGCGGGTCTCGAACGGGCCGGTGCTGAGCGTGGACATGGTTTGCAGGATCGGCCGCATGACCTGGCGTTCCAGGTTCATCGAGATCGAGGTCACCGCCAGGATCAACAGCAAGGCCCACACCCAGACGCCGCCCGAGCGATGCAGGTCGAAATTGAGCTTGTGGCCGCCGTCGCGCCAGCGGAACGCCAACGACTTGCGCCAGCTGCGCCAGTTGGGGAAGGACAGGTACAAGGCGATGAAACAGTCCAGCGCCCAGACGATGCCGACGATGCCCATGAGCCAGATGCCGGTTTCTATCCCGCGGATATCCGGCAGGTGCATCGTGTAATGCAGTTTGTAGAGAAACGGCAGCAGGTTTTCGCGCGACAGTGATATCGCGCCCCACATGCGCCGGCCCTGGATCTCGGCGGTGACCGGATCGACCGCAATCTGGTTGAAATCGAGCACGTAGGGCTTGCCGGTGGCAGGGTCCAGGCGCGGCTCGATCATCATGTTCATGGTGTGACCCGGTTCTTCCTGGGTCAGCACATAGGTCACGCGTAGCTTGGGCTCGGCCTGCTCGACCCGGTTGGCCAGGGTCAGGCCATCCAGCACCGGCTGCGCGCTGGCGCCGGGGGCGGCGCTACGGGCCTCGAACAGTTGCGGATTGAGCCAGGCATCGAGCTCGTGATCCCACGAGATGACGGCGCCGGTTGCGCCCGAGATGAACAGGAAGACTGCCGCTGCCAGACCGAACCAGCGGTGGATGATGACGAACAATGCGCGCATGGCTATCGAAGGATGGCAGAGTGGCAATAAAGCCCGGAATTCGAGAAAGCGCCATTGTAACGCCGACTAACGTCGACGCCACCCCGGTTTCCGGTTTTCTGATCGCCGCTCAGCCGGCAGCGATCTTGCCCAGGATTGCCTGCAACTGGTCGATATCGTAGGGCTTGGGCAGCGAGTGCGAGGCAAAGCCGACGTTGCGTGCCACCATCGCGCCATAGCCGGAAGCAAAGATCACCTCCATCTCCGGAAAACGCGCCAGTGAATGCCGGGCCAGGTCGACGCCCGATATGCCCGGCAGGTTGACGTCGGTAAACAGCACATCGAAGCTCTGCTCTTCCAGCGCCACCTGGGCTTCCTCGCCGGTGGTCACGCCGCGCGCGGCATGGCCCAGCGTTTCCAGCAATTCGCACACCAGTTGCTGGGAGTCGATATTGTCTTCCACCACCAGCAATCGCAAACCGCTGACGGGCGCCTCGTCCACCGGCGCCGGGCTGGTCTCGGGGTAGCTGGCGCCGACGCTGCCCTGGGCCATGCGCAATTGCGGCTCGGCCTGTTGTTGCTCGAATTGCTGCAACTGCGCTTCGAGCTCAGCCTCGAGCTTGCGCTGGCTGACCGGCAGCACGTGAATGGTCGCCAGGTTTTCGCTGCCGGCGCCCGGCGCCGCATGCGACTGCACGCGCTGCTGCAACTGGCGGCGCTGCTGGTTATTGGAGAGCAGGTGCCGTATGCGGCGCGCCAGCTGGTTGCTGCGATAAGGTTTGCTGAGCAATTCGACGCCGGCGTCGAGCCGCCCTTCGTGCACGATGGCGTCGCGCGGGTAGCCGGAGGTGAACAAGACCTCGACCTCGGGCAACAACTGGCGTGCCTGGCGCGCCAACTCGGTGGCCGGCACGGTGCCGGGCATCACCACATCGGTAAACACCATGTCGATCGGAATACCGCTATGCACGATCGCCAGCGCCCGCTCGCCATTGTCGGCCTTGAGCACGCGATAACCGAGCGAGGACAGGGTATCGACCACGGTCAGTTGCAGGTTGGGATCGTCTTCCACCACCAGGATGGTTTCATCGCCGCCACGCACTTCCATTTCGCGGTTGTCGTCGATCACCACCGCCTCTTCCAGGGTGCGCGGGAAATAGATCCGCACCGTCGTGCCACGACCCACTTCGCTCTGGATACTGATATGACCACGGCTCTGCTTGACGAAACCATAGGCCATCGACAGTCCCAGCCCGGTGCCCTCGCCTTCCTTCTTGGTCGTGAAGAACGGTTCGAAGACGCGTTCGCGCACCTCTGGCGTCATGCCATGGCCGTTGTCCGAGATCGCCAGTTCGACATAGTCGCCCGGCGCCAGATCGGCCTGGGCCAGGAAATTGGGGTCCGACAGCGTCACGTTCTCGATCTGCAGCGTCAGGCGACCGCCATTGGGCATGGCGTCACGGGCGTTGATGGCGGTATTGATAATCAGGTTCTCGACCTGGTTAGGGTCGAGCATGGTGTTCCACAGGTCGTGCGCCATCGCCATCGAGATCTCGATGGTCTCGCCTACCGCGCGGCGCAGCAGGTCATCCATGTTCTGCATCACGCGCTCGAGATTGATGCTGCGGGGCTGCAGCGGCTGGCGCCGCGCAAACGCCAACAGTTGCGACGACAGCTTGGCGCCACGATCGACGGCACCAATGGCGATGCGCATGCGCTGCCGGCTTTTTTCGGTCAGTTCCGGATCGGCCTGCAGCAACTGCAGGTTGCCACCGATGATCTGCAGCACATTGTTGAAGTCATGCGCCACGCCACCGGTCAGCTGGCCCACCGCTTCCATCTTCTGCATCTGCGACAACGCCGCCTCGGCGCGGCTGCGCTCGAGGATTTCCTCGACCACGCGCTGCTCGAGCGTATCGTTGAGTTCGCGCAGCGCCTCTTCGGCCCGTCGCCGCTCGGTGATGTCGGTCGACACGGCAATGATGGCCTGCGGTCGTCCCTCGGCGTCGACGATGCGGCTGGTGTTGCTCGAGACCCAGACCGTCGAACCGTCCGGACGTAAATAACGCTTCTCGAGCGTGAATGATTTACCGTCTTCGATACAGCGATTGATCATGGCCATCTGCACCGCGATGTCATCCGGATGGGTGACTTCGGCCAACTCCATCTGCAGCAACTGTTCCTGGCTGCGGCCCAGCATCCGGCACAGCGCATCGTTGACGCGCAGGTAGCGGGCGTGCAGGTCGAGTTCGGAAAAACAGACGGAGGCCTGGTTGAAGATCGCGGTAAGGCGATTCTCGCTCCACAGCAGTGCCTGCATGCCGCGCTGGTGTTCGGTCAGATCGACAAAGGTGCACAGTGCGCCCTGCAATTGCCCCTCAAGCCAGACCGGGTGCGCCTGGTAGGCCACCGGAAAACTGCTGCCGTCGTGCCGGAAGAACAACTCGTCATCGACATGCGATGTCACGCCTTCGCGCGCGGCCCGGTACAAGGGGCTGTCTGCCAACGCATACGGACTGCCGTCGGCATGCGAATGCTGGATGATGCCGTGCAGCTCGCGTCCCAGCACTTCCTGTTCGTCCTGGAAACCCAGCATGCGCAGGAAGGCCGCATTGCACAGCGTAACCCGGCCGTTGAGATCGATCGAATAGAAACCCTGGTCGGTCGAATCGAGCAGTTGCCGTACGAAGGCATTATTGGCCCGCACGCTGGTCTCGGAGGCCGCCAGCGCCTGCTCCATGAACTTGCGGTCGGTGACGTCGAACACCACGCCGACATAGCGTTTGTCGGTGCGCGGGTCGTCACGCACCACTTCGCCCTTGCGCGCCAGCCAGCGCTTCTGGCCGTCGCTGGCGCGGGTGATGCGGTATTCGGTGTATTCGAGCGGGTTGTCGCGCTGGCCGATGGTGACGGTGCCGATGTTCTGGCGATATTCCTGGTCGATCAAGGCGATCAGCAATTCGTCGGTGACGTCGACGTCCGGCGCGATACCCCACAATTGCCGGAAGCGCTCCGACACCAGCAACTTGCCGGACTCGGGAAACCACTCGAAGATGCCGATGCCGCCGGCGCTGTCGGCGATGCGCAGGCGCTCTTCCGCCACGAAGTGATCGGTGACGTCGAAGCCTTCCATGAAAATGCCTTCGACCGAGCCGTCGGCGCCGGTCATCGGCTGCAGCACGAAGTCGAGCACCAGCTCGCGGAATTGTCCGGCGTCGCCCTCACGCAGGAATACCCGCGCGCCGCGCGAGTTATAGGTTTCACCGGTGCGGTAGACCTGGTCCAGCAAGCCGAACAACTGTTCGTCGAGCAGTCGCGGAAAGGCTTCACGGATCGGGCGGCCAATGACCTGGTGCGGGCCGAACAGCTTCAGGTAAGCGCCGTTGACCAGTTCGAAGACGTGATTCGGTCCGCGCAAGACTGCGGTGAAACTGGGCGATTGCTGCAGTAGCTGCTGCAGCAGCGCCGCCTGCCCGGATAGCTCACGGTTGGCCTGTTGCGCGGTATCGCGCTCGGCAGTCAATTGACGGTTGCGCCGTTGCAGTTGATGCGCCGTGGCGGGCATGGAGCGGCCCGGGCGTGGCAGCAACGTCATATCGGACAGCGTGCAGATCACGCCGTCGACCTGACCGCCTGCGCCGAACAAGGGAACATAGGAAAAATCGAACCAGGCCTCGCGCCCACCCTGGTCGCGCACCGGTTCATCGATCAGCGATTGCTGCTCGCCGCGAAAGCAGGCATCGATCGCCAGCAGATGGCGCGAGCGGATATCGGGCCAGAACAGCACGTTGGCCAGCAGCGCGCCGAATGCGCCCGGGTGCTGGGCGCCGATACAGGCAGAAAAGGCGTCGTTGTAGAGGACGATGCGGGCGTCACCCCAGATCAGCAGCATCGGCGCCGGCGAATGCAGCGCAATGCCGAGCGCGGTGCGCAGGGTCGGCGACCACGCAGGCGGCGCGCCTAGTACATGATCAGCCCAGTTGCTGTCGGTGATGAGTTGGGCGCATTGTCCGCCGCCACGCAACCAGGAGATTTCTTCCATGTCTTGAAAATAGGGTTAAAGCTGAATGGTGCGCCCGCCGGTGGGCTTCTGGCGCCGAAAATCACGGTCCGATTATACGGGATGGCATCCTTGCCCAGAACATCCACGCCGGTTCGACCGCGCCGGCCCGCATGACGCAATACGGCAACCAGCAAGGGATTGCGCGCCCTTCACTTTGTCCTACAAAATTTTGAGAGATGTTCCGACAGGTGGAGCGACCGGCATGCGGCCGGCCACGCCCGGGCGCTCAACGCTTTTTCTGCGCCCGCTCCTCACGCAGCAGCCGGTTCAACTCGGCCAGCTCGCCCACCGCGTCAGGCGTCAGGATGACCGGCTCGTTGGCCCGATAGGCGCGCCCGCCGAGACGGCCATTCATGCCGATGTAGGCGCGCGCGCACTGGCGCCGATAGGCGATGATGTCGTCCTCGCCGTTGAGCGGCTGGCCGGAGCTGTCGAGACTGGAGTGTGCCAGGGCCGGCGTGATTTCATCTTCACGTTCATCCTCGCCAAGCTGGCGCTGGTCGAGCGCCGAATGGCTCTCGATGTGGTTGCGGTAGGCGCTCCAGTCGCCTTGCTGGATCGAGATATCGGTCTCGACCGGAGTTGCAGAATCGGACTTGTCCATGACGTTCCCCTTTGGAATTCCAAAGCAAACCACAGCATGCTGGATCTGGTCGTGCCACCCGCCTTGCCAGCGGTTTTATTTTAGCCAGATCCAGCGTTTTTTCGTTGGGTTTTATTGTTGGTTACCACACGCTCAATAGTTGCCCGTCATCATCATCGGCGAAGCGCACGAATGCGGGCATGGAGGATCATATTGGCGCACATTGATGAGCCCTATCGGACGGGATCGGATTCATTTGTAGGACAAACAGGAAAGGGGAAACAACAGTGCACGGCGGCGCTTCGTCTTGATGATAGGTTCCAGCCAATACTTTATAATCAAGCATTAATACAATTTGTTTCCAAGCAACCCTGGCCAACGTGCTAGCGCCCTTCCCCTACCGCCTCGGCAGCGGTGTTTTGCATGAGCAATCCGTATCATCCAGGTGAGCGTCGCCGGCGTCCGGTAGACCTGAGCAATTGCGACCAGGAGCCGATCCACATTCCCGGATCGATCCAGTCGCACGGCGTCTTGCTGATGTTCACCCCCGACGGCGCACTGGCCGGCAGCAGCCGCAATGCCCGCGATTTGCTCGGCCCCTTGCCGGCGGTGGGCGAAGCACTATCCGAGCTGCATCTCAACGCCGAGACCCGCGCGGTCATACAGAGCGCCCTGGCGGACCGTCACGGCTATGTCGATTCGCGCCTGGTGTCGCTCGATGGCGGCGCCTTCGATGTCGTCACCCATAAGTCCGAAGGCTTGCTGGTGGCGGAGTTCGAACAACGCCCGGCCAACGCTCTTTCGCTCGATTCATTTGCGCTGACGGCACACCAGGCCTTCCAGCGCATCCAGCGCCAGCATGGCGTCGAAGACCTGCTGACGCTGGCGGTGGACGAGATCTCCCGCATCACCGGCTTCGACCGCGTCATGGCCTACCGTTTCCTGCATGACGACAGCGGCGAAGTGGTGGCCGAATGCAAGCGCGACGACCTGGAACCGTTTCTGGGCCAGCGCTACCCGGCCAGCGACATCCCGGCCCAGGCGCGACGACTGTACGTGATCAATCCGATCCGCCTGATCGCCGATATGGGTTATCAGCCGGTGCCGATCGAGCCCGACCTCAATGCGCTCACCGGCGGGCCGCTGGACCTGTCGCACAGCGTGCTGCGCAGCGTCTCGCCGGTGCACGTCGAATATCTTTCGAACATGGGCGTGCGCGCCTCGATGAGCATTTCGATCGTCATCGGCGAGCGCCTGTGGGGCCTGATCGCCTGCCATCACATGTCGCCGCTGCTGGTGCCGCATTCGGTGCGCATGTCGTGCCAGTTGCTGTCGCAATTCGTCAGCACCCTGGTCGAGCGCAACCTCAATGGCGAACGCACCCGTGCGCTTGAGCATTCAGCCTTGTTGCGACGCGAGATCGTGGCCCAGGTCACCGATCGCGAAGACATCGTGCTGGCGCTGGCCAGTGACTATCAGGGCTTCCTGCAGTTGATGCAAAGTACCGGCGGCGCCATTTCGCTGGATCGCAAGACCCAGGTGTTTGGTCGCGCGCCTTCGCGCGAAGGCGTCAATGCCCTGGTCAACTGGCTCAATGAAAACGACACGGGCGACATCTTCCAGACTCACGCCGTCGGCGCCGACCTGCCCGACCTGAAGGCCTTGCTGGGCGACGTCTGCGGCATCCTGGCGATCCGCTTCTACCGCGAGCAGAACGGCTACGCCTTCTGGTTCCGCAGCGAGCAAGTCGAGGATGTACGCTGGGGCGGCAACCCCGAAAAGAAATACAGCATCGGCCCGCTGGGCCCGCGCCTGACACCGCGCGGCTCGTTTGCCGTATGGAAGGAAACCGTGCGCGGCAAGAGCCTGCCCTGGGACGTCACCGCGCTGGAGGTTGCAACGCAGCTGCGCCTGGACCTGCAGGAAGTCGCCTTGTCCAGCGAGAACATGCTCAAGCGGGCGCGCGAAACCCTGCTGGCCACGTTGGGCCACGACCTGCGCGACCCGTTGCAGGCGATCATGATGGCGGCGCGCATGATCGAGGTGCGCGAGCAGTCGACGTCCAGCGCCAATCTGTCCAAGCGCATCTCGTCCTCCAGCGGTCGCATGCACCGGCTGATCTCGCAAGTGCTGGACATCAGCCGCCTGCAAGGCGGACTGGGGCTGGATCTGCAACGGCGTCCGGTCGACATGGGCAAACTGATCGGTGAGATCGTCACCGAGGCGCGGCTGGCCTATCCGGACAGCGAGATCATCCTCGAAGCCGAAGACTGCGGCGAGCTCCATCTCGACAGCGACCGGATCAGCCAGGTGCTGTCCAACCTGCTGTCCAATACGCGACACCACGGCGAACTCGGCAAGCCGGCCACCATCATCGTGTTCCGGCGCGACGACATGCTGACCCTCTCGGTCTCCAATCATGGCGTGCCCATTCCCGAGCAGGCGCGCGCCAACCTGTTCAAGCCCTACAAGAAAGAGTCGCTGGGCAATGCCCGCAATTCACGGGGGCTGGGCCTGGGGCTGTATATCGTGCACGAGATCGTCAGTGGCCACGGTGGGCGCATCGGCGTCGATTGCGCCAACGGCATCGTCACCTTTACCGTGTCGCTGCCATTGGCGGAAATCAACTGACCAGTTGCGCCCGCACGCCGGTGCGTCCCGATAGCGACGCCACCAGGAACAGCAATTCGAGTGGATCGACCGGCTTGGCGATGTGGGCCTGGAAACCGGCCATCAATGCCCGCCGCCGATCTTCGGAGCGGGCCAGCGCAGTCAGCGCCGCCGCTGGCGTCTGCGGCGCGCTGTCGGCTTGCCTGGCTTCCAGTTCGCGCAGGTTGCGCATCAACTCATAACCGTCCTGCCCCGGCAAGCCGATGTCGCTGACGATGACATGCGGGCGCACCCGGCGAAACGCCTCCAGCGCCTCGCTGGCCGACCCCACCGCGTCCACCGTCGCGCCACGTTCTTCAAGAATCTGCTGCACCAGCTCTCGGGCGTCGGCTTCGTCCTCGACCAGCAACACGCGCAGTCCCGCCAGTTGCGGCTCGAAGCCGGCGTGGTCTTCACGCAACCGCGCCTCGCCCGGCTGCTCGCGCTGGGCCGCGACCAGCGGCAACAGCACATGAAAGCTGGCGCCCAGGCCCGGACCATCGCTGACGGCGCGAATACTACCGCCGTGCAGTTCCACCAGTTGGCGCGTGATCGACAGGCCCAGCCCGAGGCCATTGGCTTCGCGCGCGCTGCTGGTGTCTTCCTGGCGAAAACGATCGAATACGCTGCCCAGGAAATCGGGCTTGATGCCTTGCCCGTTGTCGCTCACTTCCAGCTCGACTTCGCTGCCGTTCTGGCGCAGCGTCACCGTCACCCGTCCCTGCCGGGGCGTGAACTTGATCGCATTCATCAGCAGGTTCCAGGCCACCTGCTGCAGCCGCGACGGGTCGCCCTGGATCTGGCCGCCCGAGTCCAGCGCCGTGGTCAGGCGGATTTCCTTGGCATCGGCCGCGCTCTGTACCGAGGCGATCGCATTGTCCACCACCTCGGCCAGGTCGACCCGCTGCACATCCAGGCGCAGCTTGCCGGCCAGGATGCGACTCATGTCGAGCAGGTCCTCGACCATCCTGGTCTGCAGCCTGGCATTGCGTTCGATCACCTGCAGGCCCTTCTGTATCTTCTCGGCATCACTGCCATCGCGCAGCAGGTATTGGCTCCAGCCGACGATGGCATTGAGGGGCGTACGCAATTCATGCGACAGGGTCGCCACGAATTCGTCCTTCATGCGGGTCATGCGCTGAGCCTCGGCGCGTGCCACGCGCTCGGCCTCCAGCAGCGATTCACGTTCCTGCTGGGCGCGCTTGAGATCGTCGATATCGGTGCAGGTGCCGAGCCACTTCTGCACCTGGCCGCCGGCGCAGAACAGGGGCGAGCCGTCGCAGGCAAACCAGCGATACTCGCCATCATGACGCCGCAGGCGAAATTCCAGCACGAAGCGCTGGCCGCAGCCCTGCATGACCTGCTCCAGCAACGCCCGGGTCTGTTGGCGATCATCGGGATGCATGGCCAGATCGATCCAGCGCAGCCCCAGTTGCTCTTCGAGGCCCAGCCCGGTGTACTCCAGCCACTGCTTGCTGAGATAGTCGAACTGGCCGTCCGGCAGGCACGACCAGACCAGGTGCGGAATGGCCTCGGCCACGATGCGGTAATGCTGCTCCTGCTGCAGGCGACGCGCCGACTCCTCGGACTGGCGTTGCAGCAGCAGTTGGTTGAGCAAGCGATCGACCGCCTCCGGCAGGTAATCAAGGTAGTCGCTGGTCTTGGGCAACACATCGGACACGCCGGCGCGCAAGGCCTCGATGATGCGCGGCTCGTCCGATACCCCCGACACCATGATGGCGGGCAGCTCGATACCGCGCGCGCGCAGGCTGCGATAGAAATCCAGTCCGCTCTCGAGCGACTGCAGGTTGTAGTCGACAATCAGGATATCGGGCAACTCGCGCTCGACGGCGGCGCCGGCGGCGGCGGCATCGGCCACGGCCGTCACCCGCAGGCCGTGCTTCTTCAGGACCCGGCTGGCCAGGGCCAGCAGTCCCTCGTCGTCTTCCAGGATCAGCACATGCGCACGTATGTCGTCGGTCATCGTTGATCAGCCCTGGCGTGCAGCGGGGGCCGCCGGCAACTTGACGACCTGCAGGAAAAATCCGAGCCGGCGCACCGCCTCGATGAAATCGTCATACTCGACCGGCTTGGTGATGTAGACGTTGCAGCCATACTCGTAGCAACGTTCGATCTCGCGCGGGTCGTCGGTGGTGGTGAGCATGATCACGGGGATGGCGGCCGTGCTGGCGTCCTGCTTGAGCTGCTTGAGCACCTCGATGCCGGTGACGCGCGGCATGTTCACATCCAGCAGCACCACCACCTCCGCCATCTCGCTGCGGTCGCCGCCGTTGTAGAAATAGTCGAGCGCTTCCTGGCCATCCTTGAGACGCCGGAACTGGTTGACCAGGCCGGCGCGCCGCAGGTTCTTCTCGACCAGCAACGCGTGACCATCGTCATCCTCGACCAGGATGATATTGACGCCGTTATCTACTGCCATGTTTGCCCCCGCAAAGCGTTGAAATACGCCGTCAACCTGCGCTGACGAGTCCGGCCTGACCGGGCTGCGCCGGCAAAGCGACGAAAAAAGTGCTGCCTACGCCTTCACTCGATTCTACCCAAATCCTGCCACCGTGGCGCTCGACCACCCGCTTGACCAGCGCCAGCCCGATGCCCTCGCCCTGCGCCACGTTGCCATGCAAGCGCTGGAAGGCCGAGAACATCCGGCCCAGGTGTGCACTGGCGATGCCCAGGCCGTTGTCGCGCACGAAATAAGTATTGAGCCCGTCGCTGCCGTCGCCGGCCAGACAGCCCACTTCGATCTGCCCCGGTCGTTGCGCATCCAGGTAGTTGACCGCATTGCCGACCAGGTTGCCGAAGACCTGTTCGACCGCCGTCGGGTCGCCATAGGCCGGCGGCAGGTCGGGCTGGATCACCACCGTCGCGCCCTTGGCGCGGATGCTGCCGCTCATGGCGTCCACGATGCGCTGGGCGATGGCGTTGATGTCGGTCATCACCGGCAGGTACTCGACCCGCCCCGCGCGCGATAGCCGCAGCATGGCGTCGATGATGCCGGCAGCCCGGGTCACCGCGTTCTGGATGAAGCGCAGCGACGTGTGCAGATCGTCATCGATCAATTCACGAATGCGCCGCTTGTTGGCGGCGGGCGCCTCCAGGGCCTCGATCTCGGCCGAGAGGTCCTTGGTGGCATGCATGATTTCCTTGCTGAAGCCCTGCAGGTTCACCAGCGGCGACCGCAGGTCGTGCGAGACGCTGTAGATGAACATCTCGTTGTCCTGGGTCTGGGCGCGCAAGTGGGTGTTGACCTCGTCGAGCTCTCGCGCGCGCTGCTCAATCTCGGTGCGATAACGCACGGCTTCCTCGTTGGCGCGGGTCAGGCGTTCGCTGGTGCGATGCAGCACATCATCGAGCTGCGAGATTTCGTCGTTGCCGCGCACCCGCTCGGCCAGCTCGCCGCCATCGGCCAGGCGCCGCGCATTCTCGGTCAATACCTCGACCCGCTTGCCGATGTTGCGGGTGAAGGCGTACGACGCCAGCCCGGCAGCCAGGATCGACCCCAGCACCGCCGCGATGAGAAGGATGGTTTGCGAATCGCGCGCGTCCTGCAGGTCTTCGTTGCGCTCGATCGCCAATTGGCGCTCGGTCTCGATGAACCTGGCCAGGCGCGTGCGGAACTCGGCCAGCCGGTGCGGGCCGGCTTCATCGCGCAGTTGCGCGATGAGCGCCTCGCGCTGGCCGTTCTGCATGCGCTGGCGGGCACTGTCGGCCCAGGTCCGGTAATTGGCAACGGCTTCGCGAATGCCCGCGACGGCACGTTCCTGCTCGGTATTGTCTTCCACCAGTTTCTGCAGTTCGCCTATCTTGGCGTCGACATCGGCCCACATTTCGGGACGACTGATCGGGGTGGGATCGTTGATGATGACCGCATTGCGGATACGGGCAGACTCCAGCAGCATCGGTTCGCGCACGTCACTGGCATGGTTCATGACCAGTGCCGAATGCGCCGCCCAACGCTCGGCCTCTTCGGCATCGGCCTGGGTCTTGAACAGCGAGGCCAGCAATACTACTTCGAACAAGCTGGGGATCGCTACGATCAACCAGCCCTTGGTCACTAATTTCATGAATCCCCCGTCGGTCAGGGGCACCGCGCAAAATCGCCCGGCGCCCGCGCCTGCCTCGCGCATCGATCCAGAATTGTTATAGATGCTACCGCTGCAAGGGGTCAGTTGCCTTTTTATTATTAGTTTGATTCGACCAGGGTGGCCGACCCGCTGCGCTTTCCGGTAACCAATTATTACGGCCGATTATAAACTCAAGGCGTGAAAAAATAACGGCAATTGCTGTGCTTGGCAGCATTGCGCTAAAGACGGGGATCGGGGAATGACACGATGACAAGTCGGGCGCCGCAACATCCAGCGCGCAGGCGGTCCTAGTACCCGACCAGATGAGGCGCTGCCAGCGGATCGAAATCGCGCCAGTCGCCACCACTGATGTGGCCGTCGCCACGTTCGATCTGCTCGGCCCGGACCTGGCGCAACACGTCGATGGCCCGGCGCTCCTGGTGGTCGTCGTCGACTTCCACGGCCACCAGCATGCCGCTGGCGCGCCGCTGGCGACCGGCATCATCGTCGGTCGAGGCCAGCGTTCCCACCAGCGCCCCGACATGACCACCCACCAACCCGCCCAGCACCGCGCCCAGGGGACCGGTCACCGGCGTGCTGGCAGCGCCCACGGCGGCACCGGCTGCAGCACCCGCCCCGGCGCCGGCGGCCACGCCCTTGTCGGTATCTTCCGCCCCAGGGGATTTATCGCGGTCGCCACCGACGGCAAAGGTGTCGTGCTGGCCGGCAGGATTGACGAAGAAACTGCTGATGCGGTCGGCCGGATAACCGGCCCGCGCCAGCGCGTCTACGGCCAGTGCGGCCTGGTCCTGCAACTGGAAGTGCCCTGCGATGATGGTACTCATGGTGTCTCCTCTGGGGCCATGCAGCGCAGACTCTGCGGACTGCTGCTGCACCGGTTCATGCTGCCTGCGCGTGGCCGTCGCTGGCGCGATTGCAATCGCGAAAACGGCGGATCAGCATGTTGGTCGAGCTGTCGTGATGCAACGGCTGGCTGTGGTCGATCAACTGGCGCGCAGTACGCTTGGCCAGCGCCTTGCCCAGTTCCACCCCCCATTGATCGAAAGAATCGAGGTTCCAGATCACGCCCTGCGTAAATACACTGTGCTCATACAGCGCCACCAGCGTGCCCAGGCTATACGGCGTGAGCTTGTCGACCAGCATGCTGTTGCTGGGACGGCTGCCGACGAACACCCGATGCGGCACCAGCTCTTCGGGCGTGCCCTCGGCGCGTACTTCGTCGGCGTTCTTGCCGAAGGCCAATGCCTCGGCCTGGGCGAACATGTTAGCCATCAGCAACTGATGCTGGTCGCCCAGCGCATCGAGCGGCTGGCAAAAACCGATGAAGTCGCATGGCACCAGTTGCGTTCCCTGGTGCAACATCTGATAGAACGAATGCTGCCCGTTGATGCCGCTGTCGCCCCAGTACACCGGCGAAGTCTGGTAGCTCACCGGCTGGCCCTGGGCGGTCACGCCCTTGCCGTTGCTTTCCATCGTCAACTGCTGCAGGTAGGCCGGCAGGCGCTTCAGGTTCTGGCTGTACGGCAGCACGGCCTGGCTGGCAGCGCCGAAGAAGTTGGTGTACCACACGGTCAGCATGCCCAGGATCACCGGCAGGTTGGACTCCAGCGGCGTGGTGCGGAAATGCTCGTCCATGTCGTGGAAGCCGCGCAGCAACTCGCGGAAATGATCGGGGCCGATGGCAATCATGGTCGACAGGCCGATGGCGCTGGTCATCGAATAACGACCGCCGACCCAATCCCAGAAACCGAACATATTGGACGGATCGATGCCGAACCGCGACGCTTCCTCGATGTTGGTGGTGACCCCGGCGAAGTGACGCGCCACGGCGCTTTCATCGCCCAGTTGCGCCACCAGCCAGCCGCGTGCGGCATGGGCGTTGGTGATGGTCTCGAGCGTGGTGAAGGTCTTGGAACACACGATGAACAGCGTCTGTTCGGCCGGCAGCGTGCGCACCGTCTCCGACAATGCCGCGCCATCGACGTCGGATACGAAATGCATCGTCAGCTCGCGCTCGCTGTAGAAGCGCAGCGCTTCGTAGGCCATCATCGGGCCCAGGTCGGAGCCGCCGATACCGATATTGACCACGTGCCGGATCGGCAGGCCGGTGTGTCCCAGCCACTGACCCGAGCGCACCTGTTCGGCGAACCCTTCCATGCGGCCCAGCACCTCTTGCACCTGCTCCACCACGTCCACGCCATCGACCACCAGGCGCTCGCCTGCCGGCTTGCGCAAGGCGGTATGCAATACCGAACGGTTCTCGGTGTTGTTGATGCGCTCACCGCGGAACATGGCTTCGATGCGATCCTGCAGGCCGCATTCGCGCGCCAGCTGCATCAGCAGCATCATGGTTTCGCTGGTAACGAGATTCTTGGAATAGTCGAGATAGATGCCGACGCCCTCGGCAGTCAGGCTTTCGCCGCGCTTGTCGCTGGCGGCGAAGAGCCGATCCAGCGTGAAATGCCGGGCGCGGTCCCGATAGTGTTCGCTCAGTGCGTTCCAACCGCTCTTGTCGGTCAGCGCCTCACGCTGGGAATAGATGAATAGTGGCAGCTGAAAGTCGCTGGCGGGCAATGTCGTCATGAGTCCTGCTCCTTGTCCTTGATCTGCTCGGCGAGGGAAATCTGTGCGTCATGATGCGTTGCACCAACGATAGCGCCTGGCAGGCGGTTTGTCTATCGCTGTCGCTTCGCCGAGCGCTTCGCATCAGTCCCGAAGGCTTGCCCGGCGCGGCTTTTAGCAAAGCGCGCCAACGGCAAGGATGACCTGATGGTAGCCATGCCTGATGTTGCTGTGCGATAGGACGGGAGCGGTTTTGCTTGTAGGAAAAGCGGAATTGCTGCAATGCAATCTGGCATTGCAGCCCGCCACGCAAGGGATTGCGCCTAATCGTGCAGTTCGAGCAGCTCGACCGGCAAGCTGCCCAGCACTTCTCCCACCGGGATGCGCAAGCCGGCTTCCTGGTCGGCGTCGGTTCCGCTCTCCAGCAAACCATAGCCGCTGGTGAGCACGCTGCGCCAACCTCGCGCGCCCACCGCGGCCAGCGCCTCGGGAATGGCGATGCAGGTATTGCCCCATGATTCCACCGGCACCAGCGGCAAGCTGTTTTCGCGAGGCGTGTCGAACGCCAGCAAGTGACCAGCCAGTCGCGTACAGACCACGATGACAGCACGCAATGAAGCGTGCTGGCTTGACCCCGGCAGCAACCGGGCGAAGGCCACCACGTGGCGCGCCAGCTTGCCGTGCACCGACAACGGCAGGTAATCGCCCTGGCCGAACAGCGCGGCATGCTGGCGCCGGTGATCGAGCACCGCGCGGATCAATTGCAGCTTGGCGCCGCCATCATGCCAATCGCGCAGCGACACTGGACGCTGCCGCACATCGGCCAAACGCTGTTGCCGCAACGCAAAATCCACCGGGGTGCGATTGTCGGGATCGACCAGGCTCAGGTCCCACATCTCGCTGCCCTGATACAGGTCGGGCACGCCCGGCACGCTCAGCTTGAGCAGCGTCTGGCTGAAACTGTTGATGGCCCCGATCGGCGAGAGCCGGCGCACGAAGCCTTCCAGCTCGCTCAGGAACGGATGATGGTGCGCATCCAGTCCGGGGTCGCACAGCAGCGCCCGCACAAACCGCTCGCAGGCCATCTCGTAGGCTTCTTGCGGCACCATCCAGTCGCTGCGGCGCTTGGCTTCGCGCTGGGCCTTGCGCTGCCAGGCGACCACCCGCTCGGCCAGTTGCTGCAGCGCCTGCAGATCGTCGTCGGCGGCGTGCATGCCGTCGCGCCAGGCGCCTACCAGGGTCTGGTACAGCATGCATTCGTCGATGGCGTCGATGCCGCCTTGCGCACCGGCGGTGGCGGCCACGATGGGCGCATTGAGTGCGCGCCAGTGCGCCAGCAGCGTATGCCATTCTTCGGGGATTTCAGAGAGCGCAGCCAGGCGCATGCGGGCATCTTCGCCGCGCTTGTGGTCATGGGTGCCGGTGGCCAGCATGCTCGACGGCGCCTGCGCGGCGCGTTGCACCCCGAGCTTGTGGAAGTCATGCACCGATAGACTCAGCTGGTCCGGGTGCGAGCCCACTTCGTTGCGCGAAATGAGTCGCCCGTAGCGATAGAACGCGGTGTCTTCCACCGACTTCGCCGTCAGCGGCGGCGTCAGCTGCTGAAAGCGGGCCATTGCGCGCAATTGCAGCGCGCGATGCTGCGGGTCGGTGGTCGCGGCCAGCGCATCGCCGCCCAGCCAGGCCGCGATCACCCGCAGCGTCGGGTGGTCGCTGTCGTGCAGCGTGGTCGCCGCTGCAGTGGCGGCAGCGGCCAGTATCTCGCGGTCGTCCGCCGGCATGCCCTGGGCGTCGCCATAGGTGCGATAGACCGGAAAGTGCACCAGCAACTCGGCCAGGCTGCGCCGCAACGACATCAGCGACAGGTCACGCGTGCTCATCTGCTGCCCGGCCAGGCGATGCAGGCACAGCGCCAGCGCATTGAATTCGGCGGCGAAGTTGCGGCTCAGGAAACTGCGTCGGGCACACCGCACCATATCGGCAAAGTGAACCATCGGCGCCGACTGCGCGCCCAGCATGCGGTCGATCACGGCGCCCTGCCCCTGCGCTTCGTCGACGATATCGTTCCACAGGTCATCCAGCACCGGCGCGCCCTCGCCGTCATGCAACACGGCCGCACACTGGTCCATGAATTCATAACCGGTGGTGCCCTCCAGCTGCCAGCTCACCGGCAACTGTTCGCTCGGCGCCAGGATCTTCTCGGCGATGATGTAGGGTTCGTGCCCGGCGCGCAGCGCGCGCAGGCGATGGCGCAGGCGCAGGCAATATGCCTGCGGGTCGGTCAGGCCATCGATGTGATCCAGCCGCACGCCATCGATCAAGCCCTCTGCGTACAGGCGAAAGATCTCGCGATGCAGCTCTTCGAATACGTCGTCGCGCTCGACCCTCACCCCGGCCAGTTCGCTGACTTCGAAGAAACGGCGCCAGTTGATCTCGTCGGCGGCATTGCGCCAGAACGCCAGCCGGTAGTGCTGCCGTTCCAGCAATGCATGCAGCGCTACCTGGCCCTCGGTGGTGTCCGGCGAAAATGCCGCCAGCGCCTGCTCGATAGCGGCCAGTCCCTGCGCATCATCGGCCAGTTCACGCAACAGCTGCCAACCGACAGCAGCCTGCTGCTCGGGCTCGCCATCGCCTTCACCGATGGCGCTGAAGGCGGCGATGGCCGGCGCCAGGCGCGGACTGCCGGCGGCCTCCAGCACGCTCGCCACGTCAGTTGGCGACAGTGGAAAGAGGTTGTCATGGTGGGCCACCACCATCTGCCCATGCTGCCGGTCGAGCTGCAGGCGCAACTCACCGGCGGCCAAGGCCTCGGCATACGGTCGTCCCAGGAAAGGCAGGCACAGCTTGCCGGTCAGGGCCGGATCGGGGCTTTCCCAATCGATGTCGAACCACCCGGCATAACGGCTGCGTGGCCCCCAGCGCAGCACATCCTGCCACCAGGGGTTGTCGCGCCCGACCGCCATGTGATTAGGCACGATGTCGACGATCAGGCCCATGCCGCGCTGGTGCAGCAGGCTGCACAGCGTGCGCAGGCCCTTTTCGCCACCCAGTTCGGGATTGACGCGGGTCGGATCCACCACGTCGTAGCCATGGGTGGACCCGGGGCGTGCCGTCAGGATCGGCGAGACATAGAAATGGCTCACCCCCAGCGCGTCGTAATAATCGACCAGCGCGCAGGCGTGCTCGAAGCGGAAGTCCTGGTTCAACTGCAGGCGCGCGGTGGCACGTGGCACGCCGCTCTCGACGACGGGCTTGGATTCGGGTTTCACTTGCGCTCTCCTGGCGGCGTCAGACGCTGCCGTTGCTGGTTCGGGGGATGGCTGGCGTCGCGCGGGCATCGTCCACCGCACGCGACCCGCGCTGGCGGGCCAGATGCGCCAGCCGCGCGCGCGCCTCGTGCGCGTCGAACAGATGGCCGACGTCGGCCGGCAGGCGCCGACGCCAGTTCGGATGCGGCTCGGTCAGGCCGGGCAAGTTGGGTTGCTGCGGCAGGCCGAGGATGTCTTCGACCGGAATCACCGCCAGCGGCGCCGAGGTCTTGGCGACGAAATCCAGTGCCGCATCGACGACGGTTTCGCAAGCGGCCAACGGCTGCGGCAGTTGCTCGCCCTCGTCCACCGGCAGCGCGGCCCCGGGAGCAGCGCCGTCCGGCAAGGCGCCATGCGCCGAACCGGCTTCGCTCATGGCTTGCCACAATGCCGCGCGTTCTTCTGCGCGCTGCTGCAAGGCCTGGTCCATGCCCGCCGGCTCGACCAGTTGCTGCAGCCGGCCGCGCCAGGCGATATCGGCGCCCGACCACCAGCCCGCCACGGTCGGCAGGTCATGCGTGGTAGTGACGGCGATGGCGCTGCCCGACCACTGCTGCGGCGGCAGGAAGTGCTGCTTGCCGCGCTGGAACCACAACACCCGGATCCCGGCCACGCCCGCTTCGTCGAGCACCTGGTCGAAGCCCGGCGGCACCGTGCCCAGGTCTTCGCCGATGACCACCGAGCGGTGGCGCCAGGACTCCAGCGCGATCAGTCGCAGCATGTCGCGCAGCCGATAGCGCACATAGGCGCCGGCGCTGGCGTCGCGCCCGGCCGGCACCAGCCACATGCGGTTCAGCCCCAGTACGTGGTCGATGCGCAGCCCGCCGCCCTGGGCGAAGCAGGCGCGCAACATGGCCAGATAGGCCTGATAGCCGTTACGGTGCATCGCCAGCGGCGAGAATGCGCCCAGGCCCCAGTTCTGCCCCTGCGGCGCCAGCAGGTCGGGCGTTGCGCCTACGGTCAGGCCGCTGGCGATTTCATCCTGGTAGCTCCAGGCCTGGCTACCGCCGTTATCTGCGCCCACTGCCAGGTCGGCGATCAGGCCGATGGCCATGCCGGACTCGCGCGCGCGTCGCTGCGCCTGGGCCAGGCCGCGCGCGGCCTGCCATTGCAGGAACAGATGAAAATCGACTTCGCCGCTTTGCTGGCGCGCGAAGTCGCGCATGAAGGCAGTCTCGGGATTACGCCCATCGTCACCCCAGGTGCGCCAGTCGCAACTGCCGGGTTGATGCCTGGCAGCCAATGCATGGCTGTAGGCTTCGTACACCGCGTGCGCCTGCAGGGCGCGACCGCCCTCCAGCCGGAACGCCGCGAATGCGGCCTGGTGCGCACGCCCCTCCGGGCCGGCCGCCTCGGTCTGGTACAACGCATACAGGCGGCGCAGCAAATGCATGCGATGGGTGCCGGCGCGTTCCCAGTCCACCAGCCCCGCGCCTTGCAGGCGCTCATGCGCGGCAATCAGTTCAGAGCCGCCCTCGGCCAGCGCCTGGGCTTGCGCAGCCTCGCCCAACACCGCCGCAGGGTCGATCAGCAAGGCGTTGAGAAACAACCGGCTGGAGGGCGAATACGGGCTGCTGCGCCCGGGCTCGGCGCCGAACATGGCATGCACCGGCGACATCGCCAGCGCTGCCGCGCCATGGCTGGCAGCCATCTGCGCCAGTTCGCCCAGCGCGCTGAAGTGGCCGATGCCGCCGTCGCCGTAGACATTGCGGTTGGGCTTGAGGCTGTCCTGGCGCAGGCTGTAGAGTTGCGCCGACAAGGCCCAGCCACGCACGCCTTGATTGGACGGCCGAGGCTGGCCATCGGCGATGGTGGCGTCGGCCAGCGCATCGGACAGCGTGAAGCAACGGGCCGGCGCAATCGCCAGCGTGATCACCTGGCCGTCGATGAACAGGCGGTGATAGCCGGCGATCTGGATCGCCGGCAGGCTCGGCGGGCGGGTCACGTCGCCCGAGACCAGCAGCGGCTGGCGCACGCCGTTTTCCAGCTCCAGGCGGCACGACTGCCCGTGCACCCGCGCCGCGACCGGCAGCTCGACCGGCTGGTGTTGCACGCCGGTGATCAGCGGCGGCAGTTGCGCGTCTTCCTGCTGCAATTGCGCCAGGCTGGCACGGCAATCATCGACCGACGCGCACGACAGGCCCAGCGCCGCCAGGATCGATTGCAATGTCTCGTCGGCGACGATCTGCGGCTGGTCGTAGGCATCGATCCAGTTGACGGCAATGCCGACGTGTTCGGCCAATGCGTGCAAGGGAGAAAGCAGGTTCGGGCGACTCATCACAGGCCTCCCATCGGCTGCGCCGGTTCGCGCAGCGCCAGCACCGAATAGCCGGGAAAGCTGCCGCCAGCCAGTGTATCGAGCACACCGCCGCTGTCGAACAACACGTCCGCGCCCGCCGCCACCGCGAGATCGTCGATCGACTCGGTGATGGCCTGCTCGGCCAGGTTGACGGTGATATTGAGCACGCTGCGGTTCGACAGCCGCCAGCGCGCATTGACCGCCTTGGGGCCGATGGCGCGCGCCTCGATGGCGCTGGCGCCGCGCAGGAACGGGGCAATCTGCACGCTGCGGATGCGCAGCAACTGCGTCACCCGCGCCAGGCAGGCTACCGAGGCTGGCGCCGGGCCTGGCTCGGGGATGGAGGCGATGAAGGTCGAGAAACTGTTGGGGTCGGGCAGTTGGTCCAGCAAGTCCGGATCGGCAAACTGCGGGAAGTGCGAGAACTCGCGCCGGCGACCATCGCGGATCGCCTGCACCAGTTCCTCGTTGCGGTGGCTGGTGAAGTAGTAGAACGGCTGCGCCGCATCGAATTCTTCGCCCATGAACAGCATCGGGATCTGCGGCGACAACAGCATCAGGGCCTGCGCCGCGTGCAACGCCAGCGGATGGGCCAGCGTGGTCAGCCGTTCGCCGAAGGCGCGATTGCCGATCTGGTCGTGGTTCTGGAGAAACAGCACGAACGACGTGGGCGGCAGCGCCGCGCTCGGCTCGCCCCGCGGCTCCCCGGAAAACGGCGACACCTCGCCCTGGTACACGAAGCCTTCCTTGAGACAGCGCGCCAGCTTCTCGGCCGGCTGCTCGGCATAGGCCGAATAGTAGCCGTTGGATTCGTCGGTCAGCAGCACGTGCAGCACGTGGTGGCCATCGTCGTTCCACTGCGCATCGAAGACATGGCTACCGGCCTGCTTGCCGTCGCCCGCATAGCCCAGCAGGTGCGAGGCGTTGCCATCATGTTCCAGCACCAGGTGCACATGGCGCTGGTGGCCGATCTCTTCGCGTACCCGATGGCCGAGACGGGCCAGCCAGTCCTGCTCGCAGATGGCGTGCACCGCATCCAGGCGCAGGCCGTCGAAGCGGTATTCCTGCAGCCAGTAGAGTGCATTACGGGTAAAGAAATCGTCCACCTCCGGGCGCCGGAAGTCGATCGTGGCGCCCCACAGGGTCTGCATGTCGTGCCGGAAGAACGGCGGCGCGTAGCTGTCGAGGTAGTTGCCGTCCGGGCCGAAGTGGTTGTAGACCACGTCCAGGAACACCATCATGCCCAGCCCGTGGGCGGTGTCGATCAAGGCCTTGAGTTGTTCGGGAGTGCCATAGCTGGCGTCGGGCGCATACGGCAGGACGCCGTCATAGCCCCAGTTGTGCGCGCCGGGAAACTCTGCCACCGGCATCAGTTCGATGGCGGTAATGCCCAGTGCGGCCAGTTCCGGCAATCGTTGCAGGATGCCGGCAAAGCCGCCCATGGCGCCGGGATGCAGTTCGTAGAGCACGGTCTCGTGCCACGGCCGGCCGGCCCAGTTGGGAAACTGCCACTGATAGGCATGCGGGTCGACCACCATGCTGGGATCGAAGATGTCGCCCGCCTGTCCGCGCGAAGCGGGGTCGGGCACCACCACGTCGCCGTGAATCTGCGACATCAGCGCATAGCGGTAGCGGGCGCCGACCTGGCAATCGGTTTCCAGCGAAAACCAGCCTTCGTTGTCGGGCTCGGCCGCCATCGGCACCCGGCCCCGCCCTTCGATATCGACTTCGGCGATCTTGGCGCCCGGCGCCCACAAGCGAAAGCGAACCCGGCCCGATGCAAGCACCTGGGCGCCGAACGGCAGATCGACAGAAAAATGAGCACTCATGTACGGTCTCCCCATTCGTTACGTTTGATCCATTCATTGGCGGCCAGCGGATAGATGGCCGATGACATGTGCAGCGCGCGGTTGGCAAACACCTGCAGCGTATGCGCCGCCACGGTGACGCGCTCGCGCCCCGACAGCGTCAGGTTGCCATCGCTGTCGGCCGGCATGCCGGTGTCCTGCGCGGTGTCGAGCAGCAGGCAATACTGGTCGTCCTCGCGCGGGAAGCTGAATTCGATATCCTCGTGGCCGGCGTTGACGAACAGCAGCACCATGTCGGGCACCGCCTCGGCCAGCTCCGGCGGCAGCTCGGTATTGCCGGCGTCGATGATGCGGGCCGACAATTGCTTGTGCGGCTCGTGTCGCCGGCCTGCCATCTGCAACGCGATCGCGCGCGCCACGGGGTTGCGCCAGTCGTCGCTCGACACCGGCTGCCCGGCCTCGTCGAACCAGCTCACGTCGGCCAGTTCGTCACCCACCTTGGCGCTGCCGTGCAGGAAGTAATTGGCGCGCAATACCTCGAAATCGCGGCGGATCGCCGTCACGCGGCCGGTGAATGCGGTCAGGGCCGCGCCGTCGGGTGTCTGGGCCGCCTTCCAGTCGACCCACGAGA
Organism: Herbaspirillum sp. alder98; assembly: GCF_020179755.1. Taxonomy (GTDB): domain Bacteria; phylum Pseudomonadota; class Gammaproteobacteria; order Burkholderiales; family Burkholderiaceae_D; genus Herbaspirillum. The sequence continues at coordinate 597,489 of NZ_JAIUCY010000002.1, forward strand.
TCTCGTTGTCCTGGCAATAGGCGTTGTTGTTGCCACCCTGGGTGCGATTGAATTCGTCGCCGGCCAGCAGCATCGGCGTGCCTTGCGCCAGCAGTACCGAGGCCAGCATCGAGCGCTGTACCCGGGCCCGGGTGGCCAGCACGGCCGGGTCATCGGTGTCGCCCTCGACGCCCCAGTTATAGCTGGCGTTGTCGTTGTGGCCATCGTTGCCGTTCTCGCCGTTGGCGTCATTGTGCTTGCCGTCGTAGCTGACCAGGTCGCGCAGCGTGAAGCCGTCGTGGGAGGCGATGAAGTTGACCGAGGCCCATGGCTTGCGGCGCTTGTGCTCGAACAGCTCGGCCGAACCCAGCATGCGCTGGGCATAACCGCCGCGCATGTTTTCGTCGCCTTTCCAGAACTTGCGCATGTCATCGCGAAACTTGTCGTTCCACTCCGCGAAGCGTGGCGGATGGTTGCCCAGCTGGTAGCCGCCAGGACCGATATCCCAGGGTTCCGAAATCAGCTTGAGGCGCGACAGCAGCGGGTCCTGCAGCAAGGCGTCGAAGAAACCGGAGCCGGGATCGAAGCCGCCCGGCTCGCGTCCCAGGGTGGAGCCCAGGTCGAAGCGGAAACCGTCGATATGGAACGACTGGGCCCAGTAGCGCAGCGAATCCATCACCATCTGCAGCACCCGTGGGTGCGACATGTTGAGCGTGTTGCCGCAGCCGGTATCGTTGATGTGGTAGCGCGGCTGATCCGGCAGCAGGCGGAAGTAACTGGCGTTGTCCAGGCCGCGCAACGACAGCATCGGCCCCAGTTCACTGCCTTCGCAGTTGTGGTTGTAGACCACATCGAGAATGACTTCGATGCCGGCGCTGTGCAGGCGCCGCACCGCCATCCGGAATTCGTTCAAGTCGCCCGACGACATGTAGGACGGCTCGGGGGCAAAATACGCCAGCGTGCTGTAGCCCCAATAATTGCGCAGGCCGCGTTCGACCAGGAAGCTGTCCTGCAGGAAGGCGTGCACCGGCATCAACTCCAGCGTGGTCACGCCCAGGCGCAGCAGGTGGTCGATGAAGGCCGGGTCGGCCAGGGCCGCGAAGGTGCCGCGCTCGTTGGGCACGATGTCGTCGCGCAGCCTGGAGATGCCGCGCACGTGGGCCTCATAGATGACGGTCTTGTTCCATGGCACCTGCGGGCGGCGGTCGTGTTCCCACAAGAAGGCTTCTTCCACCACCATCGCCTTGGGCATGGCGGCGGCGCTGTCACGGCGATCCAGCGAGAGGTCGGCGCGCGCCGAGTGGAGCCGGTAGCCGTACAGGGCATCGGTCCACCTCACCTGCCCCACCAGCCGCTTGGCGTAAGGGTCGAGCAGCAGCTTGTTGGGATTGAAGCGATGGCCCTTGTGCGGTTCGAACGGGCCGTGGGCGCGGTAACCATAGACCAGCCCGGGTGCCGCACCAGGCAGATAGCCGTGCCACACCTCGTCAGTGCACTCGGGCAAGGGGATGCGCTTGAGTTCGCGCTTGCCGGACGAGTCGAACAGGCACAGGTCGATCCGCGTGGCATGCGCCGAGAACACGGCGAAGTTGACGCCCAAGCCGTCCGAGCTGGCGCCCAGCGGGTAAGGCAGACCGGGCATCAGGCGGTCTGGCAGGCCTTGGCTCATGTCAACCCTCCTGGCGCAGGATAACAGTCGACAGCGGCGGCAGGGTTACTTCGATCGATGCGTCCTGGCCGTGCCAACCCACGGCCTGGGCCGGTACGCCGCCCATGTTGCCGGCGTTGCTGCCGCCGTAGATCGCCGAGTCGGTATTGAGCACTTCGCGCCAGAACCCCGGGCGGCCATCGCCTGCCGGCGGCACGCCGACCCGGTAAAACTCGCGCGGCACCGGCGTCAGGTTGACCAGCACCAGCACCGGCGCGGCGTTGTCGGCATAGCGGAAGTAAGCCAGCACGCTGTTGACGCTGTCGTTACCGACGGCCCAGGCGAAACCGTCGGCGCGGCAATCGCGCTGGTGCAACGCGGGCTCATCACGGTACAGCCGGTTGAGGTCGCCGACCAGCCGCTGCAACTGGCGATGGCCGGGGGAATGGCCACCGTGCTCATCGAGCAGATGCCAGGGCGGCGACTGGTCGTGGTCGAACTCGTCGGGCTGGCCGAATTCGCTGCCCATGAACAGCAGTTTCTTGCCGGGATGGGTCCACATGAAACCGAAATAGGCGCGGTTATTGGCAAAGCGCCGCCACTCGTCGCCCGGCATCTTGTTCAGCAAGGCACGCTTGCCATGCACCACCTCGTCGTGCGAGATCGGCAGGATGAAGTTCTCCGAAAAGGCGTACAGCAGCCCGAAGGTCATGTCGTGATGATGGTAGCGCCGGAACAGTGGATCGGACTCCATGTAGCGCAGCGTGTCGTTCATCCACCCCATGTTCCACTTGTAGCTGAAGCCCAGCCCGTGGTGATTGCCTTCGTGCACCACGTCCGAGGTCACGCCCGGCCACGAGGTCGATTCCTCGGCGATCATCAGGGCCCCGGGGCAGCGTTCGGCCACCACCTGGTTCAGCTCGCGCAGGAAGGCCACCGCTTCCAGGTTTTCACGGCCGCCATGGATGTTGGGCACCCATTCGCCGGCGGCCCGGCTGTAGTCGCGATAGAGCATCGAGGCCACCGCATCGACCCGCAGCCCGTCGACATGAAAGTGCTCCAGCCATTCGAGGGCGCTGGCGATCAGGAAGCCGCGCACTTCATTGCGGCCGAGGTTGAAGATCAGCGTATTCCAGTCCTGGTGAAAACCTTCGCGCGGGTCGGCATGTTCGTAGAGCGACGTGCCGTCGAATTGCGCCATGCCGTGCGTATCACTGGGAAAGTGCGCCGGCACCCAGTCCAGCAGCACGCCGATGCCCGCCTGATGACAGCGGTCGACAAAGGCGGCAAAGCGCTCGGGCTTGCCGAAGCGCGCGCTGGGCGCGAACAGGCCGATCGGCTGGTAGCCCCACGAACCGCCGAAGGGGTGCTCCATCACCGGCATCAGTTCGATATGGGTGAAGCCGAGTTGCTGCACATAGGGAATCAACTGGTCGGCCAGCTCGTCCCAGTCCAGGTTGCGACGGTTCTCTTCCAGTACCCGGCGCCACGAGGCCGGATGCAGTTCGTAGATCGAGATCGGGGCGTCGAGCGCCTGGCGGCGGGCGCGTTCTGCCATCCACTGGTCGTCATTCCAGTGATAGGGACGCGGGTCGGCCACCACCGAGGCGGTCGCCGGCGGCAGTTCGGTGGCGCGCGCGACGGGGTCGGCCTTGAGCGGCAGCACGCCGCCGTCGGGACCGACGATCTCGTATTTATAGACATCGCCCGGGCCGATGCGGGGAATGAAGATTTCCCATACGCCCTGCTCATGGCGCAGGCGCATGATGTGGCGACGACCGTCCCACTGGTTGAAGTCGCCCACCACCGATACCCGCCGGGCATTGGGCGCCCAGACCGCGAATCGCGTTCCCGGCACGCCATCGATCTCGATGGCGCGCGCGCCCAGGCAATCGGCCAGCTGGCGATGACGCCCTTCCTGCAGCAGGTGCAGGTCGAGCTCGCCCAGCAACAGCCCGAAGGCGTAGGTATCCTCGGTGGTCTGCACCTTGATGCTGCCGTCCTGCTGGCGCCAGTCGACTTCAAACAGGTAATCGGTTGCGGCTTCCTCACGGGTGATATCGGCGATCACCCCGACGAAGAACCCGCTGGGCGAGCCATCGGGTGCGGGCAACTGCGCCAGCGACGTCAGCAACTTGCTGCTGCGCGGACACTTCACCCGCACCGCATCGGCGCCCGGATGAAAGCAGCGCAGGCTGAGTCGATTGCCGTCGTGGCAATGCGGCCCAAGCAGGGAAAACGGTTCATTGAGGCTGCCCTGGAGCAGGGCATTGAATCTGGCGAGATCGACATCCGAGAGCAGATCTTCCCGGGATGACGCGGGCGCCGCTGGGGCGCCGCTGGTGGCAGGTGTTTTCGGGCTGGACGATGCCGGTCCCTGGACCGGTTCGCGATAGGCCAAGACAGACATGCCGGACATGCTTACTCCTGTTCTTTTTATCGATGTTGATGAAGGTGTGGGGGTGGGACCGCATGCCTGGCCCCGACGGCCTGTGGTGGCCACCCGTCAGCGCCGGCCGGCAACTGACGGGCTTACTGCCATCATGCGACTGCTTTGACGGCTGCACCGCCACCGACCACATTGGCGATGGCCGCAGCCAGCGCCGCTGCCGCGCCCGACCTGCGTTCGCCCTGCACTGCCGGTCGTGCCACCGGCAACGTTGCCGGCGCCGGACGGGTGGGCGCAAACAGGGTGCGCACGGCCGGATCGGCCACGCTGGCATAGGCGTCGATATAGGCCTGGGTCGGGCCGGCCCAGTCGCAATCGACCGACATCGCGTTGCGCTGCACCGCTTGCCAGCGTTCATTGTCGTTGTAGATGGCGAAGGCGCGCGCCACGGCTTGCTGCATGTCCTCGGCGCGTTCGCCGTCGAACAGCACGCCGGTGGCATTGGCCGGGTCGACATCGATATCGCAGACCGTGTCGACCAGGCCACCCACCCGCGAGCCGATCGGGATGGCGCCATAGCGCTGGGCATAGATCGGGGTCAGGCCGAATGGCTCGAAACGGGTCGGGTGCAACAGCATGTCGCTGCCAGCGTGCAACGCATGGGCGCGCCGTTCGTCGTAGCCGATGTGCACGGCCATGCGGCCACGGTAGCGCTCGGCCAGGGCCAGCAAGCCCTGTTCGTATTCATGTTCGCCACAACCCAGCACGACCATCTGCAGGCGCGGATGCGCTTGCATGATGCCGGGAATGGCCTCGATGACGACATCGGCCATCTTCTGGTGCGAGATGCGGCTGCCGATGCCCATCACCGGGGCAAACGGATCGGCCGGCACCAGGCCGAACAGCTTCTGCAGATCACGCTTGCAGGCGGCCTTGCCTTTCATGTCGCCGATGCCGAAGTTGCGGGCGATGAGCGGATCGTCGACCGGGTCCCACAGCGAGGCATCGATGCCGTTCGGGATCGCGCGCAGGTCGAGCCGGCGGAAGGCCAGGATGCCGTCCATGCCGCAGCCGAAGCGCGGCGTGAGGATTTCGCTGGCGTAGTTGCGGCTGACGGTGGAGACGCAATCCGAAAACCGGATGCCGGCCTTGAGGAACGACAGCTTGCCCCAGTATTCGACGCCGTCGCCGGTCAGCAAATGCTGCGGAATACCGATCTGCTCGGCCACGTCCAGGTCGAAATTGCCCTGGAACGCCAGGTTGTGGATGGTCAGCATGGTGCCGATATGATCCAGCCCGCGCAGCTTCAGCAGGCACGGAATCAGGCCGGCGTGCCAATCGTTGGCGTGCACCACGTGCGGCACCGGCAAGGTGGTCTCGCCGGCGCAGATGGCCACCGCCGCATGCGACAGGTCGGCGAAGCACACTGCATTGTCGCTGAATTCAACGCCGTCGGTGTCGACGTAGGGATTGGCGCCGCGCTGGCGAAAGCGCGCGGTATCGAGCAGCAGCGCCGGCACGTCGGTGCCCGGCACGGTCCCGCGCAGCAGACGCCCGGCACCGCCTGGCAAGCCATTCTTGAGGTTGACCTGGACCGCATCACCCAGATTGCGCACGGCTTCCGGATAGGCCGGCATCAGGATGCTGGCATCGACGCCGACCCGGCGCAGGGAAACCGCCAACGCGGTGATAACGTCCGCCAGGCCGCCCGTCTTGACGAGTGGTACGGCCTCGGAACTGACTAACAGGACTCGAGCTTGCAAGATAATCCCCTCAATGAGAAAGCACCTGGGTAGAAAGCACTGGCGCGCCGGGTGCAGACTTGACTCCAACCTGCCGAGCGTCTGCAATTTATTGTTGTGCTACCGGAAAACTTGGGTGCGCCGATGATTACGTTATACGGAGCCTTGCATGTGCTCACTATCGGACAGCAGCGCTACGTGGCGTAGGATGAATCCTACCGTTGCAGTGCGGCGAAGCCCCTGTGGCGCGGGGACTATCGGGATATCGAGGAAATTATGGACGGACCATGCGGCGCTGCCGCATCCGAAGCCCGACCAAGCTGCATGGAAGGGCCTCGAAAGCGCTGCTTCTGATCCGCCTCGCCAACGATGAGCCAAGCCGGACAATCCGCGCTCGACGGTAGGCGTGGCAGGCTTGCGCTTACTCAACCCTCAAGGCGAAAACCCAGCTTGAGCGTCACCTGGAAGTGCCCGATGTTGCCGTTCTCGACATGCCCACGGGTTTCGACCACCTCGAACCAGTCGATGTGCTTGACCGTCTTGCCGGCGTCGGCAATGGCATTGCGGATGGCATCATCGGTGCCGGTGGGCGAACTGCCGACGATTTCGATGACCTTGTAGGTGTTGGCGTTGGATTGCTTGCGTTCGGACATGGGCATTCTCCAGAGTTGAAAATCTGGCGACCATCATAGAAATTGATGTTGCCGCGCCCCATCGGCGATTGCCGCAAACCGGGGTAGGACTGACGGTATCGATATAAATCTTTTCCACCCGGAAAGGTGATTTTGCCTTGCAGCAAAGAATGCGGAAGTTCGCTATCAGATCGACAAGAAATTTCGGTAAATTACCGGCTTTCCTACAAACAAATCGGACGAGAGCCGATATTGCGCCGCAACTTGAAGGCATAATGTTCAGCCATCAGGGCATGCTCTGCGCTGCCCGCTCACCCTGCCAGCTGGACCGCCAGGGAGCACGACATTTTTCTATCCCTTGGAGATCATCATGTCGAATTCGACTCACACAGTCGGCGCCCTGCAGCATCAACCGGTACAACAACAGAACGCCGTCGCGCCCGGCGCCACTGATGGACCGCTCGTCGAGGATGACGCTGCAGCAGCGCGACTGACTGCCATCCGCATCCGCGGCCAGCACGCCGATCTCGACGGCGACGAACCAGCACAGTAAGCAGAGCAGGCAAACGAAGCAATCAATACCAAGATCTGGCTGCCGCCATCGGCGCCAGATTCACCGCATTCAAGCAGGAGATGTGGAGACAGGCCAAAGACCCCAGGTCAGAGGCCAACACATAATGGCAACCGGCACCGACCGGATGCGGATAGTCAGGACAGGCAGCCTTGCCTGTCCTGATTGTTTTTCCAGGCGACACAAACCCTACCGAACATCCCCCACCTGAATGTCATCCTGATATTCAACGCGCCTCCTCGCCAGCGCGGCGACGTCCCTCCGCAACGCCAACACCGCATCCTAAAATCAGCTTTTTGACTGCCATAAAAGTCAAAACGTCACTTCAAGACGACAACATATAAAAGTTATTCGAGACGCTGTCCTTTTGGCGCGTGAGAAATAACAGGTATCACCCAAAATGTTTTCGAAGGGAAATAATGCGGCATTCCCAGTCGAGCACATCACCATGTCAAACGTAGTTGTCACCCTGTCTTCTCTTGCATTGCTGTATCTGACGGCATCGTCCCGCCACGCGGACACCCCGGTTGCCATGCCGGCGCATTTCATCGTCGCCCACACTCCCTATCTTCATCCTCATCCGGCGCAAGTGCACCTGCACGGATCGTTCGTGCTATGCAGCGCGCCCGATCTGGTCTGGTGCCGGCCACGTCCTGCGCACTAAAAGCCTCCATCCGACCCACGAAAGGAACAACATGAATCGACCCGCACTCCTGCACAAGCCACTGGCCGCCCTGGTCCTGATCGCTGCGGGCCTGCCGGCCGCCGCCAACGAAGGGAGCGCATCGGCCACCTTGTCGATCGAGGGCGTGATCAAACCCAAACCCTGCAATCCCCAGTTCGACAACGGCGGCAAGATCAACTTCGGATCGCTGGACCTGTCGAAGCTGGCCAACGGCAACGCCCCCATCAAGGTGGGCGAACGCAATGTCGAATTCCAGGTGTTCTGCGCCCAGGCCGCCAAGGTGCGCGTCAGGGTAAGGGACGAACGCCCGAATACCGCGATCCCCTCGGTCAGCATGCTGGACGAGCGCTTCCATTACGGGCTGGGGCGGAATGGCGAGAACAAGGTGGGCTCCTATCACATCAAGATCCTGGCCGCGGGCACCGCCGGCAACGGCGACGTCGTCACGATGTCGGCCTCGGATGACGCCAATGGCAGTTGGCACGCGCCGGCCGACGCCTATGCCGCATCGGACCGGTGGCTGGCCTGGTCGCACACGGGCGACCACATGCCAGGCGCATTCAAGACCTTCAAGATGGCCCTGGCGGTTCAGGTTCACCTGCCGCCCATCGACCAGCTGAACCTCGGCGAAGACATCCGCCTGGACGGCGCATCGACTTTTGAGCTCAAGTACGAATGATCATCTGCGCAGCTTGACCGGCAGCAACCCGGGCGGGTTTCCCGCCCTCCTTACTTCCTGGAATACCTATGATGAAACGGTCTCCCCCACTCACCCGCCTGGCCGCTTGCATGCTACCGCTTGCAACGCTGGGCATCGCCATCGCAACGCCGGCGCATGGCGCCGATTCGGCCAAATTGAATGTCACCGGCACCATCATGCCGCCCCCCTGCTCGATCGCGCTGGGCAGCAACCTGGTCGACCTTGGCACGCTCCAGGCAGCGTCGCTCTACCCAATGGCACGCCACGCCAAACACGCCGCTGCCCGCTTCAGCTTTCACCTGCAGTGCACCCAGCCCAGCCGGGTACGCATGCGCTTTACCGACAACCAGGCCGACAGCGTGCCGACGTTTCATCGCGACTGGGCCGAAGCACGCCACGGCCGGCCGAACATGTTCGGACTGGGCAAGGTAGACGGCAAGGATATCGGTTCGTACTACATGTATTTCGAGCCGGACAGCCTCAAATCGGGCAACGAAAAAGTGCGGCCGGTCTATGACGACGGGCCTGACGGCAAACCCGGCTATCACCTTGAAAACTACAACTACATCCTCACCACCGCCTCACTCGGCTGGACCGGCGACCGCCACATTCGCGCCGCCAGCTTCGAACGCATCGACGGCGAAATCGTATTGAGCTACATGCTTGAGCAGCCCCACAACTTGCCACTGGAAAGAGAAATCCCCTTCAACGGCTGGGCCACGATCGATCTGGAATATTGATCCAAGTCGCCTGGCTGCCGCCCTTACCGAGATTACCCATGAAGACCCCCTGCCCTCCAACCCGCACCGACCGCGCCAGTGGCGCTCTTCCCGCACCACGCCGGGGCCAGCCGTCGCGGCGCCAGCTGATGTGCGCCTTGCTGTTTCCAACCGTTTTCCTGCCTGCCGCGATGGCCGCTGACACTGCCCAGTTACGAGTCATCGGTCGCGTCGTGCCGGCGCCCTGCACGATCACGCTCGGCAACAACGGCAGCGCCGATTTCGGCACGATCACGGCCGCCGACCTGCCCGGCGACGGTATGCGCAAACTGAGCGGCGAACGGTCGCTGTCATTCGCAATACAGTGCGTGCCGGCCAATTCGCCCCGGCTCAGCTTCAAGGATGACCGCACCAATAGCGTGCCGGCGATCTGGAATACCCTCTCCACGGCGGCCAGCCGGGCCACGATGTTCGGACTGGGCCGCGTCGACGACAAGAATATCGGCATGTATAACATCCTTTTCAGGACACTCAAGGCCGACGGCCAGGACGCCAGACTGCTCCGCGCGCCGGATACGGAATCGGCGTGGCAGTTCATCGACCAGGGAGAGTTCATCACCAAGGAATACAAGTATGCATGGAGCACGACGGCCCAGCCGCAAACCGGTTCGTTTGGCGCCCTCAATGGTGATCTCGTCGTCAAGCTCTGGCCAGAACCGCTCGATCAGCTCCCGCTGCAGAGCGAAATCAGGCTCGACGGCAGTGCCACGCTGGTGCTTGAGTATCCATAGGCGCGCCGCACACAGGCGGCGCATCCACCCGGGGCTGCTGCTGCCTGTGCTGCTGGTCTGTAGCCAGACAGCGGCGGAACAACGCTCGACGCTGCAATTGAGCGGCATCGTTCGTCCCGCCGCCTGCGCCCCCAGCTTTGCCAACGACGGCGTGGTCGACTTCGGGGCCATCGCGCCGCAGTCGCTGCCGGGGGATAGCCCGGCGCAACTCGAAAAGAAGACCATCAATCTGACCATCGACTGCGTGGCGCCCACCCGCATCGCCGTGGCTTTCTCGGCGCACCGGTTCGTGCCAGGAGTGCGCGCGGCCTATGGCATGAGTCGCATCGGCGCACGCTGGATCGGACTCTACGATGTGAATTTCGAAACCGGCAGCGCCGTGGCCGACGGCAAACCGATGCATATCTTCTATGCCCGGCGCCATAACGGCCAGTGGCAACGCAAGACCCCGGGCCTGGCGCTGACGCCTTCGCATCGCTATGCCTGGCGCCGGGCCGACGACCTGGCGCACGCGGCCAGCAACTTCAGCGTCGACATCAGCGTCCAGCCGACGGTGATGATCGGCGGCCATTCATTCGCGCCGGGACCGGTGCCGGTCAGCGGCACCGCCACCCTGGATGTGCTCTACCCTTGAATGGTCCGCTAGCGTAGTCCCAGGCGCCGCGCCAGGCGGTTCAGGTTGGCCCGGTCCAGGCCCAGTTCGCGGGCGCTGGCGGCCAGGTTGCCGGCATGCCGCTCCAGGCTGTCGGCCACCAGTTTTCGTTCGATCTGTTCGATGGCCTCACGCAGCCCAACGGGTGGGGCCGAACGCTGCGACGGCGTCTCGACCGTCGCCGCGGGCGGTTCGGCACCAGATCCCAGTTCCAGATCACGAGCGCCCAGCGTCACGATGGCGGGCCGCCGCGGGTGGCCCGCCAGGGCGCGCAAGGCGCTGCGTCCGATCAGGTGTTCCAGCTCGCGGATATTACCCGGCCAGGCATATTGCAACAGCGCCTGCTGGGCGCCGGCATCCAGGCGCAGACTGGACAGGCCCAGCCGGGCGCGGTTCTCTTCCAGGAAAAAACCGGCCAGCAGCAGGATGTCATGACCACGCTCGCGCAGCGGTGGCGCCTGGATCGGGAACACACTCAGCCGATGATAGAAATCCGCCCGAAAACGGCCCTGCTTGACCGCGTCGGCCAGGTCGCGATTGGTAGCGGCCAGCAGTCGCACATCGACCCGATGCTCGCGGTCCGAGCCGACCCGTTGCAACTGCCCGCTCTGCAATACTCGCAGCAGCTTGGCTTGCACCTGCAGCGGCAATTCCCCCACCTCGTCCAGAAACAGCGTGCCGCCATCGGCCATCTCGAACTTGCCGCGCCGATCCGCCACCGCGCCCGAAAACGCGCCGCGCACATGGCCGAACAATTCACTCTCCACCAGGGTGTCGGGCAAGGCCGCGCAATTGAGGCTGATCATGGGCTTGCGCGCCCGCGACGACGCCGCATGCAGCGCATGCGCCACCAGTTCCTTGCCGACCCCGGTCTCGCCGGTGATCAATACCGTCATCTCGCTGGGGCCAGCCAGGCGAATCTCTTGCATCAGCTGGGCGTGAGCCTCACTCTGCCCGATCAGCTCGCGCCTGCCCTGGCTTTGCTCCAGGCCCAATCGATACGCCTCGGCGCGCTGGCGCTCCTGCTCACTGGTTTGCGACAGATCATCGATGCGTACCGCTACCGTTACCGCTGCCGCCGCCAAATCGGCAAACGCCTGCAGCGACGCCGGATCGACCTGGTCGAAGCGCCCCGCACCCAACGCGTCCAGCGTCAGCAAACCCCACGGCCGACCGTTGACGTTGAGCGCACACCCCATGCAATCGTGCACTTCCAGCTGCCCTGAGTGAGCATCGTTGAGACCATCGACCAACCCGTCATACGGATCGGGCAACGGCGAATCGGCCGCGAACCGGGTCGGCACCGCGCGCACCAGCAATGCGGCAAAACGAGGATGATCGGCCACCCGGAAACGCCGTCCCAGGGTATCGCTGGACAAGCCATCGATGGCCAGCGGCACCAGCACCTCGCCATCCAATCGCAACAGCGCCGCTGCATCACACGGAAACAGCGTACGCATGGCATGCAACAGGCGGCGATACCGCTCACGGTCATCGATGCTGCGCGACAGGTCGGCCACGAGAGGCAAGACAGCATCCAGCAGGGTTTTTGAAGTCATTTCGACACGGTGCGGGTTAAATAATGAGTCATTTTGACATAGTCAGCCAGACTCCTCTCATCAGCAAGTCCTTGATTCAACAGGCAGTAGCGACTGGCATGCATCTTGAGATAAAGGCGTCATCCGGCACTGCCGGCCCAACGTCCACACCGAAAGGCTCTCTATGCTCACCGCTGCCCAACTCGCCATCGTCAAGTCCACCGTGCCCCTGCTGGAATCCGGCGGCGAGGCGCTGACCACCCATTTCTACCAGATGCTCATGCGCGACTATCCGCAGGTGCGTCCCCTGTTCAACCGCACCCACCAGGAAAGCGGGGACCAGCCGCGCGCGCTGGCCAATGGCGTCCTGATGTATGCACGTCACATCGACCGGCTCGAGGCGCTGGGTCCGCTGGCCGGCCAGATCGTGGCCAAGCACGTGGCGATCCAGGTCATGCCCGAGCATTACCCGATGGTGGGTGACTGCCTGCTGCGCGCCATCCGCGACGTGCTGGGCGCCGAGATCGCCACCGATGCGGTGATCGAAGCCTGGGGCGCCGCCTATGGGCAACTGGCCGATATCCTGATCGGCGCCGAGCGCCAGCAATATGACGCGCACGCCAATGCGCCCGGCGGCTGGCGCGGTGCGCGCAACTTCGTGGTGGTCCGCAAGGTGCGCGAAAGCGACGAGATCACGTCATTCCATTTCCGCCCCGAGGATGGCGGCGCCTTGCTCGACTTTGCGCCAGGCCAGTACATCGGGCTGCGCATGGTGGTCGATGGCGAGGAGCAGCGCCGCCAGTATTCGCTGTCGGCGCCGCTGCAACAGCCGGGCCAGCCGCCGCAATATCGCATCAGCGTCAAGCGTGAAGCTGGCGGCCGCGTCTCGCGCCAGTTGCACGACGCCGTCGATGTAGGCTCGGTGCTCGAACTGTTCCCGCCATCGGGCGACTTCACGCTCAGCGCCGGCAACAAGCCGCTGGTGCTGATTGCCGGCGGCGTCGGCATCACCCCGCTGCTGACCATGCTGGCGGCGGCCCTGCCGGATGGCCGTCCGGTTCACTTCATCCATGCCGCGCGCGATGCCGGGGCGCAGGCGTTCCGCGCCGATCTCGAAGCGCTGGCCGCGCAACACCCTCAGCTACGCAATTTCTTCTGCTACGAGCTGGCGCGCGAAGGCGACCCTGCGCCCCACGCTACCGGCCTGCTCAACGGCGAACTGTTGCAGCGCTGGATGCCCGCCACACCGGACGTCGATGTCTATTTCGTCGGTCCCAAGCCGTTCATGAAGGCGGTGCGCCGGATGCTGCTGGAGCTGGGGCTGCCCGAGTCGCAATGCCGGTATGAATTCTTCGGGCCCGCCGCCAGCCTGCACTGATTGATGATTTAATTCATTGAAGGCGGATGGTGCGCCGGGTAGAATCGCTGCATTGCGTCATTCCTGCCTGCCCGGCTTCATGCGAAAACTGCTCTGCACCCTACTGATGTCGATTACGCTGGCCCAGCTTTGCTGGGCCGCGCTCGGCCCGTACTGGGAGCATCCGGCCACCGTGGTCCATGCCGAGCATCACGAAGTCGCGACCAAGCCGGCGGGCGACGTCGCCGCCAAGCTGGCATCAGGCTTTTGCAGCAGCTGCGAAATGGCGGCCGCCAGCCTGGGCTACCCCGGACGTATCTCGCACCGCTTTGCACGCGCCCGGACTCCGGCCCCGACCGGCTTGTCGCTGGCATTTTCATCCCACATCCCCGAACACCCTGACGAGCCCGATTGGCGCGCCGCGTCCTAACGCGGCGCCGCTCCCCGGTCTCGACCTTTCCCTGTCATTGATCAAGCCTCGCACCTGACACCCGCATCAGGTCGGGCCTGGACGCGCGCCGATTCTTTCCACTTTTTCGGAGAATCCGATGTTCAAGCACGTCCTCATGCCGGCACTGACGGCAGCACTGCTGCTGCCTGCCGGTCACGTCATGGCCCAAAACCCGCCCGACCTGCCGCTGGCCACCGGTTCCGGTTGCCCCGCCGTGAATGCAGCACTGACATTGCCGCAGGCGCAGCAACTGGCGCTCGATCACAACCCGGGCCTGGCGTCGGCCCGTCATGCGCTGGCCGCCACCGATGGCGCCCTGCAACAGGCCGGCGCATGGCCCAATCCGCAACTCGCCGTCGAGATCGAAGATACCCGCCGCGCCACCCGCACCACCACCTATACCGTCAGCCAGACGCTGGAACTGGGCGGCAAGCGCCGCGCCCGTACCGATGCGGCGCAACTGGCGCAGGACATGGCGCGCCAGCAACTCGCCGCCCGCCTGTCGGGCTTGCGCAGCGAAGTCACGCTGGCCTGGCTGGAAGTGCTGCACAACGTGCAGCGGCTGGCACTGGCGCGCCACAGCGCCACGCTGGCCGAACGCATGGCCGACTCCACCGGGCGCCGGGTGCAAGCCGGCAAATTACCGCCACTGGAACAGACCCGGGCGCAGGTGGCGGCCGCCGGCATCGCCCTTGAAGTGAGCCAGGCCGACAGCGAATGGCGCATCAGCCAGTACCGGCTCAATGCGCTCCTGGGGCGTGGCGCTTGCGCCGGCCAGCCCGAAGGCGACGGCGATGTGCTGCCGCCGCTCCCCGAGATCGGCGATGTCGTGCGCCGCGCCGCGTCCGCGCCGGTGGTGCGGCTGGCCGCGCTGGAAGTCGATCGACGCCAGGCACTGAGCGCCATCGAAAGCAGCAAGCGCACGCCCGACGTGACCCTGAGCCTGGGCAGCAAGCGCGACGAAGAAGCGGCCCGCAATGCACTGGTCATCGGGGTGTCGATGCCGTTGCCCCTGTTCGACCGCAACCAGGGCAACCTGCTGCAGGCGCTGCGCCAGGCCGACCAGGCCCGCGATGACCTGGTCGCCGCCGAACTGCAGGCGCAGATGGCGGCGGCCGAAGGCTTCGAGACCTTGCGCCATGCCCGTGCCGAAGCGCTGAGCTTGCGCCAGCAGGTGCTGCCGGCCGCGCAACAGGCCTATGACACCGCTACGCGCGGCTTCACGCTGGGCAAGTTCGGGCTGACCGAAGTGCTGGACGCCCAGCGCACGCTGTTCGACACCCAGACCCGATACCTGCGCGCCCTGACTGGTGCGCACCGTGCCGACGCCGCGCTGCAAGCGCTGCTCGGCGACGACCCGACCAGCGCCCCGGGCGCCTCCCATTAAGGAACAACATGAACAACAAACGCATCATTGCCGCCATCCTGATTGGCACCGCACTGGCCGCAGGGGCCATCGTCTGGTCAACAAGAAGCGGCCACGACGACCACGCCGATGAGGCCGGCCACACCGAAAACGACAGCCATGGTCACACCGCACAGGCGCCTGCCAACGCCGCTGAAGTTGCCGCAGCGGCTAAGCAGGATGACCACGATGACCATGACGACGACCATGGCAAGGAAGGCGGCGACCAGATCGCCTTCAGCGCCGAGCAGATCCGTAGCGCCGGGGTGGTGGTGGCCGACGCCGCCTTGAGCGAGATGGCCAGCACCCTGGCGCTGCCCGGAGAGATCCGCTTCGACGCCGACCGCACCGCCCACGTGGTGCCGCGCGCGGCCGGCGTGGTGCAGACGGTATCGGTACGACTGGGGCAACAGGTCAGTCGCGGCCAGCTACTGGCCAGCATCTCCAGCGCCGCCGTGTCGGAACTGCGCAGCGAGGCGCAGGCGGCGCAGCAACGCCTGGTCCTGGCACGCGAAAACCACGCCCGCGAACGAGCGTTGTGGGACGAACGCATCTCGGCCGAACAGGACCTGCAGCAAGCCCGCAGCGCACTGCGCGAAGCCGAGATCGGCGCCGCCAATGCGACGCAGAAATTGAACGCGCTGGGTGCCGGCCCCCAGGGCGGCGGCAGCTTGCAGATCCGGGCGCCGTTCGATGGGGTGGTGGTTGAAAAACACATCGCGCTGGGCGAGATGGTGCGGGAAGACACGGCCGTATTGACCATTGCCGACTTGCGCTCGGTGTGGGCCGAGATCGACATCCCCGCCAGCGCGCTCGATACGGTGCGCGTGGGTGCCGCCGTCACGGTCAAGGCCAGCGCGTTGACGTCCAGCGCCAGCGGCAAGATCGCCTATGTCGCCGCATTGCTGGGCGAACAGACCCGTACCGCCAAGGCCCATGCGGTGCTGGCCAACCCGGGCGGCGCCTGGCGGCCAGGCATGTTCGTCACCGTCGATGTGGCCAGCGGCGCGCCCCGGCAAGTCCTGGCGGTACCCGAGGATGCCATCCACACGCTGGAGCAACGCAACGTGGTGTTCGTCGCCACCGAAAGCGGCTTCAAGGCCCAGCCGGTGCGCACCGGACGCAGCCAGGGCGGCCGCACCGAAATCGTCGACGGCCTGCAGCCGGGCCAGCGCTATGCCGCCGTCAACGCCTTCATGATCAAGGCCGAAATGGGCAAGTCCAGTGCCGAACATGCGCACTGACCACTTGACGCCACGATAAAGGAAACCTCATGTTCGAACGCCTCATCCGATTTGCCATTGCACAGCGCTGGCTGGTGCTCGCACTGGTGCTGGGCATGGCCATCATCGGCCTGTACAGCTACCAGCGACTACCCATCGACGCGGTACCCGACATCACCAACGTGCAGGTACAGATCAATACCAATGCCCCCGGCTATTCGCCGCTCGAAACCGAGCAGCGCATCAGCTATCCGATCGAGACCGCCATGGCCGGCCTGCCGCACCTGGAGCAGACCCGTTCGCTGTCGCGCTACGGGTTGTCGCAGGTGACGGTGATTTTCAAGGATGGCACCGACATCTACTTCGCCCGCCAACTGGTCAATGAACGCATCCAGGAAGCCCGCAGCAAGCTGCCGCCCGGCGCCGAACCGGCCATGGGTCCGATCTCGACCGGCCTGGGCGAGATCTACCTGTGGACCGTCGAGGCCAGGGAAGATGCGCGCAAGCCCGATGGCCAGCCCTATACGCCGAGCGACCTGCGTGAAATCCAGGACTGGATCATCAAGCCGCAACTGCGCAACGTGCCGGGCGTGACCGAGATCAATACCATCGGCGGTCATGTGCGCGAGTTCCATGTGGCGCCCTCGCCGGCTCGCCTGTCGTCCTACGGCTTGACGCTGGCCGACCTGTCGGCGGCGCTGGAACGCAACAACGCCAATGTCGGCGCCGGCTACATCGAACGCCGCTCGGAACAATACCTGCTGCGCGTGCCGGGCCAACTGGGCAACCTGGACGACATCGGCAATGTCGTGCTGGCCAACCACCAGGGGGTGGCGGTGCGGGTGCGCGATGTCGCCGAGGTCAGCATCGGGCGCGAGCTGCGCACCGGGGCTGCCACCGAGAACGGTCGCGAGGTGGTGCTGGGAACCGTGTTCATGCTGATCGGTGAAAACAGCCGCACGGTGTCGCAGGCGGTGCATCGCCGGCTCGGCGAGATCAACCGGTCGCTGCCCGAAGGGGTGCATGCCGTCACCGTCTACGATCGCACCACGCTGGTCGACCGTGCCATCAATACGGTCAAGATGAACCTGATCGAAGGCGCGGTGCTGGTCATTGCGGTGCTGTTCCTGTTCCTGGGCAACCTGCGGGCCGCGCTCATCACGGCCATGGTGATCCCGCTGGCGATGCTGTTTACCTTCAGCGGCATGGTCGCCACCAAGCTCAGCGCCAACCTGCTCAGCCTGGGCGCGCTGGATTTCGGCATCATCGTCGATGGCGCCGTGGTGATCGTCGAGAATTGCGTGCGCCGCCTGGCCCATGCGCAGCAACAGGCAGGTCGAAGACTGACCCTGTCCGAGCGCTTCGAGCAGGTCTTCGAGGCGGCCCGGGAAGCGCGCCGCCCCTTGCTGTTCGGCCAGTTGATCATCATGGTGGTGTACCTGCCGATGTTTGCCCTCACCGGGGTGGAAGGCAAGATGTTCCACCCGATGGCCTTGACGGTGGTCATCGCCCTGGCCGGCGCCATGCTGCTTTCGGTCACCTTCATCCCGGCGGCCATTGCGCTGTTTATCGGCGAACGCGTGGCCGAGAAGGAAAACCGCCTGATGGGCGCGGCCCGTCGCGCCTATGCACCGCTGTTGTCATGGTCGCTGGCCAATGGCGCCGTGGTGCTGACTGGCGTCGGCGCGGTGCTGCTGCTGACCGCCCTGCTGGGCACCCGGCTGGGCAGCGAGTTCGTGCCCAGCCTGAACGAGGGCGACCTGGCGCTGCAGGCATTGCGCATCCCGGGCACCAGCCTGAGCCAGTCGGTGCAGATGCAGCAGCAGATCGAGACCCGGCTGATGCAGGCCTTCCCCGAGATCGAACGGGTGTTTGCCCGCACCGGCACCGCCGAAGTCGCGTCCGACCCGATGCCGCCCAACATCTCCGACGCCTACATCATGCTCAAGCCCGAAGACCAGTGGCCGGCGCCCCGCAAGACCCGGGCGCAACTGCTGGCGGCGATCCAGCAGGAGACATCACGCCTGCCGGGCAACAACGTCGAATTCTCGCAACCGATCCAGTTGCGCTTCAACGAGTTGATCTCGGGCGTGCGCAGCGATGTGGCGGTGAAGGTCTTCGGCGACGACATGCAGGTGCTGGAACGCACCGCCCAGTCCATCGCCCGTTCGCTGCAAGGCGTGCCGGGCGCCACCGAAGTGCGGGTCGAGCAAACCACGGGGCTGCCGATGCTGACCGTGGTCATCGATCGCGAAAAGGCCGGCCGTTACGGCATGTCGATCAGCCAGATCCAGGACACCGTGGCCGCCGCCACCGGTGGCAAGGAAAGCGGCGTTGTGTTCGAAGGCGACCGCCGCTTCGATATCGTGGTGCGCCTGCCGGAAGCGATGCGCAATGATCCCGACGCCCTGCTGCGCCTGCCGCTGGCCTTGCCATCGAGCGGCCAGCGCAGCACCTTCGTGCCGCTGTCTGAAGTGGCCACGCTGCAGCTGGCGCCCGGCCCCAACCAGGTCAGTCGCGAAAACGGCAAGCGCCGCATCGTCGTTAGCGCCAATGTGCGCGGGCGCGACCTGGGCTCGTTCGTGCCCGACGCCGCCGCCCGCATTGCCAGCGAGGTCAAGGTACCCTCGGGCTACTGGACCTCCTGGGGCGGCCAGTTCGAGAACCTCGAATCGGCCCGTTCACGACTGCAGATCGTGGTCCCGGCCGCCTTGCTGCTGATACTGGGCCTGCTGCTGGCCATGTTCGGCAGCCTCAAGGATGGCTTGCTGGTATTGACCGGCATTCCCTTTGCCCTGACCGGCGGCGTGCTGGCGCTGTGGATGCGGGGCATTCCACTGTCGATCTCGGCGGCCGTGGGGTTCATTGCCTTGTCGGGCGTGGCGGTGCTCAACGGACTGGTGATGATTTCGTTCATCCGCGGCCTGCGTGACGAAGGCATGCCGCTGTTCGAGGCGGTGACCGAGGGCGCCATGACGCGGCTGCGACCGGTATTGATGACGGCGCTGGTGGCCTCGCTGGGCTTCGTGCCGATGGCGCTGGCGACCGGCACCGGCGCCGAGGTGCAGCGCCCGCTGGCCACCGTGGTGATCGGCGGCATCCTGTCGTCGACCTTGCTCACGCTGCTGGTGCTGCCCTTGCTGTATCGCTTCGCGCATCGCCGTGACCAGCGGCGGGCCACCCCGGGCGATGCAAGTTCTTCGATTATTCGCTCGCCCTGATCGGCGGCGCGCGTGCCTGCGGTCGCCGGCGCCTAGCATGCACTTTCGCAAACCAATATCGAAGGAGCAACAGCATGCGCGGCGTCGACTACGATGAACTTCAACAGCTGGGCGGCGGCGTATTGCCGATCGTGGTGGTCACGGTCATCGCCGCCATCGGCCTGGCCTCTTTCGGCTTCGCCCTCGGGATGTCGTTCGGCAGCTGCCCCCTCCAGGCGGTAAACGTTTCGACGTAGCGACCGCAGTAGTGACCGCAAACAGGCCGCCTCCCAACAGGAGGCGGCCTTTTTTCATTTCTGCTGATCGAGCGCACGCACAATGTCGAATTAGCGGCTAGAATCGGCGGCGCAATAGCTAGAAAACATCACAGAACCCGCCAGCGCGCGACCTCGCGTCGCGCTGCATGATGGGCGCCAGGCCGGAATACACGGCTCGCCAACCAAAAGAGGCAATCATGACTACATCCACATCTTCGCCGTCGAAGCTTTCCACGGTGCTGCGCGTCACCAGCGGCAACTTCATGGAAATGTTCGACTTCTTCCTGTTCGGCTTCTACGCCACCCACATCTCGAAGGCCTTCTTTCCCAGCGACAACGAATTCGCTTCGTTGATGCTGACCTTCATGACCTTCGGCGCCGGCTTTCTGATGCGACCACTGGGCGCCATCATCCTCGGCGCCTATGTCGACCGCGTCGGCCGTCGCCAGGGCCTGATCGTCACCCTGGCGCTGATGGCGCTGGGCACGGTGCTGATCGCCTGTGTTCCCGGCTATGCCACCATCGGTGCGCTGGCGCCGGTACTGGTGCTGATCGGACGCCTGCTGCAAGGCTTCTCGGCCGGGGTTGAGCTGGGCGGTGTATCGGTATATCTGGCCGAAATGGCCACACCGGGCAACAAGGGCTTCTATGTCAGCTGGCAGTCAGGTAGCCAGCAGGTCGCCATCATCGTCGCCGCCGCCATCGGCTACGCCCTCAATACCAGCCTGTCGCCGGCCGAGATCGGTGACTGGGGCTGGCGCGTGCCGTTCTTCATCGGCTGCCTGATCGTGCCGGTGCTGTTCGTGATCCGCCGCTCGCTGCAGGAGACCGAAGAATTCAAGGCCCGCAAGCATCGCCTGTCGACCAGCCAGATCTTCCGCTCCATGATCGACAACTGGAAACTGGTGATCGCCGGCATGATGCTGGTGTCGATGACCACCGTCTCGTTCTACCTGATCACGGTCTACACGCCGACCTTCGGCAAGAGCGTGCTCAAGCTGTCGACCGAAGCCAGCCTGATCGTGACACTCTGCGTCGGCCTGTCCAACTTCATCTGGCTGCCGATCATGGGCGCGCTGTCGGACCGCATCGGTCGCCGCCCGATCCTGCTGGCCTTCACCATCCTGACCATCCTGACCGCCTACCCGGCCATCAACTGGCTGGTGCACGATGCCAGCTTCGGCAAGATGCTGGTGGTCGAGCTGTGGCTGTCCTTCCTGTACGCCAGCTATAACGGCGCCATGGTGGTGGCCCTGACCGAAGTCATGCCGGTCGAGGTGCGCACCGCCGGCTTCTCGCTGGCCTATAGCCTGGCCACAGCCCTGTTCGGCGGCTTCACCCCGGCGGTGGCGACCGGCCTGATCCAGTACACCGGCGACAAGGCTGCCCCCGGCATCTGGATGAGCGCCGCCGCCATCTGCGGCCTGGTGGCTACCCTGGTGCTGTACCGCAAGCGGGCCAGCGGCCAGCCAGTGCCGGCCTGAAACATCACTCTCAGCTATTGGATGGGGCCGCATTTGCGGCCCTTTTTTTTGCCTCGCAGTTGCCAGAGTAATAACGAGGCAGGTCAAGCCACGTAAAAAAATCTTCAAGTCTTATATAAGAGTTGAAGATTTTCCCGTCGCTTCGGAGTAGACTACAGCCTGTTTTTTGCCGCGGCATCTGAGGAAAAGACGAAGAGACGCTGCCGGCCACGGTGTTTCCACGTGGAAAAACGACCCAACCGGCGGGACAGGCCGGATCAGCCAGCGGCATGCGGATGCCTCAGCCACAAGCACACGATGCATCCGCGCGCGGCAGGACGGGACGGTCGACAGCATATGCAGCACAGCACATCAACACACCAACAGCAAGGACATCATCGTGACTACAGGTAACCCGACCATCATCTATACGCTGACCGATGAGGCGCCATATCTGGCGACCCATTCGCTCCTGCCCATCGTCAAGAAATTCACCGCGCCAGCCGGCATCGACGTCGTCGAGAGCGACATTTCGGTGGCAGCGCGTATCCTGGCCGAATTCGCCGAGTTCCTGACCGATGAGCAGAAGGTCCCCGACAACCTGGCCGCGCTGGGCGCATTGACCCAGAGCCCGGACGCCAACATCATCAAGCTGCCCAACATCAGCGCCTCGGTGCTGCAGTTGCAGGCGGCCATCCGCGAACTGCAATCGCGCGGCTACAAGCTGCCGGACTATCCCGAGCAGCCAGCCACCGACGAAGAAAAGGCCCTGCAGAAGCGCTATAACAAGATCTCGGGCAGCGCCGTCAACCCGGTGCTGCGCGAAGGCAACTCGGACCGCCGCGCGCCTAACGCGGTGAAGAACTACGCCCGCAAGCATCCGCACTCGATGTCGAAGTGGAGCATGGCCTCGCGCACCCACGTGGCGCACATGCGCGGTGGCGACTTCTATGCCGGCGAAAAGAGCCTGACCATCGAGCAACCGGTCGAAGTCAACATGGACCTGGTGACCAAGTCCGGCGAAACCATCGTGCTCAAGAAGAAGGTTGCGCTGCAGGCCGGCGAGATCATCGACAGCATGTTCATGAGCAAGCAGGCGCTGTGCAACTACTACGAAGAGCAGATGCAGGACGCGTTCGATTCGAACCTGCTGCTGTCGGTGCACGTCAAGGCCACCATGATGAAGGTCTCGCACCCGATCGTGTTCGGCCACGCCGTGCGCACCTACTACAAGAACACCTTCGAAAAGCACGCCAAGCTGTTCGCCGACATCGGCGTGAACCCGAACAACGGCATGTCGGGCGTGTATGAGAAGATCAACACCCTGCCAGAAGCCCAGAAGGCCGAAGTGCTGGCCGACCTGAAGGCCGACGAAGCCAAGCGTCCACGCCTGGCCATGGTCGATTCGGCCAAGGGCATCACCAACCTGCACGCGCCCAACGACGTCATCGTCGACGCGTCGATGCCGGCCATGATCCGTGCCGGCGGCAAGATGTGGAACCTGGAAGGCAAGACCGAAGACACCAAGGCGCTGCTGCCGGAATCGACCTTCGCCCGCATCTACCAGGAAATCATCAACTTCTGCAAGACCAACGGCGCATTCGACCCGACCACCATGGGCACCGTGCCCAACGTCGGCCTGATGGCGCAAAAGGCAGAAGAATACGGTTCGCATGACAAGACCTTCGAAATCGCCCAGGCTGGCGTGGCCCGCATCGTCACCGCTGACGGCAAGGTCTTGCTGGAGCAGAACGTCGAGGCCGGCGACATCTGGCGCATGTGCCAGGTCAAGGACCCGGCAGTACGCGACTGGGTCAAGCTGGCGGTGACCCGTGCACGCCTGTCGGGCATGCCGGCCGTGTTCTGGCTCGACCCGTACCGTCCGCACGAAGCCGAACTGATCAAGAAGGTGCGCAACTACCTGAAGGAACACGACACCAACGGCCTGGACATCCAGATCATGTCGCAGGTGCGCGCCATGCGTTACACGCTGGAACGCGTCATCCGCGGCCAGGACACCATCTCGGTGACCGGCAACATCCTGCGCGACTACCTGACCGACCTGTTCCCGATCATGGAACTGGGCACCTCGGCCAAGATGCTGTCGATCGTCCCGCTGATGGCCGGTGGCGGCATGTTCGAAACCGGCGCCGGCGGTTCGGCGCCGAAGCACGTGCAACAGCTGGTCGGTGAAAACCACCTGCGCTGGGATTCGCTGGGCGAGTTCCTGGCGCTGGCCGTGTCGATCGAAGACGTGGGCATCAAGACTGGTAACGTGCGTGCCAAGATCCTGGCCAAGACGCTCGACGCCGCCACTGGCAAGCTGCTCGACAACAACAAGTCGCCTTCGGCCAAGACCGGCGAACTCGACAACCGCGGCAGCCACTTCTACCTGGCCCTGTACTGGGCGCAGGAACTGGCCACGCAAAAGGACGACGCCGAACTGGCCAAGCAATTTGCGCCGCTGGCCAAGTCGCTGTCCGAGAACGAAGCCAAGATCGTGGCCGAGCTCAATGGCGTGCAGGGCAAGCAGGTCGACATCGGCGGTTACTACCTGCCGGACCGCGCCAAGACCTTCGCCGTGATGCGTCCTAGCGAAACCTTCAACAAGGCGCTGGAGGCCTGATTGAAGCTGTAGCACTGCAATGAAAAATAGCCGCGATCGTCTCGCGGCTATTTTTTTGTACGCCCCAAGCGGTCCGGCCTTCGCCGGCACGACGGGGGAGTTATAACGCAAACGCCGTCGCCCTGACGAAAGTCAGGGCCCAGTGACGTTCGTCGCATTGCAAGAAAAAGATTGGCAGGCGCTCCAGCCTGCATCAACCCAACAGGAAATTGGCCCCGACCTCCAGCGTGTCGGCACCCTCGCCGGTGGTTTCGTCCTTCAAGGCCACGCCCGACAGGCCGCGCAGATGCGCCTGCGCCATCAGGTAATGCAGCTTGTAGGCGGCCTCGGCATAGACCAGCCCTTGTGGGCGCACATTCGAGATGCAATTGCGACTGGCGTCGGTCAGCCCGCGCGCTGGCATCCACGTCAGGTACAGCCCCATGCTGTCGGGCGAACTCAGCCCCGGACGCTCGCCGATCAGGATCACCACCAGCCGCGCCCCCAGCAGTTCGCCGATTTCATCGGCAATCGCCACCCTTGCCTGGCTGGCGACGACCAGCGGCGCGACGCTCCAGTTTTCCGGCCCGATACGCCCCATCAGCTCGGCCAGGAAAGGCACCGCATTCTGGCTCACCGCCAGCGACGACAAGCCATCGGCGATGACGAAGGCGATATCGAAGCGTCGTTGGGAAGGCTCCCCGCCCATCATCATCTGCGCCCGCGATTCATCGCACAGTCGCCGCCCCAGATCGGGCCGCTGCAGGTAAGTCAGGCGATCGGCGGCGGCGCTATGCACGTGCAGCACCTGGTCGCCGCCGATGCCCAGCGGCTGCAAGCGGGCCACCAGATCGGGCACGTCCAGCGCCTGATGCACGGCGTCACGCGCCTGGGCATGCGCCAGTTGAAACGCCAGCTGCGGCTGGGTCGGCAGGCTGACGCCGGCGCGGCCCAGCGCGATACGGGCCGAGGTGAAGCGGCGCAGCGCATCCCAGGGATTGGCCGTGACCGGCGGGTCGTGACGGGCCATGGCTTATCCGATCCGCGGCAAGGCGTGGCGAAAGCCGGGCGGCATGTCGCCATGCAGGCGAAACTGCTCGCCATTGAAGATCTGCATCTGGTGCAACCAGGCCTCGAACTCCGGCGCCGGCCGCGCACCCAGCACGCGACGCACGTACAAGGCGTCGTGAAACGAGGTGGTCTGGTAATTGAGCATGATGTCGTCCGAACCGGGAATGCCCATCACGAAGGTGCACCCGGCCACGCCCAGCAAGGTCAGCAGCCCATCCATGTCGTTCTGGTCGGCCTCGGCGTGATTGGTATAACAGACGTCACAGCCCATCGGCAGGCCCAGCAGCTTGGCGCAGAAATGGTCTTCCAGGCCAGCGCGGGTGATCTGCTTGCCGTCGTACAGATATTCGGGACCGATGAAACCCACCACGGTATTGACCAGCAAGGGCTTGAAGTGGCGCGCCACGGCGTAGGCCCGCGCCTCGCAGGTCTGCTGGTCGATGCCGTGATGGGCATTGGCCGACAAGGCGCTGCCCTGGCCGGTCTCGAAGTACATCACGTTCTGGCCCACGGTGCCGCGTCCCAGCGATAGCGCCGCAGCGCGGGCCTCGCCCAGCAGCGCCAGGTCGATGCCGAAGCTGCGATTGGCGGCCTCGGTGCCGGCAATCGACTGGAACACCAGATCGACCGGCGCGCCGCGCTCGATGGCGGCAATCGTATTGGTGACGTGGGTCAGCACGCAGGACTGGGTCGGGATGTCGTAACGCGCGATCACCTCGGCCATCATGTCGACCAGCTTGACCACCTGCGGCACATTGTCGGTGGCCGGATTGATGCCGATGACGGCGTCGCCGCTGCCATACAACAAGCCGTCGAGCATGCTGGCGGCGATGCCGCTGGCGTCGTCGGTGGGATGGTTCGGCTGCAGCCGGGTCGACAGCCGACCGGCCAGGCCGATGGTGTTGCGAAAGGCGGTGACCACGCGGCATTTGCGGGCCACCAGGATCAAGTCCTGGTTGCGCATGATCTTCGACACGGCCGCCGCCATCTCGGGCGTAATGCCGGGAGCGACGGCGGCCAGCGCGGCGCTGTCGGTGTCGTCGGCCAGCAGCCAGTTGCGAAAATCGCCCACGGTCAGGTGGGCGATCGGCGCAAAGGCGGCGCGGTCGTGATGATCGATGATCAGGCGCGTGATTTCATCGGTTTCGTACGGCACCAGCAGCTCTTCCAGGAACAGCTTGAGCGGCAGCTCGGCCAGCGCCATCTGCGCCACCGCACGTTGTTGCGCGCTGTCGGCCGCAAGCCCGGCCAGCAGGTCGCCCGAGCGCGCCGGCGTGGCCTTGGCCATCAGCTCCTTCAGGTCGACAAAGCCGTGGCGGGTACTGCCGACCTGATGGGTAAAACGATGTTGCGCCATCTGCGCTCCTCCTGGTGGACTGCCCCGCCGTGACCGCTCAGGCCAGCAATTGCGGCGCGCTCTTGCCGTACTTGATGCTGGCCTCGGCCGGCAGCCAGTTGCCGGTCGATTCCTGGCGTCCCTGCAGCAGGAAGCGCGGACGGGCCGATGTGCCCTGCTCGCTTGCCAGCTTGGACAGCTCGCCGATCTTGCCGTTCTTCATGCGATTGACGATCAGGCCGAATTGCGTATCGGCAAAATCGCGCAGCATGTCGTAGTCGCCATCGCTGTCGCCGGCCACGAACAACGGACCGTAACCCTTGCTGGCCACCAGATCCTGCTTGATCGCCACCGTCTTGCCCGGGCCCCAGGTCAGCGGCCAATCCTTCAGGTAGGCGTTGCGGAAGAGCTCGCCGCTGCGCTCCAGGCGCAGGCCGATGACGTTGGCCCGGCTCACGTTGTAGCCATATTTGGGGTGGGTGGCGAACACCGCAACGACGTCTTCCAGCGACGCCGTGCAGACATAGATATCGAACCCGTGGTTACGCAAGGTGTCCATCATGCCGCCGATCTCGGTGCACAGGCGAATGCCGTGGAAATGCGACACGCTGACCACGCCGGCGCGGCCCGGGCGATCCGCCGGGCTGGTGTACTTGACCTTGGCCAGGCCGGCACCGAGCGCGGCGTCGTTGGACGCCTCGGCCAGCGCGCTGACTTCGGCCACGCTCATGTTGGCGAAGAAATAGATCACCCAGGGATAACCGACATTGACGCCGTGGGTGTCGTTGACGGCTTCGTAGAGATAGTAGAGCTTGGCCCGGAAGTCCTGGAACTCGACCGTGCCGACGATCTCTTCCAGCGGTCGGCTGCCGCCCAGGCCTTTGAAGTTGGCGTGCAGGAAGGCGTAGTCGGCATCCAGGTCGGCGCAGATCGCATCGAGCTCGACCGGATTGCCGGCGGCATTCTTGAAGTCACGGCTGAACGGGCCGGGTGGCACGTTCTGGCGGATGATGGCGCTGAACTCCGCCGGCGAGAGCTTGAACGAGAGCGTATTGATCTGGTGCATCAGCAACGCTTCCTCGCAGTCATTCATGATGCAGGTATTGTCCCAGTCGAACACGGCGTAGGGGCGCTTGCTGGCCCGGTAGCCGGGCGCGCCGATGCCATGCGCGGCGATCATCTGCACCACCATGTCGTGGTTGCGCTGCGCCCACTTGGCCCGATCCAGGCCGACCTTGGCCAGCTCCCTGGTCGCGGCCTGCCCCAATGCTGGCGTGCCCACCAGCGCGCCGCCGGCGGCCGCGGCCAGCAGGCCGCCAAGAAAGCCGCGGCGCTTGGCCATGGGCGAGGTGCTGGCGGCTAACTGATCTGGCTGCATCGGGTCTGGCTGCGAATGACGGCGGTTTTGCATGATGTGCTTTCTGTAGTCGTTGGAGAAGGACGGCGCTGCGTGAATCACGAAGGTTGACGCTGGCCGGCAGCGCGCTGACGGCCAGTCAGCACGAACCAGGCGTAACCGAGCGCCAGGAACAGCAGGAAGATGCCGAAGATCAGCGGGTTGTAATAGATCATGGTGCCCATGCAGACCAATGCGCACAGCAGCGCGAAGGCCGGGAAATACGGGTACAGGGGCGCCCGGAACGGCCGCTCCAGGCCGGGCTGGCTGCGGCGCAGCTTGAACAGGCTCAGCATGCTGAGGATGTACATCAGGATCGCGCCGAACACCGACATGGTGACGATATTGGCCGTCAGGGTCTGGCCGCCCAGGGTGATCCACTCGTCGCTGTAGATGGCGGCGATGCCGACCACGCCACCGGCGATGATGGCCCGGTGCGGGGTCTTGAAGCGCGGATGCACGCGCGCAAAATAGGCCGGCAGGTAGTCTTCGCGGGCCAGCGCGAAGATCTGCCGCGAATAACCCAGGATGATGCCGTGGAACGACGCCACCAGCCCGAACAGGCCCAGCCACACCAGCATGTGCAGCCAGTTGCTGTTGTCGCCCACGATCAGCTTCATGGCCTGCGGCAAGGGGTCGTTGATGTTGGCCAACTTGGTCCAGTCGCCGGCGCCACCGGCAAACAGCATCACGCCGATGGCCAGCACCACCAGGGTTAGGATGCCGGTGATGTAGGCAATCGGGATCGAGCGCTTGGGGTCCTTGGCCTCTTCGGCGGCCATGGCCACGCCTTCGATGGCCAGGAAGAACCAGATCGCGAACGGGATCGCGGCGAACATGCCGGGCACCGACGCCAGGCTGAACACGTCGTGTCCGGACCAGCCGCCCTTGGTGAAATTGCTCATCGAAAAGCCCGGCGCGACCACGCCCATGAAGACCAGCAACTCGAAGATGGCCAGCAGCGTGACGCATAACTCGAACGTGGCGGCGATCTGCACCCCGACGATATTGAGCGTCATGAAGACCAGGTAGGCGCACAGCGCAGCGAGCTTGGGATCGACCGCAGGAAACTGCACATTCAGGTAGGCGCCGATGGCCAGCGAAATGGCCGGCGGCGCGAACACGAACTCGATCAGCGTGGCGGCGCCGGCCAGATAACCACCGACCGGACCAAAGGCGCGCCGGCTATAGGCAAACGGCCCACCGGCGTGCGGAATCGAGGTGGTCAGCTCGGTAAAACTGAAGATGAAGGTGGTGTACATGGCCGCAATGAACAGTGCGGTCACGGTAAAGCCGAGCGTGCCGGCGCTGGCCCAGCCGTAGCTCCAGCCGAAATACTCGCCCGAGATCACCAGCCCCACTGCGATCCCCCACAGCTGAAGGGTGTTGAGCACCGGCTTGAGTTGCGGACTCGATGAATGATGTTGCATGCACACTCCTGTGGACGTGGCAGACCCGGCCTACGCAAGCGCGGGCGCGGCTGTCCTGGCGACACGATGAAAGCAAATTGAAAGTTGGCGGGCACAGCGTTTGCTTCAAAAAGGCAGGTCCCGCCGCTGGCGACGACTATAGCAACGCCGCTGGCGACGACGTTATCGAAATTCGGCAAAGCCGCGCCACCGCCCATCCAGAGAGACAGCCCATGTCCCAAACGCCATCGTCAATGCTGCATTCTCCGTCGCCCCAGGCCGTTTCTGCAGCGCACGCAAAACAGGCATTGCGCACCGTTGTCGCGCGCGACGTCGACGAACACGCCCACAACCTGACCGACTGGCAACAGCACTACGACCAGTTGGCGCCGGGCCATTTCGAGGGGGTGATTGCCGAGTGGCAGGGTTGCGGCCTGCAGATTTTTCGCGAAGGTACCAGCCGCGCCATCCGCCAGTCCTGCCAGGTATGGCCGGACGCTTTCTGGTTCGGCATCGAGGCGCGCCCCTCGGGCATGCGCATCAATGGCCGCCAGGTGACGCCGGAACTGATGATGACCCGCCCCGGCGGCTGCGACTTCGAACTGCTGACCCCGGATCACCACGAGATCTTCGGCATCGTGGTGCAACGCGATGCGCTCATCGCCAGCGCCGCCCAACTCGGTTGCCAGGTCGACTGGGATGCACTGGGCAGCGCCGAGCTGATCAAGGCCGGCGCCGATGGCCTGGATGAGTGCCGGCGCAGCATCGATCAATTGCTGCATCTGGCCGGGGCCAGGCCCGGCGCGGCCGATGCGCTGCACTTGCAGCAACAGGCGGTGCTGGTGTCGTTGCTGGCGCTGCTCGATGGCGGTGACATCGAGACCGCTGCCAGCGCCAGCTTCCTGCGTCGTCGGCGTATCGTCAACGACGCCCGCGCCCACGCGCTGCAACTGCAGGACCAGCCGGTCTCGGTGCCGATGCTGTGCGAGGCCTTGCATGTGAGCCGGCGCACGCTGCAATACTGCTTCGAGGATGTGCTGGGCATCAGCCCCATGACTTACCTGCGTTCGGTGCGGCTCAACGGCGTGCGCCGCGCCTTGCACGACAGCGCCCGCAATGCGCACGGCCCCGCCGCCATCGGCGACCTGGCTGCGGCCTGGGGCTTTGGCAATTTCAGCCAGTTTTCATGCGACTACAAGAAGCTGTTCGGCGAAACGCCATCGGCCACGCTGGTGGGACACAAGCTGCGCCACTGATCCCACGCACGACGCTGCCGGCACTGGCGCCCGGCCCGCTTCGGCGGCACAATGCGGGTTGCCCTGCTGACCTTGCCTTGCGCCCGAACCCATGACCACTGCCACGACGGCCCCGGCCGACGATTTTTTCTCGCTGGAAAGATTCGAATTCCTGTGCTATTCGCGCCAGCGCGAACCGGCCGCGCGAGAGCTGGTGCGCCTGCTGGTGCTGATCGACCGCAACTACGGCAAGCTGGACCGCAATTTTTCGTTATCGGTGTCGGCGGCGGTACCCGACAGCGAACACGACGCGCACCTGCTGACCCGCCTCACCTCGGCCATCTCGGCGCTGTTCTCGGATCCGGATTTTCACATCAGCCCGGACGGCTTCGGGCAATTGATCAACTTCCAGCGCTGGCTGTCGGCGCTGTTCGGCGCCAGCCATTTCGTCAATTGCGACCACATCCTGCGTTCGCTCAACCTGAGCGGGCCGGACGCCACCGACTTCCAGCTGCGCCCGCTGGACCTGGTCAAGTTCTGCCTGCTGTATTCTCCCGAATCCGAACTGCCACTGGACGTCGAATTGCTGTGGCAGCAGAACCGCCCGCTGGCCGCCGCCCTTTTCATGGCCCTGCTGTCACCCCGCTTCCTGGGTTCGCAGGCGGCGCACTCCAAACGTGAGGCGCTGCTGGGCTGGCTGCCGGATCGCCTGCCCGAGATCGGCAAGCTCGACGCCCTGCCGGTGGCGGTGCTGCACGACGTCTACATGCACTGCAGCTATGCCGACCTGCCGCAGCGACATCGCATCAAGGCCGCCATCAATACGCTGATCGAACGCAAGCTGCGCGAGGCCGGCATTGACGATCTGGCGCGGCCCGGCGCGGCCGATGGCGACAAGCCGGTGTTGCTGGTGTTGCTGGAATGGTTTTCGGGGGGGCATTCGATCTACCGCACCCATTCGCGCACGCTGGAAGGCGCAGGCCGCCATTTCAGGCTGGTGGCGATGGGCTTCGAGGCCAATGTCGATGCACTGGGCCGTGCGGTGTTCGATGAATTCATCCCGTTCAGCCGGCCTGGCGACCTGCTGGGCTGCCTGCGCGAACTGCGCGCCCAGGCTGCGCATTTGCGACCAGCGGCCTTGTACATGCCCAGCGTGGGCATGTTCCCGATCACCATGTTCGCCGCCAATCTGCGACTGGCGCCGCTGCAGGTGGCAGCGCTCGGGCATCCGGCGACCACCCATTCGCGCCATATCGACTACATCAGCGTCGAAGACGATTTCGTGGGCGATCCCGCCTGCTTCAGCGAAAAATTGCTGCGCCTGCCCGCCGACGGCCAGCCTTATCGCCCTTCGGCGGTGCCGGTGCAGGTGGCGCCGATTGACCGGCTGGCGCGCCTTGACCGGGTGCACGTCGATATTGCGATTGCCGCCACCACCATGAAATTCAACCCGCGCTTCCTGCTGGCCTGCCAGAAGATCGCCGAACTGGCGGGCCAGCCGGGGCCGGGACTGCCGCCAAGGCAAGTGCGTTTTCACTTCCTGGTGGGACAGGCGCAGGGATTGCTGACGCCGCAGGTGCAACGGCTGATCCAACGCTATCTGCCGCATGCTGCGGTGTATCCGCACCAGCCTTACCAGCAATACCTGGACGTGTTCAACCAGTGCGACATGTTCCTGTCACCGCTGCCCTTCGGCAACACCAACGGCATCATCGATGCCTTCACGGTGGGCCTGCCGGGCGTGTGCAAGACCGGCCCGGAAGTATTCGAGCATATCGATGAAGGCCTGTTCGGCCGGGTTGGCCTGCCGGCCTGGACCGTCGCCGCGACCCTGAACGACTACATCAACGCCGCCGTCAGGATGGCCCGCGACCTGGAGGCACGTGCGGCCTTGTATCAGCACCTGGCTGATCAGCGCCCCCTGCAACGACTGTTCGAAGGTCGGCCTGAATCGCTCGGGCAAGCGCTTGCTGCCCTGGTGGCCGGCCAGACCGATACTTGCCGGCCTTAGTCGACCCGGCTGCGCTGGCGCATGCCGGCAGCCGGCAATCCCTGACGCGCAGCGCATGGCATCTACCCGCCCGGCTGCCCGGCCCCACGCGGTACGGTAAACGGCTGCTTCCGAAGACCTTCGAATTTCCATCCGACGCGCGCCGTGACCTTTAGAACCGGGGGCACGGCGCGCCTATGATCGCCTCTCCCCCGACCAAGGCGTGGCTGCGGTCGGCGGGCACTAGCCGATGGCCGCATTCTGCGGTCTTCCTCCATGTCCCCTGCTTCCGGATATATCTGATGTTCCAGCATCACGATATGGCGGATCAATCCATTCAAAGGAGTTCCCATGCAAGTCCTCTCCCCTGTCGAACGACAAATGATCGGCGGCGGCGCCGGCCCATGCCGTTGTCCCGCGCCTGCCGCATCGCAGACAGAGATGCCGCTGCCCGCCATGGCCCACCATGCCAGCGCCCGCATCTTTGCCGATACCGTGGCGGCCGGCGAACTATGGCCGGCCTGATCGGGGTTCGCATTGACGACATCAATGACAGGTTCGTTGGGAATACAGGGCACGGCCTGCCATTGATCGACCCGCACCCTCTTCAAAGGAACGCTGATGCGTAAAGTACATTCCGACGAACTGCAACATATCACCGGCGGACTTTTGCCGATCGCCGTGGTGCCGCTGCTGGCGCTGGCGTTTGGCCTGGGCCTTGGCACCGGCCTGCTGGTGCGCGAAGCGAACTGTCCCAAGTTGCCGGCCCCGGAAACGCCGGCCGCAACGCCGGCAGGCAGCTGACATCTACCCCCTGCACGACCCATCTTTTTATCCAAACTGGAGAACGATATGCAATCCATCGAACGCAACACCATGGAACAGATCAGCGGCGGCAGCCAGGATTTTTTTGAATGGCTGATCGATACCTTTACCGGCAATACTTACGACGAACCAGACCGCTGGATCTACGAAGAAATGAAATACAACGAGCAGTCGGCGCCTGCCCCAGGTCGCTGATGCATGGCGGGCCGGCAATGTCATTGATCAGTAAATGCAATGCTGGCCGGGCCCGCCAGCCGGTTACCCCTAGGCAGGAGGCGGCGTTGCTTGCTGCCGGCCTTGGCTGTACCCGTTACGCTTGCCTCTCCTGCTTGCCCGCTCTCGTCGAATCGTTGCCCTGACAGCCCCGGTCCGGTTCGCACAACGCATCAATAACGGCCGCCCGCTGCAAACCCCGCCCGAGTGTTACTGGTAATAGATGTCGATGCTGGCCAGGCCGTCCAGCGGGACGCGTCCAACCGGCAGGTCGCCGCGCTTGTTGATGATGGGCTTGACGCCGATCACCCCCGAAATAAAGCGATACACGCCCGCCGTGCGTTTGCCCGGCGCGGCAAACGACAGCCGCGAGCTGCCGTCGGCCCACACCAGGCCGGAATCGGTCTTTCCCCATTGGTTCAGATTGAAGAATTTGTAGATCAGGTCTACCGGCACTACCTTGCGCTGAGCATCCTGGGCGCCAATGTCTTCCGACACGACCCGCAACTGGAATTGGCCGACGTTGATATCGCCGACGCTACCGAGACCAAATGCAAAGATCCCCCGCCCCGGCACTAGCGAGCGCACCGCCGTCTGCGGTTTGACATCGCGTGCCGACAGATGGATCGTCATCGGATCATCGCAGCGGATGGTAAATGGAATCTGTTTTTCTTCAAGCTGTAGCGGTTGGTCGACTGGAATCGTCGACAGCGGTATAACGCCGTAATTGACCTTCCCGCCGTTGGCCAGGTCGATTGCGCAGGCGCCCGGCACGATCTCGCCAATCACTGCCAGCCGCGTCGCCGACACATTCTCGACGGCGGCAATCGATGGGCACCAAATGCCGATCAGCACCATCAGCGCCACCCTCCCGGGCATCAGATTCGAGCGCCGGTGCGCCGTCAGAGATGGACGGCACAAGCGATGAGATATACGGGTTAGGTTCACGATGATTTCCCTCCTGGATAACAGATGAGCGGTTCGCCATGCGGCGCATGCGCGTACAAGCCAGCGCTGGCAAGTCGGTAATTGGTTAGTAGAAGATTTCGACGGTGGCCAGCCCCGCCAGTGGCAAGCTGCCACCTGGCAACCGTGCGCGGCGGTTGATGTAGGTTTCAATCTGGAACGTGCCGGTGACGCTGCGGTAGGCGCCCGGCTCCAGCCTGCCCGGCGAGGCAAACGACAGACGCGTCTCGCCGCTGGACCAGAAGTAGGGATTGTCGCTGCGCCCCCAGCTCGGACGGTCGGCATAGGCGTACAGGATATCGACCGGCGCGGTCTGCCCTTCGGCGTCCTGCCCGAAGAAGGTGCCCGGCACCGACTGTATGCGGAACTGGCCGATGTTGCTGTCATTGACGCTGCCCAGGCCGAAGGCAAGGTCGTCTTCGCCAGGCACCAGCCCCAATACGGCAGTCCCCGATTTTTCGTCCCGCGCGGTCACCTTGATGATCATCGGGTCTTCGCACGTGACGGTGAATTGAACACTGCGGACACCCAATTTGAGCGGTTCGTCGTCGGGTACGTTTTTTCGGGGGATATCGCCGTAGGAAACCATGCCGCTGCCGGCGAGGTGCACCGTGCAAGCGCCGGGAACCAGCCGGCCCGTGACCTTCAGGTGGGTGCTGGCGGACCGTCCCGAACCGCTCGACGCCGACGCTGCCGTCATGCCTGAAAAACCCGTCAGCGTTGCCAGCACGATGGCAAAAAACCGTGAACCGGCCCGGAATGCTGCAGCAATATGTGGCGTGTGCATGATAGTGCTCTCCTGATGCGTCGATGAAGCAGTCGGAGGTGAATTATCGATGGGCGCTACATCGTCTGACATTCGAAAAAAGCTAGAATTGCGCTACCGTTGCCAGTGGTTTTGAACAAACACTAACTGAGCCAAACCCAGGAATCCAGATGACACAGGTATTTGACCGACCACCCACCCACAGGCCGCCCCGCAGTCGCCACCCACTGGCCGCGGCATGCGATGTTGTCCGGGGCATGGCGCTGCAGCTGTTGGCGCTATTGGCGCTGTTGCTGGCGCTGTCGCCACCGGCGCAAGCCGCCGGCGACTTCGCGGCACGGCAGGAGATCAGCCTCGGTCATGACCGGCCCTATCGGTTTGCCGTCTATGCCAACCAGGCGCTGCCACCGACGCCCAATATGAGCCGCACGGCGGTGGTGGTGCTGCACGGGGTCAAGCGCAATGCCGACGACTATTTCGCAATCGGGCAGACATTGCTGAAATCGGCGGGCATGGCGCCCGACACCTTATTGGTGGCGCCCAATTTCATGACCCGCAACGACGCTGGGGCATCGGATGCGATGCCGTTATGGGGCGGCGGCAAGTGGATGCAGGGAGATCTGTCCGAACACGGGGTGCAGGGCTTGAGTTCGTTCGAGGCGCTGGACGATATCGTGCTGTACCTGGCCAATCGCGCGCACTTCCCGCAATTGCGTGAAGTCGTCCTGATAGGCCACTCGGCCGGCGCCCAGCTGATGCAGCGCTATGCCGTCCTGAATCAGCTCGACGAGCGCATGCAGGCGGCCGGCATCCATCTTCGGTATGTCATTTCCAGTCCGTCGTCGTATCTGTATTTCGATGCCATGCGACCGGATGGCGATGGCTTCGCGCTACCCAAAGGCAATCAATGCCCGGGCTATGACAACTATCGGTATGGCATCGGTAATCCCCCCGATTACCTGAAACGGCAAGCGCTGGATGGCCGCCAGCTGTTTGCCCGCTATGCCGCGCGCGACATCACCTACCTGGTCGGCCAGCGTGACGACGACCCCAACCACCGCTTCCTTGACCGCGCCTGTGGCGCTGCCTTGCAGGGCAAGACCCGGGTCGAGCGGCAACTCAACTTCGTGCGCTACGAGCAGTTACTGGCCATGCGCTGGAACCTCACGGTGCAGCACCCCGAGTTCGAAATCGAGGGCGCCGCCCACAGCGCCGAGCGCCTGTATCGGTCCCCGGCCACGGCACGCCGCATGCTGGGGCAGTGACGCGATAGCCGCTGGCTGCCCTACTTCCACTCCAGGATCGCATTGCGACGATCCAGCCAATGCACCTTGACACTGCCCGGCGTCACCTTGCGCGCCGCGCAGGCGCTGGCGGCCAGCGCGAACGGTGCATCGTAGAAACGACCCGAGGCCGACGAGCGCATCGCCGTCTGCGGCGCGTTGCGGGCAATCCAGTCAGCCGAATTGGTGCGCAGGAAGATCATGCAAGCGCTGCCGCTGGTCTCGGCCACCTGGCAGGCGCAGGTGTTGCCCGAGGTGGTGATCGGCTCGGCGGGCGCGGCCGGACGCCCCAGCACATCCGGGACCGGTACCGGCACGGGAACCGGCACCGGCCGCGTCTGCTGCGAGCCGTAGCTGCCACCGAGATCGCGCGCGGTGACGCCCTGCGCCAGGGCCGGCGCACCGATGGCGAACAAGGCCGCCAGCAACGCATGGCGGGCGACGAAGCGAAGTCGATGACGAAGCACGGGCGTCTCCTGGTGTAAAAGTGGAAGCGGATCGCTCAGGCGCCGACCCTGAGTCGCCACAAGGTGGTCACTTCCTTGCTGCGGGCGGCATGCAGCGGGTCGCTGGCATCGCTGGCCTTACCGTGACGCGGCCGGATGTCGGTGCGACCCAGCACCGTCAGGCCGGCCGCAGCGATGGCCTCGGACAGCATGGTCGGGGCACGCAGGCCCAGATGTTCGGCAAAGTCGGACATGATCAACCAGGCCTCGCCGCCCTCGGTGAGGTGCTGCGGCAGGCCCGCCAGAAAACCCAGCAACATGCGGTGTTCGAAATCATAGACCGCGTTCTCCACGGGCGAAGACGGGCGTGCCGGCAACCAGGGAGGATTGCAGACGATCAACGGCGCGCGCCCTGGCGGAAACAGGTCGGCCTGTTGCAATTCGACCTGCTTTGCCAGTCCCAGCGACTTGAGGTTGGCGCTCGCGCATTGCAGCGCGCGCGGGTCGTTGTCGGTCGCCACGATGCGCCGCACGCCACGCCGCGCCAGCACCGCCGACAACACGCCGGTGCCCACGCCAATGTCGAAGGCCAACTCGGTCGCCGGCAACGGCGCCTGCGCCACCAGGTCAACATATTCGCCCCGCACCGGCGAAAACACGCCGTAGTGCGGATGGATGCGTTCACCCAGCGCGCTGACCTCGACGCCCTTGCGGCGCCACTCGTGGGCCCCGATCAAGCCCTGCAATTCGCGCAGCGACACCGCAAACGACTGGTCCGCCAGCGTGGCGCCATAGGCTTCGCGACAAGCGGCGACGACGTCCGGTGCGCGCCGCAGCGGCACCACGAAACCCGGATCGACCGGAATGATCAGCATGCCGAGGATGCGCGCGCGCTGCGCCTGCAGTTGTCGCTGCTGGTGAAACGCCTGGCCGGGCAGTGCGGGAGCCGGGGCGGCGCCCTTCTTGGTACTGGGGCGTTCGCGGGCGCGGTCAACGCGACGGGCCAGCGCCTGCAGCAGCATGCGGGCATTCTGGAAGTCGCCACGCCACAGCAGCGCGGTGCCTTCGCAGGCGAGCCGGTAGGCGGTATCGGCGGGGATCTGGTCGTCGGCCTCGCGCACCTTGCGTGGCGGGGAGTTGCCGGCTTCCGAGTGCCAGCGCAGCGTATGGGAAACCCCATCTGCCTCCCACTGGATCTGGGATGGGTCGGAAATCGCGGCTTGTTCTTGGGTCATGAAGGAATCTGGGTACAGTGCCCGCGGCGAACTGCCACGTGCCAACAGCCGCCAGTGTAGCAAACAGGGGCCGCCGGTGAACTTACAACGTCGACGAGAACCGAAGTATTGATGTGCAGCATGGACGATGCACTTGTCACGATGTGCCTGATGCAAGACAAGATGCAATCTGCCCCAGTGCGGCTATGATGAGACCAGATTTCACGACCAAGGAGATGCCATGACCGATAATTCGCTGCAGTCCACCGCCTTTGATCGCCAGAACCTGTTGCACAAGCTGGCAGAATTCGAAGCCGAACTGGGCAAGCTACCGCCCGATGGACTCGACGCGCGCCAGTTGCAGGACGATGTCGCCCGCCTCAAGCAACACCTGAGCGAACCGGCGCCCGAACCCAGCGTCTTGCGCGACGCCTGGCAGTCGGTGCGTGATTCGGCGCACCGTACGGCCGACAATGTCGAGAACCAGGTGTTGCGTGACAGCCCGGCCATCACCGAGATCGGCCGCATCATCGGTTTGCTGTGATTTGCCGGGGTCCGGCTTTCGCCGGCGCCACGGGATATTGATAGCGCAAGCTCCGGCGCCTCTCCGTCCCCCGTCACCCTGACGAAAGTCAGGGCCCAGCGACTTCCAGCGTACGGATAGCGCAACCAACGTCGCTGGATACCGGCTTTCGCCGGTACGACGGGCTACTAATAGTCTGACCTCCGTCGTCCTGACGAAAGTCGGAACCCCGCGACGGCAATCCACCGTCGCGGTACCAACTCAACGCCCCGCCGGCAATGGAATCCACTCAGTCTCGCCGGGAATATCCGGAAACACCGACTTGTCGCGCGCGGTCCAGGCCAGCTTGGCCGCTTCGATCTTGTCCTTCGAGGTCGACACGAAGTTCCACCAGACAAAGCGCGGCTCCGGCATCGGCTCGCCGCCCAGCAGCATGAACACGGCATCGCTGCTGACGCTCACCTGCGCGCTCACGCCTGGCGCCAGGATCGCCAGGGTACCGGCCTCGATGGCCTCGCCATCGATGGCCAATGCGCCCTTGACCACATAGATCGCGCGCTCGCTGACTTCAGCCGGCACCGTCAGCGATGACCCAGCGGGCGCGGTGGCCGCCACATACAGCGTAGGGCTGGCAGGCCGCACCGGCGAGGTCACGCCAAAGGCCGAACCGACCAGCACATGCAGGCTGGCGCCATCGACCTCGACCGTGGGCATGGCGTCGGCGGCGTAGTGCACGAACTCGGCATTGCCGTCTTCGACCGCCGCCGGCAGCGCCACCCACATCTGCAAGCCGTGCACCGGCACTTTCTGCTCACGGATATCGTCAGGCACCCGCTCCGAATGCACGATGCCGCGTCCGGACGCCATCCAGTTCACCGCGCCCGGCGTGATGCGCTGGACCACGCCCAGGCTGTCGCGGTGCATCATCGCGCCAGAAAACAGATAGGTCACGGTGGCCAGGCCGATATGCGGGTGCGGACGCACATCGCCTTCGGTGGTGCCGGCGTCGAATTCGACCGGCCCCATGTGATCGAAGAAAACGAATGGCCCCACCGTACGGGCCGCCGCCGATGGCAGCAGCCGGCGCACCGGAAAACCGATGTCGCGCGTCAGGCCGTGGATCTTGTGAACGATGCTGCTCATGCTTGCTCCCTGCTTGCTTTAGATTGGCTGGCCCGGCTCACAGGCGGCCGGCACGAAAATCGTCGATGGCCTGTTCGACCTGTTCCCGGGTGTTCATCACGAACGGTCCCCACTGCGCAATCGACTCGCCCAATGGCTTGCCGGCGATCAGCAGGAAACGACTGGCGACATTGGCCTTGAGCGACACCCCGGCCGCCTCGGCCACGTTGGTCAGCACCGCCATGCGACCGGCCTCGGCCGGACGCGCCTGCTCTGTCTGCGGGCCCACCGCCAGGCCGCCTTCATAGACGTACAGGAAGGCATTGTGGGTCGCCGGGATCGGCAGGTCCAGCGCGGTACCGGCTTCAAGCGCGATATCAAGGTACAGCGGCTCGGTGGTGTCGCGTTCGATGGCGCCGACGGTACCAAATGCCTGGCCCGCCAGCACCCGCACCTTCACGCCGGGCTGCGGCTGCACTTCGGGAATGCCGGCCGACGGGATGTCGCTGTAGCCGGGCTCGGTCATCTTGTCCTTGGCGGCCAGGTTGACCCACAGCTGGAATCCGCTCATCAGGCCATCTTCCTGCTCGGGCAACTCGGAGTGCACCAGGCCACGGCCGGCAGTCATCCACTGCATGCCGCCCGGTTCCAGCAAGCCTTCGTTGCCGGCATTGTCGCGATGGCGCATGCGCCCGGCCAGCATGTAGGTCACGGTCTCGAAGCCACGATGCGGATGGTCGGGAAAACCGGCCAGGTAATCGCTGGGCTCATCCGAGTGAAACGCGTCCAGCATCAGGAACGGGTCCAGCCGGCGCTGCAGGTCGTGGGTCAATACGCGGGTCAGGCTGACGCCGGCGCCGTCCTGGGTGGGGATGCCGTTGACCAGGCGCTCGACCTGGCGGGTGAAATGTTGGGTGGTGCTCATGGTGCTCTCCTTGGCATGACAGGACAGGGCTTGCGCCCTGCCCGACTTTGGTTCAACGACGTTCGGGTGCGGCTTCCTGGTCGATCGACGACACCAGCAGCAAGGCGCCGATGATCGATACGTTCTTCAGGAAATGCGTCAGCTGGGCCTGGGCGGCGGCGCCATCGAGGTTCCAGAAATGGTGCGCCGAGATGGTCGCGCCGACGGTGAACAGCGCGATGATCAGCGCCACCGGCTTGACGCCGCGTCCCGTCATCAGCAACAGGCCGCCACCGACCTCGACCAGGATAGTGACCAGCACGGCCACCGTCGGCATCGGCAGGCCCAGGCCGGTAAAGTAGGCCACGGTGCCGGCGAAGCCCATGATCTTGAAGATGCCGGAGATGACGAACAGCGACGCCAGCAGGATGCGGCCGATGCGATAGATGTTGAAGTTGGTGATCATGATGTGCTCTCTTTCGTTATTGGTTGACTAACTAAATGTTCCTTAGGGGCATTGCTTTGCTGCGGTGTTCTGCTGGCCGCTGCGCCGTGCTTTCGACGGGGTTCGCTGCAGCCAGTGACGACAGAATAGGCAAAATGACGCCAACTAAAAACTGATTATCTTTATATAATCTCTATCTAATTATTAGATAGTGTTTGCAAGATGAATATCGAGCGCTTGTCATTGGATCAACTGCGGGTATTTGCCCAGGTCGCCGACAGCGGCAGCTTTCTGGCCGCCGCAAAAGCGCTGGCGCGGGCGCAATCGGCGATCAGCTATGCCATCGCCACGCTGGAAGAACAGCTCGACGTGCAATTGTTCGACCGCAGCGGCTATCGGCCGCGACTGACCGATGCCGGGCTGGCCTTGCTGGCCGACGCCCGCCAGGTGCTGGACCATGTCGATGCGCTGCAGGTGCGGGCCAATTCGTATGCCCACGGACAGGAGCTGGAAGTGGCGCTGGCGGTGGACGTGTTCTTTCCCACCGAATGCCTGGTCGACCTGCTGCGCCGCTTCCGCGACGCTTTTCCGGCGGTGACGGTGCGGCTAGAGATCGAGGCGCTGGGCGCGGTGGCCGAACGGGTGCTGGACGGGCGCGCCATGCTGGGCATTCTCGGCACCCTGCCCACCACGCCCCCGAACCTGTTGCGCATCACCCTGCCCAGCGTGCGGGTGGTGGCGGTGGTGGGCCCGAGCCACGCCCTGGCCCAGGTCAAGGGACGGATCCCCGACCGCCTGTTGTCGCAACAGACCCAGCTGGTGCTGAGCGACCGCAGCGAGTTGACCGCCCGCCAGGATTTTTCGGTACATTCACGACTGACCTGGCGCATGAGCGACCTCGGCACCAAGCACGCGCTGCTGCGCGCCGGCATGGGATGGGGCAACATGCCGCTGCACGTGGTGCGCGACGACCTCGCGGCGGGTCGCCTGGTCGGCATCGCCACCTCGCATCATCCGCCGCAGGGCTCGGACCTGCCGGTGCAGTGCGTCTACAAGCCCGATCACCGCGCGGGCCCGGCCCTGTCGTGGTGGCTCGATACGCTGGCGCAGCTGGAGTCGCTGGCTTGATCCGGTTTTCTGTCAGAAATGGGAAAGGCATCGCATGCTCATCAACGCCAATCAATCGGCCCTGATCCTGATCGACCTGCAGCAAAAGCTGCTGCCCGCCATCGACCAGCACCAAGCGGTGCTGGCGCAGAGCGTGCGCATTGCGACCATCGCCGGCATGCTCGGCTTGCCGGTGATCGCCACCGAACAGATGCCCGACAAGCTCGGCCCCAATCATCCGGAGGTGCGCCGCCTGTGCGACAAGACATTGTCCAAGGGCCATTTCGACGCCTGCGCCGACGGCTTGCCGGCGGCGCTGCCGAGCGCGGTGAAACAGATCGTCATCGGTGGCTGCGAAGCCCATATCTGCCTGCTGCAGACAGCGCTGTCGCTGCTGGCGCGCGGCTATCAGGTGTTTGTGCTGCGCGACTGCTGCAGCTCCCGCAAGGCGCTCGACCGCGAAACCGCCTTCGATCGGCTGCAGCAAGCCGGCGCCATAGCCGTCACCGTCGAGATGGTGGTCTACGAATGGCTGCGCGACAGCCGCCACCCGCAGTTTCGCGACATTCTCAAGCTCATCAAATGAGCCGGCCGGCACTGATGAAAGTTTCGTGACTGACCTTGCAGTGGTCACAATGGGGGCCAATTTGTGGTACAAACGAAACAGAAGCAGACAATTTGCACACTGTTGATTGCATCACGACAGAAAAGGAAAACCCCCACTCCATGTCCACCCCTTCGCCTATCGCGTCCGCCCGCCCCCAGCCGGCCGTCAACCTGCAAGCGCTGCGCGCCAGTTGCTCGGCCTGCAGCATGCACCAGTTGTGCCTGCCGATGGGACTGGACCAAAGCGACATGCAACGGCTGGAGCAAGTCATCAGCCGGCGGCGCCGCGTCAAGCGTGACGAAACCCTGTATCGCTTCAACGATGGCTTCGACATGCTGTATGCGATCCGCCTGGGGCACTTCAAGACTTTCCAGCGCAATCCCAGTGGCGGCGAGCAGATCACCGGCTTCCAGATGGCCGGGGAATTGCTGGGCATGGATGCCATCGGCGCCGGCCATCACCTGTGCGATGCAGTGGCGCTGGAAGACAGCGAAGTATGCGAAATCCCGTTCTCGCGCCTGGAAGACCTGTTTGGCGACATGCCCACGCTGCTGCGTCAGTTCCACCGCATGATGAGCCTCGAGATCTCGCGCGAGCAGCGGGTGATGCTGACGCTGGGCAGCATGACCGCCCAGCAGAAGATGGCCGCCTTCCTGCTCAACCTGTCGAGCCGCTACCTCAGTCGCGGCTATTCGTCGACCCGCTTCCAGTTGCGCATGACCCGCGAAGAGATCGGCAACTACCTGGGCCTGGCGGTGGAAAGCGTAAGCCGCCTGCTGTCGGGGCTGAAGAAGACCGGCGTGATCGAGGTCAGCCATCGCGACATCGAACTGTGCGACCTGGCGGCGTTGCGCGCCATCGCGCTGGGCAGCGATCCCTGCGCCTGAAGCCGGGCGAGGCAAAGCTGCATGCATAAAGACCGGTCCCCCGTCGCATCCCGTTTCCTGCAACGCCGCCTGGCGCCCGATCACCATCTGGGCCTGCCGCTGACCACCGGCATCCTGGCGGTGCTGGCCATGGCGGCGCTGTTCGCGTTGATCGCCTATGAAGTCCATTCGGGCGGCACGCTCACCCGCACCGATCAGGCGCTGGCCGACTGGTTCAACGCCCATGCCTTCTCGCCCCTGACCGAACTGGTGCTGGGCTACACCCACCTGCACGGCACCATCGGCGTACTGGTGATGGGCGCCCTGCTGCTGTGGCACCTGCTGCGCCAGCAGCGCCGGGCCTGGGCGCTCAATGTGCTGCTGGTGCTGCCGGGAGGTATGTTATTCAACTTCGGCCTGAAGTTCGTGTTCGCGCGCCTGCGACCGCAGTTTTCCGACCCGATCCTGGTGTTGCACAGCTACAGTTTTCCCAGCGGGCACACCATTGGCGCCACCTTGCTGTATGCGGTGGCGGCGGCCTATCTGCTGAACCAGCCCGGCCTCATGGCGGCGCTGGCGGCGCGGCTGGGCTGGCCTGCGCGCGCGGCGGCGGCCGGCGTGATCGGCCTGGCGGCGTCGCTGGTCGCCTTGACTGCCTTCAGC
Source organism: Herbaspirillum sp. alder98 (assembly GCF_020179755.1). Classification (GTDB taxonomy): domain Bacteria; phylum Pseudomonadota; class Gammaproteobacteria; order Burkholderiales; family Burkholderiaceae_D; genus Herbaspirillum. Next base: position 641,904 of record NZ_JAIUCY010000002.1, read on the forward strand.
CGGGTGTACCTGGGGGCGCACTTCCTGTCCGACGTGCTGGGGGCGATGCTGCTCGGCACGGCCTGGTTCGCGCTGTGGACCACGGTGGTTTTTACCTGGGAGCGGCACTATTGCCGGCGGTCGCGCTCCAACTGATTTTAAGCAAGTCAGATCGTAGCGAATGACAAAAAATCAAAACCTCGACTCCCCTGCACCGACCACCTTGCCACCCAGCAACTCCTGCGATGTCGTTGCCGTCATCAACGCCCGTGCCGGCGGCGGTCATGCCGAGCAGCTGGCCCGCCACATCACCGAGCAATTCGCCAGCCACGGCTTGCGTGCTACGGTGCACCTGGCCGACAGTGGCGAAGCGATGCTGCAACATGCGCGCGATGCCGTGCGTGACGGCGTCGATATCGTGGCCGTCGGCGGCGGCGACGGCAGCGTCAATGCCGTCGCGTCGATCCTCATCACCACGCCCGGCTGCAGCAGTACGCTGGGGGTGCTGCCGCTGGGCACGCTCAATCATTTCGCCAAGGACCTCAATATCCCGCTGGTGCTTGAAGCCGCCATCGCCAATATCGCCACCGGACGCCGGCTGCGGGTCGATAGCGGCGAAGTCAACGGGGTTCCGTTCATCAACAATTCGAGCCTGGGGCTGTACCCCGACATCGTGCGCGAACGCGAAAAGCAGCAAGCACGGCTGGGCCGCGGCAAATGGCTGGCCTTCAGCTGGGCCGCCATGGGCGCATTGCGACGTTATCCGTTTTTGCGGGTGCGCCTGCGCATCGACGAGCAGGACCACTGGCGCCGCACGCCATTCGTCTTCATCGGCAACAACGAATACCTGATGAGCGGACTCGATATCGGCAAGCGCTCGACGCTTACCGATGGCAAGCTCAGTATGTATGTATGCCATCGCACCGGCCGCCTGGGCTTGCTGCGACTGGCCATCAATGCGCTGTTCGGACGGCTGCGCGAGGCCCACGACTTCGATGTGCTGAGCGCCACCGAGATCGCCATCGAAACCCGCAAGAAGCGCATGCGGGTGGCCACCGACGGTGAAGTCACGGTGCTGCAGACGCCGTTGCAATACCGCATCCGGCCGGCGTCGCTGGCGGTCATCGTGCCGCCGGTGGAACAGGCGGCAGCCGCTCCCGAGGCGCAACCGTCGATGCTGGGCAAACTGCTGGGAGGCGACTGATGCGTACCGTGATCCATCTTTCCGACCTGCATTTCGGGCGCACCGACGACAGCATCATCGACCCCCTGATCGCCCAGGTGCATGCGCTGGAGCCCGACCTGGTGGTGGTCTCGGGCGACCTGACCCAACGCGCCCGCAGCAGCGAATTCAAGGCAGCGCGGCAGTTCCTCGATGCCCTGCCGCATCCGCAACTGGTGGTGCCGGGCAACCATGACGTACCGCTGTTCAACGTCGCCGCCCGGCTGCTGCAGCCGCTGCGCAAGTATCGGCGCTACATCGGCGAAGACCTGCAACCGGTGTACATGGATGACGAGATGGTGGTGGTCGGCATCAATACGGCGCGCTCGCTGACCATCAAGGATGGTCGCGTCAACGACCGCCAGATCGAGATGGCGCGCCGGCAGCTGGCGGCGGTGGGCGAGCAGATGGTCAAGATCATCGTCACCCATCATCCGTTCGACCTGCCGGCCGGGCCGCAGCACCACGATCTGGTGGGCAAGGCTGCCCCGGCCATGCGCGCCTTCGCCATTTGCGGCGCCGATGTGCTGCTGGCCGGCCATGTCCATACCAGCTCGGCCGTCAGCAGCGCCGGGCGCTACCACATCCCCGGCTATTCGGCGCTGGTGGTGCAGGCCGGCACGGCAACCTCGACCCGCGGGCGCGGCGAGAGCAATTCATTCAATGTGCTGCGCATCGCGGCGCACCAGATCGAGGTGCACCGCCTGGCATGGGAAGCAGAACAGTCGGCCTTCGCGCTGGCCGCGACCCAGGCCTTCGAGCAACGCGGCAGCGAGTGGTTCGAGACCGCAGCCGTTACCGACGTTGCGCCAGCCGCCAGCGCACCACATCAACCGCCAGGAACAGCGCCAGGCTGATGCCCATCAGCGGCAGGCTCCAGCCCAACGCCAGGGCCAATACGGCCACGCCTGCGCGCCAAGCCGGCGGCAGTCGCACAAAGGCTTCCGAGAGCGGCGCCAGGCTGCTGCCGGCGGCCGGACGGCGGCGCCACCACATCACATAGCCCAGCACGATCATGGCGGTTAGCGCCATGCCGAAGGCCGCCATCAGGATCTGGTTGGCCAGGCCGAACAGGATGCCCATATGCGCATCCACGCCCCAGCGGATCAACTTGGCAATCAGCGGGAAATCGACAAAGTCGGCGCGACTGGTGATGACCATGCGGTCGGCGTCGATCGCTACTGTATCGACCTGGGTCGGCCAGCTGCGATCGACCTCGTGCACCGACCATGCCTGGTCGATCTTGCGCGGCGGACGGATTTCGATTTCGGCAGCGTCGATGCCACCGGCGCGGGCGATGCCCTGCACCATGTCGAAGCGGGCCGGGTCGCCGGCGGCCGGCATGGGCATGCTCATGCCGGCGTGATGGTGGTGCTCGGCGTGTTCGTCCGGCGTCGGTGCCGGTCCGTGCAGCTGGGTAGACGCCGAGGGCGTGACCCAGCCCAGCTGGGCCCGCAGCAGATTGACGTTGCCGCCGGCCCAGCGCGACCAGGTCAGGCCGGTCGCCGAGAAGAACACCAGCCCCAGCACGATCCACAAGCCCAGCAACGAATGCAGGCGACGTGCGCTCATCGGCCGCCGCGCCCGCGCCTGACCCGCGCGGCTGCGCCGACGTGCGCTGAACCACAGCCACAGGCCACCCAGCGAACCCAGCCATAGCCAGGACGCCGCCAACTCGCTGTAGTTGCGCCCCAACTCGCCCAGCATCAGGTTGCGATGCAGATAATCCAGGGTGGTGCGAAACGGCAAGGTGCCGCTGGTGCCGTAGACCACCAGGTCGCCCTTGACCGCCAGCGAGATCGGATCGATGAAGATGGCCCGGCTTTCCGAGTCACCCATTCCCGGCTGGACGAACATGACCCGCGTATTCCAGGCGTCGGTCTTGCCCGGACGCACCGCGAACAGGCGCGGCCCCTCGCCGACCAGCGCCTGGGCCGCCTTGACCTGCGCCGCCAATGGCTGCGCGACGCCGTGCGAATCATTGAACAGTTGGGTGGCGTAGAGCCGCGTTTCGATCTGCGGCGTCAGGACGAACAAGGTGCCGGTGACGGCCGCCACCAGGATGAAGGGGCCGACAAACAGGCCAATATAGAAATGCAGGCGCAGCAACAAGGCAGCGAGGGCCGTGGCGCCCTGGCGCTGACCCACCGTGGCGGCGGTTGGAGCGGCGGGGTGATAGCTATCGGTAGTCATGGCGAATGCCCGCCTTGCAGCGCAGGCGGGCTAATGGATTGGAGCGCTCATTCTAGGCCGCGCCCCGGGGGCTGCGAATGTGGCAATTTGTCGCACGCCGGCCGCAAAACAATAAGGGCCGCTGATCGCGGCCCTCGGTCCAATCGCACACTGCGGTGCGGATCGGCTTACAGCGGGTTCTGGTCGATCCAGTCGCCCGCGAAATCGAGAATGTAGGCGATCGCATCGTCTTCTGACTCGAATTCATTGGTGGGCGACTTGCGCTGGTAGCGCAGCTCGCCGTCGGCATCGCGGCCGGCGTGGATGACGAAGCAAGCCATGAACTTTCCGTTATCCAGGCTTCGTACCTGTGGAATGACTGCGTTTCCCTTGTACGGGAAGATTTGGGACATGAAAAAAGCCTCCTTATTGCGAGGCGCAATGCTAGCACGAACGCGCCCTTTCGATCCTGCCGGGCAAGTTTTTGGCATGCATATGCAACTGTGTTGCATATTGTTATATTATGCAACCAAGTTGCAATTGCATTCCTTTTCATGATCAACCGCCAACCACGCCAACAGCCATGTCATCCCAGCTCAATGCCTCCCCTCACCCCGCTTCCGATCAACGCCTGCCGGTTACCGTGTTGTCCGGTTTTCTCGGCGCCGGCAAGACCACCCTGCTCAACCACATCCTCAATAACCGCGAAGGCCGCCGCGTGGCGGTGATCGTCAACGACATGTCGGAGGTCAATATCGATGCTGCGCTGGTGCGCAATGGCGGCGCCGAGCTGTCGCGCACCGAGGAGAAACTGGTCGAGATGAGTAATGGCTGCATCTGCTGCACGCTGCGCGAAGACTTGCTGCTGGAGGTGCGCAAGCTGGCCGCCGAGGGCCGCTTCGACCAGTTGGTGATCGAGTCCACCGGCATTTCCGAACCGCTGCCGGTGGCCGAGACCTTTACCTTCGCCGATGAAGCCGGCGCCAGCCTGTCGGAAGTGGCGCGCCTGGACACCATGGTCACCGTGGTCGACGCCTTCAACTTTCTCAAGGACTACAGCTCGCAGGACAGCCTCGAACAGCGCGGTGCCGCGCTGGGCGACGAAGACCAGCGCACGGTGGTCGACCTGCTGATCGAACAGATCGAATTCTGCGACGTGCTGGTGCTCAACAAGCTCGACCTGATCGCGCCGGCCGATGCCGAGCGCCTGCGCGCCATCCTGCACCGGCTGAACCCGCGCGCCCGGGTGGTGGCGTCCGAATTCGGCCAGGTGGCGCTGGACGATGTGCTCGATACCGGCCTGTTCGATTTCGAGCAGGCCCAGCAAGCGCCAGGCTGGCTGCAGGAACTGCGGGGAGAACACGTGCCGGAGTCGGCGCAGTACGGCATTGCCAGTTTCGCCTTTCTGGCGCGTCGGCCGTTTCACCCGCAGCGATTTTTCGACCTGATCAACACCGAGTGGCCGGGGGTGGTGCGTTCCAAGGGCTTTTTCTGGCTGGCCAGCCGCCCGGCGCAAGCCGGTTCGTGGTCGCAGGCCGGCGCCGTCTGCCGCCATGGCCTGGCCGGCAAATGGTGGGCCGCAGTGCCGCGCGAGCAGTGGCCGGAGGACCCTGAAACGGTCGAATTCATCCTGCAGCAATGGGACGAGAATGTCGGCGATGCGCGCCAGGAGCTGGTGCTGATCGGCATCGAGATGGACCAGCCGGCGCTGCGCGCAGCGTTGCAGGCCTGCCTGCTGGACGACGCCGAGATGGCGCAGGGGCCGGCCGGCTGGGTGCTGATGGCCGATCCGTTTCCGCTTTGGTGAAATCGACGCCCGGGCTGGCGCAGAATCGCCAACCGGTTTATCGTGGCGGCTTCGCTTTTTTATCAGGTCGCCGCGACCTCGCCCACATGACAGTCCGCCATCCCGCCCCGCCCCTGCAACGCCACCAGTTTGCCGCCCCTGAACCGGGGCCGCGCCTGTTGGTGCTGGGGGCGGTGCATGGCGACGAAACCTGCGGCACACGGGCCATCGAAAGGCTGCTGGGTGAACTGCAACGCGGCGAAGTCGAACTGCAACGCGGCCTGCTCACGCTGGTGCCGGTCACCAATCCGCTGGCCTATCAGCTGGGTAAGCGGCAAGGCGAACGCAACCTCAATCGCAACCTGCGCATTTATGCCGCGCCGGCCAACTATGAAGACCGCGTCGCCAATATCCTGTGCCCGTGGATCAGCGAGCACGAGGTCCTGCTCGACCTGCACTCCTTCCACACGGCCGGCGTGCCGTTCGCCATGCTGGGCCCGCCTGACAACGACGGTCCCATCGAAGCCTTCGCCCATGCCCACGCCGAACAACGCATGGCGCTGCACCTTGGCACCAGCCGCATCGTCGAAGGCTGGATGGAAACCTATGCCCGGGGAGTGGCCCGCCGCCAGCGCGAAGGCCGGGTCACCGCGCCCGATCTGCTGGACAACAGCTACGGCGTCGGCACCACCGAATTTGCCCGTACCCAGGGACTCTATGGCATCACGCTCGAATGCGGCCAGCACCGGGACCCGCAAGCCCCTGAAGTGGCCTACCGCGCGATACGCCAGACGCTTGCCCTGCTGGGGATGATCGATGCGCCGCTGGCGCCGTCCGAGCCCGGGATCGAAATCATCAGGCTGGTCGACGTGATCGACATGGAACATGCCGGCGATGTGTTCGTGCGCGAATGGGCCAGCTTTGATCGGGTGGCAAGCGGCGAATTGATCGGCCACCGTCAAGGCGGCGCGCCGGTGACGGCGCCGCAGGACGGTTATATCGTTTTTCCGAACCCCGGGGCGCTGGTGGGCAACGAGTGGTTCTATTTCGGCGTCGAAAGCAAGCGGCAGTTATAGGCGGGCAGCATTAATCCAGCGCCAGCCGGTAAAACCGCGTATCCACCACCATCACCGGAAAAGCCGCCGGCAGCGCGCTTTTCTCGATCAGCGCAAAACCGTTCTTTTCGTAGAAACGATGCGCCGCCAGGAACTTGGCCGTGGTGCCGAGATAGATCTGCTTGACGCCCTGCTCGCGGGCCCAGGCGATGGCGCCATCGAGCAGGCGCCGCGCGGTGCCGAATTCACTGCCCCGATGGCTGGCCGCGACAAACATCTTGCGCAGCGCCACCTGGTCATGGCCGATGTCCAGCAGCGACACCGTGCCCACCACCCGCTCGCCGTCCAGCGCAACCCAGAAGTTGCCTTTTCCCTTTTGATAGAAGTTGCCGATGTCCTGCAGATCGGGCTGGCCCTCCAGCGTGATCGGGATCTCGAACTCCTGTTGCTGGATCGGCAGGATGACGTCGACCACGCCAGCGGCGTAGTCGGGTGAAAACGGGCGAATATCGAGCATGGAATCAGGTGCGTTGAAGGGAAAGACGCATGATACCCAAATCCGGCCTAGCGGTTCTTCCAGACCGCCGCGCGCTTGTCGAGAAAGGCATTGACGCCTTCCTTCTGGTCCTCGGTCTCGAACAGGTCGACAAACAGTTCGCGCTCGGTCTGCAAGAGCGTACCCAGCGGATTGTGGCGCGCGCCCTGGATCAGTTTCTTGCTGGCCGCCACCGATGACGGACTCTGCTTTTCGGCCTGCAACGCCAATTCCAGCGCACGCGTTCTGGCCTGCCCGCGCGGCACCACTTCTTCCACCAGGCCGATGCGCCGTGCGGTCTCGGCATTGACCCGCTCGCCGCACAGGATCATGCGCTTGGCCCAGCCTTCGCCCACCAGCCAGGGCAGGTTCTGGGTGCCGCCGGCGCACGGCAGCAAACCCACGGCCGCTTCGGGCAAGGCCATCTGCGCCTGCTCTTCGGCGATCCGCAGATCGCAGGCCAGCGCGCACTCCAGCCCGCCGCCCATGGCATAGCCGTTGATGGCAGCAATCGATACCCCGCGAAACCCGGACAGGGCCTCGAAGGCTTCCCCGAAGCGGCGCGCCATGTCACGGGCACGCGCCTGGTCACCGTCGGCGAACAGCTTCAGGTCGGCGCCGGCCGAAAAGAATTTCTCGCCTTCTCCGGTGACCACCAAGGTATAGATATCGCGGTCGGCATTGAGCTCGCTCACCAGGCGGGTGAGATCGACCAGCGCGTCGCGGGTCCAGGTGTTGGCGGGCGGATTGGCCAGCGTCAGCACGGCGGTGTGATTGATTTTTTCCAGCTTCAGGTTGGTATAGGTGCTCATGGTGTCCTTCGGGGCAAGGTCAGCGGATATGGTCGAGGTTGTCACTTCCCAGCAGCTGGCGCGACACGATCACGCGCATGATCTCGTTGGTGCCTTCCAGGATCTGGTGCACCCGCACGTCGCGGAAGTAACGCTCCAGCGGGTATTCGCGAATATAGCCGTAGCCGCCATGCAGTTGCAGCGCCTCGTTGCAGACCCTGAAACCGAGATCGGTGGCGAGCCGCTTGGCCATCGCGCAATACGTGGTGGCGTCGGGCGAAGCGGCATCCAGCTTGGCCGCGGCCAGACGCACGATCTGGCGCGCCGCCACCAGTTCGGTCTGCATGTCGGCCAGCTTGAATTGCAGCGCCTGGAAGTCGGCAATGGGACGGCCGAACTGGCGCCGCTCCTTCATATAGCCATGCGCGGCATCGAGCGCGGCCTGGGCCGCCCCGACCGAGCAGGTGGCGATGTTGATGCGCCCGCCGTCGAGCCCCTTCATGGCGAAGACAAAACCCTCGCCCTCGTTACCCAGCAGATGATCGGCCGGCACCCTGACGTTGTCGAAATTGATGGTGCGGGTGGGCTGGCTGTTCCAGCCCATCTTGCTTTCCTTCTTGCCGTAATTGACGCCCGGCGCATTGCCCGGCACCACGATGGCCGACACCCCGCGCGCGCCCTCGCTGCCGGTGCGCGCCATCACCACCAGCACATCGGTCGAGCCGGCGCCGGAGATGAAGGCCTTGGAACCGTTGATCACATAATGGCCGTCCACCAGTCTGGCGCTGGTCTTGAGCGAGGCCGCATCCGAACCCGAGCCGGGTTCGGTGAGGCAATACGAACCGATGCGGCGACCACTGGCCAGGTCTTCGCACCAGTGGCTCTTGAGCGCCGCCGTGCCCCACGAGGCAATCATCCAGCTGACCATATTGTGGATGGTGAAATAGGCGGCGGTGGACGGACAGGCGCGCGCCAGTTCCTCGAAGACGATGGTGGCGTCCAGCCGCGACAGGCCCAGGCCGCCGGCGGCTTCCGGCGTGTACAGGCCGCAGAAGCCGAGTTCGCCGGCACGGGCGATCACATCCACCGGAAAATGCGACTCTTCATCCCACTTGGCCGCATGCGGCGCCATCTCGCCGGCGGCAAAATCGCGTGCGCTCTGCTGGAAAGCCAACTGGTCTTGGTTAAGCTCGAAATCCATACTTGTCTCCTGTCGGATATCCATTGTCATTGTTATTGTTGCGTCGAGCGCTGCCTGCCGCCGTCGCATGAGACTTAGATTAACGGAAATCGCGGCGTGCGGTTGTCGCGGGGGCGACATTGCTCTGCGCCTGCGCGGAAAAAGACGCTGAAGTCCGGCGTGCGCCGGCACGACAGGCCATTTCCGATCGAGCGGATATGGGTTGGATGCGGGAATGTCCCGATCATGGAATAACAGGAGAAGCAACAGCGGTATGCAAGCCGCCTGTCGCAGAGGTCCCGATACAGGAATCGAGACCGATAAGTGAGCGCTCACTCAAGGTCGCAGCCTGCGAGGAAACCGGCAACGCCGTCTACGGTTGGCGTTCCAGCTCCAGCAAACCCAGCTGCCGTACGGATTTCACTGCCTGCTCCAAAATTTTGCTTCAGATGGCGGCTGCCATTACCGCGCCGGGTACGACGCATCACGGGCAGACACCTCGGCCGTGGTAGCGGCCTTCACAACAATCTCCGTCTCAAGAACTGCTGTGACTGAAGTCTATCCGGGGTCGCCATGCATCAGGAAATACCGATTGGGGATACAGCCATAAGCAAAACCTATAGCCCATCGAAATCGGGTCGAAAATCAGGTATGCTCCCACCGGCCGGGACGCGGGGGCGCTTCCGACATCCAACAGAACGCCAAGCCCGGGCCCAAGGACGAACATGAACCAACCAATCACCAGCCAGATGGAACCTGACAGCGCGGTCTACAAGACGCTGCTGGAATCGACCAAGGCGATTCCCTGGAAGATCGACTGGGCCAGCATGAAGTTTGCCTACATCGGACCGCAGATCGAGGCCCTGCTGGGCTGGACGCCCGAGAGCTGGGTCACCGCCGAGGACTGGGCCATGCGGATTCATGCCGACGACCGCGAGGCGGTGGTCAACTTCTGCATCTCGCAATCCAAGGCCGGCGTCGACCACGAAGCCGATTACCGCGCCCTGACCCGCGATGGCGAACATATCTGGATTCGCGACGTGGTCCATGTGGTGCGCAATGACGATGGCAGCCCCAACGCCCTGATCGGCTTCATGTTCGACATCACCGAACGCAAGAAGACCGAGGCGCGCCTGATCGAACTGCAGAAGGAACTGGAAGCCCTGTCGTATCGCGACGGCTTGACCAACGTGGCCAACCGCCGCATGTTCGATTCGGCGCTGGAGGTCGAGTGGGCCAATGCGGTCAACAATCGCACGCCGCTGTCGCTGATCATGCTCGACATCGACTACTTCAAGCAATTCAACGACCACTACGGCCATATCCGGGGCGACGAATGCCTCAAGCAGGTGGCATCGGTGCTCGAAAAATCGGCCACCCGCACGCGCGACTTCTTTGCCCGCTACGGCGGCGAAGAATTCGTGCTGATCCTGCCCGAGGCCGACGCCAAGGCGGCGCTGCAGGTGGCGCAACGCTGCCGCAAGCTGGTGCAGGATGAAGGCATCCCGCATGCCAAGTCGCAAGTGGCCGAGGTGGTGACCATCAGCGTCGGGGTGTCGACCATGTTCCCCTCCCCCCAGGACCATCGCATCGCCTTCATGGAACAGGTCGACCAGCGCCTTTACAAGGCCAAGCAACTCGGCCGTAACTGTATCGCCGTCGACGAATAAACTGTACCTGTCTCCCGGCGTCGGCGATCGATACAATCGTCGGCTTACTTGCCAGGAGACCCGATGTCCGCCACCTACCACTACCGCCTGCTCAATGTCTTCGCCGAATCGACCTTCGGCGGCAATCCTCTGTGCGTCTTCGAAGACGCGCGCGGAATGGATGACGCCACCATGCAGGCGCTGGCGCTGCAATTCAACCTGTCCGAAACCACCTTCATCCTGCCCTCGACCGTGGCGCAGGCGCGCGTGCGCATCTTCACCACCGGCTATGAAATGCCGTTTGCCGGCCATCCCACCCTGGGCTCGGCCCATGTGGTGCGCGCCTTGCACGACACCGGCGACGCGCTGACGCTCGAATTCAAGGCCGGCGTGGTGCCGGTCGAGGCCGAAGGCGATGTGTGGCGCTTCGTGGCGCCCGCCGCCGGCGGCCCCAAAACCGCGGCTTCGCCCCTGCCACCGGCCCAGGTCGCGGCGTTGCTGGGCCTGACCGCCGCCGACCTGGCGGCAGACCCGATGTGGGTCGACACCGGCGCCGACCAGTTCCTGGTGCCGCTGGTGTCGCCCGAGGCGGTGCGCCGCGCCCGGCCCGACAGCGCCACGCTGGACCTGTGGCCGCAAAGCAGCCTGGGCCGCAAGACCGCTTATGTATTTGCTTTCGACGCGCAGCAACCGGGCAATGTGCTGGCCCGCTATTTCTTCACCAAGCAAGGCGGCGGCGTGGCCGAAGACCCCGGCACCGGCTCGGCCTGCGCCAATCTCGGAGGCTGGCTGCTGGCCACCGGCCATGCGCTGCCGGCGCGCTATACGGTCGATCAGGGAGCGGCTGTCGATCGACCCTCGCTGCTGCATCTGTCGGTAAGCGCCGAGGGCGCCATCGAAGTCGGCGGACGGGTCATCGAACTGGGCCGTGGCAGCGTCACCATCGATGCCCCGGGACGCAGCCTGCTGGCTTGATTGCCGACATTCAGGCCGATGCGCCGGACTGCGCCTGCGCCCCTTCTGCCGTCAACGGCAGGATCAGCGCGTGCAACCAGTCCATGAATAACGCCAGCCGCGCCGGCACGTGACGCCGGCTGGCGTACAGCAGTGACACCGCCATCGGCGCCGGGCGATACGCCTGCATCACCTGCACCAGCGCGCCCTGCGCCAGCAGATCGCGTTTGCCGGCGCCCACCAGCGGCAGCTGGATCAGACCCAGGCCGGCCTGGCAGGCGGCGTCATAGGTCTCGGTGCTGTTGACGGTGATGTTGCCGGCCATCGGCACGAAATGGGTCTGCTGGCCGTCATGCCATTCCCACCCCGGAGAACGCCCCCCCAACATTTGCCGGTAGTGCACCAAGCGGTGATGCGCCAGGTCTGCCAGCGAATGGGGCACGCCGTAGCGCGCCAGATAACCGGGGCTGGCGCAGTTGACCTGCACCAGGTGCCCGATACGGCGCGCCACCAGCGACGAATCGTCGAGCGAGCCGGTGCGCAGGACGCAATCGAAGCCTTCGCTCACCAGATCGACCCGGCGGTCGCTGGCCGACAATTCGATCTCGAGCTGCGGGTGCCGTTCAAGAAACCCGGGCAGCGCCGGCAACACCACCTCGCGCGCCATTGCGCTGGACATGTCGACCCGCAGGCGGCCGGTCAGCGACTGATCGCCGCCACGAAACATCCCCCGCAACGATTCGAAGTCATCCAGCAACTCCTTGCTGCGGCGGTACAGCGAATCGCCGTCGGGCGTCATCTGCACCCGTCGCGTGGTGCGCTGGAGCAGCCGCGTGCCCAGCATCTGCTCAAGCTGCTGGATCGCCAGCGATACGGTGGCGTTGGGCAGCCCGAGCTGGCGCGCGGCGCCGCTGAAACTGGCCAGTTCGGCCACACGCTGGAAAATCTGGAGGGTATCGAGCTGGTTCACGGTCAACCTTGATTATTCATTTCAGCTGAAAAGTCTAATATAAAACTTCTAATTTATTAATATTTTCTTGATTAATATACTTCGGTTCGTGGTCAGGCAATTCTGCTTCCCCTCTCTCAACCCTGGAGCCTTTCATGAACCAAGCCCTCTCATCTTCCTCTTCGGCAACATCGTCCCGCGTCGCCCTGGTCACTGGCGGCAGCCGCGGCCTGGGCAAGAACGCCGCATTGCACCTGGCGCGCGACGGCGTCGGCGTGATCCTGACCTACGTGAGCAACCAGACTGCCGCCCAGCACACCGTCGCCGAGATCGAAGCCGCCGGCGGACGTGCCGTGGCACTGCAGCTCGACCTTGGCGACAGCCGCAGCTTCGCCGCCTTCGCCGATACGGTGCGCAACCGCCTGCGCGACACCTGGCAGGTCGAGCGCTTCGACTACCTGATCAACAACGGCGGCATGGGCATGCATGCCAGCATCGCCGAGACGACAGAAGAAGTCTTCGATCAACTGTCCAATGTGCACCTGAAAGGCACGTTCTTCCTGACCCAGGCATTGTTGCCGCTGATCGCCGATGGCGGCCGCATCATCAACATCTCCAGTGGACTGGCGCGCTTCTCGTTGCCGGGCTACGCCGCCTACGCGGCCATGAAGGGCGGGATCGAAGTGTTGAGCCGCTACATGGCCAAGGAATTCGGCGCGCGCGGCATTGCCGTCAATACCGTGGCGCCGGGCGCCATCGAAACCGACTTCGGCGGTGGCCGGGTGCGCGACAACGCCGAACTGAACGCTTTCGTGGCCAGCCAGACCGCCCTGGGACGGGCCGGCAAGCCGGACGACATCGGCGCGGCCATCGCGTCGCTGGTGAAGACCGAGAACGGCTGGATCAACGCCCAGCGGATCGAAATCTCGGGCGGCATGTTCGTTTGATGACGGCGGCGGCGCCCTGCCGCCGACCAGTTTGACTCGCGTTTTGCGCCGTCCCGCCGACGGCGCATTCGCGCTCCACCCAAGGGCCGGCAAAACGGCCCTCCCACCCGGCTCGACACCACTGTTGCCTGACGCTTGCAAAGCCCCTCTACACGTGTTGCGGATTGTATTGTGCTCGGGTAACATCGCTCGGCGCTGATCTAGTATTTTTTCTAATAAAGTTTCGCCAAACAGCAATCACGGTTTGCCCCAACGGCGCAATCCAATGGTCTGACCAATATCGTCCCAAGACGCCACGGCGCCCGGGGGCGAATTGCTCGCGGGCGGCGGACTTGATCGGCGCAGGACCGACATCGGGCGTGGAGACAAGCGCCGTGCCGTTTTACATGAGACCACTCATGCCGGCAACGAGGTCGGCGTCGTGAAGTACACCGAGGGGGCAGTATCAGAACTCATTTGTTTGGCGATCGACCGGCGCGCTGGCGCATGGGTGCGGCCGCGCTGCTCATGGCAGTCTGCGGCGCATGCATTGGCCCCGCCGCACTCGCCGCTGGCGCCGGGCCCGACTGCTCGCGCTCGTTCACCCTGGCACTGCACGACCACGGCCTGCTGTATTCGGCGGCCACCGATACCGGCATCGACCGCGATTTCGCCGACGAACTGATTCGCCGCAGCGGCTGCAAGGTCAATGTCAGCCTGATGTCGCGCGCGCGCATCTGGCAATTGATCGAATCCGGCGCGCTCGACTTCAGCCTCTCGGGCATCAGCAACCGCGAGCGCGAGCAGTACGCTTCCTTCGCCTGGTACTTCAGCAACAAGTACTACCTGCTGGTGCGCAAGGATGCCGGCGTGGTCCGCATGGAAGATGTGGCCCGCAACGAGCAGTTCCAGCTGGGCGTGATCCGCAGCTTCCGCTACAGCGACAACGCCAACCGCATGGTCGACCGCCTGACCGCGTCCAATCGCGTCAGCCTGGCCGGCGGCCTCGATCCGCTGTACGAAGCCCTGATGCTCAACCGCATCCAGGGCATGATCATGGAACCCTTCGACTATCCGGTGGTGCAAGAGAAGCGGATCCGTGAAATCACCTCCATCATCGGCTTCAACGATCCATCAGTGCCGCACGGACTGATCATGTCCAAGAAAGCCCTGGCGCCCGGCGAACAGGACAAATGGCGCGCACTGGTCGATGGCATGCTGGCCGACGGCACCGTGCTGCGCATCTTCGAGAAATACTTCAATCCGGAACTGGCAGCGTCCATGGTCGAGGGCAAACCGTGAGTTGGATGCGCCTGATCCTGCTGCCGCTGCTGATCCTCGCCAGCGGCCTGGGCGTGACCTGGATCGCCTGGGACCACGAACGTGATGCCTCCGACAAGGAAGTGCATGCCCAGTTTGCCTTTGCCCTGCGCGAGACGGTCAGCCGCATCGAGCAGCGCATGGCCTCCTACGAACAGATGCTGCACGGCGTGCAGGGCCTGATCGCCGCCACCGGCCGCATCGACCGCCAGAACTTCCACGACTACGTCAACGCGCTCAACCTGGACGCCAACTTCTCGGGCATCCAGGCCATCTGCGTCGAAGAATGGGTGCCGCCGTCGGCGCTCGATGCCCACATCGCCCGCCTGCGCGCGCAAGGCATGGCCAACTACGAGATACGGCCGTCCGGCCTGCGCGACGGCTATGCGCCGATGGTCTTGCTGGAACCGTACATCGGGCGCAACCGGATCGCCTTCGGCTTCGACCACTGGTCGGACCCGATCCGCCGCCGCGCCATGGAAAAGGCGCGCGACTCGGGCATGGCGGCGATCTCGGGCAAGATCACGCTGGATCTCGACAACGGTCGCCAGACCGAACCCGCGTTCCTGATGTTCCTGCCGGTGTATGAGCGCGGCAAGCCGCAGGGCACCATTGCCGAACGCCGGGCCAGCCTGATCGGTTGGGTGCATGCGGTGTTTCGCATGAATGACGTGATCGCCAGCCTGTATGGCGAAAACACCCGGGGCATCACCTTTTCGTTGTACGACGGGGTCGAGCCGACGCCGGCGGCACTGATGTACCAGTCCCATGTCGAGCAACTGCAAACGACGCCGGCCCGTATCAGCTCGACCGAATACCTGGTAGTATCGAATCACCACTGGACGCTGGCCATGCGTTCGCTCGACAGTTTTGGCGGCCAGTTCGGGCGCAACGCCGAACACCTGATCGCCGCCACCGGCGTGGGCATGAGCCTGACCCTGGCGCTGCTGGTGTGGCTGATGATGTCGAGCCGGGTGCGCGCGGTGCGACTGGCCCAGAAGATGACCAGCGAATTGCGCGCCAGCGAAGAACAGTTCCGCGCCATCGCCGACTGCACCGTCAACTGGGAAGTCTGGTGGGGCCTGGACGGCCGCCCGCGCTGGATCAACCATGCCGTGCGCGACTACACCGGTTTCAGCGTCGAGGAATGCCTGGCCATGCCGGACTTCATCGGCACCATCGTGCATGGCGACGACGTCAAGCGCATCCGCGCCGAGCTGGCGCGCTGCATGGATGGCCAGAAGCGCGAAGATGTCGAGTTCCGCTGCGTGCGCAAGGATGGTTCACTGTTCTGGCTGGCGTTGTCGTCGGCGCCCATCACCGACGCCCAGGGCACGCTGACGGGATTTCGCACCAGCAGCCGCGACATCACCGAGCGCAAGCACGTCGAGTCCGAACTGCGTATTTCTGCGGTGGCCTTCGATTCGCGCGAGGGCATGTTGATTACCGATGCGAACAGCCGCATCCTGCGGGTCAACAAGGCCTTCACCGAAATCACCGGCTATACCGCCGAAGAAATCATCGGCAAGCATCCCAAGATGTTGCGCTCGGACCGTCACGGACCGGCCTTCTTCCAGGAGATGCGCGAAAGCGTGCGCCGGTTCGGCAAGTGGCAAGGCGAGATCTGGGACCGCCGCAAGAACGGCGAGGTCTATCCGGAATGGCTGACCATCTCGGCGGTCAAGAACAAGGACGGCGTCGTTACCCACTTCGTCAGCACCCACCATGACATCAGCGATCGCAAGCTGGCCGAGGAACGCATCCGAGAACTAGCCTTCTTCGACGCCCTCACCCGCCTGCCCAACCGCACCCTGCTGCTGGACCGTCTCAAGCAGGCCATTGCGCTGTCGGCCCGCAGCAAGACCTGCGGTGCGCTGCTGTTCATCGACCTGGACCATTTCAAGACCCTCAACGACACCGTCGGCCACGAAAAGGGCGACTTGCTGCTCAAGCAGGTCGCACAACGGCTGGCCGCTGCCGTGCGCGATAACGACACGGTGGCGCGGGTCGGCGGCGACGAATTCGTGGTGGTGCTGGAAAACCTGAACGAGCATCCGCAGGAAGCGGCCAACCAGACCAAGGCCGTGGGCGAGAAGATCCTGGCCTCGCTGGGCGAGACCTACCAGCTCGAGGAAGTCGAGTACCGCACCACCGCCAGCGTCGGCGCCACCATCTTCCAGGCCCGCCAGGCATCCGTGGACGAACTGATGAAACAGGCCGACCTGGCCATGTACAAGGCCAAGGAAACCGGCCGCAACGCGCTGCGCTTCTTCGATCCGGCGATGCAGACCGTGGTGCTGGAACGCGCCGCCCTGGAAGCCGGCCTGCGCAAGGCCATCGAAGGCGGCCAGTTGCTGCTGCACTACCAGGCGCAGGTGGTCGAGGGCGGTCGCGTGATCGGCGCCGAAGTGCTGGTGCGCTGGCAGCATCCGCAGCGCGGCATGGTGCCGCCGGGCGACTTCATCCCGCTGGCCGAAGAAACCGGCCTGATCCTGTCGCTGGGCAACTGGGTGCTGGAAACCGCCTGCACCCAGCTGGCGCTGTGGGCGCGCCAGCTGCATACCGAGCATCTGGTGATTGCGGTCAACGTCAGCGCGCACCAGTTCCGCCAGGTCGATTTCGTGCAGACGGTGCTGAACGCCATCGAGCGGACCGGCGCCAATCCGCGCCGTCTCAAGCTGGAATTGACCGAGAGCCTGCTGGTGGACAATGTCGAAGACATCATCCAGAAGATGTTCGCGCTCAAGGCCTATGGCGTAGAGTTCTCGCTGGACGATTTCGGCATCGGTTATTCGTCGCTGTCCTACCTCAAGCGGCTGCCGCTGAATCAGCTTAAAATCGACCAGTCGTTCGTGCGCGATGTGCTGATCGACCCCAACGACGCCTCGATTGCCAAGACCATCGTGACGCTGGCCCAGAGCCTGGGCCTGGGCGTCATTGCCGAGGGGGTGGAAACCGATGCCCAGCGCAGCTTCCTGGCCGATGCCGGGTGCCACGCTTACCAGGGTTATTTCTTCTGCCGCCCGGTCGAGGTAGGGGCTTTCGAAAAATTCGCGCAGGAATTCGATCCCCGATTCACGCCCGCATAGGACCCAAGCACATGACCGATATCGCCAACAAATGGCCCGCCAAGCACCCTGAGCTCCTCCAGCTGTATTCGCTGCCCACGCCCAATGGCGTGAAGGTGTCGATCATGCTGGAAGAAATCGGCCTGCCTTACGAAGCGCACCTGGTCAGCTTCGAGACCAACGACCAGATGTCGCCTGAATTCCTGTCGCTCAACCCGAACAACAAGATCCCCGCCATCGTCGACCCCGACGGCCCTGGCGGCCAGCCGCTGCCGCTGTTCGAGTCCGGCGCGATCCTGCTCTACCTGGCCGAGAAGAGCGGCAAGTTCCTGCCGCAGGACGCCGCTGCCCGCTACCAGGTGATCCAGTGGGTGATGTTCCAGATGGGCGGCGTGGGCCCGATGTTCGGCCAGCTGGGTTTCTTCCACCGCTTCGCCGGCAAGGACTACGAAGACAAGCGTCCACGCGACCGTTACGTCAACGAATCCAAGCGCCTGCTGGGGGTGATCGACAAGCAACTGTCGCAGCACCAGTGGCTGGCCGGCGACGAATACAGCATCGCCGACATCGCCACCTTCCCGTGGATCCGTAACCTGGTCGGCTTTTACGAAGCCGGCGACCTGGTCGGCTTCAAGGACTTCCCCCATGTCGCCCGTGCGCTGGAGGCCTTCGTGGCCCGCCCGGCGGTGGCGCGTGGCCTGAATATTCCGGCCCGGGGCTGATGTCGGTGTCGGCCCGTTTTCCTGTCGTCCCGGCGCCGGCCGGGAGCCAGCGTCTTCGTTCCGCTGCCGCAAGAACATTCACCCACATCATGCTGGGGGCGGCGCTGCTGAGCGGCATGGCATCGGCGCCCGCCGCCGACCTGTCGCTCAAGACCATGCGCGTGGGCCCGTTGTCGCGCGCCTACTTCTCCGAGCGGGCCGGCCACGCCGTGCCGCTGCCGCTGATCATCGCGCTGCATGGCGGCGGCTCCAACGGTTCGATGCTGGCGCGCTCCACCGGCCTGGCCGAGATCGGCGAAGCTGCCGGCTACATGGTGGTATTTCCCAACGGCACCGGCCCGGCCATCGATGCGCGCACCTGGAATTCGGGCGGTTGCTGCGGTTATGCCCAGTTGCACAAGGTGGACGACGTGGCCTTCATCCGGGCGCTGATCGACAAGCTGGTGGCCGATGGCCAGGTCGACCGCTCGCGGGTGTTCGTGGCCGGCCTGTCCAATGGCGGCATGATGGCTTACCGGTTGGCGGCCGAAGCACCCGAGTTGTTCAAGGCGGTGGCGGTGGTCAGCGCGGTGCTCGATACGGCGCCGGAATCGATCGTCAAGGGCATGCCGGTGATCCATATCCACGGCAGCGAAGACCCGTTCATTCCCTTCCTGGGCGGGGTCGGCCCGCGCGAAGCAACGCAGACGCCGCGCCTGTCGGTAGCGCGTACCGTCGAGGCCTGGGTCAAGGCCAATGGCGCCGACCCACGGCCCGAGCTGAGCGAGATTGCCGACAACGTGGGCGATGGCACCTCGGTACGGCAGTACACCTATCACAGCAAGACCGACCCGCAGTCAGTGGTGCTGGTCGAGATCAAGGGCGGCGGCCATAACTGGCCGGGCACCACGACGCCGATGGTCAACGCCGGACGCGCCTCGCGCAACCTGAACGCTTCGCGCACCATCGTCGAGTTCTTCGATGCCCACGGCGGTGCGGCTCCGGCCGCATCGGCCGCCGCTGAGGGCGATACCAGCGGCCTGCCGCCGGGCGCCACGCCACTCCCCAGCAATCCGCCGCCGGCCCAGCCTGGCGCGCTCCCTGCCCCCCGTTGAATCCATCGCCATGACAATGAAAAGACTCATCACCAGCATCCTGATCGCGGTCGTGTTGTACTTCCTGCTGCCCTTCATCACCAAGTTCATTCCGCAATACCGGCTGGCCGTGTATTGCATCACTGCGGGCATCGTGTCGTTTGCCATCTCGGCACTGATGGAAAAGGTCTAAAAGGTCTGATCCTCGCCGACGTAAAAACGGCCGCCAGCGCGTTGCGTTGGCGGCCGTTTTTCATCTGCCCGCGATCAGCGGCAGTCGCCACGGCGTTCGTGGCCTGGCGGGCAATGGCGCGGACCATGTCCGCGGCCCCGATCACGCCCATGCTCGCGGCCGTGGTCACGATGACGCGCCTGTGGCGGCGGGCCGCCGCGCCAGCCGCCGCGATCCAGCTGCCAGCCCTGCGGGCCTTCACGCCACTGTGGACGCGCATAGGCGTAGCCGGGACGTTCGCGCACCCAGCGCCCGCCGCGCCAGGCATGCGCATGACCGTTCCAGTCCCAGTAACCCGGGACCCAGACGTAACCGTGGCGCGGTGGCGGCCGGCGCTCGGCACGCGGTGGCGGCGGCGGCGAGCCGATATTGATATTGACCGAAACCTGCGCCTGGGCGACAGGAGCGAACGCTGCAGCGGACGCTGACAGCAACAGGGCGAGTATTATTTTTTTCATGACGATGGAAATACGTGAAGAACGAGGGACGGCCGTCAGACGGTGGATGCGGCAATGCAGTTCCCGCAGACCCTGCATTGCCGCGTGACAATAACACCGTTCGCCCCTCTCTGCAGCGCCCCCTCCCGCCGCCTCCCTCGCCCGGCTCATTCGTACTTGCGCGCATCCTCGATCACCCGACCGTCATTGGGCAAGCCACCCGGCGCCACCAGCAGCACCTCGCCGCGCAACTTGGTGACCTCGCGCAGCGTGGCGGCCAATGCGCTCACGTCAAAACCCGGATTGGCGGCATCACCGACCTCGCAATGCAACGTCATGACGTCATTGGCCATCTCGCCGCTGACCACCAGCCGCGCGCGAAGCACCTCGCCGTGCCGGCGCAGCACCTCGGCCACCTGCGCCGGATGCACGAACATGCCGCGCACCTTGGTGGTCTGGTCGGCGCGTCCCATCCACCCCTTGATGCGGGTATTGGTGCGCCCGCATGGCGAGCGGCCTTCGATGATCGCCGACAGGTCACCGGTGCCGAAGCGCAGCAGCGGATAGTCGTGATTGAAGGAGGTCACCACCACCTCGCCGACCTCGCCCGCCGGCACCGGGTCGCCGGTGCCGGGTCGTACGATTTCAAGGATCAATTCTTCATCCAGCAGCATGCCCGGATTGACCACCCCATCGGTGGCGGTTTCATAGGCGATGTTGCCGATATCGGCCGAGGCATACAGCTGCAGCACCAGCGGTACGCCGTGGGCGTGAAACCAGCTGCGCAGGGATGGCGGCAGTGCCTCGGCGCTCAGCAAGGCGCGACGCACGCTGGAGATATCGGCGCCCATTTCGAGCGCCTTCTCGATGATGATGCGCAGGAACGATGGCGTGCCCACGTAGGCATCGGGACGCAGCGCCGTCATCGCGTGGACCTGCAATTCGGTCTGGCCGATGCCGGCCGGGATCACCGCGCATCCCAGTCGGGCGGCAGCGCCTTCGACCATGAAAGCGGCCGGCGTGAAATGATAGGCGAAGCAGTTCTGCACGATATGCCCGGGGCGCAGGCCCAGCGCATGCATCGGACTGGAAAAACGCCACCAGTCGGCGCTGTGCCCTTCCGGATCGTAGATCGGCCCGGGCGAGACGAACAGGCGCCGCAGTTGCCGGGTCGGCGTGGTGTTGAGCCCGCCGAAGGGCGACTCGAGACTCTGCAACTCCTTGAGGTCGGACTTGCGCGTCACCGGCAGGTGCGCCAGGTCATCGCGCGAGCGCACCGCTGCCGCATCGACGCCTTGCAGGATGCGGGCCCAGCCGGGCGCGCCCTGCGCCCGCCGCAGCAGCTCCGGCAGGCGCTGCATCAGTTGCTGCTCGCGCTGTTGCGGGTCGCGGGTCTCGAGCGCGTCCAGGCTCTGTTGGATATCAGGCATGGCGGCTCCCGTTCAGGCCAGCCAGCGCTTGCGGCGGCGATAAAACTTCATGTCGCGAAAATTGCGACGCCCGGCCCCCGACACCCCCAGGTAAAACTCCTTGACGTCTTCATTGGCCGCCAGCGTGGCCGCCTCGCCCTCCATCACCACCCGGCCATTCTCGAGGATGTAGCCGAAATCGGCATGCCGCAACGCCACCATGGTGTTCTGCTCGGCCAGCAGGAACGACACCTTTTCGCGCGCGTTGAGGTCCTTGACGATGGCGAAAATCTCTTCGACGATCTGCGGCGCCAGCCCCATCGAGGGTTCGTCCAGCAGGATCATCGAGGGCTTGGCCATCATGGCGCGGCCGATCGCGGTCATCTGCTGCTCGCCGCCCGAGGTATAGCCCGATTGCGACTTGCGCCGCACCTTCAGGCGCGGAAAGTAATCGTAGATCTTTTCCAGTTCCTGGCGCGTCTCGCCCGCGCTGATGCCGCGCGTATAGGCCCCGGTCAGCAGGTTCTCTTCGACCGTGAGGTGGCCGAAGCAGTGCCGCCCTTCCATCACCTGGATCACCCCGCGCCGCACCAGGTCGTTGGGCGTCAGGCTGTCGACCCGCTCGCCGCGATAGGCGATCGAGCCCTTGGTGACGTCGCCGCGCTCGGCCCGCAGCAGGTTGGAGATGGCCTTCAGCGTGGTGCTCTTGCCGGCACCGTTGGCCCCCAGGAGGGCCACGATGCTGCCCTCGGGCACCTCCAGCGAGACCCCTTTCAGGACCAGGATCACGTGGTCGTAGATAACTTCGATATTGTTGATCGACAGTGCATGGCTCATGTCGGGCATACCTTCAAAAAAGCGCCGGCGGCGGTTGGGAGACGTGCAATACCGCCGGCGCAAAGCGCCTACTTCATGCAGGCAGGAGTAATGCCTTTTTCCTTCGCATAGCGCGCCGCCGAGGCCTTGAACAGCGGGTGGATCAGGTTCTTGTTACCCTCGATCCAGTCCGACACCAGCACCC
This sequence comes from Herbaspirillum sp. alder98, assembly GCF_020179755.1. Classification (GTDB taxonomy): domain Bacteria; phylum Pseudomonadota; class Gammaproteobacteria; order Burkholderiales; family Burkholderiaceae_D; genus Herbaspirillum. The sequence continues at coordinate 664,384 of NZ_JAIUCY010000002.1, forward strand.
ACTTGGCGCCATCCCATTGCTGGATCTTGACCTTGCCCGAGCCCTCGTGGTTGTCGCACGAGGTCTTGATCTCGGGCAGCAGGCCGGACGCGCCCAGTTGCTTCAGGCGGGCGTCGGTGATGTTGAGGTTTTCCAGGCCCCAGCGCACCTGCTCGCCGCTCATCACCTTTCCCTTGCCGAACTTGTCCTGGGCCGTGCGCACCGCTTCGACGGTGGCGATGGCCGCCGAGACGCCACGGTTGTAGAGAATCGAACCGAGCTTGTTCTTGTCCTGCATGTTGCCGCGCCCGGCGCCGTAGACCACCTTCTCGATGTCGGCAATCACCGGCACGTCGCGACCGGCCACGTTCCAGGTGGCCGACAGGTAGCCCTTGGCAGCGTCGCCGGCAGGCACCGTGTCTTCTTCCGAACCGGCCCACCAGGAACCGATGATCTTGTCGCGCGCGAAGCCCACCTTCTGCGCCGCCTTCAGCGCGGTCTGGTTCATCACGCCCCAGCCCCAGAAGATCACGTAGTCGGGATTTTCCTGGCGAATGCGCAGCCATTGCGCGCCCTGCTCGTTGCCGGGGTGCGCCACCGGAATCTCGACCAGCTTGAACTTGCCGATGCTCGATTCGGCCTGCAAGGCCACGATCGGCTCCTTGCCGTAGGCCGAGTCGTGATACAGGAACACGATCTTCTTGCCCGCCAGCGAACCGTTGTTCTTGCCGGCCAGGTACTTGACGATGGCCGAGACCTGCATCTGATAGGTCGTCACCAGCGGGAAGGCATAGGGAAACACCGAGCCGTCCACCGCGTCGGTGCGACCGTAGCCGATCATCAGCAGCGGCACCTTGTCCTCGGCGGTCTTGTCGATCAGCGCATAGGAGATGCCGGTGGCCATCGGGTTGATGGCCGTGCCGCGGGTCACGGGGTTCTTGTTCTTCATGCGCTCGTAGCATTCGACGCCCTTGGCGTTGTTGTACTCGGTCTCGCATTCTTCCCAGGACAGCTTGACGCCACCCACGCCGTTGTCCTTGAGGTTGATGTAGTTCAGGTAGTCGACGTAGCCGCCGTAGTAGGACTGGCCATTGGTGCCATAGGGGCCGACCCGGTAACTGGGAATGGCGATGAACTGCTCGTTGCTTTGCGCCGCCGCCGGCGGCACTGCCGATAGCAGGCTGGCGGCAGCGGCGGCTGCCAGCATCAGGTGTTTCATGCGCTTCATGGTCTCGTCTCCTTGGTATTGTCGTTGCCGACTTATGGTGTGCCGGGAACCCCGGCGGTACGACCGCTGCTGACTCAATGCGGGAAGGGCCACAACCTCAGTTTTTCCTTGGCGATCTGCCACAGCCGCGCCAGCCCGTGCGGCTCGACCACCAGGAAGAAGATGATCAGCGCGCCAAACACCATCATCTGGATGTGCGAGACGGTGGCATTGGTGAATGGCAGGTGCAGCAAGGCGGCCAGCGGCGGCAGCAGGTTGTCGAGCAGGATCGGCAGCAGCAGGATGAAGGCCGAACCCAGGAAAGAGCCGAGGATGCTGCCGACGCCGCCGATGATGATCATGAACAGGATGCGAAACGACAGGTCCAGCGAGAAGCCGTCCGGCTCCACCGAGCCCAGGTAGCAGAAGGCATACAGCGCGCCGGCCACGCCACAGAAGAACGAGCTGACCGCGAACGCGGTGAGCTTGGTGCGCATCAGCGGAATGCCAATCACCTCGGCGGCCACGTCCATGTCGCGCACCGCCATCCAGGCGCGTCCAGTGCTGGAGCGCACCAGGTTCTTGGCCAGCAGCGCCATGACGCAGACAATCGCCAGCACGAACAGATACTTGCGCACCGGCGTGTTGATGGCCAGCCCGAACAGGTCGAAGCGCGGCACGCTGATCACGCCCGATGAACTCTCGTTGGAAAACCAGCTGAACTTGGTCAGCGCCCACACCACGAAGAATTGCGCCGCCAGCGTGGCGACGGCCAGATAGAAGCCCTTGATGCGCAGCGACGGCAAGCCGAACAGCACCCCCACCGCCGCCGCGCAACCACCGGCCAGCACCAGCGTGAGAACGATGGGAATGCCTTCGACCCGCAACTGGAAGTTATAGGCGGCATAGGCGCCCACCGCCATGAAGGCGGCCGAACCGAGCGATAGCTGGCCGGCGTAGCCGGTGAGGATATTGAGCCCCAGCGCGGCCAGGGCGAACACCAGGAAAGGAATCAGGATGGCCGAGAACCAGTACTCGCTGGCCAGCCACGGCACCGCCAGGAAGGCCACCGCCAGCAACAGCGCAAAACCGATGCGGTCCTGGCGCAGCGGGAATATCTGGCTGTCGGCGATGTAGCTGCTCTTGAATTGCCCTGCTTCACGGTACAGCATGTTGGTCTCCTGAATCTGCCATTGGATACGTCTCCTGCAATGTGCCGATGCCGCTCACACCCGGTCGATATGCCGTTCGCCGAACAACCCTTCGGGCCGCACCAGCAGGAACAGCAACGCAAATACATACGGGAACCATCCCTCGATGCCGCCGAAGTTGCCGCCGAAGGCATCCTGCATCACCGGCGGAATATAGATCTCGGCCAGTTTCTCGGAAGCGCCGATGATCAGCCCGCCCACGATCGCCCCCGGGATCGAGGTGAAACCGCCCAGGATCAACACCGGCAAGGCCTTCAGCGCGGTCATCGTGAGCGCAAACTGGACCCCGTTGCGCGAGCCCCAGAGCAGCCCCGCCACCAGCGCCACGAACCCGGCCACGCCCCACACCACCGCCCAGATATGCTGCAGCGGGATGCCAAGCGACAGCGCCGCCTGATGGTCGTCGGCCACCGCCCGCAAGGCGCGCCCGACCTTGGTCTTCTGGAAGAACAGCGCCAGCACCGCTACCAGCGCCACCACCATGCCGGAGGCAAACAGGTCGAAGCGCGAGATGCCGATGCCGACACTGTCCATCACCGACTGGATCGGTTCGTCGACGATGCCCAGGTCGATCGGCCGCACTTCGCTGCCGAACAGCAGCGGGCCCAGTCCTTCGAGGAAGAAGGTCAAGCCGATGGTGGCCATGAACAAGGTAATGGCAGGCTGGTTGACCAGCTTACGCAGCACGAAGCGTTCGGTGGCCAGGCCGACCAGGATCATCACCACGAAGGCGCCGATGATGGCGGCCCACATCGGCAGGCCCCGGTCCATCAGGCCCACCACCGCCAGCGCGGCGAAATACACCATCGCGCCCTGGGCAAAATTGAAGACGCCGGAAGCCTTGTAGATCAGCACGAAGCCCAGCGCCACCAGCGAATACATCAGGCCCGAGAGCAAGCCGCTGATGGTTACCTCGATAAAGAATTGCATGGCGTCTCCTAGTGCGCGGTGCCGAGATAGGCCCGGATCACGTCCGGGTTGTTCATCACTTCGTCGGGCGTGCCGTCGCCGATCTTCTTGCCGTAGTCCAGCACCACCACGCGGTCGGAGATATCCATCACCACCCCCATGTCATGCTCGATGAGCACGATGGTGGTGCCGAACTGGTCGTTGACGTCGAGGATGAAACGGCACATGTCCTGTTTCTCTTCCACGTTCATGCCCGCCATCGGCTCGTCCAGCAGCAGCATGCCGGGTTCGGCCGCCAGCGCCCGCGCCAGCTCGACGCGCTTTTGCAGGCCGTAGGGCAAGCGCCCCACCGGCGTCTTGCGGATGTGCTGGATTTCGAGAAAGTCGATCACCTCCTCCACATGCCGCCGATGCGCGATCTCTTCAGAGCGGGCCGGCCCCCACCACAATGCATTGGCCAGCAGCCCGCTGCGCATGCGGGTATTGCGCCCGGTCATGATGTTGTCGAGCACCGTCATGCCCTTGAACAGGGCGATGTTCTGGAAGGTGCGCGCGATGCCCTGGCGCGCGATGGCGCTGGGATGCATGCCGCGCCTGGCCTGGCCGCGATAGACGATATTGCCCTTCTGCGGGTGGTAGACGCCATTGATGACGTTGATCATCGAGCTCTTGCCGGCGCCGTTGGGACCGATGATGGCGCGGATCTCGTGCTCGCGGACATCGAACGAGATATCGGTGAGCGCCTTGACGCCGCCGAACGAGAGCGAGATGTTCTGCAGGTCGAGAATGACCTCGCCGATCTGGCGACCATGGGCCGCCGGCGGCGTGGCATGGGTGGCGGCATCGGCGGTGGCGGCAGGCGGCAGCCCGGACGGGGCGATTTCTGCGCTCATGTGTCGTTTCATGGTGATTGGCATCGGTGGCGTCGATGGTGGCTGGCTCGAACCGGGCCCGTGGCCCGGCAACGGATGTGCTGCAACGGCCCGCCTCAGGCGGCCTGCTCCAGCGGCGCGTAGGTCTGTGCTTCGACGATGGCCAGCTCGGCGGCAATCGCGCCCTGCCGACCGTCCTCGAAACGCACCTGGGTCTCGATGTATTGCTTGCTGCGCCCGGCGTAGAGGGCTTCGATCAGCACCGCATACTTCTCGGCGATGAAGCCGCGCCGGACCTTGCGGGTGCGGGTCAGTTCATCGTCATCCGGGTCGAGCTCCTTGTGCAGGATCAGGAAGCGATGCACCTGGGAGGCGGCCAGCAACGGGTCGCGCGCCAGGTCGGCGTTGACCTTCTCGACGCATTCGCGCACCAGCTGGTACACCGCTGCATTGCCGGCCAGGTCGGTGTAGCCGCTGTAAGGCAGGTTGCGGCGCTCGGCCCAGTTGCCCACGGCGTCCATGTCGATGTTGACGAAGGCCATGCATTGCGCGCGCCCGTGGCCGAAGGTGACTGCTTCCTTGATGAAGGGAAAGAACTTCAGCTTGTTCTCGATGTACTTGGGCGCGAACATGCTGCCGCAGGCCATGCGGCCGACATCCTTGGCACGGTCGATGATCTTGAGATGGCCGTCGCTGTCGAAGAAGCCGGCGTCGCCGGTGTGGAAGTAGCCTTCGCTGTCGATGGCCTCGGCGGTGGCCTCCGGGCGCTGGAAGTATTCCTTCATCATGCCGGGGGTGCGCACCAGCACTTCGCCGTTGTCGGCGATGCGCACCTCCACCCCTTTCATGGGCCGTCCCACGGTGTCGAGCCGGACATCGCCCGACGGCTGCATGCACACCGTCACGCAGGTCTCGGTCATGCCGTACAACTGCTTCAGGTTGATGCCCAGCGAACGATAGAAATCGAACAGGTCGGGGCCGATGGCCTCGCCGCCGGTATAGGCCACCCGCAGGCGCGACATGCCCAGCACGTTCTTCAGCGGCCCGTAGACCAGCACATCGCCCAGCGCATAGAGCAGGCGGTCGGACCACGACACGTCGCCGCGCCGGTCCAGGATGCGCATGCCGACCCGGCGTGCCACCCGCATGAAGCCGTGGAACATGCGACGCTTGATCCAGCCCGCATCCTCGATGCGGATCATTACCTGGGTCAGGATGTTTTCGTAGATGCGCGGTGGCGCGAAGTAATAACTGGGGCCGATCTCGCGCAGGTCGCTCATCACCGTATTGGGCGACTCGGGACAGTTCAGGCACAGCCCCGCCACATGCTGCTGGGCAAACGAATAAAGAAAATCGCCGACCCATGCCAGCGGCAGGTAGCACAGGATATCGTCGCGGTCATCGAGCCGGTCGAATTCCACCAGGGTACGTGCGGTGGCGATCATGGCGCGATGGGTGTGGCAGACGCCCTTGGGCTTGCCGGTGGTGCCCGAGGTGTAGAGGATGATGGCGACGTCGTCCGCCTGGACGGCTGCGACCTGGCTCTCGTAGAAGCCCGGGTGCTCGGCGTCGAACGCCTCTCCCAGCGCCTGCACGCGGGCGAACGACAGCAGCTCGGGCTGATGATAGTTGCGCATGCCGCGTTCGTCGTCATAGATGACGTGGGCGATGCGCGGCAGCTCCTGCTTGATCTCGAACACCTTGTCGACCTGTTCCTGGTCTTCGGCCATCACGAAATCGACCTTCGCATCCGCCAGCACATAGGCCATGTCGGCTGCCGGCGCATCCTGGTACAAGGGCACCGGCACGCCGCCCAATGCCTGCGCCGCCGCCATCGCCCAGTACAATCGGGGACAGTTCTCGCCGATGATCGCCAGGCTCATGCCGCGCATGAATCCCAGCGCGGCCAGGCCGCAGGCGAAGGCGCGCACTTCGGCCGCACTCTGCTGCCAGGTCGTGGTTTGCCAGATGCCGAGGTCCTTCTCGCGAAAGGCCGGGCGGTCGCCACGTGTGCGGGCATGGGCTTGCAGCAACTGCGGAAACGTCGCAGCGCCTGTCTCAGGTGTTGTCTCCACCATTTTCCCACCTTGTCTTTGTAGGCATGGAGGGCTCGCCCTTGGTCAGGACGGACCCGGTGTCGGTGCAGTCTGTGCCGGCTTGCTGACACCGGTCTTACGCTGCACTCGGTTTTTGATTGTGTGACGAGTGTAGTTGCAGTGGTTGCCAGGTAGATGTCATTGGGCCGACAATTGTTAAACTTTCGATATTGCGACGCATCATGCAGACCACGATAAAAGACATGTTGTCCAAGAGCCTGTGGGCTCGCGCACTGACGCCGGCACAGTTGGCGCGGGTCGAGGCCGAGGTATCCTCGCGCCATATCGACGCCGGCAGCTATGTGTGCCGCAAGGGCGATCCGGTGACCCACTGGATCGGCGTGCACGAAGGCTTGCTGAAGATGAGCAGCGTCTCGCCCGAAGGCAAGACCGTCTCGTTTGCCGGCATGGCCACCGGCGGCTGGCTGGGGGAAGGATCGCTGCTCAAGGATGAGCCGCGCAAATACGATGTGGTGGCGCTGCGCGACAGCGAATTGATGTACATGCCGAAGGCCACCTATGCCTGGCTGCTCGACACCAGCATCGCCTTCAACCGTTTTCTGGTGACGCAACTCAATGAACGCCTGGCGTTGTTCATCTCGCTGGTGGAATACGATCGCATGCTGGAACCCGATGCCCGGGTCGCACGCTGCCTGGCGGCCTTGTTCAATCCCTATCTCAACCCCGGCATCGGCCTCAACCTGCAGATCTCGCAGGAAGAAGTGGGCAACCTGTCTGGCACGTCTCGCCAGCGCGCCAACCAGGCCTTGCAGGTGCTTGAGAAGGCGGGCCTGCTCAAGGTCGACTATGGCAGCATCACCATCAACGATCTCGACGGCCTGCGCCGCTTTCATGGCCCGACGACGAATAACGGATAAATGGATAAACGGATGAATAAAAAAAGCTGCCAATGGCAGCTTTTTTCATGCAGATGTCAGTAACCCGGCAGGTTCAGGGCTGCACGCCCGGTTGCCCTGCCTTGCCGCCGCGCGCAGGGCGATTGCGGTTGAGCCAGTAGGTGCCGGTGTCCGCCACCGTGTCCATCAATACCTTCGGGTCGGACGACTTGACCACATAACCGTTGGCGCCCAGCGTATAACTCTTGTCGATATCCTGCTGGTCTTCGGAGGAAGAGAACATCACCACCGGGATATGCGATGTCGCCTCGTTGGACTTGATGATCTCCAGGAAATCGTGGCCGCTCATCAGCGGCAGGTTCAAGTCGAGCAGGATCAGGTATGGATGCAGTTCCTTGCGGTGGGCATAGCCCTGCGAAAAAAAGAATTCTTCCGCGCCTTCGGCATCCTCGAACCACTTCATGTTGTCCGCCATCTGGTGGTTGCCCAACGCCCTGCGGGTCATTGCAGCCACAGCGTGATTGTCTTCGACCAGGATGATGTCGTATTGCTCGATATCCATACAAGGATCTCTTTCGTCAGTAAATTCAAGCTGGAACTATTGGTGTTTCGGCCGGGGGCACCGTCTCGTACAGCAGGCTTTTTTCACTTGATCCGGCAGTTGATTTTTTATCTATGCCACACACGTTCCACAACAATGTCTTCCAGCATCGGCGATCTGCTTAAAAGCCAGTGCTGACGCCGATTTCGGCACTGTGAAAGGATTATTGCACAGCCATTTTCAAAAGGAATCAGATTTTTCCTGAACTGCAAAAAAACGCTGATGCAAAAATTCCGTACGGAATTTTTATCACTTATAAGTTATAAAAAAACCAACATTAAACGTAACCGTACCCTTCATGCCCGTGCCGCTCGGCCCGAGCCGACTTATTTGTCGGTGGTGGCGATGCCGGTACGGATGGCGTAGCGCACCAGTCCCGGCACGTCGCGAATATCGAGCCGGTCCATCAACTGGGCGCGGTGGGTCTCGATGGTCTTGGCGCTGACATTGAGCTGGTAGGCGATTTCCTTGGTGTTGTTGCCTTCGGCGATCAACTGCAGGATCTCACGCTGGCGCGGCGTCAGCACTTCGACCGGCGTGCCGTTCTGGGCTACCCGTTTCATGTAGCTGTCGAGGGCATCGCGCGAGATGTGCGAATCGAGATACTGGCGCCCGTGCTTGACCTCGTAGAGCGCCTTTTCGAGTTCGGTCGCCGCCGAGTCCTTGAACAGGTAGCCGTTGGCGCCGGCGTTGAGCGCCTGCATCACATATTCTTCGCTGCCGTACATCGACAGCATCAGAAAGCGCGTGGTGGGATAGTCGGCACGCAGGCGGCGCAAGGCTTCCAGGCCGTTCATGCCCTTCATGGCGATGTCCAGCACCACCATGTCGGGCTTGAGCTGGGCAACCAGCTGGATCGCTTCGGCGCCGTCCGACGCCTCGCCAACCACTTCCACGCCAGGCATGGCGGCCAGCAGGGCCTTGATACCACTGCGCACCAGCGCGTGGTCGTCGGCGAGAATGATGCGCGTGAGCATGTCAGATCCTCCTTACGATTGGGGCGACCGGCAGGTGCATGACGATTTCCGTCCCCTCCCCCGGCGCCGATGAAATGTCCATTGAACCACCGACCAGGATCGCCCGCTCTTCCATGTTGAGCAGGCCGAAGCTGGTCCCCGAGATGGCATTGCTGCGGGCCCGCTCGAGATCGAAGCCGCGACCGTCGTCGCGAATGCTCAGGTACACCAGATCCTGCTTGCGATCGATCTTGACCCAGATGTTCTTGCAATGCGCATGGCGCAGGATGTTGGTGACGGCTTCCTGGACGATGCGAAATCCGGTGTTCTCGATATCGTGATGCAATTCGTCGTCATGACCGGTGCTCTCGAACCAGCCGCTGACGCCGGCCAGCTTCGACTTCTGCTCGACATAGGCCCGCAGCGCTGCGATCAGCCCCAGGTTATCCAGCTGCGGCGGACGCAGGTCGAGCGACAGGCTGCGCACCTGGGCCAGCACCGAGGTCACGATATCGATGCCGTTCTGCAGCGACGGGCCTTCCAGCGAACCGGTCTTCTTGATGGTCTCGAGATTGATCTTGAGCGCGGTCAGCGATTGGCCAACATCATCATGCAAGCCGCGTGCCAAGTGCTGGCGTTCGCGTTCCTGCACCTCGATGACGCGTGAGGACAGCAATTGCTGGCGCTGGATCGCCAGTTCCAGTTCGCGCCGCGACTGTTCGCGCTCGGTGACGTCGATGGCCAGCCCGGCCACCATGTCGCCCTTGCCTTCGCCGTTGATCGGAAACCGCACCACGTCCAGGATGCGGGCGTTGTGGTTGTGATCGAACATGGTCTCCTGCGTATGCAGTTCGCGCTTCTCGAGCAGCACCTTGCGGTCGGCCTCTTCCGAGGCCTGGGCCGCACCGGACGACATCATCTCGAAATCGGTCTGGCCATCCATGGCGCTGGGCGTCATGCCGAAGAACGCCGCCTGCGCCGGATTGACATAGCTGTAGCGCAGTTGCGAGTCCTTGATCCAGGTCGGCATCGGCGCGGCGTTCATGAAGGCGTTGAAGCGCGCCTGCATTTCGCGCAGGGCCTGGGCGCTGGCGCGCTGCTTGCGCCGCGCCTGGGCGTCACGCAGCTCGCGGTCGACCGCATGCGGCAGGCGCGTGATGGCGCTCTTGAGAAAGTAATCCTGGGCGCCGGCCTTCATCACCTCGACCGCGGTCTGCTCGCCGATCACACCCGAGACGATGATGAACGGGGTCTGGTCGTTATCGGTCTTGACGATCTTGAGCGCTTCGACGCCGCTGAAACTGGGCATCGAATAGTCGGAGATGACGATATCCCAGCGGGTGTCGCGCAAGGCCGCCCACAGGTCTTCTTCGTTCTCGACCCGCTGCCAGGTCGGCTCGAAGCCACCGCGTTTGAGCTCGCGCACCATCAACACGGCATCTTCTTCCATGTCTTCGACGAACAGAACGCGTAGCGGAATACTCATGGTCACCGTCTTTCAAGAATGAATGCTGGTCATTGCTCGCCGCCCACCGGCGTGGGGAACAAGCCCTTGCGCGGCAGCGAGAAGTAGAAACTGGCGCCTTCCTTGGGCTTGCCTTCGGCCCAAACCCTACCGGTATGGCGAATCACGATACGCTGCACCAGCGCCAGGCCGATGCCGGTGCCGGCATACTCTTCCTGGCGATGCAGGCGCTGGAAGGTGCCAAAGAGCTTGTGGGCGTAGCGCATGTCGAAACCGACACCGTTGTCGTGCACGCCGTAGATGATTTCCTCGCCTTCGGTGCGCACCGTCACCGTCACCTTCGGCTGCGCGTTCTTGCTGCTGAACTTGACCGCGTTGCTGAGCAGGTTTTCCCACACCTGGGTGATCAGGCCGCGATTGGCGACCACGCCGTCCATGGCGGCGACATCGAATTCGACGTCGGGGTTTTCGCGTTTGAGCCCGGCGATCACCTGGCTGACCGGTTCATCCATCGAGAAGCGTTCGAGGGTCAATTCGCCGGTGGTCGACTTGGCCAGCTTGAGCAGGTCGTTGATCAGCTCGTCCATCTTCTTGACGTTGCGCCGGATCACCTGCAGCTGTTCGCGACCTTTTTCGTCCAGCGCCTCGGCGTAGTCCTCTTCGAGGATCATGGCGTAGCCGGAAATGGCGCGCAACGGGGCGCGCAAGTCATGCGACACCGAATACGAAAAGCTCTCGAGTTCCTTGTTGACGCTGTGCAGGTGCAGCGCCTGGCGCTTGAGATCGGCATTGAGCCCCTGGATCTCTTCCTCGGCGCGCTTGCGCTCGGAAATGTCGTACATCACGGTGCGGCTGACGACACCGCTGCCGTCGCGTGCCGGCGTGGCCGTGGCGTTGATCAGCGCGGTGAAAGTGCTGCCGTCGGCGCGGCGATAGGTCAGGTCGACGCCGTGGATCTCGCGCGTGTTCAAGAACAGTGGCAGCAGCTCGTCCAGGTAGCGCTGCTCGCTGTCCGGCGTCAACAGGTCGGCATGGGTCAGGCGCCCCACCACCTGGTCGCGGGTATAGCCCAGCCATTTCAATTCGGTGTCGTTGATCTTGACGATCTTGCCCGAGCGTTCGTCGATCGAGTGGTAGCCGCAGGGGGCGTTGTTGTACAGGTCTTCGATATCGTCCGAATAGGCCTGCGCCTTCTGCTGCGCCTCGACCCGTCGCCCCACCTCGCGCTTGAGCTTGCGATACACCAGCACCAGGATGAGGATGCTCAGGAGGCTGCCGCACACCACCGCCGCACTGGTAAGGGCGGCGCTGTTGGCGCTCTCTTGCGAGCGGGTTGCCAACAGGGCGTTTTCAGCCCCTTTCATGTGCGCGAAATGGCCCCGAATGGCGTCGCTGAGATCCTTGCCAGCCAGCAGTAGCTCACCCTGTATCGGCTCTGGCTGCACCTCGAGCAGCTTGCGCGCCAGGGTCAGGCGCTGCCGCATCAGGTCTTCGAGCTCTTGCAACTCATCCAACTGGGGGCCGTTGTCGCGCAGCAGCTGGCGCAACTCGTGCATCAGCGAGTTGACCTGCCGCACGCCGGCCTCGAAGTTGCCGCGATATTCGTCGTTGCCCGACAAGGCATAACCGCGCGCGCTACTGACCGTATCGCGGAACGTGGAATGGGCTTCTTCCAGGGTATAGAGGACCGTATGGGTATGCTGGACCCAGATCGCCCGCTCTTCGAATACGCGCATGCTGGTGTACGCAAAAGCGGCCACGCCGATCGACAGCAGCAATGCAACGGAAAAGAATATCCCCGTACTGGCGGTGGTTAATTTGGTTTTATTTATCGGCATCTCTTTCACACTGCAGCAAGGCATTCACGCAACCACAACGTGCACACCGTTTTTTGAGTCTGTAAGCCGCGCCTGTGCAGGCCCGGCATCGCCGCATCCCCATCCCATCAACATCGAGTCACACCTGGTACGTGCAGTCTGGTTACCCTCGCGCCGACATCACTGTCATGCGCTGTTGCACCATGCCATCCGGCCGCTTCCACTACCTTGTTATCGCTGTTCCCGCGCACATCAACGGAACTGTTGCATCGCACACAACCAAGAGCGGCAAACGCGCCACATCGTCTCATATTTTTTATAAGCGATACTGCTCAAACGTCTGCGCTATGCTCGTTTTTATTCGAATTCATTCTATAATAGCTTCAACCTAAACCTGTTACTAGGCGGCACTTCAAACAATGAAAAAAATACACGTTTTCGTGCTCGCCGCTGGTATTGCACTGTCGTCCCAGACCACTTCGTTTGCAGCATCCACTACCGGCAACCTGACGGTCAGCGCAGTCGTCACCGCCCAGTGTGTCATCCAGAGCGCGGCCATTCCCTTCGGCACTTATAGTTCGGGCGCCGTGCAGCAGAACGCCCAGATCGGTGTGAACTGCTCCAACGGCACCAGCTACACCATCAGCCTCGACGCCGGCAGCGGCACCGGTGCTACCACCGCCACCCGCAAGCTGGCCAATACGGCCGGCGGCAGCTCGCTCAATTACGGCCTGTATCAGGATGCCGCCCGCACCAAGACCTGGGGCAACGCCAGCGGCAGCGACACCATCGCCGGCGTCGGATCGGGCACCACCCAGAACATTCCGGTGTACGGTTATATCCCTGGCGGACAGACCTCCACCGCCGGCAGCTACAGCGACGTGGTAGCCATTACGCTGGCCTACTGATCCACTTGATTCATGCAGTATCGAGATGGCGCACCCTTCGGGGTCAGCGCCATTTTTCATGGGCGCAATATTGCCAAAAATCACCTTGCCGCAAAACAATGATTAACTTTTAGTCAAACTTGTGGCTATACTGCAACCAAATGCATTACTTGCTTCGTATTTCGTTTTACTCTAGCAACATAATTAGATAACTAGACCAACGCAAAACTAGAACGGAGTTTTCGCAGTGACGAGAACCTTTTTCCAGCGTCCGGCCTTTATATGGCCTGTCGTTTGCGCTGTGGCCATGGGGGTATGTGCCGCCGCGCAAGCTTCGAATTTCGAGATCTCTCCGGTCGTGCTGGAGTTATCGTCAGCGCGTACTGCCGGCGTCGTGAAGATCGTCAACAACGACAATCACGATGTTTCGCTGCAGTTGCGCGCCTTCGAATGGGGCCAATCCGACAACAAGGACGATCTCAAGCCCACTCAGAACCTGATCATCAGCCCGCCGGTCTTCAACCTGGCGCCCGGTGCTTCGCAGGTGATACGGGTAGTCTCGCGTCAGCCCAGCGCTGAAAACGAAATCGCCTTCCGCTTGCTGATCGATGAAATTCCATCGGCGGCCGAGGGCGCGACCATCAACTTCAAGTTTCGCATCTCGATGCCGGTGTTCATTGCCCCGGTGGCGGCCGCCAAGCTCAAGCTGGACTACGACCTGCATGCCGGCAAGCCCGGCAAGCTGGTGGTGCAGAACAGCGGCAACCGGCGTGGCCGACTGCTGGATGTGGCGGTCACCTTACCCAATGGCAAGAAGATCATCGCCGCAGGCGGCGGCAATCCTTACACGCTGGCGGGGGTGACGCGCCAGTACCTGATCGAATCCGAAACGCCTCTGACCGCCGGTAGCAAGGTCAAGCTGAGCGCCACTGGCGATTCGGGCCCGATCGAAACCGAACTGACCGTGGCGCCTTGAAGCGGGCCTCGCAATGGATATGTCTCATCAGCCTGGCCCTTCTCTGCGCCGCTAGCCGCGCCGCTGAACCGGGCGACGAGATATTGCTGCTGGAGGTCTCGGTCAATGGCCGGCCGACGGACCTGGTCGCGCAATTCACGCGCCGTTCGCAGGTACTCTATGCGACCGCAGCAGAATTGCGCAGCCTGGGGCTGAAGGTGGATGGCGCCGACACCGACCTGGTCCAGGTCGACCGCATTTCGTCGGCGATCGACCTGGATACGGCCAACGCCAAAGTCAACCTGAATGTCTCGGCACGATTCATGAAGACGACCGACATCGAAGCCACCGGCCTGACCAGCAGCAACGTGCCTCTTGCACCCGGGGGGCGCGGGCTGGTGCTCAACTACGACATGCTGGCCAGCAGCAACCAGGGCATGAGCACCCTGGGCGGTCTGTTCGACGCCCGCTGGTTCTCGGGCAGCAGCGTGCTCAGCTCGACCGGGCTGGGTTACGTCGGCAACGGCGGCGGCGTCTCGGCGCGATTGGAGACCACCTATACCTATTCGGACCCGACCAATCTGACCCGCTATCGCGCCGGCGACGTCATCAACGGCAGCCTGGCCTGGAGCCGCTCGGTACGCATGGGCGGTTTCCAGTATTCGTCCGACTTCAACCTGCGCCCTGACCTGGTACGTTTTCCCACCCCATCGCTGGGTGGCGAGACGGTGGTGCCCTCTACCGTGGACCTGTTCGTCAACGGCGTGCGCCAGTTGTCACAGGCGGTTCCACCTGGCCCATTCGAGATCCGACAGACGCCGATCGCCAGCGGCGCCGGCCAGATCGCCGTGGCGGTGACCGATGAACTGGGCCGCCAGACCTTCCGCACGGTCAACTTCTATGCCACCGACCGCATGCTCAAGGATGGCCTGTCGTCGTATTCGATCGAAGGCGGCTGGGTGCGCCGCAACTACGGCCTGCGCAGCAACAGCTATGGCGAATTCGCGATGTCGGGCACGGCCCGTCGCGGCTTCGGCAACTGGCTGACGCTGGAGACCCATGCCGAAGCGATGCGCGGGCTCAAACTGCTTGGCGTGGGCGGCGTCTTCAATCTCGCCAACCGGGCCGTACTGTCGTCGGCCTTGGCGGCCAGCAGTTCCGATACCCGCTCGGGACAACAGGCATCGGTGGCCATCGAGCGCAATGCGGACCCGATCAGCATGTCGCTGACCCGCACCCAGTCGACCAACGGTTACCAGGACATCGGCGCCATCGAGGGCGCCCCGGTGTCGCGCGCATCGACCATTGCCACGCTGGGCCTGAACATGGGTGGACTGGGCTCGCTGTCGATGGCCTACGCCAAGACCAAGAGCCCGCTTCTTTTCACCGATCTCGGCACCGTCGGCCTGGCCAACAGCGAAACCGTGACACTCACCTATTTCAAGTCGGTGGGTAGCGCGTCGAACCTCTACATGACGGCCTTCCGCGATATCCGCAACAGCAGCTACGGCGCCACGGTGGGCGTGATCATTCCGTTTGGCGCGCGGGACGTGGCCGGCGTGAGCCTGGCCAACAACAATGGCCAGCGGGCGCTGGCGGTACAGGCCAGCCGGCCGACGGTATCGATCGGCGACGTAGGCTGGCAGTTGCAATCGAGCGAAGGCACTTATCACCAGCGCCTGGCCCAGGTCGACTACAAGGCGCGCACCGGTCGCTACAGCGGCGCGGTGGCGCAATCGGGCAACACCACCAGTGGCCGGGTAGGCGCACGTGGCGCCTTCACGCTGATGGATGGCGGCGTATTTGCGTCGGACTGGATCGAAGACAGTTTCGCGGTGGTTAACGCCAGCGGCGTCAGGAATGTCGGCATCTATACCGAGAACCGCTATGCCGGCAAGACCGACGACAACGGCCAGTTGCTGCTGACCGACCTGCGCGCCTACGACGTCAACAAGATCTCGGTCGATCTGCTGGACCTGCCGCTGACGCTGCAGCTGGACCAGACCGACCAGTACATCAAGCCGCGCGACCGCTCGGGCGTGACCGTCAACTTCACGGCCAAGCGCGCCTCGGATGTGACCATCACCCTGCTCGATGCCCAGGGCAACTTCCTGCCGCTGGGTTCGCTGGTGAAGGTGCGCGAAACCGGATTGCAGGCGCCGGTGGGCTACGATGGCGTAAGCTATCTGCAGGAACTGGCCCCGGTCAATACGCTCGACGTGCTGCTGCCTTCGGGCGCCCGATGCCAGGCCACACTGACGCCGCCGGACCGGGTAGATACCGGCATGACCAACGAAACGGTGACTTGCCGCTGACCCGGCACAAGGACTCGCCATGAAGACGCTACTCAAGCTGTTGTTCGCCGCCACGTTGTCCCTGCTGTCGCTGCAGGCGCAGGCACAGCTTTGCACGGCGTCGGCGACCCCGATCTCGTTCGGCCAGTACAACCCGCAGTCCAGTGCCAACATCGACAACACCGGCACCATCACGGTCACCTGCCAGGCCGTGGTGGCCTCGCTGTTCATCATCTATAACGTGCAACTCAGCACCGGCAGCAGCGGCGCTTATTCACAACGCAAGATGCTCAACGGCACCACCCCGATGAGCTACCAGCTCTATACCAGTTCGGCGCACAGCATCGTCTGGGGCGATGGATCCAGCGGTACTCAGCAGGTGAGCGATGGCTACCTGCTGCAACTGATCGGGCCGGTCAGCAAGAACTACACGGTCTATGGCCGCGTTACCGGCAGCCAGAACGTCAAGGCCGGTGCCTATACCGACACCGTGACGATCCTGATCACTTATTGATTCCAGAATAACGTCGCCGCTTGCATGAACCCGGCGCCAGCGCCTGATGGCTGTGGTTTATGTGCACCTCAGGAATTCCCCGACCGATCTTCTGGCCCGCTCAGGTTTCACCCGATGTTAGTCATCCCTCCCGGGAATTAAAGTACATCCATACCCGCTGCACACAGAAGTCTTCGCAGGGTGTGAGGACAACGCCGGGACACGACACAGGGAGAATCACATGTTTGCCAAGAACAACCGCATCGTTGCCGCTTCCATCGCCGCCATCGTCCTGGCTACCAGCGCTCCGCAATCCTTCGCTGCTACTGCAACCGGCTCGCTGACGATTTCCGCCAACGTGGTCGCAGCCTGCACCGTGGTCGGTTCGGCCATCGCCTTCGGCGCCTACACACAAGCTGTGGTGAACCAGACCGGTGGCATCACCGTGTTGTGCACCAACGGCACTGCCTACAACGTCGGTCTCGACGCAGGTACTGGCGCCGGCGCCACCACTGCTGCCCGCAAGATGACCGGCAGCGGCGGCGGCACCCTGAACTACGCGCTGTATCGCGATTCGGGCCGCACCAACAACTGGGGTTCGACCATCGGCACCGACACCTTGACCGGCACCGGCAGCGGTTTGATCCAGTCGCTGACTGTGTATGGCCAAGTGGCTGCCGCACAGACTCCGCTGGCTGGCACCTACTCGGATACTGTCACTGTTACCCTGACTTATTGATTTGACAATCCGGCCACTGGCTAGCTGGGTTGCTGCTGGAATGGAAATATCGTGGGGGTTTTGTCCTGAGGGGGATGGCGGCGTACTTCGGTGAAGTACGCCGTTTTTTTATTGGCGGCGTGGCGCGTGTGGCGTGGTTTTTCCACATCTCAGGAATTTCCCGACCGTTCTTCGCGCCTGCTCAGGTTTCACCCTATGTTGCCATTCCGACCAAGTCACTAAAGTACATCCATACCCGCTGCACACAGAAGCCTTCGCAGGATGCGAGGACAAAGCCGGGACACTGACACAGGGAGAATCACATGTTTGCCAAGCACAACCGCATCGTCGCCGCTTCCATCGCCGCCATCGTCCTGGCTACCAGCGCTCCGCAATCCTTCGCCGCCACTGCCACCGGCTCGCTGACGATTTCGGCCAACGTCGTGGCCTCCTGCACCGTGATCGGTTCGGCTGTCGCCTTCGGCGCCTACATCCAAACGGTGGTGAACCAGACCGGTGGCATCACCGTGTTGTGCACCAACGGTACTGCCTACAACGTGGGTCTCGATGCCGGCACCGGCGCAGGTGCTACGACAGCCGCCCGCAAGATGACCGGCAGCGGCGGCGGCACCCTGAACTACGCGCTGTACCGCGATTCGGGTCGCACCAACAACTGGGGCTCGACCATCGGCACCGACACGCTGACCGGCACCGGTAACGGACTGACTCAGGCGCTGACCGTGTATGGCCAGGTGGCCGCTGCCCAGACGCCGCTGGCTGGCACTTATTCGGATACCGTGACGGTCACGCTGACCTACTAAGTTTCGACTCGGGGGAGTTCCTAAGGGGGAGCGGCGCACTTCAATGAAGTGCGCCGTTTTTTTATTTTCAGCGTGGCGTGTTAGTGGTGTGGCGTGGTTTTTCTACATCTCAGGAATTCCCCGACCGATCTTCGCGCCCGCTCAGGTTTCACCCGATGTTGCCACTTGGTTCAGACAATTAAAGTACATCCATACCCGCTGCACACAGAAGTCTTCGCAGGGTGTGAGGACAACGCCGGGACACGACACAGGGAGAATCACATGTTTGCCAAGAACAACCGCATCGTCGCCGCTTCCATCGCCGCCATCGTCCTGGCCACCAGCGCTCCGCAATCCTTCGCCGCTACCGCCACCGGCTCGCTGACGATTTCCGCCAACGTGGTCGCAGCCTGCACCGTGGTTGGTTCGGCCATCGCCTTCGGCGCCTATACACAAGCTGTGGTGAATCAAACCGGTGGCATCACCGTGTTGTGCACCAACGGCACTGCCTACAACGTCGGTCTGGATGCCGGCACCGGCACTGGCGCCACCACTGCCGCCCGCAAGATGACCGGCAGCGGCGGCGGCACCCTGAACTACGCGCTGTATCGCGATTCGGGCCGCACCAACAACTGGGGTTCGACCATCGGCACCGACACGCTGACCGGCACCGGCAGCGGTTTGATCCAGTCGCTGACTGTGTATGGTCAAGTGGCTGCCGCACAGACTCCGCTGGCTGGTACTTACTCGGATACCGTGACTGTTACCCTGACTTATTGATTGAGCAAGAAGCGCCTGGAAGCTTGCTTCAATCCGCCTCAGAAAGCAAAAAGCCCTGCTCGAAAGCAGGGCTTTTTTACTTGGCGGAGCGGACGGGACTCGAACCCGCGACCCCCGGCGTGACAGGCCGGTATTCTAACCAACTGAACTACCACTCCAAAACTGGTTGACTGCAAATCTCTGGTGGGTGCTGAGAGGCTCGAACTCCCGACCTAAGCCTTGTAAGGGCTCCGCTCTACCAACTGAGCTAAGCACCCGAAACCTTGACAGCCCGTCGCTAAGTCACAGCGACGAAAGAACAATATTCTAAAGCATTATCTAATGCTTTGCCAGCATTATTTCCCTGTTGTCATCACTGAATTGCTTAATGAAAACTGCCCCTGCAGCGCAAGCCGCAGGGGCAGTCTCGTGTAGCAACAAACTTAGTGCTTGATCAGTGCTTGACCACAGGGTCAACCGCGCCTTCCTTGGCCGCGACAGCAGAATCGACGATCGCCTCTTCTTCCGGCAAGGCGGCAGGTTGACGTTCGAGCGCGACTTCCAGAACCTTGTCGATCCAACGCACCGGGATGATTTCCAGCTTGTTCTTCACGTTGTCCGGGATCTCGGTCAGGTCCTTGACGTTCTGCTCGGGAATCAACACGGTCTTGATCCCGCCGCGATGTGCCGCCAGCAGTTTTTCCTTCAGACCGCCAATGGGCAATACTTCGCCACGCAGGGTGATCTCGCCGGTCATCGCCACATCGGCACGTACCGGAATACCGGTAAAGATCGACACCAGGGCAGTCGTCATCGCAATACCGGCCGATGGACCATCCTTGGGCGTGGCGCCTTCGGGAACGTGAATGTGGATGTCGGACTTCTCGAACACCTCACTCTTGATCCCCAGCTTGCGGGCCCGGCTGCGCACCACCGTGCGTGCCGCTTCGATCGATTCCTTCATCACGTCGCCCAGGGTACCGGTGCGAATGATGGCGCCCTTGCCCGGCATCGTGACCGCTTCGATGGTCAGCAGATCGCCGCCCACTTCGGTCCACGCCAGACCCACCACCTGGCCGATCTGGTTTTCCTTCTCGGCGATGCCGAAGTCGTAACGCCGCACGCCCAGGAACTTGTCCAGGTTACGCGATGTGATGGTGACCTTCTTCTCCTGCTTCTTGAGCAGCAGCAGCTTGACCACCTTGCGGCAGATCTTGGAGATTTCACGTTCCAGCGAACGCACACCGGCTTCACGGGTGTAGTAGCGGATGATGTCGCGAATGGCCGATTCGGCCACACTGATCTCGCCTTCCTTCAAGCCGTTGTTCTTGATCTGCTTGGGCAGCAGGTAACGCTGCGCAATGCTGGTCTTCTCGTCTTCCGTGTAACCCGACAGGCGGATCACTTCCATCCGGTCCAGCAGCGCCGGCGGGATGTTGAAGGAGTTGGAGGTCGCCACGAACATCACATCGGACAAGTCGAAATCAACTTCGACATAGTGGTCCGAGAACGTATGGTTCTGCTCGGGGTCGAGCACTTCCAGCAGCGCCGACGACGGATCGCCACGGAAGTCCATGCCCAGCTTGTCGATTTCATCCAGCAGGAACAGCGGATTGCGCACGCCGACTTTCGACAGGCTTTGCAGGATCTTGCCCGGCATCGAACCGATATAGGTGCGACGGTGACCACGGATCTCGGCCTCGTCGCGCACGCCGCCCAACGCCATCCGCACGAACTTGCGGTTGGTGGCACGTGCGATCGACTGCCCCAGCGAGGTCTTGCCCACGCCCGGAGGACCGACGAAGCACAGGATCGGCGCCTTCAGCTTGTCGACACGCTGTTGCACGGCAAGATATTCGAGAATGCGTTCCTTGACCTTGTCCAGGCCATAGTGATCCCCTTCCAGCACCTTCTCGGCATTGGGCAGATCATTGTTGACCTTGGACTTCTTCTTCCATGGCAGGCCGATCAGGGTATCGATGAAATTGCGCACCACCGTAGCTTCGGCCGACATCGGTGACATCAGCTTGAGCTTCTTGAGTTCGCTCTGGGCTTTCTCGAGTGCTTCCTTGGGCATCTTCGCCGCCAGGATTTTCTTCTCGAGCTCTTCCAGGTCGGCGCCGTCTTCACCTTCGCCGAGCTCCTTCTGGATCGCCTTGACCTGCTCGTTGAGGTAGTACTCGCGCTGCGACTTTTCCATCTGGCGCTTGACGCGGCCACGGATGCGCTTTTCGACCTGCAGGATGTCGAGTTCGCCCTCAAGCTGGCCGAGCAGGTGCTCGTAGCGCTTGGTGACGTTGAAGATCTCGAGAATCACCTGTTTCTGCTCAAGCTTCAGCGGCAGGTGGGCGGCGATGGTGTCGGCCAGGCGGCCGGCATCATCGATCCCGGCCAGCGAGGTCAGGATCTCGGGCGGGATCTTCTTGTTCAGCTTCACGTACTGGTCGAACTGCTGGACGATGGTACGGCGCATCGCCTCCACTTCGGCCTCGTCGCCCGGCTCGGATTCGACCGGTGTCAGATCGGCCACGAAATGGGTATCGAGTTCGCTGATGTGATGAATACGTGCGCGCTGCGCGCCCTCGACCAGCACCTTGACGGTGCCGTCGGGCAACTTCAGCATTTGCAGGATATTGGCGACGCAACCGATTTCGTAGATGTCGTCAGCCGAAGGTTCGTCCTTGGCAGCCGCTTTCTGGGCCGCCAGCATGATGCTCTTGCCCTGCTCCATGGCCGCTTCCAGCGCCTTGATCGACTTCGGGCGGCCAACGAACAGCGGGATCACCATGTGCGGAAATACCACTACGTCCCGCAAGGGCAGCAATGGTAATTGCGATTGTTCTGTGAGGATTGGAGTCGTCATGGCGGGCCTTATCAAAGAATACTGTGGTTGATGTTGGCACGAGCGACAAAAACACAAGTCTGCAATGGCAAAAAATCACAGCCACAAGACCGATGCAAGAATCGCAACAGCCACACCTGAGTCGCTTCCCGAGGGCATTTATATGCAACCGGGGCCAACTCTGCCGGCTGTTTCGTCGTGGTCGAGATAGCCGGGTGCGACTGGCACTGCTCGGGACGCCCTGAGGCGCCCCGTATTACTGCGATCCTGTCGGGGCCGACATCAGGCCCCGGATACCTTCTGCTGATCGTGATAGATCATCAGCGGCTTGGCGCCGTTGGTGATGGTATTTTCATCGACCACCACCTTGGCCACGTTCTGCTGGCTCGGCAATTCGTACATCACATCCAGCAGGGACTGCTCGAGGATGGAGCGCAGGCCGCGAGCGCCGGTCTTGCGTGCCAGCGCCTTGCGGGCGATGGCGTTGAGAGCCGCCGGACGTACTTCGAGCTCGGCGCCTTCCATCTGCAGCAGCTTGCTGTATTGCTTGATCAGCGCATTCTTGGGTTCGATCAGGATCTCGATCAGGGCCGCTTCATCGAGTTCGTTCAGGGTGGCAATCACCGGCAGACGACCGACCAGTTCGGGGATTAGGCCGAACTTGACCAGATCTTCAGGCTCTGCGCCCAGCAGCACCTGCGAAGCGGTCTTCTCGGTCTGGCTCTTGACGGCCGCCGAGAAACCGATGCCGCTCTTTTCGGAGCGATCCGAAATAATCTTGGCCAGGCCGTCGAACGCGCCGCCGCAGATGAACATGATGTTGGTCGTGTCGATCTGGACGAAGTCCTGGTTCGGATGCTTGCGCCCGCCTTGCGGCGGCACCGACGCCATGGTGCCTTCGATCAGCTTGAGCAGCGCCTGCTGCACGCCCTCACCGGAGACGTCACGCGTGATCGAAGGGTTGTCCGACTTGCGCGAAATCTTGTCGATCTCGTCGATGTAGACAATACCCTTCTGCGCCTTCTCGACTTCGTAGTTGCAGTTCTGCAGCAGCTTCTGGATGATGTTCTCGACGTCCTCGCCCACGTAGCCGGCTTCGGTCAGCGTGGTGGCATCGGCAATCACGAATGGCACATTGAGCATGCGCGCCAGCGTCTGCGCCAGCAGCGTCTTGCCCGAACCGGTCGGACCGACCAGCAGGATGTTGCTCTTGGCCAGCTCGACATCATCCTTCTTGCCGAGGTGCTTGAGACGCTTGTAATGGTTGTACACCGCCACCGACAGGATGCGCTTGGCGTTCGACTGCCCGATCACATACTGGTCCAGCAGTTCGCTGATCTCTTGCGGGGTCGGCAGGTCGGACTTGGTGCCGGGCACCGTCTCGACGCTGGCGGCCTCATCGCGGATGATGTCATTGCACAAGTCAATGCATTCATCGCAGATGAACACCGAGGGACCGGCGATGAGCTTCTTGACCTCATGCTGGCTTTTGCCGCAGAAGGAGCAGTACAACAGTTTTTCGCCGCTAGATGATTTTTTCTCGGACATAGAGCTACAAAGAGATGAATTACGACTTGATGATACCCGCGAAAACCGGATTCGTCACGGCTCGGTCATTTTCGAGCTGCATACCACCGTTTTACTCGGCCTGATACCACTTATATGTCATCGGACGGGCGATTTATCAAGCAAATAGAGGCCAAAAAGGGGCTTATTGCGAGTTTCGCAAAAAAAATGCCCGGACAACGCGCTGTCCGGGCATTTTTAGCGTGTTTGCGTCAAAAACTGGCTCAAGCGCGCTCGGTAAGGACCTTATCGATCAAACCATACTCGGCCGCAGCATCTGCCGACATGAAGTTATCGCGGTCGGTATCCTTGGCGATCTGTTCCACCGAACGGCCGGTCTTCTCGGCCAGGATGGTGTTGAGACGTTCACGCAGATACAGGATCTCGCGCGCCTGGATCTCGATATCGGATGCCTGCCCCTGGGCGCCGCCCAGCGGCTGGTGAATCATGATGCGCGAGTTGGGCAACGAGAAACGCTTGCCCTTGGCGCCTGCGGCCAGCAGGAAGGCGCCCATCGATGCCGCCAGGCCGGTGCACAGTGTCGACACTTGCGGCTTGATGAATTGCATCGTGTCGAAAATCGCCATACCGGCCGACACCGAACCGCCCGGCGAGTTGATGTAGAGCGAAATATCCTTATCAGGATTCTCGCTCTCCAGAAACAGCAGCTGGGCGACGATCAGGTTGGCCATGCCGTCATTGACAGGGCCGACCAGGAAAATGATGCGTTCCTTCAGCAGACGCGAATAGATGTCATACGCGCGCTCGCCGCGCCCGCTCTGCTCGATCACCATCGGCACCATGCCGAGCATTTGCGTGTCCAGTGCGGAACCCTTGATCAGACCTGTCATGTGCGCATTCCTTAGCGTAAGTTTGTTTTGATGGTACGCGGGAAAAGCGGATTACGCTTGCGGCTGATTACCCATCAGTTCGTCGAACGCAACCGGCTTTTCCGAAACCTTGGCTTTGCCGAGAACGTAGTTGACGACGTTTTCTTCCAAAACAAGGGCTTCGACTTCGGCCAGGCGGCGACGGTCTGCGTAGTAGTACTTCAGGACTTGCTGCGGGTCTTCGTAGCTTTGCGCGAAGTCGTCGATCTGCGCCTTGACCTGTTCTTCGGTGGCTTCCAGCTTGTTCTGCTTGACCACTTCAGCCAGGATCAGGCCCAGGCGCACGCGGCGCTCAGCCTGTGCCGTGAACAGTTCCTTGGGCAACTGCATGATCTTCGGATCCATGCCGCGCTGTGCCATGTCCTGGCGTGCCATTTCGGACAGACGCTCGACGTCCTGGTCCACCAGTGCCTTGGGCACGTCCAGCTCGCTGGCCTTGATCAGCGCATCCATCACGCTGTCCTTGGTCTTGGCCTTGGTGCGGGCGCTGACTTCGCGTTCCAGGTTCTTCTTGATGTCTTCGCGCATCTTGCCCAGGTCACCGTCTTCGATACCCAGCGATTGGGCGAACACGGCGTCGACTTCAGGCATGTGCGCCCATTCCAGCTTCTTCAGGGTGATGGTGAATTCGGCAGTCTTGCCGGCCACATCCTTGCCGTGATAGTCCTCTGGGAATGCCAGCGGGAACACCTTCGATTCGCCGGCCTTGAGGCCGATGGTGGCTGCTTCGAACTCAGGCAGCATGCGGCCTTCGCCCAGCACGAACGGGAAATCTTCTGCCTTGCCGCCCTGGAATTCGACGCCGTCGATCTTGCCCACGAAGTCGACCGTGGCGCGGTCGCCGTTCTGTGCCGATTGATCCGCACCGCCGTCGCCGTGCGCGCCTTGCTCGCCCTTGACGTGGTAGTGCACGCGTTGCTTGCGCAGGATGTCGATGGTCTTGTCGATTTCGGCATCCGACACGGCAGCCACGGTCTTCTCGACTTCGGCGCCCGACAGGTCGCCCACGACCACGTCCGGATACACTTCGAAGGTCGCGTCGAACGACAGCGTGCCTTCAGCGGATTGTTCGCTGGTCTTCGGCTCGATCGAAGGGAAGCCTGCCACGCGCAGGTTGTTCTCGACGGCGACATCATTGAATGCGCGGCCGACCTTGTCGTTGAGCACTTCGGTTTCGACCTGGTAGCCGAACTGTGCGGCAACCATCTTCATGGGCACTTTGCCCGGACGGAAACCCGGAGCCTTGGCAGTGCGGGCGCGCACCTTGAGGCGCTTTTCCACTTCGGCCTGCACATCGGCCAGCGGGAAAGTCAGAGTGATACGACGTTCGAGTTTGCTCAGGGTTTCGACTGCAGTTGCCATTTAAATCGTCCAAATGATTGAGAATTCGTAAGTCGGAACAGGGTTTCCGGCGTTGCCTCCACCACCTGCCCATGCCGTGCTGAACACTTGCATATAACAGATTCGGAGCGCCTTCAAGGCGAGAAACGCCCTGCCCGACCGCGCTAAAGCTCGCTATTCTATACGCAAATGTGGCAACGAGTCCAAAATTGGCCCGAGCGCGCTACAAACAGTGGGCCGCACCCTGCAACGCCAGCGCTGGCGTGCATCCCGGGGTGACCGCATCTCCCCGCCCGAGACCGCAGGCAAGGCTTATTTGGCGACCGGGATCGGCGTCGCCGGCGCAATCGGCACGGCCGTGACAGCGTTCATCGGACTGCCATCGATGAGCTTGTCGGAATAAGTCAGGTAGACCAGCGTGTTGCGCTTGACGTCGACCACCCGCACCACATGCAGGCGCTTGAACAGGATCGACATGCGTTCGGTGAACACGTCTTCCTGCTCTGGCAGGCGGCCATTGAATTGCACGACGGGCGCCACCTGGCGACAGGCGATGGACGCTTCGGAGCGGTCTTCGGCCAGGCCCACGCTGCCCTTGACGCCGCCGGTGCGGGCGCGCGAGACGTAACAGGTCACGCCGACCACCTTGGGGTCGTCATAAGCCTCGATGACCACCCGGTCGTTCTTGCCCAGCCAGCGAAAGGCGGTGCTGACTTCGGCCAGCGTATCGGCGGCAGCCGGCAAAGCGCAGGCCAGCAATAAAGGAATCAGGGCAAAGCGATGCATGGCGTCCTTGATGAAAAGATAAGAATGATCGAATCGAGCGCGACCGGCTCAGTCATCGATACGGACAAAGCGCGGCACCAGTTGCCCGTCGACCTCGACCGGCTCGTGGAATACCTCGGTGGGCCGGATCCACAGCGTGCCGTTGGCGGCCCGATAGACCACCATGGGCGTCAGGTCCGACTCCAGCGTGGCATCGCCGACGAATTCGTAGATGCCACCCTTGTAGTGACGATAGCGTGTCATGAGCGTATTGAAAAAGTGAAAGGCCCGGCATGGTACTACTTGCTCTGCGCCGGGGCGCGATGAAAGTTGCCGAAAAACACAGACACGCACGGCGGCTTGCAGTACAATAGCGCGCTTCGTTTCATGACTACCTTCATCGGAAGCGGCGGCCTGCCACCAGACTGCTATCGCCCCGATGACCGACACCTTCAGCGAGGATGGCGAAATTGGTAGACGCACCAGGTTTAGGTCCTGACGCCAGCAATGGTGTGGGGGTTCGAGTCCCCCTCCTCGCACCAGATATCCCCCTTTAAATCAAACACTTAAAAAATAAGGCTGTCCTTATTTTGGGTGTTTTGGGGCGGTTCTGACACAGTAATGCCAACTTGATGACAGCGTGCAAATAAGGTCGATCAATGCAGATCACTTGCGACACGTTGCGCAATTTCTTCATCCGAGCGCCCTCCCATGCACAGCGCGGTGACATCAACGCCTGCTAATTGCGTACTGTGGCGCTTAGATCCGAAACCACGGGCTTCCATCAATTTGATCGGAACACCTTTCGCATTCGCGGCCTCAGCGAATTCGCTTTGAGAAACGAAACTAACCGCCTTGTCCTCTCGTGCCGCCAGCATGAAAACCCGGCGCCCTGGATCCGGCCTGACAGCATCGAGCAAGTCACGCGCGTCATACACCTGACGCAATGGCAACCCGGTCGTGTCCTGTCCAGCACGGACATCCGCAGTGTTAGCACTCGTCTTGAGGCGCATCTTGTTAGAAGCGGTCGCGCTGGACATCGTCACGCAATCAAGATCGGTTCGCCCGCTGGTCAACAGCGCTGCGACCACCCCGCCACCGCCGCTTTGCCCGACTACGCTGACACGTTCGTACCCTAATTTCATCTTGATCGCATCAACCGCCGCATTCATCGTGGCTGCTTCCTTGAAAGAATGGCGATAGATATGCGTATCGCCAGAACTGCCGTACATTCCTGGGCGTGCGACATGAATAAATGGCACCTTGATCCGCCTTGCGCTGGCGTTAGATTTTTCAATCTGCTGCCGATAGGAATTGGCCCCATAGCCAGGATTGTTGACGCTATCCCCGGCCCCGCGCAATACGACAATATCTCCCCCGAAAAACAGGACGGCACTTTTGGCACCGATGGCGTCGTCACTGGGGAAATAACGGATGCATTCGCTCACCGGATCCCAACTTTCTCCGAATACCCCCTTGTTGAGCCACTTCGTGGTGACCCATACCGCGTTAGGCAGTGCGTTACAACTTTCTTCGCTGGAATCCGGAGCGCCTTGCTCAATGTACTTGACCGGGTACACCTCATCGTAGCCTGGCTGGATCTCATGACCAGATTGCGCCGCGCTCGGGATACTTCCCATCATCAGAAGCAGCACCCCCATGAGGCCTGATAGCCGAAAAATTTGCCGCATTGTTTTTTCTCTCATTCACGATTGCGGGCAATTCTAAGGGCTTTTGAACGGCCTGACGGCAATTGCCTGGCGATCTCATCATTTGGAAATCGTCCTCCAGCATCTTCCGTGCATGCCAAACAGTTTTTTGCGCAACTTTCCTTTACCATGCGCTCTCGCCCACCCGCTCCTGCCCCATGGCCGTCAACCACTACGAAAACTTCCCCGTCGCTTCGCTGCTGATGCCGGCGCACCTGCGGCCGGCCGTCACCGCCATCTACGCCTTTGCCCGCAGCGCCGACGATATCGCCGACGAGGGGGACGCCGCCCCGCCCGAACGCCTCGCGGCACTGGCCGCCTATGCGCGGCAACTCGACCTGATCGAACAGGGCCAGCCTGGCGAAGGCCCCATCTTCACCCGCTTGCAGCAGGTGATCGCGCAGTACCAGCTGCCACTGCAACCGTTTCGCGACCTGCTGTCGGCCTTCAGCCAGGATGTGGTCACCACCCGCTACGCGCGCTACGACGACCTGCTGGATTATTGCCGCCGCTCGGCCAATCCGGTCGGCACGCTGATGCTGCACCTGTACGGCCAGGCCGACGCCGCCAACCTGCGCGATTCGGATGCCATCTGCAGCGCCCTGCAGTTGATCAATTTCTGGCAGGACGTGGCCATCGACTGGCAAAAGCAACGCATCTACCTGCCGCTGGAAGACCTGGAGCGCTTCGACGTCAGCCCGCAAGATATCCAGCAAGCACGGGTCGACCGCCGCTGGCAGCAATTGATGCAATTCGAGGTGGAGCGGGCGCGCGCGCTGATGCTGTCGGGCGCGCCGCTGGCCCGGCGGCTGCCGGGACGGATCGGATGGGAGTTACGCCTGGTGGTGCAAGGCGGATTGCGTATTCTCGAGCGCATCGAAGCAGTCGGCGGCGACGTTTTCCAGCAGCGCCCCAAGCTGGGCAAACCCGACTGGCTGCTGATCGGCTGGCGCGGCCTGACCCGCTGACCGGCCCGGCCGGCCAGCGCAAACAGCATCACACCAGCAAGGCTTCGGTCAGCGAGCGGATCTGGTCTTCTGATTCATCCAGCAACACGCGCAGCGATTGATCGCCGATATAGTCGTCGACCAGGCTTTCGCCACCGATACCGATTTCGGCCGTAACGCGCTGGAAAGGCGACGGCACCGGCGACAGTTCCTTGGCCAGCAGCAGCACGTCACCGATGGTGTGCGGCGGCAATACCCGCACCCCGTGCCACAGCGACTCGATGGCTTGCACCACCGGCTGCGGCACCCCAAGCTTCTTGAGCACGGCGCGGCCAATCATCTTTTCGCCATATTCGGCCCAGTCTTCCAGGCCGCCTTCCAGCAGCAACGGAAACTCGTCCGTGCGCGAGAGCAGGTAAAAACCGCCCACTTCGTGCACGATGCCGGAAAACATGGCCGTTTCCGGGTCGCCATTGGTCAGCTTCGAGGTCAACACGTGGGCCGTGGCCGCGACCCGAGCCGAATGCTCCCACAGCTGCGCGGCCTTGATGCGCATCGCCGGATTGGAAATGGTGCGCCCCAACTGGCGCACGATGACCGACGTGGTGATCGTATTGAGCGTGCGAAAACCCAGCCGCATGACGGCGGTGCGCACATTGTTGATTTCGCCGCCCGAACGGTTATAGGCCGCCGAATTGGCGATGGCCACCGTGCGCGCCGCCACCAGCGGCTCGGCCATCACCAGCTGGGCCGCAGCCTCGAGGTGACAATCGGGATCGGCCAGCGCCTTCTGCAACTTGATGGATGCACTCACGTTGGCAGGAAAAACCAACTCCCCACGCTGCGCCTGTGATGCAATACCGCGAAAGATTTCCAGTCTGTCCATGACGCCTCCAGCCTCCGATGGTAATTCGTCCATTTACACCGCAGGACCGCCAACCAGGATCTACTATTGTTTGTGTTTTCGACACTTTTCTATTGATCCAAAGCGGCACCTTGCGCTTGTGAGCTTAATCGACAATGACGGCTGCCGCAACACGCATGCCGAGTCCGGATTTGCCCTGGCCCGCGCACTCGGCTAGCATAGCGCCTTCGCCGGAGTTGCCGGCCAGTTTCACCCGCCACCGCCGTCACCATGTCTCCAGACGAATATTGCCAGCAAAAGGCCGCCGCCAGCGGCTCCAGCTTCTATTACAGTTTCCTGTTCCTGCCGCCCGAACGCCGCCGCGCCATCACGGCGCTGTACGCGTTTTGCCGTGAAGTCGACGATACGGTCGACGAAATCGACGATCCCAGCATCGCGCGCACCAAGCTGATGTGGTGGCGCAAGGAGATCGCCGCCATGCTGGAGGGCAAGCCGACCCATCCCGTGACCCGGGCGCTGCAGCCGCATGTGACGACCTACTGCCTGCGCGGCGAACACCTGCAAGCCATCATCGATGGCATGGAAATGGACCTCGACCAGAGCCGTTATCTCGATTATCCCGGCCTGCAACGCTATTGCTGGCATGTGGCCGGCGTGGTCGGCATCCTGTCGGCCAGCATCTTCGGCCATACCCAGGGCAACACCCTGCTGTATGCCGAAAAACTGGGCCTGGCGTTCCAGCTCACCAATATCATCCGCGACGTCGGCGAGGACGGCCGCAAGGGGCGCATCTACCTGCCGGTCAATGAATTGCAGCAATTCAATGTGACGGCAGCCGACATCCTCAACGGCCGTGCCAGCGAACGCTTCTCGGCCTTGATGAAGTTCCAGGTCGAGCGTGCCCGCACCATCTACGAAGAAGCCTTCGCGCTGCTGCCGCGCGAAGACCGCCGGGCCCAGCGCCCGGGCCTGATGATGGCCGCCATCTATCGCACCCTGCTCGATGAGATCGAGCGCGATGGCTACCAGGTGCTCAACCAGCGCATCTCGCTCACGCCCATCCGCAAGTTGTGGCTGGCGTGGAAGACCTACGTCTTCGGCTGAGCCATCCCACATGAAGAAAACTGCGCACACGGCCGTCATCGGCGCCGGCTGGGCCGGCTGCGCTGCGGCCGTCAAGCTGGCCGCCAGCGGTCATCGGGTGAGCCTGCTGGAGGCCGCACGCACGCTGGGCGGTCGGGCTCGCCGGGTGGAGCTCGACGGCCGTACGCTCGACAACGGCCAGCACATCCTGCTGGGCGCCTATCGCGCCACTTTGTCGCTGATGAAACAGGTCGGCGTCGACCCGCGCCAGGCGCTGCTGCGCCTGCCGCTGCAGATGCGCTACCCGGCTGCAGCGCCCGACCCCGGCATGGACTTCGTGGCGCCGCGCCTGCCGGCGCCATTGCACGTCGCATTCGCCTTGCTGCGTGCGCGTGGCCTGGACCGCAGCGACAAACTGGCCCTGATGCGTTTTTCGAGCAGCGCGCGCTGGATGGGCTGGCGACTGCACGACGATTGCAGCGTCGCTACATTGCTGGAACGACATGACCAGACGCCACGCCTGGTGCAGTTGCTCTGGCGTCCGCTGTGCATTGCCGCCCTCAATACGCCGCCCGAACGGGCCTCGGCCCAGGTTTTCCTGAACGTCTTGCGCGACAGCCTCGGCGCGCGCCGCAGCGCCTCCGACATGCTGGTGCCACGACGCGACCTGACGGCGTTGTTGCCAGAGGCCGCTGCCCGCTTCATCCAGCAGCGCGGTGGCGAGGTGCAGACCGGCGTCACCATCACGGGCCTGCACGCAACAGAGCACGGCGGATGGCAACTACAGACCCGCCAGGGGCCGATGACGGAGCGCTTCGACAGCGTGGTGCTGGCCACCAGCGCCGACGTCGCCGCCCACCTGCTATCGAACGTGCACGATAGCGCCGGCCAGCCCTGCGACACGACCGCGTTGCGCGACCTGCAGTTCGAGCCCATCACCACCTGTTACCTGCAATACGACGCGTCGGTGCGCTTGCCGCATCCGATGCTGGCGCTGGTCGACGATGCATCCCGCCAGGCGTGGGGCCAGTTCGTGTTCGATCGCGGCCAGTTGAGCGGCGAGGCGGCCGACCAGGGCCTGCTGGCCGTGGTGGTCAGCGCTGCCGCGCAAGCCATCGAGCATGGCCACGCCGAGCTCGAAGCCGGCATACAACGCCAACTGGCCACTGACTTCGGCCGCCCCGCACTGGCCACGCCGCTCTGGAGCCGCGTCATCACCGACAAGCGCGCCACCTTTTCATGCAGCCCGGGCCTGCAACGCCCGGATACCGCCGCCCTGCCCGCGTCGCTGGCGCTGGCCGGCGACTACGTGGCCGGCGACTATCCAGCCACGCTGGAGGGCGCGGTGCGCTCGGGGGTCGCTGCTGCGCGTCGGCTAGGACGGGCCTGAACCCGCCGATTTACCGTCAGTCCGGCTGCAATAACTGGTTGATGGCCTCGATGTCGGCGTGGGTCAGCGAGGCCGTCAGCGCCTTCAATCGCAGGCTGTGGAGCAGCGCGTCGTAGCGTGCCCTCAGCCGGTCGCGGCGGGCGCCGCGCAACGTCGCCTGGGTCCGGATCAGGTCGATTTCACGCCGGTTGCCGATGCGATAGCCGATGCGCGTGGCCTCCAGCGCCCGCGCCGCTGCGGTGACGAAGGCATCGAGCTCGGCGATGCTGCGTCGCCCCTGTTGCGCCAACGCATGGCTTTCATGGACCGCCGCCAGGGTCTTGCGGCGGGCCGCTTCCAGTTCATGAGCGGCTTGCTCTTCCAGCGCCAGCGTCTGGCGCCGCCGATAATTGCCCTCGATACCGGAAAACAGCGGGATCGTTAGCTGCACGCCGATGGCGCTGCTGCGGGTGGGTGGCCGCCCGGGTGGTGCTGCGCCGCCATCCTGCCTGCCATGGCTGGCCTTGAACATAGCCCGGGGCAGGTAGTCGCCCAACGCGCGGCTGCCTTCCAGCGCTGCGATGCGTTGATCGAGCCGGGCCAGCTGGATGTCGAAGTTGCTTGATCCGGCCTGCGCGATCCAGGCCGTGAGATCGTCCGGAAACAATCCCGGCAGTGCTTGCTGCTCTGGCAAGCCGGCCAGCCCCTGCACCGGATGACCCAGCATGTCCTGCACCTGCTGCAGCCGCAGTTGCGCCCGGGTCCTGGCATCGGACACGGCATGCGACGAGCGCGCCAGTTCCGCCTGCAGCTCGTGCAGGTCGATCAGGGTCGCCTCGCCAGCTTCCCGGCGCGCCAGGGTCGATACCTGCTGCGCCTGCAAGACGGCATGGGCCTCGAGATCGAGGGCCAGCTCATCGCGCGCGGCCAACGCCGCAAAATAGCGCTCGACCACCTGCATGCGCAGTTGCTGGCGGGCCTGCGCCGCCATCAGCGATTGTCGCGCCCGACGCACGTCGGCCAATTGGCGGTGGCTCCAGAGCGCCCAGTCGAATAACGGTTGCGTCAAGGCGATGCGCCACTCGCGCGCCGCGCTATGCTGCGATGGCCGGCCATCTGTCGCGGCAGTGGTGTGACTACGCGACCAGCTGGCTTCGATGCGCGGCAGGAATGCCGCACCGGCACGCGCAACCTCGGCGCG
>NZ_JAIUCY010000026.1 GCF_020179755.1 Herbaspirillum sp. alder98
AGGCGCCCATCAACAGGTTTTCCTGGATGCTCATGCGGGTAAAGACGCCCCGCCCTTCCGGCACCATCGCCAGCTTGTCCTTCACCAACTCGAACGACTTCTTGCCCTTCAAGGGCTGGCCCTGATACGTGATGTGACCATCGACCTTGCAGTCCGGCAAGGTACCGGTAATGGCTTTCAGGGTGGTGGTCTTGCCGGCGCCATTGGCCCCGATCAAGGTCACCAGTTCGCCCTCGTTGACGTCCAGGCTGATGCCCTTGACCGCCTTGATGCCGCCATAGGCTACGTTCAGCTGGTCGACTTTCAGAATATTCGTTGTCATCTTAATGTCCTGCTCCCAGATACGCTTCGATCACCGCAGGATTCTTTTGCACCTCCGCCGGCACGCCCTCGGCAATCGGACGGCCATAGTCCAGCACCGTGATCCGGTTGCACAGGCCCATCATCAATTTGACGTCGTGCTCGATCAGCAGGATGGTTTTACCTTCGGCCTGGATCTTGACCAGCAATTCTCTGAGTCCCAGTTTTTCG
>NZ_JAIUCY010000003.1 GCF_020179755.1 Herbaspirillum sp. alder98
GTCTGTCGCTTCCATTAAACGCCCACGCTTATCGGCTGTTAATTTTTAAAGATCTTTTCTGTCGCACCGCGTCGCTTTCGCTTCGCTTGCGTCGCCAACAAATCGTTTTGTTTGTCAGCAGCAGAGAGATGAGATTATGTGGTTTTTATCGAATCGCGTCAACTACTTTTTTCGCTTTTCTTTAAACTTTTTATCTCGGCGCTTGTCGTTGCTCGCCTGGATAAATCATTCAAAACCTTTTACTTCTCACCCGCCTCAGCTCGCAACTTTCGCTTCGTTCTTCACTCCGCTTTCTGCGTTGCTTCAGCAGGGGGCGAACTATAGCAACGGCCTAACTGTCGCGCAAGTGCTTTTTAAAGAATTATGCAAAATAATTTACCGTGCACCGGCTCTCACGACTAACAGAAACGTCCTCCTCCAATACCGGCCTGCCTTTCGGGCGATTTCGCCGATCCGGCGCTGTTATAAAACAAATGCCCGCCCCTCGCGGGGCGGGCATTTGTCTAAGTAAATCACCTGGCAATTGGGCGGTTTTTTCCCATCAGCCGTTCTTGAAGGTCGGCGCGCGCTTCTCGATGAAGGCTTTCATGCCCTCCTTCTGGTCTTCGGTTGCAAAGCAACTATAAAACAGCGCCCGTTCATACCTGAGACCGTCGGTCAGGGTCGACTCGAAGGCGCGGTTTACTGAGTCCTTGACCATCATGGCGACCTGGCGCGGCATGTCACAGATGGTATTGGCGGCAGCCAGCGCTTCTTCCATCAGTTTATCGGCAGGCACCACGCGCGAGACCAACCCGGCCCGCTCGGCTTCCTGCGCATCCATCATGCGGGCGGTCAGTGCCATGTCCATCGCCTTGGCCTTGGACACCGCGCGCGGCAGGCGCTGGGTGCCACCGGCACCCGGCACGATCCCGATCTTGATCTCGGGCTGGCCGAAGCGGGCGTTGTCTGCGGCGATGATGAAATCGCACATCATTGCCAATTCACACCCGCCGCCCAGGGCAAACCCGGCCACCGCCGCAATCACCGGCTTGCGCACGCGGCGGATGGTTTCCCAGTTGCGGGTAATGAACTCACCGTTGAACACGTCCATATAGGTGAAATCGGCCATGGCAACGATATCGGCGCCAGCGGCAAACGCCTTTTCGCTACCGGTGACGATCACGCAACCGATCTCGTCGTCGGCATCGTAGGCCAGCAATGCCTGGCCCAGTTCAGTCATGAGCGTGTCGTCGAGCGCATTGAGCGCCTTGGGGCGATGCAGGCGGATCACGCCGACCCGGCCCTGGGTTTCCACCAGGATATTTTGATAGCTCATGGAGTCTCCTTATATATAGATACAGGTAAGCAGCAGAAAGTAAGCAATAACAACCGTGCGCCGGGCACCAGAATAATCAAGAAATCTGACTTGGCGCAACGCGTAGCTGGAATTCCATGCAAGCAAGGCAGTCTCAGCATATATTGGAAGCACCTCTTCCCCCCATATCTATAAGGAGGTTCTTATGTTCAAGACTATTCTGGTTCCCACGGACGGCTCCGACCGTTCAGACAAGGCGATCAACACTGCCGTGGACTATGCCCGCAATTGTGGCGCCAGCATCATCGGCATCTCGGTAGCCGAGCCCTATCCTTTTTCGCCATTGGCCGAGAGTTCGATGGCGATCGACCCGAGCCTGTACGAGGAAAACGTGCGCACCCTGGCCGAACAGCACGTCAAGAAGATCAGCGATGCGGCCGCCGTGGCGGGCGTACCCTGCCAGACCGCTACCGTCCTGTCCTTTTCACCGGATGAAGAAATCATTACCGCAGCCAAGACCTACGGCTGCGACGTGATCTTCATGGCCTCGCATGGCCGCAGCGGGATCTCGCGCATGTTTCTCGGCAGCAAGACACAGAAGGTACTGGCCAATTCGACCATTCCGGTACTGGTCCTGCGCTAGTTGACGCGTCAACTGCGTCAACTATATATAGCGCGCCGCCAAAGAACAAAAGCCTGGCGCCCATCACTGGGGCCAGGCTTCTTGTTGTTTAGTCCATTGGACTGATTAGTTACCTGCGGTGGCCGGCACACTCATCGTCTTGGGCAGCAACACCCACATCGCGCCGCGCTGCTTCATCGAGCCGGCCATGTCTTCGGCCTCGTCACCAAAGCCCCAGAAGTAATCGGCTCGCACCACACCGCGAATCGCACCGCCCGTATCCTGGGCCACTACCAGCCGTTGCAACGGCTTGTCGCTGTTAGGCAGGGTGGTAGACAAGAATACCGGCGCGCCCAGCGGCACATGCTGCGGATCGATGGCAATCGATCGCTGCGGCGTCAGCGGGATGCCCTGCGCCCCCTTGGGCCCCTTGGAGGGATCCGGCAGTTTTTCTTCCTTGAAGAAAACATAACTTGGATTACTGTTGAGCAACTCTTCCTTGCGCGCCGGATTTGCCTTGACCCAGGCCTTGATGTTCTGCGCCGAGGCTTGCGACAGGTCCATTTCGCCCTTGTCTACCAGATAGCGCCCGATCGACTTGTAGGGGCGTCCGTTCTGATCGGCATAGGCCATGCGGATGGTTTCGCGGGTTTCGGGCAGATAGACCCGGCCCGAGCCCTGCACCTGCAGGAAGAACGCCTCGACCGGGTCGTCCACCCATACCAGCTCGCTACCGACCAACGCGTTGGACTGCATCAGCTCGGCCCGGCTGGGATAGGGCACGACCTTGCGCCCCACCACCTTGCCGCGCAGGCGCAGGTTCTTCAGCTCGGGATAGGCCGACGCCATGTCGATCGTCAGCAGGTCGTCCGGCGCCTGGTACAACGGCGTCTGGTATGCCCCGCCGCGACGGCGCGAGCCCTTCAGCAATGGTTCGTAGTAACCGGTCACCAGGCCACTGTCGCTGCCATCGGCATTGAATAACTGATAGGGAGTGAAATAACTTTCAAAATAAGCCCGCAACAGACCAGCGTCGGCGGCGTTGACCTGCTGGGCCGCGCTGCAGGCGGCGCGCCATTCGGGCTTGCGGATCATCACCGAGCAGGACGATTGCAATGCCGGCCAGGCTTCGCGCAGGTCATCGCGGTTCCAGCCAGGCAGTTGCGCAAAGCTGGCCGCGCGCATGGCCGGGCCCGGTTGCGCGGACGGCTTCGACGGCGTGGGCGTGACGGCGGGGCCGGAGGGTGAACCAGTCGAGGTAGTAGGCGTGGTCTGGCAGGCTGCCAGCAGGACGGCGACCGATACGGTCGATATGGTTACACTAAGACGCTTGATAAAACGGTTGGTCGGCAAACGGTTCAATGACATCGGGGATTGATTCAAATGTTATGGTTGATCTTGGAAGCCTGCGGCGCCTTGCTGCTCCTGGTCTTCATCGTATGGTGGACCATGTTCTCGGGCCGCAAGGGGCTCGACGAGCACCAGGCCAAAGCGCCGGACAAACCAGAAGACAGCGACAAGCGATAAAAAATCCGTCGCTCAACCCGCGATGGCGACCGCCCGGCTCAATGCAGCGTGCGCGGCAGCGACAGCACGAACTCGGGAATGCGCACGTCGAACTGCTCGCCATCTTCGGCCACGCAGAAGTATTCGCCGTGCATCGAGCCCTGGGGCGTCTTCATGGCAGTGCCGCTGGTGTACTCGAACTGCTCCCCCGGCTGCAGGAAAGGCTGGTGGCCGACCACGCCCAGGCCGCGCACTTCCTCGACATGATTATTGGCATCGGTGATGATCCAGTGGCGCGAGATCAGTTGCGCGGCAATGTTGCCGCTGTTGACGATACTGATCGCGTAGGCGAACACGTAGTGCGAGCGGGACGGATCCGACTGCTCTTCCAGATACTGGGTCTTGACCGTCACCGTCAGCTCATACACTGCCATTTGGATATCCTGTGTTGTCGTACGGTTATGGATGCGGAGGCAAGCGCAGGCGCGCCGCCACCCGGATTGCACACCAATTCAGCACGCAGCGCAAGCAAGGCAGGCGCATCGCAGCGGTGCGAGGGAGTAGAATAACGCCTTTTGCAGCCTCCCGCCGCCTGCCGAAAGTGCCGGAACAGGCTGGCTGCCGTCGATCAAGCCATCATTTTTTCAGCCATGCCGACCTACCGTATCGCTCCCAGCATCCTTTCCGCAGACTTTGCCCGCCTGGGCGAAGAAGTACGCAATGTCGTCGCCGCCGGCGCCGACTTCATCCATTTCGATGTGATGGACAATCATTACGTCCCCAATCTGACCATCGGCCCGCTGGTGTGCGAGGCGATCCGTCCGCATGTGCAGGTGCCGATCGACGTGCACCTGATGGTCAAGCCGGTGGACCGCATCATTCCCGATTTCGCCCGTGCAGGCGCCAACCTGATCACCTTCCACCCCGAAGCGTCCGAACACATCGACCGCTCGCTGCAGCTGATCCGCGACAACGGCTGCAAGTCGGGCCTGGTGTTCAATCCCGGCACGCCGCTGCATTACCTCGACCATGTCATGGACAAGATCGACATGATCCTGATCATGTCGGTCAACCCCGGCTTCGGCGGCCAGTCGTTCATTCCCGAGGCGCTCAAGAAGATCGCCGAGGTGCGGCGCCGCATTGATGAGTCGGGCCGCGACATCCTGCTCGAAGTCGATGGCGGCATCAAGGTCGAGAACATCGCCGCAGCCGCCCGTGCCGGCGCAGACACCTTCGTGGCCGGCTCGGCCATCTTCGGCAAGCCCGACTACAAGGCCGTGATCGACGCCATGCGCGCCGAGCTGGCCGCACTCTGACTAAATAAATCAAACCCATGACCAAGCTCGTCAACATCAAGGCTGCCATCATCGACCTCGACGGCACCATGCTCGACACCGCCGGCGATTTCCATGTGGCCGTCAATCGCATGCGCGCCGAGCTTGGCCTGTCGCCGCTGGCGCAGGAAACCATCGTCAATTTCGTCGGCAAGGGCACTGAAAACCTGATGCGCCGGGTGCTGGCGGTGGATTATGGCGAAGACGAGGCCGAGCAGTATTTCGACCAGGCCCTGGCGTCCTACACCGAGCACTACCTGGCCATCAATGGCGACTTCGCCGACCTCTATCCGGACGTCAAGGAAGGCCTGGAGGCGATGGCAAAGAAGGGCTTGCGCCTGGCCTGCGTGACCAACAAGCCGATTGCCTTTACGCTGCCGTTGCTCGAGAAGAAAGGCCTGCGCGGCTTTTTCGACGTGGTGTATGGCGGTGATTCATTGCCCCGCAAGAAGCCCGATCCGATGCCGCTGCTGCAGGTTTGCCACGATTTCGGCCTGGCGCCGGCGCAGGTGGTGGCCATCGGCGACTCGTCCAACGACGCCCAGGCCGCGCGCGCGGCGGGTTGCCGGGTGCTCAATGTGCCGTATGGCTACAACCACGGCGAATCTATACACGACGTCGATTCGGATGGTATAGTTCAGACGCTTCTCGAAGCAGCGCAGCAAATTTCGACCGACTGACACCTGTCATCGATCGACTAACACTCCAGATCGCGACCACACATCAATGTTTCGCAACAACAAACGCACCGCCCAACATACAGCCGCCCCTGAGGCCTGGCTGTGGCGACGCTGGCAATTCCAGGCTCAATAAGAAGCCTTGCCTCCGGCCGCGCCTGCGCGCCGGAAGTTGTTGCAACACCGTATCCCCAGTTTCAGAAAATAAAGCCGGTCGACGCCGGTAAAGCCATCAACGACACCGTCGACGAGAGTCCGCTTTCGCCCTGTCCGCTCGCGCATGCCGCCGGCGGAAGGGGCTTGCAGCGTGCTCTACAATGACGCTCAGGAGCCCACATGACAGAACTCGAATTCAAATCGCTGGCCACCGAAGGCTACAACCGCATTCCCCTCATCACGGAAGCTTTCGCCGACCTCGAGACGCCACTGACCCTGTATCTCAAGCTGGCGCAGAGCCAGCAGACCGGTCGCAATACCTTTTTGCTGGAGTCGGTGGTGGGCGGCGAGCGCTTCGGTCGCTATTCCTTCATCGGCTTGCCGGCCTCGACCAAGATCCGCTGCACCGGCAATCGCATCGAAGTGCTCAAGAATGAAACGGTCATCGAGACTGCAGAAGGCAACGCGCTGGAATTCATCGCGCAATACCAGTCGCGCTTCAAGGTCGCGATTCGTCCCGGCATGCCGCGCTTCTGCGGTGGCCTGGCCGGTTACTTCGGCTACGATGCCGTACGCTATATCGAGAAGCGCCTCGAAAAGACCGCCCCGCCCGACACCCTCGGCCTGCCCGACATCCAGTTGCTGCTCACCGAGGAACTGGCGGTGATCGACAACCTGTCCGGCAAGCTGTACCTGATCGTCTACGCCGACCCGACCCAGCCGGAAGCCTATTCCAAGGCGCGCCAGCGTCTCAGGGATCTGCGCGCCATGCTGCGCCGTGCCGCCGATGCGCCGGTCACCACCGGTTCGGTGCGCACCGAGACCATCCGCGAATTCCCCAAGGAGCAATACCTCAAGGCCGTCGCGCGTGCCAAAGAATACGTGATGGCCGGCGACCTGATGCAGGTGCAGATCGGCCAGCGCCTGCGCAAGTCGTATGTCGATTCGCCGCTGATGCTGTATCGCGCGCTGCGCTCGATCAACCCGTCGCCCTACATGTACTTCTATAACTTCGGCGACATGCAGATCGTCGGCTCGTCGCCCGAGATCCTGGTGCGCAATGAAGCCATCGGTCCCGACCAGAAGAAAATCACCATTCGCCCGCTGGCCGGCACCCGTCCGCGCGGCTCGACCATCGAACGCGACGAGCAACTGGCGCGCGAGCTGCTGGCCGACCCCAAGGAAATCGCCGAGCACGTGATGCTGATCGACCTGGCCCGCAACGATATCGGCCGCATCGCCGCTACCGGCAGCGTCAAGGTCACCGACCAGATGGTGATCGAAAAATATTCCCACGTGCAGCACATCGTCTCCAATGTCGAAGGCATCCTCAAGCCCGGCATGTCCAACCTGGACGTGCTCAAGGCGACCTTCCCGGCCGGCACGCTGTCGGGTGCGCCCAAGGTGCGCGCCATGGAAGTCATCGACGAACTGGAACCGTCCAAGCGCGGCATCTACGGCGGCGCCTGCGGCTACCTGTCGTTTGGCGGCGAGATGGATGTGGCCATAGCGATCCGCACCGGCGTCATCAAGGATGGCACGCTCTACGTGCAGGCCGCCGCCGGCATCGTGGCCGACTCGGTGCCTGAGATGGAATGGGAAGAAACCGAAAACAAGGCGCGTGCCGTGCTGCGCGCCGCCGAACAAGTTCAAGATGGCCTGGATGGAGAAATCTAAATGCTGCTGATGATCGACAACTACGATTCGTTCACCTACAACCTGGTCCAGTATTTCGGCGAACTGGGTGAAGAGGTGCTGACCATCCGCAACGACGAGATCACGCTGGACGAGATCGCCGCCCTCAAGCCGGAACGCATCTGCCTCTCGCCCGGCCCTTGCAGTCCGAAGGAAGCCGGCATCTGCGTCGACCTGCTCAAGCATTTCACGGGCAAGCTGCCGATCCTTGGCGTGTGCCTGGGCCACCAGGCGATCGGCGAGGCATTCGGCGGCAATATCGTGCGCGCCAAGCAGGTCATGCATGGCAAGACGTCGAAGATCGCGCACACCGGCGTGGGCGTCTTCAAGGACCTGCCTTCGCCCTATACCGTGATCCGCTATCACTCGCTGGCCATCGAGCGCGCGACCCTGCCCGATTGCCTGGAAGTGACCGCCTGGACCGACGACGGCGAAATCATGGGCGTGCGCCACAAGCAGTTCGACCTGCAGGGCGTGCAGTTCCACCCCGAATCGATCCTGTCCGAACACGGACACGCATTGCTCAAGAATTTCCTGACTGGCAGCGCCCACGCGTAATGCCTGCAACCAACGGAACCCAAGTCATGGCCATCACCCCGCAAGAAGCGCTGCTGCGCTGTATCGAACACCGCGAAATCTTTCACGACGAGATGCTGACGCTGTTTCGTCAGATCATGAGTGGCGAGATGTCGCCGGTCATGATCGCGGCCCTCACCATGGGCCTGCGCGTCAAGAAGGAAAGCATCGGCGAGATCGCTGCCGCCGCCCAGGTGATGCGCGAGTTCGCCACCAAGGTGCCGATGGCCGACACCACCGGCCTGCTCGACATCGTCGGCACCGGCGGCGACGGCGCCCATACCTTCAACATTTCCACCGCCTCGATGTTCGTGGCCGCCGCCGCCGGCGCCCGCGTGGCCAAGCATGGCGGACGCAGCGTGTCGTCGTCCTCGGGCAGCGCCGATGTGCTCGAAGCCCTGGGCGCCGACATCAACCTGCAACCCGAGCAGGTGGCGCAATCGATTGCCCAGACCGGCATCGGCTTCATGTTCGCGCCCAACCACCATGCGGCGATGAAGCACGCCGCGCCGGTGCGCAAGGAGCTGGGCGTGCGCACCATCTTCAACATCCTCGGGCCGCTGACCAACCCGGCCGGCGCGCCCAATATCCTGATGGGCGTGTTTCACGGCGACCTGGTCGGCATCCAGGTGCGGGTATTGCAGCGCCTGGGCGCGCAGCATGCCATCGTGGTGTGGGGCCGTGATAACCTCGACGAAGTCACGCTCGGTGGCGCCACCATGGTCGGCGAGCTGGTCGATGGCGAGATCCGCGAATACGAGATCCATCCGGAAGATTACGGCCTGTCGATGTTCGCCAGCCGTAACCTGCAAGTGGCCAACGCGGCCGAATCGAAGCAGAAGATCTTTGAAGCGCTGCAAGGCGAACCCGGCCCGGTGCACGATATCGTGCTGATCAACGCCGGCACCGCGCTGTATGCGGCCGGTCGCGCCAAGTCGATTGCCGAAGGCCTCGCGCAGGCGCGCGAAGCCATCGCCAGCGGCGCGGCCCGCGCCAAGCTCGACCAGTTCGTGCAAGTTACCCGCCAGTTGGGCGGCAAACACTAATCCAGACGGGAACATCATG
Source organism: Herbaspirillum sp. alder98 (assembly GCF_020179755.1). GTDB lineage: Bacteria > Pseudomonadota > Gammaproteobacteria > Burkholderiales > Burkholderiaceae_D > Herbaspirillum. The sequence goes on from NZ_JAIUCY010000003.1 coordinate 8,929, forward strand.
TCCGACATCCTCAACAAGATCCTTGACGTCAAGGCCGAAGAAGTTCGCCTTGCCAAGAAGCAGCAAGACCTCGCCAGCCTGCGACGCGACGTCGAATCCGACAGCGAAGCGCGCTCTGAACTGCGCGGCTTCGAGGCGTCCCTGCGCGAGAAAATTGCCGCCGGCCAGGCTGGCGTGATCGCCGAGATCAAGAAGGCCTCGCCCTCCAAGGGCGTGATCCGCCCCGATTTCCGGCCCGCCGAGATTGCGGTCAGCTATGCCACGCATGGCGCGGCCTGCCTGTCGGTGCTGACCGACGAGCAGTTCTTCCAGGGCGCGCCCGACTATCTGAAGCAGGCCCGCGCGGCATGCTCCCTGCCGGTCATCCGCAAGGATTTCATGGTCGATATCTATCAGTTGTACCAGGCCCGCTCGTGGGGCGCCGATGCCGTCCTGCTGATCGTGGCCGCGCTGGACCACGGCCTGATGGCCGAGCTGGAAGCCTGCGCCCACGAGCTGGGCATGGCGGTGCTGGTGGAAGTGCACGACGGCGCCGAGCTGGACGCGGCATTGAAGCTGAAGACGCGACTGCTGGGTGTGAACAATCGCAACCTGCGCACCTTCGAGACCACCCTCGACACCACGCTCAACCTGCTGCCGCGCATTCCAGACGATAAGCTGGTGATCACCGAGTCGGCCATCGCCACCCCGGAAGATGTGAAGCGCATGCGTGACGCCAATGTGCATGGCTTCCTGGTGGGCGAAGCGTTCATGCGGGCCAAGGAACCGGGCGAGGAACTGGCCCGGTTGTTTGCATAAGCCAGATATCAGCAGTAGCAATCAAAAGCACCGGGGCCCTGATGAACGTCAGGGCCCCGTTTTTTCATCGCATTCAAAACATCCCGGGCAACAGACACTGCCCGGGACTGCTGCGCACTCAAGCCGAGAAACCACCATCGATGGTCAGGCTGGCGCCGGTGATGTAACCGGCTTCAGGACCGGCCAGATACGCCACGAAACTGGCGATCTCTTCTACCTTGCCGTAGCGCGGCAAGGCCATCAGCCCCTTCAATGTCTCGGCAAAATCGCCGCTGGCCGGATTCATGTCGGTATCGACCGGGCCTGGCTGCAGGTTGTTGACGGTAATGCCGCGCTTGCCCAGGTCACGCGCCAGTCCCTTGGTCAGGCCGACCAGTGCCGCCTTGCTCATCGCATAGGCCGCGCCGCCTTCGAACGGCATGCGCTCGGCATTGGTGCTGCCGATGCTGATAACGCGACCGCCCTCTTTCATGAACCGCACTGCTTCCTGGGTCGCCACGAAGACGCTGCGCACATTCACGTCCAGGGTGCGGTCCAGGTCTTCCAGTTTGAAATCATCAATCGGACCCAATGCCAGCACGCCAGCATTGTTGACCAGGATATCGAGGCGGCCGAAAGTCTCGGCGGTAATGCTGATGGCTTGCTTGAGGGCAGCGGCGTCGGCACTGTCGGCCTGGATCGCCAGGGCGCGGCCACCGGCGGCTTCGATCTGGGTGACCAGTTCCTGTGCCGGCTGGGGCGATGTCACGTAGGTAAAGGCGACGGTGGCGCCGTCGGCTGCGAGGCGCTTGACGATGGCCGCGCCGATGCCGCGCGAGCCGCCTTGCACGAAAGCAACCTTGTTGGCCAGGGATGGGGTGGTTTGTTGGTTCGACATGATCTTGCTCCTGTTCAGTTGAGGGAAAACCCGGATGGGGTGAAGCAAGTATCGTTTTTTGATTATGGTTCGACTAGATAGCAATCACTATCTTCTTTTTAAACCATTGGTTTAAAATCGCCGTCATGGAATCCATGATCAGCATCGAATGCTTCGTCAACGCGGCCGACACCGGCAGCTTCTCGGCGGCCGCGCGTCGCATGGGACTGACCTCGGCGGCAGTCGGCAAGAATGTCGCGCGGCTCGAATCCAACCTGGGCGTGCGTCTGTTCCAGCGCAGCACCCGCAAGCTGACGCTGACCGAGGCCGGCGAACGCTTCCTGCAGGAAGTGGGCGGCGCGCTGGGCACCATTCGTAATGCGGTCAATAACCTGGCCACCGCCGACGGGCACCCGGCCGGTACGCTCAAGGTCAGCATGGGCACCGGGTTCGGGCGCCAATACGTGGTGCCGCTGCTGGGCGATTTCTTGCAGCGCTACCCGGCCATTTCGCCCGACTGGCATTTCGACAACCGCCCGGTCGACCTGATCGCGGAAGGCTTCGATGCCGCCATCGGCGGCGGCATCGACCTGTCGCCCGGGGTGGTGGCGCGCGAACTGGCGCCGGCGCACCGGGTGCTGCTGGCCTCGCCCGCCTATCTGGCCGACCACGCCCCGCTGCGCTCGCCGCAAGACCTGGCGCTGCACGATGGCATCCTGATCCGTTCGCCGCAGACCGGTCGCGTGCGGCCATGGACCTTGCGCGACCGTGCCGGGGCGCAGGCGCCGGTGACATTGAAGGTAAGAATGACCATGAGCGACCCCAACGCCGCCTGTGAAATCGCCGAAATGGGACTGGGCGTGACGCTGGTGTCGATGCCACATGCGGTGCTCTACCTGGAGCGTGGCACGCTGATGCGGGTCTTGCCCGACTGGTATGTCGACAGCGGCACGCTGTCGCTCTATTTCACGGCGGCGCGGCTGATGCCCGCCAAGACCCGGGTGTTCGTCGACTTCATGGTGGAGCAGTTCCGCCGGCAGGCGCTGGCGGAACGCTTTTCAGCGGTTCGCTAAGCGTTCAGCGGCCGGCGGCACGGCGCGCGCCGCCGCCGATATTGTTGCCGGCGTCACGCGCCAGGCCGCGATAACCCTGCACCGAAATCAACGTCACCAGCCCGGCCAGGGCAAACGCCCACTGGAAGTCGCCAAGCACGAAGTGCGCGCTGCCGTCGACGGCCTCGCCGCGCACATAGGCGGCGATGCGCAAGGCCAGCGCGCCGAAGGCGATGCCCATGCCGATCGTCATCTGCTGGGCCACGCTCCACAAGGTGCTGGCCGATCCCTTGCGGGCTTCGCTGATGTCGGCATAGGCCAGCGTGGCCAGGGTGGTAAATTGCATCGAGCGCGACAAGCCATAGCAGAACACCACCGCCAGGGTCAGCAGCAAGGGCGTGCCGGGCGTGAGCCAGCCGCAGGCGATGATGGCGCAGCCGGCGATGGCGGCATTGGTCACCGCCACCCGGCGAAAACCGAAGCGTCGCAGGATGCGGGTCGTGAAAGCCTTCATGCCCAGGTTGCCCAGGGCGGTGGCCAGCAACAGCAGACCCGACTGGAAGGCCGACAGGCCGAACCCGATCTGGAACATCAGGGGCATCAGATACGGCACGGCATCGATACCGATGCGGGTCAGCGAACCGGTGATCACCGTCACCGAATAGGTCGGCGTGCCGAGATTGGAAAAATCCAGCAACGGATGCTCGGTGCGGCGCATGTGGCGCCAGGCCAGCCAGCCCAGCGCGATGCCGCCAGCGATGAAGCCCAGCGCTTCGAGCACATTGGATCCGGTATGGCTGGCGATCTCGGTGCCATACAGCAGCGAGGTCAAGGCCGCCCCGGAGAGGATGAAACCCAGCACATCCAGCGGTCGGCGCGCCCCGCCCTGCTCGTTGTTGACCAGCGCCATGACGGCGATGAAGGCGGCGATGCCGAATGGCACGTTCATCAGGAAGATCCAGTGCCACGAGGCATAGGTGGTGATGAAACCGCCCACCGATGGCCCTACCACCGGCGCCACGATGGCCGGCCAGGTGATGGTGGCGATCGCCTTCATCAGGTGTTCGCGGCTGGTGCTGCGAACCACGATCATGCGCCCGACCGGCACCATCATGGCGCCGCCCAGCCCTTGCAGCACACGCGCGGCGGTGAATTCAAATACGGTCTGCGAGTAGCCGCACAGGATCGATGCGAACGTGAAAATGACGATCGCCGCGCCGAACACCGTGCGCGACCCGAGGCGATCGGCGACCCAGCCGCTGATGGGGATAAACACCGCCAGCGTCAGCATGTAGGCGGTCATGCCCAGGCTCAGTTCATTGGGCCCGACACCGAACGACTGCGCCATCTGCGGCAAGGCCGTGGCGATGATGGTGGTATCGAGGTATTCCATGAAGAAGGTTGCCGCTACGATGTAGGGCAACAGGCGCACGCGCAGATCACGTTCTGCTTGCGGTTCGGTCTCGGCCATTGGCGTTCCTGTTCTTGTATGCGAAACGCCGGCGGGCGCCGGCGTTTCGGGGGGCTCAACGTTAAATCATTGCACGCGCAGGTTCAGAAGCGCAGGAAGTGCAGCAGCAGCTGGATCACGACGATGCCACCCACCAGTCCGCCACCGAAATACACCACCACGCCCAGCAGCATGTTGGTACGACGCTGCTCGGCCACCAGTTTCTTGAGCAGGTCGGCATTCTGCGAATGGCTGTCACCTTCGGTGTAATGCGTCAGCGCCTGGTGCACCAGGCGCGGAATCTGCGGCAGCAAGCGGCTGTAGCGCGGCACCTCGACCTTCAGTTGCTCGACGAAACCGCGCCAGCCGATCTGCTCGCTCATCCAGCGCTCCAGGTAGGGCTTGGCGGTCTTCCACAGGTCCAGGTCGGGATCGAGCTGGCGCCCCAGTCCTTCGACGTTGAGCAAGGTCTTCTGCAGCAGCACCAGCTGCGGCTGCACTTCAACGTTGAAACGGCGTGAAGTCTGGAACAGCCGCAGCAGTACCTGGCCGAACGAGATATCTTTCAGCGGGCGATCGAAGATCGGTTCGCAGCAGGCGCGCACCGCCGCCTCGAGCTCGTCGACCCGGGTTTCCTTGGGCGCCCAGCCGGATTCGATGTGCGCTTCGGCCACGCGCTTATAGTCGCGCTGGAAGAAGGCCAGGAAATTCTGCGACAGGTAATCCTTGTCGAAATCGTTGAGCGTACCGACGATGCCGAAGTCGAGCGCGATGTAGCGACCGAAGGTCTCGGGCGCGACCGACACCAGGATATTGCCGGGGTGCATGTCGGCGTGGAAGAAGCCATCACGAAACACCTGGGTGAAGAAGATCTCGACGCCATCGCGCGAGAGCTTGGCCAGGTCGACGCCTTCCTGCGCCAGGCGCTCGGTCTGCGAGATCGGGATGCCGTGCATGCGTTCCATCACGATCACCGACGGCGAGCAATAGTCCCAGTACATCTCCGGCACCATCAGCAAGGTCGAGCCGGCAAAGTTGCGGCGCAACTGGCTGGCGTTGGCGGCCTCGCGCATCAGGTCGAGCTCGTCGTGCAGGTACTTGTCGAATTCGCCCACGACTTCCTTGGCCTTCAGGCGACGACCATCCGCCCACAATCGCTCGAACCAGTCGGCGGCGACATGCATCAAGCCGATATCGTGATCGATGATGGCGCGCATGCCGGGACGCAGCACCTTGATGGCGACTTCCTTGCCATCCTTGAGCGTGGCGAAATGCACCTGGGCGATCGAGGCCGAGGCCACCGGGTCGCGCTCGAAGGTGGCGAACAGTTCATTGGGATGCGCGCCCAGCGACTTCTGGATCTGCAGCGCGGCCAGGTCGGAATCGAACGGTGGCACGCGGTCTTGCAGGCGGGTCAGTTCGTTGGCGATATCGGGCGGCATCAGGTCGCGCCGGGTCGACAGCACCTGGCCGAACTTGATGAAGATCGGTCCCAGGTCTTCCAGCGCGCGACGCAGCCGCTCGCCGCGCGGCGCCGACAGGTCGCGCCAGAAGAAGATGGCGTTGGCAATGCGCGCGATACGGGGCGGCGCGAATTCGGTGGCGATGATTTCGTCCAGTCCGTAGCGGATGGCGACGCGGATGATCTTGAGCAGGCGCAGGGAACGCAAGAACATCAGCGACGCTCCAGCTTCTCGAGACGCTTGACCAGCCGTTCGACATCGTCACGCAGGCGCACCACGTCGGAAGAAAAGTCTTGCAGCATGCGGGGCCGTATCAACATGGGTTGCTCTTCAAGGAAATATTCGGCGACATTCTCGGTCACCTTGCGATGCGTGGCCACCAGGGTATCGACCAGGCCGCGCGCGCCCGACACCACACGGGTGGCGGCGACGTCACCAATCACGCGCGCCAGGTCATCTTCGGCGTCCCAGCGCAGGTTCTGGCTCAGTTGCGAAATGGCGTTGGCAAAATCGGCGTCGCCTTCCAGCTTCACATACGACACTGCGCGTTCGCGATTGGCCGCGATCAGGGGCAGGTCCGACAGCTTGATGCGGATAGTGACGTTGGCGGCCTGATCGGCAGCGGCGTCCTGCACATAGCCGTCGGCGGCCACCTTCAGGCGCAACTGCACCGCGCCGGTGTCGATGCAGGCCAGCTTGCCGGCATGGGCCACCAGCTTCTGGCGCGCCCAGGGCTCTTGCGCCAGCAGGTGGTTGACCACGGCGGCAGCGGGCTTCATCGGGTTGATCGAGGTCAGGTCGGGCAGCGAGGGCATGTGTTAGTGAATGACGTCCAGGGAATCGACAAAATAAAACCGCCCGGATTGCGGGCGGTTCAAGTTTAACAGCTTGGCGGGCTCAGACCTGTTGAATGCCAGCCAATACCCAACCGCCACCGTTTTGCGGCTTGGACAGGTTCCAGATCTCGGCGAACGGCTCGGCCGACAGTTCCGGCGCTTCCTTGATCAGGCCCTGGAAGCGAACGGTCGCCAGGTAATCGTAGGCCTGGGTTTCGATGCCCAGCAGCTCAGCGTCGAGCTGCACCACATCGGTGGCGTTGGCCGAGGCGCCGCGTTCCTGCAATTGCAGGCGCAGTTCGGCAAACATCTCGGGCGTGGTGAATTCGCGGATATCGTTGATATCGGCGCGATCCCATGCCGCCTGCAAGCGGATGAAGTAAGTCTTGGCGTTGCGCACGAAACCGGGCGCATCGAAGTCGGCCGGGATACCCCACTTCTCGATGGCCACAGGCGTGGCCGGCGGGGCCGACGACGTGCCGTAGGCATTGCCTTGCAACGCGGCCGGAGGTGGATTGATGTCGCGCAGGCCGGAGCCGATCTCGGGCGTGGCGCCGGCGGCGCTGCCGATCGGGCTTACGCCCGGCATCGGCGCGGCATAGGCCGGGTTAGTGCTTTGCTCCTGGCGCGCCCGCGAGAACATGCGAAACAGGAAGAAGGCGACGCCACCCAGCAGCAGCAAGGTGATGATCGAGCCGAACATGCCGCCACCGGCGCCGCCCATGCCGAAGTGCGACATCAACGCGCCCAACCCCAGGCCGACCAGGGCGCCACCGACGATATTGCGCCATGGGCTGGCCGGCTTGGCCGGGATATTCTGCGGCGCGGGGGCAGCAGCAGGCGCTGCCGGACGCGCAGGCGCCGAGTACGATTGTCCGTACGATGGGCTGGCCGGCGCCTGGCGCGAGTAATTCGAGGATTGCTTGCCGAACGAACCGCCGCCGCCGAGACGCTTGGCATCAGCCGGCGACATCACCAGCGTCAACGAGGTCAACGCCAGCATCAGGAACAATAGAGTTTTTTTCATGGGGGGACCTCTTCAAAAGAGCCTCGGGTGGTGCATTGTTGCCGCAAAAACTTAAGCCACCCTTAACCTCTGACTTCTAAGTTCTAACCTCTAACTTCTCAACTACATCTTGATGCCGGTATGCAATGCGGCAACGCCGGCGGTCAGGTTGAAATACTGGACGCGCTCCAGCCCGACCTGCTCCATCATCTGCTTGAGCGTTTCCTGGTCGGGGTGCATGCGGATCGATTCGGCCAGGTAGCGGTAGCTGTCGGCATCATTGGCGACCTTCTTGCCCAGCCACGGCAGCACCGAGAACGAGTACACGTCGTAGGGCTTCTTGAGTGGCTCCCAGACCTTCGAGAATTCCAGCACCAGCAACTTGCCGCCGGGCTTGAGCACTCGCCGCATCTCGGCCAGCGCGGCATCCTTGTGGGTCATGTTGCGCAGGCCGAAGGCGACCGACACGCGGTCGAAGTAATTATCGGGGAACGGCAGTTTCTCGGCGTCACACAGCATGGTGGGCGTCACGACGCCCTTGTTGAGAAGGCGATCACGACCGACGCGCAGCATCGATTCGTTGATATCGGTCAGCCACACTTCGCCGGAGGGGCCGGCCTGCTTGGCGAAGGCCTTCGACAGGTCGCCGGTGCCACCGGCAATATCGAGCACCTTAAAGCCCGGCCGCACGCCGGCCTGGGCGATGGTGAAGGCTTTCCAGATGCGATGCAGGCCGGCCGACATGAAGTCATTCATGACGTCGTACTTGGCGGCCACCGAGTGGAACACTTCGCCGACCTTGCGGACCTTGTCTTCTTCTGCAACTGTTTCGTAACCGAAATGAGTGGTGTTGGTCATGGCTGGTATGTGACTGGAATTGGTGATGAGCGCAATGACACGCGACAGCGTGAAGAGCGCATTATAAATCGGCGCTTTGCCGCCTTAGTGCTTGTGACCGCAACCGTGTCCACCGCCCTGCTCCAGCGGCACGGCCTGCGGATCACGTCCGCCGTCGCGGGTAAAGCCGGCGGCTTCCAGCTTCTGCAGGTAGGTTTCCCACATCGGGGCCTGGTCACGGCCCAGCTGGTACAGGAAATCCCAGGTGTAGATGCCGCTGACGTGGCCATCCGAGAACAGCGGTTTGACGCCGTAATTGCCGACCGGTTCGATACCGTCGATGCCAACCTCGCGCTTGCCGATCTGCAGCACTTCCTGGCCGGGACCATGGCCGCGCACCTCGGCCGAAGGCGAATATACGCGCATCAGTTCGAAGGGCAAGGCAAAGCTGGCGCCATCGTCGAACTCGACCTCGACCACGCGCGACAGCTTGCGGACCTTGAACGACAGCGGAACCGGCGACGATGAAGAGCTCATGCAGGACTCACGATTCAATAAGAGAAAGCGGGCACCGGGACAAACCCGGCAACATCAGGCGTCAAGGGCAGCGGCCTGCAATTGCTGCTGGATCGCCAGACGCAGTTGCGGCAACCGGGCACGACGCGCTTCGAGCGCCGCCGGATCGGCAGCGCGCTGTGGCGCGGCCCATACCGGCGCGGGAAAGTGACAGTCATCCGGATAGCGCGGAATGACGTGCCAATGCACGTGGGGCGTCATGTTGCCCAGCGTGGCCAGATTGACCTTCTCCGGCGCCATCGTGGCCCGCACTGCGGCCTCGACCGCCCACACGGCGTTGGCCACCAGGGTCCGGTCGGACGGCGCCAGGTCGGTCATTTCCTTGACATGGCTGTTCCAGACCACCCGGCAGAAACCCGGGTAATCCGGTTCGTCGACCAGCACCACGCGAAACGACGGATGCTGCCACAGCACCTCGCCGCCATCGCCGGCGCACAGATCACAGGTGGCGCTCATGTCACACCAGAACGCGTTCGATGCCGCCGTTGTTGGCGCGCGCGACGTATTCCGGCATCCAGTTCTCGCCCAGCAGGTGGCGCGCCATCTCGACCACGATGTAGTCGGCGGTGGTGCCCGAGTCCTCGTTGTAGCGCGACAGGCCCTGGAAGCACGACGGGCACGACGTCAGGATCTTGACGTCGCCGGTGAAGCCGTCGGCGCGCACCTTGTCGGCGCCCTTGCGCATTTCTTCTTCCTTGCGGAAGCGCACCTGGGTCGACACATCCGGACGCGACACGCCAAAGGTGCCCGACTCGCCGCAGCAGCGATCGTTCTTCTCGATCTTCTGCGCGTCCACCGTAGTGATGAGCGAATTGACGGTCTTCATCGGGTCCTGCAACTTCATCGGCGAGTGGCAAGGATCGTGATACATGTAGCGGGTACCGGTGACGCCTTCCAGCTTGACGCCCTTCTCGAGCAGGAACTCGTGGATGTCGATGATGCGGCAGCCCGGGAATATCTTCTCGAATTCATACCCCTGCAACTGGTCGTAGCAGGTGCCGCACGACACCACCACGGTCTTGATATCGAGGTAGTTCAAGGTGTTGGCCATGCGATGGAACAGCACCCGGTTGTCGGTGATGATCTTGTCGGCCTTGTCGAAGTCGCCGGAGCCGCGTTGCGGATAACCGCAGCACAGATAGCCCGGCGGCAGCACCGTCTGCACCCCGACATTCCACAGCATCGCCTGGGTGGCCAGGCCGACCTGCGAGAACAGGCGCTCCGAACCGCAGCCGGGGAAGTAGAACACCGCCTCGGTATCGGCCGTGGTGGTCTTCGGGTTGCGGATGATCGGCACGATCTTGTCGTCTTCGATATCGAGCAGCGCGCGCGCGGTCTTCTTGGGCAGGTTGCCCGGCATCTTCTTGTTGATGAAGTGGATCACCTGCTCTTTCACCGGTGGCTTGCCGACGGTGGCGGGCGGCTTCTGGGTCTGCTTGCGGGCAAATTTCTTGAGGATGTCGTTGCCCAGGCGCTGCGCCTTGAAGCCCCAGCCGGTCATCATCTTGCGGGTGGCGTTGATGGTGGCCGGATCGGTGGCGTTGAGGAAGAACATCGCCGTGGTGGTGCCGGCGTTGAACGACTTCTTGCCCATCTTGCGCAGCAGGTTGCGCATGTTCATCGAGACATCGCCGAAGTCGATATCCACCGGGCAGGGCGTGACGCACTTGTGGCACACCGTGCAATGGTCGGCCACGTCCTCGAACTCTTCCCAGTGCTTGATCGATACGCCGCGGCGGGTCTGCTCTTCGTACAGGAAGGCTTCGACCAGCAGCGAGGTCGCCAGGATCTTGTTGCGCGGCGAATACAGCAGGTTGGCGCGCGGCACGTGGGTCGAGCACACCGGCTTGCACTTGCCGCAGCGCAGGCAGTCCTTGACGCTGTTGGCGATGGCGCCGATATCGCTTTGCTGCATGATCAGCGATTCGTGCCCCATCAACCCGAACGAAGGCGTATAGGCGTTGCTGAGGTCGGCTTCCATGCCGGGCAGGTTGAGCAACTTGCCCTTGTTGAAGCGACCTTCGGGATCGACCCGCAACTTGTAGTCGCGGAACTCGACGATTTCGTCTTCGGTCAGGAACTCGAGCTTGGTGATGCCGATGCCGTGCTCGCCCGAAATCACGCCGTCCAGCGAACGCGCCAGCGCCATGATGCGGGCCACCGCCACATGGGCGTCCTGCAACATTTCGTAGTGATCGGAATTGACCGGCAGGTTGGTGTGCACGTTACCGTCACCGGCGTGCATGTGCAGCGCCACGAACACGCGACCACGCAGCACGCGCTTGTGAATGACGGTGGTTTCTTCAAGGATCGGCTTGAAGGCGGCGCCGCTGAAGATCTGACGCAACTGGGCCCGCACTTCCTGCTTCCAGGACACGCGCACGGTGCGATCCTGCACCACGTCGAACACGGTCGCGCCCGGCTGGTCGCGCAGACGCTGATCGAACGCGGCGGTCAGCTTCTCCATGCCCAGCGCAATCATCTCGTCACGCGCATCGACCAGCGAGCGGTCAAGATGGGTCAGCAGATACGACCAGCGGTCGTGGGTGCGATTGAGCAGATCCTCGGCCTGGTGCACGCGGTCTTCCAGCATTTCGGCGGCGGGAATATCTTCACCCTCGCCGTCGTCGCTCTTGCCCAGCGGCAGGTTGCCCTTGACGAAGAAGGTTTCCAGTTCAGCCAGCAGTTGCAGCTTGTTCTTGATCGACAGCTCGATGTTGATGCGTTCGATGCCGTCGGTGTACTCGCCCATCCGGTTCAGCGGGATCACCACGTCTTCATTGATCTTGAAGGCGTTGGTGTGCTTGGCGATGGCGGCCGTGCGCGAACGGTCGAGCCAGAACTTCTTGCGCGCCTCGGGGCTGACCGCGACGAAGCCTTCGCCCACGCGGTTGTTGGCCATGCGGATCACTTCCGAAGCGGCGGCGGCCACGGCGTTTTCGTCGTCACCGACGATGTCGCCGATCAGCACCATCTTGGGCAGCACGCCGCGCTTGGACTTGGTGGCATAACCCACCGCGCGCAAATAACGCTCGTCCAGGTGTTCCAGGCCGGCCAGGATGGCGCCGCCACGCCGGGTCTCGGCGTCCAGGAAATCCTTGATCTCGACGATCGATGGAATCGCATCACGCGCCTGGCCAAAGAATTCGAGGCACACGGTGCGGGTCTGCTTGGGCATCTTGTGCAGGATCCAGCGGGCCGACGTGATCAAGCCATCGCAACCTTCCTTCTGCACGCCCGGCAGGCCCGACAGGAACTTGTCGGTCACGTCCTTGCCCAGGCCTTCCTTGCGGAACTTGCGGCCGGCGATCTCGAGTATCTCGGTCTTGAAGACTTCGGTCTTCTGGCCGCGCTCGCCCGGGTGCGACCACTCCAGCTTGAAGCGGGCCGACTCGACATCGTGGATCTTGCCCAGGTTGTGGTCCAGGCGGGTGACTTCGAGCCAGTCGCCCTGCGGATCGACCATGCGCCAGCTGGCCAGGTTATCCAGTGCAGTACCCCACAGCACGGCCTTCTTGCCGCCGGCATTCATGGCGACGTTGCCGCCGATGCACGAGGCTTCGGCCGAGGTCGGATCGACCGCGAACACGAAACCGGCGCGCTCGGCTGCGTCCGAGACGCGCTTGGTCACCACGCCGGCGCCCGAATAGATCGTGGCGTAGGGTTGGGTCAGGCCGGGCAGCACGGTCATCTCGACGGCGCCCAGTTGCTCCAGCTTTTCGGTGTTGATCACGGCCGACATGGGCGTGAGCGGAATGGCGCCGCCGGTGTAGCCGGTGCCGCCGCCGCGCGGGATGATGGTCAGACCCAACTCGATGCAGGCCTTGACCAGCCCGGCCATCTCGTCTTCGCTATCGGGGGTGAGCACCACGAACGGGTACTCGACGCGCCAGTCGGTGGCGTCGGTGACGTGCGATACGCGCGAGAGGCCATCGAACTTGATATTGTCGCGCGCGGTATAGCGACCCAGCACCTTGGTGGCGCGACGGCGCAGGTCGTAGGTACGGCGGAATTCTTCGGCAAAATCGGCAATCGCCTTGCGGGCCGCCTTGATCAAGGCCTCGACGCTCTCGCTGCGACGTGCCGCATCGGCGTCGCCGATGGCGTTCTGGCCGACATCGATGCGACGCTTGTCGACTTCGCCCAGGCGATGGTTGAGCGCTTCGATCAACGCTGCGCGACGCTTGGGGTTATCCAGCAGGTCGTCCTGCAGATAGGGATTGCGACGCACGACCCAAATGTCGCCCAGGACCTCATACAGCATGCGCGCCGAACGGCCGGTCTGGCGCTTGCCGCGCAGCTCGTCGAGCAGCGACCAGGATGCTTCGCCCAACAACCGGATCACGATCTCGCGATCCGAGAACGAGGTGTAGTTGTACGGAATTTCGCGCAGGCGCGTGGGCGTAGCGCCATGGGGCGCATCAGTGAGCAAGGCTTGAATGTGGGCGGGGGCGTTCATCAATGTAGAAAATAAGTCTGCTGCCGGATGTGCATTTTAGCCTATTGCCAAAAGTCGCGATGGCTGGAGCCCAGTTTCGCGGACGCAATGAAAATGATTCTCTTTTCGAGCGAATGACCTGCCACAACTGAGCAGCCATCGATGCTGCATTGCGGCAAATTTGATTGTCGAGGTCCAGGTGTCGACAGAAAACTCGACAATTTGCCGCATTAAAGCGACAACCAAGCGACAAGCCTGCTTAAGTTGCTACCCACACTAGTTGACGCCGGTTCGGCCCAGGGCAATAGGCAATGGCAATTCAATTAATAAAAACAATCAATTTTATATAATCAATTCTTAAAATCTATAATCCATACCAACAACAGGGGTGTTTCCACTAAAAAAACCATGGAGGTGTTATGGTTCGCATTCTCATTACCGAAATCTTGGAAAATCTAGCCATCACCCTGGCCGACTATGCGCATGGCAAGGCATAGCCCGCAACACCGATGTCCGACTCATCGTTACCGCCAGGGAGACTGCCATGATACCGGCACCGTTGAATAAAAATTTTCCAGCAAAATCAAATACTTCCGACGACGCCACCGCGTTCGATGGTGAATCGCCCCGGCCTGCCATCGGCGCCAAAACCGATCTCGGCGACAGCCTGACGCTCAATCTCAAGCCACGCCACATCGTCACACTGCTGGTGGCGCTGGTGTTCGTGCTGATCAAGTCCTACGAGACCTTGCACGGCTACTTCACGGCCAATCCCCATGTATGGGCGGCGCTGCTGGGTTCATCGGCGGCCGCCGGCCTGACCGCGCTGGGCGCCATGGGCGTGTTTTTCACGCGGCGGCTGTCGGTCAAGGCGCAAGACGTGATGCTGGGCTATGGCGGCGGCGTGATGCTGGCCGCCAGCGTGTTTTCGTTGATCATCCCCGCCATGGATGCGGCCCAGGCCATCGGCTATGCCAAGAATGCCTCGGTGTTCCTGGCGGCGACCGGCATCATGCTGGGCGGCCTGTTCGTGCTGGCGCTCAATCACCTGATCCCGCACCAGCATTTCCTGGCGATGGCCAGCGACCGCAACAGCGCCGCGCGCACCTCGCGCATCTGGCTGTTCGTGATGGCGGTGACGATCCACAACTTCCCCGAAGGCCTGGCCATCGGCGTCGGTTTCGGCGGCGAAGACTTCGGCAAGGCGGTGGCGCTGGCCACCGGCATCGGCATACAGGACATTCCAGAGGGGCTGGTGGTGGCGCTGGCACTGCGTTCGCTGGGCTATTCGGCGGCCAAATCGGCGGCCGCCGGCATCCTGTCGGGACTGGTCGAGCCGATCGGCGGCGTGCTGGGCGCGCTGGCCACCGGGGTATCGGCGACCGCCCTGCCCTGGGCGCTGGCCGGCGCCGGTGGCGCGATGCTGTTCGTCATCAGCCACGAAGTGATTCCCGAATCGCACCGCCAGGGTCACGAATCACAGGCCACGCTGGGCCTGTTGGCGGGCTTCGTGACGATGATGCTGCTGGACGTGATCCTGGGCTAGCCGAGCAGGTCGGCGATGCGATGCCAGAACCCGTCTGGCACGTTCAGCAGCACCCAGGTCATGAACAGGTAGCGCAGGAACTTGCCGATGGCCATGTAGAACACCGATGGCCAGAACGGCAGGCGCAACCAGCCGGCCAGGGTACAGATCGGGTCGCCAATGCCGGGCAGCCAGGCCAGCAGCATGGTCTTGGGTCCGAACCGTTCAAGCCAGTGAAACCAGCGCGACGAACGTTCCTTCGAAAACGCCTGCTTGGCGCCATAACCCATCCAGTAATCCACCATCCCACCCAGGGTATTGCCCAGCGTCGCCACCAGGATCACCGGCCAGAACATCTCGGGATTGGCCTTGATGACGGCAAACACGGCGGGCTCGGACCCTAGCGGCAGCAGGGTTGCCGACACAAAACTGATCAGGAAGACCGAGGTCAAGCCAACCGTGGGCACGGCGAGGATATTGAGGAGCCAGAGAACGGCGGATTCGATCATGCGCAGCAGGAAAAGTGGTTGGATGTGGCCGAACAAGCGGCGCCTGGTTCAGGCACGCTGCCTCACGGACGAGGCTCGCATTCTAGCCGAAGCGCGCTGCTCATTTATAATGATCAGTTCCCTTGCTGCCTGGCACCACACTGAAGACCACTATGAGTAACGATTATCTGCAGAAGATCCTGACCGCCCGCGTCTACGACGTCGCCCAGGAAACGCCATTGGAACTGGCCAACACGCTGTCGCAGCGGATGGATAATCGAATTTACTTCAAGCGCGAAGACATGCAGAGCGTGTTCAGCTTCAAGTTGCGTGGCGCCTATAACAAAATGGCGCACCTGACACCGGCGCAACTGAAGCGCGGCGTGATCTGCGCCTCGGCCGGCAATCACGCACAGGGCGTGGCGCTGTCGGCGGCGCGCCTGGGCTGCCGTGCGGTGGTGGTCATGCCGACCACCACCCCGCAGGTAAAGATCGAGGCGGTCAAGGCGCGCGGCGCCGAGGTGGTGCTGTCGGGCGACTCGTTCACCGATGCTTATAACCATGCGCTGACGCTCGAGAAAAAACACAAGCTGACCTTCGTGCATCCGTTCGACGACCCGCACGTGATCGCAGGCCAGGGCACGGTCGGCATGGAAATCCTGCGCCAGCACTCGGATCCGATTCACGCCATCTTCGTGGCCATCGGCGGCGGCGGCCTGATCGCCGGCGTGGCGGCCTACGTCAAGGCGGTACGCCCGGACATCAAGATCATCGGCGTGCAGACCACCGACTCGGACGCCATGGCGCGCAGCCTCAAGGCTGGCCGCCGGGTGACGCTGTCGGACGTCGGCCTGTTCTCGGACGGCACCGCCGTCAAGCTGGTGGGCGAAGAGACCTTCCGCCTGGCCCGCAAGTACGTGGATGACATCATCATCGTCGACACCGATGCCGTCTGCACCGCCATCAAGGACATCTTCCAGGACACCCGCAGCATCGTCGAACCGGCCGGCGCCCTGGCCGTGGCCGGCGCCAAGGCGTATGTGGAGCGCGCCAAGAACAGCCGGCAACCGATCAAGGGGCAATCGCTCATCACCATCGCCTGTGGCGCCAACATGAATTTCGACCGCCTGCGTTTCGTGGCCGAGATGGCCGACGTGGGCGAGGCGCGCGAGGCCGTGTTTGCGGTGACCATTCCCGAGGAACGCGGCAGCTTCCGCCGCTTCTGCGAGACCGTCGGTCCGCGCAACGTGACCGAATTCAACTATCGCATCAGCGATGCCCGTGCCGCCCATGTGTTCGTGGGCGTGCAGATCGCCAACGCCGACGAGTCGGGCAAGATCGCCCGCAATTTCGAGAAAGCCGGCTTCGGCGTGCTGGACCTGACCCATGACGAACTGGCCAAGGTCCATATCCGCCACCTGGTAGGCGGCAAGAGTTCGCTGGCCGACGACGAGCTGTTGTACCGTTTCGAATTCCCCGAGCGGCCGGGTGCGCTGATGAAGTTCCTCTCCAGCATGAACCCGGGCTGGAACATCAGCCTGTTCCACTACCGCAACCAGGGCGGCGATGTCGGTCGCATCCTGATCGGGCTGCAAGTGCCGAAGAAGGAAATGAAACAGTTCCGCACTTTCCTGGCCCAACTCGGCTACCGTCACTGGGACGAAACCAAGAACCCGTTGTACAAGCTGTTCCTGGGCTAACGCCCGGCAGCATCGCAGGAGCATCACATGAACCACGCCGCCACCGATATGGGCCACTCGCCCGAAACCTCGCCGCTGGGCAAGCACTCGGCCTACCCGGCCGCGTACGACCCGGCGCTGCTGTTTCCGATCCCGCGCGCGCCCAAGCGGGCCGAGCTGCAGATCACCGGCACCCT
Source organism: Herbaspirillum sp. alder98 (assembly GCF_020179755.1). GTDB lineage: Bacteria > Pseudomonadota > Gammaproteobacteria > Burkholderiales > Burkholderiaceae_D > Herbaspirillum. Next base: position 26,130 of record NZ_JAIUCY010000003.1, read on the forward strand.
GCCCTTCTTCGGCGTCGACATCTGGACCGCCTACGAAATCTCGTGGCTGAACCTGCGTGGCAAGCCACAGATCGCCATCGCCACCTTCATGGTGCCGGCCGATTCGCCCAATATCATCGAATCGAAGTCGTTCAAGCTGTATCTGAATTCGTTCAACCAGGCGCGTCTCGACAGCAGTGCAGCGCTGGTCGAGCGCATGCGGCTCGACCTGTCGGCCGCCGCCGGTGCGCCGGTGCAGGTCACGCTGACCGAAGCGACCCAGTTCGGCCAATTGCGCTTCAATGAACTGGGCGGCCTTTCGCTGGACCGACTCGATATCGAGATCGAAGCCAGCGCCCATCCCGACGGCAGCATCCTGCGCGCCGATCATGAACAGGCCACCGTCGAAGAAACCTTCGTGTCGCATCTGCTCAAGTCGAACTGCCCGGTCACCAGCCAGCCTGACTGGGGGAGCGTGCAAATCCACTATGTCGGCGCGCCGATCGACCAGGAACAGCTGCTGAAATACATCATCGGCTTCCGCGACCATAACGAGTTTCACGAGCAGTGCGTCGAGCGCATCTTCAGTGACATCCTGCAATACTGCCGGCCCCAGAAACTGGCGGTGTATGCGCGTTACACCCGACGCGGCGGGCTCGACATCAATCCATGGCGCAGCAATTTCTCGAGCGCCAGACTGCCTTCGCTGGATCGCAACGCACGCCAGTAATCCGCTCCGGCCTGGCTCGCCACCGATCGGCCCGCGACATCACTTCGTTAACAGCTGCTTATAAATTGTTACAAATTTTGTCGGGCCGGTGATTGTCGATGCCATCGATGCTCGCCCACACATCCCCCCTGATCAGCTGAAACCCTTGTGTTTGCTGGGTTTCATGTTGCCATGATGCCTATTCCCGCCGGTCGCCGGATGTCCCTGCGCACTGCCTGCCGGACATGACTACGTAACATTTTCGTGGGCTGAAAAAAAGCACCGCGGGATATTTCCATTCAAACTTCCGGTCTGTTGTACAAGTTCAGCGCCTTTTGGCCGATGAATGTTGCTCTCATCTTTCAACCGGCATCAGAAAAAAAATATTGCACCATGAAATTCGATCTCCAACGCCTGCGGGCACCCTCCCCCCTGACCAACTCCATGCGCCGCTACCAGCACTGGCTGGCGGCACTGGCGTGCGTGGCTGCATTGACGCCTGCGGCCCATGCCGAAGACACCAGTCTCTGGCAAGACACCAAAAGTCATCTGGGCAACATCTGGGACCAGGGCGACGACGCCATTTACCTGTCCGGCATCGCCCACCACGGACGCAGCACCTATACCAAGGAAAAACTCAACGAACTCAACGAGCACGCCTGGGGCCTGGGCTACGGCAAGACCTTGCGCAATGCCGATGGCAATGACGAATCGCTGTTCGGTTTCGTGCTGAAGGATTCGCACCGCCATCCCCAGTACATGGCCGGCTATGCCTACGAATGGGTGTTCCCGGTGGCAAAGACCGGGCTTGAGGTCGGCGTGGGCGGCACCGCCATGCTGATGAGCCGCCAGGATTATTTCGGCGGCGTGCCGTTTCCTGTGCCGCTGCCGCTGGCCTCGATCGGCACCGCCAAGGGCAAGGTAATGTTTGCCTATGTGCCACGCCTGAGCTCCAACAAGAACAATGGCGACGTGCTGCTGATTTTCGGCCGCATCGAGATGTAAAGAACGCTACATGCCGCGCGACAACTCGTGCGGACATTGTTTTCTAACAACACGGGCCTGCGTGCGCCGCAGCCCGTGATTCAAGCCAAATCCATCATCTCGCCGGCAATTCGGGCGCTGTTCCGGCTTTCCAAAGCGCTACCAGGCGCTCAAACAGGCCTATAATCCTGCTCAAAGTTTCACAGTTTCACCTCGTTGCGATCCCTTGAGCGTCATGACAAATCTTGCAAAAATCCTTTCTCCAGAAAATGTCGTCCTGGATCTGGAAGTGTCCAGCAAAAAAAGAGCTTTCGAACAAGCCGGCCTGACCTTCGAAAACAATAGCGGCATCGCCCGCTCCACCGTTTCCGAAAACCTGTTTGCGCGTGAGCGCCTGGGTTCCACCGGACTTGGCCACGGCGTGGCCGTGCCACATGGCCGCATCAAGGGATTGAAGGCGCCACTGGCGTTGTTCATGCGCCTGGCAGACCCGATCCCGTTCGAGTCGCCCGATGGACAACCGGTCAAGCTGCTGGTGTTTCTGTTGATTCCCGATCATGTGACGCAGCAACATCTGGAAATCCTGTCGGAGATCGCCGAGATGTTTTCAGACGACGCCTTCCGCACCCAACTGGCCGCCGAGTCCGACCCTGCCGTGGTGTATTCGCGCCTGGTCACCTGGCAGACCAGCCTGGAAAAGACCGGCTGAAGTCGTTTGTCGCAGGCCGCTGCATTGCATGGCAGCGCATCACATGGCAACGCCCCCCCCAACCGTACCGTCCGCCGATCCGAAAGCCTCATGCCCAACTATTCCGCGTTGTCGATCCAGCAGCTCTACGAAGAAAACAGGGAATCCCTGCAACTTGGCTGGTTCGCCGGCTTCCCCGGCGGCGAGCGCCTGATCTCCGGCGATGCCGTCTCGGCAGCCGACCAGGTGGGTCACCTGAACCTGATTCACCCGGGTCGCATCCAGGTCTTCGGCCACCAGGAAATCGAGTACTACGAACGGCTGTCCAATACCTCGCGCGCCTACCAGACCGCCGAACTGGTCGCCGGCGAACCACCCGCATTCATCATTGCCCAGGGCTTGTCGACGCCGCCGGACATCCTGGCGATCTGCGACGAAAAAAATATCCCCCTGTTTTCGACGCCGCTGCCGGCGGCGCAGGTCATCGATTACCTGCGGGTCTACCTGTCCAAGAAGCTGGCGCAGCAGATCACCATGCACGGCGTCTTCATGGACGTGCTGGGCGTGGGGGTACTGATCACCGGCGAATCGGGATTGGGCAAGAGCGAACTGGGCCTGGAACTGATCTCGCGCAGTCACGGCCTGGTGGCCGATGATGCCGTCGAATTCGCCCGCATCGCACCCAACATGATCGAAGGCCGCTGCCCGCCGCTGCTGGCCAACCTGCTGGAAGTGCGTGGCCTGGGGCTGCTCGACATCAAGGCGATATTCGGCGAGACCGCCGTGCGTCGCAAGATGCGCCTGAAGCTGATCGTGCACCTGGTTCGCCGCAGCACCCTCGAAGAAAACTACGAGCGCCTGCCGCTGGATGCCCAATACGAGGAAGTGCTGGGCCTGCCGATTCGCAAGGTGGTCATTCCCGTCGCGGCCGGGCGCAACATCGCGGTGCTGCTGGAGGCGGCGGTGCGCAACACCATCCTGCAACTGCGCGGCATCGATACGCTCAAGGAATTCATCGAACGCCAGCGGCGCGCCATGAACGGCGAATAAACACCTGCCCGACACCAATTCGTTCGATGCCACCGGCCCCGGCGCGTGGGTCTGCTTGTAGCTTGCGTTATCATTGGCGACATGAAAATCGTTCTGATCACAGGCATTTCAGGGTCCGGCAAATCGGTGGCGCTACACGTGCTCGAGGATGCCGGCTATTTCTGCGTCGACAACCTGCCGCCGGCGCTGTTGTGCGACCTGGTCGAGACCCGCATCCGGGAAGGGGCCAGCATCCTGGCGGTGGCCACCGATGCCCGCAGCGCCGACTCGCTGGTCACGCTGCGCACCGACATCGATCGCCTGCGCGCCGATGGCCATGACGTCAAGGTATTCTTCCTGACTGCCTCCAACGAAGCGCTGATCACCCGCTTTTCGGAGACCCGCCGCAGCCATCCGCTGTCGCACCGACTGCTGCCGGGGCGCAATCCCACCGACAGCATGACGCTGTCCGAATGCATCGCGGTCGAACGTGAAATGCTCTCCGAGGTGCAGGAAATCGCCCACGTGATCGACACCTCGCAACTGAGCTCGAACAAGCTGCGCCGCTGGATCAAGGGCCTGGTCGATATCGAACGCTCGCCGCTGACGCTGCTGTTCCAGTCGTTTGCGTTCAAGCACGGCTTACCGCTGGATGCCGACCTGGTATTCGACGTGCGCATGTTGCCCAACCCGCATTACGACGCCACGCTACGCCCACTGACCGGGCGCGACGACCCGGTGATCGAATTTCTGTCCGGTTATGACGAGGTAGCGGACATGCTCGCCGACATCCGCGGCTTCGTCGAGAAGTGGCTGCCCGCCTTCAAGGCCGACAACCGTAGCTACCTGACGGTGGCCATCGGCTGTACCGGCGGCCAGCATCGCTCGGTGTATATGGCCGAACAGCTGGCACGCCACTTCCGGGCGACCGAGCAAGTGGTCTGCCGTCACCGCCAACTCGACTAAGCCAATCAGATCGTCGCCAGCAGGTCGTCGCGCAGCAAGGCGCCCAGCAGCAGCTTCTTGACCGGCGCCGGCAAGGGTGCGTCGGCCAGCCGCTGCACCGGATACCAGAGCAACGCCTGCTGCGCCGTCATCGCGGCCCGCGCGTCAAGCGCCAGTTGATACGGCGCGACGTGCAACTTGAAATGGGTGAAGACGTGCGAGAACGGTTGCAACTTGCGACATCCGGCGATTTCGCCATACGGCGCCAGCAAGGCGTGCACCGCGACGTCGAACTGCGTCGCATCGCCCATCGCGATTTCGGGCAACGATAACAAGCCGCCCCAGATACCGCTGTCGGGCCGCTGCTCCAGCAGAACATCATCGCCATTGGTCACCACCAGCATCACCGTCTCGCGCTCGGGCACCGCTTTTTTCGGCTTGCTCACGGGCAGTTCCGAGATCCGGTCCTGCGTCAGCGCCACGCAGCGACCCGCCAGCGGGCAGCGTGCGCAGCCGGGCGTGCCGCGCACGCACAAGGTTGCGCCCAGGTCCATCAAGCCCTGGGTATAAGCCTCGATGCCCTCTTCGGGCAGCAGCGCCACGGCGCGCAACCACAGCTTGTCTTCGACCGGCTTGGCGCCGGGATAACCGTCGACGCCGAACACCCGCGCAAACACCCGCTTGACGTTACCGTCGAGGATGGCGGCACGGCGGCCATAAGAAAAAGCGGCAATGGCGGCGGCGGTCGAGCGACCGATGCCGGGCAGGTCAGCCAGCAGTACGGGGTCATCCGGAAAGCGACCGCCATATTCGTTGACCACCCGCTGCGCGCATTTGTGCAGATTGCGTGCCCGGGTGTAATAACCCAGGCCCGCCCACAGCGACATCACATCCTCGGACGGCGCCGCCGCCAGGCTGAAGACATCCGGGCAGCGTTCGAGGAAGCGCTGGTAATACGGGATCACCGCCGCCACCTGGGTCTGCTGCAACATGATTTCGGAGAGCCACACGCGATAGGCGTCGCGCGTGTTCTGCCACGGCAAGGTGTGCCGCCCATGCCGCTTCTGCCAGGCGATCACATCGGCCGAGAACGAGGGATCGGCATAGTGCGCGCCATCGGCTGGCGGCGCCCGCCTTGCTGGCTTGTCGACTAACACTTTCATTTCTGGCAATTCACGCAATAGAAGGTAGAGCGCTGACCCTGCTTGATCTGGCGGATCGGCGTGCTGCATACCCGGCATGGCTGCCCGGTACGGTTGTAGACAAAATAACTCTGCTGGAAGTAGCCCGACTGCCCATTGACCGCGATGAAGTCGCGCAGCGAACTGCCACCCTGCTCGATGGCCGCGGCCAGCGTCTCGCGGATCGCCACGACCAGTCGCTCCAGGCGCGCCAGGCTGATTCGCTGGGCCGGGGTCTTGGGATTGATGCGGGCCTTGAACAGGCTTTCGGAGGCATAGATGTTGCCCACCCCCACCACGATGTCTCCCGCCAGCAGCACCTGCTTGATCGGCGCGCTGCGGTTGCGGGTCTGGCGAAACAGCTCCAGCGCCGAGAAGCGATCTTCCAGCGGCTCCAGGCCCAGGCTGCGCAGCAGCATGTGTTCTTCGATCGAACCATCGGCCGAGTCATGCCACAGGATGGCACCAAAACGCCGGGGATCGGTCATACGCATCACCTGGCCGCCCACCAGCAGGTCGAAGTGATCGTGCTTTTGCGGGGCGATGCCCGGCGGCAGGATGCGCAGGTGACCCGACATGCCCAGATGCACGATCAGCGTGCCATGGTCGAAGTTGATCAGGAGATACTTGCCGCGACGCCCGGTGCTGCGCACGGTGTGGCCGGCCACCAGCGCCTCGAGCCCGACCGGAAACGGCCAGCGCAGGCCGCTATGGCGCAGTACCACGCCGGTCACCGGCTGTCCTTCGAGATGCGGCGCGACGCCGCGCCGGGTAACTTCGACTTCTGGTAATTCTGGCATCTGGCGGCGTCGTTGAAAGCAACGATGGAAATGGCTGGAGGAAGACCCATATGATAATCCAGATGTATAAAACAAGACCTTGGCCGTTGCCGGCGGCGGCCGGAGGTCGATGGATCGATTACACTCCCCTTACAGCAATGCATCAGCCGTTGAGCGTAAAATCTAAACTTCCCGAATAGTCAGGATCAGACCTTGAAAAAAACGCTTGCCCTCCTTACCAGTTCCCTGCTGCTGAGCGCGTGCGCCAGCTTCCAGCAGCCAGGCGACAAGGCTAATGCCGAAGCGACACCGGACAAGAAGGCCGCCCCGTCCAAGTCGGCAGCCGCCAACCGCAAGAAGTCGCCCAAGGCCAAGGTCCAGCCGCAGGAAGATGCGCTGCCCGCGGTCGAGTTGAGCGAAGATATTCTCTACAAGGTCCTGACTGCCGAGATCGCTTTCCAGCGCGGTCAATGGCAAGCCGCCTATGTCACCATGCTGGCCGCCGCCCAGCAGACGCGCGATCCGCGCCTGGCCAAGCGCGCCGCCGAGATCGCCGTCACCGCACGGCAACCCAACGAAGCCCTGGTGGCGGTACGCTTGTGGACCGAGCTGGCGCCGCACTCGGACGAGGCGCTGCAGAACTACCTGGGCCTGATCATGCTGGGCGATAGCGTCGACGAGATCGAGCCGCTGCTGTCGCAACGCCTGAAAGAAGCCGCCCCGCAGGCGCGCGGCCCGATGATCCTGCAATTCCAGCGCCTGCTGGCGCGCGCCCGCGACAAGCAAGGCGGCTACGCGATCCTGCAAAAGGTGGTCCAGCCCTATGGCGACCTGCCCGAAACCCACCTGGCGCTGGCGCAAGGCGCCTTCAGCGTGGGCGATGGCGCCACTGCCCAGCGCGAGGCCGCCGCCGCACTCAAGATCAAGCCCGACTCGGAACTGGCGCTGCTGACGTCGGCGCAAGTGGCCAGCGATCAGCAGGAAGCCACGCGCCTGATGGTCGACTTCCTGCGCAAGTACCCCGATGCGCGTGAAGTGCGCATCGCCTATGCCCGCAGCCTGGTCGATCAAAAGGCCTTCAAGGAAGCGCGCTCGCAGTTCGAGGCGCTGCTCAAGGAAGACGGCGAAGACCCGACCACCCTGTTTGCGCTGGGCGTGCTGTCGGCCCAGACCGACCAGCTCAAGGATGCCGAAAGTTATCTGCAGCGTTACCTGCAGGTGCTCGCCGCGCAACCCGAGGACGACCGCGATCCGAGCCAGGCCATCCTGCTGCTGTCGCGCATCGCAGAAGAGCGGCGTGATTTCGACGCCGCCCTGCGCTATCTCGACCAGTCCGAGCCGGGCGCGGACGGCTACGTCAACATCCAGGTGCGCCGGGCGCAATTGCTGGCGCGCAAGAATGACATCGACGGCGCCCGCAAGGCGCTGGAAGCGGCCCAGTCCGAATCGAGCAATGACGCCGAGCAGCTGCAACTGCTCCAGGCCGAATCGATGCTGCTGCGCGACGCCAATCGCACCCAGGAAGCCTCCGACGTGCTCAAGGGCGCGCTGGAGCGTTTCCCTAACAATACCGACCTGCTGTACGACCATGCGATGGTGCTCGAAAAACTGGGCAACTTCGACGCCATGGAAAAATCGTTGCGCCGGGTGATCCAGCTGGCCCCCGGCAACCAGCACGCCTATAACGCCCTGGGTTATTCGCTGGCAGACCGCAACATCCGCCTGCCGGAAGCGCTGGAACTGATCAAGAAAGCGGCCGAGATGGCGCCGCAAGACGCCTTCATCGCCGACAGCCTGGGCTGGATCCAGTTTCGCATGGGCCAGTTGAGCGAAGCCGAGACCCAGATGCGCCGCGCCTATGCCCTGCGCCCGGACCCGGAGATCGGGGTGCACCTGGGCGAAGTGCTGTGGGTCCGTGGCAAGCAGGACGAAGCGCGCAAGGTATTCCGTGAAGTGCAGGCCAAGGACCCCGAGAACGACGTCCTCAAGAGCACACTGGCGCGCCTCAACGTCAAGCCATGAACGCAGTCGCATCGATGACAGGCCGGTGGCGCCCACTGGCCGCCGCCGGCTACCTGACGCTGGCGGCCTTGCTGGCGGGTTGCGCTGGCCTGTCGCAGCAAGCCGCGCCGGGCGCCGCCGTGCAGACCCTCTCGCCCTACCAGGAAAGCATCGCCATCGACGGCCGCATCTCGGTCCAGTATGCCCAGAACGACCAGCCGCAGTCCCTGCACGGTAGCTTCAACTGGTCGCAGGCGCCCGGGCGGACCGGGCTTGAGCTGCTGTCACCGCTGGGACAGACGGTGGCGACCATCGACGTGCGGCCGGGCGTGGCCACGCTGGTGCAATCGGGCCGGGCGCCGCAGATAGCGCCCGATATCGACCAGTTGGCCGCACGGGCGCTGGGCTGGCCGTTGCCGGTGTCGGGCATGCGCCACTGGCTGCAGGGGCGCGGCGTCGATCGCGCCGGCAAGCCATTCCAGGCAGTGCCTGGCGACGACAATGCCAGTTTCGTCACCGCCGATGGCTGGCGGGTGGCCTATCCGACCTGGCAGGCCGCGACCGACGGCGACCGCCTGCGTCCGCGCCGTATCGATCTCACCCGCAATACCGAGCAGGCCGGCCCGGTGTCGATCCGTATCGTGATCGATCATTGGAACCAGCCCTGAGGCCCTGCCGCATTCATCATGACCGACACCCTTCTCGACTGCCCGGCCCCGGCCAAGCTCAACCTGTTCCTGCATGTGACGGGGCGACGCGCCGATGGCTACCATTTGCTGCAAACCGCATTCCAGCTGATCGACCGCAGCGACAGCCTCGATTTTTCACAGCGCGACGATGGCCAGATCGTACGCACCAACGAGGTGGCGGGGGTACCGGCCGAGTCCGACCTGGTGGTGCGCGCGGCACGCCTGCTGCGCGAGGCCAGCGGGCAGGCAGCGCTTGGCGCATCGATCACGGTGCGCAAGCGCCTGCCGATGGGTGGCGGGCTGGGCGGCGGGTCTTCCGACGCGGCGACCACCCTGCTGGCGTTGAATCATCTGTGGCAAACCGGGATGACGCGCGCGCAATTGATGGCCTTGGGCTTGCAACTGGGGGCGGACGTCCCGTTCTTCCTGTTCGGCCAGAATGCGTTTGCCGAAGGCGTCGGAGAAGCATTGCGCCCGCTCAAGACGGCAAATTGCTGGTTTGTGGTGATCGAGCCGGGCGTTTTGGTGCCGACCCCAATAATTTTTTCATCTCCGCTATTGACGAGGGATACAAATGTCGTCAGAATAACGGACTTTCCTGATGCACAGAAACAAGTTGCTTCTGGCTTCGGAAAAAACGATCTGGAAATGGTGGCAAAACGGCACTTTCCGCAGATTGCAGAAGCCATCGAATGGCTGGGCAATTTTGGAAAATCCCGAATGACCGGATCTGGCGCCTGTGTGTTTTGTGCCTTCGAACACGAACATCAGGCAGACGAAGTGCTGCAGCAAATGCCTTCGCGCTGGATCGGCTGGAAAGCCAAAGCGATGCAGGAACATCCTCTCGCCCATTTGGTGTGATCGTAAAAAGAATTAGTCTGACGATGCGCGACGCCCCAGGCGTCGCAAAACGGCAGACAGCAAGTTGCGTAGGGGAATCGCCAAGCTGGTTAAGGCACTGGATTTTGATTCCAGCATTCCAAGGTTCGAATCCTTGTTCCCCTGCCATTAAATTCGGAGGCGGTCGCAGACCGACCTTCAGTCAAAAAGAATAAGCCGTCAATGTGAGACCTTCAAGTCAAGCATTGTCGGCTTTTCGACTTTATAACGATTGCATTCAGGGATACCCATATGGCACTTGAGAACCTGATGGTCTTTACCGGCAGCGCCAATCCAGAACTGGCGCGCGGCGTCGCCGAGAAGCTCGGCATTCCGCTCGGTAAAGCCAACGTCTCCAAGTTCTCGGACGGCGAAGTCATGGTCGAGATCAATGAGAACGTTCGCGGCAAGGACGTCTTCGTGCTGCAATCGACCTGTGCGCCGACCAATGACAACCTGATGGAAATCATGATCATGGTGGATGCCTTGAAGCGCGCATCTGCCGGTCGTATCACTGCTGCCATCCCCTATTATGGTTACGCCCGCCAGGACCGTCGTCCGCGTTCGGCGCGCGTGGCAATCTCGGCCAAGGTCGTGGCCAACATGCTGCAGGAAGCCGGTGTCGAACGCGTCCTGATCATGGATCTGCATGCCGACCAGATCCAGGGCTTCTTCGACATTCCGGTCGACAACATCTACGCCTCGCCGATCCTGCTGAGCGACCTGGTGGCCAAGAACTACGAAGACCTGCTGGTGGTTTCGCCCGACGTCGGTGGCGTGGTGCGCGCACGTGCGCTGGCCAAGCGCCTGGGCTGCGACCTGGCGATCATCGACAAGCGCCGTCCCAAGGCCAATGTCTCGGAAGTGATGAACATCATCGGCGAAGTCGAAGGCCGCAACTGCGTGATCATGGATGACATGGTCGACACCGCCGGCACCCTGACCAAGGCTGCCGAAGTGCTCAAGGAACGTGGCGCCAAGAAGGTCGTCGCCTACTGTACGCACCCGGTGCTGTCGGGTCCGGCCATCGACCGCATCGGCAATTCGCCGCTGGACGAGCTGGTGGTGACCGACACTATCCCGTTGTCGCCTGCGGCGCGCGCCTGCCCGAAGATTCGCCAGTTGACCTGCGCCGATCTGCTGGCCGAGACGTTCAAGCGCATCACCAAGGGTGATTCGGTGATGTCGCTGTTTGCCGAATAAGATTCGAATTCGCCTCGCTGCAATCCTGTAGCGAGGTTTTTTATATTCCCTGGTCGCGGGGAATATGCAACGTCAGGCTAACGTCGGTTGATCGACGCGTCTGGCACACATTGGAGTATTTTCATGAAGATTATCGGATTTCCACGCAAGGAACAGGGGACCGGAGCGAGCCGCCGCCTGCGTATTGCTGGCCAAACCCCAGGTATCGTCTACGGTGGCACTGCCGCCCCGGTCAATATCGCTCTGGATCACAACGCGCTGTACCACGCGCTGAAGAAAGAGACCTTCCACGCATCGATTCTCGATCTGGAGATCGAAGGCAAGGTCGAGCAGGTCCTGCTGCGCGACTTCCAGGTCCACGCGTTCAAGCAACTGGTCCTGCACGTCGACTTCCAACGCGTCGATGCATCGCAAAAGCTGCACACCAAGGTGCCACTGCACTTCGTGAACGCTGAAGTGTCGCCAGCCGTGAAGCTGTCGTCGGGCATCATCAGCCACGTTCAATCGGACCTGGACATCCAGTGCCTGCCGAAGAACCTGCCTGAGTTCATCGAAGTCGACCTGGCCAACCTGCAAGTCGGTCAATCGGTCCACCTGGCTGACCTGAAGCTGCCAGTTGGCGTGACTGCCGTGTCGCAAGAAAACCTGACCATCGCCACCGCAAGCGTGCCGGCTGGCCAGGTGTCTGCCGAAGGCGAAGCTGCCGCCGGCGACGCAGAAGCCAAGTAATCCGTTTTCTACGGATCACTGAAAACCCGCCTTCGTGGCGGGTTTTTTTATGCCCGCACGGCGCCGCGCAACCAATGCGCCCCGCCGGCGCGAAACTCCTGCGGCGCCATTCCATAACTGCGACGAAACGCCCGCGTGAAATCGGACGCGCTGGAAAATCCCAGGCCATAGGCGATTTCGGCGACCGGGGCATTCGGCATCTCGACCAGCTCGATGGCGGCCGCTGACAGGCGGCACTGCCGGATGTAGGCCAACAATCCGCCGTCGGCTTCGAACATCCGGTACAGCGTTGCGCGCGGCAAGCCGAAGGTGACGAGAATATCTTCCGGCGCCAGCTCGCCGCGATGCAGATTGGCGCCGATATGACGCCGGATCTGCTCCTTGAGCGCATGACGGGCTGCGGCGCGGCCGCCACCGGAGAGCCGGTCGTGACGCGCGAATGCCGCCAGAATCAACTCGGCGCACTGGTGAATCGCCATGCCGGCTTGCTGCGGCGCCGTTTGCGCCAGCTGCGGCAGGCCCGCGCACAATGCCTGCAACTGCGGCAGCAGCAACCGGGCCATGGGCGAGGTATAGGAAATGACCTTGCCATGCAGCGCCTCGGGATCGTCGATGACCTGCGTGACCCGGTCGCGCGGCATGAAGAAGGCCAGCACCCGTGCCCGCGTGGGACGGTGCATGCGCATCGGCTGGCCCATGTCGAGCGCCAGGATGCCGGGCACGAACTGCTCGGCCTTGCGCTGACGGGTCGGGTCCACCACGGTTTCCATGATCCCTTCGACGGCCACATGAAAAACGAAGTTGCGCACGTTGTCGCGTGATATCTGGCCCAGGGTGCGCATCTGCAGCAGCGGATCGGTGCGGCTCTCGAGATAGATCATGTCGGGCAGCACGTAGCTGTCGAGCTCACCATGGAAGCCGGTCTGCGCTTGCGCGCGCGAGACGGGCGTATCGACCAGCCGGCCGACACGGTCGGACCAGGCCTGCGCCTGCTGGCTGCGGGCTTCGCCGGCCACGCTGAAATGCTCGTGCGCCAGCAGCGTTGCCCGCAACTCATGTGCGGCGCTTGACTGGGGAATGGCATAGCGTTCGCGCGAGCGCGACCGCTCCAGACCGACTGTCGTTGTGTAAGCCCCCGCCATACCCAGCCCCGTTCTACCGATATCGCATTTTATTTTGAAAAAGTGAGACTGGCGGTCAAGTCGACTAAAAAACCGGCGCTATGATTGTCTTGTTGGTAAGACTGCATGGCCATGGAGTAATAAATACCATCGGGCCAATCGACAACCAGAGCCCCCGCGCCACACCCGATGCAAGAAGACTCCCTCACTAGTGCCTGCCTCGCGGCAGGCATTTTTTTCAGCCCGACTTCTTCAGCCAGGATTCACGCTGGCGCACCGTGGCGGCAGGCTTGCCGAGTGCGCTCAACTTCACCGGCACCAGGCCATCGGCCTTGAGCCTGACCCCGACGTCGAGCAACTCGTCACGACGGAAGACGTGGACCCGCACGGTATCGTTGACGCGATAACGCGCCAGCAGGCCCTCGAAGCCACCCGCCACCACCCTGAGTCCATCCATCGCCACCAGCTTGTCGCCGGCCGACAGGCCGGCCAGTGCCGCCGGTCCGCCTTCATAGACGCTGGCCAGCTTGGCATCGGCGCCATCCTTGACGATGCGCGCGCCCAACCATGGCTTGAGGTCACGACCGCTTTCATCATCATGACCGACACCGAAGGCCGGCAGCAGCTCGGCCAGCGGGACATCGTCGGTGCCGACAATGTGGCGATCATAAAACCGCTTGAGACTGGCGCCGCTCAACTCTTCCATCAGGGCCAGCATCTGGTCTTCCGGCACCCCGGCGCCGATGGCGTCGCCCTCGAAGAAATCACGACCATAGCGCAGCCAGAGTCCGCGCATGACATCGTCAAGCGAGCGACGGCCACGGGTCTGGGTGCGGATGGTCAAATCCAGCCCCAGCGCCACCAGCGAACCCTTGGTGTAGTAACTGACGATGGCATTGGGCGCGTTTTCGTCCTGGCGGTAATACTTGACCCAGGCATCGAAGCTCGACTCGGCCACGCTCTGCTTCTTGCGACCGCTGCCGCGCAGCACGCCATTGACCGTCTTGGCCAGCAACTTGAGGTAATTGTCGGTATCGATGACGCCGGTGCGCACCAGGAACAGGTCGTCGTAATAGCTGGTGAAGCCTTCGAACAACCATAACAGCGAGGTATATCCCTCCTGGCGCAGGTCATACGGCGCGAACACGGCGGGCTTGATGCGCTTGACGTTCCAGGTATGGAAATATTCGTGACTGCACAGGCCCAGGTAGGTCCGATAGCCATCGGTCTGTTCGGCCCGCCCCTTGACCGGCAGGTCGGCGCGCGCGCAGATCAGGGCGGTCGAGGCGCGATGCTCGAGGCCGCCGTAGCCATCCCCCACCGCCATGGTCATGAACACATAGCGCGCCATCGGTGCGCGACGGGTCTTGGGTTCGAAGAACGCAATCTGGGCTTCGCAGATCTTCTTCAGGTCGGCGCACAGGCGCGGCAGGTCAAGGTTGGGGACCTGCCCGGTAATGACCACGTCATGCTGCGTGCCGTGGGCGTCGAAGGTGGCCAGGGCGAAGCTGCCGATTTCGACCGGATGATCGATCAGCTCGTCGTAGTTCTGCGCCACGTAGGAACCGAAACCATAGCGCCGGGCCTTCAACTCGGGCAACGAAGTGGCCACGCGCCAGCGCTTGAAGGCCTCGCCTTCGGGACGGACGATCTCGACCACATGCTGCCCCTCTTCAAAGCCATGCACCGCCAGGAACACGCTGGTGCCATTGAAGAAACCGTGCGTCTGGTCCAGGTGCGCAGTGCGCACCGACAGGTCCCAGGCATAGACCTGGTACGACAGCGTCAGCGCTCCGTTGCAGGGCGCTGCCTGCCAGGTATGCTTGTCGCGCTTCTTGAGCGTTACCTTGCGCCCGCCCGACTCGCCCTTGATCTGCACGATATTCTTGGCGAATTCGCGAATCATGTAACTCCCCGGAATCCAGGCCGGTAGCGAAAACACCTGGCCATCGGCGGCAGGCCGATCAACCGTCACGGTGACTTCATAGACGTGGGATGCGGGATCGCGGGAAGTGATGGTGTAGCGGATCGGAGTGGCCATGTGCGTGAGCGAAGATGCCGGCGTGCGGCGATGGCTTATTTTACTTGAGCCGCAGGGCGGTGCTGGAGTTATCCGTTAGCGTTGCGCGCTTCCTGAGCGTCAGGCTGGTGAAGCATTGGAGTGCATAAAAACAAGACGCTGGGTTCTGACGTTCGTCAGAACGACGGTGCTAGGGTGAGCGATACCGATGGAACACCCCATGGAGTTAGCCCCCCCTCCCCCGTCGTCCCGGCGAAGGCCGGGACCCAGCGTCGTTAACTCCACATCGATGCCGGACGAATAACAAAAACACGCGAAAAAAAACCGGAAAGACTTTCGTCTCTCCGGTTCCAGGGTCAAATGAAGCAAGCGTTACATTGCCGGTCCTGTGCGATCGATCAGCGTGGCAGCAGCGAGGCGCCCATCAGGTATTCGTCGACCGCACGCGCGCATTGGCGGCCTTCGCGAATGGCCCACACCACCAGCGACTGACCACGACGCATATCGCCAGCGGCAAACACCTTGTCGACCGAGGTCTTGTAGCAACCTTCGCCGTCGGTGGCTGCCTTGGCATTGCCGCGTGCATCCTTGTCGACGCCGAAGGCGTCCAGCACCTGCTGCACCGGCGACACGAAGCCCATTGCCAGCAAGACCAGGTCGGCCTTCATCTCGAATTCGGAATCAGGCACTTCCTGCATCTTGCCGTCCTTCCATTCGACGCGCGCGGCGATCAGCTTCTCGACCTTTCCATTCTTGCCTTCCAGGCGCTTGGTGGCCACGGCCCAGTCGCGGTCGCAACCTTCTTCATGCGATGACGAGGTGCGCAGCTTGGTCGGCCAGTAAGGCCAGACCAGCGGCTTGTTTTCGGCTTCCGGCGGTTGCGGCATCAGTTCGAACTGGATCACCGATTCGGCGCCATGACGGTTCGAGGTGCCGACGCAATCGGAACCGGTATCGCCGCCGCCGATCACCACCACGTGCTTGCCGGTCGCCAGCAACTGGTTCTTCAGCTTGTCGCCGGCATTGACCTTGTTCTGGAACGGCAGGAAGTCCATCGCGAAATGCACGCCCTTCAATTCACGCCCCGGCACCGGCAGATCGCGCGGCTGCTCGGCGCCGCCCGAGATGATGACGGCGTCGAAGTCTTTCTTGAGCTCGTCCGGGGAGATGGTTTCCTTGGCCCAGTTATTGACGTTCTCGGGGAAATCCTTGCCCACGAAGACGCTGGTGCGGAACACCACGCCTTCGGCTTCCATCTGCTTCACGCGCAGGTCGATGTGCTGCTTTTCCATCTTGAAGTCGGGAATGCCGTAACGCAGCAAACCACCGATGCGATCGCTCTTCTCGAACACCGTCACGTCATGACCGGCGCGCGCCAGCTGCTGGGCTGCCGCCATGCCGGCGGGCCCGCCACCGACCACGGCGACCTTCTTGCCGGTCTTGATGGCGGCCGGTTGCGGCACCACCCAGCCGTTTTCCCAACCCTTGTCGATGATGAAGTGCTCGATCGACTTGATGCCCACGGCGTCGCTGTTGATGCCCAGCGTGCAGGCCGATTCGCATGGCGCCGGACAGATGCGGCCGGTGAATTCGGGGAAGTTGTTGGTCTGGTGCAGGGTGTCCAGCGCTTCCTTGTAGTCGCCGCGATAGACCAGGTCATTCCAGTCGGGAATGATGTTGTTGACCGGGCAGCCGTTGTTACAGAATGGAATGCCGCAATCCATGCAGCGCGCGCCCTGGATCTTGGCATCGCCGTCGCTCAGGTGCAGGACGAATTCCTTGTAGTGCTTGGTGCGTGCGGCTGGCGCTTCGCTGGCCTCCTTGAGGCGCTGGTATTCCATGAAACCGGTTGCTTTTCCCATTTTCCTCTCACATTCTCGCTAAGGATGCGACGGGCGGCGATTCGATTGCGCCTGCCCGTCGGCTTACTTGATTGACTTGACGTTGGCTGCTGCCTGATTCAGCGGACTCCGCTGGTTCAGGCGACGACCTTTTCCTTCCTGGTTTCGGCCGCAGCGGCCAGTTCGGCCAGCGCACGCTTGTATTCGGTCGGGAAGACCTTCACAAACTTGGCGCGCGATGCCGCCCAGTTGTCCAGCAGGTAGCGCGCACGCGTGCTGCCGGTGTACTTGAAGTGCCGTTCAATCAAGCCACGCAGGATAGCTTCATCGGTCTGACGCACACCGCCACGTTCCAGGCTGTGCCAGTGTTCGCGTCCGATCGCGGACTCCTGTTCGGTGTCCGACAGGACCTTCTCCAGCGTCACCATCGAGGTATTGCACTTGGGCGCGAAATCGCCTTCCGGATCGTAGACGTAGGCGATGCCGCCCGACATGCCGGCAGCGAAGTTGCGGCCGGTGTTGCCCAGCACCACGACGGTGCCGCCGGTCATGTATTCGCAACCGTGGTCGCCCGTGCCTTCGGTCACGGTAATGGCGCCCGAATTGCGCACGGCAAAACGTTCGCCGGCCACGCCGTTGATGAAGGCCTCGCCATTGATCGCACCGTACAGCACGGTGTTACCCGCGATGATGTTGTCCACCGCGCGACCGCGGAACTCGGTGTTGGGGCGCACCACGATGCGGCCACCCGACAAGCCCTTGCCGACGTAGTCGTTGCCTTCGCCCACCAGGTCCAGCGTGATGCCGTGCGCCAGGAACGCGCCGGCCGACTGGCCAGCGGTGCCTTGCAGCTGGATATGGATGGTGTCGGTCGGCAGGCCGTCATGGCCATAACGCTTGGCGACCTCGCCCGACAGCATGGCGCCGACGGTGCGGTTCAGGTTCTTGATCGGCGAGATGAACGAGACCTTCTCGCCCTTTTCCAGCGCGATCTTCGCTTGCGCGATCAGCTTGTGGTCCAGCGCCTTGTCGAGGCCGTGATCCTGGTGATCGGTATGGAACACCGGCAGGTCCGATTGCGGCTGATGGAAGATGCGGCTGAAGTCCAGGCCCTTGGCCTTCCAGTGCGCAATCGCCTTGGAACGGTCCAGCAGGTCGGCGCGACCGATCAGGTCATCGAACTTGCGAATACCCAGTTGCGCCATGATCTGGCGTGCTTCTTCGGCGATGAAGAAGAAGAAGTTGACCACGTGTTCCGGCTTGCCGGAGAACTTGGCGCGCAGCACCGGATCTTGCGTGGCCACGCCCACCGGGCAGGTGTTGAGGTGGCACTTGCGCATCATGATGCAGCCTTCGACCACCAGCGGCGCAGTGGCGAAACCGAATTCGTCGGCCCCCAGCATGGCGCCGATGACGACGTCGCGACCGGTCTTCATCTGGCCATCGGCCTGCACCCGGATACGGTTGCGCAAGCCGTTCAACACCAGCGTCTGCTGGGTTTCGGCCAGGCCCAGTTCCCAGGGCGAGCCGGCATGCTTGATCGACGACAGCGGCGAAGCGCCGGTGCCGCCATCATGACCGGCGATGACGACGTGATCCGACTTGGCCTTGGCCACGCCGGCGGCGACCGTGCCGACGCCGACTTCGGACACCAGCTTGACCGAGATCGACGCGCGCGGGTTGACGTTCTTCAGGTCGTGGATCAGCTGGGCCAGATCCTCGATCGAATAGATGTCGTGGTGCGGCGGCGGCGAGATCAGGCCCACGCCCGGCACCGACACGCGCAGCGTGGCGATGTATTCGGACACCTTGTGGCCCGGCAGCTGACCGCCTTCGCCAGGCTTGGCGCCCTGCGCCATCTTGATCTGGATCTGGTCGGCCGACACCAGGTATTCGGCCGACACGCCGAAGCGGCCGGAGGCGACCTGCTTGATGCGCGAGCGCAGCGAATCACCATCCTGCAGCGGAATGTCGACTTCGATGTGCTCACGACCGATCACCGAAGCCAGCGTCTCGCCCTGCTTGATGGGGATGCCCTTCAATTCATTGCGATAGCGATTGACGTCTTCGCCGCCTTCGCCGGTGTTGGACTTGCCGCCGATACGGTTCATGGCGATGGCCAGCGTGGCGTGCGCCTCGGTCGAGATCGAGCCCAGCGACATGGCGCCGGTGGCAAAGCGCTTGACGATTTCCTTGACCGGTTCGACTTCGTCGATCGAGATCGCCTTGGACGGGTCGATCTTGAATTCGAACAGGCCGCGCAAGGTCATGTGGCGCTTGGACTGATCGTTGATGATCTGCGCGTATTCCTTGTAGGTGTTGAAGCTGTTGGAGCGGGTCGAGTGCTGCAGCTTGGCGATCGCGTCGGGGGTCCACATGTGCTCTTCGCCACGGATGCGGAAGGCATACTCGCCACCGGCGTCGAGCGCATTGGCCAGCACCGGATCGCTGCCGAAGGCGGCGGTGTGCAGGCGCAGCGCTTCATCGGCCACTTCGAACACGCCGATACCTTCGACGTTGGAGGCCGTGCCCTTGAAATACTTGTCGACCAGCGCGCGCGACAGGCCGATCACCTCGAAGATCTGCGCGCCGCAATACGACATGTAGGTCGAGATGCCCATCTTGGACATCACCTTCAACAAGCCCTTGCCAACCGCCTTCTGGAAGTTGTACACCGCCTTTTCAGGCGACAGGTCGCCCGGCAGGCCGCGTGCCATTTCGCACAGGGTGTCCATGGCCAGGTACGGGTGGATCGCTTCGGCGCCGTAGCCTGCCAGCAGCGCGAAGTGGTGCGTCTCGCGGGCCGAGCCGGTCTCGACCACCAGGCCGGTGGAAGTACGCAGGCCCTTGCTGACCAGGTGCTGGTGGATCGCCGAGGTCGCCAGCAGCGCCGGGATCGGCAACTGGTCGGCGTCGACCTTGCGGTCCGAGATGATCAGGATGTTATGGCCCGACTTGACCGCATCGACGGCCTTGGCGCACAGCGAGGCCAGGCGCGCTTCGATGCCTTCCTTGCCCCAGGCCACCGGATAGCAGATGTTCAACTCGTAGGACTTGAACTTGCCACCGCTATGCGCGCTGATGTTGCGCAGCTTGGCGATGTCGGCGTAGTCCAGCACCGGCTGCGTCACTTCCAGGCGCATCGGCGGGTTGATGTTGTTGGTGTCGAGCAGGTTGGGCTTGGGGCCGATGAACGACACCAGCGACATCACCATCGCCTCGCGGATCGGATCGATCGGCGGGTTGGTCACCTGCGCAAACAACTGGCGGAAGTAGTGATAGAGGGTCTTGTTCTTGTTGGACATGACCGCCAGTGGCGAGTCGTTGCCCATCGAACCGATGGCTTCTTCACCGCCCGTGGCCATCGGCGCCATCAGGAACTTGATGTCTTCCTGGGTATAGCCGAACACCTGCTGCAGATCGAGCAGCGGCAGGATCGAGGAGGGCTCGCGCGGCTCGTCCTTGAGCTCGTCCAACTTGACCCGCACCGAGTTGATCCACTGCTTGTAGGGCTTGGCGTTGGCGTAGGTGTCCTTGAGTTCCTTGTCGTCGATGATGCGGCCGGCGTCGAGGTCGATCAGGAACATCTTGCCCGGTTGCAGGCGCCACTTCTGGATGATCTTGGATTCGGGAATCGGCAGCACGCCCGATTCGGATGCCATCACCACCAGGTCGTCGTCGGTGACGATGTAGCGCGCCGGACGCAGGCCGTTGCGGTCGAGCGTGCCGCCGATGTGGCGACCGTCGGTGAAGGCCAGCGCAGCCGGGCCGTCCCACGGTTCCATCATGGCCGCGTGGTATTCGTAGAAGGCGCGACGGTTGTCGTCCATCAGGGTATGGTTTTCCCAGGCTTCGGGGACCATCATCATCATCGCCTGTGGCAATGGGTAACCGGCCATCACCAGCAGCTCGAGCGCATTGTCGAAGCTGGCGGTGTCGGACTGGCCTTCATAGATCAGCGGGAACAGTTTCTTCAGGTCGTCGCCCAGCACGGCCGACTGCATCACGCCTTCGCGCGCGCGCATCCAGTTGAAGTTGCCCTTGACGGTGTTGATTTCGCCGTTGTGGGCGATCAGGCGGTACGGGTGGGCCAGCGGCCACTCGGGGAAGGTATTGGTAGAGAAACGCTGGTGCACCAGCGCCAGCGCCGAGACACAGCGCTCGTCCTGCAGGTCCTTGTAGTAGACGCCGACCTGGTCGGCCAGCAGCAGGCCCTTGTAGACCACGGTACGGGCCGACATCGACGGCACGAAGAATTCCTTGCCGTGCAGCAGGTTCAGCGCCTGGATGGCGTGACCGGACGACTTGCGGATCACGTACAGCTTGCGCTCGAGCGCATCGGTGACCATCACGTCCGGGCCGCGGCCGATGAAGATCTGGCGGATCACCGGTTCTTTTTCGCGCACGGTGGGCGACATCGGCATGTCGCGGTCGACCGGCACATCGCGCCAGCCCAGCACGCGCTGGCCTTCGGCCAGCACCGCGCGTTCGATCTCCTGCTCGCAGGCGATGCGCGAGGCGTTCTCTTTCGGCAGGAACACCATGCCGACGCCGTACTCGCCTGGCGGCGGCAGGTCGACGCCCTGGCGCGCCATTTCTTCGCGATAGTACTGGTCTGGAATCTGGATGAGGATACCGGCGCCGTCACCCATGAGCGGATCGGCTCCAACCGCGCCGCGGTGGTCCAGATTCTTCAGGATGAGCAAGCCCTGATCAACGATGGAGTGGGTTTTCTTGCCCTTGATGTGAGCGATAAAACCGACGCCACAGGCGTCATGTTCGTTTGCTGGGTCGTAAAGGCCTTGCGATTGCATACGGTACTCCACCACTTTGTCAGTAAGGATATTAAGAATAGTGCAGTGCACCCAATAGTTCAATAAGAATAAATAGGGTCGGAGTAATAATTAAAACCCTGAAAATTCTCGGTTTTTATTATTGGGGACAGAGTAATGGAATCCGCGCCAAGTCATTGATATTGATACTCATTTTTATTTAAGCGTTTTCACTTCGACACTTCGCTATCGTCCGCATCGGCGACTTCTGCACGCGCCGCCAGCGGTCGGCCACGCTTGGCCGGGCTCACGCGGCGCCGGGTCTGCCGTTCGAGTTCCTGCTTGAAGGCATCCGAGCCCAGCGCCCAGCCCTTGAGCGTGGCGGCGGTAATACTGTCGATATGGGCCTGCGACAGCCCCTCTTCCAGCGACTGGCGATAGGCGATCTCGCGATCAAAGGGCGTGTTGCCAATATCCCAATAACGCGGATGATCGGTGACCAGTCCGTCCTGCTTGGCGCCGATATGGTGCATCGCGCTGGACCACGGATAGTCGGCCGGCGACGCCACCAGCCCGCTGCGCACCGGATTGAGCTCGATGTAATGGCACACCGCCAGCAGGTGCAGCTCCGGGTCCACCACGGTAGCGCGGTAGCGGCCCTGCCAAAGCGTCCCGCTGCGCCCGACCTTCTGGTTGAAATAGGGCACATAGTGGCGCCCTATCCATTGCATCATCCGTGCCAGCCCCTGGTCGTCGACCGGCGTGGCGAGCAGGTGCAGATGGTCCGGCATCAGGACATAGGCATGGATGGCAACCTTGAACTGGCGCGCCGCCTCCTTGAGCCACGCCAGGAAATGGAGGTAGTCGTCGGCATCGCGAAAAATGGTCAGGCCATCATGCCCGCGCTGGATGATGTGATGCGGCTGGTGGGGAACGACGAGACGGGGAAGACGGGCCATGAGATCAGGGAAGGCGGGCGACAAAGCAAGCAGGCTAGATTACTCCGTCCCCAATTTCAAGCAGATTCGCACCCGTGCCCTTCGGCGCATCGCCAGGGGCAATGAAAAAGGCCGACCGGATTGCGCCGGTCGGCCTCTACACCTGACATCAAGCTAGCTCAGTCAGACGGTCTTCTTGTCGCGCGTCAGCACCAGGCTGAGCAGGATCGACACCAGCAGGATCGCCCCCACCGTCGCCAGCGACCACATCACGGGGATGTGATACCAGTACGCCAGCAGCATCTTGCTCCCCACGAACAGCAGCACCAGCGCCAGGCCGTACTTGAGGAAGTGGAAGCGCTCGGCCGAATCCGCCAGCAGGAAGTACAGCGCCCGCAAGCCCATGATCGCAAACATGTTCGACGTGAACACGATGAACGGGTCCTTGGTGATGGCAAAGATGGCCGGGATGCTATCGACCGCAAACACCAGGTCGGACAACTCGATGAGCAGCAGCACCAGCATCAGCGGCGTGAAATAACGCACGCCATTCTGCATCGTGAAGAATTTCTCGCCGTCGTAGTTGTCGCTGATCTTCAGGTGACCGCGTAACCAGCGCAGCAACGCGTTGTTGCCAAGATCGCCTTCATGATCAGCAAAGATCAGCATCTTCACACCGGTAAATACGAGGAACGCGCCGAAGATGTACAGGATCCAGCTGAACTGCGCGATCAGCCAGGCGCCCAGCAGGATCATCACCGCCCGCAGCACGATGGCGCCGATCACACCGTACAGCAGCACCCGGCGCTGCAACTCCGGCGGCACCGCGAAGTAGCTGAAGATCATCAGGAACACGAAGATGTTATCGACCGACAGCGCCTTCTCGATCATGTACCCCGAGAGGAACTCGGCACTCTTCTGGTTGGCGATCTCGCGCCCGACGTTGGCATCCAGATACCACCACATCAGGCCGCCAAAGGCCAATGCCAGCGCAATCCACACCAGCGACCAGCCCAGCGCCTCACGCGGGGTGACGCGGTGCGAATGACGCCCGCCCAGCACGAACATGTCCAGGGCCAGCATGCCCAGTACGAATACGATGAATCCAGCCCACATCGGGCCGGTTGCGAAGC
Source organism: Herbaspirillum sp. alder98 (assembly GCF_020179755.1). Taxonomy (GTDB): domain Bacteria; phylum Pseudomonadota; class Gammaproteobacteria; order Burkholderiales; family Burkholderiaceae_D; genus Herbaspirillum. The sequence continues at coordinate 49,750 of NZ_JAIUCY010000003.1, forward strand.
TTTCCACTGCGCTCATTTGTTTGCCTCTTTGGCGTTATTGTTGAAAAGCGTTGGTGTTCAGTCGAAATCGAAGATCTCGCCCAGAAAACCTTTTTTCTTGCGCTTGTGATCATAGCCGTACGAACCATGACTGTGGCCATGACCACTGTGACCGCTGTGACCACTGTGACCACCATGACCGAAACGCTGGTCATTGGAATATTGCGGCGGCGCCGCGCGAGGCGCGGGTGCCGGCGTGAGCGCAGGTGGCGCGGCAGCGGCCGCCGAGCGCTCGATGAGCTTGTCGAGCTCACCACGATCCAGCCATACGCCGCGACACTGCCCGCAGTAGTCGATTTCGATACCTTGCCGTTCCGATATCAACAGGTCGGTGGTACTGCAAACGGGACATTTCATCTGATCTCTCCTTGAAAGTATCGAAGAATCACGGGCCGAACGACCCGGAACAGCGCCACTTTAAGAGAAACTGAAACAATTGAAAATTCGAATATACTGAAATATCACATCGGAAAAACCGAACTATTCGACTTCTTGCTATGGCCGCCCTCAACTACAAGCACCTGCATTATTTCTGGACCGTCGCCAAGACCGGGGGCATCGCCCGCGCCAGCGAGCGACTGCACCTGACGGCACAGACGGTCAGCGGGCAGATCGCCCTGTTCGAGGAAAGCCTGGGCTACAAGCTCTTCAAACGCGTGGGACGCCGGCTTGAACTCAATGACACCGGCCGCATGGTGTTCGACTATGCCGACCGGCTCTTCACCATCGGCGAAGAACTCGAAGAGGCGCTGCGCTTCCGACCCGGCGGACGGGCGCTGCAGCTGCGCGTGGGCGTGGCCGATGCGGTGCCCAAGGCGATTGCCTACCTGCTGCTGGAGGCGGCCCTGGCCATGGACGAACCGATTCGCATCGTGTGCCGCGAGGGCAAACTCGATGTGCTGCTGGCCGAGTTGGCGATCCACCGGCTCGATATCGTCATCGCCGACAGTCCGATGCCGGCCAATGTCGAGGTCAGGGGATTTCACCACCTGCTGGGGGAAAGCGACACCAGCTTCTTCGCCACCCCGGCCCTGGCACGACGCTACAAGAAGGATTTTCCACGCAGCCTGGACGACGCGCCATTCCTGATGCCTGGCGACGATGCCGCCGTGCGGCCCCGGCTGCTGCGCTGGTTCGAAAAAGAAAAGGTGCGCCCGCAGATCGCCGGCGAATTCGACGATGGCGCCCTGCTGCTGGCGTTCGGCGACGCCGGTGCCGGTATCTTTGCCGCCCCCAGCGCCATCGCCGCGCAGATCAAGAAGCAATATGGCCTGGTCGAGATCGGGCGCACGGAGGCCGTACGCGAACAGTTCTATGCCATCTCCGTCGAACGCCGCCTGACCCATCCTGCCGTCCTGGCCATTCAATCCGCGGCACGCGCCAACCTGATCGGTAACACCGCGAAAAATACCCGCCCGGAGAACTGACAACTTGCTGACTGAATCGACGCTGTTACAACTGACTGCTGCGATAACAAGGATGCAAAAACACTAACTCGATGCGCCCTTTGCGCCATCCATGCACGGCGGCGGCAGCACCTGAGGGTTCTCATGTGGCGAGGTTGTTTTTGCGAGGATGACGATTCCGCTGCGATGTACTCGCGCACATCATCAAAATCGATGAAAGAAGGCCGCAAACGCGCATCAAACATGCGTTTCGGCACAATCGATTCGGCAAAAGAAAAACCCCACGGGCTTTGCAGTCCGTGGGGTAAATCCCATTCTCGGGGGGGAGAATGGAGGGGGAACTTCAATATAAAAAAATCACTGCAGCGCTGCAGTCTTTTTTACAAATTGTTACGCGGCCTTCATAGTTGCGACTGATGAAAACCAATATATCAAACGCTCGCGAGAAGTAAAGAGCGCAAGGCGAGCAAGGCTGCCGAAGACTGTTCGCGACGACTGACAAGGCAGGTCACCACGCGCCCTTCGCGGCCCAGCGAGTGGGTCGCAAACCCGTGCGGCTCTATCTGCATCGCCACCACCGAGCGTGGCACCACCGCCACCCCGGCACCGGCGGCGACACAGGCCAGGATCGCATGATAGGAAGCCAGCTCCAGGATCCGCGCCGGCCGCTTGCCGACACCACCGCGTGAGAACCACTGCTCGGCATGCCGGCGATAGGTACAACCCTGCTCGAAGACGATGAGCGTATCGAGCGTGACGTCCTGCGGCGCGCGCACCCGCCGATGAAGACGCGGCGTGACCAGCAACAGCTCTTCCTTGAACAAGGGCGTCGATTCGAGCATCGCGTCATCGATCACGCCCGAGACCACGGCAGCATCGAGCCTGGCTTCGCGCACCTGGGTCACCAGGTTCTCGCTGGGCCCGGTGGACAGCTCCAGCCGCACCTCGGGCCAGCGCCGATGGAATTCGGACAACGGCCCTGGCAGGCGACTGGCAGCGGCGCTCTCCATGGACCCGATGCGCAACCTGCCGCGTGGGCTTTGCGGCGCCACGACCTGGCGCGCCTCCTGCACCAGGTCGAGGATGCGCTCGGCGTAATCCAGCAAGGCTTCGCCGGCGGAGGTCAACACCATGCGCCGGCGGTCCCGCACGAACAGCGGCACGCCGATCGATTGCTCGAGCTGCTTGATGCGGGTGGTGACATTGGATTGCACCCGGTTGAGCCGCTCGGCGGCGCGCGTGACCCCGCCTTCCGCGACCACGGCACGAAATATCTCCAGCTCTGCCAGATCCATGAAAATCTCCAAAAGCGATGAATTCATCCTTATTATTCATTTTTTAGGATGGCAAAAACAAGCTAGGATTGCTTCCCGATCAAACAAAAAATCAACCGCCATGGATGCAAACAGCCGCGCCGCCTGGAAAACCTGCCTGGCCGGCATGCTGGCCCTGTCGGCGGCCATGGGCATCGGCCGCTTCGCCTTCACGCCGCTCCTGCCGATGATGTTGCATGAAGGCAGCCTCGACCTGCAGATGGGCGGCTGGCTGGCCACCGCCAATTACGTGGGATATTTCATCGGCGCCTTGCTGTGTGCCATCCACCGCAGCGCGCGCACGACCGCCATGATTCGCACCGGCCTGGTGGCCACTGTCGTATTGACCCTGGGCATGGGGCTGCTGCACTCACCGTCGTGGTGGCTGGCGTTGCGCGTGCTGTCGGGTGTCATCAGCGCCTATGTGTTCGTCTACACCGCCGGCTGGTGCCTGCAGCGATTGACCCAATTGCAGCGCCCGGAACTGGGTGGGGTGATTTTCTGCGGCCCCGGCCTCGGCATCGCCCTGACCGGGTTGTCGACCGGCGCCATGGTGGCGGCCAACTGGCATGCCGCCGCCGGCTGGATCCTGTTTGCGTTGCTGGCACTGGGCTTGACCGCAGTGACCTGGACCACCTTCGGCGCCGCACCCGAAAGCGCCCATACGGCCCATGAAGACCAGCAGGCCGACAGCGCACCCGGCGCTGCACTGAAGAGCGAGATCCGCCAGCAGACCATCGGTTATGGCATCGCCGGCTTCGGCTACATCATCACCGCCACCTTCTTGCCGGTGATTGCGCGCCAGGCCCTGCCCGGCTCGGCCTGGCCCGACTTCTTCTGGCCCATCTTCGGCGCCGGCGTGGCCATCGGCGCGTTTGGCGCCACCCGCCTGCCGGTGCAGGGCGACCAGCGCATGCTGCTGTGCTGGTCCTACCTGATGCAGGCGCTCGGGATCATGCTGTGCATCATCTTGCCCAACGCCATCGGCTTCGCGCTTGGCTGCCTGCTTTTAGGGCTTCCCTTCACCGCCATCACCTTGTTCGGCATGCGCGAGGCGCGCCGCCTGCGCGGCATCCACGCCAGCAAGCTGATGGGTTCGATGACTGCCGCCTATGGCATCGGCCAGATCGCCGGCCCGCCATTGGCCACGACGCTGGCCGAAGGCGGTTCCTTCACGCCCTCCCTGATTGTGGCCGCCCTGTCGCTGGTGGCGGGCGCCGGGCTGTACTATCGGCTGACAATAAAAAACCCGCTACCGGAATCGGTAGCGGGCCTGAAGCGGGCTTGAATCCCGAGCCTGATGAGGCATGTCAGCGGAAGGCTGGCTCCGCGAAACTGCGCAGCTTGCGGCTGTGCAACTGCTCGATGCCGTGATTGCGCAACAATTCCAGGGCGCGGATGCCGATCTGCAGATGCTGCGCCACCCGTTGCTCATAGAAGGTATTGGCCATGCCGGGCAGCTTGATCTCGCCGTGCAGGGGCTTGTCCGAGACGCACAGCAGCGTGCCATACGGCACCCGGAAGCGGAAACCGTTGGCCGCTACCGTTGCGCTCTCCATGTCCAGCGCGATGGCGCGACTCTGCGAAAAACGCAGCATCGGCGTGCGATGGTCGCGAAGCTCCCAGTTGCGATCATCCACCGAGGCCACGGTGCCGGTGCGCATGATGCGCTTGAGCTCGTAGCCCTCCAGCCGGGTGATGCCGGCCACCGCCTCCTGCAGCGCCAGCTGCACTTCAGCCAGCGCCGGAATCGGCACCCACAGCGGCAGGTCGTCATCCAGCACATGGTCGTCGCGCACATAGGCATGCGCCAGCACATAGTCCCCCATGCGCTGCGACGCCGACAGTCCCGCGCAATGCCCCAGCATCAGCCAGCCGTGCGGCCGCAACACCGCCACGTGATCGGTGACGGTCTTGGCGTTGGACGGACCGACTCCGATGTTGATCAGGGTGATACCGCTGCCGTCGGCGCGCTGCAGGTGAAACGCCGGCATCTGCGGCTGCCGCGCCGGCGCCACGCCACTGGCGGCGGCGGCCGGTTGATCCTGGTTGCCGCTCCAGGTGACCACATTGCCGGGCTCGACGAAGGCGGTGTACTGCTGGCGATACTTGCGCACCTCCGGATCATCGCTTGCCTGCATCAACTGCCGGCCCAGGCGGATGAATTCATCCACATAGAACGCATAGTTGGTGAACAGCACGTAGCGCTGGAACTGGTCGGGCGAGGTGGCCGTGTAATGGCGCAGGCGGTGCAGCGAATAATCGATGCGAGGCCCCGTAAACAAGGCCAGCGGATGCAGGCCATCGCGCCAGGCGCCGTTGTCGGCCTCGTAGGTGCCATTGGCGATGCGGTCGTCCATGGTGGCCAGGTCCGGCAGGTCGAACACATCCGGCAGCGAGCGCAGATGATCGGGATCGAGACTGCCCTCGACGTGGATCCCTTCGGGAAAAGCGAAGTGCACCGGTATCGGCATGCTGCTTTCGCCGATCTCCAGCGGCACCTGGTGGTTCTCCAGCACCAGCTTGAACTGCGCCAGCAGGTACTGGCGATACAACGCCGGGCGGGTCAGCGTGGTTTCGTAGCTGCCGGGGCCGGCCACGAAACCGAACGATTGCCGGGTGTCGGCGTGGGTCGCCTTTTCGGTGGTGATGCGGACGAACGGATAATGCGCCCGTATGCGTTGCGACAGCACTTCTCCATCTGAAAAACGGCGAAAGCCATCACGCAGAATGGCGGTGTTGTGGTCGTAGATGTCGATAACGCGCGCCAGGGCGGCTTCGGGATCGGTAAAACTCTGCGTGGCAAACATTTTCTTCTCCAGTTCATGAAAGTCCCCGATGGACCATCGAGCTCATCCTCACTCATGGGGCAATTCGATCTTACCCGAGTCGGCCCGTCTCCACGAATTTCCCCGAGGCCACAGATGCGCCACTTTGGTGCCAATTCGACGCTAACCTGCATCCACCAGGTGCACCTCTTCCCACTTGAGGTGCGCAATTCCCATGGGATAAAAAAACCTTTGATGGCAAAGCGAGCCGATGCTATCTTTGCGGGGCACTGACGTGCGCACGCCCCGTCGCAGTCTTTCTCCACGGCAGCGGGGCGGAGCCAAAAAATCATTCCACACATACAGAGGCACACATGCTCGCAAGAAAAATCTTCAGCCAAATCCTTATCCTGTTCTGCCTGGCGGCAGCGACCGCTGCGCAAGCGCAGACACTCCCGAATGTGACCATTCTGGCAACTGGCGGCACGATCGCCGGCACCGGCGCCACCAGCACCACCACGGTCGGCTATACCGCCGCCAAGATCGGCGTGGAAGCGCTGATCGATGCCGTTCCTGAACTGAAGAAGGTCGCCAATGTAAAAGGCGAGCAGGTTTTCCAGATCGCCAGCGAGAACATGAACAATGAGTACTGGCTGAAGCTGGCCAAGCGGGTCAACACGCTGCTGGCGCAAAGCGATGTGGATGGCATCGTGATCACCCACGGTACCGACACCATCGAAGAAACCGCCTACTTCCTGGACCTGGTCGTCAAGAGCAAGAAGCCGGTCGTGATCGTGGGCGCGATGCGTCCGTCGACCGCCATCAGCGCCGACGGCCCGATCAACCTGTACAACGCGGTCCTGCTGGCCGGCAGCAAGGAAGCCATCGGCAAGGGCGTGCTGGTGACACTGAACGACCAGATCAACGCTGCGCGTGAAGTGACCAAGACCAACACCTCAACCCTGGACACCTTCAAGACGCCGGAACTGGGCTACCTGGGCTACATCCAGGGCAGCAAGCCGTTCTTCTATCGCCAGTCGACCCGCAAGCACACCGCCGATTCGCAGTTCGACGTCTCCAAGCTGGACCAACTGCCGCAAGTCGACATCGTCTACGGCTATGCCAACATGAACCCGATCGCCCTGAATGCCTTCGTGGCCGCTGGCGCCAAGGGCATCATCCACGCCGGCGTGGGTGATGGCAGCCTGAACAACACGGTCGTGCCATCCCTGGTCGAAGCCCGCAAGAAGGGCGTGGTCATCGTGCGCAGCAGCCGCGTTGGTCAAGGCATCGTGGCGCGCAACGGCGAAGCCGACGATGACAAGCTGGACTTCGTCGTGTCCGACACCCTGAACGCGCAGAAGGCCCGCATCCTGCTGATGCTGGCACTGACCAAGACTACCGATACCAAGGAAATCCAGAAGATCTTCTGGGAATATTGATCCGCGTTCAGTACCACTGAAAAAAGCCCGCTGCATGCAGATGCAGCGGGCTTTTTCTATGGAAGAGCGGGAATGCTGCCGCCCCGCCACTTGCCAGCCTCCCCTCGCACCACCGCGCCGTGCTCATAGGAACCATCAGCGAGGCGACCACTCTGTAGTTCGCATGGCTGAGTTCTGGCCGCCACCATTCCAACAAGAAACTACAGGTCTCCCTATGTTGAATCGACGCCGCTTCCTCGCTTCCACCACCGCCGCCGCCGCGCTGTCGGCGCTCGGCATCAGCCCGCAGGCATTGGCCGCGGCGCGACTCAAGCTGGGCACGGCGCAAGCCTTTTCGTTCGACGCGCTGACGGCGCGGGCGCGCGAGCTGGCCAGCAAGGCCTACCAGCCGCAGAGCAGGATCCCGCGCGAAGTGCTCGACCAGATCGACTACGAAGCGCACGGCAAGATCAAGTTCAAGACCGGCTATGCGCCGTTTGCCGATGGCCCGGGCGCCTTCCCGCTGACCTTCTTCCACCTGGGCAAGTTCTTCCTGGTGCCGGTACGCATGTATCTGCTGGAAGGCGAAGCCGACCGGCGCCGCGCGCGTGAAATCGTCTATAGCGACGACTACTTCGACATGCCCGCCGACAGCCCGGCGCATCGCCTGCCGGCCGGTAGCGGCTTTGCCGGTTTCCGGTTCCAGGAAAGCCGCCTGGCCGACCAGCAGAAGAAAGACTGGCACAACAACGACTGGGTGGCTTTTCTGGGCGCGTCGTATTTCCGCGCCATCGGCGACCTGTATCAATACGGCCTGTCGGCACGCGGCATCGCCATCGACGTGGCGCAGCCGGACAAGCCCGAGGAATTTCCCGACTTCACCCAGTTCTTCTTCGAGCCCTCGGCCCCCGGCAGCGACACCGTGGTGGTCTATGCGCTGCTGGATGGCCCCAGCGTCACGGGCGCCTATAAATTCACGATGCGGCGCGGCCAGGGCGTGACGATGGAAGTCGACAAGTCGCTGTTCCTGCGGCGCGACGTCAAGCGCCTGGGACTGGCGCCGGCGACCTCGATGTACTGGTTTTCAGAGACGGTCAAGGGCACCGGCGTCGACTGGCGCCCAGAGGTGCACGACTCGGACGGGCTGGCCATCTGGCGCGGCAACGGCGAGCATGTATGGCGCCCGCTCAACAATCCGCCGCGCACCATGGCATCGGCCTTTGGCGACAGCAACCTGCGCGGTTTCGGCCTGTGCCAGCGCGACCGCAATTTCGACCACTATCAGGATGGGGTGATGTACGAGCGCCGCCCCAGCCTGTGGGTCGAGCCGCTCGAGGGCTGGGGCGACGGCGAGGTGCAACTGATCGAGATCAAGACCGACGACGAGATCCACGACAACGTCGTCGCCATGTGGGTACCCAAGGCACCGGCCACCGCAGGCGCCAGCTACCGCCTGCGTTATCGGCTGTACTGGCAGGGCGACGAACCTTTCCCCTCGCCGATGGCGCGCTGCGTGGCCACCCGGCTGGGCAACGGTGGCCAGCCCGGCCAGCCGCGTCCGCCCAACGTACGCAAGTTCATGGTCGAATTCAAGGGCGCGCCGCTGCAGGCGCTGCCGTTCGGCACCCGTCCCGAGGCGGTGCTGGAAAGCTCACGAGGCAGCTTCTCGTATGTCTTCACCGAGCCGGTTCCCAATGGGGTGGCAGGTCACTGGCGCGCCCAGTTCGACCTGACCGTCGACGGCGACGACCCGGTCGAGCTGCGCCTGTTCCTGCGTGACAAGGGGCAGGCGTTGTCCGAAACCTGGCTGTTCCAGTACCACCCGTTCAAGACCAGCACCGTGTATTGATGCCTTGCCAAACATTTTTATCAAAAGGGCTTGCACACGATAATATTATGCCTCTATAATCTCGCTCTTCGCGGCTGTAGCTCAGCTGGATAGAGTACTTGGCTACGAACCAAGGGGTCGTGGGTTCGATTCCTGCCAGCCGCACCAAATGTAAAAGGGTCCATCGCAAGATGGGCCCTTTTTCTATTTCCGGCCCGCTTTTCCGACGGCGCATTGCGCATTTGTCCGACACTGAAAACCCCGCACCATGGTGATAATGAATTTCTTTAATGGATTCGTTTATTCACCTCGACTGGAGCGGTCATGAAAAAGACATCCCTGTTCATGCTGGCCTTGGCCTCGGTAGCCGTTGCGGCCTGTGCCAAACCGGCCATGCGACGCGCCGATGAGATCATCCGCCGCCGACGCGGCGAAACGCTCTCGGGCCTGCCCACGCAGATCGGCGAGGAAGACATGCAAGCCGTCGCCCAGGAAAGCAGCATCGTCGCCGATGGCGCCCAGGCCCATGCGCCGACACCCTCTTCACTCCCGACGGTACAACCCGCAGGCGCCTGAATGCCATGCAGGATCCCTATTCGCTGAATCGCTTCGTCGAGGCGCAGGCGCCACTGTTCGAGCAGGTAGTGGCCGAGCTGCGCGGCGGCGCCAAGCGCAGTCACTGGATGTGGTTCATCTTTCCGCAACTGGCGGGACTGGGCCGTAGCGACACGGCACGGCATTTCGCCATCCGCTCGATGGCCGAGGCGCAGGCCTACCTGCGCCATCCGGTATTGGGAGTGCGCCTGGTCGAATGCACGCAGTTGGTCATGGCGGCGCACAAGGCCGATCCGACACGCACGGCTACCGATATCTTCGGGTCGCCCGATGACCTCAAGTTTCATTCATCGATGACGCTCTTTGCGATGACCGACCCTGCACAGCCCGAGTTTGGTGCCGCGCTGGCGCTGTTCTTCGAGAGCCGGGCCGATGCCGCCACGACGTCGCTGCTCGCAAAGGGCGCGTGAGGCGGCAACAAAAAAACCCGCGACAAGCGCGGGTTTCTTTAAGGTCAGGCCTGCCGATCCATCAGAACGGTAGTTCTTATAGGGGCGTAATTCCAGGTCTATCGATTAGACTAAAACCCACGCAGGAATAGACGTTCGCGTTATTTTAGACTTTGCCCACTATCAGCTTTTGTCATGAATCGAGCGCGGAAGCTACAGATCTGGAGGAAATTCATCTAAGCGAGCGGAACGGTGTAAAGATCGAAAGTACTCTTTTCTTTACACTATTTGTTTGCCACATCAATGACCATGCCACTTTATCCACTGGCGCCAGCGCCGTCAGGCGAATCCGGCAATATTTTTCTTAGGAATCGTAAAAAAAGGCCTGCCCTCTAATTCCGGCTTGTCCAAGGGCACTCTTCCAAATGTCGGCCTTTGCCCTTCCAACTGTCGCCCCGGTACGGTAAAACATTGCGGAGCCGTATAGCCGCCAGCCAACATACTATTTCCAAGTTTAGTCGGCTACAAACCGTATCGCGCAATTACCTCCTGCGCTTCCTTTAAGTGTTCTGGATACTTCTTACCAATATTTTCCAGGGCAAGACGTATGTAATAACGCACTTCCTTCACCGTATAGTAGGCGGTATCTGGTTCGATATCACTTACGTCCGCAAGAGCCCAGCAGCGGAAGAGTTGCTCGCCATTTTCATTATAGAAAAAACCACCTGTTTCATCGTTATTACCATCAATTTCCCAGCCCGGATCACCGCCGCAATATCCTCCGCCCTTTGGTACAGAATTTGGATGAATCAGAATACCGTCCAAGTAACGATCAAGAGGTGGCAACCCTGCGTAAAGAGAAAATCTGATGCAATAAAACAAAAGCTCCAGTCGATCTCCCACATTTAAAGGCGGCAGAAAGTCACTTACTCTGCGCGGATAATTCATTTCACTCCTTTCGGCCACAATGGGAAAACTGTCTTAATCGTTCTTGTCGTCTCGTTTGCGGGAACATAAAAACTAATGCCATTAATTTTTATGTATTGGTCTACTACCCCATCAATTTGGTACTGAATCATCCCTAGAGCTGGACTCAACCGTTTTGGATGTAACTCAACAAACCAGCCTTAAATAGCGTTCGCAGTCTGCTCTCAAACGATGTGCAGTGTTTTCATTCGGGCACTCCAAACAAAAAGTGAAAGGGTAATCTGCCCAATAAGTATTGATGAATGATTGCTGATAACTCATCCTCCCGACGCCCTCTGCTACGCCTTGGTGCCAATAGTCGAATTTCTCACCAAGAAAAATGCATAATTTCTTTTGAAATTCTGCATAGCCCCCCGAAGGCTCAAAATCGTCCAATATCAATGACCAGCCTTCACCTATAGCATGAGGTCGAATTTGAATTTTCATCTTCTTGTCACCAACCTGGAGGCGAGAAATCGAACTCATCCCCTCCTGTTCGAGCCGTTCCGGCAGTAATTTTTGCCCATAACTTCGTCTGGGTTCGTGGTTGACCGACGCTAGCACCTAATGCATTCCCGTATGCGTTCATGTTTCTTGCTTCAAGCTCAACTAACAGTTTCATTCCGTTCAGAAGTTTGATCTGCATGGGTCCCCATATGGTGCCGAGCAGTGCCGCCGCTACCATAGACGTATTTGATTACATTGAAATTTTCTACAACCCGCTTCGTCGGCATGGTTCCGCTGGCAATCTTTCACCTGCAACATTTGAGCGGCGCTATGCATCAAACGGCTTGCGAGTGTCTATGAAACTCTAGCCGGTCCAGAGTAATGTCCCGATTCATTTAATTTCCTTCAATGCCTTTGATCTTTAAGTCCTGATCTGCAATTCCATCAGTCTGATGCTGAATCATTCCCCGCGCCCGGCGCATCAGCAATCTGATCTTCCTTTTAAACTTCCACCATCATGAAAGGCGTTTCCCAATTCTTCGCATCCAGAGAACTAAAAATCACTTCATCTTTTCTTTTTTTATAAAAACGGAAAACACATGTGGGCCCAAAATCGCCATGGACATAACTTAGAGTAACAACAACTGGATGGGTGAAATTCTTGCGCCAGATACTCACGAAAGCATCAACAAATGCCCATCCCGCCTCCAGAACTCGATCATGGACAAAGTCCTCGATATGTATTTTGTTCAGCGCATATTCATATCCACTTCTATCATGAAAAATAGTAGTTCCAATATTTGCAATTGAGGATGAAGTTTCCGGGGCCTCACTACTAAAGAAGACACACTCTTCTCGCATTTCAAAACCCATATCAAGAAAATCCTGCAATACCGAAGGCAACTGGATAGAAGGATCTAGCTGCACCCTCATCAATTGCTCCATCGAATTTGATTTCGTAGTCTTCATGTCCTTTTTGCTCCAAGATAGGTAAAAAGAGCTTTGTCGATTGCCCGCGCAAAATCTTTGTCTTGTAATAAATTTTGCACTGCTTTAGGAGCCAGCTCCTGAGTTTTCTGGGAGAAAAATAACTGAGTGTTTGGATCGTAATAGTATTTGTTGCCGCCATTGTCCTGATAATGAACTTGACCAGCACGCACACCAGGAGCCGCATTTTCAACGTCAATGCGGGCCCTCCCCGGTCCTCTCCATAAAGTGAGGCTGTCAATTTCAGGGCCATTCTTCCCGAGCATCTCACCTTGATATCTAGTAGCATCAATCTTTCCGCTACTTCCGCCCTGCACAGACTGGACAATCATCACGGCGAGCATGCCTGCGGCTTGCTGAGACAAGCCAAACCGAGCAACTAGTCGTGTTGCGGGAAATGCCCAGTCTGCGAGATATTTCCCGGATCGAGATGCGGTCTCTGATGCAGCAGCGTCGGATGATTCCAAGTAGGGCCACGTCTATCACTCCGTTCTCCTGCTCGCTGTCATGAGCAGGATTGTGGTCTAAACATGGGGCAACTTAGGATGCAAATTTCCTGGGAAATGCGTCTCTATCTTGCGCATTTCCTGTTTGCAACAACCCTATCATTACAAGTTTTCAGCCCATGAAAAAAACCCTCACTCCTTTAGGGAGTGAGGGGTCAGTAAAAACCGGATTAAATCTTATAGAACAGTAAGTTACGATTGAATTGACGGCATGCTGCTTTACAAAATCAATCTTGTAGGATTTAGAATGGAATATCGTCGTCCATATCCTGGAAGTTGTTCGACGCCGGCTGACGCGCTGGCTGCTGGCGCGGCGCACTGGCGCCACCGCCGCCGCCACCTGCACCGCCACCTTGACGTGGAGCGCCGCCGCCATAGCTGCCACCACCGCCACCGCCGTAGCTGCCGCCGTCATCCATCGAACCGCCACCGCCGCCGCCACCTTGGCGACTACCCAGCATCTGCATGGTGTCGGCGATGATTTCGGTGGTGTAGCGCTCGCCGCCGTCCTTGTCGGTCCACTTGCGGGTCTGCAGGCGGCCTTCGACGTAGATCTGCGAACCCTTCTTCAGATACTGACCGGCGATTTCGGCCAGCTTGCGGTAGAAGGTGATGCGGTGCCACTCGGTGAGTTCTTTCTTTTCACCGCTGTTCTTGTCTTTCCAGCTTTCGGTCGTGGCGACGGCAATGTTGGTAACCGCTTCGCCGTTGGGCATGTAGCGGGTTTCCGGGTCGCGCCCAAGGTTGCCGACGATGATGACTTTATTGACCGATGCCATTGTTTCTCCTGAATACGTTAAGCCGTTACGCCTGCCGCGCGCGCGCCGCGCCGTGGCAGGTTTTTCATGTTAGCCGCGATTATAAGCCAGGACAGCGTGACTAATCCTGACAGAAAGAACACCGACGATGCCCCTAGATTTTGTTTGAGCCAGCCGCCCAGCGCACCGCCGCAGAACAGGCCCAGCGCCTGCAGCGTGTTGTACACGCCCAGCGCCGTGCCCTTGGCGTCCGGCGGCGCAATGCGCGACACCAGCGATGGCTGCGATGCCTCCAGGATGTTGAAGGCCACGAAGAACAGGAACAGCAACGCCACCAGTACCGACCAGTGCGTCACCGGATGCGAGAGCGCCGCCCAGAAACCGATCTGCACCAGCAGCAGCAGCGCGATCGAGGCGACGAATACCTGCTTCATGCGGCCATGCCGCTCGGCCACGAACACCGGCGGCAACATCAGCACGAACGAGGCCAGCACCACCGGCAGGTAGATCTTCCAGTGCTCGTCGACCGGAATGCCCGAATACTGCACCAGGGCGCCAGGCAGCACCACGAACATCGCCAACTGGCTCATGTGCAGCGTAAACACCCCCACATTGAGCCGCATCAGTTCGCCATGGCGCAATACCTCGCCCAGCGGCACGCGCCGGGCGCGCACCATGGGCGCCGATGGCACCAGCCAGATGACAGCGGCAATCGCCAGCAACGAGAGCACGCCGGTCAGGCTGAAGATACCGCCCATGCCGATGTGCTTGAACAGGACCGGCGACGCCACCAGCGACACCGCAAAGGTCAGCCCGATCGAGGCGCCGACCATGGCCATGGCCTTGGTCCGATGCTCTTCACGGGTGGAGTCGGCAATGAAGGCGGTGATCGCCGCCGAGATCGCCCCGGCGCCCTGGATCGCCCGCCCCACCGCGACCCATACCACGCTGTCGGCGGCCGCCGCCACGAAGGAACCCACGGCAAACAGCACCAGGCCGATGACGATGATGCGCTTGCGACCATACTTGTCGGACGCCATCCCGAACGGAATCTGCCCGAACGATTGCGCCAGGCCATAGATGCCCATGGCCAGGCCGACCAGGAAAGCGTTGTCGCCACCGGGCAGGCCATGCGCGTAGACGGCAAATACCGGCAGGATCAGGAACAGGCCCAGCATGCGCAGGGCGAAGATGGCGGCTAGCGATGCGCTGGCGCGCACTTCCGTGCGCGACATGCCGGACGATTCAGGCTGGGCGGCAGAAGAAGAAAGCGTTGGCTGGCTCATGATTGGGATGCAGTTGGCGATGGCGCGTCTTGTCTGCGCGCTGGCTAAACCCGACATGGTAACAGCATCGCCTGCCGGGCCGTCGGCCATCCGTCATCTTGCCGCGCAGGAATCGCCCCTCTTTGCACGACATCAAACCAACACTTCATCGCGCTGAGCGACATTATTTGCGTCTTCCCTGCACGACAGCGAAAAGTTGCCAGGTTTTCATGTAAAAATGGACTAACAATATTACTCGCATTTCCGGACGGCAATTGGGGCATGCCGGAAAGCACGAGCGAACGCCGGATCAGGGGGGCCTGGTCTGCACCGGCATAGACACTCGTCGAATCACCAGACACCGCAAAATTAATTTCAGTTATTTTTCCGCATTTCGCTGTCGGCGAAATGGCTGCTTGGCACGCTTATACGGCATGTTTCGATTGACCTCTCCCTCTTCCTCGGCCTCCCGGCCATTGTCGACTAACCACCGCCTTGCTGTCGGTGTGGCACCCGCGAGCGCACGCCTGATCTGGCTCATGATATTCATCGCTGGCGCCTGGCTGGTGCCCGGCATCTTCGGCCATGGCCCCTGGAAGCAGGACGAAACCTACTCCTTCGGCATCATCCATCACATGCTGGTATCAGGCCAGTATCTGGTGCCGACCAACGCGGGTGTTCCCTTCATGGAAAAGCCGCCGCTGTACTACTGGACGGCGGCCCTGTTTGCCAAGGCCTTGTCGCCCTGGCTCGAACTGCACGATGGCGCACGGGTCGCCAGCATCTTCTACAACCTCATCACATTGGGGTTCGTGGCTCGCATCGCGCAGATGATCTGGAACCAGCGCCTGTTGAGCTGGCCGGTGCTGGGCACGCTGGCGCTGTTCGCCGGCTCGCCCGGCATGATCAAGCACGCGCACGATATGTTCACCGATGTCGCCCTGGTCACCGGCGCGACCATCGCCACCTATGGCTTGCTGCGCATTGCACAGCAGCGGCAAGAGGGTCGCAACGACCGCGTTGCGGCGGTGTGGTTCGGGTTGGGCGTGGGTATTGCGCTGATGAGCAAGGGCTTGTTCGTGCCGCTGATCTTTGCCGCCACCGCCGTTTGCGTCGGCGTCCTGGTGCAGGCATGCCGTGACTGGTCGTATGTGCGCCTGGTAGGCCTGGCGGTGCTGGTGTCGCTACCCTTCTTCGTCATCTGGCCGGTGCTGCTGGCGCAGCATTCGTGGCCCCTGTTCATGGAATGGTTCTGGGACAACAACGTCGGTCGCTTTTTCGGCTTTTCGGTGTCCAGGCTGGGTTCCGACAACGACCATACCGTCATCCTGCGTGCGCTGTCCGGATTCGCCCTGCCCGGTTCGCTGCTGGCCGTGCTGGCCGTCGCCGGCAGCCACTGGCGTCAACTCGGCACCCCCTGCGTGGCGTTGCCGCTCTCGTTTGGCGTCATCAGCATTGCGGTGCTGCAAACCTCCGCCACCGCCCGCCAGCTGTACCTGCTGCCGGTGCTGCTGCCCCTGGTGATGCTGGGCGCGCGCGCCATCGACCGCCTGTCGGATTGGCTGCACCTGGTTTGGGACTGGTTTTCCCGCATCGCCTTCGGCGTGCTGGCGGTGGTGATCTGGGCCACCTACACCGTCTCGACCATGCCGACCCAGCACCACCATTGGATCGCCTATTTCGGCAAATGGTTGCCGCTGGGCTTCATCACGCCGATCCAGCCGCTGGCGCTGACCGGCGCCGTGGCCATGAGCATCTGCTGGCTGTGGGCCTTGAGCCGCTTCAAGCTGGCCGGCAAATGGCGCGGCGCGTTCAGCTGGTTCGGCGGCATCACCCTGATGTGGGGTCTGGCCTATACCTTGCTGCTGCCCTGGGGCGACTACGGCAAGAGCTACGAATACGCATACGCCAGAATGCAGGCCGCTTTGGCCGGGAGCTGGCAGGAGCGCGACTGCATGGCCAGCCAGAACCTGGGCGAATCCGAATCGCCCATGCTGTATTACTACACCGGTATCATGCCGCAGCCGATCGACCTCGCCGGCCATCCCGGCGACACCCAGTGCCGCTGGCTGATCCAGGGCACGCCCGGCCAGCCGGCCATGCCGGCGGGACAATGGGAACCGTTCTGGGAAGGACGGCGCGATGGCGACGAACACCAGTTGCTCAAACTGTATCGCCGCCTCGACTAAGGATGCTTTTTTTCCATGGATGCGCTTTCATTTGCGGGCTTGGCGCCCACATCGGTAGCGCCCCGAGGGCAGGATCAACCCGCGCTTGACAGTCCTGTTATAGTTACAGGTTGATCCCCGGACCCCGCGCCCCACAAGGTCATGCGCGGTGGCAGGAAAACTTTGCTGAAGGCATCCATGGAAGAAATTCGCATTCGCGGCGCGCGCACGCACAACCTCAAGAATATCAACCTGGACCTGCCGCGCAACCAGCTCATCGTGATCACCGGCCTGTCCGGCTCGGGCAAGTCGTCACTGGCGTTCGACACGTTGTATGCGGAAGGCCAGCGGCGCTACGTCGAGTCCTTGTCGGCCTATGCGCGCCAGTTCCTGCAGTTGATGGAAAAGCCCGATGTCGACCTGATCGAAGGCCTGTCACCGGCCATCTCGATCGAACAGAAGGCGACCTCGCACAACCCGCGCTCGACTGTCGGCACAGTCACCGAAATCCACGATTACCTGCGCCTGCTGTACGCACGCGTGGGTACGCCGTTCTGCCCCGACCATCCCGAACATCCGCTCGAAGCACAGTCGGTCTCGCAGATGGTCGATGCGGTGCTGGCCATGCCGGAAGACACCAAGCTGATGATCATGGCGCCGGTAGTGGCCAACCGCAAGGGCGAGCATGCCGACCTGTTCGAGGCGATGCAGGCGCAGGGCTTCATCCGGTTTCGCATCCAGAGCGGCACCGGCACGGCCAAGGTGTATGAAGTCGACGACCTGCCCAAGCTGAAGAAGACCGAAAAGCACACCATCGATGTCGTCATCGACCGCGTCAAGGTCAAGCTCGACATCAAGCAGCGCCTGGCCGAGAGCTTCGAGACCGCGTTGCGCCTGGCCGATGGTCGCGCCATCGCGCTGGAGATGGACAGCGGCACCGAGCACCTGTACTCCAACAAGTTCGCCTGTCCGGTCTGCGGTTATTCGCTGCAAGAGCTCGAACCGCGCCTGTTCTCGTTCAACAATCCGATGGGCGCCTGCCCCGAGTGCGATGGCCTGGGTCACATCGAATTCTTCGATCCGCGTCGCATCGTGGCCTTCCCCAACCTGTCGCTGGCCTCCGGCGCCATCAAGGGCTGGGATCGCCGCAACCAGTTCTATTTCCAGATGCTGACCAGCATCGCCGCGTTCTACGAGTTCGATCTCGACGTGCCGTTCGAGCAGCTCAATGAAAAGTCGCAGCAAGCCGTGCTGTACGGTTCGGGCCGTACGGCCATCCCGTTTTCGTACGTCAACGAACGCGGTCGCACCGTGGTGCGCGAGCACAGCTTCGAAGGCGTGGTCAACAACCTGCAGCGCCGTTATCGCGAAACCGATTCGATGGCGGTCAAGGAAGAACTGGCCAAGTTCATCAACGAAAAACAATGCCCGTCCTGCCATGGCGCCCGCCTGCGGGTGGAAGCGCGCCATGTGAAGATCGGCACCGGCCGCCAGCAGCGCGCCATCTTCGAAGTCGCCGCCACGCCACTGCGCGAGACCCTGTCGTTCTTCGAGACACTCAAGCTGACCGGCGCCAAGAAGGAAATCGCCGACCGCATCGTCAAGGAAATCGTCTCGCGCCTGAAGTTTCTCAACAACGTCGGGCTCGACTACCTGTCGCTGGAACGCAGCGCCGATACTCTCTCGGGCGGCGAAGCGCAGCGCATCCGCCTGGCCTCGCAGATCGGTTCCGGCCTGACCGGCGTGATGTATGTGCTCGACGAGCCTTCCATCGGCCTGCACCAGCGCGACAACGATCGCCTCATCGCCACCCTGAAACACCTGCGCGACATCGGCAACACGGTGCTGGTGGTCGAACACGACGAAGACGCCATCCGCACCGCCGACTTCGTGGTCGACATGGGGCCGGGCGCCGGCGTACATGGCGGCGAGGTGATCGCCCAGGGCACCTTGCAGGACATCCTCAAGAACAAGAAGTCGCTCACCGCCAAGTATCTCAATGGCTCGCTCGAAATCGCTGTGCCCAAGAAGCGTACTGCGGCCGACCCCGAGCGCCAGTTGATCATCACCGGCGCCACCGGCAACAACCTCAAGAATGTCGACATGGAATTGCCGGTGGGCTTGCTCACCTGCGTCACGGGCGTGTCGGGCTCGGGCAAGTCGACCCTGGTCAACGACACCCTGTACCTGTCGGCATCGCGCCACCTGTACGGTTCGCAGACCGAACCGGCGGAGCACGAGGCCATTGGCGGGCTGGAGCACTTCGACAAGGTGATCGCGGTCGACCAGGCGCCGATCGGACGCACACCGCGTTCCAACCCGGCCACCTACACCGGCCTGTTCACGCCGATCCGCGACCTGTTCGCCACGGTGCCGATGGCCAAGGAACGCGGCTACAGCGCCGGCCGTTTCTCGTTCAACGTCAAGGGCGGTCGCTGCGAAGCCTGCCAGGGTGATGGCGTCATCAAGGTCGAGATGCACTTCCTGCCGGATGTCTACGTGCCGTGCGACGTCTGCCACGGCAAGCGCTACAACCGCGAGACGCTGGAAGTACAGTACAAGGGCAAGAACATCACCGAGATTCTCGACATGACGGTCGAGGATGCCCACGAGTTCTTCAAGCCGGTGCCGCTGATTGCGCGCAAGCTGCATACGCTGCTCGACGTCGGCCTGGGCTACATCAAGCTGGGCCAGAGCGCGACTACGCTCTCGGGTGGCGAGGCGCAACGCGTCAAGCTGTCGCTGGAACTGTCCAAGCGCGATACCGGCCGCACCTTGTACATCCTGGACGAGCCGACCACCGGCCTGCACTTCCATGACATCGACCTGCTGCTCAAGGTGATTCATCGCCTGCGCGACCAGGGCAATACGCTGGTGATCATCGAGCACAACCTCGATGTGATCAAGACTGCCGACTGGCTGATCGACCTGGGTCCCGAAGGCGGCGCCGGCGGCGGACGGATCGTCGCCACCGGCACGCCGGAAGACGTCGCCAAGAATCCGGAAAGCGTTACCGGCAAGTACCTGGTTCCGCTGTTGAAGAAAAAGAAATAAAACACGGCGCGGCTTGCGCGCGCGCAAGAAAACAGAAGAGCACCGCATCTGTATCTTGCGCGCCGCCCCGATATCGTTACAGTAACGTTATCAGGCCACTGCCCCAGAAAGTAAGTCATGCACAACCCGCTGTCTTCCGACCAGGTCGCGTTCTTCCGCGAACAGGGATATCTGCTGCTCAAGGGCATGCTCACACCCGAGCGACGCCAGCAATTGCTGGCCGTCACGCAAGACCATCTCAAGCGTGCCGTCGCCCCGCTCGAATACGAAGCCGAAGTCGGCTATGCCGGCGCCCCGGCCTCGCTCGAAGCCGAAGGCGGGCGTACCGCGCGCCGATTGCGCGCGGCGTGGCAACGCGATCCGGTCTATCGCCAATGGGCCGGTGACGCCAGGCTGGTGGCGATCCTGCAGCAACTGCTGGAAGAACCGGTCTGCATCACGCTGGCGCATCACAACTGCGTGATGACCAAGCATCCCACCTTCGGCACCGCCACCGGCTGGCACCGCGATATCCGCTACTGGTCGTTCGAACACAATGAACTGATTTCGGTATGGCTGGCGCTGGGTGCCGAGACGCCGGAGAATGGCGCGCTCAAGTTCATCCCCGGTTCGCACCGGCTGCAGCTGCAACCGGAGCAGATGGACGAACTCGACTTCCTGCGGCCGGAAGTACCGGCCAACCAGGCGCTATTTGCCCAAGGCATCGATCTCTCGCTGGCGCCCGGTGACGTGGTGCTGTTCCACAGCGGGCTGTTCCACGCCGCCGGTCGCAACGACAGCGACCAGGTCAAGTGCTCGGCGGTATTCGCCTATCATGGCGCCAGCAATCCACCGCTGCCGGGCACCCGCTCGGCGGCAGCGGACGACATCCCCCTCAGCCAGTAACGCGGAATACGCTGACCACGCCCGACAGTCGCTGCGCCTGATCCTGCAGCGACTGGGCCGCCGCGGCAGCCTGCTCCACCAACGCCGCGTTCTGCTGGGTGGTTTCATCCATCTGGGTAATGGCGCGGTTGACCTCTTCGATGCCGGCGCTCTGCTCGGTGCTGGCCGCTGTGATCTCGCCCATCACATCGGTGACGCGACGCACGCTGGCCACCACCTCGTCCATGGTCTGCCCGGCCTGCGACACCAATGTACTGCCACGGCCGACCTGGCTCACCGAATCATCGATCAGCACCTTGATCTCGCGCGCTGCGGCCGCCGAGCGCTGCGCCAGCGAGCGCACTTCCGACGCCACCACCGCGAAGCCACGCCCCTGCTCACCGGCACGGGCCGCTTCCACTGCCGCATTGAGCGCCAGGATATTCGTCTGGAACGCAATGCCATCGATGACGCCGATGATGTCGGCAATGCGACCGGACGAATCGTTGATGGCGCTCATGGTGTCGACCACCTGCCGTACCACTTCGCCGCCGCGCGACGCCACATCCGAAGCCGATGCCGCCAGTTGATTGGCCTGGCGCGCATTGTCGGCGTTCTGCCTGACGGTGGCGGTCAATTGCTCCATGGCCGAAGCGGTCTCTTCCAGCGAGCCGGCCTGCTGCTCGGTGCGCGAGGAAAGATCGAGGTTGCCGCTGGCGATCTCGGACGAGGCGGTGCCGATGGTATCGGTCGACAGGCGCACCTGGCCCACGATGTCGCGCAGCTTGTCGTTCATGTCCTTGAGCGCCAGCATCAATTGCCCGGTCTCATCGCGGCTGAGCACGGCGATCTGCTGGGTCAGGTCGCCCGCGGCCACGCCCTGCGCCAGCTTCACGGCCTGCTCGAGCGGACGCGAAATGGCGCGCACCAGCAACCAGCCCATCAATGCCGCGATGAGCAGACCGCCAACGATGGCCCCGCTCATCACCAGCAGCAGCGTCTGGTAGCGCGCCTGGGCATCGTCGTACAGTTCTCGACCGACCCGCTGCTGCAATTCCATCAATTGGCTCATGGTCTGGCGGGCTGCGGAAAACAGCTTCAGCATGTCACCGTTATAAAGATCGCTGGCGCCCTGAAAGTCGCGGTCGCGCAAGGCTGTGGCAGCCGGCTTGACGCCCTCGGCGATGAACTTCTGCCGTTGCGGCACGAAACGATCGACCAAAGTCTTTTCTTCTGGCGTGAGGTAGGTATCAAGATAAGTCTTGAGCACGCCATCGCTCTGACGCACCGTCTGTTCGAGCGCATCCATGCCGCGATCGATATCGCTGGAGTCGCCGACGATGGCGGTGGCAATGCCATAGCGACCGCTATCGATGGCCGCCGATATCTGCTCCAGTTGTGACAGTGCCACCAGGCGATCTTCGTAGAGCGACTTCATCTGCGCATTGGTCGCGCGCAGGCTGCCCAGGCCGAGTACACCGGACGCCACTAGCAGCAGCGCCAGCACCGCCATTACCCCTATCAAGCGCGCCTTGATCGTCAATCGATTCATCATATGTCTGCCCCCCCGGGATTGGCGCGTCGCCAGAAATGACGACTGCGCTGCAAGACACTAGCATTTCTCGTACCAACCGAAGTGTTATTTATTGAGCAAGCATTTCTCTGCGCGCAAGATCTGTTCAGAAGTGCCACGCAACACTACGATGTCGCCGCCCATCAGGATGGTGTCGGCACCCAGCGTCAGGCGTTGCTTGCCCCGCCGCACCATCGCCACCCCGGTGCCGCATTGCGCCTCAAGGTCCAGCTCGCCCAGGGTGCGCCCGATGGCGCTGGCCCCCTCGATCAGCGTGATCGACTGCAATCGCACATTGGCGCCATCGTGACCGTCGTCACCGTCGGCCAGGCCATGGAAATAACCGCGCAGGGAAGCATAACGTTCGTCGCGTGCCTCCTGCACCCGATGCACCACGCGGCGCAACGGCACGCCGAGCATGACCAGTGCATGCGAAGCCAGCATCAGGCTGCCTTCGAGCGATTCGGGTACCACCTCGGTGGCGCCGGCGGCCAGCAACTTGTCGAGGTCGGCGTCGTCGTAGCTGCGCACGATCACCGGCAGTTCCGGTTCCAGTTCGCTGACATGATGCAAGACCTTCAGCGCCGATGGCGTGCTGGCATAGGTCACCACCAGGGCGGCGGCGCGATGGATGCCCGCGGCGACCAGGCTTTCGCGACGGGCCGCATCGCCGTAGGAGACATTGGCGCCGCCGCTGCGCGCATCCTGCACCAGTTCGGGGTCTGTCTCGAGGGCGTGATAGGCGATCCCCTCTTCTTCCAGCAGGCGCGCCAGGCTTTGCCCGCTACGCCCGAAGCCGGCGATGATCACGTGCTTCTGGACCGCCATGGTGCGGGTGGCCAGTTGCGTCAACGCCAGCGATTGCAGCATCCACTCGTTGGCCGACAGCTTCATGACGATGGCGTCGGACTTGGCCAGGATGAAGGGCGTGGCCAGCATCGACAACACCATCGCCGCCAGGATCACCTGGATCAGCAGCGGATCGATCAGGCTCAGGCCGCCGGCCTGGTTCAACAGCACGAAACCGAATTCGCCCGCCTGCGCCAGCCCCAGGCCGGTGCGCAAGGCCACGCCCGTGCCCGATCCGAACAGCCTGGCCAGCGCCGCGATCAGGGCAAACTTGAGCAGCACCGGGCCGCACAGCAACAGCAGCACCAGGAACCAGTGGTCCAGTACCACGCGCACGTTGAGCAGCATGCCGATGGTGATGAAGAACAGCCCCAGCAGCACGTCGCGAAAGGACTTGATGTCCTCTTCCACCTGATGCTTGTACTCGGTCTCCGATATCAGCATGCCGGCGATGAAGGCGCCCAGCGCCAGCGACAGGCCAGCCTTTTCGGTGATCCATGCCGCGCCCAGCGTGATCAGCAGCAGGTTGAGCATGAACAGCTCCTGCGAACGCCGCTTGACCACGATGCTGAACCAGCCGCGCATGAGCTTGTGGCCAAAGAACAGCAGCAGCGCCAGTACCACCAGCGCCTTGCCCACCGCCCAGCCCAGCGTGACCATGATGTTGCCGGAATTGCTGGCCAGCGCCGGCACCACGATCAGCAGCGGCACCAGGGCCAGATCCTGGAACAGCAGCACCCCGAGAATGCGACGGCCGTGCTCGGTCTCGAGCTCGAGCCGTTCGGTGAGCAGCTTGGACACGATAGCAGTGGAAGACATGGTCAGCGCGCCGCCCAGGGCAAACGCGGCCTGCCAGCTGATGCTGGTCAGTTGCGGCAGGAAATAGGCGACCGACCAGCCGAACACCATGGTGGCGGCGATGGTGGTAACGACCTGCGCCATGCCCAGGCCGAACACGATGTGGCGCATCGCCGAGAGCTTGTTGAGCGAGAATTCGAGGCCGATCGAGAACATCAGGAACACCACGCCGAACTCGGCCAGGGCGTGGGTCGTCTCGTTGTCTTCGGCAAAACCGAGACCATGCGGGCCGATGACGATCCCCACCACCAGATAGCCCAGCATCGGCGGCAGATGCATCATGCGAAAGGCAACCACCCCCAGCACCGCTGCGGCCAGCAGGAATAAGGTCAGTTCCAGTCCGGAAAACATGTGTGGATGATGGGCGGTAGATGGCGTTGGACTGAATGCGAAACAGCCACGCGAAAAACATGCCGGGAAGCAACGCGGCGATCGGCATTGACTAACAAATTCGGCGCCGCCCACCCGCGTGCCCAAGTTGGTGCGACTGTCTGTTGCGTGGATGCTGCACTGCACGCGGGCAACGCCCGCATTTGGTGCCTGCGCCCCGCCCCGCTTTGCGCACTTACATCTGGCAAGTTTTTTGCTTTGCTAATTCGTTTATACTTCGGTTATGAGTGTAACCGATGATAAAACCACGTCTGCAACTTTTTCGGCCGCCGCCGCGCAACGCGCGCTCGAGCTGGCGCGCCAGACCCTGCAGATCGAAGCCGACGCCATCCTGGCGCTGAAGAACCGCATCACCGACGATAGCGCCGAGCCACTCGCGCGCGCCGTGCATTTATTGCTATCCTGCCAAGGCCGCACCGTCGTTTCCGGCATTGGCAAGTCCGGCCATGTGGGCCGCAAGATCTCCGCCACGCTGGCCTCCACCGGCACCCCTTCGCTGTTCATGCACCCGGCCGAAGCCGCGCACGGCGACCTCGGCATGGTGACCCCGCGCGACGCCCTCATCGTCATCTCCAACTCTGGCGAAACGGCCGAATTGCTGGCCATCGTTCCCATCGTCAAGCGCATGGGCACGGTCATCATCGCCATGACCGGCAATGACGAGTCGAGCCTGGCGCAACTGGCCAACGTGCACCTGAACGTAGGAGTCGCCAAGGAAGCCTGTACGCTGAACCTGGCGCCGACGGCCAGCACCACCGCCACGCTGGCCATGGGCGACGCCCTGGCCGTGTCGCTGCTGGATGCACGCGGCTTCCAGGAAGAAGACTTTGCGCGCTCCCATCCTGGCGGCGCCCTGGGCCGTCGCCTGCTGACCCATGTGCGCGATGTGATGCGCAGCGGCGAGGCCGTGCCGGCCGTGCGCCCTGACGTGTCGCTGTCGCAGGCACTGATGGAAATCACCCGCAAGGGCATGGCCATGACGGCCGTGGTCGACGACCTGCAGCGCCCGATCGGCGTGTTCACCGATGGCGACTTGCGGCGCCTGCTGGAACGCGGCCAGGACTTCACCCGCTTCTCGATTGCCGATGTGATGCATGCCAATCCGCGTACCGTGAACCAGGACCAGCTGGCCGTCGACGCGGTGCAGCTCATGGAAGAGTTCCGCATCAACCAGTTGCTGGTCACCGATGCGCAGGGCAAGCTCACCGGCGCGCTGCATATTCACGACTTGACGCGCGCCAAGGTGATCTGATCATGTCGGACTTCGCCGCCAGCTTCACGCCAGATGTGCTCGCCAAGGCCGCCACCACGCGCCTGATGATCTTCGACGTCGACGGTGTCCTGACCGATGGCGGGCTGTTCTATGGCGAAGACGGCGAAGCATTCAAGCGCTTCAATGCGCTCGACGGCCACGGCATCAAGATGCTGCAACAATCGGGCGTGGCCACCGCCATCATTACCGCACGACAGTCGGCCTTCGTGGTGCGGCGCGCGCGCGATCTCGGCATCGCCCATGTATTCCAGGGCATCCACGACAAGCGCCAGGCATTCGAGCAACTGCTGCAACAGACCAGCCTGCAGGCGGCGCAATGCGGCTACCTGGGCGACGACGTGATCGATCTGCCGGTATTTACCCGGGTCGGCTTCAAGGCCTGCGTGGCCAACGGCCATCGCGAGGTCAAGCTGCGCGCCGACTACGTCACCACTGCCACCGGCGGCAATGGCGCCGCGCGCGAGGTGTGCGACCTGGTGCTGGCAGCGCAAGGCAACTACGAGGCGGCGCTGGCGCCGTACCTGGCATGAGCAATCACAGCGGCGAACGTGCAGCGCAACGCATTCGGCTGGGTGTGATTCTGGTGGTGCTGATCGCGCTGGCGCTGGGCAGCTTCTGGGTGCTGCAGACGCTGCGCCGCAATGGCGACCAGACGCCGGTGGAGCGCCCACGCGGCAAGCCTGATTACTATCTCGAGAACTTCAACTACGTGAAGATGGCGATCAATGGCCTGCCGCGTTATGACGTCTCGGGCGTAAAGATGGTGCATTACCCCATCGACGACTCGTTCGAAATCACCAAGCCGGTGGTGCACAGCCTGGATGCCGCCCGCCCGCCGATGGAGCTGTACTCGGATACGGCCCGCGTGACCGACGACCAGACCCGGATCCACATGTATGGCAATGCCAATGCGATCCGCGGCGCGGTCAAGGGAAACTCGCCCATGCACCTGGTTTCGGAATACCTGTTACTGCTGCCCGACGACGAAATCGTCAAGACCGACAAGCCGGTTGCAATGACGATGGGCACCACCAGATTGAATGGTGTGGGCATGATTGCCAACAACGCCACCCAGGAAGTCCAGTTACTGGGCAACGTACGCGGGCATTACGAACCGACCACCAAGAAACGCTGAGTCATTGCACCCTGAACTCCGCCCCGACCTCAGACCCTGGCCACAAGCCCCAAGTCCGCTAATTAAATCTATGAAACCTTCCTCATTGCTCCCCTGGTTGCTGCTGCTGGCAGTGTGCGGCGTTGCCCGTGCCGAGAAGGCCGACACCACCAAGCCGACCAATATCGAAGCCGACCAGATGGTGTATGACGATGTGCGTCAGGTGAAGACCTTCACCGGCAACGTGGTGCTCACCCGTGGCACGCTGTTGATCAAGGCCGGCCGCGTGGTGCTGACCACTGACCAGTACGGCTACGAATACGCAGTGCTGTATGCCGCGCCTGGCGCGCTGGCGAGCTTCCGGCAGAAGCGCGATGGCGGCCCGGACCTGTGGATCGAAGGCCAGGCCGAACGCATCGAATATGCCGAGCAGACCGAGATTTCGAAGCTGTTCAATCGGGCCCATATCCAGCGCATGGATGGCAAGCGCATCACAGACGAAGTCAATGGCGAGTTCATCTCGTATGACAGCCGAGCCGAGTTCTATTCGGTCAACAACAGCGCTTCGGGCCAGAGCAAGCCCGGCGCCGGACGCATCACCGCGGTGATCCAGCCCAAGGTGGCTCCGGTCGATGCGCCGGCCGCGCCGGCAACACCTGCCGGAAAGGGTCAGTGACATGACAAGTTCGCTGGTCGTAAAGGGCCTGAAGAAAAGTTATGGCGCACGCCAGGTCGTGCGTGACGTCTCGCTGCAGGTCAACAGCGGCGAAGTGGTCGGTCTGCTGGGCCCCAACGGCGCCGGCAAGACCACCTCGTTCTACATGATCGTGGGACTGGTGCCGTCCGATGGCGGCGAGATCGACCTGGATGACGCGGCCATCTCGCGCCTGCCGATTCACGAGCGCGCCACGCTGGGCCTGTCCTACCTGCCGCAGGAAGCGTCGGTATTTCGCAAGCTCAGCGTCGAGGACAACATTCGCGCGGTGCTCGAGCTGCGCCGCGAGAACGGCAAGTCGCTGCCGCGAGACGAGATCGAGGCGCGCCTCAACAACCTGCTGCACGAACTGCAGATCGAAAAGCTGCGCGACAGCCAGGCGCTGTCATTGTCGGGCGGCGAACGCCGGCGGGTCGAGATCGCCCGCGCCCTGGCTACCGATCCGCGCTTCGTGCTGCTGGATGAACCGTTTGCCGGCATCGACCCGATTGCGGTCATCGAGATCCAGCGCATCGTGCGCTTCCTGAAAGAGCGCGGCATCGGCGTGCTGATCACCGACCACAACGTGCGCGAAACACTCGGCATCTGCGACCGCGCCTACATCATCAACCAGGGCACCGTGTTGGCCAGCGGCAGTCCGGACGAGATCATCGCCAACGAATCGGTGCGACGCGTCTACCTGGGCGAACATTTCCGCATGTAACGTCGCAGTCAGGCGAACTCCGAAAGACTAATGAAACAATCGCTCCAGCTTCGCACATCGCAACACCTCGCATTGACGCCGCAGCTGCAGCAGTCGATCAGATTGTTGCAACTGTCGACGCTGGAGTTGCACCAGGAACTCGAGCAGATCCTGTCGGATAACCCGTTACTCGAACGCCTCGACGATGCCTTGGACAATTCGGTGCGACTGCTGGCCGATGGCGCCATCAATTCCACCCAGTCCAGCGGCATCGCCGAACCCGGCGCCGAACAACAGGCCGAAGCGGCGGCCCCCGCCAGCGACGGCGAAGCCAGTCTCGAATTCCAGGACAACAACCAGAGCGAAGCAGGCGTTTCCGGCGAATCGGAATGGAGCTTCGATGACGTCGCGCGCAACGGCAAGTCGGCCGACGACGACGACTCGCGCCCGCAACTCGAAGCGCACGAGATCACACTGCGAGAGCATCTGCTGGAACAGATAAGGGTGACCGCACGCACCGTGCGCGACCGCGCCCTGCTCGAACTCCTGGCCGATGCGCTGGACGAAAGCGGCTATCTCGAAGAACCGCTGGAAGATATCCTCGCGCGGCTGCCGGAAGAAGTCGGGGTCGACCTCGAAGAGCTGTCGATCGCGCTCAAGCTGCTGCAGAGCCTGGACCCGGCCGGCGTCGGCGCGCGCACGGCCAGCGAATGCCTGGCGCTGCAGATCCGGCGCATGCCCAAGGTAGCGTTCGTCACACGCAGGCTGGCCCTGCGCATCGTCGAGGAATGCCTGCCCCTGTTTGCCCAGCGCGACTTCAACAAGATCAAGAAAGCACTCGACTGCGACGACGAGGACCTGCGCGAGGCGCAGGTGATCATCCGCCAATGCCGCCCGCATCCGGGTGCCGAATTCGCGCGTGACGCCTCCGACTATGTGGTGCCGGACGTGATCGTCAAGCAGACCAAGAACGGCTGGCAGGTGTTGCTCAACCATGACGTCATGCCCAAGCTGCGCGTCAATGCGATGTATGCGAGCGCCTTGAAGCAATCCAAAGGCGAAGTTTCGCTCACTTCCCAGTTGCAGGAGGCGAAGTGGCTCATCAAAAACATGCGGCAACGTTTCGATACAATTTTGCGAGTCGCGCAGGCTATTGTCGAACGTCAAAGAAACTTCTTTTCGCATGGTGCGGTGGCGATGCGCCCCCTTGTACTGCGCGAAATTGCTGATACACTGGGTTTACACGAGAGCACCATTTCTCGGGTGACAACTCAAAAATACATGCTCACTCCGCATGGCATGTTCGAGTTGAAATACTTCTTCGGCAGTCACGTCGCGACCGAAACAGGAGGAGAAGCTTCCTCCACCGCGATCCGGGCGCTGATCAAACAATTGATAGGAGCCGAGAACCCGCAGACACCACTTTCCGATAGCAAGATTGCGGATATGCTGGCGGAACAAGGCATGGTGGTGGCGCGACGCACAGTCGCAAAATACCGTGAAGTGCTGAAGATCCCCCCAGTCAACCTCCGTAAGTCCCTCTAAGTTTTTTCTGTTGCATCTTTTGTAATTTCAAGCCGTCGCTGTGTTCAGGCAGATCCAATGCCACCTGACCACGAACGCTGTGCTCTCCGGTGTATTGGACGAGATGCACGAACCTCCAGTGACTTCACGATAGGAGAGTTGTATGAATCTGACCATTAGTGGACACCACCTCGAACTGACGCCCGCCATTCGCGAGTATGTGCAAAGCAAGCTGGCACGCATCAAGCGGCATTTCGACAATGTCATCGACGTCAGCGTCATCCTGAGCGTAGATAAACTTACAGAAAAAGAAAAAAGGCAGAAAGCGGAAATCAATGTGCACGTCAAGGGCAAGGACCTGCATGCAGAAAGCATCGCCCACGACCTGTATGCGGCCATCGATGGTTTGATCGACAAGCTCGATCGCCAGGTAATCAAGCACAAGGACCGTTTGCAGAATCACCATTCGGACGCCAAGCGTCTCACCGGCGAGAGCGAAACCGACGCTGACATCGCCGATGCGGAAGACCCGCAGAGCACGGCCGTGGCAACGTGATGCCATTGCGGAAATAATTTCCCCCCATCAATGACGAAAGGGCGCGCAAGCGCCCTTTTTGGTTTTTCAAGCGGGACGGAAACAATATTCAGCAGGGCAACAACACTGCGCGCATTCCAAACGCGAATCCCGGCTTTTTCATATAATGGCGGCAATCACCATTTTTTAAGGCAAATGCCATGAGCGACGTTCAAACCTGGATCAAAGACACCGTTACCCAAAACCCTGTGGTGCTGTTCATGAAGGGCACGGCGCAGTTCCCGCAATGCGGCTTCTCGGGCAAGGCAATCCAGCTGCTCAAGGCCAGCGGCGCCGAGAACATCGTCACCGTCAATGTGCTGGAAAGCCCGGACGTGCGCCAGGGCATCAAGGAATACTCCAACTGGCCGACCATCCCTCAGTTGTATGTCAACGGCGAATTCATCGGCGGCTCCGACATCCTCAACGAAATGTATGCTGCCGGTGAACTGCAAACCCTGATCAAGGGCTAAGCGATCCACATGCCGCGCCAGCGCCTGATCATCGCCATCACGGGCGCCACCGGTGCGGCTTATGGCGTACGCCTGCTGCAGCACCTGCGGCAATCCGACCAGGTCGAAACGCACCTGCTGATCTCGGATGCGGGCGTACTCAATATCCATCAGGAACTCGATCTCGGTCGCCGCGACGTCGAGGCATTGGCCGATGTGGTGCACAACGTGCGCGATGTCGGCGCCTCGATCGCCAGCGGTTCGTTTGCGTCCTGCGGCATGGTGGTCGCGCCCTGTTCGATGAAGACCCTGGCTGCGGTCGCCCATGGCCTGTCCGACAACCTGATCACGCGCGCCGCCGATGTGGTGCTCAAGGAACGCCGTCGGCTGGTGCTGATGGTGCGCGAGACGCCATTCAACCTGGCGCATCTGCGCAACATGACTGCCGTCACCGAAATGGGCGGCGTGATCTTTCCGCCGCTACCGGGCTTTTATCAACGCCCGCAGTCGATCGAAGAAATGATCGACCATACCCTGGGCCGCGTGCTGGACCTGTTCGGCATCACCCACGCGCTCACGCCCGAATGGCTCGGCATGAAAGCGGGCTGACCCAAAAAGAAAAACGCGCCGGGCTTGCTGCCGGCGCGTTTTTTTATTGCAGTCGATCAACCGCGACCGATGTACGGCATCTTGGTCGCCATCACCGTCATGAACTGCACGTTGGCGTCCAGCGGCAGGCTGTCCATGTAGATGATGGCCTTCGCGACGTGCCCGGCGTCCATGGTCGGCTCGACCTTGGTCGAGCCATCGGCCTGCAGCGTCCCCTTCTTCATCAGCGTGGTCATGTCGGTCGAGGCGTTGCCGATATCGATCTGGCCGCAGGCGATATCGTACTGGCGACCATCCAGCGAAGTGGCCTTGGTCAGGCCGGTAACGGCGTGCTTGGTGGCCGTATAGGATGCCGAGAACGGACGCGGCGCATGGGCCGAGATCGAACCGTTGTTGATGATGCGCCCACCGCGTGGCGACTGCGCCTTCATCACCCGGAACGCTTCCTGGGTACACAGGAACACACCGGTCAGGTTGATATCGACGGCCGACTTCCATTGCTCCACGCTCAACTCTTCCAGCGACACCGGCGGCGCGAAGATTCCAGCGTTGTTGAACAGCAGATCGAGTCGACCGAAACGCTCGACAGCCTTGGCAAACAGATTCTTCACCGAACTCGCATCGGCGACGTCGGCCGACACCGTGAGCGCGTTGGCGCCGGCTTCGCCGGCCAGCTTCACGGTGTCGTCCAGCGCATCCTGGCGACGACCGGCCAGGACCACGCCATAACCTTCGCCCAGCAGCGCCAGGGAAATCTGCCGCCCGATGCCGGAACCCGCGCCGGTCACCAGTGCAATACGTTTCGGTGCTGCCATCGTGTCTACTCCTGTGATCTTGTTAGCCAATGAAAGAAGCCGCTGTGGACAAGTTCAATTGCCCACAGCGGCTTTCACTATAACAAACGCATCGGCCGGCTCGGATGAGAGATTTTCAATCCCGGCCGCGTCCCGCTCAGACCGTCAGCGAGAACGGCTTGCCGGTATCGATGCCCAGCGTCGCCGCCGCAGCGGCCAGTCGCGCATGGTCGCCGGCGAACAACTCGGTCAGGGCGGTATAGGCGATCCAGCGCGCATCGATCTCGAAGAAGTCGCGCAGGTTGACCCGGGTGTCGCTGCGACCGAAGCCATCGGTGCCGAGCGTGACGAAGCTGGCCGGCACGAAGGCGCGGATGCCCTCGGTCAGGGTGCGCACGTAGTCGCTCACGGCGATCACCGGCGCATTGCTACCCTGCAGCTGGCTCGTCACGTAAGGCACCGAGGCCTGCCCGCCCAGTCGCTGCTGGCGTTGTGCCGCCACGCCGTCCCGCGCCAGCTCGGTGAAACTGGTCACGCTCCAGACTTCACTGTCGAGTTGCCAGTGCTGCCGCAGCAACTGGGCCGCTGCCAGCGCCTCCTTGAGGATGGGGCCCGCCGCCAGCAGTCGCACCGCCGCGTCAGGACGCGCCTGCAGGCAATGCATGCCGCGCAGGATGCCCTCGCGGGCGTCGGCCGGCAGGCTCGGCTGCGCCTCGTTCTCGTTGGTGACCGTGACGTAATAGAAGACATCCTCGCCGCGCTCCATCATGCGCCGCATGCCCTCGTCGACGATCACCGCCAGCTCATAGGCATAGGCCGGATCGTAGGCGACGCAGTTAGGAATGGTCGCGGCTGCCAGGTGGCTGGTGCCATCCTGGTGCTGCAAGCCCTCGCCACCCAGCGTGGTGCGGCCCGACGTGGCGCCGATCAGGAAACCGCGGGCCCGCTGGTCGGCGGCGGCCCAGATCAGGTCGCCGATGCGCTGGAACCCGAACATCGAATAATAGATATAGAACGGCAGCATCGGCGTGCCATGCACCGAATAGGCAGTCGCCGCCGCGGTCCACGAAGAGATCGCCCCCGCCTCCGTAATGCCTTCTTCCAGGATCTGGCCATCCTTGGCTTCGCGGTAGTACAAGATGGAGCCGATATCCTCCGGCTCATACAACTGCCCTTGCGACGAATAGATACCGACCTGGCGAAACAGATTGGCCATGCCGAAGGTGCGCGCCTCGTCGGCCACGATGGGCACCACGTAGCGACCGAACTCCGGGTCCTTGAGCAGGTTGCCCAACTGGCGCACCAGCGCCATGGTGGACGACATCTCCTTGCCATCGGCCTCCAGCGCAAACCTGGCATGCGCCTCGATCGATGGCACTGCCCGCCTGACGTCACCAGGCTGGCGGCGCGGCATGTAGCCCCCGAGCGCGGCGCGGCGCGCATGCAGATGCTGCATCTCGGCACTGTCGTCGGCCGGACGGAAGAACGACAGCGAGGTACATTGCTCGTCGCTCAGCGGCAGCTTGAAACGATCCCTGAACTGCAGCAGGCTGATCTCGTCCAGCTTCTTCTGCTGGTGGGTGGTCATCTTGCCTTCACCCGCCGCCCCCATGCCGTAACCCTTCTTGGTCTGCGCCAGGATCACCGTCGGCTGCCCGCGATGCTGGGCCGCTGCCTGGTAGGCGGCGAAGATCTTCTTCATGTCATGGCCGCCACGGCGCAGCCGGTTGATCTCTTCATCGGTGAGGGTGGCGCCGATGGCGCGGGTGCCGGCGTTCTGGCCGAAGAAATGCTCACGGTTGAATGCACCGTCATTGGCCGCGAAGGTCTGCAGCTGGCCATCGACGGTGCGGTTGAGCGCCTCCACCAGTTCGCCGCCGGTATCGCGCGCAAACAGGGGGTCCCAATCCGATCCCCACAGCAGCTTGATGACGTTCCAGCCGGCGCCGGCAAACAGGGTCTCGAGCTCGTCGACGATATGGCCATTGCCGCGCACCGGGCCGTCGAGCCGCTGCAGGTTGCAGTTGACCACGAAGATCATGTTATCGAGCTTTTCGCGCGCCGCCAGCGACAGCGCGGCCAGCGATTCCGGCTCGTCCATCTCGCCATCACCGAACACGCCCCACACCCGGCGCCCCTGATCCTGCAACAACCCGCGATGTTCGAGGTAGCGCAAGAAGCGCGCCTGGTAAATCGCATTGATCGGACCGATGCCCATCGACCCAGTCGGAAATTGCCAGAAATCCGGCATCAGCCACGGGTGTGGATAAGATGAAAGTCCCTGGCGGCCGACGCGCTTGGCTTCGATCTCGCGTCGGTAATACGTCAGGTCCTGCTCTTGCAGCGCGCCTTCGAGGAACGCGCGGGCATAGATGCCGGGCGCCGAATGCGGCTGGAAGTAGACGATGTCGCCCGCGAAGTCGTCACTCTTGGCGCGAAAGAAATGATTGAAGCCAACCTCGAACAGGTCGGCGGCCGAAGCAAAGCTGGCGATATGCCCGCCCAGTTCGCCATGGGCGCGATTGGCGCGCACCACCATGGCCAGCGCGTTCCAGCGCATGATGCCGGCGATGCGCTCTTCCAGCGCCTGGGCATCGGCGCCTCCCGGAAACGAGGGTTCCTGGTCGACCCGGATGGTATTGACGTAGGGCGTGACGCGCGCATCGCGCCAGTCGACGCCCCAGCTCCGGGCCGAGGCCGACAGGCGCGACAGCAGGTAGCGGGCGCGCTCGGGGCCGGCTTCGGCCAGTACGCTTTGCAGCGCATCCAGCCATTCCTGGGTTTCCTGGGCATCGATATCGATATTGCGGGCAATACCGCTGGCTGACGACATATCCACTGCGTGTCTCCTGTGAGGGTTCAAGCGCTTCTATGCAAAGTGCCGAAAAGCCGGTAAAACAGCTCACCGCGCCGTCACTGCCAGGCACTCCTGCACCTTGCCACTTTTGTTATGTTGTTGGGTTGTGGATAACGATACGCCGGATGTGCCCGCATGAGTCACTTAAAATAGGAAGTTGCCGTACAATATTCAGCACCATATGCTGGAAAATTGAAACTCGCAGAATTTAATTTCACCAATGGAACTAGACACCACCGATTTGCGCATCCTGAACATCCTTCAGGAAAACAGTTCGATCAGCAACCTGGAGCTGGCCAGCCGCATCAACCTGTCGCCCTCGCCTACCCTGGCGCGGGTCAAGCGACTGGAGACGGAAGGCATCATCTCGCGCTATGTCGCGCTGGCCGACCCGCATATGCTGGGACTGAAGGTCAACGTGTTCGTGAAGGTGATCCTGGAACGCCAGGGCGCCGAAGCACTGGCCCAGTTCGAGAATGCCGTCAGCGCCTTCGACGAGGTGATGGAGGTCTACCTGATGACGGGCGATGAAGATTATCTGCTGCGCATCGTGGTGCCCGACCTGCTGACGCTGGAACACTTCATCGTCGACCACCTGACCAAGATCCCCGGCATCAAGAATATCCGCTCCAGCTTTGCACTGAAGCAGATCAAGTACAAGACGGCGCTGCCGATGCCGAAGGTCAAGACCAAGCGTTGATGTAATTAGCTTTTTTTACGGCGCGACGAAAGACGCTGGGCCCTGACTTTCGCCGGGGCGACGGAGCGTGAGTTATAAGTATTTCGTCGTACCGGCGAAACGCCGGTACCCAGCGTCTTGAACTACCGCTTCAAATAACAAAAAAACCATGGGTGCCATCGCGCCCCAGTTGCTCGACCAGGCCGAACTCCCAATCGAGATAGCCCTGCATCGCCGCCACCGCATTGTCGGTGCCTTCATAAGGACGGCGATAACGGTCGATGCGCGGCGCCAGCAAGCGCTCTTCGCCACTGGCGAACGCAAGACCGGCGCACTCCCACGCCGCGTTGCCGCCTTCCAGCAAATACACCGGTTGCGCCACCAGCTGCTGCAACTCGGCCACCGCAAACTGCGCCAGCAAGGCGCTGCCGCAGGTCAACACATAACGGGTGGCCGATGGCAGCTTGCGCGGGACCTGTTCCAGTTGCGAACGCAGCACAAACCACGCGCCCGGGATATGGCGTGCCACAAAGCGTGCACTGGTCGACAAGTCGATCACCTCGGTGCCATCGCGCGCATCGAGCCAGGCCTTCAATTGCGCGGGCGCAATGCGCTGCGCGTCCTGCAAGCCGGCCGCTGGCAGCGCCCGCGGCGCATCGCCTTCGACATTGAAATCAGCCGCCGCCAGGCCATCGACCACGAATACTTCCCACGCCATCTGCGCCAGCCATGACGCGGTCATGTTGGCACGCACGCCATCGTCATCGACCAGCACGATGCGCGCGCCGCGCACGGGCGCATTCATCTCGGTTTCCTGCACCAGTTGTCCACCCGGCGCCGACAAAAACCCGGCCAGGTGGCCGCGGCGGTATTCCTCGGGCGTACGCACGTCGAACCGGTACACCGTGCGGGCGGGATCGTCGAGGGCAGTCAGCGCGGCGGAATCGATGCGTCGCACGCCGGCACGGTCGGCCACCTCGCGCGCACGCTGGGCGGCATCCGGCGCCGGCCTGGCATTGATGTCGAAACGACGCTGCTGGCCATGCTCGAGTTGCTGGCCGGCCAGGGTCCAGCCGATGGTGCCATTGCGCAGC
The DNA here is from genome assembly GCF_020179755.1 of Herbaspirillum sp. alder98. Lineage (GTDB taxonomy): Bacteria > Pseudomonadota > Gammaproteobacteria > Burkholderiales > Burkholderiaceae_D > Herbaspirillum. The sequence continues at coordinate 86,581 of NZ_JAIUCY010000003.1, forward strand.
GCGTGCACCTGATTGGGAATACCGGCATTGACCAGCGACTGGGTGCCAATGATGCTGCGGGTCCGGCCAGCGCAATTGACGATCACCCGGGTGTCGGGATGCGGCGCCAGCGCGTGTACCCGCAGCACCAGTTCGGCGCCCGGCACGCTGAGCGAACCGGGAATGTTCATGTTCTGGTATTCCTCGAAGCGGCGCGCATCCAGCACCACCACGTCGGCCTGCGCATCGAGCAGGGCCTTGACCTCCTCGGCCGACAGCGACGGTGTATGGCGCTGGCTTTCAACCAGCTCGCCAAAGGCCTTGCTGGGCACATTGACATCGCGAAACAGCTCGCCACCGGCCTCGGCCCAGCCGCGCACGCCACCGGCCAGCAACGCCACGTCGGTATAACCCAGGCTGCGCAACTTCAATGCCGCCCGCACCGCCAGCCCCTCGCCATCGTCCAGCACCACGATCCGGGTGTCGCGCCGCGGCAGGCGGTCGTAGGCATTGAGCTCCAGATGCGAGAGCGACAGATTGGCGGCGAACAGCGGGTGCGCCTCGGCATGGGGCGCTTCCTCGCGCACGTCCAGCAGGGCGATCTCCTGGCGCGCCTTCAATGCCGCGCGGACCTCGGAAAAAGTGACGACGGCGATACCCGAAACCGGGCTCGAGGAGGATGACGGTACTTGGCTCATGGCGATGCAGGGTTGGCTGAAAGGTCCCAGATATTGGGCAGAGTGGCATTGGAATAGCCGGAGATGAACAGCTTGCGCGTGCCATCGGGCTGGTAGACCGAACGCCGCACGGCGCCGATGTTGGCGCCGTACACGTGAATGCTGATTGACGTCCGGTCGGTGAAGGCGTTGCGCACCTGGTGCACATCGTGCAAGCCGGCGGCACTGGGCGAGACCGCTTCGACCTTACCCGGCTCCAGCCGCACCGCTTCACCCACTGGCGCCAGGCTGCCGTCACCGGCGTCGAACGACTGCGAATACTCGGCACCGCGCAGCATGCCGATCAAACCCCATACCGTATGGTCGTGCACCGGCGTGCTCTGCCCCGGCCCCCAGACGAAACTGACCACCGAAAAACGCTGGCCCGAATCGGCGTGCAACAGGAACTGGCGATAGCGTTGCGGATCCGGCTCGGCGTACTGCGGCGGCAACCAGTCATCATGACTGACCAGTTGACGCAACAAGGCGCCGCCTTCTGAAAGAATGCGGTCCTCGGCGGGCTTACGGTCCAGCAGTTGCGCAAAACCGCCAATGAATTCGCGCAGTCGCCACAACTGCGGCGAGGCGTCGATGGCTTGGGTCATGTCAGTCTCCTTGGTGCGCCTGCTGTTGCGATCGGCTTGGGCTGGCGCACCCTGGAGATATTAACCAAAACCGCGTATTGCCGTTTGAAGCGGGTCAGGCGATGACGCGCTCGGCCGGCTGCGCCTCGGCAGGTTCAGTGCGGCGGTGCTTCAGTTCGGCACGAATCTGTTGCGGGTTGCGCAGCAGGTTGAGGATCGGGCAGGTCTTTTCGACCGCCGCAAACAAGGCCTGCACCTGGGCCTCGCTGGCGGGTGAATCGAGATGGATGGTGTAGGCGATGTCATGCGGCCAGATCGGAATGTCTTCATGCCCCGGACGGCCGCCGCGCGGATCGATGCGACCGCTGACCTCGACCTCCAGCGAGTCGATCGGCACCTGCTGGTGCGATGCCTGGATCAAGACGATATGGGTCACGCACGAACCCAGCACGCCCAATTGCAGCTCGGGCGAACTGGGCCCCAGGTTGTAGCCGGCAAAGTCCGGCGGACTGTCGCTGATCACCTGGTGATCGCGAATGCGGATGCGGCGCACGCCGCTGCGGCCTTCGGCGCTGACCCGGGCCGACAGGTGCGCCGGACCGGCGTCGCCGGCTTCGATCAATGCTTCGCGCGCCAGCACGGCGCTGCGCTTTTCGCTCAGGTAGTGGTTCAGAGATGTCATGGCGTCCTCTTATGGGTGTCAGGCCAGTGTCCCGCTGCCGGGCCGCTGCGCGCAACGAAGCAATCCAAATATGGATATGCGCGTGCGCCGGCATAACTTTGCTCATTCTTATTCTTTTGTCGCCGCCGGCACTTGCTCCATATTGCTCATCTTGAATCGGTGCGCCGGGGGCGTGCCTCGTCCGAAAACCTAATAAGTGGAGCCATCAGCAATGAACAAGAATCTCTCCCAGCACGAACAAGATATCGTCGCGCAGTCTTCCTCCTGGTCGCGTCGCGATGTGCTGCGCGCCGGCGGCGCTGCCGCCCTGGCCGGGATCGGCGGCTCGTTGGCGGCCAGCAATGCCTGGTCGGCCGGCGCGCCGCACAAGGTAACTTTTGCCTGGAGCGCCATCGCGTTCTGCCTGTCGCCAGTGGTCGTGGCACAAGAAAAAGGTTACTTCGAAAAGAATGGCCTCGATGTCGAACTGCTGAACTGGGGCGGCTCCACCGACCAGTTGCTGGAAGCCCTGGCCACCGGCAAGGCCGATGTCGGCGTGGGCCTGATCCACCGCTGGCTCAAGCCCCTGGAAGCCGGGTTCGACGTCAAGGTGATCGGCGCCGCGCACGGCGGCTGCCTGCGCCTGGTGGGCGTCAAGGATGCCGGCGTGAACGACTGGAAACAACTCAAGGGCAAGACCATCGGCGTGTCCGATCTGAACAGCCCGGCCAAGAACTTCTTTGCCATCCACCTGGCCAAGCGCGGCGTGAACATCGACAAGGATGTCGAATGGCGCGTCTATCCAGCTGACCTGCTCGACGTCGCCGCCAAGAAGGGCGAGATCCAGGCCATCGCCGACGGCGACCCTAACGTGTACCTGATCGAAAAGCGCAACCAGGGCGTCTTCACCGAACTGGGCAATAGCGGCACCGGCGAGTACAAGGACAAGATCTGCTGCATCACCGGCGCTCGTGGCGACTTCGTGCGCAATAACAAACCTGCGGCCGCGGCCGTGGTGCGCTCGATCATCCAGGCCTCCGAATTCGTGGCGGAAAATCCTAACGAAGCCGCCAAGCTGTACGCCAAGTATTCGCCCAAGGTGCCGGTGGAAGACTTGCGCAAGCTGCTGACCGACCTGACGTATCACAACCATCCGACCGGCGCGCCGCTGCGTGCCGAAGTCGAATACTTCGCGCGCGACTTCCACACCGCCGGCGTGCTCAAGAAGAGTACCGATCCGGTGCGCTTTGCCAATCACGTCACATACGACGTGCTGTCCTGAGCCGCACCCCCGCCCCGATACCGGACTGAAAGGAAGCTGTCATGACATCCTCCAGCGAACACCTGCTACGGCGGGCGCCCCAGGCGACCCCGCCGCTGCCACTGGACCAGCCGCTGGCCGGCGAACGCGTGCCGGTCTGGGGCCTGGGCCTGCTGGCCGCGACCGGGTGGCTGGCGCTGGCGCTGATCACGCTGCGCTGGCCCAACAAGGTGGTCGGCTTTTCCGACTGGGCCTATACCGACGAGTTCGGCTATGCGGCCGCGACGGTGGCGGTGCTGCTGGCCGCGCTGGCGCTCGGCGGTCGCCGCGCCGGCGCACTGCTGCACCTGTTGCGTCCGGCTGGCCAGTGGCTGCTGGCGCTGCCCCTGCTGTTGGGCCTGTGGGAAGTCCTGACCGCCAAGCTGGGCGTGTTGCCGGCGCCCTTCTTCGCGCCGCCGCAAAGCCTGATCGAAGTCTACGGCGAAGACTGGCCGCGCCTGGGCTTGTCGACCGCACATTCGCTGCGCTTGCTGGTGCATGGCTTTGCCTCCGGCGCGACGGTGGGGTTTCTGGTCGGCGTATGGATCGGCTGGTCGCGGGTGGCGGGCTACTGGGTCCATCCGGTGCTGCGCTTCCTGGGGCCGGTGCCTGCCTCGGCGTTGCTGCCGCTGGCATTCTTCTTTGCGCCTTCCAGCTATGCCGCGGCCGTGTTCCTGATCGCGCTGGCGACAGGCTTTCCGGTGGCGGTGCTGACCTGGTCGGGCGTGGCCTCGGTCAACAAGAGTTACTACGACGTGGCCCGCACACTGGGCGCATCCGAGCGCTTTCTGGTATTGCGCGTGGCGATCCCGGCGGCGCTGCCGCAGGTATTCGTGGGGCTCTTCATGGGACTGGGCGCGGCCTTCTCGGTGCTGGTGACGGCCGAGATGATGGGCGTCAAGGCCGGGCTGGGCTGGTATCTGCAATGGTCGCAAGGCTGGGCTGCCTACAGCAACATGTATGCCGCGCTGATCGTGATGGCGGTGCTTTGCTCGGGCCTGATCACGCTGTTGTTCAAGGTACGTGACCGCGCACTGTCGTGGCAGAAAGGAACCGTCAAATGGTAACCGCAACCGAACAGATTTCGGCGCCGCTGTCGGCCGCCTCCAATGGCGCGCACATCGATATCAATGGCGTCAGTCACTGGTTCAAGCTGCCGCAGGGCGTACTGCAGGTGCTGGACGACGTCTCGCTGACGGTCGAGCCGGGCGAGTTCGTGGCCCTGCTGGGCCCCAGCGGTTGCGGCAAGTCGACCTTGCTGCGGCTGGTCGCCGGACTTGAGCCGGCCACCGCCGGCAGCATCGCGCAGGACGCCAGGCCGATCGAGCGCCCCGACCCGTCGCGCATCGTCGTGTTCCAGGACCCGACACTCTATCCATGGCGCCGGGTGTGGGACAACGTCGCCCTGGGATTGCAGGCACGCGGCCTGCTCAAGACCCAGCGCAAGCGGGTCGATGATGCGCTGCAACTGGTGGGCCTGGAAGATTTCGCCAATGCATTCCCGCATCAGCTGTCGGGTGGCATGGCGCAACGCGTGGCACTGGCGCGGGCGCTGGTCAACGATCCGCAATTACTGATCCTCGACGAGCCGCTGGGCAAGCTCGATTCGCTCACCCGGCTGTCGATGCAAAGCGAACTGGTCGCGCTGTGGCAACGCCAGCGCTTCTCGGCGCTGCTGGTGACGCACGATGTCGAAGAGGCGCTGTTCCTGGCGCAACGGGTGATCATCTTCAGCCAGCGGCCGGCGCAGATCAAGGCCGAGATCAAGGTCGACCTGCCTTACCCGCGCCATCGTGGCGACCCACGCCTGGCCGAATTGCGGCATGAGGCATTGCGCCATCTCGGGCTGGATGAAAGTTGGTAAGCCTGCAGGACCTGTTCGACTGGAACGCCTGCATCAACGTGCTGCTGAGCCTGATGCAGGCTGGTCAGCATGCGCTGCTGCATGTGTTGTCGGCGCTGGGATTGACGCGGGATGTCGACGGCCAGCCCGGTTGGCCCTTCGCCACCAGGCTCTCCGGCGAGGTCATGCTGATCGACCGTGGCGTGGCTCGCGCATTGCTGTTGGCACTGGCCGCCAGCGGCAGTGCGCTGGTGCTGGCCGTGCTGGGCCTGTTGGCCCGGCGCCGACTGCGCCTGGTGTCATGGGGCCTGGCGGCGGCACTGGCCTGGCTAGCGCCGTGGCCTGCACCATCGCTGCTGACCAATGCCGCTACCCCCACCAGTTTTCATGACTCCCCGACGCGTTTTGCCGATGCCTCGATCGTGCGTGGCGAACGTCTGTACGCGCAGCAATGCGTAAGCTGCCACGGCGCCAACGGTCGAGGCGACACCCCGCTGGGACTGTCACTGGCGACCGCCCCGCCCAACCTGGCCGGGCCGCTGCTATGGCGCCGCGCCGATGGCGACCTGCTCTGGACGGTGCGCAATGGCAAGGGCGCGATGCCGGCATTTGCGCAACTGAGCGCCAGCGACGCCTGGGCCCTGATCGACTACATGAAGGCCAATGCGGCAGGTATCAGTCTGCGTGAAACCGGCATCTGGCAACAGCCGGTGCGCTTGCCCGGCTTGCGTGTGGATTGCAGCCACGCGTCGCAGCACGGCACCGATCAATGGCTGGGACAACGCGTGCGCGTGGTGCTGGCGCAAGCGGGTGCGGCCGCGCCCCTGGAGGACCCGCGGATGCAAAGCCTGCTGCTCGACCCGCAACACGTCGTGACCAATGCTGGCCAGCCAGGATTGCCGACGGTGGATTGCCGCAATACCGACCAGCAAGCCTGGCGCGCGCTGGAAATCATCACCGGCACGCCGGCGGCACAAATGGGAGGACTGCAGTTGATTGCCGACCGCGACGGCTGGCTGCGTGCGCGCAAGTCGGCCAGCGATAGCGCGGCGGGCTGGAGCGATGCCGATATGCTGTGCCGTTCACCGTTGGCGGCGCAGGACACGAATCAGGAAAAGGCGGGATTGCTGGCAGGGGCGGCGGCTGGCGTGAGCCAGGCGAGCGGAAAAGGGAATGGGGGTGTGGCTCAGCAGGGCCTGGAACGGCTCATCGCGGCCATGGATGCGGAACCGATCAGGTTCATCAAGGGCGGCTTCGTGCACTGAGCTGGCGACGCCAGGCGGTCACTGCGACGACGACCCGGGTGTTGCGACGAAGCCGATGGCATGCGTTCGTTACGATCATTGCGATCGTTGCGGCCGTTCGAGCCCGAACCCACGCACCAGCGATGATAGAACTCGGCGATGGTGCGCACATACAACTCTGCATCGACCGGCTTGGGCCGGTATTCGGTCGCGCCCGCAGCAAAGGCGGCCTCGCTGCCCTCCATGTCATACGACGGAAACACCACCACCGGAACTTCGGCAAAACGGGCATCTGCGCGCAGGTCGCGCAGTACGTCGAGGCCATCGGTATAGTCGAGATCGGATTCCAGCAGCACCAGTGCCGGCGCTGGCTCGTCACTGGCGCGACGGCGCTGCTGCAGCATGCAACGTGCCGCCGCGGCAGCATCTGCGTAGACCTTGAAGGTGCAGCGCAGATTGGACTTCCAGAGCGCAAAGCGCACCATTTCGGCCGCTTCCGGGCTGGAGTCGATCATCACTATGGTAGGCAGGTTCATCACTTGCATCATCCTGTAAAACATTTCCTGGACACTTGCGGCTTGCACCGATAGAGACGTTTTACAGGACACCGGGCCGGCGCAATATCGGGCATTTCCTGAACGGTTCTGTCAGGAAACTCCCTTTTATCCATGCCACTAACACCACTCAATCAAAAAAGTTATTCCAGAAGCAACATAATGCCGCTCGCTGACCATGACTTGCCCCGCATTGAACGCTGTTTGAGCTTCGTCTGATTTTCAACACGCCAGAAAACGTTTAGTCTTTAAATATTCCTCCTGTTAACGGTGCCAGCCGCGACGACAGTACGGCCGCATCGGGCAGGATGTGCCATTGGCCCCTTTTTGAGGACCCCATGCCCATCCCGTATCCGGTTGAAGAAAAAAAACGCCTGGCCGTACTGCATTCCCTGGGGCTGCTCGACAGCGGTCCCGATCCTGCCTTTGATCGCGTCACGCGACTGGCCAGCAGGTTGCTCGATGTGCCGATCTCGCTGATATCGCTGCTCGATGCCGAGCGTCAATGGTTCAAGTCGAAGGTCGGTCTGGAGGTCGAGCAGACGCCACGCAGCCAGGCCTTCTGCGCCTACACCATCATGGAAGAGTCGAGCCTGGTGGTGTCGGATGCAACCGACGACGAACGTTTCCGCGACAACCCGCTGGTGCTGTCCGAACCCAGCATCCGCTTCTACGCCGGCGTGCCCATCCGCAGCAACGAGGGGCTGCCGATCGGCACCCTGTGCGTCATCGACTCCAAGCCCAAGACCCTCAAGCCGGAAGAACTGGAACTGCTGCAGGACCTGGCCTCGATCGTCACCAAAGAGATCCAGCTGCTCGAAGGCTTGCTCGATACGCATGACCAGTTGGCGCTGAGCGACGCCCGCCTGGCCGACCACGAACACCAATTCCGGTCGGTGTTCGAACTGGCCCGGGTCGGCATCGCGCTGATCGGAACCGACGGCAGCTGGCTCACGGTCAACAAGGCCCTGTGCCGCATCGTCGGCTACAGCGCCACCGAACTGATGGCCCTGACCTTCCAGGACATCACGCATCCGGACGACCTGGATGCCGACCTTCATCTGCTGGAGCAACTGATCAAGGGCGAGATCGGGCAATACCATCTGGAGAAGCGCTATCTGCGGCGCGACCGCAGCGAAGTGTGGATCGACCTGGGCGTGACCAAGAAGCTCAAGCCGGATGGCACGCTGGACTATTTCATCTCGGTGGTGCAGGACATCCATGCGGAGAAGCAGGCCCGGCTCGAACTGGCAGCGTTGCACCGCGACCTGGAACAGAAGGTGGTCTTGCGCACCGATGAATTGCGCAAGCGCGAAAGCGAACTCACGGCCGTGCTCGAGAACGCCAGCGACGCGTATATACGCCTCGACAATCAAGGCCTGGTCACGGCCTGGAACCGTGAAGCCGAACACATCTTCGGCTGGCTGGCGACCGAGGCCCTGGGGCGCACGCCACAGGAATTGATCGTGCCGCATGACGCCGCTGCCTCGGCCAGCCAGCAATGGGGGCGCTACCTGGAAGAAGGCATGCATTCGCTGCTGGTGCGCCGTCAGGACCTGCAGGCGATGCACAAGGACGGCGGCGTGTTTCCGGTGGAGGCGCGCATGCGTACGCTGGCCGTCAACGGCCAGCGCATCGGCATCATGTTCCTGCATGACATTTCAGAGCGCAAGCAGAGCGAAGCGCAGCGCGAGCACGAGATCAGGCACGATACCTTGACCGGCCTGATGAACCGGCGTGCGCTTAACGACATGCTGCCGCTGGCGCAGGAGCGCGCGCACCGCAATCGCGCCACGCTGCATGTGCTGTTCATCGATCTCGACGGTTTCAAGCGCATCAATGACGAGCATGGCCATGAAGCCGGCGACCTGATGCTGCAGGCCGTGGCCACCCGTCTCAGGGATAACATCCGCCAGACCGACAGCGCGTTTCGCCTGGCCGGCGATGAATTCGTGGTGCTGCTGGAAGGCCCGAACAATACGGTGCAAAATGCCGCAGACCACGCCCGCGCGCTGATCGAGGCCATCTCCCAGCCGCTACCTGACAGCGACGGCGCCATGCGCGTAGGCGCCAGCATCGGCATGGCGGTGCAGGAGATAGACCGCATCGTCAGCGCCGAGCAGTTGATGCGAGAAGCCGACGCCTGCATGTACGAGGCCAAGAGCCGCGGCAAGGGCACGGTCTGCTTTTAGGGATTGGTGCGCTGCTGGTTTTGTTATACATGCGCGCGTGAAGTTGAGAGGGATTGCGGGCTGGACTCAGGCCCGCCACAACCATGCGCTGTTCAACGATATCGGGCCAGCGCTTCGGCCGCCCAGGCATTCAGGCTGAGCCCACGCGCCTGGGCCATGGTGGCAGCGTAGGCATGCACTTCGGGGGCGACCCGCAGCATGAATTTTCCCGAATATGGTTTTTGCGGTGCCCGGCCGACCTTGATGCAGGTGGCGAGATAATCCTCCACCGCCTCTTCGAAAGCGGCTTTGAGCGAGCTCACCGAATCGCCGTGAAAACCGACGACGTCGCGAATACCGGCGATGTGACCGATAAAACTCTCATCTTCTTCGCTGTACTCGATACGGGCGGCGTATCCCTTGTAAGTCATCGTTCCCATATTTTTACTCCATCCCCGGTGCGATACCGATATTGTGCAAAAAGGCCCTTGCGTCACGCACTTGGTAGGGTTTCGCTTCCTTGCGTGGATGCGGGCGATGAAAGGTGGCAATCTCTCCCCGCATCATGAAACGCACCCGCGAACCCGCCCCTTCTACGATCTCTGCACCAAGCGCGGCAAAGAGAGATTCAATCTTTCGCCACTCGATAGAGGATTGAATCGGATCAGAAAAAATCGCAGTGAGGGTTCTTTGATGGGTACTTTTCATCCCATCAATGGTATCAATTTATGATATCACGATTGATGCAGCCAAGAGATGCGTCTGATTTCTCGACGGACTTCGACGCAGCTCTTGCCACCCCCTCCGTCAAGCGCGCACGACACTCACGCCCAACGTCTCCAGGCGGGAACAGAACGCCCCTGGCGCATCCGGTTCGACGACGATGGTGCGCGCCAGCGTGATATCACCAATCGCGTAGGCGGACGCTGCGTTGAGCTTTTCCATCGACGCCAGCACCACCGTTTCTGCCGCGCGGGCGGCCAGCGCACGTTTCACGTAGGCCTCTTCAAGATCGCCAGTGCTGAGTCCTGCCGTCAGGTGCACGCCGGTGACGCCCATGAAGTAGAGATCGGCATTGATATGCGACATCGCCTCGATGGCGGCGGCGCCGACATTGACGATCGAATGCTTGTAGAGCTTGCCACCGATCATGACCACATCGATCTGCGGATGATCGACCAGCGCCACTGCCACGGTGGGGCTGTGGGTCACGACCGTGGCCGCCAGGGTATGCGGAATGTGGCGCACCAGCTCGGCCGAGGTAGTGCCGCCGTCGATGAAGACAATCTGCCCCGCTTCGATCATCGCCGCGGCAGCGCGCCCGATCTGCTGCTTGCCCGACGATTCCAGGCCCCGCCGCTGGGCGAACGGCGCCACCGCCGATGAAGCCGGCAACGCGCCGCCATGTACGCGCTGCAGCAAGCCCTCTGCGGCGAGTTCGCGCAGGTCGCGTCGAATCGTGTCTTCCGACACCCCGAATGCCTGCGCCAGATCTCCAGCCAATACTTGTCCGGTACTGGCCAGTATCTCCAGGGTCTTTTTCTTGCGTTGTGACGTCAACATATGTTTGCACGTTTATTCTTGGTATTGCACGAATATGCACGATATCATAAAGCGGGCTTAAAAACAGATTTACAACCAGGAGAACCGCATGACGCCAACACAAGACCGGGTGCGCATCATCGACACGGTGACGCTTTCCGACGACTGGTATGTGCTGAAGAAGACCACGTTCGATTATCTTCGCCGGGATGGGACCTGGCAGCGGCAAAGCCGCGAGACCTATGATCGTGGCAATGGCGCCACGATATTGTTAGTAGACCGGTCGCGCAGGACCGTGATCCTGACGCGCCAGTTCAGGCTGCCTGTATTCGTGAACGGGCACGATGGCATGCTGATCGAGGCCGCTGCCGGCCTGCTCGACCAGGCGTCGCCGGAAGAGCGCATCCGCGCCGAAGCGGAGGAAGAAACCGGCTACCGCGTCGACGCGGTCCGCAAGGTATTCGAGGCTTACATGAGCCCGGGCTCAGTGACCGAAAAGCTTTATTTCTTCACCGGCGAATATGACGCGACAACCCGTATCAATGACGGCGGTGGCGTGAAGGCCGAGGGCGAAGATCTCGAAGTGCTGGAGATGACGCTCGATGACGCCCTCGATGCAGTCGAGCGTGGGGAGATCGTCGACGGCAAGACCATCATGCTGTTGCAGCACGTCGCGCTGCGCGAACTGGCAGCGGTGCGTGGATGACCGCTGTCTCGGTCCTCAGCGCTACGGGATCGCGGTCGCGGTACGCCGCCACCTCATTGATATGACATGGTGACCAGTGCGGAAGCATCGGCTTTTCCCGGCACCACTTCAGTCACTACAGCAGGCTTGAAATACCGCGCCTTCAGCGCAATCATGAAACGACCGCCGGTCGACTGAATGGAGCTATAGCCAGTGACGTCATGCATTTGCGAGAACGCCAGTATGGTTTCGTTACCGTCGTCATGCCCTATCTGGATTCCCACGCCAGTGGCGGAATCGCTGGCTCCGGTCACCGCCATCACATGGTTCGACCGGTCCAGCATGGGATTGAGATGATCCAGCTTGAAGCGAATACGATTCAGGTCGGGCGGACAATTTTCCACCGGGATCGAGAAATTCTTCCATGGCGCCGCCCTGGCTCCCGGCCCTGTCAGGGCGCCTGTAGCCACATTGCCCATGGCCACCCTGACATTCGGAATGGAACATGTCAGCGCATTGACCGTGACTGCGGCAGAAGCGCTGATCGTGTCGTTGTTTTCAAACTGACGGTTTTTATACGGGTAATGGCCCAGAAGAACCCAGTCCATCGTCCCGATATTGCCCGCATAGCTGGCAAACCCCGTCTGCAAGCTTCCCGAGGTCTTCACCAGCGCGGTGCTGATAGAAAAATCGAACGTCTCGGAACTGTCACGCACCCGCTGCAATACGAGATCGAAAAAACGCCCGTTGACCTCCGTCGCACTGTTCGTACAAATTGCCGATGAACCAGTCCCCCCGGGCGGCACGCGGGTGCCAGCGAAGCTGAAGCCCACATTGGGAATTGAATTGGTACTCAGGAAGTTGGGATCGCCATGGGCCGGACAATTGTCGACATTGGGCCGGAACTTGACAGCGATCATACGACCGACCGGCAAGTTGCGACAGGACATCCGGTACGAGATAGTGCGTCGTGCAATCTCCACTCCACTCACAGCGTCGCGTGGCAACGTCACTGCCTGAGCGCCGAAAGCAAGTGAACCGGCGGGCGTCAGGGAGCATCTCGGAATGTCTCTCGCACTAGCCACACCAACGGTGAGCATAAGCATGAAAAAAAGAGTGAGGCCCCGCATGTGACACCCTCCCATGATGTTGGTTAGAGGATGCATCGCCTTGTGCGATGCAAAACCGCATCATGGTCTGCGCGGAAAACTAAGAATATAGGAATTGTCTGAATGACAATATTCCTGCAACACCCGCCATGTCGCGCAAAAATAAGTGCTAAATAATTTGCCTGGATATTTTTTCACATGGCTGCCCGGCGCAATCTCGCACTGCTGCTGCAATGATGTGCGCCGACGGACGTAAAAAAAGAAAAGGCCCACCAGACGGTGGGCCTTTTCTTTTGAAACTTGGTGCTGGCTGCAGGACTTGAACCCGCCACCCCCTGATTACAAGTCAGGTGCTCTACCAGATGAGCTAAGCCAGCAAAATCTAGCCAGCGAGTATAACCTATTTAATCCGGGTTAGTACAGGCCTGCCGCCTTTTTTTGGTGGTTCGGGATTATCGTCACTACCATCGATCGGAAAACCCTTCTTTTCCGGCTCAGAAACCGGCACCGACGACAAGACCGGCGCCGTATCTGCCGCCGCATCCTCTGCGGCGACTGCGGTGGCCGGATTGGGCGCTTCGAAGGCCATTCCCTGGCCGTTTTCACGGGCGTAGATGGCAATCACGTTTTCGATCGGGATCAGGATGTCGCGCGAGACACCGCCAAAACGGGCACTGAAACTGATGCTGTCGTTTTCCATCTTCAATGCACTGGTCGCCTCAAAACTGATGTTGAGGACGATCTCGCCATTCTTGACGAACTGCATCGGCACCCGCGTGCGGCCGTCGACCACCACGGCGATGTGGGGCGTGTAACCGTTGTCGGTGCACCATTCGTAGATGGCGCGCAGCAGATAGGGCTTGGTCGAGACTTCTTGCATGACTTGAAATGATCTGCAATGACAGGATCGGGCGGCGAGCGACCAATCCGTCATCTACCGGCATGGCCGGGGTTGCGGCGACAAGCCGAGGCGCGCACCGGGTGCGACCGCCTGCGGCAATGCGGCTTAACGGCGCATGACCTTTTCGGACGGGGTCAGCGCTTCGATGTAGGCCGGACGCGAGAAAATGCGCTCGGCATACTTCATCAGCGGGGCGGCAGTCTTCGACAGCTCAATGCCATAGTGATCCAGGCGCCACAGCAGCGGCGCCAGGGCCACGTCGAGCATCGAGAACTCGTCGCCCAGCATGTACTTGTTCTTCAGGAACAGCGGCGCCAATTGGGTCAGGCGGTCGCGAATCTCGTTGCGGGCCTTTTCCTGGCTCTTTTCGGCAGCCTTCGACTTTTCGTTTTCCAGCGTGTGCACGTGGACGAACAGTTCCTTCTCGAAGTTGAACAGCATCAGACGGGCGCGCGCACGCATCAGCGGGTCGGCCGGCATCAGTTGCGGGTGAGGAAAACGCTCGTCGATGTATTCGTTGATGATGTTCGATTCGTACAGCACCAGATCGCGCTCGACCAGGATAGGCACCTGGCCATAAGGGTTCATGACCGAAATATCTTCCGGCTTGTTGAACAGGTCGACGTCGCGAATCTCGAAATCCATGCCCTTTTCGAACAGGACGAGGCGGCAACGTTGCGAAAATGGGCAGGTCGTGCCCGAGTAGAGAACCATCATTTTATAGAGCCCTAAAAACAAAAGGGGGGCGAGACGTGTTTACGCTCACCCCGGTACGCGATTCCGCAAAAACTGCGGGAATACGTGATTTTACTTTTTTACTTGACGTTCTTCCAATAGGAAGCGTTCAAACGCCAGGTCAGCACCAGAAACACCCCCAGGAACAACAAGACCCAGACACCCAGCCGCTTGCGCGTGTTCTGCGCCGGTTCGGCCATCCATTCCAGGTAGCCGACCAGGTCGGCGACGGCGTTATCATAGTCGATCGCGCTCAACTTACCGGGCTTGATCTGCTCGTAACCCGCAAATTTGTGGACGGTTTTCGCAGGATCGTGGGGGTCTTTCTCATCTACGTACTTCACCCCGCGAATTCCTTGCAATTCCCACAACACATGCGGCATGCCGACGTTGGGGAACAACATGTTGTTCCAGCCGGTGGGCCGACTATCATCCCTATAATAACTGCGCAGGTAGGTATAAATCCAGTCCGGCCCCGATCCCAGCTCGGAAGCCTTGGCGCGGGCGATGACCGATAAATCGGGTGGCGTCGCCCCAAACCAGGCCTTGGCGTCTTGCGGCAGCATCGAGATTTTCATCAAATCCCCGACTTTTTCCCCTGTAAACAAGAGGTTAGCCTTGATCTGGTCTTCTGACAGGCCAATATCGCGCAGGCGATTGTAGCGCATCGAGGAAGCCGAATGGCAATTCAGACAGTAGTTGACGAACAATCGCGCCCCGTTTTGCAACGCAGAAACATCCTTGGTACGGTCCGGCGCATGGTCCAGCGCGATGCCGCCTTCGCTGGCGCATGCCAGGGCCGGCACCAACGCCAGCGTGGCGAGCAGTCTCTTCAGCAATTTCATGTTGTTATCCTTTTGGCGGCTGGCTCAGTGCGGATGGTAGGTAACACGATCGGGTACCGGCTTGAAGGTGCCGGCCGCGCTCCACCATGGCATCAACAGGAAGAAGCCGAGATAGATGAACGAACATACCTGGGCGATGGCGGTGCCGATGGCCGTCGGCGGCTGCACCCCGAGATAGCCCAGCGCCACGAAGGCAATCGCGAACACGATGTAGATATATTTATGCCAGTCCGGACGATAGCGGATCGACTTGACTGGCGAATGATCCAGCCACGGCAAACCGCCCAGGATCACCACCGACACGCCCATCAGCACCACGCCCCAGAACTTGGCGTCGAATACCAGCATGCCCACGATGACCAAAAGGCCGATCACGATCGAAGCCAGCTTGAGCTTGCGCGACAGGTTCGACTTGAACGACAGCAGCGCCACGTAGCACGCCACGGCGCCGATCAGCCATCCCATGAAGTCGGCAGTGGTCGCACGCAGGATCGAGTAGAACGGCGTGAAATACCACACCGGGGCGATATGCGGCGGCGTCTTGAGCGAGTCGGCCGGGATGAAGTTGTTGTACTCGAGGAAGTAGCCGCCCATCTCGGGCGCAAAGAACACCACCGCCGAAAACACGATCAGGAAGATCGCCACGGCGAAGATATCGTGCACCGAGTAGTACGGGTGGAACGGCACGCCATCCAGCGGCACGCCGTTGGCGTCCAGGTTCTCCTTGATCTCGATGCCGTCGGGGTTGTTCGAACCGACTTCGTGCAACGCGATGATGTGCGCCGCCACCAGCCCGATCAGCACCAGCGGGATGGCGATCACGTGGAACGAGAAGAAACGGTTCAGCGTGGCATCCGACACCACGTAGTCACCCCGCAGCCACAGCGACAGGTCAGGGCCGATGAAGGGAATCGCACCGAACAGGTTGACGATCACCTGGGCGCCCCAGTACGACATCTGGCCCCATGGCAGCAGGTAACCGAAGAAGGCCTCGCCCATCAGGCACAGGAAGATGCCCACGCCGAACAGCCACACCAGTTCGCGCGGCTTGCGGTATGAGCCATAGAGCAGGCCCCGCACCATGTGCAGGTAGACCACGATGAAGAAGGCCGAGGCGCCGGTGGAGTGCATGTAGCGCACCAGCCAACCCCAGGGGACGTCGCGCATGATGTACTCGACCGAGGCAAAGGCCAGGTTGGCATCGGGCTTGTAGTGCATCACCAGGAAAATGCCGGTGACGATCTGGATCACCAGCACCAGCAGCGCCAACGAACCGAAGGCGTACCAGAAGTTGAAGTTCTTGGGTGCGTAGTACTCGGAGAGGTGGGCTTTCCAGGTGGATGTCAGCGGGAAACGTGCGTCGATCCAGTTGAGTGCCTTGGCCGAAGCCGGCGCGTCGTCAGGCAGTTTCTTCTCGTGGAATGCTCCCATGATCAAGCCTCCCCTTTTTCGTCTTTGCCGATCACCAGCTTGTTTTCGCCTTCGAACATGTAGCGCGGCACCTGGAGGTTGTCTGGGGACGGCTTGTTCTTGTAGACGCGCCCGGAAAGATCGAAGGTCGATCCGTGGCAGGGGCACAGGAAGCCGCCGTGCCAGTCATCCGGCAACGAAGGCTGCGCCCCGGTCTGGAAGCGCGCACTGGGCGAGCAACCGAGGTGCGGGCAGATGCCGACCACCACCAGGATGTCCTTGCGGATGGCGCGCCATTCATTGAGCGCGTAGTCGGGTGTCTCGGAAAAATCGGTGCGCTTGGACGCGGGATCGGCCACCTGGGCATCGGCCGCCTTGAGCGAGGCCAGCATCTCGGGCGTGCGCTTGAGAATCCATACCGGCTTGCCGCGCCACTCGACGGTGCGCATCTCACCGGGAACCAGGCTGGATATATCGACCTCGACCGGTGCGCCGGCAGCCTTGGCGCGCTCCGACGGTTGCAGGGTGGACACGAACGCTCCGGCGGTGGCCAAGCCCGCTACACCTCCGGCCGCGCAAGTCGCAACTAGCAAACCCCGTCGACTTGCATCGACCTGATTGTCGTCAGTCATAAAGACCCCTATCTCCAAAATGTAAGTTAGCGTGGACCTTCTAAGTGACCCTCATGCAACTTTTCGATTATATATAAGCTGAATAGGGTTTTGAAGCTAACGGCGGCAATGGTAGCGGCATTGGCACAAGCGGGTTTTGACGCAGCGCAACCCGCAGTCAGTCTGTTCCGGTCTCCCCTTTTTGCGCAGTGCGGCGTCGGACGATGTCCAATTTACTTTTTTCGCCGAGCGCGATATAACGCGCTTAGCAATAATATTTCATGAATTACTGGCAATCTTTAACAGGAGAAACAAGGATGAGCATGCTCAAGGACTTCCGTGCATTCGCGATCAAGGGCAACGTCGTCGACCTGGCCGTCGGTGTCATCATCGGCGGCGCTTTCGGCAAGATCGTCAGTTCACTGGTGGAAGATATCATCATGCCGGTGGTCGGCAAGATCTTTGGTGGTCTCGATTTCGCCGCTTATTATCTTCCGTTGAACGGCCAGGCCTACGGACTGCCGCTGGCCGAAGCAAAAAAAGCCGGCGCCGTATTTGCCTACGGCAACTTCCTCACCATCCTGCTCAACTTCCTGATCCTGGCATTCATCATCTTCCAGATGGTGCGCGCGATCAACAAGGCGCGTGAGCTGACCGCCCGCAATGAACAGGCCGCAGAAGCCGCCAAGCCGGTGGTCCCGCCCGAAGATGTGCTGCTGCTGCGTGAGATTCGCGACGCGCTGAAGAAGCAGTAAGCCAGGCAAGCCCGGCGCCATCACACCGGGTTATCGATGTCGATAAACCGGTGCTCGATACCGAAGTGCTGCGCAGCATAGGCACCCAGTGCCTGCACGCCATAGCGCTCGGTGGCGTGATGACCGGCGGCGATGTAGACGGTGCCGGTCTCGCGCGCCAGGTGCACCGTCGGCTCGGATATCTCGCCGCTGATGTAGGCGCTGGCGCCGGCCCCGATGGCGTCGTCCAGCATGCCTTGCGCCGCGCCGGTGCACCATGCGATCTGGCCCAATGGCTGTTGCGGGTCGCCGATCAGCAACGGCGCGCGGCCCAGTCGTTTTTCGATCAGTGCGGCCAGGTCACCCGCCGTCTTGATCGACGCCATGCCGGAGCGCCCCAGCCAGCCAAGATCGTTGTCGCCGAAGCGCCCCTCGGGGGCGAGATCAAGCTGGCGCGCCAGTTGCGCGTTATTGCCCAGTTGCGGGTGCGCGTCCAGCGGCAGGTGATAGGCGAACAGGTTGATGTCATTGGCCAGCAGCAGTTTGAGGCGGCGCTGGCGGATACCGATCACGCGCGGATCTTCGCCGCGCCAGAAATAACCGTGGTGGACCAGGACCGCATCGGCCTTCAGGTCCAGCGCCGCCTCCAGCAGTGCCAGGCTGGCGGTGACGCCGCTGACCACCGAAGCGATGGTGGTGCGCCCTTCCACCTGCAGCCCGTTTGGGCAATAATCCTTGAATTGCGCGGCATTCAGGGTCTGCCCCAGAAATGTGGCGAGCTCGTCTCTGTTAATCTGCCGTGTCATTCTTCTTCCTCTTTAAATTTCAATATGCGACGTTTATGGCTGTTGTTTGCCCAAACCGTAACAGTAGGTTTGGCTTTGTGGTTCATTGTAGCGACCCTCAAGCCGGACTGGGCATCGGGCAGCTTCAGCTCGCGCGCCCGCCCTGCCGCTTCCACCGTACCGATGCAGGAAGCCACGCCGGATGCACCGGCGCTGACCTCGTATCGCCACGCGGCGCGCCAGGCCATGCCGTCGGTGGTCAACATCTTTACCACCACCGAGGCACGGCCGCAAAAAAGCCCATTCCAGAACGATCCGTTCTTCCGCAAGTTCTTCGGCGACCAGTTCGACGACCAGCAGCAGGAAGACAAGCAGTCCAGCCTGGGCTCGGGCGTGATCGTCAGCCCGCAAGGCTACATCCTGACCAATAACCATGTGGTGGAATCGGCCGACCAGATCGAAGTGGCGCTGGCAGACGGTCGCAAAGCCACCGCCAAGGTAGTCGGTATCGACCCCGAAACCGACCTGGCGGTGATCAAGATCGACCTGCCCAACCTGCCGGCGATCACGCTGGGGCATCCCGAGACCAGTTCGGTGGGCGACGTGGTGCTGGCCATCGGCAATCCGTTTGGCGTCGGCCAGACGGTGACCATGGGCATCGTCTCGGCGCTGGGCCGCAACCATCTGGGCATCAATACCTTCGAGAACTTCATCCAGACCGATGCGGCCATCA
Source organism: Herbaspirillum sp. alder98 (assembly GCF_020179755.1). Taxonomy (GTDB): domain Bacteria; phylum Pseudomonadota; class Gammaproteobacteria; order Burkholderiales; family Burkholderiaceae_D; genus Herbaspirillum. Next base: position 105,723 of record NZ_JAIUCY010000003.1, read on the forward strand.
ATCCGGGTAACTCGGGCGGCGCGCTGGTCGATACCAACGGTAACCTGCTGGGCATCAATACGGCGATCTATTCGCGCACCGGCGGCAACCTCGGCATCGGCTTTGCGATTCCCATGTCGACCGCCAAGACGGTAATGGAATCGATCATCAGCCACGGCCAGGTGGTGCGCGGCTGGATCGGCGTCGAGCCGCAGGACATCACGCCGGAACTGGCCGAGAGCTTCGGCCTGGGCAAGAAGACCGGCGCCATCATCGCCGGCGTGCTCAAGGGCGGGCCGGCCGATCGCGCGGGCATGAAGCCGGGCGACATCCTGGTCAGCATCGAAGGCAAGCCGGTGGTCGACACCACCGAGATGCTCAACGTAATCGCCCAGCTCACCCCGGGCCAGGCGATCAACATGACCGTGCTGCGCCGGGCGCAGGAAACCAAGCTGTCTATCACGGTCGGCAAGCGTCCGCCGCCGGTACGCACCGACGACGAAGAAGAAGAGTAAGCACAATCAATGGCCGCCGCCGGATCACCGGCGCGGCCGGCCCCAACGGAGACCTCTTTCCATGCATGTGCGTGACCTGACCCGCTTCCTGGCGGAACTGAGCGAAAACAACAACCGCGCCTGGTTCGTGATGAACAAGCCGCGCTATGACATCCTGCGCGCCGAGTTCCTGGCGCTGACCACGCAACTGATCGCCGACATCGCCAGGTTCGATCCGGCGGTGGCCGGATGCAATCCGAAGAAGGCGCTGTTCCGGATCAACCGTGACATGCGCTTTTCGCACGACAAGAGCCCCTACAAGACGCATTTCTCGGCCGCCATCACGGCCAGCGGCCTGAAGAAGCCCAGCCAGGGCGGCGGCCCGGCCTATTATTTCCACATCGATGCGGCCGGCACGCTGCTCATCGCCGGCGGCGAGTACCTGCCGCCGCCGGCCCGGCTGCGCGCCATCCGCACCCGCGTTATCGAAGACGCGGCGGGCTTCACCAAAATGCGCAAGAACAAGAAGCTGGTGGCGACCTTTGGCGATCTGCAGCAAGAAGGCATGCTGTCGCGCCCGCCCAAGGGCTTCGATGCCGACAGCCCCAACCTCGAATACGTTAAGCGCAAGAGCTTCATCGTCTGGACCGAGACCGATGTCAGCAAGAAGATTCCCAAGGACCTGGCAGGCGATGTGCTGAGCGGCTTCAAGGACGCCTATCCGCTGGTGGACTGGTTGCGCGGCATTGCGCTGTACACCCCCGAGGACGGCGCAACTTAACGCGCAGCGATCGACGATCCAATGAAAAACGCCGTTCGGGGCAAGCCTCCGAACGGCGTTTTTTCATGCTGCGACCAGTTAGCCGCTCAATCGGCAGTCGACGACTTGGGCTCATCGGCACTGTCCGGCGCGCGGGTGACGCGCTCGAAGATCGGGGCGATCAACAGGCCGACCTCGTACAGCAACACCAGCGGCACGGCCAGCAGCAACTGGCTCATGATGTCCGGTGGCGTGACCACGGCGGCGATGACGAAGGCGCCGACGATCACGTAAGGACGGATCTGCTTGAGCTTGGCCAGCGGCACCAGGCCCATGCGCACCAGCACCACCACGATCACGGGTACCTCGAAGGTCACGCCGAAGGCCACGAACATGGTCAGCACGAAATCGACGTAGGCATCGATATCCGGCGCCACCGATACCGACTTCGGCGCAAAGTTGTTGATGAACGGAAACACCACACCGAACACGAAGAAGTAACAGAACGCGACGCCCACGACGAACAGCAGCGAAGACGAAATGACCAGCGGCGCGATGAGCCGCTTCTCATGCGCATACAGGCCAGGCGCGACGAAGGCCCACACCTGATACAGCACCCATGGCAACGAGACCAGCACGGCCGCCATCATGGTGACCTTGATCGGGATCAGGAACGGCGTGATGACGCCGGTGGCGATCATCTTGCTGCCGGTGGGCAGGGCCGCCAGCATAGGCGCGGCCAGCACATCGAAGATATGGGCCGCGAACGGCATCATGCACAGGAACACCACCAGCACCACCGCCGACGCCTTGACCAGGCGACTGCGCAATTCGATCAGGTGCGAGATGAAGGTGTCATCGCCGGCGGCCGGGTTGTTTTCTTCAGCCATGGATTTGCAGCAGGATCAAAAAGGGACGCGACACATCGCACCCCGGGATTAAAAGAAGCCGGCCGATTTGCCAGCGCTGATCGGACGATACCTGGCCACGCGGGCCGAGGCCGAAATCACGCGCGTCTTGCGGCCGTTGTGCTGTTTGTACCAGGTCGGAACGGCCGTGGTGCGCGCCAGCTTCTTGCGCCGGAATGCCTTTGCCTTGATCGCCAGCAGGTCGGCGTTGGGTGTACGCTTCCAGCTGTCGCCGGCAGCACTGGCGCTGTCGTAGGTCGAGGCGTCGTCGCCGCCGTTCCAGGCGTCATTCAACTGCGACTCGGTGTCGGACATGCTCTTGTTGAACCCGCTGGACACCTCGCTTGCGGCCTGCTCGACGTCGGTGCGCATCTTGCGCAGCTCTTCCAGCTCGATTTCGCGGCTGACCTCGCTCTTGACGTCGTTGATGTAACGCTGCGCCCGGCCGAACAGGGTGCCGGCCATGCGCGCCACCTTCGGCAGGCGCTCGGGACCGATCACCACCAGCGCGACCACGCCGATCAGGGCCAGCTTGGTAAGGCCGATATCAATCATGAGTCTTTCTGGACATTTGAATGCAGATTAAGGACGGGCCTGGCCCGATGACAGGACGGGCCGGCACCCGCCAGAAGATGGAAGCCCACCGGACCCTCGGCGGCGCCACGAGCACCGCCGGTCAGGCTGCAACACGCGGGATCAGGTACCGGTCTTGTCCTTCTCTTTGGCCTGGACATCGATGGCCGCATCCTTCTTTTCTTCGTCGCCATTCTTGACGCCGTCCTTGAAACCCTTGACGGCCTTGCCCAGGTCGGAACCCATGTTGCCGAGTTTCTTGGTACCAAACACCAGCATCACGATCACCAAGACAATCAGCCAATGCCAAACACTGAACGAACCCATTCTATTCTCCTAAGCGGACATCCCTGTCCCAGTCTGTAAAAACGTTCCCTGTCCTACGCCCGTAAGATCGGGCTTGTCATTGTTGCACGAAGCGCACGCGCCACGGATGCGGCCCGCCAATGACGTGCATGTGCAGATGGTACACCTCTTGCCCGCCATCCGGTCCGGTGTTGAACAAGGTCTTGAAGCCACCGCTGCGGTTGCCTTCGGCGTCGAGCTGGAAGCCACACCCCTGTTCGGCCGCCAGCCTGGGCGCCAGCGTGGCCATCTTGCCCAGCAGCGCGATCTCGTCCGGGCCGCAATCGGCCAGCGTCGCGATGTGACGGCGCGGCACCACCAGGAAATGCACCGGCGCGGCCGGGTTGATGTCGTGGAAGGCGATCACGTCTTCGTCTTCGTAGATCTTCTTGGACGGGATCTCACCGGCCGCGATCTTGCAGAAAATGCAGTTATCCAACATCGTTCTCCTGGTGAATGGATGAGCTTCAGTCGGGACGACTGGCCTTTTCAGCCAGGCCCGACAGGCCTTCACGGCGCGCCAGCTCATCGATGACGTCTTGCGGTTTCAGGTCGAACTGCGCCAGCAATACCATCGAATGGAACCACAGGTCGGCGCACTCATAGAGCACCTTGGACTTGTCGCCAGACACGCGTGCATCCTTGGCGGCCATCACGGTTTCGGTGGCTTCCTCGCCGATCTTCTTGAGGATGGCATCGTCGCCCTTGGCGAACAGCTTGGCCACGTAGGATTGCTCGGGGTTGCCGCCATTGGCGGGCTTGCGCGACTCGATCACGTCGGCCACGCGTTGCAGGATGTCGCTCATGATGGCTTGCCCGGTTCGGCGCTCTTGCGGGGCTTCCTGACCTTCTCGGCCGGCTTGGCGGCAGGCGCGCCACCGGCGCCGGGCGCCAGATCCTTGATGATCGGCTCGACCGTCACCCACTCGCCGTTGGTGGCGTCGCCCTCGAGCTTCTGGAAGAAACAGGAATGGCGTCCAGTGTGACAGGCGATACCGGCGATCTGCTCGATCTTGAGCAGCACCACGTCTTCGTCGCAGTCGAGGCGGATCTCGTGCACCTTCTGGAAATGCCCCGACTCCTCGCCCTTGTGCCACAGCTTCTTGCGCGAACGGCTCCAGTACACGGCTTCGCCGGTCTCGACCGTGCGCGTCAATGCTTCGCGGTTCATCCAGGCGAACATCAGTACATCGTTGGAACCGACTTCCTGGGCAATCACAGGCACCAGGCCGACTTCATCCCAGCGTACCTTGTTGAGCCATTTGGCGCTGATGCTCATGCCAGCCTCATGGAAATGTTCTGGTCGGCCATGAAGCGCTTGGCTTCCTGCACGGTGTGCTGGCCATAGTGGAAAATGCTGGCCGCCAGCACCGCGTCGGCGCGCCCGCGCGTGATGCCATCGGCCAGGTCCTGCAAACCACCCACGCCACCCGAGGCGATCACCGGAATGGTGACCGCTTCCGACACCGCGCGGGTCAGGTCGAGATCGAAACCGCTCTTGGTGCCGTCGCGATCCATGCTGGTCAGCAGGATTTCGCCAGCGCCCAGGCGTGCCATGTTGCGCGCCCATTCCACCGCATCCAGGCCGGTGGCATTGCGACCGCCGTGGGTATAGACCTCCCAGCGACCGTCGCCGGCGCGCTTGGCGTCGATCGCCACCACGATGCATTGCGAACCGTACTTGTTGGCGGCATCGGCCACCAGTTGCGGGTTGGTCACGGCGGAGGTATTGATGCCGACCTTGTCGGCGCCGGCGTTGAGCAGGCGACGCACATCCTCGACCGAGCGCACGCCACCACCTACGGTGAGCGGAATGAAGACCTGCGAGGCCACCGCCTCGATGATGTCGAGGATCAGGTCGCGGCCGTCCGAAGAGGCCGTGATATCCAGGAAAGTCAGTTCGTCGGCGCCCTGGTCGTCGTAGCGACGGGCGATCTCGACCGGGTCGCCGGCATCGCGCAACTCAAGGAAGTTGACTCCCTTGACCACGCGACCAGCCGTCACGTCCAGGCAGGGGATGATGCGTTTAGCAAGTGCCATGTCATTGACCGCCGGCTGGGTCGTCGGCGTCTTGGGCTGATGTCAGCTCGTCGGCGCGGTCCTGGGCCGAACTCAGGTCGAGCGTGCCTTCGTAGATCGAGCGGCCGCAGATGACCGCCTCGACGCCTTCGCCCTCGACTTCGCACAAGGCTTCGACGTCCTTGATGTTGTGCACGCCGCCGGAGGCGATGATCGGGATCGACACCGCCTGCGCCAGGCGCACCGTGGCTTCGATGTTGACGCCGCCCATCATGCCGTCGCGACCGATGTCGGTGTAGACGATGGCTTCGCAGCCATAGCCTTCGAATTTCTTGGCCAGGTCGATCACTTCGTGGCCGGACAGCTTGCTCCAGCCGTCGGTGGCGACCTTGCCGTCCTTGGCATCCAGGCCGACGATGATCTGGCCCGGGAAGGCGCTGCAGGCATCGTGCAGGAAACCGGGGTTCTTCACCGCAGCGGTGCCGATGATGATGTACGACAGGCCATCGTCGAGATAGCGTTCGATGGTGTCGAGGTCGCGAATGCCGCCACCCAGTTGCACCGGAATCTCGTCGACGTCATTCTCTTCGGCGAATTGCGCCACGGCCTTGAGGATGGCCTTGACCGCGGATTCGTTCTTGGGCTTGCCTGCGAAGGCGCCGTTGAGATCGACCAGGTGCAAACGGCGCGCGCCTTGGCGCAACCAGTGCATGGCCATTTCTCCCGGGTCTTCGGAAAATACGGTGGCTTGTTCCATATCGCCTTGTTTCAGGCGGACGCAATGACCGTCTTTGAGGTCGATGGCGGGTATCAGCAGCATGGCTACGGGGGGCTTGTCAGTGAAAGGTTGGTGTGAAAGACCGGTGGCGCCCGTGGCGCCGACTTGCCTTTAATGCAAAATCAAGGCTTCCAGTGTACGAAATTCCGATACAGCTGCAAACCCGCAGATGCACTTTTTTCGGGGTGGAACTGGGTTGCAAAAATGTTATCCCGTGCTACCGCACAGGCGAACTCGCGTCCGTAGGGGGTCTGCCCGACCACCTGCGACTGCTCGCCCGGCACGGCGTAGAAACTGTGCACGAAGTAAAAGAATGCATTATCGGCAATACCTTCCCACAGCGGGTGCGGCGCGCTCTGGCGCACGTGGTTCCATCCCATCTGCGGCACCTTGAAGCGCGAGCCGTCGTCCTGCATCAGGCCGTCCAGCTCGAAACGCACTACCCGGCCGGGCAGCAGGCCCAGGCCTGGCGTGTCGCCCTCTTCGCTCCAGTCGAACAGCATCTGCTCGCCCACGCACACGCCGAACAGCGGCTTGCTACGCGCGGCTTCCAGCACCGCCTCCTGCACGCCGGATTCGCGCAGGCTGCGCATGCAGTCGGGCATGGCGCCCTGGCCCGGCAGCACCACGCGATCGGCGGACTTGATATCGGCGACCTCGCCCGAGATACGCACGTCGGCCTCGGGCGCGACATGGCGCAGCGCCTGCGCCACCGAGCGCAGGTTGCCCATGCCGTAATCCACTACAACAATTTTATTCATATCGGAATGACCGGCTGTTACGCCGGCACACGGGTGTGATTACAGGCTGCCCTTGGTCGACGGAATGGTGCCGGCGGCCCGATCATCGAGTTCGATCGCCATGCGCAGCGCACGACCGAAGGCCTTGAACACGGTCTCGCACTGGTGGTGTGCGTTGATGCCGCGCAGGTTGTCGATGTGCAATGTCACTTGCGCGTGATTGACGAAGCCGTGGAAGAACTCACTGGTGAGGTCGACATCGAAGCCGCCGATCATCGAGCGCGTAAACGGGATGTGATACTCGAGACCGGGACGGCCCGAGAAATCGATCACCACGCGCGACAGCGCTTCGTCCAGCGGCACGTAGGCGTGGCCGTAGCGGCGAATGCCCTTCTTGTCGCCGATGGCCTTGGCAAAGGCCTGGCCCAGGGTGATGCCGACGTCTTCCACCGTATGGTGGGCATCGATGTGCAGGTCGCCACGGGCGTGGATGTCGAGGTCGATCAGGCCGTGCCGGGCGATCTGGTCCAGCATGTGATCGAGGAATGGCACGCCGGTGTCGAGCTGCTGCTTGCCGGTTCCATCGAGGTTGATCGCTACGCGAATCTGCGTCTCGTTGGTGTTGCGGACGACTTCTGCGGTTCTCGGTGTAGACATGGTCAGGGTAACGCGGGGTTCAGACGAAAGGGAATACTGTTTAATTTGGTGCCGAAGACGACACCTGCAAGGCCTCTGCCAGCGCCGCCAGCAGCTGCGCATTTTCATGCTCGGCGCCGACCGTGATGCGCAAACAGTTTTGTAACAATCCGTGCATTCTACCGGCATTTTTGACAAGCACCTTGCGCGCGGCCAGTGCGGCGAAGACTTTATCGGCATCCGGGACCCGGATCAACACGAAATTGGCAGCCGACGGGAACACGTCGACGCCCGGCAATCCCGCCAGCCGGGCTGACAAGCCGGTGCGCGCGGCACGCAACTCGGCCGCTTGCGCCTGCAGCACATCGAGGTGTTCCAGCATGAACAGCGCCGCCGCCTCGGTCAGCACGTTGATGTTATAGGGCGGGCGCACCTTGTCGAATTCGCGCAACAGCGCCGGCGCGGCCGACATGTAGCCCAGGCGCAGTCCGGCCAGGCCCAGCTTGGACACGGTACGCATCAGCACCAGATTATTGAAGCGCGGCAACTCATCCATCAGGCTGTGCGGCGAAAACGGGCCATAGGCCTCGTCCACCACCACGATGCCGAACGGGGCGGCTGCGGCCACGATCTGCAGCACTTCCTGCGCGTCGAACAAGGTGCCGGTGGGATTGTTGGGATAGGCCAGATAGGTCACTGCCGGACGGTGCTGCTCCAGCGCGGCCAGCATGGCCGGCAGGTCGAGCGTGAAATCGGGGCGCAACGGCACGCCCACGTAATCCAGTCCGGCCAGCCGCGCCGATACGGCGTACATCACGAAACCGGGTTCAGGCGCCAGCACCTTTCGGCCCTCGCCGGCACAGGCGGTGGAGATGATGGAGATCAGCTCGTCCGAGCCATTGCCCAGCAGCACATCGTAACCCTGCGGCACTTGCTGCTCGCGGCAGATGGCCTGCTTCAGCGCGCCATAGGATGGCACCGGATAACGATTCAATTCGACTTCGGCCAATCGCAGCGACAGTTGCTGGCGCAGCGCCGGCGGCAGCGTGTAGGGATTTTCCATCGCGTCGAGCTTGACCATGCCGGCGGCATCCGGCACATGGTAGGCCGACTGGGCGCGCACGTCGGCGCGGATCACGCTGGCAATCAGTGGCGCAAGGGGGTCGGCGTCAGTCGGTGATCGGTTCATCTTGGGGGCTCGTGGCTTGCAGCGCGTCCAGCCGCTGGCGGGTCAGTTCACAGTAATCCGGATTGAGTTCGAAGCCGACAAAGCGTCGGCCGCAGCGCCTGGCGGCCACCGCCGTGGTGCCGCTGCCCATGAACGGGTCGAGCACCACGCCGCCCGGCGGGCACGAGGCCTTGACCATGCGTTCGATGATCTCGAGCGGCTTCTGGGTCGGATGGTCGGCGCGCTCGCGGTGCTCGCGATGCAGCCGCGACACGCTCCAGACATCCTTCGGGTTGTAGCCCATCTCGAGCCACTTGGCGCCGACGAAGATGGAACGCGAACGCGCCTTCTTGGTCTGGGCGTCGTAGGGAATGCGGATGGCGTCGAGATCGAAGAAATGGTCCTTGGCGCGGGCGAAGAAACCGATGGTGTCATGCACCGACGAATAACGGCGCGTGCTGCCGCCCATCGACGGCACCCGGCGATCCCAGACGATCTCGTTGAGCATGATCATGCGTTGCTTGAGCATGACGAAGATCTCGGGCGAGTAACGCCAGGTGAGGAAAATGTACAGGCTGCCATTGGCCTTCAGCTTGGGCAACGCGGCGTCGATCCAGCGCTCGGTCCAGGCCAGGTAGGTGGCCGCCTCGAGCTTGTCGGAATCGTTGCCGTAATCCTTGCCCAACCCGTAGGGCGGGTCGGCGATGAGCAGGTCGATGCTGCCGTCGGGAATGCGCCGCAGGCCGGCCAGCGCATCCTCGCAATGCACGCGATCGATCCAGCCTTCGTCCGCGGCTGCCGTCATCGCATCATTTCAGGCGCAGTTCGGCGGAACGGGCGTGGGCCTGCAGCCCTTCGCCATAAGCCAGCTCGGCGGCGATCCGGCCCAGGGTCTGGGCGCCCGCTTCGGACACCCGGATCAGGCTGGAGCGCTTCTGGAAGTCGTACACGCCCAGCGGCGACGAGAAACGCGCCGTGCGCGACGTCGGCAGCACGTGGTTCGGTCCGGCGCAGTAGTCACCCAGCGATTCGGACGAGAAACGACCGAGGAACATGGCGCCCGCATGGCGCACCAGGTCGGCCCACTGCTGCGGCTCTTCGGCCGAAATCTCCAGGTGCTCGGCGGCGATCAGATTGGCGATCTCGCAGGCTTCTTCCATGTCGCGCACCTTGACCAGCGCGCCGCGGTCGGTGAGCGATGTGCGGATCACGTCGCGCCGGGGCATCGTGTCGAGCAGCTTGTTGATGCTGGCCTCGACGCGAGCGATGTAGTCGGCATCGGGACACAGCAGGATCGATTGCGCCAGTTCGTCGTGCTCGGCCTGCGAGAACAGGTCCATGGCGATCCAGTCGGGCTCGGTGCTGCCGTCGCAGATCACCAGGATTTCGGAAGGACCGGCAATCATGTCGATGCCCACCACGCCGAACACGCGTCGCTTGGCGGCCGCCACATAGGCGTTGCCGGGACCGACGATCTTGTCGACCTGGGGGATGGTGGCGGTGCCATAGGCCAGCGCGCCGACTGCCTGGGCGCCGCCGATGGTGAAGACGCGATCGACGCCGGCGATAGCGGCGGCCGCCAGCACCAGCTCGTTCTGTACGCCGTCGGGGGTCGGCACCACCATGATCACTTCGGCCACGCCGGCCACCTTGGCGGGAATCGCATTCATCAGCACCGACGACGGATAGGCCGCCTTGCCGCCCGGCACGTAGATACCCACGCGGTCCAGCGGCGTGACCTTCTGGCCCAGTTCGGTGCCGTCCGCCTCGCGGTACAGGAAACCGTCCGAGCCGCATTCCTTCTTCTGCCGCTCGTGGTATGCGCGCACGCGGTCGGCGGCGGTCTGCAATGCGGCGCGCCGGGTCTCGGGCAATCCGGCCAGGGCTGCCTGCAAGGCATCGCGTCCGATTTCCAGCGCCGCCACGGAACCCGCCTGCAGGCGGTCGAAACGATGCGTGGCATCGAGCACGGCGGCATCACCGCGTGCCTTCACGTCGGCCAGGATGGTGGCGGCGGCGCGATCGATGGCTTCGTCTTCACTGGCTTCGAAGGCCAGCACGGCGGCCAGCTTCTCGCGAAAGCCGGGTTCGGTGGAATCGAGTTTTCGGATGGCAATGCTCATGGGGTCTACCTGGTGTGCGGCTGGTTCAGTCGATGTCACTATCGGTGTCACTTCGGGCGGGATGCCTTTTCAAACGCATCCAGGATCGGTTGCAGCCGTTCGCGCTTGAGCTTCAGGGCGGCCTGGTTGACCACCAGGCGCGACGAGATCTCGATGATGTGCTCGACCTCGACCAACTTGTTGGCGCGCAATGTGCCACCGGTGCTGACCAGATCGACGATGGCGTCCGACAGGCCGACCAGCGGGCCCAGTTCCATCGAGCCATACAGCTTGATCAGGTCGACGTGCACGCCCTTGGCCGCAAAGTGCTCGCGCGCAGTCTTGACGTACTTGGTCACCACCCGCAGGCGCGCCCCCTGGCGCACCGCATTGGCGTAGTCAAAACCCTCTTGCACGGCGACCGACAGGCGGCACTTGGCGATATTGAGGTCGATCGGCTGGTACAGGCCTTCGCCGCCGTGTTCCATCAGCACGTCCTTGCCGGCCACGCCGAAGTCGGCCGCGCCGTATTGCACGTAGGTCGGCACGTCAGAGGCGCGCACGATGATCACCCGCACGGCAGGGTCGTTGGTCGGCAGGATCAGCTTGCGCGACGATTCCGGGTCTTCGGACACCTTGATGCCGGCGGCTTCCAGCAGCGGCAGGGTTTCTTCGAAGATGCGGCCCTTGGACAGGGCCAGCGTCAATTGTTGAGTCATGTTCTGTATCTGCTTATTTGACGCGTTCGATGTCGGCGCCAATCGACGACAGCTTCAGTTCCATCCGGTCGTAGCCGCGATCGAGGTGATAGATGCGCTCGATCAGCGTTTCGCCCTGGGCCGCCAGGCCGGCGATCACCAGCGAGGCCGATGCCCGCAGGTCGGTCGCCATGACCGGCGCGCCGATGAATTTGTCGACGCCCTTGACGATGGAGGTATTGCCTTCGATATCGATCGCCGCGCCCAGGCGGTTCAGTTCCTGGACGTGCATGAAACGGTTTTCGAAGATGGTTTCGGTGACGTGGCTGGTGCCGTCGGCAATGCAGTTGAGCGCCATGAACTGGGCCTGCATGTCGGTCGGGAAGCCCGGGTATTCGGTAGTACGGAAGCTCACTGCCTTGGGGCGTGCAGCCATCTGGATACGGATCCAGTCGTCACCCGTGGTCAGGATCGCGCCAGCTTCGCGCAGCTTGTCGAGCGCCGCATCGAGCAGGCCCGAACGGGTACGGCGCAGCGTCACATCGCCACCGGCGGCCGCCGCCGCGCACAGGAAGGTGCCGGTCTCGATGCGGTCGGCGATCACGTCATGGGTGGCGCCGTGCAGGCGCTCCACGCCCTGGATCACCAGGCGGTCGCTGCCGATGCCTTCGATCTTTGCGCCCATCTTGACCAGCAACTGGGCCAGGTCGCCCACTTCCGGTTCGCGCGCCGCATTTTCGAGGACGGTTTCGCCATCGGCCAGCACCGCCGCCATCAGCAGGTTCTCGGTGCCGGTGACGGTGATCATGTCGGTCACGATGCGCGCGCCCTTGAGGCGCTTGGCCTTGGCATAGATATAGCCGCCATCGATGTGGATCTCGGCGCCCATCGCCTGCAAGCCCTTGATGTGCTGGTCGACCGGACGCGAACCGATCGCGCAGCCACCGGGCAGCGACACCTTGGCCTCGCCGAAGCGCGCCAGCAACGGCCCCAGGGTCAGGATCGAGGCGCGCATGGTCTTGACCAGCTCGTAGGGCGCTTCCAGACGGGTGATGTCATTGCCGTTCAAGACCACTTCTTCGCCGTTTTCCTGCACCCGCAGGCCCATCTGCTTCATCAGCTTGGTGATGGTGAGCACGTCCTGCAGATGCGGAATGTTGGTCAGGCGCAGGTCGTCGGCCGTGAGCAAGCCGGCGCACAGGATCGGCAACGCCGCATTCTTGGCGCCGGAAATGGTGACTTCGCCGGACAGGCGCTTGCCGCCGCGGATGAGGAGCTTGTCCATGATGCTGGGCCTTATTTCTGGAATTCTTCGGGAGTCAATGTCTTCATCGACAGGGCGTGGATTTCTTCACGCATGCGGTCGCCCAGCGCGGCGTAGACCAATTGGTGACGCTGGATGCGCTGCTTGCCGGCAAACGCTTCGGAGACGATGACCGCAGTGAAGTGCTGGCCATCGCCCTCGACTTCAATGTGTTGGCACGCCAGACCGGCGACGATGTAGTTTTTGACGAGTTCGGGAGTGGGTAGCATGATTCGGCTCTTCACAAGGATAGGATGACTGGGCGACGCCGCTCAGTGCGCGCCAGCGCGCAATTTGTAACCGCTCTTGAGCATGCGCACGGCCAGCGTGGCAAGTGCGACGAAGAACACGGCGACGATGGCCAGGCTGGTCGTGGGAGCAATGTCGGACTGGCCGAAGAACCCGTAGCGGAAGCCATCGATCATATAAAAAAACGGGTTGAAATGCGACACCGTCTGCCAGAACGGCGGCAGCGAATGTATCGAATAGAACACGCCGGCGAGGAAGGTCAGCGGCACGATCAGGAAATTCTGGAACGCGGCCAGCTGGTCGAACTTTTCAGCCCAGATGCCGGCGATCAAGCCCATCGTCCCCAGGATGCCGGCGCCCAGCAGCGCAAACACCAGGATCCACAACGGCGCGACGAAATCGAGATGGCCAAACCAGGCCGTCACTGCGAACACCCCGGCGCCGACGATCAGGCCGCGCACGACGGCGGCCAGCACATAACCGCCGAACAGTTCCCAGTGCGACAGGGGGGTGAGCAGCACGAACACCAGGTTGCCGGTGATCTTGGACTGGATCAGCGACGACGAACTGTTGGCGAAGGCATTCTGCAACACGCTCATCATCACCAGGCCAGGTACCAGGAATCCGGTGTATTGCACCCCCGGATAGACCTGCACATGATCTTGCAGCACATGGCCGAAGATCAGCAGATACAGCACGGCGGTCAGGATCGGCGCGGTCACGGTTTGCGTGGCGACCTTCCAGAAACGCAGGATTTCCTTGTAGAACAGGGTCTGGAATCCGGTCATTTTTCTTCTCCCATGATCTGGATGAAGACGTCTTCCAGGTCAGCCTGCTGCAATTGCATGTCATCGAGTTCGGCGCCGGCCTGGCGCAACGCGGCCAGGATCGGTTCGACTTCGTTGTAATCGGTCACGCGCAGCGTGAACTTGTTGCCGCCCAGCAGTTCTTCGGGGCGTGTCACCAGCGGCTTGAGGCTGTCCGGCAAGGCGCCCTGCTTCAGGCGCAGCACCAGCTGCGAACCGGATATCCGCTTGATCAGCGCATCGGTCGAATCAAGCGCCACCACGTGGCCGAACTTGAGCATGGCGATGCGGTTGCACAGGGCCTGCGCTTCTTCCAGGTAGTGCGTGGTCAGCACGATGGTGTGGCCCTCCTGGTTGAGGCGGCCGATGAATTTCCACAAGGTCTGGCGCAGTTCGACATCGACCCCGGCGGTGGGCTCGTCGAGCACGATCACCGGCGGCTTGTGCACCAGCGCCTGGGCCACCAGCACGCGCCGCTTCATGCCGCCCGACAGCGCGCGCATGTTGGTATCGGCCTTGTTGGTGAGGTCCAGGTTGTCCATCACCTCGTCGATCCAGCGGTCGTTGTTCTTCAGACCGAAGTAGCCGGACTGCATGCGCAGCGTCTCGCGCACCGTGAAGAAGGGATCGAACACCAGTTCCTGCGGCACCACGCCCAGCTTGGTGCGGGCGTTGCGGTAGTCGCTGACCACATCGTGGCCGTGGATGGTGACGTTGCCGGAGTCGGCCCGGTTCAGGCCGGCGATGATCGAGATCAGCGTGGTCTTGCCGGCGCCATTGGGACCGAGCAGGCCAAAGAATTCGCCTTCCTCGATTGCCAGCGAAACGCCGCCCAGCGCTTGCAGCGACTGGTAGCGTTTCTTGATGTCATTGATTTGCAATGCGGCCATGATGCCTGGGACAGCCCTAGAGTTCGTTACGTGCAGGAGAAAAGTCGAGGAAGCGGCGGCCCGCAACGCCGCAGGGCGTCACAGGACGGGCCTTGAAAGCGGGAACCGTGACGCGATAAAACCGGTGATTATAGGGGAATTCGGGTTCCCGGGCCGGTCAGCCGCGCTTGCACGCAACACCCCGGTGGGGAAAAAGCTGCCGTCAGTGATGTCGATCGGTAGCGGAGGTAGGTGCAGTATCGGTGCCATGCAGCAACACCGACACGCCGTACAGGTCGGCCAGACTTTGCAGATTGGCCGGCAACACGCCGAAATCCAGGGCCACGCCACGCTGTTGCGCCTCACGCCGCCAGGCCAGCAAGGTGGCCACGGCAGACGAGTCGACCACCGTCACGTCAGAGAGGTCAATCCCGGACTGGCCACCGGCAATCGCCGCCAGACCATCACGCAGGACGGCACTGGCGTTCTTGAAAGTCAGCGAGTTGGCGGGCTTGAACATGACGGTTCCTGGCTGGATAACGGGCGAAGACGACTTACTTCTTGTTGGCGCGTGCAGCCAGCTGCTTGTTCTTGTCGGACAGTGCCTTGATCAGGCCATCGATGCCACCGCGGTTGATCTCGCTGGTGAAGGTGCCCTTGTAGGCTTCGACCAGCCAGGCGCCCAGCACGTTGACGTCGTACAGTTTCCAGCCATCACCCTTCTTTTCGAGACGGTAGCTGATCTGGATCGGCTCACCGCCGCGCGAGGAGATCACTTGCGAATTGACTTCGACATCGGTATCGCCGGCGGCAGCGCGCAGCGGCTTGAACTCGATCTTCTGGTCACGCACCTGCGACAGTGCGCCGGCGTAGGTGTACACCAGCAGGCTGCGGAATTCGGTGATCAGCTGGTTCTGCTGGTCGGGAGTAGCCTGACGCCAGAAGCGGCCGGCGGCCAGACGGGTCATGTGTTCGAAATCGACATACGGCAGAATCTTCTGTTCGACCAGCTGCATGATGCGATTGTTGTTGCCGGACTGGATGTCCTTGTCGCTGCGGGCAGTGTCGAGCACTTCGGAACTGATACGCTTGACCAGTGCGTCCGGGGCTTCCTGGGCGCTGGCGGCGCCGGCAAAGGCGAATGCCGATGCGGCAATGGTAACGGCGAGGAATTTGGTGAAGATCTTCATAATTCTATCCATTCAGATTGAGCCGAACGCGGCTGGCCTGTACAAACTGACAACTCAGCAGGCCGGCATTGTTAGATGGTGCGTTCGGGCAAAAATTCAAGGCGAGCGGCTGCGTGGGCAGGCACTCGCCTCGGCGGTCATCCCCTTCGATCAGGGCTTGACCGCTTCTTCCTTGCGCTGATCACCGCCGCCACTGCGACTACCGTCGATCTGCGACTGGCGACGTTGCAGGTAGGCGTCGCGGACGAAGTCATACTTGTCCAGCGCAGCGTCTTCCAGCAAGGATCCGGCATCCAGCAACTGGGCGCGACGATCGATCACACGCACCACGCTGCCGACATTGCGCCAGCGGATCGGACGCTTGTAGGTCCACAGGTCGCCGTACAGGTCGATCGGCAGGCCGGCGGTATCGCGCAGCGTGGACGGACCGAAGAACGGCAGCACCAGGTAAGGACCCGAGCCCACGCCCCACTTGCCCAGGGTCTGGCCAAAATCGGATTTTTCGCGTGGCAGACGCGCTTCGGTCGCCACATCGAGCACGCCGCCCAGACCGAAGGTGGTGTTGATGGCCACCCGCATGAAGGTCGAGACGCCCTGCTCGATACGTCCTTGCAGCAATTGGTTGATCGACGACCACAGATCGCCGATGTTGCCGAAGAAGTTGCCAATGCCGGTCTGCACCGGGCCCGGCACGACGGTATCGTAGGCTTGCGCGACCGGCTTCAGGGCGACCTTGTCGACGCCGTCGTTAAAGCTGAACATGGCCCGGTTGAAACCTTCCAGCGGGTCGTTCGGATTATTCGTGGTGGCGCAACCGGAGAGGGCTGCTGCCAATGCCAGTGCGGCGATGCGTGCTGCGTATTTCATTTTGAATCATCCTTTCCCTCGGCCGCCTTGCTGTAGAGAAACTGACCGATCAGATTCTCCAGAACAATCGCGGACTGTGTCATTTTTATCGTATCGCCCGATGCCAGGTTGGCGGTATCGCCACCCGGCTCGATTCCAATGTACTGCTCGCCCAGCAAACCCGAGGTCAGGATCTTGGCAGAACTGTCTTTCGGAAATTTGTAGTTGTCGTCCATGTTCACGATGACGGTCGCGCGGAAGGTCTGGTCGTCGAATCGAATCGAATCGACCCGACCAACCACCACGCCGGCGCTCTTGACCGCAGCACGCGACTTCAAGCCACCGATGTTATCGAAACTGGCCTTGATGGTGTAGGTTTTCTGGCCGAATGACAGCGAGCTCATGTTGCCGGCCTTGAGGGCCAGGAACACCAGCGCCGCCACGCCCAGCAGCACGAAGATGCCAACCCAGACGTCCAGTGATTTACGTTGCATATCCACCCTTTTCATTCATGGCGGGCATGTCGCCCGCCGTCTTCTATGTTCGTCGTTAATCGTCGTGACCGACTCAGCTGAACATCAGCGCGGTCAGCAGAAAATCCAGTCCCAGCACGGTCAGCGAAGCAATCACCACGGTGCGGGTGGTGGCACGGGCCACGCCTTCTGGCGTAGGCTGCGCCTCATATCCCTGGAACAAGGCCACGAAGGTGACGGCGATGCCGAACACGATGCTCTTCAGTACGCCGTTGGCGATATCGGCCCAGACATCGACTCCGCCCTGCATCTGCGACCAGAAGGCGCCTTCATCGACGCCGATCATCAGCACCCCGACCACATAACCGCCCATGATGCCGACCGCGCTGAAGATGGCCGCCAGCACCGGCATGGCGATCACGCCCGCCCAGAAGCGGGGCGCCACGACGCGCTGCAGCGGATTGACCGCCATCATTTCCATGGCCGACAACTGCTCACCGGCCTTCATCAGCCCGATCTCGGCGGTCAGCGAAGTACCCGCGCGACCGGCAAACAGCAGCGCCGTCACCACCGGGCCGAGCTCACGCACCAGCGACAACGCCACCAGCAGGCCGAGCGCCTGCTCGGAGCCGTATTTATTGAGCGTGTAGTAACCCTGCAGGCCCAGCACGAAACCGACGAACAGGCCCGACACGGCAATGATCACCAGCGAATAGTTGCCGATGAAATGAATCTGGTCGGTAATCAGGCGCGGCCGGCGCAGCAGGCCTGCCGACGCCCCCAGCATATTGATGAACATGCGCGCGGCAAAGCCGACGCCGGCGATGAATTCGCGCACGCTGCGGCCCAGGCCGCCGATCAGACGGCCGATCATGGGCGACCTCCCAGGCCGAGATCCTCGGCCAGCGACTTGCCGGCGTAGTGAAACGGCACCGGGCCGTCGGTCTCGGCATGCACGAATTGCTTCACATAAGGATCGGTCGATTCGCGCATCTCGGCCGGCGTACCCTGCGCCACGATCTTGCCCTGCGACAGGAAATAGACATAGTCGGCAATGCCGAACGACTCATTGACGTCATGCGACACCAGGATCGAGGTCGAGCCCAGCGCATCGTTGAGACGGCGGATCAGGTTGGCGGTCACGCCCATCGAAATCGGATCGAGACCGGCGAACGGCTCGTCATACATGATCAGCAGCGGATCGAGCGCAATGGCGCGCGCCAGCGCCACGCGGCGCGCCATGCCGCCGGAAATCTCGGCCGGCTTGAGCTGGGCGGCGTTACGCAGGCCAACGGCATTGAGCTTCATCAACACCAGGTCACGAATCAGCGGCTCATCGAGGTCGGTATGTTCGCGCAGCGGAAAGGCGACGTTGTCGAACACCGTCATATCGGTAAACAATGCACCATTCTGGAACAGCATGCCCATCTTGCGGCGCAGCAGATACAACTGGCGCGTGGCCATTCCAGGGACGTTTTCGCCATCCACCTGCAACGTGCCCTCTTGCGGCTGCAACTGGCCGCCAATGAGGCGCAAGATGGTCGTCTTGCCGGAACCGGAGCCGCCCATTACCGCCACCACCTTGCCGCGTGGAAAATCCATGCGCAGTCCGGACAGGATGGGACGGTCGCCATAGCGGAAATGCAGATCGCGGATTTCAACGATATTTGGCAAAGCGGCTTTCGCAGAGAGCTTGGAAAAGCGACATTGTAGAGCAAATTTGTCCAAGCGCTTTCAAGGCGGCAACACCAGATGTAAAACGTTTGCAACAAAAAGGGGCGGTTTTTGACGTTTCGGATGTTTTTACCGCTACTTGGCCGCCGTTGCCGACAAAGGCCTTTACTGACAAATCAGTCAGTTAATTTGCTGCAGTGCGCAGCAGAACGCTAGCCGTGGCGCGCGCGCAACGCTAGGGCATCCCCGTGGGCCTTGATACAATGGCGCTTTTGCTTTCGGAAGAATTCTGTCATGAGTCTCAAATGCGGCATCGTGGGCCTGCCCAACGTCGGCAAGTCCACTCTCTTCAACGCGCTGACCAAGGCTGGCATCGCCGCCGAGAACTACCCGTTCTGCACCATCGAGCCCAACGTCGGCGTCGTCGAAGTGCCGGATCCACGCCTGACTGCGCTAGCCGAGATCGTCAAGCCCGAGCGCATCCTGCCGGCCACGGTCGAATTCGTCGACATCGCCGGCCTGGTCGCGGGCGCCTCCAAGGGTGAAGGCCTGGGCAACCAGTTCCTGTCGCACATTCGCGAGACTGACGCCATCGTCAACGTGGTGCGTTGCTTCGAAGACCCCAATGTGATCCACGTGGCAGGCCGCGTAAGCCCGCTGGACGATATCGCCGTGATCCAGACCGAATTGGCGCTGGCCGACATGGGCACGGTCGAAAAGGCCATCCATCGCGAACAGAAGAAAGCCCGCTCGGGCGACAAGGACGCGGCCAAGCTGGTGGCCCTGCTCGAACGCATCATGCCGGCGCTGGACGAAGCCAAGCCGGTGCGCGCGCTGAACCTGGACGCCGAGGAAATGCTGCTGATCAAGCCCCTGTGCCTGATCACCGCCAAGCCGGCCATGTATGTGGCCAACGTGTCCGATAGCGGTTTCACCGACAACCCGCTGCTGGACCAGCTGACCGCCTACGCGAAAGAGCAGAACGCGCCGATCGTCGCCATCTGCGCCGCCATCGAAGCCGAGATCGCCGACCTGGACGACGCCGACAAGATCGACTTCCTGACCGACATGGGCATGCAGGAGCCCGGCCTGGATCGCCTGATCCGCGCCGCATTCAAACTGCTGGGCCTGCAGACCTACTTCACCGCTGGCGTCAAGGAAGTGCGCGCCTGGACCGTGCCGGTGGGCGCCACCGGCCCGCAGGCAGCAGGCGTGATCCACACCGATTTCGAACGCGGCTTCATCCGCGCCCAGACCATCGCCTATGAAGACTACATCGCCTTCAAGGGTGAAACCGGCGCCAAGGAAGCGGGCAAGATGCGCGCCGAAGGCAAGGAATACGTGGTCAAGGATGGGGATGTGATGAATTTCTTGTTTAACGTCTAAACAAGCAGCAGCGCTCACCTGCAAGACCAGCAATACCGAGAGCCCCGCATTTCCTGGAGATGCGGGGCTTTCTGCATTCTGGCGTCCGCACTGCGTATTGCCTACTGCCCCAGCAAGCGCTTGCGCAACGCCGGATCGCGAGTGCCCGGACTAAGCCAGATATCGAAGAATGCCCGCGCCAGGGCCGGGTCGTCGATCTCGCCCAACAACTTGTCGGCATCGTAGAACTGCAAGCCGCGCCCGGGCAGATAGACGCCAATCAATTGATCGTCGCGCGCCACGTCGACCAAGGTCTTTTCCAGCGCCGCCTGCCAGCGCAGCAGCGTCTCGGGTGCAATCGGCGATCCACTCAAACGACGTATTTCGTCCATGCTGGTGTTCGCCAGTCGCTCGCGGCTGATCGACATCCTGTAGGTCAGTTGCAACGCGAACGGCTGCGTGAAATCCGGCGCAGGCTGTGTCGCCCACAAGGTGGCCTGGTAGATGCGCAGGCCCAGCCAGGTCATCTGGCCGCTGCCCAATGGCTGCGCCTGCGGTAGCGCCTGACGCCACAGCTCGCCAGCCTGGGACGGCCCACTCAGCAACAGCATCGACAGCAATGCGCAATGCAAAGCGCCTGCCCACCAGCGAGACCCGCTGCGCATGGCCGCTCAATCCTTGCGGAAGAACAGGCTGACCTGGCCGACCTCGATGCCGAACTTCTGCATGCTGGTGCGGTTGATCATGGTCTTGTCGTCGATCAGGTACATCCAGTCATCCATGCGCATGTCGTAGGTGGTGTCCTTGACCGGCAGCACCAGCGTGTAACGCCAGTGCAGGGTATTGCCCGCGACTTCGCCGATGGCAACCCCCTTCACATCGCCGGCCGTGCCGCGCCAGGTGCCATCGTCCTGGCGTTCGAGGCTCCAGACGCGCTGCTGTGTTTCGCCATCGTCATAGCGAAAGCGCTCGTCCAGGGTCAGCTTGCGTCCCTCCACGCGGCCGTCGATGACCACATGGAAACGCCGCGCCACGCTACCGTCACGCTTCTGGAATATGCCCCAGGCCTGGGTGCGGCCAGCGAAGAATTGCGCCGGGTCGAACTGCGGCCGCGCCTGGGCGTAGTCGCCGATGTCTTGCGAGGCACAGGCGGCCAGCAGCCAGGGCAGGCATAGCGCAACCAACCGTCGGATCCATCGATGCATGGGCTTCTCCTTCACGAATGCAGAAAGTGTCGATCAAGAGTAACCCGAAAAAACCACAAAATCTACCAATTGGTAACTTATTTTACCAACTGGTAATTTCAATCGGAAAGCGGCGCTGCTGCAACGCGTCAGGCCGCCGGGGACTCCGGTGGAAGATGAAACCGGGTAATATCTGCGGTTTCCCAATCTGCGGGCGCGCCAAGGCTGGCAGTCCGATCCGGCACCACATCATGAGCAAGCAAGCCCCGAAGAAATCGGGTCGCCCCCAGGGCAAACGTCCCCCTTCCGAACAGTCCGACAATGCGACGGCCGTGCCGCACGATATTCGTCCGGGCCAGTCCATCGAGCTGCTCAAGGAACTGCACATCCTCACCCGCGACGGCAAGCTGAATCAGGATAGCCGCCGCAAGCTCAAGCAGGTCTATCACCTCTACCAGTTCATCGAGCCGTTGCTGGCCGAAGTGCTGCAGGATCACCCTGATGTGACGCTGGTCGACCATGGCGCCGGCAAGTCCTACCTGGGCTTCATCCTGTACGACCTGTTCTTCAAGGCCTTGCAGGGCGCGCCGCACATCTATGGCATCGAAACCCGCGAAGAACTGGTGCGCAAGTCCGAAGAACTGGCGTCGCGCCTGGGCTTTGGCGGCATGTCGTTCGTCAACCTGTCGGTGGCCGATTCGATCACTTCCGAGCGCTTGCCGGCCGCCATCGATGTCGTCACCGCCTTGCATGCCTGCGACACCGCCACCGACGATGCGATCCACTTCGCGCTCCACAAGAAGGCCCGCTTCATCGTGCTGGTGCCGTGCTGCCAGGCAGAAGTGGCGTCGGTGCTCAACCGCAACAAGGGCAAATCGCTGAACAACTCGCTGACCGAGATCTGGCGTCATCCGCTGCATACCCGCGAATTCGGCAGCCAGGTCACCAACGTGCTGCGCTGCCTGCAACTGGAGGCGCACGGCTACAAGGTCAGCGTGACCGAACTGGTCGGCTGGGAGCATTCGATGAAGAACGAACTGATCGTCGCCCAATACCGCGACCTGCCGCGACGCCGCCCCACCGAGCGCCTGCAGGAGGTGTTGCGCACGCTGGGCCTGGAAGAAATGGGCCAGCGCTTTTTCGTGCCCGAGGCCGCCTGAGCGGGAACGGAACTTGCTGAGCCAGTACCAGCAATGCTTTTTTAACGACAGGGCTACAGCCGGGCTGGGTGCTGCCGTTAACGCAGTGCAGCACGAGGGCCGTGCAGCATGATGACGCCGCATGCCTTGAGCCTGCGGCAGGGGAACCGGGAAACCGGTCTGGGCAAAGGGAGCCGGCCTCGCCGGAAACGCAAATGACATCCGCTGTCGACACGGAAATGCTTATCGCCGACAACCAGCAGCTGCGATCCGAATTGCAGGATCTGTTGCAGCAGGCGCACATCAACCAGTCGATCATCGAGCGGCACCAGGCGTTCGACCTGAAATTGATCAGCGCCAGCGAATTCCGCGAACTGATCGATACCATGCTCAATGGCATGCCAGGCGTGTTCAACCTGGAGAGTGTGACCCTGTCGCTGATCGATGGCGATTATGCAATCCAGCGCATATTGCGTGACCTGCAGATCGGCATGCAGGAGTTTCCCAACCTGCTGTTCCTGAAAGAACCGATTCCGTCGGTGCCCGAAGACGATCACCTCAGCGCCGAAAAACCGCGCCTGGGCGAATACCTGCCCGCGCATCACGAGTCACTGTTTCCCCGTTACCAGCCGGTCAGCGTGGCGGTGTTGCCGCTGGTGCGCCAGCATCGGCTGCTGGGCTACCTGGCGCTGGGCAGCGCCTACCGGGAACGCTTCACCCGCACGCTGGCGACCGATTTCATCGAACGCCTGGCGACGGTGGTGGCGATCTGCCTCGAAAACGTCATCAACAATGAGCGCCTCAAGCATATCGGCCTGACCGACCCGCTCACGGGGGTCAACAACCGCCGCTACATCGAGCAGCGCATGCACGAAGAAGTGGCGCGTGGCCAGCGCGAGCGCTCGGCCCTGTCCTGCCTGTTCATCGACATCGATCATTTCAAGCGCGTCAACGACAATTTCGGCCACCAGAGCGGTGACGATGTGCTGCGCGAAGTCGCCGCGCGCATCAAGAAAGAGCTGCGCCTGTCGGACGCGCTGGGGCGCTTCGGCGGTGAAGAATTCGTGGTGCTTCTCACGCATGCCACCCGCGAAGACGCGGCCCGGATCGCCGAGCGCATCCGTGCCGGCATCTGCAGTCGCGGCATCATGATCGAGGGCTCGCGTGATCCGCTCAGGATCAGCGCCTCCATCGGCACCGCCTCGCTGGTGCCGCCGGATCGCAGCCGGCCGGCCGAAGAGGTCAAGCAAGCCATGCTCAAGGCGGCCGACCAGGCGCTGTACCAGGCCAAGGAAAGCGGCCGCAACCGGGTGGTGCAGTCACCATGAAAAAAGCCGGCGATGCCGGCTTTTTTCCTTTCACTCAACGCATCCACCAGACAAGCCGATTCAGACGGTTCCGGTCTTGGCCTGCGCCTGGAGTTGCTCGAACTTGACCATCAGTTGCTCCGGGCTTTCGCGCCAGGCCGGGTCGAACGGAATGCATGACACCGGACACACCTGCTGGCATTGCGGCTCATTGAAATGACCGACGCATTCGGTGCATTTCCCGGGATCGATCTCGTAGATCTGCGGCCCCATGAAGATCGCTTCGTTGGGGCACTCTGGTTCGCACACGTCGCAATTGATGCAATCGTCCGTGATCATCAGTGCCATGGCCACTCCCCGGTGTGCATGCAGCCAGTGCCGCATGCCTTCACATCGTCAAACCCGTCTGCCCTGCCGTTCATTGCCTTACCCTGCCTTGTTGCGTTGGCTACCACAGTCGGGCTTACCCTTCCTGCTTCGCTATCTTGGTCTTCAGCCATTTCTCGACTGACGGAAACACGAACTTCGATACATCGCCGCCGAGAATGGCGATCTCGCGCACGATGGTGCCCGAGATGAATTGATATTGGTCCGACGGCGTCAGGAACAAGGTCTCGACGTCGGGCAGCAGATAACGGTTCATGCCGGCCATCTGGAATTCGTATTCGAAGTCCGACACGGCGCGCAGGCCGCGCACGATCACGCGCGCATTGTTCTGCCGCACAAAATCCTTCAACAGGCCGGAAAAGCTCTCGACCTGGACATTCGGATAATGCCCCAGTACTTCATTGGCAATCGAGAGGCGTTCCTCGAGCGAGAAAAACGGCTTCTTGTTCTTGCTGTCCGCCACTCCCACCACCAACTTGTCAAACAACCCGGACGCGCGTCGAACCAGATCTTCATGGCCACGCGTCAACGGATCGAATGTCCCTGGATATACTGCTGTCACCATGGGTGTCTCCTCACCGGCAAATCAATCAGAACGCGCATTATGCCTCAATTCGTGAGGTGCTTTTGCGTTGCAATAAATGATAGAAGACCATGCCCGCCTTGTCCGAACGCAGCACCTCCCAATCGGCCATCCATTCGGGCGCGTCGTCGCCGTCGAGCGCAAATTCGGCTTCGGCATAGACCAGGCCCTGCGGCGCCAACAGGGGCTGGCACAGTGGCAACATTTTTTCGAGCCAGCCGCCGTTGTAGGGCGGATCGATGAATACCAGCTGGAATCGTCCCGGGCGATGCTGCGCCAGGTTGCGCACCGCCGAGAGCGCATCGGCGCGCTGTACGTTGACTTGCCCGGCACGCAACTTGTCGCGCGTGGCTTCGAGCTGGCGTACCGCCGCCGTGCCCAGTTCGACCATCGTCACATGCGCCGCGCCGCGACTGGCCGCTTCAAAGCCGAGCGCACCGGAGCCGGCAAACAGGTCGAGACAGTCGATGCCTTCCCAGGCGCCGTCGAACAGATGGGTGAGCCAGTTGAAGACGGTCTCGCGGACCCGGTCCGGGGTCGGACGCAAACCTTCGGCATCCAGCACCGGCAAGGGAGTACGTTTCCACTGGCCGCCAATGATGCGCACCTGATGCGGCACGACACGGGCGGCGGCAGGCTTGCCCGCCTGTTTCCTTGGTTGAGCTTGCTTCATCGCCATCCCCTCACTTGGCCGCGGTCGGGGTAGCGGCATCGGCGTCGCCGACGATCACCGTCGCCAGCTGATCCGCATGGATATGGCGACCGAAGGCAGCGCGCACATCCTTGACGCTGACGGCCTTGACCTGGTCGGTCCAGCGGTCGAGATAATCCAACGGCAGGTTGTAGAACCCGATCACCGACAGGTTCTCGATCAGCTTGGCATTGCTGTCGATGCGCAACGCGAAGCCACCGGCCAGGTTGTCCTTGGCGGCCTTCATCTCGGCTGCGGTCGGCCCGTCATTGAGGAAGCGGGCCAGCGTGGCGCGCACCACCTTCAAGGCTTCGCCGGTCTGCTCTTTCTTGGTCTGCAGGCCGATCTGGAACGGCCCCGGCTGCGCCAGTGGCGAGAAGCCGCTGTAGACGCTATAGGTCAGGCCGCGCTTTTCACGCACCTCATCGGTCAGGCGCGAAACGAAACCGCCGCCGCCGAGGATGTAGTTACCGACGGTCAAGGCAAAGAAATCCGGATCGCCACGCTTCAGTGCCGGCGCGCCAATCAGGATGTGCGACTGCGACGCCGGGTGCGCAATGCGCTGCTCGCCACCATTGGGCGCCGTGACGTCCGGCAGCGCCGCCAATGGGGCGCCCTGCGGCAGGCCCCGGGTCAGGTCGGCGGCGATGCGTTCAGCCTGGGCCCGCGTGATGTCGCCGATCATCGAGATGACGGCGCGATTGGCCACGTAGTGCGCACGATGGAACGCCACGACATCATCGCGGGTGATGGCCTGCACGCTGGTTTCGCTGGCATCGATGGCATAGGGGTGACTGCCGTAGATGGCTTGCATGAATGCCTTCTCGGCAATCGCTTCGGGCTTGGTCAGCTCTTCACGGATGCCAGAGATAGCCAATGCCTTGTCGCGCTCCAGGGCGGCCTGCGGAAAACTGGGATGCGCCAGCGTGCGCGCCAGCAGCGCCAGCGCGGTGTCGCGCTCGGTGGCCGATGACAGCGACCGCAAGGTGATGCCGGAACGATCCTGGCCGGCGCCGAAATTGCGCTCGGCGGCGACGTCGGCGAAGCCGTCGAGGATCTGCGCCTCGGACAGATCGCTGCCACCACCGGCGACGCCACGGCTAAGGCTGGCCACGGTCAGCTCGGCCAGCCCGGCGCGGCCCGCAGGATCGCGCCGCTGGCCGGCATCGAACTGGACGCTGACGTCCAGCATGGGAATGCTGTGATTGGACACGAACAGCACCCGCGCGCCGTCGGGCTGGGTCCAGGATTCAATCTGCAACGCGGCCATGGCAGGCGCGGCGGCGCAGAAGGAAAGAAGCAACAAGGCAAGGATTTTTTTCATGAGACTCAAGGAAAATGGACTGCAATCGGGCCGCACCGCCGCAAATGGCGAGGGTTCAGCCGTGTTTCTTTTCTACCCACTCCAGCACCGGCTGCCACTGGTCGAGGTCGCGCTGCACGCGGGACGGCGCGATATCCCACAGGGTCAGGCCATGCGCGGCGAGCTGTACATAGTTCTGCGTGTCGCGCAGGTAGCCCAGCACTGGCAGCTTCAGGCCGTCGATGAATCGATGCAACTGGTCGGCCGAACGAGTCCGCGCATCGACCCGCATGCCGACGATGCCGACGTCGATACGGCCTTCGCGCACCGCCTTTTCATCGGCCAGCCGGCGCAGGAAATCCTGGGTGGCCAGGATGTCGAAGATCGACGGCTGCAGCGGCACCAGTATCTTGTCGGCCATCTTCAGCGCATCGTTGAGCCGCCAGCCATGCAGGCCGGCGGGGGTATCGAGCACCACATGCGAGGTGCCCTTGGGCGGCTTGGCAATGTAGTCTTCGCTGATGTCCCAGGTGGTGATCGGCCGTGCCTGCGGCGGGCGCAGTGCCAGCCACGCGCGGGCCGACTGCTGGCGATCGATGTCGCCCAGCAGCACGCCATGCCCCTGGCTGGCGAAGTAACCGGCCAGGTTGGTCGACAAGGTGCTCTTGCCGACGCCCCCCTTGGGATTGGCCACGACGATAACAGGCATGTTTTTCTCCGTGAGGAACAGCGAATCCGTAGCGCGACGAGATCTGCGTCTTAATGCAACAGGCCAGCCGGCGGCGGGCTCGGCTTCTTGCCATCCAGCGGCAGCGGCACCAGCGTGGCGATGGTCAGGTTGTCGTCCTTGAAATACTTGGCGGCGACCGCCTGCACCTGGGCCGGCGTCACCGTCTTGAGGCGATCGATGATGCGGTCGATATTCTTCTGGCCGATGCCGGTGGTCTCCATCATGCCGATCTCCATGGCCTGGCCAAACACCGAGTCGCGCTTGTAGATCTGGGACGCGATCAATTGCGTCTTGACCCGTTGCAGCTCCTGCTCGGACACGCCCTCGCTGGCGATGCGGGCCACTTCCCCGCGCAGCAGCGCTTCGAGCTGTTCGGTGCTGACGCCTGCGGCCGGCGTGCCCTCCAGCGTGAACAGGACCGGCCCCCGCGACACGCCGCTATAGCTGGCGCTGACGCTGGTGGCCTGGTTACCGGTGCGGATCAGGTTGGCGCTCAGGCGCGCATTTTCATAGCCATCGAGCACCGCCGACAGCACATCCAGGGCATAGGCTTCCTGGTCCTGCTCGACCTGGCGCAGCGCCGGCACCTTGAAACCCAGCACCACATAGGAGTTTTCGGCCGGCGCCTTGACCGTCACCCGGCGCAGCCCCAGTTGCTGCGGCTCATTCTGCGGCCGCGCGCGCGGGCGAGGCTGTGCGGCAATCTTGCCGAAATACTTCCTGGCCAGCGCCAGCACGCGGTCGGCATCGACATCGCCGGCCACGACCAGGGTCGCATTGTTGGGCGCATACCATTGGCGATACCAGGCGGCGAGGTCCTGCACGGTCATGTTTTCCAGGTCATCCATCCAGCCGATCACCGGGTGATGGTAGGGATGCGCGGTCCAGGCGGCGGCGTTGAGTGCTTCGTTGAGCAAGCCCATCGGCTGGTCATCGGTGCGCCAGCGGCGCTCTTCCATGACGACCCGGATTTCCTTGGAGAATTCGGCGGCGTCGAACTGCAGGTTGGCCATGCGATCGGCCTCCAGCGCCATCACGGCCTCCAGGTGCGATTTCTCGATCTGCTGGAAGTAGGCGGTGTAGTCGTTGGCCGTGAAGGCATTCTCGCGCCCGCCCATCTCGGCCACCAGGCGGCTGAATTCGCCTACCTTGTGTTTCCTGGTGCCCTTGAACATCATGTGCTCGAGGGCGTGCGAAATGCCGGTGGTGCCGTTGAGCTCATCGATCGATCCCACCTTGTACCAGACCATCTGTACGGCGGTCGGGGCGCGACGGTCTTCCTTGACCACCACCTTCATGCCATTGCCGAGCACGAACTCGCGGGCCGTCTGCGCCTGCGCCAGCGCGGCGCACATGCCGAAAAGGCCGATGGACAGGATTGCTCTGATCTTCAAATTCATGGGCTGCGCTCTGATAAAATGCAACATTCTTCGACCCAGGCTGCCGCTCAGGTCTTTTGGACGGGCAATTGTAACCTGTCCCATGCGCTTGTCAGGGCATGCCAGACCGCCCGCGCTCCGCTGTCGTCACCCAACATATCCATACGCCACCCGATGTTCAGTTTCTTCAAGAGAAAGCCGAAGCCGGAAGCCCAGCCAGAAGTCCCGCTGACGCAGCCGGCAGCGCCTGAAGCACCCGCCGCTCCCGTTCCCTCCCCTGCTGCTGTGGCGCCTGTCGCCGTCGCGCCTGCGGCCGTCGATGTTGTGCCGTTGTCGGCGGCGCAGCCAGAAGTGGTCGTCATCGAGGAAGCGGAGGTCGAGATCGTGTCGGCCCCCGCACCGGCGCCAGAAGCCAAGCGTTCGTGGCTGACGCGCCTCAAGTCGGGGCTGTCCAAGACGTCGAGCAACCTGACTACGCTGTTCGTGGGCGCGCGCATCGATGACGACCTCTATGAAGAACTCGAGTCGGCCCTGCTTGTGTCGGACGCCGGTGTCGATGCTACCCAGTGGTTGCTCGCCGAGCTCAAGAAGAAGGTCAAGGCCGAGCGCCTGACCGAGGCGGCGCAGGTGCGCACTGCCTTGCGGGACCTGCTGATCGAATTGCTGCGTCCGCTGCAGCGCCCGCTGGTGCTGGGCCGCGAACAGCCGCTGGTGATGATGATCGCCGGCGTCAACGGCGCCGGCAAGACCACCACCATCGGCAAGCTGGCGCTGCATCTGCAGGCGCACGAGCAATCGGTGCTGCTGGCCGCCGGCGACACCTTCCGCGCCGCTGCCCGCGAGCAATTGGCGGTCTGGGGCGAGCGCAACAATGTCTCGGTGATCGCACAGGAGTCCGGCGACCCGGCCGCAGTGGCGTTCGACGCCGTGCATTCGGCCCAGGCGCGTGGCACCAACGTGGTGATGATCGATACCGCCGGGCGCCTGCCGACCCAGTTGCACCTGATGGACGAGCTCAAGAAGATCAAGCGCGTCATCGGCAAGGGCATGGCCTCGGCGCCGCACGAGATCCTGCTGGTGATCGACGGCAATACCGGCCAGAACGCGCTGGCCCAGGTCAAGGCTTTCGATGACGCACTGGGACTGACCGGCCTGGTGGTCACCAAGCTGGACGGCACCGCCAAGGGCGGCATCCTGGCCGCCATCGCCAAGACCCGTCCGGTGCCGCTGTATTTCATCGGTGTCGGCGAGCAGATCGAAGACCTGCAGCCGTTCGACGCCACCGAATTCGTCGATGCCCTGCTGAGCTGAGACCATACTTAGATGATCGAATTTTCCCGGGTATCCAAGCAATATGCGCGTGAGGTCTATGCCTTGCGCGACATTTCTTTGTCGGTGCAGAAAGGCGAACTGCTTTTCCTGGCCGGACCTTCCGGCGCCGGCAAGTCGACGCTGCTGAAGATGATTGCCGCCATCGAGCGCCCCAGCGCCGGCACCCTGTCGGTCAACGGCCAGGACATCGGCGGCATCAAGGCCTCCGGCCTGCCCTACCTGCGCCGCAACCTGGGACTGATCTTCCAGCAACAGCGCCTGCTGCTGGACCGCAACCTGCTGTCGAACGTGATGCTGCCGCTGATCGTCACCGGCGCCTCGCGCGCCGACGCCGAGCGGCGTGCCCGCGCCGCGCTGGACAAGGTCGACCTGCTGGACAAGGCCACCTCCGAGCCGCAGGAGCTGTCCGGCGGCGAGCAGCAACGGGTGGCCATCGCCCGCGCCATCGTCAACCGTCCACAGATCATCCTGGCTGACGAGCCGACCGCCAATCTCGACCGCGCCAATGCCAACAAGGTGCTGGCGGCATTGAAGTCGTTCCACGGGGTGGGCGTGACCTGCCTGATCTCGACCCACGACGAGCAATACCTGACCGGCGCCGACCGCATCGTGTACCTGGACCGGGGCCGCATCGTCGATGGCTGGCATAACGGCGTGGCCAACCCGGTGGAGGTATCGCCATGAACTGGTTGCGCCAACACCGGGCCGCCATGGCCGACGCGCTGCGCCACCTGCTGCGCTCGCCGGGCAACTTCCTGCTCAACGTATTGGTGGTGTCGATCGCCCTGGCGCTGCCGTTCGCCGGCCTGTCGGCGCTCGAGAACGTACGCCCGATCTCGGAGCAGATGTCGGTCGAGCCTGAAATCAGCATCTTCATGAAGCTCGACGCCAGCCGCGACACCTCACAGGCCATGGGCCGCACCATCGAACAGGTGCTCAAGCAGAGCGACACGGTGGGCAAGATCGAATTCGTCCCGCGCGAGAAGGCCTTCGACGCGCTCAAGAACAAGAGCGGCATGGGCGATGTCCTGGCCACGCTGGGCAGTAATCCGCTGCCAGACAGCTATGTGCTGCGCCTGCCGGGCTTCGAAAACGCCATGGACGCCGGTCGCGTGGACGACATTGCCCAGAAACTGAAGAACCAGCCGGGCGTGGATACGGTGCAGATCGACTCAGCCTGGGTCAAGCGCCTGGCCGCGCTGCTGCGCATCCTGCGGCTGGTGCTGCTGTTCCTGGGCATGACCCTGGGCGCGGTGGTGGTGGCGGTGGTGTTCAACACCATCCGCCTGCAGGTGATGACCCAGAGCGAAGAGATCGAGGTGTCGCGCCTGCTGGGCGCCACCAAATCCTTCATCCATCGCCCCTTCTACTACACCGGCGCCTTGCTGGGCCTGTGCGCCGGCGTGGTGGCGCTGGGCCTGGTAGTGGCGGCGCAGCAGCCGCTGAATGCGGCGATCATCGATTTTGCGCATCTTTATGCGTCCGAATTCCAGCTGGCGCTGCCCAGCCCGACCGCCATCGCCTTGCTGCTCGCCATCAGCGCCCTGCTGGGGCTGCTGGGAGCAATGATGTCGGTGCGGCGCCACCTGGCGCGCATGGGCTGACATCGCGTCAAACCCGCTGTACTGCATCATTGGCCGCCAGACTGCCTCTGGCGGCCTTGCTCTCCCGGCTGCAAACTTTGTTACACCTTTTTGCGCCGCTTTTGACCTCCATCGCAACTTTGTTTGTCGAATTCCTTCTAAGATGGCAGGGACGAAACAAGCAATCATTATCACAATTGCAATAGAGCGATTCTATCGGGGCCTTCCAAAACTGCAATTAGCACTCTCAATTAGCGAGTGCTAGAATACCCTATCGAAATGCTCCAGTTTTAGCATTGCCGCCAACCGTACGTGGCTTTCCGTCGGGACAAAAGGAGAAATCAATGAAATCTGCGTCTGCACAAACTGCACTCATGCCAGTCGAGTCCAATGCACTCGCGCTCGGTTTTTCCGGCAGCCTGGGCAATATCGACGCATATATCTCGGCAGTGAACCGCCTGCCGATGCTGACTCATGAAGAAGAAATGAGCCTGGCGCGCAAGCTGCGCGAGAACAACGACCTGGGCGCCGCCCAGAAGATGGTGTTGTCGCACTTGCGCCTGGTGGTGTCGATTGCGCGCGGCTACCTGGGTTATGGCCTGCCGCACGCCGACCTGATCCAGGAAGGCAATATCGGCCTGATGAAGGCCGTGAAGCGCTTCGATCCGGGCCAGAACGTGCGCCTGGTGTCGTACGCCATGCACTGGATCAAGGCCGAGATTCACGAATACATCCTGAAGAACTGGCGCCTGGTGAAGGTTGCCACGACCAAGGCCCAACGCAAATTGTTCTTCAACCTGCGCAGCCACAAGTCGGGCCTGGACACCATGACGCCAGCCCAGGTCGATGCCCTGGCCAAGACGCTGGACGTGAAGCGCGAAGAAGTGATCGAGATGGAAACCCGTCTCTCGGGTCGCGATATCGCCCTGGAGTCGCCCACCGATGATGAAGATGACAAGTTCGCGCCGATCGCCTACCTGTCGTCCGAAACCTCGGAGCCGACCCGCGTGATGGAAGCCAAGCAGTACGATCGCATGCAGTCCGAAGGGCTGGAAGCAGCGTTGTCGAAGCTGGATGACCGCTCGCGTCGCATCGTTGAAGCGCGCTGGCTGGCCAATGATGATGGCTCGGGCGCAACGCTGCATGAGCTGGCTGACGAGTTCGGCGTGTCTGCCGAACGTATCCGCCAGATCGAAGCGGTAGCATTGAAGAAGATGAAGACATCGCTGCAGGCGTTTTCCTGATCTGCACGACATTGACAGGCAGCAAAAAAGAAAGGCACCTTCGGGTGCCTTTCTTTTTTAGCCTTCCGACCCGCAGGTCAGGATGAGGACAGCAGCAACTTGATATCGTGGGTCAGCGTCTGCGGGCCCTGGCCGTGCTTGACGAACAGGCGGATATGCCCCTGCGGATCGAACACATAGCTGCCGGCGGTGTGGTCCATCGTATAGCTGCCCGGCTCCTTGCCCGGCACCTTCTGGTAGAACACCTTGAATTCACGACCGACCTTCTCGGTGGCGGCGGCGTCACCACGCAGGCCCAGGAAGCGCTTGTCGAATGCCGGCACGTATTGCGACAGGATCTGCTGGGTATCACGATCCGGATCGACCGTGACGAACAACACCTGCACCCTATCGGCGTCGGCGCCCAGCTCCTTCATCACATTGGACATCTCGACCATCGTGGTGGGGCAGACATCGGGACACTGGGTGTAACCGAAGAACATCACCACCACCTTGCCCTTGAAGTCCGCCAGCGTACGGGGGGTGCCGTTGTGGTCGGTCAGGGCGAAGTCCTTGGCATAGTCGAGCCCGGTGACGTCGGTGTTGTTGAACTTGACTTCAGGCTTGGACGGGCCGCATGCCACCAGCAAGGTGGCGCAGGCAGCCAGCAACAGCGTGCTCAGGATTCGCTTCATCGGGGCCGTCATCAGAAGGTGCGGAACAGGAAGTAATGGTCCACCAGCAGGACCGCGAACAGGATCGACAGGTACACGATCGAATAGGCGAAGGCGCGGCGGGCGATCAGATCGGTGTAGTGGCGATAGATCTGCCACGAGAACCAGAAGAAGATCGCGTCCAGCACGATGGCAGTGCCCAGGTAGATCAGGCCGCTCATGCCGATGGCAAACGGCAGCATGGTGGTCGCCACCAAGGCGATGGTGTACATCAGGATATGCAGCTTGGTCACTTCCATGCCGTGCGTGATGGGCAGCATCGGCAGGCCCGACTTGGCGTAGTCGTCGCGACGGTACATCGCCAGCGCCCAGAAATGCGGCGGGGTCCAGATGAAGATGATCAGCACCAGCACCCAGGCCTGCATCGGTACGTCGTTGGCCATCGCGGCCCAGCCCAGCGCTGGCGGCATGGCGCCGGCCAGCCCGCCGATGACGATGTTCTGCGACGTCGCCGGCTTGAGCAGGATGGTGTAGATGATGGCGTAGCCGAGGAAGGTGGCGAAGGTCAGCCACATGGTCAGCGGGTTGACCAGTGCATACAGCACCCACATGCCCAAACCGCCCAGCACACCCGAAAACACCAGCGTCTGCGGCACCGTGATCTCGCCCCGCGCCATCGGGCGGCGGGCGGTGCGGGCCATGCGCGAATCGATCTCGCGCTCGACCAGGCAATTGATGGCGAAGGCGGCGCCGGCCAGCAGCCAGATGCCCAGGGTGCCGAACACCACCTTGCGCCAGTCGGGCAACTCGGGCGTGGACAGGAACATGCCGATCACGGCACAGAACACGGCCAGCTGCGTCACGCGCGGCTTGGTCAGCGCCCAGTACTGGGCAATACGATTGGGTTGGGCAGTCAGAGTGGTCATGTCAGGTGGCAGCGGCTGGCGCATCGCCCGGGCTGGCAGCGCCGGCAGGAGCGAATCTAGCCTTGTAGTTTAACATGACCAGTAACAGCACCAGCAGCGCCGCACCGCCGTTGTGCACCACGGCAATGGCCAGCGGCCAGTTGAAATAGATGGTGGCGAGCCCGGTCAACAGCTGCAAACCGATGACCAGCAAGAGCCAGCGCCCGGTGCGGCGCAGTCCGCCGTCGCCCATTGCCCGGTGTGCCAGCCATACAACATACAAGATCACGACAAAGGCAAAACTGCGGTGCACCCAGTGGATTGCCGTGAGCGCCTGGAACGGCAGGTAGTCGCCTGCGGCGGTCATGCCAAGGTGGCGCCAGAGCGTAAAGCCGTGCTCGAAATCCATCTCCGGCACCAGTTGTCCATTGCATAACGGAAAGTCGCTACAGGCCAGCGCCGCGTAGTTGGTGCTGACCCAGCCGCCCAACGCCACCTGCAACACCAGCAGTAGCATGCCGATCGCCGCCGGTCGCGCCAGCGAACGGCCCAGCCGCGTCACCGGCAGATGGGTATCCTGGCGCGCGCCCATCCACGCCAGCATCGCCAGCAGGGTCAATCCCAGCAACAGGTGAATGGTGACGATCACCGGTTGCAGCTTCATGGTCACGGTCCAGGCGCCGAAGGCCCCTTGCAGGCACACGAAACCCAACAGCGCGGTGGGAAAACCGGGGCGGAAATCGGCATCGGTGCGGCGCGACTTGATCCAGCGCCGCCAGGCGATCACCACCATCGTGATGATCAACACCCCGACCGCCATGGCCAGGTAGCGGTGCGTCATCTCGATCCAGGCCTTGGCCACCGTCACCGGCCCGGTGGGCATGGCTTCCTGGGCGGCACTGATATGTTCGTGCGCCAGCAGCGGATTGGAGTGACCATAGCAGCCCGGCCAGTCGGGGCAACCGAGGCCGGAATCGGTCAGGCGCGTGAAGGCGCCGAACATGATCAGGTCGAAGGTCAGGAAAAGTGTTACCCACACCAGCTTGCGATACTTGTTGGCATCGCTGGAGACCCACACCAGCGTCAACGGAATCAAGGCCACCAGAAGGCCCATCAGGCCCAGTTGAATCAACATCGTTTGCATCTCTTTTCTAAAAAAATCCTGATTTCCGGCGCGCGGGCATCAACCGATGGCCGAAGCGCGCAGCACCTTGGAAATATCCTTCTTCATGCGCCCCGGATCGGGGTCCTTGGGGAAACGCAGCATCAGGTTGCCCAGCGGATCGATCAGGTAGATATGGTCTTCGGCCATGGTGCCCGCCTCCACCGGCAGCCAGGAGCGCAGCCGCGCCGCATCCACGCGCAGCATGTCGGTGCCGTCGAATTCGCGCATCAGCATGGTCTGCACCGGTTCGCGGTCCACGATCAGCCACACGCGCTCGACCCGTTCCATCTCCTTACCTTGCATCAATCTGAGCTGACGCATGGTGAACAGCTTGTTGCGACAAACCTCGGTACAGTCGCCGCGATCGACCTGCAGCATGACCCACTTGCCCCGGTAATCCTCAAGGCCGGCGCGATGACCATCGAGCGCCGTGCTGCCCAGGTCGGGAATCGGGTATTGCCGCGGATCGAGCAGGGTGCCGTAGTTGTTACGCCCTTCCGGCTTGATCACGTAATAGGTGAGATAGGAAGCGATCATCGGCGCGGCGCACACCGCCACCACCAGCAGCAACTTCCAGCGACCACGCCAGCGGCGCTTGTCGTCTGCCACCGAACCTGCTTCAGGCTTTGTCATTGCGTCCACGCTTAAGTCCCGTTACGAGGAAAAAAATCAGTGCCATCGCGGCCAGTGCGTACCACTGCAAGGCATAGGCGCGATGCCGGTCAACGCCCAGCGAGGGCAGCGGCCAGTCGCGCACCAGGCCATCGCCGGCGGCCTCGGGCGCACCGGTCTGTTCGATCACCGCAGTCGACAACGGCAGTGCGCTGGCTTCGGCCAGCGCCACGATATCCAGGTTCTGCAGGATCGCGCCAGGTCGTGGTGCATCGGGTTGCCCCAGCTGCAGCACATGCCCGGCGCCCCGGCGCAGCACGCCCTGTATGCGCACCACGCCGGTGGGCGTGACCAGTTGCGGCACCCGCGTGCGATCGACCGCGTCGCGTGGCGCCCAGCCGCGCCCCACCATCACCACCTGGCTTGAGCCGGCTATTCTAAATGGCATCAGCACATGAAATCCGCTGACGCCGGCGTGCGGCCGGTTCTCGAGATAGATGGTCCATTGCGGAATGAACTCGCCCGACAGCAGCACATGCCTGAATTCGGCTTCGTCGATGGCGCTATCGGCCGGCAGCGCCAGCAGGGGGGCCTGTTTGGCGCGCGACTCCAGGCGCTGCTGGATCTCGATCTTCTCTTCGGCGCGACGCGTCTGCCACTGCCCCAGCATGATGCCGGCGGCAGCGACCATCAATGTGGCGCACAAGGGTACCCAGCGAATTCGGAATCTGATTGGCATTACAATGGCCGGAAAATATTTTCAACAGTCGCGTCAAACAGTCGCGTACCGGCGATCAGGCGCGGCAGGAGACAGAGGGATTTTACCCGTATGAAAATCTTCGTCGCGATTGCCTTCATTCTGATCCTTGCCAGCCTGGCGTCGGCCCTGATATTCCTGATGCGTGACAAGGGAAAAAGCGACCGCACCGTACAGGCGCTGACCTGGCGCGTGGGCTTGTCGGTGGCGCTGTTCCTGCTGATCCTGCTGTGCTACAAGCTGGGCTGGATCCAGCCCACCGGCATCCGCTAAAAAAAAGCCGCACCCCTTGGTGCGGCTCCGGTTGCGGCTTCCGGCGCTAGAGCCAGTACACCACCACGTACAGGCCGAGCCACACCACATCGACAAAGTGCCAGTACCAGGCCGCGCCCTCGAAGGCGAAGTGATTGGTGGGCGTGAAATGCCCGCGCAAGTGCCGGTACAGCACCACCGACAGCATGATCGCCCCCATCGTCACGTGAAAGCCGTGGAAGCCGGTCAGCATGAAAAAGGTCGAGCCATAGATACCCGATGTCAGTTTCAGGTTCAGTTCACTGTAGGCATGGATGTATTCATAGGCCTGGAAGCCCATGAAGATCGCGCCCAGCAGGATGGTGGCAAACAGCCACAGCGATGTCGCCCGCCGATGGCCGGCGCGCAGCGCGTGGTGCGAGAAGGTCAGCGTGACGCCCGACGTCAGCAGCAGCAAGGTGTTGATGGTGGGGATCGGGAACGGCCCCATGACATTGAAGCTTTCGATCGTGCCGGCCGGCCCGGTGCCGGCCCACTGCCCGGTGTAGTCAGGCCAGAGCACCTTGTGGTCGAGGTCGGCCAGCCAGGGCAGCGAGATGCTGCGGGCGTAGAACAAGGCGCCGAAGAAGGCGGCGAAGAACATCACCTCGGAGAAGATGAACCAGCTCATGCTCCAGCGGTACGAGAGGTCGATGCGCTCGCTGTACAGGCCGGACTCGGACTCGTGGATCGCCTCGCCGAACCAGTAGTACAGCACCACCAGCACCATCAGGATGCCGAGCAGGTTGACATAAGGCGCCCAACTGGCGCCGTTGACCCAGGCCGATGCGCCGATCATGGTGACCAGCATCGAAATGCCAGCCAGCAATGGCCAGCGCGATGGCCCCGGAACAAAGTAGTGCGGCGCCTTGGCTTGCTGTGAACTCATGTCCTTCTCCCGATTCGGTTTCCAGATGTACCTGATTTATTCCCGGCCTCAGCCAGCCGCCTGCCCCACCACCAGCTTGACCACCACGATCAGCCCCAGCACGAACAGGGCCGCTGCAATCACCCCGGCGACGATCACATGCAGCGGATTGAGCCGCGCTGCATCCTGCTCGTAGCCGCGCTTGCCGCGCACCCCGAAGAACGACCACAACACCGCCTTTATGGTGGCGCCGAACGAGGCGCGCCGGCGACTGGCCTGTTTCAGATCATCCATTTCCCTTGCCACCGATCTCGAAGAAGGTATACGACAAGGTAATGGTGGTCACGTCGCGCGGCAGATTGGGGTCGATGTAGAACACCACCGGCATCTGCTTGGCCTGATTCGGTCCCAGGGTCTGCTGGGTAAAGCAAAAACACTCGACCTTCTTGAAGAAGGCCGCCGACTGCTGCGGCGCATAGCTGGGAATGGCCTGGGCGTCGACATTGCGGGCTTGGGTATTGACTACCTCATAGACCACCTGCGTCATCTCGCCTGGATGCACCTTCATGCTGGTGACGGTCGGCCGGAAGCGCCAGGGCCCCTGCGCGTTGCCATCGAACTCGATGGTCACCGTGCGCGAACGATCGATCTGGCTGTTGCTCGGCGCTTCGACGGTGATATCGCGCGGCGTCAGGAAATTGACCCCGGTC
The DNA here is from genome assembly GCF_020179755.1 of Herbaspirillum sp. alder98. Classification (GTDB taxonomy): domain Bacteria; phylum Pseudomonadota; class Gammaproteobacteria; order Burkholderiales; family Burkholderiaceae_D; genus Herbaspirillum. The sequence goes on from NZ_JAIUCY010000003.1 coordinate 144,521, forward strand.
ACCTCGCAGATCTTCTTGTACAAGGGGATCAGCGCATAACCGAAACCGAACATCAGCACCGCCACCACCAGCAGCTTGCGCAGCATCACGCGATTGAGACCCAGGATGCGCCGGTCGTCACTCATTTGGCAAACCAGATGCGGTTGATGAAGATGCCCACGAAGAACGCCAGCGCCACCAGTGCCAGCAACAGGCCGGTGCGCACGTTGTTCGGTTGCTTTCGCTCAGGCAACTTGGGCAGCTCAGGCATGACGTCTCCAGTGAGGTTGACTGCTTACTTGACGATCGGCGGCTCTTCGAAGGTATGGAAGGGCGCCGGGCTCGGCACGGTCCACTCCAGCCCCTCGGCGCCTTCCCACGGCTTGGCGTCGGCCTTCTGGCCGCCCTTGATCGAAGGAATCACCACGCAGAACAGGAAATACACCTGGGACAAGCCGAAACCGAATGCGCCGATCGACGCCACCATGTTGAAATCGGTGAACTGCGCCGGATAGTCGGCATAGCGACGCGGCATGCCCGCCAGCCCCAGGAAGTGCATCGGGAAGAAGGTGACGTTGAAGGTGATCAGCGACGCCCAGAAGTGAAACTTGCCGCGCCATTCGTTGTACATGAAACCGGTCCACTTCGGGCCCCAGTAGTAATACCCGGCGAACAGCGCGAACAGCGAGCCGGCCACCAGCACGTAGTGGAAGTGCGCCACCACGTAGTAGGTGTCCTGCATCTGGATATCGATCGGCGTCACCGCCAGGATCAGTCCGGTGAAGCCGCCCATGGTGAACACGAAGATGAAGCCGACCGAGAACAGCATTGGCGTCTCGAAGGTCATCGAGCCGCGCCACATGGTGGCGATCCAGTTGAATATCTTGACCCCGGTCGGCACCGCAATAAGCATCGTGGCGTACATGAAGAACAGTTGCGCCGTCACCGGCATGCCGGTGGTGAACATGTGGTGCGCCCAGACGATGAACGACAGGATCGCGATCGAGGCGGTGGCGTACACCATCGATGCGTAGCCGAACAGCGGCTTGCGGGCAAACGCCGGGATGATCTGCGAGACGATGCCGAAGGCCGGCAGGATCATGATGTACACCTCGGGATGACCGAAGAACCAGAAGATGTGCTGGTACATCACCGGGTCGCCACCGCCGGCGGCGTTGAAGAACGAGGTGCCGAAATGGCGGTCGGTCAGCGTCATGGTGATGGCGCCGGCCAGCACCGGCATGACGGCGATGAGCAGGTAGGCGGTGATCAGCCAGGTCCAGCAGAACATCGGCATCTTCATCAGGGTCATGCCGGGCGCGCGCATGTTGAGGATGGTGACGATGATGTTGATCGAACCCATGATCGAAGACGCGCCCATGATGTGCATGGCGAAGATGGCCATGTCCATGCCCGGCCCCATCTGGGTCGACAGCGGCGCGTACAGCGTCCAGCCGGCGGCGGTGGCGCCGCCCGGCACCAGGAACGACCCGGCCAGCAGCAGCGCCGCCGGCGGCAGCAGCCAGAACGAGAAATTGTTCATGCGCGCAAACGCCATGTCGGAAGCCCCGATCTGCAGGGGGATCATCCAATTGGCGAAGCCCACGAAGGCCGGCATGATGGCGCCGAACACCATCACCAGCCCGTGCATGGTGGTGAGCTGGTTGAAGAACTCGGGACGGAAGAACTGCAGGCCGGGATGGAACAGCTCGGCCCGGATCAGCAGCGCCAGCACCCCGCCCGAGAGCAGCATCGTGAACGAGAACCACAGGTAGAGACTGCCGATGTCCTTGTGGTTGGTGGCAAACAGCCAGCGCCGCCAGCCGTGCGGATGATCGTGATGGCCGTGCTCGTGCCCCGGGTCATGCGGATGGGCCGGTGCGTGGTCGACGGTAGTGGTCATGTTGCGGTCTCCGATGCCTGTGCGATGCGGTGTGCGCGTCGTATTCGTTTATTTGCGGCTGGCCACGACTTCTGCCGGCTGGACGATGTTTTCCTGCGCCTTGTTCGACCAGCTGTTACGGGTATAGGTGATCACGGCGGCGATTTCGGTGTCGTTCAACACGCCCTTCCAGGGCGGCATGGCATTCTTGCCGTTGAGGACCACATTGATCTGGGCCGCGCGCGGGCCGTTGACCACCGGATCGCCATCGAGCGCCGGGAAGGTGCCGGGAGAACCTTTGCCATTGGCCTGGTGGCACACGGCGCAGTTGGCCACGTAGACCTTCTCGCCGCGCTGCTTGAGTTCGTCGATGGTCCAGGTCTTGCTCGGATCATCGGCATTGGCTGCCATTTCCTTCTTCTTTTCTTCCACCCACTTCTTGTAGTCGGCGTCGCTGACGACATTGACCACGATCGGCATGAAGGCGTGGTCCTTGCCACACAGTTCCACGCACTGGCCACGATAGGTGCCGATCTTCTCGGCCCGGAACCAGGTGTCGCGCACGAAGCCGGGGATCGCGTCCTGCTTCACGCCGAAGGCCGGAATGGTCCACGAATGGATCACGTCATTGGCGGTGGTGACGATGCGCACCTTCTTGTTGACCGGCACCACCACCGGGTTGTCGACTTCCAGCAGGTAGTTGTCATTCTTCTTGATGCTGGCGTCGGTGATCTGCTCGCGCGGCGTGGCCAGGTTGGACAGGAAGGAAATCCCCTCGCCTTCCCCCTTGAGGTAGTCGTAACCCCACTTCCACTGCATGCCGGTGACCTTGATGGTGATGTCGGCATTGGAGGTGTCCTTCATCGCCACCACGGTCTTGGTGGCCGGCAGCGCCATGCCGATGACGATCAGGAACGGCACCACGGTCCAGGCAATCTCGACGTAGGTGCTCTCGTGGAAGGTCGACGGTTTGTGCCCCAGCGATTTGCGGTGCTTGAGGATCGAATAGAACATCACGCCGAACACCGCCACGAAGATCACCAGGCAGATGATCAGCATCAGGGTGTGCAGGTCGTAGATCTGTTCGGCGATGCGGGTGACGGGCGGCTGGAAGTTCATCTGCCTCACTGCCGGCCCTCCCTGGCTGTCGACCACTGCCAGGGCCGGGAAGGCCAGCGTCAGCAGTGATGCTCCGAGGGTCAAGGTTTGAAGGCGCTTCGCATGTTTCATGGATTTCCTCAAAAGCCCGGGATGACAAGAATCTGGTTGGTCGAGCGGCCCCGAGTATCGGCGTGCAGGCAGCAGCAACGCCGGACGCAGCGCATTTCAGCGACGGTAACGATCAGGATGGTCCAGGCCCCCTGGACGAAGAACGCCGACAGGTTCGTCAGCGATACGGTACAGAAAATTGCGGTGACCCACGCCTGCCGGCGTGGCGCAATCGAGCAATTGCGCTTCAATATCCATTCCCGCGTCTCCATAGCACCTCGCCAGCATGATAGTCGGTCGAGCGTGTCTCGTGGTCGAACCACCAGTGGACCATGCGTGTGCGTTGGCGCCCGCAGTGTCCGCTATGCGGCTCTTTATATTTTTAACCATTTGAGTATAAGGGGTAACGCCGCGAACGATCAAGCAGGCTTCTGGCAGCCCCACAGTGACGTTCCGACAACTGTTGCACAACTGGTGCACAACTGGTGCGTTAACCCTGTCCCACCTGGCAGTGCTTACTTCTTGGGAAAATCCAGACGGATGATCGATTCGCCCGCCGCCGTGGTGCGCGGCACCGGACGGAAGGCATGGCCATACACCACCTCGAAGGTCAGCGGGATCTTGCCGTCACTGCCGCGCATGGCCTCGAAAGATTGCAACAAGCGCTGGTACTGGCTGCGCGAGAGCAGCCCCCGGCGCCGGGTCTCGAGTGGATTGCCACCCCAGGCGCGCACGTCGGCCAGCAGGCGTCGCGGCGTTGCATAGGTGACGGTGATGGTTTCCATGTCCATCACCGGGGTCGAGAAGCCGGCGTTGACCAGCATGTCGCCAAAATCGTGCATGTCGACGAACGGCAGCGTGTGCGGCGCCAGGTCGATGGACTCGAAGGCGGTGCGCACCTCGCGCAGGCTGTCGGGCCCGAAGCAGGAAAACATCAGCAGGCCTTCGACCCGCAGCACGCGACGCCATTCGGCAAACACCCGGTCCGGCTGCGGATGCCAGTGCACGGCCAGATTGGACCAGACCAGGTCGAGGCTATTGGGCGCCAGCGGCAACTGGGCAAAATCGCCGCACACCAGCTCGGGGCCGCTGGAAGCAGGGGTGCCCAACCAGCGGTTGACTGATCCGAACAGGCGGTCCAGCGACGATTGCGCGCTGCGTTGATGCTGTGCCGCCACATCGAGCATGCCGAGCGCGCCGTCCAGGCCCAGCACCTGCGCCTGCGGATAGCGCTTTTGCAACACCGGCAGGTCGGCGCCTTCGCCACAGCCGGCATCGAGTACCTGGCGCGGTTCGATCTTGACCAGCGCCAGCCGCTCCTGCATCCGGTTCGATACCTCGCGCCGCAGGAAGTCGGATTCGGCGACCCGCTGGGGCTGTCCGAAATGGCGACGCACCAGAGGCAGGTCGATCGGCGCGCTGAGCTTGGCGCTGGCGGAAGGTGGGGCAACGGACATCGGCGGCGGGACAGGTGAGATAATTGCGCGTAGTTTAGTCGAAATCCTTTTTCCCCGGGCGCACCATGGTCACCAAACCGCACAAGCCGGCACCACCCGCCAAACCGACACTGGCTGCGGCCAGGGCCGCGCGCCTGAATGCCGCGCAGAAGGCGACTGCCAAGCCTGCCCGCCACTGGTTGTGGCGCACGCTGGCGCGGGTGCCGCGACTATTGCCCTCGACGTGCGTGCTGTGCGGCCAGGATGGGCACGACACCCTCTGCACGCCGTGCCGCCAGCGCTTTTTCACGCGCCAGCATCGGCGTTGCGTGCAATGCGCGCTGCCCATGCCGGTGACCGGGCGCGATCCGCGTTGCGGCGCCTGCCTCAAGGACCGGCCTGCATTCGATGCCACCATCGTCGCCACTGACTACATTGGCCCGGCCGACCAGATGGCGCTGGCGCTGAAATTCGGCGGCGATCTGCGGGTGGCGCCCCTGCTGGCGGACCTGATCCGCCATGCGGCGCTGCGCGACCCGTTGCCGGGCAGCGACATCCAGCTGCCGCTGCCGACCATGCTGGCGCCGGTGCCGCTGGGCGCGGCGCGCCTGCGCGAACGCGGTTTCAACCAGGCGCTGGAGATTGCCCGGCCGCTGTCACGCCTGCTCGATATCGACTTGCAGCCACAACTGCTGGAGCGGGTGCGCGACACCCAGGCGCAATCCGGCCTGCCGCTGACGGCCCGGGCGCGCAACACGCGCAATGCCTTTGCCCTGCCCTATCAACTGGCGGACCACGTCAAGGGTCGCCACGTGGGCATCGTCGACGACGTCATGACCACCGGCCAGACGCTCAACGAAGTGGCCATCATCCTCAAGCGCCATGGCGCCAAGCGCGTGACCAACCTGGTCTTCGCGCGCACCCTGGCGTTGTAAGCCGCAACCCGTCATTCATTGGAGAAGCATTTGTTTCACGTCGTACTGGTCGAACCCGAAATCCCGCCCAACACCGGCAACATCATCCGCCTGTGCGCCAATACCGGCGCCCAATTGCACCTGATCGAACCACTCGGCTTTCCGCTCGACGACGCCAAGATGCGCCGCGCCGGGCTCGATTACCACGACTACGCCACCATGCAGGTGCACCCTGACTGGGAGCGTTTTCTCGCGGCCCGTCGCGCCGATCCGCTGTTCGATCCCACCCGCATGTTCGCCCTGACCACCCATGGCTCGACGCCCTTCGCAGGACTGGCCTTCAAACCCGGCGACACCTTCGTGTTCGGCGCCGAAACCCGTGGCCTGGCACCCGAGCTGCGCGAGTCGTTCGCTACCAGCCAGCGCATCCGGCTGCCGATGCGGCCCGACAACCGCAGCCTGAACCTGTCCAATACGGTAGCCGTGGTGGTGTACGAAGCCTGGCGACAGAACGGCTACGACGGCGGAAGTTAACCAAAAACCGGCTCACGAAGAGCCGGTTTTTTTTAGCCTGCCAGGCCTCGCTCAGCCCAGCAGCAAGGCATCGTCGGCCAGCTTTTCGCCTCGGGTCTGCTCGAACATCCGCAACAGGTCCGGCACATCCAGCCCGGCACGCTCGGGGCCAGCGACATCCAGCACCACGCGGCCCTGGTGCAGCATCACGGTGCGGTCGCCATAGTCCAGCGCCTGGCGCATGCTGTGCGTCACCATCATGGCGGTGAGCTTGCTCTCGGAGACGATCTTGGCCGTCAGTTCCAGCACGAAGGCGGCCGTCTTGGGATCAAGCGCGGCGGTGTGCTCGTCCAGCAGCAGGATGCGCGACGGCTGCAGCGATGCCATCAACAGGCTGACCGCCTGGCGCTGGCCGCCGGACAGCAGGCCGATGCGGTCGGTCAGGCGGTTTTCCAGGCCCAGGTTGAGGATCGCCAGCTTTTCGCGGAACAGTTCGCGCATCTTGCCGCGAATGGCAAAGTTGAAGCCGCGACGACGACCGCGCGCCATCGCCAGCGCCATGTTTTCTTCGATGGTCAGGGCTTCGCAGGTGCCGGCCATCGGATCCTGAAATACCCGTGCGACCAGCCCGGCACGGTCCCACGCCTGCTTGCGGGTGACGTCGACGTCATCGATCTCGATCTTGCCCGAGTCCATCAGCAGATCGCCCGAGATGGCGTTGAGGAAGGTCGACTTGCCAGCGCCGTTGGAACCGATCACCGCCACGAACTGGCCGGTCGGAATCTCCAGCGACAGCCCGCGCAGTGCCGGGTTTTCAATTGGCGTGCCGGGATTGAAGGTGATCTTGAGATCATTGGCTTTCAACATCTCAGGCTCCCTTCTTGAACAATTTCAGCTTGCGCTTGCCCATCGGCAGCACCAGCGCCAGCATCACCAGCACGGCCGTGACCAAGTTCAGGTCTTGCGCCTGCAGGCCGATGAAGTCGCTGTTGAGCGCCAGCGCAATGAAGAAGCGATACAGGATCGCGCCCAGGATGACCGCCAGCGTGGTCCACACCAGGCGCCGCGCCGGCAGGATGTTTTCACCGATGATCACTGCCGCCAGGCCGATGACGATGGTGCCGATGCCCATCGAGATATCGGCGCCGCCCTGGGTCTGCGCAAACAGCGCGCCGGCAAATGCCACCAGCGCATTGGCCAGCGCCATGCCGGCCAGCGTGGCGCGACCGGTGGCAATGCCCTGGGCCCGCGCCATGCGCGCGTTGGCGCCGGTGGCGCGCATGGCCAGGCCGATCTCGGACGAGAAGAACCAGTCCAGCAACAGCTTCACGCCAGTGACCACGATCAGCAGGATCAGCGGACGGGCGATGAAATCGGGAATCCACTCCGGCTGCAGCACGGTGAAGATGGTCGCCTCGGAGATGAGCGGAATGTTCGGCTTGCCCATCACCCGCAGGTTGATCGAGTACAGCGCAATCATCATCAGGATACTGGCCAACAGATCCATGATCTTCAGGCGCACGTTGAGCCAGGCGGTGATGAAACCGGCCAGCGCACCGGCCAGGATCGCCACGAAGGTCGACAGGAAGGGATCGAAACCGGCCGCGATCATGGTCGCGGCGACCGCACCGCCCAGCGGGAAACTGCCGTCCACGGTGAGATCGGGAAAGACCAGAATGCGGAAGGAGATCAGCACTCCGAGGGCGACCAGGCTGAAGATCAGGCCGATCTCAAGCGCGCCCCACAGGGTATACAGCGACATGACAGGACTTTCAAAAAAAACACATTCGGCATTGGCGTCCCACGCAAATGCCGAATGTCTTCTGCTCGGGGCCCGCCGCCAGGGCGGGCGCCCGTCTTTAGTTCAGGACCTTGGTGGCCGACTTCAGGAACTCCGGGGTCAGCGTCACGCCCTGCTTCTGGGCCGCTGCCGTGTTGACGTAAAGCTCCAGATTCTTGCTGGTCGACGATGCAATGTCGCCCGCCTTCTCGCCCTTCAGAATGCGTGCCACGACCTTCCCGGTCTGGCGACCCAGGTCATAGAAGTTCACCCCCAGGGCCGCTACCGCGCCGCGCTTGACGCTGCCGGTGTCGGACGCGATCAGCGGGATCTTGGCGTCGTTGCAGACCTTCGCCAGCGACTCGAACACCGAGACCACGTTGTTGTCGGTGGTGCTGTACATCACGTCGATCTTGCCGATCAGGCTCTTGGCGGCAGGTCCCACATCGACCGAACGGGGCGCAGCGGCCTCGACCAGCGTGATGCCCTGCTTTTGCAGTTCACCCTTGATGTTGTTCAGTGCCGAGACCGAATTGGCTTCGCCCGGATTGTAGACGATACCGACCCGCTTCGCATTGGGGACCACGCGCTTGATGATCTCGACCTGCTTGACCGGATCCAGCATGTGCGACAGGCCGGTGACGTTGGTGCCGGAAGGCTTCCAGTCCTTGACCAGTTGCGCGGCCATCGGGTCGGCAATGGCCGAGTAAACCACCGGAATGGTCTTGGTGGAGGCCACCATCGGCTGCGCCGAAGGGGTGCCGATCACCACGATGGCATCCGGATTGTCACCAACGAACTTCTTGGCGATCTGGCCAGCGGTGCCTGCGTTGCCCTGCGCGCTCTGGAAATCCCATTTGAGGTTCTTGCCGGGCTCGAAGCCTTCGGCGATCAGTTCATCCTTGGTGCCGTCGCGCACGGCGTCAAGCGCCGGGTGTTCGACGAATGAGGTAATGGCGACCACCTTCTCGGCCGCCAGGGCGCCGGCGCAAACGGCGCTCAGCGCCAGCGCGCCTGCAATGGCGCGCAACGATGTGGATAACTTAAACACGGTCCTCTCCTCTTTCAGTGGTGTCGTGGCCTGGGCAACGGTGTCGCCTGGCCCCTTATCGTGAATTTGACGCGATCAATCCCGGCAAAACTCTTCCCTGCCGCCACCGTGGCCGGTCGCGGCAGGCGCTACTTTAACTTATTGCTTGATGACCGTCTTGGCCGACTTCACCAGTTCGGGCGACAGCGTCACGCCCTGTTTCTGGGCTGCGGCGGTGTTGACGAACAGTTCCAGCTTGCTGCTGGTGGCCGAGGCGATGTCGCCCGGCTTTTCACCCTTGAGCACGCGCACCACCACCTGGCCGGTCTGACGACCCAGGTCGTAGTAGTTCACGCCCAGTGCGGCGATGGCGCCACGCTTGACGCTGTCGGTGTCGGAGGCCACCAGCGGGATCTTGGCGTCGTTACCCACCTTCACCAGCGCTTCATAGGCCGACACCACGTTGTTGTCGGTATTGGTATAGATCACATCGACCTTGCCGATCAGGCTGCGGGCGGCCGTGCCGACATCGACCGAACGCGGGGCTGCTGCTTCGACCAGGGTCATGCCGGACTTGCCCAGCAGTTCCTTCAATGCCTTGACCACCACCGCCGAATTGGCTTCGCCGGGGTTATAGACGATGCCCACGCGCTTGGCGGCGGGCACGATCTTCTTGATCAATTCGAGCTGCTTGTCGAGTTCGAGCACGTCCGACACGCCGCTGACGTTGGTGCCCGACGCCTTCCAGTCCTTCACCAGCTGCGCGGCGACCGGATCGGTCACGCCGGAATAGATCACCGGGATGGTCTTGGTGGCCGCCACCAGCGCCTGCGCCGACGGTGTGGCGATGGCCACGATCACATCCGGCTTGTCGCCGACGAACTTGCGGGCGATCTGGGCCGCGGTGCCGGTATTGCCCTGGGCGCTCTGGTAATCCCACTTCAGGTTCTTGCCGGCTTCGAAACCGGCGTCCTTCAGTTCATCCTTGACGCCATCACGCACCGCGTCCAGCGCGGGGTGTTCGACAATCGCGGTGACCGCCACCGACTTGTCCGCCGCCATCGCGGGCGCGGTACAGACGGCTGCCAGGGTCAGTGCGCCGACCAGTGCGCGCAGTGTCATCTTGCTTGAGTAGGACATGGATTGCCTCTTGAAAGTGGTGGCCAATGGGCGAAAAGTGGGTAAGTCTAGCCTAGCGCACCCCAACAATCAATTTGCGCAGCGTCATTGCCGGGCTGGAGCCCACGTCCAGGCTCAATCGGTGCTGTTGCCGCAGTTGATATAATCGCCCGGCGTCTGTCAGGCGCGTCACAGAACAATACAAAGGAATGCACATGAAGCAGTTCATCCAGCAAGGCGCCGCAGCACTGGCGCTGGCAGTTGCGGCTCTGGCCGCGCCGGCACTGGCGCAGGCCCACGAATATCATGTCGGCAAGCTCGACATCGGTCACCCCTATGCGCGGGCGACGGTGCCGGGCCAACCCGCCGGCGGCGCCTATCTCAGCATCGAAAACAAGGGCACCGCGGCCGACCGCCTGGTGGCGTTATCCACTCCTGCCGCCAAGACCACCGAAATCCATACGATGGCCATGGAAGGCAATGTGATGAAGATGCGCGAAGTCGATGGCGGACTCGAGATCAAGCCGGGCCAGAAGATCGCCATGCAACCGGGTAACGGCTATCACATCATGCTGATGGGCTTGACCAAACCGCTCAAGGCGGGCGACAAGCTGCCGCTGACGCTGACATTCGAAAAGGCCGGCCGTGTGGATGTGACGATCAATGTCGAAGACCTGGCCGCAGGTGCTGCCGCCGGCAAGGACGACATGAAGGGCCACGCGCATCACTGATGCCGGGCCTGGCGGGCTGATGCGTTGACTCAGCCTGCCAGCTTGCGCACCTTGGCCAGCAGCTTGGTGGTCGAGCGGTCATGCTCGAAGGCAATCGCCAGCACCTGGCCGCCATAGGCCGCCACGGCCTGCCCCTCGGGGATGGCGGCCATATCGTAGTCGCCCCCCTTCACATAGACTTGCGGGCGTGCCTGCTGCACCGACTCCAGTCCCGTATCTTCATCGAACGCCACCACCAGCGACACCGATTCGAGCGCGGCCAGCACGGCCATGCGATCGTCGCAGGTGTTGATGGGCCGGTCGTCGCCCTTGCCCAGGCGCTTGACCGAGGCGTCGGTATTGACCGCCACCACCAGCGAGGCGCCCTGCGCGCGCGCCTGCGCCAGGTAGGTGACGTGGCCACGGTGCAGGATGTCGAACACGCCATTGGTCATCACCACCGGCTGTGGCAGGCTGGCAACGCGCTGCTGCAGTTGGTCGCGGGTACATACCTTGTCTTCGAAATCGGCCATGGGGGCGGTGATCCTGTAATCGGGTTGAATCTGTGCAACAAAAAAAAGCCGCAACGGATGTGCGGCTTTCGATTTTAGCGGATCGGCGCCTGCCGCGGCAGGCCCATCACCGACCAGCTCAGACGGCTGCGGGCTGGCTGGCCGCCAGCATGCGTGCCGCCACTTCCTTGCGATAGCGGTTCAGGTCCTGGACCGTCTCGAAGGTGCATTCGAACAGCAACGACATGTTGTGCAGAATGCGATCGACCACCTTCTTTTCCCATTCGCCGTCGAACTTGATCTGGGTATCGAGCCATTGCTCGAGCCATTCCGGATCCGGCAGACGACTTTGCACCGTATCGTTGGGGAACAGCGCCTGGTTCACGTGCAGGTTGGTCGGGTGCAGCGGCTTTTCGGTACGACGCGCCGATGCCATCAGGACCCCGATCTTGGCGAAGGCGGCACGCGCCTTGTCGCCCACTTCGGTGAGCGCCTTCTTCATGTAGCGCAGGTAGGCGCCGCCATGGCGCGCCTCGTCCTGGCTGATGATCTTGTAGATCTGCTTGATCACCGGCTCGGTATGCCATTCGGCGGCACGACGGTACCAGTGGTTCAGACGGATCTCGCCGCAGAAGTGCATCATCAGGGTCTCGAGGGGCGGCGCCGGATCGAATTCGAAACGCACATTGTGCAGTTCGGCTTCGGTCGGGCACAGCTCGGGACGGAAGCGACGCAGGTATTCCATCAACACCAGCGAATGCTTTTGTTCTTCAAAGAACCAGACCGACATGAAGGCCGAGAAATCGCTGTCACCACGGTTGTCACGCAAGAACATCTCGGTGGCGGGCAAGGCCGACCATTCCGTGATGGCATTCATGCGGATGGTCTGCGCCTGCTCGTCGGTCAGCAGCGTAGGGTCGAACTGGTCCCAGGGAATATCCTTATCCATATTCCAGCGGACCTGCTCGAGCGACTTGAACAATTCTGGGTACAGCATTATCGGTTTGCCTATTTGCGTTAAGTGTTTGATTTTAACAAGGAAATTCAACCTTCCCCATACTATGTCCCGCACATGTCATGCATGTGACAAATCCTGCTCACCTGAACCGGGAAGGCCCTGGCAGTCGGCGTTGCGTGGATTGGGGGGACTATGGCTTGCGGGAGGCTGGCTTCTTGTTGTGCCCGGATTGTACAGCACCCGTGCGTCCAGAGGGGCTGGCATTTTTCGTTACTTTACGCTGCTTACCGACTGTTGAGCTAGAAATAACAGTATTTTGTGGATTTTTAGCAGGCGTTACAGACTTGGCAGAGGGCTTGATGGTGCTTTTCGCGACACTCTTGGCCGCTTTCGGCGCGGTTGTCTTTTTTTCGCTACGCGTCCGGGTCGGCTTGAGTGCCGCATCCGGCTCGGGCTGGACGTGGGTCATGGCATTGTCGACCGCCTGCTTGAACTGATCCTGCAGCAGATTCCACCATGCAGTGGGGTTGCCGATGGCCGCCTGCAGATCCGGGCTGGGCGGCAACTCGGGCTCGGCCTGCGCGCTGTCGGCAGGTGGCTCGGCGGCCTCGGGCTCGGGCTCCGGTTCAGCTGGCGCCGCCGCCTCTGGCGCGCCGCCGGGCCACATCGGGAAACCGAACGGAAAGCTAGGCGCGGCCGAGGCGGCTGCGGCTTCGCTGTCGCCCCCCTTCGAGGCCATGATGGCGCTCATCGCCTGCAGCGTCGACAAGGTGGCACTTTGCACCTCGAACGTCTGGATCGTGCCCTTGAGCATGTTGAGATTGAGCTCCAGCCAGGAGGCCACGGTCTTCAGATCGGAGATCTTCTTGTTGATATCTTCAACCGACAGCGAAGGCATCATCATCGGCGGTGTGCCGACACTCCCCCACATCTGCTTCATGAAATCGATCGTATCGGCGGCCGAGCCGGCACCCGGCATCTTGTCGTGATTCAGCATTGAGGCTCCTGTGGGTAGTTATTATCGTCCGCCTTCAGCGTGGCGGGCGTTGCATCCTGCATGTTGTCGGCAATACGGTCTGCTCGGCCGGAATGAAGCGCTCGGTCCTGAAACCGTAGCCGCTGCCTTCGTTATCGAAGCGGATACCGCCGCTGGCGGCGCGCTGCATCAGCATCAGATACAGCGGCTGGATCAACTGGTGGTCGGCCGCGCGCATGGTGGCATCATGAAATGCGCTCTGATAATGCGCGCCTTCCAGCGCGGTTGCAACCGCCTTGGCCTCGGTGCTGCCGGCCTTCTCGATGGCCGCCACCAGCATCTCGATCATGACATGCTGGCGCAGATAGAGATAATCATCCTTGGGCTGGGGATAACGCTGGCGATATTTCTGGTAGAACACGTCGCTGGGCGAATCGGCGGCGCCCGTGCCGGCATTGGGATGCCACTCGGCCACCGCCCGCACGCTGCCGACGCCGGCCTCGCCAATGGCGGCAGGTGCGCCCAGGCTATTGGCATAGAAGGTATAGAACTTGGCGTTGAAGCCGGCGTCCTTGGCAGCCTTGACCAGCAGCGTCAGGTCGTTGCCCCAGTTGCCGGTGATGACGGCATCGGCACCGGCGCTCTTCATCTTGGCGATGTAGGGGGCGAAGTCCTTGATCTTGCCGATCGGATGCAACTCGTCGCCGACGATGGCGATATCGGGACGCTTGGCGGTGATCTGCTCGCGCGCGGCTTTGGCCACCTGGCGTCCGAAGCTGTAGTCCTGGCCGATCAGGTAGACCCGATGCGTGGTGCGATCGGCCTTGATGGCTTCGGTCAGCGCCTGCATCCGCATGTCGGCGCTGGCGTCGAAGCGGAAGTGCCAGAAACTGCACTTCTCGTTGGTCAGCGTCGGATCGACCGCCGAATAATTCAGGAACAGCACCCGGTTGGCCGGCTCGCGCTGGTTATGCTTGTTGACGGCGTCGATCAATGCGGCGGCCACCGCCGAACTGTTGCCTTCGATCACGAAGGGAATCCGCTGGTCGGTCAATTGCCGCAACTGCACCAGCGAATCCTCCACCCCCAGCTTGTTATCGAAGGTACTCAACTGCAACGGATGGCGACCGTCCGGCAACTTGACGCCGCCACGGGCATTGACCTGGTCGATGGCGTAGCCGATATTGCGCACCACCGCTTCACCGGCATTGGCAAAGGGGCCCGACAAGCCATCGATCATGCCGATGCGAATCGGCGTGGCAGCCGGAGTGGCGGCCTGCGCCGCAGCGTGCAGCACCAGCGCCGTCAAGGCCACCAGTCTTGCCAGTGCCCGCAGGCAGGTTGGTTGTTGCGTCGATTCTTGCGTTGCTCGTTGCATCGATTGCGTCATCGGTTTCCTGTGTAGAAGGCGGTACTCGGCCGCAGGGAAGACGCATTGTACGTCCTCCCGCCCGGCCCACCGCCAACGGCAGAGTTGGCCCGGGTGCGAAGGGCTTGCGCTACACTTCGGTCATGTCACAAGCTTTCCGCCGTCCTGGTCGCTGGCGTCGCGCGCTGGTGGTGATCGTGCTGGCGCTGGCCCTGCACCTGTTCCTGGTGAACTGGGGCCGGCAGCACCTGATCGCCACCGCCGTCACGCAAGACGCGCCCGCCATCACCGTCACCCTGCAACCGGTCGCGCCACCGCAGCAACCGGTGTCGCTGCCCAGCCTGCGTGCGTCGCGAGAGCGTGCCAAGCCCGCGCCCAAAGCATCGCCACGCCCGCCGCGGGGCAGCCGTGAGTCCTCCATCGACCCGCCCGACGAACCGATCCGCGAGACCGTGGTGAGCATGCCTGCCCCCTCCCTGGCAAGCTCGGGAAGCAACACCCCGGCAGCGGCCGGCACGCCCGAAACACCCGAAACGCCGGAACCATCGACACCCGCCGAAACCACGGCCGCCGCCGAGCCGCCCGGCGGCACCCACTACGATACCGACCCGCCCCCCACTGCGCGCCTCGAATACGACGTGCTGGCCAGCTACAACCAGATGCCCGTGCACGGCTACGGCACGCTGGACTGGAAGACCGACGGCAAGACCTACCAACTGGACGGCAAGGCCGAGGACTTCCTGTTCACGTTTCTCAACTTCAGCAGCAGCGGCGCCATCGACGACTGGGGCGTCTCGCCCGAGCTCTACACCGAAAAACGCATGCGCCGCGCGGCCACCAACACGCACTTCAACCGCGAGCGCAATATCATCAATTTTTCGTCGTCTTCCGAAAGCTACCCGCGCAGCGGCGGCGAGCAGGACCGCGCCAGCCTGATCTGGCAGTTGTCCGCCATCGGGCGCGGCGACGCCGCCCGCTACCGGCCAGACGCCGTGATCGACCTGTTCGTCGCCGGCGTTCGCGACGGCGAACTGTGGCGGGTCCAGGTGCTGGGGCAGGAACAAATCCAGGTGCCGGCCGGAACCGTCCAGACCTGGCATGTGGTACGCATGCCCAAGCCCGGCTCCTACGATCAACGCATCGACATCTGGTTCTCGCCCCAGCAAGAGTGGTACCCGGTGCGGCTGCGCTATACCGACACCAAGAAGGACGGCGACTACCTCGAGATGTCGCTGTCCCGGATCAAGCGCTGAACTCAGCGCGACCAGGCCGGTCCTTCATTTACGGCACAATGCCTTCATCCAAGACTAACCAGACAAGAGTTCGCCATGACAAAAACCTCTGCACTGATTCGCCACAGCGCCGCGCTGGCTTTGACGGGCCTGCTGGCCCTGGCGAGCGCCCAGGCCGCCGACGCCCCCCATCCAGCCGAGAAACGCGCGGTCAACCTGCCGCCCCCGGCTGAGCTCAGCTACACGATCCAGGCCAAGCAAAGCGGCCTCGAACTGAAGGGGCAAGGGCTGGTGAAATGGACCCACAGCAAGACCACCTACAGCGTCACCACCGAAACCCGCGCCATGCTGCTGGGCAAGATTCTTGAAACCAGCAGCGAAGGCCAGATCGATGGCTTCGGGCTGGCTCCCGAGCGCTTCGTCGAAAAGCGCTTGCGGCGCGATCCCAGCACCACCACATTCAATCGTGAACAGAACAAGATCACCTTCACCCAATCAGCCGACAGCTTCCCGTTGCAGGGCGGCGAACAGGACCGCACCGGCATCACTTGGCAACTGGTGGCCGTGGCACGTGCCAATGCGGCGCACATGACCACCAATTCGGAATGGAATTTCTTCGTGGCCGGCCCGCGCGACGCCGAACAGTGGAGTTTCAAGGTGGTCGGCCGGGAAAAGATCCGTACCGCGCAGGGCGAAACCGAGGCGGTGCACGTGTTCCGCGCCCCGCCGCCGGACAACCAGGGCCAGAAACTGGACATCTGGCTGGCGCCCTCCATGGAGTGGTATCCGGTCAAGCTGCGCTTCACCGATCCTGACGGCGACTATATCGAGCAGGTACTGGATTCGCTCAAGAAAACCAACTAAGCTTCGCCAGCCCTAGCCGGCGCCACATCGGCGCTGGCGGCCATATCCGTACGAGAAAACCATGCCCAGCTCCGTCGCCGACACGCCCATCGCCCCCACCCTGAAGACCCAAAGCGCCCTGGTGCTGTTTTCGGGCGGCCAGGATTCGACCACCTGCCTGGCGTGGGCGCTGTCACGTTATCAACGCGTCGAGACCATCGGTTTCGACTACGGCCAGCGCCATGCGGTCGAACTGACGGTTCGCCCGGCCCTGCTCGAAAAGACCCGCGCCTTCTCGCCCGAATGGGCTGCCCGCCTGGGCGAAGATCACATGATCGACCTGTCGCTGATCGGCTCCATTTCAGACACCGCGCTCACGCGCGATGTCGAGATCGCGATGCAGGACAACGGCTTGCCCAACACCTTCGTACCCGGCCGCAACCTGATGTTCATGACGGTGGCTGCGACGCTGGCCTATCGGCGCGGCCTCAACGTGCTGGTGGGCGGCATGTGCGAAACCGATTTCTCGGGCTATCCCGACTGCCGCGACGACACCATGAAAGCCTTGCAGGTCGCACTCAACCTGGGCATGGCCACGCAACTGAAGATCGAGACGCCGCTGATGTGGATCGACAAGTCCGAAACCTGGTCGCTGGCGCATTCCCTGGGTGGCGACGCCCTGGTCGACCTGATTCGCACCGACACCCACACCTGCTATCTGGGCGAGCGCGGCGCGCTGCACGACTGGGGCCACGGCTGCGGCAAGTGTCCCGCCTGCGAACTGCGCGCGCGCGGCTATCGCCAATACCTGCAGCACGCGGGTTGATGCGCTCGGCATGACCAACAAGACCTTCGCAAGACGCGCCAGTTACCTCGCCGCTGCACTGCTGGTGCTGCTGGGGGGCGCCGAAATCGCGCGGCGCCAGGCCGACCTGCCGAGCCTGCCGGTGCTGTTCGACCTGCAATTCGACCTCACCCCGCGTAGCCAGACCTGGCGCCTGTACGACGCCGTGCCGCTGGCGCGCTCGTCCCAGCCGCGCGCGCTGGCGCTGCAACCGCAAGCCGTCGATGGCCTGCGGCTGCCGTGGTCCAAGGGCAGCGACATCGGACTGGCAGACTTTCTCGACGTCACGCATACGCGCGCCATGGTGGTGATCCAGGATGGCCGAATCGCCTTCGAGCACTACGCTGCCGGCTTCGACGCCAACTCGCGCTTCGCTTCGTTCTCGGTGGCCAAGTCGTTCGTGGCCACGCTGACCGGCGCGGCACTGGCCGAAGGCCGCATCAAGTCGCTCGATGACCCGATCAGCACCTACCTGGGCCGCGACGAAATATCCCCCGCCTACGCCGACATCACCATCGGCCAATTGCTCGATATGCGAAGCGGCATCGATGTCGACGAACGCTACGGCGGCTCGCTCACCTCGCCGGTGGTGCGCATGTACCTGAGCCGTGACCTGGGCAGTTTCATCGCCCGCCGCAAAGGCTTGCGCTTTGCGCCCGGCAGTCGGCAGGAATATCGCAGCGTCGACACCCTGGTATTGTCGCGGGTGCTGGCGCGCGCCACCGGCAAGAGCCTGTCGGCCTACGCCCGCGAAACGTTGTGGCAACCGCTGGGTATGGAGCAGGACGCCACCTGGAGCGTCGACAGCGACGCTCACCGGATCGAAAAGGCCTTCTGCTGCATCAATACCACGGCACGTGATTTCGCCAGGCTCGGGCTGCTGTACCTCGATGAAGGTCGCGCCGGGACCCGTCAGGTCGTCAGCGCCAAATGGGCCGACACGCCGCGCCAGGTCATCAACGGCGAACAGAAACTGGCCTATCGCGATGGCTGGTGGATACCGCCCGGCAATGCCGGCGATCGCGATTTTTCAGCCATCGGCGTGTTCGGGCAATATGTCTACGTCAATCCGGCCACGCACACGGTGATCGTCAAGTTGAGCGACCACGGGGTCGAGCAGGACGAGATCGAGACCCTGCTGGCCATGCGCCAACTGAGCCATGTGATAGCCGGACTGAAACCGAACTGATTCGAGGTATTCATGAAGAAAGCCGACCATCCTGCGATGGTCGGCTTTCTTCATGGCGCAGAGAATATCTTCAGAACAGTTCGTTCTTCATCTGCGTCTTGGCCTTCTCTTCTTCCGGCGTCAATCCGGCGCGGTCGCCCATGCCCAGGTCCCGCACCATGGCCGCCGGCGGATATTCGGCATAGTAGTACTCGCCACCCGATTCGATCACGCCATCAGGCACCTTGCGGTCGACATTGGGCACATCCTTGAGCACCTTCGACATGTAGCTGATCCACACCGGCAGCGACAGGCCGCCCCCGGTTTCACGATCGCCCAGGCTCTTGGGCTGGTCGTAGCCGATCCAGGCGATGGCGGTCAGGCCCGGTTGATAACCGGCGAACCAGGCATCCATCGAATCGTTGGTGGTGCCGGTCTTGCCGGCCAGGTCGGTGCGCTTGAGCGACATCGCCTTGACCGCCGTGCCGTGGCGCACCACATCGCGCAGCATGCTGTCCATGATGAAGGCATTGCGGGCATCGATGACACGGTTCGATTCGTCGTCGGCGGTGGCCGGGCGCGCCTGCGACAGCACCCCGCCGTTGGCATCGGTGACCTTGGTGATCAGGTACGGACTGACCTTGTAGCCGCCGTTGGCGAACACCGAGTACGCGCCCACCATCTGCAGCGGCGTCACCGCACCGGCACCCAGCGCCAGCGTCAGGTAGGGCGGGTTCTTGTCGGCGTCGAAGCCGAAGCGGGTGATGTATTCCTGCGCATATTTCACACCCACGCGTTCGAGGATGCGGATCGACACCAGGTTGATCGACTTCTGCAACGCGCGCCGCATCGAGATCGGCCCTTCGAACTTGCCGCCGTAGTTCTTCGGCTGCCATACCTGGCCGCCGGTCTGGGTGAAGGTCAGCGGCGCATCGTTGATGATGGTGGCCGGCGACAAACCCTTTTCGAGCGACGAAGAATAAATGAACGGCTTGAACGACGACCCCGGCTGGCGCCATGCCTGGGTGACGTGGTTGAACTTGTTGCGGTTGAAGTCGAAACCACCCACCAGCGAACGGATCGCGCCATCCTGCGAATTGACCGAAACGAAGGCCGATTCGACCTCGGGCATCTGGGTGATGATCCAGTTCTTGCCATCCTGGAAGACGCGGATGATCGCGCCCCGGCGAATCCGCTTCTGCGGCGGCGCCTTGTCCGACAGCAGGTTGGCGCCGAAGCCAAGACCGGAACCGGCAATGGTGATTTCCTCGCCGGTGGCCAGCACTGCCGTGATTTCCTTCGGCTTGGCCTCGGTCACCACGGCGGCGATCATGTCATCGCTGTCGGGATGATCGGCCAGCTCGACCTCGATGGCGTCTTCCACCACCTCGCGCGAGCCTTCGGGCAGGTCCATGTAGCCTTCCGGACCGCGATAGCCGTGGCGACGTTCATAGTCGATGATGCCGCGACGCAGCGCGATATAGGCCGCGTCCTGGTCGGTCTTGGTGATGGTGGTGAAGACGTTCAGGCCACGCGTGTAGGTCTCGTCCTTGTACTGCGAATAGACCAGTTGGCGCGCCATTTCGGCCACGTACTCGGCATGCATGCCGAAGGCCGAGCTGTCGCCCTTGACCCGCAGTTGCTCGTCACGCGCTTGCTGGTACTGGGCGTCGGTGATGTAGCCCAGCTGGCGCATGCGCAGCAGGATGTACTGCTGGCGTGCATGTGCGCGCTTGGGGTTGACCACCGGGTTGTAGGCCGAAGGCGCCTTGGGCAGGCCGGCCAGCATGGCCGACTCGGCGATGCTCAGTTCCTTGAGCTGCTTGCCGAAATAGATCTGGGCCGCCGAGGCAAAACCGTAGGCGCGCTGTCCCAGATAGATCTGGTTCATATAAACCTCGAGGATCTGGTCCTTGCTGAGGTTGTTTTCGATCTTCCAGGCCAGCGGAATCTCGTAGAAGAACTTGCGGGTCGCCTTCTGCAGGAAGGTCGGCTCGTTGCTGGTCAGGAAGAAGTTACGCGCCACCTGCTGGGTAATCGTGCTGGCGCCGCCGCTGCCGCCCGACAGGTTCGAGAAGGTCGCGCGTGCGATGCCTTGATAGTCGACCCCGCCGTGTTCGTAGAAACGGTCATCCTCGATGGCCAGCACGGCCTTCTTCATAATCTCGGGAATATCCTTGAAGTGCACCAGGTTGCGGCGCTCTTCGCCGAACTCGCCGATCAGCACGCCATCGGCCGAGAAGATCCGCAGCGGAATCTTGGGCCGATAATCGGTCAGGGTATCGAGGTCGGGCAGCTTGGGATAAGTGAGCGCGACAATGAAGGTCACGCCCAGCGCGGCCATCGCCACCACCCCGAGGATGATGCCGAACAGGCCAAGGACGATGCGAAGCGACCAGTGCAGGCGCTTCTTGGGCGCCGGACCCTGTTCTGGCTGGCCGGCCGGTGCCGGCCTGGTGCCAGCGGTTGGAGGTGAAGACATGCGAGATAAACGAGGGTAAGCGATAAAGCGGGCCGAAGCCGGGTTGAACTGACAAGACCGCATTATAGCGGCTCCGCTGGCCCTTCCTCGCCATGCGTGCCCGCAGACGCAGGCAAGAAATGGTCTTTCGGCGCCTGGCGCAGGCAAATGCGCGGTGGCGGCCTTGATCGGCCAGCATCTGCCCGCCAACGTGCAGCAAGTGGCCGATATCGCCGAGCGCCGCACGAGGACGATATTTGTTGCAAATAGACCAAAATGACGAGGCATGCGCCGATCCGTCGATCGGCCAGCCTCATTCAATTCCGGCGACAACATCAAATTTCCTCTATTGCCGCTGCTAACGCCACTGACGAACAATCGCCTCGTATCGTCCTGGGCAACGCATCGCCATCGCCAGCCAGTCGCGCCCCCCGACGCATCCAAGAGGCTGAGCAATGTTCCATTTTCTGACCCGTTTTCCCCTTTCACCGGCATCGTTTCGCCCGCGCCTCGGTCTCGACGTGGGGCCCCGGCATCTGCGGCTGGCCATACTGCGACGCCGCCGATCACAACTGCAACTGTATGGATTGGCCGAACATCGGTTCGGGCAAGTCATCTGCCGACATGGCCGCATCACCGACCTTGATCTGCTCTGCAATGCTGCACGCGCCATGCTGACGCAATGTCGCTTCAGCGATGGCGTGCTGGGCATGGCGCTTGGCCTGCATGCCGCCGCTGCGGTGCCATTGACCCTGCCCGCAGCGGCCAGCGACCTGCAGCGCCTGGCGCAGGTGCAGGCCGAGATGGCGCTCCGGCATCCGCAGTCGCCAGATGAACTGGTGGCGCATTATTGCCCTCTGGATGAAGCCATGACCGCCGGCGAAGATGTGCGGGTGATCGCGCTCTTCGCTTCGATGGTGGACATCGAAGACCGGTGTGCGCTGGCCAGTTCACTGCAACTGCGCCCGGGCGTCATCGCCCTGCGCGAAACCCGCATCGCCACATTCCTGCGCCAGGCCCACCAGGCGCCACGCGCCGGCATCCTGCACGTCGACCTGGATGAAGCCTGGCTCGACCTGCCCGGGCGATGGGTGCACCATTTCGAGTGGTCGGCCCAAAACGACCGGCCTGCCACCCTGCTGCACGCGCTGGCGCCACTGCTGCAACCGCCGCCGGAACTGCTGCTGCTCAGTGGTGACGCACCGATGCTGGCGACGCTGGCGCAGGTCATCGGCAAGTATTCCGATCGGCCCACCCAGATTGCGACGCTCTCGCCCCGGTTCTGCGACATGAGGCATCACGGCGATCCGACGCCGGCTTTTCATGCTGCACTGGCACTGGCGGCGGGAGCGCTGGCATGAACCCCGACCACGACTTCTCGCGTTCGCCACGGCAGTGCCAGCGGCGGCGTGAAACAGGCTTCTATTGCGCCCTGGGTTGCGGCGCGGCGCTGGCAGTCGCCGCCGTGATGGCGCTAGGCTGGATGATCGAAAGTGACAGCGCGCGACTGCAAGCCGGCACGCTGATGTTGCAAGCCGAATTGAAGCAACTGCAGCCGCGCCTGACGCAAGTGACAGCAATGGAATCGACGATCGCCACGCAACAGGAACAGTTGGCGTCGCAAGTCGCCCAGGCCACGCAACGGGCCTTTGCGCCACATACCTTGCATGCGCTGGCGAGCATTTCACCTGTCCATATCCGCTTGCAGCAGATCGTGATGCGCACTGACGAGGCAGAGATTCGCGGCACTGCCAGCGGCCAGCGGCAACTGCAGGACCTGGTCGAATCCCTCAGGTCCAGCGGACTTGGCCAGGTGCGACTGCAGGAAATGCAACAGAGAAGCGCGCAGGATTCGCTTGCCTCGCCGCTGCTGCGCTACAGCTTCACCCTGACCCTGAGCAATATCCCCCCGGTGACTTCCCCCGCCCCGACGCCCTCCCTGCCCCCAAAAAGTGACGCCGCCCAAGTCCAGCGCGCCAGACGCACATGAACCATCCCGGCAACTGGCCACTGCTGCCACGTGTCGCCGTGCTGACGCTGGCCAGCCTGTGCTGCGCGGGTGCCGGCCTGGTATTGCACGCCCAGCCGCTGAGCACCGCGCGCAGCGGCCACGAAAATCAGCTACAGGCGATCAAGGCCGAATTCCACGACGCGCTGCAGCGTAGCGCCTCCCTGCCGAAGCTGCAGGCGCGCTCGGAGCAACTGTCGGCCCGCCTCCAGGCCGGCGCAACGCTGGCCCCAGAAGATCCGGCCAACGAGCCATTGCAGGTCAGACTAGGCGCCACGGCGGAGCAATGCGGACTGACGCTCGAGGCATTTCGTCCGCTGACCGATGGCGCCGAACTTGGCGTCGCCGGCGACTACGCTGCGCTGCTGCTGTTCGTGGCCGAACTCAGTCAGCCGCCGCAACCCCTGCTGTTCGAATCGCTGGACATCTCGGCGCAGCGCACGGCAACACAGCAAGGTCTGCTGATGAAAGCCAGTGTGCGCTACCAATCCCTTTCCGCCGCGTCCAACCAGGAGCCTGCTCAGCCATGACACCCTCGCCTTTACTGCCGCGCCAATGCCGGCATCGCGTCACTCCCGTTGTCCATGCCATCTTGTGGAGCATCCTGTTGGGCGCCTGTCACGACACTACCGCGCCGGACCTGCAACCCTGGTTGGCGCAGATGCGCAGCCAGGCCAGGCCACAACCGCTGCCCGAGATGGCGTTGCCTGCAATTCCGGCGCGCTGGCTACCGGAGCCAGGCACGGCCGATCCGTTTGGCCTGCAATTGAAGGTGCAGGCCAGCCTTGCTGCTATCCCAAAAAACGAAACGTCGGGGCCAGCCTTGGCGCCGGTAGCGCTGCCGCCGATACGCGCCGTCGCCGTCCTGCATCGCCCGGGTGTCGCGCGGGCCCTGCTGCAGATCGGCGGACGCATGCTGCAGGTGGCGCCCGGCGACGCCCTGCCCGGCCTGCCGGGTCGTGTGCTGCACATCGACGAACGCGCGGTACGACTGGAACTGGCCGGACGCGAAGTGCGGCTCGACCTCGGTATCGGCCTGGGCGCCACGAAGACGAATGACGCGATGCCAGGAGCGCCGGCATGAACATCCAACTTGCCAGGTCATGCGCCCGGCGCATCATCGCGGTCACCTTGCTGTTGCTGCCCGTCTGGGTCTGGGCTGCGGACGCCGCCAATCGCCTCGAACAGATCGAATCGCACCAGGACGAACAGGGTGAAGCGCTCCAGTTGCGTTTTACCCGGCCACCCCAGGCCGGCCAGGTCCGCAGTTTCATGATGTTCAATCCGCCACGGCTGGTACTCGATTTCGCAGAAACCGCGCTGGCGGCTGACATCGCCCGCTGGCAGGACAGCAGCGGCCTGGTGTTGCGCCGCTCGCTGGCCGCCGATGGCAAGCGAACCCGGCTGCAGCTCGACCTCAAGGCGCCCATCACGCACAACCTCGATTACCACGACAGGATCCTGCGCATCACACTGCGCCGTGCGGCGGCCACCACTAGCGGCGGCAGTGGCGGTGGCGGGCCGGAGGTGATCAAGGTGATCGATACCATTTCGTTCGAGCCCGGCCCGGCCGGCCAGGCGCGCCTGAGCCTGGGGCTGCCCTCGCCGCACACCCGGGTCGACGTGCGCCGCATGGGCCAACGCATCGTCGCCGACATTGCCGACACGCGCCCATCGGTATTGCTGCCGCGTGCGCCCGACCTGGCCAGCCTCGCCACGCCGGTGGCCGGGTATCGCATCATGCGCCACGGCCGGGGGACGCGGCTGGTCATCGACGTCGTCGGCAACTGGCGCTATGGCGCCTTCCAGAGCGCTGACCGGCTGCACATCGAGATCACCCCGCAGCCGAGGCTGGCGATGCAGCTGGAGCCGCAACCGCAGTATCGGGGCCGTCCCTTGTCGCTCGGCTTCGATGACATCGAGGTCCGCACCGCGCTGCAACTGCTGGCGGACTTCACCGGACAGAACATCGTCGCCAGCGACAGCGTCAAGGGGCGCATGAGTCTGCATCTGAAGGATGTGCCGGCCGACCAGGCGCTCGACATCATCCTGCAGACGCGCGGGCTCGACATGCGGCGCGAGGCAGGCATCACCTGGATCGCCTCGCGCGAGGAAATACTCCTGCGCCGGCGCCACGAACTCGAACAGAAGGCTGACATTGCCGAACTCGAACCGCTGCAGGCCGAAGTGTTCCAGCTCAACTACCAGCGTGCCGACAGTTTTCGGCACGCCTTCGGCATCGGCGAGAAAGAAGGCGTGCGGCCCGGTGCGCGCAATGCCCTGCTGTCGACCCGGGGCAGTGCCCTGGTCGATGCGCGCACCAACCAGTTGTTCGTCACCGACACGCATGCGGTGCTGGGCAATATCCGCAAGCTGCTGGCACGGGTCGACGTGGCAGCGCGCCAGGTGGTGATCGAAGCCCGTATCGTCGAGGCGGACGACAGTTTCTCGCGCAACCTGGGCGTCAAGCTCGGCCTCGCGGCCCAGACCCATCGACTGGCAATCGGCAGTCATCACGATGCCGTGGCCACCGCCACCGGACAGGCTGCCGCCGCCGAGTTCGCCGATGCCGCCGATACCGTCGCCCCCGCGCCCGCCGTGAACCTGCCGGCCCTGGCGCTGGCCGGCGCCCAACCCGGCACCTTTGCCTTCACCCTCTTCAATGCGGCCGCCAGCCGATTTCTCAACATCGAACTGTCGGCGCTGGAATCCGACGGGCGCGGCCGGATCGTTTCCAGTCCGCGCCTGGTCACGGCCGACCAGCAACCCGCCCTGATCGAACAGGGCGAGGAAATCCCCTACCAGCAGTCCGCCGGCAACGGCGCCACCTCGACCGCTTTCAAGAAAGCCAACCTGAAACTGGAAGTCACGCCCCATATCACGCCAGACGGCAACGTCATCCTCAACGTCGACGTCAACAAGGACAGTCGCGGCACCGCCACGCCCAATGGCCTGGCAATCAACACCAAGCACGTCAAGACCCAGGTGCAGGTAGAGAACGGCGGCACCGTCGTCATTGGCGGCATCTACACCAAGATCGAAACCGAGCGCGAGACACGGGTGCCGTTGCTGGGCGAGATTCCATTGCTGGGACGACTGTTCAGGCACAACGCACGGGTCAGCGACAAGACCGAAATGCTGATCTTCCTGACCCCGCGCATCGTCGGGCGCGACGCCCCGGGCTGATGGCCGGAGCCGGCGCCGGCCATTTTTTCACCGGCCATGCGGCAACGACGGTAAAATCGCTGTTCCGCCCGCGAAGCTGCTGCACAGCAACATTTTCTTTTCTGCGCTGCCTGCGCCATCCTTCGACCGGGCAAGACATGAACCTTGGTCTGCTGCGCAGAATTCTTTTGATATGAGTGGAAGCATCTTTCTGGTCGGGCTGATGGGATCCGGCAAGACAACCATCGGCCGGGCCCTGGCCAAAAAGCTGAACAAGCGTTTCATCGATTCGGACCACGAAATCGAGGCGCGCACCGGCGCATCGATCCCGGTCATCTTCGAGATCGAGGGCGAAGAAAGCTTTCGCCGGCGCGAAGCCGAAGTCATCCGCGAATTGAGCGCGCAACCCGATATCGTCCTGGCCACCGGCGGTGGCGCAATCCTGCACCCGGAAAGCCGCACCCACCTGAAGAATGGCGGCACCGTCATCTACCTGCGCGCCAGCATTAACCAGATCCTGCAACGCACCGGGCGCGACAAGAACCGTCCGCTGCTGCAGACCGCCGATCCACGGCGCAAGCTCGAAGAACTCTCGCGCCAGCGCGAGCCGCTGTACCGCGAGGTGGCCGACTTCGTGGTCGAGACCAATCGCCCCAACGTGCAGTTCCTGGTGCACACCATCATCAGCCACCTGGAACTGTCGCCCAAGCATCAAGGCGCCGACGATGCCGGATTCATCCCTGCCGCCGCTGCCGTTGCCGCCAACTTCATCACGCCCACCCACGCCACTGCCAGCATGAAACCAGCCACCGCCACGCCATCCGCCTCCCGCGTCACGATCAACGTCGAACTCGGCGAGCGCAGCTACCCCATCGTCATCGGCCGCGGCCTGCTGGACGACGCCACGCTGCTGCCGCAGTTCGTCAAGGGCAACCGCGCCGCCATCGTCACCAACGACAAGGTCGCGCCGCTCTATCTGGCACGCGCGGTCGCCGCCCTGCGCGGCGCCGGCAAGATCGTCACCGAGATCGTCCTGCCGGATGGCGAAGAGCACAAGAACTGGGGCAGCCTGATGCGCATCTTCGATGTGCTGCTGGCCGAGAAATGCGACCGCAAGACCACCCTCATCGCCCTCGGCGGCGGCGTGATCGGCGACCTCACCGGCTACGCCGCGGCCTCCTACATGCGCGGCGTGCCTTTCGTGCAGGTGCCGACCACCCTGCTGTCGCAGGTGGATTCGTCGGTCGGCGGCAAGACCGGCATCAACCACCCGCTCGGCAAGAACATGATCGGCGCCTTCTACCAGCCGCAGGCGGTTATTGCCGATACCGCCACGCTGCATACGCTGCCGCCGCGTGAATTGGCCGCCGGCATCGCCGAAGTGATCAAGCATGGCGCCATCATCGATGCGCCCTTCTTCGACTGGATCGAAGCCAACATCGGCGCCCTGGTCGCCAAGGACGACGCCGCCCTGGCCCACGCCATCCGTCGCTCCTGCGAGATCAAGGCCGATGTGGTGCGCCAGGACGAACGCGAGGGTGGCTTGCGCGCCATCCTCAACTTCGGTCACACCTTCGGCCACGCCATCGAAAACGGTCTCGGCTACGGCCATTGGCTGCATGGCGAAGCCGTCGGTTGCGGCATGGTGATGGCGGCCGACCTGTCACACCGCCTGGGCTACATCGACGCTACCGCCCGTGATCGGGTGCGCAGCGTGGTGGCCGCCGCCGGCCTGCCGGTGACGGCGCCCGACCTGGGCGTGCAGCGCTGGCTGGAACTGATGGAAGTCGACAAGAAGAACGAAGGCGGCCAGATCAAGTTCATCATGATCCGACCGCTCGGCAGCCCCCTGATCGACAACGCGCCGCAAGAACTCCTGCTGCAAACCCTTGCGGCCAGTATCAGCCCATAACTGCGGCACAGCGCCCAGCGCCACGCCACTGATGACACAGGTTACGACATGACATTCGAAGCGCCGCTGCCCCTTGCCCCCTACGCTGCCACTTCCGACCGCTCGCGCGGCCGGCGTTTCGCCGAAGCGCCGCCGGGGTCGCGCAGCGAGTTCCAGCGCGACCGGGACCGCATCGTCCACTCCACCGCATTTCGTCGCCTCGAGTACAAGACGCAAGTCTTCGTCAATCACGAGGGCGACCTGTTTCGCACCCGGCTCACGCACAGCATCGAAGTGGCGCAGATTGCCCGTTCGTGCGCCCGCAACCTGCAGCTCAACGAAGACCTGGTCGAAGCCATTTCGCTGGCGCACGATCTCGGCCACACGCCCTTCGGCCATGCCGGCCAGGATGAACTGAATCACTGCATGCGCGAATTCGGCGGCTTCGAGCACAATCTGCAAAGCCTGCGCGTGGTCGACCATCTGGAACAGCACTACGGCGCCTTCGATGGCCTCAACCTGAGCTTCGAGACGCGTGAAGGCATCCTCAAGCACTGCTCTGCCAACAATGCGCGCCAGCTGGGCGACATCGGCGAGCGCTTCCTGCAGAACCGCCAACCCTCGCTCGAGGCGCAACTGGCCAACCTGGCCGACGAGATCGCCTACAACAACCACGACATCGACGACGGCCTGCGTTCGGGACTGTTGAGCATGGCGCAGATGAGCGAGGTCGACTTCTTCGCGCGCCACCTGCGCCAGGCAGAAGAAGCCTATCCCGGCATCAGCGGACGACGCGTGATCCACGAGACCGTGCGCCG
Source organism: Herbaspirillum sp. alder98 (assembly GCF_020179755.1). GTDB lineage: Bacteria > Pseudomonadota > Gammaproteobacteria > Burkholderiales > Burkholderiaceae_D > Herbaspirillum. The sequence continues at coordinate 173,338 of NZ_JAIUCY010000003.1, forward strand.
CATGATCAATGCACTGGTGGTCGACCTGATCCACACCTCGCAGGAGCGCATTGCCGAGGCCGCCCCGCACGACATCGAGGACGTGCGCAGCGCGGCGCCCCTGATCGCCTATTCGGACGCCATGGCCGCCGAAGCCACCGTGCTCAAGAAATTCCTGCGCGAAAACCTCTATCGCCATTTCCAGGTCAACCGCATGACGGCCAAGGCGCGGCGCATCATCGCCGAGATGTTCGACGCCTTCATCGGCCAGCCCAACCTGTTGCCGCCCGATTACCAGGTCCGCACTGGCGCCGACGAGGCCCAGCGCCAGCACCGGCAGGCGCGCCAGGTGGCCGACTATATCGCCGGCATGACCGACCGCTACGCCATCCGCGAGCATCGTCGCTTGTTCGTCATGGAATAACCGCATTGACGAGACGCTGCGTGACACGGAACGGCCTCATTGAACGGGCCGTTCCGATACGCGCCGCCTCACTAACAGCTCATCACCAGCGCACTTAATTTCCACACTGCAAAGGGTTTTGCGGCCAGGCAATCCTGATCACATCCGGTTACATCTTTTTTAAAAATAATTTTGTCGCTCGGGCGCGCTTGCGTCGCCCCGAGGCATTCCCTAACAGCCTTGTTCTGCAAGGCGTAGCGCCTGATGAGCCGGGGCGTCTCCTGTAGCGTCGGCGCGCTCAATAGCATGAAACCGACAGATGTAAATTTCTGTCAACATTCAGTTATCTCGACGTCCGCCGTAATGAAAGGATGGACGGCGTCTTCCATTCCCTTGCCGTTCCCTGAATCCGTCATGCCCCCTGGTAACGGATTCCCCTTTTGCACAGGAGAACCTCATGGCCATCACGACTTCCAGCGGCATCGACAACAAGTCGCTGCTTCCGACAACGGCGGACACCCAGAACCTGCCCGCCACCACCACGACCTCCACCGATAAGCTGGCCGATGCCCAAAAGGCCAATTTGCTCACGGAGGCCGGCGCCAAGGCGCAGCTCAATGTGTCGATCGTGAAGGCCTCGCTGGAGGTATCGATCAATTCGCAGAACGATCCCCTGGCGCTGGTCTACAAGAGCGCCATCGAAAACCTCAATGACGTGCTGCGCCCGGAACTGGGCGACAACGCGATCCAGGCCGCATCGTCGCAAGACAACTCGCCCGAGGCGACAGCTGGTCGCATCGTCGATTTCATCACCAACATGTTCGGCCTGTTCAAGCAGAACAATGCCAACAAGGACGACGGCACCAACGTCGACGACTACATGAGCCTGGTGCTCAAGGGTGTCGAACAGGGCTTCAAGGAAGCACGCGGCATTCTCGACGGCCTCAAGGTGCTCAATGGCGACATCGCCAGCAACATCGACAAGACCTACGACCTGGTGCAGAAGTCGCTGGCCGACTTCGTCGCCAAGATCAAGGGCGGCGGCAGCGACACCGAAGGCAGCGGCACCGGGACCGACGGCGATGGCAGCAGCGCATCGGCCACCCAGACCTCGGTGGATATCTCGATCTCGGTCTCGCAGACCCGCATCAGCACCACGGCCTGATCCTGCGCCGCTGCAGCGGCAATAGAAAACGGGCTGTTCCCTTGCAGGAACAGCCCGTTTTCATTGGCGTCGCCCACTAACGTTCAGTGGATCAACCCTTCAACTTGGCGAAGGCGGCGGCCATCGCATTGTTGCCCACCGGTTGCTCGCGCGAACGCTGGTTCTGGTGCTGCGACATGCGTTTCGCATCGTTGCGGTCGCCGCGCTGCTCGTTGCGGGCACCGGCCACCGGCGCAGCATCGGCCAGGCGCATGGTCAAGGCGATGCGCTTGCGCTTCTCGTCGACCTCCAGCACCTTCACCTTGACCACCTGACCGGCCTTCACGACCGAATGCGGGTCCTTGACGAAGGTGTTGGACAAGGCCGAGATATGCACCAGTCCATCCTGATGCACGCCGATGTCGACGAAGGCACCGAAGGCGGCCACGTTGGTGACCACGCCTTCCAGGATCATGTCGGGACGCAGGTCCTTGATTTCTTCCACGCCTTCCTTGAAGGTAGCCGTGGTGAATTCTGGACGCGGATCGCGACCGGGCTTGTCGAGTTCCTTGAGGATATCGGTGATGGTCGGCACGCCGAACTTCTCATCGGCATACTTGGCCGGCGACAGGCTCTTCAACAGACCGCTCTGGCCGATCACGCCCTTCACGTCCTTCTTGATATCGGTCAGGATCTTCTCGACCAGCGGATACGACTCGGGGTGCACGCCGGAAGCGTCGAGCGGATTGTCGCCGTTCATCACCCGCAGGAAGCCCGCCGCCTGCTCGAACGTCTTGTCACCCAGGCGCGGCACATCGCGCAGTGCGGCACGCGAATTGAACATGCCCTTCATGTCGCGATACGACACGATGCTTTGCGCCACGCTGCTGTTGAGACCCGACACGCGCGCCAGCAATGGCGCCGATGCGGTGTTGACATCCACGCCCACGGCGTTGACGCAATCCTCGACGACGGCGTCGAGCGAACGCGCCAGTTGCGACTGGCTCACATCGTGCTGGTACTGGCCCACGCCGATCGACTTGGGATCAATCTTGACCAGTTCGGCCAGCGGGTCTTGCAGGCGGCGAGCGATCGAGACGGCGCCGCGGATCGAGACGTCGAGGTCGGGCAATTCCTTGGACGCGAATTCGGACGCCGAATACACCGACGCCCCCGCCTCCGACACCACGATCTTGGTCAGCTTGAGTTCGGGCCGCATCTTGATCAGGTCCTGCGCCAGCTTGTCGGTCTCGCGCGAGGCGGTGCCGTTGCCGATCGAGATCAGCGACACCTTGTGCTTCTCGGCCAGTTGCGACAGCGTATGCAGCGTGCCATCCCAATCGTTGCGCGGCTGGTGCGGATAGACAGTAGCGATATCGACCACCTTGCCGGTAGCATCCACCACCGCCACCTTGACGCCGGTGCGCAGGCCCGGGTCCAGGCCCATCGTGGCACGTGGGCCGGCAGGTGCTGCCAGCAGCAGATCCTTCAGGTTGCGGGCGAAGACATTGATCGCTTCGGCCTCGGCTTCTTCGCGCAGCTTGGTCATCAACTCGGTGTCGAGGTGCATGAAGACCTTCACCCGCCATGCCCAGCGCACGGTGTCCGATAACCACTTGTCGGCTGCACGACCCTTGTTGGAAACGCCGAAACGCGCCGCGATGCGACCCTCGCAAGGGTTGTGCGGCGCATCCCACTTAGGCTTTTCTTCTTCGGTGTCCAGGCGCAGCGTGACCGTTAGAATTTCTTCGCGACGACCACGGAACAAGGCCAGCGCGCGGTGCGAAGGAATGGTGCCCAGGGTTTCCGAATAATCGAAGTAATCGGCAAATTTCTCGCCGGCGTCCTGCTTGCCCTCGACCACTTTCGATTCGACCACGCCATGTTCGCTCAGGTAGTCACGCAGGCTTTGCAGCAGTTCGGCGTCTTCCGAGAAGCGTTCCATCAGGATCTGGCGTGCGCCGTCGAGCGCAGCCTTGGCATCGGCCACGCCGGGGTTGTCGCCGTTGTCGGTGGTGAAGGCCGGCTTGAGGTACTTGGCCGCTTCTTCCTCGGGGTTCAGGGCCGGATCATTCAAGAGCGCATCGGCCAGCTCGGTCAGGCCGGCTTCGGCAGCGATCTGCGCCTTGGTGCGGCGCTTGGGCTTGTAGGGCAGGTACAAGTCTTCCAGGCGGGTCTTGTCTTCGGCATGGACGATGGCATCCAGCAGCACCGGCGTCATCTTGCCCTGCTCTTCGATCGAGGCGATGATCGCGGTGCGACGCGCTTCGAGCTCGCGCAGGTAGCGCAGGCGCTCTTCGAGCAGGCGCAATTGGATGTCATCCAGGCCACCGGTGGCTTCCTTGCGGTAGCGGGCGATGAAAGGAACGGTCGCACCTTCGTCCAGCAAGGCGATGGCGGCAGCGACCTGCACCGGCTTGGCGACGAGTTCAAGGGCGAGTCGTTGTTCGATAGAAGGCAGCATTGTGAAACCCAGTGGTGAAAAACAAGCGTTGGATGATACGCAATTCAACCGCGTGCGCCAATCCTGGCGTCAGTTAAATGCATGATGGGAGGACCGTCCCGATTGGACGCGGACCGACAAACTCGGGATAATCGCCGTTTGCATGCCCGCTTCCGGGCGTGCCCGCCGTTGAATTTCTGTCTACATTTGCAACATGTCCATCCGTCTCATCGTCGGTCTCGGCAATCCCGGACCTGAATACGAACAAACCCGGCACAACGCAGGCTTCTGGCTGGTCGACAACCTGGCCGGCCCGGTGCGCCTGGCGCGCGAAGCACGCTTCAACGCCTTCGCCGGCAAGACCAGCATCGCCGGCGCCGAAGTCTGGCTGCTCGAACCGCAGACCTTCATGAACCGCTCCGGGCAGTCGGTAGGCGCCTTGACCCGCTTCTACAAGATCGCCCCGGATGAAGTGCTGGTGGTGCACGACGAACTCGACCTCGCGCCCGGCGTGGCCCGCCTCAAGAAAGGCGGCTCATCGGGCGGGCACAATGGCCTCAAGGACATCACCGCCGCGCTCGGTACCCAGGACTACTGGCGCCTGCGCATCGGCATCGGCCATCCGCGCACGCTGGGCCTGCAGCAGCCGGTGGCCGACTTCGTACTGCACCGGCCGCGCAAGGAAGAACAGAGCCTGATCAACGAAGCGCTCGACAAGAGCCTGGGCGTCATCCCGCTACTGTGCCAGGGCAAGTTCGAGATAGCGACAATGGAACTGCACACCGTAAAATAACAAGAGTACGGCAACGGTTCGATTCAGTTCGAGCAGACATTGAAAAAGGGGCGTCCGCCATACGGAACGCCCCTTTTTTCGCGCCGCTTACTTCGGCGACGACAGTTTCTGCTCGAGTCCCTTGGCGTCGATCGCGCCCGGCACCCGCGAGCCATCGGTGAAGATGATGGTCGGCGTGCCGGTGACCTTCATCTTCTTGCCCAGCGCCAGCACGTCTTCGTGCGGTGCGGTGCAGCTGGCGGCGGCTGCAGGGGCCTCCTTGCCGCTGACCATCCAGTCGGTCCAGGCCTTGCCCGGATTGGCCGCGCACCAGATATTGCGCGACTTGACGATCGAATCGGGCGACAGGATGTTGTACTGGAAGGTATAGATCGTGATGTTGTCGACATCCTGCAAGGTCTGGTGCAGGCGCTTGCAATAGATGCAATTCGGATCCTCGAAGATGGCGATGGTACGCTTGCCGTTACCCTTCACCAGCTTGATCGCCTTGTCCAGCGGCAGGCCGGCGAACGGCACCTTGTTGATGGCTTCGATCTTTTCCTTGGTGAAATCGCGGTAGGTCTGGGCATCGACCACACGGCCGATGAACAGGTACTGCCCCTTGGCGTCGGTATAGATCACATCGCCGTCGATCTGGACCTCGTACAGCCCCGAATAGGGCGTCTTGGTAACGGCATCGACCTTGGCGCCATCGCCCAGGCGCGGCTCGATGGTCTTCTTGATAGTGGCTTCGATGCTATCCGCGGCGACCGCCTGGGCATGGGCGGACATGCCTGCCACGCTTGCCGCCAGCAACAGCACGGCGCTGAAAAACTTGTTCATGTGGATCCTGAGTCTAGTCAAATCAATTCAAATGCCGGGGCCATCCAGCGGCATTCATCGTGTCGGAAACGTACGCACGGGCTACCGACAAACCGCATACCTTACCGCAATCGGCGCTCACTTGCCCAGCGCGTGTCCAATCAGCCGGCGTTTCAAGAAGGGAATCTGATTGACGATGCTCATTCCGATGTTGCGCGCCAATCGTATCGGCTCCGCCTGCGTCGAAAAGATTCGATTGAGCCCGTCGGTGGCGATCTGCATCAGCAGCACTTCCTCCTTGCGGGCGCGGGCGTAGCGGCGCAAGACGCGCGCATCACCGCAATCGAGCTGCGGCTCACGCGCCAGCAAGGTCTGGATCAGGCTCGCCACATCGGCAAAGCCCAGGTTCATGCCATGCCCGGCCATGGGATGCACGACATGGGCGGCGTCGCCGATCAGCGCCACACGCGGCGCGACCATGGCGTGCGGGCGGATCAGCGCCAGCGGGAAGTCACGCACCACCTCCGGCTGCAGGGGCGACAACGCCCCCAGTACGGGCGCGGCCCACGCGGCCAGGCGCTCGGCCAGCTGCGTCGCAGAAAGGCCCAGCAATTGGTCGGCCAGCGCATCGGGCGCCGACCATACCAGCGACACCCGATTACCTGGCAGCGGCAGCAGCGCGATGACGCCGTCGCTCGGACTGAACCATTGATGGGCCACGCCCTGGTGCGGTTTTTCGCAAGTGAAGTTAGTGACGATGGCGCGCTGGCGATAGGCCCGATAATCGAGGCCGATATCACATTGCCCGCGCACCCACGAATGTGCGCCATCGGCGCCCACCACCAGCGGCGCGCTGATTTGCTGGCCGGATTCGAGGCTCAGCGTGGCCTGCTCGGGCGACACTGCCAGCCCGATGGCGCGACCGTGCACCACCGAGACATTGGGAGCGAAGCGCAAGGCGGCGTCGAGCGCCGTGTCGAGATTGCGATCCTCGACGATCCAGGCCAGCGCATCGGTGCGCGCGCCATAGGCATCGAACGACAGCAGGCCGGCGCGTGCACCCTCGGCATCGATGCCGTCGCCACGGACGGTCATGTTATCCACAGGCGCCACGCGCCCCGCATCCATCGCCTCCCAAACCCGCACGGACGAAAGCAGATTGCGGGCGGAATGGTTCAGCGCATAGACCCGCACATCCCAACTGGCCTGGTCAGCGGCAGGCGTCTTGACCGGCGGCGCCAGCAGCGTCACCCGAAAGCCAGCCTGGGCCAGCCCGAGCGCGGCCGTCTTGCCTACCGCGCCGTTGCCGACGATGCAGATATCGGGGCCGACTGCCGTCGGTGAGGAATGAGGGTGTTGGGCGTTTGATGTCATGAAACGCATTATAAACAACGAAGGCCAAAGCTTTTTTTGATTAAAGTTAAGAAAGCTCTTGCATAAACTAAAAAAGTCGCTATACTTCTCCGTCTTGGCCTGGTAGCTCAGTCGGTAGAGCAGAGGATTGAAAATCCTTGTGTCGGTGGTTCGATTCCGCCCCGGGCCACCAAGATATGTTGTTCAGAAGAGGCAGCCACACTTTCGAGTGTCGCTGCCTTTTTTGCGTCCTCAGCCGTTGCCATCAGCAATCGTCAATGCTGTGTTTGCGTCAGGTCCGGTATGCCCCGATTCTTTACGCCCCAGTACAAAGCACTGATCTCCGACCTAGTCCAAATTCATTCTTTTTCGAGCAGTTTTTGAAAATGAAGAACGAGGCTCGACTGCTGCCCTCCCAAGGGCGCAAAGAACTCGCGGTCGACGGCTTCAACAACCGTAACAGCCTTCTGCGCCAACTCGCGCCCGGCACGGGATGCAGAAATGACCTTTGCCCTCGTATCGGTCGGATGCGATTCACGCTCGAACAGCCCATTCGCAAGGAGCGCCCTCACTACTTGAGAGGTCGTCATGGGATCGCTACCAGTCAGTTGGGATAACTTCGCCTGCGTCAGCGGCTCGTCGGAACCGAACCAGGTGACGACTGCCAGCATGACGAACTGCGTATGCGTCAGGCCAAGCGGTTGCAAGGCGGCGCGTTGCTCACGCTGCCATATGTTAGAGATACGCCATAACAAAAACCCCGGACTGTCTGACGGTCCCTTGTGCTGGGTAGGAAGTGGCTTGGGCTTTACCATTCGTTTCTCATCTCGCTCATGTCTGCCTGCATTTCCTGGGCGATCCTGTGCATGTCATTGGTCGTCAATGGAATCAGTCCGCGCCTGAGTGCCATGCCCCAATTCGGAGCGGCACACAGATCAAGGTGGTGTCGCAGAGCCTCCAGCGGGACTTCATTGGCCGCAGCATACCGGACTCGGCGCCTGAAGGGCACGAAGCCATTGCCCATGTCGTATTCGAAGATGTCCTCGTCTTGCACCGTTCCTATTGCCGTGAATGCCCTCAGGGATGGGCCATTCATTTCTACCGTTGGCGAGTAGTAGATGAAAATATCGTTCTTTCTGATCTGGCGTAAAGGCCCCGCTTTTCCATGGCAGACCTGCGCAAAACCTCCCGCTACACCGCGTATCACATGCGATCGCGACACCACGCCCAGCCATGCGCGGCTCATTTCCCTTCCCTGCTTTCCGCTTGAGCTGCCAACGCACGCAGGACCTCGGGGAAGTCGGCGGAAACGCCCGCACAGATATCTTCAGCGTTTTCCCCCACGACATCAATCGAGTAGGTAATGCGATGGCATTCGTTCGATATCCGGCTGACGCTGTGTTTTACACGGACGGTAATATCGCCAAGCATGGTCTCGTCGGTAAAGAAATCAGGCTCAACCACTTCTACGAGTTGCGACAGGATGATCTCCTGATCAGGCAGCACCATGGTCATCCACGCTCCCTCAGCGAAAGGGCCGTCAATAGTGCATGCGTGCACACCGGCATTCCATTGCTTCCACTCTGTTACGGACTTGAAGAAATCCCAGACTGTTATGGCTGAGGCCGTCGTGTCGAAATGATAGGAGGCGTGGGCGCGGGTCGTTTCATGCATGTTGATCTCCATTTAATATGTGCACATATTATATATGCGCTTATATTATTGATCAATGGAATTGCTCTCTCGGACCAGGCAATCACGACACACAGGTCGCAGTGACGGGGATCTTCTCGAACGAGTCAGCTGAGCTCTGAAATAACGATGGAGGCACAATCGGTCCGATATAACCCGGTCACGAAATCCTTAACTCCCCCAGATGTTCGATAACTGCTCGCACCTTCGGCAAATGCCGTCGCACCTGCTGCCATACGATATGCAACGGCAGCCCCGGCGTAACAAGCTCCGGCATGATCTTTACCAGCGTTCCGGCTCGCACCTGCTCATCGACCAGCCATGTAGCAAGCTGGGCGATCCCATAGCCGGCCTCCACTGCAGCGACCTGCGCCTCTGCCTGTCCCAGCGTAATCCGTCCCGCCACGTGCTGGCGCAGGGTCGGGCCGTTCGCCCGAGGCAACAGCCATGGGCTGGGGCTTCCATCCGCTCTCCCATACAACACCGCTTGATGTGACAGCAGATCATCGCTAGACCGAGGGTGCCCGTTCTGCGCCAGATAAGCAGGCGACGCACAGAAAATCAGCTCTTCATGCCCAAGGTATAGATGTCCGAGGTGCTCCGGCCAGGTGTCACTTCCGCCAATCCTCACGACCACGTCGAGGCCATCGTCGACCAGGTCGACAAACCTGTCCGTAAAGGAAACCTTAGGATTTACCCCGGGATACTCCCGCGAGAAATCGAGCAGGCGCGGCAAGACGCGGAGACGTCCAAACGTCGCCGGCAGATCGATGCGAAGCGGCCCGGACGGTACTTCTGCATTGCGCGAAAGCGCGCGCTCCGCTTCTGCCAGCTCAGCGAGAATGCGGGCGCTGACTTTATAGAACGCATTGCCTCCGTCTGTGAGCTCCATGCGTCGCGTGCTTCGCTCGAACAGCCGGGTGCCAATTCGCTCTTCCAGGCGCGCAATGCTCTTGCCGACAGCAGAACTGGTCAGGTTGAGCCGATCTGCCGCAGCAGTAAAGCTCCCGGCCTCCACGACTGCGATAAAGGTTTCCAGTCCCTTCAGACGTTCGGTGGAATTCATCATGATTAATTAGAGAATTTATTTCCGCAACTAACAGGAAAAATGATCCGATATAAGAATAATAATCTTATATATCATGGCGGCATTAATGTGATGGAGAAATCAGATGTCCAGTGTTGCCCCTGCGGAAGAGTTGAGCGCGGAAGCTCATCGCGGCCGATCTGCCGCGATTCCCGTCCTGGCGGTAGCGGCATTCATTATCGTTACCACCGAGTTCCTGATCGTAGGATTGTTACCCGCCATCGCACGCGACCTGTCCATTTCAGTCGCCCGGGCCGGTCAGCTGGTCACGTTCTTTGCCGTTGTAGTGATGCTGTTCGGCCCATTCCTGACGGCGTGGCTTGCCAACTTCAACCGCAAGCGCCTGTTCATTTCTGTTCTGGTGTTGTTCGCTTTTTCCAATGGGCTGGCGGCCATTGCGTCCAACTATTGGATACTGGCCATCGCTCGACTGTTGCCCGCGCTGGCGTTACCGGTGTTCTGGGGCACCGCCAGTGAAACGGCCGCCCAGATCGCCGGTCCGGATAAAGGCGGGCGCGCGGTATCGACGGTCTACCTTGGTATCTCGGCAGCCATGCTTTTCGGTATTCCATTAGGAACGCTGGCGTCGGATGTGATCGGGTGGAGAGGCGCGTTCGGTATCCTCGCGGTCCTGTCACTGATGATCGCGCTGCTGACCTATTGGACCATGCCGCCCACTCGCGCAATGGCGCATGTGCGCATGGCAGATCAGGCAAAGATCCTGAAGAGTCCGGTCTTCGTCATCAACGTCGCGCTATCCGTCCTGGTGTTTACCGCCATGTTCACGGGCTATACCTATCTGGCGGAAATGCTTGAGCAGTCGGCCGGCATCGCACCCGCCATGGTGGGCTGGTGGCTGATGGGCTTCGGCGCGGTCGGCCTGTTCGGCAATTGGCTGGGTGGTCTGTGGGTGGACAAGAAGCCGCTGGCAACGACAGTCGCCTTTTGTCTGGTATTGGCGATCGGCATGGCAGCCTCGACGTTACTGGTCGGTGATCATGTCCTGTTTGCGGGTGCGTTGGCAGTATGGGGCATCGCCAATACAGCGCTCTATCCAATCTGCCAGATCCGGGTGATGAAGGCGGCTTCAGAAGCGCAGGCCTTGGCGGGCACACTGAACGTCTCGGCCGCAAACGGCGGCATCGCGCTCGGCGCGGCAGTTGGCGGATTCAGCCTGGCGTCACTTGGCGCGCACAATGTTGGCTATGTTGCGGCTTCTGTCGCGCTGATTGCCGCGCTCGCAGGTCTGCTGGTCATCAGGTGTTATCGGCATAAGTAATCGCCTGTGATCCCGATTTGGCGAGTCTGCTCGTTGAATTAATTTGATGCCTCTCACCGCCGCTCGCCACCATTAACAAACCGCAGCTCCACGCGCCGATTGCGCTCGTCCCGGGGATCGATGCCAGGCAACGGTTGCGAATCACCATAGCCGGCCACGATCACACGCTTAGACGCTTCGCTGCCGGCACGACCGATCAGCAGCAGGCGAGCCTCCCGGGCACGGGCGGCGGATAAGGTGAAGTTATCGTCATAGACCGTGCAGAAGCTGCGGTAGTCGGTCACCGGCGCCTTCACCGGCTTGTCGTCGGTATGGCCCTCGACATAGATGCGGCCGCTCTGGAACTGCTGCAGATACTCCGCGATCTGCCCTTCGACCTTGGCAAAGGCGGCCTTGGCCTCTGGTTCGATGCAGGCGCTACCGCTACGGAATGCCCGCTCCTTCAGGGTGACCTTGCCGGTTTCTGCATCGATGGCCACGTAGCTGGACGCGCCCTGCTGCGCAAAGGCAGACTCCATCTGCCCCAGCACCGCCGTTACACGTTGCTGCTGTTGCTCCTGGGCGCGCTGCACCACCTCTCGCTGCACCACCTCTTCCGGCTTCTTCGCGACCTCGGACGGTGCGGCTTTGGCTTGCGCCTGCGGCAGAACGGCTACTTGTCGCTGCGCCAGCGCCACTGTCAGCAGCACGATGACGATGGCCACCACGCCCGACATGAGATCGGCCAGGACGATCCATTCGTTAGGCTTTCCCTTCATCGCTGGTCCTCAGGCTGATGCGTCTTCAGGGCGCGATACCGCGCGGCCTGTGCCGACAGGCGGCTGCGCAAGACGCTGCAAGGCCTCCAGCAATTCGGCGTGACGCACATGGGCACGTTGCGCCTCGGCCCGCTGCACCGCCAACAGGGCATCGATGGATTGGACGATCGGGGCAATCTGCTGCAGGCCGGCGGCGGCTTCTTTCTGGATCTGTTGTTCTGCGGCCAGCGCTGCGCGCTGCTGGATGGTCCTGGTGCTCCAGGCCAGGCGGGCTGCGTCGACCGGAAACAGCATCGCCCAGATCTTGAGGAACAGGAAAGCGATGATGCCCCAGGTAGATATCTTGAACTTGGAACCCAGCGCATCCAGGATCGGCGTCAGGCTGCCGAGCGCATCGGCGCCGCCCAGCACGCCGGCCGCATCGTTCAACGCCAGTCCCAGGCCGATGAAGGTGCCAAGCAGGCCGAACACCAGCAGCAGACTGGGGAGCACATCGGCCCAGCGCTCGGGCGCGGTGGCGACGGCCTGGCTGAGCTGCTCCGGCGTGTCATGGATGGCCGCCTGATGGTCGGCGCCCTCGATTGCCGCCAGGCGGCGTTGCCAGTTGCCTGGACGGGCGTTTAGCCGGGTCAGCACCGGGATCAGGATGATTGCCGCGACAAACACCAGTGCAAAGATGATCTGCAAGGTGGCGAAGATCGAGCCATCCAGTTGGGGGAGGAAAAACGACAAGGGCGACTTATCCATGGCATTTCACCAGGCTGGCCATGCCGGACATCTTTCCCACTTCCCCGATTGCACTGAACACCCCCATTTTTTCACCTTCCGTGACTTGTGTTGTTGTAACGGAAGCCTAACAGAAAGGCCGGGGCCAGGGATCAGGTTCTTGCTGCATCAACAACAAAAAAGGGGCTCAGGCATCAGCCTGAACCCCTCATCAACGGTGACCGAAACGGATCAGTGCGCGCTCGAACTTTCCTGGGGCGCGGCGTTGCTATAAACGTTCTTCCAGACATAGGCCGCGAACGCCAGGGCGCTGATGCCGAAATACATTGCATAGGCGTCCAGTGCGAAGGAGGCGACGTGCGACACGGTCTGATAGGCGTTCATTTTTTCCCTCTCGGTGAATGTGCTTGGCGATTTGCCATGACGTCATCTTAGGGAGGAGGGCTTGAATCGAATATCGGGATTTTCCCGATGTGGCAAAAACGACAACTAACCATCAGGCCTCGACACATTTTCCAACGGGAAACATTCAAAGATTTTCTGCTCCATATCTGAAACATGCCGCAGAAATCCTGAGCAGATCGATTCCTCCTTGAGAATCCGCCGTTCTTTATAAAAGAAGAGCGGAGGATGAAATTCGTCCCTCGTGACGCGAATATCAAAACTATCAATGGATCTTTAAATGCTACTAGCCCTAATAGCAGGTGGAACAACAGCAGGCTTCCTCGCAGGCATGTTCGGCATCGGAGGCGGTGCCATTATCATCCCGGTGCTGATCCATATCTATAAGAATGGGGGCCTGTCGGCGACTGAAGCCATACGACTGGCCTTCGGCACGTCCCTGGCCACCATGGCTTTCACCGGCCTCTCGTCCTTTCTCGGCCACAAGAAACGTGGCAATGTCGACTTCACATGGGTAAGACGCCTGTTCTTCCCGGCCGGGTTGGGCGCCACGCTCGGTGCATTACTGGCGTCCACTATCCCCGGCGAATGGCTGGCGTTTGGCTTGTCCTGCATGCTGGCTTATTTCGGCGCGAAATTGCTGGTGAAGCAGCAGGAAAACGTTTCTGCATCGCCACTCCTCGAACGACTCTCGCAGACTGCCGGCCTGCTCTCGGGCATCGCTTACTCGTTGGCAGGCATGGGAGGCGCGTCTGTCATTACCTTTTACCTGACCAACGTCGGGCTGCCATTGAAAAAGGCAATCGGCACCGCTACTGGCGTTATCTTACCTATCTCGCTAGGTGCAATACTCGGCTTTGGCGTTACCGCTGGCGCTCCTCATGACTGGCGCTGGGGCTATATCGACCTGCATGCGCTGTTAGTGCTGAGCATCTGTGCCGTTATCGCTTCAAGGTTAGGCGTATGCGCCGCGGCATCCCTGCCGGTAGCGAGCTTGCGAACGATCTTTGGCGTCTTCATGCTCAGCCTGTCGATTAAAACCGTCATCGATATCTTCAACTAGCCAATCGATGCGTTTGCCCGAACTAAGCCACCTCCGGAAACGACGTCTTCAACCGATACTGCCGCTGCCGGTAATTTCCTTCCAGGCCGCTGAAGCTGCAGTCGACATCGCTGAACAGACGGCCGATGCGATTCAGGGTCGAACGTTGCGCGTCGGTGTCGATCGACACCAGGCGACGCTTGCTTCTTGCGTAGTAGTCGCAGATATCGATCACCATACAGTGCCCGTAGTCGGCGTTCTTGACGTCGATCAGCAAGGCTTCGGGCTTGGTCAGGCCAAAGGTGGCCGCCAGCTCGACCCGGGCACTGAGAAACGGGTTGGCGTTTCTCAGCTTGTCACTCATCTGCGCCATCGCATCCAGCGCCCAGCTGTTGCCGCCGGACTGCACCGAGAACGGTTCCAGCGCGGCCCTGGCCTCCTGGTGTCCCTGCTCCGCAGCCTTCTGCCACCAGTACAAGGCCCTGACATCGTTGAGCCGGTCGTCGCGGCGATTGCGCCATGAGATCTGGGCGAACTCGAATTGCGCTTCCACCAATCCCATGTCGGCAGCTTTTTCAAGGTACTGCTGGGCGACACTCAGGTTGCGCTGCGAATAGATCGAGCGCGAATAAATCCTGGCCAGCGCGTGCCATGCCAGCGCCGATCCCCCTTCACCGGCCAGGGTCAGCCAGCTCAGTGCTTTCTTGAAATTGGCCAGGCCGTGTTCCATGAACACCCGCTCGCCAGCCCGGTTGATCTTGGCGTGCAGCAGGCCCAGCTCCAGTCGCGCTTCGATGTTACCCACGCGCGCCGCCAATTCCAGGAAACGTCCGATCATCTCGGGATCAGGCGCACTGCCCTGCAACTGCCATTGCGCGTGGCGCAGCAGCAGCGTCGCTTCTTCTGCCGAGAGCAGGATCGCAGCGGTGACGTCGATGTCCCGCTCGATCTGCGCCACGGCAACCGCATTGCGCTCGAGCAGCCTGGCAATCAGCGGGGCTGCATCATGCACGAACGTTTCGTAATCCGACTTCTTCCAGGCCTTGTCCATCAAGGCAAACTGCGCTTGCTCGATACCGGCATGTGCGGCCTCGGTAATCAGACGCTCTTCAAGACTAAGCGCGCCTTGCGTCAATATCAGCTTGAGGTTTCCGCCGACGCCGGTATCGCTGCTATCGGCTTCATCGTCATGGCCATGCTTTTGCATCTGCTGCGCCAGCAGCCATTGCGCGTGGTGGTCATCGTTACTGGCCAGCATGGTCAACGCGCCGATTGCCTTGGCGTGGCTGTTGCCGTCGAATTGCTCGGTGTTGTCCAGCACCAGACGCGCATAGGTCAACCCGGCGCCGGGAACGCCGGCATCGAATGCCTTCTGGTACCACACGGCGGCCTCACGCGGCGACGACAAGCCCTTCACCTGATCGTAGGAGATATTGCGACCGATCATCATCCATGCATCGTCTACGCCCTGCTGGGCCGCGCGTTGCAGCCAATAGAATGCGGTGCCATTGCTTCGCGGCAGTCCGGTCCCGCCATAGAGATATCTGCTTCCCAATGCCAGTTGCGCGGTGGATTCTCCAGCGCGTGCGGCCTTGATAACGGCCAGGTCTTGTCGTGTCGCCATAGTGATTACCTTGTTCCTGCCTGACGGTATGACGTCAAAAACGAATTTGCAAAAATGGAGGCAAAAGGGAGCCCCTCCGGCGCAGATGATTGCGTCGGTTTCTAAATTTCAAGATGTCTCAAAGGACGATGTATGCAGGCGTGTGCCCGCTCTGCGTCATGCTCATCGCCATATGGAATGACGTGAGCTTGATGCTCAATAATCTAACAGTGACGGCGGAGATTAACTGGGGGCGAAATGTACTATTACCACTTCCCTGATACATGTAAAGGCGCGCTGACGGGAGCCTTTCTAGCTATAGATCAAGGCTTGATTCTAGTTGAGTCAACGCATTCAATTAGGCGCGATTCGGGCAATGAACTATTGCGTCAAAAGAAATGATTTAGTTAACTTCTCAAGCAGGGAGAAAACGAAAAAGGGCACTGCATGAAGATCATGCAGTGCCCCTTTCCTACAAGCTAAAACCTATGTCGTAATCGCTACGACATCTGCATTAGAACTTGTGACGGATACCAACAGCCACGGCTGCTTGATTGCCATCGGTACCGGTGCTGTCCGACACGCCGGTGTTGACGATGTCGCTAGCGCGGATGTACGACACGAATGCATACAGGTCGGTACGCTTGGACAGCCAGTAGTCGCTACCCAGGTTGTACGAAGTCTGCTTGCCCTTGCCGCTCACGCCGTCGAACTGGGCGCGGGTGTGATCAACAGCAGCCAGCAGCTTCAGAGATGGAGTCAGCGAGTATGCAGTACCGATTTCATACATGTCGGCCTTGTTCGAACGCGCCAGCAGACGGTTGTTCAGGCTGGTCAGCGAACCGACGCCAGCTGCAGTCAGGTTGGCCTGGGTGTTCAGGTCTTGCTTGACGCGCGACCAGTTACCGTACACGCGTGCTGGGCCGAACTGATACGAAGCCACCAGGTTCCAGCCCTTGTAGGCGCTGCTGCCTTGGTTTGCGGCCAGGGTGTTGGTGGTGACGGTGGTTGCCGTTGCAGGGATCAGGCTGGTGTCGGCTGGCGATGTGCCGTTAGCCTTCGACTGGTAGTAAGTCGCGCCCAGACCCAGCGGGCCGTTTTCGTACTTCAGGCCGGCGCCGAATGCTTGACCAGCCGAAGTCTGACCAGCTTGTTCGCCAAAACCGTACAGCAGGTTACCGGTGAAGCCACCGATGTTGTTGGTGGTGTAGCTGATCGAGTTGTTGGTACGTGTGCCTTGCAGACGGTTCAGGCCCGAACCGGAGTTGCTGATCCAGCCGCCGAAGTCAGCCACGCCAGTGTAGGCGGAGATGGTGTCGGCGAAGTCTGTTTGACGACCGACCAGCACGGTACCGAAGCCACCGGCCAGACCGACCACCGACTTGCGACGGAACAGGTTGGAACCGCTCACGGCGTCGGAACCTTGCAGGGCGCCGGTGTCGTTGTTGAAGCCGGTTTCCAGGTTGAACACTGCGCTCAGGCCACCGCCCAGGTTTTCAACGCCCTTGAAGCCGATGCGCGAACCCTGGATGACGCCCGAATTCAGGCCGAACTTGCTGCCGGTGCCACCATTGGTGGTAGCAACCTTGCTTTGGTAGACAACGCCGGTGTCGATGATACCGTAGATGCTTACGCTGCTTTGTGCTTGAGCAGCGCCTGCGAATGCGCCCAGAACGGCGAGTGCCAGCAAAGATTTTTTCATTTGAAATCCTTCTATAAATAGTCTTGAGGATCCGCACTTTTTGTCGGATGGTCAGACATTAAAGCTTCTGATTCCGTCTGGCTTCAGCTTGGTTTATAGAAGTAATTTTTTAGACGAGATCAAAAAATAGAAATGGCATCTGTTGTATTTTTTTATCGTGATAAATGCCGGATTTCCTTGATGGGTGAGTTTGAATTAGTCGATCGCAAAAATGACATGGACGACGCATCCACACCGCTGCTCGCATCACCGGCCAAGACACGAATAAATAAAAATATCCTGCGCTTGCAACGCCACGGCAAGCGTAGTTGACCAAAGCGATCAGGCGAGCCAACGGCGCACGCAAGCCACCATTGAAAATGAAAATCCGCGATGCGTTCGCATCTCGGAACTTTTAGCCTTTCGCGCAGTCGCGATGCGCGCATTCGATCGAAGACGTTGACGCCCATGCTTGATGTTCTGGCGCGGTTGCGCTGCGAGATCTCGCCCCGGATGACAAAACACGGTGACCGGCGGCACAGACGTGAAAAAGGGCAGCTTGCGCTGCCCTTCTCTTTACTGCCTTTACTGCCTGTACTGCCTGTACTGCCTGACGCAAGATTTACAGCGCCATGTCGGCCGCAGCGTTCGCCTTTGGCTTGCTCATGCTGCCAGCGGCGTTGTTGGCCGGCGCAGCCTTGGGATCGATGACCGGTGGCGGCAATGCCAGTTGCAGCATTTCGCCGGTGTAGGCCCATTCCTTGGCAACCTGGTCAGGATGATCGTTGAGCTTGGTGCCATAGCTGGGCACGATCTGGCGGATCTTGCTCTGCCATTCAGGCGTGGCGACCTTGTCCTTGAAAGCCTTCTCAAGCACCGTCAGCATGATCGGTGCAGCCGTCGAGGCGCCGGGCGATGCGCCCAGCAAGCCGGCGATGCTGCTGTCCTTGGATACCACGATCTCGGTACCCAGCTTTAGCACGCCACCCTTCTGTTCGTCGCGCTTGATGATCTGCACCCGTTGGCCGGCTTGCCACAAGCGCCAGTCTTCCTTCTTGGCATTCGGGAAATATTCCTTCAAGGCCGCAAAACGCTCGTCGTCGGACAACATCAACTGGCCGGCCAGGTATTCCACCAGCGGGTATTCGGCGACGCCCACCTTCACCATCGGCCAGGTGTTATGCGTGGTGGCGGTCGAGAACAGGTCCCAGTGCGAACCCTGCTTCAGGAACTTGGTCGAGAAAGTGGCAAAGGGTCCGAACAGGATTACGCGCTTGCCATCCAGCACGCGGGTATCGAGGTGAGGAACCGACATCGGCGGCGCGCCTACCGATGCCTTGCCGTAGGCCTTGGCCAGGTGACGTTCGGCCACGGCCGGATTGTCGGTGACCAGGAACGAGCCACCGACCGGGAAGCCGGCGTATTCGTTGGCTTCGGGGATGCCCGATTTCTGCAACAGCTTCAATGCACCGCCGCCGGCGCCGATGAAGACGAACTTGGCATCGGTCTGGGTGGTGCTGCCATCCTTGAGGTTCTTGTAGCCGATGCGCCAGCTGCCGTCGGCGTTGCGGGTGATGTCACGCACTTCGCTGGAGAGCTTGAGGGCGATGTTCGAACGGCTCTGCAGGTAAGCGGCGAATTGGCGGGTGATCTCGCCGAAGTTGACGTCGGTGCCCAGCGGTGTCCAGGTTGCGGCCAGCTTTTGCTGGGGATCGCGCCCTTCCATCATCAGTGGCACCCACTTCTTGATCTGCTCGTGGTCTTCCGAATATTGCATGCCGGCAAACAACGGGCTGGCCTTCAGCGCCTGGTAGCGCTTTTTCAGGTAGGTCACATTGTCGTCACCCCAGATGAAGCTCATGTGCGGCGTCGAGTTGATGAACGAACGCGGATTCTTCAACACGCCGTTCTTGACCTGCCACGCCCAAAACTGACGCGAGATCTGGAAAGCTTCGTTGATCTCGATGGCCTTGGCGATCTCGATCTTGCCTTCCTTGTTCTCAGGCGTGTAGTTCAGTTCGGCCAGTGCCGAGTGGCCGGTGCCGGCGTTGTTCCAGCCGTTGGAGCTCTCTTCGGCCACGCCATCGAGGCGCTCGACGATTTCCATCGACCAGTTGGGTTCGAGTTCATTGAGCCAGACCGCCAGGGTCGTGCTCATGATGCCGCCGCCGATCAGCAGGACGTCGACTTTCTTGACGACTGCGCCGTGCGCAGGTGTGAGGACCAGCGAGACCACCAGGCCAAGCAATGCCACAAAGGATTTTTTAAACATTCCGAGATCCATGTTTGATGAAAGAAACGCCCCTGTCTCATCGCCCTGGAGCTGATCCAGCGCGCCCCCCGGGGCCGACCGCTGTTGACGAGACGAAAAGGCTGGCAGTCGGGCGTGAAAGCCACGACGCACAATTGCTGAGACGATGCCTGACGGGTTGTGCTTGCCGGAATCGACCAGTGCCGCAGCTCTCGTCGCGCCGCGACAGCCTTTCGGCTTATCAATGACACAACAAAAACAGGAACCCGGTCGAGCCCGCGAGCTTAGCATTGGCCGGCATTGCTGACGATTGCGGTTATCCCTCATTCACAACGGCCGCCGGTGTGCGCGGCCTGCGTGGCCGCTGCCGCCCAGGTGTAGGGAAATGCCCGATACCTCATCGGGTGCAGCTCGGCCACAATCGCTCCAACCTTCCCAGACAGCACCCAGCACCCGCCGGCGCCCGGCGAGAGGACACCATGATGCAAACCGCAAAACGGCAGGAAAATTTCGCCTCGTATGTCTATCACGACCGCGCCTTCAATTGCGACACGGCAAAGATCCTGCCGGGAGAGTATTACTACACCCACGATGACATGATGATCGTCACGGTGCTGGGGTCCTGCGTTTCGGCTTGCCTGCGTGACCGCGTCACCGGCATCGGCGGCATGAATCACTTCATGCTGCCCGACGGCGGCGGCGAAGCCGACAGCCCGATCTCGGCCTCGATGCGCTACGGCACCTATGCCATGGAAGTGCTGATCAACGACGTGCTGAAGGCCGGCGCCCGGCGCGAAAACCTCGAATGCAAGGTGTTCGGTGGCGGCGCGGTACTGCGCTGCATGAATGCCCTCAACGTGGGTGAACGCAATGCCGCCTTCGTCAAGAGCTTCCTGTCGGCCGAAGGCATCCGGGTGGTGGCCGAAGACCTCAACGACATCTGGCCGCGCAAGGTGCATTTCTTCCCGCGTACCGGCAAGGTGCTGGTGAAGAAACTGAAGAACACCGATGCCGCCCTGGCCAACAGCGAACGCGACTATGCGTCGCGCCTGGCGGCCAAGCCGGTGGGTGGACAGGTCGACCTGTTCTGAACCGGCCGAAAACGAAAAAAGGGGCATCGCGAGATGCCCCTTTTTTACGTTTGAACGATCACGCCTTGAGCTGCGTCAGCCCCTGTGCGGCAATCGCCTTCAACCAGCCCAGCCCGGCCGAGGTGGCGCCGGCCGGATTGTATTCGCAACCGATCCAGCCCTGGTAGCCGAGCGAGTCGATCAGCTTGAGCAGGTAGGGATAGTTCAGTTCGCCCACGTCCGGCTCGTTGCGCTCGGGCACGCCGGCGATCTGGATGTGACCGATGCCGGCCATGTCGCGCTTGAGCTTGACGGCGACATCGCCTTCGACGATCTGGCAGTGGTAGCAGTCGAATTGCACCTTCAGGTTCTCGGCGCCGATCTCGGCACAGATGGCCTGCGCATCGTCCTGGCGATTCAGGAAGAAGCCCGGGATATTGCGGGTGTTGATCGGCTCGATCACCACCGTGATGCCGGCGGCGTCGGCCTGGTGCGCCGCGTACGACAGGTTGTCCAGGTACACCGCGCGATGGCGGGCGCGATCCTGCTCGGGCTTGATCAGGCCAGCCATCACATGCAGCGACTTGTTGCCGATCACGGCCGCATATTGCAGCGCAGTGTCGATGCTGCGCTTGAATTCGTCTTCGCGGCCAGGCAGCGAAGCGATACCGCGCTCACCGGCGGCCCAGTCACCCGGAGGCGCATTGAACAAGGCCTGGGTCAGGCCATTGGCGTCCAGGCGCGACTTGATTTCTTCGGGCTTGTAGTCGTATGGAAACAGGAATTCGACGCCCGGAAAACCGTCTTTCGCGGCAGCGGCGAAACGGTCCAGAAAATCATGTTCGACATACATCATGCTCAGGTTGGCGGCGAAACGCAGCATCGTGCTCTCCTTGGATTGAATCTAAAAGTTTAAAGCCCGCAGGCATTTCGCGTGCGGGCTTTTTTGGTGTTGCAGACTTACTTGTTGACCACTTCCGGCTTGGTCATCAAGGTGGCGATGGCGCCGACGACCAGCATCACTGCCAGCATGTACATGCCGATCGCGTTGCTCTTGGTCAGGTCCTTGAAGTAACCGATCAGGTACGGGCTGACAAAACCGGCCAGGTTGCCGACCGAGTTGATGGCGGCAATACCGACGGCTGCCGCAGCACCCGACAGGAAAGACGTCGGCAGCGACCAGAACAGCGGTGCGCAGGTGAGCACGCCGGCGGCGGCCAGCGACAGCGAAGCGATCGAGATCACGGTGTTGTCGGCAAACACGGCCGCGCCGATGAAGCCCACGCAACCCATCAGGGCCGGCACCACCAGGTGCCAGCGACGCTCGCGCTTCTTGTCCGCGCTGCGGCCGATCAGGTTCATGGCGACGATGGCGCAACCGAACGGAATCGCCGACAGCAAACCGATCTGCAGGTTACCTTGCACGCCGGTAGCCTTGACCAGGGTCGGCATCCACAGCGTCAGGCCGTATTGGCCCATGACGAACGAGAAATAGATCAGGCACATCAGCCAGACGCGCGCGTCCTTGACGATGGCGCCGAAGCTGTGGGCGCTTTCCTTGCCCTTCTGGTCACCGTCGATGTCGTTCTGCAGGACCTTCTTTTCGTCGTCATTGAGCCACTTGGCGCTCTTGACGTCGTTGTCCAGATAGAACAGCGTGACCAGGCCGATCAGCACTGCCGGAATGGCTTCGATGACGAACATCCATTGCCAGCCGTGCATGCCGCTGTCACCGTGGAAGGCGTCCATGATCCAGCCCGACAGCGGGTTGCCCAGGATGCCGGCTACCGGAATACCGGACATGAACACGGCGATCACCTTGGCGCGGCGATGCGACGGGAACCAGTAGGTCAGGTACAGGATGATGCCGGGATAGAAACCGGCTTCGGCCAGGCCCAGCAGGAAACGCAGCACATAGAACTGGGTCGGTGTCTCGATGAACATGAAGCAAGCCGACAGGATGCCCCAGGTGATCATGATGCGGGCGATCCACACGCGCGCGCCGACCTTGTGCATCAGGATGTTGGAAGGCACCTCGAACAGGAAGTAGCCGATGAAGAACAGGCCGGCGCCCAGGCCGAACACGGTTTCCGAAAAGCCCAGGTCGACCGACATCTGCAGCTTGGCGAAGCCGACGTTGACGCGATCCAGATAGGCAATCACGTAACACAGCATCAGGAATGGCATGATGCGCCAGAAGACCTTGCGGTACAGGCCGTCCTTGGCCTGGTCGTTGACGCCGGAAACGGCGCCGTTATTGGTTACGGTGGTCATGCTACGACTTCTCCCTAAGAAGGTTTGGGCCATTTGTGGCGGCCGCTGGTTACTTGGTGCCGGCATCTGCATACAGGCAATTTATGGATTCAACATGAGGCGTCATCGGGTTGCAGACTGCCAACGATGCTGGCGCGCACGCGGGATGACATCCCGGTGTCGACGGCGGAAAAACGATGAACGGCTTTCAAGATTGATCGTCCGGTCTTGTGCCGGCTCTGGTGCTGCGAGACCCGTGGCGCCTACTTACCAGCGCGCCTTGAACGTATCCCGCAGTTCTTGCAAGGCACTCTCTTCGAGGGCGGTTGTGCCGCCTGAGAGATGCCACAACTTGGCGGTTTCCTCGAGCTCTTCGAGCGCGAAGGCTGCCTTCGATACCGAGCTTTCCCACACCACCGGACCGAGTCGTTCCAGCAGCACGCCACGCACCTTGCCGGCCAGGCGACTGACCTGCTCGGCCACCTCGGGCGCACCCGGGCGCGCATAACGGATCAGCGGGATGTGGCCGACCTTCATCACGTAGTACGGCGTGATGGGCGGCAGCACGTCGTCTTCTTTCCAGACGCCCCTGATGCTCAGGTTGACCAGGTAAGACGAATGGGTGTGCACCACCGCATGCATTTCAGGATTGTTGTCGTACACCGCGCGATGCAGCACCAGCGTCTTGGACGGCTTGTCGCCACTGATCCAGTTGCCGCCGGCATCGACCTTGGAGATCGCGGCCGGATCGAGGAAACCGAGGCAGGCATCGGTGGGCGTGATCAGCCAGCCGTCATCGAGACGGGCGCTGATGTTGCCGGCCGAACCGACCGTATAACCGCGATTGAACAGCGATCCGCCAATGCGGCAAATCTCTTCGCGCAGCTTGGCTTCGGCGCTCATGCTGCCTGTCCGTCCAGGTAACGCAGTGCCTTCTCGAAGAAATCGACGCTGCCGAAGTTGCCCGACTTCAGGGCCAGTGCGACCGGCTCGTCATCCAGCGTGGCGGTAGCCGGCACGCCCGGATCGATCTGCGGGCCGATACGCAGCGCGCGCACATCCAGCGCCTGCACCACCGCGCCCGAGGTCTCGCCACCGGCAACCACGAAACGACGCACGCCCCGCTGGCGCAGACCGGCGGCAATCGCTGCCAGCGCCTGTTCGACCAGGTGTCCGGCCTTGGCCACGCCCAGTTCTTTCTGGACCGCCTTGACTTCGTCGGGGGTCGCGGTAGCGTAGATCAGCACCGGCTCGCTGGCGATGCGCTCGTCGGCGAAAGCCAATGCCTGCTGCACCACGTCTTCACCGCGGGCCAGCGCCAGCGGATCGATACGGAACGAGGGATGACGGCTGTTCCATTCGGCCACCTGGGCGTTGGTCGCCTTGGAGGCGCTACCGGCCAGCACCACCGACAGGCCGCCGACCTTGGGCAATTGTGCGGCTTCGCCGACGGCATGCAGCAAGCCGGCGCGACGGAAGTTCTCCGGCAGGCCCAGTGCCACGCCGGAGCCGCCGGTGATCAGCTTCAGTTCGGCGCAGGCTTCGCCCAGCGTGAACAGATCCTTGTCCGACACAGCGTCGGCGATGGCCATCCTGACCCCGGCGGCGCGCAATGCGGCGAAGCTTTCCTGGGTCGCGGCAGCGCCACGCGCGATGGCATCGTAGCGCACCAGGCCGACCTTGGACGGCGTCTGGCGTTGCAGCACGCGCACCAGGTTGGCGTCGGTCATCGGCGTCAGCGGATGATTTTCCATGCCCGATTCATTGAGCAGGCCATCGGCCACGAACAGGTAACCGCGATAGATGGTGCGGCCATTCTCGGGAAAAGCCGGGCAAGCGATGGTGAAGTCCTGGCCCAGTTCCTTCAACAGCGCATCGGTGACCTGGCCGATATTACCGGCGTCGGTCGAATCGAAGGTCGAGCAATACTTGAAGAAGAACTGGGTGCAACCCTGCTGCTGCAGCCAGCGCAGGGCGGCCAGCGATTGCTCGATGGCCTCGGCGGCTGGAATGGTGCGCGACTTCAGGGCAATCACCAGCGCGTCGGCTGCCACAGCAGGGATCTCGGCCGGCACGCCAATGGTCTGGACGGTGCGCATACCGCCGCGCACCAGCATGTTGGCCAGGTCGGTGGCGCCGGTGAAATCATCGGCGATACAACCCAGCAGGGGACGTGATTGGGACATGGTGTACTCCGTTCTGATGGGATGCGACTTACTTGGCCTTGGCCGGCGGCAGGTCGATGCCCGGGAAGATCTTGATCACGGCGGAATCGTCCTCGCCGCCATGGCCGGCGGTGGACGCCATCATGAACATCTGGTGGGCAGCCGCCGACAGCGGCAGCGGGAACTTGCTGCGGCGCGCGGTATCGAGCACCAGACCCAGATCCTTGACGAAGATGTCCACGGCCGACAGCGGGGTGTAGTCGCCGTTGAGGATGTGCGGCACGCGGTTTTCGAACATCCACGAATTGCCGGCACTGTGGGTGATGACGTCGTACAGCGCATCGGCATTGACGCCTTCGCGCAGGCCCAGCGCCATCGCTTCAGCCGAAGCGGCGATGTGCACGCCGGCCAGCAACTGGTTGATGATCTTGACCTTGGAACCGACGCCATGCACGTCGCCCAGGCGATAGACCTTGCCGGCCATGCCCGCGAGCACGTCTTCGATCTTGGCATAGACTTCGGCAGGACCGGAGGTCATCATGGTCATTTCGCCCGATGCGGCGCGCGCAGCGCCACCCGACACCGGGGCATCCAGCAGCAGCAATCCCTTTTCGGCCAGGCGATGGCCCAGGTCGACCGCAAAGTCCGGCGCCACGGTGGCGCTCGAGATCACGACGCTGCCCGGCTTCAAGGTCGACACCACGCCGTTCTCGCCGAACAGGACGGTTTCGGTCTGGGCGGCATTGACCACCAGGGTGATCACCACGTCGACCGCGCTGCCCATGGCAGCCGGGCTGGCGCAGGCGACGCCGCCGGCGGCGGCAAACTTGGCCAGCACTTCCTGGCGCACGTCACAGGCGTGCACGTTGAAACCTGCACGCAACAGCGAATTGGCCACGCCAAAGCCCATTGCACCCAAACCGATCACACCTACGTTTCTGGACATTGCTGTCTCCTTTCGAAGGCGCTGCTGCCGGGATGCGTCCTGATGCTCGCTCCCGCGCAAACTACCGCGCCGGTTGATGATATGGCGTCGTGATGATCACGCCGCCGCTGTGTTCAAAACCAGATGCCAGGCCATGCCTGGCGAATCATTCCTGCTGCCCCTGGCTGAGGCGGCGCGCCGCATTGAACATATGCGTCTGCGCTGCATTGCGCGCGGCCATTTCGTCACCGGCGCGAATGGCCGCCACGATGGCTTCATGCTCTTCGCGCACCTGGCGCGAAAAATCCTCGTAGCGCGCTTCGTTGCCGCGCGTGATCGCCGTGGCCGCTTCCAGGTACTGCGCCAGGAAGTCGAGCGTCTTGATGAAATACGGGTTGCGCGTGGCCTGCGCCAGCGCCTGGTGAAAGGCCACATCGGCCTGCACCCCGTCGCCGCCAGCGGCGACATCCTGACCGATGCGCGCCAGCGCCGAATCGATGGCGACGATATCGTCATCGGTACGACGCTTGGCTGCCTGCGCTGCGACTTCGGCTTCGATGGCGCGCCGCAATTCGACAATCTGCAGCACCGCGTCGGGCGAACTCACTTCGGCATAATCGATGCGCAGCGGCTTGATACCGGCCTGCCCCGTCACGAACACACCACTGCCCTGGCGCGGCTCGACCACGCCTTCATGCCGCAGGCGTGCAATCGCTTCTCGCACTACCGTGCGGCTGACACCGAATTCTTGCGCCAGGACCAGTTCAGTGGGCAGCTTGCTGCCACGGGGAAAAGCACCTTCATCGATCTTTTCCAGCAATTGCCTGGCAACGGTCTCGCTGAGCGCCTGTGCTGGGATCTTCTGAAACATGCTGTCTCGAGTCGTTTTCATCAGGTTATCCGGTCATCATACAAATTAAATTAGAGCCCGGCAATGCGAATTTTTCATATTTACCCGGCAGAAACAGTGGATTATCGGGAGATATGAAAGACGTTAGATACAAATGAAGTGAAACCCGGGATCAATTCCGAAAGATTACTTCAAACCGTATCCGCCTTGCCGTGCATGGAAAGCGGTGACAGACGCCATTTTGCCAGCGCGGGGCGGCTAGCCACTACAATCACGTTTTCCCTGTTGCCGTCAGCCGCCCATGCCTTACGACCTTTCAGACAAACTCGTCATCGCCATTTCCTCGCGCGCCCTGTTCGACCTGGAGACGGAAAACACTATCTACGACGAGCAAGGCGTGGATGCCTATTCGCAATACCAGCGCCTGCACGAAACCGACGCGCTGCAACCGGGCACCGCCTTCCCGCTGGTCAAGGCGCTGCTGCGGCTCAATGACTTGATTCCCGACCGGCGGCTGGTGGAGGTGGTGGTAATCTCGCGCAACACGCCCGATACGGGGCTGCGCGCCTTCAACGCCATCGCCGCCCACAAGCTCGATATCAGCCGCGCGGCCTTCACCGGTGGCGCCGCCACCGCGCCTTACCTGCAAGCGTTCAAGATCGACCTGTTCCTGTCACGCGATACGCGCGACGTGCAGGACGCCATCGACGCCGGCGTGGCCGCCGCCCAGCTCTATACCGCGCCGTTGCAATATAACGCGCCCGAGAAGCAGATCCGCATCGCCTTCGATGGCGATGCCGTGCTGTTCTCGCCCGAGTCCGAACGCATCTTTGCCGAAAAGGGCCTGGAGGCATTTGCCCGGCATGAGCAGCGTCATCGCAACAAAGCCATGAAGGAAGGCCCGTTCGCCAAGCTGCTGCTGGCGCTGTCGGCCATCCAGAAACAGTTTCCGGCCAATGAGTGCCCGGTGCGCATCGCCATCGTCACCGCCCGCAACAGCCCGGCGCACCAGCGCGTCATTCACACTTTGCGCACCTGGAACGTCACGGTCGACGAAGCATTCTTCCTGGGCGGACTGAAAAAGACCGAGGTGCTGCAGGCGTTTGGCGCCCACATGTTCTTCGATGACCAGGAAGGCCATGTCGAGACGGCGGCGGTAGTGGTGCCGTCGGGGCGGGTGCCCTATAAAGGTGGCGCGCTGGCGGCCCCCGCCCGCAAGACCGGCGCCGCCGGACGTCCTTGAATAGAGACTGCCCATGGAAACCGAACTCAAGCTGTTGCTATCCCCGGCGCATGCCCAGGCGTTGCGCCATCACCCGCTGCTGGCGCGTCACGCAGAAGCGCCGCCCCTTACCAAGGACCAGACCGGGGTCTACTTCGATACCCCTGAACTGGAGCTGCGCCAGCACGACGCCGGCTTGCGCGTGCGGCGCACCGGCCAGGAGTACATCCAGACACTGAAGGCCGGCGGTGGCGTGCAAGGCGGCCTGCATCAGCGCAACGAATGGGAGTCGCCGGTGCCGGGCGAACAGCCGGACCTGGCGTTGCTGCGCCAGTTGATGCCGGACGACGCCGCGCTGGCCGCACGCGTACTGACCCCGGATATTGCGGGACGCCTGACGGCCATCTTCGCCACCCGCATCCAGCGCACGATCTGGGACCTGGTCCTGGACGACGGCAGCACGGTCGAATTCGTGCTCGACCAGGGCACGGTCGAACACGCCCAGCGCCAAGTTCCGATCTGCGAGATCGAGCTGGAACTGAAACAGGGCGATCCCCTGGCGCTGTTCGACTTCGCACTGGCGCTGCTGCGCGACATCCCCCTGCGCATCGGCGTGCAGAGCAAGGCTCAGCGAGGCTATGCGCTGTATCACGCGCAACTGCGCCAGCAGCGTGGCGAACCCGCGCTGTCATCGGATTCAAGCAAGGCCAGGCCACTGCATCTGTCGAAGAAAGCGGGATTGGAGCAAGCCTTCGGCGCCATCGTCGGCAATTGCCTGGAGCAGGTCCTGGCCAACGATATCGCCGACGGCGACCCGCAGGATATCGAACGCCTGCACCAGATGCGCGTCGGCGTGCGCAGACTGCGCTCGGGGCTGCGCCTGTTCGATGAAGTGATCGCACTGCCCGAGGCGCTGAGCGACGAGATCGAGTGGCTCTCGGAGAGCATCGGTGCGGCACGCGACTGGGATGTATTGGCCGACTCCACGCTGGCCAGCCTGCCCACCCTGGAGCGCAGCGACGCCATCGACATCGCGGCCCTGCAGGCGGCTGCGCGCAAGCGGGCGCGGGCGCTGCACGCCAGTTCGGCGCAGGCGGTAGCGTCGCCGCGCATGACCGCGCTGGTGTTGCAACTGTCGCGTTGGCTGCTGGCCTCGCAATGGCGTAACGCCATGAGCCAGTCGCAGCGTACCGCGCTCGAACAGCCATTGATGGACTTCGTGCACGACCGTTTGCATCATGACGCGCAACGCCTGCAGAAGCGCGGACGCAAGATGGAAGACGACACCGAGTCCCGGCATCGCACGCGGATCGCGGCCAAGAAGCTGCGTTACGACACCGAGTTCTTCCATGCGGTGCTGGACCAGCGCGACAGCAAGCCTTTCCTCAAGGCGCTGTCGCGACTGCAGGATCAACTGGGCGAGATGAACGACATCGCCGTGGCCGAACGCCTGCTGCAGGAGCTGCGTCGCAGCCATCCGGCATTGGGAAGCGGCGTGGCGTTTGCGCGCGGCCACCTGGCCGCGCAGGCAGCGCACGGCCAGGCCAAGGGACGCAAGTTGTGGAAGAAGTGGAAAGGGCTGATGCTGCCCCGGGTGCTCACTGCAACATGAAGGTCTCGTATTCCAGCAGTTCCAGCTTGCGCGCCAGCAGCAAGGCGCCGGCCAGTACCACCACCAGCACCGCCAGGGCGAAACCGAAACCATAAAAGGTCGGCCCCAGCTGTATCGACAGCCAGGTCAGGGCCACGTTGAGCACGACGAACGTCGCACACAGGCCCAGCACGATGCGACGCTTGTCGAGGTAGAAGAACACGTTGAGTATGCCCAGCAGCACCACCTGCAGGCTGGCCGCGATGACATCGATGTAGAGCAGCGGCAGGTATAGCGTCGAGATGCCCAGCCAGTTCAGGATCGCTTCGCCGGTCACGATCAGCAGCAACGTCGCGATGGCCTGGATCTTGATGATCTCGGACAATCCCAGCCGGATCGTCTGCACCATGCCGTTGCGATGTTTCTCGATGGTTTCGAGCGAAGCGCCGCCGCGCACGGCATCGTAGAAGGCGTCATAGTCCTCGACGAAATCGGTTTCCATGCGCAACAGGAAGATCGCCATGCCGGGGATGATCGCCAAGTACGCCAGGAACACCGGCAGGTCATAGATCACCGAGGCCCGCAGCGGGCCGATGATGGCCTGGCTGGTTTCGGGCGTGAACCAGAACATCGCCTTGTCGATCCAGATCGCCAGGTTGTACAGGAACCCGATCGCCATCAGCGACGGATACAGCCGTTCGCGCTGGAAGAATTCGAAAGAGATGAAGCGGTCCGAGCCGAAGTTACGCAGGATCAGGGCCATCATCGCCATCAACAACACCGCCTGCCCCAGGGCGAAGCCGGCCATCAATCCTTCCAGGCCCCAGCTGCGCAGCGCCAGCGCCGCCAGCACCGTGATGGCATAGCCCAGCGCATAGATCCAGAAGATCGCCTGGTACTGCTTCATGCCCGACAGAAAAATGGTGGCGATCCAGATATTGCACATGATCACGAAACACGCCAGCAGCAGCAGTCGGTACAACAGGCTCTGCTCGGGAAACAGCAGCACCACGCACAACAGGCCCAGCACGCCGCCGGCGGCCGTGACGGCAAACGACACCGAGTGGAAGTTGGGCAGGATGGCATCATGCTGCTTCTCGAACAGCCGGTCGGCCGAGAAGCGCGTGAGCGCCAGCTGGAAGATGCCGGTCAGCACCAGCGACAACGAGATCACATAGGTGATGCTTACCTGGAACTGCACGATCACCTGCTTGGGCACGATCACGGCATAACTCATCACGCCGATGATCAGGATGCCGACGATCGACATGATCCACGGGCCGGAACTGATCAGCGCCGCATACGAATAGGCCTGCATCAGCGACAGCAGGCTGTCGCGCTTCAATATCTTGCGCAGTTCGAATCCGATACCTGCCATGTTCTTCTGTCCTCAGTGTTTCACCGGGCAGCGCAATGCGGCCCGTTCTGGCGTCGCGCCGGGCTGGCCCAATGCGTCCTGGTACAACTGGCGATAGGCGCCGAACATCATGTCCTGCGTGTAATAGCGCTCTACCCGCGCAATCCCCGCCGCTTGCGCGGCATGCCAGCGCACCGGATCGGTCAGCAGGCCCAGCGCCGCATTGGCCAGGGCCTGCGGCTCGGCGATGCCGACCACGTCGCCGGCCGGCCCCAGTGCCTGGTCTTCGTCGGACAGGCCGAAGATCAATTGCCGGCACGATCCGACATCGGTCGCCAGGCCCGGCACGCCGGCGGCAAAGCCTTCGAGCAGCACCAGCGGCAGCGCTTCGCTGATACTCGACAGCACCACCAGGCCGATCTTGGGCATGAGGTCGTCGATCTTCTGGAAGCCCAGGAACTTGACCTTGTCGCTCAGGCCCAGGCCGTCGGCGATGGCATGACACTCCTCGGCATAGGCGCGGTCTTCATCCTCGGGGCCGGCGATCCACGCCTCGGCCTCGGGATAGTGTGTGACCACGGTGCGCATGGCGCGGATGAAGGTCTTGACGTCCTTGATCGGCACCACGCGGCCCAGCAGGCACAGCACCGGCGGGATCTTCTCGGGGCGCTGCGCGCGCAGCTTCGACAAGCGCGGCAGGTCGATGCCATTGGGAATGTTGCGAGTACGCTCGGCCGGCGCGCCGTCATTGATCTGGCGCAGCCGGTTGGTCTCGTAGAGCGCCACGATGTGATTGGACGCCTGGTAGCACAGGCGTCCCAGCGCTTCGAAGAAGCGGATCCACAGGTCGCGGAAGTACGGGATCTGCGAGGCATCCTTTTCGAATACATTGCGGTTGTCGCGGATCCACTCGCTCTGGAACAGGTCGATCTTGCGTTCCTTGGTGTAGATGCCATGCTCGGACAGCAGCAGCGGGCGGCCGGTCTGCATCTTCAGCAGGCTGCCCAGGAAGCCGGCATAACCGGTCGAGATGGTGTGATAGCACCTGGCGGGAATCATGTTGCGCGCGACCCGGGCCAGGGTCCAGATCGGGAGGTGCATGATGCGCACGGTCCAGAAATAATCGACGAACGACGGGTCGCTGCAAAAGGTGCGGTACTGCTCGGCCAGGTAATCCCAGGCTTGCTTGCTGAACAGGAAGGCATCCTGGTCGAGCGCGCGGCCATCGTCCATCATCGGCGTCAGTTCGGCCAGCAAGGCAACCAGTTCCTGGTGCTGGTCGGCGGCATTGGCGCCGGAGCGGCGAAACATCTCGTGCAGCTCGTGCATCCGTTCGAAGGCGCGGGCATCTCCCCGTGATTTCACCACCTTGGACGCCGCCAGGTGTTCATGGATGTAATGCGTCTCCAGGTGCACCACGTTATCGGGCAATGCGTATTTGGGCGAGCCGTAGTCCTGCGGCCGGCTGCCGATGAAGCACAGGCCGAAGCGGATCTCCGGGAAACCCCGGATGATCTGGTTGACCCAGCTCGATACGCCGCCACTGACATAGGGAAAGGTGCCTTCGAGCAGCAGCATGACGTCGCACTCGGTGGCGCGACGCGCATAAGGGTCGACCGCCGTCGGCAGCGTGGTTGATGCTTGATTCATGCAGGGCCTCGTGGGGCGATGTCGGGGTGAGTGGCGTAGGTGCGGCGCCCGTGCCGCCAATAGCGGTGCAGCTGCGGCGTGGACGATACGCTGGGATCGAAGGCCATCTCGATGAAGAGTCGGCGCACCTGTTCGAAATCGCGTTCGATGTAGCTCAGCTCGGCCAGGTAGGGCAACAGGCGGGTACGCGAAAAACCATGCTCATAGGCGTTCTGCAATGCAGCCGCCGCAGCCTGGGCATTGCCGCTCATCAGTTCCAGCCTGACCAGCATGAACTCTAGCCCGGGCTGTTCGCTGTTGATCGCCAGCGAGGCACGTGCGTGCTCGCGCATCTGGTCGCAGGAATACTTGAGCAGGTCGCCCTGCACCAGGTTCTGGTAGATCAGTTCCTGGTAGAGCTCGGCTACCTGCTGGTGCAGCAAGGCGCTGGTGTCGGGGTCGGTCACGCTGCCCAGGTGGGTGCGGATGTCGACGATGCGCTGGGTGATGCGTTTTTCCTTGGCGTCCAGAATGCCGTAGGCCAGCAAGCGCATGTCGTCGGCCGGATCGGCCAACAGGCTGCGCAGTGAGTCGCCACTGCTATGCGTGGGCGTGTTCTGGATCGCCACCAGCGCGTTGAGGCGTTCGTCCAGCGGGGTCGACAGATTGCTCAGCTGGGCGCGCACGCGATTGCCGCGAAAGCCGCTGCCCTCGCGTCGCCGCATGGTGACGAACTCGGGCGAATCGGTGGTATCGAAATGGTCCGCTGCCTCGTCCTTGGGCCACAGTATCCCGACCGTCAACGCCACCACGGTGCACAGCAGGCCCGCCAGCGGCATGAAGAAATTGAACACCAGCAGATAGGCCCGCACCCACTTGCGCGGATGCCGGTAACGTTGCGGCATGAGCAGCGTCAGCGCCAGTGCAAACAGCGCGCTCGAGGCCAGGTGCAACAGCAGGTAGAGCCCGATATCGGCGGCGCCGCGGCCATCCTGCAGCAGCAACGCCAGCGACCCGGCCTCCAGGACGCAACCGACGATGGCGGTGAAGACGGCTTTAATCGGCACAGCGTTCCACCAGTCTTGGCAAGAGCCGCGCAGGTTCGTCCTGGCCCACTGCGGCGGTATGTACTTCGGCGTAATTGGACAGGAACTTGTTGCCGAACTGCGCATGCGACACCGCTTCGATGCGCATCAGGTAGCCGTCCACGGCGGCGCTGCCGGCCAGCGGCAGCAAGGTCATCAATACATTGCGCTCGCCCGCGGTATAGGTCCAGATCACGTCGGCGGCACGCTTCAGGCGGCGAATCTGGTCGAACATGTCGCGCGACGTCTCGTCATTGCCGAACACCAGCGCCACCAGCGACGAGTCGATATCGGTGTTGCGCTTCAAGTGATGCAGGCGCACCAGGTCGACCGCCATTTGCGGCGGGCACGTCGGCAATTGCTGGATGATGGCGCGCGAAGTGGTGCCCATCTCGATGCCGTCGGCGTAGTAGTCGATCAACACCGACATCAATTGCAGCGTGTCTTCATTGAGCGCGACGAACGGCAATTGCTCCACCAGCAGCAGGCCGAACAACTTGCCTTCGAAGTTGAGCAGCGGCGCGCTGAGCAGGTAACGACTCTGGTTGCGCAGGTTCTGGTGCACGCTCTCGGTCTGGATGTGGGCCAGCTTTCCCTGGGCCAGGCTGTATTGCACCAATGGGTCGTCGGGATTGAACGGCTCGGCCTTGCCCACGCTCGCCAGCGGCTGCAACAGCAACTTGCCGTCGGCGTCGCAGGCATGCACCGACGCAATCTCGATCTGGCAGCTCTGCACCAGCACCTGCAGGAAGGCATCGGCTGCCGGCAAGCGGGCCGGGTCGAGCATGGTCTGGGTCAGCGTCAGGGATCGCATGCGGTCCAGCGAGTCGCGCAAGGTCAGCGGCTTGGCCAGCAGGTCCTGCTCCAGCCGTTCATGCGACAGACGCAGCAGGAAGTGATTCTTGGTCAGCATGGTCAGGCGCTCGTCGAGATAGGCATTGATGGCCATCAGGCGGCGACTGCGGGCGTTCCAGACTTCGGCAAACTGGCCGCACAACAGGGTCAGCACCAGGCCGCCCAGGAAATACGATTGCGGAAATGCATCGGCGGCCGATACCGGCCCGTCGCCATGGCCGGCGGAGAGCAACTGCACGTTCATCTGCCATGCCGCCAGCATGGTCACCACCGCAAGCACGCCCAGCGTGGTGCCGTAGCGCATCGCCAATACCGCCGGCACCACCCAGATCCACGGGAACTGGGCCTGCACGCCGAACGGATCGTCCGGCGCCATCCAGCGCGACAGGACCAGCGACGCCAGCACCAGCGCCACGGTCTCGACGGTGCGCCAGAACGCCTTGCGCGGCGAAGCGGTGTCGGTATCGAAACGGGCGAATAGGCGCGACCAGAAATCGCTGCCGCGCCGCATGCGCTGCGCCAGCGGGCGTGCATTGGCGGCCAGCTTGCGCGGGGCCGGCGATTCCGGCTGTTGTTCGCTCTTGCTCACGGGATCATCCTGGATTTAACGTGCGCCTGCGGTCAGCGGCGCCAGCAAGGTGCGCGACAGTTTCTGCGCCACCGCCGACAATGCTTCGCGGCTCCAGCCGCTCTTGCCACCGGCGGCGGCCCAGATCACCTTGCCGCTGGAGACCTCGACCAGTTGCAGCGTCAGTCCGACCGCAGGTTCGCCATCGATGCCGACCTTGTAACGCCATTCATCGACGGTTCCGGTCAGGGCGTACGACAGGTTTTCACCGCGGGCCCATTCGAGCGCGGCATCCATCTGCTTGCGGTCCATCGGTTCGAACAGGGTCTCGTTGTTGAGCGAAGCCGGGTAACGGCGCAGGTTGGCCACGCCATTGGCGCGCAACACGTTCTCGGCGATCGCCTCGGCGCGCAGCCCGGCTTGCGGCGTCTCGGTGTGATTGGCAAACGGCAGCAGCGCCCACGGCGCGTCGGCCGGCAACGCCGGTGCCCGGCCGATGTCGGTAGTGGAGCAAGCCGTGACGGCCACGGCCAGCAGGGCCACGGCGGCCAGCCGCAGCACGGAGAGGCGAGAGAAGATTGGGTTTTTCATGATGATCACCGTTGAGTTGAAACAAGTTTTAAATTGAATGGACTGCGATTCAGTAGAGCCATTTGTACTGCACTGCCAGTTCGAATCCACGCTGTGGCGCATTGGGCGTGGCGCTGGTGCTTTGCAGCCCGATCGACAACACGTCCTGTCCGATCACGCTGCCGGCGGCGCCTGCACGCAGGTTGCGGCCCCACCCCACATCGGTGGTGCGGGTCAGCCCGATCTCGGCAAACGGCCGCCAGGCGCGGGTGTAGTTGCTTTCGACCACCGTGCCGGCGCCCAGCGCAATGCCCAGCACGCGCGAGTTGAGCGGCATATACCGGAACGATGCCGGATCGTTGCCGGCCGGGACCAGGCGCGCGATCTGGTCGTCGAATACCCCGCGATCGCTGAAGCGGGCGTCATTGACGAAGGTACGCAGGGTCAGGTTGGGATACTCGACCCGGAAGTGGGTGCCAGCCTCGATATTGACCATCCGGCCGCTGCCCAAGGTGGTGCCGGCCTGCGTGCTGTAGCGTTGCAGGCCGCCACCCACGCGCAGGTATTCGGTACGACTGAGCTGGATGTTCAGGTTCAACTCTGCGCCGCTGCGCTTGGCGCCCACCCGCATCAGCGCCGATTCGGTGGCCGTGGTGTCGAGTCCGGCCGTGCCCGACCAGGTCAGGCGCGGCGTCACCTGGCGCGAGAACGCCAGCGCCAGGCCATTGAAGCCTTGCATCGCATCGCGGTGTTGCAGGGCGACGCTGACGAAGCCATCCTCGATGCGCCGGCGCAGGCTCAGTTCGAACAGGCGATCCACCGCCGGCACGCCATCCAGCAACGACAGGTCGTCGCTGTGCTGGCGGCGCTCGGTGTAGTTGAAGTTGAGCCGGGTGCCGGGCGTGAGCGCAAACCCGGTGCCCAGGTCGATGCGCTTCGTGGCCAATGGAAACTCGCGGCTGGTAGTGGTGGCGAGCGAAAACTTCGCGGGCTCGTCGATGACCAGGTTGGTCAGCCGCGCATGCAGTTCGTCGTCGGCCGGCAGCAAGGTCAACTGATCGAAGGCCAGCGTCTGCGCCAGTGGCACCCGCCCCGCCACGCGTGCGGCCTCGATGCGGTCGTACATCGGCAACCAGTCGGCCAGGTTGTCGAGCATCTGGTTCAGTCCCTGCCGGTCATCGGCGGCCAGCGACAAGGCCAGGTCGCCCCATAACGGCTTGTCGAGCTCACGCGCAAAACGCGTGGCCAGCCAGGCCCGCGCCAGATCGGATTCGCCCTGGTTCATGGCGTAGGCCAGCGCCAGTTCGCGCACGCTGGCCGACAGCCGGGCATCGTCGCGCGGTCGCTGACCGGATTCGGCGTTACGCGCAAACAGGACATCCGGACCAGCGCCCAATCGGCCGGCAACGCCGTCCCGCTCAGCGCGCTCAGCGCCATCACGGCGCGCCGCACCGGCCATCTGTTGCAGCAGCGAGGGACCGTCGGCGGCCGGCGTCGATTGGACCGCGGTCGACGTCAGGCTGGCAGCATCGGCCTTCAGCAAGGCTTGCATCACCCGCAGTCCAGCATCGGCCTGCATGAACAGCGGCGTCAGTGCCGCCAGCCGGTCGCGCCAGTCGCGTAACTGTGCCGGCGGGATATTGCGCAACACCTTCGGATCGCGCAGCTCGATCCAGACCCGGCGGCGGATACGCCACGCCAGGTCGGGTTGGCCGGTGGCGTCGAGCGCCTCGGCATAACTCATCAGCCAGAGATAATCGTTGCGCGCAAAACCGGACTTGCGAAACCAGTGCAAGGCCAGATCCTGGCGGTTGAGCGACATGTTGGCCGCCGCAAAAGGACCCCACAGGCCGGGCGCGCCTTCGGCGTCAGCCGCCCACATGCTCAGCGCGCGCTGCAGCACCGCGGTGTCGCGGTTGGCGATGAGAATCCAGATCAGTTCGGCCCGCACCTCTACCGAGCGTGGACGCAACTCCAGGGCACGCACCATGTCGGCGCGCGCGCCTGTGAGGTCGCGTTGCAGTTGCTTGATGGTGGCCCGCACGCTGAGATAGGCGGCGCTCTTTTCGAGCACCTCGTTCTGCTGCGGCGACAGACTGTCGAGGAAAGCCTGGGCGCCATCGAAGTCGGCGCTGCGCTGGCGATAGGTCAGCGCCTGCACCGCAAAGTTGACCACCCCGGTGCGCCGATAACCGAACTCGGCCAGGGCAGCAGCGGCACGAGGTTCCTGGTCCTGGATCACGCCCATCATGTTGCTGATGTCGCCCTCGTCGGCCTGGTCCGACGCCAGCAGCTTGTCGTAGCCGCGGCGGGCCTCGCCATCACGCTCGAGAAAACGTGCAACCTCTGCATAGGCACGCCAGAAATCGGTATTGGCCACGGGCGCCGCCGGCGCTGCCTCGTCGAGAATGGCCATGGCTTCGTCGATGCGACCGTTCATGTACAACTGGTTGGCCGACAACAGCGCATTGGAAGCCGTCGCGCCGAACTCGGCACGCTGCTGGCGCAACAGCAGCAGGGCTTGCTGATCGCGGCCCATGCGCAAATACAGGCGCGCCAGAGCCTCCATCTCGACGTTACGCTGGGCGGGATTGGTCGAGGCCCGACCAGCGCTGCGCCGCAGGCGCTGTTCGAGGAACTCGGCGGCCCGTTCCGGCTGGCCGATATTCTCGAATTGCGCCACCAGCTCGGTGACCCACTTGGGGTTGCCCGGCTCGTTCGTCATCTTGTGCTGCAGCGCCTCGAGCAGGATCTCTTGCTCGAAGGTGCCGGTCGACAACCGCAATGCATTGTCCCAGCCGGCCTCATCGCCCGACAGGCGCGCATACGCCAGCCAGTGCGGCGTGGCCTGGACCGGCTCCCCGTCCCATTCGCTGGCTTCAGCCAGGCGCCGCTGCCAGGCGGCATTGGCCGGCTGCTGGCGCACCGCCGACTGCGCCAGCAAGCGGGCATCTGTCACATTGCGGTTGGCCAGGAAAACGTTATAGGCCAGCGTATAGATCTCGTCGTCAAAGGCCATCTTCGCGATCGCCTGGTCGCCGCTGACCTCGCGCGCCAGCGCAATGCGCATGACGTGCGCCTGGTCCATCGCTGCCTGCAGTTCGCGTCCGAGGGCGCCGGGCGAGTGCAGCATGGCCAGCGTCTTGCGCATCGAGCGCCTGAATTCGCTCATGCGCGCAAAGTGCACCAGTTGGCCGTGGGCGCTGTCGCTGGCCGCCGCGCGCGGCGGCAATCCGGCCGACATCGATAGCTGCAGCAATTGCTTGACGTAGCGTTGCGCCAGGTCGGGCCGGTTGGCGGCCTGCGCCAGCCGGGTCAGGAACAGCAAGGTCTGGCGGTCGCGGGCCAGCGGACCGATCTCGCGTTCGGCCACGTCCAGCGCTTCCTGATTCAAGCCGCCAGCCTGCAGGTTGCGCAAGGCATTGAGAAAATGCTCGCGGCGCGCGTCCAGCGAACCGGCGCTGTTCATCGCCAGCAGATAGAAAGCGGCGCTGCTGCGGTAGTCGCCCAGGCCCAGGCTTTGACGCGCCATGCGCTCGGCGTCCTTGGGCTCGATGGCGGCCCGCTCGGACAACAGACGTTCGAACGCCAGCCTGGCCGCATCGCGGTCGCCCAGCGCCAGCGCGTCCTGGGACAAGGCCAGCCATTGCGCCGTCGACAGCCGATATTGCATCAGGCGCTGCAATGCGCCACGCAAGCTGACCACCAGACGTTCGCGCTCGGGATCGTCGGCCTTCAGCGCAAAGGCCTCCTGCTGCTGGATGCGATATTCGAGCCAGGCCGCATCGACCTGGGCGGCGGCATCATTGGACTGCCCCAGGATAGCCAGTTGACGGCGCGCCTCGTCGAACTGCCCGAGGCCGACCATCTGCTTGATCAGCTCGGCGCGCAGCACGGCGTTGTCGGGCTGGGTCTTGAGGAACACCTTCAGGTATTCCACCGTCAGCTGGTCGGCCCGGCCGCTGGCATTGGCCACCTGCAGCCGCTGCTGCAACGACAGGCGGGGAAAAACCAGGACGAGCACCACCACCATGGCCAGCGCGAAGGCGACCATGGTCCAGGGCGAGAACAGGCTCAGCCGTTCATAAGGTGCACTGAACGAGTACCAGGTGCCTTGTTGTCGCCAGTTTTGTGTTTGCGGTCCCGAGCTCATATTGATGTATTGCAGACTTTCCTGTGAAATTGCCGAACCAGCTCTGGTTCACGATGCTGCTGTTGCGATCGGTGTTCCTGGGTAGCGCTGCGCCATCGGCGCTGGCGCTGCATTGACGTGCGCCGGCCACGCTGAAGTTGGCCGCGCCATTGGCCGTGAGCGAGAAGCGCAGTTCGACCCGATTGCCGTCGACGCTGCGTGAGAAATCGCCCACGCGGCCGCTGGCCTCCAGCAATTGCACGCTGGGCTGCGGTGTCGCCGCCGCACGTGGCGCCAGTCGCACTTCGCTGGCGGTCGTGATCAGGTAACGGTCCTGCGGTCCCGGCGCGCTGCCGGCCACGCCGGCGCCGTTCAGGTCGAACTCGACCGCGCCATCGGGCACCCGCAGCGTGCGCAGGTTGGGGCCGGTGCGATAGACCAGGCTGCCGTCGGCGGCGCGGGCAATGCTGGTGTTCTCGAAATCGATCACCTTGCGGATGTACTGCGACACATACAAACGGGTGAACGGCTGCGCCTGCGCCCAGCGATGGATGCGGTGCAACGCCGCCACCGAGGCCGGCTTGGTGCCGGCATAGAAGTGGTAATAGATATCGACCGCCTTGAAGCGCACCGGCTCGCCGGTCAATTCATAACTTTCGATGGCGCGCTGGAAACCATAGAACGGGCCGGTCCAGTTGCCGGTATAGACGTTCTCGTCCTGGTTCGGGGCAAACACCTGGTACCAGCCTTCCTTGCGCACCCCTTGCGCGGCGATATCGGTCCAGCTCTTGCGGCTGTTGGTAATCATGGTGTCGCCACCATTCATGTTCAGGAAACCATCCAGGTAAGTCTGCGCGATCGCTTCAGGCGGCGGCACGCAGTTGCCTGTCCAGAGGAAGATCTCGGCCTTCTTGCCGGGTGGCAGCAGGGTGTTGTTGATGTAGTCCATCGACCCCTTGATCTCGCGCTTGAGATCGAACTTGTAGTGTGGGATCTCCAGCGTATGCGAGGCGTCGCCATCCATCTGCGTGATGTCGGCGCGGTTGGTGCCGTGCATGGCGTCGGCCCACGAGAAGGGATGCGAGAACGAATGACTGGCCGGCTCGATATAGGGCAGCGTGTACATCTTGCGGGCCAGCGCCGTGGTCTGCGCGGACAATTCCGGATACACGCCCTGCGGGCTCAACTCGCCCTCCACTACCGAGACCGTCACCGGAAACTTGTAACGATCCCATATC
Source organism: Herbaspirillum sp. alder98 (assembly GCF_020179755.1). Classification (GTDB taxonomy): domain Bacteria; phylum Pseudomonadota; class Gammaproteobacteria; order Burkholderiales; family Burkholderiaceae_D; genus Herbaspirillum. The sequence goes on from NZ_JAIUCY010000003.1 coordinate 214,285, forward strand.
TCGCGCTGCAGGATCTCGACCGCAAAGGGCGAGCCCGGATATTCGGCCTTGGACGGAAAACCATCACCGTCGAGATGACTCATCATGATGCGCCGGCCACCTTCGGTAGTCACGTCAGGCACCGGGATATCGGGCAGGCGCAGCGCGCGCTTGAGAAAGGTCAGCGGCTCCAGCACCCAGCGCGGCGGATCCAGCACCGGCAGCGTGGTGGTGGCAAACGGCCCCAGCGCGAAACCGCCCCATGGGGTCAGCGCGGCCGCGTCGTACAGGTTATTGCGATTGTCCTTCATGCGCAGCAGGGTCGGCGCCTTGGGGTCGCTCAGGCGCACCGACTCAAGCTGGGTCCGGTCTACGCGTGGCTTGGTCTCGAATCCCATCAACTGCGAATCGGCTTCGATGATGGTGAGGCTGTCCGGCGCCGGCGCACTGAAATTGGTCAGTCCCAGCATGCCGGCGGTGATGCGCGTCATCTGGAAGCCAAACGCGTTGAAGATGGCGACCGGCACGCCTTCCTTGATGCGGGCATTGATCCATGGCCCCAGGCGCGGATGGTCGATGCCGTTGCGAAACCAGGTCACCACGCCGGCATAGCGACCAGCCAGCGGCTCGGTGGGCAAACCCTGGCGACCCACTTCACGAAACTCGTAACGCAGGCCCAGGTGGTTGAGATGGATCCCCAGGAAACGTTGCACTTCGCTGGTGTGCAGGTCTTCGCCGGCAGCCACGTCGAGCAGCACCAATACATTGCGTGGCACCAGTTCGACGCTGGACACGCCGATCGACATCAGGGCGCCATCGGCGACCCAGGGCACGAAGCCGTGGCTGGCGATCTTCCTGGCGGTGTCACGCGCCAGATCGCGCGCGCCGGGCTGCTGCGGATCGACATAGTCGATCGAGATGACCGGCAGGTGGTAGCGATCACGCACATTTTCCATTTGCTCCAGCAGCCATTGGCGATCGGCCTGCGGCACCGGGCCATAGCTGCGCCGTCCGGCGTCATAGCCCCGGTAAAGCGACTCGGCGGCCACCGCATAGGTCAGCGGCGCGACCTGCGGCAACAGCTCGAAGCCGCGATTGAGCATCAGCTTGGCGTCGGGATAGCGGCGCTTGAATTCACGCAGTATCTCCACCATCGCCTCGGTCTGCACGGCGCGCTCGGCATCGGTGCGGGCAAACAGCTGATACGAATCGAGGGTATCGAGAAAAAAGGCGCGCCAGCCCTGCTGCCACAACGGGGCAATGATGGTGTCGAGGAAGAAATCGCGCCAGCCGGGAGCGGCCTGGTCGATCACCCGGCTGCCCCAGGCGGCATTGTCGCCACGCAGCGCGCCAGCCGGCAACTGCTTGTAATAAGGACGCGACGGCTGCACTTCGCCCAGCGCGACATAGGCAAACAGCTCATGGGTGCCATCGGCGGCGGCCCGTGTACGCGCGGCCGGATTGCTGACGTATTCGGGTTCGACCACGGCGGCGTCGAAGGCTTGCAGATCGGCCAGCGGCGGCTGTGGACCGTAATAGAAGGCCACTGAAGTCAATGGCGCGTTGGCGGCCGCCGACGCCGGGCCGCAGACCAGGCACAGAAAAGCGCTCAACCAGATGGCCAGGCGCGTGGCAACGATACGCCGCTGCCGGCGGGGTTGCGCTGCCTGTGCCCCCCCTTGTTCAAACCCAAGGCTCACGCGCCTCTCCTTTATTAGTCTGCCGATTGATGACCGCGATGAGACCATCAAGCCGCCGCTTCCGATATCCGGAAAATCCCGATAGCCGTAAAGGCCGTTTTTTCCCGGACCGGAATTTATAAGAGTTGCTGGATTTTATCTACATTTACAATCAAATTGCGTTGCCGCAACGACAACATCCTTTGAGGTGGGATGACATATTTTTCGATGCGTGTTGTCAAAAAATCACGAAATCCTCGCGTCGCCGGTTGACCACACACCCTCGGCTGCCCAAATGCGCTGCACAACGAATGCGTGCACCAAGCAGAGCCAGCGGCATTGGCATTGCCCTGCGAAGGTGCGTCGCCCTCCTCAAAAGATATTGCAACGCAACTTTCCCCAGGCCAATCCTGGCCGCCCGATTTTGTCCCGGCGGGCCGCAAACCCTTGTCACACCGCCTCTTCAGTGCCAATAATCGTCGCACTATTTTGTATGCCGATCTTGTATATCAGTCTGGCACGCAACTTGCTGATGATTGGATATGGGCACAAATCCTTCCGTCAAGTCTTCGTCGCAGATCGCAGTGCGTATCACCGAGGCCATCCTGGCCAAGCAATTGGCGCCGGGAACCCGGCTCGGCGAGCAGCAACTGGCCGATCTGTTCGGCGTCTCGCGCACCCTGGTGCGGGAGGCGCTGACCCGTCTGATGGCGCGCGGCATCGTGACGGTGAGTGCGCGTCGCGGCTGGTTCGTGATCGAACCCACGGCGGAACAGGCACGGGAAGCCTTCGAGGCGCGTCGGGTGATCGAACTGGGCCTGTTGCGCCAGATGCATACGCGGGCCATTCCGGTGGAGGCGGTACGCCAGTTGCGCGAACACATCGAGCGCGAGCAGGCCGCCATTGCCGGCGCCGACGTCGGCGCCCGCAGTTATCTGCTGGGCGACTTCCACGTCTGCCTGTGCGAATGCCTGGGCAACTCGCTGCTGTCGGAAACGCTGCGCGACCTGACCGCACGCACCACCCTGACGGCGATGCTGCACCAGTCGTCGGAGCAGGCCGAGGATTCATGCCTGGAACATGTACATATCGTCGCCGCCCTCGAACGGGGCGACGTCGAAGCCGCAGAACAACTGATGCATGCGCACCTGCAGCATGTTGAATCGGGCCTGAATCAGGTGCGCAGCAGCGATCCGCTGGAACCCCTGCGGCAAGCGCTTGCGCCTGTATCGCGTGCCGGCGCTGCCGTCACCGATCTCCAGTCTCACCGCAGCAACCAAACCAAAAGGCCATGAAGCGCCGTGAAGCGCTGACAGCCATTCATCAAACGTCGTCACAAGGGAAAATGCTATGAAACTCTCGAAACTGTTGCTCGGCCTGATGGCTGGCGCCCTGATGTTTTCCGCCACCGCGGCCCGCGCCGATGCGCTGGACGATATCCAGAAGAACGGCACCCTGCGCGTTGCCGTGCCGGCTGACTTCCCGCCGTTCGGCTCGGTCGATGCCGATCTCAAGCCACAGGGATTCGACATCGACGTGGCCAACCTGATCGCCAAGAAACTGGGCGCCAAGGTTGAACTGATCCCGGTCTCCAGCGCCAACCGCGTCCCATACCTGACCACCAAGAAGGTCGACCTGATCATCTCCAGCATGGGCAAGAACGCCGAGCGCGAGAAGGTGATCGATTTCACGGCCGCCTATGCGCCGTTCTTCAATGGCGTGTTCGGCCCGGCCGACCTGGCAGTCAAGAGCGCGGCCGACCTGGCAGGCAAGACCATTGCGGTTACCCGCGGTTCGGTGGAAGACCTGGAACTGACCAAGATCATCCCGGCCACGGCCACCGTCAAACGCTACGAAGACAACAACAGCACCATCAGCTCGTTCCTGTCGGGCCAGGTGCAACTGGTCGCCACCGGCAACGTGGTGGCTGCAGCGATCATCGCCAAGAACCCGCCCAAGAAGCCCGAGACCAAGTTCCTGATCAAGGATTCGCCTTGCTTCATCGGCTTGAACAAGGGTGAGAAGAAGCTGCAGGACAAGGTCGACGCAATCCTGGCCGAGGCCAAGAAGGATGGCAGCCTCAGCGCCATCTCGCAAAAATGGCTCGGCCAGCCGTTGCCGGCAGGCCTGTAACTTGCATGGTTGAGCCTTCATCGGGTATAAGGCTTCCGGCATAACGTATTTCTTGGTAGCAAGCAGTGTTGCCGGCGCGATTTCCGCCTGGCGCCGGCAACACTGGCATGAGCAATCGCAGGCAGGCGGACAACCGGGATGACGGCACATTCTTCATCCCACGCAACACTGAGGCAGGACCGACACCAATCATGGCTTATCAATTCGATTTCCTATCAACCTTCGATTACGGCGACGTCATCGTCAAAGGCGTGCTGACGACGATCGAGCTGATCGCCATCGGCGGGGTCCTGGGCGTGGCGGTCGGCATCTTCGGCGCATGGGCGCGTACGCAAGGGCCCAAGTGGCTCAAGCCGATCGTCAGCGCCTATGTCGAGACCATACGCAACACGCCGTTCCTGGTGCAGTTGTTCTTCATCTTCTTTGGCCTGCCCTCGCTGAACATCCATATCAGCGAAATCCAGGCCGCCATCCTGGCCATGGTGATCAACCTGGGCGCCTACAGCACCGAGATCATTCGCGCCGGCGTGCAGGCCACCCCGCGCGGACAGGTCGAGGCGGCGCTGTCGCTGTCGATGTCGCGCATGCAGGTGTTTCGCTTCATCATCCTGCGCCCGGCGCTGCAAAAGATCTGGCCGGCGCTGTCGAGCCAGGTGGTGATCGTCATGCTGGGTTCGGCGGTGTGCTCGCAGATCGCGGTGGAAGAACTGTCGTTCGCGGCCAACTTCATCCAGGGTCGTAACTTCCGCGCCTTCGAGGCCTACATCGTGGCCACTCTGATCTACCTGGTCATGTCGATCCTGCTGCGACAGCTGCTGCGCCTGATCGGCCAATACTTCATCACCGCACGGAGGACCGCATGATTTCATTTACCCTCTGGGACATTGTCCGCAACCTGATGCTGGCCTGGCGCTGGACCATCGTGCTGGCGCTGGTCACCTTCGTGCTGGGCGGCACGCTCGGCCTGATCATCCTGTTCATGCGCACCTCGCGCCAGGCATGGCTGCGCCAGATCGCACGCCTCTACATCGAACTGTTCCAGGGCACGCCGCTGCTGATGCAGTTGTTCCTGGTGTTCTTCGGTATCGCCCTGTTCGGCATCGAGGTTCCCGCCTGGCTGGCCGCAGGACTGGCCCTGATGTGCTGGAGCGCCTCGTACCTGGCCGAAATCTGGCGCGGTTGCGTCGAGGCGGTGCCGAAAGGCCAGTGGGAAGCTTCATCGGTGCTGGCCATGAACTACTTCCAGCAGATGCGCCACATCGTGCTGCCGCAAGCGCTGCGTATCGCCATCGCGCCTACCGTCGGCTTCAGCGTGCAGATCATCAAGTCCACCGCGGTGACCTCGATCATCGGCTTCATCGAATTGTCGAAGGCCGGCACCGTGATCACCAATGCCACCTTCCGCCCCTTTACGGTGTTTGCCATCGTGGGTGTCTTCTACTTCGTGCTTTGCTGGCCGCTGTCCAAGTACAGCCAGTCTTTAGAAAGGAAATACAATGCCGCTCATCGCCATTGATAACGTCAAGAAACGCTTCGGCGACAACGAAGTCCTCAAGGGCATCAGCCTGGACGTCGATCCCGGCGAAGTGATCGCCATCATCGGCAAGAGCGGTTCGGGCAAGTCGACGCTGCTGCGCTGTATCAACGGCCTGGAAACCATCGACGAGGGCAACATCAGCGTGGCCGGCGCCAAGCTGGGCACGTCCGAGCTGGAATTGCGCAACCTGCGGCTGAAGGTCGGCATGATTTTCCAGCAGTTCAACCTGTTCCCGCACCTGTCGGTGGGCCGCAACGTGATGATCGCGCCGATGAAGGTCAAGGGCGTGTCCGAAGACGAGGCCATGGTCATCGCCAAGGCCAATCTCGAACGCGTCGGCCTGGCCCAGAAGTTCGATGCCTTCCCGGACCAACTCTCGGGTGGCCAGCAACAGCGCGTCGCCATTGCGCGCGCGCTGTCGATGCAACCGCAGGCGCTGCTGTGCGACGAAATCACCTCGGCGCTCGATCCGGAACTGGTCAATGAAGTGCTGGCGGTGGTGCGTGGCCTGGCCAAGGAAGGCATGACCTTGCTGATGGTGACCCACGAGATGCGCTTTGCCCGTGAAGTGTGTAACCGCCTGGTGTTCATGCACCAGGGGAAGGTGCACGAGATCGGCCCGCCGGAGCAGGTCTTCACCAATCCGCAGACGGCCGAACTGAAGCAGTTCATCGGCATGACGCAGGGTCTGTAATACCGACTCGCGGCAGGCCATGCGCCCGCCACAAAAAAACCGCCGACGCTGCCATGCAGTGTCGGCGGTTTTTTATTGCTCCTTGCGTATCAGCAACTGAGCAGCTCAGCGCTTGAGCTCGCACACCCGGCGGTCATTCTCCTGGAACACCACCGGCCCGGTGGTGTATCGCTCCTTGGGAATACCCAGCATCATGTAATCCTTGACCTGGTAGGAAGCGCCGGAAGACGGGGCCCGATACAGGTAGTTCACCCGCAACACGCCTTCGCGCAAGGTCACCGACAAGGGCGTGAAGACATGTGGACGCTCGGCGGCATCGGGCGCCTGCATCACCCGCGCAACCAGCAGATATTGCTTGGTCTGGAAATAGGCCGCTGGCGGCCCGCTGGGACGCTGGTCGCCCATGGTCGCGGCCGGCTGCATCAACGCATCCCATTGCGCCCGCGAACGGATCAATGCGCAGAACACCGGCTGGCGCGCATCGTCCCAGTTCTTCAGGAAGCCCTGGAAGGAACCGCTCTGGATGGTCTTGAAGGGCAATATCGTGGGGTCTTCCTTCTCGGTCCACGGCATCCAGGTGCATCCGGCCGTCATCGCCAGCAGAGTGCCACCCAACATCCATCGCATCCGTTTCTGAACCGTAATGCCCATGCCTCTCCCCCAATCAAGGTTTGCATTTAATCATGTCTTAAGCGTCGGCAACGCTTTTCATTAAATCTTTACAAGCGCTGATGCTTCCGGCCTGACTTGCTGCGTCTGAACCCTGTGGCACGGCTTGGTTCATCCTCAGCGCGGGATTCGCACGAAAATTGCGTGATAATGCCGGCAGCAAGCGGTTCAATCGGTGCGCCACCGAAAAAGCACGACCGCGTTCCCGCCATTTTTTAAGGATTCAAGCCATGAGCCCAGCCGTTACACCCGCTACGCCCTCGCGCCAGGCCCTCGACGATTTCATCGCCGGCATGCCCAAGACCGAACTGCACCTGCACATCGAAGGCACGCTGGAGCCGGAACTGATGTTCGCCCTGGCCCAGCGCAACCAGGTCTCCCTGCCCTACGCATCGGTGGAAGACCTGCGCGCCGCCTACGACTTCAGCGACCTGCAATCCTTTCTCGACCTCTATTACGCCGGCGCCGACGTGCTGCGCACCGAAGCCGATTTCTTCGACATGACGGCGGCCTACATCGACCGCGCCCGCGCCGACAATGTGCGTCACGCCGAGATCTTCTTCGATCCGCAGACCCATACCGAACGCGGCATCCCGATCGCCACCGTGTTCGCCGGCATTGCACGGGCGCTGCGCCAGGCGCGTGAGCGCGATGGTTTCGGCAGCGTGATGATCATGTCCTTCCTGCGTCACCTGTCGGAAGAAGACGCGTTCGCCACGCTGGAAGCGGCCCTGCCGCTGCGCGACCAGTATGCCGACCTGTGGCTGGGCATCGGCCTGGATTCGTCCGAACGCGGCAATCCGCCCGAAAAGTTCGCCCGGGTGTACGCCCGCTGCGGCGAACTCGGCTTCAGGTTAGTGGCACATGCGGGCGAAGAAGGTCCACCGGCCTATGTCATCGGCGCACTGGATGTGCTCAAGGTCGAGCGCATCGACCACGGCGTGCGCAGCGAAGAAGACCCTGAACTGATGCAGCGCCTGGCCCGCGAACGCGTGCCCCTGACCGTCTGCCCGTTGTCCAACCTGAAGCTGTGCGTGGTCGACGACATGGCCCAGCACAACCTGGGCCGCCTGCTCGATGCCGGACTGGCGGTCACGGTCAACTCGGACGACCCGGCCTACTTCGGCGGCTACATGACGGCCAACTACCTGGCAGTGGCGCACGCGCTGGACCTGTCGCGCGAGCAACTGCTGCAACTGGCGCGCAATGGCATCGAGGCCTGTTTCCTGCCGGACCAGGGCAAGCAGGTCCTGCTGGACGAGCTGGAGCAATACGCTAGCCGGTAGGCGCCCGAGCGGCCCCTGCGGTCAAGCACAGTTCTTGCATTACCCCTGTTGTGCGCGATGGTCGACAGTCTGGTCGAACCCGCGCAGCACGACATTGCCTGACAACAGCATGTGGATTGACAACAATCCCGAGCGCAGAAGGAGCGCACTGCACCGTTCTTTTTTGGTGCAGAATAGCCCCGTTTTGTTGCACATCGCCGATTGGATTGTCGACGATCCGATCTGCTGCTGTCGTTGGGCGTGAGGGCGGGAGTCGCCTGCGACTTCCATGGACAGGACTACATTGACAGCATGGGCCTCATGAACAAAGCCAGCAAACCTGCGCGTGGCACGCCAGTATCGGCCCGCGAGCGCGATAACGCGGTCGCGGTAGAAGAGCGGATGTACCAGGATATCTATGACGCGATCATGGAGCATCGCCTGCCGCCCCGTACCAAGCTGACCGAACAGACGCTGTGCCAGATCTATGACACGGCACGCCACACGGTGCGCAAGGTGCTCTCGCGGCTGGCCACCGAAGGCATGGTCGACCTGGAGGCCAATCGCGGCGCCTTCATCGCCAGCCCCTCGCATGCCGAGGTGCGCGACATGTTCGAGTTGCGCAACATCCTTGAGCACGCGGTGCTGGAGAAGGTAGGCCGCGAAGCCGGCACGCGCCAGATCGCCGGCCTGCGGCGCATGGTCGAGCAGGAGCGCGACTCCTACCTCAGCGGCGACCGGCCGCGCTGGATCCGCCTGTCTGCCCAGTTCCACCTGGCGCTGGCCGAACTGACCGGCAATGTGCTGCTGGTCGACACCTTGCGCAAGCTGGTCTCGCGCACCACGCTGATGATCGCCAAGACCGAGGCGCCCGGGCACAACGCCTGCTCGTTCGATGAGCATGAAAGCGTGCTTGAGGCGCTCGAGAGCGGCGACGTCGAAGCTGCCCAGCAACATATGGCACATCACTTGCATTTGTGCGAGGACCGGGTACGTCCCGATGCGGACGACCAGTTCGACCTGCGCGCGGTGCTGGGCAAATGAACGTGCACCCCCTTTTCAACACCAATCGATAAGCTCCATGTCTTCGCCACCACCCTATCCTCGCGACCTGGCCGGCTATGGCCGCAATCCTCCCCATGCGCAGTGGCCCGGCCAGGCCCGCATTGCCTTGCAGTTCGTCCTCAACTACGAGGAAGGTGGCGAAAACAACGTCTTGCACGGCGACGCCGGGTCCGAGCAGTTTCTGTCGGAGATCATTGGCGCTGCGGCCTATCCGGCGCGCCACATGTCGATGGAATCGATCTATGAATACGGCTCGCGGGTCGGCGTCTGGCGCATCCTGCGCGAGTTCGAGAAGCGTGGCTTGCCGTTGACGGTATTCGGCGTCGCCATGGCCTTGCAACGCGCGCCGGACGTGACCCAGGCCCTGGTCGAACTGGGCCACGAGATAGCCTGTCATGGCCTGCGCTGGATCCACTACCAGAACATCGATATCGATACCGAGCGCGCGCACATGCAGGCGGCCGTGCAGATCTTTCGCGAACTGACCGGCAGCGCGCCGCTGGGCTGGTACACGGGGCGTGATTCGCCGGTGACGCGCCAACTGGTGGTGGAGCATGGCGGCTTTGCCTACGATTCGGACTACTACGGCGACGACCTGCCATTCTGGACCCAGGTCGAGACCGCAGGCGGCAACCGGCAGGCGCACCTGGTGGTGCCTTATACGCTGGACACCAACGACATGCGCTTCGCCTCGCCGCAGGGTTTCAACACCAGCGACCATTTCTATCAATATCTCAAGGACAGCTTCGACGTGCTGTATTCCGAAGGCGAAGAATCACCCAAGATGCTGTCGATCGGCATGCATTGCCGGCTGCTGGGTCGCCCGGGACGGATGCGGGCATTGCAGCGTTTTCTTGATTACGTGCAGTCGCATGAGCGGGTGTGGATCACCCGTCGCATCGATATCGCCCGGCACTGGATGCAGGTGCATCCGTTCGAAGCGCCGTGACTTGACGCGGATCGGCTGACGCCCCCACCTCCGTCGCCCTGACGAACGTCAGGACCCGGCGCCTTTCAGCACTCGCCGAGGCCCAGCAAACGCCACTGGGTCCCGGCCTGCGCCGGGACGACGGGGAGTGTGGAACGGCCAGCCTTCAATTCGCTGGCGCCCCCGCCTCGAACCACTTGCCGATCAACGCCCGCTCGTCATCGGTGATGCTGGTCATGTTGCCCAATGGCATGGCCTTCGCCACCACTGCCTGTTGATAGATCTGTTGCGCATGCTGAGCGATATGCTCGGCGCTATCGAGCAGGATGCCCTTGCCGGGCGTCGGCATCAGGCTGGGCTTTTCGGCATGGCACTGGATGCAGCGCGCCTGGATCACCTGCTGCACCTGGGCGAAACTTGCTCCTGCGGTGGGCGCCGGGGCTGGTGCTGGCGCAGGCGCCGCATCGGCCGGCTGGGCCACCGCAACCGGCTTGGGCGCCGGCTTGCTGCGCATCATCGGGCTAAGCGCGATGGCCACCGTCAGCAGCAAGGCCACCGCCACCCCGGGATACCACCAGTTGTTGACGCCCTTGTGGCGCAGCACGAAGAACTGGCGGACCAGCGCGCCGGCGGCCATGATCATCAGCAGCACCAGCCAGTTATGCGGCGCGCTGTAGGTCATGCTGTAGTGATTGGAGAGCATCGCAAACAGCACCGGCAGCGTGAAGTAGGTGTTATGCACGCTGCGCTGCTTGCCGCGCCTGCCATGGATCGGATCCGGCGCCTGGCCGGCCCGCATGGACGCCACCATCTTGCGCTGCCCCGGGATGATCCAGGCCAGCACGTTGGCGCTCATGATGGTGGCCAGCGACGCACCGCTGATCAGAAAGGCGGCGCGCCCGGAGAACAGGTGGCAGGCGGCCCAGACCGACACCACCACTTGCAGCGCCACCAGGAGATTGACCTTGCGGTCACCATCGGGCCGATCGCCGAAGGTGCTGCAGACGGTATCGTAGATCAGCCAGTTGAACACCAGGAAAGCCACCGCCACGCCGCCGGCCATCGAGCCCGACATGTCGAACACGTTGCGGTCGACCAGGAACACATTGGCATTGAACAGGTACAGCAGCGAGAACAATGCAAAACCCGACAGCCAGGTGCTGTAGGCCTCCCAATAGAACCAGTGCAGGTGCTGCGGCAACGCCTTGGGCGCCAGCAGGTATTTCTGCGGATTGTAGAAACCGCCGCCATGCACCGCCCACAACTCGCCACCGACGCCCTTTTCGACCAGCTCGGGATCGGTGGGCGCCACCAGGCTGTTGTCGAGCCAGACGAAATAGAAGGACGATCCGATCCAGGCAATCGCCGTGATGACGTGCAGCCAGCGCAGCAGCAGATTGAGCCAGTCGAAGATATAGGCTTCCATGGGGTGATCGTTCCTCGGTTCTCGATAAATGGGTCGCAGCAGATATGGCGCAAGACTTAGCATAAATGGTGCCTGGCCCGGCGCACTTGCCAGAATCTGCCCGCAGCATGCCACGCAACACAGATTGGCAACAATAAATACCAATCCTGTTCACAATAAATTAGAACGAAAACCTCGCCTGGCACCCCAGCCCGGCCCACATCGCCCGCCGTGGATCAGGCTTGTAGCGCGACCGTCGTGTTTCCGGCGACTGGTCAGCCCCTACATTTTTAGTGCAGGCCGTCAAATTCAGTGCATCAAAAGCACCAAGTTGTCGCAAATGAAAAAAACCATTGTCGACAAAATGACAGCTTGTTGCCGACGGCGAGCGTGACACTGGCTTCTCAGGCACTGGCACGATATCTGCTAAACCCCTGTGCTGCGTCCGCTGGCAGAACGGACGGGAGAGCAGCATTCCGACTGCCAATGAACGGAAAACTTGAACTTGCCGGACCCACCTCCGGCTTCTTTTTAAACAGGGGAGCGTAATGAAGAAAACTCGTTTGGCACTGGCTTTGGCATCCTGTGTAGTGGCCAGCGGCGCGATGGCACAATCTGCCGTGACCGTCAGCGGCCTGGTCGACGCCTATGTCGGCAGCATCAAGAACAGCGGCGAGAAGAGCCGCGCTGTCGTCAACTCGGGCGGCATGACCACCTCGTGGATCGGCTTCAAGGGTACTGAAGACCTGGGCGGCGGCCTGAAGGCAGAATTTGCGCTGACCTCGTTCTTCCAGACCGATACCGGTACCAGCGGACGCTTCTCGGGCGACAACCTGTTCTCGCGCGACGCCAACATCGGCCTGTCCGGCGGCTACGGCAAGATCGCACTGGGCCGCGGGCTGGCGCCAAGCTTCCTGCCGACCGTGCTGTTCAACCCGTTCGGTGACTCGTTCACCTTCTCGCCTCTGGTGCTGCACGTCTATACGCCAACCGGCAACTTCGCCGCCCGTTCCTGGACCCAGGCCAATGCAGCCGACAGCGGCTGGAGCAACCAGATCCTCTACACCACGCCCAAGTTCGGCGGCCTGCAAGCCAACGTGCACTACCAGCTGGGTGAAGTCGCCGGCCAGAACGGCAAGAAGAACATCGGCGTCAACGCGCTGTACTTCAATGGCGGCCTGGCATTGACCGGCCTGTATTTCGATGCCCAGGTCAGCAACCCCAACTCGGGCTCGGCCATCATCGACGCCACTAGCCCATTCGCCAGCATCACTCGCCAGAAGACCTGGATGGTCGGCGCCACCTATGACTTCCAGGTGGTCAAGCTGTACGGCACCTTCCAGACCAGCAAGGACACCACCCCCGGCGCGCAGCAAGCCAAGGACAAGGTCTACAGCGCAGGCCTGTCGGCGCCGGTGGGCAATGGTTCGATCCTGGCAGCCTTCGCCCGCACCAAGCGCACCGGCGACCTGCTGGCGCGTGAAGTGGCGCGCAACACCACCTCGGTGGGCTACGACTATTTCCTGTCCAAGCGCACCGACCTGTACGCCATCGTCATGAATGACAAGGTCTCGACCACCGGCAGCGGCGTGTCGTTCGGCCTGGGCATGCGCCATCGTTTCTGATCGACCGAGCAAGTAGTAGCACGTAGTACGGTAGGTCGGCGACTCCTTCTGGGCCGCCCTGCCGCGTCTTGAGGCTGACCTTGGGCGGGAACCGCAATTACCGGAATGCGCGCAGTCTTTACCGGCCAGCGCGCATTGCGGTTCCCGTCGCTTTTTTTCATTCATTTCATCGCTACTCGGGAGATTCCCCCATGCGTCCATTCCGCTTCCTCGGCTGCTCGGCGGCACTGCTGATCGGCCTGGTATCGGCCAGCGCCTCTTTTGCCCAAGAGACCAAGATCAAATTCCAGCTCGACTGGCGCTTCGAAGGCCCGTCCGCGCTGTTCCTGGTGGCCAAGGCCAAGGGTTACTTCGCCCAGGAAAAACTGGATGTCACCATCGATGCCGGCAACGGCTCGGGCAATGCCGTCAACCGCGTCGCCTCGGGCACCTATGACATGGGTTTCGCCGACATGGCCGCGCTCATGGAATTCGTCGCCAACAATCCCGACGCCCCGGCCAAGCCGGTGGGCGTGATGATGGTCTACAACGACACCCCGGCGGCGGTGTTCTCGCTCAAGAAGTCGGGCATCAAGAAACCGGCCGACCTGGCCGGCAAGAAGCTGGGCGCCCCGGTGTTCGACGCCGGTCGCCGCGCCTACCCGATCTTTGCCAAGGCCAATGGCCTGGACGCGTCCAAGGCCAACTGGATCAGCATGGACCCGCCGCTGCGCGAAACCATGCTGGCGCGCGGCGACGTGGACGCCATCACCGGCTTCTATTTCACTTCGCTGCTGAACCTGAACGCGCGCGGCATCAAGGATGAAGACGTGGAAGTGATGATGTATCCGGACTACGGCGTGCGCCTGTACGGCAACGCCATCATCGCCTCGGACGCCATGACACGGCAGAAGCCGGAAGCGATCAAGGCTTTCCTGCGCGCCTTCGCCAAGGCTACCCGCGACGTCATCGCCAATCCTGAAGCGGCCATCAAGGTGGTCAAGGAACGCGACGGCCTGATCGATGAGAAACTGGAACTGCGCCGCCTGAAACTGGCCATCGCCAGCGCCATCGCCACCCCGCACGCCAAGGCTGAAGGCTATGGCCAGGTATTCGGTCCGCGCCTGACGCTGATGGCCTCGCAGGTCTCGGATGCCTATGGCACCAAGACCCGGGTCAATGCCGACCGTGTCTGGAATGGCGCCTTCCTGCCCTCCAAGGCCGAACTGGACGTGTTGCCCAAGTAATCCTGCGGCCGGCGCCCGATGGATGGCGCCGGCCCAGCCTTGTTTCATCAGTGGAAAAGCCAAGTATATGAGCGAGCCCTTCGTCGATTTTCGTCACGTCTACCTGGCCTATGACGGCGCCTCCGAGTTTGCGGTCGAGGATATCGACCTGCAGACCCGGGCCGGCGAATTCATCGCCATCGTCGGACCGTCCGGCTGCGGCAAGTCGACCTTCATGAAACTGGCCACCGGCCTGAAACAACCCAACCGGGGCAGCGTGGTGATTGACGGCAAGGCCGTAACCGGTCCGCTGAAGTTTGTCGGCATGGCGTTCCAGGCGCCCACCCTGCTGCCATGGCGCACCACGCTCGACAATGTCCTGCTGCCGCTGGAGATCGTGGAACCGTTCAGGCGCGACTTCAAGAAGAACCGTGCCGAATACACCGAACGCGCCCTGAAACTGCTGAAGACGGTCGGACTGGAAGGCTATGCCGACAAGTTTCCGTGGCAACTGTCGGGAGGCATGCAGCAGCGCGCATCGATCTGCCGCGCCCTGATCCACGAACCCAAGATGCTGCTGCTGGATGAGCCCTTCGGCGCGCTCGACGCCTTCACCCGCGAGGAATTGTGGTGCGTGCTGCGCGACCTGTGGGCCGAGCGCCGCTTCAACGTCATCCTGGTCACCCACGACTTGCGTGAAGCGGCCTTCCTGGCCGATACCATCTATGTCATGAGCAAGCGCCCGGGGCGCATCGTGGTGCGCCGCGAAAACCCGCTGCCGCGCCCCTGCGAACTGGCGACGACCTATACCGATGGCTTCAATGCGCTGGTGCATGAACTGCGCGAGCACATCGGCCATGTGCGCAATACCTGACCGGCTGCCAGAGGACATTTCATGAAAACCCCGTTCAACGGCAAACTGAACCGCGCCGCCACCACCATGGCGCCCTGGATTCTGCTGCTCGCCATTCTTGGCGTGTGGCAATTCATCTGCAGCGTGTGGCAGGTGTCGGACTTCATCTTCCCCAGCCCGATGTCGATCATCCAGGCCATGATCGAATTCTCGGGCCCGATCACCCAACATGCGCTGTCGACCTTCTGGGTCACCATGGTGGGCTTCGCCATCGCGGTCTTTGTGGGCGTCACGCTGGGCCTGCTGATCGGCTCGTCGCCGTTGCTGTATGCCGCCGCCTATCCGCTGATGACAGCCTTCAACGCGCTGCCCAAGGCGGCCTTCGTACCGGTGCTGGTGGTGTGGTTCGGCATCGGCGCCGGGCCGGCTATCCTGACCGCGTTCCTGATCTCGTTCTTTCCGATCATGGTCAATATCGCCACCGGCCTGGCCACGCTCGAGCCTGAACTGGAAGACGTGCTGCGGGTGCTGGGCGCGCGCCGCATGGATATCCTGCTCAAGGTCGGCCTGCCGCGCTCGATGCCTTACTTCTTCGCCTCGCTCAAGGTGGCCATCACGCTGGCCTTCGTCGGCTCCACCGTGTCCGAGATGAACGCCTCCAACGAAGGCATCGGCTACCTGCTGGTGTCGGCCGGTTCGTCCATGAAGATGCCGCTGGCCTTCGCCGGACTGGTGGTGATCGGCGCCATGGCCATGGCGATGTACGAACTGTTTGCCATCATCGAGCGCAGGACCACGGGATGGGCCCATCGCGGCAAGTGATGATCCGCCTTTCGCGGTTAAGATAACGGCCGCCAACAACGAACTACAGGAAAATCACGTGAGCGCAGCGCCCCTCCGTCTCGACATCCGCCATGTACGCAAGGCTTATCCCGGCGTGCTGGCCAACGACGACGTCAGCCTGTCGGTGGCCCCCGGCGAGATCCATGCCGTGCTGGGCGAGAACGGCGCCGGCAAGTCGACCCTGATGAAGATTATCTTCGGCGCGGTCAAGCCCGATGCCGGCGAGATCGCCTGGAACGGCACCACGCTGCAGATCGCCAATCCGCAAGCGGCGCGCAAGCTGGGCATCGCCATGGTGTTCCAGCATTTTTCGCTGTTCGACACCCTCACCGTGACCGAGAACATCGCGCTCGGCCTGGAGGCCGCGACCGACCTGAAGGAGCTGGCGCTGCGGATTGCCCAGACCGGCGAAAAGTACGGCCTGGAACTGGAGCCGCACCGCCACGTGCATACGCTGTCGGTGGGCGAGCGCCAGCGGGTCGAGATCGTGCGCGCGTTGCTGACCAATCCACAGTTGCTGATCCTGGATGAACCGACCTCGGTGCTCACGCCGCAGGCCGTCGAGAAACTGTTCGTGACCTTGCGCCGCCTGGCCGACGAAGGGTGCAGCATCCTCTACATCAGCCACAAGCTCGACGAGATCCGGGCGCTGTGCCATAGCGCCACCGTGATGCGCGGCGGGCGCGTCACCGGCACCTGCGATCCGCGCCAGGAAACCAGCGCCAGCCTGTCGCGCATGATGATCGGCGACGAACTGGTACGGCTGCAGCGGGCGCGCAACCCGCAATCGCATCGCAGCGAACGCAAGCTGCACGTGAACCGCCTGTCGCTGCCCAAGGCGCACCTGTTCGCCACCGAATTGCATGGCATCGAGTGCGAGGTGCGGGCCGGCGAGATCGTCGGCATCGCCGGCGTCTCGGGCAACGGCCAGCAAGAACTGCTGGCGGCGCTGTCGGGCGAAGACCAGCGCGCCGCGCCCAACATGCTGATGCTGGCCGGCACCCCGGTCGGGCACCTGTCGCCCAATCCGCGTCGCGCGCTGGGCCTGGGCCTGGTGCCGGAAGAACGGCTCGGACGCGGCGCCGTGCCTTCGCTGTCGCTGACGGCCAACATGCTGCTGTCGCACCAGAAGACGCCCTATGTGAAGCACGGCCTGATCGACTTCGGCTTCACCCGGCGCGCTGCGGCGGCCATCATCGAGCGCTTCAAGGTCAAGGCGGCCGGGCCGGACGCCACCGCCAAGAGCCTGTCCGGCGGCAACCTGCAGAAGTTCATCGTCGGTCGCGAGATGGAACGCAAGCCGGCCGTGTTCATCGTGGCGCAACCGACCTGGGGCGTGGACGTGGGCGCGGCGGCGCAGATCCACGGCGAAATCCTCAAGCTCAAGGAAGAAGGCTGCGCCGTGCTGGTGATCTCGGAAGAACTCGACGAACTGTTCGCCCTGTGCGATCGCCTGCACGTGATTGCCAAGGGCCGGCTGTCGCCTTCGATCCCGATCGAGCAAGCCACGCGCGAGCAGGTCGGGGTCTGGATGAGCGGGCTGTGGGATGAAGCTTCGCCCACCGCGGAGGTGGCGCATGGCTAAGTTGTCGCTGCCGTTGCGGCTGGAACTGCGGGCGGCGCCCTCACGCAGCATGACCTACTTCTCGCCGGCGATCGCCATCGTGCTCACGCTGGTGCTGGGCGCTTTCCTGTTGCTGGCGCTGGGCAAGGACCCGCTGGCCGGACTCAAGGTGTTCCTGGTCGATCCGTTTGCCACCAAACGCTCCATCAGCGAACTGCTGCTCAAGGCGATCCCGCTGATCCTGTGCGCGCTGGGACTGGTGGTGTGCTTCCGGGCCAACATCTGGAACATCGGCGCCGAAGGCCAGTTCACGGTCGGCGCCATGTGTTCCGGCGCCATGCTGGTGTGGCTCGATGTGCCGGGCCACGCCATTGCCGGCAGCGCCGGCCTGCTGCTGATGGTGCTGGCGGGCATCCTCGGCGGCGCGTTCTGGGCCGGCATCACGGCCTTGCTGCGCGACCGCTTCAATGCCAACGAGATCCTGGTCTCGCTGATGCTGACCTATATTGCCCAGCTGCTGCTGATGTATGCCGTCAACGGTCCCCTGAAGGACCCCAACGGCATGAACTTCCCGCAGTCCAAGGTATTCTCGGACGTCTTCATGCTGCCGGTGCTGCTGTCGGGCACGCGGCTGCATGTGGGCTTTGCGGTCGCCATCGTGGCGGCGCTGGCGATGACGCTCTTCATGACCCGCAGCCTGCGCGGCTTTTCGCTGATGGTGGGCGGGGTGGCGCCGCATGCCGCGCGCTATGCCGGTTTCTCGGCCCGTTCGGCGCTGTGGGTATCGCTGCTGGTCTCGGGCGGCTTCGCCGGCCTGGCCGGCGCCTTCGAGATCGCCGGACCGATCCAGCAACTGCTGCCCTCGGTGTCGCCCGGCTATGGATTCGCGGCCATCATCGTCGCCTTCATCGGCCGCCTGCATCCGCTGGGCGCCATCTTCGGCGCGTTGATCATGTCGCTGCTGTACCTGGGCGGCGAGCTGGCGCAGTCGCGCCTGGGGCTACCGGCGGCGATCACCGGCGTGTTCCAGGGCATGCTGCTGTTCCTTCTGCTGGCCTGCGACACGCTGATCGAGTATCGGCTGGTCTGGAAACAGCGCAACTAAGGGCATCTAAGGAACCGACATGGAACAACTCGCCCCTCTCATCGCCGCTTCCATCAACGCCGGCACGCCCTTGCTGCTGGCGGCCATCGGCCTGTTGATCAATGAACGCTCAGGGGTGCTGAACCTGGGTGCCGAAGGCATGATGCTGGTCGCGGCCATCGCCGGCTTCGCGGTCGGCTACAGCACCAAGAGCCCGCTGCTGGGATTTATCGCCGGTGCCGTCTGCGGCATGCTGATGGCCAGCCTGTTCGCCTGGCTGGCGCTGACGCTGGCGACCAACCAGGTCGCCACCGGGCTGGCGCTGTCGATCTTCGGCATCGGCCTGTCGGCCTTCGTCGGCCAGCGCTTCGTCGGCCTGGCGCTGCCGTCGCAGGCCAATACGGTGCCGTGGCTGGCGGACCTGCCCTTCATCGGCCCGGCGCTGTTCCACCAGCACTGGATGAGTTACCTGGCGCTGGCACTGTGCCTGGGGTGCATCTGGTTCCTGTATCGCACCCGCGCCGGGCTGGTGCTGCGGGCCGTGGGCGAGTCGCCCGAGTCGGCCCACGCGCTGGGCTATCCGGTGCGCGGCATCCGCTATGCGGCGCTGCTGTTCGGTGGCGCCTGCTGCGGCCTGGCGGGCGCCTACATGTCGCTGGTCTATACCCCGATGTGGGTCGAGGGCTTGGTGGCCGGACGCGGCTGGATCGCGCTGGCGCTGACCGCCTTCGCCACCTGGCGTCCGGCCCGGGTGCTGCTCGGTTCGCTCCTGTTCGGCGGCGTCACCATCGCCCAGTTCTATCTGCAGGGCATGGGCGTGACGGTGCCGCCGCAGATCCTGTCGATGGCGCCCTATGTCGCCACCATCGTGGTGCTGGCGCTGATCTCGCGCAACCCCGACTGGATCCGCCTGAACATGCCGGCGTCGCTGGGCAAGCCGTTCCGCCCCGGCGCCTCCTGAAGAATTGAAGAACTGAAGAATTGTTTTTATCGCTGCGCCTGCTATTCCAACCACTGACTTGAGGGAGAACACAATGACCATTTCGCGCAGAGCCTCGCTGGCGATGCTCGCCACGCTGGCCGCGGCCAGCCTGATCGCTTGCGGCAAGAAGGACGAGCCGGCCCCGGCCGCTCCAGCAGCCGCCCCGGCTGCTGCCGCCCCCGCCACCGACCCACTGCGTGTGGCCTTCGTCTATGTCGGCCCGGTCGGCGACGCTGGCTGGACCTTCGCCCACGACACCGGCCGCAAGGCGGTCGAGGCCAAGTTCGGCGACAAGGTCAAGACCAGCTTCGTGGAAAACGTTCCCGAGTCGGCGGCCGACGCCGAGCGCGTGATCCGCCAGCTGGCCACCGACGGCAACAAGCTGATCTTCGGCACCACCTTCGGCTACATGGAAGCGATGCTCAAGGTCGCCAAGGATTTCCCGGACGTCAAGTTCGAACACGCCACCGGCTTCAAGACCGCCGACAACCTGGCCCAGTACGATGTGCGCACCTATGAAGGCGCCTACCTGGCCGGCGTGGCTGCGGGCAAGATGACCAAGTCCGGCAAGCTGGGCGTGGTGGCATCGGTGCCGATCCCCGAGGTGATCCGCAATATCGACTCGTTCACCATGGGCGCGCGCTCGGTGAACCCGAAGGCCACCACCGCCGTGGTGTGGGTCAACAAGTGGTTCGATCCGGGCAAGGAACGTGAAGCCGCCACTACCCTGATCGGCCAGGGCGTCGACGTGCTGATGCAGAACACCGATTCGGCCGCCGTGGTGCAGACCGCGCAGGAAAAAGGCGCCTATGCCTTCGGCTGGGACAGCGACATGACCAGCTTCGGCCCCAAGGCCCACCTGGCGGCCTCGGTCATCAACTGGAGCGTGTACTACAACGCCCGCGTGCAGGCTGCGCTGGACGGCACCTGGAAGACTGGCACCACCTGGCTCGGCCTGAAGGAAGGCGGCATCGACCTGAGCGCCTACAATGCCGACCTGCCGGCGGACGTGAAGACCCTGCTCGACGAGCGCAAGAAGGGCATCGTCGACGGCAGCGCGCCGATCTGGAAGGGTCCGATCAAGGACAACACCGGTAAGGAAGTCCTGGGCAAGGATGCGGTCGCTGACGACGCCTTCCTGCACGGCGTGAAGTTCTACGTCGAAGGTGTCGACGGCAAGGTGCCGGGCTAATTCCGGCACCCCACCAGCAGCGGGTGAAAGGCCACGGCCGGGCGCGTCGCAGGACGCCCTGGCCGTTTTCATTGGCGAGCCCCGAAAAGCCCCTACCGGCCGCTATCGGCGGCTAAGCTGGCTGTATAATTCACGCCAAATATTTACGCGCAGTCGGTTGACCGGCGGCATTCGCCGTTTCAGGCCCAAGGATCCATGCAAAAAAACCGCAAACCCATCGATATCAAGATATCCACCGTAGTTGCCATTTCGGCAATTCTTCACGAGACCGATCCGACGGTGCTGGAAAAGGCGCTCAAGGAGATGACCGGCGGCGTATCTGACTTCTTCGAAGACGAGTTTGCGGTGCTCGATATCGGCAACCTGCCGGGCGAGGCGCTGACCGGCATCGACTGGACCGCGCTGGTGACCCTGTTCAAGCAGTTCCGCCTGAACACCGTGGCCGTGCGCAATGCGCCGGAAGACCTGCAGCAGACGATCGTGGCGCATGGCCTGGCGATCGACAATCCGGCCGGCGCCGGCGCCACCAACGCGCGTGCGCAGGACGCCGCGCCGGCACCGGTGGCGGTCGAACCGGCTCCAGCCCAGGCGGCGCCTGCACCACCGGCACAGCCGCAGCAGCAAAGTGCGCCGGCTGCGTCCACCATGATCATCGATACCCCGGTGCGCGCCGGCCAGCGCATTTATGCGCGCGGCGCCGACCTGGTGATCATGGCGGCGGTCAACAACGGCGCCGAGATCATCGCCGACGGCTGTATCCACGTCTACGCGCCGTTGCGCGGGCGGGCCTTGGCGGGCGCCTCGGGCGATACCTCGGCGCGCATCTTCGCGCAATCGCTGGAAGCGGAACTGGTTTCGATTGCCGGAGTCTATCGAACCTTTGAAAACGGCCATTCGGCCGAACTCAAGGGAAAGCAGGTGCAGGTACGACTCGATGGCGAACGCATCGACGTGCTGGCGATGCCGGCGTCATAGCCGGGCGCAGCGCGCTACTAACAATTAATCAAATATCGCGTCGTCATCCTGACGCATCTGTCTTTTATCAAGGAGTGTTTTGTGGCAAAAATCATCGTTGTGACATCCGGTAAGGGCGGCGTCGGCAAAACGACGTCGAGCGCCAGTTTCGCATCGGGCCTGGCCATGCGCGGTCACAAGACTGCCGTGATCGACTTCGACGTCGGTCTGCGCAACCTGGACCTGATCATGGGTTGCGAGCGCCGCGTGGTGTACGACCTGATCAATGTCATCAACAAGGAGGCCACGCTGAACCAGGCCCTGATCAAGGACAAGCACTGCGACAACCTGTTCATCCTGCCGGCCTCCCAGACCCGCGACAAGGATGCCCTGTCCGAGGAAGGCGTCGAGCGCGTGCTGGATGACCTGTCGAAGATGGACTTCGAGTACATCGTCTGCGATTCGCCGGCCGGTATCGAACACGGCGCCGTGATGGCGCTGACCTTCGCCGACGAGGCCATCGTGGTGACCAACCCCGAAGTGTCGTCGGTGCGCGATTCGGACCGCATCCTGGGCATCATCCAGGCCAAGTCGCGCCGCGCCTCGGCCGGTGGCGAGCCGGTCAAGGAACACCTGCTGATCACCCGCTACTCGCCCAAGCGCGTGGAAAGCGGCGAGATGCTGTCGTTTACCGATGTGCAGGAGATCCTGCGCATTCCCCTGATCGGCATCATTCCCGAGTCCGAATCGGTGCTGGCCGCATCCAACCAGGGCAGCCCGGCTATCCACCTCAAGGATAGCGACGTAGCACAGGCCTACCAGGACCTGGTGTCGCGCTTCCTCGGCGAAACCGTCGAGATGCGTTTCACCAACTACGAAAAGCCGGGCCTGCTGCAGCGTATTTTCGGAGGTAAGTGACATGTCGCTGCTTTCATTCCTGTTTCCGACCAAGCCTAAAAGCGCGGTGGCGGCGAAAGAACGGCTGCAGATCATCATCGCGCGCGAACGCTCCAATGGCCGCCAGGGCCCGGACTTTCTGCCGGCCTTGCACAAGGAACTGATCGAAGTCATCTCCAAGTACACCAAGGTCAACGCCGACGATATCAAGATATCGCTGGACCGCCAGGGCAACCTCGAGGTGCTCGACGTGAACGTGGTCCTGCCCGACGCCGAAACGCCTCCGGCCTGACGTGATGCGCCCCCGCGGGCGATCATTGCGATGAAAAAGATCGGCATCCTCTCGCATCGGCCCGAGCGCATCGCCCTGCTGCAACAGCTGGCCGGTGCGCGCGGCAGCCTGGTCTGCGATGGCTGCGATGCCGCCATCGCTGCCACCGCATCCGACAATATCGCGCTCATGCTGGTCGACCTGGACGCCGTGCGCCACGATGCCGGGCGCGTGGTCGAACTGGTGCGCGACAGCGTATCCGCCTTCCTGATCCTGGCCACCGCCGCCGACGGCGCGCTGCTGCAGGCGCTGCGCGCCGCGGGCGCCGACGACTTCGTGCTGGAACCGATCCGCCGTGGCGAACTGGGGCTGCGCCTGGAACTGCTGTTGCAGGTGGCCGATCCGGCCCCGGCAAACACGCCGGCGCTGCAACTGGGCGAGTTCCGCTTTGACCTGCCGCACCTGCGGGTCAGCCGCGTGGCGCACCCGGCCCTGGACGTCACGCTCACCCGCAAGGAAGCCGAACTGGCCATGCTGCTGCTGCAGAACCTGGGGCGACCGCTGTCACGCGCCTTCATCCAGGAGCGCGTCTGGGGCGCCGAACCCGAACTACCGACCCGCACCATCGATACCCACGTCTCGCGGGTGCGCACCAAGCTCGCCCTCAAGCCGGAAAATGGTTATCGCCTGGCCACCGTGTACGGCTACGGCTACCAGCTCGAACGTATCGGCGGCGAGACCATCACCTCATCGCCCGCCTGAAAAACAACGTTCCCGCCAGGCAAGCTGTTGCGTCAGCGCCCCGTCAGCCAGCAAAAAGACTGATCCAGGTCACGTCCGGCAGGGGATAAACGTCGATAAACAGGGGGCGTCGAAACGACTTGTTACACAGCGGGTATAATGGCGCTGTCGTAAAAGGCCGATTCAGGCCACAAATACAAGCTCATCGGCACCTCGCCGCGTCATTCCATGCATTTGCTCGCTGTCGGACTCAACCACACTACCGCGCCCGTTTCGCTGCGCGAAAAAGTGGCCTTCCCCGCTGACCAGATTGGTCAGGCGGTCGCAGCAGCGCGCGCATGGTTTGGCGGTCATGACCGCATCGTCTCGGCCGGTGAAGCGGCAATCCTGTCGACCTGCAATCGCACCGAGCTTTATGCGGCGGCCGCTGCCGGCGCCGATGGCGTCGACTTCGCGATCGATCGGACCGCCCAGTTCCTGGCCGATTATCACAAGATTGCCTACGCCGACCTACGCCCTTTCCTGTATGCCCTGCCGCAGGACAATGCCGTGCGCCACGCCTTCCGGGTCGCCTCCGGGCTCGACTCGATGGTGCTGGGCGAACCGCAGATCCTGGGCCAGATGAAGGATGCCGTGCGCCAGGCGGATGCCGCCGGCGGCCTGGGCACCTATCTGCACCAGCTGTTCCAGCGCACCTTCGCCGTGGCCAAGGAAGTCCGCACCACCACCGAGATCGGCGCCCACAGCGTCTCGATGGCGGCCGCAGCGGTGCGCCTGTCGCAGCGCATCTTCGATTCGGTCTCGGGCCAGCACGTGCTGTTCATCGGCGCGGGCGAAATGATCGAGCTGTGCGCCACGCACTTCGCCGCGCAGAATCCCAAGACGCTGACGGTGGCCAACCGCACCATGGAGCGCGGCGAGTCGCTGGCGCACCGCTTCAATGGCAGCGCCATCCGGCTGGCCGACCTGCCGGCGCAGTTATCGCGCTTCGACATCGTGGTCTCCTGTACCGCCTCGTCGCTGCCGATCATCGGCCTGGGACTGGTCGAGCGGGCCGTCAAGGCGCGTCGCCACAAGCCTATCTTCATGGTCGACCTGGCAGTGCCGCGCGATATCGAATCCGAAGTCGGCCGTCTCGACGATGTCTTCCTGTACACCGTCGACGATCTCGCCACGGTCGTGCAGAGCGGCGTCGAAAACCGCCAGGCGGCGGTGGCCCAGGCCGAAGCCATCATCGAAAACCGGGTGCAATCGTTCATGCACTGGATCGATAGCCGCGCCATGGTGCCGCTGATCCAGGATCTCAACGAGACCGGCGAGATCCTGCGCCTGGCCGAGCTGGAACGTGCCCGCAAGCTGCTGGCACGGGGCGACGATGTCGACGCCGTGCTCGAGGCGCTGTCCAAGGGACTGACCGCCAAGTTCCTGCATGGCCCGCAACAGGCCCTGCATCACGCCCAGGGCGAGCAGCGCACCCAGCTGGTGTCGTTGCTGCCGCAGTTGTTCCGCGCCAAGCGTTAGCGCCCTTCCGCTTCGATTGCGCCCACCTCGGGCGCCCTGCCCGCCTGCGCTCCGGCGCGGTGCTCATCCCCATTACTGCCAAAGCCCATGAAACCATCGATGCTCGCCAAACTCGACCAGCTCTCGGAGCGGCTCGAAGAGCTCAACAGCCTGCTGGCCCAGGAAGACGCCACCGCCAACATGGACGTCTACCGCAAGTTGACCCGCGAACACGCCGAGCTGGGGCCGCTGGTGGTGCTTTATCACGACTACGTGCAGGCCGGCGCCGATATCGGCACCGCCCAGGAGCTGCTGTCGGACCCCGACATGAAGGACTTCGCGCAGGATGAAATCGGCGCCGCCAAGTCGCGCATGGAAGCGCTCGAAGGCGACCTGCAAAAGATGCTGCTGCCGAAAGACCCCAACGACGAGCGCAACATCTTCCTTGAAATCCGCGCCGGCACCGGCGGCGACGAGTCTGCGCTGTTCGCCGGCGACCTGCTGCGCATGTACACCCGCTATGCCGAACGCATGCGCTGGCAGGTCGAGATCGTCTCGGCATCGGAGTCCGAGCTGGGTGGCTACAAGGAAGTGATCGCCCGCATCGCCGGCCTGGGCGCTTATTCACGGCTCAAGTTCGAATCCGGCGGCCACCGCGTGCAGCGGGTGCCGGCCACCGAGACCCAGGGCCGCATCCACACCTCGGCCTGCACGGTGGCCGTCATGCCCGAGGCCGATGAAGTCGAGGATGTCGACATCAATCCGGCCGACCTGCGCATCGATACCTACCGCGCCTCGGGAGCCGGTGGCCAGCACATCAACAAGACCGATTCGGCAGTGCGCATCACCCACCTGCCGACCGGCATCGTGGTGGAATGCCAGGACGACCGCAGCCAGCACAAGAATAAGGCGCAAGCAATGAAGGTGCTGGCCGCGCGCATCAAGGACGTGCAACTGCGCGAACAGCAATCCAAGGAAGCCGCTACCCGCAAGTCGCTGATCGGCTCGGGCGACCGCAGCGAGCGGATTCGCACCTATAACTTCCCGCAGGGGCGCATGACCGACCATCGCATCAACCTGACCCTGTACAAGCTGGACTTCATCATGGACGGCGACCTGGACGAACTGACCGGCTCGCTGATCACCGAACACCAGGCCGAACTGCTGGCGCAACTGGGCGACGACTGACGCGGAACCAAACGATGGCGCGCGCTTCCAAGACACTTGCATCGCACAAGTCGCCAGGGGTGGTGACGTGCATGACAACGGGGCTCTCCACTACAATCCAGCTTTCGGCATTGCCGGCAGGCGCATTCATCTCGACATAAAGCGAACAACATCATGAAATCATCCAAATCACTGTATTTGCTGGTGGCACTGGTCTCCATTGCGCTGCTCGGTTTTGCCATGTACCTGCAGATCGTCGAAGAAATGCAGCCCTGCCCGCTGTGCGTGATCCAGCGTTACATGTTCGTGCTGATTGCCGCCTTCAGCCTGCTGGCGTATTTTCTGCCGCCCAGCGCGCGTCGCGCCGGCGCCGGCCTGGGCCTGCTGGCCGCCATCGGTGGCGCCGGCACGGCCGGATGGCACCTGTGGGTCAAGGCGCATCCCGGCGTGTCGTGCGGCGTCGATCCGCTGGAGACGTCGTTGAACCAGATCCTGCCGGCCAAGCTGTTTCCGCAGATGTTTTCGGCTGACGGTTTCTGCTCGGCACCGTGGCCGCCGGTGTTCGGCCTGCAGATCCCGACCTGGGCGCTGATCTGGTTCGTGATCCTGGGGCTGGTGCTGGCGCGCCTGGCCTTCAAACGCCGCTGACATGGCGCCCACATCCAGCTTCGCCGGCTGCAGCCTGGCCACCGTATTGAAATCGGCGCCGCTGGATGCGCTGGAAAACCGCATCCTGCTGTGCCACGCCCTGCGTCTCACGCGGGTGCAATTGATTACCCAGTCGGAGCGTCGCCTGGAGCAGGCCGAGGCCGACGCGCTGGCGGCCTTGTTCGCGCGTCGCCTGCGCGGTGAGCCGATTGCCTATATTGTCGGCGCGCGCGAATTCTTCGGCCTGGAATTTCGGGTGACGCCCGATGTATTGATCCCTCGTCCCGACACCGAATTGCTGGTCGAACTCGCCCTGGAACGCCTGCCTCCGCGCGCCCGCCTGCTCGACATGGGCACCGGCTCGGGCGCTATCGCCGTGGCAGTGGCGCATGCGCGCCCCGATGCCGTGGTCACGGCGCTCGATGCCAGCGCCGCTGCGCTGGAAGTCGCCCGTGGCAATGCCCTGGCTAACGGGGTGCGCGTCGATTTTCGCTTGAGCGATTGGTATCAGGCGCTGCAGGGCGCTCGCTACGACGTCATCGCTTCCAATCCCCCCTACATCGTCGAAGGCGATCCGCATCTGGCCCAGGGCGACCTGCGCTTCGAACCGATCGACGCATTGACCGACCATGGCGACGGCCTGTCGGACCTGCACGCCATCATCGATGGTGCGGCGGCCCATCTGGAGAACGGCGGTTGGCTGTTGATGGAGCATGGCTACGACCAGGCTGCAGCCGTGCGCGCGTTATTGCAGGGTTCCGGTTTTTCCGACGTGCAGAGCTGGCGCGACCTGGCGGGGATCGAACGGGTGAGTGGTGGCCGGTTGGCGAGTTAGCACATAAAAGTCGCTGGGTCCTGGCTTGCGCCAGGACGACGGCGGTATCGATTTAATATTGCTCCGTCGTCCCGGCGACTGCCTGCATTCAAGCCGCCTCCCGCCCGCCCTGTTCCGGCTGGTCGATCGACGCCAGCAAACCCGCCTCTTTCTGTTGTGCCGCCAGCAGATGGCGCTGCTTCACGTGGCCGTAGCCGCGAATGTCTTCAGGGATCCGCGCCACCGCCACCACCTGCGCCAGGTTGGCCGCGCTCAAGCGGCCCAGCAGGCCCGAGAGGGTCGCCTGATAGCGTTCGATCAGGGCCCGTTCGCCGCGTCGCTCCTCGGTGTGACCGAAGGGATCCAATGCGGTACCCCGCAAGAACCGCAAGCGCGCCAGCACGCCGAAGGCGCGCATCATCCACGGCCCATATTGCTGCTTGACCAGATGCCCCTGCGCATCGCGCTTGGCCAGCAAGGGTGGCGCCAGGTGAAACTTGATCTGGATATCGCCTTCGAACATGCCAGCGATCTTGTCGCGGAAAGCGCCGTCGGTATAGAGCCGCGCCACTTCGTATTCGTCCTTGTAGGCCATCAGCTTGAACAGGTAGAGCGCCACCGCCTGGGTCAGTTTCAACGGCTTGCCCGCTTCGCCCAATGCCGTCTCGGCGGCCCGCACCTGGGCGACGAAATCGCTGTAGTGCCGGGCATAGGCGGCATTCTGGTAGTCAGTCAACAGCACCACCCGGCGCGCCACCAACTCGTCCACCGATGGCGTGCGCTTGAACGCGATCACCTGCGCCTTCATGCCATTGCGCTGTGCCGCCGCCATCACGCTGGCCATGTCGTGCGCGCCCAGCCGGCCCCAGGCAAATGCCTGGCGGTTCAATTCGACCTGCTGCGCATTGAGTTCGATCGCGCGCAGCAAGGCCGCCTCGGACAGCGGCACCCAGCCTTTTTGCCAGGCGTAGCCCAGCATGAACATGTTGGTGGCGATGGCGTCACCCAGCAGCGCCGTGGCAATGTGCCCGGCATCGATCAGGGCCAGGTTGTCGCGACCGCAGGCCTCGGCGATGCGGCCCTCGGCCGAGGCCTGCGGGAATTGCCAGTCGGGATTACGCACGAAGGCGGCCGTCGGCGTCTGGGTCGAATTGACTGCGGCGCGTGTGCGCCCCTCGCCCATGCGCGACAAGGCGTCGCGGTTGGCGGTAACGATCACGTCGCAACCGATCACGAGATCGGCAGCGCCGGTGCCCACGCGGGTCGAATGCAGGTGCTCGCCGTCGTCGGCCAGGCGCACGTGGGACGTCACCGGACCGCCCTTTTGCGCCAGTCCGCTCATGTCCAGCACCGAACAGGCACGCCCTTCCAGGTGCGCCGCCACGGCCAGGATCTGGCCGATGGTGATGACGCCGGTGCCGCCGATGCCGGTCACCACGATGCCGTAAGGCGCGGCCAATGGCGTCAGCGGCGGGTGTGGCAACGTGCTGGTGTCGGCGCCGATCTTGTCGTCAGTGCGTGCAGGACGCTTCAGTTTGCCGCCTTCGACGGTGACGAAGCTGGGGCAGAATCCGGTGACGCAAGAGAAGTCCTTGTTGCACGAAGACTGGTTGATCTGGCGCTTGCGTCCCAGCTCGGTTTCCAGCGGCTCCACCGACAGGCAGTTCGATTGCACGCTGCAGTCGCCGCACCCTTCGCACACCGCTTCGTTGATCACTGCGCGCTTGGCCGGGTCGGGATAGGCATTGCGTTTGCGGCGCCGGCGCTTCTCGGAGGCGCAGGTCTGGTCGTAGATCATCGCCGACACGCCGATCACCTCGCGCAGCTCACGCTGCACGGCGTCGAGTTCGCTGCGATGGCGGATGGTGATGCCCTCGGCCCAGTGGGTGTCGGCGGCATACTTGTCGGGCTCGTCGGTGACCACGATGATGGGCCGCACGTTTTCCGCCGCCAGCTGGCGCGAGATCATGGCAACGTCGAGCGGGCCGTCGAACTCCTGGCCGCCGGTCATCGCCACCGCGTCGTTGAACAGCACCTTGTAGGTGATGTTAACCTTGGCCGCGACCGAGGCCCGAATGGCCAGCAGGCCGGAGTGAAAATAAGTGCCGTCACCAAGGTTGGCGAAGACATGCTTTTCACTGGTGAACGGCGACTGGCCGACCCAGGTCACGCCTTCGCCGCCCATGTGGGTAAATACACTGCTCTCGCGATTCATCCAGGTCACCATGTAGTGGCAACCGATACCGGCCAGGCCGCGACTGCCTTCGGGCAGCTTGGTCGAGGTATTGTGGGGACAACCGGAACAGAAATGGGGAATCCGATCTCGCTCGGGGTCGGGCTGGCTGCTGATGTTGAGGGTGGCTTCCTTGGCTTCGAGATAGGCGATCCGGGCACGCACCCGTTGCTCGACCGGATGGCCGGCGAAGTAACGCGAGATGCGTGCGGCGATGGCGCGCGCGATCTGCGCCGGATTCAATTCATAAGTCGCCGGCAGCAGCCAGTTGCCGTGCCCTTCGCGCGGCGAGCCGCTCCATTCGCCGGTGTCGTCGAACTTGCCGACCACCCGCGGGCGCACGTCGTCGCGCCAGTTATAGAGTTCTTCCTTGATCTGGTATTCGAGTATCTGGCGCTTTTCTTCCACCACCAGGATCTCGTCGAGTCCCTGCGCGAAGTTGCGCACGCCTTCGGCCTCGAGCGGCCAGGTCATGCCGATCTTGTAGAGCCGGATGCCGATCTCGGCGGCGACCTGCTCATCGATACCCAGGTCTTCCAGCGCCTGGCGGGTGTCGAGGTAGGACTTGCCGGCGGTGACGATGCCGAACCGCGCGCGCGGACTGTCCCAGATGATCTGGTTGAGCTTGTTGACCCGGGCATAGGCCAGCGCGGCATACCACTTGTAGTTGTTCATGCGGGCTTCCTGCGCCAGCACGCTGTCGGGCAGGCGGATGTTGAGCCCGTCCGGCGGCAGCTCGAAGTCTTGCGGCAGCAGGGTCTGTACCCGCTGCGGGTCGAGCACCACCGACATGCCCGACTCGACCAGGTCGGTCACGCACTTCATCGCCACCCACAGTCCGGTGTAGCGACTCATGGCCCAGCCGTGCAAGCCATAGTCGAGATATTCCTGCACCGTGGCCGGATACAGCACCGGCATGCCGCACGCCTTGAGGATGTGCTCGCTCTGGTGCGCAGTGGTCGACGACTTGGCTGCATGATCGTCGCCGGCAATCACCAGCACCCCGCCGTGACGCGAGGTCCCGGCCATGTTGGCGTGCTTGAAGACGTCGCCGCAGCGATCCACGCCGGGCCCCTTGCCATACCACAACGAAAACACGCCATCGTGTTGCGCCCCGGGGAACAGGTTCACCTGCTGCGTGCCCCACACGGCGGTGGCGGCCAGGTCTTCGTTCATGCCGGGATGAAAGCGCACCTGATGGGCATCGAGATAACGTGCCGCCTTGGCCGCGGTCTGGTCGACCGAGCCCAGCGGCGAGCCACGATAACCGGTGATATAGCCGGCGGTATTGAGCCCGGCGCGCTGGTCGTATTGACGCTGCAGGATGGGCAGACGGACCAGGGCCTGGATGCCGGTCATGAAGACACGGCCGCGCTCCAGCGTGTATTTGTCGTCCAGTGAAACGTCGTCCAGCAACAGACGCTGGCCATTGGGTAAAGGGGCGTTCATGCGGTCTCCGGTGCCAAAAATCGTGTTCTTGGTTCACATATACCGGTCGCCACCTCTGGCGCCGGGTCTTTGAAAGCCTGACCTGGTGGGCCGACTATTCGTTATGTCAATCAAGTTAGCACACGGCCGGGCCTGCCGCTACGTACGGTGCAGCAAGGCTTTCGGGCTTTTTTTGGCAAGCCGGCAACGAATCGGCAGGTCCTGCGGCGCAAGGGAGGGGGCGAAGAAGAAAATGCCGGAAAGATTAAAACAACAATATTTCCGGCTGAATAAAAAGCGGCCAAGTGTTACAAGCAAGACGCGAGTGTAACAACCGGTAAAAGCCATTGGATCACGGCTTCGGCTGGCGTTTAATGGATATCACTTTGAACAGCGATGGTATCCATTCTCTGAGCAAGGTTCCTCCCCTCTAGTGTTGAAAGCACCACTAGCTCATACGGATCTGACGTTCCCCGTCAGATCCGTTTTTTTTCGTCCAACGCCTGGGGATAGGCTTCAGCGCAATGGCGGCAGGTTGGTTTCGCCGTCCAACAGGCTGTCGGCCGGCAGCGGCTCGACTGCGTTGAGTCGCTCGTAGATGGGCGTGAAATCAGGTGCGGTATCGCTGAACAATTGCTCGAAATCGCGGATCACGAAATAGGTTTCCTGATACGAGTCGATCTTATAGAGCGTGCGCATGACGCGCTCGACCTCGAACGGAATGCGACGCGGCTGGTCGCTGGTGAGGCAATACTCGACTTCGCCTGCCGAGGACAGGATGCCGGCGCCGTAGATGCGCAGGCCCTGCTCGCTCTGCACCAGGCCGAATTCGATCGTGTACCAGTACAGGCGCGCCAGATAGGCCAGGCCGTCCAGCTTGAGCGCCTTGAGGCCGCCACGGCCGTATTCCTGCAGGTGATTGGCAAAGACCGGGTTGAACAGCAGCGGCACGTGACCGAAGAAGTCATGGAACACGTCCGGCTCGACGATATAGTCGAACTCGTGCTCTTCGCGCAGCCACACCGTGACCGGAAAGCGGCGGTTGGCCAGGTGCTCGAAGAAAGTGTGGTCCGGCACCAGCCCCGGCACGGCCACCAGCTGCCAGCCGGTGGCGCGCTGCAGCGCCTCGCTGGTGCGGTCGAAACGGGGAATGCCTTGCGACACATCGAGCGCCTTGAGGCTGTCGATGAAGACATCGCATGCGCGGCCCGGAATCAGCCTGGCCTGGCGCTCGTAGAGACGACGCCAGCGCGCATGCTGCTCTTCGGTGTAGCGCTCCCAGTGTTGCGGCACCACGTAGTTGGCGTCGGCGCCGCTGTAGTCGCCGCGCAGGGCGCCGCTATCCGACTTGGTGGCAACGGTGGCGAAGAAATCGTCGGTATTGGGGGTGGTGCTCATGAATGCTCTGAGGTTGGTGCGAGGCGCATATTATGCGCCATTGCGGGGGCCGCCGTGGTCATCCGGTTTGCGGCGATTGCCCAATCCGGTCACCCGCGCGCCCCACTTCAGCAGCGCCTTGAAGTTGGCCTTGACGATGTAGTCCAGCATGGCCACCTGCTCTTGCATCGCTTCCTGGAAGACGGTAGCCGAATTGGCCGGCTTGATCTTGAGGTAGGCGTCGGCCTCGCCGTAGTCGCGATGGATCTCCATGCCGGCCTTCTTGGCGATGTGCATCATGACCTTGTTGGACGACAGGCAATGCATGTAGAGCGTATCGACGTCGGCATTGCGGCAGCGCATCGAAGCGCGCAGGAACAGGCGCGTGCCGACCCCCATGCCACGCGCCGCGCTCGACACCGAGACCCCGAACTCGGCCACCACCGGCTTGATGGTGGCGCCGCTGATGCGCGAGCTTTCGCGCGGGGCGAACGCCAGGTGCCCCACGCCCAGCAGGCGCAACCGGCGGTCATAGACGCCGAAGACGGTATCGCGCTCGAAGTCGATCTGCTCGGCGTAGCGCACCACCAGGTCGTCCGACAGCTTGGAGCCAAAACGCAGCAGGCGGTCGGACTCGCCCAGCGCCAGGAAGTGCCGCATCAGATGGCGTCGTGAGCGCGATGACAGCTCCTTGACGAATACCAGCGGACGCTCCGGCTGTGCCGGCGGCGGGGTACCACTGCCAGGACGCTTGAGCCAGGAAAAAAGGGGCGCCATGCTCGGACTCAGGCCGATGCCGGACGGTGCAGCGCCACGAACGCCGCCACCTTGTCGCTGCGGGCGGCGTGGATCGCGTCCTGGATCTTCTGCGGCTGCGCCTGGAACTGCTTGGCGACTGCGCCGGCATCGATATCCTGGGCCGCCTTGAGCGCACCCTCGAGATAGGCCGCCTGCGGAAACGGACGCTGCTCGAAGCCGGTGCGACCGCGATGGTCGCATTCTGCCGCGCGCAGCATGTCGACAAAGCGCTGTGGCTTGCGAAACGCATCGCAGCGCCCGAACAGCGTCACCAGCGTCGTCGGCCGCATCTCGAAGGCGCGCCCGACATTGCCATGTTCGCGCGCGGTGATCAGGGCCAGGTCGCGGCATTCGCTCGGCACCTTGAGGCGCGCGCAGACTTGCTCGGCCAGCTTGACGCTGCGCGCTTCGTGGCCATGATGGCGCGGCCATTCGTCGGCCGGCGTGCTGCCCTTGCCCAGGTCGTGCAGCAGCGCGGCAAAGCGGATCGGCAATGCATGCCCCTGGCTGGCGGCCCAGTCGACCACCAGCATCACGTGCACGCCGGTGTCGATTTCTGGGTGGTGTTTTTCGGGTTGCGGCACGCCCCACAAGGCATCGAGCTCGGGCAGGATGCGCTTGAGCGCGCCGCATGCGCGCAGCACCTCGAACATGCGCGATGGCCGCTGCTCCATCAGGCCGCGCGACAACTCTTGCCAGACCCGCTCGGGCACCAGGGCATCGACTTCTCCATCGTCGACCATGCGCTGCATCAGCGCATTGGTCTCGGGCGCAACGCTGAAGTCGGCAAAGCGCGCCGCGAAGCGCGCTACCCGCAGGATCCGCACCGGGTCTTCGACGAAGGCTTCCGAGACGTGCCTGAACAGGCGCTGCGCGATATCGTCACGGCCATGGTAAGGATCGACCAGGCTGCCGTCTTCATGCTGGGCGATGGCGTTGATGGTCAGGTCGCGACGGGCCAGGTCCTGCTCCAGCGTGACGTCGGGGGCGGCGTGGAAGGCGAAGCCGTGATAGCCGGGCGCGGTCTTGCGCTCGGTGCGGGCCAGCGCGTATTCCTCGTGGGTCTCGGGATGCAGGAACACCGGAAAGTCGCGGCCGACCGCACGATAACCCAGCGCCTGCATCTGCTGCGGCGTGGCACCCACCACCACGTGGTCGCGGTCCTTCACCGGCAGCCCCAGCAAGCCATCGCGTACGGCGCCGCCGACGGTATATATCCTCATTTATTTCTTCATTTGTGATCGGGCAGGACTTCTTTCTCGGCCAGCGCCTCGGCAATCCAGCGCGCCACGGCCGGATGCTCGCGCACGCGGTCGGCATAGGCCTGCAACGCGGGTGCCAGCGACACCTGGTAGCTGGCGAAGCGCATCACCACGGGCGCGTAGTAGGCGTCGGCAATCGAGAACTCGCCGAACAGGAAGTCATGATGGCCGAACTGGGCCAGGCATTCCTCCCAGATCTCGCAGATGCGCCCGATATCGCCCTGCGCTTCGGGCGTACGGCCCTGGCCCGGATAGCGGCCACGGATATCCATGCTCATGGCGCGGCGCAAGCCGGTGAAGCCGGAATGCATCTCGGCGCAAATGCTGCGCGCAATCGCGCGGGCATCGGCCGCCACCGGCCACAAGGCGCGGTCGGGGAACTGCTCGGCCAGGTATTCGCAGATCGCCAGCGAATCCCAGATCGCGATGTCGCCATCGAGCAGCACCGGCACCGTACCCGAAGCCGTGTAGCGCGCGATCTCGGCGGCAGTGTCGGGCTGGTCGAGCAGCACCCGAACTTCCTTGAAGGGAATATCGAAGGCGGTCATCGCCACCCACGCGCGCATCGACCACGACGAATAGTTCTTGTTGCCGATCACCAGCGTGGGCATTTGCCGACCGGCCTTCTTCAGCGCTTCGGACAGTACCGGGTCGAGTTCTGTATCTTGCATATGGGCTCTGGGGGGATGGTTGAAAGACAGGCGCCGCGTCAGCGCCCCGCCTTGCTGCGAAAAAGGTCGAACTGGCGTTGTTCGTTACGCGGCGCCAGGTACAAGGGCGCCGCATCTTCCAGCGCGGTAGGCGTCAGCTGGAGTTCGGCGGAAATCGGTGCGCCGAGGACGTTGTCGACCCGCATCGAGGCCACGTTGTCACGGCTCATCAGCTTGCCGGGCAGGTGTTCGAGCAACCAGGCCTGCAGTAATGCGGCCGACGACGGCAACGGCAGGATCGGGCGATTGCGTCCCACCATCCAGCCGGCCAGCCGCACCAGCTCGCGCAGGCTGTAGACGCGCGGTCCGCCCAGTTCAAACGTCTTGCCCGCCAGCGCCTGCTGATCGATCGCGCGCTTGAAGGCTTGCGCCACATCGCCCACGTACACCGGCTGGAAGCGCGCCTCGGCCGACCCCAGCGGCAACACCGGAAAGCGCTTTTGCAGGCCGGCAAACAGATTCAGAAAACGGTCGCCCTCACCGAACACCACCGAGGGCCTGAAGATCACCGTCTGCAGCCCCGACTGCGCCCCGGCATTGGCCTCGACTTCACCCGCGGCCTTGGAGCGCTGGTACATCGACGGCCCATGGGCGTCTGCCCCCAGGGCGCTCATGTGCAGGTAACGTCCGACGCCGTGCTGCACGCAGGCCGCCACGACACGGCGCGGCAGCAGCACATGCTGCGCCTCGAAGTCTGGACCGTAGGGCTGGCCGCGCCGGGCGGGGCGCGAATGCAATATGCCGACCAGGTTGATCACCACATCGGCCTGCGCCACCAGTGCCGACAGCACGCCGTCATCATGGATGTCGGCCAGCACCACCGACACCACCGGCGACACCAGCAGATGCTTGGCGCGCTCGATGCGCCGGGTCGGCACCATCACGCGATAATCGGTGCTGGCTCCCAGCAACCGGACGATGCGGGTACCGATGAAGCCGGTGCCGCCCAATACCAGAATCCTGCGTACAGCCATGCCTTGCCTCCTTGAGTGCAGCCCGCGAGCAGATCAGGGCAGGTCGGTTGCCGCGTCGGCGTTGGGGGCGATATTGCCCATGCGCTGCTTCAACGACTGCGGACGATTTTCGAACATTGCGGCATAGTAAGTCGCATTGGACATCACGTTCTTGACATAGCCACGGGTCTCGTTGAAAGGAATCATCTCGGCAAAGATCGCGCCCTCCACCGTGCGCGGCAGCGTGGCGCGCCAGGTCCGTGGACGACCGGGACCGGCGTTGTAGCCGGCCGTGGCCAGGGTCTCGGAACCGTTCATGTTGTTGAGCACCATGTCGAGATAGCTGGTGCCCAGCAGCAGGTTGGTGTTGATGTCATTGACCTGGTCGGCAGTGAATTCGGTCATGCCGATCTTCTTGGCCACGAACTTGGCGGTCGCCGGCATCAACTGCATCAGGCCAGATGCCCCGACATGCGAGCGGGCCGATTTGATGAAACGCGACTCCTGGCGAATCAGGCCATAGACCCAGGCGTTTTCCATCCCCAGCGGACGCGTGGCGGCGTTCATCTCGGGCAGGTGCGGCGCCGGGAAGCGCTGGGTGAAATCGAATTCGGCGCGGGTACGGTCCGAGGTATTGACCATGCGGTCCAGCACATCGCTCTGGCGGGCGTATTCGGCGGCCGCCAGCAACTGGCGATCCGTCATCTTGCGCAATTCCCAGTTCCATTCGCGGATCGCTTCGAAGCGCAGGTTCAACTGATAGAACCGCAGCGAACGCTTGAAGCCGGCATTTTGCGAATACACGGCGATCTCACCGGCGCCCGGCGGCGTCGGTCCGGGCGGCACGGTGATCTTTTGCCCCAGTTCTTCCAGCGCCAGCTGGCCGTAGAAACTGAAGTTGCCCGAGATCGATTCGAACAGGCGGCGCGCCGCATCGTTCTGGCCATCTTCGCGCAGGGCGCGACCCAGCCAGTAGACCCAGGTGATGTCGTTGCGCAGCGCCACGGGCATGCCGGCAATGGTGCCGCGAACGGTCTTCCAGTCGCCTGCGCGCAGGGCCATGCGCACCTTCCATTGCATCGCGTCCTGCGACAGCGGCG
The DNA here is from genome assembly GCF_020179755.1 of Herbaspirillum sp. alder98. Lineage (GTDB taxonomy): Bacteria > Pseudomonadota > Gammaproteobacteria > Burkholderiales > Burkholderiaceae_D > Herbaspirillum. The sequence continues at coordinate 251,840 of NZ_JAIUCY010000003.1, forward strand.
CATCCAGCGTCTTGCGCCAGTAGTCGGCCGCTTCCGGCGCCAGCTTGTAGGACGCCGCCAGCGCGATCTGCGCCCAGCCCAACGCCACTTCCTGGCTGGTCATCTGGCGTGCGGCGCCGTTGAGATAGGTGGCCGCCTGGGCCGGGTTGCTCTTGGCGATACGTCCCAGCGCAATGATGTAGAGCTGGTGATTGGCCGCGCCTTCGCCCGGGCCCTTGGCCAGCATCAGGGTCGGCTTGTCCATCACCTGCGGCACGGTCGCCACGCCATTGTCGACCAGCACGGCAGCGCGACGCGCCACAGTGGTGTTGCCGTTCTCGGCCGCCTGGCGAATCTGGAACCAGACATCGGCCTGGCTGAACTGGCCGTTCTGCGCCAGCGTGGCGATCAGGTCGCTGCAGCCCTGGCCATAATCCTTGGGATTGACCAGCAGGGCGCGCGCCTCGTCGGCCACATTGGCGCCCTTCAAGGCGCGCGAATTTAGCGCAAAGCACTTAACCTGAGTATCGTCATCCAGAACGAATTTGGGATACTGTTCGTCGAACAACGCCCAGTTGCCTGTCTTGCCCAACGCCAACAGCCAGTCATTGCGCAAGCGATCGACGATGGCCTGGCCATCGTAGCGGGTCAGAAAGTCGCGCACTTCCTGCTCGCTGGCGCTATAGTCGCGCACCCGTGGCTTGAGCCGGTAATAGTCGACGTAGGAGACCAGATCGTAACTGCCCAGTCGCGCCGCCAGCTCTTGCGCCAGGGCGCCGTTGTCACTGGCGGCGGCAGCCCGCAGGGCGATGAAGACATCGTCGGCCGATGCATCCGGCCCCGGTCGCTTTTGCGCATGGGCCGAAGGAATGACGCAGATAGCCGCGCCTGCGGCCAGCGCCAGCGAAGTCGCCAGCCGACGCAGGGTTTTGTCGAACAGATAATTCTTCAGACGCATTCTTGGACAACCTGGTTGAGTAATCGAAACAAAAAAACAGACTAGCGGACACATCAAAATGACGACACCAAGCATAGCACGCGCCCCATTGCCATCGCTGCCGCAGAGCAAGGCCAAACCGACCTTGCGCGACGAACTGCTGGCGCGCCGTCGCGGCCTCGACGATACCGCCCGGCGCCTGGCCGATGCCGCCATTGCCGAGCGCGTGCTGGCCTGGTGCGCCGCAGCCGGCATCGCCAGCCTGGGCGTGTACCACCCGATCCGGCGCGAGCCCGACCTGCTATCGGCCTATAACGCATTGACCGCACAAGGCGTGCACCTGTCATTGCCAGTGGTGACCGACAACAATGCGCCACTGATGTTTCGTCGCTGGATTCCGGGGGATGTTCTGGAAAAGGACGCCCTCGGCACCCTGACCCCGACCAGCACCGCAGCGCAGGTGCATCCGCAGGCCCTGCTGGTGCCGTGCCTGGGGTTTAGTGCCGAGCGCTACCGGCTGGGTTATGGCGGCGGCTTCTATGACCGCACGCTGGCCGAGACGCCCCGACCGCTGGCTGTCGGGGTTTGCCATGCGTTCGGGCTGGTGGAGTTTGCGGGGGAAGCGCATGACATCGCGCTGGATCTGGTACTGACGGACCAGGGGCAATGGGGACGGCCGGACGAGATAGTTAGAACTCAAGCACCCTCGATAATCCCGTCGTCCTGACGAAAGTAAGGACCCAGCGTCGTGCAACGGTCATAGACGCAGCACATAAGCCACTGGATACCGGCCTGCGCCGGCAGGACGGGATACTGAGAATTCAGGCGCCGTCGCCCTTGGCCAGCCTCAGGTCCTCGATGGTGCGAATGCAATCACGACCGGCGGCCTTGGCCAGATAGAGCGCCTCGTCGGCTTCGCGCAGCACGTCTTCGGGATTATCGACCTGGCGCTGCGGCGCCACCGCCGACACGCCGATGCTGATGGTCAGGAAACCGGTGGCGCTGGCGGTATGTTCAATCCCCAGCTTCTGGACCGAAATACGGATCCGTTCGGCCACCATCAATGCGCCCTCCAGCTTGGCGCCAGGCAGCAGCACCGCGATTTCCTCGCCGCCGTAACGCGCCAGCAAGTCTTCCGGACGCACGTTGGTATCGCGAATGGCGCTGCCCAGGCGGCGCAGCACCTTGTCGCCGGCCATGTGACCGTACAGGTCGTTGTACTGCTTGAAATAATCGACGTCGATCATGATCACGGCCAGCGACAGGCCGGTCCGCGCGGCGCGATTGAATTCCTCGTGCAGGCCGCGTTCGAACTGGCGGCGGTTGGCCAGACCCGTGAGCGCGTCTTCCAGCGCCAGTCGCGCCAGCGTCTTGTTCATCTCTTCCAGATGCACGCGCGCCTCGTCCAGCTCGACCTCGATATTCTTGCGCTCGGCCACCAGCGCATTGAAAGCGCCCTGCACGTCGCCCAACTCATCGGCTCGCACCTCGCCGGGCAACTGTTCGAGGGTCTTGTCCTGGCGGATGCGCTGGATGTGCGCATGCAGGCGCTGCAAGGGCTGCAGCAAGCGGGATACGAACCACCACGACAGCAGGCCGGCCAGCAAGGTGAGCACGGCGGCGACCAGGATCGCCCGGTTCTGCATCTCGGTGATCGGCGCATAGGCGTCCCGTGCCGGGTAATGCGCGCCGATGATCCAGTCAGTGGTGGTCATGCGCTTGTAAGCGTACAGCGCGGGTTCGCCCTGGCGGTCCGGGCTTTCCATGCTGCCTTCGAAGCCCTTGAGGGCGGCCTCGCCGGCCGGGCTGCGACCGCCGATGGCATCCATGTGCTGCAACACGCGGCTCTTGTCCTTGTGCTCGATCACGGTACCGTCGCCAGACAGGATGAACATGGTCCGGGTATTACCCATCTGCACGTTGGTGAACTGGCCCAGGAAGTTATTTTCCTTCAGGTCGATACTCCCCACCAGCACCATGTCGACCTCGCCCCGCGGGCCCAGCACCGGCTCGGTCATCAACACCACCGGACGGTTCGACATCTTGCTCAGCAAGGGCTTGGAAATCAGGCCCTTCTTGGATTTGAGGGTCTGCTCCAGGTAATCGCGACCGCTCATGCTGAAGCGGTTGGCCTGGGAAGCATCGATATAGTTAGCCAGCACATTGCCGTTGGCCTCGACCACGCTCACATTGAAGAACTGGGCGGTCAGCGACAGGTGTTGTTCAAGGAAGCGCTGCATCTGCTGGCTGTTATGCCGAGCGCCATCGGGGATGCCTTCGGCCAGCAGTCGCAGGGCGATACGGCGATCTTCGAAACCGGCGTCCAGCGCGGCTGCCGTGAGCTTGAGCGCGGCAAACTGCTGCCCGCCCAACTCCTCGCGCATGTCGCGCCGGATAACAAGCAATGAAATGGCGGTGACGACGACGGCAGTAACGACTACCGCGACCACCACGGCCAGGGCCAGGCGGGTTTTGAGTTCCAGGTTCAGGCGCGACATAGGCTAAGACGTTCTCTTCCCCGGGGGACGGTTGCCTCCCCCATTTTTCTGTTTTACTTCTTCGCCCGCGGCAGCTGGTTAGCCCGCCGTGAGCCGATGACCACGCGAAATGCTACAGGCTCGCGGGGCGACATGCAAACAGCGCTTGGTCCCGCGCCGCTGCTGTGACGATTTATCCACGCTGCCGGCGCCACTAACAGAACCTAGATGACCTGCAATGCCTGCAGCAGCGGCAGCCGGGTGGCTGCAAAGAGCCGCGCCTGCAGCGACAGTTCGGCCAGGTTCTCGGCCTCGCTCTCCAGCCTTGTCCCGTCACGCACCAGCTTCTTGCCCTGCGCCGAGACATGCTTCCAGACCACCGCCGGCCAGGCCGCCACGTCGTCGCCACGCTCCAGAAACGCCAGCAGGAACAATTGTTCGATACGGTCGACCGACACTCCGCCCCCGGTCACCGGGCTGCACAGGTGGCCGACGTCGCCCTCGCTGCCGGCGCTGGCGGGCAGGCGGGCCTTATGCAGCAGGTGCAGGTTGAGCGCCCGCGCGCGGCGGTTGATCTCGGCCCGCGCAGCGGCATCGCCCTCGGCCGGCAGGGGCGCGGCATGACCGGTGCCGATCAGCATCAGCGCCGAATCGATCACCTGTTGCAGGTTGAGATTGCGATGCGCCAGGCTGGCCGCCAGATCAACCAGGGTATGCGGCCTGTAATCACCCAGCGCCTGCAGAATCGGTTCATAGATCAGGCGGTTCAGGGTGATCTCGGAGGCGACGTTGTGCACCGTCAGCGGCACCTTGTCGGGCTCGGTCAGCAACACGATGGATTGCAGGGCCAGCGCCTGCACCCGCTGCCGGTCTTCCATCGGTTGCGCCCCGCGCACCCAGTAGTCGCGCCGGAATTGCTGGTTCACCATGAAGTCGCGCACGCTCTGCTGTTGCACCGGGTCCTCGATGCGTTGCATGAACTGCCGCTGCGACGGCGTCAGGTTGGCCATATCGAGATGGTCGGCGTAGTGGGCGGTGCAGGCGAAGTCCAACCCGATCTGCGACAACCGGGCGTGGACCGATGCAAACGACTCGGCGTGCCAGTCACGGTTGAAATACTCGTGCGCCAGGTAACTGCGCGGTTGCTGCTGCAGTATCTTGAGCCGGTCACGCATGAAGGGGTTGGCCTGGGCATAGACCGGATCGGCGTCGAACATGTTGGCGGCGAATTCGAGCGCGGCGTCAATCCGTTCGGCCGTGGGCAAACCCTGTTCTTCATGATCGGCCTGCAGCGTGTGCTGCATCAGCAAGTCGCGCAGCGGCATGAAGGCGGCCCAGCCGGGCTGCGTGTTATAGCTGATATAGAGCACGCCGCCCGGCTTGAGCTTGCGGTCGATGAAATCGAAAATGATCGCCCGGTTCTCAGCCGACACCCAGCTCCACACGCCATGCAGCGCAATGAAATCGAAGTCGGGCAGGTCGCTGCGCCGGCAAAACCGCGAAAAGCTGGAGTCTTCCAGCTGCGCACCGGCGCCGGAGGCCGCCGCCAGTTCCTGCGCGAAGGCGGCCTGCATCGGATTGAAATCGTTACCCCACCAGCGGGTACCGGATGCAGCGGCGTGAAAATTGGTCGACAAGCCCTGGCCGAAGCCCAGCTCGCAAGCCGTCTGCACCACCGGCGCCTGCAGGCCGTGGCAGGCAAAGGCCAGCGGCAGGCGGGCCGGGTTCATGCCGGGGTAATAGCCGAAGGTATAGGCGATGTCGAAGACGTAGCCGTCATTCCAGTTGTTCAAGGGGGTGCTCCGGGCGGTTGGCGGTGTTAATTATTGGTGATTAATTATTGATTTGGTCGGGCTCGCCCGTAGTGCCGGTTTCGTTATAAGCCGTGTATTTACGCGCGCTCCCGCGCGCCTGCTGGACCGGATATTTCCTGGCATTGAGCTCGAGTTTTTCAAGCACCGCCTGGTGCAGGTCGACCCCGGTGTGATCGGCCAGCTGGATCAGATAGACCAGCACGTCGGCCATTTCGTGGCGGATGCCGATGCGGGCGGCGTCATCGAGTTCATGATCGGCGCCGGTGGGCAGCCATTGGAAATGCTCCACCAGTTCGGCCACCTCGACCGACAACGCCATCGCCAGGTTCTTGGGCGTATGAAAACGCCGCCAGTCGCGCTCGTCGCTGAAATGCCTCACGCGGTCTCGCAAATCGGTCAGGTCGGAGCGCTGGTCTGCTGGATTCATGGGGAGGCAATGTTGGCGTGGATCAAGCGATTACTTTATCACCATCGACGACCTCAATCGCGGCAAAGCTTGACCTGCGACAGCCACCGACGACGTCGATTGCGGCACAATGGGCAGCTCTACCGTATCCGAGCCGGCAAAAACATGCATTTTCCCACCCTGCCCCGCCCCACCGCACGCCTGTGGATCTGCGTCCTGACACTGTGCGGCCTCATGCTGGCGGGCTGTGACCGTTCGGTCGATCGTGAATTGGCCGAACACGAAGCGGCCCAGACCACGCTCGGGGTGACGCCCAAGGAATTCTCGCAGCGCTTCAACCGCCAGTTGCCCGCCATCCTGACCGACCTGCAGGTAAGCGATGCGGACCACATGGCCCGGCTCTACCAACTCGACGATAGCAGGCTGCATCCGGGCAAGTACGAATATGTGCTCGAGACCACGGTCGGCCCATCCCAGACCACGATACTGGGCACGCTCAACAAGAAGGGCGAGCTGCGTGCCGTCGGAATACTGCTGACCGAACGGGGATCAGCGGCGCGGGACGAGTTCCTGATCTGCGCCGAGGGCGCGGCACGCAGCTTCATCACCGCTGCGCCGGAAAAACTGATGCCGCTGATCAACCGCATGACCGGCGTGGCCCTCAACAACCCGGGCCAGCGCATGACCGAAGTTGTCGAACGTCAACTGCTGTCGGTCGAGATCGTGCCGCAGGGCCTGTTATTCCAGGTGCAGCCCCAGCAGTGACGTAACCGGCAATCAAGTATCGATTTGCACCTCATTTCCTCGCATGGCGGCTCGCCGGCACAAGGCAGACTTGAAATCAGTTGAGATTTCTCTAACAATGTCTTGCCTGGTCATTCGATAACTAAAACAGGCAAGCATCTGCCGCGAGGGCGGCATGCCATAACAATTCAACTGTATTGTTTCGCAGCACAGCTCATCCTTTGCATGATGCCGTCGGCATGCTGACGGTAGTTCGTTGATAGGCGCGGCGCTTCCCCGGGGGAATCATGCCGCGGCGTTCATAACAATGCGTGCAGGGCCTGGCCGCGATTGCGGTCACTCTCGCACACCAAGGGGAAACGCATGCGCAAAAACCTGCCCGTCACCGACGTCGAGCGGCTGCTGGAAGACGGCAAGTCAATCGTCTCCAAGACCGATCTCCAGGGCAACATCACCTACGTCAATCCTTACTTCATTGAAATCAGCGGGTTCGAAGAGCCCGAACTGATCGGCGCGCCGCAGAATCTGGTGCGCCACCCCGACATGCCGCGCGAAGCGTTCGCCGACATGTGGACTACCCTCAAGTCAGGACTCCCCTGGAACGGACTGGTCAAGAACCGCTGCAAGAATGGCGACTTCTATTGGGTCCAGGCCAACGTGACGCCGGTGCGCGAGAACGGCCGGGTGGTCGGCTACATGTCGGTGCGCACCCGACCCGCGCGCGACCAGGTCCAGGCCGCCGGCGGCGTGTACCAGCGCTTTGCCAGCGGCAATGCACGCGGCCTGCGCATCCACCGCGGCGCCGTCAAGCGCACCGGCCTCATCGGCTGGCTACAGGGGCTGGGGGGCATGTCGATTGCGCGCCGGCTGACATTGATCATGGGCGTGCTGACGTTGATCTTCGTGGCCGGCGGCATCATCGCTGGCGGCACCGTGCAGAAGGCCGGCGGCAATCCGTGGCCGATATGGGGCGGCACCGCCGTCGCCGAACTGGTGGTGCTGGCATGCTGGGCGATGCTGCACACCAGCATCGTCAACCCGCTCAAGCAAGCCATCGGCGTGGTGCACGGGCTGGCCGGCGGCGACCTCGACCTGCGTGTCGACACCAGCGTGCGCGGCGACCTCGGACTCTTGCTGCAGGCATTGCAGCAACTCAACGTCAACCTGCGCTCGATCATCGGCGACGTGCGCCACAACATCGAATCGATGTCAGTCTCGACGCAGGAAATCGCCAACGGCAACATGGACCTGTCGACCCGCACCGAATCGCAGGCATCGAGCCTGGAAGAGACCGCCTCCAGCGTTGAACAATTTGCCGCCACCGTGCGCCAGAATGCCGACTCCGCCGCCAATGCCGACCGCCAGGCCGTGGCCGCGTCGGAAGTGGCGCTACGAGCCGGCGACACGGTACGACGCATGGGCACGACCATGCATGAGATCGATGCGTCTTCGGCCAAGATCGTCGACATCATCAGCCTGATCGACGGCATCTCTTTCCAGACCAATATCCTGGCCTTGAATGCGGCAGTGGAAGCGGCGCGCGCCGGCGAACAGGGGCGGGGCTTTGCGGTAGTGGCCGCCGAAGTGCGCACCCTGGCGCAGCGATCGGCGGCAGCAGCCAAGGACATCAAGGTGTTGATCGGCGACTCCAGCGGCAAGGTTCAGGACGGCACGCAACTGGTGCAGGAAACCGCTACGGCGATGGACGAGATTTCGCGGGCGGTGCGCGACATGGCCGTCACCATGGCCGAGATCACGATGGCCAGCAAGGAGCAGAGCGGCGGCGTCGACCAGTTGAACGTGGCGATCAATTCCATCGACGAGACCACCCAGCAGAATGCGGCGCTGGTCGAACAGGCCGCAGCGGCAGCGGCCAACCTGAGCGAGCAGGCCAGCCGGCTCAACCAGGCGGTGTCGGTGTTCAAGATCGATGCGGGTGCACGCACGGCGCATGCCGGCGCCGCTGCCGGCCGGTCGTCGCTGCGCCAGGCCAATCTGGTTCAACCGCAGGCATTGCATTCCTGAAGAACGGCACTGCGCTTTACAGACAATTGCACATCTTTACGCCGCCAGCGCAGCCTGGCGGCTTGGCTTGATACTCCCGCTTGTTATGATAAATCCGCCGTGCGCAACATCCGCGCACGGCCCATTCATCACTATTTCGACGGGGAGTCCAGCATGAGCATTTCATCCGTATCGTCCAGCAACAGCAGCCTGTACAACACGGTCATCCAGCCGATCAAGAACGTGGTCAAGGAAGTCGGCGACGACATCGGCGACGCCTACGACAGCACCGTCGACACCATCAAGTCGGCCGCCACTTCGGTAGGAGACGACATCGCCGCCGGTTTCAAGAAGATCGGCAGCATCATCGACACCAGCGCTTGAAGCATCGGGCTTGCTGCGGCGCCTGAACAACGGCGTCGTGCTCGCCCGTCCGGTGCGCATGGCGGGCAACCGCGCCCGATCGATCCCGATTGAGCTTGCCGTTACAATGCCGGTCTTGCCCTGTGCCTTGCCGGAGACCGACCGCCATGCTGCTGCACTACATCTACCTGATGGCCATCTGCGCCGAAGCCGCCTCGGGCGCCCTGATGGGCATCCGCCGCGACATGGACATCTTCGGCATCTGCCTCATCGGCACCGTGGCCGCGCTCGGCGGCGGCAGCGTGCGCGATATCCTGATCGGTCACTATCCACTGAGTTGGGTGGCCCACCCTGAATACCTGGCCTTCACCATCTGCGCCGCCATCGTGGCCGCCGTCGGCGCACGCGCGCTGCATCGCTTCAAGTCGGCGTTCCTGGTAGTCGATGCCCTGGGGCTGGTGGCCTTCACCATCATCGGCTGCGATATCGCGCGCAGCTTCTCGACATTCCATCCGGCCATCGTGGTCATCCTCGGCATGATCACCGGCGTCTTCGGCGGCCTGCTGCGCGATGTGCTGTGCAACCAGATCCCGCTGGTGTTGCGCCGTGAGATCTATGCCAGCGTGTCGCTGCTGACCGGCACGCTCTACATGGGACTGCTATACCTCGACCTCGATGTGCGCATCGCCACGCTGGGTTCGCTGCTGGTGGGCTTTACGGTGCGACTGCTGGCCATCCGCTTCGAATGGCAACTGCCGCGCATGGACAGCAAACACGTGCGAGGCTTCGATTAGGATTTGTTGCAACTTCCTGACGGCGCTTAGCAGCCCTGCGGTATCCAATAAGGGCTGTGCAAAATCTAAGTCAAGGAATGGCAATGAAGAAAGTACTAAGTGCGGCCGCAGCGATCCTGCTGGCACTGAGCCTGGGCGGCTGCGTATGCGCGCCCTGGTGGTGCGGCCCAGGCGGCGGCCCGGGTGGAGGAGGCGGGGGTGGCCACGGCGGTGGAGGTGGCTGGGGCGACGGCGGTCGCGGCGGCCCGCGCTAACGCGGCGCCGCAACCCCGGTCAGGCCTTGGACAGCAAATCGATCAACTGGTCGACGTCGATCGGCTTGACCAGGTGATGGTCGAAGCCGGACGCCCGGCTCCGGTCCTTGTCGTCCTGCTGGCCATATCCTGTCACCGCAACCAGCATGGCGCCAGCCGTCTGTGGCAGTTGGCGCAATGCCCCGGCCAATTCGTTGCCGTTCATGTCGGGCAAACCGATATCGAGCAGGCAGATGGTCGGCGCGTGCTCTTTGGCATGCGCGATGGCGTCGCCGGCCGTGTATTGCACGACGACCTCATAACCGGCCACCTGCAGCACCATCGCCAACGCATCGGCAGCGTCCTGGTTATCGTCCACGATCATGATGCGGGTCGACCCCGGCACGTCGGATGCAGCCGCTTCCATCTGGGCGATGACATGATCGGCTGCGGCACTGACCAGGTGCGGCAGGCGGATCGTGAAACGGCTGCCACGCCCCAGGCCTTCGCTGAAGGCCTGCACGCTACCGCCATGCGATTTGATGAGGCTCTCGACCAGCGACAGCCCCAGGCCCAGGCCGCCCTGTGAACGGTCGGCCGATCGCTCGGCCTGTGCGAACAGCTCGAAGACGTGCGCCACCACGTCCGGATTCATGCCGATACCGTTATCGGCTACCTCCACCACCACGTCGTTGCCACGCACGCTCATCGAGGCGGCGATCGTGCCGCCATTGGGCGTGTACTTGGCGGCGTTGTGCAACACATTGGCGAACACCTGCACCAAGCGCTTGCGGTCACCCTGCACATTGATCTCGCAGGTCGGCATCTCGAGCGTGAGGGTGTGACTGCGCGAGCGCATCATCGAATCGACCTGCTCCACGGCTTCCGACAGGATCTGGCGGATGTCGATCACCTCGCGGTCGAGGGTAATCAGGCCGCGCGTGACCCGCGCCACGTCCAGCAAGTCGTCGATCAGGCTGGTCATGTGCTTGACCTGGCGGGCAATGATCTGGCTGGCCATCTTGACCTTGCCCACATCAGCCGAGGCCAGTGCAAGCAACTGCGCCGCCGCACCGATCGGCGCCAGCGGATTACGCAGCTCGTGGCCCAGCATGGCCAGGAATTCATCCTTGCGGCGGTCGGCTTCATGCACTTCGTACTGGCGTTCGCGCGCGCGCACGGCGGCGCGCACCGTACTGACCAGCGTCGACGGCCGGATCGGGCTCTCAAGCAGGGTCAGGTTGCGCAGCCGTTCATGCGCGTCCATATACCAGCGACTGTCGCTGGCGATCCGGGTCAGCACCAGCACCGGCAAGTCCGACCAGGGCGGCTGCCTGGCGATGAATTCGGTCAATCCCGCCGAGCGGTTGGGCGCGACCACATCGTCTGCGGTCAGCAAGGCACCCGCCCCGCGCTGCAACTGCGCCAGCACCTCGGTCAGGTCCTTGCAGATGACACAGGCGAGCCCGGCCTTTTCGAGGACCTGGGCCGAGAGTTGCGCATCTTTACCGAAAGGGGGTGCAAATCAGTACACGTCGTCCATCCGCGTTATCTGCCATCGTCACTGGCCGCTCGAAGCGAAACCGGGATCGAGCTTCGGAACACCGGTCAGGATGCCACGGAACTGCCTGAGCACCGGTCCGATATGAATGCCGTTGGCGCCGATGGACATCCGGCGGATGGTGCGTTCGTGCTGGCTGCCGCGTTTCTTGAAGACCGACAAGGCCTGCTGCACTTCGCCTTGCGACTCGAAGTAACGCAACAGCAGCACGTTGTCGGCAAGATAGGTAGCGTCGATGGTGGTCGTCATGTTGCCGCCCAGCATGCCTTGCTGCACGCCGATCAGTAACGTGACCACGCCACGCTGGCCCAGGTAGGTCAGCAGTTCGTGCATATGGATGGACAACAGCTTTTCGTTAGGCATGGCCTGCAGGAAGCCGTTGAGGCTATCGATCACGACCACCTTGGCGCCATTGTCGGCCGCCCGGCAGACCCGATGCACGAACTCACCGGGAGTCAGTTGCGCCGGATCGACCTGCTGAACGTGCATCTGCCCGTCGTGCTGATGCTGGCGCAACGACAAGCCCAGGCTATCGGTGCGGTTGAGCAGATTCGACGCCGATTCCTCGAACAGGAATAACGAAGAACGCAGCCCCTGCTTCAGGCAGGAATGAATGAACTGCGCGGCCAGGGTCGATTTGCCGGCGCCCGGCGGCCCGGCGATCAGGGTGCTGCTGCCCCCTTCGATGCCCCCGCCCAGCATCACATCGAGTTCGTCGATGCCACTGGAAAACTGGATCGGTTTGATGTTTTCACGCGTTTCTGCCGCCACCAGCCGTGGGAACACGACGATGCCACCGTACTGGATCTTATAGTCGTGTAACCCTTCACGAAAAGCGATGCCGCGATACTTGACGATCTCCAGCCGACGGCGCGTGCCGCCGTAGTCGGTGGCCATGCGCTCCAGCGAGATCACACCGTGCGCGATGCTGCGCACCTGCAGATCGCCTTCGCTGGCGGTGCGGTCATCGAGGAACAGCGTAGTGCAGGCACGGGTGGCGAAGAACTGCTTGAAGGCCAGCACCTGGCGGCGATACAGCAACGGGTTGGAAGCCAGCAATTGCAGTTCCGACAATGAATCGAGCACCACACGCACCGGCTTGAGCGATTCGACAATCGACAGTACTGCCCGGGTGGTCGTGCCCATTTCAACATCGCTGGGATCGAAGACGCTGTACTGCTCGTCCGGATTGAGAATGCTCTCTGACGGCAACACTTCGTGAACGGTAACCCCATCCAGAGTCCAGCCGTGGGCCGCTGCCACCGCTTTCAACTCGACTTCGGTCTCGGAGAGGGTGATGTAGAGCACCGATTCGCCACGGCGCGCGCCTTCGATCAGGAACTGAAGCGCCAGCGTCGTTTTACCGGCGCCGGGCGAGCCTTCGAGAAGGAACAGTCGATCGCGCGTCAAGCCGCCGCGCAGCACGTCATCGAGTCCGGCGACGCCGGTGGAAAGAAAAGAGTTACTGTCGGAATTTTGTACAAGTGTCATGATGAGGTCTCCCCCGTTGGCAGCGCAGACTGATTTTTTTCACCTGTCGCCTGTTTCAATAATGTTATTTTCGAGGGCGACGCTGCCGATGGGGTCGTGCGCGTCACGCTGGGTCAGCTTCACGTTCAGCGATAACCAGGGCCGGATAGCCCCTGAGACGACCGATTCCGGCAATTTTATCTGCTTTCAATGAACTCAGTGGAGTGGGACCGCAACTGGGCCGGTCCGTTCGAGTCGACAAGTGCAATTAGTTTGATCACGGATTGGCGCCGCCTCCAAATGTCGTCTATGAGCGACGTTATTTTGAATTTTTCGCGCCATTCACACTCTATCCAAGCGATTGCAAGAATAATAATTTTGTCGCCTCCTTTATAAAGTTGCACCATGGGAAATACCTCGCGGGATACGACAACGGTATTGGTCGTAGAAGACAATGTTGACGCACGGGAAGTCTTCGCTTTCACGCTCAGAATGCATGGTTATGTCACGCTGGAAGCCGGCAATGGGATCGAGGCATTGCAATGCCTGAAAGAGACAGCGGTCCAGTTGATCCTGACCGACTTTCGTATGCCTGAAATGGATGGCCTGCAGATGGCCTCCGCCATCAAGCAGACGCCCGAATACGTCCACATCCCGATGATCCTGCTCACGGCCACGCCGCTGGCTGACAAGCACGCCATGCTCAAGGAGTTCGAGGCCGTGCTGCTCAAGCCCTGTTCGGTGGATGAGCTATTGGCGACGGTGGACCGGGTCGCCGGGTTTCCCGCCTCCTGAAAACAGCGTCCAGAACGCAAAAAGCCCACCAAACTGGCGGGCCGTTCATCTATTAATGCTGGATTATTCCCCGACCCATTCCATCTGAATAGTGTCGAGCGCTGAAACCGTCCACGCTATCGTGCGCAGTACCGTCTCAAATACAGGTGTCATTCGAACCTGTGCGTCATTGCTTTGAACGACGCCTGGACAAAGGACTAACAAATTATTTGCTTCACAGGACGAGCCTGTGATGGTCCAACTAAACCATTTCCTATCAACCCGTGCTATCTGCACGGTGTCAACAGCCGGTAAGCGTTGAACCACGCCTTTGGCAAATCCGGATTTACCGAAGGCGGACCGCATCGTCGCGATACCTGATCTTGTCTATCGATCCTTGCCATCTGCAAGGTACCGATCTGCGGATTTCCGAAGACCAGGAAAGCGGCGACGCTGATGTTGCTATGCTCTTATCGGCCGGGGCCGACAAAAACTTTAGGCGATCACTTGGATGTTGCTGGCCTTCTCGCCCTTGGGACCGACGCTGCGTTCGAACGACACGCGTTGGTTTTCGGACAGGCTACGGAAGCCATTCGATTGGATGTCCTGGAAGTGGGCGAACAAATCTGCGCCACCTGCATCAGGAGTGATGAAACCGAAACCCTTGGCATCGTTGAACCACTTGACCACACCAGTTTGGCTGCTCATGAATATTTCCTTCAATTTAATAGTAGAGGCACATGCCTGAAAGGCACTCGAAACCAAGAAATGAAACCGAAGGAAGTAAGACAGAACGACTAGAAGGGAGAACAACAGTCATGCGGAATTGGGACCAACCAGAAACGACTTGATGCAAGTGCAGACCGAATTATAACTGAATCGGGCAGCTTGTGTTCTATCTGGTGAGAAAAAGATGCTGGCGACGCCACAGTGTGCAGTATCGCCATACTGAATGACGCCTGCAAAGCGAGGCCCGGTCTATGGCCGGGGCCTCGCTTGCACGGCAGATTCTGCCCGAACTTATTTGGTACCAGCCTTGAGTGGCGCACCGGTGTAGCTCAACTCGGGCAATTCCTTTTCGGCTGCGTCCTTCTCTTCAAGACGCAGGTTGATCCGACCGACCAGAAAGCCGAACGCGGGCGAGGAGCGCACGTACTTCACCTCCTTGGCGTCGAGCGAAAAGCTCAGCGTCTTCTCGGTTTCGGTCGAGGTCGCTGCCACATATTGTCCAGCAGGACGATCAACATAGAAAAAGCCGCCAGGTTGCGACTTACCCACCACTTCATCATTCAAACGAACTTCGGGCTGTATCGCAGCGCCGAATCCACTGGAGGAACGAATGAAATAGATGCGGCCTTGATCGGCCTTCAGCGTCGGGATGGCCCCTGCCACTTCCGCGTATTTTGGACCTGTTGCACAACCGGTCAATGCCGCCGCGAGCAATGCGACAGCCAGTAGAGGGCGGAATGTTTTAATCATTGTTTTCTTTCTTTATTGTTAGCTTTGGTGGATGAGACAACGGAGAAAAAGCGGACTCGCCAGGCAGGTAAAAACCGGCCAGCGTGGAATCATTCAAGACCAGATAGGCTTCGTGAACCTGTCGCCCCTCGATGGTGAAGACCAGTCCGACCGGACGATAGACTTCGCCTTGCGGCAGCGTGCCGACACGACGCCAGAGGGAGTTCTGGGGAATACTGCGGCGAAAGCCTTTATCCAGCGTAACGATGGTGCCCGTAATCACCCTAAGGCGCGGCGCGTTTGACGTACTGGCATCGACGAGCGGCGTGAGCGTAGCGGGTTGCGTGATGACGGACGATGCGCATGCGAACAGCATGCTCCCCAGCAGTACGTACCCAACGTACCGCGCGACGATGTTTGGCTTCATTATTCTTTTTGATCGTTTTTGTTAGTAAATCCCGCAGGAAATTCTAAGCGAAAAACTAACTGGCACTACGCCTGCACTTAACTTTTTTAACATTTCATTGTGATATATATCCACAAGGAAAGTCCTGTACAGTCAGGCCAGGAAGGGCGATACCGGCATCGCCATGCCGTCAGAATTTTGTCAGGATAGGTCTGCCTGCGATTGAAATCACGATTAGCCATTATCGGTGGATGACCAATAGATCAAGTTCATCAGACTAACAAACCTGTGTCACGTGCAGGCACAACGAGTTCCGTGGAGGATACGAAGGCGTCAATCACGAACCTTGCCGCGCATCGATTTGATTTCACCGCGCTGCGTCTTGGATTGCAGCCGCTTGCGCTGCGAGCTGCGGGTGGGGCGAGTTGGCCTGCGCAGCACCGACACCTTGCTCACGTCCGCGACCATCTCGTGCAACCGCTGCAAGGCATCCGCCTTGTTCTTTTCCTGGCTGCGATGCGCCTGGGCCTTGATGATGACCACCCCATCCTTGCTGATGCGCTGGTCGCGCAATGCCAGCAGGCGCTGCTTCACCTCGTCCGGCAGGGACGAAGCGTGAATATCGAAACGCAGGTGGATGGCGCTCGATACCTTGTTGACATTCTGCCCACCCGCGCCTTGCGCACGGATGGCGGTCAGTTCGACTTCGTCGTCGGGGATGTAGAGGGGAAAAATGGTAGGCAGTCCGGGATGGAAAACCTCTATTCTAAGGGCTGGTGCGATAACGACATGCGGGCATGACTTCGGCAACATCGGTATCAACCCACAAATCCCCTCAAATTCACAAAGCACCTCAAAACCCGTAAAATGCCGCTCTTCGCGGGTGTAGCTCAATGGTAGAGCAAAAGCTTCCCAAGCCCCGCCACATCAAAAACACCCACTGTTCATGCGGGTTTCAGCGCAGTCGAATGTAGTAACTTCGAAAACTCCACTTTAATCACGGAGTTAGCAGCCATCACATTTTCGCCCCCAGCGCTTGGTCACAAAAAGCTGCTGATATGCAGTTCGACTACCTACTGTGACAAAGCTGCGATGAAAATGTGATGATACTTTGAACTTCAATGACCCCGAACAAGAACCAAAACTCAACAATGATAAGCATTATTAAAAATAATAAGAAAATACTTGCAATGCTAGTTGGAGCATTTTTTTTATTTTCCTCATCTTGTACTCACATAGTCACCGAACCGGATTCTCACTCAGGTTATCGAATAGTTCCTGGTATGGGCTTATTGAACTGCAAAATCGGCGATGATGAAAAGACATTTAAAAATCTATTTTCTGGTACTACGGCCAACGGCTATGTGATATCGAGGACTAATGGAGTAGAAGCCCTCGTGATTGATGGAAAGATCGTTACGCTATTTTTTTTCTTTTCAAAAAACTTAGGCATATTTGATGGTAGAACCTTGGAAGGTATTGGCAAAAATAGTACACCTGATGACGTAATCCAAACGTATGGCAAGCCAGATGTAGATGTAACTGGCTCAGGGCCATTCGCGTCGTCCACGTCCTTGTACACGTATCATGAGCGTTCCATTAAATATCCGTCCAAGGGGATAAGCTTCACGTTTTGGGACGGTCACTTAGCGGATATTCGAGTCTATAAAAGTAGCCGTGTGCGATGACAATTTAATGACTGTAAGAATCGTCGACAATTCACACCCATAGCCCCCACAACACATTCCAACATTGGAACCAAGTGGGCTGCTGCCGGTTTCGAAGACACTTTGTTAAAGTAGTCGAATCACACATCGACGATCGTCAATGTTCTGAACTTCGTTCCATTCGATATAGGTTTCTCCAGCCGCGATAACAGCTTGAAGCAATCGGCCACTACAGAATCCATCACACTGAACACCCCTCAACTTCACAAAACACCTCAAATCCCGCGTAAAATGCCGTTCTTCGCGGGTGTAGCTCAATGGTAGAGCAGAAGCTTCCCAAGCTTACGACGAGGGTTCGATTCCCTTCACCCGCTCCAGATTGCACGCTGCCAACCCCTGTACCCAGTGCGACGGTCCTCGCCGCGCTCTTCGATTCACGAGTCATTCATGTCAGAAAACAAATCCGGCAAGCCGCTGTTCTACGATCCCACCGAACGCCGCATCCGTAGTTTCGTTACCCGCACCGGCCGCGTTTCCAATGCGCAAGAACGCGCGCTCGAAGAGCTCGGCCCCAGGTTCGCCCTGCCTTATGCCAAGCAAACGCTGGACATCGATGCCGCCTTCGGTCGTGCCGCACCCACCGTGCTGGAGATCGGCTTCGGCATGGGCGAAACCAGTGCCAAGATCTCGGCGCTGATGCCAGAGAAGAACTTCATCGGCGTCGAAGTGCATACCCCAGGCGTGGGCAGTTACCTGAAGCTGATCGATGAAGGCAACCTTGCCAACGTGCGCATCATCCAGCACGATGCCGTGGAAGTGCTCAACCACATGATCGCGCCGAACACATTGGCCGGCGTGCATGTGTTCTTCCCCGATCCGTGGCACAAGGCGCGTCATAACAAGCGCCGCCTGATCCAGGGACCGCTGGTGCAATTGCTCAGCTCACGCCTGGCGCCAGGCGGTTACCTGCACTGCGCCACCGACTGGGAAGAATATGCGATCCAGATGCTGGAGGTGCTGAGCGCCGAGCCGACCTTGAAGAATACGTCTACCGATGCTTCCGGTTATGCGCCCCGCCCGGACTACCGCCCGACCACCAAGTTCGAGAACCGTGGCCTGCGGCTGGGGCATGGAGTATGGGATCTGGTGTTCGAGAAGATCGCCTGACGGCAGCTGCGTCGATTTTGTTATTGTTTGATAACGGCTTGTCAGTGATGACAGGCCGTTTTTACGTTCAACCCTGCTCTTGCGAAAACGCCGCAATCAACGCAATCAGTTGGGCGCCATAGGTCTCGAGCTTTTTCTCGCCGACACCGGTGACGTGGCGCAGGTCGTCGATCGACCCCGGGCGCGCCTTGGCGATCTCGCGCATGGTGGCGTCGTGGAAGATGACGTAGGCCGGCACGTTGTGTTCGCGCGCAGTCTCGACCCGCCACCAGCGCAGCTTGTCGAACAGCGCCTGTTCTTGCGGCGTGAGGTCGGTCTCGACGAAGCCGGAGCGCTGCGTGCTGCTGCGCTTGGGCTTGACCGGTTTCTGGTACTGCCGCAACTGGATCTTCTGCTCGCCGCGCAACACCGGACGCGCGGCATCGGTCAGCTTGAGCGAACTGTAGTTCTCGTGGTCGACCGTAAGCAAGCCGATGGCGATCACCTGGCGCAACAATGCGCGCCATTCGGCTTCGCCCACATCGCTGCCGATACCGAAGACCGACAACTGGTCGTGGCGCCACTGCTTGACGCGATCGCCATCGATGCCGCGCAATACGTCCAGCACGTGACCGGAGGCAAAACGCTGCTCGACGCGATATACCGTCGACAATAGTTTCTGCACCTGGACGGTGGCGTCGAACGAGACCGGGGGCGACTGGCAGATGTCGCAGTTGCCACAGGGCGTCGCTTCCTGGCCAAAATAATTGAGGATCAGCACGCGCCGGCAATGCATCGTCTCGCACAGCCCGAGCATGGCGTCGAGCTTGGTGCGCAGCACCCGCTTGAAGTCTTCGTCGGCTTCGGACTCTTCGATCATGCGCCGCTGCTGCACCACGTCCTGCAGGCCATACGCCATCCAGGCATTGGCCGGCAGGCCATCGCGTCCGCCGCGTCCGGTCTCCTGGTAGTAGCCTTCGATGCTCTTGGGCAGGTCGAGGTGGCAGACGAAACGCACGTCGGGCTTGTCGATGCCCATGCCGAAGGCAACAGTGGCCACCATCACGATCCTGTCTTCACGCAGGAAGCGCGACTGGTTGGTGCTGCGCGCCTGGGCGTCCATGCCGGCGTGGTAGGCCAGCGCATTGATGCCCTCGCTACGCAGGAACTCGGCCGTCTCGTCGACCTTCTTGCGCGACAGGCAATAGACGATGCCCGCATCTTCGGCATGCTCGCTCTTGATGAAGTCGAGCAGCTGTTTGCGACCGTTGCCTTTTTCGACGATCTGGTAACGGATGTTGGGACGATCGAACGACGAGACGAATTGCTGCGCCTGTTCGAGTTGCAGGCGATGGACGATCTCGGCGCGGGTCTGGGCGTCGGCGGTGGCGGTCAGCGCAATGCGCGGCACCTGCGGAAAACGCTCGTGCAGGATCGACAGCTTGATGTACTCGGGACGGAAATCATGCCCCCATTGCGAGACGCAATGCGCTTCGTCGATGGCGAACAGGCCGATCTTGATCGAGTCGAGCAGATCCAGGCAGCGCTGCGTCATCAAGCGCTCGGGCGCGACATAGAGCACGTCGAGATCGCCCTGGCGCAAGCGCCGCTCGATCTGCATCGCTTCGTCGAAACTCTGGCTGGAATTGAGAAAGGCGGCGCGCACACCGACTTCGTCGAGGGCATCGACCTGGTCCTGCATCAGGGCGATCAGCGGCGACACCACCACCCCGACGCCGTCGCGCAGCAGGGAAGGCACCTGATAACACAGCGACTTGCCGCCGCCGGTCGGCATCAACACCAGCGCATCGCCACCGCTGGCCACGTGGCGCACGATCTCGCCCTGTTGACCGCGGAACGACGAATAACCGAATACCGTCTCCAGCACATGCAGCGCACGTTGCGGTAACGGGGTATCGGCAGGCAGGGTATCGAAATCGACCATGGAATCTGATTCAGTAGGTAAGTCTATTGCAGCCAGCCGTGGCTGACGGCCGCCAGCAGGAATACGCCGAGCGCTGCGCGATAGACGATGAACGGCCAGGTGGAAAAGCGCTCGAGGAACTTCATCAGCCCCCAGATGGCGGCAAACGCCGACACGCTGGCCACCAGCAGCCCGAACAGCAAAATGCCCCAGGCTTGCAGCGGAATATGCGCATGCCACAATTCGACCAGCTCTTTCAGGCCGGCCAGCGCAATCGCCGGCAACCCCAGCAGGAACGAAAAGCGGGCCGCTTCTTCGCGCTTGAAATTGAGGAACAACGCCGCGGTCAACGTGGAGCCGGAGCGCGATACGCCGGGGATCAAGGCCCCCACCTGCGCCACGCCGACGATGAGCGCGTCGCGCAGGCGCATCTGTTCGACACTGCGGCGATGGCGGCAGGCCACTTCGGCCACGCCCAGCAGCAGCGCCATGGCGATGCACGACCACCCGATCACCGACAGGCTGCGCAGCGGCGAGCCACAGGCATTGAGCACATGCGACAAGGCCAGCCCGGCAATGCAGATGGGAATGGTGGCCAGGACGATGGCCACGGCCAGGCGAAACATCGGATCGTTGAAGTCGCGTCGACGCCAGGCGGCCACGCTGCCGCCGGTAACGGCCACAACATCACGCCTGAAATAACTGATCACGGCGGCCAGTGCGGCCATCTGCATGGCCGCCGAGAAGGCCGAGCCGGGATCGTGCCAGCCAAGCAGGGCCGGGACGATGCGCATGTGCGCCGTGGAGGAGATGGGCAGCAGTTCGGTGATGCCCTGGACGATGCCGAGGAAACCGATTTGCAGATAGCTGAGCGAAGCGAAGCCGATATCGAGGCCGGCGCTGCAGACATTGGCCATGGGAAACTCTTGGGTCTGGAATTTGGCGGTGGAATGATGACGCCGGGGGCATCGAGGCGCCCGGCCGGAACAACAGGAGCGACACTATAGCAGGACTGCAGAAGAGAAACGGCGCGACCGGTTCAGGCTCCGGTCGCGCCATCAGGCCGCGAACTTACTCGGCCCAGACCACCAGGCCACTGTAGGCCGTGATCAGCACGACGAAGCCGAAGACGATGCGGTACCACGCGAAAATCGTGAAATCGTGGGAGCTGATGTAACGCAGCAGCCAGCGCACGCACAGGAAGGCCGACACGAAGGCCGCTACGGTACCCACCGTAAACAACGGCACATCGGCGACGCTGAGCAGGGCCCGGTCCTTGTAGAGCGAATAGATGGTCGCCGCGAACAGGGTCGGGATGGCCAGGAAGAACGAGAATTCGGTCGCCGCCTTGCGCGACAGGCCGAACATCATGCCGCCGATGATGGTGGCGCCCGAACGGCTGGTGCCGGGGATCAGCGCAAACGCCTGGGCCAGGCCGACCTTGAGCGCATCCAGCGGGGTCATGTCGTCGACCGTCTCGATACGGGCCGAGGCCATGCTCATGCGGTCCTTGTTACGCCGCTCGACCCACAGGATCACCAGGCCGCCCACGATGAAGGCGATCGCCACCGAGACCGGGTTGAACAGTTGCTCCTTGATGCTGCGACTGAACAGGAATCCGAGAATGGCGGCCGGCAGGAAAGCGATGATCAGGTTGATCACCAGGCGTTGCGCCTTCCGCTCGGTAAAGAGCCCGGCCAGCACGCTGGCGATGCGGGCGCGATATTCCCAGCAAACCGCAAGAATGGCGCCGGCCTGGATGACGATTTCGAAGACGTCGACTTTTTCCTTCGGGAAAGAAGGACCGGAAAATTCGAGCAGGCTGCCCGTCAGGATCAGGTGACCGGTGGAAGAGATGGGAAGGAATTCCGTCAGGCCTTCGACGATGCCCATGATGAGCGCCTTGAGCGCGAGGATGGTGTCCATACGTGGCTAGTTGGCTTCTTTTGGAGGGTGGATAGGAGAATAATGCGACTGAATCGTAAAAACCGGCTCTTTGACCGCAGCACCGCATAAAGGTGCACCGCAACAAAACGGCATTCTACCGGTTAGCCATTAAGATGTCGGTTTTTGCGCCATAAAATGCGTTTGCGACCGTATCGCGCGCACCGGAAAGGAAACCATGTCCGATATCACCCTCTATCACAACCCCAAGTGCGGCACCTCGCGCAATGTATTGCAGGCTTTGCGCGACGCCGGCGTCGAACCGACCGTGATCGAATACCTCAAGACCCCGCCGGGCCAGGCAACGCTGACCAGGCTGATTGCCGACATGAGCATCCCTGTGCGTGAAGTGATCCGCAGCAAGGAAGCCATCTATATAGAGTTGGGACTGGATGATCCCTCCCTGAGCGATGCGCAGTTGATCGCGAAGATGGTGGAACATCCGATTCTGATCAATCGGCCGATCGTGGTCACGCCCAAGGGGACGTTGCTGGCGCGGCCCAAGGAGCGGCTGGCGGAAGTGTTTCCCTGATGGAGGAATGCGCCAATCGGCTGATAGGCGATTGGTTTACCCAGGCGCGGTCGCTTTTTCGAGCTGATCGAGCCAGATCATGGCAGTTTGCCGGCTGGTTGCGCACATTTCTTCGGAAGGCTGCAGGCCGGCGCAGAAACCGGGCCGCTCCGGGCGGCCAAAAATACGGCAGCGCATGGCTTCATCGAGCTGCACGCACGGGATACCGGCCGGCTTGCCATGCGGCATGCCGGGAATCGGGCTGGTAATGGAAGGCGCGGTACAGCAGGCGCCGCAGTCGGGACGGCAATTCATGGCAATGCAGGTCAACTCAAACAGGTCGTCATTGTAAACGGCTACGGCAGCATGCCGCGCCCATTACCCTTTACATGTGCTTACCTGTCGCCTTGACCACCTTCCTTGACGGCCCCGGATTTGCCACTTACATTGCTGACTCCCGGGTAACTTACCAGCATTCGGTGGTCTCGCCCGATGGTAAATCCCGCTGTGCAGCCTTCACCCTTAGCTCATGTCAGAAGCCCACAAAGAACCCCGCTGGGAACGTCGCAAGCAAGACCGTCCGCAAGAATTGCTGGCGGCGGCGCTGCAATTGTTCGTCGAGCGCGGCTTTGCGGCGACCCGCCTGGAAGACGTCGCCACCCGGGCCGGCGTCTCCAAGGGCACGCTCTATCTGTATTTCGATAGCAAGGAAAGCCTGTTCAAGTCGGTCGTGCGCAGCAACATGCTGCCCCTGCTGGACGAGGCCGAGGCCATGGTCGATGGCCACCAGGGCTCCAGCGCCGAACTGCTGCGGCAGTTGATCATGCGCTGGTGGGAGGCGGTGGCGCACTCGGGACTGTGCGGGATCACCAAGCTGATGATGGCCGAATCAGGCAATTTTCCGGAACTGGCGCGCTTCTATCACGAAGAAATCATCGTGCGCAGCGATGCCATGATGGTGCGCATCCTGCAAAACGGCATGGCCCGCGGCGAGTTTCGCCAGGTCGATGCCGAGTCGATGAAGAAGGTGATCATCGCGCCGGTGGTCATGCTGATGCTGTGGGACCAGTCGTTCGGCCCCTGCGCGATCTCGCCGATCGATCCGCAAGCCTACCTGGCCAGCCTGATCGACCTTTGCATCCATGGCCTGAACCAATCGCATGGCCCCGGAGACGACACGCAAAAATCACACAATAAATAACGTGCGACGACGTCTGCACACAATAACCGAGACTTGATCGATGACGCCTCCCCTTTATAAACGCCGCTGGGTGCGGTGGACCTTGCTGGCACTGGTGTTGCTGATCGCCGCCGTGGTGGTGATGAAGAAACGCGCGGCCGCACCGGCGCCGAGCGCCGAACGCACTGCCGCTGCACTGCCCAGCGCCATGGAATTCGTGGCCGACGACCTGGTCCAGGTGCAACCCGGAGAATTGCGGCGGGTGCTGCCCCTGTCGGGCGCCTTGCGTGCCTTGAACCAGGTCTCGGTCAAGGCGCGCGTCGCCGGCGAGGTGCAGCAGGTGCTGGTGCGCGAAGGCGAAGCGGTGGCCGCGGGCCAGGTGCTGGCGCGCATCGACCCCATCGATTACCAGGCTCGGGTGGACCAGGCGCGCGGTTCACTGGTGGCGTCGCAAGGACAGCTCGACATTGCCACCCAGACCCGCAACAACAACCAGGTGTTGCTCGACAAGGGCTTCATTTCGCGCAATGCCTTCGACACCGCCGCCAGCCAGTTCGACATCGCGCGCGCCAATCTCGACACCGCACGCGGCGCGCTGGAAGTCTCGCGCAAGGCGCTGGCCGACACCGTGGTGCGCTCGCCGATGAAAGGCCTGGTCAGCGCACGCAATGTGCAACCGGGCGAAAAAGTGGCGGTCGACGGCAAGTTGCTGGACGTGGTCGACCTGTCGCAAATGGAGCTGGAGGCGCCGGTACCGACCAATGACATCCTCAAGGTAAGCATCGGCCAGGAAGTGCTGGTGGCGGTAGAAGGCTTGCCGCAGCAGGTGCGCGGCACGGTAGTGCGCATCAACCCGGCCACGCAGTCGGGATCGCGCTCGATCATGGTGTACGTGCGGGTCGACAACCCCACCGGCGTGCTGCGCGCGGGCATGTTCGCCGACGCCACCCTGACGCTGGAACGGCGCGAGCAGGTGCTGAGCGTGCCGGTCGGGGCGATCCAGGTCGAAGATGGCAACGCCTATGTATATGCGATCGAAAATGGCGTACTGGCGCGACGCCAGGTAGTGACCGGCTTGCGCGGGCGTGGCGCCGATGGCGATGCGGTCGAGATCGTCAGTGGTCTCGCCAGCGGGGCCCGGATCGTGCGGGCCAACCTGGGCCTGCTGCGCGAGGGCACCGAGGTCCGCATCCAGCAACGCAGTGCCACGGCCGCCGGCAGGCCGGCGGCTCAACCGCAAGGACGCTAGACCATGTGGTTTACCCGCATCTCGATCGGCAACCCGGTCCTGGCCACCATGATGATGCTGGCCTTCGTGGTGCTGGGGCTGTTCTCCTACCAGCGCATGCGGGTCGACCAGTTTCCCGATATCACCTTCCCGATCGTGGTGGTGCAGACCACCTACCCCGGCGCCTCGCCTGAAAACGTCGAGTCGGACGTGACCCGCAAGATCGAGGAATCGGTCAACACCATCAACGGCATCGACAGCCTGATCTCGCACTCGTACGAAGGCTTGTCGGTGGTGATCGTGCAGTTCGACCTGACGGTCGATCCGGTGCAGGGGGCGCAGGACGTGCGCGAGAAGGTGGCCCTGGTACGCGCCGCCTTCCGCAAGGAAGTCGACGAGCCGCGCATCACCCGCTTCGATCCCGCCGACCAGCCGATCTTCTCGATCTCGGTCACCAATGCGGCCGACGCCCGTCCGCGCACCCTGCGCGAACTTACCACCATCGCCGACCAGGTCATCAAGAAGCGGCTGGAAAACGTGCGCGGGGTCGGTTCGGTCACGCTGGTAGGCGGGGTCAAGCGGCAGGTCAACATCACCGTCAAACCGGCCGAGATGGAAGCGCTGGGCATCGGCGTGAACCAGATCGTCGACGCCGTGCGCAACGAGAACCAGGAACTGCCGACCGGGGCGATCCGCACCCGCGATGCCGAGCAGACGGTGCAGGTGCAGGGCCGGGTGCGCGCGCCGGAAGACTTCAAGCGCATCATCGTGGCGCGCCGGGGCGGCCAGCCGGTCACGCTGGCGCAGGTCGCCAACGTGGTCGACGGCCAGGAAGAACAGGAAACCCTGGCCCTCTACAACGGCCAGCGCACCCTGGCGCTGGATATCCTCAAGGCGCAGGGACAGAACACCATCGACGTCGCCGATGGCTTGAAGAAGGCCATGGCCGAACTGCAGCCCAGCATGCAGAAACTGTATCCGGGCGTGACGCTGCAGGTGGTCAAGGATGGCTCGCGGCAGATCCGCACCGGCGTCGAGAACGTACGCCGGACCCTGATCGAGGGCGCCGTGCTGACCATCGTGATCGTGTTTCTGTTCCTCAATTCATGGCGCTCCACGGTGATCACCGGACTGACGCTGCCGGTGGCGCTGATCGGCACCTTCCTGTTCATGTACATGTTCGGCTTCACCATCAACATGATCACGCTGATGGCGCTGTCGCTGTGCGTGGGCTTGCTGATCGACGACGCCATCGTGGTGCGCGAAAACATCGTGCGCCATGCCGGCATGACCGTGCATGGCAAGTTCAAGTCGCATCGGGCCGCCGCCCTTGAAGGCACGCAGGAGATCGGACTGGCCGTGCTGGCCACCACCTTCTCGATCGTGGCGGTGTTCCTGCCGGTGGGTTTCATGGGCGGCATCATCGGCCGCTTCTTCCACCAGTTCGGCATTACGGTGGCCGCGGCCGTGCTGATCTCGATGTTCGTGTCGTTCACGCTGGACCCGATGCTGTCGTCGATCTGGCCCGACCCCGATGCCCACGGCGAGCACCGGCGCCGCGCCGGCTGGTACGACCGCAGCATCGGCCGCGTGCTGCTTCAGTTCGACCGCCTCGTGCAATGGCTGTCGGCGCGTTACCAGTTGCTGCTGGGCTGGTCGCTGCGACATCGGCGGATGACGCTGGCGATTGCCGCCGCCAGTTTCTTCGGCGGCCTGGCGCTGCCGGCCTCGGGCCTGATCGGGTCTGAATTCGTGCCGCAGGCCGATTACTCCGAGACCGGCGTGACCTTCTTCACCCCGGTCGGGTCATCGCTGGAGCTGACCGAAAGCAAGGTGCATCAGGTCGAGGCGGTGCTGCGCGAGTTCCCCGAGATCACCGACATCTACAGCACGGTCAACACCGGCAATGCCCAGGGCAAGAACTACGCGACCGTCTTCATGCGCCTCAAACCCCGCAGCCAGCGCACGCTGACCACCGGCCAGATGGCGCCGCTGCTGCGCGAGCGGCTGGCGCGCGTGGCCGGCATCAGCGTGACCCATGTGGGCGCGCTGGATGGCGTGGGCGGCGACAACAAGCAGATACGCTTCAGCCTGCTGGGGCCCGACCTGCAACAACTGGCGCGCCTGTCAGCACAGGTCGAGGGCCAGTTGCGACAGATTTCCGGGGTGGTCGACCTGGACTCGAGCCTGAAGGCGCAAAAACCGATCATTTCGGTCGAGCCCCGGCGCGACATCGGCTCCGACCTGGGTATCGGCGTGGCGCAACTGGGCAATGCGCTCTCGCCGCTGCTGGCGGGGGAAGCCGCCAGCAGCTGGCGCGCCCCCGATGACGAGAACTATGACGTCAACGTGCGCCTGGCACCGGATGATCGCAACACCGTCGACGGCCTGTCGCGCCTGATGCTGGCCAGCACCCTGACCAACAGCGATGGCACGCCGCGCATGGTGCCGCTGCGCCAGGTGGCCGAGGTCAAGAGCGCGCTGGGCGCCAACCAGATCAACCGCCGCGACCTAAACCGCGAAGTCGAGCTCTCGGCCAATGCCCAGGGCCGTTCGGCCGGCCAGATCAACGCCGAGATCAAGGCCATGCTCGATGGCGTGCATTGGCCGCCGGGCTACCGCTACCAGATCGGCGGCTCGACCAAGAGCATGAACGAGTCGTTCGGCTATGCGGTGGGGGCGCTGGCGCTGGCGATCGTGTTCATCTACATGATCCTGGCCTCGCAGTTCGCGAGTTTCCTGCAGCCGATGGCGATCATGTCGTCGCTGCCGCTGACGCTGATCGGGGTATTCCTGGCCTTGATGATGTTCCGCTCCACGCTGAACATGTTTTCCATCATCGGCTTCATCATGCTGATGGGCCTGGTGACCAAGAACGCCATTCTGCTGGTGGACTTTGCCAACCAGGCCCGCCGCGCCGGCATGGAGCGCGGCGCGGCCCTGCTGGAGGCGGCCCATGTGCGGCTGCGCCCGATCCTGATGACGACCCTGGCGATGGTGTTCGGCATGGTGCCGCTGGCGTTTGGCGTGTCGGAAGGTTCCGAGCAGCGTGCGCCGATGGGACAGGCGGTGATTGGCGGCATCATCACCTCCTCCCTGCTCACGCTGGTGGTGGTGCCGGTGGTCTATACCTACCTCGATGACATGGGGGCCTGGGTCAAGCGCAAATGGTTCAGCGCCGGCCAGGCGACGGATGACGGACGCCATGCGGATTGAGAAAATCTTGCCATGCATCAAGGAAAGCCTGCAAATGGGGCCGTTCTACCGCGCTTTTCCCCGCGTACATGAGCTGTCTGACGGGGCTGTGTTTGTTAAAATGGCGGCTTTCCGTCGCTATTGAGCCCACTGCCATGAATATCGAACAAGCCCGCTTCAACATGATCGAGCAGCAAATCCGCCCCTGGAACGTGCTGGCACAGGACGTCCTGGACCTGCTGACCGTGGTCAAGCGGGAAGAATTCGTGCCAGGCGCCTATCGCAACCTGGCCTTCTTCGATACCGAAATCCCGCTGCCGGGCGGCGAAGTGATGCTCGAACCCAAGATCGAGGCCCGCATCCTGCAGGAAGCCAACGTCAAGAAACACGAATACGTGCTCGAGATCGGCGCCGGTTCCGGCTATATGGCAGCGCTGCTGGCGCATAAGGCGCGCCACGTTACAACGGTCGAAATCTCGCCGGAATTGAAGAGCATGGCCGAACAGAACTTGGCAGACTACGGCGTCGCTAACGTCGATGTGCAACTGGGCAATGGCGCCCAGGGCTGGACTGCCGACGGCAAGGCCGCTGAATACGACGTGATCGTGATCTCCGGCTCGCTGCCTTTCCTGCCCGATGCGTTTGCCAAGCAACTCAAGGTCGGTGGCCGCTTGCTGGCCATCATCGGCAACGATCCGGTGATGCAGCTGCAACTGGTCACGCGCACATCGGAACAGACGTTCGAGACCGTCAATGTGGTCGACACGCTGGCCAAACCACTGCACGCGGCGACCACGCCGTCCCATTTCACTTTCTAGGAAAATTTGCATGGAGCACATCACCGCCCCGGACCTGGCCGCCTGGATCGCCGATCCAGACCGCCCTACCCCTCTGCTGCTGGATGTGCGCGAACCCTGGGAACATCAGACCTGCAACATCGACGGATCGCAACTGATCCCGATGAACACCATCCCGGGGCGCTTTTCCGAGCTCGATGAAGATCAAACCGTGGTGTGCATCTGCCACCACGGCGCTCGCAGCATGCAGGTGGCGGCGTTTCTCGAACGCCAGGGCTTTACCCAGGTCATCAACCTGACCGGCGGCGTTCACGCCTGGGCTACCCAGGTTGACCCGGCCATGCCCACCTACTGACGGGTCGACGGGCGCCGCCTTGCGGCCCCGTCCCTTTCCGGCGCATCGTCCGATGGCCGGCCTCTTTCGTCCGATGTCCGATCCTGCGCAATACGCTTATTGGCGACTTGCGCGTTGTCACCGCCTTCGTCCTGCCCCGGAGATTTGCCCATGTCCCGTTTTTTAAGCGCCGCCCTGGCGCTCAGCGCCATTGCCCTGCATGCCCCGGCCAGCGCCGTTGATCTGCTACAGGTCTATCAGCAGGCGCTGTCCAACGACGCCGTCTACACCAGCGCCCGCCATGCGCTGACGGCCGGGCGCGAGCGCGAGGTGCAGGGACGTGCGGGCCTGCTGCCGACGGTCGGCGTGGGTGGCAGCTACACCCGTTCCGACCAGAACTTCGACAGCACCAACAACAACTACGCACTGCAACTGACGCAACCGCTGTTTCGCCTGGCCAACTGGGAAACCTACCAGCAGGGCAAGCTGTCGGTCGCCTCCAGCGAGGCGCAATTTGCGCAGGCCCGGCAAGACCTGATCCTGCGGGTGGGCCAGGCCTACTTCGACGTATTGGCGGCGCAGGATGCGCTGTCATTCATCGGCGCGCAAAAGGTGGCGATCGCCGAACAACTGGCCTCGGCCAAGCGCAATTTCGAGATCGGCACCTCGACCATCACCGACACCAACGAAGCCCAGGCGCGCTACGACCTGGCCGGCGCCCAGGAAATCTCGGCCCAGAACGACCTTGAGGTGGCCCTCTCGAAATTGCAGCAGATCATCGGCGACGCGCCCACGCCGCTGGCGGTACTGCGCCGCGACGTCAAGCTGTCGCCGCCGCAGCCGGCCCGGATCGACAACTGGATCGCCAGCGCGCAGCAAGACAACTTCAGCGTCGTGGCGCAGCAGCTGGCGCTCGAGATTGCCCAGAGCGAAATCAAGCGCAACCGCGCCGGCCATGCGCCGACGGTGGATCTTCAGGTGGCGCGCAGCTTTACCGACCAGACCAGCGTGCGCTCGTCCTATCTCAATGCGCGTGGCTACAGCAATTCGGTGGGGGTGCAATGGAATATCCCGCTGTTCGCCGGCTTCGCCACCAGCAGCCGGGTCGACGAAGCCGTGGCGCTGGCCGACAAGGCGCGCTCGGATCTGGACAATGCGCGCCGCACAGCGGTATTGAGCGCGCGCCAGGCTTTTCTGGGGGTGGCCAATGGCCTGTCGCAGATCAAGGCTTATGAAGCGGCGGAAGTCTCTAGCCAGTCCTCGCTCGATTCGAACAAGCTCGGCTATCAGGTCGGCGTGCGGATCAACATCGATGTGCTCAATGCCCAGCAGCAGCTGTATTCAACCCGGCGCGACCTGGCCCGGGCGCGCTACGACACGCTGATCAATGGCTTGAAGCTGAAGGCCGCGGCCGGCGTGCTGCAGGAAGACGACCTGGCGCAGGTCAACCGGCTGTTGACGGCGCCATCTCAGTAAGCTGCATCGACGGCGCCGACAAGGCGTACTGGGCCGCTGACAGGATGCGTTCGCCATCCTTGACCAGGTCGAAGCTGTCCGGCGAAAAGAACCAGTCGGTCAGCAGGCCGCTGAAGGTGGCATGCATCATCAGGCATGCCTGGCGGACATCCAGCGTCGCCGGTAACTGCCCGCGCGAGATCGCGTTGCCGATGATCTGCTCGATGCGCAGCATGCCATCCACATGACACTCACGCTGACGCACCAGGATCGGATCGTCATGGTCGGCAAATTCACACTTGTTGAAGATGATGTCGAACACCTTGCGGCAACGCTCATCGGTGGCTGCCATCGTCAACACGTAGACGCCGCTGCGCAGGAACTGGCCCAGCGGGTCAATGACGTGGGCGCCGGCGCTTTCTTCCAGCACCGCTTCCATCGGCAGGCGAACCCGATCGCACATGGCATCGAACAGGTCACCCTTGTTCTTGAAATGCCAATAGATGGCGCCGCGCGTGACATCGGCCGCCTTGGCGACGTCAGCCAGCGACGTGTGCGACACGCCGCGCTCATGGAACACCTGCTCGGCCGCATCGAGAATGCGGGCCCGGGTTTCAAGTGCCTCTTCCTTGGTCGAGCGTGCCATGTCAGCCGCGCCCAAGCGTAAATCTGGCGTTGCCGACCACGACAGCGTTGCAAAACGTAATCATCGTACTACTCCGAATAATCGAACCACGGCCGTCACACGCTGGCGGGCCATTTTTACTGCGTCGCACAAAAAGCATTCCCGTAACAATGCAGTAATACTGATGTGGGTACCATGCTGCCCCGGGAGGCTTTCTCGGCCGGGCCAAGCCTGCCGAAAACCTCATCAATGATGCAGACATCCCTCTGGTTAGCGGTGAAACGACGTGAAGAGCAGGAAAACTTGCTCGCTTTGCCTGACTTCAGCGCCCCTCCATTCCGCCTTTCACACCAAATGCAAGGAATCGCTCATATTTCACTACGCCAAATTCGACAAGTTTGCTAAATTAATGCTGTGTTCTGCAGAAATACATACATACACGAATGTATGTATAATAGCATCCGCTTCAAGGTCCCGCTGTCGCTTCACCGTAAAAATTTCCATGCCCACTCCTTGAGATAGGCGGGAATTTCTTGCTTTGCAACATCCGCTTCACCAAGCGCTGCCGCAACTGCGGATGGCCTTGCATCACCCGTAATCAATCGTAAGACCGGATTCGTTTCAATGCCGCTAGCGCGGCCTCACTTTACTTTCGTGCGAGATATCTATGAGCTCTGTCAGTCGTTTCACGCGCCTTTCCATGACCGTCGCTGTTGCAGCGGCGCTTGTTGCATGCGGCGAAAAACCAGCGGCCCAAGGCGGCGCCATGCCGCCGACGGAAGTGTCGGTGGTCACCGTGGCCCCGCAACAAATCGCCATCACCAATGAGCTGCCAGGTCGCCTGGAAGCCTATCGCGTGGCCCAAGTACGCGCCCGGGTCGCCGGTATCGTGCAAAAGCGGGTCTTCAAGGAAGGCAGCGACGTCAAGGAAGGACAGGTCCTGTTCAAGATCGATCCGGCCCAGTTCAAGGCTTCGTACGACAGCGCCCAGGCCACCCTGGCGCGCGCCCAGGCCAACCTGACGCAAGCCACCCTGAAGGCGCAGCGCTACAAGCCGCTGGTCGAGGTCAATGCCGTATCCAAGCAGGAATATGACGACGCCGTCGCCGCCCAGAAGCAGGCCGAAGCCGATGTCGCCTCGGGCAAGGCAGCTGTGCAAACCGCCGGGCTCAGCCTGGGTTACGCCACCGTCACGTCGCCCATCAGCGGCCGTATCGGTCGTGCCTTGGTCACCGAAGGCGCACTGGTCGGCCAGAGCGATGTGACCCAGCTGGCGCTGGTGCAGCAGCTCGATCCGATCTACGTCAACCTGACCCAGTCCAGCGCCGACCTGCTCAAATTGCAGCAGGCGATGGCCAGCGGCCAGTTGAAGAGCGTGGGCGAGAACAAGGCCAGCGTGACCCTGGTGCTGGAAAACGGCCAGACCTATCCGCTGCCGGGCAAGCTGCTGTTCTCGGACATGTCGGTTGACGAGAGCACCGGTTCGGTGTCGCTGCGGGCCGAGTTCCCCAACCCCAAGCGCGTGCTGCTGCCAGGCATGTATGTGCGCACCAAGCTCGAGCAAGCCATCGACGAGCAGGCACTGGTGGTGCCGCAACAAGCCGTCAGCCGCGACCTCAACGGCTCGTCCGTGATGGTGGTGGGCGCCGACAACAAGGTCGCGCCGCGTCAGGTCAAGACGGGTGCCGCGCGTGGCAACGAATGGCAGATCATCGATGGCTTGAAGGAAGGCGACCGCGTGATCGTCGAAGGCATCCAGAAGGTCAAGCCGGGTGCCACCGTCAAGCCGGTGCAGTGGACGCCAGCCGGCACAGCTGCCGCCGCCGGCCAGGCTGCGCCGCAGGGTGCCGGTGGCACCCAACCGAAAGCTAACTAAGAGGTTGCCAGATGGGAAAGTTTTTCATTGATCGCCCCGTATTTGCGTGGGTGTTGGCCATCTTCATCATGTTGGCCGGGGTATTGGCGATCACCGGCTTGCCGGTAGCCCAGTATCCCAGTATCGCGCCGCCCACCATCGTGGTGACGGCAACTTATCCGGGCGCGACCGCCCAGACCCTGGACGATTCGGTGACCAGCCTGATCGAACAGGAAATGAACGGCGCCGACGGCCTGCAATACATGGAGTCGCAAAGCCAGGCCAACGGCCAGGTGCAGATCACCGTCACCTTCTCGCCCGAGACCAACCCCGACCTGGCTGCGGTGGACGTACAGAACCGCCTGAAGCGGGTCGAGGCGCGCCTGCCGGCAGCCGTGACCCAACAGGGCGTGCAAGTGGTCAAGTCGCGCAGCAACTACCTGCTGTTCATCGGCCTGTCGTCGACCGACGGCAAGCTCGATCCGGTGGCGCTGGGCGATTACCTGTCGCGTAACGTGCTCAACGAAGTCAAGCGCGTGCCAGGCGTGGGCCAGGCGCAGCTGTTCGGCACCGAGCGCGCCATGCGCATCTGGATCGATCCCAACAAGCTGATCGGCCTGTCCCTGACACCGGCCGACGTCACCGCCGCCATCACCGCGCAGAACGCGCTGGTGGCAGGCGGCACGCTGGGCGCCCTGCCCAGCCCGGGTTCGCAGCAGCTGGCCGCCACCGTGGTGGTCAACGGCCAGTTGAACACGCCCGAGCAGTTCGGCAACATCATCCTGCGCGCCAATGCCAACGGTTCCACCGTGCGCATGCGCGATGTCGCCCGCATCGAAGTCGGTGGCCAGACCTATGACACATCGGGTCGCCTGGACGGCAAGCCCAGCGCCTTCATCGGCGTGCAGCTGTCGCCGACCGCCAATGCGCTGGGCACTGCCACCGCCGTGCACAAGAAGATGGAAGAACTGGCCAAGTATTTCCCGGCCGGCGTGAAGTACACCATCCCTTATGACACCTCCAAGTTCGTCAAGATCTCGATCGAGGAAGTGGTCAAGACCCTGATCGAAGCGATTGTGCTGGTGTTCCTGGTGATGTACCTGTTCCTGCAGAACATCCGCTACACCATCATCCCGACGGTGGTGGTGCCGGTGGCGCTGCTGGGCACCTTCGCCACGCTGCTGCTGTTCGGGTTCTCGATCAACGTGCTGACCATGTTCGGCATGGTGCTGGCCATCGGTATCCTGGTCGATGATGCGATCGTGGTGGTTGAAAACGTCGAACGCATCATGAGCGAAGAAGGTCTTTCGCCCGCCGACGCGACCCGCAAGGCGATGGGCCAGATCAGCGGCGCGCTGATCGGTATCACCCTGGTGCTGATCGCGGTGTTCATCCCGATGGCATTCTTCGGCGGCGCCGTGGGCGCGATCTATCGTCAGTTCTCGCTGTCGATGGTGGCCTCGATGGTGTTCTCGGTGCTGATGGCGTTCACGCTGACGCCGGCACTGTGCGCGACCATCCTCAAGCCCGTCGAAAAGGGTCATCACCACGAAAAGGGTGGATTCTTCGGCTGGTTCAACCGCAAGTTCAACAGCACCGCCAATGGCTATCAGGGCTTCATCGCCAAGATGCTGACCAAGGCCGGTCGCTACATGATCCTGTACGCGTTGATCGTGGGTGGCGTGGCGCTGCTGTACACGCGCCTGCCGGCTTCGTTCCTGCCGAACGAAGACCAGGGCTACATCATCACCAACATCCAGTTGCCACCGGGCGCCAGCACGGGCCGCACGATCGAGGTGGTCAAGCAGGTGGAAGACTATTACCTGAAGAATCCTGCCGTCGAACACGCCATTGCGGTGCTCGGCTTCTCGTTCTCGGGTAGCGGTCAGAACGCCGCGCTGGTGTTTACTCCATTGAAGGACTGGAGCGAGCGCGACAAGTCGCAATCGGCCGATGCCGTCGCCGGCAAGGCCTTCGGCGCCTTCGCAGGCATCAAGGACGCGATCGTGTTCCCGCTGAACCCGCCGCCGATCCCGGAACTGGGTAACGCCACCGGCTTCACCTTCCGTCTGCAGGATCGCGCCGGTCTGGGCCACGAAGCACTGGTCAAGGCACGCAACCAGATCCTGGGCATGGCAGCGCAAAGCAAGGTGCTGGCAGGTGTGCGTCCGGAAGGCCTGGAAGATGCGCCGCAGCTGCAACTCGATATCGATCGCGACCGCGCCAATGCACTGGGCGTGCCGTTCTCGACCATCAACAGCGTGCTGTCGACGGCACTGGGTTCGTCCTACGTGAACGACTTCCCGAACCAGGGACGTCAGCAACGCGTGATCGTGCAGGCCGACGCCCAGCGCCGCCTGAACCCGGAAGACCTGACCGGCCTGTATGCCCGCAACGCATCGGGGACGATGGTGCCGTTCTCGGCCTTCGTCACTGCCAAGTGGATCAATGGTCCCGTGCAACTGATCCGCTACAACGGCTATCCGGCCATGAAGATCGCCGGCGGTGCAGCACCTGGCCGCAGTACCGGCGAAGCGATGGCCGAACTGGAATCGTTCGTGGCCAAGCTGCCGGAAGGCTTCGGTTTCGAATGGACCGGCCAGTCGCTGGAAGAAAAGACCTCGGGCAACCAGGCGCCGGCACTGTATGCGCTGTCGCTGATCGCGGTGTTCCTGGTGCTGGCGGCGTTGTATGAAAGTACCTCGATCCCGCTGGCGGTGATGCTGGTGGTGCCGCTGGGTATTCTCGGCGCACTGCTGGGCGTGACCATGCGCGCCATGCCCAACGACGTGTACTTCAAGGTGGGCATGATTGCGGTGGTGGGTCTATCGGCCAAGAACGCGATTCTGATCATCGAGTTCGCCAAGGACCTGCAGGCGCAGGGCAAGGGCCTGATCGAAGCCACGCTGGAAGCGGTGCACCTGCGCTTCCGCCCGATCATCATGACCTCGCTGGCGTTCATCCTGGGCGTGCTGCCGCTGGCCATCGCCAGTGGTGCAGGTTCGGCCAGCCAACGCGCCATCGGTACCGGCGTGATGGGTGGCATGATCACCGCGACGGTGCTGGCCGTGTTCTTTGTGCCAGTGTTCTTCGTGGTGGTGCGCAAGCTGTTCAAGGGTAGCGAGCGTCAGAAGAAGTTCGACGCCGAGCACTCCCCAAAGATTAATTCGGAGAATAACAATGGCTAAACTGTCGATGCCGCGACTGACGCAGCTTTGCGCAGTGCTGGCGGTCGCCGGCGTACTGGGCGGCTGCTCGCTGGCCCCCACCTATGAACGGCCACAGGCGCCGGTGGAATCGGCCTACCCGGCTGCCACCGAAGGCCGCGCCGAACTGGATGCGGTCAACCTGGGCTGGCGCCAGTTCTTCCCGGACCAGCGGCTGCAATCGTTGATCGCCGCCGCCCTGGAAAACAATCGTGACCTGCGCACTGCGGTGCTCAATATCGAAGAAGCGCGGGCGCAGTACCAGATCGCCCGCGCCGACCTGCTGCCCACCCTCAACGCTACCGGCTCGGCCGCCCGCACCCGCACGGCCGCGTCGCAATCGCTGACCGGCCAGCCCGTTGTGAGCAACAGCTACCAGGTAGGCCTGGCGGTACCGGCCTACGAACTGGACTTCTTCGGTCGCGTGCGCAGCCTCAAGGACGCCGCACTGGCAAGCTACCTGGCCACTGAAGAAGCGCGCAAGTCGGCGCAGATCAGCCTGGTGGCCCAGGTGGCGCAAGCCTACCTGACCGAGCGCTCCTACGCCGAGCAGCTGTTGCTGGCGGAAGAAACGTTGAAGTCGCGCGAATCCGACATCCAGCTGGCGCAAAAGCGTTTCGACGTCGGTGCGACATCGGCGCTGGATTTCCGCCTGACGCAGACCCTGGTCGAATCCGCCCGCGTGGCGCGCGCCCAGCTGCAACGCCAACGGGCCCAGGCCGACAATGCGCTGACGCTGCTGGTGGGACGTAAGGTCAATGACTTGCCGCCCACGCAATTGCTGTCGGACGAAAAGATCGTCACCGACATTCCGGCGGGCTTGCCTTCGGACCTGCTGATCAACCGTCCCGACATCCGCTCGGCCGAGCAAAGCCTGCTGGCGGCCAACGCCAACATCGGTGCGGCGCGCGCGGCGTTCTTCCCGAGCATTTCGCTCACCGGCAGCCTGGGCAGCGCCAGCCGTACGCTGGGTGGCCTGTTCGAATCGGGTTCGGGTGCGTGGTCGTTCGGGCCGCAACTGTCGTTGCCGATCTTCGATTTCGGCCGCAACAGCGCCAACCTGGATCTGGCTGAAGTGCGCAAGAACAAGGCCATCGTGACGTATGAAAAGACGATCCAGACCGCTTTCCGCGAAGTGGCCGATGCCCTGGTTGCCCGTGGCAGCCTGGACGAGCAGGTGACGGCGCAGGAAGCTTTCCTGAATTCGCAGCAGGAACGGCTGAAGTTGACCGATCTGCGCTTCAAGAATGGCATCGCTTCGTCGCTGGACCAGCTGGATGCCCAGCGTGACCTGTTCTCGGCGCAGCAGGCGCTGATCCAGGCGCGTCAGTTGCGGCTGAACAATGCCATTGATCTGTATAAGGCGTTGGGGGGTGGGTTGAACGAGAATACCGGTAGCGTAGCCACGGCCCGATAGCAGCCGACAACACCGTCTATGGCAAGGGCCCCGACAGCGAAAGCAGCCGGGGCCCTTGTTTTTGCGCCGTCGGCTTAGTGCGCAAAATCAACGTTTCCCATAAGAAATTAATTCATGATTTCTTCATCTATGGCAAAATCTTGCCACGCTGGGCACCAACAAAAAGACAATGAGAAGAAGCCAACCTTTTATTGCTAGGTATTGATATCTAGATGGTGTCTTGCCAAGTGCCTGCCCAGATGTGATCGCCGGGCCCCGGTCTGGCGGCGTCAGCCTTTTAGAACCAAAGCCAGCGCCCTTGAAAGCCGGTCGGCCCGCTTCATGTGCGTCAGCGTCGAGCTCAAAGCAATTGGTCGTAGAACCATCATGATGAAAAAGCCCCTCTCAAAACTTGCGGTCCCCCTGCTCGCTCTGCCCCGAACTGCAAAGCGGCTAATCGCAATTTCAGTTGACCTATGCCTGTGCATTCTGAGCGTGTGGCTTGCGTTCTATCTGCGGCTAGGTGATTTTGTCTACCTTTCGGGCAACACCCTGCTGGCAGCGCTGGCGTCAGTAGGCATCGCCTTGCCTATTTTCGTGACCTCCGGTTTGTACCGGGCGATTTTCAGATACAGCGGCTTGCCGGCATTGCTGACGGTAGCTCGCGCAGTCGCCATATACGGGCTGATCTATGCGTGCGTTTTTACTGCAGTTGGCATTCCTGAAGTACCCCGCACGATCGGTATCATCCAGCCGATTTTGCTGTTGCTGGCAATCGGAACCTCACGTGCGGTGGCGCATGCGTGGTTCGGCGGTCAGTATCAAAGCATCGTAAAACGCGGCAAGCGGCCCAAAGTGCTCATCTATGGCGCGGGTCAGACCGGCCGCCAGCTGGCAACCGCTATGACCAACAGCGTTGAAATGGCAGTCATCGGCTTCATCGACGACGACGAGCGCCTGCACGGGCATGTCCTCAACGGCATGCCCATCTACAACCCGGGTGACCTTCCTAGTCTGGTTCCGACACTCAACATCGATACCGTGCTGCTGGCGATGCCGGGTATCGGGCGCAAGCGTCGCAATGAAATTCTGGCAGAAATTCGCACCGCCCATGTTTCGGTCCGGACATTGCCCAGCATGACCGATCTGGCGCAAGGAAAGCTCAGCATTTCGGATCTGCGAGACCTGGATATCGATGATCTGCTGGGCCGCGAGCCGGTGTCGCCCAATCACATTCTTTTGATCAAGAATGTGAAAGACAAGGTCGTGCTCGT
Source organism: Herbaspirillum sp. alder98 (assembly GCF_020179755.1). Classification (GTDB taxonomy): domain Bacteria; phylum Pseudomonadota; class Gammaproteobacteria; order Burkholderiales; family Burkholderiaceae_D; genus Herbaspirillum. Next base: position 290,997 of record NZ_JAIUCY010000003.1, read on the forward strand.
AACAGGAGCAGGAGGCTCCATCGGTAGCGAACTGTGCCGCCAGATCCTGGCCATCGGTCCGGAAAAACTGTTACTGATCGAACAGAGCGAGTTTGCGTTATACGCGATCCATCAGGAGCTCGAAACCAAGCTGGCCGGTCGCGACATTAAGCTGGTGCCATTGCTTGCAGCCGTGCAGGAGCGCAATCGCATGCGGGAAATCATGGGCGCCTGGAAACCCCACACTGTCTATCACGCTGCGGCCTACAAACACGTGCCGCTGGTTGAACATAATCCGGCGGCGGGCATCAAGAACAATGTATTGGGCACACTGACCACCGCTCAGGCAGCGGCGGACCACGGCGTTGCCGACTTTGTGCTGATTAGTACCGACAAGGCCGTGCGTCCCACCAATATCATGGGTGCCAGCAAGAGAATGGCCGAGATGGTATTGCAGGCATTGGCTGCGGTCACGACCTCTACCCGCTTTACCATGGTTCGCTTTGGCAATGTGCTTGGATCGTCGGGCTCGGTGGTACCAAAATTTCGCCAGCAGATACGCGACGGCGGGCCAATAACGTTGACCCATCCCGATATCACACGCTATTTCATGACCATTCCTGAAGCCGCCCAATTGGTCATCCAGGCCGGTGCGATGGCCGGTAGCGGTGGCAACGTCTTCGTGCTTGATATGGGGCAGCCGGTCAAGATCATCGATCTGGCACGGCGCATGATCGAACTGTCCGGTCTTTCATTGAAGGACGAAAAGCATCCGGAAGGCGATATCGACATTCAGATCACGAGCTTGCGTCCGGGGGAGAAGCTCTATGAAGAACTTCTTATCGGTGACAACCCCATGCCAACCCAGCATCAGCGCATCATGAAGGCGCGCGAAGATTTCATCGCCTGGAGCGAGTTGCAGCCCAAGCTGGCCAAGCTCGAAGCGGCACTCGACGCAAACGACGTAGGGGTGATTCGAGCAATGATGCTACAGCTCGTTTCAGGCTATGCCCCCCATGAACACATTGTCGACTGGGTTTATCTGGAACAGGGAACAGCAGGGTTGGAAGAGTGCGTATTGCATGGCGCAGCGTGACGGGGCCGATACGATGAACATTCTCGTTACCGGTGCATCCGGCTTCGTTGGCAGTGCGCTGATCAGACAATTGCTTGCCCGCCGTGCAGATTTCCCCGGCACCATCACGGCGGCGTTAAGGCGTTCCGATGCCATCGCGTCTCCGAATGCACTGGTGCGCCCGGTCGTCGTGGGTGAACTTTCCGGCACAAGCGACTGGTCATCTGCTTTGACCAATGTCGATGTGGTCGTACACTGCGCTGCCCGCGTTCACGTGATGAACGATACGGCTGCCGACCCGCTTGTGGAATTTCGCCGCGTCAACGTCGACGGCACCTTGCATTTGGCTCGCCAGGCTATGTCGGCAGGGGTACGGCGTTTTGTCTTTATAAGTTCGATCAAGGTCAACGGCGAACAAACCCCGCCCGGCCTTCCATTTCGAGCCGATGACGTGCCCCGCCCTTCTGACCCGTATGGCGTTTCAAAAATGGAAGCAGAACAGCAGTTGCTGCAACTGGCTGCCGAGGGTGCAATGGAAGTAGTGATCATCCGGCCGGTGCTGGTTTATGGCCCAGGGGTCAAGGCCAACTTCCTGTCCATGATGCGCTGGCTGGACAAGGGCGTCCCGCTACCGCTGGGTGGCATCCTTGGCAATCGTCGCAGCATGGTGGCGCTCGACAATCTGGTCGATCTGATCATCGTGTGCAGCCGGCACCCGGCCGCGGTCGGGCAGATATTTCTGGTCAGTGATGGTGAAGACCTGTCGACCACCGGCTTACTCAGAAAGACTGCGCAGGCATTGGACAAACCGGCGCGCCTGCTACCGTTCCCAGCAAGCTTGCTGACACTTGCGGCACGCCTGCTGGGCCGGCCCGGTATTGCACAACGGCTGTGCGGGTCGTTGCAGGTCGATATCGAAAAGAACCGGACATTACTTGGCTGGACTCCACCAGTGCCGATTGATGAGGCGCTACGCCGTACGGCAGCGGCTTACCGCGCGGCGCCTTAAATCGTCTGGTTAAAGCCGGAAATCAATGGCGTAAGCAAGGCCATGGTGCGCTCGGTGGCGCCCTGGTGACTGCGGGCAAAGGCGAGCGCGGCGCTGCTCATCCGTGCATACCGGTCAGCGTCGTCCATGAGCATGCGCCAGCCGCGCAACAATTCACCTGCATCGGCGACTCGCACTGCTGCGCCGGCTGCGATGGCCTGCTCAGTGATGCCCTCGAAGTTGAAGGTGTGCATGCCAATCATGACCGGCTTGCCCAGCGCCAAGGCCTCGATCAGATTCTGCCCGCCCAGCGGTAACAGACTGCCGCCAATGAAAGCTGCGTCGCAAGCGGCATAGTAGGCAAACATCTCCCCCATAGAATCACCCAGCACCACGTCGGCCCCCCCGACGCCGAAATCAATGCGGGGCTGCGAGCGTCGCAGCAATGACAAACCCCGAGCCGTCACCAGCGTAGCAACTTCGTCGAAACGCTGAGGATGGCGTGGCACGATGATGGTCAGCCATTCCGATTTGCCCAATTTTTCGAGCGCATCGAGGATCAGCTTTTCTTCTCCTTCGCGCGTACTGGCACATAACAGAACACGGCGTTTGCCAACGGCCTGCCTCCAGGCGGAGCCCAGCTCGGCCATCGCCGGCGGAACCTGCACGTCGAATTTCAGGCTTCCCGTTACTTCCACATGCCGCGCGCCAAAAGCACGCAGGCGCTGCGCGTCGGCATCGGATTGCGCGCCCACGCTGACAATGGCGTCGGCCGCGGGACGCAGCAAACCGGCAAAGCGCTGCCCGCGACGCAACGAGCGCTCGGACAGGCGGGCGTTGGCCAGCATCACCGGCACATTGTGCTGCCGGCACTGCGCCATCAGGTTTGGCCAGACTTCTGTTTCCATCAGAATGCATGCAAGCGGCCGGAAATGCCGTAAAAAGCGCGCGCACATCCACCCTGTGTCATAAGGCAGAAAGCTTTGCTGCACCCGGGCACCGTATTTGCCGAACAGCTGGGCACCGGTAGTACGCCCGGTCGCAGTCATGTGCGTGAGTACGACGGCGTACTGTGGATACTGACGCAACAAGGCATCGATGAGCGGCTCTGCGGCGCGGGTCTCGCCAACCGACACTGCATGCACCCAGATGCAGCGGGCGTTGCTTCGCACTGACCCGGAATAGAATCCAAGCCGCTCTGCAATGTGCCGACGATACCCGGGTTCTTTTCGTCCCCTTCGCCATAGACGCAGCAATACCAGCGGCATGGCGATCCACCACAAGGCAGAATAAAGTATGCGCGACATCAAACCAGCGGATGGCCTGCCAGGCGCGTCAGGATGGCCAGCGGGCTCGAAGCAGGGTCATACTGTTCTTCCGGCCGCAGATGCAACGTCTGTTCAAGCATGTACTGGCCAGACATCACAGCATGCGAAGTCTGATCGGAAAAACACACCCATACCGACCCTGCCGGAAACGGCACGGTAACCTGCGTGGCTTCTTGCTGAAACACCATGTCCTTCTTCATGCCGTCATGCAACTGCAGCATCAAATGGTCATATTCGCTCCGCAACGACTTGGTAACGTGGAGCGACTTCATCACACTTGCCTGCCAGTGCACGTATGGCTTGGCACGTGGCAAAAACCGCCGCGCCACTGTTTCGAACGGCTCACCTACACGCCAGACGCGCGGCTGCCCCTCTGGATTGACGTTGGTAAACACCCGCAAGATGCGCTCGCCATGATTGGGCCGGGAAGGGAAGGCATCGACATGCATGCGGCGATCGTCGGCGCGCCACGACTGTGATCGGGTTTCTACCTTGGTCGGACGATAACTGGTGGGGGCCAGACGCAACGCCTTAGCGTACTTGGGTAACAGCGAATGAACCAGCGATAGCGCCTGCTCGCGAAAGCGCCCGATCATGACCGCCAGCGCCAGTTGCACTTCGGTATCGCCAGCCGCGCCCTTGAGATGCCCGCGTGCGTCGAGACTGATATTGCGTATCTTGGGATCACGTACCGCCGGGTCGAGCAGGCTGCGCTCGGACTCCAGCAATTCGAAAGGCAAGTTCGGAAAATACAGAACCTTGCCTGCCTCGAGCGCGGTAATCCATTGGTCGTTGGGGGTGTCAATCTGCCAGGTGGACAGATCGATCTCGAAAATTTGCGATTCCATCCCTCTATTATGCCCTCAAGCTTTCATCATGTGTTTCTAGGCAACCGCCCCGAGAATCCTTAAGAGGGCCGCCACAGGCGGCTTCGAGGCTGTTTGAAAAAGTTTGAAAGGGAATTTTGACGCGCATCAACGCATATGTCCCTGGGTCAATCAAGCAGACTCATCGCCGCGGCTAATACCTCATCCCCACTTGGCGGCAAGCCGGCGTCTCCGAGGTTAATGACTGCGGACGACCAGTTCCCCTCGGTCTTCCAGCGCGGCGAATCGCAATATATCTCCACGGTAGGTTTGCAATAGGCCGCAGCGATATGCGTCAGACCGGTATCAAGCCCCACCACCAGGCGCGCCCTCCAGACCAGACTGACCGCATCCATCAGCGGCAACGCCGGCAATACTTTAGCCCCGGGGATCTGACTAGCCAGCAGCTGTGCGACCTGTTTTTCGTCGTTGCTCCCCCATGGCAGCAACACCGGCACGGCGCGTGCAGCGATGGCCTGCCCCAACGCAACCCATTGCTCCTGTGACCACTGCTTGGCCGCGCGCGCCGTCCCGTGAAAAAATACTGCATAGGGGCTGGCCGGCATCCAATCCAGATGTGTTTGCGGGGGCGCCTGCAAGGCAAAATCGGCATCGCCATCGGCCACATAGCCGAGTGCGCCTGCGGCTACCAGCCGGGCCCGCATTACGGCGTGCGTATGCAGCCCGACCTTGATACTTTGATCATGGAAAATACGGGACAACGGCTCGTAGCCCGAGCCCTCGGTTGCATTGGCCAGTCCAACCCGCTTGCCGCCCGGCGCCAGACGCGCCATGCGCATGAGCACGCTGGTCTTGAGCAGGCCCTGGGTATCGAAGACCAGATCGTAATGCCGTGCACGCAGCTGCTGGCGAAAAGCGACGATCTCGGCCCTGGTAATGGCCGACCACAGGGTTTTTCGCCAACGTCGCAATGCCACCGGAATGATCTGGTCCACATGCGCATTGAGTCGGACCAGGCTGATATAGGCCTCTTCCACTACCCAGTCGATCTGCGCGTCCGGATAATGGCGACGGATATCTGCCACCATCGGCATGTTGTGGACGACGTCGCCGAGCGACGAAACGCGAACGATAAGGATCTTCAAGGCTGGCCCGGAATGACTGTATTCAATGGGCCAGCATCTTACCCGATCAGAACGGCAAAGTTACATCCGGACGCGCCGCTAATATGACCTTGCGGAATTCATTTTGAATTCTTGTCAACGCTCCCTCGGTTTCAGCCTCGAATCGCAGCACTACGACCGGCGTGGTATTGGAAGCGCGCGCCAGACCAAAACCGTCGGCGTATTCGACACGCAGACCATCGATGCGAATAATGTCTTGCGCGCCGTCGAAGCTGGCCTCGCCCTGCAATTGCGCGATCAGCGCGAAATTTTCGCCTTCCTGCATCTGCAGCTGAAGCTCAGGCGTACTGACCGACTGCGGCAGGGCATTGAGCGTGGCTGACGGATCAGGCTCCCGCGCCAGCAATTCGAGCATGCGTACACCGGCATACAGGCCATCGTCGAACCCGAACCAACGATCCTTGAAAAAGATGTGTCCGCTCATTTCACCGCCCAATGGAGCACCGGTTTCACGCAATTTGGCCTTGACCAGCGAATGCCCGGTCTTCCACATCAGCGGCTGACCGCCACGCGCCAAAATCCATGGGGCTAGATGACGAGTGCATTTCACGTCATAAAGAATTTGCTGGCCCGGATTGCGCTTTAGCACATCGGCGGCGAACAGCATCAGTTGACGGTCCGGATAGATGATCTGACCGTCCTTGGTCACAAGACCCAGACGATCTCCGTCGCCGTCAAAAGCCAAACCAATCTCATTGTCACTTTCCTGCAGGCAACCAATCAGATCTTGCAGATTCTCTGGGTGGGCCGGGTCCGGATGGTGATTCGGAAACGTGCCATCCACCTCGCAAAACAGTTCGGTAACTTCACAACCCAGTGCGCGGTAGACTTCACCGGCAAACGCACCCGCCACCCCGTTGCCGCAATCCACGGCAATCTTCATGGGCCGCGCCAGCTTGACGTCACCGATCATCCGTTGAATGTATGCTTGCCTGATATCGTGGGTGACGTAACCGCCATTACCCTTGGGAAACACTCCTTCGACGATAGCCTGGTACAGCTGCTGAATGGTTTCACCATGAATCGCCTCACCTGCCAACACCATCTTGAAACCGTTATAGTCAGGCGGGTTATGACTGCCCGTGACCATGATGCCCGATTGCGTATCCAGCACATTGGTCCCGAAATAAACCATCGGTGTTGCGACCATGCCGAGGTCGATGACATCCACCCCGACCGACTGCAACCCGCGCGCCAATTCAGCCGCCAGTTCCGGCCCCGAGAGGCGGCCATCTCGCCCGATCACCACTTTTTTCTGACCGCGCGCCAGCGCCGCGGCCCCGAAAGCCTGACCAATCTGTCGGGCTACCTGCCCATTCAGGGTTTTATCGATGATGCCCCGGATATCGTAGGCTTTGAATATGGATGGTGATAGGTTCATATGAAGTGAGATAGGCCGGAAAGAAGAAAAGTGGGATATACGACTGAATACTATCCGCAAAAGCCAAAACATCTTTGCAAACCTACGAGCGAAATCAAACCGTAGAGTTTCCTGCGGACTCAAAGCTTGAAAGAAAACTCAATCGGCAAACCAATAGCAAGTAATTTGCGCGTGCGCCCCACCAATTCCGACAAATTGGCGTACACGCTGTGCAATAATCTACGATTTAGAGACAATAAGTCGAAATTCGGGTGAGGATTTAGCAGTGGCTACTATTGCAATTGAAGGGGGCTCGCCTGTCCGGGCGACAATGCTGGCTTATGCACGGCAGATCATTGACGACGATGATCGCCGCGCAGTAGACGAAGTGCTGCGCGGTGACTGGCTCACCACCGGCCCTATGGTCAAAGCATTCGAAGAGGCGATCTCCGCCTATACCACTGCGCCGCATGCAGTCGCCGTCAACACCGGCACCGCTGCGTTGCATGCGGCTGTCTGGGCTGCCGGTATCCGCGCAGACGACGAGGTGATCGTCCCGGCGATCTCTTTCGTTGCCAGCGCAAACTGCGTGCTATACATGGGTGCGAAGCCGGTCTTTGCCGATTTGTCGGCCGATACCCTCAACATCGATCCTGAAGACATCGAACGCAAGATCACCTCGAAGACGAAAGCAATCATCGCCGTCGACTTCGCCGGCCATCCTGCTGACCATGACGCAATCTCGGCAATTGCGAAAAAGCACGGATTGGTGACCATCTCGGACGCCGCCCACTCTTTAGGCGGGCGTTACAAGGGACGCAAGGTGGGAACTCTGCAGGATCTGACGGCACTGAGTTTCCATCCGGTGAAACAGGTAACGACCGGCGAGGGCGGCATGATCCTCACAGCCGACGAGACAATGTCCCGGCGTATGCGCTCCTTCCGCCACCACGGCATCGATCTGGACGTACACCAACGCTCCAAGAGCCAGTCCTGGCAATACGACGTCAATACTCTCGGCTATAACTATCGCATTCCCGACATCAATTGCGCACTTGGCCTGAGCCAGCTATCCAAACTAGACCGCTGGTTAGAGCGACGTGAACAGATTGCTCAAACCTATAAGACTGCGTTCGCGCAGCTGCCCCAATTGCAGCTGCCCACAGTTCGTGATGACGTTTCGTCAGCATGGCACTTGTATGTGATACGGCTGGCCCCCGGCCGCCTGACGGCTTCCCGCGATAAAATTTTCGAAGCCCTGCGTGCAGAAAACATCGGCGTCAATGTTCATTACATTCCGATCCCGTGGCTGAGCCATTATGCGTCGCTAGGCTACACCCGTGGCAACTGGCCCGTCGCGGAAGACGCCCATTCTCGAATGATCAGCCTGCCAATGTTTCCAGGCATGAGCGACACGGACGTGCATGACGTCATTGCTGCGGTGACCAAAGTGGTCAATCATTACAGCGCCTAAGCCAATGCAGGTAACCATTCGCCCGGCCTGCCAGGAAGATTGCCTTGACGTTTTTCGATGGCGCAACGACGAGCAGTCGCGAGCAATGTCCCGTAACAGCGCACCGCTGGATGAATCTGCACATGTAGCCTGGTTTGCCAGGGCGCTGCAAGACCCGCAGCGCTCGCTGCTGATCGCTGAAACCGCGTACGGCACATTTGCAATGGTGAGGTTCGACGTGCTGGTACCACCCGAATGGGAAATCAGTATCGTTCTGGCCCCCGAAGCGCGCGGACAAGGCTTGGGACGCTCCGCGCTCGCCGCCGCAGTCGACTACTTCTTCAAACTTCATGCAGATGGGCGCGTGCTGGCCAGCGTCAAGAACGACAACACAATCAGCCAACGCCTTTTCCTTTCACAAGGATTCAAGGAAAGCAGCTGCCAAAATGACATGAAAACCTACTCGCTCATCCGTCAACAGCGGTGAGCAAACCTTTCCCGCCTGCGGGATTCATCCCAATGAAAACTCTGATTATCATTCCCGCCCATAACGAGGAAGACAGCCTTCCCACGCTGTTGGGCGAACTCAAAGGCCTTGGTTACGATACCCTTGTCATCAACGACGCCTCCACCGACACGACCGCTGCCGTCGCCGCGGCGTATGGATCGCCAGTGGCGTCACTACCGGCCAATCTCGGCATTGGCGGTGCAGTTCAGACCGGGTTCATGTACGCGGTACGCCATGGTTATGATGCAGTCGTTCAACTTGACGGCGATGCTCAACACAATCCGATCTGGCTTGACGATGTTCTCGCGCCACTTCGCAGTGGGCGAGCCGATTGCGTTATTGGCTCGCGCTACACCAGGGAAAACTTCGATGTCGATTACAAGACCTCTTTTCCCCGCCGTATGGGCATGTATTTTTCCAGCGGGGTTCTATATCTCGCCACGGGCTTGCGCATTACCGACACCACTTCCGGTTTCCGTGCACTCAATCGCGACGCCTTTACTTTCTTCGCAACTGATTATCCGGTCGAACATCCCGAAGCAGAGGCGCTGTGCATGCTGTACCGTGCCGGCTTCAAGATCACGGAAGTCCCGGTGAAGATGCGTGGGCGAGCCGCAGGGGAGTCGCTCTTCACGATGTCAAAGGCCGCTCTCTACCCCTATCGATTGATCCTTGGCTTCCTTGGCCTCGCACTCAAAAAACGGAGATATCAGCGATGATCGCGATGTTCAAGACCAACTGGCCCGAGATCTTTCTGGCCACTTTACTGTTTTTCTACGTGGTAAAACTGATGCGCGCAGAGCGTATCAACGTTCGTATCGGCGGTGGCTGGCTAGTCGCATTGACCCTTCTGGTCATCCTTTGCCTGACCAACTGGCCCCTGCCGCAGATCGCCGTACGCTTCGGAAAAGGCTCGGTCCAGGCCGGCTTGATGCTGCTGCTTATCGGGTGGCTGGCATTGCTGATCGTCAACAACCATGTGCGCATATCCTCGATGACAGTCAAGTTGAAGCTGCTCACCCAGGAATTGGCCCTGATGCAGCAACGTCTGGACCAGATGGCATCGGGCCAAGTACATGAGCCTCGCGACGTGGGTGGCCCCATTGTGGTCGCTGCAACACATCCTGCCCCTGCTGCGCCGCTGCAACAAACACGATCAATACCAGTGATCAGGCAACTTGTCGGGGGTGTCTGGATCGTCGCTACTGTATATGTATTCGCCGTTTTTACCGGTTACTTCCCCCCTCAGGGAAAAGTCGGGGAATTCCTCACATTCCTTTTCACTACCCTGCAAGCTGAATACCTGCACTAAACCATGCCTCATCTTTTCGCCGTTCTCGCTCCCCTATTCTTCCTGAGCTTCAGCTGTATCGGTGCGGGCGCCGCGATCTTTCGGTTCTTTCCGGACCGCAAGCAGTCGTTCGGCGCGCCCCATCTGGCCACCTGCATGCTGTTGGGCCAGGGTGCGTTCGGCGGGATATTACTGTTCCCCGCCATGGCTCAGGTGTTCACACGCCCGGTCGTGCTGACGCTGACCACTCCGTTTGCGCTATTCGGATTGTGGCAGCTCCGGCCGCTGCTTAACACCGACATTGCCAACTGGCGGATACACCTGATCTCAATGTGGCGCGTTCCCCTGCGGTGGAAACTGGCCACGCTGGTCACGCTGGCATTGCTGGGGGCGTTTGGAGCTGCAGTCTCCGGAATCATTGAAGGCGACGCCCTGGCGTTCTACCTGACGCTGCCCAAAATCATCGGGGCCTCGCATCGCTTGATGCAGTTACCTGGCTATGAGACCTTTATGAGCGTCGGGTTGACTGCCGAGATCCAGCTGGCAGCGCTTTATCTGCTGGGCATGCCAGGCGCCTCACCGAAATTGTATCTGTGGCTGACCATGTTGGCCGGCGCCGCGGTATTGGTCGCCATGGCCCGCAACGTCGGCCTCGGGCGGCGCGCGCAGTTGCTTTGCCTGGCAATGCTGAGCACCTCATCTGCGGCAATCATTCTGTTGGAAGGCAAAACGGATTTTTTTGCTGCAGCATACGGTTTGTGTGCGTTGCTTTTTGCGCTTCAAAGCTGGGATGACCCGAAGCGCGCAAGTACCGTGAAGCTGACCGGCTTGTTTACCGGGATCGCACTGATTGCAAAACTGAGCTACGCCGTCGCGTTTTTTCCCGGTGTGCTGATAGTGCTTTTTTATCGTCCGCTGGTCGAATTGAAATCAGCATGGAACAACAAACCAGTCAGGCGCCGACTGCTGCAACAACTGGTCCTGCATTTATTTTGGTTCGGTTTATTCACCGCGTTGGCGTTCATTCCTCACTTCATCAAGAACATGGTGGTGCTGGGTTCGTTTAGCGGCGCAAGCGTTTCTTTCAACTATTTCTCGCCAGAGACAACAAAACGCATTGTTCTGCTGTATCCGCTTGTACTAACCTTCGGCCGCTACTGGGGACAACTGGGAAATATTTCGCCGCTGTTGCTTGCATTTTTGCCGCTGCTAATTTTGCTGCCTCGCGGGCCCGCGCCTATAAGGGAAAAGATTGTGGTGCTATCGCTGGCGGCCGTCGCTGGCCTGATCCTGTGGGTGATTGCACTACCTGCCGTACCGATCCCGCGCTACTACTTTGCCACGTTGCTGATGCTCACCATTCCTGCCGCATGGGCGGCAGAACGCCTGGGGCGCGAGTGCTGGTTGGCCGACAATCTGGTCGCGGCAAGTGTGGTGGTCTGCGTCGCGATTGCCTACAACGTCTGGTCGCCCACTATTTTCCCGGTTCCTACGGCCTACAAGTATCTATTCACGAAGCAATCGGATGAAGAGCGCGGAAAATCACTCAACATCAATGAGGTACTGTTCCGCGAAGGATTTGAGAGCATCAATCGGGTCGCAGCACCTGGTGCCCGGGTATTCCTTGCCTCGTACTTCCGCTTCTGGCTGCGTCCTGACCTGATCCAGACATCCAATAACGATCTTGAAAATTCCACTGAGAAGTGGCACGAGGGCAATCCGGAAAAACTGTGGCGCATGCTGTATGAACATGGCTTCGAATACATCTACATGGACAGTACTCAGCGCTGGACAGCGCTGATCAAGACACCGCCGCCCTGGGTCAGCATCGAAGAGCTCTATCCGAAGGGTGCATTTTATGGCACCAGCTACGGCAGCGCATTCAAGATAACTTTCCACAACGCGCCCAGCACTCAATTCTGGGGAACGCGCGAAGTAGCACCAGGTGCCTGGGAATTGGTAAAACTGGAACCGAAATCCTAGGGGGCCAGTGCGGCCCTCTGTACCCACATCGCCCATAGTCCGCTGCCGATGAACAAAATAAGGGTCAGCAGCTGCAGCAAACTGCCATACGCCGCCGCTTCAGAACTACCGATGTTGAAAGGCGCCAGCGCAAAAATTGCTGCAGTTTGATAAATACCTACATAACCAGGTGTAGAGGGTAGCGCCAGCGCGGCAGTCAGATATACCAGCATCGCTACCGTAGCCATGAAATGCAATGGCCAGCCAAATGCCTGAAACAGGCTCCAGCAGACCGCAATGTCGAACAGGCATACAAGGCCCTGGCAAGTCAGAATCAAGGCAATTCGACGCGGTGAGCGCAGCGCCTGCAACCCCGCCAATGATCCCTGATACCACACGAACAGTCGCTGCCCGCTCTTGCCAAGATTCTTCAGGCGCTGAAACAGCCGCTCCAGACCGTGCCCGCCGACCACGAACGCGACCATGAAGATACCAGCGGCAATGAATAACCATGCGATGAACAACAATCCGCTGGGGATTTCAGAAGCGCCATGGCGAAACATGATAAGCACCAGCAACAAGGCCCCCAGGCCAAGGCCATCCAGAATGCGGTCCGCAATGGCGCTAGCAATCGCCAGTCCGCCGCCCATCCCAGTCAATTGGTTCAGGCGAAGCATTCTGAGCACCTCCCCTGCGCGTGCGGGATAGATGATGCCGAGAAACCCGGCGCACGACGCCCGCCACACCTTCTGGACGTCGGAACGCGGCAACCCTGTGACTAAAAACCAGCGTATGGAACGAAAATACATTGACCCAAGTAAGCATAGTGCACCCGCGGCAACCCAGGGATAACGCAGCGATGCAAGCGCCAGAAAAAAGGTACGCCAGTTCACCTGTGAAAAGGCAAAACCGACGAACAGGATCGTACAAACGATACCTGCAATTCGTAAACCGTTTTTCATTAACATATTCAGCGGGAATCGTACTCAAGCGGTCGGAATGAAATGCATACCCGAGGCACTCAGGCATGCAAAAATTCAGTGGGACACACCATCCTTGCGCAGCACTTTTATGAAGGTCAGGACAATAATCTTGATGTCCCAGAAAAAAGAACGGTGGCGCAGGTATTGAAGATCAAGCTCGACCTTTTCGGGGATCGGCAATTCATCGCGGCCGTTGATTTGTGCCCAGCCTGTGAGGCCGGGCGTGAGCGCATCGACGCCGCACCGCGTGCGCAGTTCGATCAGGTCGGTCTGATTATAAAGTGCCGGTCGGGGCCCGACAAAACTCATGTCCCCGTTCAGAATGCTCCAGAGCTGCGGCAGTTCGTCCAGGCTCGACTTTCGCAGAAAAGAGCCGATCGGCGTCAAAAAGCTGGCTGCATTCTGCAACAGATGGGTAGCAACCGCCGGCGTGTCGATACGCATGGTACGAAATTTGGGCATCCGGAAAATACGGTTTTCTCGGCCCACCCGATCGGACCAGTAAATGATCGGGCCAGGCGAAGTCAGTTTGACCATCAGGGCGACCACGATACCTGGGATCAGCAAACAGAGGGCTGCAATGCAAGCCAGGACAAAATCGAATGCTCTTTTCATAACACGCATCAGGTAAATATCGATTCCGACAGCACAGGCTGACGGAATTTTTCGATCAGGAAGGAAGGACAATACGCCGGTCAGCGATCAGCGTCGCATTGCGTGGGCGAAGTGGCTTTCGAGCTGGCCAAACAATGTCTGTCGGGAAAAATTGTTTTCATAGTATGCCCGGCCCTTGCGGCCCATTTCCTGCAGCGACTCGGGAGGCATTGCCGCCATGCTTCTCACGATGTCAGCCAGTTCCACCGATGAGCTCGCGGCACAGGCCAGACCACCGCCCGATTCATTGATGACATTGCGGGCTTCACCGTTGATCATACCGACAATCGGCTTGGCCGCGGCCAGGTAGGACTGTACCTTGCCCGGAATGGTACGTGCAAAAACCTCATCATCTTGCAATGCCACCAGCATCGCATCAGCACAGTCGAAAAAGGCTGGCATCGTTGCTACCGGAAAACGCCCCACTAACTGAACACAGTTGCCCAGACCTCGCCGCGCGACTTCTGCAGCGACCCAGTCGCGTGCACGCCCGTCGCCAACAATTACCCAACGTATGCGCGGATCGTCACGTAATGCCGCGGCCGCCTCCAGTACAGCGGGAAAGTCTTGTGCTTCGCCGATGTTGCCGGCAAACATGATCGTAAACCGGTCGTCACGACGGGTGACGACATCTTGCGCTACGGCAGCGCCCTGACTGAATACGTCCTCGGCCCAATTGGGAAAGTAAATCAGCTTGCCCGGCTTGTCGGCGTCAGCACAATATTTCCTGACGGATGCCGCAAACGAACGCGACTGGATCAGGATGTGATCTGAATGCTTGTAGATCCAGCTCACAAGGAAGCCGACGGCAGCCAGTATCCGGGGCGAGCGGACCACGCCGATGGCGGACAGGGTCTCCGGCCAAAGGTCCTGCACCCAGGTATAAACCGGTGTGCGCTTGAGCTTACCGAGGACAATGGCAGGTATCGCCACGGTGATTGGCGACACGGCAAACACGAAAATGGCATCGTAGCGCTGGCCGCGCAGTTTCCAAGCACCCAATAAAGAAGCGCTGACAAAATAAGACAAGTAATTGGCCATCAGACGCAACCTGCTTTTACCACGCAGCACATGGGGAATACGGACGATTTTGACGCCTTGATAGGCGTCGAAATCATTCGGTGCGCGGGCGTAGTCCGGGAACAGACTACCCTCCGGATAGTTGGGTAATCCCGTCAGGACGGTAACTTCATGACCCGACTTCGCAAAGTGTTCTGCGAGGTCATTAATACGGAAGTTCTCCGGCCAGAAGTGTTGCGTGACGATCAATATCTTCAATTTATCAGCTCCCCCCAATGCGCCGGTCAGCAATCACGCCGCCACACCACCCGATTCACGTAGTCGGTGTAACTGAGGATGATGCGCAGCACCTTGTCGGAAACATTGTCCACAGCGTAGTCGTCGACCATCTTCAATGCACGGGACTCGCCACGCGGTTGATCCTGAAGAATGGTCAACGCCTGCAGCACCCGGTCCACTTCAAGGCCTGTCATCATCACCGCTGCTTCTTCAAAACCTTCGGGACGCTCGTGCGCCTCGCGGATATTGACCGCAGGAAAATTCAGGATCGACGATTCCTCAGTGATGGTGCCGCTGTCGGATAGCACGGCACGGGCGCACGTCTGCAGCTTCACATAGTCGTTGAAACCGAGCGGCTTGAGCAACCGTACATTGGCATGAAACGACAGCCCCGCTTCATCGATACGCTTCTGGGTGCGAGGATGGGTCGATACGATTACCGGCTCACCGTACTCTTCGGCTACACGGTTGAGCACCTGGGTCAGCTTGGCGAGGTTCTTGGGAGAATCGACGTTCTCTTCTCGGTGCGAACTGACCACGAAAAAGCGCGAATGCTCCAGACCCAGGCGCGTAAGCACGTCAGAGCCGTCAATGCCGGCCTTGTAGTGCTCCAGCACTTCACGCATCGGACTGCCGGTCTTGATCACGCGATCTGGCGGCAATCCCTCGCGCAACAGATAGTCGCGTGCAATGGTGCTGTAGGGCAGATTGATGTCGGCGGTGTGGTCAACGATGCGCCGGTTGATTTCTTCAGGGACACGGAAATCGAAGGATCGGTTACCTGCCTCCATGTGGAAAATCGGCACCTTACGACGCTTGGCTGCAATTGCACCCAATGCGCTGTTGGTGTCCCCGAGAATCAGGATTGCTTCCGGGCCGAACTGATCGATCAGTTTGTCAGTCGCGACAATTACCTTGCCGATGGTCTCTGCTGGGGTACCGCCTGCGGCTTCCATGAAGACGTCCGGCTTGCGGATACCGAGATCGTCAAAAAAGACCTGATTGAGCGAATAATCGTAGTTTTGCCCTGTGTGTACCAAAACATGCTCGCAATGCTTGTCGAGTTTTTCGATCACGCGCGAGAGGCGAATGACTTCGGGACGCGTCCCGACGATCGTCATGACTTTAAGCTTGGGCATTGACGGCATCCCTGACGATATCGAGCTTCATCACGATCTGCTTCACCTCTTCGACCGTCAAGCGCCTGGTGTTATGCGACGTATAGTCGTCGATGTCGGCGATCTCGGTCTGCCCCTCGATAAAATACTTGTCGTAGTTCAGGTCGCGAGAATCCGCAGGAATACGGTAGTAATCGCCGAGATCGTCGGCGCGCGCCATTTCTTCGCGCGACACCAGCGATTCATAAAGCTTTTCGCCATGGCGAGTACCAATGATCTTGACCAGGTTTTCACGTCCCAGCAGCTCATTGAGCGCCTGCGCCAGATCACCTACGGTCGACGCAGGTGCTTTCTGTACGAAGATATCGCCAGGGCGCGCATGCTCGAAAGCATACAGAACCAGATCGACAGATTCTTCCAGCGACATCAGAAAGCGCGTCATGCTGGGGTCCGTCAGCGTGAGCGACTTGCCAGCGGCGAGTTGACTGAGAAAAAGAGGGATCACTGAACCACGCGAGGCCATGACGTTGCCATAACGGGTCGCCGACAGGACGGTCTTGGACGAATCGCATAAGCGAGATTTGGCTACCATGACCTTTTCCATCATGGCCTTCGAGATTCCCATGGCATTGATGGGATACACGGCCTTGTCGGTACTCAGGACAACGCAACGTTCCACTTCGTTTTCAATGGCTGCCTGAATGACATTTTCAGCACCTAGCACATTGGTACGAACCGCTTCCATCGGATAAAACTCGCAGGACGGGACCTGCTTGAGCGCAGCCGCGTGAAATACATAATTGACGCCACGCAGCGCTTCGCGCACGCTCGAATATTCACGCACATCGCCAATATAGAACTTCACCTTGTCACTTTTCAAGGCGATGCGCATGTCTTCCTGCTTCTTTTCGTCGCGACTGAAAATTCGGATTTCGTCAAGGTCGGACTTCAGAAAACGCTGCAGCACTGCGTTGCCAAATGAGCCCGTGCCACCTGTGATCAGCAGCTTCTTTCCTTTGAACATATCTTTAACTCCACTCTTATACCGATTGATTTTTAAGGGTCTTGCCTGATCACGCCAATGATGATTAACCGAAACTGTGCATCTTGCCGATCAAGCTCGGCCAGCCTGCTGCAACATAGCCGGTTGCAGCATTGAATTTGGCCGAGACCAGAGACCGGTCGAGCACCAGTTCAGCATCGGGCACGATAGAAATATCTTTGCCGTATTCGGTCGCAATCAGGGTCAACAGGTCGTGCTTCGAAATGGGCGCTGCCGACACGTGATAAAGGCCGTGCAGGTCGGGCCGGGGAATAATGTGGTCTCTGACGATCTCTGCCAGCTCGACCGTCGGGAGACCCGAAAAGATGGCCCGCGTGAACCCCTTGACTTCACCTTGTTGCGCCAAGAACCAGTCCACCAGTCCATGCGCGCTGCGCAATTCGCGCCCGATGATAGACGTGCGCAAGGTAATTGCATTGCTCGCGTTATGCAATTCGCCCAGGTATTTACTGCGTCCGTATAAATCGCCGGCGTCAGCAAAATCGGTTTCCAGATAGTTACCGCGTGTGCCAGCAAAGACACAATCGGTACTGATGTGGACCAGGCGAGCGCCTGCCACTTCACACAGTCGCGCCAGTCGATGGGGCAACAGCGAATTGATAGGAATCGCCGCAAGTGGATCATCTGCATCGGCCAGTTGCTTGACCAGCCCAACGCAATTGACCACGACGTCAGGTCGCGCCGACGCCAGGAGCCGCGTCAGACTGTCGATATTTTCCACATCGATGCCGGCAATCAGGTTGGCGCGCAGTTGCTCCGGAAACCCACCCTGGCTGCCAGAGGCTCGCACTGCGCCGATGACCTCCAAGCCGGGCGCCGCGGACAATAATCGAAACATTGCATTGCCCAGCATGCCCGAGGCGCCGAGTACCACAATCTTGGTCAAAATAAAAACCTCTTGTTATTGAATATTACAGATACAGCTAACCCGGGAGCCCGCATCCTAAAGGGCCAGAATGGCCGTCCAGGTGTCTCTGGCCGTGATATCCCAATTATATTTAAGCCCCTGCACGGTCGCCCGTTCGGCGTATTGATCAGCCAATTGGGGATTCGACAAAAGCAGCGCCATTTTTTGACTAATGTCATCGCTATCGACCGGATTGAAATAGGCCACCGCATCGCCACCGAACTCTGGCATAGGCATCACCGACGAACAAATGATCGGTCGTCCTGCCGATAAGGCCTCCAGCAAAATGTTAGGGCAGTTCTCGCAAGACGACGCAAACACGATCAATTGTGCCTGTCGATAAACATTTGGCAAAGTCGAGTATTTTACGCCACCCAGCATGTGCACTTTGTGTGTAGCAGCTTTATTCTTGATCAGATTCCTGACAACATCGCCGAACGGATTATCGTTCTCACCGACCAGAACCAGATCATACGCAGCCTGGATTGCAGCAGGCAGCTTCAGATAGGCCTCAACCACCTCCTGGTGGTGTTTATAGGATTCAAACCGTGACACATACAGGATATAGGGCTTGGCCGGCACAATGTGCGCCACGGACACCGCCGCATCGTGTTGCCTGAAGTGCGCCGAGATCCCGTGTGGAATGGTCATTGCCTTCTTGACAGTTATTCTCGATTCAATCACCTGCCGTGCAAACTCCGAGATGAAAATGACCAGATCGGCACCGGCCATGCTTCGCAACATGACGCCTTCAAGCAAATTGACCCGAATCCGCTGTAAGCCGTAGGGCATCTGCTTCTTGACGACTTCATCAAACGGCACCATGTTGCGGAACATCGTCACTACCCGGCATCCAGGTGGTGCCTTGGTCGCAACCACGCCACCCGGACAAAAGAATACGTCGGGATTTATTTCGCGCAGTCTGCGCGGCAGGATGTATTTTTCCCAAAAGGTGCGCATCAACGGATTTTCCGTCGGGAAATTCGTCTTAAGCAGCTTGATGTTCGGGTGGTCGTTGATGTCAAGCGAGTCCGAAGCAAAAATCAGAATCTGCAAATCCGGAACGTCGGGAATTCGACTCAGCAACTGGCGTAGATAAGTCTGACCACCGCCAATACGAGCGGACAGGGCATTGATGACAATCTTCATTCTGCTGCCTCGAATTTCTTGACAAACTGCAACAACACCAGGATCGACCACAAACAACTTTGCGCGTCGCGACGCCCGTCCTGATGGTCTTGCCACACCTGCATTACCTGAGCGTAATCCAGGCCAACCTTGCGCATCAATTCACGCTCTGCCAGCAGATTTTCGGCCCACTCCCTGAGTTCGGAACGCAGCCATGCTGCCATCGGTACGCCGAATCCCATCTTCGGGCGGTCAAGGATTTCCCGTGGCACATACCGGTAGGCCAGTTCACGCAGAAGATACTTGTTGATGCCACTACGCACTTTCCATTTCAAGGGAAGGCTGGCAGCCCATTCCAGAATCGGATGATCCAGCAGCGGTTCGCGGGCTTCCAGCGAAAAAGCCATGCTGCCCACATCCACCTTTTGCAGGTAGTCGTCAGGCAGCGTATAGGACAGATCCAGACGCATGGCAGCTTCCGCGGGCGACAGGTCGCTTGCAAATGCAGCCGCGCGCGTGGCAAAGAGATCTTCCAGCGACCGCGTCCGGGACACCATTTCCGGGCTCATCACCTGCTTGAAATCCTTGATCACGCTGCGCACGAAAGCGAAAGTCTGTGGATTGCCTTCTGAACTGAGCGCCCCCGCCAGCAATTTGAGCTTGTGATTGGGCAAGCGCTTCAACACGCCAGAAAGCACGGATCTGAGAACACGCGGCAGGCGCTGCAACTGGCTCAGATCCTGGGCCAGCTTGTAATAGTGATAACCGCCAAATGCCTCGTCGCCGCCGTCACCGGACAAGCTCACAGTGACATGCCGTCGTGCCAAGCGTGAGACAGCCATCACGGGAAAGGCCGAATAGTCGAAAAACGGCTCATCGTATTCTTCGAGATAAGTGGGCATCAACGCCAGCAAATCCTGGGCTGATAAATGCTCTCGCACGTGATCGGTTGCCAGGTGATCGGCGACAGCTTGCGCATGCTGGCTTTCATCGAACTCGTGGTCATCGAAGCCGATCGTAAACGTCTTGACCGGTCCAGTCGCGTGCTTCTTCATATAGGCCACGACCAGAGAACTGTCGATGCCCCCTGACAAAAAGGCTCCTACGGGAACATTGCTGACCATGCGTAGCTGCACGGATTCATCGATCAGTTTATCCAGCTCATCGAGCAGTTCGCTTTCGCTCTTGTGTTCCTTGGTGCTGTCAGTACCAATCTTGTCTAGCGACCAGTAGCAAACCTTTTCGAAGTGGTTCGCGCTGATACGCAGATAATGCCCGGGCTCCAGCTTGCGGATCGCCTCATGACAAGCATAAGGTGCGGGAATGTAGCCGGATTCCAGATAAAGGCGCAGCGCCTGCTGGTCAAATTGACGTGACAAGTCTGGCAACAGTTTGAAGATTGCACGCGGCCGCGAGGCAAAGGCGAAGCAATTCTCACTGGCATGAAAATACAAGGGCTTCACACCCATGCGGTCACGCGCCACAAACAAACTTTGGTCGACCCTGTCCCAGATGGCGAACGCAAACATGCCTCTGAACTTTTGCAGACATTCAGGCCCCCAGCGCAAGTAGGCGGCCAGGATCACTTCGGTGTCTGAATGGCTGCGCCAAGCATACGTACTGCCAATTTCCTCGCGTATCTGCTCGAAGTTGTAGATCTCGCCGTTGAAGATGATGACATGGCGCCCTTCGTTGGACGGCATCGGTTGCGCGGCGCGATCGGACAGATCGATGATGGCCAGACGAAGGTGGCCAAGGTGGCACAAGTCATCCTGCCAGATACCGCGTCCATCAGGGCCACGTGCTTCGATGGCATCAAGCGCGGCATTGAGCTGCGCGCCCTGTTCACGCCCCCCCGACCAAAATACAGATCCTGCTATGCCGCACATATACGTCCCAGAAAATTAAAATGAGTACTCTGTTCGCGCCAGCCCCGATGCGGCCAGAACAATGCCGATGAACTCTCAGTGATGGCGCTTGACCGACAGGAAGTACTTCACATGAGAGGCCGGCCAATCGCACTCAAAGTGGCGTCTATTGAGCACCTTGCCATCGATGCTGGTATAGCTTGCGTAACGATCGCCACTGAACACATACTGGTAGTGATCCGCGGCTACCTGAATAGCCCTATCCGAAATGTCGGAAAAGCGCCCATAGGTCCAGGCGAAGTGATCGCAGGGCATACCGGAAATCACCTCGACGGCCGCTTTGCAGTCGACCACCTGATGCTGCAGAAAAGCCGGATCCTCAGAAGTCAGTCGCATGTGATCCATCGTATGCGCTCCGATGACAAACCCCCGTCCTGCCAGCTCCCGGACCATAGCCGCAGTCATCGGCGGCCTGCCGGGAATCTCGGGAACATTGGACTTCAGGAAGTTTTCCACATAAGCCTGATCACCATTGGTGAAGTTCGGATTAATGAAGAAGAGTGCATTGGTCCCGAATTCTTCCAGCACGGGAGCAATATCGGCATAACAGTCGATGAAGCCGTCGTCAAACGTAAATGCAATCATCGGCTCAGACACCTGCTTGCGATTTCGGACCATATCGCAGGCGTCTTCGATACGTACCAATTTTGCACTGCGGCTGAGCGTGCGTAACATGCGGCGAAAACTGGCTTTCCCGTGTCCGGGATCCATACCGATCACATGCCCGTTGAGGATATGCACGGAAGGCGAGATCTGCTTGAATGGCCCGACAGCATTCAAAAAAGTACGCCGCAGAAATTTTCTAGAAAGTATCATAATCAGCGTAGGTAAATTGAAGCTGTTCCAAGGGCATTCCTTCTTCAAACGCAACATAACCATAGGCCAGGCTTTCTCGCGTATGCCCCTTGCTGCCCAGATTGCGGGCCAGTTGCGAGCCTGGCGAGCAGTAAGTCTTGATGCGCAAGATTCCAGCCAGTGCTGCGACAAACCTGAGCTTGCTGATCGCCGGACCGATTTCACCGTTAGCGGCAACGGCATCGCCGATACTGATGTCACCGTCGTACTTCAGGAAGAGGATGGTCTGTCCGACCTGATAGGCTTCACAACAGTCACGTTTATAGTCCCAGAAGGCGCGATCCCTGACCACGCCAGCGCTACCGCTGCCGGTCACCGACGAACACGGCAACGGTAGCTCGCCAGCCTTCACGAAGAACATGTCCAGCAAGGTAGTCAGCCACTTCTTCTGCAGGCGCGCCAATACAGGCAGTCGCTTGGCCAGCAGATTGACCGGCAGGGTCGGGACGACGATATTGACCGCGACCATGTTATAGGGATGCTGCCATGCCAGTTTTTTGACAAACCCGGGATAGGAGTTGCTATTCGGGAATCCGAAGACAAATTTGACACCTTCCTCGGCAGCTAGTGCATAGGTCTTGCGAGCCAACGCGATAAACAAGCCTTTGCCGCGATGATCAGGATGCGTCATGGTGTCGCCGGATTGCGCAGCCAGTACCTCTTTGCCAGCGAGCATCACCCGCATCGGAAACACGCCGTAGTATGCAGCTGCAATCTTCTCACCCTGCTTGTAGGCGAGGTAACCGAGGTTCTCCGCCCCGAATGCGCGGGTATCGTATTTTTTCCTGAGTTGGTGACCGTCAGGCGTACTGCCATTAACGACCTCCATCAGCCCAAGCAGATCGGCGAAATTGCTCGAATCCAGACGAATCAGGTTGTAATCGCTCATGTGTCTCCTATTGTTCTAGGTTTATTGGTAAAGGAAAACCTCGCCTGCAACGAGCCTTGGATGAGACTCGCAATCAGGATGCTCCACCCTAGTCCGCTGGCACCGAAATGCAGCACCCTGATGAACACGAAGGCGCTGACGATATAGGCCACCCCATAGGTTGATGCAGCCATGAGGTTACTCCAGGTCTTCCCGGCCGCCCATGAAATCTGGTTCATGACCGCAATAAGCGCCGCTAGAAATCCGCACACGGCCAACAAGACAAGTACGCCGCTTTCCCGCGCAAAATCTGGCCCGTACAGCGCCAGAATATAAGGTTCAAACAGCACCACCAGGGCCAGTAGCACACCTACCGTGCCGGACATCAACAACACAATACGCAAGGCGCGCTGTCGGAACTCGGCTTCGCCCACAACCTTGGCGCGGGCTAGCCAGGGGATGGTGAAGTTCATCAGCGCGCCAGGGATGAACGTGAGAATGGAATACCACTGGAAGAGTGCACTGAAAATTGCAATTTCGCGGACCCCGGCAGCGGAAGAACCCAAAAAGCTCAGACATAGCCAATGCACGGGACCGCCCAGAGCCATGGCCGCCATGGTCGGGAACGTAAATGCACGGAAAACGCCGGAACGAAAATAGTTGCGAAGCTCGGGCAAGCCCAAATTGAGCCCGGGAAAATACCGCTTCAGCAGGATGGCGTAAGCCACACTGAGCAACACCATACCGACGGCAAAACCCAGGCACATGCCGAATGACCCGGCGCGCATAGCTCCCGCAAGGCCAAGGCTAACCGAAACGACGGCGCCGATAGACGCAACAATGGCCGCGGGCAGGTTCTTGTCGAAGGAATTAAGCAATGCGTTGGCGACAGTATTGGGCAGAAGGCACAAAGTCATCACGCTGGAAATCCGGACGTACGAAGTCAAATCGGCGTTGCCGCTGATGACCTGGCTAAGCAGCGGCGCGAAGACAGCGGTCAGCAAACTCAGTACCAATGCCAGTACCACGCAAAACGACATCAGCATGCTCGCCATCTCATATTGCGCATTGACGGACCGTTGTCCTGCCAGAGGTACTTCACGATTTACGGTCGCGGCCAAGCCGTCTCCGATGAACCCAGTCAAGTTGACGCAGGTAGCGTAAATAATCGCAAATTTGCCTAGCTCGGAGGCGCCAATAATGCGCGCAGCCAGGATTGTCATGACCAAAACAGACAACCGTTGCATCACGGCAGAGCTAAAAACGATCAATGCCTGTAAACGCATAAAGGTTTTCTTTTGTTCTCAAGTACAGGACGACAGATTCAAACGGATACCATGGCGCGCGAGCAGACACGCCTGGCAAACTCACTCTGGGCTTACCGTTGTCGCCGGGTCAACAGCAGTGCAAGCGAATGGATGATGAGATACAAGACCAGTCCCGACACAAAGGACTTGTAAAAAGCGAACGTCTGGTACCAAGATCCCCGTAGCCATACACACAAGATGGACGACAGTGCAAAAACGTAAAAAATGTTTTGACGCTGTATTGCACGAGAATAAACGCCCGAGATGATGAAGCTGATCGCGAACGGCGCAATAAACACCCCAATCAACCCGAAATTCAGATACGCCTCGGCAAGTTCAAAAAAACCACCGCCACTGGACAAGCCATAGTCTACGAACATCGTCGCAAAGTCTTTCGGGCGGTCGGGATACAGAAACTCTGGCGGGGTGCGCAGGATATAGTCCAGATAGCCTTGGCCATACAGCAGCGAAACCGAGTGCCGTTCGAATAAGGCCACTACATTGGCGAATGTGGTGGCAATCGGCCCCAACGTGCCCGAATAGACAACACCGGGCAGGATAGCGGCGTTACCCAGCCCCATGTCCAGCAATTCGGTTACATTGAGCCGTCCCGCTAGAAACAGGCTTAAGCCGCTTCTTACCAAGCCCCAAACTTCAAGCAGCAAAAACAATGGCACGACATAAAAGAAATATTTCAACTTGATCGACACGTTTCGCAACTCGAACATCAGAAACAGAACCAAGCATGAAAATGCCGCGCCGACGACATCCTGGCGTAATCCGCGCAAGATCTGGCACCACAACAACAGATAGCAGGCCACCAGGCCGATTACGATCCAGTACGATTTCTTTCGGGCAATCAAGGCACAATAGAACATGATCGACAGGGAAATGCCTCCCATCGCGCTTGCGCTACCGATCAGTGGAGACCCTTCGGTGCCCGTACCATAAGCCGAATCCAGGATAGTGCCGGTAGACGAATTGATGATCAGAAATCCGGTCAGTGTGGCAAAGACCGCAGACAGGCAAAATACGCAAAAATAATATTCATCCAGTGCGGGAAGAATTCTCCCCGCATGACCTGAAGACTTGTCACTGACCGTACCGGCCTTCCAACCAAGATACGCCCCCACCACCGCAACAAGGCTAAGGGCATACATGGTGGTCGTCACGCTGAGCGTCTGCGTAGTAAATTCAAAAACCGAAAAATAAAGGTTATCACCGAGCAGCTTGACGCCAAGCGGATAGGCGCCGACCAAGAACAGCAGAAATAAGCGGGCAGCAAAAATCAGGTTGTAGAACACCGACAAGATGAGTACAGCCACCAGGACAACCGACCCAAGGTAGACCAGAAACACCGTGGATTTGTCGAGGTCGGCCAGATATAACGTCAGGCCGGCCGCCAGGATCATCGACAATACGACGAGCTCGGCCGCCATATCCCGATATTTTTTTTCCATTGCCAGTCCGTTCGCTTGTGTTGCTGCTGCTAGCACACAACCCCCATTGCAGAGCGCGGTAGCATTACTTCAACGATGCGAAAAATTGCCGATACCAAGGTGCGACCACTTCCAGTCCCTGCAGCACAGTGTGGGTAGGTGCATAACCGAGGAGTTGCCGAGCTTTGCTGATGTCAGCCTGCGAATGTTTGACATCTCCCTGACGAAAATCGCGATACGTGGGGTTTTCGCGTACAGAGTCGACGCCCGCCCGCTGGACCAGCGTACGAATGTGACCATAGAGCTGATTCAGGGTCGTGCGATCACCTACCGCGACGTTATATACCTGATTGGCGGCACCCTCATCGGTCGTCGTGGCTGCCAGAATATTG
Organism: Herbaspirillum sp. alder98; assembly: GCF_020179755.1. Lineage (GTDB taxonomy): Bacteria > Pseudomonadota > Gammaproteobacteria > Burkholderiales > Burkholderiaceae_D > Herbaspirillum. The sequence goes on from NZ_JAIUCY010000003.1 coordinate 316,893, forward strand.
GCCTGGACGGCATTGTCCACGTAGCAGAAATCGCGGCTTGTCTCGCCATCACCGTTGACGAAGATTTCTTCACCACTCAACATCCCGCCAAACCACTTCGGAATCACTGCGGCATAGCCACCTTGCGGGTCCTGGCGCGAACCGAATACATTGAAATAGCGCAACCCGATAGCCGACACGCCATAGCAGCGGCCAAATACATCGGCGTAGATCTCATTGAGATATTTTGTAACGGCATATGGCGAGAGGGTCTTGCCGATGCGATCTTCGACCTTTGGCAACCCAGGATGATCACCGTAAGTCGAACTTGATGCTGCATAAACAAACCGCTGCACCTTTGCATCCCTGCTGGCCACCAGCATGTTCAAGAAGCCGTTTGCGTTGGTATTGTGCGTACGGATTGGGTCTTCCAGTGATCGCGGCACACTGCCCAGCGCAGCCTGATGTAATACGTAGTCGACGCCAGCAACAGCCTTGGCACAGTCGGCCAGATCACAGATGTCGCCACGAATCATGTTGAACCGATCCCACTGCGCCGGGCTGACAAGCGCTTTGATCTCGTCGAGATTGCGCTGATGTCCGGTGGAAAAATTATCCAGGCCGACCACGCGCTGGTCGAGCTTGAGAAGCATCTCCAGCAAATTGGAACCGATAAAGCCGGCCACACCGGTGACCAGCCAGATTTTTGGCTGAGCCCTGAGCGCGGCCTGTACTTCTGCATACTTCGACATCATCTTATCCATTACAAACGCCAAAACTTGATACCAGCGGCAGTAACCGCCGCCGCGTCACATATACCCTTCACGTCGACCACGATCGGCCGCTCGCCTAGCAGCGAGCGCACTTCTTCCGCGCCCCACCCGGCAAATTCCTGATGTGCAACGGTAAAGATCAGTGCGTCAGCCGGCTTCAGTTCTGCCTGAGGAATCAGGGTGACACCATATTCGTGAAATGCTTCTTCCGGGTCGGCATGGGGATCGCAAACCTGCACGGTTATGCCGAACTCCTGCAACGCCTTGATCACGTCGATCACCTTTGAATTGCGCAAGTCCGGGCAATTTTCCTTGAAGGTAAGTCCAAGCACCGTCACCGTGCTGCTGGCAACGAGATGACTGTTCAGGATCAATTGCTTGATCGTCTGCTGTGCGACATAGTTGGCCATTCCGTCATTGATGCGCCGACCGGACAGAATCACCTGCGGGATATAACCGAGAATCTCGGCCTTGTGTGTAAGGTAATACGGATCTACACCGATGCAATGCCCACCAACCAGGCCCGGCCTAAAATTGAGGAAATTCCATTTGGTACCCGCAGCCTTAAGCACGTCGAGGGTATCGATGCCCATGCGGTCGAAGATGAGGGCCAGCTCATTCATTAACGCGATATTGAGATCGCGTTGTGTGTTCTCGATCACTTTTGCCGCTTCTGCCACCTTGATTGAAGCGGCCTTGTGCACGCCGGCCGTCACGACCGAGCTATAAACCGCAGCTACGACGTCGAGCGTTGCCTGATCCTGGCCGGATACCACCTTGGTGATCTTGGTGAAGGTATGTTCCTTGTCACCAGGATTGATACGCTCAGGACTGTAGCCAACCGTAAAGTCGCTGCCACATTTGAGGCCCGAGATTGTTTCAAGAATAGGCACGCACACTTCTTCGGTCGCCCCCGGATAGACCGTGGATTCATACACCACGATATCCCCCTTCTTGAGCGCCCGGCCAACGGTCTCGGAAGCTCGCTCCAGAGGCGTTAGATCCGGCTGGTGCGCCTCATCCACAGGCGTCGGTACGGCGACAATATGAAAATCTGCCGAAGCGAGCACGGCAGTGTCCGCCGTAAAAGTGATATCGGCCGCTGCCAGATCATCGGAAGTGACTTCGTTGGTGCGGTCATGTCCACTCACCAGTTCGGCCAGCCGATGTTGGTTGATATCAAAACCGATGGTGCGAGCAGTGCGCCCAAATGCCACCGCGACCGGCAAACCGACGTAGCCAAGTCCGATAACGGAAATTGATCTGTTATGCATATATAAAATATTTTTGGTTAAACCTTGCACCCAACCGCTCGGTAGCTCGACGGCGCCATGCCGGTTGAGCTATCAGGTACGAGTCCTGAACATTGCGAGCAAAACGCCTAGGATCAAGCCAAAAATGATACCGATTCCGGCAAAAGTGATTGCCTTCGGAAAAGGAGCATCGTCGATATGAACCGCGGTCACCGTGGTGGCATAGAGATTTGTGATGGAAAGATCACGCTCGAGATCGCTTTGGGTCGCACGCAGACTTTCGCGCAGCCTCATGTTATTCACAAGCAAACTCGTCAACGTCACATTCGCCAGAGAATGGCTTTCAGCACCAGTCTTACGCGCGCCGCTCAGTTCGGACTGCATTTGTGAATTGGCGTCGTTGGCGATTGCAGCCTCGTGCGCGATGCTGTCGAGTTGCGCTTTCAACCGCGCCTTGACCGCGTCGAACGGGATTTTATGGTCACTCAATACGCTCTGCGTAATCGCAGCGCCCAGTGTTTTGGCATAGTCCTGGGATTTCGCCGAGAAACTGATTTGCACAAAATCAGAATTTCTTAGAGAGCTAGCCAGAAAAGATTTTCTAAACAGCGTCGCTTGCGCACCAGTCAGTTCGCCTTCCTCAATCTTCGCCAGGCCCAGCACACGATCTTGAAACTCTCGCCCGCCAACTCGCGCTACAAATTGATCCACGCTCTCAATGAGCATGTTTTCATCTTTGCCTTTCTGCGGAATTTTGCCTATTTTGACGGTAATAAACGCGGTCCACTTTTCGGGAGTTACCACATAGGCTGCCATCGCCACTGCAAAGCCAAGCACAATGCATACGAAAACCGATATCCATTGGCGTTTTATCACCACTGCAAGATCACCCAACCCAGACGTTCCGATCTGCTGCCCCGCCTTGTCCCCACCAGTTCCCGAAAAATTCAATTCTGCCATTGTTAACCTTCTTTTGCCTATGCCCGTCTTTTTATACTAAGCATCTCGGTAATAATTGAAGATTTTCAAGCATTACCCTAAAAACCTACGGAAATATTCATATTAAAACGTTGTAAAGGGCTATTTTACCAATAGAAACCCCTTTCTCATCTTGCCTGACAAGAACCTCGACCAAATTTTTGCATGCTCGCCGATTTCCGCCTTAACCTAGCGCTTTCATTAAGCAAAAGTAAATTGTTGCTTTGATAATTTTCTTCAACCAGCAAGTGTTTCAATTCTTGCCACGCGGCACTCCCACATGACCTCAATTGCCATCGGCGACCTGCAAGGCTGCGGGGCGCAACTTCAACAACTGCTGAAGCTGATCGACACGTCCGTGGTCGAAAAAAAGCTCATCTTCGCCGGCGACCTCATCAACCGCGGCCCTCAATCCCTGCAAACACTGCGCGCGGTCATGGCCATGGGCGACCGAGCCCAGGCGGTGCTGGGCAATCACGACCTGCACCTGCTGGCCGTATCACAGGGCATTCGGCCACTGCACAAGGACGACACCCTGCACGAGATCCTGGATGCGCCTGACCGCGACGAACTGATCGACTGGCTGCGTCGCCTGCCGCTGGCGATCTTCCACGAAGGTCATCTGGTGGTGCACGCCGGCGTGCTCCCTCAATGGGACGCGGCCCAGGCGATGGCGCTGGCCGGCGAGGTGCAGGACATGCTGCGCAGCGATGGCTGGGTCGATTTCCTGACCCACATGTATGGCAACCAACCGGATCGCTGGAGTGATGAGCTACAAGGCCATGACCGCTTGCGCTGCATCATCAATGCCTTCACGCGGCTGCGTTTCTGCGACGCCGATGGCGTCATGGACTTCAAGGTAAAGGAAGGCGCAGCCGGCGCGCCGGAAGGCTTGATGCCGTGGTTCGACGTTCCCGGGCGCCGCACTGCCGACACCACCGTAGTCTTCGGCCACTGGTCGACCCTGGGACTGATGCTGCGCCCTAACCTGATGGCGCTCGACACCGGTTGCGTCTGGGGTGGCAAGCTTACTGCGGTGCGGCTGTCAGATCGGGCGTTGTTCCAGGTGGATTGCCCGCAGGCGCAGAAACCGGGCTGATTTCTTCAAGCGCATAACCCAGGCCGCCGGCAATCGCCGCCCGCGACAACAACGCCAGTTCGCGCCGATGCATGCCATCGGTGGAAATCAGCGGCAACTGGGTCAGTTCGGCAGTCATGCCGCGCGACCTCAGGATCGCCAGGATGCTCTCGACAATCGTCATCTCGCCGATGAAATTGGCCGCCGGATGCAGTCGGCCGTCGCGGTCCACGTAGCGCAGCGCATACGGCTGCACCGGCGCCTTGGCATCGATGGCCGCTTCGAACAAGTTGGCGTGAAACGGCAGCAACGTGCCTTGCGGCGCGGTGGTGCCTTCCGGAAAAAATGCCACATGCTCGCCGCGCTCGATGCTCTCGACTAAGCCCTTGAAGATGCGTCGCACATCGCTCGCTTTGCCGCGCGAGATGAAGATGGTACCGGTCTTGGCGCACAGCCAACCCACCAGCGGCCAGCTGCGGATGTCGGACTTGGCCACGAAGCGGCACGGCTTGAGCGAATTGACCACGAAGATGTCGAGCCAGCTGATGTGGTTCGACACCAGCAACGACCGCGGGATCGGCGCCGGGCTGTCGATCTTCAGGGCGATGCCGCAGATGCGCAGCAGCTTGCGCGACCAGCGCCGTACATGCGCCTCGCGCCCAGCGGCGCCAGTGAAGGGAAACAGCACGGCGCAGATCGCCATGCCCTGAAACAGATGCAACGTCAGTCGCAGCGCGCGAAATGCAAGCATATCAACCGGTTCAACGCTCGAAAGCGATGTGACCCGAAACGATGGTGGCCTTGACCACGCCCGGCAATTCATAACCCAGGAACGGGGTGTGCTTGCCCTGGCTGGCCAGCGCCGAGCCCTCGACCACCCAAACCGCATTGGCGTCGAACAGGCACAGGTCGGCCACGCTGCCCACGGCCAGATTACCGGCCTTGAGCCCGGCGACCTTGGCGGCCCGATGCGTGATCTTGGCAATTGCCTTGGACAGCACATCCTTGCCCTGGCTGTCGGATTCGAGCGCCCACTTCAGCGACAGCGACAGCAGCAGTTCGAGACCGGTGGCGCCCGGTGAGGCTTCGCCGAAGGGCAGCAGCTTCTCGTCGTCGTCCACTGGCGTATGGTCGGAGCAGACCGCATCGACGGTGCCGTCGAGCAGCGCACTGCGAATCGCTTCACGATCGCGCTGCGAGCGCAGCGGCGGCGTCATGCGGGCGTTCGAATCGAAGAAACCGATATCCAGATCGCACAGGTGGATGTGATGGGCGCCGACGTCGCAGGTCACCGGCAAGCCTTCGCTCTTGGCCTGGCGCACCAGCTCCAGACCGGCCGCCGACGACATCCGGCACAGGTGAACCCGGGCGCCGGTGGCGCGCATCAATTCGAACAAGGTATAGAGGGCGATGGTCTCGGACATCACCGGCACGCCCGACAACCCCAGGCGCGAAGCGGCCGGCCCGGCATGGGCAATGCCATGACGCCCCAGGTGCGGGTCTTGCGGACGCAGCCAGACGGTGTAGTTGAAGGTCTTGGCATACTGCAGCGCCGACATCAGCACCGTGGTGTCGAGGATCGGTTCGTCAGCCTGCGAAAACCCGATACAGCCGGCCTCGGTCAGCTCGGCCATTTCGGTCAGCGCCAGGCCCTTCAGGCCGGCCGTCAAGGCGCCCAGCGGATAGACGTGAGCCTGGTTGAGCGAGCGGGCACGGTGCTTGAGCATTTCGACCAGTCCCGGCTCGTCCAGCACCGGATCGGTGTCGGGCGGGCACACCAGGCTGGTGACGCCACCCTGGATGGCGGCCTGCATCTCGGATTCGAGCGTGGCCTTGTATTCGTAACCGGGCTCGCGCAGCCGCGCCGACAGGTCGACCAGGCCGGGAGCGACCACCAGGCCGGTGGCGTCGATGGTCTTGTTGGCCGTGAAGTCGGCTGGCGCCTGGCCGATGCCGACGATCTTGCCGGCCGCCACGTACACGTCCTGTTGCGCATCGATGCCGTTGGCGGGGTCGATCAGGCGTCCGTTCTTGATATGCAGTTTCATCAGTTCGCTTTTTTCTTTAGTCAGTTGCCCGCCACGATACCCATCACCGCCATGCGCACCGCGATGCCGAAAGTCACCTGCGGCAAGATCACCGCCTGGGCGCCGTCGGCCACGGCCGAGTCGATCTCGACGCCGCGGTTCATCGGGCCAGGGTGCATCACGATGGCGTCAGGCTTGGCCAGCGCCAGGCGTTCGGGCGTCAAGCCATAGCTCTTGAAGAATTCTTGCGCCGACGGCAGCAAGGCCCCGCTCATGCGTTCGTTCTGCAGGCGCAGCATGATGATGACGTCGACGTCCTTGAGACCTTCTTCCATGTTGTGGAAGACCCGCACGCCCATCTGCTCCAGGCCGCTCGGCAACAGCGTGCGCGGCCCGATGGCGCGCACTTCGGGCACGCCCAGCGTGGTCAGCGCATGAATGTCGGAGCGCGCCACGCGGCTGTGCAGGATGTCGCCGACGATGGCCACCCGCAGGTTGGAAAAGTCTTTCTTGTAGTGCCGGATGGTGTACATGTCCAGCAGCCCCTGGGTCGGGTGCGCGTGGCGACCGTCGCCGGCATTGACCACGTGCACGTGCGACTGCTTGGTGTCGATCAGGTGCTTGGCGATGAAGAACGGCGCACCCGATTGCGCGTGACGGACCACGAACATGTCGGCGTGCATCGCGGCCAGGTTGTCGATGGTGTCGAGCAGCGACTCGCCCTTGCTGGTGCTGGAGGCCTGGATGTTGAGGTTGATCACGTCGGCCGACAGGCGCTTGGAAGCGATCTCGAAGGTGGTGCGGGTGCGCGTGGAGTTCTCGAAGAACAGGTTGAACACGCTCTTGCCGCGCATCAGCGGCACCTTCTTGACCTCGCGGTCGCCAATGCTGACGAACGACGAAGCGGTGTCGAGGATGTGGGTCAGGATGGCGCGCGGCAAGCCTTCGATGGTCAGCAGGTGCTGCAGTTCGCCGTTCTTGTTCAGTTGTGGATTAAGCATGGACCACCGTCAGGGAAAATCGGCCGTCGTCGGCGCGTTGCAGATGCAGGGATTGCTGGCTTTCCAGCTGTACCGTGGCGGCCAGGAAGTCGGCAGCCACCGGCAATTCGCGCCCGCCCCGGTCCACCAGCGCGGCCAGCAGGATGCGCGCCGGACGACCGTAGTCGAACAGTTCGTTGATGGCCGCGCGCGTGGTGCGACCGGTATAGAGCACGTCGTCGATCAGGACGATGGTGGCGCCTTCGACGGCGAACGGGATCTGGCTCGGCTTGACGTCGGGGCGCAGGCCCTTCTCGGAGAAGTCGTCGCGGTAGAACGAGACGTCGATGAACCCCAGGCGCGACGCCAGCCCGAGTTCGGCGGCCAGCCGCTCGGCCAGCCAGGCGCCACCCGAATGGATGCCCACCAGTGCCACTTCGGTGGCGTCCTTCAAGCCGGCCCTGACCTGCTGCGCCAGTTGCTGGTACAGCGCTTCGGCGTCCAGCGCAGAAGCATCGTTATGTATTGTGCTCATGAATGTGCGTCGTCAAAGTATTGCTGCAAAATGATGGCGGCAGCGCGGTCGTCGATCAACTCGCCGCGCTGGGCGTTCAGCACCGCCGATGAATAGCGCTCGTCGACCAGCGTGACCTCGACCCCGAAGCGCCCATGCAACTGGTTGGCGAAGCGGCGGCAGCGCACGCTCATCTCGTGCTCGGCGCCGTCCGGATGCAACGGCAGCCCGACCACGCATTGCTGCGGCTGCCATTCGGCCATCAGGCGCGTGATCGCGGCGAACTTGCCGTCGTTGGTGGCCTCAGCGATCACCACCAGCGGCTGCGCCTGGCGCAGCACGGTGTTGCCCACGGCCACGCCGATGCGCTTGAGTCCGAAGTCGAAGGCAAGCAGGGTTCCCACGGCAGCCTCAGGCGCGTCCGGCGTCGCCAGACAGCATCACCGGGTCGATCCCCAGCAAGGCCAGCGCGGCGGTGAAGCGCTGCTCCACCGGCAATTCGAAGATGATGGCGGGATCGGCCTTGACCGTCAGCCAGCCGTTGCGACCCAGCTCCTGCTCGAGCTGGCCCGGGCTCCAGCCCGAACAACCCAGCGTGACCAGCACCCGCTCCGGGCCGTCGCCTTGCGCCACCGCTTCCAGCACATCCTTGGAGGTGGTCAGGGCGATCTCGTCGGTGACCTGCAGCGTCGACGAAAAACTGTTGGCCGTCGAATGCAGCACGAAACCGCGCTCGACCTGCACCGGGCCGCCGAACATCACCGGGCGACGATAGACGCCGGGCATCGCCTCTGGCGTATCGGGGCGGATCTCGAGGGTCAGGTTGATGCGTTCCAGCAGCACGTCCATGGTCATGTCCGTGGCCTTGTTGATCACCACCCCGAGGGCGCCGTTGTGGTTGTGCTCGCACAGGTACACCACGGTGCCGCCGAAGATCGGGTCGAGCATCGACGGCATGGCAATCAGGAAATGGTTGGTCAGGTCCAGCTCAAGGGGCTTCTGGTCGACGCCATCAGCATCGGCCGGGGCGTCGTCGCCACCGGGACCAGCAGCACTGGCTGCGGCGCGGCGCGTTCTGCCGCGGCGAAAAGGATCGATACCGCTGAAGGAAGGCGAGGATTCGTCCGAATCTTCGGCCAGCGGATGGAAGGGCGCGTTACGTCTCTTGATCATCCCGGCATTTTAGCAGTTTTGGCCGGGATCCCATGTGGATCCCGGCCAAGCGCGCCCCGTGCCGGCTGCCGGCCGCCAGCCCGGCGGCACCATCAGTTGCCTGAAAGCATGCTTTTCACCGCCTGCCGGGCCTGCGCGCCAAGCTCGGCCAGGTCCACGCCGGCAATCGCATCCTCGCGCACCACGGCGCGTCCGCCGACCCACATTGCCTTCAGGAAAGGCCGGCCACCCGAGACCACCGGGCCAATGGCCGGATCATGCAGGCCGAAGTAACGCGGATCATCCAGACGGTATAAGGCGATGTCAGCCTGCTGGCCAACCTGCAGGCCATCCAGCGCCGCCATTCCCAGTACGCGGGCGCCACCGGTCGTGCCCCAGCGCACCACGTCTTCCACCGTGGCCTCATCGGCGCCGCCCTCGAATCTGCCGCCGCGCCAGGTCGGGGTGGCTTCCTGGCCGCGCCGGGCACGCTGCATCAGCCAGGCGGCATGGGTTTCCGAGATCATGTCGGCGGCCTCGTTGGAGGCCGCGCCATCGACGCCGATGGACACCGCTACCCCGGCCGCCTCCAATGCCCGGATCGGCGCGATGCCGCTGCCCAGCCGGCCATTGCTCTGCGGGCAATGCGCAATGCCGGTGCCGGTCTGGCCCAGCAGACGGATTTCTTGCGGGTCGAGCTTGACCAGATGCGCGAACCACACGTCCGGTCCCAGCCAACCGATGCTTTCGCAGAATTCCACCGGGCTGCAGCCGTGCAGGGCCTGGGCGCTGTCCTGGTAACCCACGGTTTCGGAGAGATGGCTGTGCAGGCGCAAGCCCAGCTCCCGGCCGGCGATGGCGATCTCGCGCAGCTCCTCGGGCGCGGCAGAATACAGCGGCGTGGTCGGCGCCATCACCACCCGCCGCATCGAGGCCGCAGAAGGGTCATGGAAACGCTTGGTCAGTCGCTCCATGTCGGTGAGGAAGCCCTCCAGCGTCTCCGGCCGCAAGGCGCTCGGCAACTCGGCTTCGAGCTGCCGGGTGCGGGTGGCCGTGCCCCGGCACAGCACAAAGCGCAGACCCAGGCGCCCGGCCTCCTCGAACAGGATCTCTGAGGTATCGAAGGGCATGCCGGGGTAGTACAGGTAGTTATGATCAGCAATCGTGCCGCAGCCGGAACGCAGCAGTTCCACCATGCCGATGCGCGCCGCCAGGCGGAACAGCTCGGCATCGAATCTGGCGCGATAACGATAGGGCGTAGCCGCCAGCCAGGGCGTGAGCGTGGCGTTGATGCCCAGCGGATCGCCCTTCAATAGCGACTGGAACAGGTGATGATGGGTATTGACCCAGGCCGGATACGCCACGCAATCGCTGGCGTCGACCACCTCCTCGCCCGGCAGCGCGGCGAGCTGGCCGATGGCGGCAATCACGCCATCCTGCACACGGATGTCCGGGCCGGCATGGCGCGCCTGCGCGCCGGGCAAGCCCGTCATGATGGCTTGCAGGTTCCTGATCAGGAAGGTATTCATGTCATCTCGCTTTCATGCCAGCTGGCCAGCATGACCCGCGAGAGCGCACTCATCAGCCAGAACAGCAGGATGCCGCTCAGCGTGATCAGCAGCAGGGCCGCGAACAGGCGCGGGATGTTCAGCTGGAAACCGGCCTGCAGGATCTGGTAGGCCAGTCCCGAGCCAGTGCCGCCGGTGCCGGCCACGAACTCGGCCACCACCGCCCCGATCAGCGCCAGTCCGCTGGAAATGCGCAAGCCGGCGAAAAAATAAGGCAAGGCGCTGGGAATGCGCAAGCGCTTGAGGGTCTGCCAGCGCGAGGCCTTGTTCAACCGGAACAGGTTCAGCAAGCCCGGATTGACGCTACGCAGCCCCAGCGTGGTGTTGGAGATGATGGGGAACAGCGCCATGATGGTGGCGCACACCGTCAGCGCCGCCGTCGTGTCCTTGACCCAGATGATGATCAGCGGCGCAATGGCCACGATGGGCGTGACCTGCAGGATGATCGCATAGGGAAACAGGCTCACCTCGATGAAACGGCTCTGCACGAACACGAATGCAATCGCCACCCCCAGGATCACTGCCAGTGCGAAGGCCAGGAAAGTGATCTTCAGCGTCACCAGCAGTGAATCGAGCAGCATGCCCCAGTCCGCCAGCAGGGTCCTGGCGATCACCGCCGGCGTGGGCACCAGATAGGACGGCACTTGCAGCCACGTGCACACGATCTGCCACATCACTATCAGCGTGATGCCGATGGCCAGCGGCGCCACGACGCGCCAGAAGCCGGGACGGTTGACGAGCGGCTCAGTGTTCGGCTTCATGATCGCCTCCCTGCTGGTTAGCCAGCGTCAGGTAATCCGACAGCGTCTTGCAGTGCTGCATGAACGGCGCCGAGATGCGGAAGGCCTCGTCGCGCGGGCCCGGTGCATCGATGGCCACATCGGCGATCACCCGTCCCGGGCGCGCCGCCATCACAATCACCCGCGAAGACAGGAACACTGCCTCGTAGATGCTGTGGGTGACGAACACCACGGTCAGGTCGTGCTTGCTCCAGATGTCGCGCAGGTCGGCGTCGAGCCTGTTGCGGGTGAATTCATCCAGGGCGCCGAAGGGCTCATCCATGAGCAACAGGTTGGGCGAGGTCGCCAGCGCACGTGCAATCGAGGCGCGCATCTGCATGCCACCCGAGAGCTCACGCGGCAGCACCTGGCGGAATTTTTCCAGGCCGACCAGCTTCAGGGCTGCGGCCACCCGCGCATCGGACTGCGTGCGCGGCACGTGGCGCAAGTCCAGCGGCAGCCGCGCATTTTGCTCGACCGTCGCCCACGGCATCAGCGTGGCTTCCTGGAACACCATGGCCAGCGTGCGCTCGGGCGTGCCGACCGTTGCCAGGTTGCCGCCCCACCAGCGCAGTTGCCCATGGGACGGCTCTTCCAGCCCGGCGAACATCTTCAGCAAGGTGCTCTTGCCGCAACCCGACGGCCCCAGCAACGAGACGAACTCACCCCGGCCGATATCCAGCCTGACCTCGTCCAGCGCCCGGGTGCCGTTGCGGTAGGTCTTTTCCACCCGCTGCGCCGACAGCACCGGCGCCGCGGCCGGCGCGGCCCGCTCCTGCTCCCACGCCGCGGCATGCGACATGGCGTGATCGTCTCTGTCCATGGAATCTCCTGGTAGGTTCATGCAGCGGGATGGATGCGGAACACTTCGGATTCGCCGTGCTCTTGCAGCAATTGCAGCAGCATGCGGCGCATCATGAGGCCGGGTCGGTCGGACGCCATGTGAAATTCCTGGCGGCGTCGCACGTCGATGCAGGCATCGGGGTCGGTGGCTTCGAGGATCTCCCGGTCTTCCACCAGGATGGGCGCATCCCAGGCGATCAGCTCGGCCTCGGGACACTCTTCTTCGGTATCGTTGCGGTACAGCCATTGCGACAGCATGATGGCGCCATCATCAATGGGCGTGGCGCAGTTGTAGATGATGTGGTGGCGCCCGGTCTCCGGATAGGTGCAACCGAAGCGGCGCACGAAAGGCAGGTACCAGCGGTTGAACATGTGGCGCACCGTGGTGTCGGCGGTACTGCCGGTGACGCGGTGGCTGGCCGGCACGTTCTTGATCGGCACGCGGGTCTCGGCCTCGAAGCCGTAGTCGGTTTCCTCGATCTCGTACTTCTCCGGCTTGGGCTGGTCGTACAGGCCGAAGGTGGCACGGTGCACGTAGCTGAAGTGGGAGTTGTCGAAGGAATTTTCCATCATGCGCAGCGCGCTGGTATCCCAGCGCTCGTAGAACTGGAAGATGCGGCGATAGCCGGGCGCGCCATCTTCCGGGAAATCCGGAATCTCACGCAGCGGATCTTCCAGCGCCACCCAGACGTAGCCATAGCGCTCCTTGCAGTGATAGGCCTTCACGCAAGCGCCCGAGGGTACCGCGCCATCGAGGTTTTGCGGCACGCGCACGCAGGCGCCTGCGCCGTTGTAGGTCCAGCCGTGATAGCCGCAGACGATATTGCCGTTCTCCACGAACCCCTTGGACAACCTGGCCGTGCGATGGCAGCAGCGATCCTCCAAGGCGGCGGGACTGCCGTCCTGTTTCAACCAGAGCACCAGCTTCTCGCCCAGCAACGTGAACGGTTGCGGGCCCGCCGTCAGTTGCGAGATGGGCATGAGCGCGTACCAGAACTTGCGCAACACTCTTTGTTGGGTCACCAGCATGCTGCTACTCCTTGTGCATGGGCCGCGAACCAGATGGATCCACGGCGATCCGGCCGGCGTGCCAACACGGTCGCCTTCGCCGGAAAAAACGAAAACCGAAAAACCAGGTTGACCACGAGCTGCCAGGTTCAGGGCATGACCTTCATGTCCTTGACGAACTGGGTGGTGTAGGCCTTGCGATAATCGGTGCCGGCCTTGAGCAGGCCGGTGGCCACCATGACGTCATAGGTCTGTTTCCAGCGCTCGTCGGTCATCACGCCGATGCCCAGCCTGGCGGCATCGCCGCCGGTGACCACCTTCAACTCCTTGAGCTTGCCCAATGCATAGGCCAGTTGTTCGTCGCTCATGTTCTTGTTGTCCTGCTTGATGAGCGCGTTGGCCGGCGCCGGGTCTTCCAGGTAGCTTTTCCAGCCTTCGGCGGTGGCCCTGACGAAACGCTGCACCAGATCGGGCCTGGTGGCCACCGTCTTCTGCAAGGTGATGATGGTGGTGCCATAGGGCGGATAGCCTTCGCTGGCGAACAGGAAGAACTTGCTCTTCACGCCCGCCTTGTCGGCCTGGAACAGCTCCGACGAGGGATAGGCCTGCTGCGCGATGCCGGGGTCGGCGAAGAAGGGCTGCAGGTTGAAGGTGTAGGCCCGGGATTGCGCATCGGTGTAGCCATACTTGGACTTGAGCCAAGGCCACCAGCTCGACTGGCCCGAACCTGCCACCAGGATGGTCTTGTTCTTCAGGCCGCCCAGGCTGGCGACGTCGTCATGCGTCATCATTCCTTGCAGATCGGACTGGAAGGAAGCGCCCACGGTGACCAGCGGCAAGCCCTGCTCGATGCCCTTCATGACCGTGAAGTCATAGCCCATGCTGAAATCGGCCTGCCCGGCTACCAGGATCTGCATGTTGTTGACCTGCGGGCCGCCCATCTTGATGGTCACGTCCATGCCGTACTTCTTGTAGATGCCCTTGGCCACGGCCTGGTAGAAGCCGCCATGCTCGGCCTGGGCATACCAGTTCGACAGCAGGGTGACCTTGTCTTCGGCATGGGCCATGCCGGCCATCTGCCAGGCGGCGGCGCCTAGTGCCAGGGCGGCGATATGCCGCATGAATGTCCGTTTTTGCATCGCTTGCTTTTTCATGGCCTTCCTCTCCAGGTGGGTTGAACTTGCATCGACAAATCGAGACATCAGCAATCGGGCGCCAGCGAGCGGGTGCGGTCGACGGCGGGCATGAGCGCAATCAGGTATTGGTCACGCAGTTGAGATGTGTTGTACAGAAAACAGGAACGCACCCGCCCCGACCGCAGATGGGCATGGCTTGATGCATCAGGAAACGGGAAAGCCCGCGCAGGCGGCAGGAATGACAGCGAAGGCGAAGGCGCGCGGGCAATGTACATGGTCTCGTGTCCTGGCGAACGATCAGGACCATCGGCGTGTGCCGATGGCGTCACGAGCAATGCCCCGCAGGACGGTAAGTGCTACCGACTGCTAGCCGCTTCTACTCACATCATTTGCTAGCAAACGACGTGCCAACCCGGGATGCGCCGGATCCGCCCGGTGTAGCCAGGCGTTTTTGCCGATCACCAATGAAAAAGGGACGGAAAGCTCCGTCCCTTGCACCACTTGCCCGCATAAATTGGTGCGCGCCGCCTTGATCTGCATCGGATGCGCACCAATAAGAGGCTGGCCTCAAGCCACGCCGTGCTGCTTGAAGAAAGCCAGCACCTTGGTCCAGGCATCCTTGGCGTCGGCCTCGACATAGCTGGGGCGATAGTCAGCATTGAAGGCGTGGCCGGAATTGGCGTAGACGTGGAATTCCGACTTGTTGCCGGCCTTCTGCAAGGCTTCCTTCATCTGCTCGACGGTGGAGACCGGGATGCCCTGGTCCTTGCCGCCATAGAGGCCGATGACGGGCGTCTTCAGGGTGGCGGCAATGTCGATCGGCTGCTGCGGCGCCAGCGCGGTCTTGTCGCCCACCAGGCGACCATACCAGGCAGCACCGGCCTTGACCTTGGGGTTGTGAGCGCTGTAGAGCCACACCACGCGGCCGCCCCAGCAGAAACCGTTGATGCCCAGGCGGCTGGTGTCGCCGCCATTCTCGCCGGCCCATTTGACATAGGCATCGAGGTCGCCCAGCACCTGCTCATCGGGCACCTTGCTGATGATTTCCTTCTGCAGCTCGGCAATCGAGGTGTAAGACTGCGGATTGCCCTGGCGCACGAAGAAATCCGGCGCGATCGCCAGGTAGCCCAACTTGGCGAAACGGCGCGCGATGTCGGCGATGTGCTCGTGCACGCCGAAGATCTCGGACACCACGATGATCACCGGCAGGTGGGTCTTGCCTTCGGGCTGGGCGCGGTAGGCGGGCACGCGCTGGCCGTTGACGGTGATGGCGACTTCACCGGCGGTCAGGCCCGCGGTGTCGGTCTTGATCATCGTCTGGGCGCAGACCGGCAGCACGGCGGCGGCAAAACCGGTGCCCAGTGCAGTCTTGAGAAAGGTGCGGCGATCGGCGGTATCCGGCAGCTTGCTTTGTCCCAGCAGGCTGTCGATGTCATTGCGAAAGTCGTTCATCAGCGGTTCTCCAAGGGTTGATGGAAGGGTTCCCACGCCGGAGTCTACCTGCAAACAGATCAGCCGTAGTAGGGGTACAGGCGCGACTGGTCCATGAACGCGTGGTAGTGCACCACCACCCCCTGCTCGCGCAGGCTCAGCACCGCATAGGCGGGCGGTTCCATCGAGGTGGTGGCCGGCCCGGTGAGGGTAAAGTCCAGCGCATGCTGGTGATTGGTGCCCGGCACCGTCGAGAACGGGGTGCCATACCAGCTGCCGCCGGACGGGCGATGCACGTGACCCGAGAACATGTGCCGCACATTGCCGTGCTTGCGCACCAGGGCGCGCAGGTCGGCCTCTTCGCGCAGGCGGATCCAGTCCATCGAGGGCAGGTCGAGCTCGAACGGCGGGTGATGCGAAAACAGGTAGGCGTGACGCCCCTGCGCGGCCTGCAACTGTTGGTCCAGCCAGGCCAGGCGCTGCTCGCACAGGCGCCCTTCGTGGGTGCCGGGATGCTTGGTGTCGAGAAAGATCAGCCGCGCCTGGCCGCTGTCGTGGTGGTGCTGGACGAAGCCGTTGTCGTCGACCGGCGCCTGCGGGAAGACGCGGCGAAACACCTCGCGCTCGTCATGATTGCCCAGCAACAGTTGCACCGGCAGCTTCAGGGCCTGCAGGCAATCGGCCAGCAGGCGGTAGGATGGCTCGTCGCCGTCGTGGGTCAGGTCACCGGTGATGACCACCAGTTCGGCATCGGCATGATGGGTATTGATGTGGTCGATGCATTGGCGAAAGCGCTGCACCGGATCTTCGCCGAACAGCAGGTTGCCGTCCGGCACCAGGTGGATGTCGGAAACTTGGATGACTTTCATGGGTGTGCGATCAGGAATTGAAATCGGGGAATGGAAAAAGGTTTAGCGGATGCCGGCGCGCAGGAACGCCTGCACGAACTGCCGCTGGAACACCAGGAAGGCCAGCAGCAGGGGCGCCACCGTCATCAGCGTGGCGGCGCTGATGACGGCGATGTTGACGCCGCTTTCGGGCGCTGCAAACAGCGACAGCCCCACCGTCAGCGGACGCGTCGACGGCGAATTGGTCACGATCAATGGCCACAGGAAGTTATTCCAGTGGGTCGCCACCGACACCAGCGCATAGGCCAGGTAAGTCGGGCGCGCGGCCGGCACGTAGACCCGCCGCAACACGCCGAACCAGCCGCAGCCCTCGATGCGGGCCGCTTCTTCCAGCTCGCGCGGAATCTGCATGAAACTCTGGCGCAACAGGAAGATGCCGAAGGCGCTGGCCATGTAGGGCAAGGCCATCCCCAGCGTGCTGTCGAGCAGGCCCAGGCGCCCCACCATCGCGTAGTTCTCGACGATCAGGATCTCGGGCAGCACGAACAACTGCAGCAGCACCAGCATGAACACGACCTGCTTGCCGACGAACTCGAAACGCGCGAAGGCAAACCCGGCCAGCGTACACAGCGCGAACTGGCCGACCAGGATCAGCGTGGCCAGGCAAAAGGTATTGAAGAAATAATTCAGCCAGGGCGCAGCGGCCCAGGCGTAGCGAAAATTATCCAGCACCAGCGGCGCACGCCAGTCGAAGGACAAGGCCGCATGCGAATCGTGAAACGCCGCCCACAACGCAAACAACAGTGGCGCCACCCAGGCCGCGGCCAGCAGCCAGGCGCAGCCGGTGTCGAGCAGCCAGGCCAGGCGCTGGCCGGACTCGGTGCTGGCGGGCGCGCTTTCGACAGGCTGCAGGATCGCAGCAGGTTTGGTCATCATGGTCTTAGCGGTAATGGATGCGACGGTCGAACACCAGCAGTTGCACGGCGGCGATGACGCCCAGCACGGCGATGGCCAATACCGTCATGACGGCAGCGCTGGCCTGGTCGAGATAGGCGAAGGCCATTTCCCAGATCCAGTACAGGATCAGCTTGGAGGCATTGTCCGGACCGCCCTTGGTGAGAATGAAGAGATGGTCGATCAGGCGCACCGAGTTGATCAGCGCATTGACCAGCACGAACAAAGTGGTCGGCATCAACAGCGGCAGCACCACGCGACGGGTGTAAGCCCAGCGGCTGGCGCCCTCCAGTTGCGAGGCTTCGCGCAACTCGGGCGGGATCGCCTGCAGCGCCGCCAGGTAGAACAGCATGAAGAAACCGGACTCCTTCCACACCGTCACCGCCATCACCGCCCACAACGCCGTGCCCGGCTGCCCCAGCCAGTTGGTGGGGCCGATGCCGAACAGCGCCGCGAGATGGTCGAGCAGACCCAACCCCGGGGTATAGAAGAACAACCACAGGTTGGCCGCCGCAATCATCGGCAACATGGTGGGCGTGAAGAACGCCGTGCGCACCAGCGAGCGCCCGCCGATACGCCCGTTGGCCCACAAGGCCATCGCCAGCGCCAGGGCGATCGACAGCGGCACGGTCACGGCGGCGTACAGCAAGTTGTTGCCGGCCACCTGCCAGAACACCGGATCGTCCAGCAGCGCGCGATAGTTGTCGATGCCGGCGAACACGCTGGGCCGGCGCGCGGTGGCCCGGGTGTTCAGGCTGGCCCAGAAGGTGGCGGCCATGGGCCAGAACGCAAACAGGGTCAGCAGCACCATGGCCGGGCTGAGCAAGCCCCAGGCAAGCAGGGTGTGGGCGCGCCGGGTGAGCGCTGCCGGCGTGAGCGACGTGGAGGACAAACGCATGTCAGCGATAGGGTTTCAACAGGCGTTCGGCCGCGGCCTGGGCCTCGTCCATCGCCTGCTTGGGCGTCTTGGTGCCGGTCAGCGCGGCCTGGATCGCGTTGGACAAGACCTCACGCACGCGCGCGGTCTGCTCGGTGGAAAACTCGGGGACCGCCACCGCCAGCTGGTCGCGCGCCACCAGCGCCTGCGGGAAGGTCTTGGTGTAGTCGCGCAGGGCAGCGGTGTCGTAGGCGGCCGGGCTGGTGCCAACGTAGCCGGTTGCAATCGACCAGCGGGCGGCGCGCTCAGGCGCCGTCATCCAGCGCACGAAGGTCAGCGAAGCGGTCTTCTGGGCCGCAGTGGCGCCCTTGAACAGATAGAAATTGCCGCCGCCCACGGGCGAGCCGGGTTGCTTGTTGGCCGGCAGCATGGCCACGCCGAAATCGAACTTGGCCTCTTGCCTGACGGCGGTGAGATTGCCGGTGGTGTGCCACATCATGGCGGTCTGCCCCTGCACGAAGGCCTGGCGCAAGGTGCCCCACTCGATGGCGCCGGCAGGCATCACCTTATGCGTCGCCGCCAGTGCGCGCCAGAATTCCAGCGCCTCGATCGCGGCCGGGCTGTTGAAGCTGACCTGGGTGCCTTCCTTGTTCATCAGCTCCACACCGTTCTGGATCGCGAACGCCTGGAACATCCAGTACGGATAGCCGGTGGAGGGAATCATCAACCCGTACTTGCCGTTGCCGCTCAGGCGAGTGGCGGCGGCGACCATTTCCTTCCAGGTCCTGGGCGGCGCATCGGGGTTCAGGCCGGCGGCGCGGAACATGTCCTTGTTGTAGAACATCACCAGCGTCGAGCGCTGGAAAGGAATGCCCCATACGTGGCCGCCGATGGTGCCGTTGGCCATCAGGCCGGGATAGAAGCCTTGCAGCCAGGCGCGGTCGGCCGGCGTGGTGGCCAGGGTATCGAAAGGCTCGATCAGGCCCTGGTCGATCAGGTCATAGGTATCGAGCGCGCCCAGCACCGACAGTTGCGCCGGCTGGCCGCCCTTCAACGCCGACAGCGCGCGCACCCGGGTTTCGTCGTAGTTGCCGGAATACACGGCCTTGACCTTGATCTCGGGGTGCCCCTTTTCGAATTCGCCGATCAAGCCATCCATGACGGTCGTCAGCGGGCCGCCCACCGCAATCGGGTAATACATGGTCAGCTCGGTGGCGGCATGCGCCGCGCTGGCGGAAAACAGTGAAATGGCCAGCGCGGTCTTGCGCAGGAAACGGTTCAGCATGGGAATCCTTTCGTGAAAAATGGAGAATCAGCGCACCACGGCCAGCGGTACCGGTGCGCTCCTGGGCGCAATCGCCAGGCGACGGCCGTCGGCGCTGTCGAAGTAATGGGCATCGGCGCCGTCCCAGCACAGGCCGACCCGCTCGCCAGGCTGGAGCGTGGTCTTACCGGCGACGCGCACGATCACCGGTTCGCTCTCGGTGCGCACCGAGAGCGCGGACAGCGACAGGTAGACATACGACTCGGCGCCCTGGAACTCGACGCCGGTCACCAGGCCGGCCAGCGCGCCATTGGTCAGCGGACGCAAATGCAGGTGCTCCGGACGCACGCCCACCAGGGTGGCGCTGCCCGGCTCACAGCCGCCCCGCAGTGCCTGCGGCAAGGCCGAGGCAGGCATCAGCATCATCGGCGGGCTGCCGATGAAACCGGCGGCGAAGGCATTGGCCGGGCGCTCGTACAGCTCGGTGGGCGTGCCGCTCTGCACGATGCTCCCGCCCTGCATCAGCACGATCTTGTCGGCCATGCCCATGGCTTCGGTCTGGTCGTGCGTGACATACACCACCGTCATGCCCAGACGCTGCTGCAAGGCGCGGATTTCATGGCGCACCGTGTGGCGCAACTTGGCGTCGAGGTTCGATAGCGGCTCATCCATCAGGCAGATCGAATGCCCCGCCACCACGGCGCGCGCCAACGCCACCCGCTGCCGCTGGCCGCCCGACAGCTGGCCCGGCCGGCGCAGCTCCAGCCCCTGCAGGTTGGTCAATGCCAGCGCCTCGCGCAGACGGCTGCTGCGTTCGCTGGCCGGCATGCCGCGCACCTGCAGGCCGAAGCAGATGTTGTCGGCCACGTTCAGGTGCGGAAACAAGGCGTATGACTGGAACACCATCGACAGCCCGCGCGCACCGGGCGCGGCTGCCGTCATGTCGCGCCCATGGATGTCGACGCTGCCACTGTCGGGCGCTTCCAGCCCCGCGATCAGGCGCAGCAAGGTCGACTTGCCGCAACCGGATGGCCCCAGCAACGCCACCAGCTGGCCACGTTCGATATCGAGGTCGAGCGGCTTGATGACCTGGTTGGCCTGCCACGACTTGGACACGCCCCGCAGGCGCAAGGCAATCGCGCTCATGCTGCCTGCTCCTGGCGTGAAGTGACCACCACTTCGGTCTTGCCGTCCAGCATGGCGGCCAGATGCGGCGCCAGCGGCAGGTCGGTGACGACGATGGCGGCGTCCGACAGGTGACCGCCACGCACCGGCACGGTACGGCCGAACTTGGAGTGATCGGTCACCAGCACCTGGGTCCGGCAGCTTTCGCGCAATGCCAGACGCGAACTGGATTCCATGCGATCGAAGTCGAGCAGCGTGCCGTCGGCATCCACCCCGCCCACGCCGCAGATGCCATAGTCGGCACGGAAGCTGCGAAACAGCTTGTCGGCGTCGGCGCCCAGTATCTCGGGATTGGGAAAACGCAGCGTGCCACCCGGCACGATGACCTGGTTGTTCTGGTTGGTCGACAACG
Organism: Herbaspirillum sp. alder98; assembly: GCF_020179755.1. GTDB lineage: Bacteria > Pseudomonadota > Gammaproteobacteria > Burkholderiales > Burkholderiaceae_D > Herbaspirillum. The sequence continues at coordinate 337,872 of NZ_JAIUCY010000003.1, forward strand.
CCAATGCGGCCCGCAGGTTATTGGTCACCACCGTCAGGTGATCATGTTCCGACAGCGCCAGCGCCACCTGTTCGGGCGTGGTGCCGATGCCGATCAACACGCTGCTGCCATTGGGGATCAGGCGCGCGACGGCGGCGCCGATGTCGGCCTTCTGCGCCAGGTTGTTGACCCGGCGCGTCTCGTAGGGCTGATTGCGGGTAGCCTGGATCATCTCTGCGCCGCCATGCCGCCGGCGCAGGATATCGGCGTCGCACAGGGCATTGATATCGCGCCGGATGGTCTGCGGGGTGACCGCGAAGTGCTCGGCCAGGCGCTCCATGGTCATGAAGCCATGCTGGCGAAACAGCGCGACGATTTCGTTGTGGCGCAACGCCACAGGCTTGGCAGGAGGTTTGCCCGACATGGTCACCAACGGATTCGAATGAAAGTGACCCGGAGGATATCGATCGATTGTTACCGCCAAATGACCGTTCACACCCGCTTTCGTTTTCACATGAACGCGTTCGGATGTTCATATCGACGATCAGTCATGGCGTCGTAACAAAGCATCGTCATAGTCCGCATCGCTTCACTTCCCCCACTCTTTTTTGACTATCGTCCGATGAAAAAACACATCCTTGCCGCGTCGATCGCCGCCCCCTTGCTGGTCACCGCTTTCGGCGCGCACGCCCAGAGCAGCGTCACCATCTACGGCATCATCAATCCCAGCATCACCTATACCGACAAGGTCGCCAACGCCACCGCCGCCAACCCTACCGGCACCGGCTCGCGGCTGTCGATGGATACCGCCGTGGCGCAGGGTTCGCGCCTGGGCTTCAAGGGCGTGGAAGAGCTGGGCGGCGGCCTCAAGGCGCTGTTCACGCTGGAAAACGGCTTCAATGCCGATACCGGCGCGATGGCGCAAGGCGGATTGCTGTTCGGCCGCACCGCCGTGGTCGGCCTGTCGGGCAGTGCCGGTACCTTGCTGCTGGGTCGCCAGAAGGACTACATCGATGACCTCTCGGCGTATAACGGCGCGCTCGACTTCGGCAGCCTGGTCAACAACATCCACGCACTCAACCTGGACCGCTCGCAAGGCGCGCGCGTGAACAACTCGGTGCGCTACAACTCGCCCAACATGGGCGGCGTGGTGCTGAGCACGCTGGTCGGCTTCGGTGAGCAGGCCGGATCGGTCGGCGCCGGTCAGTCGTTTGGCCTGGGCGGCAGCTACACCAATGGCGGCCTGTCGATCGGCGCGGCCTACTTCCAGAACAAGCTGACCACCAACAACAGCTTTACCGGATCGAGCGACTCCGGCGTGGCGCCGGGCGCGGTGGCCGGCAGCGCCGGCAGCGCATCGCTGCGCACCTTCCTGCTGGGCGGCTCCTGGCGCATCGGCAACACCCGTCTCTACGGTTCGTTCTCGCAGGTGCGCCAACCGCTGGCGGTGGCCGCCGGCAGCGCCATGACCGCTTTCACAGCCAGCAGCGGCGGCGCCTTCACCTTCGGCGGCGTCAACAACAGCCGCGTCAACATCCTCGACCTGGGCGTGAACTACAGCATCACCCCCAACGTGCAGTTGCTGGGCAACGTGGTGGGCACGCGTTCGAAGTTCGTCGGCGCCGCCGACGGCAGCGCTATGCAATTGTCGGCCGGCGTGGATTACTTCCTGTCCAAGCGCACCGACGTCTACCTGTTCTACGCCAACATCCGTTCCAGCGGCATGATCAACCCTGGCCTGTACGTGGCGCCGGGCGGCAGCAACACGCAGAACGTGCTGACCGCCGGCATTCGCCACAAATTCTGAGGTAAGTGAAACCATGACCAACTTCAATCTGAATCCGGCCTCAAGACTCATGGGCGCGGCCGCGCTGCTGCTGGCGTTGACGGCCTGCCAGTCGTCCGCGCCGCTGGTGGCGGCGCACCGGGGCGGCACCGGCGACGGTCCTGAAAACACCTTGTCGACATTGCAGGCCTCGTTGCGCAATGGCGCCGATCTGCTGTGGATGACGGTGCAGGTGTCGCGCGACGGCGAGCCGGTTCTGTATCGCCCGGCCGACCTGGCGGCGCTCACCGATGGCCGCGGCCCCGTCAATACGCTGGATGCGGCCGACCTGCGCCGTCTCAACGCCGGCTACCAGTTCGCCGTGGCCGACGCCGATGGCAGCAAGCGCTTTCCGTATCGCGCCCGGGCCGTGACCATCCCGACCCTGCGCGAAGCCTTGCGTACCCTGCCGCCGGCCACGCCACTGCTGGTCGACATGAAGCAATTGCCGGCCGAGCCGCTGGTGGCGGCGGTGGCACGCGTCGTGGACGAGGAAAACGCCTGGCAGCGGGTGCGCTTCTATTCCACCGAAGCCGACATCCTGGCGCTGATGGCCAAGTACCCGAAGGCGCAATTGTTCGAGTCGCGCGATGCGACCCGGGCGCGGCTGGCGCGGGTGGCCTTGAACGGCGGCCCGTGCGAAGCGCCGGCACCGGGCGTGTGGGCGGGTATCGAACTGGTGCGCAAGGTACAACTGGTCGAGAAATTCACGCTCGGCCAGGGCGTCTCGGAAGTCAATGCGCACTGGTGGACGCCGGCCGCGCTGGCCTGTTTCAGGAGCGGGCGCGACGTCAAGGTGATGGTGTTCGGCGTCGACTCGCCAGAGGCTTATCGCGAAGCCGTGCAACTGGGCGTGGATGCGGTCATGACGGACTCGCCCGCGAAGTTGCGGGCGTGGACGCCAGCGACGCGCTGATCTATCAGCTCAGGACCCCAGCGCCATCGGCGGCAATCCCGGCGCCGATGGCGTGACGTCCAGTTCTCTTTCCGCCGGCACGGTGGCCTGACGCACCGGGTGCGGTGCAGCCTGCACCCCGTCGACCCGGAACACACTCACCAGTTGCTGCAAGCCGGATGCCTGTTCCTGCAGCGAACGGGCGGCGGCGGCGGCCTGTTCGACCAGTGCCGCATTTTGCTGTGTCATGTCGTCGATCTGGATGATCGCTTCGTTGACCTGCTCGATGCCGCTGCTCTGCTCGCGGTTGGCATGCGTGATCTCGGTCATCACATCGGTCACGCGCTTGATGCTGCTGACGATATCGTGCATGGTGCTGCCGGCCTGCTCGACTAAGCGACTGCCGTTCTCGACTTCGCCCACCGAGTCGCCGATCAGGACCTTGATTTCCTTGGCGGCGGCCGCCGAGCGCTGCGCCAGCGAGCGCACTTCAGAAGCCACGACTGCAAACCCCCGCCCCTGTTCGCCCGCGCGCGCCGCTTCCACCGCCGCATTGAGCGCCAGGATGTTGGTCTGGAAGGCGATGCCGTCGATCACGCTGACGATGTCGGCCACCTTGCGCGAAGAGGCATTGATCGATTGCATGGTATCGACCACTTGCGACACGATGGTGCCGCCCTGCACCGCGACCTGCGAAGCGGCCACGGCCAACTCGTTGGCCTGGAGCGCGTTGTCGGCATTCTGGCGCACGGTGGAATTGAGTTGTTCCATCGACGAGGCGGTTTCTTCGAGCGCACCTGCCTGCTGTTCGGTACGCCCCGACAGGTCGAGGTTGCCGCGCGCGATTTCTGACGATGCAGTGGTGATGGTCTCGGCGCCGGTGCGCACCTGGGACACGATAGCGGCCAGCTTGTCGCGCATGGTGCGCATCGCCACCAGCAGGCTGTCATGGTCGCCGGCGCGGGTGTCGATCACTACCGCCAGGTCGCCCTCAGCGATCTGGCCGGCGATCTGCACCGCATAGTCGGGTTCGCCGCCGAGCTTGCGCAGCAACTGCCGGGTCAGCACGATCGCCGCCAGGATTGCCGTGACCACGCCGATGGCGCTGATGATCAGCATCAGCAAGCGCGCCTGGGCATACGCGCTGGCGCTGGTGGCAGCGGTTTCGCGGTTGATGTTGTCTTCCAGCACGGCCAGCGACTTCAGTTCGACCTGCCAGGCTTTCTGCACCGGCAGGTACTGGTCCTTGAGGAACTGCGCCAGCTCATAGGCTTCGCGCCGCTGGCCGAACTCGACCGCTTGCGTGATCAGCTTTTCGGCGTTGGCGGCATGCGCGCCGATCTTGGGTAATGCGGCTTTCTCGTCGGCGGTGGTGCCCGATGACTCATCGAACAGTTTCTGCAACTTCTGCGCCGACATCTTGTACTTGAGCGTCTGGGCATCGATGTACTGGGCTTCGATATCGACGTCTTCGGGTGCTGCCGGCAGCATCAGGTTGCGCAGCGAGATGGAGCGCTCGGCCACGGTATCCATCATGTCCTTGACCAGGGCGCTCTCGGGGTTCTTGACCTCGATGACGTGATTGAAGCGCGCCTGCACCTGGTGCATGTTGTAGATGCCGAATGCGGTCACCGCCACCAGCAGCAACACCACCCATGCAAACCCGAGCCCGAGCCGGGTGCCGACCTTCATGCCTGATTTCATCGTCTCCTCCTTGTGTGATTGCAGAGGGGCGGCGGGCGCCGGACGCAGGCGGCACGATGCACACGCGATGCGCGCGAAATCATGCCCTTGGTGAAAATCCCTGTCCGAACCGGCGCTGCGCCGATCGCTGCTGCAAGGCCGGAATGCCCGGCCGCTCCTGTGCCGCATCGTCTTGTTTTTTAACTGCCTGACGCTGTCGGCCTGTCTCTTGTTTTTTTGATTCTGATTCTGCTCTTACGCTGATTCCGTCGATTGCCAGCTGGTGATTGTCAGGCTGACATCGCTTGTCGGCGGTGCCAGCCATGCCATCAGGCAATCAATGTGCTTCGTCCCAATTCTTACCGATTCCGACCTCCGCTAGCAAGGGAACTTTCAGCTCCGCAACGTTTTTCATCAATTCAGGCAGTTTTTCACGCACCAGTTCCAGCTCTTGTTGTGGAACTTCCAACACCAGTTCATCGTGCACCTGCATGATCATGCGGGTGGCCAGGCCGGACGACTCGAGCCAGCCCTGGACCGCGATCATTGCCAGTTTGATCAGATCGGCGGCGGTGCCCTGCATCGGCGCATTGATCGCGGCGCGCTCGGCGCCCTGGCGGCGCGGGCCATTGGGCGAATTGATCTCGGGCAGCCACAGGCGGCGACCGAACACCGTTTCGACATAGCCCAGCGCCTTGGCCTGCAGGCGGGTCTCGTCCATGTAGCGCTTCACGCCAGCGAAGCGCTGGAAATACTTTTCGATGTACATCTGCGCCGCCGAGCGCTCGATGCCCAGGTTACCGGCCAGGCCGAATGCGCTCATGCCATAGATCAGGCCGAAGTTGATCACCTTGGCGTAACGACGCTGTTCGGACTCGACCTGCGCCGGCGCGATGCCGAAGATCTCGGCGGCGGTGGCGCGGTGGATGTCTTCGCCATCGGCAAAGGCCTTGAGCATGGCTTCGTCGCCGGAGATGTGCGCCATGATGCGCAACTCGATCTGCGAATAGTCGGCCGAGACGATCACGCTGCCTTCGGGCGCGATGAACGCTTCGCGGATGCGGCGACCTTCAGCGGTGCGGATCGGAATGTTCTGCAGGTTGGGATCATTGGACGACAGGCGTCCGGTGACCGCCACCGCCTGGGCATAGTTGGTGTGCACCCGCCCGGTCTGCGGGTTGACCATGCGCGGCAGCTTGTCGGTATAGGTCGACTTGAGCTTGGCCAGGCCACGGTAATCGAGCAGTACCTTGGGCAGCGGGTAATCTTCGGCCAGCTTCTGCAGCACTTCCTCGTCGGTTGACGGCGCGCCCGAGGCGGTCTTCTTGACCACCGGCAGTTCCAGCTTGCCGAACAGGATCTCACCCAGTTGCTTGGGCGAATTCAGGTTGAACGGTTGTCCGGCCAGATCGTAGGCCTGCTGTTCGATCTCCAGCATGCGACGCCCGAGATCGTTGGATTGCGTCGCCAGCCGTTCGCTGTCGATCAGCACGCCGTTGCGTTCGATCTTGCGCAGCACCACCGAAGTCGGCACCTCGATGGTCTCGTAGATGTAGCGCAGCTTGGGATCGGCCTCGATCTGCGGCCACATCGCCTGGTGCAGCGCCAGCGTGACTTCGGCGTCTTCGGCGGCATATTCGGTGGCGCGCCCGATCTCGACCTGGTTGAAGCCGATCTGCGAGGCGCCCTTGCCACATACTTCGGCATACGACACCGTCTTGCGATCGAGGTGGCGCGCGGCCAGGCTGTCCATGTCATGCGTGCGATGCGACTCGAACACGTAGGACTGCAGCAGCGTGTCGTGCACGATGCCGTTGATGGTCACGCCGTAGTTGGCCAGCACATGGCTGTCGTACTTCAGGTTCTGGCCCAGCTTGGGCTTGGAGGCATCTTCGAACCACGGCTTCAGGCGCGCCAGCACGTGCTCGCGCGCAAGCTGGGTTGGCGCGTCCTGGTAGTCGTGCGCAACCGGAATATAGGCCGCGCGACGGGTGTCGCAGCACAGCGAAATGCCGACCAGTTGCGCCTGCATGGCATCCAGCGAGGTGGTCTCGGTGTCGACCGCGGTCAGGGTGGCGCTGTCGATGATGGCGAGCCAGGCATCGAGCTGGGCATCGGTGAGCACGGTCTCGTACTCGGCCGCGACACGCGCCGCAAACAGGCCGCCTTGCGCCACCGGGTCGGCGCCGGCCACTGGCGTCGCGCCATCTGCTGCAGCGACGGCCGTGGCAGCCACCGGCGCGGCGTTGCCCGCTTCGCTGATCTCGCGCAGCCAGGTCTTGAAGTTGTAGCGGGTGAACAGATCCTTGAGGGCGGCATTGTCCTGCGGCTGCATGGTGAGCGAGTCGAGGATGGTGCCCATGTGCGCCGACAGGTCGCAATCGGTCTTGACCGTCACCAGCACCCGCCCCTGCGGCAGCCAGTCCAGCGCGCGACGCAGGTTCTCGCCGACCACGCCGGTGATCTTGGGCGCATTTTCGATCACGCCATCGAGCGATCCGTAGGCGGTGAGCCACTTCACTGCGGTCTTCGGCCCACATTTTTCGACCCCGGGCACGTTGTCCACGGTGTCGCCGATCAGGCTCAGGTAATCGACGATGCGCTCCGGCGGCACGCCGAACTTCTCGGTCACGCCCTTGGGATCAAGGATCTCGTTGCTCATCGTGTTGACCAGCGTGACGTGTTCGTTGACCAGTTGCGCCATGTCCTTGTCGCCGGTCGAGATGATGGTGTCGAGCCCGACTTCGGTGGCGCGCACCGAGAGCGTGCCGATGACGTCGTCGGCCTCGATGCCCTCGACCATCAGGATCGGCCAGCCCAGCGCCCGCACTGCAGCATGAATCGGCTCGACCTGCAGCGCCAGGTCGTCAGGCATCGGCTTGCGGGTGCCCTTGTATTCGGCATAGAGATCGTCGCGGAAAGTCTTGCCCTTGGCATCGAATACACAGGCGACGTAACTTGCGGGATAATCGTTACGCAGTCGGCGCAGCATATTGATGATGCCGTACAGCGCGCCGGTGGGTGCGCCTTCGGCGTTACGCATATCGGGCAGTGCATGAAAAGCGCGATACAGGTAACTGGAACCATCAACTAACAACAAGGTTTTTTGCATATGGAACAAAGAGGAAAAAAAGTACCGCGACTGCGGGAAGTGATCGACATTGAACGCGCAACGGCAAAGAAGGCGCGCGAGTCGTGGCATGTACTCACGATTATGGCAGAATTCATCGAATCGACCGAACGCCTGTCGGAGCTGCGTCCCGCCGTTTCCATCTTCGGTTCGGCCCGTACCAAACCGGACGATCCGCACTATGCGTTGTGCATCGATATCGCCCGTCGCCTGTCCGACGCCGGCTATGCCGTGATTTCCGGCGGCGGCCCCGGCATCATGGAAGCGGCCAACCGCGGCGCCTTCGACGGCGCCTCACCGTCGGTCGGCCTGAACATCGAACTGCCGCACGAACAGCACGGCAACGCCTGGCAGGACATCTCGCTGTCGTTCCGCCATTTCTTCGCCCGCAAGGTCGCCTTCGTCAAGTATGCCGATGCCTATGTCGTGCTGCCGGGCGGATTCGGCACGCTCGACGAGTTGACCGAAGCGCTGACGCTGATGCAGACCGGCAAGTCGCGCCTGATGCCGGTGATCCTGGTGGGCAGCCAGTTCTGGTCGGGCCTGATCGACTGGATCAAGACCACCCTGGTCAACGACGGCATGATCTCGCCGAAAGACCTGAACCTGCTGCAGGTGATCGACGATCCGGCCGAGATCGTCGTCGCGATCCAGAAATTCCATGCCGAAAAAGACCAACCCATCGATTCGCCGGTCGAAGCCGAGCGCCAGAGCGGCGCATTCCTGTAACGGCGGCGCGGCATGCCCGCCGGTGGATTGCCCAGGCGAAACACCGGCGGCGCACTGCGATGGTTTGCTACAATGGCCCGATACAACACCTAGACCAACCCGAAACCATCATGAAACCAATCAACGTCTGGTCCAAAGAGTCGCTGGCCGCTGCCTTGCTGTGCCTGTCCAGTCTGGCTGCCCCGCTGGCGCTGGCGCAGACTGCCGCCATGCCCATGGCGCAACCGGCACCCCCACCGCCCGAACTCGAAAAACTGGAAGAAGGCGAACCGCCTGCGGTGACCATCCGCAAGCCGGGCGATGCCGACAGCAGCAACGGCAACAGCATCAAGGAACAACGCGACCACGGACAGACCAAGGAAATCGAAGTCAAGTCCGGCCCCAGCACCTATTACCTGCGCCCGAAGCAGAACGTCGGCAGCTCGACCCCGGGCGACGCCCAGAGCGGTCCGCCGACCAATGCCCAATGGAAGGTCGGTGAATTCGACTGGGGCACCAAGAAGAAAGAAGGCGACACCGACGCCAACAGCAAGAAGTAATCGGACTTGCGCCGGGGCTGCAGTCGTGGCCACCGGCGTCCAGCTTCAGCAAGGTCGCCCCGCATCGGTTCGATGCGGGCTTTGAGGGCGCCGCTTCACGGCGTACCCGGCAAGCAACACATCTTTAGATTTCGTCATGGCAGTCTTCACACCGGTCAGTCTGGAACAACTTTCGGATTGGATCCAACAATTCCCGCTGGGCCGCGCCACCTCGATCCGCGGCATTTCTTCCGGCATCGAAAACAGTAATTTCTTTATCGACACCGAGCGCGGCGAGTATGTGCTGACGCTATTCGAAAAGCTGCACATCGAGCAACTGCCGTTCTACCTCGAACTGATGCGCCATCTGGCCCAGCGCGGCATTCCGGTGCCGGCGCCGGTGCCCAGCGACAGCGGCGCCATCGCCAACCTGCTCAATGACAAGCCGGCGGCGATCGTCAGCAAGCTCGAAGGCGAATCGCAACTCGATCCGCAACCGGTGCACTGCGGGGCACTGGGCGACATGCTGGCGCGCATGCACCTGGCCGGGCGCGACTTCAAGATCATGCAGCCGAACCTGCGGGGCCTGGCCTGGTGGCTCGAGAATACGCCCACCGTATTGCCTTTCCTGCCGGCCGGGCTGGCGCGCCTGCTGACCGACGAGGTGCAGTATCAGAAGGACTTCGCCGCTACCGCCACCTACCGTGCGCTGCCGCGCGGACCGGTGCATGCGGACCTGTTCCGTAACAATGCGATGTTCGTGGGCGAACGCCTGTCGGGCATCTTCGATTTCTATTTCGCCGGTTGCGATACCTGGCTGTTCGACCTGGCCGTGACCGTCAACGACTGGTGCGTCGATCTCGACACCGGCGTGCTGGACGAGGCCCGCACCGATGCGATGCTGGCAGCCTATCGCGCGGTGCGTCCTTTCTCGGACGCCGAAAGCCAGGCATGGCAGCCGATGCTGCGTGCGGCTGCGCTGCGCTTCTGGCTGTCGCGCCTGGTCGACTTTTACATGCCGCGCGAGGCCGAGATGCTGACTCCGCACGATCCCGCGCACTTCGAACGCATTTTGCGGCTGCGCATCGCACAAGCGCCGGCAGCCCTCTGATAAACGAGACACATGCAGAAAATTCCCGCTAAAGAAGGCTGGCTCTGGGTCAAGCAAGGCTTTGCGTTGTTTCGCAAGCAGCCTGCCGAGATCTCGACGCTGTTCCTTTGCTACTCCTTCCTGATGCTGATCACCGGCGTAATCCCGGTGCTGGGGCAACTGCTGCCGCTGATCCTGATGCCGGTCTTTTCGATGGCATTCATGCAAGCCTGCGTGCAGATCGAAAAAGGCCAGCGGGTCTACCCCAACCTGCTGCTGATCGGCTTTCGCAGCCCGGCGCGCAATGCATTGCTCAAGCTCGGCCTGCTGTATCTGCTGGCCGCCACCGTGGTGGTGGCGATCTCGCGCCTGGTGGATGGCGGCATCTTCTGGCAGGCCATGATGGGCGGCGGCCTGTCGGGCGCCGAAATGGCCGCCGGCACCGGCAGCATGAGCATTGCCATGGTGGTGGCGGCGGTGCTGTACGTGCCGGCCCTGATGGCCCTGTGGTACGCCGCACCGTTGATCATGTGGCAACAGATGCCACTGGGCCAGGCGCTGTTCTACAGCTTCTTCGCGGTCAAGCGCGCCGGCGCCGCCTTCCTGCTGTTCGCATTGTCATGGTTTGCCCTGACCCTGATCGTGATGACCCTGATCAGCCTGCTGATGGGCCTGATCATCGGCAGCGTCACGGCGGTGATGTTTGTCCTGCTGCCAATCTCGATAATATTGACGGTGATCATGTACTGCTCGTTCTATGCGACTTACACTGCCGTCTTTGGCAAGCCAGGCAGCAACGCCCAGCCCCGCAACGAAGTGCTCTGACCACACGTCAGGCCGCTTCACCTGCCGGGCAGCGTCACGCTGACCCGGCCAGACCGATACCAAGCTACGGGAATGGCGAGGTATGAAGGAGTCGCGCAACCCGCGCTCCCTGGTCGCACGCACATCACATCAAGCATCTTTACACGGGGGTAACAGAATGCGCATGAACATGCCGGTCACTGGCGTGGAACGCCTGCTGGTCGACGGTCGGGCGATCGTCTCCAAGACCGATCTCAAGGGCAACATCACCTATGTCAATCCGTACTTCGTCGACATCAGCGGCTTCACCGAAGCAGAACTGCTGGGTGCGCCGCAAAACCTGATCCGCCACCCGGACATGCCGGGCGACGCCTTCGGCGACATGTGGGCCACCATCAAGGGCGGCACACCCTGGACCGGGCTGGTCAAGAATCGCAGCAAGAACGGCGACCACTACTGGGTCCGCGCCAATGTCACGCCGATCCACGACAGCGGGCAGGTGGTCGGCTACATGTCGGTGCGCACCAAGCCCGACCGCGCCTCGGTCGAGGGCGCAGAAAAACTGTACGCCAGCATGCGTCGCGGGCAAGCCAAGCATATTGCGCTGCACCGCGGCGAGGTGATCCGCACCGGCGTCGCCGGCTGGCTGGGGCAGCTCGGCCGCATGCGCCTGAGCACCCGCATCAACCTGGCCATGAGCTGCATGCTGGCAATCCAGCTGGCGGTGATGTTTGCCGGCTTCGCCACCCTGCAGCAATGGTGGATCAGCGCGCTGGCAGGTGCCTCTGGCCTGATCAGCCTGGTGCTGTGGGCGGTATTGCGCAGCGCCCTGATCAAGCCGCTGCGCCAGGCGCTCGACATCACCCACGCCATCACCGGTGGCGATCTCTCGGGCCGGATCGAGACCGATCGCCACGATGAGCTGGGGCATCTGCTGCTGGCGTTGCGCCAGATGAACGTCAACCTGACGGCCATCATCGGCGACGTGCGCGCCAATGTCGAAACCATCAACGGTGCCACCCACGAGATTGCCTCGGGCAACCTCGACCTGTCGCGTCGTACCGAGGCGCAGGCGGCCAACATCGAAGAGACCGCGTCCAGCATGCAGCAACTGGCCTCGACCGTGAAGCAGAATGCCGAGCACGCGGTGCAGGCCAATCAACTGGCCGGTTCGGCCTCGCGCATTGCGACCCAGGGCGGCAGCGCCGTGGCCAGCACCGGGGCGACGATGAACGAGATCAGCGCCTCGTCGAGCAAGATCGTCGACATCATCGGCCTGATCGACAGCATTGCCTTCCAGACCAACATCCTGGCCTTGAACGCGGCGGTGGAAGCCGCGCGTGCGGGCGAACAGGGACGAGGCTTTGCGGTGGTGGCGTCTGAAGTGCGCTCACTGGCGCAACGCTCGGCCGGCGCCGCCAAGGAAATCAAACACCTCATCGACGATTCGGTCGACAAGGTCACGGTGGGCAATCGCCAGGTGGAAGACGCCGGCAACACCATGCGCGAGATCGTCGATTCGGTGCAGCGCGTCTCGGGCATCATGGGCGAGATCACCGAAGCCACGCTGCAGCAAAGCGCCGGTATCAACCAGGTGCACGAGGCGGTGACGCAGATGGATGCGGCCACCCAGCAGAATGCGGCGCTGGTCGAGCAGGCCGCTGCTGCCGCCAGCAGCCTGGAAGAACAGACCATGCAATTGCTGCAGGCGATTTCGGTGTTCAAGTTCAACCGCAAGTGATGGTATGCCCTGTGCCGTCGTTCCTGCGCGGGCAGGAACCCGGTGGCGTTGCTGATGCCTCGAAGGTCGTTTGACGACGCTGGGTCCCGGCCTGCGCCGGGACGACGGGGAATGGGAAAATGTTAGTCGATCCATCTACCCCCGTCGTTCCTGCGAAGGCAGGAACCCAGTGGCGTTAACGTTGGATCTAAGGCCGTCACAACGGCGGATACGGCGTATATATCTGCCGATACCGCTGCAGCCGCACCTGCAAGGCCGCATGCCGCACCGGGTCCGGTTCGTGCACCGCATGGATCTCGGGCTTGCGACATACCTCTTCTTCGCTGCCACCCGCAGCCAGCCAGGCCAGCCGGGCCGCACCCAGCGCGCCACCGGCTTCGCCGCCGACATGGGTGACAATGCGTACATCCAACGCATCGGCGATCAGTTGCGCCCAGTAAGGGCTGCGCGCGCCGCCACCGACCAGCGACAGCTGGCTTACATCCGACCCAGCTGCACGCAACGCGTCGAGCCCGTCGACCATGCCGAAGGCGACGCCTTCGAGCACCGCATAGCCGAGCGCGGCACGCTGGTGTTCCGGCGACAGGCCATGGAACACGCCCAGCGCATAAGGATCATTGTGCGGCGTGCGCTCCCCCGACAGATACGGCAGGAACAGCGGTGCCTGCGCCAATTGCTCGGTGCCCTGCTGCCCGATCTCGGCCAACAGCGTCGGCTCGTCGACCGAACACAGGCGACAGAACCAGCGCAGGCAACTGGCGGCCGACAGCATCACGCTCATCTGGTGCCAGCGCTGCGGCAAGGTATGGCAGAACGCATGGATCGCGCGCGCCGGATTGGGGCTGAAACGGTCGTTGACCACGAACAGCACCCCGGAGGTGCCCAATGACAGGAAGCCATCACCAGGATTGATGGCGCCGATCCCCACGGCGCTGGCGGCGCCATCGCCGGCGCCACCGGCCACCGTCACCCCGGGCGACAAGCCCCAGGCCTGCGCCACTTCCGCCAGCAACGTGGCCGATACCGCACTGCCGTCGACCAGCGCCGGCATCTGGTCGCGCCGCATGCCGCTGGCCGCCAGCAGTTCGTCGGACCAGTCGCGCGCCTCGACATCGAGCCACAAGGTGCCGGCCGCATCCGATGGATCCGAGATGCGCGTGCCGGTCATGCGCAGGCGCAGCCAGTCCTTGGGCAACAGGACACACGCGATGCGGGCGAACAGCTCCGGTTCGTGACGCGCCACCCACATCAGCTTGGGTGCGGTAAAGCCGGGCATGGCCAGGTTGCCGGCCAGGGCGTGCAGGCGTGGTGCCCGGTTAGTCAGCTCTGCACATTCCGGCGCACTGCGCGAATCGCTCCACAGGATCGCCGGTCGCAATACCTGGTCGTGCTCGTCCAGCAGCACCGCGCCGTGCATCTGGCCCGACAGGCCGATGCTGCTGACGGTGCGCCAGCGTTGCTCACCCAGTTGCCGGCGCAGCGCAGCCATGGTCTGACCGCAGGCCTGCCACCAATGTTCAGGTTGCTGCTCGGACCAGCGCGGATGCAGCCGCGTGACGTCCAGGGGGCTGCCGGCCAGCGCCAGTATCTGGCCGCTGTCGTCGATCGCTACCGCCTTGACCTCGGACGTGCCCAGGTCGATGCCGAGATACATGGCGCTCCTCGTTATTCGTTATTGGAGTGCGATTCTAGCGCGCCAGCCATTGCCGTACCCGCTGCTCGGCCTGGCGCAACAGCTCCAGCAACCGCGCATCGCCCGCCAGCTCGCCCCACAGCACGCGATCTTCGGCGAAGGCGCGCAAGGGATCGTCGCTCGACAGCATGGCGTGCACCGCCGCCGGGTCGAACAGGCCATCCTGATAGGCATAGGGCAAGGCATCGGCATGCCAGCGTTGCAGGAACACGAAGAACAGCGCCGGCAGCATGGCCGTGGCCAGCGGTTCGCGCCCGGCCGCCAGGCTTTGTTCGATGGTGGGGCGGATGAAACCGGGGATCTTCGAATAGCCATCGGCGGCCACGCGCTGGTTGGTGTCCTCGATGGCCGGATTGCCGAAGCGCGCCAGCGTGGTGTCGCGGTAGGCCGCCAGGTCGAGCGGGCTGGGCGTGAGGCAGGCAATCACGTCCTGCGTGACGTACTCGGCGGCCATGTCGCGGATGTCGTCGCGCAACGTGCCTTCATGGATGTATTGCAGCCCGACCAGGGTGCCGGCCCAGGCGATGCAGCTGTGGCTGGCGTTGAGGATGCGGATCTTCGCTTCTTCATACGGCAGCACCGACGCCACCATCTCGACGCCGACCTGTTCCAGCGCCGGGCGACCAGCCTTGAAGTCATCTTCGACCACCCATTGGATGAACGATTCACCCATCAGGGCGCAGGGATCGTCGATGCCGGTGGCAGCCTTGACGCGTTCCCGCACGGCCGGCGTCGGGCGCGGCGTGATGCGGTCGACCATGGCATTGGGACAGCTGGTGAATTTTTCCACCCAACCCGCCAATGCCGATTCGCCGCGCAACGCCAGAAACTCCAGCAGGCCGGCCCGGAATCGTTCGCCGTTGTGGCGCAGGTTGTCGCAGTTGAGCAGGGTCAGCGGCGCCTGGCCGCCGTCCTTGCTGCGCGCATGCAGGATGGCGCCGATGGCGCCGTAGATGGTGCGCGGACGGCCGCTGCCATCCAGACTGCATTGCAGGTCGGCGGCCAGATCGGGGTTGGCGGGGTCGAGCCGGTGACGATGGTCCAGGTAGTAGCCGCCTTCGGTCACGGTGAACGAAATGATGCGGGTGCCGGCGGCGGCGCCGACGGCGATCAGCTCGGCCAGTTGCTCGCTCCAGGGCACGATGCGATCGATGACCTCGATGCGCTGGTAGCTGCGCTGGCCTTCAGGGGTGACCGTCTCCAGCGTGTAGTCGCCGTCCTGGCGCGCCAGCGCATCGAGCAATTCGCTCATGTCGGCGCGGATGTTGGCCAGCGCCAGGCGCCAGGGGCCGGCCAGGCCCTGCTGGCGCAGGCGATCGAGGTAGACCGCCTGGTGGGCGCGGTGGAACGAACCGGCGCCGATATGCAGCCAGGTCAGGTCGTCGGGTGAACTTGTCATTGGCGGTCCTTCATTGTCTTATTGGGTCACGTGGGCCGGCGAACTCACCTGGGGCAGGCGTGGCAGGGCCAGTCCGTCGGCAGTAAACAAATGGCAGCGATTGGCCGGCGCGCCCAGCTCGAGCACACTGCCGTGCGCCGGATCGACGCTGTCCGGCACGCGCAGGATCAGGCCGTCGTCGGCGCCCTCGCAGCTGGCGTAGAGATAGGAAAAATCGCCCAGCAACTCGCGCGCCGCAAACTGCGCGCGCAACGCCCCCTGCCCTTCGACCTGCAGCAGGTGCTCGGGCCGCACGCCCAGCGTGACCGGCGCGCCGACGGCCAGCAGGCTGCCATCGACGCTGACCAGTTGCTGGCCGCCACCGGCCAGTTGCACCAGCACGCCATCGGCGCCGATGGCGCTCACGCTGGCGTCGATGAAGTTCATCTTGGGCGAACCGATGAAACCGGCCACGAAGCGGTTGGCCGGGTGATGGTAGAGCTGCTGGGGCGAACCGACCTGTTCGATCCGGCCTTCCGACAGCACCACGATCTTGTCGGCCAGCGTCATGGCTTCGATCTGGTCGTGAGTCACGTAGATCATGGTGGTCTTGAGATCCTGGTGCAGGCGCGCGAACTCGAGTCGCATCTTCACCCGCAACGCCGCATCCAGGTTGGACAGGGGCTCGTCGAACAGGAACACGCTGGGCTGGCGCGTGATGGCGCGGCCGATCGCCACCCGCTGGCGCTGGCCGCCCGAAAGCGCGCGCGGCTTGCGGTCGAGCAGGTGATCGATATGCAGGATCCTGGCGGCGTGCTGCACGGCGCTATCGATCTCGGCCTTGGACTTGCCGGCAATCTTGAGACCGAAGGCCATGTTGTCGTACAGGCTCATGTGCGGGTACAGCGCATAGGACTGGAACACCATCGCCACGCCACGCTTGGCGGCCGGGATGTGGTTCATGCGGCGCGCACCGATATCGAGCTCGCCGTCGCTGATCTCTTCCAGGCCGGCGATCATGCGCAACAAGGTCGACTTGCCGCAGCCGGAGGGGCCGACGAAGACCACGAACTCGCCGTCCTCGATTTCCAGGTTGATGTCGCGCATGACTTCCTGGCTCTCGTAGCGCTTGGCCAGGTTGCGGATGCTTACTGCTGCCATATCAATCTCCTTGGGACGAACGCACCGCAGGCCTTTTGGGACGATGCGTTCTGGGTGTTCAACGCAACCAGATCAGTTCCGAAATCAGTTGCGGAAAAAGTTTCATGTCGTCGAAGGTGCGCGCAGCACCGGCCTGCATCAGTTGCTGCGCCATGGCCTTGCGGTCATGCGCCACGCCGGTAAAGCCGAGCACATGCATGCCGGCCGCGACCGCTGCCCGCACCCCGGTGATGCTGTCGTCGACCGCCACGCAACGCGCCGGATCGACGCCGAAGCCCGCTGCTGCAGCCAGGTAGACGTCGGGCGCCGGCTTGGGCCGGGCCACCTCATGACCACTGAAGATACGGCCCTCGAACTGGGCATACAGGCCGCACCGGCGCAACCCGGCTTCGATGCGGGCGCTTTCGCTGTTGCTGGCCACCGCGCGCGGCAGCCGGATCATGTCCAGCGCTTGCGCTACGCCCGGCACCGGCTCGGCCAGGTCGCCGCAGCCCTGGGCCACCACTACCTTGATCTGTTCGCGCTGCTGCGCCGTGAGGCCAAAGGCAAACTCGACATCGACTTCATCCAGCAGCAGATCGGTGTACATGCCCAGGCGATTGGCGATGGCATGGTGCAAGCCGGCACTGCGGGCCTGTTCTTCTTCCTCGCCCTGGGCCAGGGTCGGCAACAGCGGCAGCAGTTCACGGTGCAAAATGCGCAGCGCGATGCTTTCGCTGTCGAGCAACACGCCGTCGCAGTCGCAGACCAGGTGGGTGATCGGTTGCCGCTGCATCATCACTTGACCGCCCCGAACGTGAGGCCACGCACCAGTTGCTTTTGCGCCAGCCAGCCGAGCGCCATGATGGGCGCGATGGCCAGCAGCGAAGCGGCCGACAGCTTGGCCCAGAACAGCCCCTCGGGGTTCGAGTACGAGGCGATGAACACCGTCAGCGGTGCGGCGTTGACGCTGGACAGGTTGAGGCTCCAGAAGGCTTCGTTCCACGACAGGATGACCAGCAGCAAGGCGGTCGAGGCCAGCCCCGGCATGGCCGTGGGCAGCAGCAGGTAGATCATCTCCTGCCAGGCATTGGCGCCGTCGATGCGGGCCGCCTCCAGGATTTCGCGCGGTACGTCATTGAAGTAGGTGTAGGCCATCCATACCGCAATGGGCAGGTTGATCAGCGTATAGACCAGCGTCAGCCCGGTAACCGTATCGAGCAGCCCGCTGCCCTTGGCCAGCAGGTAGATCGGGATCAGCACGCCGACAGCCGGCATCATCTTGGTCGACAGCATCCACAGCAGCAGCTTCTGCGTGCGTTTGGTGGGAAAGAAGGCCATCGAGTACGCGGCCGGCACCGCCAGCAGCAGACTCAGCAAGGTCGAGCCGAGCGAGACGATGAGCGAATTCTGCACGAAGGCCAGGTAATTGCTGCGGCTGAACACTTCACGGAAGGTGTCCAGCGTCGGCATGAACAGCAGGCTCGGCGTATAGGCCTGCTGTTCGGTCTTGAAGGCCGTGATCGCCACCCAGAAGATCGGGAAGAACAGGAGCAAGGCGCAGGTCCAGGCCAGTACGCCCACCCACCAGGGGCTTTGTCGTTGATCGTTCATGCTTCGTTGGCCCCTTTCAGATTGCGCGCCAGCATGCGCACCAGGAAGAACGACACCACATTGGCCAGCACCACGGCAAAGATGCCGCCGGCGGACGCGATGCCGATATCGAATTGCTGCAGACCGATGGCGTACACCAGGTAGGTCAGGTTGGTGGTGGCGGTGCCCGGGCCGCCGGCGGTGGTGGTGAAGATCTCGGCGAAGATCGACAGCAGGAAAATGGTCTCGATCATGATCACCACCGTGATGGCGCGCTTGAGGTGCGGCAGCACGATGTAGAAGAAGATGCGCAGCGGGCCGGCGCCGTCGAGCTGGGCCGCCTCTTTCTGGTCATTGTCGAGCGACTGCAATGCGGTCAGCAGGATCAGGAAGGCGAACGGTATCCACTGCCAGGACACGATGATGATCACCGACAGCATCGGGTATTGGGCCAGCCAGTCGATCGGTTCCAGCCCCAGGTGGCGCATGACGAACGCCAGCATGCCGTAGACCGGATGCATGATCATGTTCTTCCAGATCAGGGCGGCCACGGTGGGCATCACGAAGAACGGGCCGATCACCAGCAGGCGGGCGATGCCACGCCCCCGAAACGGTTGGTCGAACAGCACCGCCAGCAGCGTGCCGCCGATGACGCTCACCACCAGCACCGAGCCGATCAGCAACGCGGTGTTGCCGATCGATGGCCAGAAAGCCGGGTCTTCCAGCAGGAAACTGTAGTTTTCCAGGCCGACGAAACCGGTCTGGTCGGGCGCCATCAGGTTGTAGCGATTGACCGAGAAATAGATGGTCATGGCCAGCGGCACGATCATCCATGCCAGCAGGATCAGCACTGACGGCGCCTGCAACAGGCGAATCGGATTCAGGCGTGGCCGCGGCGGGGCGAGCGTGGCCTTGGGGGCAGAAGCGGGACGCTTGCTGGACATGGTGACGGAATGGGAAGAATGAATCGATGACATGGCAGCCTCGGGTGGATTGACCAATGCGCGGCCAATACAAGACCACGATACCGACCGCCACGCCCCTCCGAACAATCCGGACGGGCGCGGCAGAACTGCTTACTTCAGGTAGCGCCCCTGGCGCATCATCCGCACCGCCTGGGCCTGGGAGGCTTCCAGCGCGGCGTCGGCCGTGCCCTTGCCCGCCAGCGCGCCGGCAATCGCCTGCCCGGTCACGGTGCCGATCGACTGGAACTCGGGGATGGTGGCGAACTGCACACCGGTATAGGGCACCGGCTTGACGGTCGGCTTGTTGGCGTCGGCGGTCTGGATCGCATCGAGCACGAAGTCGGAGAACGGCGACACCTTCTTGTACTCGGCCGAGGCGTAGGTCGACTGACGGGTGCCAGGTGGCACCAGCGCCCAACCGCTATCCTTGGCGACCAGGTTGATGTACTCCTTGGAGGTGGCCCAGGCGGCGAACTTCTTGGCCGCTTCCTGCGACTTGGACGACTTGGGCACCGCCAGCGACCAGATCCACAACCAGTGCGAGCCGCGATCGGTCTCGGCCATCGGCGCCGGGGCAAAGGCGGTCTTGTCGGCTACCTTGGAATCCTTGCCGTGATACAGCATGCCGGCGGCCACCGTGGCGTCGACCCACATGCCGCACTTGCCGCTGGAGAACAGCACCAGGTTTTCGTTGAAGCCGTTCGAGCTCGATCCAGGCGGCCCGTACTTGCGCAGCAGGTCGACATAGAAGTTGACCGCCTTCTTCCATTCGGGCGTGGTCAATTGCGGCTGCCATTTCTCGTCGAACCAGCGACCGCCCCAGGCATTGGCCATGGTGGTGACGATGGCCATGTTCTCGCCCCAACCGGCGCGACCGCGCAGGCAGATGCCGTACACGCCCTTGGCCGGGTCATGCAATTGCGCGGCCAGCTTGCCGATGTCTTCCCAGGTCGGCTTTTGCGGCATGCTCAGCTTCTTCTGCTCGAACAGGTCGCGCCGATAGTAGGTCATTGAGCTCTCGGCATAGAACGGCAGCGCATAGAGCTTGCCGTCGACCGTCAATCCTTCGCGCACCGGCTTGATCAGGTCGGCTTCGTCATAGTCGGCCGGCAAGCCGCTCATCGGCGCCAGCCAGCCCTTCTTGGCCCAGATCGGCGCCTCGTAGGCGCCGATGGTCATCAGGTCGAACTGACCGCTGTTGGTGGCGATGTCGGTGGTCAGGCGCTGCCGCAGCACGCTCTCTTCCATCGTCACCCAGCGCAGCTTGATGTCGGGATTGGCCTTCTCGAACTGCGGTGCCAGCTTCTGCAGTTCGATCATGTCGGGATTGTTGATCGAGGCGATATTGATGGTGACCGGCTCGGCTTGCGCCAGGCCGCTCGCCGCAGCGGTGGTAAGGCCGGCAGTGATGCAGGCGGAACGCAGGAAAGCCGTGAGGCCCGAACGTCGACGGACGAGGGGCCGGGGCGCGATGGTGTGCATGCTTGTCTCCGTAGTTATGTGTCGTATCCGCCTGATGGCGTGATCGACTGGTTTTGAGCTTTTACTGTTTTCGCGAGCAAATAATCAAGTATCCTTCCGGACTTGTCAAGCATTTGCATTCTGATTGAGCAATTGCCCAAATCAGGCTTCATCACATGCAAAAACTCGCCGTAGAATGATGGTCACATTACAAACAGACATGCCGCCGATCAGGGGCGCTTAAGGAGAACATGTCAACTGCTGCATCCAAACTCGACCTGGCGGCCCGCGCCGCCTGGATGTACTACGTGGCAGGCAATACCCAGAACGAGATCGCCGAGCGGCTCGGCATCTCGCGCCAGATGGCGCAGCGCATGGTGGCCCATGCAGGCGCCGCCAATCTTGTGAAGGTGCGGATCACGCATCCGGTATCGTCCTGCCTGGAACTGGCGCAGGGCCTGCAGCAACGCTATGGACTCGATACCTGCCGCGTGGTGCCGGGCGCCGGCGGCGGCGACAATCCGCATGAGGCGCAAGAGGTGCAGCAGATGCTGGCCGTGGCTGGCGCCGAGCTGATGGAGCAATATCTTGGCACCGAGACCCCGCTGGTGGTCAATGTCGGTTCCGGGCGCACGCTCAAGGCGGCCATCGAAAAGCTCGACGACATCGCCCGCCCGCAGCACCAGATCGTCTCGATGATCGGCGCCTTCGCCTCGGACGGCTCGGCCAATCGCTACGACGTGGCGCTGCAGGCGGCCGAAAAATTGCAGGCGCGCTTCTACCTGCTGCCGGCGCCACGTGTGGCCGAAAGCGAAAGCGACCGCCAGCAGTGGTGCAATCACCGCGCCTACAAGATCGTCAGCGGCCTGGCCGAACGCGCCGATGTCACCTTCCTCGGCATCGGCACCATCGCGCTGCAGGGGGCGATGCACGAAGACGGCTTCATCGACGCCCAGGAAGTGCTGCAATTGCAGCAGCAAGGTGCGGTGGGTGAATTGATCTGCCATGCCTTCGATCGCGACGGCAACCTGCTGCGTTCGCCGCTGTCGGCGCGCATCACCACGCCGCCGCTGGCAGTACACCCGAAGCGTCCGGTGATCGCCCTGGCCGGCGGCAGCAAGAAGGCTGAAGCAGTGCGCGCCGCGCTGCGCGGCGGCTGGCTGACCGGGCTGGTGACCGACGAGGC
This sequence comes from Herbaspirillum sp. alder98, assembly GCF_020179755.1. GTDB lineage: Bacteria > Pseudomonadota > Gammaproteobacteria > Burkholderiales > Burkholderiaceae_D > Herbaspirillum. The sequence goes on from NZ_JAIUCY010000003.1 coordinate 359,682, forward strand.
CTGCGCCCGTCATGCGCTCGACCTGAACTGAATTGAAAACCGGCCATTGGCCCTGACCGTTTGACGAAAGCCCCGGATGACCCACGCTGCCCGATTTGTCGTTTTTGGTGAAGCACTGACCGATTTCATTCGCCAGCCCGATGGCCAGTGGCGCGCCATCGCCGGTGGCGCCTGCTGGAACGTGGCGCGCGCAGCAGCCCGACTGGGCGTGCCCACCGGCTATGCCGGCAGCGTCAGCACCGATGTCTTCGGGCAAGAGCTGTATGCCCTCACCCGCGAAGCCGGGCTCGACATGCGCTTCACCCAGCAAGTGGCCAAGGCGCCGTTGCTGGCGATGGTGACCTCAACCACCCCGCCCGATTATTTCTTCATCGGCGACGATAGCGCCGACCTGCATTTCGACCCGACCCGGCTGCCGCCGGACTGGCTCGATGAGGTGCAGGTCCTGCATTTCGGCTGCATCAGCCTGGCCCGCGAACCGCTGGCGCAGCGGCTGCTGCAGGTGGCACGCGTGGCCTCGCAGGCAGGCCGCAAGATCGCCTTCGATCCCAACTGGCGCAAGCTGATGGATAACCCGGGCTATCGTCCGCTGCTGCGCGAGCTGCTGTCGCTGTCGCACTATGTGAAGGTGTCGGATGAAGACTTGAGCCGCCTGTTCGCCAGCGATCCGACGCCACTGGCCACCTTGCAGGCCATGGCGCCCCAGGCCGAGATCCTGCTGACGCTGGGCGCGCAGGGCATGCAGTGGATCAAGGACGGGCAGGTGCTGCTGCAGCCGGCCTATGCGGTGAAGGTGATCGACACCGTGGGTTGCGGCGACGCCTCGATGGGCGGCTGGATCGCCAGCCTGCTGCGCCAGCCACAGGCGCCGGCCCAGGCGCACCTGCAATGTGCGGCCGCCGGCGCCGCGCTGGCAGCGGCGCGCGCCGGCGCCTATGCCGCCACCTGGGACGAAGTGCAAGCCTTGATCCAGCGCGGCCACTCGCATTAACAGATAACTAAACGATGACTGATCGTGTTGGCGGTCAACCGGAATGACGCTGGGCCGTTTGTCGGGAGTCGCCCGTAAATCGAGGGATAGGGGCGGCCTCCGACTTACTCCAACACAACAACGATCATGTCCGAAGCCACCGAACACCTGGAACACGCCGAGCACGCGCACGCGTCCGGCAACAAGAAGCTCGCCTTGCTCATCGCCATCCTGGCGCTGGTGCTGGCCGTCACCGAAACCCTGAGCAAGTCCTACCAGACCGAAGTCATCCTGAAGCATCAGGAGGCGGCCAACCTGTGGGCGTTCTTCCAGGCAAAATCGATCCGCGGCAACAGTGCGCAACTGGCCAAGACCCAACTGAGCCTGCTGGGCGACGCCAAGGATGAACGCGTGCGCGCGGCCATCGCCAAGCTCGATGATGCGGTGGCGCATTATGACGACGACGAGAAGTCGGGCGAAGGCAAGAAGCAGCTAGCCCACAAGGCCCGCGACGCCGAGCACGAAGCGCACGCCTACATGGAAAAATACGAGAAGCTGGAGATGGCGGCCGGCATGCTGCAAGTGGCGATCGTGCTGGCCTCGGCCACCATCATCACCGCCGTGGGCATGCTGGCCTGGCTGTCGATGGGCATCGGCGTGGTGGCGCTGGGCTTTGTGGCGATGGGTATTATCGGCGCGGTCTGAGGCGGGCAAGACAAGAAGACGCTGGGTCCTGACTTTCGTCAGGACGACGAGGCATTAGTCATTTCCCGTCGTCCCTGCGAAGGCAGGGACCCAGCGTCTTTACTCAAACTAAACCTTATCGAGCTTGGCGATCGACAGATCCAGCAACTTCATCCCGAACTTGCCGAAGTTGATGTGCGCGCGGGTCGCGCCGCCACCGCCTTCGATATTGACGATCACCCCTTCGCCGAACTTGGCATGCGCCACGTTCTGGCCGATGCGCCAACCCGAATCCGGACGCGAGAAATTCTGCGCAATGCGGTTGTTGCCCGACTCGGGCGCCTCGTCCCAGGCCGCCTTGGGCGAGGCGAACCAGCTGCGTTCCTGCAGCTTGGGCGAGAGCCACTTGAGCGATTCTTCGGGCAACTCCGCCAGAAAGCGCGAACGCAGGTTGTAGCGAGTCTGGCCATGCAACATGCGGGTCTGCGAAAAGGTCATGAACAGGCGCTTGCGGGCGCGCGTGATGGCCACATACATCAAGCGGCGCTCTTCCTCGACGCCGCCGTCTTCCTTGGCGCTGTTCTCGTGCGGGAACAAACCCTCTTCCATGCCGGTGATGAACACCGCATCGAACTCCAGCCCCTTGGCCGAGTGCACCGTCATCAACTGCAAGGCGTCCTGGCCAGCCTGCGCCTGGTTGTCGCCCGCTTCCAGCGAGGCATGCGACAGGAAAGCCGACAACGGCGACATGATGGTCACCAGCGGCGCATCGGCATCGATCACCTGTATGCCATCGGATGAACCGATGGCCTCGCCGGCGCTGGCCTGCGCCTGTGGGCCCAGGAAGGCCGGCGCATCCAGGCCATAGCCCTCTTCCGAGACGAACAAGGTAGCCGCGCTGACCAGCTGCTCCAGGTTTTCGATGCGGTCGGCGCCTTCCTTCTCGTTGCGGTAATGCGCGATCAGGCCCGAGCGATCCAGCACCACGTTGACCGTCTCCGGCAGCGGCAGCTGCTGGGTCTCGAAACGCGCGCCCTCGATCAGGTTGATGAAGGCGTTCAGGGACGAGCCGGCCTTGCCGGCCACATAGGGCACCGCCGCGTAGAGCGAGCAACCCTGCTGGCGCGCCGCATCCTGCAACTGCTCCATGGCCTTGGCGCCGATGCCGCGCGTGGGGAAGTTCACCACCCGCAGGAAGGCCGAATCGTTGTGCAGGTTATCCATCAACTGCAGGTAGGCGATGGCGTGCTTGATTTCGGCGCGCTCGAAGAAGCGCTGGCCGCCGTACACGCGATACGGAATGGCCGAACTGAAGAGCGCGTGCTCCAGCACCCGCGACTGGGCGTTGGAGCGGTACAGCAGCGCAATCTCGCTGCGGCTCCAGCCTTCGGCGATCAGGTCCTTGACCTGCTCGATGATCCATTGCGCCTCTTGCAGGTCGCTGCTCGATTCGTACACCCGCACCTGTTCGCCATGGCCGGCGTCGGTACGCAGGTTCTTGCCCAGGCGGCCGCTGTTGTTGGCGATCAGCATGTTGGCCGCATCCAGGATGTGGCCATGCGAACGATAGTTCTGCTCGAGCTTGATCAGGTTCTCGACCCGGAACTCGCGCTCGAACGAAGTCATGTTGCCCACATTGGCGCCGCGGAAAGCGTAGATGCTCTGGTCGTCGTCGCCCACGGCGAACACCGCCGCGCCACCGCGCTCGGGGCCAGCCAGCAGCTTGAGCCACTTGTATTGCAGGTCGTTGGTATCCTGGAACTCGTCGACCAGGATGTGGCGAAAGCGCGCCTGGTAATGCTCGCGCAGCGGCTGGTTGCGGCTCAGCAATTCGTAGGTGCGCAACAGCAGCTCGGCGAAATCGACCACGCCTTCGCGCTGGCACTGCTGGTCGTACAGTTCGTAGAGTTCGACGAACTTGCGGTTGTAGTCGTCGTGGGCCTCGACATCCTGCGCCCGCAGTCCCTGGTCCTTGGCGCTGTTGATGAAGTACATCAGGTTACGCGCCGGATACTTGTCGTCATCCACATTCATCGCCTTGAGCAGGCGCTTGATGGCAGAGAGCTGGTCTTGCGAATCGAGGATCTGGAAGGTCTGCGGCAGCGCTGCATCCTTGTGATGCGCGCGCAGCAGCCGGTTGCACAGGCCGTGGAAGGTACCGATCCACATGCCGCGGGTATTGATGGGCAGCATCGCCGACAAGCGCGTGGTCATTTCCTTGGCGGCCTTGTTGGTGAAGGTCACCGCCAGGATGCCCGCAGGCGACACTTGCTGGGTCTGGATCAGCCAGGCGATGCGCGTGGTCAGCACCCGGGTCTTGCCGGAACCGGCGCCGGCCAGGATCAGCGCCGACTGCGCCGGCAATGTCACGGCAGCAAGCTGCTCGTCGTTGAGATTGTGGAGAAGGTTTTGCATGGCGCACATTATACGGCCACGGCCCCTTCAGGCTGAGCCCGACCGGCCTGCACGTTCGGCCGCACGCGGCAGGCAGGTCCAGCCTGCTGCGCCGACGGCCAGGTCCGAGAAACCGGTAAATCTCAAACAAATCTGAATCCGCAATGCGACCGCTTGCGCTAATCTTCTTCGTTTCCGCCGTCCATGCCTGTCATTGCTCACTCGCGCCCATCATGATGCCCATGCTTCCCCTGTCCCGCCTGATCACGCTCTGCTCCTTCCTGCTGGCGCCCCTGATGATCGTCGCCTGCGCCTCTGCGCCGCCCAGCGCCCTGCGTTCCAACGTCCGCCAGTTGCTGTCGCTGCAGAAGTCGCGACTGGACGTCGCCGCCACCGTGGCGCGCAGCAAATGGAATTCGGGCGCACCGATCGACGACCCGGCGCGCGAGCGCATCATCCTTGACGAAGTCGCCAGGCAGGCGCGCGGCATGGGGCTCGACGAACAATGGAGCCGCCGTTTCTTCCAGGACCAGTTCGATGCCGGCAAGGTGGTGCAACGCGACCTGCATCGCCAGTGGCGGCAAGAACAGCGTCCGCCGTTTGCCAATCCGCCCGATCTTGGGCTTGAAGTGCGTCCTGTGCTGGACCGGCTCACGCCCGAAATCCTGACCGCGATGACGCCACTGCAAGGCCGCCAATGCGATCCTTCGGTAATGCGCGCGCTCCAGGAACTGACACCCGAGATCCTGGGCGACGCCTATTCGCCTCCGGTGCAAAGCAAGGCGATCGACGCATTGCGATGTGATTAAAGCCCCGCCGGCCAAACACCCCATTGTCATTTCGACATCGTCGCGCAAATACGACCAAATCCGGGCTACCTGCATGAAAACGGTTTGCTGTCCTGCAGCATTCAATCGGGAAGAGTAAAATTATCGCTGTCGTTCATGCGCCCTGCGGCGCTTGCGGCGTCCTCGTACCCTTTTCCCCATCATGTCCGACGATTCCTGTAGTCCTGCTCCTGCGACCACGCCTGTGGCGCCTGCGCTCACGCGCGCCAAGGTCACCTCGCAAATCCTTTCCACCGCCTTCTATACCTTCGTGGTCTACCTGGCCATCGGCATCCCGATGGCGGTGCTGCCTGGCTATATCCACGTCGATCTGGGCTACAGCTCGGTGATCGCCGGACTGGGCATCAGCGTGCAGTACTTTGCCACCTTCATCAGCCGCGCCAATGCCGGTCGCATGATCGACACCGTCGGCGCCAAGCAGACCGTCATGCGCGGCATGCTGCTGTGTACCGGCAGCGGCGTGCTGCTGCTGGTCGCGGCGCTGGCGCAACCGTTGCCGTTCTTGAGCCTGGTCCTGCTGTTCGTCAGCCGCGCCTTGCTGGGCCTGGGCGAAAGCCTGGTCGGCACCGGCGCCATCATGTGGGGCATCGGCCGCGTGGGCGCCGAGAACACTGCCAAGATGATCTCGTGGAACGGCATCGCCACCTATGGCGCGCTGGCCATCGGCGCGCCGCTGGGCGTGATTCTCGATCGTTCGCTGGGCTTCGCGACCATCGGCATCGCCAGCGCAGCATTGACGCTGCTGGGCTTCCTGCTGGCGCGCCGCGGCCCGATGGTGCCGGTGATCCAGGGCGAGCGGCTGTCCTTCAAGCTGGTGCTGCGACGCGTATTCGCCTATGGCATGGGCCTGGCCTTCGGCACCATCGGCTTCGGTTCGATCGCGACCTTCATCACCTTGTATTACGCCGATCATCAATGGGGTAACGCGGCCTTCGCGCTGACGGCCTTCTCGACCGCGTTCGTCGGTTCGCGCCTGTTGTTCGCCAACGCCATCAACCGCTTCGGCGGCTATCGCGTGGCCATCGTCAGTTTCCTGACCGAAGCGGTGGGACTGGTGCTGCTGTGGGTGGCCGGCACGCCCGAAGTCGCCATGCTGGGCGCGGCGCTGACCGGTTTCGGTTTTGCGCTGGTGTTTCCGTCGCTCGGAGTGGAAGCGGTCAAGGTGGTGCCGGCGGCCAATCGGGGCGCGGCATTGGCGGCGTATTCGGTGTTTCTCGACCTGGCGCTGGGCTTCACCGGCCCGCTGGCCGGCCTGATCGTGGGCCAGCTGGGCTACCCGCAGGTATTCCTGTTTGCGGCGATTGCGGCGCTGGGCGCGGTGGCGCTGACCTTGTCGCTCTATCGCAGCGCGCAGCAAAATAGCTGATCCGGTCACAACGCCACACGCCAATGGGGCCGATAGCATCACCGCTATCGGCCCCATTGGTATTTTCAAGGGTAATTCTCGTTGAAATGCGGAACAGTTACCCCATCTGCAGAGTCATCACAGCGTCGCAAAAACAAGTCGCTGGCGCGATTTGCAATAGAATCGCGATGTCCGTCACCCACACATCCCCAAGGAGAGAAGAATGGCAAAGAAGAACGTAGCTGCCCCCGCGATCAACATCGGCATCAACGACAAGGATCGCAAGAAGATTGCCGATGGCCTGTCCAAGCTGCTGGCCGACACCTACACGCTCTACCTGAAGACCCACAACTTCCACTGGAACGTGACCGGCCCGATGTTCAACACGCTGCACCTGATGTTCGAAGGCCAGTACACCGAGCTGGCGCTGGCCGTGGACCAGATCGCCGAGCGCATCCGCGCCCTGGGCTATCCGGCACCGGGTTCGTACAAGGACTTCGCCCGCCTGTCGTCGATCCCCGAGGCTGACGGCGTGCCCAATGCGCAAGAAATGATCGCCCAGCTGGTGGCCGGCCAGGAAGCCGTCACCCGCACCGCGCGCTCGCTGTTCCCGGCAGTCGACGCCGCCGCCGATGAGCCGACCGCCGACCTGCTGACCCAGCGCATGCAGCTGCACGAAAAGAATGCATGGATGCTGCGCAGCCTGCTGGAAGGCTGAGCGCCTGCCGCATCAGCACATCAGCGTCATCGAAATGCTGCCCCGCCTGACGGCCGGGCAGCATTTTTTATGGCATCACGGGCATCATGGACGATATAGTGCGACCAGCTCGCGCGTCTTGCGCTCGTGCTCCGGCACCAGGTAGACGCTGCTGATGACGGCCACCATATCGGCCCCCTGCGCCACCAGCGGGGCGGAATTCTCGAGCGTGATGCCGCCGATCACCACCACCGGCAACGGGATCTCGCGCTTCGATTGGGCGATGATTCCGGGCTCGGTACGGAAGTCATACTGCTTGACCCGCGACGGATAGAAACCGCCGAAGGCGACATAGCTGGCGCCGTCTTTCCAGGCCGCGTGCGCCAGCGCCAGCGTGCCGTAGCAAGAGGCGCCGACAATCCGCTCCGGTCCCACCGCATGTCGCACCTCCGCAATCGAGGCGTCGGTGCCGCCCACATGGATGCCATCGGCATCGAGCGCGTTGCACAGCGCGACATGGTCGTTGATGACCAGCGGCACGCCGTGGCGGCGACACAGCGCCAGCAGCGCCCCGGCCTGCTCCAGGCGCAACGCCGGCGATGCCGTCTTGTGGCGGTATTGCACCAGCGCCGTGCCCTGGTTCAATGCCAGCTCGGTGGCGGCCAGTAATTGCTCGGTGTCGTCCCAGTCCGGGGTGACGATATACAAGCCCCGCAGGTGCTTGGCATAAGCTGGATTCATGGTGTGATCTCCTGCCGCTCAGGCGGCATCGAAAATGGCGACGCGATCGGGAATCCGCTGCCCCGGCGCGATCGCATAAGAGCACGACAGGCTGTGCTGGGTATAGCGCTGCGCCAGCACGATGGCGTCCTGCATGGACAGGCCGCGCGCCAGGCATGCCGACAGCGCCGCGGCCAGCGTGCAACCGCTGCCGTGGAATTCGTCGGGCAGGCGCGGCCATTGCCAGCGACCCAGCTCGTCGGCCGCTGCCGCGCCGTACCAGCGATTGACCACATCCTGTTCTTGCGGCCCGTGTCCGCCCTTGAGCAGCACATTGGCGCAGCCGCGCTGCAACAGCGCCGCCGCCTGGGCCTGTGGCGCGCCATCGCCGCACAGGCGACGCGCTTCGTTGAGATTGGGCGTGATCACGGTGGCCAGCGCGAACAACGGCTCCAGCACGCGCGCCGCATCATCCTTGGAAAGATTGTCGCCGCGGCCATTGGCCAGCACCGGGTCGAGCACCACCGGCAAGTCCGGACTGCGCGCACGCAACTGGCGGATCAGGTCGGCGATCACTTCGGCATTGGCCAGGCTGCCGGCGATGCCCAGCTTGACGGCGGCGATATCGAAGCGGTCGATCAGCACCTGGGCCTGGTGGCGCACCAGCTCGGGTGACACCGGATGCACCGCAAACACGGCCACATTGTCTTGCACCGTGAGTGCGGTGGGCACCGAGAGCGGGTGAGCGCCGAGCGCGCTGATGGCCGGGATATCGGCCTGCATGCCGGCACCGCCGCTGGGATCCGATCCCGAGAAGACCAGCACGCACGGCGGCGTGGCGCGATACGACTGCGCGCTCATGCCACCCGGCCGGCCATCGGCGAGGATGGCGAAGCAGCAAACTTGCGGGCGATGCGTCCGGCCAGGAAAGCCTCGCGCCCGGCCTGCACCGCCAGCTTCATCGCATGCGCCATGCGCACCGGATCGCGGGCGCCGGCAATGGCGGTGTTCATCAACACACCATCACATCCCAGTTCCATGGCGATGGCGGCGTCGGATGCCGTACCCACCCCGGCATCCACCAGCACCGGCACCCGGGCCTGCTCGATGATCAGCGACAGGTTCCACGGATTGAGGATGCCCATGCCCGAGCCGATCAGCGACGCCAGCGGCATGACTGCGGCCACCCCCAGGTCTTCCAGCATGCGCGCCTGGATCGGGTCGTCGCTGCAATAGACCATCACGTCGAAACCGTCCTTGACCAGCACTTCGGCCGCCTTCAGGGTTTCGGGCATGTTGGGAAACAGGGTCTTCTCGTCGCCCAGCACTTCCAGCTTCACCAGTTGCCGTCCGCCCAGCAGCTCACGCGCCAGTTGCAGCGTATAGATCGCATCCTCGGCGTTGTAGCAGCCGGCGGTATTGGGCAGGATCGTGAATTGCGACGGCGGCACCGCGTCCAGCAGGCTGGGCGCGTTCGGGTCCTGGCCAATGTTGACGCGGCGAATCGCCACCGTGATGATCTCGGCGCCGCTGGCGATGGTCGCCGCGCGGGTCTGTTCGAGGTCCTGGTACTTGCCGCTACCGACCAGCAGGCGCGAGCCGTAGGTCTTGCCGGCGATGGTCAGGCCCGGTTCCTGTTGCAGGACGGGCGTGTCGTTCATGTTCATTTCAATTTCCTTTCGAAAATGGGCGGCGCTCAACCGCCGCCGATGGCCTTGACCACGTCTACCAGGTCGGCCTCTTCCAGCAGGTAGGCGCCCCATTGCGGGGCCGGCACCACACGCCGGTTGACCGCTACCGCCACGGCGCGGCCACCCAGGTCGAGGCTATCGATCAGGTGCGCCACGGAGCGGCAGCTGGCGTCCAGCAGATGCGGCTTGCCATTGAGTTCGATGCGCAGGTTCATGTCACTGCTTCGAATAGATCTCGGCGCCCATCTTGACGAACTCGACCGCCTTGACCTGCATCCCCTGCTTCAATGCATCGATCTCGGAGATACCCTGCTTCTCGGCGTATTCGCGCACTTCCTGGGTGATCTTCATGGAACAGAAATGGGGACCGCACATCGAGCAGAAGTGCGCCACCTTGGCCGAGTCCTTGGGCAGGGTCTCGTCATGGAATTCGCGCGCCTTGTCAGGGTCGAGGCCGATGTTGAACTGGTCTTCCCAGCGGAACTCGAAGCGCGCCTTGGACAGCGCATTGTCGCGGATCTGCGCGCCCGGATGGCCCTTGGCCAGGTCGGCGGCGTGGGCCGCGATCTTGTAGGTGATGATGCCGTCCTTGACGTCGACCTTGTTGGGCAGGCCCAGGTGTTCCTTGGGGGTCACGTAGCACAGCATGGCCGTGCCGTACCAGCCGATCTGGGCCGCGCCGATGCCGGAGGTGATGTGGTCGTAGCCGGGGGCGATGTCGGTGGTCAACGGGCCCAGCGTGTAGAACGGCGCCTCGTGGCACTGCTCCAGCTGCAGGTCCATGTTTTCCTTGATCAGGTGCATCGGCACGTGGCCGGGGCCTTCGATCATCACCTGCACGTCGTGCTTCCAGGCGATCTTGGTCAGTTCGCCCAGGGTGCGCAGCTCACCCAGTTGCGCCTCGTCGTTGGCGTCGTAGATCGAGCCCGGACGCAAGCCATCGCCCAGGCTGAAGCTGACGTCGTAGGCCTTCATGATCTGGCAGATGTCTTCGAAGTGCTCGTACAGGAACGATTCGCGGTGGTGCGCCAGGCACCACTTGGCCATGATCGAGCCGCCGCGCGAGACGATGCCGGTCATGCGCGAGGCGGTCAGCGGCACGTATTGCAGGCGCACCCCGGCGTGGATGGTGAAGTAGTCCACGCCCTGCTCGGCCTGCTCGATCAAGGTGTCGCGGAAGATTTCCCAGGTCAGGTCTTCGGCTTTGCCGTTGACCTTCTCCAGCGCCTGGTAGATCGGCACGGTGCCGATCGGCACCGGCGAATTGCGGATGATCCACTCGCGCGTTTCGTGGATGTTCTTGCCGGTGGACAGGTCCATCACGTTGTCGCCGCCCCAGCGGATGGCCCAGGTCATCTTCTCGACTTCCTCGCCGATGGAAGAGGTCACCGCCGAGTTGCCGATGTTGGCATTGATCTTCACCAGGAAGTTGCGGCCGATGATCATCGGCTCGACTTCGGGATGGTTGATGTTGGCCGGGATGATGGCGCGACCGCGCGCGACTTCGTCACGCACGAACTCGGGCGTGATCTCGGCCGGGATCGAGGCCCCGAAGGACTGGCCGGGATGCTGGCGCCCCATCAGGGCCGACAGCTTGGCGCCCATCGGGCCGGACGCCTTCAACTGCTCCAGGTATTCCCGGCGCCGCATGTTTTCGCGGATGGCGACGAATTCCATCTCGGGCGTGATGATGCCCTGGCGGGCGTAGTGCATCTGCGTAACATTGCCACTGAGGTTGCCGCCGGCCTTGGCCCGGCGCGGCTTGCGGTGCAGGTTGAAGCGCAGCTCAGCCAGCGCCGGATCGTTCAGGCGCTGCTGGCCGTATTCGGAGCTCGGGCCATCCAGCTCTTCGGTGTCATTGCGCTCGACGATCCACGGCAGGCGCGGGGTGGACAGGCCGGCGCGGATGTCGATCTTCACGCTCGGGTCGGTATAGGGGCCGGAGGTATCGTAGACCGTGATCGCCGGGTTCTTCTCGGCGCCGAACATGGCCGGGGTGTCGGACTGGCTGATCTCGCGCATCGGCACGCGGATATCGGGGCGCGAGCCTTCGACGTAGATCTTGCGGGAATTGGGCAGTGGCTGTATCGCTGCCTCATCCACCGTGGCGGTGGCGGACAGGAACTTGGGATTGGCATTCATTTTGGCTCCTTTGCGGTTGGCTCGGAGCCAGCAAAGGAGGTTGCGGGAGAGAGCGTTCGCCCCGCCGGAAGGCGGTGGGTCGGACGTCTTGCTGCCGGTTGCTTCCCTTCGCTGGCATTATCCAGATCAGGTTCAAGGGTATTTCTCACCCGGCCAGCCTTGTTGCGGCTGCCAGGACCCCTAGCGGTACGACGGTGATGCGTGCTGCTTGTCGTGGGCCGGATTCTACACCTCTGTCCCGATCCCGCAAGCCATATCGTGCAGGTTTGCAATCCAGCAATATGGCCTGCGGATCGCGCCGGCGCGCCACGGGCGGCCTGGCTCCCTTATAATGGACGGTTTCGCAAAAACACACGTCAAATCATGGAATTAGCCAAGTCGTTCGAGCCTGCCGAGATTGAGAAATTCTGGCGCGAAGAGTGGGAAAAGCGCGGGTACTTCGCCGCCACCACCGCCCCCGAAAAGCCTTCGTTCGCGATTCAGTTGCCGCCGCCGAACGTCACCGGCACGCTGCACATGGGCCATGCGTTCAACCAGACCATCATGGATGGCCTGACCCGCTACCATCGCATGCGCGGTTTCAATACCGCCTGGATTCCCGGCACCGACCACGCCGGCATCGCCACCCAGATCGTGGTCGAGCGCCAGCTCGATGCGCAGAAGGTGTCGCGCCATGACCTCGGCCGCGAGAAATTCGTCGAGAAGGTATGGGAGTGGAAGGAAAAATCCGGCTCCACCATCACCGGCCAGATGCGCCGCATGGGCGCCTCGACCGACTGGGATCGTGAATATTTCACGATGGACCCGAAGATGTCGAAGGCGGTCACCGAAGTCTTCGTGCGCCTCTACGAACAAGGCCTGATCTATCGCGGCAAGCGCCTGGTCAACTGGGACCCGGTGCTGGGCACTGCGGTGTCGGACCTGGAAGTGGTGTCGGAAGAAGAAGACGGCTCGATGTGGCACATCCGCTATCCGCTGGCGGACGGCAGCGGTCACATCACGGTCGCCACCACCCGTCCCGAAACCATGCTGGGCGACGTCGCCGTTGCAGTCGATCCGACCGACGAGCGCTATGCTGCGCTGGTGGGCAAGATGCTGACGCTGCCGCTGGTGGGTCGTGAGATCCCCATCATCAAGGACGAATACGTCGACAAGGAATTCGGCACCGGCTGCGTGAAGATCACCCCGGCGCATGACTTCAACGACTATCAGGTCGGCGCTCGCCACAACCTGGAAAAGATCAGCATCCTGACGCTGGACGCCAAGATCAACGAGAACGGCCCCGAGAAGTACCAGGGCCTGGATCGCTTCGAAGCCCGCAAGCAGATCGTGGCCGACCTCGACGCGCTGGGCCTGCTGGAACTGGTCAAGCCGCACAAGCTGATGGTGCCGCGTGGCGACCGTACCGGCGTGGTGATCGAACCGATGCTGACCGACCAGTGGTTCGTGGCGATGAGCAAGCCGGCCCCGGAAGGCACTTACTTCCCGGGCAAGTCGATTGCCGAGACCGCACTCGAGAAGGTCGCCTCAGGCGAGATCAAGTTCGTGCCCGAGAACTGGAGCAACACCTACAACCAGTGGCTCAACAATATCCAGGACTGGTGTATTTCGCGCCAGCTGTGGTGGGGCCACCAGATCCCGGCCTGGTACGACGAAGACGGCAAGATCTATGTGGCCCGCACCGAAGCCGAAGCGCTGGCGCAGGCCGGCGGCAAGCCGGTCAAGCGCGACGAAGACGTGCTCGACACCTGGTTCTCGTCGGCGCTGGTGCCGTTCTCGACCCTGGGCTGGCCCGAACAGACGCCTGACTACAAGCTGTTCCTGCCGTCGACGGTGCTGGTGACGGGCTTCGACATCATCTTCTTCTGGGTGGCACGCATGGTCATGATGACCACGCATTTCACCGGCCAGGTGCCGTTCGATACCGTGTACGTGCACGGCCTGGTGCGCGACGGCAGCGGCCAGAAGATGTCGAAATCGAAGGGCAACACGCTGGACCCGATCGACCTGATCGATGGCATCGGCGTGGACGAACTGGTGGCCAAGCGCACCGTCGGCCTGATGAATCCGAAGCAGGCCACTGCCATCGAAAAGGCGACCCGCAAGGAATTCGCCGACGGCATCCCGGCCTTTGGCACCGATGCGCTGCGCTTCACCTTTGCCTCGCTGGCGACGCTGGGTCGCAACATCAACTTCGACCTCAGCCGCTGCGAGGGTTACCGCAACTTCTGCAACAAGCTGTGGAACGCCACCCGTTTCGTGCTGATGAACACCGAAGGCCAGGACTGCGGCTTCGATGGTCACGTCAAGGGCGTGTGCGACAAGGAGCAGTTGCAGTTCTCGCAGGCGGATCGCTGGATCGTGTCGCTGCTGCAGCGTACCGAGGCCGAGGTCGAAAAGGGCTTCGCCGACTACCGCTTCGACAACATCGCCACCGCCATCTACAAGTTCGTCTGGGACGAGTACTGCGACTGGTACCTGGAAATGGCCAAGGCGCAGATCCAGAACGGCAACGAGGCACAACAGCGCGCCACCCGCCGTACCCTGCTGCGCGTGCTCGAAACCGTGCTGCGCCTGGCGCACCCGGTGCTGCCGTTCATCACCGAAGCGCTGTGGCAGAGCGTGGCGCCACTGACCGATCGCAAGCCCGATGCGGCGGGCGACTCGATCATGCGCCAGAAATATCCACAGCCCGACCTGGAAAAGATCGACGCCGAGGCCGAAGCCTGGATGGCGCAGTTCCGCCTGTTGACCGACGCCTGCCGCAACCTGCGTGGCGAAATGCAACTGGCGCCGTCCTTGCGCGTGCCCCTGATCGTCGAAGCGGCCGACGCCGCATCGGTGCAGTCGTTCCTGCCCTACCTGCAGGGCCTGGTGCGCCTGTCGGAGACGCAGGTGGTGAGCCAGTTGCCGGAATCGCCGGCGCCGGTGGCCATCGTCGGCGAGATCAAGCTCATGCTCAAGGTCGAGATCGACGTCGCCGCCGAGCGCGAACGCCTGGGCAAGGAAATCACCCGCCTGAGCGGCGAGATCGTCAAGGCGCAAGGCAAGCTGTCCAACGAAAGCTTCGTGGCGCGCGCGCCTGAAGCCGTGGTGGCGCAGGAGAAGGAACGCCTGGCCAACTTCGGCGCGACTGTGGATAAGTTGAAAGAGCAGTTGGCGAAGCTGAAGTAACTTTTCGCTTCGTCGCCGATGAAAGCCGTCGTCCTGTGCAGGACGGCGGCTTTTTTCTTGCCCAAGGAACGGGGCTTGCCCAAAGCCCTGGCGTTGTCTACACTGATCTCAAAAAATTAGAACAATCGTGCTTTTATTAAATAACGATATTCATTGGAGACAACCATGACCAAGCGCACCCCCATCCATTGCCTCGTCCTGCTCACCGGCCTGCTGGCCGCCACCTGCGCCCTGGCCGACGGCTCGCCGGTAGGCCTGTGGAAGAACATCGACGACGCCACCGGCAAACCCAAGGCGCTGGTGCGCATCACCGAGAGCAACGGTGAACTGTCTGGCAAGATCGAGAAGCTGTTCCGCGCCCCCGACCAGGACCAGAACCCGCTGTGCGAGAAGTGCGAAGGCGACCTGAAGGGGCAGCCGATCATCGGCCTGACGGTGCTGTCGGGCCTGAAGAAGGATGGCGACGAGTACAGCGGCGGGCAAATCCTCGACCCCGCCAATGGCAAGATCTACAAGAGCAAGCTGACGGTGCTGGACGACGGCAAGAGACTGAATGTGCGCGGTTACGTCGGTATGCCGATGCTGGGTCGTACCCAGACCTGGGTGCGCGAAGAGTAGGACCTGGTTTGCCGAACGGCAAGCGTTGCTCCCCCCGATATAACTTGCTAGTCTGCGTGACAGGGGAATGCAGGCTACGCCCGATCGGGGGATCAAATGTTGCCATTGTTTCGTTCGGCCATGCTGCGGCTGCCGACATGCTTCTTGGCGTGCCTGCTGGCATGCCTTCACCTCAATCCACTTCAAGCGCAGGAAAACAGGGAAGTCACCATCGCCTTCGTGGGCCCGATGGATGACCCCGATGCCGCCAGCGGCGCGCAAGCGGCCCAGATGGCAATCGATGAGATCAACGCCGCCCGGCCACGTGGCGCGCTCGCATTGCGACTCAACGTGCAGAACGACAAGGCCGATGTGCGCCTGGCGCAATACTTTGCCCGCTACCTGAGCAAGACCGATGCCGTAGCCGTCATCGGCCACTGGACCAGCACCGCCAGCATCGCTGCGGCGCCGATCTACACCGAAGCGGGCATCGCACAATTGGCGCCGATCTCGTGGAGCAGCCTGTTCTCGATGCTGCCCGGTCAGAATCACTTCCAGGGCGTGGGCAGCGATGACAGCGCCATGCGCCATACGCTGCAATACCTGATGCCACGGCTGTCGCTCAAGAAAATCATGGTGATTGATGACAGCGCCGTGCTGGGCGTGGCCATGGCGGACTCGTTCGAGAAATACGCGCGGGCCGCCGGCATCGATGTGCTGCGCCAATCGGTCAGCACCCAGACGTCCGACTTCAATCCGCCGTTGCTGCTGGCCAGGCAGGAACGTCCCGAACTGATCCTGTTTACCGGCCGCGGCACCCAGAGCGCGGTGATCGCGCGCAACCTGAAGCGCCTCGGCATCACGGCCAAATTGCTGCTGACCGGGCCGGTGGTCTCATCCCAGTTCCTGGAAAGGACCAGCCACACGGATGAAGACATCTATGCCATCGTGCCCGGCCTGCCCAAGGAAAACAGTGGAAGAATGGAGGTGTTTCGGAAGCGCTATACGGCATTGTTCCATCGCGAACCGGCGCCGTTTGCGATGTTCGCCTATGACTGCGTGTACGTGATGGCGGCTGCCATCCGCCTCGCAGGCGTGCCGGAGCGGCAGCGCATCATCGGCGCGTTGCGGGAGGTCAGCCACAATGGCCTGATGCAGCCCATGGCCTTCAACCCTGATGGCACCCTCAAGAATCCGGTATTTACCCTGTATCAGACCGAACAGGGTCGCTGGGTGGTGCGCAAGCTGGTCAAGGCCGGCAACTGACTCGCCGAAGGCTATTGCGCGGTCGCCGCCGGCGGCTTGCGCTGCGCCACCAGGCGGTCGAGCACGCGCGCGAATGCGCGGCCGTCGGCGGCACTGAAGGCGGCCGGACCGCCGGTTTCGACGCCGCTGCTGCGCAGCTCTTCCATGAAATTGCGCATGCCCAGGTGTTGGCCGATATTTTCGCGGGTGTACATCTCGCCGCGCGGGTTGAGCGCGCTGCCGCCCTTCTCGACTACGGCCGCAGCCAGCGGGATATCAGCTGTGATGACCAGGTCGCCGGCGTCTGTCAGGCGCACGATTTCATTGTCGGCCACGTCGAAACCGGCCGGCACCACGATCGACTTGATATACCGCGAAGGGGGTGTGCGCAGACTGCGATTGGCCACCAGCGTCACCACGATGCCGGTGCGGTCGGCGACCCGGAACAGCATGTCCTTGATGACGCCGGGACAGGCATCGGCGTCGACCCAGATGTTCATTGGAATGACTTAGACAAAAGAAACCGTCAGCCCCGGCAAGGTCACGCTCGAAAAGGCCGAGACCCAGGTCTGGCCCGGCTCGATCGGCAGGGCATCGGTCCAGGTGCCGGTGGTGATGATTTCACCCGCCTGCAGGCGACGGAAGCGCGATTGCTTCTGCAGCAGCTGGTGCAGGTGCCACAGCGCATGCAAGGGGCTGTCCATCTCGTCGTTGCAGAAACCGGCGGCCCGCAACACGCTGGACGACTTGGTATTGCACGACAGCGACACGGTGGCGCTGGCCAGAATCTGCGGCAGGTGATGGCGGGTGGCCGATGACAGCACATGCGGCTCGCCGATGATCAGCGTGCCGTGCAAGCCGAAGGCGGCAATCGAATCGGCGACTGTGAATTCCCACTTCTCGAACGGGCACACCACGATCTCGAAGCCGTGCGCCATCCACTCCAGGCAATCCGCCAGTTCATCCAGCGAAGCGTTGGGCGCCGGGGTCTTGCCCAGCTTGAAGACGATCTCGGGTTCGATGCGCGGCTGCACGGCGCCGGCCAGCGATTGCAGGCCATGATTGTCGTCGGCAAAGCGCACGGTGGTATCGAAGACCGGCGACCAGATCGGCGTGCGTGCATCATCGGTGACGCCGTAGCGCGACCAGGACTTGTGCACCGAAAAACCGATCTTGCGACCGATCGGCTGCTCACCTTGCGCCACCCGGATGTTGCGAATGCTGTGGGCGATGTCGTAGGCGTCGTCGATCGACAACGTCTCGGTCTTGGAAATCAGAGGGATGAGCCGGGAATTGGCCCGCGCATCGAGCAGTTGATGGGCGTAACGGCTTGCTTGGCTCGACATTAGCATGACAGGCTCACATCGAAAGATAGTGAATAGCTATCCATTGTCGATGACGATTAGTTTTTGCACAAGTAAAAACTCGCTTTTATGCGACGCTGTGCTCAACCGTCATCGAATTCCATTATCGAAGCATCAAGTTTCCTGAATGACAAGACACCGATACGGTTCAGGCGCCGCCCCATAGCTCGGCGTTGGCGCCGGTGCGCGGCGCGGTCACGCCAAAGTGCTGGTACGCCGCCGGCGTGGCGATACGGCCGCGCGGCGTGCGTTGCAGGTAGCCCTGCTGGATCAGGTAGGGCTCGAGCACGTCTTCGATGGTGTCGCGTTCTTCGCCGATGGCGGCGGCCAGGTTGTCCAACCCGACCGGGCCGCCACCGAACTTGAACAACACGGCTTCGAGCAGCTTGCGGTCCATCAGGTCGAACCCGACCGGGTCGACATCGAGCATCACCAGCGCGGCATCGGCCATCTCGCGGGTGATGCGACCGCTGCCCTTGACCTCGGCATAGTCGCGTACCCGGCGCAGCAGCCGATTGGCGATGCGCGGCGTACCACGACTGCGACGGGCGATCTCCAGCGCGCCCTCTTCCACGATGGGCGCATTGAGCAGGCCGGCGCTGCGGGTCACGATGCGCGCCAGCTCGGGCGGGGTGTAGAACTCCAGCCGGGCGACGATGCCGAAACGGTCGCGCAAGGGGTTCGTCAGCATGCCGGCGCGGGTGGTGGCGCCGACCAGCGTGAAGGGCTGCAGGTCGAGCCGCACCGAGCGTGCCGCAGGTCCTTCGCCGATCATGATATCGATTTGATAATCCTCCAGCGCCGGATAGAGGATCTCCTCGACCACCGGCGACAGGCGATGGATTTCGTCGATGAACAGCACGTCATGCGCTTCGAGGTTGGTCAGCAGCGCCGCCAGGTCGCCGGCTCTTTCGAGGACCGGGCCGGACGTCTGGCGCAGGTTGACGCCCATCTCGCGCGCAATGATGTGCGCCATGGTGGTCTTGCCCAGTCCGGGTGGTCCGAACAGCAGCGTATGGTCGAGCGCCTCACCGCGACCACGGGCGGCAGAGATGAAGATCTCGAGCTGGTTGCGGATCTTTTCCTGGCCGACGTATTCGTCGAGCTGTTTGGGGCGCAACGCGCGCTCGATGGCCTCTTCGTTGGGCGAGGCCGGGGTAGCGGCGATGATGCGCTGTTCGGAGAAATCGTCGGTCTGGATGCTCATGCCTGGCTCCTGTTTGCCTGCTCTGTGCCGTTACGCTTTGGACAAGGCCTTGAGCGCATGCTTGATGCCGTCGGATACACCGGCTTCCTTGGGCACCTGCTTCATGGCCAGGGTCGCCTCCTTGTCGGAGTAACCCAGCGCCAGCAGGGCGTTGAGGATGTCGGAACTGGCGTCGCCATGGAGCGCGCCACCGGCCACACCGAGATCGGCGCCCAGCTTGCCCTTGAGTTCGAGCAGCAGGCGTTCGGCGGTTTTCTTGCCGATGCCCGGCACGCGCGTGAGGCGGCCAGCTTCCTGCAGCGTCACGGCCTGGGCC
This sequence comes from Herbaspirillum sp. alder98, assembly GCF_020179755.1. Classification (GTDB taxonomy): domain Bacteria; phylum Pseudomonadota; class Gammaproteobacteria; order Burkholderiales; family Burkholderiaceae_D; genus Herbaspirillum. The sequence goes on from NZ_JAIUCY010000003.1 coordinate 379,076, forward strand.
AGGTCGGCCACCGACATGCCCGACAGGATCGCCAGCGCGGTGCGCGCGCCGACGCCCGAAATCTTGATCAGCTCCTTGAACGTATTGCGTTCTTCGGCGGTCCCAAACCCGAACAGCACGTGCGCGTCTTCGCGAATGGCCAGGTGGGTCAGCAGCACCACCTTCTCACCCAGCGCGGGCAGGTTGTAGAAGGTGCTCATGGGGACGGCGATTTCGTAGCCGACGCCGTTGCAATCGACCAGCAGATTCGGGGGATTTTTTTCGAACAGGGTTCCGGAGAGGCGACCGATCATGGCGTAATTGTTGTGCTCGTGGCGGGTTCGACGATAATCACCGAATGATACCGTACTGTTCGGATAAACAGTATCCGGCCCAACCATTACAGAACAAAGGACCACCATGGCTGGCAGCAGCTTGTTTGCACTGATCGACGATATCGCGTCGATCCTCGATGATGTTTCGGCGATGACCAAGGTCGCCGCCAAGAAGACCGCCGGCGTGCTCGGTGACGATCTGGCGCTCAACGCCCAGCAGGTGGCCGGGGTCAAGGCCGATCGCGAATTGCCGGTGGTGTGGGCAGTGGCGCTGGGCTCGCTCAAGAACAAGGCGATCCTGGTGCCGGCGGCGCTGGCCATCAGCGCCTTCATCCCGTGGGCGGTGACGCCGCTGCTGATGCTGGGCGGCGCCTTCCTGTGCTTCGAGGGCGCCGAGAAACTGGCCCACAAATACCTGCATCCGGGTGACGAACATCACGATGCTGCCGCCGTGGCCGACGATGTCGATCCGGTCGCGCTTGAAAAAGAAAAGATCCGTGGCGCCGTGCGCACCGACTTCATCCTGTCGGCCGAGATCATCGCCATCACGCTGGGCACCGTGGCCGGAGCCTCGCTGCAGCAGCAGATCACGGTGCTGGTGGGCATTGCGCTGATCATGACGGTTGGGGTATATGGCCTGGTGGCCGGCATCGTCAAGCTTGATGACGGCGGCCTGTACCTGCTGCGCACGGCCGGCAGCAGCGGCTTCGGCCAATTGAAGGCACGACTCGGGCGCGCCATCCTGGCGGCCGCGCCGGCGATGATGCGCAGCCTGTCGGTGATCGGCACGGTGGCCATGTTCATGGTGGGCGGCGGCATCCTCACGCATGGCCTGCCGTTTGCCCATCATGGCATCGAGAGCGCCACTGCCGTGGTGGCGGCCGTGCCCCTGCTGGGGACGGTGCTGGCGGCCATTACGCCGGCCGTGCTCAATGCGCTGTTCGGCGTCGTCGCCGGTGGCGTGGTGGTGCTGGCGGTCGAAGCGGTCAAGCGCCTGCTCGGCGCCTTTAAGCGTTAGCCTACCAGGCGTCCGCCCTTCAGGCGCAATCCCTTACGCGCCAATCCGGGCGCCAGCGCGCCCAGCGCCGCCAGGGTGTCGCCGCCATGGGCATGACAGATCGCCACCCCGAGTGCATCGGCGGCGTCGGTGCCGGGCAAACCTGGCAGGTGCAGCAGGCGCGCCACCATTTCCTGCACCTGCGCCTTCTGCGCCTTGCCATGTCCGGCCACGGCCTGCTTGACCTGCAGCGCGGTATATTCGGCCACGGCCAGATCGGCATTGACTAGCGCGCAGATGGCCGCACCGCGTGCCTGCCCCAGCAGCAGGGTCGAGTGCGGGTTGACGTTGACGAACACCTTTTCGATGGCGGCGCAGTCGGGCGCGTAGGTGCGCACCACTTCCGACACGCTGGAGAGAATCACCTTCAGGCGCGACGGCAGGTCGCCGTCGGGCGTCTTGATGGTGCCCGATGCAATATAGGCAAGCTGGTTGCCCTGCTTGTCGATGACGCCAAAGCCGGTGGTGCGCAAGCCGGGATCGATACCGATGATCTTCAAGGGTTGGCCGCCTTCATCGACTGCGCCTGTTGCACCCATTGCTGCACCGACGGCCGCAGCCATTGCCGCTGTGCGTACTGGCGCAGGTCGTCCGGCACGGCGTCGCCGGGCATGGCCAGGCGGTTGATCATCAGCGCCAGGTCGACGTCGGCGATGCTCCACTGGTCGAACAGCGATTCACGCCCGTCCAGCGCGGCACGGGCCACTGCCACCAGCTTGTCGGCAGCAGCCCGCGCCGCCGGCGACAGCGGCGCATAGCCGTCTCCGTAGAACACCACTTCAGTCGGCCGTTCCTGGCGCACCGGCATCAGGTCGCTGCGCAGCCAGGCCTGCATCTCGCGCGCCTTGGCGCGTTGCCGGGCATCGGCCGGATAGACGGCGGGATAGTCCGGCGCGGCAAAGCGCTGCTCGAGGTATTCGGAGATGGCGGTCGATTCGGACAAATGAAAATCCCCCTCGGACAAGGCCGGTACCCGGCGCGTCAGCGACACGCTGGCATAACTGCTGTCCTGGTTCTGGCGGGTCGACAGATCGATCGTCAGGAGTTCGAACGGCAACTTCTTTTCGGTCAACGTGACGAACGCCGACATGGCGTAGGGACTGATGAACTGGGCGTCGACGTAGAGCTTGAGTTGGGGGGTGGTCAAGTGGGTCTCCCTGATGATCTTGTCTTGGGCGCCTGGTCGATGGCGCACTGGTTGTCCGCTACATTAAAGCAAAACGCCCGGCAGCGCCGGGCGTTGATCATGCAGTTGACGCCACGGCCATCAATGACGGAAGTGACGCGTACCGGTCAGCAGCATCACTACGCCACGCTCGTCGGCGGCATCGATCACTTCCTGGTCGCGCATCGATCCACCCGGGTGGATGACGCTGGTCGCACCGGCGTCCACCACCACGTCGAGGCCGTCGCGGAACGGGAAGAAGGCATCCGACGCCACCGCCGAACCGGCCAGCGTCAGGCCGGCATTCTGGGCCTTGATCGAAGCGATGCGGGCTGAGTCGATGCGGCTCATCTGGCCGGCGCCGACACCCAGCGTCATGCCGTTGCCACAGAACACGATGGCGTTGGACTTGACGAACTTGGCCACGCGCCAGGCAAACATCAGGTCCTGCAGTTGCTGCTGGGTCGGCTGCAGCTTGCTGACTACGCGCACATCGGACAACAAAACGTTCTTGGCATCCGGCGACTGCACCAGCAGGCCGCCGCCGACACGCTTGAAGTCGTAGCCATTGAGCGCGTCGCCCAGCGGGATCTCGAGCAGGCGCACGTTCTGCTTGGCCGCGAAGACCTGCTTTGCCTCGTCCGAGAACGATGGCGCGATCAGCACCTCGACGAATTGCTTGGCCACGGCTTCGGCGGCAGCGCCGTCGAGCGTGCGGTTGAAGGCGATGATGCCGCCGAAGGCCGAGGTCGGGTCGGTCTGCAATGCCTTGCTATAGGCTTCCAGCGGATTGGCGCCGATGGCCACGCCGCAGGGGTTGGCGTGCTTGATGATGACGCAGGCAGCGGTATCGGCGGCAGAAAAGGTCTTGACGCATTCCCACGCCGCATCGGCGTCGGCGATGTTGTTGAAGGACAGTTCCTTGCCCTGCAATTGGGTGTAGTTGGCCAGCGCGCCGTCGACCTGCTTGACGTCACGGTAGAACGCCGCGCTCTGGTGCGGGTTCTCGCCGTAGCGCATGTCCTGCACCTTCTCGAAGTGCAGGTTCAGCGTTTCGGGATAGGCGCTGCGGGTGGCGTGCTGGTGGTCTTCGCCCAACGCGGTGAAGTAGTTGGTGATGGCGCCGTCGTACTGGGCGGTGTGGGCAAACACCTTCTTGGCCAGCGCGAAACGCTTTTCGTAAGGCAGGTCGCCGCTGGCCTTGAGTTCGGCCAGCACGCCGTCATAGTCGGTCGGATCGCACAGCACGATCACGTCCTTGTGGTTCTTGGCCGACGAACGCAGCATGGCCGGGCCGCCGATGTCGATGTTCTCGATCGCGTCTTCCAGCGAGCATTGCTCCTTGGCCACGGTCTGCTGGAACGGATACAGGTTCACCACCACCATGTCGATAGGCGGGATGTCGAACTGGTTCAGCGAGGCCACGTGCTCGGGAAAATCGCGGCGCGCCAGGATGCCGCCATGCACCTTCGGATGCAGCGTCTTGACGCGGCCATCCAGCATTTCCGGAAAACCGGTGTAGTCGGCGACTTCGGTCACCTTGACGCCATTGTCGGCCAGCAGCTTGGCAGTGCCACCGGTGGACAGGAGTTCGACGCCCATGGCGGACAGCGCGCGTGCGAATTCGAGCACGCCAGCCTTATCGGAAACGGAAATGAGGGCTTGTTTGATCATGGTAGGCAAGACTGGAAAATGAAGATGGAATATCGAAAGACCGTCACGGTCATTTGCGGCAGGTCGGCGGCGGCGCCCGCGTTCAGAGCAGGCCGTGCTGCTGCAACTTCTTGCGCAGCGTGTTGCGGTTGATGCCGAGGATCTCGGCGGCCTGCGACTGGTTGCCTTCGGCGCGCGCCATCACAGTCTCGAACACCGGCTTTTCGACGGTGGACAAGACCATGTCGTACACGTTGGTCGGCAATTGCTCGCCCAGATCCCGGAAGTATTTTTCCAGGCTCTTCTTGACCACGTCCTCAATGCTTTCTTTGCTCATTGCTGTTGCTGCTTCTTTTTATCGACATCGTGGCTCCGTGCGCCGCTGCTGCCCTGGCGTCCCCATGGAACTGTCCGTGCCACGATGTGCTGCTGTTGATCAATTGCGCTCAGGGCGCATGCGATTCATTCCACCCACACCCCAAAGCGTCTTGCCATCCTGGCACTCAGGCGGCAAGCGGCTCTCTAGCAACCTCGTATTGTAACCGGTCACCCAGGGCCGCCTGCTGCGCGAAGAATCCGCGCACGACGTCGAGCTGTTGCTGACAGTCCTCGATGCGGTTCATGCCGCGCCGGAACTGCTCGCCACCGGGCAAGTCACGCACATACCAGCCGATGTGCTTGCGCGCGGTGCGCACGCCCAGATAGTCGCCGTAGAACGCATAGTGCGCCCGCAGGTGTTCATCCATCAATTGCTCGACCTCGGCCACCAGCGGCGCCGGCAAATGCATGCCGGTCTGCAGGAAGTGGTCGATCTCGCGGAAGATCCACGGTCGCCCTTGCGCCGCCCGGCCCACCATCACCGCATCGGCGCCAGTAATGCGCAACACCTCGCGCGCCTTTTCGGGCGTCGTGATGTCGCCGTTGGCGACCACCGGGATTCCCACCGCCGCCTTCACTGCCGCAATCGTGTCGTACTCGGCCTGGCCGCTGTAACCATCGGCACGAGTGCGGCCGTGCAATGTCAGCATGGCAATGCCGCTCTGCTCGGCCAGCGCGGCAATCCGCAGCGCGTTCTTGTTGGCACGGTCCCAGCCGGTGCGAAACTTCAGCGTGACCGGCACATCGACGGCACCCACTACCGCTTCCAGGATGCTGGCCACCAGCGCCTCGTTCTGCAGCAGGGCAGAACCGCACCAGCTATTGCAGACCTTCTTGACCGGGCACCCCATGTTGATGTCGATCACCTGGGCGCCGCGCTCGACGTTATAGCGCGCACAGTCGGCCAGCATGCCAGGATCGGCGCCGGCGATCTGGACCGCCTTGGGTTCCATCTCGCCATCGTGGTTGGTGCGGCGCGAGGTCTTCTCGCTGTGCCACAACCTGGGGTCGGACGCGGCCATCTCGGACACTGCGTACCCCGCCCCCAGCTGCTTGCACAACTGGCGGAAAGGACGATCGGTCACGCCCGCCATGGGCGCGACAAACACGTTGTTTCGCAGGGTATACGGGCCGATCTTCACGACGAGACTTAACGGGAATGCGGGGAAAGGGCGCTATTTTAGCGCGATTGCAGACCGCGCCCAACAACAATCGGGGGCGCTTGCACGGTAGAGCAGGGTTTTGCGGCTGATGAATTAATAAGCAACAACACTTGTTGCCAAAGCGACACTATCGATGCAGATGCGGCTCAGCGGTCGACCTCGTCGAGGGCTTCGCGCTGCAGGTGGTCGATCTCGCCCCAGGAGCGAATCCGGGCGCGTTGACCATCCCATTGCAGGCGATTGACGCTGGCGTTGAAGATATCGAAAGTGCGTGGCTGGACGAAATCGGAACCGCTGGCCCAGTGATGGAGGCACTCCAGCACCCCGCCATGGGTGACGATGGCCACCTTGCGATGCCCGGCGCCGGCGCCCAGCACCCGCTGCACCGCCGCCACCGAACGCTGGTAGAACTCGCGCATGGTCTCGGCCTGGCGCTCGTCGCCCGCCGGATAACGGGCATCCGGCTCGCGCGCCTTCCACTGGCGGTAGGCCTCGGGGTAGCGTTGCTCGACCTCGGCATGACGCAAGCCTTCGAAGGCGCCATAGCAACGCTCGCGCAGACCGGCGTCGATGCCGACCGGCAAGCCGGCGACCGTGGCCACGGCCTGGGCGGTGTCACGGGCGCGCTGCAGATCGCTGGCGAAGATGGCGTCGATACCCTCGCCGGCCAGTGCAGCACCCAGCGCCAGTATCTGGCGCTGGCCCTCGGCATTGAGGCCGATATCGATATGGCCTTGCAGGCGCTTGTCCACGTTCCAGTCGGTTTCGCCGTGGCGGATCAACAATATTTCAGTCATGCATTGCCTGTGTGCGGTCAGCGGATGGCGTCGGGATTGAGGGCATACAAGCCCTGGAACGAAGCCTGCTCCAGCACGTGGTCGCGCAGCGCGGTGACCACGATGGAACCCTGCAACTGGCCGTTGACCGGCAGTTGCGCCACATCCAGCGCATAGAGCGTGAAGATATAGCGGTGCACCAGGGCATCGTTCCATGGCGGGCATGGACCGTCATAGCCGAAATACTCGCCACGCATGTCGCCGTCGCCGGCAAACCAGCCGGTGTAGTCATTGAGACCCTGTCGTGCGCCCGGCATGGTATCGCCCAGCACGCCAGGACCAGGCTTGCCGCGCGCGGTCACGCCGTTGCTGAACTGGCCGACCTTGATCGATGACACCGACGGCGGGATGTCGACCAGGGTCCAGTGGAAGAAATCGACCCGCGGCAACTCCAGCGGCACGGTCTTGCCTTCCTGGTTGACATCGTCGCCACGCGACGGCACGTCGGGGTCGTGCACCACCAGCGCCAGCGACTTGGTGCCGGCGGGGAGATCGCTCCAGGCGAAGTGGGGATTGCGGTTCGACGACAGGGCCACATGCGTCTTCGGGTCTGCCACGGCGAAAGCGAATTCACCGGGGATGGTGTCGCCGTCCTTGAAAGAATCGCTCCAGAATTTCATGTCATCTCCTTCAACAATGTGATCCGTCAGAAAACCAGCTCATCCGTACGTTACCAGATGCATCCCTCCCAGATGGGGGCGATGCGGCCCGGCTTCAATGGCTGGCCGTCGGCACCTTCGGATGCACCTGCAGCCACAGCGTCACCGGGCCATCGTTGACGAGCGAAACCTTCATGTCGGCGCCAAAGCGCCCGCTGCCCACCCGCGCCGCGCCCAGTCGCTCACGCGCCTGGGCCACGAAATGTGCAAACAGCGCCAAACCCAGTTCGGGCGGTGCGGCAGGGGTAAAGGAGGGCCGCGTGCCGGAATTGGTATCGGCCGCCAGCGTGAACTGCGGCACCAGCAGCAGCGCGCCCTGCACATCGACCACGCTGCGGTTCATGCGCCCGCTGTCGTCGGCAAAGACCCGATACGCCAGCAGCTTGGACAGCAGCGCATCGGCCTCGGCCCGGGTGTCGTGGCGCTCGGCGCACACCAGCACCATCAGGCCGTCGTCGATGGCGCCGATACGCTCGCCATCAACCACCACGGCGGCCTGGCTGACCCGTTGCAGCAATGCAATCATGCCCTGCCCTTACGCCAGCGTGACGCGAGCGAACTTGCGCTTGCCGACCTGCAACACGAATTCACCTGCCTCCACCTTCAGGCCCTTGTCGCTGATGACGGCGCCGTCGATGCGCACGCCGCCCTGCTCGACCATGCGCAGCGCCTCCGAGGTCGAGGCGCACAGGTTGGCCTGCTTGAGCAACTGGCCGATACCCAGCGGCGCGCCGCTCAGGCTGATGGCCGGGATGTCGTCGGGAATGCCGCCCTTGGAACGATTGACGAAGTCGGTCAGCGCGTCTTCGGCGGCCTGCTGCGAGTGGAAGCGGGTCACGATCTCCTGCGCCAGCGCCACCTTCAGGTCGCGCGGGTTGCGCCCCGCCTCGACCTCGGCCTTGAATCCGGCGATCTCGGCGATCGAGCGGAACGACAGCAGGTCGAAATAACGCCACATCATGGTGTCGGAGATGCTCATGACCTTGCCGAACATGTTGTTGGCCGGCTCGGTGATGCCGATGTAGTTGCCCTTGGACTTGGACATCTTCTCGACGCCGTCCAGCCCTTCCAGCAACGGCATGGTCAGGATGCACTGCGGCTCCTGGCCCCAGTCCTTCTGCAGTTCGCGGCCCACCAGCAGGTTGAATTTCTGGTCGGTGCCGCCCAGCTCGAGGTCGGCCTTGAGCTCGACCGAGTCGTAACCCTGCATCAGCGGGTACAGGAACTCGTGCACCGAAATCGGCGTACCGTCGCGGAAGCGCTTGGTGAAGTCGTCGCGCTCCATCATGCGCGCCACCGTATAACGCGACGCCAGCTGGATCATGCCGCGACTGCCGAGCTTGTCGCACCATTCGGAGTTATAGCGGATCTCGGTGCGCTCCGGATCGAGCACCAGGCTGGCCTGGGCGAAGTAGGTCTTGGCGTTGACCTCGATCTGCTCGCGGGTCAGCGGCGGACGGGTGGCATTGCGCCCCGAAGGATCGCCGATCATCGACGTGAAGTCGCCGATCAGGAAGATCACCTGATGGCCCAGGTCCTGCAGCTGGCGCATCTTGTTGAGCACCACGGTGTGGCCCAGGTGCAGGTCGGGCGCGGTCGGATCCAGGCCCAGCTTGATGCGCAGCGGCTGGCCGCTTTGTTCGGAACGCGCCAGCTTCTGGGCGAATTCGCTCTCGATGAGCAACTCGTCAACGCCACGCCGGGCGATGGCCATGGCCTCGTTGACACGGTCGCTCAGTGGCAGGACAGCAGGACGGGCGGCAATAGGTGCGTTGGATTGGTCGTGATTCATCGATATAACTAAAAAATTGGCTTTTGTAGGACAGACTGGAAAAGCGTATTGCTATAATTCTGACTTCGTTTTTCTGCTGAGCGCCTGTAACGGGCCGACATGCGGCCTCAGAATGCCCGGTCAGCAGGAAGTGCATCCACAATGTTCGGGATCTTTTGCCAGCAACGCTGCGGGGGGACAGTATCGCAGCGTGTGCAGTCAGCGCGACCGGTCCAGGACAGAAAACGTCAGATTTTAACGTATTGCATGTTCTCACAAGATAAATTCACGCGCGTAACGTCCCGATGCCTGTCTGTTCTGCAGTCCTGCCATCACCGAATCGCCAACACCTCTGCCAAGACCCGCATCGTCGGCGCCGGCGCCTTGTTCCTGGGCGCCTTCACGCTGGGCGCAGCCGGTTTTTCGCCCGCTGAACCCGACCTGAAGGATGCGCCGGTCAACCCGGTCTCGGTCGAGTTGCCCCTGCCCAACCTGGCGCAACAGATCAGCACCCTCGAAGATAACGCCCAGTACTACGTCAACGAAGAAAAAGTGCGCAGCGGCGACACGCTGGCCACGCTGCTCAACCGGCTGGGCGTGGATGATGAGCAGGCGGCCAGCTTCATCAAGTCCGACACCCTGGCGCGCTCGGTGATGCAACTGCGCGCCGGCAAGCGCGTGGTGGCGCAGACCGACGACAGCGGCGAGCTGGTGCGCCTGTCGGCCACGCTCGATGACGGCAGTGACAACGTGCGCAACCTGGTCATTTCGCGTGACGGCGACAACTTCAAGGCCGACGCTGCCCCGGCAGTGCTGGAGCGCCGCGTCGAGATGCGCTCCGGCATCATCTTCTCGTCCCTGTTTGCCGCCACCGACGTGGCGCAGATTCCCGATGGCGTGGCGATGCAACTGGTGGACATGTTTGCCACCAATATCAATTTCGCCTCCGACCTGCGCCGCGGCGACCGCTTCAACGTGGTCTACGAGACCTTCTGGCAGAACGGCGACCTGGTGCGCACCGGCCGCGTGCTGGCCGGCGAATTCGACAATGCCGGCAACCGCTACCAGGCCGTGTGGTTCAACGAACCGGGCAACAAGACCGGCGGCGGCTACTACGCCTTCGATGGCAAGTCGCTCAAGAAGGCATTCCTGAAGTCGCCCCTGGCGTTTACCCGTATCTCATCCGGTTTCTCGATGCGCCTGCACCCGATCCTGGGCCAGTGGAAGCAGCACACCGGGGTCGACTTCGCGGCCCCGACCGGCACCCCGATCCATGCCGCAGCCGATGGCGTGGTCGACTTTGTCGGCCAGCAGAATGGCTACGGCAACATCGTGGTGATCAAGCACTGGAGCGGCTATTCGACCGCCTACGGCCACATGAGCCGTTTTGCCAGCGGCATCAAGAAGGGCATGAAGGTCGGCCAGAACGACGTGATCGGCTTTGTCGGCATGACCGGCTGGGCTACCGGCCCGCATCTGCACTATGAATTCCGCGTCAACAACCAGCCGCGCAATCCGTTGTCGGTCGAGGTGCCCAACAACCAGGCGCTGACCGGTCCGCAGATGCAGCGCTTCCGTACCGTCGCATCCGACATGCAGCACCGCATGGCGATGCTGCGCGTGCCAGGCGCTCCGGACGTGAAGCTGGCGTCGCGCTGAGTGGCGTCGCACTGAACCTGTCGCACCGGTCAAGGGGCGGTCGCTGTAGAATCGGCGACCGCCCTTTTTCTTTTTTGATCGCGCCATGTCCGTTGCCGTCCCGCTCAACTCCCCTCTTCATATCGGCCTGATGTCGGGCACCAGCCTGGATGGCGTCGATGGCGTGCTGGCGCGCTTTGCCGCTGGCAGCGACACCATCGAGGCCACGCTGGCGGCAGCCTACGTGCCGTTTCCCGAGCACTTGCGCGCCGACCTGATGGCCTTGCAGGCCGCCGGCCCCAATGAAATCGAACGTGAAGCGCATGCCGCCAATGCGCTGGCCGTGCACTACGCCGATTGCGTGCAGCAACTGCTGCTGCAAGGCGCAGTGGAGGCGGCCGATATCGGCCTGGTGGGGGTACACGGCCAGACCATCCGCCATCGGCCCGAACTGGGTTTTACGCGCCAGACCAATAATCCGGCGCTGCTGGCAGAGTTGTGCGGCATCGACGTGGTCGCCGACTTCCGCAGCCGCGACATCGCCGCCGGCGGCCAGGGCGCGCCGCTGGTGCCGGCCTTCCATCGCGCCGTCTTCGGCAGCGAGGTGCAGGATCGTGTGGTGGTCAATATCGGCGGCATCTCCAATATCAGCATCTTGCCGGCCGGCGCCGACCAGGCCACATCTGGCTTCGATACCGGCCCTGGCAACGTATTGATGGATGCGTGGATCAAGCTGCATCAGGGTCGCAACTACGACGCCAACGGCGACTGGGGCGCCAGCGGCCAGGTGCACGCGGGCCTGCTGGCGCAATTGAGTGACGAGCAATTCTTCCGACTGGCGCCGCCCAAGAGCTCGGGTCGCGACCTGTTCCACCTCGACTGGCTGCAGGCGGCGCTGGCGCGCACCGGCCAGCCGGTGTCGGCGGTCGACGTCCAGGCCACACTCACGGCGCTGACCGCTGGAAGCATTGCGCAAGCCATCCTGGCGCATGCGCCGACGACCGAAAAAGTCTATGTCTGTGGGGGTGGTGCGGAAAACGGTTTGCTGATGGGGCTGCTGCACCAGGCGCTGGGCGGCCGCCTATCGGTAGAATCGACCGCCGTGCTGGGCGTGGCGCCCAATCAGGTCGAGGCACTGGCGTTTGCCTGGCTGGCACGCCGCTTCGAACTCAGGCTGCCAGGCAACCTGCCGGCCGTCACAGGCGCCCGCGCACCGCGCGTGCTGGGCGCCCTGTATCCGGCCTGACGGGGTGATGCAGGATCAATAACGCGAGATGCGACCATTATCCAGGCGGACCCGGTCGCCAACGCGAAAATCGGTATTGTCTTCCTGCGCAAAATTCTGCAGCGAGCCATCGCTCATGCGCACGCGAATGTTATAGACCTGCTTTTGCTCGGCGTTGTTGCGCTGGATCTTGTTGCCGGCATAGGCGCCACCGGCGGCGCCCGCCACGGTAGCCACCACCTGGCCGGTACCGCCACCCACGGCGCTACCCAGCAAGCCACCGGCGACGCCACCGATCACGGTGCCGGCCACGCCGTTGCTTTCCTTGTGTGACACTTCAATGGCTTCGACTACGCCGGTGCCGTTATAGGACGCGACCCGGTCGTAGGATTGGGATTGCGGCGCGGCGCCATAGGGCTGTTGCGGACTGGCGCAACCGACCAGGATGCCGGCGAAGCTGAGGCTGACGACAGCCAGGGATACGTAATGGTGGCGAATGCTCATGCTGCTCTCCTGTAGAGGTAGATTCGGATGAGAGCATTCTCATCGGTGCGCCGGCCGCGCGAAATCGGCGGAGCGCCCGACATATTGTCAGACAAGATGAGACGTCGCCGTCGGCAGACAGCCCCGGTCTAGTTGAGCCAGCCGCGGCGGCGGAAGTACCAGAACGGCGCGATGGCCGAGGCAATCATCATCAGGATCGCCATCGGATAGCCGCCAGTCCATTTCAGCTCGGGCATCCAGTCGAAGTTCATGCCGTAGATGCTGGCAATCAGCGTGGGCGGCAGGAACGCCACCGACGCCACCGAGAAGATCTTGATGATCTTGTTCTGGTTGATGTTGATGAAGCCGACCGTGGCATCCATCAGGAAGTTGATCTTGTCGAACAGGAAGGCGGTGTGACCGTCCAGCGATTCGATGTCGCGCAGGATCTGGCGCGCGTCCTCGAACTGATCTGCGTTCAGCAGGCGACCGCGCATCAGGAAGCTCACCGCACGCCGGGTATCCATCATGTTGCGGCGGATGCGACCGTTCAAGTCTTCCTCGTGGGCGATGGCGTTGAGGACTTCCGCTGCGGCCTGGTCGGACAGGCTTTTCTTGAGCACGCTGGTGCTGACCGTCTCCAGCTTCTGGTAGATGCCCTCGAGCGCATCGGCCGAGTATTCGGCATCGGTTTCGTACAGGTCGAGCAGCACATCGCGGAAGTCGCCGATCGAACCGGGACGCGAACGCGCCCGCATGCGCACCAGGCGAAACACCGGCAAGTCTTCGGCATGCACCGAGAACAGGATATTGCGCGCCAGGATGAACGCCACCGTCATCGTCGACGACACATCGTCGTCGCCCTCGAACAGGAAATCGGTGCGCAGATGCAGGTCACCGTTCTCGGCCTCGAAGTAACGGGCCGATGCCTCGATATCGCTGAATTCGTCTTCGTCCGGCAGGGTCACGCCATAGATGCTCTTGACCCAGGCGCGCTCTTCATCGGTCGGCTCGGTCAGGTCGACCCAGACCGGCGTGGCCTGTTCGAGATCAGAGCGACTGTCGATGTTGACCTGGCTCAAGCGACCGTTTTGCAGCACGAATACATTAATCATGGAGGCTCACTGGCTGGAACGCGTGGATAGGGCTGCGCGCAGGCGCATTGGCACGCCAAAGGATGACGGCGCCGGAACGAGCGCAAGTGTACGTTCATCGATTGCGCCAGGCAAGCGCTGCGCGGCGTGTCATGCAACCGTCATGCAATCGCCCGCAAGCGGTCCGGCGCGTCAGTTGTGCGATGCCGGCAAGGTCGCCGCATTCATGCGCCGCAGGATCAGGCCGGTGCGCGCAGCCAGGTAGCCCGAACCGCGGTTCTTGTCGTAGAAACGCGGCCTTGGCAGCATCACCGCCAGGCGCGCGGCCTGCTCCGCCCCCAGGCCGGCGGCGGTGGTGCGGTAATAGTGCCGGGCGGCGGCCTCGGCGCCGAACACGCCATTGCCCCACTCGACCACGTTGAGATAGATCTCGAAGATGCGCTGCTTGTCCATCAGCGTCTCGAGCATGTAGGTAATGACGAATTCCTGGGCCTTGCGCAAATAGCTGCGCTCGCCCGACAGGAAAAGGTTCTTGGCCAACTGCTGGGTGATGGTCGAGCCGCCCGCCACGACCCGGCCCTTCTTCTCGTTCTTTTCGTAGGCCTTTTGCAGGGCTTCCCAGTCGACGCCGTCATGCTCGGAGAAGTTGGAGTCTTCCGACGCGATGATGGCGCGCTTGAGATTGTTGGAAATCCGGTTGTACGGCACCCACGTGAATTGCAGCTGGGCGTCGGGGTTCTTTTCGCGCAGCAGCGACAGCTGCTGGCGCATGAAACTGGTCGAGCCGGGATTATGGTCGACCCACCACCAGATCTGGACGAAGAAATAGGCCTGCAACAGCAGCACCAGCAATATCGGCAGCACGACAATCCACAGCAGCAGCTTGCGCATGACGCCAGTCCTCACTGACTCAGCTGCCGGCGCAGCAGGTCGAACACCTCGGCCGTATCGGGGCGCACCCCACGCCATAACAGAAACGCCTCGGCGGCCTGCTCGACCAGCATGCCCAGGCCATCGCGCACGGTGGCGCCATGCTGCTGCGCGAATTGCATGAACACGGTGGGCTGGCGACCGTACATCATGTCGTAGGCCAGCGTCTGGCTGCCGAAGACCGATGGCGGCAGTGGCGGCAGGTCATCGTTGAGACTGGACGAGGTGGCATTGATCACCAGGTCGAAGTTGCCCTCGACCTGCTCCAGCGCCGCGCTGCGCAACGGCCCGTATTCGGCGAACCCGGCGACCAGTTCATCGGCACGGGCACGGGTGCGGTTGACGATCACCAGTTCGGCCGGGCGCTGCTCCAGCAGCGGCAGCAAGGCACCGCGCGCGGCGCCACCGGCGCCCAGCAACAGGATACGACGTCCGCCCAGGGCCAGGCCGGCGTTGATCGTGATGTCGGTCACCAGGCCGGCGCCGTCGGTATTGTCGCCATGGATGCGGCCATGCTCGAACTTGAGCGTATTGACCGCGCCGGCCAGGCGCGCACGCTCGGACAGGGTGTCGGCCAGGGCATGCGCATCCAGCTTGAACGGCACCGTGACGTTGGCGCCGCGCCCACCCTGGCGCATGAAGACCTGGACGCTGGCCTTGAAACCATGCAGCGGCGCCAGCAGGCGTTCATAGCTCAGTTGCTGGTCGCATTGCCGTGCGAAACAGGCGTGGATCTCGGGCGATTTGCTGTGGGCAATCGGATTGCCGATGACGACATATGCATCCATGGTGGTCCCCCTGTGTGGGCCTGCTGCCTGTGTTGTTGTCATTATTACTGCCTGCATTGCATTTGCGTTCGGCCGGCGTTCAGCTTGCGCCCACCTGGGTCTGCAAGACCTGGTCACGGGTAAAACGGAAGCGGGTCACGATTTCCCAGACATCATCGCGGCCGCTGCTGCGCATGTTCTCGGGGAAACGGCCGAACGGCGCCGAGCGCCGCACGATCGCCACCGCCGCCTGATCCAGTGCGGCATTGCCGGAACTGGTGCGCACCGTGACGCCACCATCACGCTCATAGATGGTGCCGTCCTGGAACACCGGTATCACCAGCAGCAGCTCACCATACAACTTCTGGCCATCCCTGGTCGGGAAATTAAGCGTGCCCACCTTTTCGATCTTGTCCTGCAAGGTCTTGTAGTACTGGGCATAACCGACTTCGCGCGTGCTTGGCGTGATCTGGGTCTTCTTGGGGCGCTTGTTGTATTCCTCGACGCTCTTGGCCACCTCGGCTTCCATGCGGGCCATCGCGCGGGCGGTATCGAGCATGTCACGCGCGTTCAACTGCGGCGCGTCTTTCGGCTTCTGTTCGTCGGCGCTGGTCACATGCTGCTGCGACTGGCGCATCTGCGCCAGCATCTTGCGCTGCTGCTCCTCGAGCTCCGCCACCCGGCGTTGCTGGGCCTTGACGCTGTCGCCGGTCTCGACCCGTCGCATATCGGGCAGCGGCGACTTGGCGCGCCCACGGTCGACGTTGCCGCCACCATCCAGGTTGGCCTGCGCCAGTGCCTCGGCATTGACCGGCTTGGTCTCGTGCCTGGCATTGACCAGGATCACTTCCAGTTCGGGGTCGGTCGGCTTGAGGCGAAAGGCATCGGGCGCGGCAAAATGCACGGCCAGGAACAGGCCGTGCACCAGCAGCGAGATGCCAAGCGCCAGGCTCAGCAGACGGTGTTGCGAAAACAGGTTCACGGCGGGCACGAAAAGGGCAAGGGGCCGGCGCTGCCGACCAGGATCAAAGCAGGGATTTTACGCCAAGCCGGGTTCATTGCCTGACATCGGCCGTGGTGTTTTCGCTTTCGCCGTCGTCCGGCGCCGGCGTCGACTGCACGGTCCCGGCATCGGCACTGTCGCCGGTATCGGTGGTATCGGCGGCATCCGCTTCGGACTGCTCGGCCGGCGCGCCTTGCGCCGCCTCGGACATGCCCTCGAGCAATTCGTCGTCGTCCCCCAGATCGACATCCAGCGCCTGGGCCGCAGCCGCCGGCACTTCCAGCAGCCGCGCCTCGACGGTGAGGTCGACCTCGTCCCAGCGCAATATATCGAGCCGCACCTGCAACCCGCGCGCCAGTTGTGGCAATCCGGGCATGCGCAGCACCAGCGGAATCTCGACCAGTCGCAGCAGTTCGTCCTTGAGCACCACGGCGTCGACCGCGCGCGCATTGTGCTGGGCCAGCCAGCGCAGGCACCAGTAGCGTTCCATGCCGGACTGGAACTCGGCGTAACCCGAATAGGCGGCATCGAAGGCCGAGACGATGGCGAACAGGTCGGCGTCGCGCGGCTTGAAGGTGGCCACCAGCGGAGCGGCCACGCCATGTTCGACACAGGCCAGGATCTGCCACTGGTTGACCAGGTCGGTATAGCGGCGCAGGGGCGAAGTGCTCCACGCGTATTGATCGACCCCGAGCCCCTGGTGCGGCGCCGCGTGGGTCACCATGCGCACCTGCATCTTGGCGGCCCAGCCGCCGGCACCGCCGCCCTGGGCGCGGTAGATGCCCGGCACGCCATGGTCCGACATCAGCTTGCCCCAGGTACTGTTGGCGAAGATCATCAGCTCGGCCACGATCTTGTCGAGCGGCGCGCCGCGCTTGCGGCGCACGATGCTGACCACGTCATCTTCGACATAGAAGTTGAAGTCGACCCGGTTGTTCTGTTCCGGACGCAGGCCGAAGCTTTCGCGCTTGACCATACGGCCCTGCTCCAGCACCTGCACCCATTGCCACAGCAAGGCGATCTCGTCCTTGTGGGGATAGTCGCCGTGGCCGTTGGCCAGCGCCTCTTCGGTGACCAGCTCATCGAGATCGTTGTGACGCAGGTTGGCCGCGATCGGCACCCGCTCGGCACGGGTCTCGGTGGACAGCACCTGCCAGCTCTCGGGGTCCAGCGTCGCATACAGCGACAGCGCCGGACGCGCCGCGCCGGCGTCGAGCGTATAGGCCGCGACCAATTCGTCGGGCAGCATTGTGATCTTTTCGCCGGGCATGTAGACGGTCGACATGCGAGCCCGCGCAATGGCGTCGATGGCGTCGCCGCGACGCACCGCCAGCCCTGGCGCTGCGATGTGGATACCCACCTGCAGCTTGCCGTCGGCCAGCCGGGTCACCGACAGCGCGTCGTCGATCTCGGTGGTGGTCACGTCATCGATGGAGAAGGCCTGGACTGCGGCCAGCGGCAACTCCGGCGGCTGCGGAATCTCGATGGCGGGAAAACCGATGCCGCGCGGGAAATACTCGAACAGGAAACGCGCGTAATGCAACTGCTTGGGTGAGGCAATGCCGCCATTGGCCAGCATCAGGCGCTGCGGCGTGGTCTGCATTTCCTTGGCCGCGGCGTCCAGGGCCTTGTATTCAATACCGTTCTTGTCGGGCTTGAACAGTAGTTGCAAGGCCATCGGCATGAAGGCCTCGGGCATGCGCCCGGCCTTGAGTTCATCCACGTAGGCGCCCTGCACCAGCAATTGCTGCTTCTTCTTTTCGAGGCCAGCCAGCGCTGCCTGCAGCGAGGCCAGGGGCGCCGCCTTGTAGCGGCCGCGCCCCTTCTTGTAGAAATAGACCGGCGCGGTATGCAGCCGCAGCAACAGGCCGGCGGCTTCGGGCGGCAGCGGCGCATGGCCGAAGTATTCGGCGGCCAGTTCGGCAAAGCCGAATTCTTCCTCGCCCGCCACTTCCCACAGGAAATCGAGGTCGATGTCGTCGGCAATCGCCTGCGCCTGCTGCAGCAGCTCCTGCGGTGCGGGGGCGGCAAAATGCAGCAGCGCGTCCTTGGACTTGACCTTGCTGCGCTTGCCGGATGCCATCTCGACCTGGAACGACTCGCCCTGCTGGCTCATGATGGAACCGGCCTTGAAGTCGCCGGATTCTTCGAACAATAAATTCATCGATTGCTATCTGTTACGGATTGTCTTGATTGAAACGGCCCTCGGCGCGCATCAGCGCGTCCAGGGCCGGAAGGAAAACGTCAGTCACCATCATGACGCCACCGCGGCGACGAAACAGCGAGCGGCGCGCATACAAGGCCGATGGCACGGCATGCCCGTGCAGCGCCCGGGCGATTCTCTGCACCAGCGGGTGATGCACCGGCAAGCGCGCGAACTGAATCGGATAGCGGCGCACCAGCGGATCGAAAAACAGGTTGGCGCCCAGCGGCGTGTTACCCAGCCGGCTGAAAAACGGCCAGTCGGTCTTGACCGACGTGGTGGCGATGACCGTATGCCCGAACACCACCGGTCGACCATCGCAATGCAGGATCACATCGCGCTCGACCACCCTGGATGCGCGCGGCAGGCCAATCATCGCATGTTCATCGGCCAGTGAGCGCGCCGGCCGCTGGCGCAACAGCCGCACCGAGAAATCATCGCTGCGGGCCTTCAGCTTGAGCGTCATGGAACCGGTATCGGCCAGCCACGAGCGCAAGCTTCGCGCATACGCGCCCTGCCCGGCCAGCAACGATGCCAACGCCTGCGGATGCGACATCCAGCGCGCCTTGCACGACGAATGCGGCATCAATGCTCCGTCCCGCTGCTAGTGGCGATGCCGCAGAAGTCCAGCACCGCATCGAGATGCTCGACGAAGTCGGCCATGCCATGGTCGCTACCCTGGATCACGGTCTGCTGCGCGCCCGGATAGTGCGCCACCATCTCGCGCCAGTCCAGTACTTCGTCGCCGGTGGCGGCGATCAGATAATAACGCCCGGCGTCGCTGATGGCCGGCACGGCCAGGGCGCGTAGCTCATCGACATACTCGCGCCTGAATTCGAACGGTTCGTCCGAATGGTACTGGGTAGTCACGCCCACGTACGACTCAAGATCGCGCGGTGGCTTCACGGCCGGGTTCAGCAATACCGCACGGCAACCATGCCGCTCGGCCAGCCAGGTGGCGTAGAAGCCGCCCAGCGACGAGCCTACCACGGCCAGTTGCGCCGGATCGACACCGGCGATGAGCGATTCCGCCAGCGCCATGGCCGCCGCCGGCGACGCCGGCAATTGCGGGCAGGCAAACTGATGCGCCAGCCCCAATTGGGACATCCGCTGCGCCATCACGCGCGCCTTGAACGATTGCGGCGAAGAACGAAAGCCATGCAGATAGAGGATCATGCCAGGGCGTCCAGCAACTTCTGGTGCACGCCGCCGAAGCCGCCATTGCTCATGACCAGCACATGGTCGCCCGGCCGCGCCGCCGCCGCCACCGCCTGCACCAGCGCGGCAATGTCGTGAAAGGCCCGCGCCCGCTCGCCGAGCGGCGCCAGCGCCTGGCCGAGATCCCAGCCCAGCGCATCGCGCCCGCTGTCGGCGCCATAGCCGAAGACCAGGTCGGCCGCGGCCAGGCTGCCCGGCAACGCCTCTTTCATGGTGCCCAGCTTCATGGTGTTGGAGCGCGGCTCCAGCACCGCCAGGATACGTCCGCCCTCGGCGCCCAGCTTCTTGCGCAGGCCAGCCACGGTGGTGGCAATAGCGGTCGGGTGATGGGCAAAATCGTCATAGACGGCGACGCCATTGGCGCTGCCGCGCAGCTCCATGCGGCGCCGCACGTTCTGGAACTCGGCCAGGGCAGCGATGGCTTGCGCCGGCGGCACGCCGACATGCCGTGCCGCCGCAATCGCCGCCAAGGCGTTCATGCGGTTGTGTTCGCCGCTCAGGGCCCAGCGCACGATGCCCTGCGAGACGCCATCGAAGAACACCTCGAAACTGTCATCGGCAAAGGTATGCAAGGCCCATCCCGCGCCTTGCGTGACACCGAATTGCTCCTGCTCGCTCCAGCAGCCGCGCGCCAGCACCCGCTGCAATGCCGCCTCGCGGCCATTTACCAGCACCCGTCCGATGCCTGGCACGGTGCGCACCAGGTGGTGGAACTGGGTTTCGATGGCGCCCAGGTCGGGGAAGATGTCGGCGTGATCGAATTCGAGGTTGTTCAGGATCGCGGTGCGGGCGCGATAGTGCACGAACTTGCTGCGCTTATCGAAAAATGCGGTGTCGTATTCGTCCGCTTCGATGACGAAGAACGGAGATGCCGCACCATGGCCATCACTGCCCAGGCGCGCCGAGATACCGAAATTCAACGGCACGCCGCCGATCAGGAAGCCCGGTTGGTAACCGGCATGTTCGAGTACCCAGGCCAGCATCGCCGACGTGGTGGTCTTGCCATGCGTGCCGGCGACAGCCAATACCCATTTGTCCTGCAGGATATGGCGGCCGATCCATTCCGGGCCGGACACGTAGGGCAGGCCGCGATTGAGAATTTCTTCCATCAGCGCATTGCCGCGCGAGACCACGTTGCCGATCACGAAGAGATCGGGCGCCAGCGCCACCTGGGACGGATCGAAACCCTGGATCAGCTCGATGCCCTGGGCCTCCAGCTGGGTGCTCATCGGCGGGTAGACGTTGGCATCGCAACCGGTCACCTTGTGACCGGCCTCTTTGGCCAGCACGGCGAGACCGCCCATGAAGGTGCCGCAAATGCCGAGAATGTGAATATGCATAAAGAACTCAAGCGTTCCAACTGAGTGTAATCACGGGATTTTACCTGAGCCACCGGCGAGCGCCGGTGTCAGCGGGTATGATGTTGCCCATGCCTGATTTCTTCACATCGGAAACCGAACGCCTGCGTTCAGAGATCGCCATCGCCGCCGCGCGCATGATTGCCGAGGAAGGCGCCGACTATGGCAGCGCCAAGCGCCGTGCGCAGAAGCAACTGCTGGGCAACCAGAAGGTGCGCGGCGAGATCATGCCCGATAACGAGCAGATCGAAGAAGAAGTGCGCATCTATAATCAGTTGTTCTTTGCCGATACCCAACCGGTGCGCCTGCGGCACTTGCGCCAGGTCGCGCTGAAATTGATGCAAGATTTGCAACAATTCAACCCCTATATCACCGGTGCGGTCTGGAACGGCACTGCCGGCGCCCATTCGGATGTTCACTTGCAGCTGTTCGCCTCCAGCGCCAAGGAAGTCGAAATCTTCCTGCTCAACCGCAATGTGAATTTTGAAGTGGGCGAGACCCCGCATTTTCGCAATGGCCGCGATATGGTCGAGACGCTCAGCATGCTGCTGCCGCAACCTGGCAGCGCGCCCGAGCTGGCGCACCTGGCGATCTACGACGAAGACGACCTGCGCGGCAGCCTGCGCAGCGTCGCCGGGCGTCGCGCCGAGCGTGGTGACGCCCGGGCGCTACTGCAGGTGATGGACGAAGATAACAACAGTGAAAGCACAGATCAATGAAGAAGCTACGTAATATCATCTTGTCGGTCGCCGTGGCGGCGATTGCCGTCGGCGCCGGGCTGTACGCCCATCACCGTAGCAACCCGCCGCTGTCGACCGAAGACCGGGCGCTGGCAAGCCTGTTGTCGCAGAGCCTGCCGGACGTGAAGGGTGCGCCGCAATCGTTGTCGCAATGGCAAGGCAAACCCCTGGTCATCAACTTCTGGGCCACCTGGTGCGGCCCGTGCGTGGAAGAGATGCCCGAGCTGACGGCGCTGCAGGCAGAAATTACTCCGGTGCAAATTCTGGGAATTGGTATCGATAGTGCCGAAAATATCGGGCAATTTGCACAAAAATATCAAATCCGCTATCCTCTCTACGTTGCCGGACCCGGCGCTACCGATTTGCTCAGGCAATTCGGCAATGCGGCGGGCGGTCTTCCCTTCACCGTTCTGGTGGGCCGGGACGGCAAAGTCAAAAAGATCTATCTGGGCCGCTTGAAGTTCGATGAGCTCCGACGTGACCTGTCCCAACTGTAAATCCCTGAAAAGAAAGTTTTTCTTGCCAAATGGTGTCATTTGACGGCAAAATGCGCGCATCGTCGTCAAACGGGGCTTAATCTCGATGGCAAAACACCTTCTCCTGCTGAATGGCCCGAACCTTAATCTGCTCGGGACCAGAGAGCCGGAAGTCTATGGATCGACCACACTGGCCGATGTCGAAAGCCGTGCGCAGGAACAGGCGCGCGCCGCCGGCGCCAGCCTGCAGGCGTTCCAGAGCAACCATGAAGGTGCATTGATCGACCGCATTCACGCCGCACGTGCCGAAGCGGTCGATGCCATCGTGATCAATCCGGGCGGGCTCACGCATACCAGCGTGGCATTGCGCGACGCACTGGCCGGGGTGGCCATTCCGTTTGTGGAGGTGCACATCTCGAATGTCCACCAACGCGAGCAATTCCGTCATTTTTCTTATTTGTCCGGACTTGCCCGGGCGGTCATGTGCGGCTTCGGCGTGGACGGCTATCGATTGGCCGTCGACTACTGGCTGCATCAGAAGTAGCGCCGCTCCTGGCGCCAACGAAACTGCTCCCGGCTGACCAACACCATACTGCCGACCGCCATGAACGGTCGGCGATTATTTAAAACTCATCACAATTCCGAGGGATTCAAATGGATTTACGAAAACTCAAGACACTGATCGACCTGGTTGCAGAATCGGCCATCGAAGAGCTTGAAGTCACTGAAGGCGAAAGCAAGGTCAGAATCGTCAAATCTTCCCCGAATGCGCAGAACCAGCTGGTGATGATGCCCCAGCAGCAAGCCTACGCACCAGTGGCCGCGCCGCTGGCTGCAGCGCCGGCCGCCGCTCCTGCAGCGCCAGCCGCACCGGCAGTGCCTGAAGGCCACATCGTGAAGTCGCCCATGGTCGGCACCTTCTACCGCGCCTCGGCGCCAGGCGCCCCGGCATTCGTCGAAGTCGGCAAGGAAGTCAAGGAAGGCGACACCCTGTGCCTGATCGAAGCCATGAAACTGTTGAACGAGATCGACTCGGACAAGGGCGGCGTGATCAAGCAGATCCTGGTCGAAAACGGCCAGCCGGTAGAATTCGGCCAGCCACTGTTCCTGATCGGCTAAGCAGTCGCCGACGCAGCACAAGGCAATCCCGGCTTAGTCGGATGGCGCCGCCCCACAGGCGGCCTGAAGTGGAATCTGCAGCCCTGCCAGCGCGGCCATTGATGCCGCGCGGCGCGCAATCCCGCCATCCGGATCTTTATAACGCTTGATTTGGCGACGCCTCTCTCCTGCTATGTTTGAAAAAATACTGATCGCCAACCGTGGCGAAATTGCCCTGCGTATCCAGCGCGCCTGCCGCGAGATGGGCATCAAGACCGTGGTCGTGCACTCCGAGGCCGACCGCGAAGCCAAATACGTGAAGCTGGCCGACGAGTCGGTCTGCATCGGACCTGCGCCCTCGGCCCTGTCCTACCTGAACATGCCGGCCATCATCAGCGCCGCTGAAGTGACCGACGCCCAGGCGATCCACCCGGGCTACGGCTTCCTGTCCGAAAACGCGGACTTCGCCGAACGGGTCGAAAAGTCCGGCTTCGTCTTCATTGGCCCACGTCCTGAAAACATCCGCATGATGGGCGACAAGGTCTCGGCCAAGCAGGCCATGATCCGCGCCGGCGTGCCGTGCGTGCCAGGCTCTGAAGGTGCGTTGCCCGACAATGCGAAGGAAATCGTGCAAATTGCACGCAAGATCGGCTATCCGGTGATCATCAAGGCCGCCGGTGGTGGCGGTGGTCGCGGCATGCGCGTGGTGCATACCGAGGCAGCGCTGATCAATGCGGTCACCATGACCAAGACCGAGGCGGGTGCGGCATTCGGCAATCCCGAGGTCTACATGGAGAAGTATCTCGAGAATCCGCGTCACGTCGAGATCCAGATCCTGGCCGACGAACACAAGCAGGCCATCTGGCTGGGCGAACGCGACTGCTCGATGCAGCGTCGCCACCAGAAGGTGATCGAGGAAGCACCTGCGCCGGGCATCCCGCGCAAGATCATCGAGAAGATCGGTGAACGCTGCGCCGAAGCCTGCCGCAAGATGAACTACCGCGGCGCCGGCACCTTCGAGTTCCTGTACGAAAACGAAGAGTTCTATTTCATCGAGATGAACACCCGCGTGCAGGTCGAACACCCGGTCACCGAAATGATCACCGGCGTCGACATCGTGCAAGAGCAGATCCGCATTGCCGCCGGCGAAAAGCTGCGTTATCGCCAGCGCGACATCGAGCTCAAGGGCCACGCCATCGAGTGCCGCATCAACGCCGAAGACCCGTTCAAGTTCATTCCGTCGCCCGGCCGCATCACGGCATGGCACGTCCCGGGTGGACCCGGCATCCGCGTCGATTCGCATGCCTACTCCGGTTATTTCGTCCCGCCCAACTACGATTCGATGGTCGGCAAGGTGATCTCGTACGGCTCGACCCGTGAGCAGGCGATTCGCCGCATGCAGATCGCGCTGTCGGAAATGGTGGTCGAGGGTATCTCGACCAACATCCCGCTGCACCGCGAACTGATGGTGGATGCCCGTTTCTTCGAAGGCGGAACCAATATCCATTATCTGGAACATAAGCTGTCTGAACGTCCTGCGTCGGACGCCGACAAATCTACCAAGAAGTGATGCGCCATGGGCTGGGTTGAAATCGTCATCGAAGTCGCACGTGACCAGGCCGAGGCATTGTCCGACGCCTTGATGGATGCGGGCGCCCTGTCGGTGTCGGTGGAAGACGCCGACGAAGGCACCGAGGCCGAGCGCCCCCTGTTCGGCGAGCCGGGCATGGAGCCGCAACAGGCGGCATGGGATCGCAGTCGCGTAGTGGCGCTGGCCGGCCGCGATGCCGACCACGCCACCATCGTCGCTGACGCCACCCATGCCATCGGCCTCGACTACGCCTTGCCGTTTGCCACCCGCGATGTTGAAGAGCAGGACTGGGTGCGCCTGACGCAATCCCAGTTCGAGCCGATCCATATCGGGCAACGCATCTGGGTGGTACCCAGCTGGCACGATGCGCCGGACGTCGCCGATGCGCTGATCCTCGAACTCGACCCCGGCCTGGCCTTCGGCACCGGCAGTCATCCCACTACCCGGTTGTGCATGGAGTGGCTCGAATCGAACGCCAGCGCCGATACCGGCCGTCTGCTCGACTATGGTTGCGGCTCGGGCATCCTGGCGCTGGTCGCGGCCAAGGTGGGTGTGCCCAAGGTAGTCGGGGTCGACATCGACCCGCAGGCCATGGAGTCAGCCCAGTACAACGCCCAGCGCAACCACTGCGAGATCGATTTCTTCCTGCCCGAACCCTTTGCACAGCTTTATCCGGAGGGCGAGCGTTTCGGTATCGTGGTGGCCAATATCCTGGCCGGCCCACTGCAGGTGATGGCGCCGATGCTGGCCGGACGCGTGGCCACCGGCGGTGCGCTGGTGCTGTCGGGCGTGCTGGATCGCCAGGCCGAGGAAGTCATCGCCGCTTATGCACCCTACATCGCCCTGACCGTCTGGGCCGAACACGAAGGCTGGGTGGCGCTGGCAGGCCGCCTGCCGGAGTAAGTGCATGGCACTGGCGACCCAATGTCCGCAATGCCTCACCATCTTCAGGGTCGCTAACGATCAACTCAAACTGCGCGGTGGCCTGGTCCGCTGCGGCAGTTGCAAGAACGTCTTCAACGGTAACGAATATCTGGTCGAGGCCGGCATCAGCGATGGCCTCTATCATCCCGCGCCGGGCAGCCGCGCGCTGCCGCCGGGCACACCGGCACCGGTCGTCATGCCCGTGACTGCGGCACCGCCGGTGGTCGATTCGCTGCCCGTGGTCAACACGCCGGCACCGCTCGACCAGCCAATCCCGGCGCCGATGCCGATGGCAACGGTGCCGCCGCCGCTCGATGCGCCACTGCCACTGGTGCCTGAACCCAAGGTATTCCGCTCCCCCGACAATCCCGGCTATATCCCTGACCTGGGCGCGCCGTTGCGCCCGGTCGATACCGAAAATACGGCCGAGGCGGACGATTTTCCGTTGCCCAGCAAGCCCTCGGCGCCCGGGGACGAAGATGATCGGCAGTCGCGGCCTGGGGATACGTCCGAGGCCGATGCTCCGCATGACCCGCATGACACCACGACCGAGCCCGAGCCCGAGCCCGAGGCCGACATCGAACCCGAGCCGGAACCCGCGCCCCTGGACGATCTCGAATTCGTGAAGAAGGCCGAGCGCCGCGCCCGCGTGGGACATGTCACCCAGATCGCCATGATCCTGCTGGCCGCCGTGATGGTGCCCCTGCTGCTGCTGCAAGCCACTTATTACTGGCGCAACCAGATCGCCGCCGGCGCCCCGGCGCTGCGTCCGATGCTCAACGGCATGTGCGCCACCTTCAATTGCACCGTCGGCGTGCCGGCAGAAATCGACCAGTTGTCACTGGAGTCCAACGAGCTCCAGGTGGTGCCGCCCAACCAGAACATCTATGCGCTCTCGCTGCTGCTGCGCAACCGCAGCGCCAGCGCGCAGGCCTGGCCTGCCATCGAGCTCACGCTCAACAATGACGATGAAAAACCAGTGGTCCGCCGGGTTTTCCGCCCGCGAGATTACCTGCCCGGCGCCCAGCAGATCGACAACGGCATCGGCGCCGGCAGCGAACAACTGGTCAAGCTGACCTTCGAACTCGACAACGCCCTGGTGTCGGGATATCGCATCTATCTGTTTTATCCCTGAAAGTCACGCCGCTTTCTTCTACAATGCGGCATTCCTCAACTTTCTTTCACACCATCCCATGAGTTCATTGATCTGCGGCTCGCTCGCCTACGACAACATCATGCAGTACGAAGGTCGCTTTGCCGACGCGCTGCTGGCCGACCAGTTGCACAAGATCAATGTCTCGTTCCTGGTGCCCACCATGCGCCGCGAGTTTGGCGGCTGCGCCGGCAATATCGGCTACAACCTCAAGCTGCTCGGCGGCGAACCGGTGGTGATGGCCACCGTCGGCCTGGATAGCGCGCCTTACCTGGAACACCTGGCCAAGCTGGACATGCCGACCCATTGTATCCGCGTGGTGGAATCGTCCTTCACGGCACAATGCTTCATCACCACCGATGCCAGCAGCAACCAGATCACCGCCTTTCACCCGGGCGCGATGAGTTTCTCGCATGAAAACAAGGTCGCCGATGCGGGCGCAGTCAAGTTTGCCATCGTCGCGCCGGATGGCCGCGACGGCATGCTGCAACACGCGGAACAGGCTGCGGCGCTGTCGATCCCGCTGATCTTCGATCCGGGTCAAGGCATGCCGATGTTCGACGGTAACGACCTCAAGCATTTCATCGACCTGGCAACCTATGTGGCCGTCAACGATTACGAAGCCGAACTGCTGACCGCCCGTACCGGCCTGTCGCTGCAGCAGATCGCCGAGCGGGTGTCGGCCCTGATCGTCACGCGCGGCGAACTGGGCGCCGAGATCTATCACGGCGGCAACAAGATCGATATTCCCGTGGTGCCAGCCGCCACCATCGCCGACCCCACCGGTTGCGGCGATGCATTCCGTGCCGGCATGCTGTATGGTCTGACCGAAGGCTTCGACTGGCCCACTACAGGCCGTCTGGCCAGCCTGATGGGCGCCATCAAGATCGAGTCGCAAGGGCCGCAGAACCATGCGCCGTCCAAGGCCGAGATCGAAGATCGATTCCAGCAGGTATTCGGCTATCGTTTCGGCTGACCCTGACCGGGTCGGCACTGCATCATCGAATGTTTCCAGGAGGAGCGTCGCATGTCCAAGTCACTGTCGTCGTTGTTTGCCCTACCCTTGCTGGTCGCCGCAGTCCTGACGGCCGCGCCGGCCGGGGCAGTACTCAAGCCGGGCGAGAAGGCACCTGATTTCTCGGCACCGTCGTCGCTCGGCGGCCAGGTCTCGACCTTCTCGCTGGCCTCGGCGCTGAAGAATGGCCCGGTGGTGCTGTACTTCTACCCGGCGGCGTTCACCGCCGGCTGCACCGTCGAGGCGCACCTGTTCGCCGAAGCCACCGATCGCTACAAGGCATTGGGGGCGACCGTGATCGGGGTATCGGCCGACAACATCGAAACGCTCAACAAGTTTTCGGTCAGCGCCTGCCGTAGCAAGTTTGCGGTAGTCGCCGATGTCGACCAGAAGGTCATGAAAGCCTATGACTCGGTCCTGAACAAGAATGCCGAACGCGCCAGCCGCACCTCGTACGTGATTGCACCCGACCGCTCGGTGATCTACGAATACACCGACATGAATCCCGAGAAGCACGTCGAGAACACCATGCACGCACTGGAGCAATGGTCGGGCAAGAAAAAACAGTAATCGACCAGGGCAATAAAAAACCGGACCAGCTTGACGCTGGTCCGGTTTTTTTATGGGCGCGACGGACGGTCAGGCCAGCGATAACAGCAAGGTGCTGACCACCCGCACTGCAATCTGCAACAGGATCAGCGCCGCCAGTGGCGACAGGTCAACCCCGCCGACCAGCGGGATAATGCGGCGCAGCGGACGCAGCAGCGGTTCATTGAGCGCCCGCACGAAGGGCGCCAGCGGCGCCTGCGGATTGACCCAGCTGAACACGGCCTCGATGATCAGCGTGGCCATGAAGCCATAGAAGATCCACTGGAAGAAGCGGATCAGCGACAACAGCAGGATGGTCTTGAAGTCGAAGCCGGTGTCAAAACCGACGGCGGCGACGATCGACAGCAGCACGATCAGGAAGGCACCCACCAGGCTGGCCCAGTCATAGGCGCCACCTGGCATGATGCGACGCAGCGGCTTGACCAGCCAATCCGAGAGCTGATAGACGAACTGCCCGACTGCCTGCGGTGGACGCACCCGCACCACCTGTACCCAGAAGCGCAGCAGCATGACACCGGCCAGGATGCTGGCCACGGCGTCGACGATCAACATGAAAATACTATGCAGCACAGGGGATCTCCGTCATTAACAAATCGGTGGATGCGGACAGGTTTTGACGCGCACGCACATACTAGATGGCATTGGCGCAATCGCCAAGTATCTATTTTTGCGTAATCGCCAGCAGTCGTTCATATGGTGCTGCGGCGGCCATTTCCAATCCCGTCGACTGGCCGATGTCGATATAAATGCGCTGCGGGAGTGCTTGGCGCGGGCAAAAAAAATCCGCTGCATGGCGCGAGGCCACCCAGCGGATTTTGCCTGAAGAAGATCAGGCGGCAGACACGCCCTGATTAAGGACGGGTGGTGCCAGTCGGGAACGGCCAAGCCGCGGCCGGATTCAGCACAGTCTTCGCCGAAGCGGAGGCTGGTGCTGCGGCTGCGGGCTTAGCCACCGGCTTTTTTGCGGCAACCGCCTTCTTGGCTGCTGCTGGCTTGGCGGCCACTGCTGGCTTAGCTGCTGCCTTGGCTGCCGGCTTTGCCGCGGCCTTCGGTGCTGCCTTGGCTGCAGGCTTTGCTGCTGCCTTCGGTGCGGCCTTGGCTGCAGGCTTGGCGGCTGCCTTCGGTGCTGCTACCTTCTTGGCGGCGACCGGCTTCTTGGCAGCGACTGCCTTCTTCGGTGCTGCTGCCTTGGCGGCGACTGGCTTCTTCGCTGCGACGGCCTTCTTCGGTGCTGCTGCCTTCTTGGCGGCGACCGGCTTCTTGGCAGCGACTGCCTTCTTCGGTGCTGCTGCCTTCTTGGCGGCGACTGGCTTCTTCGCTGCGACTGCCTTCTTCGGTGCTGCTACCTTCTTGGCGGCGACCGGCTTCTTGGCAGCGACTGCCTTCTTCGGTGCTGCTGCCTTCTTCGGAGCGGCTGCCTTCTTCGCGACCGGCTTTGCTGCTGCCTTGGTAGCGACTGCCTTCTTCGGTGCTGCTGCCTTAGCGGCGGCGACCGGCTTCTTGGCGGCGACCGCCTTCTTTGGAGCGGCTGCCTTGGCGGCTACCGGCTTCTTGGCAGCCGGCTTCTTGGCTGCTGGCTTCTTTGCTGCTGTTGCCATTTTGTTTCTCCTTCTTCACGTGATGGAAAAAATCAAGCTTGATATAAGAAACCCTCCCGCGCCATCGCGATGACACAGGCGGATTATTCATCGGCACAAGCATTGCCTTTCGCTTGCGCTAATGAATTCGGCACCAGCTGAACTGCAGCATCCCCTTACCTATGCTGCGCTTCAGCTATCTGGCTTGCCATCCCCGGGCGAATCCGCACATCGGGCGGTCCGTCGACACGAAGGGAGGCGTTAGGCCAAAAAAAACGCCAGCGTTCTCAGACGCCAGCGTCGGAATAGCACTCCCGAAAAACCTTAGGGTTTTTCAAAGGAAAAGCCGCCCGACCCGACACAAAGGGGGTGAGCGGCAATAACAGAGAAGAACGATTCGGTCTCTGACTGTTCATTAAATTGGCGATCGCCTTTCAGTTTCGTCAGCCGGGTATCTTGCAAGCTACCCGACTAACGTTGTGCAACATGTCTCGCTAAAGGGCACTGAGGAGACTGCACTTCATTCCCAACTCAACGCGCCCCCGGTCTGGTATTCGATGACTCGTGTCTCGAAGAAGTTGCGCTCCTTCTTCAGATCGATCATCTCGCTCATCCACGGGAACGGATTTTCTTCTTGTGCGAACAATGGGTCCAAACCGATTTGCTGTGCGCGACGATTAGCAATGAATCGGAGGTAACCCTTGAACATCGGCGCGTTCAACCCGAGCACGCCTCGCGGCATTGTATCCTCTGCGTAACGATATTCCAACTCTACCGCGCTTAAAAACAACGATTTGATTTCGTCGCGGAACTCGGGCGTCCACAGATGCGGATTTTCCATCTTCACGGTGTTGATCAGATCGATGCCGAAGTTGCAGTGCATCGACTCGTCGCGCAGGATGTATTGGTACTGTTCTGCCGCACCCATCATCTTGTTCTGACGACCCAGCGCCAGGATCTGGGTGAAGCCAACATAGAAGAACAGGCCTTCCATGATGCAGGCAAAAACGATCAGCGACTTCAACAGCTTCTGGTCGTTCTCGGTGGTGCCGGTGGTGAAGGCAGGATCGGTCAGCGTATTGATGAACGGGATCAGGAACTCATCCTTGTCGCGAATCGATTTGACTTCGTGATACGCGTTGAAGATCTCCGCTTCGTCCAGGCCCAGCGACTCGACGATGTACTGGTAGGCGTGGGTGTGGATCGCTTCTTCGAACGCCTGGCGCAGCAGGTACTGGCGGCACTCGGGCGCGGTGATGTGGCGATAGGTGCCCAGCACGATGTTGTTGGCGGCCAGCGAATCGGCGGTGACGAAGAAGCCAAGGTTGCGCTTGACCAGGCGGCGTTCGTCATCGGTCAGGCCATTGGGGCTCTTCCACAATTCGATGTCGCGCTGCATGTTGATTTCTTGCGGCATCCAGTGGTTGGCGCAACCGGCCAGGTACTTGTCCCAGGCCCACTTGTACTTGAACGGCACCAGCTGGTTGACGTCGGTGTGGCCGTTGATGATGCGCTTGTCGGCGGCGTTGACGCGCATGGTGGTGTCGACCGGCGCATCCTGGCCCACCAGCGTCGGGTTCAATGCGGCGTCGGCCAGGTGTTGTGGTTGTGGATGTCGCGGCGCTGCGACTTTCGCGCCTGCTTCGTCGTCCCAAGAAAGCATGTCTGTTCCTCTTTACTATGTGTTCAATGATGCGCTCTCGCGGCCTTGCCGCGCACGGGCATCTTCAAGGTGACAACGGCGCATCCGGTGAAGTTCACCGTAATGCGCCGGCTGTGAAGACTGCCCGGGGTTGCCCCCGGGCGGATTCTAAATGTTACTGGCAGGCCTCGCACTCTTCGAAACCGGCGTCGCCGGGGCGCATGGTGCACACCGGACCATCCGCTTCGATGGTCGCGCCCGGATTGGGCATGACGTAGGCGC
This sequence comes from Herbaspirillum sp. alder98, assembly GCF_020179755.1. GTDB lineage: Bacteria > Pseudomonadota > Gammaproteobacteria > Burkholderiales > Burkholderiaceae_D > Herbaspirillum. The sequence continues at coordinate 411,098 of NZ_JAIUCY010000003.1, forward strand.
TGGTCGCGGCAGCAGCCGAGGCGATCTGCGCGGCCGGCACTGCCGGAGCCGACGACATGCCGCCGCCGACGCCACCATCCACACCCACCGCATTCAACGCACCGGCACGCGAAGTGGACTTCTCGGTGTGGGTGGCGCCGATGGTGCGCAGGTAATAGGTGGTCTTGAGGCCACGCAACCATGCCAGCTTGTAGGTCTCATCCAGGCGCTTGCCCGATGCACCGGCCATGTAGATGTTGAGCGACTGCGCCTGGTCGATCCATTTCTGGCGACGCGAGGCGGCTTCGACCAGCCACGACGGATCCACTTCGAAGGCGGTGGCGTAGATGTCGCGCAGGTCCTGCGGCACGCGATCGATCTTGGCCAGGCTGCCGTCGAAATACTTGAGGTCGGCGACCATCACTTCGTCCCACAGGCCACGGGCCTTCAGGTCGCGCACCAGGTACTCGTTGATTTCGGTGAATTCGCCCGACAGGTTCGACTTCACATACAGGTTCTGGTAGGTCGGTTCGATGCAAGCCGACACGCCGATGATGTTGGAGATGGTGGCCGTCGGGGCGATCGCCACGCAATTCGAGTTGCGCATGCCATGCTCGGCGATACGTGCACGCAGGGCGGTCCAGTCCATGCTCTCGGAGCTGTCGGTCTCGAGGTAGCCACCGCGTTCTTCGGCCAGCAGCTTGAGCGAGTCCTGCGGCAGGATGCCACGATCCCACAGCGAACCGCGGTAGGAAGTGTAACGGCCGCGCTCTTCGGCCAGCTCGGTCGAGGCCCAGTAAGCGTAGTAGCAGACGGCTTCCATCGAACGATCGGCAAACTCGACCGCATCCTTGGAGGCGTAAGGCACGCGTTTGACGTGCAGGCAGTCCTGGAAGCCCATGATGCCCATGCCCACCGGACGGTGACGCAGGTTCGAGTCACGTGCCTTCTTGACCGCGTAGTAATTGATGTCGATCACGTTGTCGAGCATGCGCATGGCGGTGCGAACCGTCTTCTGCAGCTTGACGTGGTCGAGCTCGCCATTGACCAGGTGGGCCGGCAGGTTGACCGAACCCAGGTTGCACACGGCGATCTCGGACTCGTTGGTGTTCAGAGTGATCTCGGTGCACAGGTTGGAGCTGTGGACCACGCCCACGTGTTGCTGCGGCGAACGGATGTTGCACGGATCCTTGAAGGTGATCCATGGGTGGCCGGTTTCGAACAGCATCGACAGCATCTTGCGCCACAGGTCGTTGGCCTGGATCTTCTTGAAGACCTTGATCTCGCCACGGGCGGCACGCGCCTCGTAGCCGGTGTAGGCCTCTTCGAAGGCGCGACCGAACTTGTCGTGCAGGTCGGGCGTGTCGGAGGGCGAGAACAGGGTCCACTCGCCCTTTTCCATCACGCGCTTCATGAACAGGTCGGGAATCCAGTTGGCCGTATTCATGTCGTGGGTACGACGGCGATCGTCACCGGTGTTCTTGCGCAGTTCGAGGAATTCCTCGATGTCCATGTGCCAGGTTTCCAGGTAGGCGCAGACCGCGCCCTTGCGCTTGCCGCCCTGGTTGACTGCCACGGCGGTATCGTTGACCACCTTCAGGAAAGGCACCACGCCTTGCGACTTGCCGTTGGTACCCTTGATGTGGGCGCCCAGTGCACGCACCGGGGTCCAGTCGTTACCCAGGCCGCCGGCGAACTTGGCCAGCAGGGCGTTTTCCTTGATGGCGTCGTAGATGCCTTCGAGGTCGTCCGAGACGGTGGTCAGGTAGCACGACGACAATTGCGAACGCAGGGTGCCCGAGTTGAACAGGGTCGGGGTCGAGCTCATGAAGTCGAACGACGACAGCAGGTCGTAGAACTCGATGGCGCGGTCTTCGCGGTTCACTTCATTGAGCGACAGGCCCATCGCCACGCGCATGTAGAACGCCTGCGGCATTTCGATGCGGGTGCCCTGGATATGCAGGAAGTAGCGGTCATACAGGGTCTGCAGGCCGATGTAGCCAAATTGCAGATCGCGCTCGGGCTTGATGGCAGCGGCCAGCTTGGCCAGGTCGAACTGACCCAGCTTGGTGTCGAGCAATTCGGCGTCGATACCCTTCTTGATGTACTTGCCGAAGTATTCGAGGTACTCGGCCGGCGCATCGGCTTGCGCGACTTCGTGGCCGAACACTTCCTTGCGGATGGTATGCATCAGCAGACGCGAGGTCACCTGGCTGTAGGCAGGGTCCTTTTCCATCAGCGCGCGGGCAGCCAGGATGGCGGACTTGTACAGCTCTTCGACGGGCACGCCGTCGTACAGGTTCTTGACCGTCTCGGCCAGGATGGCTTCGGCGTCGACGTGCTTTTCCAGGCCGACGCAGGCAGCCGCGATCAGCGCGCGCACTTCGGCGATGTCGAGCGGACGGCTACGACCGCCATCGACCACATTGAGCTGGGGTGCGGCAGCGTCGGTCTTGGCGGCGGCAGCACCTTGCTGCTGGGCACGCTCTTCCATGCGCTTGGCACGGTACAGCACGTAGGCGCGGGCAACGTCATGCTCGCCCGAACGCATCAGGGCCAGTTCGACCTGGTCCTGGATATCTTCGATATGGAAAGTGCCACCGGTGGGCTGGCGGCGCACCAGCGCCGACACCACGCTATCGGTCAATTGCTCGACCATTTCACGCACGCGCGCCGAAGCGGCGCCTTGACCGCCATTGACCGCCAGGAAGGCCTTGGTCACGGCGATGGAAATCTTGGATGGCTCGAAACCGACCACCGCGCCATTGCGGCGGATGATACGGTATTCACCGAGTCCGGCAGCCTTGACCGAACCGGCCTGGGACGCGTCGGACGCATCCTGGGATGAGGCAACACCAAATGCTGCAGGGGATTTGGCGGAAATTTCTTGAGTTGAGCGCACTTAGCCTCCTTGAACTTTAAGTCGGACAGTCGAATGGACCGCCCTGAGATTGCACAATCTGTAAATCCCGACTTGGCCGGGATTCGCGAATGATCGATGCGGCCACCAATGCCTATCCCCTTGCGCGGACATTCATGATGACGCAAACCTGCTTGAAACCGATGAGAACGCTGGAAAAAAGGGGATAGCGAGACGTTGTAGGACTTGGTTGCTGCCTCACGAACCTTTCACCTTCTGAAGCACTGCCATGTGGACCTTCGTGGATGAGGGCCCGGTACAAATTCACTTCCAGAAAACACTACATCTAGTACCAAAAGAACGATTGGGACTAATTCTAGTATCGCGTCCTGGCGTATGCAACTGCTATTTCTGCTATTTTTCTAACCCGCCCGCTTGACTTTCGCCAACGCCCGCAGCGAAGCGCAATTGCGCCGGGTTAATAATTTCCCTGGTGGCGTCATGGTATTGCTGCCAGTCGAAAAACGGCCCGGGGTCGGTCTTGCGCCCCGGTGCGATATGTTCGTGGCCGGTCACGCAGCGCAGGTGATAGCGCGCCTGCAGCGCAGCCGTCAGGCGCACCAGCGCGGGATATTGGGCCGCTGCAAAGGGATCGAAGTCACTGCCTTCAAGCTCGATACCGATCGAAAAATCGTTGCAGCGCTGGCGCCCTTCGAACTCGGACACCCCGGCATGCCAGGCACGGCGGTGGGCGGCCACGAACTGCACCACCTCGCCATCGCGCCGGATCAGGAAATGGGCCGACACCCGCAACGGCCGTAACTGGTCGAAATAAGGATGGACCTGGTAGTCGAGCCGGTTGCAGAACAGGTCGGCGATATAGGGTCCGCCGAATTCGCGCGGCGGCAGGCTGATATTGTGGATCACCAGCAGCTCGGCGACGCTGCCCTCGGGCCGCTCGTCGCAGTTCGGCGAAGGCTCACGCCGCGCCGCGCTGTACCAGCCATCGTCATCGATCACGGGGACGACGGGATCGTTCATTTTCAGAACGACGCCAGGCGGCGGTGTTCTTCGGAGCAATACAACGCACCGGAAGCGTGCGTGACGGCCTCGGACACCGGAAAATGAATGCCGCAGTGCGCACATTGCACCATGGTCTCGGCGCCGCTGTCGGCGGTACGGCGAAAACGCTTGGCCTTGGGCGGCACCGCGCCGCTCTCGCCCATCGGCTCGGCGCCGGCGCCGGCGCCACCGCTGCGGTCGCCACCACGCAGGATCGACTTCTTGGCGCGTTGGAACCACACCACCACGGCCAGCAGCACGACCAGCCAGATCAGATATTTCATGTCAGTACCCGGTGCAGCACGACTTCGAGTACGAAACGGCTGCCCACATAGGCCAATAAAAGAATGGCGAATCCCGCCAGGGTGAACGATAGCGCGGTCCGGCCGCGCCAGCCCTGCCAACGCCTGCCCGCCAGCAACAGCCCGAACAGCAGCCACGACAGCAGCGTAAACATGGTCTTGTGGTCCCAGCGGAAAGGCGTGCCGAACAATTGCTCGGAAAAACCGACGCCCGACAGCACCGTCAGCGTCAACAGCACGAAACCGAAACCGATCAGGCGGAACAGCAGTTTTTCCATCGTCAACAGCGCCGGCAGGCGGTCCAGTGCCGCGCCGAACCAGCTATTGCCGGCCGCCGGCCCCGGGCGGGTATGCAGGCGCGACTCCTGCAGCACCATCAGGACCGCATGGAAAGCGGCGATGGTGAGCGTGCTGTAGGCCAGGATCGAGATGCCGATATGCGCCAGGAACCATTCGGACTTGCCGGCCAGCGGCACCATGTTGCCCGGGAATATGCTGGGCAACAGCACCGATATGGCGGCCACCGGCAACACCAGCACACGCATGCTATCGAGGGAGAAATTGCGATTTTCCAGCCAGTAGGCCGCCACCGAGATCCACAGCGTGGCCGACAGCATCACGGCGAAACCGACCCGCATGGCTTCGGCGGCAAACATGTCGCTCAGGAGCGCGCCACCGTGCAGCACCCAACCGATCACGATGCCCAGCGACACCGTGTTGCGCCGTTCCGATGGCAGGAAGGTGCAGCCAATATAGAACAACGCGGCCAGGATGAAAAAATAGGTTTGCATCGGCTAAGTTTACACCAAGTCGGCCCGCTCCCTGCTGCCGGGCAGCGGCCTCTACTATATAGAGAGGCCGCTGTCAGCAACGCACCGCCCCCTCAGTCGACCGCCGCCGCCTTCATTTCGGCATGGTGATGGCGTTGCTGCTCTTCCATCACCAGTTGGCCGAGCTCGCGCTTCAAGGCATTGAACTCGGGTGCGGCCGGGTCGCGCAGGCGTGGCAGGTCGACTACGATGTCGCGCTTGATGGTGCCGGGACGATAGGTCATCACCACGATACGGTCGGCCAGGTAGATGGCTTCTTCGATACTGTGCGTGACGAACACGATGGTCTTCCTGAACTCGTCCCAGATCCGCAGCAATTCATCCTGCAGATTGCGGCGCGTGAGGGCATCGAGCGCGCCGAACGGTTCGTCCATCAGCATGATCGGCGAATCCAGCGCCAGGACCCGGGCGATTGCCACCCGCTGGCGCATGCCCCCGGACAGGTCCTTGGGAAAACGACGGCGAAAGTCGATCAGGCCGAGCTTGTCGAGCAACTGCGTCACGCGGGCCTCGATCTGCTCGCGCGAAACGCCTTTGATTTCGAGCCCGAAGGCCACGTTCTGCTCGACCGTCATCCAGGGAAACAACGCGTATTCCTGGAACACCATGCCGCGATCCGGCCCCGGCTCGCTCACCTCGCGGCCGTCGGCGGTGATGCTGCCGGCCGTGGGCAGGGCAAAGCCCGCAATGGCGTTGAGCAGCGTCGACTTGCCGCAGCCGGAAGGCCCCAGCAGGCAGACGAACTGGCCGTCGGGAATTTCGAGGTTGATGTCCTTGAGCGCCACCACCTCGCGCTCGTCGGTCTGGAATACCTTGTGCACACCCGAGACCACGATGCGCGGTGAAGATTGCTTGGTGTTCATCTCAGTTCTCCAGCCCGCGATGCCAGCGCAGCATGTAATTGTTCAGGCGGCTCATGCCGAGGTCGATCGCCAGGCCCAGCAGGCCGATGGTGATCATGCCGGCAATGATCTTGTCGGACCAGAAATACTCGCGCGCCTCCATGATCCGGAAGCCGAGGCCGTTGCTGACCGCAATCATCTCGGCCACGATCACCACGATGAAGGCGGTGCCGATGCCGATCCGCACCCCCGAGAGGATATACGGCACCGAAGCCGGCAGCATCACCCGCAGGAACAGGGTGCGCTGGTTGGCGCCCAGGTTGCGCGCCGCCCGCAGGTAGATGCTGTCGACCTGGCGCACGCCGGCGATGGTATTCATCAGCACCGGGAAGAACGCCCCCAGCGAGATCAGGAACAACGCCGGTGGATTACCCAGCCCGAACCAGAGGATCGCCAGCGGGATATAGGCGATTGGCGGAATCGGCCGCACTACCTGTACCGTCAGGTTCATCAGGCCATAGATGCGCTGGCTGGACCCCATCAGCAAACCCAGCGGCAACGCCAGGCCGGCCCCGATCAGGAAGCCCACGACCACCCGGTACAGACTGCCGATGGCGTCCAGTATCAGCTCGCCCGAAAACAGCCAGGCCAGCCAGCTCCCCTGGCTGGCGTCGTAAGGCTTGGCCGGTGCGGCATATTCGAACCACTTGTGCAGCACTGCCCAGGGCGAGGGCAGCACCAGCGGATTGATCCACCCCGCGCGCGACGCCCCTTCCCACAACGCCAGGACGATCACCGGCACCAGCAAGCCCTGCAGGACTCCCCCATTCTTCTGCTTTGCCATGACGCCGTCCTTATTTGAGGTTCATGCTTTTCTTGGCTTCGTCGAGCAGGTCGGTCTTGACCCAATCCTTGGCCAATGGCGGCTTGGCCATCTTGCCGGTGCCGTACTTGGCCATGGTGTCGGTGGTTACCTGGATGTGCTCGGCGGTGATGTCATAGGCATAGGGTGAATTGCCGATGGCGTCGTAGAAGTCTTCCTTGGTGATCTGGTTCTTGAAGATGACTTCGCGCACGTATTTCTCGGCCACTTCCTTGTTGTCGATGAAGGTCTTGGTGGCCTGCAGGAAGCAGCGCATGAACTTCTCGGCCAGCGGACGCTGCTCTTTATAGAATTTCTCGGTCATCACCATGGTGCGCACCGGCTCGCCGATGGGGGTGTCATAGGGCTTCATCACTTCCACCCCGAAACCCTTGTTGATGGCCTGCGAGGATTGCGGCTCGCTCTGCATCATGGCGTCGATGTTCTTGCCCAGCAGCGCCTGGTTGAGATCGGCAAAGGCCAGGTAGACGATGGTCACATCCTTGGGCGTGAGGCCGTTCTGGCCCAGTTCGGCGTCGAGCAGCACTTCATGGATGCCACCGCGGGTGACGCCCACCTTCTTGCCCTTGAGGTCCTTGACCGACTTGATGCCGGAGTCCTTGCCCGACACCAGTCGCGCGCCGCCCTTGGCAAAGCCGGCCACCACGTAGATCGGGGCGCCATTGGCGCGGCCCGAGATGGCCGCTTCGGAGGCGGTGGTGCCGACGTCGAGTTCGCCGGCCAGGATGCCCTGCATCACGTCAGGGCCCTTGGCGAACACCTTTTCGTCGACCTTGATGCCACACTTGGGGGCGATTTCCTTGATATACGACACTGCCCCATAGTGGGCGAACTTCAGGTTACCCAAGCGGATCACTTCATCGGCGGCATGGCTGGTGGCCGAAAAGCCGGTGCCTGCCAGCAGGGCCAGGGCGATCAGTTTCTTTTGCATTTCCATTCTCCTCGTGCGTTTATGTTCTGGACCGCTGCGCTGCGGCTGTCTCTGGACCTTTTCTGATGCCCCTTGTGGGGGCTTGCGCCTGGAAAAACATCCTCTGTATACACAATGTGCCAGCGCAGGACAAGCTGTGTCTTACCCGTAACTCGCCGCGACCAGTGCCGGCAGGCCGCTGCGGCCAGGGTTCATCGGGTAAAATGGCAGATTGTCCGAACAATCTCGACCGAGTAGGGCCTGATGTAAACAGGCCCTAAAAACACTCGCCGTCGGCCCCACTTCCAAGATCACAGCCATGCTAGACAATCTGACCCAACGCCTCGCCAAAGTCGTCAAAACCATGCGCGGCGAGGCGCGCCTGACCGAGGCCAACACCGCCGAGATGCTGCGCGAAGTGCGCCTGGCGCTGCTCGAGGCCGACGTCGCCCTGCCGGCGGTGCGCGAATTCATTGCCAAGGTCAAGGAAAAGGCCCTGGGCGAGGACGTGATCGGTTCGCTCACGCCAGGCCAGGCGCTGGTGGGTGTGGTGCAGCGCGAGCTGGCCAGCCTGATGGGCGCCGATCTCGGCCCCGAGGCGTCGCAGCTCAATTTCGCCACGCAGCCGCCAGCGATCATCCTGATGGCCGGCCTGCAGGGCGCCGGCAAGACCACCACCGTGGGCAAGCTGGCCAAGTACCTGCGCGAGAACACCAAGAAAAAAGTGCTGACGGTCTCGGCCGACGTCTATCGTCCGGCCGCCATCGGCCAGTTGCAGACGGTCACCGCCCAGGCCGGCGCCGACTTCTTCCCCAGCCAGCCGACCGACAAGCCGGTCGACATCGCCCTGGCCGCGCTGGATTACGCCAAGAAGCACCACCACGACGTGCTGATCGTCGATACCGCCGGCCGCCTGGGCATCGACCAGGCCATGATGGACGAGATCCGCGCCGTGCACGGCGCCATCAAGCCGATCGAAACGCTGTTCGTGGTCGACGCCATGCTGGGCCAGGACGCCATCAACACCGCCCGCGCCTTCAGCGACGCCTTGCCGCTGACCGGTATCGTGCTGACCAAGCTCGACGGTGACTCGCGCGGCGGCGCGGCCTTATCGGTGCGCCATATCACCGGCAAGCCGATCAAGTTCGCCGGCGTGGCCGAGAAGCTCGACGGCCTGGAGGCGTTCGATCCGTCGCGCATGGCCAATCGTATCCTCGGCATGGGCGACATCCTGGCGCTGGTGGAAGAAGCGCGCAAAGGCGTCGACGTCGCGGCAGCGCAAGACCTGGCGCACAAGATCAAGGGCGGCGGCAAGTTCGACCTGAATGACTTCAAGGCACAGCTGTCGCAGATGAAGAAGATGGGCGGCCTGACCGGCTTGCTCGACAAGCTGCCCGCGCAGATGCAGGCCGCAGCCGGCAACGCCAACATGGACCAGGCCGAAAAGCAGGTGCGCCGCATGGAAGGGATGATCAACTCGATGACCCCGGCCGAGCGCGCCAAGCCGGAGCTGATCAAGGCCGCCCGCAAGCGCCGCATCGCCACCGGCGCCGGCGTGCAGGTGCAGGAAGTCAACCGCATGCTGGCGCAGTTCGAGCAGATGCAGTCGATGATGAAGAAGCTCAAGGGCGGCGGCATGATGAAGATGATGCGCAACATGAAGGGCATGCTGCCGGGCATGCGCTGAAAAAGGCGACATCCGGTCACCGATCAAGGGCTCCATCCGGAGCCCTTTTTTGTGCGCCGGCGGGGCCCCTTCGATCCGCCGCGATCCCTTTACCGGCGCGGCTTGACGCCGAATCGACCAGGCTCGTTGTTTCGCCGCAGTTTTACACGGAAAAGCATTAGAAAATACTTGCGTGGCCGCGCAAACCGCACCACTATTAGCGATGCGTAATTGACGCATCCAACCTTCTTCCTTTGTCGAGGAGTCTTTCAGATGGCCACAGCAAAAAAACCAGCAGCCGCAGTAAAGAAGCCAGCAGCAAAACCTGCCGCCAAACCGGCCGCAGCAGCCAAGAAACCCGCAGTCAAAGCAGCCCCGAAAGCCGCCGCAAAACCAGCCGCCAAGCCTGCTGCCAAGGTCGCCGCCAAGCCCGCAGCAAAGCCGGCCGCCAAGCCAGCCGCCGCCAAGAAGCCGGTCGCCAAGAAAGCCGCTGCACGCACCCCGAACGCCGCCTTCATGAAGCCACTGACACCGTCGGCCGCGCTGGGTGAAGTGGTTGGCGCCAAGCCGCTGCCGCGCACCGAGGTGACCAAGAAGGTGTGGGAATACATCAAGAAGCACAACCTGCAAAACCCCGAAAACAAGCGCAACATCGACGCCGATGACAAGCTCAAGGCGATCTTCGGTGGCAAGAAGCAGGTCACCATGTTCGAGATGACCAAGCTGATTTCGGCCCACCTGAGCTGATTGGCACGCGCACCGTTTGCAGGTGCCCTGCAAACAAAAACGCCCGCATCGGTTGCGGGCGTTTTTGTTTCTGGCGCGCCTAGGCGCTTTCCGGCAGGCGTCACTCCTGTTGTCCGACCCGGCATCGGGCGCTTTTCCGATAGCGCCCTCGGTGTTGCATCGTTAGCATCTCTTCTTAACATCCGCCATGACCGTCACCAAAAAGAAGAGAAAGGAATGACCATGCAAAACCGACAATCCCCACCATCGCAGCTTCCCGTTCGCCATCGTCTGGCCCGATCGGCCTGCGCCCTGATCCTCGGCGTGACCGCCCTGGCCGCCACGTCGCACGTCATGGCAGCCGGCCCCAAATCGGGCGGCGATGACGCCACCTACAAAAAGGAGCGCGCTGCCTGTATGGATGGCACCTCCAACCAGGACCGCGCCACCTGCCTACGCGAAGCCGGCGCCGCCCGCTATGAGGCAGGCCGTGGCCAGCTAAGCAATCCGGGCGAGGCGCAATTGCAGCAAAACGCCCAGCGCCGCTGCGAGGGCTTGCCACAGGCGCAGCGCTCGGACTGCGAGGCACGAATGAACGGCGCCGGGGTTTCTGACGGCAGTGCCCGCGATGGCGGCATCTATCGTGAAACCCGGACCATCACCACCAACTAAATAAATCCGGCAGCAGATTGAAAAAAGGCGGAGCCCGCAAGGGACTCCGCCTTTTTCATGCCCGCCACCGATCAATCGATCAGTCGGCCAGCTTGCCCTGGATGAAGGCCAGCGCCTCGGCCAGCGGCACCTGGGTGGCAGCAGCATCACGCCGGCCCTGGTATTCGATGTTGCCATCCTTGAGTCCACGGTCGCCGATCACGATCCGATGCGGCACGCCGATCAGTTCCCAGTCGGCGAACATGGCGCCCGGGCGTTCGCCGCGGTCGTCCAGCATGACATCCACACCAGCCTCGACCAGTTGCGCGTAGAGCTTGTCGATCTCGGTCTTGACCGCTTCGCTGCGGTCGTAGCCCATCGGGCACAGTACCACCTGGAACGGTGCGATCGACGTCGGCCAGATGATGCCGCGCTCGTCGAAGTTCTGTTCGATGGCGGCCCCCAGGATACGGGTGACGCCGATGCCGTAGCACCCCATCACCAGCGGTTGCGGCTTGCCGGCTTCATCCAGGTAGGTCGCCTTCATCGCTTCGGAATAGGTGGTTCCGAGCTGGAACACGTGACCCACCTCGATACCACGCTGGATCGACAGGACGCCTTTGCCGTCGGGCGAGGCATCGCCTTCGACCACATTGCGGATATCGGCCACCAGCGGCTCGGGCAGGTCACGGCCCCAGTTCACGCCGGTGTAGTGGAAGTCGCTTTCGTTGGCGCCGCAGACGAAGTCGGCCATATTGGCCACGGTGCGGTCGGCCACCAGCTTGACTGGCTTCTGGGTGCCGATCGGGCCCAGGTAGCCCGGCGGCGTGCCGAACCATTCGACGATCTCGGCTTCGTTGGCAAAGCGGTAGCCGGCCAGGCCGGGCAGCTTGCTGGCCTTGACCTCGTTGAGTTCATGGTCGCCGCGCAGCAGCAGGAGCCAGATTTCCTTCTTGGCCGGGTCTTCGTTGTCCACCGCCAGCACGATCGACTTGACGGTGCGCGCCAACGGCAAGCCCAGCAATTCGGCCACTGCCTCGCACTTGGCTCGGCCGGGAGTGGCCGTCTTCTTCAGCTCTTCACCAGCTGCACCGCGCGCCACGTCGACCGGCAATGCCTCGGCCGCTTCCATGTTGGCCGCATAATCGGAACTCGGACAGTACACCAGCGCATCTTCGCCAGTGGCAGCGATCACGTGGAATTCGTGCGAGCCAGAGCCGCCGATGGCGCCGTTGTCCGCCGCCACCGCCCGGAATTGCAGGCCGAAGCGCGTGAAGATGCGCACGTAGGCGTCGTACATGGCCTGGTAGGACTTCTTCAGGCCATCGATGTCGCGATCGAAGGAATAGGCATCCTTCATCGTGAATTCACGGCCACGCATCAGCCCGAAACGGGGACGGCGCTCATCGCGGAACTTGGTCTGGATGTGATAGAAGTTCACCGGCAGCTGCTTGTAGCTGCGCAGCTCGGTGCGCGCCACGTCCGTGACCACTTCCTCGGAGGTAGGCTGGATGGCGAAGTCGCGGCCATGGCGATCTTTCACGCGCATCAGTTCGGCGCCCATCTTGTTCCAGCGACCGGTCTCCTGCCACAGCTCGGCCGGCTGCACCACCGGCATCAGCAGCTCGACGGCGCCGGCGCGGTTCATCTCTTCGCGCACGATGGCCTCGACCTTGCGGATCACACGCAATCCCATCGGCATGTAGGTGTAGATACCGGCGCCCAGACGCTTGATCATGCCGGCCCGCATCATCAGTTTGTGACTGACGATTTCAGCGTCGGAAGGAGCTTCTTTCAGGGTGGAAATAAAAAAACGTGAGGCGCGCATGACGGTCGGTTCTTTTTAAAAAGAGGAGAGTTATAATCGATGTAATTTTAAAGGATTAGCTGGCTGATGCGCCCACTCTTTGCAGAATCGCCCCTTGTTTCCACGCTTCACGCCAATCCGGGGAGTTGCCCCTGACGGTGCGTTTGCGTGGTGTTTTCGCGTGGTTGTCGCGTGCGCGAGGTGCTGTCCGAGTCCGTTGAGAGGGTCGTCCAGCCGCAGAAAGTTTTGAGGTACACCATGCTGGATCGAGAAGGCTTTCGCCCGAACGTCGGCATCATTCTGCTTAATGGCCAGAACGAAGTCTGGTGGGGCAAACGCGTGCGCGAGCATTCCTGGCAGTTTCCGCAGGGAGGCATCAAGCATGGAGAAACCCCTGAACAGGCGATGTTTCGCGAGCTCGAAGAAGAAATCGGCCTGCGTGCCGAGCACGTCAAGATCGTCGGTCGCACGCGCGACTGGTTGCGCTATGAGGTTCCCGATCACTTCATCAAGCGCGAAGTGCGGGGGCATTATCGGGGCCAGAAACAGATCTGGTTCCTGCTGCGCATGGTCGGTCGCGACTGCGACGTCAACCTGCGCGGTACCGCTCATCCCGAATTCGACGCCTGGCGCTGGCATGACTATTGGGTGCCGCTCGACGTGGTCATCGAATTCAAGCGCGAAGTCTACCAGCAGGCCCTGCAGGAACTGTCACGTTTCCTGGCGCGCCCCGCGCATGGCCAACGCCGTGTCGACGCGGCTGGCCAGTCGTCCCCGAAGCCTAATCCAACCGCGCTGCCGCCTACGGCCGACGCTTCCGAAAGCAAGTGATATCCATGCCATCGTTCCAGCTGAACCCTTCCCGTCCGGGCGTCATGCGCCGCGCCGCACTGCTGTTTTCGCTGACGCTGGCCTGCGGCAGCACGCTGGCGCAGAACGCCTTCGATGAAGAGTTCGATGACCAGGAAAAACCCTGGCAAGAAATCGCCCTGCAACTGCCGGCCGCGCCGCAAGAGCAGAACCTGGCCGAGTTCTACCTGAGCCCCACCGCCACCATGAAGGCCTTCGTCGACCTGAAGTCGGTCTCGATCGGCAGTGACAACGTGGTGCGCTACACCGTCGTCACCAAGACCCAGGGCGGCGCCGTCAACATCGTGTATGAAGGCATGCGCTGCGAAACCTGGGAAAAGAAGAGCTATGCCTTCGGCCACCCGGACGGAAAATGGTCGCGCTCGCGCCGTGACCAATGGCAGCCGATCAAGGATGTGGGCGGCAATCGCATCGATGCCGCGCTGTTCCGCGATTACCTCTGCGAAGGCAAGCTGGTGGCCGACAACGGCAACCTGCGCACGATTGTCGGCCGCCTGAAGAGCCAGAACCCGATCGACCCGGTACGGCGCTGACCAACTGCGGTTCAAACCGCTGCAGGATCGTCAAGCTGGCGCAGCCACGCCGCCAGCGCCGTGCGCGCCGCGCTGCTCAGGCGCTCGCCCCAGCTTGCCGCATCCTGGCGCAGAACCCGGGGATCGATCCCCGCCTGCGCCAGCTCACTCGCATGGCCCACCAGCCATCGCTCCAGCTTGTCCCCCTCGGCCTCCAGGTGAAACTGCAGCCCCAGCACATTGCGCCCGACGGCGAATGCCTGGTTGGCACAGGCTGCCGTGCCAGCCAACCGCGTCGCCCCCTCGGGAATGTCGAATTGATCGCCGTGCCAGTGCAGCACCGGCGTCTCGCCTAGCGAAGACAGCACCGATTCCTGGCCGGCCGGCGTCAGGTCCAGGGCCGAGAATCCGATTTCCTTGGCTGGCATGGCATAGACCCTGGCGCCCAGCGCGCTGGCGATCAACTGCGCCCCCAGGCATATGCCCAGCAACGGACGACCTGCCGCCAGGCGCCCGGCAATCACCGCCATCTCGCGCTCGAGGAAGGGATAGATCTTCTGATCGCCCACGCCGACAGGACCGCCCAGCACGATCAGCAGATCAGCCCGCTGCAGGGCGTCACCAGAAAGATCGTCGAGCGCCGGATCGAGGTAGCGCAATGCGTAACCGTGTTCGGCCAGGACCGCATCAAAGGTACCGACATCCTCGAAATGGATATGACGCAAGGCAATGGCTGTTTTCATCAATAGTCCCTGGAAAATGAAAATTGTTTTCTATTCTGGCTGATTCAGATGGAGTTCGACTTCCCCCGCCAGCGGGAAAGTGCAACATGCCAGCACATGGCCGCTGCGCCGGTCCTTCTCGGTAAGACAGAAGTCCGGTTCGAAGCGGCATTGCCCGCCCGCTATCCTGATCCGGCAACAACCGCAAATCCCCGAGCGGCATTGGCTGCGCACCGATATGTTAGCCGACGCCAGCATATCGAGAAGGCTGTTGCCGGGCGCCATCTCGAGCACCTGGTCGCCACCGACGATACGCAGCCGTACCGGCGGGCGCTGCCCCTGAGCTTCCGACGGCGCCGCAAGCGCGGGTACCGCCGGTGGCGTGAAGGCTTCGACCAGAAGCGGCAAGTCCGGCCAGCGCCGGCCGAGCTGCTCTCGACATGCCTGGGCAAAGGCATGGCTGCCGCAGATCACGGCGACCTGCGGTCGGCCCAGCACATCGAGCGCAGCAGCATCGGGGCGCCCCGAAGAAAAGTGCTCGCTCGCGCGCACCACTTCACGCGTGACAAACACGCGCAGCGTGAACCACCTACTGGTGAGGTCCAATGCCAGCAGTTCATGCAGGAACGCAATGTCGGAAACCCGGCGCGTGCACAGCATCAGCACCACCTCGGGAACCGCGATGCCCTGGCGTTCACGCGCCGCCAGCTCCCGGATCAGGGCAATCGGCAGCGTGATGCCGATGCCGCCGGCGATCATGGCGACACGCTCATGGCCCATCACCGATTCGACGCTGACGTCGCCTGCCGCATATTGCAGCGCGACGCTTGAGCCCTCCCGGACCACGCAGTGCATATGATCCGAGACGCTGTGCCGGCCAGATCGCTTGACGGCAATCTCGAACAGATCCGGCGCATCCTTGCGGGTCACCGAATAAAGACGCGACTGCAACGCCCCGACCGCATCGGGACAAGCGATGGCCACATGGCCGCCCGGCCGCACCGATGCCATCAGCGCCTCGGGGGCATTGTGCATGCGCAGGGTGAATACCCTGATATCGCCGGCCTCTTGCCTGACGCTTTCGCAGCGCGCCACGGGGACGGCGCTCATAGGCCGACCTGCCTGGCTGAGGCGGTATCAGACATCGAATTCAAGTCGATTTCAGGGCCGCGAAGACCGATGCGCTCGATCAGGTTTTCCACCGACGCGGTATAGATGGCGACCGTATCGCCGACGCCGATGTCTTCGATGATCTCGCGCGCATGCGGAAACTTGAGCATCGAGAATACCGTCGACCACGCTCCCATTTCGGGGTCGGCGAACATGCCCACCGTCTTCAGGATGATCGATCTGAAGTAAGCTCGCTCCGATTGACTCATGTCGCCCACCAAGGTGGCCGCGGCGCCGCTGAACACGCTCGAATGGCTCCATTCGTCGGCCGCATGGGTCTTCGTGACCTCGTGACATATAGCCTGGATCGCCCCATCCTCGGCCATCGTCTTCAGGTAGTCCGTGATCAGCGTCTCGCTGGCACAGGCAATGGCGAAGCGGGTCAGCCTGCGCTGCCACTGCGCGTTGCAGCCGGCCAGCAACTGTGCGCGCCAGCGGACCAGGTTGAAGTCGGCGAAGTCCAGCGGCGCGATGCCGCGCATGTCATAGATATAGTTGCACGCCTTGATCGACATGCGGGTATGCAAGGCTTCATCCAGCAGCGCCTCCGACATCACATCCTGCAGCAGCGCGCCATTGGCCCCGGGCGGCGGTGTCTTGATGATGTCTTCGCAGGCGGGGGTGACGACATCGCATTCGATGTAAATGGTCTTGAGATTGTAGATCGCCCAGCCATAAGACAGGCATCGGCTGCGCAGCGCTGCGGGTGCTTCGGTCCACGCTTGATGGTGTCGAAACGGCAGCAGGGAACAACTGAAATCCTGGCGGGAGGGATCGAATGCCAGGCGCTGGTAGTCGGGCAGTTCCTGGTTGACTGCAGCGCGGCTGCGCCAAAGTACCGACAGCTTCTTCAGCATGACGGCGACTTCATCGTCGCCTGATGCGGCCAGATCTTCCATCTCGACTCTCCTTGCGGTGGTGCCGCGTTCTGTTACGGATTGAGCAAACTGTGATCGGTGGGCGACGCGGGCCAGAAGTGACTGTCAGGCAGCGCGCGTGCGCCGTAGATGGCCTGGCCGACGCGTACCACGGTGGCGCCCTCTTCGATGGCCAGTTCCATATCGCCCGACATGCCCATCGACAATTGCGCTATCTCGCTGCCGCCCGGCAGCTCCTGCCGCAGGCGCTCGCGCAGGTCGTGCAGCAGGGCGAAGCAGGGCCGCACGCGAGCGGCGTCGGGTGAGGGCATCGCGAGGGTCATCAAGCCGCGCACGCGCAAGGCCGGATAGGGCGCCAGCTCGCGCACGAAACGGGTAACTTCCGTCGGCGCCAGTCCGTACTTGCTGGCTTCGCCAGAGGTATTGACCTGGACGAAGACATCGAGGCCGCGCCCCAACGCCTGCAAACGACGCTCCAGCGCCTCTGCCAGCCGCAGGCTGTCGAGCGCCTGGAACTCGTGCGCGAAGCGCGCCACCAGGTGCACCTTGTTAGTCTGGAGATGGCCGATCACCGACCAGCGCAGATCGGCCAGGTCGGACATGGCCTGCCACTTGCGATAGGCCTCCTGCACCTTGTTCTCCCCCAGCTCCCGACACCCGGCTGCACACGACAGGCGCACCAGCGACTCGTCGACGGTCTTGCTGACCGGCAGCAGACGCACCGAGGCAGGGTCGCGCCCGCTGCGCTTGCAGGCTTCGGCAATACGCTGCCGCACACGCGCCAGGTTGTGCCGAAAGTCGTCTACCGTCAGTGCCTGGGGATAATGAGAAAGGGTTGTGCCCTGTGGGGGCGGCAAGTCCGTCATTGCTGAAGTGTCCTCGGTCCGTGAGCCCACCGGTCTTCCACATGGTCAACTGGCTTGAATGGCTTTGCGTTGCCGAAAGGTAATATAAATGCCGCGCAAGCGATGACGAAATAACTGGAAATTAATGGCGAAAAAAATGCAGCGGCATCTCGTCAGGAGACAGGCATACCGATCGGGAGAAGGGTTGGAGCGAGGGTAGATCAGCGCTGCGTCCACGCTGCGGGCAGGATGCCTGAGCGTGGACGAGTGAGGGGATTACAGCAGGACCAGGTTATCGCGATGGACCAATTCGGGCTCTTCGACAAAGCCCAGGATCGCCGCGATTTCGGACGAAGGATGACGAATGATGCGACGCGCATCGGGACTGGCATAGTTGCTCATGCCGCGTGCGATGGCACGGCCAGCTTGGTCGACGCAGGTAATCACATCACCCCGGCCAAACTCGCCGCTGACTTCCACCACGCCGATCGGCAACAGCGACTTTCCTTCTGCCGTCAGCTTCTGCACCGCGCCGGCGTCCAGCACCACGCGTCCGGCGGTCTTGAGGTGATCGGCCATCCATTGTTTGCGCGCGGTCAGTTGCGCGGTCTCGGCATTGAGCTGGGTGCCGATGGCTTCACCCGCTGCCAGGCGGGTCAGGACCTGCTCTTCCCGGCCCCAGGCGATCACGGTATTGGCGCCCGAGGTGGCGGCGCGCTTGGCCGCCAGGATCTTGGTCAGCATGCCGCCGCGGCCGATGCCGGTGCCGGTGCCGCCAGCGATCAACTCCAGCGCAGGGTCGCCGGCGCGTGCCTCTGAGATCAGCGTGGCCTTGGGGTCGCGGCGGGGGTCGGCGGTGAACAGGCCAGGCTGGTCGGTGAGGATGATCAGCGCGTCGGCTTCGATCAGGTTGGCGACCAATGCACCGAGGGTGTCGTTATCGCCGAACTTGATCTCGTCGGTGACAACCGTGTCGTTCTCGTTGATGACCGGCACCACGCCCAGCTGCAACAGCGCAAACAGGGTCGAGCGGGCATTCAGGTAGCGCTCGCGGTCGGCCAGGTCGGCGTGCGTGAGCAAGACCTGCGCGGTATGCAAGGCATGCGCACGAAAGCTGGTTTCGTAGATCTGCGCCAGGCCCATCTGGCCGACGGCGGCGCAGGCCTGCAGATGATGGATGCCGGTCGGGCGCTTGTCGAAGCCCAGGCGTTGCATGCCTTCGGCCACCGCGCCCGAGCTGACCAGTACCACTTCCT
Organism: Herbaspirillum sp. alder98; assembly: GCF_020179755.1. Lineage (GTDB taxonomy): Bacteria > Pseudomonadota > Gammaproteobacteria > Burkholderiales > Burkholderiaceae_D > Herbaspirillum. Next base: position 429,869 of record NZ_JAIUCY010000003.1, read on the forward strand.
TGCCGAGCTGGCGCAGCTGCGCGATCTGCTCGGCCCAGCGGGCGATGGCATTGGCATCGAGCCCGCGGCCGTCGTTGGTGACCAGCGACGACCCTACCTTGATGATCAGCCGCTTGGCGTTCTGGATGACCGATTGCATATTCTTCCGAAAGGCAAATTCTAAAAGCAGGATGATAGCTGCAACGCCGCCGCGCTGCCCGTCGACAAATCAGTCAATGACTCAGTCGATGATCTTGAAGCGCGGATCATCCGGGTCGATGCTCGAGATGCCGCGTGCTTCTTCGGTCATCTGCGTCTCTTCGGAGCGATGCTCTTCGGCGCGCTTGACGGCCAGGTAACTGTAGATCTCGTTGATCAGGTCTTCGCAGCCGTCGCGGTTCAGTGCCGAGATTTCGAACACCGGGCCCTTCCAGCCAAAGCGCTTGACGAAGTCCTTGACGCGCTTGGCGCGGTCCGCCTCGGGCACCACGTCGAGCTTGTTCAACACCAGCCAGCGCGGCTTGTCGAACAGCGACTGGTCGTATTTCTTGAGTTCCTTGACGATCGCCTTGGCTTCCTTGACCGGATCGACTTCGTCGTTGAACGGCGCCAGGTCGACAATGTGCAACAACAAGCCGGTGCGCTGCAGGTGACGCAGGAACTGCACTCCCAGCCCGGCGCCATCGGCGGCGCCTTCGATCAGCCCCGGGATGTCGGCGATCACGAAACTCTTTTCGTGGCTCACGCGCACCACGCCCAGGTTGGGGTGCAGTGTGGTGAACGGATAGTCGGCAATCTTCGGACGGGCGTTGGAAACGGCCGTGATGAAGGTCGACTTGCCGGCGTTGGGCATGCCCAGCAAGCCGACGTCGGCCAGCACCTTCAGCTCCAGGCGCAGGTCACGGCGTTCGCCTTCCTTGCCCTCGGTCTTCTGGCGCGGGGCGCGGTTGGTCGAGGTCTTGAAGTGGATATTGCCCCAACCGCCTTCACCGCCCTTGGCCAGCAGCACCACCTGCTCGTGATCGGTCAGGTCGGCAATGTGCTCGCCGGTATTGATATCCACGATCAGCGTGCCCACCGGCATGCGCAGGAAGATGTCGTCGGCGCCCTTGCCGTAGCAGTCCGAACCGCGACCGTTTTCGCCGCGGCCGCCGCGATGCATCTTGGCGTAGCGGTAGTCGATCAGCGTGTTGACGTTACGGTCGGCGACGGCCCAGATACTGCCGCCCTTGCCGCCATCACCGCCATCGGGACCACCGAACGGGCGGAATTTTTCACGGCAGAAGCTGGCGACACCATTGCCGCCATCGCCTGCTATGACTTCGATTTTTGCTTCGTCGATAAATTTCATGGTCTCTGCAACCCCTGGGAGCCGCGAACAAAACGTCGACAGGGGAAATGAATTCCCATCGCCGGGGTCTTGGTCGACGCCGTGATCGGCGCTTTGTTAACGGCTCTTCAAAACGTTTCTTCAAAAAACTAAAAAGGCTCTACCAGAGGCAGAGCCTTTTTTCATACCTGCTCCGGCAAGCCGGTTAGCGGATACGCTTAAGCCGTCACGACGGTAGCGTATTGGCGCTGTTGCAGGCCCTTGACAACGAACTTCACCTTGCCGTCCTTCAGGGCGTACAGGGTGTGGTCCTTGCCCAGGCCGACGTTTTCGCCAGCGTGAACGCGGGTGCCGCGTTGACGCACGATGATGCCGCCAGCATTGATGACTTGACCACCGTAGACCTTGACGCCGAGTCGCTTCGACTCTGAATCACGGCCGTTGCGCGTAGTGCCGCCGCCTTTTTTGTGTGCCATTTAAGACTCCTTAATAACTTTGAATTGAACCGGCTCTGACGCTGATTAAGCGTTGATCGAGACGATCTGCAGTTCGGTGTAGTTTTGACGATGGCCTTGACGCTTCTGATAATGCTTACGACGACGCATTTTGAAGATCCGGACCTTGTCGTGGCGACCTTGAGCTACAACTGTAGCCAGCACCGTTGCACCTGCGACCAGCGGCGCACCGAATTGCACGGTTTCGCCGGCGCCCACTGCGAGCACCTGATCCAAAGTGATTTCGGAGCCAATGTCTGCCGGTATCTGTTCTACTTTGAGTTTTTCGCCAGCAGCAACTTTGTATTGTTTGCCGCCGGTTTTTATGACCGCGTACATGTGAACCTCATCGAATAATGTAAAAAGAACGATTTTCTCCCTGTGCCAATCAGCCGGAAACAGGAAAACCCCAAATTATACATAGACTTAGCAAGCCGGTCAAAGCCGACAATAGCCCGCGCCGCCGCCACGCAACACAGTTTCCAGACGGTAAATTGGCATTGCGGCAAGCAAAATGTCAGATTGTCATCCATGTTCGGCGGAGGTGCGCTACGCCTGGCACCCCGATGTCATCGTATAATCCGGGCAATAACCATCTTTTATGGGTTTCGCCTTGTCAGCCGTCGTACAAACCTCTTCGCAACAAACCATCATGCAACCGATCGTCTCCGACATGGAGGCCGTCAATGCCGTCATCCGCCGGCAATTGCATTCCGAGGTGCCCCTGGTCAACCAGGTTGCCGAATACATCATCGCCGCCGGCGGCAAGCGCCTGCGTCCGGTACTGGTGTTGCTTGTGGCCAATGCGTTCGGCTATCGCGGCGAGCAGCATCATTCGCTGGCGGCGGTGATCGAATTCATCCATACCGCTACCTTGCTGCATGACGACGTGGTCGACGAATCGTCGCTGCGTCGCGGCAAGCAGACCGCCAATGCCCTGTTCGGCAATGCGGCTTCGGTGCTGGTGGGCGACTTCCTGTATTCACGTGCATTCCAGATGATGGTGGCGGTGGGCAACCCGCGCGTCATGGAAATCGTCGCCGATGCCACCAACGTCATCGCCGAAGGCGAAGTGCTGCAGTTGCTCAACATGCACAATCCCGACGTCGACGAAGAGGGTTACCTGCAGGTGATCCGTTCGAAGACGGCCAAGCTGTTCGAAGCCGCCAGCCAGATCGGCGCGCTGATCGCCGGCGCCGACGAAGCCGGCATCGAAGCCGCCGGCGAATACGGTCGCTCCATCGGCACCGCCTTCCAGTTGATCGATGACGTGCTGGATTATTCCGGCAACAGCGCCGAGATCGGCAAGAACGTCGGCGACGACCTGCGCGAAGGCAAGCCGACGCTACCCCTGATCTGGCTGATGCAACACGGTTCGCCGCAAGAACGCGAACTGGTGCGCACCTGTATCGAGAACGGCGACGAGCAGCATTTCGACCAGGTACTGGAAGCCATTACTAACTCCGGTGCATTGGCTTATACAAGAGAGCAGGCAGAGATCGCCGCGCGTCGCGCGGCCGACGCCATTGCAGGGCTTGCCGATAGCCAATTTAAAAAATCTTTGTTAGAATTATGCGCTTTCGCGGTAGATCGAAATCACTAACAAGATCTCACTCGACGGGGTGTAGCTTAGCCTGGTAGAGCGCTACGTTCGGGACGTAGAGGCCGGAGGTTCGAATCCTCTCACCCCGACCAGGTCATTGACCTGATCGAAACTCAGCAATACATAGAGAAGCCCAGCAGATGCTGGGCTTTTTCATTTCCGCCTGCATTCTTCCTCTCGTACCCCAGCGCTCGCAGGAACGCCCGGAACACGCCATGAAAAAAGGCCCGATAAATTGTCGGGCCTCTATGGGTAACGCTATGCAACCACGCGCCTGAAGTCACTCAAACTACGCTGCGAGCATGCCTAACCTGCAAAACTGCCGCCTTACCACTTGTCGTCCTTGACCTGTGCCGCGGGCTTCGGCGCATCCGCTACCGCTGGCTTCTGGAGCTTGCTTTTTGCAGCCGCGGCCGATGACGGCGCTACAGCAGATTGTCCCTGAGCGACCTTGCCGGCAACCGCCCCACTGTCCACCTGCGCTATCTTCGCCAGCTGTTCGCGCAACTCAATGGCACCAGGCACGAACGGCTTGTCTCCAAGCTTGGCAGCGCCCTCCTCCCATGTTCCATAAGAAGTCTGCGAAGCGATGCGATCGATTCGGATCGTGCCAACCGGCAACTCGTTGCGCCCCAGTGAATTGCCGGTCTGCGGATCTTTGAGCTCCTCACCCAGATATACCGCTTTCCATCGTTGTCCGACCTGCAGCGATTCGCCTCCCTGGCTCAACACCACCTGGTCGCCGTTCAGGGACACGACCGATACCGGGAAGACCTCCGTGACGATGGCGCCACCGATCTGGTGGGCCAGGGAGTCCATCATTCCAGCCGCCATATTCTTGCCATCGATAACGCGCGGCATGGTACTGGGATCGGCGCTGGCCAGCTTATGCTCGAAGCTTTGCGACATGACGACCTCGCCCGTTGCGGCATTGACCAAGCGCAACGTGATACGGCCGCCACCCGAATAGGACACCAGTTCACGGTCAGACATGCGCAGCTTGCGCACCGACTTCGGATACTCGAAGCGCTCGATCGTCGGGATGAGCAGCAGATCCGTCGCCAGCTGCTGGCCGATACGCGCACTGTCCTGAGCCCGTACATTGCCACTGTTGATGTGATCGATCTCGGCTTGCATATCGGCGCCGAACTCCCGATCCAGGACAATAAAACGCTTGGTCTGGGTCAGGATATCCGACAAGCGACCGCGGACGGCCCGCGCCACTTCGTCGGACGAGACATTGCTATCGCCAACGGGATAGCCCTGGCCCAGGGTCTTTGGCAAGACCACCACGATCTTCGGACGCCCCTTTTCGTCAGGCGCCTTGTATTGTGCGATCTCGGCGCGCAGTTTCACCTTCCAGTAGCTGCGCATCTTCCGGTGCGACACGTCGGAAGAGTAGGAACTCGCGCCTTTCTTGACATCGACATTGGCCTTTTCGCTGGAGGAGGCCGAGCCGGAATACGACGCGGATGACCGGGCGCTAGCATCAGCAACACTGGCACTACTGTCGCCACTGGCCTTGAGCTTCACATTGCTGTCGGACGATGCTGAAGCCGAATAACTAAAGCCATCGTCGCTGGCTCGCACCTTGGCAATGCTTTCCTCGTCGACCTTGTCAATTTCTTGCTGGGACAGAATCTCATAGCCAAGCACCATGCCCTGAGAACCCGACACCACCTTCTGCTCAAAGGCTTCAGCGCGAACGGAGCCGGCGTTCTGGCCGTCCACCGTCACATCGATACCCTGGCGCAAACTCTGCAATTGACTGGCGACCCGCACGCCGTTGACTTGCGCCACGGCAGACTGCAAGGCGGAGACAACGGCCATCTCCAGCGTGCTACCCACCGCCTCCACCTCACGACTGACCTTTGTCACGCCGCCGAAATCGGGACTGCTGCGCTTGGGCTGCTCGGGCGCGCTGACCACGGGCTCGACTGTCTTCTGTGGCTCCTCTTTCTTATCGCAAGCCGACAGCAGCACCATCGCCAACGCAATAACACCCATCCCGATTCGTCGTTGCATATCAAACTCTCTTGTCAGATAGGATGATCACAAATCAGAGCAGGCTGGTCGCATCGGCTGGGACTTCCACGCCGTTGCTCTTGGCAAAGTCGACCGCGTTCTTGAGCACGCCCGACAGGTTTGAAACGTTCGACGGCAAGCTCTTGGCGATATAAGCGCCCGACTGCAGGCCAGGCAGTTGCAGCGGCGAAGCGCTCGACAGACCATTGGCGAAGTTCTGGGCATCATTGCGCATGCCGACGTATTTCTTCAAGCCCAGCGCCAGCGAAAGCAAGCCTTGTGCGTACTTCTTCTTGGACTCGCCATCCTTCAGGGTGGCGCCCGACTTCAAGGCGCTGGAGACGGCCTCGGCATTGGCGCTGATCGCCTTGTCCTGGGCTTCAAGTTCGCTGGCCGACATGGAATCGGAAGTTGCCGATGCATTGACTGCCTGGGCCTTGATGCCCAATGCCTCGGAGATATGTCCATTGGCTGTCAGGACATCCTTGCCAGCTGCCGCGTAGTTACGCACGAGTTGCGTTTGCTGACCGGACAGGTCGGCGCCGCCGGATGACGACTTGCTGCCACCCAGCAGATTGCCGAATTGGGCAAAGCTGGCCATCGGCAAAGTCAGAGCGATCGAAACAAAAGCAACGGCAAAGGATTTTTTCATGATTTTTTCCTTGGTGAAGAAATGAACGAAATGAACGGTTATAGACAACGGGTCAGTTGCACAGCCTGCGCGCGATGAAAAGATCGGCGCGCCCAGGCTAGCCCTGATATCAACGTAATCCCATGGTAGTCATGCGACTGGAAAGTTCTTGCGCTGCGTTGCTGGCGGCGGCCTTGAGAGCATTGCCACGCGCTTCGTCTTCCGTGGGGCCGACGCCGGCGTAGGCAACGGGGCCGACGGCAACGCGTGTACGCGCGATCGGCTTGGTGACATCCCACACCTTGGCATTGACGGTGACGGCGACGCGCATCAGGCCAGTCTGCGGATCTTTCTCGGGCAAGCCGACATCGAGGGTGCCCAAGGCAATGTAGGGAATCTGGTTTTCCTTCATGCCTGCCGCGATCGAACGAAGGGTCTGCGGTTGCAGGTCATTACCGGATTTGTAGTCGGCCTCGATATTAGCGATCTTGAATACTGAAGACTCCACCATCGCCGCTTCGATGACGTCGTAACCGGCCTGCGAGAACTTGGCAACGAAGGTCTGGTTCAGGTTGGCGCTCGGCAGTACCCGCCAGGTGGTCTCGGTCGCCTTTCTGGTCGTGCTACCGCCGGTTTCAGAGGTGACCGTAGACTTGGCGGACACATCGACAGTCTGCCCAGCTTCGCGAGAAATCGAACCACTGGTGCTGACCCGAGACCTGCCTACGGACTCACCCTCGCTCGTATTCTCCTTGAGGGTATCCCTCCTGACGGCAGAACCTGCAAGCTGGGCGGAATTGTCCTGCCGCTTGTAGACGCGGTCGTCATAACTTTTGGCGGAGTCCACTTGCCGCGAGACGAATACAAAGCTCATCGCCGATTTCTCGCTGTCGGCAGATTTCCCGACGGCGGAACTGCCCTGGACGGCATTGCGCAGGTTAGCCACGTTGAGGGAAATCCGAACCGCTACCGTATATTGGAAGTCCTTGGGATCGTCGGTTTCCGCAAGCACCGTGCTATCCAGGATATAGCGATCCTGGTTCTCGAGGATCTTGCTTCGGATCGTGTCGAAGTTGGCCGATTCGGATTGGCCCGCTTCGGCAAAGTAGGTCTCTACCGCCCTGAGTGCCGCTTCTTGCTTGGCCTTTTGCTTGACCGCTGCAGGCGCCTCTTTGCGGTCGAATACGCCGATCGACTCCTTGTAGTTGATCGAGTATTGTCCTCGCGCCTGCTGAACCTGGGCACTGGCTGGCAATACGAGGAAGGCGATCGCCAGCGCCATGATGTATCGAATTACTTGCATAACTTCATCAACTCCTTGGTTTGAACAATTTGCTGTTCGATACCACTGGCTGCAGCGGCACTTCTGAGCCACTTTTCGTCGCCCTTGCCATCGATCACCTGCGCCAACTTGACGAACATTCCATTGACTGCGTCATAGAAATGCGGGAAATCATCCACATACTGCTGGCTGGCCGGAATGACACGGGTTTCGCCGTTTTTCAGCGCCGTGTCCAGATAGACCTTGTTGCTCAATGGCTCCACGAGACGGATTGCGCCGTAGGCGCCATAGACATAACTGGTCGCCCCGCCCTGAACCTCGCTGAACTTGACCTTCTTGAAGCCAGAGAAATCGACACTGATTTCATAGTCAGGTTTGGGAAGCTTCAGCTCCCACACCGCGCCATCCGAGATCCGGAAAGACATCACGTTGCCGATGGCGTAGCCCTTGGAATAAGGAACGATGGGAACCCCGACCCGCGTCGAGATGGCTTCCCCCACAAGATCTGCAGCCCAGGTTTCGACAGCACCTGGTTCAGACTTGAGAAATCCCGGGATGACTGCTTGCGCCTCCGGCGTCACATGCACGTTGACGATCTGCAGATAACGGGAGACCTGTGCGGGTATCTGCGCCTTCGCCACATTGCCGACAAAGCGCGCCAATATCCCCGGCTTGTCATTCGCGCCTTCATAGACCAGCTTAACGCGCGCCATGATTTCATCTGCCGTCGCAGGATGATCAAGGACGTCGACATAGGCAAAACTGATCGGATAGGAGCGCACCACGTTCATCGACTTGAAGTCGAAAAACATCACTTGCGCGCGAACCACCACCATTAATTTATGCAGGCTGCCGAATTGCTCGTTGGAGACCGATTCGTTACCCACCACCAGAGCGACGGCCAAGGCCTGGTCGCGCCCCTTGAGCTCATCGATCTGAGCTGCGATCTTGAAGTTGGATGGCGGCGCCGCCTGAAGCTGCCTCATCAGCAGTTGATAGACGGGCGTTCCCGCTGCCTTCTGGGCAGCCTCGTAACGCCGCGAGTACGGGAAACGTAAATCGATGGTGTTAGCACTGCCTGAAAAGGCAAAGCCAGCAAAAGCCACTTCGGTAGGCTGCTGAGCCCAAATGAATGGCGAAACTAACGAAAGAAGCAATATCGCTCCCAGCCGTTTCGCGGAACGTCTGAAGTAAATCACCCACCCCCCAGTGGTCCCGGTTTACTCCGGGACTTTAAAAATTTTCGACACCATAACACCGCCCCCTGCATTTGCCAACTTGTTCGATGCGTATTTTTAGAACTTAGAATGAACACGCATCAAGTCAGGCTATCACCGACGTTACATCTTCATGACACAAGCTCAAATAACTAAACAAAATATTGTTATATTTAAATTCTATAATTAAATATTACATTTAAATTCTATATTTAAATGCATAAAAAAAAGCGCCAACCTGAAGGTAAGCGCTTTATTTGCCTTTCAAACAATATTAGCTTTTCATCATCGATCCGCACCTCGCTGCCACGACAATCACAATCCTGAAAAAATAAAGAGTAATAAGCGTGCCGCTCAGATCGCCTATGAACATGACACCCCAGCTTTCTAACGACGCACCAGGATCGTTGCTCAACCCGAACCATATGTGATGCAGAGAACTGCCGATCACGGCGTAGAGAACGGCCGCAATCAACAGCCGTTTTCCGGACAGTTCGCGCAATGATGTCCCCAGACCGAATCTACGTTCGATGAATAAGTACGACACATAGGGCGCCAATGCCGAAATGACGCCGCCCGCCAACGACCTGCCGATATCGTGCGGAAATAAATAAAAGAAACATGCAGCCCATGATGCAATGAGCAAACCAGTGGCGCCTGCTTCGGCAAACAGGAGCGTGCACAGCAACCTGATGCCGGCAGGCAGGTAGATCCAATTCACACCGGTAATGAACGCAAGGTTGGGAAAGACGATTTCGTTGACCACAAGCGTCAACAGGAAAATTGCCGCAGAGAGCAAGGCCACTCCCCAGAAAGGCCTGATTATTTTAATATTCATTATGCTGATCGGGACATCTGATAACCCGACTTTAAAATGTATTGTTAATCTGATGGGAATTCATTATGGGCTCTAACAAAAGGAAGAAGCACATTGATATCTATGTGCGCTTCCTTGAACTCATAGAATCGATACGTGACTTGCCGACCCTTGATCCGCTCGAAGAAAAGATCTTTGGACACATCACCAAAGCACTTCACGCCGATGACACGCTTTCAGTGACCGACGTGACCGGCAGAGCTTCGCTGGGATCGCCGGTCACCATACACGTGCGGCTGAAATCACTAGTGGCGAAAGGATGGATTTCGCTGTCGGAAACGGAAGATGGTCGGAGAAAACAGATCAACCTCACCGAGGCTGCGCAAGTTCATCTGACCAAGGTTTCTCAATGCCTGGTAAAGGCTGTGAGCAATTCACACTCCGGCTGACGATATATTTTCCCGTTTCTTCCGACCAACCATTACCGCACAGGCTATCGGCCCGTGAGAAATCTTCGTTCAAGCGCCAATCTCGCCCGGTCTCAAAGGGACAGCATGATAGAAAATGCCGAGCTTTCCAGTTCTTCCCAGATTTTTTGCTACCTGCACTTGAGCGGTTTAGCTTCTCCATCAGCGCTTGCGCAGCACAGCAAAAATTTCCAGACCGTTATTAGAAACACGCGTCCGCACCGGCCCTGAAAGCGCACCGATTGCGTGCTGCAAAGCGCCAAAAAGGCGCGCCGGGCCTGGGTTTTACGCGAGCTTGCCCTGTTCGCGAGCGCATTAATCAGATTCATTCATTGTATGACTATCATGCATTTGACTAATAGTTAGCACGCCGCGAAACTGGATTCATCGACATCAGCCACCCGCGAGAACGTCATGAATCAAGCCTTGCTCGACCCCGCACTTTCGCCCGCCACCGCCAGCCCCGACAATGCTTCCGGTCCCGCCTCCGCCTGGAGTGCCGAGATGGATGCGGTGATCCGCGAAGTCACGGCCCGACGCGATGAATTCGACCAACTCACCTATGTGCCGCGCGACGCCGTCGCCGTCATGAAGAAGGCCGGCATCTTCCGCGCCAGCACCCCAAAACGCTTCGGCGGCGATGCCCTGCCCCCGGCCGAATTCCTGCAGATGGTCGAGCGCATTTCCGGCGTCGACGGCTCGGCCGGATGGGTCGCCGCCTTCGGCTCGGCCAATACCTACCTCGCCCCCCTGCCGCTGTCCACGCAAGCCGTGATCTATGCCGATGGCCCGGACCAGGTCTTCGCCGGCGGACTCTATCCACTGCAAACGGCGCAGGCCGTCGACGGCGGCTGGATGATCTCCGGGCACTGGCACTTTGCCAGCGGCTGCAAGGGCGCCGACTGGATCGGCGTGGGCATCAAGAACGATGCCGCCGCAGTCGCCGGCGCGCCACCGCCGCCGGCCATGATGGCCGTGATGCCAGCGGCTGAAGTCGAGATCGTCGACAACTGGAACGTGGTCGGCATGCAAGGCACTGGCAGCCACGATACCCGCCTCAAGGACAAGTTCGTCGCCAGCGACTGGACTTGCGCGCGCGGCGCCGCCGGCGTCATCGACGAACCGCTTTATCGCTATCCCTCGCTGGCCTACCAGGCCCAGGTGCATGCTGCCGTCAATATCGGACTGGCCCGCGCAGCGCTCGATATCGTCACCGAAATGTCGGGCGGCGCCAAGATCATGCCGGGCGCGCCGCGCCTGATCGATCGCCCCTATTACCGCATCAAACTGGGCATGGGCGAAGCCAAGTGGCGCAGCGCCCGCCTGTTCTTCTATGACGCCTGCCACCAGGCCTGGGAGCAGATCCTGGCCGGCAACCCGGTCTCGGAACGACTCGACACCATGCTCAAACTGTCGGCCACCCATGCCGCCCGCACCTCGATGGAAGTGGTCAACGAGGCCTACCAGGCCGCCGGCATGGCCGCCATCCATCGCACCCACCGCATGCAGCGCATCGTGCGCGATGCGATGGTGGTAACGCAGCACGCCGCCCTGTCCGAGATGAACTACGAGACGGCAGGCGCGATATTTGCAAAAGAAATGCCATCACTGGCGTCTGCGCGACATTGAACGCGGCGGGCGCTGACCGGGAGGCGCCCGTTCCATCCCGCCGGTTATCGCCGCGCGGGAACCTGCTGTACGGCTCCGGGGCCGCCGTCGCCATCTCCACTGGCATCCATCTCACTCGATTATGAGGATAAAGCACGTGACCCACTCCACCGTCTCTCGCCGTCGCCGCCACCTGTTGCTGGGCGGCGCTTCAATGCTCGCCGCTGGCAGCCTTCCTGCATTGCCAGCGCTGGCGCAAGGCGCTCCCGTCACCATCGGTGTGGGTGCCGATCCGGTATTTACCGCCTTCTTCGTGGCTGCCAACGAAAAGCTGTTCGCCAAGCACGGCGCCAATGTCCAGGTGCAGTCCTATACCGATGGCGGCGAAGCCCTCAATGCGCTGGTGGCCAACCAGGTCAACATGGCCTGTGCCGGCGAGCCGACCCACATCGTGCGCCTGTCGCGCGCCGAATTGCGTCCGCTGGCCGTGACCTACCAGTCCAAGACCTACCTCAAGCTGGTCGCCCGCAAGGCGATCGCCAAGGCCGACCAGATCAAGAAATTCGGCATCGTGGCCGGCTCGGTCTCTGAATATGTCACCGGCCTGACCCTGAAGAAACTCAACATCGATGCCAGCAAGGTCGAGATGGTGCGCTCCGGCCCGCCGGAGCTGCCTGCCCTGCTGGCGCGCGGCGACATCGACGGCTACTTCGTCTGGGAACCATGGCCGACGCTGGGCGTGCAGCAAGGCGGTCACATCCTGATGACCTGCGGCGACGTCGGCTACACCAGCACCCTGTGGCTGTCGGCCACGGCGGGCTGGCTGGGCGCCAACAAGGAAGTGGCCGGCAATATCCTCAAGGCGCTGGCTGAAGCCGCCGAGATCACCCGCAAGGATCCGCCACGCGCGGCGCAATCGGTGCAGGCGATCACCCGCATCCCGGTGCCGCAGACGCTCAATTCGCTCAAGGACATGGAGCCGGTCATCCGCGACTTCACCGACGAGGACCTCAAGACCGCCAACGCGATCGGAGAATTCCTCCTGTCCAAGCAAGCCATCAAGGCGCCGGTCGACATGAGCCGCGTCCTGCAGCGCGGTTTCTACAAGGGGTAAGGCATGGCACGCGGTTCGTCTGTTTCCATCAAACGGGTTGGCCTGACCATCGGCGCCAACGAAATCATGGCCGGTATCGATCTCGATATCCGTGCCGGCGAGTTTGTCTGCCTGCTCGGCCCCAGCGGCTGCGGCAAGTCGACCTTGTTGAACGCCATCGCGGGCTTCCAGGACGTGGCCGGCGAGATCCTGATCGACGGCAAGCCCGTGAAGGGTCCCGGACTGGACCGCGGCGTGGTGTTTCAATCCTCGGAGGCCTTGTTCCCCTGGCTGACGGTACGTGAAAACGTCGAGTACGGCCTCAAGCTGCGACGCGTGGCGGCCACCGAGCGACGCGCCGCAGCCGAGCGCTACGTCACGCTGGTCGGACTCAAGCACGCCATCGACAAGTTTCCCGGCGAGTTGTCGGGCGGCATGCGCCAGCGCGCGCAGATCGCCCGGGTGCTGGTCAACGAGCCATCGGTGGTATTGATGGATGAGCCCTTCGGTGCGCTCGATGCGCAGACCCGCGAAGTGCTGCAAAGCGAACTCGACCGCATCTGGAAGAGCACCGGTTGCACCATCGTCTTCGTGACCCATGACATCTGGGAAGCGATCCTGCTGTCGGACCGCGTGGTCACCATGACCGCCGGCCCGCGCGCCCATATCAAGGCGATCGAGAAGATCGAGTTGCCGCATCCGCGCGATCCGGCCGATCCGGCCTGCATGGCGTTGTATGCGCGCATCCGCGACGACATCGGCGCCGAAGTCACACGCGTATTGCGCGCCCAAGGTTTGATTGAAGAGGAGTTGGTGAAATGACGCAGCTTACCCAGACCGCAACGCCGCCGACCCAGGCGGCCCCTGTCAAGGCAGCCCGCCCCAGCCGCACCAAGGCCCTGCGTCCGCTCTTCATTTCGGTGGTCGCCATCGTCGGCGGCCTGGTGCTGTGGCAACTGGTGGCCATGACCACCTCGCCGTTGTTCCTGCCGTCGGTCTCGATGACCTGGGCGGCGGCGCTGGAACTGATCAGCGACGGCACCCTGCAGCAATCGATCCTGGCCTCTTCCGGTCGCATCCTGGCAGGCTGGGGTGCAGGGGTGGTGATCGGCGTGCCATTGGGCATCTTCATGGGCCGTTTCGAGACGGTGCGCCAGTTGCTCGATCCCTATATCGAGTTCTTCCGCTTCATCCCGCCGATTGCCTTCGTCACCCTGGCCGTGATCTGGCTCGGCCCTGGCGAGTTGTCGAAGATTGCGCTGATCTTTTACACCACGGTCTTCATCGTCACCCTCAATACGATCGCTGGCGTGCAGGCGGTCAACCCGCTGCGTCTGCGCGCGGCCGCATCGCTGGGCGCCGGGCAGTTGCAGATCCTCACTACCGTGATCCTGCCCTCGACCGTGCCCTTCATGGTCACCGGCGCCCGCATCGCGATGGGTAACTCCTTCCTGACCGTGGTGTCGGCCGAGATCGTGTCGGCCCGTGAAGGCCTGGGCGCGCTGATCTGGACCGCGCGCAACTTCAGCCGCACCGAATGGGTGTTCGTGGGCATCATCGCCCTCGGCCTGCTGGGCTACCTGTTCGACCGCGTCCTGCGTGTGGCGACCAAGAAGCTGCTGGCGCGCTACCTCTAACTGTCATTCATCGCCGTCGTCCTGGCGCAAGCCAGGACCCGGCGGCCTTAACGGCCGTCGTTGAAAAGACCAACGCCACTGGCGTCCTCGCCTGCGCGGGGACGCCAGCTGGCCTCACACATCTGGAATATCCCATGACCGACCTGACCCAAGAAGTCCTGCAGCTCAAGCGCCGTCTCGACGTACTCGAAGCCGAAGCCGACATTCGCCGCATCCAGGCCCGCTACATGTTCCTGTGCGACACGCCCTGCCCCGAACCGGTGGCCGATGATGCCGAGCGCATCGAGAAAATCCTGGCGCTGTACAGCGAAGATGCGATCTGGGAAGGCGTCGGCGCGTACTACGAAGGCCAGTTCGGCCAGGCCGTGGGCAAGGACGCGATCCGTAAGCACTTCCAGGCCTTCTGGGGCCAGAAGAAAGATCCGGAACTGCTGCTCAACGTGCACTACCTGACCTCCGAGCAGATCCACGTCAATGCCGACTGCGACCACGCCGATGGCCAGTGGGTGCATTGCCAGCCATGGATCTTCGGCGATGGCTCTTCGCTGCTGCGCTCGAGCCGCCTCAACAACCTGTTCAAGAAGGTCGACGGGGTCTGGAAGATCGCCCGCACCCGCACCGAAAACGTATTCGTCGCGCCCCTCACCACCGGCTGGGTCAGCAATGTGCCGACCTATTCGGTGTTGATGAAGGAAGACTGACGACACCATGCAGGCCATCCGCTTTCACCGCTATGGCGCGCCGGAGGTGATGGCGCTGGAACCCATCGAGGCCGCCGCCCTGCCTGCAGGGCATGTGCGCATCCGCATGCAGGCCGCCGGCGTGGCGCCGGTCGACACCAAGCTGCGCGCCGGCCTGCTGCAACAACACATCCCGACCGTGCTGCCCAAGGTGCCGGGGCGCGATGGCACGGGCATCGTCGAAGCACTGGGCGCTGGCGTCGATGACCTGGCCATCGGCGACGCCGTCTGCGTCATCGCCGGCATGCAGGACCAGGGCAGCTATGCCGAGAGTCTGGTGTTGCCGCGCCAGCGCGTGGTGGCCCGACCGCAACGACTGTCGCTGCGGGAAGCGGCGATCCTGCTGCAACCCGGCGCCAGCGCCTGGATTCCGGTGGTGCAGACTGCCGCCGTCGGTGCCGGCATGAAGGTGCTGATCCATGCCGGGTCGGGCGCCGTGGGCAGCCTGATGGTGCAACTGGCCGCCCACCTGGGCGCCGAAGTCTGGGCCACCTGCCGCCAGGCCAACGCCGACTACGTCGCGCAACTGGGCGCACAGCACGTGATCGCCTACGATCAGCAGGATTTTTCGGGCCTGTCCGGTTTCGACGTCGTGTTCGACATGGTCGGCGGCGCCACCCACGACCAGTCCTATGCGCTGCTCAAGCGCGGCGGGCACCTGGTCTGGCTGGTGGCGGCACCAATTCGCGAGCGCGGCGACGAGTTCGGCGTGCGGGTGCAGCGCGCCATGATCACCGACGCACCCGAGGCGCTGCAACAGGTTGCATCGCTGGCACAGCTTGGCGTGCTCACGCCAACCGTCGGCCAGTCGTTTCCGCTGGCGCGTGCCGCCGACGCGCATGCCCTGCTCGAATCCGGCCAGGCCCCGCGCGGGCGCATCGTGCTCGACATCCCCTGACGCTGTTCATACTCTTACCACAAGGTCTTTCATGCGCGATTCGCTGCCCGTCATCCGCCGCCGCTTTGTCCACACCAGCGCCGGCGCCATCCATCTCGCCAGCGCCGGCGAGGGTTTCCCGATCCTGCTGCTGCACCAGACGCCGCGCTCGTGGGACGAGTTCCGCGACGTGCTGCCGCTGCTGGGCCGGCAGTTCCAGGCCATCGCCATGGATACCGCCGGTTTCGGCGACTCCGACAAGCTGCCGCTGGCCGAGCACAGCATCGAACGCTGGGCGCAGATCGCCTTCGAGGTGCTGGATGCACTGGAGCTGCCGCGTGCAGTCGTCTGCGGCCACCATACCGGCGCCGTCACCGCGCTTGAGATGACGGCCTCGCAGCCCGAACGGGTGGCGGCCCTGGTGCTGTCATCCTGCCCCATGAACGACGCCCCGCGCCGTGCCGCCCACGCCGGAAAGCGCACCATCGACGACGTCGAGCGGCGCGCCGATGGCAGCCACCTGGGCGAATTGTGGAGCCGCCGGCAGCCGTTCTACCCGGCGGGCGACATCGACCTGATGGAGCGTTTCATGGTCGACGCCATCAAGGCCGGCGAGATGGCCGCGCATGGCCATGTGGTGGTGCGCAACTATGTCATGGAGCAGCGCATCGGCCTGGTCACGTCACCGACGCTGGTGCTCAAGGCCGGCAGCGACCCGCACTCGGCGCCCTATGCCGAACGGGTGGCCGCAGCCATTGCCGGCAGCAGGCTCGAGACCATCGAAGAAGGCATGGTGCCGATGCCGGACCAGATGCCGCAGCAGTTTGCCGAGCGCATCCTGGGCTTTCTGGCGCAGCAGGCAGCAGGCTGAAAAAAGGGCGCCGTCCGAAGAGGACGCCCAAGGACAACCAGAGACAAATCCGGCCGGTCAGCGCTCGACGGTACGATTCCAGCGGGTATTCCAGACCGCGCGATTCTTGTTGATCTCGTCCCAGTCGACGGTGCGCGAATTCTTGACGATGTCATTCATGCGCGCCTGTTCGGCCGCCGCCGCGCCACTGACCTGGACCTTGGTATTGGTGGGGTTGTAGGTGCCGGCCTCGAGTGCCTTGGCCTGCGCCTGCGGGCTCAGCAGGTAAGCCGCCAGTTCCTGCGCCAGTTGCGGCTCACTGTTATTGGCGATCACGCACTGCGCC
This sequence comes from Herbaspirillum sp. alder98, assembly GCF_020179755.1. Taxonomy (GTDB): domain Bacteria; phylum Pseudomonadota; class Gammaproteobacteria; order Burkholderiales; family Burkholderiaceae_D; genus Herbaspirillum. The sequence continues at coordinate 446,865 of NZ_JAIUCY010000003.1, forward strand.
ACCATCAGGACCACCGCGCCTTCCTTGGGCTGGACGTATTCCACTGGAATACCCTTGCTCTTGAGGATGGTCGATTGCGTCGGAGTATAGGGAAACAGGGCCGCCTCGCCGGTCTGCGCCATCTCCGAAATCTTGGCCGAGTTGGAAATGTATTCCACGACATTGGGGCCGATGGTGGTCGGCCAGGCCTTGAACGCCGGGTCGACATTGGCGTCGGTGCCGCCCTTGAGCTTGTTGAAGGCCAGGAAGGCATGCAAGCCGAAGGTCGATGACGACAGCGACTGGAACACCACCTTACCCTTGAGCTTGGGGTCGGCCAGGTCGAGCCACGAGGTCGGCGGCGCCCAGCCCTTCTCGGCGTAGACCTTGGTGTTGTAGGCCAGGCCGGTGACGCTGATGGTCACGCCCGTAGCCATATCGTCCTTGATGTGCGCCACCGGCAGCAGGCTGGCCAGGTTGGGATTGGGCTTCTGCTTTTCGCACAGGCCCATGCCGATGGCGCGATACATCACGCCATCGTCGAGAAACATCACGTGCATCTGTGGTTTGTCCTTGGCCGCCTGCGCCTTGGCCAGGATATCGGCCGAGCCGCCCGGCACCACCACGACCTTGACGTTGTTCTTCTGCTCGAAGGGACCGAACACCGACTGGGTGTAGGTCTTTTCCATGTTGCCGCCGTTCATGCCGATGTACAGGGTCTTGGTCTGGGCCTGGACGGTGCCGGCGGCCAGGGCCGCCAGGGCCAGCGAGATACAGGTGAGTCGGGTGCGGGTGATCATGAGACTTTCCTTTCTGGAATGGAGCGTGGTGTTTCTTGAAGGGTCGCGGACGAGGAAAAACGTGAAATCGAGAACGCCTGCAGGTCGACCGTGCTGCGCCCGTGCAGCACCAGTTCGGCCAGTGCTTCGCCAGCGGCCGGCCCGATCTGGAAACCGGCGCCGCAAAAGCCGAAGCCATGCAACAGGCCCGGTTGGGTCATGCTGGGTCCCAGCACCGGCTGGCGGTCGGGCAGATAGCCCTCGACCCCGCTCCAGGTGCGGATGATGTGGACGTGACGCAGCGCCGGCAGCAACGCGACCGCCTGCGGCAGCAGCGCCAGGATGGAATCATGCGAGGCACGGGCGCGGGCGTCGTCGATCACGTAGCCACGGCCGCCGCCCAGAACCAGGTTGCCACGCGCCACCTGGCGGCAATAGATGGCGCCGCCCTCGACCCCCAGGCTCCACGGCAGGAACGGTGCGATCGGCTCGGTCACCGCCATGCTGGGATGGCCGCTGGTCATCGGCGCGTGCTCGCCAAAGGCCGCTGCCAGCCGGCCGGCCCATGCGCCGGCGCAATTGAGCAGCACCGGAGCGCGCAGTTGCAATGCGGCGCCCTGGTGCTCGGCTTCGGCCACGAAAGCGACGCCATCGTGGCCCACCTCCCGCACTTCGCAACGTTCGATGATCTGCGCGCCGGCTCGCGCTGCGGCGCGGGCAAAGGCCGGCGACACCAGGCGCGGATTGGCCTGGCCATCGTCGGCGCAGAGCGAGCCACCGACTGCCGCACCGCCCAGCCACGGGCATTGCTGGCGCAAGCGCTGGCCGCTGATCAATTCGATCTCCAAGCCGTAAGGTCGACTGAGTTCGGCATAGGCTTCCAGCGCCTGCATGTCGGCCGCACTGCGCGCCAGCTTGAAATGCCCGGTGCGCACATATTCGCCATCGACGCCGATCAGTTGCGGCAGGCGCTGCCAGATCTGGTGCGCGCGCTGCGCCAGGGGCAGTTGCACCGGCGCGCGTCCCTGGCGGCGCACGCCGCCATAGTTGATGCCGCTGGAGCGCGACCCGCACAGGTCCCGCTCGACCATCACCACCGAGCGCCCGGCGCTGGCCAGGGTCAGGGCGGCGGCAGCGCCGACGATGCCGCCACCGACGACCAGCACATCACAATCGATCTTCTTCATGCGGCCTCCCCGGCGTCGGGCGCGACGTGCAATCCCAGCGGAATCGGCTTGAGCGGCGCCTGCCCGCGCAGCCGGCCTACCTCGGCCAGCGGTTTGCCGGCGGCGTGCGCCAGGATTTCAGCGGCGGCAACGCCGCACATGCGGCCCTGGCAACGGCCCATGCCGACCCGGGTCAGCGCCTTGAGGCGATTCATCTCGCTGGCGCCGCAATCGCGCACGGCGCTGCGCAGTTCGCCGGCCGAGATGTTTTCGCAGCGACAGATCACCATGTCGTCAGCGGCTTGCGCGCCCCAACTGAGCGGAAAAGGAAAAGCCTGTTCCAGCCCACGGCGAAAAGCCGCGATCTTGCCCAGTTGCGTCTCGATCGCTGCGGCCCGCACCCGGTCGACCGTCACCCCGCGCTGCTGCAGTAAGGCCAGCGCGGCGCGCTCCCCGGCCAGCTCGGCGGCATCGGCGCCCATGATGCCGGCGCCATCGCCGGCCAGATATACCCCCGGCACGCTGCTGTGCCCGGCGCTGTCGCGCAACGGCAGGTGAGCGCGTTGCACGGCGTCATAGCCGAATTGGCAACCCAGCAGATCGGCCAGTTGCGTTTCGCTGCGCAAGGCGTAGCCAAACCCCACCGCATCGCATTCGATCTGCTGCGTCGGGCCGGGCGTGCGCTGCGCATTGCCCTGCATGTCTTCGTGTCGCCAGAGCAGTGTCTGCACCCGCTCGTCGCCCTCCACCCGCAACACCCGCGCGCCGCTGCGCAGCGGCACGCCGCGACTGGCGAGCCAGGCCATGTAATACAGGCCCTTGGCCAGCACCGCCGGCTGACGCAGCATGGCGGGCATGGCGCGGATACGGTCGGTCAGGCTGCCACTGTCGAGCACCGCCACCACTTTCGCGCCGGCACGCACATATTGATAGGCCACCAGGTACAGCAGTGGTCCGGTGCCCGCCAGCACCACCCGGCTGCCGATGGCGCAGCCCTGGAACTTCAGCGCGACCTGGCTGCCGCCCAGCGAATACACGCCAGGCAGGGTCCAGCCTGGAAAAGGCAGGATGCGGTCGGTGGCGCCGGTGGCCACGATCAGGTCGTGCCAGGGCTGGCTGGAGGCCGCCTGGGTAGTGTTGTCCATCAGGTCCAGCAAGCCGGGCTGGGCGTTCCACACCAGCGTCTGGGGCCGGTAGTCGAGCGAGCCGCCGAGCGCATCGAAGGCGCCATGCACGGCGCTGGCGCGTCCGGCCTCGAAACCGTACAGCTGGCCCGGCGAGCGCATGAATCCAGCCGGCGGACGACGATAGATCTGGCCGCCGGCGCGCGCCGCCTCATCCACCACGACCGGACGCAGGCCATGCGCCACCAGGGTCTGGGCGGCACGCACGCCGGCCGGCCCGGCGCCGACGATGACAGGAGGCGGCAGGTTCATCGGCGCACTCCGCTGAGTAACTGCATGCCGGCCCGTATCGGCGTGGAACAGGCCCGCAGGCGTTCGCCGTCGGCGGTGACGATCCAGCAATCCTGGCAGGCGCCCATCATGCAAAAGCCTGCGCGCGGCTGGTCGCTGAATTCGTTGCGACGCAACTGGCCGCTGCAGGCCAGCACGGCGGTCAGCACCGTATCGCCTTCGAGCGCGGTGGCGCTTTCGCCATCCAGGCTGAAGCGCACCGGCGCGCGATGGGTCTCGGCCACCCGTATCAGTTGCGCCCGGCTCATGAGCGCCCCACCAGCACCCGGTCCAGACCATAGACCCGGTCCAGCACGATCATGGCCGCCGCCGTCACCGCCACCATCAGCGCCGACACCGCGGCCATCATCGGATCGATCGACTCGGTGGCATACATGTACATGCGCACCGGCAGTGTCACCGTCGAAGGCGAGGTCACGAAGATCGACATGGTCACTTCGTCGAAGCTGTTGATGAAGGCCAGCAGCCAGCCGCCGGTAATGCCGGGCAGGATCATCGGCAGCGTGATGCGCAGGAAGACGGTGGTGCGCGACGCCCCCAGCGACTGCGCCGCATGCTCGGCGCTGCGGTCGAAACCGACCAGCGCCGACATCACCAGGCGCATGGTGTATGGCAGCACGACCAGCGCATGGGCGGCAATCAGCCAGCCGAAGCTGCCGGCGCCACCCACCAGCGTAAACAGCCGCAGCAACGCCACCCCCAGTACCAGGTGCGGAATGATCAGCGGCGACAGGAACAGGCCCTGCAGCACGCCCGACCAGCGGTTGGGAGAGCGCACCAGTGCCATGGCAGCCGGCACCGCGATGGCAGTAGAGATGGTCGCCGCCGCCAGCGCCAGCCAGAGGCTGTTCCAGAAGGAACTGACGAAGTCCGGATACTCGAACACCGCCTTGAACCAGCGCAGCGAAAAGTCCGGGCCGTGGATGGTGAGGGTGTTCTCCGGGGTGAAGGCGATCACGCACACCACGACGATGGGCGCCAGCATGAAGCCGATCACCAGCGCATTGAACAGCAGGGCAAGGGGTCCGTTCTTGTTCATGGTTCAGCCCAGCGCTTTCTTGTAGCGACGTTCGATCATGCGGTTCCAGCCCAGCATCACCACCAGGTTGGCCGCCAGCAGCAGCAACGCGATGGCGGCGCCCAGCGGCCAGTTCAGCTCGTGCAGGTATTCGTCGTAGATCAGGGTGGCCATCATCTTCAGGCGGCGTCCGCCCAACAGGCCGGGAATGGCAAAGGAGCTGGCCGACAGGCCGAACACGATCAGGCTGCCCGAGAGCATGCCCGGCATGATCTGCGGCAGCACGATGCGGCGCATCGCCGTCAGCGGCGACGCCCCCAGCGACAGGGCCGCGTTGGCCACCGTCGGATCGAGTTTCTGCAGCGAGGTCCAGACCGGGATCACCATGAACGGCAGCATCACGTGCACCAGCGCCACCACCACCGCAATCTCGGTGTAGAGCATCTTGAATGGCCCGATGCCAAAGGCGGCGAAGGCGCCGTTGACCAGGCCTTCCGGCCCCAGCAGCATGCTCCAGCCGAAGGCGCGCACCACCACCGAGATCATCAGCGGCGCCAGCACCACCAGCAGCATGATCGAACGCCAGGGACGACGCATGCGATTGAGGATGTAGGCCTCCGGCGTGCCGATCACGATGCAGATCAGCGTGACCAGGCCCGAGACCCAGAAGGTGCGCCAGAATATGGCGTAGTAATAGGGGTCGCTCACCACGGCGTGATAGTGCGCCAGCGTGAAGCTGCCCGCCTGCGGGCCGGTATCGGCGTCATACACGTTGAACGACAGGATCACGGTCAGCAGCAGCGGCACCAGCAACAGCACCGCGCACAGCAATATCGCCGGCGCCGACATCAGCCACGGCAGGCGCGCGCTCGCGGCCCGGCTCACGAGGCCACCTGCTCGCCGCCGGCGCGCACCGATGACACCAGGCGCAGGTTGTGATCGTTCCAGGTCAGGCCGACCTCCTGGCCCGCCTCCAGCGCCAGCGCGCCGTCGTTGGCCGCCAGCACCGACAGCTCGCCCAGCGGCGTAGTGACGTTGTACATCCACTGGCTGCCCAGGAAGAAGCGCTGCGTCACGCTGCCATCGCAACGGCCGGCGCCGGGCGCCACGCAATGCAGTTTTTCGGGACGCAGGCCCAGCACCACCCGGGCGCCGCCACGCAGGCCGGCGTCGGCCGCCTCGAGCGTGAGCATCATGCCGCCCACGGCGATGTCGGCGCGCTCGCCGGCCACGCCCAGCACATTGCCGTCGAGCAGGTTGGCGCGGCCGACAAAGGTCGAGATGAAGCGGTTGGCCGGATGCTCGTAGACCTTCAGGGGCGGCCCGACCTGGGTCACGCGCCCGGTTTCCATCACCACCACCCGGTCGCTGATGGACATCGCCTCGCTCTGGTCGTGTGTGACCATGATGGTGGTGGTGCCGACCTTGCGCTGGATATCGCGCAATTCGAATTGCATCTCTTCGCGCAGCTTGGCGTCGAGATTGGACAAGGGCTCGTCAAGCAGCAGCACCGGCGGCTTGATGACCAGCGCCCGCGCCAGGGCCACCCGCTGCCGCTGGCCGCCCGACAACTCGCGCGGATAGCGCCGGCCATGCTGTTCCAGGTGCACCAGTGCCAGCGCCTGGGCTACCCGCTCGCGCCGCTCGGCGGCCGGGCACTTGCGCATCTCCAGGCCAAAGGCCACGTTCTGCTCGACCGTCATGTGCGGAAACAGCGCGTAGGTTTGGAACACGATCCCCAGGCCGCGCGAACTGGGACTGGCATCGGTGATGTCGCGCCCGTCCAGTTCGATGCGTCCGCCGCTGACGCTTTCGAAGCCCGCGATCATCTGCAACGTGGTGGTCTTGCCGCATCCCGAGGGGCCGAGCAGCGAAATGAATTCGCCCTGCTCGACGCTCAGGTTGAAGGACGATACCGCCTGGGTATCACCGTAGAACTTGCTGACATTGGTCAGTGTAAGGAAAGACATGGCACGCCCTGTATGCATGAATGAAAGTTCCAGCTAGCCACACATCCCATGCAATTTCCTTGCCACTTCTGATATCTTATTTCGCATGGCAGGATATTTTTAATAGTTATTCCGATAGATGGAATTATTCTGCACCACCCCCACCTACCATTCCGACCAGCAGACATGTCCCCTGAAGCATCTGACGACGACACCTCTTCCGCCACGCCGAACAGCGCTGCCATGAGTGGCACGCAACGCACCTTTGCGGTGTTGCGGGCACTGGCCGACGCACCGCCGACGGGCATGCGGGTGACGCAAGCGGCCAAGGCCATCGGCCTGACCCAGGGCACCACCCATCGTTTGCTGCAGGCGCTGGTGGCCGAGGGCATGGTCGAACAGGATGGGCAGAGCAAGCTGTACCGGCTGGGCATGGACCTGTTCGCCCTCGCCGCCCGCGCCGGCAATGCCTGGGATTTGCGCAGCCTGTGCCGGCCGGCACTGCTGCGACTGTGCGGCAGCCTGGGCGACACGGTGTTCCTGCTGGTGCGTTCTCGCTTCGATGCGGTATGCGTCGATCGCATCGACGGACCGTTTCCGATCCGCGCCTTCACCGGCGACATCGGCGGCCGGGTCGCGCTGGGAGTGGGCCAGGGGGCGCTGGCGATCCTGGCCTTCCTGCCCGAAGCCGAGCGCGAGGAAGTGATCCGCTACAACGTGCCGCGCCTGCGCGAGTTCGGCGTCTATGACGAAGTCTATCTGCGCACCGAGATCGACCGCGTGCGCGAGAGCGGCTATGCCGCGCGCCAGGCCGGCCTGCTGGATGGCATGGCGGGGCTGGCAGTGCCACTGTTCGATCGCAGCGGCGCCATCGTGGCCGCCCTCAGTGTCGGCACCCTCACCGCGCGCCTGTCGGCGGAGCGTTTGCCGACCGTGGTGCAGATGCTCAAACGCGAAGCCGAAGCCCTGTCGGCGCGCATCAATCCATTCGATCCGGCGCTGCGTCGGCCGATGCATTCGTCACCCGCCATGGAGTCAAGCCAATGAATACCGCCGCCCCTATCCTGTTGATCAAATCCGGCGGCGAGCAGGCCATCGACGAGTGGCGCGCCCATTTTGCCGAGTTCGGCGCGGCGGTGGACGTGCGCTGGTGGAACGACCCCACGGTCGATCCGCAGGCAGTGCGCTATGCGCTGGTGTGGCAACCGGACAGCGCGCGCCTGGCCGGCTATCCGAACCTCAAGGCGATCTTGAGCAGCGCCGCCGGGGTCGACCATATCCTGGCTGATGCCCAATTGCCGGCGGACGTGCCGATCGTGCGCATGGTCACGCCCGAAACCCAGCAGCGCATGGCCGAGTTCACCGTGATGAGCAGCCTGATGCTGTTGAAAGACATACCCCGTGTGGTGGCCCAGCAGGCGCGCTGCGAATGGAGCGAATTCTCGACCCCGCGCACCGCCCGCGAGACGCGGGTCGGCATCATGGGCCTGGGCGCGCTGGGGCTGGCCAGCGCCCGCCTGCACGCGCAACTGGGCTTCATCACCGCCGGCTGGGCGCGCTCCCGGCGTGACGAAGCCGGAATTCAATGCTTTGCCGGGATCGACGAGCTACCAGCCTTCCTGGCTCGCACCGACATCCTGATCTGCCTGCTGCCCGACACCGAAGACACCCGCCAGCTGGTCGATGCCAGGCTGCTCGCGCAATTGCCGGCTGGCGCCGCGTTCATCAATGTCGGCCGTGGCAGCCATGTGAACCACGCCGACCTGCTGGCGGCACTCGACGATGGTCAGCTTGGTGCGGCGCTGCTCGACGTGTTCGACGCCGAACCGTTGCCGGCGGATGCGCCGTTCTGGCGCCATCCGCGCATCATCGTCACTCCACATGGCGCGGCCACCCCGTCGCGACGCGAGCGGGCCCGTCAGGCAGCGCTGACGATGGCCGCATTCGAAGCCGGCCAGCCACTGCCGCATGTCTACGACCGGGTACGCGGATATTGAAGACGTCGGGCCAGCTTGCACGAAGCGGGGCCATCGTCTAGACTTTGGCGCTCCCTGGCCGGGCCGCCAACATTGCCACATGACAATATTGCGGTTTCGCCTGTTGCCTCGCTTGAGGCTCACCAACCTGACGGCGACCTTTGGAATCCGTACCCTTATGGGTGCTGCTCACTGCACTCTTCGTCCTGATCCTGCTCTCGGCATTCTTTTCGATGACCGAGACTGCGCTGATGGCGGCCAACCGCCATCGCTTGCGTCATCTTGCCAAGCAAGGCAGCCGACGCGCCATCACCATCCTCTGGCTGCTGGACCGCACTGACCGCCTGTTATCGCTGGTGCTGATCGCCAATACCGCGATCAATGCCCTCGCCACGGCGTTGGTGACGGCCATCGCCATCGCCGCCTTTGGCAACCACCAGCGCGTCATCACGGCCGCTACCGCCTGCGTGGCGGCGCTGCTGATCGTGTTTGCCGAGATCGTGCCCAAGGTGATCGGCGCCACCTACCCCGAGCGTATCTCGCTATTTACCGGGCTGGTGCTCAAACCCCTGATGCGACTGGCCAAGCCGCTGATCTGGTTCGTCAATATCTTCGTCTCGGGCGTGCTGAGGATATTGCGCATCAAGGTCGGCGCGCGCGCCGCCGAGCAACGCATCTCCCCCGAAGAACTACGCTCCATCGTGCTCGACGGCGGCAGCTTCATTCCGCAAAAGCACAAGAGCATCCTGCTCAACCTGTTCGACCTCGAGAAGATCTCGGTGGAAGACGTGATGACGCCACGCGCCCAGGTCGAGGCCCTGAACCTGGATACGCCGATCAACGAGATCCTGCACCAGCTCGCCACCTGCTATCACAACAAGCTGCCGGTGTTCGAAGGCGAGATCAACCGGGTGGCCGGCATCCTGCATGTGCGCCGGGCCATCTCGCTGTTCAACCACGAACACGAAGTCACCCACGACGATATCCGCGCCCTGCTGGCCGCGCCCTACTATGTGCCGGTCGATACCGACGTGTTCACGCAACTGGCCTACTTCCAGGAGAACCACGAGCGGCTCGGCATCGTGGTGGACGAATACGGCGAAGTGCAGGGACTGGTCACGCTGGAAGACATCATCGAAGAGATGATCGGTGAATTCACCACGTCTTCCCCGGGCAACTCGGAAGGCTTCGCCTGGGACGCTGATCGCACCTGCCTGCTGGAAGGCACCACCACGCTGCGCGACATCAACAAGCGACTCGGCCTGCAGTTCCCGCTGGACGGCCCCAAGACCCTCAACGGCCTGCTGCTGGAATACCTGCAGGATATCCCCGAGGCCAACGTGGCGATGAAGATCGCCGGCTGCATCATCGAGATCGTGCAGGTCCAGAACCAGTCGATCCGCATGGTCAAGCTGATCGGATAAATTCGAGCCGTTCGCCGAATTACCGCCGCGGGCGCCGCCGTCGCCCGCGACCACCTGCCGATATGGGAGACTGCCCGACGCTTCCCTTGCCGACAGGTGAATCCCTTGGACAGTCACTCCCCGCCCGCCCCCGACGACCATCGCGACGACGCCCCGGTCGTGCGCCTGCTGCACAAGCTGCTGGCCGACGCCGTAGCGGTGGGCGCCTCCGATGTGCACATCGAACCGTTCGAGCACTTCTGCCGCGTGCGTCTGCGCATCGATGGCGTGCTGCACGAAACGGCGCCGCCGCCGCTGTCGCTCAAGACCAAGCTGTCGGCCCGCATCAAGATTCTGGCGCGACTCGACATCGCCGAACGGCGGGTGCCGCAGGACGGCAAGATGCGTCTCACGCTCGACCAGGGTCGGGTGGTCGACTTTCGCGTCTCCACCCTGCCGACCCAGTTCGGCGAAAAGATCGTGCTGCGCGTACTCGACGGCGCCCCGGCGGCACTGGCCATCGAGCAACTTGGCTATGAGCCGGCGCAACAGGAGGCGCTGTTGCAGGCCATCCGCAAGCCGCATGGCCTGGTGCTGATGACCGGTCCCACCGGTTCGGGCAAGACCGTCTCCCTATATGCCTGCCTGCAATTGCTCAACCGGCCCGGGGTCAACATCGCCACCGCCGAAGACCCGGTCGAGATCGACCTGGCGGGCGTGAACCAGGTCAGCATCAACGAACGGGCCGGGCTCGACTTTGCGGTGGCGTTGCGCGCCTTCCTGCGTCAGGACCCCGACATCCTGATGGTGGGCGAGATCCGCGACCTCGACACCGCCGATATCGCGGTCAAGGCCTCGCAGACCGGCCACCTGGTGCTATCGACCCTGCATACCAACGATGCGCCGGCGACGCTGACGCGACTGCTCAACATGGGTGTACCCGCCTTCAATATTGCCTCGTCGGTCACGCTCATCGTCGCCCAGCGCCTGGTGCGCCGGCTGTGCCGCTGCCGCGAGTCCTTGCATCTGACGCCCGAGGTATTGCGCCGGGCCGGCTTCAACGAGGCCGACCTGGGTGCCGGCCCGACCCTGTTCAAGCCGCGCGGTTGCAGCGAGTGCAACCAGAGTGGTTATCGCGGACGAACCGGGTTGTATCAGGTCATGCCGATCAGCCCCGGCATCGAGCAACTGATCCTGGCCAGCGCCAGCGCGAACGATCTGGCCCGCCAGGCGCGCAGCGAAGGCATCATCGACCTGCGCCGCGCCGGACTGCAAAAGGTGTTGCAGGGCCAGACCAGCCTGAGAGAAGTCCTTGCCTGCACCTGACGCCGGTTCGTCCACACCCTTGCCGGCCAGCCGCCAGCACCGCTTCGACTGGGAGGGCCTGGATCGCCAGGGACAGCCGCAACGCGGCACCATCCTGGCGCAGGATGTGGCGCTGGCGCGCGCTAACCTGCGCCGCCAGGGCATACGCATCGCCAGGATTCACGCAGCAGGTGGCCGGCCCGGCGGGTCGTCACCGGCGCACCGGCGCGCCACCGCCGAGCGCCGCGCAGCCTCGCGTACCCGCGCCCGGATCAGCGACAAGCAGGTCGCAGCCTTCCTGCGCCAGCTGGCCACCATGCTGCATGCCGGCCTGCCGTTGTTGCAGGCGCTCGATATCGCCACCGGCGACAGGCAATCCAATCACATGGCACCGCTGCTGCAGGCAGTGCGCACCGATGTCGCCGCCGGCGAAAGCCTGCATGCCGCACTGGCGCGCCATCCGCGCCAATTCGATACGCTGGTGTGCAACATGGTGCGGGCGGCCGAGCTGGCCGGGATGCTCGACACCATGCTCGACCGCATCGCTCTCTACCGCGAGAAGTCGCTGGCCCTGCGCGGCAAGATCCGGGCGGCACTGGCCTATCCCTGTGCGGTGCTGGTGGCGGCACTGCTGGTGACACTGGTCATCATGCTGTGGGTAGTGCCGTCGTTCGAAGAAATGTTTCGCAACTTCGGCGCCGAGCTGCCATGGCCGACCCGGATCGTGATGGCCCTCTCGCGCGGGTTGGCGCGCCACTGGCTGGCGTTGCTGGGGGCTGCGGCACTAGCCCTGGGCGCGGCCAGCTGGCTGGCGCGACGGCCCGACGTGCGCGCCGCCTGGCAGCGCGCCAGGCTGCCATCGCCCGCTGGAGCCGCACCTTCGGCACCCTGTTCGGGGCCGGCGTGGTGGTGCTGGAAGCGCTGGAGAGCGCCGCCGGCAGCGCCGGCAATATCGTCTACGCCGAGGCCAGCCTGGCCATGCGCGAGGCTATCGGCCACGGCACCAACCTGCACACGGCCATGCGCAACACCGGCGTCTTTCCCGAGATGGCGATACAGATGGTCGCGGTAGGCGAGGAGTCGGGCGCGCTCGACGCCATGCTGTCCCGGGTGGCCGAGCTGTGCGAGCGTGAAGTGGATGACGCCGTCAATGCGCTCACCAGTCTGATGGAACCGATTATCATGGCGGTTTTGGGCATATTGATCGGCGGCCTGGTGGTGGCCATGTACCTGCCGATATTCAATATGGGGTCGGTGCTCTAGAGCGGGTCTACAAACAATGTCTTACTTCGATGCGGCAGCCGCCGTGGGCAACCCCGTGATTGCGCTGCTGGCAGGGTTGCTCGGGCTGGCGGTGGGCAGCTTCCTCAATGTGGTGATTCACCGGCTGCCGCGCATGATGCTGCGCGAGAGCGCCAATTTCGTCGCCGCTGAACGAGGCGAAGCGTTGCCGCACACCGATCGTTACAACCTGCTACTGCCGCGCTCGGCCTGCCCCCATTGCGGTGCCGCCGTGCGGGCGCGGCACAATGTGCCGCTGCTGGGATGGCTCTGGCTGCGCGGCCGTTGCCACGACTGCCGGGCCGCCATCGGCCTGCGCTATCCCGCCGTCGAACTGCTCACCGCCGCGTTGTTTGCGGTGGCCGCCTGGCGCTTCGGCGCGGCATCGCACGGGCTGGCGATCATGCTCTGCTGCGCCTTCCTGGTTGCGCTGGCCTTCATCGATGCCAATACCATGCTGCTGCCCGACGACTTGACCCTGCCGCTGATGTGGCTGGGCCTGCTGGTGAACCTGAACCACCACCTGACGCCGCTGCACGACGCGGTGCTGGGCGCGGCTGGCGGCTATGTCGCCTTGTGGCTGATCTACTGGGGCTTCAGGCTGGCCACCGGCAAGGAAGGCATGGGCTATGGCGACTTCAAGCTGATGGCGGCGCTCGGCGCCTGGCTCGGCTGGCAGGCGCTGCCCTTCGTGCTATTGTCGGCCTCGGCGCTGGGCGCGGTGGTCGGCATCGCGCTGGTGTTGCTGCGCCGCCAGGAGCGCGACCAGCCGATTCCCTTCGGCCCCTACCTGGCCGTGGCCGGCATCATGGCCTTGCTGTTCGGCGCCAGCTGGCTTTCATTCGGCTTCTACGACTACTGATTCTCCATGACTTCCAAGGCACAGCGTTTTTCGGTCGGACTGACCGGCGGCATCGGCAGCGGCAAGACCACGGTGGCCAACCTGCTGGGCGAACTGGGCGCGGCGCTGGTCGATACCGACGCCATTGCACACCTGTTGACGGCGCCTGGGGGGCTGGCGATCCCCGATATTGCGGCCCAGTTCGGTGCCGAATTCATCGACGCCCAGGGCGCCATGGACCGCGTCCGCATGCGCAGTCACGTCTTCGGCAACCACCTGGCGCGCCACCAGCTTGAAGCCATCCTGCATCCACTGATCCGCAGCGAAACCATCAATGCCGCCGAACGCGCCGACGGCGACTACCTGATCTTCGTGGTGCCGCTACTGGTCGAATCCGGCAACTGGGTGGGACGCACCTCGCGCATCCTGGTGGTCGACTGCGACGAAGAAGTCCAGGTCGCACGGGTCATGGCGCGCAACGGCCTGCAGCGCCACGAGGTCGAGGCCATCATGGCCGCGCAGGCCAGTCGTGCAGCGCGCCTGGCGGTGGCCGACGACGTCATCGAGAACAACGCCAGCGCGGCAGAATTGCGCCCGCAGGTGCAGGCATTGCATGCGACCTATCTCGCATTGGCACGCCAGGCCGCCATTCAATTGTAATTTTCCTCTGCATGGGTCAGAATCACACACAACGTCGCCGGCAGCACGCGACGTGCTGCCATCGTGTCCGGTTCAACCAATAAAGGGATCATGCTTTGATCGTCTACGAATACCCTTTCAATGAGCGTATTCGCACGCTGTTGCGACTGGAAGACCTGTACGAGAAGTTCGTCTTCTTCTTGCACCAGGAAAGCCCGCATCAGCATCACATCGCCCTTTCCACCATTTTCGAGATGCTGGAAGTGGCCGGACGCGCCGACCTCAAGTCGGACCTGCTGCAAGAGCTGGAGCGGCAAAAGCAGATCCTGCTGGCCTACCAGACCAATCCCAACGTCGAGCCCGAGATGCTCAATGCGATCCTGGCCGAGGTCGACCAGGCCAGCACCGCCCTGGCCGCTGCCCAGGGCAAGACCGGACAGAACATCCGCGACAACGAATGGCTGATGAGCATCCGCGGCCGCACCATCATTCCCGGCGGCGCCTGCGAATTCGACTTGCCAGCCTATTACGCCTGGCAACAACACTCGTTCGAGCGCCGCTTCAACGATATTTCTAACTGGTTCGCGCCCCTTGCGGCGTTGTTCGACGCCATCTCCATCGTGCTGCGCCTGCTGCGCGAGTCGGGCCATGCGGTCAAGATCAATGCAGAAGGCGGCAGCTATCAGCAGATGCTGCAAGGCAAGGTGTACCAGATGCTGCGCCTGTCGCTGGACATCGAACTGGGCGCCATCCCCGAAATCTCGGCCAACAAGTACATGCTGTGGGTCCGCTTTACCCAGCAGGACGGCGAACCCAAGCCGCGTTCGTTCGAAGGCGAAGTGCCGTTCGAACTGGCGCTGTGCGGGTTCTGAGGGGGGAATGCGATGACTGCTGTCGTTGACTGCCCGACCTGCGGCGCCAAGGTGCAATGGATCGAAAAGAACAAGTTTCGGCCATTCTGTTCGGATCGATGCAAACAGATCGACCTGGGCGCCTGGGCCGAAGAAAAGTACGCCATTCCGGCAGTGAACCTGCCGCAGGAGAACGACGAAGACAAGCCGCTGCAATAACGCCGGCCGCCTTCTCGCCAAGAAAAAAGCCGCATCATGCGGCTTTTTTCATTTAACGGACTTCAATTGTCGCCATAGCGCAGACGGTCCAGCCACTCGATCAATGGAATGGTCGCCGGCAGCAACGGCTCGACACCCACCGAACCCTGCCACGCAAAGGCCTGGCCTTCCAGACTTTGCGGCTCGCCGCGCCACTGACGGCTGATAAAGAAATGCAATCGGACATGCGCATGTGGATAGACATGCTCTACCCCGCACCAGGGTTCGCCATCGATGACATCCAGCCCCAGTTCTTCCTTCAGCTCGCGCTGCAAGGCGGCGAATATGCTTTCACCGGCTTCGACCTTGCCGCCCGGGAACTCCCAGTAACCGGCATAGGGCTTGCCCTCGGGCCGCTGCCCCAGCAAGACGTCACCGTTAGGTTGCATCAGAATACCCACGGCGACATCGATGGGCGCCTTCTTGTGGTCGCCCATCAGCCCGGCGCCCGGCCGGCGTAGTCACGTGCGAACTGCCATGCCACGCGTCCCGAACGTGAACTGCGCTGCAAGGCCCAGCGCAGCGCATCGCCACGCGCGGCTTCGACCTGGGCATCGGTGCAACCGAAATGGCGCAGCCAGTGGGCCACGATATCGAGGAAGTCGTCCTGCTTGAACGGATAAAAAGTTACCCACAGCCCGAAGCGCTCGGACAGCGAGATCTTTTCCTCGACGGTTTCGCCCGGATGCAGGTCGCCGTCTTCGGTATGGGTGTAGGTGCTGTTGTCGGAGAGCCGTTCCGGCATCAGGTGGCGGCGGTTGGAGGTGGCGTAGATCAGCACGTTGTCGGATTGCGCCGCGATGCTGCCGTCGAGCGCCACCTTGAGCGCCTTGTAGCCGCTTTCGCCCTCTTCGAACGACAGGTCGTCGCAGAACACGATGAAGCGCTCGGGCCGGGCCGAGACCAGCTCGACGATGTCCTGCAGGTCGTGCAGGTCATCCTTGTCGACTTCGATCAGGCGCAGGCCGCGATCGGCGTACTGATTCAGGCAAGCCTTGATCAGCGACGACTTGCCGGTGCCGCGGGCGCCGGTCAGCAGCACGTTGTTGGCCGGACGACCATCGACGAACTGCCGGGTGTTCTGGTCGATCTGCTCCTTTTGCGGACCGATGTTATGCAGGTCGGACAGGCCGATCTTCGAGATCTGGCCTACCGATTGCAGGTAGCCGGCACGCTGGCCGGACGCGCCGCGCCAGCGAAACGCCACGCCGGCGTTCCAGTCGGGCTCGCGACCGGCGGCATTGGGCAGGATGGCTTCGACGCGCGCCAGCAAGGCCTCGGCGCGCAACAGGAATTGATCTAACTGAGTCATGGATTTCAGGACCTGTAATCAGCGTTGATGGTGACGTAATCGTGGGACAGGTCGCAGGTCCAGATCGAGGCCGATGCATCGCCCCGGGCCAGCTTCACGCGCACCACGATCTCGGACTTCTTCATGACGCGCTGGCCGTCTTCCTCGCGGTAGTCGGGATTGCGACCGCCATTCTTGGCGACCCAGACATCGTCCAGGTAAAGGTTGAGCTTGGACACGTCGAGGTCATCCACGCCGGCGTAGCCGATGGCGGCCAGGATCCGGCCCAGGTTCGGGTCGGAGGCGAAGAAGGCGGTCTTGACCAGCGGCGAGTGGCCGATCGAATAAGCGATCTGGCGGCATTCCTCGACGCTCTTGCCGCCTTCGACGGCGACTTCGATGAACTTGGTGGCGCCTTCGCCATCGCGCACGATCTGGTGCGCCAGGTGTTGCGACAGCGCCGTGACAGCGGCCGCCAGTTGCTGGTACTCGGCGCTGTCGGCACTGGTGATGTCGAGTTCGCCGGCGCCGGTGGCGACCAGGATGAAGGAATCGTTGGTCGAGGTGTCACCGTCGATGGTGATGCAGTTGAACGACTGGTCTGCGGCATCCTTGACCAGCTGGTTCAACAGCGCCTGCGGCAGCTTGGCGTCGAACGCCAGGAAGCCCAGCATGGTCGCCATGTTGGGCTTGATCATGCCGGCCCCCTTGCTGATGCCGGTCATCACGACCTGCTTGCCGCCGATGGTCAGGGTGCGTGACGCCGCCTTGGGCTGGGTGTCGGTGGTCATGATCGACTCGGCCGCATTGAACCAGTTGTCGGCCTTGAGATTGGCGATGGCCTGGGGCAGCCCGGCCACGATGCGCTCGACCGGCAGCGGCTCCAGGATCACACCGGTCGAGAACGGCAGGATCTGGCCGGCGTCGACGCCCAGCAAGCCGGCCAGCGCGTCGCACGTGGCGTTGGCGCGCGCCAGGCCCTCTTCGCCAGTGCCGGCATTGGCGTTGCCGGTATTGATCACCAGCGCGCGGATCGGCTTGTCAGCCACCAGTTGTTCGAGGTGGGCCTTGCAGACCTGCACCGGGGCGGCGCAGAAACGGTTCTTGGTGAATACGCCCGCCACGGTGGCCGTGGGCGCCAGCTTCAGCACCAGCAAGTCCTTGCGATTGGCCTTGCGCACGCCCGCCTCGGCATGGCCGAGTTCGATGCCGGCGACGGCGTGGAGGTCGGAAGAAACGGGAATCGGGGAATTGACGGCCATGGCGTGCTTTCAGCAAAAAATCGAAGCGCCTATTTTAAACACTTTCGATCACCCGCTGATGACAAAGCCATCCCGCTTCACGGCAACAGATTCTTGACCACCACCAGCCACGGCCGCTGCGAGAACGGCACGGCGCGCCCTTGCGGGTCGACCGTGATCAGCGATTCGGACACCGAATTGAAGACATTGCCGCCGATGACGCCGGCCCAGCCCTCATCGGCATGCACTTCGACCACCAGGTCGCAGTGCCCGGCCAGCCCCGGCTGTATGTCTTCGAGCGTGGTGGCGGCGTTGCTGCCGCGCGGCGCGCAGATCAGGTCGCCCTCGGCCAACGGCTCGCTGGCCGCAGAACGCAACACGAACTGCGGCGCCGGCCCCGACTGACGCTGGCGCAGGAAGCTGAGGTAGTTGAAATGGGTCTCGCTGGGCGCGAAGTCCTGCGGCGAGACATTGGTCGACACCATCAGCCACGAAATGAATGCGGCCGACCAGGGCTGGTCGCAATCGGCGCCGGTCAGGTTGCGGCCCACGGCATGCCAGTATTGCCCGACCCGCTGCACCGCTTCGCCTTCGTCTTCCAGCAGGCCCAGGCGGGGCGAACTGAAGGGCTCATGGCGCATATCGATCTGCTGGTTGCCGAAGAAGTCCCATTCGGCCCGCGCCGCAGCCACCAGCGCCGCCCGGGTCGGAGCGTCAGTGCTGATGGCCACCGGCGGCACCGCCGTCATGGTCGGACGCGGCTGCGCCGGCGTGACGGCGACATAGCCGGGGTCGCCCGGCTTCCACTGCGGCATGGGGTTCGATGCGCAGCCTGCCAGCAGCAAGGCGGCGGCCAGTAACGGCAGGTGACGGGTGTGTTGCATGCGCTCCTCGAGTCGAAAAAAAGCCGTTCACCAGGTCATGGTGAACGGCTTCTGTCATCCCGGCGCGGGCCGATCCGAAACCCGGATCAGGCCAGCTTGCCGTGACACTGCTTGTACTTCTTGCCGCTGCCGCATGGGCAAGGATCGTTGCGACCGACCTTGGCGTACTCGGACTCGTCGGCCGCTTCGCTGGCCACGGTGGGCGCCAGCAGTTCTTCGGGCGCGGCTTCGGGATCGAAGTCGGCGTGCTGGAAGTGCACGTTGGCCGGACCGCCGGCGGCCAGGCTTTCCTCGGCTGCCTCGATCTCTTCACGGCTCTGGATGCGCACCGTCATGACCACCTTGATCACTTCGTTCTTGATCAGGTCGAGCATCTGCGCAAACAGCTCGAAGGCTTCGCGCTTGTATTCCTGCTTGGGGTTCTTCTGGGCGTAACCGCGCAGGTGGATACCCTGGCGCAGGTGATCCAGCGCAGCCAGGTGTTCGCGCCAGTGATTGTCGATGCTCTGCAGCATGACATTGCGCTCGAAGCCGGCAAAGGCTTCCACGCCGACCACCGCCACCTTGGCGTCGTAGACTTCCTTGGAGGCATTCAGCACGCGCTCGAGCAGGTCGTCGTCGGCCAGGTCGGGCTCGGCTTCGAGGATGGCGTCAAGCGGCACATCGAGCTGCCATTCGCTCTTGAGCACGGCCTGCAGGCCGGGGATGTCCCACTGCTCTTCCATCGACTCGGCCGGCACATGCGCACGGAACAGGTCGGTGAACACGCCTTCGCGCAGCGAGGCGATCATCTCGGCCATCTCGGCCGACTCCAGCAACTCGTTACGTTGCTGGTAGATGACCTTGCGCTGGTCGTTGGCCACGTCGTCGTATTCGAGCAGCTGCTTGCGCACGTCGAAGTTGCGGGCCTCGACCTTGCGTTGCGCCGATTCGATCGAACGGCTGACGATACCAGCCTCGATCGGTTCGCCTTCGGGCATCTTCAGGCGATCCATGATGGCGCGCACGCGGTCACCGGCGAAGATGCGCAGCAATGCATCGTCCAGCGACAGATAGAAACGGGACGATCCGGGGTCGCCCTGACGGCCGGAACGACCGCGCAGCTGGTTGTCGACGCGACGCGATTCGTGACGCTCGGTGCCGATGATGTGCAGGCCGCCGGCGTTGACGACGTGGTCGTGCAGCGACTGCCATTCACCGCGCAACTGCTCGGCGCGCGAGGCCTTGTCGGCGTCCGACAGGCTGTCGTCGGCTTCGATCAGTTGCACCTGCTTGTCGACATTGCCGCCCAGCACGATGTCGGTGCCGCGACCGGCCATGTTGGTGGCAATGGTGATCATCTTGGGACGACCGGCCTGCGCCACGATCTCGGCTTCGCGTGCGTGCTGCTTGGCGTTGAGCACGTTGTGCGGCAGCTTGGCCTTGTTGAGGATGCCCGACAGCAGTTCGGAATTCTCGATCGAGGTGGTACCCACCAGCACCGGCTGGCCGCGCTCGTAGCAGTCCTGGATGTCCTTGACCATCGCCATGTACTTCTCTTGCGCGGTCTTGTAGACCTGGTCCTGGCGGTCCTTGCGCGCGTTCGGGCGATTGGGCGGGATCACCACGGTTTCCAGCTTGTAGATTTCCTGGAATTCGTAGGCTTCGGTGTCGGCCGTGCCGGTCATGCCGGACAGCTTGCCGTACATGCGGAAGTAGTTCTGGAAGGTGATCGAGGCCAGGGTCTGGTTCTCGTTCTGGATCTTCGCGCCTTCCTTGGCCTCGACCGCCTGGTGCAGGCCGTCGGACCAGCGACGACCAGTCATCAGGCGACCGGTGAATTCGTCGACGATGGTGACTTCGCCGTTCTGCACCACGTAGTGCTGATCCTTGTGATACAGCGTATGGGCGCGCAGCGCCGCATACAGGTGATGGATCAGCGTGATGTTGGCCGCATCGTACAGCGAGGCGCCTTCCGGCAGCAGGCCCATCTGGGTCAGGATTTCTTCGGCCTTGTCGTGACCGGCCTCGGTCAACAGCACCTGGTGGCTCTTCTCGTCCTTGGTGTAGTCACCGGGGACTTCGATCTTGCCCTTGCCGTCCGGGGTTTCCTCGCCGATCTGCAGCGTCAGCAGCGGCGGCACGCCGTTCATCTTGTGGTACAGCTCGGTGTGGTTCTCGGCCTGGCCGGAAATGATCAGGGGCGTACGCGCCTCGTCGATCAGGATCGAGTCCACTTCATCGACGATGGAGAAGTTCAGGCCACGCTGCACCCGGTCGTCAGCGTCGAACACCATGTTGTCGCGCAGGTAGTCGAAGCCGAATTCGTTGTTGGTGCCGTAGGTGATGTCGGATGCATAGGCCTCTTGCTTGAGGTCATGTTCCATCTGCGACAGGTTCACGCCGGTGCTCAGGCCCAGCCAGCCATACAATGCGCCCATCGACTCGGCGTCGCGTTGCGCCAGGTAGTCGTTGACGGTGATGACGTGCACGCCTTTACCACCCAGCGCATTCAGATAGGCCGGCAACGTGGCCATCAGGGTCTTGCCTTCGCCGGTGCGCATTTCGGCGATCTTGCCGAAGTGCAGCGCCATGCCGCCGATCAGCTGGACGTCGAAGTGACGCATCTTGAGCACCCGGCGGCTGGCTTCGCGGCAGACCGCAAAGGCTTCCGGCAGGATCGCATCGAGGCTCTCGCCGCCCGCGATGCGCTGTTTGAATTCCGGCGTCTTGGCCTGAAGTTCGGTATCCGTCAGCTTTTCGATCGACGGCTCGAGCGCGTTGATCTGGCGGACGATTTTTTGATATTGTTTTAGCAACCGCTGGTTACGGCTACCGAAGATCTTGGTCAGAAATGACATGCTTGGATTCTATAAAAGAGCCGAAAAAGATACCGGCCGCAGGCGCCTTGGCACGCCCGGCGTGGAAAGGCCAATAATAAACCGCCGATTTTAGCACGCGAGCGCCCAGGGGCACCGCCGCGCACCCGGCTGTAGATCGGGACCGATTGCAAAGATTCAATACGGGACGAACAGCGGCGAAGATGCCAGCCGGGCAATTCTAGCGGCCGGCGACGAACACCGGCGCCGCACGCGGCTGGTTGCCACCGGTCGCGCCCAATGCCAGGAACTTGCGCGGGTCTTGCGCCACGCCGCGGATGCGTACCTCGAAATGCAGGTGGGCGCCGGTCGAGCGACCGGTCGAACCGACATCGGCCACGTGCTGGCCGCGCTTGACGATGTCGCCGACCTTGGCGAACAGCTGCGAGGCATGCGCATAGCGGGTGATGATGTTATTGCCATGATCGATTTCGAGCATGTTGCCGAATTGATAATGATATTCGGCCGCGATCACCACGCCGGCGGCCGCGGCCACGATGCGGGTACCGACCGGGGCCGGAAAGTCCAGCCCCTCGTGAAAGGCGTTATGGCCGCTGAAGGGATCGAGCCGCCAGCCGAAGCTCGATGAATTGTAGGCAACATTGACGGGTTGATTGGTCGGCAACAGGCGCGACTTGATCTTGTCGCTCATCAGGGTCGACTCGACCGCGTTGAGATAGTCAGTGCGATGACCGGCGTCGACCGCCAGGGCATCGAGCATCTTCTGCAGCTCGCTCATGCCGACTTCGCGCCCGGCACCGCCGATGCCGGAGGTCTCGACCCCGCCGCGACCGGGCAATTCCTTGAAGTTGAATTCCTCGGGACGCACGCCTGCCAGGCCCTGGACCCGCTCGCCCAGAGCGTCCAGACGCATCATCTGGGCCTGCATCTCGCCCAGCTTGACGGCCATCATGGCCAGGTTTTCCTTCAGGTATTTTTCTTTGCGGTCGTCTTCCTGCTGGCTCATCGATACCGCCAGGCGGTGGAACGCAGGGGAAGCGTCGGCGTCGCCGGCATGGCGCAACGCGAAGTAGGACAGCAGCGCCGCCGATCCGAACACGGTCGCCACCAGCAGCACCAGGGCAAGCAATACGTGGCGCGAGGTCAAGGTGATCGAGCGCGCCTTGGTCAGTCGGGGGTGCAACAGGATAATCTGCATCTTTTCTCCATGGAGCCGGTGTCGACGCGGCCAGACCGCATCAACAGGCTCTCAGACACCAGCCGGTGACGAACCGGATGTGATAAGGTTTCAAGATGAAGTACGCATCCACATTCACCCCTTATCGGCCCAGCCTCACGAGCGCCCAGCGCATGGCGCGGAGCACGAAGGAGGCATCGGTATACTTGCAGTCGAACTCGGCGATGGCCGCCCTGATGCCGGCGTTGGCCCGCTTGAGTTCACTGCAGAAGACATGCGCGGCGAGCTTGCCGAGCATGTTCGAGACCTGCGAGATATTGCAATTCGAATCCGGGCAACTGGTGATGAGTGCGCCCAACGCAGCACTCGCGGCCCGCCTCAAACAATTGCTCCCACGGCTGCAAGATCGCCTGCAAAAAGACGGATGGCAGGTTAATTCAATCCGTATCAAAGTGCAAGTTGGCAAGATTGCCGCACCGCCACCCATCCCCAAACGGGTGCTGGAACTGCCATCGACTGCTGTCAATTCGTTCGCCGAACTGAGCACCGCGCTGGAAGACACCCCACGCAACCAGGCGCTCAAGGATGCCATCGACGCCATGGTACGCCGTCGCACCAGCCGCACATAGTCAGAACAGCGGAAGGAAAGCCGGTTAATTTCCGCCCGGCAACATCAAACCCTGCGTCTTCGCCGGGGCCTCAGTTGAGGGCCCACTCCTGCTTGGCCTGCATCACGTAGGTCTGTGGCGCGGTCTCGATCGAATCGAAGGTGACGATTTCATAAGCGTCAGGCTGGCTCAGCAGTTGGCGCAGCAACTGGTTGTTGAGACCATGACCGGACTTGTGGGCGTCGTAGCTGGCCAGCAGGGGATGGCCGATGATGTAGAGATCGCCGATCGCATCGAGGATCTTGTGACGCACGAATTCGTTGTCGTAGCGCAAGCCGTCGGCGTTGAGGATGCGGTACTCGTCCATGACGATCGCATTCTCGAACGAGCCGCCACGGGCCAGGCCCATGCCGCGCAAGGTCTCGACGTCCTGCATGAAACCGAAGGTGCGGGCGCGGGCGATTTCCTTGACGTACGAATCGACGCCGAAATCGACCTCGGCCACCTGTCCGGTGCCATCCACGGCGGGATGATTGAATTCGATGAAAAACTTGAGCCGGAAACCGTTGTAGGGCTCCAGACGCGCCCACTTCTCCTTGTCGCCGGTGCCTTCGCGCACCTCGACCGGCTTGAGCACGCGGATGAATTTCTTGGCAGCGTTCTGCTCTTGCAGCCCGGCCTGTTGCAACAGGAACACGAACGACGAAGCCGATCCATCCATGATGGGGATCTCTTCAGCGGTCAGGTCGATATAGAGATTGTCGATGCCGAGGCCAGCGCACGCCGACAGCAGGTGTTCGACCGTGGAAACCTTGGCGCCATCCTTGGTCAGGGTCGAGGCCATGCGGGTATCCCCCACGCCGGTGGCCAGCATTGGCATTTCGACCACGGGATCGAGATCGATGCGGCGGAAGATGATGCCGACATCCGGCGCGGCAGGACGCAAGGTCAATTCGACCTTGGTGCCCGAGTGCAATCCGACGCCGACGCTGCGGACCAGGTTCTTGATTGTGCGCTGTTTCAACATCCGGTCATTATAGCCATTGCCCGGCGTATCGAACCCCGCATTGTTGCAAAACGGGGTCAGCCGTAAATCATTTGCCGCGATTGACTGTTCAGCGCGCAACGCCGGGCCCTGACTTTCGTCAGGGCGACGGCGCCAGATTAGACCTGACCCAGCAGCGTCTCGGCGTTGGAGACCTCGAACTTGCCAGGCGCTTCCAGGTTGAGTTGCTTGACCACGCCGTCATCGATGAGCATCGAGTAACGTTGCGAGCGCACGCCCATGCCGCGCTCGGTCAGGTCGAATTCCATGCCCAGGGCCTTGGTGAAGATGGCGCTGCCGTCACCCAGCATGCGCACGACGCCGGTGGCCTTCTGTTCGCGACCCCATGCGCCCATGACGAACGGATCGTTGACCGACAGGCACCAGATCTCGTCGATACCCTTGGCCTTGAACTGCTCGGCGGCCGCGATGTAGCCCGGCACGTGCTTGGCCGAACAGGTTGGCGTGAAGGCGCCGGGCAATGCGAACAGGGCGATCTTCTTGCCCTTGACCAGGTCAGCCACCTCGAAGGTATTGGGGCCGAGCGAGCAGCCTTCGGTTTCGGTCTCGATGAATTCAGCCAGTTTGCCCGCTGGCAGGCGGTCGCCGATCTTGATGGTCATGATGTGATCCTTGTCTTTAGTCAATTGGATGCGCGGAAATAAAAAACGCCGCGCCCCGGATTAGGGGGCGCGGCGCTAGTATGCCGCAGTCTGGCCTTTCATGCGCCGCGTCGACCAGCTTCGACGACACGGGCAATTCAAGCCTGGCTCAGTCTGCCTGCTTGCGCAGGAAAGCCGGGATATCGTAGGTTTCCATGCCGTTCTTTTCGAGTGCACGAACGGTGTCGGAAGCCGACTCACGACGCCACACCGCCGGCTGCTTGAAGCCGCCGAACGTGCCGGCAGGCTGTGCTGCACCCTGGGTGAGCGAGCCGGTGGCCATGATCGGCTCGTTGTGGGTACCGGTGCGCATGACCGGAGTCTGCACCAGCTGCACCGACTTGCGTGCACGACCCAGGCCGGTGGCGACCACGGTCACGCGGATTTCGTCGCCCATGCTGTCGTCGTAGGCAATGCCCTGGGCGATCGATGCATCGGGAGCGGCGAAGGCGCGCACGGTGGCCATCACTTCCTTGATTTCCTTACCCTTCAGGCTGCGGCTGGCGGTCACGTTGACCAGCACGCCACGCGCACCCGACAGGTCGATGCCGTCCAGCAGTGGCGACGCCACGGCCTGCTCGGCCGCCACTCGCGCACGGTCCACGCCGGAGGCGGTGGAGGTGCCCATCATGGCCTTGCCCTGCTCGCCCATGATTGTCTTGACGTCGTTGAAGTCGACGTTGATGTGGCCCGGCACGTTGATGATCTCGGCAATACCGGCGACGGCATTGTTGAGCACGTCATCGGCGTGCGACAGCCATTCGATCATGCTGTCGTCTTCGTAGATCTCTTCGAGCTTTTCGTTGAGGATGATGATCAGCGAATCGACGTGCTGCGACAGCTCTTCCAGGCCGGCGTCGGCGATGTCCATGCACTTCTGGCCTTCGTACGAGAACGGCTTCGACACCACCGCTACCGTCAACGCGCCTTGCTGCTTGGCCACCTGCGCCACCACCGGTGCGGCGCCGGTACCGGTACCGCCACCCATGCCGGCGGCGATGAACACCATGTGCGCGCCGCGCAGCGAATCCTCGATGCGCGAGCGGGTGTCTTCGGCCAGGCGACGGCCGACTTCCGGTTGCATGCCTGCACCCAGGCCGGTCTCGCCGATCTGGATGACGTTATGCGCCTTGGATTGCTTCAACGCCTGCGCGTCGGTGTTGGCGCAGATGAATTCGACGCCTGACACACCCTTGTTGATCATATGCTGCACGGCGTTGCCGCCGGCGCCGCCGACCCCGACCACCTTGATGATCGTGCCCAACGTAGCATTGTCGACCATATCGATTTCCATGATGACTCCTTTAAATTATGTGTGTCTGCAGCAGGCAGTTGATAGGCATCACGCGCTGTGACGACTAGCAACTGAGAACTGCATGCTTGTACAACCAAGTATGTTTAAACCGCTTTTCTACTGTTCTACCGAACTACATCGTGTCCAATTACTACTTATCTGTACCCGACTGTCTTTACTGATTACTGCCTTACTGAATTACTGACTTGCCAAATTCCGTCTTGCTCACCGCCGACACCCTACTGCCTGTACCGACGGCGTCCTCTAACTTTTACATCCTGATGCACAACAAGCTCGACCGTGCTCAGAAGTTACCCAGGAACCACTCCTTCATGCGCTGCCACACCGCCTTGACCGAACCCTCCTGGCGCGTGACGATGTAGCCGCGCAGGTATTGCTTCTTGGCCTCTTGCAGCAGGCCCAGCACCGTCGAATAACGCGGGCTGCGCACCACGTCAGCCAACTGGCCGCTGTATTCGGGGGTACCCAGGCGCGCCGGCTTGAGGAAGATGTCCTCGGCCAGCTCGGTCATGCCCGGCATCATCGCCGAGCCGCCGGTGAGCACGATGCCGGACGACAGCACCTCTTCGTAACCCGACTCGCGTACCACCTGGTGCACCAGCGCAAACAACTCCTCGACGCGCGGCTCGATGACTGCCGCCAGCGCCTGGCGCGACAAGGTACGGGGATTGCGGTCGCCCAGTCCGGGTACCTCCAGGGTCTCGGTCGGATCGGCCAGGATCTGCTTGGCCACGCCGTAGCGCAATTTGATTTCTTCTGCCTCCAGCGTGGGCGTGCGCAATGCCATGGCGATATCGTTGGTGATCTGGTCGCCGGCAATCGGGATCACCGCGGTATGCCGGATCGCGCCTTCGGTAAACACGGCCACGTCGGTGGTGCCGCCGCCGATGTCGATCAGCACCACACCCAGTTCGCGTTCGTCAACCGTCAGCACGGCATCGGCCGAGGCCATCGGTTGCAGGATCAGGTCCGACACTTCGAGCCCGCAACGGCGCACGCACTTGACGATATTCTGCACCGCGGACACGGCGCCGGTGACGATATGCACCTTCACTTCCAGGCGGATGCCGCTCATGCCGATCGGCTCGCGCACATCTTCCTGGTTGTCGACGATGAACTCCTGCGGCACCGTATGCAACAACTGCTGGTCGGTCGGGATGTTGACCGCCTTGGCGGTCTCGATCACGCGCGATACGTCGGCGGCTGTGACTTCCTTGTCCTTGATCGCCACCATGCCGCTCGAATTGAAGCTGCGGATATGGCTGCCGGCGATTCCGGTATAGACGTTTCTGATCTTGCAGTCGGCCATTAGTTCGGCTTCTTCGAGCGCGCGCTGGATGGATTCGACCGTGGCCTCGATATTGACCACCACGCCCTTCTTCAAGCCTTTCGATTCGGACTGGCCCAGGCCGATGACTTCATGGCGGCCGTCGGCCAATACCTCGGCCACCACCGCGACCACCTTGGAGGTGCCGATGTCGAGTCCGACGATCAGGTTCTTTGCGTCTTTTGTCATGTCGTTGTCGCTTATTTCTTTTTACCGTTCAATCCCGCCAGCACCATGCCATCCGCCTTGAGCGCCAGCCCGTTGGGGTAGCGCAGGTCCACGTTTTCTATCTTGCCCTGCAAGCGCTGCATCAACTGCGGATACACCGCCACCAGGCGGTCGACGCGTTCCTTCAGTACTGCATCACCCTGGTCCCGGCCCAACTCGACCGTCATGCCGTTATCCATGCGCAGCGTCCATGCATAGCGATTGGACAACTGCAGGCTTTCGGGCTCCAGCTTGAGTGGTGCAAACCACTGCCGGAACTGCGCCAGCCTTGCCACTACCTGCGCCTCGCTGCCTTCCGGGCCCTCGAACTCGAGCAGCTCGCCGTCGTCCTCGGCCTCGGCCAGGTTGGCGGTAAACACATCGCCCTTCTGCGACAGCAACTTGCCGTCTTCGCCCCAGGTGCCCAGCGCCCGATGCTCTTCTATCTTCACCACCAGCCGGTCCGGCCACTCGCGCCGCACCAGCGCCCGCCGCACCCAGGGTACGGCCTCGAAGGCGCCGCGCACCGCCGTCAGGTCGGTGGTGAAGAAATTGCCCCGGATGCGCGGCACTGCTGCCGAGCGCACCGTCAGGGCATTGATCTTCTCCAGCGGCAGCTCGGTCGCGCTTTCGATGCGGATGGTGTGCAGCGTAAACATCGGCCGCTGCGCCACCCACCACAATCCCGAACCCACCAGCGCCAGTGCCACCAGCGCCAGCAAGGCACTGCTGGCGGCGTTGAGCATCTTGACGTCCTGCCACATCGTTCAGCCTTTTCCGTTCACTGCGCGCTCGCCTGCGGCGCCCAGGCAGCCGCAGGCTTCATGTCCAGCGCTGCCAGTTGCAGGATTTCGCAGCACAGGTCTTCGTAACTCACGCCCTCGGCCTTGGCCGCCATCGGCACCAGCGAATGGCCGGTCATGCCGGGCGAGGTGTTGATCTCGAGCAGATACGGCTCGTTCTTGCCGTCGCTTTCGCGCAGCATGAAATCGACCCGGCTCCAGCCCCGGCAACCGACCGCGTGATAGGCCTGCACCGCCAGCTCCTGCAAGCGCTGTCCCAGTTCGGCATCGACCGGGGCCGGGCACAGGTACTGCGTGTCGTCGGTGAAATACTTGTTCTGGTAATCGTAGTTGCCGCCCGGCGCGCGAATTTCGATCACCGGCAAGGCGCGCGCATCGCGGCCAGTGCCGATCACCGGCACCGTCAATTCACGGCCGCGAATGAATTCCTCGGCCAGCACGACATCGTCGTACTTTGCGCACAGGGCGAAACCGTCCTGCATGTCGGAGTAGCCGTTGACCTTGGCGATGCCGATGGTCGAGCCTTCATGCGGCGCCTTGAGCATCAGCGGCAGGCCCAGCTCGTCCGGCACCAGGCGCAACTGCTCGCGGGTGGCGCGGGCATCGAGCACCGCAAAGCGCGGCGTCGGCAGGCCATGCGCCAGCCAGATGCGCTTGGTCATGACCTTGTCCATGGCGATGCTGGAGGCCATCACGCCAGGGCCGGTGTAAGGCAGGCGCATCTGCTCCAGCGCGCCCTGCAAGGTGCCGTCTTCGCCGTAGCGACCATGCAATGCGATGAAGACGCGATCGAAGCGCTCGGCCTCGAGCTCGCCCAGGCTGCGCTCGGCCGGGTCGAACGGATGGGCATCGACGCCCTTGCTGCGCAGCGCCTGCAGCACGCCGCTGCCGGACATCATCGACACTTCGCGCTCGGCCGAACGACCGCCGAAGAGCACGCCGACGCGGCCGAAACCCTTGATGGTGGCTTGGTCGATCATGCTGCACCTCCGCTCTTTTCGGTCGCCATGGTGGTCAGGCGGGCAGGCACGGCGGCAATCGAGCCGGCGCCCATGGTCATGACCACATCGCCATCGCGCACCACGTTGAAGATGGTCTCGGGCATGTCGGCGATATCGTCGACGAACACCGGTTCGACCTTGGCTGCGGCGCGCAACGCGTGCGCCAGCGAGCGGCCGTCGGCGGCCACGATGGGCGCCTCGCCGGCCGAATAGACTTCGGCCAGCACCAGCACGTCGGGCGAGGACAAGACCTTGACGAAGTCTTCGAACAGATCGCGGGTGCGGGTGTAGCGATGCGGCTGGAACGCCAGCACCAGGCGACGCCCGGGATAGGCGCCACGGGCCGCAGCAATGGTGGCGGCCGTCTCGACCGGGTGGTGGCCGTAGTCGTCGACCAGCGTGAAATGCCCGGCAGGACGGCCCTCGGCATCGACCAACGGCACATCGCCGTAACGGGTGAAGCGGCGTCCGACGCCATTGAATTCGGTCAGGGCCTTTTGCGTGGCGGCGTCGTCGACGTCCAGCTCGCGGGCGATGGCGATGGCCGCGCAGGCGTTCTGCACATTGTGCATCCCGGGCTGGTTCAGGCTGATCTGCATCGGCGCGTAGCCCTCCTGGATCACGGTGAATTCCATATGGCCGTCGACGGCGCGGGCATCGATGGCGCGCACGTCGGCGTCTTCGTGGAAGCCGTAGGTGAGAATGGGCTTGGAGATCATCGGCATGATCTCGCGCACGTGGGCGTCGTCCAGGCACAGCACGGCCACGCCGTAGAACGGCAGGCGCTGGGTGAATTCGACGAAGGCCTGCTTCAGGCGCGCGAAGTCATGGTTGTAGGTCTCCATGTGATCGGCGTCGATATTGGTGATGACCTCGATCACCGGCGTCAGGTTGAGGAACGAGGCGTCCGACTCGTCGGCCTCGGCCACGATGAATTCGCCTGTGCCCAACTTGGCATTGGCGCCGGCGCTGGTCAGCCGGCCACCGATCACGAAGGTCGGGTCCAGCCCGCCCTGCGCCAGCACGCTGGCCACCAGGCTGGTGGTGGTGGTCTTGCCGTGGGTGCCGGCAATCGCGATGCCCTTCTTGAGGCGCATCAGCTCGCCCAGCATCACCGCACGCGGCACGATGGGGATATGTTTCTTGCGCGCGGCCAGCACCTCCGGGTTGTCGCCCTTGACGGCGGTGGAGGTGACGATGGCGTCGGCGCCGTCGATGTTCTCGGCGGCATGGCCGTAACGGATGCTGGCGCCCAGTTGCGCCAGGCGCTGGGTGGCGCCGTTGCTGCCCAGGTCGGAACCCGAGACGCCATAGCCGAGATTCAACAGCACTTCGGCGATGCCACTCATGCCTGAGCCACCGATGCCGACGAAATGAACGTTTTTAACCCGATGTTTCATGGTGCTACCAGTCCTTCCAGCACGCGCGCGATTGCCTCGTTGGCGTCGCGCCGGCCTTGTTCGTATGCCGCCTGCGCCATTGCCTGGCATGCAGCGCGGTCCATTTTCTGCAGCAAACCCGCCAATGCTTCCGGCGTCAGTTCGCGTTGTGGCAAGTGGATCGCGGCGCCATTGGCGGCCATCCACTTGGCATTGTCGATTTGATGCGAGGTGGTCGACACCGCCAACGGCACCAGCACGCTGGCCACCCCGGCTGCCGTCAGCTCGGACACCGTGATGGCGCCGGCACGACAGATCACCAGGTCGGCCTCGGCATAACGACGCGGCATGTCATCGATGAAATCGACCACTTCGGCCTGCACTCCAGCCGTGTCGTAGGCTGCCTTCAGGGCCGCGATATGCTGCTTGCCCGACTGGTGCGTCACCACCGGCCGCAGCGCTTCGGGCAAACGGGCCAGTGCTGCCGGCACGGTGTCATTAAGTACCTTGGCGCCCAGGCTGCCACCCACCACCAGGATCCGCAACGGCCCGCTGTGGCCTGCATACCGGGGCGCCGGCGTGGGCAAGGCGATGATTTCACGGCGCACCGGGTTGCCGGTGACTTCGGCCTTGCCGGCGGCCGCGCCAAAATCGGCGGGGAAACCGAACAGCACCTTGTTGGCCAATGGCGTCAGCGTCTTGTTCGACAGCAGCAAGGCCGCGTCGGCATTGACCAGCACCAGCGGCTTGCCGCGCAGTCGCGCCATGGCGCCGCCCGGCACGGTCACGTAGCCGCCCATGCCCAGCACCACGTCCGGATTGCGCCGGCCGAGGATGTTGAAGCAGCTGACAAAACTGGCCGCCAGGCGGAACACGCCTTTGACGGTATGCATCAGACCCTTGCCGCGCAGGCCCGAGAACACGATGCTGTCCATCTCGACGCCATGGCGTGGGACCAGTTCGCGCTCCATGCCGTGCGACGTGCCCAGCCACGACACCTGCCAGCCACGCGCGCGCATGGTCTCGGCAATCGCCAGGCCGGGGAAGATATGACCGCCGGTGCCGGCGGCCATGATCATCAGCTTGCGGGATGCACTCACAGGCGCCCTCCCCGCATCAGCACGCGATTCTCATAGTCGATCCGCAACAGGATCGCCAGCCCGACGCAGTTGATCAGTACGCCCGAGCCGCCATAGCTCATCAGCGGCAGCGTCAGGCCCTTGGTCGGCAGCAGGCCGAGGTTCACGCCCATGTTGATGAAGGCCTGCACGCCGATCCAGATGCCGATGCCCTTGGCCACCAGTCCGGCGAAGGTCAGGTCCAGCGCAATCGCCTGGCGCCCGATCTCGAAGGCATGCTTGACCAGCCAGTAGAACAGCAGCACCACCACCAGCACGCCGACAAACCCGAGTTCTTCGCCGATCACCGCCAGCAGGAAGTCGGTATGCGCCTCGGGCAGGTAATGCAGTTTCTCGACACTGCTGCCGAGACCCACGCCAAACAGCTCGCCGCGACCGAAGGCGATCAGCGAATGCGACAACTGATAGGCCTTGCCCAGCGCGTTTTCTTCTTCCCACGGATTGAGGTAGGCGAAGATACGTTCGCGCCGCCACGGGGAGGTCACGATCACCAGCGAGAACACGCCCACCAGCGTGGCGCCGATGCCGCCAAACCAGACGCCATTGATGCCGCCCAGAAACAGGATGCCCATGGCGATGCAGACGATCACGCCGAACGCGCCAAGGTCGGGCTCCAGCAGCAGCAGCAGGCCGACCAGGCCGACGGCGGCAGCCATCGGCGCGAAACCCTTGACCAGCTTGTGCATGAACGCCTGCTTGCGCACCGTGTAATCGGCCGCATAGAGCACGATGAACAGCTTCATCAATTCCGACGGCTGCAGGTTGAACACCTTGAACGACAGCCAGCGCTTGGCGCCGTTGACGCCCTTGCCCACGCCCGGCACCAGCACCAGCACCAGCAGGATCAAGGTACCGGCGAACAGATACGGCGCCCAGCGCTGCCAGGTTTCGATTGGCACCCGGAATACCACGGCGGCGGCCACCAGCGAAATGACGATGAAGATCGCCTGGCGCGTCAGGAAATGGTAGTTCGAATAGGCGGCGTACTTGGGCGAATCGGGCAGCGCCACCGAGGCCGAATACACCATCACCATACCGAACAGCATCAGCAGCAGGACCACCCAGATCAGCGGCTGGTCGTATTCCATCATGCGCGAGCGCTGCTCGAAGCCGACCATGCTGGCCTTGTTGCTGCCCTTGGCGCTTGGCGTGAGCCCGACCATGCGGCCAGCCGCAGCCGGGGCCGCGTCCTTGACGCTTCCCAGCAACTGGCGCAGTGACGTCATGCCAAGCCTCATAGAATCACCTCGCCACGCGACAGCGCCAATTCGCGCACCGCATCCACGAACACTTCGGCCCGATGGGCGTAGTTGCGGAACATGTCCAGGCTGGCGCAAGCCGGCGAGAGCAACACGATGTCGCCGCTACGGGCGATGTCGCCGGCCTTCTGCACCGCCTCTTCGAGCGTGGCGCAATCGATCAGTTCGACATGGCTGTCGGCCAGCGCCGCGCGCAAGGCCGGCGCATCGCGCCCGATCAACAGCACCGCGCTGGCGTATTTCTCGACCGGCAGCGCCAGCGGCGAAAAGTCCTGTCCCTTGCCATCGCCACCGGCGATGAGCACGATGCGGTTGGGACGTCCGCCCAGGCCGAGGCCATTGAGCGCGGCCACGGTGGCGCCGACATTGGTGCCCTTGCTGTCATCGTAGTAATCGACCTCTTGCACCACGGCGACCAGCTCCACCCGGTGCGGCTCGCCGGCGTAGTCACGCAGGCCATGCAGCAGGGGTGCCATCGGCAGGTCGACGGCGCGGCACAGCGCCAGCGCGGCCAAGGCGTTCATGGCGTTATGGGCGCCACGGATCTTCAGGGCGTCGACCGGCATCAGGCGCTTGACGGTGACCGGCGGCGGCAGCAGGTCTTTCTGCTTGCGGCGGCGACCGGTCGGCTGTTCATCGTCCTCGTGCACGAAACCATGAGCCAGCCACAGCATGCCGTTGTCGTTGACCAGGCCAAAGCTGTTGGGCGTGGCCGGCTCGTCCAGGCCGAACGACGACACCGGCGCCACCGCGTCGGTCATCTTCATGACCAGCGCATCGTCACGGTTGAGCACGCGCACGGTGCCTTCGCCGAAGATGCGGGCCTTGTCGGCTGCATAGGCGTGCATGTCGCCATGCCAGTCAAGATGATCCTGGCTCAGGTTGAGCACGGTGGCGGCATCGGCCTTGAGGCTATGGGTGGCGTGCAACTGGAAGCTGGACAACTCCAGCACCCAGGCCTGCGGCATCGAGCCACGGTAAGTCGGTTCCGGCGGCGGGGGCGGCGGCACGGCGACCAGCGCGTCTTCTTCGGCGGTGCGCGAGACCTGCATGAAGTCATCCAGGTTCAGCGCGGCCACTTCGTTGCCGGTCGCATCGGTGTGCAACGAGGCATCTTCGCTCTGGCTCGAATTGGCGGCTTCGGTCGACAGGTGCTCGACCGGGACCTCGATGGCCTCGCCGTCGGTCCCTGTGTCCTGATCGTCCTGCTCGGGCGGCGCCGCAGAGGCCTCGTCGCCGGCCGATGCTGCGGAATCGGCCTGGGCCAGATCCATCTGGGCATCATTGGCGGCGGCGTGGCTCTGGGCCGGCGCTTCGTCGCTTTCGATACGGGCGGACGACTTTTTGCTCTTGGCAGCGTCGGCTGCCTTTGCAGCTTCTGCCGCTTCTGCCGCTTCCTGTGCAGCCAATTCGGCCAGGCGCTCGGCTTCGGCCTGCGCTTCGGCGGCGGCAATGGCGTCCTGCTCGGCCAGTTCCGCCAGGAATATCTTGTCGGCCATCACCGCCTCGCGCAGCACGTCGAGTGCGGCCGGGCTGATGTTGCCTGCCACCTTTACCGACAGGCCGGCGCGCTGGCACAGCATGCCGGTCAGGCTGGTGACGGTGGTCTTGCCGTTGGTACCGGTGATGGCCAATACCTTGGGCTGGTAGAGGGTTTCTTCGCGCAACGCGGCCAGCGCCTGCGCGAACAGTTCGATCTCGCTCCATAGCGGCACGCCGCGTTCGGCCATGACAGGCGCCAGCGGCGCCAGGTCACCCTGCGGCGACAGGCCCGGGCTGACCGCCACGAAATCGATACCATCGAGCAGCGTCACGTGCAGCGGCTGGCCCAGCACGACTTGCGCGCCCGGAACGGCGGCGCGCAACGCTGCCAGGCGCTCGGACAGCGCCGCTTCGTCACGCGTATCGGCCACGCGCACGGAGGCGCCGCAGTAGTCCAGCCACCGCGCCATTGCCAGGCCGGACTCACCGAGTCCGAGCACCAGTACGTGTTTGCCCGAGTAATTCATTGTTTGCTGCTCACTTCTTTCGCTTGATTCACTTGTTTCAACGCAACTTCAGCGTCGACAGTCCCAGCAGTACCAGCATCATGGTGATGATCCAGAACCGCACCACCACCTGGGTTTCTTTCCAGCCCTTCTGTTCATAGTGATGGTGCAGCGGCGCCATCAGCAACACGCGGCGGCCGGTGCCATAACGCTTCTTGGTGTACTTGAAGTACGCCACCTGGATCATCACCGACAGCGTCTCGACCACGAAGATGCCGCCCATGATGAACAGCACGATCTCTTGCCGCACGATGACGGCGATGGTGCCCAGCGCGCCGCCCAGCGCCAGCGCGCCGACATCGCCCATGAACACCTGCGCCGGGTAGGCGTTGTACCAGAGGAAAGCCAGGCCCGCGCCGCCCATGGCGCCGCAGAAGATCAACAGCTCGCCGGCGCCCGGGATATGCGGGATGAACAGGTACTTGGCATAGCTGGCGTTACCGGTCAGGTAGGCGAACAGCCCGAGCGCGGCGCCCACCAGCACGGTCGGCATGATGGCCAGGCCGTCCAGGCCATCGGTGAGGTTCACGGCGTTGCTGGTGCCGACGATGACGAAGTAGGTCAGCGCGATGAAGCCCCACACGCCCAGCGGGTAGGTAATGCTCTTGAAGAAGGGCACGATCAGGTCGGCCTTGGGCGGCAGGTCGAGGCTGAAGCCCGAACGCACCCAGGCCACGAACAGGTCGAGCACCTTCATGTTGCTCACCTCGGACACCGAGAAGGCCAGGTAGATCGCCGCCACCAGGCCGATCAGCGACTGCCAGAAGAACTTCTCGCGCGAACGCATGCCTTCGGGGTCGCGATGCACCACCTTGCGATAGTCATCGACCCAGCCGATGGCGCCGAAACCGATGGTGACGATCAGCACGATCCAGACGAAGCGATTCGACAGGTCGGCCCACAGCAGGGTCGACACGGCGATGCCGATCAGGATCAACACGCCGCCCATGGTGGGCGTGCCATTCTTGACCAGGTGCGACTGCGGGCCGTCCTGGCGCACCGCCTGTCCTACCTTCATGCGGGTCAGCATGCGGATCACGGCCGGACCGGCGACCATGCCGATCAGCAGTGCGGTGAGCGTGGCGAACACGGCACGGAAAGTAATGAATGTGAACAGGCGCAAGAAGCCGAAGTCCTGTTGAAAATTCTGTGCGAGCCAGACCAGCATGCTAATGGGTCTCCTGTTGAAGTTGCGTGACGGATTCAACGTTGACCAGATGCTGTACAACTCGCTCCATCTTCATGAAGCGTGAACCTTTTACCAAGACGGTCGCGCCAGTTGGCGCGGCCAGTGTGACGGCTGCATTGAGCGCGTCGATATCGGCGAAGTGGACCGCCTGGGCCGTCCCTTCGCCAGGGGTATTCTGATAGGCGTCGACCGCTTCGCGTGCCAGTTCGCCCAGCGCGTAGAAACGTTCCACGCCGCGCTCGCGCGCATAGGCGCCGATCTCGCGGTGGAACTGCGGGCCCTGATCGCCAACTTCACCCATGTCGCCCAGCACCAGCACGCGCGGGGCGGCAATGGTGGCCAGCACGTCGATGGCGGCGCGTACCGAATCGGGATTGGCGTTATAGGTGTCGTCGATCACCAGCGCACCGGAAATGGCCTGCTTGCGCTGCAACCGGCCATTGACCGGGGCGAAGGCCTGCAGGCCGCGCACCACGGCATCGACCGCAATGCCGGCACCCAGCGCGCAGGCGATCGCAGCCAGCGCATTGCGTACGTTGTGTTCGCCCACGGCGGCCAGTTCGACCGTAAAGCGGGCCGCTGGCACGGCAATGCCCTTGACGTGGACGCTGAGCGTGCTGCCGAAGGCGCCGCTGACATAGCTGGCGCCCACATCGGCGCTGTCGTCCAGGCCGAAGGTCAAGACCCGGCGCGCGCCGGCTTCTTCGCGCCAAAGCGCCGTGAAGTCGTCGTCGGACGGGAACACCGCCACGCCGTCGGGCGGCAGGTGCCGGATCACGGCGCCATTCTCGCGCGCCACGGCCTCCACGCTGGCCATGAATTCCTGGTGTTCGCGCTGGGCGTTGTTGACCAGCCCCAGCGTCGGCGCGGCAATACGCGACAACACGGCGATCTCGCCCGGATGGTTCATGCCCATCTCGATGACGGCGGCGCGATGCGACGGCGCCAGCCGGAACAGCGTCAGGGGAACGCCGATTTCGTTATTGAAATTGCCTCGGGTGCCGAGATAGCCGTCTTCACCGAAAGCCGCGGCCAGGATCGCGACGATCATCTCCTTGACCGTGGTCTTGCCGTTGCTGCCGGTCACGCCGATCACCGGCACGCTATATATAGAACGCCAACCATGCGCGATCTGGCCCAGCGCCGCACGCGCATCAGGCACCACGATGGCAGGCAGGGCCAGGCCCGGCACCAGTCGTTCGACCACCACCGCGCTGGCGCCGAGGGCCGCCACGTCGGCCAGGAAATCATGCGCATCGAAGCGTTCGCCACGCAGCGCCACGAACACACTGCCCGGCTTGATCGCGCGCGAGTCGGTCACCACGTCGTTCAACGCCAGCACGCCCGCCGGGGCATTGGCCACCGTCACCGCAGGATGAGCCGAGGCGGCGCTTTCGGCGTCGCGGATCCATTGCAGCATCTGGGCGAAATCGAACCGCATCATGCGCCCCCCATCATGGTCGAGCGCGCCGCCAGGGCCAGCGCCACGTGGTCGGCATCGAGGAACGGCAGTTTCTTGCCGGCGATCTCCTGGTAGGCTTCGTGCCCCTTGCCGGCCAGCAGCACTACGTCGGCCTTGGTGGCATGGCGAATCGCCCACAGGATGGCGCCGGCGCGGTCTTCGATCACTTGCGGCTCGAGGCGGGCCATGCCGGCACGAATCTGGGCAATGATCGCCTTGGGATCTTCGCTGCGCGGGTTGTCGCTGGTGAGGATGACGTGGTCAGCCTGTTCGGCGACCTGTCCCATCTGCGGCCGCTTGCCGGGATCACGATCGCCGCCGCAGCCGAATACGCACCACAGCTCGCCATTGCGCTGGGCCGCCACCTGGCGCAGGGTCGACAGGGTCTTGTCGAGCGCGTCCGGTGTATGCGCGTAGTCGATCACGATCAGCGGCACGTCGGCGCCACCGAACTGCTGCATGCGGCCGGGGGCAGCGCTGAGCGTGCCGACGGCGGCGATGACCGCATCCCATGCCAGGCCCCGTGCCAACAGCACGCCCATGATGCCCAGCACATTGCTGACATTGAAGCGCCCCACCAGTTGGGTCTTGACCTGGCCACTGCCGAAGGGCGACTCGACGTGGAATACGGTACCGGCATGACTGCTGCGAATTGCGCTGGCGTGCAGGGTCGGTACGCCGGCGGCCAGCGGATCGATCTGTTCTTCGATGGCGTAGCCGATCAGCGCCACCTGGCGCGCCTGCACCAGCGGCAGCAGGCGCACGCCCATGGCGTCGTCGAGGTTGATCACGGCGTGTTTCAGGCCATCCCACTCGAACAGCACGCGCTTGGCGGCTTCGTAGGTCGGCATGTCGCCGTGATAGTCGAGGTGATCGCGGGTGAAATTGGTGAGCAGCGCCACGTCCACGTGCATGCCGTTCATGCGCCCCTGCGCCAGCCCGATCGAGGAAGCCTCAATGGCGACGCTGTCGACGCCGGCGCGGGACAACCCGGCCAGGCTGCGTTGCAGCAGCACCGCGTCCGGCGTGGTGTAGCCGGTCACATCGAACGCTTGCGGGCGACCACCCTGGAAACTGCCCACGCCCAGGGTGCCGATGACGCCGGTCGGACCTGTCCCCGGCGCACGCGAGAGGACCGAGCCCAGCCACCAGGCGCACGAGGTCTTGCCATTGGTGCCGGTCACCGCCACCGTGAACATCGATTGGTCGGGCTGGCGGTACCAGGCGGCGGCGATATCGCCGGCGAGCTGCTTGAGCTGTTCTACTGCCAGGTGCGGCACCTGCAACTGCTGCGGCCATTGATAGCCGTCGGCTTCGAACAGCACGGCGGCGGCGCCACGCTCGATGGCGTCCGCTATATAAGAACGGCCGTCGGCGTCGCCCACATAGGCGAAGAATACGTCGCCGGGGCCAATGCGACGCGAATCGGCGGCCAGTTGCGCACCGGGTGCATTGGCCTGCAACCAGTCGCGGATGTCGTTGACGGAAAGCGCGCGCGAGGTCATTACATACTCTCCTCGAGCGGTTCTTTGGGAATGATGATGTTGGTCACGCTGGAATCGGGCGGCACATTGAGCGCCCGCAGCGCATTGGCCGCCACATTGGCAAACACCGGACCGGCCACCGGGCCGCCATAGTGCTGGCCGTTGCTCGGCTCATCGATCATCACCGCAATGATCAGGCGCGGGTCGGACATCGGGGCGATACCCGAGAACGACGCCACATACTTGCGCACGTACTTGCCGCCCTCGATCTTGTAGGCGGTGCCGGTCTTGCCGCCGACGCGATAGCCGGGCACCTGCGCCTGGGGTGCGGTGCCGCCCGGCGCGACTACGGTTTCGAGCATGCGGCGCATCTGCAGCGCGGTATTTTCGGAGATCACGCGCTGGCCGATCGGCGAATCGTTCACCTTGGTGAACGACAGCGGGATGATGTCGCCATTGCGGGCGAAGATCAGGTAGGCATGGGCCAGCTGGATCAGCGACACCGAAATGCCATGGCCGTAGCTCATCGTGGCCTGCTCGATCGGACGCCAGGATTTATACGGACGCACCCGTCCGGCCACGGCCCCCGGGAAACCGTACTTGGGCTGCTGGCCGAAGCCGACCGTGGTAAACATCTCCCACATTTCTTCCGGCGGCATCTGCAACGCGATCTTGGCGGTGCCGATGTTGGACGACTTCTCGATGATCTGCGCCACCGTCAGCGGACCGTGCGCGTGCGAGTCGCCGATGGTGGCGGTGCCGATGGTCATCTTGCCGGGGGAGGTCTGGAATACCGTCGAGGGCGTCACGCGATGGGTGTCCAGCGACAGCGCCACCGTAAACGGCTTCAGCGTCGAGCCTGGCTCGAAGGTGTCCGTCACGACCCGGTTGCGCAACTGGGCGCCGGTCAGCACCGAGCGATTGTTCGGGTTGTAGGTAGGCATGTTGGCCAGCGCCAGCACCTCGCCGGTCTTGGCGTCGACCACGATGATGCCGCCTGCCTTGGCCTTGTGTTTCTCGACCGCCTCTTTCAGCTGGGTGAAGGCGATGTACTGGATCTTGCTGTCGATCGACAGCGTCAGGTCGCGGCCGTCATGCGGCTCGCGGATCGATTCGATATCCTCGACCACGCGCCCGAGGCGGTCCTTGATGACGCGCCGGCTGCCGGTCATGCCGGCCAGGGTCTTTTGCGCGCCCAGCTCCATGCCATCCTGGCCGGCGTCCTCGACGTTGGTGAAGCCGACCACGTGCGCCATCACCTCGCCCTCGGGGTAGAAGCGCTTGTATTCCTTGCGGGTCTCGATGCCGGCGATGCCGAGCTTGACGATCTTGTCGGAGGTCTCTTGCTCGACCTGCCGCTTGAGGTACACGAAGCTGCGATCCGAATCGAGCTTCTTGCGCAGGTCGGCGTCGCTCATCTCGAGCAGGCGCGCCAGTTCGCGCAGTTTTTCGGGGGGCGCCGACTGGACGTCATCAGGGATCGCCCAGATCGCCTTGACCGGCACCGACGAAGCCAGCACCTGGCCGTTGCGGTCGGTGATCTTGCCGCGTGTGGCGGGCAACTCCAGGGTACGCGCATAGCGCGAAGCGCCCTGCTTCTGCAGGAAGTCGGTCGACACGCCCTGCAGCCAGAAGGCCCGCGCCACCAGCGTCACGAAGGCGGCGAACATGACGAACAGCACGAAGCGCGAACGCCACGCCGGCAGCTTCACCTGCAGGATGGGGTTCGACGAAAACGCCACGCCCTTGGAGGCGGCGACGCGGCCGTTGGTCAGGTTGGTGCGCGGGGGCATGCGGGTCATTTGCCCCCCACCGTGAGGTATTGGGTGCGCGCCGCCGTCAGCGGCACCATATTGAGGTCGCGCCGGGCCAGCTCTTCGATACGGGCATTCTTGCCCAGGGTCGACTGATCGAGTTGCAACTGGGCCCAGTCGACATCGAGCTGGCGCGCCGCGCTCGATGCGCGTTCGATTTCGATGAACAGGCTACGCGCCTTGTATTGGGCGCTGACCACCGCCAGCGAGCAGATCACCAGCACGGCCGTGAGCAGCAGGCACAGGCGACCGGTCATGACTGGCCTCCAGGCGCGACGATGCGCTCCAGGTTGCGCATCACGGCCGAGCGGGCGCGCGGATTGGCGCTGACTTCGGCATCACTGGGCATGGTCCGCCCCAGCAGGCGGGCAGGCGGCTGCGGCAAATCGATGGCACGAATCGGCAGGCGACGGTCGGGCTGCGGCGCATTGGCTTTGGAAGCCATGAACTGCTTGACGATGCGATCTTCCAGCGAGTGAAAGCTGATCACAACCAATCTCCCGTGTAGCGCCATCTGCTCGAATGCTTTGTCCAGGCCTACTTCGAGCTCTTCAAGCTCTTGATTGACGAAAATCCGTACAGCCTGAAAGGTGCGAGTGGCCGGGTCTTTGCCTTTCTCGCGGGT
The DNA here is from genome assembly GCF_020179755.1 of Herbaspirillum sp. alder98. Lineage (GTDB taxonomy): Bacteria > Pseudomonadota > Gammaproteobacteria > Burkholderiales > Burkholderiaceae_D > Herbaspirillum. Next base: position 488,564 of record NZ_JAIUCY010000003.1, read on the forward strand.
TTTGACGACTTGAGCCACGAGCGCGGCAAGCTGTCGTGTGCTTGAAATTGGTTCGACTGCCCGGCGAGCAACAATCGCCTTTGCAATCGAAAAAGCAAACCGTTCTTCCCCATAATCTCGTATTACCTTTGCTATCTTCTCTACATCCGCCGTTGCCAGCCATTCCGCTGCCGACACACCGCGCGTGGTATCCATGCGCATGTCCAGCGGGCCATCGAGCCTGAAACTGAAGCCGCGAGCGGCATCGTCCACCTGCGGCGACGAAATGCCGAGATCCATCAATATGCCGTCGACCTGCGCGATGCCGCGCGTCGCCAGCGCCTGGTCCAGCGTGGCAAAGCTGTCATGCACGATCTCGAACCGGGGGTCCGTGATCTGCTGCGCCGTCGCGATGGCCAACGGGTCCTTGTCAAATGCGATCAGTCGTCCGCGCGGGCCCAGCTTGGCCAGGATCGCCCGGCTGTGGCCGCCGCGCCCGAACGTACCGTCCAGATAAACGCCATCGACGCGCTCGCCTTCGATGGCCAGCGCGTCGACAGCTTCTTCCAACAGCACGGTGCGGTGCTGCAGCTCTGGCACCGGTTGCAAAGTCATGTTCAGCGCGCCGTCAGAAGGAAAAATTGCTCAATACATCGGGCATGCCCGCGGCCACGGCCTCGGACTCGCTCTCGGCCAGCTTGGCGGCATCCCAGATCTCGAAGTGACTACCCATGCCCAGCAACATCACATCGCGCTGCAAGCCCACTGCCGCGCGCAACTCGGGCGCCACCAGGATGCGACCGGCGCTGTCGAATTCGACATCGGACGCATTACCCAGGAAGATGCGCTGCCACGCACGTGCCGACATCGGCCACGCGGCGATCTGGTCGCGATGCGATTCCCAGGTGGGCCGGGGGAAGAACAACAGGCAGCCATGCGGATGACGGGTCAGCGTGACGCGACCTTCGCACTGCACCATCAGGGCGTCACGATGCTTGGCCGGAATGGTCATCCGGCCCTTGGCATCGAGATTGAGTGCTGACGCGCCCTGAAACACTGTTTTTTTCCTGTCGCTGGTAGCGAGTGAAACTGCTGATCGGGTGGTTTTCAACGGGAGCGAATGCAAACAACTTTGCAAAACACCCCACAAAAAAACACTTTTTGACACTGCCGCCCACTTTAGTGGATGCACTATTACAGGTCAAGCAGTAAACGGAGGAATAAACCGGGATTTTGCCAATAAAGTCAAAGACTTAGCGCACTTCCTTAAAACACCTCGGGAAATGGATTATCGAAGAAAATGAAGGACTTATGCACCACATTGAATGTGCAACCTGAGATATACACATGTGTTTATCGACAAGATTGCACAACGGCGCGGTTTTGCGGGCGATGAGCGGTACACTTCTGCGTTCGATGTCACCAAGATCGATCACCGAACGAGGCATGTCATTTCGATCACGGAGTGCGAGTCGAGTGGAATGATCGTGAGCGTGGGGACATTGATTTTGCACTGCAACTTTAGTTCACTTACCGGCTTCAACGAAGTGGTGAATGCACTTAAAACTGTAACGAGGCCTTTTTTACTTTGACTAATACGGCTCGCTACTTTTACTATCCACGTTTTTGGGGATATCGGCTCGAAACAGATTTTTACCTGCCCTCAGGCGCTGTCGATATTTTTGAAACAAGGGCTGGACCGAATGAGCCAGATCGGCTGAAAAGCAGATAGGGCTTGCGGATCCGGCGCATACCAGTGCTAAAATCTCGGCACCTTAACAGTGAAAGGAATTTTAAAGTGAACAAATCTGAATTGGTTGACGTTATCGCCGCTGATACTGATCTCTCCAAGGCTGCTGCCCAGCGCGCGCTGGACTCCGTCATCGAGAACATCATCAAGGCTGTTACCAAGGGCGATACAGTGCAATTGGTTGGTTTCGGTTCGTTCTCCACAGGCAAGCGCGCTGCACGTACCGGCCGCAACCCGCAAACTGGCGAAGAGATCAAGATCGCTGCAGCGACTACGGTCAAGTTCTCGGCTGGCAAGGCTTTCAAGGAAGCCGTGAACAAGAAGAAGAAATAATTCCCGAATTTGAATGCCATGAATCTCATGTTCATGGCATTCAAATTTTCCTCCCCTCACTGCCGTCCCGCATTACGCCTCAGCCCCTCCCCTCAGTCCCCCTCGGCTTTCGGGCAATTGCATTGCGCTCCACCCGCCATTCGGCATTCCTGTTTTTCTGCTTCCTCCCCTGCTTCCCCGCATTTCATCGATACCGCCCGCGCCTTCACATGTAGTGCATCTCCAGCGTGATCGAGCCATCCAGCTGCATCCGGTCGGTCACCTTCAGTTCGCTGTTGGGCGCCAGCATCGCGCGCACCCGCAATGTTCCACTGATCGTGGTGTAGGCGCCCGGCAGCAAGGTGCCGGGCGCGGCCCAGGTATTGACTACCCCGCTGCGCATGCGGCCGGCGTCGCGCTTGATCCAGCTCCTGCCTGCCTCCTGGATGCCTGCGCGTGATGCGATGGTGTCGACCTGCTCGCCATCGCCGATGAAACTGCCCGGCACGAAAATCACTTCGTAGCCGCCCAGTTTCTTGCGCCCCGAGGTGCCAAGGCCGAACAGATCTTCCCTGAAACTGCCGTCGACCACCAGCCGCTGCCTGGGCTGGAGCAGCTGCTGCGCCACGCTGCCGGCGCGATTGTCTTGCGGCTTGATGCCTACCCGGGTAGGCGCATCGCAGGTGATGACAATGGCCAGGTCGCGCTCCATCGGAACCCCTTCGCTAGCGGCCTCGGTCGACTGCAGGTTGCCCAGGTCAAAGGTCGAGTCGCCGGCCAGTTGCGGGATACAGGCGGTAGGCTTGATGACACCCCCGATCCGCAGCGCCGATTTCTGTGCGACGCTGGTGCCGCAGAAGGTCGCCAGGAAAACCAGCATCAGCGTGGACAACGGCTTTTTCATCAAGATTTCCCTCAATATGAGACATGGCTACGGCCAGGCCAACCTCGCAAAAAACCTGCGCAGGATCACGGTTGCGTTCGATTCGGAGACAACATTCTGACGAGCGGACGAAACGTGTCCAATAAGAAAATTCTTAAAAAATGATCATAAAAAATCCCTTGCACCTCCGGGGAAAGCACAGCTGGCGATTGCCGAAGCCAGCACAGACCGGTACGCGCACCCCATGACAACGGCCAGCTTGCCGCCGCCGGCATCTGCACCTAGAATCAATTTGTACCGATTGGTACAGAACCAACAGATCACTGCCCACCAGGAGCCATCATGAGCATCGCCCAACGACCACCATTGCCCCCTTTCACGCTGGAGAGCGCCGCCAAGAAGGCGCGCGCCGCCGAGGACGCCTGGAATTCGTGCGACCCGCAGCGCGTCTCGATGGCCTATACCGAAGACAGCCGCTGGCGCAACCGCGCCGACTTCGTCCATGGCCGCGCCGAGATCGTGCAGTTCCTGGCAGGCAAATGGCAGCGCGAGCAGCAATATCGCCTGATCAAGGAAGTCTGGGCCTGCAGCGGCAATCGGATTGCCGTGCGCTTCGCCTATGAATGGCAGGACGCGGCAGGAAGCTGGTTTCGCTCCTACGGCAACGAGAACTGGGAATTCGATGAGAACGGCCTGATGGCAGTGCGCCATGCCTCGATCAATGACCTGCCCATCAGCGAAGCCGAGCGCAAATTTCACTGGGACCGCTCGGCACCACGTCCGGCCGACCATCCCGGCCTGTCGGACCTGGGTCTCTGATGGCAGTGGAGCGCGACGCGCTGGTGCCGCAACTGGCCGAGGTATTTCGCACGCACGGCTTCGAAGGCGCCAGCCTGGCGCGGATCACGGCTGCCGTCGGCCTGGGCAAAGGCAGCCTGTATCACGCCTTCCCGGGCGGCAAGGATGAAATGGCCGAAGCGGTGCTGGCCCACATCGAGCGCTGGTTCGAGGAAGAGGTGTTTGCGGTGCTGCGCGCCGAAGCCGCCACCGGTATCGCCCGCATGTTCGACGCCTGCGAGCGCTACTTCCACTCGGGTCAGCGGGTCTGCATCGTGGGCGTGTTTGCCCTGTCGGATACGCGGGACCGCTTTGCACAAGCGGTCAGCCGGTATTTCGCCAACTGGACCGACGCACTCCAGGGCGCACTGCTGCGCGCCGGACATCCCCCGGAGAACGCCCGGGCGCTGGCCGAAGATATCGTGGGTGCGATCCAGGGTGCGCTGGTGCTGGCCCGTGCCGTCGACGATGCCGAACAGTTCGTGCGCACGCTGGCGCGTTGGCGGCAGCGTGCGTTGATCAGTTGAGTTGATCAGGCCCCGAGGTCGGCCAGCGGGTGCTGCGCCGGCGGCCACGGGTCTGCGAAGAAACCCTCCACCCACGATGGCGTAGCTTCAGCCAGGGTGGCTGGTTGCCACTTCGGTTTCTGGTCTTTCTCGACAATCAGCGCGCGTATGCCTTCGACGAAATCGGGCCGCGCCGCGCAATGCAGCGAGACCACGAACTCAAGCCTGAATACCTGCGCCAGCGACATATGCCGCACCTTGCGTTGCAAGGCGTAGGCCAGCGCGGCCGAACCGGGTGCGCCGGCGCGCAGCGTGGCGGCGGCCTTCTGCAACCAGGCGTCGTCCGCATCGATGGCCAGGATGGCGTCGACCACGGCCCCCAGGTCAGCCTGGCGGCACAAGCGGTCGACCAGATCATAGTGCTGGCGCAGGTTGGAGGGCGCAAATGGCGTCTGGCCATCGGCTTCACTGGCGCGCTGCGCCTCGAGCAGCACGCCATCCAGCAACTGCGCGTCGTCGCCCTGGCCCCATGGCTGGGCCAGCAGCGTATCGATCAGCGCCGGCTTCGATGCTTGCACCAGACGATAATCGGCCAGGTTGGCAAACACCGCGTCGGCGGCATTGAGGTTGGCGCCGGTCAGCGCCAGGAACAGGCCGGTCTTGCCCGGCATGCGCGCCAGGAACCAGCTGCCGCCGACGTCCGGATACAGGCCGATGGTGATCTCGGGCATGGCCAGGCGCGAGCGCTCGGTCACCACCCGGTGGCTGCAGCCGGCCATCAGGCCGATGCCGCCACCCATGACGATGCCGTGCCCCCAGGCCAGGATCGGCTTGCCGAAAGTGTGGATCAGGTAATCGAGCCGGTATTCGTGTTCGAAGAACTCGGCGGCGTAGCGATTGGCGCGGATATCCCCGCGCTCGGGCGAGGCATGATGATCGCGCATGGTGCGATAGAGCTGCTGCAGGTCGCCGCCGGCGCAGAAGGCTTTTTCGCCCTGCGCCTGCAGGATCACCAGCGCGACCTGCGGATCGGCCTGCCAGGCGCGCAACTGCGGCGTCAGCAGGTTGACCATCTCCAGCGAGATGGCATGCAGCGTCTTTTCGGAAGCCAGCGTGGCTACGCCGATGCGGCGGCCGTTGGCGGCGACCAGCTCTTCAAACAAAACCGGTGGATACATGAGGGTCCTGACGTCTCCGACGCGGACCCGCTGGCTGTTTGCTTTTGTGCGCAGGCCGCTTTGTTAAGGGTGCCCCGACTGGCGCCGGGACTCCCGGAAATAAAGTGATGCAGGCCGGTAGGCCGGATTCTGTTACGGCGGTTGCCCGCTATGACAGCCATTCCTCTAGGCGCCGGATTACTCCGGCGCTCAAGCTTTCTACCCGCACGCTCCGCGAGCAGCATCACCGCGTGCCTATTTGAAATTGCTCCAGGTGGAGGTTACCGCGTTTCACCGTAACTAAATACGCTCGTCTCTGTGGCCCTGTTCCTCGCCTTATACCGGCTTGCACCGGCTTTCGGCGGACGGCCGTTAACCGTCACCCCGCTCTATGGAGTCCGGACCTTCCTCCCGCCACACCCCGAAAGGCGCAGCCAGCGGCTGTCTGGCCTGCATCGGGCGCCATTGTACCGCAGCCGCGCGCCCAAAGCCGCACGCAGACACGCACAATGATTGTGTAACATTGCACGATGCCGATTCGGCATAAGACACCGCACGGCATTGTTCGTATAGTGGACTGCCGCGATCATAGAAACCTAGACCACACACCATGCATATCTGTGTATTGGGCGCCGGCATCATCGGCGTGACAAGCGCTTACCGCCTCCTGCAGGATGGCCATCAGGTTACCCTGATCGATGCCAGCAATGCCCCGGGCAGCGGCACCAGCCTGGGCAATGGCGCCCAGTTGAGCTATTCGTATGTAGCGCCCCTGGCCGATCCCTCGGTGTGGTCCAAATGGTCTTACTACCTCTTCAGCAGCGACTCGCCGCTGACCTTCAAGCCGACCCTGGAGCTGCAGCAGTACCGCTGGCTGTTCGAGTTCCTGCGCTGCTGCAATGCCGATCGCGTACAACGCACCACCATCGACCTGCTGCAACTGGCCTTCTTCAGCCGCGACCAGCTGCAGCAGTGGAACGCGCCACTGAACCTGCCATTCGACCACCAGGCCTCCGGCAAGCTGGTCATGTTCACCGATCCCGCCGCGCTCGATGCAGCCCGACGCCAGGTGCAGTTCCAGGCCCGGTTCGGCTGCCAGCAGGAAGTGCTCGACGCGGCGCGCTGCATCGCCATCGAGCCCAGCCTGGGCCAGTCGCAGCGGGACTGGGCCGGCGGCGTCCATACCCCCAGCGAAGAAGCCGGCGACTGCCCGCAGTTCTGCCGCGCGCTGGTGTCGGTGATGCAATCGAACCCCGATTTTCGCTTCGTGGGCGGCGCCCGGGCCAGTGCCGTGCGCACCGACGCCGGTGCGCTGCGCGCGGTGCAGGCGGGCGGCCAATGGATCGAGGCCGAGCGCTTCGTGCTGGCGCTGGGCGCCGACAGCGGCGCCTTTGCGCAACTGGTCGGACTGGCGTTGCCGCTCTATCCGCTCAAGGGCTACAGCATTACCGTGCCGCTCGACGACGAGGCCAGCCGCCAGGCGGCGCCCCAGGTCTCGATCACCGACATCTCGCGCAAGATCGTCTATGCCCGCCTGGGCCAGCGCCTGCGCGTGGCGGGTCGCATCGAACTGGTCGGTCGGGATGCCAGCATCGGCCAACGCGCCATCGATGAACTCAGGCAAGGCGTGCGCGAACTGTTTCCCGCGTGCGCAATGGGCGCCGACTCGACCCTGTCGCCCTGGGCCGGGTTTCGCCCGGCCACGCCCAGCGGGGTGCCGATCATCGGCGCCTCGCCGGTGGCCAACCTCTATCTCAATATCGGGCAAGGCGCATTGGGCTGGACCCTGGCCTGCGGCAGCGCGGCGCTGCTGGCCGACCAGATCGCCGGGCGCAAGAGCGCCATCGACGCCGCGCCATTCCGCTGGCAGCAATAAAAGCTTTCACGTCCGCCTGAGAAGCTTTCACCGACGGTGACCATGGCAGGTCCGGTTTTGCGACTAAGATGAGCGCTGACCGAACCACCATGGAGACCTCGACATGCGAGAAAACAAGCTGCGCACGCTGTTCGCGCAAAAGCAGATGGCCTTGACCGGCTGGGTATCGATGGGCGATTCGCTGCTGACCGAGGTCATCGCCAGCTGCGGCTATGACGCCGTCACCGTCGATCTGCAGCACGGGCTGTTCTCGATCGAGTCGGCCGTGCCGATGCTGCAAGCCATCTCGAGCACCGGCGCGGTGCCGCTGGTGCGCTGTTCGGAAAACGGCCTGGGCGAAATCAACAAGCTGCTCGACGCCGGCGCCTATGGCGTCATCTGTCCGCTGATCAACACTGCCGAGGACGCCGAACGGTTCGTCCGGGCTTGCCACTATTCGCCTCGCGGAGGACGCAGCTACGGCCCGGCGCGCGGGTTCCTGTACGGTGGCGCCGATTACTTCAGCGAGGCCAATCGCACCATCCTGACGCTGGCGATGATCGAGACCAACCAGGGTTTCGCCAATGCCGAAGCGATCCTGCAGGTGCCCGACCTGGACGGCATCTTCATCGGCCCGGCCGATCTCAATATCGAAATGGGCCTGGTCCCGGACAACTACGAAGCGCCGCAACTGAACGACGCCATCCGCTCGCTGGTCGACCTGGGCAAACGTCATGGCAAGTATGTGGGTATCTTCGCCGGCACCATGGACATGGCGCAACGCATGAAGGAGTTCGGGCTCGACCTGATCGCGCCGGGCACCGATATCCAGTTGCTCAAGGCAGAAGCAACACGTCGCATCGCCGCGCTACGCTAGGGCTTCGGCATCGAAGATGTTTTGGGAATCATCCTATATAAACACACACCGCGTTTCCCGATAATTCCATCCCGGGGCAACGCGATGTCGCATGTCCTTTTCCAAATGGATCGGACATGTCGACACCACCACCTTCGTACCCACTCACATTGGCACAGTATGCCGCAGCCATTGCGCTGGGCATCGCCGGACTGCTGATGCTGCTGGCGATGGCGATGCACTATCGCCCGCCCGCAGCCGTTGCCTTCCCCCAGCAGATAACCCAGGCCAGCGCCACATCACCGCCCACCCTGCGGCGCGAACTGTACAACGGGTGCCGCGTGCCGCCAGAGCAGCCGCGCATGCGCCAGCGCAAGACTGCGCTGCGCGTCGCTACCTGAACCCTCAACGCACCAGCGTGCGTCCGAAGAACGGATAGTTAGGATCGTTATAGCCGTGCGTGGAGGCATGTCCCGGCGTGACCAGCGAATCGACCAGGGCCTCTTCTTCAGCGCTGATGGCGAGCGTGACGGCGTCGTAATAGTCTTCCATCTGCGCCAGCGTGCGCGGACCGGCAATGACGCTGCTGACGACCTGGTTGGCCAGCACCCAGGCGGTGGCGAACTGACCCAGCTTGATGCCGCGCGCGGCGCAATGTTCTTGCAGGCGCTGGGCGATCAACAGCGATTCCTCGCGGAACTCGGTTTCCATCATGCGCTTGTCGCCACGCCCGGCCCGGCTGTCCTCGGGCGGCTTGGTGCCCGGCTGGTATTTGCCGGTCAACACCCCACGCGCGATCGGGCTGTAGGGGACCACGCCCAGGCCATGATGGTCGCAGGCCGGCAGGATCTCGACTTCCGGCTGGCGGTTCAACAGGTTGTAGTAGGGCTGGCACACCAATGGCTGCGGCACATTGTTCTTTTCACACAGGCGCACCATCTCGCCGATGCGCCAGCCACGGAAATTGGACACGCCGAAGCCACGGATCTTGCCGGCCCGGATCAGGTCACCCAGCGATTGCACCGCTTCTTCCAGGTTCTCGTCGGCATAGTCGCGATGCAGGTACAGGATATCCAGGTGGTCGGTCTGCAGGCGCTTGAGGATGGCGTCGGTCTCGCGCACGATCCAGCTGCGCGAATAATGCGACTCGTTCGGCGCCTGGGTCATCGGATTGCCGAGCTTGCTGGCCAGCACCCAGTGCTGGCGCTGCCCCTTGAGCAGCATGCCCACCATTTCTTCCGAGCGGCCCTTGGTATAGACGTCGGCGGTATCGATGAAATTGACGCCATGCTCGCGCGCCGACGCCAGGATATTGCCGGCCTCGGTCTGGTCGGTCTGGTCGCCGAACATCATGGTGCCCAGGCACAGGGTGGATACCTTCAGGTTGCTCTTGCCGAGTCGCCGGTATTGCATGCTCTCTCCAGTGGAATGTGGATGAATGGAGAGCCATTCTAGCGCCAGCCCACCAAGTCCGCAGGGGCGGCCGGCCAGAACAGGTCCTTATTACAGCATGGTGGTTTCTTCTTCTTGCCAGCGCCGCTTGTCGCGCAGCGGTGGTGCGCCGAACAGCCGGCTGTATTCGCGACTGAACTGCGACGAGCTTTCATAGCCGACCGTGTGCGCGGCCAGCGCTACGCTCATGTCGGCCGTCAGGATCAGGCGGCGCGCTTCCTGCAGGCGCAGGTTCTTCTGGTACTGCAACGGGCTCATCGCGGTGACCTGCTTGAAATGATGATGCAGCGACGACACGCTCATGTGCACGTCGCGCGCAATATCGTCCACCCGCAACGGCTGCGCGTAACCATCGCGCATGAGCCGGATGGCCTTGGCCACGCGGTTCATCTGGCTGTCCTGCAACACCGTCTGGCGCAGCAGCGCGCCCTGGCCGTTCATCAGCAATCGATACAGGATTTCACGGCGCACCATCGGCGCCAGGATGGCGATGTCGCGCGGGCTCTGGTGCAGGCGCAGCAGCCGCAGCACCGCATCGAGCAGGGCGCAATCAAGTCGATTGACGTACAGCCCGCGCGAGGCGGCATCGCTGGCGATCTCCTGCGGCAGGTTCTCGTCGCCGATCAGGTCGCCGATCTCGCGAATATCCAGGTCCAGCCGCAACCCCAGGTAGGGCTCGTCGGGACTGCGAATCATCACCCGCCCCACCACCGGCATGTCGACCGACGCCACCAGATAGTGCATCGGATCGTATTCCACCACTTCGTCGCCGATGAAGAGTCGCTTGGAACCCTGCGCAATCACCGCGAACATCGGCTTCTGCACCGAATGCTTGGGGCCACCCGGATTGGTGACCCGATACACCCCCAGCCCTTCGACCGCCGTCTCGAGCACGCCTTCGATGCCGGCCGTATAACGCTCGATCAGCTCCAGCAGTTCGCGCCGCATGGCCTCGAAGCGCTCGGCCTCGGCATCATGGTGGACGGCATCGTGGCCGTCGTGCGGCTCGGGCGACGGCGCGACTGCATCGGTCGGATTCAGGTCCATGGTCTTTTCGGAAAATCGGTGGATAAGGCAGCTTAGCAGTTTGCAGGACTGCCTGATTCTCCCAAACCCGCCGCCGGAGAAATGGGCAAGATATTTGGAGAATCAGGTATGCACCGGCGGTTTAGGCGGTATCAGCCGGCGAGGCAATCTGCCTATTTATCGCAGCGCCGTAGAATTGGGCAAGTAATCGACAGCTTTCAGCACGTCGAAAACGCACCCGCCATCGCATAATCCTTCTCACGCAATGCCCGCCAGACCGGCCCGGCGATTCCGCGCATACCCATCCATCCGACCACCCCGCAGCCACCGCCATCAAGGCCGGTGACGCCCGGTCGTCGCCGCCGTCCAATACAGGAAGACCAGACCATGAACAGCATCGGCCAGCCTTGCCCGACGTCGCGCCTCGTGTGGCTAGAACACGCTTTCGGCGATGTTGTGCTGCTCGACCACGTTGCGCACCGTGCTGGGCACGGCATGGTCGACGAAGCGGCATTCGCCCTCGACCGTTTCCATGCCCATGGTGCAGGCCTTGTGCAGCGGACAGGTAGAGAACAGTTCGGCGACCCAGTCGACGAAGGCGCGCACCTTGGGCGACAGGTGGCGGTTGTGCAGGTAGACCACCGAGATCGGCAACGGCGCCGGCTTCCACTGCGACAGCAGTTCGACCAGGCGGCCTTCTTCGATATGCCGCATGACCATGTAAAGGGGGGCTTGCACGATCCCGAAGCCCTGCAACGCGCAATCGACGTAGGCATCGCCGTCGTTTACCGACAGCTTGCCGTCCATCTTCACCTCGCGGGTGACGCCGTCGACCACGAAGTCCCAGTCGATGGTGCGCCCGGTACGGCTCGAAAAATAGTGCACCGACTTGTGGTTGACCAGGTCCTCGATGGTGTGCGGCACGCCGTGGCGCTCGAGGTAGAGGGGCGCCGCGCAAGTCACCGTCTGGAAGGTGCCGACGCGGCGCGCCACCATCGACGAGTCCTGCAGGGCGCCGACGCGCAGCACGCAGTCGACCGCCTCCTGGACCATGTCGACCGGACGGTCGCCCATGCCCATGGCCAGTTCGATGTCGGGGTACTTGGTATAGAAGTCGCACAGGTTGGGCAGCAGCAGCAGGCGCCCGATCGAGGCCGGCACGTCGATGCGCAGGCGCCCCTGCGGACCGCGCGTGACATTGCGAAACGATTGTTCGGTCTCGTCCACATCGGCCAGGATGCGCACGCAACGCTCGTAGTAGGCCGCGCCGTCGGGCGTGAGGCTGATGCGGCGCGTGGTGCGATTGAGCAGGCGCACCTGCAGCAGGCCTTCCAGGCCCTGGATGATGGTGGTGACGGTGGTACGCGGCAAATTCAGGTTATCTGCTGCTCGCGTGAAACTGTTGGCATCGACCACGGCGGTAAATACCTGCATCGCTTGAAAACGGTCCATCGCTCTCTCCTGTTATCCCGCCACCCGAAAGCCGGGGTGGGGGCATGCGGGGGCGCGCGCAAATCCGGTGCCGAACCGCCATCGCCCCCGATGCCAGCTCTTGCAAAACGATGGACAGATTTCATCAATTTCGTCGAAATCTACCGGAAAAACATCCAAATCCATCAAAAACAATTTTCGAACAAACAACTCGCCAAGCAATTGGTCACGCTCGTCGACTGGCTGGCCAGTGTCATGCTGAGCCGCATTTTGCCGTCGTTCGATCTCGTGATTGTTCGAGCTTGGCGAACAGTGTTGTTGGATTATATGAGTTTATTTGAGTCCGTGCTGTGGCGCACAATCCGCCTCACTCTCCCACAATGGCATCTGGCCAAGGCGCACATCATGCACGGCTCGCTTTCTCTTAACATCCGCGATTTCTTCGTTCCCGGCCCGCTGGGGCGCATCCCGGTGCGGCTGTACCAGCCGGTGCGGGATGCGGCTGCCGGCAAGCAGAAGCCACTGCCGCTGGTGATGTATTTCCATGGCGGCGGATTCGTCGGCGGCTCGCTGGACGACGCCGATGCCCCGGCCCGCTTCATCGCCCAGTACAGCGACAGCGTGGTGCTGTCGGTGGCGTATTCGCTGGCGCCTGCCAAGCCTTTCCCGGCCGCCCCGGAAGACGCCTACGCCGCTGCCGTCTGGGCCTGCAAGCACGCCGACGAAATCAATATCGACATCGATCGCATGGTGGTCGCGGGCGATGACGCCGGCGGCGGCCTGGCCGTGAGCCTGACCCTGATGACGCGCGACCGCTGCGCCCGTCCGCTGGCCGCGCAAGTCCTGATCAGCCCCATGCTGGACCCCAGCATGCGCCTGGTGGGCGACGCCGACCGCCTCAAGTCCGACCTCAGCGTGGAAAGCTGCGCCACCCGCTACCGCCAGTACCTGCCGCAAACCATGCAGCGCCTGCACCCGTATGCCGCGCCGCTGGAAGTGAGCCGCCTGGCCGGCCTGCCGGCCGCCTTCATCGCCACCGCCGAGCGCGACGTGCTGTGCCCGGAAGCCGAGAAATACGCCTCCGGCCTGATGCTGGCCGGCGTGCCGACCCAGGTCGCGCGGTTTGTCGGCATCACCCATGGCGCGCTGCGCACCCATATTCCGCTGCTGACCGAAATCGTCAATTTCCTGCGCTGCCGTTTTTCCAAGAACAGCAGCGATGGCTACATCCCCTTTGCTTTCCAACCTTCCCTTTGAGGCCTAGAACATGAACTCCCCAACAACATTACGCCGTCGCTTTGCCCTTACCGCCACCGTGCTGGCCGTCATCGCCCTGACGGTCGGCGGCGCCATTTCCGCCGTCGGCCTGTCGGCCAACGCCAGCACCGCACCGGCCGCGCCGCCGGCGGCCGCAGTCGATGTGGCCGAAGTGGTCAATCGCCAAATCGTCGACTGGCAAGCCTATTCGGGCCGTATCGAAGCCGTCGACCGGGTCGATGTGCGTCCGCTGGTGTCGGGCACGCTGACTGCGGTGCACTTCAAGGATGGCGCGCTGGTCAAGAAGGGCGACGTGCTCTTTACCATCGACCCGCGCCCATATGCGGCCGAGGTGGCCCGCGCCGAAGCGCAACTGCAAGGCGCCGAAGCCCGCGCGGCCTACACCGCCTCGGACGTGGCACGCGGCCAGCGCCTGCTGGGCGACAACGCCATCGCCCGTCGCGACTATGAAGAAAAGCAGAATGCATCGCGTGAAGCCGCGGCCAATGTCGCCGCCGCCAAGGCCGCCCTGCGCGCAGCCCGCCTGAACCTGGAATACACCCAGATCACCGCGCCCGTCTCGGGCCGCATCTCGCGCGCCGAAGTCACGGTGGGTAATGTGGTCAATCCCGGCTCGGCCAACGCCTCGCTGACGACCCTGGTGTCGGTATCGAAGGTCTATGCCTCGTTCGACGTCGATGAACAGAGCTTCCTGAAGTACGTCAACCCGGCGCGCGCGGCCGGCACCTCGGTGCCAGTGTCGCTGGGCCTGGCCAATGAAGACGGCTACTCGCGCCAGGGCAAGGTCGGCTCGGTCGACAACCGGCTGGACACCGCCTCCGGCACGATCCGCGTGCGGGCCGTGTTCGATAACGCCGATGGCCAGTTGATCCCGGGCCTGTACGCCCGCGTGCGACTGGGTGGCGGTGCGCCGCACGAGGCTGTGATGATCGACGAAAAGGCGCTCGGCACCGACCAGGACAAGCGCTTCGTGATGGTCGCCGACGGCAACAACCACGCCACCTATCGCCAGGTGCGCGTGGGCGCCAGCCAGGATGGACTGGTGGTCATCGAGCAGGGCCTGAAGTCGGGTGAGCGCGTCGTGGTCAATGGCCTGCAACGGATTCGTCCGGGCGATGCGATCACGCCGACCGTGGTGCCGATGCAAGCCGAACCAAAGACCGACGCCAAGGCTTAATAAAAACATCAGCACCGAATACGGTGCTGGAGGAACCTTCAAATGAATATCTCTAAATTCTTTATCGATCGCCCGATCTTCGCGGGCGTGCTATCGGTACTGCTGGTGCTGGGCGGGGTGCTGGCCATGCTGCAGTTGCCGATCTCCGAATATCCGGAAGTGGTGCCGCCTTCGGTGGTGGTGCGCGCGCAGTATCCGGGCGCCAACCCCAAGGTGATCGCCGAGACAGTGGCCTCGCCGCTGGAAGAGCAGATCAACGGTGTCGAGAACATGCTCTACATGCAGTCGCAGGCCAATAGCGACGGCAATCTCACCATCACCGTCAACTTCCGCCTCGGGGTCGATCCCGACAAGGCCCAGCAACTGGTGCAGAACCGGGTCGCGCAAGCCTTGCCGCGCCTGCCCGAAGATGTGCAGCGCCTGGGCGTGACGACCATCAAGAGTTCGCCCACGCTGACCATGGTGGTGCACCTGATCTCGCCCGACAACCGCTACGACACCACCTACCTGCGCAACTATGCGGTGCTCAACGTCAAGGATCGCCTGGCGCGCATCCAGGGCGTGGGTGAAGTCGGCATGTTCGGCTCGGGCAACTACGCCATGCGGGTCTGGCTCGATCCCAACAAGGTGGCGCAACGCGGCCTCACCGCCACCGATGTGGTGCGCTCGATTCGCGAACAGAACGTGCAGGTCGCCGCCGGGGTGATCGGCGCCTCGCCCAGTTCGCCCGACGTGCCGGTACAGCTGTCGGTCAACGCCCAGGGTCGCCTCAAGACCGAGGCCGAGTTCCGCGACATCATCCTCAAGGGTTCGCCCAATGGCGCCGTGACGCGCCTGGGCGATGTGGCCCGGGTCGAACTGGCGGCCTCCGAATACGGCCTGCGCTCGCTGCTGGACAACAAGCCGGCCGTCGCCATCCCGATCTTCCAGGCCCCCGGCGCGAACGCGCTGGATGTCTCCACGCAGGTGCGTGCGGCAATGAAGGAACTGTCGGCGGACTTCCCGTCGTCGGTCGAATATCGCATCGTGTATGACCCGACCCAGTTCGTGCGGGCATCCATTGAGGCGGTGGTGCATACGCTGCTCGAAGCGATCCTGCTGGTGGTGATCGTGGTGATCGTGTTCCTGCAGACCTGGCGCGCTTCGATCATCCCGCTGCTGGCGGTGCCGGTATCGATCATCGGTACCTTCTCGCTGATGCTGGGTTTCGGCTACACCATCAATGCGCTGTCGCTGTTCGGCATGGTGCTGGCCATCGGTATCGTGGTCGATGATGCCATCGTGGTGGTCGAGAACGTCGAGCGCAATATCAGCGCCGGCCTGTCGCCGCGGGACGCGACCTATCGCGCCATGCAGGAAGTGTCGGGCCCGATCATCGCCATTGCGCTCACGCTGGTGGCGGTGTTCGTGCCGCTGGCCTTCATGACCGGCCTTACCGGCCAGTTCTACAAGCAGTTCGCCATGACCATCGCCATCTCGACGGTGATCTCGGCCTTCAACTCGCTGACCCTGTCGCCGGCGCTGGCAGCCCTGCTGCTCAAGGGCCATGGCGAAAAACCTGACTGGCTGACCCGCGTGATGGATCGCTTCCTGGGCGGCTTCTTCGTGCGCTTCAACCGCTTCTTCAACCGTGCCTCCGACAGCTATGGCCGTGGCGTGACCGGCGTGATCAAGCGCAAGGGCTCCACCATGGCGGTGTATGTGGTGCTGCTGGCGGCGACCCTGGGTATTTCCTACCTTGTGCCAGGCGGCTTCGTGCCCGGCCAGGACAAGCAATACCTGGTGGCCTTCGCCCAATTGCCCAACGGCGCCTCGATCGATCGCAGCGAAGACGTGATGCGCAAGATGAGCGAGATCATGCTGAAGGAACCGGGCGTGGACAGCGCCATCGCCTTCCCCGGCCTGTCGATCAATGGTTTCACCAACAGCTCGTCGGCCGGTATCGTCTTCGTCGGCCTGAAACCGTTCGAAGAGCGTCGCGCCAAGGAACTGTCGGGCAACGCCATTGCGGCCTCGCTCAACAAGAAGTTCGGCGGCATCAAGGAAGCCTTCACTGCCGTGTTCCCGCCGCCACCGGTGATGGGCCTCGGTACGCTGGGTGGTTTCAAGATGCAGATCGAAGATCGTGACGCGGTCGGCTATGCCGAACTCGACAAGGCTGCACAGCAGTTCATGAAGGCCGCCGCCAAGGAACCGGCACTGGGTCCGATGTTCTCCAGCTACCAGATCAACGTGCCGCAACTCGATGTCGACCTGGACCGGGTCAAGGCCAAGCAACTGGGCATTCCGGTCACCGATGTATTCAACACCATGCAGATCTACCTGGGTTCGCTCTACGTGAACGACTTCAACCGCTTCGGTCGCGTCTACCAGGTGCGGGCCCAGGCCGATGCGCCGTTCCGCGCCAAGGCCGAGGACATCCTGCAACTGAAGACCCGCAACGAAGCCGGCGAGATGGTGCCGCTGTCATCGGTGGTCAAGGTCAAGCAGACCTATGGTCCGGAAATGGTGGTGCGCTACAACGGCTATACCGCAGCCGACATCAACGGTGGTCCGGCCCCCGGTTATTCGTCGGACCAGGCGCAAGCCGCTGCCGAACGGGTGGCCGCTGCCACCCTGCCACGTGGCGTGAAGTTTGAATGGACCGACCTGACCTACCAGAAGATCCTCGCAGGCAATGCCGGCGTGTGGGTGTTCCCGATCAGCGTGTTGCTGGTGTTCCTGGTGCTGGCCGCGCTGTATGAAAGCCTGACCTTGCCGCTGGCGGTGATCCTGATCGTGCCGATGAGCATCCTGGCGGCGCTGACCGGCGTCTGGCTGACCAAGGGTGACAACAACATCTTCACCCAGATCGGCTTGATGGTGCTGGTGGGGCTGTCGGCCAAGAACGCGATCCTGATCGTCGAGTTTGCCCGTGAACTGGAAATGCAGGGCCGCACGGCGGTGCAGGCTGCGATCGAATCGAGCCGCCTGCGTCTGCGTCCGATCCTGATGACCTCGATCGCTTTCATCATGGGCGTGATCCCGCTGGTGACGTCGAGCGGCGCCGGTTCGGAAATGCGCTATGCGATGGGTATCGCGGTGTTCTTCGGGATGTTGGGCGTGACTCTGTTCGGACTGTTCCTGACACCGGTGTTCTATGTCCTGCTGCGTACCATCAACCGCCGCAAGCTGCACTCGGCTTCGCATCACGAAGCCCCGCTGACCAGCCCGCAGAGCAGCACGCACTAATTGGAGCCAAGAAAATGAAAGCACTTACGATGAACTCCCTGCTGCGCCCGGTGCGCATCAGTTCGGTCCTGCTGGCAGCGCTGCTGGCGCTGGCCGGCTGCTCGGTGGCGCCGACCTATGACCGCCCTTCGGTCGACACCCCGGCCGCCTTCAAGGAAGCCGGCCCTCAGCACGGCCAGGACGGCAGCCAGTGGAAGACCGCCCAGCCCGCCGAAGACATCACCCGCGGCGAATGGTGGAAGATCTTCGGCGATGACAGCCTGAACGCGCTCGAAGAGCGTGCCCAGCACGCCAACTTCGACCTGAAGGCGGCCGCCGCCCGGCTCGGCCAGGCCCGTGCCCTGACGCGCGACGCCCGTTCGAGCTACCTGCCGCAGGTCGACGCCGGCATCGGCGCCACCCGCCAGCGGCCATCGCCGGCCTCGCAAGGCCTGGCGGCCGACGCCGATACCCGGCCGTCGACGCTGTACCGCGCCCAGCTTGGCGTGTCGTACGAGGTCGACCTGTTCGGTCGCGTCTCGTCCAGCGTCGATGCCGCCACGGCCGACGCCCAGCGCAGCGAAGCGCTGTTCCATTCGGTGCTGCTGGCATTGCAGGCCGACGTGGCGCAGCAATACTTCCAGGTGCGTGAGCTTGATGCGGCGCTCGAGTTGTATCGTGGCACGGTGGAATTGCGTGGCCAGTCGCTGAAACTGGTGCAGCGACGTTTCGATGAAGGCGACATCAGCGAAGTCGACGTCGCCCGCGCCAAATCGGAACTGGCCTCGGCGCAGTCGGAAGCATTCGGCATCGCCCGCCAGCGGGCAACGGCTGAACATGCACTGGCGATCCTGCTGGGCAGCACGCCGGCCGAATTCTCGCTGCCGGCCCGCCCCCTGTCGCGCATCACCCTCGACGTGCCGGCCGGATTGCCGTCGACGCTGCTCGAACGCCGTCCCGATATCGCCGCCGCCGAGCGCGCGATGGCGGCCGCCAATGCCCGCGTGGGCGTGGCCAGGTCGGCCTTCTTCCCCAGTCTCAACCTGACCGGTGGCCTGGGTTACGAGTCGGCGCAACTGGGCGATCTGTTCAACTGGTCCAGCCGCACTTTCCTGCTGGGTCCGTTGGTGGGTACTGCCTTGAGCATGCCGCTGTTCGATGGCGGCCGACGCCAGGCCGGAGTCGACCGCGCCCGTGCCAGCTATGAAGAGCAGGTCGCGACCTATCGCGGCACGGTCTTGAATGCCTTCCGCGAAGTCGAGGACAACCTGGCCAACCTGCGCATCCTGGGCGACCAGAACCGCGCGCAGGATGAAGCCGTGGCGGCTTCGGCCCGTGCAGCCAAGCTGTCGCATGTGCAGTATCGCGAAGGTTCGGTCAGTTACTTTGGCGTGATCGACGCCGATCGCACGGTGCTGCAACAGCAACGCGTGTCGGTGCAGCTGGATGGCGAACGGGCACGCTCGACCGTGAACCTGATCCGCGCCCTGGGTGGCGGCTGGGGACCGGTGCCGGCCGCCGCGCCAGAGACCCGCCTGTCGCAAGCCAACAGCACTAACTAAATCACTGCGTCATCCCGGCGCAGGCCGGGACCCAGCGACTTTTTCAGCGACCTGATGATGACGCTAGAAGACGCTGGGTCCTGACTTGCGTCAGGACGACAGCCATTCCGATCACCTGCCTACGAGAAAACCATGTCCATCACCCTGCACCAAATCAGCATTCCACTGCTCATCAAGGGCATGCAGAACCTGTCCGCCCTGCTGGACCGCGCCGAGCAGCATGCCGACGAACAGCAACTTGAATATCAGGTGCTGCTGTCGGCGCGACTGTTCGGCGACATGTATCCGCTGACGGCTCAGGTCCAGCGTGCCAGCGACACCGCCAAGGCCACCGCCAGCCGCCTGTCGGGTCTGGCCGCGCCCAACTTCGCCGACGACGAGACCAGCTTCGACGAGCTGCAGGCGCGCATCAACAAGACCATCGTGTTTCTGGAGGGGATTCCGGCCGACGCCATCGACGGCCAGGAAGAACGCCAGGTCAAGATGATGTTGCGCGGCGAAGAGCAGAGCATGAGCGGGCTCGACTACCTGACCCGGTTCGGGCTGCCCAACTTCAGCTTTCACGTCGTCACCGCCTACGACATCCTGCGGCACAAGGGCGTCAAGCTGGGCAAGATGGATTACCTGGGGCTGTAAGCCGGCCTCGAAGAAGATTCCCGTGGTACTTGCCCGCCTTTGGCGGGCTTTTTTTTGCCTATACGGTGCCGGCGCGTTGCAACAGGGCTTCGCAGCGTGCCGACAGGCCCACGATGGCGAGCGACTTGCCGACGCGGGTATAGCGCTCACGCAGGGTCTCCAGCGCGGCAATAGCCGAATGGTCGGCCAGGCGCAGGTGGCGGCAATCGAGCACCACCGCCGGCGCATCGTGGGCGATATCGAACAGCTCCAGGAAATGCGCCACCGACGCGAAGAACAGGGTGCCGTGCGGCAGGTAGGTGCGCGCGCCTTCGGTGTCGGCGATGTCGGCGCGAATCTCGCGTGCATGCTGCCACGCAAAGTTGAGCGCGGCGATCACGATGCCGCACAGCACCGCCACCGCCAGGTCGGTGAAGACGGTGATGATGGTCACGGCGACGATCACGATGGCGTCGCTCCTGGGCACCCGGCCCAGGACCCGCAACGAACCCCATGCGAAGGTTTCCTGCGCCACCACGAACATCACCCCGGCCAGCGCCGCCAGCGGGATGCGCTCGATGGCCGGCGACAGGAACAGGATGAACAGCAGGATCATCACGCCGGCCACCACGCCCGAGACCCGCGAACGACCGCCCGAACCGAGGTTGATCATGGTCTGGCCGATCATGGCGCAGCCGCCCATGCCGCCGAACAGGCCCGAGGCGATATTGGCCGCCCCCAGCGCCAGGCATTCGCGATTGGGCTGCCCGCGCGAGGCGGTGATTTCATCGGTCAGGTTGAATGTCAGCAGCGTTTCGAGCAAACCGACGATAGCCATCAGCACCGCATAGGGCCCGACGATGCGCAGCGTTTCCAGGTTCAGCGGCACCTCGGGGAAGTGAAACAGCGGAAGGCCGCCGGCAATCCTGGCCATGTCGCCCAGGGTCGGCGTGGGCACATTCAACAGATGCGTCGCCAGGCCGACGCCGACGATGGCTACCAGCGCGGGAGGCACCGCGCGGGTCACGCGGGGCAGCAGCCAGGTCACCAGCATGGTGGCCAGCGTCAGGCCGATCATGGTCGCCAGTTGCGTGCCGTGCAGCCACTGCGGGCCGGACCCGCTGTCGTGCCGGAAATGTTCCAGCTGCGCCAATGCGATGACGATCGCCAGTCCATTGACGAAACCCAGCATCACCGGATGCGGCACCATGCGCACCAGCTTGCCCAGCCGCAACGCACCGAACAGCAGCATCACCAGGCCCGACAGCAGCACCGTGAGCAGAAAATACTGCGCGCCATGCTGTACCACCAAGGCCACGATCACCACCGCCATCGAGCCGGCCGCGCCCGACACCATGCCGGGACGCCCGCCGAACAGCGCGGTGATGGTGCAGATGAAGAAAGCGCCGTACAGCCCCATCAGTGGATTGAGCTGCGCCACCAGCGCAAAGGCGATGCATTCGGGCACCAGGGCAAAGGAGGTGGTCAGGCCGGCCAGCGTTTCGCGCCGCAGGGTCACTGCCCGTGAAACAGCCACGGCAGGGGAAGAATCAAGTTGGGTCATGGAAGGCAGACTGCGTGGTGGCGCCAGGATGCGCCGGGGAAAGCCGCGATTCTACACCGCCTACGGCCGCGCTCAGTCTCGCGAATAGATCACCCGCAATGCGGTGCGTCGCTCGTCGTCCGGCAAGTCATTGACCGCGCGCAGGTAGGCAATCGAGGCGTCGCAAGTAGCGGGCGGGTCAGCCTGGCGGCGCTGCGGCGACGACAACAATTTGAGCTGGTCCTGGGTCAGCGGCGCCAGCGCGCGGCGGATCACGCGGGTGCGCTCGGCCAATGAAAAGCGCACCGCATTGGCGGCCTGGGCGTCGCGCATCAGGTGTTGCGTCATGCTCAACTCACGAGTGGCGAAGTCGCCCGACAATGCCGCCTGGGGCACTTCGCGACCGGCTGCGGCATCGCTGCGCGAACGCGGGTAAATCAATTCGGTGCAAGCCGCCGCGCTGATGCCGCGCAGCGCCACTGCCTGGTCCAGCAACAGTTGCTGGAACTCGCGCAGCGATTCGTCGGATGCGATCGGCAGCAACTTGCGGCTGAGCACGCCGACCTGCTCGCGCCCGACGGCGGTGATCTCGGCATCCGACGCGTGCGCCTGGACCCGGGCCCAGGCCAGGTCGATCATGCGGGCGAAGTCCTGCGGGTGATAGCGCGCCATGATATCGAATAGCGCGGTGCGGGTGAATTCGTGTTCGAGGATGCCGCGCGTGGTGGCGATGGTGGCCAGGCGCGCGGTCTCGCCGCCGCTGCTCAGGCGCGTCACCACCCCGGCCTGCAGCAATTGGCCCAGTTCCGGGTACCAGCTGCCACTTGGCGCAGTATTGGCGATGTGTTCGATGAAGTCGCGCGGCAGTCCGAACTTCTGGTAGGTGTCGAAGGTCAGCTTGCGGTCGAAGCCCTTGTTGATGCGGTCATCGCCACCCACGGTGTAGAGGGTGTGAAAGCCGATATGGGCGCGCGGATCGATGGCACGTTCGCGCCCGGCCAGAAACGCCAGGGTGCAGGAAGACGAACACTCCTGCTCGACATAGGTGTCGAGGCCGTGGCGCTTGATCACTTCACCGACCAGCTTGCCTTCACGCACCCAGCCACCGGCCGAATACAGCACCACCGTACGGACCTCGGGCGAGCGCTGCAGCAGCGCCTCAAGGCCCTCGGCGGCGCCGTCGTTCATGCCGCCCTGCAGCAGCACCGATCTGCCGTCGACCCGCAGCTGATAACTGACGGGTGGCCCCAGCTGCTTGCCGCGCGCGATATCGAACTGCTGGCGCAGCGAATGGCGCGCATTCCAGCTGCTCGATATCACGCTGATGGCGCCGCAGATGATCAGGAACTTGACCACCACCTCGGCCCAGCGGCGTCCGCCGCGTTCTACGTGGCGACTGGCCGACATCCAGCATCCGCGCACGCCCCAGGTCCAGGCGACATAACTGAAGGCGGCAATGACCAGCACCCCGCCGACACCGACCCGGGCCGGCATGTCATTGGTCAGCCGCGCCAGCACCGAGATGGCGAACGCCGGCAGCAACGACGACAGCAACACCGTGTGCAGCCAGTAGGAACGGCCAAGCGAATAGTCGCCGCGCCAATGGCGGCCGATGAAGTTGGAGCGCTTTTTACCGGCAAGCGCAGATGCAGCGGGAGCGGTTACTGCCTGGGACAATACGATTCCTCGATACGCAGGGATGCAGGGGGCGCAGTCGAATCACACACCTGGTCTGCGCCGCTCATCCGGCAGCATAACCCAAATGCGAACGGTTCCGCCCAAGTGCGTCAGGCGGCGCCGGAAATCTTCGACAGGTCGACCTCATCGATCTGGCTGGCATGCATGAACTGCTCCGCATAGCGCTGGTAGACCTTGTTACGGATGAAGACGTCGAAGATATCGGGATCGATATGGTTACGCGCGCGGAAACCGGAAAGAATATCGATCGCCTCGTTGAGCGTATTGCCGCGCTTGTAGGGGCGGTCGGCTGCCGTGACCGCCTCGAAGATATCGGCCACCGCCATGATGCGCGCCGGCACCGACATCTGGTCGCGGGTGAGTCCGCGTGGATACCCCTTGCCATCGACCCGCTCGTGGTGGCCGCCGGCATATTCGGTGACATTGCGCAATTGCTTGGGCCAGGGCAAGGACTCCAGCATCTTGATCGTCACCACGATGTGGTTGTTGATGATCTGGCGCTCGGCATCGTTGAGGGTGCCGGCGCGGATGCGCAGGTTGCCGGCCTCTTCCTCGTCCAGCAGGGGACGCAACTGTCCGTCCGGACCGCGCCAGTGGCGCGCGGCGATATCGAGCACGCGTTGCTGGTCTTCCGCGCGCATGCCTTCGGTACCGAAATTGCTATGCCGCAAGAAGGCGCGTTCATCGTCGAGCTGGGCGAATTCGGCCTGCAGGCGGGCGTCGAGTTCGGCGCTATGGGCCGGGGTCAACGCCGCGCCCAGCGCCAGTTTTTCGTGCAGCACGCGAATCTCGGCATCGCGCTTGATGACTTCGAAGCGGGTATCGACCAGGTGGATGCGATCGAAGATGGTTTCCATCTTGGTCGCTTTTTCGACGATGTGGGTCGGCGTGCCGATCTTGCCGCAATCGTGCAGCAGGCCCGCCACCCACAGCTCGCGGCGGTCGGCGTCGGTCATCCGGAAATCGGCCAGCGGGCCATCGGTGGTGTCGTGCACCGCCTCGGCGATCATCATGGCCAGTTCCGGCACATGTTCGCAATGGCGACCGGTGTGCGGCGATTTTTCGCCGATGCCGACGTTGATCAACTTGATCAGGCCTTCGAACAGGCTTTCCAGGCGCTGGATCAGTTGCTGGTTGGCCATGGCGATGGCCGCCTGCGAGGCCAGCGCCTCGATGAAATGCTGGTCGGTCTCCGAAAACGGCACCGGCTCGCCGGTAACGGGATCGATGGCATTGACCAGTTGCAACACGCCAACCAGTTCGCCCTCGTGGTCCTGCATCGGCACGGTCAGGAAAGACTTGGAGTGGTAACCGTACTTTTCGTCGAACAGGCGCATGCCGTTGAAGTTGAAGTCGGTAGCCTGGTAGACGTCCGGGACGTTGACCGACTTGCGGGTATTGGCCGCATAGGCCGCCACCGCCGACAGATTGGGCTGACCGTCGGGCAGGGTCAATGCGATGTTGGGGATCGAGATCGGCTGGGCGCTGGTGCCGCCCTGGTGCATGCCCAGGGTGTCGTTGAGCGAGATGTAGAACATCAGGCTGTTGTCGCTATCGTCAATACGATACAGCGTGCCGCCGTCGGCCCGGGTGATGTCCTTGGCCGTCAGCAGGATGCGCTCGAGCAGGCGCGGGATATCGCGGCTGTTGCCGAGCGCCCGGCTCAGCTCGGTGAGCTGGTCCAGCCTGTAAGAAATGTCACGCTGCTTGTCCATGGCGTCGGCCGGCACAGTAGTGGATGAAAAGTCGGGTGCGTTCATGTTGCCAATCGGTTATGGACCCGTTCAGTGCGCCCTCGCGGCGCTTTCTGACGTTTTCGAAGATGCTCTGACGGCATCTTGCGGATTGTAAGGCCGCGCCGATGCCGGGCTTACCGCGAGCTTGAGGCCAAATCGCCTGCAATTCTGCGGCTAGTCCTTACAACTTGATGACATGCTTTGTACAGGGACAGCACAGGCAGCAACACAAGCGCTTTACGGGGGGTTCTTTTCGTTGATTTAGAAGCCTGAATAACTTAACATCGAACATTGTTGCAAGATTTGCCATATTTTTCGCAAATCCAGTCTGGGAGGGGGTTTCCGGCCTGCAACGACAGCTAGTGCAAGTAGCTTGCGCGGCTTAAAACACTAACGATGGCTTTGACATGCGTGTAGAAATTCTCGGTTGCAGCGGTGGTATCGGCGGAAACGGCATGCGTACTACCTCGCTGCTGGTCGACGACGACATCCTGATCGACGCCGGCACCGGCGTCGGCGACCTGCCACTGGAGCGCCTGGCCAGGATCGACCACGTCTTCATCACCCACGCGCACCTGGACCATATTGCCTGCCTGCCACTGATGGTCGACAGCGTGGGCGACATGCGCAGCACCCCGATCACCATGCACGCCACGGCCGCCACGCTGGAGATCATCCGCCGTCACATCTTCAACTGGCACATCTGGCCCGACTTCAGCCAGATCCCTACGCCGGATGCACCGTTTCTGCGTTTCGCCACGGTCGAACTGGGCCAGCCGGTCACCGTCGGCGACCGCAACATCACGCCGCTGCCGGCGTTGCACACGGTGCCTGCCGTCGGTTACCACCTGCACAACCTGGATAGCGGCGCCTCGCTCGCCTTCAGCGGCGATACTACCGTGTGCGACCCGCTGTGGGAAGCCGTCAATTCCATCGCCGACCTGCGCTACCTGATCATCGAAGCCGCCTTCGCCGATTGCGAGCGCGAGCTGGCGTTGCTGTCGAAGCACCTGTGCCCCGGCCTGCTGCATGCCGAACTGGAAAAACTGCGCAGCCATCCCGAAGTGCTGGTCACGCATGCCAAACCCAGCCAGGTGGCGCAGATCACGCAAGAGATCGCCGACGGCCGCGGCAGTCATCAGCCGCGCATGCTCGCGCCCGGCACCGTCTTGCAATTCTGACGCCCCGCCTTGCGGGGCGTCGTCTACCTTACTGAACCACGCACTCCGGCGCGCCCTTGGTCGCACCCACGGCCTTGTTGCCGTTATTGCTGTTCTGGCTGATGGTGGGCGGCATCACGAACTGCAAGCCACTGGCGGGCGGCACGATGACAGGTGGCTGGTTCGGGCCCGGCACGAAACCGAACTGCCCGGCGTTGAACAGTTGCTGGCCACCGCCGTTGGCGACCAGCACGGCGCCGGTGGCGACGTCGATGTACAGCCCCGGTGCCGGCGGTGCGCCGGTCGGGGTTGGAATACCGCCGCAGTCGGCCTGGCAGAAGATCGCGCCGAAATTGGTGCCGCGAATGCCGATGGTGGCGGTTGGCGTATTGAAGTTCACGGCTTCGTGATTACGCTTGCCGACCAGCCCGGTCACTGCCCGCAAGCCGCCCTTGACCAGGCCGATGGCGACCGAGTCATTCTCGGGCTTCTTTTCGTCATAGACATACTTGTCCACCGACACTTCGCTACCCGGACGCAACACGATCTCGGCATTGTCGACAAACTTCACGCGGGTATAGGTTTCGCGCTCGGTGATGAGGGTATCGCCCTGCAGGATGGCCGACTTCAGGCCCAGCACCTTGCGTGTGCCATCGGCGTGACGCACGGTGAGCACGCCCGACAGGTGGGTGACCTGGCCGACCACCTGTTGCGCCTGCGCTGCCAGGCTGGTGCCCAGCAGCGCCAGGGCCAGCGTCCACAACAGGAACTGGCGGGCAAAAAGGCTGCTGCGGTTTTCTCTAAATGAATTCATTGCCTGCCCGGTGATGCGATTGGTGATGATGGTGTTGAGCATGGCTGGCCTCAGGTGCACATCGGCAGTTTCTTTGGGCTCTTGCCGTCACCCGCTTCGCCGAAACTACCGCTGCCGCTGCTTTGCGAACTGCCGCCGCTTTGCTGGACATCGCTAATGCTTTTCGAACCGCTGCCGAGTTGCGTGATGTTGACCGTGCTCTGCAGGTTCTGTGCTTGCTGGCTCTGTGCTTGCTGGCTCTGTGCTTGCTGGCTCTGGGCCTGCTGGCTCTGGACTTGCTGGCTCTGGGCTTGCGTCGTCACATTGGTGTTGCTGCCAGAATTCGTGGTCGTAGCTGGTGCCGGATTCGGAATCACCGCCGCGTTACCGAGTTGCGTGTACGACACGCCGGCACCATAGGACACCGAACCGGTTGGCGCCGATGGCGTATAGGCGCCAGTCGCCACCACATTGGCATTGACGGTCAGGTTATTGCCGGCGGTCAGGTTGATGTTGGCACCCGACAGCACCCCATTGGTAATCAGGTTACTGGTCGGATCGTTGGCCGCGCCGGCGGTCAGGCCGATGTTGCCGCCCGCGCTCACGCCGCCCGAACCGATGGTCAGCGGGCTATGCGTGGCCACGGATACATTACCGTTGACGGTCTTGATCTGACCGGTGGTATTGATGCCCAGCATGGCCAGCTTGGTAGCTGCCGTATTGGTATTGGCGGTCGGCAAAGCGCCCAGGAAATCGGCATTGCTGCCAATCGCTGCGGTCTGCAGGGCGCCCGTGTTATCGATAGTGATATTGCCGGTGGCAGTGCTGACGCCATTGAGAATCACGGCACTGGTGTCGCTGCTGTTGAGGCTATTGACCAGCTTGATGTCGCCGGTGCCGCTGTTATTGGCCGCGAATGCCGCGATCTGGTTACCTTCCACGCCCGCCAGGTTGATGCCAGTGACGGCCTTTGCGATCAATTGCGTCTTGACGTGCAGCGAGGTGCCGCTGTTCTGGCTGATACTGCCGCTCTGCGAGTCGATCACCAGGTTGTTGGCCGTGATGTTACCCACATACAAGGTGCCGCAACTGTTGCTGCTCAAGGCGGCATCGGCCAGGGTCATGGTGCCGCCGCTCTGCGAGAACGACTCCGACACGTTCAGGCGCGAACCGGCCGCGCCGTTGACGGTTGCCGCACCCGACAGCGACAGGCCATTCAGGCGCACGCTGCCATTGAGTTGCATGGTGGCGTTGCTGATGTCGATATCCATGGTGGAGCTGACATTACCCAGCACCAGGGTCGGGCCGCTCGGCGTCGTCACGGCTAAGCTATTGAAACCTTCTCCGCCCCCACCTTCGTCACTACCCGTCAGCCTGATCGATCCGCTGCCGCTGGTATTGGCGTTGAGCGTCAGGTTTGATGCATTCTGCATGTTCACGCTGCCGTCGATCACGGCCGTGCCGTTGGCAGTGAGATTGCCGCCGGTCAGGCGAACGGAGCCAGATCCGGTGATGTTAGTGGTACCACTGAACGTCGTATTGCCGCCGCTGATCTCAAGCTTGCCGGAATCGATCAGGGTACTGCCTGACACACTCAGGCTGCCATCATTGACGACCACGCCACCACGGCTTTCGATGGATCCCGCCTGCACCACCAGCTTGTTCAATCTGGTCGTGGCCTGATCGCTATTGAGAACCAGGATACCGCTATCGACTAATTTCAGGCCACCGCTATTGGTCATGTTGAGCGTATGCGCATAACCACTATTGTTGGCGCCAGCACCCCCGCCCTCGCTGGCATAGCCCGACGTGGCAGCCACCACCACATAGCCGCCATCGGCCACCAATGTACCGCTGCCGGTAACGTTGGTAGTGCCGCTGCTCTGGTCGGCGCCGCCGAATCCGATATTGGCGCCGTCGTGATTGGTCAAATTGCCGTTGAGAGTGATGTTGGTCACGCCGCCAGTAGTCAGCGTACCGTTGTAGTTGTTCTCGAAAGCGGTACTGACCGTGAAATTGGTATCACGCAATGTGAGGCGGCCCTGGTTGTCAACATTACCCACGGTTGCATTGCTCACGCCGCTCAGCGTTACGTTGCCTATATTGCTCAGGGTCCCGATCTGAACCAAGCTCGCGTTGATGGCCGTCACGCTGGCCCCGCTCAAGGTGCTGAGGCTGGTAGCAACCAGTGAAGCGCCGCTGCCCAACGTCAGGTTGGCATCGGTAGACATGTCGATAGAGCCAACCTTCAGGCTGCCACTGCCGACATCCAGAGTGGCATTGTTGGTCAGGTTGAGCGTGCCGTTGGCGTTGCCTGTCGCACCATTGCTGATGAGCACGTCGCCGCCTGTGCGTATGGTGGCAAACGGACCGACCTTCACCTCGAACTTGCCGGCATTCCTGTCGCGATAGTTGGTGGTCAGCACCAGCCCCATCGGCAGCGTGACGTTGCTGGTGATGTTGGCATTGATGTTGATGTTGGCATCGGCCTTCAAGGTCAGTGTCGTGCCATAGCCGAAGTTATTGGTGATGTCCGCATTGACCGTGATATTGCCGCCGGTGCCGGTATCGCCACCAGTGGCCAGCACCACGCTCTGGTTGGCATTGAGCATCTGGTTGATGGTGCCATTGCTGATGCGCGAGGTCTCGCCAATGGACGTGATGACATTGCCGGCGTTGGCGATGTCGTCGGCGATGTTGTTGGTCGACACCACTTCGAGGTTATACGGATCGATGTACCAGGTGCCGCCCGAACCCACGGTAGGCGCCTTCACCACGTCCAGCTGCTTCAGGCCCGAGGTCTCGACGAAACCGCCATGCCCGGCCGCGCCGGTGGCCGAGACATTACCGTCGATATAGGCTGCGCCATCCGAATACAGCGTGACGTTACCGCCCACCGTGCCGTCGGCCGTGATACTGGATGTAGCCGCCGTGGTCAGTTTCTGCGAGGCGCGCAGGAAGATGCGACCACCTTCCTTGACCACGCTCGATGCGCTGATGACGCCGCTGTTGTTGATCAGGCCCGCCGCCACGCCGATGCGACCGGCGTCGGCGGTAATGGTGCCCAGGTTGGTTACGCTGCCGGCGCCGCCGGTGACCTTGACCGTCACCCCAGGGGTGGCAGTGTCGGCCAGGGTCACGGTGTCGCCGGCGCCCAGGATCACTTCGCCGCCTGCGCTCTTGATGACGCCGCTGTTGCTCACGCTGCTGCCGACCAGGTAGACGCTGCCGCCAGTGGCCGACTGGATGGTGCCCTGGTTATCGACCGCGCCAGCGGTGCCCTGCTTGACGAAATTGAACTTGCCCGCCAGGAAGTCGCTGTCGCTGATGTTGAGCGTGGTGCCGACGAAGCGGCCGACGTCGACCATGCCGCCCGGCCCGATCACCAGGCCGTTCGGGTTGTACAGCACCACCGTGCCGGGCGCGGTCAGCTTGCCGTAGATCTGCGAGATGTCGCCGCCGGTCACCCGCGCCAGCAGCGCTGCCAGCGAACTGGGCTGGTTGACGTTGACGGTGGCGTCCGAGCCGATCGAGAACGAGACGAAGTTGGCAATCGCCTGCGGCGAGAGCTGGTTGATGTTGAGCGTGTTGCCGTTCTGGGTAAAGGTGATGCTGCCATTGACCACGCTCCAGCCGGTAGGCAGCGTGCCCGCCGCCGGCGCGGCCGCCAGGGCCGGCATCTGCCAGGCGCCGCAGACGGCGGCGGCCGCAATCGACACCTTCAGCGTCGGCGCCAGCACCCGCTTCCATGAACGCTGCAACAGGCCCGACAACAAGCTGGGCAAGCGCAGGCGCGGACGCCAGGTGAGCGTCAGGCGACGGCGCCCCACGCGCATCAGGATCGAGGGTGGCATCAGTTCGATGGCGGGCTTGGCGGAATTTCTTGTTGTCTGTGTCATGTCAGAACCCCAGGACAGCGCTCAGGTGGGCATTCAGGTCGCCGCGCTTTTCCAGCGCGGCGCCACCGTTCAATTGGACCCGCGCCACATCGAGGCGCAGGTTGAAGTCGCGGCCCAGCGCATAGCGCGCGCCGAAGCCGATGCTGGCCACGCTGAGCGTGGAACTGATCGCGCTGCCTTCGGTGTTGTTGTTGAAGCCGCGCCCGGCATCGATGAAGCCCAGCAGGCGCAGGCTGCCCTTGACCTCGCTCTTGGCCAGCAGGTCCGGGGTATAGATTTCGCTGTTGATGAATATGCCGCTGTCGGCCGACACCGCGCGCTCGGTGAAGCCGCGCACCGCCGACGCCCCGACCAGGCCGAACTGCTCGACCGGCACCAGCGCATTGGGCGACACCTGCACGGTGCTGGCCAGGCGCATTTGCCAGTCATTGCCGAATCCCTTGAACAGCGACGCGCCACCCCGCACGATGACGAAATGGTCGGCCGCACGGCGGCCGCTGGCAAACGCCGAGTAACGGTCGGTGATACCGGTGGTGGCACCGGTGCGCGCCGTGCCGGTAGCAATGTTGCGGGCGATACCGAGGTTGTAGTCGAGAACCTGGCCGATGCTCTGCTTCTGGGCGCTGTAGGTCACCGACAGTGGCAGCGTGGAATAAGGCGCGCAGCTTTCGATGCCGGCGTTGATGCCCAGCAGCGAGCAGGTCGAATCGACCTTCTTGTAGTCGGCGCCAAACACCAGCTTGCTGGTCAGCTCGCCCTGGCGCGCAAAAAAGTGATTCCAGCGCATCGCGTAGACGTTACCCTTACCCGTGATCGACAGCACCGAACCCAGCGTGGGCGACTGGCCCGACGTGACGTTGGACTTGCCGTAGATGAAATCGATGCTGTCGCCCATGCCGTAGACCGGCACCCGGTAACCGAGCGAATAGAGGTCGACCTTGGAACCGGAGGGGCTGTCGGGCGAGGTGGTGTAGGCCACCGTGCCCACATGGTCGCGGTCGAACAGGTTCGAGTGCTGCAGCGCCACGCCGGTGCGGAAGTGGCCGGTGTCGGCGGTGCCGCTGTTGTCGACGGTGAGCATCACCCGCAGCGGGTGGTAGTCGGTGACGTTGACGGTGGCGTCGATCTTGCCATCGGCCTCGGCGGCGGCCAGGTTGACGTTGACCTGCTTGGCCGGGTTGTCGTTGGCCAGTTGCACCGACTCCGAGATGCGCCGCAGATTGGGGGTCGTCCCCTCTTGCAGGGCCGGAATGCTGGCGCGGATGTTGGCTTCGCTGAAATGCTTGTTGTCAGCCACGGTGACGCGACCGATCACGGACTCGACCACGTCGATGCGCACCACGCCAGCGCTCAGTTCCTGCTCGGGCACGAACACCTGGACGGCGCTGTAACCGGCGGCGCGATAAGCGCCTTCGAGCGCTTCGAGCGCCTTCTGCACGTCGCCATAGACGCGACCGGCGCCAGTGAAGGGACTGACTGCATGATCGACTTCGGCGGGCTTGAGCAGGGTGTTGCCCTGGACCTCGAAGCGCTTGATCTCGAATCGCTCATCGGCCATGGCGACCGGTTCCTGGCTGGCCGCGGCCGGCGCCTGTGCGAACGCGCCCAGCGCGGCCGTCGCCAGCGCCATCCCCATGACGGTGTGTTGAAAGCTCTGTTTCATCCCTGTGCGAACGCCCGTGTTCGGGTCACTCGCCTCCCTGTTTCTTGTCTTTTCGGATGCGCCGCCCTGACGACGCCCGTATTTTTGCCGTGGCTTAGCAAGCGTCTTTCGTTGATGCTCAATCGGCCACGGCCGCGCGCGCCCGAAGACGCCGCGGCCAATGCCATCATTTGAAGATCGAAGAAATTCCCCTGCCGTGAGAATCAAGAAATGCCGCGCTTTTGTTGCAGCGTTTTTGCCTTCCTTGACGCCTGTAAAGTATAGATATTCGCCTCGCGGGCGTCGACACAAATCGCGCAAAAACCCCGCCCGCGCTGGCCTGCAGGCAGTTTTCCCACGCATTAATTTCCACATGGAAATTAATGCGTGGCGCGCCAGACAACAATGTTCAAATCGACAATGCCGTTCTGAACATGTGCAGCTGGCGGTGCGCTACTTGGTGTCGAAGGTGGTCACGCCATCCCAATCGGTAGGGGGCGGCGCCATGCGGAAGTGGCCGATGCGCTCCAGGTAAAGCGTGTACAGGCCATGCGGCGATTTATCCTGCAGGGCCACGATGAGGCGCTCGGCTTCATCCCACTGTTGCGCGCGCAGCAGGGCCAGCGCCGTGTGCCATTGCGCCACGTCAGCGGCCACGGCAGGATCGAGCTCACCTTCGGCCGCCAGCGGCTCGAAGATCGGCACCGGCTCGTTCTTGCCCTTGACCCGTACCCGGTCCAGTTCGCGATAGACAAAACCCGGGGCGGCGTCACGCGTGGCCTGCCCCACCAGCACGCCCACCCCATAGACCTTGGTGATCGATTCCAGCCGCGACGACAGATTGACCGCGTCGCCCATCACCGTATAAGCCCGACGAATCTTCGAGCCCATGTCGCCCACGCGCATCGAACCGGTGTTGAGGCCGATGCCGATCTTCAGCGGCGGCCAGTTGCGACGCACGAATTCTTCGTTCAAGGCGATCGTGGTCCGCTGCATCTGGAGCGCCGTCGTCACCGCCCGCGCGGCATGGTCGGGCAGGTTCAGCGGCGCCCCCCAGAACGCCATGACGGCGTCGCCGATGTACTTGTCGAGCGTGCCGCGGTTGCCGCGAATGTCTTCCGACATGGCGGTCAGGTAGGCATTGATGTATTCGCGCAATTCATTGGGCTGCAGGCTTTCGGAAATCGTGGTGAAGCCGCGTACGTCGGAGAACATCACGGTCAGCTCGCGGATCTCGCCTTCCATGTTGTAGCTGGCCGGGTTGGCCGCCATCTCGGCCACCAGTTCGGGCGCAACATATTCGCCGAACAGGTTGACGATGGCGCGCCGGTTACGGTATTCGAACAGGTATCCCCAGCCCAGATTGCTGATGAACATGGCCGCCACCAGCAGCCATGCGGTCGCCAGCGGCAACACCAGCCCACCGGCGTCATACAGCCAGAAATTGAACGCGCCCAGGCCGCCGCCCACCAGCAGGGTCAGCACCACCGACCACAACGGTCCCAGCATCGGCAGCAGCAAGCCCAGCACCAGGCCGATCAGCAACACCTGGATCAGGTCGTAGCCCACCGCAAATTCAGGACGCTGCTTGAAGTCGCCGTCGATGATCGAAGCGATCAGGTTGGCGTGCACCTCGACCCCCGGATAGACCGGGCTGACCGGTGTCGCCCGCAAGTCGTTCAGGCCGGGCACGGTGGTGCCGACCAGCATGATGCGGCCATCCAGGTCTTGATGCGGCACGCGCCCCTTCAACACATCCACGGCCGGCACATAACGAAATGCGCCGCCGGCCGGGCCGCCGTGGCCGCGATAGGTCACCAGCGTGGTCAGGTGCCGCTCGACGGGAATGAAGAGCGGCTCCGGCTTGACGTCCACGGCAATCGAATCGAGTGCGCCATAGTCGCGCAATTGCTGCTCCGACAGCACCGCATCGTTCTGCAGGAACACCGGCTTGATCTGCGCCCCCTTCAAGGCCACGCGTGCCGTCGCCAGCGCCAGCGATTCATAGAAATTGTCGCCCACCTGCGCCACCAGCGGCACCGCGCGAATGAGGCCGTCGTCGTCCGGCAGCGGGTTGAAGAAGCCCCCCGAGCGCGCGGCCTGCTGCAGTTGCGGCAAGTTGGCGCCGTAGGCGCGCCAGCGGGTCACATCCAGACGCCGTCCACCGAGGTCGTCGACGGTAAAGGCGGGTGCCGGCAATTGGCCCTTGGCGATGGCGCCGGCTTCGTTGGACAGGTTGTAGCCCATCACCACCGGTTGCCCCTGCAGAGCGGCGGCCAGCCGGGCGTCGTAATCCATCTCGGACTTCAGGCCCTGCAACTGGCGACTGAACTGCGGCACATCCTTGAGTTCGCCACGGGCCAGTTGCTCCAGCCGGCCATACCCGGAACTGGTATCGGGCTCGGCAAACACCACGTCGAAGCCGACCGACGGCGACTGGTAGGTTTGCGTCATCTGTCGCACCAGTTCAGCCACCACGTCGCGGCTCCAGGGCCAGCGGCCGATCTCGGCGATGCTCTTTTCGTCGATGTCGACGATGACGATGCGCGGATCCAACACCGGCTTGACCACCCGCATGCGCAGGTCATAGAAGAACAGGTCGAGCCGCCCCACCCACTCGCCCGGCAAATACGCCGTCACCTGGGCTGCGGCGATTGCCGTCAACACCAGTGCCAGCAACCAGCGTGCCCAATACTTGGCCCCCGCCTGACGCAATCGACGCAACATCACTTCCCCCGGAATCTTGTTGGCTGCGATCATGCCAGCAGATCGAGGCCGCCACAATCTTGCCATGTAGCATTAATGAACATCGGCGCAAATCGGGTTCTAATGGCCACCAAGATCAGCGACCACAGGAGAAGCGATGAAACAGATTCCCACCATGGTATTGCGCAATGGCGCACGGGTACCGGTGCTGGGCCAGGGCACCTGGAACATGGGCGCGTCTGCCGCCAGCGCCGCCGCCGAGATCAAGGCGCTGCAGGCCGGCATCGAGCTGGGGCTAACGCTCATCGACACCGCCGAGATGTATGCCGACGGCGGCGCCGAGAAAATAGTGGGCCAGGCTATCGCCGGCCGCCGCGACGAGGTCACCCTGGTCAGCAAGGTGCTGCCGCACAATGCCTCGCAACGCGGCACCATCGCCGCCTGCGAAGCCAGCCTCAAGCGCATGGGCACCGACCATATCGATCTCTACCTGCTGCACTGGCGCGGGTCGCACCCGCTGTCGGCCACTGTTGCGGCGATGCAGACGCTGGTGGCGCAGGGCAAGATCGGCGGCTGGGGCGTGAGCAACCTGGATGTGGACGATATCGACGAATTGCTGGCCCTGGAGCAGGGCCGGGAATGCCTGGTCAACCAGGTGTTGTACAACCTGTCACGGCGCGGCATCGAATTCGACCTGCTGCCGCAGGCGCGCGAGCTGGCCATGCCGGTGATGGCTTATTCGCCGATCGAGCAGGGCCGCATCCTGGGCCATCCGGTGCTGGCCGAGATCGCGCAACGGCAGCACGCCACTGCCGCCCAGATCGCCCTGGCGTGGGTGCTGAAGCAGCCGGGCGTGATCGCGATCCCGAAGGCGTCCAGCGAAAAACATGTGCAGGAAAACCGCGCCTGCCTTGACATCGATCTGTCCGAAGCCGACCTCAAGGCGCTCGATGCGGCGTTCGCGCCGCCCCGGCGCAAACAAGCGCTGGCGATGCTGTAAGCGACGCCGATGTGGCTCAGCCGGCGCCCAGCTGGCGCAACAGGTCACGCACCGCTGCCGGTATCGGCGCGATCACCGGCACCGTAAAACGCTGGGCCAGGGCGATGGCCGCCTGGCCCAGCGGCCCGCCACCGATCACCACTGCCTGCGCACCATCTAACGCGATGCATTCCTGCACCGCAACGGCCAGCGCCTCTTCGAGTGCCTCGGGGTCGGCCGCCAGCAGGCGCGGGTCGCCCGCCGTCAGGCGGATACCGCTGTACTGCTCATCCAGGCCCAATGCGCTGGCCCTGGCGGCGATGGCCGTGGCCAGCTCGGGCGTTACGGTCGCCACACCGAAGCGTCGCCCGCCGCTTGCGGCCTCCAGCATCGACGCCTCGCAGATGCCGGCCACCGGCACCTGGCTGGCGGCGCGCACGCCTTCGATGCCGGGGTCACCGAAGGCGCTGATGATCACGCCGGCGTAATGCGTGCCGGCAGCGCGCCAGTTGCGCACCACCTCGGGCGCGGCGGCGGCCAGTTCGACATCGTTGACGATCATCGACGGACCGCTGCCGGCGCTGACGCCATCGATGACAAAACCCGCCGGCAATTCGGCCGCGGCGATACTCACCATCATGTCGGTGGTGGCCGCAGACGAATTGGGGTTGATCAGCAGGATATGACGCATGCCTTGCGGCTCCTCTCCGGGCAATGAATCGGGCAATAAATCGGGCAATAAATCGGGCAATGAGTCGACAATGCGTCAGGCACGGGCGACGGCGGCATCGTCCAGCGGCGCATCGGGTGACTTGCCGTAGGTTTCGGGCACGCTGCGGATACTGATGGTGAAGATCAGGTACATCACCGCAATCATGCCGAACACGCCGGCCAGTCCGAAGGCGTCGAACAGGCGCCCGGCCGCCAGCGGCATGAAGGCGCCGGCAGCGGTGCCGGTGGCCAGGATGAACGCGGTGCCGAAGGCGCGCACGCGGGTCGGATACAGTTCCGGCGCGAAGATCCAGATGGTGGTATTCAACAGCAGCACGAAGAACTGGAACACTGCGCCCGCCACCAGGATCATGGCAATGTTCTTGGCCAGGAAACCGATCGCCAGCGCCGCGCCGCAGGCGCACACCGCTCCCACCGTCAGCACCCGCTTGCGCGGCATGTGAAATCCGAAGGCCGACGCGGCGATCGCGCCCAGCAGGCTGCCGCTCTGCATCACCATGGTGAACAGCAAGCTCTTGGACATGCTGTAGCCCAGGCTGACCAGGATAGTCGGCATCAGCGTCAGCACCGAGATCTGCGCGCCGTAGGTCATCCAGATGGCGATGCACAGCGGCACGGTGCGACGCGCCAGCGCGCCCTGGAAAATCTCTTGCGGGCGCACCTTGATGCGCCGGGCCTGGGCGCGACTGCCATCGTCGGCGATCCACTCGGTGCCCTGCGGCGCGGGCCCCGACAGCTTGCCGCTGGCCAGGCGCGACAGCACCGTATTGGCCTCGGCGATGCGGTGCTGCGACAACAGGAAGCGCGGCGTCTCGGGAATGTAGCGACGGTAGAAGGCGCCCAGCAGGGCCGGCAGCATCAGGCAGAAGAACAGCCAGCGCCAGCTGTCTTCACCCGGGAACAGCGTGAAGACCAGCAGGCCGAACGCCGGCGCCAGGAAGTTGCCCAGCCCGCCGGCCCCGACATTGACCAGCCCGACGGCGGTGCCGCGGAACTTGCTGGAGCAGAATTCCGACAGCATGGTCACGGCGATGGCGATCTCGCCGCCCAGGCCGAAGCCGACGATGGCGCGGCCGATGGCCATCACCGTCATGTCGGGCGCCAGTGCGCAGATGCCTGCCCCGAGCGTGAACAACAATAAATCCAGGCTCAGCATCACGCGGCGGCCATAGCGGTCGGCCACCAGGCCCGAGACGATGCGGCCGATGGCTGCGCTGGCGAAGGTGACCGTATTGAGCAGGCCGATGGCGGTGGCGTCCAGCCCCCACTGCTGCTTGAGCATGGGGCCGACCAGGCCGATGGCATTCTGCTCGAAGCTATCGAACAGGCAACCGATCAACACCAGGAAGATGATGGTGTGATGCGAACGGGTAACGCCGATCTTGTCCAGCGCACCGTCGAGCTCGGCAATGCGTGGGGTATCCGCGGAAGATAGTGATGGTCCAGCAGCCATGCTCAGCTCCTCGTGCGTGGGAAACGACGGATGGAACACTAATTTCACTTAAATAGTGTATGTGAAATTAATATTTCAAGTTCACGAGTTGTTTAGCAATTGTCGTGCCACCGTGCTGGCTGCATCTGGCAGGCAGAAACCGCCTGTTCACGCCAGACGGTGGTGAAGCGCCGATGCAGCTGCACCATTGGGGAGCAAGCCCGCATGAAAATGGTGATTCATATAAAAATAATTTTGAAATTATAATTTCAAAACTTCAATCGAAGTCCGCCAGTTCCTCGTGGCCTTGCTCGACGGCCGCCATACGCTTGCGTCCGGCGCTGCCGGCGGCTTCGATCACCATGGTGGACAGCAGGTCGCACAGCGCCATGACGGCCACGTGGTTGTCGAGCGGGCCGGGGCCACGGCATTGGCACTGCAGCGACCAGGTGGCGCCGGCAAAGTCAGGCGAGGCCTGGTCGCTGATATAGACGATGCGCGCGCCGGCGCGGTGGGCGGCCTCCAGCACGCGTTCCATCTGTGCGGTCTGGCGGCGGGTGCCGAAGACGATCACGCAGTCGCGCTCGCCCAGGCCGGCGGTGTATTCGGCCACGGTCTCGCCGGGACCGGGAATGGCGACCACCCGTGGCAACACCTGGATGATCTGCCAGCGCAGGTACATCGCAAAGGCATAGCTGCTGCGGCTGCCGAAGACCAGCACCTGCGGCGCGGCTGCGATGGCGCGACTGATCTCGCCCATCATGGCGTCGGACAGGCGATCGAAG
Organism: Herbaspirillum sp. alder98; assembly: GCF_020179755.1. GTDB lineage: Bacteria > Pseudomonadota > Gammaproteobacteria > Burkholderiales > Burkholderiaceae_D > Herbaspirillum. Next base: position 527,555 of record NZ_JAIUCY010000003.1, read on the forward strand.
GTGTCGGCCAGGTTGGCCTGTGAATGCTGGAAGTGCGCCGCGACCGACTTCAGGTGCCTGGCCGTGGCGGAGCCGCCTTGCAGCAGCGGCGAGCCGATTTCCTGCTCCTGGCGCACCTGGCGCCTTGCCTCTTCATAGTTTTCATAGCCGAGGCGGCGGATGAAGCGACTCACCGTGGACGGCGAAACGCCGGCCAGTTGCGCCAGTTCGTTACCGGCATAGCTGGCCAGTTCGCCAGGGAACTCCAGCAGGAAATCTGCCAGCTGGCGTTCGGTGGTCGACAATTCGTCAAGCCGGCTGCGCACGCGCCTGACGAACGATTCGGAGGAGGATTTCATGGAAGACGGGCGACGACGGCCCGATGGTCAAGGTCGGCGCATTGTAGCAGCGCCCTTGGCGCCGCGTCGGCGCCGGCCCCGATCAGCTGAACTTGCGTGCCGCGTCGATGGCCAGGCCGCTGCCGATACTGCCGAACAGGTCGCCTTCGACATGACGGGCATCCGGCACCAGCGCGCCGATGCGCTGGCGCAACAATTTCACGCCCGACGAGCCGCCGGTGAAGAACACGCTGTCGATATCGGCCGGGCGCAAGCCCGCCTGCTGCAACAGACCCGTGACGGTCTGCTCGACCGACTGCACCAGGTGGTCGACGGCCACGTCGAAGTCTTCGCGCTTGAGTTGCAGTTGTTCGGGTGGGCGCAGGCGTTCCAGATCCAGCGTGGCGCTGTCCTGCGACGACAGGGCAATCTTGCCGCTCTCGACCTGCAGGGCCAGCCAGTGGCCGCAGCGCTGCTCGACCACGTCAAGCAGGCGGGCAAAGCGCTCGCGATCGGCCACTTCGCGCGCCACATCCTGCAACTGCTGCCAGACCTTGCGGGTGTAGAGCTGGTTGATGGTGTGCCAGGTGGCCAGGTTGAAGTAATAACTCGACGGCACTTCGGCGTTGCCACCCAGGCGACCGCCCAGGCCCAGCAGCGGCATCACGCAGGACAGGCTGAAATACTTGTCGAAATCGGTGCCGCCGATGTGCACCCCGCCATTGGCCAGGATATCGTCGCGCCGCTCGCTCTTTCTGGCGCGCTCGGGCGACAGGCGCACCAGCGAGAAGTCGGAAGTACCGCCGCCGATGTCGACGATCAGCACCAGTTCTTCGCGCGCGATGCGCGACTCGTAGTCGAAGGCGGCGGCAATCGGTTCGAACTGGAAGGCGATTTCGCTGAAACCGACACTGCGGGCAATCTCTTCCAGCGTGTCTTGTGCCAACTGGTCGGCTGCGGCGTCATCATCGACGAAGTGCACCGGCCGCCCCATCACCACCTTCGAGAACGACTGCCCGGCGGCCCGTTCGCCACGTTGCTTGAGTTCGCCGATGAACTGCGCCAGCAAGCCGCGATAAGGTAACGCGCGGCCGCCCACTTCGGTCTGGCCATCGATGGCGCCCGAGCCGAGCAGGCTCTTGAGCGAACGCATCAGGCGGCCCTCATAGCCGGCCAGGTATTCGCCGAGCGCGGCGCGACCATAGCTGAATTGGTTTTCGTCGGCGTTGAAGAACACCACCGATGGCAGCGTCGCCTTGTCTTCTTCCAGGGTCAGCAGGCGCACGTCTCCTGCCGCACGGGCCCAGCCCATCGTGGAGTTAGAGGTGCCGAAATCCACACCGCAAGCATTCGCCATCGATCACTCCTTCATTTTCGGTCGGCAATCATATAGAAATCGCCGGGTCTTGTCTGCACGCAACCACGACCGTGTTTGAAGCAAACAACATGCCTTGCGGGGTGTTGTCAGGGTGCAAAGACGGCGATCGCCGGCATCCATGCAAAAACGCCGCAAGCACTCTCGTGCGTTGCGGCGTCCCTTGCTCGCGCCAAGGTGGATGGCGCTTAGAACTCCTGCGCGACCGGGCGCAGCACCACTTCGTTGATATCGACATTGGCCGGCTGTTCGATGGCGTAGGCGATGGCGCGCGCCACCGAATCGGCTGGAATTTCGTTGGCTGCGTAGAAGGCCTGCACGGCGGCGGCGGTTTCATCGTCGCTGCTGTGCAGCTTCAGTTCGGAGGCGACCGCGCCCGGCGAGATGATGGTGGTGCGCACGCCCTCCGGCGCTTCCATGCGCAGGCCTTCGCTGATGGCGCGCACCGCGAACTTGGTGGCGCTATAGACGGTGCCGATCGGGGCAAACACCTTGATGCCGGCGACCGACGATACATTGATCACGTGGCCCGAGCCCTGCGCCGCAAAGCGGGGCAACACGGCGGCGATGCCGTACAGCACGCCCTTGATGTTGATGTCGATGGTACGGTCCCATTCGTCGACCTTGAGCTTGGCCAGCGGCGACAGGGGCATGGTGCCGGCATTGTTGACCAGCACATCGACCCGGCCGAAGTGAGCGACAGCGCGCTCGACCAGCGCCTCGACATCGGCCTGGCGCGAGACATCGGTGGCCACCGCGATGGCCTGGCCGCCAGCGGCGGTGATCTCGGCCACCAGCGCCTCGAGTCGGTCGACCCGGCGTGCCGCCAGTACCAGTCTGGCGCCGCGCTCGCCCAGATGGCGTGCGGTGGCTTCGCCCAGGCCGCTGCTGGCGCCGGTGATGATGACGACCTTGTCCTTGATATTTGCGTTCATGATGGTTCCTTTGCGTTGGTGTGAGGTGCGATTTCGCGTCGGATGCGTCGCGACAAGGCAAAGTATGGTGGCCGACTCTATGCCAAACAATGGAAATGATAAGATTTCAGAATTCCAAAAAGTGGAATCATCATCCCAGCCAGGACACCCATGCTCAATCGTCTCGAAATGATCCGCATCTTCTGCACCGCGGCCGAAACGGGCAGCTTCAAGGAGGCAGCGGTGCGGCTGGGGATCTCGCCCCAGGCCGTCACGCGGGCGGTCAAGGAACTGGAACGGCTGCAGGGCGAGATGCTGTTTCATCGCAATACCCGGCAGATCCGCATCACCGCCTTCGGCGAAGCGCTGGCCGAGCGCGCCCGCAGCAGCATGCTGCAACTCGACGCCCTGTTCGAGCAACCGCGCGCGGCCGCCGCCGACGGCGAGATGACCGGCCTGGTCCGTCTGGCGGCGCCATCGGCGCTGGGGCGACGGCGCTTGCTGCCGGTGATCGAGAGCCTGGGCGCGCAGTATCCGGGCCTGCGTTTCGATGTGCGCCTCAATGACCAGCGCATCGATGTGATCGGCGAAAAGATCGACATCGGCATCCGTGTCGGCTTCTTGCGCGACAACCGTTTCGTGGTGCGCAAGCTGGCCAAGACCCGGTTGCAGGTGGTGGCCACGCCGCGCTACCTGCGCCGCTATGGCACCCCGAGCGACCTCGAATCCTTGCAGGCGATGCCCTATACCGCCATCGTGGACCAGGACACCGGCCGCCTGTGGCCGTGGATGTTTGCCGGCGAACGGCAGATGAACCCGGCGGCGGCGCGCTTCGTCTGCGACGACTCAGAGGCCGAATATCAATTCGTGCGCAGCGGCCAGGCGATCGGCCAGATCGTCAGCTTCCTGGTGACCGATGACATCGCCAGCGGCCGACTGGTACCCTTGCTGCCGGAGCTGGAACCGGACCCCTGGGACATGTATCTGTATCGCCCGCAGCGTGGCCCGATGCCGGCCCGGCTGCGACTGGTGTTCGACGCGCTGGCAGAGGCGCTGTCGACGCCCTGATCCGGCCCGCATTCGGCGCCTCTGTTTCTATACACGATGGAGCCGACGTCGTATCTTCCAGCACACCACCATTTCATTTGCCGAGGACCCAAGCCATGACCGACTCCGCCATTGCCCGCTCCAGCGCCACCGAACTGCCCACCTTCGCCGACGTGCTGCTGGCAGCCGAGCGCATCAAGCCGTGGGCGCATCGCACGCCGGTGCTGCGGTCGCGCACGGCCGATGCCGAGCTGGGCGCCAGCCTGTTCTTCAAGGCCGAGAACTTCCAGCGCATGGGCGCCTTCAAGTTTCGTGGCGCGATGAATTCGCTGTCGCAATTCGATGCCGACCAGCGGCGTGCCGGCGTGGTCACTTTTTCGTCGGGCAACCACGCGCAAGGCACGGCGCTGGCTGCGCAGTTGCTGGGCATTCCCGCCACCATCGTCATGCCGGCCGACGCGCCGGCGGCCAAACTGGCCGCGACCCGTGGCTATGGCGCCGAGATCGTCACCTACGACCGCTATAAGGAAGACCGCGCGCAGATCTGCCAGCAGTTGGCCGACCAGCGCGGCATGACCATCATCCCACCCTACGACCACCCGCACGTGATCGCCGGCCAGGGCACAGCGACGCTGGAACTGCTGCAGGAAACCGGCCCCCTCGATGCCCTGTTCGTCTGCCTCGGCGGCGGCGGGCTGTTGTCGGGCGCGGCGCTGGCGGCGCGCGCGCTGGCGCCGCAATGTCGCATCTATGGGGTCGAACCGGAGGCGGGCAATGATGGCCAGCAGTCACTGCGGGCCGGGCGCATCGTCACCATCGAGACCCCGAAGACGATTGCCGATGGCGCCCAGACGGCTTTCCTGGGCGACTATACGTTCGAGGTGATCCGCCGCGATGTGGACGATATCTATACAGTGAGCGATGCCGAGCTGGTGCAATGCATGCGCTTCTTTGCCGAGCGCATGAAGATGGTGGTCGAGCCGACCGGCTGCCTGGCGTTTGCGGCCGCCCGCAAGGTCCGCGAGCAATTACAGGGCAAGCGCGTGGGCGTAATCATCAGCGGCGGCAACGTCGACCTGGGCAAGCTGGCCGGATATCTGGCAAGCTGAGCACGCTTTTATTCCCCCGAACCACACGAGGATCATCATGCCGCACCTGTTTTTCGAATACACCGACAACCTGGACATCGACACCCGCCAGACGCTGCAGAACATCAACGAAGCGCTGGTCGCCAGCGGCCACTTCGACGAAAACGCCATCAAGGCGCGCGCCATCAAGCTCGACGATTACCTGGTCGGCACCCAGCCGCAGGCCAAGCGTGGGTTCCTGCACATTCGCCTGACGATTCTCTCAGGACGGGCGCCCGAAGTGAAAAAGCAGGTCGCCGACCTGCTGGTGGCGACCGTACAGCAAGGCCAGACCTGGCCGGCCGGCACTCAGGTGCAAATCACCGCCGAAGTGATCGACATGCAGCGCGACATCTACGGCAAGCTGGTGCTGCCGCCATCGGCCTGACCTGATCGCGTTATTCGGCGCCATCCGCACGGGTGGCGCCGGTTCTTCATTGCAATGCTTGCCGGAATTGCACCACATTGCCTTCCGGATCATTGCCATCACACGCGGTGAAGTCGGCCGCACTCCACTCGAACTCGACCGCCTTGATGGCGCCACCGCTGCCCTGCGCAATGATCCGCGCCTGGGCCAATGAGCGCACCGGCAAGAACAGCTTGACCGGAACCTGCTCGCGCAGCACCGGCGGCGAGGCAATCTCGACCTTGGCGGCGACGGCGGCGGGAATGGCGTGGATGACCAACAGGAAACTGTCGGTCTCGATCACCACCTTCTCGGCTTCGGCATGCTTGGGAACCACCGCCAGCACTTGCGCATAGAACGCGGCAAGGCGGGCGACATCTTTCGCGAACAGGACTGCGCCTGCTTTGGGCTGGGTCGACATCTCTGCTTTCAAAAACGTGGTCAGGCGCCTTGATGCATCGACTGATGCAGGCGCATCGGTTGAATGGAACGGCAGAGTTTATTTTTGTCGTCCAGCGTTGGCAAGCATCTTTTTTCTCTCATTTATTGTCATTTCGTCCATGTCGCCTACCGGCGACAAATGCGAATAGTGCAGCGCAATATCAGACTTTCCCTACACGAATCCGCGTGACTGTCCGATGCCCCAGGACATGAGTAACGGTTATTATTGCGACCATTGAGAAGCCATTCAGAGACCGATAGCAAGTCGTCAATTGTCATCGTTATCACGCTATTTAGGGCTTTTGTGAGCGAAATATCATCGTTTCTGCTACCAAACAGCCTAATTTGTAAGCGGATGTTCCAAAACTGTTTACAAGCCATTTTTATCTGCTACTTTGATGTCACAGGGCAATAGCGCCTCTTCGTGAAAATGCGAATAACAAAAAACGAAGATGCCAAATAGTTAATTAATAGCAACAAGTCGTCAACATGTCCGCCACGGGACCTGACGGCAAACCCAACCAACAATAGTGCGCCATGACCATGAGAAACCTGCAGACACCTGTCCGACCGGATGCCTTCAAGCGCTCCATGCAACCTGCCCGTGAGCGCGCCAGCGTCGACACGCGGCTGCCGCTGGCCAACTTCGGCGGAGAAGCCGACGCCTGGCTCGAACCGATGCTGGCCGACTTCCTGTCGCTGGCTTGCAATGTATGCAACGCCCCCTTCGGCATGATGACCCAGTTGCACGGCGACATCGGCCTGCAGCATCCCTTCGTGTCGGTGGTCAACGGCCGTGGCGATGTGCGCAATCAATGGTGGCGCTTTGCCGGTCAGAATGGCGTATCGCGCAGCGCGGTCGACTTTTCGTTGTGCGAAGCGGCCGTGCGTCGCGGTCGCAACCTGACCGAGATCAGCGACCTGCAATCCGACCTGCATTTTGGCGAAAGTGAACTGGCCACCAGCATGCCGCATGTGCGCTTCTATGCGGCGGTGCCATTGGTGGCCGAGAACGGCGATGCGCTGGGCACCTTGTGCGTGATGGATCGTACTGCGCGCAACCTGAGCGCGGCCGAGCGCGACGGCCTGCAAAAGCTGGGACGTCAGCTCGAGGCGCAACTCGAAAGCCGCCGCACCATGCAAAAGCTGGAGCAGCAGACGCTGACCGACTCGCTCACGGCGATCGGCAACCGCCGCAGCTTCGACCTGCGCCTGCGTGAAGAATGGACGCGTCACCTGCGCAATGCGCGCCCGCTGTCGATGCTGATGGTGGATGTGGATTACTTCAAGCAGTACAACGACACCTTTGGTCATCCCGCCGGCGATGCCTTGCTGACGCAACTGGCGCGGGTGCTGCGCTCACCGCTGCGCGCCAGCGACTTCCTGGCCCGATACGGCGGCGACGAGTTTTCGCTGATCCTGCCCGACACCGACGAGATCGGTGCGATGCAGGTCGCCGACCGCATCAAGCAGGCGGTGGCACGCGTGAAGTGGCCGCATACCGAGATCGAGATCAGCCTGGGTGCGGCCACGGTGACGCCGTCCGAGATGTGCGACTTCCATGCGCTGCTGGGCGCGGCCGACAAGGCCATGTACGAGCGCAAGCATGGACGAGCGAAGAATAATTCGTGATAAACCAGACGCCAGCCCGAATCGGCTGGCGTTTTTCATTTAATGATCGAATTTCGCCAGCTGCTGGATGAACTGCGCTGATTAAATAAGGCCGAGCGTCAGGCCTTTCAGGGTCGCTGCCGCGCGCGTGGAGCATCCCAGCTTGCGGAAGATGCTCTCTACATGCGTGCGCACGGTGGACGGGCTGATCTGCATCACGCGCGCGGCTTCCTTGTTGCTTTCGCCCAGGCTGATGCGGCGCAAGACCTCGGCCTCGCGCTCCGACAGCAGGCCCTTGCGCACGGGCGCGATGCCACCCTCGCCCTCGCCGCCGGCGGCAGCGATCACGAAGCCGACCGCAGCCTCGTCGAAGCGGCCGGCCCGCCCCTCCTCTTCCAATAGCTGCGCCACCTGCTGTGGCGGCTGTGCCGTGCGCCAGGGGCGCGGCGCGCACAGCGCGGCGTAGGCGCCGGCCGCGGCCAGCAGGCGCTGCGGCAGGCCCAGCGCCTCGCGCTCGATGCTGCGGAAATAACCGCTGCCATCCAGCCGTTCATACATATGCGAGGCCAGTGCGGCCTCCTCGCGCAGCTCAGGCACCAGCGCGCCGGCGCGCGCGGTCCAGTAAGGTGCCAGGCGGATCTTTTCCCAGTCGGCGCGGCCGGGCTTGCCGGCGCGCTCCCATATCGTGTTGGCCACCGAGGTGCGCCCCACGCCGTGTATCAGTGCGGCGCGGGCCAGCCTTTGCTGCTGCTCCGGCGGCAACCCGGCCAGCGCTGCAGCGCGCCCGGCCAGTTCAGCCACCCGGCGCGAATAGCCGGCCAGCCAGGGCAGCTTCAGTTCGACCAGGTCGGCGACGATGGACAGCGCCACCGGGTGCGCCGGCAAGGGGCTGTCTTCATCGGGCCCTTCGAGCGCCGCCAGCAAGGGTTCGGCGTGTTCAGCCGCCAGCGCGGCGAGCGCGGCCGGATACTTGGCGCCACCCCAGTCGCGGATCATGCGCACCGCCGTTTGCGCATCGTGCGTGCGCGCCAGGATCTCCAGGTCGCCGGCCAGGCTGGTGTAGTAGACCACCGTCGGAATGGCCGGCGTGCGCAGCTGCTGCGGCGCACCGCCGCCATCGTAATGCTCCCACACGTGGCGCAGGCCGGCCTCGACCTCGGCTGGCAATCCCAGCATACCGGCCACGTCGCCGGCCACTTCGCAATGAATGCGCGCCAGCGGCTCGACGTTGGTGAAAGTGAGTGGATGACCTGGCGGCAACGCGTGCCGCAGCATGGCGTCGCGCCCGGCGACATCGTCGCCCAGCAGGGCAGCGAAGCCGGCGGCGTTGGCGGTGCAGCCCGACCAGCGCAGCAGCGCCACCAGACGCGCATGCATGGCAGCGTCATCGCCGGCACCGTCGAGCAGCGCCAGCCGGCCCGCCAGGCACGCCGAACGCGCAGACTGGTCGGTTGGCTGCCCCATGCTGAGGTCGCCGGCCATCGCCAGCAGCCGCACGGCAGCGTGGGCGGGGACGGTGGTGGAAAGGAAGTTGTCGGATGGCATGCCGGCACTCTAGCGGCAATGGTTGATGTGGGCAAGGCGATGGAAACAGCCGGGTCGGTCAATTGACCGATACCGGTGCGGGCGAGGCTTTTCTACACTTGCCTCACCGATTCAGCACTTCCATCCGAACCACCACCCCTGCCAAGGAGCATGTCATGAAAGCAATGTTCAACCTGAAGACCGGCCTCACCCTGATCGCGGCTGCCGCCGCCTTTTCCGGCGCCAGCGCCATGGCCGCCGGCCCCGCCGAGCAGCCCTCGGTGGTAATCGTGCACGGCGCCTTCGCCGACGGCTCCGACTGGGCCAAGGTGATCCCGCTGCTGCAAGCCAAGGGGATCAAGGTCACCGCCGTGCAGAACCCGCTGACCTCGCTGGCCGACGATGTCGCCGCTGCCAAGCGCGCCATCGATAACCAGCCCGGCAAGGTGGTGCTGGTGGGTCACTCCTGGGGCGGCACCGTGATCACCGAAGCGGGTGACAACGACAAGGTCGCCGGCCTGGTCTACGTGGCCGCCTTCGCACCGGACGTCGGCCAAGCCACCGGCGACCTGGGCAAGGACCTGCCGGTGCCCCCGGGCATCGCCAAGCTGGCGGTGGACAAGGCCGGCTTCGCCAGCCTGCCGGCCGCCGCCGTAGCCGCCGATTTCGCCCAGGACGTGCCGGCCAAACAAGCCGCCGTGATGGCCGCGACCCAGGGCCCGATCGCCGTCAAGGCCTTCGGCGAGAAGGTCAGCACCGCCGCCTGGAAGAACCGCCCAAGCTGGTACATCGTCAGCAAGAACGACCGCATGATCCAGCCCGACCTGGAACGCGCCTTTGCCAAGCAGATCGGTGCCAAGACCACCGAATTGCCGACCAGCCATGTGCCACAGCAATCGCGCCCGGCCGACGTGGCCAAGGTGATCCTGGACGCAGTGGCCGCCAGCAAGTAAGCCGCGCACTGCGCATGAAATCCGCCGTCCTGCATCCGTGGGCGGCGGATTTTTGTATTGGCATCGCTGGCTTGCTCGAACGGCAGCCGGCGCTGGCCAGTGTCACTGACGAAAAGCTATCCAATTCTTCGGGTTCTCAATAATTGAGAAATTAATCCGTAAATGCTCTTTACAGCTGTAAGGAGCGAAACCGTGACAGAAATTACAAAATACACAGCAGCCCCCTCTACCGTAGCCACTTCCGATGTGTCGGCTACCGCATTCGCCATGAAGGCTTCCTATGCCCAAACGTCGACCCAGCTGGACGAAACGGTCGCTACCTTTTCTACTTTGGCACAGCAGATAAGCGATGCTGCAATCAGGGCAACCGCTCGCGGTGCCAAACTAACAAGAAGCGAACTTACGGATACCGCAAAGGCTGTCCTGAACAAATTCAGCGCCCAAAGCGATCAATGGAATAAAGAGCGCTACGACGCCGCCATCCCCGAGACGGATAATCCTGAGTTATTGGCACGTGCAAAACAGGCAACTGACTTCCTCAATAACAAAAGCACAAATCCTTTCCTGGGCATGTCTCGAGACAAGTTGGTTCTCATTACCTTTGACAATGCGGGTCCTTTTACAGTCAATGAACGAAAGGCAGCGTGGAGTGAGGCGTACAGGCAGGAGGAAATCTGGCGCGAACAGGTCGTTGGGAAGGCGATGGATAGTTATAACAGCAACGGCAATCTGTTTGGAAATGGCGTGGGCAAAGCGATGCTTGAACATCACAGGAGCTTGCCACTCATCGAACAGTCGCTTTATCCGGCGTCTTACGAGGCGGAATTGCAGATCAAGATTGCGACGTCAGGCCAGGACACTCGCCAAACGCTGAAGATGGAACCGATGTCGCTCCTTTATTTGCTCAACAAGTGGGCCAAGGCGCGGGAGGAGCACGGTTTGCCGGCACTGGACGGCTCGGGCGAGGATTCCAGGAATGCAGCGCCCGCATTCAGCGGCGCTCAGGATGCAAGCCTCTCCAATATCGAGGTGGCGCCTGCTGCACCACAAGTGGCAATCGATGCTGCGGATAAACCGGCGGTAGATACTAAACGGGCGAAGGCAACAGAGGTGGACGGGCTTCCGGCTGACACCGCGAAGGCGTTGAAGGCCATGAACGAGCCCAGGCAAGGGCGGGCGGAAAATAATTCGTGATCTTATTATCGACCCGATAACAGAGGGTCGACATCACCCAGTTCTCTCAGATACAAGACCGTCCGGTGCAATGCCGGGGTTACGCTGTCTCGTCGGATTGCCCGACTCCGCCTCCATTTCCCTACCGAAAATTTCGGCACGAATTATTTGTAGCGACCCGAATTAAACACCCATCTAATTCGATATTGCCGAAATGGCCCCTCCTCTAGCATCAGTACCGCTCAATTAACTTTTTCTAGCGTATTAGGAGGGCTCGGAAACCTATTTCCGCTGCGTCCTCCCTTTGATCGTTTCGTTGTTGAAAACCCATGAGGAGAAGAACCATGCGAGAAGTCACAATCAGTGAGCTGGAGTTGATTGCTGGAGCAACCACTGCCGGAGATATTGGAATGGCAGCGGCAGCTGGATGGGCCGGTACCGTTGCTGGCGCAGCGGTTGGAGGATTACCCGGGGCCGCTGTCGGATTTGTATTAGGCGTCACCATCAGTATTGGATATACCCTCAGCGGCGGAACGTTCGGCTCGATTTCTGGAACGAATTATCACTAATACTGGGGAGATATTCCGATGACGATTAATTTCCCTCATACGAAAGAAGGTTTTATTTCCCACTTCCAGGAAATAGAACCCTGTCTGATGAAGGCGGCTGGCGACGTCAGTGATATTTCTTGGCGCGAGATCAACGGGATCATTGACCGTTGTGATGTATCGTCCGACGACTTCAAGTTACTTCTGGATGGGGTATGCCCCAAGGATCAATACGTAGAGAGCTATCTGGATGTCGGAACGCACCGCCATCGCTTAATCAAACCTGTTGTCTATGACTTATTGCTAAAAGGCGCAACGGTCATCGCCAACAAAATCGCTAACGAAGAAAAAATTCGACAATTTTCAAATTGCGTTGCTTCTTATACTGGTCGAAGAACCGTTAGCAGTATTTACGCCACATTTGGCACCAAGGAATCTTTCCGCGCTCATTGGGATACTCGCGATGTATTTGCCGTTCAATTGATAGGAAAGAAACAGTGGACGTTATTCAAACCTACTTTTGACTCTCCGCTTCACATTCACCAGAGCCGCGATTTCGAAGCAACTCACCCCTGCCCAACTGAGCCCTTCCTGGAGACCACGCTCGAGCCTGGTGACGTTCTTTATATTCCCCGTGGCTGGTGGCATCAACCGAAACCACTAGGTGGCGGAACCTGTCATCTCGCAATTGGAACATTTCCCCCTTACGCAATTGATTATCTGAATTGGGCTCTCAATCAGATGTCTGCATTTCCTCAAACAAGAAAATCATTGAATGGATGGGAAACCGACAAAAAAAATATTGAAGCCATTGGGCTTTATATAGCTGAGTTCATCGATAACGAGATCAACTACAACCGTTTTTTAGAATTTTGCGCGGCATACGTTCGTATTGATTCTCCGATAGCGATAAATATCTTTGGAAATGCCGACAACGACGTTCTTCCGATGGACTCAAAAATTAGACTGGCATCCGTAAGTCAACCGCCCTACGATTCTGAGCAATTTTTCGCCAATGGAATAAAGGTAAGTCTCAGCGAGAAAAGCCGGATCCTGCTTTCTCACATCTCAAATTTTCCGGGAATAACGGTAAATCAATTAGCAGCTAATTTCGCGGATATGGATTGCGATAAATTACATCGACTAGTCCACGAGTTATGTCATCAGGACATTCTTGAACTCGTTACTCCGTGAGAGAACATGCGCATCTATTTCAGGATCATGCTGTATTGGCTTGTGCCGGAATTGAAGGGAATGCCTGTTGAAGAAGCTGATGCAATCCTGGAAGCAGCGCGACAAGACTCCAGGAAAGAAATTAGGAAATATAGCGGCTGGTGTCTAACAGTCGCGCTTCTTTTCCCATTTCTTCTTTTTGGGATTGTATTTATCAGGGCAGATTTACTCGCTGAAAACTACCGTCCCCTAGCTGTCGGGGCTTTCACTCTCATCTGCAGCATAGCGAGTTCTGCGCTCATTTCCTGTTTCTACGTATTGATATTGAAGCCCGCAATCAGGCGGTTGCTAAGATCCGCTCATACCTAAAATAGAACGGTACATGCTGCGACAACCGCCCAAGCCTACCCGAACTGCGAAAAATCCGGCTTGCGCTTCTCCAGGAACGCCGTGAATGCCTCCTTGGCTTCAGGCGCCACCAGCATGCGGGCGAAGTGCTCGACTTCGATGCTGATCTGCTGCTCGGTGGCAGTCACCCGGTTCTTCTTCATCAATTGCTTGGTCACCCTGATCGATGCCGCCGGCAACGCCGCCAGCTTGGCCGCCTGCTGGCGGGCGAACGGCAACAGCTCCTCTACCGTCAACACCCGGTTTACAAACCCCATCTCGCGCGCCTCGGTGGCATCGAACGGCTCGCCCAGCAGCAGCTTTTCGGCGGCACGCTGATAGCCGGCGATATGCGGCAGCAACAGCGATGACGCCGCCTCCGGGCACAAGCCCAGCTGCGTGAACGGCATCGAGAAGCGCGCATTGTCGGCCGCATAGACCAGGTCGCAATGCAACAGCATGGTGGTGCCGATGCCCACTGCGGCGCCCGCGACGGCAGCCACGATGGGCTTGCTGGCATGGCTGATCTGCGCCAGGAACTGGAATACCGGCGCGTCCTTGCCGCTGGGCGGATGCTTCAGGAAGTCTTCCAGATCATTGCCGGCGGTAAAAACCTTGGGCTTGCCAGTGAACAGGATGGCGCGCACCGCGACGTCGGTCTCGGCATCCTTCAGGGCGTCGGCCAGTTGCTGGTACATGGCGGCGGTAATGGCGTTCTTCTTGTCCTCGCGGTCAAAGGCGATGGTGAGAATGCCGTCCTGCTTGCTCAGTTCGATGTCCATAAGTCTCTCGGCTTGGGCGCACGTTGTGGATAAGTTGAAAAACAGCCGCACGGCGCAAGCGGTGCGGCTGTCGTCTGGCGCATTAAAAACTTACATGCGCTCGAAGATGCCCGCCGCGCCCATGCCGGTGCCGACGCACATGGTCACCATGCCGTACTTCAGGTTCTTGCGACGCAGCGCATGGATGGTGGTGGCCGCGCGGATCGCGCCGGTCGCGCCCAGCGGGTGGCCCAGCGCAATGGCGCCGCCCATCGGGTTGACCTTGGCCGGGTCCAGTCCGAGATCGCCGATCACCGCCAGCGCCTGGGCGGCAAATGCCTCGTTGAGCTCGATCCAGTCGATCTGGTCCTGGGTCAGGCCAGCGGCCTTCAGGGCGGCCGGAATCGCTTCCTTGGGGCCGATGCCCATGATCTCCGGCGGCACGCCGCGCACCGCGAACGAGACAAAGCGGGCCAGCGGAGTCAGGTTGAACTGCTTCAGGATCTTTTCGGAAACGATGATCAGCGCGCCGGCGCCGTCGGAAGTCTGCGAACTGTTGCCGGCGGTGACGCTGCCCTTGGCCGCAAACACCGGCTTCAACTTGGCCAGCGCGGCGATATTGGAATCGGCACGCGGACCTTCGTCCAGGCTGACGGTGCGGGTCTTGATGTCGATCTCACCGCTGCCCAGGTTGGGGAAGCGCTCGATGATCTCGAACGGCGTCATCTCGTCGGCAAATTCACCGGCCTGCTGGGCGGCAATCGCCTTCTGGTGCGATGCCAGGGCGAACTCGTCCTGCGCCTCGCGCGACACCTTCCATTGCTGCGCGACCTTCTCGGCGGTCAGGCCCATGCCGTAGGCCATGCCGATGTTCTCGTCCTTGAAGGCGTCGATGTTCACCGAGGGGTGGAAACCCATCATCGGCACCATCGACATCGACTCGGCGCCGCCGGCGATCATGATGTCGGCTTCGCCCACGCGGATGCGGTCGGCCGCCATCGCCACGGCGGTGATGCCGGAGGCGCAGAAGCGGTTGATGGTGACGCCGCCGATGGTGTTGGGCAGGCCTGCCAGCAGCACGGCGTTACGCGCCATGTTCAGGCCGGCTGCGCCTTCGGGGAAGGAACAGCCGATGATGGCGTCCTCGATCAGCTTGGGATCCAGTCCGGGCACTTGCGCCACGGCAGCCTGGATGGCGCGCACCAGCAGGTCATCCGGACGGGTGTTCTTGAACATGCCGCGCGGGGCCTTGCCGATCGGGGTGCGGGTAGCGGCGACGATGTACGCGTCTTGCAGTTGTTTGCTCATTGTTGTTGCTCCTGTATGGGGCGAATGCTTTATCAGCGACTTGACTACGGTCCCAAGGTCGAGAAAGCGTTGCGAGCGGGCCAAGGTCTGCGGGAGAAGCGCAGCCGTACGGAAGTACGGCGAGCGTCGCAGCAGAGATTGGCCTGCGCAGTAGCTTTATCGGCCTTGCATCAATTGCGTACTGGCTTGCCAGTCTGCATCATGCCCATGATCCGCTCCTGGGTCTTGGGGTGATTGAGCAGCTCCATGAAGAACTTGCGCTCGATGTCGAGCAACCACTGTTCGTTGACGATACTGCCTTCTTCCACTTCGCCACCGGCCACCGTCTCGGCGATCATCCGGCCCAGCTTGAAGTCGTGCGCCGAGATGAAGCCGCCATCGCGCATGTTGACCAGTTGCGCCAGGATGGTGGCCAGGCCATTGCGCCCGATCACCGGGATCTGCGGCGGCAGCGGCGCGCGGTAACCGGCGTCGAACAGCGCGCGCGCCTCGACCTTGGCCACGTGCAGCAATTCGTAGGGGTTGAAGACGATCACGTCGTCCTCGCGCAGATAGCCGAGCTTGCGTGCTTCCAGCGCCGATTTCGACACATTGGCGGTGGCCGCGGCCAGCATGTAGTCCTTCAGGAACGGCAGGATGTCGTTGCCCTTGGCCTCACGGGCGGCACGCACTGCGGCTTCCTTCAAGCCGCCACCGGCCGGGATCAGGCCCACGCCCACTTCCACCAGGCCGATATAGGATTCGATCGACACCACCCGCTTGGCGGTGTGCAGCAGCAATTCGCAACCGCCGCCCAGCGCCAGGCCGGCCACCGCGGCCACCACCGGCACGCCGGCATACTTCAGGCGCTGGTGCGCCTGCTGCAATTGATGCACCACCGGTTCGATCGCCTTGACGCCGCCCGACATGAACAGCGGCAGCATCGACTGCAGGTCGGCGCCGGCCGAGAAGGCACCGCCTTCGGCGGCGTCCGGATGCCAGATCACCAGGCCCTTGAAGTTCGCTTCGGCTTCGGTGATGGCGCGGTTCATGCCATCGATCACGCCCTGGCCGATCACGTGCATCTTGGTCTTGAAGGACAGGATCAATACCTCGTCGTCCTGGTGCCAGACACGTACCGACTCGTCTTCGAAGAAGGTCGTGCCGGCGACCTTGCCATCGGCCACGCCCTCGCCCGCCAGCGGCGCGCGGAAAACCTGACGCTGGTAGATCGGCAGCGCAGAACGGGCCACCTCCGACTTCTTCGACGGCGAATAGGAACCGCGGGCGCCGTGCACCCCTTCGCGACCGTCGAACACCCATGCCGGCAGCGCGGCGCTGGACAAGGCACGACCGGCCTCGATGTCTTCCTTGACCCACTGGGCGATCTGCTGCCAGCCCGAGGCTTGCCAGGTTTCGAATGGGCCGACGCTCCAGCCGAAGCCCCAGCGCATGGCGAAATCGAGGTCGCGCGCATTGTCGGCCACCGTTTCCAGATGCACCGCGATGTAGTGGAACATGTCGCGGAAGATCGCCCACAGGAACTGGCCCTGCGGATTGGTGGAATCATGCAGCGCTTTCATGCGCTTGACCGGATCCTTCTCTTTCAGGATGCGGGCAATGATGTCGTCGGCCTTGCCGCCACCGGCGACGTAGTCACCCTTGGCCGGGTCGATGCGCAGGATATCCTTGCCCACCTTCTTGTAGAAACCGGCGCCGGTCTTCTGGCCCAGCGCACCCTGCTCGATCAGCTTGGCCAGCAGCGGCGGCGTGGCATAGGTGGCAAAGAAGGGGTCATCCTTGAGGTTGTCCTGCATGGTCCGGATCACGTGGCCCATGGTGTCCAGCCCGACCACGTCGGCGGTACGGAAGGTGCCGGACTTGGCGCGGCCCAGCTTGGCGCCGGTCAGGTCATCGACCACGTCGACCGACAGGCCATATTTATCGGCTTCGATCACGGTGGCCAGGATGCCGAAGATACCGACCCGGTTGGCCACGAAATTGGGGGTGTCGAAGGCGCGCACGACGCCCTTGCCCAGCGTGGTGGTGAGGAACACTTCGAGCTTGTCGAGGATCTCGGGCGCGGTGGTGGCGGTCGGGATCAGCTCGACCAGGTGCATGTAGCGCGGCGGGTTGAAGAAGTGCACGCCACAGAAGCGCGCCTTGAGCGCCGCATCGAAGCCGTCCGACAGGGCCGTGATCGACAGGCCCGAGGTATTGGAGGCGAAGATGGTGTCGGGGCCGATGTGGGGCGCGACCTTCTTGTAGAGGTCATGCTTCCAGTCCATGCGCTCGGCGATGGCTTCGATGATCAGGTCGCAACCGGCCAGCTGGGCCAGGTCGTCCTCGTAGTTGGCCACCTGGATCAGTGCGGCGTCGTCCTTGTTGCCCAGCGGGGCGGGACTGAGTTTCTTGAGGTTGTCGATGGCGCGCTGGACGATGCCGTTCTTGGGACCTTCCTTGGCAGGCAGGTCGAACAGCACCACTGGCACCCGGGCGTTGATGCAATGGGCGGCGATCTGCGCCCCCATGACGCCGGCGCCGAGTACGGCCACTTTTTTGACGATGAAATTGGACACGCAAGTCTCCTTTGCTGGTGCTTCGATGAAGCGAAACGAATTCGGATTGAAACCTGAAGTCGCTGGGTCCCGGCCTGGGCCGGGACGACGGCAGCGTCAGTTATACCTTAGAACAGGTCGGCGTCCAGCGCCATGAGGCTGGCCGAGCCGGAACGCGCCTGACGGATCAGCATCGCGGTTTCCGGCAACAGGCGCGCGAAGTAGAAGCGCGCCGTGGCCAGCTTGGCGGTATAGAAACTATCGCCCGAGTCCTGCTTGGCAAGGGCGATCCTGGCCGAGCGGGCAAACAGCCAGGCAAAGACCAGGTGGCCCACCACGCGCAGGTAAGGCACGGCAGCGGCGCCGGCTTCATCCTGGTTGGCGAACGATTTCATGCCGATTTCCATGGTCAGCTTGCTGACCTTGTCACCGATGTCGGCCAGCGGCGTGATGAATTCGGACATGGCCTCATCCGTGCCGTGCTCTTCGACGAAGGCCTGGATCAGCGCACCGAACTTCTTGAGCTTGGCGCCGTTGTCCATCAGCACCTTGCGTCCCAGCAAGTCGAGCGACTGGATGGTGTTGGTGCCTTCATAGATCATGTTGATGCGGGCGTCGCGCACGTACTGCTCCATGCCCCACTCCGAGATATAGCCATGGCCGCCGTAGACCTGCAGGCACTCGGAGGTAGCGCTCCAGGCGTTGTCGGTCAGGAAGGCCTTCACCACCGGCGTGAGCAGGGCGACGATGTCGCCGGAATCACGGCGCACCTGCTCGTCGGTATGGGTCAGTTCGCGATCAAGTTCAAGCGCGACATACGAACAGAACGCGCGGCCACCTTCGGCATAGGCACGGGCGGTCAGCAGCATGCGGCGCACGTCGGGATGCACGATGATCGGGTCGGCTGCCTTCTCGGGCGCCTTGATGCCGGACAGGCTGCGCATCTGCACCCGATCCTTGGCATAGGTCACGGCGTTCTGGTAGGCCACTTCGGTCAGGCCCAGGCCCTGCATGCCAACGCCCAGGCGCGCCGCGTTCATGAACACGAACATCGCCTGCAAACCCTTGTGCGGCTGGCCGATCAGCCAGCCGGTGGCGCCGTCCAGGTTCATCTGGCAAGTGGCGTTGCCGTGGATGCCCATCTTTTCCTCGATGGCGCCACAGGTGATCGGGTTGCGACCGCCCAGCGAGCCATCGGCGTTGGGCAGGAACTTGGGCACGATGAACAGCGAGATGCCCTTGGAGCCCTGCGGTGCGTCCGGCAGGCGTGCCAGCACCAGATGCACGATGTTGGCCGACATATCGTTTTCGCCGGCCGAGATGAAGATCTTGTTGCCGGTGATCTTGTAGCTGCCGTCGGCCTGCGGCTCGGCCTTGCTGCGCAACAGGCCCAGGTCGGTGCCGCAATGCGATTCGGTCAGGCACATGGTGCCGGTCCATTCGCCCGAGATCAACTTGGGCAGGTACAGCTGCTTCTGCTCGTCGGAGCCATGCGCGTGCAGGCATTCATAGGCGCCATGCGACAGGCCGGGATACATGGTCCAGGCCTGGTTGGACGAATTGAGCATCTCGTAGAACGAGTTGTTGAGCACCAGCGGCAAACCCTGGCCGCCGTATTCGGTGTCGCACGCCAGCGCCGGCCAGCCGGCCTCGACGTACTGCTGGTAGGCTTCCTTGAAACCCTTAGGCGTGGTGACGCTCTTGGTCTCGCGATCGAAATGGCAGCCTTCGCGGTCGCCCGAATGATTCAGCGGAAACAGCACCTGCGCGGTGAACTTGCCGCCCTCTTCCAGCACCTGGTCGATCAGTTCACGGTTGGTATCCGCATGCGGCGGCAGGTCTTTCAAGACCTCTTCGACGTTGAGCAGCTCGTGCAGCACGAACTGCATATCGCGAATGGGGGCTTGGTATTGGGGCATGGCTGTCTCCGATGGTCTTGGGTTCAGGCTGCTTTCTTGGCAACCGATTTGGAATTCTTGGGGGTGCTGGCGGTGTCGCTGCTGCCGGTCGGGCGATAACTCTCGATAAGGCGCCCGAAACTGGCCTGGGCGCGATCGACGCTGCCCGGGATATTGAGGAAGCGGGCATCGTGGTGCAACGCCAGGATCAGGCCGTAGATCTCGTAGACCATCAGGCCGACATCGAGGTCGGCCCGCAGATGGCCCTGTTCGACGGCCTGCTTGATGCTGCGCTCAAGGGCGTCGCGCCAGGCTTGCACCATCGCTACCAGGTGGTCGCGTATGGCGCCCGGACGATCGTCATACTCGACCGCGCCGCTGATGTAGATGCAGCCCAGTGCGATTTCCACCGTCACCTGCTTGACCCAGCGCGCAAACATGCTCTGCAACCGGGGCAGGCCACGGTGTTCCTTGATGGATGGGTAGAACACGTCTTGCTCGAAACGGGTGTGGTACAGGCGCACCACCTCGATCTGCAGGTCTTCGCGTGAGCCGAAATGGGCAAACACGCCGGACTTGCTCATCTTCATCTTCTCGGCCAGCAAGCCGATGGTGAGCCCCTCGAGGCCGTCACGGCTGGCCAGTTCCAACGCGACATCGAGGATCGCCGCCCGGGTCTGCTCGCCCTTGCGCAAAAACTTGGGCCGCGCGATGGCGGCACTGGACTTGCTGGTCTCGTTCATTGTTATCTCTTTGATATCAGCGCCCGTCCTCGGGCTGCCGGCAGTTCCGTGCGCCGGGCGCCGGGACCTTTTCATGCGTTTTTTTCAGCGCATTGAATATATTCGAACGATCGTACTATTATTCATCGCCATCCAAATGTCAAACGAAATTCGGCGAAGCAGCGGATGCTTCATTTTCCTGATGGCAAGAGATCATTCGGCGCCGGGCGCGGCGCTGCCCAGCAGGTCGTGGGCGTCCAGCAGAGCATAGACGATTGTGGGGATTTCCTCGAGCCGCTTGCGGATGGCGGCAGGGACGGTCTGGCGGGTCTTGTGGCACAGGCCGGGTTGATCCAGCAGGCGAATCTGCAGTCCGCGTACGGTACGCACTTCGCGTGCCACCGGCACGATCTGCAGCACGATGCCCAGGTTGCGCTGCATCAGCATGCCCACCCGCTGCAGATCGTCGAAGGTGTCGATGCGACCGATGCGCTCGATCAGGCGTTTTTCTTCGTCGCGGGTCAGCATCAGCACCCGTGCGGCGGGTGCATGCAGGTCGTCCAGCAACTGCTCGCGCTCGCACTTGCATGCGCCGGGCGGGCACTCCTTGCGGATCGGTTGCTGGAACAGGGCTGCCTGAGACATTCGCACCTTCTGTTATAAGACTGGCCGGAGATCTGCCGCTATCTTACAACGCTGCGTGGCTCAGCAATTCATTCCGAGGAGCGATCCAGCAGGCGCCGGTCGCGTTTGGTCGGACGCCCCTTGAGCTGGGAAGAAGGTTCGCGAAACAGGCGATGCTGCTCGGCGCTGGCTGCACGGCGCTGGACGCTGTCTTCGGTTTCGTTATAAAGCGTGGCGGCGATGGCGGCCGAGCCGCGCTTGTCGGCAATACCGACGACCTGCACCTGCCATTCGGTGGCGCCGTTGTCGATCGCCAGCAGGTCGCCCGGCTTGACGCTATGGGCGGGCTTGGTGCGTTCACCGTTGAGCTTGACGCGACCGCGCTCGATGGCCTCGGTGGCCAGCGAGCGCGTCTTGAAGAAACGCGCAGCCCAGCACCATTTGTCGATGCGGGTGGTATCAGTCATAAGCAATTCATTCAGCGTGTGATGCCAGCCGTCGCCCCGGCCCAGGCCGGGACGATTGGCCACAAACTCAACGCTCCAGCGCCAATGCCACGCCCATGCCGCCACCGATACAAAGGCTGGCCAGGCCGCGCTTGGCGTCGCGACGCACCATCTCGTGGATCAGCGACACCAGCACGCGCGCGCCGGAGGCGCCGATCGGGTGACCCAGCGCGATGGCGCCGCCGTTGACGTTGATCTTGCTGGTGTCCCAGCCCATCTGCTTGTTGACGGCAATCGCCTGGGCCGCGAAGGCTTCGTTGATTTCCATCAGGTCCAGGTCTTGCGGTGTCCAGCCGGCCTTCTTCAAGGTCAGTTGCGATGCCGGCACCGGGCCCATGCCCATGATGCTGGGGTCCAGGCCAGCCGACGAATACGACTTGATCCGGGCCAGCACCGGCAGGCCCAGTTCGGCCGCCAGCCTGGCCGATGTGACCACCACCGCGGCGGCGCCATCGTTGATGCCCGAGGCGTTGCCGGCGGTGACCGTGCCGGCCTTGTCGAAGGCCGGACGCAGCGTGCCGAGCGATTCGGCAGTCACGCCATGCTTGACGAATTCGTCGGTGTCGAACACCACGGTTTCCTTCTTGCCCTTGATCTCGATGGGGACGATCTCATCCTTGAAGCGGCCGGCCTTTTGCGCGGCCTCGGCCTTGTTCTGGGAAGCGGCGGCGAAGGCGTCCTGCTCTTCGCGCGAGATATCGAATTTCTTGGCGACGTTTTCGGCGGTGATACCCATGTGGTACTGGTTATAGACATCCCACAAGCCGTCGACGATCATGGTGTCGGTCAGCTTGGCGTCGCCCATGCGAAAACCGTCGCGCGAATTATTGAGCACATGCGGCGAGGCGCTCATGTTTTCCTGGCCACCGGCGATGACGATCTGGGCGTCGCCACAGCGAATCGCCTGCGCCGCCAGTTGCACCGCTTTCAGGCCGCTGCCGCAGACCTTGCCGACCACAAAGGCCGGCACCATGTCGGGCAGGCCGGAGCGAATCACTGCCTGGCGCGCCGGATTCTGACCCACGCCTGCCGTCAGCACCTGACCCAGGATGACTTCACTGATGGTCTCGGGCTTGATGCCGGTCTTGGCCAGCAAGGCCTTGATGACCTGCGCGCCGAGGTCGGCCGCGGCAATCTTTGCCAGAGAACCGCCGAACTTGCCAATGGCAGTCCGCTGTGCTGCCACAATGACGACATCATCCATAATTCGCTCCTTTTATTGATTGTCAGGAAGACCACTGCACGGCCATCCATCGGAAACCCGGACGGCCATCTTAGTCCATTTCATGATGAATGGCGATATGGTGGATTTTCGGTATTGGCCTCAGGCGTCGCGCCCTAATGTGATGACGTGGATCACCGCGCGGTACAGCAGGAAGGCGGCGCCATAACCGGCCCGCTTGTACCAGGGCACATGGGCGAAATCGGACAGGTGCACGACATGCGCATGGGCGGTGCCGGCTTCGATCTCCTGGCGCAGGTACTGGGCAAAGGCGGCATCCTGGATCACCACGTTGGCCTCCTGGTTGACGAACAGCGAGAGCCCATCGAAATTGCTCGAGCCGACCGTAGACCAATGGTCGTCCACCACCGCCACCTTGGCGTGCAACTGGGTCTTGGTGTATTCGATGATGCGCACACCGGCGCGCAGGAGCTTGGGATAGAACGAATGGGCTACCGCGTCCTGCATCGCAAACTGCCCTACCCCCAGCAGCAGGGTCACCCGCACGCCACGCTGCGCAGCCTCTTCCAGCGCGCGTCGCATCTTGCGCCCGGGTGCAAAATACGGATTGGCCAGGAAGGCGCTTTCGCGCGCCCGTCCCAGCGCCTGCAGATAGGCGCGCTGGATGGTGCGCCGGTTGCGAAAGTTATCGCGCACCACCAGCGCCGCCTGGGCGCCGTGATGCACCGGAATCGACAGCACGTGGCGCAGCCGCTTGAAGTTTTCCCAGCGCGCCTTGAGCTTCATGTGCCCCACCCGCAACCACTGCGCTTCCATCTCGCGATAGATATCGAGCACCAGGCCGCCGGTGATGCGCACGGCAAAGTCCCAGCGCGGGGCCGGCAACGGAATCGCCTGCCCGCTGTCGGAGATGAAATCGTCATTGATATTGAGGCCCCCCACAAAGGCGACCTGGCGATCCACCACGCACAGCTTGCGGTGACTGCGGGCCACGCCGCGCCGGAACCAGGGATTGAAGGAGCGATGCTGCACGCCGGCGGCGGCAAAGGATTGCTTCAACTGCGCACTATGGGCGCGCCCGGTGCCGGTCCAGTCGGTGATGACATACACCACCACCCCGCGCGCGGCGGCCCGTTGCAGGGCGTCGCGCACCAGCACGCCGGTGTCGTCGATGGCGAAGATATAGGTTTCGAGATAGATCTCGACGCGCGCGGCCTCGATGGCGGCGATCAGCGCAGGATAGTAGGCGGCGCCGCTGTGCAGCAGCGCGACCTCATTGCCATCGGTGAAATTGGGGTGGCGCATGCAGGACTTTTGATTGGACTTGAAAACAGTCGGGATGCGTCGAGACCGGAAAATACACAGTCTACGTCAGGTGCAGCTCACTGATGATCGGTGCGTGATCGGACAGCCGTGCCCAGGGACCTTCGCTGAGCACCTCGGCCTTGTGCACCTTGAAGCCGCGCAGGTAGATCCGGTCCAGTCGCAACCACGGCAGCATAGCCGGGAAGGTGCGCGCGGGACGGATCGGCGTCGACAGCCCACCCAGGCGACGCAGCCCGTTCATCAGCCCCTTGGTGACAGGCTGGTCGAACACTTCCTGCACGCCGATGCGCTGGTAAAGCATCTTGCTCAGCTGGTTGGTCCAGTCATTGAAATCACCGGCGATGATCAGCGGCGCATCGGGCGGCGACGACGACCGCACGGCCTCGATCAGCGCTGCCGTCTGGCGTCGCCGGCCACCGGCGAACAGGCCCAGGTGCACCACGTAGCAATGCACCTCGACGCCATCGACCGGCACCACGCAGTGCAGGATGCCGCGCGACTCGTACGAGTGGTCCGACACGTCCTGGTTGCGGAACGACGAAATGGCGAAGCGCGAAATCAGCGCATTGCCGTGATGCCCGTGATCGTAGACGGCGTTCATGCCGTAGGCCGAATGATGGGTCTCGCCGGCCAGGTATTCGTGCTGGCCCTGCTGCGGCCAGTTGGAGGTGTGACGCAAGGCATTCAGGTCGTGCCGGCCCTGCACCTCCTGCAGGAACAGGATGTCGGCATCGAGCTGGGCCAACGCCTGCTTCAGCGCCAGGATGCGGGGCCGACCGCCGAACGAGGTGACGCCCTTGTGGATGTTGTAAGTCGCAACGCGCAGCTTCATGTGAGCAACCTTTCTTGTGTTCTTGTCCGGCTCGCCACCTGGCCGCGCCACTAACTCCGCATGAAGCTCGGCAATTGCAGGATGGCTTCGGCGTTGGAAGGCGAAAAACAGCGATCCGCTGCTTCACGATAGGGCAACCATTGGTAACGCGTGTGTTCGCGCGGCGCCAGCGTGACCGGTATCTCACGCGGCACCAGCAGCCCGAAGACATGTTCGGTATTGCGTGTCACCCCGGGCGCATAACGATGCCGCCAGACAGGATAGATTTCGTAGACATTGGAAAGTTGCCAGTCGCACAAATTGGCGCCGGGCACGGTCGATCCGTCAGCGTGTCCTGATTCTACGCTGCCGCCGGCAACTGTTATGCCGGTTTCTTCCTGCACTTCGCGTCGGGCAGTCTCTGACAAGTCTTCCTGCAGGGTGTCGCGGGAACCGGTCACCGATTGCCAGAAACCGGCCTTGTCCGTGCGCTCGATCAGCAGCACCTCGTATTGCGCGGTATGGATAACGACTAATACCGATTCGGGGATCTTGTAAGGTTTGGGTTGCATCATCTGCCATCCGGAGTGCGATGACCGGCACTTGTAGCTACGTGCCGGAAAAGACACATTGTATCGGCTGTCGGCGGCAAGCGAGCGGCCACCGGCAGCATGCTGCCGGTGGCGCATATATCGGGATCGCGACTATTGCCTCGGCTTCGGCAGCGACGAACGGCTCCGATGGTGGCTGGCACCCGCAAACGCATGCTGGCCGATGTGCTCGGCGCAGTAGTCCAGCGCCTGGCGCAGCGCGGCGTCGACCGTGCGCAATGAAATGCCGTAGCGCGCCGCTACCTCCTGGCGACTCATCTCGTCGATGCGCAGCGCCACCAGCACGCCTCGGTGGCGACGGGGCAGGCGTAGCAAGGCGCGTTCGAAGGCGGCCAGCTCCGAGCGCGCGGTTGCAATCTTCTCGGGCCCCGGAGCCTGGTCGACAAGACGCTCCAACTCGGATTCAGGCTCGGCCACCGTTTGCCACGGGCGGTCGCAGCGCAAGCGGTCCACGGCCGCATTGCAGGCCATGCGATAGAGGTAGGCTTCAGGGTTCTGGACTGATGCCGGCAATATGTGTGACTCCAGGCGCAGCCAGGTGTCGTGCAAGCATTCGCTGACCATGTCGGCGCAGCCGAGGCGGCGCGCCAGCCGGCGTTTCAGGTGCTCGTAGTTCCCGATCAGGAAGTCCTGCAATTCGGTGCACCGCTGCGCGCCGTGCGCAAACGTCGCGGCTGCTTCGTCCCAAGACGATGTCTCCTGGTCATGCGGGATGTTCAAGTCCATGTCGATCTGCCCAGGGTTTGACTCACGTCGCCGCACGCCGCCGGACCTGCGACGGGTGCCAACAAGGTGCAAGTCCATGTACGGATGCCGGATCGGGCACACCCCGTCCCGAGCCGTAAAACAGGCCCGGGGCGGGCAGTCCCGCCACGTGCTACCTGGCTAGCGGTGCTGCTCCAACCGACGCCGTTCGTCCGCCGTCAACCGACCCAGTTCTGCCGGATTGAATCTGCCACCCAGGCCGACGAATTGCACCGGGTTGCTTGCGTCGTAACGACTGGCGGCAGGGCTGCCGCCGGAAGATGCCGGCGCGGCGTCGCTGCGTTCCATCGATTCATTGCCGAATCCCAGAACCCGCACCGTGAAGACCGACGGCATGGCCTGGCGCGCCGCGGCGCGTTCACGCTGCACCACGTCCTGGGCTGCAACGGTGGCCTGGGCCGCCGCCGCACTGGCGTCGCTCAGGGCGCCGATGTTGACTGCCGCGATGACCGGGAGCCCCTTGCTTTCACCCTTGACCTGGATATTGTCGGCGTTGAGCACCTGCAACGCGGCAATGCTCAGGTTGCCGGCCACCCGCAAGCCTGCGTCGCCGGCATTGACCGTGCCACCCGGTGCGACCAGATCGACGTCGCCGTCACCCACGGTGCCGATGCCGCTGCCGCTCATGTCCGATTTTTCGCGGATCACGGTCACGCCATCAAGGTCGGTGACCACTTCGGGCGCAGAAGGCACACGCACCGTCTTCGCCCCGCGCCCGGCATCGATATTGCCAACCGTAGACCAGATGATCTGGTCGCTGCCTTGCCTAGTCGCCGCCGGTACGAAGGAAAGTATGCGCGACTGGTTGACCGTGACGTCATTCCTGGCAAACACGTTGATGTGACCCGAAGCCAGCGTGACCAGGCCATAGCCGACCGGCACGGTGGCGCCCAATGCCGCGACCTGCAGACCGCCGCCAGGAGTCAGCACGTTGATGTCGCCGCCGACCATGGTGCGCAGCATCAGGCTGTTGGCAGCGACGTCGCCCTTCCAGCCGTTGCCCGGGAACAGCGTGGCAATGGCGGCGTAACCCCGGTTGTAGCCGCCGTTGCGTGGCAGGCCACCCGTGCCGGGTTCGTTCTGGTCGCGCCCTGCTTCGCGCAATTCAAGCAGATAGACCTGGCGCAGGAACTGCTGGCGCGCCAATGCCGGCAGGGCCTGGAACCGCGCCCATGCATCCAGTGGCGTAAGCGTCTCGCCGGTCATGCCTTGCATATACGACACCAGGCCGCGGCGTACGGTCTTTTCCTGTGCGCCGGCGCGCGTCTCTATCTGGTCAACCAGGTACAGAGGCAGCAACGTGCCATCCGCCCCACGCGTCTTGAGGTATTCCGGCATGACGGCAACCCGGGCCGGATCGAGGTAGGCGCTGGCAAAGGCGTCGTAGCCCACCGCACCGTTCAACCCGGCCATGACGGTGATGGCCGCGCCGTTGGTCGGCAGCCCCTTGACCTGGGTATCGGCCATCGGACGATTGTTCTGGTCATAGCGCTGGTTGCCCAGCGTCATGACCTGCAGGTTGTCGGCGTACACGTCCCGTCCGGCGGCCAGCACCAGCGTGCCCGCCCCCTGCATCTCGATGTTGCCCGTCAGCCCTGCAGCTGTCACGTTATCGCGGTCCAGCCGGGTTACCTGCTCTGTCGCCAGGATATCGTTGCCTGCCTCCAGCAGCGTGGTATCGTACGCATGCACGTTGCGGCCCGCCATGCGCACGCCACGGATGTCGGTGCCTGCACGCACCCAGGTCTGCTCGTTGGCCTTCACGTCGAGTCCATAGATCGACCCGCGCGCAGCATAGATGCGACTGGGTTCATGATCGTTCACCAGCGGCAGCACATCGGGATTACTGACGCTGCGCAGATACGGGTCCTTGATTTCGGAGGCGCCCGACCAGTTGATCCGGTTCTCGAGCATGGCCTCCATGTTGATCTGGCTGAACGGTGAACCGGCGCCGGCCGGCATCGTCGGCGAAGGCATCATCGCCGGCGTGGCGTAAGCCATGCTCAGGGTCGCCGCAAAGCGGATATCGCCATTGGCCACCAGCGACACGTCGTTGGTGGTGCCGGGCAGCACGTACAGCGGGCCATCGATGGACAGGCCGCCATTGAGCGCCACCGCCGACAGCCTTGCCGGATAGCGATTACCACCGAAACCGACCAGCGTGTCGTTATCGAAGAAGTTCAGCTTCAGATCGCGGAAGATGAACTGTGTGCGGTTGACGAAGGTGATGTCGCCGCCGGTGGAGACCAGTTTCAACGCACTGCGGTCGGTATAGCCGCTCATGTAGGCGCCGTAGTTGAGCAATTGCCCATCACTGCGCAAGCCTTCGCCATTTCCCACCAACAACGGATCGATCACGCTTTGCAGCACCAGGTTGCCGGCCGTGCGCAGGCTCAGCGTAGCGTCGCCCAGCGCCAGCAATGGCGCCACCGTATAGCTCGACCTGACGAAGTGGCCGGCACTGTCGTCGCGGTCGACGTTGACGCTGTAGCCGACGCCGGTCTCACCGGCGCGGATCTCGCCGGCGCCGCGCGCCACGTAATATTGCCCGCCCAGGATCGCGCCACCCGCCTCGACCTGCAAGGCGCCGCCGTTGCGGGTCTCGACTTGCATCGCCTCGCTGGCCGAGCGCCCGCCGCGCACGCGCATGTTGGTCGGCAATGCGACCAGCAGGTTACGCAGGTCGCCGCCGGCACTGACACTCACGTTGCCGCCGCCCAAGGCGCCCACGCCCTGCTGGAACCTGCCGTAGTCGATCCACCAGCTCGACTGTTCGGCCGGGTGCGTCAGGTAGCCGTAGGTACCATCAGGCCGGATACCCGATTCGCCGTTCTGGTATTCACCGAAATAGCGTTGGGCGTTCAGCGTGCCCTGGCGGTTGAGCCACTCGCTGAAGTGCTGCCCCGAAGGCTGGGCCGCGATGCTGCCCTGCACCGCGATGTCGAGATTGCCGCCTTCCACGCCATAGCTGGCGTTCGGCTTGGCGGTGGTGAAATCGGTCCAGACGGTGGCATCCCGGCGACCGGCGGTATAGATCACCGATTCCTTGTGCGCCAGCGTGAGGTCACGTCCGGCGCGTACCTCGATATCGCCGGCGCCGGTACGCACTAGCTTGCCCACACCATTGTCGGGCGCAGGCAGGTTGCCGTCAGGCGGTGCCGTATTGGCCGTACCGATGACGATCGAACCCTTGCCTGCGGCCAGCGTTGCCAGCGGCTTCATCGCCAGCGTGTAGGCCGAATTGAGGTCGCCGCCGGCGACCAGCCGCAGGTTCCAGGAGGCGCCCTGTTGCAGTACACCGCTACGGCCTGCGACATCGAAACCATCGCTCAAGTGGCTGTTGATGGCCAGGTTGCCACCGGCGCGCAGGCTCAGCGTGCCTTCGCGAGCACCGGCAAAATCAGTGAACAGGTTCCAGTCGCTGTTAAGGCTCAGGTCGCCCTCGCTCCTGATCTCGATGCCGGGCATCACCGCCAGGGTGGTGCCAAGGCGGTTGGCGATAGCACCGGCGGCGTTGCTGAACCGGCCGGCGTGGGCTACCGCATCGGCCTTCACCGAATCGACCGTAGCACCGTCGTAATCCCGCACGTCATAACTGCTGACGCCTTCGAGCACGGCTGAACGTGCGCCACTGACGACCGCGTTCAATGCGGTGACTTCAATGTCGTCGTGCGTGGCGTTCTGGCGGGAGCGCAACCGTACGCGGCCACCCTCATTGCCTGTCACGTCGATACGTCCGCCCGACAGGTTCAACTGTCCGCCGACGGCTTCGAGGGTGACCCGCCCGGTACCGAGTTCACTGGTGGCGCCAGCGAGCAACTGCGCACCGGCGCGCATGGCCACACCGTTGCCGCCGGTGATGCGGATGAGGCCCCCGTAAGGCGAGCGCGCGTCCACCGTGCCGGCGATGTCGATGCTGCCACGGTCGGCCGTGAGGCCGAAGTCTTCCACCGTGGTCAGTCCGGCCAGCACGACGTCACCCTGGCGGATGCGGAACTGCCGGGAGCGGTTGAAGCCGGCGTCGTTGAGTCGCTGGCTGAAGCCGGCGAAGTCGGACAGCATGCCGATGTCGAGCGAGAAACTGCCGGCCTTGCCGCGCATGGCGCCGTCACCGCCGGCTTGCGCGGCAATGGTGCCGTCCAGCACCACGGTGCCGCCGCTGGAGGCCAGCGCCAGCATGCCTGCGTTACCGCCGCCCGGATGCGCCGCCAGGTTCAGGCTGCTGCCCGCGTCCAGCCTGACGTCGCCGCCCACGGCCGACAGGTTGATACGACCTGCATCGGCGTATTCGGCGACGTCGAAGAAGCGCTTGGCGAAGCCGCTCACGTCAATACCTGCACCGTCTGCCACCACCAGATTGCCACCGGTGGCGGCCATGTCGACGCTGCCACCGAGCGCCACGATACGGCTGCCGACGAAGATATCGGCGCCACCAAGATTGAGTCGTGTGCCCAGGCTATCCTGCAGATCGCCGACGGCCGCAGCCGCGCCGGCCGGGGCGACCACACGCAGCGCACCTTGCGACACCACACTTTGCACGGCACCACCACGGCCGGTCAGCAAGGGCGTCTGCAGCGTCAGCGCAGCACCGGACAGCACCTCCCCGGCGCCTTCGCCGACGATCTGTTCACGGCCCGCCAGCGTGACGGCACTGAAACCATCGAAACGCTTCTGACCCACGCCCAGCACCAGGGTCGCGGCGTCCAGCGTGAACCCACCGCCACCGACCGCGCCCGACGCCTGGGCATTCGCACCGCTGTTGGCCAGGGCGATACGTTCACCCCTGATGATCACGTCGCCCGCACCGCGACCGACGAATGCGCCGCCATCGAAAGTGAGCGAGGCCAGGCCCGCCGCCCCCAGGTCGAGCGAGCGGTAGAAATCGAAATCGGAGTAACTGCGCAAGGTCAAGTGGCTGGTATTGGCCAGTTGCGACAGCGCGCCGGCATCGAGCACCATGCCCGCGGTGCCGCCGCCGAACCCGATGCGTCCCGATGCCACCGACAGGTCGGCGCCGATCACCTGGGCGGAACTGGCCAGCTCCGTCGTCCGTGTGGCGTCGATCAGCAACGCCTTGTCGCCATTGACGATAGCACCCGCGCCGATGTTGACCAGGCCGCCCTGCAAGGTGTCCACATTCTGCCGGATCACCCTGACCGTGTCGCTGGTACTCACCCGCACCAGCGCGCCCCAGTCGCGCGACGGTGTGGTCAGTACATCGTCAACGGCATCCTTGGCGTCGATCACACCGTCATTGTTGTCGTCCAGGGTGCCGTCGGGATCGGTGTAGATTGCCGCTACCTTGGGCTTCATCACCAGATTGCCGGCGCTGCGTCCGCCTGCTCCCCGGGCGCTGACCCGGCTGCCGGTCTCGATGGCCACCCGGTCGCTAGCGGCCAGGATGATTTCAGGTCCGACCAGCTCCGAGCCGTCCGCGTTGCGCACCACGATGTCGGTGGCGCTCACATCCAGCTCCAGCCCGAGTGCGTTGCCGGAGCGCTTGCCGCCAATCAGGAGACTGCCGGCGCCGAAGTTCGACAGGCTGGTCGCATCGATGATGAGGTAGCCGTCGGCCTGCAGGCTTGCTGCGTCCTGCCCGGCCCCCACGATCGCGATCTTCTTGCCGGCGATGTCGACCAGCCCGCCACGCCCACCCAGGTCGGGGGCGGATCGCAGCGTACCGTCCAGCGTCAGCCGCTGGCCGGCCTCGAAGACCACGGAGCCACCGTCGCGCGGCAAGCGCGGCGTGACCACGTTGGTGCCGCTCAGGCGATACTGGGTGAGCTTGAAGGCGTCGGACGAGAAGAAGTCGTTGGCGAAGGCTTCGTTGTATTCGCTGTACCGACGCAAGGTGCCACCGGACATCACACGCCAGGTAGAGGCTTGGGCATCCTGGGTACCGGTGAAGACGCTCCCGCCCTTGCCCTGCATGAAGAGGATGCCATCCGGGCCGACCGCGGCCCGCACCAGCGGACCACCCCAGGCCTGGCCGGTCGCCTGCACGGCGAAGGCGCCTGGCAGCAGCGCGTAGCGTGCCGGCAGCAAGTTGTACCAGCCGGCGGCCAGGCCCGGACCACCGGCCAGCCAGACGCGTCGTCCGGCCTCGCCGGCGCTGGCGGGTGCGGCGCCGGCCTGCCCTGGCAGGATGGCGAACATGCCAGGTAGATTGAGCACATCGTGCGAACCGCCCGGACCCGCCACGAACTCCCAGCTATACAGGTCACCGCCACCCTCGATGTTGACGATCGCCTCCTTGGCCAGTCCAACATCGGGAGACTTCAGGCTGATGCGTTTTGCAGGCGGTGCGGACAGCGAACCCGACGACGGATTGTTGATATCCGCAGGCTTGGTCGGATCGTGCCAGTGCTCGTTATTAACCAAGGTGCCATACGGCACGATCACGCCCACGCCCGACACCGAAGTGAGGCTGCCGGCGCCGAGCGAAAGACGTTCACTCGCATCAAGCTCGATCTGGCCGAACGGCGCACGCAATACGCCGTTTTGCGCAATCACGGGGGCGGCCAGGCGCAGCGTACCGCCGGCCGACAGTGGATTGCCGCCGATGGCATCGCCAAGACGCTCGACGCTGATCGAATCGGTAGCGCGAATCACGCCGATCATCGCTGTTGCCGGGTAGATCTGGCCGGCCTTGAGCACCAGTTGTCCATCAACGTCCAGGTTGATCTGCAGGCGCCCTTCAGCCAATTGCTCGGGTAGCGCACCGCCCATGCGGATTTCGCCGGCTTCAAGCACCGTGCGGCCGAAGCCGGTAATACGCACACTGCCTTCGGGCGACACGCCCGGTTCACTGCCGGAAGAAATGTCGATCAACTGGCCGGCCAGCGTCAATTCGCCCCGGGCGTCGGAGACCTCGGCTGCCAGCGACGCCGGTGCCGTACCCTGCATGGCGATCAGGTTGATGTGCGGTGCGCTCAGCGACGACGAACTGTCGGCATGCCCGACGATCTTGCCCTGCAGCGAAATGGAGCGCTCCATGGCAATACGCGCGCTGTCGAGGCGAATCGGACCCAGTGACGAATTGAGCAGCGACAGGTCGGCAAAGCCGCCCTTGGCAAACGACGCCGGACGTACCGTGAGCGTATAGGCCTGACCAGGCTTTTGCATGCCATCACGCAGCAAATCGTTGCCACCGAATAGCGCGTCGCGGAACAGGTCCATCGCTTCCTGCGAGAGTCCGAATTGCGCCGGGTCGAGCGGCGCGGGCGGACCCGGCGCGGCCAACCGGTCCGATATCACCAGCTCCTTTGTATCGATCAGGGCTGCAATCAACGACGACGAAATGATCATCGGGCCGTTGACCACATAGCCGAAGTCCCGAAGCCCCGGCGCCCAGTCATAATCCAACCCCTGGCTCCAATCGCCGCAGACACCGTCGCCGGGCAGGCCATAGCAATCCGGATCGCTCAACATCTGCTTGATTTGATCCAATACCGTGCCACCCTGGGCGGAAGGCGCGAACATGTTCAGCGCAATGCGCCCACCGACGCCACCCGGACCTCCTGCATGGCCTACCATGGTGCTCTCGACCAGCCCCTTCCCCTTGATCTGGATCAGCCCACCGTTACTGTCGAGCGTGATCTTGGGCAACGTCGGCGACGCGCGCCGACCAAACAGCACCGAATCGGGCACGCCATCGATTTCACCCGTGGCACCGGATACATCGATCAGCCCGCCCTTGGCCAGCAGCACTTCACCCGCCTGGATGTCGACCGTGCCACCATCGAGCACTTTGCCGGCCTGGCGGCCGCGCTCGTCGGTGTAGATCAGTGGCACGCCACGCGAGAGCAGTTCGCCGCCGGCCTGCAAGGTGACCTTGCCCCCGGACAGCGCAATGCGTCCGGCCGCTGCATCGAGCCGCCCTGCAATATCGACTGCGCCAAGATTACCACCGGCGTTGATCAACAAGGTGCCACCGGTGTCGGTATGCACCACGGCGCCGGCACCAACCGAAATCATGCCGTTGGCCGTGCCGAGCGAAAGCTGGGCCGGTTTGCGCGTGGCCCGTTGCTCGGGAGACAGCATGCCCAAGGGAGCGGTAGAAGCCAGGCTCACACCGCTGGCCAGGGAGCGCCAGTCAAGCTCGTCAAGCACCAGGCTCGATGCCTGCTGCGACACCTCGATGCCTGCCGGCACGACGATGTCGCCGTTGCCACGCACCGAGACCGAGACCCGACCAAAGCCACGTTCACCATACAGCGTCGGCGGCAGCAGCGTGACGACAGGCTTGCCGGTGACCGGGTCTGGCGCTGCGCTGCCGCCGATCTGTACCGACGAGAACACATCGAGCGCCAGGCTACCGGCAGCGCCTGCAGACCAGGCCCGCAAGTTCAGCGCTGCCAGGTCCAGCTCGGGAGTGACGCCCACCAGCGTGACCGAGCCGGCGTCACCCACGCGCAGCGATGGCCGGGCGTCTTTGCCGATGTCCACGCGCCCCCCGCCCGACACATCGAACACGGCATCCGGATGGGCCGATATCTTCGCCACGTTCACCGTAATGGCGCCGCCGTTGATCGCCCAGCCGCCGCTGGTGACCCCATCGCGCCAGGCATTGATCCACTGGCCGCTGACGTCGAGACCGCCATCGCGGCTGACCTTGAGTGCGCCGTTGGACGACGACAAGCTGATGGCCCCGCCTGCAATGCGAATCTGGCCATTGATGCGGATGTCGTTGGTCGAGCCTTCGGTGCCGGCGACGAACAGCGATGCGCCCGGCGCCAGTTGCAGGTTGGCACCGGCGGCAAGCTCGAAGTCACCGCGAATATTGTTGAGAACGATGGTGCCCATGCCCGAATTGCTCAGCATGTCGTCCGACAGGTAGGTCAGCTTGCGCGAAACGGATTGGCCCGGCAGCACCGGCATGTAAAACTCTTCGGCAAGCTTCGTGGTCGCCGTGAAATCGGCGCCCAGCCGCTTGGGGTCGTGGCTGACGATGATCGTGCCGGGCGACCACGGCCGGCCGTCAGGCGTGTTTTCACCCAGCTCGACGCGCCCCCCGTTGTTGCTCACCGACTTTTGCTGCGGACGGTTGCCGGCCACCGTGCCGCCGAGCATGTCGCCTTCGAGCACCAATGCGTCGCCCGCATAGATCTTCAGGTCGCCGGCCTTGCGCCCTTCGGTGTAGCCAGCTTCCTTCTGGTTCGCGCCAATCAGCGGCGAGCGCCAGGTTTCTGTCACGCCCCAGCGCGCATGCACGTTGCTGAATTCCCCAGCGATGCCGGTGTAGGTCATGTAGGGCGTGGCCTGGTCCATGGTGTAGATGCGACCATCGGCGCCCATGAGCTTGGTCGCGGTGTTGGTGCCGTCGCTATACCGCACCGAGCCACCGGAGACATCAAGTACCGATCCGGCACGGGTGATCACCGCGCCGCCCGCACGCAGGTTGATGCTGCCGGCGGTGGCAGACAGTTCGCTCAGGTCGGTCTTGCCCACGCCAACCCAGCCGGACACGTCGGCCAGTGGCGTGCCGACCCAGGCGCCGGGAATGGTGGTCTTGCCATCGGCGCCGGTCACCCATTGCACACCGGCCATCGGGCCACCGACGAACGTGCCGCTGGCGCGACGGTCGACAATGACCTTCTTGCCCCGCAACCAGGAGTCGAGCAGCAGCGGCGAATCGCGCAGCTCGTTGATGCGCAGGTCAGCCTCGATGAAGTTGCGGGCCATGTCGACCTGCATATCCTGCAGGCCGGCCACGCTCAGGAAAGCTTCGCTGTCGAGATAGATGCGGCTGGCATCGCCCAGGCTCCCGGGCTTGTACCAGGGGAACTGCTTGAACACGGGATTGACCGACGACTCGACATTGATGGTCCCGGCCGGCACCAGCACGCCGGCCTTGCCCTGCACCTCGATCAACTGCCCGTAGAGACTCACCTGGCCGGGCTGATAGCGCGTGGCCAGTGCCGAGGCCTCGATCTCGCTGCGGTCACCGGCGTCGGGCAGCACCTGCACCAGACTGCCCGTGCCCAGCGTCAGCGTGCCGGCGGTCCAGCTGACCAGGTCGTCGACCCCATCGGCGTACATGTGGGTGCCCTGCCCCCAGGCGCGCACCAGGATCGACCCGTTGCGGTTGTTCAGCGCGGTGGTCGCGCCCAGTACCCCGGACTGCCGGATGTTCTGCGCCTGCAGCGTGACGTTGCCGCGGTCGGACTGCACGGTGCCGGTGTTGACGACTTCATAGCCCACCGCCTTGGCGCGTGCCGCCATTTCAGGCATGACCACGTCACGCAGGCTTGTCACAAACTGGATGTCGGCATACACCGGTGACAGGCCGAGCGCGCCGATCACCTGCCCACCAGTGAAGGCCCATCCCGGCACGGCCGAGACGGCCACATCGAGCCCGCGGACCGCGTTGGCGTCCTGGTTTGCGGGTGACTTCAGGTAGACGTTTTCACCGGCGGCGAGGATGACCTGGCCATCGGGCGCCGAGATATGCCCCGCATTGCGTACCTTGGGAGCGAACAGCATGACCTTGCCACCGCTCTCGGCCATCAACCGTGCGCCACCTTCGACCGTCACCTCACCGGGCGCCGCGCCGGGGTCAAAACGGTCCACGCCACCCATGCGGTCAGGCGCACCGCCGACGCCGGCCTGGAAACCGGAAGCGCCGTAGATATTGGGCTTTTCCGAGGTAAACAAGCCGAACTGCGGAATCGGGAAGTCGTTGCCCTGGTTGCTGATCTTTTGTGCGTTGTTGATGCCGAGGTTGAACTGCTTGTCTGACAGCGCCAGGCTGGAAGCGACCAGCGAGCGTGTATTCACCTGGCTGCTGCCGTTGAAGATGATGCCGTTCTTGTTGATCAGGTAGACCGATCCGTCGGCCTTGATCTGCCCGGCGATCTGGCTGGGCCGGCCGCTCGGATCGTTGATGCGGTTCAGCGCAATCCAGCCATTGCTGCCGTCAGCCTGGGCGCCGCCTCTCTGGTTGAATTGCACCGTCGTGTTCTTGCCGACGTTGAAGCTCTCCCAGTT
The DNA here is from genome assembly GCF_020179755.1 of Herbaspirillum sp. alder98. GTDB lineage: Bacteria > Pseudomonadota > Gammaproteobacteria > Burkholderiales > Burkholderiaceae_D > Herbaspirillum. Next base: position 564,592 of record NZ_JAIUCY010000003.1, read on the forward strand.
CAGGATGGCCTTTTCGGCAGTCTGCTCGATGGCCACCTGGGTCCGGCCATCGACCGTGCCTTGTGTCGGCTTCTGCGCGCCGATCCACCCTGCGGTAAGGCTGTTGGTATCGACCTTCATACCGCCTTCGGCCAGGCCGTCGGGCACGCCGGAGCCACCGGCCAGCGCCGCCTGGCGTGCCGCTGCCTGCGCGGCGGCCTGTGCGGCAATGGTGCGCGCTGCAAAGTTGAGGTTATTGATGGAGCGCTGGGCCTGCTCACTGGCGCGTTGCTGCGCATCGGTGTTGCCCAGTGTCGATACCAGAGTCCCGTTGGGCAATCTGCCGGTCGCCGCCGCCGTTGCCTGTACCGCCCCCTTGGCCGAGAACCATGCGGGACTGAAGGCCCGCTGTGCGTAGGCGACGCCAGAGACTCCTTCGGCAGCAATCAGGAAGGTGATCGCCCGCGCAATGGGCGCCATGCGAAAACGCCCCTGCTGCACTGCCCGGTTTTCTTGCGCGCTCTTGTGCAGCCTGGCTGCTGCGTGTCCGCGTATGCCCATGTGAAGTCCCAGCCCAATAGTTGAGTCAATGCCAATTCAGATCGGCTATCCGCCTCGCGCCGGACAGCCACGCTCATGGATTTTCCTTTCGCCGGCGTGTTGCCACAGCGATGAAGAAAACTCGATGAGATAAGACGAACCGGGACTCTTGAATCCCTCAACTATTTTTTTGGGGTCGATGCCGACGCTTGCAGCGCGCGCTCATCAACTCCGGCACGGGTACGCGCCGCCATCGCTTCAACTCAGGATCAGCACGCCTCCCGGCAACGCCCTGGCTTCCAGCTGGTAGGCATGTTCAAGCTGCCACAACGCAGTATCGAGCTGCGCGATCTGGAAACGGCCGCTCACCGGCCGGTCGCGCACGGCGTCCCTGGCCAGCACCACACGGCCGGCGCGGTAGCGGTTGATCTCGTCGATGACATCGGCAAGCCTGGCATTTCTGAACACCAGCTCGCCCTTTCGCCAGGCTGCGACATCGAGCGCGTCGACGGTGGCCACGCCGCTGAGCGAATCGGCATCGTAGACAGCCTGCTGCCGGGCTTGCAACTGGCGCTCGCCGGCACGATGTACCACCCGTACGCTACCTTCGAGACATGTCACGCAGACCCGGCCATTGACATACTTCACGTCAAAGCGGCCGCGCTCGGCCACGCTGCGCCCGGCACCGGCGACCACGCTGAACAGCGGCCCCGACCCGGCCAGGTCGATTGCCGTCTGGCCAGCGATCAATTCGAGGCCGACGACTTCGCCGTCAGCCCTTTGCTCTCGCACGCTGGTGCGCGTATTGAGCGTGACCTGGGCGCGACCGGCCTGCGCGATCTGTTGCTGTTGCCCTGGGGCGGTACGGTAATCGGCCTGTATTTCTGCCGCTGACGGCCACAGCCCCAGCGGTGGATACACCACCGCAACAGCTGCCACGGCAGCGGCTGTCGCCGCCACGCCCAGGAAAGCCCGTCGCGACAATGGCGCGCCGTGCAGCGTGCGCGAGTGGGCCGCCGCTATCCGCGGATCGGTGCGCAGCAACTCGCCCGCCGCCGGCTTCATGACACGCCACAGTCGCCTGGCTTCACTGAATGCAGCCTTGTGCTCGGGGCTGGTGAGCAGCCAGCGCTGGAAGCCCTGGGCGTCCCACGGCTTGACTTCGCCGGTGTCGAGCAGGCGCACCCATGCGCGGGCTTCTTCCTGAAGCGCTTCATCCGAGATGGGGCGTGGATCGGCCGGCGTTCTCATGGCGTCAGACAATCGGCCATGGTGCCGCCAGACAGGTACCAGCCACTGCCCGCAAGTAATGTTGAAATCGATTCTTCACAAGATAAGACGAATGGCAGCACCAAATCCCTCAACTATTTTTGTCTTTTCAAACTGCGCGCGCAGAAATCGTGCCCGCGCTTGAGCTCATTCTCGACCGTGCGCACCGATACCCCCAGGCGCTCGGCCACTTCGGCCTGCGGCAAACCCTCCCAGCGTACCAGCAACATGATCTGCCGGCGACGCTGCGGCAGTCGCTCCATGGCGCGGCGCAGGGCATCCAGTTCAGAGCGGTCTTCTGCGACCTGGGCCGGGCCCGGTGCCGGGTCGGCCAGCTCGACCAACAGGTCGACCTCGTCCGACGACAGGGTGCGACCTTGCCTGCGTTGCATGTCCACCGCAATATTGACCGCCATGCGCAGCAGATAAGCGGTCGGACTGAGGATCGCTTCGCGCTCTTCCTGGCGCTGCAGCCGCAGATAGGTGTCATGCAACGCATCGCCTGCCAGGTCGTCGTTGCCGAGCACGCGCACCAGGCTGCGCTTGAGATGGGCGTAGCGCTTGGCCAGATGAGTAAGCAATGCAGGTTGGACGTCGTCCGGCATCTAGCTGGCTCCTGCGTGGCAACGCGCAAGGCCGGACTGGGCACCGGGCGCGATCAACATGGTCAGCGGCTGGCGCAACATGTCCGCAGGCGGCGGACCCACCTGTACTGTGCGCAGGGTTTTCATCACGGAGATGTCGCGCCGGGGGTCGCCAGTGGAGCCGAGCAGGCGCACCTTGTGTATCCGTCCGCTTGCATCCAGTTCGAAGCGCAACAGGGCGCGATAGGCGCCCGGGCCGACGCCGGGATCGCTGCACAGCGCTTCCCAGATGCGCCGTTGCAGCAAGCCCGGAAAATGCAGGTCGCCGACCAGCCCGTCGATGCCGGCATACGGGGCCGGGTCGCGCGTCGACGGGTCGACCCGGGCGAGGACGATGGCGCCGGCCGGGCCGCCTTCTTCCTGGCGCACGACCAGCCCGGTACCCTGGAGCAACAGGCCAAGCGCCATTTCCGGCGAGTAGCGGCCCTGCACGGCGGACGACGTTCGTTCAGTCACGAGTTCACTGGGGAAAAGAACCGGCCGACCGGAAATCGAGGCATACCGGTCGAGCGCAGCGGCAAGGGGTTGCACAGCAATATCGAAATCGAACTGCAAGGTGGCCTGTGTCACCGGCAACGGCGAACCGGGTCGCTCTGCACGTGCCGGCCCGGCTGCGGCCAGGAAGCCCAGGCAAGTCAGGCATCCTGCCAGCGCAAGCACACTGACCGATGCAGGATTGCCTGTCATTCTCTATGTTGTGATCGTCAATTTGTGAGCACGGCATGCGGCGCAGACCGCCGGCACCTGACCACGACAATAACCGCCGGGCGTTACATGTTCATGACAGGACGCGAACCACCGCGTTGCGAAACGCCAATGAAAAAGCGCGTGCCATCGCTGGCACGCGCTTTCTGTCAGTCTCGCAGGTCACTGTGCCCGGGACGGGCACAGTACCGGTCAGGCCTTCACGACCGGTTCCGGATTGCGCAGGCGGATGTGCAATTCGCGCAGTTGCTTCTCGTCGACCGCCGACGGCGCTTGTGTCAGCAGACACTGGGCGCGCTGGGTCTTGGGGAAGGCGATCACGTCGCGAATCGACTCGGCGCCGGCCATCATGGTCACCAGACGATCCAGGCCGAAGGCGATGCCGCCGTGCGGCGGCGCGCCGTATTGCAGCGCGTCGAGCAGGAAGCCGAACTTCAGGCGTGCTTCTTCGTCGTCGATCTTCAGTGCGCGGAACACCTTGCTCTGGACCTCGGCACGGTGGATACGGACCGAACCGCCACCCAGTTCCCAGCCGTTCAGCACCAGGTCATAGGCCTTGGCGATGGCAGCGGCCGGATTGGTCGAGATGAAGTCTTCGTGGCCATCCTTGGGCGAGGTGAACGGGTGATGCAACGCGACCCAGCGCTGGTTGTCTTCGTCGTACTCGAACATCGGGAAGTCGACCACCCACAGCGGACGCCATTCTTCGGTGAACAGGCCGTTCTTCTTGCCGAAGTCGCTATGACCAATCTTCACGCGCAGCGCGCCGATGGCGTCGTTGACGACCTTGGCCTTGTCGGCGCCGAAGAAGATCAGGTCGCCGTCTTGCGCACCGGTGCGCTCGATGATCGAGGCCAGCGCGGCGTCATGCAGGTTCTTGACGATCGGCGACTGCAGGCCGTCGCGACCCTTGGCCTTTTCGTTGACCTTGATGTAGGCCAGGCCCTTGGCGCCGTAGATGGCGACGAACTGGGTGTAGGCGTCGATTTCCGAACGCGGCATTTCGGCGCCGCCCGGCACGCGCAGGCCGACCACGCGGCCGCCTTCGCTGTTGGCCGCGCCCGAGAAGACCTTGAAATCGACATCCTTCATGACGTCGGTCAGTTCGGTGAATTCCAGATTGACGCGCATGTCCGGCTTGTCCGAACCATACATGCCCATGGCGGTGGCGAAGTCCATCACCGGGAAAGGATTCGGCAGATCGATGTCGAGCGTGTTCTTGAACACCAGGCGGATCATGCCTTCGAACAGATCGCGGATTTCCTGTTCGTTCATGAACGAGGTTTCGCAGTCGATCTGGGTGAATTCAGGCTGGCGATCGGCGCGCAGGTCTTCGTCGCGGAAGCACTTGGTGATCTGGTAGTAGCGGTCGAAGTTGGCCACCATCAGCAACTGCTTGAACAGCTGCGGCGACTGCGGCAGCGCGAAGAATTCACCGGCGTTCACACGCGACGGCACCAGGTAGTCGCGCGCGCCTTCCGGGGTCGACTTGGTCAGCATCGGCGTTTCGATGTCGATGAAGCCCTGGCCATCCAGGAACTTGCGCACTTCCATTGCCACGCGATAGCGCAGGCGCAGGTTGTTCTGCATCTGCGGACGACGCAGGTCGAGCACGCGATGGGTCAGGCGGGTGGTCTCGGACAGGCTGTCGTCGTCCAGCTGGAACGGTGGCGTCACCGACGGGTTCAACACTTCCAGCTCGTGGCACAGGACTTCGATCTTGCCCGAGTTGAGGTTGGCGTTGGTGGTGCCGTCGGGACGGTTGCGCACCACGCCGGTGATACGCAGGCAGAATTCGTTGCGAACCGCTTCGGCGTTCTTGAACACTTCGGCGCGGTCCGGATCGCAGACCACCTGCACCAGGCCTTCGCGGTCGCGCAGGTCGATGAAGATGACGCCGCCGTGGTCACGACGACGGTGTACCCAGCCGCACAGGCTGACGGTTTGGCCAAGCAGTGCCTCGGTGGTGAGGCCGCAATATTGAGTACGCAGGGACATGGTTCTAAATTCCGTTGTCAGTTCTTGTTGGATTCGATGGGATGGAGGCGAAGGCGGGGCTGGCCGGCACCGGTTGGGGCGGCCGCCCCTTCAATTGTGCGGCGCCGCCGGCGCGGTGATGATTTTCTTGTCGGTCTGCGCTTCAGGTGCCACAACCCCCATCGAGACGATGTACTTCAGCGCCTCGTCGACCGACATGTCGAGTTCGATCGAATCGGCCTTGGGCAACATCAGGAAAAAGCCCGAAGTCGGATTGGGCGTGGTGGGAACATACACGCTGATGTAGTCGCCCTGCAGGTGATTGCGCACCTCGCCACCCGGCACGCCGGTCAGGAAGGCGATGGTCCACGAACCCTGGCGCGGATACTGGATCAGCACCGCCTTGCGAAACGCATTGCCGGACGACGAGAACAGCGTATCGGAAACCTGCTTGACGCTGGAATAGATCGACTTGACCACCGGTATGCGGGTCAGGATGCCTTCCCACAGCGAGACGATCTGGCGGCCGATGAAATTGCGTGCCGCCAGGCCGGTCAGGAAGATGACCAGCAGCGTCAGGATGGTGCCCAGGCCCGGGATATGAAAGCCCACGATGGCTTCCGGACGCCAGCTTTCAGGCAGCAGCAGCAGCGACTGGTCCATGGTGCCGATGATCAGGTTGAGCACCCAGACGGTAATGGCCAGGGGGACCAGGATCAGCAGACCGGTGATGAAGTATTTGCGCATGGTGGGGTGGCGTGCCTTAGCTGGCGCTGGAAGAAGACGGCGCAGACGGCGCCGGTGCAGCCGCAGCAGGGGCTGCGGCAGGCGCGGCCGCCGGCGCTGCTGCCGGGCTTGCCGCTGCAGTATCGCCACTCTTGGCAGGTTCGCTCGACGCCAGGCCGGTGCCGGTGGCGCCGGTGCTGTTGGCGGTTCCGCTGCCGTTGCCACGGAAATCGGTCACATACCAGCCCGCGCCCTTGAGCTGGAAGCCGGCTGCAGTGAGCTGTTTCCTGAAGCTGTCCTGGTTGCAGGACGGGCAAACGGTCAACGCATCGTCGGACATCTTTTGCAAGACATCCTTGGCAAAACCACACGCTTCGCAGCGATACGCATAAATCGGCATGAATTACTCCGCAAAAAACTTCCAAAACCCTGAATTATAAAGGGTTTTGATGCGGATGGGGCCGGCTGCGGCCATGCAGCAACTGCCGGCGTTGCCGGGTGGCCACCATGCTGTCCGGCCGTTCAATGCCCCGCCTCACGGCCTTTGCAACATGACAACAACGCCGCAGGGGTGAAAACCGCTCACCCGGGTGAGCTCCTGGACTCGGAAGAACGGGTATTTTCCAGTGTGGTGAGAAATTCACGGCACCACCAGTGCACATCGAACTCCCGCACATTCTTCATCAGCGACGCATGCCGCTCGCGGCGCTCCTGCAACGACATCTGCAACGCCTGCTGAATCACCTGGGCGGTGCCGTGGGTGTCATACGGATTGATGATGAGGGCGTCCTTCATCTGCTCGGCGGCGCCTGCAAAGCGCGACAGCACCAGCACGCCGGGGTCGTCCTCATCCTGGGCGGCGACGAATTCCTTGGCGACCAGGTTCATGCCATCGCGCAGCGGCGTCACCAGCGCCACGGCACAGGCCCGATACAGTCCGGGCAGGCGCTTGCGGGCGACCGTGCGGTGGATGTAGCGAATCGGCATCCAGTCGAAATCGCCGAAGTCGCCATTGATCGAACCGCACAGGCTCTCCAGCTCGCGCTGGATGTCGCCATAGGCTTCCACGTCTTCACGACTGGGCGAGGCGATCTGCAGCAGCGTGGCGCTGTGCCGGTTCTCGGGGTAGGCCAGCAGCAATTCACGGAATGCCCGGATACGCTGCGGCAAGCCCTTGGAGTAATCGAGCCGGTCGACCCCGATCAGCAACCGTCGGCGTGAATACTCGGCCTTGGTACTTTCGTAGGTGTCGCGCGCCTCCCGGGCGCGACCCAGCTTCTGGAAGTCGGCGACGTCGATGCCGATCGGGAAGGCCCCCGCATGCACCGTGCTGTTGAAGGCGCGATACTGGTTGGCGCCCACCGGTTCGGCGGTCGCTTCGGCCTGCACGTACTGCGAGAAGTGCTGCAGGTCGGTATGGTTCTGGAAACCCACCAGGTCATACGCAAACAGCGCGCGCATCAACCATTCGTGCGACGGGATCGCCGCCAGGATCGGCGGCGGCGGCAACGGGATATGCAGGAAGAAGCCGATCCGCGCCTCGCAGCCCATCGCCCGCAATTCGGCAGCCAGCGGGATCAGGTGATAGTCGTGGATCCAGATGACATCGTCCGGTCGCAGCAGCGGGAACAACTTGCGGGCAAACAGTTGATTCACGCGCCGGTAGCCGCCCAGGTGGCCCGACTCGAAATGCGCCAGGTCGAGCCGATAGTGAAATACCGGCCACAGCACGCCATTGGCGTAGCCACGATAATAGGCGTCATGGTCTTCCTGGCCCAGGTCCAGTTCGGCCAGCGTGACGCTGCCGGCCTGCGTGACCCGCAACTCGCCTTCGCCCGGGGTGCCGTTCTCGACCACCTTGCCGCTCCAGCCGAACCACAGCCCGCCGGTGCGCTTGAGCGCCTCGCCCAGCGCCACCGCCAGACCACCGGCGGCAGCCTTGCGGGGGTCGGCCAGACGATTTGATACCACCACCAGTCTACCCATCAGATTACCGCCTCCCACGATGCCGACAGCCGCATCGCACAATTGATGATGCCCACCATCGAGTAGGTCTGCGGGAAGTTGCCCCACATCTGTTTGGTGACCGGATGGGTGTCCTCGGACAACAGGCCGAGATGATTGCGCGCATCCAGCATGGCCTGGAAGATCTCGCGCGCCTGCTCCTTGCGGCCGATGCGCGCCAGCGCATCGATGCGCCAGAAGGTGCAGATGTTGAATGCGGTCTCAGGTCGGCCGAAGTCGTCCGGCGCCTCATAGCGACGCATGTAGGGGCCGTCGCAGAGCGACTTTTCGAGCGCATCGACGGTAGCGATGAAGCGCTTGTCGGTCGGCGCGATCAGGCCCACCTCAACCATCAGCAATACGCTGGCATCGAGGTCGCGACCGCCGAAGCTCTCGGCATAGGCCTGACGATCTTCGTTCCAGGCTTCGGTGAGGATACGGTCGCCGATCTCGGTGGCGCGCTCGCGCCAGTGCGCTGCGCGCTCGGGCAGGTCGAGCCGGGCCGCGATCTTGGCCAGCCGATCGCAGGCGGCCCAGCTCATCAGCGCCGACGAGGTGTGGATGCGCGAACGGGTGCGCAGCTCCCACATGCCGGCGTCGGGCTGGTTATAGACCTCGTAGGCGCGCTCGCCCACCGCTTCGAGATGGTGGAAATGCTCGGCGCCGGCCCGGTGCAGCAGCCGCTTGTCGTGGAAAGCCTGGGCCGCACCCAGCACGATGTTGCCGTACACGTCATGCTGGAAATGTTCGTAGGCCTGGTTGCCCACCCGTACCGGACCGTAATTCTGGTAGCCCGGCAGATGCTCGAGGATCTGTTCCGGCAAGCCTTCTTCCAGGCCGATGCCGTACAGCGGCTGGATGTGACCACCGGCGGAACGCACCACCACATTGGTCATCCAGCGCAGATAGTCTTCCATGGTGCCCAGCTCGGACAGGCTATTGAGCGCGCGCACCACGAAGAAGGCGTCGCGCAGCCAGCAGTAGCGGTAGTCCCAGTTGCGCTGGCTGTGCGGCGCCTCCGGCACGCTGGTGGTCATGGCGGCGATGATGGCGCCGGTATCTTCGAACACCGACAGCTTGAGCGTGATGGCGGCGCGAATCACGGCGTCCTGCCACTCCAGCGGCGTGGCCAGCGCCCGGCTCCAGCCGCGCCAGTAGGCCAGCGTCTCTTGCTCGAAATCGCGCGCGGTATCGTTGATGCCGCCGTGCAGGGTTTCATCCGGACCGAGGATGAAGTTATAGGGCCGGCTGACCACGAACGCCGTTTCGCCGACGATATAGCTGATGGGGGCATCGGTATTGAGGCGCAGCGTCTGTTCGCCACCGACGAAGCGGATATGGTTGCTGCCGCGCGTCTCCAGCGGCACCTCGCGGCCCCAGTCGAAGCGGGGACGCAGTATCACCCGCATGCGCGGCGCGCCCGACAGCGGATGCACCCGCCGCACCAGTTGCAGCGGCCGGAAATAGCGACCACGGCTGTAGAAGCGCGGCGCCAGGTCGGTGATCTCGATGCCCTGACCCAGGGTGTCATAGAGGCGGGTTCGCAATACGGCGGTATTGGGTTCGTACCACTGCTCGCTGTGGGAAAAGTTTTCCAGTTGGAAGCCCCACTGGCTGCCGTTGTCGCTGGGGTCCAGCAAGGCGTTGAAGACCGGGTCGCCATCGAATCGCGGCAGGCAGCACCAGACGATGCGCCCCATCTTGTCGACCAGCGCCGAGAAGGCGCAATTGCCGATCACGCCCAGCTCCAGCGACGAAGTCGACGGAATCTCGTGCGCCTCGGCGGCGATGTGCGGTTGTTCGGATTGCTGCGACTGGGAGTGCGGCGATGGCTGGGGTTCTTTCTGCGGATCGATTGCAGGCTGGCTCATGGTTCCCTCGTGTTCTGTGGTCAGATTTCTTGATGGATTTGCCGGGTGATGCAACAACGTCTGGCAGTGGTGCGCGTCAACCGGTCAGCGGCACCTGCTGGCTGGCCGCAGCTTGCACGGCGTCACGCAGCAATTGCAGGACCGCCGCCGGATCGGCCAGCCGCTGCAGCGCCTGCGAAGCACCGGCGCCGACCTTGATGCCGAGTCCGCTCCGGTCACCGCTCTGCGCCAGGGCAAAGCCGGCTTCATCGGTGACATCGTCGCCGATGAAGACCGGTCGGCGACCGCGAAACGGCGCCTCCTTCAGGAAGGCGGCCAGGGCGTCGCCCTTGTTGATGTGCGGCTTGGCCTCGACCACCATCTTTCCGCGCAACAGCGTAAAGCCGGCTTCATGCTGCAGGGCTTCGGACATGCCTTCGGTACAGTGCTGCTCCAGGTGCGGGGCATTGCGGTAATGCAAGGCCAGGGCGCCGCGCTTGATCTCAAGCTGCAAGCCCGGATTGGCCGTCACCAGCGGCAGCAGCCGCTCGCGCAGATGATGCACGTCCGGCACCGGCAACTCGATGATATTGCCCTCGGCAGTACGACGTTCAGCGCCATGTACGCCTGCCATGGGCAGGCGCAACGGCGCAAGGAAGAAGTCCAGTTGCTCCAGCGGCCTGCCGCTGACGATGGCCAGGGCACCGTCGGAGTAATGGTGAAGTTGCTGCAACAGCGTGATCAGGTCCGGCGGCACCACGATGTCTTCGGGTTGTGGCGCGAGTTCGACCAAAGTGCCATCGAAGTCCAGGAATAACGCATCAGCAGCAAAATCGTAATGGCGCGTTTGCTCAGTCATGGTCTGTCAGGTTGATGAAAAGCAAATAAGTTCCGGTTGCCAGTTTGACAACTCCGGAATTTACTATCGAAAGATTTGTGAATTTACTGATCTGCTTTGCTTTGACAGCGGTTTTGACGGCAGTTCTGAGATTTTCAGGAAGACGGGCCGGTCAGGCACAAAAAGAGCGGAGAGCGCCCGGATCAGGGGGCGCAAATTTCATATGGCGAGATATTCAGACTCAGGTAGTTTCCACTACCCGCATCTCGATCTGGAGGCCTGCCGCTGCGGCCATATTCACCAATGCATCAAGTCCGAAGAGGTTGATCTTGCCGCGCATCATGTCGGACACCCGCGGCTGGGTCACGCCGAAGAGCTTGGCAGCTTGTGCCTGTGTCATCTCGTTGCGGGTGATGTGACTTTTCAGCGCCATCAGCAATACCGAGCGCAATTTCATGTTTTCCGCTTCTTCCGCGGTGCTCTCGATGGCGTCCCAGACACTGGCGAATCGTTGCTTGCTCATGAGGACAATTCCTTCAATAAATCACGATATCGCTTGGATGCGATGTCCAGATCACCCTTGCTGGTCTTCTGTGTCTTTTTCTGAAAGCAGTGAAGCACGTAGACGGCGTCGGCGAACCTGGCAATGTAGATGACACGAAACGCACCGGCGGCGTCCCGCAAACGGATCTCTTGCGCACCTGGGCCGACGGCATTCATCGGCTTCCAATCATCGGGTTCTCTGCCGCTCTGGACCTGATCAAGCTGATGACCTGCCTCACGCCTGGCAGCATGCGGAAAGGCACGAAGCTCGCGCAGGGAGCTACCGAGAAATTCGATGGGCTTCGGATCGGATATGCATTGAATATACAAAATTTTGTATCAATCGGCAATGGAAGATTTTGACAACACTACGTTCAGTGCATCGTCAATAGCATCATTGCCGGCATGAAGTCTGCCCACGGCTGAAACCGCCACCGGTTCCTCGAACCTGTTCGCCTGCGCCACATGAAAAAACGGCCGCGCAGCATATGCCGCGCGGCCGTTCTGAATGAATCGGAAAAGAGGCGTCGCCGCTCAGGCCGCCTCTGGCGCCTGCGGGACCGGCGCCAGCACCTGCGGCATCAGCGATCCCACCACCATGCCGCCGATCGAAAACAGCAACCCGGCCAATTGTGGTGGCCAGAACCCTTCAGGAGCGCCGTATTCCAGCGAGATCCACGATACCAGTCCCAGCACCATGGCCATCAACGCGCCCTGGCGGGTGGCCCGCTTCCAGTAGACGCCGAAGGCCAGCGGCACGAAGGCGGCGACCAGCGTCACCTTGTACGCGTTCTCGACCATCTCGTAGATGCTGGACTGGCTGTTCAAGGCCAATGCGGTCACGCCGACGGTGAAGATCAGCACCACCACCCGCATCGAGAACAGGAACTCGCGGTCGTTCTTCCAGGGACGGATCTCCTTGAGCACGTTTTCGGTGAAGGTCACCGAAGGCGCCAGCAGCGTGGCGCTGGCGCAACTCTTGATGGCCGACAGCAAGGCGCCAAAGAACATCACCTGGGCGAACACCGGCATCTTTTCCATGATCAGGGTCGGCAAGACCAGCTGCGAATCGGTTTCCAGCAGGCGCGACACCATCGCCGGGTCGATCAGCGTGGCCGAATACGCCAGGAAGATGGGAATGAACACGAAGCAGAAATAGATCACTCCGCCCAGGATCGATGCGTTGCGGGCGATGTTCTCATTCTTGGATGACATCACGCGCTGGAATACGTCCTGCTGCGGGATCGAACCCAACATCATGGTGATCCAGGCGGCGAAGAACCACATCACGTCACGCAGGTTGGGCGAGGGCCAGAAGTCGAACTTGCCGGCGTCGACCGCATGCTGAATCACCACGCCGGGACCGCCCACCATGGCCGAGACTTCCCAGCCGATATAGAACATGCCGACCACCACGATGATCATCTGCAGGAAGTCGGTAATGGCCACCGCCCACATGCCGCCCATGAGCGTATAGACCAGCACGCTGCCGGCGCCGATGATCATGCCCCAGTGCATCGGGATGTAGCCGCCGGAGACCACGCTGAACACCAGCCCCAGCGCCTTGATCTGGGCCGCCACCCAGCCCAGGTACGAGATCACGATGCAGATCGTGACCAGCATCTCGGCGGCGCGCCCATAGCGTTTCTTGTAATAGTCGCCGATGGTCAGCAGGTTCATCCGGTACAGCCGCTTGGCAAAGAACACGCCCACCAGGATCAGGCACAGCGATGACCCGAACGGATCGGCCACGATGCCTCCCAAGCCTTCCTTGAGGAAGGTCGACGAGACGCCGAGCACGGCTTCCGAACCGAACCAGGTGGCAAACACGGTAGCCGTGACCACCGACATCGGCAATGATCGTCCGGCCACTGCAAAGTCCTTGCCGCTCTTGACGAAACGAGTGGCATAAAGGCCGATGCCTACCGAGATGACCCAGTAGAGGACGACGAACCAGAGCAGTGCATTCATGCCTTAATCCTTGCGCGAAATGGAGCGAAAATCGGAGCCAATCGGAGCGAATCAGCCGTGGGGACGGAGGAAAAACGCGCATTATAGCGGCAAGTCCATTGCACAAAGACGGTTATTGATTCGCTTCACAGGAAGGTCGTCGAACGCTGAGGGCGCCGCTTATCTCCGGTCCGTTGCCAAGCAAGAAATGCTCCTGCCGCCGCGACTGGCACGGCCGGAAGAGGGGTATAAAAAAAGGCGCCCTCAGGCGCCTTCGTTGTTCTGCTGGTAGGAAGGACAACCGTCCTTGCCCCATTTCCCGCTGCACAATTTCCACAGGCAGCCTTCCCGGGCGAACAGCGACAGCGCGCTGCACTGGCGCACGGCCTCGGCCAGCGGTGGCGCCTCTGGCAGCGCCACTGCCGCCGGCGCTGCTACTGCTGCTGCCGGAGCGCGTTCGGCACGGGCGCGGGCCTCGGCCAACTGCGCCTCGGCTTCACGACGGCGCTGCTCGCGCAGGGCGGCGGCGGCATCTTCGCGCTGACGCCGGGCCTGGCTGGCGGCACGCCGCTCGGCCAGTTGCTGGGCACGAACCTCGGATTCCTGTTGCAACAAGGCAATGGCGTCACGTGGCGCAGGGCTATCGGTGCTGGGCGCATCCTGGATCGGCGCGCCGACAACCGGCACGGTCATCGGCGACACGCTGCCCGGCTTGCGCAAGGAGGGCAACGAGACATGCTCCAGCGCGGGCTTGAGCCCATGCTCGGGCAGCGGCAATCGATCGCCGCCCCACCAGGCCAATGCCGCCACCGCCAGCGTCAGGATGCTGCCCATGGCGCCACGCACGGAGAGGGCCTTGCCTGCAGTGACCACCGGATCACCGACCTGCGACGACTGCGGCATGGCCAGGGGTGCGGCGTCCACATCGCCATGGGCCTCGCTGGCGACTACTGGTTCGGGAGGCACCGACCGCACCGGCGGCGCGGCCTCGGCCATCGGCGCCATGGTGGCCACGGCAGCCGTCACCGCAGCGGCCGCGACGGCGGCGGCGGTGATATGTGAAGCACGGATTTCGAGTTCGGTGTCGATGACCTCGGGCTCGATGGCCTCGAGCGGCATCAGCGGTGCAGGCGTACCCTGCGCCGTGCTCTCGCGATCTTCCCCATTGCGATGCAGGACCTGCATTTTGTTATCCCCTGTGTTGCGCTGCGCACTGCCGACACGGCAAGAACGGACACTACCCGGCTGCATGATCGTCTGATTGTTCGTCTGATCCTGACGCAGCCCGGTCTCGGTGTCTGTGCCGTGACGCACTCTTGGCGATGGCGCAAGTGGCGGTCAGCATCAAATCAGCGGGCGTATTTTTCTCGACGGACTGTTATTTTGCACTCAAATTTCCGAAAGGCAAATCAAAAATGCAGATGCAGCAAAAATAAAGCGAGCCGCTGCCAGCGGGCGTTGCCGAGGCATTAACAGCTGATAGCAAAACGGCAATCCGCAGTGAGGATTGCCGTTTGCCAAAGACTGAGAAAGCTCAGTCGATATTCATTCGACAATACGTTCCAGCGCAAACAGGTCGGCCGGATTTTCGCGCTCGCGAATCAGGTGCGCCTGGTCGCCATCGACCAGCACCTCGGCCGCGCGTCCACGGGTGTTGTAGTTGGAAGCCATGGTCATGCCATAGGCGCCAGCCGACAGCAGCACCAGCAAGTCGCCCTCCGCGATGGCCAGGTCGCGCCCGCGCGCCAGCCAGTCGCCCGATTCGCAGACCGGACCCACCACGTCATAGACGCGGGCGTCGCCACGATTCTCGAGCACCGTCTTGACCTCATGCCAGGCTTCGTACATGGCCGGACGCATCAGGTCGTTCATGGCGGCGTCGACCACGGCAAAGTTCTTGGTCTCGCCATGCTTCAGGTATTGCACTTGCGACAGCAGCACGCCGGCGTTGCCGACGATGGAGCGTCCCGGCTCGAACATCACCTTGATAGGACGACCGGCATGCTTCTTCTGGCGCCAGGCGTCGACCCGGGCGAACACGCGGCCCAGGTAGTCGCCCACCGGCACCGGTTGCTCGTCGTCATAGGTGATGCCGATGCCGCCGCCGATATCCAGATGGTGAATAGGGATGCCTTCGGCTTCCAGCGCGTCGACCATGTCGATGATCTTGTCCAGCGCTTCCAGCAACGGCGCGTCGTCCAGCAGCTGCGAACCGATATGGCAGTCGATACCGACCACGTCGATATTGGGCAGCGCCGCAGCGGTGCGGTAGCAACCCAGCGCGTCTTCATAAGCCACGCCGAACTTGTTTTCCTTCAGGCCGGTGGAAATATAGGGATGGGTCTTGGCGTCGACGTTGGGATTGACCCGCAGCGAGATGCGCGCACGCTTGCCCATTTCACCGGCAACTTCGTTCAGGCGCGCCACCTCGGGAATCGACTCGACGTTGAAACACAGGATGTCATGCTCCAGCGCCAGCCGCATTTCGTCGCGGCCCTTGCCCACGCCCGAGAAGATCACGCGGCGCGGATCGCCGCCGGCGGCGATCACGCGCAACAGTTCGCCACCCGAGACGATGTCGAAGCCCGAACCCAGCCGCCCCAGCAGGTTGAGCACCGCCAGGTTGGAATTGGACTTGACCGAATAACAGACCAGCGCATCGGCATCGGAACGCTGTGCGGCACGGCAGGCATCGGCATAGGCCGAGAAATTCTCGACCAGCGCCGCCTTGGAATAGACATACAGGGGCGAGCCGAACTGTTGCGCCAGCGATTGCAGGGAGACCTGTTCGGCGTGCAGCACGCCGTTGCGATAGGAAAAATGGGACATGGGAATCGGGTTGACTAAATCGGTTGAGTCGATCCGGCGGTGGATGCGCGGCAGCCGGTGATGCGCTTATTTGCTGGTGGCGGCCGGTTTGGGCGCGGCGTCGATGTCGGCGTCGGTCCGAGCGGCAGCGTCCGGCGCCACCGGTTTGGGCGCCGTGCTGATGCGCGGGTCAGGCGGGATCTGGGGCATGTACAGCGGGCCCTTCTGGCCGCAACCCGACAACGCCAGGACCAGCAACGAAGAGCCCAGCGCGATGCCGGCACGAACAGGAGAAATGGATGACTTCACGATAGAATGGCGGTTTACTTCAAATCTAAGAATGCCTCGGAGT
This sequence comes from Herbaspirillum sp. alder98, assembly GCF_020179755.1. Taxonomy (GTDB): domain Bacteria; phylum Pseudomonadota; class Gammaproteobacteria; order Burkholderiales; family Burkholderiaceae_D; genus Herbaspirillum. The sequence continues at coordinate 580,777 of NZ_JAIUCY010000003.1, forward strand.
TTAGCATGACAGAATCGGAATTCCTGGACCTGGCCGACGCCACCCTCAACGCCATCGAAGCCGGGCTGGAACAGGCCTGTGACGACAGCGAGCTGGACGTCGAGTGCAGTCGCAGCGGCAATGTGCTTGAAATCGAATGCATCGATGACGGCTCGAAGATCATCGTCAACAGCCAGGCGCCCATGCAGGAACTGTGGATTGCCGCCCGTTCGGGTGGCTTTCATTACAAATTCAATGGCAAGCAGTGGATCAACACCCGCGACGGCTCCGAGATGAGCCAGGTGCTGTCGGACGTCGTCAGCGCCCAGGGCGGCGTACCCGTCAGGCTGACTTTCTGATTCTGATTCGTTCGCTGGCGCCCCCGCACCATGTTGGCCAGGGGCGCGCTTATACTGCGTGCTTTGTCGGCCAGGCAACCCGGGTTCGGGGGCCTGGACGCATTCCCGCCGCTTTTCCGCCCATCCGTCATTCGTAGCCAGCAGCATTCATGCGCCGTCCCTTCCCGACTTCAGCCCGCTCCACCTTCATGGTCCTGCAACGAGGCCTGGCGCGCTTGCGCTGGATCATCGTCCTCGCCGTGCTGGCCATCGCCACCGCGTTCGGCCTGCCGCGCCTGATCGACCGCATCAGCCATGACCATAGCCCCCAGGCGCAACAGGCCGAAGCCGACCTGCGGGCGCTGAGCGCCGGACTCGAGCAGTATCGTCGCGACAATGGCCGCTATCCGTCCTCGCAACAAGGCTTGCTGGCACTGGCCATCAAGCCGCTGCGCGCGCCGGTGCCTGCGACCTGGCCGATGGGCGGCTATGTCGAACGCTTGCCGCGCGACCCATGGGGCCATTCTTACCAGTACAGCGCCGATGAAGAAGGCGCCAGCTACCAGTTGTTCTCTTTCGGCCAGGCCGAGCCCGGGGACGATGCAGACGATTCGCACGTGATCCAGCTTCATTGAGCTGGTTTTACGCACAGTCGAAGCGGCCAATGGCCGCTTTTTTTTCGCCCCAAATTCCCATGAATCAATAATTTACTCGCATCTTTAACAGCAATACAGACACCCAAACACCAGTGTCAGCAGTTTGTCAGGAATTGATTTGTTGTTTCATCAACACAATTACTCGCAAAAACATTACGCATTTTTACAATTTATACGTAATATAAATAAAAATAATTCCTATTAACTGCCAACACGAAAGTCTTGTCATGATGTTCCGCCTCAAGCCCGGCCGCCTGGCCGTGTTGACCGCTCTGTCCGCCTGTTCCATCAGCCCCGCCGTGATCGCCCAAAGTACCGACAGCCTGCCGCAGGTCCAGGTCAGCGGCGCGCGCGCCAATGACGCCTACGTGGCGCCGACATCGGTGTCGGGCACCAAGAGCGAAGCGCCGCTGCGCGATGTGCCGCAGACCATCAACGTGGTGCCGGCGCAAGTCATCCGCGACCAGAATGCGACCTCGCTGCAGGATGTGCTCAAGAACGTGCCGGGCCTGGGCATGTCGACCGGCGATGGCCAGCGCGACCAGGTGTTCATCCGTGGCTTCACCGCCATCGGCGATCAGTTTGTCGACGGCTTCCGCGACGATGCGCTGTATTTCCGCGACCTGTCGAATGTGGACACGCTGGAAGTGGTCAAGGGACCGGCGGCCGTGCTGTATGGCCGTGGATCCTCGGGTGGCCTGATCAACCGCGTGACCAAGAAGCCGGGCATCGACATCAATGACGTCAGCTTCACCGCCAACAGCACCGCCGGCCGTCGCGCCGAGCTGGATGTGGGCCGTGGCGCCGGCGACGGCGTGGTGTCGTGGCGCCTGACCGGTGCCGTCGAACGCGGCGACAGCTATCGCGCCCAGCAGGGCATCGACCGCACCGCCATCGCGCCATCGATGGAACTGCGCTTCTCGGCCGACACCAAGTTGCTGCTGCAGGCCGATTACCTGGAAGACCGCCGCCTGACCGACTTCGGCATTCCGTCCTATCGCGGCCGTCCGGTCAACGTCGACCCCGGCACCTACTACGGCGCCAGCAATGCGCGCGATGCCGATTTCAGCCAGTCGCGCGTCGCGTCGACCACCGCCACCTTTACGCATCGGCTCAACGACACGCTGTCGTTCCGTAACGGCTTCCGGTATTACGACTACAAGCTGAACCGCAACAACACCAACATCAGCGGCAACGTCAACGAAGTGGCCGGCACCATGACGCTGGGACACGCCAAGCTGGTGCGCGAAGAGAACGGCTGGTTCAACCAGAGCGAACTGACCCAGAAGCTCGATCTTGGCGGCATCAAGAACGAAATCCTCTACGGCGTCGAATTTGGCAGCCAGAAGAAAGACTCCTTCAGCTACAGCGGGCTGACCACCTTCGCCAACATTTCGATCTTCAATCCGGTGCTGCCACTGGTCAATCCCAACGCGCTGGGTGCGCCCACCTCGACCTACGGCACCTATGACACGCTAGGTGCCTACCTGCAGGATTCGATCACCTTCAACCCGCAGTGGAAAGCACTGGTCGGATTGCGCTACGACAGCTTCAAGCAGAAGTCGCGCATCGTCGGCGGCACCGCGCCCGGCGACCTGTCGCGCACCGACAATGCCTACAGCCCGCGCGCCGGCCTGGTGTGGCAACCGACCGAAACCCAGTCGTATTACCTGTCGTGGAGCCGTTCGTTCCAGCCGTCCGCAGAATTGCTGCCGCTGGCCGTGACCAACGCCAACATCGCGCCGGAATCGACCCGCAACACCGAAGCCGGCGCGAAGTTTGATTTCCTGGAAGGCCGTGCCAGCGCCACCGTCTCGGTTTTCCGCCTTGAACGCGACAATATCAAGGCCACCGATCCGACCAACAACAACCGCATCATCCCGGTCGGCAAGCAACGCACCGACGGCATGGAACTGACCACCAGCGCCGATCTCAAGGGCGGCTGGAAAGTCATGGCGGGCTATGCGTACCTCAACGCCGTCATTACCGACTCGATCGCAGTGGACCGCAGCGTCAACGGTACCGGTGATGTGCCTTTCAAGGGCAAGAACGCCACCCTCACACCGAAGCACAGCGCCAACCTGTGGCTGACCAAGGACCTGGGTAGCGGCTTCACCGTCGGCGGCGGCGGCAATGCCGTGGCGGCCCGCTTCGCCAATCCGGGCAACACCGTCACCCTGCCTGGCTATGTCACCGCCGACGCCATGGCAGCGTATCGCACGGCCAAGTACGAGATCCAGTTGAACCTGAACAACATCTTCAACACCGGCTATATCGTCTCGGGTCACGGCACCAGCCCCAACCTGAGCCTGCCGGGCGCGCCGCGCAACGTGGCGCTGACCTTGCGCTATCACATGTAAGCCTGGGCCTGGTCCATGAAAAAACCTCCGTCGGAGCAATCCGCGGAGGTTTTTTTTTACGCCCTCGATGAGGTCATGCCCTACAGCACGTAACGCGACAGGTCTTCGTTGACCGCCAGCTCACCGAGGCGCTGGTCGACATAATCGCCATCGATGGTAAAACCGGCCACGCCGGCTTCGCCGGCGGTAAACGAGATTTCCTCGAGCAGCTTTTCCATCACGGTGTAAAGGCGACGGGCACCGATGTTCTCGGTCTTTTCGTTGACCGAGTACGAGATCTCGGCCAGGCGCTTGATGCCGCTTTCGGCGAACTCGATCTTGACCCCTTCGGTCGCCAGCAAGGCTTCGTACTGCTTGGTCAGGCAGGCGTCGGTGCCGGTCAGGATGCGCTCGAAATCGGCAATCGACAACGAATCCAGTTCGACCCGGATCGGAAACCGCCCCTGCAATTCTGGGATCAGGTCCGACGGCTTGGCCAGGTGGAACGCACCCGACGCGATGAACAGGATGTGGTCGGTCTTGATCATGCCGTACTTGGTGTTGACGGTCGTGCCTTCGACCAGCGGCAGCAGGTCGCGCTGCACGCCGGCGCGCGAGACATCGGCGCCGCCGTTCTGCGAGCGGGTGGCGATCTTGTCGATCTCGTCCAGGAACACGATGCCATTCTGCTCGACATTGGCGATGGCGCGCTGCTTCAACTCTTCTTCGTTGACCAGCTTGCCGGCCTCATCCTCGATGAGCAACTTCATCGCTTCGCTGATCTTGACCTTGCGCGCCTTCTTGCGCTGGTTGCCCATGCCCGAGAACATCGACTTGATCTGCTCGGTCATTTCTTCCATGCCGGGGGGCGCCATGATTTCCATCGCCGCGCCGCCATCGGCCACCTCGATCTCGATCTCGCGATCATCCAGCGCACCTTCGCGCAGACGCTTGCGCAGGGTCTGGCGGGTGGTGTTCTTGTCGTCCTTGTCGGCGCCGCTGGTGCTGCCACTGCCATCGCTGGTAAAGCCGAAGTCGCGCGCAGGCGGCACCAGGATATCGAGGATACGGTCTTCAGCCGCGTCCTCGGCGCGCGCGCGCACCTTGCGCACTTCGTGCTCGCGGGTCTGCTTGATGCCGATGTCGATCAGGTCACGGATGATGGTGTCGACATCACGCCCGACATAGCCCACTTCGGTGAACTTGGTCGCTTCGATCTTGATGAAGGGGGCGTCGGCCAGCTTGGCCAGGCGGCGCGCGATCTCGGTCTTGCCCACGCCGGTGGGACCGATCATCAGGATGTTCTTGGGCGTGATCTCGTGGCGCAGCGGTTCCTCGACCTGCTGGCGCCGCCAGCGGTTGCGCAGCGCGATGGCCACCGCGCGCTTGGCGCGGGCCTGGCCGACGACGTGCTTGTCGAGTTCCGAAACGATCTCATTGGGTGTCATGTTCATGGCGGTGTTGTCCTGTCTGCGTTGCAATCGATGCGCTCACGGGCGCGGCCAGCTTATTCCAGCGTCTCGATGATGTGGTTCAGGTTGGTGTAGATGCACAGTTCGCCGGCGATGGTCAGCGATTTCTTGATGATCTCGGCCGGCGACAGGTCGGTATTTTCCTGCAGCGCCTTGGCCGCCGATTGGGCGTAGCTGCCGCCGGAACCGATGGCGCCGATGCCGTCGGTAGGCTCCAGCACGTCGCCATTGCCGGTGATGACCAGGGTGCTCTCGCGATCAGCTGCCAGCAGCATGGCTTCGAGCCGGCGCAGCATGCGATCGGTCCGCCAGTCCTTGGCCAGTTCGACCGAAGCGCGCATCAGGTTGCCCTGGTGTTTCTCGAGCTTGGCCTCGAACAGGTCGAGCAGGGTGAAGGCATCGGCGGTGCCGCCGGCAAAACCGACCAGGACCTTGCCGTGGTAAAGCTTGCGCACCTTGCGGGCGGTGCCCTTCATGACGATGTTACCGAGCGTCACCTGGCCATCGCCGCCCAGCGCGACCTGATTGCCGCGTCGCACGGAGAGGATGGTGGTGCCGTGAAATTGTTCCATATTTGCCTCTGATCAATAGGAGCGGGAGAGTGCTTGTGGGCCGCTGGCGCGCTTGCAACTAATGATTAGTACCCAAGTTTTTTCGAGATGGGGCTGTTCGGAGGAATTGCAAGCAGTTGCCAAAGCGGCAACTTGGTCGACAAGCAAAAACGGGCGTCCGGCTATTCGCCGAGACGCCCGTTCGCACCGTGGCCCGAAAAACGATCAGACCGATATCGTCATCAGGCTGGCATTGCCGCCGGCGGCGGTGGTATTGACGCACAGGGCGCGTTCGGCCAGCAGGCGCCACAGCGCAATTGCGCTGGCGTCGCCGCACACGATCAATGGCACCAGCGCGCCGTCACGAGCGGCCAGGCGCGCACGCCATTCCTGCGCCAGGTGGCTGTCGACCAGGGCCGCCTGCAGCGGCTCGCCGTCGAGCGAGTCCGATTGGCGGATGGCGCTGCGCACCTGCTGCGGCAGGCCGCTGGGGATGAACGCCGCAGTCGCCGCATCGACCACCACCGTGTTGCCCGTGGCCAGTGCCGCGGCCAGGGCGTTGAGCAGCGTGGCGGTGCTGCTGGCCACGCACAGCACCAGGCCGCGCGGCGCGAAGGCCAGGGTGTTGCGTTCACCGGTGGGGCCGGGCAGCAACAGGCTGCGATGCAGCAGACTGTCGTCGCGATAGCGGCCGGCCACCGTCACCAGTCGTTCGTGACCATGCGTGCGCGCCCATTGCAGCAGGCTCTCCAGCAACGCATTGGTGTTGCCGGCGCGGGTAGCGCGTTGCAGTTCTTCCTGCAATTGCGGATTGCGTTGCAGGCGTTTCAGGTACAGCGGGCCACCGGCCTTGGGACCGGTGCCGGACTTGCCTTCGCCGCCGAATGGCTGGACCCCGACCACGGCGCCGACGATATTGCGGTTGATGTAGATGTTGCCCACATGCGCACGGTTGGCCACGTAGTCGATGGTCTCGTCGATGCGCGAATGCACGCCCAGGGTCAGGCCGTAACCGGTGGCATTGATGGCATCCACCAGTTGGCCCAGCTGGTCGCGCCGATAGCGCAGCACGTGCAGCACCGGGCCGAACACTTCGCGCTGCAACTGATCCAGTCGATCGATCTCGATCACGGTCGGCGCCACGAAGGTACCGTGTTCACAATCGGGACCCAGCGGCAACTGGTGCACCGAGCGCGCCGTGCCACGCATGCGTTCGATATGCGCCAGCAGGTTGTCGCGCGCCTCGGCGTCGATCACCGGTCCGATGTCGGTCGACAAGCGGTCCGGGCGACCCACCCGCAACTCGGCCATCGCCCCCTTCAGCATCTCCAGCGTGCGATCGGCGATGTCTTCCTGCAGGCACAGCACGCGCAGCGCCGAGCAGCGCTGGCCGGCGCTGTCGAACGCCGAGGACAGCACGTCCACCACCACCTGCTCGGCCAGTGCGCTGGAATCGACGATCAGTGCGTTCTGGCCACCGGTCTCGGCAATCAACGGGACTTCACCATGCTCGCCGTGGTCGCCATGGTCGCGCCGCGCCAGTGTCTGGTTGATCAGTTGCGCCACTTCGGTCGAACCGGTGAAAATCACGCCCTTGACGCGCTCGTCCGAGGTCAGTGCCGCGCCCACGGTCTCGCCACGGCCCGGCAGCAATTGCAGCGCCGCCAGCGGCACGCCCGCCTGATGCAGCAACTGCACCGCGCGATGGGCGATCAATGCGGTCTGCTCGGCCGGCTTGGCCAGCACCACATTACCGGCCGCCAGCGCCGCGCTGACTTCGCCGATGAAGATGGCCAGCGGGAAATTCCAGGGGCTGATGCACACCACCGGCCCCCACGCCAGGACATTGCCATCGTGGCGCGCGGCCACCGCGTAGTAACGCAGGAAATCGACTGCTTCGCGCACTTCGGCAATCGCATTGGGCAGCGACTTGCCCGCTTCGCGCACGGCCAGCGCCATCAGTTCGGCCAGGTTGGCTTCGAGCAGGTCAGCCGCACGCAGCAACATCGCCGCGCGCTCGGCCGCCGGGGTGGCCTGCCATTGCGGCGCGAAGTCGGTGGCCGCACGCAACGCGGTCTCGACATCGGCCAACTCGGCTTCGATCAGTTCACCCACGACTTCACGGTGGTCAGCCGGATTGCTCACCAGTTGCACGGACGACGCGCTGACCGGCCCGGCCACCAGCGGCGCGGCCTGCCAGCGGCGCCCCGCCATGCCGGTGAAAAGCGCATCGAGGTGACGCAAGCGATCTTCGTTGGAGAGGTCGATGCCACTCGAATTCTTGCGTTCCTGGCCGTACAGGTCGAGCGGCAATGCAATCGCCGGATGCGGCAAGCCACCTTGCTCGCGCACGATATCGATCGGATCTGCCACCAGTTGATCCAGTGGCACCGCCTCGTCCACGATCTGGTTCACGAACGACGAATTGGCGCCGTTTTCCAGCAGGCGACGCACCAGGTAGGCCAGCAAGGTCTGGTGCGAACCGACCGGCGCATAGACGCGGCAAGCCTTGCCCAGCTGTTCGGCGCCCACCACCTGGTCATACAGGGTTTCACCCATGCCATGCAGGCACTGGAATTCGTAGTCGTCAACGCCACGGGCACGCGCCCAGTGCCAGATCGCAGCCAGCGTGTGCGCATTGTGGGTGGCGAATTGCGGATAGATGACGTCGGTGGCGGCCAGCAGTTTCTGGGCGCAGGTCAGGTAGGACAGGTCGGTGTGAACCTTGCGGGTGTAGACCGGATAGCCTTCGAGACCATCGACCTGGGCGCGCTTGATCTCGCTATCCCAATAGGCGCCCTTGACCAGGCGGATCATCAGGCGGCGCTGATGGCGACGGGCCAGCTCGACCAGGTAGTCGATGACGAACGGGCAGCGCTTCTGGTAACCCTGCACCACGAACCCGAGGCCATCGAATCCGGCCAGGTCGGGGTCGGCCACCAGCGCGGCCATCAGGTCGAGCGACAGCTCCAGGCGGTCGGCCTCTTCGGCATCGATGTTCAAGCCGATGTCGTACTGCCTGGCCAGCAGCAGCAACTGCTTCAGGCGCGGCAGCAGCTCGTCCATCACCCGCGCACGCTGGGCGCGCGAGTAACGCGGGTGCAGTGCCGACAGCTTCACCGAGATGCCGGGACCATCCTTGATCCCGCGCCCGTTGGAGGCACGGCCGATGGCGTGGATCGCGTCTTCATAGGACTTGTAATAGGCATCGGCGTCATGCATGGTCAGGGCCGCCTCGCCCAGCATGTCATACGAATAACGGTAGCCGCGCTTCTCGTTGTCGCGGCTGTTGGACAGCGCTTCCTCGATGGTCTGGCCGGTGACGAACTGGTTGCCCAGCATGCGCATGGCCAGATCTACTCCCTTGCGGATGAGGGGTTCGCCGCCACGACCGATGATGCGGGTGATGGCCTGGGTCAGCCCGCTTTCGCTGCTGGTCGACACCAGCTTGCCGGTGATCAGCAGGCCCCAGGTGGCGGCATTGACGAACAGCGAGGGCGACTCGCCCAGGTGCTTGCGCCAGTCGCCTCGGCTGATCTTGTCGGCGATCAGGCGGTCGGCAGTTTGCCGATCCGGAATGCGCAGCAGCGCCTCGGCCAGGCACATCAGCGCCACACCCTCTTCGGAGGACAGCGAGAACTCGTGCATCAGCGCATCCACCCCCGAGGCGCGGGTGCGCTTCTGGCGCACCTGCTGCACCAGCTTGCTGGCCAGTTGCGCGGTCTGTTCTTTCCATTGCGCATCGGTGCCGACCTGGCCCAGCAGCCACTGCACCGCCTCGGTCTCGTCGCGGCGATAGGCTGCCGTGACGGCGGCGCGCAATGCGTCCGGCGTACGCTGCATTTCGGCATGGAAGGCGCCGAATGGCTGAAGGGATGCAGGGGTGGCGACGATGGTCATGTAGGCCTGGAATGGAAGTCTGTAAACGATAAGTGAAGGTCTTTCGGCTCACGGATTCTATGCGGGAACGGCTAATATTAATTCTGTATTTAATGGGTAAAACCAATATTTAATTTTATGGAATTCTATTTTTCAAAATTAAATTTGATGATTTTTAATGTCGCCCAGTAACAGGCGTCGACTCCACGCCCACCGGCGGGCGACGACATAGATCAGGTAGCTGCCACCCAGACCAAGCGCCACCCGCGCCAGCTGGTATTGCTCGCCGACCAGAGCGCCCAGCCCCATGGTAAAGACCATGTGCATGAACATGATCACGATCGCCGCTCGCCCCAGCGCCGCCAGCAGCCGTGCGGGTCGCGCATGACGGGCGGCCAGCGTACGGGCAAATCGTGCCATGACGACGCAGCACGCCAGCGCCACGACAAAACTGACGACGGGAATGCCGTAGTGGGTCACTTTCATGTCGTAGCCGAAGCCGATATTCCAGCCGAGAAAGCGATTCAGGAGGATGACCGGCAACGCCAGCAGCACCAGCGCGAGCGCCCAGCGTTCCAGATGGGGTTGATCGCCGCCCTGGTGCCACAGGTGGCCGGCATAGACGAAGGGGGCGGCCGCCAGCGCCACGTTGAGCGCCCACGGTACTTGCCATTGCGGCAGCAGCCAGGCGTTGAGTGCACTGAGGGCCAGCATCAGGGCGTGCAGCCAGAGCAGCGTGCGTTGCGAATAACGACCGATCAGGCACGCTTCGATCAGCAACACGGCATAGAAGCTGGTGACAAACCAGAACGCGGCGACCCAGGCCGACAGGCGGCTGCCGCCCAGCAACAGGTCAATGACGAAATCGCGCAAGGCACCGGGATCATGCGGCTGCGCCAGCAGATGCAGACCCAGCGGAAGATTGATCAGCAACAGGAAGACGGTATAAGGCACCAGCAACTGGCGCGCCTTGATACGCGCGAAGGCGCCGACATCGTCGACGGGCTTGAACAACATGCCGCTGAGAAAGAAGAACAGCGGCATGTGAAACAGGAAAATCAGGTCAAAACTGTAACCGCCGTAGACGTGGCCCCACACCACCAGCACGATGCCGATGCCGCGCAGTACGTCGATCCATTGTTGTCGTTGCATGTTCGCCTCCGTGTGGAGGGACCGTGCATCATCGGAAAGGTTTAGTCGTTACCGGGCAACGCCGCTGGGTCCCGGCCTGCGCCGGGACCCAGCGACTTTAGTCTTTAGTTTTTACCCCTCACCCAGATAAGCCGCCTTCACCCGAGGATCATCGAGCAAGTCGGCAGCACGGCCCTCGATGGTGATCAGTCCGGATTCCATCACATACCCTCGATGCGCCGCCTGCAGCGCCAGCTTGGCGTTCTGTTCCACCAGCAGGATCGTGATGCCTTGTGCCGACACATTGCGAATCACCTCGAAGATCTTCTCCACCATGATCGGCGACAGGCCCATCGACGGTTCATCCAGCAACAGCAACCGGGGATGACTCATCAAGGCCCGCGCCATCGCCAGCATCTGCTGCTCGCCACCCGAGAGCGTGCCCGCCATCTGCGCCGCGCGTTCCTTCAAGCGCGGAAACACTTCGAACCAGCGGTCGATATCGGCCTGGATCTGACCACGGTCATTGCTCGTGAAGGCGCCCATCAACAGGTTTTCCTGGATGCTCATGCGGGTAAAGACGCCCCGCCCTTCCGGCACCATCGCCAGCTTGTCCTTCACCAACTCGAACGACTTCTTGCCCTTCAAGGGCT
>NZ_JAIUCY010000004.1 GCF_020179755.1 Herbaspirillum sp. alder98
AATCGACGCCATTGTTACCACCGACGTTGCCAGGGTTGTAGCCGTTACCGTTACCGGAGTTATAGCCACCGCTGCTGCTGGTGCCGTCCAGGCGGCCCTTCTTCAGTGCGTTGTCCGGATCACCGCGGCCCAGCTTGCCGTCGCTCTCACCGTCGGTGGCGGACTCGACCCGCTTGTACAATTCACCGCCGTGGGCCATGTAGGTCTGCGCAGCCTTCTGCACTTCAGGATCGGCCTTTTGCTCCTTGCCGTTCTTGTCGGTGTAGTAGCCGGTCTCGGCGATCTTGTTCATCTCCTCTGGCGAGGTCAGGTCCAGGCCCTTGGCCTTCTGGAAGTCCTGGAAGGTAAAGGCGGCATCCTTGTCGCTCATTGGCTTCGGCCCCTGTTGGACGTTGCCGAAATTGACGCCATTGTTACCACCGATATCAATGGTGAACGAGCCGTTACCGGAATTGCCGTTGGACTGGCTGGAGGACAGGCGTCCCTTCGAGAGGGCCTGGCCAAAGTCGCCCTGCCCCAACTGGCCGTCAAAGTTGCCGTCGGTCGATGATTCCAGGCGCTTGAACAATTCGGCATCGTTGTCCAGGAACGCTTGCGCGGCTTGCTGGACGTGATCGGGGACGCGGTCGGTATGGTTATTCTTGTCGGTGTGATAGCCGCTGGCCAGCTCCTGCATCTGCTTGATCGACAGCAAGCCGATGTCGTTGTCCTTCTGGAACTGATTGATGGTCTTGGCCGCGTCGTAGTCATCCGGCTGGTTCTTCGACAGCGAACCATTCATCAGCGCCGACATCAGGAAATTGAGCAGCAGGCCGCTGAAGTCCTGATTGCCACCGCTGGGCTTGTCGGAAATGCGGCCCTTCTTGATCGCATTGGCGGCGTCGCCCTCTCCGAGTTCGCCGTCGAAATTGCCATCGGTGGCCGATTCGGTCTTCTTGAACAGCTCGCCGCCGTTGGCCATCATCATCTGCGCGGCTTGCTGCACATTGTCTGGCACGCGGTCGGTCTTGCCATCCTTGGTGAAATAGCCGCTGGCCATTTCCTGCAACTGCGACGGTTTCAGGCGTCCGGTCTTGTTGTCCTGCTGGAACTGGCTGATGGTCGTGGCGGCATCGGCCTCGGACATCTTGGAGCCGTTACCGCCCGTGCCCAGGATGGCATCGAGGAATTTCTTGGCCGCCGGTGGCAGATCGAACTCCACGTAGGCAGAATTCTTGTTCGATGAATTGCCGTTGTGGATATCGTTGTAGTCAGACTCGCTGGCACCGCGCAGGCGCAAGGTCAGGGTCAGTTCACCATCCGGTGAACCGTTCTGATAGTTGTTGTTGTTGGATGTGACAGTAAATGTATTGGACATACTTTCTCCGGAAAAATGGGCAACAAACTACTCCGACGGCCGCACCACTGCGTGATACCTGCTGACTTCGCCGTTGCCGGACGATGACGCACGAAAACTCAAGGGATAGCGGACTCGTTGTTGAGTGACCCGACGAAGTTGTTAGTTCCAGTCCACCAACATGGATGCCGGTTCTTCCGAAGACACGCGCACGCCGCCCGGTCGAGGCGGCCAGCGGTCGCGGCGCGGAGGTCCGCGCCGACAGATCTGAACGGTGCCGGTGCGATGCTGCCTAGACCAGTTGCTGGCCGGCGTCGCGCCCCTTTTTCATCATCTTGAACATGACGTCGAAGGCATCGACTTCCTCGGCCGAGGCGTTCACGCTGTTTTGCTGCGCAATGGTCTTTGCTGTGGTCTTGTTCGATTCGGTCGTAAGGTCTACTGCCATGGCGGACTCCCGGAAGAGAAATGTTTAGCGGTTTGCACCGGACGCTACTGGGTCGCAATCGGCTCGGCGCAGGTTCCATCCCCGTGCGGGACGGTGTGACGAAGAGCGAAGAAAGAGTGCTCGGCAAAGTGCCCGCGCAAGAAGAAGCAGTGGCGCCGCAGGCATGGAACCGGCCATGCCCACGGCGCCACCGAAGAAGATGCGCCTGGCGTCAGACTGCCGCTTGTGCGGTCTCTTCCGCCTTCTTCGCGTATTTGAGGAAGATGTTGACGTTGTCGACGTTGGTCACGTCGTCATTGACGGACTGTTGGGTGCGGATGGCGCGTTCGCCGCTTCTGCGCGCAGCTGCGGCGGAACTGCCGGCAGTGTTGATCGAATCTTGCATGCTGGCTCCCGGTTGTGGCGCGCGATATGCGCGGCGCTCATTGCTGGTCGTTGACGTTCTTGGCCATGGTGGCGAAGACCTTCATCTTGGCCAGCGATGTGGCTTGCTGCGACACCCACAACTGGAACTCCATGGCCTGCTCGGCGCCGGCCTGGGCATTGCCTACCATCGGATCAGATGCGCCCTGGCGCATGCTGGGATTGCCTTGCGATTGATAGCCGCCGGCCATCTGGCTCTGGAAAGTGGACATGGTGGTTTCCTCACTAGGGATTGAAATGCAGGTGGGACCCGCAAGAGTCCCACCCGACGCACAAGAACTTATCTGCTAACAGATCAGATGTAGCTCTTGACGTTGTCGCGCTTCTTCTTGTCGATCGTGTGAGACAGGTCATCCGCAGCTGCAATTTCAGCATTCGTATTGACGACGTTTTGCTCAGCCACCTGAGTAGCAGTGCTTGCGGTCGATGCACCGCTGATAAAACCTCCAGCCATAGTAACCTCCATGAAAGTTAAAGATTGCCGCAGCGCATTGTGCCCCCGCGGTCCCAACTAAGTGGAACGGCAAGCGCGATGGGTTCCATCGCGACGTGCATGTTTATCTGCAGCAGGACAACATCCCGGCCACTGGCTCGACCAGCGCTTGCGGTACAGGCATGGCCTCGCGGCCGTCGACCACTTCTCTCTATCCCACCAACGATATTGCACCTGTATCGACCACGGAAATTTCATTGCGCGGCGATTCATGTTCAACGCTGGAACCAAAGGCCGGCACGGATTCACCCATGGTGGCAGTACATGAGCCCCTCCTATTCTTGTAAGGAAAAATTAAGCATGAATATCACTTTCAACACCGGCACCGGCGGCGTCAGCGGCGGCAACGAGACCCCTTCGGCCAATGAAGTCAAAGGCTTCCAGGACGGCCTGGCGGGCAAATCAGACCAGGACCTGCTGCAAGGCCTGCTGCAGGGCAACCTGCCCAAGTGGCAGGAACAGGCCATCAAGGATGAAATGAACAAACGTCATCCGGAAGCCCAGCAATCCGGAGGCGCCAGCGGTACCGGCGGCGGCAGTGGTAGCGGCAGCTCGGATGAACTGGATGACCTGGTCAAGAAACTCAAGAAAGGCACCATCTCCGACGAAGAGATCAAGAAGCTCTCGGCCATCAGCGGCGTACCGGAAGGCGAACTGCAACAGGAGAAGAGCAAGAATGCCGCCGATAGCCTGGGCCAGGACAGCGACATCACCGGCGGTTGAAACCGGCCTCGTGGAGCCGGATAGGCTTCAAGGGCTGGGTCCTGTGTCACACAGGGCCCAGCCCTTTTTCTATTCGGTAGCGGCATGGCGATGACGGGATGGCCACCGCGCCTGCTGCCAGGTGCGGTGGTCTTCGGCGTTACTGAACGAATGTGAAGCGATCCTGGCGCCAGCGCTTGGCCAGCCCGGAAAAGAAACGCAGCAATTCCAGCGTCGACACCGCGCCATCCTCGTCGTGCAACGGAAACCGGCACATCAGGGCGACGCTGTCGCGCGTGCGATCGTAGGAGAACACTGGCGCGCAAACGCCGAACAGATGGGTCTGCGTCTCCAGCAGGCGCAGTAGCACGGCTTCGCGCGCGGCGCCCGGCAAGGCCCCGAAATCGCAATGCATCTGCACGCTTTCTGGCAGCATCAATCCGGCATGGAACAGCGTGAAGTCGACGCCATCGACATTGATCTGCGCGGCCTGGTACATGGCCGGCTTGAACTCGATCGACAGCTGCTCACACAGGTGATCGATCAAGGCGTGGTAACGGTGTATCGACATACTTCCCCAGTTTTATTTTTTTGGTTGGTGCGACCGGCAACAGGTTTGCGTCCAGGGCGGCGTTGCGGCGCGTCCATTGCGCCGCAACGCCCTGATCAGACGATATCGCCGTTCTTGGAGCCGCCACCGCTGTTGCCATTGCCACCAGCACCGCCGCCGGTCAGCGTGCCCAGCGGATCGGTGATGGCACCGAGCGGATTGCTTACTACGGTATTGAGTGTGTTGATCGGATTGATGTCCATCTTGATTCTCCATCGAGTGAGGGGATAACTGAGTCGGCCCTCGGGGGGGCGTGGTTCCACGCCCCAATGCCAATGCATCCGATGCCGCCAGATCAGCGAGTCCGGTAACAATCGCTTTCAATTTATCCGTGCCGGCACCAGCCTGGCCGGCATCTCGTTGGAACCCTGGATCGAGGCGCACCACCCATCAAGCGATGACGGCAACTGCCGCGCCCTTCCACTGCAACGACCAGCGCCTTGCGCTTACTGCCATGAACCATTTCGTCGGCCCTGTCCTGGCCCATCAAGATCATCGCGCCACTCATCCTGGGCACCCCATGCAACCGCTCGGCGAACAGCTCCTGCTGTGGTCTGGGCAACTCCGCGTGCTTACTCGGGCCGAGGGCATGCACGTGTGGGACCAGGACGGCAACCGGTTGCTCGACGGCGTCTGCGGCCAGCACTTCACGACGCTCGGCCACGGCCATCCGGCACTGGTGCACGCAGCGACCAGCCAGCTTGACACGCCGAGCTATTGTGGCCAGTTCGTCCGGGCCGCCGATGCGCCCATGTCGGAGCTCAGCGACAAACTGCTCAAGCGACTTCCATCAGGCATGCAGCGGGTGCGCTACACCGACTCCGGCGCCGAGGCCAACGACCTGTTCCAGCGGTCGGCGAGGCACTTCTGGACACTGGCCGGCAAGCCGGACAAGCACATCATCATCGGTTGCCGCAGCAGCGACCATGGCGCGACGCCGCAGCGGTGCCACATCGTGCCGCCTGACTGGTTCGGCTACGATGGTTTTCTGACCGAATACGAATTCGGGCTGGCGGCGGCCCGCGAACTGGAACACACACTGCTGGAGCTCGACCCGCAACGGGTCGCAGCCTTTCTGGCCGAACCGTTCCACGGCAACGGAGGCGTCATCTACCCGCCCTACAGCTATTGGCCCGAGGTCCAGCGCATCTGCACGCAGTACGACATCCTGCTCTGCGTGGATGAGGTCGTCAGCGGCTTTGGTCGCTGCGGCCAATGGTTCGGCAGCGACCATTTCGGCATTCACCCGGACGCCATGATCCTGGACCGCAGCCTGACCTCCGGTTACGTGCCGATGGGCGCGCTGGTCTTGTCGCAGCGCATGGCCGACGCCCTTACCGTCGGGGCCGACTCGCCGGCGCACGGCTTGCGCGACCAGGGACATCCGCTGGCAGCGGCGGTGGCGCTGGCGAACCTGCGCGTGCTGGATGACGAAGGCTTGATGGAGGAGGTCGAACACGATACCGGCCTGTACTTCCAGTATTGCCTGCGCGAGCGTTTCGACGGCCATCCCATCGTCGGCCAGATCCAGGGCAGCGGCATGCTGGCCGCGCTGCAGTTGTCGCCAGCGCCATGGGACAAGGCCAGCTTCGACGAAGTCGGGTTGGCCGGTCACTATTGCAGCCTGCGCGCCCGGCAACACGGGCTGCTGGTGAACGCCAGCGGTGACCGGATCGCGCTGGCGCCGGCACTCATCGCCAGCCATGCCCGCCTGGACGAGTTGATCGACAAACTGGGACGCGCGGTGGATGACACCGCGCGTGCCCTGGCGTTGCTGTAGCCCGACAAGCCTTCAACGCCCCCACGATGCCCGCGGAACCGCCCGGCAACACTGCGCTACTCATGTTTGCACGCTGCCCGGTGCGGCGTTTGACCACAACAATGAGCCAGGAGCGCATCATGTTCGATCCGACTTTTGCCGACCAAACCATCACGCCACGCCTGTGGGGACTGGTCAAGCCAGCCGACGGCTGCCTGCCTGGCGAACAAAGCCACAACACGTTCTACATTCGCAACGGCGGCGAGGCGGGGGTGCTGGCCTTTGCTTCGGCATTGGATGCCGAGATCTACCGCCAGCAGTTGCTGGGACTCGGGTTGCCCGGTTGGCAGCGGGCCCCGCTGGAGCAGATCGACCTCGATCGTATCCTGTCCGGCCAACCTGAGCCGCAACGCAGGTTGATGCTGGCGCTGGGATTCTTTGCCTCGGACACCAACGACCTGCTGCTCGACGACCAGCAGATGCTGATCACGCCCTTGCTACCGGTGCCGGTGCGCCTGGCCCATTCGCTGCATGGCATGTCGCAACTGCACATCGAGCGCGAGGTGCTGGAGTTCGTCGAGCAATGGTGGGATCGCGTGGGCGGCGACCACTACAGCGACCAAGTGCGGATCGCCGCATGCTGGAGCGACCTGCAACTGGCGCAACGCGCGCGCGAAGCGCTGGAGCGCGCGGCCATGGCAAGTATCAGGAGCTATCACGCCGTGTGGAGGGAAACCGGCGGCGGCGACGAGTGCGCAGTATTTTCACCGGATACGGGCGCCTGGCATTTTTCGACCTTGCAAGGACCGCGCGAACGCGCGCTGCATTGAGCCTGCGTGGCGCCACGTCTTGCTATTGAGAGCGGACGGAACCTAGCCAAGTCGCATACCACCTATTCCAGACTGCCGTCCGTGCGCTGCGCGCCGCGATGGCCCCTGTCCCCGCGCGATTAAAAGACACGCGAGGACCAGCAATCCAACGACAACGATATTCTGATCATTATGGTTTCTACAATTTATAACAAACCGCAGGCACTACAGGAAGAGAGCTCGCGTTATGTCGCACAGGCAATGCGCAAGGTAGAAGATACCGTCGGCAGCGAGTCGTATATCCTGCCGAAAGAATTTACCAACTTTCGCAAATCCGGTGAGACCCAAGAAAAATGGGTACGTCTCTATTGCAACCTGACCGAAGCTAAAAGCGGTCTCAAAATACTGGTCAAGTCCGCCGACGAGGAGCGCGAGGCTGTTGGGGCACGCTGGCACAGCGAAAGAAAAGAGCTCAAGCATATCGGGGAACAATTAGTTGACTTCACTTGCCTGACGACGATTCCCGAAGCCTGCCCCTTGCTGTATGCGCGGGTCGATATGGAATTTTCCCTGACGGCGGCGCGCAATAGCGACAGTATCAAAAAGGCTAAAGCGAACTTGCGACGCGACCTGGAAGAAAAAAAAGAGTGCCAACAGCAATTGCAAGCGCTCCAGGAAAAACTGGCCGCGCTCGCGTCACCTGGCGCGGGCGAAAAAAAACGCTCGCGCGATGCGCACGCCAGTTCCGATGTACTGAAGGAAAGAAAGAAACTGCGTGCCAAAATCGCCGACAAGACCAGCGATATCGCCACTCTCGATAAGATGATCGGCGACAGCGAAGATGATGTCGATGCAGAAATTGCGGCGCTGGCGCCGCAGCAAATGGAATTGGCTACCCTGATAGGGCAACTGGCCGTCGTTGGCGTTCCGGAAGAGGAACAAGAATCCATTACGGCCCTGCTGCGCCAGCTCGACGACGCGACCGACCGCCATGACCGGACCACTTCGTTGCTGGATCAGGCGAACATGCCACCGCAGCTGAAAATAGAAAACGATGCCATAGATGGCCACGTCAACTTTTCCGCCGGACCACACAGCAAACAGCAATTGAAAACCTTGCTGGAAGAAGTCAATAGCCAGCTCTCGCATGCTGAAAAAATGATTCTGGCATATATCGACAAGAGTCACTCCAAAGGGAGCGGAGGGGAAATTCGGGCCGGCCGGTTCATGCCTACATGGCTTCATTATCCCGCCGAGAGGCTGACTTATTCTTACGCCCAGAGTGAACGTCCGGCGCCGCCGGCCGATGGCCAGGAAGATCCGGCTGCGCTTGCACCTGAATACCGGTTTTCACGTCTGGCGCTGCAGTTGAGGGAAGCGGTCGAAGAGACCACCGAAGACTTGGCTGAGGAAGAAGGCGAGGACCGCGCAATACAGGAGTACGGCACAATGGCGCTGCCGGCGGCCAACATCGATAGCGATCATGATGAAGATAGCGATGGTGCGAGCGAAGACCAGGATGCGGCATCGAGTAATTCACCGGCGCTCATATCTGCAAAGCCGCCCAT
Organism: Herbaspirillum sp. alder98; assembly: GCF_020179755.1. Classification (GTDB taxonomy): domain Bacteria; phylum Pseudomonadota; class Gammaproteobacteria; order Burkholderiales; family Burkholderiaceae_D; genus Herbaspirillum. Next base: position 8,149 of record NZ_JAIUCY010000004.1, read on the forward strand.
TCACTCACTGCCGGCCTCGGGGACCATTCCGGGTTCCGGCACGGCGCTGGATACGGCATCGGACGCGATGGCCTTGGTGCTGCGCGACCAGGAAGATCGAACCGATATGACGGGCGAGCTGGTTCTTCGCGACAGCCTGGAGAGCGCGCTGGTCGCGCCGCTGATCGATCTGCCGGCGGTGGAGGGACTGCGCGTGCGCTTGTTGCAAAATACGCCTACCGTGGGAACCGCGCGCCTGATGCTAATGGCGCCGCCGCAATCCACCGCACCGGCAACCCAAAGCAATGCGCCCGCATCAACGCGACGCACCTCTGAAAAATCGGGGTCATCCAAGGAAAAAAGTCGAAAAACCCGACACATGGAAGTGAGGGAGCGCCCTAAGGAAAAGTCCAAGGATAAAAAGACGTCGAGCAGCGGCAAAGCGGCACCCAAGGCTGCAGCGCCGCTCTTGCCCGAGCCGTCCACTCGCGCGAGTACATATCACTTCGGTTCTGACGAGCTCGATTGGGAATGGAAAGATATGAAGGTGGAATTTCGGGTACCGCCACCTGCGACGGATCTGCCCGAGGATGGCATCGATATCGATACTCTGCACGATCGCAAGTTCTTGCTGATGATCAGTGACCAGGCTTACGAGGAGCCAACCCCGCCCCCGTTGTCTTCCAGTTACACCATGGGTAGCGACGAATTGCGCGACAAGCAGACCCCGCCGGCGCAGAAGAACTCAGCGCCGGATGCTGCAAATGCCACCGGACCGCAACTCAATGAAAAGGGGCGTACGGCGACCATGCCGGATATGCGCAGTCGCGAGCCGGACTCCGCCCGCCCGCGGCGGCGCAGCACGGCACCACAAGCGGGCACCTCCGGCGCTGGCAGGCAACCGCCTCGACCGCCCGCGCATGCGCCACATACCGCCACACGCCAGCATTTTCGGGCCGAAATCCCTGCTTATTACCCTGCTTATTACCCGGCGGCCTATCCCGCTTTCATGCCGGACCCTAGCGTGCCATGGAATGCCATTGGTCCGATCACGGCACTGCCTGCGGAGATGCGCGCGGCCATTGTCCAGGCAGCGCTAAGCAATACGCCCTGGACCAGTGTGTGGCATGCCGATATGCGGCCGGGCGGAAATGGGCTGTTAAAGCAGTACTATGTGGTACGCGATTACGTTCCCACTCCCCTGCATTTTTCAATTCCGGTAGCAGGATTATCCCGGCCCTATGTCTATAGTGTGCTACCAGGCAGCCCCTTTTTTCACGTCATCGAAATTCCGTGCCCACAATATACGCCAGGCATACCGCACGCTTATGCAAAACCGCCGTTGCCGTCCGCCAGGCGAGCAACGAACGGCTTGTTCACGTACGGCAGCAGCAATCCGAATTCGCCGCGCTATATCGATCCCAATCGCGTGAATGGGGCGGCGCAGATAAAACAAGAAAGCCCGTTTGGTGTCAGCAGCAATAATCCCAACTCGCCGCGTTATTTCAACCCGAACCGCGCCTACAACGCCACACGTGCGCCTAAGAAGCCGCCCGAACCGGTGCGCCGCCCGCGGGTCTACGTCGATCCGGAACCAAGGTACGACGAAGCCTTCGGCAATGAGTCCCGTTATGCCCGGCCGACTGGCCAACCCTACCCCAGTACCCGCGAAGATGGTCATCGTGAACCCCGGCAGGGAAAGCACCCCGGGCGCACACAGAAAACGCCCTCGGCGCAAGAATTCTGGGAAGAACGCGCGCGCCACACCAGGCCCAAGCCGTCCACCCGAAGCGGCGAGAAATCGCGCACACGCACATCCGACAACAACCGGCCAGGTGCCGCATCGGCTACACGGCCGACCCCGGCTGCCGCCACGCAGGAGACTGTGTCTGTAGGCGCCAGCGACATCGAGGTCACCCCCATCGGGGCAGGCCAGCATGCACCGGTTGAGGTGCTCGGTGCCGCGCTTGAGAACGAGGCGCGTATCAAGGCGAGAGATGAAATCGTCGCCAAAATGCGGAAAAACGGCCGGCCTGTCCCTCGCAATATCGAGCAGGACGTGCCGGTACCCAACGACGAACTCTTCAAACATATCGCTAAGCTGCAAGATCGCGACGACTTCAGGACAACGGCCGATTACAAGGACGCACAGCCATCACTGGCCCGAGGCAAGGCCATCATCGACGGCCTCGTCGCCAAGGGTTTCGATCTGGCCATGCTCAACGACTTGCACGTAGATTTGAGTTACTGGTGGAATAGCGGCCAGGGCGGCAATATCCGACGACCGCCGGGGTTCGTAGCGCCTTTAGAGGCGCTGTGCGAAAAAATGATGGAGCAGGAGCGCCGCGCAGAGGAGTATCGAAATATGCCCGCCGATAAGCGTGAGGACGCCCTCGCTGCCAACAGAGAGAGCATCCTTTCCAACGACAAGGATGCATTCTCGATATACATGCGAAAAAAATACGAGAACGTATTTTCGTTCGACGTCGATGCCGATTGCATCAGGCCCATGATGGGTCGCGTGTTTAACAAACTCAATACCTACCTGGTTGAATTGGCGGCCAAGCAAATCATGAACAGCCCCGCCTTCACGGCATACTCCGACGAGCAGCGTGCATCGTTACATCTGAACCTGAATCTGCAAAAAGATGGCCTCGACGAAGGTGGTGTTCGCCGGGTACCGGAGTTCAAGGCGATCTTCGAAAAGACCGTCGAAGACAAGTTGCAGGCGCTCGCCAGAACCGAGCCCGACAAGGTTGCCAATGAGGCAAAGCGCCAAGCACAACGTGACAACTTGCGTAATAGCCTGCTGGGTTCAAGCAAGGAAGGCAAGCAATTACATGAAGATTGGCTGCTCGGCAGCGAACATGGCGCTGCGTTGCGTGCGACCAAGAACCAGTTGGCCGCCAATACCTGGGCGTCCACTATCGCAAAACTCTCTACCGACATCAAGGCGCCATCATGATCGACACCGTGCGATCCCCGGCGCGAAACGATGCCCTGATATCACTGTTGCGCGACATGCAGCAGGATCCATTCGGGAACCGACAACTCATGCAATGGCAAGGCATGGCGGTCGACGCCGTGCTCGCCACCATAGACCGGCTTGCCCAGCAACTCGTAGCGCTCGCCCCTCCAACGCAACAGAGCGCCGACGCCGATGTGTTCCAGGTGCGTGCAGATACACGCCGGCGTCAATGCCATGTGGAGCAGTGCCGAGAACTGGCCGCTCAGATGGTGTTTGCATCCATGCAGCATCTGGACGACCCACAATGGGATCCGTTGGCGTCCACGGCGAACACAGAACCACCTGTCGCAAACCCGTCATTGCTGGTGGCATTACTCGAACTGGCGCGACATCCCGAGTGAATCATCGTATTAGGTCATCGTGCAAGTGAAGGCTGCACGGGTGTTTTATGGAAATTCAAAGATGGTACGGCGACGACCAAGCGGAACTATTTCCCGATTGCAGACATTCATGAACATGGCAGGCGCGACACTCTTCAACCTGTTGTCGAACGGCGTCCCGGGAGAGAAATTCCCCCGTTTCGATTCCGGACCAACGACCGCGCTTCCCGCCGAACAGCCACGTTCACCTGGCGCTCCGTTCGGCGGCAAGAAGAAGATGGCCGTGCCACCTGGTCAGGCGACTGACCCTAATAGCGCATCCGGCCGCGGCAGAATATCGCCGCGGCCTGTTCCCCGGCACTGACCGAAACACGCAAGAGACCGGCCCCTTGTCCGCAAGGCTTGGGGGAACGTAACGGCCGGACCAGACACAGAAAACCCGCTGATCAAAGGAGCCCAGTGACACCGCAGACGACATCGCCGGTCTCGCCTGACGCTTCGCGCAAGGTGGATCGCCCCGCCCAGGCGGCAGCGCAGGCACAGCCCTGCCCCCACCGGAAATACGACGTCGATGATCTGTTCGGCGTCTTTCCCTGACACTATTTCAACCAGCACAGCACATGATGACGGCGCCCACGGGCGCCGTTTTTTTATTCCGCTGCAAGCATGCCGCCATCCCCTTTCCCCCGATGTGCGAACCGGACGACGCAGCGCAGGTCGCCCGCCAGCCGCACCCGATAACACTTTTACATCGGTTCCTCGACGTGAGGAATGTTGAGACATTCCAGCGGTGAATTGCCCTAAAGTATTTTCACGCCGGCGCCTCGACGCGTCGGTCAAAAAAGACAGGCGCAACAAACCAGCAGTGTCGACAGCCGGGCATTCTCGCCCGGCGATAACAAAAGGGAAACGACGTGGTTGCCTCAATAAACACAACAAGGGAGTGGCACGCAAGCCAGCGTGCGGGGGTTGGGCAGCGGGCGCGACGCCGGCTGCTGGCCATCGGTCCGCTCCTCACGCTGGCGGTCTCGGCGGCCCATGCGCAAAGCCTGCCGGGCGCCGGCGAACTGCTGCGCGACCTGCGTCCGGCGCTGCCACTGGCGACGCCGGACGGCCAGAGCCTGCCGCCGGAAGCGCCGACCGGCACAACCAGCATGCCGCTGGAGGCCAACAGCGACAGCTTTGCCGTCGCCGGTTTTCATATCGAAGGCGCAGTGGCCTTTGCGCCCGAAGTGCTGGCGGCCCTGCTGGACGACCTGGTCGGTCCGCAGCGCAGCCTGGCCACGCTGGATCAGGCGACGGCACGCATCACGCGCTTCTACCGCGACCACGGATATCTGCTGGCGCGCGCCTATCTGCCTGCGCAGCGGCTGGACCAGGGGCAAGTACGGCTGCTGGTGCTAGAAGGACGACTGGGCGAGATCCGGCTGCATAACGCATCGCGCATGGACAGCGCTACCCTGCGCCAGCGGCTGGACCGGATCGGCCTCGGCCTGCCGCTGGCCGGCACCCGGCTGGAACGCGAACTGCTGTTGATCAACGACCTGCCCGGCGTGGCGCTGCGCTCGGCCCTGACCCCGGGCAGTTCGGTGGGCAGCACCGACCTCGAAGTGCAAGTGGCCGATGACCGGCGGGTGGAAGGCGAAGTCAGCCTGGACAACCATGGCAACCGTTATACGGGCGCCGTGCATGCCAACGCCGTTCTGGCGCTCAACAACCCGCTGGGCATCGGCGACCAGTTGCAGTTCAATGCGATCAGCGCCGGCAGCGGATTCAATTACGGCCGCCTGGCTTACCAGTTGCCGCTGGGCGCGAGCGGCACCACGCTCAACCTGTCGTATGCCGCGATGGCCTATCGGGTGGGCGCGGATTTTTCGCAACTCGATGCCGCCGGCAGCGCGCGCCTGGGCAGCGCCGCCCTGGGCTTTCCCTTGGTGCGCAGCCGACGCCTCAATGTCGGACTACAGTTGCGCCTGGACACCAAGCGCTTCCAGGACCGTATCGGCCTCATCGATTTGCGTCGCGACAAACGCATCGATGCCGCCACCACGGCCCTGACGGTGGAAGCGTCCGACGGCTGGCTGGGCGGTGGCCAAAGTCGGGCATTGCTGGGCCTCACGCTAGGCCGCCTGCACCTGCCTGCAGCCGATCTCGCCGATGACCGGATCGGGCACCGTACCGAGGGTCGCTTTGCCCAGGGCAATCTGCAGGCCACCCGCCTGCAAGCGCTGGGATCGCACTGGGAAGGACTGGTCCAGCTCAGTGCCCAGTACGCCGCCGGCAACCTGGATTCGGCACAGAAACTATCAATGGGCGGTCCTTATGCGGTCCGGGCCTACCCTTCCGGCGAAGCGCCGGCCGACGACGCCGTGATGCTCAACCTCGAACTGCGGCGCGCCGTGACCACCCAATGGCAGGCGTTTGCCTTCGCCGATGCCGCACGGGGACGCTTGAACCACAGCCCGCTGGCAGCCGATGGCGACAACCTGCGCAACCTCTCCGGCATCGGACTGGGAGCCCGCTGGAACCAACCGCAAGCTTATCGCTTGCAGGCCACGCTGGCCTGGCGCACCGGCCCGGCCGCGACCTCCGAACCCGACAAGTTGCCGCGCTTCTGGCTGCAACTGGCGAAGAGCTTCTGAATTACCCACCGATCATCATTATCAGGAACACGTCATGCCTCGATTGCTCTGTCACGCCCGCCGTGCTGCCGGCGCCCCTGCCCTGCTTCCTTTATTGCTGCTGGCGGCGGCCAGCGCCACGGCGGCACCCACGGGCGGCGCCGTCAGCGCCGGCAGCGGCGCCATCGTCAGCAACGGCGCCGTCACCACCGTCACCCAGGGCAGCGACAAGCTGGCCATCAACTGGAACAGCTTCAACATTGCTGCCGGAGAGACCGTCAACTTCGTCCAGCCCGCGCGCGACGCGGTGGCGCTGAACCGGGTGCTGGGCAGCGGCGCCAGTGAAATCTTCGGCAACCTCAACGCCAATGGCCGGGTGTTCCTGGTCAACCCGAACGGCATCCTGTTCGGCGCCAGCGCCAGCGTCAACGTAGGCGGCCTGGTGGCCGCCACACAAGACCTGTCGGACCAGGACTTCATGAATGGGCGCTATCGTTTCAGCGGCAACGCCGGCAGCGTGGTCAACCGGGGCCAGATCACGGCCGCCGACGGCGGCTTCATCGCGCTGCTGGGAGGCCAGGTCAGCAACGACGGCACGCTTACGGCACGGCTGGGCAATGTGACGCTGGCCGCCGGTGGCGCCATGACGCTCGATTTCAACGGCGACGGCCTGCTGCAGGTGCGCATCGACCAGGGCACGGCGCAGGCGCTGGCGCAGAATCGCCAGCTGATCGTGGCCGATGGCGGTACGGTGCTGCTGAGCGCGCGGGCAGCCGACGCGCTGGCGCAGGCGGTGGTCAACAACGAAGGCGTGATCCAGGCGCGCAGCGTCGACCGGCGGCATGGCGAAATCCACCTGATGGGTGACATGCAGAACGGCCTGGTCAACGTGGGTGGAACGCTCGATGCCTCGGCCGCCAGTGGCAATGGCGATGGCGGCTTCATCGAGACCAGCGCCGCGCGCGTGCGCGTGGCCGACAACGTGCAGATCAATACCCATGCCGCGGATGGCGTCACCGGCACCTGGCTGATCGACCCGGTCGATTTCACGGTGGCCGCCAGCGGCGGCGACATCAGCGGCGCCGCATTGAGCGCCAGCCTCGCTGCCAGCAACGTGGTCCTGCAGAGCAGCAGCGGCGGCAGCACCGGTCGCGGCGACCTGCTGGTGACGGACCGCGTCAGCTGGAGCGCCGACACCACGCTGACCCTGACGGCCACCAACGACGTCAAGGTGCAGGCCGACATCACCGCCACCGGCAACCATGCCGGCCTGGTGGTCAATCCAAACACCGCCAACGGCGGCAGCGCCGCCAGTGGGTCCGGTCGATTCACGGTCAGCGACGCCGCCATCACCCTGTCGGGCAGCAATCCGAGCCTGACCATCGCCGGCAACCGCTATACCGTCATCAACGACCTGGCCACGCTGCAGGCGGTCAACGCCAGCCTGGACAATGTCACCACCCGTTACTTTGCACTGGGCAGCAATATCGATGCGACGGCCACCGCCGGCTGGAACGGCGGTCTGGGCTTCGTACCGCTGGGCACCACGGGGGCGGAATTTCGCGGCGTCTTCGATGGCCTGGGACATACCGTGTCGGGCCTGACGATCAATCGGCCGAGCAGCAACTCCGTGGGCTTCATCGGCTACACCAGCGGCGGCAGCATGGTACGCAACCTGAACCTGGTCAACGTCGACATCAGCGGTAACGAGAACGTCGGCGGCGCCGTCGGCACCAGCTTCGGCGAACTCTATAACGTGCGCGTCAGCGGCAAGGTCGCCGGCGGCAACAACGTCGGCGGCGTGGTCGGACAGAACTACACCCGCAGCGAGCACATCATCAACGCCGCCACCGTGGCCGGGGTGACCAACGTGGGTGGCGTCGCCGGCGCCAGCTCTGGCTGGATCGTCGATTCGGTGGGCAGCGGCGCGGTCAGCGGCCTGCGCTTCGTCGGCGCGCTGGTGGGGTCCACCAGCGGCACGGTGAGCAACAGCTACGGATCGGGCAATGTCAGCGGCGACGAATACGTGGGCGGGCTGGCCGGCTACAACGTGTCGGGGTCCACTATTTCTAACAGCTATGCCAGCGGCGCGGTGCATGCGACAGTGAATTACCAGGGCGCGCTGGTGGGCTATAACGGCGCGGTCTCAACCATCCGGTCGTCGTTCTGGCTGGATGCCAACGGCGCCGGCTATGGCGGCAACGACGGCAGCATCGACGCCCTCTCGCGCGGACTCACTGCGGGCCAGGCCAGCCTGGCGGCGACCTACTCCGCCGCCGGCTGGGACATCGGCAACAGCACCGGCAGCAGCCAGTGGCGCATCTATGACGGCAGCACGCTGCCGTTGTTGCGCAGCTTCCTGCGCCCGACCACGGTCACCGCCATGGCTGCCGTGCGCGACTACGACGGCACCACCGGCGGCACCATGACGTACACCACCAGCAATGGCGCCATCCTGTCCGGTGCGCTGACTTATACCAGCGCTGCACGCGATGTCGGCGCCTACAGCACCGCCGACGGCACGCTCAGCCTGGGCGGTCTGTATTCGGGCCAGGATGGCTACGACATCGCCACCAGCGACGCCAGCCTGCGCATTGCCCCGGCCACCCTGGTCGTCAGCGCCAATGATGCGACCGCCACTGCCGGCACTCCGTGGTTGGGCGGCAACGGCGTGCGCTACAGCGGCTTCGTCGGCGGCGACAGCGCCGCGTCACTGACCGGCACGCTGGTCTACGGCGGCGCTGCGCAAGGCGCCACCGAGGCCGGACAGTACGGCATCGGCGTGTCCGGGCTGGCGTCGAACAACTACCTGCTGCGATATGCCAATGGCACTCTCACGCTACGCACTGCCCCGGTGACGACGGCCAGTGAACCGGGCGTCCGCACGGAAGCCTACAACGCGCCGGTGGCCCTGCTGCCGCCGGGCAGGGACCTGACCCATAGCGGCGAGCTGTTCCTGCGCATCGTCGGTGGCGGCGTGCGCCTGCCCCTGGGCGCGACGGAAACATTCTGATAAGACTACCGCCGTCTGAACGACGTGCGGCCATGATGACTTGATAAGGAGAATCAGATGGCATCGGTATTTTCGGCATCTTTTGCAATGCCATTGCTGGACTGCGTATTCGAAGACGACCAGTCCGCCACGCACTGTACGTATCAGTTCGAACCCGAGGTCTACGGCAGCATCGGCAACATCTATGTGGTCTGCATTGCCGACAATTCGGCCCTCACGCAGATCCGCGCCGGCCTGGTCATGAAATCGGATCTGGTGCACACCGACGCGATATTTCCCTATGCGGTGACCGCCGCCATCGCCGCCAGCCCCAACCTGTCGGGCAGGATCGAGCCGCAACGGTGCACCTTCTTCCCCGCGCGCATCAAGGCCGATGGCCCGCCATTGACCGAACCCGAGATGCTGCAGCTGCTGGCACAGCATTATTCGCAGTTCTCGTTCCGGCGCGCCTGCTGACACCGGCCGATCGGGCCTGAGCCCACCCAAGCCTGCCCGCACAAGGCTTGGCACGAACCTTGCAAATAGCTGACAACCATGGCCGCGCGTCACCGGAGAGCTGACGCCGTGGCCCACCCCTTTCGCTATCGACACCGCCGTAGCGCCCGACCCACCAGATGTTGGCGCCGACAACACCAATGGCCGCGTTTCGACAACACGTATAAGGTAATTAATGGCCCTCGTCAGGATTTCAGGAGGCTCAGCGCTCTCATTGGTTGAACAGATTGTCGAACAGATGAAGAAGCTGATCGACGATGACGTAGTGCGTCACGGCAGCCGCGCGATGTCGATCCGCGGCTTCGCGCGCGACCACCACATCAGCGCCCATACGGTGGCGGAAGCGTATGAACGACTGGTGGCGCAGGGGTATTTCCAGTCGCGCCCGCGCAGCGGCTTCTTCATCACGAGTCCGCACGACTACGGCACCCGCACCGCCGAGAACGACGACGATCGGGAGCCCGACCACCTGTGGCAACTGCGCTCGCACTTCACGCTGCCCCAGCAAAAGCTGTGCGCCAGCAGCGGGCGCATGCCGTCTGACTGGATCGATGGCGAACTGATCAAGAGCGGCCTCAAGTCACTGGCCGCCAAGGTCGACTCCAACCTGGGCCAGTATGGCGATCCGTATGGCTATGGCCCGCTGCGCAACCTGCTCCAGGCCAAGCTGATGGGGCACGGAATCCACACCCAGAGCGAACAGATCCTGCTGACCAACGGGGCCTCGCAGGCAGCCGACCTGGTCATCCGCCATTTCCTGCGGCGCGGCGACAAGGTGCTGGTGGATGACCCGGGTTATTTCAACCTGTTCAGCAACCTGCACCAGTACGGAATACGCCCGATACCGCTGCCGCGACTCCCCGACGGCCCCGACCTGGACCGGCTCGACGCGCTGGCGCGCGAACACAAGCCGGTCATGATGTTCACCCAGTCGATGCTGCATGCGCCGACCGGTTCCTGCATCTCGCCGGCCAATGCGCACCGCCTGCTCAAGCTGGCCGAGCAGTTCGATTTCAGGATTGTCGAGAACGACGTCTATTGCGACATGCTGGGCGTGCAACTGCCCCGTATCGCGACGCTGGATCAACTCTCCCGGGTGCTATATGTCAGCAGTTTCTCGAAGACCCTGTCCTCGGCCACGCGGGTCGGTTTCATTGCCGGCGCGACCGACGTGATGCGCGACCTGTCCAGCCTGAAGATGGTCGCCAGCATCACCGGCAGCCAGATCGACGAACGGCTGGTGTATCACGCGCTCACGGCCGGCCAGTACCGGCGCAGCGTCGAGCGATTGCGTTTTCGCCTGGCAGAAAGCCAGCAGGCAGCCTGCGACATGCTCGAAGGCGCAGGCTTCGACCTGTTCTGCCGCCCGCTCGGCGGCAAGTTCATCTGGGCCCGCCACCCGGCCATCGACGACTCCGAAGATATCTGGCGCCGTGCTGCCACGGCCGGTATCCTGATCGCCCCTGGCAAGGTGTTTCGCAACAACCTCCAGGGCACACCGTGGTTCCGGCTTAACGTGGCCTATAGCCAGGAGCCGGCATTGGTCCGGTTTCTCTCGGGTCTGGGCCTGCCGGCGCATGCGTAATTCAGGCCACGCACTGCGGCTGCGCTGACCAACCGACATTCTCCCCCTCCACTCTTCAGATCACCTTTTTTCACCATCGAAAAGAGCGTCGATCTGGTGCAAGCATGCGCACTGCAGGTGCGTCGCGCATCACCCGGGTGCATCGTCTGAAATCCTTCACCCACAAGGATTCCGGCGCGATCCACCAATACTTTCCGACGCCGGAAAATTGTTTAAAAATTTTGTTGTTGCACCACCACTTCCCGCAAAAAAACAGCGCTTCACAAAGACCGCTTTCGACCGGGCTGCGGCATCTGTATTGCTGCATGCTCGCCCGATTTACTAATCACGATCCACTCGTCCTGAGTACGCCGACGGCGGCCAATCGCACGCCAGCGCCACACATTGGCCGCACCCTCGTTACGTGGTGCGCTGCCGATCCTGCACCGCACCTAACTGACTGACGCATGTACTGAATATCCACCAGTACAGCAACGGCGCATTTCCCCGGCTCTGTCTATCGATGCATTTCGGCGCGCTCACTACCATCCGCACATCGTCAAGAAAACTGGACTGGCGAAATCATCAACGCTTCTCCGCCATGGGTGGGCGAGCGAATCTGTACCGAAGTGTTTTTACATGCTGTTCAATCTAAAGGGGTCATCAATGAAAAAATCAATCCTGGCATTTGCCGCTCTCGCCACCATCGCAGGCGCCGCGTCTGCACAAAGCAGCGTCACCATCTATGGCGTGGTCGACATGGGCCTGAAGGTTGAGAACGCCGGCGCCGGTACTTACCTGGGCATGGACAGCGGCAACCAGAGCGGTAGCCGTGTCGGTTTCAAGGGTACTGAAGATCTGGGCGGCGGCCTGAAAGCCAACTTCGTGCTGGAAGCCGGCTTCAACGCCGACAATGGCGCCCAGTCGACGGCTGGCGTGCTGTTCAACCGCCAGTCGTATGTCAGCCTCTCGGGTGGCTTCGGTGAAGTCAAGCTGGGCCGCATCCAGACCGTGGTGTACTCCAACGCTTCCGTCTTCGATCCGTTCGGCGATACGCTGGCTGGCGACTCCGCGCGCATCTTCAACTACGGCGGCAGCCGTACCGACAACACCGTCAACTACAGCTTCGCGGCACAGAACGGCATCAACGGCCAGGCTGCCTACAGCTTCGGTGAAGTTGCCGGCAGCACCTCCTCGAACCGTACCGTGGCCGGCGCCATTGGTTATGCCGCAGGTCCGCTGGCCGTGGTGCTGACCCACCAGAACACCAAGAATGCCACTGGCACCGATGCCGCCAAGACCACCCTGCTGGGCGGTAACTACAACTTCGGCCTGCTGCAACCGTTCGTGGCCTATGCCATCAACAAGGGCGTCGGCACACTGAACACCCGCGATGCGTTGATCGGCTTGAACATCAACCTGACGCCAGCCGATGTGATCATGACCTCGATCATGCACAAGTACGACAAGTTCGCCGAACACCGCGACGCTACGCAAGTTGCGCTGGGCTACAGCCACATGCTGTCCAAGCGTACCAACATCTACACCAGCTGGTCGCGTCTGTCGAACAACGCCGGCATCAACTACCGAGTGACCAGCAACGGCGCCGCAGACAACCTGTTCAACCTGGGTATCCGTCACAAGTTCTGATGCAGCGCGTTTGACATCTTGAGGGGGTGGCGGCCTTGAGCCCGCCGTCATCCGCAGTGCCAGCGGTGATTTGATGCGAACAGATCACAGCTTTAGTCCGGCGTGCCTTGGCACTGCCGGACTTTTTTATGAGCCCGAAACAATGGCGGCATCGTCGCCCCGCATTGACGGTACTAACAAGGTGCAAACGGCAGCAGGCGTTCGAGGTAGTGCAGACACTCCAGGAATGGCGCTGCGTGAATCAGCTGATTGAGAACCATCTTGACCTCCGAATCGACAGGAATAGCGCCGCGCTCGACGGCTGGACAGACATTAGTGGCCGACGCCGGCGATGACCCGGAAAACCATGAACAGGCCTTCACCGATGGTGGAGAAGACCGAGCCCACAGTGGCGGCCTGGGCGCCGGACGAAGCCAGCAGGGTAACGATGGCGACGAGGTAAAAGGCATGGATACGCATGGTGTTCTCCTTGGTGGTGAAGGTATGTTGCAGCTGGTATGGATGCATCTTGAGCGTCGTCGGTTACGTGGGCGTTTCAAACGCTGGACGCAATGTTTCAGTTGCAACCTGCGGGCATGAGAAAACCACCCGCAGCGCGACTATCGAGCCCGAATATTATTTTTCGGATAAGGGGCTCGACGATGGTGCTAGAAATTAATTTCCCCAATGAAACATTATTATTGGCGCAGATGAGCTGCTTCAGCTGGCCGCCGGACGCAATCCTGGCGCCTGGTATTAGGCGAATTAGCTACAGTCGCTATTTTTTAGGGGCGTCCAGGCGCGCAAGCCCGGGATACTGAAGAAAAGAAATGTATACTCGCAGCAAATTGAATTGCAGCGACTGTTACCAAGCCACAAGCAGACGTGACATGTCGCCGACTTATTCCCCAGATTACCTTCAAGGGAAACCATGTACTTCCGCACTCTGCGCCGCTCTGCGAGCGATCACCTGGATCTGTCACGCCCTGCCCTGAACGACTCGGGGCTGCCGCATCGCACCGCAATAAATCCCTCTGAAACATCAAGCCGGGCCCCGCTTGTTCCGCATAATGCGTGGGACGATTTATATGGCCTGTACCTCGGCGTCCTGTTCGCCGCCATGGGCGTTTCGTTGCTGGCCAAGGCCGGGCTGATCACCGGCGGCATCGCTGGCATGGCGTTATTGACGTCATCGCTCACCGGGTTGGCGCCGGCGCCGCTGGTGCCCTTGATCAATATCCCGTTCATCATCTTCAGCTTCTTTGTCATGGGGCGCTTTTTCGCGTCCAAGAGCATCGTCGTCAGCGTTGCCATCGGCGGCGTGGTCGCGGGCATTGACCATTGGCTCGGCGTATCGAGCATCGGCAACGGCTTCGCCGCGATTGCCGGCGGGACCTTCCTGGGCATGGGTATCCTGTGCCTGGCGCGACATAATGCCTCGATGGGCGGCACGGGCGCCGTAGCCCTGTGGATCCAGCGACGGTATGGCATCAACGCCGGCATCAGCCAGCTGGCATTCGACCTGGCCTTGTTTGGGCTGGCGGCAACCTCCCTGCCTGCGACCAAATTACTGTGGTCCGTCCTCGGCACGGTCGCCATGAACGGCATGCTGATCGTGTGGCATAAGCCTGGGCGTTATCGGGGTTAGTTTCTGGGGCGGATCAGGCCATGCAGCCCATGTTTCATCTGGAACCTGCGGACGTGGCGACACCAGATTGACGAGGGCTGCTGGAGCGCCATATATCGGGACGATGCCCCGGAAAATTTTCTTGCGTTGCGGCGAAAGACGCTGGGCCCTGACCTTCGTCAGGGCGACGGGGGGGGAAGTTATAAATAACCTGTCGTGCCGGCGAAGACCGGTACCTAGCGCCGTCTCGTGCGACCGGACTCTACAAAAACAAAATGCCCGCTTGCGCGGGCATTTATGTTTTGGCGGAGAGAGGGGGATTCGCCTACACAGGCGCAGGCCGCTGAATCGCTTGCAAGCGATTCCCTTCGAATCCCCCGCGCAAGCCAAACTCTTGGCTTGCTTCTCTCCACAAAAACAAAATGCCCGCTTGCGCGGGCATTTATGTTTTGGCGGAGAGAGGGGGATTCGAACCCCCGATAGGCTATTAACCTATACACGCTTTCCAGGCGTGCGACTTCAACCACTCATCCACCTCTCCTGGATTCTGGTCCGCTTTGAGCGAAGCCGCAGATTATAGCAAGGTTTCTGGAGAATTAAAGCTTTTTGACTTTGAACATGTCAAAAAACCGACGAGACAGCCTCTGCCCCGCCGCGCCTCGCCTTACTGCGCCTCCTTCAACTGGTCCAGAATGGCCGGATTCTCCAGCGTGGAAATATCCTGGGTGATCTCTTCTCCCTTGGCCAATACCCGCAGCAAACGCCGCATGATCTTGCCGGAACGGGTCTTGGGCAAGTTGTCACCAAAACGGATTTCCTTGGGCTTGGCGATCGGACCGATCTCCTTGGCGACCCAGTCGCGCAGCTCCTTGGCAATCTGACGGGCTTCGTCACCGGTCGGGCGCGGCCGCTTGAGCACCACGAAAGCGCAAATCGATTCGCCCGTGGTCTCGTCGGGCTTGCCCACGACAGCCGCTTCCGCCACCAGGCTGTTGGCGACCAGCGCCGATTCGATCTCCATCGTGCCCATGCGGTGACCAGAGACGTTCAACACGTCATCGATGCGCCCGGTGATGGTGAAATAGCCAGTCTCCTTGTTGCGCACGGCGCCGTCGCCGGCCAGGTAGATCTTGCCGCCCAGCTCTTCCGGAAAATAACTTTTCTTGAACCGCTCCGGGTCGTTCCAGATGGTGCGGATCATCGATGGCCATGGTCGCTTGACCACCAGGATGCCACCATTGCCATTGGGCAGGTCGTTGCCGGTCTCGTCGACAATCGCAGTCGTGATGCCCGGCAGCGGCAAGGTGCATGAACCCGGAACCTGCGGGGTAGCGCCCGGCAGCGGTGAAATCATGTGACCGCCCGTCTCGGTCTGCCAGAAGGTGTCGACGATCGGGCAGTTCTCACGGCCGATGTTCTTGTAGTACCACATCCAGGCTTCCGGATTGATCGGCTCACCGACCGAACCCAAAATGCGCAACGACGACAGGTCGTATTGCTTCGGATGGATCTTTTCATCGGCATCGGCAGCCTTGATCAACGAGCGAATCGCCGTCGGCGCAGTGTAGAAGATGGTGGCCTTGTGCCGTTGCACCATGTCCCAGAAACGACCGGCATTGGGATAAGTCGGCACGCCCTCGAACACGATCTGGGTCGCACCCACGGCCAGCGGGCCATAGGCGATATAGGTGTGACCGGTGATCCAGCCGATATCGGCAGTACACCAGTAGATGTCGTCAGGCTTGATGTCGAAAGTCCACTTCATCGTCAATGCAGCCCACAGCAGATAACCCGCCGAGGAATGCTGCACGCCTTTGGGCTTGCCGGTGGAGCCGGAGGTATACAGGATGAACAGCGGATGCTCGGCGTCGACCCATTCCGGCTCGCAGCTGCCGGCCTGGCCGGCGACTACGTCCGAGAGCCACTTGTCGCGACCTTCGACCCAGTTGATTTCGCCCGGCCCACGTTTGTAGACAATGACGTCCTTGATGGTGTCGCAGCCGCCCATGGCCAATGCTTCGTCGACAATGGCCTTGAGGGGCAACTGCTTGCCGCCGCGGACCTGGATGTCGGCGGTGATCACGGCGACTGCGCCGGCGTCGATCACGCGCTCCTGCAGCGACTTGGCCGAGAAACCGCCGAAGACCACCGAGTGGGTCGCGCCAATGCGCGCGCAGGCCTGCATGGCGCAGACGCCCTCGACCGACATCGGCATGTAGATGACGACCCGATCGCCCTTCTTGATGCCCAGCGATTTGAGACCATTGGCGAACTGGCATACCTTCTGGTGCAGCTCGCGATAGCTCACGCGCGTGACACGGGCATCGTCCGACTCGAAGATGATGGCGGTCTTGTCAGCGTTTCCATTGGTCAGGTTAACGTCGAGGCAGTTGTACGAAACGTTGACCTGGCCATCCGCGAACCACTTATAGAATGGCGCATTGGATTCGTCCAGCGTCTGGGTGAATGGCTTGTGCCATTGCAGGTTGTCGCGGGCCAATTCGGCCCAGGTGCCTTCGTAGTCGCTGGCAAAGCGCGCGTTCAGGGCGTTATAGGCGTCCATGCCCGAAATGGCGGCATGCTTGGCCAGCGCCGCCGGCGGCGCAAAGACGCGGTTTTCTTGCTTGAAAGTTTCGATATCTGCCACGGTGGTCTCCAAGTTTAGTTTTTGCTTTCCGCAAAACATAGGCCGCTTCACTTACTCAGTCCTTACACATGTAGCAATGTTCCCCTGCGGGAATGCATGTCTGGCAAGGCTTTGCGGGCGGAACCACGGGTCTGGCGGAAAGCCGGAAATCTGTCCTGTTCGACATGGAGTCTAAATCATGTCGTCTTGTTCACATCCTGGTCATTGTGGCATAAGGCGATGTTTCCCGCTGGCATCGACCGACTCGCATTGGCGCCCGATTTCTCTGCCGCGCAGCCCCCTGCGGGCGTGTAAAATACGGCCCCAATTCGAAGCCATATCGAACCCAGCCATACTCCGCCAGACAACAGCCAGACTTCACGCGACCGTCAACTTCCATGAACGCTCCGAAACACCCCTCCCCACGCAAGATCGGCATCCTGCCAAACCTTATTTTCATGAGCCGCTGGTTGCAGCTTCCGCTGTACCTGGGCCTGATCCTGGCGCAGTGCGTCTACGTCTATCACTTCTGGGTCGAACTGTCGGATCTCATCGGCGCGGCCCTGGGCAACGCCTCTTCGCTGGACCATATCCTCGATGCGGTCGCCATCGCCGGCGCGCCGCGTCCCGAAAAACTTAACGAACAGACCATCATGCTGGTGGTGCTGGCGCTGATCGACGTGGTGATGATCTCGAACCTGCTGATCATGGTGATCGTGGGCGGCTACGAGACGTTCGTCTCGCGCATGAACCTGGAGGGCCATCCCGACCAGCCCGAATGGCTGTCGCATGTGAATGCCTCGGTGCTGAAGGTGAAGCTGGCCACGGCGATCATCGGCATCTCGTCGATCCACCTGCTGAAGACCTTCATCAATGCCAACGTGTACGACGTCAAGACACTGGTAGCGCAGACCGGCATCCATGTGACGTTCCTGATTTCTGCCCTGGCCATCGCCTATTGCGACCGGCTCATGGCCCACCCGGCGCCGCCGGCGCATGAACCGCCCGGCGCCCATTAAATACCGCGCCTTCCTTTAAACCCGAGAGAACCAGCCATGACCATCATCAAGCAAGACGATCTCATCGAATCCGTAGCCGCCGCGCTGCAGTACATCAGCTATTACCATCCGGTAGATTTCATCCAGCACCTGGCGCGCGCCTACGAGACCGAGCAGAATCCTGCGGCCAAGGACGCCATCGCGCAGATCCTGACCAACTCGCGCATGTGCGCCGAGGGCCGGCGCCCGATCTGCCAGGACACCGGCATCGTCAACGTGTTCCTGAAGGTAGGCATGGGCGTGCGCTTCGAGGGTTTTTCGGGTTCCATCGCTGACGCCGTCAACGAAGGCGTGCGCCAGGGCTACATGCATCCGGACAACGTGCTGCGCGCCTCCATCGTGGCCGACCCGCAGTTCGAGCGCAAAAATACCAAGGACAACACCCCGGCCGTGATCCATATGGAACTGGTACCGGGCAATACCATCGACGTGCGCATCGCGGCCAAGGGCGGCGGCTCCGAGAACAAGACCAAGTTCGTCATGCTGAACCCGTCCGATTCGCTGGTGGACTGGGTCCTCAAGACGGTGCCGACCATGGGCGCCGGCTGGTGCCCGCCGGGCATGCTGGGCATCGGCATCGGCGGCACCGCCGAGAAGGCGATGCTGATGGCCAAGGAAGTGTTGATGGATGACATCGACATGTACGAACTGCTGCAGCGCGGCCCCAACAACAAGACCGAAGAATTGCGCATCGAGCTCTACCAGAAGGTCAACGCGCTGGGCATCGGCGCCCAGGGCCTGGGCGGCCTGACCACGGTGCTCGACGTCAAGATCAACATGTATCCGACCCATGCGGCGTCCAAGCCGGTGGCGATGATCCCCAACTGCGCCGCCACCCGCCACGGGCACTTCGTGCTGGATGGCTCGGGTCCGGCCTACATGGAACCGCCGTCGCTGTCGGAATGGCCCGAAGTGCATTGGGTGGCCGATACCGAGAAGTCGCAGCGCGTCAACCTCGATACCCTGACCCGCGAAGAAGTGGCCTCGTGGAAGCCGGGCCAGACGCTGCTCTTGAACGGCAAGATGCTGACCGGTCGCGATGCAGCCCACAAGCGCATCCAGGATATGCTGGCCAAGGGCGAGCAGTTGCCGGTCGACTTCACCAACCGCGTGATCTACTACGTCGGCCCGGTTGATCCGGTGCGCGATGAAGTGGTCGGCCCGGCCGGCCCCACCACCGCTACCCGCATGGACAAATTCACCGACCTGATGCTGGAAAAGACCGGCCTGATCTCGATGATCGGCAAGTCCGAGCGCGGCCCGGCGGCCATCGAGGCGATCAAGAAGCACAAGTCGGCTTACCTGATGGCAGTGGGCGGTTCGGCCTATCTGGTGTCGAAGGCGATCAAGTCGGCCAAGGTGCTCGGCTTTGCCGACCTCGGCATGGAAGCGATCTACGAATTCGACGTCAAGGACATGCCGGTCACGGTGGCGGTTGACGCCAACGGCGTGTCGGTGCACAACACCGGTCCTGCCGAATGGAAAGAGAAGATCGCGCAAAGCGTGTCGCTGTCGAAGATCCCGGTCACCACGGCCTGATCGTCGCTCAATGAATCAACCCGTGGTATCGATGCCGATGACAGCCGACGCTGCCATCGGCATTTTTGATTCCGGCGTGGGCGGCTTGTCGGTGCTGCGCCATGTGCACGCGGCGCTGCCGCGCGAGCGCTTGCTGTACGTAGCCGATTCGGGCTATGCACCGTATGGCGACAAATCGGAGGCGGCCATCGTGGCGCGCTCGCTGGCCATCGCGGCGTTCTTTGCCAGCCAGCGCGTGAAAGCCCTGGTGGTGGCCTGCAATACCGCCACCGCCGCCGCCATCCAGGCCATCCGCGCGCACTGGCCGCAGTTGATCGTGGTGGGCATCGAACCTGGCCTCAAGCCTGCCGCACAACAAACCGACAGTGGCATCGTCGGCGTGCTGGCCACCCGCAGCACGCTGGCCAGCCAGCGCTTTGCAGCCCTGCGCCAGCAGATGGAGGCGCAATACAATGTGCGATACCTGCCGCAGGCCTGCGTCGGGCTGGTCGACCTGATCGAAAAAGGCGAATTGCATTCGGTGGCGACCGTCACCCTGCTCGAAGGCTATCTGCGCCCGCTGGTCGAACAGGGCGCCGATACGCTGGTGCTGGGATGTACGCATTATCCGTTCGTGCGCGAAGCCATCGAGCTCGTGTGCCGCCGCCTGTCAGGCCAGGTGCCGGCCATCGTCGACACCGGCGAAGCCGTGACGCGGCAGTTGCAACGCCTGCTTAACAACGCCGGTTTGCTGGACCAGGACGGCGCAGGGAGCCTGTCGGGCTTTACCACGGCCAGCCAGAGCACGCTGGAAAATGCCTTCGGGCGACTGCTGGAGTTGCATCCGCCGGTGCATGCGCTGGCAGCCGGATGAACAGCGCGCTTGCTGAACACTTATCGACAGACGTAAAAAAAGAGCCCTTGCGGCTCTTCGTTTATTTGCTGCTGTGAGACTAAATCTATTTAAAACTACTGGGGTGGCTGACGGGACTCGAACCCGCGACAACAGGAATCACAATCCTGGACTCTACCAACTGAGCTACAGCCACCACTGGCCATTGATGCGTGGAAGAACTAACCCCCGTCATCAGTGAAGCGCACGATTATACAAAGTCCAGAAGGGTATGGCAACCACATTGCACGATTGTTTTAAAAAAAGTCCCGCCTGGCCCTGAGTTTTGTGTGGGCCAGGCATCATTTCACGACTTGCCAGGTGCTGGCGCCGCGTCTACGGGTGCGATGGCAGGGCTGTTGCGGCCCGACTCGGACTTGTCCTCGCACATGGCGGTGATCTGGTCAAAGTTGGTTGGCTGCTGTGCGGTACGCGGCTCCAGCGCATAACGGATCTGGCACTGCGCATGTCGCTCGCTGCCCCAGCGCAGGGTAAGCAGGCCGCTGTCGGTGGCGGTGCGGATGAAGATCATGCCCCCCTGCCCCACCATGCCCAGCACGTTACCCTCTTCGTCGAGAACGTCGGCGCTGAACGGGACCACTTCGCCCTTGTCACGATAGGCATTGATCAACACCGAGCGGCCGGTGGAGGTTTCGTATTTCATCACCACTACCGCACCTGCGACCGGGGCCACGCGCTGGCTGGTGGACTTGAGCTCGACATCGGTGGAGGTTCCCTTGGGGTCGAGCAGCACTTCGTTATTGCGGAACGGCGTCAGATAGGGCACCACTGCCTGGCCGGCCTCGTTCAGGCGCACCCCGCTCTGGTTGACGTCCGCACCGGCAGCGCCCTTGGCTTCCACGATGCCGATGGTGTCACCCAGGTTCTGCGCCAGGACCACCCCGCCGCTATAAGCGACCACCCCGCCCGAGGCAGTGGCCGACATCTGCCGGTGGCCGCCATTGGAGTATCCATAGCTGGCCCCCAGATGGGCGTAGGGCGCACGGTACTCGCCATTGACCGAGCCGCCGCTATTGCCAGGACTGCGATTGGCGGTGACGCCGTAGGACATATTGCGTTGTTCGCCCACGGTGCCATTGAGCGAAGTCTGCAGAGCCGTCCCGCGATGCTGGTCGCGGCTGACATTGGTGCTGATGGTGGGTGAGCTGATCTCGCGCCCCAAGGGCATGGACATGCTGAACATGTACTGGGTGCCGGTGGTGCGCGTCAACAGCTCACGCTGGCGCTGCGCCGAGAAATTGTACGAGATGCTTTTCCAGTTATTGCTGTAGCCCAGACTGAAGGTGCTGCCGGACCCGGCGCGGTTCCAGTAGTTCTGGGACGTGCCGACGGCATAGAAGGATCCGCGTCGCTCGCCCAGCGATTGCGACAGCGAAAGCTGCAACTGGCTGCGCGGGCGGTCTGCGGCGAAACGGCTGTTGCCGCGTTGCTGCGCCGCCTTGAGCGCTTGCATATCCTGCAGTCGCAGATAGCCGCTGCTCGAATAACGAAACGCCGCCAAGGCAATATTGGTACCGGTCTCGACCAGGTTCTTGTTGTAGTCCAGCTTCAGGCTTTGCCCGTTCCTGACCTTGTCTTCAGCCAGGCGCGCATGCGATCGGGTCATGCTCAGGCCGAAGGCGCCCAGCGGCGTACTGAGCGCACCGCCGCCGACCAGCGCCACATAATCGGATGCGGCCAGCATGCCGCCCGAGAGCGTGACGGCATTGTTGAGGCCGTGCTCATAGGTGCCTTGCATGAAATTGCTGCTGCCCACATTGAAGGCGCTGCGGGTACGGCCTGCAGTGAGGCTATAGCGATAGGTGTCGGGACGCAGCAACTGCGACACCGACGCGTAAGGGACTTCGAAACTGGAGGTGCTGCCGTCGGCTTCGGTAACGATCACCCGCAGGTTGCCGCCAAAGCCGGTCGGATACAGGTCATTGATCTCGAAGCGGCCTGGCGCGACGGTGGTCTCATAGATCACATTGTTGTTCTGCCGCACCTGGACCCGGGCGTTGGTGCGGGCCAGGCCACGCACCACGGGCGCATAGCCGCTCATCGAATCAGGCAGCATGCGCGGGTCCGACGCCAGCTGCGCGCCGCGAAATGCGATGGTGTCGAACATCTGGCCGGAGGTAGAGGCGTCGCCCACGGTCAAGAGACTATTGAGCGGAAGCAGGCTGCGCTGGGCATAGCTGGCGATGGCCTGCACCCGGGTCGGGCCGGACCCGGAACGGGTGATCGACGAGATATTGCGAAAACGCCAGTCGCCCAGGTTCACGCCGCTATTGAGGTTGGCGTAATACGAGGTATTGGTTCGACCACTGCCGGAAGTGCTGAAGGTATTGAAGTGGTAACCCAGCATCGCGGCAGTGACGCCGCGGTCCCACATATCCGGGCTGACATAGCCACGCGCGCTGCGACGCAGCGATATCTGGGGAATCGACAGGTTCAGGCGCAAGTCGCCGCTATCGAACTCCATCGTGGCGTCAGGCACCATGTCCTCGAGACGCAGGCACTGTTTCGGATCTTCCGAAATCAATGTGGCACGCACGGCTTCGGAAAGCTTTTCAAGGTCGACGCCGATGGCATCGAGCAACTTGCGCGAATAACAGGGACGTGCAAAATCCTCGTCGTCGCTACTGCTGCGAAAAGTCACCTCGTTACGACCGATCCAGGCGTCATTGACGTAGATGTCGAGTCGATAATCGCCCGCTGGAAAAGGGTTTCCCCGGCTGAAGCGGCTAACATCCACCGGCGTGCTGCCGCCCCCGCGAAAGAACTCCGGACCGAACTCGACCTGCGCCAGGTTGACCGGATTCTGGGCCCGCACCGTGCTTACCTGCAGCAATGCCATTGCTCCCAGCACGATCACGCCGGCCCGCTTCAATTGGTAATGTTTGAGTCTTGCGTTCATTTTCGAATTGAGTCGGTAGGTTTCGGATGGGTGCATCGGCCCGGCGAACGGATGCTTCACGGCATTACCTGGCAGGCGCAGTCAGTTCGACATCGCGATTGACCGCCCCGCCAAAATCGTTGAGGAAGGTGTAGCGCACCTTGAACTTGCCGCTGGGCACCTGCGTCATCGCCTTGATGAGCAGTTGTGCGCTCTTGCCCGGTTCGGCCATGGCGCCGGATTCGCTCTCGAACAATGGCTTGTCCCCGGCATCGATCAACGACACGCCAAGCAAGTTGATGTGATAGGGAGACGGGTTGTCGAGGACGACTGCAAAAGTGCTGTCGTCGTTGCGCTTCAAGCTCCAGCGCAACGTATCGAAGGCGTCCTCGATCTGGCCTACCGAATTGAGTGCCTTGGGCCGGAAGAACATCTTGATGCGCGTGCGAAAGGCCATTTGCATGTAGTTGGTGTCAGCTTCACCGGTGGGCTTGGGGCCCACTTCGAGCATGTTGAACCAGAACAGGGTCTCGCGATCCTGCGGCAGCGGTGTGCCGTTGTAGAGCATGCGCACGGTCTGGCCTTTCCCGCCATCCATGCGAAACATCGGAGGCGTCAATACGAAAGGCACACGGATCTGGTCCGGTGCGGCTTTTTCATCTCCGTCGTCGAGCCACACCTGGATCAGACTGGGCTCTTTTCCTTCATTGCTCAAGCGCACACTGACTTCACGCTCGTTGGATGGGAAGACGATGCGGGTGCCGCTGATGACGGCGGCAGCATTGGCCGCGCAGCCAACGACCAACATGGCGACGATGACGCCGCCCTTGCATATATTTTTCATTTCAACCTCCCCCTGGTTCAAGACAACACCTGGCTGAGCAGGCGCCAGCCCCATGGCGCAGAGTCAGCACAAGTCGACATTAAAATGCCGGCGTTACCGCCGGCATCGAATGCACTGACTTACGGGTAGATGATCGAGAAATTCACCGAGCTGACAACGCCGCCGGCGGTGGCCGGGCCACTGGCCACATAGCGCGCCAACAGCGGAATCCGGGCGCTGCCGTCAACCGCCGAGGCAACCGTAGCCGAAGGACCTGGCACCTGGATTACCGTATTGTTGGTGCGGTTGCTCAGTTGCACGCCGACATTGGTCGCCGCGTTACTCGATGCCGTGTTCTTCAGATTGCCGGTGGCGGCATCGAAGGCGCCGCCTTCAAGATTGATCGCCACGCTCTTGGAAGTCGCTCCGCAATTGGCCAGGCGAATATCAAATGGCGTATCGCCGGCGGTGTTGCCGGAAGCCGTCAGGGCCGAGGCGCTCACAGCGGGCAAGGCAACCGTCTGCGAGTTGCCGGTCGTACCGGTATAGGTACAGGTAGACGCCACCACCGAACCGGTGAAGTTGATAGTGCCGTCGGAGGCGAAAGCGATTGCTGGGAACAACGAAACGGCAACCAGGGAAGACATCAAAATGGATTTCATAATTTACTCCAATTAAATCGATAAACAATGTCGGCTAGCCTCAGCAATATGCAATCGTCGGCAGCCGTCGCGATGAGACCCTTATCGTTGCTGCGTCGATTTGCATCGCAAATTCAGGCAGGTGGAATGCGGTATCTCTTGTGATGACATCAAAAGAAGAGACGTTTAAGTGCTTTTTTCTCGAATCATTTCTGCGTCATCACTTGAAGCAAATCTTATCCAACCGTGCTCCGCCCGAATATGAGAAAACTCCCGAAAAACATGTGGATACACACTTCAACTTCGTACTGTTGTGATGTACAAGCAGCGCCGCAGCGCTGCCCTCCTACTAACCTGCTAACCTGCAGGCACTGACCGCGAACGATTACGGATAGATGATGCTAAAGTCCATGGCTGTTGTAACGACACCACCGGTGGCAACGCCGGTCGACACGTAACGCAGGCCCAGCGGGATGGTGGCGGCGCCCGAACCCGATGCAGTCACGGCTACCGAAGAGCCTGGCAGGCGCAGTGCGGCGCTGTTGTTGGTGCGATCGACCACACCGACCTGCACGTTGCTCGCAGCCCCTGCGGTAGCCACGTTCCTCAAATTGCCAGTGATGCTGTCGCCGTTAGCGGCGCCGTCGAGCTGCACTGCCACCCGTTGCGCCACGGAACAACTTGTGAGGGCGATCTCGAACGGTGTGGTAGTCGACATGGTCCCGGACGTCGCCAGTGATGCAGCGCTGACGGTCGGCATGTTCACGGTCTGGCCGGCGAGGCCATTGCTGTAGACGCAAGTACCCTCGTTGACGGCGCCATTGATGTTGATCTTGCCGTCGATAGCAAACGATAGTGCTGGCAGCAAGGCCAAGGTAAAGGCGGATACGACGAATGATTTCTTCATGTGAATGACTCCAAGTTGTACAAATTGCCTGGTGACGCGGGCGGCAAAAAAAACCCTAGCTACTGTTCAAAAGCGTAACCAGTGACTGTCGCAGTCGATACGAGAAAAGTCTGGAACCGTACCAGCCCGCCGCAAGCGCAGGGCAAAACAACGAGGATCTTCAGGACGAAAAAAAACAGCGGCGAGCGCCGCTGTCTTGACGTGTAACGGTACGGGCCGAATCAGATCATGCCGGTCGAGTAGGCGTACTTGATCAATTCGGCATCGGTGGAAAGACCCAGCTTGCGCATCGCATTGTTCTTGTGCGTGCTGACGGTGCTGGGCGTGCGAGAGAGACGATCACAGATGTCGCTGAGCGAATTGCCTTCGACGAACAGGCGCACCACTTCCAGCTCCGAGAGCGTCAATTCCTTGGCCTGCGAAAATGCCTCGCCCTGGGCCCAGCTCACTTCCAGTTCGCCGCGCAGCGACACCGGAAAGTAGACCTGCTTGGAGCTTTGCGTGGCCAGGCAGGCGTTGATCAGTTCTTCGGGTTTCTCACGCTTGTTGATGACCGAGAAAACCCCCATCCGGTACAGGCGCTTGACCACGGCGCTGTTGGCCATGGCGGTATAGACGATGACCTTGCTGGATGGATGGTCGGCCTTGATCCGCTTGATCAGCGAAAAACCGTCGGAGTCTTCCTTCTCGTCGTTGGGCATCGTGAAGTCGGTAATGACGATCTCGCAGGGCGAACGACGCAATGCGTTGAGCAACGCATCGCCGGTCTCTACTTCAAGATCGATGCGCACTTCGGGCAGACGCGCGAGTTCGTGGCGAATTGCGCCCAGGACGACCGGGTGGTCGTCGGCAATAGCAACGTGCAGGATCTTGTTGTTCATATTCATTTTTGCTACCCCAATAGTTGGATTGACATTGAAAATTCGATATTCCGGTGTCGCGTCACCCCAATGACGTCCGTACACCGTGCGTCTGTCCTCGACTCGACGGGATCAGGCTTGGTTCCCAAGGATTTTCACGTTGACGATGGCCGGATGTGCGCATTTGCCACGATCCTCCTATGAAACCGCTGTTTAAAAATTATTAAAATTTCCAAGCAAAAAAATGAGCCGTTTATTTGCGAGTTGAATTAAAGCAACATTATTACCGCATTTTTCCTGATAGACTGCTCGGACGTTTACGAGTTGATATTTGAATTAGTTTCGTCATCTCAAAACGACGAAGATCAAGTGCCAAAAGGCGCATTCATCGCGGGGTCCTGGGAGGGACAACATCTTCCGAAGGAATCATCATGTCATTGCACCTTGCTGTCGCAACACGTGTTTTCCTGGTCCTCCCGATCGCAGCCTTTTCGGCTTTAAGCCATGCTGCAGATGGCACCATTCGCATTCGCGGAGCAGTAGTCGAACCGGTCTGTTCCATCTCCACCACGGCCTTTGGCGTCGGCATGGATGCATTGCAACGACTAAGCCGAACCCGCAGCAGTTCGGCCATGCCGCTGGAGTTGAACATGCGCTGTAATGCCCGGCAGGCGATCCAGCTCACGATGACCCAGCCGGCAAAAAAAATACGAGCAGAATTTGAGACGGGAATCGAGGGGGTGCGCATGCAATTGCGTCACGAAGGACGCGTGGTCACCCCGGGCAAAGCGCTGTCGATCTCGCTGCCACAGCGTACGGAGTACCAGATCAGGATGGAGACGCGCCTCGAAGCAGATATCGCCGAGGCGCAAAAAGGGAAGTTGCCTGACGTGACAACTGGTCCTGCGCAGATGCAGGATCCCGGCCGAATGCTGATCGCAATCGACTATCTGTGACAACCTGGCCTACCGGCCAACTCCTGCCTGTTCACCAGCCGGCAGGAGCTGGCTGGCAGGCCAAATCAATTTACCAATAATCCTCGGTAACAAATTGCCCGCCGCCGTTGCGCCGCAACGGCGTCATGCCGCGATCGCGCAATATCTCACGCACCTCCGTGACCATCTCCGGATTGCCGCACGCCATGACGCGCGCGTGTTGCGCTTCGATCTCGGCGCCCACCACCCTTTCCAGCGAGCCATCACGCAACAGCGTGGTGATGCGCCCGCGCAGCAGGTCGGCGGCCGGCCGATCATCGCGGGTCACCGCGCGCAGCGTATGCAAGCGCCCGCCCCAGCCTTCGGCTGAAGCCTTGTCGCGCAAGGCATCGAGCTGGTCGCGGTAGGCCAGTTCTTCGTGGTGACGCACGCCATGCACCACCACCAGATGCGCAAACCGTTGCCAGACCTCGGGTTGCTGCAGCATCGACAGATAAGGCCCGAGCCCGGTGCCGGTGGCCAGCATCCACAACGCATTGCCATCGACAAAACGATCTGCGGTCATGAAGCCGTAGCTGAGTTTTTCGACCCACACCGGCGCGCCCGGCGTCAGGCCATCCAGAAACGTGGTGAACTTGCCGTCGGGGACCACGATGGCGTAGTACTCCAGCACGTCCTCGGCGGGGGACGACGTGATGGAGTAGGCGCGCGAAACGATCTCGCCATCGATCTCGAGCCCGAGCCGGGCGAACTGGCCTGCCACGAACTGGTAGCCGGCTGGCCGGGTGGTGCGAAAGGTCAACAATTTATCGGTCCATCGATGGACCGACAACAAGCGTTCGCAACTGGCCTTTTCGGCGTAGGCGTCGAGATTCACGGCATGGTTCCTTCAGCAAGCTGGGTTTCTGGCGACGCCATGCTGGTCCGACCAGGGCGATCGCGCAAAACGTTTAAGAAAATTCTGATAAAAAAACGAGACCGCCAACAGCGTCGGCGACAGCCATTACAATGACGGTTTGCTCGAACGGATGGGGACGGTTAGTGAACTGCGGCAGCGATGCCACCCAGAAGAACGCAGGAACTATCTGGCGCGCCGTCCGGTCAGGCTTGTTGGCGCGTAGCCTTGCAATTTCCAGGTCCGGTTCACAATAACGCCATATCGTAACCGACTTCGCGCGCACGCTGCCAGCCGCCCGGCATCACCGCCTCAACCCGAATACGACGATTCATGAAATGGACTTGCCGCCTGGCCATCACCGCTCTGTGGTGTGCCGCCAATTCTGCCAATGCTGCCTATCGGGTAGAAATCGATGCGCCACGCTCGGTGCAGGCGCTGCTCAAGGATTTCCTTGACCTGTCGCGCTACCAGGGCCGTGACGATATCAGCGATGAGCAACTGCGCTTCATGACCGATACCGCGGCCGACCAGGTGCGCGACCTGACCTCCACCGAAGGCTATTTTTCGCCGGTGACCAAGATCGAAGTCAAGACCGAGCCCGCCACTGGCGACGACAAGGAAGCCACCAAACGTGTGCTCATCAGCGTCGACCCCGGTCCACGCACGACGGTGGCGGATGCCGAGATCGCGATCGACGGCGCTGCCGCCCAGGAAGAACCGCAACGGCTGCAGCAGATCCGGCGCGACTGGGCCTTGCCCAAAGGCGCACCGTTTCGCCAGGAAGACTGGGAGCACGCCAAACAGTCCGGCCTGGGTGCGCTGCAGCAACGCCGATACGCCGCCGCCCGCATTGCCGACTCGCGCGCCGAGATCGATCCCGATGCACACGAGGCCGACCTGGCCGTGCGCTATGACAGCGGCCCGGCCTTCACGCTGGGGCCGCTGCAGATCACCGGCACCCGACGCTATCCCGAGCAGATCATTCGCAATGTCAATCCACTGACCGTGGGCGAGCCGTTCGATGTCGACCGGCTGCTGAGCCTGCAGCGCCAGATCCAGAACACGCCCTATTTCTCGAACGCGGTGGTCAGCATCGACGACGACCCGGCGCATCCCGAGCTGACGCCCGTGAAGGTGCAGGTGACCGAATTCCAGAAGCAGCGCATCCGCACCGGGGTGGGCTATGGCACCGATACCGGCGCCCAGGTCGAAGGCCGCTATTCGCACTACAACGTGTTTAACCGCGCCTATGTGTTCGACAGCCAGTTGCGGCTGGAGCAAAAGCGCCAGTATGGCCTGCTCAGCCTGGCCATGCCGCCTGATGAGAAATCGTTCGTCAACAGCGTCAACAGTTCCTATGAACGCACCACCCTCGAAGGCATCGACCTGCGCTCGCTGCAGACCGGCATCAAACGCGCGCGCATCGGCGAGCGCTACGACACGACCTATTCGCTGACCTACTATCGTGATCAGCTGACGCAGGAAAATGGCGCTACCCTGCCCGCCAACACCGTCGTCAGCCCCGGCTCCCATCAAGCGCTGGTGCCGGGATTCGCCTGGGCCAGGCGCAACGTCGACAACCCCATCTTTCCGCGCCACGGCAACCTGCTGACGCTGGAAGCGGGCTTTGCCATCAAGGGCCTGGTGACCGACCAGACCTTCGGCCGCCTGTATGGCCGCTTCAAGCAGTTCGTGCCGGTGGCGCGACGCGACCTGGTGCTGTTGCGCGCCGAGCTGGGCGGCGTATTCACCGCCGGACGCGCGTCGTCGGTCCCGCCGTCGCTGCTGTTTCGCACCGGCGGCAACGATTCGGTACGCGGCTACAGCTACCAGAGCATCGGCAACGAACGCAACGGCACGGTGTTTCCTACCAAATACCTGGCGGTAGGCAGTAGCGAATACCAGCGCTGGTTTACCGAAAACTGGGGGGCAGCGGTGTTCTACGACATCGGCGCGGCGGCCGACAGCTGGAGCAACAAGACTTTCTATCAAGGCGTGGGCGCCGGTGCGCGCTGGCGCAGCCCGGTCGGCACGCTCAATCTCGACCTCGCCTACGGCGTGCAGAAACGCCAGATCAGGCCGCATATATCACTGGGCATCGCCTTTTGAAGCGCCTGCCCCACCCTATTCAACAGATTTGAACGGTACGCATGAACGACCCGCAACCCTCCCCTGCCGAGCAACCACCCGCACCGCGCCGCCGTCGCGCCGGCACGATTGCGCGCTGGAGCTTCGGTACGCTGGCGCTGACGGCGCTGGCCGTAGTGGGCGCGGGCGTGTATGTCGTCAAGACCGAGAGCGGAACCCGGCTGGCCTGGAACAGTGCGGTGCGTATGCTGGACGGCAAGCTGACGGGCCAACTGCTGGGCGGCACCATCGCCGACGGGTTGCGCCTGCGCGAGTTGCATTACCGGGACGAGCGCCGCATCCTGTCGATCGACCGCATCGACGCCAGCTGGCACCTGGCGCTGGCGGCGCGCAAGCTGACCGTGCGTTACCTGCGGGTGGGCACGGTCGAACTGAATCAGCAGCCGGCGCCGCCCGAGCCGAGCACCACGCCCGAATCGCTCGAGATCCCGCTGGCGCTCGAATTGCATGAGATCGCACTCGACCGGCTGAGCTTTACCGAAGGCACCTCGACCACCGAATTGTCCAAGCTGCGCCTGCATGGCGACTCCGATGGGCGCCAGCATACGCTGGTGCTGGACAGCCTGGTCACACCCTTCGGCGAAGCCGCAGCGCTGCTGCACCTGGACGGCAAGACGCCGTTCGCCGTCAGTGGCGGGCTGGAATTATCGGGCCAATACCAGAACGCCAGCCTGCAAGAAAAATACCGCCTGGCGGCGCAGCTATCGGGTTCGCTGCACGAACTGGGCGTGGCGCTCAAGGCCACCGGCGACCGTCTCAATGGCAGCGCCGACATCCAGGCCACGCCATTTGCCGCCGTGCCGCTCAAGAGCGCCAAGGTCGACCTGCAGCACCTCAACCCGCAAGCCTTCAACGCCGCAGCGCCCCAGGCCGACCTGCGGGTAACAGCCGACCTGGCGCCAGTGGCGGCCAGCGAAACCTTGCGCGTGGCCGGCACGGTCGGCATCGACAACGCCAGGCCCGGCAGCCTCGACCGGCAATTGCTGCCGCTGCTGTCGGCGCGCGCCCATGTCGAATTGGGCCTGGACGAGCAGACACTGAGCAAGCTCGAGATTCGCTTGCCCAAGAATGGCCGCCTCGACGGCAGCGGCCAGTTTCATGCCAGCGGCGAGGGCCAGTTCGACTTTCGCATCGCCGGGCTCGACCTGAACCAGATCCACCGCCAGCTCAAGCCCACCCAACTGGCCGGTCCGTTGCAGGTGACGCTGGCGCCCGCGTCCCAACAGATCAAGCTGGCGCTGGACGACCGTGACATCAAATTGCGCCTCGACAGCAGCATCGGCGCCGAACAGGTCGAGCTGCGCCAGGCCAGCCTGGCCGCAGGCCGTTCGCGCCTGGAAGCGAGCGGCAAGCTCAACACCAGCGGCGCCATGGGCTATGCCATCAAGGGCCGGCTGGTCGACTTCGACCCCACCGCCTGGCTGCATGCGCTGACGCCGTCGGACACGCCCAAGGGCCGCGGCGGCAAACCTGCGCCCGCAGCGCCCTCCAAGCCGGTGCAGGCGCGTATCAACATGGACTTCAACGCCAGCGGCGCGATCTCGCCCGAACTGCAGTTGAAGCTGGCCTTCGGCATTCACGACAGCAGCTATGGCGAGCTGCCGATGAGCGGCCAGGGCGAGATCAGCCTGGCCGGTCGCCGCCTGTTGCCGAGCAAGGCCAACCTGCTGGTGGCCGGCAATACGCTGGCCCTCAACGGCAGTTTCGGCAGCGCCCGCGACCGGCTCGACCTGAAGCTCGATGCGCCGCACCTCGAACGCCTGGGCTATGGCCTGTCGGGCCTGCTGCGACTGGAAGGCCAACTGACCGGCAGCCAGCAGCGTCCCGCCCTGCATGCCACCTACCAGGCCGAAAACCTGGTGTTTGCCCAGCACCGCCTGGCGCGCCTGGGCGGCGGCGCCGACCTGCAGGCCAACCTGGCTGCCGGCATCGATTCGCCCGACAACAAGCTGTCGCTGCGCGTGCAAGGCCAGGGCTACCAGGGCCCGCAAGCCCGGCTGGACAAGCTCGACGTCGACCTCGACGGCACCTGGAATCGCCACACGCTATCGCTGCGCAGCAATGGCCGGGTAATGGACCAGCCGCTGGATCTCGATGTTGCCGCGCACGGCAAGCTGACCCAGCCGAGCAAGGGCGCTTATGGCTGGGATGGCGTCATCGACCGCCTGCAGAACAAGGGCTTTCCGCGGTTCGCCATGACCAGCCCGCTGAACTTGCAGGCCTCGGCCGACGCCATCATCGCTGGCCCCACCCGCATCGAGATCGATCGCATGGCGCTGGAACTGAAACGGCTGTCGATCCAGCAGGGGCGGATTGCTTCGGCCGGACAGGCGCATGGGCTCGACATCGGCCGATTGCTGCAGATTGCGCAGAGCTTCACGGGCACGCCACCGCCGCTCAAGACCGACCTGGTGCTCGACAGCGACTGGGATTTCTCGCTGGCAGAACGCGCCAGCGGCTTTATACAGGTGGCCCGCAAGTCGGGCGATGTGCGCGTCACCACTACCAATGGCGAAGCCGCGCTGGGCCTGTCTGAACTACGCCTGCGGGCCGACCTGCAGGACCAGCAGATGCGGGTGGACGGTCGCATCAATGCCGCACGCGTGGGCAGCGTCGATCTCGGCGGCGCCATCGGCCTGCTGCGGGTCGACAAGCTGCTGACGCTGGCAGACGCTTCACCACTCAACCTGAAGGCGCACCTGGACGTGCCCGAACTGAACCGGGTGGGCGACCTGGTCGGCCCGCAACTGAGTCTCAAGGGCAAGCTGGGTGCGGATCTCAGCGCCGGTGGCAGTCTCGGACAACCCAGGTTGTCCGGTGCCATCAACGGCGACAACCTGGCGGTGACCGAGTTCGACCAGGGCATCCAGCTCAAGGATGGCATCGTGCGCATCGTGATGGACAACAACGTGATCGATCTGCGGCAGATCGAATTCCACGGCGGCGAAGGCACCTTGCGCGCCAACGGCAAGGTGCAGCTGGGCGCGTCCAACCCCGACCTCAACGCCACCATCACCGCCGAGCGGCTGGAGCTGTTTGCCAGCCCCGACCGCCGCCTGATGATCTCGGGCCAGGGGCGCATCGCCAACGTCAACGAACAGTTGCGGGTGGACGGCAAGTTCACCGTCGACCGCGCCCTGTTCGACCTGCCCAAGAGCAGCGCCCCCAAGCTGGGCGACGACGTGGTGGTGGTGCGACGCGGCGAACGTGCCAAGAGCGGCGCCAACGCCACTTCGCAGCAAAAGCTGGAAGCGGCCACCGAGAAACCGGCTGGCAAGTTTGCTCCGGTCATCAACCTGGCGGTGGACCTGGGCAACAATTTCCGCTTCCGTGGCACTGGCGCCGACCTGCTGTTGCGGGGCGACATGAATGTGCGCAGCGAGCCGCTGTCGCCCTTGCGCGCCAGCGGCACCATCAATGTCGCCGAAGGCACCTACGAGGCCTTCGGCACCAAGCTCAATATCGAGCGCGGCATCATCAACTTCCAGGGACCGATCAGCAACCCCAATCTCAACATCCTGGCGATGCGTCGCAATCAGGATGTCGCGGCCGGGGTATCGGTCACGGGCAACGTCAGCCAGCCGCGGGTGCAACTGGTGTCCGAGCCGAATGTGCCGGACGATGAAAAACTGTCATGGATGATGTTCGGCCACGGCACCGACAGCGCCAGCATTGGCCAGCGCAGCGCCAGCAGCCAGGCGTTGGCGCTGGTCGGCAACCTGGGCGGCAAGCGCATTGCCAAGGATATCGGGCTGGACCAGTTCTCGATCGGCGCCAGCGAATCGGGCCTGACCGACGACCAGGTGGTGAACCTGGGCAAGGCCATCACCGAGAAGATCACATTGGGTTATGAACAGAGCCTGGCCGGCGCGGCCAGCGTGGCCAAGGCGACCTGGCAGCTGTCGCAGCGCTGGTCGGTGGTGGTGCGTGCGGGAACGATCAACGGCCTGAACGTATTGTTTAATCGACGATTTGATTAATCAAATCGTCGTCCTGATGAACATCAAAACCAACGACGCTGGGTACCGGCGTTCGCCGGTACGACAGGATACTGGTCCGTCGTCCTGACGAACGTCAGGACCCAGCGTCGTCAGCGCTCCAGGCCACGGCCTACAACCACCCCGCCCGTCGCAGGCGCCGCCACAGCAACGAGCAGCCGGTGATGATCCCGCCCAGCACCAGCGGAAAACTCCAGCGCCAGTCCAGCCCGGGCATGTGCGCGAAGTTCATGCCGTAGAGGCTGAAGATCATGGTCGGAATGGCCAGGATCGCACCCCAGCCGGCCAGCGTCTGCACGATCTCGTTCTGATGGATGGTGACTTGCGCCAGGTTGATCTGCACCGCCGACTCCACCATTTCGCGCAAGCGGTCGCCGGTGTCGATGAAGCGCACCACGTGATCGTAGATGTCGCGAAAATAGGCCTTGCCGTCCTTGGTGATGAGCCCTTCGTGAAACCGCAGGATCTGGGTGCACACGTCCAGCAGCGGCGAGGCCGCCGAACGCAGGCGGATCAGTTGACGCTTGAGCTGATACAGCTCCTGCAGATAGGCCTGGCCGGTATTGGCGGCAGGGTCGAACAACTGCGCCTCGTACTGGCTGAACTTGGCCTCCAGGTCGTCCATGATCGGGCGATAGTTGTCGACCACGAAGTCCATGATGGCGTACAGCACGAAACCGGGACCACGTCCCAGCCGCTCAGGCAGCATCTCGCAGTGCTCGCGCACCTTGGCGTAGCTGCGCGAGGCGCCGTGGCGCACCGTGACCACAAAACGCGGGCCGGTCAGGATGTGGGTCTCGCCGAACTGCACCTCGCCGCCGGTCAGTTGCGCCGTGTGCAGCACCACGAACAGGGTGTCGCCATACTCTTCGATCTTGGGCCGCTGGTGCGCGGCATAGGCGTCTTCGACCGCCAGTTCATGCAGGTTGAATTCTTCCTTGATCTTGGCCATCAGCTCGACGTTGGGTTCGAGCAGGCCGAGCCAGACGAAGGTGCCGTCCTCTTCCAGTACGTCGCTGATTTCGTCGAGACCGATCTCGCGCAGCTTCTTGCCTTTTTTATAGACCGTGCAATTGACGATCATGTTGGCATCGATCATGGTGTTCTCCTCACGCTGCGTACCAGTGCCGCAGCGCCCGATTTGATTGTTATTGGGCCGGTCGGAACAGGCGCTGCTTGAGAAACTGCGCCATCATCACGCCAACCAGCGTGATGGCTCCGCCTACCGCATGATAGCCGTGCAGGTCTTCGCCCAGCGCCAGCACTGCGATAATGACAGTAAAGATGGGCATCAGGTTCACGAAGGCCGAGCAACGGCTGGCGCCAAGATGGGCCACGCCACGCATCCACAGGAACTGCGACACGATCGAGGCGGCGATGCCGGCGTACAGCAGGATCGGCAGGTTTTGCGCCGTCAAGGCCGTATGGTGCCCGATCACGAATCCGGGAAACAGCAACAGTACCGCCATCAGCACCTGCATGTAGAGCAGCTGCCAGGTCACCAGCGGCAGCGCCCAGCGCCGCAGCAATACGCCATACAACCCATACGACACGGTGGCCAGCAGCATCAGCAGGTCGCCCACCACCACGCCATTGTCGAACAAGTCCAGCGGATGGCCGCGACCGATCAGCACCGACATGCCTAACAGCGACAGCAGCCCGCCGACCAGCGTACCGACCGTGGGCGGCTCCGACAGCAGCTTGATGCTCAACAGCAAAGTCAGCAGCGGCATCAACGAGGTGATGATGCCCATGCTGGTGGCCGATGAGGTAGCCGCCGCAAAGTACGCCAGGCTCTGGAACAGCACCATACCCAACAGCGCCAGCACCGCGATCTTGCCCAGGTGCGGACGGATATTGGCGCGATTGCGCCAGGTCTGGCGCGCCAGGAAGGGCGACATCAGCAACGCCGCCAGCACCCAGCGGTAGAAGGAGATGTCTTCCGGCGCGATCACATTGGCGGCCAGCTTGCTGACCACCGTATTGCCGGCCCAGATCGATACCGCGCCCAGGGGAAACCACAGGAATCTGTATTGCATGTCGTTGTCTGGTTCTCGTCTTGTTATTCAGCGGCTCGCGCCGGCTGCAGTGGGGGCTGGCGTATTGCCCGACAGTTCGCTGCCGGCGTCAGGCGGCAGGCGGCGCAGCATCAGCAGCGACAGCGACGCCACCAGCGACACCGCCACGAAGGCCGGCCAGAAATCGGCCGTCACCAGCGTGGCGTGGCCCTGCACTTCGTTGGATGCCTGCAGGGCAAACCCGGCCAGCACCACGCCCATGCCGATCGACAGTTGTTGCGCCACGCTGGCCATGCTGGTGGCCTGGCTCAGGTGCACCTTGTCGACATCGGCATACGAAATCGCATTGAGGCTAGTGAACTGCAACGAGCGGAAACAGCCGCCCAGCAGCAGGATGAAGGTCATCAACAGATACGGCATGGCCGGCGAGAACAGCGAGATGGCCAGCAAACCCAGGATGCCCAGCGCGCCATTGATCATCAGCACCTGGCGAAATCCGTAGCGTTTGAGCACGCGCGCGGCGATGGTCTTCATGAACATGGCGCCGGCGGCCGAAGCGCAGGTCAGCAAGCCCGAATGGAATGGCGTATAGCCAAAGCCCAGTTGCAGCATCAACGGCAGCAGGAAGGGAATGGCGCCGATGCCCACGCGATAGAGCGAACCACCCAGCACCCCGGCCTGCAAGGTGGGAATGCGCAGCAGGCGCAAGTCGATCAGCGGTGCGGCGGCGCGCCGGGCATGCCAGACGTAGGCGGCCAGGAACAGCACCCCGCCTACCACGCAGGCCAGCGATATCTCGCCCGAGATCAGATGTCGGCCCGAGGTGGCCAGGCCCATCATCAGCATGGAGCAACCCAGCGCCGAGAGCACGAAACCGGGCCAGTCCAGCGGCTTGACCTGTTCTTCACGCAGATCGGGAATGAAACGGGTGGCCAGGACCAGCCCGAGGATGCTGATGGGGATATTGATGAAGAAGATCCAGCGCCAATGCAGGTAGGTGGTGATGAAGCCCCCCAGCGGCGGCCCCAGGATCGGCCCGAACAACGCGGGAATGGTCAGGTACGACAAGGCCTTCACCAGGTTCGAACGGTCGACGCTGCGCAGGATCACCAGCCGGCCCACCGGCACCATCATGGCGCCGCCGATGCCCTGGAAGAAACGCGCCGCGACGAACTGCGGCAGGGTCGACGACACGCCGCACAGGATCGAGCCCAGCATGAACACGCAGATGGCCCAGCGGAAGATGGTGAGCGAGCCGAAGCGGTCGGCCATCCAGCCCGAGATCGGGATGAACACGGCCAGGCTCACCAGGTAGGAGGTCAGCGCCAGCTTCAGCGAGATCGGGTCGACCCCCATGTCCAGCGCCAGCGCCGGCAGCGAGGTCGAGATGACGGTGGAGTCCATCTGCTCCATGAACAGCGCACAGGCGACGATCAGCGGTATGACGAAGGTGCGTGGAATGGACATCAACGGGGGGTTATCAGTTTGACACGATGGGCGCGCCACGACGCATGGCGACACCCGGCAAGCGATCGAGTATACCTTTTACGCTATGATGCTGCCGGGCGCGCCGCGCCCGCCAGCCCGCCCTTGCTGCCCGACTTGCCACGCCGCACCATGACCTTCTGCTTCGCCCTTCTAGACGATCACCTGGCCACGCCCGCCGAGCCGCGCTCGCGGCTGTACACGCAGTACCTGCGCACCCTGGCCTGCCATGACGCGGCCGGCTTTGCCGCCATGCAGGACGAGATGCAACAGGCGCTGGCGGCCGGCCTGCATGCGCTGGCGCTGTGGCACTACGAACTGGGGGCGGTCATGCACGGCTTGCCGCATCGCCACGGCGACGAGGATGGCCCGCTGGCCGAGGTCTTGCTGTTCGGCCGTTGCGACCGGCTCGCCCCCGGCGAAGTCGATGCCTGGCTGAGCACGCAGTTGCCGTCCGCGCCGGCGCCGGCCGGGGTGGCCCGAATCCGGGCCAGCGTCAGCCAGCAGCAGTTCACCACGGCCATTGACCGTATCCGCGACTACATCGCCGCTGGCGACACCTATCAGGTCAACTACACCTATCGGCTGCACTTCGATGCCTACGGCGAACCGCTGGCCCTGTATCGCAAGCTGCGCCAGCGCCAGCCGGTCCCGTACGGCGCGCTGGTATGCCGTGAAGACGGCAGTGCGGTCCTGTCGTTCTCGCCCGAGCTGTTCGTGCAACACAGCCAGGGCATGCTCAAGGCCAAGCCGATGAAAGGCACCGCGCGCGCCGCCGATGCGGCCGACGCCGACGCTGAAGCGCTCAATGCCCAGCGGGCGCTGGCGCTGGCCGCCGATGACAAGAACCGGGCCGAGAACCTGATGATCGTCGACCTGCTGCGCAACGACCTGGGGCGCGTGGCCGTGCCCGGTTCGGTCAAGGTGCCGCACCTGTTCGACGTGCGCCGCTACGGCCAGGTGCTGCAGATGACCTCGACCATTCGCGCGCAACTTCGCGAGAACGCCACACTGCCCGAGGTGCTGGGCGCGCTCTATCCGTGCGGGTCGATCACCGGCGCGCCCAAGCGGCGCACCATGGAAATCATCAACGAACTCGAAACCACGCCGCGCGGACTCTATACCGGCGCCATCGGCTGGTTCGAGGCGCCGCAGGCGCCCGGCCTGTCCATCGGCGACTTCTGCCTGTCGGTGCCGATCCGAACCCTGGTGTTGCAAGCACCACAGGACGGTGTGCAGCATGGCGTGCGACGCGGCGTGCTGGGCCTGGGCGCTGGCATCGTGCACGACAGCGACGCCGACTCAGAATACGCCGAGTGCCAGTTGAAGGCGCGCTTCCTGACCGGCCTGGGACACGACTTCACCTTGTTCGAAACGATCTTCGCAACGCGTCACGGCGCGCGCCATCTCGACTTGCATCTGGCGCGGCTGCGCGCTTCCGCCATCGGCTTCGATTTTGTGTTTGATGAAGACGCGATCCGCGCGGCGCTGGAACACACCTGCGGCCAATTGCCGGATGGCCCGCATCGGGTGCGACTGGAACTGCGCGCCGACGGCACGCTGGAGATCCGGCATGCGCCGCTGGCGCCGCTGGCCGACGAGGTAAAGGTATTTGTCGCCGCTGCCGCCACCGATAGCCGCGACCTGCTGCTGCGCCACAAGAGCAGCGCGCGCGCCGTCTACGACGCCGCCTGGCAGGAAGCCGAGGCGCGCGGCGGCTTCGACCTGCTGTTCTTCAATGAGAAGGACGAGTTGACCGAAGGCGGCCGCAGCAATGTATTCGTGCTGCTCGACGGCCAGTGGACCACGCCGCCATTGGCCGCCGGCTGCCTGCCCGGCGTCATGCGCTCGGTGCTGCTGGGCGACCCGCACTATCGCGCCATCGAAGCCACCGTGACCCGCGCCCAGTTGCTGCAGGCCGAGCAGATCATCGTCTGCAACGCCCTGCGCGGCGCGGTGCGCGCTACTTTGGCGATTTGACCTCGACCGCGGCCAGGTCTTCCAGGCTGGCCGCATCCCAACCGCCGCCCAGCGCCTTGGCCAGCAACACGCTGGCCGCCATGCGGCGATTCCGGATATCCAGCGCCGAACGCTCGGCCGACAGGGCCGTGGCCTGCGCGGTGATCACATTGACATAACTGACGGTGCCGGCCTTGTACTGGTTGGTCACCAACGTCACCGCCTGGCGCGCCGATTGCAGGGCTTCGTCCTGCACCACCGCCTCTTGCTCGAGGATGCGCAATGCGGCCAGGTTGTCTTCCACTTCCTGGAAGGCGGTCAGCACCGCCTGCTTGTACTGGGCCACGGTGCCGTCATAGGACGCGATGGCCTGGTCGGTGGCGGCACGACGGGCGCCGCCATCGAAGATGCTCTGTGCCAGTTGCGGTCCCAGCGACCACACCCGGCCGGGCAACGAGAACCAGTCGGCAAAACTGGAGCTCTGGTAACCGCCCGAGGCCGACAGCGTCAGGCTCGGGAAGTAGGCCGCCTTGGCCACGCCGATATTGGCATTGGCGGCGGCCACCCGACGCTCGGCTGCCGCCACATCGGGACGACGCTCCAGCAGCATCGACGGCAATCCTTGCGGGATCGGTGGCGCCACCGCCGTCAAGGGCGCCGGCGGCAACGAGAAACTGGCCGGCGTCTTGCCCACCAGCAGCGCGATGGCGTGCTCCATCTGGGCCCGCGAGACCTGGTTGTCCAGCGCCTGCGCCTGCGCCGACTTGAACTGCGTCTGCGCCTGGATCACGTCGGACTTGGCCACCATGCCGGCGGCGTACTGGTTCTGCGTCAGTTGCAGCGAGCGCTGGTAGGCCGCCGTGGTTTCATCGAGCAACTGTTGCTGGGCATCGAGCACGCGCAGTTGCAGGTAATTCTGTGCCAGCGCAGCCTGGGCCGACAGGCGGGCTGCCGCCAGGTCGGCGGCGCTGGCCTGGGCGCTGGCCTGGCTGGCTTCGACATTGCGCCGCACGCGGCCCCAGATATCGGCTTCCCAGGAGGCATCGAGGCCGAACGAATAGGCATTGCGCACGCCCGCGCTGCTGCTGGACGACGACGAGCTGCCGGAACGCGAACGGGTGGCCGAGGCGGTGGCGTCAAGCGTGGGCGAGAGCGCCGCGCGCGAACTCTGCACCGCCGCCTGGGCGCTGCGGAAGTTGGCTTCGGCCAGGGCCAGGTTCTGGTTCGAGATATCGACCTGGTCCGCCAGCGCATTGAGTTGCGCATCGCCGAACATCTCCCACCAGCGGCCATTGGCGGCTAGCTCGCGCGGCTCGGCCGGCTTCCAGTTCTGGCCTTCCTTGAAGGCCAGCGGCGCATCTTGGGTATCTTGCATCTGCGGACGCACATAATCGGGACCGACCGCGCAGGCGCTGAGCGCCAACGACGCAGCCAATGCCAGCAATAACGGGTTGAGCTTGGTTTTCATTCGATTCTCCAGGCCTCAGGCGGCCGAGGTTTCGGTGGTCTTGCGGCCGAAGCGACGTTGGCTCCAGGCCCGCAGACGTTCCATGTACAGGTACACCACCGGGGTCGTGTAGAGCGTCAGCAACTGGCTCACCACCAGGCCGCCGACGATGGCAATGCCCAGCGGCTGGCGCAGCTCGGCGCCATCGCCCCGGCCCAGCGCCAGCGGGACCGCGCCCAGCAGCGCGGCCATGGTGGTCATCATGATCGGGCGAAAACGCAGCAGGCAAGCCTCGAAGATCGCATCGCGCGGCGACAGGCCGCGATTGCGTTCGGCGTCCAGCGCGAAGTCGATCATCATGATGGCGTTCTTCTTGACGATGCCGATCAGCAGGATCACCCCGATCAACGCAATCAGGCTGAAGTCGGTCCCGGTCAGCAGCAAGGCCAGCAAGGCGCCGACACCGGCCGAGGGCAGCGTGGAGAGGATGGTGACGGGATGGATCAGGCTTTCATACAGGATGCCCAGCACGATATACACCGCCAGCAGCGCCGTCAGGATCAATAGCGGCTGCGACGACAGCGACGACTGGAAGGCGTTGGCGGTGCCGGCAAAGGTGCCGTGCACGCTGGTCGGTACGCCCAGCGACGACATCGCCCGGTCGATCGCTTCAGTGGCGCGCGACAGCGAGACCCCTTCGGCCAGGTTGAACGACAGCGTCGAGGCCACGAACTGGCCCTCGTGGCTCACCGACAAGGCGGTCGTGGTCGGCGCGAAACTGGCGAAGGCGGCCAGCGGCACCTGGCGTGAAGCGGCCGTGGAAATGGTCTGGGCCAGGCCGGTATTGGAATTGAGCTTGCCGGCGGCCGACAGCGCCGGTGGCGTCGACAGGGTCGAAGTGGTCGGCGACAGGTTGCTCGACCCGGCCAGGCTGACGTAGGTGTCCTTCAATATCTCGGGGCTTTGCCAGTATTGCGGCGCGGCTTCCATCACCACGTGGTACTGGTTCATGCCGCTGTAGATGGTCGATATCTGGCGCTGGCCGAACAGGTCGGACAAGGTGGCGTCGATCAGCTGCGGCGTCACGCCGGCCCGGATGGCGGTCTCGCGGTCGATGGTGAGGGTGGTCTGCAGGCCATTGTCCTGCTGGTCGGTGCTGACGTCTTCGAGCTCCTTGAGCTCCGACAGGGCCTGGCGGATCTTCGGCTCCCACACCCGCAGCAGCGCCACGTCATCCGACTTGAGCGAAAACTCGTACTGCGAATCGCTCTGGCGGGCGCCGATGCGGATGTCCTGCACCGGCACCAGGAATACCCGCGCCCCAGCCACCTTGGCCAGCTTCACCCGCAGCCGGGCGATCACCTGGTCGGCCGAATCGCGCCGTTCGGACAAGGGCTTGAGCGTGACGAACATGTTGCCGCCATTGCGCCGCTGACCGCCGGTGAAGGCCACCACATCGGCCACCGCCGGGTCCTGCTTGACGATGTCGATAAACTCGGTGAGCTTGACCTTCATGGCCTGGAACGAGATGGCCTGGTCGCCACGGATGCCGCCGATCAGGCGCCCGGTATCCTGCTGCGGGAAGAAGCCCTTG
Organism: Herbaspirillum sp. alder98; assembly: GCF_020179755.1. Taxonomy (GTDB): domain Bacteria; phylum Pseudomonadota; class Gammaproteobacteria; order Burkholderiales; family Burkholderiaceae_D; genus Herbaspirillum. The sequence continues at coordinate 51,131 of NZ_JAIUCY010000004.1, forward strand.
GGGATCGCCTTGTACAGATAGACATTGAGCACGATGGTGCCCAGCAGGATCAGCATCATCAAGGGCGCCGCGCGCAAGGCCCAACCCAGCGAACGGCGGTAGGCCAGCAGCATGTCGTCGAAGACGCCTTCGATCTGCGCCATCAGTTTCTGCAGCAGCGGGTGACGCGCACGGGCGCGCTCTTCTTCACTGCGCGGGTCGTGCCGCAACAGCACCGCGCACATCATCGGCGTGGTGGTCAGCGAAATCACCAGCGACACCAGGATCGCCACCGACAGGGTGATGGCGAATTCACGGAACAGGCGACCGACGATGCCTTCCATCAGCAGGATGGGAATGAACACCGCAATGAGCGAGATGCTCATCGACAGCACCGTGAAGCCCACTTCACGCGCCCCCAGCAGGGCCGCCTTCACCGGTTTCATGCCGGCTTCGATATGGCGCGAGATGTTTTCCAGCACCACGATGGCGTCATCGACCACGAAGCCGGTGGCGATCGTCAACGCCATCAGCGACAGGTTGTCGAGGCTGAACCCGGCCAGGTACATCACGCCGAAGGTGCCGATCAGCGACACCGGCACCGCCACCGCCGGGATCAGGGTAGCCCGCAGATTGCGCAGGAACAGGAACACCACCATGATCACCAGCGCCACCGACAGGATCAGGGTGAACTCGGTTTCCTTGAGCGAGGCGCGGATGGTGGGGGTGCGGTCCATCACCACCTTCATGTCGATGGCGGCCGGGATCGAGGCCTGCAACTGCGGCAGCAGCGCATTGACGCTGTCGACGGTATCGATGATGTTGGCGCCGGGCTGGCGGTTGATGATCACCAGCACCGACGGCTTGCCATTGGACGAACCGTAGTTGCGCACATCGGCCACCGAGTCGCGGATCTCGGCCACGTCGCGCACCCGCACCGGCGTGCCGTTGCGGTACGACACGATCAGCGGCGCATATTCGGCGGCGGTGCCGGCCTGGTCGTTGGCATAGATCTGCCAGCTGCGATCGCCATCCTCCAGCAGGCCCTTGGGCCGGTTGGCGTTGGTGGCGGCGATGGCGGTGCGCACGTCGGCCGTGCCGATGCCGTATTTATTGAGCGCGGTCGGATTGAGTTCGATGCGCACCGCCGGCTGCGAACTGCCCCCTACGCTGACCTGCCCCACCCCGCGCACCTGCGACAGCTTCTGCGCCACGATACTGTCGGCGGCGTCGTACATCTGGCCCTGGGTCATGGTGTCCGAGGTCATCGCCAGGATCATCACCGGCGCATCGGCCGGATTGACCTTGCGATAGGTCGGGTTGCTCGGCATGCCGGTCGGCAGCAGGTTGCGCGCCGCATTGAGGGCCGCCTGGACGTCGCGCGCGGCGCCATCGATGTCGCGGGTGAGCGCGAACTGCAGCGTGATGCGGGTCGAATTCTGCGAACTGGTCGAGGTCATCTCGGTGACGCCGGCGATCGCACCCATGGCCCGCTCCAGGGGCGTGGCGACGGTCGCGGCCATGGTCTCGGGGCTGGCGCCGGGCATCGAGGCCGAGATCGAGATGGTCGGGTAGTCGACCTGCGGCAGTGGCGACACCGGCAGCAACTTGAACGCCACGATGCCGGCCAGTGCGATGCCGATGGTCAGCAGCGTGGTGGCGATGGGCCGCTGGATGAAGGGAAGCGAGATGTTCATCGCGCTTACACCGCCGGCGGCAGGGACGGCGAACGGCCATGGCCGTCATCGTCGTCATGTCCGGCATCGGCATTGCCGAAGCGCTGGCGCAGGCGGCGTGCCAGGCCATCGAAGGCCAGGTAGATCACCGGCGTGGTGAACAGCGTCAGCACCTGCGACACCAGCAGGCCGCCGACCATGGTGATGCCCAGCGGCTGGCGCAGCTCGGAACCGACGCCGGTGCCGAGCATCAGCGGCAAGGCGCCCAGCAAGGCCGCCATGGTGGTCATCAGGATCGGTCGGAAACGTAACAGGCAAGCCTGGAAGATTGCCTCGCGCGGGGTCTTGCCCTGGTGCCGTTCGGCCTCCAACGCGAAGTCGATCATCATGATCGCGTTCTTCTTGACGATGCCGATCAGCAGGATGATGCCGATGATGCCGATGATGCCCAGGTCGGTGCGCGAGATCATCAGCGACAGCAGCGCCCCGACTCCGGCCGAGGGCAGCGTCGACAGGATCGTGATGGGATGGATGTAGCTCTCGTAGAGCACGCCCAGCACGATGTACATGGTCACCACCGCCGCCAGGATCAGCCACAGGGTGTTCGACAGCGACGCCTGGAACGCCAGCGCCGCGCCCTGGAAGTTGGTCACGGTGGAGGACGGCATGCCGATCTCGAGTTCGGCTGCCTTGATGGCCTTGACCGCTTCGCCCAGCGCCGCGCCCGGCGCCAGGTTGAACGACACGGTGGCCGCCGGGAACTGGCCGATATGGTTCACCACCAGCGGCGCGGTGCGCTCGGTGACGGTGGCGATCGACGACAGCGGCACCTGGTTGCCGGCCGAGGTCACCAGGTAGATGCTGTCGAGCGCCTGCGGGCCGCGCTGGAACTCGGGCTTGACCTCCATCACCACCCGGTACTGGTTCGACTGGGTGTAGATGGTCGAGATCAGGCGCTGGCCGAAGGCGTTGTAGAGCGCATTATCGATGGCGGCGGTGGTAATGCCCAGGCGCGAGGCAGCGTCGCGATCGATCTGGATATAGGCCTGCAAACCCTTGTCCTGCAGGTTGGTGGCGACATCGGCCAGCTCCGGCACGCGTTGCAGGCGCTCGATCAGCTTCGGCACCCAGGCGCTGAGCACGTCGGGGTCGGCATCTTCCAGCGAGAACTGGTACTGGGTGCGCGAGACGCTGTCTTCGATAGTCAGGTCCTGCACCGGCTGCATGTACAGGGTCACTCCCGGCACTTGCCGGGCCAGTTGATGTTGCAGGCGACGGATCACCTCCGAGGCCGAGACGTCACGCGTGTCGTGCGGCTTGAGGTTGATCAGCATGCGGCCGCTGTTGAGCGTGGCATTGGTGCCGTCGACGCCGATGAAGGACGACAGGCTGTCGACCGCGGGATCCTGCAGCACCACCTTGGCCAGCGCCTGCTGGCGCTCGCCCATGGCGCCGAACGAGATCGACTGGGTAGCTTCGGAGATGCCCTGGATGACACCAGTGTCCTGCAGCGGGAAGAAACCCTTGGGCACGAACACATACAGCAACGCGGTCAGCGCCAGCGTGCCCACGGCCACCAGCAGGGTCAGCTTCTGGCGCTCCAGCACCCACTCCAGCATGACGCCGTAACGGGCGATGATGCGGTCGAAGAAGAGCTGGCTCTTGTGATAGAACCAGCCCTGCTGTTCGTCAGGCACATGGCGCAGCAGGCGCGCGCACATCATCGGCGTGAGCGTCAGCGAAACCACCGCCGAGATCAGGATCGACACCGCCAGGGTGACCGCAAATTCGTGGAACAGGCGGCCCACCACGTCACCCATGAACAGCAGCGGGATCAGCACTGCGATGAGCGAGAAGGTCAGCGAGATGATGGTGAAGCCGATCTGCTCGGCGCCCTTGAGCGCGGCCTGCATCGGCTTCATGCCCTCTTCGATGTAGCGCGAGATGTTTTCGATCATGACGATGGCGTCGTCGACCACGAAACCGGTGGCGATGGTCAGCGCCATCAGCGTCAGGTTGTTGATCGAGAAACCGGCCACGTACATCACCGCAAAGGTGCCCACCAGCGACAGCGGCACCGCCACGCTGGGGATGATGGTGGCCGGGATATTGCGCAGGAACACGAAGATCACCATCACCACCAGCATCACCGACAGCATCAGCTCGAACTTCACGTCCGACACCGATGAGCGGATGGTAGTGGTGCGGTCGGTCAGGATCTTCACGTCGATGGCCCCGGGCAGGCTGGCCTGCAACTGGGGCAGAAGCGTCTTGATGCTGTCGACCACGGCGATCACGTTGGCGCCGGGCTGGCGCTGGATGTTGACGATCACGGCCGGTTGCTCGTTGGCCCAGGCCCCCAGGCGCACGTTCTCGGCGCCGTCGACCACGTCGGCCACGTCGGAGACCCGGATCGGTGCGCCATTCTTGTAGGCGATGATCAGCTTGCGGTATTCGTCGGCCGAGCGCAGCTGGTCGTTGGCGTCGATGGTGGAGGCGCGCGTGGGGCCGTCGAAACTGCCCTTGGCCTGGTTCACGTTGGCGTTGCCGATGGCAGTACGGATATCGTCCAGGTTCAGGCCGAGGGCGGCGATGGCGCGCGGGTTCAGTTGCATCCGCACCGCTGGCCGCTGGCCGCCCGACAGGCTCACCAGGCCCACCCCGGAGACCTGCGATATCTTCTGCGCCAGGCGGGTGTCGATCAGGTCCTGCACCTTCGGCAGCGGCATGGTGCTGGAGGTCACCGCCAGCGTCAGGATGGGCGTATCGGCCGGATTGACCTTGCTGTAGACCGGCGGCATCGGCAAGTCAGACGGCAGCAGGTTGCCACCGGCATTGATGGCGGCCTGCACTTCTTGCTCGGCGATGTCGAGGTTGAGATCGAGATTGAATTGCAGCGTGATCACCGAGGCGCCGCCCGAACTGGTCGACGACATCTGCTTGAGTCCCGGCATCTGCCCGAACTGGCGCTCCAGCGGCGCGGTCACCGACGAAGTCATGACGTCGGGGCTGGCGCCCGGATAGAGCGTAGTCACCTGGATGGTCGGGTAATCGACCTCGGGCAGGGCCGACAGGGGCAACATGCGATAGGCAACGATGCCCACCAGCAGGATCGCCAGCATCAACAGGGATGTGGCGACCGGCCGCAGGATGAACTGGCGCGAGGGATTCATGCGGTGACCTTATTTGCCGGCAGGGGCTGGGGCTGCGCCATTGCCGCCTTGCTGGCGACGCATTTCCATCATCTTCTGGCGACGCTGGTCTTCCGGCAGTTTCTTGATCTCTTCGCCGAATTCGCCGGCGTCGATGCGACGGTTGAGCTCGGCCCAGCGCTTCTGGCGCTCTTCGGCCGTCATCTCGCCCTGCCCGCCCTGCCCCTGGCGCTTGCCATGCGGGCGCGGATTATCGGTCACCGGCTTGTTGGCCGGGTCATCGGCGCCGCCGCGCGTGACTGCCTCGACCTTGGCGCCTTCGCGCAGGCGGTCGAGGCCATCGATGACCACGGTCTCGCCGGCGGCCACGCCTTCGGTGATCGCCGTCAGGTCATCCTGCACCGCGCCGGTCTTGATGTTGCGCACGGTGACCGTGTTGTCCTTGACCACATACACGAACAGGCCCTTGGAGCCGCGCTGGATGGCGGCGGTCGGGATCACGACGGCGCCTTGCTCGGTATTGAGCAGCAGCCGGATATTGACGAACTGGCTGGGGAACAGCGCAAAGTCGGTGTTAGGGAATTGCGCCTTGAGCTTGACCGTGCCGGTGGTGGCGTCGACCACGTTGTCGATGGTCAGCAGGACCCCATCGGCCAGCTTTTTCTTTTGCTCGCGATCCCACGCCTGGGTCGGCAACTTGCGCCCGCTCTGCAACTGGCGCAGCACGCTGGGAATATTGTCTTCGGGAATACTGAAGATGGCCGTGATCGGCTGCAACTGGGTGATGATCACCAGCCCGTTGGTGTCGCCGGTGGTGATGTTGTTGCCGACATCGGCCTGCTTCAGGCCCAGGCGCCCGCTGATCGGCGCGGTCACCCGCGCAAACGACAGCTGCAGCCTGGCGCTGGCGAGCGATCCCTGGTCGGCCTTGACGGTGCCTTCGTATTGCTTGACCAGCGCGGCCTGGGTATCGACCTGCTGGCTGGCGATGGAATCCTGCGCCAGCAGCGTCTGGTAGCGCTTGAGGTCGATCCGGGCCGAATTGAGCAAGGCCTGGTCGCGTGCCAGCTGGCCCTCGGCCTGGGTCACCGCCACCTGGAAGGTGCGCGGATCGATCTCGGCCAGCAGGTCGCCGGCCTTGACCACCTGCCCTTCCTTGTAATGCAGCTTCTGCAATTGGCCATCGACGCGGGCGCGCACGGTGGCGGTGGCCGTCGGCGTCACCGATCCCAGCCCGTTGAGGTAGACATCCACATTCTGCACGCGGGCCTGCGCCACCCCGACCGGGGTCGCCTGCATCGCGAAATTGCCGCCGGGGCCGGCGCCGGGACGGCGCGGCCCCCCTGCGCCAGGAGGCCCGCCGGCGCCGCCCATGGCCGCCATCTGCTGCTGTTCGGCCTTCTTCTTGGTCCAGTATTTGACGCCCCCGCCGGCCACCAGCGCCAGCACGATGAGCCAGAACCACCAGCGCCGCAGGATGCTGCCTTTGGAGGTCGGTTTGGAAGGAGGTTGCTGCCCGGAATTTGCTGTATTTGTCATTTTTGAAAAACCAACGTACCTACGCTGAAATATCTCTGGCACTGCAATCAAGAACAGATTCTAGGCAGTGAAGGCTGGCAGTGTACCGAGCAAATGCCCTCTGCGCACGGGCAACAGCGGGGCAAATACCCGTCAAATGCGGGTCCGGTCGCAGCGGTCACATGAAAAAGCCCTGCGACCGAGGCCGCAAGGCTTTTGCTGTAACAACTGCGTGCTTACTTCGGGGCCGGTGCCGGGGCGTCGGCGCCTGGCTTGCCCGGGCCGTGCGGCGGGCCCTTGCGACCGTCATGGCCGTGACGCATTTGCTCGAAGCGACGATGTTCCATCTTCTCGAACTCGGCATCGAAGGTCTTTTGCTGCTCAGGCGACAAGGTGGCGTAGAACTCCTTGGTGGCGGCGATACGCTGTTCGGCGAAGCTCTCGCGCTTGCGGATCTGCTCCAGCTTCTTGTCCAGGCGTTCCGGGGTGGTCAGCTTGGCATATTCTTCCTTGCTGGGGCGGCCGGCAGGGTCGAACGGGGCCGGCTTGGTCTTGTCCAGGAACAGCTTCCAGCCAGCCTCCTGCGCGGCGGTGATCTTGAGCTTGTCGTGCAGTTGGGCCTGGTGCTTGGTGCGCATCTGCTCGAACTTGGCAATCTGCTCGGCGCTGGGAGCTCGACCGTGCGGGCCATCCGGCGGCGGCGGTGTCTGGGCGAACGCCGCCACGGTCACGGCACTGATGCTCACGGCGGCGATGCCGGCCAGGATGTGGGTCTTGATCTTCAACATGATTTGCTCCTTTGAATGTCGTGCTGTCTTTGCACGGTTCCCATTAAACCGGCGGCGTGTATCGCCAATCTTTCCCGAGCCGATGCATTTGTATCGTTTTGTATATGCGGGGGCCCGCCAGGTATCGTTTTATGTCCAACCGCCCCCTTGTTAAGAGGCGATACAAAGCCGTCATTACGGCCCGGGGTCTTTGGGCATAATGCGGTTGTGCTTTATCGAAGAGGGTTCTCATGGATACAAATACTCACATCCTGGTGGTCGACGATGACCGCGAAATCCGCACCTTGCTGGCCGAGTACCTCGACAGCAATGGCCTGCGCACGCTCACGGCCACCAATGGCGCCGAAATGCGCCGCACGCTGGAAGAATCCAAGGTCGACCTGATCGTGCTCGACCTGACCCTGCCCGGCGAGGACGGCCTGACGCTGTGCCGCAACCTGCGCGCCACCTCGAACGTGCCGGTGATCATGCTGACGGCGCGCGGCGAACCACTGGACCGCATCCTGGGGCTGGAAATGGGCGCCGACGATTACCTGGCCAAGCCGTTCGAGCCGCGCGAGCTGTTTGCGCGCATCCGCAGCGTGCTGCGCCGGACCCAGGCCCTGCCGCCCAACATGACCCAGGCCGATGTGGTGACGATGCGCTTCGCCCAATGGACCCTGGACCTGACCGCGCGCCACCTGCTGAGCCCGCAGGGCGTGGTGGTGGCGCTGTCGGGCGCCGAGTTCCGCTTGCTGAAGGTGTTTCTCGACCATCCCAACCGGGTGCTCAACCGCGACCAGTTGCTGGAGCTGACGCAGGGTCGCGAGTCCGATCCGTTCGACCGCTCGGTGGATATCCAGATCAGCCGCCTGCGCCAGAAGCTGGGCGATGATGCCCGCACCCCGGTGATCATCAAGACCGTGCGCAACGAAGGCTACGTATTGTCGACCGCCGTCACGGCCGAGGGCGCGGGACATTCGGCATGAAGAATTTCATCGGTTCCATCGGCAATCGCATGTTCGTGCTGCTGCTGGCCGGCGTGGTGCTGGCGGTGGTCGCCACCACCTGGCTGGCCACCAACGAACGCAAGAGCTCACTGCGCGAATTGCGCTTTGCGCACCTGGCCGACCGCATCGAGCAGATCGTCCAGGCGGTGGATGACATTCCGCCCGAACAGCGTCCGATCGTGCTGCAGGCGGCCGCCAACTTCGGTTTCGAAGCGCGCATGGTGGATGACATGAACGATGCCGTCGGCGCCAATGCCAGCGCCAGCCCGGTGCAGGAGATGCTGCAGGCGCGCCTGGGCGCCGAGCGCCGCATCGCAGTGCAGCGCGAGACCGAATGCGCGCCCCGCCCCGGGACCCGTGACGGTCCCCGGCGCGAGTCGTGCCGGGTGGTCTACGTCAGCCTGCACGACCACGCGCTGATGCGCCTGCGCCTGCACCAGCCGAGCGAGCCGCCGGTGCTGCGCGGACATGGCCAGGGCGGGCCTTACGGCTTGCAGTACATTGCGCTGTTCCTGATCCTGATCGCGATCCTGGCCTATCTGGTGGCGCGCATGGCGACCAGCCCCATCCGCAAGCTGGCGCAAGCCGCCACTGAGCTGGGCGGCGACATCGACCGCGCACCGCTGGCCGAGACCGGCCCTACCGAAATCCGCCGGGCGGCGCATGCCTTCAATGCCATGCAGGGCCGCATCCGGCGCCAGATCCAGCATCGCACCCACATGCTGGCCGCCATCACGCATGACCTGCAGACACCGTTGACGCGGCTGCGCCTGCGGCTGGAGAAGGTCGGCGATGACCAATTGCGGCAGAAGCTGATCGATGACCTGGCGGTGATGCAGGGGATGGTGCGGGAGGGGCTGGACCTGGCGCGCAGCATGGATTCATCCGAGAAGATGCAGGCGCTTGATATCGACTCGCTGCTCGACAGCGTCTGCGCCGACGCCGCCGATGCGGGCCAGGACGTGACCCTCACCGGCAGCACCCGCGCCTTCGTGCTGGCGCAGCCGGGCGCCTTGCGGCGCTGCCTGACCAACCTGCTCGACAACGCCTGCAAGTACGGCCAGCTGGCGCGGGTGTCGATCGTGCTGGAAGCGCAGCGGGTGGCCATTCGCATCTGCGACCAGGGTCCGGGGATTCCCGAGGCCGAGCTGGAGTCGGTGTTCGAGCCGTTCTACCGCCTGGAAGCCTCGCGCTCGCGCGACACCGGCGGCACCGGCCTGGGGCTGACGATCGCCCTCAATATCGCCGAGAACCACCATGGGCAACTGAAGCTGCGCAATCTGCCCGAGGGCGGCCTGGAAGTGTTGCTGGAATTGCCGGTGATGACGCCAGCGAAAAAATAAGCCGACCAAGACCAAAACCAAGCCCAAGCCCGATGCCGAAGGCGAGGCGGTCCGGCCTTCCCCATTCAGACCAGCCGGTGGCGCGGACCGAAAAGGGGGATCAGAAGGACAGCCGGAGCGAAGCGACTCTGGCCTTCCCCCCTTTTCGGTTCGTGCCACCGGGAACCCCGAAGGGGCTGGGTTGCTGGGGCGCCTTCTTTGCCCCTCTTTCTTGGCGTGCAAGAAAGAGGGTCCGCTGCCGGGCGGACTCCCGGCGCGCACCGTCGACCGAAGAGTGACAGGGTTTAAACCACTTCATCGGCATGCAGCAAGAGCAGACGGCCCAGGAGTGTCGAGCACGCGCGAACGTCGATACGCGGAGATGCGGCAGACACCGCTAAAGTCGCTGGGTACCGGCCTTCGCCGGCACGACGGGGGGACTTATAACTCAAGCCGGGGGTACTTATAACTCAAGCTCCGCCCAATCCCCCACCGCCGTCGCCCTGACGAAAGTCAGGGCCCAGCGACGTTAGTTACCGACCGAAGTAATTCAACCCCAATGCCGCATTGACCTCGGACATGGTCTGCGCCGCCACGGCGCTGGCGCGCTCGGTGCCGCGCTTGAGCATGGCCAGCACTTCGCCGCGGTCCTGGGCAAAATGCTGCCGACGCTCACGGATCGGCGCGATCAGCTCTTGCAGGATGCCCTCCAGGCGGCGCTTCACGACGCTGTCGCCCAGTCCGCCGCGACGGTAGTGGTCCTTGAGTTCTTCGACGGCGGCGCGATCGGGGTCGAAGGCGTCCAGGAACGTGAACACCACGTTGCCTTCGACCTGGCCCGGATCGGCCACCCGCAGGTGATTCGGATCGGTGTACATGCGGTGCACCGCCTGCTTGATCTCGTCCGCGCTCGACCCCAGCTGGATCGCATTGCCCAGCGACTTGCTCATCTTGGCCTTGCCATCGATGCCCGGCAGGCGCGCCATGTCCGACAGCACTTCCTTGCACTCGACCAGCACCTCGCGCTCGACCGTGGCGTTGAACTTGCGCACCAACTCATTGGTTTGCTCGATCATCGGCAACTGGTCGCTGCCCACCGGCACCAGTTGGCCCTTGAAGGCGGTGATGTCGGCGGCCTGGCTGACCGGATAGGTCAGGAAGCCGGCCGGGATGTCGCGCTCGAAACCGCGCAGGCGGATTTCTTCCTTGATGGTCGGATTGCGCTCCAGGCGCGACACCGTCACCAGGTTGAGCAGCACCATCGACAGTTCGTACAGCTCGCGCACCTGCGACTGGATGAAGATGGTGGTCTTGTCAGGGTCGATCCCGACGGCCAGGTAGTCCAGCGCCACTTCGAGGACGTTGTCGGTCACTTTCTGGTGGCGGCCGACGTTGTCGGTCATGGCCTGGGTATCGGCCAGCAGCAGGAACTGCTGCGCCGTCTCCTGCAATGCCACGCGCGACTTGAGCGAACCGATGTAATGGCCCAGGTGCAAGGGGCCGGTCGGACGGTCGCCGGTGAGCACCACGGGCCGGGTGGCCGGGGTGCTGGACGCGGGCTGAGCTGGCTGGGGATTCGTGTCGTTCTGGGACATGGTCATTCCTGGTCGTATCGATTATCTGGAACGCCACCGGACCGCGCGCAAAAAAGCCGCCGGAACCGGCGGCCTCACATTGTCAAACTGCGTGAAAACGGGCCGCCCAAGTCAGGCGCGCCACCAATGCTGGAGTTGTGCAGGTTGAAGTCGGAAAAGCATGGCCGCGAGTATAGCATCGCCGCCCGGGATGGTGCGCCGCACGCGGCGCGCGGCCAATAAAAAACCGCATCCGGAGATGCGGTCTGTCGGGCCGGCTTACCAGGCGCCCGGGGGTGGACCGTAGTAGGCCGGCGGCGGGCCGTAATAGCCCGGTGGCGGCGGCGGTGCGTAGTAGTAACGCCGCGGGTGATAGCTGTAGGTGGTGACGGTGGCCTGGCGCGGCTGCTCGACCTGGTTGCCCTTGCTGTACATGCACTGGGTATAGGTCATGTCGTAGCGCTGCTGCATCGAATAGTTGCCGCCGGCGGAGGCATTGCTGCCCGCAGCGCTGCCGACCAGCAAGCCGCCACCGGCGCCGATGGCCGCACCGGCGCCGGCATTGCCCGAGGCCGCGCCGATCAGGGCGCCGGCCACCGCGCCCACGGCGGTGCCGACGGCGGCGCTGTTGGCGGCATTGTTCTGGGTCTGCTGCGCCTGGCCGCCGATGGCTTCCTGGGCATAGGCCTGGCACTGCGCCTGCTCGGCGCGGAACTGCTCGTAGTTCTTGTCCTTGCCCGGCATCGCCATCACCGACGGGCCGGTCGGTACGCTCACGCAACCGCCCAGCGCCAGCAAGGCGCCCAGCGTGGCCACCGTGGTGGCTGTCTTGTAGATCGGTTTCACTTGTTGTCCTTTGACTGGGGGATCCGTACGCACACTGGACTGCTTACTGCGGTGGCGGCCCGCCCGGTGCACCCGGCGTGTGCGGCACGACCTTCATCCACTGGGTGGGGCAGTTCTGGACATACGGATAGTACGAACGGGTATCGGCGCAGTAATACCAGAAATCCTGGCGCGGCTGCTCGATGTAGACCGGCGGCGGCGCGCGCTCGACATACACCGGCGGCGGGTAATAGACCGGCGGGGGGTAGTAGATCGGACCGCCAATGACCACGCCACCATAAAAGCGCGGATGGGCGTAGGTGCTGCCGGACGCCATCAGGCCCGCCACGGCAAGTACGCCACAAATTCCGATTGCAGCCAGTTTCTTCATTTTTTTGCCTCTGGGAATGTCTCTGTATGCTTGGCTCCAGCGGGACCATCGTCAATGATCAGGTCCAGCCCTGGCGCGGCCTGTAGCCGCATTGCGCGCATGTGAACAATATACGCCGCGGCTCGCCCGGCCCGGCAAGATGTTTCAATTCGTAACTCACCGCAATATTGTTATACATGCCGTTGTCACGTCTTTGCATTCAACGGTCGGCCGCCGCCTGCGGATGACCGCGGCCGCCCTTTTCAAGCGCGACGGCAGCCAATAAAAAAGCGGGCCGGGGCATCGCGCCCTGCCCGCCTGCTCAGCGCTGCGCCCGATCAGCCCGGACGCGTCATGTCGGCCGGCTTGATCCAGTCGTTGAACTGTTGCTCGGTGACATACCCCAGCGCCAGCGCGGTCTCCTTGAGGGTGGTGCCGTCGTGGTGGGCCTGCTTGGCGATCTTGGCGGCCTTGTCGTAGCCGATATGCGGCGCCAGCGCCGTCACCAGCATCAACGAGCGTTCCATCAGGTCGGCGATACGGGCGTGATTGGCTTCGATGCCGCGCGCGCAGTGCTCTTCGAAACTGGCCATGCCGTCGGCCAGCAGCCGCACGCTCTGCAGGAAGTTATGCACGATCAGCGGCTTGAACACGTTCAGCTCGAAGTTGCCCGAGGCGCCGCCGATGTTGAGCGCGACGTCATTTCCGAACACCTGGGCGCACAGCATGGTCAGCGCCTCGCACTGGGTCGGGTTGACCTTGCCCGGCATGATCGAGCTGCCCGGTTCGTTTTCGGGGATGGTGATCTCGCCCAGCCCGGAGCGCGGGCCAGAGGCCAGCCAGCGCACGTCGTTGGCGATCTTCATCAATGCCGCCGACAGCGTCTTGAGGCCGCCGTGGGCCGCCACCAGCGCATCGTGACCGGCCAGCGCGGCGAACTTGTTGGGCGCCGTCTTGAACGGAAAACCGAAGTGGCGGGCCAGCTCGGCAGCCACCCGCTCACCGAATTCAGGGTGGGCATTGAGCCCGGTACCGACGGCGGTGCCGCCGGCGGCCAGTTCGGACACGCCGTTGAGGGTGGCGATGATGGCGCCTTCGGCATGCGACAGCTGGGCCACATAGCCCGAGAATTCCTGGCCCAGCGTCAACGGCGTGGCGTCCTGCAGGTGGGTACGGCCGATCTTGACCACATCGGCGAAGCGGGTCGACTTCTCGTCGAGGGTGGCGCGCAACTTGTGGATCGACGGGATCAGCGCGGTCGCCACCGCCATGCAGGCAGCCACGTGCATGGCGGTCGGGAAGATATCGTTGGACGACTGGCTGCGGTTGACATCGTCATTGGGGTGGATCAGGCGCTCTTCGCCGCGCACGCCACCCAGGATCTCGGAGGCGCGGTTGGCCAGCACCTCGTTCATGTTCATGTTGCTCTGGGTGCCGGAACCGGTCTGCCAGACCGACAGCGGAAACTCGAGCGGATGGCGGCCGGCAATGACCTCGTCGGCGGCGGCGATGATGGCATCGGCCTTCTTGGCGTCGAGCTTGCCGAGGTCGCGGTTGACCGTGGCACAGGCGCGCTTGACGGCCGCCAGCGCGACGATCAGCTCGGTCGGCATGCGTTCGGTGGAGATATGGAAATGATGCAGCGAGCGTTCGGTCTGCGCCCCCCACAGCCGGTCATCAGGGACTTCGATCAGGCCAAAGGTGTCGCGCTCCATGCGATGTTTCATTGCGTATTTCTCCGTAAGTTGGAGAACCTGTCACGCCAACAGGACGATGCTTGCATGGCCCGGCTCCGGATCGGAGCGCAGGCGGCCTGTTAGCGAAACGGGTTCATGGGCCATCCGGCCCGATAACCCCGTACGGCTCTGGCTTGGCACTGCCGGCTGAGCAATAGGAGATGCTTGAAAACAGGGCCGCGTCACCTGGCGGTGCGCGGCCCTTGAACACTGTCGTTACTTGCTGCGGGCGCCCGGATCGGGCAGCACACAGGCGTCGATGACCTGCAGGTCGTTATCCTTGGCGAAGCTGACCACGAAGTGATAGGCCAGCGGCTCGAGCTCGCGCAGCGCCTGGTTGACCACCACCGAGCGCACGCCGTCGATCATCGTCGGCAGCACATAGGGGGAATACTTCAGGTGTGCATTGCGTCCGCCGGACCCTGCTGGCCGAAAGCACGACATGACGCCGCACAACCGCTCGGCCCAGTCGCTCGGACGAAACTGCCGGCCGTCGGAGGTCTTGCCGAGGATGATGAATTCGTGCGCTGGCGCGTTGTCGGGTTTGATGGGATCAGCCATACATGCAATTCTTCTAAAGCCCTTGCAACCGAATGCCCTGGTCCTGGTGGGACGGGAGCCCTTGACGCCATGGTGCCTTCGCATCGCTGCGTGGGTGCCAATGACGCTGAGTATTATATCTTATAGAAGACTTGGCTTGGTAGCGCTGCGGCCATGCTTCCGAAGATGCGACCGAGTATACCGGGCCGCGCCTGCTTGCGCTGCAAAGAAAAAACGGGCCGAAGCCCGTTTATTTCCCTATCGCAACTACTACCCCATCCAGACTGCCACCGACAGCAGCAGCAGCACGAACATCCACAGCAACAAGGCGCGCCAGACCAGGCCCACCGTGCTTTGCAGGGTGCGTGGCGATGGCGTGTCGCCGGGCAGGCCGTCGGTTTCCTCGGGCAGCGTGTCGACCGTGGCGGCGTCGGCCGGCAGGATGATGCCGGCGGCGGCTTCCTTGGGGGTGCCGAAGCGCACGCCCATGGCGCCGCCACCGGAGGCGAGAATGATGCCGACGGCTTCATCGTCCCAGCGACTGGCGAAATTGCGCCAGGCGTAGATGGCGTCTTCGAAGTTGCCGACCACCGCAAAGGCGGCGGCGGTCAGGCGTGCCGGGATCCAGTCGATCCAGTAGAAGGCGCGGGCCGCGAAACGGCCAAAGGCCTCGGTGCGCATGTGATCGGGCTCGTTCCAGGCGCGCGAGAGGTACTCGGCCACGCGGTACATCACCGCCAGCGCCGGTCCGGCCGGCATCAGGAACCAGAAGAACACGCCGAAGACGTGGCGATGGGTGGTGATCAGGGCGCGCTCGGAGGCGATGCGGGCGATTTCGCTCACATCCATGCCGGTGGTGTCCTGCTTGGTCCATTCGCTCAGCAGCGCACGGGCGGTGATTTCGTCGCCGCTGTTCAAGGCCAGCTGGATCGACGTGAAATAGTGGCTGTAGTGGCGGAAACCCAGTGTCAGGTAGACGATCAGCACGTTCCAGGCAAAGGCGGCCACCGGGCTGATGCGCAGGCACAGCCAATAGATCAGCGCGGCGGGAATCGTCAGCGCGCCCACCATCACGGCCCATCCAAGGCGGCCATGGTGTGCATGGCCGGCGTTGAACCAGCCTTCTATGCTGCCGGCGAAGGACTTGATCGATGCATAAATCGGATTATCCGCACGCAGTGGTTTGAGTTGTTCGATTAACAGCGCAAAGAGAATAGAAAGAAATGTCATCAAGCAGCCTTAAGGGGTCTCGTGGGGCATACGATAGCGCAGTGCCTGATGGGAATCAAACAAATGATGGTCGATGCGGCTCAAGCAGCCGATTCAGCCGCGCAGGAAGTGGAACAGATTGCGCAACATGCCGGCGGTGGCGCCCCAGATGAAATAGCGCTGGTAAGGCATGGTGTAGAAGCTGCGACGCCCCACCGGCTCGGGCAGGTCGACCGAACGACGCTGGTGGTTCACGCCATCCATCAGGAAGGCCAGCGGCACCTCGAAGATCTCGGCCACCTCGCGGGTCTCGGCCACCGTCTCGAAGGGCGGCATGATCAGCCCGGCCACGGGCGTGACCCGATAACCGGTACCGGTGAAATAATCGGGCAGCGTGCCGATCACTTCGATATGGCTGCGCGCCAGGCCGATCTCTTCCTCGGTCTCGCGCAGGGCGGTATCGATGGCTGAAGCATCATAGTCTTCACGCCGCCCGCCCGGAAAGCTGATCTGCCCGGCATGATCCTTCAGGTCGGCGGTGCGCTGGGTGAATAAAAGGGTCGGTCCTTCCGGACGCAGCACGATCGGCATCAATACCGAAGCCGCCCGGAAGCGCGCCTTGGGGTCGGCCATGCGCGCGGCCTGGTCGCCGCTGTTCTCCGGTTCCCAACGCGGCGGATTGGCAAAGCGGTGACGCAGCCAATCGGCGGCCAGTCGTTCGCTCACGAGCGCATCCTCGCCGGCGACGGCGTCGATGGGAAGGCTGACAGGATCGAAACTGGCCACGGTGTTATTGATTCAAGAAAGGATATTGAAGAATTGGGGGCGCCCCGGACATAAAAAAAGAGGTGTCTCGCGACACCTCTTTTTCTTGAAGCACATGCATGCAGGAAATTACTCTGCTGCAGCAGCAGCGGCAGCCTTGGCAGCGCGGCTTGGCAGCTTTTCCTTGATACGTGCCGACTTGCCCGAACGTTCGCGCAGGTAGTACAGCTTGGCGCGACGCACGTCACCACGACGCTTGACTTCGATCGAAGCGATCAGCGGCGAGTACAACTGGAAAGTACGCTCGACGCCTTCGCCGGACGAGATCTTGCGAACGATGAAGTTCGAGTTCAGGCCACGGTTACGACGCGAAATCACCACACCTTCGTAGGCCTGGGCGCGCTTGCGGGTGCCTTCGACCACGTTGACGCTCACGATCACGGTGTCACCGGGGGCGAAAGCTGGGATGTTCTTGTTGAGACGCGCGATCTCTTCTTGCTCGAGTTGCTGGATCAGATCCATTTGATGCTCCTGTAACCATCTTGCTGGCGCCGGCGCCTTGCGGCGCACCCTATTGCCCAGTAGAGGATGGGGTTGACTCACAGCGGCATATGCCGCTGCACGTTACTGCGGGTACTGCTTTGCTACTTCGGTATCGCGCCACCCGCCGCTGGCGGCAGGTCGCGCAAGAACTTTTCATCGGCTTTGCTCAACAAGGCCTGTTCGCGTGCTTTCACGATCAGGTCCGGGCGCTTGGCCACGGTCGCCTCCAGCGCACGCTGGCGACGCCATTTCTGTATTTCTGCGTGATGCCCGCCCATCAGGACCGGCGGCACCGCCACGCCATCGTACTCTTCCGGGCGCGTATAGTGCGGACAGTCGAGCAAGCCGTTGACGAAGCTGTCTTCAACCGCCGAAGCGCCGTCGTTGAGCGCGCCCGGCAACAGCCGGATCACCGCATCCATCAACGCCATGGCCGGCAGCTCGCCACCGGACAACACGAAATCGCCGATGCTGATTTCTTCATCCACGCACTTGTCGAGCAACCGCTGGTCGATCGCTTCATAGCGACCGCACAACAAGACGGCCCCACTATCCTGCGACAGGCGCACCACCCGCTCATGCGTCAGCGGCGCGCCCTGCGGCGACAGGTAGATCACCCGTGGCCGGGCCAGCCCCTGCTGCTGCTGGCGCGCGCAAGCGGCCTCGATGGCTGCTTCCAGCGGCTTGGCCAACATCACCATGCCGGGGCCGCCACCATAGGGCCGGTCATCCACGGTGCGGTGGTTGTCGGTGGTGAAATCACGCGGATTCCACAACGACAGCCCCCAACGCTTCTGCTCCAGCGCCCGACGGGTAATGCCGGACTGCGACAAGGCCGCAAACATCTCGGGAAACAGAGTGACGACATCGAACTGCATCACGCCTCCATTTCCATGAATCCTGTTACCGCCGGGCCGGAAATGAAAAAACTGACCGCAGTCAGTAATCCAGGTCCCAGTCGACGATGATTTTTTTCTCTTGCAGCTGCACCGTCTTGACGAACTGGTCGACGTACGGAATCAACTGCTCAGTCTGGTTCGCGCCCGGCTTGCCATCGGCTGGCGCTTCGGGCAATGCCCGCGCCACCTTGAGGATGGGATGCGCGCCGTTGTCCATCATGTCGGACACCACGCCCAGTTGCACACCCTGCAGGTTTTCGACCGACAAACCGATCAGGTCAACCCAGTAGAACTCGCCGTCATCGAGCGCCGGAAAATGCCGGCGCGAGATATGAACGACATGGCCTTTCATCGCCTCGGCCGCATTGCGGTCAGCCACGCCGACCAGGCGCGCCACGACATCGCCGCTGTGCCCCTTGGACTGCATGACTTCAATATCCTGCTTAGGCGTACCTGGCTTGTCCAACCACCAGGTCTTGGCGCTGAGCAGGGCATCGGCGTCGGACGAATACGGCTTGACCCTGACCCATCCCTGGATGCCGTAGGCTCCCGTCACATACCCGACGGTCACGAGGTCGTCGGGAGCGGAGAAACCTGGCTGTACTGAATTATTCACGGATGAGACCAAACTGATTCACGCCCTGTGCCCGAAGGCACCGGTCGATACTGATCAGGCTGCTGCCTTTTTGCCAGCGTCGGCCACCAGACGAGCAACGGTCGGCGACAGTTGTGCGCCAACGCCTTGCCAGTGAGCCAGACGATCTGCAGCGATACGGACGATTTCTTCCTTGCCCGATGCAACCGGGTTGTAGAAGCCGATACGCTCGATGAAACGGCCATCGCGACGATTGCGCGAATCAGTTGCAACGATGTTGTAGAAGGGACGCTTTTTGGCGCCGCCACGTGCTAAACGAATAACGACCATAATGATTCCAGTAAGAATACGGACACGGAAAAGCCGCAGATTATAACGGGATTCGCCCCGGTGCGGCAACCAGATTACCGCTTTTGTGTGCACATCCAACGTGCTGCGGCCATCGCCAGTATCAATAAGTGTCAAAGAACTAACAAAATCTGCAGATCAGGTTGCCACTCGGTAAGTGGCCAGCCTTCGACTATACTGGTCCGTCCACCCCGGGAGACACCATTGGCGACACCGCACAAGAACAAGACCTTCAGCACCTTTCTGGCCGCCGTGCTGGGCGGCATCGGCGTCCACCGCTTCTATCTCCATGGATTGCGCGACCGCTTCGGCTGGTTGCATGTGCTGTCGGTGCCGCTGTCATTGGCGCTGGCGCAGGCTTTCCCTGCTGCGCCCGCTTTATTTACGGCGTTGCCGCTGGTGCTGTCGATATTGGTCGGGGCGCTCGAAGCGCTGGTGATCGGCCTGACCCCGGACGAGAAGTGGGACCTGCGGCATAACACCGGCAGCACGCGCCAGTCCGAATCGCACTGGATACTGGCGGTGATCCTGGTATTGACGGCCGGCGCGGGCGCGATGGGCTTGATTGCCTTGCTGGCGCGCAGTTTCGACCTGTTATTTACGGGCGGGGCGTTTGGCTAAACCTGCAAACGACGCTGGCCCCTGACTTTCGTCAGGGCGACGGGATCAAGTTATTCATTGCCCCCGTCGTGCCGGCCAAGGCCGGCACCCAGCGACTTCAACCCCTCAGAACTGGTCTTCTTCCAGCGCCATCACCGACGCCGCGCCTTCCACGATGGCGGTCCGATAGGCCAGCGCCTGCGGCAGGATCTGGTCGACAAAGAAGCGCGCCGTCACCAGCTTGGCCTGATAGAACTTGATGTCGCCCTCGCCGGCCTTGATCTTGTCGACCGCCACCAGCGCAGCACGCGCCATCTGCCAGCCGCCCAGCACCACGCCGGCCATCTTCAGATACGTCACGCTGCCGGCGAACACCGACTTGATATCGCCCTTGATATTGGCCACCACGAAATCGACCACCTGCTCCAGCGCCGTGGCCGCTTCGTCCAGCCGCGCACCGATGGCCTGCAACTGGGCATCACCCTGCAGTTCGCCCACGGTCTTGCGCACTTGGCCGATCAGGCCCTTGGCCACCGCCCCACCGTCGCGCGCGGTCTTGCGGCCGACCAGGTCATTGGCCTGGATCGCGGTGGTGCCCTCATAGATCGAGAGGATGCGCGCATCGCGATAGTGCTGCGCGGCGCCCGTCTCTTCGATGAAGCCCATGCCGCCGTGCACCTGCACGCCGGTCGAGGTGACGTCGATGGCCAGCTCGGTCGACCAGCCCTTGACGATCGGCACCAGGTATTCATAACAGGCCTGGTTGGCCCGGCGCGTGGCCTCGTCCGCATGGTGATGCGCGGCATCCGAACTGGCGGCCGCCACATACGCCAGCGCGCGCGCGGCCTCGATCTGGGCCCGCATCATCAGCAGCATGCGCCGCACATCGGGTTGATGGATGATGGTGACGGGCCCGGGCGAGCCGGCCAGGTCCCGGGATTGCACGCGGTCCTTGGCGTACGCCACGGCCTGTTGATAAGCACGTTCGGACACCGCCAGGCCCTGGATGCCGACCGCGAAGCGGGCCGCGTTCATCATGATGAACATGTATTCCAGTCCGCGATTTTCTTCGCCGACCAGCGTGCCGATGGCGCCGCCATGGTCGCCGAACTGCAGCACCGCCGTCGGGCTGGCCTTGATGCCCAGCTTGTGTTCGATCGAAACGCAGTGCACGTCGTTGCGCTCGCCCAGGCTGCCGTCGTCCTTGACCAGGAACTTGGGCACCACGAACAGCGAGATGCCCTTGACGCCCTCGGGCGCATTGGGCGTGCGGGCCAGCACCAGGTGCACGATGTTCTCTGCCATGTCGTGCTCACCATAGGTGATGAAGATCTTGGTGCCGAATATCTTGTAGGTGCCGTCGCCCTCGGGCACTGCCCGCGTGCGCACCAGCGCCAGGTCGGAGCCGGCTTGCGGCTCGGTCAGGTTCATGGTGCCGGTCCACTTGCCCGAGATGAAATTGGCGATGAAGGCCTCTTGCTGCGCATGGCTGCCGGCCGTGATCAGGGCCTCGATGGTGCCATCGGTGAGCAGCGGGCACAGGGCAAACGCCAGGTTGGCCGAATTGAGCATCTCGATGCAGGGCGTGGCCAGCAACTTGGGCAAGCCCTGACCGCCGAACTCGACCGGATGCTGCACGCCCTGCCAGCCGGCTGCGCCGAACTGGTGGAAGGCTTCCTTGAACCCGGCGCTGGTGGTGACACGTCCATCGGCCCAGGAACTGGGTTCCTTGTCGCCCGAATGGTTCAGCGGCGCCACCACTTCGCTGCAAAAGCGCGCATTTTCTTCGAGGATCGCCTCGGCGGTCTCGGGCGAGGCGTCTTCGCAGCCTGGCAAGGCGTTGATCGCGGCCAGTCCGGCCAGTTCGTTCATGACGAACAGCATGTCTTTCAGGGGCGCGGCATAAGTCATTCTTGTCTCTCCTCTCACTAGCGATCTGGCGTCGCTCGGGCTCAAAAAAATGCGTCCGCAGCAAAAGCGCTGGCGGATGGAATTACCCCGGCATCAGCCGGGGTAAAGGTCAAACGATTGTCACTACTCAGCCGAGCTGCTTGACCAGCTCCGGCACGATCTCGAACAGATCGCCCACGATGCCGTAGTCGGCCACCGAGAAGATCGGCGCTTCTTCGTCCTTGTTGATGGCGACGATGACCTTGGAGTCTTTCATCCCGGCCAGGTGCTGGATCGCGCCCGAGATACCGACGGCGATGTACAGCTGCGGCGCGACGATCTTGCCGGTCTGGCCGACCTGCCAGTCGTTGGGCACGTAGCCGGCGTCGACTGCCGCACGCGAGGCGCCCATGGCGGCATTGAGCTTGTCGGCCAGTGGTTCCAGAATCTTGAAGCTTTCCGACGAACCCATGCCGCGACCGCCCGACACGATGATCTTGGCAGCGGTCAGTTCAGGACGATCCGACTTGGCCACTTCACGACCGACGAAGCTGGACTTGCCCGAATCAGCCACTGCCGTGATGCTTTCAACAGCCGCGCTGCCACCCGTGCCCGCCGGATCGAAACCGGTGGTGCGCACGGTGATCACCTTGATGGCGTCGGTCGACTGCACGGTGGCAATGGCGTTGCCGGCATAGATCGGACGCTCGAAGGTATCCGGCGCATCGACCTTGGTGATGTCCGAGATCTGACCCACATCGAGCAGGGCCGCCACGCGCGGCAGGATGTTCTTGCCGTAGGCGGTGGCCGGCGCCAGGATGTGGCTGTAGTCCTTGGCAATCGCCAGCACCTGGGCGGCGACGTTCTCGGCCAGGCCATCGGCAAACTGCGCGCCATCGGCCAGCAGGACCTTGGCCACGCCCGCGACTTGCGCAGCGGCGTCGGCGGCCGCCTTGGCATTGGAACCGGCGACCAGCACGTGGACCTCACCACCGGCCTGCACGGCCGCGGTGATGGTGTTGAGGGTGCTGCCCTTCAGGCTGGCATTGTCGTGTTCTGCAATAACGAGTGCGGTCATGGTTAGATCACCTTGGCTTCATTTTTCAACTTGGCCACGAGTGTGGCCACATCGGGCACCTTCACGCCGGCGCTGCGCTTGGCAGGCTCGACCACCTTGAGCGTCTTCACGCGAGGCGTCACGTCCACGCCCAGTTCGTCGGGCTTGACGGTGTCGAGCGTCTTCTTCTTGGCCTTCATGATGTTGGGCAGCGTCACATAACGCGGCTCGTTCAGGCGCAGGTCGGTGGTGATGATGGCCGGCAGCGTCAGGGCCAGGGTTTCCAGGCCGCCGTCGACTTCGCGGGTGACCGTGACACGGCCGTCTTCCAGCACGACCTTGGAGGCGAAGGTGGCTTGCGGCCAGCCCAACAGCGCGGCCAGCATCTGGCCGGTCTGGTTGCAGTCGTCATCGATGGCCTGCTTGCCCAGGATGATCAGTTGCGGCTGCTCTTTCTCGGCCAGGGCCTTGAGGATCTTGGCTACCGCCAGCGGTTGCAGTTCGACCTCGGCGCCCACTTCGGCCAGGATCGCGCGATCGGCGCCGATGGCCATGGCCGTGCGCAGGGTTTCCTGGCATTGCGTCACACCGGCCGAGACCGCGATCACCTCGGTCACTTTACCGCCTTCTTTCAGGCGCACCGCTTCTTCCACGGCGATTTCGTCGAACGGGTTCATCGACATCTTGACGTTGGCAATGTCCACGCCACTGCCGTCGCTCTTGACGCGCACCTTGACGTTGTAATCCACGACGCGCTTGACTGGTACTAATACTTTCATCGCATGGCCTTTGAAAAAACGAATTGACGTAAACGTAAAGCTTTTGCCGGATTATAAGTGCAAATTGACAAAACGACTTTTATTTAGCACGGTCGTTCTATTTAAGTTCGCAGCATACACATTAAAGGTGGCAAACGGAAGGGGAAAGCGCTGCGCGCCGTGCTGCGCCGCAATAAGCAAACCGGACTGTCACCAGCCGGGCGACTTAGAGCGCCAGATGCGGCACGGTCTCGCCGCGCAGGCCGGCAATCAGGTTGTCGACGGCCAGCTCGGCCATCGCCAGGCGGGTCTCGTGGGTGGCCGAACCGATGTGCGGCAGGGCCACCACATTGGACAGGCTCAACAACGGCGAATCGGCCGGCAACGGCTCGACCTCGAACACGTCGAGCCCGGCGGCGTGAATGGTCTTGTCCTGCAAGGCGCGCACCAGGGCCGCCTCGTCGACGATGCGTCCGCGGGAAGCATTGATGAAGATGGCGCTGCGCTTCATCAGCCCGAATTCGCGGGCCCCGAACATGCGTTCGGTCTGCGCCGTCAGCGGCAGCATCAGGCAGACGAAGTCGGATTGCGCCAGCAGGTCTTCCTTGCTGACGAAAGTAGCGTCGAGCTCGCGCTCGGCTTCCGGGTTGGGACGCGTGTTGTTATACAGGATCTTCATGCCGAAGCCATGATGGGCACGGCGCGCCACGGCCGAGCCGATACGCCCCATGCCGATCATGCCCAGCGTCTTGCCGTGGACATTGACGCCGAACTGGGCCTCGCCGATGCTGCCCTTCCACTGCCCGGCCTTGACCAGTTCGGCCAGTTCCACCACGCGCCGCGCGCTGGACAGGATCAGGGCGAAGATGGTGTCGGCGGTGGCTTCGTTGAGCACGCCCGGGGTATGCGCCAGTTGCAGGCCGCGCTGCCGGAAGTAATTCAGGTCGAACTGGTCGACGCCGACCGAGACGGTGGAGGCGATGCGCAGGTCGGGGGCGGCCTCCAGCAAATCGTTGGAAATCTGCAGGCTGGCGCCGATCATGCCGTGCGCGCTCTTGAGGGCCTCGGCGAAGGCGTCGCGATTGCCGGCATCGACGCGATCGAAGGCGGTCACATCGAACTCGGCGCGCAGCCGCTCCATCAGGTGTTCGGGTAATTTCTTGTACACCACCACGCGCTGCTTCATCGACACTCCATCCTGGTTGAATTAGTCCATCTAACCTGCCGCGTCCAGCTCGGCCCGGGTCGGCAAGCCTTCCATGTCGCCCACCACCTGGATGGCGAAGGCGCCGATACGGTTGCCGCGCAACACGGCCTGCTCTATCGTCAGTCCTTCCAGCAAGCCGCTGATGACGCCCACGGCAAAGCCGTCGCCGGCGCCCACCGTGTCCACCACTTCCTTGACCGGCACGCCCTGCACCACGCCTTCGCCTTGCGCATTGCGATAATAGGCACCCTGCTCGCCGAGCTTGACCACGACTAACGAAACGCCGCGATCCAGATAGAAGGCGGCGATATCGCGGGGCTCAGTGTAACCCGTCAGGATTTTTCCTTCAGACAGCCCCGGCAAGACCCAGTCGGCCTTGAACGCCAGGGCGTTGAGCTGCTGTGCCATGACTTGCTGCGAAGGCCACAGCATCGGCCGCAGGTTAGGGTCGAACGAAATGGTCTTGCCCCGCGCCCGCATGAAGTCCAGCGCATGATGCGCCAGCGCCATGGTGGTCGCCGACAGGGCCGGCGCGATGCCGGTGGCATGCAGATGGCGCGCGCCGCCAAAATAAGCTTCATCGAAATCGGCCGGTGACAGATGACTGGCCGCCGATCCCTTGCGGTAATACTCGATGGCCGGATCGGCGCCGCCGACGGCCCGGGCCTTGAGCTGGATCGCCGTGCGGAAGTCGGGATCGGTCACCACCCGGCTGACATCGACGCCCTCTTGCGCCACCCGCTTGCAGATGAAGCGGCCGAACGAATCGTTGCCGACCCGGCTGACCCAGCCCACCTTCAGGCCCAGTCGCGCCAGGCCGATGGCCACATTGGTCTCGGCCCCGGCCAGGCGGCGGGTGTATTTCTCGACGTCCTCGAAGGCGCCGACCTGGTCAGCCACCAGCAAGGCCAGCGACTCGCCATAGGCGGCCACATCCAGCTGCACTGCGGTTGATGTCATGATGGTCTTTCGTCAAACGGTGGCCAGCAGGGCCACATAGCGGCGCGTGACTTCTTCCAGGTCGCTGCCGACCAGCGGAAACTCGATGGCGCGCTGTATGCCCTGCGGGAAATGCGACATCAGGCTGGGCCAGTAGGTATCCTGCGCCTCCAGCGGCACCGCCTTGAGCTTGCCGTGATCGTCGCGCACGCCCTTGCAATGCACATAGCGGACATGCGGCGCCAGGGTGCGTGCGGCCAGTTCGGGATCGACCCCGTTCCAGCGCCAGTTGCCGATATCGAAGGTCAAGCCGAAGGTATAACCATTGCCGGTGCACAGCGACAGAAAACTGACGATCGGCTCCAGCCGCCCGCCTTGCGCGGTCTGGTCGTTTTCGAGCAGCACCTCGACCGGCGCCTGCGCCAGGTAGCGCAGCAGGTTCTGTAGGTCGCTGGCGCCCGAGAAATGCCCGAGCGACACCTTCAGGTAACGCGCCCCCACCTGTTCGGCCTCATTCATGGCCAGGTCGATCTGGTCGCGATCAAAACGACCATCAGTGCCGAACAGCTCGAACGGCGCCGAATAGACCGAAAACAGACGGTGCCGCGCGATCAGCGCCCGCAGCGCCTGCAGGTCCTGCGGGCCATCGAACAGCTCGCGCCGAATCTCCAGCCCGGCGGCGCCGGCATTGGCCACCATGTGCACCAGGTCCGCATGGCCTACCCGGCGCACCAGATCAGCCCCGTAGGCCGACGCGGCGACCAGCACCGGCGTCATTTGATATTTCCCGCGCCGATGAACTGCTTGGCTTCAGCAGTCTGCGGATCGGCGAAGAATTCCTTGGACGGACGCGCCTCCCACACCTTGCCCTGGTGCATGAACACGGTGATGTCGGCCACCCGGCGGGCGAACTCCATTTCGTGCGTCACCAGCAGCATGGTCATGCCGCCGCGCGCCAGTTCTTCCATCACCTTCAGCACTTCGGCGGTGAGCTCGGGATCGAGCGCGGAGGTGACTTCGTCGAACAGCATCACCTGCGGCTCCATGGCCAGCGAACGGGCAATCGCCACCCGCTGCTGCTGGCCACCCGAGAGTTGCTCGGGATAGGCGTCGCGCTTGTGCTCCAGCCCGACCTGGGTCAACACCCGGGTAGCGGTGGCGCGGCTGGTGTCGGTGGCGATCTTCTTGACGATGCGCGGCGACAGCATCACGTTCTCTTCGACCGTCAGGTGCGGAAACAGGTTGTAGTGCTGGAACACCATACCCACGTCCTTGCGCAGCTCGATGAGGTGTTCGTGGCGATTGGTCAGCTTGTGGCCGGCGACGGTGATGCTGCCGCCGTCGATGCTTTCCAGGCCGTTGATGCAACGGAGCATGGTGCTTTTTCCCGAACCGCTGCGGCCGATGACGGCCACCACCTGGCCACGTTCCACCGACAGCGAAATGCCGTTGAGGACCTGGTTGCTGCCGAAGCTCTTGGTGATGTTGTCGATCTCAACGATGGGCATGGTATTTCCTCTCAAGGGCGAAGCTGAACCGCGACAGCGGGTAACAGAAAACGAAGTAGATGGCGGCCACGATCGGGAACACCAGGAACGGCTGGAAGGTCGCGTTGCTGACCAGCTTGCCGGCCTGGGTCAGTTCGACCAGTCCGATGATCGAGGCAATCGAGGTGTTCTTGACGATCTGCACCAGGAAACCCACGGTCGGCGGCAGCGAGATACGCACCGCCTGCGGCAGGATCACATAACGCAGCTGCTGCCAGCGGGTCATGGCCAGCGCCGTGGAGGCCTCCCACTGCGGCACCGGAACCGCTTCGATGCAACCGCGCCAGATCTCGCCCAGGTAAGCGCTGGAATAGATCGTCATGGCGATGGTGGCGGCCACCATCGGCGGCAGCTTGAAACCATAGATCGCCAGGCCGTAGAACGACAGGAACAGGATGATCAGCACCGGCGTGCCCTGCACGATCTGGATATAGATCGCCGACAGGGTGCGCAGGACCTGCAGGTGCGAGGTGCGCATCAGCGCCACCAGGAAACCGGCGGCGCCACCCACCACGAAAGCCAGCAGCGATAGCAGGACCGTCCATTGCGCCGCTTCCAGCAGGAAGATGAACTGGTCGAGGGAAAATTCGGCAATCATTTACATTCTCCTCGGACGGGGTACGCCCAGACGGCGGCGACGTTTGAACACGACCAGGCCGATCAGCCAGAAAGCCAGGCGGAACAGCAAGGCCAGCAGGATGTACATCACCATCACCACCAGGTAAATCTCGAAGCTGCGGAAGGTCTCGGCATCGAGCAGGTTGGCGGTGGCCGTGAGCTCTTCGGCCGAGATCGCCGAGACCACGCTGGAGGCCAGCATCATCAGCGTGAACTGGCTGGCCAGCGCCGGGTAGACTTTCTCCAGCGCCGGGGTCAGCACCACGTGACGGATGATCTGCCCGCGCGTCATGGCCAGCGCATGCGCCGCCTCGATCTGGGACGGGTGGATCGCCATCATGCCGGCGCGCACGATCTCGGTCGAATAAGCGCCCAGGTTGACCGTCATCGCCACCAGCGCCGCGATATTGGCATCGACCTGGATGCCGGCGGCAGGCAAGCCAAAGAAAATAATGAACAACTGCACCAGGAAAGGCGTGCTGCGGATCAGCTCGACATAGGAGGTGACCGCAAAGCGGGCCGGCCGGGTACCGTGAATGCTCACGATCGCCCCGAAGATGCCCACGGCCAAACCGCAGATCATCGACAGCGCGCTCAAGCGGATGGTGAGCAGCGCGCCCATCAGCAACTGATCCAGATGCTGGAAGATGAACGCAAACTGAAATTCGTAATGCATTGTGTGCTCCTTGCCTTCACCCGGTGAACCCGGGAGTTACAAGTCTGGCAATCAGGTACTCAAGACAACCCAACGCCAGCTTTGCTTTATGTCATGGGATAACAAGAACTTCACCCATTATTATCAAACTTGCCCGAGATCCGTAGCGAGAGACCGTCAGCGGTGCGCAGAGCAGCGCAGGTACCGGAATGTACTTCAGTACATGAGGATGCCGAGCAGCGCATGCGCGCCGATCACGGTCTCGCAGTAGGATCCCGGGTAAGTTTTAGAACACTGGCAGGTTTGGCAACGGGCCGGACCACTTGCGCGAGATGGCATCCAGTTCGCCGTTCAGCTTGACGTAGTAGATGAAGTTGTTGAGCCATTCGCGCAGTTCATACGAACCCTTGCGCACGGTCATCGAGTTAGGCTGCACCGAGTACGGGAACTTGACTTCGATCTTGCCCTGGCCACGGGTCTTCACGATCTCGGTCGCCATGGTGTTAGGAATCGAAATCGCATCGACCTGGTTCGACAGCAAGGCCTGGGTCACGGTCGAGTCATCCTCGAAGCGCACCAGCACCGTGCCGGCAGGCGCCAGACGGGTCAGCGCGGTGTCGTTGGTGCTGCCGCGCGAGACGCCGACCTTCTTCTTCACCAGGTCGTCGAGCTTCTTGAAGTTGCTGCCGACCGGGCCCACGATGGACAATTCGAAACCGCTGTAAGGCATGGTGAACAGCACCGCCTTGGCGCGCTCAGGTGTCGGCGCCAGGGTAGCGGCCAGCATGTCGACCTTGCCGGACTCCAGCGCCGGGATGCGGGCGGGCGGCACCAGTGGCACGATCTCGACCGGCAGGCCCAGATACTTGCCGATCAGATTGGCGACGTCGACGTCGTAACCGATCGGAACGCCCTTGGCATCGACGCTGCCGAAGGGCGGCGTGCCGCTGACCACGCCGATGGTGATCTTGCCCTTCTTGGTCAATTCCGAAATGCTCTGCGCGCTGGCGCTGACGGCGGCGCCCGCAGCGCAGGTCGCGGCCAGAGTCAACGCAATGAATTTGGTGCCGAAAAGTTTCCTGATGTTCATCCTAGTCTCCTGAAAATGTGCCGCACAGGTGTACGGCAGTCGGTCTGGCGCGATTTCCCGTTCGCATCGAACAGGTTCTTCACCCTCTTTGCTGCTGGCCTGATGCTGCCCAGGTCTTCTTGCTACTGCTGAACTGTTTTAGGGTCTTACCAGTACTGCGCACTGGGACCGGTTCCATCACTGGACTTATAAAGGCGCGCCGGTGCCGCCGCCGATCTTCCCTGCAATCCGGCTGCACAGCGCCAGTGCCTCGTCATCGGCCACGCTGCAACTCGACTTGCGATGAATCAGGCGGCCGTCGAGCAGGATCTCCATGCGCACCGAGCGCTCGCCATTGATCCGCACCAGCAACCGCTCGATGGCAGTAAAACCGATTTCATAAGTAGGTTGTTCGATGGTGCTGATACCGCATCCCACCAGCGGCGACCAGGCCAACTCATCGAAACACAGCAGGCCGACATCGTCGGGAAACTGCAGCTTCATGCTTTGCAACGCCAGCGCGATCTGCAACGAGACCATGCCGTTACCGGCCAGGATCGCAATGCGTCCACTGCTGTGGCGCCGCCGCTCGAAGAACTCGCGCAACACCGTGGCCACATGCCCCGGCTGGTCGAGATGCACTTCGAGGGTTTCGCCATGACCATTGGCGCATCCCGCCATCGCCTGCAGAAAACCCGCCTGTCGTCCCTGGCGTGAACTCACGCCGTAGAGCGGCTGCACCACCAGTGCGATATCGGTATACCCCTGCGCCAGCAGATGTTGCGTCGCCAGCCGCGCGGCATTGACGTTATCGAGACCGACCAGGTCGAAGTCGCAACCATCGATGCGGCGGTCCAGCAGCACCACCGGGAAAGCCGCCTGCCCCAACTCCTTGAGCGGCGCCACGCTGCGCCCCTGGGTATTGAACAGCAGCCCTTCGACACTGTACGAATGCAAGGCCGCCAGCGATTGCTTCTCGCGCTTTTCATCATTGCCGGTATTGCACAGCATCAGCGTGTAACCATGCTTCTGGCATGCCGCTTCGGCGCCATGCAGCACCGCCACCGAATACGGATTCAGGATGTCGGCCACCAGCATCCCGATGAGCCGCGTACGACCGCCCTTGAGACCGCGCGCCATCTGGCTGGGCTGATAGCCGAGCCGTTTGATGGTGGCGTCGATCTGTTCGCGCAAATGCTGCGACAGGGCGTCGAACTCGCCGCCGAGAAATCGCGATACGCTGGTTTTCGACACGCCGGCCTCACGCGCAACCTGCGCGATGGTGACCCGGTCGGTGCCGGTTCTTATGCTTTGTCTCACTGTTGCCCGCCAAATCAGATGATAGTGATCGTTCGATTTGTACTGCCTTCGGTTCCGGGCTGTTCATTTTTGAATCTTTTGGAACCGGTTCCAAGATATCAGCGAGAAAATCCTTTAGCAAACAATTTCAGATGAAAAGTTTGATGAATTTCGATGAAGGGGGATGTCCACCAACAACATTCAAAATGAATGCGAGTCAAAGCTTTTTAATTTTTCTCAGGTGCCAGGACTGCGATGGGATGAGCGTCGATCCTCGGCGTCAAGACGCGGCAACACAGGATGGCGTTTGCTGCGGTGCGATACAAAAATGCACTCCTCGAACACGAACTCGATCGTCGGTGCTGTACGCACAAGGCCTGCCACGCCTCTGCCGATCTGCAATGAGCAGGCGCAATGACTAAGCCGCCAACAATCCTGCGTGCCGCTCCAGCGCTTCCAGCACGATCGGCGACAGGCCAGCGCCCTGGGTCTGCTCGACATGCGCCAGCAAGGCGCGGCGCATGCGCGGTTCCCAGAAGCGCTTGATGTGCGCTGCCAGGTCGGCCACCGCCTGCTCGTGGTCGGGCATGGTCGAAAAGAAACTGCCGATCTGGTTGGCCATCTTGATCAGGTTCGCTGCATTCACGACTGTCTCCTCGTTGCGGTTCAGATCAAACGATGCGGCCGGGCATACACCACATGCCCCTGCTTGCGCACAAACCCCAGCAGCGTCACATCGGTCTCTTCGGCCAGGCGGATCGCCAGCGCAGTCGGGGCCGAGATGGCGGCGATGAAACCGATGCCGACCGTGGCCGCCTTCTGCACCATTTCATAACTGGCGCGACTGGTGATGATGGCCGCGCCGCGGGCGAAATCGGCGCCCTCTTCGGCCAGTGCGCCGATCAACTTGTCCAGCGCGTTATGCCGGCCCACGTCTTCGCGCACCAGCGCAATCCGGCCGTCCTCGCCCAGCCAGGCGGCGGCATGGGTGGCGCCGGTGACCTGCTGCAATTGCTGGCCGCCCTGCATCTGTTCCAGCGCGGCATGGATCTGCGCCATCGTGAAGCGCGCACCGTCAGCTGCTACTGCCTTGGGATGACGCACTGCCTGTTCCAGCGTCTCGGCGCCGCACAGGCCGCAACCGGTGCGACCGGTCAGGTTGCGACGCTTCTCCTTCAAGGCCACGAAGCGCTCGGTGGCGATGCGCATCTGCACCTGCACCCCTTCGCATCCGGGCACGATCTCGCATTCGTATAACTCGCCGGGGTCGGCCACGATGCCTTCGGTCAGCGAAAAGCCTAACGCAAAGTCTTCCAGGTCGGCCGGCGTGGCCATCATCACGGCGTGCGAGATGCCGTTGTATTCGAGCGCGATGGGGACTTCTTCGGCCACCACGTCGTCCACCGTTTCACGCTGACCGTCGCGCCAGCGCTCGACGCTGAC
This sequence comes from Herbaspirillum sp. alder98, assembly GCF_020179755.1. Classification (GTDB taxonomy): domain Bacteria; phylum Pseudomonadota; class Gammaproteobacteria; order Burkholderiales; family Burkholderiaceae_D; genus Herbaspirillum. The sequence continues at coordinate 83,041 of NZ_JAIUCY010000004.1, forward strand.
GCGGGCCGAGGTGGCGTAGTCACCGGTGACGGCATCGAGTTGGGGAGACTGCGGGGTGCGTGCGTTCATGCTGATCAATTCATTCGTTGCGTCGTCCCTGCAAAAGCTGGGACGACGGGTATAAAGTTATTTTTTTGCCGGCTCGATCACTTGGTCACCAACGGCTCGCCCTGCTTCTCGCCGCCCAGCAACTCCAGCTGCTCGCGATTGAACTGCTGGTATTGCTGCTGCCACTGCGAAGGCTGCGTCACCGGCAACACCTGCACCGCCGTCACCTTGTACTCGGGGCAATTGGTGGCCCAGTCCGAGTTGTCGGTGGTGATCACGTTGGCGCCCGACTCGGGGAAGTGGAAGGTGGTGTAGACCACCCCCGGCTGCACCTTTTCGGTCACCGTGGCGCGCAACACGGTCTGCCCTGCGCGCGACTCGATGCCGACCCAGTCGCCTTCGCGAATGCCACGGTCCTCGGCATCGTGCGGGTGGATCTCAAGGCGGTCTTCGCTATGCCACTGCGAGTTCTCGGTGCGACGCGTCTGGGCCCCGACGTTGTACTGCGACAGAATGCGACCGGTGGTCAGGATCAACGGATAACGCTGCGTCACCTTCTCGTCGGTGGCGAAATACTGGGTGTTGAGAAACTTGCCCTTGCCGCGGATGAAACTGCCCACATGCATGATCGGCGTGCCCTCGGGGGCGGCGGCATTGCAGGGCCACTGGATACTGCCCAGTTGCTCCAGGCGGGCATAGTTGACGCCATTGAAACTGGGCGTCAGGGCGGCGATTTCATCCATGATTTCCGACGGGTGATTGTACGGCATCGGGTATCCGAGCGCAGCGGCCAGGGCCACCGTGACTTCCCAGTCCGACTTGCCGGCCGCAGGCGGCATCACCTTGCGCACGCGCGAGATGCGGCGCTCGGCATTGGTGAAGGTGCCATCCTTCTCCAGGAACGACGAGCCCGGCAAAAATACGTGCGCATACTTGGCCGTTTCGTTAAGAAACAGGTCTTGCACCACGATGCATTCCATCGCCTGCAATGCCGCCGCCACGTGCTGGGTATTGGGGTCGGACTGCACGATATCCTCGCCTTCGCAGTACAGGCCCTTGAAGCTGCCGTCCAGCGCAGCGTCGAACATGTTGGGAATGCGCAAGCCCGGCTCGGGATTGAGGGATACGCCCCAGGCCTGCTCGAAGGTGGAGCGCACGGTCGAATCCGAGATATGGCGATAGCCCGGCAACTCGTGCGGGAACGAGCCCATGTCGCATGAACCCTGCACGTTGTTCTGGCCGCGCAACGGGTTCACCCCCACGCCTTCACGGCCGACGTTGCCGGTGCACATGGCCAGGTTGGCGATGCCGATCACGGTGGTCGAGCCCTGCGCATGCTCGGTCACGCCCAGGCCGTAATAGATGGCCGCGTTGCCGCCGGTGGCGAACAGGCGCGCCGCGCCCCGGATATCCTCGGCCGGCACGCCGGTGACGGCGGCCATCGCTTCGGGCGAGTTGTCCGGGCGCAGCACGAACTGTTTCCAGTCTTCGTACGATTGCAGGTCGCAGCGTTCATGGATGTAGTCTTCCTGCTGCAGGCCTTCGGACAGAATCACATGCGCCAGCGCGGTGATGATCGCCACGTTGGTGCCGGGGCGCAGCTTGAGGTGAAAATCGGCCTGCACGTGGGGCGACTTGACCATCTCGGTGCTGCGCGGATCGATCACGATCAGCCGTGCGCCCTGGCGCACCCGGCGCTTGATCTGCGATGCGAACACCGGGTGGCCCGAGGCCGGATTGGCACCCATGATCAGGATCACGTCTGACTTCATCACCGAATCGAAGGTCTGGGTGCCGGCCGATTCGCCCAGCGTCTGCTTCAGGCCATAACCGGTGGGCGAGTGACAGACCCGGGCGCAGGTGTCGACATTGTTGTTGCCGAAGGCGGCGCGCACCAGCTTCTGCACCAGGTAGGTTTCTTCGTTGGTGCAGCGTGACGAGGTGATGCCGCCGATCGAATCCTTGCCATGCTGTTGCTGGATGCGGCGGAATTCACTGGCCGCATATGCCAGCGCCTGCTCCCACGAGACTTCCTGCCAGGGATCATTGATGCTCTTGCGGATCATCGGGTTGAGGATGCGGTCCTTGTGGGTCGCATAGCCCCAGGCAAAACGCCCCTTCACGCACGAGTGACCATGGTTGGCGCGGCCATCCTTGTAGGGCACCATGCGCACCACTTCATTGCCCTTCATCTCGGCCTTGAAGGCGCAGCCGACGCCGCAATAGGCGCAGGTGGTCACATGGCTATGCTCGGCCTGGCCCAACATGATCACGCTCTTCTCGGTCAGCGTGGCGGTGGGGCAGGCCTGCACGCAGGCGCCGCACGAGACGCATTCGGATTCCATGAAGCTTTCCATCTGGCCGGCCGACACGCGCGAGGCAAAGCCGCGTCCGTCGATGGTGAGGGCGAAGGTGCCCTGCGTCTCTTCGCAAGCCCGCACGCAACGGTTGCAGACGATGCATTTCGAGGGATCGTAGGTGAAGTAAGGATTCGATTCATCCTTCTTCATCTTCGTATGGTTCTCGCCTTCCGGGTCATAGCGCACCTCGCGCAGGCCAACCACCCCTGCCATGTCCTGCAACTCGCAGTTACCGTTGGTGGGGCAGGTCAGGCAATCCAGCGGATGGTCCGAGATATAAAGCTCCATCACGCCGCGCCGGATCTCGGCCAACTTCGGCGTTTGCGTCTGCACCTTCATGCCTGGCTCGCAGGGCGTGGTGCAGGAAGCCGGATAGCCCTTCATGCGGCGACCGTCCTTTTCGATCTCGACCAGGCACAGCCGGCACGAGCCGAACGGCTCCAGGCTGTCGGTGGCGCACAGCTTGGGCACATTGACGCCGGCCTCGACGGCGGCCCGCATGACCGAGGTGCCGGCCGGGACCGTGATGGTCATGCCGTCGATTTCCAGCGTGATCTGCTGTTCGGCAACACGTGCCGGCGTACCGTAATCGGTTTGGTTGAGATGGTTCATGCTGAACTCCTCGATGTCGATAGGGGATACCCGGCTCAGGCGGCCTGTTCGCCGGGGGTGCCGAAGTCTTCAGGAAAATGCGTCAGCGCCGACAACACCGGAAACGGCGTCATGCCGCCCATGGCGCACAACGAGCCATTGACCATGGTGTCGCACAGGCTGCGCAACAAGCGGATCTGCTGTGGCCGATCGTTGTTGGCGATGATCTTGTCGATCACCTCGACGCCGCGGGTGGAACCGATGCGGCAAGGCGTGCACTTGCCGCACGATTCGACCGCGCAGAACGCCATCGCATAGCGCGCCTGGCGTGCCATGTCGACCGTGTCGTCAAACGCCACCAGGCCGCCGTGGCCGATCATGGCACCAATGGCCGCGAAGGCTTCGTAGTCGAGCGGGGTATCGAACTGGTGCGGGGCGATATAGGCGCCCAGCGGGCCGCCCATCTGCACCGCCCGAATCGGCCGCCCGCTGTCGCTGCCGCCGCCGAAGTCGTCCAGCAACTGGCGCAGCGTCAGGCCGAAGGCTTTCTCGACCAGGCCGCCCTGCCTGATGTTGCCGGCCAGTTGAAACGGCAGCGTGCCGCTGGAACGCCCCACGCCATAGTTCTTGTAGAACGCCGCGCCGCGCGCCAGGATGATCGGCACCGAGGCCAGCGAGATCAGGTTGTTGATCACCGTCGGCTTGCCGAACAACCCCTGCAAGGCCGGCAGTGGCGGCTTGGCCCGCACCACCCCGCGCTTGCCTTCCAGGCTTTCGAGCATGGCGGTTTCTTCGCCGCAGATGTAGGCCCCGGCGCCCTTTCTCACCTCCAGCTGGAAGCTGTGCCCGCTGCCCAGCACGTTGCGGCCGAGATAGCCTTTTTCGGTAGCAATGGCGATCGCCTGCTGCAGCGTGGCGATCGCATGCGGGTATTCGGAACGCACGTAGACGTAGCCCTGCGTGGCGCCCACGGCGATGCCGGCGATGGTCATGCCCTCGATCAGCATGAAGGGATCGTCTTCCATCACCATGCGGTCCGAGAAGGTGCCCGAGTCGCCTTCATCGGCGTTGCACACCACGTACTTCTGCGCCGCGGTCGCGCCGGCCACCGTCTGCCATTTGATCCCGGTGGGGAAGGCCGCGCCGCCGCGACCGCGCAGGCCGGAATCGAGCACTTGCTGCACCACCGCCGCCGGCGTCATCGACAGCGCCTGGCGCAGGCCGACGTAGCCTTCATAGGCCAGGTAATCGTCCAGCGAGAGTGGGTCGGTGATGCCGACGCGGGCAAAGGTCAGGCGCTGCTGGTTTTTCAGATACGCCATGTCGTCGACCGGGCCTTGCCGCAGACGGTGCGTCCCGCCCTCCAGCAGACCGGCGTCGAACAGGCCTGGCACGTCCTCGGCGGCGACCGGGCCATAACCTATGCGACCGGCCTCCAGCGCCACTTCCACCAGCGGCTCCAGCCAGAACATGCCGCGCGAGCCATTGCGCACCAGCTTGACGCGCACGCCGCGCGACTCGGCTTCGCGCACGATGGCGGCGGCGACGTCATCGGCGCCCAGCGCCAGCGCGGTAGAGTCGCGTGGCACGTAGACGGTCACCGGATCAGGATAGGAAAGATGGTTCATCATGTCCCCCGCTTGGCCTGCACCAGACGCTGCAGTTTTGCCGCATCGACCCGCGCATGCAACTGGTCGTCGATGGTGACGTTGGGCCCGCAGGCGCACTGGCCCAGGCAATAGACCGGCTCCAGCATGAACTGGCCATCGCCGCTGCTTTCATGAAAACCGCAACCCAGCAGGTTCTGCGCCGCGTCGGCCAGCGCCTCGCCGCCGCGCGCCTGGCAAGCCTCGGCCCGGCACACCTGCACCACATGGCGCGCCGGCGCCTGCTGGCGGAAGTAGTGGTAGAACGAGATCACGCCGTGCACCTCGGCGCGCGAGACATTGAGCTCGGCGGCGATCAGCGCTACCGCGTCCGAAGGGATGTAGCCGATGCGATCCTGAATCCCGTGCAGGATGGGTAGCATCGCGCCCGCCATCTGCCCACGCTCGGCGATGATGCCGCGCACCGCTGCCACGTCGAAAACCTGTTGCCTTTCCATTGAAGTCTCCTGGCTTGCCATGAAGCGGCAGTCGTCCCTTCGGGATCTGCTGGCCTGCCGCACAAAAAATTCGGATGAAGGACAAAGGAGGAGAGACGGGAAAACGCTGGCGACAGCCAGGTCATCGGGCCATCGACGATGGCCGCGCGAACGGGTACAACGGGTCTCCGTGATTGCATGTTCTCCCTGCCTTTGCGGGTTGGTACAGAACAGACATGGCGGATCGATGCCCGCCTTTTCTTGATAGTCACTGACAAAAACCGCCTGCATGCAGTGCAGTTTTTGTCAGTGGCTTTCGCCACCGCGCCGGATCCCGCAGGACCCGGCGCTTACACCTTCAATGCGATCAACGGAACAGCACGGCCGTCTTCTGCAATGTCAGGGTGATGCCCCACACCAGCGGGATACCCACTGCCAGCCATGCTGCGCCGATCAGGACCGGGTTGCCGCCGCTGCCGATCTTGGACAGGTCGGCGCCCGATGCGGTGGCGGCAGCGTCGGCGGCCGATTTCTCGTGCGCCAGTTGCTTTTCACGCGCCAACTCTTCCGGCGTCATGAAGTGCTTGGCGGCCACCGGACGGATCAGCAGGTTGCAGATCAGGCCCAGCACCAGCATGCCGGCCAGGATGTACATCGTGGTGTTGTAGACCTGCTCACGCGGCATGCCCAGCGACAGCTGGTATTCGCGCATGTAGTTCACCACCACCGGACCCAGGATGCCGGCGGTCGCCCACGCGGTCAGCAGGCGACCGTGGATGGCGCCCACCATCTGGGTGCCGAACAGGTCGGCCAGGTAAGCCGGCACGGTGGCGAAACCGCCGCCGTACATCGACAGGATGATGCACACCGCGCCGACGAACAGCGCCACGCTGCCGGCCTGGGCCGACCATGGCAGGCTCACGTACAACACGAAGCCCAGCACGAAGAAGATCACGTAGGTCAGCTTGCGACCGAAGAAGTCCGAGCACGACGCCCAGGCAAAACGACCACCGATGTTGAACAGGCTGATCAGGCCGGTAAAGCCCGCTGCCAGTGCGGCGATGGCGGCCTTCTGTTCGACCGACAGGTCGTTGAAGCCGACATTGACGCCCAGCAGGTGACCGCCGAACACTTCCTGCAGCATCGGCGAGGAGATGCCGATGACGCCGATACCGGCCGACACGTTCAGGCACAGCACCAGCCACACCAGCCAGAACTGGGGAATGCCCCACACCTTGCTGACGTGCACGTGGTTCTGCGTGATCATGGTGTTGCTGGCCTGGGTCGCCGGTGGCGTCCAGCCGGCCGGCTTCCAGCCCGAAGGCGGCACCCGGTAGCCGAAGGCGCCGGCCATCATGAACACGAAGTAGATCGCGGCCATGGCGACGAAGGTTTCCCACACGCCGACCGAGGTCGGGGTGGCGAAATGGCGCATCAGCATGTCGGCCAGCGGGCTACCCACCAGCGCGCCGCCACCGAAGCCCATGATGGCCATGCCGGTGGCCATGCCACGACGGTCAGGGAACCACTTGATCAGGGTCGACACCGGCGAGATGTAACCCAGGCCCAGACCGATACCGCCGATCACGCCCGAGCCCACCCACATCAGCCACAGCTGGTGGGTCTTGACGCCGATGGCCGAGATCAGCAGACCGCCGCACCAGCACAATGCAGCCACCACACCGGCCTTGCGCGGACCGGCATGTTCCAGCCAGCCACCCCAGATCGCCGCCGAGATACCCAGCAGCACGAAGAACATGGTGTACATCCAGCCCAGCATCGAGATCTTCCAGTCACAGGTGGACGAGAAAATCTGGGCGAAGAAGCCGATATCGGCTCCGCAGGCGATCGGGGCGGTGACGCCCAGCGCCTTGGACAAGGGCAGCCAGAACACGGAAAAACCGTAGGCCATGCCAATACAAAGATGGATTGCGAGTGCAGCCGGCGGGACCAACCAACGGTTGAATCCGGGCTTGGCAACCGTATGTTCCTTTTGCAGGAAATCGAAAGCCATTATTCCTCCGAATACTTATTTAATGATGTGAATCGGAGAAACCCGTGGCAAACCCGGTGGAACCGCGTTACGGTTCACCCTTGCAAGAGGCCCCTCCCCTTTATATATGAACAACACCACATATATTTTTATCAAATTACGTGGGTTGCGGGCGAATTATCCTCCAAATTGACCTGGATCAATATGCTATATTTTGCATAAATGTATAAAGTCCACATCAAGCCTCACTGGGAGATTTCCCACGATAACGAGACCCCTCTCGACACCACCAACCTGCTGACTTTGCTAACGGCAATCCAGCAGAGCGGATCGATTGCGCAGGCCGCCCAGCAGATCCGTTATTCGTACCGGCATGCCTGGGGCCTGCTGCGCGATGCCGAGCGCATCTTCGACAACAACCTGATCGACAGCGGCCGCGGACGCGGCACCACGCTGACCGCTTTCGCCAACAAATTGCTGTGGGCCGACCGGCTGGTGACGGCACGGCTGTCGCCCACCCTCGACAGCCTGGCCTCGGAGCTCGAGACCGAACTGGGCAAGACGGTCAACGGCAGCGCGCAAACCATTCGCCTCAACGCCAGCCACGGTTTTGCGGTAGCCGCGCTGCTCGACAAACTGAACGCAGCGCGCTTGCCGGTGGAAGTGCGTTATCGCCACAGCACCGATGCGGTGGCGGCGTTGTCGCGCCAGGAATGCGACCTGGCCGGCTTTCATGTGCCGCTGGGCGAATTCGAGCGCCCCGCCATTGCCGCCTACGCCAAGTGGCTCAACGGTCGCAGCGACTGCCTGATCCACCTGGCGGTGCGCAGCCAGGGACTGTTTGTCCCGCCGGGCAACCCAAAGGGCGTGCGTTCGCTGGCCGACCTGACCCGCAATGAATTGCGCTTCGTCAATCGCGAAGCCGGCTCCGGCACGCGCATGCTGCTGGAACTGATGCTGGCCGACGCCGGCATCTCGCCCAAGAACATCAACGGCTTCGAAAACACCGAGTTCACCCACTCGGCGGTGGCCGCCTTCATCGCCAGCGGCATGGGCGATGTCGGCTTCGGGGTGCAGACCGCATCGCAACGCTTCGGGCTGGAATTCATCCCGCTGGTGCGCGAGCGCTACTTCTTTGCGCTGCCGGCGGCGTCCCTGCACGATCCCTTGATCCGGGCGGTGATCGACACCCTGCAGTCGAATGCCTTCCGCGGCGTGGTCAACAACCTGGCCGGCTACGACGCCACCGATACCGGTCGCATCATCACCCTCAAGGAAGCCTTCGGCTGACAGCGACTGCGCGCGATTGCTTGTCCGGCGGCAGCGAAGAGGCTACACTTCGCGCCCTTCCTGCGACACCCTGGTCGCAGCGGATCATGCCTTCTCTTGCCGTCGCTTCATGAACCTCGCCGCCCTCGATCCCAAGCTTCTCTCCCTGCTCGACGCCGTCCTCGACGAAACCCACCTGGCGCGTGCCGCCGCCCGTGTAGGCCTGCCGCTGGCGGCGGCCGCCGCCGCGCTGGAACGTTGCCGGCAGTTGTTTGCCGACCCGTTGCTGGAAGACGGCGGCCAAGCCATGCAACTGACCGCCACCGCCCAGGCCCTGCGCGAACCGCTGCGCCAGGTGCTGGCCGCGCGCACCGCACAGGCCGCAACAGAGGCTGCGCTCCCGCGCCAGGTGCGCATCGCGATGCCGGACTATCCGGCGCAGATGCTGGCCCAACCGCTGTATGAAGAACTGAGCGCCAGCGCACCGCATCTGGAGATCGTCTTTCAACCCTGGCTGAACCAGGCCGATGCCGCCAGCGCTCTCGAAACCGGAACTTGCGACGTCGCCATCGGTTCGGTCGCGCGCACCCATGGCAACCTGCGCAGCCGCGAAGTCCTGCAGGAGCGCTGCGTGGTGGTGATGCGCCACGACCATCCGGCAGCACACCAGTTGACCCTGCAGCGCTGGCTGACCTATCCGCACCTGGTGGTGTCGAGCCTGGATGAACTCAATCGCGCGGTCGACACGCAACTGGCCGCGCACGGACAAACCCGCCGCGTGGCCATGGTGGTGCCGCAGTTCCTGATGGTGCCGCCGCTGCTGCACAACTCGGACCTGATCGCCATGATGCCCATGCATTGCGTCCCGGCCGCGACCGCCGCCCATCCGGTGGCGCTGGCCTGCCTGCGTCCGCCGCTGCCGCTGCCGGGCCTGCCACTGCACTTGCTGCGCCACCGCCGCAGCGACGGCGACGATGCCGTCGAGCAGGTCGCGCAGGCATTGGAACGCCTCATCAAGAGCCGGGTGGCGGGACGTTGATGGCGCGTCGGCGTAATTGCCTAATATAAAAACGACAAGCACTGACACACCGTGGCCGGACTGAATCCCGTCGCGGCCATTCCGCAAGCTGCCGAAATGTGGCAGGCTTGCGCCATCTCAATTAATTCTCTGGAGTTGTCTGGCATGAGCCTCACCGAAAGCGACGTTGCCCCGCTGGAAATTCCGCATATCCAGCAGATCGAAGTGAACCAGCTGCAATGCCTGCGGGTACAGAACAGCCGCGGCGAATTGCTGCTGGCGTTGCAGGGCGCGCAGGTGTTGCGCTACCAGCCGCATGGCCAGGAACCCTTGATCTGGCTGAGCGACGAAGCCGCCTTCGAAGCCGGCCACGCGGTGCGCGGTGGCATCCCGGTCTGCTGGCCCTGGTTCGGCGACCTGATGCGCAATCCGCCACAGGTGCAGGCGCTGCATTCGGGCGGCCGCCTGCCGGCGCACGGCCTGGTACGCAGTATCGAATGGACGCTGCAGGAAAGCGCCATCGAAGGCGACCGCGTGCGGCTGCTGCTGGCCATTCCCGCCACCACTGACTCGCCCAGCCTGCGCCATCTGCCGCATGGGCTGGAGCTGCTGCTGGAGATCGTGCTGGACGACCGGCTGCACCTGAACCTGACCACCCGCAACGGCAGCGAGCAGCACCTGGCGCTGACCCAGGCGCTGCACAGCTACTTTGCGGTCTCCAACATCATCAACGTGACGGTCGAAGGGCTGGAAGGCCAGAACTACATCGAGACGCTAGAAGGCTGGGCCGAGCGCCAGCAGAAACGCGACCTGGTGGTCAGCAGCGAAACCGACCGCATCTATCTCGACCTGCCGCCGCGCCTGACGCTGCGCGACGAGGGCTGGAACCGCCGCATCCATATCGACGCCCGCGGTTCGACCTCGGCGGTGGTCTGGAATCCCTGGGTCAGCAAGGCGCGCCGGCTGTCGCAGTTTGCCGATGACGCCTGGCAGCACATGCTGTGCATCGAGACCGCCAACGTGATGAAGGACCTGGTCGAACTGGCGCCCGGCGAGGAACATACCCTGGGGGTAACACTCACAGGCGAGCCATTGGCCTGACGTGTTAGGATGCTGACAACTGTAACTAACATGATCACTGTGGCGAACATGCATCCCCGGCTGCGCGGCGCCGGTCACCGCATCTTGGCGAGCACCTTGTTCTGGAGCGTCATGCTGACCTTGCTGCTGGAAGACGATGTGGCCATGCTGGCCTGCATGTTCAGCTGATCGCGCACTTGCCTTGATTAACACCTCTTCCTTCCTGCCATCCACCAGGCGCCTGGTGGCCACTACCCTGCTGGCCCTGCTGGGCGGCGCGGCGCTGCCGGCGCATGCCGAGTGGCTGCCGCTGGGCGACAACAGCATCGGCAGCTTCTTCATCGACAAGAGCAGCATCGTCGCCACTCGCGGCATACGCCAGGCGCAGATCCTGCTGAACTGGACGCGCCCGCAATTGTTGATGGGCCAGGGCAGCAAGACCTATTACACCTCAGAGGTCTCGACCGCCTATTTCGACTGCGCCAATCACCAGTTAGGCTTTGGCAGCCGCAAGATGTATGCGCAGCCGGATGGAAAGGGCCAGGTGCTGCTGGCGCCGCAACTTTCGTATTCGGACGTCAAGCTGTCCGACCCGCCGCCCGGCTCCACCGGCGAGCGTGCCATCGATGCGGTGTGCGGCAAGTAAATTCTCTATGGCCGGGTCTTGCCGATTATCAAAAAAGTCGTCATAATCGCGGGCTTGCGTTGCCGGGATGGCGGAATAGGTAGACGCACGGGACTCAAAATCCCGCGCCGCAAGGCGTGCCGGTTCGATTCCGGCTCCCGGCACCAGAGGTTTGGTTCCAGAAGTAATGGTGGGTTGCAACAACGGTCGAGATGTCATGCAAATGCTCGCCTCCGTGGTGCGCCAGCCACACAAAATCAGGTGGGTACGATGAACTCGTTCCCGCCTTTTTTTTCGACCATGAATCAAATGTAAATTTGCGTATATTTAAGGCATGATGCCGTAGCATCTGTCTTTGATAACGCAGCTTCACATATATATACGCCGCCGGATCCAGCCTGCACAGCCAACAAAAAAAGCAGGTGGGGGGCTCGACCGAATGGCCGCATCGCACAGCGCGCAGTTTGCGCATGTGCAAGCAGTCGCAAGAGCGGGGTCCGGGTAACACATAGCCATATACAAAAGCCTCAGGGCTTTTAGAGAATATGCTTTTTGGGGATGTCAGCTTTTCAGTTGCATCGCATGCGGCATGGGTTCCGGGAATCGATTCCGCAGAAGCCTGGCAGCAATGGATCAACGGCCATGTTGCGGCAGCAGGTTCGGGAGAACCTGCCGTCAAGAGCATGCCGCCCATGCTCCGCCGCCGCGCCAGCCCGGCCGGCAAGATTGCTCTCGAAACCGCCTATGCGGCGCATCCGTTGTCGCCTTTGGACGACGGCGCCGGTGCTGATGATATCCCCCTCGTATTTGCTTCGCGCCATGGCGAATGCGCCCGCTCTGTCGAATTGCTGCAAGAGCTGGTCGCCGGCAGCGCCTTGTCACCGACCTCGTTCAGTCTGTCGGTCCATAACGCCAACGTCGGCCTGTTCTCGATTGCGCGCGGCATGCGCGGCAACGGCATTGCGGTCGCCGCCGGCGCCAGCACGGTCGAGCACGCGCTGATCGAAGCCTGCGGCCTGCTGGCCGATGGCGCCGCGCAAGTGCTGGTGGTGATGGCCGACGGCCCGCTGCCATCGATCTTCGATGGTTTTCGCGACTGCGATGATCAGCCGTTCGGCTGGGCCTGGCTGATCCAGGGCGCCGACGAGCAGGCTGCCCTGCCGGTACTGTCGCTGCAATGGAGCGCCGACGAGCAACCGCCGCAAGCACCTGACGCCATCGAACCGGGCGGACTCGACGTGTTGCGCTTCTTCCTGTCGGCGCCAGACCAGGCCGGCCTGGTTCGCCGCGCCAATGGCCGCCGCTGGCACTGGATCCGCCATGCATAAATTGATCGAGCAACGGCTGGACCGCATGTGGCGCATCGGCGCCACCGGCCTCTGCTTTGCCGTGTTCGGCGTGGGCGGACTGATGATGCGGCTGTTTGCATTTCCGCTGCTGGCGCTGCTGGTGCGGGATCGGCAACGTCGCATGCTGGCCGCGCGCCGGCTGATCCAGCTGGCCATGCGCGGCTTCGTCGAACTGATGCGCGCCACCGGCGTGATCCGCTACCGCATCACCGGCCTCGAACGCCTGCAGCGCAATGGCCTGCTGATCCTGGCCAACCACCCGACGCTGATCGACACGGTACTGCTGATGGCCTTCGTGCGGCATGCCGATTGCATCGTCAAGAATGCGCTGTGGCGCAATCCATTTACGCGCGGCCCGGTGCAGGCGGCCGGTTATATCAGCAACGACCAGGGGCCGGAGCTGATCGAGGACTGCATCAATTCGATTCGCCGTGGCAGCAACCTGATCATTTTCCCCGAGGGAACCCGCACCCCGCGCGATGGCAGCATCAGCTTCAAGCGCGGTGCCGCCAATGTGGCGGTACGGGGCGACTGCGCCATCACCCCGGTGGTGATCCGCTGCACCCCGGCGACCCTCGGCAAGGGCTGCAAATGGTGGGACGTGCCTGCCACTGTGGCCCACTTCAGTATCGAGATCGGCCAGGATATCGACCTCAGGCACGCCATCGGCGCCGGTGACTGCAACAATACCGCCATCGAGATCGACAACCCGAGTGCGGCCGCGCGCCAGCTCACTCATTACCTGCAACACTATTTCATGAAAGAAAGCTAGGCGATGCAAACGCTCGAAGAAGACATCAAGGAACTGATCATCGAGGTTCTGCAACTGGAAGACATCGGCCCGGCTGACATCGATAGCGCAGCGCCACTGTTCGGCGACGGCCTGGGACTCGATTCCATCGATGCCCTGGAACTGGGCGTGGCCCTGCAAAAACGCTACGGCATCACGCTGTCGGCCAATTCGGAAGAAACCCGCAAGCACTTCGCATCGGTGCAGGCGCTGGCGACGCTGGTCGCCAATCACAAGCAATAAGGCGCATGATGACCACTTTGGCCCCTACCATGAACAAGGACGAGATCACCGTATGGATCATCGACATGCTGCACGAGATGTTCGAGATCGATAAGGCTGCCATCACGCCCCAGTCCAACCTCTATACCGATCTCGACATCGACAGCATCGATGCCGTCGATATCGTCGTCAAGCTGAACCAGATGACCGGCAAGCGCATCCAGCCCGATGTGTTCCGCACCGTGCGCACGGTGCAGGACGTGGTCGATGTGCTCGAAACGCTGATCGGCGCGGATGAAAAAGCCTGACCTGCCCAATCTGCTGGGCACGTTGCTGATCCTGCTCTACCCGTTGTTGATCTGGAGCGCACACGGCCGCCTCGAACCACGCCAGCTGGCCTTGCTGCTGCTGGCCATCGGTGCGGTGCGCCTGTTTGCTGCCAGACTCTCCGTCAAGCTGCTGTGGCCGGGCCTGGCGGCGCTGCTGCTGGCCGCCCCCGCCCTGCTGTGGAACGACCTGCTGCCGCTGAAGCTGTACCCGGTGCTCATCAGCCTCGGCATGCTGGCGCTGTTCGGCTACAGCCTGGTGCGCCCGCCATCGATCATCGAGCGCCTGGCGCGCCTGCGCGATCCGGTCCTGCCGCCCTTCGCCATCGCCTATACCCGCCGCGTGACCCAGGTCTGGTGCGGCTTCTTCGCGCTCAATGGCGCCATCGCGCTGGGCACCGCGCTGTGGGCCTCGCCGGCGGTCTGGTCGATGTATACCGGCCTGGTGTCGTACCTGATCATGGGCATCCTGTTCGCGGGCGAATACCTGGTACGCCTTTACCTCAAGCGGCAACAGCATGCCTGACACCGTCCCTCTCGATTTGCTGCAGTGGCCGTTGCGCCATCGCGCCGACAGCCACATCATCGGCTGGCGCGATGGCGTGGCGGTGGACAACGCCAGCTTCCAGCGCCAGGCGCTGGGCTGGCGCGACCTGCTGGCGCCTCATCCCGGGCAGCGTTTTGCGCTGTTCCACGCCGACACCCTGCATTTCGCCGCCGCCCTGTTCGGCGCCTGGCTGGCCGGCAAGACCGTCTACCTCCCGGGCGACGCCTTGCCCGACACCTGCCGCGCACTGGCGCACCATGTGGACGGATTCATCGGCGACTTCGATCCATCCTTCGCGCCGCTTCGCAGCGCCGAGCCGGTCGCGCCGGACAATGAATGGCCGGCGCTGGCGCCGCACTTCGCGGCACTGGTGGTGAGCACCTCGGGCAGCACCGGCCACGCCCAGGCGATCCCCAAGAACATGTCACAGATGGCCAGTGAAGTGGCCACGCTGGAAGCATTGTTCGGCCAGCAGCTGGGGCAGGCCGAGATCGTCTCGACTGTCTCGCACCAGCACATCTACGGTTTGCTGTTCAAGGTGCTGTGGCCGCTGGCGGCCGGGCGCGCGGTGCAGGCGCACAGCGCATTCTTCCCCGAAGACCTGCGCCGGCTGGTGCCGCAGCGCCCGTGGGCATTGCTGTCGTCGCCGGCCCATCTGAAACGTTTTCCCGAACAACCCACGCGGCCCGACACCACGTTGCTGCGCGCCCTGTTTTCGTCTGGCGGGCCACTACTGGCGGATGCCGCGCGTGGCGTGCAACAGGTATTCGGCCAGCGCGCGCTGGAAATCTATGGCAGCTCCGAGACCGGCGGCATCGCCTGGCGCCAGCCGCAGCTCGATGCCGACCGTCGCGAGCACTGGCAAGCGATGCCCGGCGTCGAAGTGCGTGCCGGGGCCGACGCCACACTCGAGGTCCGTTCACCCCACTTGCCGGACGCGCAATGGTTTGCCATGGCCGACCGCGCCAGCCTGGATGAACACGGTTTCACGCTGCACGGTCGCGCCGACCGGATCGTCAAGCTGGAAGAAAAACGCATCTCGCTGGACCAGATCGAACGCTTGCTGCTGGCCTCGCCACTGGTGGCCGAGGCCCGCGTGCTAGTGCATGAGGGGCGTCGCCAGCGCCAGTTGATTGCCGCCTTCGTGGTGCCCACTGCCGCCGGCCGCGCGCTGCTCGAACAAGGCCGGGTGCAGCTCAATGCAGCCTTGCGTGCAGTGCTGGCCGGCGCTATCGAAGGCCTGGCGCTGCCGCGCCTGTGGCGCTATCTCGATGCGATGCCGGTCAATGCCCAGGGCAAGCTGACGCTGGCGGCGCTGACCGCCTTGCTGGATACGCCGACGCCACCACCATCGCCACGTCCGACCCTGCCGCAGGTGCAGGAGATCGAACGCAGCGCGCACAAGGTCGTGCTGGCCTTGCACGTGCCGGTCGACCTGCTCTATTTCGAGGGACACTTCCCGGGCGCGCCGATCCTGCCGGGCGTGGTGCAGACCGATTGGGCACTGACGCTGGGCCGGCGCTACTTTGCATTGCCGCCGCGTTTTCTGGGCTTGCAGGCCTTGAAGTTCCAGCGCGTGATCGTGCCCGGCGCCAGCGTCACGCTGGAATTGCAGCACGATGTGACGAAGCAGGCGCTGTCGTTCCAGCTGCATTCGGATGGCCAGCAGCACGCCAGCGGTCGCTTCCTGCTGGGAGAAGCCGCATGAGCAACCCGCTGCGCGTGGCCGTCGTGATCCCCGTGTACAACCATGAGCACGCCATCGGCACGGTGGTCGACGCCGTACTGCGCCATGACCTGCACTGCGTGCTGGTCGACGATGGCTGCCAGCCGAGTTGCGCTGCGGTGCTGCGCCAGCTGGCAGCGCGCCACGCCGAACGCGTCAGCCTGCTGGTGCATGCACACAACCGTGGCAAGGGCGGCGCCGTGATGACCGGCCTGCGCCATGCGGCCGCTGCCGGCTACAGTCATGCATTGCAGATCGATGCCGACGGCCAGCACGACGCCGCCGATATCGCCCGCTTCGTGGCCGCCAGCCAGGCCGCCCCGCAGGCGGTGATCAACGGCCAGCCGATCTACGACCAGAGCGTGCCGCGCGGGCGGCTGTATGCACGCTACCTGACCCACGTCTGGGTATGGATCAACACCTTGTCGCTCGACATCCGCGATTCGATGTGCGGGTTCCGCATCTACCCGCTGGCGACCACGCTGCGCCTGATCGATAGCACCCATATCGGCCAGCGCATGGACTTCGACACCGAGATCCTGGTGCGCCTGCACTGGCGCGGCTTGCGCATCGTCAACCACCCCACCCGCGTGCACTATCCGCTGGATGGGGTGTCGCATTTCAAGTTATGGCTCGACAACGTGCTGATCTCGCGCATGCATGCGCGCCTGTTCCTGGGCATGCTGCTGCGCTCGCCACTGCTGCTGTGGCGCCGCCTGCGGGGGCGCTGATGCAGGATTCATCGACTTCCTCCCAGCGCACCCGCCACTGGGCGCAGATCAACGAAGTCAGTTTCGTGGCGGGCATGCGCCTGCTGTTCTGGGTCTACAAGCTGCTCGGGCGAGTGCCCTTCCGGCTGCTGCTGTATCCGGTGCTGGGCTGGTACGTCGTCGTCAACGGCCGCGCCCGCAGCGCCTCGCGCGACTACCTGCAACAAGTCGCCGCCTGGCGCCCGCAACTGGGCACGCGGGGCAACCTGGCAGACGTGTTTCGTCACTTTCGCGCCTTCGGCGAAAGCCTGCTCGACAAAATGTTGCTGTGGGGTGGCTTGTTTCCGCTGGAGCGGGTGCAACTGCACGGCCAGGAACATATCGCCGGCGCCATCGCCGCCGGACGCGGCGGGTTGCTGATCTGCACCCACCTGGGCAATCTCGACCTGTGCCGGGTGATGGCGCGCCGCTATCCTGATCTGCGCCTGACGGTGCTGGTGCATACCAGGCACGCCCAGGCGTTCAACCGCATGCTGGCGCAGCTCGACCCGGGCAGTCAGCTCAACCTGCTGCAGGTGACCGAGATGTCGCCGGCCACGGCCATGATGCTGGCCGACAAGGTGGCGCAGGGCGAATTCGTGGTGATTGCCGGCGACCGGGTGCCGGTGTCGCCCGCGCCACGCGTGGCGCAAGCCAGTTTCATGGGGCGCATGGCGGCTTTCCCGGTGGGGCCGTTCGTGCTGGCCAGCCTGCTGCAATGCCCGGTATTCCTGATGTTTTCACGTCGCACCGATGACGGTGCGCGGCTCGATTTCGAAGCTTTCCGCGACCGCGTGGAACTGCCACGCAAAGAACGCCAGCACCGACTGGACCAACTGGCGGGCGACTATGCCGCACGCCTGGAAGCGCATTGCCTGCAAGCGCCGTTCCAATGGTTCAACTTCTATCACTTCTGGGCGCAGCCCACACTGGACCACACGGATGACCGACCTGCACAACACTGAATCCTCCCCCCATGTCACCTTCGGCGGGCGGGCGCTCTCCATCGAAGACGTGGTGGCGCTGTCGCAGGGCCGCGCACAACCGGCGCTGTCGGACAGTGCGGCCTTCCTGGCGCGCATCCAGCGCGGGGCCGACTTTCTGGATCGCCTGCTGCGCGAAGACGGCAATATCTACGGCGTCACCACCGGCTACGGCGATTCGTGCACCGTGACCGTGCCGGCCTCGCTGGTGGCCGACCTGCCGCATCACCTGTACACCTATCACGGTTGCGGACTGGGCGCGCTGTTCTCGCCCGAACAGACCCGCGCCATCCTGGCCGCCCGTCTCAATTCGCTGACCCAGGGTTATTCCGGCGTCAGCGTGGCGCTGCTCAAGCAGATCGAGGCGCTGCTGCAACGCGACCTGCTGCCGCTGATCCCCAGCGAAGGCTCGGTCGGCGCCAGCGGCGATCTCACGCCGCTGTCCTACCTGGCGGCGGTGCTGTGCGGCGAACGCGACGTGTGGCGCGACGGCGTGCCGGTGCCGGCCGCCCAGGCCTTGAGCGAGGCCGGCCTGACGCCTTTGCGGTTGCGTCCCAAGGAAGGCCTGGCGATCATGAACGGCACCGCCGTCATGACCGCGCTGGCGTGCCTGGCGTTTGACCGCGCCCGCTACCTGACCCAACTGGCCACCCGCATCACCGCCATGGCAAGCTTCGCGCTGGACGGCAATGCCCACCACTTCGACGCCACGCTGTTCTCGGTCAAGCCGCACCCCGGCCAGCAGCGAGTGGCATCGTGGTTGCAGCAAGACCTGTCATGCGACCAGCCGCACCGCAACGAAAAACGCCTGCAGGACCGTTATTCGATCCGCTGCGCGCCGCACGTCATCGGCGTGCTGGCCGACGCCCTGCCGTGGCTGCGCAGCTCGATCGAGAACGAGCTCAACAGCGCCAACGACAACCCCATCATCGATCCCGACAACGAACGGGTGCTGCATGGCGGTCACTTCTATGGCGGTCACATCGCCTTCGCCATGGACAGCATGAAGAATGCCGTGGCCAACATTGCCGACCTGCTCGACCGCCAGATGGCCTTGCTGGTCGACAGCCGCTACAACAACGGCTTGCCGTCCAACCTGTCGGGCGCCGTCGGCGAGCGCGCCGCGATCAACCATGGCTTGAAGGCGTTGCAGATCAGCGCCTCGGCCTGGACTGCAGAGGCGCTCAAGCTGACCATGCCGGCCTCGGTGTTCTCGCGCTCGACCGAATGCCATAACCAGGACAAGGTCAGCATGGGCACCATCGCCGCACGCGACTGCCTGCGCGTGCTGGAGCTGACCGAACAGGTGACGGCGGCCATGCTGATCACGGTGCGCCAGGGCGTCTGGCTGCGCACCCGCGCACAGGCCGACGGCCAGGCTGCATTGCAGGCGCTGCCGGGCGAACGGCTGGCCGGCATGCAGCAGGCGCTGAGCGGCCAGATCGCCGCCGTCGACGAAGACCGCATGCTCGAACCCGACCTGCGCGCGCTGCTGTCGTCGATCCGCGCCCAGGCCTGGCAACTGTATGAGTAATACCGTCCTGCCCGACGGCCGCATCCGCCTGGCCAATTCGCCGTGGAGCGCCGAGATCGAGCTGAAGATTCAGTTCTATGATCTCGACCCGATGGAAATCGTCTGGCACGGCCGCTACGTCAAGTATCTGGAAGACGCCCGCTGCGCCCTGCTCGACCAGATCGGCTACAACTACCCGGCGATGAAGGAGTCGGGCTACGCCTGGCCCATCATCGAGATGCACCTGCGCTATGCGCAACCGGCGCTGTTCGGCCAGCGGCTGCGCGTGCGCGCGGCCATCGTCGAATGGGAAAATCGCCTCAAGATCGACTACCTGCTGAGCGACGCCGAGAGCGGCCAGCGCCTGACCCGCGCCACCACCAGCCAGGTGGCCGTGCGGGTCGACACGCGCGAGATGTGCTTCGTCTCGCCTCCCGTGCTGTGGCACAAACTTGGATTGAATCCCCCTTCCCCATGACCAGACTCCCCCGTATCCTCGCCGCCGTGCTGGCGACCTCGTTGCTGGCCGGCCCGGCCCTGGCCGACGCCCCGGTGCAGCAGATCCAGGCAGCGCTGGCGCGTCCGGCCCAGATGTGCGGCCGCTTCGACCAGACCAAGCTGCTGACCGGCATCAAGAAACCGCTGCAATCGAATGGCCGCTTCTGCGTCATCGCCGGTCGCGGCATCCTGTGGCAGGCCGTACAGCCTTTCCCCAGCACCCTGCGCATCACCCGCGACGCCATCGTCCAGATGCAGGATGGACGAGTGGCGATGAAACTGGACGCGCAGCAGGAGCCGGTGGTCAAGATGATCAACAGCGTGTTGTTCTCGTTGCTGGCGGGCGACCTGTCGCAACTCGACTCACTGTTCGCCCTCGACGGCGAGATCCGCAACGGCCATTGGCAGGTTGCGCTCAAGGCGCGCCAGCCAGCCTTGGCCAAGGCCATCGGCGACATCAACCTGGAAGGCGGCGCCTATGTCGAGCGGGTGCTGATGAAGGAAGCCAGCGGTGACCGCACCGACATCGTGTTCTCCGCCATCAAGACCGGAGACGGCGCCATGACGGCGGCCGAAGGAGCGCTGTTTGACTAAGTCCGCTGCTTTCCTGCGTCGCGGCCTGGCGCTTTGCTGGCTGCTGGTGGTGCTGCTGGTGGGCGCTCACAATGCGTGGCTGTGGGTGGTGCAACGCGCCAGTCCCGACACTGACATCCTGGCGCTGCTGCCGACCTCGCGCAATGACGCGGTGCTGCAGCAGGCGTTTGCGCACATGGTCGACTCGGCCCAGCAAAAGGTGGTGGTGCTGGTCGGCGACGCCGACTGGGCCCGCGCCACCCGCGCCGCCGACGCCTATGCCGCCAGCCTGCAGCCGCACGCCGCGCTGATCGCCCCGGCCACCGGCAACGCCGGTGAATTGCAGCAGCAATGGCTGGCGGCGCTCGACGCCAGCCGCAGCGTGCTGCTGACCGACACCCAGCGCGCGCAACTAGCCAATGACTCGCCCGAACAATGGAGTCGCCAGGCGCTGGCCGGCATGTACGGCGCATTCACCGGTCCGCGCCTGGGCGCCTGGGTCGATGATCCGTTCAATCTGTTTTCCGGCTGGGTCCAGGAGCGCGCGCAGGAAACCCCGGTGCGCCCGCGCGATGGTCGCCTGTTCGTCGAACGCGACGGCCGCGCCTATGTGCTGCTGCTGCTCGAACTGAAGGCATCGGCCTTTTCGATGAATGCCCAGCGCCAGTTGATTCCCTTGCTGGACCAGGCCCGTGGCGCCGCGCTGGCGCAACTGGCGGGTGGCGAGGTGCTGACTGCCGGCGTGGTGCTGCATGCCGCCGCCGCCAGCGACCAGGCCAGCGGCGAAATGGCCACCATCGGCACCGGCTCGCTGCTCGGCATCCTGCTGCTGATGTGGTTGAGCTTCCGTTCGGTCAAACCGATCGCCTACATCGCCACCTCGATCGCCATCGGCTGCCTGGGCGCGCTGTCGGTCAGCTGGCTGCTGTTCGGCCATGTGCACCTGCTCACGCTGGTGTTCGGCGCCAGCCTGATCGGCGTGGCCCAGGACTATGCCATCTACTTCCTGTGCGCGCGCCTGGGCTCGCCGGCGACGCTGGGTTCGCGCAGCCTGCTGCGCCAGTTGCTGCCGGGCCTGGGCCTGATGCTGCTGGCGGCGGTGATCGGTTATCTCGGCATGGCCGCCACTCCCTTCCCGGGCTTGCAGCAGATGGCGGTGTTCTCGGCCGTGGGGCTGGTGTTCGCCTGGCTCACGGTGGTGTGCTGGTTTCCGCTGCTGGTCGGCCCCGACAGCCTGCGCGCCACGCCGCTGGCGCATGCCTTCAGTCGCAGCATCCACAGCTGGCCGCGCCTGACCAGCATGCGCGGCTGGCACCTCAAGGGGGCGGCGGGCATGTTCATCATCGGCTTTTGCGTGTCGGGGCTGGCGCGACTGCACGTGAGTGATGACATCCGGGCGTTGCAGAAAACGCCACAGGCGCTGCTGGACGACCAGATCCGCGTCGGCAAGTTGCTCGACATGGCCGCACCGGTGCAGTTCTACCTGGTGCGCGGCGACTCGGCCGAAGATGTGCTGCAAAAAGAAGAGCTGTTGCGCCAGAAGCTGCAACCGCTGGTGGCCGAGCGCATCATCGGCGGCGTGCAGGCGGTGTCGAACTGGGTGCCGTCGCAACGCACCCAGCGCGCCAATCTGGCGCTGCTCGACAGCGCGCTGATGCAAGCCCGCAACGGTCAGCCGGCGGCCATCGAACAGGTCGCACGCGCCATCGACGAAGGCGCGCCATGGGTCGCCGAGATGCAGACCCGCTTGCGCACGCATGGCCAGTTGCTCACGCCCGAGGCGTTCCTGGCCTCGCCGGCCGGTGACAGCGCGCGTCACCTGTGGCTGCAACAGGGTCAGGGCGCCGCCAGCATCATGGCCATTCGCGGCCTCTCCGACTACCGTCAACTGCCGCGCCTGGCGGCGGTGGCGCCTGAAGTCGGCGGCGTGCAATGGGTCGACAAGGTCGGCGATATCTCGGCGGTGCTCAAGTATTACCGGCAGTACATGAGCTGGGCGCTGGCGGCGGCCTACCTGGCGATCTTCGTGCTGCTGTCGCTGCGCTACCGCCGCCAGGCCTGGCGCGCCATTGCGCCGCCCCTGCTGGCCACGCTGCTGACGCTGGCGCTGTTCGGCTGGAGCGGCCAGCCGCTGCAACTGTTCCACGTGCTGGCGGCCTTGCTGGTGCTGGGCCTGGGGGTGGACTACGGCATCTTCCTGCTGGAGCCGTCGCAACGCGAACGGCGCTTCGCCTGGCTCACGGTGGGCCTGTCGGCCATCGCCGCCCTGTTGTCCTTCGGCCTGCTGGCCGGCAGCGGCAGCCCGCCGTTGCACGCATTCGGCCTGACCATGCTGGTCGGCATGCTGCTGGTGTGGCTGCTGGCCCCTTGTTTCCTCGCTCCTGACAACACACAGATTGCCTCATGAATATCGAACGCCACGACGTAGTCATCATCGGTGCCGGCCCTTCCGGCGCGGTCGCCGCCGCGCTGCTGCGCCAGCAGGGGCATCAAGTGTTGATCATCGAGCGCGAACAGTTTCCGCGCTTTTCGATCGGCGAAAGCCTGCTGCCGCAGAGCATGCAATTCATCGAACAGGCGGGCATGTTGCAGGCCGTGGTCGAGCACGGTTTCCAGTTCAAGAATGGCGCATCGTTCGTGCGCGGCGATGAGCAAACCGCCTTCGACTTCCGCGACAAGCATTCGGCCGGCTGGGGCACCACCTACCAGGTCCCGCGGGGCGAATTCGATCACATCCTGGCGCGCGAGGCCGAGCGCCATGGCGCCATCGTGCGCTATCGCCACCGCGTGACCCACGCCGACTTCAGCAGCGCCCAGGCGCAGCTGTCGGTGCTCGACGACAGCGCCGCGCAGCCGCGTGAATACACGGTGCAAGCGCGCTTCGTGCTAGACGCCAGCGGCTTCGGCCGCGTGTTGCCGCGCCTGCTGGACCTGGAGCGGCCCAGCGGCTTTCCGGTGCGCACGGCGCACTTTACCCATATCGCCGATGGCATCCTGGGCGGCGCCTTCGACCGCAACAAGATTCGCATCACGGTGCACCCGCAGCACCATGACGTGTGGTACTGGCTGATTCCGTTTTCCAACGGACGCAGCTCGATCGGCGTGGTGGCCAGCGACAGTTTCATCCAGTCCCTGCCGGCCGGCGACGAAACCGCCACCCTGCAACGCCTGGTGCATGAAGACCCGGCCCTGCGGGCGCTGCTGGTCAATGCCGACTGGGACACCCCGGCGCGACGCCTGACCGGTTACGCCGCCAATGTCGTTTCATTGCATGGCCCTGGCTATGCGTTGCTGGGCAATGCCGGCGAATTCCTCGATCCGATCTTTTCGTCCGGGGTGACCATCGCCATGAAATCGGCTTCGCTGGCCGCCGCCACGCTGGGTCGCCAGTTGGCCGGTGAAACGGTCGACTGGGAAGCCGACTATGCCCGTCCGCTCAAGGCCGGGGTCGACACCTTCCGCACCTTCGTCGAGTCGTGGTACGCCGGCGGTTTCCAGGATGTCATCTTCCATCCGCACCAGGAACCGCAGATCCGCCGCATGATCTCGTCCATCCTGGCCGGCTACGCCTGGGACACCAGCAATCCGTTCGTCGCCGAAAGCCGCCGCCGGCTGGGTGCACTGGAGTCGCTGTGCGGACGCTGATCGTGATCCTGGCGAGCCTGCTGCTGGCCGCCTGCGCCAGCACCAGGCCCGACCCGGCGCCTTCGGCGCGACTGCACCTGCGACTGGCGCCGGCCGCCCTGGGCGCCGAAATCAGCCTGCAGCAACACCTGACGGTGGAGCGCGAAGGCCGCACCGACCAGCTCGATACCGTGCTCGAAATCGACGCCGCCCAGCTCGACCTGGTCGGCCTGGCCTTTGGCCAGCGGGTCATGACGCTGCATTACGACGGCCATGAACTGACCACCTGGCGTCACTTCATGCTGCCGGCCCAGGTGCAGGGCGAAGATGTGTTGCAAGATGTGCAACTGACGCTATGGCCGGTCGACAGCATCCGCGCCGCGCTTCCCGCTGGTTGGGAGTTGCGCGAAAGCGAGGGGCAACGTACCCTCTTGCAGGGCGGCGAAACGATCGCAGTGATCGATTATCCCGACCGCAAGGCGTGGGGTGGCCGGGTGATCCTGACCAATCTGCGCTACCGCTACAAATTGACCATCCAGTCCGTCGTGAACCCGCAATGAAACGCACGCCCGCAGCTGCATGACGCTCTTTCTCAACGCCCTGGGCATGATCTGCCCGCTTGGCCATACCCATGACGACATCCGCGGGCGGCTGTTCGACGCTCGCAGCGGCGTGCTCCCCGATCCGACCCGATGCGCCGCCGACGGCGCGCCATTGGCGCTGGGGGCGGTCACGCTGGACGATGCCGCACTCCCCTGCGACGCCGCGCTGCCGCTGCGCGACCGCAGCCGCAACAACCGGCTGGCGTTGCAGGCCCTGTCCCAGATCCGCGATCAGGTCGATGCCGCCATGACCCGCTTCGGCGCGCATCGCATCGGCATCGTGCTGGGCACCAGCACCTCCGGCATTGCCGAGGGCGAGGCGGCTTTCCGTAAGCGTCAGCACAGCGGCGCTTTTCCCGAGGGGTTCCATTACGGCCAGCAGGAGCTGGGCTCCCCCGCCGCCGCGCTGGCCGCGACACTGGGCGTGATGGGGCCGGCCCACGTGCATTCCAGTGCCTGCTCGTCGAGCGGCAAGGCGATGGCGGCCGCCGCCCGGCTGATCAACATGGGGCTGTGCGACGCCGTGCTGTGCGGCGGCGTCGACACCTTGTGCGACTTCACCATTGCCGGCTTCACGGCGCTCGAATCGGTCAGCGCGGCGCGCTGCAACCCGCTCTCGCAGAACCGCTGCGGCATCAACATCGGCGAAGGCGCTGCCCTATTCCTGATGAGCCGCGAGCCTGCCACGGTGGCACTGGCCGGATGGGGCGAGTCGTCCGATGCGCATCACATCTCGGCGCCCGATCCGAGCGGTGGCGGCGCCCTGCGCGCCATGCGCGGCGCCCTGGCCCGCGCCGGCCTGTCGCCCGACCAGATCGACTACATCAACCTGCACGGCACCGCCACGCCACAGAACGACGCCATGGAGTCAAAGGCGGTGCACGCCCTGTTTGGCGCTGCGGTCCCGGTCAGCTCGACCAAGCCCTTCACCGGCCATACGCTGGGTGCGGCCAGCGCCATCGAGGCCGGCCTGTGCTGGCTGGCGATGCAGGACGCCAATGGCGATGGCCTGCTGCCGCCGCACCTGTGGGATGGCGTGGCCGACCCGGCGCTGCCGGTGCTCGACATCGTCGCTCCCGGGCGCGCACTGGGCCACCCGCCGCGCGCCATACTATCGAATTCGTTTGCCTTCGGCGGCAGCAATGTATCGCTGCTGCTGACCCGCCAGGACCGCTAGAGATGTCGCCGACCATGACTCCCCTGCCACCGATTGCCGAACTGCTGCCGCATGCGGCGCCCATGATCCTGCTCGACGGCGTCAGTCACGCCGACGCCGAGCAGCTCGACGCCCATGTCACCATCGGCGCCCATAGCCTGTTCAATAGCGGCAGCGGCGTGGGGGCATGGGTCGGGATCGAATACATGGCGCAGGCCATCGCTGCGTGGGCCGGTTATCAGGGACGCCAGCAGGGCCAGCCGGCCAAGGTCGGTTTTTTACTGGGCGCGCGGCGTTATCAGTGCAGCGTGCCCGAATTCAGCAACGCGATGCAATTGCGGGTCACGGCCCGTTTGCTGCTGCAGGCCGACAACGGCCTGGGCTCGTTCGACTGCGCCATCATCGATGCGCATACACAACAAGAACTGGCGCAAGCCACCGTGTCGGTGTTCCAGCCGCACGACGCCAAACAATATCTTGAAGAAAGCATGGCATGACAACACCGGGGGAAAACACCGTACTCGTCACCGGCTCGAGCCGGGGCATCGGCCGCGCCATCGCGCTGCGCCTGGCGCGCGACGGTTATCACATCGCAGTGCATTGCCACCAGGGACGCGCCGCAGCCGACCAGGTGGCGCAGGAGATCGAGGCGCTGGGTCGGCGCGCACGGGTGCTGCAATTCGACATCGGCAATCGTGAGCTCGCCGCGCAGATACTGCTGGACGACGTCGAACAACACGGCGCCTATTACGGCGTGGTGTGCAATGCCGGCATCTCGCGCGACAACGCCTTTCCGGCGATGCCGGCCGAGGATTGGGACAGCGTGCTGCGCACCAATCTCGACGGTTTCTACAACGTCCTCAATCCGCTGGTGATGCCGATGGTGCGGCGACGCGCGCCAGGTCGCATCGTCACCATGGCATCGGTCTCGGGCCTGATCGGCAATCGCGGCCAGGTCAACTACAGCGCCGCCAAGGCCGGCATCATCGGCGCCACCAAGGCGCTGGCGCTGGAACTGGCCAAGCGCGACATCACCGTCAACTGCGTCGCACCCGGCCTGATCGATACCGACATGGCCCATGACGCGCCACTGGACGAAATCCTCAAGATGATCCCGGCAAGGCGCACCGGCAAACCCGAAGAGGTGGCCGCTGCGGTCGCCTTCCTGATGCATCCCGATGCCGCCTACGTCACGCGGCAAGTGATCTCGGTCAACGGAGGCCTGGCATGAGTGCAAGTCATTCTGCGCGACGGGTAGTGGTCACCGGCATGGCCGGCATCAGCCCGATCGGCAACGACTGGAGCAGCGCGCTGGCGCATCTGCAGACGTTTTCCAATGCGGTGCAGGTGATGCCGGGCTGGGACGAATACACCGGCCTGCATACTCGCCTGGGCGCACCGGCGGCCGACTTTTCGCTGTCCGAAAAATATAATCGCAAGACCACCCGCAGCATGGGACGCGTGGCGCTCATGGCGACCCGCGCCAGCGAGTGGGCGCTGGCCGACGCCGGCCTGCTGGACGATCCCCTGCTGGCCAGCGGCAAGCTGGGCATCGCCTATGGTTCGTCGGCCGGTACCCCCAATGCGATCGCCGATTTCGCCATGATGTTCGCCGAAAAGAGCACCCGCAACATCAACGCCAACACCTACCTGAAGATGATGGCGCATACCGCGCCGGTCAACATGGGCGTGTTCTTCGGCATCACCGGCCGCGTCATCACCACCTCCAGCGCATGCACCTCGGGCAGCCAGGGTATCGGCTATGCGTTCGAAGCCATTCGCGGTGGCCGCCAGCTGGCCATGGTGGCCGGCGGCTCGGAAGAATTGTGCGCCACCGAGGCGGCCGTCTTCGACACCCTGTACGCCACCAGCGTGCGCAACGACACGCCCCGCTTGACCCCCAGCCCGTTCGACCGCCAGCGCGATGGCCTCGTGCTGGGCGAAGGCGCCGGCAGCCTGATCCTGGAAGACCTCGACCATGCGCAGGCGCGCGGCGCCCGCATCTATGCCGAGATCGTCGGTTTCGGCACCAACAGCGACGGCAGCCACGTGACCAACCCGAACGCGGCCACCATGCAGATCGCCATCGAGATGGCGCTGGCCGATGCCGGGCTGCCGGCCGATGCCATCGGCTACATCAATGCGCATGGCACCGGCACCCGCCAGGGCGACGTGGCCGAATCGAGCGCCACGGCCAATGTGTTCGGCCAGCGGGTGCCGATCAGTTCACTCAAGAGTTACATGGGGCATACGCTGGGCGCCTGCGGTGCGCTCGAAGCCTGGCTGAGCATCGAGATGATGCGTCATGGCTGGTTCGCCCCGACCATCAACCTGAGCGAGCCGGACCCCGAATGCGGGGTGCTGGATTACCTCACCGGCGAAGGCCGCGAGATCGATTGCGAATATGTGATGTCGAACAATTTCGCCTTTGGCGGGATCAATACATCGCTGATCTTCAAACGCTGGCCGTAAATCAATCCGGTCGGCCAATCATTTATTAATTAACCAATAACAAGGAGCCTCCATGAAAGCGCTGTCCCTCTCTGTCGCCACCATCGTCCTGTGCGTCGCATCGATCTCGGCCCATGCCCGCGATACCCAGCACCTGCTGCCCATCGCCGACGCCATGCAGATGAAAGACCGGGATGGCGTGCTGGATGGCTCGGTCAAGTTCTACTTCGCCGGCCAGAAGCATCCCGTGGTGCTGCAGAAACTGACCACCGATGTCTCCAACCAGAAGACCAATGCGGTCGGCAAGTCCGATGAAGAAGCCTGCAAGTGGGTGTTCCTGTCGGCGCTGGTGCAGTTCCAGAAGAAGGCCCAGCAGTTGGGCGGCAATGCCGTGGTCAACCTGGTGAGCTACTACAAGAAGAGCGAACTGGCCGACAGCGAAAAATTCGAATGCCATGCCGGCGCGGTGATGGCGGGTGTGGCGCTGAAGGGCGACATCGTCAAGATCGGCGACAAGTAAGCATGGCGGGCGGGCGTCGATGACCACCGCATGGCTCACGCTGCTGGACGCCCGTGCGCTGCTCGACGACGTTGACGATGCGCTGCTGCAGTCGCTGGCGCAGCATCTCGGCCCTGCCGAGCAGGCGCTCCTGCCAGGCTTCGTTCGTCAGCGGCGCCGGCGTGAATTCATCCTGGGGCGACTGCTGTTGCGTCATGACGTGACGCGCGTGACGGCGTGCCCCATGCATCAGATCGAAGTGATCGAACGCGCTGGCGCAGGTCCGCAAATCGTCTTGCCCACTGCAGTTGGCGACACGATCGAGGCCAGCCTGTCGCATGGCGGAGGTTGGATCGCCTGCGCGATCGGCACCGGTTTCGCGCTGGGGCTCGATATCGAAACCAGCCGCGCCGAACGCGACCTGAGCGCATTGGCGCAAACCGCTTTCAGCGCTGCCGAACGTCGCTGGCTGCATGCCCAGATCGACGTCGAGAAAGCGTTCTATCAGCTCTGGTGCGGCAAGGAAGCGTTGTACAAGTATGGCAATAACGCCGGATTACCTACGCTATCGGCTCTGCCGCAATTACAGTGCGACGACCTCCATGCCGCGCCAGGCGTTGGCGTTGGCGCTGACCTGACCTTGATCTACAGCCGCGAGGCGGCGATGCATCTGACGCTGTGTTGCCCGTCCCATACCGAGGTGAAGACAGAAAAAATAACGCTGGAAGAGCTACTGAAAAGGTTCACTTACAGCAATAAATAAATTAGGATTCGCATACCGTGATAACAAGCCACGCCGTGGGGTTTTGCCCTGGCGCCACGAGCTTGACATCATGCCAACTAAAATTAGTGTATTCGGGGGAATCATGTCACACGCAAACAAATGGCTGCTCGCGGCTTCCACAGTGCTGCTCGTCAGCGCCTGCGCCACACCGGAAGAACGGATGGCCAAACTGCAGATCAAGCAACAGCGGCTGGAACTGCGCGCGCAACAGATGAATGAACGGCGCACCGCCCGCATGAACGAAACATCGACCGCGGCGGCGCCTAGCGAATTGTCGGCGCAACCGGTCACCGATCTCGACACGCCGCTGGCCAACGTGCTCAAGGCGCTTGGCAATTGCGACGCCAGCCTGCCGGCAACGCTGAAGCAATTCGTCACCCAGCTCGAGCCGCAGGTGCCGGTCGTCATCAAGGCCAATGGCGCATCGTTCAGCGTGGCCGATCGCACCACGCCGGGCAGTTCCAGCGTAAAGCTTGCCAGCCAGACCCAAGTCTTCGGCCTGCCCATCTCCGGCGTCTTCGACGAAGCCACCGTTATCGGCGGCAATACTGAAAAGATCTCGTGGGGCTTCTATTCTCCCGAGTCCATCTCTGCTGTATCGTCGACGTTGGGCAGCCGCATCGCCAGCTACAAGCAGGTCAGGCAAGATGTCGGCGGCGCCCAGTTGCGCATGGATATCTACGATGGCCGCAGCTGGCGTCGCACCACCCGCTTCGATTATTTCCGTAACCAGTCCAAGATTGCCGGCGAGCGCGTGTTTGCGATCGACGCGTCGCGCGACCCGGCGTTTCCCGGTACGCGTGTGAGCTGCACCGTGCGCGGCACGCAGTTGAAGGACGTGCTGCCGGTATTGCGGCCCGACCTGACCTGAACTGAAATAGTTCGGGCAAACGGTGTCCGGGGTCAGGCGCGCGGGGGCGCAACTGACCTCTTTCGTAGGTTTCATTTCCCATTCTTTTCCACCACCCCGGGCGCTTCGCGCCTGCGGCTTGCATCGTTCGACAAGGGGTTCTCATGAACAAAACCATCATCGCCATGTCCATGGCCGGCGTGCTGCTGGCCGGTTGCGCGGTCCAGGAGCAATCGCGCTCGCTGCCCGTGGCGCAGGTCAATACCGCCAACCAGCCTTACCAGGGCGCACGCAGCCCGATCTCGGTGGGCAAGTTCGACAACCGTTCGAGCTACATGCGCGGCCTGTTCTCGGATGGCAATGACCGTCTGGGCAGCCAGGCCAAGACCGTGCTCGTCACGCATCTGCAGCAGAGCCAGCGCTTTTCCGTCATGGATCGCGAGAACATGACCGAGATCGCCCAGGAGGCCAAGCTGAACCGCCAGGCGCAGGACCTCAAGGGCGCCGCATTCGTGGTCACCGGCGACGTCACCGAATTCGGCCGCAAGGAAGTGGGCGACCGCCAGCTGTTCGGCATCCTCGGGCGCGGCAAGTCGCAGATCGCCTATGCCAAGGTCAACCTGAACATCGTCAACGTGAACACCTCGCAGGTGGTGTATTCAACCCAGGGCGCGGGCGAATACAGCCTCGACAACCGCGAAGTCATCGGCTTCGGCAGCACGGCCAGCTACGACTCGACGCTCAACGGCAAGGTGCTCGACCTGGCCATCCGCGAAGCGGTCAACAACCTGGTCAGCGCCATCGACAGCGGCGCCTGGAAGCCGCAATAACATTCACGGAACCACGGGGGATTCATGAACAGATTCATCAGTGCCGGCGTGCTGGCGGGGGTAGTCATCATTGCCAGCGGTTGCGCCCAGAAGCGGGTGCCAGCGCTCTACGGCTGGGATAACTATCAGCAGCAGGTCTATACCTATCTGAAGGACGAGGGCGCCAGCCCTGTCGAGCAGATCTCGACGCTGGAAAAGGGCCTGCAAAGCATGCAGGCGCGCGGCGCGAACGCGCCACCGGGCTATCACGCCCATCTGGGCATGCTGTACGCCTCGGTGGGACAGGAAGACCAGATGATGCGCGAGCTCGAAGCCGAGAAACGGCTGTTTCCCGAGTCGCAGCCCTATATGGATTTTCTGTTGCGTAAATACCAGACCAAGCAGGTGACCAAATGATGCGTTCGATCAAACTGTTTGCGTTGCTGCTGGCAACCGCCCTGCTGGCCACCGGTTGCGCCACCCAGCGCACGCCCTACGACTATGCCGAGTTCAAGCAGGCGCGCCCGGCCTCGATCCTGGTGCTGCCGCCGCTCAACAGCTCGCCTGAAGTGGCTGCCACCAGCGGCATGTTGTCGCAGGTGACCTACCCGCTGGCCGAGTCCGGCTACTACGTGATCCCGGTAACGCTGGCGTCCGAGACCTTCAAGCAGAATGGCCTGGTCACGCCGGCTGATATCCATAACGTCAGTCCGGCCAAGCTGCGCGAGATCTTCGGCGCCGACGCCGGGCTGTATGTGGAGGTCAAGGCCTATGGCACGTCGTACCAGGTCATCAGCAGCAGCACGGTGGTCACCGCCGAGGCCAAGCTGCTTGACCTGCGTTCCGGCAAGGTGCTGTGGCAAGGCACCGCTACCGCATCGAGCGCCGAAAACCAGCAGAACAACAATGGCCTGCTCGGCATGCTGGTGTCGGCGGTGATCAACCAGATCGCCGACACGCTCAGCGACGCCAGCTTCAAGATCGCCGGCATGACCAGCCATCGCCTGCTGATGGCGGGTCGCGCCAACGGCATGCTGTACGGCCCGCGCTCGCCGCAATACCAGAAAGACTAAGCCTGGCCGGGCGGGAATTGCGTATGATTAACCCCATACGCATCCCGCCGCCCTCACGTTGAGTCTTGCATGAAACCGCTGTTGCCTGTCCTCTTGACTGCCCTTGCCCTGGTCGGCTGCGCCACCCAGGAATACCGCAATGCCGAAGCCTATTGCAGGCCGCCGGCCTACCAGCAATATCCGGTGGTCTACCAGCAGCGCTGGGAAACCCGCACCCGCCCGGTCGAGGTATTCACCGGCCGCAGCCGCTGCGTGAACCGTGACATCGGTAACGGCCGCACCGAAAGCATCTGCGAACCGCTGCGCGAGATCCGTTATATCGACACGCCCGTGCTGGTGACGGTCGATCTCAATGAAATGGCGCGCGACACCGTCATTGCCGCCTGCGCCCAGGACACCTGCATGCGCCAGTTCGGCAATGTCGATTGCAAGAGCGGGCGCTAGCGCCCGCCCCCTGCCGCTCTACTCTGCCAACTGGTATTTCTTGATCTTGTCGTAGAGCGTCTTCCTGGGAATCCCCAGGCGCTGCGCCGCCAGCGCCACGCTGCCATCGCTTTCCCTGAGCGCAAAGGCAATCATGCCGGCCTCGAATTCGTCCACCTGCTGCGGCAACGACATCGCCTCGGCCACCAGCGGCGCCGATGCCGGCGCCGCTGCCTCGGCCACACCCAATACCCAGCGATCGGCAAAATTGCGCAGTTCGCGCACATTGCCCGGCCACTCGCGCTGCTGCCATTGCTGCATCTGCGCCGCAGTCCATGGCGGCACCTCGCGCCGATAGCGCACGGCCGCAGCCTGGAAGAAATGCGCCAGCAGCAAGGCAATATCGTCGCGCCGCTGCGCCAGGCTCGGCAGATCCAGGCTCACCACGCCGATGCGGTAGTACAGGTCTTCGCGAAACTCGCCGCGCGCGCTCATCTGCACCAGATCAGCCTTGCTGGCGGCCAGCACCCGGCAGTCAATGGCAATCGACTCGTTGCCGCCCAGCCGCTCCAGCCGCCGCTCTTGCAGCACCCGCAGCAGCTTCACCTGCAAGGCCAGCGGCATGCTTTCGATTTCATCCAGGAACAGCGTGCCGCCATTGGCATACTCGAGCTTGCCGATGCGGCGCTTCTGCGCCCCGGTGAACGCCCCCGCCTCATGGCCGAAGATCTCGCTGTCGAACACCGACTCGGGCAAGGCGCCGCAGTTGAGCGCCACGAACGGGCCGCGCCGACCGCTGGCGGCGTGCAACTGGCGGGCCACCACTTCCTTGCCGGTCCCGGTCTGGCCATTGATGAGCACATCGACCTCGGCCGCGCCGAGGCTGTGGATCAGTTCGCGCACCCGCTCCATGGCCGGCGACTGGCCGATCAGCGGCGGCAACTCGGGATGGCTGGCCCAGGCCTCGCGCAAGCGCCGGTTTTCCATCACCAGGCGACGTTTTTCACTGGCGCGTTCGGCCACTTCCAGCAGGCGATCGCTGGCGAAAGGCTTTTCGACAAAATCGTAGGCGCCGCTGCGCATGGCGTCGACCGCCATGCCGACATCGCCATGCCCGGTCACCACGATCACCGGCAGATCGGGATCGACGGCCACGGCCGCGGCCAGCAGCTCGAGTCCGGACATGCCCGGCAACCGTACATCGGTCACCACGATGCCGTCGAAGTCACGCGTCAACAGCGCCAGCGCCGGCTCGGCGCGCTCGCAGGCGGTGACGTCGAAGCCGCCCAGTTCAAGCGCCTGCGTGGTGGCGCGTCGCACCGACTGCTCGTCTTCGATCAGGATGGCACGCTTGCTGCCATTGACGCTCTTGCCGCTATTGGTCTCTTGGTTCATGGGGCTGTGAGGTTCAGCAAGGGCAGCCGCACCACGAATTCGGCGCCGCCCTGCTCATGGTTGTGGGCACTGAGCTGCCCATTCATCGCTTGCACGATCGAGGACGAGATCGCCAGTCCCAGGCCGAGTCCTCGGCTGCTGGCCTTGGTCGTGAAAAACGGCTCGAACAGGTGCGGCGCGACCGCATCCGAAATGCCGGCGCCCGAATCGCGGATGCGCAACACCGCCTGATCGCCCTCGATATCCAGCAGCACCTGCAGTTGCTTGACGGGCGATTCCTCCACCGCGTCGAGCGCGTTGCGCAGCAGGTTCACCAGCACCTGCTCGATCCGTACCGCATCACCCAGGATATGCGCGCCATGGCGAATCTCGCGGGTCACGGTCGCGCCCTGTTGCTCGACATCGCGCGCCAGCAGCAGCAACGCCGCTTCGATCGCCTGGCGCAACTCGACCTCGACGACCTGGCCGCCGCTCTTGCGGGCGAAGCCCTTCAACTGGCCGATGATCTTGCCCATGCTGGCGCTGGCGCTACTGATATGTTCCAGGTTCTCGGCCACCTGCGCGGTCTGCCCGCGCGCCAGGAACTTCACCGAATTGTCGGCGAAGGCACGGATGGCGGCCAGCGGCTGATTCAGCTCGTGGGTCACGCCGGCCGCCATCTGTCCCAGCATGGCCAGCTTGCCGGCCTGCACCAGTTCGTTCTGGGTGGTGCGCAATAGCGATTCGGTCTGCTGCAGTTTCTCGAACCGGGCGGCGATGGCCTGGTTGGCGGCGGTCAATTCCTGGGTGCGCTGGGCGATCTTCTGGTCCAGTTCGAGCGCGGCGCGCTGCAGGGCCGCACGCGACTGCAGGCGCTCTTGCATACGGCTTCGATGCTGGGTCCAGGCCAGCAGGGAAATCCCCAGCGCCGCCATGAACAAGGCCGCGGCCAGGGTCGCCAGCGTGGCCGAACGCACCATCCGTGCCGACGACGGAAACAGCCGCAATTGCCAGCCCAGCTGCGCCACGGGACGCGCCACATGCGGCCCGAAGCCCTGCTGCAAGCCCATCGGCAAGGCGCTCACCGGCGTGATCGGCAGGTCGGCGTATTGGTGCGTGCCTTCGAGTTCACGCTGCTGGGGGCCGGACAACTGGCCCAGGCTGTGATACTTCCATTGCTGGCGATTGCTCAGGAACACCACGCCACCGGCATCGGTCAGGGCAATCGGGACTTCGCTGCTGCGCCAGGTATGTTCGAACTCGGCCAGGTCGACCTTGACCACCACCACGCCGATCGGCGGCCCCGACTGGGTCGACGGTGCCTGCTCCGGGCTGCGATAGATCGGTTGGGCGATGAAGTAGCCCGGCTCGCTGGAAATATTGCCGATGCCATAGAAACGGCCGGCGCGCCCCTGAATGGCCTCGCGAAAATAGGGACGAAAACCGAAGTCGCGCCCGACGAAGCTGAATTCCTCGTCCCAGTTGCTGGACGCCAGCGTCATGCCGCGAGCATCCAGCATGAAGATGTGCACCGCCCGCGATTGCTGCTGGATGATCTTGAAGGCCCGATTCAGCCGGTCCACCGCGGGCGCATCGCCGGGATGCTGCAAGACCTGCCGCACCTCGGCCTGGAAACCCAGCGCGAATGGCAGAGTCTCGTACTTCTGCAGGATCGATTCGAGGTCCAGCGCCACGATCTGCAACTGTGCCGCCCCCAGGCTTTGCTGGTCGGCCATCGCGCGGTGCAGCGCGAGCTGATAGGTCGCCCCGCACACCAGCAGGCTGGCGGCCACAAAGAGCGTCAACAGCAGGTTTCTTCTGGACTTCATGTCATGCGTCTTGAGGGCCGCCAATGGAAAACGGCGCCCAGCGGGCGCCGCATGAAAGACAGGATGATAACGCGCATTGGCTGCGCGCTGGCATTATGCGGGCTTGCGCGCCGCACTGCCTTCATCGACCAGCACATCATCGTGCAGATGGCCGTCGCGTTGCGGGTCCGGCATGCGCAGCGTGACGATCAGCGCCACCAGGCACATCGCGGTGACGTACCAGTAGAAGGCCGATTCCATGCCGGCCGACTTCAGCGACAGCGCCACGAACTCGGCCGAGCCGCCAAAGATCGCGTTGCCCACCGCATACGACAGGCCCACGCCCAGCGCACGTACCTCGGCCGGGAACATCTCGGCCTTGATCAAACCACCGATGGACGTATAGAAACTGAGGATGGTCAGCGCCAGGATCGCCAGGCCGAATGCCGCGTAGGCGCTGGTGACATCCTTGAGCAGATGCAGGATCGGGAAGGTGCACAGCATGCCCAGGAAGGCAAAGCACAGCATCGAATTGCGGCGGCCGATCTTGTCGGAGATGGCGCCGAAGATCGGCTGCAGGATCATGTAGACGAACAACGCGCCGGTCATCACGCCGTTGGCGATCTTGGGATCCATGCCGGCAGTATTGACCAGGTATTTCTGCATGTAGGTGGTGAAGGTGTAGAACATCAGCGAACCACCGGCGGTAAAGCCGACCACGTTGATGAAGGCGCGCTTGTGCTTCAACAGGCCCTTCAGGGTGCCGGCGTCCTTGGTCTTGCGCACATCCGAAGATGCAGTCTCGGCCAGCGAGCTGCGCAGATACATGGCCACCAGTGCGCCCAGTGCGCCCAGCGCGAACGGCACGCGCCAGCCCCAGGCCATCAGTTCTTCGCGCGACAGCCACTGCTGCATGCCGAACAATACCAGCACGGCCAGCAACTGGCCGCCGATCAGCGTCACATACTGGAACGAGGCAAAGAAACCGCGTCGGCCATTGGGCGCGATCTCGCTCATGTAGGTCGCCGACGTGCCGTACTCACCGCCCACCGACAGGCCCTGGATCAGGCGCGCCAGCAGCAGCAGCGCCGGCGCCCAGGCGCCGATCATGGCGTAGGTCGGCATCAGCGCCAACGCCAGCGAACCGCCGCACATCATCAGCACCGAGATCAGCATCGATGTCTTGCGACCATGCTTGTCGGCGATGCGGCCAAACAGCCAGCCGCCGATGGGACGCATCAGGAAGCCTGCGGCGAACACGCCGGCCGTATTGAGCAACTGGGTAGTCGGATCACCCTTGGGGAAGAACGCCGGCGCGAAGTAGATCGCACAGAACGAGTAGACGTAGAAGTCGAACCATTCGACCAGGTTGCCGGACGAGGCGCCGAGGATGGCAAAAATGCGCTTGCGGTACTCAGCCGGGCTGAGCTTGGTCTTTGCAGTCATGGGATCTCCTGTATTGGCGCTGGCCGCGCCTTGATGTTGGAAGCAATGGTTGGCAAGCCTTATTGCAGGCTTTGTGCCAGCGCAGAGCACCCTCACGACAGAAGACAAGTCATTGATTTTTATCATGTTTTTTGGATAGATCAATTGCGGCGGCGCAGCAACTGTGCGGATATCCGCATCCCTTCCGAAAGCGCTTGCGCGGATTTCCAGCCAAGCACTGGCCGCACGCAAAATGAAAAACGGCGCATGCCTCGCAGCATGCGCCGTTCATCGGACTTTCTTGAATGACGACTCAGTCGATCAACGATCCGACAAGGCATCCATGACGCACAAGGCGGTCATGTTGATGATGCGGCGAACCGTCGCCGATGGCGTCAGGATATGCACCGGCTTGGCGCAACCCAGCAGGATCGGGCCGATCGCCACGCCATTGCCCGATGCGGTCTTGAGCAGGTTGTAGGCGATGTTGGCGGCGTCGATGTTGGGCATCACCAGCAGGTTGGCGTCGCCCTTCAATGGCGAATCGGGGATCGCCGCGTTCAGCAGCTTGCTGTCGAGCGCGGTGTCGCCGTGCATTTCGCCGTCCACTTCCAGGTCGGGCGCGACTTCGCGGATGATCGCCAGCGCTTCGCGCATCTTGATGGCCGATGCGCTGTTGCTGGAACCGAAGTTCGAATGCGACAGCAGCGCGGCGCGCGGTTGCAGGCCCAGGCGACGCATTTCTTCGGCGGCCAGAATGGTGATCTCGGCCAGCTCCTGCGCAGTCGGGTTCTCGTTGACATGCGTATCGACCAGCACCAGCTGGCGATTCGGCAGGATCACGATGTTCATCGCCGCGTAGACGTTCACGCCCGGACGCTTGCCCAGCACCTGGTCGATGTAGTGCAGGTGCAGCTGGGTGGTGCCGTAGGTGCCGCAGATCATGCCGTCGGCGTCGCCCTTGTGGATCGCCATCGAACCGATCAGGGTATGACGACGACGCATTTCCAGCTTGGCGTATTGCTCGGTGACGCCCTTGCGGCGCGACAGCTCGAGGAAGCTCTGCCAGTAATCGCGGTAGCGATTGTCGAAGTTAGGATTGATCACTTCGAAGTCGGTGCCGGCGCGCAGGCGCAGGCCGAACTTCTTGATGCGTTGTTCCAGCACTTCCGGACGGCCCACCAGGATCGGCTTGGCCAGCTTCTCGTCGACGATCACCTGCACCGCGCGCAGCACGCGCTCTTCTTCGCCTTCGGCGTAGACGATGCGCTTCTGGGCTTCGGCTGCCTTCTTGGCGACCTGGAAGATCGGGCGCATCACGGTGCCGCTGTGATAGACGAACTGCTCCAGCTTCTCGATGTAGGCGCCCATGTCCTGGATCGGACGGGCGGCCACGCCCGAGGCCTCGGCTGCGCGCGCTACGGCCGGCGCGATCTTGATCATCAGGCGCGGATCGAACGGCTTCGGAATGATGTACTCGGGGCCGAACGACAGGTTGGTCACGCCATAGGTGGCAGCCACGATGTCGGACTGCTCGGCCTGGGCCAGCTCGGCGATGGCGTGCACGGTGGCGATTTCCATCTCGCGGGTGATGGTGGTGGCGCCCGAATCGAGCGCGCCGCGGAAGATGTACGGGAAGCACAGCACGTTGTTGACCTGGTTCGGATAGTCCGAACGGCCGGTGGCGATGATGGCGTCGTCACGCACCGCCATCACATCTTCAGGCAGGATTTCAGGGGTCGGGTTGGCCAGCGCCAGCACCAGCGGACGCGGCGCCATCTGCTTGACCATGTCCTGCTTGAGCACGCCGGCGGCCGACAGGCCGAGGAAGATGTCGGCATCGGGGATGACTTCGGCCAGGGTGCGGGCGTCGGTTTCACGCGCGAAACGCTCCTTGTCCGGATCCATCAGTTCCTGGCGGCCCTTGTAGACCACGCCGGCCAGGTCGGTCACGTAGATGTTCTCGATCGGGAAGCC
Source organism: Herbaspirillum sp. alder98 (assembly GCF_020179755.1). Classification (GTDB taxonomy): domain Bacteria; phylum Pseudomonadota; class Gammaproteobacteria; order Burkholderiales; family Burkholderiaceae_D; genus Herbaspirillum. The sequence goes on from NZ_JAIUCY010000004.1 coordinate 122,239, forward strand.
CAGGTCGACGATCAGGTCCAGGCAGGCCAGCGCCGCAGCGCCTGCGCCCGACACCACCAGCTTGACTTCCTTGATGTTCTTGCCGACCACCTTGAGGCCGTTCAGGATCGCAGCGCCAACGATGATGGCGGTACCGTGCTGGTCATCGTGGAAGACCGGGATCTTCATCTTTTCGCGCAGCTTGCGCTCGATGTAGAAGCACTCTGGCGCCTTGATGTCTTCCAGGTTGATGCCGCCGAAGGTCGGCTCGAGGGCCGCGATGACGTCGATCAGCTTGTCGGGGTCGTTCTCGTTGATTTCGATGTCGAAGACGTCGATGCCGGCGAACTTCTTGAACAGCACGCCCTTGCCTTCCATCACCGGCTTGGAGGCCAGCGCACCGATGTTGCCCAGGCCCAGAACGGCGGTGCCGTTGGTGATCACGGCCACCAGGTTGCCACGGGCGGTGTACTTGAATGCATTGAGCGGATCGGCGACGATTTCTTCGCAAGCCGCGGCCACGCCGGGAGAGTAAGCCAGGGAGAGATCGCGCTGGTTGGTCAGCAGCTTGGTGGGCGTGACACTGATCTTGCCCGGCGTCGGAAACTCATGGTAATCCAGCGCTGCCTGACGAAGTTGCTGACGCACTTCTTCTTTCTTACTGATCATCGAATCCATAACTCTGTATTCTCTCTATTGACTTGCGAAGACCGGTGATTCTAGCAGAGGTCGCCCCCCAATCATAGGCCGCCTGCCTCATGCTGCTGCGCGCAAAGCCAGTCCGGTAGGGGCTTTGCGCGCAGCCGCGAGCGGTGCGTGATGTTCGCGAACATGCCCTTTGACGGTGCAATTGACGACTGTTCGTGACCTGATGCGAGCATGTTCGCGCAAGCGCCATGCCGCTGCCACCGTGCTCAACGGGGCGCCCGGCGTTGCCCACTGTGGATACTCCTTAGTGCCCGAAGCGCAGGCCGCCGCGCTCTTTCAGTGCATATTGCAGCGCAGCATTCACGCTCGGCTTGCAAAAAAATTTAGAAAAGTTCGCGCCGGTGCTTAGTTATCTGGCGATATTGTGCGCCAGATGCGATGACGGATTGGTTACAATCGGCGCATGCTTTCCGAATTCGAACTCATCGCGCGCTACTTTCAACGCCCGCCTGCGCCTGACAGTCGCACCGCGCTTGGCGTGGGTGATGATTGCGCGCTGATGACACCGGCGCCGGGCATGCAACTGGCCATTTCCAGCGACATGCTGGTCAGCGGCCGTCACTTCTTTGCCGATGCAGATCCGCAGGCGCTGGGCCATAAATGCCTGGCGGTCAACCTGTCGGACCTGGCGGCGATGGGGGCGCAACCGATTGCCTTCACGCTGGCACTGGCGCTGCCCGAAGCGGATCCGGCCTGGCTGGCGCCGTTTTCGGCTGGCATGCTGGCGCTGGCCGACCGCCACGGCTGCGAGCTCATCGGGGGCGATACCACCCGCGGCCCGCTGACGATCTCGATCACGATCTTTGGCGAAGTGCCGCCACAACAATCGCTGCGCCGCGATGCCGCGCGCGCCGGCGACGATATCTGGGTCTCGGGCTCGCTGGGCGACGCCCGCCTGGCGCTGGCCGCCTATCGCAACGAACTGACGCTGTCGGACACCGAATTGCTGCGCGCAGCGCCCCGCATGCACGAACCGACACCACGGGTCGAGCTCGGCGTGGCGCTGCGCGGCATCGCCCACGCTGCCATCGATATCTCGGACGGCCTGGCCGGCGACCTCGGCCATATCCTGTCGCGCTCGGGCGTGGGCGCCACGCTCCAGGTGGACGCCCTGCCCCCCGGCAATGTCCTGCAACAGCGCGAACTCGACCTGCGCCGTCGCTTTACGCTGACCGGCGGCGACGACTACGAACTGTGCTTTACTGCACCGGTGCGTCAACGCGATGCCATCCAGAAGGCGGCCCACGCAGCTGGCGTCGAAGTGGCGCGGGTCGGCAGCATCGAAGCCGCCGCCGGGCTGCGCATCGTTGACGCCAACGGCCAGGCGATGCCACTTGCGCAAGACTCATTCGATCATTTCCGTTCATGACCCAAGATACTGTTCCCGGTACGGCCGGCCCGACCCTGCCGTGCCGTCGCGCCAACGCCCGCTTCATGCTGGCGCATCCCGCACACTGGATTGCGCAGGGCTTCGGCAGCGGCCTGTCGCCGATCATGCCCGGCACCGCCGGCACCCTGTTCGGCTGGCTGTCGTATGCGGTGCTGACGACGCGCTGGCCGCAGGTATTCACTACGGCCAACTGGCTGGCCATCGTGGTGGCGGGCTTCGTGATCGGCATCTGGGCCTGCCATCGCACCGGGCGCGCGCTCAACTCGCCCGATGACGGTAGCATGGTGTGGGACGAGATCATCGCCATCTGGCTGGTGCTGTTGATGGTGTCGCCGGCCAGCCTGAAAGAGCAGTTCGCCGCCTTCGTCGTGTTCCGCTTCTTCGACATGGTCAAGCCGCCGCCGATCGCCTGGTTCGACCGCCATTTCAAAGGTGGCTTCGGCGTCATGTGGGACGACATCGTGGCCGCCTTCTATACCTTGCTGGTGCTGGCGTTCTGGCGCGTCTACGGCTGACGGTTCAACAATGGCCGCGACCGGAGTATGCTTCACCATGCATGTATCTGATCACTGCCACAGGTCACCACCTGAGTGCCCCAGGCCCTAACCGAGGATGACATTCATGGACACCACGATCGACTTAGCCACCCGCGTAGGCCAGGCCCTGAAGGCCCGCGGTCTGCTGTTAGCCACTGCCGAATCATGCACCGGGGGCGGCGTGGCGCACGCCATCACCGAAATCGCCGGTTCTTCCGAATGGTTCGACTGCGGCTTCATCACTTATTCCAACGCATCCAAGAACGAATTGCTCGACATCGCCGAGTCGCTCATCGCCCAGCATGGCGCGGTCAGTGAGGAAATCGCCGGCGCCATGGCCGAGGGCGCCGTGGCCAACAGCAGTTCGCACGTGGCCGTCTCGACCACCGGCATCGCCGGGCCGGGCGGCGCAGTGCCCGGCAAGCCGGTCGGCACCGTCTGCTTCGGCTGGCGCGTGGGCGACAAGACTTATACCGAACGATTGGTGTTTGCGGGCGACCGCCGCGAAGTGCGCGAACAGACGGTCGTGCATTCGCTGAAGGGATTGTTGAAGTTGCTGTCGGACTAACGTTATCCGCCGGCGCGACGGAATAACTTATCACTCCGATTCCGTCGCCCTGACGAAAGTCAGGGCCCAGCGTCTTTCGCTTCATCTCAAGAATATTTTCCTGATTCTCCGCCCGACGCATACGGTGTCGGCTGTCGAGCCGACCGCGATCAACGGTACTTGTTGATCGCGTCCCGCGTCTCGAGCGCTACCCGGCGCGCAGCGGCGGTGTAGTCTTCACCCGGTTCACGCGCGGCATACAGGATGGCGCGTGACGAGTTGATCATCATGCCGGTGCCGGCTGCGGTGCGGCCAGCCTTGACGGTGGCCTCGACGTCGCCGCCCTGGGCGCCCACGCCGGGCACCAGCAGCGGCATGTCGCCGATGATGGCGCGCACCTGCGCCAGCTCCTGCGGGAAAGTCGCCCCTACCACCAGGCCGCACTGGCCATTGGTGTTCCACTTCTCGGCCACCAGGCGCGCCACGTGCTGGTACAGCGGCCGGCCCGCGACATCGAGGAACTGCAGATCGGAACCGCCCGCATTGGACGTGCGGCACAGCACGATCACGCCACGATCCTTGTATTCCAGATAAGGCGCCACAGAATCCCAGCCCATGTAGGGACTGACCGTGACCACGTCGGCGTTGTAGCGCTCGAAGGCTTCGCGCGCGTATTGCTCGGCGGTGGCGCCGATGTCGCCGCGCTTGGCGTCGAGCACCAGCGGGATATCGGGGTAATGGCGGCGAATATAGGCGCAGATCTGCTCCAGCTGGTCTTCGGCGCCCAGCGCGGCAAAATAGGCAATCTGGGGCTTGAAGGCACAGGCCGCGTCAGCGGTGGCGTCGACGATGGCGCGGCAGAACTCAAAGATGGCATCGGACTTGCCGCGCAACTCCTCGGGAATCTTCTTGACGTCGGGGTCCAGCCCCACGCACAGCAGGGAGTTACGCGTTTTCCACGCGCCGTTGAGCTTGTCGATGAATGTCACGGGTGTGCCTTGATGGTAAAGATCCGATATTGTATCGCGCCGGCGGCCAGTGGCGGCGCTCTCAGCCGTTCTCGTACACCCATTGCAGCAATGCATCCTGGGCCTTCTGACCACTGGGCGCTGCCGCATGATTGATCAGAAACACCACGACATAGCTCTTGCCGGAGGCCGCCTGCACATAGCCGGCAATCGAGCGCACGTCGTTGAGCGTGCCGGTCTTGATATGCGCCTGGCCAGCCACACCCTGGCTCTTCAGGCGGCGCCGCATGGTGCCGTCATAGCCGACCAGCGGCAACGACGAGACGAACTCGGGCATCAGCGGCGAGCGATAGGCCTGCACCAGCATGCGGCCCAGCAACAGCGGCGAGACCCGCTCGATGCGCGACAGGCCGGCGCCGTTCTCGATGGCCAGGGCGCTGGTGTCGATGCCTTTGTCGTTGAGCCACGAGCGCACCACCCGCGCGCCATTGACGGTGTCGCCCGGCTGGCCGCTCATCTCGGCGGCCACGGTCAGCAAAACCTGACGCGCCATCACGTTATTGCTGTACTTGTTGATATCGCGAATCACCTCGGGCAGCGTAGGCGATTGCCATTGCGCCAGCGGGCGCGCCGACGGCGTCACCACGCCATTGACCACGCGCCCCGAAAAACTGCCGCCCAGATCGGCCCACATTTGCTGAAAGGCCTGCCCCACGTATTGCACGTGCGACATCCGATACGGATTGACGTACCAGCTGCGCGGACCGCAATCGGCGGCATAGCTGCCGGCAAACGAGGCGCCGCTGGCTTCATTGCCCAGCATCAGGCGGTTCTGCCAGTCAGCCGGGCACGGCTCTGATGTCAGGCGCGGCGGCGTCAGCGCATAACCGGCCAGCGGCGGATCGGTGGTGACCGTCACGGTGTTGGCGGCCGGATCGGGGGTAAAGCGATAAGCGATCGTCTTGTAGTTCAGCAACAAGGCATCCGGGCCGACGTTATAGGGCTTTTGCGGATCGCCGTCGAACTGCGAAGGGTCGTAGAGATTGTCGGCAAAGTAACTACGATCCAGCACCAGGTTGCCGTTGATCTGGCGCAGGCCGGCGGCGCGCAACTGGCGCAGCAGCAGCCAGAAGTTTTCCATTACCAGCTTGGGATCGCCGCCGCCCTTGATGATCAAATCCCCCTGCAGCACGCCCTGGCTCAACACGCCATCGACATAGGCCTGGGTCTTCCACGAAAAGGTCGGCCCCAGCAACTCGAGGGCGGCGTTGGTGGTGACCAGCTTCATGACCGAGGCCGGATTGAAGGGCTGGTTGACGTTGTTCGACACCAGCGCCCGCGTGCCGCTGTCGGCATCGAGCACCAGCACCCCCACATTCTGTTGCGGGATATGCGCGACCCGCAGTGCGCCCACCACCGGCGGCGGCAGGCTTTGCGCCGCCAGCGGCGCGTTGCCGGCAAGCAATGACAGGGTAACGATCAGGAACCGGGAAACACCAGAGATACGAAACAGACGTGACATGATTCAACCAAAGAGACGGGTCACGCATTATAGGAGAGATGCGCCGCTCCATCTGCCGTGACACGCCATCACGCCCGGCATTGGGGCCATGCGATAATTCGCGTCCCGCAATCCGCCAGCCTGAGGGGGCTGACGGCGGCGGCAGTAAATCAAGAATATGCCAACAGACACCAGCAAAGCGCGCGACCCATCACGCCGACGGCGGCCCGACCTGCCGTCGCTGCTGGCGCTGCTCAATCCGCTGACCTTGTTTGCGCAACGACCGACCCGTGCCGACGATCCGCCACCGGAAGAACTGATCGGCCGCGGCGTACGGTTTGTCGAACGCATCTACCGCATGCGCATGGTGGGCGTGGCCACCGGTTTCGTGTGTGTCGGCGCCGGACTGCACGAACATGCCGCCGGCTGGCTAGCCTGGACCCTGCTCCTGATGCACGCACTGGTGTGGCCGCAAGTGGCGCGGATGTGGGCGCTGCGCTGCCACATCCCCTACCGTGCCGAACGTCGCAACCTGGTGATCGACTCGGTCTACGCCGGCTTCTGGGTCGCCGCCATGCAGGGCAGCCTGGTGCCGGCGGCGGTGATCATCACCATGGTCTCGATGGATAACATCGCCGCCGGCGGCATTCGCCTGTTCATGCGTGGCCTTTATGCCAACCTGACCGGTTTTGCATTGGGCTGGCTGGTGCTGGGCTTCAGCTTTGCGCCGCACGCCAATATCACCACCATCCTCGCCAGCCTGCCGATGCTGGCGCTGTATCCGTTGGCATTGGGCAAGACTACTTACGACATGTCGCGCAAGCTGGCCGAACGCTCGCGCGCCTTCGAGCTCGTCAGCCAGACCGACGGCCTGACCGGACTGTTCAACCGCCGTTACTGGGAAAACCTGCTGATCTGGGAATTCGAGCGCTGCGGCAACCGGGTGCGCCCACGCCAAGCCTGCCTGTTGCTGCTGGACCTGGACCATTTCAAATCGATCAACGACACCCACGGCCACTTGGTGGGCGACGAGGTGCTGCGCAGATTTGCCGCCCTGCTGCGCAGCAATCTGCGCGAGCAGGATGCGATCGGTCGCTACGGCGGTGAAGAATTCGTGGTGATCCTGCGCGACACCGGCTTCAACGAAGCGCTGCAGCTGACCCAGCGCCTGGTCGATGAAGTACGCCGGCACCAGATGATCCCGGAAGGCTTGCGCGGATGCACGGTGAGCGCCGGCCTGGTCCCGTTCGAGCGTGAAATGGAAGCCCACTACGTGTGGCTGCAGCGGGCCGACCATGCGATGTATCGCGCCAAGAAGAACGGCCGCGACTGCGTCGTGGCCTGGGATGAAGCCAGCGTTGGCTCGCCGCAGCCAGCGTACTGAATGCGTGGACGCAAAAAAGGCCGACATCTTCGGGGCCGCCACGAGGCCACTGTGAAGATATCGACCTAGGGAAATCAAGGCGGGACAATCGGCTTGTTCAATCAGACCATCGAATATCCCAGGTCTGTAGCCAATGCCCCGCCGGCCGCGGCTAGCGGCAAGACGAGCCCATCAAGCCCGTCAGATCAGTACCGGCAGAGCCTCCAGTACCAATAGCGCCATCAGCGCGCCACCTACCGCGCCGACCGTACGCAGTGTCATGCGGATGGCACGCGAGGCCACCGGCACTTCACCGCAGAGTAACAAACCCGCCAACGTCATCGGGACAAAAAACACCAGGTTGTTCATGATGATATTAGGCATGATGCGTCTCCTCATTGGCCTGTCTCATTCTCGAATTATTCTAAGCATCGATCAGCATGACGATTCGCGTAACTAACAATGCGTCATCAAACTTGATTGACAAAACCTGACAGGAGCCTGAAACCGGCTCTGGACTTGGCTTTTACGATGCTCTTGTTGATTCGAGTATAGGCCGCATGCTCAATAACACAAGCATCCCGTACAACTTTCGTTGCTGCATAGCAGCGAGGGTGATGCGAGCCGAATGATGTTGCGATCGCACAAAAGTTAGTTTTAAAGGCTAAATTGCCTTGACCCATTTTTGAGCACGAGCGTAGAATTCGTCCGTTCTCATTAAATGGAGTCCCTCTCATGGGTACTTGTTCGGGTGACAGTTGTTGCCGGTTAATTTCCGGTTAAGCCAGGCAAGATTTCCGCAGGACTCCCTCCTGTCGTCATTTTGCCCAAGGCAGATGACGGCATAACGATGCAGGCCGCGCACGACAATGCGCAGCGCCCCACCCGCATCGTCATTCCCCACAACGACAGATCAACGATCGACCGCTACGCAAACAGCGTCACGGCTTCGCTTGCCCTTTGCTGCCTCGCGGCAGCCTCATGCCTTCCCCGCCAACCCGGCGCCGGGAAACGCATCCGCTTGGGTACGAATATGCTGACGATTAGCTGACAGATCCGCCGTGCTGGCGGCTCCTTGCGTCGCGTCACAGGTACCGACGACAGGCACTCCTCCCAATCCTAAGCGGAGGCTGTGATGCAACAGGAACCACCATGAACCACCCCACCGGCAAGGCCAGCCCCGGCCGACACGACGAGCGTTGAATCGAACGCTCCATCGCAAGCCCTGCGCACCATTGACTAGCGTGCGCAAACAACAAGAAAAGAAGTGCATCATGAATCTGAACCTGTTGAAAGAAACCTTCGTCACCTTCATCCGCGCCCGCGGCATGGACCGCCATTTCCGGCGCCTGGGCATGGACATGTTCCGTAGCGCCCCGCTGACCCGCGAGGTCCCGCAAACGCTGGCCGAGCAACTGAACCAGGCTGCTCACTGCGACAGCGCCGAGCTGCTGCAACGCCTGGGTTCGCGCCCGGATGGCCTGACTGAAAACGAAGCTGCCGCGATCCGGGCCGAGGTCGGCCCCAACGAAGTCGAGCACGAAAAGCCGCTGTCCTGGCCGGTGCACCTGTGGCACTGCTACAAGAACCCCTTCAACCTGCTGCTGACGCTGCTGGCGGCGGTCTCGTTCTATACCGAAGACATGAAGGCGGCGATTGTCATCGGCACCATGGTGGTGGTGTCGACCCTGATGCGCTTCGTGCAGGAGGCGCGCTCCAACACGGCCGCCGACAAGCTCAAGGAAATGGTGAGCAACACCGCCACCGTGATGCGCCATGACCTGCGCGAAGAGATCGCCGAAGAAGCGCGCCGTTATTTCGACGTGCAACTGCAGTCGCGCGGCGCACGCCGGGTCGAAGTGCCGATCCGGCAACTGGTGCCGGGCGACATCGTGCTGCTGTCGGCGGGCGACATGATGCCGGCCGACCTGCGCCTGCTGGCCGCCAAGGACCTGTTCGTCAGCCAGGCTGCGATGACCGGCGAATCGCTGCCGGTCGAGAAATTCGCCAGCCCCAGCAACCTCAACACGGCCAGCCCGCTGGAGCTGGACAACCTGTGCTTCATGGGCACCAACGTGGTCAGCGGCTCGGCCACTGCAGTGGTCGTCACCACCGGCAAGCGCACCTACTTCGGCGCACTGGCCGAGCGCGTCACCGCCACCGACCGCAGCCCCACGGCGTTCCAGTCGGGCGTCAACAAGGTCAGCTGGCTGCTGATCCGTTTCATGCTGGTGATGACGCCGGTGGTGTTCTTCCTCAACGGCTTCACCAAGGGCGATTGGGTCGAAGCCTTCCTGTTCGGCCTGTCGGTGGCGGTGGGCCTGACCCCCGAGATGCTGCCCATGATCGTCACCTCGACCCTGGCCAAGGGGGCAGTGGCGCTGTCGCGCAAGAAGGTGATCGTCAAGCGGCTCGATGCGATCCAGAACTTCGGCGCCATGGACGTGCTGTGCACCGACAAGACCGGCACCCTGACGCAGGACAAGATCTTCCTCGAGCGTCATACCGACATCCGTGGCGAGCGCGACGATGAAGTGCTGCAATACGCCTACCTGAACAGCTACTACCAGACCGGCCTGAAGAACCTGCTGGACGTGGCCGTGCTGGAGCACGCGGAGCTGCAGCGCGAAATGTCGGTGGCCTCGGCCTACCGCAAGGTGGACGAGATTCCATTCGACTTCCAGCGCCGCCGCATGTCGGTCGTCGTCAGCGAACGCGAAGACCATCACGAGCTGATCTGCAAGGGCGCGGTCGAAGAGATCGTCTCGGTCTGTACCCATGCCCGCCATGACGGCCGCGTGGTGCCGCTGACCCCCGCGTTGCTGGAAGAAATCCACGCCACCACCGCACGCCTGAATGCCGAAGGCCTGCGCGTGGTCGGCGTCGCCGCCAAGGACCTGCCGCCCACCAAGGAAACCTACGGCCTGGCCGACGAATCGGACCTGGTGCTGGTCGGTTACATCGCCTTCCTCGATCCGCCGAAGGAGTCGACCGCGCCGGCGCTGGCAGCATTGCGCGCGCACGGCGTGGCAGTCAAGATCCTGACCGGCGACAACCAGTTGGTCACCGCCAAGATCTGCCGCGAGGTGGGACTCGAAGTCGACGGCATGCTGCTGGGCGGCGATGTGGAAAAGATGAATGACCAGGAACTCGCCGTGGCCGCCGAGAAAGTCACGGTGTTCGCCAAGCTGAGCCCGGCCCACAAGGAACGCATTGTGCGCGTGCTGCACGACCAGGGCCACGTGGTCGGCTTCATGGGCGACGGCATCAACGACGCCCCGGCCTTGCGCGCGGCCGACATCGGCATCTCGGTCGATACCGCCGTCGATATCGCCAAGGAAGCGGCCGACCTGATCCTGCTCGAGAAGAGCCTGATGGTGCTGGAAGAAGGCGTGCTGGAGGGCCGCAAGACCTTCGCCAACATGCTCAAGTACATCAAGATGACCGCCAGCTCGAACTTCGGCAATGTGTTCTCGGTCCTGATCGCCAGCGCCTTCCTGCCCTTCCTGCCGATGCTGCCCTTGCATCTGCTGGTGCAGAACCTGCTGTATGACGTGTCGCAGATCGCCATCCCGTTCGACAACGTCGACCGCGAATTCCTGGACAAGCCGCAGCGCTGGGACCCGGCCGACATCGGTCGCTTCATGGTGTTCTTCGGCCCGATCAGCTCGATCTTCGACGTCTCCACCTTTGCCCTGATGTGGTTCGTGTTCGGCGCCAACTCGCCCGACCACCAGACCCTGTTCCAATCCGGCTGGTTCATCGAAGGCCTGCTGTCGCAAACGCTGATCGTGCACATGATCCGCACCCGCCGCGTGCCGTTCTTCCAGAGCCGCGCAGCCTGGCCGTTGATGGGCATGACGCTCATCATCATGGCCGCCGGCGTGTTCCTGCCGATGTCGCCGCTGGCGCACTACTTCAAGCTGGAAGCGCTGCCGCTGTCGTACTTCGCCTGGCTGGCCGCCATCCTGGTGGCGTATGCAGTGCTGATCCAGGTCATGAAGAATTGGTATGCGCGGCGTTACGGGTGGCAGTAAGGTCGCTGAAACAGGCACCGCCCCCCTGCAATAACGCGACGATGACCTAGAACAAGTCGCATGAAAGACAAAAAGAAGACAAAAAGCTTACCCCTCGGCAAGGGGTAAGCTTTTTTACCTTGAATTTCAGGGTTTTCCCGATGGTGCCTACACCGTGTGATCGTTAATCTCACGACATCAAACAAAAACTCACCAAAAGACATACCAGCGGAACCGGGGAAATTCAATGGACGCAATTCAGCACGAAGGTATCTGCGAAGGCAGTTACAAGAGCATCAGCGACGGCAAGATCTACCAGTATCACGCCGACTATCGCGGTGGCGAATCGATCGCGTGGAGCGCCAGCGTCAGCTGGGGTGCGCGGGAAGCGCTGTCGCGCGTGGGCTCGATCTCGCACAACATCCTTTCCGGCCACTCATTGCAGGAACTGGTGCGCGCCCACGTGGTGGCATCGATCCAGACCGCCCTGGGCGAGCAGGTCTGAGCTTTCCGATCTCTTCTGCGCCGCGTCGGCGATCTGCTTCAATGGCGCGGCAAGTGGACGGTCACCACCGTCTGCGTCTCTTCACTGGACACCACGTCGACCCGACCGCCATGCGCGGTCACGATCTGCTGGGCAATATAGAGCCCCAGGCCCAGGCCATTACGGGCGCCTGAAGTTCTTTCGCCGCCCCGGAACGGGTCGAAGATCGAAGGCAGCACGTCGGCCGGAATGACGCCCCGGTTGGACACCTGCAACAGCACTTCATGCTCAGCGGTGCCATCGATGTGCACGCGCACCGGTTGCCCCGCCACACCATGCTGCAAGGCATTGCCGAGCAGGTTGGCCACCACTTGGGCCAGACGCTCAGGATCCCAATGACCGGCGTCGTCGCCGATGCGACCGCAGTCGATGATGCAGTCGGGATAAGTCGCCCGATATTCCTGCGCCACCCGGCCCGTCACCTCACCCAGCGCCATCTGCTCGCGCGCCAGCGCAATGCCGCCGCCCAGGCGGGCGCGGGCAAGATCGAGCATGTTCTCGATCAGCTTGGCCATGCGCTTGCCGCTGTTGAGGATCTGCTGCGACGCCTTTTGCGCGACCTCTTCGTTATAGGTTCGCTGCACCAGCGTGGCCGCCATCATCACCGCGCTCAGCGGGTTGCGCAGATCGTGGCCGAGGATGGCCACGAACATTTCGTTGGTGCGCAAGGTTTCGGTGCGCTCGCGCAATTCGAGCGCCAGTTGTTGCTTCTGACGGTACAGCTGGAAGAACACCTCGGCCTTGTTGCGCAGGATGTGCGGTTCGATCGGCTTATACAGAAAATCAACCGCACCGCTCTCGTAGCCCTTGAACATGCGATGCTCGTCGCGCGTGCCGGCGGTCACGAAGATCAGCGGAATATTGCGGGTGCGCTCGCTGCCGCGGATCAGCTCGGCCAGCTCGAAGCCGTCCATCATCGGCATCTGGACGTCGATCAACGCCAGCGCCACGTCATGCACCAGCAGCAACTCCAGCGCTTCGAATCCGGAGCGCGCCTGCAGCAGCTCGACGTCGTCGCGCTGCAGCAGCGCAGACAACGCCAGCAAGTTCTCGGCCAGGTCATCGACCAGCAAGAACTTCACGCGCGGCAAAGGCTGTCCCTTGTTATTGTCAGTCACCTGCTTTTCCTTTCACCCTTGACGCTCAGCGACGCCAGCACATCGGCAATCTGCGCCAGCGTCAACACATAATCTATCGGTCCGGCGGCCAATGCCTGCTCGGGCATGTACGGTGCCTGCGCGTGCTCCGGGTCCTGCACCATCGTCATGCCGCCGGCGGCACGAATGGCCTGCAGGCCCGCCGCGCCGTCCTGGTTGCCACCGGTCAGCACGATGCCCAGCAAGCGCGGGCCAAAATGGTCTGCGGCCGATTCGAACAGCACATCGATCGCCGGCCGCGAATAATTCACTGCCTCATCATTGGACATCGCCAGCAGCGGCGCTGCCTGGCTGCCATCGACCAGCAAGTGGTAGTCCGGTGCTGCGAAATAGATCGTCGCTGCCTGCAGCGGGTCCTTGTCCTGCGCCTCCAGCACCGGCAATGCGCAACGGGCATCGAATATCTGCGCCAGCAGGCTGGGCCGCTCGCGCGGAATATGCAGCACCACCATGGTCGGCGGCGCCGCCTCGGCGCGCAGCGCCGGCAATATCTCGAGCAGCGCCTCGACGCCACCGGCAGAGGCGCCGATGACGACTGCCTCGACCGCTGAACAATCGATGGCGGCGCTCACAGCTCGCCCTTCTTCTGGAAGATACGGTCTTCGCGCACCACTTCGTCAAAGGCGCTGTTGTGGGCCGAGAAGCGCAACGATTCCTTCGAACCCAGTCCCAGGAAACCCTTGCGGCAGAGCGACTCGCGAAACAATCCCAATGCCCGTTCCTGTAACTGGCGATTGAAGTAGATCAGCACATTGCGGCACGACACCAGCTGCATTTCGGCAAATACGCTATCGGTGGCCAGGCTGTGATCCGAGAACACCACATTGCGGCGCAGCGACTTGTCGAACACCACCGCGCCATAGGCTGCCGTATAGTAATCCGAAAGCGAGGTGGTGCCGCCCGACTTCTGGTGATTGCTGGTGAATCCTGGGATGCGTTCCAGGTCGTAGACGCCAGCCTCGGCCTTCTTCAGCGCGGCCTGGTTGATGTCGGTGGCGTAGATCAGGGTACGCTCCAGCAGACCTTCCTCGCGCAGCAGGATCGCCAGCGAATAGACCTCTTCGCCGGTGCTGCAGCCAGCCACCCAGATCTTCAGCGAAGGATAGGTGCGCAGCAACGGCACCACCTTCTCGCGCAACGACAAAAAATAAGTCGGGTCGCGAAACATCTCGCTGACCTGCACCGTGAGGTAATCCATCAGCGCCGGGAACACCGCCGGGTCATGCAGCACCCGGTCCTGCAGCTGCGACAGCGTGGCGCACTCGAAGCGGCCCAGCGCCGTGGTCAGCCGCCGCTTGAGCGACGAGCCAGCATAACCACGAAAATCGCAGTGGTACTTGAGGTAGATCGCATCGAGCAGCAATTGCATCTCGATGTCGAAGTGTTTATCAGTCATGTCCGTATCCAATAATTACTTTGGCATCCAGACCCGCACCAGCGATAGCAGCTTTTCCACATCCAGTGGTTTGGCGATGTAATCATTGGCGCCGGCGACCAGGCATTTTTCCTGGTCGTCCTTCATGGCCTTGGCGGTCAGCGCGATGATCGCCAGCTTCTTCCATTCGGGTTTCTTGCGGATCTCGCGCATGGCGGTCAGGCCATCCATCTCGGGCATCATGATGTCCATCAGTACCAGGTCGATCGCCGCCTCGTCGGTAGCGCGGCTGCGCTCCAGCGCCGCCAGCGCCTCGAGGCCATTGCGGGCGATCTCGATCTTCATGCCCTTCGGCTCCAGCACCGACGACAGGGCAAAGATATTGCGCACGTCGTCTTCCACCACCAGCACCCGGCGTCCTTCGAACACGGTCTCACGGTCGCGCGCCACCTTCAGCATGCGCTGGCTTTCGGCCGGCAGCTTGGTCTCGACCTGGTGCAGGAACAGCGTGACTTCGTCCAGCAGGCGCTCGGGCGAACGCGCATCCTTGATGATGATGGAGCGCGAGAAGCGGCGCAGGCGCTGTTCTTCCTCGGCTTTCAGCGAGCGCCCGGTATAGACGATCACCGGCGGGAACGCGACCTGATCCTGCTCGGCCATCTTCTCCAGCAACTGGTAACCGGACAGGTCGGGCAGGTTCAAGTCCATCACCATGCAGTCGAAGGTGGCCTGCTGCAAGTGGCGCAGCGCGTCACCGGCGGTATTGACGCCGACGATGTTGATGTTCTCGCCCGCCAGCAACTGGCGGATGCTGTCGAGCTGGCGGGCATCATCCTCGACCACCAGCACATGACGCAGGTCCTGCAGGAACTTGGCCTCCAGCTTGCGCACCGCGCTCACCAGTTCCTCGCGCTGCACCGGCTTGAGGGCGTAGCCGATCGCGCCGCGCTCCATCGCTTCCTGGGCATAGTCGGCCACCGACACCACATGCACCGGAATATGCCGGGTGCGCGGATTGCGCTTGATCTGGTCGAGCACGCCCAGGCCGGAAAAATCGGGCAGGTTCATGTCGAGCAGGATGGCGCTGGGGCGGTACATCTCGGCCGCGGCCACGCCGTCGTTGGCCGAGTGGGTAATCACGCACTGGAAGCCCATCTCATGCACCAGGTCGCGCAGGATCAGGGCGAACGCCGTGTCGTCCTCGCACACCAGGATCAGGCGCGCATTGGGTTCGATGCGATGACGGTCGTCTTCGATGGCGATCTCGGTCAGGGCCCGTCCCGGATGCGTCTGGTTCGACCGCACATCGGGGGCAGCGGCCACCGCGCCGGCCGAGGTGGGCGACAAGGTCGATGTGGACGCCGGCCATTGCAGTCCCGACGCCTGTGTCGGGGTAGCCGAACCGGACATGCCCGACGGCGCATCGCCGTCGCCGGCATACACACGCGGCAGCGTCAGGGTGAAGATGCTGCCCTCGCCCTCCCGGCTCTGGACCTGGATATCGCCGCCCAGCAGGCGCGCGAGATCGCGCGAGATCGACAATCCCAGCCCGGTGCCGCCGTACTTGCGGTGAGTGCTGCCATCGGCCTGGCGGAAGGCCTCGAAGATGAACTGGTGCTGCTCGGCGCCGATGCCGATGCCGGTATCGCGCACCACGAAGGCCACATGACCGGCCCCGGCATCCCGCACGGTCATGGTCACTTCGCCCTTCTCGGTGAACTTGATGGCGTTGGACAGCAGATTCTTGAGGATCTGGCTCAGGCGCTGGATATCGGTTTCGATCTGTGGCGGCGCAGCCGGATCGACGCTCACGCGCAGCGCCAGGCCCTTCTGCTGGGCGGTCACGGCAAACACCGCGCGCAATTCGTCGGCCAGCTTGGCCACCGCGAACGGCTCGGGCAGGATATCGAGCTTGCCGGCCTCCATCTTCGACAGGTCGAGGATATCGTTGATCAGCGCCAGCAGGTCGTTGCCGGCCGACGAGATGGTCTGGGCAAAACGCACCTGCTCTTCGCTCAGGTTGCCGTGCTTGTTGTCGGCCAGCAGCTTGGCCAGGATCAGGGTCGAGTTGAGCGGGGTACGCAGTTCGTGGCTCATGTTGGCCAGGAACTCGCTCTTGTACTGGTTGGCGCGCTCCAGCTCGGTGGCCTTGTCCACCAGCACCACCTGGGTCTTGGCCAGATCGTCCTTCTGGGTTTCCAGCAGTTGCGCCTGCTCTTCCAGCTGGGCGTTGGTTTCTTCCAGTTCGGCCTGTTGCGTTTCGAGTCGCAGTTGCGAAGCCTTCAGCGCCTGGCCCTGCTCTTCCAGCTCTTCGTTGTTGACCCGCAGTTCTTCCTGTTGCGCCTGCAGCTCCTCGGCCTGGCGCTGGGTTTCTTCCAGCAGTTCTTCCAGGCGGCTGCGATCCTTGGACGAACGCACGGCAATCGCGATCTGGTCCGACAGGCGCGCCAGCAATTCTTCTTCTTCAGGCCGGATGCGACGCAGGAAGCCGAGTTCGAACACCGCCTGCACCTGGCCTTCAGCGGCTGCCGGCACGATCAGCAATTCCTTCGGCGCAAGTTGCCCCGTGGCCGACGACACCGCGAAATAGTCTTGCGGCACATCGCGCACATGCATCGCCTGGTTCTGCTTGACCGCCTGGCCCAGCAAGCCCTCGCCGTCGTGCAACGCCAGCGCACCTGCGCCGGCGGGCATGGCATAGCCGCCGAAGCGCTCGAACTGGCCGCTGCTCTTGCGCAGGTAGATCGCGCCGATCTGGGCATTGAGGTAATTGGCCAGGAAATTGAGCGTGTTCTCACCCAGCAGCTCCAGGCGCTGGTCGCCCTGCAGGCGCTGCGCCAGGCCCATCTGCCCGGAACGGATCCAGGTCTGCTTTTCGCGGCTGCGATAGTCACGCGAGGTCATCACGGCCGACGCCAGGATCAACAGCAGCAACAGCGATGAACCACCCCAGGTGACGATGCTGGAAAACAGCACCGCGTCCTGCCAGTCGCCCTGGCGCGTGGCCAGCAAATTGCGTTCGGTGTTTTCCATCTCGCGCACGACCGCCCGCACGCGATCCATGGCCATCTTGCCGCGGTCCGACTGCACCACCGCCAGCGCGCCGGCGGCGTCGCCATTGCGACGCAGGGTGATGGTTTCACCCAGTTCGTCCATCTTTTCACGGGTGATGGATTCGACCTGCGACAGCCGCTGCAACTGCTCGGCGCTATCCGACACCAGCTTGCGCAGCTTGTCGAATTCGCCGGGCAATGCCGCCTTGGCCTGGTTGTACGGCGCCAGGTAACTTTCAGCGCCGGTCAGCAAAAAACCTCGCTGGCTGGTTTCGGCATCCTTCATCGCCGAGATCAGCACCTGCAGCTGTTCGCGCACGTCGATGGTGTGCGAGACGGCATCGGCCGCTTCGGTACGGGTGATCGAGGCTTGCAGCGTGAAGATCGAGATCAGGATCACCGCCAGGATGGCGATGCCGAACCCCACCAGTGGCCCGGGCGGCAGCGGTGGCCCCGAGAATGCGCCCTTGCTCTGGCGCTTGAATGTGGCAATGCGTTCTTCGGCTTGGCTGGAAAAAACCGGCACGGTGCGCTCCGTTCTAATAGATTCTAATGAGCCGACGAGGGACCGTGATCCCCCTCCCTACGCATTTCTGCGTGGCAAAAAGTGCCAAAAATTATACTTGTTTATTAGCAGTACGGCCTGCCATCATGCAGTGCGGCAATGGCCCGAACCCGGCTAGGACAGGGCTTGCGACGTTCGGTTCAATCCGGCGCCCAGTCCCCACTCAGCCCCCGGCCAGGCTGGCGGCGATATTGATCGACAAGCCGATGATGGCGGCATTGAAAATAAAACAGATCAGCGAATGCGCCAGCACCGTCTTTCTCAGCGCACGGGTGGCCACGCCCACATCGGAGGTTTGCACGGCCACGCTGATGGTGAATGAAAAATAAAGAAAATCCCAGTAGTCGGGACGCGCCACGCCATCGGCAAAGCGCAACGGCAAGGCCGATGGGTCATCGTCGTCGGCATAGAACTGGCGTGCATAGTGCACCGTGAAGATGGTGCCGATCATCAGCCACGAGCCCAATACCGTGGCGCCCGTGAACACATAGCGCCCCAGCCTGCCCTGCTCGCCCTGGCCGCCGGCCAGCTCCAGCAGGATCGCGACCAGGCTGGCGACGGCCGCCACGCACACCATCGCCAGCACCAGTTGCGCACTTTCGTCTTCCTGCTCGGCGCGGCGCTTGGTGGCTTGCGCATCGGCCCGCAGCATCATCGACCACAGAAAGAACAGGTAAAGCCAGACCCCGACATTCCACCCGATGAGGCAATGAGAGACCACCGAGCCGGATGGCCAGCATGCTCCGGCCACAAGGCCAGCGGCAGCGGCCACTAACAACCGGGGATGAACCTGGACAATATGGCGGGCAACGGACATAGGGGCGGCGGCAGGAAAGCGAAGATGGGGGGCGCACAAGGCGAAACGGCTGAAACATAACATGTTTCAGCCGTTCTCAAGCTGCCCTCGGTGTACCAGGGCCTGTTCACATTAAATCTGCGAGTGCGAGAGGTCGGCAAGCGTTGTCTGGCTAGGCGTAGCGACGCGCCGTAGTGGTGCTACGGCAAGGAGCTGCAACAACGGCAGGCGATGCTTGCCGGCCTCTCCCGAAGGGTTGCCCCCAGGCAGCGCATCTCGCAGATTTAATGTGAACAGGCCCTAACGACGCGCCGAGATGGCATGCGCCACCCGGGTGGCGTCGTCAAAGCTGGCAAACCCGGTCAGCGCCATGGTGTTAATGGTCATCGGCTCGGTCACCTTGGCGATGTTGGTCACCCGGCCTTCGACCACGGCGGCCAACTGGCGTCCGACCAGTTCACGGGTGCCGGCCGTCAGCCGTGCGGTGCCGGCGGGCGTGAATTGCAGCAGCAACACCGAGCGGCCAGCGGCATCCTTCTGCACGGTCGCGCGTTCGACATCGGCCGCGCCCAGGATGGCGCGCGGCGCCAGATAGACCACCGTGCCGGGAACATCACTGCTGCCGGCCTTGATCCAGCCCTCGGTCGCAGCCGTGGTGGCCCCGCGCAATTCGAACGGCTGCGTCGCCGACAGCTTGTCGCCGCTGCTGGCACAGCCGGCCACCACGGCCAGCACCGCCACGGCGGCCAGGGCGCGACGCCAGCCAGCCCGGGTGAGGATGGCGGCGCTCAAAACTCATGCTCCTTCAAGGCGCGCTCGGCGCGTTCGCGAGCGCCGGCGAGCGCTTCGGCTTCAGTGGGAAAGATGCCGACGGGAATATAAGTCTCGGCCAGCTCTGGCTCGCGGGACAACCGCACGAAGACTTGCGCCTCGAAGGTGTCGTCGGGATTCTTCTGTGCGTCGTAACGGGCAATATGGGTGCCGCTCTGCAATACCTTGTCGCTCATGCTGCCTCCGATCGGATGGGTCAAAGTGGCAGTTAGACATAAGTGTGCTGCGGTGGTTCGACGCCCTCGTTGCGCATTATTCCCAAGAAGAAATAATTAACAAAAATGCAATACGGTCTCAGGCCGCCTGCGCAAACCGCACCGTAATCACCGTACCCTGCCCCTGCTCGCCGCAGGCCAGGGTGATGGTGGCGCCATGATCGTGGGCGATCTCGCGCACGATGGCCAGGCCCAGGCCGCTACCGGCGACCTTGTCGTTGGCGCGGTAGAAACGGTCGAAGATGCGTTCGCGGTGTTCAGGGGCGATGCCCGGCCCGCTGTCTTCGATGGTCAGCAGCGTGGCGTCGTCCTGTTCCAGGCAGCGTACCGTGACGCTGCCACCGGCCGGCGAATAGCGGATCGCATTGTCGATCAGGTTGTCGATCAGGTCGCGCAACAGGAAACGGTCGCCCGCCAGGCGCGCCGGGACCAGGTCGAATCCCAGATCGATGTTCTTCTTGTCGGCTTCCTCGATGAAGTGCTGGATCGATTCTTCCACCAGCTTGTCCAGCGACAGCATCTCGAGCTTGCGCTGCTCGAACAGGCCCGGCTCGGAACGCGCCAGGGCCAGCAATTGCCGACTCTGGCGGATCATGCGTTCGACCGACGAATTCATCATCGTCACCGAGCGGGTGGTATCGGCTTCGTCGGCATGCTTGGCGTGCAGCAGTTCCAGTTGCAGCTTGAGCCCGGTCAGGGGCGTGCGCAACTGATGCGCCACGTCCGCCAGAAAATTCTGCTGCGCCTCCTCGCCCTTGGCGATACGCGCCAGCAACTCGTTCATGGCGCCGATCAGCGGCACCAGTTCGATCGGCGCGCCGCCGCTATCGATGGCGCCCAGCTTGCCGTGGCCGCGTTGTTCGAGATTGCGCTGCAGGCTGCGCAACGGCCGCAACCCGCGCCGCACCGCCAGCATCACCACGGTGACCGAGATGAAGGTCAGCACGCCTTCGGTAATGAGCAGCGACAACAGGATGGTGTAGTGGGCCCGGTTGCGCTTGCGCACCGTTTCGGCCACGGCCATCGAGATCACGCCATTCTTGACCCGCACCTGCAACGCGGCGATGCGCACCGGTTCGCCGCGCATCTCGGCGTCGTAGCTGATCGGGCGGTCGAAGACGTCGCTCTCGACCATGGCCGGAAAGCCGCGGTCGCCGACCACGATCTGGCCATCGGTGTCGCGCACGGCGAAGAAGGTGGTGTCGGAATGGTTGCTGCGCAGGATCTGTTCGGCCTGCTGGGTGAGTTCGGCGGTGGTGTGCTCCTGGCGGTGCCGCACCTGGGCGTACAAGGCCCAGGTCGAGTCCATCAGGTTCTGGTCGAATGCATGCTGGGCCGGCAGCCACGCCAGCCAATAGGTCACGCCGCCGCCAACCAGATTGATCAGCAGCAGCGGCGCGATCAACCATTTGAGCAGGTTGCGCCGGATACTGGCGTGCGGAACCGACATGCCGGCGGCGGCTTAACTGTCGCTCTTTTCGAGCATGTAGCCGAACCCGCGAATGGTGCGGATGGCGACGCCCGAGTCGGCGATCTTGAGCCGGATGCGCGAGACATACACCTCGACCGCATTGATGGTGAAGTCTTCGCCCCAGGGCAGCACGGCGTCGATGATCTGCTGTTTCGACACCACGCGCGAGGCGTGCTGCATCAGGTATTCGAGCACGGTCCATTCGCGCAGCGACAGCTCGATGCGGCGGCCATTGATCTCGGCGCGCTTGGTGGCGTTATCGAGCGACAGCCCGCCCACCAGCAATTGCGCCGGCTGCGGCGCACTGCGTCGGATCAGCGCCTTGATGCGCGCCACCAGTTCGGGCGTGGCAAAGGGCTTGACCAGGTAATCGTCGGCCCCCAGCTCCAGCCCATGCACCCGGTCGGGAATCGTGTCGCGTGCCGTCAGCAGCAGCACCGGCGTGTTGTTGCCGGCCGAGCGCATCCGTCGCAATACCTCGAAGCCATCGATATCCGGCAGGCCGATATCGAGCACCAGCACCGACGCATTGAAACGCTGCGACAGGGCATCGGTGCCGTTGTTGACGGTATGCACGGTGAATCCGTGCGAATTGAGCACTCGCGACAGGCCGTCGGTGAGCACCGGATCGTCTTCGACCAACAATACGTTCATAGGGCTTCAAGGCTTAAAGGAAAACGCCAAATCCGGCGCCACGGTTCATCGTATTTCAAGCGCGGCGCCGATGCCAATCAGGGGATTCCTGGCATGCGCCGCACGCCGGGAATTATGTTCCATTTTTATGGCAGTCAGCGTTTTGTCAGCGCTGCCCCGGGACTCAGGTGAAATAGCGGGCATCCATACGGCGAAATACCCACGCCGACGCCAGCGTGATGAGCCCCACGATCACGAACGTGATCTGGAACGACAGGCTGGTGGCCGCACCCGAGGCATCCTTGAACTGGTTGACCATTGCGCCGCCGATGGTCACACCCAGGCCGATGGCCAGCATCTGCACCATCGAAAACAGGCTGTTGCCGCTGCCGGCATCGGCCCGGCCAAGGCCTTTGAGGGTGACGCTGTTCATCGCCGCGAACTGCATCGAGTTGGCAGCGCCGAATATGGCCAGTTGGGCGATGCCCAGCGCCAGCGGCCAGCCCGGGGTGATCAGCGCAAACGAGACGATCGCCAAGCCCACCACGGCTGTGTTGACCAGCAGAAAGTTATCGTAGCCATAGCGTTTGACCAGTGGCGCAATCCAGGGCTTGGCGATAGTGCCGGCAATGGCCGCCGGCAGCAGCACCAGACCCGACTGCAATGGCGTATAACCCAATCGCACCTGCAACAGCAACGGCAGCAGGAACGGCACCGCCGAGGAACCGATGCGGCAGACCAGGTTGCCGACCAGCCCGATGCTGAAGTTGGGCTCGCCGAACAGGCCCAGCCTGAACAGGGGATTGGCGTCGCGGCGGGCATGCCGGACATAGCACCACACCGCCACGGTCGCGATCGTCATCAACGCTGCGCTCCAGGCCAGCCGGTGCTGATCGAACGGCACATCCAGCGCCAGCGAAAAAGCCACCATGCAGCCCGAGAGCAAGGCGCAGCCCCGGACATCGAAGCGCGGCGCGGCCGGCAACGAATCATCGGGCAGGTAGCGCAACACGGCGATCATGCCGAGGGTGCCGATCGGCACATTGATCAGGAAGATCCAGTGCCATGACAGGCTTTGCACCAGCCAGCCGCCCAGCACCGGGCCCACCACCGGCCCGAGCTGGCCGGCAATCGAGATCGACGCCAGCGCCGCGATGTATTGCGCACCGGGCACGCTGCGCAACACCGCCAGGCGTCCCACCGGCAACAGCATCGAGCCGCCGATGCCCTGCACCACGCGCGCGGCCAGCAATTGCGGCAAGGTGGTGGCGGTCGCGCACAGGATGGAGCCGATCACGAACACCAGGATGGTGGCGAAGTACATGCGGCGGGTGCCGAAACGATCGGCCAGCCAGCCCGAGGCGGGGGTCAGCGAAGCCATGGTCAGGGTATAGGCCACCACCACCGGGTGCATCGCCAGCACCGGCTCGCCCAGGCTGCCCGCCATGGCCGGCAATGCCGTATTGACGATGGTGGTGTCGAGCGTCTGCATGAAGAAACCGGACGCCACGATCCACAACAGCGCGCGCTGCGAGAGTTGCCTGCGGTCGGGATCGGAGGATGTGACGGAGTCGGGCGATGGGGATGGCATGGAATTGGGCGCGAAAAAAATCAGGGGACACGGAAGCGCGCTTCCGTGTCCCCTTGACGTTGTCTGCTTTCTGACGAAGCGATGCCCGCTATTCTAGATCGTTTGCCGCCATCGTTCAGGATGCAGCCTGCGGTCCCCGCTTAAAAGTCGATCGCGGCCGACAACGTCAGCGTGCGACCGGCGCCCGAATTCAACCAGGTACCGATCGAAGAAGCCCAGTACGCCTTGTCGAACAGATTACGAATGTCAGCACGCAAGGTCACGGCCTGGCCGGTCTTGAGCCTGAAGTTGTAACGCCCGCCGAGATCGACCGTGGTCCACGCCGGAATGCTCTGCAGGTTGGCGCTATCGACATACTGCATGGCGGCGTGATTGACGCGGGAAGTCAGCGTCAGGCCGGGCGCATCATTGATATCCCATTCGCCGCCGATGCGCATGTTATAGCGTGGTGCGCCCGTGGCGCGCTTGCCTTCGTTGAGACCGCCCTCGGTATGGGTCAGGCGCGCATCGAGCAGCATGGCGCCGCCCAGCAGGCGAACGCCTCGCACCACCTCACCCGACATGCCGATTTCCAGGCCACGGTTGCGTTGCTCGCCGTCAAGGCTGTACTCGAGCGTCTGCAGGTTGGTCTGGCCGTTGGGCCTGGCGATCTGGAACGCGCTTACGGTAGCCATCAGGCGCTGGCCCAGTTCGTACTTCACCCCCAACTCGTATTGGCGACTCTTGTATGGCGCAAAGATGGTGCCTTCATTGCTGGTGCCGGTGGGCGCCACCGGCCCCTGGTTCAGTGCCTCCATATAGCTGGCGTAGAGCGAGAGGTTGTCCATCGCCTTGAACAGCACGCCGGCGCCGGCCGTCACGGCGCTCTTGTCATAGGCCGAGAGCTGGCGACCACGGAAGAAATTCTTCACATCCACGCTCTGGTGGCGCACCCCGCCCATGACCAGCAGGCGGCCATCGAACAGCGAAATGTCGTCGGCCAGCGCCACGCTGTTCAAGTTGCTCTTCGACTGCAATGGCAGGTTGTTCAGGTATTGCGCGGTGGTTGGATTGGCAAAGAAGTCGGGCTGGGCCACATACACCGGGTTATTGAGATTGGAGTCCACCGTTCCCGAGAACACCCGGTCGCCATACACCTTCTGCTGCAAGGCGGTGGCCGACAGGCTCATCGTATGACGCACCGAACCGGTATCGAATTGCGTGCGCAGGCCGGCCTCGCCGGTGATCGACCGGCGCTGCTGGGCGCGATACTGGAAATATTCGGTAAAGTCGCCGGCCGCGCTGGTGATGATCGGCTCCGGCAAATGCGCCTTCAGCTTGTTGTTCTGGCCACCGGCGGCCACCCATACAGTGCTCTGCGGCGCCAGGTCGAACTCCGCCCGCCCCATGGCATAGGTGGTATCGGTGCGAACGCGGTTCCATTGCTGCGACGTGTTCCTGCGGGTGTCCGGCGCCGCCGGAATGGCGAAGCTGTTGGAGTCGAGAAAGTACCAGTACTCGCCCCGCTTCACATCCAGGGTGTCGAATCCGGCGTCGAACGACAGGCGTACCTTGTCGCCCCGGAAGTCGGTGCCGATGGCCAGCGTCCCCATTTCCTTGGCGCTGCCGCTGCGCACCGTATTGCCATCGCGGTAGACGGCATTGACGCGCAGGCCGAACTGGTTGCGCTCGCCGAAGCGACGCCCGAGGTCGAGGTGGGTGCCAATATTGGAGGTGGCGTCGTAGGTCGCCGTGAGGCGGGTCAATGGCGTATCGGCGGCACGCTTGGGAACCAGGTTGATGGCGCCGCCGATGCTGGCCATGGGCGTGATACCGCGCAGGAACGCCGAGGTCCCGCGCACTATCTCGACCCGTTCGACGATTTCGACCGGCACCTTGCCGGGCGGTGACACGCCGAACAGGCCATCGTAAGTGAAGTCCTCGCCCAAGACGTTGAAGCCGCGCACATTGAACTGGTCCACATAGCTGTCACGCGGCCAGCCGATGACCACCGAGGGATCGTTCTGCAACACATCGACCACGCTGCGCGCCTGCTGGTTCTCGATCAGCTCGGCGGTATAGCCGGAGGTATTGAAGGGCGTATCCATCGCGTCCCTGTATCCCAGCACGCCCAGCCGACTGCCGCGCGTGACCTGGCCGCCCGCATAGGGGTCGGTGGCTGCTGTCTTCTCACCGGACACCGTGACGGCCGGCAAGTTGCCCTGGACGCCGCTGGCAGCCTCGCGCACCGACCAACTGCCGTCGGCCTGGCGCACCGCTTGCAAGCCGCTGCCGGCCAGCACTGCCTGAAACGCAGCCTCCAGCGTAAGCGCGCCTTGCACGCCCGGACTGGCTTTGCCACCGGTCAGCGCGCCGGGCGCGCCCAGCAACACATTGGCCTGGTCGGCCAGACGATTCAGCGCCCCGGCCAGCGGCCCTGCCGGCACATCGAAGCGATACATGGCGGGCGCGCTGGCCGCCACTTGTGCATAAGCGTCGGTGGACGGCATCACCGCGCCGAGCGTGACCAGGCTGCCCAATGCCAGATGGATGACGATCGCCAGATGCTTGCGCGACGGCGGACGGTTGAAATGGTGAGACGGCATGACTGGATTTCCCCCTTGGTTTGATTGACCCATGGAGGCCGGCATCGCAATGACGGCGCTCCTTTGATTGGGTAATCGAACGAGCCCGCCAAAGGCGAACCGATCCG
The DNA here is from genome assembly GCF_020179755.1 of Herbaspirillum sp. alder98. Classification (GTDB taxonomy): domain Bacteria; phylum Pseudomonadota; class Gammaproteobacteria; order Burkholderiales; family Burkholderiaceae_D; genus Herbaspirillum. The sequence continues at coordinate 148,170 of NZ_JAIUCY010000004.1, forward strand.
GAGAATTTTTTTCAGGCGTGATGGCCTATCGTGGTTCGAGCGTAATCCACCATGGCAGGACACGCTGCACCCGGATCGGGAGATCGCGTTCCAGCATGGTCAGCGTCTGCTGCAGATCATTGGCCGGATAGCGCCCCACCACGCGCAGGTCGGCCACGCGTGGATCGACACCGAGGTGCCCGAGCTGATAGCGCCGGACTTCCGACAGCAACGCATCGAGGCGGATATCTTCGGCCAGAATGACACCCCTGGTCCAGGCTTCGCGGGCGCGCTCAGCCGGCTCTTCGGGGCCGACGGAATCGGCCGAGAAACGCCGCTGGCTGCCTGCAGGCACCACTTCCTCCTGCCCTGCCAGATTACGCACCAGCACCCGCCCATCGAACACCGCAAGCAGCACATGGTCCGTGTCCTGACGCACCGTAAAACGCGTCCCCAGTGCTTGCAGCCGTCCGAACCGGGTGTCGACATAGAAGGGCCGGGGTTGTGCCTCATGGCCGGTATCGACCAGGATTTCACCGCGCCTGAGCCTCAGCAGACGATGTTCCCGATCGAACGCCACATCGACGGCGCTACCGGTGTTGAGCCAGACCCGCGTGCCATCGGCCAGCGTGAAGTCGTGCAATTGCCCGGTGCCGGTGCGGTGATCTGCGTTCAGGGCCATGACCACGTCATGCAAGGGCGTGGTGCGCCAGGCCAGCCACCCGGCCAGGCCGCCTGCGCCGAGAACGGCCAGGCCGCGCAATGCCTGGCGGCGCCCGTGACGACGTTTGGCCGACACTTCGATGGCCACCGCTGCCGCATCACGCTCGCCCTCGGCGCGCAACGGAGCCATGCGCAGGCTGACGGCCTCGATGTGGCTCCAGGCGCGGCGGTGTTCGGGTTTTTCGTGCAACCAGCGGGACCATGCTGCGCGTTGTTCGGGCGATTCATCACCGCCATGGAGGGCAGCGTACCAGTGTGCGGCTTGCTCCAGGCTGTCGAAGTCCGCCTTGACCTCCCCGGGGTGCAGGTGCGCCATGTTCAAGTGCTCAAGCCGGCGTCGATCAGCGCCAGCTGCAGCATCGCCTGCGCCAGATACTTTTGCACCATGCGCTGCGACACCCCGAGCGCGGTCGCGATCTCGGGGGTGGGCAAGCCCTGGATCTGCGCCATCACGAAGGCCTTGCGGGCTTTTTCAGGAAGGCGGTCGATCATGGCGCCCACTTGCATCAGGGTTTCGATGACGATGGCCTGGTGCTCCAGGGAGGGGGCGTGTGCTTCGGGCTGCATCGCGAGCGCGTCGAGCCAGGCCTGTTCGACCTCGCGCCGACGCCATAGATCGGTACACAGTCCCTGCGCCATCGTGCGCAGATAGGCACGCGCCTGCAGCGGCGAATTGAAGCGGGTCGGCTCAGGCTTGACGATCAGCCGCAGGAAGGCATCTTGCGCCAGGTCGGCGGCGTCGGCGGCATTGCCCAGGCGCCAGCGCAGCCATTTGAACAACCACCCATGATGATCGCTGTAGAGCGCGTGCAAGTCTTGGTGCAGGGGTGAGTCGGCGGCGGGCATGGCGGCGGTACGAAAGGATTCTCGGAGTTATATTGATAATGCTTATCATTTATATCCGATTTTGTGGGGTGTTGGCAAATCGTGCTAGCGCTCGGGCAGTATTGACTCGTTCGGATTACCCACCTGCATCGGCCCGATATACCAGTTCGCCAGCCATCAGTGCTTTTTTCAGGACGAAAAAAAGCCAGCGCAAGGCTGGCTTTTTTATCGAATCCTGGTGGAAAGTGCAAGTTTCGAACTTGCGACCCCTGCAGTGTGAATGCAGTGCTCTACCCCTGAGCTAACCTTCCATTTTTGTTCTGCGTCGCTTACTGCTCATGCGTCGAGAGGCAAGATATTACATAATTTTTGCAGAGCGGGCAAGTCCTCTTCAAAAAATCCTCAAATAGTTCGCACGCAAAGCGTCAGGCAGGTGCCGCGCTTGTCGCCTCTTCCGGTGGCGGCGGTTCAAAACGCCACACGCAGGCGCCCCGCACTTCCTTGTCCAACTGGTTCAGTACGCCTTCGTGCAGGGCCAGTTCTTCGTCGCTGGCGGCCAGCACGATGATGTCGGCCAGCGGCGTGGCTTCGAGCGCCAGCGCGCCGGCGGCATCGTCTTCGCTGCCGCCGAGATCCATCGTCAGCGTGTTCTGGCCACGCGTCATGGCCAGGTACACCTCGGACAGCAGCGCCGCATCCAGCAAGCCGCCGTGCAGGGTACGGTGCGCGTTGGAGATGCCATAGCGGTCGCACAGCGCATCGAGCGAATTGCGGCGGCCGGGGTGCTGCTCCTTGGCCATTTGCAGCGAATCGATCACGCTGTCGACGTGCTCGCTGAACTTCGGCAGCCCCAGCAAGGCCAGTTCGGCATCGAGGAAGCCGACGTCGAACGGCGCGTTGTGGATGATGATCTGCGCCCCGCGCACGTAGTCCAGGAACTCGGCGGCGATCTGCTTGAAGGTCGGCTTGTCGGACAGGAACTCGGTGGTCAGGCCGTGCACCGCCAGCGCACCCTCTTCCGAATCACGCTCGGGATTGATGTAGAAGTGCAGATTGCGACCGGACAGCTGGCGATTGAGCAGTTCGACGCAACCGATTTCGAGGATGCGGTTACCGGCGCGTGGCGACAGGCCGGTGGTTTCGGTATCGAGGACGATCTGACGCATGGGGCTGTCTCTGGTGATGACTAACTGATTGACGGGATGATGCGACCGGCTCAGCGCGCGGTCTCGACGCCGCGATTGGCCAACTGGTCGGCGCGCTCGTTGCCGGCGTGGCCGTTGTGACCGCGCACCCAGCGCCATTCGACCTTGTGCTCGGCCTGGGCGGCGTCGAGCGCCTGCCACAGGTCGGCATTCTTGACCGGTTCGCGGGCAGCGGTCTTCCAGCCGCGCGCCTTCCAGCCATGGATCCATTCGCTGATGCCCTTTTGCACGTACTGGCTGTCGGTGTGCACCACCACGTCGCAGGGCCGCTTGAGCACGGTCAATGCCTGGATCACCGCCATCAGTTCCATGCGGTTGTTGGTGGTATTGCGCTCGCCGCCGAAGATTTCCTTCTCCTGGCCGTTGAACACCAGCAATGCGCCCCAGCCGCCCAGCCCCGGGTTGCCCTTGCAGGCGCCGTCCGAATAAATTTCTACCTTGTCCATACTCTTGCCTGTTGATACATCAATGCGAGGCCGCGATCATACCCGATCACCGGCCGTCGGACTTGTGAATGCGGTTGGTGGCCGGCACGCCGCGCGGCGCCTTGACCTTCTGCCGGCTCAGTGCCGGACCGACCAGGCGCATGCCGGGCACGCGCTTGATCGCCTGCACGATATACACGGCGCCGAAGTAAGGCCACCAGCGGTCGCCGGCCTTTTCCATGAAGCCGAAGCGTTCCAGCCATTTTTCGGTTTCGCAGGGCGGCGCATAGCAGCCGAAATGGCCGCGGTTGACTTCCATGTTGAGCAGCTTGAGCCAATCCTTGAGGCGGGGCAGGCGGATGAATTCGCCATCGCGCGGCAGGAAATGCGCGCCGGTCAAACGACCGCCGGCCTGGCGCAAGCCCCACAGGCTGCTGGGATTGAAGCCACAGATGATCAACTGCCCCTCGGGAATCAACACCCGCTCGACCTCGCGCAATACCTGGTGCGGCTCGGCCGCAAATTCAAGCACATGGGGCAACACCACCAGGTCCAGGCTCTGCGACGCAAAGGGCAACTCGCAGAAATCGTGCACCAGCACCTGCGGTATTTCAAGTTGCGACTGGTTCTCGCCCGGCATCACGTTATCGGTCAGCCAGCGATAGGGCATGCGGTTGGCCTGCAACGCATGAATCTGGGGCGAGCCGATCTGCACCGCATTGAAACCGAAGATGTCAGCCGTGAGGGTATTGAGATGCTGCTGCTCCCACTGGCGCAGGTAAGTCCCGGTGGGAGTCTGCAACCAGGAGGCCAGGTCTATAATCTGCGCTTGCGCATTTTCAATCATTCAATCACGCCTATGACCGAGCAGCCAGCCACGCCAGCCACCCGGGATCCGAAATCTGCATTGGCCGTCCTGGCCGTACCGGCCTTCAACGACAACTATTTGTGGCTGATCCATGACGGGCAGCAAGCCGCCGTGGTCGACCCGGGCGACGCCACCCCGGTCCTGGCCGCGCTGGCGGCGAACCGCCTCACGCTGGGCGCTATTCTACTGACTCATCATCATGCTGACCATGTCGGCGGTGTGCTGGCGCTGGCCGCCGCTTTCCCGGGCATTCCGGTCTATGGCCCGGCGCGCGAAGACATCGCCGGCCTGACCCACCCGCTGGCAGAAGGCGATCAGGTCACGCTGGCGCAGTTGCCGCTCACGCTGGAGGTGATCGATGTTCCAGGCCATACGCTGGGCCATATCGCCTATCACGCGCCAGCGGCCGAGCTGCTCTTTTGCGGCGACACCCTGTTTGCGGGCGGCTGCGGCCGCATCTTCGAAGGCACCCCGGCACAGATGCACCGGTCGCTTGCCAAACTGTCCAGCCTGCCGCCTGCTACCGCCGTCTATTGCGCGCACGAATATACGTTGTCCAACCTGCGCTTTGCCGCCGCAGTCGAGCCCGGCAATGCAGCGCTGCACCAGCGGATTGCCGCCGACAGCGCCAAGCGCGAGCGCAACCTGCCGACGGTGCCGTCGACCATCGCCCTGGAACACGCCACCAATCCCTTCCTCCGCTGCGACCAGGCCGAAATCGCAACATCGCTGCAAGAGAGCGGTCGTTCGACGAACATGGACGAAGTTAGCATCTTCGCCGCGCTGCGCGAATGGAAGAATGTCTACAAGTAGACCTCCGTTGCAACAAAAAAGCGGCATATTGCACGAAGATCCGACAGACTCCTTTGTAACAGGGGCATTTTTTTACTTGACTGCGGAAAAGGGTCTTCCGTACACTCGCTCAATTCCTCATTTTGGCGCGCGTTTTTTTACTTATTCTTACGTGAGAATTCGCCTCTTGCTGACACTGTTTCGTGCAGCAGGACCTCAGCAGTTTCGATGCCGCATCCTATGCGTCTGACCCGATGACATTGTTTCTCGGCAGTTTGCCGGCCCTCCGATGGAGCCAGGCTGCGACTGCATGGCAATTGTTGCAACTCTTTAGCCCCTGGCACAGGACATCGCCCACATGCAGCGAACACTGAAGACCCTCGCTATAGCCGTACTACTCTGCGCTGGCACCCCGCTGCTCTCCCACGCCAACGACATCTCGATCTACCCTGCTCCCTTCAATGCGATCAATCCCGAACTGGCTGGCAATGCGCTGCCGGGGATGAACGACATCGACATCTGGACCCGGATCCGCAAGGGCTTCGGCATTCCCGACCTGGACAACAACCTGGTCGAGAGCCAGACCCAGTGGTACAGCTCGCGCCCCGACTACATCCAGCGCACCACCGTGCGCGCATCGCGTTACCTGTTTCACGTAGTGCAAGAGCTGGAAAAGCGCGGCATGCCGACCGAACTGGCCTTGCTGCCGTTCATCGAATCGGCCTTCAATCCAGAGGCGCTGTCGACCGCCAAGGCGGCTGGCATGTGGCAGTTCATCCCCTCCACCGGTCGCGACTACAACCTCAAGCAGAACATGTTTACCGACGAGCGCCGCGATGTGCTGGCCTCGACCGATGCGGCATTGAACTACCTGCAGAAGCTGTACGGCATGTTCGGCGACTGGCAACTGGCGCTGGCTGCCTATAACTGGGGCGAAGGCTCGGTGCAGCGCGCGGTCAACCGCAACCTGGCCGCGGGCCTGCCGATCGACTTCAATACGCTGTCGGCGCAGATGCCCAACGAGACCCGCAACTACGTGCCCAAGCTGCAGGCGGTCAAGAACATCATTGCCAATCCGGCCGCGTTCGAGATCGCCCTGCCCAAGGTCGACAACCAGCCTTACTTCGTCACCATCGGCAAGACACGCAATATCGACGTCAAGGTAGCGGCGCAACTGGCCGAGCTGTCACTGGACGAGTTCAAGGCGCTCAACCCGCAGTTCAACCGTCCGGTAATCATCGGCGGCGAAGACACCAAGATCCTGCTGCCCGAGACCAATGCCGAGAAGTTCAAGTCGAACATGTCGAAGTGGACCCAGGCCTTCACCAGCTGGACCGCGCACACCGTCTCCAGCGCCCGCGAGCGCATCGAAACCATCGCCAGCAAGTTCGGCACCACGCCGGAAGTGATCCGCAGCGTCAACCAGATTCCGCCACGCATGGTGTTGAAGGCCGGTTCGACCATCCTGGTGCCGAAGTCCGAAGAAACCACATCGCTCGATACCGACCTCACGCCCGAGATCGCCGACAATGCCCGCCTGGCGATCGCCCCGGATGTGCCGGAGACGCGCCGCATCTACGTCAAGGCCGGCAAGCGTGACACCCTGGCAGGCATCGCCGGCCGTTATCGCGTCAGCGTGGCCCAGTTGCGCGAATGGAACGGCCTCAAACGCGACACGCTGGCCGCCGGCCAGAGCCTGCAGCTGAATGTACCGAACGTGGTGCACAGCGCCGCGCCCACCCGGGTGGCAACGCACCGCGCAGCACCGGCCCCGGCACGACGCCAGGTCGCTGCGGCCAAGGCCCCGGTGCGCAAGGTGGCCGCGCCGGCACGCAAGGTGGCAGCGGCCAAGCCGATCACCCTGGCAGCCGGCAACGGCGGCCGCAAGCAATAAGTCATTACGAAGAAATCCGGGAGATACCGGAGGAGACTGCAGCCTGGCTGCATGCAACATCACACCAACGCTATCAGAACAATATTGTTGTGTACCGCTTCATGTCATGCCGTCCGGTTTGCGCCGGACGGCATTTTTATTGGCGGCGAGGCTATGCGCTCACATCGGCCGCATACGAAGCCGCCGCCAGCAAGCGCTGGGTATAAGGCTGGCGCGGCTGCGCCATCAAGGTTTCCGTCTCGCCGCTCTCGACCACCTTGCCATCCTTCATCACCAGCACCTGATGTGCCATGGCGCGCACCACCGCCAGGTCATGCGTGATGAACAGATAGGCCAGGCCATGGCGGCGCTGCAATTCGGCCAGCAACTGCAGCACCTGCTGCTGGACGGTCACATCGAGCGCCGAGGTCGGCTCGTCCAGCAACAGCAGTTCGGGTTGCAGCACCAGCGCCCGCGCAATCGCAATGCGCTGACGCTGGCCGCCGGAGAACTCGTGCGGATAGCGCTCCAGCATATGCGCCGGCAGACCGACTTCGGCCAGCGCATCGACCACCCGCGTGCGCTGCTGCTCTGGCGACAGGTCCTGGTGGTGCAGGGCCAGGCCTTCGCCGACGATCTGCAACACGGTGCGCCGTGGCGACAGCGAGGCATAGGGATCCTGGAACACCACCTGCATGCGCGCCCGCAATGGCCGCAGCTCCGAGCTCCGGCTGTCGGCGATGGAGGCGCCTTCGAAGCGGATCGCGCCGGCCACCCTGGCCCCCGACAGGCGCAGCAACGCCATGCCCAGGGTCGACTTGCCCGAGCCTGATTCGCCTACGATGCCGAGGGTCTCGCCGCGCCGCAGTTGCAGGTCGACGCCATCGACTGCATGGAACAGGCGCTTGCTGAACCAGCCCTGCTTGATGGCATAGGTGCAGCGCAACTGCTCGGCCTGCAGCACCACCGGCGCATCGGCTGCGACTTCGGCCACGCTGCGTTGCGGACGGCTTTGCAGCAGCTTGCGGGTATAGGGCTGCTGCGGATTGGCAAACAGTTCGGCGGTGGCCGCGCTCTCGAGCAACTTGCCCTTCTCCATCACGCCGACCCGGTCGGCGAAATGGCGCACCAGGTTCAGGTCGTGCGAGATCATCAGCACCGCCATGTTGTCATCGCGTTGCAGTTGATTCAGCAATTCAAGGATCTGCACCTGGATGGTCACGTCCAGCGCCGTGGTCGGCTCGTCGGCGATCAGCAGGCGCGGCTTGCACGCCAGCGCCATGGCGATCATCGCCCGCTGCCGCTGTCCGCCCGAGAGCTCGTGCGGATAGGCGCGCGCCCGTCGTGCCGGCTCCGGGATGCCGGTCTTGTCCAGCAACTCGACGGTGCGCAACGCGGCCTGGCGGGCATTGATGCCTTCGTGGCGCATCAGCACCTCGGCGATCTGGTTACCGATGGTGAATAACGGATTCAAGGCCGTCATCGGCTCCTGGAAGATCATCGCCACATCCTTGCCGCGCACCTGCTGCATCTGGCGCTCGCTCTTCTGCAGGATATCCTGGCCATCGAGCAGGATGCGCCCGCCATACTGGGCGTCCTGGTTCAGCTTGAGCAGCGCCAGCGCACTGACCGATTTGCCCGAACCGGATTCGCCCACCAGCGCGAATTTCTCGCCGGGGGCAATGGAAAAGCTGATGTCGTCCACCACTGTGCTGCCGCCAAACCGCACCACCAGGTTGTCGACCTGAAGCAAATGTTGCGTCGCTTGCTGGCTCATGCCTTCCTCCGCACGTCGAGGGCGTTACGCAAGGCGTCGCCTATGTTGGTGAGCAGTAGCAGCATCACCGTCAGCACCAGGAAAGTCGACAGCGCAATCCACCACGCGTCGAGGTTGTTCTTGCCCTGCGCCAGCAACTCGCCCAGGCTGGGGGTGGACGGCGGCACGCCCAGGCCCAGGAAGTCGAGGCTGGTCAGCGCCAGGATCGCGCCGCTCATGCGAAACGGCAGAAAGGTCACTACCGTGGTCAGGCTGTTGGGCAGGATATGGCGCCAGATGATCAGCCGATTGGGCAAGCCCAAAGCCCGCGCGGCCTGCACGTATTCGAGATTGCGGTTGCGCAGGAAATCGGCCCGCACATAGTCCGACAGGCCCAGCCACCCGAACAGCGACAGCAGGATCAGCAGCAAACCCAGGCTGGGCTGGAAGATCGACGAGAAGATGATCAGCAGGTACAGCTCCGGCATCGAGCCCCAGATTTCAAGCAGGCGTTGCGCGAACAGGTCGGTGCGCCCGGCAAAGTAACCCTGCAGCGCGCCGAACCCGATGCCGAGCACGATGCCGATGGCCGTCAGCGCCAGTCCGAACAGGACCGACACCCGGAACCCGTAGAGCAGCCGCGCCACCACGTCGCGCCCGCGATCGTCGGTGCCCAGCCAGTTCTCGGCCGACGGCGCGGCCGGGTTGGGATCCTTGGCGAAGTAATTGAGCGTGTCGTAGCTGTAGTGATTGAGTGGATAGATCGCCCAGTTGCCGTCCTTCTGGAATTGATGGCGAATGAAGGGATCGAGGTAATCGGCGGGCGAATCGAAGTCGCCGCCGAAGCTCTTGTCCGAATAATCGTGCACCAGCGGAAACATCAACTGGCCGTTATAGCGCGCCACCAACGGCTTGTCGTTGGAGACCAGCTCGGCGCCCAGGCTGATGACGAACAGCACGCTGAAGATCACCAGGCTCCAGTAGCCGCGTCGGCTGGCGCGAAAGCGCAACCAGATGCGGCGACCGGGAGAGATCGATGGCGCCGAAGAAGAAGCGGGAGGAATCTGTGTTGCGCTCATTTGTCCAGGCTTTCGAATTGCACGCGTGGATCGGCCCAGACGTAGCAGAGGTCGCCCAGCAGCTTGACCACCAGGCCGATCAATGTGAAGAGATAGAGCGTTCCCATGACGACCGGATAGTCGCGCCGGATCACCGATTCGTAAGAGAGCAGCCCCAGGCCATCGAGCGAGAACAGCGTCTCGATCAGCAGGCTGCCGGCAAAGAAGGCGCCGATGAAGGCGGCCGGAAAGCCGGTCACCAGCGGAATGAGCGCATTGCGAAACACGTGCTTGTAAAGCACCCGGTGTTCGGACAAGCCCTTGGCGCGCGCCGTCAGCACATACTGCTTGCGGATCTCTTCGAGGAAGGTATTCTTGGTCAGCATGGTGGTGACGGCAAAGGCGCCGGCCACCGAGGCCGTCACCGGCAGCGTGATATGCCACAGGTAGTCGGTTACCTTGCCCACCAGCGACAGGCTCTGCCAGTCATCCGAGGTAAGCCCCCGCAGCGGGAACCACTGCAGGAAGCTGCCGCCGCCGAACACCACCAGCAGGAACACCCCCAACACGAATCCGGGGATCGAATACCCGACCAGCACCAGCGCGCTGGTGAAACCGTCGAAGCGGCTGCCCTCGCGCACCGCCTTGGCGATGCCCAGCGGGATCGAAATCAGATAGGTCAGGAAGAAGGTCCACAAGCCGATCGTGATCGACACCGGCAGCTTGGACTTGACCAGCGACCAGACATCGCCGTGATGATAGAAGCTCTTGCCCAGGTCGAACGTCAGGAAACCCTTGAGCATGCTCCAGAAGCGTTCGGCCGGTGGCTTGTCGAAGCCATACAGCTTCTTGATCTCGGCCACGCGCACCTCGTCGATGCCCTGGCGACCGCGATAGCCGGCGGCGCCCGAGGCCACGCCGCCGCCCGAGGCCTCACCGGCGCCGCCGCGTCCCTTCATCTCGATCAGGGCCTGCTCGACCGGACCGCCCGGCACGAACTGGATGACCGCAAAGGTGATGGCGATCACGCCGAACAGCGTGGGCACCATCAGCAGCACCCGCTTCAATATATAAGTCCAGATATTCATGTTCGTTCCAGGCTTGCCGCAGGGAGTGTTTTCATCGCGCCTTCTCTTCCCACCAGGTAGCGATCACGTAGGGATCGGCCTGGTAATACAGCGGCGCCTTGGCCGGAATGCCAAAGCGGTTCTGATAGGCGATGCGATGGGTCGACGAGTACCAGTGCGGCACCACGATGTATTTGTGCAGCAGCACCCGGTCCAGCGCGCGGGCGGCGGCCGTCAGCCGCGCCCGCGAATCGGCCGCCACCAGCGACTGCACCAGCTGGTCGACCACCGGGTCCTTCAGGCCCCATGCATTGTTGGAGCCCTTCTCATCGGCCGCCTTGGAACCGAACATGTCGAACATCTCGTTGCCGGGGCTGCTCACATCGGGAAAACGGATGCTGGTCATGTCGAAGTCGAACTCTTCCATGCGCTTGGCCACCAGCGCGTAGTCGGCGGTGCGCTGCGAGACGTCGATGCCGAGCGTGCGCAGGTTGCGGGCGAACACGCTGACCACGCGCGACATCGCGCCCTGGTCATCGAGGATCTCGAACGACAGCGGCTGGCCCTGGACATTGCGTACCGCGCCATCCTTGTAGACCCAGCCAGCCTCGGCCAGCAGCGCACGAGCTTTACGCAGGTTCTCGCGCAGCGAGCCTGGTGGATTGGTGTTGGGCGGCACCGGCGCCGGCCCGAATACCGCCGGATCGATCTTGCCGCCACGGGCCTGGATCGACTTGAGCAGCGCCAGCTCATCGCCTTCCGGCACGCCCGTGGCGGCCAGCTGGCTGTTGTTGAAGAACGAATAGATGCGGGTGTACTGGCTGTAGAACAGCTGCCGGTTCATCCATTCGTAGTCCAGCGCCAGCCCGATGGCCTGGCGCACCCGCACATCCTTGAATTGGTCGCGCCGCAGGTTCATCACGAAGCCCTGCATGCCGGCGCCGTTGGAGTGCTTGAACTCCTTCTTGATGATGCGGCCATCGCGAAACTGCGGGCCGGTATAACTGCGGGCCCAGTTCTTGGCGCTGTATTCCACCACCACGTCGAATTCGCCAGCCTTGAACGCCTGCAGGCGCGCCACGTCATCGGCATAGAAGCGATAGACGATGCGCTCGAAGTTGTACATGCCACGCCGGCTCGGCACTTGCCGGCCCCAATAGTCGGGATTGCGGCGATAGGTGATGGCGCGTCCGAGATCGTAGCTATCGATCAGGTAAGGGCCGCTCGAAATCGGTGCGGTCAGCTGGATCTGGTCGAACGGCGTGCCTTGCGCCCATTTCTTCGAGAACACCGGCACGCTACCGACGATGAGCGGCAGCTCGTGGTTCTGGCTGGCGAACTCGAAGCGCACCGTGGCCGCATCGACCACCACGCAGCGCTTCACATCGGCAAATATCGACTTGAACCCGGGCGCGCCCTTGGCCATCAGGGTATCGAACGAATACTTGACGTCGTCCGCGGTGACCTTGTCGCCATTATTGAAGCGGGCCTGGGCATTGAGATGGAAGTCGATCGACATGCGGTCCGGCGCCAGCCGGATATCGTCGGCCAGCAGGCCATAGACGGTAGCGACTTCATCCGAGGATTGCACCGTCAGCGTCTCGAACATCAGTTCGGCCACGCCGGCGGCGGAGACGCCCTTGAGCGAGAACGGATTGAACTTGTCGAAACTGGTGCGGCGGTCCGGATTGGCCAGGTACAGCGTGCCGCGCCGGGGCGCATCGGGATTGACGTAGTCGAAATGGGTAAAGCCGGGGCCGTACCTGGGCGTGTCGTACAACGAAAAGGCGTGCTCGGCATGCGCGGCCAGGCTGGCCACAAGCAGGCTGGCGCAGCACAGGGCGCGGCGTAGGAGGGGAAACGGTTTGACCATGCGGGCGATTGTTGGCGGCTCTTGTGGGCGGTGATGTCAGTGTCGGGCTGGCGGCACGCAAGTCTCGTGCCGGCAGCGGGTTGCATGGCAAGTATCGGAAGGCATTGTACCCAAGGCCCGCGCCCGGCTTCATGCGATTTTCAATGATCGAGATGCGTGCGCCGCGCATCGGTTCCCGGCCTCGCTTGCCGGCGGTGACTGCGCCAGAGGTTGCCGCCTGCTGCGCAAGCCCCTACAATCCGGGTCTGTTCCAGCGTGCGCCGGCGAAAGCAGCATGGCGCCGCACCCATCAACGTCGGCAAGCGCGCGCAGCAGTTGCGGCCTTCGCGACGGACCCAACGGAGTCATCATGGCATTTCTGCAAGGCAAAAAAATTCTGATCACCGGTCTGCTGTCGAACCGCTCGATTGCCTATGGCATCGCGACCGCATGCAAGCGCGAAGGCGCCGAACTGGCATTTACCTATGTCGGCGAACGCTTCAAGGACCGCATCACCAAGTTCGCCGAAGAATTCGACAGCAAACTCATCTTCGACTGCGACGTCGGCAGCGATGAGCAGATCAATGCCCTGTTCGCCGATCTCGGCAAGTCCTGGACCCAGCTCGACGGCCTGGTGCACGCCATCGGCTTCGCCCCCAGCGAAGCTATCGCCGGCGACTTCCTCGAAGGTTTCTCGCGCGAAGGCTTCAAGATCGCCCACGATATCTCGGCCTACAGCTTCCCGGCCATGGCCAAGGCGGCCGCTCCGATGCTGAGCGCCAACGCTGCCCTGCTGACCCTGACCTATCTCGGTTCGGAACGCGTTGTGCCGAACTACAACACCATGGGCCTGGCCAAGGCCTCGCTGGAAGCGTCGGTACGCTACCTGGCCGAAGCCCTGGGCCCGCGCGGCGTACGCGTCAACGGCGTCTCGGCCGGCCCGATCAAGACCCTGGCCGCCAGCGGCATCAAGGGCTTCGGCAAGATCCTCGGCGCCGTCGCCGACACCGCGCCCCTGCGCCGCAACGTGACCATTGACGATGTCGGCAATGCGTCGGCCTTCCTGCTGTCGGACCTGGCATCGGGCATTACTGGCGAAATCACCTACGTCGATGGCGGTTTTTCTCGCGTGGTGGGTGGCATCGCAGAATAATGTGTAACATTAACGCTTTGGCATGATGCCAAAGTCGATGTTTTACTGTATGATTCGACTTGTGCGTTGCAATATGCAGCACACAGGCGAATCAGCCGGGTTTCTCGTCCATGACGATGGTGCTCGGTAGATTGCCCCAGCAGCTTCGCAAGCCTTACCTGTCATCCAGACAAGTTCTTAGTAAAAGCCCTCCCGCCCCTGGTGTCGCTCATTGACACCGTCCCGGCGCAAAGCTTTTGTGCCGAAATTTCTTTGTATTTTCATAGTCATTTCGTCGGTTGGCGTTGCTTTTTTCGTTCAGGCCATATCAGCCAGGCGCGTTTTTGCTCGCCCGTAGCGATTGGGTCTGACGTTTCACATTCACGAAAGAGATTATGACTTTTGAAGCACTTGGCCTTAACCCTTCGATCATCAAAGCACTGACCGAAGCCGGCTACACCGTCCCGACCCCTGTTCAGGAAAAAGCCATCCCTGCCGCCATCGCTGGCCAGGATCTGCTGGTTTCCTCGCAGACCGGTTCGGGCAAGACCGCAGCGTTCATGCTGCCTTCGCTGCACAAGCTGGCTGAATTGCCGCAAGTTGCCGAAGGCGCCGGCGCTGCCCGCACACCTAATCAGGAACGCCAGGCCAGCCGTTCGCGCGGCGAGCGCCCACGTTTCACCCCTGCCCAACCGAAGATGCTGGTGCTGACCCCGACACGCGAACTGGCGTTGCAGGTCACCACTGCCACCGACAAGTACGGTTCGTACATGCGCCGTGTGCGCGTGGTGTCGATCCTGGGCGGCATGCCTTACCCCAAGCAGATGCAACTGCTGTCGAAGAATCCTGAAATCCTGGTGGCAACCCCAGGTCGCCTGATCGACCACATGGAATCGGGCAAGATCGATTTCTCGCAGCTGCAGATCCTGGTGCTGGACGAAGCCGACCGCATGCTGGACATGGGTTTCATCGACGACATCGAGAAGATCGTTGCCGCCACCCCTGACACCCGCCAGACCATGCTGTTCTCGGCCACGCTGGATGGCGTGGTTGGCAACATGGCCAAGCGCATCACCAACAACCCGGCCACGATCCAGATCGCCGGTTCGGCCACCCGCCATGAAAACATCATGCAGCGCGTCCACTTCGTGGATGACCTGTCGCACAAGAATCGCCTGCTGGACCACCTGCTGCGCGACGTGACGATGGATCAGGCCGTGGTGTTTACCGCCACCAAGCGTGACGCCGACACCATCGCCGACCGCCTCAACATCGGTGGTTTCGCTGCCGCCGCGCTGCATGGCGACATGCACCAGGGCGCACGTAACCGCACCCTGAATAGCCTGCGCCGCGGTCAGGTGCGCGTGCTGGTGGCTACCGACGTCGCCGCTCGCGGTATCGACGTGCCAGGCATCACCCACGTGTTCAACTACGATCTGCCCAAGTTCGCCGAAGACTACGTGCACCGTATCGGCCGTACCGGCCGTGCCGGTCGCAAGGGCGTCGCGATCTCGCTGGTGAATCACGCAGAAGGCATGCACGTCAAGCGCATCGAGCGCTTCACCAAGCAATCGATCCCGGTCGACGTGGTCGAAGGTCACGAACCAAAGAAGACTGCATCCGCATCGCGCAGCCCACGCAAGCCAGGCAACTGGCGTCCAGGCGATGGCCGTAGCAACAACGCCGGCGGCGGCGGTGCCCGCTTCGGCAGCGGCAGCCGCGAAGGCGGCGGTCATCAACGTGAAGGCGGCTTCGGCGGCAATCGCGAAGGTGGTTTCGGCGGCAACCGTGACGGTCGCAGCTTCGGCGGCGGCAAGCCAGCCGGTGCTGGCGGCGGCGCTGGTGGCCCACGTCGCGAAGGCGGCGGCGGTGGCGGTTACAAGGGTGCTGGCGCCCGTACCGACGGCCCACGTCGTTCTTATGGCGATCGTTAATCGCTAACTAGTATTAGATATGCACTGGCAGGTTCACCTGCCGGCGGCTGCGACAAAAAAACGCCCGATGATTGCTCATCGGGCGTTTTCATATGGGGCGCCAGATCGCGCCTGTCACGGCACGCACTGTCCCTGCCCCGCCTGCAGGCCGCGCACGTTCGCCGCAATCACCTCGGCCGCGCGATCCGCCACCTTCTGCATCGCCGTCACCACATCAGCCACCGCCCCGCCACCGACAGCTTCGGCTACGCTCAGCCGGCACACGGCCGTCTTGCGATCATCCGAGCGGGTGATGGTCCAGCCGAATGCGGCCTGGACCTGGCCATTGCGCACCGCATCGAGGTCGCGCAGCTCGACGGCAATGCGATAGCTCACGCCATCGGCCGGGCGACCGCTGCGCGATACGTCGATGGCGCCCAGCCGGCGTGATACGCCATTGGCCAGCGCGTCACGCAATTCGTTATTGAATGGCGACGACCAGCGTTCGGTTTCCAGCACATCGACCCGCGTCGCATCATTGCGTACCACGATCTGTGGGCGCGCCAGGCGCTCCGGCACCGCTACCGGCAACACTTCGATAAACACCGGCTGTGTCGCATTGCCGGCCGTCGAGACGGCCGCCGCCGGCGACGTCGCCAGCGTATAGAACTGCGTGGGCGGCGTGCTGCTGCAGGCCGACAATGCCATGGCGGCCAGCGCGGCGCTGATGATGGAGATCTTTTTATTGGCGGGCATCATGGCTCCTGTTTGCCCCGGATCAGCGATTCGGGATGCTGTTGCAGGTAATCGGTAAGAACGCGGATCGACGCCGCCGCCCGTGACAGCTCCTGCATCGTCTGGCGGATATCCTGCTGTAGCGGCGCATCATCGGACAAGGTGCGCTCGGCGGCATTCAAGGTCTTGCGCGCGTCCTTCATGGCGGCCGACATCTCGGGCGCGATGTCGTTATTGATGCGCGACACCGTCTGCTCGGCCGAGGTCAGGGTCTTGTTCAGGTTCTTGATGGTGACCTGCAGATCCTTTCCGATCTCGTCGAACGGCACCTTCGACAGCTTGCCGGCGATCTCGGACAACTGCGCCTGCAATTCGTCCAGGCTA
Source organism: Herbaspirillum sp. alder98 (assembly GCF_020179755.1). Taxonomy (GTDB): domain Bacteria; phylum Pseudomonadota; class Gammaproteobacteria; order Burkholderiales; family Burkholderiaceae_D; genus Herbaspirillum. The sequence continues at coordinate 164,757 of NZ_JAIUCY010000004.1, forward strand.
CCCGGCACCGTCGGCAATTCGATCGGGGTCTTGCTGGTATCGATCTGAGCGCCCTTGGCCTTGGGGAAGAAGTCGATCGCCACATACAACTGCCCGGTCAGCAGGTTGCCATTGCGCAGTTGCGCCCGCAGGCCGCGCTTGACCAGGAACTTCAGGCGCTCCGTCGGCGAATAGCGGGGATCGGCATTTTCTTGCGCGAAGCGACGTCCCAGGCGATCGGGATACAGCGTCACCAGCACCGGCATGCGGAAGGCGCCCTTCTCGCGGTCGTATTCGATGCCGATGTTCTTGACCTCGCCCAGCACCACGCCCCGGAAGTCGACCGTCGCGCCCGGCTGCAGGCCGCGCAAGGACTGGTCGAAATACAGCAGCACGGTGGCCGGCGCGCCGTCCGGGTCCTTCATGGCTGCCCCTTCGTCGGCGGCCAGCGCGTATTCGGCGCCTTCCTTGGCCGGCGTGTCGTGCGCGTCTTCGTCACGCTCGCGAAAGGCGATGCCGCCCAGGATCACCGTCGACAACGCCTGGGTATGCAGCTTGAAGCCACTGGCATTGAGTTCGGCGTCGAAACCGCTGGCATGCCAGAAACGCGTGCCCTGGGTCACGAACTTGTCGTAAGGCGCATTGACGAAAATACGCATCGTCACGCCACGACCATCGCTGTCGAGATCAAACGCCATCACCTGGCCGACCTTGATGCGGCGGTAGTACACAGGGGTGCCGATATCGAGCGAACCAAGATCGTCGGCGTGCAGCACGAACTGGCGTCCCGACGCATCGCGGGTGACGATCGGCGGCTGCTCAAGTCCTTCGAACTGCTTCTTGGTCTCGTCGGAGGTGCCGGCGTCAACACCGATGTAGGCGCCCGACAGCAAGGTGCCCAGGCCCGAGATGCCCGAGGCCGCGATGCGTGGGCGCACCACCCAGTAGCGGGTGTCGTCGGCATTGAAGCCCGAGGCTTCCTTGGTCAGCTGGATCGATACCAACACATGCGAACGGTCTTCGGCCAGCTTGATGCTTTGTACCTGGCCGATGTCGACATCCTTGTACTTGACCTTGGTCTTGCCCGCCTCCAGCCCTTCGGCGGAGCGGAAGCTGACCGTCACCACCGGACCGCGATCGACCAGGATCTTGGCCACCAGCGTCAGGCCGACGATGGCGGCGATGATGGGAATGAGCCACACCAGCGATGGCAGCCAGTTGCGCCGGTGCTCGCGCTTGGGCTGCAGCAGTGCCGGTTTTTCGTCATGCGGATCAGTCATGCAGTTCCTTCGTTCTTTTTGGATGGTGCAACCTGGGTAGCGGAAAGCGGGCGCCGGTGGTCGGGATTGACATCGTCCCAGATCAGGCGCGGGTCGAATGCCAGCGACGCCAGCATCGTCAGCACCACCACCGCGCCGAAGGCGGCGATGCCGATACCGGCGTGGACATCGGCAAAACCATGGATCTTGACCAGCCCGGTCAAAACCGAGACCACGAATACGTCGAGCATCGACCAGCGACCGATGGTCTCGATCACCCGGTATAACTTGGCGCGCTGCAAGCGCTGCCAGCTGCTGCGGCTACGCGCCGAGATCACCAGCACGATCAGCGACACCAGCTTGAACAGCGGCACCAGGAAGCTGGCCACGAAGACCACCACCGCCAGGCCCCATTCACCGGAGGTCCAGAAATAGATGACCCCGCTCATGATGGTGTCGCGCTGCTCGTCGAACAGGGTGCGGGTAATCATCACCGGCATCAGGTTGGCCGGGATATACATGATGCAGGCGGCGATCAGCAACGCCCAGGTACGATTGAGGCTGTCGCGCTTGCGCCGGTGCAGCAGCGCATCGCATACGCCGCAGCGGTCTTCGGCGCGCGCGCCCTGCCACACGGTGCCGCAGTGATGACAACCGGTCACGCCCAGGTCTGCCGCATCCTGGATCACCGGGCCGGTTTCTTCACCGGCACTGTGATAACGCTTCACGGCGCCGGCTCCCTGGCCTGCAGTTGCTCAGCCATGGCCTGCTTCTGTTCGCAGATATGCCAGATGTAGCGTGGATTGAACGACACCACCACCGTCAACAGCACCGTCAGTGCCCCGAATGACCAGAGCGCCGGGCCGGGAATCACCTCGGCCATGTTGGATAACTTGATCAGCGCCACCAGGATGCCCAGCATGAACACCTCGACCATCCCCCACGGCCGGGCCGCCTGCATCAGCCGCAGCAAGAGCACGAAACCGGGCGGGCGCTCCAGGCGCGACGACGGCAGCAACAGGTAAAACAGCACCAGCATCTGGATCAGCGGAAAGAGCAGCGTCGTGGCCAGCACCAGCAGGGCCACCTCCGACATGCCATCGTGCGCCAGCGCCATCACCGCGCCCAGCAGCGTGGTATCGCTGGACAACCCCTGCAACTCGATGGTGACGATCGGAAATGCGTTGGCGATGACAAACAGGATCAGCGCGCCGACGGTCATCGGCAACAGGCGCTCGAGACGGCGACCGGTGTCGCGCTCAAGCTCGGCGTCGCAGCGCAGGCAGCGCGCTATCTCACCTGCCCGCAACTGGGGACGGTGATAGACGGCATCGCATTCTTCGCAAACGATCAGGTCCGGGCGCTTGTGCATGGATGAAGTTGAGTCGGCTTTCTGGCAGTTGTTATTGATCGGCGCAGCACACTGCCCCGCTTTGAGCCTAAACCGCCGGCCGCGTTCAATACCGCCGGAAGTTATCAAATCGACATGACTGATAATTAATGACCGGCCGGTTATCAAAAACCGATTCTAACAACATCGGCATGTCGGGGCGGCACGTATTTACGCATGTCAAGAAGATAGCGCTTGACAAGCCGAAGGGCAATCTTCTACAGTCTTCCAATGACTTCCGCAGCAAAAATCTCTCTGCTACCGACCAGCGCCAGCGCCCTGCTAGTGCCGCTATCGGCTTCGCTACTACTAGCCTCGCGCTAATCCCCTGGCCAATGCGGCCACCGTCGACACCGCTGAACCATCGCGGCACGACAAGCAAAAACAGATCCGCAGTACCTGGACCCAATCAAGCAGCAACGATAACTTTCTCGTTGCAGCACGACCGAAGCGACGCGATCATGCATTTCAAGTCACCACAATTCACCGCAGCCAACGTCATTGACTGCCTGCGCCGGGAGCCGCCCCCTCTGGCTCTATGACGGGCTGCCTGGCCACGTGCAAGTGGCAGCCAGGCAGCCCGATGGCCACATCAGACTGTGCAGATGCATTTACCGCCATACTCATACAAGACTAACGAGGTTCATCATGATGTTAAGCAATCCCGCCGCCAAATACCGCGCCTTCCCTGCCATCGACCTGCCTGACCGCACCTGGCCGTCCAAGGTCATCGACACGCCGCCGATCTGGATGAGCACCGACTTGCGCGATGGCAACCAGGCCCTGATCGAGCCGATGAACGCCGAGCGCAAGCTGCGCTTTTTCGAATTGCTGCTCAAGACCGGCCTGAAGGAAATCGAAGTGGGTTTCCCGTCGGCATCGCAGACCGACTTCGATTTCGTGCGCAAGCTGATCGAAGAAAACCGCATTCCGGATGACGTCACCATCATCGTGCTGACGCAGTCGCGCGAAGAATTGATCCGGCGCACCGTCGAATCGCTGGCCGGCGCCAAGCAGGCCATCGTCCACCTGTACAACTCGGTGGCGCCGGCGTTCCGCAAGATCGTCTTCAACATGTCGCGCGACGAGATCAAGAACATCGCCGTCACCGGCACCCGCCTGGTCAAGGAACTGACCGACGCCCGCCCCGAGACGCAATGGCGCTTCGAATATTCGCCGGAGTCCTTCAGCACCACCGAACTCGACTTCTCCAAGGATATCTGCGACGCCGTCTGTGAAACCTGGGGCGCCACACCCGAACGCAAGATCATCCTCAACCTGCCGTCGACGGTCGAATGCGCCACGCCCAACGTCTACGCCGACCAGATCGAATGGATGTGCCGCAACCTGAAGCACCGCGCCAGCAGCATCATCTCCGTGCACCCGCACAACGACCGCGGCACCGCCGTCGCCTCGGCCGAACTGGCCGTGATGGCGGGCGCCGATCGCGTCGAAGGCTGCCTGTTCGGCAATGGCGAACGCACCGGCAACGTCGACCTGGTCACGCTGGCATTGAACCTGTACACCCAGGGCGTCAACCCGGGCCTCGATTTCTCCGACATCGACGTCGTGCGCCAGGTGGTCGAAGAATGCAACCAGATCCCGGTGCATCCGCGTCACCCCTACGTGGGCGACCTGGTCTTCACCGCCTTCTCCGGCTCGCACCAGGACGCGATCAAGAAGGGCTTCGCCAAGCAACAGCCCGACGCCTTGTGGGAAGTACCTTACCTGCCGATCGACCCGGCCGACCTGGGCCGCAGCTATGACGCCGTCATTCGCGTCAACAGCCAGTCCGGCAAGGGCGGCATGGCCTACCTGCTGGAACAGGAATACGGCCTGGCCTTGCCGCGCCGCCTGCAGATCGAGTTCTCGCGCGCCATCCAGCGCCAGGCCGACGCCACCGGCAAGGAAATCAACGCCAGCGACATCTATGGCGTGTTCAAGAGCGAATACCTGGAGCGCGAAACGCCCTACGTCTACCGCGCCCACCGCATGTCGGAAGACACGGCCCGCGCCGAGTCGATCAACATCGAAGTCGATATCGTGCGCGACGGCAAGCAGGTCACCGTGCGCGGCACCGGCAATGGCCCCATCGATGCCTTCGTGCATGCGCTGGGCCTCGATATCAAGCTGATGGACTTCCATGAGCACGCCATCGGCGCCGGCGCCGATGCGCGCGCGGCCAGCTATATCGAACTGCGCCTCAATGAAGCCCCTACCGGTTTCGGCGTGGGCATCGACGCCAACATCGTGACCGCTTCGTTCAAGGCCGTGCTGAGCGCCATCAACCGCCAGATCGCCATCGACCAGAGCGCCAACCAGGCCCAATCGGCGACCGAACGCGCCGCCTGAAAAAGGAATGCTGCCGGCGATCCCGGCATGTAAGCCTCAAAAAAATGCCGACCTACAGGTCGGCATTTTTCTTGGCGCGCCCAATCGAAAAACCTATTCGGATCGCGCCAGCCGCACGCCCGCGCATTGCCAGCGCGCCGTCGCCGGAAAGAAATTGCGATAGCTCAAGCGGGCATGATTGAGCGGCGTAGCCATCGACGATCCGCGCAAGACATACTGGTTCACCATGAACTTGCCGTTGTATTCGCCGACCGCCCCGGGGGCCGCCGCAAACCCGGGATACGGCGCGTAACTGCTGGAAGTCCACTGCCAGGCCACGCCGAAGAATTCACGCGCAGGACCTCGCACCCTGGGTGCGGCATGCTCCCATTCGGCTTCGGTCGGCAGGCGCGCACCGGCCCAGCGGGCATAGGCGTCGGCTTCGTAATACGACAGGTGCAAGACGGCGCGCTGCGGATCCAGACGTTGCAGGCCGTATTCGCTGAATTCATGCCAGTGGCCCTGGCCGTCGGACTGCCAGTACAGCGGGTGTTCGATTGCTTCACGGCAGCGCCAGTCCCAGCCCTCCGACAGCCACAGCGCCACATCCCGATAACCGCCCGCTTCGACGAAGGCCAGGTACTCGCCATTGCTGACCAATCGCGATGCACACGAATACGCTTCGACGAACTGCCGATGGCGCGGCAATTCGTTATCGAAACAGAAGCCGTCACCGGCATGACCGATCTCGACCACGCCGGCGTCGAACCGATGCCACGCCAGCGGCAACGCGCCCGACTCGCCATTCAGGTTGTCGGGCAGCGGTTGATAGGCCGGCTTGAGGGGATTGACGAACAGCAGGTGCAGGATATCAGTCAGCATCAGCTCCTGATGCTGTTGCTCGTGCTGCAGGCCCAGTTCCAGCAATTGCAGGAATTCGCTTGAAGGCGCCGCACCCATGGCCTCGATCAGCCGCAGCATGCGCTGATCCACATCGGCGCGGTAGGCCTGAACCTCGTCCAGCGAAGGCCGTGTCAGCAAACCCCGTTGCGGGCGCGGAAACCGCTCGCCGACGCCTTCGTAGTACGAATTGAACAGCACCCTGAACTGGGGATGGAAGGCGCAGAAGCCGCGCTCGAAACGCTCCAGCAGGAAGGTTTCGAAGAACCAGGTGGTGTGCGCCAGGTGCCACTTGACGGGACTGGCATCGGGCATCGACTGCGCGCAGCAATCCTCGGCCGACAGCGGTTCGGCGATCACCTGCGACTGCCGCCGCACGCGCCGGTAGCGGTCACTCGACTGATCGCGCGGACGGTGATCGTGCTCATGGTTGAGCTCATGCATGGCGGCGTCGATGACCGCATCGATGGTGGCGTCCAGCGCCTGTTCCTTGAAGATGACTTGAGGCATATCAGGGCCGTTCGCTCAACGTGCTCGTGCGTGACAGACCGCAAACCAGCGCTGCGGATCGAACCACATGCGGCAGTCGCCGAAGCCGGCGCGTTGCAGCAGATCGACGATGCCGTCCGGCGTGAACTTATGGCTGTTCTCGGTATGGATGCGTTCGCCCTGGCCGAAGGTGCGGCGTCCGCCCTCCCAGCGCACGATCACGTCGCGGCGCGCTTCCAGATGCATCTCGACCCGCTGCTGCGCGGCATTGTAGAACCCCAGGTGCTGCCAGTGGCGGGCATTGAAATCGGCCCCCAGCAAGCGGTTCACATGATTGAGCAGGTTCAGGTTGAAGGCCGCCGTCACGCCCAGGGCATCGTCATAGGCGGCATCGAGCACCGCTGCCGGCTTGACCAGGTCGATACCCAGCAACACCCCACCGGCCTCACCCAGTTGCAGCGCCTGGCGCAGGCGGCGCAGGAATTGCAGTGCCTGGTCGGGATCGAAATTACCCAGCGACGAGCCGGGGTAAAAGAACAGCCGGCGTTCCCGCGAAACCGTGGCCGGTAAATTGAGCGAACTCGAAAAATCCTGGGCAATGGCGTCGATGGCAATCCCGGGAAACTTCTGCCGCAGGCTGGCCACCGCTTCGTGCAGGAAATCGGCCGAAATATCGACCGGCACGTATTGCCGCGGTTGCAACAACGGAAACAGCCGCGCCGCCTTGGCGCAATTGCCCGCCCCCAGGTCGATCAGCGTGACGCCCTGGCCGACGGTGGCGGCAATGCTGGACGCATGGGCCTCGAAAATACTGGCCTCGGTACGCGTCGGATAATATTCGGGCAGTTCACAGATCGCCTCGAACAGCTTGCTGCCAAGCGCATCGTAGAGATATTTGGGAGAGACCACCGCCTGCGGTGCCAGCAGGCCGGCTTCGAGTTCAGCGCGGATGGTCGGTTCGGGCGCTGCCTGCGACAGTGGCGGCAGCGCGTGAGCGAGTTGAGGGGCCAAGCGGGTCTCCTTGCCTTGATTGCAACCTGAGCGTTGTCGAATTGACAGCTATTGCAGAGCGGGTGCCGGACTGCGCTACACTCTGCGCCAACCCGGTTGCGCGTAGCATATACGCAACTTGCATATACTTATCCTGTTATCGACTTTGGCGCACCGCGGTGGTTCAACGCGACGCCGGGTTTTTTAGGTCCAGCTCATCCTTGAGCCGACTCCATCCGCCCCAGACAACATGTCCTCCACGCCAAGCTCATCCACCGCCAGCCCAAGCCCGTCCCCATCCTCCCCGGCCCGCCAGAGCACTCTGGCCGCATTGCGCGGCCTGTGGCCGTTCCTGCTCCCTTACGGCCGCCAGTTCGCGCTGGCCGCGCTGGCCTTGCTGGTGGCCGCCGGCGCCACGCTGGCCGTGCCGTATGCCTTCAAGCAGATGATCGACCTCGGCTTTGGCGCCGCCGGCAGCGGCAACGCTGGCAGCAGCAGCCATATCAACCTGTATTTCCTGGCCCTGTTCGGCGTGGCCTGCGTGCTAGGCGTGGCCACCGCGCTGCGCTTCTACATGGTGTCGTGGCTGGGCGAACGGGTCACCGCCGATTTGCGCCGCGCCGTCTATGCGCACGTGGTCACGCAAAGCCCGGCCTTCTTCGAGACCACCCGCACCGGCGAAGTGCTGTCGCGCCTGACCACCGACACCACCCTGATCCAGACCCTGGTCGGCACCAGCATCTCGATGGCCTTGCGCAATGCCTTGCTGTTCCTGGGCGCGCTGTGCATGCTGTTCGTCACCAGCGTCAAGCTGACCTCGATCATCATCGTGCTGCTGGCGGCAGTGGTGTTGCCCATCGTGGTCTATGGCCGTCGCGTGCGTCGCCTGTCGCGCGACTCGCAGGACCGGGTGGCCGACGCCTCGGCCATGGCCGGCGAGATCCTCAATGCCATGCCCACCGTACAAGCCTTCACTCACGAAGAGATCGAGGCACAGCGCTTCGGCAGTTCGGTCGAACGCGCCTTCGAGACCGCCATGCAACGCATCCGCGCGCGCTCGGTGCTGACGGTGGTGGCGATCCTGCTGGTGTTCGGTTCCATCGTGTTCGTGCTGTGGCTGGGCGCGCATGCGGTCATGCAGGGCAGCATGAGCGGTGGCGAGCTGGGGCAGTTCATCCTCTACGCATCGCTGGCGGCGGGTTCGCTGGGTGCCTTGTCGGAAGTGATGGGTGACACCCAGCGCGCCGCCGGCGCCGCCGAGCGCCTGCTGGAGTTACTGTCGGCGCAGTCGCCGGTGCAATCGGTGCTGCTGCCCGAAACCCTGCCGCCGCGCACGGCCAATGGCGCCGCGCTCGACATCGATGGGGCCAGCTTTCATTACCCGTCGCGCATCGGCAGCAACTCGCTCACCGATTTCTCGTTGCAGGTACGCCCCGGCGAGACCGTGGCGGTGGTCGGCCCCTCGGGCGCCGGCAAGACCACATTGTTCCAGTTGCTGTTGCGCTTCTACGATCCGCAGCACGGCGCCATCCGGCTCGATGGCGTGGATATCCGTTACCTGACGCTACAAGACTTGCGCCATGCCATCGGCATCGTGCCGCAGGACACCGTGATCTTCTCGGCCAACGCCATGGAAAACATCCGCTTCGGGCGCCCTGACGCCAGCGACGCCGACGTGATCGCAGCGGCGCGCATGGCGGCCGCCCATGAATTCATCGAGCGCCTGCCGGGAAGCTACGACTGCTTCCTCGGCGAGCGTGGAGTGCGCCTGTCGGGCGGCCAGCGACAACGCATCTCGATTGCCCGGGCACTGCTCAAGAATCCGCCCCTGTTGCTGCTGGACGAAGCCACCAGCGCGCTCGACGCCGAGTCCGAGCGATTGGTGCAGGCGGCGCTGGAAGCGGCCATGGTGGGACGCACCACGCTGGTCATCGCGCACCGCCTGGCAACCGTGCAACGGGCCGATCGCATCATCGTGCTGGAGCATGGCCAGATCGTCGAGAGCGGCACCCATGCCGAGCTGGTGGCGCGCGACGGGCTGTATGCCAGCCTGGCGGCGCTGCAATTCAATGTCCCCTGAACGATTGAGCGCAAGACTCGCTCGGCTTCGATGAGCGGGTGCGCCTGCGCTATTCAATCGATGCCCGGCGTTTCGGTTATTGATATGACATGGCAATCGTCACCCGACTGTGAGCTGTGCCGGCGGTCACATCCTGCTCGCTCTGGATGTAGCGCGCCTCGAATCTCTGCACGTGCGTTGGATAGCTCTCGCTGGCATCAAACAGCTTGAACTGGTTGATGGTGCCTGGTGAAGTCGAATCCGGCCCCAGCCCGACGGGCTGCCCATCGCGCAGTATCTGCACTTTGATACCCGCCGCCGTGGAATCGTTTGTCAGCGACAGCTGGTCACTGGTATTGCCCACACTGACAGGATCGCTCATGGTCATGTAGACCTTGCTCGCCACGCCTTCGCAGAAGACGCTCATATCAAACGAAGTGGCGCGCGAAGTGCTTCCCACCCGATTGAATGTGCTTAGCCGATGCTCACCGAGTCGGACCGCAGACGGGACGGATATCTGGCAGGTCTGGGCGAGGATCGTCGTTCTGTTTGACGATCTCAGCGTAGCAATCGTGAACGGCCTGCGATCTCCGCTGAAGGCGGTCACCTTTACCAGAAATTTCTCTCCCGCAGAGAAGACGGTACCGGCCCTGATCGGGTGTCCTGTCTTTACCAGGACCAGTTGACTAAAATTCTCCCTGGCGATGTGCGTGGCAAACCCCCAGTAGATTCCCTCCGATGGAGCGTGGAAAATATTGGAATCGGTCAGGATCACGCCATCACCGCCGCGCTTCAACAGGCGATATGCCACTCCGTTACGAATACCGTTGGTCAATAGATAACCATAGCTTCGATCAACATCGGCATCGCTGGCGCCACTTCCGGTGCTGACGACGCTGCTGCCGCCATCGCAAAGCATGCTCTGCCCCGTTCGCCTGATCATGGAGATCGGCGCGCGCGCTATCACGCCGCCGACCTGCACGTTCCTGGGCACGACGATCTGGGCTGGAAACACATAATCAATATGCACTGCCTGTTCTTTTCCATCCGGGGAATTGACCACCCTGCATGCGCCAACAGCAACTTCGGCCACGCCAGAGGCCAGAACGAAAACAAATCCAGCGAGCAGTAATCTTTTATTTCCAGGTCGATCCAGGAATGATTTCATCACTTCTCCACTATGTCTAAAGTTGTCATTATTAAAACTTTACCTGACGACAACCACAGGAAAAATCTTGAATGCGAAATCGATAGACGGCAAGCAAGGATGAGCCTGGAATGAGCGTTTTATCGTTTGTGGCTCCACCAAAAAATCAAGACAGGGTCACATCAAGACCTTTCCTATTCTCATGTCGACCGCGTGTTCTTAATATTCAGTCTCGTTTTTTGAATTAATTTTTTATATGGATCAACATAATGAAACAAGTTGAACGTTCCCATTTAGACAACATCAGCGGCGGCTGCAAACACAGGCGTCCCTACTACCATTTTGTTCAGCGCCCCCCCGTTTCACCCCCACCGCCACCCGAGCCGGGAACCGGGACGCCGTATCGAGCCGGCGCTAACAACAATAGCAACCTGGACATCCATATCTACGGGCAATAAGCGAAACGCAACTTCGCTGCCGACACTGACTGAAGGATGAAAACCAGGGCAGAAAAAACACTGCCCTGGTTTTCCGCATGGAGACATCTTTTCGATTAAGAAACTCGCGACGCTGCCAGCAGATGATTGCTTCACTCACACAGTCCCGGTGTCGCACTGGATTATTCATCCGGAAAGCAACGTGCCATTTTTAAAATACAAATGACAACAACAGGCATCACCTGACGCCGAAAGGGGAACCCCACCGCACTATTCGTCGAAACGGGATCGGCGGGCTCGGCAGGCGTCGGCGCGGCGCAATAACTTCACAAGTATGAACACCAATAATTTCCCCGAATTCAAGGACATATCGATACGCAAGCTTGCCTACGCCGCGTCGCTGGCGGTGATCTTCTTCATTGCCTTCGCGTTCCTGCGCGAAATCGAACTCAAGAAAGACGTTCCGGCTGTCGTGGTCTCGCAAGGCGAGGTCAAGATCAGGGGCGTGAAAGGCCTGGTGGTCGATGTCCAGGCAACGCCCGACATGCCGGTGCAGGTCGGGCAGAACCTGTTCCGGCTCAAACGCGACCTGTCGCTGGCGGAAAACGGAATGACGCGGGAGCGCTACGCCGAACATCACAAAGATGGTCGAGTGCGCATGATCGGCGAACAGGCTGCGCTGAAAGAACGCGATCTGCGCGCGCGCATCGATGCCCTGAGAGCCAACCTGGACAATCGCCAGCAGGAACTGCAGTTCCTCGGCCAGGAAATGGGCGAGATACGTCGCCAGATCGACGATGGGCAGAAAACTGCACTGCGTTTGCAGGCGCTGTCCGAGTACGTGATCATCGACCGTATCGAGCAAGCGCGATCGGAAGTGGCGCAACGAAAGATCGTTCTCACGCAGCGACTTGCCCGGCAACGTGAACTGCGCTCCGACATGAACCTCATGCGCGCCAACCAGAAAGAAGCCCAGGCCGCACTGGATACGGTAAGCATTCAGGTGCAACGCGATGTGCAGGATGCGCGCATGGACTATGAACGAAATCGCTCCAACGTCGTCATCTCGGCGCCGGTGGCCGGCGTCGTATCGTTTTCCCAGGTCGCCGCCGGCACCATGTTGCGCGAAGACGAAGTTGCCATGGTGATCGCCACCGGCGCCGAGCACGGCTTGAAGGTCGCGTTGCACATTCCGTCCAGGCAGCGTGGTTTCATCAAGGAGGGGCAACGCGTACGCTTGAAATTCGATGCCTTCCCCTATGCCATCTTCGGCACGCACGAAGCCCGCATCGATGCCATATCGCGCGACACCATCGTGGCCGCACAAAGCGCTTCTTCCCTGTCTTCCCCGCCCACCAACGGTGATAGCGACTACGTGGCATATGCCCGCCTCACCAGTCCCGAGTTCACGGCGCGCGGCGAGCGCCATCACCTGTTGCCCGGCATGCGCGCCACCGCCAGCGTGGCGATCGAAAAACGCAGCATTGCCGAATGGGTGCTGGCCCCGGTATTCGAGGCATTCAGGGGCTGAGATGCGGGTCATCTACCAGAATGAAGTCGCCAACTGTGGCTATGCCTGCCTGGCGATGGCCCTGACCCTTTTCGGACGCACGACGGAGGTGCGCGAACTCAATGAGTTGCGGCCTGTGTCGGCCAACGGCTCGCGTCTTTCCGACCTGTATGACATGGCTGTCGAGTTCGGTCTGTCGGTGAGCGCCCTGCAGTTCGAGGCCGCCGACATCGGCGACATTCCCAAAGGGTCGATCGTGCATTTCGACGGGTCGCACTTCGTGACCTTTGAATCCGCCGGACGACGCCACGTCAACATTATCGACCCTGCCATGGGACGCCGCCGGCTGTCCTTCGATGCCTTTCTCAAGAATACCTCGGGCTATCTGCTGGCATTTCGCCCCATGCCAACGCTGCAGCAGATCAAGGAAAAGTCCGCTGAATGGGCGGCGATCAAGAGTATCTTCTTGCTCAATCCCGAGCTCAAGTCGCAACTGTTCAAGATCATGTTCGTCTCCATCGGCCTGCAATTCGCCGTGTTGACGTCGCCCTACCTTGGTAGCCTGGTGCTGGACAACGTGGTGGCGGAAGATAATCTGCCGCTGATGAGTGTGCTGGTATTTACGTTCGGCAGTATCTTCGCTGTCGCGACATTGAGCAACTTCGTGCAAACCTACCTTACCGAAGCAGTGCACCAGCGGGTACACAACAACAGTACCGAGGCCTTGCTGCGCAAGCTGTTGCAAAACCGCTTTTCCTACTTCGAAAAGCGCCACGTCGGCGATCTGTTCGCCCGCTTCCAGGCGCAGATCGCACTGATCGATTTCGTCACGCGCAGCACGGTAGGGTTTTGCATCAACCTGTTCGTCGGCAGCCTGACGCTGATTCTGATGGTGTTTCAAAATCCGTTGATGACGGCCATTGCGCTGGCCATCTTCTCGCTCTACGTCGCTGTTTCGGCGGCGCTGCATCCGAGGATGATGGAGAGCGGACGCCAGGAAATGGAAGCCTCTGCGCGCTGCGACGACGCGCTCATCGAGACAATTCGCGCCGCCGCCCTGGTCAAGCTGGCGCAGAAGGAGCATCAACGGGTCAACCATCACATGGGTCTATTCCAGAAGTTGATGAATGACAGCTTTCGCGTGCGCAATCTGAACAACATCAACGACGTCCTGCTGAAGATGATCAGCTACGCGGATTCGCTCATCATCATGAGTATCTCCGTGCTGTTGATGGTCAACGGAAAATTGACCATTGGTGGCTTCTATTCATTCCTGATGCTGCAAGCGCTGATGTCATCGCATCTTTCAGGCGTGCTGAGAGCCTTCCGGGAATTCAAGTTGCTGCGTGTCCCTGTGTCGCGGATCAACGATATCCTCGACCAGCAGGAAGAAGTCTATGCCGCTGCCGGCGTCATGGGCCACGTCGATGAAACCCTGCGCTTCGACTGCATCACGCTCGACAATGTGGGCTTCCAATACGGCGTGTCGGATCAGCCTGTGCTGCGCGAGGTCGACCTGGTCATCCGGCGCGGCGACAAGATCGCCATCGTGGGCCCTTCGGGTGCGGGGAAATCGACCTTGTTCAAGCTGATCAGCGCCATCGAGCCTTGCACGCAGGGGTCGGTCAGTCTCAATGGCATCAGCTATGCCAACCTCGCCGTCGACGAAATCCGCCAGCACATGGCGCACATGCGCCAGGGCGACATCATCCTCAATGGCACGATTACCGACAACGTCTCGATGTTTGCCGCCGGCGCCGATAGTCGCTTAGTCAACGACCTGCTCAAGAAGGTCGGACTGTACGAGCATGTCATGCGACTACCGATGCGCACCGCCACGCCAGTGAGCGACTCGATCGCCAACATCTCCGCCGGCCAGAAGCAGCGCCTGCTGCTGGCGCGCGCCTTGTACCAGGACCGCGAGCTGATGCTGTTCGACGAGCCGACCTCCAATCTCGACCGCGACTCGGCCGAGATGATAGGTCGCCTGCTACGCGAGAGCGGCAAGACCATCGTCGTCATTACCCACGACCAGGAACTGGCCGGCAATTTTTCCCGGCGTTATCGTATCGATGGCGGCCGGCTGGCGTCGTTATGAGCCACGCCAAAGCCCGTCGTCGCGCTTGCTCGCGGGCGCACCTGCTGGCGTGCGGACTGGCATTACTCCTTTGCGGCCATGTACTGGCAGCCGACGCGGCGCATCACGATGCGCCGCTGCCGGACCTGCTGTCCATGTTGCAGTGGGCGGAACAGGACGATCCCGGGCTGGCTGGCGCACGACTGGCCTATCAGGCAGACCAGGCCGGTACGTCACGCGCGCAAGCCGCTTTTTTGCCACAGGTCACCGGTAGTTGGAGCCGCGAGCGCAACATCGTCAAGACCCAGGCCCTGCCATCGCAACACCATACCCAGCGCCGCTGGCAGATATCGCTGTCGCAAACCCTCTTCAACTGGGATAGCTGGACCGCCCATCAGCAATCCGAGCTGGAACAGGCAAAGTCGGCGATTCGTCTGACCCAGGCTCACCAGGCCCTTTTCCTGAAGGTGGCCATCGCTTATTTTGGCGTCCTGTCCGCGCAGGAAGACATGACGCACATCAACGCCCATCAGGCCTCCCTGAAGCAGCAACTGGAGCGCACCAAGGCACGCTTTGCGCGTGGGGACGCGACCCTGATCGACATGCGTGACATCGAGTCAGCCATCGACCGGCAGGCTGTGCAAGCGACCCTGACCGATGGAGAATTGCTGGCAAAGCGCCTGACATTGGAAGAATTTTCCGGCCGCAGGCTTGCCCGTATCGCTCCCCTGCGCGCGGACATGGAAGCCCCCATGGTGGTGCCGGACGATATGCAGAGGTGGATCGCGCGGGCCCGCAATAGCAACTTCGATGTCCAGCTGCAATTGCTCGATAAGAAGAAAGCGCTCCTGGAGACCTCCAGGGCCAAGGGCGCGTACCTGCCCACCCTGGGCTTGACCGCAAGCCATACGCCGGCGAGCGGTTCGGCACACATTGCGCGCACGACCACCAACGCCATCGGGATCCAGTTGAACATTCCGATCTTCTCCGGCTTTGACACCGTGCATCGCGTTCGACAAACGCTGGCGCTGGAAGAGAAAGCCGGCACCGACCTGGAGAGCGCCGAGCGCAGCAGCGCCGCGGCGGTGCGCGACACCTTCGTCCAGCTGCAGACCAGCCGCCGGCGCCTGCAAGGATTGAGCGACGCCATGCAATCGTCACGCACGGCGCTTGAGGCCAATGAAATCGGCTACCGTATCGGCGGGCGCTCCGAAGCCGATATCCTTCAGGCAAAAAATGCCTTCTTCACCGTTCACCGTGACCTGACCATGGCACGCTACGACATCATCCTGCAAGGCTTGCGGCTCAAGTTGCTGACCGCATCGCTGGAGTTCCAGGACGTCATCGCCGTCAATGGCCTGCTCGCCGATGCCCCATGACCCTGCGATGCAACGACGAGGCCGCAGACAGCTTTCTTCAAATTCCAATAGACTGCGGGTTTCAATCCGACGCACATGATCGTCGAGCCACCAACAGGAGTCGTCCGATGAGCAGCAAACTGTTTTCGCCATTGTCCCAGCGGGGCGTCACCCTGCCTAACCGCATCGTGGTGTCACCGATGTGCCAGTACTCGGCACAGGACGGCTTCGTCAATGACTGGCATCTGGTGCACCTGGGCAGCCGCGCCGTCGGCGGCGCCGGCACCGTGATCATGGAAGCCGCAGCCGTGGTGGCCGAGGGCCGCATCACTGCCGCCGATGTGGGGATCTGGAAGGACGAACATATCGCCCCGTTGCAACGCATCACCCACTTCATCAAGCAGCAGGGCGCGGTCCCGGCGATCCAGCTGGCGCATGCCGGCCGCAAGGCCAGCGCGCTACGGCCCTGGGATGGCACGCCGGGCAGCGTCCCGCTGGCCGAAGGCGGCTGGCTGCCCGCCGCGCCCTCGGCCATCGCGTTCGATACCACTTATACCCAGCCGCATGCGCTCGGCGTGGATGAGATCAAGGATCTGGTCCAGGCCTTCGCCGACGCCGCCACCCGCGCGCACAAGGCCGGCTTCAAGGTGATTGAAGTACATGGCGCCCACGGCTATCTGGCCCATGAGTTCCTGTCGCCGCTGAGCAACCGGCGCACCGACCAGTATGGCGGCACGTTCGACAATCGCATCCGTTTTCTGCTGGAAGTCACCACCGCGGTGCGCCAGGCATTGCCGCAGGAGACGCCGTTGTGGGTGCGCCTGTCGGCCACCGACTGGGCCGAAGGCGGCTGGAGCGCCGACGAGACCGTGGCGCTGTCGGCGCGGCTGCGTGAAGTGGGCGTCGATCTGATCGATGTATCGAGTGGCGGCAACCTGCCCACCGCACCGATTCCCGTCGGTCCCGGCTACCAGACCGGCTTTGCCGCGCGGGTGAAGGCCGAGGCCGGCATCGCCAGCGGCGCGGTGGGCATGATCACCGACGCCATCCAGGCCGAACACGTGTTGCGCACCGAGCAGGCCGATCTGGTGCTGCTGGCCCGCGAACTGTTGCGCGATCCTTACTGGCCGCTGCACGCGGCCCAGGAGTTGCGCGAGGACGTGGCATGGCCGCCGCAGTATGTGCGTGCGGCGTCCAGCAAGACGCCGCTGCGGCCGGACGTCGACTACGGCAATAACGCCCGCTGAAGCAAGCCTTTGCGCCCAACAAAAATGGCCGCCCTTTGCAGGGGCGGCCATTTTCTTATGCAGACGACGTTCAGCCAGCGCGGCGACGCGCGCGGAAATACTCGATGATGCCCGGCAGGATCGACAGGATCACGATCGCCACGATCAGCAGGCTCAGGTTCTTCTTGACGATGGGCAGGTTGCCGAAGAAATAACCGGCATACGAAAAGCTGGCCACCCAGACGATGCCGCCGACCACGTTGTACATGAAGAACTTGGGGTAGGTCATCGCGCCCACGCCCGCCACGAACGGCGCGAAGGTGCGCACGATGGGGGCGAAACGGGCAATGATGATGGTCTTGCCGCCATGCTTTTCATAGAACGCGTGGGTCTTGTCCAGATACTCCTTCTTGAAGATGCGCGAATTCGGGTTCTCGAACACCTTCGCCCCCAGCATCTTGCCGATCTGATAATTGGTGCTATCCCCCAGGATCGCCGCGACGATCAGCGTCAGCACCATCAGGTTGATGTCATAGGCGCCGGTGGCGGCAATGGCGCCGGTCACGAACAACAGCGAGTCGCCCGGCAGGATCGGCATCACCACCAGGCCGGTCTCGCAGAAGATGATCAGGAACAGGATCAGGAACAGCCAGGGGCCGTAGGCCACCGCAAGCTCCGACAGATGGCGGTCGATGTGGAGGATGAAATCGACCAGAAAGAGAATGATGTCCATGGTGCTCGCGTGGTTGATAAAAATGGCATTGTATCAACTGCCGGGCCATAACCCCGCACTGCGACATCGAACGCCCCGCGCTGACCCAAACTTACTCGTCTTTACCAGCTGCGCACTGCATGTTGCGCCGCCATGTCCGATACCTCAATCATGCGGGCGCCCGCCCGTCTGACCGGAGATGATCATGATGAAGATCCTAGAAAAATTGCTCGATACCCTGCCGCTGGCCGCAGCCGGCAGCGCCATGGTGGCGCTGGTGTGCGTGTTCTCCGGCAGCCTGCGCGAACTGCTGCAGCGGGCCGATCTCGACCTGCTGGCCGGCGCGGTGGCGTTGCTGCCGCTGGCGGCAGTGCTGATGGCATTTTCGTCGGGATTGGGTGGCCGTCGCGCGCGGCAACGCGATGCCATGCATCGCAGCGCGCGACTGCACGCGACCTACGATACCGATCCGCGCGCCTAGTCGGGCAGGCCGTCGCCGGCCAGGATCATGTCGGCAGCGCTGAGCAGATCGCCGCTCAGCCCTTCGCGCGCCAGCCCGGCCGATTTCTGCTGCAGGCCCTTGAGCAGCACGCCGTGGTGCAGCAGGGCCGGCGCTTCCGACAGGCGGCGCGAACCGGCGCGCAGATCAAGATTGATCACCGGGCCGACCTGCAGCCACAGGCCCTCGATCAGCGTCACCAGGGTGGGCATGCCCGAGCCCTGGTAGGCGGCGAAATGCAGTTCCTTGTTTTGGCGGATGATCACGTCCACGTTGGGCGTCTTGCGATGCATCTCGACGCACAGGCTGTCGTGCAGCGAAGCCACCGTCGCCAGGCCTGCGGCGTCGATGTTGAGCGCGGCATGTTCGACCGCCAGGCCTTCGAGCGCCAGCCGTATCTTCAGCAGCTCACGAAATTTACCCTTGGTCATCAACGGCACCCGCATGGCGCGGTTGGGCAGGATCTCGAGCGCGCCCTCCGCCGCCAATTGCCGCACCGCCTCGCGCACCGGCATGGGACTGGTGCCCAGCGCGTCGGCCAGGCCCTTCAGGGTGAGCTTCTGGCCGGGCCGCACCTGGCCGGCCTGGATCAGTTCGCACAGATCCTGATACACACGCTCGGATAAAGTGGCGTGCTCGATCTTGCGCATGTGAGACAGGTCGGCGAGCAGGGTCTGGTCCATGGACATAGATGAAAATTTTCTCGAATTATATTCGCCGGCGAATGCGGCATCGCCGCTTGACGCCCTAGATTCTATCCAATACATTTGATCACATGTCAAATAAATGACATCCGCGAAACAAAAACTACCATTCGCGCGCACAAGATCGAGACATTCCGGGCACCGCCCACCCCGCACGGCCGCACTTCAGCAACACCCACAAAAACAGCAGTTTCCACGAGACACCGGCGCACGCCGGACAATTAGGAGGATTGCATCATGGAGCATGACAACGGCAAGCCCGATTCATCGCAGCGTCGCACCATCCTGAAGGCCGGCGTGGCCGCCGCCGGAGCATCGGTCCTCGGCTTTCCCGCCATCGTGCGGGCGCAATCGGACAAGATCATCATCGGCCACCTGACCCCGCGCACCGGTTTCCTGGGGCCCATGGGCGAATACGCGGTGATGAGCATCAACCTGGCCGTGGAAGAACAGAACAAGGCCGGTGGGCTGCTGGGGCGTCAACTGACGCTGATCTCGGAAGACTCGGTCAACCCGCCCACCGCCTCCAGCAAGGCGCAGCGCCTGCTGGAGCGCGACGGCGCGGCAGTGCTGATCGGCGAAATCTCGTCGGCCTCGGCGTTGGGCATTGCGCAGGTGGCGCAGCGCAACAAGAAGCTGTTCATGAACACCGGCTGCAACTCGGACGAACTGCGCGGCAAGAGCTGCAACCGCTTCGCCTTCCACATCGAAGCCGCCAACTCGACCTACGTGAAAGCCTGTGGCCGGGTACTGCTGCAGGACGGCCTGATCAAGGGCAAGAAGCTCTACGCACTGACCGCCGACTACGCCTTCGGCCATGATCTGCTGCGCACGGCCAAGGTGTTCGTGTCGGCCAACGGCGGCACCATCGCCAACGACGAACTGGTGCCCACCGACGCCACCGACTTCAGTCCTTACCTGCTGAAGATCCGCCAGGCCAAGCCCGACCTGGTGATTTCGAACCTGGCCGGCAACCAGATCACCAACTTCATCAAGCAGTACTCCGAGTTCGGGTTGCCGTTTCCGATGTCGGGCTTCGGCTTCGATACCGTCGCCGCCTGGGGCGCCGGCGCCGATAACTTCGCCGGCACCTGGCCCACCACCTGGCATCACGACGTCAATTCGCCGTCGGCCAAGGCGTTCGTCGCGGCCTTCATCAAGAAGTACGGCAAGCCGCCGGAAAACCAGGCCTGGGGCGAATACGTCGCCTTCCGTTCGGTGGTGCAGGCGATCACCGAAACCAAGTCGCTCGACACCATGAAGCTGATCGAATATTTCGAGAAGGGCGCCGAGATCGACGTGCTCAAGAGCCGCCGCGGGAGCTACCGCGCCTGGGACCATCAACTGCTGCAGGAGATGTACACCATCTCGCCCAAGGCCAAGGGCAAATCCAAAGACCAGTGGGACTTCCTGCAACTGGGCGCATCGGTGCCGGGCGCCAGCGAATCGCTGGAAGTGCTGGCGCCGACGATGCAAGAGAACGCCTGCAAATTCACCTGAGCAGATTCTTTTTCTCCGTCGTCCTGACGAACCTCAGGCCCCAGCGTCTTTTCACCGGCCATCATGGCGCTGAACGACACTGGATCCCGGCCTGCGCCGGGACGACGGAGCGTTGGAAATAGTTAATCCCCGTCGTCCTGACGAAAGTCAGGACCCAGTGTCTTTTCATCGACCATCATGGCCCTGAACGACGCTGGATTCCGGCCTGCGCCGGGACGACGGAGCGTTGTAAATAGTTAATCTCCGTCGTCCTGACGAAAGTCATGACCCAGCGTCTTTTCACCGGCCATCTTGGCGCTGAACGACGCTGGATCCCGGCCTGCGCCGGGACGACGGAGCGTTGGAAATAGTTAATCCCCGTCGTCCTGACGAAAGTCAGGACCCAGTGTCTTTTCACCGGCCATCATGGCGCTGAACGACACTGGATCCCGGCCTGCGCCGGGACGACGGAGCGTTGGAAATAGTTAATCCCCGTCGTCCTGACGAAAGTCAGGACCCAGCGTCTTTTCATCGACCATCATGGCCCTGAACGACGCTGGATCCCGGCCTGCGCCAGGACGACGGGTAATTTCCATGGTCCTGTGTCGTATCACGCCTGGCGGAGTTTCAATGCAACTTGTCTTCCTGCTGGAACAAATACTCAATGGCCTGCTGGTCGGCGGCTATTACCTGCTGATTGCCCTCGGCCTGTCGCTCATCTTCAGCCTGGGCGGCATCGTCAACCTGGCGCACGGCGCTTTCTATGCCATAGGCGCCTATCTCGCCGTCGAGATCACCAAGCACCTCGGTTTCACCGGGGCGCTGCTGCTGTCGCCGATCCTGGTGGCGCTGCTGGGCATCCTGTTCGAACGGTTCCTGCTGCGCCGCTTCTACTCGGCCGACCCGATCCTGGGCCTGCTGCTGACCTTCGGGCTGGCCATGGTGGCCGAGCAGGTGATCCGTATCGTGTGGGGCGCTTCGCCCCTGCCGGCGTCCATCCCGCCAGCCTTCAAGGGCCAGATCATCCTGGGCGACTTCATGTACTCGAAGTACCGCCTGCTGATGCTGGCCACGGTCATGGTGGCGCTGACCCTGATCTGGATGCTGCTCAACAAGACCTCGTTCGGCCGCGTGGTGCGAGCCGGCGTGCAAAAGCCGGACATGGTGGCAGTGCTGGGTATCAAGCTGCAGCCCTACATGACTGCCATCGTGATGCTGGGCGTGGGCCTGGCGGCGCTGGCCGGGGTGCTGTTTGCACCGATCTCCGGGGTGCATCCGGCGATGGGCGCCGAAATCATGACGGCAGCCTTCGTGGTGGTGGTCATCGGCGGGCTGGGCAGCTTCTGGGGCGTGGTGCTGGCGGCGGTGCTGGTGGGGGTGGTGCGCGGCGTGACCATCCAGTTCTACGCGCCGGCCGGTGAAGCCTCCATGTACCTGCTGATGCTGCTGGTGTTGATCTTCCGTCCGCGCGGCCTGCTGGGCGAGCGCATCGAACGCTTTGAATGAGGCATCGCATGAATCGCAAACATCAACCCCTGTGGATCGCCGCGCTCGGCCTGGCGATCACCCCCTTCGTGCTGCAACTGCTGGGACTGACGCTGACCTCGGCCACCGACGTGGTGATCTATGCCGTCGCCGCCCTCGGCCTGAACCTGCTGGTCGGCTACACCGGCCTGACCTCGTTCGGTCACGGCGCCTGGTTCGGCGTGGGCGCCTATGCCGCAGCGCTGTCGCAGAAATACTGGTTCCCGGGACAGATCGTCCTGCCGCTGCTGTTCACCATCGCCTTCATCGCGGTGGCAGCGCTGATCGTGGGCTTCCTGATCCTGCGCCGGCGCGGCGTGTATTTTTCGCTGTTGACGCTGGCGCTGTCGGCGCTGACCTTCGCCATCGCCTATCGCTGGACCGACTTCACCGGCGGTGAATCGGGCCTGGGCGGCGTGGTGCGCGGCCCGGTCGCCGGCATCGATCTGGACGGCGCCCTGCCCTATCTGGTGTTTGTCAGCGTCATCGCCTGGCTGGTGGTGTTCGTACTGCACCGGGTGATCCGCTCGCCCTTCGGCCACACCATCGTGGCCATCCGCGAGAACGAACAGCGGGCGCGCTTCCAGGGTTACAGCACCATCGTCTACAAGCTGCAGATGTTCTGCATCTCGGCCACCGTCACCGGGCTGGCCGGCGCCTTGCTGGCGTTTCATCATCGCTTCGCCTCGGCCGAGCCGACTTCGGTGGCGTTCTCGGGCGAATTGCTGGCCATGGTGGTGATCGGCGGCATGCGCAGCTTCATGGGACCGGCATTGGGCGCGCTGTTCTACATCCTGTTTCGCGAGTGCCTGTCGATCTGGACCGAGAACTGGCTGCTGTGGTTCGGCCTCGCCTTCGTCGGCTTCATCCTGTTCTCGCCCACCGGCCTGGTCGGCATCTGGCAACAGATCGTGCGCCGCCTGCGCCCGCCGGCAGAAACGGGAGCGGCGATGAGCGCGCGCGAGATCGTCGACGGCCTGCCGCTACCGGCCTTCCTGCAACCGCCGGCCCGGCAGGGTCTGGTGCTGGAGGCACGGGATATCGAAATCCGGTTCGGCGGTATCCAGGCCGTCAAGAACGCGCAGATCGCCCTGCACGCCGGCGAGATCCACGCCCTGATCGGGCCCAACGGCGCCGGCAAGACCACCACCTTCAACTTGATCTCGGGCATGTTCGCGCCGCAAGGCGGCAGCGTGAAACTGAACGGCGAAGATATCGCCGGCCTGCCGCCCAGCCTGATCTGCCAGCGCGGGCTGGCGCGCTCGTTCCAGATCACCAACCTGTTCAAGGGCCTGTCGATCTACGAGAACCTGCGCCTGTCGCTGCAGGCGCGTCATCCGGCACGCTACAACATGTGGCGCGACATCGACAGCTATCCCGAGATCCATGCCGAGACCGCCGAGCTGATGCGCTTCCTGGGCTTGAAGGGCATCGACCAGATCGAAGGCGGCGCGCTGTCGTACGGCGGACAGCGGCTGGTAGACCTGGGCATTGCGCTGGGCTCCAAGCCGCACGTGCTGCTGATGGACGAGCCCCTGGCCGGCCTGGCTGCCGCCGAGCGCGAGCGGGTGTCGCGACTGGTCAAGATCATCGCCACCAATATCCCTGTGCTCATCGTCGAGCACGACATCGATCGGGTGCTGGGCTTTTCGCACCAGGTGACGGTGATGAACCAGGGCAGCGTACTGATGAACGGCACCCCCGACCAGGCGCGCGCCGACAGTCGGGTGCAAGAGATCTACACCGGCCATGGCACGCCACCGGTGACCGGCCGCATCGCCGGCGACGCCAGCGAACGGGCGCAATTGCTGGCGTTCGACCAGGTCAACGCCTTCTACGGCAAGAGCCACATCCTCAACGACGCCTCGCTGGAAGTGCGCCAGGGCGAGATCGTCGCGCTGCTGGGCCGCAACGGCGCGGGTAAATCAACGCTGCTGAAGACCCTCACCGGCCTGCTCAAGCCGGCCTCGGGCACGATCCGCTACAACGGCCAGGACATCGCCGGCCTGGGCGCACCCGACATTGCGCGGCTGGGCATCGGCTACGTGCCGCAGGGACGCGGCCTGTTTGCCGGCATGACAGTGGCCGAGAACCTGGCGCTGGGACGGCTGGCGCGCAAGACCGACGGCAGCGAAGGCACGGTCTGGAGCGAAGAAAAGATCCTGCAGTTGTTCCCTCGCCTCAAGCAACGCCTGCATACCCATGCCGACTTCCTGTCGGGCGGCGAGCAGCAGATGGTGGCGGTGGCGCGGGCGCTGTCGGGCAATGTGCGCCTGCTGTTGCTGGACGAACCCTTCGAAGGCCTGGCGCCGGCCGTGGTGCAGGAACTGTTTTCGGTGTTCGACCAGTTGCGCCGCGAGATCTCCATCGTCATCGTCGAGCACAACCTCGACCTGGTGCTGGCGCTGGCCGACCGCGTATTTGCGCTGGAGCGCGGCGCCGTATTTCATACCGGGCTGGCCGAGCCGCTGCTCACCGACCTGACCTATCGCAAGCAGATTCTCTGGCTTTGATCATCCACTCTCCAACTCCAACAAGGACCCACGCATCATGGATTTAAACCTCAAGGACAAGAAAGTCATCGTTACCGCCGGCGCCCAGGGCATCGGGCTGGCCATCACCGCCGCCTTCGTCGAAGCCGGCGCGCAGGTGCATATCTGCGACGTCAGCGACGATTTTCTCAGTAGCGCCCGGGCCCAGTTCAACCAGGCGCCGGTCAGCTACAGCCACACCGACGTCACCGATGAGAAGCAGGTCGACGCCATGTTCGCCGAGCTGGCCACGCGCTGGGGCGGCAAGCTCGACGTGCTGGTCAATAACGCCGGCATTGCCGGCCCCACGGCCCCGGTCGAAGAGGTCGACCTGCCGGCCTGGGACCAGACCATTGCCGTCAACCTGACCGGCCCGTTCCTGTGCACCCGGCGTGCCGTGCCGTGGCTGAAAGCCAATGGCGGCGGCTCGGTGGTCAATATCTCGTCGGTCGCCGGGCGCCTGGGCTTTGCCTTGCGCACGCCCTACTCGGCCTCCAAGTACGGCATCATCGGCCTGACCGAAAGCTGGGCCATCGAACTGGGCCCGTCCAACATCCGGGTCAATGCGGTGTTGCCGGGCGTGGTGGCCGGCGCCCGCCAGGAACGCGTGATCGCGGCCAAGGCCGAGTCGTATGGCGTCGACCACGAAGAGATGCGCGCACGCGTGCTGTCGAAGGTATCGATGCGGCAGATGGTCACGGCCGAAGACATCGCCAACCAGATCATCTTCATCTGCTCGCCGGCGGGCGCCGCCATCAGCGGACGCAGCCTGTCGGTGTGCGGCAATGTCGAAACCCTGAGTTGAACAGGAGCGTGCCATGAGCGAAAAGATTGCAGTCATCGGCGCCGGCCTGATCGGTCGCGCCTGGGCCATCGTGTTCGCCCGCGCCGGCTTCACGGTATCCATCTGGGACGCCGTGCCGCAGGCGCTGCAGGCTTGCCTGCCGCAACTGCGAGAGAACGTCGCCGATCTCGCCGGTCACGGGCTGATCAGCGAGACGGTCGATACCGTGGTGGCCCGCATTACCCCGGCCGCCAGCCTGGCCGATGCCCTGGCCGGCGCGGTGCTGGTGCAGGAAAATGTGAAGGAAACGGTCGAGGTCAAGCGCGAGATCTTCCAGGAGATGGACCGCCTGGCCGCGCCCGAGACCATCCTCACCAGCTCCACCTCGTGGATCCCGACGTCCGAATTCTCGGAGCACCTGCCCGGGCGCGGGCGCATCCTGGTGGCGCATCCGGTCAACCCGCCCTATCTGGTGCCGCTGGTCGAACTGGCGCCGGCGCCATGGACCTCGGCGGCCACCGTCGAGCGGGCGCGCGACATCTACACCCGGGCCGGCCAGTCGCCGGTGCTGCTGAAAAAGGAAATCACCGGTTTCCTGCTCAATCGCATCCAGGGCGCGGTGCTCAACGAGGCGCTCAACCTGTACGAGAACGGCTACGCCTCGTCGGCCGATCTCGACCTGGTGCTCAAGGACGGCCTCGGCCTGCGCTGGTCATTCATGGGACCGTTCGAGACCATCGACCTCAATGCCCCCGAGGGCGTACTCGACTATGCCAAGCGTTACGGCCACACCTATCGCGACGTCGCCACCACCCAGCTGCCGAACGCCTGGAACAGCGAGACCCTGGCCGCCATCGCACAGGAAAGACGCAGTGTGCTGGAAGCTGGCAAACTGGGCGAACGCGCGCGCTGGCGGGACAACCGCCTGATGGGCCTGGTCGCGCACAAGAAAAAACAAACCGGTTAATCACCGATTCCCCACACTTACACAGGAGCACACCAGCATGGCCAAATCACGCAAAGTCATCATCACCTGCGCCGTCACCGGCGCCATCCATACGCCGTCCATGTCGCCCTATCTGCCGGTGACCCCGGACGAGATCCGCGACGCTGCCCTGGGCGCGGCCGAAGCGGGCGCGGCCATCGTCCACCTGCATGCGCGCGACCCGGTCAATGGCAAGCCGACGCAGGACGTGGCCGAATTCCGCAAGTTCCTGCCCGCCATCAAGGAGAAATCCGACGTGGTCATCAACCTGACCACCGGCGGCGCGCCCACCATGGGCGTGGAAGAACGCCTGCAACCGGCGCTCCAGCTCAAGCCTGAAGTGGCGTCGCTGAACATGGGGTCGATGAACTTCGGCCTGTACGAGATGCTGCAACGCTTCAAGGACTTCAAGCATGACTGGGAAGAGCCCTACCTGGCCGGATCGGACGACCGCATCTTCCGCAACACCTTCCGCGACATCGCCTACATCCTCGAATCGTGCAGCGCCAACCAGACCCGCTTCGAGATCGAGTGCTACGACATCGGCCACCTGTACACGGCGGCCCACTTCATCGACCGCGGACTGATCAAGCCGCCGTTCCTGATCCAGTCGGTGTTCGGGCTGCGCGGCGGCATCGGCAACGATGTCGAAGACGTGATGCACATGAAGCGCACCGCCGACCGCCTGTTCGGCGAAGACTATTACTGGTCGGTGCTGGGCGCCGGTCGCCAGCAGATCCCGATCGCCACCATGTCGGCCGCCATCGGCGGCCACACCCGGGTCGGGCTGGAAGATTCGCTCTGGGATGGTCCGGGCCAGCTGGCCAAGAGCAATGCCGACCAGGTGCGCCGCATTCGCACCGTGATCGAGGCCTTGTCGCTCGAAGTGGCCACGCCCGACGACGCCCGCCAGATGCTGAAATTGAAGGGCGGCGCCAACGTGGCATTCTGAACCAGTCAGGCGCGT
The DNA here is from genome assembly GCF_020179755.1 of Herbaspirillum sp. alder98. Lineage (GTDB taxonomy): Bacteria > Pseudomonadota > Gammaproteobacteria > Burkholderiales > Burkholderiaceae_D > Herbaspirillum. The sequence goes on from NZ_JAIUCY010000004.1 coordinate 192,094, forward strand.
GGGGGAGGCAACAGCCGGGGCGCGTCTCCGGCTGTTGTCTTTCCGGGCCAGGCAAAAAATTATCCGCACGACAACACCACCGCGCAGGGCGATCCAAGCCTGGCCGATACGCTACAATCTCCCCCATTCCAAAGCCCCGAAAATCGTGCAGGCCGCATCGTTTCAAGCGCCCGCAGCGGGGAGTTTTCAAGCAGCAACAAAGAACATTTCGATGAAACAATATCAAGACCTGATCCAGGACGTCCTCGACAACGGCAGCTGGCAAGAGAACCGCACCGGCATTCGCACCTTGAGCGTGCCGGGCGCGATGATGCGCTTCGACCTGCAAAAGGGTTTCCCGGCGGTCACCACCAAGCGCCTGGCGTTCAAGTCGGTCATCGGCGAACTGGTCGGTTTCATGCGCGCCACCCGCAGCGCGGCCACCTTCCGCGAACTCGGCTGCAAGGTCTGGGACCAGAATGCCAACGAGAACGCCGACTGGCTGGCCAACCCGTTCCGCGACGGCACGGACGACCTGGGACCGGTGTACGGCGTGCAATGGCGTCAATGGCCAGCCTACAAGGTGATCGACGCCACCAAAACAGAACAAATCGCCGCCGCCCAGGCCAAGGGATTCGAGATCGTCTCGTCGATCACCGATGACGGCCAGGACAAGGTCTTGCTGTACAAGGCCATCGACCAGTTGCGCGAATGCCTGGACACCATCGTCAATAACCCCGGCAGCCGCCGCATCCTGTTTCATGGCTGGAACTGCGCGGTGCTGGATGAAGTGGCCTTGCCGGCGTGTCACCTGCTGTACCAGTTCCTGCCGAACCAGGCGACCGGCGAGATTTCACTCTGCCTGTACGTTCGCAGCAACGATATCGGACTGGGCACCCCCTTCAACCTCGCCGAAGGCGCGGCGCTGCTGCACCTGGTGGCGCGCCTGACGGGCTACAAGCCGCGCTGGTTCACTTACTTCATCGGCGACGCCCACATCTACGAGAACCATATCGAGATGGTGACCGAGCAATTGAAGCGCAAGCCCTTCCCCGCGCCGCGCTTCGTCATCTCCGACCGGGTGCCCGACTTCGCGGTGACCGGCCAGTACCAGCCCGAATGGCTGGAACAGGTGGAGCCGGGCGACTTCAGCCTGGAAGGCTACGAACATCATGCGCCATTGACGGCACCGATGGCGGTCTGACGACAGCCGTCACAGCTCGTTGCGAATCCGCTGGTACCCTTTGACCAGCGAGTTATTGGTGCGCGCCACATCTTCGGAAAACTCCGACGCCTGCACCGTGACCTTGGCAATGCTGCCCAGGTCGGTGCGGGGCCCGATGCGTTCGGTGGACGGCACATAGAACCCTGGTGGCAGGTCGCAGCCATCCACCACCGCGTTGTGCCGCACCACGCATTTCTCGCCGATGCGGCAATTGAACAGGACCGAGTTGAAGCCGATAAAAACGCCGCTTCCGACTTCGCAAGGTCCGTGCACGATCGCCCGGTGCGCAATCGAAGTGTTTTCCCCGATGCTCACCCGCCCACCCGACTTCGAGTGAATCACGACGCCATCCTGGATGTTCGAATGGGCACCGATGATGATCGGCTCCATCTCGCCGTTTTCATCCACCTCGTCGGCACGTATCACGGCATACGGCCCGATGAACACATTTTCCTTCACCACCACCAGGCCACACACGATGGCAGTCGGGTCGACGAACGCACTGGGATCGATGCTAGGGATATCGCCACGCGGATTTTTTCGGATCATTACTGAAACCATTGAACGATGATGGAAACAGGATGATGAGCCGGTTTCGATCTATTTGCAACTAAGTTGCAAATACTTTATATTGCACCGCTACTGCAACTTAACCGGTTTGAAGGCCAGTCCAACCATGAACGCGAATCTGCCCGACGTGGCGCGCGACGACAACGCATCGGCGCGCATCGCGCTTGATTGGGTCGGGATGCAAGACATCGATATTCCGATTGATATCGGTAGCCCCAATGCGGCCCGGCCAGTGTCGGCCAAGGCCGACTTGCAGGTCGACCTGCCGCAGGTCGAGACCAAGGGTATCCACATGTCGCGGCTGTATCGCTTACTGAATGATTTTGCGCAGTCGCACCAAGTCACGCCCTCATCGCTGTCACGCCTGTTGAGCGACATGGTGACGAGCCATGCGGACTGCGGCGCGACCAGATCGCAGGTATCGCTCAGGTTTGCGCTGTTGCTGCGGGCGCCGGCACTGGTCACGCCCGGATTGCATGGCTGGAAGAGTTACCCGGTCAGCATCGATGGCGCGCTGGCCGATGGCGTAGTCAGCCTGACGCTCGGAGTCGGCATCATCTATTCGTCGACCTGCCCCTGCTCGGCAGCCCTGGCGCGGCAGATCGTGGCCAATGAATTCGTTAGTCAGTTCGGCCATCAGCACAGCGTGCCGACATCGGCGGTCATCGACTGGCTGAGCAAGCATGCGACGACCGCCACGCCCCATAGCCAGCGCAGCCTGGCGCAGGTGTCGGTCAGGATATCTGCCCAGGCCGATGCGTTCGGGATCGAAGCGCTGATCACAGCAGTCGAAGCCGCGTTGTCGACCGCGGTGCAGGCTGCCGTCAAGCGGGCCGATGAACAAGCCTTTGCCGCGCTCAACGGCAAGAACCCAATGTACGTCGAAGACGCCGCGCGCAAAATTGCAGCCGGTCTCAACCGGGATTACCCGCAGATGTCGGTGCGGGTGGTGCACATGGAAAGCCTGCATCCGCACGACGCCATCGCGTCTGTCTCGACCTTGAACGCGGCCTGAGCGGGAGCATCATCGTGAATGAACTGATTCCCGTCACCTTGCTGACCGGCTTCCTGGGCAGCGGCAAGACGACCATTCTCAACCAGCTGGTCGGGCATGACTGCATGCGCCGCAGCCTGGTCATCATCAACGAATTCGGCGACATCGCGCTGGACCACCTGCTGGTCTCGCACAGCGAGGAAGAGCTGGTCATCGAGATGGATAGTGGCTGTGTCTGCTGCACGGTTCGCCAGGACCTGGCGAGCACGATGAAGGAGGTGCTGTGGCGTTTTTCGCGCGACGGCGAGCGGCAATTCGACCGGGTCGTGATCGAGACTACCGGCCTGGCCGATCCGACGCCGATCCTGCATACGCTGATCACCAGCCGCACGCTGGCGAACCATTACAAGCTGGATGGCATCGTCACGGTGGTCGATGCGGCCGCGGGCAACATCACGCTGGATAACCATCAGGAAGCCATCAAACAGGCCGCATTCGCCGACAAGCTGTTAGTGACGAAGGCAGACCTGGCCTCGACCGATGAACTCGACACATTGTCGGCCAGGCTGAAACGCCTCAATCCGTCTGCGCGCCAGGTGCAGGTGGCCAGCGGCGCTATCGATCCGTCGGAGATCCTGGGACTGGGCCTGTTCGATGCCGCCAGCAAGTCACCCGATGCAAACCGCTGGCTCAGCCAGGAGGCCTACACCGTCGTTGCGGCAACCCGGCCTGGCGGCAGCAACCCGCTGGCGGCCATGGGTCGACCTGTCCCCGGTCCGACCAGGCACGACGACCGGATTCGTTCATTCTGTTATGTCGTGGAAGCGCCGATGGCGCCCGACACCTTCGACATCTGGCTCAGTTCGATCATGGAGCTGATGGGACAGAAAATGCTGCGGGTAAAAGGCATCGTCAATGTGAAGGGGGCCAGCGCGCCCTACGTCATTCATGGCGTGCAGCATATTTTCCATCCGCCGTTCATGCTCGATCAATGGCCCTCCGATGATCACCGCACTCGCATCGTCTTCATCACGCAAGACGTCGGGCCGAAGATCATCGACGACGTATTCCAGCAGGCCGATTTGATGAATGGAGCGACCGCAGTCGCGCCTCCGGTTCACCGCACGGCGCCCTGAAGCCGGTCCTGCGTGTGCCCGGTCTCCTTGATGCGAATAAAAACCGTCATGAAGAAAGAAACCACCAGAAGGCCGGACAAGACCAGCAGTCCCAATGTCGCGCTATGCCCGCTGCCCTTGATGTAACCGATCAGCGACGGACCGACGAAGCCACCAAGATTGCCCAGCGAATTGATGACCGCAATCGACACCGCTGCGGTCTCGCGTGAAAGGAACAGTGTCGGCAGCGCCCAGAATGGCGACTTGAATGCATACAATCCCGCCAGGCTCAGGCTGATCAGCAGCGTCGAGAGATAAGGATCCGAGACGGCGGCAATGGTACCCATCGCAGCGGCGGCCAGGGCCAGCGGCAGCGCCGAGTGCAGACGCCGCTCAACACGCTTGTCGGAGCTGCGCGACCACATCACCATGACGATGGTGGCAAACAGATAGGGAATCATCGCGATCAGGCCGACCTGGGTATGGGTCAGCGAAGACGAAAATCCCTTGATGATCTGTGGCATCCAGTACCCCACCCCGAGGCTGCCGCACTGATACACGAAATAGATGAACGACAGATACAGGACCTTCGGGTTGGTCATGGTCTTGAACGTACTCAGGTGCCGGGCCTCCGGCTTGGCCTTGCGGTCGTTTTCGAGCTCGTTGAGGATCCAGGCCTTTTCGTCGTCCGTGAGCCATTTTGCATCTTGCGGGCGATCAATCAGATAGAAGTAGCAGAACAGGCCGCCAATGACTGCGGGCACGCCCTCCAGCACCAGCATCCAGCGCCATCCGCTCCAGCCGAACCAGTGGATGTTGTCCATGATCCAGGTCGACAGCGGCGCGCCGATAATGTACGACACCGGGATCGCCGCCGTAAACAGCGCCACCGTGGTCGCCAGTTCCTTTTGCCGGAACCAGTAGGTCAGATAGACGATGATGCCGGGGAAGAAACCGGCTTCCGCCACCCCCAGCAAGAACCTCAACACGTAGAGCTGGGTTGCGCTCTGCACGAAGCCGCAGCCGACCGAGACGATGCCCCAGGTCAGCAGGATGCGTGCAATCCAGCGCCGCGCGCCAAACTTGTTGAGCATGACGTTGCTCGGCACCTCGAACAGGAAATAGCCGATGAAGAAGATGCCGGAGATGAAGCCGAACGCTTCGGCCGACAGTGCCAGTTCCTTGTTCATCTGCAGGGCCGCATAGCCGATATTGGCGCGGTCCAGGTAAGAGATGATGTACAGGATGAACACGAAGGGAATGATCCTGGAAGTGATCTTGCGCACCAGGGCGCGTTCGTTGATGGTCTGATTTGTTTGCATGGCGCTACTGCCGGCACCGGGCCGGCATCCTGAAAGGAATCGAAACGGAGGCGGGTATCCGGCTTAGGAAAACAGCATGCAGACCGGGCTGCCGGTCGTCACGGAAAAACCGGTTGGCAGAAGCGTGCCGTCAGCGTGGACGATGAAGGCCACGATGCTGTCGCTGTCCTCATTGAGCGCATACAGGAAACGGTTATCCGGCGTGATCGTGAAGAAACGCGGGGTCTTGCCCTGCGTTTGCACCACCGCCGTGGCTTTCAGCAAGCCGGTCTTCTGGTCGATGACATAGGACGCAATGCTGTCGTAGCCGCGATTGGACGCGAACAGGAAATGCCCCGTCCGATCAATGTCGATTTCCGACGCGCGACTGTTGCCGGTAAAGGTCTCGGGCAAGGTGCTGACGATCTGTAGCGGCGCCAGGCTGCCGTTGTCGGCCGCGTAGGCATAAGTGGTGACGGTGGAGTCCAGCTCATTGACGATGTAGGCCATCGGCAGACGCGGGTGAAAGACGATATGGCGTGGCCCGGAGGTCTCTCGTGCTACCGCAAAGGGCACTTGTGCCGGCGTCAACCTGCCATCGGCGAAGTGGAACGAGAACGTGCGATCCAGCCCCTTGTCGGGCACCACGACAAAATTGCCGCTCGGATCGAACGGGTTGAAGTGCGGCTTCGACAGCTTCTGCTCTACGCGATGCGGACCGATCGGCCCTTCCAGGGTCACCAGCTGGGTCATCTCCTGCAGCGAGCCGTCAGCGGCAAGCGGCAACACGGCCAGGCTGGAGCCCAGATGATTCGACACCACCACATACCTGCCCGTCGGATCGATGGCAAGGTGCACCGGATTCTTGCCATGGGTGCTCTTGCGGTTGATGAACGTCAGCTTTCCGCTGGCGGGGTCGACCCTGAAGGCGCTGATGTCCGACAGGTCGCCGTGCACGGTGTACAGGGTCTTGCCATCCTTGCTCATGGCGAGAAACGAGGGGTTCACCAGATCCCTGACCAATTGCACCAATTCGAGATTGCCGCTGGCGACATCGACCTTGAAGACGCTGATCCCATCGCCACGCGCGTTGCGTTCCCGCGTCGTGCGGCAGCCAACGTAAGCAAACATTGCATTTCCTCTCGTAATGGTGGGCGCCGCAGCACCCTGACTTGTTATTTCGGCGGCGCAGCCGGCCAGTCCCAGCGTGGCCAGCCCGCCTGCGACGCCAAGCGCCTGCAGTAGCCGCCGGCGCTGCGCGGCGGGGCTTTCCGAGGCATATCCAGGGGTGTATTTTTCGCAACTCATCGCGCTGTCTCCATCGGTTGATCACTTGTTCTTTTCTTTATATTGCATTTTTTGATAAAAATATGCAAGAATGATTTATGCGAAATTCATCCACGTTCGAGCCAGGCGTTCTCACCCATGCCGGCGACACTTATCTTCTGGTAGACCTTCCGACCCAGGCTGGAGGCCGCCTGCGCGAGTTGCCGGTGGTGCTGCGGATCCTGCTCGAAAACATCATTCGCCATGAAGCAGGCGAAGAGCGTCAGGCGTCGGTGGCGGCGATTCTCGAATGGCTGGACAAAGGCACGAGTGAGGCCGAGATTGCATTCCAGCCGGGCCGGGTGTTGATGCACGACACCACCAGCACGCCAGCCCTGGTGGACATCGCGGCCATGCGCGATGCCTTGGCCGAAGCCGGATGGGACCCGACCACGCTGAACCCTGGCTTGCCGGTCGATATTTCGGTGGATCACTCGCTGGCGGTCGAATTCTTTGCCGAAAAGGAAGCACTCGAACGCAACCTGAAACTGGAAATCCGACGCAATAGCGAGCGCTACAGCTTTTTGCGCTGGGCCTCGAAGGTCATGCGCGGGGTGCGCATTCACCCGCCCGGTACCGGCATCATGCATACGATCAACCTGGAGCAACTGGCCACCGTTGTCACCACCGAGAGGCGCGAGGGCAAGACCTGGGTGGTGCCCGATACGCTCATCGGCACCGACAGTCATACGCCGATGATCAACGGCATCGGGGTGCTGGGCTGGGGCGTAGGCGGACTCGAAGCGCAAACGGTGATGTTTGGCATGCCGACCATGATGCGTATTCCCGACGTCATCGGGGTCAGGCTCAGCGGACGATTGAAGCCCGGCGTGCAGGCCACCGACCTCGCCCTGACCATCACGCAGCGCTTGCGCGCCATCGGCGTATCGGGCGAGTACGTGGAGTTCTATGGCCCAGGCATCGCGGCACTGTCGGCGGGCGAACGTTCGGTGGTGGCAAACATGGCGCCAGAATACGGTGCGAGTTCAGGCTACTTCCCGATCGATGAAGCCACCCTCGCCTACCTGCGCGATACCGGTCGTCCCCAGCGCCTGCTTGAGCTGACGGAGCAGTACGCCCGGCGCAATGCGCTCTGGTACGAGCCGGACAACGCGCCTCGCTATACCAGGACGATCGATGTCGATCTCGACCAGATCGAGATGTTCGTCGCCGGTCCCCGGCGGCCGCAAGACCTGCTCCCGTTCGGTCAACTGAGTGCGACGGTGGCGGCGCTCGGCTTTACCCCCAGGCACGCAGGCGCTGCCTTGCCCAGGCACCCTATCGCGATCGCCGCCATCACCAGTTGCACCAATACGTCCGACCCGGCATTGCTGGTGGCGGCCGGGCTTGTTGCGCGCAAGGCGCGTGCACTTGGCCTGAAAGTGCCGCACTGGGTCAAGACCTCGCTCGGTCCTGGCTCGCCGGCAGCTGCCGCCTACCTGGAACGTGCCGGGCTGATCGACGATCTTTGCGCCGTCGGCTTTGATATCGTCGGGTATGGTTGCACCACCTGCATCGGCAACTCCGGCCCCCTGACGGCGCCGGTTCAACAAGGCCTGAGTGACGGCGATATCTATCCCGTCGCAGCGCTCTCTGGCAACCGCAATTTCCCGGGGCGGGTACATCCTGACCTGGATCTCGGCTTTCTCATGTCGCCCGCACTGGTGGTCGCCATGGCACTGGCCGGGGATGCCATGATCGACCTGGCGACGATGCCGGTGCAGCACACGTCCGGCAAGCAGCCTGTCTTCCTGGCCGACCTGTGGCCGGACCGGGAAGAAATCGCCGCTGCCGTAAAGGCTGGCGTGCGCGCGGAAGACTTTCCAAAAGCCTTCGCCATTGCGACCGAAAATCCGTTGTGGCACGCATTGCAGGTGCCGCAGACGCCCTTGTTTCCCTGGTCGCCCACCTCAACCGCGCTGCGACGCCCCCCCTTTGCATCGCTCGACGAAGGGTCCCAGCTGGGGAGCTTCAGCGCCTACCCGCTGCTGGTATTGGGTGATGACATCACCACCGACCATATCTCGCCGGCCAGCGCGATTCCCGCAAACAGCTTCGTGGCTGACTTTCTGGTCGAGCGTGGCGATGACCGCAACGACCTGAACGTCTTCGCATCACGCCGGGGCAACTGGGAAGTCATGGTCCGCGCGGCGTTCTACAACAAGACCCTGCGTAACCTGCTGGCGCCCGCGGCCCCTGTCGGGCAGACCTTGCATATCCCCAGCGGCGACGTGGCGCCGATCCATGAGGTGGCCGAACGCTATCGAAAGGCCGGAGAATCGGTCGTCCTGGTGGCCGGCGAACGGTATGGCACCGGATCTTCACGGGACTGGGCCGCAAAGGGACAGCGCCTGCTCGGCATCCGTGCCGTGCTTGCCATGAGCTTCGAACGCATCCACCGCTCCAACCTGATCGGCATGGGAATCCTGCCGCTGCGCCTGCCGGACGGCATGTCCCCGGCAGCGCTTGATATCCGGCCCGGCGACCGGATCGAAGTCGATGCTGATGCAGCCACGCTGCAGCCGCGCTGCGACATCCCTGTTCGCCTCGTCAGGTGCGATGGAAAAGTCGAGAGTTTCATCGCACGCGCTGCCGTAGAGACGCAACTCGAGACGACTCTCCTGCAGCGTGGCGGCGTGATTCCCTTCATCCTGAGAAATTCGATTGAATTGCAACGTCGGTCATAATAGGAAGACGGGGCCGTGTGTGAGCCCTAACAGCCATGATGACTATGGACGCAGAATCCTCTATTTCGAAGCAGATCGTGGAACTGGTGAAGAACCAGTCCTGGGATGTGGGCACCCATTTGCCCGCTCAAATGCTGGCTGATCGCTTGCGGGTATCCCGCCAGCCGGTCAATACAGCGCTCGCGCTGCTGCACGAGAATGGCTTGCTGACGCGGGAACGCAACAAGGGTTACTTTGTTGCCGATGGATTTTCCGAAAAGGCCTCGGATATCGTCCAGGCGCTTGGCCTGGGCGAAGGCGACATCGTCACGTCGGTGTATTTCCGCATCGCCGACGACTTGCTCAAGGGTGAGCTGCCGCAGGAATTCTCGGAGCAACTGATCAAGCTGAAATACGGTCTCACCGCAGCCCAACTCAATGCCGTGCTGAGCCGCATCGCCAAGGAAGGTTGGGCCGAACGAAAACCGGGGTATGGCTGGATATTCTCGAGCATGTTGCTCACGCCCGACAGCCTGATACAGTCGTACCGCCTGCGCCTGGCGCTGGAGCCTGCAGCCCTGCTGGAGCCGGGTTTCAGGTTCGATCACGAGATACTGGTGCGTTGCCGCGCGACGGAACTGCACCTGTTGAATGGCGGCATCGAAACCGCTACCGCCGATGAACTGCATGACCGCGGCGTGCGTTTTCATGAAAGCCTGGTCGAGGCTTCGGGAAATGCATTCTTCATCGACACCATCAAGCGCGTCAACCGCGTGCGGCGCCTGTTGTCATATCGATCGATGCGCCGCCGCGACCGCTACCCTGAACATTGCCGGCAACACCTTCACATCCTGGATCTGCTCGAACAGGAACGTAATGATGAAGCGTCGGCCCTGATGAAGGAACATCTGCAATACACCATGTCTTCCATCGCCAAGATCGGAGACATTCTCCAACCCTGAGCCGCATCATCATTCGCCATGAACCTGAACTCAACGATCCGTTCCGCCTTCACGCCCACCGGCAAAGTCCGTGCCTCCATCAATCTGGGCAATCCCATTCTTGCCAGCAAGGATGCCGATGGCGCCCCCTGTGGCGTATCGGTAGATCTTGCGCGCGCCTTCGCCGAGACGCTGGGCGCGGCGCTCGAACTGGTGGTGTTCGACGCTGCAGGAAAATCGGTGGAAGCGGTCGTGGCCGAACAGGCCGACTTCGGATTCTTCGCCATCGATCCGGTCCGGGGCGAGCAGATCGCCTTCACCGATGCGTACGTCCTGATTGAAGGGTACTACCTGGTCAAGGACCAATCTCCACTGAAGACCAACGCTGAAGTCGATGCCGCGGCGAACCGCGTGGTCGTCGGAAAAGGCAGCGCCTATGACCTCTACCTGACGCGCACGCTGCAGCACGCGACGATCCTGCGCGCGCCGACCTCGCCCACCGTGGTCAGCTACTTTCTCGATGAAGGCGCTGAAGTCGCGGCCGGCGTGAAGCAGCAACTCGAACATGACGCCGCGCTCAGGGGCGGCCTGCGGTTGCTGGACGAACGCTTCATGGTGATCAGGCAGGCCATGGGCACGCCCAAGAGCCGGGGTGATGAGGCCGCGGCCTATCTGACAGGCTTTGTCGAAACGATGAAGGCCAATGGCTTTGTCGCAGATGCGCTGAAGCGCCATCACATCAACGGCGCCTCGGTAGCCCCCGCCACTTCGCGCTAGAACCCGAAAAAAGCGCCATGCCAGTTGACGGTATGGACGACATGCTCGACCACCGGTTCGGCCGTGGCGTAGAGGTTGATCAGCAATGTCATGGGGACGGCCAGCAGCAGTGAACGCATGTCTTTCTCCTTGAAGGGGACGCATCGGGATCAATGCGCCTCTGATGAGAAGCCATGATGCCGACCTCGCCCTTCAGGGATATTTCAGTCGCGCGTGCTCAGGTTACAGTTGAAATGATGGGCTGGCCGCGCCATCAGGGTGCCGGCGTCGCAGGATTGACAGAATTGTCCTGCCAGCCGCCACCCAGTGCCTTGTAGAGCGACACGGTCGCCTGCAGCCGTTGCAGCTTGATCTGGCCCAGCTGGTTCTGCGCCTCCGACAGCGCGCGCTGCGTGTCGAGCACCACCATCAGGTCTTCCGCTCCGGCCCGATACCGGATTTCGGACAACTCGAACGCAAAGCGGGCCTGGTCGACTTCGCCGGTCTTGAGGCGATAACGCTCTTCCAGGCTGCGAATCGCACCCAGCGCCTTTTCGACTTCCGACAATGAATTGATCACCCGCTGGCGATAGACCTGCACCAGTTCTTCCTTCTGGGCGATGGCGTAGTCGCGCTGGTTCTGCAACCGTCCGCCATCGAAGATCGGCGCAATCAGGCCGGCGCCGATGCTGGCGAACAGGTTGGGACCATCGAACAGCGACAGCAACGCGCTGCTCTGGGCGCCGGTCGACCCGGTCAGCGTGATACTGGGGAACAGCGCCGCCCGCGCCATGGCAACGTTGGCGCTGGCCGCTTCCAGGTTGGCCTCGGCACGGCGGATGTCGGGCCGACGCGTCAATAGCTCGGACGGCAGGCCGGCCGAGATGCGCGGCATCTGGATGCGCTGCAAACCCTTCTCTTGCACCGCGAAATTCTGCGGCGGACGGCCCAGGAGGATCGCCAGCGCAGTCTGCGCATCCTGCTCTTGCTGTTGCAGGTCGGGAATCAGGGCACGCAGGTTGGCCAGGGCCGAGCGCTGGCGTGCCAGGTCCAGCGGTGACGCCGAACCGGCGCGGCTTTGCGCCTCGATCAGCTTGAGCACGCGCTCGGCGGTGCTGACGTTCTGACGCGCGATCTCCAGCCGGTCGCGCAGCGACAGCACTTGCAGATAGGTCGACACCACGCCCGAGGTGACCGTCAGCGCGACCGTTTCGCGATCGTAGCGATTGGCGCGCAATGAGGCTTCGGCCGCATCGCGACCGGCGCGGTTCTTGCCCCAGAAGTCGATCTCGTAACTGACATCGAGGGTGGCGCCGGCGGTATTGCTGGCGGTGCCGCCGGAGATCGGCAGGTCGCGCGCGGCATTGATATTCAATCCGGCGCTGGGCAACAGTGGCGCGCCGGCCAGACGGGCCTGGGCTTCGGCCTGGCGTACCCGCGAAAACGCGGCGGCAATCTCGAAGTTGTTTTGTTGGCTCTCGTCGACCAGAGCCGACAGCTCGCTGCTGCCGAACTGCTTCCACCAGTCCGAATCGGGCCATAACTGCTCGGCCTGGGCCGGGCCAGCGCCGGCAGCGCCAATGGTGTTGCGGCTCCAGTTGTCGGGCACCTCGATCTGCGGCGCTGCATCCTTCTCGACCTGGCGCGCAGCACAGCCTCCCAGCGCAACAGCGAGCGCCAGGACGATGGTCTTCAAAGCAAGTGATGGCGCGTGAGCCAAGCGGCGCTGGGTCATAGGTCTGGTCTGATCAAAAACAATAACAGGTCGCGCCCATCCCCCGGGCGCCCCGGGCATTGTATAGGACGTCGAGCGGGCTAGCGCGACGCGGTCGACGGCGCGCCGGCCGCGGTGGAGGCGCCGGCATTGGCGGGCAGCAACACCTGCTCGCCTTCTTTCAGGCCGGACAATACCTGGGCGTGTTCGCCGTCGCGAATGCCGATCTTGATGCGCCGGGTTTCCAGCTTGCCGTTGGCCAGCACCACCTTGATCGGCTGGGTGCCATCCATGCCCGGCTTGGTCACCAGCGACTGGGGAATCGTCAAAGCCTGCTCGACCCGCGCCAGCACGAAATAGACATCGGCGCTCATGCCACTCATCAGCTCACGGCTGGGATTGGCCACATCGAACAGCACCGTATAGAAGGCTTTCTTGCCCTGCCGGCCCGAATCGTCGGTCGGCAACAGCATGATCTGGCGCAGCTTGCCGCTCCAGCGCTTGCCGGGAAAGCCCGGCGTGGTGAAATAGGCGGTCATGCCTTTTTGCAGGCGGGTCACGTCTTCTTCGGCCACCGGCACCTGCACGGTCATGCGCGACAGGTCGGCAATGCGCATCAGCACTTCCTGGTTGCCGCCGACCATCTGGCCTGCGCGTGCGTTGAGGGTCACGACGGTGCCGCCCATGGGAGCGTCAATGCGGGTCTGCTTCTGGATCGCCTCGTCTTCGCGGATGCCGGCTTCGGTCTGCTGGATCTGCGCATTGGTGGCGTCGACCTTGGCCGCCGCCGCATACATGTTCATGCGCGAGGACTCGTAGGATTCTTCGCGGGTGGCGTTCTCGGCCTTCAACTGGGTCTGGCGCTGGAACTGCAACTGGGCAAAATCGAGCTGGGCATTTTGCCCTGCCAGTTCGGCCTTGAGCCGTGCCAGCTGCGCCCGATTGCTTTCGATGCGGCCGTTCTGCACCGCCGGCGACACCGTGACCAGGGCCTTGCCGGCCTTGACCGTTTCACCGATGGCGACATCGACATCGGCAATCTGGCCGGCCACCTTGGAGCCGACATCGACATAGGTCTGCACCACCACGTTGCCGGTCGCATTGACGACCTGCTCCAGGTCGGCCCGGCCCACGGCCACCGTCTCCAGCTTGACCGCCACTGGCGCCGGCGCCGGGGGCGGCGTGCGCTGGCGCCACAGCAACGCGCCACCGGCCACCAGCAACGCCACGACCATGCAGCCGGCCACCAGCGCCCGGCGCGCAGGCGCAGTGGTCGCAACGGTCGGTGTCGATGGTGGTTCGTGCTGCTCGCTCATGGTCGCCTGCCTGTCTTGCATCTAGTGTTGCATCAAACGATGACGGCCGGAGTTCGGCCGGCCGTCATCGTGCGGTTGTTACGTCTTGCGTGCGCCTGCTCAGGCGGCCAGCGCCGGGGCGTCCGGGGCCGAGCCCAGTGCAGCACGCCATTGCGGGTGGACCTCGGGGGCGCCGCTCCAGACTGCCTGGTGCAGCTGCGACAGCAGTCCGGGTTCATCCAGCAAACTCATTTTCTGCTTCTCGTCGAGCGCGTCCGGACCTTCCCTGAGCGCCCGGCGCACCAGCTTGTCACGCAGATGCCGGGTCAACTGCGGCACCTGCGGATGGGCGTGGGCCGTGGCGCACACCAGGGCGTTGACGGCCGGGTCGACCACCGCTTCGACGAAGCCCGGTAACGCCGGCGTGGCGTTATGGTGGCGGATGGTCTCGCGCAACTCGAACGGTGGATCGGTCTCTTCGGGGATCTTGAAAAAGCCCATGCCACGGAAGGCACGTCCGAAGCCCACCCGCGACGACAGCACCGAGACCGGCACCGAAATGGCCAGCGAGCCGGCAATCGGCAGCAACCACCAGATGAACGAAGGATTGAGCCAGTACACCAGCGCGCCCCAGGCCAGGCCCACCACCGAATGCATGCCGTGACGACGTACCGCCTCGCCCCAGCCGGTTTCGTTGTCGGCCCGTGGCGGCGATTTCCAGCCGGCGTTCCAGCCCAGGAAAGCGCCCAGCACGAAGCGTGTATGAAACAGCATGCGCACCGGCGCCAGCACCATCGAGAACAGCAATTCGACGATCATGCTGGCGGTCAGCGCCAGCGCGCCACCAAAGCCGCGCGCGCCCTTCACCGCAAACAGCAGGACCGCCAGCACCTTGGGCAGGAACAGGATGGTGGCGGTGGCCGAGACCAGCGCCAACGCCTTTTCCGGATGCCATTCGGGCCAGATCGGAAACATCTGGCGCGGCTCGACGAAGTATTGCGGATCGATCAGCGTGTGCGCCGCCAGCAGCAGCGTCGACAGCACCAGGAACAGCGCCCACAGCGGCGCCGAAACATAGGCCATCACCCCCGTGACGAACACCGCGCGATGCACCACATGCATGCCGCGCGCCAGGAACAGCCGGAAGTTCATCAGGTTGCCCTGGCACCAGCGGCGGTCGCGGCTCAGCTCGTCGAGCAGGTTGGGCGGCATTTCCTCGTAGCTGCCGTCGAGATCGTAGGCGATCCAGACCGACCAGCCGGCGCGGCGCATCAGCGATGCCTCGACGAAGTCGTGCGACATGATCGGCCCGGACAGGTTGCCCTTCCCGGGCAACGGCGCCAGCGCGCAATGCTTCATGAACGGCGCCAGCCGGATGATGGCGTTGTGCCCCCAGAAGTGCGACTCGCCCAGTTGCCAGTAATGCAGGCCGGCGGTAAACAACGGGCCGTATACACGGGTCGAGAACTGCTGGATGCGGGCATACAGCGTGTCGCGACCGGCAGCACGCGGCGCGGTCTGGATGATGCCCGCACCGGGATGCTCTTCCATCAGGCGGGTCAGCTTGGTGAGGCATTCGCCGGTCATCACGCTGTCGGCATCCAGCACCACCATGTAGCGGTAGTTGCTGCCCCAGCGGCGGCAGAAGTCGTCCAGGTTGCCGCTCTTGCGCTTGACGCGACGGCGGCGGTGGCGATAGAAGATGCGGCCGAAACCACCGGTTTCCTGGCACAGCGTGGTCCAGGCCTGGACCTCGGCGGCGCAGATATCGGCTTCGTAGCTGTCGGACAGGATGAAGAAGTCGAAATGCTGCAACTGCCCGGTACGCTCCAGCGATTCGTAGGTGGCGCGCAGGCCGGCCAGCACCCGCGCCACATCCTCGTTGCAGATTGGCATGACGATGGCGGTACGCGCCTCCGGTGCAATGTCGAGCCTGCCGGATTTCTCATGCGAGATCAGGTATTCGTCGTCACCCCGCCTCAGCACCAGGAAGCCTGTCATGGCGGTCCAGAAGCCGGCCGACACCCACAGGAACAGCAAGGCGAACAAGCCCAGCACCAGCATTTCGAGCGGCTTGGTGCCGTGATACGGCAGCACGTCGCTCATGAAATAGGTGGCCATCGCCGTTTGCAGCACCATCAGCACCAGCAAGGTAATGCGGCGCACGTTGCCGCTGCGCTGCCAGTAACCCTTTGGGTCCGGCGCATCGGAGTCGCCCAGGTCTTCGACATAGTGCGGTTCGTCGGCCACGGTCGGCTCAGGCGTGGCGGCCTGCGCCTTGTGACGACGCCAGCGGCGGGGCCGGCGTTCGAGACGTCGGTTTTCCTCGTCGACCCAGCGTGCGAAGGGATTGAGGTCGCCCCACGGACGCGGCACCATCGAGCGGCGCGCCAGCGGCGGGCCGACTTCGATACGCGGCTGGCCACGTTCCTCGCCAACCGGCGGGACGTGATGCGACGATGCCGCACCGGCTGCGAACAGCAGCTGCAGCCGCGCCGCCACCGAGGCCTGGGCAGTGGTGGCGGTGTCGGGAGAATCGGTATTGGAATCGGAACCGGGGTCAGCCTGGCCGGCCTCGGCCAGCACACGGTGCAGGTCGGCCACCGGATCGCCCGAGCCCAGCGCGCCGACGCGCTCGCTCAGCTCACGCCGCTGCTCGGGCGACAACGGCAGACGGCCGAGGTAATCCTCGAGCGCCTGCGAAGCCGCCGATGTCTGCCTTAGTTGGGGGGTAATATGTAGCTCCACGTTTCTGACAAGGTTGTGCCGCCGTTGCCATTGCGCAGGAACCCGCGCAGCTCGACCGGCTTGTTATCTTCTACCCGACGCAGCTTGACCTCGATGCGCCAGCCGCCGGTGACTTCGTTCTTGCGGGTGGTGACGCTGGCAATCTTGCCATTGGCGTCGGCCTCGACCACACCCTCGACGCGGGCGTTGGCGGCCAGCTTCTTGAGCGAACTGCCGTCGAAATCGACCGACAGCGCCAGGCCGTCATCCTGCTTGCCTTCCTGGCGCGGGCGGTAGCCGTGACCGTACAAGGTCTGCGTCACCCAGGCCAGCGGCGGCCGTTTTTCGCCCTCTTTCTGCCACAGCATGCGGTATTCCACATTCAACGGCTGGCCCGGCTTGGGCAGTGTGTTGGGAATCCAGTAGGCCACGATGTTGTCGTTGGTCTCGTCGGGCGTCGGGATCTGCACCAGCTCGACCCGCCCCGAACCCCACTTGCCCTTGGGTTCGATCCAGGCGCTCGGGCGCGACTGGTAGTTGTAGTCCAGATCCTGGTAATTGCCGAATTCGCGATCCCGTTGCATCAGGCCAAAGCCAAGCGGATTGTCGAACGAGAAGGAAGTCACCAGCAGGCGCTTCGGATTGACCAGCGGACGCCACAGCCATTCGCCGGTGCCAGACTGCATCGACAAGCCGTCGGAGTCATGCACCTCGGGACGGAAATCGTCAGCCGGCCCGGGCTGGTTCTCGCCAAACAGGAACATGCTCGTCAGCGGCGCAATCCCCAGCTTGGTCACATTGCTGCGCAGGTAGATCTGGGCCTTGACGTCGATGGCGGTATCGGAGCCCGGCTTGAGCACGAAACGATAGGCGCCGGTGGCGCGTGGCGAATCAAGCAGCGCATAGACGACCAGCTCGCGGCTCTCGGCCGAGGGACGTTCCAGCCAGAACTCGGTGAAGCGCGGAAACTCTTCGCCCGAATACAGCGCGGTGTCAATCGCCAGGCCCCGTGCGGACAGGCCATAGCCTTGTCCCTTGCCCATGGCGCGGAAATAACTGGCGCCGTGGAAGGTCAGCACGTCATCCTTGACCTTGGAATTGTTGACCGGAAAACGAATCCGGAAACCGGCAAACCCGATATTGCGCAGGCTGCGCGGATCGACGCCTCGCACATTGCTGTAGTCGAACAGGGCCGGATTGAAGCCGATCTCGCGCACGCTGTTGCCGATCACTTCATTGATCTTGACCGGGTCGTTGAAACCACCGCCCAGATGGATGAAGGTCAACTCGAACGGCAGTTTCTGGGCCCGCCAGTAGGACTTGTCGACGCGATAGCGCAACTGGTTCGACTGCTCATAGCTGAGCTCGCGCACGGCCTTGGGCACATCCTCGGAAGGTTTCTTGTACGACTTGCCGGCCAGCGCCTTGGCGCGTGCCGCGACCGAATTGAAGTCAAAGGCGAAGGCCGCAGGCTGCACCAGCAGCAGGCCGACCAGGGTGACCGGGACGGCCAGGCGGCGCCACCACGACGAGCGTGCCGGATGCGATGGAGCAGTTGCTATTAGGAGCCGCGGCGAAGTTGGGGACGACATTATTTTGTTGTCTGGCATGCAATTTTCTGATTGTTGAGCTTTCGACAGCGCCGTCTTTGGCGCACGCTGCTCGCGTTCGGCGCAGGTGCAAAAATGACGGCGAAGACGGGGCAGCCGGAAAAGCAGGCGCTAGTTTAACCAAATGTTGCGCGAATTGTTCGCCGCAATGCGCGGATTCGGCATTACGACCAGTTCAGGGAGACCAAGATGCCCACCGGGCAATCGAACTAATTCTATGACGCAGTTCATCGTATAAGGGCGGCGAGAGCAAGGAAAGTTCCGTGCCGCAGCATCTCCTGTAACATTACGGCTTTCGTCGCGCCCTCCCCGGCCGACGCCGTTCGAACGAAAGAAACCGCATGTCCTCGCTTAGCTCCGCCACGGATGGGCTCACCATCATCGTCGCCACCGACCGCAATAACGGTATCGGCATCAACAATACCCTGCCCTGGCGGCTGCCCGAAGACCTGGCGCACTTCAAGCGCACCACCTCGGGGCACGCCATCCTGATGGGCCGCAAGACCTTCGATTCGATCGGACGCCCGCTGCCCAATCGCCGCAACATCGTCATCACTCGCAATGCCGCATGGCAACAAGAGGGGGTTGAAGTCGCCTCGTCGCTGCCGGCGGCAGCCAACATGAGCGCCGGCGCCCCGGCCTTCATCATCGGCGGCGCGCAGATCTACGCCGAAGCGCTGCCGCTGGTGCGCCGGCTGATCATCACTCGCATCGATGCCAGCTTCGATTGCGACGCCTTCTTCCCGGCGCTGGCCCCGCATGAATGGCAGGAAACCGACCGCCAGCGGCATCATAGCGACAGCGGCGGATTCGACTACGCCTTTGTGACATACGAAAGACGTTGAAGCGGTCTCACATTTTGCCTGTTGTTTTTTCCGGTTTTTCTTTAATATGCGCACCTCTTTTTCGCATATCTGCGAAAATCCGCTTTCTTTTTACCTGCCCAGGCGCAGTTCCTCTTGACCCCTGAGCGCTCCCGGCCCGCCCCATGGCGCATGGGCGCTCGAGCCCTGGAGAAATCCATGAAATTCCGCTTCCCCATCGTCATCATCGACGAAGATTTCCGTTCCGAGAACACATCCGGCCTGGGCATTCGCGCCCTGGCCGACGCCATCCAGGCCGAGGGCCGGGAAGTGCTGGGCGTGACCAGCTACGGCGACCTGGCGCAGTTTGCGCAGCAACAGTCGCGCGCTTCGGCCTTCATCCTGTCGATCGACGATGAAGAGTTCGGCGCCGGCTCGTCGGAAGAAACCGACTTCGCGCTCAAGGCGCTGCGTGCCTTCGTGGGCGAGATTCGCCACAAGAACGCCGATATCCCGATCTACCTGTACGGCGAAACCCGCACCTCGCGCCATATCCCCAACGATATCCTGCGCGAGCTGCATGGTTTCATCCACATGTTCGAGGACACCCCCGAATTCGTGGCGCGTCACATCATCCGCGAATCGAAGTCGTATCTCGACGGCCTGGCGCCGCCGTTCTTCCGCGCGCTGGTCGACTACGCCCAGGACGGCTCCTACTCGTGGCACTGCCCCGGGCACTCCGGCGGCGTGGCTTTCCTGAAGTCGCCGATCGGCCAGATGTTCCACCAGTTCTTCGGTGAAAACATGCTGCGCGCCGACGTCTGCAACGCCGTCGAAGAACTCGGCCAGTTGCTCGACCACACCGGTCCGGTGGCCAATTCCGAGCGCAACGCGGCACGTATCTTCAACGCCGACCACTGCTACTTCGTCACCAACGGCACCTCGACCTCCAACAAGATGGTCTGGCACTCGACGGTCGCCCCGGGCGACATCGTGGTGGTCGACCGCAACTGCCACAAGTCGATCCTGCATTCGATCATCATGACCGGTGCGATTCCCGTGTTCCTGATGCCGACCCGCAATCACCTGGGCATCATCGGACCGATCCCGCTGGAAGAATTCACGCTGGAAAGCATCCAGAAGAAGATCGAAGCCAATCCGTTCGCACGCGAGGCGGTCAACAAGAAGCCGCGCATCCTGACCATCACCCAGTCGACCTACGACGGCGTGGTGTACAACGTCGAGACATTGCGCGAGATGCTCGACGGCGAGATCGACACCCTGCACTTCGACGAAGCCTGGCTGCCGCACGCCACCTTCCATGATTTCTACAAGGACATGCACGCCATCGGCCGCGACCGTCCGCGCGCCAAGAAGTCGATGATCTTCTCGACCCAGTCGACCCACAAGCTGCTGGCTGGCCTGTCGCAGGCCTCGCAGATCCTGGTGCGCGAATCCGAAACGGTGCAACTCGACCAGGATGCCTTCAACGAGGCCTTCCTGATGCACACCTCGACCTCGCCGCAATACTCGATCATCGCGTCCTGTGACGTCGCCGCGGCCATGATGGAAGCGCCGGGCGGCACCGCCCTGGTCGAAGAGAGCATCCTGGAGGCGCTCGATTTCCGCCGCGCCATGAAGAAGATCGACCAGGAATACGGCAAGGACTGGTGGTTCCAGGTCTGGGGCCCGAACCAGTTTGCCGAAGAAGGCATCGGCGAGCGCGAAGACTGGATCATCAAGGCCGAGGACGACTGGCACGGCTTCGGCGACCTGGCGCCGGGCTTCAACATGCTCGACCCGATCAAGGCCACCATCGTCAATCCGGGCCTGTCGCTGGACGGCCAGTTCGGCGAAGCCGGCATCCCGGCCTCGATCGTGACCAAGTACCTGGCCGAGCACGGCGTCATCGTCGAGAAGTGCGGCCTGTATTCGTTCTTCATCATGTTCACCATCGGCATCACCAAGGGCCGCTGGAATACGCTGGTGACGGCGCTGCAGCAGTTCAAGGACGACTACGACAAGAACCAGCCAATCTGGCGCATCCTGCCCGAGTTCGCGGCCGCCAACCAGGGCCGCAACGCGCGCTACGAGCGCCTCGGCCTGCGCGACCTGTGCCAGCAGATCCACGAGACCTATCGTGCCTACGACGTGGCGCGCCTGACCACCGAGATGTACCTGTCGGACATGCAGCCGGCCATGAAGCCGTCGGACGCTTTCTCGAAGATGGCGCACCGTGAGATCGACCGCGTGCCGCTGGATGAACTCGAAGGACGCGTGACATCGATCCTGCTGACGCCTTACCCACCGGGCATTCCGCTGCTGATCCCGGGCGAGCGCTTCAACAAGACCATCGTCGACTATCTCAAGTTCGCGCGCGATTTCAACGAGAAATTCCCGGGCTTCGAAACCGACGTGCATGGCCTGGTCAAGCGTGAGGTCGATGGCCGTCGCGATTACTTCGTCGACTGCGTCAAGCAATAAGCCGTCCCGCAGGGCCAGCACCAAAGCCGATACCGCACATTGCGGTGTCGGCTTTTTTGTTATTGGCGTCGACTAAATCGTCTGGGGAATTTCTAACGTTAACTAATTGACCCTGGCATCGACAGGCAGCAAACTCCTGACTGCCACATCACGGACACGCCAGTCGCCACGTCCCGGTTAACTCCAATACAACTCAAATAACCAGCGAACTGCCATGACCTTCGACGTCCGTCTGCCGATTTTCTGCACCCTTGCCCTGCTGATCCAGTTGCCTGCTGCGTTTGCCGCGGATGCCCCGCCACCAGTTGCCGCCTTCGCCGGCCTGGCCCAGGTCGGGCAGATTGCGTTGTCGCCTGATGGTCAATCGCTCGCTTATATCTTCAACGCCGAAGGAAAGAGTTACCTGGTCACGCAATCGCCCGACAGCGCGCCTAAGGCCATCCTGAAGGCAGATAACGAGAAATACCGATTTCATACATTCCGCTGGGTCAACGACCAACGCCTGCTGGCAGGCGTGGTCTATCCCTGGTATCGGAACGGCGTCCAGACGATGGAGACCCGCATGCTGGCCGTCAACAGCGACGGCAGCCAGCTGAAGTCCGATTTGCTGCAATCGGCCTACCGCTTCGATGAGCGCCGCCACGTGCCGCAATACCAGAATACGGTGCTGGGCAAATCGAGCGTCAATTCCGATAGCGTGCTGGTGGCGCTGGATATCGAGCGTGGCACCCTGCCCGACGTCTACAGCCTTGATGTCAGTGCCGGCAAGCTGGAGCGCGTCGTCATCAATACCGGCAATATCCATGACTGGATCGCCGATCGCCAGGGCCAGGTTCGGGTCGGCACCGGCTGGCGCGACAAGGAAATGCGGGTAGTGGTGCGAGCGCCGGACGACAAGAAGTGGCAGACATTGAGCACCTATATCGCCGACGACTATGCGCAGGTCAGGCAGCATGCGGTAGAGCCCATCGGTTTTGCCGATGACCCGCGTTACCTGTATGCCTACGCCGATCACGAAGGACGCCGCGCCATCTTCAAGATCGATACGGCCGACCCGGCCCTGGCGCGCACCCTGGTCTATGCCGATCCCAGGTTCGATATTCATGGCGGGCTGATCTATTCGACCTGGCTCAAGCAGTATGTGGGCGTGGACTATGCAGGCGAGTACGGCAAGCGCGAATTCTGGAACGACCAGGCGCGCGAGCTGCAAGCGCAGCTTGATCGCGCCCTGCCTGGCAAGACCAATGCCATCGTCAGCAGCAGTGACGACGGCATGCGGCTGCTGGTATCGTCATCGGCCGTGAACCAGCCGGCGGTGATCTACTGGCTGGACCGCAAGACCGGCGCCATGAGCAAACTGCTGGACCGCCGTCCGGCCCTCGCCGGCAAGACCATGTCGATGCCCCGGTCGATCACGTTCCGCGGTCGCGATGGCACCGAACTGCACGGTTATCTCACGCCGCCATGGACTGCCTCCAAGGGTCGTCTGCCGCTGATCGTCCTGCCACACGGTGGCCCGGTGGCGCGCGACGTCGCCACCTTCGATATCTATACCCAGTTCTTCGCCAGCCGCGGCTGGGCCGTATTGCAGGTCAATTTCCGCGGCTCGGCCGGTTATGGCGCCGAATTCGAACAAGCCGGCTTCAAGCGATGGGGAATGGAGATGCAGGACGACATCACCGACGGCGTGAATTGGAGTATCCAGAATGGAATTGCCGACCCGTCCAGGGTCTGCATCGTCGGCGGCAGCTACGGCGGCTATGCCGCCCTGATGGGTACGATCAAGACCCCCGAACTGTATCGCTGCGCCATCAGCATCAATGGCGTGGCCGACCTGCGCGACCTGCTGGCCAGTCGTCGCCAATATATCGGCTACGAGATCGGCGTCGAAAGGATGATCGGAGAATGGTGGAACGACCGTGAACGCCTGCGCCAGACCTCACCGGTCAACCGTGCCGGCGAGATCCGCACGCCGCTGCTGCTGATCCACGGCAAGGAAGACCGGATCGTGCCGGTCGACCAGTCACGCGATATGGCCAGCGCGATGAAGGACGCCGCCGGCAAAAACACCAGCTACCTCGAACTGCCGCTGGGCGACCACTCCCTGTCGCGCGAAGAAGACCGCATCGCAGCCTTCACGGCGATGGAGAGCTTCCTGAAACAATACCTGGATGCCCCTGCTCAGAACGCGCCAAGGTAAAGATAGCCTGCCAGCGCGCCGCCGAAGAGCAGCCATAGCGGATGGATTTTGGTCTTGAGCGAGATCACTGCAGTGGCCACCGTGATCAGCGCCAGGAATCCATGCGTGATCGAGGCCTGGGCGATCAGCAACGCGCTGGCCGCCACCAGGCCAGCCGTCACCGGTAGCAGCCCGGCCTGCACATGGCGCCGCCACGGCTTGTCCTTGAAGCGCTCCCACAGGTGCAGCATGATGATGGTGATGACCGAGGACGGGCCGAACTTGGCGAAAGTGGTGACCAGCATTCCCCAGAATCCGGCGACATGCCAGCCCACCAGCGTGACCACCATCAGGTTGGGGCCGGGCGCGGCCTGGCCCAGGGCAAACAGGGCGCTGAAATCCTCGGCGCTCATCCAGTGGTGCACCTCCACCACCTGGCGCTGCATCTCGGGCAGGATGGTGTTGCCGCCGCCAAATGCCAGCACCGACAACTGGGTGAAGATGATGGTCAGGGCAATCAGGGTCTGTGTCATTTCGCCACCTTGTCCTTGGCCGAGAAACGGTCGCCGAAGCGCGCGGTCAGCACCACGCTGATCGGCGTCATCACCAGCATCACCCACACCAGCGGGATACGCACGAAGGCGATCGCGATGAAGCACACGATGGCCAGCACCGCCAGTACCAGGTTGCGCCGCAGCGGCAGGGCAATCTTGACCGCCATCTGGATCAACAGGCCGGCGGCGGCCGCTGCCAGCCCGGCAAACAGGTGCCTGACATTGGGATCGTGCTGGAAATGCTGGTAGATGATGCCCAGCACCACCACCACCGCCGAAGGCACGGCGATCAAGCCGAAGATGGCAGCCAGCGCTCCGCGCAAGCCGCGAAACT
Source organism: Herbaspirillum sp. alder98 (assembly GCF_020179755.1). Classification (GTDB taxonomy): domain Bacteria; phylum Pseudomonadota; class Gammaproteobacteria; order Burkholderiales; family Burkholderiaceae_D; genus Herbaspirillum. The sequence continues at coordinate 216,667 of NZ_JAIUCY010000004.1, forward strand.
TCATCCCCAGGGCCACCGACAGGTTGATGATGTTGCCGCCCGGCAGGAACTGGCACAAGCCCAGCAACTGGACGAACTCTTCTTCTGAAAGCCAGCGTCGACGCTCGACCACCATCCGGTGCGCCAGCGGCAGCGCACCGCCGAACGCAGTCATGCCCAGCACCAGGAAACCGGTAAACAATTCCCTGGAAGTGGGCGGGTTGAAGGCGGCCGCAGGCGCCTGGCGATCGGCTGGGGTGGGTGGCGAAATGCTCATCGGTTTCTCGTTGCGTTGGTGCGATTGGATGAAGCGAAGGCTACTCCCGCGCCTTTATTTTGTCTAATATATGTCAGATTGCTTATTCATACTTTAACGATATGTCACCAGCCATTGACCTGCGCCTGCTACGCTATTTTCTTGCCGTGGCCGAAGAAGGCCACCTGACGCGCGCCGCGCTACGCATCGGCATCCAGCAGCCGCCGTTGTCGCAACAGATCCGGGTGTTGGAAAAAGAACTGGGCGTGACGCTCTTCAACCGCATGCCGCGCGGCATGGAGTTGACCGAAAGCGGCGCGGCGTTGCTGGCCGACGCCCGCCTCATCCTGGCGCAGGTCGACAGCACGGTGGCCAGCGTGCGCCGCATCGCGCAGGGCAAGATGGGCCGCATCGCGGTCGGCTTCACCGAATCGGCGTCGCTGCACCCTTTCGTGCCGTCCGTCATTCGCGCCTTCCGCGCCGCCGCCCCCGATGTGGCGCTGACCGTGGAAGAGACCAATACCAACGAGCTGGTGGAGGCCGTGCGCCGCCGCCAGCTCGACCTGGCCTTCGTGCGCTCGCCGGTGGGCGACGCCTCTGGCATCGTGATGGAAACGGTACTGGAAGAAAACATGGTCGCCGCCCTGCCCAGCGCACATGCACTGGCCGGCGGCGGGCGCAAAAAGAGCATCGCCCTGTCGGCGCTGGCCGATGAATCCTTCATCATGACGCGCCGCCCCAGCGGACCGGGCTTGTACGACACGCTGATCGCCGCCTGCCGCACCGCCGGCTTCAGCCCCCGGGTCACGCAAGAGGCGCGCAAGAATCTGTCGACGCTGTCGCTGGTGGCGGCCGGGCTGGGGGTGGCGGTGGTGCCGGCGTCGATGATGCACGTCAATGCCGAAGGCGTGACCTACCTCAGGATCAGTGACGCGCCCTTGCTGAAAGCGCCATTGCACCTGGCTTATCGCGATGGCGAGATCGGTGGCGCCTTGGCCCTGATGATCGATGAAGCGCGCAAGCTGAGCGAAAAAAAGCCTCGTCGAAACGAGGCTTGATGACTTGCGGGTACGACGCTACAACGATCAGGTCTTGGGCAGGGTCACGCCATGCTGGCCCTGGTACTTGCCGCCGCGATCCTTGTAGGACACTTCGCAGATTTCGTCGCTCTCGAAGAACAGCACCTGGGCGCAACCCTCACCGGCGTAGATCTTGGCCGGCAGCGGCGTGGTGTTGGAGAACTCGAGCGTCACGTAACCTTCCCATTCGGGTTCGAACGGCGTGACGTTGACGATGATGCCGCAACGCGCGTAGGTCGACTTGCCCAGGCAGATGGTCAGCACACTGCGCGGAATACGGAAGTATTCCACGGTGCGCGCCAGCGCAAACGAGTTGGGCGGGATGATGCAGACATCGCCCTGGAAGTCGACGAACGACTTCTCATCGAAGTTCTTGGGATCGACGATGGTCGAATTGATGTTCGTGAAAATCTTGAATTCGTTGGCGCAACGAATATCGTAGCCGTACGACGATGTGCCGTAAGACACGATCTTGCTGCCGTCGGCGGTGGCGCGGACCTGGCCGGGCTCGTAGGGCTCGATCATGCCCTGCTCCTGGGCCATGCGGCGGATCCACTTATCTGACTTGATGGACATGATATTTCGACAATTTCAAAAGATGGGCAATTTTACGCGAAATGCGGCTGCAACACCCGGTTTGGCGCGTCTTCGGGCGATTTCTGTCCCCAACGCCCGGATACAAGCAATGCCACGAATAATTTCAAGCACTGGCACCGGCCTCAGCGCTGCATGCTCTCCCATACCTTCTGCAGCCGCTTGACCGACACCGGCATGGGGGTGCGCAACTCCTGGGCATACAACGACACCCGCAGTTCTTCCAGCATCCAGCGGAATTCGGTCATCTTCGGATCGGCGCGTCCAGCCCGCTCCTTGAGACCACGCTGGTACGGCAGCGCCACCAGATTCCAGTCGGCCAGCAGGCGCGTGTCGCGCGCAGGGTCGGCGCGCAACTTGTCGAGCCGCACATTGATCGCCTTGAGGTAGCGCGGGTAGTGACTGAGATTGGCATAGTCGGTCTCGGCCACGAAGCGTTTTCCCACCAGTTGCGCCAGTTGCGCCTGCATGTCGGCGGCGGCTGCCGCATGCGCCTTGACGCCCTGCAGCTTCTTGGGCAGCGAATGATATTCGGCCAGCACCTGGGCGCACAGCCTGGCGATCTCGTTGACCAGCAAACCCAGGCGCGCCTTGCCTTCGTCGCGGCGCTGGTTGAATTCGCCCGAATTGCGCGGCAGCGGCTCTTGCAGGAAAGCGCGTTCCAGGCCGGCATTGAGAATCTGCTCGCGCAGTTCTTCCTGCGAGCCCAGCCCCATGAATTGCATGCCCATCTGCTGCAGCCCGGGGATGTTCTTCTCGAGGTACTTCAGTTGCTCTTTCATCTGCAACGAAAACAGCCGCCGCAGGCCGGCGTAATGAAAGCGCGCGGCTTCGGCCGGATCGTCGAACACTTCCAGGTCGCAGTGGGTCTTGCGATCCACCAGCGCCGGGAAACCGATCAGGGTCTGCGCCTGCTTGCCGGTGCCGCGGGTAATCTCAAGCAATTCCGGCAGTTCGCCGAAACTCCAGGTGGTCAGGTTGGCGTATTGGCCCGAGGCAGCGGGCGCCTGATCGGGCAGATGAGCCGGCGCCGCCTTCGCCGTGGCGGCCTGGGTCACAGGCGCGCTGCGCGGCGCCGGCGCGGCATCGTCACGCGGCGCAATGGCGACCTGCTCGGCCAGCTTCTGGAACTGCTGGCGCGCCTGCCCGCCAAATTCGGCCTGCAGCGCCGCCAGGTTGCGGCCCATCTCCAGTTGTCGTCCGTGCTCGTCGATGATCTTGAAATTCATCGCGTGGTGCGCCGGCAAGGTCTCTTGCTTGAAGTCGCTGGCCTTGACCAGGATGGTGATCTGGTCGCGGATGTCGGCGATGATGGCGTCGATCAGGTTGCCGCGGCCGAATATCTTGCGCTCGTCCATGCGCTCGCAAAAGCCGGCGGCATAGTCCGGCAAGGGCACGCAATGACGGCGCAGCTTCTGCGGCAGCGACTTCAGCAGCAAGTGCACTTTTTCCTTCAGCATGCCCGGCACCAGCCATTCGCAGCGATCGGCCGAGACCTGGTTGAGCGCATACAGCGGCACGCTGAGGGTGACCCCGTCACGCGGTGCGCCCGGCTCGAAATGATAGGACAAGGCCATCGCGATGCCGGCCACGTTCATGGTCTTGGGAAACAGCTCGGTGGTCACGCCGGCGGCCTCGTGCCGCATCAGGTCGTCACGATTGAGATACAACAGCTTGGGGTCGGCCGCCGCAGCCTGCTTGTACCACTTCTCGAAATCGACGCCGTTGCAGATGTCGGCCGGCACCAGCTTGTCGTAGAAGGCCACGATCAGTTCATCGTCCACCAGCACGTCGAGGCGGCGCGATTTGTGTTCGAGATTCTCGATCTCGCGCACCAGCTTCTGGTTGTGGGCGAAGAATGGCGCCCGGGTCTCGAAATCGCCACCGGCCAGCGCCTCGCGAATGAAGATGTCGCGCGCCTCCACCGGGTTGATCTTGCCGAACTGGATACGCCGCTGGCTGTACACCACCAGCCCGTAGAGCGTGGCCCGTTCGGACGCCGTGACCTGGCCGGCGCGCTTTTCCCAGCGTGGCTCGCCCCATGATTTCTTGAGCAGGTGGGCGCCCACCTTTTCCAGCCACTCGGGCTGGATATTGGCGACACAGCGCGCATACAGGCGCGCCGTATCGACCAATTCGGCGGCCATCACCCAGCGCCCCGGTTTCTTGGTCAGATGGGCGCCCGGCCAGATATTGAAGCGGATGCCGCGCGCCCCCAGGTACTGGGCATCCTCCTCGGACTTGAAGCCGACATTGCCCAAAAGCCCGGTCAGCAGGGCCAGGTGCAACTGGTCATAGGTGGCGGCGGCCTCGTTGAGACGCCAGCCTTGCTCCTTGACGATGGTCAGCAGCTGCGAATGGACATCGCGCCATTCGCGCAGCCGCAACTGCGAGAGAAAATTCTCGCGGCAATGATCCTGCAACTGGCGATTCGATTTCTTGTGCGCGATGGCATCCTCGAACCACTTCCAGATCTTGAGGTAACTGCTGAATTCGGATTTTTCGTCGGCAAATTTCTTGTGCGCCTGGTCGGCCGCATTCTGCACATCCATCGGCCGGTCGCGCGGGTCTTGCACCGACAGCGCCGCAGCGATGATCAGCAGTTCGGTCAGGCAGGCGTTGTCGCGCCCGGCCAGGATCATGCGCGCCACGCGCGGGTCCAGCGGCAGGCGCGCCAGTTGCTTGCCCAGCGGGGTCAGGCGGTTGACGCCATCGTCCTCTTCGACCGCGCCCAGCTCTTGCAGCAACTGGTAGCCGTCGGCAATGGCGCGGCCCGGCGGCGGTTCGATGAAGGGGAAACTCTCGACATCGGTCAGGTGCAGCGACTTCATGCGCAGGATCACCGCCGCCAGCGACGAGCGCAGGATCTCGGGATCGGTGAACTTGGGCCGCTGCAGAAAATCCTGCTCGTCGTACAGGCGAATGCACACACCGGCGGCAACCCGGCCGCAACGCCCGGCGCGCTGGTTGGCAGCCGACTGCGCCACCGCTTCGATCTGCAACTGCTCGACCTTGTTGCGATAGCTGTAACGTTTGACCCGCGCCAGTCCGGCATCGACCACATAGCGGATGCCCGGCACCGTCAGCGAGGTTTCGGCGACGTTGGTCGACAGCACGATGCGGCGCGCATTGCTGGTCTTGAACACCCGCTCCTGGTCGGCCGCAGACAAGCGGGCAAACAGCGGCAGGATCTCGACGTGCGGCGGATGGTGCTTGCGCAGCGCCTCGGCGGCATCGCGAATCTCGCGCTCGCCCGGCAGGAACACCAGTACGTCGCCCGAGCCGATGCGCGCCAGTTCGTCGACCGCGTCGACCACGGCATCCATCAGGTCGCGTTGTTCGCGGTCTTTCTGGGCCTGGCTGGCGCGCCCTTCGGCGCGGGCGCGGGCAGTGGCGACCTCGGGCGTGACACCGCTGCGGTCGGCATTGTCGATGGGACGATAGCGAATCTCCACCGGATACATCCGCCCCGAGACCTCGATCACCGGCGCCGGCACCAGCTCGCCCTTGACCTCGCGTCCGAAGTGGCGCGAAAAACGGTCGGCGTCGATGGTGGCCGAGGTGATGATCAGTTTAAGGTCGGGACGACGCGGCAGCAGTTGCTTCAGGTAGCCGAGCAGAAAGTCGATATTGAGGCTGCGTTCGTGCGCCTCGTCGATGATGATGGTGTCGTACTGGCGCAGCAGCGGATCGGTCTGGGTTTCGGCCAGCAGGATGCCGTCCGTCATCAGCTTGATCCATGCGCCCTTGGACAGGGTGTCGTTGAAGCGCACCTTGTAACCCACCAGTTCGCCCGGCGGCGAGCCGAGTTCCTGCGCGATGCGCTTGGCGGTCGACGACGCCGCAATCCGGCGTGGCTGGGTATGGCCGATCAGGCCCTTGGCGCCGCGCCCCAGCTCCAGGCAGATCTTGGGCAGCTGGGTGGTCTTGCCGGAACCGGTCTCGCCGCTGACGATGATGACCTGGTGCTTTTGCAGCGCCTCGGCGATTTCATGGCGACGGCCGGAGACCGGCAGTTCTTCTGGAAACGTGACCGGCGGCAAGGGATTGCGCAGGACCGGAGCAGCTTCGGGAGCGGACTTGGACTTGCCGGCGGGGGACGGAGATGGATTTTTGGACACGGACATGAGGCCGTCATTATACCCGTGTCCGCCCCCGCCGGTCGGGCCGCAAGCACCCTCGGCACGCCTCAGAAGGTGGTGCGCAAGCTCAGTTGCAGGCTGCGCGGCGGCGCTGAATAGCGACGATCCACCACTTCGAGTTCGCCGACATCGGACCAGCGTTCATAGGTCGCGTTGAACAGGTTTTCGATATTGAGACTGACGGTCATGGCAGCAACCGGCTTCACATGTGCGCCCACGCCGACGACCGTGAATGCGCGGGTCCGCATGCGTGTTTCTCTGCCTGGCGCCGGCGCCACCCGACTGGGCGTCTTGCCCCAGGAATGCTCCAGATTGGCATATGCGCCCCAACGCTCCTGACGGTAGCGGGCGCCGAGGATCATGCGCATCGGTTGCACCGAATTGAGCGGCTGCCATGCATGTTCGCCGTAGACAAAGCTGAAGTCCGGATTGAGCTCGGTGACCTTGGTGGGCCGGAATACGTCGCCACGGGTATAGGCCCAGGCCGCATTGAAACGCCAGGCAGGTGCGGGGGTCCACTCTGCCCGCGCCTCGAAGCCCCTCACGTGCGCCTTGGCATAATTGACGCTGCGGTACACGGTGTAGCCCGTCACGGGATTGAAGCCAGTAGGCCGCAGGTCGATGAAGTCGGTGTAACGACTGTCGAAACCGGCGACCGAGTAGGCAAGATCGGAGAAGCGGCCGCGCACGCCCAGCTCCCTGCTGATCACCCTTTCAGGACGCAACCCGGGGTTGCCGGCCGCCTCGTAGTAGCCGATGGGACTGGAGAAATTGGCGTTGACCTGCCCAGGTTCGGGCGCACGAAATCCCTGGGCGTAGCTGAAATAGGGGACCATCTCGGGGATGACCTCCCAGATTATCCCCAGGCGCGGCGTCAGCGCACTGCCCGACTGGCCAGCCACGGTTGCCCCGCTGACTTCCATGGCAGCCAGGTCGGAAGCCGATAGCGAGCGCATATCGGGCGACATGCGATATCTGTCGTAGCGCAGCCCCGGGATGAGCCGCAAGCTGCCAACGGCGATCTCGTCCTGGACAAACACACCCGCCAGAAAGTACCCGCTATCGGGCAATGGCCGCGCCGGAAATACCTTGGTCGCCATGGGCACGGTGCCGTCGAGCAGCGCGCTGATCTCGGCACGGCTCAGGTCGACGCCATAACGGAGGCGATGCTCGACCATGCCGGTCGACAAGCGGCCATCGGCCAGCAGCGCAAAACCGGTGGTGCGTTCGTTATAACTGTTGTCACGCGTGCGCTGCAGCGCGCCTGGCATGGTCCGCACCGAAAAACCTCCGGCGTCGTCAAACATCTTCTGCTCGGCAGCGGTGGCCGGGCCGAATACCTGCTCGTAGGTGAACTGCCGGGTCGAGGCCCGCTGCAAGTACAAATGGCTGTGCAGCTGCGTCAACCAACCCTGCGATTGCCCCTTGAAGTAATGTTCCAGCGAGATGCGTTCGCGTTTGACGACATCGTGCGCAGTGAGCTCGCGCGTCTTCCGAAATACCGGCCACGGCGACACCGCAGTGAATCCGTCGATATCGACCTGGTTGTGTACGCTTTCCAGCGTCACCCGCACCAGATGCGCCGGATTGAGCTGCAGCCCGGCTCGTCCCAGGTTATAGCGACTCTCCACATTCATCGGATTGGGTGCGGTGCGCCGGTTGTCGGGCCGCTGGTCGTGCTCTTGCGACCAGGTCTCGTGCCCGCGGCGTCGGCTGCCCATGAACATCGCCTGCCAGCGCCCATCATCGAATCCGATGCCGGCCGAATGGTTGAACGAGTTGTCCTGCTGGGCATAGGAGCCCTGCACAAAGCCGCCCCTCGTGCGCCCGGCCTTGACCAGGTCATGCACTTGCAACGCGCTGGCGCTGACCACGCCGGCAATGCTGTCGGCGCCGTACTGGACCGAGTTCGGCCCGCGCAGGATCTCGATCTTGCGCAGGCTGTCGACATCCCAGTAATCGCCCCGCCCGGTCTGGAACGCCGGCCCGAACGAAAAACTGTTGGGCAGGCGGATGCCGTCCTGCACGATCAGCAGGCGATTGCCCTCGATGCCGCGCACATTGATGCCCTCGCTGCGCCCGCGCCCGTAACTCGACCGCGTAGCGGTGAAATTGGACGGTCGCGTGCGCACCGCCACGTCGGGCTCCTCGGCCAGCACATCCTTGATGCTGCGCGCGCCGCGTTCCTGGATGTCTTCGCGGGTAATCACGGTCAGGGTGGCCGCATTGTCATCCATGACCTTGTCGTCCTGGACGGTGATATCGCCCAGTGACGTCGCATCCGACTGTGCCGCGACGACGCCATGGGAGCAACTCAGCATGGCAGCCAGGGCCAGAGGTTTCAGTTTCAGCATTGCTTGATCTTCTTCATAGAAGTGAATGAAGTGCAGGCTGACTTGACGCTGGCTGGGCACGGCGAAAAAATGAGTATGAAAGCAATAAATCGATCGATAACCACTTCCCGATATGGGAAACAGGCTGATGGCATATGCGATTTAGATAGTTGCGATGCGGCAGGAAAGGCAGGAGTATTGATGAGAACCGTTCTCAGGTATGCAGAAGAAAAGCGATTTCTCGGCCTTTCGAATGGCCTCGAAAAGAGAACGGCCGCATTGGACCGGCCTACTTGGCGGGCCAGGCACTGAAATCGCTGCGGACTCGCTCTATAATGCGCGTCATGGAAAATCAGACTCAATTCGTCCACTGGCTGCGCTCGGTCGCGCCGTACGTCCACGCCTTTCGCGGCAAGACCTTCGTGGTCGCCTTCCCCGGTGAACTGGTCACTGCCGGCGACCTGCAGGTGCTGGCGCAAGACCTGTCGCTGCTGCATGCGCTGGGCATCCGTATCGTGGTGGTGCACGGCTCGAGGCCGCAGGTGGCCGAACAGTTGGCGCTGCGCAATGTCGAGGCGCACTTTCACAATGGCCTGCGCGTCACCGACAGCGCCGCACTGGAATGCGCCAAGGAAGCCTCGGGCGAGCTACGCCTGGACATCGAAGCCGCCTTCAGCCAGGGCTTGCCCAATACCCCCATGGCGCACGCGGCCATCCGCGTGATCTCGGGCAATTTCGTCACGGCCCGGCCGATGGGCGTGTTTGATGGCGTCGACCTGCAACTGACAGGTGTCGTGCGCAAGATCGCCGCCGATGTGATCCAGCCGATCATGAACGCTGGCGGCATCGTGCTGTTGTCGCCGCTGGGCTTCTCGCCCACCGGCGAAGCCTTCAACCTGACCATGGAAGACGTGGCGGTATCGGCCGCCATCGCGCTGCGCGCCGAAAAGCTGATCTTCCTGTCCGAGACGCCGCTGATGAAAGACGCCGGCGGCAGCGATATCCGCGAACTGTCATCGCACCAGGCCGAAGCGGTGCTGTCGGCCGGCTTCCTGCCCTCCGATGCCGCGTTCTACCTGGCCAGCGTGGTCAAGGCCTGTAACGCCGGCGTGTCGCGCGCCCACATCGTGCCGTTTGCCACCGATGGCTCGGCCCTGCTGGAGCTGTTCACCCACGATGGCGTGGGCACCATGGTCACTTACGAAAACCTGGAAAGCCTGCGCCAGGCCACCATCGAAGACGTCGGCGGCATCCTCAAGCTGATCGAACCGCTCGAGGCCGATGGCACGCTGGTCAAGCGCGGTCGCGAGCTGATCGAGCGCGAGATTCACTACTTCTCGGTGATCGAGCACGACAACGTGATCTTCGGCTGCGCCGCGCTGTATCCTTTCCCCCAGGAAAAGATGGGCGAAATGGCTTGCCTGACCGTCAACCCCGAAGTGCAGGGCCAGGGCGACGGCGACCGTATCCTCAAGCATATCGAGACGCGTGCGCGCGAAGCCGGACTGACCAAGCTGTTTGTGCTCACCACCCGCACTTCGCACTGGTTCCTGCGCCGCGGCTTTACCCTGGCCAGCGTCAACGACCTGCCGCAAGATCGCCAGAAGATCTACAACTGGCAACGCAAGTCGCAGATCCTGATCAAGAACCTCTACTGATTGAGAGTCACCGATTAACCCCCATCTGTCAGGACGTGAGCCGGCTCAACCGCTGACACTGTTTGCAACAGCTGCCACGTCCGGCGCTTTTCACCGCTATTTGAACAAGGAATCGACATGGCACGCACCGTCCACTGCATCAAACTGAACAAGGAAGCCGAAGGACTGGACTTCCCGCCGTACCCGGGCGAACTGGGCAAGCGCATCTATGAAAGCGTTTCCAAGGAAGCCTGGGCTGCCTGGCTCAAGCACCAGACCATGCTGGTCAATGAAAACCGTCTGATGCTGGCCGACGCCCGTGCGCGCAAGTACCTGGCCGTCCAGATGGAAAAGCATTTCTTCGGCGACGGCGCCGATGCCGCCCAAGGCTACGTGCCGCCGCCGGCCGACTAAGCTTTACCGCCGCCGTTGGAACAACGCTGCCGCAGCTTGCCTGCCGCAGCGTTTTTTTTCGGCCCTGCACTACAATGCATGCTCCACCGTCGTCCTCTGCAGGAGAAACCGTTGCCCTTCCCCGTTCCGCGATTGTCCATCCTGGCCGGCGCCCTGTGCGCGGCCCTCGCCCTGTCGAGCCTGACCACCTCTTTCGCTTATGCCGACGACGCCAGCGCCAACCGGGCCAGCGTCGCCAAGGCTGGACGCAATGCCACCGCCAGCGCGCTGCCGCCTGGCGTGACGCAAGGGCCATCGGCCGAAGGCATCACCGAATATCGCTTCGCCAACGGCTTCAAGCTGCTGATGTTCCCGGACGACTCCAAGCCGACCGTCACCGTCAACGTCACCTACCTGGTCGGCTCACGCCATGAAAACTACGGCGAGACCGGCATGGCCCACCTGCTGGAACACCTGATGTTCAAGGGCACGCCGAGCTATCCCGCGATCCCGCAGGAGTTCAGCAAGCGCGGCATGAACTTCAACGGCACCACCTGGCTCGACCGCACCAACTATTACGAGACCTTCCAGTCCGGGGAAGACAACCTGCGCTGGGCCATCACGATGGAAGCCGACCGGATGATGAATTCGAACATCGCCCGCAAGGACCTCGACACCGAGATGACGGTGGTGCGCAACGAATTCGAAAGCGGCGAAACTTCGCCCACCAGCGTCATGCTCAAACGCATGCAGAGCATTGCCTACGACTGGCACAGCTATGGCCGCGCCACCATCGGCAACCGCAGCGACATCGAAAACGTCGGCATCGACAACCTGCGCGCCTTCTATCGCACCTATTACCAGCCCGACAATGCCGTGCTGCTGGTGGCCGGCAAGTTCGACCCGGCGCAGGTGCTGCAATGGGTGAACCAGAGCTTCGGCCGCATCGCCAAGCCCAAACGGAGTTTGCCCCATTTCTGGACCGCCGAGCCGACCCAGGACGGCGAGCGCCAGTTCGTGATCCGCCGCAAGGGCGATATCCAGCTGGTGGCGGTGGCCTACAAGATGCCATCCAGCCTGCATCCGGACACCAATGCGCTGGCCTTTGCCGGCGCCATCCTGGCCGATACGCCCAATGGCCGCCTGCACAAGTCGCTGGTCGAGAGCGGTCGCGCCAGCGGCGTCTATCACATGCAGCTCAACGGCGTAGCGCCCGGTTTGCAGATCATCGCTGCCGTGGTCAAGCCCGGTGTCGACATCACCCCGGTGAAGGACGAGCTGGTCGCCGCCATCGAATCGTTTGCCGCCACCCCGCCCACCGATGACGAGATCGGCCGCCTGCGACGCGAAAGCGCCAACATGTTCGAACAGCTGCAGAACAACCCGCAACAGATGGCCGTGACCATGTCGAGCGCCATCGCCCTGGGCGACTGGCGCCTGCTGTTTCTCGACCGCGACGCCGAGCAGCAGGTCACCAGCGCCCAGGTAGCGGCCGCCGCCGCAAAATACCTGCGCCGCGACAACCGCACCGTCGGCCTCTACCTGCCCGAAGAAAACCTGCAGCGCACCGAAGTGCCGGGCGCACCCACGGTCGACTCTCTGCTGAGCGGATACAAGCCGCGCCCGGCCGTGGCCGCCGGTGAAGCCTTCGAGCCGGCGCCAGGCAATATCGAGCAGCGCACCACCCTGGTACCGCCCGGCCTGGCTCCGCGCACGGCGCTGAAACTGGCGTTGCTGCCCAAGAAGTCGCGCGGCGCCACGGTCGCGGTACGACTCAATCTGGAGTTCGGTGACCAGCAGACGCTGTTCGGCCAGAAGACGGTGGCCCAGATGACGGCGGCCATGCTCATGCGCGGCAGCACCCAATTCGATCGACGCCAACTGGCCGATGAATTCACGCGCCTCAAGATCAGCGGCGGCGTGTACGGCTTCCAGACCACCCGCGACAACCTGATCCCGGCCATCAGGCTGGCCTCGGAGGTATTGCGCCATCCACGCTTCGATGCCGCCGAATTCGAACAGCTCAAGAGTGAAACGCTGGTCGGACTGGAAGCATCGCGCAACGAACCCGAGTCGCGCGCGGCAGAAGCCGTGGCGCTGCACTTCAACCGCTACCCCAGCGGTGACTGGCGCGCTGCGCAAACGCTCGACGAACGCATCGCCGCCACCCGCGCGGTGACGCTGGAGCAGGTCAAGGACTTCCACCGCCGGTTCTATGGCGCGTCGAACGGCGAACTGGCGATCGTGGGTGACTTCGATGCGGCAGCCGCGCGCACCGCCATCGATGAGGCCTTCGGCGGCTGGGCCAGCGCCGCGCCGTATGCCCGCGTGCTGCCGGCCTGGGCCGATATTGCTGCCACGCGCCAGGTGGTCGACACGCCCGACAAGGAAAACGGCGTCTACTATGCCCGCCAGAACGTCAGGCTGCTCGACAGCGACCCCGACTATCCGGCGCTGGCAGTGGCCAATTACCTGCTGGGCGGCGCCAGCCTGAAGTCACGCCTGGCCGACCGTGTACGCCAGCAGGATGGCCTGTCCTACGGCATCGCCTCGGGCCTGAACGTGGGCGCCATCAGTGACGCCGGCAGTTTCGTGGTGCGCGCCATCGCCGCGCCACAAAACCTGGACCGTGTCGACGCCGCCGTGCGCGAAGAAATCACGCGCCTGCTCAAGGACGGCTTTACCCAGGATGAGCTGCTGCGCGCCAAATCGGGCATCCTGCAGCAGCGCAACCAGCAGCGCGCGCAGGACAGCGGCATTGCCAGCGGCTGGACGTCGCTGCTCAACCTGGGCCGCACCTACACCTGGCAGCAGCAACTGGACCTCAAAATTGCCGACCTGACGCTGGCTCAGGTCAACGCCGCGGCCCGCAAGTATTTCGATCCGGCCAGGATGAGCGTAGTGGTGGCGCGTGACAGCAGCAAGGCGGCGCAGAAATAACACGTTGCCCGAATGACAAAAAAGGCGGTATCCGATCACCGGATACCGCCTTTTTTAATTAGTGCAACGACAACGTCGTCAGAACTCCAGCTTGCGCACGCCTTCCGCCGTGCCCAGCAGGCACACGGTAGCGCCCTTGCGGGCGAACAGGCCGTTGGTGATCACACCGACGATATTGTTGATCTGGTCCTCGATGGCCGCCGGATCGGTGATGGCCAGGCCGAGCACGTCGAGGATATAGCCGCCATTGTCGGTCACCACCGGCTGGCCGTCCTTGACGCGCAGGCGCGGTTCACCGCCCAGTGCGGCCAGCTTGCGGGCCACCACCGAATGCGACATCGGGATCACTTCCACCGGCAGCGGGAACTTGCCCAGCACCTCGACCAGCTTGGAGCCGTCGGCGATGCAGACGAACTTCTGCGCCACCGACGCCACGATCTTCTCGCGGGTCAATGCCGCGCCGCCGCCCTTGATCATGGCGCCGGCGCCATTGATCTCGTCGGCGCCGTCGATATAGACCGGCATGGTCTCGACTTCATTGAGGTCGAACACGGTGATGCCATGCGAGCGCAGGCGCTCGGCCGTGGCTTCGGACGAGGCCACGGCGCCCTTGATGCGGCCCTTGATCTTGCCCAGCTCATCGATGAAGAAATTGGCAGTGGAGCCGGTGCCCACGCCGATGATCTGGCCATCGACCACGTATTCGATGGCGGCCCTGGCGACCGCCTGCTTGAGTTCGTCTTGCGTCATGATTTTCAGTTAAAGGTTAATGCACATCTTCCGGTTGCTCGTCCAGCGTCTCGAACAGCGCAATCTGCAATCGCGAATGCAACTTGACCAGCCTGCTCCACAGCAGCCACAACAGCCCTGCCGCGCCCGCCAGCACGAAGGCCAGCAAGTTGAGCGGCGGCAGGATGCTGGCGCTGAGCACGAAGATCAGCAGCATGATGCCAACGATCGACATGATCGGCACGATTTCCGAGATGATACGCCGCACGCCCGAAGTATAAGCCCCGGCGAACTCGGGCTTGACCCCGACCTCGGCCAGCAGCATGGACAGCGCCTGCAGCTTGCGGTAAGTGGCGATCAGGAAAGGCAGCGACAACAGCAGCGCGCAGCCCCAGATGATGGCCTTCTGCACGTCGGCATCCGGGGTCCAGGCCGACAATTGCTTGCTCAGGCCCTCCACGAAGAAGGCGCCGGCCAGGAAGATCGCAATCACCAGCGCGATATTGACCATCACCTGCATCAGGATGCGGCGGATGATCTTGCTCAGTTCGGCCCGGTCGCCCTGCGGCTGCAGGCTGGCCAGCCAGCTCGAATACATCCCCAGCAGGCTCGACACCTTGCGCGGCACCAGCTTGACCGCCTGCGCCGAGAGCGGATCGGCGGCCTTGATCAGGTAAGGCGTAAGCAGGGCCGTGATGGCCGACACCGCCACCACGATCGGGTACAGAAATTCGCTGGTCACCTTCAGGCTCACTCCCAGCGCGGCGATGATGAACGAGAACTCGCCGATCTGCGCCAGCCCCATGCCGACCCGCATCGGCGTGCGGCCGCTTTCACCCGCCACGAAGGTACCGAGGCCGCAACTGATCAGCTTGCCGAACACCACCGCCAGCACGATGACGGTGATCGGTTGCCAGTATTGCACCAGCACGTTGGGGTCGAACAGGAGGCCGATGGCCACGAAGAAGATCGCCGAGAACATGTCGCGGATAGGTTCGACCAGGCGTTCGATGCGATGCAGCTGGCGCGATTCGGCCATCACCGCACCCACCAGGAACGCGCCCAGCGCCACGCTGTATTGCAGCTTCATGACCAGCAGGCAGAAACCGAACAGCACGCCCAGCACCGCCACCAGCAGCATCTCGTTGCTCTTGAAGCGAGAGATGAAGCCGAGCAGGCGCGGCACCGCCAGGATCCCCACCACCAGCGACACGATCATGAACAGCACCAGCTTGCCGACAGTGGTGAAGACATCACCCGAATTGACCGACCCACTGGTGGCAATGCCCGACAGCAGCGCGATCATGCCGATGGCCAGGATATCCTCCACGATCAGGATGCCGAAGATGATCTGGGCGAACTTCTCGTTCTTCATGCCCAGCTCTTGCAGGGCCTTGACGATGATGGTGGTGGACGACACCGCCAGCATGGCGCCGAGGAAGATCGCGTCCATCCGCTTCCAGCCGAAGTACAGGCCGATCTCGTAGCCGATCCAGATCATCAGCAGGATCTCGGCGGCCGCGCCGATGACCGCCGTGGCGCCCACCTTGGCCAGCTTCTTCAGGCTGAATTCAAGCCCCAGCGAAAACAGCAGGAAGATCACCCCCAGCTCCGAGAGGATGTGCACGGTCTTTTCATCCTGGATCAGGTCATAGGGTGGCGTATGCGGGCCGATGATCACGCCGGCTACGATATAGCCCAGCACCACCGGCTGCTTGAGCTTGTTGAAGACCACCGTGACGATACCGGCAATTGCCATGATGATCGCCATGTCCTGGATGAATAATTCGACTTCGTGCATCCGCGCTGTTTCCTTTCGGGTAAGGGGTAAAAAATGTTGATACCGGCCATGCGCCATTTTGCAGCGCCACTGCACCACGACGCACACTGCCTCTTGCGTAGTAGGCAGGCATTGCACCCTGCCTGCTGCGCAGGCCGCGGGCAAGACGGCTGTTGCGCCGCACAATAGGATGATCCGGGGTAGTCTGACTGATGCCGGCGTGGCCGCCGGTGCTGCCACTCTGTGGTGGCTCGTGTCGCTCTGGTTCACTTGTTATCGCCGCAATGACAACAAGGCTGCGCCTGGCGTCATCTGGATGAACCGAAAATAACACAATTGCCGGCCGCGCCGCAACGCGAAATCCCCTCGCAGGCACGAAAACTGCTAATCAGCCTGCGGTGGCTGGCACTAATTGAGTTAGTCGCTCAAAGCGGCACCCGGACCTGCACCTCGACGGCTTTCTCGTCGAAGGCGATGCGGGTGGTGAACTTGGCGCGCTTCATCGGAAAGCGTGACTGGAAGTGCCGTACGTTGCCGGAGCCGGAAATGACCCGGCGTACGAATTGGTAGTAAGCATCCATATCGATGACATGGACTGCCAGGAAATAATCGTATTCGCCCGAGACAAAGTAGCACTGCATGACCTCGGCCTCCTTGGCCATGCGCTGCTCGAAGTCCTGCATGTGCTGGTCGGACTGGTTGTTGAGCGAGATCTCGAGGAAGGCCAGCATGCCATAGCCGAGCGCGAACGGATCGACCATCGCCACCTCGGCGCTGATGATGCCGGCCTCGCGCAGGTCTCGGATGCGGCGCAGGCAGGTAGGCTGCGAAATATGCAGTTTTTCGGCCAGCACGCGGGTCGATATCTGATTGTCTTTCTGCAGCATGTTGAGCAGTTTGCGATCAACCTTGTCGAGCGTATGGTGTTTAGCGGCCATGGTCAAAAGAGGGGGTGAAATTTTTCGGCAGCACTGTCAAAAAAAACTTGGCGAAGCCGAATCTTATGTTGTACCGTCTGCATTATTCAGAAAGTCGGGGACGAAAGCAAAGCGGGACGCCCAGCCGCCCGAAGCGCATCTGAATAAGGCTAGCGTAGTGAGACAAAACATTAAAAGTGGTCAATTCAATCTACAGAGGAATTTTATGAAACTCAAGAGCGCAATTATTCCATTAACCGCTGCCATCGGAATGGCCTTCGCAGGTTCCGCGTTCTCGCAGGAAGTGATCAAGATCGCTCACGTCGGCCCCCTCTCCGGCCCCAACGCCCACATGGGCAAAGATAATGAAAACGGCGCCCGCATGGCCGTCGACGAATTGAACGCCAAGGGTTTCACCATCGGCGGCAAGAAGGTCAAGTTCGAACTGATCGGCGAAGATGACGCCTCGGATCCGAAGCAGGCCACTGCCGTCGCCACCAAGCTGGTCGACCAGAAGGTGTCTGCCGTGATCGGCCACCTGAATTCGGGCACTACCATCCCTGCCTCCAAGATCTACAGCGACGCCGGCATCCCTCAGGTCTCGCCTTCGGCGACCAACCCCAAGTACACCCAGCAAGGCTTCAAGACAGCCTTCCGCGTGGTGGCCAACGATGCGCAGCTGGGCGCCGTGCTGGGCAAGTACGCCGTGCAGAAGCTGGGCACCAAGCAGATCGCCGTGATCGACGACCGCACCGCCTACGGCCAGGGCGTGGCTGAAGAATTCGCCAAGGGCGCACAAGCTGCCGGCGGCAAGATCGTTGGCAAGCAGTTCACCAACGACAAGGCGACCGACTTCAACGCCATCCTGACCTCGATCAAATCCAAGAAGCCTGAAGTCGTGTTCTTCGGCGGCATGGACGCGGTTGGCGGCCCGATGCTGCGCCAGATGAAGCAACTGGGCATCACTGCCAAGTTCATGGGCGGCGACGGCATCTGTACCGGCTCGCTGCCGGGCCTGGCTGGTGACGGCCTGGGCGAAGACCAGGTGGTCTGCGCCGAAGCCGGTGGTGTGGACGAATCCGGCAAGAAGGGCATGGACGATTTCCGTGCCGAGTACAAGAAGAAGTTCGGCATCGACGTGGTCTATAACGCCGCCTACGCCTACGACGCCACCATGACCGTGGCTGACGCCATGGCCAAGGCCGGTTCGGCCGATCCGAAGAAGTACCTGTCCTCGCTGGCCAAGATCAGCCACAAGGGCGTGACCGGCACCATCGCCTTTGACGCCAAGGGCGACATCAAGGACGGTTCGCTGACCCTGTACACGTACAAGGGCGGTCAACGCACGCTGCTGGCTGTGACCAAGTAATCAATCAGTAACGGCCCGGCTTGGTCTGCCAACGGCAGGCGAAGCCGGGAAACGCTGCAGTTGCTGCCGTGTAGTGATTAGTGATTGCAAAAGAAAACGCCCGATGATTGCTCATCGGGCGTTTTGCATGGGGACCTGTCAAAGACAGGGTACTGCTGGCTGGTTTTCTTGCGAGCGAAGTTGAACTCACGGCCTCGTGTTCAACTTCCCCGACTGGTTTCTTCGATCCAACTGGCTGATCACTGATCGTCGATAGTCGTCAGCGGGAGAGCGCCTTTTCCAGCGCTGCCTTGTTCATCCCTGAGCGACCACGCAGATTTCGAAAGCGTGCCTCTGCGTACAACTGCGTATAAGTCCGGCCTCCGGCCCCTTTGTGGGACCTTAAGCCGCCTCGCCTGGACGACGAAATATCATCCAGCGAAGTCTTGCTGGCCGTCTTAGACTCGCCGTTGCGCGCCCGCTCCTTGTTGACGGTACGCGCTGCGATTTCCTCAGCCTGCTTCTCGTTACCGGTTCGCTTGAGCACGCCAGCCTTGACATGTTCAAACTGGCGCTCTCGCTTGCTGCTCCAGGCTGCCTGCGGCATGATGGCCTCCGCTTTCTGGTGATCGGAGACATCATGTTAGCCGGCGATGCCGCCCGGCACTATCCGACGGTCGCTGATGTTGATGTAGGAGCCAGGCGCAGGCGTTGCCAGCAAAGACCTACATCTCACCCAGACGCACTGTTAATAAATTAGAAACGCCGCCGCGGGTATTCCACCTCGAAATCACGCTCCATCGACTCCAGCACTTCGCGGTAAGCCTGATGAAAGACAATGCCGGCCCAGGCGATGCCGAGGATGCTCTCGCCAGCGGCGCCCGGCGGATGGGGCAGGAACTCCATGCCCCCCGCGTACTGGGGATGCGCTTGCAAGCGGCGGTTCATCTCCACGATGTAGCCGTCTTCACTTACTTTTTTCCTGGTCATGGCTGGCTCCCTGTCAGTCCCGACTTATTCATCGATACCATTTTGCGCTTCGATCTCTTCTTCGATGAGAGTCTTGACCGCGCCCACGACCTCCGGCTCGCCAAAGCCGGCGCGCTGAAAACTTCCGGCCAGATGGCCCTTGGGCGAGTCATCGCGACTGATGTCGGCGTTCCAGTTGATGGTATCGCCCAGGGTAAACCGGGCGACATAGCTATATTTCTCGCCACCGACTTCGCGGGTGTAGTCGGCACTGAAGCTCCTGAATTGTTCGGTGTTGTGCGGCATGTCTGCTCCATTTCTTATTGAATAAGCACGCCCCTGATAATTATTATTAAATTAACATTTCGGCGTCATAGGTGGGTATGACCATGAAGATGCCATGAAATTCGATTCCACACGGAAACAATCTTCAAATAGGTTAACCGGAGGAGCACCAAACCTTTAGCGAAGGTGCGGGTCCAATGCTCAACATCAAATCGACCGAAAGCCCTGACACCATGAAAAAAATGATGCATGCCTTCGGCATCGTGCACAGCGTGATCGCCATCCTGTTTGCCCTGGGCGCGATCGCCCTCATCGTCATTGCCGCACGCATGGGCTTCATGGCGGTGATGGATGGTCTCGGCTTGCCGCAGGCCCAGGCCCTGATCGAAGCCATCGGCATCCTGGCAGCAGCCGTGGTGGCGTTTCAGATCGCCGAGACCATTACAGAAGAAGAAGTCGTGCGCGACGCCAACATCAGCGCGCCGACCCGGGTACGCCGCTTTCTCTCGCGTTTTTTTGTGGTGGTGATCGTGGCCTTGGCCATTGAAGGGCTGGTGGCCACTTTCCGCGCGGTGCACGAAGACCTTGAGCAGCTGTTATATGCCGGTGCGCTGCTGGCCGGCACGGGCGTGTTGCTCACTGGATGGGGCTTGTTCGTTCACCTCAATCGCTCGGCCGAAGAGCTGGAACCTGACGCCATGGCCGAGGCCAAGCGCGAAGACAAGAAGATCGACAAACAGGATTGAACGTACCAGCACGGCCAGCGATCAGGTTGCTGCCATGGCGAACTCGAAGACGGTTTCCTGATCGGTGGAACGCACGTCCAGCCGGGCACCGTGAGAGCGGGCGATTTCCGCCACGATGAACAGGCCCAGCCCCAGGCCGCGGTGCCTGTCATTGCCATTGCCACGCCAGAAAGGCTTGAAAAGCTGGCCCAGCTTGTGTTCCGCAATGGCTGGCCCGCCGTTGGATACTGCCAGGTGGAACTGGCCGTCTCCCCACTCGACGTTGACGTGTACCGGCAGGCTGACGTCGCCGTGCGTCAGTGCATTTTTCAGCAAGTTGGACAGCACCTGCTCAATGCGACGAGGCTCGCAGAGCAGGCTCCCTGGATTCTTGACGTCGAGCGTAATGATGCATTGGGGATAAGCCATGCGCAGTTCGCCGACCACCTGTTCGAAGCGCTCGGGCAAATCAACGCACGGTTCCAGTGTCACGAGCATGCCCTCCCCCATGCGTCCGCGGGCGAAATCTCCGACGTCCTCCATCAAGGCATCGATACGATGAGCGCTGCGGCGAATTCGTTGCACGGTCGCCCGCACGGCCTCTGGCAGCTCTTGCCGCAGCAGCGCCGAGGTACCCAATACGATGGCAGTGAGGGGGTTGCGCACATCGTGACCGAGAATGGCCACGAACTGTTCGCGCAGTTCCGCGGTTTCACGCTCTCCCAGCAAGGCATCACGCGCGGCGAGCAATTCGGCCTCGCTATGGAGCTGGCGTGAAATCAATTCGGCAAACAGGTTCAGACTGGCGGTGATGCCCGATGCAGATAACGGCAAGGGTCGCGGATCCAGGCCACACAGGGTGCCAAAGTATTCACCATCGGGGCGAAATAGCGGCACCGAAAAATAACTTTGAAACCCGTAGATCCGGGGCGTGTGGTGATTCCGGTATTGTTCATTCTCGGCCACGTGATCGATCACGATAGCAGCCTGGGTATCTCGCACCTGTTCGCACAGTGTGGTCGTGACATCGAGCTGGTCGCCGATCTGGAGTCCGAACGACAGTTTGTCGAGCACGGCGCACGTTGTCCAGGAATTGGCCGTCACCCGCGCAACGCAGACGAAGCCCAGGCCCGTCATGGCGGCCACCGCCTCGAGAATGGTTGGAACGGCGCCGATCTGCTGGATGTTACGGATATCGGCACTGATGGCTGGGTCGGGAATGGAGGACATGGAATTTCGGGCTGGCTCAACAGTGTTTATCGTAGCATCCTGCGGCGGTTTTTACCGCGCCCGTCCGTGCCGGCCCTTTCGGATCGACTCTCCTAACTGGACACAGCACGGAACTGCTCTTCATCGGCATACACCTATAGGTTCATTTTCCATAACCGTAGGAGATTCCATGGCCAATTACATCGCAGCAAACGGACTTCCCGGTGGGATCGCCGCCGCTGTCATTGACGATTCCGCTTTGAAGAACAAGGGCACCAACGACATCCTCAACGACATCGCCAGCGGTCGCGTATCAGAGGGGGGGAAAGCGATGGCGGGTGAAGAGCTGCAGCGCCGTCTTGATAGCGGTGAAATCGGCCAGAACCTGTCCCCGGACGAAAAGGAAGAAGTGCAGAAGCTGCTCGACAGCATGAAGAAGGGCGACATCTCGCCCGATGGCGCCCAGCGCCTGCAGCAGCTGTTACAGCCGAGTGCGACAGCGGGTCACGATTCAGACGACATCCGATAAGCAATAAGTATCGGCTCGCCAGCGTAAGCTCCGCCTGATCTGACATGGATCAGGCGGGGATCTTGTGCTTTTGGGTGATGCTTCGTGGGATTGCGCGGTGTGATCCGGCTTTATATGCGCACTGGTTGATGGGCAAGGTGCCTGCCTTGAACTCGCCAGTGTCTTGCGCTGGAAGAAGAAAAAAGAAAGCGCTATAATTCCGCTCCTTCAGCTGATGTAGCTCAGTTGGTAGAGCAACTGATTCGTAATCAGGTGTCGCGCTTCAGTGAAGCCCGGCAACGAGTTCGGCGGTTACGACAATCCCGATTTCAATGAAAAAGCCCGCGCAAGCGGGCTTTTTTGCGACTTCCGGCCATCCAGATTTCGATAAACAAAGCTCGCGTAAGCGGCTTTATTTATTACGATTATGCGGCTAGCTGCACTGAGCCCGGTACTGGGTCAAGTGGCAGAAAATTATCACCGACCTCTTTGACAAGCTGAAAACCGCGAGCGTAGTAATTTGACAAAGCTGCTGGATGATCCAAGCTACAAGTGTGCAGCCAAATTTCGGTAACGCCGAAAGAAAACCCATATGCCAGCACCGACTCCAGCGCCGCTCGGCCCATACCTCTTCCCTGAAACTGCGGTAGTAGACCGAAATTAACGATCTCTATTGCATCATCGGTACGCTTTAACTCCAAATACCCCACTGTAGTTGAACCTAACTGAATCTGCGAAATTCGGATATTAGGTTGGCCTAGGTATGCTTCCCATGCATGCTGGTTCCAGCAAACCCGATAAATATTCCAGTAGTGTGGCTCACCGACTTCCGCGTATAAGGCCGCACACAATTGCGCGTTCCGTAGAGGGATAATTAATAGCTTCGTTGTCAAAGCAGCTCGCCTTAACAAATAGTCACTTTGATTTATCTTTAAGTATGTTGTCTTGATCATTTCCGGGCCTATGCGAACTTTTCCCATCGCGCTTGAAGCGCATTGATCTTGTGTGACAACGCATGCTTATCAGTTCCATCTCAATTGAGTAGCGAACTCAGCCCTCAACTGGAAGGCAATATCATCGAAGGCAAATTTGCGGCAAATACAGAAAGGTAATGTTGCGAAAAATGAGCGTAGCGTCGCACCATATCGAAGGATTCCCACCCACCAAGTTCCTGCAAAGCCAGAAGCGGCGTGCCGCTCTGCACATGCCAACTCGCCCAAGTATGGCGTAAATCGTGCCACCGAAAATCCTGAATCCCGGCGCGCTCCAATGCTTGGTACCAAGCAGCCGTACTAGCCTGGATGATCTTGTTTCCTCTGCAAGTAAAAACGTAGACTGGGTGTGCACCGTGTCGAGCCAACAGCACGCGCATCGCGTCCTCATTCAAGGGGATAGTTTGAGGATTGGGGATGCCACGTGAGGCCCAATAGCTTTTCCTGTTAAAACGGGCCTCCTCCAAGTTCTTAGAGACATACTTGCTGATGTAGCTGGCGATGCGGTGAGCGGTGTTGCGGCCACGTGGCCTAGTGAAATCAGCATTGCCATTGTCCTTTCCAACGACTCGACGCCACATAGAGCGAATCAAGTTCCAGCTTCTTACACGCATTCCGTGTTCATTCTTGAGCCATGCAGGAAATTGCTGACATGCGATATGCACATGTAACGCGCCTCGCTGGTGGACTTCCAAGGTGGCGACATAGTGGAACTCGCCCAGGCTGCGCAGACGTTCCCTGAATGCCTTAAAGTCAGCCTTGACGCGGGCATAGTCGGTCATGCATTCCCGATAGGTCAGAGTGAGCGAACAATCAGCCTCCAGCATCTTCGCCAGCCTGCGCACTTTTGTCTTTGCGCGACGAGCTGCGGCAATGCGTGCCTTCTCATGATCACCTTCGCCACGTTTGGTAGTTTCCGCCGCTTCTGTTGCGTGACCGAATATCTGCCCGTCGCTATATGTTTCGTAGCTCTCATCTAGGAACACTTCTACGCCCTTCGGAAATTCCGTTACTGTCAGCGTCTTCCAACGGATTGCGTCTGTCCCTGCGAAATAGGAGCCAAGAGCCCCTTGAAGATTTGCATTGGCGGTAGCCTTGTCTATACTCGTCGTAAGTACAATTTCCCCTAAAGATTGGTTGTGTGAGCCCGGCAGCGTTGGCGCGCTGATCCGGGTATTTTTACGTCCATCGAAACCCTGTTTAAAACCACTGGATAAAGTCGATTACCACACGCCACCAGCTGCCGCAAAAACGGTCTTTTTTCTCATTTTCCTTAAGTGTTCTAGGTACAAGTCTAGGCGCTCGCTTCGCTCGCGCCGTCCTCGCAAGCTGCGGGCGGCGCGCTCAGCAGCGCCCTTCCTCCAAAGCATCCAGCACCACCGGCGTCATATCGCCGCATGCTTGTTTTCCGGCTACGCAGTGCGCTACGCGCAGGTCTACCGACCCGGCTGCTACGGAAATGGGGATTGCCTCAAGCGACTCTTGACCGTTACACCAAAGGTCAGCGCCTGCCCGACTACATGACAGCCAAGAAAATGGCTGATGAAGCCGGCGTTAGCTATGGGGAAATGTTCGAGGTACTTGCTCTAGAAGAAGAAAAAAGAAAGCGCTATAATTCCGCTCCTTCAGCTGATGTAGCTCAGTTGGTAGAGCAACTGATTCGTAATCAGTAGGTCGACGGTTCGATTCCGCCCATCAGCACCATTTATAAGGCTTCCAGGCTTACGCCTGGAAGCCTTTGTGCTATTCAAATCGCCTTTCGGCTCTCACGAAAGCAAAATCTCTACGCCCCAAATGAAAACGCCCGCAGTTCAACCCACGGGCGTTTTCTTGAACAAAGGAGTCGCCAAGGCTTTGTCAGCACTCTGAAACGCCTCGTGACACTGTTTCTACCTCTCCAATCACCTAATCAGAATTTGTAACCGACCGACAGGAAGGTCACGATAGGATTCAACGTCAGGCTGGTTGAGGACTTGACTTGTACATTGTTTGGCAAAGTCGTCGTGATGTCAGCCTTGGTCTTCAGAGGAATGTACGCAACCGAAAAACCCAGGGACCAGTTCTTGTCGAAGTTGTAGGTTGCACCAACGTTCAGGACTGGCGCCCACGAGGAGTTCAGATCCGCAGTCGACTTGGCTCCCGGAACGCCGGCAAACCTGGTCGACAAGGTGCGCTGGAATTGGCTGCTCAGCTCAACATCAGAGTACCAAACATACGACACACCAGCGCCAACGAACGGACGGAACTGGCTGTTGCCATCGCCGAAATACCACTTCGCGATAACCGCAGGACTCCATTGTTTGGCCTTGCCAACTTCACCAACACCCGCCAGCGTACCAGTACCGGTCAACTTGAAGGTCGGGGGAATACCGACGTCGGTAGTTACAGCAAAGTTATCGGTAAAGAAGTGCGTGAATGCGAGACCCAGGGTATCTGCATTACCAACGCTGGCGCCGGTGCCGGCGACAGGGCCGGCGAACGCTGCAGGGCTATTGATACGCAGCGTTTCGCTCGAATCCTGAGGAGCCAGATGGAACCAGCCCAGATTGACAATGTTGCTGCCAGCTGTTTGCGCCATGGCCGGTGCGGCAAAAGCAGCACCGATGGACAGCACAGCGATTTTAGACAAAAGGGAAAATTGTTGTTTCATGTGTCGCCTCAAAATGTAAAGGGCTACGCCCCCCCGTTATATAAATTGTCCCGACTCGACTATTGGCCGATTAAGGACATCGCGAACTGTATCAGGATCGGCGGCGGCATTCGCATTCAACAACGAAAATTCCGCTCCGCCATTCCAAATCGAGCCGCGTCCTAATTGGCGTTGCGGGCGACTAAATTTCTGAATTGCGGAGAAAAAAAAACGCTAACCATTTGATTTTTATTATTTTTCCCGCAGATTCGTCATCAGTAGGTCGACGCTTCGATTCTTCACATCGCACCAGTCTATAAGGGGTTCCGGCTTATGCTGCCCCCCCCTTTGGGCTTATTCGAGGCCAATTGGGTTATTCCCGAAAAATTTTGGCTCTCCCGGCCAGGTTTCCACTTCAAATGATCAACATAAAAACGCTCGCGGCATGCGGGCGTTTTTTGTCTTTTCAATGCCGGCTTGTCGCCGATTACAGAATTTGTACGACGCACTTCATCGTCCGCCTCAGCACCTGTCTGTGGCGCTACATACCCGATTATTCCTTCGATGTGGGTTACCGCACTGTTCATTCGTGATTAATAAGGCAATCTTCATTCGGGCGCGTAATTACGGCATTGCAGAAGATTAGCTTTAACGTAAATCGATCCAGCATAGGTGCAAATTTCGGAAGTAACCGTTTGAAAATGCCGCGCCGCATTAAATGGTTTAAGTGAATTTCCTATTCAACTGTTCAAATCAACTTTCAAAAGGTCCCTCCGTGAAAAAGCACATCCTTAAATCTATCTTCCTCGCATCCTCGCTTGCCTCTTGTGCCGCAGCAAATGCGGCTACCGATATCAACAACACATCGGCCCTTATCTTCAACAACAACACCACGTCCCTCGGGGCCACCTATGGACTTGCTGACGTAAGCAAGACCTTCACGGAGAACTTCACTTTCAATACGACCGGAATGTTCGGCTTTACTGGAGCGATCATCTCCATCACACTCGGGACCCTGTCGGGCGTCAACCTGAGCGCCTTTACCTTAACCGGTAACGGCATCACATCCACGGGTTCGTTGACCTCCAGCGCAGGTCTGCAAACATGGACGCTGATCGCGCCAAACCTCAGCCTTGGCAATTACACCCTGGCAGCAGTGGGCAACGTCACGGGTACGGGAGGCGGCAGCTTTGGCGGTAACGTGAACATTGCGGCAGTGCCTGAAGCCTCAACTACTGCAATGATGCTTGGCGGTCTGGCGTTGGTTGGATTTTTTGCGGCACGTCGCCGCAAATCAGTAAACAACGTTGGGATGCCTGGCAACCTGATGGCCGCGTAAACTGCTGCATCTTCTTCTGCTTCTGCCGGATAAAAAACGCCTGTTTGACAGGCGTTTTTTTTTGCGACGACAATCGCCAGATGCGTCTATCAGCAAGCATGGCGGATATCGAGACAGGATATCTTTCTCTATATGTTCGATATCGAACGGGCGTCGACTGGCGAATAGGCTAAGTTGCATGTACGGAGAACCTCGTACCTTCCAGCGACGGCTGGATTCAAGCCTCTCACCTCCCACCTCGGGCTGAGGGGCTCTTTTCTTTGTTCCGACGGATAACGCTCAATGTCGGAGAAATCAGCAAGCTACCGATCCTGCCAACGTGCCCGAATCACCAATGTTAGATAGCGAACCGACATCAAATCTTGTCAAGCGCATGATCACACGATGCTCCTTATCTCTCCCAACAGAAAATCTCTCGCCGCAGTTTTCCTTAAGACCGACTGACTGAACACTTGCTCCACACATAGGGAATCACATCATGCCCACAATCACACCAGATCAGATCTCGAGGCTTCTCTCGGTCTACATCAGTCACCAACTCGAATCCGGTGCCGATTTCACCGCCAACAGCCTGGATTTTTTAAGCAAATTATGTGACCTCAACATGGCGATGTATCGGCGAGAGACAGCACACCTGGTACAGGCGGCGCAACATTCCATCTCTTCCCTTTCGTCAGCAGAACTGGGCACATTGGCCACCAAACAGCTACCTTCTCGAGTGCAAGAAAGTTTCGCATTCGCACAGCAGAAAATGGCGCTCATCAACAAAACGAATGCGCTCCTGATTAGTTCGATGCAGCAGCATGCAATCGATATGAACAAGCAGTTCACCGCATGTCTTGGCTCCAATCCATCTGGAACTGGAGCGGATAACCAGCTAGCCATGTTTCCATCCAACGGCTTGCCAAGCGTCTTTGGGCAGATGATCGAGAATGGCAAACACATGGCGGAATCGTGGAATAGCCACATGGCGCGCTTTATGTCCCCTTGGGGAGCAGCGTCTTTCTCCAATATCGAAGAAGAACAAACTCCTCCGCCGGCCAAGACCGTCAGGGCCGTCAGGACCTAGTACGCATGCGGGATGATCCGGCGGATTTTCATGTCCAGAGTTGCCAAACGAAAAATCCGCAGTCGCGGACGTATTTTCTCTGGACGCGGTTCTATCAAAACCGGCCTTTCAGCGGCGGCCCAAGCTCCGGCTTGCGCCGAGAGATTCGCCTGGTCGTGCGGGCGTCGGCGTGCGCCAGAAATGCTCGAGCCTGTTCAATATTCTCTGCGTCGCTGCACATGGATACCATCCTCTTTGAAACCCCAGTAAGCAGCTTTATGCGCATGTAGCGCTGGATGACCTGTGAGTGCCTTCTGAAGGCTGGGTGGTCCAGTCTGGGTCGTAGGCAAGTTTGTATGGATTTTGTCTTCTAGACCTATAACAAACTTGTCAATTAGAATCCACAATCAAGTGTCATTGGGACAGTGACACACCCCTGCTACTTTCAGACTGATAGCACTGGCGCTAGCTACATTGTTAGCAGCCATGTTCAAAAAGGGTCAGACTGTGGCTGTATTCGATAATCCTCAGGCAACTAGAGTCTTATCGGATTTTTTGTCTCTCGCAACAAATGGAATACTCAAAATGATGGACTGGGTCCCTATCGTCTTCGTTACGTTCAAGGCCATCGTGCTCTGCACGGGCATGTTCTTCGCCATCAAGTGGCATTACGATCAAGGCAAGGCGAAGGGAACGCGTACGGTGCTACGCGCGAGCGGCACGGTAGCAGCCGTCTTCGTGCTATTGCTCCTGAGCGTGGGGCTCGTCACCTTCGTTCTTGTAAAGACGCTCGGTTTGGACCTGTCCTTCCCATGATGGCAGGGGAATAGTGGAGCAATACCGAGATCAATGATCTTAGATCTTCTAAAATACGCCCCCCCCCGTCACTCAATCAGATCGATTCCCGTTTCGCCTGAAAGTGCTAAGGCAGCCAGAGTCAGGCTTTGCCAGCATATGGATTCTCGAAAATCTCCTCTACCCGCCGCTCGAACAACGCACTGATGCGATAGGCCAGGTCCAGCGAGGGGTCGTGCTTCTCGACCTCGAGGGCATTGACCGCCTGACGCGAAACGCCCAGCCGTTCAGCAAGTTGGGCCTGCGTCCAGCCAGCCTCGGCGCGCAGCACACGTAAGTGGTTCTTCATCAATGATCTCAGCGACTTGAGCGGATGAAGGGCCAGACCAGGGCAGATACTGTCCAGAACAATGGATAGATCAGCCAGGCCCTCATGCTGGGAGCGCCTGCATAACTCTCGCCAAAACCCCATGCGGTCGACACCACCATGACGATACCCGCGCTCAGGATGACGCGCTTGGCCCAAAGCACACGCATGTATTCGTCGCTATCGACAATCAGTCGCAGCAGCGCCCAGATCTGGCCTGCGATCGGCATCGCGACGACCAACGCCAGCATCCACCCTGCCGGTGTCCCGATCCATAAGTCGAATACACCAAAGATCGCGGCGATGTTGATCAGCGAGTAGATCGCCATGAACAGCACGGTTCGTAAGACGTAGCGCCGCAAAGGCGAAACAATGGGGACGTGTGACAGGGCGGATAGCGACATCAGATACTCCATGTAAGGTTTACCTTACTTTAACAATGTCAGGTAAACCTGTCAAATCGTCAGACATTCGTCACTCCTGATCGGCGTCGTGCTGCTGATATTCCCGCCCTGCGCAGAACCATGACGATGCTCTCGAAAAAAAACCAGCTCGATTCGTCATCAGGCTACGTGCGCAACATCTGTTTGCGGCGAATTGCGTTTTCGGACTTTGCTTATATCAATAAGCCCGCGTGAGCCCACTATAGTTCCGCGTGTCCTCGCCTCTCGATCTGATCTTCTCCATCAGCCATTACTGCTCCTTCCGGAAGGAAGAGTTCCTTCAAGCAGTTCTCCTTCTTACCGAATGTTTCGTCGCAAGGAATTCCATGCCAGCGTTTCGTCCCGGATCACGACTGCTCGCAGTGTTGTTGCTTGCCTGTTTCCTGGTTGCCTGTGGTGGCAACCAGGAAACAGGCATTCCCCTGGTAACCGCACTCCCAGCCGAAGGTCTCGTTCCCGTAAAAAAATGCGCCCCTTGATGGAGCCGCCCACAATGAATACCCCAAAAAAACCCATGACCTCACGCCGAAAATTCATCACCGGCACCGCCACCGTCGGCGCCAGCGCCCTGGCGCTCTCGGCCTTGCCTCCCAGCATCCGGCGCGCCCTGGCCATTCCGGCACATAACGCTACCGGCACGATCATGGATGTCGAACATGTCGTCATCCTGATGCAGGAAAACCGCTCGTTCGACCATTACTTCGGCACCCTGATGGGCGTACGCGGCTTTGGTGACCGCTTCACGATTCCCCTGGCAAAGGATCGTCTCGTCTGGCAACAGGGTACCGCTGCCGAGGACGTAGCTCTCATGCCTTACCACCTCGATCACACCAAGGGAAATGCGCAACGCGTAAGCGGCACACCGCATACCTGGCCGGATGGCCAGAGCGCGTGGGACGGTGGGCGGATGAACCAGTGGGTACGCTACAAGACGACCGCCTCGATGAGCTACTACAAGCAAGCCGAACTGCCGTTCCAGTTTGCGCTGGCCAATGCCTTCACCGTCTGCGACAGCTATCACTGCAGCATGCACACCGGCACCAATTCGAACCGCATGTTCCACTGGAGCGGCACCAACGGTCCTTCCGGAGAAACGCCGAGCGGCCCGGCCGGCGTCGCCTCGATCGACAATACATGGGAGAGCGTGGTCGGTCCTTCCAATGTCGGCCCCAACTGGAAAACCTATCCGGAACGGCTGGAAGAGGCCAAGGTCAGCTGGATCGTGTATCAGAATCTGCCGGAGAACTATGGCGACAATCCCTTGGGGGGATTTAGGCAATATCGCCGGGCGAATGAAGCTGCCGGCGTCAAGCAGGTGCTGTACGACGGCGTCAATGCACCGCCCCCGGGCGTGACCGTACCCGCCTATGATCCGGCTACCGACGACGTGACCAGCAGCGGCGTACCCAATCCGCTCTACAAGGGGATTTCCAACACGATGCCGGACGGCCCCGAGGTTGGTTTCCTGAAGAAATTCCAGGAGGATGTGAAAACCCGCAAGCTCCCTCAGGTCTCCTGGATAGTGGCATCCTCCACCTATTCAGAACATCCCGGTCCCTCAAGCCCGGTGCAGGGAGGCTGGTACATACAACAAGTGCTGGACGCGCTGACTGCGGTCGATGAGGTCTGGAGCAAGACGGTGTTGATCGTCAACTTCGATGAGAATGATGGTTACTTCGACCATGTTCCGCCTCCTTGCGCGCCGTCGATCAATCCCGACGGCACACCGGCCGGAAAGACCACCCTGCCCGACAGCGCGGTCGACCTGGAACGTCATGACTTCCCTCTCATCGGCTCCTCCACCCTGCCCACCGATGGCCGTGTCTATGGCCCGGGTCCGCGCGTTCCCATGTATATCGTTTCACCATGGAGTCGCGGCGGCTGGGTCAATTCGCAAGTGTTCGACCATACCTCGGTACTGCGTTTCCTGGAGGCTCGCTTCGGCGTCAGGGAAACCAACATCAGCCCGTTTCGTCGGGCAGTCTGTGGCGACCTGACCAGCGCCTTCAACTTCAAGACGCCCAACGCGGAAATATTGCCAGCGCTTGCCGGCCCCCGATCCAAGAAAGAAGCCGATGCCCACAGGGCCGCACAGGAGGCGCCAGGGGTACCCACGATCGTGCCACCTGCCGACGCCACGCTTCCACGCCAGGCTACCGGCGCGCGTCCCTCGCGGGCGTTGCCCTATGAGCTGCACACGAGCGCACGCGCCGATCTGGACAAAGGCATCGTGCAGCTTCTTTTTGCCAATAGCGGCAAGGCCGCGGCAGTGTTCCACGTCTACGACAAATACAACCTGTACAGGCTGCCGCGCCGCTACATGGTCGAGCCGGGCAAGAACCTGGAAGATGAATGGGACGCAATCGGTAATAACGACGGACACTACGACCTGTGGGTGCTCGGCCCCAATGGATTCCATCGCCAGTTCAGGGGCGATCTCAGCAGCCTGCGCCGCAGTAATGCAGCCAACCCGGAGATACGTGTGTGCTATGACATCGCCAACGGCAATGCTTACCTGGAGATGCTCAATAGCGGTCATAACGCTTGCACATTCACGGTCAAGGCCAATGCCTACCGTGCGGATGGACCATGGACCGCGACTGTCTTCAGCGGTGCGACAGCAGAACAGCCATGGGACCTGCAAGGCAGCGGACACTGGTACGACTTCGCGGTCACATGCGATACAGACATGATTTTCTATCGACGTTTTTCCGGACGGGTGGAGAACGGCCGGGATTCTGTTAGCGATCCGGCCATGGGGATGGCGGATTTGTAAAAGGCACGGCGGCAGGCCGAATGAGCGGCCTGCCTTCCTGCAACAGTCTGATCAGAACGTGTATTTAGCTGTCAAATTGAAGCTGCCCGACGCGCCTCCACGCAGCTTGCTTTTTTGTTTCTAGCCACCCACGCTCCTGGCATTCATCTGCTTTCCAGAACTACCGCGCTGGGCAAGAATGGTCAGCTCCGCATCGATCGCCTTGGATTCTTCCAGCGAAACATGAAGCTGCTTGCTCGCCTCCGAGTAATCCAGGTGCTTGGCCAGGGCGCACAAGGTGCCATAGGTTGCGATCTCGTAATGGGCGATCTTTTGCGCGGCGGCGATCAGGGCGCTATCAAGAACAGCGCCTTTTTCGACTTCCTCGATCTGTTCCTTGCCTTCCTCGACCAAGCCTTCCATGGCAGCGCATTTGACGCGTCGCAAACGCAGGCCGGTCTCTTCTACAGCCTGGTCGATACGCTCGATCCTGCCTTGGGTCGCATCCAGGTTGGCCTCGAATGCGGCTTTCAGTTCAGGCTCGGATGCGGCACGCAATAACCTTGGGAGCGCCTTGGTCAGTTGCTTTTCGGCGTTGGAAATATCCGACAGCGAATGGACAAACAGGTCTTCGATGGATTTTATGGTCATGCCAAACTCCCTTGATGGTTAAACGTAATTGACTAAGTCATTCGATAGTCACGGTTTTTTCAGCGGCGCATCCACGCCGTCCTTCTTTCTCAGGTGAAGCACGGGACGATTGCGTTCTGGTTCCTGCCGATCCGGTTCTGCCACAGTGTCGCGCTGCACCTCGGCCTCGATCGGCCGGACTTCGTAGAGTTCGACGCCCGTGTCTGCCGTATCTCGCCGAAGCGGGCCGGCCACAACGCTGACCTGGCTGCGTGCGTTGCCCTCGTGCGCACCGGCCGCTGACGCGCGACGCCGTTCGCGCTTGAGGTTGAGTTCGCCATCATGCTTTGGGGGATCAAACATTTCTTTCCTCAATACGCCGATAGTTGGCGTGCCAGTGACGGGCAACGGTGTCCATTGCGTCTTACGCCTCTTTCCCGGCCACGTCATAAACGTCGAGTAGCGTCGGAGGCGATGACGAATGCTGCGCCTTCCGGCGACGCTTAGATGTAGGTGCAACGACTATAGGCCCGTCATCATCAGGTGCAACCGACACCTGGTCGCCAGCGAATATCGCGAGGGGAAAATAAGACCAGTCATAAGTGGGCTAGCCAACAGATGAATCGGCCAGCACGGGATATAGTCAGCCGATCACCGCAGACGCGCAGCACACCTGCAAGCGCCCAACGCTCCCGGCGAAATCCGCTCGTCCGATCCACCCCACATCTGCCATCAACCGTCGGCCATCCGGCCCTGGACGTTTGCAATGGCCAACTGAAAGACCTGCACCGTGAATTCAGAGAATTCTTCTATCGAAGAAGAAGCCCCCCTGCGCGCCGAACTATTCAGTGCCCAGCAGATGGAACAACATGGGCTGACCCTGGCGATAACCCACCGGCTCAGCGCGCAGGCCGGCAGCGACAAGCTGTTGCCGCGCCTGGCGGAAAACCAGGCATTGATCAATGCGACCTGCCGGCTGCTAACGGAGGCCATCAAGGTCGGACGACAAGTGACCCCTGCGGCCGAATGGCTGCTGGATAACATTTATCTGGTAGACGAGCAGATCCGCATTGCCAAGCGCCATCTGCCCAAGAACTACAGCCGGGCGCTTCCCCGCCTGGAAGAGCGCGGCGCGGCAGGCAAGCCGCGCGTCTATGACATTGCGCTGGAGACCATCGCGCACGGCGACGGCCGGGTCGATCCTGAAATCCTGAGTCGCTTCGTCAGCGCCTACCAGCAACTTGCGACCTTGAAGATCGGTGAGTTGTGGGCAATCCCGATCATGCTGCGACTGGCGCTGATCGAAAACCTGCGACGCGTGGCAGCACGGCTGGCAGAAACCAGACGGCACCGCAATCTGGCCCATGACTGGGCCGATGCCATGCTGGATGTGGCCGAGAAGAACCCGGCAGAACTGATCCTGATCGTGGCCGACATGGCGCGCTCCAAACCGCTCCTGGAGAGCTCCTTCGTGGCCGAACTGGTGCGACGCCTGCAGGGAAAAAGTTCGGCATTGAGCCTGCCGCTGACCTGGCTGTCGCAACGCCTGACGGAGTCGGGCCGCAGCATCGATCAATTGATCCAGGACGAAAGCCAGCGACAGGCGGCAGACCAGGTCTCCATCAGCAACAGCATCGGTTCGCTGCGGTTTCTCGGGGAAATGGATTGGCGTGACTTCGTCGAAACCATGAGCCTGGTTGAACGTACGCTGCGGGAGGATCCGGCGGGCGCCTATGCACGCATGGATTTTGCTACCCGCGACCGCTATCGCCATGCGGTGGAAAAAATCGCGCGCGCCGCGCAGCGTGATGAACGGGAGGTGGCGGCAGACGCCATCGCATTGGCCCGCTACGCCTTCAATGACCTGGGCGCCGACGACCGCCGCTCCCATGTGGGGTACTACCTGGTCGGCGCCGGACGAGCATCACTGAATGCCTTCCTCGGCCACGGCAGAAGCTGGATCGCGACGATTCGCCAGACACTGGCCAGGCGACCGCTGGGGGTGTATCTCGCCAGCATATCGGCGCTGACGCTGGCGCTGGCTGCCGGCCTGATGTTGATGGCGCTACAGGGCGGCGCCGCCCAGTGGCCACTCGCACTGATCGCCCTGTTCGGCTTAGTGCTGGCGCTGCCCTGCAGCCAACTGGCGCAGGCGCTCGTCAACTGGGGCGCCACGCTGCTGGTCACGCCCCAGCTGTTGCCGAGGATGGATTTCTCGGCCGGCATCCCGGCGGCGGCGTCCACCCTGGTGGCGGTGCCGTCGTTGCTTCAAAGCGTGATGGGTGCCGAGCATCTGGTCGAGGCGCTGGAAGTACGATTTCTGGCCAATCAGGACCACTGCCTGCGCTTTTGCCTGTTGACCGACCTGGGCGACGCCGACACGCAGCATCTGTCCACCGATGCCGCGCTGCTGACCGCCGCGACCCGGAACATCGAACGGCTTAACAAGAAATACCCGCGCCGGGGCGGGGATTATTTTCTGTTGCTGCATCGTCCGCGAAGCTGGAATCCAGTTCAGAACTGCTGGATGGGACACGAACGAAAACGCGGCAAGCTCGGCGCACTGAACGCTTTTTTACTGGACGGCGTCACGTCGGGATTTTCCTATATCGGCGGCAACATCGAGGGCCTGGCCGGCACGCGTTATGTCATCACCCTCGATACGGATACCAGTTTGCCGCGCGACGCCGGGCGGCAACTGGTGGCGACCATGGCACATCCGCTGAACCGCCCGGTGCGCGACGCCCGCCGCAATGTCGTGGTGGCCGGCTACGGCATGCTGCAGCCACGCATTACCGTCAGCGCCCCCAGTGTCGAAGCGTCCCGCTTCGAAATGCTGTACGGCGGCGAAGTCGGCATCGATCCCTATACCCGCGCAGTGTCCGACATCTACCAGGACCTGTTCGGCGAGGGCTCTTTCATCGGCAAGGGTATCTATGACGTCCAGGTCTTTGAACAGGTTCTGGCCGGCCGTATGCCCGACAACCGGATTCTCAGCCATGATCTGCTGGAGGGTTGCTACGCCCGCTGCGCACTGATCAGCGATATACACGTCAATGAACAATATCCCTTTCGTTACAGCGCCGATGTCAGCCGGCGCCATCGCTGGATTCGCGGCGACTGGCAGATCGCGGCCTGGATGATGGGGCGGGTGCCGCGACAATCGGCACCCGGTGCGATGCGCTCGCCGCAGGAGAAGAACCCGCTGTCGCTCCTGTCCCGCTGGAAGCTGTTCGACAATCTTCGCCGCAGCCTGGTCGCCCCGGCCACCACTGCCATGGCGCTGGTCGGCTGGTGCCTGCTCGATCAGGCCTGGCAATGGACATCGGCAGTACTGGCGGTGATGTTCCTGCAGCCGTTTCTGTCATTCCTGCTGGACCTGTGCCGCTGGCCGCCGGAGACCAGCGTGGCGCAGCATCTGGCGGCGCTGCGCGCCAGCATCGTCACCCAGTTGCTGCATGGCCTGCTGGCGATCAGCCTGTTGCCTTACGAGGCCTGGTATCACATGGATGCGATTGCCCGTACCCATTGGCGTTTGCACGTGTCGCATCGCAGGCTGCTGGAATGGGTGGGATCGACCGATATCCACTTGCGCTCGCCCAATCATCTGCGGGCCTATTACGGGGCGATGTGGGCGTCGCCGCTAATGGCGTTCTCGGTCGCCATTGCACTGGTCCTGATGCATCCGGCGCTGCTGGTCTATGCTGCGCCGATCCTGCTGCTATGGTGGCTGGCGCCCTACACCGTCTGCCAGCTCAGCCAGCCGGTCGCGCGGCCGCAGACCGAACTGGATGATGATCAAAAAAGTTATCTTGGCACCTTGTCCCGCAAGATATGGTTTTTCTTCGAGACCCATGTCGGCCCTGCGGATAACTGGCTCCCGCCCGACAACCTGCAGGAGCATCCGGTCGAAGCGCTTGCCCATCGCACCTCGCCGACCAATATCGGGCTGGCGCTGCTGGCCAATGTGAGTGCGTACGACTTCGGCTACATCACGCAGGCGAGGCTGATCGAGCGCACCCGCCAGACCTTCCAGACGATGGCGACGCTGGAACGCTACCAGGGACATTTCTATAACTGGTATGACACCCAGGACCTGCGGCCGCTGCAACCGACCTACGTCTCCACCGTCGACAGCGGCAATCTCGCAGGCCATTTACTCACGCTGATCCCGGCGCTGGAGGCAGTGATCGACGCTAAGCTGCTGCAGCCACGGCTGTTCGATGGCCTGCGCGACACCGTTGCCGTGCTCGATGAATGGGCCACCGACTCGGCCCGACCAGTGCCGACGTCCCTGCATCAGGCATTGCAAGCGGCGCTGGCCCTGGCGCCGGACGATGCGGCCGGACGACGGGAAGCGCTGACGCACCTGTGCTGGCAGGCGGTCGATTTCCGTGCGCAATGGCAGCAGCTGGCGAGCGCCCCCGATGCAGTATCAGATCTCGCACACGCGCTGGAGACGCAATGCCATGATGCACTGGAGCAGCTCGACAGCCTGGCGCCATGGATACCGATGTTAGTTGAAGGCGATTGGCCGGCGCACATCCTGCCGCTCAAGCCGCTGCTGCTAGCCCCCCTCACCTTGCGCCACATTGCGCAACTCGAGCGCGCCGCCCATTCCGTATTGGCCGCCAGTCCACCGCAGCCAGGTGAGCTGCAATCGCAGCACCTGCAGCCGCTGCTGGCACAGATCAGGAGCGCCAGCGCGCTGGCCACCGGCCACCTCCGGCAGATCGAGATGCTGATGCTGCAGGCCGCCGAATTCGCCCGCATGGAATACCGCTTCCTGCACGATCCGACTACCCATCTGCTGGCGATCGGATATGACGTCACGCAGCATCGCCGCGACGCCGGCTCGTATGACTTGCTGGCCTCCGAGGCGCGTCTGGCCACCTTCGTGGCCATCGCCCAGGGCCAGTTGCCGCAAGACAGCTGGTTCGCCCTGGGACGGCAGCTGACGCAGGCCGGCGGCAAGCCGGTCCTGGTGTCGTGGAGCGGTTCCATGTTCGAGTACCTGATGCCGCTGCTGGTGATGCCTACCTTCGAGGACACCCTGCTCAACCAGACCTATCACTCGGTGGTCGATGCCCAGATCGCCTATGGTGCGCAGCACGGCGTGTTCTGGGGCATGTCGGAGTCCGGCTACCACGCCTTCGATGCCAGCCTCAATTACCAGTACCGCACCTTCGGCATTCCGGGGCTGGGCTTCAAGCGCGGGCTGGCCGATGATCTGGTGGTGGCGCCCTATGCGTCGGTGATGGCGCTGATGGTCTCGCCCCAGGCTGCCTGCCTCAACCTGCAAAAAATGCAGGCCGCCGGACTGGAAGGAAAATACGGTTTCTACGAAGCCATCGACTACACTTCGGCGCGCCTGCCGCGCGGCCAGGACAGCGTGGTGGTGCGCTCGTTCATGGCCCACCACCAGGGCATGAGCCTGCTGTCGCTGGCCTACGTCCTGCTGGAGCGCCCGATGCAAAAGTATTTCGCGTCGCTGCCGATGTTCCAGGCCACGATGTCCTTGCTGCATGAACGGGTTCCCAAGGCCGGCAGCCATTTCTCTGCGTCCATCCTGTCGGATGTGCGTGCCGCGCCGGACAACCAGAATCTTCCGATCCGGATCATCTCGCGCCCCGATCCCGCGGTGCCCGAAGTCCAGTTGCTGTCCAACGGCCGCTACCACGTCATGCTGACCAGCGCCGGCAGCGGCTACAGTCGCCGGGGCGACCTGGCGCTGACGCGTTGGCGGGAAGATGGCACACGTGACCACTGGGGCAGCTTCTGCTACGTCCAGGAACCCGGCCATGCAGGCTTCTGGTCTACCACCTGTCAGCCGGTGCAGGCCGTGCCGACGCACTACGAAGTTATTTTTTCAGAGGGGCGTGCCGAATTTCGCCGACACGATCATGACTTCGAGATGCATACCGAGATCATGGTCTCGCCGGAAGACGACATCGAATTGCGCCGGACCAAGATAGCTAACCGTTCCACCGTCACCCGCACCCTGGAACTGACCACTTATGCCGAAGTGGTGCTGGCGCCGGCGGCGGCCGACGCCATGCACCAGGCCTTCAGCAACCTGTTCGTGCAGACCGAGATCGATCGCCAGCGCGGCGCCATCCTGTGTACGCGTCGCCCGCGCTCGGCCCTTGAAAGCGTGCCGTGGATGTTCCAGTTGATGGCGGTCCACGGCGCCGCCGTCAACTCGACGTCTTATGAGACCGATCGAATGGCCTTTCTGGGTCGCCGCAACACGCTGTCGGATCCTGCTGCCATGCACCGCCGCGGAGCGCTTTCGGGCGCGTCAGGTTCGGTGCTGGACCCGATCATGTCGATCCGGCATCGCATCACCCTGGCGCCCGAGCAATCCGTGATCTGCGACCTGGTGATGGGCGTGGCGTCCACGCGTGAAAGCTGCCTCGGCCTGATCGACAAATACCAGGACCGTCATCTGGCAGACCGCGTGGTGGAACTGGCCTGGACCCATAACCAGGTGGTGCTGCGCCAGCTCAACGCCAGCGAGGCCGACGCCCAGTTGTACGGGCGTCTGGCCAACTCGGTGATCTATGCCAACCCGCTGCTGCGCGCCGACGCCAGCATCCTGGCGCGCAATCGTCGCGGCCAGTCGGCACTCTGGAGCCACGCCATCTCGGGCGACCTGCCCATCGTGCTGGTGCAGATCCATGACCTGGCCAACCTGGAACTGGTGCGCCAGCTGGTGCAGGCCCACGCCTATTGGCGCTCCAAGGGCCTGGCGGTCGACCTGGTGATCTGGAACGAAGACCATGCCGGTTATCGGCAGGTGTTGCAGGACCAGATCCTGGGCCTGATCTCGCTGGTGACGGGCGCCCATGCAATCGACCGCCCTGGCGGGATTTTCCTGCGCATGGTCGAGCAGATTCCGGAGGAGGACCGGATCCTGTTTCTGTCGGTGGCGCGGGTGGTCCTGAACGACCTGAACGGCACCCTGGCCGACCAGGTCAACCGCCGCGATGCCCCCGAGCCGAGACTGCCGATGCTATTGCCCCAGGCGCTTCCGGTGGACCTCGTCGCCCCCCAACGCGATGCGCTGCTGCTGCCCGGCCCCGCCGCGCACGCGGCCGCTGCGCCCTTGTTCAATAACGGCATCGGCGGCTTCAGCGCGGACGGCACCGAGTATCACATCGTGACCAACGCCGACCATCCGACACCGGCGCCCTGGTGCAATGTGATCGCCAACGCAGACTTCGGCACGGTCGTGTCGGAGAGCGGAGCGGCCTATAGCTGGAGCGGCAATGCGCACGAGTTTCGCCTCACGCCCTGGGCCAACGATCCGGTCAGCGACCAGAGTGGCGAGACCTTCTATCTGCGCGACGAGCACAGCGGCCAGTTCTGGTCGCCCACGCCATTGCCCTGTGCCGGCAGCGGCGACTACCTCACCCGCCATGGCTTCGGCTACAGCGCGTTCGAGCACAGCGAAGCCGGCATCTTCTCGGAGTTGACGGTCTACGTGGACCTGGAAGCGGCCGTGAAATATTCGGTGCTGCGACTGCGCAATGACGCGCCGATGGCGCGCCGCCTGTCGGCCACCGCCTATGTCGAATGGGTGCTGGGCGACCTGCGCGGCAAGACCGCGATGCACATCACCAGCGAGCTCGACCCGCTCACCGGCGCGCTGTTTGCCAGCAATCGCTACAACACCGAGTTTCCCGATCGCGTCGCCTTCTTTGACGTCGACGCCGACAAGAGCGTCACCGGCGACCGCTGCGAATTCATCGGCCGAAACCGGTCGCTGGCCGACCCCGTCGCGATGTCGCGCCAGCGCCTCTCCGGGCGCACCGGCGCCGGCCTGGATCCTTGCGCTGCGATGCGGGTGATGATCGACCTGGCGCCGCAGCAGGAGCGCACGCTGGTGTTCGTGATGGGGGTGGTCGATAGCCGCGACGGCAATCCTTCATCGCAGGTATCGCATCATCGCAACAGCAGCACGGCGGCCGCGGCCTTGCAGGCCGTGCACGCATATTGGCGCAAAACGCTGGGCGTGATCCAGGTCAGCAGCCCCGATCCGGCCATCGACCTGCTGGCCAACGGCTGGCTGCTCTACCAGACGCTGGCCTGTCGCATGTGGGCGCGCAGCGGCTATTACCAGTCCGGCGGCGCCTTCGGTTTCCGCGACCAGCTGCAGGATGCCCTGGCGCTGGTGCATGCCGAGCCGCCACTGGCACGCGCCCACCTGCTACTGTGCGCCGCGCACCAGTTCGTCGAGGGCGATGTCCAGCACTGGTGGCACCCGCCGACCGGG
This sequence comes from Herbaspirillum sp. alder98, assembly GCF_020179755.1. Lineage (GTDB taxonomy): Bacteria > Pseudomonadota > Gammaproteobacteria > Burkholderiales > Burkholderiaceae_D > Herbaspirillum. The sequence continues at coordinate 257,766 of NZ_JAIUCY010000004.1, forward strand.
CGCGGCGTCAGGACGCGTTGCTCGGATGATTACCTGTGGCTGCCGCTGGCGGTATGCCGCTACGTCAGCGTCACCGGCGACAGCGCGGTGCTGGACGAAATCGCCCCCTTCATCGAGGGCCGCCTGGTCGGCGCGGACGAAGATTCCTATTACGACCTGCCCTCTCCTTCGACGCGCTCGGCCTCGCTCTACGAGCACTGCGTTGCAGCCATCCGGCATGGCCTCACATTCGGCCGCCACGGACTGTCGCTGATGGGCTCGTGTGACTGGAACGATGGCATGGACAAGGTGGGCGATCGCGGCCAGGGCGAGAGCGTCTGGCTCAGCTTCTTCCTCTATGAAGTATTGCAGCGCTTCGCCGCGCTGGCGATTCAGCGGGGCGACACCGGATTCGCTGCGACCTGTGGCGAACAGGCCATATTGCTGCAGCAGAACATCAGCGCCAATGGCTGGGATGGCGACTGGTACCTGCGCGCCTATTTCGATGACGGCAGCCCGCTGGGCGCAGCGGCCAACAGCGAATGCCGGATCGATTCGTTGTCGCAAAGCTGGGCCGTGCTGTCGGGCGCGGGCGAACCGGATCGATGCCAGCGGGCGATGGCGGCGGTCAAGACGCATCTGGTGCGCAGCGATGCAAAACTGATCCAGTTGCTGGACCCACCGTTCGACCATGCCGGTCAGAACCCTGGCTATATTCGCGGCTACGTCCCTGGCGTGCGCGAGAACGGCGGCCAGTATACGCACGCAGCCATCTGGGCGGTGATGGCGTTTGCCCGGATGGGCGATGCCACATCGGCCTGGCAACTGATGCAGATGATCAATCCGATCAACCATGCCCGCACCCGGCAAGAGGTCGCGACCTACAAGGTCGAGCCTTATGTGGTGGCGGCCGATGTCTATGCCGTGCTCCCTCATACAGGCCGTGGCGGCTGGACCTGGTACACCGGTTCGGCCGGCTGGATGTATCGCCTGTTGACCGAGTCGCTGCTGGGACTGGAAGTCAAGGCGAACCAGCTTCGCATTAACCCCTGCCTGCCGGCTGACTGGGAAAGTTATCGACTGGACTATTGCTATCGCGGCACGCCCTACCGCATCACCATCCGTCAGGAGACGACGGACCTGGAACCAGCCCGCCCCGCGCGCTACACGCTGGATGGAGAACGCCAGCAGCACGACTGCCTCACGCTGGTCGCCGACGCACAAGTGCACCACGCAGAGATCACGCTGTATCGCCAGGCGGCCTTGTCGGTCGTGTGAAGGCTGGCAAGTGGGCCTTCAGGTTTTGCCTGAGGGGGAAACCGCATGTCATCAGGAAAGGTACTAAAGGCAACGCCGGGAAGGATCGTTATCATAAAAACATCGAAAACAGCACACTTTCCGGGAGAACACCATGATCGGCACTTACTTGTTGACCACATTTGGCTGTACCTCGGTGGTCATTGTCACTTTCCTCGGCGTTGCCCATTGTGTCGCTGAATCGCGCTGGAACAAGCACCCACTGGCCAAGGTGTCGCAAAAGCGCGCGGCCAGTTTTTCATCGCAATTCTAAACAAGGCGCGTAAACGAAAGCACCCCCGACCGACGGGGGAGGAAGGTCAGGGGCCACAATCCGGGGGGAGCGGATTGTAGGTGAAGTCCCGGGCCCGAAACCGCCACCTTGGAGTCAATATAAGTTGAAATCCGATCAGGCGCGGTGCGTTACCGAACAGATAACGAAAAAAATTACGCCCGAGAGCCAGTTCCAGGCCAATGCATGCCGCTGCGATAAAACAAGGAAATGTTATTTTTTTGCAATGACCTGCGGCGCGGCACGATAGAAAACCAGATTTCACCGATCGCCGCGTCAGGTTGCAAGTTCGCAACAACGGGCTGGCTCGGTGCCAGGGTGCTCTGCAGTAGGGGGGCCTTGAAATGAAAAATCCCCCGGTCCTCGTTATGGGGGGAAGAGGACCGGGGACTTTTCCCAGCATTGCGCTGGTATGACGCTGGGTGCGTACAACTGGGGGGAACACCCAGCGAAATGACTATAGCAGAGCTCTGGCGGTTTGCAAGCGAGCGATGGCCATTGGCCCACGCTCTAATGAAATATATTTTGTGAGGAGCCGCTCTGGGCAGACCGGGCTACCGGTACAAACCGACAGGCTGACGCATATCCAGCCGCCATCCTGGAGGCGCAACAGATGGATCGCCATTGAAATCCTGCTGTCATCACAGGAAATTGCTTACTGGGAAGCCCACATCGTCCTTGGACGAATGGCCGCGTGAGTATTAGTCAAATATACTGAGCGCCGCCGAGGCCTGAACCGCAAAACAAAGAATGCCTATGTTCGCTACCGCACTTAGTCCTATGGCGACGATCGGTGTAACTCAACAAGTCACGCCTTGCTCTCGGACACATTGCGTCGTCCAAAAAGTAAATTTCCATCAAGGCCGAGACGGTCGGTGGCGACGTTACCCAATGTTTCAGATGAAATAAGGAAAGCGGCGGCTGAAACCTGCTGGTAACCGTCGCCGCGCATGATGTCTCCAACCCAGTTACAAACCCACCCGCATAGCAAGGAGAACATCATGCGCAACGTCGTCTTCGGTCTTGTCATCGCCATCAGTGCCGTGTCGTTCAACGCAGCGCAAGCCAAGGGCACCAGGGCCAACCTCGTGGTGCGCCCGGTGACGATGCAGCAGGCGTTCGATGGGATGATCCAGAGAATCCAATGGATGTTCAGCATCTGAGCGCAGCGCTCTTTCCACCGCTGGCGAGTGGCCAGCGATGATTCAGATGAAGATCGCGTCGCGTCCGCCGGCCCCTGACGCATACCTTGGAAAGATATCTGCCAATGCGCCATCGGACACCCGCATGTGTTTTTCGGCGAGGGCCGACAGCACGCGACGAAAATCGGTGGTGATCGCCAGGTCCCGCCCCTCATTGAGGGCACGCTGGTCCAGGCCCGGCCACTGCCCGTGGATCTTCCCGCCGCGCAGACCACCACCCAGCAGCCACATGGCATTGCCGTGGCCGTGATCGGTGCCGCCGTTGCCGTTCTCGCGGAAGGTACGTCCGAATTCCGACATGACGACGATCACGGTGTCGTCGAAGGCCGGACCCAGTTCTTGCGCCAGGGTCGCCAGGCCGTTGGCCAGCGGCGCCAGGCGAGCGGCCAGTTGGCCCGCGCCGTTGCCCTGGTTGATGTGGGTATCCCAGCCACCCACGGCCAGAAAACCCAGGCGTATGCGCGCGTCGCCGCGCATCAGCCGCCCCAGCCGCGCGGTATCCAGCGACAACCCGGTGGGCAGCGGCGCGCCGTTATTGGCCATCTGCTGCTCCTGGCTGTTGATCTCGGCCAGCAACTCGCGGCGCGCGGCCAGGCCATCGCGAAACGCCATGGCGAGCGCATCGTCGCCGCCATAGAGCGCAGCAAATGCCTGGCTCACGCGCGGCTGGTCGATCATGCCGGGCCGGGCCGCCGTTCGACCGCTGGGCATATTGGCCACGACTTGCCTGCCGCTCATGATGCGCGGCGTGGCCTCGCCCAGCGTCAATGCCTGCAACGGCGTCTGCTCGGAACGGGGCAGATAGCCGAGCAGGCGGTTCATCCAGCCGTCGCGGGTGCTGTGCTGGCCGGGGGTGCCGGTCTCCATGTAATCCTGCGCCTCGAAGTGTGAGCGTGAACCGTCGGGTGAACCGGATGCGTGCACGAACGCCAGCTTGCCGCCGCGCCAATAAGGCATCAAGGGGTGCAACGCCGGATGCAGCCCGAAGTAGCCATCGAGGTCAATCGCGCCGTTGACCTGCCCCGGGCGCGCCACCGCAATCGTGGGTCGCGCCCGATAATATTCCTGGTCGCCATGCGGCACCACCACGCTCAGGCCATCGACCGCGCCCCGCATGAACACCACCACCATGCGCGGCGCACGGTCGCCCTTTCCTGCCGCCTGCAGCGTTGCATCGGAGGCGACCACCGCGCAACCACTCAAGCCGATCGGCAGCAAGACCGCGCCGCTGCCGGCCAGGCCCACATGACGGATGAATTCTCGACGGTTCATGTTTGCTCCTGCGAGTCGATGGCAATCATCAGCTCTAACGTTTCATGAAGGATGGGCCACCCAGCATCAGCGCGGCTTGCAGATTGGGCGCGCTCGCTGCAATGATGGCGGCGGCATCGGGCGTGATGGTCGGCCCAAGCGTTTGCTGCAACTGACGGGGATCGAGCGGGGGCGACTCGGCAGCGGGCGGCGCGGGCGTATTGTCCGGTCGCGCAATGGTCGATCTTCCGCTGGCCAGGCCACCGGCAAAATTGATCCGGCGCAGCAGCGCATCGGCGTTGAGCCAGGCTGCTTGCGAATATTTGTAACCTTCCGGCGTCAACCAGCCATACAGCGGCATGCCGAACTGGCTCAAGGCACCGTCGACCGGCTTGTGATTGACCACCGGTGTGGCGCTGGCGCGCAGCGAGGAAATCACGAACTGGTACGGCGTCTTGAACTGCACCTGATAGTTGTCACGCGCCCAGAATTGCGGGCTGTCGAATAACACTTGCAGCACCGCCCTGATATCGCCGTGACTGGCAAGGAAGGTCTGCGACAACTTTTGCACCAATGCCGGATCTGGCTTGTCCGCGACAAAATACTGCGCCAGCCGGGTCGATATGAAGCGTGCGGTGGCCGGATGACTGGCCAGTATATCGAGCGCCGCTTCGCCTTCCTGCTCGCCGCCTGCGGGCAGGGGGTGACCAAGAAAGATCTTGGGGCCGTTGTCATGCCGCTGCGCATTGAAACTGGCGGGGGCGGCGCCCTCTTTCATGGCCTGGAGGTCGATGGTCCAGCCGCTCAGGATGCGCGCCAGCGTCATCACGTCGGCTTGCTGATAGCCGCCATCCACGCCCAGGGTATGCAACTCCATCAGTTCGCGCGCATAGTTTTCATTGAGCCCCTTGAAGCGGCCCTTGGCGCCCGGCGTATTGACGCCACTGCTGAGCCAGTTATCGAGGTAGACCAGCATGGCCGGATGATGCGCGACCGCGCCCAGCAACTGCCTGAAATTTCCCAGGGCGTGCGGGCGGATGGCGTTCTGCTCATAGTCGCCCACCCAATAACGCACCCAGTCACGGCCTTCGAATACATTGAAATGATTGAGCCAGAATTCGGTCATCACCTCTTGCAGCTGGCGCGGGCTTTCGGTGGCCAGCCAAAGCCTTTCCTGGTGGAACTGCGGCGTCAGTTCGCGCGCCGCGCGCTGGCGCGCTGCCTGCTGATCCTCACGGGAGGCGCTCTTGTCGAAGGAAGGCGGACCGTATTCGTTGAACAACTGCGTGGCGCTCATGCGATAGGCCGGCAGCGCCGCCAGCCGCGCCTGCAACTGGGCAGGCATGGCGATGCGCTCTGGATTGAGCTGTTGATCGATATAACGCCTGACGCCCATGCGTTCGACCTGCTGCAAATCGCCTGGCCTTGGGCCATAGGCCAGGCGGTTCAGCACATGCAGGGATTTCTCTTGCTCGGTGAGCGCCTGCGCCCGGGCTGGCAAGGCGTTGAGTGCCATGACCAGCGACAACAACGCTAACGCAGGCAAAGAACTGGTCCTGCCCGTGATCAAGGTGATGGGGTCGCGCTGTGGATGACTCATGTTGAATATGCCCGGCGATAACAGGTTGGCGGTTTTCCGATTATTGGCTATTCGGTGCGACTTAGTATCGTCATGGCCTGCCGCGGCTGCTGTAATAAAGTGTAAAAGCAACACGACTAACTTTTAATGTATGATTCGTATACGTTTCATATATGGAGTTACCCATGGGCATCGTCAACATCGACGACGAGCTGCACGATCAATTGCGCAAGGCCAGCGCCGTGTCGTGCCGCTCAATCAACGCGCAGGCGGCTTTCTGGATCAAGGTCGGGATGCTGAGCGAGATGAATCCGACACAGAGTTTCAACGACATCATGGCCACAGAACTGCGCGCCGCAGGGTTGGTGACACCGGCCATCAGGGTTGGCTCAAGATGACCAAGCGACCGGAAGAAATCAGCCTGATGGCGGAAGCGGGGAAATTGCTGGCCAGCGTATTCGCGTACCTCGACAAATTGAACCTGATCGGCATGTCGACCATGCAGGTCAATGACCTGGTTGACGGTTTCATCGTCAACGAACTCAAGGCGCGTCCGGCCAGCAAAGGCCAGTACGGCTATGCCTACGCACTCAATGCGTCGCGCAATAACGTGGTTTGCCATGGTGTGCCAGCCACTGGCGATGTATTGCAAAGCGGCGACATCGTCAATTTCGATATCACGCTGGAAAAGCACGGCTATATCGCCGACTCCAGCAAGACCTATCTGGTGGGCGAGGTGTCGGCACAGGCCAGGCGTCTGGTCCAGGTGACTTACGAAGCGATGTGGAAAGGCATCAAGGCGGTGCGTCCGGGAGCCAGGCTTGGCGATATCGGCTATGCCATCGAACAGCATGCGCGCAAGAATGGCTACAGCGTGGTCAGGGAATATTGCGGCCATGGCATCGGCCGTGAAATGCACGAGCCGCCCGAGGTGCTGCATTGGGGCCGGGCAAGAACCGGCATGCTGCTGAAGCCAGGCATGGTATTTACCATCGAGCCGATGATCAACCAGGGCAAGCACGATGTCGAGACCGAGGACGATGGCTGGACGGTGGTCACCTGCGATGGAAAACTGTCGGCACAATTCGAGCACACCATCGCCGTCACCAGCAACGGCGCCCAGGTGCTGACGCTGCGACACGAAGAAAAGGTGCCTGCCTGAATCACACAGCCGTCAGGAGGTCACCTTCACCGCACGTCCGATGTACAGGATCGGGCCGCTCGGTTTGCCGGTCAGCGACCCGGTGCTGGGCTCGAGCGTAATCTCGAAAAGCTGGTTGGGCTGCAGCGGCGGCAGTTTGTCGAGGCCGATGCTCTGGGTGCGGCCCGGCTTGACGATGCCCAGCGATACCGGACCGTTCCAGTCCTGTCCCTTGGTCCAGAACTGCAACGCCTTCTGCTCGGGCACGCTGGCCGATGTCAGCGGTATCAGGCTCAGTTGACCGCGATTGCTGGCCTGGACGACCCAGGCCGGCACCGTATCCTGCGGCGCCACCAGCACCACCATGAAGTTAGCGCTGCGACGGGCCTGGCCGCCTTGCAGCATCACGGCGACCAGCAACGCCGAACAGACCAGGCCGCCGGCGGATGTCCAGCGCCAGAAATTCAGGTTGTTCCACCATGATTGCCAGCCCCCTGCCCGCTTCACCGGTGGCGGCATCGGCAGGCTGCGTTCGATCCGCGGCCACAATCCCGCTGGAACCTCTTGCGGCTCGGCCAGCCTGGTCAATGGATGCAGGCGTTGCTCCCAGGCGTCGACCTGGGCGCGCAGATCCGGCTCGACCAGCATGCGCTGTTCGACTTCCCGGCGGCGCTGCTGGCTGAGCGTGCCCAGCACATATTCGCCGGCCAGGGATTGCAGTTCGGCTTGCGACTCGTTCATGTCATGCACTCCCGCAAGGCCGCCAGGCCGCGCTTGATCCATGCCTTGACGGACCCCAGCGGCGCCTGCAACCGTGCTGCAATTTCACTATGCGTACAGCCGTCGACATAAGCGTAGACAATGCTTGCGCGCTTGACGTCGCTGAGATGCGCCAGGCAGTCATCGAGCTTGCCCAGCGATGCATTCAACTCCATGGCATGGCTGCCGGCGTGCTCGTCGCCCCCCTGCTCGTCGGCGATGTCGTCCAGCTGGTCGCCCACTGCGCTCTCGTGCTGCGACGCGCGCACGTTGTTGAGTGCGCAATGCCTGACCACCGAATAGATCCAGCCCTTGGCCGCACCCCGCTGCGGATCGAAACTGGCAGCACGGGTCCAGATGCTGACGAATGCGTCATGCAGCACGTCTTCGGCCTGCGCCCGGTGTCGCACGATACGCAGCGCAACACCCAGCAGATAGCGACCGTCGTTCTGGTACAGGCGTCGCAGTGCTTGCCGGTCGCCGCCGGCACATGCGTAGAGCGCTGCTTCGTAATCGAAAGGTGGAGTGTCGTCAGGCACGCTGTTGGAAGTTGAGTGACGTGTGCATCGATCAAGGGGAAATCTGAAAAACCGTCCCGATTATATCCAAGTCACGCGTCCATTCTGCTATTGCGCAACGCCGCTCGCCCGCGGGTGCAGATTGGTGCGGGCGAACGGCGCTGTCAGTCTCAGGAAGCTTTCCAGAAAATATAATCGGCTTGATAACGCACGGTCTGCTTGGCGCCCAGCTTGCCGGCATCGCACGCAGCCGAGGGAGCGACGCCACCTGCCGTGGCCACGCGCTGGATATAGGTGGTGCCGGTCAGCGCGCCGCTGCCGCTGGCGGGATTGGCCTTCACCAGTTGATAAGGAATATTACCGGCGCCGGCCGGGGCTACCGCCACCTGCGTCGCGGTCAGCTTGGAGCCATCCAGGCTTTCCCAGGTGGCCGGTGGACCGTAGTACTTGCCCACCTTCTTGCCGCTGCGGTCATTGAGGGCGGCATCCGGACCGACGAAGGTCCATTCGAACTGACCTGCCGCGTCTTTCTTGGCGCGGCATTCATAGAGGATTTCACCCACGCCAACGGTCTGCCAGGCAACCCGGTTGCCGCTCGGGACTTTCACGCTATCGGGCAGGCTGTCCTGCGAATACATCCGCTCCATGGATCCGCAAGCCGATAATGCGGCCACGGCCAGCACCGAAGAAATGACGGTGGCCAGGGAAATGCTACGTTCTGGGCGCGACGCGACGGAATGGTTCATGTTGGCTCCTTGATAAGTGTTGTGGGTATCAGCGATCTGCGCTGATACAGGTACTACCCACCAGGAGGCAGATTGGATGCAGCGATTTCATTTATTTTTTTTAGCGCCTGCCAATACCCCGACCGGCGCCGGACTCTCAGGAATTTCCCGATATCTAAATGACAACTTTATTTATAGAATGAGGTCAAGAAAATCTCCCGATCCATTCCGGACAGAAACATCATGCCTAAATTTCGCGTGACCTATCAGGTCGAGGGGCAAGCGGCCCCCCAGCAAATCGAATTCGATGCCGAGCAGGGAAAGGTTCACTGCGATATCGTCCTGAGCTCCCTGAGCCGGCATATCGATCCGCAGCAGCCCTGGCCGTTCGTCGTCGCCTCTGAACCGATGGGCATTGATGCCGATCTGGCAGAGCGCGCGGTTCGCCTGGCGCGCACCATGGGTGGAATGAAATATCTGAAGATGGCGTATGTCAGCTATCTGATGGAAGGACGAGACTTCGAGGTCGTCTGCTGACACCCGCAATCTAAAGAATCGCGACTTGTCGCGACTTGCATTCGCCCCCCGGGCGCGTGCCAGCATGCATGCCCATGACGGGCGCGCCGGCATGTCGTAGAATCTCGCTCGCATCCCCCCTCTCGTTCATCCACCTTGCCGATATCCGGAGTCCTCATGCGCGTGCGTGCATTGCTGTCCGCTTTCCCTATCGTGGTCATGACGACGCTGCCGCTGGCTGCCTTGGCAGATGAGCTGAAAGTGCTGGCCGCTGGCGCCATCGCGCCGGTCGTGCGCACGGTCGCGGCTGACTTCGAACGGCGCAGCGGCATCCATGTCGATGTCCAGAATGCCACCGGCGGCGTGACCGAACGACGCATCCGCAGCGGCGAGCGGTTCGACCTGACGGTGGTGCCGACCAACCTGCTTCACACCCTGGCAGCAGATCGCTACATCGATGCCCGTAGCGCGCGTGAACTGGCGCAGGTCGGTATCGGCGTGGCGGTCAAGGCTGGCACACCGCATCCGGCCATCGCCACCGTTGCGCAGTTCAAGGCCGCGCTGCTGGCCGCGCCTTCGGTGGCAGTCATTGATCCAAAGGCAGGCGGCTCCAGCGGCATCTACCTTGAAAAACTGTTCGAGAAGCTGGGCATCGCCGCACAAATGCACGCGAAGGAAGTATTGGTTCCAGGTGGCCTGGTCGCCGAAAAGCTGCTCGACGGCAGCGCCGCTCTGGCCCTGCACCAGCAAAGTGAAATTCTGGCGGTCAAGGGCGCGCAGCTGGTGGGACCGCTGCCGGCAACAATCCAGAGTTATACCGTCTACGCCGCAGCCATCTCGTCGCAATCGAACTCGACCACAGCGGCGCGCGCTTTCATGACGATGTTTTCGGCCGAACAGGCCAAGGCAGCCATGCGAGAACACGGATTGACGCCTAAAGACGATTGATGCCCAACGGTGTTTTTATCGCACCGTAATATCTTGTAACGGATTGACGGATTTCGTCAGGAATGACGCGATTGCTCTGCGTAGGCCAAGCGGCCATTCTGATCAGCGGGATAGCTTCGGCGACGACGCCTTGACTGGCGTGGCTTCGCTGCCGATGAGTTAGTCCATAGGCAGGCCCCGGTGCGGGCGCGAATATCGACTCGCCCAGGCGAACATGGCGTGGCGTCGGCACTGAAGCTGTCAGACCCGCGCGAATCGTCCGACACGAAGTCGCCAGCCTCTCCGACTGTTGCGCCGCGCTGAATTTCTTATGATGACTCCACGTTTCCGCACATCAGCGGAACGACCAACCAAGGAGAACTGCCATGTCCAAGAAAATCATCAGCGTAGCTTTGTTGGCCGCCGCCGCATTCAGCACCGGTGCTTATGCCCAGTCCTATCAGGGTGGCAATGATTCGTCTTCTCCCCAGCAATACCAGGATTCGTCGTCGACCGCGCAGTACTACGATTATCAGGGCAACCAGTCGAGTTCGCCTTCGAACTACCAGGAACAGAACGGTCAATATATCGACCATACCGGCCGCGACACCGGTTCTAACAAGGCCAATCCGTATGCCCGTGAGATGAAGGACGGCCCGATGGGTACTTCCCCTGGCGCATAAGAGCATCAGGGCGAAAATTAACTCTTCGCGTCAACCTGCATCAATCCGGGAGCCTGGTCCGCAAGACCGGGCTCTTTTGTTGTCTGCAGGCAGGCCGCCTGCTGCACGTCAATGCAGAAGCGGTTGGGTGACGGCACCATCGCCATGCCCGAATCGACCACCCGCATCTCGATCACGGCGCCATCGCGCAGCGAACTGTCGTGGTCGAGATCCAGGTCGAAGCGCTTGATATCGACGTGATATTTGTGTGCAGTGATCTTGTACAAGGCGGCGGCAATCGCCGTCTCCAGTTGCTGCACCGTCACCTCCTTCAATGCACGTTTGCCGTGATGGCCATCGGCATGTCCCATTTGATTCCTTTGCAATATCGTTTTCCGTCGCCTAGCTTAGTCGGTAAGGCCTGCTGCTGCGCATCAGGAATTACCTGACCCGCCGCATACTTGCCGCCCGGCACTGCGGCTAAGGCATTGCCTGATGTGAAAATATGCCCCGCTCCTCTACCCTTGTTCGCAGAATCTATATACGGGCATGGGGGCCGCATGAACAACACTAAGCGATGGAGCCGGCTGTGGCCTTGAATCGACGGCATTCATCGGTCTGCCTGGCGACCTTGTTCGTGGTACTGGCCTGTGCCGCCCTGATCGGCGTCGACGGCTGGCGCACCTGGCAGGCGCGCGAGCGATTGTTATCCCAGGCCGCGGTGGACACCGGCAACATGGCGCAGGCGCTGGCCCGCCATGCCGATGATGTCTACAAGGAAGCCGATCTGGTGCTGCAGGTGTTGCAGGAACACATTGCAGAAGATGGGCTGGACCCAAAATCGCTGCAGCGCATTCACCGCCAGCTGGTGAAACAGGTCAACGAACTGCCGCAGCTCAATGGCATCTTCGTGTACGACCAATATGGTCGCTGGATCGTCAATTCACAGCAGACGCTGGAGACGACGCACAACAATGCCGATCGCAGTTATTTCATCCATCATCGCGATCACGCCGACGACCTGCCCTATCTCGGGCCGCCGGTACAAAGTAAATCGACCGGCCTGTGGATATTCACCGTCAGCCGCCGCATCACGCGCGCCGATGGTTCGTTTGGCGGCGTGGTGCTGGCGACCATCTCATTCGATTACTTCAAGAAGTATTACGAGAACTTCGATGTTGGCCGTCGTGGTGTGATCATGTTCATGCTCGACACCGGGATGCTGCTCATTCGCAGTACCCGCGACGAAGTCACCACCGGCCAGGACATGCGCAATACGCCGATCTTCCGCGACCATGCCGCCAAGCGGGACCGTGGCAGCGCCGAACTGACCGCGCGTACGGATGGCGAGCTGCGCATCAACAGCTTCGTGCGCCTGCCCCGTTACCCGATGTTCATGACGGTTGCCGTCTCGAGCGATGAATTACTGACCAGCTGGCGCCACGATGCCTATGTGCGCACCATCGGGATACTGTTCCTGGTGGGTGTTCTGGCCACCATGGGGCGAAGGCTGGTGCGACAGATCAAGCATCAGGCGCGTTCCGAGGTGGAGGCCGTGAAAGCCCGCGCCAGAACCGATCAGCTCAATGCGACCCTGGTGCAGCTGGCCATGCACGATGGCCTCACGGGACTGGCCAATCGGCGCCACTTCGACCGCACCCTCAGTACCGAATTGACGCGTCTGGCCAATGAAGGGGGGCCGCTGGCGCTGATTCTGATCGATGTCGATTACTTCAAGTTGTACAACGATGTCTATGGCCATACCAAGGGCGACGATTGCCTCAAGCAGATCGCCGCCGTCATCGGCCGCAGCAAACGGCGCGGACGTGACCTGGCGGCGCGCTACGGCGGCGAGGAATTCGCGATCGTGCTGCCGGACTGCGACGTGCGGGGTGCCACCACCATGGCCCACACCCTGCGCCAGAGCATTGCCGACCTGCGCCTGCCGCATTCGGGCGGACGACGCGGCCATGTGAGCGTGAGCATTGGCGTGGCCGCACTCGACCCGGTGCAGGCCCAGGACAGCCCGCTGGCGCTGATCGAAAGCGCTGACCAGGCGTTGTACCAGGCCAAGGAAGGCGGGCGCGACCGTATCGTCACTTCGCCCCAGAGCCTGAAAGTGATTGCACGCGACGAACTGAAGCGTCCCCACTCTTCGCGCAGCGGCCAGGGTTCCTGAAGCAAAGTGCAGCGTGTGGCGACTGTGGCGTACAATCGCCGACTTTCGCCATGCCGCACGATGCGGCAGCCGCGCTTCTTCACTTCGCCTTCGATGAATCATCCAGACATCGCACGTGGCATCGGCCTATCGGTGCTGGCCTCGGCCCTGTTCGCCTTCCTGTCAGGCTATACCCGTTTGCTGGCGCCGCTGGACGGCACCACCATCTTCGCCTGGCGCATCCTGTGGACCCTGGTCGCAGTGTTGCTGCTGCTGATGTGGCGCGGTCGCGCCCGCGAGCTGCCGTCTGCCTTTATCACCATGCTGGACACCCCGCAAAAGCTGTTGTGCCTGCTGGTGATGGCAGTGCTGCTGGGATTGCAGCAATGGCTTTTCCTGTGGGCCTCGGTCAATGCCCGGGCACTGGAGGTATCGCTCGGCTACTTCCTGCTGCCGCTGTCGATGGTGCTGGTGGGGCGCTTCTATTATCACGAGCGCCTGGCGCCGCTGGAGAAGCTGGCGGTGACCTGCGCCCTGCTGGGCGTGGCGCACGAGCTGTGGATGACGCGCGCATTTTCGTGGACCACCCTGGTGGTGGCGCTGGGCTATCCACCGTATTTCATCCTGCGCCGCCGCATTCGCATCGATTCGCTGATGCTGTTTGCGGTCGAGTTGCTGTTGCTGTCGCCGGTGGCGCTGCTCATGCTCTGGCAGGCAGACGCCTTTGCGCAAGCGGCCAGCCAGCCAATGCTGGCCACCGTGCTGCTGCCGCTGCTGGGCCTGGCCAGCATGGTCGCGCTGGCCTCCTTCCTGGCAGCCGGGCAACTGTTGCCGATGGGCTTGTTCGGCATCCTCGGCTATGTCGAACCGGTGCTGCTGGTGCTGGTGGCCATGGCGGTGCTGGGCGAAACGCTTTCGCCGGGACAGCTGGGGACCTATGTGCCGATCTGGGTGGCAGTGGGCCTGACCATGTTGCATAGCAGAAGGCTGATGCGTCGCGCAGCCGGGTGAAACCGAATTGCAGTGCTTTTGACCCTTAGTTCAGTCGTTGCAACATTGTCGGCCTGTCTATACTGAGTCGCACGATCGCTGCCAGCAAGGCTGGCGGCTGCTTACCATTTCGGGGGGAAAGGTGAAGCGCATGGATTCAGCAGGACGGTCCGACTCGGACCGCAAGCATCACGCCATCTCGCAACGCGCTCGCCTGTTCGTCGTTCTGGTGTGCCTGGCCATTGGCGGGACCCATATCTGGCAGAGCTGGAGCGCGCGCCTGAGCGACGTAAAAAATGCCCAGACCTATGCCGGCAACATGGCGCGAGCACTGGCGCAGCACGCCAATGACGCAGTGCAGGCCTCCGACGGCATCTTGCTGGACGTCACCGATCGCATCGCCATGCTCGGCATGGGCAGCCCGCTGGTGAGCGAGATGGGGCCGGTGCTGCGGCGCCTTACCAAAGAGATACCACAACTGGACGGCCTGTTCATCTACGACGAGCTGGGCAACTGGGTGGTCAATTCAGCCGGCAAGAATCCGGAGCATGCCAACAATGTCGACCGCCCCTACTTCATTCATCATCGCGATCACGATGATCAAAAGCCACTGGTCGGTGCAGTGCTGCGCAGCCGCACCACCGATCAATGGGTCATCCCGGTATCGCGCCGCATCAACCACCGCGACGGCAGCTTTGCCGGTGTGGCGCTGGCGACCATCGATATCAACTATTTCATCGACCTGTATCGCACCTTCGACATCGGGCACAACGGCTCGATCGCCTTGCTGCTGCGTGACGGTACGCTACTGACACGCTACCCTTTCGAACAGCGCTTCATCAACCGCAATCTTGCCGATGGCGTGATCTTTACCGATTTGCTGCCTAACAGCCAGAGCGGCGCCTTCGAGCTCAGGTCGCCGCTCGACGGCGTACATCGGTATGTCAGCTACCAGGCTGTCGACAAGTACCCGCTGCTGGCCGTGGTGGCATTGGCGAGCGAAGATGCACTGGCCGACTGGCGGCAGGAAACCCTGGTCTATACGGCGGGCGTGTTGCTGCTGCTGATGATGATCGCCAGCTTCGGCTGGCGCCTGGTGCGCCAGATCGAACTGCGCGTCGTGGCCGAACACAAGGCGGTGCACGCCATGAACGAACTGCGCGAACTCAACGCCCGCCTGGAACTGCTGGCTCACCAGGACGGCTTGACCGGACTAGCCAATCGCCGCCACTTCGATGAAACGCTGGACAAGGAATACCGGCGTGCCGCGCGCAGCGATGGCGCGTTGTCGCTGGTGCTGATCGATGTCGATTTCTTCAAGCTGTACAACGATACCTATGGTCACCAGGCAGGCGACGAATGCCTGCGCTGCATCGGACGGGTGCTCAGGCAGATGCAGCGGCGCCCCGCCGACCTGGCAGTGCGCTACGGTGGTGAAGAGATGCTGGTCCTGCTCCCCGAGACGGACCTGCAGGGTGCTGCGCTGGTGGCAGAAAAGATCCGCGCCGGCATCGAGGCGCTGGCGCTGCCGCACAGCGGCAATCCGGCCGGCGTGGTGACCGTCAGCGCCGGCGTCAACAGTATCCGCCCGAACCTGCAGGATCGTCCGCCGATGAGCGACCTGGTCGGCCGTGCCGATGCGGCGCTGTACGAAGCCAAGCATGGCGGGCGCAACCAGGTACGTGTAGCGCCGGATAGCCCGGACTGACGAAAAAAAGGCGCCGTAGCGCCTTTCTTGCGAATCCGACCAGGCGCGGCATGACGCAGCGCCTGGCTTGTTGCCGGCGTGTTTTTACTCTTTGTGATACGAGGTCACGCGCTCGACTTCATTCTTCGAGCCCAGGAACACCGCCACCCGCTGGTGCAGTTTTTCAGGTTGGATGTCGAGGATGCGTTGCTGGCCATCGGTGGCGGCGCCACCAGCCTGCTCGACGATGAAGGCCATCGGGTTGGCTTCGTACATCAGGCGCAGCTTGCCCGGCTTGCCCGGCTCGCGCGCGTCGGCCGGATACATGAAGATGCCGCCGCGATTGAGGATGCGATGCACGTCGGCCACCATCGAGGCGATCCAGCGCATGTTGAAATCCTTGCCCAGCGGCCCTGTGGCGCCGGCCAGCATTTCATCCACATAGCGCTTCACGGGCGGGAACCAGTGGCGCTGGTTGGACGCATTGATGGCGAACTCCTTGGTATCGGCCGGAATCTGGATATCTTTCTGGGTGAGCACCCAGGCGCCCATCTCGCGGTCCAGCGTGAAGCAGTGCACGCCGTCGCCGGTCGTCAGCACCAGCACGGTTTGCGGGCCATAGACGGCGTAACCGGCAGCGACCTGCTGGGTGCCTGGCTGCATGAAGTCCTTCTCGCTGGGTTCGCTCATGCCCTCGGGCGCCTTCAGTACCGAAAAGATGGTGCCGATCGAGACGTTGACGTCGATGTTCGACGAGCCATCCAGCGGATCGAACATCAACAGGTACTCGCCCAGCGGGTAGCGGTTGGGAATGCGATGGATGGTTTCCATTTCTTCCGACGCCATGGCCGCCAGGTGGCCGCCCCACTCATTGGCTTCGAGCAGGATTTCGTTGGAGATCACGTCCAGCTTCTTCTGGACTTCGCCCTGCACGTTCTCACTGCCGGCAGTGCCCAGCACCTCGCCCAGGGCGCCCTTGCCGACGGCGTGGGAAATGCTCTTGCAGGCGCGACCGACGACTTCGATCAGCAGGCGCAGCTCGGACGGAATCTTGTTGTGCAGGCGCTGTTGCTCGATCAGGTGTTGTGTGAGGCTGATGCGTTTCATGGTGTGGTCTTCCCTGTTTAAAAATGAATTCGGGTGGTCGCAGTGCGCCGCCGTTATCGGCTATCGGCGGCGCAGCGGTGTATCAATCGGCGGCCAGCGCCTTGGTGATGACTTCGGCCACATCGCGCGAGAGCTTCGGCGAGTCAGCCACCTGTTGCAGCGCCAGGCGCATCTTTTCCTGCAGCGCCGGCGTGTACTTGCGCCAGCGATCGAGGCTGCGCGCCAGGCGCGCGGCGACCTGGGCGTTGGTACCGTTGAGGGCGATCACCTGCTCGGCCCAGAACGCGTAGCCGTTGCCGTCGCCGGCGTGGAACGCCGATGGATTGCCGTTGCAGAAACTGAAGATCAGGCTGCGCGCCCGATTGGGATTCTTCAACGAGAATGCCGGATGCTCGACCAGCGTGCGCACGGTATTGACGTCGGCGTGGCGTGCCGTGGCCTGCAGCGTGAACCATTTGTCGATGACCAATGCCTCGTCTTCGAATTCGGCATAGAAACGCTGCAAGGCATCGCTCTTGCCCGTGGCCGCGCTATTGGTCAATGCGGCCAGGGCGGCCAGGCGATCGGTCATGTTGTTGGCACTGAGGTCCTGTTGCTCGGCCAGCGCCAGCACTTCGGGATCGTCCAGCTCGACTAGGTACGACAGGGCCACATTCTTGAGGCCGCGGCGGCCGGCAGCTGCGGCGTCGGGGCTGTAGGCGCCTTCATGGTGATTGGCGCGATAGGCCGCCAGCAATTCGTCGCGCAGTTCAGCCGCCAGCGAGCGCCGCAGGAACTGGCGCGCCACGTGGATAGCGTGCGGATCGATCACTTCCATCTGCTCGGCGATCATGGTCTCCGAAGGCAGGCTCAGGACCAGCTCGCGAAACGCCGGGTCGAGCGAATCGTCGGCCAGGGTTGCGCGCAGCGCTGCAGCCAGCGCGCCATCGTGTTCCAGATTGCCCAGCACGGTATCGACCGACACCACATGACCCGACTGGCGCGCCGCCTGCACTGCCACCGTGAGGGTGAGCAGGCGCCGGGTGGCCAGCCGTTGTCCGGCTTCCCAGCGGTTGAAGGCGTCACTGTCGTTGGCCATCAGGAAGGCCAGCTCGGCATCGCTGTAGTCGTATTTCAGCACCACCGGCGCCGAGAACCCGCGCAACAGCGAAGGCACCGGCTTTTCGGCGACATCGACGAAGCGGAAGGTCTGGCGGGCGGCCGTCAACTCCAGCACGCGGGTGGTGGCGCCGGCCTTCTTCTCGCCCTTGAGACGCAACGGCATGTCGCGCCCGCTGGCGTCGAGCAGGCCGATGGCGACCGGAATGTGAAACGGCTGCTTCTTGCGCTGGCCGGGAGTCGACGGGCAGCTCTGCTCCAGCGTCAGCTCAAGCGTCCTGGCGGCGGCATCGTACTGCACGCTGACATCGACCTCGGGCGTGCCGGACTGGCTGTACCAGCGTTCGAACTGGCCCAGGTCGCGACCACTGGAGTCGGCCATGGCGGCACGAAAATCGTCGCAGGTGACGGCCTGGCCGTCATGCCGCTCGAAGTACAGGTCCATGCCCTTGCGAAAGCCATCGCGCCCCAGCAAGGTCTGGTACATGCGCACCACCTCGGCACCCTTTTCGTAGATCGTGACGGTATAGAAGTTGTTGATCTCGACAAACGAGTCGGGACGCACCGGGTGCGCCATCGGCCCCGCGTCTTCAGGGAACTGCGCCTGGCGCAGCACCCGCACGTCGTCGATGCGCTTGACGGCGCGACCGCTGTCGGTGCCGATCATGTCGGCCGAGAATTCCTGGTCGCGGAAGACGGTCAGGCCTTCCTTGAGCGACAACTGGAACCAGTCGCGGCAGGTCACGCGGTTGCCGGTCCAGTTGTGGAAGTATTCGTGGCCGACCACTGCCTCGATATTGGCGAAGTCGGTGTCGGTGGCGATGCGCGGGTTGGCCAGCACATACTTGGTGTTGAAGATGTTGAGGCCCTTGTTTTCCATGGCCCCCATGTTGAAGTCGCCCACCGCGACGATCATGAAACGGTCCAGATCGAGTTCGAGGCCGAAACGGTCGACGTCCCAGGCGATGCTGTTCTTGAGCGAATCCATGGCGTGCTGGGTCTTGTCCAGGTTGCCGTCTTCGACCCACACCTGCAGAAGCACCTCGCGACCGGACCGCAGCGTGTATTTTTCTTCCTGGCAGACCAGGTCGCCGGCCACCAGCGCAAACAGGTAGGACGGCTTCTTGAACGGGTCTTCCCACTTGGCGTAGTGACGGCCATCGGGTAGGTCGCCCTGTTCGATCAGGTTGCCGTTGGACAGCAGCACCGGATAGCGGTCGCGGTCGGCGCGCAGCATCACGGTGTAGCGGGCCATCACGTCAGGACGGTCGGGGAAGAAGGTGATCTTGCGAAAGCCCTCTGCCTCGCACTGCGTGA
Organism: Herbaspirillum sp. alder98; assembly: GCF_020179755.1. Lineage (GTDB taxonomy): Bacteria > Pseudomonadota > Gammaproteobacteria > Burkholderiales > Burkholderiaceae_D > Herbaspirillum. The sequence continues at coordinate 276,970 of NZ_JAIUCY010000004.1, forward strand.
AAAAATTGCCGTTCGACACATACAGGCCCATCAGCGAGGTATTGCGGTCGGGCTGGGTGACGGTCTCGATCTGCAGTTCGACCTTGGCCGGCGCGCCGGCGATGGTGAGCACGCCGCCGACCAGGCGATAATCGCCCTTCTTGAGGGTCTTGCCGTTCAGGCGCAGGGCCACCAGTTCGAGTTCTTCGCCGTACAGCACGATATCGCGACCGGCCGCGGCCGGATTGCGGCGCATGACGATGCGGGTAGCCACACGGGTCAGGGCCGGATCGAGGTCGAAGCCCATGTCGACGGTGTCGACCAGGTAATTGGGAGCGGCGTAATCTTTACGGTAGATCGTCTGGGGCGTATCGGTGCGCATGGATGCCTGTGGAAAAGATGATGTGAAGAAAAAATGCAAAGGCAAACCCGGAATTTCGCTTTAAAAACCAAACTGCCGGGCGAAAACCTGATTTTACCAATCGTCGGGGCTGTGCGGCCACAGGCTGCCGCACTAATGACAGAGAACCCTGTCGAACGTTCGCCGGGCCTGCCCAAACGCACTAAAATAGTGACCCCAACGGGGTCCAGGACACTGCGGCACGGCCCATCTATCTTATTGCAACCAGCCTAGCCCCACGCCCGGCCCACCCCTGACTGGAGAAATCATGAAACGCTGGCTTACCTCATTGATCGCGGCTGGCAGCCTGCTGCTGTCAGGCTGCGCGTCGGTCATGCAAAGCAATGTGACGGCCTTCCATGCTTGGCCAGCCGATACCGCGGGCAAATCGTTCGCCTTCGTCCCGGCCAAGGAGCAGGAAGGCAGTCTGGAGTACGGCGCCTATGCCCAGTTGATCAGGCGCCAGTTGCTGGGGGTTGGCTTGACAGAGGCGCCCGAGCGCCAGGCGGCGCAACTGACCGTCAGCTTTCGCTACGGCATGAATACCGAACAGGTGGTCGAGACCCGCCCCGCCTATGATCCGTTCTTCTATGGCCCGGCACCCGGCTGGGGTCGTTTCGGTCCATATGGTTTCTATGGCCCGTTCGGGCCTGCCTACGACCCGTTCTGGTATGGCGGCCCGCTGCAAAGCACCAGCTACCCGGTGTTCCTGCGACGCCTGCAGATCGGCATCGCCAATGCCGCCGACGGCAAGCAACTCTATGATGTGGTGGTCGACAGCGACGGTCGCCAGGCCGGCCTGGCCGCCGCCATGCCGTATATGGTGCGCGCTGCATTCCAGGATTTTCCCGGTCCCAGCGGGGTGACGCGGCATATCTCGATCAAGATCGACAAGGATGGCGGCTACGCCACCGCCACCCCGGCCAAGTAAGGCCGCGTCACGAATAGAACGCTTCGCTGGCGAAGGTGATGGCGACGATCAGCAACACCGCCGCCGCCAGCACCAATAACAGCCGGCCGAAACGCGGCGTATCCGACGAACGGGATTTGGGTTCGCCCATGGCTCAGGGGATCAGGATGGTCGAGCCGGTGGTCTTGCGCGCCTCCAGATCGGCATGCGCCTGGCCCACGTCCTTGAGCGCATAGCGCTGGTTGATCTCGATACTGAGCTGGCCGCTCTCGACCATGGCAAACAGGTCGGCGGCGGTGGCGTCGAGGTCTTCGCGGGTGGCGGTGTAGTTGCCCAGCGATGGACGCGTCAGGAACAGCGAGCCGCGCGAGGCCAGCTCGGACACGCCGAACGGCGCGACCGGCCCGGATGCGTTGCCGAAACTGACCATCATGCCGCGTGGACGCAGGCAATCCAGCGAGCCGATGAAGGTGTCACGGCCGATGGCATCGTAGACCACCTGCACGCCGCGACCTTCGGTGATTTCCTTGACGCGCTCGACGAAATTCTCGGTCTTGTAATTGATGACGTGGGTGCAGCCATGCCGCGCCGCCAGCGCCGCCTTCTCGTCGCTGCTGACGGTGCCGATCACGGTCGCCCCCAGCGCTCGCGCCCATTGGCAGGCGATCAGGCCGATGCCGCCGGCGGCGGCGTGCAGCAGGATGGTGTCGCCGGCCTTGACCGGATAGGTCTGGCGCAGCAGGTATTGCACCGTCATGCCCTGCAACATCATGGCCGCGGCGGTATCGAACGAAATGCTGTCAGGCAGCTTGACCAGGATCTCGGCCGGCATCACGCGCTCTTCGGCGTAGGCGCCGTTGGGACGCCCGGCATAGGCCACCCGATCGCCCACCTTGAAGGCGGTCACGCCGTCCCCCACTGCTTCGATGGTGCCGGCGGCTTCCTGCCCCAGGCCGTTGGGCAGCGGCTGCGGATACAGCCCGGTGCGAAAATACACATCGATGAAATTCAATCCTACCGCTGCGTGGCGAATGCGCACCTCGCCCGGACCCGGGTCGCCAACCTCGACGTCGACATACTCCATGACCTCGGGGCCACCGGTCTTGCTTACGCGAATTGCTCTTGCCATGTCTGTCTCCTGGTTGGATGGAATTTAATTGGAACCTTGCTCAAGCCTTCTTGCGCGACAGCAGCCAGATACCCGACAGCACCAGCGCCGTGCCGATCAATTGAATCGCCGTGATCGGCTCATCCAGCAGCGCCGCCCCCATGAAGAGCGTCGATACCGGCCCGATCAGCCCGGCCTGCGCTGCCGTGGGCGCGCCGATGCGCGCCACCGCGATCATCGTCAGAAACACCGGCAGCACGGTACAGAAGACCGCATTGAACAGCGACAGCTGGTACACGCTGGCGACCTGCGCCAGCAGCAGCTCGGGCGGACGCAGCACCAGGAACTGGATCACGCAGGCCACGGTCGAGACGCACATCGCATAGGCCACCAGCCGGATCGCGCCGACCCGGCGCACCAGCTCGCCCGAGCCGATCAGGTAGATCGAATAGCAAAAGGCCGACCCCAGCACCAGGCCGCTGCCCAGGATCACATTGCTGCCGCCGGTATTGAGATCATGCATCAGCACCAGTACGGTGCCAGAGTAGGACACCAGCAGCGCGATCCATTCGACCCAGCCGACGCGGCGCTTGAAGACGAAAAAGGCGATCAGCATCACGAACGAAGGCGTGAGGAACAGGATCAACCGTTCCAGGCCGGCCGAGATGTATTGCAGCCCCAGGAAATCGAGAAAACTGGACAGGTAGTAACCGGTCAACCCCAGCACCACGATGCGCGCCCAGTCGGCGCGCGCCAGCGCCGGTTCGCTGCGGGCCTTCCAGATCGCCACCGCCAGGAACATCGGGAAGGCAAACACCATGCGCAGCGTGATCACCATCACGGCGTCGACCTGGTATCGGTACATCAATTTGGCAACGATGGCCTTGGCCGAGAAGAACACGGCGCCGACCACGGCCAGCAGGAGACCGCCGAGGAAAGCCTGGCGGTTGGAAGATGGGTGGGCAATTGCAGTCATGGCGGGATTGTAAACCTTAGTCTACATTTGCCGCTGCCGCCCATCCCGACTCAACGCTTTTTGAGCAACGATCCCAGCACGCCGCGAATCAATTCACGCCCCACCTGCGAGCCGATACTGCGGGCGGCCGACTTGACCATCGCCTGCAACGGCGAATCGCTGCGACGGCTGCCGCCGCTCCCGTTGCCGAACACGCCGCCGATCAGGTCGCCCAATCCACCGCTCTCTTGCTGTGGCTCAGGCGCCGGCGAGGGTCGCGTCACCCCACCCGACGGCCGGCTGCTGCGCGGAGCAGGCGCTTGCGGCGCATGGCCGGCCGATGCACCCCAGGCGTTGTCATCGACCGGCGAGGGTGCGGACGCAGGCGCTGCTGCCCGTCCCTTGAGGCGCTCATAGGCCGATTCGCGGTCGATCGCCTGTTCATAGACGCCGGCCACCAGCGAGGTGGCCATCAGGGCGCGCCGCTGGTCGTCGCTGATCGGGCCGATCTGCGAGGCCGGGGTCAGGACATAACCGCGCTCGACCACGTTGGGCCGGCCCTTGTCATCCAGGAACGAGACCAGCGCCTCGCCCACGCCCAGCTCGGTGATGGCCGTGGCGGTGTCCAGCGCCGGGTTGGCGCGGAAGGTCTCGGCCGCCGCCTGCACTGCCTTCTGGTCGCGCGGGGTGTAGGCGCGCAAGGCGTGCTGCACGCGGTTGCCGAGCTGGCCCAGCACGGTGTCGGGAATATCCAGCGGATTCTGCGTGACGAAATACACGCCCACGCCCTTGGAGCGGATCAGGCGCACCACCTGCTCGATCTTTTGCAGCAGCGGCTTGGGGGCTTCGTTGAACAGCAGATGGGCCTCGTCGAAGAAGAACACCATCTTGGGCTGATCCAGGTCGCCTACTTCGGGCAGGTGCTCGAACAGTTCGGACAGCATCCACAGCAGGAAGGTCGAATACAGGCGCGGCGCATTGAGCAACTTGTCGGCGGCCAGGATGTTGATGACTCCGCGCCCCCGGGCGTCGGTCTGCATCCAGTCGTCGATGTTGAGCATGGGCTCGCCGAAGAACTGCTCGCCGCCCTGCTCCTCGATGCCGATCAGGCCGCGCTGGATGGCGCCGATGCTGGCCGCCGAGATATTGCCGTATTCGGTCTTGAACTCGGCCGCGTGCTCGCCCACGTGCTGCAGCATGGCGCGCAGGTCCTTGGTGTCGAGCAGCAGCAGGCCGTTGTCGTCGGCAATCTTGAACACCAGTTGCAGCACGCCCTGCTGGGTATCGTTCAGGTTGAGCATGCGCGCCAGCATCAGCGGCCCCATGTCGGAAATCGTGGCGCGTACCGGATGGCCCTTTTCGCCATACACATCCCAGAACGCCACGGGCGCGGCAGCCCAGGCCGGCTCGGCCAGGCCCAGGCGCTTGAGGCGTTCGGCCAGCTTGGGGCTGCTGCTGCCGGCCTGGCCCAGGCCCGACAGGTCGCCCTTGACGTCGGCCATGAACACCGGCACCCCGATGTCGGAGAGCGCCTGCGCCATGACCTGCAAGGTCACCGTCTTGCCGGTGCCGGTGGCGCCGGTGATGCAACCGTGGCGATTGACCAGTTGCGGCAACAGGCAGAGTTGCACGTCGGAATGTTGGGCGATGGCAAGTGGAGAGGTCATGGCAGGCAGAAAAAAAGGCAATTGAGGGCGACAGCATGGGGGCTGCCGATCCGATTTGGTGCGGGGCGATATGCTAAAATTCTGGCCCGATTATAGTCAGAAGCGGAGCCCCACTGGCTCATCTTTCGTTCTGACATCAACCAATCAAGCAGGAAGATCCGACATGGCTGGACACAGCAAATGGGCCAATATCCAACACCGTAAAGGCCGCCAGGATGAAAGACGGGGCCGCATCTGGACCCGGCTGATCAAGGAAATCACGGTGGCCGCCCGCATGGGCGGCGGCGATGCAGACACCAACCCGCGCTTGCGCCTGGCGGTTGACCGCGCCTCCGACGCCAACATGCCCAAGGACAACGTGACCCGCGCCATCCAGCGCGGCACCGGCGCCCTGGACGGAGTGAACTACGAAGAAGTGCGCTACGAAGGTTACGGCATCAATGGCGCGGCCATCATCGTCGACTGCCTCACCGACAACCGTGTGCGCACCGTGGCCGAAGTGCGCCATGCGTTTTCCAAGTTTGGCGGCAACATGGGCACCGAAGGCTCGGTGGCGTTCATGTTTACCCACTGTGGGCAACTGATGTATGCGCCAGGCACCGACGAGAATGCGGTGATGGAAGCCGCGCTCGAAGCCGGCGCCGAAGACGTGCAGACCGACGACGAAGGTGGCATCGAGGTGCTGACCGGCCCCAATGACTTCAGCGCCGTCAAGACCGCGATGGAAGCCGCCGGTTTCAAGGCCGAAGTGGCCGACATCATCATGAAGCCGTCCACCGAGACGGTGTTTGCAGGCGAAGATGGCGTACGCATGCAAAAACTGCTGGATGCACTGGAGAACCTGGACGACACCCAGCAGCTCTATACCAACGCCGTCATCGACGAATAATCCGCCCTACTCTTACTGCGAATCCCCATGAAAATCCTAGTTGTTGGCTCCGGTGGTCGTGAACATGCGCTGGCCTGGACCATTGCCAAGTCGCCCCGCATCCAGACCGTGTACGTCGCCCCCGGCAACGGCGGCACCGCCCTCGACGAGCGGCTCACGAACATCGACATCACCGACCCGACTGCACTGGCCGACTTTGTCGAGCGGGAGCACGTGGCGCTGACCGTGGTCGGCCCCGAGGCGCCACTGGCAGCCGGTATCGTCAACGTGTTCCGGGCCCGCGGCCTGAAGATCTTCGGCCCGACCCGCGAAGCGGCGCAGCTGGAGAGCTCGAAGGATTTCGCCAAGGCCTTCATGAAGCGCCACGCGATCCCGACCGCCGAATACCAGACCTTCTCCGAACCGGCACCGGCGCATGACTACATCGCGCAAAAAGGCGCACCGATCGTGATCAAGGCCGATGGCCTGGCCGCCGGCAAGGGCGTGGTCGTGGCGATGACGCTGGAAGAGGCGCATGCGGCGGTGGACATGATGCTGTCCGACAACAAGCTGGGCGATGCCGGTGCACGCGTGGTGATCGAAGAATTCCTGGCCGGCGAGGAAGCCAGCTTCATCGTCATGGTGGATGGCAAGAACATCCTGCCGCTGGCCACCAGCCAGGACCACAAGCGCCTGCAGGACAACGACCAGGGCCCCAACACCGGCGGCATGGGCGCTTACTCGCCGGCCCCTATCGTGACGCCGGCGCTGCATGCGCGCGTGATGCGTGAAATCATCGTGCCGACGGTGCAGGGCATGGCCAAGGATGGCATTCCATTCTCGGGTTTCCTGTACGCCGGCCTGATGATCGATGAAGAAGGCACCCCCAAGACCCTCGAATTCAACTGCCGCATGGGCGACCCCGAGACCCAGCCGATCATGGCCCGTCTCAAGACCGACCTGCTGACGGTGATGGAACACGCCGTCAGCGGCACGCTCGACAAGGTCGAACTGGAATGGGATCGCCGCACGGCGCTGGGCGTGGTGATGGCGGCCTTTGGCTACCCGGATGCGCCACGCCGTGATGACCTGATCACCGACATTCCGGCCGAGACGCCCGACTGCGTGACCTTCCACGCCGGCACCACGCTCACCGGCGACAAGCTGACCACCACCGGTGGCCGCGTGTTGTGCGTGGTGGGCCTGGGCGACAGCGTCAAGGTTGCCCAGAAGCATGCCTACGATGCGGCCGACCTGATCCACTTCGCCGGCTCGCAGATGCGGCGCGACATCGGCTGGCGCGCGCTCAAGCGTTGATCCTGGCCATTCGCCGGCAGGCGAGATGAGAATCCCCCGCAAAACCTGGCGTCTTGCGGGGGATTGTTTTTTCAGCGAAGCCCGGCCGGATCGATTCGGCCATAAAATTGCGGCTTTCCTGCAACAAAATCTGTCTCCGGCAAACTAACTTTGCCCGGCTTCCGTCACGCTATCAAAACAACAACGTTGCACTAAAGAAAAGGATTCTCTGCATGGACATTCACATGGTCAATTTCGAGACGCTGATCAACCTCTACTTGGTGCCGTTCGGCCTGAAGGTAGTCGCCGCGATCGCCATCTGGATCATCGGCGGCATGTTCATCAACACGCTGGCCAAGCTGGTGCGGCGCGTACTCACCGCGCGCCAGCTGGAAAAGACGCTGATCAACTACGCCACCTCGGCCATCCAGGTGATCCTGCGCATCATGCTGGTGATGGGTATTCTGGAGGTGTGCGGCATTCCCACGACTTCCTTTGCGGCCATGATAGGCGCCGTCGGCGTGGCGCTGGGCGTGGCCTGGTCGGGGCTGCTGTCGAACTTCGCGGCGGGCATCTTCCTGGTGGTGCTGCGTCCGTTCAAGCTGGGCGACTACATCACCGCCGCCGGCCAGACCGGCACCGTCAGCGATATCGGCCTGGTGACCACCATCATCACCACCGACAACAACCTGCGCGTGATCGTCGGCAACAACAAGCTGTTCTCGGACAACATCATCAACTACAACGTCAATCCGACCCGCCGTACCGACTTGCGTTGCCAGATCGCCTACGGCGTCGACCCGCAGGAAGCGATCGCCAAGCTGCTGACCCGCATCAAGGCGATCCCCAACGTGCTTGAGACACCGGCGCCGGCAGTGGCGATCCAGGAATTCAACGCCACCGGCACCCTGCTGGCGCTGCGCGTGCACGCCGCCACGCCCAATTTCGGCCAGGTCTACAACGACGTCAACGGCGCCATCGCCGAAGTCTGCCTGAACGAAGGCTGGCCGGCGCCGGCGACCTATCAGGTGGCGGTACCCGTGGCGCAGCCGCCGCAGAATTGAGTCACCCATCGGCCTGCCCCGCGCCGGGTTGGCCCTGCCAGCGCCCCAGTGGCGCGCTGGCAGGGTACAATCGCGGGGTTAAGAATTCCGTTACTGTGCCCCGAGCGACACCCTTGTGACCACCACTACTGCCGCGCCCAGCGCACCGACCTCCGTCAAAGCCTACCTGCAGGACCTGCAACAGCGTATCGTGACCGCCCTCGAGGCGGCCGATGGCAAGTCGTTTGTCGCCGATTCGTGGCAGCGCCCGGAAGGCGGCGGCGGCACTTCGCGCATCCTCGAAGAAGGCGGTCTGTTCGAACGCGCCGGTGTCGGCTTTTCGCATGTGATGGGCCAGAACCTGCCGCCGTCGGCCGCCGCCAACCGACCGCAGATCGCCGGCCGTGCCTGGGAGGCGATGGGCGTATCGCTGGTGCTGCATCCACGCAACCCGCACGTGCCCACGGTACACATGAACGTACGCTTCTTCACCACCCATGCGCAAGGCGAAGAACCGGTCTGGTGGTTCGGCGGCGGCATCGACCTGACGCCCTACTATGGCGAGCAGGACGATGTGGTGCATTTTCACCGCACCTGCCGCGACGCCCTGCAACCCTTTGGCGACACCCTGTATCCGCGCTTCAAGCAATGGTGCGACGAATACTTCTACCTGAAGCACCGGCAGGAACCGCGCGGCGCCGGCGGCATTTTCTTCGATGACTTCAATGCCCTGCCCTTCGACGACAGCTTTGCCATGGTGCGCAGCGTGGGCGACGCCTTCCTGGCGGCCTACCTGCCGATCGTGGCGGCGCGGCGCGACACGCCTTATGGCGAACGTGAACGTGATTTCCAGGCATATCGACGCGGTCGCTATGTCGAATTCAACCTGGTGTTCGACCGCGGGACCCTGTTCGGGCTGCAGTCGGGTGGTCGTACCGAATCGATCCTGATGTCGATGCCGCCGCTGGTAAAGTGGCGCTATGACTGGCATCCGGAGCCCGGCAGCGCCGAAGCGCGGTTATACTCCGACTTCCTGGTGCATCGGGACTGGCTGTAATGGCGGCGCCGGCACAACGTTGCGTGGCAGTATTGGGTGGCAGCTTCGACCCGGTGCATAGCGGCCATGTCCAGTTGGCAGAACATTTCGTTCGCCTGCTGCAGCCTGACCAGTTGCGCGTGATTCCTGCCGGCAACCCGTGGCAGAAACACGGTTTGCAGGCAGAACCGGCACAGCGGGTCGAGATGGTGCGCCGTGCCTTCGATTCCCAGCAGGTACCGGTCGAGATCGATGAGCAGGAAATCCGTCGTCCCAGCGCCACCTACACCATCGACACACTGCGCGCGTTGCGTGCAGAACTTGGTCCGGCGGTGTCCATCGTGTTCCTGATGGGCGCGGACCAGTTGCAACACCTGGATACCTGGCAGAACTGGCGCGAGCTGTTCGATCATGCTCATCTGTGCGCAGCGTCGCGCCCGGGCTTCGGCCTGCAAGCCGGCGACGTGCCGCCTGCGGTAGTGCATGAATTCGCGCAACGCGCGGGCACTCCCGAGGCTATCCGTACTACCTCGCACGGGCTTGGCTGCCTGGCGCCAGGTCTGGCGGTCGATATTTCATCGACCGCAATCCGTGCCGCGCTACAACGCGGCGAACGCCCCGATTCGCTGATTCCGACCGGGGTGCTAGACTATATCGAACAGCAACATCTGTACCAGGACTCATTTCACGATTAAACGTGAGATGCGTCCCGAAGAGAGCGACCCGTTTGGGCGAATTGCTGCGTTACGACGTGAGCTCAAGACGGCCAGTCTTGAGCTCACGTCGCGCCTTGCACTTGCTCCCAAACGGGATAAGCTCGCACACACGTTTATTTATGAAATGAGTTCTAACTAATGGATATCAAAAAACTGCAAACTCTGGTCGTCGACGCTCTGGAAGACGTCAAGGCTCAAGAGATCCGTGTCTTCGACACGACCCATCTGACGAGCCTGTTCGACCGCGTGGCGATCGCCTCGGGCACCTCCAACCGCCAGACCAAGGCGCTGGCCGCTTCCGTGCGTGACAAGGTCAAGTCCAAGGGCGGCCACGTGGTGAGCGTCGAAGGCGAAGACACCGGCGAATGGGTGCTGGTCGATCTGGGCGACATGATCGTCCACATCATGCAACCGGCCATCCGCACCTACTATCGCCTGGAAGAAATCTGGGGCGACAAGGAAGTCAAGATGGGCGCCGCCAAGCGCACCGGCACCTCCGCCGGCGCCAAGCGCGAAGCCGCCGACGCTCCGGCACCCAAGATTCGCCGCACCCGTGCGCAAGCCGAAGCGGTCGAGGCCAGCCAGGCGCTGGACGACGACGAGGTCAAGAAACCAGCCCGCAAGCCACGCGCCACCACGGCGACCGGCACGGCTGCAACCAAGACCCCACGCGCCACCGCCACCACCCGTGCCCCGCGCAGCGCGGCCGGCAAGGCCGACACCGGCGCCAAGGCAGCAGCACCGCGCGCTACGCGTAGCGCCGCCGGCACCACTCGCACCACCACCGGTACCAAGACGGGCACTACCCGTACTACTACCGGCACCAAGACCGGCGTGGCGAAGACCACCACGACCCGCAGCAAGACCGCCGCACCCAAGACTGCCGTGGGCAAGACGGTGCGCGTGGCGCCATCCAAGAGCGCCAGCGCCAAGAAGCCTGCTTCCAAGCGCGTCAGCAAGGCCTGATGCAACTGGTCATCGCGGCCGTCGGGCACAAGATGCCCGCGTGGATCGAAACCGGCTTTCAGGAGTATGCCAAGCGCATGCCTCCTGATTGCCGGATTCAGCTCAAGGAAATCAAACCCGTCGACCGTTCCGGCAGCCGTACCGCCGAGACCGTCATGGCGCAGGAACGCACCCGCATCGAAGCCGCCCTGCCCAAGGGGGCGCGCATCATCGCCCTCGATGAGCGTGGCCGCGACTGGACCACCATGCAGTTGTCACAACAGCTGCAGCAATGGCAGCAGGATGGTCGCGACGTGGCCTTCATCATCGGCGGCGCCGATGGCCTCGATCCTGGCTTCAAGGCCGGCGCCGACACCCTGATACGCATCTCCAGCATGACCTTGCCGCACGGCATGGTGCGTGTATTGCTGGCCGAGCAGCTGTATCGGGCCTGGTCGATCACCCAGAATCATCCGTACCATCGCGCCTGAGGCATCTGCGCCCGGCATTCTCGACTGCGCCCCAGTCCTGCCCAACGATGAAACGAGATCAACATGAAACCAGTGGATCGCACCATCTACCTCGCATCGAAGAGCCCGCGCCGGCGTGAGCTGCTGCGCCAGATCGGCATCGAATTCGAGTTGCTGCTATCGGAAAAGGAAGTCGACGAAAGCGTGCTGCCCGATGAAGGCGCGCTGGACTACGTCGCCCGCGTGACCCGCGCCAAGCTCGACAGCGCCCAGCAGACCATGCTGCTGCGGCAACTGCCGCATCGCCCTATCCTGGCGGCCGATACGACGGTGGTGATCGACCAGCTGATCCTGGGCAAGCCGGTAGACCGCGACGAAGCGCTGCAGATGATCCAGCGCCTGTCGGGTCGCACCCATCAGGTGCTCACCAGCGTTGCCGTGGCGCTGACCATGGGCGTGGAAACCGAGGTCTGGCAGATCACGCAGCAATCCGACGTCAGCTTCGCCGAACTGAGCGACGCCGCCATCGCCGCCTACTGCGACACGCTGGAGCCGTACGACAAGGCGGGCGCCTATGGCATCCAGGGACTGGCATCTCTGTTCATCAGCAATATTGTGGGCAGCCATTCCGGTATCATGGGACTGCCGCTATTCGAGACGGCTCAACTACTAGAAAAAGCGGGCGTCCGCATCCTATGAGCGAAGACATTCTGATCAACATCACCCCGCAGGAAACACGCGTAGCGTTGATCCTGCAGGGCGCAGTACAAGAGTTGCACATCGAGCGCACGCTGTCGCGCGGGCTGGCGGGCAACATCTATCTGGGCAAGGTGGTACGGGTGCTGCCGGGCATGCAATCGGCCTTCATCGACATCGGCCTGGAGCGTGCCGCGTTCCTGCACGTGGCCGATATCTGGGAAGCGCGTTCCCACGATGGCCAGAACAGCCCCGCCATTCCTATCGAAAAACTGCTGCACGATGGCCAGACCGTGACCGTGCAGGTGATCAAGGACCCGATCGGCACCAAGGGCGCGCGGCTGTCGACGCAGATCTCGATCGCCGGTCGCATGCTGGTGTACCTGCCGCAAGACAAGCACATCGGCATATCGCAGCGGATCGAGAACGAAGCCGAGCGCGAACTGTTGCGCGGCAAGGTGCAGGCGCTGCTGCCGCCCGAGGAAAAAGGCGGCTTCATCATCCGCACCATGGCCGAGGATGCCTCCGACGCCGATTTGCAGATGGATGTCGAATACCTGCGCAAGACCTGGGCCACCATCGTCAAGCAGAGCAAGACCCGGCCTGCCCCGGCCCTGCTGCATCAAGACCTGTCGCTGGCCCAGCGCGTGCTGCGCGACTTCGTCGGCGACGACACGGCGACGATACAGGTCGATTCGCGCGAGAACTTCAACAAGCTGCAGGAGTTCGGCACCATCTATACGCCCTCGGTGCTGACCAAGCTCACCCATTACCGGGGCGAGCGGCCGCTGTTCGACCTGTACGGCGTGGAAGAAGAGATCGAACGCGCGCTGGGTCGGCGGGTCGACCTGAAGTCGGGTGGCTACCTGATCGTCGACCAGACCGAGGCGATGACCACCATCGACGTCAACACCGGCAGTTTCGTCAACGGCCGCAACTTCGACGACACCATCTTCAAGACCAACCTCGAGGCCGCGCATGCGATTGCCCGCCAGTTGCGCTTGCGCAACCTGGGCGGCATCATCATCCTCGACTTCATCGATATGGAAAACACCGAGCATCGCCACGCGGTGCTGGCCGAACTGGGCAAGGCGTTGCAGCGCGACCGCACCAAGATCTCGGTGTCGGGCTTCTCGACGCTGGGCCTGGTGGAGATGACCCGCAAGCGCACCCGCGAATCGCTGGCCCACATCCTGTGCGAGACCTGTCCGGCCTGCAAGGGACGCGGCCAGGTCAAGACCTCGCGCACGGTGTGCTACGAGATCCTGCGCGAGGTGATGCGCGAAGCCAAGCAGTTCAACCCGCGCGAATTCCGCATCCTCGCCTCGCAACTGGTGGTAGACCTGTTCCTGGAAGAAGAATCGCAGCACCTGGCGATGCTGGGCGACTTCATTGGCAAGCCGATTTCGTTGCAGGTGCAGAGTGATTACCAGCAGGAGCAGTACGACATCATCCTGATGTGACGTGGCGCACGGCATAACAAATCATTGGTATGGCGATTAAAACGGGCCTGGGGATAACCCCAGGCCCGTTCTGCATTGCGCTTACCCTCAAGCAAAAGTGAGGTCAGCCCAGCACGAACAGCAGCATCGAATGCGCTGACACGACATACTCGTGGCCGGCATCGAATACCGGCTGTTCGTCGCGGGCCGGCACGTTGGTATCGATCAGCCCTTTCCAGCGCTGCCCGTTCGGCCCCTTTGGCAAGGTGAAGTTGACGACGTCATGATGGCTATTGAAGACCAGCAGCAGGGTCTGGTCAGCCGCCGCCCGCCGCAGGTTGCTGATGCGCGCCCGACCATCGAGCACCAGGCCGAAGCACTTCATCGCCCCATCCTGCCATTGCTCCTCGCTCAAGGTCACGCCGGCCGGCGAAATCCAGTCGGCATCCACCGTATCCAGGTCTTCATTGAGCTCGCCATTCATGAATCGGCTGCGGCGCAGCACCGGCATCTTGCCGCGCAGCTTGAGCAATTCGGCGGTGAACCGCAGTTGCGCGCGACCGCGCTCATCGATCTGGTCCCATTGCAGCCAGCTGATGTCGTTGTCCTGGCAATAGGCGTTGTTGTTGCCGCCCTGGCTGCGGCCGAATTCGTCGCCCGCCAGCAGCATCGGCGTGCCCTGGGCCAGCAGCAACGTCGCCAGCAGGTTGCGCTTCTGGCGCTCGCGCAATTCGATGATGGATTCATCATCGGTGGCACCCTCCGCACCGCAGTTCCACGAGCGATTGTCGGAATGACCGTCGCGATTGTCTTCGCCATTGGCCTCGTTGTGCTTGTCGTTGTAGCTGACTAGGTCGTGCAGCGTGAAGCCGTCGTGGGCGGTGATGAAATTGACGCTCGACCAGGCGCGGCGTCCACGCTTGTCGAACAGGTCGGCCGATCCGGCAAAGCGGGTGGCGAAGTCGGCCGCCATGCCTTCGTCGCCTTTCCAGAAGGCCCGCACCTGATCGCGGAACTTGTCGTTCCATTCGGCCCATCCCGGCGGAAACTCGCCGACCTGGTAACCGCCTGGGCCACAATCCCATGGCTCGGCGATCAGCTTGACCGCCGCCAGCACCGGGTCTTGCAGGCAGGCATTGAGGAAACCGCTACTCAGGTCGAAACCATGGTTCTCACGCCCCAGGATGGTGGCGAGGTCGAAACGGAAGCCGTCGACATGTTGCTCCAGCACCCAGTAGCGCAGGCTGTCGGCAACCATCTGCATGACCCGTGGATGCGACAGGTTAAGTGTATTGCCGGTGCCGGTGTCGTTGATGTAGTAGCGCCGCTCATCCGGCATCAAGCGATAGTACGAGGCATTGTCGATCCCCTTGAAACTAAGCGTGGGCCCCAGCTCGTTGCCTTCGGCGGTGTGGTTGTAGACCACGTCGAGGATGACTTCGATGCCGGCCTCGTGCAACGCATCGACCGTGCTCCTGAATTCGCCCGATTGCGCGCCGGAAAAATACCTGGGATCAGCGGCAAAAAAGCCGATGCTGTTATAGCCCCAGTAATTGGTCAGCCCTTTTTCGAGCAGATGGGCATCGTTGACGAAGGAATGCACCGGCAGCAGCTCCAGCGAACTGACGCCCAGTTGCCGCAGATGATCGATGATGGCCGGCGAGGACAGCCCGGCAAATGTGCCGCGCTGCGCTTCGGGCACCTGCGGATGGCACTTGGTCAGGCCCTTGACGTGGGCCTCATAGAAGACTGTCCGGTCCCAGGGCACGCGGTGGCCGGTCGGCACATTGATGTCGGCGGTCGGCTCGACCACGACGCACTTGGGAACGAAGGGTGCGCTGTCGCGGCTGTCGAAGCTCAAGTCCTTGTCGGGACTGTCGAGATCGTAGGCGAAGATTTCGGGCGCCCATTTCAGTTCGCCCAGATGCCGCTTGGCATAGGGGTCCATCAACAGCTTGTTGGGATTGAAGCGATGGCCGTTCTGCGGGTCATACGGGCCGTGCACCCGGTAACCATAGACGGTGCCCGGCTTGAGCCCTTCCACGAACACGTGCCAGACCTCGTCGGTGTACTCGGGCATGGAGATGCGGGCGATTTCGGTTTCGCCCTTTTCATCGAACAGACACAGATCGACCCCGGTGGCATTGGCCGAGAACAGGGCAAAGTTGACGCCATCCTCCCGACAGCTGGCGCCACGAGGGAACGGCGACCCTTCGCGGACCCGCTGCAGGTAGTCGGAATTGGCCGGCGCACCGGAGATGGCTTGCTTGACGTCGTCTTTCATGATCGGGGCGAATAAAAGGAGGTAAAAAGGCGAACGGGAGCGACGTCATCCATCATCAGATTGACAACTTTGCGCGCACCGACCGGGACCAGCCTGCGCAGTGTATGCAAGCGCTGTCGCGCGCACAGTCGGTAAATGACGCTAGATGGTGTAGGTGGATAGCTCAACCGCAGCACCCAATGACCGCCATCGGGACCGGCGACGCAGCCTCAGCCATGCATTACAATGGCGGGTTTAACAAAATTCGGAGCTGATCGCCCTCGCCTGCGATCTTTTGCCCGCCCTTTGTCTTCCCCAGATGATTGCTTACACCTCCATTGCCGTGTTCCTCTTCTCAGCGATCGCGCTGGTGGTGCCAAGCGGCTTTTCGCTGGGGGCATTGCTATTGCTACTGGGGGCATTGGCGCTGGTTCATCCGGCCGCCCGGCGGATCCGGCCGGATCGGACCGACTGGCTGGTCATCAGTGCCTTCCTGCTGTATTTCGCCGTCAATGTGATCAATAACCTGATCCACCATGCCCAACCAGCCGAATATGATGCGCCGCTGCGCTTTGCGCTGGCTGTGCCGGCGCTGCTACTGCTGCGCGCCTATCCCCCGCGCAGCTGGGCGCTATGGTCGGGGGCGGCGCTGGGCGGCATCGGCGCCGGCTTGCTGAGTCTGTGGCTGGTGTTGGCGCACCAGGTCGAGCGCCCGTCAGGCAGTACCAATCCGATTCAATACGGCAACATCAGCCTGGTGCTGGCCGTGTTGTGCCTGTCCGGCCTGACATGGGCAATCGGTGAACGACGCGGCAAGGGCTGGCTCATCCTGCTGACGGCTGGTGCCGTACTGGCCGGCCTGGCTTCGTTGCTCAGCGGCAGCCGCGGCAGTTGGCTGGCATTGCCGGTCTGCCTGGCTGTGGCCATCTATCTGCTGATGCGCGCCGACCGGCCGCGGCTGGTCGTCAAGATCCTTGCCGGAACCGGCGTCGGCATGGCGCTGCTATGGGCGCTGCCGCAAAGCGGCCTGCGAGCGCGCACGGAAGTTGCGTTCAGCGAAGCGGGACAGTACCAGCAACGCCGCGAGGCAGATTCTTCGATTGGCGCACGGCTCGACATGCTGCGCACAGGGTTGATGATGGCGCCCGGTCACTTGCTCATCGGCTGGGGCAAGCAAGGCATGTTCAACTACAAGGCCAGCCTGGTCGATCAGGGCCTGGCCGCTGCCTCGATCCGTGAACATACTCACTTGCACAATGAATACCTGGATGCGCTGGTCAAGCGCGGCATACCGGGTCTGCTGGCTTTGGTGCTGCTCTATCTGATGCCGCTGGTCGCGTTTGTGCAGGCCGGAACCCGCAACGGCACTACTGCCCGCCCCTATGCAATCGCCGCAACAATGCTGCTGCTCAGCTACCTTGCGTTCGGGATGACCCAGGCTTTCCTGACCCATAACAACGGTGTCATGATCCTGGCCTTCCTGATCGCCATTTTGTGGGGGCTGGTGCGCCGGCCGCCACTGGCAGCAGCCCCATGATGTCGAATACCGACGTTGTCTTCAGCGTCAATTGCTTTACAAGGATGATTAAATGTTGCCCTCCAATATAAAAAGGCTGGCCGCCCTGCACCGGCCCTACAAGAAGCGCCTGGCGCTCGCCTTCCTCGGCATGATCGTGACTGCCGCCACCGAGCCGGTGGTGCCCTATATCTTCAAGGTCCTGCTGGACAAGGGCTTTGTCGGCAAGCCGGAATTTTCATTGTGGCTGGTGCCGGCAGCGGTGATCGGCATCTTCTTCATTCGCGGCATCTCCACCTTCACCAGCTCATACATGATGACCTGGGTCTCGACCCGCATTCTCAACGAACTGCGCCGCCAGATGTTTGCGCGAATGCTTGATCTGCCGGTGCACTTCTATGCCAGCAATACAGTGGGCAAGGTCATCAACTCCATGATGTTCGAGGTACAGCAGATCATCGACATGGTGACCAAGGTATTTACCTCGATCGTTCGTTCTGCACTGACCGTGCTTGGTTTGCTGGCCTGGCTGCTGTACCTGAACTGGCAGTTGACCATCGTCACGCTGATACTGCTGCCGCTGGTGGCCATCGTGGTCCGCAGCACCGGCAAGCGCCTGAAGAAACTGAATCGCGACTCGCTGGCCGTCAATGCGGAGTTGACCCAGTTGGTCGAGGAGACTACCCGCGCCCAACAGGTCATCAAGATCTTCGGCGGCCAGTCGTACGAAAAACAGCGCTTCCACCTGCGTGCCGAGAACCTGCGTCGCTACACCATGCGCATGACCGCAGCCTTTGCCTCGACCGTGCCGATTACCCAGCTGATGACCGCATGCGCGGTGGCGGTGGTGATCGTGATGGCGCTGATCCAGTCCGGCAACGGCCAGATCACCGTCGGCGGCTTCGTGTCGTTCATCACGGCCATGCTGATGCTGCTGACGCCGCTGAAGCAATTGGCCGAAGTCAATGGCCCGCTGCAACGCGGCATGGCTGCCGCCGAAGAGGTCTACAAGCTGATCGATAAACCGATCGAGCGCATCGGTGGCGCCACACTCGCTAGCCGGGCCCGTGGCAATGTCGATTTCGTCGATGTCGGTTTCGCCTATCCCGGCCATGAGCAACTGGCCTTGCAGGGAATCAACCTCAACGTGCAGGCCGGCGAAACCATCGCCTTCGTGGGCATGTCGGGCGGCGGCAAGTCGACGCTGGTGAGCCTGATTCCCGGCTTCCACTCGGTCACCTCCGGCCAGATCCTGCTGGACGGCCAGGACATCGAATCCATTTCGCTGCTCAGCCTGCGCCAGCAGATCGCCATGGTGAGCCAGAACACCGTGCTGTTCGACGATACCCTGGCCGCCAATATCGCCTATGGCGACGAACATCCCGACCCGGCACGCATTACCGCCGCGCTGGAAGCAGCGCACCTGGGCGATGTGGTGCAAGGGCTGCCGGATGGCCTGGCCACGCGCATCGGCGATAACGGTTCACGCCTGTCGGGCGGCCAGCGCCAGCGGGTGGCGATCGCCCGCGCCATCTACAAGGATGCGCCGATCCTGATCCTGGACGAAGCCACCTCGGCGCTCGATACCGAATCCGAACGCGCCGTGCAGGCAGCGCTGGACCGATTGATGCAGGGCCGCACCACCTTCGTCATCGCACACCGCCTGTCGACTATCGAACGCGCCGACCGGATCGTGGTGCTGTCACATGGACAGGTCGCCGAAATCGGCAGCCACCAGCAGCTGCTGAGCCGCGAAGGTGTCTACGCCAACCTGTATCGCCTGCAGTTTTCCCAGCAATAATCTGCCCGCACCATGTCATCCACACTGATCCCCGCCGACCTGCTCAAGCGTTCGGACAAGATTCTCTTCATCGCCCATCTGGCCTTGGGCGACTTCACCTATCTACAAAGCTTCTTCAAGGCCTTTGCGGCGCAGAATCCGCACCTGAAGGTGCACCTGTGGGTGGACGAAGTGCGACGCACTGCCGATACGGCACAATGGCCGCACCTGAAAAAATACTCGCTCTACGACTGGGTCGGGGCCTGCCCCTTCTTTACCAAGGTCTATGACCGCACCTACAGCCCGGCGCTGTATCGCGAATCGATCGAAGAGGCCCGTCGCGAGGACTATCCCATCGTCGTCTCGCTGGCCACGCTGCGTCCGCACCTGTACGCCAGCCTGGCGCGCGAGATCGCCCCGCGCGGGCTGGTCATCGGCATGACCAAGAAGGTCGGCCTGCTGCAGCCGCATCACCTGCTGGCCTACCGCAAGCTCGACACCGCCATGCCGGCCTACCGGGCCGAGGGCGAACACCACATCAGCGATGTCTACGCGCATTGGTTCCGGCAGTTGAGCGGACTCGAACTGAGCGCCC
Source organism: Herbaspirillum sp. alder98 (assembly GCF_020179755.1). Classification (GTDB taxonomy): domain Bacteria; phylum Pseudomonadota; class Gammaproteobacteria; order Burkholderiales; family Burkholderiaceae_D; genus Herbaspirillum. Next base: position 296,655 of record NZ_JAIUCY010000004.1, read on the forward strand.
AGGAGCGTTTTCCGTTCGTCGATATTCCGCAGAACTGGCGCCAGGATGCCGAACGGACCTTGCAGGCCTGGAGCTTCTCGCCGCGCGCCGGCAAGCTGGTGCTGATCAATCCCTACGCCAAGACCAAGAAGCGCTGCTGGCCGCTGGGCCATGTGGTCGAGTTGATCCGCGCCATGCAGGCCACCGAGGGCTGGCGCGACGCCTGCTTCGTCGTCAACGCCGTGCCGCAGGAACTGGCCGAGGCGCGCGCCGTGATCGGTGGCCACGCGCTGCCGCGCACCGTGCTCTTCAGTGCCGAAGACAATTTCTTCCAGCTGCCGGCATTGCTCGAGCGCTGCGACCTGATCGTGTCGGTCGAGACCGCGGTCATGCACCTGGCCAACGCCGTGCACGTTCCGGTAGTGGCCCTAATGCGCCAGAAGAATCCCGAATGGGTACCGCTGGACCATGCCAACAGCACCGTCATTACCGCACCCGGACGCCGCGACTGGGTCAAGGCAATCGCTGTCGAACAAGTCATGAAAGCACTCTGATGAAACTCCCCACGATTGAAGAAATCCAGGCGCAACCTGGCAATGGCAAGCCCAGCTTCCATATCGCCTTTTGCGTCGACAATAATTATTTTCGGGCCATGGGTGCGACCATTGCGTCGATCATCGCCAACAACCCGACGCAGCATTTCACGTTCCATGTGCTGGCCTTCGAGGTATCCGAGGATCATCAGCGGCGCCTGAAACAGCTGGAGCAGATGTATCGGGTCAAGACCGAACTGCACCTGCTGGATTTGTCGTCGTTCACCCAGTTCTCGCATTTCATCGGGCACTCGCACTATTCGCTGTCGATCTTCACGCGGCTGGTGATTCCGACCGTGCTGCGCGGCGTGACCGACCGGGTGCTGTACCTGGACGCAGACATCCTCTGCTTCAATCGTATCGACGAGATGGTCGATATGGACATCAGCGGCGACATCGCCGTGGTGGTCCCGGATGCGCCGGTGACATTGCAGCGCCGCGTCGCCGCGCTGGGCCTGGCGCATAACGAATACTTCAACGGTGGCGTGCTGTTCATCAACATCGAGAAATGGCTGGCCGAGGACATTACTGCGCAGACACTCGATGCCTTGCTCAACAGCAAGACCGACATGCGCTTCAACGACCAGGATGCACTCAACATCGTGCTCAACGGCCGCGCCCGCTACCTGTCGCCCAAGTGGAACTACCTCTACGACTTGATCCACGACCTCAACGTCAACAAGTTTGCCTTGAAGCCGGTGGGGCGCGCGATCTTCGTGCACTTTGCAGGCGCCGTCAAACCCTGGGCGGCATGGAGTCGTCACGAGGTATGTGCGCTGTTGGCGGGCTACCTGGCGATCTCGCCGTGGGCCGACATGGAGCTGGATCAGGAACCCCGCAATACCAAGGAACTGCGCATGCATTCGCGGTTCATGTATCGGCAGGGGCGGCCGCTGGAGAGCTTCAAATGGTATGTACGGTATCTGCGCAAGCGCGCAGCAGCATGATGCTTTGAATATTATTTTTACAATATGCCAATTTCCAGCTCCCATATCCTAGTTAGCCGCCAGGACAACATCGGGGACGTCATTCTGACCCTGCCAATGATTGCCCGACTCCGAGAGTTGAACCCGACGGCGAAAATCACGATGCTGTGCCGCGGCTATACCGTGCCGGTCGTGCGCTTGTGTGCTGACGTAGACGACGTCATCGACATAGAATCCATTGAGGATGACCTGATCGGCTACTTGAAGCGCACGCGCGTCGACACCGTAATACTTGCGCAACCGGACCGCGCCCTGGCCTACGCTGCTTTTCTGGCGCGTGTTCGCAATCGCATTGGCAATGCACGCCAAAAACTATATCAACTGTTTTATTGCAATCGCCGGGTACGTTTCAGCAAGGGCCTGTCAGAAGATCACGAAGCGCAAATCAATTTCGAGTTCCTGCGACCTTATGGCGAAACCAATATTCCTCCGAGAGAGGACATTCCGGCCCTATATCATCTCGAGATTCCCGACGATCCAGTATGCACAGCAAAGCTGGCGGGACACGCCTTCAATCTTATCCTGCATATGAAGTCCAACGGCCACGGCCGTGAATGGCCCATCGAACATTTCGTTTCTCTGGCCCATTCATTGCAGGACAATCCCGCCATTCACATCTGGCTCACAGGCAGTGCGGCAGAGGGCGCGTGGATCGAAGAACATGGGCAAGCCATTCTCGCGCTACCCAACGTCACCAATATCTGCGGCATGCTGAGCTTGCAGCAGCTGTCCAGCTTCATCAAGCAGGCGGATGGCCTGATCGCCAGCGGTACCGGACCATTGCATATGTCGGCTGCCATCGGGCAGCGCACTCTCGGACTGTTCCCCCCGACCCGCCCCATGCATCCTGGACGCTGGGCCGCATTGGGCAGACGTGCGATCAATCTCACTGCAGAGAAGAGCTGTGAGGACTGCCGGCGCATCACCACCCCCACGTGCGATTGCATGCGGCAAATAACACCAGCGACGGTGTTGCAAATCGTCCTGAGCTGGGAAGCCGACCAGAAAAGCCTCAGTCAGGCAAATCAGTCCTGAGGCAATCATTAGCGCAGCAGAAGCAGCAGCTCCATTCAGGTCAACTTACCCCACAGAGGCCGCTGCTGCATAGCGCGCCTTATGGACCTGCGCCAGAAACGCTGCAATCATGATCGTGTACAGCCCGGCGACTGCTGGCCAAAAGAACATCAGGTCGGTCAATCCAAAAGCGAAGAAACCTAGCACCAGCAAACAGCCGCAGCGCGCAGCTGCCCTGACCTCAGAAGAGGCGTGATGCAGTTCGCGGAAAAAATACCATCCCGGGACAAGGTAGACAGACAAAACCGCTACAAGGCCGAAAATGCCGGAGATGACCATGTTGAACAGTATCTCGTTGTGGGAATGCGCCAACGTGGTCAACTCATTGGTTACTTCACCCTGCGCGGCCATTTCCTTGATGCTCGGTTCGTAGTTTTCCCGTCCAATGCCAAAGACGGGTTGTCGTGCGAACAGTTTCAATGCAGCATCCCAGAGTTGGAGGCGGATACCGACGGCCGTGGTTTTCCCCTCACCCTGCGTGTAATTGATTACCTCGGAAGTGGTATTGAACAGCCGGGTACGCCCGGGCTCGTTGACTGCGAACATCGCCGCGACCAGCACCACGAATGAGAACAAGACAAGCCATTTACGTCGCAACGACAGGCTTGATACGTGGAAGAAAAATATCACAAACAACACCACAGCCAGCCATCCGCCGCGGGTCTGCGTCAACACGCCCGTATAAGCCCCTGCTGCAGCGGCGATAATCCCGCAAGCGATGGTTACTTTACCTGTCGACAGACTGGCCGCCATCGTCAGGCACAACACGCCGAACAACAGTGCGATGTCCGAATAGGCAATGATGGACAAGAACCCGATATTGCCGACTCGGACATTCCCGCCCTCGAAAAAAACGAACGCCTTGACGGCCAGAACCACAGCAGCCAGGAAAAGGCTCCAGAGCAGAAGCCTGAAATATTTTCGCGGGACAAACATAATTGACCAGAGCACCAGCGGAAATACTGCCAGCCTGAATGCCCGATCATAATATTTAAAGGCGAAATCGCCCGACCACGCCTGATTGGCCAGAACAGCGATCACCCCCATGGACATGGCCAGCGCAACTGGCCAATATTGGCGAAACAGATCAGAAAAACCAATCCCGTCTGGCCGAACACGCATTGCCATGCTGGCGAGGGCAATCAATATCAGCAAGAGGAGAATTGAATTGCCTGCGTTATGAATCGATAACGTTACTACCGGAAACAGCAACAGCAAAAAAGCCACCAGTTGACCTGGAAAAACATTTACACGTAAGCCCATTCTAAATCCCTCTTAATACTCAACAACTACCGCTTCCTTGCCGAACGACGCCACCAACGTCGTCTGCAGGCTGTCACTCGGATTGATGCGCCAGTTGTCGCCCAGCATCACTTCGCAGCCGGCATCGTCGCGCAGGTAGCGCATGACGAACGGCAGCCCCTGGTCCTGACGGTGCGCCGACAGGGTATCGCGCAGCATGGCGGGGTCGACCGCCTGCTTGAGCTGCACCACCATGCGCACGCCATACTGGATCCGCGCGGCGCCGAGGTCCATGACCTTTTCGGCCGACACCCGCAGGCCGCCATTGAAGCGGTCTTCCGAGACCCGTCCTTGCAGCACCAGCAACTCGTCTTCCTTGATCAGGTGCTTGATGGGTTCGAAGACTTCGCTGTAGATGCTGGCCTCGATCACGCCGGTGCCATCGTCAAGCGTGCAGATCACCAGCTTGCCGCGCTGGGTCATCTGCACCCGCACGCCGGTGATGATGCCGGCCAGGCTGCGCGGCTCGCGCGACGGCTCCAGGCTCGATATCTTGGTGCGCACGAAGCGTCGCACTTCCTTTTCGTAGGCCGAGAACAGATGGCCCGACAAATAGAAGCCCAGCGCGCCCTTCTCTTCGGTCAGGCGCTGCTTGTCGCTCCAGGGCTGCACGCTGATGTACTCGAGCGGCGCTTCGAGATCGCTGTCGTCGCCACCGAACAGACTGACCTGGTTGGCCGACTTCTCGGCCTGTTCGGCGCTCTCCCAGGCCAGCGGGACGGTCGCCTGCAACACGGCGCGATCGACCTTGAAGCAGTCGAATGCGCCCGCGCGGATCAGCGAGTCGATGGTGCGGCGGTTGATCTGCTTCTTGTCGACCCGCTTGGCGAAGTCGAACAGGTCCTTGAAAGGGCCGGCCTTGCGCGCTTCGATGATCGATTCGATGGCATTCTGGCCGGCGCCCTTGACCGCGCCCAGGCCGTAACGGATCTGGGTCGCCTTCTTGCCCGGCTCGCCGACCGGCATGAAGCGGTAATCCGACTGGTTGATATCGGGCGGCAGGATGGTCAGCTTGCAGATATCGAGCGAATCCTCGATCAGGATCTTGACCTTGTCGGTGTCTTCCATGGCCAGCGACAAGTTGGCTGCCATGAACGCGGCCGGATGGTGCGCCTTGAGGTAGGCGGTGTAATACGACAACAGCGCATAAGCGGCCGCGTGCGACTTGTTGAAGCCGTAGCCGGCGAACTTTTCCATCAGGTCGAAGATTTCGTCGGCCTTTTCGGTGGACAGTCCATTCTTGCCGGCACCCTCGCGGAACAACTCGCGGTGCTTGGCCATTTCCTCGGCCTTCTTCTTGCCCATCGCACGCCGCAGCAAGTCGGCGCCGCCCAGCGAGTAGCCGCCGATCACCTGCGCCATCTGCATCACCTGCTCCTGATAGACCATGATGCCGTAGGTCTCGGAGAGGATGCCCTCGGTGCGCGGATCGGGATAGTCGAAGGCTTCGCCGTGCTTGCGCTTGCAGAAGTCCGGGATCAGGTCCATCGGGCCCGGACGGTACAGCGCCACCAGCGCGATGATGTCCTCGAAGCGGTCGGGCCGCGCATCCTTGAGCATGCCCTGCATGCCGCGGCTTTCCAGCTGGAACACCGCGACCGTCTTGGCCTTGGTCAGCAGGTCGTACGAGGCCCGGTCGTTCAGCGGCAGCTTGGCCAGGTCGAAATCGGCCATGGCCGGATCGAGCAGGCGAATGTAGCGCTCGGCACGATCGAGGATGGTCAGCGTGGTCAGGCCCAGGAAGTCGAACTTCACCAGGCCAACGGCCTCGACGTCGTCCTTGTCGTACTGCGACACCACGCCGGCGTCGCCGCCTTGGGTGTAGAGCGGGCAGAAGTCGGTCAGCTTGCCGGGGGCGATCAACACGCCGCCGGCGTGCATGCCGATGTTGCGGGCAATGCCTTCGACCTGCTGCGCCAGGCCCATCAGCTGCTTGACCTCTTCTTCGTTGTCGAGCCGCTCCTTGAGCATCGGCTCTTCTTCGATGGCGTCGGCCAGCGTCACCAGCTTGCCCGGCTTGAACGGGATCAGCTTGGAGATGCCGTCGCAGAAGTTATAGCCCAGATCGAGCACGCGGCCGACGTCGCGCACCGCGCCCTTGGCCGCCATGGTGCCGAAGGTGGCAATCTGCGACACCGCTTCCTTGCCGTAGCGATCCTTGACGTACTGGATGACGCGATCGCGCCCTTCCTGGCAGAAGTCGATATCGAAGTCGGGCATCGAAACCCGCTCGGGATTGAGGAAGCGTTCGAACAGCAGGTTGTAGCGCAACGGATCGAGGTCGGTAATCGACAGGCTGTAGGCCACCAGCGAACCGGCGCCCGAGCCCCGTCCCGGCCCCACCGGCACGCCATTGTTCTTAGCCCACTGGATGAAGTCGGCCACGATCAGGAAGTAACCGGGAAACTTCATCTTGATGATCGTATCGTTCTCGAACTTCAGGCGCGCCTCGTAGCGCGGACGCTCTTTCTCGCGATCGGCCTCGTTCGGGAACAGGTGCAGCAGGCGGCTCTCGAGCCCGGCCTGGGTCTGCGCCACCAGGAAATCATCGATGGTCATGCCGTCCGGCGTCGGGAAGTCGGGCAGTTGCGGCTTGCCCAGTTCCAGCACCAGGTTGCAGCGTCGCGCGATGTGCAGCGTATTGGCGATGGCGCCCGGCAGGTCGGCGAACAACGCGACCATCTCGGCCTGCGACTTGAAATACTGTTGATCGTTGAAGCGTCGCACGCGCCGCGCATTGGCCAGGATCTCGCCTTCGGCGATACAGGTGCGCGCCTCGTGGGCGATGAATTCCTCGGTCGACTGGAACTGGACCGGATGGGTGGCCACCACCGGCAGCCCCAGCCGCGCGCCCAGCGCCACGCTCTGGCGCACCTGCACCTCGGCGTTGGGCTGACCGGAACGCTGGATCTCCAAATAGAAACTGCCGGGGAAGATCTCCGACCAGCGTTGCGCGGCCTGCTCGGCCTGCGCCAGGTTGCCGTTATCGATGGCCTGGCCGATATCGCCGCCGTGCGCACCCGACAGCGCGATGAGGCCGTTTCCGCCTTCCTGGTGGCGCAAGGCGTCGAGCCACTCGACGCGGACTTCGGCACGGCCCTTGTAGATGTTTTCCAGCCAGGCCCGGGACAGCAGTTCGCACAGCTGCAGGTAACCCCTGTGGTTCTTGACCAGCAGCAGCAGGCGCGACGGCTTCTCGCGGTCGCGCTCGTTGGTGATCCAGATATCGCAGCCGGCAATGGGCTTGACACCCTTGCCGCGCGCAGCCTTGTAGAACTTGACCATGCCGAACAGGTTGGCGAGGTCGGTCACGGCCATGGCTGCCTGGCCATCCTTGGCGGCAGCCTTGACGACGTCGTCGATACGCACCAGGCCGTCGACGATGGAATACTCCGAGTGCAGTCGGAGGTGTACAAAATGCGGTGTAGTCATGGGGCCACATTCTACCGGACCCGGGGGCGTCCCTCGCCCTGGTGGCAAAGGGATTTTATGCAACGCGGCAGACCGCCCGCCATTGGCCGCAGCGCTGGTTTGATCTGGGTCAGGCTAGTGCGCAATAGCGACGAAGACCCTGCGAAGACCCGGCACGCGGGCGTATAATGCTGCCAATTCAAAGACTTAGAGCAAAGAACCATGCAGTCCCCGGATACCCCATACGTCAATATTGCCGCCTACAAGTTCGTTACCTTCAACGACACGGTCGAGAAGCGCCCGCAGTTCCTGGCGTTTTGCCAGAAGCACAACCTGCGCGGCACCGTGCTGCTCACGCCGGAAGGCATCAACCTGTTCCTGGCCGGCCTGCGCCCCGACATCGATGCCTTCCTGGCCTGGCTGCGCGCCGATGCGCGCTTTGCCGACATCGTCGTCAAGGAAAGTTTTTCCGAGAAGCAACCCTTCACCCGCATGCTGGTCAAGCTCAAGGCCGAGATCATCACGATGAAGCATCCGCTGATCAAGCCGGAAGAAGGCCGCGCGCCGTTCGTGCAACCGCAGGACCTCAAGCGCTGGCTGGACCAGGGCCATGACGACAATGGCAAGCCCGTGGTGATGGTCGAGACCCGCAACGCCTTCGAAGTCGATGTCGGCACCTTCGACAACACGGTCGATTACCGTATCAACAAGTTCACCGAGTTCCCGCAGGTGATCGAAGAGCACAAGGCCGATTTCGAAGGCAAGACCGTGGTGACCTTCTGCACCGGCGGCATCCGTTGCGAAAAGGCGGCGATCCATATGCAGAACATCGGCTACGACAGCGTGTACCAGCTTGAGGGTGGCATCCTGCGCTACTTCGAAGAAGTCGGCGGCGCGCATTACTCGGGCGACTGCTTCGTGTTCGACTACCGTACCGCCCTGAGCCCCGACCTGAAGGAATCGGCGACCGCGCAGTGCTTTGCCTGCCGCGCCGTGGTCACCCCGCGCGAACAGCTGTCGCCGTACTACGTGCCGGGCAAGTCCTGCCCGCATTGCGCTTCCGCACAGCAGGCCGGCGCTGGCGCTGATTCAGGTTCGGAGTCGCCGCTGCAGGCTTGAGAACGCCGGCCAGCCCTGCTCCACCATGCAAAAAGCCGCGCGGTCGATGACCACGCGGCTTTTTTCATTTTACGGCGCTGCTTGCTTCGATGCTGCTTACTTGCCGAACTTGGCTGCGGTCTCGGCCACGCGTGCGCCAAACAACTTGGCGGTTTCCAGGTCGCCTGGCAGCGGGCCTTCTTCAGGCGAGGAGTCCGACGGGCTTTGCGCCATCAGGCCCGAGAAGGAACCGACGAAATTGATGTCGTTACGCTGCGCCGCCTTGCTGTTGGCAGGCATCAGGCCGGTACCGACCCAGATCATGCTGTGCTGCATCGACAGCGTAAAGAGATAGTGCAGCGTCGACAGCTTGTCGCCATTCATGGTCGCCGAATTGGTGAAGGCGGCGCCGATCTTGTCTTTCCACTTCTGGCTGAACCAGGGCTTGGACGAGGCGTCGGCGAATTTCTTGAACTGCCACGACACCGTGCCCATGTAGGTGGGCGAGCCGAAGATGATGGCGTCGGCCGCATCCAGCGTGGCCCAGTCGGCGTCCGTGATGTTGCCTTCGGCATTGATGGCGATCAGCTCGACGCTGGCGCCGGCGACCGAGGCAGCACCGGCTTGCACGGCTTCAGCCTGTTTCTTGGTGTGGCCGTAGCCGGAGTGGTAGACGATGGCGACTTTGCTCATGATGTTTCCTTCTCGAGTGGGAGTTTGAGTAGATCAAAAAAACCGCCGGGTGATCGGGTCCGGCGGGTGCTGCGGTAAAAAAACTGCTGACTTAGTGTGGCAGGTCGAACACCAGCACTTCGGCATTGTCGCCGCCGGTGATGTCGAGCTTGTCGACATCGGTGAGCTTGACGGCGTCGCCGGCTTCCAGCGCCTGGCCGTTGACGCTGACCTTGCCGCGGGCCACATGCACATAACCCAGGCGACCGGCTGCCAGTGTATAGCTGGCGGCTTCATCGCCGTCGAACAGGCCGGCAAACAGCGACGCGTCCTGGTTCATGCTGACCGAACCATCGCGGCCATCGCTGGACGCTACCAGACGCAGCCGGCCCTGCTTGTCGGCGGCCGAGAAATGGGCCTCCTGGTAACCCGGCTCGGCGCCGGCGCGGTCGGGCATGATCCAGATCTGCAGGAAGTGCGTGGTGCCGGTTTGCGAATGGTTGTACTCCGAGTGACGCACGCCGGTGCCGGCGCTCATGCGTTGCACATCACCGGGGCGGATCACGCTGCCGTTACCCATGCTGTCCTTGTGGGCCAGTTCGCCGTCGAGCACATACGAGATGATTTCCATGTCGCGGTGACCGTGGGTGCCGAAGCCCTGGCCTGCGGCCACGCGGTCTTCGTTGATCACCCGCAGCGGACCGAAGCCCATGTGCTTTGGATCATGGTAGTCGGCGAACGAAAAGCTATGGTACGAATCCAGCCAGCCGTGGTTGCCGTGGCCGCGCTCAGTGGATTTACGAAGTTGCATCATGACAACACTCCTTTTCGGTGAATTCTGTACGCTTCGGAATTGATTCGTACAAATTGTTTGTCGATGTGCACACTATAATCACTATCTTTTTTCGGTATAAGGCCTTAAATTCATACGGTTCATTCAAATATTTTAAACAAGTGGAGCTGGTGTGAACCTGACCCTGGAATCGTTGCTGATCCTCGACATGATCGACCGCAAGGGCAGCTTTGCCGCAGCCGCCGTGGTGCTGGACCGCGTGCCGTCGGCACTGACCTATAGCGTACGCAAGCTGGAAGATGACCTCGACGTGCTGCTGTTCGACCGCCGCGGCCATCGGGCCCAGCTGACCCCGGCCGGCCAGCAGCTGCTGCACGAAGGCCGCCACCTGCTGCTGGCGGCCAACGACCTGGAGCAGCGCGTCAAGCGTACCGCCACCGGTCGCGAGACCGAATTGCACATCGTGCTCAACAGCCTGGTGCCGTTTGCCAAGATGCGACCAATCATCGAAGCCTTCGACCAGGAACAGTCCGGCACCCGATTGCGCTTCACGCCCGGGGTGCTCACCGGCGCCTGGGAAAAGCTGATCGAGGGCCGCGCCAACCTGGTCATCGGCGTGACCCTGGACGGGCCGGAGGTGGTGCGCACCAGCGGCCGCTTCCAGATGCAGGAACTGGGCGCGGTCGACTGGGTCTTTGCGGTCGCCCCCGATCATCCGCTGGCCACGGCGGCCGAACCGCTGTCGGCCGAACTGGTCCGCAGTCACCGGGCCATTGCCGTGGGCGACAACAGCCAGTCATTGCCGACCCTGACCATGGGCCTGCTGTCGGGCCAGGAAACCCTGACCGTGGCCAGCGTGGCAGACAAGCTGGAAGCCCAACTGGCCGGCCTGGGCTGCGGCCACCTGCCACGCATCTGGGCCGCGCCCTACCTGGCCAGTGGCGCCCTGGTCGAAAAACAGACCCAGGCCGCCAAGCCGAACGACAATTTCATGGTGGCCTGGCCCAAGACCGAACAGGGTAAATCGTTGAAGTGGTTCATCAACCACCTGGCCCGCCCGGAAGTACGCGAATCCTTATTGGGGCCGGTTGCTGCGCGAGGCGGCGCATGAGCGGCCGCTATATCGGACGCTTTGCCCCCTCGCCTTCGGGCCCGCTGCACGCCGGCTCGCTGGTGGCGGCGTTGGCCAGCCTGCTCGATGCGCGGGTGCATGATGGAATATGGTTATTGCGCATCGAAGATATCGATGAGACGCGCACGGTAGCGGGAGCGGCAGAAGACATCGTGGCCACGCTGTCGGCGCTGGATATGCACGCCGATGGCCCGGTGCTGGTGCAAAGCCAGCGGCGCGCGCGTTATGCCGCCGCGCGTGAGCGACTGGGGGCAGCCGTCTACCCCTGCGGTTGCAGCCGCAAGGAGATTGCCGATTCGCGCCTGGGCCTGGCCAGTGATGGCGCCGCCATCTACCCCGGTACTTGCCGCGCCGGGCTGGCACCAGGCAAGCTCGCCCGCACGCAACGCCTGCGTGTGCCGGACGTGGGGGCGCCGGGCGAACTGGTGCGCTTCGACGATCGTTGGCTAGGTGCACAGCAACAGCATCTGGCCAGTGAGGTGGGTGACTTCGTGCTGCAACGCGCCGATGGTTTCTGGGCCTATCAGCTGGCGGTGGTGGTGGACGACGCCGAACAAGGCGTCACCGACGTGGTGCGCGGCGCCGACCTGCTCGATTCGACCGCACGCCAGATCTACCTGCAAGGCCTGCTCGGCTATCCGACGCCAAGCTACCTGCACGTTCCCTTGCTGGCCAATGCGCAAGGCGAGAAGTTTTCCAAGCAGAATGGCGCCCAGGCGCTGGACCTGTCGCGCCCGCTGCAGGAGCTGCAACGCGCAGCGGGCTTTCTTGGCCTCGATACCGCGGCGGCCACGACCCGCGAACACTTCTGGAGCCTGGCCTTGTCCGCGTGGGCTGCGCGCTTCGGGCCACGCTGAGCGCTACCATGAAAAATGCCGCGCGGATATCGCTATCCGGGCGGCATTTCAGGTGCAGCAGACCGACTGTGATCAGCGCTTGGGCATCCCGCCCAGCAACGCCGCCACCTTGGGCTTGGGACGATTGGACTTGGCCAGGTCGGGCTTGGTCGAGACGACCTCTTCGGCCGCAGGCTCATAAGGCTTCAGGAACCATGGATCGGTTTTCTCGCGACGTCCCGACGGCGCGCCGCCTTCGCGATGACGGTCGCTACGCTCGGCGCGAACCGGACGTTCGCTGCGTTCATGGCGCTCGCCACGCTCGGCACGTTCACCCCGCTCGCTACGCTCGGCGCGCTCGTGGCGCGCACGCGGTGCAAATCCGACCAGCTCGGCGCGTTCGAACTTCTTCTTGATCAGCTTCTCGATGTCGGTGAGCAGGCGCTCGTCCTTGTCGCAGAACAGCGAGATGGCATCGCCCGATGCGCCAGCGCGACCGGTACGACCGATGCGGTGCACGTAGTCTTCGGCGTTGTAGGGCATGTCGTAATTGATCACACAGGGGAGATCGGTAATGTCCAGCCCACGGGCGGCCACGTCGGTGGCCACCAGCACTTCGATCTGCCCCTGCTTGAAGGCTTCGAGCGCGGCCATGCGCTCGTTCTGGGTCTTGTCGCCGTGGATGGCCGAAGCCTTGACGCCTTCGTTCTCAAGCTGGCGCGACAGGCGCGAGGCGCCGATCTTGGTGTTCGAGAAAACGATCACCTGCTTCAGGTTGCGCTCGCGAATGATGAACGAGACCGCATCGGCCTTGGCGCTTTCGTCGACGCGGTAGATGGTCTGGGTGACCTTTTCGGCCGTGGCGTTGCTGCGCGCCACTTCGATGGTCACCGGGTTGTTCTGGAAGCTGCCGGCCAGCTTCTTGATCTCTGGCGAGAAAGTGGCCGAGAACATCAGGTTCTGGCGCTTCTTGGGCAGCAGGTTGATGATGCGCTGCAGGTCCGGCAGGAAGCCCATGTCGAGCATGCGATCAGCCTCGTCCATCACCAGGATCTGGGTCTGCGAGAGATTGACCGTCTTCTGCTGTACGTGGTCCAGCAGGCGGCCCGGCGTGGCAATGACGATCTCGACGCCAGCACGCAGCGTCGCCGTTTGCGGCGCCATGTCGACGCCACCGAAGACCACCGTCGAGCGCAAGGGCGTAAAGCGGGAATAGGCCTTGACGTTGTCGGCGACCTGGTCGGCCAGCTCACGGGTAGGCGTCAGGATCAGTGCGCGCACCGGATGACGTGCCGGCGAAGCGCTGGTGCTGGCATGCGCCAGCAGCAGCTGGATGATCGGCAACGAGAAACCGGCCGTCTTGCCGGTACCCGTCTGGGCGGCGCCCATGACATCACGCCCCTGCAACACCACCGGAATGGCCTGGGCCTGGATCGGGGTGGGATGGACGTAGCCTTGCTCGGTGAGAGCCCTCAGGATATCTGGCGAAAGGCCGAAATCTTCAAAGCGGACTGCTGGTGCAGCCGGTGCTGCGGACGCGGACGTAGTGTCGGACATGGTGATTTGCGAACGGTGCGACAGCGCCGCGGCAGCCGGTCATCAGGCTCCGGCTCCGATGCATGGAGTGCATGCGCACGGGTTCGATTGCTTTCAGTGTTGAAGTATTACGCGAGACCGGACCGATCGCCGATCGCTCGCTGCGGATGCTGCAAGAAGTCCTTGGACCCCGACCAGGCCAGCTGCAGCCAGCGCCTGGAAGACCGCTATTATACGCCGCATCGCCCGGAGCTTCATGACAGTTTGCTTGCATGGGCCCCGGGAGTGGCAAAAATGACAATAGAGTTGTCATTTTAAAAATATCAGCCGATGGTGATATTGATGTCCGGCAGTCCATCGACATGGCCCTGCAGGCGGTCACCCTTGACCACTGCGCCGACGCCCTCGGGCGTGCCGCTGAAGATCAGGTCGCCCGGCGCCAGCTCGACCAGGCCCGACAGATACGAAATGGTTTCGGCCACGCTCCAGATCAGGTCCGACAGATCGCCCTGCTGGCGCACTTCGCCATTGACCCTGAGCCAGACAGCGCCCTTGGCCGGATGCCCGACCTGGGACACCGGCAACAGCGGGCCGCACGGCGCCGACTGGTCGAAGCCCTTTGCCATATCCCAGGGACGGCCCATTTTCTTGGCGACGGCCTGGATGTCGCGACGGGTCATGTCCAGGCCCACGGCATAGCCGAACACCAGATCCAATGCCTTTTCGACCGGGATATCACGCCCACCCTGGCCCAATGCCACCACCATTTCGATTTCGTGGTGATAGTCGGCGGTGGCTGCCGGATACGGCACTACCGAGTCGGTCGGCACGATCGCGTCGGACGGCTTCATGAAGAAGAATGGCGGCTCGCGGTCGGGATCGTGGCCCATCTCGCGGGCGTGGGCAGCGTAGTTGCGACCCACGCAGTAAATACGGCGGACCGGGAACGGGTCACCGCCCAATACGGGGATGGTGGTCGTGGCTGGCGCAGGAATGGCGAAACTCATCAGGAAAACTCCGAGGTGGATGATGCCGGTCGCCCGGCCCTTTTATTGTTCGATGCAGTCGGCAAGTGTAAGAGAAATCCGGCGACTCTGCAGGCGTGCGCCACCGTCCCGCGACGCGCAGGCACATCGACAAATTACCACCTCAATTCACTGGAAAATTCGACGTTAATTTGGGACACTGGCGAGATTGCCTGCGACTGCTTGTCGCAACACTCGTTTTTCGACCGAATAAACCTTACCGATCGACCCTATGCCCCAGCCAGCAAACGCCGCCACGCCTGAGTTGCAACAAGCGCTGGCCCTGCACCAGAAGCAACAGTATCGCGCTGCCGAAGAACTGTACAAGAAGGTGCTCAAGAAAGCGCCCCGTCACTTCGAGGCGAATTACCTGTACGGCATGCTGAAGCTGCACCAGCAGGATTGGGAAGGTGCGCAGCAACAGTTGGCCCTGGCCATTAATCTCAATCCGGCGCATGTGGGCACCTATCTTGATCACGCCACCGCCCTGCAGCATCTGGATCGACATGATGAAGCCCTGAAGTCACTCGATCATGCACTCGCGCTCAATCCCGATTTCACCGAGGCGCGCCTGTCTCAAGGTGACAGCCTGCGTCAGAGCGGTCGCGCCAGAGCGGCCCTTGATGCTTTTGAGCGCGTATTGAAAGGCGACAACGATAACGCCGACGCCTGGTTCCAGCGGGGCAATGCGCAGTACGATCTGAAGCGCCTGCGTGACGCGGCGCAGAGTTATGAGCGCGCCGTCGAATTGCGACCCGATTTCGTCGAGGCGCTGTTCAACCTGGCCAATACCCAGAAAGACACGGCACAACTGGAGACGGCGCTGCAGACCTATGATCGCGCCATCAAGGCAGCCCCCGAATTTGCCATTGCGCTGGTCAACCGGGGATATGTCCTGTCCTTGCTGGACCGCACTGAAGAAGCGCTCGAGAGTTACGAGCGCGCCGCCGAAATCGACGATACCCTGCCCGAGTTGTGGTTCAACCGTGGCGCCACGATGGAAGACCTGCGCCGCTACGACGAAGCGCTGGGCAGCTATCAGCGTGCGCAATCGCTTGATCCCGAAGGCGCATCGGCGCACTGGAACGAGAGCCTGGTACGGCTGCTGCAGGGCGACTATTCATCCGGCTGGAAAAAATATGAATGGCGCTGGCGCACGGAGCAAATGAGCCAGCGCCAGCTCGAGTTGGACGTTCCGCTGTGGCTGGGTGAAGAATCCTTGCGGGGCAAGACCATCCTGCTGCACGCGGAGCAGGGTTACGGCGACACATTGCAATTCTCCCGTTATGTAACGCAAGTCGCAGCACGCGGTGCGTCGGTGATCCTGCAAGTACAAGGACCGCTACGCAATCTGCTGGCCAACCTGCCGGGCGTGGTCGAAGTGCTCAGCAGCGCCGAAAAACCAAAGCGACCGTTCGACTTCCACTGCCCGCTGATGAGCCTGCCGCTGGCCTGCGGCATGCAGTCCGATGACGATATTCCCCGTGCGCCCTACCTCACAGCCGATCCCCGCAAGTGGGCCGCGTGGTACCAGCGCCTGCCGCAAACCCGTGCCCTGCGGGTGGGACTGGTCTGGTTCGGCAGCTCGGCCACCACCAACCCGTCGGCCGTTCGCATCGACAACCTGCGCTCAGTGCCGTTCGATACGCTGGCACCCATCGTGGAACTGGCCCGTGAATATGCCGGACTGGAATTCTATTCGCTACAGGTCGACCGAGCCGCCGTCGTTCAATTGAAGGCGCACCCGCTGGCCGATCTGGTCAAGGATTTTTCGTCTGAATTGCACGACTTCGGCGATACCGCCGCGCTCGTGTCCAACCTCGACCTGATCATTTCTGTCGACACCGCAGCCTGCCACCTGGCCGGCGCGCTGGGCAAGCCGGTCTGGCTGCTTAATCGCACCAACACCTGCTGGCGCTGGCAGATGGATCGTACCGACACGCCCTGGTACCAGAACTTCACCATTTTCCGCCAGACCGCCCGTGGCGACTGGAGCGACGTGATCGAGCAGATGCGTGAAGCGCTGGCGCAACATATGTCCGAGCGCTGATCTCCCCCCCGCAAGACCCTGCCCCGACGGCCATGCTGGAACCTGATGGCCGCGGGCGCCTCTTAGGAGTGACGGGCGCAGCGCACGCTGGCCCGTCATCCGATCATGATTGCCTGCGGCACGCCACTGCCGGGGCCCCACAAGGAAACGGCCATGCAGAGCGTGCTCACCTCCAAACCTCATCAATATGCCGACGGCCCACGCCTGCTGGCCGATATCGGCGGCACCAATGCGCGCTTCGCGCTGGAGCCCGCCCCCGGACAGACCGAGCAGATCGCCACCCTGCCGGCGGCCGATTACCGCGAATTCACCGATGCCGTAAAAGCTTATCTGCAGCAGTGCGGCAATGCGCCGGTGCGGCATGCCGTGGTGGCCATTGCCAACCCGGTCCATGGCGACCAGATCAAGATGACCAACCACGACTGGGCATTTTCGATCGAAGCGGCGCGTCAGTCGCTGGGCCTGGACACGCTGTTGGTGGTCAATGATTTCACGGCACTGTCGATGGCCGTGCCCCAACTGCAGCCTGCCGACCTGTGGCAGATCGGCGGCGGTCAGGCCAAGGCCGGATTGCCGATCGGCGTGGTCGGTGCCGGCACCGGCCTGGGCGTGGGTGGGCTGGTGCGTGGCGAGCATCGCTGGATGCCGCTGGCCAGCGAAGGCGGGCATGTCGCATTCTCGCCATTCACGCCGCGCGAGGCGGCGATCCTGGCCTATTGCTGGAACGACTTCGAGCATGTCTCGGCCGAGCGCCTGGTCTCGGGTCCGGGGCTGGAACTGATCTATCGGGCATTGCGCTCGATCGACCAGCATGCGCCGGAAGAACTGAAGGCAGGCGACATCGTCAAGCGCGCACTGCAGCAGCACGACGCACTGGCGCGCGAAACCGTCGATCTGTTCTGCGGCATGCTCGGCACCGTGGCCGCCAACCTGGCGGTCACGCTCGGCTCGCTGGGCGGCATCTATATCGGCGGCGGCGTCGTGCCACATATGGGCCAGTATTTTGCGCAGTCGCCGTTTCGTGCGCGCTTCGAGAACAAGGGACGTTTTTCGGCCTATACCGCCGCCATTCCGACCTACGTCATCACGGCAGAATATCCGGCCTTCGTCGGCGTCTCGGCGATCCTCGCCGACAAGCTGGCGCACGCAGGCACGCGGACGCGCGAAAACTGAAAACAGCAGTAAGTGGAATGTAGCGTGGAGGCAGTGCGAAGAACTTGCCGGGAGACTTGCAAAGGGATTTGCAAAAACTGCGGGAGAGTAATAAGAGGCGAGCCTTGTCTGCGGCACTTGCAGGAAATGGCTGTGGCTGCTTCGTTCCCGACCTGACCAGGTTGACCATGCCACAATGCGCAGGGGCCCGCCAGGTCGAATTGTACTTCATTTTGACAACATCCCGCCAGCGAATTGATGCATTGCCGGCGGGCCTGCCTGATTTTGTTAGATACCCAACGTCTGCCAGATGTCATCGACGCGCTTCTTGACGTCATCGCTCATGACGATAGGCGTGCCCCATTCGCGGTTGGTTTCACCGGGCCACTTGTTGGTGGCGTCGATGCCCATCTTGCTGCCGAGGCCGCTGATGGGCGAGGCGAAATCGAGGTAATCGATCGGCGTGTTATCGACCAGCACCGTATCGCGCACCGGGTCGACCCGGGTGGTGATGGCCCAGATCACTTCCTTCCAGTCGCGGATATCGACATCCTCGTCTACCACCACGATGAATTTGGTGTACATGAACTGCCGCAGGAAACTCCACACCCCGAACATCACCCGCTTGGAGTGCCCGGCATAGGATTTACGCATCTGCACCACCGCCATCCGATAGCTGCAGCCCTCGGGCGGCAGGTAGAAATCGGTGATCTCGGAAAACTGCTTCTGCAGCAGCGGCACGAATACCTCGTTCAGTGCCACGCCCAGCACGGCCGGCTCGTCAGGCGGCTTGCCGGTATAGGTCGAGTGATAGATCGGCTCGCGGCGCATGGTGATGCGATCGATGGTGAAGACTGGAAACCAGTCCTGCTCGTTGTAATAACCAGTGTGGTCGCCATAAGGACCTTCCAGCGCATGCTCGTAGCCCGAACCATGGCTGGCATCGGGATAGATATGCCCTTCCAGCACGATCTCGGCCGACGCCGGCACCCGCAATTCGCTGCCGATGGCCTTGACCAGTTCGGTACGGCTGCCGCGCAGCAGGCCTGCAAACTGATATTCGGACAAGCTGTCCGGCACCGGCGTGACCGCACCTAATATAGTAGCCGGGTCGGCACCCAGCGCCACCGCGACAGGATAGGGTTTGCCCGGATTGGCAATGCAGTGCTCGCGAAAATCCAGCGCGCCGCCGCGATGCGCCAGCCAGCGCATGATCACCTTGTTGGGACCGAGCACCTGCTGGCGATAGATGCCCAGGTTCTGCCGCTTCTTGTTGGGACCCTTGGTCACCACCAGGCCCCAGGTGATCAACGGGGCAATATCGCCCGGCCAGCAATGCTGGATCGGAAGCCGCGCAAGATCAACATCCGCCCCTTCCCACACCACTTCCTGGCAAGGCGCCGACGAACGCTCCTTCGGCGCCATGTCCCACAGCGACTTGACCAGCGTGCCCAGGCCCAATACATCCTTGAGGCCCTTGGGCGGCTCTGGCTCCTTCAGGCGCGCCAGCAGGTGACCGATACGGCGCAATTCACTGGTGTCGTCCGCCCCCATGCCCAGCGCAACCCGACGGGGGGTACCAAAAAGATTCGCTAGAACCGGGATATTTTTTCCATCGACATGCTCAAAAAGGAGCGCTGGGCCCTCGGCTCGCAGCGTGCGGTCACAGATCTCGGTCATCTCCAGATGGGAGGAAACCGGGGTTGAAATGCGTTTGAGCTCGCCAATTTGTTGCAACTTAGAAATAAAATCGCGCAAATCAATGTATTTCATACTTTTTCACAAATTTCTTTTGTCATAACAGCCAGAGCAGGTTTCGCCGGCAAACGCTTGATTCTATTGATTTTTGAAGGAAGGCCACGCGCAATATGAGATTCAAAAGTTATAAAGAAACGATCCCATAGTATTGACTCGATATAAAGTGGCTTCTACAATGCGCGCACCCTACACCGAAGGGTAAGAGCTTGAAGCTCAAAAACGAGGCTTGAAATAACCATAACAAGCTGCAAGGTATTCAGGGACCGGGGTCCCAGCAACTAAGAAGTGTCATCCAAGGCGTCAGCCTTACTCCCCGAAACACGTCATCCGACGGCATGGCCAGCAGGCCTCGCGGATGGCGACTTGCCGTAACGCCTTGCGACGGTAACGTAATTAGATTGCAGCATGTCCAGTTCAGTTGTCCGGTCTCCACTTCTTGGCCGGGGAGCCCTGTATTTGCCGCAATAACGCAGGAGGTTCAATGTCCAACCAAGCTACCGAGGCGCCTTTAGCAGGCACCCCGCAGATGGTTCAGCGCGCCGGTTTCGCACATTCATCCCTGAGTGCGCGTATCGGCCAGTTTTTCAGCGCCGCCCACCGAGTAGTCACGATACTCGGCGTGGCCGCCCTGTTTGTTCTGGGTCTGATGTTCTTCAATCCAGACCTGGCAGACCGGTTGATCAGCATGTCGCCCTTTTCGGATGATGCCGACGAGGTGCAAACTGCCGAAACACCGGTGACGCCGCCGTTGGCCGAATTGATGGCGCCAGCAACACCGGTGGCCACTGTGAGCGCCATTGCCAGCGCAGCGGCCTCCGCCAATGCATCGGCTGCGGTGAAGCCGGCAGTGTCGCCCGAAGACCACCAGTTCCTGGGCAATCCGCGCCAGCAGAAACTGGTGACCAACTGGCTGGCAAAACGCTACCGCGTGGCCAGCGATGCAGCAGACATGCTGGTCTCGGCCACATATCTGACCGCACGCGACATCAAGCTCGATCCTTTGCTGATCCTGTCGGTGATCGCCATCGAGTCGCGCTTCAATCCGTTTGCCGAAAGCCCGATGGGCGCGCAGGGGCTGATGCAGGTGATGTCCAAGGTGCACCATGACAAGTTCCAGGAGCTCGGCGGTATCAAGGCGGCGCTCAACCCGGTGGCCAACATCCGCGTGGGTTCGCAGATCCTGAAAGAGTACGTCACCCGTGGCGGCTCCATCGAAGCCGGCCTGAAGACGTATGTGGGTGCGGCCGAGATGGCCAACGATGGCGGTTATGGCATCAAGGTGCTGTCGGAATACCAGAACCTGAAACAGGTGGCGATGGGCAAGAACGTGTCCATCTACACCACCGCTACCGTCAAGTTGCCACCGGCGACGCCTAGCGTGTCGGCCAGCGCCGACCCCTTGCCGGTGGCCGTCCCAGTCAAGCCGCCGATGGGCAAGATCGCTGCCGCAGTGGCGGCAGACAAGCCCAAGGCAGAAGAACAACTCGCTGCGTTATGAGCGTGTTGCGATTGAATATTACCGGTATTCAACACGCAAAAAAGGAGCCCTCGGGCTCCTTTTTTTTTTGCACCTTCCGGATGGATCAGGCGAGCTTGCGACGATCGAAGAATTCGCGCAGTCGCGCCACGGCCCGCTGCAGGTTTTCCATCGACGTCGCATACGACAGACGAATATAACGACGCGCCGTGAATGGCCCGAAATCGAGGCCCGGCACCAGCACCACGCCGGCCTCGTTCAACATCTCCAGGCTCAACTGGTCGGCATCGTCAGACAGCGCGCTGCAATCGGCATAGACATAGAAGGCGCCGTCCGGCACCACCGGCACCTTGAAACCCAGGCTCTCCAGCGCCGGCACGATGTAGTCGCGACGCCGCTTGAACTCGGCCTTGCGCTCTTCATAGATGGCGATCGATTCGGGCGAGAAACAGGCCACGCCTGCGTGCTGGGCAATCGACGAGGCGCAGATGAACAGGTTCTGCGCCAGCTTCTCGACCTGCGGCACCAGTGACGGCGGCAACACAAGCCATCCCAGGCGCCAGCCGGTCATATTGAAATACTTGGAAAAACTGTTGATCACCACTACGTCTTCGCCCAGCGAAAGCGCTGAAAATGGCGCGCCTTCATACGACAGTCCCTGATAGATCTCGTCGACGATGGTGAACCCGCCGCGTGCCCGCACCTCGCCGACGATGGCGCGCAATTCGTCGGGCAGGATCGAGGTCCCGGTCGGGTTCGACGGCGACGCCAGCAAGACACCGCGGGTAGACTCGGCCCAATGCTCGCGCACTGCCTGCGCGGTCAGCTGAAAACGCTGCTCCGGACCGCTTTGCACCAATTGCGCCTGGCCCTCGAAGGCGGCGACAAAATGCCGATTGCACGGATAGCAGGGATCCGGCATCAACACCTGCGCGCCCTTCTCGACCAGCGCCGCACAGGCCAGCAACAACGCCGCCGAGGCGCCGGCAGTAATGACGATGCGCTCGGGGCCGACATCGAGGTCGTAGACATCACGGTAGTGGCTGGAGATAGCCTGGCGCAATGCCGGCAATCCGACCGCCGAGGTGTATTGCATCTGGCCCTCGGTCATGGCGCGGGTGGCGGCGGCCACCACCGCCGGCGGCGCCGTGAAATCGGGCTCGCCGATGCCCATGTGGATGATGTCGCGGCCCTGTTGCTCCAACAGCGCAGCTTTCTTCGAAAGCTCCATGACGTGGAAGGGCGCGATGTTATGCACGCGCGAGGCGACTTGATTCAAGTTCATGAGGCAGCTCGGTAGGACGTGGGAGGCACGACAGGCACAACAGGAAAGGCAACGGCGGCGAGCGGCAGCGCTCGCCCCGTCAGGACCATCAACGGCGACCGGCGCCTACTTCAGTGGGGCGCACCTGCGCGGCAAAACGGTCCAGCACGCCGTTGACGTACTTGTGACCATCGACGCCGCCGAAGGACTTGGTCAATTCGACGGCTTCGTTGATCACCACCTTGTACGGGATCTCGGGCTGGTTCTTCAGCTCGAAGGCGCCGATCAGCAGGGCTGCGTGCTCGACGGGCGAGAGCTCCTTGATGGGGCGATCGATCAGTGGCGCGAGGTCGGCGCGCAGGAGGTCCGCATCGCGGATGGCGCCCGTCAGCAGGGTGTCGAAATGCTCTGCATCGGCCTTGTCGAAACCGTGGGCTTCACGGATGTTGGCTTCGATGACACCGGTGTACTCGAAATTGAGCAGCCACTGGTACAAGCCCTGCAACGCGAACTCGCGTGCGCGGTGACGCGGAGTACGGTTCTTGTTCGAATTGGCGTGTTCAGATTTGTTGGACATGATGATTTCGGCTCAGAGCCATGATTGCTAGCGGGAATGACTTAAACAGCAGCGTCGGCGCACCACCCGGGCGGCGCGCCGGCACCTGACTTACTCTTCTTCGGTGGCCTGGCCGAGTTCTTCCAGGACGATGGCCAGGTTGGCCATCTCGACGGCCACGCGAGCCGCGTCGGCGCCCTTTTCGGCCATGCGTGCCTCGGCTTGCTCGTCGTTCTCGGTGGTCAGCACCGCATTGGCGATGGGCACGCCGAAATCGAGAGCGACCTGGCTGATGCCGGCGCCGGACTCGTTGGAGACCAGCTCGAAGTGATAGGTCTCGCCACGAATCACCGCGCCCAATGCGATCAACGCATCGAACTGTTCGGTCTCGGCCATCTTCTGCAGCGCCAGCGGGATTTCGAGCGCGCCCGGCACGGTCACGTGCAGGATGTCTTCATCGGCCACGTTGAGGTGCTTCAGCTCGGCCAGGCAAGCGGCCAGCAATCCGTGGCAGACGTCTTCGTTGAAGCGCGCCTGGACGATGCCGATGCGCAGGTCTTCGCCGTCCAGATTGGGGTCGTAGGTTCCGATGGTCATGAAGTTTCCTTTGGTATGTTGTTGATCCGTCTTGGTCGGTACGGGTAGTACGGGCAATACGGGGTGTGCCTACAGCACCTCACGCGCCTGGTAGCCTGTGACTTCGAGCTTGAAACCGGTCATCGATGGCATCTTGCGCGGGCTGGCCAGCAATTTCATCTTGCATACGCCGAGATCCTTGAGGATCTGGGCGCCGATCCCGTAGGTGCGCAGGTCCATCCGGTCGGCGCGCGCGGGCTTGGTCGCCGCGGGGCTGCCGACCTGGTTGAGCGCGCCGAACTGGTCGAACATCTGCTGCGCAGACTCTTCGCAATTGAGCAATACCACCACGCCGCCGGGCGATGCCTTGATGGCTTTCATTGCCGCCGCCAGGTTCCACGAGTGGGTGGTCACCTCGGACTCCAGCAGGTCGAGGATCGATACCGGCTGGTGCACCCGCACCAGGGTTTCGCTGCCCGGCTGGATGTCACCGTGCACCAGCGCCAGGTGGGCGCCGCCGCTGGGGGTATCGCGATAGGCGACCGCCTTGAAGGTCCCGTGCACGGTCTGCATCTCGCGCTCGGCCAGACGCTCGATGATGCTTTCGTTGCGGCTGCGGTAATGGATCAGGTCGGCGATGGTGCCGATCTTGAGCGTGTGCTTCTCGGCAAACTCCATCAAGTCGGGCAGGCGCGCCATGGTGCCGTCTTCCTTGAGGATTTCGCAGATCACGGCAGCCGGTGTCAGGCCAGCCATCTCGGTCAGGTCGCATCCGGCTTCGGTATGGCCGGCACGCATCAGCACGCCCCCCTTCTGGGCCCGCAGCGGAAAGATGTGACCGGGATTGACCAGGTCCGACGGCTTGGCGTTGCGCGCCGAGGCCACCTGGATGGTGCGCGCGCGGTCGGCGGCCGAAATGCCGGTGGTGACGCCTTCGGCGGCTTCGATCGACACCGTGAAATTGGTACCGAAGGCGGTACCGTTGCGCGACGCCATCATGGGCAGGTCGAGCTGGTCGCAATGCTCTTCGGTCAGCGTCAGGCAGACCAGGCCGCGCGCGTGCGTGACCATGAAATTGATGGCTTCGGGCGTGACGAAATCGGTCGCCAGGATCAGATCGCCTTCGTTTTCGCGATCTTCTTCGTCGACCAGAATGACCATCCGGCCGGCGCGCAATTCGGCGACGATTTCTTCGGTTGTTGCGAGTGGCATGGCTTTTTCTATGTTCCCTGTTGGACCCGCTATTCTAAAGGATTTGCGGGTGCTCCCGGCATGTGCTGCCGTGTGCGGCCAGACTAATTGCGGCCTTATTGATGCGCCACCCGCTGGGTACGCGCCAGCGCTTCACGCAGCAGTTCCGGATCGCCCTCGGCCAGCCGCTTGGAGTCCGACAGGGTCTGCCGGAAACTGCGCGCCCCCGGCATGCCCGCCAGCAGGCCCAGCATATGGCGGGTGATGCTGTTGAGGCGCAGGCCGCCGCCGCGACCGTTGTCGCCATGCAACTCCAGCTGGCGACGGATGTAGGGCAGCATCGCGGCAATGACCTGCTCGCGGGTGGCGTCGCGCCCATCCGGCAGGTCGCCGTAATAACGGGCGTCGAACCCGGCCATCAGGAACGGATTGTGATAGGCCTCGCGCCCCAGCATGACGCCATCCACATGCTGCAGGTGGAGATCGATCTCGGCGACGGTCTTGATGCCGCCGTTGATCAGTATTTCGAGCTGCGGGAAGTCGCGCTTGAGCTGGTAGGCGTAGTCATACTTGAGCGGCGGGATTTCGCGGTTTTCCTTCGGGCTCAGGCCTTTAAGGATGGCGTTGCGCGCATGCACGATGAAGGTATGGCAACCGGCATCGGCGATGCGCCCGACGAAATCGCGCACGAAGTCATACGACTCGACGCTATCGATGCCGATGCGGTGCTTAACCGTCACATCGATGCTGACGGCATCGCGCATGGCCTTGACGCAATCGGCGACCAGATCGGGCTCGCCCATCAGGCAGGCGCCAAAAGCGCCCTTCTGCACCCGTTCGGAGGGGCAGCCGCAATTCAGGTTGATCTCGTCATAGCCCCACTGCTCGCCCAGCCGCGCCGCCTGCGCCAGGTCGGATGGCTCGCTGCCCCCCAACTGCAGCGCGACAGGGTGCTCTTCTTCATTGAAGTCGAGATGCCGTGGCACATCGCCATGCAACAGCGCACCGGTGGTGACCATCTCGGTGTAGAGCCAGGTATGGCGGGTGATCTGGCGGTGAAACAGCCGGCAGTGGCGGTCGGTCCAGTCCATCATGGGGGCGACGCTCAAGGTACGCGGCGGCAATCCAGCCGGCTTGGCGCCGTTGGACAAGCCGTGACCGGCGGTGGTGGGCATGTCTGACTTCACGGTAGTTCTATCAATCATTGGTTGTCGTTGGCCACTGGAGATCATCGCCGTGGCAACTTCATCGCATCGGCCAAGCAGCCTGCGAGAAAAGGTGGTCCCGCCGAGCGGGCAATTCGATGCTGTGCTTCCATGAACAGGCCCGGCGGCAGGCTGCCACGCAGGCGCAGGCCGAGATTTCAGGGTCTGCGCATTATACGCGCTCGGCACCTCATCGCAGACGCCGCAGAACCCCGCCAGGCCGCCAACCGGCAAATAGAAAGCCCGCAAAGCTTGCGCATTGCGGGCTGGTGTCCCCTCTATCCTCTGTGAGATAGGATTTTTATACTACGGACACGATTCTGCACCACAAACCGGCAAACGTCATTTCGCATTGCACAAAAAAGGTGCCTTCAATGCGATTGGCAAAACTGATTGGGATTTTCTATTTTCCAGGCCACCCTCCCTGCACCGGAATTCCCGGCACATCAGCCACGTCGGAAAAGGCAAAAAAAAACCCACAACCTTGGTTGTGGGTTTGAATCCAATTCTTTAGGAGGAAATTGGAGGAGACAGGTGTAACTATATGGCACCGCATCATGACTGTCTGCTTTATTGTGCTGATATCTGATATTCACGAATCAGATATCAACCTTTTGCAGCAGCCCTCCCGACGACCTTCATACTGCTGGCCGCCGTTTTCCTGCACTGAACCAGATTACTCGCCGCGCGATGCCTTCTTGCGCTCATGTTCCTTCAGGTAACGCTTGCGCAGGCGGATGCTCTTCGGGGTGACTTCGACCAGCTCGTCGTCCTCGATGAATTCAACCGCGTATTCCAGCGACAATTCGATTGGTGGCACCAGGCGCACTGCTTCGTCGGTACCGGAAGCGCGCACGTTGGTCAGCTGCTTGCCCTTGATCGGGTTGACCACCAAGTCGTTGTCGCGCGAGTGGATACCGATGATCATGCCTTCGTAGACCGGATCGTTGTGGCTGACGAACATGCGGCCGCGATCCTGCAGCTTCCACAGTGCGTAGGCCACGGCGGCGCCGTCATCCTGCGAAATCAGCACGCCGTTGCGACGGCCGGCCATTTCGCCCTTGGAGGTGTCGATCGTCTTGTAGTCGTCGAACACGTGGCTCATCAGGCCGGTGCCGCGGGTCAGGGTCATGAATTCACCCTGGAAGCCGATCAGGCCACGGGCCGGGATGTGGTACTCGAGGCGAACACGACCCTTGCCGTCCGGTTCCATGTTCTGCAGGTCGCCACGACGACGGCCCAGTTCTTCCATCACGCCGCCCTGGTGACCTTCTTCGACATCGACGGTCAGGTTTTCATACGGCTCCTGGCGCACGCCATCGACCATCTTGAACACCACGCGCGGACGCGACACGGCCAACTCGAAACCTTCGCGACGCATGTTTTCGATCAGGATGGTCAGGTGCAACTCGCCACGGCCCGACACTTCGTAGGTCGAGTCGTCGTCTTCCTTTTGCACCACGCGCAGCGCCATGTTCGACTTCAGTTCGCGCTCCAGGCGGTCACGGATCTGACGGGTGGTGACGAACTTGCCTTCGCGGCCAGCCAGCGGCGATGTGTTGACCATGAAGTTCATGGTCAGGGTCGGTTCATCGACCTTCAGCATCGGCAGGCCGTTTGGCGCATCCGGTGCACAGATGGTGGAGCCGATACCGATTTCTTCGATACCGTTGATCAGCACGATGTCGCCTGCCAGTGCCTCTTCGGCCAGCACACGCTCCAGGCCCTTGAAGGTCAGCACCTGATTGATGCGCGCCTTGGTCGGCTTGTCATCGGGACCGTTCATCCAGACCACGTCCTGACCGCCCTTGATGCGGCCAGCCAGGATACGGCCAACGCCGATCTTGCCGACGTAGGACGAGTATTCCAGCGAGGTGATTTGCAGTTGCAGCGGTGCGTCCGGGTCATCTTCACGGGCAGGCACGTATTCGAGGATCGCGTCGAACAGCGGCTCCATGTTGCCTTCGCGCACGTCAGGGCTCTTGCCGGCATAGCCGTTCAGGCCCGACGCGTAGATCACCGGGAAGTCCAGTTGCTCTTCGGTGGCGCCCAGCTTGTCGAACAATTCGAAAGTGGCGTTGATGGCCCACTCCACGCGTGCACCAGGACGATCGACCTTGTTGAGCACGACGATCGGCTTCAGGCCCAGCGCCAGTGCCTTGCGGGTCACGAAGCGCGTCTGTGGCATCGGGCCTTCCTGCGCATCGACCAGCAGCAGCACGCTGTCGACCATCGACAGCACGCGCTCGACTTCACCGCCGAAGTCGGCGTGGCCCGGGGTATCGACGATGTTGATGTGAGTACCCTTGTACTCCACCGCACAGTTCTTCGACAGGATCGTGATGCCACGTTCCTTTTCGATGTCGTTGGAGTCCATCACGCGGTTATCGACTTGCTGGTTTTCGCGGAAGGTGCCCGACTGACGCAGCAGCTGGTCGACCAGGGTGGTCTTGCCGTGGTCAACGTGAGCAATGATGGCGATGTTGCGGATTGCGCGGATATTGTTTGACATGTTGAATGTAGGTGGAGGCCTTCGAGAAGGCGCGCATTATACCATGCAGCGCCGCATTAACTTTAAAAACCCTGTGTTTTCAACGGCTTGCTATCCATTAACGATTGCGTTGAACACACTGGTTGATTCTTTTCGTACCCTCGCTCAGGCAGTCGACACCAGTCGCTCGGGCGCGAGTACGTCATACGGTTGCAGCAGGGCGGTACCCAGCAAGGCCAGGTCGGAAGCGCGATACACCCGCACCCGTCCGGGTTCTGGCGGCAATGCCACCGATTCCTTGCCAAGCGCCAGTCGTTGCCCCTGCAGGAAACGGCGCGCCAGTTCATCGGTGAGATGGACCGCCGCGAAACTCTGCAACAGGCCGTCTACTGGCAACAACAACGCACGACGATCGGCGACTTCGCCGGCCTGCTCCAGCTGCTCGAGCGTCACCGCCCCCTGCAGCGTCAAGCTCCCGGCGCCGGTGCGACGCAAGGCATTGAGGTGCGCGCCGCAACCGAGCGCGGCGCCGATGTCTTCACCCAGCACGCGGATGTAGGTGCCCTTGCTGCAGGTGACGCGAATACTCAGCATCGGTGGCGCAAACGCCAGCAACTCCAGGTGATGGATGGTGACGTCGCGCGCTTCGCGCTCCAGCGTAATGCCGGCGCGCGCATATTCGTACAGCGGCCGACCGTCGCGCTTGAGCGCCGAGTGCATCGGCGGCACCTGGCTGATGGGGCCGCGAAACTGCGCCAGCACCTGTTCGATCTGCTCCACCGTGCACTGCACGGGCTGCTGCGCCGTGACCTGGCCTTCGGTGTCGCCGGTGTCGGTCGTGATGCCCAGGTGGACCACGGCTTCGTAGGTCTTGTCGGCTTCGAGCAGGTCTTGCGAAAACTTGGTCGCCTCACCAAAACACAACGGCAACAAGCCGGTCGCGAAGGGATCGAGCGTGCCGGTGTGACCCGCCTTGGGCGCATTGAGCATGCGCTTGGCGCGTACCAGCGCATCGTTGCTGGACAAACCGACCGGCTTGTCCAGCAGCAGCACGCCGTGTACCGGCACGCGCGGCGGGCGGGCCGGCCGCTGGGCGCCGGCATGGCGTCGCTTGGCGCCTTGCGGCGCAGCGTCGTCGATAGGGGGCAACTGGGCTGCCGTCTGAATATCCGTCATGGGTGACAACGACCGATTGCGACGACGGGCGCCGCGCAGGTCAATGCTTATCTGTAGTGCTGAACAATCGAAAGATGAGGCGCCGGCGGCCATGTCATGCGGCCCGGCCCCGTGGACGGCGACTCAGGCGTCGTCGTCGGCATCCTTGGCGCGGGTCGCGTTGGCTTCGTCGATCAGGCGCGACATTTCGATACCGCGCACCGTCGAGTTATCGTGCACGAAATGCAGTTCCGGCAACGTATGGATGCTCAAGCGACGACCCAACTGGCTGCGCAGGTAACCCGATGCCTTGCGCAGACCGGTGAGGGTATCGCGCACCGCGTCCTCGCTATCGACCAGGGTCGTGAAGAAGACCTTGGCGTGCGCGTAATCGGGGGTGATCTGCACTTCTGTCAGGGTAACCATTCCCACGCGCGGATCCTTCACTTCGAAGGCGATCAGTTCCGCCAGGTCGCGCTGGATCTGGTCGGCGACGCGCAAGCCGCGTCCGGGAATGGATTTGCTATGTTTTGCCATTACTCTAAAAAAACAATCGCGGGACCATTCCCGCGACGAAACCTGCCTGATGCCGTTACGACGCCGTCGCAAGCAGCGACGACCGGAGGCAATGCGCCACCGGTCGTCGTCCGCTTACAGTGACCGCGCCACTTCCTGGACTTCGAAGATCTCGAGGTGGTCGCCCACCTGGATGTCGTTGTAGCCCTTGAGCGAGAGACCGCACTCGAAGCCCGACTTGACTTCCTTGGCGTCGTCCTTGAAGCGCTTGAGCGAGTCGAGTTCGCCGGTCCACACCACCACGTTGTTGCGCAGCAGGCGTACCGAAGAACCACGCTTGACCAGACCTTCGAGCACGTAACAGCCGGCGATGGCGCCAACCTTGCTGACCAGGAACACCTGGCGAATCTCGACCAGGCCCAGCGACTGCTCGCGCTTTTCCGGCGCCAGCATGCCCGACATCGCAGCCTTCACGTCATCCACCGCATCATAGATGATGTTGTAGTAACGGATATCCACGCCCGAGCTCTCGGCCAGCTTGCGCGCCGACGCGTCGGCACGGGTGTTGAAGCCGATGATGACAGCCTTCGACGCCACCGCCAGGTTGACGTCGGATTCGCTGATGCCGCCCACGGCAGCATGCACGACCTGCACGCGCACTTCGCCTGTGGACAACTTCTGCAGCGAATGCACCAGTGCTTCCTGCGAACCCTGCACGTCGGTCTTGATGATCAGCGGCAGGTTCTTGACCTCGCCCTCGCCCATCTGTTCGAACATGTTTTCCAGCTTCGCGGCCTGTTGCTTGGCCAGCTTGACGTCGCGGAACTTGCCCTGACGGAACAGGCCGATTTCGCGGGCCTTGCGTTCGTCGGTCATGACCAGTGTTTCTTCGCCGGCCGACGGCACTTCCGTCAGACCCTGGATTTCGACCGGAATCGATGGACCCGCTTCGGTGATGCTCTTGCCGGTCTCGTCGACCATGGCACGCACACGACCGTAGGACGAACCGGCCAGCACCACGTCGCCGCGCTTCAAGGTACCGGATTGCACCAGGATCGTTGCCACCGGGCCGCGGCCCTTGTCCAGCTTGGCTTCGATCACCAGGCCTCGGGCCGGGACGTTGATCGGGGCAGTCAGTTCCAGCACTTCGGCTTGCAGCAGGACGTTTTCCAGCAGCGAGTCGATACCGGCGCCGGTCTTGGCCGATACTTCGATGAACGGCGAATCGCCGCCGTATTCTTCAGGCACGACCTGTTCAGCGATCAGTTCCTGCTTGACGCGATCAGGATTGGCGCCCGGCTTGTCGATCTTGTTGATCGCCACCACCAGCGGCACGCCGCCGGCCTTGGCGTGGGCAATCGCTTCCTTGGTCTGCGGCATCACGCCGTCGTCGGCTGCCACCACCAGAATCACGATGTCGGTCGCCTTGGCACCACGGGCACGCATGGCGGTGAACGCCTCGTGACCCGGGGTATCCAGGAAGGTGATCATGCCGCGCGGGGTTTCCACGTGGTAAGCACCGATGTGCTGGGTAATGCCACCGGCTTCGCCGGAAGCAACCTTGGCGCGACGGATGTAATCCAGCAGCGAGGTCTTGCCGTGGTCGACGTGACCCATGACGGTGACCACCGGTGCGCGCGGCAGCAATTCGGCGTCGGCGTGTTCTTCGCCTTCGACCAGCAGCGCTTCCGGATCGTCTTCCTTGGCCGGATGGGCGCGATGGCCCATTTCCTCGACCACGATCATCGCGGTCTCTTGATCCAGCACCTGGTTGATGGTGACCATCTGGCCCAGCTTCATCATGTGCTTGATGACTTCAGAAGCCTTGACCGCCATCTTGTGCGCCACTTCGGACACGGTGATGGTTTCAGGCACATAGACGTCATGCACCACGGCTTCGGTCGGCACCTGGAAGTTGCTTTCGCGCGAATCGTCGCTATTGGAATGACGACGACCGCCCTTACCACCTGCACGCCAGCCGCCATCGCGACCGCCGCCGCCAGTGGCGCCGCGCGACTTGAGGCCGCCCGGACGCTTCTTGGCTTCGTCTTGCCAGGTCGACGACACATTGGCCGACTTGATCGACTTCTTGTCGGCAGTGGCCACCGCCGGCTTCTTGTCGTCCTTCTTCTCGCCCGGCTTCTTGTCGGCAGGCTTGTGCAGCGTACCTTCAGGTGCCTTGGCGGCAGGCGCCGGCTCGGGCGCCTTGATCACACGACGCGGAGCATTCATCATGGCCTTGATCTGGGCCACTTCGTCTTCCACCGCCTTGCGCGCACGGTCGTTGGCAGCAGCACGATCGGCTGCTTCCTTGGCCGCTTCGGCTGCCTTCTTCTTGGCTTCCTCGGCGACTGCGCGCTTCTTTTCTTCTTCCGCCGGATCAGCGGCAACCGGTGCCGCCTGGGCACCCGCCTTGGCCTTGGCCTTTTCGGCCTCGGCCGCTTCGGCAGCAGCACGCGCGGCTTCGGCTTCAGCGGCTTCGCGAGCACGCTTCTGCTCCAGCTCGGCAGCCTGCGCCTGGGCAGCACGTTCAGCTTCCAGTTGCGCCAGGCGTTCTTCCTGGGCCTTCAATTCAGCCTGACGACGAGCTTCTTCCTCGTGACGAGCCTGCTCTTCAGCGGGGTCGTTCTCAACCACTGCAGCACGCGGAGCGGCTTCATCGGCAGTCGGTTCGTCACGCTTGATGAAGGTGCGCTTCTTGCGCACTTCCACCTGGATCGTGCGCGATTTGCCGGTCGCATCGGCCTGCTTGATCTCGGTCGTTTCCTTGCGGGTCAGCGTGATCTTCTTCTTCTCGCCTTCAGGCGCGGCGCCACGCGAACGACGCAGGTGTTCGAGCAGGCGATCCTTGTCTTCTTTCGACAGGGAATCGGATGCAGAGCTTTTTTCGACGCCAGCCGAACGCAACTGGGTAAGCAGCAGATCAGCCGGCATTTTCAGCTCGGTGGCAAATTGGGCAACGTTGGTACTCGCCATTCAGTCCTCTTTTCTATGTGGCTCGACAGATGATGTGGAGATGCGCTCAGCCCTTGACGGCTTCGGTCGCACTCCATGCGCGGGCTTGCAATGCCTTGGCGCGTTCATCGTATTTGGCGTCGATGAGCTTCATTTCATCGTCGGTCACATTTTCAAATGCATTTTCAATCAGTTCACGTGCGCGTTCGGAAGGCAGTGCCAGGATCGCGCCGAACTCGTCATAGGCCAGGCCGGCAAAACCGGCCAGCGTCTTCACGCCCGCCAGACCCAGCTTGCCCGCCAGTACGCGGTCGAGGCCTTCGAAGTTGATCAGATCATCTTCCATGCCTTCCAGGCCTTCTTCGGACGCAATCGCCTCGGTCACCAGCGCATCGCGTGCGCGGTTGCGCAGCTCGTTGACGGTTTCTTCATCGAACGACTCGATCTCGAGCATTTCAGTGATCGGCACGTAGGCGATCTCTTCCAGCGTCGAGAAACCTTCTTCCACCAGGATGTCGGCCACTTCCTGGTCCACATCCAGCTTTTCCATGAACAACGTACGGATCGCCGCGGTTTCGAGCGCCGACTTGTCGGCCGATTCCTCGGCGGTCATGATGTTGATCTGCCAACCGGTCAGTTCAGCCGCCAGGCGCACGTTCTGGCCGCCGCGACCGATGGCGATGGCCAGGTTCTCTTCATCGACCACCACGTCCATGGCATGCTTTTCTTCGTCCACCACGATCGAGCTGACGTTGGCCGGTGCCAGCGCGCCGATGACGAATTGCGCCGGGTCTTCGGACCACAGCACGATATCGACACGTTCGCCACCCAGTTCACCGGTGACTGCCTGCACGCGCGAACCGCGCATGCCCACGCAGGTACCGATAGGATCGATACGCTTGTCGGCGGTAAACACGGCGATCTTGGCGCGCACACCCGAGTCACGGGCAGCCGACTTGATTTCCAGCGAACCTTGTTCGATCTCAGGCACTTCGAGTTCGAACAGCTTCATGATGAATTCAGGCGCAGTACGCGACAGGATCACTTGCGGACCGCGTGCACCGCGGTCGATACGCAGGATGAACGCACGCACGCGATCGCCGATACGCAGGTTTTCCTTCGGGATCATCTGGTCGCGCGGCAGGCGCGCTTCGATCTTGCCCGATTCGATGATGGCGTCGCCACGCTCCATGCGCTTGATGGTGCCGGTGACCAGTGCATCACCACGCGCCAGGAAGTCCGCCAGGATCTGTTCGCGCTCGGCATCACGGATGCGCTGCAGCACGACCTGCTTGGTGTCCTGGGCAAAGCGACGACCGAATTCGACCGACTCGATGGCTTCTTCGATGTACTCGTCGACTTCCATGTCGGGATACTGTTCCTTGGCTTCGAACAGCAGGATTTCCTGATCGGGCAATTGCAGGCCGGCCTCGTCGGGCACCACGTGCCAGCGGCGGAACGACTCGAACTCACCACTTTCACGGTCGATCGAGACGCGAATGTCGACTTCGCCTTCATAGCGCTTCTTCGTGGCTTGCGCCAGGGCATGTTCGAGCGCCCCGAAGACCACATCCTTATCGACGTTCTTTTCGCGCGCCAGCGCATCGACCAACAACAAAACTTCGCGACTCATGCTTTGCGACTCCTAAAATCGACCTGCGGCACCAGTTGTGCCTTCTCCACGTCAGCCGGGGTAAAACTCAGTACCGCCGACGACCCATCGTTTGCTTCAAATTCCAATACCAGGTTCTCACCCTCCGCCTCACGCAAGATGCCTTGATAGGTCTTGCGATTGGCCGTATCGGGCAGCGGCACTCTCAGCTTGATCAGCGCTTCGCAATCGACGAAACGCACGAAATGGGCAAACTTCCTGAGAGGCCGGTCCAGACCGGGCGAAGAAACCTCGAGACGCTCATACGCCACGTTTTCAACCGTGAACACGTGGAGCAACTGATGCGTCACCTTCTCGCAATCCTCGACAGTGATCGAGCGCTCCTCTTCGGCCGCGGGATCGAACGGGAAATCGATGAAGACGCGCACCAGACCTCGCGAGGCCTTCTCCATTTCGACCAGTTCGTAGCCCATACCCGACAGGGTGGACTCAATCAGCTCCAGCAATTGCAAGACTATTTCTCCGTATAGACGCCGGCGTGACACGCCTGCATCGAAATCCATCAGCAAAAAAAAAATGGGCATCCGCCCATCTTTTGTTATCTCTCACGCAACCTTCAGAGAGCTCGCGAACCAATCCACTTGCCACTCATTTCCTACTCGGAGCATGGTGCAGGCGGATCTACGGTGATTTTTCACATATGCGATTCGCGACGGGTTGCGTTTAACTTGCGCATTATACTCGATTACGGTATGAGCAGCAATTCGAGATTGGATCAACGTGCGTCTGCGCCACGCCAGGCGGTGCAGACGCCGATACCCGGGGACTTAACGACCGCGCCCGCCACCGCCACCACCGCCGCCGCGGCGAACGATGTTTGGCAGACCCGGCAAGCCGAACGAGGCAGCCTGGCCGCCACGCTGCGGGCGGTTGTGACGGCGCTGACCGGCATCCGGGAAGCCCAGTGCAGTCTGCAGCGGATCCGGTTGCCGGCTCTTCTGCTGGCCACCCTTGTTGCCGCCGCCGTTGCCATTTCCATAACCACCACCACCGCCGTTACCATTACCGTAACCGCCGCCATTGCCACCGCCGTTGCCGTAACCACCACCATTACCGCCACGACCACGCTGCGATGGACCGCCATTTCCCTGTGCCTGATTGCCACGGGGGCCACGCGGACCATTGTTCTGCCCACCTTGTGCGCCCTGCCCCTGGCCAGGACGGCCATTGCCACCGGCCGACTTCTGTTGCTCGCCACCGGCTTTTTCCATGCCGCAGGCTGCCAGCAAACCACGCACGGCATTTTCCTCGAGCTCTTCCCAGCGGCCGCGGCGCAGCGTCTGCGGCAGTGCCATGGCGCCGTAACGCGTACGAATCAGACGCGAAACAGTCAGGCCGACCGCTTCGAACATGCGACGCACTTCACGATTGCGGCCTTCGCCGATGGTCACGCGATACCATTTGTTGACGCCTTCGCCACCGCCATCGGCGATGCGCGAAAACTGCGCCGTACCATCATCGAGCTCAACGCCGTTGAGCAGGCGCTGACGCATGCCTTCCTCGAGCTCACCCAGGGTACGCACTGCATACTCACGCTCGATGTTGTAGCGCGGATGCATCAGGCGATTGGCCAGGTCACCGGAGGTGGTGAACAACAGCAAACCCTCGGTATTGAAGTCGAGACGACCGACAGCAAGCCACTTGCCCGCCTTCATGGTCGGCAAACGATCAAACACCGAATTGCGGCCCTCGGGGTCGGCATGACTGACGATTTCGCCGGCCGGCTTGTGATACACCAGCACGCGCGGCGGACGCTTGGTCACCTTGCGCTGCAACAGCTTGCCGTTGATCCGGACCTGGTCGGTCGGCAGAATGCGCTGACCGATGTGGGCAGGCTCGCCGTTGACCGACACGCGGCCGGCAACGATCAGCTCTTCCATGTCGCGGCGCGAACCCAGGCCGACATCGGCCAGCACCTTGTGCAGCTTGGGCGCATCGTCCTCAGCGGTCAGGTCGCGGCGACCGTTCTTGCCGCGCATCTGATGCTGTTGCTGGCCACGGCCGCCCTTGTCCTCGCGGTCGTAGGCTTCGGACGTGACGAACGAGAAGATGTCGTCGCCCTGCTCGCCGGAACGCAGTCCCAACTGAGGGGCCTTGGGCTTCTTGTGCCCCTTGTCGAATGGCTTCTTGCCGGGCTGCTGGTTCTTGTTGAACTGCTGGCGCGGCTGCTGTTCTTGCGGCGCACCACCTTCGACGGCGGCCGGACGCTGTTGCTGCACGCCACCTTCGGCACCGGTAGCGGCACGCTGCGCGGCACGGTTGTTGCGCAGCGCGCGCGGACCGCGCACACCACGGCGCGCCGGCTTGGCGCGATTGGGATCGACCGGCGCATCCAGCAGCACCGGCGGCGCCGACACTTCGTCGCCAACGGTAACGGTCACCTTGTGCGATTCAGGGGGCGCGACAGCAGCCACCGTCACGCGTAGCGGAGGCGCCATGTCGAAGCTGAGCTGGTCGGCGCCCGCCGAAGCAGCGGATTGCCCTGCATTGTCTTCCTGCGAACGCGATGCACGCGGCTTGCCGCGCGGCGCGCGGGCAGGCTTGGCAGCATCATCGACCACCGGCGCGGACTGCTCGGCGCTGGCGACGGGCTCCGCCGACTCGGCCTTCTTGACGCGAGGCTTGGTCACGCGCGCCTTCTTCTCCGGCGCAGCAGTCGCCTCGACTGCCTCGGGCTGGGGCGCAGCCTGATCATCTGCCTTCTTGGCACGCGGGGCGCGCTTTTTGGGCGCAGCCTCGGCAACGCTCTCGGCGACCACAGGTGCGGCGTCGGCAGCGGCAGTCACCTTGCGGGTGCGCTTCTTGATCGGCTTATCGGCTGCGTTGGCAGCAGCGTCGACGGCTTGCTCGTCTTGGGAACTAGTTGGTTTCATTCTTCAAATCTTGAGTATGCGGGCCCGGCTCGGCTTGATTGTCGCGCTCGTCGGCCTGGTCATGGGAATCGATCTCTGCGCCGTCCGTATCCTCGTCGGTCGCGCGGGCCTCGTCGCCTGTTACGGCAACTGCCTGCCCAAAAGGTTCTTGCTCTTCGTCATTCGATGGTTCGGTCGGATCCGGCGTCACATCGGTCGCAGGCGCTTCCACCTGCGGCGCATCGACATCAACACCCTGTTCAACATCCGAACCGGCATCGACTGCCGTATCGTCCTGCACTTCACTTGCCTCTACCGTCATTGCCTGGTCTTCGGAGGCCACCGGCAGCGCTTGCTGCCCAGCGACTTCCAGATCCAGCTGATCAGCATCCTGCGCCGGCTCTTCAGCGCCCAACATCTCGGCGGCGCCTTCGAGCGCCTGCAGTTCGAGCAATGCGCCCTGTACGGCAGCGTCGCCACCCACGTTCTGCAACGCCGGCAATTGTTCGAGCGAGGTCAGACCCAGGTCATCAAGGAACTTGCGCGTGGTGGCAAACAATGCCGGCCGGCCAGGTACGTCACGGTGACCGATGGATTCTATCCAACCACGGTCCTCCAGCATCCTGATCGTCTGCGAATTGACTGCAACACCCCGAATTTCTTCAATATCCCCCCGTGTCACCGGCTGCCGGTACGCGATGATGGCCAGCGTTTCGAGCGTGGCGCGCGTATATTTCGGCGGCTTTTCCGGATTCAGGCGCTCCAGATAAACCTTCATCTCGGGACGACTCTGGAAGCGCCACCCGGTCGACAGGTGCACCACTTCCACCCCGCGCCCCTCCCAATCGGCACGCAGCTCTTCGATCATCTGCTTGATGTGTTCGGCAGTGATCTCGCTCGGCTGGTCGTGTTCTGGATCGGCGTACAGCTTCTTCAGGTCGTTGATCGATAACGGTTCATGCGTGCATAGCAGTGCTGTTTCGAGGACTTTCTTCGCCTCTGCAATATTCATGTACGACTCTTGTGCGTCTTGTTGATTAAACAAACGTTGGTTTGTACTAGGCCCGGCCAGACGACTGTGCCGCTGACGGCAGCGCCCATGAGGATATCGGTCACAAAATTACCGCGTACGCGAGATGCTGTAGGTACTGCTTTCCGGTGCCCGATTTTTAGGAGATAGACTGAGCTGGAAAATCAAGACTTGGCAAGACTTGGTCCGAGCAGGCATTGCTGGATATCACGCCACTGCAAACGCCTTGGTAGCGGCAGGATGCTGACAACTGGCTTGTGCTGTGCCATTTCAACCATCGCTCTGCGCCATGGAGCCATGATGCCGCGCAGGTCGCGGCGGTCGGGCGCAGAGTAAAATGTACTGCGCGAAAGTGTAGCACAAAGATTTCGCTACTTGGGTGCTGTTGCGCGCCCTACACAACTATTTGCCTTCAGCACCCCGAATTGCCTCATCGCGCAGGCGCAGCGTGAAGTCCTCGACACTCATCGGCTTGCCAAAATAGTACCCCTGCACCTCGTCACAGCCGTTTTCGCGCAGAAAATCATGCTGTTGCTCATCTTCGACCCCTTCGGCGATGACCCGCAGGTTCAGGATGTGGGCCAGGGAAATGACCGCCTTCACGATGGCCGCGCTGTCGGCATCGCGCGCGATGTCGCGCACGAAAGACTTGTCGATCTTGAGCGCATCGACCGGAAAACGCCGCAGGTAGGACAGGCTCGAATAGCCAGTGCCAAAGTCGTCCACCGATATCTTCAGGCCCAGGTTCTTCAGGGCATGCAGCGTCGCCACCGTCTTTTCGGCATCCTTCATGACCACGTTCTCGGTGATCTCGAGCTCCAGCCAGGAGGCGTCCAGCCCGCTCTCGGCCAGCACATTGGCCACGAACTCGATCAGCGACTGATTCATCTGCCGCGGCGAAATGTTCACCGCCACCGGAATCGGCAGCAATCCGGCGTCCTGCCATGCCCGGTTCTGGCGGCAGGCCGTACGCAACACCCATTCGCCGATCGGCACGATCAGGCCAGCCTCCTCGGCAAACGGGATGAAGCGGTCCGGCGCCACCATGCCCTGCTCCGGCGACTGCCACCGGATCAGCGCCTCGGCGCCGATGATGCGGCCATTGCTCAGACTCAACTTGGGCTGATAGAACAGGCGGAATTCGTCGTGATCCAGCGCGCGGCGCAGGCTGATCAGCATATCCAGGCGATTGCTGACCTGGGTATCCATCCAGGGTGCGAAGAACTGGAAGTTGTTGCGCCCCTGCTCCTTGGCCTTGTACATCGCGGAATCGGCCTTCTTGAGCAAGGTTTCGACATCCTTGCCGTCGTCCGGATAGCGACTCACCCCGATACTGGACGTGATGTGAAACTCGCGCTCGCCCACCGGCCAAGGCTTGGCCACCGCCGCCAGGATCCGCTGCATCACCTCGGCAATGGCGGCCTCGCCACTCTGGTTCTGCAACACCAGCACGAATTCGTCGCCGCCCTGGCGCGCCACCATGTCGGAATCGCGCAGGCAGGACATCAGCCGCTGCGCCACCGTCTTGAGCAATTCATCGCCCACCTGGTGCCCCAGGCTATCGTTGATGTACTTGAACTGGTCGAGGTCGACGAAGGCGACCGCCGTCATGCTGCCCTTCTGGCGCCCCTGGATCGCACGCTGCAAGTGATCATGCAGCATGTTGCGATTGGGCAATCCGGTGAGCGCATCATGGGTCGCCTGGTGGCGAATTTCGGCCTCATAGAGCTTGCGCTCGGTAATCGCCTCGACCGTGCCCTCGTAGAACATCAGCGTGCCGGCTTCGTCGTGGACCGCGCGGGCATTTTCCGAAATCCAGATGATGTCGCCGTCGCGCCGGTAGACGCGCGACTCGAAGTTCGACACCGATCCGTGCTGCGCCATCATGCGCATGAATTCGCTGCGGCGTTCGGATTCCACATACAACTGGTGACGGATGTCGCGCAGGCTGACGATCAGGTCTTCCGGTGAGCGGTAGCCGTAGATCCGGGCCAGCGCCGGGTTGACCGCAATATAGGTGCCGTCGGGCGTCGTCTGGAACACCCCTTCGATGGCATTTTCGAAGATGCTGCGGTAGCGCCGCTCGGCTTCCTGCAGGGCTTGCGCGGCTTCCTTGCGCTCGGTGACATCCTGCATGAACCCCTCGACCGCCTCCACTTCGCCGGCCGCGTTGTAGATCGCCACACCCCGATCCCATACCCAGCGCACCGAGCCGTCGGCGCAGACGATACGGCATTCGACATCGAAACGGCGCCGCTGGCGCAGGCATTCACCGATGTGCCAACGCACCAGTTCGCGGTCGTCCTCGTGGATCAGCTGCTCGAATGAGAGTTGCTGGTTCAGCAGCAGGTCCTCGGGCAGATGTCCCGTCAGCGGCAGGCAGCCTTCGCTGACAAATTCCATGGTGCGCTGCGCGTCATCGCGACAGCGATACACCATGCCATCCAGGTTGGCCAGCAGGGTTTCCAACAACCGCGGAGAACGCGGAATCGCCCCCGGATGAAATAATTCCTCCGGAGAAATACTCAAAGCCGCTGTTTTCATAAAACCATCGCGTGTCCCCCGCCCTGATGCGGATATGGTGTGGTTGAGATCGCCGCCATCGATAGCAGTCTGCTTTGCTGTTGCCAAGCAATAACGATGCCACGCACCAAGTCGATCCGCTACGTATCGCAGCCACCCGGTCTGGCCAGATGAATGCAAATCGACAAGAAATACCCCTCAGTTCGGCTCACTCAGCCGGGCAGTGGGAGCGGTAGAATCATCGGCGCTGGCAGCACATGCTGACTCTTACAATCACAACGACAAGCAAATCTCATATGTGGGCAAATCGATATCTGGCGTTCTGGCTGGTCACGCTCCTGACCGTGACCCTGGCGCTGCTGGCCGGCGGGCAATTCATCAGTTGGGGATGGGTGCTGGTGCCGTTGGCGTTATGCGCCCTCGGGGTACGCGACGTGGTCCAGCGCCGGCATGCCGTGCTGCGCAATTACCCGCTGATCGGCCACTTCCGCTTCCTGTTCGAGTCGGTGCGCCCGGAACTGCGCCAGTATTTCTTCGAAGGCGAGATGGATGGCACTCCCTTCTCGCGCAAGAAGCGCAGCATCGTCTACCAGCGCGCCAAGGGCGAAGTCGACAGCCGCCCGTTCGGCACCGAGCTCGACGTGCAGCAGCATGGCCACGAGTGGATCGGGCATTCGCTCTCGCCGACCCGCATCGCCAGCCACGACTTTCGGGTCACGGTCGGGGCCGGGCGCGCCCAGCCTTATTCGATGTCGGTCTTCAACGTCTCGGCCATGAGCTTTGGCTCGCTGTCGGCCAATGCCATCCGTGCGCTCAATCATGGCGCCAAGAAGGGGAATTTTGCGCATGACACGGGCGAAGGCTCGGTATCGGCCTATCACCGTGAATTCGATGGCGACCTGGTGTGGCAGATCGCCTCCGGCTATTTCGGCTGCCGCCATGCCGACGGCAGTTTCGACGACGACAAGTTCAGCCTGCAGGCACAGGCGCCGCAAATCAAGATGATCGAGGTCAAGCTGTCGCAGGGCGCCAAGCCGGGCCACGGCGGCGTGCTGCCGGCAGCCAAGATCACGCCCGAGATTGCGGCCACGCGCGGCATCCCGATGGGAGTCGACTGCATCTCGCCGGCGGTGCATTCATCGTTCTCGACACCCGTCGGCCTGCTCGAATTCATCGAGAAGCTGCGCTTGCTGTCGGGGGGCAAACCGGTCGGCATCAAGCTGTGCGTGGGCCATCCATGGGAATTCTTCGGCATCGCCAAGGCCATGCTCAAGACCGGGATCGTGCCCGACTTCATTACCGTCGATGGTGCCGAAGGCGGCACCGGCGCGGCGCCCCTGGAATTCGTCGACCACGTCGGCATGCCGCTGCAGGAAGGCTTGCTGATGGTGCACAACACACTGGTCGGCATCGGCCTGCGCGACCAGGTCAAGATCGGCGCCAGCGGCAAGATCATCACCGCCTTCGACCTGGCGCGCACGCTGGCGCTGGGTGCCGACTGGTGCAATTCGGCGCGTGGCTTCATGTTTGCACTGGGCTGCATCCAGTCGCAGAGCTGCCATACCGACCGCTGCCCGACCGGGGTCGCCACCCAGAACCAGAGCCGGGCGCGGGCGCTGGTGGTGCCTGACAAGGCCGAACGGGTATACCGTTTCCACCAGAGCACGCTGCATGCGCTGCAGGAACTGGTGCAGGCGGCCGGGCTGCCGCATACGTCGGCGCTGCGGCCGCACCACATCGTCAGGCGCATCAACGACAACGAGATCCAGCTGATGTCGACCGTACTGAAATACCTGCAACCGAACGATTTGCTGGATGGCAATTACCGCTACCAGGTCTATGAACAGTTCTGGCCCATCGCACGGGCCGAGAGCTTTCATCCCAGCTTCTGAGAACCGTTCTGGTGCACCAATGAAAAAAGCCCGCGATGCGGGCTTTTTCGTTTTGGCGACAGCTTATTTGCGCTTCATGAAGAAGATGAACTCCTGGTCATCGTTCTTGCATTGCGACAGCAGGTCATTGCCAGTCTGCTTGGCGAACGCCTGGAAATCGCGCACGGAACCCGTATCGGTGGCCGTTACCCTCAATACCTGCCCGCTGCTCATGTCGGCCAGCGCCTTCTTGGTCTTGAGGATCGGCAACGGACAGTTCAACCCGCGCGCATCCAATTCCCGGTGAAATTCAATGGTCATACTGCGACTCTAAATGGAATACAACGAAATCGATTTTACTGCAAAGATGCGCCGAGTTGATGCATTGCACAAGAATTGTTGTTTTCGACGCACTAAGCTTGTGCATCAGCAACTCGGAACGGTTCAGGGAGCGATCCTGGGAAAGCTGTTCAAGGCCGCCGGCAACTCTGCCAACGGCGTGCTGGAGCCGGCGAATTCGACATATTGCACCGGCAAGTCGCGGGCGCGCATCCAGTCGGCGACGGCATGACCGGTCCCGGCCGGCCAGGGTCGCATGTCGGCCGGATCGCTCAGGCGATACTCCAGCAACTCGGGTGACAGCCGGATGACGCCGGTCGCCCGCACGTGGTAAGCGATGATCAAC
Organism: Herbaspirillum sp. alder98; assembly: GCF_020179755.1. Taxonomy (GTDB): domain Bacteria; phylum Pseudomonadota; class Gammaproteobacteria; order Burkholderiales; family Burkholderiaceae_D; genus Herbaspirillum. Next base: position 340,071 of record NZ_JAIUCY010000004.1, read on the forward strand.
TCATTCTTGCGAATGAATTCATAGACCCCGATGAGGCTGATCTGCTGCGCGTCGAGATCGGTTTCTTCCTTGATCTCGCGGGCGATGCCCTCTTCAGGCGTCTCGCCGCGCTCCATGAAGCCGGTGATCAACGCGAAGCGCCCCTCGGCCCAGGCCGCATTGCGGGCCGTCAGCAACTTGCCGTCGATCTCGACCAGGGCGGCCAGCACCGGCAACGGGTTATCCCAATGGGTCCAGTGCCCGTCAGGGCAAGCCAGGCGGACCTTGCCGCCTTCGTCCTCGTCGGTGCGCAGCACCAGCGAGGCAGCGCACACCGGACAGAATTTGAAGTCGCTCATCGGGACCCGTTCAAATCACAGCTTGGCGCCGACCCACTCGGCCACACCTTGCAACGCACCCGGCAAGCCCGACGGATCGGTACCGCCCGCCTGGGCCATGTCGGGACGACCGCCCCCCTTGCCGCCGACCTGCTGCGCCACGAAATTGACCAGTTCGCCGGCCTTGACGCGGCCGGTAGCGTCAGCGGTGACGCCGGCGATCAGGCTGACCTTGCCATCGTTGACCGCCGCCAGCACGATGGCGGCGCTCTTGAGCTTGTCCTTCAACTTGTCCATGGTCTCGCGCAGGGTCGCCACGTCGGCGCCTTCCAGGGTTGCCGCCAACACCTTGACGCCCTTGATATCGAGCGCCTGGTTGACCAGCTCGTCACCCTGGCTGGAGGCCAGCTTGGACTTCAGTCCGGCCAGCTCCTTCTCGAGCGCCTTGACCTGGTCCTGCACCTGGCCGATGCGCTGGGTCAGCTCTTCGGGCTGGACCTTGAGCGCGGCGGCCGCTTCGGCCACCCGGTTCGACAGCGACTGCACCAGCGCCAGCGCGCCTTCGCCGGTCACTGCCTCGACCCGGCGAATACCGGCGGCAACGCCACCTTCGGAGACGATCTTGAACAGACCGATGTCGCCGGTGCGCGTGACGTGCGTACCGCCGCACAATTCGGTCGAGGTGCCGATCGACAGCACGCGTACCTCGTCGCCGTACTTCTCGCCGAACAGCGCCATGGCGCCCGCGGCGATGGCATCGTCATAGCCCATCAACTTGGCGCCGGTGGCGACGTTGGCCAGGATTTCACGGTTGACGATCTCTTCGACCCGACGGATCTCGTCGGCGCTCAGCGGCGCATTGTGACTGAAGTCGAAACGGGTCTTGTCGGCATCGACCAGCGACCCCTTCTGCGACACGTGCGAGCCCAGCACTTCGCGCAAGGCCTTGTGCATCAGGTGAGTCGCCGAGTGGTTGCGCACGGTGCGGCCGCGCTGGTCGGCATCGACCTTGGCCTGCACGGCATCGCCCACCGCCAGGCTGCCATTGATCAACTGGCCGTGATGACCCGGCACATCGGCCTGGATCTTGAGGGTATCGGAGACCGCAAACAGGCCACCGGCGGCTTCGAGCACGCCGGCGTCCCCGCTCTGGCCACCCGATTCGGCATAGAACGGCGTGGTGTCGAGCACCACGATGGCATCCTGGCCGGCATCGATCTTCTGCACCGGGCTACCGCCCACGTACAGCGCCACGACCTTGGCCGCCTGCGCCAGCGACTCGTAGCCGACGAAACGGGTCTTGTCGCCGGTATAAGAAATGGCGGCGGCCATCTTGAACTTGCCGCCGGCACGCGCGGTGGTCTTCTGGCGTTCCATGGCGGCGTCGAAGCCAGCCTCGTCCAGTTCGACATTGCGCTCGCGGCAGATGTCGGCCGTCAGGTCGAGCGGGAAGCCGTAGGTGTCATAGAGGGTGAAGGCGGTCTCGCCGTCGAGCTTGCCGGTGTTGCCTGCCAGCGCCGCTTCGAGAATCTTCATGCCGTGTTCAAGGGTCTCGCCGAAACGTTCTTCTTCCTGCTTCAAGACCATCTCGACCCGCGCTGCGGCTTCCGGCAACTCGGGATAGGCCGCGCCCATCTGGGTCACCAGGTCGGCCACCAGCTTGTAGAAGAAAGGCTTGGTCTGACCCAGCTTGTGACCATGACGCAGCGCGCGGCGGATGATGCGACGCAGGACGTAACCGCGACCTTCGTTGCCCGGGATGACGCCATCGACGATCAGGAAGGAAGTCGCGCGGATATGGTCGGCGATCACGCGCAGCGAGGCATTGCCCAGGTCAGCGGTGTTGGTTTCGCGCGCGGCGGCCTTGATCAGGTGCTGGAACAGGTCGATTTCATAATTGCTGTGCACGTGTTGCAGGATCGCAGCCAGGCGCTCCAGGCCCATACCGGTATCGACGCAAGGCGCCGGCAGTGGCGTGAGCGTGTATTCGCCGGTCTTGGCGTCGAGCTGGCGATCAAACTGCATGAACACGTTGTTCCAGATCTCGATGTAGCGGTCGCCGTCCTGGTCGGGGCTGCCCGGAGGACCGCCGAAGACGTCAGGGCCGTGATCGAAGAAGATCTCGGAACAGGGGCCGCACGGGCCGGTTTCGGCCATCTGCCAGAAGTTGTCGGAGGCATAAGGCGCGCCCTTGTTGTCGCCGATGCGCACCACGCGCTCCGGCGGCAAGCCGATTTCCTTGGTCCAGATGTCATAGGCCTCGTCGTCGGTCTGGTAGACCGTGGCCCACAGCTTGTCGGCCGGCAGGCCATAGACATTGGTCAGCAGTTCCCAGGCCCACTTCAGCGAATCGCGCTTGAAGTAGTCGCCGAAGGACCAGTTGCCCAGCATTTCGAAGAAAGTATGGTGACGCGCCGTGTAGCCGACGTTCTCCAGGTCGTTGTGCTTGCCGCCGGCGCGCAGGCAGCGCTGCACCGAGGTGGCGCGCACATAGTTGCGCTTGTCGGTTCCGAGGAACACATCCTTGAACTGAACCATCCCGGAATTGGTAAACAGCAGGGTCGGGTCGTTACCCGGGACCAGGCTGGATGACCGGACGATGGTGTGTCCTTTGGATTCAAAGAATTTCAGAAACTTATCGCGAATTTCGGCTGAGTTCATGTTCGAAGGCTGGTAAAAGACGGTGCAAAAGTGATTGCGAATCAGCGATTATACGTGATCCGCGCGCGAAGCCATATGGGATCGCAAGCCCGCCCCCAAGCGCCTTGACGCCCCGCTTGCAGGCAAGAAAAAACCCGTCGGGATCGCTCCGGACGGGTTGCGGGCCTTGGCACGGCCGTGCGTTCAGACGCCTGCATCATTCGCCCTTGCGGGCAAGCGACCGGGTCAGCGCAATCAGGCGCCCTTGTTGATGGGCAGTGCCGGCTTGGCCTTGCGGTGAGCGTGCTTCTTGTGCTTTTTATGCTTCTTGACGTGCTTGTGCTTGGCAGCTGGCTTGGAGGCAGCGGCAGGTGCACCAGGCGCCGGGGCAGGCTGAGCCATGACCGGCAGGGCGAAAGCGGCGACGAGCACGGCGGCCAGCAGTTTGTTGATCTTCATCATTTTCCTCACTAACTAATACGGTACATGTTATGTGCTTCACAAGTCTGTCGGCGCCCCCCCTTGGCAAATCCCCGACCTTGTGCTTCCTTAACGCCAGCTCGCGCCGGGGCGTTGACACGTAATTCGACTTATCCGCGCGCCCAGTCGGCGGCACTAACAAGATCGATGCGATCGGTGCAAAAGCCATCGACGCCCCAGCCGGCGATCTCGACCGCCCGCCCGGGATCATTGACGGTATAACAAAACAATCCGAAGCCGGCCGCCTTGACCGCTTGCGCCTGCGCCTGGCTCAGGTGCTTGTGATTGGTATGCAGCGCCACCGCGCCCAATTGCGCCAGCCGCGACTCCCAGTCGGCAGGAATCACGTCCACCAGGAAACCACGCGGCAGTTCTGGTGCCGCGTCCCTGGCCGCCAGCAGCGCCTCGAACGAGAACGATGAGAGCACCGGCAGTTGCGCCGCGCGATCGGGTTCTTTGATCGTCGTCGCCACGTGCCGCGCCACGGCCAGCGCGGTGAGCTCGCCCGTGCGCCGCGCCTGGGCCGGCGCGCCGGGCTTGATCTCGACGTTCATCCAGATGCCGTTGGCAGTACAGAAATCCAGCGCCTGCTGCAGCGTGCAGATGCGCTCCCCGGCAAACCCGGGGCCATGCCAGGCGCCGGCATCGAGCTCGCGCAGTTGCGCCCAGTCGGTCTCGGCGATGGCGCCGCTGCCGGGCAGGGTACGTCCGCGCTGGGGATCGTGCATCAGGATCGGCACTTCGTCGCGGGTCAGCATCACATCGAATTCGGCGGCGCGATAGCCGTACTGCAAGCCGGCGCGAAAGCCGGCCAGGGTATTTTCGGGCGCCAGGGTGCCGCCACCGCGATGGGCCAGCGCCCGTGGATAAGGCCACATGTTGTTCTCCGTTTGAAGTCGTCAGGGCAAGGCGCGCCCCCTCGGGGGCTTACCTTAGTGTAGATCGCGCCGGGCGACAAGCTCCTCGCGCGCAGGGAATCGGGGTACTATTTCACGCCCGACAGATCAGGACCTGCAGCCCGCATCATTCAATGAACCGACTAGACACTTCCATCCCTCCGCGCCTGATCCTGTTGTTGCGTGAATTGCTGTTCGCGCTGCTGCCCACGGTGGCGGTCAACCTGTTATGCGCGCTGGCGGTCACCACCCTGATGCACATCGGCCCCGGTTTCTACGAAAACCTGATGCTGGCCATGTGCATCGGCCTGCTGACGATGGTGTTGATCAACGGCTTCCGGGTGGCCATCTGGGGCGACGACAAGCCCGCCTGGATCGGTTTCCTGGCCTTGCTGGCGGTGCTGGCGCCGGCGTCGCTGCTGCTGGGCCGGGCGCTGTCGGCCCGTATCCTGGAACAACCCATCGTCTGGTGGCCGCTGGCCGGCAGCGATGGCGTCACCGGGGTGCTGGTGCTGATCTCGCTGGTCAGCGTGGGCGCGGCCATCTTCTTCTGGAACCGGGATAACGCTGCCTCCGCCCTGGCCAATGCCAGCGAAGTCGAAAAACATGCGGTGCAGGCGCAATTGCAGATGCTGCAGGCGCAGATCGAGCCGCACCTGCTGTTCGATACGCTGTCCACGCTGCAGACGCTGATCGGCGCCGAACCGCTGCGGGCGCAGCACATGTTGAACCAGTTGAACCTGTTCATGCGCACCACGCTGGCGACATCGCGCAATGACAGCACCACCCTCAAAAAGGAATTCGACCTGATCGGCGCCTATCTCGGCCTGATGTCGCTGCGCATGGGCCTGCGCCTGTCCTACACGCTGCAGTTGCCGGAACACCTGGGCCGCCTGCGGCTGGCGCCCATGCTGCTGCAGCCACTGGTCGAAAATGCCATCAAGCACGGACTTGAGCCCAAGGCCGACGGCGGCAACTGCACCGTGCGCGCCGCCCTGCACCAGGACCTTCTCGTATTGAGCGTATTCGACACCGGCGTCGGCCTGGCCAGCGGCGCCGCCCTCAACCAGCCTGCGCCGCGCGCTGGGCTGGGCGTGGTAGGCCGCAAGGAGCCCAAGATCGGCCAGCATTTCGGGCTGGAACATATTCGCGAACGGGTATCGACCCTGTACGGGCCGCTGGCCGAGCTGATCATTACCCACAACGTCCCGGCCGGCACCATGGCGCAGATTGCGATTCCGCTCAAGTCACTGAAATCGGTGCATCGCAACCCGGCCGGTCGCCGCACGCCGGCCAACTGATGGGTCGATTGGCATCAACGTGGCATCAACGGCCGTAGTAATAGCCCGGTCCGTAGTACGGACGGGCGTAATGCGGATGCGGCGGCCCGACCGGAACCACCACGCAAGCCGACAATGTGGCCGCGGCCACGGCTGCGGCAACCACCAGTTTGATTAGTCTTTTCATGATGCCCTCTCTGTTAGTGTCCGGGCCGAACCCGGTCCGGACAAGGGCAGATTGCCCGTGGCGTGGCACTACAGGTAATACAGGGCCGTATCATCTGTAACAAGAGCATCGAACCGATGTGGCTGGCGCACCGAAAAAATCTCTGCCCCGACGCCGCCTGGCCCGGTGCAAGCGGGCTCGCTGCGGTAGAATGCCTGCCATCTGAATAAACCAGCATCCTCCCGATTCAACCATGAGCAATGAACTGAAGAACGGCCACGCGCCGGTGCCGCCCACCAATTTCCTGCGCGGCATCATCGAGGCCGATCTGGTCTCCGGCACCTATGCCGACCGCAGCACCCACGATGGCGCCCCGCTGCCCCAGGTAATCACGCGCTTCCCGCCCGAACCCAACGGTTACCTGCACATCGGTCACGCCAAGTCGATCTGTCTCAACTTTGGCCTGGCACGCGACTACGCGGGCCGCTGCCACATGCGTTTCGACGACACCAATCCCGAAAAGGAAGAGCAGGAATACGTCGACACCATCCTCGACGCGGTCCAGTGGCTGGGCTTTTCGTGGGAACACGAAGGCGGACAGCACCTGTACTACGCCAGCAATTACTTCGACTTCATGTACGCCGGCGCCCAGGCGCTGATCCGCTCGGGCCATGCCTATGTCGACGAGCAGAATGCCGAACAGATGCGCGAAAGCCGCGGCACCCTGACCGAACCCGGCCGCAATTCGCCATGGCGCGATCGTCCCGCCGATGAGTCGCTGCGCCTGTTCGAAGAGATGCGCGACGGCAAGCACCCGGACGGCTCGCTGATCCTGCGCGCCCGCATCGACATGGCCAGCCCGAACATGAACCTGCGCGACCCGGCCATCTACCGTATCCGCCATGCCGTGCACCACAACACCGGCAGCAAGTGGTGCGTCTATCCGATGTACGCCTACGCCCACCCGGTCGAAGATGCGCTCGAGAATATCTCGCACTCGATCTGCACCCTCGAATTCGAAGACCAGCGCCCGCTCTACGACTGGGTGCTGGAACGCCTGTCCGCCGAGGGCATGTTCGCCAAGCCGCTGCCGCGCCAGTACGAATTCGCGCGCCTGAACCTGACCTACATCATCACCAGCAAGCGCAAGCTCAAGCAGCTGGTGGACGAGAAGATCGTCGAAGGCTGGGACGACCCGCGCATGCCAACCATCGTCGGCCTGCGCCGTCGCGGCTACACGCCGGAAGCGATTCGCCTGATGTGCGACCGCACCGGCGCTTCCAAGCACAACAGCTGGATCGACTATGGTGTGCTCGAAGGTGCACTGCGCGAGGACCTCGATCCCAAGGCGCGCCGTGCGGTGGCCGTATTGCGTCCGCTGAAATTGATCATCGACAACTTCCCGGCCGGCCAGAGCATCGACTGCAGCGCGCCGGTGTATCCGCCGTCGCATCCGCTGCATGACCAGGAACATCGTCATTTCCCGATCACCCGCGAGTTGTGGATCGAGCGCGAAGACTTCATGGAAGTCCCGCCCAAGGGTTATTTCCGCCTGTTCCCCGGCAACAAGGTACGCCTGCGTTATGGCTACGTGGTCGAATGCACCGGCTGCGACAAGGACCAGGACGGCAACGTCATCGCGGTGCATTGCACTTACTTCGAAGACAGCAAGAGCGGCACCGAAGGCAGCTCCACCTACAAGGTCAAGGGCAACCTGCACTGGGTCAGCGCCGAGCACGCACTGGCTACCGAAGTGCGGCTGTACGATCGCCTCTTCACCGATCCGCATCCGGATGCCGGCGGCAAGGATTTCCTCACCGCGCTCAATCCGAATTCGAAGGAAGTCATCACCGCCTATCTGGAACCGACGCTCAAGAGCGCCCAGCCAGGCGATATCTATCAGTTCGAACGGCATGGCTACTTCGTCGCCGATCGCGTCGATTCCACCGATGGCCAGCCGGTCTTCAACCGTGCGGTGACACTCAAGGACAGCTGGGGCAAGTAAGCATCCGGCGACACCACGGGCGGCGCGCAGTTCAGGGGATGCGCTGCCCGCTTCATGCGAGACCTGCGCCGGCGACGACCGCGCGGTAGCAGGCTAAGGGGAATCATGTTCGAACAGCTCAAGATACAGCGCATGTCGATGGGCACCATCTACAAGCTGCTGGCTATCGGCACCACGTTCTCGCTGGTGCCGTTTTCGACCTTGATGGGCGTGTTGTCGCTGTTTGGCGCGCACACCATCACCTGGGACGGCAAGCACCTGATCGGCTATGACGGGCTGATCGCATCGCCCTTCATCGGCCTGTTCCTGTCGGGTTTCATCACGCTGTTCCTGGGCACCCTGTGCACCATCGGATTGTGGCTGTATTCGCTATGGCGCCCGGTGACGCTGCGCATCGAAGCGGTCGACAACATCGATATCGATCGTCTCATCCGCGAAAGCGAAGCCGCGCTGGCCGAGCGCGACTGACCGTCGTCGGGTTCGCCCGGTTACCAGATCTTCAGCCACTTGAGGAAGGCCACCGTCGCCAGCCCGAGTGCGCCCATCACCCCCATCACCACCCAGAACGAGACTTCATCGTGCAGGCCCGGCAGGCCTGCCACGTTCATCCCGAAGATCCCCGACACCAGCGTGGCCGGCATCAACAGTGCAGTCAGGATCGACAAGGCCATCAGGTTGCGGTTCATCTGCTCCGACATCTGCGAGGCGATCTCTTCCTGCAGCAGCTTGGCGCGTTCGTACAGCGCTTCGACGGTGGTATGCAATTCGTTGAGTTCGTCCAGCGCATGGGTCAGGTCATCCATCGCGGTCGACGGCACCCAGGCCGGGCGCAGGCGATTGAACTGGTTCAGGATGCGACGCTCGGGCGCGATGAAACGACGCAGTTCGGCCAGTTGACGGCGAATGCTCGATAGCTCGCTGCGGTCTTCCGGACGACGATCCGACAAAACCGAAAACTCGATGTCATCGACCTTGTCGTTAAGGCTGTCCAGCCGCTCGTTGAAGCCATCGGCCAAACACCGCAACAACTCGGCGAACAGGTCCATGCTGTTCTGGAAACTGGCGCCGTCGAGCACCTTCTGGCGCAGCAGGTTGGTGGAGCACAACGGTTGCGTGCGAAAGGTCAGCAGCCGCTGGCTGTCCAGGTAGAAGTGCAGCGCGCCTTTCTCGGTGCCGGTGTCGCCGATCTCCATCTTGATATCGGTCAGCGTGCCGTAGACGCTCTCGGCGCTCATGTGCAGACCGGGATGGGTGTCGCTGCTCAGCAAGAATTCGTTGATGTGCTCCGGCACGCCGCTGTGATGCACCATCCATTGCTGGATCTTGACGTCGGCGGTCTTCACATGCAGCCAGGTAAAGGCTTCGGGCTGGGGCCGATAGTCGATCACCTCGTTCCACTTCATCTGCCGCGCGCGGCCCACTTCAAAACGGAATGCGCAGATGAATCCGGCCGGCTCGTAGAGCAGGTGCAGGGCTTGCGGTGTTTCCGGCGGGTTGTGCATGAGGGGGAAGAGGTGCTTGGAAGGTCGGACGCATTCTACCGGCCGACTTTGACAAATTTGTGACAGAGCCATGACGCGCCACATGCCTGGCGGCAATGCGAACTTTTCAGCCCGGCCGTGGCCCATTCATCAGATCAACAGCGATGGAGACCCACCATGAAAAGCAATCTGCGCCTACGCCAAACCCTGCTGTCGCTGTGCCTGGCGACGGCCGCCAGCGGCGTCCTGGCCCAATCGGCGCCGCCTTACATGAATGGCGGCATCGGTGCCGGCGAGCAGGCCTCGATCAAGGCCACCGCCAGCGACTACAATCTTCAATTGTTATTTTCGCAAGGCGCCAGCGGCGAGTACATCAGCGACGTCAAGCTGGAGATCAGCAACGGTGCTGGTGCCAGCGTGTTTTCGTTACCCGCCGCCGGCCCCATGACCAATGTCAAGTTGCCGCCCGGCAAATATCAGGTGAGCGCACTCTATAACGGCCAGACCCAGAGCCGGCAGGTGACGCTGGGCAGCCAGCCGAGCAAGCTGTCGCTACGCTGGAACGACGGCCCTAAATAAAACGGTCAATACCCCAGCTTGCGGTTGGAATACGCTTCGCGCGCGGCGTCGCATTCTGAAATCTGCGACTTGTTCATGCCGGAAGTGCCGTTGAGCGAGCACTGGTCCGACACCGACTTGGCCTGGTCCAGGTTCTGGCGGAAGTAAGCGTAATCCTTCTTGCCGGCATTGATGTCGCATGCCGCCAGCAACGGGGCGGCAACGCACATCAGTGCCAACAGGCGGGTGGTGGTATTCATGCTGCGGGTTCCCCTTGATTAAGAACGCAGGACCGCATCAGCGACGCCCTCCCTGGACGACCGCCGCGCCAGGGCTGGTTAGCCGGTCGCTGCAACGCCGCAAAGTATAGTCAGCAACACAGAATTGCTCAACGGAAATTTATTGTTGTCAAACTGTGCTCCTGCTGCGTGGGGCACGGCAGTACCCCACGCCCGGAATCAGCTGCGGCGCTTGAGCAGCGCGTGCAGGATGATCGCACCGAAGGTGGCGGTGCCGATGCCGCCCAGCGCGAAGCCGCCCAGCTTCAAGGTGAAATCGCCGGCACCCAGTACCAGGGTCACGGCGGCCACGATCAGGTTGGTGTTATTGGAAAAGTCGACCTTGTTCTCGACCCAGATACGCGCCCCCGACACCGTGATCAAGCCGAACACCACGATTGATACACCGCCCAGCACCGCGCCCGGAATGGTCAGGATGAGCGCGCCGAACTTGGGCGAGAAGCCCAGCAGGATCGCAATCACCGCCGCCACCACGAACACCAGCGTCGAGTAGATCTTGGTCACCGCCATGACGCCGATATTCTCGGCATAGGTGGTGACGCCGGTGCCGCCGACGCTGCCAGAGACCATGGTCGCCAGGCCATCGCCGACAAACGCACGACCGATATAGCGGTCCAGGTTCTGGCCGGTCATGGCCGACACGGCCTTGATATGACCGAGGTTTTCCGCCACCAGGATGATCGCCACCGGCGCCAGCAAGGCCATCGCGCTGCCCTGGAACACGGGCGTGGAGAAATGCGGCACGCCGAACCAGGCAGCCGCGGCCACGGCCGAGAAATCGATCGGCTTGCCCCAGCCGGCGCCATTGGTCAGGACCGCATAGATCACATAGGCCAGCAGCAGGCCGACCAGGATCAGCAGCCGCTGCAGCATGCCACGTGTAAACACCGCCACCAGCCCGACGCAGAGCACCGTCACCAGCGCCATCCAGGCATCGAACGTGTTGGCCGAAACACCCTTGACGGCGATCGGTGCCAGGTTCAGGCCGATCACCGCCACCACCGCGCCGGTGACCACCGGCGGCATCAGGTTCTCGATCCAGCGGGTACCGACCACGCCCACCAGCAGGCCGATCAACAGATACACGGCGCCGCAGGCGATGATGCCGCCCAACGCCACGCCCAGGTTGGCATTGGCCCCCTGGCCGGCATAGCCGGTCACGGCAATCACCAGGCCGATGAAGGAAAAGCTCGACCCCAGGTAGCTCGGCACGCGGCCGCCCACCAGCAGGAAGAACAGCAGGGTTCCCACGCCCGACATCAGGATCGCCACGTTCGGGTCGAAACCCATCAGCAACGGCGCCAGCACGGTCGAGCCGAACATGGCCACCACGTGCTGCACGCCCATGGCCAGCGTCTGTGGCGCGGGCAGGCGTTCATCGGCGGCAATCACCGCGCCCTGGCCATCATCGGCGCTCGAACGCAGTCGCCATTTAGGGAAATAAGAACCCGACATGGATATCCTTTCGTTATGGTTTATTGGATCGTCGGGTAGTGTATTGATGGCGGGATCAAATAACAATTGGCCAGGGGCTGCCGCCTCATAAAATAATCGCCAGCACCGTGCCGGCGCCAGCCAACGGTGCAAGAATCACGCGCTGGTGCAGGCCATGCCCCAAAAAGGCGAGTCGACTCGAATGTGCGCGAGAACGCGATCCCGACACGCCATGGGCATGTTTCTTGCGCCACAGGAAATAATAAAATCCCGGCCCAGACCTTCGCCAAAGCATAATCCGATGATGAACCTCACCACCCCCGCCTTATTGTTTCCCGCCACTTCCCTGTTATTGCTGGCCTATACCAATCGCTTCCTGGTGCTGGCGCAACTGATCCGCAACCTGCAGACCCAGCACAAGGACGACGGTCGCGACCTGGTGCTGCGCCAGATACTGAACCTGCGCAAGCGCATCGTGCTGACCCGCCACATGCAGGCGCTGGGGGTATCGAGCTTCATCATCTGCGCCATCTCGATGTTCCTGATCTTCGTCGAACAGGGCCGCGCCGCCGAGATCTGCTTTGGCATCAGCCTGTTCCTGCTGGTGCTGTCGTTGCTGGTGTCGCTCTGGGAAATCACCATCAGCACCGGCGCCATCGAGATCGGCCTGGAAGACATGGAGCAGAAACTGCGCGCCGCACGGGCCGCCGGCAGCACCCGCACCGGCCCGGCCGACAACACTTCTGCGTGAAGCGATTTCACCGGCCGGCGCAATATTGTTGCGCTTCCGGCGACGACGAAAATGTAATAATCGCCGGCACGCCACTGCCGGTCGCCACTGTCGCGCGACAGGCATCTTTGGCGCACTCGACCATGGAGACACTATGATTCTGGAACTGGCGGACATCCGCATCCAACCCGGCAAGCAGGCCGAATTCGACGAAGCCATCCAACGCGGCGTGGCGCAGACCATCGCCAAGTCGCGCGGCTATCTGGGCCACAAGGTGCAGAAGGGCATCGAATCGCCCGAACGCTACCTCCTGATGGTGCAATGGGCCACGCTCGAAAACCACACCGTCGATTTTCGCGAGTCGCCGGCCTTCGCCGAATGGCGCGGCATCGTTGGCCCCTTTTTCGCCAGCCCGCCCCAGGTCGAGCATTTCTCGCTGCTGAGCGAATCGGCCTGAGCCTGGCTGGAACGATTGCGCCACCGGCCTGACTAACAGGCGGCGCAATCGCCTCTGGGCGGCGCCAGAAAAGATCAAGAAACGCGGCATGCCGCACGCCAGGAACTTCCGTGAACAATCCGTTTCCCCCCGCCTCCACCAGCCCGTGCCGCTGGCCGTCAACCACGCCGCAACGTCGCGCCGGCGCGCTCTGTGCCATGGTCGCCGCACTGCTGCTGGGCGGCTGCCATAATTTCTCGGGTGACGAGCAGCGCCAGGCTGACGTCGTCGACAACTTCTATCGCATTCATCTCAAGGCCAATGCGCCCGGCCTGCCCTCGCCCGAAGAATTGCAGCAACTCCAGCCGCTGGTCAGTCGCGCCCTGCATACGCTGCTGACCCGGGCCGAAGCGGCCGAGAGCCGCTATCACGGGCTGGCCGGCAACCAGGCGCCGCCGCTGGTCGAGGGCGACCTGATGACCTCGCTCTACGAGGGCGCAACCGGCTTTTCGGTGGAGTCATGCGAAACCGACCAGCAACGGGCATCGTGCCAGGTGCAGTTTCGCTACCGCAAGGAAGGCAGCGACGAAGCCTGGAGCGACAAGGTCCTGCTGGTGCAGGAAGAGCGACAATGGCGTATCGACGATATCGAGTTCATCGGCCTCGACCAGTCGTCCCACCGCGAATACCTGAGCGACACCCTCAGCGACGCCATCGGGCAGGTCGATTAGACCGGTCGCGCGCCCGTACAGGGCGTGACCGACGGAATTAGCCGGCTTTTAACGATGTGTTCCACGGCTTTACGACGACATCGAGGACGTATCATTGCCGAAAAGAACGGTTGTCTATTCGTCACCTATGATTGCCGCACGGCAACACGTGGCAAACTGGGGCCTCGAATATCAATGAAGTAATGGAGCCGATTGTGCAGCGAATGGAAAAGCAGGTCGTCAAGCGCATCGCCGGGTCGTTCATGATCTGTGTCGCGATGTTGCTGGCCGGTTGTGCCGGCGGCGATGAAAACAAGGCCCGCGACGTGGTCACCAGTTTCTACAAGATGCATCAGCAGGTGCGGCCGATCGGCGCGCTCACGCTCAATGAGTTGATCACCTTCCGCCATTTCATGTCGGTGACGCTGTTCGACCTGCTCAAGGACACTTCGGTGGCCGAAGAGGCACGCACCGCCCAGGCCACCCAGGCTGCCGAAGACCCGCTGCCGCCGCTGGTGGAGGGCGACATCTTCACCGGCAACCCGGCCGGCGCGTCGACCTTTCGCATCGTGCAGTGCGAGATCGGCGAACGTGACGGCAAGTGCGCCGTCGAATTGATCTACAGCGACGCCAAGCTCAAGGCGCCCGCCAAGTGGACCGACCAGGTATTGCTGACCCGCGACGCGCGCGGCTGGGTGATCGACAACATCGAGTACGCCAAGGGCGCGGCGCCCATGCGCAGCGGCAACCTGCAGGCGGTGCTGACCAAGTTGCTCAAGCGCGATACCCTGCCATTGCAGTAAAGCGGCCATCAGGCTCTATAATCGCGCGGTCCTCCTGATCCTTTTTTGACAGACCGCCTGCCGGTCCCGCTGCGATGTCCAACCAAACCTTCCTCTGGCACGACTACGAAACCTTCGGCATCGTGCCGCGCCGCGACCGTCCGGCGCAGTTCGCCGCGATCCGTACCGACGCCGAGCTCAACGAGATCGGCGAGCCGATCATGATCTACTGCCAGCCGGCACCCGATTACCTGCCCGATCCGCAGTCCTGCCTGATCACCCACATCACGCCCCAGCAGTGCCTGGAGCAAGGCCTGCCCGAACACCAGTTTGCCGAGCGCATCGAACAGGCCATGGCTGAACCCGGCACTATCGGCGTGGGTTACAACACGATCCGCTTCGATGACGAAGTCACCCGCTTCATGTTCTGGCGCAACCTGATCGATCCCTACGCGCGCGAATGGCAGAACGGCTGCGGCCGCTGGGACCTGCTCGATGTCGTGCGCCTGTGCTACGCACTGCGCCCGGAAGGCATCACCTGGCCCACCAAGGACGACGGCAGCGTCAGTTTCAAGCTCGAACACCTCACCCGCGCCAATGGCCTGGTGCACGAAGCCGCGCACGACGCGCTGTCCGACGTACGCGCCACCATCGCGCTGGCCCGGCTGCTGCGCCAGCACAACCCGCGCCTGTTCGACTTCGCCCTGGCCCTGCACAAGAAAGACCGGGTCGCAACCGAGATCGGCTTGCCGGCCCCGCGCCCGTTCCTGCACGTCTCGGGCATGTTCCCGGCAGTGCGCGGCTGCCTGGCATTGATGTGGCCGCTGGGCATCCACCCGACCAACAAGAACGAACTGCTGGCCTGGGACCTCAGCGTGGACCCCAGCGAATTGGCCGGACTGGACGCGGCCACCGCGCGCCAACGGCTCTTCACCCGCAGTGACGCGATGCCGGAGGGCATGACGCGCCTGGCGCTCAAGAGCATCCACTTGAACAAGTCGCCCATGGTGGTGGGTAACCTCAAGACCCTAGCCCCAGCGCGCGCCGCAGAACTGGGCATCGACATCGACAACGCCCTGCGACACGCCGAAATCGCCGCTGCCCTGCCCGACCTGAGCCCCCTTTGGCAACAGGTCTACCAGCGCGAGCAAGAGGCTGCGCCGGATGTCGACGAAGATCTGTATGGTGGTTTCGTGGGCAACAACGACCGGCGTCAATTGACGCAATTGCGCGCCATGACGCCGCAGGCGCTGGCCACGGCCAGCGTATCGTTCGACGACGCACGACTGACGCAGATCCTGTTCCGCTATCGCGCCCGCAACTTCCCCGACACCCTCAGCGCCCAGGAAAGCGCAGACTGGGAAGCCCATCGCGCGGCTCGCCTGTTCGATGGCGCAGGCGGTGCGCGCACCATCGCCCAGTTGTTCGAGCAGATCGACCAGTTGCAGGAAACCACCGACGACGAACAGGCGCAGGAAGTGCTCGGCGCGCTGTACGACTACGCCGAGATGATCGCTCCGTCCAATATGTAGTGATTGGCCGCAGTCCGGATCATTGCAGGATCAGGTCCGGTTCGCGT
This sequence comes from Herbaspirillum sp. alder98, assembly GCF_020179755.1. Classification (GTDB taxonomy): domain Bacteria; phylum Pseudomonadota; class Gammaproteobacteria; order Burkholderiales; family Burkholderiaceae_D; genus Herbaspirillum. Next base: position 355,864 of record NZ_JAIUCY010000004.1, read on the forward strand.
GCCAGCGCGCCACCTTCAGCAGGCAGGCGCTCAAGTCACCCTCGACCAGCTCGCAGGAATGCGCCAGCATCAGGTTGCGCGGCAAGCCGAAATCCTCGATCTGCATGCCGTCCCGGCAATGACCCGGCTCACCCTGCGGTATCTGCGCCAGCAGATCCTTCTGCGGTGTGTTGTAACCCCACACCTTCTTGCCGCGCCCGATGGCATAACCGATTTCGAACACGGTGCCGGAGTCCGGCTCGTGCCCGCGAAAATTGGCCAAGTTGGCTACCACGTAGTCGGCCGAATCCAGCAGCGCCAGGTTGATGTCGAAGATCCCGCGCGATACTTCTTCGCGGCTATCGCCCACGACTTCATCATCGCCCGGGCACAGGGCCACCAGGCCCAGTTCGGCGCACCAGCGCCTGGCGTTCTGTTTATGCTGGGCGTAATCACGCTTGAAGACGTCGGGGCCGGCGAGGTAGATGCGGGGCAGATTCATTGAGAACACGGTGGCTAACTGAAACCCTCGATTCTATATTGACTGCAGCGAAAGTCGCTGGGTCCTGACTTTCGTCAGGACGACGGCGGATGAGTTATAAATTCACCGTCGTGCCGGCCAACACCGCTACACGATCAAGCGGCGGGCCTCCTCGGCGTCGACGATTTCCTTGCGATCGAAGTCCGGCGCAAAATCATCCACCTGGATCGTCAGGTCGCCATCGTGGGCAAACGCATCGAGCGCGCCGAGTTCCTGCTGGCTGATGAAGCCGCGTTCGAACGCCAGCGCGTTCCAGGCCTTCATCTCGATCAGGCTCTGCGGCATCGGCGGCAATTGCCCCTCCTTGATCACCGGCTTCAGACGCTGCTCCAGCAACTGCACCGTCGGCGTCAGCGCAAAGGCCCGTTCGCCGGCGGCCAGCGGGTCGTCACCCTGCGGCACGTAGGTATCCGACAGCAGGCGCTCGCGCGCGGGCCCAGGCGTTTGCATGGCCCGCGCCACGGCGGTGCCCAGCAGATCCGAGGGCTTGCGATAGATCAGCCCCAGCGGAAAGATCGCTACCCGCAAGGCCAGCGCGATCCACGGATTGGGAAAGTTATGCAGCACATCCACAATCGCCTCCTGCGCCCGATGCAGCGCATCGCGCACTGACCATTCGAGCAAGGGCAGATCCTCCGCTGGCCGGCCATCGTCCTCGAAGCGCTTGAGTGCGGCCGACACCAGGTACAACTGCGACAGCACATCGCCCAGCCGCCCCGATATCCGCTCGCGTAATTTCAAGGTGCCGCCGAATACCGCCATGCTGACATCGGCCAGCAGCGCCAATGCCGACGACAGGTGCGTGACCGCCCGAAAGTAACGACGCGTCTGGCGTGCTGCCTGGCCGGTTGAAGGTAGCAACCAGCCATAGCTGATGCCACCGACGAACGCGCGCGCAAAGTTGGCTGCCGCGAACGAGAGGTGAGCAAACAATAACTTGTCGAATTCCTGGGTGGCGCGCTCGTGGTTCTCGTCGGCCGCTGCGGCCAGTTCGCGCAATACATAGGGATGGCAACGGATCGCCCCCTGGCCAAAGATGATCAGGCATCGGGTCAGGATATTGGCGCCCTCGACGGTGATGGCGATCGGCACCTGCTGATAGGCGCGCGCCAGGAAATTGCCCGGCCCCATGCAGATGCCCTTGCCGCCGATCACGTCCATGCCATCGTTGACGATGGTGCGGCCGCGCTCGGTCACGTGATACTTCGAGATGGCCGAGATCACCGACGGCTTCTCGCCCGCATCCACGGCCAGCGCCGACAGGCGACGGGTAGCATCGATCATGTAGAGATTGCCGCCCATGCGTGCCAGCGCCTCCTGCACCCCTTCGAACTTGCCGATCTCGACCTTGAACTGACGCCGCATGGCGGTGTAGGCGCTGGTGCCGCGCACCGCCAGTTTCGAGAACCCCACATTCGACGATGGCAGCGAAATGGCGCGCCCGGCGGCCAGGCACTCCATCAGCATGCGCCAGCCGCGCCCCACCTGGGCCAGGCCGCCGATGACCCAATCCATGGGGATAAAGACCTCATGGCCCGACGTCGGTCCGTTCTGGAAGACCGCATTGAGCGGCCAGTGGCGCCGCCCGGTGACCACTCCCGGATGGCTGGTGGGAATCAACGCGCAGGTAATGCCAGGCTCGGGATCATCGCCCAGCAGACCGTCCGGATCGCGCACCCTGAAGGCCAGGCCCAGCACGGTCGCCACCGGCGCCAGGGTGATGTAGCGCTTGCTCCAGGTCACCTTGAAGCCGATGGTCTCCTGCCCTTCGTGGATGCCGCGACACACCACGCCCACGTCGGGAATGGCAGCGGCGTCGGAACCGGCATAAGGACTGGTCAGCGCAAAGCAGGGAATCTCCAGCCCCTGCGCCAGGCGCGGCAGGTAATGATCTTTCTGGGCCTGGGTGCCGTAGTGCAACAGCAGTTCGGCCGGCCCCAGCGAATTGGGCACCATCACCGAAATGGCCGCCGCCGGGCAACGCGACGACAGCTTCATGATCACCTGCGAATGCATGTAGGCCGAGAACTGCTTGCCGCCGTACTGGCGCGGGATGATCATCCCCAGGAAGCCGCGTTCCTTGATGAACTGCCAGGCCGCCGGCGGCAGGTCCTGGTGTTTCACGCTGGTGTCCCAGTCGCTGACCATGGCGCACAACTGCTCGACATCGTTATCCAGGAAAGCTTGCTCTTCGGCACTCAGGCGTGGCGGCGCCACCTCGAACAGGCGCTGCCAGTTGGGGCGCCCCGAAAACAGCTCGCCATCCCACCACACGGTACCGGCCTCGATGGCATCGCGCTCGGTGGCCGACATGCGCGGCATGATACGGCGGAAGGTATCCAGCGCCGGACGCGTGATGAGCGAGGTCCGCATCGCATCGATGGCCACCAGCAAGGTCGGGGCAAACAGCAGGATCGCCAGCAGCACCATGATCGGCAGCTCGATGCCCGCCAGCGGGCCGCCGAGCCAGATCCATACCGCCTCGGCCAGCAACCACATCCATGCGTTTGCACGCGCCATCATCAGCGCCAGCGCGCCCGCTACCAGTATGACGAGCCATAAGGTCATGTGCGTCTCCTTGCTTTGCTGCATTTGTTATTCGGACCGGCCAGTAGCAGGACGAAAGCCTGCCGCTGCTATTTATACACTGCAACATACCCGGCAGGCAAAAGCGCGACAATCGGACATTTCCGGCGAAGCGCCGTCGGACAAAACCCACAAAATATGATCGAACGGCCGGCGGCGAACCGCCCGCCGTTGCGCCGGTCCATTACAATCGCGGGCATAGAAAAAGGGAAGCATCATGAAATGGGAAGGCAATCGCGAAAGCGACAACGTCGAAGACCGGCGTGGCGATAGTGGCGGCGGTGGCGGCGGCGGTTTTTCGTTCGGCGGCCGATCGATCGGCCTGGGCACGGTGGCGGTGGCGCTGGTGGCCTCTTATTTCCTGGGCATCAATCCCCTGACCGTACTGAGCATGCTCAGCGGTGGCGGCGGTCCGGTGCCGGTGCAGCAACAGGCGCCGGCGCACAAGCCTTCGCCGGACGACCAGATGGCGCGCTTCGTCTCCACCGTGCTGGCCGACACCGAAGACACCTGGGGCCAACTGTTTGCCGCCAACGGCAGCCAGTACGTGCGCCCGCGACTGGTGCTCTTTTCCGGACGCACCCAGACCGCGTGCGGCACCGGCCAGAGCGCCATGGGGCCCTTCTATTGCCCGGCCGACCAGAAGGTCTACATCGACCTCGCCTTCTACGACCTGATGAAACAACGCTTCAAGGTGTCCGGCAACTTTGCCCAGGCCTATGTGATCGCACATGAAGTGGGCCATCACGTGCAGCACCTGCTGGGCATCTCGGAAAAGGTCGAGGCCGCGCGCCGCAACAGCACCGAGAAACAAGCCAACGCCATGTCGGTGCGCCTCGAACTGCAAGCCGACTGCTTCGCCGGCGTATGGGCCTACCACGCCAACGAAGCCCGCCACATCATCGAAGCCGGCGACATCGACGCCGCCCTCAACGCCGCCTCGGCCATCGGCGACGATGCCCTGCAGCGCCAGGCCCGCGGCGAAGTGGTGCCCGATTCGTTCACCCATGGCACGTCCGCCCAGCGGGTGTCATGGTTCAAGCGCGGCATTACCGAGGGCAAGGTAAGCGCCTGCAACACCTTCGCCGCCAAACAACTCTAAGGATATTATGCCGATTGCAACCTGGTGCATCCTCTTCGCCGGCCTGCTGCCGATCTTCACCGTGGCGGTGGCCAAATGGGGCCGCCGCGACTTCGACAATGCCGAGCCACGCGCCTGGATGAATGAGCTCACCGGCCTGCGCCGGCGCGCCGACTATGCCCACCGCAACCATTTCGAAGCGCTGCCCCTGTTCGCCGCCGGCGTGCTGGTGGCGCAGCAATTCGATGCGCCCCAGGGCGCAGTCGATGCTGCCGCACTGGCCTTCATCGCCTGTCGGCTGGCCTACACCGCGCTGTACCTGGGCAACCAGGCCAGCGCACGCTCGGCGGTATGGACGCTGGGCCTGTTGTGCAACATCGCCCTGTTCGTCATTACCGCGCTCTACAGTTGATTCATCTTTACCCTGAAAGACCCTGATGCAAAAAATCTCCTTCCCGCTGCAAGGCCATCCCCATGTCGAACTCAACCAGCTGCTCAAGCTGGTCGGGCTGTGCGATAGCGGGGGGGCCGGCAAACAGATCGTGGCCGACGGCCAGGTGAAGGTCAACGGCAAGACCGAGCTGCGCAAGACCTGCAAGATCGTCCCCGGACAGCGTGTCACGCTGGGCGACGTGCAGATCACGGTCACGGCGCAATGAGCGACCCGCGCGCCCAGGCCCTCCTCGACTTCTGGTTCGGCCCCGACTACGCCACGGTCGCCCCTGAAGAGGTGGCGGCCCGCCAGTCAGCCGTGTGGTTCGGCAAGCACGCCGGGGGCGACGCCGACATTGCCGCACGCTTCGAGGCCCTGCTGCAGGACGCGGCCAGCAACCGCCTCGACGACTGGACCGAATCTGCGCCGACGCTGTTGGCGCTGGTGATCCTGCTGGACCAGTTCCCGCGCAATATCTACCGCGGCACGCCACGCGCCTTTGCGTTTGACGAATTGGCCCGCCAATGCTGCCAGTTGCTGCTGGCGACCGGCTTTGATCGCACGTTGCCGGCCATCGCGCGCCTGTTCGCCTATCTCCCGCTGGAACATTCGGAAGACATCGACGACCAGCACTATGCGGTCGAGCTGATCGGCGCACTGGCGCGCGAGCACCAGGCCAACGATGCGCAGCGCCAGGCGTTTGCCGGCTTTGCCGACTATGCGCGTCGCCATCGTGACGTGATCGCGCAGTTCGGCCGCTTCCCGCATCGCAACGCCATCCTCGGGCGCGCCTCCACGATTGAAGAGACCGACTTTCTCAAGCAACCTGGCTCGTCGTTCTGACCGGCTCGTCGATGCAGTTCAAGTGCATCGACGAACATGTTCTACACCACATCAAAATAAGCGCTAGCACGCGCCAATCATCCCTGCCCCTTCTACACTGCCCGCCTGGTTGACTTCAACGCGGGGGGCAGGATGATGCGTCGCCACTCAGGCTTTACCATGATCGAAGTGCTGGTCGCCATGCTGGTGCTGGGCAGCGGCGCGATGGCGATGATCATGCTGCAACTGCAGGCGCTGCGCAGCGGCCGCGACAGCGCGTTGCAGACCCGCGCCATGATGATGGCCGTCGAGCTGGCCGAGCTACGGGCCGAATATCACGCTGGCGGCGTGCGTGACGGCATCGATCCTTATCTGCTTTCCTTCAACGGCGGCGCCCTCGCTCCTATTGGAAACAGTTGTAGTGCCGCAGCCTGCTCCCCCCTAGAATTCGCTGCTGCGGCGGTGGCCGGCTGGACCGCCCGCTGGTCGAGCAATTTCCCTGGCGCCCGTGCAGCAGTCTGCCGTGACGGTCGCCTGCCCTCCACCATCGCCAGCGACTGGAGCTGCCCGCAAGACAGTACGGCGCCGGTCTACATCAAACTCGGCTGGCGCGATGCCAGGCGTTTCGGCGGCGACAATGGCACCGCCATCGAGCGGCCGCAGCTGACCATGTTCATCGGATACTGAATGACCACGCGACATCACATGGCGCGCGGCTTCACCCTGATCGAGATGATGGTCTCGCTGGCCACGGGCTTGCTGGTGGTGCTGTCGGCCGGCGCACTGCTGCACCAGGCGCATGCTGTCTATCTCGATCTTGACGACGCCGCCCTGGTACAGGAAACCGGGCGGCTGAGCCTGTCGCACCTGCGTACCGTCCTGTCACAAGCCAATCATTTACCGTGGGAGCGCGCGTTGCAGTCGACCAGCCCGGTACTGCGCACCGGTGGATTACGCGGCCTCGACGACCGTCGCAACGCCGCCGCACTCGATCCCCAAAAGAATAACTTCGATGCTGGCACCGAGCGGGGCATCAATCAGAGCGACATCCTGATGATCGGCTTCTTCGGTTCACCCGACGTCGGTCATGTCGCCAGCTGCGGCAGCGGCGCCATCACCAGCAAAAGAGGGGACGGCAACGCCGGCAGTGACGGCCGGCGCAGCTGGGTCATCTATTTCATCAGGCAGACGGGCAACAACGAACCCGAATTGCACTGCCGCTATCACAATGCCAAGGGCGGCATCGGCAAGGACGCAGTGGCATCCGGCATCGAATCGATGCAAGTCCTTTATGGCGTAGACAGCGATACGGTGAACGGCGCCGATCGCTGGTACAGCGCCAGCCAGATGACGCCAGCGCTGTGGCGGCGGGTGCGCCTGGTGCGCATTGCGCTGCTGGTGCGCGGCAGGCATTTCAACGACCGTGGCGGTGCCGCGCACTCGTTCGACTTGCTCGGGCCCGGCCCGCAGACGGTGAGCATCGCCACCGACAAGCACCCGCCACGCCTGCGTGCCGTTTTCGAGACCACCGTGATGTTGCGCAATGCGGTGCCGATGCCGGGGCCCGGGGAGCCACGATGAAGCTACCGGCATCACAACAGGGTGCAACGCTCATCATCACGCTGACCATCCTGGTCGTCATCCTGCTGCTGGGCGCGTCATCGGTACGCCTGCGTTCGCTGGAAGAACACGCCGCCCGCAATCACCAGGGGCTGCTGCAAGCACGGCTGGCGGCCCAGGCCGCGCTCGACGATGCGCTGGTCGATTTGCGCGACAACCGCTGGGGAGGAGAAAAACCGTTACGCAGATCCGAGGCGACCGAGCTTGGTCGATTCAGCCGCATGCGGGCGCAATTCGATGCCCATCGCCTGCCCCCTCCCCGTTATGCCATCGAATGGATCGAGATTCGGGAGTGGCGTCGCCGGGACCTCTATCGCGTCAGCGCCTGGGGTTTTGGCGCGGGTGGAGCGCGCGCTGCAGTACAGATGTTAGTGCGGCGCCAGCAGTCCGGCGATGACGACGCCACACTGGACGTAGTCGGCTGGCGACGTGGACGATGGCCATGACCCGCCGCCGACATCAAACGACGCAGCATTCCGGCTTTACACTGATCGAACTGATGGTGGTGCTCGCGATCCTCGGCCTGCTGGCCACGTTCAGCTGGAACAGCTACCAGCAGCACGTGACACGAAGTCGCCGCGCCGAGGGACGCGCGGCCGTTCTCCAGGTACTGCTGCAGCAAGAGCGGCATCACGCGCGAGACCACAGCTACCGCACCTTCACGCCGGCCGATACCGACGCCGGCACCGAATTTCGCCGCTTCTCCGGCGACCTTGAAGCCACCAGCGCCTACCAGATAGCGGCCGCCGCATGCCCCGACGCCGACCTGTTGACGTGCGTGCAAGTCACCGCAACTCCACGCCCGGGCGTATTCACCGATCCACAATGTGGCGCGCTGAGCGCCGACACACTCGGTCGACGCCAGCCCCCGGGCAACGGGTGCTGGTGAGATGCACACTCAACGATCGCGCCCCGGCTTCACCCTGATCGAAACGATGGTCGTACTGCTGATCGCCGCCATCGTGCTCACCGCCGGATTACCGCTGTTGCAATCGATGGTAAGCCGCCAGCGAGTGGTCGCCGCTGCCAATGACTTCTTCCACGCGGCCCATCTCACCCGCACCACCGCATTGCGACAAGGCCATCATGCAGCGATGCATCCGACCGACCGCAATGACTGGCGCCAGGGCTGGCAGATCCTTGTCGACAACCGCCTGGTGATGACGCATCCCGCACTGGATGCCGGCATCGAGGTGACCTATAACAATAACGGAGAAAAAGTCGCGTATCACGCCGATGGAAGGCCCGATGGCCCCAGTACCTGGTTCTTCAGCAGTGGCGACACCGAGCGTCGCGTGATCATTAACTTTCTGGGACGAATCCGCATCTGCGACCCGGCGCGGCGAGCTTCTTGTTGACGGTTAAAGGCGTGTATATTGACGGCAACCGGCGCACGGTTGTCGCCCTGACAATAGCCATCAGACCCGCACCATGAACGACACAGAAGACACGATCTACCAACTGCGCATCGACACCGACCAGCAGGGCATGGCCCTGGCGCTGATACAGGCCGGTTTCGGCATGCTCAGCACCAACCCCAATCCGCGCGTGGGCGCCGTCATCATCAAGCAGCAGCGGGTGATCGGCGTCGGCTTCACCCAGCCGCCCGGGGGCGATCACGCCGAGATCCAGGCCCTGGCCGATGCCGCGATGCGCGGCGAAGACGTGCGCGGCGCCACCATCTACGTCACGCTGGAACCTTGCAGCCACTTCGGCCGCACCCCGCCCTGCGCCGACGCATTGATCCGCGCCGGCGTTGGTCGCGTGGTCGCAGCGATCACCGATCCCAACCCATTGGTGGGCGGCCAGGGATTGGCCCGGTTGCAGGCGGCCGGCATTGAAACTGCCAGCGGCGTACTGGAAGAAGAAGCGGCCGAGATCAACATCGGATTCCTGAAACGCATGCGTACCGGCCTGCCCTGGGTCCGCATGAAGACTGCCGCCAGCCTGGACGGCAAGACTGCGCTCAACAACGGCACCAGCCAATGGATCACCAACCAGGCAGCGCGTGACGACGGCCACATCTGGCGCGCCCGCGCCTGCGCCATCATGGCCGGCATCGGCACCATCGCCAAGGACGACGCCCAGCTCACCGTGCGCGCCATCGAGACGCCGCGCCAGCCGCACCGCATCGTGGTCGACAGCAAGCTGGCCGTATCGCCCCAGGCGCGGGTGATCGAGGGCGGTGGCACCTGGGTCTTCACGGCCAGCGAAGACCGCGACAAACGTGCCGCGCTCGAAGAACGTGGCGCCGAAGTCATCGTGTTGCCCAATGCCGATGGCAAGGTCGACTTGCCGGCCCTGATCCGTGAACTGGGCCAGCGCCAGATCAACGAGTTGCACGTCGAGGCGGGTTCCAAGCTCAATGCCTCGTTGATCCGCGAAGGCTGCGTGGACGAGTTGCTGGTCTATCTCGCCCCTTGCCTTTTGGGGGAGGGACGCAATATGTTCGACTTGCCCCCGCTGCAGGACCTGGAAGGTCGCATCGGCTTGCGTTTCCATGCGGTCAAGCAGATCGGAACGGATTTGCGTATCCTTGCCCGATTCAACTAACACTCACATCAGCCCCAGGAATTAGTCTCATGTTCACCGGTATCGTCGCCACCATTGGCAAAATCACCACCATCACCCCACTCGCCGCCGGCCCTGACGCCGGCGTGCGCCTGACCATCGATGCCGGCGCATTGCCGATGGGCGATGTCGGCCTGGGCGATTCAATTGCACTCAATGGCGCGTGCATGACGGTGGTCGACAAGACCGATCATGGGTTCACGGTAGATGTCTCGCGCGAAAGCCTCAACCTGACCGTCGGGCTGGATGCGCCTGGCGAAGTCAATCTCGAAAAGGCGCTGACGCTGGCAGAACGCCTGGGCGGGCATCTGGTGTCGGGTCATGTGGATGGCCTGGGCCAGGTACACTCGTTCGAACCGGTTGGCGAGTCACGCGAACTGATCGTCGATGCACCCAAGGCATTGGGCAAGTACCTGGCCTACAAGGGATCGATCGTGGTCAACGGGGTGTCGTTGACGGTCAACCGCGTCGAGGACCTGGCCGATGCCTGCCGCTTCTCGATCAACCTGATTCCGCATACGGTGGAAGTGACGACGCTCAAGCATCTGAAGGCGGGCAGCAAGGTCAATCTGGAGATTGACCTGATTGCGCGGTATGTGGAGCGGATGTTGTCGGCCAAGGGGTGACTCTTGGCGTTACGGCGCGCATTGGTGAGCGCGTCCGATGAGTAACCCTATACTGAGCAGCGGCTTTGCAGTGCCCCAAAAGGCAATACGACATGACTGTGTATTGCCTTTTTGTTTTGCATGGCCTCAAATTCTCAATGTCGAATTATCGATTAAACAATCAATAAATAAAAATAACGAGATACCTCAACTACTCACCACCCTCAGCAGGCCAAATCTCCCCTCCCGCAAGAATCTATGTTATTTTCCGTCACGTAACAAGTTAGACATGGGGCTGCCTTCGTAGAAATGGGGACGATGGCAGGAGGGGTAACTTTTATAGACATCCGGATACCGGCCTTCCTGGCCGCGCGATCTAACGGGTGCATTCGTCATCAATGCAAAAAAACAAGAAACTCGGCGTTTCCGTCGCCGTGTTGTGCTGCCTGGTCTCGTCCGGCTGCGCGGTTGATCCTAAAACAGGACAGCCCTCCTTCAAGGAAACCTTCGCCAGCGACGATCCTTGTTCCAATAACGCACGCAATGTCGGTATCGCCGTCGGTGTCGTCGCCGGCCTGATCATCGGCAACCAGGTCAAGCACTCGAACACCGCACGACTGGCAGGCGCTGCCGCCGGTGCTGCCATCGGCGGCCTGATCGGGGCCAGCATGGATAGCCGACGGTGCGAGTTGTACAAGATCGCCAAGCAGAACAACCTCGAGATGCAGGTGGACGATATCCTGGCCAGTGCACCGGTCGGCGCTACCGCTTCGTCGCCGGACGCCGCCAAGCCGGAAGTGGTCGGCATGAAGGTCGCCATCAAGGATAACGGCACCCAGTTCCGCTCCGGTTCCGATGTGCTGTCGCCCGAGGCGCAGGCCTACTTCGGCGCCATCGCCGACCAGTACTCGTTCGTCCAGCAAAGCAAGCGCCTCAATGCGCAGTCCAGCAAGGACGACGTGGCAGCCGTCGAACTGCTCAAGACCAAGCAGATCTTCCTGGTCGGCCATACCGATGACACCGGCGACTCTGCATTGAATGCCGACCTGTCCGCACGTCGCGCCAATGCGGTCGGCCGGGTCTTCAGGGACCGCGGCGTCCCCGAAAGCCAGATCTTCTATCAGGGCGCAGGCGAAACCCTGCCCGTGGCCGACAACCGTACCGATGAAGGCCGGGCCAGGAACCGACGGGTCGAGATCGTGGATACGCCTAATCAGGCGACCTTTACCCAATACCTGGAAAGCCGCAAGCCGAACCTGGCGTTCTACCGCCCCACCAGCGAAACCGTGACGGCTGCTGCCGAAGCGCCAACCAGGATCGCTAAGCCTGCGCCGTCCGTGCCAGCCAGAGCGGCCACCACGCGCAAGAATTCAGCGACCACCAAGGGCGCTGTAAGCCCCGCGCCTGCTGTCGCAGCCAATACCGACAAGGCAGCCACAAGCGCCAGTACACCAACGCCTTCGGCGCGCCTGAAGACGGCTGCAGCCGCTGTCGGCGTGGCCAGCGTCGACTTCGGGGGCGCACCCGCCAATGGCAATTTCGTGGTGCCTAATATCGGCGGACCACAACAGGCGTCATCGAGCTTCAACCTGATTTCGTCCGCCCACGCAGACGCGGCAGTCCCGCTGACCAGCTGCGCACAGGATCGGCCACGCGTGGCCACCGGCGTCAAGGCGCTCAGCAACGGCCGTGAGCAGAACTTCTCTACCGCCGACTACCTGCCGGGTGTCTACGACTCGAGCTGGTCGGGTTCGGTCAACGGCCACTTGGTGGCATTGACGCACGTGGCAGTGTTGAAGGATGGCGGCGCGCCGGCCCGGGCGCCGACCCTGCTGGTCTATCAGAACTATGCCGGCGGCAAGAACGTGGAGCCGGTGTATCGCGGCACGCCCGAGGTCAATACCTATCGCGGCGCGAATGCCTTGCTGTATCGCGTCTTCGCCAACGGGCCGGCGCAATGCATGGATATCGTGATTCCGAATAACAATCCGAAAACGGCGCCGAATTCGAATCTGGTTTATCAACGGGGCGGCGTGCTGTACCAGGTTGCGTTCGCACCGAGTCTCGTACGTTAGTTTTTCCAATAATCTGGGGGTGGGATGTTTGATTCAGTAAATCTGTTTGTGGCGAACTATCTGCCGCAGTTAATTATTTCTATCATCGCGGTACTGGCGGTCATTGCCTACAAGACCAGCCTCAAGTTCCAGTTCTGGGTCACCGACTTTGCCATGACGGTGCCGTTCATCGGCCAACTGGCGCGCCTGGGCAAGGATCGTACGCAAGCCAACAATGGCTGGCTGCGCTCGGAACAGAAACTGTGCGCTGCCTACAAGCCGTATATCCAGCTGTTGTCGCGCAAGGACTTCGATAACCGTATCGAGTACCTGGGCAAGGCCACCGACATGGGCCGCACGCCGACGCCGCTGGGCGTCTGGTTCTTCCTGATCGTGCTGGTGATCATGGAAGGCCTGGGCTTTTCTTATTTGCTGGGCTCATGGATGGCCATGGATGCCAGCGCCAACATGCTGTCCGTGTTGATGGTCGCCATCGTGCTGGCCATCTGCGGCGTCATGGTGTACATCACCCACGCGGCAGGCCATCAGTATTACCGCACCACTTTGCTGCGCTCTTGCTTCGAACGCTTCAAGGACCTGGGTGAAGGGCAGTACGCCATCAACCAGAAGACCAAGCTCAAGGATGCGCAGTCGAACGACGACGCCGAACCCGACTTCAAGCAGGTCGTCAACCGCGTCGCCAAGAGCTCGGCCGACAAGGGCATGTACTGGTGGGTCGTCGCCGCTGTCGTGCTGATCGTCGGCATCGGCGCCGGCTCTACCCTGATGCGCATCCAGCACTTGAAGGGCGAAGACATTCGCCAGTCGGCCGTGATGAACCAGGAGTCCAGCAATCCTTTCGCCAGCGCCAACCTGCCCGCCGAGGTGACTGCACCGCAACGCGCGGCCGACGCCAAGGCGGCCGACGAAGCCGGTTCGGCCAAGACGGTCGAAGGCTACACCGCCTTCATCGTGCTCGGCTTCATCTTCGTCTTCACGCAAGTCATCGGTATCGGCACCGGTTACAAGTATGGCTTCGTAGGCAAGGAATCGAAGGAAGCCTTCAAGGGCGTCGGCGGCAAGTCGACCTACGAAGACTATCTCGCCTACTTCCAGCCCTGGCGCGACCTGGTCAACGGCCGACTGAAAGACCTGCAGCAGCGCATCGAGCAAAAGGCCAATACCAAGCTGACCCTGACCAAGACCTTCGACGACTACCTGCGTGAAGAAAAGCTGCGGGTCGAGCCAGACGAGACCAGCCACTTCAACAAGCCGGCAGCGACGTCCGCGCCAGCACCAGCACCAGCGCCAGCACCAGCACCAGCACCAGCACCAGCACCGACGCCAACGATCGAGACGCCAGCGCCGGCCCCTGCTGCTGCTGCGCCCCAGGCAGAAGCGGCAGACGCCGGCGTCAGCGTGGCGCTGGCCCAGGCCGAGTTCATTCGCCTGGACGATCCTGCCAAGGAGCAGGAATACTTCAAGACACTATCGGTCACGCTGCGTGGCAACAGCGAACTGCGCCAATGGTTGAAGGACCGCAAGGCCGCGCGCGAGATGGCCGCCGATGACAATGGCCTGTTCTGAACGAAGACCATGAACTACACCAAACACGTTGTGGCTGCGCTGATGGGGGCCTATTGCATGGCCAGCCATGCCGGCCTGGTCAATGACATTCCCAGTTGCTATACCGCCAGCAAGATCGGCGTTCCCATTCCGGCGCCACAGACCGAATTGTTTGTCGCCATCGACCAGACCACGCCGCTGGATGCGACGCTGCAACAGTCGGTACGAGAAAACGTCGGCCGCCTGATCACGCCGGGCGCCGCGTATGTCATGGCGAGCTTTTCATCGTTTGGCCAGGGACACTACCTCCAGGTGTTGAGCGCAGGTACGCTGGAGGCGCCCGTGCCGGACAAGATGCGTGACGACATCAGCGTCAAGGCATTGACTAACTTTGATGCCTGCATGAAGGGGCAACTGGACTATGGCCGCAAGGCAGCGGCTGGGTCGCTGGGCCAGGCGATGACGGGCGCCAGCCCCGATTTTGCCAAGTCCGATATCCTGGCCGCAATGAAGGAACTGTCGAGTCGGGTGCGACAGTCGACGGCCACCAACAAGATCGTCTTCCTGGTCTCGGATACGTTGGAAAACTCCAGCATCAGTTCGTTCTACGCCAACCGCAATGTGCGCAATATCGATCCGGTCGTCGAACTGAAGAAGGCTGAGGCGGCGCAACAGATCGGTGACTTCGGCGGCGCACGCGTGTTCATCCTGGGCGCCGGGCTGATTCAGGACGGCAGTGCGGGTAAAAGCAAGGACAGCGGCGTCTATCGCGATCCGAAGACGATGCAGAACCTGCGCCAGTTCTGGAGCAAGTATTTCGAGAAGAGCAACGCGACGCTGGTTGATTTCGGTGCGCCTGCCTTGTTGTCTCCGGTGAGATGATGCAACTGGTCACGCTTGCCGTGACCAGTGCGATGCTGATAACAATGCCGCTCGGCGCAATACCGAGTGGCATTGCTTTTTGGGCGCTAGCTTATGGCTTGACCGACGTTGAACGCCGCTGGACCCTGACCTCCGTCAGGGCGACAGAAAAGCGAAGTCAGATGATAGATACCCCGTCGTGCCGGCGAAAGCCGGACCCCAGCGACTTGCCTGGCACCGATAAGGCCCGGGCCACGCCAGCGACCAATCGCAGTTCAGTGTATAAATGCCGACGGAAGCAGATCCAACGATAAATAAATCCCCCATTCCGGAGACAAGACAATGACCTATCATGCGTCCGCGACACGCTATGAATCCATGCAATACCGCCACTGCGGCCGCAGTGGCCTGAAGCTGCCGCTGCTTTCGCTCGGCCTGTGGCACAACTTCGGCGATACCAATACCCTGGCGTCGCAACGCGACATGCTACGCACCGCCTTCGATCTCGGCATCACCCATTTCGACCTGGCCAACAATTACGGGCCACCGTATGGCAGCGCCGAGACTAACTTCGGCCATCACTTCAAGCAGGATTTTCGCCCCTACCGCGATGAACTGATCATCTCGACCAAGGCCGGCTACGACATGTGGCCCGGCCCCTACGGCCAGGGCGGCGGCTCGCGCAAATATGTGCTGGCCAGTCTCGACCAGAGCCTGCAACGCATGGGCCTGGACTATGTGGATATCTTCTATTCGCATCGCTTCGATCCCGACACTCCGCTGGAAGAAACCATGAGCGCGCTGGCCACCGCCGTCCAGCAAGGCAAGGCCCTGTACGTGGGGGTGTCTTCGTATTCGCCCCAGAAGACGGCAGAGGCCGCAGAATTGCTCAAGCAATGGCGGGTGCCCTGCCTGATCCACCAACCGTCCTATAACATGCTCAACCGCTGGATCGAGCAAGGCCTGCTCGATACGCTGCAACAGCAAGGCATGGGCTGCATCACCTTCACGGCGCTGGCGCAGGGCCTGCTGAGCGACAAGTATCTCGATGGCGTGCCGCAAGATGCCCGGATCAATCGCGCCGGCGGCGGCTCGTTCAAGAGCGACCACCTCAATCCGGACAACCTGGCCCGCGTGCGCGCCCTCAACGAGATCGCCAAGTCGCGCGGCCAGACGCTGGCGCAGATGGCGCTGGCCTGGGTGCTGCGCGACGAACGCGTGACCTCGACCCTGATCGGCGCCAGCACCAGCCAGCAGATTCGTGAAAACGTCGCCGCACTCGACAAGCTGGTCTTCACCGCCGATGAATTGGCGGCCATCGATGCCCAGGCACAGGAAGGGCAAGTCAACCTGTGGCAAGGATCATCACGACACTGACGCGCTTGAATCCATCCGATCGGTAGACAGCACTGCGAAACCCGGCATCCATCGCGGGTTTCGCATTCGCTAAATTCCCCCGTATAAGCAAATACCAAAAATGTCGCATCGGCGCGCGGGCGGTTCGTTAGACTAGGCCCCCTTTTTGTTATTCGGGTTAATGCCATGAAGTTGCGCGCCTTGTTGCTAGCTGTTGTCTCGTTGGGCATGATCGGCTCTGCCAATGCCGCCGATCCGGCCCACACCACCATCCGTATCGGTGCCACCTCCGGCCCCTATACCGACCAGATCCACTATGGCATCGCGCCGGTGCTGGAGAAGCTGGGCTACAAGGTCAAGATCGTAGAGTTCTCGGACTACGTGCGCCCCAACCTGGCGCTGAGCGACGGCGATATCGACGCCAACCTGTTCCAGCACGAGATCTACCTGAAGCGCTTCGCCGAAGACCATAAGTTGAAGCTCTCGGAGGTCATCAAGGCCCCCACCGCCCCCATCGGCATCTACAGCAAGCGTCACAAGAAACTCGACGAGGTGCGCGCGGGATCGACCGTGGCGATCCCGAACGACGCCACCAACATGGCCCGAGCGCTGGGTGTGCTGCAACAGATCGGTTGGGTGCAGATCAATCCCAATGCCAATCCGACGCGCGTGTCCGAGCGCGATATCACGGCCAATCTGAAGCAGATCAAACTGGTGCCGCTGGAAGCAGCGCAAATGCCGCGTGCGCTGGACGATGTGGACTTTGCATTCGTCAATGGTGCATTTGCCATCGCCTCCGGACTGAAACTGACGCAGGCGCTGTATCTGGCGACGGTGCCGGATTCTTTCCTGATGGTGCTGGCCGTTCGCACCGCCGATCTCGACAAGCCTTATGTGCAGGACCTGCGCCGTGCGTTCCAGTCGCCCGAATACAAGAAGGCACTGGATGAACGCTTCGAGGGTTATGTCCGCCCGGCCTATCTGAAATAAGTGATACGGACTTCTATGACGGCCGGGCATGTCCCGGCCGTTGTCGTTTCTGGTGTTTCTGGATGATGATCGTTGCAGCTGGATTGACAAACTATCCGCACGGCGACGCTTTATCCCGCCATCAACGCGCCATAGAATTGCAGCTTCCCGTCACAGAACCTTAACCGACCATGCAATCGATCATCGTCCAACAACCTGCCGAACCCCGCCAACTGGTGCTGCTGACCCACGGGGTCGGTTCAGTGCCGCAATCGATGCTGGGAACCGCCGCCTGGTTCGCTGCGCGTTATCCGCAGGCGATGATCGTCAGCGTAGCATCGCCCTGTCCTTCTGAACTTGGCAATGGATTGCAATGGTTTTCGGTACGCGGCGTCACCGAAGAAAACCGCCAGGCGCGCATCGATGACGCGATGCCACGCTTCCTGGAGGCGATCGCACATTGGCAAGCACAGGCTGGCGTGGACGCGACCGACACCATCCTGGCAGGCTTCTCGCAAGGCGCGATCATGGCGCTGGAATCGACCCGACTGGCGCATGCACCTGCGGCCACCATCGTCGCCATCGCCGGACGCTACGCCAACCTGCCGGACACCCGCCCCGCTGCTGCCATCCACCTGCTGCATGGCAGCGCCGATGGCGTCATGCCGGTAGCGCTGGCGCAAGCCGCCCACGCACGTCTGCTGCAACTGGGTGCCGCCGTGACCCTGGATATTGCAGAGGGCATCGGCCATCAGCCCGACGTCATGATGCTCGACGCCCTGGGCCGACACCTGCCGCGCTCAATGAACTTAGTCTGAAATACCCGGCACGCCGACCCGGATGGCACGGGAGAAGTCGTCACCCGGTTTGGTGGCCAGCGCGCGCGAGGTGATATGGCCGGCCTGTTTGAGTGCGGCAAAGCTGTGGCCCGGCACCAACCCGCCATGGTCGAAGGCGTAGTCGGCGAAGTAGCCCGAGGCCAGCAGGCGGTAGTCGAGCGGCAACGTCGGCGACAGGCTGCGCGCCAGTTCAAACACGATGGTGGTGCAATTGCTGGTCAGGGTGTTATAGAACTTGGGATGCGCCTGCACTTCGGCGGCCCGTCCCAGGTAACCCAGGAAGACCGCGCGCAATTGCTGCGGCGTCAGGTTGAGGCGATACAGGTAGACGTCTTCGCCACGTGCATTGGTGCGGGTGCGGATGATGTCGCTTTCGTCGGCGGCGACGATGACCGTTTCGAATTGACGGAAGAAACCACCGATAGCGGAGAAGGCTTCCCCCTTTTCCTTACGGATCTCTAACGAAAATACCAGGCGACGGCCATCGGCGAACCCGAACGACACCAGCGTGTGCGCAATCGCCGGCCCCATCCAGTACGACAACAGAAGATCGGCCGAGCGCAGTTGGCCGAGATCGTATTGGCGGGTCTCCCAGTTGATGTCGTAGTCTTTTTCGGTGCGCCAGGTGAAGTTGCGCACATGGGTCAGCGTGACCTGGTCGCCATCGACGCGCGACTCCAGCATCTGCGCCACGTCATCGGCCCAGATGCGCTGGTGCGACGGCGTGATCGACGTCCACCAGGCCAGTAACGTGACCAGGCACAGCACGAAGGCCGCTGGCGTCCATTCGCCCGCGCCCACCGGCAACCATCCACCCAGCGCCCCTAATGCGGCCAGCCCCAGCATCGACCAGGCGCCGATGAGGGCAACCCTTAGCCACGACGGCCACGGCAGCTGATACCACAGCGCCAGTCCGCCCCAGAGGCCCAGCGCCAATAACAACAACAGCGCGAGCAGCAACAAGGGCCAGCGTAGCCAGGGAAGAGACTGAAGCGATGTTAGAGCTGCCATGGAGGAGCGATCGGCCAAAGAAGGTAATGACTGCATTGTAGCTGGTGGTGCGCATATGAATATGCGGAATTATTCGTGGCTGGACGCACCCGGGCCGGCCCAGAATCGTTGCATCTTCACCGAAAGGATCTTCATGAGTCGCGACCTGCTGCTGTTGCTCGAATACGGATTCACCGACCCGGCCCATCCGGGTCAACGCTTCATCTGTCCCGATTGCGCGCCGATCGATGGCTTGCTGGCGCAGCGCCACGGCTTTGCCCGGGTTCACTGATGGCCCAGCCGCAACGCCCCCGTCAGTTGCACCTCAACGTCAACGTCCTGCATTCGGGCTTCATCCCCTCGGCATGGCGCTTGCAAGAGGCAGACCCGCTGGCCTTCATCGATGTCGGCCACTACGTCAAGGTCGCGCAGATCGCCGAGGCGGCCTGCTTCGATGCGGTGTTCCTGGCCGATACCGCGTCGATCATCGAGCAGATCGACTTCCGGCCGATCACGGCGCTGGAGCCGACCGTGCTGCTGGCGGCCATTGCTGCGGCCACCACCCACATCGGCGTGATCGGCACCGCGTCGACCAGCTATAACGAACCGTTCAATATCGCGCGTCGCTTTGCAACGCTGGACCATGTCAGCGGCGGTCGGGCCGGCTGGAATATCGTCACCACGGCCGATCCGGGTTCGGCCCGCAATTTCGGCTTGCCCGCCACGCCGGACCACGCCACCCGCTATGCCCGGGCCGACGAATTCACGACGGTAGTCAAGGCATTGTGGAACAGCTGGGGCGACGCGGCCATCATCGGTGATAAACAGGGCGGACGTTTCATCGATGAATCGCAGGTCAGCCCGATTGCCCATCAGGGAACTTACTTCAATGTGCATGGGCCGCTGAACCTGCCGCGCACGCCGCAAGGGCAACCGTTGCTGGTGCAGGCGGGCGGCTCCGACGATGGCCGCGAACTGGCGGCACGCCATGCCGAAGCGGTGTTCTCGGCGGCGCATACGATAGAAGAATCGCGCACCTACTCGCAGGCCGTCAACCAGCGTGCAGAGGCACTGGGGCGTGGCGCGCATGCGGTCAGGATATTGCCGGGGCTGGCGACCATCATCGGCGCCACCGAAGCCGAAGCGCTGCGGCGCCGCGACCAGTTGGTCGACATGATCCCCTGGAGTTATAGCCTCAAACGGCTGGCCGGCACGCTCGGCATTGCCGTCGAGCGCCTGCACCTTGATCGGCCACTGCCGGATGACCTGGCGCTGCCCGGCGGCGGCAACGGCAACCATACGTTTTTCCACGCCACGCTGTCGCTGGTGAAGAACCGGCCGCATACGGTGCGCGATGTCATCCGCGCGCTCTGCGGCGGCGGTGGTCACCGGGTGTTGGTGGGCACGCCGGAGCAGATCGCCGACGAGATCGAGGCCTGGTTCCGACAAGGTGCGGCAGATGGATTCAACCTGATGCCCGATACCTTGCCGGGCGGACTGCAGGATTTCGTGGATGGCGTGGTGCCCATCCTGCAGCAGCGCGGTTTGTTCAGGCGGGCCTATGAAGGGCGCACGCTGCGCGAGCATTTCGGGTTGGCGCGACCGGCGAGCGGGCAGGGTCGTGTGTGAAGAATTTTTTCCGGGTTAGGAAAAGTCGCTGGGTCCTGACTTTCGTCAGGACGAAGGAGCTTGATTTATAAGTTGATTGTCGTCCCGGCGAAGGCCGGGACCCAGCGCCTTTATTCGCGCGCCCTCAATCCTTGCGCGGCGAAAAATAATCCGGCAGCGTGAAGCCATCATAGAAGCGATCTGCGCGAATCGCCTTCTGGAAGCTTTCCGAACGATAGGCCTCTACCAGGTCACGCGCATAGGTTTCGCCCTGGCGGGTCTTCTTGACGGCCAGCACGTTGATATAGGGCGACTTCATGTCTTCGAGGATGAAGGCTTCCGACAGCTTGAGCTTGGCGAAGATGGCGAAGTTGCCCTGGATCGCGACATAGTCTGCGTCATCCAGCGCACGCGGGCCTTGCGCGTTTTCCAATAACAATAACTTGAGCCCGACCTTGTTCTCGATCACGTCCAGCTCGGTGACATCGACCGGCTTGTTTTCGCGGATGCGGATCCAGCCCAGGCGCTGCAATATCCACAAGGCCCGCTGCAGGTTGACCGGATCGTTCGGCACGGCAACCGTGAATCCCTTCTTGAGGTTGTTCAGGTCCCGATGCTTGCGCGAATACAAACCCATCGGTGGCGTCGGCACCTGCACGATGCCCACCAGATCGGTCTTGTTACGTTCGTTATACGAATTGAGAAACACCGTGTGCTGCATCACGTTGGCGTCGATGTCGCCCTTGAAGACGGCGCTGTTGGCTTCGAGCCCGGTGCTGAATTCGTAGAGCTTGATGCGATAGCCCTTCTTTTCCAGCTCGGGCTGCACGCCTACCTTGAATTCATCGATATAGGGACCCGGTACGAAGCCGACCTTGAGCTCCCGGGTCTCGGGGGCGGCCTGGGCATTAGCGACAACGGCGAGGGATAACAACAACGAGGTCAGGATGCGTGTGAAGGATGGCATGGTCAATGGCGTTGGGTTCGCAATCAGTGGAGAGTGAACGCAGTGTATTGACCATGCCGGTTCAGTTGAACGAAGCTTTTCGCATGTCGATATCCGGCCGGCGTTCAGGCATAGCCGTGGCCGAAGCGTTCGTTATGCGGCTCGCCGTTGAGATGGAAATTGCCGATCACTGCCTCGCGCTGGATCGCCGGATTGTGCGAGGCCAGCGTACGCGCATTGCGCCAGTGACGATCCAGCCGCCGCTCCTGGCTGGTGGCCGAGGCGCCGCCCACTTCGAATAACAGCGTGGTCGCTTCCAGCACCTGGCCGATGATGATCTGCTGCGCCTCGAACGTATGGATATCGAGCGCGTTGTAGTCTTCGGTGGTGGCGCTGCCGGCTTGCCGCGCGGCGTTGAGCGCATCCTGCTGGCGCGCCACGGCGAGCGTCAGCTGCTCGGCGGACCAGGCCAGGCTGCCCAGGCGACCCACCACCCGATGCACCAGCGGATTTTCGCGTGGGCTGGAGTTGCCCGGCACGCCAAAGGTACGCGTGCGCGGCTGGGTGAATTCGATGGCGTCACGCAGTGCGGCGCGGGCGATGCCGGCCAGTGTCGCCAGGTGGAAGGTCTGGTAGAACGACGTGATGATGGTGTTGCGGCGCGGCTGCGAGACCTGGTAGCGGTCCAGTATCTGGTCCGGCTGCAGCGCCACATTGGTGAAGCGGGTGGTGCCGCTACCGGTCAGGCGCTGGCCAAAACCGTCCCAGTCGTCGATGCGCTCGACGCCGGGCGCGTCGGACGGCACCAGCACGGTCAGGTCGGATTGATCGTCGTGCGCGCGAGCCTGGATCCAGTCGGCGTACAGGGTACCGGTCGAATAATATTTTTCGCCGTCCAGGCGCAATTGTCCGGTGCTGTCGGGCGCCACGACGGTGGTATTGCCGGTGCTGCCCTGGCGCTCGGCCACGGCCGCGCCAAAGGTCTTGCCGCTGCCGATGACTTCCAGCCAGCGGCGGGTGTCGGCATCGTCCCGGCGTTCCAGCAGCAACTCGGTAAAGCCGGCGTTGACGCGCAGGATCTGCGGCAGGTTGGGTTCTGCTTCGCCCAGGCGGGTCAACAGGTAAAAGTAAGTCTCGAGGCTGACGCCGGCGCCGCCCTGGGCCTGCGGCACGCGCAATGCGGTGAAGCCGCTTTCCTTGAGTTGCTTGACCTCCTCGTGCGGCAGGCGGCGATTGCTCTCGCGCTCGACGGCGCCGGCGGCGATGCGGTTGAACAGATCGGCGAAACGTTGATGTTGCGCCTCGGCGGCGGCATTGACGGTAATGCTCATGATGTTCCTAGCAGATGCGCCGGCCGGACCGGCAATGCCATCGATTATCTGGCAGCCGGATGCGAATGCTAAGGAAGGAAAATGGATATCGTTATGCAGCCCCGCTCAGGCCTGGCCGCCGTCCAGCAATTGCGCGGCAAGCCGTGGCAACAGCAGCTCGGCGCCCTCGGCCGATTTGACGCTGAGCAAGGCGTCGGCACGCGTGACGCCACGATTGATCGCCGCCACCGGTTTGCCGGCTTCGGCGGCCATGCGCGCAAAGCGGAAACCGGACAACACCATCAGGGACGACCCCACCACCAGCATGGCGTCGGCATCGCGCACTGCATTCTCAGCGATGGCGCTGCGCGCGGCCGGCACGCCGTCGCCGAAGAATACGACGTCGGGTTGCAACATGCCACCGCAGCGATCACAGGCGGGCACCTGGAAGGCGGCGTCGGCATCGGGTTCGAGTTGCACGTCGCCATCCGGCAGGCTGGCGGCATCGAGGCCGATGAAGTCAGGATTGTCTTGTTCCAGTTGCTGCTGGACCGCGGCGCGCGAGGTTTCGGTGCCACACGCCAGGCATCGCACCGCATGGATGCTGCCGTGCAGTTCGATCACGCGGTCGCTACCGGCTTGCTGGTGCAGGCCGTCGACATTCTGGGTGAGGATGGCGCCCAGCCGCCCGGCCTGCTGCAACCGCGCCAGCGCTTCGTGAGCGGCATTGGGACGTGCGCGCGCCAGCCTTGGCCAGCCCACCATGCTGCGCGCCCAATAACGTCGACGGGCCGCCTCATGCGCGCGAAAATCGGCGCCCTGGATCGGCAGGCGGCCGCGTCGCACGCCATCATCGTCGCGGTAATCGGGAATGCCGGAGGCGGTGCTGATGCCGGCGCCGGTCAGCACCAGCACGCGACGATGCGAACGCAGCAATTGCAGCAACGCAGCGGCGGTGGCGGCAGAACCTGTTTCGACTGGGAACATGATGGCTGCGCTGATGTGACTGAGATGGCGATGGCGTGGCGGATCGCCTATCGTAGCGCAACCACGGATTTCAGGCGCGCCTCGGCCACATCGGGAAAGCGGATCACTTCCTGCTCGGCCAGGCTTTCGAGCGTGGCCGGACGACCGAACAGATAGCCCTGCCCTTCGTGACAACCTTCCTGCTCGAGAATGAGGCGCTGCTGTTCGGTCTCGACACCTTCGGCCAGCACCGCCACGTTGAGGCTATGGCCCAGCGCCAGGATCGCGCGCACGAAGGCCTTGGCCTGCTTGCTGCTTTCGAGCTCGCTGATGAAGCTGCGATCCAGCTTGATCTTGTCGAACGGGAACGAGCGCAAGGTCTCCAGGGACGAATAGCCGCTGCCGAAATCGTCCATGGCAATGGTCACGCCCATCGCCTTGAGCTGCTGCAGGATGTGCAGCGCGCGATCGCGGTCGACGATGATGGCGGTCTCGGTCACTTCGAGTTCGAGCCGGGTGGCCGGCAGGCCGGTCGATGCCAGCACTGCCCGGACCTTGTCGACCAGCGCCAGGTTGCATAACTGCATCGCCGAAAGGTTGACGGCGATGCGTGGTTGCAGGTCCCACTGGGCCGCTGCCCGACAGGCATGTTCGAGCACCCAGTCGCCGATGGCGCCGATGGCGCCGCACTCTTCGGCAATCGGGATGAACACCGCCGGCGAGATCAGGCCTTGCTGCGGATGCCGCCAGCGCAGCAGCACTTCATAACCGGTAATCTCTTCGCAATCGACGGCGCGCTGGATCTGGTAGTTCAGGAAGAACTGCCCCTGCTCCAGCGCCAGCCAGATGTCGCGTGCCATGGCGCGACGAGCACGCGAGGCCTCGTCCATGTTGGCTTCGTAGAAGCAGATCTTCTCGCCCATGCTCTTCTTGGCACGGTACATGGCAAGGTCGGCGTTGTTGAGCAATTGCGCGCGGTCTTCGGCGTCGCCCGGAAACATCGCCACGCCCAGGCTGGCGCCGGGCGCCATGTCGGTATCGCTCAGGCGCAGCACCGACGTCAGCGCGCGATACAGGCGAGTGATGAAATCGGCCAGCGAGCGCTCCTGGCGAAACACCTTCAGCGCGACGAATTCATCACCGCCGAAACGGGCCACGACTTCGTTCTCGCCGGCCATCGTCTTCATGCGCTCGGCCAGTTCGCACAGCACCTGGTCGCCCACCGCATGACCGAAGGCATCGTTGATTTCCTTGAAGCCATCGAGGTCGATACTGATGATGGCGATTTCCTGCTCGCCATGCTGCAAGCCACTGATGGCCGCATCCAGCCGCTCCAGGAATTGCGCGCGATTGGGCAGCCCGGTCATGGCGTCGTGCCGCGCCAGATAATTGATCTGCTCGCGGCTTTCCATCTGTTCGGTGCGGTCGCGCGTGATCTTGGCAAAGCCAAGCAGCTCGCCGTTTTCCTTGAAGATGCGATCGATCACCACGTGCGCCCAGAAGCGGCTGCCATCCTTGCGGTAGCGCCAGCCTTCGTCTTCGAACTTGCCTTCATGCAGGGCGATGGCGAGGTTCTTGCCCGGCAAGCCGGCGGCGCGGTCGTCATCGCTGTAGAACAGGGAGAAATTGCGGCCCACGATCTCGTGTTCGAGATAGCCCTTGGCGCGCTGGGCGCCGGCATTCCAGTTGGCGACCGTGCCGTCGGGCCGCAGCATGTAGATGGCGTAGTCGGTAATGCCCTCGACCAGCAATTTATAAGTATGTTCGGATGAAAATTCGGTCAAATCAACTTCCTGCGCCATGTGCGCTTCCCCCCGGTCGCCGCATTTCCGTCTCGAAAAACACCGTGAACAACCTGTACGTGATGCCCGATCCTTGGCTACGCCACGTGGACGCGTCGAATCTTTGAGGGCTTGATTGTCGAGTATTTTAACCGGCACTGCCTCGCGTGCAGCCCCGTGGGAAGCATGAAATTTATCAAATTATCAACTAAACAACGGGGCATTTCCTTAGTACATGACGGCAGCGATTGCGCTAGATCAAGAAATTATCTCAGGCAATTACAACATTCCCACGAGGTGGTGCCGACAAAGTGGTGCGATAGCCAAAAACTCGAAAACGGCGCATTGCCAGCGGCATTTAGACATTCTTAATATAATTTCCTGGCAACTTTTACAACAAGATTCCTTCGCCAAAAGTTAGAGGAGAATTATGCGGCTACTACTCATCCTGCCGTTCATTGGTTTGCTCTGGGTTCCGTTCTATAACGAAGAACTGCCCACCCTGTTCGGTTTCCCCTTCTTCTACTGGTACCAGTTTGCCTGGGTGCCGCTGACCTCGCTGATCATCTGGCTGGTGTATCGCGACGGCCTCAGGAAGGGAGTCGAATAATGGACACCAACAACATCCACTGGTCTGCGCTGTGGGTTTTCATTTTCTTTTTCGTGCTGGTCACGGTGATGGGCTTCTGGGCTTCGCGCTGGCAGGCGGGGCCCAAGAACAAGGGCGCCCATCTCGATGAATGGGGCCTGGGCGGGCGCAACTTCGGCACCTGGATCACCTGGTTCCTGGTGGGCGGCGACTTCTATACCGCCTACACCGTGATCGCGGTGCCGGCGCTGGTCTACGCTGTCGGCGCCTACGGCTTCTTTGCGCTGCCCTATACCATCCTGGTCTATCCGATCGTGTTCGTGATCATGCCCAAGCTATGGCATGCGGCGCACAAGGCCGGGCACGTCACGGCCGCCGATGTGGTGTGGGGCCGCTACCAGTCGAGACCGCTCGAGTTCGCCATCGCCCTCACCGGGGTGGTCGCCACCATGCCCTATATCGCCCTGCAACTGATCGGCATGGAGGTGGTGATCAAGGCGCTCGGGCTGACCGGCGAGTTGCCGTTGCTGGCGGCGTTCGTGATCCTGGCCTTGTACACCTATTCCGCCGGTCTGCGCGCGCCGGCCCTGATCGCCTTCGTCAAGGACCTGATGATCTACATCGTGGTGCTGGCGGCGGTGATCATCGTGCCGGCCAAGCTGGGCGGCTACGGTGCGGTGTTCGGTGCAGCGCGCGATGCCTTCGCGGCCAAGGGCGGCGCCACCGGCCTGACGCTGAAACCCACCCAGATCCTGCCGTTCGCCACGCTGGCACTGGGGTCGGCGCTGGCCGCCTTCATGTATCCGCACACGCTGACCGGCATCTTCGCCGCCAAGGACGCCGACACCATTCGCAAGAATGCAGTGTTCCTGCCGGCCTATACGGTATTGCTGGGGCTGATCGCGTTGCTGGGTTTCATGGCGTATGCCGCAGGCATCACGGTGCAATCCAACAACGACGTCGTGCCGGCGCTGTTCAATGGCCTGTTTCCGGGCTGGTTCGCGGGCTTCGCATTTGCCGCCATTGCCATCGGTGCGCTGGTGCCGGCGGCGGTGATGTCGATCGGCGCCTCGAACCTGTTCACCCGCAACTTCTGGAAACCCTACGTCAACCCGAACATCAGCAACGAGGGTGAAGCGAAGGTGGCCAAGGTGGTGTCGCTGGTGGTCAAGTTCGGCGCGCTGGTGTTCATCCTGTTCCTGCCTACCAAGTTCGCACTCGACCTGCAATTGCTGGGGGGCGTGTGGATATTGCAGACCTTCCCGGCACTGGTGTTTGGCCTGTTCGTCAGTTGGTTCGGCGCCCGTGCGTTGCTGTGCGGCTGGGCCGTGGGCATCGTCGGTGGCAGCTGGATGGCGTTTGCCGATGGCATCAAGCCGGTACACACCTTCGTGATCAATGGCGATGCCTACACCATGTACACCGGCCTGATTGCACTGGCGCTCAACATCGTGGTGGCCGTGATCGTGAACCTGGTGTTGGGTCGCGGTTCGCAACCGGCGTTGAAACACTGAGGCACTGATACGCTGGTGCAGCAAGCGGCACCCTGATCCCTTGCACGGCGCGTATCGAAAGTTGCCGTGGTCGTGCGGTGGGACAGGCTGATGTTTCGCCAAATGGAGATTGCCGCCGTGGAGAAATCTGTGGCGGCAATTTTTTTACGGCGCAAGGGACTGGAGTTCAGCCATTGCTCTCAGGGGGGATTTGAGATGTGGGCCTCGGAGTGTGCTGGTGGGACGGTGCGCTTAACAAATGTCCCACTGCAAGGCCTGATGGCCCGGAAAGCTTTCCTGGAAATGTGACGGACGTCACTGGGCCCTGACTTTCGTCAGGGCGACGGAAGACGGAAGTTAGTCGCCGGAAATGAAAAATGCCCGCTGCGTCTGCGCAGCGGGCATTTCAATTCAGGACCGACTAACTGACTGATGTCGATCAGGCGTAGCTGCGCAGACGTACCGCAAAGTCACGCAAGGCCTGGATACCCGAGGCTTCAGCCCGAGCGCACCAGTCTTGCAATTGCTGCAGCAGCTGCTCGCGGGTCGAGTGCGAACGCTCCCAGATGGCACCCAGTTCGATACGCATCTCGTGCATCGTCTTGAGCGCATTGCTGTGCGTGAACAACTCCGAGAGCTGTTGCTTCTGACCGTCTTCCAACTTGGTCGGCTCGGTCTGCAGCAGCTTCTTGGACGACTTCAGGAAGCGCGATTCCAGCTTGGCTTTTTCGATCAGGTGATCCAGCTCGTCCTTCCAGGCACGCTTGACCGAACTGGCGTACTTGGCAGTGACGTCATAACGGTTGGAGATCACCGACTGCAGCGTATCGAAGTCGACCGCCAGCTTCTTGCTGTCGAACTTGGGCACCGGCGCTACCTTCTTGACCTTGGCCAGGCCAACGGTCTCGAGAATACGGATATACATCCAGCCGATATCGAACTCATACCACTTCGACGAAAACTTGGCCGAGGTACCAAAGGTATGGTGGTTGTTGTGCATCTCTTCGCCGCCGATGATGATACCGATCGGGAACAGGTTGGTCGCCGCATCGTTGCAGTCGTAGTTGCGATAGCCCCAGAAGTGACCGATACCGTTGACCACGCCAGCGGCCCAGAACGGGATCCATGCCATCTGCACCGCCCAGATCGCCAGGCCGATGGCGCCGAACAGCGCGATGTCGATGATCATCATGATACCCACACCCTGCCAGCCGTACTTGCTGTAGATGTTGTGCTCGATCCAGTCGTCAGGCGTGCCGTGACCGAATTTTTCCATGGTCTCGGCGTTCTTCGACTCTTGGCGATACAGCTCGGCGCCCTGCCACATCACTTTCGAGATGCCACGGGTCTGCGGGCTGTGCGGATCTTCTTCGGTTTCGCACTTGGCGTGATGCTTGCGGTGAATCGCAGCCCATTCCTTGGTGACCATACCGGTGGTCATCCACAACCACAGGCGGAAGAAGTGGCTGGGGATCGCGTGCATTTCGAGCGCGCGATGCGCCTGGCAACGATGCAGGTAGAGTGTCACGCCCACGATCGTGATGTGTGTCATCACCAAGGTGTAAATGACAATCTGCCAACCGCTTGCGTGCAGCAAGCCGTGGGCAACAAAGTCGAGGATCGCATCTAGCATTATCACTACTCCAAATAGAAAACTACTATCGGACAAAACCACCATCACACAGCGGCCGATCTACACAAATGTAAATCGACCGTTTGAACTTGTTCGGGGAAAATGTTTTTATGTTCTTCTAATTTTCGGGCATTGTACGCGAAATCTGTTCGCCTTGGGGTTCAGGTTTTTCCTGAGCCGCAGGCGCTGTACTTTGCCGGAAACTGCGTTCATCCATGATTCGGATGTCACGCTTGGCGTGCGCCAGCTGGATCCCCTCCCGCTTGAACGCTTGCCATATTGCCCGGTTGACATCGGAAATCACGTTCAACCGGCCATTCTCGGGGTCTGTGATCCAGAATCCCAGTTCGAGTTCGAGCCCATCAGCACCTATTTTTGTCAGCAGGCCCTGCGGCGCGGTCTGTTGCGAGATCCGTTTCACCCCAAGTGCGGCTTGCTCCATGATAGACAAGACCGTTTCGACGTCGTCCTGGTACAGAATTGTAAGTTGTGTCGACAATCGCACAATGCGGTGGGTCAACGAATAGTTCTGGACCGGATTGGCCATGAACATTTCGTTGGGCAACACCGACTCGATGCCGTCGAGACCTTCGAGGATGGTATAGCGGGTATTGATCTGGGTGACGCGGCCAAAATATTTATCCACAGCAACCATGTCGCCAATGATCATGCTGCGCTCGAACAGGATCACGAAGCCCGACACATAGCTGCTGGCAATCTTCTGCAAGCCGAGGCCGATCCCCACGCCGAGGGCGCCGCCGAACACCGACAGCACGGTCAGGTCGATGCCCACCAGCGACAGGCTGACCAGGAATGCCACCAAAATCAGCACCGCCCGCGCCATACGCGCCACCACCGTGCGCAGCGACGAATGCATGTTGCTGAATTTCATCAGGCGGTTTTCGAGCACCGCACCGATCCACAACGCAATGATCAACGTCACCAGCACCGATGCCACCGCCTGCAGGCTGGTCAGCAGCGAAGCCTTGTGGCGGCCCAGCGGCAGCTCGGTGGTATCCAGGTAGTCGACGAATTCGGGCCACAGGCCCGTGATGTAGAGCAGCACGCACAGCCAGACGATGATGGCGATGACTTTTTCGGACAGGTGCAGCAGCGCGCCAACGGTGGCGTCCTTGACGAAAATCCCGCGCAGCACATAGAACACGAAGCGCATCGCGACCTGGGCAATGGCCAGCGGAAACATGATCTGCCACAGGCCCACCGGGTGGGCAATCTGCTTCAGGCCGAAGTAACAGGCCGCCAGCAAACCCAGCGTGAGCAGCGGCGACAACACCCGCACAAAGCTCTTGACGCCGATCTGCACCAGCGACTGCTGGTCATCGCCATTGAGGCGAAACAGCGTGCGCACCCAGCGCGACAGCCCGATGCCGCCCAATATGCACAGGGCGATCACGACAAACTGGCGCAGTACGTCAACCAGTGGCGGGTAAGTGAATAACGACAGGAAATGCTCGGTCATGGCGTCAGGGTGCGGCCTCGGCGTCTTCGCGATGACGCTCCCAGTTGGCGGCATAACGGCCGACCAGCGCCCCGTCACCCGCCAGCACCAGAATATTTTCGGCGTTGCGATGCTGGGCCGACCAGGTGAAGTTGAAGCTGCCGGTGATCACTGCGGCCGAGGTCTGGCCGGCGTCGATCACGATCACCTTGTTATGGGCGCTGCGATAAATGGTCTCGAACCAGACCGGGATACCGGCCGCGCGCAACTGGTGCAGGCGATCGGTCGAGTTGTTGTCGAGTTGTCCGCGATCCATCATGACCTTCACATCGACGCCACGCGCATGCGCCGCCACCAGGGCATCGACGATCTTGCGGTTGGTCAGCAGATAGGCTTGCATCAGCACCTGGTGACGCGCGCCCGCCAGGCGCTCGACGATGATGCCTTCGATGTCGTCCCACGGCGCAAAGGCCGCCTGCACGGTGCCGTGTATCTGCACCGTCGGCGGCGTTGCAGGCGCCGGGGCCTTGCTGCGGGCGTTGACGCCGCCGGCCAGTGCCAGCAGCATCAGCGCCACCAGTGGCCATGAACGGCGGCTCGTCGCGCGCATCAGGCGCGGCGCTCCAGCACAGCGGCGAAGAAACCGTCGGTGTGATGCTGGTGCGGCAGCAGCTTGAGATAATCCTGCATCTCCAGCTCGACCTTTTGCTCGGCCAATACTTCATGCATCGGACGCAGCGAGAAATCGGGGTTGGCGGCCAGGAACTCGGTCACCACCTGTTCGTTTTCTTCGTCCAGGATGCTGCAGGTGCCATACACCAGGCGACCGCCCGGGCGCACCAGGCGCGCCGCGCTGGTCAGGATGGCCATCTGCTTGGCATGCATCTCGATGATGGTCTCGGGGGTCTGGCGCCACTTCATGTCGGGATTGCGGCGCAGCGTGCCCAGGCCACTACAGGGCGCGTCGACCAGCACGCGGTCGATCTTGCCGGCCAGGCGCTTGACCTTGGCATCGTTTTCGTGGGCGATCATCACCGGATGCACGTTGGACAGGCCACTGCGCGCCAGACGCGGCTTGAGCTTGGCCAGGCGCTTTTCGGAAATGTCGAACGCATACAGGCGACCGGTATTGCGCATCGATGCGCCCAGCGCCAGCGTCTTGCCGCCGGCGCCGGCGCAGAAATCGACCACCATCTCGCCGCGCTTGGCGCCCACCACCAGGGCCAGCAACTGGCTGCCCTCGTCCTGCACCTCGATGGCGCCTTCCTTGAACAGTGTCATGTTCTGCAACACCGGCTTCTTCACGGCGCGCAAGCCCAGCGGCGCATACGGCGTGACTTCACACACCACGGGTACCTTGGCCAGTTCGGCCAGCACGGCTTCGCGGTCGGTCTTGACCGCATTGACGCGCAGGTCCAGCGGAGCTTGCTGGTTCATGGCGTCGGCCAGTTCCATGGCACCGGCTTCGCCCATACGTTCGACCAGGCGCTCGTACAGCCAGGGTGGCAGGTTGCTGCGCATCTGCGCCGGCAACTGGCCGCGATCGATCTGCGCCACGCGTTGCAGCCATTCGGTCTCTTCGGGTTGCAACCCGGCAATCGACTCGATGCTGACGGCGTCGACCAGGCCCAGCAGGGTCAGGCGGCGCATCATCGGGCCGGCGCCCGATTCGGCAAAATTGGTGAAGACCGTCTTGTTGCGCAGCATGCCGTAGATCGCCTCGGCAATCACGCCGCGCTCGCGGCTGCCCAGCCTGGGGTGGTCGCGGAAATAGCGCGACAGGGTGACATCGGCCGGGCCGGTGAAGCGCAGGATCTCGCGCAACAGTTCTTCGGTATGGGGAATGATCGCGGGTGGCAATCTCATGCTGGGTCCTTCGGATTCAAAAAGTAAGGTGACTGCAATGACTCAGATTGCAATCACGGAGGGCGTATCGGTCACGACCGTGTCGGCGGCCGCCAGGCGCACGCTGGCGCCCTGCAGCGCCAGCCGGCCCTGGACGAACCAGCGCACGGCGCGCGGATAAATCAGGTGTTCCTGCTCCAGCACGCGCGCGGCCAGGGCTTCTTCGCTATCGTCTTCCAGCACCGGCACGCAAGCCTGGGCGACGATCGGGCCGTGGTCCAGGTCGGGCGTGACGAAATGCACGGTGGCGCCATGCAGCTTGACACCCACCGCCAGCGCCTGCCGATGCGTCGCCATGCCCGGAAAACTGGGCAGCAGCGACGGATGGATATTGAGCATGCGCCCGCGATAATGGTCGACGAACGGCGTGGTCAGGATGCGCATGAAACCGGCCAGCACCACCAGGTCGGGCCGATAGGCGTCGATGCGCTCACGCAGCGCCGCATCGAACTGGTCGCGGCTGGCGTAATCGCGATTGGCGACGACTTCGGTGGCGATGCCGTGGGCCTGGGCAAACGCCAGGCCGCTGGCGTCGGCGCGATTGCTGATGACGGCACAGATCCGGGCAGGCCACTGCTCGGCAGCAGCAGCGCGGACGATGGCTTCCATATTGCTTCCGCGCCCGGAAATCAGGATGACAATGCTTCTCATGGTGTGCGCATTGTACCTGCTGACGAGCACCACGCCCGCGATTTTAGCGCCACCGGGGCCGTAAAATCGGGGGAAGCGCAGTCTAAATGATTTATTGGAAAGAGTAGAAGACCCTGAACGGGATCTTCTTTTCGGCCCAGAAGTCGGCAGCGTCCCGGAAAACATCGAGCAAGGTCTCGCGCGCTTCCTTGTCGAATTTCTGGGTATTGGGCAGTTGCTCGATCACCACCACGAAGCCGGTCTGCTTGCCGGCCTTGTGGGTCAGGTCGGTCAGGCAATCGGCCAGGGCATCGAAATTCTTGCCAAAATGCTTGGGAAAGTGGAAGGCATGGGCAATCGTGCTCAACACCTGCTGCTTGGTGATTGCCTCGGCGCAATAAGCATAGAGAAAATGCTGCTCCAGACGCGCAGCCTCTTCCTGCAGTTCGGTCACGCGAAAGGCGCGAATCGACTGCACTATATTTGGCGGCACCGTTTTAAACAAACTTATTCTCCCTTCCAGTAACGATTGACGGGGGTGTTGCAAATCCCTGGCTCACGGCGTTGCGGGCCGCTTTACTGCGCCCCGGGACCAGGCAGATCAATGACGGCTCAGTCATGGATGCGGCGAAAGGTCTTGTAATGGTCGCTCGTGTAATAGTATTCGCCGGAGCTGCGGGGATCGCCACCGCTGACGATCCGACGGGCCCCGCGATTGCGCGCGCGCGGCGTCTTGACCGTGAATTCGTGATAATACCCGCGCTTCTGCTTGGGTAAAACCCCTTCATAGTTGCCGAAAACCGCGCCATCCTTGGCGTAGGGAAATGGCCCACCCTGCCGGATCAGCGCCATCGTCTGCTGTGCCTCGCGCGGCAACTGATCGATCTGGACAGCATCGAGCCCCTCCAGCGGTCCGCGCGCATGGGCAGGTCCGGCCAGGACGAACGCGGTCAGCAGAACCAGCCAGAAACGGTGGAATAAATTTGAGATGAGTCGTGCTCGCATTTTTTCTATTGCAATTTTGTTAATTGTGGGCAATTCGACACAGTAGATTAGCCTGTTGCTTTCGGCTAGGCAACCATCGCGCGTACCCCGACCTGCGCTGCATCAACCATGACGCCCTCGTGGCGAGCTCAGTCTTGGAGCGCCTGGCGGGTTTCCGGTTCAAAAAACGACAGCACCTCGTCACGCTTGGCATAGGTATCGTGCTCGCCAAGGGCGATCAGTTCCCGGGTGAAACTCTTCTCGAACAGCAGATAGGACGCCAGCGCCGACCCCCGCGCCTCGGTCGCGCCGATGCCCCCCAGCATGCTGCGGATCGGACGCGGCAGGCTGCCCACGTGGCGACTGGCAATGCTGTCGATGCGCTGGGACGGTGAAATCACCAGAGTCCGCACCGGTTTCAGCGGCGTCTGGCGGCGCTGCTCCGGGGTCAATACCGACAGCGTCTGGTTGACCCGATTGGTGCGCTCGATGTCAGCGGCCAGCCCATCCAGAAAAATGCTCGACATCGCATGCCCGGCCACCTGCGCCAGGCTCGGATACTGGGGCGTGTGGGCCGGCGTGGTCTCGCCCTTCTCGCCCATGCGCCCGGCGCCGATCACCAGCACCTTGGACGCGCCCAGGTGAATGGCCGGCGAGATCGGTGCAATCTGTCGCATCGAGCCGTCGCCGCAATACTCGCAGCGGCCGTCGATATAGACCGGTATGGCCGGGAAGATGAACGGAATCGCCGACGACGCCAGCAGATGATCGATGCCGATCTGGTCGCGCAGCGCCAGGCGCTGGGTGCGGCGCCACGGCTCGATCTCGTCCAGGCACTGATAGAACGTGATGTGATGGCCGCTGGTATAGGACGACGCCGTCACGGCCAGCGCATGCAGGTCGCCACTGGCCAGCGCCGCATCCAGCCTGGGCAGGTCGAGCAGCCGGTGCAGCATGCTCACCAGGGGCGTATTGTCGAGCAGCGAAGTCGGCGGATTGGCGCGCCACTTGCGCAGCAGCCAGCCGAACGAGAACAGCGACAGCCAGCGCGCACCCGAGCGCAATACTCCCAGCGAATCGGCACGATAGACCTGCTCCACCTCGAAGTTGCCCCACACCGCCATCAATTCGCGCACCGCCTCGCCAAAGTCGTCGGCGCGGCATGCCAGCGCGGTGGCATTGAGCGCACCGGCGGAGGTGCCGCAGACAATGGGAAAGGGATTGCGGTGGACCGGCCAGCCAGCCTCCAGCAAGATCATCGACAGTGCATTGAGCACCCCCACCTGATAGGCTGCCCGGGCACCGCCGCCGGTCAGGATCAGGCCGGTTTTTTGTTCTGTTGACTCCATGCGGTGAGCTTAGCAGCAGCACGCCATGATGTCGAAAAAAATTGAAGTTGGTGGACCGAATCTGACACCGCCAGGGCCCTGTCCAGCGCGAGGGATTTAACGCCTCATGCCAAGATCGAGGCGTAAAAAAAGCGGACCGAAGTCCGCTTTCTGAATCCTGCTTATTCCTGCTTATTCCGCCAGGGCGGCGAAGGCGCGATCCCTGATTTCTTCGACCGGGCCGACGCCGGCGATCTTGCGATACTTGGGCGCGCCCGGCTGGCCGGACTTGGCCCAGTCGCCGTAGTAGCTCAGCAGCACTTCGGTCTGGTCGTGGTAGACGCTCAGGCGCTTCTTGACGGTTTCTTCCTTGTCGTCATCGCGCTGGACCAGGGCTTCGCCGGTCACGTCATCCTTGCCCTCGGCCTTGGGCGGGTTGAACTTGACGTGGTAGGTGCGGCCCGAACCCGGGTGAACGCGACGACCGCTCATGCGTTCGACGATGGCGCTGTCGGGCACGTCGATCTCGAGCACGAAGTCGATGGCGACGCCGGCTTCCTTCATCGCGTCGGCCTGACGCGTGGTGCGCGGGAAACCATCGAACAGGTAACCGTTGGCGCAGTCGGCTTGTTGCAGGCGATCCTTGACCAGGCCGATGATGATGTCATCCGACACCAGCCCACCCGCATCCATCACCTTCTTGGCGGCTACGCCCAGTTCAGTGCCAGCAGCCACGGCGGCGCGCAGCATGTCGCCGGTGGAAATCTGCGGGATGTTGAATTTTTCCTTGATAAAAGTGGCTTGCGTACCTTTACCGGCACCAGGCGCTCCTAGAAGGATGAGGCGCATATTATTTCCTAATTGAGGTTTCTGAAATTTGAATGCTTGAATACTGTTGCGATGCGATGGCGGTAGTTACCCGTTCGTTCGGAGCGGTTACGTCTTTTTTCGTGGCGCCCATTGCATCTGCTCTGGACGAAACTTACCACAAAATGTCGCCCAAGCACGCCAAACGCCTGATTTTTAAGCAGGCCGCCACCGGCTGCATGACCACGATTGTGGCGCGCCAGCATGACGGCAAACTTACAGGCGGGACCTTAAAGCGAAGCGATGCTCTGCACCAGCGCACTGTCCGGCGGCGCCTCGAAATGCTTGCGCACCCGCAACAGGTCGTCCGGCGTATCGACACCGGCTTCCGGCAGCATCGAGGTGACGTGGACCGCAATCGAATGACCGTGCCACAGCACCCGCAACTGCTCCAGCGCTTCGATGCGCTCCACCGGCGACGGCGTCAGCGTCGGGTACAACTGCAGGAAGTGATTGCTGTAGGCGTACAGGCCGATATGCCGCAACGGCGCGTAGTCGTTGGCGTGCTCCGGGCCGTGCGCTTCGGGCAACACGTCGCGCGAACGGGCGAAGGCATCGCGGTGCCAGGGGATGGTGGCGCGCGAAAAATACATGGCGCAACCAGCCTTGTTCAACACCACCTTGACCACGTTGGGATTGAACGCGTCCTGCGCACTCTCGATCGCATGGGCGGCGGTGGCCATCGGCACGCCAGCCTTGATGTGACCGGCGGTGGCGGCGATCAGGCCGGGATCGATGAGCGGCTCGTCGCCCTGCACGTTGACCACCACGGCGTCGTCAGCCAGGCCAAGCGAGGCGGCCACCTCGGCAATGCGGTCGGTGCCCGACGGATGATCGGCGCGGGTCATCGCCACCTCGACCTGATGCTGCTGGCAGGCCGTGAAGATGTCGTGATGATCGGTGGCGACGATGATGCGCGCCGCACCCGACAGCGCCGCGCGCTCGGCCACGCGCACGATCATCGGGCGCCCGCCCAGGTCGGCCAGGGGCTTGTTGGGCAGGCGCGTGGAGGCCAGGCGCGCCGGGATGATGACGGTAAATGTCATGGACGATCAGGCCGGCTTCAAGCCACCGGCGCCAGCCCGGCGGCGGCGTTGATGTCACGCGCCTCGTCGGCCCACATGATGGGAATGCCGTCGCGGATCGGGTAAGCCAGCTTGTCGCCTTTGCAGATCAGTTCCTGCGCTTTCTTGTCGTAGTCCAGAGGACCTTTGCAGATCGGGCAAACCAGGATATCAAGCAGTCGGGCGTTCACGGAGTTTCTCCACTATATGTTCAGCCAGCGCGCCTTCGATGCGCGCCGATACGGGCACGACCCAGATGCGCGGGTCGTTTTTGATGGCCTCGATAGCCCTGCATTTTACTGCATCCTTTTCAGTGATCAGGATGACATCGGCATCGAGCGCGGCAAAGGGGTTGTCGGCAAAGTCATGATGGTCCGGCAGCGCGTGGGCGTCAATCGTCAGACCGGCGGCACGCAACATGGCAAAGAAGCGCTCGGGGTGACCGATGCCGGCGGCGGCGGCCAGATGCAGCCCGCTGGCGATCCAGGCTGCCAGTGGCTGCGGCGATCCGGATGGCGCCAATGGCAGCGCCACGCTGCCGTCCAGGCGCATGGCGAAATGGGCCGCCGGAGCAGCCACGCCTGCCGGCAGGTTACAGACCGAAAAATCGCGGCGGCGCGACGCCGGTTCGCGCAAGGGGCCAGCCGGCAACAGCCAGCCATTGCCCACCCCGCGCGCATCCGACAGCACGATCTCGATGTCGCGCCCGAGCGCGTAGTGCTGCAGGCCATCGTCCGAGATGATCACATCGACCCGGGCGTAAGCCGCCAGCAGGGCCCGGCCGGCTGCAGCCCGGTTGCGCCCGACCACCAGCGGCACGCCGGTACGCTGCACCATCAGCAACGGCTCGTCACCCACGTCCCTGGCGGCGCTGTCGGCCTGCACCACGCGCACGTCGTCCAGCGCAGCGCCATGGCCGCGCGACACCACGCCCGGCGTCATGCCGGCCGCACGCAAGGCTTCGATCAGCCAGATCGTGAACGGGGTCTTGCCGGTGCCGCCGACGAATACGTTGCCGACCACGATGACCGGCACCCGCAGGCGCTGCGCCCGCTTGATGCCCAGCGCGAAGAGCGAACGCCTGAGTGCGGCCACCAGGCCGAACAGCAGCGACAGCGGCCACAGCAGGCAAGCCAGCAGGCCACGCCGTTGCCAGGCGCGGGTCAGCACCGCTTCTGCCCGAGGAGTCGACTGTGCCAAGACGGTCTTACTTGCCGGCGCTGGATTGCGCGGCAAAGGTGACCTTGGGGAAACCCGCGATGCGCGCCGCTTCCAGCACGTTGATCACGGTCTGGTGGGTCGCCAGGGCGTCGGCATTGATGATCACCACCGGGTCGCTCTTGCCGCTGGCCTTCAGGCTGGCCTGCATCTGCTCGGCCAGGCCCTGCGCATCGCGCGCGGCGATGCGGCTGTTGTTGACCGCATAGCGGCCCTGGGCGTCGACGGCGATATTGATCTCGAACGGCTGCTCGAGCGCCTTCTGGGCGTCGGCCGTGGGCAAGGTCACCTGCAGCGCCGTGAACTTGCTGTAGGTGGTGGTCACCATCAGGAAGATCACGATCACCAGCAACACGTCGATGAACGGGATCAGGTTGATCTCGGGCTCTTCGCGACTGCGTCCTTTGCGGAAATTCATGGCATCTCCCGCGTGCTCAATGGCGCACGTCGTGCACGATGTCGACGAACTTGACGGCCTGCTGTTCCATGTCGACCACGAAACCATCCACCAGCGCCCGGAAATGGCGATAGAACACCAGCGCCGGCATGGCCACGGCCAGCCCGAAACCGGTGTTGTAAAGCGCAATCGAGATGCCGTGCGCCAGTTGCGCCGGATTGGTGCCCGCCGCATTCTGCGAGGCGAAGATCTCGATCATCCCGACCACGGTGCCGAACAGGCCCATCAGCGGCGCCAGCGAGGCGATCGTGCCCAGCGTGGTCAGGAAGCGCTCGAGCCGGTGGGCCGCAGCCTGGCCGGCTTCTTCGATGGCTTCCTTCATGACTTCGCGCGGGGCGTCGACATTGCGCAGGCCGGCCGCCAGCACATGGCCCAGCGGCGAATTCTGTTCGAGCGTATCGACGACTTCGTCGTTGACGCGGCCACTCTGGTAGACCCGGACCACCTCCGACAGCAATTGCGGCGGCAGGATGCGGCTACGGCGCAGATAGACCAGTCGTTCGATGACCAGCGCCAGGCCGATGATCGATGCGATCAGCAGTGGCCAGATGGGCCAGCCGGCGGCGAGGATGATGGCGAGCAAAACAGACTCCTGTAGACAAGATGAAGGGATGATCGGGCACGGGCCGGTGAGAACCGCGAATCCGGGTGCAGAATGTAGCCGTTTGCACCGGCGCGGGCAAGCGCTGGCTGCCTGGCTTTACAATGTCGGCAATTGTAGCGCCTGGCGCACCACCCCGCGCTGCCGCCAGCACATCATTGAACCATCGCCACCCAACGCCGCATGCCCATCGACAAGTTTCCGCCGCCACGCCCTGGCCCCGCCCCTGCCTTCGCCACCTCCGAGGCCGACAGCGGCCCGCCAATGCTGACGGTATCGGCATTGAACCAGTCGGTGGCGCGCATGCTGGAGCGCAGCTTTCCGCTGATCTGGGTCAAGGGCGAAATTTCCAACTTCACCCGTGCCGCCTCCGGCCACTGGTATTTCAACCTCAAGGACGAAGGCGCCCAGGTGCGCGCCGTGATGTTCAAGGGCCGCGCGCAACACGCCGGCTTCATGCCGCGCGAGGGCGACAAGGTCGAGGTGCGCACGCTGGTGACGCTGTATGCGCCACGAGGCGACTACCAGCTCAACGTCGAGGCGATTCGCCGCTCGGGCGTGGGCGACCTGTACGCCGCCTTCGTGCAACTGAAGGAAAGACTGGGACGTGAAGGCCTGTTCGATCCCGCCGGCAAGCGTCCCCTTCCCGGCTTCGCCCGCACGGTCGGCATCGTCACCAGCCCGCAAGCTGCTGCGCTGCGCGACGTCTTGACCACCCTGCGCCGCCGCGCCCCCCATGTGCGGGTGATCCTGTACCCCACGCCGGTACAGGGCGAAGGAGCCGCCCAGCGCATCGCCCATGCCATCGCCACCGCCAGCGCGCGCGCCGAGTGCGATCTGCTGCTGGTCTGTCGCGGCGGCGGCAGCATCGAAGACCTGTGGTCATTCAATGAAGAGGTGGTGGCGCGCGCCATCGTGGCCTGCGCGGTGCCGGTGATTTCGGGCGTAGGCCACGAAACCGACTTCACCATCGCCGACTTCGCCGCCGACCTGCGCGCCCCGACCCCGACGGCGGCTGCCGAATTGGCCGTAGTCGCCCGCGAAGACCGGCTTGGTGAGCTGCGCGACCACGCCCGCGACCTGACCCGCGGGCTGCGGCGCGCCCTCACTGACCGTGCCCAGACCCTGGACTGGCTGTCGCGTCGCCTGGTCAACCCGGGCGCCACCATCCGCCACGAACGGGTCAAGCTGCAGGCGTTGCAGAGCCGGCTGGCGCATGGCATCGGCCTGCCGGCCACGCAGATGCGGCATCGGCTGGAACGCATCAGCGCCCGCCTGGCGCATCAGTTGCCCGACACCACCCAGGATCGCCGCGTCATGGCCGAGCTGGCGCGCCGCCTGCAAGGATCGGCAGCAGCATCACAGCAGCAGCGCCGTCGTGCACTGGCCGGACTCAACAGCCAGCTCGAACTGCTCAATCCCCAGCGCACGCTGGAGCGCGGCTATGCCATCGTCACCGATGCCAGCGGCCGCGTGCTGCAATCGCCCGCCGAACTGTCGGCTCGCAGCCAGATCACGCTGCGCCTGGCCCAGGGCAGCGCCGAGGTCGGCATTGCCAGCGTGCAGCCAAGGCTGGACTGAATCCCTTCCCCGTCTCCCCGACAAACAGACATTTTCGTCATTAGCATTTGCCGCCGCCGCGCTCCCTCGGGGCCTGGCGGCGCGATGTCGGCCGGCATTTCCGGCGAGCGCTCGCGCCGGCACTGGTGAATAACTAAACAGGAATTGAATGAGAACGATTCTGATTCAATGAAATCCAGGCCCAGCGCGGCTTGGCGGGCAATTGACCGAGTGCAAAGAATCTTCATCCGCTTTAGAATCACAGGTTCGGAATAGACCTCGGTAATACCCGAACCATCAACAAGACTGAAAGGATTCACCATGGCACATACCCTTCCGGCACTGCCTTATGAACTGGACGCACTGGCGCCCACCATCTCCAAAGAAACACTGGAATATCACTACGGCAAGCACCATCAGACCTATGTGACCAACCTGAATAACCTGATTCCCGGCACCGAGTTCGAAAACCTGTCCCTGGAAGAAATCATCAAGAAGTCCTCCGGCGGCATCTTCAACAACGCAGCCCAGGTCTGGAACCACACTTTCTACTGGAACGGCCTGACCCCGAAGGGTGCTGGCGCTCCGACCGGCGCACTGGCTGACGCCATCAATGCCAAGTGGGGCACGTTCGATGCCTTCAAGGCCGAATTCACCAAGCAAGGCCTGGGCAACTTCGGTTCGGGCTGGACCTGGCTGGTCAAGAAGGCTGACGGTAGCGTCGACATCGTCAACACCACCGGCGCCGGCACTCCGCTGACCACCGCCGACAAGCCACTGCTGACCGTGGACGTGTGGGAACACGCCTACTACATCGACTACCGCAATGCACGCGCCAAGTACGTCGAGAACTACTGGGGCATCATCAACTGGGACTTCGTCGCCAAGAACTTCGCGTAATCGGCCACGCCTTCCCAGGCAAGAAAAAGCCACGCAGATTGCGTGGCTTTTTTTCGTCCGCACGGATCATCCTTACGAAGGCCGGGTCGCCGTCAGTCCGGTCGGCGGCCCGTCGATGGCGGTCCAGCCGCCATCGACCGCCAGCGAACTGCCCGAAATATAACTGGCCGCGTCCGAGGCCAGAAATGCCACTGCCGCGCCCACTTCGGACGGCTGCCCCCAGCGGTTCAACACCGTATGCCCGGCATAGGTCTTGAAGATATCGGCGCGCTCCTTCAACGGCGCCGTCAGCCGGGTCTCGATGATGCTGGGCATGACCGCATTCACCCGCACGCCGTACGGGCCCATCTCGGCGGCGAAGGCCTTGACCAGTTGCGCAATGCCGGCCTTGGAGGCGGCGTACACGCCCAGCCCCGGCTCGATGGTCACGGCGCGCATCGACGAGCAGGCGATGATGCTGCCCGAGCCCTGCTGCATC
Source organism: Herbaspirillum sp. alder98 (assembly GCF_020179755.1). GTDB lineage: Bacteria > Pseudomonadota > Gammaproteobacteria > Burkholderiales > Burkholderiaceae_D > Herbaspirillum. Next base: position 398,514 of record NZ_JAIUCY010000004.1, read on the forward strand.
ATCGGCCGGCCAAAGCTGCGAAAGAAGTTGAACGTGCCCTTCATGTTCAGGTTCATCACCCGGTCGTATTCTTCTTCGGTGTAGTCGACGATCAATTTGCGGATATTGAGCGCCGGCGTGCTCACGGCGATGTCGATCTGCCCACGCCTGGCGGCATGGTGCGCCAGCGCTTCGATCTCGGCGCCATCGGCGGCGTTGACCCGATAGCCTTCGGCCTGGCCGCCGGCGGCCACGATATCGGCGGCAGTGGCTGCGGCGCCGGCCTCGTCGGCGTCGGCGCAGATCACCCGCGCGCCCAGGCTGGCGATGGCCTCGGCCGATGCCCGGCCGATACCGGAAGCGGCGCCGATCACCACGGCAGCCTTGCCGCTCAGGTCAAACAGTTTGCGATAGTCTTGCATCTCTACTCCGTTGAAGGCAGCGGCCAATGTCTGCCGGCCACTGCGGTTAAGTCAATTCGATGACAACATCGGCGCCGAAGGCACCCTCGTCCATCCACGCCGTCGATGTGCCACAATCGCCCGGTATTCACACTGAACCCATTTGGAGGCATTGCATGGCCCACGTCACACTGCACAATACCGCCGGCTTCGCCCAGCAAATCAAGGCCCGCAGCCACCAATTGAAGTCCGATGAACCGCAGAACAATGGCGGTCAGGACACCGGCCCGGCGCCCTACGAATTGCTGCTGGCAGCGCTGGCTTCATGCACCTCGCTGACGCTGCGCATGTATGCCGATCGCAAGGGATGGGAACTGGGCAGCATCGATGTCGATGCCCATTTCGGACGCGATGAAGCCGGGCTAGAAACCATCAGCCGCAAGATCAGCTTCGGCAACGCGCTGAGCAGCGAGCAACTGGCGCGGCTGGCCGAGATCTGCGAAAAAACGCCCGTCACCAAGACGATTCGCCAGGGCACCGCGATTCAGACGTCGATCGCGTAACCGGCCGCCACCCAGGCATCGATGCCGCCGGTCAGCGGCCGCACCCGGGTATAGCCGCGCTGCATCAGCTGGCGCGCCACCAGCGCCGCCGATGCCTCGTTGGGACAGGCGCAATAGACCACCACTTCACCTTCGATCGGGCCATCGAAGACGAAGGTCTGGATTTCCTGGTTGGAGATGGTGACCGCGCCCGGAATGCGTCCGCCCTGCTGCGACAGCGGCGTGCGCACGTCGATGATGGTAGGGGCATTGCCGCCGTCAAGCAGGTTGCTCAATTCATCGACGCTAATGCGCGCCATCTCCAGCGACTTGCGAAAGCGGCGGCGCTGCCACCACTTGTTGGCCACGAACACCACCAGCGCGACCACCACCAGCATCATGCCGTAGTGTCCCAGCTGCGCCAGCACGTTGAGCAGGTCGTCGACCGCGCTCGAAAAGAGCGAACCGAGAAAGATGCCCAGCCCGGCCCATAGCGCACTGCCGATCGTGTCATACAGCAAGAAGCTTGAGCGGCGGGTGCCCATGGTGCCCGACAGTGCACTGGCAATCGAGGCAAACCCCGGAATGAACTTGGCCACCAGCAGCGAGCGCGCGCCCCAGCGCAGGTAGATCGATTCGGTCTGGCGCACGCAGGAATCGGGCGAGAGCGAAATACGGCACAGCTGCGACATCACCCGCCGACCATAACGCTTGCCGGCCAGATACCAGGTGTAGTCGGCGATCAGCGCCGCCACCACCGCCACCAGCAACAGCAGGGCGGCCGGATACTGCCCGCCCTGCGCCATGGCGCCGGTGATGATCAGGGTCGGATAGGCTGGCACCGGCGCGCCGAGCTGCTCGACGAGCACATTGACGAAGACGAGGAGCAATCCATATTGCTCGATCAGGTGATACAAGGTTTCCATGGCGCAATCCGCAGGTAGGGGCGCGATCATTATAGGTTTGCCACGACCGCCCTGCTTGACTAGGGTTGTACGCCCCAAAAAGAAAAGCGCTCCCGATGTCGGGAGCGCAAACGAGGAGGAGACCTCGGAGAAACCGATCAATTCATGTCGGGCGCCCGTCGTCCTGACGAACCTCAGGACCCAGCGCCATTACCGCACCTCATGCAGCCCGCTTGACGGCCGCGCCCTGCCCTGCTGGCGCACCACCCTCGGCCTGCGGCCGGGTGCGCGCCAGGAACACCAGTACCGCCGCCACCAGCGAGGCCGCCGACAGCGCATACAGGCCGCCTTGTATCGAACCGGTCTTCTGTTCCAGATAACCGAAGGTGGCCGGCGCAAAGAAGCCGCCCAGGTTGCCCAGCGAATTGATCAGCGCCAGTACGGCGGCGGCAATGCGGGCATCCAGATACCCTTGCGGAATAGGCCAGAACAGCGAGGATGCGGCCTTGAAACCGATGCCGGCAAAACACACCGCCACGAAACCCACCACCGGGCCGCTACTGGCCGAGATGCACATGCCGATGGCCGAGATCACCAGCGTCAGCGCCACCCAGGCCTGTTGCTTCTTGAAGCGCCCGGCCAGCACCGCGAAACAGTACATCGCCAGGATCGACACGATCCAGGGAATCGAATTGAACAAGCCCACCTGGAAGTCGTTGAACTGACCCATCTTCTTGATGATCGTCGGCAGCCAGAACGTGGCGCCGTAGATGGTCAGCTGGATGGCGAAGTAGATGAAGCAGAACAGCAATATCTGCGGGTCGCGCAGCAAGCGCCAGGACGACACCTGCGGCCCGCGGCTGGCGGCGCGCTCCTGCTGCTCGGCGGCGATCACGGCGACCACTGCTTCGCGCTCCTCGGGTTGCAGCCACTTGGCGTCACGCGGCGTCGAATCGAGCAGGAACCACACCACGAAACACAGCGCCATCGAGAAGCCGCCCTCGATCAGGAACATCCATTGCCAGCCATGCAGGCCGCCGCCCTCCACCATCAGCAGCGCACCGGTAATCGGCCCCGAGAGGATCGACGCAATCGCCGAGCCCGACAGGAACACCGCCATCGCCCGCCCCCGCTCGTGGTTGGGCAACCATTGCGTGAAGTAATACACCACGCCCGGGAAGAACCCGGCCTCGGCCACGCCCAGCAGGAAACGCATGAAATAGAAGCTGGTCTCGTTATGCACGAACGCCATCAGCGCCGCCACCAAGCCCCAGGTGAACATGATGCGGGTCAGCCAGGCCTTGGCGCCGTAACGCTGCAACAGCATGTTGGACGGCACTTCGAATACCGCATAACCGACGAAGAACAGGCCGGCGCCCAGGCCGAACGCGGCGGCCCCGATCCCGAGATCGGCCGCCAGGTGGGTCCGCACGAAGCCGATGTTGACGCGATCGATGTAATTGACGATGAACATCACCACGAACAGCGGCAGGATGCGCCACTTGATCTTGGACACCGCATTGGTCAGGGTCAGATTGGCCGGCGCGGGCGCGCCGGGCGACATGGATGATTGGGTCACGAGTGTGTCTCCTCTGAAGGACTCGGTGGTTCTGGTTGACTGAAAGGGGGTGAACCGGCGCCTGGCGACGCTCTTGTTGGTGACTGCTGCCGGATTGCGATGAAGCCAGGCTCAACGCACCAGGCAAGGTTTCTTGTGGTCGAATTTCCAGCCCGGGATCAGATACTGCATGGCGACCGCATCGTCGCGCGCGCCCAGGCCCATGTTGCGATAGAGCTGGTGCGCCGCTTCCACCTGTTGCATGTCGAGCTGCACCCCCAGGCCCGGCGCCGTCGGCACCTTGACGCGGCCGCCGACGATCTGCAGCGGCTCTTGCGTCAGGCGCTGGCCGTCCTGCCAGATCCAGTGGGTATCGATGGCGGTGATGCGCCCCGGTGCGGCAGCCGCCACATGGGTGAACATGGCCAGCGAGATATCGAAGTGGTTGTTGGAATGCGAACCCCAGGTAAGGCCCCACTCGTGGCACATCTGCGCCACCCGCACCGAACCCTGCATGGTCCAGAAGTGCGGGTCGGCCAGCGGGATATCGACCGATTGCAGCGAGATCGCATGGCCCATCTGGCGCCAGTCGGTGGCGACCATGTTGGTCGCGGTCTGCAAGCCGGTAGCACGACGAAACTCGGCCATCACCTCCCGCCCCGAGTAACCGTCCTCGGCGCCGCAGGGGTCTTCGGCGTAGGCCAGCACATGATGCTGGTCGCGGCACAGGCGGATCGCATCCTTGAGTAGCCAGCCACCGTTGGGGTCCAGCGTGATGCGCGCCTGCGGAAAACGCTCGGCCAGTGCGGTGACGGCGGCGATCTCATCCTCGCCCCGCATGACGCCACCCTTGAGCTTGAAGTCATTGAAGCCGTAACGCTGGTAGGCCGCTTCGGCCAGCCGGACGATTGCCTCCGGAGTGGTCGCCGCCTCATGGCGCAGGCGCTGCCAGTCGTCCTCGGCATCGGCGCCCGATTGATACGGCAGATCGGTCTGGTTGCGGTCACCCACGTAGAACAGGTAACCCAGCATCTCGACCTCGTCGCGTTGCTGTCCCTCGCCCAGGAGCGCGGCCACCGGCACTTCAAGGAACTGCCCCAGCAAATCCAGCAAGGCCGCTTCCAGGGCGGTGACGGCATGTACCGCAATCCGCAGATCGAAGGTCTGCAGGCCACGGCCGCCGCTGTCACGGTCGGCAAAGGCGCTGCGGGCACGATTGAGGATCGCCTGCCAGTTGCCGACCGATTGCCCCACCACCAGGGTGCGCGCATCGTCCAGCGTCTGGCGGATGGCCTCGCCGCCCGGCACTTCACCGACCCCGGTATGGCCGGCGCTATCGGTCAGGATCACGATATTGCGGGTGAAGTAAGGGCCGTGCGCGCCGGACAGATTGAGCAACATGCTGTCGTGACCGGCGACCGGAATCACCCGCATGTCGACGATCCTGGGGGTGCCATTTACTGCGGCCGGGGATGGGCTAGCGCTCATTGCATACTCCTTGCCGCTGGGCGGCTGTCTCGATGTCTTCATAATCTGATGTCGATTTGGTAGCGGTACCAAATCAAGTGAAATGAATGGTAGCGGTACCAATTTTGAATGTCAATACTTGACGCAAGGCACTTCAGGAAGAGGGATTCAGCTCAGCGCCAGCCAGGCAGCGGCCATCGCCGTCAAGTCAATGAGCAGCATGGGCAGCGCCCCCAGGCGCCGCTGGAGAAATGCGCCCAGCGCCCAGAAGGCGGCCAGGCAAGCGGCGCTGGCCACCAGCAGATGCAGGTAAGTGGCATCATCGGCCACCCACAACAAGGCCGCCGCTGCCGCCAGCAGCACCCCGAACTGCCCTATCGCGACCGCATTGGCAACCCGCGGCAGGCGGATCTCATAACGCCGGCGCGCGGCTTCGAGGTCGAACGCCGGGCCGCTGGCGGCCATGCCTGCCGGCAGCCAGCCGGGCGGCTTGAACCAGATCATGGCGCGGTCCTGCCAGCGTGGCATGGCTGCGGCACTATGGGCCAGCTGCCAATAACCGCTGAAGATTGCCCACAGCGGATCCCAGCTGTTGAGCGGGGTGCGGGTGCCATACACGCAAGGCTCCCGCTCTTCGGCGAAGGTGCCGAACAGGCGGTCCCAGATGATCAGCATGCCGCCATAGTTCTTGTCGAGATACTGGTCGTTGACGGCGTGGTGTACCCGATGATTGGAGGGCGACGAGAACACCCGGTCGAACCAGCCCAGCTTGCCGATGTGCTCGGTATGGATCCAGAACTGGTAGACCAGCACCACCAGGCCGGCCAGGGCGAATTGCTCGGGCGGCACGCCCAGCACCGCCATCGGCAGGTAGAACAGCCAGCCGATCAGCACCACCGTGCTTTCCTGGCGCAGGGCCGTGGACAGGTTGAAATCCTGGCTTTGATGGTGCACCGAATGGGCCGCCCACATCAGCGAATTCTCGTGGCCCATGCGATGCAGCCAGTAATCGAAGAAATCGAACAGCACAATGGCCACCAGCCAGCCCAAGGCGCCCTGCCAGAAGCGCGCCGCGGGAAAGATCGCCACGGCACGGTAGACCATGCTGTACAGGCCGATCTGGAACAGTTGCGTCACTAACCCGACCAACTGCCCGATCACCCCCTGGCTGAGACTGCTCAGGGCATCGGCCAGGCGGTAGGTATTGCGGCGGCGCAGATAGCCGTAGACGAACTCCACGCCGATGAGCACGAGGAACACCGGGATGATGTAGACAATGATCTTTTCCATGGAGACGCAAACCGCGAGATGACGCAATCCGACATTATGCCGCGACGCAGCAAAGCTTGCTGGCCGTGCCCTGCGGCCAAATCAGGCGCTTTGGCGGGAAATGATCGAAAAACCGACATCGACGACCGGCTGGGCGATCTCGATATCGTTGGCGCGATCGATGATGAAACGCGCCGCGCGCTGGCCGATGGCGGTGCCGTCGATGCGCACCGTGGTCAGTTGCGGTTGCAGGTCGCGGGCGAAATCGAGGTCGCCGAAACCGACCACCGCCAGTTGCTGCGGAATCGCGATGCCGCGCGCCTGGGCCTCGATCATCACCCCCAGCGCCAGCAGATCGGAACTGCAGAAGATGGCGTCGATGCCCGGCTGCCGTTGCAGCAACTCGACCAGGCCGCTGCGGCCCTGGCCCAGGGTAGTCGGGGCGATCACGCCATGCATCGGCACGCCGTCGGCCGCGCCCATTCCCATGCCCAGCGCCACTGCCTGCTCGGCGAAGGCATTCATGCGGCGCTGGCTGCGCTCGTCGCGCCCACCCACCACCGCCACCTGCCTGCGACCGAGGCGATGCAGGTAGCGCGCCACTTCGCGGCCGATCTCTTCGTGCGAAAAACCGACCAGCATATCGATCGGGTTGGGCGTCAGGTCCCAGGTCTCAACCACCGGAATGCCGCTGGCCAGCAAGCGCTTGCGCGCCTCGGGCGAGCGCATGATGCCGGTCAGCACCACGCCGTCGGGGCGGCGACCGATGATCGCCTCCAGCAGTGCATCCTCGCGTGAATTCTCATAGCCGCTCTGCCCCAGCATGACCTGGTAACCGGCCGCCGCCAGGGTTTCGGTCAGCGTATGCACGATCCCCTGGAACACCGGCCCGATCACCGTCGGCACCACCACCGCCACCAGGCGGCTCTTGTTGGATGCCAGGCCACCGGCCAGCAGGTTCGGCACATAGCCGGTGCGCTCGACGGCTTCGCGCACTTTCTGCAATACCTTGGGCGACACCGCCTGGGGCGTATTGAGCGCACGCGACGCGGTGATCGGCGCCACGCCGGCCAGTTGCGCGACATCACGCAACGTGATGCCACCGGCGCTCTTGCGGCTGCCGCGGCGACGCGGCTCGGCGCTGTCGCCTGTGACCGGAACGGAAGGAGAGAAAGGGGTGTCGACCATGGGCGCATTCTAGCATCGGGCTGGTAGCGTTACCAAAGCGACAACTCACGTTGGCACTATTGATTGCTGATCAATAATGTTTTGTGATTGACGTGGTTTTTGACCAGCGCCTGATATCGGATACTGGCGTCACACCGCGTTCATCCAGGGCGCATCCCCCACTGCGAAAGGAATTTGCATGACCACCACCACGATCCCCGCCTTCGGCCTCGGCACCTTCCGACTCAAGGACCAGCAGGTCATCGACTCGGTCGCCACCGGGCTGGAGCTAGGCTATCGCCACATCGACACGGCCCAGATCTACGGCAACGAAGCCGAAGTCGGCCAGGCCATCGCCAGCAGCAAGGTCGCGCGCGACGAGCTCTTCGTCACCACCAAGGTGTGGACCGAAAGCCTGTCGCGCGACAAGCTGATCCCCAGCCTGAAACAGAGCCTGGAGAAGCTGCGCATGGAGCAGGTCGACCTGGCGCTTATCCATTGGCCCTCCCCCAACGACGCACTACCGGTGGCCGAATACATGCAGGCGCTGGCCGAAGCGAAACAGCAGGGTCTGGCGCGCCTGATCGGCATCTCCAATTTCACCGTGGCGCATATGCAGCAAGCCATCGCCGCCGTGGGCGCGGCCGAGATCGCGACCAACCAGGTCGAGATCCATCCGTTCCTGCAGAACCGCAAGGTGGTCGACTTCGCCCGTGAGCAAGGTATCCACCTGACCGCCTACATGCCGCTGGCCTACGGCCGCGTGATGCAGGACCCGACCTTGCTGGAGATCGCCGGCAATCACGGCGTCTCGGCCGCCCAGGTGGCGCTGGCCTGGTCGCTGCAGCAAGGCTTTGCGGTGATCCCCTCCTCGACCCGCCGCGCCAACCTCGAGAGCAATCTGCAGGCCACCGGCATCAAGTTGAGCGATGCCGAGATGCAGGCCATCGCCGCCCTCGATCGTGGCGAGCGCCTGGCCAATCCGGACTTTGCGCCGAAGTGGGATTGATGACCCCGGGTCCGGTATCGAATGAGGTGGCGTCACGCTGAAAAAACTGAGGTAAAGCGCTCTGAAGACATATGGAATAGAATAATAACTATTCTCATTTAGTTTTGATGTCGAACGCCCCTACCTCAGGAAAGCGCCATGCAGGCTGGCAACTCCCCGCACCATCAGCAAATCGAAGACCTTTATGCCGACCACCACAGCTGGTTGCAACGCTGGCTGCACGGCAAGCTCGGCGACGCATTCGATGCCGCCGATATTGCGCAAGATACCTTCGTGCGGGTATTGGCTGCGCCCGATAGCACGCCGGAGAAACAACGCGACTGGGCGCTCACCGAGCCGCGTGCCTACCTGACCCTGGTGGCCAAGCGCCTGATGGCGAATCTGTATCGGCGCCGTACTCTCGAAAAAGCCTATCTGGACGCGTTGGCGCTCATGCCGCAAGCGCAGGCGATGTCGCCGGAGCAGCAGCGCATCATCCTCGAGACGCTGCAAGAGATCGACGCCCTGCTGGACAACCTCCCCTCCCAGGTTCGGGCAGCGTTCCTGCTGGCCCAGGTCGATGGCCTGGGCTACCTTGAAATTGCCCAACGCCTGGCGCTCAGCGAGCGAACCGTCAAGCGATATATGGTGCAGGCCATGGCGCATTGCATCGTCGTGCTGCCATGATGCGTCCCGATCTCGCGCCCCCTATCGACAAGACCGTTGCGCTCCAGGCCGCAGAATACTTCTTTGTGCTGCGCGCGCCGGAGGCGACGAAAGCCGATATCGAAGCCTGCGCCCGTTGGCGCGCAGCCGCCCCGGAACATGAACGCGCCTGGCAACATGCGCAAGACATCAGCCGCAAGTTCGGCATGGTGCCGGGCCACCTGGCCAACGCTACCCTGGGACGCCACCAGGGCCAGGCACGCCGCCAGGCAGTCAAGACCCTGGCGCTGCTGCTGGTGGCCGCACCGGCCGGCTGGATGACCTGGCACTCGCAGCCGGCGCGCGCGTGGCGCGCCGACTACCGCACGGCCACCGGCGAGCGCATGGAGGTGGTGCTGGACGATGGCAGCAAGGTCACCCTCAACACACAAAGCGCCATCGACGTTGCCTTCGATGGCACACAGCGACTGGTCAGGTTGATCGACGGCGAAATCCTGATCGAGACCGCGGCTGACAAGGGCGCCGCATCCTCAGGTCGCTATCGCCCGTTTCTGGTCGAAACTGCCGAGGGACAATTGCGCGCCCTGGGCACGCGCTTCATCGTCCGCCAGAACGATGACTTCAGCCGGCTGGCCGTGCTTGAGGGCCGCGTAGAAATCAATCGTTTCGGCGCGCGGAAGGGCGACCTGCCGGACAGCGCCCCGACCGTCGTGGCCGCCGGTGAGCAAACCCGGTTCTCTGCCCACGACATTGTCGAGAAACGTCCACTGGACCCGCATGCCGATAGCTGGCTCCAAGGTGAACTCTATGCCAGCGACATGCGGCTGGACGATTTTCTGGCGGAGCTGCAACGCTATCGGCGGGGCATACTGCGCTGCGACCCGGCGGTGGCATCGCTACGCATCGCTGGCGTATTCCAGCTCAAGGATACGGAGCAGGTCTTGCATAGCCTGCCCAACGCACTGCCGGTGAATGTGCGCTACCGGACCCGGTATTGGGTGACGCTGGTGCCATCTGGCTGATCTTTTTTTTTAACTTTTCACACTCTTCTAACTTTTTTCAGATTCTGTGTCCCTTTTCATTTTTTCGCGTGTGAAGTGAGTAAGAACACCATTTCACACTCAGGGGAAAAGAATCCATGGTTCAACATATCAAGCCCGCGCGCCCGCTTGCCCGGCGCCAACGCCGCTCGACCGGCAGCAACGCCATGCGTCGTGGTCGCGCAGTCGTTCTGCTCGGGGCGCTCGCCAGCGCGGCAAGCTACTCGCCTTCGTCGGCCGTGGCGCAGTCGGTTCCCGCGCCACTGCTGATTCAATACCAGATTTCACCTGGCCCGCTGGCGGACGTGTTGGCCCAGTTTGCCAGCCGCTCCGGCATCAGCATTGCCATCCCACCCGAGCTGGTGCATGAGCGTCGCAGCCAGGGACTGAAAGGAAGTTATTCGATACCAGACGGTTTCACCGCGCTGCTGCAGGCGACCGACCTTGAAGCCGTCACCCGCGGCGACCGCGCTTATGCCCTGCGCCGGCGCGCGGCATCGGTGGCGGCATCCGACAGCGCGCCGCTGCCGACCATCGCCGTCACCGCCGCAGCAACCCTCGACCCGACCACCGAGGGCACCAGCTCGTACACCAGCGGCGCCGTCTCGATCGGCAAGTCGGACCAGAAGCTCAAGGACATTCCACAATCGGTCAGCGTGCTGACGCGGCAACGCATGGATGACCAGAACCTGGTCAGCCTGGGCGAATCGATGCGCTACGTCACCGGCATGCGCAGCAACCAGACCGGCACCGGGCTGGACAACATCGAGTCGCGCGGCTTCCTGATCGGGAACTACCTCATCGACGGCTTGCCGGTCAAAGGCGGCCAGGGGGTCTGGGGCAACAACCTGATGGACATGGGACTCTACGACCGCGCCGAAATCTGGCGCGGGCCCACCGGCCTGCTGGAGGGCGCGGGCGAACCCAGCGGCACGATCAACCTGGTGCGCAAGCGCGCCCATGCCGAATTTGCAGCGCAGGCGGCCGTCACGCTGGGCTCATGGAACCAGAAACGCGCCGAGTTCGATATCACCGGCGCACTCAACCAGGACGGGACGCTACGCGCGCGCCTGGTGGCGATCCACGATGACCGCGACAGCTTCACCGACCGGGTCTGGATGCGCAAGGAGACTGTGTACGGGACCCTGGAATACGACTTCACTCGCGACACCACGCTCTCGTTAGGGGCGACCGGCCAAAGCGGCAGCTCACTGGTCTATGCCGGCTTACCGCTGACGGCCGGCGGCATCAATCCGGATTTGCCGCGCTCGACCTTCCTGGGCTCCACCAACGGCACCAAGCGCGACTATGGTCAACGCTACTTTGCCGAGCTGGAGCATCGCCTGGCCGATGGCGGCAAATTCAAACTCAGCGCCAACCAGTATCTGCGCGGCACCACCCTCGACCGCTTCTGGTCCAACAGCTATATCAACCCGGTCACCCGCAACGTTACCATCCGCGGCCAGAAGCAACGCTCACGCGAGGAAGACCGCGACCTCGATGCCTTCCTGCTGTTGCCGGCCACCTTCGGCGGCTTGCGACAGGAATTCGTGGTGGGCGCCAACTACCAGACCTACGAAGGCGGGCAAGTCCAGGGCAACGCCACTTCATTCCAGCAGAATGTGGATAACCCCAACCTGAACCTGGTCATCCCGGATGTCGACCCCGGCCCGACGCCGCGCACCAGGGTCATCCAATATGGCGTCTACACGCAGGCGCGCCTGAAACCATGGCAACCCTTGAGCGTGCTGCTGGGTGGCCGGATGGCGTGGTGGAAGACGACCGATCCCGACGTGCTGGACAACAACCAGACCATCAGCGCCAAGTTCGTTCCCAATGTCGGCCTGATCCTGGCGCTGAACCCGCACTACTCGCTGTACGCCAGCTTCAACCGCATCTTCGCGCCGCAGACCGCGCGCGCGGTAGACCAATCGCTGCTGGCGCCCAGGAGCGGCAAGCAGGTGGAGGCGGGTATCAAGGGCGAGTTCATGGAGGGCCAGCTCAATGGCCACGTGGCCGTGTTCCGCATCAACGACACCAACCGTGCCATCACCGATCCCAGCGACAGCGATTACTCGATCGCGGCCGGCGAAGTCGAAAGCCAGGGCATGGAAGCCGAGATCAGTGGCCGGCTGACCCGGCAATGGGACCTCAGCGCCGGCTATGCCTACACCGCCACACGCTACGTGAACGCAGCGCTCGACAGCCAGGGCACGCCCTTCAACAGCGCCTTCCCGCGCCACAATGTCACCCTGTGGACCAAATATCGCTTCGGCCCCGGCGCCCTGGAAAAAGCCAGCATCGGCGGCGGCATGCGCGCCATCAGCAAGATCTCGGCGCAGTATGGAAGTACCACGTGGACCCAGTCAGCCTATGCGGTATTCGCGCTGCAGGCAGGATGGGAAATCTCGCCCAAGGTGAACGCCAGCCTGACCGTCAACAACCTGTTCGACAAGAGCTACTTCGAACGACTCGGCGGCGGGCAGTATCGCCAGACCTACTACGGCGAACCGCGTAGCGTGACCTTGGCCATCAGGGCCAAGTATTGAAGCCAGGCGATTGAAGCAATACGCTGGGCCCCGACATTCGTCAGGGCGACAGAAGTTGATTTACAAGAAGCCCGTCGTGCCGGCGAAGGCCGGTACCCAGTGACGTCGGTGGTGTATCGACGGTTACCACCCGTCACTGGGCCCAGACCTTCGTCAGGACCCAGGATGAGTTGCCAGCAACCGTTCGTTAGCGTCTGCGCGTCATCACCAGCAACGCTGCCACGCACGCCAGCGCCCCGCTGAGAAAAGCGCTCGGATAGCCGTACCACCCGATCACCATCCCCACCACCGGTCCCGTCAATCCCGCAGCCACGTCCACGCAAGCCATGAAGCCGGCGATAGCCATGCCACGCGAATGCGCCGGCACCCGGGCCATGGCCTGCAAGCCCATCGATGGAAACACTAACGAAAAACCGATCCCGGTGATCACGGTACCGATCAGCGCCATCAGCGGATGCGGCGCCATCCATAACAGCAACTGCCCGCACAACTCGATCGCCACCGACACCATCGCCACCCGATGCGCGCCGATGCGCTCGGGCAGGTGGGCGAACAGCAACCTGACGCCGATGAACCCCGCCGAGAAGCCGAAGATGGCCTGCCCCGCGCCGCTCCAGTCGTGATGCTTGTAGAGCAGCACCAGAAAGCTGGTCAGGATGGCGAACGGCATCGCGCTCAAGGCGGCGGCGACGCCGAACCGCCCGATCAGGCGCATCACCGCCAAGAACGGCAGACCGCCTCCCTGCCCGCGCATCACCGCCAACGGCTGGAGCAGGCCGGCGATGCCCCAGCCGATCAGCGGCAGCACTATGGTGGCCCAGGCCACGCCGGCGAAACCGAAACGTTCCTGAATACCGACGCCCAGCAATCCGCCCAGCCCCAGCGCGGCGAACATCGCCATGCCCTGCCAGGCCATCACTTTTCCCGTGCCCGGTATACCCAGGCGACCAATACCCCAGGTCATGGTGCCGGTCAGATAAAGACTTTCGGCTGGCCCCATCAACAGCCGACCAGCGATCAACAGCGCCAGGCTCCAGGTGGGATGAGCGATCCAGGTCGAGGCCAGGTACAGCAGTCCGCCTGCACACGCCAGGGGCAGGCCGGCGCAGACCGCGCGCTTGGGACCGAAGCGGTCGCAATAGGAACCAGAGAATTGACGCGAAAGAATGGTAGAGAACGACTGGATGCCGACCACCCAGCCCACCACCAGTGCGCTGTAGCCGAGCACGCCGTTGACGTGCAACGGCAAGGCCGGCAGCGGAATGCCGATCGACAGGAAACCACTGAAGATGATCGCCACCAGCGGCAGCAGCTGGCGCGCACTGGATGACGTCATCGGGGGCACATCTGTGCTGCTGCTCATGCGCCACTCCCGGCGTGTTGGGTCGCCGGGCAGTATAGCCAGCTTTGGCACGGCGGCTCATGCGCCGTGCTTATGCCCGCTATCGACCAGCGCTATGCGGCGACTGCCTGCGGCATGGCCCGATGGCCCTTGATGCGCAACACCAGCACCGCGCCGACCAGGCAGGCCACGCCCATGAGGATCGACGACAAGGTGTAGTTGCCCAGCGTGGCACGCATGTATCCGGCCACGGTGGTGGCGGTTGCGGCCCCCAGCTGGTGACCGGCGACGATCCAGCCGAACACGATCGGGGCTGCGGCACGACCGAACACGTCATTGGCCAGGCGCACCGTGGGCGGCACCGTGGCGATCCAGTCGAGGCCGTAGAAGATGGCGAAGATCGCCAGCCCGTAATACTGCAGGCCGAACGCATACGGCAGGAAGATCAGTGCGATGCCACGCAGGCCGTAATACCAGAACAGCAGCACGCGCGGATTGTAGCGATCCGACAGCCAGCCCGACAGCGTAGTGCCGACCAGGTCCAGCAGGCCCATGGCCGCCAGGATCGAAGCGCCGCCGACTTCGTTGATGCCGTAGTCGTTGCACATGGCAATGAACTGGGTACCGATATAACCGTTGGTGGACAAGCCGCAAACGAAGAAGCTGAAGAACAGCAGCCAGAAGTCAGGCATGCGGGCCGAGGTGCGCAATGCGTCGAAGGCGATCGCCAGCGGGTTCTTGCGGGTCGGCGCCGGTTCCTGGTGGTCATCGGCCTGGCCCAGCATGGTGGTGCCGATGGCAGACGGGCTCTCCGGCAGCAGCAGCCACACCAGCGGAATGGCCACCAGCGACACCAGCGACACCAGGATCGCCACCGAGCGCCAGCCGTAAGACCCGACCATCGCCGCCATCAACGGCAGGAACACCATCTGGCCGGTGGCCGCGCTGGCCGTCAGCAAACCCATGGCCAGGCCGCGTCGCTTCTCGAACCAGCGGCCGACGATGGTCGCGCCCAGCGTATTGGCCGCCACGCCGGTCCCCACGCCCACCAGCAGGCCCCACGACAACAGCATGTGCCACGGCATCTGCATCAGCGTGCTCAAGGCCGTGCCCACGGCCAGCAATGCCAATGCGCCCAGCACCACGCGGCGGATGCCGAAGCGTTGCATGGCAGCCGCCGAGAACGGACCGATCAAGCCGTAGAGCGCGATGTTGACCGAGATCACCATCGAGATGGTGGAGCGGCTCCAGCCGAATTCCTGCTCCAGCGGCAGGATCATGACCGAAGGCGTGGCGCGGATGCCAGCCGAACACAGCAGGACCAGGAAGATGACCCCGACCACGATCCACGCATAGTGGAACCGGGGCGCCACGGACCTGGCGAGCGATTGAGTGAGCTTGTTCATTGCATGAGTGATGGGATGTTTGGCGGGGAAGGGGTTGTTATGGATTTGTGGTGAAGCGCTAAATAATCAGTGGCCGGTATTCATTCCGGTTGCAGGCGCTGGTACGAATCGCTCACGGTCTGGTCGAGCCGATCCGACAATTCAGGGCCCAGCAGGCGATCGATCTCATCCTGCGCGCGCTGCCAGTTGGGACGTGCCCGGTCCAGCTTGGCGCGACCGGACGCGCTCAGTTGCAGCATGAACGAACGCTTGTCGAGATGGGCGTCTGCGGACGGCTCGAAGGTCTCGATCCAGCCGGCGGCAATCAGCGGCTTGAGCGCGCGCGACAAGGTGCTGCGGTCCATCCCCATCACCACCGCCAGTTCCGGATTGGCCACCGGGCCGCGACCAATCCGACTGATCAGCGAGTATTGGGTGATGGTCAATTCGTCCGGCAACAGATGGTGGTCATAGATGACCGTGATCCGGCGCGTCAGCCGGCGCAGCGGCGAACAGGTGCAGATGTCTTTGCTCATGACTCGAATTATCAATGTATATGCAACGATGCGTATGCATAATATGTTTCACAATCCGGGCTGTCAAGGGCAACTGCGCTATCATGTAACGATCGTTGCTATACCGATCCTTAGCCGACAGGACCGACTGATGACTAACAAACAAGATGCAATCACCACTGTGCTGGTGGTCGAGGATGACCCCAACGCGCGGGAAGTCTATTCGTTGGTGCTCCAGATGGAAGGCTACGCCGTGGTCAGCGCCGACAACGGCGCCAATGCGTTGATGATGATGGAAAATCATCGGGTCGACGCGATCCTGACCGACCTGCTGATGCCGATCATGGATGGTCTCGATTTCGCGACGCGGGTCAAGGCCGATGCGCGCTTCGCCAGCCTCCCCATCGTCCTGCTCAGCGCCAGGAACCTCGAAAAGGAATTCGTGGGTGTCGACATTTTCTCGGCACTGCTGATGAAACCATGTTCGGCCGAGGACCTGACCGCAACCATCGCTGCGGTGCTGGCAAAAGCGACGCCATAGGCTGCTGTGCCCTGGCACCTGGTGCGGCTGATTCACGCATGACTGCTGCCGCGCGATGCCGGATCGCATTGTGCTGCCAGCGCCATATTAGAAAATACCAACAATAAAATGGGGGAGCGCGTGAAGAATCTGCGGCGTCTGCTGCTGGCGCTATCGCTGCTGCTCCCTGCTTGCGGCATCAGCGTGGCGGCCAACTATCCCTGTTCGGGAAAGAAAGGCGGCGTTGCCCATTGCGCCGGCGCCGACTTCGTCTGCAATGATGGCTCCATCAGCGCGTCGAAACGGGTCTGCTCAATGAACCAGTCGCAGCAACTGGCCCCGATTGCGCGCGATGAAGAACAATGCAGTTGCCGTGGCCACACGTATTGCACCGGGCCACGCGGCGGCCAGTATTGCCTCGATGACAGTGGGCGAAAAAGTTACCGGCGGCGTTGAGCATCGAGCCGCACGACAGCGAAAGATCCGGTCGGGCCAACCGCCCTTCTTTTACACAACCCGTTTGAAACAACGACGATGAAAAGATACCTTCCGCTCTTGATGGCCATCGTGTCCGGCGCCGCGCATGCGGGCTATTCGGCCACGCTGACGACACCGTCCTACCTGGTGGAGATTCAGGTTCGTTGCGAGGAAGGCGCGGTCACCTGTGACGACGTGTCCTACCAGGGAATCAACCGCAAGACCGGCACCCGCATCAAGCTTCGGGGCAAGACCTTGCATTCCCTGTGCGCAGACGGCGTCACACCGTGCCGCTTCATCGGTTATGCGTTCAACAACAAGGGAGTCACCTATCAGGTGGACGACGACGGGCATCTGCTGGTGATGCAGGGCAAGAAGGTGCTGGTCGATGAGCAGGGAGAGTGGGATTAGGACGAATAGACACTTATTCACCGCAATAAATGCGGAGAATAAGACGGTATGCGGAGATTAATCGCTATAATCTCCGCATATCTTACGGAGATTAAATGTATATCTGGAGCGATGAGGCCTGGCCAGCGTGGCAATACGATCTGGAACGCCTGGCACATCCATTGAGCGAGGTTGCCCTCGCCCAGGGTATTCTGCTCGGTCGCTTGATGGACATCGGCGCCGATCAGCGTGACATGGCAAGCCTGACCGCGCTGACCGAAGATGTCGTCAAGACCAGCGCTATCGAAGGTGAGACGCTCAATGTCGCATCGGTGCGGTCATCGTTGGCGCGTCGACTGGGCGTAGACATCGGCGCATTGACGCCGGCTGACCGCCATATCGATGGGGTGGTCGAGATGATTCTCGATGCTACCCAGAATTTCGACCTTCCCCTCACCCAGGAACGTCTTTTTGGCTGGCATGCTGCGCTGTTCCCGACCGGATACAGTGGTATGCAGCAGATAGATGTGGCCACATGGCGGCAGGCCGAGAATGATCCCATGCAGGTCGTGTCCGGCGCTTATGGAAAACAGAAGGTGCATTTCGAAGCACCGCCGGCAGCTGCATTGCCCGACGAAACCAGGCGTTTCCTGAACTGGATAAATCATGACGAAACCCATCCGCCGCTGATCAAGGCCGGACTCGGCCATCTGTGGTTCGTCACGCTGCATCCATTTGACGATGGCAATGGCCGGATCGCACGCGCCATCGGCGACTATCTGCTATCGAAGGCCGATCGAAGCCGGCAACGTTTCTACAGCGTCTCGGCACAGATCCAGCGCGAGCGCAATGCCTACTACGACCAATTGGAACGGACCCAGAAGGGGACATTGGACGTAACAGGCTGGCTGGCATGGTTCCTGGAAACATTGAAGCACGCGTTCGAGCAGACCAGCTTCACGCTCAATGATGTCATCGCAAAAGCCAGGTTCTGGCAAACGTGGCGGCAGGCACCGTTGAACGAGCGCCAGACAAGAATGCTCAACAAATTGCTGGACGGCTTCGATGGCAAATTGACCAGCACCAAATGGGGCCAGATTGCCAAGTGCTCGCCCGATACCGCCTTGCGCGATATCAACGAGCTGATTGCATTGGGGATACTGAAACGTACTGAAGGCGGCGGGCGCAGCACGTCGTATGTGCTTGCGTGATCCCTTCTGGGCCAATGACGAACGACTCGATGTCGAGGGAGCATCCATGACCACCATCTACCACAACCCCGCCTGCGGGACTTCGCGCAACACCCTGGCGCTGATCCGCAACAGCGGCGACGAACCCACCGTGATCGACTATCTCGCGCACCCGCCCTCGCGTGAAACGCTGGTGCGACTGATCAACGATGCCGGCCTGAGCGTACGCGAGGCGCTGCGCCAGAAGGGCACGCCCTATGCCGAACTGGCGCTCGACGATCCGGCGCTGACGGACGAACAGTTGCTGGATGCCATGCTGGCGCATCCAATCCTGATCAACCGACCGTTCGTGGTGACCGTCAAGGGCGTGCGGCTATGCCGGCCGTCAGAACTTGTGCTGGATATCCTGCCGTCGCCGCAACAGGGTGCCTTCATCAAGGAAGACGGGGAGCAGGTGATCGACGCCAATGGCCGCAGGATCAATCCCTGATTGTTTGCCCTTCGTACAGCTCCAGCGGCAAGCCATCGGGATCGGCCAGGAAGGTAAATCGTTTCTGCGTGAATTCGTCGATGCGCACCGGTTCGACCGCCACCCCTTGCGCTTCCAGCCAGGCCTTGGCCGCCATCACATCGTCGACCACGAAGGCCAGGTGCCGCAAACCCGCCGCTTCAGGCCGGGACGGCCGTGGCGGCGGGGATGAGAAAGAAAACAACTCGATCTGTCCGCCGTCCGGCAGGGCCAGGTCGAGTTTGTAGGAATCACGTTCGGCACGGTAGTTCTCTGCCACCACGCGCAATCCCAGCAGGTCGACATAGAAGGCCTTGGAGACCTGATAGTCGGAGCAGATGATGGCGACGTGATGAACGCGGTGCAAGGACAAGGTCATGGAAGCGTCGGCGGTTGGATACGACGCTCCATTATGCGCTACGCCATTGATGCCTGATGCTTAACCGCGCCGGGCGTTGCGCACGGCCTGGTCATTGAGCTTGAACACGCCCACCACTTCCGACAGGTTGCGCGCCTGTTCCTGCATCGATTGCGCTGCCGCTGCGGCCTCTTCGACCAGCGCCGCATTCTGCTGGGTCACTTCATCCATCTGGGCCACGGCGCGGTTGATCTCGTCGATACCAACGCTCTGCTCCTGGCTGGCAGCCGAGATCTCGGCCACGATATCGGTCACGCGCCGCACACTCGACACCACCTCGGTCATCGTCGCGCCAGCGGTCTCGACCAGCGTGGTGCCGGCCCCGACCTTGGTCACCGAGTCGTCGATCAGGACCTTGATTTCCTTGGCCGCCGACGCCGAGCGTTGCGCCAGCGAGCGCACTTCCGAGGCCACCACCGCAAAGCCCCGGCCCTGTTCACCGGCGCGCGCGGCTTCGACCGCCGCATTCAATGCCAGGATGTTGGTCTGGAAAGCGATGCCATCGATGACGCTGATGATCTCGACGATCTTGGTCGATGCCTCATTGATCGAGGACATGGTGGCGACCACCTGGCCGACCACGTTGCCCCCTTCTTCGGCGACCTGCGAGGCGTTGACCGCCAACTGGTTGGCCTGGCGGGCGTTGTCCGAATTCTGCTTCACGGTGGAGGTCAGTTCTTCGAGCGCCGAAGCGGTCTCTTCCAGCGAACTGGCCTGTTCTTCGGTACGGCTGGAAAGATCGAGGTTGCCGGTAGCAATCTGGGTCGACGCGGTGGCGATGGTGTCGGTGCCGCTGCGCACTTGCCCCACCACCCCCAGCAAGCTGTCGTTCATGGCCTTCAGGGAATGCATCAACTGACCGGTTTCGTCATTGCTCTCGGCCTGGATATCGGCGGTCAGGTCGCCCTGCGCCACCCGCTGGGCGACCGCCACGGCTGCCGTCAGCGGCGCGGCGATGATGCGTGCGACATACATCGCCAACGCCAGACCAATAAGCAACGCGGCCACCAGCATGGAGATGATCCACACACGCCCACTCTTGAACGTGGCATCGGCGCCATTGGTGGCGGCGTCGCTGCCCTCGCTGTTGATCTTGACCAGCTTGTCCATGTTGGCCAGCAACTCGGGGTAGAACTTGTTGGAGCTGCCCAGGAACAGCGCACGCCCCTCTGCGGTATTGCCCGCCAGGAAGGCGTTCATGATCTTGTCGTGCTCCACCAGGAAATTGGCGACGCCGCTTTTCAGTGCCGGATAGATCTCTTTTTCGGCCGGGGCGGTCATCTCGCCCTCATAAGCCTTGAGCGTCTTGCCCAGTTGGTCTAACACCACCTGCGAGCGCTTGAGAAGAGCCGCCTTGGCCTCTGCATCGCCCTCGTAGATCGCCATCTGCGATTCGAAGCCGCGCACCCGCGCCAGCAACAACTTCAGTTCGGCCAGCGTGCGGATGGTCGGCATCCAATCGGTGGTGATCTCGGTCGAGGCCCGGTTCACCTTTTCGAGTTGCGTAATCGAGAAGATGCCGAGAATGGCCATGAGCGACAGCACGCAGACAAAAGAAACCAGCAGTTTCTTGGCGATTTTAAGATTGCGAAACCATTTCATAACATTTCCCGGGGGCAAATATGCGCGATACGCGTGACTGATGAGCGCATTGTCGCTGCGGCCCGGCACGATCAAATACACAAACAGATCGTTGTTTTGGGGTCATTGATGCTGAAAGGAATCGTGCCAAATCTCAATCACTTAATAAATGCATCATTTTCTTGTTTTGCGGGATGACTAAATAAATTGTCATTGGGCAAATGAACTAATGCATTACTGCTATGTCTTTGACAAGCTGGCATCTTCACAAAAAATTACATTTCCCTCCAGCGCGCCCTATGAGATCGGGCGATTTCTGTTACTTCCACTACGTAACTTCAACATAAGAAACCATGAAAAAATTTCTTGTTCCAGCTGCCCTCCTGTTTTGCATGGGGCCGGCCCTGGCTGCCAATGACATCGCCGGCGTCGCCATCGGAAGCTCGTTCAATGATCAGCGGGCAAAGATCGCGCAAATCAATCCTGCCTACAAGCTGACCGATATCAAGCTCACCTCTGGCAAGACTGCCGGCGTGAATGCCCAGGCCGAAAGCAACGGCCGCGTGGTCGACCAGTTCATCGCGCTGCAGGATGACGCGGGGGTAATCTGGTTTGTCGGTCGCGCCCAGGCGCTGGAAAAAGGCGCCCGCATCAAGCCGGACGTGCTGGTCAATTCGATGGTCGAGAAGTACGGCACCTACACCGAACTGTCGATCGGCAGCGGCGGCCCCACCTGGCAGTTCGACCGCCAGGGCAAGCGTTATCAGGGTGGCGCCGCGCACGGCCCCTGCGGCAACACCGTGGGTGGCTCCGCGCCCATGGGCAAGGTCATTGCATCCCCCATCCTGGTGCCCCAGTCCTTCTCGCCCAAATGTGGCATCGAGATCCTGACATGGGCACAACAGAACGACGGCATGGTGGCATCGTTCTCGGTGCAGATCGCCGATGCCAAGCGCATGTACGACCAGATCAACAAGCAGACCAATGCCGAAGAGGCGGCCCGTCAGAAGGCCATGGAAGCTGAAGGCGCCAAGGGTAACAAGCCCAAGTTGTAAGATCCAGATGATGCCGCTCGCCGCACCGCGAGCGGCATTTCTACATTAAGCAGCGTGGGCGGGCATTAGAGCGCGGCACTGCGCGCCTTCCCGATACGCTTATAACTTACCCCGGCCGCCATGACGATCGCCGCGACGGCCACCCACAGCGCCAGGCGGATAGCCTGCGCATCCTCGGCCGCATTCATCTGCGCGTCGCCGTGCGCCAGCGCACTTGCCGTAGACACGGCCAGCACCACGCCTAACAACGCCGCCCCCAGGCACTGACCGAACGTGCGCATGATGGCCAGCACGCCCGAGGCATGGCCGTTGTACTGGCGCGCCACGTTGGAGAGCATCTCGCGGTTGTTGGGGCTTTGAAAAAAACCGAAGCCCATACCGCACACCAGGGTGCGCCACGCAATATCCCACGCCTGCCCCTGGTCGGGCAGCAAGGCCAGCAGCGCCAGGCCGACGGCAAACAATGCCAGGCCCAGGGTCGACAGGATCGCCGGCGAGTGACGGTCGGCCAACCGGCCGGCGGTCGACGCCACCAGGACAATGCCGATCGGCCACGGCGTAAATAACGCCGCCGACTGGAAGGCGCTGTAGCCGTAGGCATTCTGGAACAGGAACGGCAAGGCCACGAAGGCGATCCCCTGCCCCACGAAGGACGCCAGCGAAGTCAGCGCCGCCAGCGAAAATCGGCCCGACGCAAACATCGCCAACGGCAGCAGCGGATCGGCGGCGCGACGCTGGCCCCGGACGAAGGCGATGCCGGCGATGAGGGCGGCAAGTCCGTAAGCACCGGCGGTCAATGCGGCGTCCTGCACATGGCCTTTTTCGGCCAGGCCGGCACAGGCGTCGGCCGCCATGATCAACGCCCCCATGGCGATGGCCGACAAGATGGCGCCGGCCGTGTCGAAACGTCCCTGCGCGGGCTTGCGGGTATCAGGAATCGCGCTCATCGACAGCCACACCGCGCCCATGCCCAGCGGCACATTGATCGCGAAGATCCATTGCCAACCCAGCACCGCCAGCAGCGTGCCGCCCAGCGCCGGGCCAATCGCCGTGCTGGCCGCAACCAGCACGGCGTTCAGGCCGAGAATCCGGCCCAGCAGGCGGTTGGGAAAGACGGTGCGATGAATCGCCGGCGCAATGCTGAGCATCGCCGCCCCGCCCACCCCCTGCAGCACCCGCATGCCGATCAGCATCGAGATCGACGACGACAGCGCACACCCCAGCGAGGCCAGCGTGAATAGCGCCAGTCCGGCGCTGAACTGCGCGCGAAACCCGACCCGGCTCGATAACGACGCGAACATCGCCAAAGTCATCGCAACGGCTAACAGATAACCGTTGGCGACCCAGATGGCGTCGCCGGCGGAAGCATTCAACGCCACGCTGATCTGGGGTAGCGCCACGTTGACGATGGTGCCGTCGAACACGGCCATGGTGGTCGCCAGCATCACGGCGATCATGACGCGGCGGCGCTCGGCGCCGGGCAGGCCTTCGTCCGAGGGCTGGTCTGAAAATAATTCCATTTAGGCGTCCTTGGGTTCTTTGCCCTCACTATAACCAGTCGCCAGACAAGGCGGAAGACGCATGGTTTGCATTTGATTAGTGCACCCAACGCCTTATCTTTGCCCGTCGCATGTTAGGATCCGGCCATGTCCGATCCCGACTTGAACCTGCTCATTGCGTTAGACGCGCTGATTGCCGAAGCCAGCGTGGCCGGAGCCGCGCGCCGGCTCGGACTGAGCGCGTCGGCCATGAGCCGCACGCTGACCCGGCTGCGCACGCTGACCGGCGATCCGCTGCTGGTGCGCGCCGGACGTCGCATGGTGCTGACGCCCTGCGCCGAGGCCTTGCGCGAACGTGCCACCAATGTCGTCCATGAGGCCAGGTCGGTGCTACGGCCCACGTCACCGGCGCCGGATATCTCGACCCTCAAGCGCACTTTCACCATTCGCGCCAATGATGGCTTTGTAGAAGCCTTCGGCGCGGCGCTGATCGATGCCATCACTTCGGTGGCGCCGTCGATCACGCTGTGCTTTGCGCCAAAGATCGAAAAGAGCCCGCTGCCCTTGCGCGACGGCAGCGCCGATCTCGAGATCGGTGTGTTAAGCGGCATGGGGCCGGAGGTGCGGGTGCAGGCACTGTTTCGGGATCGCTTCGTGGGCGTGGTGCGGCGCGGACATCCACTTGAAAAACTGCGCACGGTGAGCGCGGCGCGCTATGCCGCCTGCGGCCATGTCGTTACATCACGCCGGGGTCGCAGCACCGGCCCGGTCGATGTCGCGCTGGAGGCGATGGGGCTGACGCGCAAGATCGTCGCCATCGTACCCAGTTTTCCGGCGGCGCTGGCGGTGGTGCGCTCATCCGATCTGGTCGCCCTGGTGCCGGCATCGTACTTGCGGCCAGTGCGCGGCAACAAACCGTCTGCGCGACATGACGCCACGTTTGCCTTCGAGCTGCCGGTCAGGACCGAGCCGATCACGATCTCGCAGATGTGGCACCCGCGGCTGGAACTTGATCCCGCCCATCGATGGCTGCGCGAGCAGATGCGACTGGCCTGCAGCCGTCTGGCGCCGGATGAAAACGGCGCCGCATCATCAATCGACTGAACCATGGAAAAACCGCTGCCGCCCCAACCTCGGGCCGCCCGATTGTCCCCTGAAGAAGAGCGCCTCAAAGAGCTGGCAAGACAGCAACGCGATGCCCAGGCACGTGGCGTCACGTCCATCGATGCCATGCGCGAAGCGATCAAACGCAGCGCCCGCGCGCTCGATGCGCCGACCACGATTGCCCGCCTGCGCGCGCCCGATGCGGCAAGCTTTGCCGCACGCGCGGCCCAGGGCCTGCCGTTCATCATGACCGGACTGGTCGGCAAGTGGCCGCTGTCGACGCTGACGCCGCGCGATCTGCAAGAGCGCTTTGGCGAGGTGCCGGTGCGGGCCCGGGTGGGTGACTATATCAATACCGCATTCGCGCCCGACCGGGCGATGCAGGACATGCCGCTCAAGGCTTATCTGGAACTGGTGGAGGAACACGACGCCGGCCTGCCGCCGTATGTGGGCAACCTCGAACTGCGTCCGTTGAATGCGCTGTGCCACTGGCCAGGTTATTTCAGGAAGATGGGGCCAGCGCGCTTCTGGATCGGTCCTGCCGGCACCGTGACGCCGCTGCATTGCGACTACGACGACAACATCTTCGCCCAGATCTGGGGCAGCAAGCGCATCATTCTGTCGCCGCCGCATCACCATGACCTGCTGTATCCGACACAAGCCAATGGCTTGCTGTTCGGCTCGCCCTTCGATCCCGAAAAGCCGGACTTCGAGCGGTTTCCCCTGGCGCGCCAGGCGCTGATGATCGAGTGCATCGTGGCCGCCGGAGAAATGCTGTACGTGCCGGCCGGCTGGTATCACCAGGTCCGCTCGCTGACGTTTTCGCTGTCGGCCAATCGCTGGGCCAGGGGCGTACCGCTGGCGCTCGGCGCCGACCATGCAGCCGTCGCCCGCGGGTCTTAACCGCGTCCCACGAATGGCATGCTGCTGGCCATGACCGTCAGGTTCAGCACATTGGCGCTGAGCGGCAGCGACGCCATGTAGCGCACAGCGTCGGCCACGTGCCCGACATCCATCATCGGCTCCGGCGCGGTGGTGCCATTGGCCTGCAGCACCCCCTTGGTCATGCGTTCCGAAAGCGAGGTCAGCGCATTGCCGATATCGACCTGGCTGCACACGATGTTATAGGCGCGACCATCAAGAGCGATGCTCTTGGTCAGGCCGGTAATCGCATGTTTGCTGGCGGTATAGGCAGAACTGAGCGGACGCGGCGTGTGTGCCGACACCGATCCGTTGTTGATGATGCGCCCACCCTGTGGCGACTGGTGGCGCATCAGGCCGAAGGCGCCACGGGCGCACAGAAACGCGCCGGTGAGATTGGTGTCGATCACGTTCTTCCATTGCTCGATGCCCAGTTCGTCGAACGGCACCGCCGGGGCATTGACACCGGCATTGTTGAACAACAGGTCTAGCCGGCCAAACGTTTCGGTGATCTGCTGGAACAACGCCGCGACGCTGTCGGCATCCCGGATATCGACAGAAATGGCCGCGGCCTTCTGACCGGCGGCATGGGCCGCAGCCACGGCCTGCTCCAGCGGCGCGATACGGCGACCGGCCAGCACCACGGTAAAACCATCGGCCAGCAGTGCCTGGGCCACGGCCAGGCCGACGCCACTGCCGGCGCCGGTGACCAGGGCAATTCTTGATGCAACGGATTGATTCATGGACATTCCTTCTATCTGATCACAGCACCGGAGTGCTGACAAAAGGCCGGGCATCTGCCGGCACGTCGATGGCGAAACTGGTTCCTTTTTCGGCGCTGCTCTCAGCCGAGATGCTGCCGCCATGGCTTTCGGCGACGTTGCGCACGTAGGGCAGGCCCAGCCCCCAGCCGATGGTCGACTGATCCTTGCCCTGCCCGGCGCGCTCGAACACCTTGAAGATCGACTCGATGTCGGCCACCGGAATCACCGGCCCCTCGTTATGCACGGTCAGCCGGGCGCGCCCGCGCCCATCGCTCAGGGTGATGGTGATGGGACTGTCGCGGTCGCCATACTTGACGGCATTGCCGATCAGGTTTTCGAGCGCACGCCGGATCGGCTCGAAGCCCCAGCAGCCCTTGATCGATTCGCCGATGTAGACAAACCTGTTGTCGTGGATCTCGCTTGCTTGCTGGATCACCTCATGCACCAGGTCCTGCATGTCGAATTCGATCAGTTCCAGGTGCAGTCGCTCGCCCGCCTCGAACACCACGTTATCGAGCAGGTCTTCGATCATCCGGTTCATGCGCAGGCTGTTGGATTCGATGCGCGCGGCCAGCGTCCGGATATGCTCGGGATCGGTGGCACGACCGATCATCTGGGCCGCAATGTGGCAGGCGCTCAGGGGATTGCGCAAATCGTGGGCGACGGTGGCCACGAAGCGCTCGCGAAACACGGCCTGCACCATCGCAAAACCATTGGCCGCCTCTGAAATGGACAAGTCGATCATGCCGTTGAAGATGCGTCCCTCGGCATTGCTGAGCACGACCTCATGCGTCTCGAGCACATCGACGATGACGGTACGCAACAGTTGGTACTCTTTGATCAGCGCGGCCACGTTATAGGCGGTGATGCGCGCACGTTCATTGCCGTGCTCGGCGCCGACCGAGCGCGTCAGTCCGATATAGGCCGACAGCGAATTGGCTTCGATGGCATCCGAGATACCTCGGTAGAGCGTGGGCAGGGAATCGGTCAGTATCGGTTCGCTCAATGCCGCGGCTTGCTTGACCTGGCTTCGCACTCGCGTCTGCCATTCGGAAAAGACCTGGCTGGAAAGGGCGCGCATCTTTTCTGCGGTGGAAGGCTGCGTGAGGGGAGGCATTGAGGATTCGAGTTTAGAAAAGTCTATTGAGCCGGGTTGACCGAGCCAGCAGCGGCGCTGGGTGTGCACGATGTTACCGCACTATGCTGCAATGCCGCCGAGGGCGCTTGTCGTCGCTTGGACCACACCTCATCAGGAGTTGCGCCGACATCTGTCAGCGGCGATGTCGCGCAACATGGCGTTTTCTCATGACTTGCAGAGGATCGCACCATGGACATTACCCGACCTCATTTGAAGCCAGCGCCACAACCAACGGCCAAACGCCCGCACAAGGACCTGCAACAGCAGGCTGGCGTGACCCGCCAGCGCAACAACGCCAGCGACGATGCCGACCGTGACCGGCTGCGCCAGTCCCAGGCCGACCGCCAAAGCGATGCGATCTGAATCCGGTTTACCCCAGCGCCTTGAGGAAGATCGGCAACATCATCGGCACCAGTACCGCCGTAAAAATACCATTGAGTCCCATGCCGAGCCCGGCGAAGGCGCCCATCTCGGCGCTGACCTGGAGCGCCCGCGCAGTGCCGATTCCATGTGACGCGACACCGAGCGCAAAGCCGCGCACGGCATGGCTTTCGATGCGCAGGAAATTGAGGATGAACTTGGCCGACACGGCGCCCAGTATGCCGGTGCAGATCACCATCACCGCCGTCAACGACGGCAGGCCGCCGAAGCGTTCGGCGATGGCCATGGCAATCGGCGTGGTCGCCGATTTGGGCGCCATCGACACCATGATTTCGCGCGACGCGCCCAGCCACCACGCAATACCGACTGCCGCCACGATGGCGGTGAGTGAGCCGGCGGCCAGGCCGAGCAGCAAGGGCCAGACCGCGCGCCGAAAATTGTTCCACTGCCTGAACAACGGCAAGGCCAATGCAACGGTGGCCGGCCCCAGCATGAAATGAACGAATTGCGCGCCTTCGAAGTAGGTCTTGTACGAGGTGCGCGTGAGGGTCAGTATCGCCACCACGATCACGATGGCGATCAAGACCGGGTTGGCGGCGGGGTGATACTTGCAGCGCCGGTAAAGATGCAACGCCACCAGGTACGCCGCCAGGGTCATGGTCAGGCCCAGCAGGGGCGAAGCCGCCAGGTAGACCCAGACTTCGCTGATGCGATCGAGCTGCCCCATGTTATTGGCCCTCCGACGGCGCTTGCGATCGCCGCTGCAGCTTGAGCGCCCAGTTGGTCACCAGCGCACCGACCGCAATGGCCAGCACCGTGCTGACCACCAGTGCGATCAGGATCGCCGCATAGTCGCCTTGCAACTGGGACGCCGCCGCCATCACGCCCACCCCGGCCGGCACGAACAGCAGCGACAGGTGCTGCAGGATGCCCCAGGAGGTTTTTTCCACCACGTCGGCCAGGCGCGGATATAACAGCAACGACACCAGCAGCAACAGCATGCCGATCACCGGCCCCGGCACCGTCAGACCCAGCAAGTGCGCAACGCCCTCGCCCAGGCACTGGAAGATCAACAGAATGGCCAACGCCGTCAGATTCATTTCAACCTCTATCTCTAATCAATTCATCAGCGGCGCTACAAGGGCAGCGCCGTCTCGTACTTCACTTCACGCAGCGCCACGCTGGTGTTGACCTGCGACACGCCATTGAGCTTGACCAGCACGTTGTGCAGAAAGTCATGGTAAGCCTCCATGTCGGGCACGATCACCTTGACCAGGTAATCGGCATTGCCGGTGGTTTCATAACACTCCACCACTTCCGGACGCAGCCGCATGGTTTCCTCGAAATTGTCGACCACGCCCTCGGCATGACGCGCCAGCGAGATATGCGCCAGGCAGCATACCGACAGCCCCAGTTTGCGCCGGTCGACCAGCGCGGTGTAGCGCACGATGTAGCCGTTGTCCTCCAGTTCCTTCTGCCGACGCCAGCACGGGCTGGCCGACATGCCGACTTTTTCGGCCAGCTCATTGGACGAAATACGACCGTTTATTTGCAATTCAGCAAGGATTTTGTGCGATGCAGAATCCAGCGGTGTGTTTTTCATTTTGTCTCCGTGTTTTAGAAATGTTTTTTCTATTCTAGTGATAGAAGGGGAATAAATAGAAATAATTTTCTGGCTTGCGCGCCATATCCTTTTTTACCATCAAGTGTTCCCAGGCACCTTCCCGGCCCCTTTTTGGTGAAACGAAAATAATGAATTCGGTGACAATCCCCCCCTTCCGCTCGACCGTTGCGTCGGGCGCTCCAGAGACTGCTGCGACCCCGCTGGCAGATGCCGATTACGCGCTCTCGGACAACCTGACCCGCAGCAGCGGCCGGGTCTTCCTGACCGGCACGCAAGCGCTGGTGCGCCTGCTGTGCATGCAGAAGCGGGTGGACCAGGCAGAAGGCCTGGAGACCGGCGGCTTCATCAGCGGCTATCGCGGTTCGCCCCTGGGCGCGGTCGACCAGGAACTGTGGCGCGCCTCGTCGCTGCTGCAGCAGCATGGCATCGAGTTTCTTCCGGCGATCAACGAAGAACTGGGCGCCACCGCGGTACTCGGTTCACAGCAGGTGGAGGCGGACCCGACCCGCAAGGTGCAGGGCGTGTTTGCCATGTGGTACGGCAAGGGCCCGGGCGTGGACCGCGCCGGCGATGCGCTCAAGCATGGCAATGCGTATGGCTCTTCACCCCACGGCGGCGTGCTGGCGATACTGGGCGACGATCATGGCTGCGTGTCGTCGTCGATGCCGCACCAGAGCGAGCAGGCGGTGATGGCCTGGGGCATGCCGGTGGTCAATCCCGCCAATATCCAGGAATACCTCGAGTTCGGCCTGTATGGCTGGGCGCTGTCGCGCTTTTCCGGCGCCTGGACCGGCTTCAAGGCGATTTCGGAGACGGTCGAAGGCGGCGCCGTGGTCGAATTGCCGGCGCTGCCGCGCTTCACCACTCCCACCGACTACCAGGCGCCCGCCGACGGCTTGCACAATCGCTGGCCCGACCTGCCCGGCCTGGCGCTGGAACAGCGGGTGCACGACAAGCTCGATGCGGTGCAGGCCTTTGCCCGCGCCAACTCCATCGACAAGCTGGTGGTGCCCGCACCGGCCGCGCGACTCGGCATCATCAGCGCCGGCAAGGCCTATCTCGACCTGCTCGAAGCGCTGGAACGGCTGGGACTACCGCTGGCCAGGCTGGCGCAACTGGGCATTCGCCTCTATAAGCCGGGCCTGACCTTTCCGCTGGAACGCACGCGCCTGACCGCCTTCGCCGCAGGCCTCGACGAATTACTGGTGGTCGAGGAAAAAGGCGCCGTCATCGAACAGCAACTGAAGAACCTGTTCTACAACCTGCCGCCGCAACAACGCCCGGCGATCATCGGCAAGACCGATGTCGATGGCCAGGGACTGCTGTCGGCGCTGGGTGAACTGCGCCCCTCGCGCATCGCACCGGCGCTGGTGCGCTGGCTGGCGCCCCGCTATCCCGAACTCGACCTGCAGCGCCTGCTGCCCGGCTTCTGCGCTGCCGACCTGCTGTCCAACAGCGCCGACGGGGTCAAGCGCACGCCTTATTTCTGTTCCGGCTGCCCGCACAACACGTCGACCAAGGTGCCGGAGGGCAGTCGCGCCATGGCCGGCATCGGTTGCCATTTCATGGCGACCTGGATGCAACGCGACACCGGCTACCTGGCGCAGATGGGGGGCGAAGGCGTGAACTGGGTGGCCAGTTCGCGCTTCGTCGGCGAGAAGCACGTGTTCCAGAACCTGGGCGATGGCACCTACTATCATTCGGGCTCCCTGGCGATTCGCCAGGCGATCGCCGCGCGCGCCAACATCACCTACAAGATTCTCTACAACGATGCGGTGGCGATGACCGGCGGCCAGCCGGTGGATGGCACGCTGTCGGTGCCACAGATCGTGCAGCAGGTCACCAGCGAGGGCGCGGCCAAGGTGGTAGTGGTCACCGATGCCCCCGAGAATTATGCGAGCATCAGCCTGCCGGCCGGGGTCAGGGTGCATCACCGCAGCGAGCTCGATGTGATCCAGCGCATGCTGCGCGATATCCCGGGCGTGACGGTGCTGGTCTACGATCAGACCTGCGCGGCCGAGAAGCGCCGGCGTCGCAAGAAGAACAAGCCCGACAAGATCGTCTTCCCCGATCCGCCACGCCGACTGATGATCAATGCGGCCGTGTGCGAAGGTTGTGGCGACTGCGGCGTGCAATCGAACTGCCTGTCGATCCTGCCGCTGGAAACCGAACTGGGCCGCAAGCGCCAGATCGAGCAATCTTCCTGCAACAAGGATTATTCGTGCGCCGAGGGTTTTTGCCCGAGCTTCGTGTCAGTGGTGGGCGGCTCGCTCAAGAAGCCTGCCAGCGCCAGCCTGACGCTGGCCGACCTGGAGCAGGCCCTGGCGTCTTATGCGACACCGACGCCTTATGGTTTCGCCAAGCCGTTCGAAATCCTGGTGGCCGGCGTCGGTGGCACCGGCGTCGTGACGGTCGGCGCGCTGATCAGCATGGCCGCGCATCTCGAAGGCCGTGGCGCGTCCACCCTCGACTTCATGGGCTTTGCGCAGAAAGGCGGGGCGGTGCTGTCGCATGTGCGCATCGCCTCGTCGCCGTCGGCATTGAACCAGGTGCGCATCGACCTGCAGCAAGCCGACGCCGTGTTCGCCTGCGACCTGGTGGTGGCCGCCATGCCAGAAAGCCTGGCGGTGATGCGGCGCGCGCACACCCGCATCATTGCCAACGAGCGCGAGAGTCAGACGGCAGAATTCACCCGCAATCCGGACGCCTCGATCAACAAGGCCGGCCTGCTCGAAAAACTGGCAGCTGCCAGCGGCCACCAGCAGCTGTCGCAGATCGATGCCAATGAGACTGCGGCACGCTTCCTGGGCGACCCGATCGGCGCCAATATCCTGTTGCTCGGTTATGCCTGGCAAAGCGGCCTGGTGCCGGTGGGCTTGCCGGCGCTGCTGCGCGCCATCGAACTCAACGCGGTGGCCGTCGACATGAACAAGCGCGCCTTCATGCTGGGTCGACTGGCGGCGGCCGACGCCAGTGCGCTCGACCGGCTCGGCCGGCCACGCCATCAGGTCATCCAGTTTGCCGCGCCCAAGTCGCTGGCAGATACCGTGGCATTGCGGGTCGAATGGCTGACCCGCTACCAGAACGCCGCCTATGCGCATCGCTATGCCGAGGCGGTAGCCGCCATCGAGCAACGCGAAGTGATGCTGGAAGGCGATGCATCGCCACGCCAGCTGAGCAAGACAGTGGCACGCAACCTGTTCAAGCTGATGGCCTACAAGGACGAATACGAAGTGGCGCGCCTGCACGCCGACCCGCAATTTCGGGCCCAGATCGCGGCGCAGTTCGAAGGCGACTACAAGCTGCAATTTCATCTGGCGCCACCGATACTGGCCCGCAAGAAACCGGGTTCCGATATTCCGGCCAAGACCCGTTTCGGCGGCTGGATGATGACCGGATTCTCCTGGCTGGCCACCTTGAAGCCGCTGCGCGGCACGCCCTTCGATGTGTTCGGCTATACCGACGAGCGCCGCCGCGAACGCCACTGGCGTGACCGCTACCTGCAATGGCTGGCCACGCTGGCGCAGCAACTGCAGCCCCACAACAAGGCTGCCGCGCTGAAACTGGCGCAGGTGCCGGAGCGCATCCGTGGCTACGGACACGTCAAGCTGGCCGCGATGACGACCGCCGATGCGCAATGGCAGGCCGGCTTGTCGGGCTTCGCGCAGGCGCCGGTGAGCGGACCCGCCGAACACCGCAAATCGGCTTAATCCACATCAATACTGGCGACTTGTTGCACAAGGGAAAGTTAACAAGATATAGTCCGGCGTCATGTTTCTTGCGAGAAATAACCGACAAGAAGTCACGACCCGGCCAGGCAATGGCTGGAATCGCTTACCTACCGAGGAGCCAGTCATGCCGGCCAACAAGCCGCCCTCCCCCGTTATCGGCCGCCAGCATCGTTCACTCGCGGCATCCCCGGACTCCACGCCGCGGTCGTTACGTCAGCGGCTGGCAGATCCGGGGCCTTTATTCGGCCTGACCTGCTCCACGCCGTCGCCAACCACTGTCGAGTTGATCGCGGCCGCAGGCTACGACTACCTGATCGTCGATGTCGACCAGTTAGTGCCCCAATCCAATGCGCTGGCCGACATCGCGACGGCGGCCCGACACGCCCGCATCGCGCTGCTGGCCAAGGTCGTCACAGCGGCCCAGACCCGGCAGGCAGTGGGCCATGCGGTCAGCGGCATCGTGCTGTCGCGCGTGTGCTGCCCGCTGCAGGCGGCCGCTGCGGTGCGCGACTGTCGCCAGGCCATGCAAGTGCTGCGGGCGCAAGAGCACGCGTCACATGCCTGGCTGTCGTTTCTGGGACGCAGCGCGGCACCCGATGAATTGCCCTTGCTGCTGGCTGCCATCGAGGATGGTGACGGCGTGGCGTGCGCCGGCGAGATCGCAGCGGTGGACGGAATCGATATCCTGATGGAAAGCACCACCGCCTTGTCGCACGCGCTGCAGTTACCGTGGCAGACCAGGCACCCTTCGGTGCAGGCAGCGGGACGGGCGGTGCGGCTGGCGGCGCAAGCGGCAGGAAAACAGTTCTGCGCCCATCCGCAGGCGCCGATCGAACTCGACGCTGCCCTTGAAGACGACGTACGCCTGTTCGTGCTGGGGGATGACCGCGTGATCAGCCGGCGTGCGATGAGCAACCAGCTGGAGCGCTATCGCTGGCGCTCCGGAGAAAGCAACGACGAAAGCAGCTGCTGAACGATGACGTCAGGCGCGACGCGAGCGCTTGGTGGCAGCCGGGGCCGAGGGCTTGGATGCACCGGCTTCGGCGGCTGCCTTGGTCGCCCTGGAGCGCTTGACGGGCGCCGGTGCAGCCTGCTCTTCGTTGGCCGCCTCGCGATGACGGGCCAGCGAGTCGAGCCGCGTACGCAAGGCTTCATCGGCCTGCGGGCCGGCCACGATACTGAAGTCGCTGCCATTGATTTCGCGACCGCTATTGCGGTCGACCAGTGCCAGGTCGACCTGGCGCCCGGTGCTGGAATCGACCAGCATCACGCTTGGGCCTTCCGGCGCGAAATGCTTGTTGCCCCAGGCATTGAGGGCAATGATGATGGTCCGGAAATCACGGCCGAGGTCGGTCAGGACATATTCGAAACGGGGCGGCCGATCGCTGTACTGGCGACGCTCGAGCAAACCCGCATCGACCAGCGTATGCAAGCGCCGGGTCAGCATGTTGGGCGCGATGTCGAGGCTCTTCTGGAACTGATCGAAACGCGTCAGGCCCTGCAACGCATCGCGCAGGATCAGGATGCTCCACCACTCGCCCACCCGCTCCAGCGTGCGCGCCACCGGGCATTGCATGTTGCCAAAACTCTTGCGTTCCATGTCGATTCCTTGCCAGCGAATTTTCGCTATCATTTTCAAGCACTACTGACTATCATTTTGCAATGATGTTTGCAGTATATCTCAATCGTTCCGGGAGACGCCATGAAAGAGCCATTGTTCCTTGAAGACTTCGAACCCGGGCAAGTTTTTCGCCACCCTGGGGGCATGCCGGTGTCGAGCGAGGCGATCAAGCAATTTGCCGGACAGTTCGACCCGCAGCCATTTCACCTGGATGAGCTTGCCGCGCAGCAGTCTTTCTTTGGTGGCCTGGCCGCCAGCGGCTGGCATACGGCGGCGCTGACCATGCGCATGCTGGTGGAGACCTTGCCGATCGAGGGTGGGTTGATCGGCGCCGGCTTCGATGAATTTCGCTGGCCGCGTCCGACCCGGCCCGGCGATATATTGAGGATGGAGGTAGAGGTGCTGGGGGTGAAATTCTCGCAATCGAAGCCGCATCAGGGCTTCCTGCATCACCGCGTCACCACCACCAACCAGCACGATCAGCCGGTATTGGTGATGACGGGAAACCTGCTGGCGCCGCGGCGACCAGCGGGCTGATCAGGCCGCGTCGGGCTGTTGCGCCGGATGTGCCTGCTGGAACGCCGGCAACGCATTACAGGCGTCTTCGATGGCCACCAGCGTCGGGTACGGCGCCATGTCGACTTCGAAGCGGCGCGCATTGAACATCTGCGGCACCAGGCAGCAATCGGCCAGGGTCGGGGTATCGCCGACGCAGAAGTGACCGCGGGTGGCATCGGCGGCAAGCTGGGCCTCGAGTGCGCTGAAGCCGAGCGTGATCCAGTGCTGTATCCAGTCGTTCTTCTTGTCTTCGTCCACCCCCAGCTGATGCTTGAGATAACGCAGCACGCGCAGGTTGTTCAGCGGATGGATCTCACAGGCGATATCCAGCGCCAGGGCGCGGATGCGCGCACG
The DNA here is from genome assembly GCF_020179755.1 of Herbaspirillum sp. alder98. Taxonomy (GTDB): domain Bacteria; phylum Pseudomonadota; class Gammaproteobacteria; order Burkholderiales; family Burkholderiaceae_D; genus Herbaspirillum. Next base: position 434,121 of record NZ_JAIUCY010000004.1, read on the forward strand.
CTGGAGCGCATCGCCCGGCAGCAGCGATGGCATCGGAAAGCGTTCGTCCAGGTATTCGAGTATCGCCAGCGACTGCGTCAGGTGCCGGCCGCCCTGCGCCAGTACCGGCACCAGCGAATGCGGATTGAGGGCGGCGAAATCGGGCAGGAACTGTTCGCCGCCCTGGTTCAGCAGATGCACCGGGATGGTGTCGAAAACCTGCCCTTTCAGGTTGAGCGCAATACGCACGCGGTACGATGCCGAACTGCGGAAATAGCTGTACAGGGTTGTCATCCTCGTCCTTGCGTGGGGCCAGTGTGGTGGCAGTGTAAGTGATGTCAGCCCGGCGTGCGCGCCGGCAGCACGGTTCCTGCCACTTCACCGAAACCGATGCGCGGCAAACCGGCACGCTGCGCCACGGCGCGCATGACGATGGTGTCGCCGTCCTCGATGAAGATGCGCTCCTGGCCGTTGGCAAGCTTGACCGCCTGCTTGCCGCCGTGACTCAGTTCCAGCAGCGACCCGGCTTCGTCCGGCTGGGGACCGGACAAGGTCCCCGACCCGAAGAGATCGCCCGGTCGCAGATTGCAGCCATTGACCGTATGGTGCGCCACCAGCTGCGCCACGCTCCAGTATGAATCGCGGAAATTGGACAGCGACAGACGCTGCGCCGGCTGCCCTGCTTCGCGCATGGCGGCAGTCTGGATCAGCACCTCCAGTTGCAGGTCGATGGCGCCATGGTCGCGCAATGCGGGGCTATCGAGATAGGCCAGCGGCTGCGGGTCTTCGGCGGCGCGGGTCCAGCCGCTGCGGTATGGCGCCAACGCCTCGAGCGTGACCACCCAGGGCGAGATGGTCGAGGCGAAACTCTTCGACAGGAACGGCCCCAGCGGTTGATATTCCCAGGCCTGGATGTCGCGGGCCGACCAATCGTTCAAGAGACACAGGCCGAAGACGCGCTGCTCGGCCTGCGCCATCGGCACCGCCTCGCCCAGCGCATTCTCGCCACCGATGAAGATGCCCACTTCCAGCTCGTAGTCGAGCCGCTTGCAGGGCCCGAACGAGGGCGTCTCGGCGTCCGGCGCGCGGGTCTGGCCCAGTGGCCGGCGCAACTGCTGGCCCGACACCGCAATCGACGATGCGCGGCCGTGATAGCCGATCGGCACCCATTTGTAATTGGGCAGCAATGGATTGTCCGGGCGAAACAGCTTGCCGATGCTGGTGGCGTGATGGATCGAGGTATAGAAATCGGTGTAGTCGCCGATCACGGCCGGCAAGCCATGCTCGGCCTGCGTCTGCGGCACCAGACACGTCGCCAGTTCAGCCTGATGCGACGAAGCGCTGCGCAGCACGCGCGACAGGGCCAGGCGCAACGCCGACCAGGCCGGGGCATCCAGCGCCATCAAGCCATTCAGTGAATTGCCTTCGGCGGCCACCTGGGCGGCGTGGCGCGTGAGCTCATCGAAGCCCGAGAAGACGCCTGCGGCCTGTGCCGCATGCAGATCGAGGATGGCGTCGCCGATGGCCACGCCGACGCGCCACGGCGCATCGCTGCCGGCGCGTCGGAATACGCCATACGGCAGGTTCTGGATCGGGAATGGGTGGTCCTGGCCATTGGCGCTGTCGACCCAGCTGCGCAGCGAGATGTCGTGGGTTTCGTTCAATGCGATGCTCATGCTTGCTCCGGAGTGAAGTTCTTCTTGATGCCGGCCCAGCACTGCTGGTAATCGCGTTGCAGCGTAGGCGATTCCAGCGCGTGGCGGGTGGGACGGATGATGTGTCGGGTCTCGAACATGAAGGCCATCGTGTGATCGACCTTGACGGGCTGGCTGGTGTCGGCGCGGCTGGCCTTGTCGAACGTCGCCGCATCGGGACCATGTCCGCTCATGCAATTATGCAGGCTGCCGCCGCCAGGCACGAAACCGCCGGCCTTGGCGTCGTATTCGCCGGTGATCAGGCCCATGTATTCGCTGGCCACGTTGCGGTGGAACCAGGGCGGACGGAAGGTGTGCTCGGCCGCCAGCCAGCGCGGCGGGAAGATCACGAAATCGATCGTGTCCACGCCCGGCGTGTCGCTGGGCGACTGCAAGACCAGGAAGATCGATGGATCGGGGTGGTCATAGCTGATCGAACCGATGGTGTTGAAATGCCGCAGGTCGTATTTGTAGGGGGCATAGTTGCCGTGCCAGGCCACCACGTCCAGCGGCGAATGACCGATGCTGGCTTGCCACAACTGGCCGCAGAACTTGGCCACCAGGCGCAGGTCACCTTCGCGATCCTCGTAGCGGGCCTGCGGGGTGAGGAAGTCGCGTGGATTGGCCAGGCCGTTGGAGCCCAGCGGGCCCAGGTCGGGCAGGCGCAGCAAGGCACCGAAGTTCTCGCAGATATAGCCGCTGGCCTGGCCGTCCGGCAAGCGCACCTGAAACCGGATGCCGCGCGGGATCACGGCGATCTCCTGCGGCTCGATCTCGATCAGTCCCAGTTCGGTGAACAGCTGCAGGCGCCCTGCCTGCGGCACGATCAGCAGTTCGCCATCGGCGCTGTAGAAGAAGCGATCGGTCATCGAACTGTTGGCCGCATACAGGTGGATGGCACAGCCGCTCTGCGATTCCGGCGAGCCGTTGCCGGCCATGGTCACCAGCGAGTCGACGAAGTCGGTGGGCGCGGATGGCATCGGCAGCGGGTCCCAGCGCAATTGGCTGGGGGGTGTCGGCACGTCGTCGAAGCGGGCCACCAGACGGCCATTGTCGATCTGCGCGAATTCACCATGCATCGCCGCCGGGCGGATGCGGTACAGCCATGAACGCCGGTTGTGACTGCGCGGCGCGGTGAAGGCCGTGCCGGAAATCTGCTCTGCATACAAGCCGTAAGGCGCGCGTTGCGGCGAGTTCTGGTGCGCAGGCAACGCGCCCGGCAGCGCTTCGGTCGCGAATTCGTTACCGAAGCCGGACAGATAGGCGGTGGATGGATTCATGGCAAGTCCCTTCTCTATCAACGTATGCGGTGCAGACGCGCCACCGTCAGGGCCGAAATCAGCGCCGGCACGGCGGCGGCGATGAACAGCGACGAATTGCTCCATTGCATGGCGATCAACTGGCCGCCGATCACCGGCCCCACCACCGAACCGATGCGACCGATGCCGAGCGCCCAGCCGATGCCGGTGGAGCGCAAGGTGGTCGGGTAATACGTGCCGGCCAGCGCATTGACCGCCGGCTGCCCGCCCACCACGCAAAAGCCGGCCACCACCACCGCGATGAACAGCAGCACCGGCACCGCCGCCACCTTGCCGATCAGGGCGATGGCCACGCAGGCCGTCACGAAGCAGGTCCCCAGCACGATCGTGAACCCGTGGCGATTGATGAACCAGCCCAGGGTCAGCGTGCCGATCACGCCGCCCACCTGCAGCGAGGTGCCGATCAGCACCGCCATGCTGGTGGAATAGCCGGCGTCATGAATCAACGTCGGCAACCAGTTCGACAGGAAATACAGGTTGATCAGGTTCATGAAACTGATCAGCCACAACAGCAGCGTGATACCGGCGCGGCCATCACGAAACAGCTCGGCCACCGGCATGCCATTGGCCTTGGCGTCCTTGACCTCGATGCGGGTGTCGGGGCCGATCACAATGCTCGGGTCGAGCTTGCGCAGCCAATGCGCCACCTTGGAGCGGGCGCGCTTGCGCAACACCAGGAACTGGATCGATTCGGGCAGCCACACCAGCATCGCCAAGCCCAGCACCAGGGGCACCGCGCCACCGACCCAGAACACCGCATGCCAGCCATAGGCCGGGATCAGCGCGGCGCTGACGAAGCCACCGGCAGCGGCGCCCACGGTGAAGCCGCACGACACCAGCATCATGCGGGTCACGCGCGAGGATGAGGGGCTGAATTCGCCTACCAGCGCCATGGCGTTGGGCATGATGCTGCCCAGGCCGAAACCGGTGATGAAGCGCAGCACCAGCAGTTGATCGATGCTGGTGACCATGGGCGTGACCAGCATGCACAGCGCGAAGAACAGCGTGGACACGATCAGCACCGGGCGCCGGCCATAACGGTCGCCAACCGGCGTCAGCACCAGCGAACCCAGCAGCATGCCGAACAGGCCCGCGCCGAACACCGGCCCCAGGCTGGCGCGGCTGACGCCCCAGTCGCTGATGATGGCCGGCGCCACGTAACCCATGGCCTGGACATCGAAGCCGTCGATGATCAGGCACAGGCCGCACAGCAGCAGCAAACCGAATTGAAACGCGCCAAGGCGCCCTTGCTCCACTACCTGGTCGACATTGACCACCGGCATGGCGCCGCTTGCCTGCTGACTCATTGTTGATGCTCCTCTTGTCTCTGTCTTGTTGTGATCTGGCATGGAGCGGCCGGGGTTGGCGGTCTCCGTGTCGTCGATTGCATGGCGCAGCAGCAACAATGGACGCTGCCGACGCCAGCTTGCTTATGATTGTTTTGTTGGCGTTGACAACTGTAATGCAAGCGACTTTCTTTTACGATATAAATACAAAAATGTGATTCATTGATTTGATGAATAATGATAGAACCTCGCGACATCGACCTCAACCTGCTCGTCGTTTTTCAGGAAGTCTTCCAGGAACGCCAGATCTCATCGGTGGCGCGCCGGCTCGGCCTGTCGCAACCGGCTGTGAGCAATGCGCTGGCGCGCCTGCGGCGCAGCTTTGGCGATGAATTGTTCGTGCGCACCGCGCTGGGCATGCAGCCCACGCCGCTGGCCGAGCAACTGGCCGAACCAGTGGCCACTGCGCTGCAGCATGTCACCCGCGCGCTGAACCGCCAGGAGCGTTTCTCGCCCCAGCACAGCGAGCGCCACTTCACCATTGCCATGACCGATGTCGGCGAGGTCTACTTCATGCCGACGCTGGTGGAAGCCTGCGGACGCACCGCGCCGGGCATTCGCATCAGCACCGTGCGTGCCAGCAGCATCGACCTCAAGAACGAGATGGAGGCCGGCCGGGTCGACCTGGCCATCGGCGCGTTCGACAATGTGTCCGGCGCGCTGTACCAGCGGCGACTGTTTCGCCAGCACTATGTGAGCATGTTCCGCATCGGCCATCCACTGGATGGGCGCGAAGAAATCAGCCTCAAGGATTTCCTGGCGGCGGGCCACCTGATGGTGTCGTCGCTGGAAAGCCCCTATGACCGCATCAACCAGAACCTGGAAAAAGCAGGCGTGTTGCCACATGTGCGTTTTCGGGTGCCCCATTTCACCGCGGTGCCGTATATTGTCAGCAGCACCGATCTGGTGGTCACCGTGCCGCGCAAGCTGGCCGAGAGCGCTGCCGGCCCCTTTGGCCTGCGCTATGTCAAACCGCCGTTGCGATTGCCCTCGCTGCAGACCAATGTATTCTGGCATCGCCGTTACAATCAGGACGAAGGCAACCAGTGGTTGCGCGGATTCATTGCCGGCCATTTCGCCGAATGAACCAGCGCCCCCGCACAGGGAGAACAGGACATGAAGAATTACCGTGACTACACCCAGGACGAACTCGACCGCCAGTACAACGTGCGACTGGGCATCACCGACTTCCAGGATTTCTTCGACCGTTTTGCGGCCGCCGGCCAGGCCGCGCGCGCCGCGCATCCGCACCTGGCCGACGTCGCCTACGGCGAGCATCCGCTACAGACCTGGGACTTCTTTCCGGCCGCCAACAATGGCCGGCCGCTGCTGGTCTTCATCCATGGCGGCTACTGGCGCTCACTGGACAAGCACCAGTTCAGTCATCTGGCGCTGCCCTACCTGGCGGCCAACATCAATGTCGCGCTGATCAATTACCGGCTGGCGCCCGAAGTCAGGATGGGCTCGATCGCAGCCGATTGCGGCTTCGCCCTGCGTCAGTTATGCAGCAAGGCCGCCGCATTGGGATTCGATCCGCAGGCGGTGTGGCTGATGGGCCATTCGGCCGGCGCCCACCTGGCCACCCTGATCGCCGCGCTGGGGGCAGCACCGGTGCGCGGCGTATGCGGCATCAGCGGCCTGTACGACCTGGAACCGGTGCGATTAAGTTATCTCAATGAAATACTGCACCTGTCGCCGGGCGACGCCGCCCAGGCCAGCCCGCTGCTGCGGCCCTTGCCCATCGGCATGGATGCGCTGCTCTGCGTGGGTGGTCGCGAATCGGATGAATTCCGTCGCCAGCAAGACAGTTATGCCGCCTGCCTGCGTCAGTCCGCGCACGCGGTGCAGATCGTGGCCGCACCCGAGGCGCACCACCTGAGCATCATCGACGTCGCCGCCGCCCCGAACAGCACGCTCACGCTCGCGATGCTGGACTTGATCAACGGCAAGTAGGCGCTGCCGCCAAAAACAAATACCAATCATTATCATTTGGCGTCACTTATAATGACGACGCCCCGTGCTGCCTGCTCGGGCGCGCCTTTCATTGCCCCAGCACAACGCCAACAGCATGTTCAAGAATATCTGGTTCCAAATCCACTGGTTCATCGGCATTACCGCCGGCACCATCCTGATGACCATTGGCGTTTCGGGCGCCATCATTTCATTTCGTGAAGAGATCGTCGATCTGCTCAATCCCGGCGTGATGCAGGTCGCCGTGCGCCAACAGGCAGCGCTGACGCCACAGCAGTTGCTGGAAGCGATCCGGCGCGTCGAACCCGAACGCCGGGTGACGACGCTGTCGATCACGGCGGCCCCAGGGGCCGCCGCTCGCGTGGTGTTCGCCCCACCGCCCGGCCAGCGCCGTGGCGAGTTGCGCTATGCCGATCCTTATACCGGGGTGCTGTCGGGGCCGTTGACGGGGCATGAATTCTTCGAATTCGCCGAGCGCTTCCACCGCTGGCTGCTGCTGCCGACCGAGATCGGCAAGATCGTGCTGGGCACGCTGGCGCTGGCATTGCTCACGCTGGCGCTGTCGGGCCTGTACCTGCGCTGGCCGCGCCGCGCCTTGTCATTGCAAGCCTGGCTGAAGCTGGATTTTCGCCTGAGCGGCCGCTCGCTGTTATGGAACCTGCATTCGGTGATCGGCACCTGGGCGCTGGTGATGTACGTGATCTTCTCGGTCACCGGCGCCTACTGGGCGCTGGACTGGTTCAAGCAAGGCCTCAACACCCTGGCCGGCGAGAACCGCAGCCAGTCCGCGCCACGCGCCAATGCCCGTGGCAACGGCCCGCATGCAGAGCCAGCCGGCAATGGCCCGCTTGACGTCACGCTGGCCTGGAACACCTTCATCGCCGCCGAACCCGACTTCACCAACGCCCAGTTGCGCCTGCCCGAAAAATCCAGCCAGCCGGTGCAATTCATCTACCTCGGCCCGCAGGCGCCGCATGAACGCGCGCGCAGCCGCATGACGGTGTTGCCGCGGACGGGTGAAGTGCGCCTGCTCGAACGCTACGAAGACAAGAGCTTCGGCGGCCAGGCCATCGCCGCGATCTACCCGCTGCACATGGGGACCTATTTCGGCTTGCCAGGGCGCATCATCATGACCATCGCCAGCGTGATGATGCCGCTGTTCGGCATCACCGGCTGGATGCTGTACCTGGATCGCCGGCGCAAGAAGAAAGCCTTGCGCGCCGAACGTGAACGCCTGCAACAGGAAACCGTCACCGCCCCGGCCGCCCATGTGGGCGCGACTGCGCCCACCGCCAGCGCCTGCCTGGTGGCCTACGCCTCGCAAGCCGGCCAGGCCGAGCGCGTGGCGCTGAAGACGGCGGCATTGCTGCGCCAGTCCGGCGTCGACGTCACGCTGCAATCGCTGGCGCGACTGACACCCGAGAAATTGCGACATCACCGGCGCATCCTGTTCATCGTCAGCACCTTCGGCGAGGGCGACGCGCCCGACACCGCACGCGCCTTCGAGCGCCGCCTGCGCATGGCCGCCGGGCAGTCGCTGGCCGATGTCGAGTACGCATTGCTGGCGCTGGGCGACAGCCACTACGAGAAGTTCTGCGGCTTCGGCCACACCCTCGATCACTGGCTGCAGAACACCGGCGCCACGGCGCTGTTCCCGATGATCGAAGTCGACCGCATGCAGGCAGGCGCATTGCAGCAATGGGAGCAATTGCTGGCCGACCACCAGTTGATCAGCGCCACCGCCACGCCGGTCGACGCCGTGGCCGAACACCGCCAGTGGCACGCATGGACACTGACGCATCGGCGCCAGCTCAATGCGGGCAGCCAGGGCGCCGGCCTGTTCCACCTCGAATTGCGCAGCACCGTGCAGCAGCACTGGGCGCCGGGCGCACTGGCCGAAATCATGCCGCGTCATGCGCCTGACCGCATCGCGCTGTTGTTGCAGCGCCTGCAACTGGACGGCGACAGCATGGTCACCCTCAACGCCGGGCCGAGCACCTTGCGCGACGCGCTGGCCGGCAGCGCACTGCCGGCATCAGGCACGTCCGCCAGCGCCCAGGCACTGGCCGATGCCCTGCAGCCGCTGGCGCCACGCACCTACTCGGTCGCCTCCATCGCGCAGGACGGCGCGTTGCATCTGCTGGTGCGCCAGGCGCGCCATGACGATGGCCTGGGCCTGGCTTCGGGCTGGCTCAGCGAATATGCCGCCATCGGCGAAACGTTACAGGTACGGCTGGTCGACAACGCCAACTTCGCCCCGGCCGCTGTCACCGCACCCGCCATCTTCATCGGCAACGGCTCGGGCCTGGCCGGCTTGCGCGGTCATCTGCGCTCGCGGGTGGCCGCCGGCGCCAAGCGCAACTGGCTGCTGTTTGGCGAACGCAATCGAACCCATGACTTCCTGTATCGCGACGAACTCGAAGGCTGGCTGGCCGAGGGCAGCCTGGCGCGCCTCGACCTGGCATTCTCGCGCGACCAGGCCCAGCGCCTGTACGTGCAGGACCGGCTGCGCGAAGCGGCCGAGATGGTGCGTGAATGGATCGACGACGGCGCCGTGATCTTCGTCTGCGGCAGTCTGCACGGCATGGCTGCCGGCGTCGACGATGCGCTGGTCGGGATCGTCGGCCAGGATGTGGTCGACGACCTGATCGCGCAGCATCGTTATCGACGCGACGTGTATTGAAACGGATTGGCGTGCGGCTGCTGACATCCTGGCAACACCGGCTGTAGGCAGGCCTCGCTTTCCCCTGTAGGAATCTGCCGATTCCGGCGCAAACCCCTGCCCGCCCTATGGAGCGCGACAGGACGGCGGCCTATACTCGACTCACCCGCTTCGGGCTATTCGAGACCGCCATGAACAAGTTCGCATCCATAACAATCACACGTCGAATTGGCATGCGCACCGCGCTGTCGCTGCTAATGGCAAGCGCCCTGGTGGCAGGCTGCACGTCGCTGCCGACCATCGTGCCCGACATGGACACGCAATCGGCGCGCACCATCCAGATGAAGGGCGGTCGCGGCGTCCTCAGCGACCAGCAATCGAAGGCGGTGCTCGATCGCCTCAAGCAGCAGCACGGCGACAGCACCATCCTCGACCGCCACGTAGCGGTCGAAGGCGCGGTCACCGGTGCGCCGCTGGTGACCGGCAACAAGGTCACGCTGTTGATCGATGGCCCGGCCACCTATGCCTCGATGATCCAGGCGATCCAGTCGGCGCGACAGCACATCAACATGGAAACCTACATCATGGAAGACGACGAGGTCGGGCGCCAGTTTTCCGACCTGCTCATCTCCATGCAAAAAAAGGGCGTGCAGGTCAACCTGCTGTACGACAGCGTGGGCGCGCTCAATACCCCTCGCCCATTCTTTCAGCCGATGATCGATGCCGGCGTCAGGGTGCTTGAATTCAACCCGCTCAATCCGGCCCAGGTGCGCAAGGATTGGGAGGTCAACCAGCGCGACCACCGCAAGCTGCTGGTGGTCGATGGCAAGACCGCCTTCGTCGGCGGCATCAACATCAGCAGCGTCTATTCGAGCGGCTCGTTCAGCACCCGCAAGAAGAAACCGCAAGTCAACAAGGAAGGCCAGGATGTGCCCTGGCGCGACACGCAGGTGCGCATGGATGGCCCGATCGCGCTTGAATTCCAGAAGCTCTTCATCGACACCTGGAACAAGCAGCACGGTCCCGACCTGGGCAACACCAACTACTTTCCGCAGGTGGCGGCAGCCGGCGGTGAAATCGTGCGCGCCATCGGCAGTTCGCCCGACGATCCGTACAGCGTCATCTACGCCACCTTCATCTCGGCCCTCAACCACGCCGAGAGCTCGGTCTACCTGACCAATGCCTATTTCGTGCCCGACCCGCAACTGCGCGATGCGTTGAAGAACGCGGTGCAGCGTGGCGTCGACGTGCGCCTGGTGCTGCCGGCCAAAAGCGATTCGGCGCTGGTGCAATATGCCTCGCGCTCGTTCTACGATGAGCTGTTGCGGGCCGGTGTAAGGATCTTCGAACGCCAGGATGCGCTGCTGCACGCCAAGACCGCCGTCATCGATGGCGTCTGGTCGACCATCGGCTCGACCAATCTCGACTGGCGCAGCTTTGTCTATAACCAGGAAATCAACGCCGTGATCCTCAGCCCGCAATTCGGCACGCAGATGAATAACCTGTTCACCCGGGATCTTGGCGCGTCGCGCGAGATCACACTGAAAGAATGGGAAGACCGTCCCATCGGCGAACGCATCAAGGAATTCGGCGCCAGCCTGTGGTCACGCTTGTTGTAAAAAGTTAATCGACTCAAAGGAGCTTGCTTGGATCTGTCACGACATCATCTTGCCCGCGCGATATGGCGCACCATTGCCCTGTGCCTGACGCTGGTGGCTGCGAGCGCCGCATCTGCAGCCGATAACAACCTGTCGCTGGACGGCGCGGCCGGCTTGCGCACCCGCTACGCCCAATTGCAGCCGCAATTGCAGGACAACGCCTTCGGCCGCCCGCTGCATCTCGATTCGAGCGAAGGCAGCAGCACCGTCAAGGGCGATATCTACGCCGTGCTGGAGCATCCCTTTACCCAGGTGCGCGAAGCGCTGGCCAGCCCGGCGAACTGGTGCGACATCCTGATCCTGCACCTGAACACCAAGTATTGCAGCCTGTCGTCGCAGAACGGCAAGACCATGTTGCGCATGCATGTGGGCAAGAAGACGCCGCAAGAACTGCGCGACACCTACCGGGTCGATTTCGTCTATGCCGGCGGCACGGCCGCGGCTGATTACTTTTCATCCTCGATGCGAGCCGACAAGGGGCCGCTGGACACCAGCGACTACCGGATCCAGATCGAGGCGGTGCAGTTGCCCGACAATCGCGCGTTCCTGCACTTGAGCTATTCGTATGCGTACGGGATGGCCGGCAAGCTGGCGCTGCGCGCCTACCTGGCCACGGTGGGCCGCGACAAGGTCGGCTTTACGGTGACCGGACAGGGTTCGGATGGCAAGCCACACTATGTCACCGGCAGCCGCGCCTCGGTGGAGCGCAACACGATGCGCTACTACCTGGCCATCGACGCCTACCTGGCGAGCCTGTCGCAACCGGCAGCGCAACGGCAGGAGAAACGGCTCGACACCTGGTACGCCACCACCGAGCAGTACCGGACCCAGTTGAACGAAGTCGACCGCAACGCCTATCTGGCGATGAAACGCGACGAGGTGGCGCGCCAGCAGTTGCCGGCGGATTGATTACTTGAGCTGCAGGATCCACTTGACCAGGGTGCGGGCCTCGGCCTCCGAGACCTGGCCCTTGTTGGCCGGCATCGGCACGGCGCCCCAGGTGCCGGCGCCGCCGTTGAGGACCTTCTGCACCAGCTTGTTCTCGGCATCCTTCTGGCCTGCGTATTTCTTGGCCACATCCTTGAAGGCCGGACCGACCACCTTGTTGTCGATGGTGTGACATGCCATGCAATTCTTGGACTTGGCCAGTTGCATATTGGCCAGCACGGGGCCGGATACGGCCGACGCGGCGACCAGGGTGACGATCGACAGCAGGTACTTCATCAGGGCTCCTCAGCTAACTTGAACGACCGCGCGACCGGGTGGATATCGAGGGATACTGCCAGCGCGAGCGGGGCTATTCTACCTTTGTTGGCGATGCCGCCAAGGCCGGCGATTGCGGCGCGCCTGCGCCAGATCAAATCAATCGTATTGCAGGTGGCGTGCTGGCACGCCATGTGGGCTTGTGCCACAATCGCGGCTGACCCGCTCACCGGAAAGACTCCAAGACATGCTGATTCACCCGATGCCCAATCCGATCGCCATCGAGATCGGTCCGCTGGCCGTTCACTGGTACGGCCTGATGTACCTGCTGGCGTTTGCCCAATTCATTGCGCTGGGACGCCTGCGCATCAAGCAAGCGCACATCGCCGCGGTCGGCTGGAAGAAGGAAGACCTCGACGACATGCTGTTCTATGGCGTGCTGGGGGTAGTGATCGGGGGCCGGCTGGGTGAAATCCTGTTCTACAACCCGGCCTATTATTTTGCCAACCCGGCCGACATGATCGCCGTCTGGAAGGGTGGCATGTCGTTTCACGGCGGCTTCCTGGGCGTGATGCTGGCGATGTGGCTGTGGGGCCGCAAGCGCGGGCGCAAGCTGATGGATATCATGGACTTCATCGCGCCGCTGGTACCGCTCGGTTATGCGGCCGGCCGCCTGGGCAATTTCATCAACGCCGAACTCCCCGGGCGCCCGGCAGACCCGTCGCTGCCCTGGGCGATGATCTGGCCCAATGTCGATAACATTCCCCGCCATCCCTCGCCGATCTACCAGATGCTGGTCGATGGCATCCTGTTATTCATCATCCTCTGGTTCTTCGCGCGCCAGACCCGCCCGCGCATGGCGGTCGCCGGCATGTTCTCGCTGCTGTACGGCTGCGCACGCTTCTTCACCGAATATTTCCGCATGCCAGACTACGATGTGCATTTCGCCGGCATCACCATCTCGGCCGGACAGATGCTGTCACTGCCGATGGTGGTGCTGGGCATCCTGCTGCTGGTGCTGGCCTATCGCCGCAACGAGTACGCCAGCCCGCCGCTGGCGGCGGGAAGCGGCAAGTAGAAAAGCGGTTGATAAAAAAAAGGGGGGCCAGTACGGCCCCCCTTTTTTATAACCCTCGTCGTCCTGACGAAAGTCAGGACCCAGCGTCTTTCAGCGAAGCGATCAAGCCTTCTTCAGTGCGCTGGCCGCACGGGCGATCTCGGTGATCTTGTCCCAGTCGCCGGCTTCGATGGCGGCCTTTGGCGTCAACCAGGAACCGCCCACGCAGACCACGTTCTTGCACGCCAGGAACTGCGGCGCCGTCTCTTGCGTGATGCCACCAGTCGGACAGAACGACACGTCGCCCAGCGGGCCGGCGATGCCGTTCAACATGCCGATTCCACCAGCCGGCACCGCCGGGAACAACTTCAACTGACGGAAACCGGCTTCGCGCGCTGCCATCACTTCGGATGGCGTCATCACGCCCGGCAGCAGTGGCAAGCCGCTGCGCTTGGCCGCTTCGATCAACGCCGCCGTCAGGCCCGGCGACACACCAAAGACCGCGCCGGCATCGCGCGAGGCGGCGAATTCTTCGGGCGCGGTCAGGGTGCCGACGCCGACGATGGCGTCCGGCACCGATTCGGCGATGGCACGAATGGCCGGCAGGCCGTGTTCGGTACGCAGCGTGATTTCAAGCACGCGGATGCCACCTGCCACCAGCGCGCGGGCCAGCGGAACTGCGTGTTCGATCTTGTCGATGGCGATCACCGGGATGACCGGCGAGGCGCGCATGATGTCCAGTGTTGTCTTCATACTGTTGTGCTCTCTTTTTGTTTATCGTTGATCGGCGGCAGGCCAAACGTGGCGCCGCCCTCTTCTGCCGTGCCCACGGCGTTGCGGAACATGCTGAACAATTCACGGCCCATGCCGTGCTGGTTGCCGAACAGGTCAGCGGTATCCAGTGTGCGGCGTTCCCATTCGTCGGCCGGGACCAGTGCTTCAAGCACGCCGGCTTCGGTATCGAGACGAATGATATCGCCGGTTCGCACCAGGCCCAGCGGACCGCCGCCCAGCACCTCGGGCGTGACGTGGATGGCCGACGGCACCTTGCCCGACGCGCCCGACATGCGGCCATCGGTGACCAGCGCCACATGGCGTCCCTTGTCCTGCAGGATACCGAGCGCAGGCGTGAGCGAATGCAGCTCCGGCATGCCGTTGGCGCGCGGGCCCTGGAAGGTGAGCACGGCCACGAAGTCGCGGTCCAGCTCGCCGGCCTTGAAGGCGGCCATGAAGGCTTCCTGCGAATGGAACACCACCGCCGGCGCCTCTACCCGCCGGTGCTCATGCTTCACCGCCGATATCTTGGACACCGAGCGCCCCAGGTTGCCCTTCAACAGCTTGAGGCCGCCATCGGGGGCGAACGGCTTGGCGACCGTGCCCACCACCGCCTCGTCGGCGCTCTTGGTGGGGGCGTCGCGCCACACCACCTTGCCCACGCTGCCTTCTGCGACTTCGCCGGCCAGCATCGGCTCTTGCGTATGGGCGCGCAGGCCCTGGCCCAGGATGGTGGTGACGTCGTCATGCATCAGGCCGGCATCGATCAGCTCGCGCAGCACGAAACCGGTGCCGCCGGCCGCATGGAAATGGTTCACATCGGCCGAACCGTTGGGATAGATGCGGGTGATCAGCGGCACGACTTCGGACAACTTGTCGAAGTCGTCCCAGTCGATCACGATGCCGGCCGCCTTGGCGATCGCCACCAGATGCAGCGTATGGTTGGTGGAGCCGCCCGTGGCATGCAGCGCGACGATGGCGTTGACGATCGCCTTCTCGTCGATCATGCGGCCGACCGGCGTGTATTGCGCGCCCTGGTCGGTGATCCTGGCGGCCTGCTGGGCCGCCGCCGCCGTGAGCGCATCGCGCAATGGCGTATTGGGCGTGATGAAGGCGGCGCCCGGCAAGTGCAGCCCCATCGCTTCCATCAACATCTGGTTGCTGTTGGCGGTACCGTAGAAGGTGCAGGTACCGGCGCCGTGGTAGGACTTCGATTCGGCCTCGAGCAACTCGGCGCGACCGATCTTGCCTGCCGTATAGAGCTGGCGGATCTTGACCTTGTCATTGTTGCTCATGCCGCTGGTCATCGGACCGGCCGGCACGAACACGGCCGGCAAGTGGCCGAAATGCAAGGCGCCGATCAACAGGCCCGGCACGATCTTGTCGCACACGCCCAGGTACAACGCGGCGTCGAACATGTTGTGCGACAGCGCGATGGCGGTCGCCATGGCGATGGCGTCGCGCGAGAAGAGCGACATTTCCATGCCGGCCTGACCCTGCGTGACGCCATCGCACATGGCCGGCGTGCCACCGGCGAACTGCGCTACCGCGCCCACTTCGCGCGCGGCGGCTTTCAATATCTGGGGGAAACGCTCGAACGGCTGATGCGCCGAAAGCATGTCGTTGTAGGCCGAGACGATCGCCAGCGACGGCGCCTTGTCTTCCTTCAACTTCAATTTGTCATTGGCCGGAAAGGCTGCGAAGCCGTGAGCCAGGTTGGTGCAGGCCAGTGCGCCACGCTGCACGCCCTTGCGACGGGCCGCTTCCAATCGTTCGAGATAAGCGGTCCGGTAGGGACGACTACGTTCGGCGATGCGTCGGGTGACGCTGGCTAAGGTAGCGTTGAGAGGCATTGTCGTTTCCTGTTAGCGTTAACAATGTAATTTTACTACACAAATTTCAACAAATAAAATCAATGACTTGGCGACAGAACAACATCAAGACAGCCGACTCGACACTGGGCGCACTTCAAAATAATTCAAGAACCTGAAAGACCGCCACCAGCAGGCGTTTCCAGCAAAATCACTGATTGTCATGGACTCGTCATAAACTGTAGTGAAATTACCATCAAGATACCAATTGATGTATAGTCACGGCATCGTACCGGCAATTTCTGCGCCGCACGCGCTTTCGGTTCCCGCGCGGTGCGACGCCTAACAAGACCCGAAGAACATGCACACCACCGCACTGACCGACTCGGTCGCCTTCCAGGCTCTGCAGCAGCATCACGGCCAAGCCGCCAGCTGGCATATGCGCGAACTGTTCGCGCAACAGCCCGACCGCTTCGAGCGCATGTCACTGAGCGCTGCCGGCATCCTGCTCGATTATTCGAAGAACCGCATCGAGACGCGTACCCTGTCGCTGTTGCTGGACCTGGCCCGCGAACGTCAAGTCGAACCGCTGCGCGATGCCATGTTCGGTGGCGAAAAAATCAACTTTACCGAACATCGCGCAGTCTTGCACACTGCACTGCGGGCACCCGCCCATAGCAACGGCGCCCGAGTGGATGGACAAGCCGTCGGCGCCGACGTTCAGGAAGTATTGGCGCACATGCGCGACTTCACCGCGCGCGTGCGTAGCGGCCAATGGCTGGGTTACACCGGGCGCGCCATCACTGACATCGTCAACATCGGCATTGGCGGCTCGCATCTGGGTCCGCAGATGGTCTGTACCGCGCTGCGCCCGTTTGCCCATGAGCGGCTGCGGGCTCACTTCGTGTCCAACGTCGATGGCCATGATCTGGACGAGGTGCTGGCGCGGGTCGATCCCGAAACCACCCTGTTCATCGTTGCCTCCAAGACATTCACCACGCAGGAAACCATGATGAACGCGCAGTCGGCGCGCAGCTGGTTCCTGCGGCACCCCGGTCGCAGCACGGCCGACCTGGCGCGCCATTTCGTGGCGGTCTCGACCAATGCAGCAGAAGTCAGCGCGTTCGGCATCGATACCGACAACATGTTCCCCTTCTGGGACTGGGTCGGCGGACGTTATTCGGTATGGTCGTCGATCGGCTTGTCGATCGCGCTGCTGCTGGGCTTCGAGAATTTCTCGGCGTTCCTGGGCGGGGCCCATGCGATGGACCAGCACTTCCTGGAAGCGCCGCTGGAGCGCAACATGCCGGTGATCCAGGCCATGATCGGCATCTGGAACCGCAACTTCTTCAACAGCGAATCGCTGTCGATCGCCCCTTACCACCACGGCTTGCGCTTTTTCCCTTCCTACCTGCAGCAGCTGGAGATGGAAAGCAACGGCAAGCGCATCACCCGCGACGGCAGCGACGTCGGGGTGGCGACCTGCCCCTTCATCTGGGGCGATGTGGGCACCAATGGCCAGCACGCGTTCTTCCAATTGTTGCACCAGGGCACCGATATCACGCCGATCGATTTCATTGCCGTGCTGCGCCCGGCGCACCGCATCGACGGTCACCACCAGGTGCTGCTGGCGAACTGCTTCGCCCAGTCGGAAGCCTTCATGCGGGGCAAGGACGCCAGCGAGGTTCGCGCCGACCTGCAACGCGCCGGTCTCGACGATGCGGAACTGAACGCGCTTTTGCCGCACAAAACCTTCAACGGCAACCGGCCCAGCAACACCCTGCTGCTGTCCGAACTGACCCCGGCCACGCTGGGCGCCCTGATCGCGCTGTACGAGCACAAGACATTCGTGCAAGGCGCGATCTGGGGCATCAACAGTTTCGACCAGTGGGGCGTCGAATTGG
The DNA here is from genome assembly GCF_020179755.1 of Herbaspirillum sp. alder98. Taxonomy (GTDB): domain Bacteria; phylum Pseudomonadota; class Gammaproteobacteria; order Burkholderiales; family Burkholderiaceae_D; genus Herbaspirillum. The sequence continues at coordinate 451,499 of NZ_JAIUCY010000004.1, forward strand.
GCAAGGTACTGGCCAGGACCATCCATGGCGAACTCAAGGGCGACAGCACGCCGGCGCAGCACGACTGCTCCACCAATGCCCTGATTGCACTGGCCAAGGAAGCGCAACAATGATGCAGGCGCGGCTCCGGACGATGGAGCCGCGCTCACTACCACCGCAGATCAACCCGCACACCAAACGACACTGATCATGGCTATTTCCGATTTCGACCTGGTTTTATTCGGCGGCACCGGCGACCTCTCGATGCGCAAGCTGTTGCCCGCCCTCTACGCCCGCGACCGCGCCCGTGACCTGCCGCCGGAGGCACGCATCGTCTGCCTGGGCCGCGACGACAAGTCGCGCGAAGATTTCTTGCAGGTGGTAGAAAAAGACTCCAAACCGCACATCCCTGCCGCCAATCTGGACGCGGCCGTCTGGGAGCGCTTCTGCAGCCGCCTGCGCTATGCCTCGGTCAATGCCAAGGAAGGCGCCAGCTTCGCCCACCTGAAGGACGCCCTGCGCGACACCGACGGCCTGGCCCGCGTGTTCTACCTGGCCACCCCGCCCAGCCTGTTTGCGTCGATCTGCGAGAACCTGTCCAAGGCCGGACTGGTCACGCCGGCCTCGCGTGTGGTGCTCGAAAAACCGCTGGGCCGCGACCTGGCCAGCGCGCGCGACATCAACAAGCAGGTCGGCCGCTACTTCGAAGAATCGCAGATCTTCCGCATCGACCATTACCTGGGCAAGGAAGCGGTGCAGAACCTGCTGGCGCTGCGCTTCGGCAACGTGCTGTTCGAGCCGCTGTGGCGCCGCGAATGGATTTCGGACGTGCAGATCACCATCGCCGAAGAACTGGGCGTGGGCGGTCGCTTCGACTACTACGACACCTCCGGCGCGCTGCGCGACATGCTGCAGAACCACTTGCTGCAGTTGCTCTGTATCGTCGCCATGGAGCCGCCCGTGTCCAACTCGGCCGATGCCGTGCGTGACGAGAAGCTCAAGGTGCTGCGTTCGCTCAAGCGCTTCACGCCCACCACCCTGGCCATGAACGTGGTGCGCGGACAATATCGCTCCGGCCATGTCAACGGCGTGGCGGTGCCGGCCTACCGCAAGGAAGCCGACGCCAATCCGGAGTCCCGCACCGAGACCTTCGTCGCGGTCAAGGCCGAGATCGACACCTGGCGCTGGGCCGGCGTGCCGTTCTACCTGCGCACCGGCAAGCGCATGGCCGATCAACTGGCCGAGATCGTGGTGCGTTTCAAGAGCGTGCCGCATTCGATCTTCGCCCACCAGAACTCGACCCTGCCCAATTGCCTGGTGATCCGCCTGCAGCCAGACGAAGGACTGCACATGAACCTGATGGCCAAGCAACCCGGCGACGGCATGCGCCTGCGCCCGGTCGAGCTCGAGATGGATTTCCGCGAAAAATTCAAGACCCCGCGCATGGATGCCTACGAGCGCCTGCTGCTGGATGTCCTGCGCGGCCACCTGACGCTGTTCATGCGCAGCGACGAGCTGGAAGCGGCCTGGGAATGGGTCGAGCCGATCCTGCAGCACTGGGACCAGCAAGAAGCCGATCCGGTCCCGTACAACGCCGGCACCTGGGGGCCGGCTGCGGCCAGCGCCCTGATCGGTCGCGATGGTCTGCAATGGCGCGAAGAAGCGCTACCTGAAGTGTAAAGGCGGCACAGCGTCATCATGTCCATGTTGCTCGACTCGATTCGCACCCACATCAACTCCCTCTCCAAGTCGGAGAAGAAGGTGGCCGCGACTGTACTGGCCAATCCGCAGCTGGCGCTGGCCGAGAATCTGACCGCGCTGGCCAAGAACGCCGAGGTGTCCGAGCCGACCGTGATCCGCTTCTGCCGCGCCATCGGCTACGAAGGCTGGCACGACTTCAAGCTCAAGCTGGCGCAAAGCCTGGCGCTGGCCTTGCCCGGCGCCGACGAGACCCTGGCGCAGGACGACCTGGCCGCCGACCTGGTCAACAAGATCTGCAGCCGCTCGATCAACACCCTGCTCGACCTGCGCAACCACCTCAACCCGGACGCCATCCAGCTGGCGCTGGAAGTGCTGGCGCGGGCCAACAAGATCGAGTTCTACGGCCAGGGCACGTCGGGCATCGTGGCCAACGATGCCCAGCACAAGTTCTTCCGCTCGGGGGTGCCGACGGTGGCCTATTCGGACCCGCACATCCACAGCATTGCGGCGTCCCTGCTGAAGGCCGGCGACTGCGTGGTGGCGATCTCGCAGCGCGGCGGCAATGCGGCCTTGCTGCGCAGTATCCAGCTGGCGCGCCGGGGCGGCGCCGACATCATCGTGCTGGGCCCCAGCGGCACGCCGCTGGCCGAACTGGCCACGGTGCTGGTGCCGATCGACCTGTCGTTCAATATCGATCCCTATACGCCGATCTCGGCGCGGCTGGCGCACCTGGTCGTGATCGACATCCTGGCCGTCGGGCTGGCATTGCGCCGCGGCCCGGAATTCCGCAAGAAAATGCAGAACGCACAGAAGTCGCTGCAGAAATTCGACATGCAGTTCGACTCGTTCTTCCGTTGAGTTCTCTTTCCGCTATTTCCCTTTTGTGACAGGACGTTCCATGACCCAGCTTGACCAGTTGAAGCAGTACACCACCATCGTGGCCGATACCGGCGACTTCCAGTCGATGAAGGCGTTTGCGCCCCAGGACGCCACCACCAATCCATCGCTGATCCTCAAGGCAGTGCAGAAGGACGAATACAAGCCGCTGCTGGCGACCGTGGTCAAGGCGCATGCCGGCAAGAGCACCGACGAGATCATCGACCACCTGCTGATCGCGTTCGGGCTGGAAATCCTGAAATTGATCCCGGGACGGGTCTCCACCGAGACCGACGCCCGCCTGTCGTTCGACACCGAGGCCACTGTGGCCAAGGGCCGCACGCTGATCAAGCTGTATGAGGCCGCCGGCATCAAGCGCGAGCGGGTGCTCATCAAGATCGCCGCCACCTGGGAAGGCATCCGCGCCGCCGAGATCCTGGAGAAGGAAGGCATCCATTGCAACCTGACCCTGCTGTTCTCGCTGCCGCAGGCGATTGCCTGCGCCGAAGCCGGCGTGCAGTTGATCTCGCCGTTCGTGGGCCGGATCTACGACTGGTTCAAGAAATCCACCGGGCAGGAATACACCGGCGCCGATGATCCGGGCGTGCAGTCGGTCAAGACTGTGTATAACTATTACCGCAAGTTCGGCTATGCCACCGAGGTGATGGGTGCGAGCTTTCGCAACACCTCGCAGATCGTCGAACTGGCTGGTTGCGACCTGCTCACCATCAGCCCCGACCTGCTGCAGAAACTGGCCGAGTCCGACGCCCCGGTCGAGCGCAAGCTGAGCGCCGACGCCGCGAAGTCGGCCGACATCGCCCGCGTGAGCCTGGACCAGAAGGCATTCCGCCTGGCCCTCAATGGCGACGCGATGGCGACCGAGAAGTTGGCCGAAGGTATCCGGCAATTCGCCGCCGATGCGGTGAAGCTGGAAGGCATTGTCGACGCCGCACGTTAAGCACTAAACCTTCAGCGCTAAACATTGAGCGTTGACGGACAATCGCCGCCGCCCCGACATCAGTCAGGGCGACGGCGACGGTTTGCACCCCACCCTGCGGTCAGGCGAAACTGATCTGCACCTTCATCATCTTCGAGCGATCGCCTGCGATCTCGAACGCCTCGACCGATTTCTCGAACGGGTAGGTGGCCGTGATCAACGGCTTCACATCGACCAGTCGACGATTCATCAATTCCACCGCCATCGCAAACTCTTCATGGAAGCGGAACGCGCCGCGCCAGTCGAGCTCCTTGCCCACCAGCAGGTTGGCCGGAAAATTGATATCGCCGCCCAACCCCACCTGCACGATGATGGCCTGCGGACGCAATGCTTCCAGCGCGCCGACCAGCGCGCGCTCGTTGCCGCTGGCCTCGAACAGCACGTCGAACGTACCCTTGTCGGCGGCATAGGCCTTCAGCGCATCGGGCGTGTCTGCCATGTTGATGGCGCGATCGGCGCCGACATTGATGGCGGCCTCAAGCGGCATCTTCGCCACATCGGTGACCACCACCTCCAGCGCCCCGGCGCGACGGGCGGCGATCACCACCAGCGCACCGATCGGGCCGCAACCCGTCACCAGCACCCGCTTGCCTACCAGCGGCCCGGCGCGGCGCACCGCATGCAAGGCTACCGACAGCGGCTCGGCCATGGCCGCCTCGCCATCGCTGACATGGTCCGCCACCACATGGGCCTGGGCGCGCTCGATCACGATCTCCTGGCGAAACGCTCCCTGCACATGCGGCATGCGCATGGCGCTGCCGTAGAAGCGCATGTCCAGGCAATGGTTCTGCTTGCCCTCCTGGCAGTATTTGCAGGCGCCGCACGGGCGGCTGGGGCTGATGGCGATGCGGGTGCCGGGGGTGATATCGGTGATGCCCGAACCGATCTCGGCGATCTGGCCCGAGACCTCGTGGCCCAGCACCATCGGCTCCTTGATGCGCACCACGCCGAAGCCGCCGTGATGGTAGTAGTGCAGGTCCGAGCCGCAGATGCCGCCGGCCTTCACCTTGACCTTCAGTTGCAGCGGCTGCAGCGCGCCGGTGTCGAGTTCCTGAATGCGCAGGTCGTGCGGCGCATGAATGACGATGCCTTGTTGCATGATGGTCTCCGGTTTGGTCTTTGATTACTACAAGGTTGCGGTCACGCCGCCATCTACATACAGGATATGACCATTGACGAAGCGCGAGGCATCGCTGCCCAGGAACACCGCCGCGCCCACCAGGTCTTCCACGTCGCCCCAGCGGCGTGACGGCGTACGTCCGACCAGCCACTCGGTAAATTTCTGGTCCTGCACCAGTGCCATGTTCATCTCGGTCTTGAAATAACCTGGTCCCAGGCCGTTGACCTGGATGCCGTACTTGCCCCAATCGATGGCCATGCCCTTGGTGAACATCTTGACCGCGCCTTTGGTGGCCGCGTAGGGCGCAATGTTGGGGCGGCCCAGTTCGCTCTGCACCGAACAGATGTTGATGATCTTGCCGCGCCCGCGCGGGATCATATGGCGCGCCACGGCCTGGGCTGCATAGAAGACGCTGTTCAGGTTGGTGTTGATGATGTCGTGCCAGTCTTCGTGCTTGAAGTCTTCCAGCGCATTGCGACGCTGGATGCCGGCGTTATTGACCAGCACCTCGATGGCGCCGATGTCGCTCTCGATCTTCTGCACCGCCGCCTGCACCGCCTCGGCCGAGGTAGCGTCGAAGCTGGACTCATGGATCACGTGGCCTTCGTCGCGCAGTTGCTGCGCCACCTTGGCCAGCTTGGCGGCATCGCGCCCGTTGAGCACGATGGCCGCGCCGGCTTCGGCCATGCCGCGCGCCAGCGCCAGGCCGATGCCGCCGGACGAACCGGTGATCAGGGCCAGCTTTCCTTCGAGTGAAAAATTCTGCAGGCCAGCGGGCAGTTGCGTTGCCTTGATGCTCATGGTGTCTCCTGTCGGATCGGTGTTGTTATCGGGGTTACTTCGACTTGACCATCTCGCGCTGGAACGCGGCGATGGCGTGGTATTCGTTTTCCAGCTTGCCCGGAATGGCCGCAAAGATCGGTTGCAGGCGACCGTACACCTTGACCGCGTCGGCCTCGGGCGCATGGTGATGGGTCGAGCCCACCATCTCCGAGATCACCGACAGCGACGGCACCAGGCCCAGCGCCCAGGCGCCCAGCACGGCCGCGCCCAGGCAAGACGATTCGACGCTCTCGGGCACCATCACTTCGCGATCGAAGATGTCGGCCATCATCTGGCGCCACAGCGCCGAGCGGGCAAAGCCGCCGGTGGCCATCATGCGCTTGGTGGGACCGATCAGTTCTTCCAGCGCGGGCAGGATGCTGTAGAGATTGAAGATCACGCCTTCCAGCGCGGCGCGGATCATGTGATGCTTGCCGTGGTGCAGCGCCAGTCCGAAGAATGAGCCGCGCAGGTCGGCATTCCACAATGGCGCGCGCTCGCCGGCCATGAAGGGATGGAACAGCAAGCCTTCGGCGCCCGGCGCCACCGTCTCGGCGATCCGGGTCAGCGCCTCGTAGGGATCGACACCCTCCTCGCGCGCGGCGGCGGCTTCGGCCGTGGCCAGTTCGTCGCGCACCCAGCGGAAGATGTTGCCACCGTTGTTGACCGGGCCGCCCACCACCCAGTGCTTCTCGGTGAGCGCATAACAGAACAGGCGGCCATGCGGGTCGGTCAGCGGCTGGTCGATCACGGTGCGCATGGCACCAGAGGTGCCGATGGTGACCGCCACATGACCGGGCTCGATGGCATTGACGCCCAGGTTGGACAGCACGCCGTCATTGGCGCCGATGATGAACGGCGTATCGGTGGACAGGCCCAGCCGCTGCGCGCTCTGCGCATCCAGCGGCGGCAGGCGGTGGGTGGTCGGCACCGGTTGCGGCAGTTGCGCCACATCCACCTTCAGCAGCGCGAGCGCCTCGCGGTCCCAGGCCAGCTCGCGCAGGTTGAACATGCCGGTGGCCGAGGCAATCGAATAATCGACCTGCCACTGGCCGAACAGACGAAACAGCACGTACTCCTTGATGCCGACGAAGCGCGCCGCCTTATCGAACACCTCCGGCTTTTCATGGCGCAGCCACATCAGCTTGCACAGCGGCGACATCGGGTGGATCGGGGTGCCGGTGCGACGGTAGATGGCATTGCCATCGAAGTCCTTCTTGATGCGCTCGGCCCACACCGAAGCCCGGATATCGCCCCAGGTGATGCTGTTGCACAGCAACTGGTGCTCGGCATCGAGGGCGATGACGCTATGCATGGCCGCGCTGAAGGACACCAGGGCGATGTCTTCGGGCGTGGCCTTGGCCGCCTTGACGGCGCCTGCAATCGACCCCAGCACCGCCTCGAAGATCTGCTGCGGGTCTTGCTCGGCCATGCCCGGCTCGGTGCACAGCACCGGGTACTCCACGGCATGCTGGGCGACCACCTGGCCGTCGAGCGTGAAGACCACGGTCTTGGTGCTGGTGGTGCCGATATCGACACCTAGCATGGTGCGGGGAGCTTGGGGCATGGGCGGTTTTCCTTTACTAGACGACCAGGTTGAGCAACATGATGAAGATGATAGCAACAACCGAAATCAGTGTTTCCATCGCGGTCCAGGTCTTGAAGGTCTCGCCAACGCTCATGTTGAAGTATTCCTTGACCAGCCAGAACCCGGCATCGTTGACGTGCGACAGGATGAGCGATCCGGCGCCGGTGGCCAGCACCAGCAGTTCCTTGTTGGTGCCGGGCACCAGCGCCACCAGGGGCGCTACGATACCGGCGCCGGTGATGGTGGCCACCGTCGCCGAACCGGTCGCCACGCGAATCACGCCGGCCACGAACCAGGCCAGCAGCAAGGGCGAGATCTGGGCATGGACCGCCAGTTCACCGATGGCGGTACCAACGCCGCTATTGACCAGCATCTGCTTGAAGCCGCCGCCGGCGCCGATGATCAGCACGATGGCCGCAGTCGGCGCCAGGCTGTGATCGACGAACTTGAGCACCTGCTGGCGGGTGAAGCCGCGCGCCACGCCGAAGGTATACATCGCCAGCAACAGGGCCGCCAGCAGCGCGACGATGGGGTTGCCGATGAAGTCCATCAGCTCGCGCACGGCATTGCCTTCCGGCAGGGCCACATCGACGAAGGTCTTGAGCAGCATCAGGAACACCGGCGACAGCACCGTCACCAGGGTGATGCCAAAGCCCGGCAGGTTGGTGGTCTGCGGCTCACGCGCCAGTTGCGCCATCAATTCCTCGGACGGCTTGACGTCGACATAGCGCGAAATGAACGAGCCGAACATGGGACCGGCGATGATCACCGTCGGCAGGCCCACGATCAGGCCGTACAGGATGGTCTTGCCGATATCGGCGCCGAAGATGCCGATGGCCAGCAACGGACCCGGATGCGGCGGCACCAGGCCGTGCATCACCGACAGGCTGGCCAGCATCGGCATGCCGATCTTGAACAATGGCACGCCCGAACGACGCGCCACGATGAACACCAGCGGAATCAGCAGCACGAAGCCGATTTCGAAGAACAGCGGAATGCCCACCAGGAAGGCGCCCATCATCATCGCCCAGTGCACCCGCTGGCGGCCGAAGGCGCGCACCAGCGTCTGCGAGATCTGGTCGGCGCCGCCGGACTCGGCCATCAGCTTGCCCAGCATGGTGCCCAGGCCCAGCACGATGCCGACGAAGCCCAGCACGCCGCCGAAGCCGTCCTGGAACGACTTGACGATCTTGGGCAGCGGCATGCCCGAGATCAGGCCGAGAAAGCCCGAGGTGATGATCAAGGCGACAAAGGGGTGCACGCGCAGCCGCGTGATCATCAGGACCAGCGCGAGAATGGCGATAAATGCGTTGAACAGCAAGGTTGCTTCGTGGCTCATGCCCAGCATGGTGGATCTCCTGCCGACAGCCGACCAAAACGCCAGGCATGGCCGCCGGCGCATCACCGGCATCGCAGGCGAGTCTCCGTTGGCCCCAGCCGGGCGGCCGTGGTCTGCACTATCTGCGTAGTGTTGTGTTGATCTTGTGACGGCTTGTGGTCAAGCCTTATCTTTTCCTGAGTACGACATCGTCAATGTCAACGCCGATGTTAGCGTTAACATCGGGTCGGATGATAACGCTAACATTTTGCGGGCGTCAAACTCTCTTCATGCTGCAGCGCGACATTGATTTCCCGCTGGAAATAATCATCAAGGATGTTTATTGCCGGCCATCCGGGCGCGGTATCATGTCGCCAAACCCGAATATCACTCCGCCATGAGCCGTCGCGAAGCATCCAAGCTGGTCCCACCTCTCCCCCCCAAAGGCAGCCGCGCCACCGGTCGCGTCACCATCATCGACGTCGCCCGCCTGGCGGCGGTCAGCCCGATGACGGTGTCGCGCGCCCTGAAGACGCCGGAACTGGTGCAGGAAAAATCGCGCGAGCGCATCATGGCCGCCATCGCGCAACTGGGCTATGTGCCCAACCAGGCTGCTGCCACGCTGGCGTCGGCGCGCTCGCAAGTCATCGCGGTGCTGGTGCCGTCGCTGACCAACGCGGTATTCATCGAGACGCTTTCCGGCATTCGCGACTACCTCAACGAAGCGGGCTACCAGTTCCTGATCGGCGAGACCGGTTATGCGCGGGTCAAGGAAGAACAGCTGATCTCGACCTACCTGTCGCATGCGCCGGCCGGCTTCCTGCTGTCAAGCAGCGAGCAACACGAGATCCTGCAGGCGCGCCCGGCCAGCCGCGCCATTCCTGCGGTGCGCATGTTCGACCTGGGGCGCAGCAACCAGGACCATTCGGTGGGGTTCTCGCAATCGCGCGCCGGCTTTGCCGTGGCCCAGCATCTGGCGCAACGCGGCTATCGGCGCATCGCCTTCATCGCCGCCCAGCTCGACCCGCGCATGCTGAAGCGCCGCGAGGGCTTTCGCAAAGGCCTGCTGGAGGCCGGCCTGGAAGCGGCCACCGAGGTGTTGTTGCCGGAGCCGACCACGGTCGACATGGGCGCGCAATTGCTGCGTCGGGTACTGCAGGCCCGCCCCGATTGCGACGCCGTCTTCTGCTGCAACGACGACCTGGCCCTGGGCGCGCTGTTCGAATGCCAGCGCCAGGGCATCGCAGTGCCGCGCCAGCTGGCCATTGCGGGCTTCAATGACCTGTCATGGGCGGCCTGCGCCACGCCATCGATCACGACCGTGATCACGCCGCGTTACGACATCGGCTACAAATCTGCCGAAATGCTGATCCGCCAGCTAAAGGGGGAAAGCATCGAACGCGGCCGGCTCGACCTCGGGTTCGAGCTGGCAGTGCGCGAGAGCACCTGAACTCGCTGCTGATGAGTTAGTCACGCGTTAGTCGTCGGGACTGGCAAAGTAAGACTTTTCCTCTAGACAAGACCGGAGCAGCCACTACAATCGTGACGTGGCCGGTCAACGACCATAGTTAATAAAAATGCGTTAATAAGTCCAGACCCTCAGGAGATAGCTCATGCAAAAATTCAGCGGACTCACCCGCCCGGCCGTTTTGGCCCTGCTGCCCCTCTGTACCTCGCTGGCGTTCATGCCAGCGCACGCGCAGACTGCGGCGACAGCCGCGCCGGTGGTCGTGAAATACGACCTGACCTACGACATCATCAGCCCGCTGCATACCCAGCGCGGCATGGTGGCCAGCGAACAGGAACTGGCCACCAAGGTTGGCGTCGATATCCTCAAGCGCGGCGGCAACGCCATCGACGCCGGCGTGGCGGTCGGCTTTGCGCTGGCAGTGGTGCTGCCCAATGCTGGCAACATCGGCGGTGGCGGTTTCATGATGATCCACGATGCCAAGACCGGCAAGAACGTGGCGCTGGACTTCCGCGAGATGGCGCCGCAGCGCGCCACCCGCAACATGTATCTGGATGACAAGGGCAATGTGGTGCCCGGACGTTCGCTCTACACGCACCTGGCCGTTGGCGTGCCGGGCACCGTGGCCGGGCTCTCGCATGCATTGAGCAAGTACGGCACGATGAAGTTGTCGCAGGTGATCGAGCCGGCCATCGCGCTGGCCGAAAAAGGTTATCCGGTGAGCCCGGGGCTGGCGCAGATCCTGGCCGCCGAACGCGAACACCTGGGCCAATGGGAATCGAGCAAGGCGATTTTCTTCAAGGACGGTCGCCCGTTGCAAAGCGGCGAACAGCTGGTGCAGAAAGACCTGGCCAAGTCATTGCGCCTGATCGCCAAGCAAGGTCCGTCGGCCTTCTATGAAGGCGCCATCGCCAAGAAGATCGTGGCCGAGATGGACCAGCACGGCGGCCTGATCACGGCCGAAGACCTGAAGAACTACAAGGTGGTCGAGCGGGTGCCGGTGACCGGCAACTATCGCGGCTACCAGGTGATGTCGATGCCGCCGCCAAGCTCGGGCGGGGTGCATATCATCCAGATGATGAACATCCTCGAACGCTACCCGCTGAAGCAGTACGGCGCCGACAGCGCGCAGAGCATCCACGTGATGGCCGAGGCCATGAAGCTGGCCTATGCCGATCGTTCGGAATACCTGGGCGACCCCGATTTCACCAAGGTGCCGGTCAAGGGCCTGACCTCGCGCGCGTATGCCGACGAACTGGCCAAGAAGATCAACCCGGAGCGCGCCACGCCATCGTCCGAGATCAAGCCGGGCCAGCCGCAACCTTATGAAAGCGACCAGACCACGCACTACTCGGTCGCCGACAAGGACGGCAACCTGGTGGCTACCACCTATACGCTGAACCTCAATTTCGGCAGCGGCATCGTAGCCACCGGCACCGGCATCACGCTCAATAACGAGATGGATGACTTCGCCGCCAAGCCGGGCGTGCCGAACGCTTTCGGCCTGATCGGCGGCGACGCCAATGCAGTGGGCCCTTACAAGCGTCCGCTGTCGTCGATGTCGCCGACCTTCGTGCTCAAGGATGGCAAGCCTTTCCTGGTCACCGGCAGTCCGGGTGGCAGCCGCATCATCACCACCACGCTGCAGACTATCCTCAACGTGATCGACCATGACATGAACGTGGCCGAAGCCACCATCACGCCACGCATCCACCACCAGTGGGCGCCGGACCAGTTGCGCATCGAAAAGGGCATTTCGGCCGACACCATCAAGATCCTGCAGGACAAGGGTCAGAAGATCAGCGTGCAACCTTCCATGGGCCGTACGCAGACCATCCAGATCAAGCAGGATGGCTTCTATGGCTACTCGGACCCGCGCAATCCTGACGGTCGCACATTGGGTTTCTGATCGCCCGCTGACCATGTTTCCCCGCAAGGGGTCGTAAAGAAAAAAGGTCGCTCCCCGCACAGGGGAGCGACCTTTTTCGTTCTGCAAACCAGCCTGGCCCAGGGTTCAGACCAGCGACGGCTGCGCCAGCGGTGCCTGGGTGAGCAAGTGGCCGGTAGCGGCCATGCTGCCGCCGGGGGTGGCGGCGCCTGCCCCGATCGGGGTGCCGGCAACGCCGGCGGCATACTGGATCAACAAGTCCATGACCTGCACCTCCGGATCTGACGCACGCGTGGCCGCGCACTCGATCATGCCGTCCGTGGCCAGACCGACTTTACTGAGAAGGGGCGCCAGCGCATAGTTGTCGCGCGTCCACAGCAGGATGTCGCCATTGTTCCGCAGCGCCACTTTAGTGCCGTCTGCGGCGGTGCGGAACTGGCCTCGGAAACGGATTTCCTTGCGGTCGCCTTCATCGTCCAGCGCCACGACCAGGCTATTGTCGACCACCTCGATGGAGATGTCGCCCTGATCGAAGTCGAGCATCACGCAGTCCTTGCCCGACTGGCTCCAGATGTCGATATCGTCGATGCTGCGTTTGATATCGAAGATGTTATTCCCCGGACCGACATCCAGCGTGACACTGCCACCACCCTGAACGATATAGGCATCGTCCCCCCCCAAGCCGCCGGCGACGTCGCCGTATCCGTTGAGTACGAACACATTGTTCTCGTTATTGCCGGTAATGGAGGTGGTGGCATTGGGTGCGGTGACCACGTTCTCGATGGAGCGCAGTGCACTGGTCTTGCCCCCCCACCGCAGGCTGCCAGCATCCGGGGTGGTACTCACCCGCATGCCGATCTTGCGTCGGCGGTGCTGTGCGCCATCGTCGTCGGTCTCGAGGTAGGTGTCGGGTGAGGTATCCCATTCCCAGCTTCTGTCATCAGGGCTCAACTCGATGTTCACCATTGGCCGCCCATCGACGCTGATAGCGTCTGGGCCCGCCAGCACCAGGGTATCTTTGCCCTCGCCGCCATCGAAGGCCGAACCGCTGCCAGGAATCGCATTGAGCATGAAGAAGTCGTCCTGTTCGCCGCCCCGCACGGCCTTCTTGCCACGGCGCATGCTGAAGATATTGATACTATCGAGTACGCCCAGCAATCGGTCGTTGCCATCGCCGGTGGCCCACAATACGGTCTCGGAAGACGAGAGCGCGTTGCGTACCAGGTTGGTGATGCCATTGAGGCCGGCACTGGCATTGATGCTGTCATCGGCGGCATTGTCGATCACCTTGGCCGGTTGTTGCTCCACATTGACAATCTCGAACTCCGTACCGCTCAGAAAACTGTTGTCCTCAATATCGATCGGTCGCTGCGGCGTGATTACTGCATCGCCGAAAATCGCGGCGCGCCAGTTCTTTTTTTTCAGGATCGCCTGCAGCTGCGTTGCCTTGCCAGTTTTATATGCATCGCGTGCGCGACCTACGGCGAGACGATCCTCGACCTCTTGCGTGTTAGACAATCCCACGAAGCTGGTCAGCCCGGTGGTAAAGCGTTCGCCAGCGGACAGCCCGGCATACGCATCGACATCTTCGACATAACGCACGCTTTGATAGATCCGGGCGCCGGCGATCAAGGCGAGACTGAAGACAATCCCCGCTGGGCCAGCCGCACGCACGCCGGCGGCACTAGCTATTCCCAGGCCGAATGACACCCCGGCACCAACGCTGGTCAGGCCGCCGTTGACATAGTGGTCCTGGGCCTCCTTGCCACTGGATTGCGCTGCCTGCCGGAATGAAGTGACCGCATTGTAGATGTCGAATGGCACCGTCATGAGCGTTCCAACAACGCCACCAGCACGGCCAATATTGGTGCCCAGGCGGGCCATGCCACCCAGCCGCTGGCCGAAGCTGGTGGCGGCGAAGCTATTGAAGCGCGCGACATTGCCGGCCTGCAGATAGCGGCCGAGCGCCGGGATAGCCGCTTCGGCCGCCAGGCTCGCGCCTTCCGCGCCTAAGCCGGCAGCCTGTATCACCGTCTCGGTGGAGTCGCCGCGCTCGATGGCTGCCGACAGGTTATGCACGCTGTTATAGATGCCGAATGCCTGCAGGCCGACGCCGGTCTGCCTGACGATCCCGCCGCCCGGCATCAGGTACGTCAACGTATTGGATTTCACCCCGCTGGCCGCCTTCGAGACGACGCCCTTGAAGCGGCTCAGCTGGACGTTCATGGCATCGATCAGGATGCGGCTCTTGGAGGGGCCAATCACCAGCGGCTTATCGCTGGTGCGCACGGAGGCCACCTCCAGCAGGATCTCGGCATTGATGGCGGCACGCGCCGAACGGTCCTGGCCGACCAGGTAATCCGATTTGAACTGGATCCGGTTCTCCAGATTGTGTTGCAGCGATGGCATGCCATCAGCTTGCGCCACCGTCCACAGCACACGCCCATCAACCCGAGCCCCCATTGCGCGCAGATCCATCAGTTCGATGTCCCGCTGCCCCAGCCTGAGGGTCAAGGGCTTCTGCGCAACGGCGAAGAGCCGCTCGGGAAGCAAGTTGCGTACGACGGGCAGCATATTGGTGTGGCGCGCGTCGCCAGACGGGCGATAGTGACCGCTGGAATTATCCCAGGAGACCAGACGCCCGTTGTCGAACGAAAGCTCGCCCGCATACAACACATCACTGCCGTTGCCGAACGAGGTATGCCCTTCCACGCCATATTGGCGCAGCTCCGGCGGTCCCGTCCGCATATCGATGGCGACATAGATGCGCCCAGGATCATCGGCCTTGATGACATAGATGAAATCGCCATCCACCGACGGCGTGAAGGTCGCGCTCGCATCGGTGGTGTGCAGCGAATAATCTCTGCCGTTCTTGCGCAACTCGAACACATACCTGGGATCGGCCGGTTTCTGGCGGAACTCGGGGCTATAGAATTCTCCCACGGGAGCAAGCCTGGTACGGGCTTGCAACAAGGGATCAAGCACCTGCTGCACTTGGTCGCGATGGGTGTTGGTTTCGGGATGCGTCGTTACATTCATTGCCACTTTCCTCATAAAATCGGAAAGCGACAATAAGACATGCGCAACAAAGCGACACTGCATCAAGCATTGTCGCAATGATTTACAAAATTAATACCAGCCCGGGCGGGCAGCGCACGCCATGCAGGTTGCATGCATGGCGCCGGCTGTGGCCGGATCAGTCCTGGGACAGGCTGGCGCGCGGATAGATCTTGACCAGCACGATCTTGGGGCCGGACATGCGCTTGATGACCACGTCGAAGGCCGCGAACTCGATCTTCTGGCCTTCCCTGGGCAGGTCGCCCAGCTTTTCCATCACCAGGCCGCCCACCGAATCGATGCTGTCGTCGTATTCGATATCGATGCCCAGCATGTTCTCAAGCGTAACGATCGGCAGGCTGCCCTTGCCCAGCAAGGTGCCATCGTCCTGGCGCGTCCACTCGCCGCTGTTGTGGCGAAATTCGTCGCGGATCTCGCCCACCAGCAGGCTGAGCATGTTGTCGAGGGTGATGAAGCCCTGCGGCGACTGCCCCTTCTTGCCGATGATGGCAAAGTGCGGCGAGCCGGTGCGAAAGCGGCGCAGCAGGTCCAGCGCCGGCAGCGACGGCGAGATGTACTGCACCGGGCGCAGGTAATCCTTCAGGTTGACGATGGCGCGACCGTCCTGCTGCGCCAGGAACACATCCTTCAAGTGCACCAGGCCCAGCACCAGCCGGCGTTCGCTGTCGAAATAGGGATACCGCGAGAAACGGTTGCGGTAAACGATCTCCATGTTCTCGGCCAGCGACTTGTCATCGCCCAGGGCGATGATCTCGCTGGCCGGACGCATGATGTCGGCCACATCCATCTCGCTGAAGTTGAGGCTTTGCGCCAGCATGTTCCACTCGTCGCGCGTGAACTTGCCGTTCTTGCCGCTCTTGCCACCGGCCCGCAGGATCAGCTTGAGTTCGTCGGACGAATAATGGGCGTCATGACCATGGTTGGCGCCCAGGCCGGCGGCCCGCAGCAGCGCATTGGAGCTGGCGTTGAGAACCCAGATCAGCGGATACATGCCCCAATAGAAACCGTACAGCGGCATGGCGCACCAAAGGCCCAGCTTTTCAGGGCTGCGGATGGCCAGCGACTTGGGCGCCAGTTCACCCACCACGATATGCAGGAAGGAGATGACGAAGAAGGCGAAAACGAAGGATACGCCGTGGATCAGTTCGGCATTGGTCACGCCAACGAGGGAGAACAACGGTTCGAGAAGCCGGGCGAATGCCGGTTCACCGATCCAGCCCAGACCGAGAGAGGCCAGCGTGATGCCCAATTGGCAGGCGGAAAGATAAGCGTCGAGTTGATTGTGCACTACGGCCAGAATGCGACCGCGCAAGCCCTGAGTCTTGGCAATGGCCCTGATGCGCGTTTGTCGCAACTTGACCAGACTGAATTCTGCAGCAACGAAAAAACCGTTCAACGCAACCAGGAAGAAGGCTGCGACGATCAGTAATATGTTTTCCAACTAGGGTTCCTATAGGGGTAGTGAATCAGGCCCAGGCCATTTATACCGGCCCGGACTCGATAATTTACCATGCTGCGGACAAACAGCTCGCAATATTGCCATATTTGCAATAATCAGCATTTATCCACAACACTTGTTCAGAACCCTTCCAGCACCACCTTGCCCCGTGCGCGATTGGTTTCGATCAGCGCATGAGCGCGCCGCAGGTTGGCCGCGTTGATGGTGCCGAAACGCTCGCCGACGGTGGTGCGCAGCACGCCATCGTCGATCAGGCGCGACACCCGTTGCAGCAACTCGTGCTGCTTGATCATGTCCGGCGTGCCGAACATGGAACGGGTAAACATCAGCTCCCAATGCAACGAAATGCTCTTGCGCTTGAGCGGCAGCGCGTCCAGCGCGGCCGGATCATCGATCAGCGCAAACTGGCCCTGCGGCGCCAGCACCTCGACGATCTGCGGGTAGTGCTGGTCGGTGTGGGTCAGGCTGATGACGATATCGACGTTATCGATGCCCAGCTTGTGCAATTGCTCCGGCAGCGGCCGGGTGTGATCGATCACATGGTGCGCCCCCAGTTCGCTGGCCCATTGAATCGTCTCGGGCCGGGAAGCGGTACCGATCACCGTCAGCCGGGTCAGCTTGCGCGCCAGTTGCACCAGCATCGAACCGACGCCGCCGGCGGCGCCGATGATCAGCAGCCGACGGCCCTCGCCGCCATTCTCGGCCACGCCCACGCGGTCGAACAGTAACTCCCAGGCGGTGATGGCGGTCAGCGGAATCGCCGCAGCATCGGCAAAGTCCAGGCTGGCCGGCTTGTGGCCGACGATGCGTTCGTCCACCACCTGCAACTGGCTGTTGGAACCGGGTCGGGTCAGCGAGCCGGCATAGAACACTTCGTCGCCCGCCTTGAACAGGGTCACCTCGGCGCCCACCGCGCGCACCACGCCGGCGGCATCCCAGCCCAGCACGCGCGGTTCGGTCACCGGCGCATTGCGGCGGATCTTGGTATCGACTGGATTGACCGATACCGCCTTGACTTCCACCAGCAGGTCGCGCGGGCCGGGGGTCGGTTCCAGCAGTTCGATGTCGATCAGTGAGTTCTCGTCGGTGCTGGGCAGACCATGCTGCGTGTAGACTATCGCTTTCATTTCATTTCCTTTGGCAGAGGTTAAGTCGCCGGTCGTTGGCAGGATGTCTTCACGACACCCTCCCCCTTCGACCACGTTGATGCCTATGGTACGAAGTTACGACACCGTCGACCACCCGCTGCCGCGACAAGGACTTTCACTCCCGGCGTGAAGATGATCCGTCTTGAAGACTTGCAATTGTTTATCCGCTCGGCCGCGCTGGGCAGCTTTTCACAGGCTGCGCGCGAGGCCGACCTGTTGCCGGGCCAGGTCAGCGCCGCCATCGCTCGCCTGGAGCGCGATCTCGACATCCGCCTGTTTGCCCGCTCTACCCGCAGCCTGCGCCTGACCGAAGAGGGCGAGCGCTACCTGCCCTACGCGACCGAGGCGCTGCAGGCGCTGCGCGATGGCCAGGACGGCTTGCGCGGCGACGCCACCGAATTGTCGGGCACACTGCAGGTGGCCGCGCCTTCGGACCTGGGGCGCAACGTGCTGCTGCCGTGGCTGTCGGAGTTTCGTCGCGCCCATCCCCGGCTCGACCTGCGCCTGCTGGTATCGGACCAGGTGGCCGATGTCTTTCGCGATCCGGTCGATATCGCCATCCGCTACGGCCGCATGGAAGACGCCAGCTTCATCGCCCTGCCTCTGGCGCCCGACAACCGTCGCGTGCTGGTGGCGTCGCCCGATTACCTGCGACGCCATGGCGCGCCGCAATCGCTGGCGCAACTGGCCGGACACGATTGCCTGCTGTACCAGTTGCATGGACGGGTCTACGACAAGTGGTTTTTTCCCGATCGCGAGGGCCAGCATACGGTGGCCGTGCGGGGGCCGCTGGTGACCGACGATGGCGATGTGGTGCGGCGCTGGGCGCTGGCCGGCGAAGGCATCGCCTATAAGTCGTGGCTGGACGTGGGCGCCGACGTGCGTGCGCGGCGGCTGCAGATCGTGCTGCCGCAACAGCGGGGCCAGGCAGCGCCGCTGCATCTGGTGTGCCCGCACCGGCGCCAGTTTTCACCGGCAGTGCGGCAGTTGCAGGCCTTGCTGGCCGCGCGCTGCACGGCACTGGGCGCAGACCTGGAACAGGAACTGCGCAGCGAAGGCTAGGGCCTGTTCACATTAAATCTGCGAGATGCGTTGCCCCAATTTTTCCATCAGGGCCGCCTTCACCGCGTCCCACTCGTCATCGATGATCGAGAACCGCACCGAGTTGCGCTTGCGGCCGTCGGGCATGATGCGCTCATGCCGCACGATGCCCTCCTGGGTGGCGCCGATGCGCAGGATCGCCGCGCGCGAGCGGGTGTTGAGTTCGTCGGTGGTGAATTGCACCCGCACGCAGCCCAGTTGCTCGAAGGCGTGCTGCAACAGCAGCAACTTGGCCTCGGTATTGGCGCCGCTGCGCTGATGCGATTGCGCCAGCCAGGTATGGCCGATCTCCAGCTTGCGGTGGCCCGCGTCCATCTTCCAGAAGCGGGTGGTGCCGATCACCTGGCCCGTGCCGCGCAGCACGATGACGAACGGCCAGACGTTGCCGGCAGCGCGCCCGTCCAATGCGATCGACAAGTATTTGTCGATCGTGGCCGCCGACGGCACCACGGTCAGCGTCATGTTCCACAACTGACCATCGGCGGCGGCCTCCAGCAAAGCCTGGCGATGCCCGGGCTGGAGCGGCTGGAGTTCAAGCAACTGGCCACTCAGCGTGGGTTGCGGCGAGATAAAGGCGGTCATGCGGCTCCCTGCAGTCACGATGCGATTGATGCCCGCATCATGCCGCATCGCGCGGCTGCCTGCGAGTAACAGTTTGCCCGCAAAGCAGCCGCAACAGCGGCCCCTCAGCGTGCCGGCAAGCCCTTGATGAACTGTTCAAGCTCACGCGCGTAGAACTTGGCCAGGCCGGTGGTGCCATGACCGCGGGTGGCGCTGCTGGCCGGAATCAGCAACAGGCGCGCATTGGGCAAGTCCTTCAAGGCCGCCTGCATCAGGCCGGTCTCAGGCGGATTGCGCTCGTCATCGGCCGAATTGATCGCCAGCACCGGCACCTTGATCTTGCCCAGGCCCGGCATGGCGTTGTAGTCGGCCGATGAACCCCATTGGTAGATGAAATCGTTGGCGTCGGCCGTCACCGGCGCCGCCAGGCGCTCATCGACCAGCTTGTCGGCCTGGGCGTGGGTGCCGGCATTCTGCTGATACGCCAGCGTGCCACCGTTGGTGCCGAAGATGAACATGTTGTTGGCCAGGCGCAGCGAAGGCGGCTGGGTGGTGTAGTTGCCGCCGTTCCAGGCCGGATCCTGGCGAATCGATTCCACCAGCATGCGCCGCATCAGCCAGTTGCGGCCAGCCATCTCGGTCGGTTGCGAAGCCATCGGCACCAGGGCATCCGCAAACCCCGGATACGAGCCGCCCCACAGCCAGGTCTGCATGCCGCCCATCGAATTGCCGATGATCAGGCGCAAGTGCTTGATGCCCAGTCCTTCGGTGACCATCCGGTACTGCGCCTGCACCATGTCGGCATAGTTGTAGGGAGGGAAGGCCGCGCGCAAGCCGTCGGAAGGCTTGCTCGACTTGCCCACGCCGATGCCGTCAGGAATGACGATGAAGTAACGGCTGGCATCCAGCGGCTGGCCGGGTCCGAACAACTCGCCGGCAAAGTCGCGGCTCAGCATGGCGGTGGCTGCCTGATAGGTGCCATGCAGCACCAGCACGGCCGGATTGGCCGGGTCGCCGATGGTCACGTAATGCAGGCGCAAGCCTTCGATCGACTGGCCATTCTGGAAGGTGAACTTCGGCGCGACCCAGTCGCCCTCGACCGGTTTCGGATGCTCGGCAGCCTGGGAAGCCAGCGGTGCCAACGGTAACGCAGCGCAGATCAGGGCACAGCCCAGAATGGCGCGCAGACGGGAGAACAAGGTCATGAAAAGCCTCTTGGAGTTGAAAACAAGCGCCATCGTAGCCTGTCGCGGCAAAGCACGCCAAGACCCAATCATCACGGCCCTGTCACGCCCCTGTTGCATTTGACTGGCATCATCGCGCACAATCTCCGCGCCCCTCTACCAAGCCAACGCTGCGCCTTGCCATGCAAATCTTCCAGAACATCAACCTCGCCTCGCTGCTCGACACCCTGGTCAGCCTGACCGCCGCCTTCATCCTGGGCGGCCTGATCGGCCTCGAACGCCAATATCGCCAGCGCACCGCAGGCTTGCGCACCAATGTGCTGGTGGCGCTGGGTTCGGCCGTGTTCGTCGACATGGCCAATCGCATGGGCGGCCATGAAGGCGCGGTGCACGTGGTGGCGTATGTGGTCTCGGGGGTCGGCTTCCTGGGCGCCGGTGTGATCATGCGCGAAGAAGGCAATGTGCGCGGCATCAATACCGCCGCCACCTTGTGGGGGTCGGCTGCCGTGGGTGCGGCCGCTGGTGCCGACTTGATTCTAGAGGCGATCATGGCCACGATCTTCGTGCTGGCCGCCAACACACTGTTGCGCCCGATCGTCAACACCATCAACCGCAAGCCGCTCGATGTGCCTTCGGTGGAAGTGACCAACACCCTGCACCTGATCGTCGAAGGCGCTCACCAGAAACTGGTGCTGGCGCAAGTGACCTCGATGCTGGAACTGTCGCGCTACCCGACCCACGATCTCGAGGTGCGGCCCTTCAACGAAGACGAAATCGAAATCGAAGCCACGCTGGCGGCGACCTCGGTCGACGGCAACGAACTCGATGCGCTGGTGGCCCGCCTGTCGGCGCTACCCGCCGTCAAGCAGGTCTTCTGGAGCCCCAGCACCACCGATTGATCGCCTTCAGGCAGCGCGAAAGCGCCCGCGCAACCAGCGCACCGGCGCGCCGATCAGGGGCAGCTTCTGCCACAGTTCTTCGGCGGCGTCCCAGTAATCGCGATGCAGCAGCACCCGGCCGCGTTCGTCGAAATGCAGGTGGGAGGCGCCCAGCACCGTGTACTGCTGTCCTTTCAGGCCGAATTCGAAGCGCCAGGTGGCAAACCCCTGAGCCCCCTGCGCCATACGATCGAGGATCACGAAACGCGGCCGCTCGGTGGTCTCGAACATGTGCGTGAAGATGCGCGAAATCGCAGCCACGCCCTGGACGTCGTTGAACGGGTCCTTGAAGCGCGCATCGGCGGCATAGAATTCAGGCAACCGCACCAGCGTCTCCGGCGCCAGCGTGGCGTACCAATCCAGTAGGCCATCGAGTTGCGCGCTCACGAAACGCCGACCAGTCGCTGCAACAGCGCCGTGCGCCAGCGGAACGGCAGCATCTGCAACAGCTTGAGCCAGTTGGTGAAGCGCCGTGGAAAATGAATTTCGAACAAGCCGCGTGCAATGCCAGACCAGATTTCACGGGCGGCCTGCTCGGGCGTCTGGATCGCAGGCATCGCAAAGCTGTTCTTGGCGGTCAGCTTGGTCTGCACGAAACCCGGGTTGATCAGATAGACATCGATGCCCTTGCGATGCAGGTCGCTGTAAAGAATCTCGGCCAGGTTGATCAGCGCCGCCTTGCCCGGACCATACACGCTGGCGCCGGGCAGCCCGACGTAACCGGCAGCGCTGGCCACCAGTGCAATGCCGCCCCGATGCGCCGCGATCATGCCCGGCAGCACCGTCGCCAGCGCCACGTAGACACTGGAAAGATTGGTCCGCAAGGTAAAATCGGCCTGATCTTCGCGTACCTCCCAACTGCGCTCGGGCTGGTACTGGGCCACGCAGAACAGCAGCAGGTCGACCCCGCCGAAGGCTTCGCAGATACGCGCATGCTGGTCGTGCCAGCCATCGGGACACAGCACATCGAGCGGCGCCACCAGGGCTTGCGGATGACCGCCGGCCACCTCTTCCAGTGCATCGGCACGCCGCGCCGACAAGGCCACGCGCGCCCCGGCCGCCAGCGCCTGTCGCGCCAGCGCCGCGCCGATCCCGCTGGAGGCGCCGATCAACCAGATACGACGCCCATGCCAGTCGTGCACGGGCGCATTCATCGGTGCGAAGAACATTGCAACCTCCTGCCTCAGTGAGCGAATTAATTAGTGAGCGGTTTTGGCTAACAGGAACTGCCCGACATCGATCTGCCCCTCATCAAAACCGGCCTCGCAATAGGTGTAATAGAGCCGCCACAGCCGCAGGAAGCGCTCGTCGAAACCGAGCGCGGCGATGTCCTCGCGGCGCGCCATGAAGTCACGCTCCCAGCGGCGCAGCGTTTCGGCATAGTCGCGGCCGAAGAAGAACTGATCGCGCAATTGCAGCCCCGACCGCTGCGCCTGCCCCGACAGCCGCTCCGGACTGGGCAGCATGCCACCGGGGAAGATCGTCTCGCGGATGAAGTCCGAACTGTCGCGGTAGCGCACGAACCGTTCCTCGGCAATCGTGATCGACTGGATCAGCGCCTGCCCGCCCGGTTTCAGGCAGGCCGCGACCGTGTCGAAATAACGCGGCCAGAAGCGTTCGCCGACGGCCTCCAGCATCTCGATCGACACCACCGCATCGTATTGCCCCTGCAGGTCGCGGTAGTCACGCAACTCCACCGTGGCCAGGTGATCCAGGCCACTGCGCTGCAACCGTTGGCGCGCCACTTCCAGTTGCGCCGGCGAGATGGTCACGCCGTGCACCCGCACACCGCGCTCGGCGGCATATTGGGCAAAGCCGCCCCAGCCGCATCCGATCTCCAGCACCGAGTCGCCGGCGCGCAGGCCGAGCTGGTCGACGATGCGCCGATACTTGGCGGTCTGGGCGTCGGCCAGCGGCTGGCCGGGGTACTCGAAAATGGCGCTGGAGTAGGTCATCCCCTGATCCAGCCACAGCCGGTAGAAGTCGTTGCCCAGGTCGTAATGCGCATGGATATTGCGCCGGCTGCCGCGCCGCGTATTGGCGCGCAGCAGATGCCGCAGGCGATACCACCAGCCGCTCAGTCGTCCGCCATAAACGCCTTTCTCCAACGCCTCGCGATTGCGCAGCGCCAGCCGCAGCAACGCGGCCAGGTCATCGCAATCGACCCAGCCGGCGGCGTGACTGTCGGCAAAGCCGATGTCGCCTGCGCGCAGAATGCGGGCGCAGGCGCGCCAGTCCCGAATATGCAGGTGCGCCGTACGTGGCTGGTGCGGTTCGCCGAAGGTCAGCGTGGTGCCATGGGGCGTGACCAGTTCGAGATGGCCGTGCCGCACGCGCTCGAGCAAGCGCAAGAACAGGCGCACCGCCAGCGGACCGGCGCGCTCGCCGCCTTGTTGCAGGATCTGGATGGAATTCATGATGACAACTCCTTGTCGGAAGAACGGCCGCTACCGGACGGGGGGTTCGGTAGCGGCTTGCTGAACCAGGGCACGCGCTTGCGCCACAACAGCAGCGCCTGCCAGTGAATGCGGACGACGATACCGATCGTCAGCAGCGGTTGGGCACACAATGCGGCAACGGCGGCAGATGCCGTCAACGCCCGCAACTGACCGCCGATGGATGTGCGCAGCAGCGGCTGCTCTTGCCCATCGTCGTGGTAATCGATGCCGACCATGGCGGTGTCGCCGCGCTGGCGCAGGCGAAAACGGTAATCCCCGCGGACTTCGCAGAAGGGCGACACGTGCATCCGCTTGGCGCTGGACAGCGCAGTGTGTTCGTCGATCACCGCGCCGTCGGGCGCTGTGACCAGGTAATGCCAGGTATCGCCGAAGGTGTTGTTGACCTCGGCCAGCACCGCGCGCAGGCCGCCATCGCGGTCATGGCACAGGAACAGGCTGATCGGGTTGAACACGAATCCGAACAGGCGCGGAAAAGTCTGCAGCACGATGGCGCCATCGCTCTCGATGCCAGCCTCGGCCAGACGGCCGCACACCCACTGCTGCAGGTCGCCGCCATCGCGCGCGCCATAGTCACGACTGCGAATGCTCATCAAGCGGCGGCTGTCCATGCCGAACCAGGCATTGCGCGCCTCGTGCGCACGCGCCAGGTCGATGCGCACGCAGAACACCGGATAGACGAAACGGTGCCCGACCGGACGCAGCCGCTGGTGCATCACCTGTGCGCGCATCAGGTAGGCCGGCGGCGGGTTGCGGTCGGGAGGCGCGCTGTTCATGGCAGCGTGGCCCAGGCCGGGGCCAGATTGAAATCGGCCGCCACCCGCAGCGCCGATTTCAATCCATCCTCATGAAAACCGTAGCCGGTCCAGGCGCCGGCAAACCAGACCCGATGCCTTCCCTGGATCGTCGGCAGGCGCAGTTGCCCATCGATGGCGTGCTGGTCGAACACCGGATGTTCGTAGTCGAAGCTGGCGATGGTGCATTCCGGCGCCGGCGCTTGCGGCGGATTGAGCGTCACCATCAGGTCGCGCTCGCCCGGCAACGCCTGCAGGCGGTTGAGCCAATAGCTCACGCACACCCCCTGGTGACCGTCGGCGCTGCGCGCGCCCAGGTAATTCCAGGCCGACCAGACCTTGCGTCGGCGCGGCATCAGCCGGGTATCGGTATGCAGCCAGGCCTGGTTGTGCTGGTAGCGAAAAGCCGATAGCACCTGCTGTTCTTCCAGCGTGGCATCGTGCAGCAGCGCCAGCGTCTGCGGCGCATGGGTGGCGAACACCACGGCATCGAACTGCTCCTGACGCGGGATGGCCCCGGCGCTGCGCACCGTCACCCCGGCTTCGGTGCGGGTGACGCTGTGCAGGCGGCAGGCCAGGCGCACCTCGGGGAGGCTATCGGCGATGCGTCGCACATACTCGCGCGAGCCACCGCGCACGGTGCGCCACTGCGGTCGATCGCTCAGTTGCAGCAGGCCATGGTTGATGCAAAAGCGCAGGAAGGTGGCCGCCGGGAAATCGAGGATGTCGGCCGGGGCACTGGACCAGATGGCAGCGGCCATCGGCAGCAGATAGGCATCGCGAAACTGCGCGCCATAGCCGCCTGCGGCCAGCAACTGGCGCAGCGACTGCGGATGCGCCTGGCATTGGGCGAGGTTGGCCGGCGCGGCCCGGTTGAAACGAACGATGTCACGCAACATCCCCAGGAACGCCGGATCCAGCAGCCGCCGGCGCTGGGCAAATACGGTGTCCAGGCTGGTGCCGGCCCACTCGAGATCGCCCTCCTGCATCGACACCCCGAACGACATGTCGCTGGCATAGGTCTCGACGCCGAGTTCGGCGAACAGCGCCAGCAGATTGGGATAGGTACGGTCATTGCACACCAGGAACCCGGTATCGACCGCCATCGCATGCCCATCGAGCTCGATATCGACGGTGTTGGCATGACCGCCCAGGGTGGCGGCCGACTCCATCAGCACCACGTCGTGCTGGCGCGCCAGGAAGTAGGCGCTGGCCAGGCCCGAGATGCCGCCGCCGATCACCGCAATGCGTTGCCTGCCCGAAGTCATGATTGCGTCGCCCGATTTGATGTAAGTAAATTAGCACGGCCCCGCACGGCGCCGCATCGGTGCTAAGATTACTACCGATGAAAAATAAAATCTACTGATTAGTAATAAAAGCTACCAATGAGTATTTTCGGCAAACTGAGTTTCAAGGACCAGGCTTTCAAGCTGCGCGAGAACGCCATCCTCGACGCGGCCACTGCCGTGCTGGCCACCAAGGGTTACGACTTGATGACCATGGACGACGTGGCCAGCGCCGTAGGCATCTCCAAGCCGAGCCTGTACAAGCATTTCAAATCCAAGGAAGAGCTGGTGGGCGACACCATGATCCGGCTCATCGATGGCGCCATCGACCAGCTGGAGCAACTGGCCGCCATCGACAGCCCGCGCGGCAAGCTCGAAGCCATGCTCGAATGGGCGCTGCGGGTGCGCCTGGACGGCGGCCTGCCCTTCCTGCCCTCGACCAGCGCCCATGTGCGCGACATGCTGATGCGCAACATCAAGTACGTCACGCGGGTGCTCAAACTGAATGGGCAGATCGAGAAGCTGGTGAAGGAGGCGCAGAAGAAGGGCGAGCTCGATGCGACGCTGCCCAGTGACGTGGTGCTGTTCAGCTACTACGCGCGCACCTGCGATCCGGCGGTCGAGTATCTGCAGAAATTCAGCAAGATGACGCCCGACGATATCGTGCGGCACATGTTGCGGGTGGCGTTCGACGGGTTTTCGGTGGTGAAGTGAAGGCGCTTGTGGCTACATTGCAAGCCGCTGGGCCCTGACTTGCGTCAGGGCGACGGCGGTGGAGTCATAAACAGTTCGTCGTGCCGGCGAAAGCCGGTACCCAGTGACGTTGAGCGCCGGCATCAACCATCCAGGCCATAACAACGCGCCGCCGTCCCTCCCCACAGCGCCACCTGGTCCGCTGCCGACAGCCGCGTCTGGGCCCATTCCCTGACCACCGACGCCACCTTGGCGTAGGACGCCGCCAGCAGGCACACCGGCCAATCCGAACCGAACATCAGACGCTGCGGGCCGAAGGCGTCCAGCGCCGTATCCAGGCACAGCACGATGTGTTCGAAGTCCCGTTCGCGCAGGCCTCGCATCCAGTCGGCCTCGGTCACCAGTCCCGATATCTTGCAGGCGACATGCGGCATGGCGCCCAGCGCCTGGATCTGCTGGCGCCAGCGGGCGTAGGCATCCGGATTGCGGCCGAACTCGGTGAGCGCCGGCTTGCCCAGGTGATCCAGCACCAGCCAGTGCCGATCGTGGCGGCGGCAGAACTCCTGCACGGCAGGCAGTTGTCGCTCGAACACCAGCACGTCATAGACCAGTCGCTGCGCCTGCATCCAGGCCACGCCCCGATTGAAATCGGCGCCGGCCAGGAAGGCAGCGGCATCGGCCTCGTCCTGGATCTGGTGCCGAAAACCCAATAACTTGTCGCGGCCCCATTCGGCCACGTGCTGTTCCAACTCAGGCGAAGCCAGGTCTTCCCAACCCACCACACCGACGATGCGCGCATCCTGGCGCGCCAGTCCCAGCAGGAAACCAGTCTCTTCGCGTCCGGCACGCGCCTGCACGGCAATCGATGCATCCAGGCCCTGCCCGCTCAACAGCGGATACAGTTCACCCGGCAGGCGGTCTTGCGCCAGCAGTTCCATGCCACGCCCGATCCACGGGTAATCCTCGGGGCGATAGCGCCAGAAA
The DNA here is from genome assembly GCF_020179755.1 of Herbaspirillum sp. alder98. GTDB lineage: Bacteria > Pseudomonadota > Gammaproteobacteria > Burkholderiales > Burkholderiaceae_D > Herbaspirillum. The sequence continues at coordinate 478,938 of NZ_JAIUCY010000004.1, forward strand.
TGTTGATGCGCGTCGATACGTTGGGTGCTCATGCTTTCCTTGCCAGCAAAAAAAAGCCGGATGCGACGGCCCTGGGCACGTCGCATCCGGCCTGGGGCCGATCAGTCGTACAGTGCAGCGGCGACCTTCGGGTCGTCGATGTTGGTCTTGTCGTACCAGTAGAAACCGGTGTCGATGATCTTCGGCAGCTTCTCGCCCTTGATCGCCTTGACCGCAGCCTCGACCGTCTTGTAGCCGATGCCGACCGGATTCTGGGTGATGGCGCCAGCCATCAGGCCTTCACGGATGGCGTCCTTCTGCTGCTTGCCCGAGTCGTAGCCGATGATGACGATCTTGCGCTTCATTTCACGCACGCCATTGACCACGCCCACGGCCGAACCTTCGTTGGTGCCAAAGATGCCCTTGATCTTGGGATAGCCCTGCAGGATCGACTTGGTCACTTCGGTCGACTTCAGGTGATCGCCGCCACCGTATTGCACGCTGACCACCTTGATCTTCGGATAGGTCGACTTGATGCGATCCAGGAACCCATCGCGACGGTCGATGGCGGTACGGCTGGTCTGGTCATGCGCCACCACGGCCACTTCGCCTTCCTTGCCGATCAGCTCGGCCAGCTTGTCGGCGGCCAGGGCGGCTGCCGCCTTGTTGTCGGTGGTCGCGGTGGTGACCGGAATATCGCCATCCACGCCCGAGTCAAATGCCACCACCGGGATCTTCGCGGCCTGCGCCTTCTTCAGCAGCGGCAACGCGGCCTTGCTGTCGAGCGCGGCAAAGCCGATCGCCTGTGGCTTCTTGGCCAGCGCCGCCGACAGCATGTCGATCTGCTTGTCAACCATGGCTTCGGTCTCGGGGCCTTCGAAAGTCACCTTGACCTTGTAGTCGGCCGCAGCCTGGGTCGCACCCGACTTCACCGCCTGCCAGAACTGGTGCTGGAAGCCCTTGGAAATGAGCGGGATGTAGGTTTCCTGCGCCTGGGCGCCGGTGGCCATGCCGACCGACAGGGCCAGTCCGAGCGCTGCGGTCAATAAGTTCTTGTGGATCACTGCTGTCTCCTTGCTTGTTATCGATGATGGAGTGCCGCCAGTGGCGACGGGGGATGAAACTGATTCTTCAGGCGCGACGACGACGGCGCAGGATATCCATGTACACCGCCAGGATGATGATCACGCCGGTCACCACCGTCTGCCATTCCTGGGCCACCGACATGATGCGCAGGCCATTGACCAGCACGCTCATGATGAAGGCGCCGATGATGGTGCCCAGGATGGTGCCGGTGCCGCCCGACAGCGAGGTGCCGCCGATCACCACCGCGGCGATGGCGTCGAGCTCGTAGCCCTGCCCCAATGCCGGCTGGGCCGAGTTCAGGCGCGACGCGATGATCAGGCCGGCAATGCCGCAGATGGCGCCCGAGAAGGTGTACACCGCGACCTTCCAGAAATCGACCTTCACGCCCGACAGGCGCAGCGCTTCTTCATTGCTGCCCAGGGCGAAGGTATAACGGCCGAACACGGTCTTGTTGAGGATGATCGAGGAACCGATGGCCACCAGGAACAGGATCAGCACCGCATTGGGAATCGGCAGCGCCGGGATCAGGTCGCCGATCAGTGAATCCTGCGCAATGGCCGAGAAGCCCGGGGTATCGTTGAAGTAGATCGGCCGCGTGCCCGAGATCACCAGCGACAAGCCCTTGAGCAGCATCATCATGCCCAGGGTGGCGATGAACGGCGGCACCTTGAGCTTGGCGATCACCATGCCCGAGGTCCAGCCCGAGAGCGCGCCGAAGAAGATCGCGGCCAGGATGCCCAGCGGCAGCGGCAAGCCCAGGTTGGTCAGAACCACGCCGGCCATGACCGCGCAGAACGTCATCATGGTGCCCACCGACAGGTCGATGCCGGAGGTGATGATGACGTAGGTGCAGGCAATCGCCAGCACGCCATTGACTGCGGTCGACTGCAGGATGCTGACCAGGTTGTCGACCTCCAGGAAGTTGGGCGAGGCGGCCGTGAAGAACACCATCAGCACGATCAGGCTGGCAAACGCCAGCAGCTTCTGGCGCGCGGCCGGGTTGAACAGGCGGGCGCGCCAGCCTGGCGAGAGTTCTGGTTTGGACATGGTGGTGGCGGATTGAGTGGGATTGGCCATGAGCGTCTCGAATTGAATTATTGGATCACCGTCGACTCGCGCTGGGTGGCGAGCTGCATGATTTTTTCCTGGGTGGCGTCGGCGGCGGCAAGCTCGCCCGTGACGCGCCCTTCGCACATCACCAGCACCCGGTGACTCATGCGCAGCACTTCGGGCAACTCGGAGGAGATCATCACGATCGCCTTGCCCTGGGCCGCCAGCGCATCGAGCAACTTGTAGATTTCGTTCTTGGCGCCGATGTCGATACCGCGCGTGGGTTCGTCGAAAAACAGGATGTCACAGTCGCGCAGGAGCCATTTCGCGATCACGATCTTTTGCTGGTTGCCGCCCGACAGCAGGCGCGCCTGCTGCTCTACCGATGGCGTCTTGATGGCCAGCTGGCGCACGTAACCCTGGGCCGTCTCGCGCAAGGCGCGCTCATCGATGAAGATGCCGCGCCGCACGAAGCGGCCCATGCACGACAAGGCAATATTGGTTTGCACATCCATGCCCACCGCCAGGCCGAAGTGCTTGCGGTCTTCCGACAGGTAGCCGATGCCGTGCGCCACCGCATCGGCGGGCGAGCCGATCAGGGCGCGTTTGCCGTGAATCAGGATCTCGCCGGCATCGACCGGATCGGCGCCGAAGATGGCGCGCGCGACTTCGGTACGGCCAGCGCCCATGAGCCCGGCAAAGCCCAGTATCTCGCCCCGCCGCAGGGTGAAACCGACGTCGCGAATGGCCCGTCCACGCGACAGCCCGCGCACTTCCAGCACCACTTCATTGGCGGACGTATCGGGCGGCGTGCCCTGGCCGCCGTCGAGCTGGCGGCCGACCATCATCGAGATGATGGTATCCATCGGCGTGTCGCGCATCGGCACGGTGGCGATGTAACGTCCATCGCGCATGACCGTGACCCGGTCCGCGATCTGGCGCAGTTCATCCATCTTGTGCGAGATGTAGACGATGCCCACGCCCTGCTGCTGCAGGTCGCGGATGATCCGGAACAGTTCGGCGATCTCGGCGTTGTTGAGCGCGGCGGTAGGTTCATCCATGATCAGCACGCGCGAATCGAACGACAGCGCCTTGGCGATCTCGACCATCTGCTGGCGCGCCACGGTCAATTCGCCGACCGGCGTGCGCGGATCGAGGTCGAGCCGCATACGCTCGAAGATGACAGCGGCTTGCCGGTTCAGTTTTTCTTCGTCGATGAACAGGCCCAGGCTTTTCTTCGGTTCGCGGCCGATGAAGATGTTCTGCGCCGCCGACAGGTGATTCATCAGGTTCAGTTCCTGATGGATGATGCCGATGCCCAGCGCCTGCGCCGCACGCGGGCCGTCGATCTCGACCGCACGGCCATCGATCAATATCTCGCCGCTGTCGCGCTGGTAGACGCCCGACAGGATCTTCATCAGGGTCGACTTGCCGGCGCCGTTCTCGCCCATCAGCGCATGCACCTCGCCGGCCGCCAGGTCGAACTGGCAATTATCCAGCGCCAGCACGCCCGGAAAACGCTTGCTGACGTTGCGCAGCGCGATCACCGGCTGGGCGGCGGTCGCGGCAGTGTCTCTTGTCTCTTGGTCTTGTTGCATGCTCACCTCGGATGCATATCCGGCGCTTCTGCGACGCCGTCGTTTCTTGATCTTGAATCAGTGCTTCAGGGTTGGCTGGACAGATCGAATATCTGCTCCATGCCGATCCATTTCTGGCCAGCCGGGGTCCAGGGCGTGGGCGCCTGGAAGCGCCACATCAGCTCCTCCCATTCGCGCACCTTGGGGTCCTTCTCGCTGGCGGCGGCCATCGCCGCGGCGTCGTACACGGCGTCGTCGGTCTCCATCACCATCACCATGCGCGTACCCAGCCGCCAGATTTCCATGCCGAGCACGCCTTGCCGCTCCAGGTGGGCGGCAATCTCGGGCCAGATGCGGCGGTGATGGCGTTCATACTCGGCGATCAGTGCAGCGTCGTCCTTGAGGTCCAGTGCGAGCAGATGGCGCATTACGGCTCCTCAGGTCAGCGCACGGTCGAGATGGGTATAACCGCCATCGACGAAGACCCATTGACCGGTGGTATGCGACGAACGCCCCGACAGCAGGAACACCGCCATGTCGGCCATCTCTTCGGAAGTCGTGAAGCGCTTGCCCAGCGGCACCTTGCTCGAAATGGCGGCAAGCTTGGCTTGCGGGTCGTCGAAAGTGGCCAGCCAGTTCTCGTAGAGGGGCGTCATCACCTCGGCCGGGATCAGCGCATTGACGCGCACGCCATCGTCGCGCAGGGCGGCGGCCCACTCGCGGGTGAGCGACAGCTGCGCCCCCTTGGAGGCGGTATAGCCGCTGGTGTTGCCCTGGCCGGTGATGGCGGTCTTGGACGACACATTGATGATGGCGCCGCGAGTGGCCTTCAGGTGCGGCACGCAATAGTGCGCCATCACGTAGTAATGAATCAGGTTGCGTTCGAGCGAGCCGACGAAGGCATCGCGCCCGGCATCCAGGCCGATGCTGTCGTTGACCCCGGCATTGTTGACCAGGCCATCGAGGCGCCCGAAGCGTTGCACGGTGTCGGCCACGGCGTGGCCGATCCTGGCCTCGTCCTGCAGGTCAAGCTTGAAGAACGCGGCGTGTGGCTGCAGCTGCTGCAGCCGCTGCCAGAATTGCGGGTCCGGCTCGCTGCGCCCGAACACCACCGGCAGCGCGCCTTCGGCGGCCAGCTGCATCGAGATCGCGCCGCCGATGCCCGAGGCGCCACCGGTGACGATCACTACCTTGTCTTGCAGATTCAGATCCACTTGTTGTCTCCGTTATTCTTGGTGCTCGAGGCCGGCGTCGGCCTAACCCCTGAAGCGGTACTGCTCCAGCGACTCCGGTTTCATCTCGATCGAGAATCCCGGCAGGGTCGGCGGCATGTAGGCGGCGTTGCTGACGATGCAGGGATCGACGAAATGCTCATGCAGGTGATCGACGTACTCGGTGACACGGCCTTCCTTGCTGCCCGAGATGCAGACGTAATCGATCATCGAGAGATGTTGCACGTACTCGCACAGGCCCACGCCGCCGGCATGCGGGCACACCACCACGTTGTACTTGGCCGCCATCAGCATGACCGCCAGGATCTCGTTGACGCCGCCCAACCGGCAAGAGTCGATCTGCACCACATCGATCGCTTCGCGCATGATGAACTGCTTGAACAGCACCCGGTTCTGGCACATCTCGCCGGTAGCCACCTTGACCTCGCCGATGGCTTCGCGAATCTTGCGATGGCCTTCGACGTCGTCCGGGCTGGTCGGCTCTTCGATGAACCAGGGCTTGGCGAAGGCCAGTTCCTTGACCCAGGCGATGGCCTGGTCGACTTCCCATACCTGGTTGGCGTCGATCATCAGCTTGCGGTCCGGTCCCAGCACCTCACGGGCGATCGAGACCCGACGCTTGTCGTCGGCCAGGTCGCGCCCGACCTTGAGCTTGACGTGTTCGAAGCCCTGGTCGATGGCTTCCTGCACCAGCCGGCGCAACTTGGCATCGTCATAGCCCAGCCAGCCGGCCGAGGTGGTGTAGCAGGGATAACCTTCCTGCTTCAGGATACGGATGCGCTCGGCCTTGCCGGCTTCCTTCTCGCGCAGCAGCGCCAGCGCCTCGTCGGGCGTGATGCAATCGGTGATGTAGCGGAAGTCGATGCTGCGCACCAATTCCTCGGGCGACATGTCTGCCACCAGTTGCCACAGCGGCTTGCCTTCGAGCTTGGCCCACAGGTCCCACACGGCATTGACCACCGCACCGGTGGCCAGGTGGATCGCGCCCTTGTCCGGGCCGATCCAGCGCAGCTGGCTGTCGGAGGTGACATGGCGCCAGAAGCGCCCCATGTCGGCGGTGATCCAGTCCAGGTCGAGCCCGACCACCAGGTGCTCCATGGCATTGATGGCGGCACAGCAGATCTCGTTGCCGCGGCCGATGGTGAAGGTCAGGCCGTGGCCCTTGTGCTGCGGATGATCGGTGTCGAGGATGACGTAGGCCGCCGAATAGTCGGGGTCCGGGTTCATCGCATCGGAACCATCCAGCGATTGTGAAGTGGGAAAGCGCACGTCAAGCACGCGCAGGGCTGTGATCTTGGTCATTCGGTTCGAATTGTCGTCAGGTTGCTGGCGTCGGCTAGGCGGCAGGCGTACCTGCCAGGGAAATCGTCTCGTCTTATTTTTTACTTACGAATGAAATAAGTTTTCATATGTAAGATTCGTAGCATACTCGCTATCATATTCTCGCTGCCGGGATGAACCGATGATGTTTCTGTCAGCATCGATATCAAAACGGATATGAGCACCTGTAAAAAATAGTTTTACAAATGAAATTGGTTGTCTTATACAATTTCGTCAAATTCCACCGCCAACTACCCATGCCCCGTACCAAGACCCTGCCGCCCGCCGATAGCGATGCCAGCGCCGACGAAGCCGCCAATGGCGACAGCGCGCGCAACCGTTATGCCGCCCCTGCGCTGGACAAGGGCCTCGACATCCTGGAGTTGCTGAGCCGCTCGGAGCAGATGCTCACGCTGAACCAGATCTCGCGCCAGCTCGGGCGCAGCGTCAATGAAATCTTCCGCATGGTGGTCACGCTGGAACAGCGCGGCTACCTGATTGCCGACAACGACCAGTACCGGCTGTCACTGAAGCTGTTCGAGCTGGCCCACTATCACCAGCCGATCCGCTCACTGGTCGGCACTGCCCTGCCGCATATGCGCGAACTGGCCACGCGGGCAGTGCAGTCCAGTCACCTGACGGTCTATGAGGCCGGTCGCGTGATCGTGGTGGCCCAGGTCGACAGCCCCGAGCGCTGGGCCTTCGGGCTCAAGGTAGGGGCACTGGTGAGCCTGACCGATACTGCATCGGGTTATGTCCTGCTGGCCTTTAGAGACGACGCCGAACGCGCCCGCATGCTGGCTGAACATGTACGCCTGGATGGCGAGCAGGAAGTCGACACCGCAGAGCTGCAGCGCCAGGTCGACGACACCCGGCGGCGCGGTCACTCGCGCACCGACAGCCGCCAGATCCGTGGCGTGATCAACCTCTCGTATCCGGTGATGGGCGCCAACAACCGCATGCTGGCCGCGCTCAACGTGCCCTACATCGAACGCATCGACAAGAAGGTCAACCCCAGCCTGGACGAGGTGCAAGGCATCGTGCAGGAGATCTCGGCCCGCCTGTCGCGGTTGATGGGGGATTCGAGTTTCGGGAGTTAGTGGGTACGCCTTAAAGTCGCTGGGTCCTGACTTTCGTCAGGATGACGGTTCATCTCTCCGTCGTCCCGGCGCAGGCCGGGATACAGTGACGTTAACTTTTTACCCGGCGAACCTGACCTCGGGCAACCCGCGCACACCTGGTTGCGCCGCAAAAACCGCGCCGGCAAACACATCTTCCTGGCGCTGCGCGACACTCATGCCCTCATGCGCGGTAGTGATATACAGCGTGGACAAATCAGCGCCACCAAAGGCGACGCAGCTGACTTGCGTAGCCGGCACCTCGACCGTGCGCTCGATACTGCCGTCGGGCGCAAAGCGCACCACGCGCGAGCCGCCCCAGCGAGCATTCCAGACGAAACCCTCGGCATCGACGCAGGACCCATCCGGCCCACCGGGCGTGGTCGACAGGTCGGCAAACACGCGCGGGTTGGCGCCGTCAACATCGCAGCACATGATCTTGCCCTGCATGCTGTCGCAGTAATACATCACATCACCCGCAGGGCTGAAGCAGATGCTGTTGGAGATGGCCACGCCCGCCAGCGGCAGGCGTTGCAGCGAGAGATCGGCATTGAGTCGGTAGAAGCTACCGATCGGTGCGCGCGCCGGGTCTTCATTGAGCGTGCCGAACACGAACCGGCCCTGGCGATCACAGCGACCGTCGTTCAGGCGCGTGGTGGGCAGGTCCGCCTCGACCTCGCAGATGGGACTGACCACGCCATCATCGAGCGTCATGAAGGCCAGGCGCGAGGCCAGCCCCAGCAACAGGCGGTTGGCGTCGGCGGTAAAGGCGAAGCAGCAAAGGCGCTCCGGCAAGCCCCAGCTGCGGGTAGTGCCGCGTTGCGGATCATGGTTCCACAGGCGCGACGCATGGATATCGGTCCAGAACAGCGACTGCGAACGTTCGCACCACAGCACGCCCTCACCCAGTTCGTGTTTTCCATCGACCAGCAATTGCGCTTTCATACGATTCTTTTCCAGTCAAACTGTTACTTGATTATCAATAACGCAAAAAAGGGCAGGCTTTCGCCTGCCCTGAATTACATCAAGACCACCTCAGGAAGGATTACACCACTACAACATCAGAACGAATGGGCGACACCGAAGTACCCACCATTTTGGCCCTTGCCGGCGCCAGGACCAGTTGCATCCGCTGCCTCGAGGGCAAAGTTAGCATTGCCCTTGTTACGAACGGAGCCAGCGCCCACGTACAGCAGGGTACGCTTGGACAGGTAATAGTTGGCGCCCAGCATGTACAGGTTGGCGTTGCCACCACCGTTGTTGACGTTGACGCGGAAGACAGAGCCAATCAGGGTCAGCTGCGGCGTCAGGTCATAGTTGGCGCCAATCCAGTAGTGATTGACCTTGCTCGGCAGACCGGCAGCAACGTCAGGCGCCTTCAGGTTTTCGTAACCGACGAACATCTTCAGGTTGTCGATCTTGTAAGTACCACCCAGGATCAGTTCCTTGGAGTTGGTGAAGATCGTGTCAGCTGCAGTGGTGGTCGGCACGCTGCCGTACTTGCCATTGGCGTCACGCACCACGTCATAGATGGCGCGCAGTTCCAGGCCATTCTTGATGTAGGCCAGCGAAATGCCGTCCTTGCGGCCATTCTTGACCGAACCCGCCTGCTCGCCCAGCGAAGTCTGCAGGGTAGCCGTAAAGCCGCCGAAGTCAGGTGTCTGGTATTCGATCACGTTGGCCGCGCCAGGCCAGTTGCGGCCCTTCACCAGGCTGGCAGTGCCGATCCATTGCTGGCCGGTCGGATCCAGGAACCAGACGTCGTTGTTGATGAACAGGTTGCGGCCGAACTTGATCGAACCGGCGCCACCCTGCAGGCCGACGTAGGAACGACGATTGAACAGTTCGGTGCCGTTGGTCTTGCCCGTGGTCGCGCCGAAGCCCGATTCCAGCAGGAAGAAGGCGTTGGTGCCGCCGCCCAGGTCTTCGGTTCCCTTGAAACCGATCATGCTGGTACCCCACTGGTTGCTGGCAGCGCGCCAGCGGGTGCCGCTGGTGCCATCGGCATTGGTGGCGTTGCTGACAACGTCCACGCCAGCGACCACACGACCATAGATGGTCACGCTGCTGGTTTGTGCTTGTGCCTGGGCAGAAAATGCGCCCAGCAGCGCCAGCGCGCACAGGGTCTTCTTACCAGTAAAGGATGCCTTGACTTGCCTCATGAATAGTCTCCGTGATATTGCAGTTAGAATTTTCGTCGGTCGGTTCGGCCATACAGACTGCAAATCCGATCATCGAAGACCTGACATGCCGCTGACAACTTCCCGCTTGTTCTTTGTTGTACTACCCGAACTTTTTCATTCCGATCACCGCTGTTGTAAATCTATGCGAGTGCGGAACGTGGGTGAATACTAAGTATTCGTTTCATGTCTTTCCAATGAATTCTTTCGCAAATGCGATATGCGATTTGATATCATCATCGACAGCAAAAATATTTAAAACAAAGTTCTGCGGAGACTTATGAAGAACAGTGATCCAAACTGGTTTCTGCGAGCACGATTAAAGACACGCCAACTCCTGCTGTTAATCGCACTCGACGACACGCGCAACATTCACCGCGCCTCCAGCGAGCTCAACATGACCCAGCCGGCTGCCTCCAAGCAGCTCAAGGACCTGGAAGACATGCTGGCCGTCTCGCTGTTCGAACGCCTGCCGCGCGGCATGCGCCCGACCATCTACGGCGAGGCGATGATCCGCCACGCGCGCATGGCGCTGACCAGCCTGTCCAAGGCGCATGAAGACATCGTGGCGTTGAAGTCTGGCTTGTCGGGCCAGGTCGATGTCGGCGTGATCCTCTCACCCGGCATGGCGCTGCTGCCACCGGCCATTGCCCGCGTCAAGGAACACGCGCCCATGCTGCGCATCGGCGTCGAAGTCGAAAGCAGCAACATCCTGCTGTCGCGCCTGATGCACGGCGAACTCGATTTCGTGATCGGTCGCATCCTCGACGAAGAAAACCGCAACGACCTGCAATACTACGAGCTGGCCGATGAACCGGTATGTGCGGTAGCGCGCGTAGGCCATCCATTGCATGCACGCGAGAACCTGAAACTGTCGGATTTAACCAACGAACCGTGGATTCTTGCGCCCAAGGGCAGCATCCTGCGTGCACGTTGCGACCAGATGTTCCGCGAACAAGGTCTCACGCCGCCATCGAACGTGGTCGACACCACGGCCATCCTGTTCATCACCAGCCTGCTGCAGCAAACCGATTTCCTGTATGCGATGCCGACTGAGGTGGCGCGCTATTACACCCAGGCGCGTCTGATGGATATCCTGCCGATCGACTTGCCGTGCCGCATGGACGGCTTCGGCATCATCACCCGCCGCGACGCGCTGCTTTCGCCGGGAGCGTCATTGCTGCTGGATGCGATCAGGGAAGTGGCGAAAATGATTTACTGATGTCGCCGGGAGGCGACGGCTGGTGAGCTATACCCCACCGTCGTGCCGGCGTCTTTTTTACTTATCTATCGGTATAAAAAAAGACGCTGGGTCCCGACTTTCGTCAGGACGACGGAGATTGATTTATAGGCAATCCGTCGTGCTGGCGAACGCCGGCACCCAGCGTCTTTTTTCCTTGCGTCACTACCGAAGACTCAGACCCAACCCGCATCCACGATAAATTCCTGCGCAGTACACATCGCACTGTCATCGGCCGCCAGGAACAGCACCATGCGCGCCAGATGCCATGGCAGCAATTCACCCTGCAGGCACTGGTTGCGGGCGATCGCCTGCTTGCCTTCTTCATCCAGCCACAACTTGATCTGGCGCTCGGTCATCACCCAGCCAGGGGTAACGGTATTGACGCGGATCTTGTGCGGACCGAGGTCGCGTGCCAGGCCGCGCGTCAGGCCCAGCGTCGAGGCCTTGGCCGTCGTATAGACCGGGAAGCCGCCGCCCGACTGGTGCCAGCTGATCGAACTGAAGTTGATGATCGAGCCGCCGCCACGACGCTGCATGCCCGGCACCACCGATTGCACCGCAAAGAACGACGGTCGCTGGTTGATGGCGATGCGGTCGTTCCAGTAATCGAGCGTGACCTCTTCCAGCTTGTGGCGCTCATCGTTGGCGGCATTGTTGACCAGCACATCGAAGTCGCCCAGCTCACCCTGCAGCTCGGCGATGGTGGCCTGGAAGGCGGCAATGTCACGCAAGTCGCAGTGACGGAACAGCGGCTTGATGAAACCGGCTTCACCCAGTTCCCGGCACAATGCCTCGCTCGGCTCGCGGGCGATATCGACGAAGGCCACGTGCGCGCCCTGCTCGGCAAACGCCGAGACGATGGCCGCGCCAATGCCCGTGCCGCCGCCGGTGATGAAGACGCGTTTTCCCTTGAGGCTGGGGAAACTGGCCAGTTGTGGATTGCTGCTCATCTGTTCTCCTTGGCTGCGCCGGCCAACTGCGCCGGCGCCATTTTGTTAGTTTGTATTAGTGCGAATGCTTGGGAACGGCGGCGCCGCGGCAACCCACCAGGAAGTCGAAATCGCAACCCTGGTCAGCCTGCAGCACGCGATCGACGTACAGCGCCTGGTAGCCGCCGGCCATCTCCGGCTTCTGTCCCGCCAGCTTGGCCGCACGCGCGGCCTGGCGGCGCGCCATTTCCTCGTCGCTGATATCGAGCTGCAACTTCCCGGCGTAGGCATCGAGCTCGATGAAGTCGCCATCTTCCACGATACCCAGCGGGCCGCCGGCGGCCGCCTCCGGCGCCACGTGCAGGATCACGGTGCCGTAGGCGGTGCCGCTCATGCGCGCGTCCGAGATGCGCACCATGTCCTTGACGCCGGTGGCCAGCACCTTGGGCGGCAAGCCCATGTTGCCCACCTCGGCCATGCCGGGATAGCCCTTGGGACCGCAGTTCTTCATCACCAGCACGCAGCTGGCGTCGACATCCAGATCAGGGTCGTTGATGCGTTCCTTGTAGTGCGAGAAGTCTTCGAACACCACTGCGCGACCACGATGCTTCATCAACTCCGGCGAGGCCGCCGACGGCTTCAACACGGCGCCGCGCGGCGCCAGGTTGCCGCGCAGGATGCACATGCCGCCGTCTTCGATCAGCGGTTTGGCCAGCGGCCGCACCACTTCGTCGTCATAGATCGGCGCATCCTTGACGTTATCCCACATGGTCTGGCCATTGGCGGTCAGCGCGTCCGGATGCGGCAGCAGATTCGCTTCGCCCAGGCGGCGCAGGACCGCTGGCAGGCCACCGGCGTAATAGAACTCTTCCATCAGGAACCGGCCCGACGGCTGCAGGTCGACGATGGTCGGGGTGCCGCGGCCGATGTGGGTCCAGTCTTCCAGCTCGAGATCGACGCCGATGCGGCCGGCGATCGCCTTCAGGTGAATCACCGCATTGGTCGAACCGCCGATGGCGGCGTTGGTGCGAATAGCGTTCTCGAAGGCCTTGCGGGTCAGGATCTTGGACAGGCGCAGGTCTTCCCACACCATATCGACGATGCGCATGCCCGACAGATGCGCCAGCACGTAGCGGCGCGCATCGACGGCGGGAATAGCCGCATTGTGCGGCAGCGATACCCCCAGCGACTCGGCCATGCAGGCCATGGTCGAGGCCGTGCCCATGGTGTTGCAGGTCCCGGCCGAACGCGACATGCCCGCCTCGGCCGCCATGAAATCGTGAATGCTGATCTCGCCCGCCTTGACCTGCTCGGACAACTTCCAGACCACCGTGCCGGAACCGATATCCTTGCCATGGTGCTTGCCGTTGAGCATCGGGCCACCGGTCACCACGATGGCCGGGATGTCGCAACTGGCCGCGCCCATCAGCAGCGCCGGCGTGGTCTTGTCGCAACCGGTCAGCAGCACCACGCCATCGATGGGATTGCCACGGATCGACTCTTCCACATCCATGCTGGCCAGGTTACGGGTCAGCATGGCGGTCGGGCGCAGGTTGGATTCGCCGTTGGAGAACACCGGAAACTCCACCGGGAAGCCACCGGCCTCGATGATGCCGCGACGCACGTGTTCGGCGATCTTGCGGAAGTGGGCGTTGCAGGGCGTCAGTTCGGACCAGGTGTTGCAGATGCCGATGACCGGCTTGCCCTGGAACTCATGATCGGGAATGCCCTGGTTCTTCATCCAGCTGCGATACATGAAACCGTTCTTGTCCGCCGTGCCGAACCAGCTGGCCGAGCGCAACTTGCGGCTCTTGTCTTTCTTGTCGTCACTGCTCATCTTGTTTTTTCCTGGATGTTGGTCTGGGATGCAGTCGGGCGGCATGGCCGCCCGCCCCCTGTCGTAACTGAGTGGTTACTTGTTCTTGTTATACACGTCAAAGCAAACTGCCATCAGCAACACCAGACCCTTGATCATCTGCTGATAATCGATACCGATGCCCATGATGGACATGCCGTTGTTCATCACGCCCATGATGAAGGCGCCGATCACTGCTCCCATCACCTTGCCCACGCCACCCGAGGCCGAGGCGCCGCCGATGAAGCAGGCCGCGATCACGTCCAGCTCGAAGCCCAGACCGGCCTTGGGTGTGGCGGTATTGAGACGGGCCGCGAAGATCAGGCCGGCCAGCGCCGCCAGAACGCCCATGTTGACGAAAGTAAGAAACGACACGCGCTCGGTCTTGATCCCCGACAGGCGCGCCGCTTTCTCGTTGCCGCCGACGGCATAGACCCGACGGCCCAGCGTGGTGCGGTTGGTGATGAAGGTGTACAGCACCATCAGCGCAAACATGATGATGAGCACGTTGGGCATGCCGCGATAGGACGCCATCAGGTAGCTGAAGGCGATGATAGCCACCGCGAACAGGCCATTCTTGAGCAGAAAGAACAGTTGCGGTTCGTCTTCCATGCCATGCTTGGTCTGCTTGCGACGCGCGTGGAACTTGACCGCCAGCAACACCACCGAGGCCACCACGCCGACGATGAGCGAAGTCGTGCGGAACTGGGTGTTGCCGGTCAGCTCAGGAATGAAGCCCGAGCTCAGCATCTGGAATGCCGGCGGGAAAGGTCCGAGCGACTGGCCCTGCAGCAGCGCCAGCGCCATGCCCTTGAACACCAGCATGCCGGCCAGGGTGACGATGAACGACGGAATCTTGAAGTAGGCGATCCAGTAACCCTGGGCCGCGCCGATGGCGGCGCCGGCGATGATGCACACCACCGAGGCCGACACGAAGTCCCAGCCGTGGTCCACCATCAGCACTGCGGCCAAAGCCCCGATCAGGCCCACCACCGAGCCCACCGACAAGTCGATATGTCCGGCCACGATCACCATCAGCATGCCCAGCGCCATGATCACGATGTAGCTGTTCTGCAGCACCAGGTTGGTGATGTTGAGCGGGCGCAGCAAGGTTCCGTCAGTCATGATCTGGAAGAACGCCATGATCGCCACCAGCGACAGCAGCATGCCGTACTCGCGCATGTTGTTTTTCAAAAAGCCGGCGTAGTCCCTCTTTTCGGCCGGGCCACCGCCCGCTGCCAACGGCTCTTTATTGCTCATCTTCATGGTCTCCATAATTCACCTCTTAACTTTAATTCTTGACTTCAATCCTGCGCCAGACAGGTTCATATTCTTTTGTTGCGCATGATGGCGCGCATGATGCTTTCCTGGCTGGCTTCCTCGCGATTGAACTGGCCGACGAACTGGCCCTCGTTCATCACATAGGTGCGGTCGCACATGCCCAGCAGCTCCGGCATTTCGGACGAGATCATGATGATGCACTTGCCCTCTGCCGCCAGCCTGCTGATGATGTTATAGATTTCGAACTTGGCGCCGACGTCGATGCCGCGCGTGGGTTCATCCAGGATCAGCACTTCGGGGTTGGAGAACAGCCACTTGCTCAGCACCACCTTCTGCTGGTTGCCGCCCGACAGGTTCACCACCTTCTGCAGCACGCTCGAGCAGCGGATCCGCATCTGGGTGCGAAAATCGACCGCCACCTTGTATTCACGCGCCTCGTCGATCACGGTACGTTCGGACACGCCGCCCAGGTTGGCCAGCGAGATGTTCTTCTTGATGTCTTCTTCCAGCACCAGGCCGTCGCCCTTGCGATCTTCGGTGACGTAGGCGATGCCATGCCCGATGGCTTTCTGGATGGTCGACAGGTCGACTTCCTTGCCATGCAGGAAAGCCTGGCCGGTGATCTTCTTGCCATAGGCGCGACCGAAGATGCTCTTGGCCAGCTCGGTGCGCCCCGAGCCCATCAGGCCGGCGATGCCGACGATCTCGCCGGCGCGCACCTGCATGTTGACGTCCTTGATGGCGAGCCGGTCGGCGTGCAGCGGATGATGCACGCGCCAGTCGCGAATCTCGAAGATCACGTCGCCGATCTCGGGCTCGCGCTGCGGATAGCGGTCGGCCATCTCGCGACCCACCATGTTGGCGATGATGCGGTCTTCGCTGATCGGCTCGACGCGACAGTCGAAGGTGTCCACGGTAGTGCCGTCGCGCAGCACCGTGATCGAATCGGCCACCTTGGAAATCTCGTTGAGCTTGTGCGAGATCAGGATCGACGAGATGCCCTGCGTCTTCAGTTCCAGCAGCAGTTCCAGCAAGGCGTCGCTGTCGCTTTCGTTGAGGCTGGCGGTCGGCTCGTCCAGGATCAGCAGCTTGACCTCTTTCGAGAGCGCCTTGGCGATCTCGATCAGTTGCTGCTTGCCCACGCCCAGGTCGCCCACCAGGGTCAGGGGGGACTCCTTCAGGCCGACCTTGGCCAGCAGCGCCTTGGCGCGCAGGAACGATTGCTCCCAATCGATCACGCCGGCGCGCGCCTGCTCGTTGCCCAGGAAGAGGTTTTCCATCACCGACAGCAACGGCACCAGTGCCAGTTCCTGGTGGATGATGATGATGCCCAGGTGTTCGCTGTCGCGGATATCCTTGAAGGAGCGGACGTCGCCCTGGTAGACGATGTCGCCGGCATAGGTGCCGTGAGGATAGACGCCGGACAGCACCTTCATCAACGTCGACTTGCCCGCGCCGTTCTCGCCGACCACGGCGTGGATCTCGCCCTCGCGCACGGCGAGGTTGACGTTGTTCAGGGCCTTGACGCCGGGGAAGGTTTTTTCGATGCCGCGCATCTCGAGGATGTTGTTCATGATGCAGACCTCAGGTTGTGCGCCGGGCGCAGCGGGATTACTTTTAACGCAACAGTCCCGCACGGGAGCGGGACCGTTTCTTCGCGTGCTTCATGTGATGTGCAACTGCGTCGTGGCCTGGCCTGCGTGACACGACGACGGCCGCGACAGTTGTCGCGGCCGGCTTGACGCATGACTTACTTCACTTGTGCTTCGGTGTAGTAGCCGCTGTCGATCAGCACTGGCTTCCAGTTGCTCTTGTCGACCACGACCGGCTTCAACAGGAATGCAGGCACCACCTTGACGCCATTGTTATAAGTCTTGGTGTCGTTGATCTGTGGTTCCTTGCCGCCCAGCAGCGAGTCCACCATGCCGACGGTGACCTTGGCCAGCTCACGGGTGTCCTTGAAGATGGTCGAGTACTGTTCACCACGGATGATCGACTTCACCGACGGCACTTCGGCATCCTGGCCGCTCACATACGGGAACGGTTGTTGCGGGGTGCCGTAACCAACGCCGCGCAGCGACGACAGGATACCGATCGAGATGCCGTCATACGGCGACAACACGGCGTTGACGCGGGCGTTGCTGTAGTAGGCCGACAGCAGGTTGTCCATGCGGGCCTGGGCGGTGGCACCGTCCCAGCGCAGGGTCGCGACCTTGTCCATGCCCATCTGCTTGCTGCGCACCACCAGCTTGCCGCTGTCGATGTAGGGCTTCAGGACCGACATGGCGCCGTTATAGAAGAAGAAGGCGTTGTTGTCGTCCGACGAGCCGCCGAACAGTTCGATGTTGAATGGTCCCTTGCCTTCCTTCAGGCCCAGCGCCTTTTCCAGCGAGCTGGCTTGCAGCACGCCAACCTGGAAGTTATCGAAAGTAGCGTAGTAGTTGACGTTCTTGGAGCCGCGGATCAGTCGGTCATAGGCGATAACCTTGACGCCCTTGTCGGCCGCCTTCTGCAGCACGTCGGTCAGGGTGGTACCGTCGATGGCGGCGATCACCAGCACCTTGGCGCCCTTGGTCAGCATGTTCTCGATCTGCGACAGCTGGTTGGGGATGTCATCTTCTGCGTATTGCAGGTCGGTCTGGTAACCCTTTTCCTTGAGCACCTTGACCATATTGTTGCCGTCGGCAATCCAGCGCGCCGAGGACTTGGTCGGCATCGCAACGCCCACCAGCGACTTCGACTGTGCACTCACTTGTGCGCTGATGGACATCAGGCTCACGCCCAGACCGAGCGCCAGCGCGGTCAATACCGATTTGATTTTCATGTTGTTGTCTCCGTTAACTTTAATTTACGTTATGGCGTCTTTTTAGTTCACCCGACACCGCTGCGCAGCCTAACGCATTCGAGTCCGAGCTGTAATTTGCGGCCTCTACATTAATCACTTTATCAATACATTTCTAATGACTTTTTATGAGATATGGATATGTTTTTTAGTATTACTCCCTCCGTCAACACCGCAAGAAAAAGCCCCCTGCTGATCCGTCAAACCCCTGCCGTAGCCTGGCCTGGCGTCGATTGACGCAGTGCACCAATCGAAATCACGCGCTGGGCCACGCAAAAGACAAACAGCAAAGCGCCAATAAAGATCTTGGTCCACCATGAACTGAGCGAGCCATCGAATGCGATCAGGGTCTGGATCACGCCCAGGATCAGCACCCCGGTCAGGGTGCCGGCGACATAGCCGTAGCCACCGGTGAGCAAGGTGCCGCCGATAACGACCGCCGCGATGGCATCGAGTTCCACGCCTTGGGCATGCAAGCCATAGCCGGACAGCATGTAGAACGAAAAAAGCACGCCGGCCAGCGCTGCACAGAATCCGGAAAAGGCATACACCAGCACCTTGGTGCGTCCCACCGGCAAGCCCATCAGCAAGGCCGACTGCTCGTTGCCGCCGATGGCGTAGACGGCACGTCCGAAGCGGGTGCTGTGCGCCAGCCAGATGCCGACGGCCAGCATCAGCAGCGCCACGACCACGCTGGGCGAGATGAACAGTTCGCCCAGTTCGATGCGGCTCTGCGACATCGCCACGAACAGCGGATCGTCGATGGTGATGGAGTTGATGCTGATCAGGTAGCACAGGCCACGCGCCAGGAACATCCCGGCCAGGGTGACGATGAAGGCCTGCAATTTGAAGTAATGGATCAGTGCCCCCATCGCCGCGCCAAACCCCGTTCCCACCAGCAACGCGGTGGCGATGACCAGCAGCGGATGCCAGTGCGCCGTCTGCAGCAACCAGGCGCAGATCATGGTCGACAGCGCCAGCACCGAGCCCACCGACAGGTCGATACCGCCGGCCAGGATGACGAAGCTCATGCCGATCGCCACCACCAGCAGGAAACCGTTGTCGATCAACAGATTGAGCAACACCTGCGGCGCCAGGAAACCGTCGTAGCCGAATGCGCCGGCGCCCAGCATCACGCACAGCAACGCTACCGTCACGGCCGAGGTGAACCAGGGGGCGGCGCTGGCGCGCCGCAGAACATGCGATGAACTCATGACTTGTCCGATGTGAAGATGCGCCGGAACTGCGGCGACTGCGACAGGCAGACCAGGAACACCACGATCGCCTTGACCACCATGTTGACCTCGGGCGGCACGCCCAGCGAATAGATGGTGTAGGTCAGGGTCTGGATGATGAGCGCGCCGATGACGCTCCCCACCAGGCTGAAGCGCCCCCCGGCCAGCGAGGTGCCGCCCAGCGTCACCGCCAGGATCGCATCGAGTTCCAGCAGCAGCCCGGCATTGTTGGCGTCGGCGCTCTTGATGTTGGAGGCCACCATCAGCCCCGCCAGGCCGGCGCAGAAGCTGCAGAAGATATAGACGAAGAAGATCAGCGCCGCCGTGCGGATGCCGGCCAGGCGCGATGCCACCGGATTGATGCCAACCGACTGGATGAACAGGCCCAGCGCGGTTTTCTTCATCAGCAGCGTCAGCAGCGCAAACATCGCCAGCGCGATATAAAGCGAGAACGGCAGCCCGAACAGGTAACCGCCACCGATGAAGAAGAACGGCTTGTAATACACCGTCACGATCTGGCCGTCGGTGAGCAATTGCGCCAGCCCGCGTCCGGCCACCATCAGGATCAGCGTGGCAATGATCGGCTGCAACCCCAGCACCGCCACCAGCAGGCCGTTCCAGGCGCCGCACACCAGCGCAGCGCCGATGGCAGCGGCCAGCGCCCACCACATCGGCACATTGCTGACGTACTGCGAGACGCCATCGATCACTACCATCTTGCCGCCGATCAGGATCGCCGCCACCGCGCCCGAGATCGCCACGACCGCGCCGACCGAGATATCGACGCCGCGGGTGGCGATCACCAGCGTCATGCCCAGCGCGGCCAGCATCAGGGGCGCGGCGCGATTGACGATATCGACCAGCGCGCCGTACAGGTGACCGTCCTTGATTTCGAGCCGGAAGAAGCCCGGCACCAGCAGCAGGTCGAGCAGCAACAGCGCCGCCAGTGCCGCCAGCGGACGCAGCAGCGGATGACGCAACGCGCCGCCCAGCAAGGCACGCACGCCACCGGTACCGGCTTCGGGGATCAGTTTGGTTTGCATCGATGCACTCATGCCGCCTCTCCCGCGATGACCTGCAGCACGCCGGCCTCGTCGAGCTCGCCGCGGCGGTACTGGCCACAGGCATGGCGGTCCCGCAACACCAGCATGCGGTCGCTGCAGCGCAAGACCTCCGGCAGTTCGGACGAGATGAAAAGGATAGCCATGCCCTTGCGGCACAGCGCGGTCACAAAATCCATGATTTCCTGCTTGGCGCGCACGTCGATGCCGCGCGTAGGTTCGTCCAGGATCAGCATGCCCGGGTCGGTGGCCAGCCAGCGCGCCAGCAGCGCCTTTTGCTGGTTGCCGCCCGAGAGCAAACCGATCGGCGTGTCGAGATCGGCGGTCTTGATGCCCAGCCATTTCACATAATCGGAGGCAATGCGGTTCTGCTCGCGGCGTGGCACCACCCGCAGCAGCCCCTGGCGCGCCTGCAGCGCCAGGATGATGTTCTCGCGCACCGACAGCTCCAGGATCGCACCTTCCTTCTTGCGGTCTTCCGAGCAATAGCCGATACCGGCGCCGATGGCGTCGCGCGGCGCCGTTAGTTTTACCGTGCGTCCGGCGATCCTGAGTTCGCCGCTATCGGCACGATCGGCGCCGAACAGCAGCCGGGCCAGTTCGGTGCGACCGGATCCCAACAGCCCGCACAGGCCATATACCTCGCCGCGACGGATATCCAGGTTCTGCGGCGCCAGCATGCCGCGTCGACCGAAGTCGCGCGCCTCGATGAAGACCTCGCCGTTATCGGTGGCGGCCGCCGAAAGCCCGCCTGCCACGGCGCTGGTGGCCGCCTGCAGCTTGTCGTGATCGACCGCCACGCTGCCTACCATCTTGTTGACCAGCTCCAGGCGAGGCAGGTCCGCCGCCAGGTATTCACCTTCGCGCACGCCATTGCGCAGCACCGTGATACGGTCCGAGATGGCGTAGGTCTGGTCCAGGAAATGGGTCACGAACAGGATCGCCATGCCCTGCTCGCGCAGCCGCAGCAACACCTTGAACAGCTGCTGCACCTCGGCCTCGTCCAGGCTGGAGGTGGGTTCGTCCAGGATCAACACCTTGGCCGAGACCGACAACGCACGCGAAATCGCCACCATCTGCTGGATCGCCAGCGGATAGGACGCCAGCGGTGCGCCGACATCGATATCGATCTGCAGTTGCGCCAGCAGGCGACGCGCCTCGGCATGCACCGTCTTCCAGTCGATGCGACCGAAACGGCCAGGGTAACGTCCGATGAAGATGTTTTCGGCCACCGACAGGTTGGGACAGAGATTGACCTCCTGATAGACGGTGCTGATGCCCAGCGCCTGCGCCGCCAGGGTCGAATCGGGCGCAATCGGGCGACCATCGAGTTCGATCTTTCCGGCGTCCGGGGTATAGACCCCCGTCAGCACCTTGATCAGGGTCGACTTGCCCGCGCCGTTCTGCCCCATCAAGGTATGTATTTCTCCGGGAAACAAACGCAAGCCCACGTCCGCCAGCGCCTTCACGCCGGCGAAAGCCTTGTGGATGCCGCCCAGTTCCAGCATCGGGCGCGCCTGCGCCCCTGCAGCCATGCTCATCGCAACTCCATCCAGGCTGCGCCTGCAGCGCGCACAGGCGTGCAGGCGCCAGCCGCCATCAATACTTGCGGTTTGGGAATTCCTTGGCCGCGACTTCAGCCGGGAACACGCTCTCTTCGGTAGTGATGCGCTTGGGCACTTCCTTTCCAGCCTTGATGTCCTTGGCGATCTGCATCAGTTGCGGACCCAGCAGCGGGCTGCACTCGACGGTGACATTGAGCTTGCCGGCCATCATCGCCTCGAAGGCGCCCTTGACGCCGTCGATCGAGATCACCAGGATGTCCTTGCCCGGCTTCATGCCCGCTTCCTCGATGGCCTGGATGGCGCCGATGGCCATGTCGTCGTTATGCGCGTAGAGCACGTTGATCTTCTTGCCGTCGGCCTTCAGGAAAGCCTCCATCACTTCCTTGCCCTTGGCGCGGGTGAAGTCGCCGGTCTGGGAACGGATGATCTTGAGCCGTGGATCGGCCTTGATCTCTTGCTCGAACCCAGACTTGCGGTCGATGGCCGGCGCCGAACCGACGGTGCCCTGCAGTTCGACGATGTTGATGTCGCCCGCCGGCAGGGTCTTGGCGCGTTCCAGCAACCAGCGCGCGGCGCGCCGGCCCTCTTCGACGAAGTCCGAACCGATGAAGGTCACATACAGCGACTTGTCGGTGACATTGACGGCGCGGTCGGTCAGGATCACCGGGATCTTGGCTGCCTTGGCTTCACGCAGCACCGTTTCCCAGCCCGATTCGACCACCGGCGAGAAGGCAATCACGTCCACCTTCTGTGCAATGAACGAGCGGATCGCCTTGACCTGGTTCTCTTGCTTCTGCTGCGCGTCGGCGAACTTCAGGTTGACCTTGGCGGCCTTGGCGGCTTCCTTGATCGAGACCGTGTTGGCAGTGCGCCATTCGCTCTCGGCGCCGACCTGCGAAAATCCCATGGTCAGCGGCTTGTCGGCAGCCAGCGCCGGCAGCCCCATGCCGGCGGCGATCAGGCCCGAGCAGATGGCGGCGCCCAGCAGCGCCCGTCTATTGGTATTCATCGTTGTCTCCGTTGTCTGGAAATCGTGCGATTTCCTTGTTATATGCGAATTGAAATCCGCGAATTGGAATACGCGAATTGAAATGACCTCCACGCGCCGGCGTCTGCGTTGGACTTATTGATAGGCGGCGCGCTTGCGATCCCAAATCAGGGGAGCCAGATCAGGTTCCCGATTTGCGGCTCTCATATTAGGAGAGCCCCAACACGCCATCCAATGAATTTTTGCGGGTATCCGATACCGATTCGCGCATCTCGGACGGTGGGACAGCCCCCCTGCAGACCCGCACATTTTTGATATCGTTAGCGTTCTTTTTTTCATTATTCCTCATCGCAGGCCAATGTTAGGATCAGCCTGTTTTTTGTCACGGTGCCGACGCGCGTCAGCCGCAAGGGGGCTTCACAGCAGGGCGCACAGGCACATTGCCCACCGTGCAGCACGCCATAACATAAGAGACATATGCCTTCCCGAGCGATTGACACACCCCGTGCAGGCTCCCGGACGCTGCCGAAGATTCACACATTGCAAGCAGGCCGCCAGCGCCTGCTAGTCACCCCCGAACTAGGTGGCAGCATCGCCGCCTGGGACTGGCAACGCGGCGACCAGTGGCTGCCGCTGTTTCGTCCGGCGGACCTGGATCGGCCCGATCTGTACAGCACCGCCTGCTTCCCGCTGGTGCCGTGGTCCAATCGCATTACCGGTGGTGGTTTCGAGGTTGGCGCGGCGCGCTATCCGGTAGCACCCAATCGTGCCGGCGAACCGTATCCGATCCATGGCGACGGCTGGCTGCAGGCCTGGACCGTGAGCAGCCAGGGCGACGACCGCATGACGCTGGAACTGAACTCGGAGCGTTTCGCCGGCAACCCCTACACCTACCGTGCGCGCCAGGTGCTGACGCTGCGCGAGAACGCGCTGGAGATCGAGTTGAGGGTATCAAACGAAGGACAACAGACGATGCCGTTCGGGCTCGGCCTGCATCCTTATTTTTTGCACGACGCCAACACCCGTCTGCAGTTTCGCTCGCGCGGCGTGTGGCTCTCGGGCAATGATCCGATCCCCACCGGCCTGAGCCGCAAGCTGCCCGACACCTGGGACTACAATCGCCCGGCGTCGCTCGACGGCCCGCTGGTGGATAACTGTTATGAAGGCTGGGACGGCCTGGCCATGATCGTCGACCCGACCCGCTGCCTGCGCCTGCAGATGCACACCACCGATCGCAGCGGCTACTCGCTGCTGTACCGTCCTCCCGGCCTGGGCTATTTTTGCCTGGAGCCGATCACTCATCCGATCGATGCCTTCCACCTGCCCAACCGCCCGGGACTGATCGACCTGGCGCCAGGGGAAGACATGGTCCTGCTCACCCGCTTCGGCGTGAGCGATCTGTAGGTAAAGCAATGACTGTCAAAGAGCAAGACGATTGCGCGTTGATCGCGCTGGACTGGGGCACTTCTTCGCTGCGCTGCTACCGTTTCGACGCAGCCGGCACGGTGCTCGAACGACGCGCCCACCCATGGGGCATCATGCAACTGCCCGCCACCGAAGGGGCGGCGCAGAACCCGCATCTGGCGTTTCGCGCGGCCTTGCAGGCGGCCTGCGGCGACTGGCTGGCGGCGGCGCCGGGCGCGCCACTGATTGCCGCCGGCATGGTCGGCAGCAAGCAGGGCTGGCAAGAGGCGTCCTACCTGAACGTGCCGCTGGCGCCGGAACGCATCGCCCGCAAGTTGCTGGCAGTCGACACCGGCCTGGGACGCACGCTGCATATCGTGCCCGGCCTGCTGCAGATGTCGACGCTGCCCAATGTGATGCGGGGCGAAGAGACACAGATCATCGGTGCCCTGCGCCAATGGCGTGACGACGAATTGCTGATCGGCCTGCCCGGCACCCATTCCAAATGGGTGCGGGTGACCAACGGCCGCATCGTCCACTTCGATACCTTCATGACCGGTGAAGTGTATGGCGCGCTGACCGCCCACACCATCCTGGGCCGCACCATGCAGGCCGCCGACGCGCCCGACGACGAAGCCTTCATGCGCGGCGCGCGCGTGGCGCAGAGCCTGGATGGCCAGGCCGGCGTGCTGTCCAACATATTCAGTTGCCGCACCCTGGGATTGACGGGCGAACTGGCGCCGCAAGCCCAGGCCGATTATCTGTCGGGCCTGTTGATCGGGCATGAACTGAACGCGCTCAAGCAGATGGCGCTGCAACAACCGCAGCGCATCGGCCTCATTGGCGACGCCGGCCTGTGCCGTCGTTACCGACTGGTGCTGGAGCTATACGGCATGGGCCCGGTCAGCGAAGCCGACGCTGCCACCGAAATCGGGCTGTGGAGCCTGGCACAACATGCGGGGTTGGTCGCCTGACCCCGCCAAAGGAACTCATGACTACCAATAGCACCCCTACTCTCTTCGACGACGCGCTCGCCCGCACCGGCATGATCGCCATCCTGCGTGGCGTGCGTCCGACCGAGGTCGAAGCCATCGGCGCAGCGCTCTATGAAAGCGGTTTTCGCCTGATCGAAGTGCCGCTCAATTCACCGCAGCCACTGGACAGCATCGCCACCTTGCGCCGCACCTTGCCGGCCGACTGCCTCGTCGGCGCCGGCACCGTGCTGCAGCCGCAGCAAGTTGAGCAAGTGGCCTCCGTTGGCGGCCAGTTGATCGTCATGCCACACAGCGACCCGGCCGTGATCGGCGCCGCCAAGCGCGCGGGCCTGTACTGCGCCCCTGGCGTGGCCACCGTCACCGAGGCGTTCGCCGCATTGGCCGCCGGCGCCGACGTGCTCAAGATGTTCCCTGCCGAACAACTGGGCCCCACCGTCGTGAAAGCCTGGCGCGCCGTGATTGCCCCCAGCATCGCCCTGTTGCCGGTCGGCGGCATCACGCCGCAGGGCATGGCCGTGTTCCGCCAGGCCGGCGCCAGCGGTTTCGGCCTCGGCTCGGCCCTGTATACCCCTGGCCTGTCGGCCGATGAAGTGCGCCAGCGCGCGCAAGCTTTCGTGGCGGCCTGGGCCGCCTGATCCAAACTCCTGACCGAAATCAACCCATGAAAATCACTAACATCACCACCTTCATCGTGCCGCCGCGCTGGTGCTTCCTCAAGATCGAAACCGACGAAGGCATCGTCGGCTGGGGCGAGCCCATTGTCGAAGGCCGCGCCCACAGCGTGGCAGCGGCCGTCGAGGAACTGGCCGATTACCTGATCGGCCGCGACCCGCGCAACATCGAAGACCACTGGACGGTGCTGTATCGCGGCGGCTTCTATCGCGGCGGCGCGATCCACATGAGTGCGCTGGCCGGTATCGACCAGGCCTTGTGGGACATCAAGGGCCGTGCGCTCGGCCAGCCGGTGCACCAGTTGCTGGGTGGCGCGGTGCGCGACTCGATCCGCGTCTATTCGTGGATCGGCGGCGATCGTCCGGCCGACACTGCTGCTGCCGCCAAGAGCGCCGTGGCGCGTGGCTTCACGGCGGTCAAGATGAACGGCACCGAAGAACTGCAATTCATCGACAGCTTCGACAAGATCGAACTGACCCTGGCCAACGTGCAGGCGGTGCGCGAAGCGGTCGGTCCCAACGTCGGGATCGGCGTCGACTTCCACGGCCGGGTGCACAAGCCCATGGCCAAGGCGCTCATCAAGGAACTCGAGCCCTACAAGCTGATGTTCATCGAAGAACCGGTGCTGTCCGAGAACGCCGAAGCGTTGCGCGAGATCGCCCACATCACGGCCACCCCGATTGCGCTGGGCGAGCGTTTGTATTCGCGCTGGGACTTCAAGCGCATCCTGTCGGAAGGCTATGTCGACATCATCCAGCCGGATGTGTCGCACGCCGGCGGCATCACCGAAACCCGCAAGATCGCGGCCATGGCCGAAGCCTACGACGTGGCGGTCGCCCTGCACTGCCCACTGGGCCCGATCGCGCTGGCAGCCTGCCTGCAGGTAGACGCCGGCGCCTACAATGCCTTCATCCAGGAACAGAGCCTGGGGATCCACTACAACGAAAGCAACGACCTGCTCGACTACATCACCGACCAGAGCGTGTTCGCCTATGAAGATGGTTACGTGAAGATTCCCCAAGGTCCGGGATTGGGTATCGAGATCAACGAAGAGTACGTGCGCCAGCGCGCCGAAATTGGCCACCGCTGGCGCAATCCGGTATGGCGCCACAAGGATGGCAGTTTCGCCGAGTGGTAATCCCCCCCGTCGTCCTGACGAAAGTCAGGACCCAGCGTCTTTCACCAGCCGCAGAAGCACCACATAAGCCACTGGGTACCGGCCTCCGCCGGTACGACGGAATAGTTATAACCCAACCCCCGTCGTCCTGACGAAAGTCAGGACCCAGCGTCTTGCAGCAGCCGCAGAAGCACCACATAAGCCGCTGGGTACCGGCCTTCGCCGGTACGACGAAATGGTTATAACCCAACCTCCGTCGTCCTGACGAAAGTCAGGACCCAGCGTCTTGCAGCAGCCGCAGAAGCACCACATAAGCCACTGGGTACCGGCCTCCGCCGGTACGACGGAATGGTTATAACCCGCCCCCCGTCGTCCTGACGAAAGTCAGGACCCAGCGTCTTGCAACAGCCGCAGAAGCACCGCATAAGCCACCGGATACCGGCCTGCGCCGGCACCAAGGAAAATCAGGCCCCTGCACGGCAATGACTAACGTGGCACACTCCCGCCTCCCGTCATCTTGCGCCGCGTTCCATGTCCCACAGCCCCGCCACCTTCACGCCCACCGCCACACAACTGCGTCGCGCCACCTGGGCCACCATGGCCCAGTTCTTCGTCAATGGCGCCACCTTTGCCACCTGGGGCGTATTGATCCCATCGGTCAAGGACCGTTTCTCGCTATCCGACGCGCTGTTGTCGGTCGCCATGCTGGCGGTGGCCGGCGGTGCGTTGCTGACCATGGGGCATTCCGGAAAATGGCTGGCCAAGGTAGGCAGCGCGCGCGGCCTGCGGCTGGCCGGCGTGTTGTACGCCACTGCCCTGCTGGCCATTCCGGTGATGCCGGCTTTTCCGCTGTTAGTAATCCTGCTGCTGGTTTTCGGCACTGCCATGGCGACCTTCGATGTCGCCATGAGCGTGCAGGCCGCCTTGGTCGAGAATGCCCGCACCAAACCGATCATGTCGACCCTGCACGCCATGTTCAGCATCGGCGGCATCGCCGGTTCGGCGCTGGGCGCGGTGCCCGGCCTGTCGCCGCTGCCGCATGCCGCCCTGATCGCAGCGATCACGCTGGCGGTGGCGCTATGGGGCGGACGTCATCTGTTGCCCGACAGCTTGCCGCAAGCGACCGAATCGCATGCCGACGGCGACCGCCATGCGCGGCGCATGGTGCTGGTACTGGGCTGCGTGGCATTCATGGCGCTGGTGTGCGAGGGCGGCATGTACGACTGGGCGGCCGTCTACATGCGCGACGTGGCCCACTCGCCGGCAGCGCTGGTGAGCTACAGCTACGCGGCGTTTTCGGCCGGCATGGCACTGGGGCGGCTGTTTGGCGACCGCATCCGGGCCCGCCTGGGCGGCATCCGCACCCTGACCGTCAGCGCCGCACTGGGCGCCATCGGCATTGCCGCAGCAGCGGCGCTGCCCGAGCCCGCCACCACCATTGCCGGTCTGCTGCTGGCCGGCCTGGGCATGGCCAACCTGATGCCGATCTATTTCCTGGCGGCAGCCCGGGTGCCTGGCATGAACGCCGCCGAGAGCATTGCCGCCGTGGCACGCTTTGCCTACGTGGGCATGCTGATCGGCCCGGTCATGATCGGCGGCGTGGCCGAGCATGCCGGCCTGCGCCTGAGCTTTGTATGCGTAGCGCTGGTAATGACGGCCATTGCCTTGTTCGGCGCCAGGCCGGTGCGTCGTTTCATTTAATGGCTACAATAGGGACCGCCCAGCAATGCAGCCCCCCGAAAGAAACCGCATGAGAAAAGTAAAACTGCGTAACGCCACAGAAATAGCCCAGGCGCGCAGCGCCGGACAACTCGCCGCCGAGGTATTGCAAGTAGTGGCCGAGCATGTCAAGGCCGGTGTCACCACCGACGAACTGGACCGCATCTGCCAGGACCACATCGTCAAGGTACAAAAGGCCACGCCGGCCAATATCGGCTATCACGGCTTTCCCAAGACCATCTGCGCCTCGGTCAACGAAGTGATCTGCCATGGCATCCCGTCGCGCCAGAAACTGAAGAATGGCGACATCGTCAACATCGACGTGGCGGTCATCAAGGATGGCTGGTACGGCGACTGCAGCCGCATGTACTTCGTCGGCCCCGTCTCGTCGCAAGCGAAGAAATTAGTCAATACCACCTATGAAGCCATGTGCGCCGGCATCCGCACGGTGCGCCCGGGCGCGACCCTGGGCGATGTCGGCCATGCGATCCAGACGGTGGCGCAGCGCGACGGCTTTTCGGTGGTACGCGAATATTGCGGCCACGGCATCGGCACCGTCTACCACGACGAACCCCAGGTCTTGCACTACGGCTTGCCGGGCACCGGCCTGCCGCTGCGCGAGGGCATGATCTTCACCATCGAACCGATGCTCAACGCCGGCAAGCGCCACAGCCAGCAACTCGACGATGGCTGGACCGTAGTCACCGCCGACGGCTCGCTATCTGCGCAATGGGAACACATGGTGGTAGTGACGGCCAATGGCTATGAAATCCTGACGCCATGGCCGGAAGGCTTCGGCGATTATCCCGCCATCGCCACCAGCAACTGATCAGACCGACAAGGTCGTGCGGCGCAGTTCTTCATCGGCCGCCAGTTGCTGCATGCTGCCCTGGTAGCGGATGTGGCCATTGTCGAGCACATAGGCGCGGTCACTCACCAGTTCGGCGAAATGCAGGTTCTGCTCGGACAGCAGGATGGCCATCCCTTCGCGTTTCAGCGTGGCGATCATGTTGGCCATCTGCTCCACGATCAGGGGCGCGACGCCTTCGGAGGGCTCGTCCAGCAGCACCACATGGGGATTGCCCATCAGGGTGCGCGCCACCGTCAGCATCTGCTGCTCGCCGCCGCTCATCTGCCCGCCCGGCCGGTGCGGCATTTCACCCAGGTTGGGAAACAGCGCAAACAGTTTTTCAGGGGTCCAGGTGACTGCGCCCGGGCGCGCCGGCTGGCGCCCCACTTCCAGGTTCTGCAGCACGGTCAGGTCGGTGAAGACGCGTCGATCCTCGGGCACGAAGCCCAGTCCGAGGCGGGATATCTGGAATGGCTGGGCACGACTGATATCGTGCCCGCGAAATTCGACCCGGCCGATGGTGCCAGGCAGCATGCCCATGATGGCCTTCATGGTGGTCGACTTGCCGGCGCCGTTGCGCCCCATCAAGGCCACCACTTCGCCGCGCGCGACCTCCAGCTCGACATCGAACAAAATATGGGCGCGCCCATAGAAGGCATTGAGCCCGCTGACTTTCAGTACGGTCTCGCCGGGACCTTGCGTGTTGACGCTCACGACTAACTTCCTGTTCTTTTCAACCTTGGGGAAGGCCGAACTATAGCGCAATTGCCTGGGCGTTCGCCGAACGCCCCAGGTCACGCAGCGCCGTCCCGATATGACGCCACAGCAATGCCGTGAGGAGCAGGCCGGCCATGCATTCGATCCATACACCGTGCCGCACGCCCAGCCAGATGAGCCACAAGCCCTCCCAGCCGAACGCCATTATCAGGGCAAGTACATCGCCCAACGAGGGTGCGGCAGCAGTGCGAGGGGGCAAGTCCATGGGGGGCTCTCTCGGTAAGATGTTGCCGAACCTGGAAGCCCGGCTTGCCGAACGATAGCAGTTTCCATCATCGGCTGCTGATGCCAAACGGAGAATGTAACAACTGTAAGCGATAGTTTTCAAATGGCAATCTTTGAGAAACTATTGTTAATGTTGAGGTCAGACATTTCGTCGCTTTTCCAATGCGACCCAACATCATTAACTTAGCCGATCAAGAGCCAATCATGAAAGCCATCCACAAGATCACCGTCGTTACCCTGACCGTCTGCGCGCTGACCGCCATGAGCGGTTGCAGCAACATGAGCCGCCGCGACAAGAACACGGCCATCGGCGCCACCATCGGCGCGGTGGGCGGCGCCATCCTGACCGGCGGCAGCGGTATCGGCACCGCCGGCGGCGCGGCCGTGGGCGGCGTCATCGGCCACCAGGTGGGCCGCTGATCCTGCCTGCGTTACTGGCGCGCTGCCAGCAGCAGTGCGCCAGCGCCGATAAAGAAACCGCCGGTGATCTTGTTGAGCCGGGCCACGCCGCGCGAGGTGCGGATGAAGTGGCGAATCTGGCGACCGCCGGCCGAATACACGGCGCTTGAAACGAACTCGGCGCCCAGGTAGATCGAGCCCAGCACCAGGAATTGATGCGCAGCCGGCCGCGAGGCATCGATGAACTGCGGAAAGATCGCCGCGAACAGCATGATGGCCTTGGGATTGGTAATGCCCAGCAGGAACTCCTGCATGGCCAGCGCAAAGGCGCTTTTAGGTACATCGTGCGGCTGCAACGCCCCACCATCGGCCAGCGCCAGCCCCTGGAACTCGCGGCTGCGCCAGGCGCGCCACCCCAGATAGAACAAATAGATCGCGCCCACCCATTTGACGGCCGTGAATGCCGTCTCCGACGCCAACAGCATCGCGCCCAGGCCCACCGCCGAAATCGTCAGGAAGATGGCAAAGGCGGTGACGCGCCCGAAGGTTGCCAGCAAGGCCATGCCAATGCCTTGGCGCAGGCCATTATTGAGCGCGCAAAAGTTATTCGGACCGGGGACCAGGGCCAGCATGATGGCGACCGGGATAAATAACAGTGCATCCATGACGGAGGTCCCCTCTGGCAATAAGAAAAGTTAGATTTTACGCCGATGCCGCGCAAAGAACTCTAACATTAACTTGCCGGCATCCGGCCCCCTGGCATTGAACGAAAAAGCTTCATCGCCGCCGCTCCACGCATGACCCAGCCCCTCAATCTGCACCGACCTGATCATCACTGCCGAACCGGCCGTGTAATCACTGATGCGCATTGCGCGCTTGCGCGGCCAGGCTTTGGACACCCGGCCGAACGGTTTGGCCTGCACCGGCGCTGCCACCAGCGAACCCGGTCGATATAGCTCACTGCACTGGCGCACCAGCTGCAACTGGTTGACCGGACGCACCACCTCGTCGTCACCGCCACCGACAATGATGGCCGGCACCGGCGGCAAGCCCGGCTGTCGCGCCAGTAACGCCCGCATCGGCGCCAGCGGCGTGGCGCTGCCGTGCTGCATCACCCCGTAGGCGCCGACCGCCGTGCGCGCGCTCCCGAACACCGGCCCCGAGTGGAGACCGACGGCGGCCATCAGGTGCGGATGCGTCAGCGCCAGGATATGCGCCATGGCCGCGCCCGCCGAAATGCCGCACACGTAGACGCGACTGCCATCGATGGCGTATCGCGCGACGATCATCTCGATCATTGCGGCGATGGTCTCGGCATCGCCGCCGCCTCGCTGGGTCGCCGCGTCGTACCACTTCCAGCATCGATGAGGATGGCTGCGGGCCGACTGCTCGGGATACAGCACCGCATAACCCTTGGCCGCTGCCAGCCGATGCATGCCGGTGCCGGCGGCGAAATCGTCGGCGTTCTGCTGGCAGCCATGCAGCATGACCACCAGCCCGGCGCTGCCGGTGTCCGGCAAGAACAACCGGTAACGCATGTGCCGCACCGGAAGCTTGGCGCCGGCAAAGATTGCGCTGTGCCAAGAACCACCCTGCGGTTCGCGCAGGCGGCGTGGCGCAGTCGGCATATTCGCCACACTCGGTGTCTTCGGCTTGGCCGTCGACCTTGCCCGCCTGGGTGCCGTCTGCACCGCCTTCAGCAGGGTCGAGACCGCCCTTATCCGGGATTTTCCGGTCTTCGCAAGACTGCGCATCCACAGCCGGTTCAGCTTGTTGAACATGCTCATGATCCCTATCGAACGCTGCCGGAAAGATTTCCTGGGGCAATCTTTTGCGTGGCGCCATGCTGCATCGCCGCTTAAGAGCAGAACCGGCTTTTTCTTATTGGTTCGATGGACCCATGCCACTGTGACAATGTTAAAAAAATAAACACTGTTATATTGAAGCAGCGGGCCAAACCCGTGATGTCCGGCTTGCAGGGGAAGCAGCGGGTCGGCATCGTCTGATCAGCCAGTCTTTCAGTATCGCCCAGCGCATGATTGCCCGGGGGGGCGTCGTGAGCATTTTGGCATTGCATATTTTTCCGTCAGGGGCCGTACGAAAGACCATGATCGCCAATGGTCTTTTAGGGGAAGGAAAGCACCATGCTGTCATCATTGCGTACGCGCATCATCATCATTTGTGTCTTGATCCTGGCAGTGGCCATGATTGCACTCTGCTCCGCCAATATCTACACCGTGCGGCGCGACACCCTCGCTTCTCTGAGCCACCAGACGCAGCAACTGACTCAGACCCACGGCGACAACCTTGCAGAATGGGTGCGCAGCAAACGCGCCGCCACCGGCGCGATCAAGCAGGCATTGAAACAAACCGACCCGCTGCCGATCCTGGCCACGGCCCTGGAAGGCGGCGAATTCGACGACGCCTACATCAGCTATCCGGACAAGCGCATCGTGGCCTTGCACCCGATGCCCGATGGCTACGATCCAACCTCTCGCCCCTGGTATCAGGAGGCAGTGAAGTCAGGCAAGTCCGTTGTGACGATGCCCTATGTCGATGCCATCAGCGGCAAACTGGTGGTCAGCTTTGCCGATCCGATAGGCGGCGCCAACCCGCAGGCCGTGATTCGCGCCGACATCAGACTCGACAGCGTGGTGCGCAATGTGGCCAGCATCAAGCCGACGCCGGGAAGCTTCGGTTTTCTGATCAACAAGGATGGCGTAATCGTGACCCATCCCAACAAGGACCTCACGCTCAAACCGTTATCGGCCCTCGATCCCAACCTCAATGCGCAGTCGCTCATCGCGGCGCACCTCGGCACGCAGGCCAAGATAGCGGGCACCGCCTACCTGCTGTTCTCGCACCAGATCAAGGACACCGACTGGTCGCTGATAGTGGCACTCAACGAAACCGAAGCCATGCAGGGCATCCGCTCGCTGATGATCACGTCTGCCACCGCTGCCGCGCTGTCGATCATGCTGGCGGCACTGATCCTGACCGGCGCCATCAACCGCATGCTGCGCCGCCTGAGCATAGTGCGCGACGTGCTGGAGGATATTGCATCGGGCCAGGGCGACCTCACGCGCCGCCTCGAAGCACAGGGCCGGGACGAACTGGCGCAGATCGCCGGCGCCTTCAATCGCTTTGCGGACAAGATTTCACACACCTTGCTGGATATCCGCCGCGCCAGCGAATCGGTGCGCACATCCTCGGGCGAGATCGCTTCGGGCAACCTGAACCTGTCCAACCGCACCGAGCAGCAGGCCGGGTCGCTGGAAGAAACCGCATCGGCCATGGAAGAACTGACGTCCACCGTCAAGCAGAATGCCGACAATGCCCGCCAGGCCAGCCAGTTGGCGGTGTCCGCCTCCGAAGTCGCGGTGCAGGGCGGCCAGGTGGTGGGCCAGGTGGTAGAGACGATGAACTCCATCAACGAGTCCTCGCGCAAAATCGTCGACATCATCAGCGTGATCGATGGCATTGCTTTCCAGACCAATATCCTGGCGTTGAATGCAGCGGTGGAAGCCGCGCGCGCCGGCGAGCAGGGGCGCGGCTTTGCGGTGGTGGCGTCGGAAGTGCGCAGCCTGGCGCAACGTAGCGCGGCAGCGGCCAAGCAGATCAAGGACCTGATCGACGACTCGGTGCACAAGGTCGAAGCCGGTAGCCAGTTGGTGGGGCAAGCGGGCACCACCATGAGCGAGGTGGTCGCCAGCGTGCGGCGCGTCACCGACGTCGTGGCCGAAATCAGCTCCGCCAACCAGGAACAAAGCGCCGGCATCAATGAAATCGGCCGCGCGGTCACGCAAATGGATGAAGCGACCCAGCAAAACGCGGCCCTGGTCGAGCAAGCCGCGGCTGCCGCCACGTCACTGCAGGAACAGGCCTCGCAACTGGCCGAGACCGTCGCAGGCTTCAAGCTGGACGAACGCCAGCAGCGTGAGCCTGCGGCCAAACCGGCACCGCCGGCCGCAGGGCGCAAGGCACCGGCGACCGACATCACACCGCGTGCGCCGGCATTAAAGGCAACGCCGGCGGCGGCACAGGCAGCCCCGAGGCCCGCTGCAGGCAAGGCGGCGCCCGCCAAAACCGCAACCGCCAAACCGGTGACACAGGATGGTGACGCGTGGGAGGAGTTCTAAGTGCTCGGATCAGGGGCCGGCTGACCAGCATGGCCCCTGGCTCTACAGAGCGACGTGCCGCGTCATGGTGTACGTCGGCTCGGAGGGAATAGCGCCTGCAGAGAAAAGAAAGAAGCCGATCGGCGGCAAGACGACGTTGTCGCTGCCGGCGCTTTTTCTGACGACGGCATCATGCAGGGCATGCGCCGAAAACGGCGGGAACTTGCCCTCGGTCATGACCACCACGCCGTCGTAGTTATCGCCTGGGTCGGACAGGCGCTCAGCCAGCACGCCCAGCATATCGAGGTCTCGCGCAAATCGCGGGTCCCCGTGCACATCTTCAGGCGCCAGGAACTCCGACGGATCGTAAGGGGTGACATGGCGGGCATGATGATTGACGCAGATCAGCGACGCCTCGGCCTTCATGTTATTGAGAATAGTCGGCACCATCGACCGCAGAACCGCCAGATCGGATTTTGTGACGCATCCCGAGGCGTCAAAAAGTAACAATACGTGTGGTGCGCCGCCTGATTTTTCCGCAGCGCTTGAGTTGACCGTGTTCTGGATAAAATGATGAATACTTGATTTAGTGGCTTCAGTCATAGGCCCCCCGGCTTTATTTGTTCAGGCCAACAGGCGCTGCCCCCAGCACTTCCTGCTCGCCCCGCTTGTTCCCCCGATTGATTCTGCTGGACAATATTTACTAAATCCTGTGAGGATTGCGTCTAGTCAGACATCGCTCGGTCATTTGCGTTTGTTAATCTCCCCAATAACTTAGTGAATATTGTCAAAAAGACCAATCAGGATTTTCCTGCTAATCAATTGCCAAGGTATGCAGTACAGTAGCGGGGGGAAATTTCTACCGGAACATCAGCACCATAAAATGAATCAACTAAAAAGAATAAGCGTCAGCGACCTCGCCACCGGCATGTATTTCTGTGGCTTCGACGGTCCATGGATCGATACGCCTTTCTGGCGCAACAAATTCCTGATCAAGAGAGCCACCGACGTGATCGAGGCCAAGGCGGCGGGCTACGAATATTGCTGGATAGATACTTCCCAGGGACAGGATGTCGGCGCCCCGGCGCCGGTTGAAGAGTCCGATATCGAAGAAGAGGCGCCTTCGGCCCCGACGCCGGACGACGAATTCCAGTCCGAACTGCGCGAAGCCATGCGCATCTACGAAGAAGCCAAGAAGAGCACCCAGGTGATGTTCAAGCAGGCGCGCCTGGGAAAAGCGCTTGATGTTGCCCGATGCCAGCATCTGGTCGACGAGATCACCGCATCGCTGGCGCGCAATTCGAATGCATTTCTGAGTGTTGTCAGGCTCAAGCGCGCCGACGAATACACCTACCTGCACTCCATTGCAGTATGCACGATGATGGTGGCCTTGGGGCGGACTCTTGGCATGGACGATATCGCCTGCAAGGAAGCCGGACTTGCCGGTTACCTGCACGACGTGGGCAAGGCGTTCATCCCGCTCGACATCCTCAACAAGCCCGACAAACTGACCGACCAGGAATATCGCATCATCCAGCGCCATCCGAGCCTGGGCTACGAATACCTCAGAAGTTCGTCCAGCGTGCCCGACTACGCCGCCGATGTCTGCCTGCACCATCACGAGAAGGTCGATGGCAACGGCTATCCTAACAAGCAGCGGGGCAATCAGATCTCGATCTATTCGCGCATGGCCGCGATCTGCGACGTGTATGACGCTGTGACTTCTGACCGTCCCTACAAGGCAGGCTGGGACCCGGCCGAATCGGTCGCCAAGATGGCCACCTGGGCCGGCCACTTCGATCGCTCGATCTACCTGGCCTTTGTAAAGACCCTCGGCATCTATCCGATCGGCTCGATCGTGAAACTGAATTCGGGCCGCACCGCGCTGGTGATCCGCCAGAACCACCAGAACCTGACCAAGCCCGTGGTCAAAGCATTCACGACCACGCTATCGATTGAAGTCATCGAGAGCGAGATCATCGATCTGTCGGACGCCTCCCAGGAAGACTTCATCATGGAGCGTAGCGGCCAGGACTGGCTCAAGCCTCAGGGCCTGATCGAAGAACACCTCAGCGGGCTCGATGGATCGTCCGACAACGCGGCGCGACCACCGGCATGAAGCTCATGCCCCGCTAGCTGCCGGCTGCCGCGCCTGCTCGATGAAGGCACGCAGGTAATCGATACCGACATCGCTCTCGCGCGCCCCCAGAAAGATCTGCTTGGCGATGCCATGCTTGCCGATGCGCACCGGCACGATGTCGATCATGCTGGCGTATTCCTGCACCAGCCACAACGGCAACGCCGCCACGCCGCGACCGCTGGCGACCATCTGCAGCATGATGTCGGTGGTCTCGATGGCCTTGTGCCGCTTGGGCGTGACACCCGCCGGCATCAGGAACATGTTGTAGATATCCAGGCGATCGATCGAGACCGGATAAGTCACCAGCACTTCATCGGCCAGCTGACGCGGCTTGACGTATTGCTCGCCGGCCAGCCTGTGACCGGCATTGACCACCAACACCTGCTCGTAGTCGAACACCGGCTCGAACACCAGACCCGGTTTATACAGGGGGTCGGGCGTGACCAGCAGATCGATCTCGTAACCGAACAAGGCGCCGATACCGCCAAACTGGAATTTCTGCTTTACATCCACGTCCACATCCGGCCAGGCCGCCAGGTAAGGCGAGACCACCTTCAACAACCACTGGTAGCAGGGATGGCATTCCATGCCGATACGCAGCGCGCCACGCTCGCCCTGCGCAAACTGGCGCAGCCGGTCTTCGGCCAGCGTCAACTGCGGCAGCACCCGGTTGGCCACCGCCAGCAAATACTGGCCGGCCTGCGTGAGCCGCAAACCCCGGCCTTCACGCTGCCAGATGTCCGTGCCCAATTGCGCCTCTAACTTTTTCATGCTGTGGCTCAGGGCCGACTGCGTCACGTGCAACACGCCTGCCGCAGCAGTGAGCGAGCCCTGGCGCTCGACCTCTTGCACGATGGATAAATGAATTCGGTCAAGCATGTTGAATGAGTAAAATTCATAATATGTTTAGATAAAACAATTTTACTTCATGGACTGCGATCTTTACGATCACTGCTCGACGTGCTGGTGCATGGTGAAGCCGAGCGCAACGACATGGTGGAATACTTCGGCGAGTAACTGCGGACAGACAAGAAACGAAGAATTTCTCTGTAATAGTGCCCAAACAGTTGGATCGCCATGATCCTCGGGGGCTCTCCCTCCTTATTGTGCGTCAGCGCTATCGCTCTGTTTCAACTGAAATAATAGGATGCGCAACTGACATCTGACGGTAACCGGGGCGGCACAAGATACACCCAAGCCGAAACGAAACGACGGCACGGACCAACCCGAACCGATACCTCAAGGAGAGAACATCATGCGCATCATCAACACCATCGCCGCCGCCTTCATCCTCACCCTCGTCACCACTGCCGCCCGCGCCGACAGCATCTTCACCGGCGCCATGGACTACGAATCGCCGATCGCCATGCTCCTGCATGTGGGTGCCCGGATCGTGGGCAAGATGTTTTCCTGAAGTAGCTTCTTTGTCCAACCTCACTTGATCAGATATCGCTATCCAGGGAAGCCATCATGCGCAAATTCATCGTCATCGCCGCAATGCTCGCGTACAGCGCAAGTGCAAATGCCTACGTGCTGGACAAGATCGATACCTGGTTTCTGATGTCGGAACCTGGCAAGGCGCTGGTGTCGATGGTCAAATCGATGGGGATTCCGGTGCGGGAAGTGTTCCGTTGAGCCGGAAACCCACGGTGGAAATAAAGGCTATCGGGCGCGATCACAGATCGTTACCAAAAAGAAACTATCGTTTTCTTATTTGCCTTCTGTCAGAAATCTTT
Source organism: Herbaspirillum sp. alder98 (assembly GCF_020179755.1). Classification (GTDB taxonomy): domain Bacteria; phylum Pseudomonadota; class Gammaproteobacteria; order Burkholderiales; family Burkholderiaceae_D; genus Herbaspirillum. Next base: position 517,631 of record NZ_JAIUCY010000004.1, read on the forward strand.
TAAGTCTGAACTCACTTTCCGCCTCCCATCTGAGTTCTTGCATTCTCCATTCATCTATCTCTGAACTCAATATTCACTTAACTCTGAACTTCCCTGTCATTGTTCATTTAACTCTGAATTTCCCTGTTCGCAAATTTTCCCCAAGGGAAACTGCCGCCAAGTAGCCTCCTGGACCACCTGCTACGCTTGCTGATTAACTGAATCTCGAGGTCTGAAATCGGCCATTTGCTGCCGGTCGCGAGGGTCAGCTTTCAGGTGGTTCGCCGAGTTCTTGCCGTTGCGAATTATGATTTATGTAATCACACATGAAACGAGAGACCAATGGAGCATGACACGGACTGGAGGAGCTTGGCGGGAAATGGAGCTTGTGTTCCGATGCCTAAGACCACGACGGAGATCAGCGATCGTTTTGTCGGGATCTATGTGGGCGCACCGGATTTCGAAGCATTGCAAAAGGCTGCCAAATACCCCCTGACGCTAGACATGATGTTCGGCGTCTTACGCGCGGCGGTGGCGGGGTCGAATCGCGATGCAAAGGCGCAGACGCGAGGATGGCCTACTTGAAGTCGCTAGATGAACTTACACGCGCCTACCACTACTATCGGGTAGGCGAAATCAGGCTCGGCCAACTACGAATTCAGCTTGCGCATCATCTCTTTCGCTGGGGTGCACTTCCTCGATCTCGACAGATGGCGGATAGGTACATCGAGATGCTGCAGCAGACGCTCGCCGAAGGCGAATCGTAAATCGCCCATTGAGAGATATTATGGCCTGCACCACTTGCAGCATCAGGAAACCTGAATGACATAAATAGGTCGAACTGGACCTGTCGCGACCGGCTCAAAACGGCCAGTAGCGGCCCTACAGATATAAATGAAATGTGCAGGAATTCGGCGCTGGCGTCGTCGGCGAAGTGTCTGAAGCAAGGTCGTCTGGCTCGACGCGATCGAGTCGAGTCACCTTTGCCGACCAGAAATTTGTTTTCAGCAATGCAAGATCCAAAAACGGAGGCCGGAAATGGAGAAAGCCCGCCAGAGGCGGGCTTTCGCTTACGTTTTGCCTGAAACTCGACAGCCGACTAGAACCGTTTTCGGGGATGAGGACTGCCAGGCGATTGAGGTAAATCTTATCACACCGCGTTTAGGACTGTTATCGGCCAGAAACAGACATTCACAAAAGCAGAAATTTCTGGTTGCCCCACGTTAATTTTTCGGTGGTATGAAAGATTCGGGGCGTAGGCTCGCGAAACTTTCGAAGAATAGTTTTTCTCATTGAGAAAAAAATGGCGAGGCTCCACAGCCTCGCCAAAACACTACCAGAGGACAACTTCTATGGACTTAACTGGTCGCCACTCGCCTGTCTTGCTGTTGCCGCCTCGGGGGGCGAACGCTGACATCCGTAAAAAACAGCACTCAGCCATCAATCTAGTGTGAAGACGTTAACAAGCTCAGATAGCTTGAGTGCTTGCCCTTGAAGGGAATGCGCCGCGGCGGATACTTCTTCCACCAGAGCGGCATTCCTCTGCGTCACCTCGTCCATCTGCAAGATTGCGGCATTGATTTCACCAACACCGCGATCCTGCTCGGCGCTTGCCGCACTGATTTCGGCCATCACTGAACTGACTCTTTGAACGCTGGCAACAACCTCTTGGATCGTTGTTCCCGCTTGGGTCGCCAGCAAGCTGCCTTCCGAAACCTGCCGCGTAGAGTCACCGATCAAGCCAGCAATCTCTTTTGCCGCGAGTGCAGACCGCTGCGCCAAGACTCGCACTTCGCTCGCCACCACCGCGAATCCCCGTCCCTGCTCGCCGGCACGGGCCGCCTCAACCGCCGCATTGAGTGCAAGGATATTGGTCTGAAATGCAATGCCGTCAATCACCGCAATGATCTCGACGACCCTTTTGGACGAGGCATCTATGCCAATCATGGTATCGACCATGCGGCTTACCATGTCGCCTCCCTGAGCAGCTACGCTGGAAGCCCCCGCGGCCAACGTGTTCGCCTGATGGGCGTTATCGGAATTCTGTTGCACTCCAGAGGTAAGCTCCTCCATCGCGGACGCGGTCTCCTCCAGAGCGCCAGCCTGGGATTCTGTTCTTGCCGATAAATCTGCATTGCCATGTGCGATTTCACTGGACGCGATCTTAATGATTTCACTCGACGTCCTAATTTCCCGCAAAAGATTCGATATCTTTTGGACAAACTGATTGAAGGCCCGCGCAATTTGCGCGAGCTCATCAATCCCGCTTGCGTCGATTCTCTGCGTCAAATCACCTTCGCCGCTGGCAATGTCATTCAGCGCATCGCGCACGAGTCCCAGGCGCACCAAAGCCTTTGCGATCAGTGCGCCCAGCAAGGCAGAAGCAGCGCAGGCAATCAGTGCGGCGATCAGCACCGACGAAATCAACACCTCCTTCAATGGCCGCATTACATCAGCACGATCCAGGGCAATCAGCAATTTCCAGTCAGTACCAGGTACGCTAACTGCCTGAAGCATCACGGCCTTCCCGTCCAACTCCACATATTTGCTTCGTTGAGAACGTTCTAACTCAGACAAAAATCCGGAATTCAATCCTGGATCAATGTCCGATACCGGCTTTAGTGCAAGTGCAGAATCGGGATGGGCAATGATCTTGCCGGCACTATCGACCAAGAATGCAAAACTATTCGGCGTAGCTTTGATACCGACCACGATCTGAACGACTGTATCAAGGAGCACGTCGGCGGAGGCGACCGCGATGACCTTGTTCTCTGATCGTACGGCCTCAGCAAATGTCACCAATAATTTTCCGGTGCTGGCACTGACGTAGGGGGAGGTGACGACTGGGATTGAAGCCTCCGATGCCTTTATAAACCAAGGCCTCTTTGTTGGATCGTAGTCCGGCGCTCTGCTCCGCGACTGCGAAAACGAAGCACGCTTGTCCTGATAGCCGATGTAGGCGTCATCGAATCCACCGGCCTGTCGAGCCGCCTTGAGTGCCGGAACGGCATCTTCCTCTCCAGTGGACTGCACGATGGAAGACACAACCAACTTTTTAGATTGAATCCAGGCAGCGATGGTCGCCGCGTGGCTATCGGCCAGCTGGCGCGTCTGCACTTCCAGACGTTCAAGCAACTGTGATCGTGTTGTGACGTAGTTCGCGCCAACCATACTCAACATTCCGGTCAGCACGGTGGCTACGCAGACCGCGATCAAGCGGGCACGCAGTGTAGACAGCAACATCACTTCCTCATCTATGGATTGATTTTGGCCGGATGGCGCCATGTGCAGTGATGCAGCGCCAGCCAATGCGGCGCCGCTACAGAACCGCATGTGCGGGGCTGATCAGACATCAGTCTGATTCTTGATATATTCAAGCAATCGCCAAGAAGGCCGCACCGCATAGATGCGGCCCTCGAGATGGCTCGGATCAGCGCATAGCCTTGGCAAATGCATCGAACCTGTCCATTGCTTTTTCAAGAAGCGCCATTTCGAGGGAAATGGAGATGCGGAAGAAGGGGCTTAGACCGAATACTTCGCCTGGCACAGCCGCCATCTCACTTTCATCAAGAAGGGCCTCGGCAATGGCGACATCCGTGCTCAACTTCCGTCCCGCCCCGCTAGTACGGCCGATCCAGTCACGGCAGTTGATGTAAACGTAGAAGGTTCCGGCTGGCTTGATGGCCGAAAGTCCCGGCACCTTGTTCAGGCGCTCCACCACGAAATTGCGGCGCGCCTCGAACACTTCGCGATTTGCGGACAGGAAGGATTGGTCACCTTCGAGAGCCGCAATAGCCGCAGCTTGAGCAATGCTGCTCGGGCTGCCGGTCAATTGGCTGAGTAGATCACCGATGGCCTTCATCACTTTCTTGGGGCCGGCAGCGAATCCCAGACGCCAGCCCGTCATGACGTAGCCCTTGGAGAAGCCGTTGATCGTGATAATGCGGTCAGAGAATTCCGGGATGATTTGCGCGAACGTTGCCGTTTTCTCTCCATCGTAGGCAAGATGTTCATAAAGTTCGTCAGTCACAATCCAGACATCGGGATATTTCTTCAGCACCTCCGCCAGCGCACGAATCTCATCTTCGGTATAAATGGCCCCCGATGGATTGCTAGGCGAATTGAAGATAATTGCGCGAGTCTTCGCGTTGAGAACGCTCGCCAATGATTGCGGCGTGATCTTGAACCCGGTCGATTCCTCACCCACCACGAACACTGGCTTTCCGCCGGCCAGTTCTACATGATCCGGATAGGTGACCCAATACGGCGCGGGGATAACGACTTCGTCTCCGGGATTAACGACACTAAGCATGGCCGCATAGATGATCACCTTGGCGCCGCTACCGACCACAATCTGGTCAGCGGCGTAGCTCGCGCCATTTTCGCGCGCGAGTTTAGCGATGATTGCTTTCTTCAGGGGCGCGAAGCCGTCCGCTGCGGTGTATTTCGTGAAATCGGTGCGAATCGCCTCAATACCCGCATCCTTGATGTGTTGCGGCGTGTGGAAGTCCGGCTCACCCAGGCTCAGGGGAATGACATCGCGGCCCGCGCGCTTCATTTCAGCGGCAAGTGCGCTCATTGCCATGGTCGGCGACGGTTTGATTTCGGTGGCGCGTTTTGCAAGTATTGGCATGATTTGACCTGTTTCGTGTGCGATAGGGTTATTGCATTGATCTCAGTTGGTGCTTTCAGCCGGGGCGACCTTGTCGTTGACCAGGCCGGCGTCATCAAACAGTTTTCGGACGAGCCCGGACGCCTTGGCGTCTTCAAGAAATGCAGAAACATAGGACAGCGCCAGCGGCCGCTTCTTGGGCACGGCGATCGCAATCCCCGCGCTGTGAAGATGGCCGTCCAGAATGCGCGAACCAGGAATCCCTGCCTGGTATAAAGCCAATACATCGCGCGACAAGGAGACCGCATCGACCCGACCGTCGCGCAGCATCTCCATGGCTTCACCGACTGTCTCGGACGAGACGATCGTTGCAGAAGGCAAGGCGCGCGCGGTGCCACGAATGGTGGTGGTGTTCGCAATGCCTGCCACCTTGGCGCTTGGCTTGTCGAGATCAGCAATGGCGTTGATTCCAGAATCTCCGCGCACCAGGCCTGTCGCCTGGAGGACGAAATAGCTCGGCCCGAAATCGACCCGTCGGCGACGTTCCTCGTCGACCGGCATGAAAGCGACATCAATGACCCCACTTTCAAGTGCGTCGGTCAGTTGTCCGGAATTGGGGGCGACGTAGAAATCGATTGGAACACGCAGTTGCGTTGCAAGTGCTTTCCCCAACTCGGCTGTCACACCGCGGGGCTGGCCGTCACCGTCCTTGACGACGAAGAAGTTCGACATCTCCGGCGCAAACGCGACTCCGAATTTGATCACGCCACTGGGCGCAAGCTGACTCCTGGTCGCTTGCCCCTCAGTAGGGGTAGATGGTGGTTGGGTAAATTGAGGATGGGTCATGGCAGTGTGCGATATGGGCGATAAATCAAGCGGGGCAAGGTGCCCTCACTTCTAAACATGTTTGAGCCTGGTCAGCTTTACCAATTGGTCGAAATATATTTCGCCTCGGTAAACTCCAGGAGCCCGTGGTGCGCTCCTTCTCGTCCCAGGCCGCTTTGCTTGACGCCGCCAAACGGGGCGGCCGGATCGGAAACGAGACCTCGATTCAAGGCAATCATCCCGCTCTCCACCATTTCTGATACGCGCAACCCGCGAGCAAGATCGCTCGTGTAGATGTAAGCGACCAGACCGTATTCGGTGGCATTGGCGAGCTCAACAGCTTGAGCTTCGGTATCGAACACGACGATAGGAGCCACAGGGCCGAAGATTTCTTCGCCCAGAAGATCGGCATCAGACGACACATCCGTCAGTACCGTAGGCTGGAAGAAATAACCTACGCGGCCAGGCGCCTTTCCGCCTGTCAGTACCTTCGCCCCTTTTGCCACGGCGTCATCTACCAAAGACGCTACTTTCTCGACAGCAGCTTTATTGACCAATGGACCGCACTGTGTGCCGGGCTTGATACCGTCATCAACCACCAAGGCGGCGATTCGCTCAGCAAGCCGACGACTGAACTCTGCAGCTGCCCCACGCTGGACGTAGAAGCGATTTGCCGCCGTGCAGGCCTCGCCGCCGTTACGCATCTTGGCGATCATTGCGCCTTCGATGGCCGCATCCATGTCAGCGTCATCAAACACGACAAACGGTGCATTGCCGCCCAGCTCCATCGAGCAGTTAATGACGGAATCCGCTGCCTTGCGCAGCAAGATCCTCCCGACTTCAGTGGAGCCGGTAAAGGACAATTTGCGGACACGCGGATCTTCCAGGATAGCGTTGGAGACCTTGCCGGCGGTTGATGTAGTCAGAACATTCACGACTCCTGCCGGAACCCCCGCCTCAGCCAGGAGTGCGGCGATCGCATAGGCAGTCAGCGGGGTTTCGGTCGCCGGCTTCAGAATGCAGGTGCATCCGGCAGCAAGCGCCGGGCCAATCTTTCGGGTTGCCATGGCTGCCGGGAAATTCCATGGCGTAATGAGCAACGAGATTCCAACCGGCTGATACTGTACAAGCGTACGCGCCATGCCCGAGGGGGCAATGCTGATCTCGCCATTGATGCGAACCGCCTCTTCTGCATACCAGCGGAAGAACTCTGCGGCGTAAGCGACTTCTCCTTTTGCATCGGTCAACGATTTTCCGTTTTCCAGCGAAATGAGCTTTGCCAGTTTTTCGGCATCCCGAATCATCAAGTCATAGCAACGGCGCAAGATATCGCTACGGACACGTGGCGCTGTCTTCGCCCAATCTTTTGCGGCCTTATCTGCAGCGTCTACCGCCTGAATTGCGTCTTCGACACTGGCGTCTGCCACGCTGGCCAAACGGCTCTCGGTCGCAGGATCGATAACGTCAATCCTCTTTCCGGTTGCCGACGCACGCCAGGCGCCGCCGATGAAAAGGTCAGTAGGGATTGACGCAATGTTGAGCTCAGTTGATGCCATGATTTCCTCTGATATGCCGCGGGTATGAGTTAGTGAGTGCCGTAGAAGGCGTTCTGAACAATTTCACGCACGCCCTCAACATCAAGCTTGCGGGGGTTGTTATTGATAAGTCGTGCTGACAGCATTGATTGTTCGGCAACCCAGTCCAACTTCTCCTCGGGCAGGTTCAAGCCCGCCAAGGTGCCAGGGATTCCGATACGGGCGCACAGATCACGAGTGCGCTCGATCGTTTCCAGAACGATTTGCTCTGAGGTGCCATGTGTGACACCGATTGCGTCCCCCATCGCCAGCAGTTCATGAAGGCATGCGGGCGCGTTATATGCCATGACATAGGGAAGAAGCGTCGCGACACCCAGGCCATGCGCAGTGTGCGTGAGCGCTCCCACCGGATACTGAATCGCGTGTGCCGCCGCCGTCCCCGCCACCCCAAAGGCCATCCCTGCCGAAACGGCCCCATACATCAGCATGCTGCGTGCGTTGACGTCCGAGCCGTCCTCGATTGCGCGAGGAAGATGTTTGAAAATCGCTCGAATCGCCACCAGCGCATGCTGGTCGCTGAACAGGTTCTTGCCGACGAACACTCGCTGCTGGGACAACTCCGGCGTGCGCGGGTGACTGATCGCGGTCAAGGCTTCGACGGCGTGTGTCAATGCGTCTGCGCCTGACAAGGCCGTCAAGCCTGGCGGGCAGGTTAGAGTGAGTTCTGCGTCGCAGACAGCGGTATGCGGGATCAGATAAGGACTGGACACCCCGACTTTCAGGTCGCGTGCGTGATCGGCCAGCACCGCTACAGGAGTGACTTCGGAGCCTGTGCCCGAGGTCGTAGGAACTGCGACCACAGGGATGACGGGACCGGGGACCTTGAACTCGCCGTAAAAACGATCCATCGGCCCGCCATGGGTGAGCAGCAAGCTGACCAATTTGGCCATGTCCATGCAGCTTCCCCCGCCGATACCAGCAATCACGTCGGGATTGAAGCCTTCACAGAACTTGACGCACTCCTCGATACTTGAAAGCGGCAATTCCGCTTGCGTCCCATCAAATACCAGGCAATCCAGCCCCTTCGACTTCAGATCCGCGAGAATTTCATCCATCTCAGTGGATGCCGCGAAGCGTTGATCGGTGCAGACAAGAACACGTGTTCCGATACGCCCAATAATCTGCCCAAGCGCGTGGCGCTGGCCGTTTCCGAAGATGATCGCATTGGGCGACCGCATTACTCCGAAGATTTCATCCATCTGTGTCACCCTGTTAGTCAATGTAGAAGCGAAGAGCCGAGCTCATTTCCTGCGGGATCAGCCAGATCTCGTATCCGCTGCCAGACCTCTGGAGCAATGAGAACTCCGTTTTTGAGGCTCGCATCCCTCTGGAGCAACGCACGATCTCCCGGCACCACCACCGGCCGCTCTGCAACAGCCGGTACAGATGTCCGAAGCATATTCAGGTAGTCCGTAACCGATTGCGTCATTGCATCCGACTCCGGCTCGATGACGATGAACACGTCGCCCTTGTTGCACAGCTTCGTTGAGTCAAGGGTGCCTGCCACATCGCGCCCCAAAGCAGATGCGGTGAGTGCCCCGACCAATATTTCGAAGGCAAGCCCCAGCGCATAACCTTTTGCACCACCGAACGGAGCGATCGCCCCGTCCTTGGCGGCAGCGGCATCGATGGTTGGATCGCCCTTGGCATCAAGGGCCCAACCAGGCTGGAGAGCCTGCCCTCTGTTGGCGTAGTCATGCACCTGGCCCATCGATATGAGGCTAGTTGCCATGTCGAGAACGAAAGGATCAGGGGTGGCAGGAACGCCAATGGCCACTGGATTGGTACCGATCATGGCCTGACGGCCACCCCAGGGATGCACCAGTGCCTCACTGGTGGTAAGTGCAATCAGCACTTGCCCGTCTCGGGCAACACGCTCCGCGTAGAGCGCCAGCATGCCCAGATGATTGTTGTTGCTGATCGCTGCAGCCGCCAGGCCGGCAGTCTTTGCGCGAACTGAAATCTTTTCCAGCGCGGCCCAGGCTACAACCGGCCCCAACCCTTGCTGCCCATCAACCTGCAACAACGCATCCCCACGCCAGCGCGACGTCCCTTCCGTCACAGGATTTGCTACGCCGTTGCGGATTCGTTCGATAACACGCGGCAGCCTCAACAGACCGTGTGATGCACGACCGCGAAGCTCAGCTTCCAGCAAGAGATCCATTTGCATCCTTGCTCCGGCATCAGGTACTCCGGCCTTGGTCAGGGCCGTAATTCCTACCTGCAAGGCCTGCTCGCTCTCGATTCTGATCTTTTCACTCATACTTCCAGCCTATTCTTTCCGACCTGCATTGCTCTTCTTTTGCGGGCAAGTTCTCGCCTTGGTGAGCCCGCCCGCATTACTTCGCTCCATGCTTATGCATAGAGCGATATGGTTTGCCTACTTTCCAGTCAGAGCGTATTCGGCTGCAATGGGTGAATCAGTCGGCTTGGCCACAACGGCTTTGAATTCAGCGCTCATCGGAATATTGAGATTCACGCCCTTGGGGGGAATTGGCGCTTGGAACCATTTCGCATAGATGCGATTGATTTCCCCGGAGCGGTACACGTTGGAAATCGCCGCGTCGACTACCTTTTTGAATGCGGGATCATTGAGCGGCTCGATGATCCCGAGCGGCTCGACAGAGAGTGCCTCCGAGCTCAGAACATAATCTCCCGGGCTCTTCGATGTCGCGGCCAGAGATGCCAGGATAATGTCGTCGTTGATGATGGCTTGCGCCCGATCTGTCTCGAACATCAGGAATGCTTCAGCGTGGTCACGCGCAGTGAGGATCGTGATCCCAAGCTTTCGCTCGCCATTGAGCGTCGCCAGTTGCTTGATGTTCGAGGTGCCGGAGGAAGCCACCACGACCTTGCCCTTCAAATCGTCGAGCTTGCGATAGCTCGATGATTTCTTTGCCATGATCCGGCTTGAAGTGACAAAAATGGTCGGAGCGAAAGTAACGGTCTTTTGTCGCTCCTCGTTGTTGGTCGCGGAATCGCAATTCAGGTCGATGGTGCCGTTGGCGATCAGCGGAATACGGGTAACTGCGGTGACCGGCAGCATCTTGATATCCAGCTTGGAAAGCCCAAGTTCTCGCTGCACCGCAGTGGCGGCCTTCAGACACAGGTCGACCGCATAACCGATATAAGTCTGGTTTTCAGTCAGGTAGGAGAAAGGAATCGAGGAATCGCGCACTCCTAAAGTGATTACGCCGGTTTCCTTGATCTTCTTCAGCCGTCCCGTCAGATCCTGTCCATGAGCGCTGCCAACAAGTACGCCGAGGAGAAGCGTTGCCAGTGCAAGTTTTCCGCGTTTGAGTTGTTTCATCAGAGTGCCTTATCCATTCCCGAGTTGAAAGGTGGTACCGCTCTTATTTGTCCAGCACAAGGTGTCCCCGCCTTACCCCATTGAGATTTCTCACGGCTTCAGAACGAACAAAGTAGAAGCGCAAGCCTTGGTTGAGAGAACCCTGGAGCTTTTATGCAGAAGGCGCCGCAACATCAGGCGCAGGCAAATGATAGCCAGCGCACCGGCGCTTGTATGATACAGTTACGCATAACTGTTCATAACTGTATCAATAGATGACTACTACAGATATCGCAGTCTCTCTCTCGAGAAATTCCAGCACTCCGCTTTCCCAGCAGCTCTCTTCCGAGATTGAGCAATTGATCGACCGCGGTGTTTTGCGAGGAGGCACCAAGCTCCCGTCTGTTCGGGTGCTGGCCGAGGCGCACAGCACCAGTACGCATACTGTGGTCGAGGCCTATTCACACCTGGTCGCCCGTGGCGTCGTGCTATCGCGGCGCGGATCAGGCTTCTTTGTCGCAGAGAGTCCGACTAAATCCTCGGTGTCCGAAGTCGCAAAATTGAGGGAGTCGCTTGACCCGAAGAAGTTGGGACAAGAATTAATGTCTGATGCGCCGACATCGTCGGTCCGCCTCGGAGGTGGGCCGGTCGGTTCCGATTGGGTCGACTATATCGAGCTGGAGTCTGCGGTTCGGAAAATCTCGCGCGGACTTCTTCCAAGGTTCGGAGCCCTGGGCACGACGCAAGGTTATGCCCCTCTCCGGGAAATGCTGGCAAGACAGCTTTCGCAACGCGGTATCAAGGCTGCCACGAGCAATTTGCTGCTGACCAATGGCGCGACACAAGCGATTGACTTGCTAATCCGACTCTTGGTCAAGCCCGGTCAAACCGTGCTCATAGATGATCCAGGCTACTTCCAGACTGTATGGGCGCTCAAGGTAAGAGGAGCGCATATTGTTGGCGTCCCCAGGAATCTGGACGGACCGGACGTTGCCGCGTTCGAGAAGATTTGCACAGAACTAAAGCCGAGCATCTTCTTTACGCAGAGTGCGCTACAGAACCCCACCGGCTCCATGCTGTCCTTATCGGTTGCGCACGACCTGTTGCGCGCAGCCGAGAAGCATGGCGTAACTATCGTAGAAGATGATGTCTCGGCAGATCTGGCGCCGGAGAATTCGCCAAGATTGGCCATGCTCGACCAGTTGAATCGAGTTATCTATTTGGGAAGCTTTTCAAAAACACTGACTCCCAGCCTCCGAGTCGGCTATTTGGCCACCAAGCGGACTGACTTCCTTGAGGAGCTCGTGACACTGAAATTAATCAGTTGCTACGCGAGTTGTGAGCCTAACGAGGCCATTGTTCATTCCTTGTTGGCCGATGGCCACTATGCGCGACACGTCAGGCGGCTTGATCGCCGCCTGCAGGAAAGAGCCTCCACAGCAATAGCGCGCCTTGAGCAAGATGGCTTCCGAATTGATCAACCGTATATCGGCGGCACATTCGTATGGATGAAGCAGGTAGACATTCCGGATGCCATGGCTCTGACCAACCAGGCATCGCGAATGGGGATGCTGTTAGCACCGGGTTGCGCATTCCGTCCGAATCTTGAACTCAGCCCCTACCTTCGCTTCTCACTTCCGCTTTGCACCGACTCAGCGCTAGACATGCTCTCAAAGGCGGTATCTGCGACCAAAAAAGAGTTACGCCGAGGTTAGAGCAGCATGCAGCTGCTCTCCTAAAGCCCCGAATCGACCGGTCTGTGCATACTCGATCTTTTTAGCTATAGCCCCGGCGCTTGCAATAAGCAATATCAGAAACCAACCAGTGACGCCCGCTATCGGCCAATAGCAGACTTCTGATGCATCGCGCTGTCCAGGTCGCCGCTGCACCGTTCAGTTCGTTTCGGTTTGAGTGTCCAATTCAAACCGAACTGGGTGTCCACTAGCCTCCGCAATATGCATGCCTTGTTGAATTGCATCCAAAACTGACCCACTTATGGAGTGAACCCCTCGGGCTGGACCAAGGCCTGGAGATGAAGTGATACGCTTGTCGAGCCTTCTCAGGAGGAGCGACATCATGGCATCACGAGGTCCCTATCGGCGGCACAGCCCGCAATTCAAGA
>NZ_JAIUCY010000005.1 GCF_020179755.1 Herbaspirillum sp. alder98
TTTACAACGAGCGGCGCATGCACTCTGCATTGGGCTATCAATCACCTAACCATTTCGAAGCACAACTCACTCGGCAAGCGGCTTAGTTTCTCGACCAACTTTGGTCCAGCCCGAGGGGTTCACTCCATTATGGGCCTAAATTGCATCCAATGTTGACCCATGTTTAGAACACAATCCTGCTCAATATAGCGAGTAGGAGAATGGAGTGATAGACGTGGCACTACTTGGAATTATTCGACGCTGGTACATCAGAGACCGCGTCTCGATCAGAGAAATAGCCAGACGGCTTGATATCTCTCGAAATACCGTTCGACGCTACATTCGATCCGAAGCGATTGAACCTTCCTATGCCGCCAGGCAGAAATTGAGCTCACTCGATGAGTACGCACCGAGGCTGAATACCTGGCTAGCCACCGAAGCGGTCAAATCCAGAAAGCAGCGAAGAACGCTTAAGCAGATGTTCCTGGATCTGAGAGATCTGGGATATGAAGGATCCTATGACCGAGTGGCGGCCTTCGGACGTCAGTGGAAGGTGGGTCAACTTGAGAGGGTCAAATCTGCGAGCAAATCAACAGGGCAGACCGACCATGCCGTCTGGCTTAGCGCTCAAACGTTACCTTTTGGAAACACGAATTTCAACAGAAAAGTTCAGAGTTAAATGAATAAAGTTCAGACTTAGCTGAATTCCGACAGCAAACCCATCAACATCCGTCTTGAAAATTCCCCAACCCGTCCCTATACTTAGCACTCGTCGCAGGAGAGTGCTAACAGCCCTTCTCGGCCTATTTCCCTTTTTCATGCGGTGAGTTCTGCTGCATTTGGAAGAAAACCCATTGCAGCCATCGCCGCAATTATTGCCAACTTATTGATTTTTAAGGAGTTCTCATGAATCTTCGCCCTTTGCACGATCGCGTAATCGTCAAGCGCCTCGACCAGGAAACCAAGACTGCTTCCGGTATCGTTCTGCCTGATGCAGCGACCGAAAAGCCGGACCAGGGCGAAATCCTGGCCGTCGGCAATGGCAAGATCCTGGAAGATGGCAAGGTCCGCCAACTGGCCGTCAAGGTCGGTGACCGTGTTCTGTTCGGCAAGTATTCCGGCCAGGCCGTGAAGATCGATGGCCAGGAACTGCTGGTCATGCGCGAAGAAGACCTGTTCGCTGTCGTCGAGAAGTAATTTCGCGTCGCAGCCGCCGTCGGCTGCTGCACGGTAAAACGAATTCAACCGAATTTCTGGAGAATCCAACATGGCATCAAAGCAAGTTATTTTCGGCGATGAAGCACGCGCCAAGATCGTCAACGGCGTCAACATCCTGGCGAACGCAGTCAAGGTCACCCTGGGCCCCAAGGGTCGTAACGTGGTTCTGGAGCGCAGCTTCGGCGCCCCGACCGTGACCAAGGACGGTGTGTCCGTGGCCAAGGAAATCGAACTGAAGGACAAGCTGGAAAACATGGGCGCGCAGCTGGTCAAGGAAGTCGCTTCCAAGACCTCCGACAACGCCGGTGACGGTACCACCACCGCAACCGTGCTGGCCCAGGCTATCGTTCGCGAAGGCTTCAAGTACGTCGCAGCAGGTTTCAACCCGACCGACCTGAAGCGCGGCATCGACAAGGCAGTGACCGCCATCGTGGCTGAAGTCAAGAACCTGTCCAAGCCAACCACCACCAACAAGGAAATCGCCCAGGTCGGTTCGATCTCGGCTAACTCCGACCAGGACATCGGCGACATCATCGCCAAGGCCATGGACAAGGTCGGCAAGGAAGGCGTCATCACCGTCGAAGACGGCAAGTCGCTGGAAAACGAACTGGAAATCGTGGAAGGCATGCAGTTCGACCGCGGCTACCTGTCGCCGTACTTCATCAACAACCAAGAGAAGCAAGTCGTCGCCCTGGACAACCCGTTCATCCTGCTGTTCGACAAGAAGGTTTCGAACATCCGTGACCTGCTGCCGATCCTGGAACAAGTGGCCAAGGCTGGCCGCCCACTGCTGATCATCGCTGAAGATGTCGAAGGCGAAGCCCTGGCAACTCTGGTGGTCAACAACATCCGTGGCATCCTGAAGACCGCTGCCGTCAAGGCGCCTGGCTTCGGCGACCGTCGCAAGGCCATGCTGGAAGACATCGCTATCCTGACCGGTGGCCAAGTCATCGCCGAAGAAGTCGGCCTGACCCTGGAAAAGGCTACCCTGGCTGAACTGGGCCAAGCCAAGCGCGTTGAAATCGGCAAGGAAAACACCACCATCATCGACGGCGCCGGCGAAGCTATCGGCATCGAAGCACGCGTCAAGCAAATCCGCGCGCAAATCGAAGAAGCCACTTCGGACTACGACCGTGAAAAGCTGCAAGAACGCGTCGCCAAGCTGGCCGGCGGTGTTGCACTGATCAAGGTTGGCGCTGCCACCGAAGTCGAAATGAAGGAAAAGAAGGCTCGCGTCGAAGATGCACTGCACGCTACCCGCGCAGCTGTTGAAGAAGGCGTCGTTCCTGGCGGCGGCGTGGCCCTGCTGCGTGCACGTGCCAACGTCAAGAACCTGAAGGGTGACACTCCTGACCAGGAAGCCGGCATCAAGATCGTTCTGCGCGCTATCGAAGAACCACTGCGTCAGATCGTGTTCAACGCTGGCGACGAACCTTCGGTCGTCATCAACAAGGTGCTGGAAGGCACTGGCAACTTCGGTTACAACGCGTCCAACGGCACCTACGGTGACCTGGTTGAACTGGGCGTGCTGGACCCAGCCAAGGTGACCCGTTCGGCTCTGCAGAACGCTGCCTCCGTGGCTGCCCTGATCCTGACTACCGACGCCCTGGTGGCCGAAGTGGCAGACGACAAGCCAGCCGGTATGCCAGGCGGCATGGGTGGTATGGGCGGCATGGGTGGCATGGACGGCATGATGTAATAGCCGTCGGCCCCACGACCGTTACCCGTAACGGTCGATGACCGCAAAAAAATCCCTCGCATCGGCAACGGTGCGAGGGATTTTTATTTACGCCAGAAGAAAGACGCTCGATATTACTCGGTACCGCCCGCCGACATGCCCGCCAGCCTGGCCGCATCGACGACACGGTCATAGGTCTGGGCATCCACCAGGCCCAGCGACAACGCTGCCGCGCGCGGCGTAATACCTTGTTCCAGCGCGGTACGCGTGATCTGCGCCACCTTGTCGTAACCGATGATGGGATTCAGCGCCGTGACCTGCAGCAGGGCGTTCTCGACATTGGAAGCCAGTCGCTCACGATCCGCTTCCAGCCCGTCGACCAGCCGCCGGGCAAATACGCGTGAGGCATCCGCCAGCAACCGGATCGATTGCAACAGGTTATTGATCAACACCGGCTTGGCCACATTCAACTCGAAATTGCCGGATGCATTGGCGATGCTGATCGTGGCGTGATTGCCCATGACCTGCATGCACGCCTGGGCCAGGACCTCGGCAATGGTCGGATTGCGCTTGCCCGGCATGATCGAACTGGTCAAGCCGTCATCGGGAATCTTCAGCTCGCCCAGGCCGCAGCGCGGTCCCGATCCCAGCCAGCGCACATCGTTGGCGATCTTGATCAAGGCAGTGGCCAGCACGTTAAGTGCGCCAGAGGCTTCCACCAGGGCGTCATGCGAGCCCATCCCCTCGAACTTGGACGGATTGGGAAAGAACAGCCGGCCGGTAAGCTCCCTGATCTCTGCACAGAAAAACTGATCGAACTGCGCCGGCGCATTCAATCCTGTGCCGGCAGCCGTGCCGCCCTGGGGCAATGCCAGCAGGCGCGGCATGCTGGCATCGATGCGCTCGATTGCATGGCCGACCTGGCGCGCGAACGCGTCGAAGCCCTGGCCCATTGTCATCGGCACTGCATCCATCAAGTGGGTGCGGGCGATTTTGAGCACATCGGCAAAGGCGGTGGCGCGCTGTTGAAGGCTGTCACGCAATAACAGCAGTGCCGGCTTGAGGCGCTCCTCCAGTTCAGTCACGGTGACCAGATGCATCACCGTCGGGAAGCTGTCGTTGGAGGATTGCGAGGCGTTGACGTGATCGTTGGGGTGCACCGGCGCCTTGGTGCCGAGCGCCTGGCCCAATAACTGGTTGGCCCGGTTGGCGATCACCTCGTTGGCATTCATGTTGGTCTGCGTACCGGAACCTGTCTGCCACACCGTCAGCGGAAAGTGCGTATCGAAGCCGCCATCGCGCAGCTCACCGGCGGCCACGATAATGGCATCGGCCAGTACCGGGTCAAGCGTGCCGCAACGCACATTGGCACGGGCGGCGGCAATCTTCTGCAGCCCGAATGCATGGATCAGGCACGCCGGAAAACGCTCTTCGCCCACTTCAAAGATCGCCAGTGCCCGCTGCGTCTGCGCGCCCCAATAACGGTCGGCGGCAATCTCGACCGGCCCGAAGGCGTCATGCTCGATGCGCGAAGCACTCATGACCGCTCCTGTGAAATCTGGCGCCGTGCCGGTGCTTCCTGCGTATCGCCGTCATAGCGAAACCGGGATACCGCGCCTTGCAGCGTCTGCGCCTGATCCTGCAGCGACATGGCTGCCGCCGCTGCCTCTTCCACCAGCGCAGCGTTCTGCTGGGTAACGCCGTCCATCTGCATCACGGCTTTGCTGATCTGATCGATACCATCCTTCTGCTCGTCGGATGCCAGTGAGATATCACGGATGATGTCGCCGACCTTGCGCACGGCGTCGCTGACCTCCTGCATGGTACGGCCGGCCTGGGCCACCAGATCGACCCCGCTGTCCACCTTGTCGGTCGACTGGTCGATCAGTTGCTTGATCTCCCTGGCGGCGACCGCCGAACGTTGCGCCAGTCCGCGCACTTCGCTGGCGACCACGGCAAACCCGCGGCCCTGCTCGCCGGCGCGGGCGGCCTCGACGGCCGCGTTCAGGGCCAGGATATTGGTCTGGAAGGCGATGCCATCGATCACGCCGATGATGGCCGACATCTGGCTTGAGCTGCTCTGTATATCGCGCATGGTGTGCACCACGCGGTCGGTCACCTCGGCGCCGCGCGTGGCGATGGAGCGCGCGTCGACGGCGATAGCGTTGGCCTGGCGGGCGCTCTCCGAATTCTGCCGTACGGTGCCAGTCAATTCTTCCATGCTTGCGGCGGTCTCTTCGAGCGACGCGGCCTGGTCTTCAGTGCGGTGCGACAGGTCGGCATTGCCCGATGCAATCTGCTGGGTCGCCGTTGCCATCGAATCGGCCGCATTGCGCACGGCGCTGACCGTTGTGCGCAAGCTGTCGCGCATGCTCTTGAGACCGGACATCAGCCGCCCCATCTCATCCCGGGATTCGATGGCGATGTCACGGCCCAGGTCGCCATCGGCGATGGCCGAGAAATGCGCAAGGGCCCGATCCAGCGGACGGGCAATCGCGCGTTGCAGGCTCCAGCCACAGGCAATACCGACGATGATGCCCAGCACGATCATGCCGATCGAGAGCGCACCCATCGCTTCAAGCCGGGCGCTGAAACCCTCGTAGTTTGACTGCGCATGGCGTTGCAGGTACTGGTCGAGTTGCGCACCGCTCTTGGTAAAGGCCAGGGACAGCGGCGGCGCAATCTTCATGGTGATGTTGTCCGCCGACGCCGCATCGTTGTTGAGCAGGCTGGCCAGGGTGGGCTCGATCGCCTGCGCGATGAAGATGCCGCGCTTGCTCGCGACCTCTTTTGCGATCGCTTCTTCTTCGGCCGACTTGGGCAGTTCCAGATAACGACGCCAGGCGTTGTCGGAGACCTTCAGGTAGTCACGGGTCTTGTCGACCAGCGCCTTGGTGTCGCCCGCTTCGGGATGCAACAGCGCCCGGTCGATGGCGATGCGTGCGATGGCCAGGTTGTACTTGGATTCCCCCACCGCCAACGCAGAAGCCAATTGGACCGAATAGGTTTCGCGCAACGCCGTTTCGCCCGCGCGATTGGAGAGTTGGCCTATCACGCCGACTGCGATCAGCAGCAATACCAACACCAGGATAGCGCCGCTGATGCGCGCCTTTATCGAGATTTTTCTTAACATGTCGCCCTCGTTGTAAATCCGCCCTGCCGGTCGAACGCTGATCGACGGACAGGGCGGTTTGTCTCTTTCTGAATACCGGATGGTTACCGGTGAGCGCTGGCGCTGACGTTGTTAAGTGCTTCGTCCTCGGCCATCACCTGTGGAAAGCGCTCGGGGTAGAGATGTTGCTCTGCCTTGGCGGCATCGAACGTTCCCGACCATTTGGCCACGACCACGGTCGCCACGCTGTTGCCGATCGTGTTGCAGGTGGCAATGGCCATCGACATGAATCGATACACGCCGAAGATCACGGCCAGGCCTTCGATCGGCAGGATGCCGGTCGACGTGACGGTAGCGGCGAACACCACGAAGGAGCCACCCGACACCGTGGCCGCGCCCTTGGACGTCAACAGCATGAGCAGCAGGATGCCGATCTGGTGGTCCAGGGTGATCGGCACGCCATAGGCGTGCGCAATGAACATCACGCCCATGGCCATGAAGATCGAGGTGCCGTCGAGATTGAAGGCGTAGCCGGTCGGCAGCACCAAGCCCACGGTCTGCTTGGCGCAGCCCAGTCGCTCCAGCTTGATCAACAGGCGTGGCAAGGCACTTTCGGAAGAAGCCGTACCCAGCACGATGAAGATCTCTTCCTTGATGAAACGCAGGAAACGCCACAGGCTGAAACCGGCGAACCTGGCGATGGTGCCCAGCACTACCGCCAGGAACAAGATCACGACGCCGTAGAAACCAAGCACCAGCTGCGCCAACGCGACCAGCACAGCGGTGCCGTTGCTGCCCACCGAATACGCCACCGCGCCGAAGGTGCCGATCGGCGCAAGTTTCATGACCAGGTTGATGAACGAGAACAGGACATCCGAAATGTAGTCCAGGCCGACATTGATCTTTTCACGGCGGGTCTCATGGATCGACAGGATGCCGATGCCGACCATCACCGCCAGCACCACCACCTGCAGCAATTCGCCCTTGGCAAATGCGCCGACAAAATTGTCCGGCACGATATGCATCATGAACGACAGGAAGCTCTGGGTTTCGGCCTTGGCTGCCGCCGGTGGCACCACGCCCGTGGTGACGTGGGCCATGTTGCTGCCCAGTTCAAGCAAGTTGCCGGCCAGCAGGCCGACCACCAGGGCGATGGTCGACACCACCTCGAAGTAGACGATGGCGCGCCAGCCGACGCGACCGGCGCTCTTGATGTCGCCGGCCGAGGCAATGCCGTGCACGATGGTCAGGAACACCAGCGGCGCCACGCCTGCCTTGATGAGCGACAGGAACATATCGCCCAGCAGCTTGAGCTGCATCGAGAACTTGGGGAAGATGAAGCCGACCGCGATACCGAGCACCAGGGACACCAGCACTTGCATGCCGAGCCTGCGATACCAGGGCGTTTTTTTGAGTGTTGTAGTAGTAGTCATCATGTCTCCTCGCTGCCGCTCAGGCGTTGATCTGGCCGGATAACCGGACCGCCTGATCAACCATCTGCGGCGCCAGGCCCAGGTAGTTCTCGGGATCGGTCAGACGGTCGATGGTGGCGCGATCGAAGTGTTCGGTCACCGCTGGCATGGCCGCCAGGGCATCGGCCAGCGAGCCGCCATTTTCATTGGCGGCGCGGCAGGCGTCGTACACGATGTCGTGCGCCTGCTGGCGCCCGATGAATGGCGCCATGCCCATCATCACGGCCTCGGCGACGATGAGGCCGCGGCTGATGCCCAGGTTGACCTTCATGCGATCGGTATCGACGATCAGGCCGCCCAAGGCAAACTTGGCCTGGTGCAGCGCGCCGGCGGTGAGGATGAAGCTTTCGGGAATGGCGATCCATTCGGCATGCCACGGGCCGGTGGCGCGCTCGAAGTCCTGCACCATTGCGTCGACCATCAGGCCGGCATGCTGGCGGACCGCCTTGGAGGCGGCCAGCATCAGCTCGCTGGAAATCGGATTGCGCTTTTGCGGCATGGTGCTGCTGGCGCCGCGGCCCTTGACGAAGGGCTCATAGACTTCACCGAATTCGGTCGATGCCATGATCATGATGTCGAGCGCGATCTTGCCCAGCGAGCCGGTCACCAGCGCCAGCAGGTTGATGGCTTCGGCAAAGCCGTCGCGCGCCACGTGCCAGGTCGTGGCCGGCACACCCAGGCCGAGTTCTTCGGCCAATGCGCGCTGCACCTCGAAACCCTTGTCGCCCAACGACGCCAGGGTGCCCGCCGCACCAGCGAATTCGACCACCGCCACGCGCGGACGCAGCTCGGCCAGACGTTGCTGATGACGATCGAACATCGCCAGCCAGATCGCTACCTTGTAGCCGAAGGTGACCGGCAAGGCCTGCTGCAGATGGGTGCGTCCGGCCATTGGCGTGTCGCGGTGCTTGACTGCCAGCTCCGCCAGGATCTTGCGCAGTGCGCGTACGTCCTCGGCGACCACGTCCAGGGCGTCGCGCACTTGCAGCGACACGGCGGTGTCCATGATGTCCTGGGTAGTGGCGCCCCAGTGCACGTAACGACCGGCTTCGCCGCACATGGCCACCAGTTGATGCACCAGCGGCAGGATCGGGTAGCCGACGATGTCGGTCTCGTGGCGCATGTGTTCAAAATCGATGCGCTCGATGGTCGACTCTTTTGCAATGACCGCCGCGGCCTCGGCCGGAATGACCCCGACCTTCGCCTCAGCCTTCGCCAGCGCAACTTCGACGTCGATATAGCGCTGGATCAATGCGTGGTCCGAGAACAACGTACGCATCGCCGCCGTGCCGAAGGCGTCACGAAACAGAATGGAGTCGACAACCGTGCTGGCTGTCGCGATGGCAGAGATCGACATAGAAGGCCTGTATATGAATGACGTGTCTGAATGGCGCGCGCAGGACGCGCCAGGTAATTTGCCCCGTCCGTGGTTTTTATTATGTCCGGACATATCAAATATATTATGTCCGGACATATAAGGCAATACGTTTTTGGCCTGCCGCGCCAGAGTTCTACGTCATAATTGCCGTATGAACTCTTTACCAACAAAGTCCAATTTCGTTGAGATCGCGCAGCATCTGACCGAAGGCATCACTTCAGGACGCTTTCCCGTTGGCAGCCTGTTGCCGACCGAAATGGAGTTGTGCGATTACTACACCACCAGTCGTCACACGGTGCGAGCGGCATTGCATGAACTGCAACAATTAGGTTTGGTGTCACGCAAAAGGAATGTGGGCACGCGGGTCGAATCGGTCCGCCCCACCAACGAATTCCGCCCTTCGCTGGCGTCGCTGGATGATCTGATCCAATTCGGCAGCACCCACGTCCGCAAGCTGCAGGAGGTGGGAAGCCAGAAGGCCCGTGGCGATCTGGCAGATGACTTGCGCTGCAAGACCGGGACCAGCTGGATACGTATTTCCAGCCTGCGCATGGATGGCGCAAACGACCGCTTGCCGGTCGGATGGACCGATGTCTACATCAAGCCCGAATATGCGGAAATCGCAGAGATCGTGCGCAGTTCGCCCGGCGTCTTGATCAGCACCTTGATCGAAGCACGCTACGGACGACGGATCGAGCAGGTGGAGCAGCAGATCCGCGCGGTGACCATCGACGAATCGATGGCACGCGCATTGCAGGTGGCCGCGGGCACGACTGCGCTGAAGATCATCCGCTGGTATTCGGACGCGGCCGGCGAGGTGTTCGAAGTCTCGATCTCGATCCATCCGGCAGATCGATTTGCCGTTTCGGTATTGCTGAAACGGTCGTGATCGCCTAGCTGTCGCCCCACATCCGCAGCAGGTTGTGATAGGTCCCGGTCAAGCCGGTGATGGCAGCATCGTCGGCTGCCAGGCGGCCGCGCAACGACATCAGCTGGCAATCCATGTCGAACAGGATGCGACGCTGCTCCAGGCTGCGCACCATGCTTTCGATCCAGAAGAAGCTGGCCAGCCGCACGCCGGCATGCACCGGCTCGACGCGATGCACATGGCTGCCGGGGTACAGCAGCATGTCGCCGGCCGGCAGCCGAACGCGTCGCTCATCGCCATGCTCGAGCAGCACCAGATCACCTCCCTCGTATTCATCCGGGCCAGACAGGAACAAGGTGCACGACAGGTCGGTGCGAACCCGCGTGCCGTCGGGCTGGTAACGCATGGCGACGTCGACGTGATCCCCCAGGTGGTCGCCACCGGCGTCATAACGATTGAACAGGGGCGTGACCATGCGCCGCGGCAATGCCGCCGAAAAGAATAACTGGTTGCGCTGCAACGCCGCGCGCACCAGCGCCTGCAAGGGCGCAGCCGCAGGCGACTGCTCGGGCAACTGGCGATTGCGCTTGAGCCAAGCGGGCTGGTTGCCGGAAGTCACACGCCCATCCACCCAGTCGCCCTGCGCCAGCCATTGCCGTGCCTGCGCCAGTTCGGACGCGTCGAGCACCTGCTTCAGATGCAGCATCATGCGCGTTCCCCACTCAAGAAAATGGCTTCGCCGGCCAGTGCCTTGACGGCCGCATGCGAAGAATTCAACAACCACCCGCGCAGGTTATGCATGAAGGCCGGCGTCGCTGTCGCCGGGATTAGCCGCAACCAGATCAACGCCTGCGCCATCGCACCGCGCTCGAGCAACATGCGCGCATAGTTGAACTGCCCGCGAAAATCGCCGCCGCGTGCGGCGCATCCGTATAACGCGAATGCCCGCTCGAGGTCGGCCTCGCCCTCCCAGCCTTCTTCATGGAAGCGGCCCAGCACATTGATCGACTTGGCATGCCCGGCCTCGGCCGCCTGTCGATACCAGGCCAGCGCCGCCGGCCGGTCGACGGCAGTCCCCTGCCCGCTCATGAGCAGGTTGGCCAGGTTGTACATACCCCAGTCGAGTCCACGCAAGGCAGCCAGCCGATACCAGTAAGTCGCCATCTGGGCATCCACCACGCGCCCCCATCCATGCTCGCAGCAGCGCCCCATCAGGTTGATCGCATCCAGGTCGTCGGATTGCGCCGCCAGCGCCAGCCAGTGCAATGCTTCGCCCGGCTGACGCGTGGTGCCTTCACCAAACAGCAGACGCTGGCCGAGGATCGCCTGCGCGCGCGGCACGCCCTGCCGGGCCGCTGCCCGCAACCAGACCAATGCGTCCGGTGTGCGGGCGGCGACGATGGCAGCCAGGCGCTCGGGATCGACCTCGCGCAACTGGCGCACGCTCACGCGCTGCTCTGCCTGCCGCATCAGAAGCTGAGGTCAACGCTGGCCGTGACGGTGCGTCCGGCCCCCGGCACGCCATACAGCTGGAAGCCGTCCAGCGAAGAACCGATGCGCGACCAGTACATCTTGTTGAACAGGTTATCGACGTTCAGGTTGAGCGCCACCTGGCGGTTCAGGCGCCAGCGCGCGGCGATGCTGTGCACCCAGTAGGCCGGCGCCTTCTCATCGTCCTGCACATAGACCGGCCGGTTGCCGGAGGCGCCCGACACCGTGCTGCTGTTATTGGACAGGCCGCCGACGTACTTGTTGTCGGAGTAACGGCGACGTCCGACGTATTGCGCGCCATAGCTGAAGTACAGGCCGGGCTGCGCCTCGTAGGAGGTCCACAGGTTGAGCGTCCAGTCGGGGACGTTCTTGGCTTCGCTGCCGATATTGGCACCCTTGGTCTGGCGACTCTTGAGCCGCGACAGGCCGCCGTACACCGACCAGCGATCGGTGACATTGCCCTGCACGCCGAGCTCGGCGCCGGTGACCCGCTTGGCCGGCAGCGCACGCACCGGCGAGGTTTCGTCATCGCCGTATTCCCACGAGTCGCTCACCTCGGTGCGGAAGATGGCGCCGGTCAACGCCAGCCGCTTGGCGAGCACATCCCACTTGCCGCCGATTTCGGTGGTCTTGGCGATGGCCGGTGAATAAGTCGAGGCCGCCGCCGAACCGTAGATGGCGTTGTTGGTGGTCACGCCCAGCGCCGACGGTTGCGCCGCCCGCGCATAGGACACATACGCGCTGGCGTTATCGACCGGTTTGTAGACCAGCCCCACGCGACCGCTCAAGGCGCCCGCGCTGCTGCTGGTGGTGACCGTGCCACGGGTCGAGGTCTCGGCTTTCCAGCGGTCGTAACGTAATGCCGTGAGCCACTGCCAGTGCGGCGAGAACTTCATCGTGTCGGCCACGTAGAGGCCGGCGTTGGTGACGCGCGACTGCACGCCGGCGCTGCCCTTGACGGTATCGGCCGAGGCAAACGAGGTGCTCGGGTTGGTCAGGTCGAACCACAAGTTGCCGACCGGCGCTCGCACCGAGCGCTCCAGGTCGCCATAGGTTTCGCGGTAGATATCGAGGCCGGTCGACAGTTCGTGGCGGATGAAGCCGGTATCGAACTTCAATGACAAGTCGGTCTGGTTGTCGAGGATGCTATAGCGCTTGGAGTTGCCATAGTCGCTGCCGCGCAGCACGGCGTAGCGGTTGGCGGTGTTAGTGAAATCGGTGTACGACAGCACGCCCGAGGCCGAGGTCAGGCCGCCAGCGCCGGCATAGCCCAGCGATGTCCCCAGCGTGGTGCCGCCAGCGGTGGCACCGTTGAAGCGCGCCGGCGACAGCACCGACAGGTTATCGGTGCGTTCCCAGCGGGTCTGGTTGCGAATTTTCACGTCATCGCTGAAGTCATGCTCGATGCGGGCGGTGAGCGCATCGGTCTTGCTCTGCTGTGTATAAGTATCGGAGCCATACCAGGCGTTGCGCGACACATACGGCATGACGGCGCCGTTGGTGCCACGCTGGATCGGCAAGCCGGTATCGGGAATATTGTCGTCGTCCTGGTGGAACAGGTCGAAGAACACCCGCGTGCGGGTGCCCAGGCCGAGACCGAGCGAAGCGGCGATTCCCTGACGGTCGTACTTCACCACGTCGCGTTCGGAGACATGATTCTGCTGCTTCATCAGGTTCAGCCGCAGCGCACTGGTCGGGCTCAGCATGTGATTGAGGTCAGCGGTAAAACGCGTGTAGTTGGCCGTGCCCAGCCCGAAAGAACTGTTATAGAAGTTATCCAGCTTGGCTTCCTTGCTGACCAGGTTGACCGAGCCGCCCACGGCCGACACGCCGGATTCGATCGAGCCGGTGCCCTTGAAGACCTCGACCTGCTCCAGGTTGAAGGTATCGCTGCGGCTGGACATGCCGGCGTCGCGCACGCCGTCCACCGTCAGGCTCTGCTCGGACGAAAAGCCGCGAATGGTAAACATGTCGCCCCAGCCCAGGTTGCCCTCGCCCGAGGTGAAGGTGATGCCAGGGACATTTTTCAGGATGTCCTGCAGCGTCTGCGCATTCTGCTGGGTCAATACTTCCTTGGGCACCACGGTGATGCTCTGCGGGATATCCAGCAGCGGCTGTGTGAATTTGGGCGAACTGACCGCTTCCGGCTTGTACTCCGGAGCTTCGCGCGGCGCGCTGATCACCACCTCCTTGAGCGAAGCATTGTCTTGCGGCGCGGCGGCGGGCTCGGTCGCTGTCGCCGCGTGGGCCACGCCCAGCGAACCCAATGCCAGTCCGACCGTGGCCGAGAAGCGGCCGTAGGCGCCGAACAGGCGATCGAGCTCGTCAGAACCGCCGGCTTGCGGATCTGTTATTGAATGACGGTGTTTCATGTAACTGGCTTCCCCGATACGAAAGAGGCCCTTCCCGCACCAGCCGGAACGGGAACAGGTCTCAAGTTATAATGATTCTCATTTGTGAATAAATATATATCGGGCAACACGCGCCAATGTGTTGAAAACCGGAGCAAATGTAATGAAATGTATTGAGCGATCTTTACATTTCCTGGCATTACAAAAATGCCCCCGCCTGCGGGAGAGAGGCCGGGAAAATGGCACGCATGCAAGAACTCAATCTCATGGGCAAACAAGATCACGTGCTGATCGTCGACGACGATCCGGACATCCGCCAACTACTGTCCGAATACCTGCAGGACGCCAACTATCGTCCTTTCACCGCCACCGGCGGACAGGACATGTGGCGCATACTCGGCAGCGAGCATATCGACATCATCATCCTCGACCTGATGATGCCGGGCGAGGATGGGCTCGAGTTATGCCGCGAACTGCGCAAGCGGCGCAATACGCCGCTGATCATGCTGACCGCGCGCGGCACCTTGATCGACCGCATCGTCGGGCTCGAAGTGGGCGCTGACGATTACCTGCCCAAGCCGTTCGACCCGCGCGAGCTGCTGGCCCGCATGAAGGTCATCGTGCGCCGCGCCCGCAGCTTTCCCGAGAAACATGAAGCCGACCAGGTGTCGCACATCAGCTTTGCCGGCTGGCAGCTCGATACCCAGGCACGCCAGGCGAAGTCGCCCGAGGGCGTGACCATTACCCTGGGCGGGTCGGACTATCAGGTATTGCGCACGCTGCTGGACCATCCCGGCCGCGCCTTGTCACGCGACTTCCTGCTCAATACGGTCTATGGCAAGGAAGCCATGCCCTTCGATCGTTCGATCGATGTCTGCATCAGCCGCCTGCGCCAGCAACTGCTCGATAATCCGCGCGCACCGGCCCTGATCCGGACCGTGCGCAATACCGGCTACATGCTCATGGCCGAGGTCAGTTACCACACATGAACGCCAGGTTTCTTGTGCCAGGCCGCTGGCGCCTGTGGCCGCAGTCGCTGTCGCGCCGGCTGGCGCTGATCCTGGTCGGCGGCATGCTGGCCGCGCAGATGCTGACCGGCACCATCTGGTACGACATGCGTTACGGAAAAACCATGGAGATGCCGACCCGGCTGGCCGCCGCGCGCCTGGCCGACGCCGTGGCGCTGCTCGATGCCGTCGCGCCCGCGCAGCGCCCGGCCCTGCTGCAGTCGTTGAGTCGCGATGACTTCACGCTACGCCTGCAAGCGCCACCGGCGGCGCATGCCATGCTGCCCTCGCAACCGGTATTGGCGCGCGCCGATGCGCAGGTCGCGACGCTGTTTGGCGAAGTCTTGCTGGCCCGTGCCGGACCACGCGAATGGCGCATGCTGCAGATTGACCTGGATGACCGCGAGGGACGGCAGGATGCCTGGCTCACGCTACTCAATGACGAATATCCGCACGGGCATTTCAAGACGATGGTATCGCTTGCGGACGGCTACGTGCTGCAGGCCGAGATTGCCGAAGGCCAGGCCGGGATGAGCACTGCGCCCCAGAGCGCCGCGTTCGATTACCTGTTGCGCATCTATGTGTTGCGCATCGCGCTGGTGGTGCTGATTGCCTGGATGGCGGTGCGGCTGGCATTGAAACCGCTCAACGCGCTGGCCCATGCCGCCGAAAAGTTGGGCCGCAATATCCACAGCCCGCCACTGGCCACCGACGGCCCGCTGGAAGTGCGCACCGCCGCGCAAGCGTTCAATGCCATGCAACGCCGCATCATCGACAACATCGCCGAGCGCACGCGTTTTCTGGCATCGGTGTCGCATGACCTGCGCTCGCCGATCACGCGCCTGAAACTGCGCACCGAGATGATCGACGACGAGACCCGCCGCGACAAGTTTCGCCGCGACCTCGACGAAATGGACGCCATGATCTCGGCCACCCTCAATGTGGTGCAGGACATCGACGTGCAGGAACACCGCCAGTTGATCGATCTCGACAGCCTGCTGGAAAGCCTGCGCAGCGACCAGGCCGAGGTCGGCCGGGAAGTCAGCATTGCCGGCCACGCAGCGCCCTTGCAAGGCTACCCGCGCAGCCTGCGACGCTGCCTGCAGAACATCGTCGAAAACGCCGTGCGATACGGTCATCGCGCCCGCATCGAACTGCGCGACCATGCCGATCGGGTGAAGCTGACCATCGACGATGATGGCCCGGGAATACCGGACGACATGCTGGAGAGGGTGCTGGAGCCGTTCTACCGCCTGGAACGCTCACGCAATGCCGACACCGGCGGCTTCGGCCTGGGGCTATCGATTGCAGCCACCGTGGTGCAGGCGCACCGTGGCGAGATCGTGCTTGCCAACCGCGATGGCGGCGGCTTGCGGGTGCAGATCGTTATTCCGCGTTGAGCAAGCCATCGAGATGAACCTGCCCATGACCGCGCGAGTGCATCGCCCCACAGTTCAATACAAGGGGGGAATGGACGGGGCAATAGCTGCCGGATCGGGGGCAACGCGCAAAAAAAGGCCGATGCGTCTTGCACATCGGCCCGAACCGCAGAAGGGCATGGCAGCGCCATCCCGCTGCGGGAGACAAGTCCTGAGCCGTGGGCCTCTCTCACATGAACACCCGGCCCATCCGCGCCATACCTGCCGGCGCGAACGCTCAAGACTTGCCCCGAAGGGTCAATCGATTCTTTAACTCTGCTGATACTTCAAGACGGATCAGTAACCGCGATACAGGCCTTGCGGGTCGGGATTCTTTTCGTACTGCACCAGTTCTGCCTGCACCTGGGCACGGCTCTTGGTCGATGTGAATTCGGGCGAGTACGGATAGTAGGCGTCACCGACGTTGACTTCGCCGCGCGCTTGCGCCTGCTTGAGCTCTTCCACTACCTGGGCGCGGGTCTTGGTCGAGACGAACGGCGCCAGCTTGGGATAGTCGTAGTCGCCGCTGCTGATGAGGCCGGCGGCGCGCGCCTGCTTGAGTTCTTCGATGACCTGGGTGCGGGTCTTGCCCTGGGCCTGGGTCGATTGGGCTGAGACGTTCTGGGCCAGCACCAGGCTGCTGGTGGCGGCGAGGGCTAAGGCGATGATGACTTGACGGGATTTCATGATGTGCTTTCTGCAAGATACGAGGTGATGCAAATTTGGTCTTCTCATGGCGCTCCGCTGATTTGCAATGACGGCGTGGAGCGCTGGTGGCACCGGGCTTGTTGGCTTTCTTCCGGACCGCAGACGAACTTTAATCTTTTCGTATATCGAGAAAAACAGCACTTTCGTAAAGTTATAATTTCCAATAACGGAACAATAAACACTTGACGTGTGCATGCTCATCAGACATTCCGGTTATATGCATAGGCGAAAATTTGTTTTCCCCTTATAACCTCGGCACCGTAAAATGGCGTCTTCTTATAAAAAAATTGATGGCAGTGGAGACTGTGGTTGGTCCAGGCCGGGCATCCGACGATGTTGCGGCGCCGGCTCAAACGCACAGTACCGCTGCCATTTCTGTTCCCATCATGATCGAAATCCAAGCTGTCACCCAGCGCTTCGGCGACGTAGAAGCTGTCCGCGATGTCGATCTGTCGATCCGCAAAGGCGAGATCTTCGGCATCATCGGCCGCAGCGGCGCCGGCAAGAGCACGCTGGTCCGCACCATCAACCTGCTGAACCGTCCCACGTCCGGACGCATCGTCCTGGACGGCCAGGACATGACGGCGCTGTCTGCCGACCAGTTGCGTGATGCCCGGCGCGGCATCGGCATGATCTTCCAGCACTTCAACCTGCTGTCGTCGCGCACCGTCTACGACAACATCGCGCTGCCCCTGGAGTTGGCCGGCAAGTCGAAGGCCGAGATCGCGAAGAAGGTCGAGCCGCTGCTGGAACTGGTGGGCCTGGACAAGCTGCGCGACCGTTATCCGGCGCAGATTTCGGGTGGCCAGAAACAGCGCGTTGGCATTGCCCGCGCACTGGCCAACGAGCCCAAGGTCTTGCTGTCGGACGAGGCGACTTCGGCGCTGGACCCGGAAACCACCCGTTCGATCCTGGAACTGCTGCGCAAGATCAACAAGGAACTGGGCCTGACCATCGTGCTCATCACGCACCAGATGGAAGTGATCAAGGTCATCTGCGATCGCGTAGCGGTGATGGAAGCCGGCCAGGTCATCGAACAGGGCGAAGTGCTGGAGGTGTTCCGCCAGCCGCGCCATGAAGTCACGCGCGCGCTGATCGGCGACGTGATCGCCCACGAACTGCCACGCGGCGTGGTCGAGCGCCTGCGGGTCCGTCTGGCCAATGCCGAGAGCGGCCAGGGCACCGATCACCTGTTCCGCTTTGCCTTTACCGGCTCGGGCGTAGACCAGCCGCATCTGTCGGAAGCGGTGCGTCGCTACAACCTGGACTTCAATATCCTGCACGGCCAGATCGACGAGATCCAGGGCCAGGCCTTCGGCTCGCTGGCGATCCTCGCCAACGGCACGCAGGAAAATATCAACAATGCAATGCAATACCTGCGCTCGCAGGGCGTCGTCGTCGAGGAGCTGAACCATGTCATCTGAACTGATTGATCTTTTCATCAGCTCCTTCGGCGAAACCCTGATGATGGTGGTCATCTCGGGCCTGGTGGGCTCGGTGCTGGGCATTCCGCTGGGGATCGCGCTGCACCTGACGGATCGCAACGGCATCCTGCCCAATACCGCCTTCAACCGCATCGCCGGCCTGCTGGTCAATGCGGTGCGGTCGACCCCGTTCATCATCCTGCTGGTGGCGGTGATCCCGATGACGCGTTTCTTCGTGGGCACCTCGATCGGTACCGCAGCGGCCATCGTGCCGCTGACGATCGCCGCCGCCCCGTTCATTGCACGACTGGTCGAGACCGCCCTGCGCGAAGTCGACCGCGGGCTGGTGGAAGCGGCGCAGGCGATGGGCGCGACCACCTGGCAAATCATCTACAAGGTATTGGTACCGGAAGCATTTGCTGGTATCGTCGCCGGTCTCACGATCACCTTCGTCAGCCTGGTGGGCTATTCGGCCATGGCCGGCGCCATCGGCGGCGGCGGCCTGGGTGACCTGGGCATCCGCTACGGCTACCAGCGCTTCCTGCCCGAAGTGATGCTGGCGGTGGTGCTGATCCTGATCGTCTTCGTACAGTTGGTGCAGTCTTTTGGGGACCTGCTGGTGCGCAAGCTGAGCCATCGCTAAAAACGTGGCGACTTGGTACCGGCATAAAACAAACCGCGGCTACCCGCCGCGACTTATGTGTAATTGAAAGGAAAGTCATGAACCGTCGTCAGTTGATTCAATTCTTCGCAGGCCTGGGCGTGGTTGCCAGCCTGATCGCCGCGCCTGTGCAGGCGCAAGACAAGCCGATCAAGATCGGCGTGACCGCCGGCCCGCACGCCGAGATCATGGAGCAGGTCAAGAAGCTGCTCGAGAAAGACGGCGTCAAGCTGCAGATCATCGAATTCACCGACTACATCCAGCCTAATGCAGCGCTGGCCGGCGGTGACCTGGATGCCAACAGCTACCAGCACCAGCCTTACCTGGACGCACAGATCAAGGACCGCGGCTACAAGTTCGTCAGCGTCGGCAGCACCATCACCTTCCCGATGGGCATCTACTCGAAGAAGGTCAAGTCGCTGGACGAATTGAAGTCGGGCGCCCGTGTCGGCGTGCCGAACGATCCGACCAACGGCGGCCGCGCGCTGCTGGTGCTGCAAGCCAAGGGCTTGATCAAGCTCAAGCCTGACGCTGGCCTGAAGGCGACCCCGCTGGACATCATCGACAATCCGAAGAAGGTCAAGATCATCGAACTGGACGCGGCACAACTGCCACGTTCGCTGGATGACTTCGACGCTGCCGTCATCAACGGCAACTTCGCTGAATCGGCTGGCCTGTCGCCCACCAAGGACGCCATCTCGGTGGAAGCCTCGACCGGCCCCTACGCCAACGTGCTGGCCGTGCGCACTGCCGACAAGGACAAGCCTTGGGTGGCCAAGCTGGTCAAGGCTTACCACAGCCCGGAAGTGAAGAAGTTCGTGCTGGAAAAGTACAAGGGTTCGGTGATTACCTCCTGGTAATCTGACCGATCACCTCCGTCGCTGACGGAGGAACCTGTGAAGAGCCCACCAATGTGAATTGGTGGGCTTTTTTGTTTTGTGGAAGCGGTTTTAACACAGCAAGCAATTTACCCCTCAGGTCAGTGAGGCGAAATTATTTTGAATCCTCTCGCTGTCGAATCAGTGCTTTTTTCAATCCCCCTCCGCTGCGCTAACGTCCCGAACATCCAACATCCTCCCTCCGGAGTCGAAATGCTACTGCGAACATGGCTCAAAAGACTGGCGATCCTCATTCCGACGGGATTGTCTACCGCGACGATCAGCGGATGTACAAAGGAAGAAAGAGCGACGCCTGGCGTACAGGAAAGCGGCTACGTGATGCCGTTTGCGCTGCGACAGGGCGGTGAACAGATCGATCTTCTGGTTCGGGTGAGGGATTCGGACCGACCCTATCAATTCAATCTGATCTTTGTTTCGCACCATGCGTGGCCGGAAGAGAAAAAAAATGCGCTACGCCGGATGTATCAGGGTTTTGCCATCGGAGATGCCGAACGCACGCCCAATCCATTCAAATTGAGAATTCGCATCGATTCCTTCGATGAAAAAAGCGATGTGCATATCGAAGAGACCATTTCGACACGAAAGCCTCACTACTTGCTGGAGGCAGAAAACAAAACGGTGACCTGGCATGGGCAAATGCTCTATGCACGGAAATTTACGCCAGGGATTTATAGGGTCCGTGTCGACAACCTTGCGGCGATTCCTCAAATCGACTTCAAGACGCTGTTTGAATTCGAACGTCATAGCCGTAAGTATTGAAGAGGAGCCTGACCATGCGCGGTTACACATTGAAACTACACGTCGAAAGTCCCGGAACACTTTATTTCTCGCCTGGAGAAGACCCTACAAGATCGATTGGGGGCCACGCCTGGTTCGAAGTAGTTTCTCCTGATAACAGTTCAACGCAAGCGGGCTTCGCGCCGGCAAGCCCGAAATCCGGAAGCTCATCTGCACCAGGAAAAATATATAACAATGACGGAGAAGGTTACGCCGGTTTGCCCGCCTTCTCTGTTTCGTATGAAGTGACTGCAGATCAAGCCAAGACGTTGACTCAATTTATCGAAGGCCCAGGGCAGTTCGGCTTTGACATAAACAATTACCACGCGATCAGCAACAGCTGCGTAGACTTCGTCTGGAAGGCCTTGGAAGTGATAGGCATGAATCCCTTGAAACGACAGGGCGATATCTTCCCTCTGGATAACGTGGATGACTTCATGCTGTTGCTCAACCTCAAGATGCTGAGTTCGTCGATCCGGGGTATTGGTTCTCCATGGCACAGTTCATGGATGCGGCGGGCGACAGCGCAATCGATTGAAACGAACTTCTGGGACAAGACACCAGACGGCACAGTGACCGTCAGCCCTCTCGGCCAGCATTTTTCGGATAACCCGGATGCCACCAACTTCGGTGTCGCCACCGCCATGGCGATGGGAGACGCGCGACACTTTTCCGATATGCAGAACCCCTTCAGGATGAAGAGCTTTCCCCTGTCATCATTCCCTGCCTTCAATCACGCGGGCATGACGTTGCCAACATGTGGCAAAGACTACATTCCGTCCTGGGACCGCTAAGGCTAAACGGCCAGCATGAACCATCGCTAGCCGTTTCTCCCTGCGTCACCATCAATCCCTGCCGGACCGGTGATCCGGCGCATTACGCCAGTCGTATTCTTCTTCCTCTTCCTCGTCGCCTTCATCGTCAAGCGCTTCCGGATTGTCGGTCGACTGGTAGCTGGCCAGCAGTTCGGCGCGCGACGTCGGCGTCTCGAGGGTGATGCGTCCCAGGGCGCCGCTGCGGTAATCCTGCAGGAACACGTGGGCAGCCTTCTCGAAATCGTACTCGCCGCCCTTGATGCGGAACCCGCGCTTGGCGGCCACGCCTTCCACCACTGCCACCCCATCCATGCCCGCCAGGTCGAAACCATAGCGCGCTGCCAGCAGATGACCATAGCGCTGCAGCAACTGGTCGGCCAGGAACGTGGCGACTTCTTCTTCGATCAGCGCGTTGCTGCCCACCGCGTGGCTGGCAGCCAGCATCAGGCCATCGCTGGGATGGGCGATCTTGGGCCACAGCATGCCCGGCGTATCGGTCAACACCATGTTGTTGCCCAGGTACAGGCGCTGCTGGGTCTTGGTCACGGCAGGCTCGTCGCCTACGGCCGCCACCCGCTTCTTGAGCAGCGCATTCATCAGCGTCGACTTGCCGACGTTGGGAATGCCCATGATCATCATGCGCAGCGGCTTCAATGCAGTGCCGCGATGCGGCGCGACCTGCAAAGCCAGCTTGGGCACGCGGGCCACATCGGCCGGCTTCTTGCACGACAGCGCCACGGCAGTCACGCCCTTCTGGGCGTTGTAGTACGCGATCCAGGCGGCGGTGACGGCCGGATCGGCCATGTCGGTCTTGTTGAGGATCTTCAGGCAAGGTCGCTGGCGGAACGCGCGCAACTCGGCAATCATCGGATTGCAGCTGGCTTCGGGCAGGCGGGCATCGACCACCTCGATGACCAGGTCGACCTTCTCCATCGCCTCGGCCGCCTTCTTGCGGGCGGCGTTCATGTGGCCGGGGAACCATTGGATGGACATGCGGGTTTCTTCTTTCTTGCGTATTTCGTCGAGGCGCTATTTTACGGCTTGCAGCGCCCTCCCCCATAAAAAAACGCCTGCGGTGTCATCACGGCAAGCGTTTAGTGGCATCGAAGCCGCAGATTCAGGCGTCGGCGACCGCTGCTTGCCGCCTGACAACACCCACGAAGCGCCATACCAGCCACAATGCCAGCGCATAGGCCACTGCCATGCTGCCAAAGGCCAACGGGTTGCGGATCTGCCAACCTTCAACGCTGTGCAGCACCGCGCCCATCGCCGCTACCCCGACCAGGGCGCCGATCTGGCGATTGGCGTTGAGCGCAGCGGCGGCGCTGCTGGCATGGGCGCGGCCGGCAACCTGCATCACCACCGTGGTCATGGCCGGAATGGCGGTGCTCACCCCAAGGTTGGCCAGCGCGCAGATGCTGGCCAGCATCCAATAGGGCGTGGCGGGCGTAAAACTGGTGGCGATGGCAGTAAATAACGCGCCCACCGACAAGCCCAGCAGCAGCGGCACGCGCGGCCCCCAATGGGCAGACATGCGGCCCGAACTCAGGTTGCCCACGAAGATCACCGCCATCATCGGCACCAGTTGCAGGCCGGTGTGCAAGGCATCGGCGCCACGCCCCTGCTGCAGGAACAAGGCCAGGTAGAACAGATTGCCGTAGACGCTGAAATTGATCAGGAAGCCGATGCCGTTGGCCGCCGCGAACTGCGGCGTGGCAAACAGCGCGCGCGGCAGCAATGGCGCCATGCCGCGACGTTCGTGCCGTACCAGTGCGGCCCCAGCGATCAGCGTCACCACTGCGGCCAGCGCAATGCGAGGCGAGGTCCAGCCATAGACCGGCCCCTGGATCAACACGAACGACAGGCCGGCCAGCATCACAATGCCCAGCACATGGCTCAGCAGGTGCAGCACCCGTGGCTGGCTGGCCACTTGCGGGATCAGGCGTCGTGCCATCCACAGGCCCAGCAGGCCCACCGGCACGTTGATGAGAAACACGCTGCGCCAGCCGAGGGCGCTGATCAGCACGCCCCCCACCAGCGGACCGACGGCGGCGGCCAGCCCGACCGTGGCCGACCACACGCCCAGCATGCGCGCCCGCACCCGGTCGTCTTCATAGACATGGGTCAGCAGGCTGAGCGAACTGGGCATGAAAAACGCCGCGCCCAGGCCCTGCAACAGGCGCGCCGCGATCAGGAAAGGCCCGTTGGGGGCCGCGCCGCACAGCAGGGACGCCAGCACGAACAGCGACAAACCCAGCAAATACAGGCGCCGCGCGCCGTAACGGTCGGCCAGCGCGCCGCCCACCATCAGCATGGCAGCGAAGGTGAGCGTATAGCCGTCGACGATCCACACCAGCGTCGACAACGGCGTCGACAGGTTCTCGGCAATGCTGGAGAGCCCGACGTTGACCACCGTCACGTCCAGCATGGCCATGACGAAACCGATAGCCAGCGCCACCAGCGGCAACAGGCCGGCCTCAGGTTTGGACGCTGGCCGGGAAACGCCGGGAGCGACAGGGCATTGAGCGGTAGACATGATGTTCTTTCTGCAAGAGAAGACGCCGGAAGGTCCGCACGCCAAGGTTAAGGCTTGCATTCTAGGACGCTACCATCATGCAATAAAGAGGTATAACATCAGCACACTGATGCAAATTTGCATGCCGAGCGGATTATGGGGGAGCCATGGACTGGGACAATGCACGCGTATTCCTTGCGCTGGTGCGGGCGGGCACCTTGCGCGGCGCAGCCGAGCAGCTGGAGATCGACCAGGCCACCGTCGGTCGTCGACTGGCCACCATGGAGAAGTCACTGGGTGCGCGCCTGTTCCTGCGCACCCCGGCCGGCTATGTCCCCACGCCCGCCGGCGAGCTGGCGGCCACCGCCGCCGAGCGCATGGAGCAAGGCGCCGAGCAGATGCTGCGCCAGATGCAGGGCATCGACGAGCGACTGTGCGGCGTAGTGCGGGTGGCCGCCACCGATACCTCGGCGCGTCACTTCCTGGTGCCGGCGCTGCACAAGATGCGCCAGCAGCATCCGGGTATCCGGGTGGTGCTCACCACCTCCAACCACATCAGCAACCTGACCCGGCGCGAAGCCGACCTGGCCGTGCGCACCGTCCGCCCCGACAGTCCGGACCTGATCGCACGCCATCTCAAGCGCCTCCATACCGGCCTGTACGCTGCCCGCAGTTATCTTGAGGCACGCGGCGAACCCGAGCCCGGCACCGCGCTCAAGGGCCACGACATCGTGATCTATCAGAAGGACCTGCCGACCCGTCAGGGCGAGTCGCTGTGCGGTGAACTCCATGCCAACGCCAGCGTGGCCATGGAAGTGAGCTCGGGCGTGATGCTGGCCGAGTGCGTGGCCGCCGGCATGGGCATCGGCGAGATTCCCACTCACATGGCCGACGCCATGGACGGGCTGGTGCGCATCTGGCCCGAACGCAGTTCGCCCTACGACATGTGGCTGGTGCTGCATGGCGATCTCAACCGCACCGCACGGGTACGCGCGGTGGCCGATGCGATCGTCGCGGAATATGACCGGGTGCCGGCGCCTTAATCCAGGTCGGCCAGCACCTTCAGGTGGGCCACCACGCTGCGTCCCAGTGCCGACAGGTTGTAGCCGCCTTCGAGGCAGCTGACGATACGGCCCTGCGCATGCTGGGCGGCGACCTGCATGATCTGGCGCGTCATCCACGCGTAGTCAGCCTCGACCAGGCCCATCTGGCCCATATCATCCTCACGGTGGGCATCGAAGCCGGCCGAGATGAAGATCATCTGCGGGCGGTGCGCGTGCAGCGCCGGCAACCATTTCTCGGTCACCAGCTGGCGCACCGTGGCGCCGTCGGTGTAGGCCGGCAGGGGCGAATTGAGGATATGCGACTCGGCCGGATCGGCGCCCGAGAACGGGAAGAACGGGTGCTGGAAAAAGCTCACCATCAGCACCCGAGGGTCATGGGCAAAGGCGTCTTCGGTGCCGTTGCCGTGATGCACATCGAAATCCACCACCGCGACCCGCTCCAGGCCATGCACGTCCATCGCGTGACGCGCGGCAATGGCGACATTGTTGAACAGGCAGAAACCCATGGCACGCTCGGGCGTGGCATGGTGTCCGGGCGGGCGCACCGAGCAAAAGGCGTTGTCCAGTTCGCCCGCCAGCACGGCGTCGGTAGCGGCCACGGCGGCGCCGGCGGCGCGCAACGCGGCTTGCCAGCTGTGGCGGTTGAGCATGGTATCGGTGTCGATGGCGTGATACGGCTGGCCCGACTCGGCCAGCGCTGCACTGTGTTGGCGCACGCTGTCGATGGCGGCTTCGCTATGGATGCGGCGCAAATCGGTCGGGTCGGCCAGGGGCGCATCGCGACGATCGAGGAACTGATCGATCCGGCTGGCAATGAGCTGGTCTTCGATCGCCTGCAGGCGGATCGGCGTCTCGGGATGCCAATCGCCCATTTCATGGCGCTGGCAATCGGCGTGCGTATAGAAGGCGGTTGTCATTTTTGCTTCTTGTTATAGGCCGGCTGCGGCGTTCATCGCCCGCCGGCCAACAAAATCATCTCGTGGCGGTAGTGTACATCCTGTCGACTGCCGCCGCAGCGGCCCCTGTGGCGGCTGCCTGCACCAGCACGGGGCAATGCCGACTATGCGGTATACTTGCCACCCTGTCTCGCCCTCCGTTCTGACTGCCGCCACATGCCGATTACCCTGTCTCGTCGCCTGCGCCTCCTGTCGTCCACCCTGGTATTGAGCGCGCTGTGCGCCGCGCCGTTCGCGCAGGCTCAGCCGGCCCAGGGCACCAGCAGTACCAAGCCCGCCAAGAACACCAAACCGGCCAAGAGCACCAAACCGGTCAAGAAGACGCCCGTCAAGAAGGCTGCGCCCGCCGAACAGGGCGAGTTCGTCAATTTCAACGACTGGAAGGAAGTGACGCGCTTCATCGACGAGATGGCCGAGCGCAACGGCTTCGACCGTGACGCCCTCAACCGGGTGTTTGCCCAGACCCGATATCTCGATACCGCCATCAACCTGATCAAGCCCGCGCCGAGCAACAAGCCCAAGAACTGGGCCGCCTATCGCGCCCGCTTCATCGACCCCATCCGCATCAAGGCCGGCGTCGAATTCTGGGACACCTATGGCGTCGCGCTGGCACGCGCCGAAGCCCAATACGGTGTACCGATGGAAATCATCGTCGGCATCATCGGCGTCGAGACCGTCTATGGCCGCAACACCGGCAGCTTCAGGGTGATGGATGCCATCACCACGTTGGCCTTCGACTATCCCAATACCCCCACCCGCGACGCCCGCATGGCGTTCTTCCGGGGTGAGCTCGAAAACACGCTGCTGCTGGCGCGCGAATCGAACATCGACCCCTTCAGCCTGCGCGGCTCCTACGCCGGTGCCATCGGCTGGCCCCAGTTCATGCCGGGCAGCATTCGCGAATACGCGGTGGACTTCGATGGCGATGGCAAGATCGACCTGCGCAATTCGCCGGTCGACGCCATCGGCAGCGTCGCCCATTACCTGGCCGTGCACGGCTGGCAGCGCGGTGAACCGGTGGCCTTTCCGGCCCAGGTCTCGAGCGACAACCGGCAATGGGAAGGCTTGCTCAACCAGGGCCTGGAAGCCAAGTACACGCTCGACCAGTTGCAAGCCGCGGGCGTGAGCGCGCCGGCGGTGCGCGCCAACCTGCGCTTCGGCCTGATCGATCTGCAGAACGGCACCGCGGCCACCGAATACTGGCTGGGCACCGCCAACTTCTTCGCCATCACCCATTACAATCGCAGCTACTTCTACGCGATGTCGGTGGCCGAACTGGGTCGCGCCGTGGCCGCCGCACGCAACCGCCCGGTCATCAACAAAGACAGCGCACCCGACGATGCGCTGCAACCGAATAAATCTACCCCCTGACGCAACGATGAAACGCATTGCTCCCCTGGCCTCCACGCTGATGCTGACGCTGGCCGGCACTTCCTTTGGCACCGCCCGTGCCGCCGATCAACGCGAAGACGGCGAAAACCGCGACAGCCTGCCCACCGTCAACGTCAGCGCACCAGGCGCCAACCGCGCCCGTTCGGCGTCGGTCGCCGGGTTCGACGACGCGCCGCTGCTCGACACCCCCGCTTCGGTGTCGGTGGTCAGCGCCGCACAGATCAGCAATCAACAATCTCGCCTGCTCTCGGACGTGGTCAAGAACGATGCCGCCATCGGCGAGAACTACGCGCCGGTCGGTTATTACGAGAACTTCAGCATTCGCGGCATCACGCTCGACCCGGGCAGCGCCTATCGCATCGATGGCCTGTCGGCCGCGGGCGAACAATCCATCGCGCTGGAAAACAAGGAACGGGTCGAGTTCCTGAAGGGCGTGGCCGGCTTGCAGGCCGGCGTGGTCGCCGCCGGTGGCCTGGTCAACTACGTCACCAAGCGGCCGGCCGATGTACGTTCGGTCACGCTGGGCACCGATTCGAACGGCTCGCGCTATCTGGCCACCGATCTCGGCACGCTGTTCGGCGAGCACAAGCAGTTCGGGCTGCGCATCAACGCCGCGCATGAAGATATTCATTCGTACGTCAACGGCGCCGACGGCTGGCGCGACTTTGCATCGCTGGCCGGGTCCTGGGCCATCACCTCGAAGACGCTGTTGCAGTTCAACGCCGAGTACCAGAAAAAGTCGCAGCACTCGGTGGCCGGCTATCAATTGCTGGGTGGCACCACGCTGCCCACCAACGTCTCGCCCAGGACCATGCTCACGCCCCAGTCGTGGGCGCAACCGGTGCGTGACGCCTCGCTCAACTACAACCTGCGGCTGGACACCGAGCTGGCCGCCGGCTGGCGCGCCTATGTCCTGGCCGGACGCAGCCGGGCGGTGATTGATGACAGCACGGCCTTTCCCTATGGCAGCGGCACGTTTGCCTCGACCTCGTTCGCC
Organism: Herbaspirillum sp. alder98; assembly: GCF_020179755.1. Classification (GTDB taxonomy): domain Bacteria; phylum Pseudomonadota; class Gammaproteobacteria; order Burkholderiales; family Burkholderiaceae_D; genus Herbaspirillum. Next base: position 28,181 of record NZ_JAIUCY010000005.1, read on the forward strand.
GCAAATGGCGACTTCGATGTGTATGACTATCGGGTTCCCAACGACGAACGTCGCAACGACGATGCGCAGGCCGCCGTCATCGGCAAGTTCGACACTGGCGCCATCCTGCATGAACTGACCGTGGGCCTGGCGCTGACCCGGCGCGTGATCGACAAGCCCGATGGCGTCAACGACCTGGTGGGCAGCGGCAATATCGCCGGCACGCCGGCGCTGCCGGCCTCGACCTTGGTCTCCGGCCCCGCCTATCGCAACCTGGACAACCGCCAGAAGGCCGTCTTCGCCACCGATCGCCTGCATTTTTCGCGCCAGTGGCAGGCCCTGGTGGGCGGCCGCCAGGTCTGGATGGATGAGCAGGCTTATTCCAGCGGCGGCACCGTTTCACGCTTCACCCACCGCAATGTCTTCCTGCCGCAGCTGGCGCTGATCTTCAAGCCGATCGATAACATGTCGCTCTACGGCAGTTACGCCGAGACGCTGACACTGGGCACCACGGCGCCGTTCTGGACCAGCAATCCTGCCGGCACCACGCTGCCGCCATCCGTGGCGCGTCAGCTGGAAGCCGGCATCAAATATGACGCCACCGCCGAGCTGGCGCTGACGGCAGCCCTGTTCCGCATCCGCAAGGCGTATGAATACCAGCAGCCCGACAATAGCGCGACCGGCTTCACCTACGTGCAGCAAGGTCGTCAGACCAATACCGGCATCGAACTGGGCGCCAACGGCAAGCTCACGCCGCGACTGCAACTGGGCGCCAGTGCGGCCATTACCCGTGCGCGCGCAAGCGGCACCGGCACTGCCGCCTATGACGACCAGCAAGCCGTGAACGTGCCGCGCCTGCGCACCACCGTCTATGCCGACTATGCGGTGCCGGGCGTGGATGGGCTCAATGTCATGGGCAGCTGGCTCTACAGCAGCAGCAAGCCGGTCACCCGTGACGGCAGCGTGAACCTGCCGGCGGTGCACGTCTTCAACACCGGTGTGCGGTATCAGTTGCGCATGGGCGGCCACTCGGCCACGCTGCGCCTGAACATCGACAACGTGTTCGACAAGCGCTACTGGAAGGATGCCGGGCAATATCTGGGTGACAGCTACGTGCATCTGGGTGCGCCACGCACGGCGCGCCTGTCGCTGCAAACCGATTTCTGAGCCAGGCATGGAAGCGGCATCCCACCATCTCACCCGGGTCATCAGCCACGGCATGAATGCCGACACGGTGATCTCGGACTGGCCGGCGCTGACCTCGGCCGAAGTGGCGCGCGTCCTGCAGCATTACCCGCAGGCGGGCAAGCCCCAACGACTCGAATGGCATAGCCCGCGCCCGTTCTCGGCGGCCTGCGTGATGCACACCGACGCCGGCGAGATCTTCGTCAAGCGTCATCACGTCCGCGTGCGCGATGTGGCCGCGCTGGCCGAAGAGCATCGTTTCGTGGCGCATCTGCACGCCAACGGCTTGCCGGTCAGCACCGCCCTGCAAACCACCGATGGCGCCACCGCACTGACCGACGAGCACTGGACTTACGAAGTGTTCTGGCTGGCGCCGGGGGTAGACCTGTACCGCGACGCCCTGTCGTGGACGCCTTTTTCCAGCACCGCGCATGCGCACTCGGCCGGTCACATGCTGGCGCGCCTGCACCAGGCTGCACGCGGCTACGACGCGCCGGCGCGCAGCGCGCGTCCGCTGATCTCCAGCTTCACCATTTTTTCGCAGGAAGACCCGGTGCGTCCGCTGCAGCACTATATAGAGCAGCGCCCGGCGATTGCCGACTATCTGCAGGAGCGCCCCTGGCGTGGCGAAGTGGCGCAACACCTGCTGCCGTTTCACGCGCGCCTGAAGCCTTATCTGGATGAGCTGACACCACTCTGGACGCACAACGACTGGCATGCGTCGAATCTGTTATGGAGTGACGCCAGCGCCACCGCGCAAGCCCAGACGGTACTCGACTTCGGCTTGAGCGACCGCACCAGCGCGCTGCATGACGTGGCCACCGCGATCGAGCGCAATATCGTCGAATGGCTGGCGATACCGCATCGACCGGACCAGCTGGTGCACCTCGACCTGCTGGACGCCCTGCTCGATGGCTACGATACCCTGCTGCCACTGGGAGCGCGCCAGATCCACGCACTGGCGGCGCTGCTGCCCCTGGTGCATGCCGAGTTTGCGCTGGCCGAACTGGATTACTTCCATGGGGTGACGCAGTCGCCGCAGAACGCGGCACTGGCCTACGATACCTACTTCCTGGGACACGCCGCCTGGTTCAATGGCGATGAAGGGCAACGCCTGCTGGCGCACCTTGAGGCGCGCGCGGAGCGGGTGGCGAAAAAGGCATCAACGTCGACCTGATGAACGCCGGAACGACGCGCTTGTAGTGACATCGACATCCTGTCCTACCTCCCGTCGTCCTGACGAAAGTCAGGACCCAGCGTCTTCACGACTGACAGCCACACCCCTCAGGCCGCAAAGTCCTTGATGACCTGTGGCTCGATCAACACCATGTTTTCGTTGGCGCCGAGCCAGATCTGGCCATCCTGGATCGTGCATTGCAATTGCATGCTGCGCTGGGCCAGCGCCGCCAGGGCCTGGCTGGCGTCGGCGTCGATGTTGACGACCCGGAGGTTCTTGGCGCGCTCGACACGACTGCCGGTCTGGTTCCACCAGATGTTGGACACGCTGCTGTAGCTATAGACGATGACCCGCTCCGACCGCCCGCAGGCCTTGAGGATGGCGCGGTCATCAGGCTGGCCGACTTCGATCCAGAGATCGATCGCACCGGTCAGGTCTTTCTGCCACAGGTCTGGCTCATCGGTATCCGACAGGCCCTTGCCGAAGCCCAATGTCTCGCTGGCATTGAGCGCAAAGGCCAGCACCCGGATCATCATGCGTTCGTCGGTCTCGGACGGATGACGGGCAATGGTCAACGGGTGCGACTGATAGTAATGCCGGTCCATGTCGGAGATCTGGAGTTCGGCTTTATAGATAGTGGATTTGAGCGCCATGAATCGTCTGGTTGGTTTGCGCAACGCCGGCTGGCGCGGCCAAAGGTTGGCAAGCATAGCCGATCCCGGGCCTCCCGGCCATGGCACGCATGCGACAATATCGCATGCAAAATCAAGCCGACACCCCAACCGACGACCAGATCGAGGCACTAACACGTGCCTGGCTGGAGCAAGCTGTCATCGGACTGAACCTGTGCCCGTTCGCCAAGGCCGTCCACGTCAAGCAGCAGATCCGCTATCGCGTCACCCGCGCCACCGACTGGAACACCCTCGGCGAACATCTCGACGAAGAGCTGACGCTGCTGGCCGAGAGCGATGCCAATAACATCGACACCACGCTGCTGATCATTCCACTCGCATTGGAGCAGTTCGACGAGTACACCGATTTTCTGGATTGGGCCGAACGCATTCTGGAAAGAGCCGGACTCGAAGGCGTATTGCAGATCGCCAGTTTTCACCCGCAATACCAATTTGCCGACGCAGAACCGGACGATATCGAGAATTTCAGTAACCGCTCGCCTTTTCCCGTACTCCATCTGTTGCGAGAAAGCAGCATCGACCGCGCGGTCGCTGCCTACCCCGACGCCAGTGCAATCTTCGAGAAGAACATGGCTACCCTGCGGGATTTGGGCTTATCTGGCTGGAATATGCTGCCATTTGTCGTGACAAACAAACAACCCTAGCAAATCTCGAAAAAATCCTGTTAATATCTGTTACAAATTCGAGATGGGTTTCTGCAACTATTGTGGAATAGTTTTTTCTGAACACATGAATAATGTGCAATTATTTCTACATAGACATAGAATTACTGCGTGACTATTAGAATTTAACTTCACAGGTCAGAGAACCCGATACCACTTTTTTGAAGTCGTTCTTTGATAGGACTAGTCGATATCTCGTAGAAAACGAGCCCTAAGGGCCGCAGTCTCAGATAAAGTTAGTCGCGTTTTGCAGTTTTACCAACAATTAATGCTTAGGCCTCGAGCCTTGACAAACATCTGCATAATGGAACGTCCCGATCATGACTACAACTACAGATACTGCTGAAACTAACTCGTTCACCGACAACGTCAATTACGACCCCAACCATCTGTTGGACGCGTTGATCGAGAAGTTGCATTTGAAGAACGACGCTGCACTGTCGCGCGCACTCGAAGTGGCGCCACCGGTCATCAGCAAGATCCGCCATCGTCGCTTGCCAGTGGGCGCATCGCTGCTCATCCGCATGCACGAAGTGAGTGAATTGTCGATTCGCGAGTTACGCGAGCTGATGGGCGACCGTCGCGAAAAATTCCGCATCAGCGACAAGCAGTTCAAGCCAAAGCCAGGTCAACCGGCCGTCGCGCCGACCAGCGGCAGCGCAGAATGAAAAACGGAGCCTGCTGGCTCCGTTTTTTTTCCGCTCCCTGATTCCAGGCCTCAGATTCCAGGCCGCGCCAGCAGCAATGCCGGCGCGGCCTTGTCATTGGTTATGCCGGGAACACCCCGGTCGAGAGATAGCGGTCGCCGCGATCGCAGACGATGAAGACGATGGTGGCGTTCTCGACCTGATGCGCCAGGCGCACCGCCACTTCGCAGGCGCCGGCGGCCGAGATGCCGCAGAACAGCCCTTCGGTGACCGCCAGCTTGCGGGCCATGTTTTCGGCATCGGCCTGGCTGACCGACTCGGTCAGGTCCACCCGCGAGCGATCGAAAATCTTCGGCAGGTAGGCTTCGGGCCATTTGCGAATGCCGGGAATCGATGAGCCGTCTTCCGGCTGGGCGCCGACGATCTGCACTGCCGCGCTTTGCTCCTTGAGGTATTGCGCGACCCCCATGATGGTGCCGGTGGTACCCATGGCGCTGACGAAGTGGGTAATGCCGCCCTTGGTGTCGCGCCAGATTTCGGGACCGGTGGTCTCGTAGTGCGCCAGTGGATTGTCCGGGTTGGCGAACTGGTCCAGGATCAGCCCCTGCCCTTCCTTCTGCATCTGCTCGGCCAGGTCACGGGCATATTCCATCCCGCCGCTCTTGGGCGTGAGCACGATCCTGGCGCCGTACGCAGCCATGCTCTGGCGACGCTCTTCCGACAGGTTTTCCGGCATCAGCAGCACCATCTTGTAGCCGCGCATCGCCGCCACCATCGCCAGCGCAATGCCGGTGTTGCCGCTGGTGGCTTCGATCAGCGTATCGCCGGGCTTGATCTGGCCGCGCGCCTCGGCGCGGGTGATCATCGAATAGGCCGCGCGGTCCTTGACCGAACCTGCCGGGTTATTGCCCTCCAGCTTGCCCAGGATGATGTTATTGCGGCGTTTGGCCTCTTCGCCGCCGATGCGCGGCAGCTGGATCAGCGGGGTATTGCCGATGGTCGATTCGATAGTCGGATAAGACATTTGGCCTGGATTCCCTTGCGCAATCCTCGAGAGATCGCTCTATGGTCGAAACAAGCATTTTAATATGACTCAATAGCATGTGCCGGCCACCCAACCCAACAAGATGCTTATAAGGATATAGCCAATCCATTTAAACGAATTGGCCTACACTAGGATTGAAGCACCCCGGCCGCAGATGGCGACGCATTTTCGACGACGTCGCCACGAAGGAGACATGCATGCAGACCCACGACGTAAGCAACCAGGTCGCGCCACTGGCTGAGATCAACCTCTACCAGGGCGACCTCGCCCTGCAGGAGGGCGTGCGCCACCATGGCGCCGGATGGCATGCCGCGATGCTGCAGGCGCAAGGCGCCGAGCTGGGCAGTGCCGAGGTGCAGCAGCTGGCCGAGCTGGCCAATCGGTACCCGCCCGAACTGCTGAGCCACGACCGCACCGGGCACCGGATCGACGCCGTGCAATTCCATCCGGCCTGGCATGCGCTGCTGGAACTGTTGCGCCGCGCCGGACTGCATGCGTTGCCCTGGATGCAACCGGGCGATGGCGCGCACGTCGCCCGTGCCGCAGGCGTCTACCTGCACGGCCAGGTCGAAGCGGGCTCGTTGTGCCCTAACACCATGACCTTCGCCGCGATACCGGTACTGCAGCAAGAACCCGAACTGTTCGCGCAACTGCAGAGCCGCCTGTTCGCGCGCGAGCACGACGGCCGCGACCTGCCGTTGCATCTCAAGCGCTCGGCACTGATCGGCATGGGCATGACCGAAAAGCAGGGCGGCTCCGACGTGCGCAGCAATGCCTCGACGGCCATCGCGGTGGCCGCAGCCGGGCGTGGCGCGGCGTACCTGTTGTCGGGTCACAAATGGTTTTTCTCGGCGCCAATGTGCGACGCCCACCTGATGCTGGCGCGCAGCGAGCAGGGGCTGTCGTGCTTTTTCGTACCTCGCTGGTTGCCCGATGGCGGCAAGAATCCGATTCACATCCAGCGCCTCAAGGACAAGCTGGGCAACCGCTCCAATGCCAGCGCCGAAGTCGAGTTCGACGAAGCCTGGGGGCTGATGATCGGCGACGAGGGGCGCGGCATCGCCACCATCATCGAGATGGCCAACCACACCCGCCTGGACTGCGTCATCGGAAGCGCGGCCCTGATGCGCCAGGCGCTGGTGCAGGCGATCCACCATGCGCGCCATCGCAGCGCCTTCGGTCGTCATCTGGCCGAGCACGCATTGATGCGCAACGTGCTGGCCGACCTGGCGCTGGAAAGCGAAGCCGCCACCCAGCTCATGCTGCGCCTGGCGCATGCCTTCGACGCCCCCGACGATCCGCTGGAGCGAGCATGGAAACGCATCGTCACACCGGCGGCCAAGTTCTGGATCTGCAAGCGCGCGCTGGAATTTACCGGTGAATGCATGGAAGTCTGGGGCGGCAACGGCTATGTCGAAACCGGCCCCATGGCGCGCCTCTATCGCGAAGCGCCCGTCAATTCGATCTGGGAAGGCTCGGGCAACGTGATGTGCCTGGATGTGCTGCGGGCCATCGAGCGCGAAGCGCAGGGGTTCATCCTGCTGCTGGAACAGCTTGACCAGGCGGCAACAGAACACCCGATGCTAGCCAGGCAGATGCATGAATTCAAGCTGACGCTGTCGATACCGGCCGAGCAACGCGAAGGGCATGCGCGCCGGCTGGTGCAGCAACTGGTGCTGGCCTTACAGGCAATGCTGATGCTGCAGCATGCACCGGCCACCGCGGCCGATGCATTCCTGGGCAGTCGCGGCGAGCGCGACGGCGAACGGATATTCGGTACGCTGGACTCAACCTCGCCCACGGCGATGGAATCGATACTGCAGCGAGCGTGGCCAGCGCACTAACTTTCCCGGCATCAACATGCATCGTCAGAATGTAAATTTATTCTTTACATGATGCTCTTCCACGCCTAATTTTTTGATATCTTTCCCCTGCGCCAAAAAGAGCATCTCAATATCTCAATCAGAATTCAAACAAGGGGAAACGATGTCGATCAGCACTATCCGCAGTAAACTTTTTATTAGTTTTTTTGCTTTCCTCACCCTGACTTGCGCCACGCAAGCCGAAGCAGCGCCGCAGCCTCAAACCATTACTTTTTCCGGCGACGGAACATTGAGCATCCCGGGCATCAGGGGACTCATCGAGCGGCAGAATCAGACACTGCTCTGGACATCGCTCAATTACGCTAACAATGTGTACGCCGCAGACCTGAAATATGGAATCGGTGCCAGCACGGGCTCCATCATGGGCTATGGCATAGCGAGCCCTAAGGCGGACTATCACATCAACCAGGTGAAGTTGGACGTCACTTCACTCGCCCCTGGAAGTCGAATCCTGGCCTTGCCCTATTATTACGATCCGGTCACCCTTCGCTACAACACGGAAACAAACGTACAGTATGGTCTGTCCTTTCTAACCCAGCCAGGCAGCTATACCGTCAAACTGCCATCGAACACGACACAGATCGTTTTCGCCGTAATATGGAACGGAATCGACCCGATTTCCTCTTATTCGGCCTCTCTATCGATCAAATCGATGACAGTTACGCCCTACGGAATCCTCCCAGCGGTCCCGGAAGCTGAAACATACGTCATGATGCTCGTTGGCCTGTTATTGGTCGGCGCCGTGTCGTATCGCCGTCATCTCCGCATTGACACTGGTGACAGTGCACAGGCGGCAATGGCCTGACGACTACCGGCGAAAAAATCCCCGGCCGACAGCCGGGGATTTTTTTACGGTCAAACCCCGCGCACCAGCAACTCGAACAGATCACTCCCCCCCATCTGCCCGCCCTTCAGCATCAACTCCACCCCGTCGAGTTGCGGCAGGTCGGCATGCGCGCGACACAGCGCCACCCCGGCCGACAGGTTGCCGATATAGGACAGCCCCCAGATATCGAGCGCCTTCAATGCATGACTGGACGTGTCCCCTCCCGCCACGCCCACCCGCGTCAATGGCACCGCCTGCAGCAAGCGACGCAGCAGTTCGCCACAGGCATGCGCCAGTTGCTGCGATGCGCCGCTGGCCGATAACAATTGTCGTTCGCCCTGATGCGGCGCGGTGCATGCCAGCATGTGACGCCCCTGGCGCAAGCCATCGGCGATACGCGCGACGGTGGCCTGCAGATAGGACTGATCGTGTTCGATCAGTCGCTGCGGATCGAGCAGAATCTGGTCGTAGGAATGCGCCGCGCCGATCTGCTGCGCCGTGATCGGCGACAGGCTGCCGGCCAGCACCAGCACCGGCCCTCGCGCCGGCGCGATGTGGTTCGCCTGGTCCCGATGCGGTGCATCCAGCTGCCACCACGCCGCCAGCGCCTGCACCACGCTGCTGGCGCCGACGGCCAGCACACGCTGCCGCTGCGCGCGCGCCCAGATGAGCCCGCCGATGACGGGCAGGTCAGCCTCGCCGCTGACATCGAACAACACGGCATCAGGGCGCGAGGCGGACAATGCATCGATCTGGTCATCGAGCGCGGCAGGGTCAAGATACTGGGGGTAATGCACTGCCTGCACCGTCAAGCCCTGGCGCGCCAGGTGCTTGCGCAGATCCGATTCATCCATGGGCGTCACCGGATGGCAACGCATGGTGGGATGACGGTCGATGCGCACCACTTCGCCACCGGCTTTCTCGGCGGCAAACAGATGACTGAACAGGCAGAAGCGGCGCAGGTTGGGCTGCCCGCCCACCATCGGCACGAACGGGTTATCAATGGTCTCGCGCCAGATTCGGAGGGCAGCGCCGATATTGCCGATCTGCACTCCGCTATCGAAGGTCGAGCAAATCTTGTAATGCGTCACCGGCACCTGGAGCGACGCGAAGAAACGCGCTACCGGCGTCAGTTCGGCCCGCATCTGTTCACCGTCCATGGAGCGCGCCGCCCCGGCGATACCGATGCAATCGAGCGGCCCGGCCGCCCGCAATTGCGCCGCATCCGGCACCCGCAAAAATAACAGGCTGCGCAAACCCGCCCGCGTGGCCGTGGCCAGGGTATCGGTGGCGCCGGTGAAGTCGTCGCCGTAGAAGGCCAGCCTGGGGTGGCCATCGATAAATGACGCGCTCACATCACCTCACTTGAGCTTGTTGCCGTAGAAGGCAATGGCGCGCTGCAGCTCGGGCGCATCCTTGGCGTAGTCTTCCAGGGCGATGCCGGCCCGCGCCGCATCCCAGGCCTGGCGCAGGCTGGCCACGCCGGCGCCAGCGCCATCCGGATGCGCCAGGATGCCGCCGCCCGACAGGAAGATCACATCACTGCTATTGATCGCATCGAAGGTCGGGCGCACGGTGCCGGCCCACTGGCCGTTGGAAAACACCGGCATCACCGCATCGTCGCCGGCCATGGGCGTGAGCACCGCACGGGCCGCCTCGACCACCTCGTCGTTGAATTCCGAAAACTTGCCATTGAGGCCGTGCACATGCAGGTGATCGACGCCGGCCAGGCGCCACATGGCCTGATAGGCCGCGAACGACATGCCCAGCAATGGCTCGCGCGACATCATGCCGAAACCATTGCGATGTCCGTGCAACGCCAGCGCGGTGCTGCGCCGCAAGCTCTGCACCGCCGAAAAGCCGCACCAGTTCAAGCCCACCATCACGCAGCTGCCGCCCTCCTGCTCCACCAGTTCGGCATGACGGCGCATGGCGTCGAGATCATCGGTGATGTTGAAGGCGACCATGACGCGCCGCCCGCTCTTGTCCTGGTAGGCGCGCACCCGGCGCATCACCGCCTGCACCCGCTGCTTCAAGGGCGCATGGCTGGGATTGGCACAGACTTCATCATCCTTGATGAAGTCGACGCCGGCCTCGCACAGTCGCCCCACCAGGTCCGCAGTCTCGTCGGCCGACAGCCCGACGTTGGGCTTGATGATGGTGCCCAGCAACGGCGCCGCGGGTACGCCGGCAAGCTTGCGGGTGCCCGCGATGGCCTGGCGCGGCAGATCGAACTGGCGCCGATAGGCTGCTGGCAGCTTGACGTCCAGCAGTCGCAGCCCGGTCACCTCGCCCAGGTCGAACAGGTTGCCGGCCACGGTGGCGGCCAGCGTCGGCAGGTTGGGGCCGACGTTTTCCACCGGGAAGGAAATACGAATCCGCGCACGGCGATACGGGCCACCGATCTTCTGGCGTTGCTGCCAGGCGTTGGGCAGGCTGGGCGCGGCGACCTGCTCCAGTTCTTCGATGCCCACCACCACGGCGCGGGCGCGTTCGCGCAACTGGTCGGTCTCGCCCTCGACGCGCACGAAGGTGCCGCACGACTGCTCGCCGGCCATCACCTCGGCCACGCGGGCCGGCTCCAGCGGGGTCTCGATCAGGTAGTCGGCGATGAAGCGGCTGCCGTCGGCCGGCAATTGTGCGGGGCCCATGATCACAGCTTGCTCAGGTCAGGGAAAGCGCGCACCGGATCGCTGCCATCCCAGTTCTCGGACGACTCGCGGATGATGCGAAAGACCTTGCCCTTGGGCCCGGCCACTTCCGACAGCTCGATCACGGTGCCGGGATGGTATTCGGTCTCGAAGTAGACGAAGCGGCCGCGTTCGCCCACCTCTCCGCTCATGCCGACCTTCCAGCCGCGATCCAGCAGCAGTTGCAGGTCACGGTCGAAGTGTTCGGTCCAATAGGCTACGTGTTGCAAGCCGCTACGGCTTTTGGCGATGAAGTCGCGATACATCGACGGCGTGTCGCCGCGCGCCTGGATCAGCTCGACCTGCACATTGCCCGAATTGGCCAGCGCCACCGAGTTATGCGGTTCATAGGCGTTCCCCTTGTAACGATAGTTCTTCAGCGGCACCCGCTCCATGTAGTAGAACGGACCCACGCCCAGGACCTCGGTCCAGTATTTCATCGCGGCTTCAATGTCATCGACCACGTAGCCCAGTTGCTTGATCTCTCCGAGAAAGCGGCTCATTGTTATTCCTTGGTTGTTAGATTATTCAGTTCAGGGTCTGCCGGCTAATCAAAGAAAGCCAATCGAGATCCACGGCACGAAGGCCACTACCAGCAGCGCCACCACCAACGCCGCGAGATAACTCCAGACACGATTGAAGACCCGGTCCGGCGACACCTTGCCGATGGCGCAGGCGGCATAGAAGCCGACCCCGAACGGTGGTGCGAAAAGGCCAATGCCCATCGCCAGGATCACCACCATCGCGTAGTGCACGTCGTGCACGCCCAGCGAACGGGCGACCGGGAACAGCAGCGGCCCGAACAGCACGATGGCGGGAATCCCTTCCAGCAGACTGCCCAGCACGATGAAGATGACAATCGTGATCAGCAGGAAACCGACACCACCGCCCGGCACGCCCTGCATCAGCGACACCAGCTTGGCCGAGAAGCCCGACTGCGTCAGCGCCCAGGCCATCGACGTGGCCATGCCGATGATCAGCAGGATCGCGCCCGACAGCGCCGCCGCTTCGATCAGCATCGGATACAGGCGCTTGAAGTCGAGGTGCTTCATGAACAGGTGCATCACCAGTCCCACCACGATGGTATAGGCCACGCCGATGGTCGCCACTTCGGTCGCGGTGGCCACGCCTTCGATGACCGCCACCCGGATCAGCATCGGCAGCGCCAGCGCAGGAATCGCCGCGATCAGGGTCTTCATGATCAGCGACAGCGGCGCCCGCTTGACGTCCGGCATCGGTTCGCGGCGCGCGCGCATCCAGCACACGGCGGCGATGGCGATGGTGGCGATGGCCGCCGGCATCAGGCCGCCGATGAACAACGCCGTGATCGACACGCTACAGACCGCGCCGATGGTGATCAGCACCAGGCTCGGTGGAATCGTTTCGGTCATGGCGCCGGATGAAGACAGCAACGCCACCAGCTCTTCAGGCTTGGAACCGCGCTTCTTCATCTCTGGGAACAGGGCCGGCGCAATGGCCGCCATGTCGGCCGCCTTCGAGCCGGAAATACCGGACACCAGGAACATCGCGCCCAGCAGCACATATTGCAAGCCGCCCCGCACGTGGCCCAGCAGCGACGCCATGAAATCGATCAGGGTCTTGGCCAGCCCGCTCATCTCCAGCAGCGAACCCAGCAGCACGAACAGCGGCACCGACAGCAGGATCAGGCTGGACATGCCCTCGTCCATGCGACTGACCACGATCGACAGCGGGGCATTGGTGGCCAGTGCCAGGTACGCCATGGTGGCGGTACCGAAGGCAAACGCGATGGGAATGCCACCTGCCACGCATACCCCGATCAACGCCACGAAGAACACGATCAGGTTGTAGTTGCCCATGGCCAGCAGGACCGGCCTGGCCAGCCACAGGCCGCCGGCGATCAGCGCCACCACCAGCAGCGCCGACACCAGTTGTCGCAACGTGGTCACGGCCGCCATGCGCGAGACCGCCGCCAGCAGCATCAATATGGCGCCGACCGGCAGCGCCGCCGCCCGCAGGCCGTCAGGCAACTCCAGGGCCGGCGTGGTGATGGCCATCTGTTCGATGGCATGGTCCAGCGCCGGGTGGATCACCATCAGCACGAAGATGCATACCACCAGCGCGGCCACCGTCTCGCACCACACGCGGGCCTTTTCGGAGAGCTTGCCGACGATGGCGGTCAGGCGCATGTGCTCACCGCGATCCAGCGCCAGCACCGCCCCCAGCATCGACAGCCAGATGAACAGGATCGAGGCCAGTTCGTCGGACCAGATCAAGGGATCGTGCAAGGCATAGCGATAGATCACGCCGGTCAGCAGCACCACCGTTTCGGCTACCACCAATGCCGCCGCTGCGGCGCCCACGCCCTGCATCAGGACCCGGTTCAATGCGATCAGTGCGCGCGCCACCGGATGGTGATGGCGTGCGCCGTCCCGGCCCTGGACATGCAGGGCTTCGTTCATGGCGACTTCCATGGTGTGCTCCGATCAGGCTAGCTTGCCGGTGTACTTCTCGAGGGTAGCCCAGGCTTCGTCGCCGAACTTCTTGTGCCATTCGGTATAGAAGCCGGCGCTGCGCAGCTTGGCGCGGAAGGCATCGTTGTCGATGTTATTGAATTGCAGCCCCTTGGCCTTCATGTCGGCCACCAGCGATTCGTTGAGCGCCTTGACGTCGACCCGTTGCTTCACGCCCGCTTCATTGATGTTGCGGGTAACGATTTCCTGCAGGTCCTTGGGCAGCCGTTCGAATGACTTCTTGTTACCCATGAACCAAAAACCGCTCCAGACGTGGTTGGTCATCGAACAGAACTTCTGCACTTCGTAGAACTTGACGGTGGCGATCACCGCCAGCGGGTTTTCCTGGCCTTCCACGATCTTGGTCTGCAACGCCGAATAGACCTCGGCGAAGTTGATGCTGGTGGGCGAGGCATCGAAGCCCCGGAACAGGGAAGTCGCCAGCGGGCTGGGCGGGACCCGCAGCTTCATGCCCTTGAAGTCTTCCGGTTTGGTGATGGCGCGGGTGCTGGTGGTGACCTGGCGATAGCCGTTGTCCCAGCATTTCTCGAAGGCGAACAGCGAGGTCTTGGCTGCCAGTTCGCGACGCACCAACGCGCCCAGGTCGCCGTCCATGGCAGCCCATACCTGGCTGTAATCCTTGAAGGCAAAGCCGACGCCGCTCAACTGCCCGGCCGACACCAGCGTGCCCAGCACTTCGGGCGAGATGGTAAAGAAATCGATGGCGCCCGAGCGCACCTGCGACAGCATGTCGGTGTCGGTGCCGAGCTGACCGTTGGAATACACCTGCAAGTCGACCCGCCCCTTCGATTCGGCGGCGATCTTTTCCGACATTTCCTTGGCGCGCACATTCATGGGGTGCGTCATCGGCAGGTTGTTGCCGTACTTCAAGGTGAATTCGGCGGCATGCGCACTACTGCCATACAACCCGGTGGCCATCGCGGCAGACGCCACCGAGGCCGTCTTCAGGAAGCCGCGACGGCTGGAACGAAAGTCTTCGGCAGAGTTGCTCATGGTTGTCTCCTCGAGATTGATCTTATGGTCGCAGTGACCGTCGGCCATCTGCGCTGGGCCCGTTTGATGATGTTTTTTGATTTGATTTGATTTAGACTTTGCACACACCACGCACGCAAAAACCCAATCAGATCGGGGCAAGGCGAAGAGTATCGCCTCAGGATCAAGGCGGTCAAAGCAGTTTTTTGATGGTTTTTGATGTAATCAAGCTGGACAACGAAAGCCCCGATGCCCGACAAGATCACCTCCCGCGCCGGTGCCCGCGCCCATGCCCGCGTAGCCGACATTGCCGCCGCCGCCGGCGTCTCCACCGCCACCGTCGACCGGGTGCTGAACCAGCGCCCCGGCGTGCGTAGCGCCACGATGCAGAAGGTAATGCGGGCGGCAGCCGAACTCGACTACCTGCCCGAAGCCGATCTCTACAAGGCGATGCAGCCGCGCCCGATGCAGCTGGTTTTCCTGCTGCCGCCGCGCAGCAACCGCTACATGCAGATGCTGGGCGACTATATCGGCTTTGCCGAAGAGCAGCTGGCGCCTTTCAATGTGCGCTGCCGCTATCACCATATCGAAGGCTTCAATCCGCATGTGCTGGCGCAACGCCTGCTGCACTACGGGCGCCTGGCCGATGGCGTGGCTTTCATGGCGCTGGAGCATCCGCTGGTGCGCGAAGCGGTCAATACGCTGGTCGCCGAAGGGGTGCAGGTGGTCACGCTGATCTCGGACCTGTCCAACTCGCGCCGGGCCGCCTATGTGGGAATGGACAACCGTGCCGCAGGACGCACCGCAGGTTATCTGCTGGCACGCTTCCTGGGGCGCGACGTGGTCAACCCCGGCGCCGGGCGCGCGCCGGCCAAGATAGCCATGATTGCCGGCAGCCTCAGCTACCGGGGACACGAGGAACGCGAGATGGGGTTCCAGCATGCGCTGGAAGAAATGTGCCCGCAGGTGCAGGTGGTCGGCTTGCGCGAAGGCCACGATGATGCCGACACCAACTACAAGCAGGCGCGCACCCTGCTCGACCAGTATCCGGACCTGGCCGGCATGTACAACATCGGGGGCGCGTCGGATGGCGTGGGCCGGGCCTTGAAGGAAACCGGCCGCGACCAGAAAGTGGTATTCATCGGCCACGGGCTTACGCCCGACACGCGCGGCCTGCTGATCGACGGCACGCTCGATGCGGTGCTGACCCAGCATCCACAGAACATGGTGATGAATTGCGTGCGCATCTTCGGCAACCTGCGCGCCCGACGCGATGCACTGGCCGGCGTGGAAGCGGTGCGCATCAGCGTGATCCTGCGCGAGAACCTGCCCTGACTCAAGTCGACGTCGATGGCATCAACGGACTACGTGCGGCCCATGCCAGCAGCAGGCGTTGCCGGCGTGGACGGGCCCGCTTGCGGCGCATGCTGGCATACACCAGCTCGCTCAGGATGCGCTGTTCTGCCGCGCTCATGTTGAACGCGGCACGGTACATGCGCAGCATCGCCAGCATGTTGCCCAGCAAACCGGGATCGTCGCTGTCGCTGGCCACCAATGCCGCCAGTTGCGCGCCCAGCACCTGCGCCTGGTCGCCCGGCAGCGGCGCCGACTGGGCGGCCACGCCCTGCGCCATCTGCAGCAGGTTGATGCGATAGAGCGCATAACGGTAGTCGCTCTCCAGCGTATCTTGCGCACCCGCGCTTTGCATCGGATCGACATCGGCCAGGCCGGCCAGCAGCCGCTGCAGCGACGTCAGGTTGATTTCGCCGGCGGCTTGCGCCTGGTGCCAGCCGCCATCAGGATTGAGCAGCCACGCCAGGAAGCCGTGATCGAGCCGGGTCTCGCGCGCGGCGCTGCTACCCAGCATGCGCTGCGCCATGGCCATCTCGGCGCTGGTCATGCGTGCCGCCTCGGAGCGGTTGGCGCCGGCAAACCTTAGCGCCCCGCCGGCGCGCGCCAGGCGATAGCGCGCCAGGCTGCCCGCCAGCAGATCGACCTCATCCAACGCCAGGCCATTGGCGGCGGCATAGCCGTAGGCGTCGGCCAGGTAACGCCGATCGGCCAGTGACAGAAACTCGCGCGCCGTCGCCGACTGGACCAGGCGGCGCGCCACGGCCGGTTCATCATCGCGACTTGCCGCGCCGAAGACCCGCTGCAGCAAGACCTGATAGTTAGTCTCTTCGGCCGCTGTCGCCATTGACGACAGCGGCAGCAATTCGACCAGGCGCGGGCCCATCGCCAACCAGGTGCTGGCCGACAGCGACAGCCTGGGCAACGCCAGCGCGCCACTCAGCGCCAACGGGCCGGAGGGCAACACCAGCGCCTGCAGCCAGTTGGCCAGTTCGACCTGCTGCGCAGGCGGCATCTTGGCGGGGTTGCCGATACTGTCCAGCGCCAGGTATTGCTGCATCAGTTGAACATAATTGGCGGGGTAAGCGCTTTGCTCCAGCGGCGAGAGGCTGGCATAGAACGACAAGCCGGCCTCGATCACGCCGCGCCAGTCGCCACTGCCGAGGGCGCGCTGAAACACCGGTTGCCAGAAGGCCCGATCGAGTTCGGCGCGCTGGCTGGCGGCGGCAAATCGCTCATTGGCGGTATAGGCGCCGCTCTCGTCGTAGACGATGGCCGATAGCGCGCTACGACCGAGGCTGGCAAATGGATTGGGTGCACGGCCATAGAGCGATTCGGTCGCCTGTGCCGCCTGGCGCAGCCGATCAGGGTCGCTTGACGGGGGCAATTCGCGGTCGGCGCGGGCAATCGCTTCGGCACCGGTACGCGCGGCCAGCAAGCGCGCCTCGATGGCGTAGAGCGTCAGGCGTGGGATGGCCATCTTATCGGCCCTGTCGGCGATCTCGACGGCCGCCACTTCTGCCCCTTGTGCCGTACTGTCCAATGCCGCCAGCAACCGCCCCTGCACCGACAGCGACAGGCTTATGCCGTCGTCGGACGCGACCGCGGCTGGCTCGGCGTCGCTATCGGCCGCGCTTGCTGCGTGAGAAGTGAAGAGCGACAACGCATCGCGCGTTGCCACTGCGATATCCGTTTCGATGGTCATGGCGTACCCCAGGTCGGGTGTTCATGACTTCATTACGGTCGCGTGCCGGCGATCTTTACACTTGCCGTAGGGCACCGGTCAGTCACGCGGTATTTTTGCGAGCGTAAGGGCATTGTCCTCGCACATCGACAATACGGGCTGTATCGCGGCATTTCAAACACGAGTCATCGTGGATCAAATGCCACATCGCCAACAAATAAATACCTCACCAAAACTCACAAAAAAATGCACTAAAAATGACCGTAAAGTGCCGATGGAAGATGGCTTCCCCCGTAAAGTACGAGCGTTCAGTTATTTGTCAGCTTTACCATCCTCACAACTTCTCGCTAGTCGCGAACATTGCCCTGAAACGCTCAGGATTTCCCCGATTTTGCTAGGCGCAGGCTGAGGAATACATTTGGCTCAAGGGAGGAATCAACATGAGCAAAAAAATATTCTTGATCTGCGCCGCCATGATTGGCGGGTGGCCTGCTGCATCGGCGCTGGCGGCCAATTCGGGGGTGCTGGCCATCACCGTGACGGTGGCCGAAAAATGCCGCATCGACTTCAGCGAAGGCAGCGCCGACTTTTTCCAGGTATGTTCCGCAGCCCAGGGCGTGAGCAATGAACGGGCGAGCAACGTGCTGGGCTCGGCGATCGCCATCGACCCTGCGGCCGACCCCTACTATCTCGACCGCGACCCGGAAAACCCCGGGCGAGAGGCCGGGCCCGGGGCGCGCACGGCACAAGGCGGATCGACCACGCCACCCGCGGCGCGGCGCGGGCCCAAGATCGTCCAGATCCACTATTGAATGGATCGCTGCCCCGGGCCTACCCGCAATTTCTCTTCGCGCTGCAGGTAGCGATTGGGCGCCTGGTTGAGCGCGCGACGAAACATGTTGGAAAAAGCGCTCTGGCTCTTGTAGCCGAGCGCCTGCGCCACGACGCCGACCGGGTCCCCGCGCGACAACCTGACCAACGCTTCGCTCAGGTGCACCTGCTGCACCCAGTGCCGGAACTGCAAGCCGGTCTCACGCGGAAACAAGCGGATCACGGTACGTTCGCTGGCGCCGGCCAGGCCGGCCCAGTCGGCCAAGGCAAACTGGCGCCCCGGGTCCTCAAGAATAGCTTCGCAAATGGCCACCAGCCGGCGGTCGTTGGGCCATGGAATCTCGACCGGGATCGCAGGCGCCCGCGCCAGCTCCGACAGGATCAACGCGCCCACATGACCACCGCGACTGTCGGGCGCGTAGTCGACCGGTTCCTGCAGCAACGCCAGGATCAACTCGCGCAGCAACACGCTCACTTCCAGCAGGCGACAGCGCTCGCCCAATGCCGGCGCCCGGGCCGGATCGATGTAGAGCGTGCGCATGCTGACCCGGGTCAGCATGCGAATGGCGTGCGCCACATTGGGCGGCACCCA
The DNA here is from genome assembly GCF_020179755.1 of Herbaspirillum sp. alder98. GTDB lineage: Bacteria > Pseudomonadota > Gammaproteobacteria > Burkholderiales > Burkholderiaceae_D > Herbaspirillum. Next base: position 46,909 of record NZ_JAIUCY010000005.1, read on the forward strand.
CAGGGCGCGCAACGGCGGCACGATCCACACGCCCTGGGAGGTGCGCACCTGCATCACCCCTTCGACTGCATATAACAATTGCCCCCGCTCATGCGAATGGGCGGTGAGCCAATCGCGATACTCCAGCTCGCGGGCAAACGCCGCCACCGGCGAGGCGGACGACTGCAAGGCTTCCACGCTCTTGCTGGGACTAACAAAACGGATGGTGGGCGGAATCGGTTTTGGCATTTAATCGACAAAACTTGGCGCATGGTGGATTAGATGCCAATGATACATTCATTGCCTGTTCAACCCACCCTGTCTGTCATGACCACAGAGACTTCCGCGCTCGCAGCAAACGCTGCCACGCCCGTGGCGCCATCCAATACTGCACACCCGCTGGTGATGAGCATCATCCTGGCCGTCGGCGGCGCCCACCTGATCAACGACATGATCCAGGCGCTGCTGCCCTCGATCTATCCGATGCTCAAGGCCAACTATCACCTCAGCTTCACGCAGGTGGGCCTGATCACGCTGACTTTCCAGATCACCGCATCGCTGCTGCAACCCTGGATCGGCATGTATACCGACCGCCACCCGCAACCCTGGCTGTTGCCCAGCGGCGCGGTCATGACCGTGCTCGGGATCCTGCTGCTGGCATGGGCCGGGAGCTTTCCGGCGTTCCTGGTGGCGGCGGCGCTGATCGGCGTCGGTTCGTCGACCTTCCACCCTGAAGCCTCGCGCATCGCACGCATGGCCTCGGGTGGCCGCTATGGCCTGGCGCAATCGACCTTCCAGGTGGGCGGCAATACCGGCCAGGCCTTCGGGCCGCTGCTCGCGGCCGCCATCGTGGTGCCGTATGGGCAGGGCAACGTGGCCTGGTTCGTGCTGCTGGGATTGCTGTCGATCTTCGTGTTATCGCGGGTATCCGGCTGGTATCGCGGCCACCTGGCGGCAACCCGTGGACGAGCCCGCGTACTGGCGCAACATTCGCTGTCGCCGGCCACGGTGCGGCGGGCGCTGGTGGTGCTGGCCCTGCTGGTGTTTTCCAAGTACTTTTACATGGCCAGCTTCACCAGTTACTTCACGTTCTACCTGATCGATCGCTTCAACCTGTCGGTGGCCAGCTCGCAGCTGTACCTGTTCCTGTTCCTGGGCGCGGTGGCGGTCGGCACCTTCGTCGGCGGCCCCATCGGCGACCGTATCGGACGCAAGCTGGTGATTTGGATCTCGATCCTGGGCGCCGCGCCGTTCGCCTTGCTGCTGCCGCATGTCGGCCTGTTCTGGACGGGCGTGCTGTCGGTCATCATCGGCCTGGTCATTTCGTCGGCCTTCTCGGCCATCGTGGTGTACGCCCAGGAATTGGTGCCTGGCAAGGTGGGCCTGATCGCCGGCGTGTTCTTCGGCCTGATGTTCGGCTTCGGCGGCATCGCTGCCGCCTACCTGGGTCACCTGGCCGACCTGTACGGCATTGCCTGGGTCTATGGACTGTGCGCTTTCCTGCCGCTTGCAGGCGTGCTGACCGTGATGTTGCCCAACCTCAAGGAAGCCTGATCGTCAGTGCTGCGGCCCGTCGTCCCTGGCGGCCGGGCCGCGGTGCTTGTGCTGCGCCACGCGCTGCGCACGGTAGATGCCGGCGTGGCCGGAAAATAAATAACTGCTCACACAGGCCAGCGCGGCAAACGGCCCGATCTGCGGGCCGAACAACTCGATGGCCATGATGATCGAGGCCAGCGGCGTATTGGCCGCGCCGGCGAACACCGCGACAAACCCCACCGCCGCCAGCATCGAATAAGGCATCTGCAGCACCGGCGCCATGGCGTTGCCCAGCGTGGCGCCGATATAGAACAGCGGCGTCACCTCGCCGCCCTTGAAACCACTGCCCAGCGACACCACGGTAAATACGCTCTTGGCCAGCCAGTCCCACGGCGCGAGCGGTTGCTGGAAGGCTTCGATGATGACCTCGATGCCGAGGCCGATATAACGCTGCGATCCCAGCGCCAGCACCGCCAGCGCAACCACCACGCCGCCGATGGCGGGCCGCAGCGGCGCATAGGCGACCCGGCGCTTCATGAAACCGGACAAGGCATGGGTGGCCACCGCAAAGACCCGTCCCGCCAGGCCGAAGACGATGCCGGCCAGCAAGACCGCCGCCGCGCTCCACAACGCCAACGGCGCCCAGGCGGCAACCGCGTAGTGCGTATGGTGGACGCCCCAGGCTTGTCCCACCTGATCGGCGGCAATCGCGGCCACGAAGCACGGCAGGATGGCGTCATAGCGCAGGCGCCCGATGGCCAGCACTTCCAGACCGAAGATGGCGCCCGCCACAGGGGTGCCGAAGACCGATGAAAAACCGGCGCTGATGCCCGCCATCAGCAAGATGCGACGATCCACCGGCGCCAGTCGCAACAGGTGAGTCAGTTGATCGGCCAACGCCCCGCCCATCTGCACGGCAGTGCCCTCGCGCCCGACCGAAGCGCCGAACAGGTGCGACGCCACCGTTCCCAGCAGCACCAGCGGCGCCATGCGCAGCGGCACCACCCGGCGCGGGTCGTGAATCTCGTCGATCAACAGGTTGTTGCCGCCCTCCACGCTTTGCCCCAGGCGCAGGTAAAGCCAGCCCACCGCGAAGCCTGCCAGCGGCAGCAACGCGATCAGCCAGGGCCAGGTCTGGCGCCAACGGGTCACGACATCAAGTGCAAACAGGAAGAATGCCGAAGCGGTGCCGGCCAGCAAAGCCACTGCCAGCGCGATGCTGCACCATTTGCCGACATGCAGCAGCAAGCGCAGCGCTTCGACCAGATAATTAGATTTCATGGGTTCCGGATCATCAGGGTTTAACACGACCCGGCCAGGAGCAGAACGCTTGACGCACGCCTACAGCCCTGGAATCAGGTCACCGTAGGCATCATCAGCCGCAACGCGCGGCGGTTCGGGGAGGTATGCCATCTCCGCGCCAAATGTTAGCGCCGCGGGATAATTGTCGCAACCGCATTGTTGCCTATCGTTCACATTGACCGGATCGTATGAGATGATTGTCGGACGTCCGGGTTGGGTCGGCGTTTTGCAGACTTTCGCAAACTTTATTCCCTTCGTTGAAACAAGAACAACTTTTTCCCGGCGCGCCGGAAAGAAGTGGGCGAGCATGCTGAAGAAAATAAAAGTGGAGGACCTGGTCCTCGGAATGTACTTCTGTGGCTTCGAGGCCGCCTGGCTGGACCATCCTTTCTGGAAGAACAAGTTCCTGCTGAAGAATCCGTCCGAGCTGAAACAGGCGCGCGATAGCGGCATCAGCCATTGCTGGATCGATATCGAGCGTGGTCTCGATGTCCGCGCCGAGCCGGCGCTCGCGCCCGAGCCGGAAGCGGCCCCTGAGCCGGCGCCTGAAGCCACGCCCGAAATCGTGCTCGATCCGGCCGTGCGCGAAGCGCAGTTGCTGTGCGAAACGGCCAAGAAGGCGACCAAGGCCATGTTTTCAGAGGCGCGCATGGGGCGCGCCATGGACATGGAACGATGTGCTTCGCTGGTCGAGGAGATCGCCGACTCGGTGGTGCAAAGTCCTAATACATTGCTGTCGGTGGCGCGCCTGAAACTGGCCGACGAATATACCTATCTGCATTCGATGGCGGTGTGCGCGCTGATGGTGGCGCTGGGCCGTACCCTCGGCATGGACGAGACCGCCTGTCGCGAGGCCGGGCTGGGCGGATTCCTGCATGACATCGGCAAGGCCTTCATCCCGCACGACATCCTCAACAAGCCCGGCCGCCTGACCGACGATGAGTTCGCCGTCGTGCGCAAGCATCCCGAGTTGGGCTACAAGTATCTGAGCCAGGACCCGGGCGTGCCCGAATATGCGCGCGAAGTGTGCCTGCACCATCACGAGAAGACCGACGGCAACGGCTATCCCGACGGCCAGCGCGGCGGCTCGATTGCCTTGTATTCGCGCATGGCCGCGATCTGCGACGTATATGACGCCATCACCTCCGACCGCCCCTACAAGCAGGGCTGGGACCCGGCCGAGGCGATCTCGACCATGGCCTCCTGGAGCGGCCACTTCGATCGCCCGCTGTTCCTGGCCTTCGTCAAGACGCTCGGCATCTATCCGGTCGGCTCGATCGTCAAGCTGGCCTCGGGCCGTTCGGGCTTCGTGGTGAGCCAGAACACCCGCGACCTGACGCGCCCGGTGATCAAGGTATTTCGCTTCGACGACCAGTTCCAGGCCAGCGAAACCGACATCCTCGATCTTTCGGATAACCCGCAACCGGACTCCATCATCGGGCGCGGCGGCGAAGAGTGGGCGCGCCTGAGTCATCTCGACGCCATGCAGATTCTGGGCACGCGCGCCGCCTGAGCACCCATGACCTTCGACTCGCCGTTTCTCATCTTCCTGCTCAGCGTGGCGCTGATCCTGATCACCCCGGGACCGACCAATACCCTGCTGGCCGTGGCCGGCCTCGGGCTGGGCTGGCGCCGCGCGCTGCCGCTGCTGCTGTTTGAATTTGCCGGCTACTTCATCTCGATCTCGGTGTGGGGCCTGCTGCTGGCGCCATTGCAGGCGCAGCATCCCTGGGTCGCCACGCTGGTGCGCATCGCCAGCGCCTGCTACCTGGCCTATACCGCCGTCAAGGTCTGGCGCGACGCCAGGCTGCTGCACAGCGGGCAACAACGCACCATCACGCCACGCATGTTGTTGATGGCCACGTTGCTGAACCCGAAGGGCCTGCTGTTTGCGCTGGTGATTTTTCCCCCGCACGCGTTCGAGACGCCGCACCTCTACGCCGTCTCGATGACGTCCTTCACGTTGCTGCTGGTGCCGATCGGCACCTTGTGGATCAGCCTGGGACATGCGCTGGGCCACGAACGCCTGCGCTTCGTCAGCCCGCGCAAGGTGCAACGGCTGGGCTCGGTCGCCATCGCCATGTTCTCGGTGTTCATCGCCTGGGCGGCTTTTCGCTGAGGGACGCGGAGGTCGATTACCGGTTCATCAATTCAAACAGACCGGTGGCGATCAGCAATGCACCGCAAGCAACATTGATCTTGCCCAGATGCCGTCCGAATCGCGCCGCGATGGATGGCATCGATAGCAGCCATCCCAGACTGCTATACCAGACGACCGCACAAGCCCCCACCGCCAGCACCATGAGCGCCACGGTCGGCCCGCTGGCCGCCGCCGGCGCCAGGCTGGACAGGAAGGCGCAGTAATACAGCAGCGACTTGGGGTTGGTGATATTGAGCGCCAGCCCTTCGCGAAAGGCGCTCTTGCGGTTCACGTGCGGTGCGCCCTGTTGCGGCGCCGGTACTGGCCGCACCAGCAACCTGGTGCCGAACCAGATCAGATAGCCGCACCCCAGCACCTGCAGCAGCTGGCCCAGCCAGGCGTGGTGCACGACGAGCGTGCCGACGCCCAGTATGCCGATCGTCGCCCACAGGCTGTTGACCACCGCAAACCCGCACGACATGCTAAGCGCCTGCAACCGCGAACAGCGCAACGCGCGATTGGCGATCGCGACGAAATTGGCGCCGGGAATGGCCACGCCGACCAGGCTGGCCGAGCACACCGCGACGATGGCGGGCCAGTCGAACATTGCGTTGGAAGAAATCATCGTGCGAACGTTGTGGACAAGAGGACGCTAATGTCGATGATGGCTTCTGTTCTGTAAATTCCGAATAAAATTGCATCGTGATACTAAAAACCTATCAAGGACACGATGATCAATTTCCGACTGATGAAGCAGCTCTGGATGTTCTCGGTGGTCGCCGAAGAGCAGCATTTCGGTCGCGCCGCCAAGAGATTGGGGATGTCGCAACCACCGCTGACCGAGCAGATCAAGGTACTCGAGCAGGCGCTCAAGGTGACGTTGTTCGAGCGCTCGCGCCAAGGCACCCGACTGACCCCGATCGGGGCCGCGATCCTGCCGGCGGTCCAGCGGCTGGTGCAGCAGATGGGGCAAGTGGAGCGCGCGGTCGATGAAGCGGTACGCGGCCGGACCGGCGTACTTACTATCGGCGCCGTCAGTTCTGCCATGTTCGACGTGCTCCCTCCTATCGTCGAGGCCCTGAAAAAGAAGACGCCCGGACTGGCCATCAGCGTGCACGAAATCGATAGCGTCGAGGCGGTCCCTGCGCTGGAGGCAGGCGAGATCGATCTCGCTTTCGCCCGCCTCGAAGGCCCGCCCAACGACAGGATCGGCCGCATCGCATTGCAGGAGAGCGCCCTGTGCGTGGCCCTGCACCGGCATCACCCGCTGGCAGCCAGGACACGCATTCCTCTGAGCGCGCTCAATGACGAAGAGTTCGTGATGTTCGAACGGCGCTACAGCCCGCTTTACTTTGACCACCTGATGGCAACCTGCGGCATCCATGGCTTCAGCCCGCGCACCTTGCATGAAGTACGCTCGATCACGGCCCAGATCGCTTTCGTCGGTTGTGGGCAAGGGGTGGCGCTGGTGCCGGCCAGCATGCGAAAGATGGCGCCACAGAGTGTGCTGTTGAAGCCGCTGAAAGAAAAGATCATGGTCACCACCGCAACCGTGGCCTGGAACCGCACCCGGGTCAACCCGCTGGTGACCGCAGCCCTGACGGTGATCGGGACACCCACCCCGGCATGAAACGGGCAGCGGCAGCGCATCTTTTGTTATGCTTTAACGGCAAGTAAAAAAAGAGACATTCATTCGCCAACCCGTTACAGGCCGCCACATCCATCATGCTTATCAACCGCTCCCGATTGGGGCTAGCCGCCGTGCTAGCTGCCACCCTCGCCTGCGCCACCGCGCCGGCCACCGCCCAGCAACCGCGCCATGACGAATTCTTCTGGCTGGGCGAAATCAACAAGGCATCGGCCGTCATCAACACCGACGAAGGCCTGCTCGACAAGTCGCTGACGCCATTGGTGGTCAAGGGCATCCGCAAGGTGCTGGCCGACGCCGAGCAGCCGGGCGCCAGACGCCCGACCAATGTCATCACCTTCGAGCCATTGCTGATCCAGGCCGCCGGCCCGCAGATCACCCTGCTGCATGCGGGACGTTCGAGTCAGGACATGCTGGCCACGATGCGCTCCGCGATCCTGCGCGACGACATGCTGGCGCTGGCCGAGCAGCTCAACAAAACCACCGCCGCGCTGGTCAGGCAAGCGGCGCGTCAGCGCGACACCATCGTGCCCAACTACACCAACGGCGTGGCGGCGCAACCCAACAGCTATGGCCACTATCTGCTGGGCTTTGCTGCGGCCCTGGACCGCGATGCCGAGCGCATCCGCCAGACCTATGCGCGCATCGACCGCTCATCGATGGGCACCACCGTCCTCAACGGCAGCAGCTGGCCCCTCAATCGCCAGCGCATGGCGGATTATCTGGGCTTCGCGGCCACCGTCGACAATGCCTACGATGCCTCGCAGCTGTCGTCAGTGGACGAGCCGGTCGAGGCCGGCCAGGTAGTGTCATCGATTGCCTTGCATGCGGGCGCATTCATTCAGGATGTGATGACGCAGTATGCGCAACCGCGACCGTGGATTCTGCTGCAGGAAGGTGGCGACAATACCTACGTATCGAGCGCCATGCCCCAGAAACGCAACCCCGGCCTGCTCAACAGCACCCGTCGCGATGCGACCACGGCGTTCAACCTGGGGCTGGGCGTGGCGCTGCAGGCGCATAACATTCCGCCCGGCATGAGCGACCCTAAAGAGGTCAAGGCCAACAGCGCCATGGTGCATGCCGCGACCGGCGTACTCAAGAATTGGGAGCGCATCCTCGCGGCCCTGGTGATCGACCCCAAGCGTTCGCTCGAAGAGCTCAACAGCGACTGGACGGCTTCGCAGGAACTGGCCGATGTGTTGATGCGCAAGTACAAGTTACCGTTTAGGGTAGGCCATCACTTCGCCTCGGAAGTGGTCGAATATGCCAAGGCGCACGACATCAAGCCACTTGATTTCCCGTATGCAGATGCGCAGCGTATCTATGCGCAAGCCGTTCAGGGAACAGACTTTGCGCCAGTCCTGCAAATGTCCGAGCAGGAGTTTCGCAGCACGCTCGATCCGGTCGCGATCGTTCGCAATCGCGCCACCGCAGGCGGACCGCAACCGCCTGAGATGGACCGTATGCTACGCCAGGCCAGCGAACGGGTCAGTCAGCAGGAGGCATGGATCAAGTCGCGCCGGGCCCATATTGCGGACTCGCTCGACCAGCTGAACCGGGACTTTGACCGGCTTGCCCGGACCGCCGGCGTGCAGTAACAATCGCCTGCCGCGATCAAAAAAAATGGCCTGGTGCAATCATGCACCAGGCCATTTTTGCTTGTCACGCATCGCCCGTATCACCACATCGCAAAAGACACGATCAACACGACGATAAAAACTGCGCTTACCGCTTTCCACGGCCACTTGCTGGTTCTTCCTTGCATGCATCAACTCCAAAGGTTAAAAAATCAATTCTTTTTGGACTTCTTGCCGCCGTCGGCGTCGACCGAGCCGATCTCGGCCCCGGTCAGGGGATCGCCATCCTGCGCCGAGGCGGTACGGGCGGCCAACTGGTCGAGCAGCGATTGCTGCTCGGCACTAAGTTCCACCTGAGCGTCGCCGGCGCCACCGTCCACCGGCACCAGTGCTTCATCGTTGTCCCGACGATCCCATTGCTCGCCGTCATTCCATGGTCCGGTGGTATCGCCCGGCCCGCGTGAAAGATTGAAATACACGTTGGCGAAGCGTGGATCCCCTGGCGCCTTCCCCGGCGGAAAGTTAGGCTTGATTGAATACAGCGCCTTTTCGAACGACTTCTGGTGAGCGATCTCGCGCGTCATCAGAAAGCCCAGCGCTTCGCGCACGCCCGCATCGTCGGTCAGGTTGATGAGCCGCTCGTAGACGATCTTGGCCCGCGCCTCGGCCGCAATGTTGGATCGCAAATCCGCCGTCGGCTCACCGATGGTGTCGACATAGGCCGAGGTCCACGGCACGCCTGCCGAATTGACCAACGGTGCGCCGCCGCCATACAAGAGCTGGGTGACATGGCTATCGTTACCGGCTGCGGTGATGTCCTTGTAGAGCAGTCCTTCTTCCTCCACCCCTTCGGCCAGCTTGCCCTTGGCGCCCTTGTTGAGCATCACCACGATGTTGCCGATCACTTCCAGGTGACTCAGCTCCTCGGTGGCAATATCCATCAGCATGTCCTTGCGGCCGGGATCTTCTTCAGCCAGGGCCTGGGTGAAATAACGACAGGCGGCGGCCAGCTCGCCCTGTGGTCCACCGAATTGTTCGAGCATCAAATTGGCTAAGCCCGGGTTAGGTCCGGCGACCCTTACCGTATATTGCAATCGCTTGTTATGCGCAAACATGGTCATTTCCTTTTCATGAAAGTGCATGGGAGTACGAGATTCGAGACTACGAGGCAGGTGCTCATCCATACAAGCGGCGTCCACGAAGCAATGACGTGGTCCATACGATGATGTGAGCGTAGGAATGCGCGCGATGCCCTTTTTCGCGGGCAGAAAAAAAGGCCATCCGGAGATGGCCTTCATGGTGCGCTGATTTACTTCTTCTGACTGGAAGAGCCGCTGCCCTGATTTTGCTGATCGGCCTTCTGGCCTTGCTGACCGGGTTGGACATTCTGCTCGCGCGTGCCCCCCTGCTGCTGGCGGGACGAATCGCTGCTCTGATTCTGCTGGTCACTCTTCTGACTCTGCTGACCGGGCTGCTGGCGAGACGAGTCACTGCTCTGGTTCTGTTGATCGTTCTTGTGGCTTTGCTGACCGGCTTGTGAATGCTGCTCGGAACTTCCACCGCGGGTGCCGCCTTGGTTCTGGTTCGACATATCAGTACTCCTGTTCAAGCGCTGGTTGCTACGCGATGTGCGCAGTGAGGCCAGTGTCCGCCGATGCCATTCCAATCGCCATAAGCCAACCTGCCATGCGCATGTAGGCGCTGACTGTCAGTGCGACCTCGCGCAGTAAAGATATATATCTTTACACCTGCATTGACGAGAAATAACTCCGCAATGTTCGTCACCGTACAGACGTGTCGCTGGAGAACGACGATTCTGAGTACGGGCCAGATTAATAAAAATATCGCTGATGCGTTGCCCTCGTCCTCTCCTAAGCGCGCTTTATCCCGTCACGTTGAAAGCGCCCGCCATACCGTCAGTCGTCAGTCTCTACAAAAAATCAGGTTCTTCTCCCCCGAGTTACCATTTATAAAGAGGCATCTTGTGAAAAAAGCAATTTCCGCGTTATTCGTCAGCGCATCGCTACTCTGCAGCGCCGCCTCCTACGCCGCCACCGACCTCAACAACACTTCCGCGATCACCTTCACCAACAACCTTACTTCTTCGTTAGGTGCATCCTTCGGCGCCGGCACCTCGACCAAGACCTTCACCGAGAGCTTCACCTTCACGCAGGGATCGCTCTTCACGCTCACCTCGGCTGTGATTTCGATCACCCTCAGTTCGCTCTCGGGGCTCGACATCACCAGCTTCAGCCTCAGCGGCAACGGCGTCACCTCGACCGGCACCCTGACCTCCAGCGCCGGATTGCAGACCTGGACGCTGAGCGCATCCAATCTTAGCTCGGGGCTCTATACGCTCTCGGCCATCGGTTCGATAACCGGCACCGGCGGCGGCAGCTTTGGCGGCAACCTGAGTGTCGCCGCAGTGCCTGAAGCATCCACCACCGCAATGATGCTGGGCGGACTTGCCCTGGTGGGCTTTGCCGCCACCCGTCGCCGTCGCAAACAAGGCGCCGATACCCGGCCGACCGGCCTGATGCCCGCATAACTGCCCACAATGCCTCGATCTGGGCCGTCCGCATGCGGGCGGCCCTTCGGCGTGCGCCGCCACTTCCGTCACTTCATGCAGCATTTCCCGCAGCGAAAGGGATCTATTGCCTATACTGCGATGTACGTCCGCAAGTCCACCAATAATACCTACATGACATAAGGACCATATGCCACAGAACGCGCCACTGAAGAACCACCTTCTAGCCGCTCTTTCACTCGAAGCGCGAAGACGTCTTTTTGCCCACCTCGAATGGATTTCCCTGCCGCTGGGCACGACCCTGTACGAATCGGGCGACACGCTGGAGCACGTCTACTTCCCGATCGATGCCATCGTGTCGCTCTTGTATGTGATGGAAAGCGGCGCATCGGCCGAGATCTCGGTGGTCGGCAATGACGGTTTCCTGGGAATTGCCGTCCTGATGGGCGGCGAAAGCACGCCCAGCAGGGCAGTGGTCCAAAGTGCCGGCGGCGCCTACCGCCTGTCGGCGCACCGCTTTCGCGAGGAATTCCGAAGCAACCCGGATACATTGCAACTGCTGCTGCGCTATGCGCAAAGCCTGATGACGCAGATGTCGCAGACCGCCGCCTGCAATCGCCATCACTCGATCGACCAGCAGCTGTGCCGCTGGCTCTTGCTATCGCTGGATCGCTTGTCGACCAACCAGTTGACGATGACCCAGGAATTGATCGCCAACATGCTCGGCGTGCGGCGCGAAGGCGTCAACGAAGCCGCCGGCAAGTTGCAGCGACACGGCGTCATCGAATATAACCGCGGCCGCTTGACGGTGCTGGACCGGCCACGACTGGAAATGCTGAGCTGCGAATGCTATGCGGTGGTCAGGAAGGAATCGCTGCGTTTGCTCCCCCATATGCACGAGCCCGAAAAAACAACACCGACCGTCATCAGGACCGCAGACGCGATACGTGACCTGTTCCGCTCAGCCAACGATTGAACCGAGCGCCAATGGCACGCTCTTGCGAATGGCTGCAATCATGTTCTTGACCACCGGCGAACGCTCGTATCTGCGAAACACCGCCGCCACCTCCGACCCGATGGCCGCTCCCGCCATGGGCCTGTAGATGACGTTGGGCAGATCGATCACGCCCGTCACCACACCCGGCACCACCGCCACGCCGGCGCCCAGCGACACTTCCGCCAATACCGCCAGCAGGCTGCCTGGCCGACGCTCCACGCGCGGGACGAAGCCACCCCGGCGGTAGATTTCGCGGCTGCCCAGTTCCTGCTCTGGCACCACAAAGGCCTCGCCCGCAAGCGCCCTGGCCCGGATCGGTACGCCCGTGTCCGCCAAACGGTGATCAGCCGGCAACGCCAGGACAAAACGATCCCGCAGCAACACATGTGACTGCAAGGATGGCGCCAGTGCCAACGGCATGCGCACGAAGGCAATATCGACCTGCCCTTCTTCCAGGGCGCTCGACAGACTGCTCATCTCCCATTCGCGGACCTGGACTTCGGTATCCGGCCAATCATGCCGGAACGCGCTGATCTGGCGCTGCAGGACACCACCGAAGACGGCCGAGCCGACATAACCGATCTCGACCTTGCCCAGCTCGCCCCGACCGGCGCGCCGGCCGGCTGTCAGCGCCTGGTCGAATTGCGCCAGCACGGCGCGCGCCTGTTCGGCGAATGTCAGGCCGGCGGCCGTCAAGGCCACTGACCGTTTGGTGCGCACGAACAGTTGCACCTGCAATTGACGCTCGATCTGCTGGATCTGCACGCTCAATGTCGGTGGCGCGATGCCCAGTATTTCTGCGGCACGTGCGAAGTGCAACTCGTCAGCCACGGCCAGGAAGTAACGCAGGTGACGCAGCTCCATTGCCGGCCCTTTCATCAATTAGTTACAGACTAATTAAATGCACATTTACATTAATTGAAACGAATTATATTTAATGATTGAATGAACGGCTCTTCCATTCGTTTTCATCAAGGAGCCTGACATGTTCAAGAACACACTTACCCTTTCGCTGGGCGCGCTGGCGCTGGCTGCAACGCAACTGGCAACGGCTGCCAACCTGCCGACCAGGCCAGTGCTGACGCTGGCTGCCGCACAGCAGGTCATGCAAGCCGCACAGGCCAAGGCCGAAGCCGAGAACTGGCCCTGCGTGATTTCGGTAGTGGACGCCGCCGGCCTGCCATTGACGCTGGTGCGCATGGACAACGCGGCCGTGCCGGCGGGGGTCGAGATCGCCCCCGGCAAGGCGCGCACTGCAGCGCTTTTCCGCCGCCCCAGCGGCGCACTGGAAGATGCGATCAACGGCAACCGCCCGGCAGCCGCCACGGCACGTGGCTTTGTGTTGATGCGGGGCGGCCTGCCGCTGGTGGCGGATGGCCAGATCGTGGGCGCCATCGGCGTGTCGGCAGACACGCCGCAACATGACGAAGAAATCGCCAGGGCCGGCGCAGCCGCGCTGAAATAAGCAGGCGCCAGAGCTGGAAAGCCGGAGCAGATATCGTGCGCGCCCTGTTCGCCAATCCCACCCAGCGCATCCTGCTGACGGCTTCGCTGGGCTGCGCCATGACGGTGCTCGATACCAATGTGGTGGGCATCATCCTGCCGACCATCTCACGCGAACTGGGCGCATCCTTTGCCGATATCGAATGGGTGGTGAGCACTTATGTATTGTGCTTTTCTGCCTTGCTGTTGCCGGCCGGGTCAGTGGCAGACCGCTATGGACGCAAGCGCGTCTTCCTGTGCGGCCTCACCCTGTTCGCGCTGGCATCGCTGGCGTGCGCACTGGTGCCATCGATCCGGGCGCTCTACATGGCGCGGGCCGCCCAGGGCATTGGCGCCGCCTTTCTGCTGGCGCCGGCCCTGGCCATCATCGGTCATGCCTTCCACGACGAAACCAGGCGCGCACAAGCCTGGGCTTTCTGGGGCGGCATCATGGGACTGACCATGGTCGCCGCACCCCTGATCGGCGGCGCTATCAACACGCTGATGGGCTGGCGCTGGGCCTTTGCCATCAACCTGCCTGCTTGCCTGGGACTGGCGCTGGCAGTCATCGGCCACATTCCCGAATCACGCAGCGCGACGCCACGGGCGCTTGACCTGCCGGGCATTGCCACGTTTTCCTGCGCCATCTTCATGCTGACCTGGGCATTGATCACCGGACCCGAGCATGGCTGGACCAGCGCGGCCTTCCTGGCCAGGAGCACAGGCGGCATTCTGCTGTTCTGGCTGTTCATCGTCATCGAACGCAGACGCATCCAGCCGATGCTGGAGCTGTCGCTGTTTCGCCGTGGCAGCTTCGTCGGCTCGGTGACGGCAATGTTCGCCTATGCCGCTGCGGCACAGGTGATGGCGTCCCTGTTGCCGTTGTTCCTGCAGAATGCGCGCGGCATGCAAGCCGCTGCCGCCGGGGCGGCGATGCTGCCGTTTGCCGTGGCCATGCTGCTGTTGCCGCAGGCAGGCCGAGCGCTGGCGCGACGACTGCGTTCATCGACTATCGTGGTGCTTGGCCTGTCAGTCGTGGCGCTTGGCAATCTGGTGTTGGCTTTTGCGGCCGATGCGGGCAGCACGCCATTCATCGTCATTGGCATGGCGGTACTGGGATGCGGCGGCGGCCTGCTCAACGGCGAGACCCAGAAGGCCATCATGAGCAACGTGCCGCCCGAACGCGCCGGCATGGCTTCGGGCATCAGCACCACGTCGCGCTTCACCGGGGTGCTGGCGGGATTCGCCGGATTGGGCGCGGTGCTGGCGGAAAACGCACGACAGGCAATGATCGAAGGGCTGCTCAAACTGGATAGCCCGCATGCGACCGAATTCGTATCACGCGCGATGGCCGGCGACATCGACGGCGCGGCCCGCCTGTTGCCGCAGCAGCATACCGCTGCAGCGCTGATGGTGCGGCACGCTTACGGCGTCGGCTTTTCGCGCGTCTTTCTGGTCGCCGCGCTGGTCGCGTTTTGCGCGGCATTGATCATGCGCCGCACCTCTCGTCATCCCTGATTGGCGCAAGCGTAGACCCTGGGTACCGGCGTTCGCCGGCACGGCGACAACGATTACAACCCGACCAGGACGAAAATAAAATCGTCGCAGATTGCACACTTAGCTGGAAACCCCTTTATCTTGCTTTTTTACAACTTCAGGACTACTGTCATGCCCGGTCCGGTGGCTTCATCTGAAGCGCATGCCAACGACCAAAATGCGACCCGGCAGGGACACAACATCAGAACGCCAAGGCACGCCAGCGCGGACTTGCGACGCTTTGATGCAATGCATTAATTAGTGATTGAAAAACAATTCCGATTAAAACTCTGCTTATAATTGCCCGAATAATCTGCGGAAAAAAATAAGCCGCGCACAATCATCAGCTTACGGGGAGGGCTTCATGCAGTCGTCGGGGATTTCACCTTTCATTCAGCGTCCATCGCTGGTAGCGCTGGCGCTGGTCGGCCTGCTGGCCGCTACGCAGGACGCCCGCGCCCAGCAACCGGCGCAGGCCGGCATCGTCAAGGTACTCAAGGGCGACGTCAAGGTCGAGCGTCAGGGGCAGGACAGCGCCGCCAGCGTCGGACTCAGGCTTTACCCCGGCGACCGGGTCGTGACGGGGGTGGATGCCGCCGCCGGCATCACCTTGCGCGACGACACGCTGATGTCACTCGGCCCTAAATCCACCTTCGTGCTGGAAGATTTCGCCTTCAATGAAAGCGCCGGCGACGGCAAGATCGCGGTGCGCCTGGCCAAGGGCACGCTGCGCTACGTATCGGGCCTGATCGGCAAGCACTCGCCGCAAAGCCAGCAGGTGGCCACACCCACCGCGACCATCGGCATCCGTGGCACCGACTTCATCGTCGAGGTGGCCGATGAATAAGATCCTGCTGATCATCGCCTGCTGCGGTGTTCTCACCGCGTGCGCCAGCGGCCCCAAGGAAAGGTTCGTGTTGTTGCCCCAGGCCGATGGCTCAAGCAGCAGCATCGTGGTCAAGACCGCCAGCGGTGAAACGGCCCTCGCCACACCCTACGCCTCGGTCGAGACCCAGACCGGCCGCGCCGCCAAGAGCGCCACCCTGAGCGACGCCGAGGTGCAGGCCCGCTATGCGCCGGTGATGCAGAACCTGCCCAAGCGCCCGCGCAGTTATGAATTGTTCTTCGAGCTTGGCAGTGACCGCATGACCGCCGCCTCGCGCAAGGTACTGGAAGAAGCCGTGATTGAATTCCGCAGCTTCCCGGCGGGTGAATTCATCCTGGTCGGCCATGCGGACAATATCGGCAGCGACGCCAACAACGAGACCCTGTCGGTGCGCCGGGCGCGCCTGATCGAGCGTGAACTGGTGCGCGCCAAGATCGAGCCCTTGAGTATTGAAGTAGTGGGCAAAGGGGCGCGCGAGCCGCGTGTGCCGCAGAAGAAGGGCGTGCCGGAACCAGGCAACCGGTTTGTCGAGATTCGCCTGCGCTAAGCGCCTATTGCAGTGAGTAGACGATGCCATGGCGCTTCAGCGCGCCATGGTTATTACTCTCCCGCGGCGACTTTCTTTCGCCGCCACGAAAATCGCATTTCGCTAACGAGCACCCCGATGACGATCAATGCGGCGCCGAGAATGGCAATCGCGGGCAAGCGGTCGCCCGCCAGGCGGCCTGCCAGGCCACCCCAGACCGGTTCGCCCGCATAGATCACCGTGGCGCGCGTCGGCGAGACCGACTTCTGCGCCCAGTTCATCGCCAGCTGGATGATGATGCTGGCCACCCCAAGTCCCACCGCCGACAGCAGCCAGACCCACGAAAACGAAGGCAGCTTTTCGCCCAGGACGGGCATCAGCAGCAGCGACAGCCCGCCGGCCACCAGCAACTGGATGATGGTCACGCGCTGGACATCGACCTTGCCCGCGAAATGACCGATCAGGATGATCTCGGCCGCGATCGCGAACGCGCCGATGAGGGTGGCGATCTCACCCGGCCCGAGGTGCAACGTCCCATCGTCGGGATCGGCCAGCAGCAGCAGGCCGGCGAAGGCAAACACAACGCCGACGACACTCATGAAATGCGGCGGCCGGCGCAGCACCGCCCATTGCAGCAGCGGCACGATCGGCACGTACAGCGCGGTAATGAACGCCGATTTGCTACCGCTGATGGTTTGCATGCCATGCGTCTGCAGCGCATAACCGGCAAACAGTCCGACCCCGATCAGTGAACCGGCCAGCAGATCACGGCGGTTCATGCCGGCCAGCGACTTTGAAAACAGCAGCATGCCGATCATTCCCGCCGTCAGGAAGCGCAGCCCGACGAAGAACAGCGGTCCCGCATAATTCATCGCGTTCTGCACCACCACGAAGGTGGTGCCCCAGAACATCGTGACCAGGATCAGCGCCAGCTCCTGCCGGCTGAGTTGGACTAACGGATTTCTTGTTGGCGTAGGCAGCTTCATCTTCCGGGGATCGGTACGGGGACCAGGGCGACAGCATGATCGGGCCCGTATTATATCGGGCGCCCCGGTCGGCGCGCGGCGAAGAAGATACAATGGCGCGCCTGATCGAACCTGATCCGGCCATGGGGAGAGCGCCCCACAAAAAACATGCCACCGAGCGTGATTCAGAAATGACATATAGCTTAGAGACGAGCCACAAGGATTCCTCCCCCGCATCACCCCAATCGCATCACGGCATGAGACCGTTGATTCGATGGTTCATCGCCTCGGCGACCTTGAACCTGCCTCAGGCCGCAGGCCCTGTGGCGTTTTCATTGCTGGCGTTGTCGCTGACCGGCCAGACCAGCGGCGGCGCCGCAATGATTCTCGCCATGACCATCGCCCAGGTCATCGGCGTGATTCCGATCACGCGCTTCGGCGCCCGGTTTTCTGCGGTGAAGTTCCTGAGGGCACTGGTGGCATTACGCTCGATGGCGCTGGCAGCGATGGCACTCGGCGCCTGGACCCGGGTGTCTTTCGAGACCCTGGTGGTCCTGGCCGCACTGGCGGGAATGGTCAATGGCGCCGCGCACGGTTATGTGCGCGCCGTACTCAATCATCTGGTCACAAGCTCCCGGCTACCGCGCGCGCTCGGCATCGCCGCCACGCTCAATGAAATGACCTATGTGCTGGCGCCGGTACTGGCGTCGGTCCTGGGGGGCATCTCTCCCGTGTTCGCGCTATGCGTCATTGCCGCCCTGGGCACTCTCCCGGCGCTGCTGATCCCCGATGCATCCGCCCGTCCGCTCGCGCACAGCACGTCGAAAGATGGCCGCATCTTCACGCCATCGATCGCGCTTTGGCTGCTCTGCGCGATGGCCGGTGGCGCCACCGTGGCGTCCATCGAAATCGGCGCGGTGGCCCTGGCACTGACCTTCGACCATGCGCCGGCCCATGCGGTGCTGTTCACCATTCCCTTGTGCGTAGCCTCAGTGGCCGGCGGCATATGGGTCAGCATCAGCAACAAACCATCATCCCGAATGCTGGTCCTGGCGCAACTGGCGCTGATGACGACAGGTTCGCTATTGGCTGCGCTGGAAATTTCCCTCTTGGTGACGGTATTAGGCACAATCCTGATCGGCTGCGTCATCGCGCCATTGAGCACCCATTACTCCCTCTCTCTGGATGCCCTCGCTCCTGCGCACAGAAAAGCCGAAGTCTTTGCCCTGCAACGCACCGCCAATGCGGCGGGCATCATCCTGGCCAGTGCCCTGCTGACCTTTACCCCGGTTTCCAGCGCCCTGACGACGATTACTACGATCGTCGCCCTGACCACGCTCTGGATGGCAGTCGGCGTGATCAGGAAGCGACGACGAATTGCGTAACAATCCAAACATCAGGAAAGTGCAGGAACAGAATAGGTGGCTGTGTTCAAGACGCCATGGTCATTGCGAATCTTGAATACCGACACCACTTTCAGCAAGCCTGAGGCCTGATGCGCCAGTGATTGTGCAGCGGCGCTTGCCTCTTCGACCAGCGCCGCATTCTGCTGCGTGACCTGATCCATCTGGACCACGGCGGTATTGATCTGGTCGATGCCATTGCTCTGTTCGGTCGACGCCGCGGCGATGTCATTCATGATTTCGCTCAGGCGCAGCACCGAGGCCACGATGCTGGCCATCTGCTGACCACTGCTGGCGACCAGCTCGGAGCCGGCAGCGACGTGGCTGAGCGATTCACCAATGAGTTCCTTGATCTCCTTGGAGGCCACCGCGCTACGCTGCGCCAATGACCGCACTTCGCTCGCCACCACTGCAAAGCCGCGCCCCTGCTCGCCGGCACGCGCAGCTTCCACTGCGGCATTCAACGCCAGGATGTTGGTCTGGAACGCAATGCCCTCGATCACACCGATGATGTCCGACATCTTTCCCGAGCTGGCAGTGATGCGGTCCATCGTCGCCACCACCCGGTCGAAGGCCTGGCTGCCTGCAGTAGCGATCTCGGAAGCGCCCGATGACAAACGGCGCGCCTCGGATGCGTGTTCGGTGTTCTGACGGACTGCGGTGGTGAGTTCTTCCATGCTGGCAGCGGTTTCTTCGAGCGAAGCTGCCTGCTCTTCGGTTCGCTGCGACAGGTCGAAATTTCCCTGCGCGATCTGGCCGCTGGCCACCGAAATCGTCTCGGCTGACGAACGGATACCGTGGGCGATGACATTGAGCTGGTGACGCATCAGTTCGATCGAGGCCATCAGGCTGGAATCGTCGCCCCCCCGCAAGCGAACACTGGCGGTGAGATCGCCGCTGGCGATATCCCTTGCCACGGCCTGCGCTTCCGACGGTTCTGCACCGAGTTGCCGGAGGATGCTGCGCGAGATAAGGACCGCGCCCAGGATCCCGGTGACGGCGGCAATCAGCATGACCGAAATGGTAAAGATGCGTAATTTTTCATACGTGGCGCTGGCTGCGGCAGCGGCCTCCTCATTGAGTTTTTCCTCGACCTCGCTCAGCTCGGTAAGGGACTTGATCCACTTCGCCTGCCTGGGGCGCACCTCTGAAATCAACACCTTGACGGCTTCTGCCGTCTGATTTTCAAACCCCAGTTGCAATGCCTTCGCCATCAACGGCACGGTGGCATTTTCGTCAGCCTTGATTTCATCCAGCAACTGCCGCTCGCGCGCGGTCGTGGAGGGCTCGGCTGTAAACATCTTCTGCAGCGCGGCGAACGCATCGGCATAAGTCTTTTCCTGCCTGGCAAGATTCTCGGCCTCGGCCTTCATGGCGACCGGGTCATCGAGCAATGCGATGTTGCGAATGATGATGGCGCGCGAACTGAGCGCATTGCGCAGCGTGGCCGCCAGTTTCGTCTCGACATTGTTGATGCTGGTGATGTCGCTCAGCGCGCCATTGATCCTGGACATGCCGTATAGCCCCAGCACGGCAATGCTCAACAAAAACAGGATGATCAGGCCAAACCCGCATGCCAGTCTGGTCACTACTTTCAACTTACCCATCGTATGCCTCTTCTGAAATGGAATATCCGGACCCGCTCTGCGAGCCTGGAAAGACTTGTCGGAACTTGCCGGAAGACCGACTTCAGGAAAGACAAAAAAATATTGTTTGAATGGCAGGCGATTTTTCTTTTATTAACTTTTACTGGAGATCTTTGTTCGATCATGGCGGCAAGCAGTAATTACTGTAGAACCACGACCGATTCCCCAAAGCGAGGATTAGCGAGCTTTTAGTTACGCATTTTTCTTGATTTGCACTATGCATCATTTGTTTCCGAATATCGATATTCCGATCTGAAACATGCGCATCGCCTGGATTCGTTAAAATTTAACAACGCTCATCAACGCCTTCAGCATCAATAGTTAACGTTTAATAACGTCATGGCGTTGTTGCAGGGTGCAATCAAAGATAAATGAGATGGGTAGGTTAGAATTGCTCGCCGAAACGGCTCAATTCTACGGTCGAAAAAATAAACTTTAGCGAGGGTGATAATGCGTGATTCCAATGCCTTGCCGCGGCGCAATTTTTTACAAGCTGGGGCTGCGTTGTTATATGCGAGTAGTTACCCTGGGGTGCTCAATGCGGCACCTGCCTTGCACTCCCCGAAGAATTTGCGAGTTTTGAGCAGCAGCCTGCATGGACGCCTGATCCTGCCTGGCGAGATGGGCTATGCCATGGCCGCTGCGCCCAACAATGCGCGTTATGCCGATGTGTTGCCGCTTGCCGTGGCAATGTGCGCCGACGCCCACGACGTCCAGCTCTGCCTGCGCTGGGCGGCCGACCATCGCCAGAAATTCGCGATTCGCTCGGGCGGCCACAACTATGCCGGCTTCTCCACGACCAGTGGCTTGCTGATCGACGTCAAGGCCATGAACAAGGTGTGGTTCGATCTGGACAAGAATCGCGGCTATATCCAGGCCGGCGCCTGCAACCAGGATATGGCCGACGCCTTCAGCGGCACCAACTTCTCGATTCCATCCGGCCGTTGCCCCACCGTCGGCGCCAGCGGCCTGGTGCTCGGCGGGGGCTGGGGGTTTTCCGCCACCCACTCGGGCCTGACGTGCGACAGCCTGGTGCAAACCGATGTGGCGCTGGCCGATGGCCGCCACGTCAGCGTCGACGACAAGGGCGACTTCAGGGACCTGTTCTGGGCGCTGCGCGGCGGCGGCGGCGGTAACTTTGGCGTCAATACCGCCTTCAGTTTCGAGTTGCACGAGGTCAAGGATGACGTGACGATCTTCAATATCGTCTGGCCCGGCGAAAATCAGATCGAACTGCTGAGTACACTTCAGGATATACAAAAGAACCACGCCCGACTTATCTCGACCCGTACCAAGGCCTATCCCGACGCTCCCGGCCCGCATCCGAAACGCGCGCAGCTGCAAGTGGCAACGCTGGGCCAGTTCTTCGGCCCGCGTGAAAAAGCGCTGGACGCGCTGGCGCCTGCGCTCAAGCTGGTCAAGCCGATCAAGAGCGATATCCGCCAGATGAGCTACTGGCAGGCGCGCGACTATCTCATCACCGACGATCCGAACGGCATGTATGACGTCCGCTCCAGCTACGTGGCAGACACGCTGCCGCCACAGGCGCTGGAGACGATGCTGCACTGGATGACCAAATGGCCCGGCGGCTCGCTGCTGCCGCAGAACATGGGCATCCTGTTTGCCATCGGCGGCAAGGTGCGGGACGTGGCGTGCGACGCCACTGCCTACGTGCACCGCAACGCCAACTACATCTTCGAAATGGAAAGCGCATGGGCGCCCATCGATAGTCCGGACGTGGTGCGCCGGCAGCAGGCGTGGCTTAGCGAATACTTCGACGCCATGCAGCCATTCATGCTGCGCCAGTCATACGTCAACTTCCCCAGCCGTGAACTGCCGCATTGGGCCAGCGCCTATTACGGGACCAACCTGGCACGATTGATGCGTGTAAAAAAGAAATACGATCCCGGCAACCTGTTTCGCTTTGAGCAAAGCATTCCCCCTGCTTAAGAACATGAATTTGCTCTCCAAGAATTCCCTGGCTGTACATTTACTACGCATCATTTTCGGGAGTTACTTTGTCGTCACGCTGATCGTCACCTGCATCCAGCTGGCCGCTGAATACCAGCACACCAAGACTGGCATCGACAGCGAGTTGATGGCGATGGACTTGACCTTTGGCGCCAGCCTGGCCAGCGCGACCTGGCGCTTTCAGGGCGACGTGCAGAAAGCCACGCTCACCGGCATCAGCAACCTGCCGGTGGTGACGGGCGTGAAGATCGAGGATCCCCAGGGGCGTCTGGTGCTCGCGCTGGGCAACATCTTCGACAACGACGGCAAACAGATTCATGTCGATGACGACGGCGCGCGCAGCCCGGTCGCCGCCGGCTTCCTGAACGCCGCCATCGGCCATCACTTTCCGATCCTGTACCGCGACGAACATAACCGCAGCCACGACATCGGCTCCTGGACGGTGTATTCCAGCCGTCATGTGGTCGTCCAGAAAGTGGCCTACGGCTTCATGCTGATCCTGATCAACTCCATCATCAAGACCCTGGTGCTGTGGTTTATCTTTCTGTATGTGTTTCATCGCTGGCTCGGGGCGCCCATCACCAGGCTCAGCTCTTTCGTCAGCCAACAGGACCTGAACCAACTCGATACCCAGCAAAGCATCACGCTGCCGGGGCGCAAGCGGCATGAGCTGCATTTTCTGGCCGAGGCCATCAATGCCATGCTGGCCAGCCTTCGACGCCACATGGCGCAGAATCGCGCGCTGTATGTCGAGCTGGAACAGGAAAAGGAATCGCTGCGCGCGCTCAACAAGTCGCTCGAACTGCGTATCGTCGAGCGCACCCGCGACCTGGCGCAGGCCAACGAACAGCTTCGCTCGCTCAGCCTGACCGATGCGCTGACCGGCATTGCCAACCGGCGCTGCTTCGATCAGGCGCTTGAACAGGAATGGCGCCGCTGCGCCCGCAATGGCAGTCCGTTGACGGTAGCCTTGTTCGACGTCGACTGGTTCAAGCACTACAACGATCACTACGGTCACATTGCCGGCGATGACGTATTACGGCAAGTCGCCAGCATGCTGCAACAGGCGGTAGGCCGCGCGGGTGACACCGTGGCGCGCTATGGGGGAGAAGAATTTGCCTTGATCGCGTCCGACACCGATGCCGAATCCGGACTCAGCATCGTGCACCGCATGTGCGACGCCATCTTCGCCCTCGACATCCCGCACACGCTATCCAATTTCGGACGCATAACCGTCAGCGTCGGCGTGGCGAGTTGCGTGCCGCCGCTGCAGGACGGAAATATCAGCACGCTGCTGCATGGCGCCGACGCCGCGCTGTATCGTGCAAAACTGGCAGGCCGCAACCAGGTACTGATAGCGCAATGGCCGCTTCCGGCATCCTTGAAGAAGGCCGGCGATGTTGTATAGGTTTTTTTATTGCCTGCTGGTCCCCCTGCTGATGGCTACACTCCCGCCAGCGATGGCAGCAGACCAGATCGTATGGGGAAAATACAATGTTCCGCCCTACATGATCCGGTCTGGAGAGTTCGCGCATCAGGGCATCTTTGACCAGACCCTGGGGGTGCTCAAGGAGCAGTTGCCGCAGTATGAACATGTGGAGCTGGAGGCGCCTTTTCCGCGCATCAATAGCGAGATAAGGAAGGGCAGTCACTGGTGCTACAACGGCACCTTGAAGACGCCGGAGCGTGAAAACTATGGCTATCTCTCGCTACCCACGTCGATCTTCCTGCCGCTGCGCATCATCGTGCGGCGCGACCGCCAGTCGCAATTCAAGGGGCCGCAATCGCTGCAGGCCTTGTTGCGCAACGATCGGCTCATTACATCAGTCATGCGCGACCGATCCTACAGCCCGACGGTGGACAAGCTGCTGGCGGCATACCCGCCAAAGGAAAACTATTCCGAGCAGGTCGAGGCGATCGGCATGTTGCTGGCCGGGCGCATCGACTACATGGTCGAGTTGCCGCTGCTGGCATTCGACCAGGCACGGGTGATGGGCCACGCCGGCGAACTGGTCGCCATCCCCACGCAGGAAGCCGACGAAGTCGTCTTCAATCGGGTCATGTGCCCCAGAAATGAATGGGGCCGCCGCGTCATCGAACAAGTCAACAAGGTGCTGATTGCCAATCGCAGCAAGCCCTATTACCGCGCCATTGTCGAAAAATGGCATGACCCCGAGTCGGTGGCCGAGATACGCAGGATCTACGATGGCGTGTTTCTGAAGACGCCGTAAAGACCGGGGACGTTCGGACGTGTCATGCCTGGCACCATTCAGCATCGCCCTGACCTCGGCTTGCGTTAGCCCATTTGAACCGGGCGAAAGCATTGCTGCAGCAGCCGGCCCGCACTGAACCACAGCAGGCGTTCGCATCAAGGTCGCGATACACGGCATTTGACAGCACAAATCCAGATGGGTATTCTTTCGCCTAAAGGCCATAAGTATGACCTAATGATTCATTTAGCAAGAAGATCGCTTTCCCACGCTATCTCTTGCCTTCTTTCAATATCGTTCAGACAAGAACAAAGAACGAGGAGACCTGATGAGCAACGCCAATTCCATCCCTGTGGATCACGCCAACGTGACCGGGCACAATGCTGCCCAGGAACGCCTGGCGCTGTCCGATGCCACCTACCGCCGTATCCTGTGGCGCATCATGCCGTTCTTGATGTTGGTGTACGTGGTCTCCTTCATCGACCGTTCCAACGTCGGCTTCGCCAAGCTGCATTTCCTGGCCGACCTGGGTTTCAATGATGCCATCTATGGCATCGGCGCCGGCATCTTCTATGTCGGCTACATCCTGTTCGAAGTCCCCAGCAACCTGTGGCTGCAAAAGATCGGCGCGCGCAAGACGCTGCTGCGCATCATGGTGCTGTGGGGCATTTTCTGTGCCGGTCTGGCCTTCATGACCAGCGCCTCGCATTTCTACGTGATGCGATTCCTGCTGGGCGCCGCAGAGGCAGGCCTGTTCCCGGGCATGCTGCTGTACCTGACCTATTGGGTACCGCTGTCGCGCCGCGCCCGCTTCACCGCGCTTTTCACGGCGTCGATTCCGCTGGCCGGCCTGATCGGCGGACCGCTGTCGGGTTGGCTGATGCATGTCTTCGAAGGCGTGGCCGGCATGCGCGGATGGCAATGGTTGTTCATCGTCGAAGGCCTGCCAGCCTGTGTACTGGGCGTGATCGCCTTCCTCTACCTGAACGACAAACCGGCGCACAGCAAATGGCTCTCGGCCGAGCAGCGCGCCCTGGTGCAGGCTGACATGGATGCCGATCAGGCGAACAAGCCCAAGGGCGGCGGCCATTCCTTGCGCGATGCCCTCGGCAATCCACAGCTGTACTGGCTGGCCGGCATGGGCGTGGCGGTGCTGGTCGGCACTGGCGGCATCTTCTTCTGGCTGCCCACCATCATCAAGAAAGCCGGCGTCGAAAGCATCACTATGGTGGGCCTGCTGTCGGCCATTCCTTTCGCCGCCGCCATCGTGATCCAGTACCTCAACGCCCGTCACTCGGACCGCACCGGCGAGCGCCGCTGGCACGTGGCGATTCCAGCGATCATCGCCGGCATCGGCTGGATCGCACTGCCTTCGGTGCAGAACAGCATTCCGCTGTCGCTGGCCATGCTGACCCTGGTCACGGCTGGCACCTTCAGCCTGACCGGACCATTCTGGATCTTGCCGGCGCAGTTCCTGTCGGGCACCGCGCTGGCTGCCGGCATCGCATTGTTGAGCACGCTGGCCGGCGTCGGCAGCGTCTTCAGCCCGATGCTGGTCGGCTGGCTTTCCAGCACCACTGGCAGCCTGTCGATCGGCCAGTACTACTTTGGCGCATGGATGCTGCTGGGCGCGGTGACGCTGCTGGTGGGCGTGAAGCCCAAGGCAAGACCAGCCTGAATGGACATCAACGTGTTTTCATCCTTCAGGAAATCTTCATGACCGCATTGAACAAGGAAGTCACCATCGGCGTCATCGGCGCCGGTGCCATGGGCAGCGGCATCGTACAGGTGGCGCTCAATGCGGGCCACCCGGTAGTGCTGCACGATGCTGCCCCGGCGGCACTGGAGCGTGGCCTGCAATCCATCCACGCCACTTACGCCAGGCTGCTGCAAAAGGGCAAGATCAACCAGGCGCAGCACGACGAGCGTCTGGCGCGCCTGTCCGGTGGCGCGCTGTGCGACCTGGCGCCAGCAGGACTGGTGATCGAAGCCATTGTCGAACGCCTCGACATCAAGATCGAGGTCCTGGCATCGGTAGAGAAACTGCTGCGCCCGGATGCTATCGTCGCCAGCAACACGTCATCGCTGTCGATCACGGCCATTGCCGCCGGCCTGCAGCGCCCGCAGCGAGTGGTCGGCATGCACTTCTTCAATCCCGCGCCCATCCTGCCATTGGTTGAAGTCGTGCGCGGCAAGGCCAGTGCGCAGGATGCGCTCGACACCATTTTCGACACCGCCCTTGCCTGGGGCAAGATCCCGGTGCATTGCAGCTCCACACCAGGCTTCATCGTCAATCGCATTGCCCGACCTTTCTATGGCGAAGCCTTGCGCCTGCTGGCCGAGAATGCGGCCGACGCGGCCACCCTGGATGCGGTGCTGCGCGAGGCTGGCGGTTTTCGCATGGGCGCCTTCGAGTTGATGGACCTGATCGGCCACGACGTCAACTATGCGGTCACCAAGTCGGTCTACGACGCCCTCTATCAGGACCCGCGCTACAAGCCCTCATTGCTGCAGAAGGAACTGGTCGACGCCGGCTGGCTGGGCAAGAAGAGCGGCCGCGGCTTCTTCCGCTATGAAGACGGCGCGACCAACAGCGCCGTCACCAGCGCATCAAGCACGCATCAGACCAAGTCGGTCGCGGCAGAAGGAGAGCTGGGCGTGGCCGCCCCGTTGATCGACCTGGCCCATGCGGCCGGACTGGCCGTACGCGTCACCGATGGCGCCGGCATTCTGCATATCGACGGCATCACCCTGGCGCTGACCGATGGCCGCAGCGCGACCGAACGTTTCGCCGCCGACGGCGTGCAGGTGGTATTCGACCTGGCGCTGGACTACCCCAGTGCGGGCATCATTGCGCTGGCACCTGCAGACCAGGCAGACGCCCATGCGATCGATGTCGCCGTCGGCTTTTTTACCCGGCTCGGCAAGAAGGTGGTCGTGCTGGACGATTGCCCGGGCCTGGTGGTCATGCGCACCGTCGCCATGCTGGCGAACGAAGGCGCCGACGCTGTGCAGCAAGCGATTGCCGGAGCCGCCGATGTCGACCTCGCCATGCTCAAGGGCGTGAATTATCCGCGCGGGCCGCTGGCATGGGCCGACAGCGTGGGCATCGAGCACATCGCACGGGTAATCCGCCACCTCGCACAGAGCTATGGTGAAGACCGGTATCGCCTGTCGCCCTTGCTGGCGCGCATGGCCCTCTCCCACCGAACATTTTTCTCCGAAAATCCATCCGCATGAGCATCGAAGCCTTCATCTGCGACGCAGTCCGCACACCCATTGGCCGTTATGGCGGCTCCCTGTCGGGCGTACGCGCCGACGACCTGGCCGCAGCGCCCATCAAGGCCCTGATGCAACGCAATCCTGGCCTCGCCTGGGATACGCTGGACGATGTCATCCTCGGCTGCGCCAACCAGGCCGGCGAAGACAACCGCAACGTGGCGCGCATGGCGGCGCTGCTGGCCGGCATGCCGATCGAGGTCGGCGGCTCGACCGTGAACCGGCTGTGCGGCTCGGGCATGGACGCCGTTGGCACCGCCGTGCGCGCCATCCGCGCCGGCGATGGCGAGTTCTATCTGGCGGGTGGCGTAGAAAGCATGAGCCGGGCGCCGTTCGTGGTGGCCAAGGCAGAGAAGGCATTCAGCCGTGAAGCGTTGATGGCAGACACCACCATCGGCTGGCGCATGATCAATGCCCGCATGACCGAGCTGTACGGCACCGAGTCGTTGGGCGACACCGCCGAAAACGTGGCTGCCGACCATGGCATCAGCCGCGCCGACCAGGATGCCTTCGCTCTGCGCAGCCAGGAAAAGGCCGCCAAGGCGCAGGCCGCCGGCCGCTTTGCCCAGGAGATCGTCGGCGTACAGGTGCGCCGCGGCCGCGAAACCGTGCTGTTCGACGCCGACGAGCATCCGCGCGCCGGGACTACGCTGGAACAGTTGGCCAGCCTCAAGCCAGCCTTTCGCAGCGGTGGCAGTGTCACCGCTGGCAATTCGTCCGGCGTCAACGATGGCGCCGCCGCGCTGCTGGTGGCCTCCGAAGCTGCTGCGGCCCGCCATGGCCTGGTGCCGCGCGCTCGCGTACTGGGCGTGGCCAGCGCCGGCGTGGCACCGCGCGTCATGGGCATGGGCCCGGTACCGGCGACACAAAAGCTGTTGGCAAGACACAAGCTGTCCATCGGCGACATCGACCTGATCGAACTCAACGAGGCCTTCGCTTCGCAAGGCATCGCGGTATTGCGCCAGCTCGGGCTGCCGGACGATGCCGAGCATGTTAATCCGAACGGCGGCGCCATCGCACTGGGTCATCCACTGGGCATGAGTGGCGCGCGCCTGGTGATGAGCGCCGTGCGCGAACTGGAACTGCGCCAGGCGCGCTACGCCCTGTGCACCATGTGCATCGGCGTCGGCCAGGGCATTTCGCTGCTGCTGGAAAGGGTGTGATGCGATGACGCCAGATCCCCATCAACAATCCGGCACCCCGCCCGTGCGCTGCGAGCGCCTGGACGCTGCCGTGGCGCTGGTCACCATCGACCGTCCGGCGCGCCGCAATGCGCTCAACCTGCAGGTCAAGGAACTGGTGGCCGATGCCGTGGAGATGCTGTCGGCCGATCCCGCCGTGCGCGTGATCATCGTCACCGGCGCCGGCAAGTATTTCGTTGCCGGCACGGATATCGCCGAGATGACGGACATGACCACCACCTCGCATACGCTGCAGGCCACCGACCGCGTCTTCAACGTGCTGCGCCGTTGCGACAAGGTGCTGATCGCCGCGGTCGAAGGCTATGCGCTGGGAGGCGGCTGCGAACTGGCGCTGTGCTGCGACCTGATCGTCGCAGGCGAAAGCGCCAGGCTGGGCCAGCCCGAGATTCGCGTCGGCGTGATGCCCGGCGCCGGCGGCACCCAGCGCCTGCTGCGCACCATTGGCCGATACCAGACCATGAAGCTGGTCCTTACCGGTGAACCGGTCAGCGGCCGGGAAGCATTCTCGATGGGCATGGTGTCCGAGGCGGTGGCCGATGGCCAGGCGCTGGCACGCGCCCGGGCGCTGGCGCAGACCATCGCGGCCATGCCGCCGCTGGCGGTGCGCGCCATTCGCGAAGTCATGCAGCAAGGGCAGGATGTGGCGCTGGAGACCGCGCTGGCACTGGAGCGCCGGGCATTCCAGATGTTGTTCGACACGCAGGATCAGAAAGAAGGCATGCAGGCCTTCCTGGAGAAACGAACGCCGGCCTTCAAGGGGTGCTGAGACGGCATCGGAATCGCTTAAGTCAAAAGTTTGAACTATCGGATGATTCGGCGATAATGAGCCGATTGCAGCCGCCGGGAACGAGTTCCGGCCTTGCCCCGAAAGCCTTTGATGAAAAAAGAAACCGTCCGTCCTTCCGACACTGCCTTGTCCGACCCGCGCAAGCTCGCCATCGACTTCAGCCGCAGCGCCGTACCGCGCTATGTGCAATTGGCCAGCCTGTTCCGGAATCGGGTCGAGTCGGGCGAATGGCCGGTCGGCGCGCAAATCCCGACGGTCGACGACCTGGCCGAGGAATGCCAGGTTGCGCGCGCCACGGTGCGCCAGTCGCTGGATCTGCTGGAAGAAGAAAAGCTCATTGCACGCTATCGCGCCAAGGGCACCTTCGTGATCGGCAAGCCCCAGGAGCAGTTCTGGTGCGAGGTGGCGACCGACTGGTCGGGACAATTGCTGGCGCCGGAAGGAGCCACCATCGAGATCCTGACCGAGCGCGAGCAGTTGGCGCCGATGCCGGTGGATCCGGCCATTGGCGAAATGGCGCAGACGTACCAGCATTGGCGGCGACGCCATTGGCGCAATGGCCGGCCTTACTACCTGGGCGATGTCTACATCGACGCCGAGGTATGCGCCAGGATCCCGAAGAAGTCGTTCGAGACCAAGACATCGATGCGCATCCTGCGCGATCTGCCCGGCCTGGAGATCGTGGAAGCGCATCAGACCCTGACGCTGGGGTCGGCCGATCCGCAGATCGCGGATTTGCTGCAGATCCCGCTCAATGCGCCGATCGCGTATGTGACGCGTTCAGCGGTGGACCAGTCCGGCCGCGTGGTATTCGTGGGCCGGGGCATTTACCGGGGCGACGTGATTCGCCTCGACATACGACTGAAGTAGCGGCAAGTCATTCTGCCGCGACCGGTCATCGACAGATGAGGAAACGGCATGAAATTACATTGGTCACCACGTTCGCCCTTCGTGCGCAAGGTGGTCATTCTGCTCAAGGAAACCGGCCTCGAACCGCGCGTCGATTATGTGCGCTCGGTGGCCGCGATCGCCACGCCCAATCCGGCCATCATGGCCGACAACCCGCTGTCGCAGATTCCCGCCCTGGTACTCGATTCGGGCGAGCCGCTGTATGACTCGCCGGTCATCTGCGAATACCTCGACACCCTGCACACCGGCCCCCGCCTGTTCCCCCAGCAAGGCCCGGCACGCTGGACCGCGCTGCGGCGACAGGCGCTGGGCGACGGCATGCTGGCCATCCTGCTGATATGGCGCCAGGAGCGCATGAAGACCAGCGCCCAGCAGTTGCCCGCCTGGCTGGATTCGTTTGCCACTAAGATCGACGCCGCGCTCGACCGTCTGGAGGCAGAAGCCCCGGCCCTGGCCGCCAGTGGTTTCGACATCGGCCACATCACCATCGGTTGCACACTGTCCTACCTCGACTATCGCTTCGCCGATCTGGACTGGCGCGCCAGGCACCCCCGACTGGCGGCCTGGCATCTTGAGTTCTGCGCACGCCCGTCAGCGCTGGCAACGGTGCCGGACGACGCCCAGGCCTGAGCAGGCGCACCGTTTATTTCATCACCACATTTCATCGGAGTTTTCCATGGCAGGTCCACTTTCCCATATCAAGGTGCTCGATCTCTCGCGCATCCTCGCCGGCCCCTGGTCAGGCCAGGTCCTGGCCGATCTGGGCGCCGATGTCATCAAGGTAGAACGCCCGCGCGTGGGTGACGACACCCGCAGCTGGGGGCCACCTTTCCTCAAGGATGCGGACGGCAACGAGACCCGCGAGGCCGGCTATTACCTGGCCTGTAACCGCGGCAAGCGTTCCATCACGGTGGATCTCAACACTGCCGATGGCCAACGCATCATCCGCGACCTGGCGGCGCAGTCCGACATCCTGCTGGAAAACTACAAGGTCGGCACGCTGGCCAAGTTCGGGCTGGCCTATGACGACCTGAAGAAGATCAACCCGGGCCTGATCTATTGCTCGGTGACCGGTTTCGGCCAGACCGGTCCCAAGGCTGACAATGCCGCCTACGATTTCATGATCCAGGCCATGGGCGGACTGATGAGCGTGACCGGCGAACGCGACGACCTGCCGGGCGGCGGCCCGCAGAAAGTCGGCGTGCCCATCGTCGACCTGATGACCGGCATGTACACATCGGTGGCCGTGCTGGCGGCGCTGGCGCGGCGCGCCGAGACCGGCGCCGGCGACTACATCGACATCGGCATGCTGGATGTGATGGTCGGCTCCATCGCCAACCAGGGCATGAACTACCTCATCTCCGGCAAGACGCCCAGACGCGCCGGCAACAAGCATCCCAACATACAGCCGCAGGATGTGTTCGCCTGCGCCGACGGCTACATCGTGCTGGTGGTCGGCAACGACGGCCAGTTTGCCAAGTTCTGCGAGGTCATCGGCCATCCCGAATGGCCGGCCGACGAACGTTTCGCCAGCAACGGCAACCGCGTGCGCAACCAGACCGCGCTGCTGCCGATGATCACCGAAGCGTTCAAGACGCGCGGCATGCAGGAATGGGCGCATCTGCTGGACGCAGCCGGCGTGCCGTGCAGTCCGATCAACACGATTCCACAGGTGTTCGAAGATGAGCAGGTCAAGCATCGCAAGATGCTGATCGACATTCCCCACCCGAGCGCCGGCTCGGTGCCGCAGATCCGCAGCCCGATGCGCTTCACCGAGGCCTCGCTGGCCTTCGACACGGCGCCGCCGCTGCTGGGCCAGCACACCGACGAAGTATTGCGCGAACTCGGTTTCGATGCCGCACAGATCGCTTCGTGGAACGATGCCGGCGTGATCTGAGCCAACCAAGAGACGGAGCTTTTATGCCAAGAATTTCCTTTCCCTCGCCGGAGACCATGAGCGACGAACAGCGTGCGGTCTACGACGACATCGTCAGCGGTCCCCGAGCGCGCCTGGTCGGCCCGCTCAAGGCCGCGTTGCATAATCCGGCGCTGGCTGATCGCTGGCAGAAGATGGGCGCGCTGCTGCGCTTCGGCACCAGCATTCCGCCGCGCCATAGCGAACTGGCGATCCTCGTCGCCGCACGGCGCTGGAACAGCCAGCTGGAATGGGCCATCCACGCGGTAGCCGCGCAAGTCGGTGGTCTGCCCGACGAGGTCACCGAAGCCATTCGCGTGTGCGGCGCACCACGCTTTTCCGATGCCGCCGACGCTGTCGTCTACGAGTATGCGCGTCAGTTACAGCAGACCGGCAATGTCGACGACGCCTGCTATGCAAGCGTGCTGCAGTTGTACGGCGAGGCCGGCATCGTCGAACTTGGCGCCATCATCGGTTATTACACGATGGTGGCGATGACACTTAACGTGCATCAGATTCCAATGCCCGAAGAACACCCGGAACCACAACTGGAAGTTCGCCAGCGCGACGGCGTTGCAGTGTTGGCAGAACTGCCGCCCGGTGTGACCGTGGCGCAGGAGGCCATGCCATGAGCGGCTTTATTCCCGATGAAACCGAAACGCCGCGCATGCCCACCGCGCCGCTGCATCGCCTGCCCGCACTGGCTTGCGACGCACATGCGCACGTGTTCGGACCGTATGCGCAGTTTCCGCTCGCCGAGGCTTCCAGCTATCCGCCGCCGCTGGCGCCGGCCGACCTGTATGCACAAATGCTCGACAGTGTCGGCAGTGCGCGTGGCGTGCTGGTGCAGCCCGCCCCTTACGGCACCGATGCCGGGCCCATCCTTGGCGCCATTGCCGCCAGCCGCGGCCAGGTGCGCGGGGTCGCCGCAGCGCAGGCAGGAACGCCGGCGGCAGAGTTGCAGCGCCTGTACGACGGCGGCATCCGAGGCCTGCGTTTCGTCGAGATGCGCACGCCGACCGGTGAAAAATTCAAGGGTAGCGTCGGCGTGGACGAATTGCTGCAACTGGCGCCGGCCATGAAGCAGGCCGGCCTGCACGCACAACTGTGGGCGCCATGTGATGCCTATCCGTCGCTATTGCCTCGGTTGCGCCCCACCGGACTGACGTTGGTGCTGGATCACATGGCCTGCCTGAAGGTCGAACGCGGCGTGGACGACCCGGCCTTCCAGGCGGTGCTGAAAGCGCTGGCGGCGGGCGACGTGTGGATCAAGTTGTCGGTATGCCGGGTTTCCAATGCCGCGCCTGACTACGCCGACTTGGAGCCCTTCCACGATGCGCTGGTAGCGGCCAACCCGACACGCCTGCTGTGGGGATCCGACTGGCCCTATGTGCGCATGGGCGAACGCGCCCCGGACGTCGGCCGGCTGATCGACCTGTTCCATGACTGGGTGCCAGACGCCGCAGTGCGCCAGCAGATCCTGGTGGACAACCCGCAGGCGCTGTACGGCTTCGATAACGGCTAATGCCGCAGACATCATCGCGAAAGACATCATGTTCAATTTCACCCAGCTCGACGTCAGCGTGCAAGGCCATGTCGTCACGTTGACCCTCAACAGCCCTCCGGTCAATGCGTTGACCCGCATCCTCAATGATGAACTGACCATGGCGCTGGACGCCATCTCGGAGACTGACGAACTCCGCGCCGTGGTGCTCACCGGCGCCGGCAAGGTATTCTGTGCCGGCGCCGATCTCAAGGGGCGCGCCGAGAATATCAAACAACCGGGCGACTTCATGGCGCACTCGCGTCGTACCCGGGAATGCTTCCACGCCATCCGTGAATGCGCCAAGCCGGTCGTAGTCGCCATCAACGGCGCTGCGCTGGGGTCGGGACTGGCGATGGTGGCTTCGTCGGACATCCTGGTGGCATCCGACAAGGCCGCTCTTGGCTTGCCGGAGGTCGACGTCGGCCTGCTCGGCGGCTGCCGGCATGCCATGCGCCTGTTTTCACATTCCCGCCTGCGCCGCATGGCGCTGACAGGTTATCGCGTCGGCGGCGAAGAGTTGTATCGACTGGGCATCGTCGAAGCCTGCGTCGCGCCTGACGACCTGCTGCCGACGGCGCTGGAGATTGCGCACAGCATCGCCGCCAAGAGCCCCATATCGACCCGCATGGGCAAGCACACCATGAACGTGATCGAAGACCTCAGCCTGCGCGATGGCTACCGCTATGAACAGGACATGACCGCCGCCATCGGCAAGACCGATGATGCGCGTGAAGCCCAGTTGGCCTTCAAGGAAAAGCGCCCGCCCATCTTCACTGGCCGCTAACCGCACCGACACTCATCTGTTACCGATATCACGCGGGGGCAACTCCGCGTGCGGGAAAACTCGTGCCGACGCAATCACCAGAGCACGTATTTGCCATTTCATTCCTAGGAGGAGAACCATGAAGCAAGCACTTCGCATTAAAGAAACCTGTGTCGCCATCGCCGCGATTGCGGCCTGTTCGGCGGTGCAGGCGCAGACCAACGTCACCATTTACGGCATCCTGGACATGGGCATTGTCCACGAGTCGGGCGGCGCCGCAGGCAGTGTCAACAAGGTGACCAGCGGCATCGGATCGGGGTCCCGCCTGGGATTCAAAGGGACCGAAGACCTGGGCGGCGGGATGTCCGCTTTATTCCTGCTGGAATCCGGTTTCCAGATGGATACCGGCGCGATGGGCCAGGGCGGATTGCTGTTCGGTCGCCAGTCTTATGTCGGACTGAGCGGGACTGCCGGAACCCTGACGTTTGGCCGCCAGTACACACCGCAATATATCGGCTTTGTGCTTGCCGATCCCTATGCGGCCGGTTTCGCAGGAAACGCGGCAAACCTGGCGGCAAATTCGGGAAGCCGCATGGATAACTCGGTCAAGTATGTGTCGCCCGCCTACCGCGGATTCACGGGAGAAGCGGTCGTTGGTTTCGGCGAGAATGCCGGCGCCAATGCCATGGGGCGAGCATGGGGTGGCGCACTTGCCTATGCCGGCGGCAACTTCAATGCCCGCCTGGCGCACCACAATCGCAATATGGACACGACCGCCGTGCAACGCACGGAGAATGCCAAGAACACTTTGTTGTCCGCCAGCTATGATCTCAAGGTGGTCAAGTTCAGTGTCGGCTACGGGATCAACCGTGGCTATGGAAGTTCAGCCCTCAACAACGCCAACGCGTATGGCCTGGCGACCGCGCCCACGCC
Source organism: Herbaspirillum sp. alder98 (assembly GCF_020179755.1). GTDB lineage: Bacteria > Pseudomonadota > Gammaproteobacteria > Burkholderiales > Burkholderiaceae_D > Herbaspirillum. Next base: position 82,577 of record NZ_JAIUCY010000005.1, read on the forward strand.
GTCGACCAACAGCCGGGACATCATCCTCGGCGCCACGGTGCCATTGGGGCGTCACAAGTTGATCACCTCGTTCATCTACAAGGATGACCGGACGTCATTCAACCAGGATGCCCGGCAGTTTTCCCTGGGATATCTGTATGCGCTGTCGGCGCGCACGGAGCTCTACACGACGGCGGCCCGTATGTGGAACCGGAACGGCGCGGGTTATACCGTGGGTAGTGCAATCGAAACTGGATCAGGGGATTTTGCCTGGAATGCGGGGATCAGGCATTCGTTCTGAACATGCGCGGGTGTGATTGATGCCGAGGGGAAGGATGCTCGCTAAGGCGGGCATCCTTTTTTGGGGGATGTCGGTATTAGTCTGATTTTCCCAAACGCATCAATAGTAGATTTCAGGTCAACGCCATCTACATCAGCCTCGTCCCCCGGGTCTTCAAATTCATTCTTTGCCAGCATGAGTGAATTTCCATGGCGCTATCATTTGTTTCCATTTAACTGGAGACATCCATGTTCATCGCAGAAGCAATACCGCTATTTTTAAATCACTGCCGTACGTACAAAAAGCTTAGCTCTCACACATTGAAGGCGTACGAGGCAGATTTGAAAATTTTCACATCGTCCACCGAGAGAGAATTAGAAGACATCCTTGATTCCAATTTGATTCACGATGTGACTCATGCTTGGCTCTCGTGCCCAGATCTAAAGCCGGCAACTATCAAGCGGCGCATTGCCACTCTCAAAGTATTCGTCCGTTGGCTATTCAAAGAAAAATATATTCGTGCCTTTCCTCAGGAGACGCTGTCCATCACGGTCAGGCTTCCTAAACGCCTCCCCAGAAATCTACGAACGTCTGAAATGAAGAAGCTGGCGGCGTTTTCTCCAGAGTGCAGTGCGGGAAGCGCTCCGGAATTGGGAGATCAGGTGACATCCAGAAAGGCCTGGGATCGATTGACGGCAAGACTCGCCATTGAAGTGATGACGCTGACCGGCGTGCGCGTAGGCGAACTCACAAAGATAAAGCCGCAAGACATTGATCACGGCGCGCGAAAAATAAATGTACTGGGAAAAGGAAACCGTGAACGACGCGTCTTTTTCCCCGACCAAGTCACCTCTACCCGAATTCGCCGCTATTTCGATTATGCAAAACGAAATTTCGGGGCAACCAGTAACGATTTTCTATTGTTCAATGGTTTGGGAAGGAGCGCCTCAGAACAATATCTGCGCCGAGTTATACGCAACTACGCCGAAGAGATGAAAGTAGAGCGACGTGTTACTCCACACATGCTTCGTCATACGGCAGCAACACAGCTACTTGAAGCCGGCGTTGATATTCGCCTGGTTCAAAAGCTTCTCGGGCATGCCAGCATTACGACCACCGAGATTTATACCCACGTTGCAGACCATCATCTTCATCAAAAGATAACGAAGGTCAACATTAGAAAGCGGTTGGAGAATTATCGATAACTAGGAATTATGGGTGAAATAAGCGGCAAGAGAATTTGGGATGGAACCGTGTTGTTGGTTGCCGATCCTTCCGAAGGTGAAATCCCCTCCACAGAGTACGACAGGCGTATTGATCGGCCACTGGCAAATACTGTTGACATGATCCGTGCAGCGCTAGAGAGCTGCGGTGACAAAGTCATCAGCTTCTCAGACCTCTCTCAATTCACGTCGGACATAAACAAGCACCCCAATAGTCTAGTTTTTCCTTATTGGTTTGGAGAGAGCAGCCGCAGTCGCCACGGACTAGTGCCGGCTATATGTGAAGCATCAAAGGTCATGTTCGTTGGTGCAGACGCGTATGCAAAAGTGGTTTGCAATGACAAAGAACTGTCCAAAACAATATGCCGTCAATCTGGTTTGCAGGTACCTTCTTCTGCGATTCTCACGACATTGGATGATCTTGACTTCGCAAGTTATCTCACGCCACCAATTGTCGTTAAACCTAATTATGAAGGGACTTCCCTTGGAATTAGCGATAAAAATCTCTGCAAATCATGGGATGAAGTTCGGCGAATTGCCGAGGTACTTTTCAAACAATTGGGTCAGCCGGTAATACTTGAAGAATTCATCGTGGGGCGCGAATTTTCGGCCTGCATCCTAGGGAATCCTCGAAGTGGCGTAAAAATTCAGGTCGGTGGGTGGAAAATTAATGGAAATTCCGATTTTCTGAATAATCGCTTAAACACCTTTGATCTTAAGCTGCCTAGCGGCTACACGTTCGTGTTCGAAGATCTAAACAAATCTATCGAACAGAGTGTCAACGAAGCATTTTTAGATTGTTTTGATCGCCTTGGAAAGACGGAACTGTTACGCATCGACGGCCGTATTACACCCGATAACAGCGTCGTCATTCTAGAACTTACGCCCGATATTTACCTTGGTCCTGATGGAGAGTTTTGCAGTGCTTTCGGGTATAACGAAAAGACGTTTAAAGAGTTCATTTCACAGCTCGTTACCAATAGCCTCGAAGGGTACGGTTCCAGTGTGCCAATGTGCTAAATAGACCGGGTGAAATTGCATCTGATAACGAGGAGACGAAGATGGAGGAAGCACATTTCGGCTACGACGGAAGCACCAATACGCCACATCGATCCCTGACTCCATCGCGGACCAACGAGTATATAGCTCGTCCGCTTTCGCATCGTTACCAAGGACACGCTCCAACTGCTCCAAGTTATACAGACCGATTCTTCTTATCTCGGTGTCGATCATTGGATTCGATGTGACGTTATGTAGTGAATTGGCGATTCTCCTCACCTCGTCAAATTGTCCCGCCATGGCGTACCAAACGAGAAGATTTATCTGAATAAGAATCCGGTCCAGTGGATCGTAAGATAACAGCAAAGCTTGTCGGAGACGATCGCGATCCTCAATTGAAAAAATGCCACGATACATCGCCAGGACTGCCCAATTGGCCATCAAAGTTGCCTGCTGAATCCATGAGTCTTGCGCGATCTCGTCAACTTCCTGCAAATAACCCTCCACCTCTTCCAACGCTTCCGTATAGCCCAGTTGCTGAACGAGTGACAGACAAATACTGACATACTCCACTTGGAATGCCTGCTTGTGACCGTTTCCGTGCGATTGAGATTCTTTGATCAACCTTTCGGCTTGTCTTAAATACTGGATACAAAGAGGTTGGTCTTCATCTTTGTATAAACAAAAGTCAGCGTATCGCAAAAGGGTGGGAAAAGCCTTTAACGACGCGTATTTCTTGCGTGAGATGGCCTCAAGGTAATACGCGCGGGCCTCCTGAAGGCGATCCGAGTTGCGCAACGCGTGCATGATAATAAGCCGAAGGCAGAGCTCCGAATCCAACGCATGTGCTTCATCAGGATCAAGCTGATCAATATGATTTTGCGCCAGACGTATCGCCTTAGACTGTTGGTCCGTGGAAGCATATAGCTCCGAAAGCATGTACTCATACGTTCTCGGCAGTTCATCAACCATGAGCAAACATGTTAGCGCGTCATCAAACCAACCTGTCTGATAAAAGAATAGACACTGAGAAAGTGTGACGCGAGACATCGCTAGACGATCATTTGAAAATTTCAGCTTACTGATGATTTCCTGAAGATACACAACAATTGCACGAGGATTTCGGCGCGAAATTCCTCGTTTCCCCACTTCCTGCAGCGTTCTTGCGATGCCTACAAAGTCCTCTAATTCAGCACATTGATGTAGCAATTGCCGACAGCGCGCCTCATCCGAAACAAACACTTGTCTATTGGGCAAATCTTGATAAAAGATTTTCCAGTATTTACGAAACATCAATTTGATTTTGGCTAACTGAGGATCACGATCAACTTCTTTGATAGCACGCACATGGGACATCACATCGTTTGCTGTTGCAACAACTAATAAACTGCCGTCCAGTTGATCAATTGCTTCATTTACATCAAGGCTTTTCGAAAAGCCAGCAATAGCAGGGAGGGAGTCAATGAATTCCTGCAAGAGATCACGTTCTATTGGCCCCGCGTGAGAAGAAAGCGCAACGACGAGATGTTTTTTCTCATTATCCAAACGTGCCATGGACAATTCAATCGTTCTTGTCAAGCTATCGTCGGTGATGTCGAATATCTCAACGATGTTATTTCGCCGAGACTGTATCGCTACAGCTTGATCGAACAGTCTCAGGTCGCCACCAGTTTGCTCAAATTGTTCTCGTAAAACGGATGCGAAACGTTCTGGTAGTGACGCAAACAACCTATCTGTGTACTGCTCAGCGAGCTTCTCAATTTTGAACCCCAAGACAGGGCGATCAATCAGTTGCGGCGCAAGGGTCACCTTTGAGAAAGGCTCGTTTGTGGCATATTCCAAGAATAGAACGGCCTTGGTTGCGTCGACTAGGTGCAGCAATATTTCCAACTCGTGAGGCTCTATATATTGCGCATGGTCAATATGGATGATGGCTGGATTTTTCTCAAACACTGTAAGCGCATAGAGCAACCTCTGATCGTCAAGATCAAACGATTTTGGAACATTCCGACCACGTTTTTCCCACGCGGATCGCGCCTGTTGATAGCTCTCTACCACGAAGTCAGCCGAGTCACTGGGCAAAACAGTTTTTGCCACGACAAGACCTACAGCCTCCCCTCCACGTACAAAAGTTTTAATCCAACGTTTATCGTTTCTGAACACGTCAAAGGACATGAATCCATTTTCTACCGAAAGTGCAGATAGGCGCCTTTGCAACAATTCTGGAAGTGGCTGGCCTGACAAAACACCTTCTGTCTGGCGGTCGCAATAGACGTAACAATAATGAGAAGCTGCCGCCTTGGCCGCTTCCTTAATCAGAGCGGATTTACCGACGCCTGGTGCCCCGTAGACAGCTACAACAGCGCCCTGTGCAGCACCAGTACGGAATAACTCTGACAGCTTCTCCAAATGCGGACGACGATTGAGGAACTCACCCATAATTCCTAGTTATAGCTCAAAGTTAGGCGCGATCCCAATATCGGCCAATCAGATGCACATACTTGGTTTTAGCCCCTTAGCGAATCCCAAGCCCCTTTTTTGCAATATTAGCAGGCCTATGCGGACTTATCTGAAAGCATGCCGAGCATCTTTCCCATTCGACAACAGAGAAAGTTATTCTATGCCCTGCCCGCCCGAACGGAGCTACACACGACGGCGGCCAGTAGTGGAACCGGAACAGCGCCAGTTATATCGTGGGAAGCGCCATCGAGACCGGGTCCGGGGATCTTGCCTGGGATGCTCGGATCAGGCATTCGTTCTGAACGTGCGCTGGCGTGATTGATGTAGATGGAAAAGGATGCTCGCGATGGCGGGCATCTTTTTTTGGAACATGCACGTGCGTGAGTATGGTTGTGCCGCCGGCGGCAGGCGATGGGTTTCCGTTGCAGCCATGCCCTCTCGACGCAGCAAAACCGCTTCCCGCCCCGTTTTTCTAACGCGACGTATTTCCCGGGCCGGAAAACGAGAACTCCCTCCCGGGTGCTGCCGCCAGCAACTTGCGCGTGTACTCCTCTTGCGGATCAAAGAACACGTCATTGACGTTGCCCTGCTCGACGATTCTCCCGCCTTGCATCACGATGACCCGATCACAGATCCTGCTCGCCACGCGCAGATCGTGGGTGATGAAGAGAATCCCGATCGATAATCTTTGCTGGATCTCTTCCAGCAACTCCAGTATCTGCGCCTGCACCGATACATCGAGGGCCGAGACCGCTTCATCGGCAATCAGGATACGGGGCTCGCAGGCCAATGCCCGGGCAATCGAAATACGCTGCCGCTGTCCGCCAGAAAATTCATTCGGATAGCGCCGCAACGCTTCGGGTTTCATTCGCACCAGATACATCATTTCTTCGGCCTGCTTCCACGCCTGCGCGCGCGAAACACCAAAATTGAGGGGCCCCTCGATGATGGACTCACCTACCGTCTGACGTGGATTGAGCGAGCGATACGGATCCTGGAACACCACCTGCACCTGTCGCCGCATCGGTGACAATGCTCGCCCCGTCGCCCTGGCGACCGAACGACCATCGACGAAAATGTCGCCCGCTGTAGGTTCGATCAGGCGCGCGATACAGCGCGCGACGGTCGACTTTCCGGAGCCGGATTCGCCCACGATGCCGATGGTTTCACCGGGCCTTAGCGATACTGAAAAATCATGCGCCGCATGAACCTGGTGCCGTGGCCGACGCCAGCCGCCGCTGTCGTAGGTCTTGCGGATATGCTGCGCTTCCAGCAGCGGATAGGCATGCTTGACCGGGCTTCGGTCTGAGCGCTTGAGCTCCGGCACAGCTGCCAGCAGCATGCGCGTGTATGGTTCGCGCGCATGGCCCAGCACCTCGGTTTTTTCGCCGGCCTCGATCATGCTGCCCAGTTGCAGCACCACCACCTTGTCGGCGATTTCTGTCACGACACCGAAGTCATGGGTAATGAACAGGACCGCCGTTGCGTTCTCGGTCTGCAGTTGGCGAATCAGCTTCAATATCTCGGCTTGCGTGGTGACATCCAACGCGGTGGTCGGCTCATCGCAGATCAACAAGGCCGGCTTGAGAATCAAGGCCATGGCGATCACGATACGCTGACGCTGCCCGCCCGACAGCTGATGCGGAAAGGATGCGTAGATGCGCGGTGGGTCCGGCAGCGCGACGCGGGCGAAGATGTCCAGGATCATCTGGCGGCGGGCCGCACGGTCAAGCCCGGTATGCCTGGTCAGCAGTTCGTCGACCTGGGCGCCGCAGCTCATGACCGGATTGAGCGCGGTCATCGGTTCCTGGAACACCATGCTCATGGTGGTGCCACGCAAGCCATTGATGCGCGTGGTGCTGGCATCAAGCAAGGATTCGCCCTGCAGATGAATGCTGCCATGACGTACCTGCAGGGATTTGGGTAACAAACCCATCACGGCGCTGGCGATGACCGACTTGCCCGAGCCGGATTCGCCCAGCAGGCAGAGCACTTCACCGGGCGCCACGTCGAACGATATATGGCTCACCGCATCCGGACGATCGGCCCCGCCTGGCAAGGCGATGCACAAGTCACGCACGGTCAGGACCGGCGGCACCAATTCATTAACACCAACACCAGACTGCGGTTGCAAAGTGGACATGGTCAGCCTCCGCGCTTGTTGAACTTGGGATCCAGCGTGTCACGCAAGCCATCGCCCAGGATATTGACCGCCAGGACCGTGGCCGCCAGGAAGCATCCCGGGAACAGCACGTTGTGCGGATACTCGTTGAACTGCGCCCTGCCCTCGGCCATGATGTTGCCCCAGGTCGCCATGTCCGCCGGCAGGCCTACTCCCAGGAACGACAGGATGGCTTCGACCAGGATGGCCGCCGCGCAGACGTAGGTGCCCTGGATGATGAGCGGAGCGACGGCATTGGGCAGGATATGGCGCCACAGGATCTTCCAGGTCGGCGTATCAAGCGCGATCGCCGCCTCGACATAGGGCTCCTCGCGCACGGCAAGCACCACCGACCTGACCAGCCGCGCCACGCGCGGTATCTCGGGAATCGCGATGGCCATCACCACGATCGGCAAGGTGCCGCCAAACAGCGCAACCAGACTGATGGCGAACAGGATCCCGGGGATCGCCATCACGCCATCCATGATGCGCATCAGGATGCTGTCGATGCGCCTGAAGTAACCGCCCAGCATGCCGATCAGCATGCCCAGCGAAAGCGCCAGGAAAGCCACCGAGATGCCTACCGTCAGCGAGACCCGGGCGCCGTAGGCGGTGCGGCTCCAGATGTCGCGCCCCAGGCTATCGCTGCCCATCAGGAAGAAATGCTGGAAGGTCTCGCCACTGAGACTATTGAATTCGGCCGTCGACAGCGGCAGCAGATTGGCGTTACCCGGATCCAGCGCGAGCGGATCGATGGTGCCCAGCCATGGCGCCAGAACGGCCATGGCAATGAATAACGACAGCACGGCGCCGCCCACTCTTACCGCGCCGTTGTTCAGCACGCGCTGCCACAGCATCGGACGGCTGGAAGCGGTTGAAACTGGCGGCGACGAAGCGGACATAGCGTCTGTGGCCGGGGTGATGGATGACATTGGCTTCATGGCTGGCGGCATCAATAACGAATACGTGGATCGAAGATCAGATAGCTCAGGTCGATCAGCAGGTTCACCCCGATGTAGACGACCGAGAAAAACAGGGTGATGCCCTGGATCAGCGGAAAGTCGCGCGAGAGAACGGCATCGACCGTTAGTTGCCCCAGCCCCGGAATGGCGAACACGCTCTCCGTGACCACCACGCCACCGATCAGCAGGGCGATCCCCAGGCCTATCACGGTCACGATAGGAATGGCGGCATTGGCCAGGCCGTGGCGAATCAACACCCTGATCTCGCTGATGCCCTTGGCACGCGCAGTACGGATGTAATCCTCGGTGAGCGCTTCGGCCACGGCGGCGCGCGTGACACGGGCGATCAATGCGACATAGATAATGGAGATGGCCGTGGCCGGTAACACCAGATGCGCCAACCAGGGAATCAAGCCGTTGGCGATACGGGTATAACCCTGTACCGGCAACCACTGCAGATGTAGCGCGAAGCCCCAGATCAACAGATAGCCGATGACGAAGGACGGGATCGAAAAACCCAGCACGGAGAATCCCATCAGCATCCGGTCCAGCAGTCCGCCATGACGCCACGCGGCCAGTACGCCGAGGGGTATGGCGATGAGACAGGTCACGATCAGGGCGATAACGGTCAGCGACACGGTCGGCTCGACCCGCTGCCAGATCAGTTCGCTGACCTGCTTCTTCATGAAGAAGGATTCACCCAGGTCGCCCCGCAACATGCGTCCCGACCACTGCGCGAACTGCACCGGCAGGCTGGCGTTGAGGCCCAGTTGTTCGCGCACCTGGGCGATATCCTCGGCGGTGCCGCCACTGCCGACGATGGAAGCCGCCGGGTCGCCCGGGGCCAGGCGCAACATGAGAAAGACGATGAAGGCGACCACCACCAATACCGGGATGGTGGCCATCAGCCGGCGCATGACAAAGAAAAGCATCTTGAACTCCCGCTCCAGCGCGTGCAATGCGCGTCAACGATTCATCCCGGCGCAGGCCCCCGTCATCAGGCGGCCTGGCGGGGACCGCGTGTCAGTCCTTCTTCAGGTTCCAGAACACATTGACCGGAGCGCTCACCAATCCACTCACAACGCCCTTGCGATAAGCGGTCAGTGGCTTGTACTCGCCGATGGGACCGACGATGCTGCCCGCAAAGTTCTGTTCCTGGATCTGCTCTGCCAGTTGCTTGCGCTGCCCTTCGTCCATGGTGGCCAGGAACTCACTCTTGAGCTGTTCCAACCGCGCATCGGTCGCCCAGCCGAACCAGCCCTTCTCGCCGCTGCCGGTCAGCGACGCGAAGAACAATGGGTTCATGGTGTCGGCGATACCCCAGGCGGTGATGAAGGCGTTCCACCCGCCCTGCGCCACGGGCGACTTCATCGCGCGACGCGACACCAGGGTCGGCCAGTCCATCGATTGCAGGTCTACCTTGAATCCCGCCTGCTGCAGCAACGCGGCCAGCACCGGCGGATACTTGTTGAGCTGGGCGAAGTCGGTCGGCCACATCAGCACCACCGGCGTGCCGTCGTAGCCGGCTTCCTTCAACAGCTTCCTGGCTTCGGCGAACTGCGACTTGCCGGTGAAGTAGGCGGTCTTGTCCGAGGCGTAGGTGCTGCCACAGGGATAGATCGAGGTACAGGTGTTATATAAATCCTTGTTGACCAGTTGCGCCTTCATCAGGGCTTCCTGGTTGATCGCCATGAACGCTGCCTGGGCAATCTTGGGATTGTTGAACGGCGGTATCAGGTGGTTCAGGTGCAGCGCCACCGAGCCCTTGGGCAACTGGCTTTGCAGGCTAACTTTTGGATTGGCCTTGAGCGCGGCGTATTGCTCGGCCGGCGCCCATTCGATCATGTCGACTTCACCATTGATCAAGGCATTGGTCTGGGTCTGCGCATCCTTGAGGATGACCCACTCCACCCGGTCGACATACACCAGCTTGGCGCCGGCAGTGCCGGACGGCGCTTCGCTGCGCGGCACGTAAGTGCGGTTCTTGAGGTAGACCACCTTCTCGCCCGGACGATATTCATCCTTCTTGAAGACATAGGGACCGGAGCCCGTGGTGTCATCGATCTGCCGATCAGCCGGGGTCTGGGCGACCCGCGCCGGCATGATGAACGGCGGATTGGTCGAGGGCTTGGCCAGCGCTTCGAGCAACATGCCGAATGGCTGGTTGAAACTCATCCGGAAACCGTTAGCGCCGACCGGCTCGAACTTGTCCAGCGCCAGCAGCATCTTCTGGCCCAGGTTATCTCGCTGCGCCCAGCGGCGCACCGAGGCGATCACGTCCTCGGAAGTCACAGGCTTGCCGTCGCTGAAAACCAGGCCGCGGCGCAAGGTGAAGTTCCAGGACTTGCCGTCGGCCGACACCGTGTAGTGATCGATCATCTGCGGCTGTATCTTGCCGTCGGCATCCACGCCAAACAGGGTGTCGTAGATCATGTAGCCGTGATTGCGCGTCACGAAGGCAGTGGTCCAGATCGGATCGAGGATCTTCAGGTCGGCCTGCGGCACGATGCGCAGGGTCTTGCCGGGGTCTTGTGCAAACGAGGCATGGGTGGCGAGCAGCATGGCAGCGGCCAGTGCCATCTTCTTGATCAATGACATCTCATACTCCTGGTGTTGACGAAGGTTGCGCGGTGCCGCGCGACCGGTCGGGAGCGACCGGTCACGGACAGCGCCACGTTGCATGGCATGGATAAAACGATCAAAGCGGAAGGGGCCCCTGCACGTGTACGCTCGTCAGCGCACCGTCTTGCTGCTGGTACTACTCTGGTCTTGTTACCGGGTCTGCTCGTGCCAGCGCCGGTCTAACTGCGCTGCTGCAAGGAACGCCTGGCCAGCGCAGCCAGCAGGGCGCCGCCAATCGGAATGGCGTCGTCGTTGAAGTCGAAATTGGGGTTGTGCAAGCCATGGTCATTCTTGCCCACGGCAGTTCCAAGATGAATATAGGCGCCAGGCTTCTTTTGCAGCATGAACGAAAAGTCCTCCCCGCCCAGGCTGGGCCGAGGGATGGCCACCACGTTCTCAATCCCTAACAGTTCGCGTGCGACCTCATTGGCAAAACGGGCTTGCGGCGATGCATTGATGACCATCGGAAACAGGCGTTCATAAGTCACCTCGGCGCTGGCGCCAAACGTGGCGGCGACGCCTTGCACGATCTCATTGACACGCTTCTCTAACAAGTCCTGCACTTCAGGCTTGAGCGATCGGCAGGTTCCAACCAGTTCCACTTCATCCGGAATCACCGCGAATCCATCCAGGTTACCGCCCTGGATCCCGCACAGGCTGACCACCCCCGACTCCAGTGGGTCTATATTGCGACTAACAATGCTTTGCATGGCCACGATGAGATGACCTGCCACCAGCACCGGGTCAATCGCACGGTGCGGCGCCACCCCGCCATGTCCGCCCACGCCACGAATGCGGATGCGGATGCGGTCGGTTGCCCCCATGGCCGGACCGTCGACAATCGAGACGGTGCCGATAGGCAGGCTGGGCCAGTTGTGCATGGCATAGATCTCGTCGGCGTCAAAGCGCTCGAACAAGCCGTCCTCCACCATTTCGCGGGCGCCGGCATAGCCTTCTTCTCCGGGCTGGAAGATCAGATAGACGGTGCCATCGAAGTCGCGATTGGCCTGCAGATAGCGTGCCGCTGCCAGCAGCATGGTGACGTGACCATCATGGCCGCAGGCGTGCATGCGGCCCGGGGTATTCGACTGGTAGGCCAGACCGGTGCACTCCTGCAGGGGCAAGGCGTCCATGTCGGCCCGCAATCCGACCGATTTGCGGCTCTCGCCCAGCTGCCCCTTGATGATGCCGACCAGGCCGGTTTTACCTATATTGCTGTGGAATGGGATACCCAGGCGTCGCAGTTCATCGGCGATGACCCCGGCCGTGCGATGCTCTTCAAAACCGAGTTCGGGATGCGCGTGCAAACCGTGACGAATCTCTTTCAACTCTTCGATATCTTCAGCTATTGCACTGACAATTGACATCAAGTTCCCCCTTCATGAACTAATCGGCGTGCTCGAATGGATGAACGATCTTAATCATTGACGGGGGTTGGCACAAATACGAGAATATGATCCTTGCCATAACAACTTGATATCCCGTGGAAATCCGCCAACTGAAATATTTCCTGGCAGCCGTGGAGCACGGGTCCATCAGCAAGGCAGCCCGCTCCCTGTATGTGGCGCAGCCGGCACTCACCAAGCAAATCCATAATCTGGAAGAAGAGTTAGGCGTGGTTCTGCTAGAACGACTGCCGCGCGGCATTGCGCTCACGGCGGCAGGGCGGCAATTCTTCCATAGCGCCAGCAAGATCCAGGACGACCTGATCTCGGCCAAGCAGCAAGCGATCCAGGCCAGCACCGGCCAGCTCGGCACACTGACGTTGGGATTGACGGTACTGCATAGCCTGCTGCCAATCATTGCCGAGATCCTGCGTCGCTTTCGGCGCGAGGCGCCCAAGGTATCGGTGACACTTAATCAATTGATCTCGGGGCCGCAAGTCGACCGCATCCGGGCCGGTGAGCTCGATGCCGGTTTTCTGTTTTATCGGCCACTGGATGATCCCACCTTGAGCGGCACCCTGATCTCGACCGAGAAGCTGATGCTGGCGGTGCCGCGCGATTCGCCGTGGGCGCAGAATCCGCCCAGACGCCTGGCGGATCTGAACGGGGTCGACATGATCTGGTTCCCGCGCGGTGCCACGCCCATGTACTACGACCACCTGATGCATCACTTCCACCAGGCGGGTTATACGCCGCACGTTGCCATGGAGGGCAGTGACAACGCGGCCATCCTGACGCTGGTGACGGCCGGCATGGGATGCGCCATCCTGCCGGCGCTGGCGCGATACCACGCCGAGGATAGCGTGGTGTTTCTGCCGCTGGACGACCTGGAACTGGAAATGCCGCTGGAGCTGGTATGGAATACGGCAAATACATCGCCGGTATTGCAACGCTTCGTGGAGATTGCGCGGGCGACTTATCCTTCGCGTTGAGTGCACTGACACTTGAACAGGCCGCCGCCATGTCGCCAGACAAGGCGCCATACCTTTATTAGAATTCCCACCGGTAACTGGCCGAGACCCAGTAGGACGACGCCTCGCCCTGGGTAGTGGCGTTGAGCATCATGCTGGCGATGCCGTCGCCCATCCGCGATTGCGCGCCCAGTCCGAAGCGAAGCCAATCCCGCTTGATATCCTGCCCAGCGAAGTTGAAGCCGTACAGTCCGATCACTTCACCCGATGTGGTGGCGCCGGTCTTCTCGAATCGATGCGCCGCTTCGGTGCGCAACTGCAAGGTGGTCGCCGCCGTCACCGGATAGAGGGCATCGATGCCGATGCGTGCGGTGGTCGAGCGGTCCACGCGGGCACGCCAGTCCACCGGAAAAGCGCCGCCCTGCTCGCGATAGCCGGCGGTACGTGTGCGCAGCCAGGTCAGGCTGGCGTAGGGCGTCAGTCTTGTCTTGCCCAGGCGCGCCAGGTCGACTGCATCCAGTCGCAAGCGCCCGCCGACGGTATTCTGGTCTGGGTTGCCGGAAGCGCCTTGCGGCAGTCCGGCATTGAGATAGACCCGGTCGATATCGGCGCGTCCCTGACCGTAATACCCGCTCAGGGTGAGATAGGACGAGGCCGGCAGGCTCAGGATAACTTCCGGCGCCACATAGGTGCTGCGCGTGCTGGTGCGACCGCCCATTCCGGTGTCGGCCTGGCTATAGCTGCGGCCTGCCGCGAGGTTGAGCTGCCAGTGCCGACTGGGGCGATAACCATAACCGATCTCGGCAATACCCAGTTTGCTGCTGTAGGGCGAATGCGTTTGGCGTCCGGCGTCCCCCGAAACCCAGAAGGTTGCACGCCCGGGCGCCAGCAGCATCGCCATCGGATTACTGTGCAACCCGTTCATGACGGTCTCGGCATCGTTGGCGGCCAGCAGCCCGGAATTACTGACCCTGGCCAGCCCGGCATTGAAGTCCTCGACATCTAACAGGCCAGCGCTGCTGGAGGCGACGCGCGCCAGGTAGACATGCCCATTGGACAGGGTGCCGACGATGACATTGCCCTCGGCGTTGATGGCATTGGCGGTGGTGGTACGCACGTTACCCACAGTCACCCCTTGGGCCGTCAGCCAGTCTTCGATCGACTGCATGCCAGCGGCACTGGTCCAGCGAAAGCCTTGCCCGGTGGCATTGCCGACCGCACGGAAGTTTCCGATCACGACGTCGCCGGTGGCATTGGTCCCGGTGGCGGACGAATATGCACTTCCCGGCGCGCCGATATCCTCCATGCGATTGGATGCGACGCTCCAGCGAAAAGCGTGCGAGCTGGTGCCGCCTGCCAGCGTCGAGTAGCCAACGACGACATCGCCGGCGGCATTGGTCGCCGAGGCAGATGACGAGGTCCCGCCCAGCGAACCGAGATTGTCCATCACGCCCGAGGCGAGCGTCCAGCGAAAGGCGCGGCGCGTCGTGTTATCGCCGAGATAGGCATAGCCGACGACCACATCGCCGGCAGCACTGAGCGCCAGGGCGCTCGATGTCGTTCCACCCAATGTGCCCAGATCGTTCATGACACCGGAGGCTGCAGTCCAGCGGAAGGCGTGCATGCTACCGCCTGCAATCGTGGACGCCCCTGCAACCACGTCGCCAGTTCTGCTCACGCCGGTGGCGGCGCCGTAGGTGCCGCCGAGCGTCCCGATATCCCTCATGAAACCGGTAGCGGCGGTCCAGACAAATGCGTGCGTGGCGGCATCTCCGGCGATGGCGGCCTGCCCGACGATGATGTCCCCCGTAGCATTGATGCCGAAAGCCGACGACGTACTGCCACCCAGCGTTCCCATGTCCACCATCGAATTGGATATCGGCGACCAGCGAAAGGCATGTTCCTGGCCTGGCGCAAAGTCAAACTGACCGGCGAAGATATTACCCGCGGCATTCATTGTCCGGGGAGTAGCGGTCACGCCAGTGTCGGTAATAAGTCCCGGCAACGTCGACTGACCAAAAGCTGGGAGCGCTGTCGCGGCGGCAAGACCCAGGGTGGCTTTCTTCCAGCGTGCAAGCATGACATTCCTCATGACTGGATGGGGCCATCGCAATACTGTTTGGCGCACTGGCCAGCTGTTCACGCCAGAAAATCATGCTGCAACGAAGCGCCGCCCCACACTTAGTTGTTAAGTTTTGTAAGTACGCAGAGCTTAACCGATCATGGCTTTATTTTTACGTCCTTCCCGGACTTTTTAATGGCCAGCGCCCCGGTTTGCGCGCGTTTATTGATTGGCAGACAACGTCATGGCTTCGGGTATCGGGCAGCGATAAACACTGCTTGACCACGGCTCTATCTCAAGGGCGAGATGCCGCTCCCGAAAAAGTTAATGCTGTCAGATGATTCGTTGGATAAAAAAACGCCAACCATTTAGGTTGGCGTTTTTCTCAGGCCAGACATTTTGTATGCAGGCATCGATAGCCCTGCATCCCCGCTCACTCAAAAATCGACCGATACCGAGGTCACGAATGTGCGAGGCGTGTTGAGCACCAGATAACCCGAGTTGGAGGCACCGCCTGCAGACTCCCAATAGCTGCGATTGGCGAGGTTCTCAACCGAACCACGGAAAGTGACCGCATGGTTGGCAATGCGGGTGATATAGCGTGCGCCGAGGTCGTAACGCACCCACGATGGAAGCTCAAGGCGGTTCGCCGCATCCACGTACTGGGTCGAGGTATAGGTCGCACGGCCGTTGATCGCAAGGCCCTGCATACCGGGCACATCCCATTCCGCGCCGACATTGGCTTGCATCTTCGGCACGCCGATGGCGTACTTGCCGTTATTGAGACCGGCCGATGTCTGCTCCTGTTTGGCTTGCAGGAAAGTGACGCCTGCCAGCAAGCGCAGCGACTTCAACGGCGAGCCGAAAGCGTTCAACTCAACACCGCGGTTGCGCTGCAAGCCATTGGTGCTTTCGATGTTGGTGATGGTGTCCTTATAGGACAGCGGACGCGTCGTGGTGAAAAACGCCAGGCCCAGTCCCACCGAACCCGTATCAAACTTCACGCCGATTTCCTTCTGCTTGGACTTGTAGGGTGCCAGGATCTGCCCGAAATTGGCCGCAGCGGTGTCGGTGATCTGCTTGCCCTGCTGAAGCCCTTCGATGTAGTTGGCGTAGACCGACAGATTCTTCAGCGGCTTGACGACCAGGCCGGCCATTGGCGACAAGGCCGATTCCTTATAACGCGCAGTGGATGACTGGTTGATATAGGAATAGCTGTTCGACTTCAATGACTGGTGCCGCGCTCCCAAAGTCAGGGCGATACGCTCGTCGTAGAAGGACATCGTGTCCGACAAGGCGGCACTCCAGAGCTGGGTCTTGGTGGTCGTCTGGGGATTGGCGAGATTGCCACCCGTGGTCGAGGTGATTGCCGGTTGCGTCGTGAAGAATGGATTGTAGATGTTGTCGGCGATGCCGCCCGTCGTGCTGGTGCCAAACGCGTTGCGCGAATCAAGCCAGTAGGTCGATGCGGCCAGATTGACGCTGTGTTTGATGGCGCCGGTATCAAGGCGGGTACGGATACCGATCTCTCCGGTGCGCACGGTGTCTTCACGGGCGTTATCGAAACGTCGGCCGGTCGCGGCGCCGTTCAGCGAATTCACGGTTGGGCTGAACAAGGAGTTGTTTTCGGTGCTCATGCGGGTGCCGGCTGCGGCCCATGCAGTGGTATTGGCCGACAGATCCCATTCGCCACGCAGGGTGCCGAACAGATCGCGTGCATTCGAGTAACCCCAGCGCTGGTTGTAGTTAGTCGATGCATCTGGCGCTGCCGGCAAGGCAGTCAGCGTGGTGCCAACGGTCAGGTTGGGACGAGCGCTGGTCAGGTTGTTCTCTTGCAGGCCGATGTCACCGGAGAGACGGAAGTCATTGCCACGGTAGTCCGCGCCCAGGGTAAGCAGGTTGGTTTCGCGGTTTTCGTTATTGACCGCAGTGCCACCGGCACGGCGTACCGCATTCAAGCGCAGCCCGACGCGATCATCGGGACCAAAGCGGCGGCCGATATCGACTGCGCCGTATTTCTGATTGCCCGTTTCATAACCGGCCGTGAATTGCGTCACAGGATCTGCACTCGCCCGCTTGGGGACGATGTTGATCGTTCCGCCCAGGCCGCCGTCACCCGGTGCGGCGCCGTTGAGGAAGGCGCTGGCGCCCAGCATCACTTCGACCCGCTCCATCATCTCGGCAGCCACGTATTGACGTGGCAAGACGCCGTAGAGGCCGTTGTACATCAAGTCATCGGAAGTGGCGATGAAGCCGCGAATCATGTACGACTCCTGGAAGTTACCGAAGCCGCGCGTGGTGCGTACCGCCGGATCGTTCTTGAGAACGTCACCGACGCCGCGTGCCTGCTGGTCCTTGATCAACTCCTGGGTATAGCTGGTGACCTTGATCGGACTATCCAGGAAGTCGATGTTACCCAGCATGCCGACGCGGCCGCCACGCGCTACCTGCCCGCCCGCATAGGCCTCCGGCAATCCTCCCGCAGAGGCGTCGGCAGACGCATTGACGGTCACGGTCGGCAGGGCTTGTTCATCTGCTGTTGTGGTGCTGGTGGTGGTTTGAGCCAGGCTGGAGGTCGGCGCCAGGAAGGCCAGTGCCAGGGCGGTAGCAAGAGGGGTGAGGCGGAGGATCATGAGTGCTTTCAAGAGAAACATAAAAACGGAACCCAAGCATGATAATAAATATGCGAATGGTTATGGTTCTTATTTACTAAATTATTTAGACAACTGTTGGTATTTTGTAGCCCTCTCCTTTTACATTCACCCAAAGGAAGGCAACTGGCGGCTGAAACCTCATGACGCGAGAATTAATTATGAGATTTAGCGAGGAATATCCCGCACCGTTTCCGTTGTCGTTATTTTCTCTTCGCGCGCAAATAGCCGCCGTCGGCGGTGCATCTAGTTTGATATCGATTGGAGTCGCCGAAGGCCATTACTTCCGACAGGAAGAAAACATCAACGTCAAGAAGATGTCTCGTTAAGCCAAGCATATTGGCTCGATTGGACGAGTCAAACATCCCCACCGTCTCTATCTTTTCGTAACTGTCCGATGCCCTGGAAAACAGCACGACAACCGGAATGAACGTCCCCGGCCGTGCTCGATTTTCGATGGACGTGTTCGTCTATCGCGCCCGGAAAGCTACGTTTTTTTATCAACACGAAAAGAGGATGAGATGACATTGCGAAACAATATATTGGGTTACGCCGCCTCGCTGCGGGCGATTCTTTTTACCGTTGCCGTCGTATTGGCGATGGGCGTCATGGCCGATGCCTGCGCGGTGGATGTCGACCCGGGAGATTACGTGCCGGCGCCGGCAGGAACCACCGCTGCGCTGTTATACCTGCAGCATGCCGAACGTGATGCCAGCTATACGGGCGGGACCCGCAATGCAGGCAATCCCTTGCTGACCTCGGACGTGGCCATCATCCGACTGGTCCATTACATGACCATCGGCGGCTACACGGTCAGCCCGCAAATACTGTTGCCCTTTGCCAGCCTGCGTGGCGGTCGTGACATCAAGGCGCTGGGTAACGAGAATGCCATGGGCGACATCATCCTCGCCGCGCCGGTCTGGCTGATCAACGATACGGTGAAATCCACCTTCCTGGCGCTAACGCCGTACGTCTACCTTCCCACCGGAGCCTATTCGGATCGGCGCGCATTGAATGTCGGCGAGAACCGCTGGAAGTTCGACTTGCAGGCGGGGCTGGCGCAGCAGATCTCCGGCCCTTGGTATCTTGACCTGACCGGCGACGTCATGGTGTTCGGCGAGAACACGGACTATGGAAGCAACCGCGCAAGCCTGCGCCAGAAACCCCTCTGGCAGCTGCAATCCTATCTGCGCTATCAGTTCAGCCCCACCAGCAATGCTTACACCGGTCTGTCTCGCACCTGGGGAGGCGAGTCCCGCTTGAATGGCGTGCCTAACAACGACCAGACCAATCAGTCAAAGATATCGCTGGGAGCGAGCACCTTCATCGGCGCCAAAACGCAGGTCATGGTCAGCATTGGCCGTGACCTCTCCGTCGATAACGGGTTCAAGGAGAACTTCCGTTTCAACCTGAGGCTGCTGCAAATCTTTTAGAGACCTTTGCACGAGCAGGCTTTTCGATGCGGGTCTTCCCCTTGCGCCGACAGGATTTCCTGTCGGTATTTTTCCGGGAATCTGACCTGGAAAAGACTTGCGATTGTCCCCAAAAAACAAGCGAATGACCTGCACAGGCAAGCATGTGTCGTTGCGATCGCCAATGATGGCGGTACGCGTTGGCGCTTCCGGGCAAGCGCCGGAGCCGATGCTGATTTCCCATTGATGAACAAATGCACGTACCTGGTGCGTGTGAATATTGGAGTTCGACCTTTATGTCTATCGCCCGCCCCACTTCAGAACAACTCCGGGAGCTCGCCAATTCCCTGCATATGCAGCTTACCGAGCAACAAGCCAACGACTACCTGGCCCTGATGCAACCCAGTTTCGATGCATACGATCTGATTGACGGCCTGCCGGATGAAATACCTGCCGTTCAGTACCCCCGCACCAATGGATCGCGCCCATCGGGCGAGGCCAATCCACACAATGCCTGGGCGTGCAAAAGCACGGTCCACGGCGCCAAAGCGGGCAAGCTTGCTGGCCGTACCGTGGCACTGAAGGACAACGTTGCGCTTGCAGGCGTATCCATGGCGAACGGGGCGTCGACGCTGGAAGGCTTTGTGCCCAGCTACGATGCGACCGTCGTGACACGCCTGCTCGACGCTGGCGCCAGCATTCTCGGCAAGGCGACCTGTGAACATTTCTGCCTGTCCGGGGGCAGCCATACCTCCGACCCGGCCCCCGTGCATAACCCCCGCCGCCATGGCTACTCGGCAGGCGGCTCATCTTCGGGTAGCGCCGCACTCGTAGCCGCTGGAGAAGTCGACATGGCCATCGGCGGCGACCAGGGTGGTTCGATTCGCATCCCCTCGGCCTTCTGCGGCACGTATGGCATGAAACCGACCCATGGACTCGTGCCTTACACGGGGATCATGCCGATCGAAGCAACGATCGACCATACCGGCCCCATCACGGCCAATGTACGCGACAACGCATTGATGCTGGAAGTCATCGCAGGAGCCGACGGACTCGATCCGCGCCAGTACGCACCCCAGGTGCAGCCCTATACCGGCGCGCTCGAGCGCGGTGTGCGCGCACTGAAGATAGGCGTGCTCACCGAGGGCTTCGCCCTGGCCAATCAAGACCGGCGCGTCGCAGACAAGGTGCAGGAAGCCATCGCCCAGCTGGAGAAATTGGGGGCCTCGGTCGCTACGGTGTCGGTCCCGGAACATACCCTTGCCGGCGCCCTGTGGACGCCTATCGGCTGCGAAGGCCTGACGATGCAAATGATGCATGGCAATGGCATGGGCTTCAATTGGAAAGGGCAGTACGACGTCGCCCTGCTCGAGCATCATGCAGCATGGCGCAATCGCGCCGACGAGCTCTCGGCCACACTCAAGGTTTGCATGTTCGTGGGGCAATACGGTCTCACGCGCTATGACGGACGCTATTACGCCAAGGCGCAAAACATTGCGCGTCGCGCCCGCGCCGGCTACGACAAGGCGCTGGCCGACTTCGACCTGCTGGTCATGCCCACCGTACCCATCGTCGCCCAGGCATTGCCTGCAGCGGATTGTTCACTGGCCGATTACGTCACGCGTGCCTTCGAGATGATTGGCAACACCGCGCCGCTGGACATCACCGGCCATCCTGCAATGTCCATTCCCTGTGGGACGGTCGACGGCTTGCCTGTGGGCTTGATGCTGGTCGGACGCCATTACGCGGAAGCCACTATCTACCAGGCAGCAGCGGCATTCGAGGCCGCTGTCGATTGGCAGAAAAACTGATGTTCGTTGCGTTGGCAAGCCACTTCCCCCCGCCTTTTTTTAGCTAGGAGTTGCATCATGAGCACCCAGTCTTCTTCCGTACAAACCTCCACGCCCGGTGACCGGGCATGGGCCCTCTTCAAAGTCCTCAACGATAAAAAGCTGATTCCGGACGGCTACATCGAGGGCCTGACCGACCTGCTGGCCAACAAATTCGACCCGTCCAATGGCGCGCGCATCATCGCCAAGGCCTGGACCGATCCGCAATACCGGGCGCTGCTGCTGCGCGACGGTACCGCCGCTTGCCATCAGTTTGGCTATACCGGCCCACAGGGCGAATACATCGTGGCGCTGGAAGATACGCCCACGTTGAAAAACGTCATCGTCTGCAGCCTGTGCTCCTGCACCAACTGGCCGGTCCTCGGGCTTCCCCCCGAGTGGTACAAGGGTTTCGAATTCCGCGCCCGACTGGTACGCGAGGGCCGCACCGTGCTCAGCGAAGTCGGAACCGAGCTGCCCGCGGACGTGGCCGTGAAGGTATGGGACACGTCGGCCGAGACACGCTACCTGGTGTTGCCGATGCGCCCCGCCGGCACCGAAGGCTGGAGCGAAGAAGCCCTGAGCAAGCTGGTGACCAAGGATGTGCTCATCGGCGTCGCGCTGCCCAGGGTCGGCTGAGTCCGACGCTGCTTCCTTTTATTCATTTACTTCTGGAGATTCAATCATGGATGGCTTTCACGACCTGGGTGGCGTTCAAGGATTTGGCGCGATTCCTCACACCATCAACAGCCTCGATTACAAGAAGGTCTTCAAGCAGGACTGGGAACATCTGGCCTACACCCTGATGTTCCTGGGCGCCGACCACATGAAGCTGTTCAGCGTGGATGAAGTACGCCACGCCGTCGAACGTATCGAGTTCCGCCAGCACGCCAACACGCAATACTACGAGCGCTATGTAATCGCCACGGCGTCGTTGATGGTCGAGCAAGGCGTCATCACCCAGCAAGAGCTTGATGACGCCCTGGGATCTCACTTCAAGCTTGCCAGCCCCGCCCGCTCCAACGGCCGCGCGGCCCTCTCCGGACGTGCGCCATTCGAAGTCGGCGACCGTGTTGTGGTGCGTAACGAACGTGTCACCGGCCATATTCGTGCGCCCGGCTACGTCCGTGGCAAGGAAGGTATCGTAGTCCATCGCACGACCGAAAAATGGCCCTTCCCGGACACCATCGGCCATGGCGACAAAAGCGCCATCTTCCAGCCGACCTACCATGTCGAGTTCAAGACCAGCGACGTCTGGGGCGGTGCCTGTGACGACGGTTTCGTGGTTGTCGATCTGTTCGAAGGCTACCTGGACAAAGCGCCTCAGCAAGGTGCGGCATCGATGGTAAAGACTAACGCCGCAGGGCATGGCGTGCCGGCATGAAAGATCCGGCGCCTGGCGAGTTGGTCGAAGGCCGGGCGCCGAGAATCCCGGTGACGGTTCTCTCGGGGTTTCTTGGCGCCGGCAAGACCACTCTGCTCAACCATATCTTGCGCAATCGCGCCGGCATGAAGGTGGCCGTCATCGTCAATGACATGAGCGAGGTCAACATGGACGGCGACGATATCCGACGCAATGTGCAACTCAATCGCGGTAGCGATGAACTTGTCGAGATGAGCAACGGCTGCATCTGTTGCACGCTAAGAGCCGACCTGCTGGAGCAGGTCAGCAACCTGGCTCGCGCAGGAAAGTTCGACTACATCCTGATCGAGTCGACCGGCATTTCCGAGCCCATTCCAGTGGCGGAAACCTTCGCTTTTCTAAATAGCGAAGGTTTCAGTCTCAGCGAGCTGGCAAGGCTTGACACCTTGGTCACCGTGGTCAACGGCGCGACATTCGCGCAGCAGTTGTCCGAGCATGTCACAACGGGATCAACCGATGGCAAATCCGTTCGAACACTCTCGGATCTGCTCATTGAGCAAGTCGAGTACGCCAATGTCATTCTGGTCAGCCGCGTCGATTTGATCGGGGTGAGCGGTTTCGACGAACTCAGGTCATTGCTGCATGGCCTCAATCCCACCGCCGACATTGTGCCGATGGAAAACGGCAGGATCGACCTGCACAAGGTACTCGACACGCATCTCTTTGATCTGCCCAGCCTCGCCAGGATGCCAGGGTGGATGCAAACGATGGATATCGACGCCCACCGGTCTGAGGCGGATACCTACGGCATTTCGTCCCGCGTGTACCGTGCCCGCATCCCATTCCATCCGGGCCGTCTGCTGCAATGGCTCGGTCGCCCCTGGAAAAATGGTCGTCTGCTGAGATGTAAAGGCTACATCTGGACTTCCTGCCGATTTCCGGACATCGGCATGCTGGTCCAGACAGGCGGTCAGTTCCAGTGGGGCTTCGTTGGGCGCTGGTGGCGCTTCATCGATCAGGTTGATTGGCCGCAAGACCAATACCGCCGGCTCGCCATCCAGGAGAAATGGGACCCGCTGGCGGGCGACTGTCGCCAGGAGATCGTATTCATCGGTCAAGACATTGACTGGGATGCCCTGGTCCAGGAACTGGACGCCTGCCTGCTGAGCACGGCTGAAATCGAAGCCGGCCCCCAATCATGGGCTGACAGCCCCGGCACGCATGCCTTCGAGGCGGGCGCCACCACCACATTGCACTGAAATTCTCCTACAGGGATACGTATTATGGAATCCGCAATTGATCGACACCTGAAATGTCCACGCACATTGTCGCGCCGGGTCGACGACGACTATCAGCCGCCGTTCCCGATGTGGGTCGGTCGCGCCGACGACAGCCTGACGCAAGTCACGATGGCATATATGGGCATCCAGTTCAAAGAGGAAAACCGGGCAGGCGCACTGGCGGCCATGCGCCATATCGTCGCCAGCCTCGGTGGCGCCAATGGCCCGGGAAACCACGATATGACTTTTCACCTCGACAATCAGGGCTACGGTAATTTCATCGTCGTCGGCTACTGGCGTGACACCGCGACCTATTGTCGATGGATGCGCTCACCGGAAATAACAAATTGGTGGGACAGTTCCAGCCGGCTGTCCGATGGACTGGGCTACTTCCGCGAGGTTTTCGCTCCGCGCGCAGACCAGTTCGAGACGCTGTATGCGTTCCGGGAAAAGCTGCCGGGCGTGGGTGCCGTCATGGATGGCATTAGCGGAGACATCGAAGAACACGGCTATTGGGGATCGATGCGCGACCGTTTCCCCGCATCGCAAGTCGACCGCATGCGTCCCGGCGGTCAACTGCAAGTGATTTCCGGCGAGCCCTCGAAAGGTGGCCGGGTCGTCGTCCAGGGACATGACAATATTGCGCTCATCCGCTCGGGACAGGACTGGGCTGACGCCGGCGACGAAGAGCGCGCACTCTACTTCGATCAACTCTTGCCGCCGCTGCAGGATGGAATGAACTTCCTGCGCGACCAGGGCCAGGACATAGGATGCTATAGCAATCGCTTCGTGCGCAACGTCGACCTGGAGGGCAACCTGCTCGATATCGCCTACGATATCGGCCACTGGCGATCCCTGGCCCTGCTGGAGCGCTGGGCCGAGTCTCACCCTACCCACTTGCGCATCTTCACCACCTTCTTCAAGGTCGCTACCGGCTTGCAGAAGCTGCGGCTTTATCATGAGGTTTCGGTGTCTGACGCCGCCAGCCAATGGTTCGAATACATCAACTGCCATCCTCAGACGGGAATGTTGCGCGACGCCCGGACAAACTGAGTACCTTCCAAGATTCGATTAGTCGCAGAGAAGTCGTTGACGCCACTGGGGAACATGCCTCAGTGGCGTTTCTTTTTGCCGACGCAGAACACGAGTCGTTTAATTTTTAAGGCATCAGTTGACGCTACGCAACAGCATGCGCAATGGCATGGATTTTGCAGATCCTGATGGCAGAAATGGGTGCATCGCAAGAACTCCGGTTACCTTTGAAGCCTTTCCTGTCGGGTGCTTTACTGAAAATAGCCGGCCCATGATGGCCACCAGATTCTGCCCAGGCCAGCCGGCCGAAGTTCGCTGCCGACTCACGAATCATTGGTCACGTCGCATCATCTCGCAATACGAGGAGGTCTCCTTATGAAAGCGCAATACAGCACTAACGTCGTTGAAGCACCACGGCGCTTTGAGTATTGGAATGACGTTGTCTGCCGCCACTGCCTCCTGGCGGACAGCAACACGCTCGGGGAGCGTCCTTTCGATGGTGAAATGAGGGTCAACTCGATCGGGATGATCGACATGACCATTATGGAATCTGCGATGCACCATTGGCGACGTGACGCGCACCACATTCGAACAGGCCCGGACGACGATCTCTGGCTGGCCTTCATGGTCAGCGGCGAAGGATACCTGGCACAGGAAGGCCGGCACACGCGACTTCAATCCGGCGACATGGTCTTGTACGATGGGGTTCGCCCTTTTGAATTCGCGCTGGGCCCGGAACAGATCTATCTGGCACGCCTGCCACGCAAATCATTGCTAAGCCGGTGTCCCGAAGCAGAACACATGACGGCGCAATTGATAGATCGTCACCGTCCCGGCGTCATGGCCCTGCGTTCAATGCTGGAAGAATCTGCCAATACGGAATTCTCCGATGCCGATGCCGCGATCCGCTATAGCGGCGCCGTACTGGACGTGCTGGCATTGAGCCTGGCGCCGCCGGCCGCCCGGGCATCGGCTGTGGAAAAGAATGATCTTTACAGAAAGGTTCTTGCCTATCTGCAAAAGAACTACACCGATCCCCTGCTCAATCTGCATGTGCTGGCGATGGCGCACCACGTCTCGGAGCGCACGCTGACACGTGCATTTGCGCAGCACAATCAAACCCCGATGGACGTTCTGCGCCGTGTGCGACTTCAGGCCAGCCATCGCGCGTTGACGGAAGGTCGCGCTGGCAATGTCACTTCGGCGGCACTGGATGCCGGGTTCTCGGACCTCTCCCACTTCAGCCGGGTATTCCGTGCGGCCTATGGATGCACGCCTCAGAGTCTGCTGTCGCATTAGGACAGGGGCGGGCATCCAGGTTGCCCAACGGGTGTCATGCCCCTAACGCTCTGAATACCTGCCGAGCGATTACTCTCTACGAACAGCGGGTGATCCCGTGGAAAATGTTTGACCAGTAATAACTGATCTTTTCATGACGACATCTGTTGGCGGACCACATGGGTCCGCCTTTTTTGTGAACGACCGCCTGAGGCGCGTCGCCATTGCTGCTAACTCGGACGCCGCTGGCTGGCAAAGGTTACCCACAGCACAAGGACGCCAAGCATAGCCAGGATCGCGCCCACCCATCCGGTGGATTCCCATCCGAATCCGGCGGTCACCGCCAGACCGCCCAGCCATGCGCCAAGCGCATTGGCGATATTGAATGCGCTGTGATTAAGGGCTGCTGCCAGCGATTGGGCTTCTCCGGCGACATCCATCAGCCTCGCCTGGAATGCCGTCGTGCAGGCCGTACCAAATCCGACGCAGAATAAAACGGGCAGCACCAACCGCACGTCCGATGCCACGATCGCAAACAACACCAAGACCACTGCGATGAAGAGATAGCCACCGATCATCGTCGGTTTCAGCCAGCGATCGATGAATCCGCCGATGACGGTATTGCCCACCACCATCCCGATACCTATGCACGCCAGGCCCCACGGAACAAAACTTGCCGAGACATGTGTTACTTCGGTCAATGTCGACGACACATAGCTATACACCGAGAAGATGCCACCGAAGCCGATGGCGCCGGCCAGCAAGGTGAGCAGCACCTGGGAATTCTTCAATGCGCCCAGTTCGGCCCGGGCGCTGGCGCCCTTTTGCATCGGGATCTTTGGCAGCGAGTACGCGATCATTCCCGCGCAGATGAAGGCAATGATGGCGACCGTCGCAAAGCATGCCCTCCAACCCAGATGCTGACCCAACCATGTGGCAGCCGGAACGCCGATCACATTGGCGACGCTCAGGCCGAGCATCACCCGCGCGATGGCTGTTCCCCGATGGTTAGGAGGAACCAGGGCGGCGGCGGCCAGCGCCGCCATGCCGAAATAGGCGCCGTGCGGCAGGCCCGCGAAAAAGCGGCTGACTATCGTGGTTCCCGCCCCGCCCAGAAACACCGTGGCGCCGTTGGTAATGCCGTAAAGCAGCATCAACATGATCAGCATCGTGCGCTTCTGCATGCGTGCAAAAGCGACTGTAATGAGCGGCGCGCCAACCACCACGCCCAGTGCGTAGGCGCTGATCAGGTGACCCGCAAATGGCACGCTGATCTGCAGGTCCTTCGCCATATCGGGGAGCAGCCCCATGGCGGCAAACTCAGCAGTGCCGATCGCAAAGCCTCCCAAGGCCAGGGCAAACTGGGCAATTGCCAAGCCGCGTGGCGGAACACAAAGCGCTTCCTGCGGCATCGAAACAGAGGGTGTCATTTCAGAAAGTTAGCTCCATGTGTGCTTGCGATAATAAAAAAGGGACTCCGACTGATCGGAATCCCTTTCTGGTACTGGTGGCCCCCCCGTGAGTCGAACACGGCACCAACGGATTATGAGTCCGCTGCTCTAACCAAGCATGAGCTAGAGGGCCAAAAAGATGGCCGGCGATTTTAACATCACCGGCCAGCTCTGACACTCTGGATCAATTACCTTCGAGGAAGCTCTTCAGCTTGTCCGAACGCGAAGGATGGCGCAGCTTGCGCAGTGCCTTGGCTTCGATCTGACGAATACGCTCACGCGTGACGTCGAACTGCTTGCCGACTTCTTCCAGCGTATGGTCGGTCGACATCTCGATACCGAAACGCATGCGCAACACCTTGGCTTCGCGTGGCGTCAACGAATCGAGGATGTCCTTCACCACACCGCGCATCGAAGCGTGCAACGCCGCATCAGCCGGGGCCAGCGTGTTGTTGTCTTCGATGAAGTCGCCCAGATGCGAATCGTCGTCGTCACCGATCGGCGTTTCCATCGAGATCGGCTCCTTGGCGATCTTCATGATCTTGCGGATCTTGTCTTCCGGCATTTCCATCTTGATGGCCAGTGTTGCAGGATCCGGCTCAGCACCAGTCTCTTGCAAGATCTGCCGCGAAATGCGGTTCATCTTGTTGATGGTTTCGATCATGTGCACCGGAATACGAATGGTGCGCGCCTGGTCGGCGATGGAACGGGTGATCGCCTGACGGATCCACCAGGTTGCATACGTCGAGAATTTATAACCGCGACGATATTCAAACTTGTCCACCGCCTTCATCAGGCCGATGTTGCCTTCCTGGATCAGATCGAGGAACTGCAAACCACGGTTGGTGTACTTCTTGGCGATCGAGATCACCAGACGCAAGTTGGCCTCGGTCATCTCGCGCTTGGCCATGCGGGCCTTCTTCTCGCCAGCACCCATCTTGCGGTTGATGGCGCGCAGGTCCGGCAGCGGCAACACCACGCGCGCTTGCAGGTCGATCAGTTTCTGTTGCAGTTCCTTGATGGCCGGCACGTTACGGGCCAGCACCACGCTGTAGTCATGGTTGCCGGCGACTTCGCCGTCGACCCAGTCAAGGTTCACTTCATTGCCAGGGAATACCTTGATGAAGTGGTTACGCGGCATGTTGCACTTGTTGACCGCCACGTCCAGGATCTGACGCTCGACCTGACGCACTTCTTCAACCTGCGCACGCAGGGTGTCGCACAACTTCTCGACGACCTTGGCGGTAAAGCGGATGCCCAGCAGTTCGTTGGAGATGATCTCCTGCGCCTTGACGTACGGCTTGGAGTTATAACCTTCCTTCTCGAACGCCTTGCGCATGTTCTCGAATTGGGTGCCGATCACGCCGAACTTGCCCAGCGCATCGCGCTTCAACTGTTCGAGCTGTTCAGCCGAGAAGCCAGCGGCGCCGGCAGTACCGGTGCCTTCGCTTTCTTCTTCGTCCTCTTCTTCGTCTTCTTCTTCCTCTTCGTCCTCTTCTTCGTCAGAGGCCGATGCGGCTTCAACCTGCTGCACCGATTCGTTCAGGTCGACCAGGCCGTCGACGATTTCGTCGACCTTGATCTCGTCCTTCGAAATGCGGTCAGCCGCGGCCAGGATCTCGGCGATCGTGGTCGGGCAGGCGGAGATCGCCTGGATCATGTCCTTCAGGCCGTCTTCGATACGCTTGGCGATCTCGATTTCGCCTTCGCGCGTCAGCAGCTCGACCGAACCCATTTCACGCATGTACATGCGGACCGGGTCGGTGGTGCGACCGAAGTCGGAGTCGACCGTCGACAGCGCAGCTTCGGCAGCGGCCTCGGCGTCGTCATCGCTGGCGACGTTGGCCACGTTGTCCGACAGCAGCAGGGTTTCGGCGTCAGGAGCGTGCTCGTAGAGCGAGATGCCCATGTCGGCGAAAGTGCCGATGATGCCCTCGATCGCTTCCGGATCGACGATGTTTTCAGGCAGGTGATCGTTGATTTCTGAGTACGTCAGGAAACCGCGCTCCTTGCCCAGCTTGATCAGGGTCTTGAGCTTCTGGCGACGACGCTCGAGTTCTTCTTCGCTGGCTTCGGTGTCGGACGAGAAAGCATCCTTGAGCAAGGCTTTTTCCTTGGCCTTGCGGTCCTTGGCCTTGGCCTTGTCGACCGCCTTCAACTCGGCGCGCTCGACGGCGTTGAGCGCGGCCATTTCTTCGCTCTCGGGCTGGAATTCTTTCGGCTTGCGGCCACGGCGGCCCGGCACCTTGACGGACGGCAGGATGTAGCCCGAGGTGTCGATGGCAGCCAGCGCTGCGGCATCAGTGGTTTGGCTCACGCTAGAGGATGCGGAGGTCGCACCAGCGTCCTTGCCTTCCACCTGTGCGGCTTTGGTGGGCTTGGCGGCTGTCTTGGGTTCGGGTTTCTTGGTCGTCACGGAGGTCTTCGATTTCACAGAAACCGCTTGTTCGGCGGCTTGGGATAACTTTTTGGCTGGCGCCGCAGTCGCTTGAGGCGCTGCTGCACGTACCGGCTTGGCGGGAGCCCCCTTGGCTACCGCTTGTTTCGGCGTCGCTGCTGTCGCAGTCTTGGCCGTCGATTTCACTGCATTGGCCACGGTCGCCTTGACCGCCTGTTTGGCGGCCACCGTCTTCGAGCTGGATGCCCCGACGGAGGATTTTACTGCCGTTGCCGCTTTCGCGCTCTTTGCGGGAGCAGCTGGAGATTTCGCGGGTTTCTTCATTGCATTTGCCATAGAATCAACTGCCAATTGAGATTCACACTCATTGCGCCAATCAAGTCATGCTAATGATGCAACTGCGGTACCGGAATTTGACAACCCGATAGACTCCGGCTGCACGCGCAACGTTCCTTTTGCCCCCTGGCGATCGCTGACGACAGGCAGTTTCGCCGATCAACAATCAGTGCGGCTTGGATTTTCAGCATGTTCCAGTAACTGGAACATACGTCGCCGCTTGTCCGCCAGAACAAAAATGCAATTGCCGTCCGGCGGGACTAAAGCCTTACATTATAGCATAGATATAGGGTTCTTTTCTTCCCTATCAAGCGCCATCGACGCCCATCGGGCGCTTAAAAAACACTAATTTGCTGTGCTTTACGCGCTTTTCGCGGTTTTTTCGCTACTTCGGGCCATTTGACGCTTAATTTGCTACCACCGCAGCCGGCAGGCGCTTGATCGCTTCTTTCTGCTGCGTCAGCTCGCGGTAGCGGTGACGCTGCTCTTCGGCCTTGAGGCCGCCTGCGATCAACGCGGCCAACTCTTCCTCGATCGCGCGGATCTTGCTCTGCCGCACCGCCCCCGCCAATTCGGCACGGACGGCATCGAATTCGGATTCGGATTCAGCCGCTATTTCGGCGATCAACGAATCGAACTCTGGCCCGGACTCACGCAAGTGCTCGACCAGGCTGGCAAAACTGGCCTGCTCGCCCATGCTGCGCACCAGTCCGACCAGGTGCCCCAGCATCTCGGCGCGATCAGGCGCGATGCTGGCCACCGCCTGCAAGGCCTCGTCATCGAGGTCGGCCGCCAGTTGCGGATGGGCGACCAGCCAGCGCACGATCTGGCGTTCCAGCCCGACCGGGGCGGTACGCTTGGTGCGCGGCGCCTTGGCCTTGACGCGTGCCACCGGCTTTTCAAGTTCGAATAACGCTTCGAGCTCGGCCGCGGTGGACTGCGTCACCTGCGCCACGCTGCGCACGATCTGCAAACGCAAGGCCGACGCGGGCAAGGCCTGCAACATCGGCTTGGCGGCAAACTGCGCGTGGGCGCGGCCCTCGGGCGTTGCCAGGTCGTTGTCGCCGATAATTTCGCGCAACAGGAACTGCGACAGCGGCAGCGCTTCGCGAATCTGCTGCTCGAAAGCATCGGCGCCCATTTCACGCACGTAACTGTCGGGATCATGCTCGGCCGGCAGGAACAGGAAACGGATGGTCTTGTTATCCGACGCATGCGGCAGGCAAGCCTCCAGCGCACGACGCGCCGCGCGACGCCCGGCACCGTCGCCATCGAAACTGAAGATCACCTGATCCGTCTGGCGCAACAGCTTCTGCACGTGCACCGGGGTGCAGGCGGTGCCCAGGGTGGCCACCGCTTGCGGAAAGCCCAGTTGCGCCAGCGCCACCACATCCATATAGCCTTCGGTCACCAGCGCATAGCCGGCTTCGCGTATCGCCTGTCGCGCTTCGAACAAGCCGTATAACTCGCTACCCTTTGAAAATAGCGGCGTTTCCGGCGAGTTCAAGTACTTGGGTTCGCCGCCATCCATCACGCGCCCGCCGAAACCGATCACCTGGCCCTTGGTATTGCGGATGGGGAACATGACGCGCCCGCGAAAACGATCGTAGCGCTTGCGGTGGCCACCACCCTCTTCGCTCTTGTCGATCAACAGTCCCGACTCGACCAGCGCTTCATTGTCGTAGTCACGGTCCGGAAAGACCTGGCGCAGGCTGTCCCACTCGTCAGGCGAATAACCCAGCCCGAAACGGGCCGCCACTTCGCCGGTGAGCCCACGCCCCTTGAGGTAGTCGATGGCCGGCTGGGCGGAACGCAACTGCTGTCGATAGAAATCATTGGCGCGCGACATCACGTCGGACAGCGCCAGGCTCTTGGCCTGGTTCTCGGCACGTTGCGCCGGCAGCAGGCGGTCTTCGTTCTCGGGGACCACCATGCCCACGTTCTGGGCAAGGTCCTTGACCGCCTCGACAAAGCCGAGACCGGAATACTCGATCAGAAAACTGATCGCCGTGCCGTGCGCGCCGCAACCGAAGCAGTGATAGAACTGCTTGGTGGGACTGACGGTAAAACTGGGCGACTTCTCGTTATGGAACGGGCACAGTCCCATGAAGTTGGCGCCGCCCTTCTTCAACTGCACATAGCGGCCCACCACGTCGACGATATCGACGCGATTGAGCAGATCCTGGATGAACGACTGTGGGATCACCGGGCTGGAAGGCAGCTATGAGTGTGCAATGAAGAATCGATTCAGGAAGCCAGCGCGGCCTTGACCTGGGCGGAGACCACGGTCATGTCGGCACGACCCGCCAGCTTGGGCTTGAGCACGCCCATCACCTTGCCCATGTCCTGGGCACCGGCCGCACCGGTGGCGGCCACGGCAGCGGCGACCTCGGCCTTGATCTCGTCTTCCGTCAGGCTCGCTGGCATGTAGGTCGACAGGATCTGCAATTCGGCCTTTTCGATATCGGCCAGGTCCTGGCGACCACCGGCTTCGAACTGCGAGATCGAATCGCGACGCTGCTTGATCATCTTTTCGATGATGGCCAGCACGTGGGTGTCGGTCAGCTCGATGCGTTCGTCGACTTCCTTCTGCTTCATCGCGGCAGTGATCAAGCGGATAGTGCCGAGCTTGCCTGCTTCCTTGGCGCGCATGGCGGCCTTCATGTCTTCCGTGATCTGTTCTTTCAAACCCATTGTTTGCTCCGATTGAGAATAGATGAAGGGAACGCCCACTGTCGCCGGTCCAGCCTCGGCAGGACCAGCCACTGCCCGACTCTATCCCAGACCATCGTAGATCATGGAACAGCCGGCCGCCAGTTTTCGTGGAGCGTCTTGCGATGCCCGCGCGCATGGCGCGCAATACGTCGAAGAATGCGAAAACCCGCTGCGGACCTACACCGGAGCGGGTTGTCACATCAACCGCGCGAACGCGCGGCGAGAAATTCTTAGTACATCTTTTTCGGCAGCTGTTGGCTACGGATACGCTTGTAGTGACGCTTGACTGCAGCAGCCAGCTTGCGCTTGCGCTCAGCAGTTGGCTTTTCGTAAAACTCGCGTGCGCGCAGCTCGGTCAGCAGACCGGTCTTTTCAATGGTGCGCTTGAAGCGACGCATTGCGACTTCGAACGGCTCGTTTTCTTTAACGCGAATAGTGGTCATGTAAAGTCAAACCAAAAGGTTAGATTGGATTAGCAAAGAAAGCGATTCTAGCAGAGCGCGAACCTGATTGGAAGTCCAGTCGTGGCATTTTTTCCACCAACAAGTAAAAATCCCTCGAAAAATCAGTCACTTGCTGATTGAAACATGAGACATCGCATGAACTATAGCGGAACTACGCCGCCAAACCGGCCGCCACCCCTGAAGCCCACGCCCATTGGAAGTTATAGCCGCCCAGCCAGCCCGTGACATCGACCGCTTCGCCGATGAAATGCAGCCCCGGCACGCTGTTGGCCATCATGCTCTGCTGCGACAGTTCACGCGTATCGACCCCGCCCAGCGTGACTTCGGCCTTGCGATAACCTTCGGAGCCGGCCGGCACGATCACCCACCGATTGAGCGAATCGCCCAGCTGGCGCAGGGCCTTGTCGGGCAGGTCGGCGATACGGGCGCCGGCGTCGAAGCCATTGGCGCGCAACCAGCCTTCGGCCAGGCGCGTCGGCAGCCATTGCGCCAGCAAGTTGCCGAGATTCTTCTTCAGCGTGCCCTTGCCCTCGATCAGCGTGTCGGCCACATCGACTTCGGGCAGCAGGTTCAACGTCAGCGGCGTGCCGGGTTGCCAGTAGCTGGATATCTGCAGGATGGCCGGGCCCGACAGGCCCCGGTGAGTGAACAGCAGGTCTTCGAGAAAATGGCCGCGCGCTTTCTTCTGGCCGGTTTCAACTTCGACCTGCAGCGCAATCCCGGCCAACTCCACAAACGGCTGCCAGGCGCGCCCGTCAAAGGTCAGCGGCACCAGTCCGGGACGCGTCTCGATCAGGCGCAGCCCGAACTGGCGAGCGATGCGATGGGCAAAATCGGTGGCGCCTATCTTGGGAATCGACAAGCCGCCGGTGGCAATCACCACGCTGGCAGCGCTTATCTCGCCGGCGCTGGTATCGATGCGAAACGACTCGCCGCTCTTGCCGATCTGCTCGACGCTGCACGGCATGCGCCAGCTGACGTTGCCCAGGTCGCATTCGGCCTTGAGCATGGCGATGATGTCTTCGGCCGAGTTGTCGCAAAACAGCTGTCCCTTGTGCTTCTCGTGATAGCCGATGCGATGGCGCTTCATCAGCGCCAGGAAGTCCTGTGGCGTATAGCGTGACAGCGCGCTGCGGCAGAAATGCGGATTCTGCGACAGGTAGTTCTGCGGACCGGCCGCGATATTGGTGAAGTTGCACCGGCCACCGCCGGAAATGCGGATCTTCTCGGCCAGCCGCGAGGCGTGATCGATCAGCACGACGCGTCGTCCACGCTGGCCCGCTACGGCGGCGCACATCATGCCGGCGGCGCCGGCGCCGATCACGGCGACATCGAATTGTTTGCTCATTTACCCCTCCGCAACATCTCGGAGGCAGCCCGAGGTCGTTTCAAAAGCGTGATTGTCGGCGATCCTGCGCCCAAAAGACAAGAGCCGGCATCTTGCGAGGCCGGCTCCGTGGTGCGAATGCTATTACTAACGCTGTTACTGAAAGTAGGGCGGCGGCGTCTCGCCCATCCACAACTCGGATGACAGTCGCATCATGTCGTTAAGCGTGCCGCGCTGGGCAAACACCTGGCGCAACCAGCTGGCGTCGGACAGGCGATCATGCGCAATGCGGCGCAGGCGCTGCAGCGTCACACGCTCGGCTTCGTTCTGCACATAGGATTCGAGGTGCTGCAGGGTCTGCAGCAGATGCTCGAAGATCGGCAGCTTGCGCGATTCGGCCGGTGTCGCGCCATGCAATGCCAACATGCCGTTCAGACCGAAGCGGCTGGCCTCGAAACGGTTGAACTGGTACAGCAGGTAGAAGTCGTCCGTGACCTCGAACGGCCGCTCGGTCAGCACCCAGCGCGCCAGCAACTGCGCATAGGCGCCTAGGTGGGCGGCGTGCTCGATGGTCAGCGGGGTATCGCAGACACGGATTTCCACCGTGCCGTATTCGGGCTTGGGCCGGATATCCCAGTAGAAGTCCTTCATGCTGTTGATGATGCCCATCTGCAGCAACTCGTCGTAGTAGGTCTCGAACTCGGCCCAGCGGGTGTGCACCGGCGCCGTCCCCGACAACGGGAACGCCCGCACCACATTACTGCGCGACGACTCGAAACGGGTATCGGCGCCCTGGTAAAAGGGCGATGCGGCCGACAGCGCGATGAAGTGCGGCACATAGCGCGAGAAGGCATGCGTGAGGTACAGCGCGTCGTCGCCGCTGGGCACGCCGATGTGGATGTGCTGGCCGAACACCGTGAAGGTCTTGGCCAGGTAGCCGTATTTCTCGTGCAGGTAATGAAAGCGCTCGCTGGGCGTGATGCGCTGCTCGTTCCAGTGCTGGAACGGGTGGGCGCCGCCGCCGGAGACATCGATGTTGAGATAGCGCGCGCCGTTGTTGAGCGCTGCACGCAGGCCCTTCAATTCCTCGATCAGTTCATCGACCCGGGTATGCACGTTGGAATTGAGTTCGATCATCCCCTGCGTCATCTCGAGCTTGATCTGCTTTTGCAGCTCACGCGGTTCGATCCAGTTCAGCAGGTCGACCGCGTCGCTGGCCAGGTTGTAGTTGCGCCGGTTGACCAGTTGCAGCTCAAGTTCGATACCCATCGTGAAGGCGGTCGACTGGGTGAACGGCAGGATGCCGGCGCTGCCCTGCGGCTGCTCGACGTGGGTCGGGCGTGGCGCGGCCTCGATCACGGTGTCGGTTGATGTCTCGTTACTCATTCGCGTCCACTTTCACCAGATTTGATCAGCGCAAACTGTGTCGCCACCGGTCCCAGGAACTCGAGCACGATCAGGCTGCCCGCCAGCACCGGCAATACTTCAGCCGTGGTGCTGGGGTACAGCGAGGACACGGTTTGCATCAGCCCTACCCCGACCTCGGTCATCGGCAGGGTCCCCAAGGTCAGCAAGCTGGCCTGGCGCCAGTTCATGCGGGCGAAGCGGGCAAACAGGAACACCCCGCACGCCATCGCCGCGAACCGCGCCGCAATCAGGATCAGCACCGTGTAGCCGACCATGGTCAGGTCGGTCAGGCGCATCGATGCGCCCACCGTCACGAACAGCATGACGATGAACAACTCGTTGGCGACGCCGAACTCCAGCTCCATCAGGTCGAACTGGCGATCCAGGTTCTTCGACAGGATGGCGAAGATCAGCATCGTCAGCATCACCGGCAGATGCAGCGCGTGCGCCACGCCGATGGCCAGCGCGATGACCGAGATCACCAGCACGAACTGCCAGCGCCCCTCACGCCCCAACAGGCGCGCCAGCGGCATCATCAACCAGTAAGTGAGCCAGGCCAGCAGCGCCGATCCGCCCAGCGAATACAAGGTGTGCTGGATCAGTGTGGTCACCGGCGTGCCGGCCTCGTGCGCGATCACGGGCAGCAAGGCATAGGCGGCCAGCACGGCCACGAAGTTATTCAATGCGGTCATCGCGGCCAGGCGCCGCGTGACCTGACCTTCTGCCTTGAGATCGCGCAGCACCACCAGCACCACGGCCGGCGCGGTGGCGATGGCCATCACGCCGCCCAGCAGCGCCATCACCGAATCGGTGCCGAACCAGGTCAAGGCGATGCTGACGAATCCGAAGCACAGTACGGCCGACGTGCCCACGGTTGCCAGCAACCATTTTTCACGACGCAGCCAACCGATGTCGACGTAGCGGCCAAGCTGATAGATCACCAGCGCCACGGCGATGTCGGCAAAAACGTTAGTGACCTTGAGAATCTCGCCCGATAACAGATTGAGACCGCCAGCCCCTAACAGGAAACCGACCAGCAGATAGCCGGTGATGCGCGGCACCCACGGCGACTTGGAAACTACATAGCCCGCGATCAACCCGAGCAGCAGCAAGCCGCCAAACACCAGCAAGGCATTCCATTGCAGCGTCTGTGTCAAGGTGAAAGACGGAAGAGCCCACTCCATAACTCCTCCTGAGTATTGGTATGTCTAGATGATTGAAACCGCGCGGCGCCCAGAGCCGGCAAACGGCTGTCGGCAGGTGCCTGCCGAAAAATGCGTGACCAGGATCGACGTTGTGACAATTCTGGCTCGCGCAGCCTAACCGAACGGAAAGCTCATCGCGATGGTCTTTTTTATATTACAACGGAATAATTGATTTTCTTCGTGCGAATTTTCGCTCTAATTTGTCCCCGGCACGCTCCCATTGTCGAGCTCACGTTTGAAAGTGCCTCATTGTTCCCAAAGCCGCCCATCGGCAGTAATCAGAGCAGACCTGATTTGCTTGTCAGAATACACCGACACGAGTGCGGCACGATAACGGGCCAGTTGCGCCGCATAATCGGCCCGTTCGCTATCGAGCAGGCGGCGCTTGTAGTCGAGCACCCAGACTTCATCGTCGAACATCACCACCCGATCGCAGCGCAGCACGCCGCCGGGCGTGACAATCTCCATCTCGTTGCGCGCGGCACGGTGCAGCGCGGGATTGAAAAACCGTTCCAGTTCAGGCTGCGCCAACAGCCGCGTCGCCTGCTCATGCACCACTGCCGCCAGCCCGCTGTCGATGCCCAGCCAGGGCGCCAGCAGCGCGGCCTTCGGCAATTGCGGCGGC
Organism: Herbaspirillum sp. alder98; assembly: GCF_020179755.1. Classification (GTDB taxonomy): domain Bacteria; phylum Pseudomonadota; class Gammaproteobacteria; order Burkholderiales; family Burkholderiaceae_D; genus Herbaspirillum. The sequence continues at coordinate 120,454 of NZ_JAIUCY010000005.1, forward strand.
CAACGCCCGCCGTGCGTGACGCGCTCCAGCAAGGCGTGCAGCGCCACCCCTTCGTCGATGGCGGCGTTAGCCACCAGGGTGCCGTCTTCGGCCACCATCAACGCGTCGTCGTCCTCCATATCGGCCATGCCGAACAAGGAAGGCGGCTGCGGCGCCGGGTCGAACAGGGCCAGTTCGAAGCGCTCGGCCGGGCTCTCGCCAGCTTCGCCGGCGATCTGCAGCGCGTCGATCTCGCGCACCGGCGCGCTGGTCGAGAACAGTCGTTGATACCAGCTCCCTTCCTGCACGCCATCGGTTGCCGCACCACGGGTGCCGGCCACGCCACTCACCAGTAATAACTGTTTGGCGCGGGTCACGGCCACGTATAACAGATTCCAGTCTTCCTGCAGACGGAAGCGCTCTTCGGCCTCGAACAGATTATGGCGCGCCCGGCCGCGTTCGGCGCGACGGCCGAATGCCGAGAAGTGCACCGGGGCATCGCGTTCTTGCGGCCAGTCGCACAGGATGCCCACATGGTCTTCGATGCCATCGCTATGATTGGCGTCGAGCAGCGCCACCACCGGCGCCTCCAGTCCCTTGGCGCTGTGCACGGTCAGGATGCGCACGGCGTCGGCGGACGCATCGACGCTGGCCTCGTCGGGCGCATCGCCGCCGCCACTGCGGGCCAGCACGCGCAAGGCGTCAATGAACTTGGGCAGGCTGGGGTAACGGCCCGCATCCATGTTCAACGACAGCTCGACGAAGGCGGCAATATTGCCCAGCGTCTGGCTGCGCGTGGTGGGCGCGGCATGCTGTGCGTAGCGGGCCACCAGCTGGCCCTGGTGCAGGATCATGTCGAGCAGATCGTGCACCGGCAGATGCGGCGCTGCCTGCAGCCAGCGATGCAGCAACTGCACGGCGCGCACGATGGCGGCCGAGGCCGAACCATCGTCGCGCATCGCCAGCATGCGTTGCCACCAGTGGCCGGCATCATCGCGATCACGGCGGGCGATCTGGATCAGGTCTTCGTCAACCGCGCCGATGATCGGGCTCTTGAGCACATGCGCCAGCGCGCGCGTGTCATTGGGGGTGATCAGGAAAGTCAGCAACGCAATCAGGTCGGCGATCTCCAGCGACTCCAGCAAGCCACCGCGCCGGTCCGACACGAAGGCGATGCCGGCCTCGCGCAATGCGCTTTCATACGCCGCCAGGTGGGTACGCTTGCGCACCAGCAGCATGACATCGCTCCAGCGCAGCGCCCGCCCCTCGCCGCCATCGACCACACGCACCTCATTGCGCGCCAGCAGCAACGCCCGCGCCAAGGCCTCGCCCTCGCGTTTGCGACGTGCGTCTTCCTGTTCTTCGCGTGGGGTGGTCAGCGGGTTGCGCCAGGCAATGACCGCTTCTTCCGGCGCATCCTGCGTATCCGGTTCTTCCTGCGCCGCAGGGTCTTCGACCCGCGCCAGCGGCAGCTTCCAGACTTCGCCGCCCTCCAGCCCGAGCGTGCTCTGGCGCGCATACAGCACATTGCCGCCCTGCAGGAAGGACTGGTTCAACAGTTCCACCACGGCGGTGGCGTTGCGGCGGGTCTGGTTGGCGCGCAGCACCACCGCGCCCTGCGCGCGCAACATCTCGCGCGCAGCCACGAACACCCGCGGCTCGGCGCGGCGGAAACGGTAGATCGATTGCTTGGGGTCACCCACCACGAACACCGTAGGTTGCTGCGTGTCGCCGCCATAGGCCTGCAGCCAGGCGCGCACGATGCTCCACTGCAGCGGATTGGTGTCCTGGAATTCGTCCAGCAGGATGTGGCTATAGCGCGCATCCAGGCGCGTCTGCAGGTAGGCGGCGCTGGCCTCGTCGTTGAGCAGGCGATAGGCGTGCCATTCGAGATCGGCGAAATCGAAGACGCGCTGCTCGGCCTTCACTTCCTGATAACAATCGAGATAGGCGCGCCCGGCGGTGAACAAGGCCCGATTCAGCTGCAGCACCAGCTTCTCGAAGCTGCGCTGCTGGAGCTCGGCCAGGGCGTCGCCCAAGGCATTGAATTCGTCTTCGAACGCGGCCAGCGCCAGTTCGTCGCCCCGGGCATCGACCTTGGCCAATGCGGCCAGCAGGGCCTTGACCTTGCCGTTCTTGCGACGCTTGTCCTTGTCATCGAAGAACTGGTTGAACAGCCTGGAGAAAGCCTCGGCCGACGCCCCTTCCGACAACGCCGTCTCGATCGCCACCGCGCGCGTCTGGTTGGCTTGCGAGCCCTGCCCCAGCAGCCGCGCCACTTCACCCAGGCGCTGCACCAGGTGGCCGTCGCGCCACAGACCGAGCCTGGCATCGGCCAGCGCATCGTCGCCGCACATCTCCTGCAACCAGCGCAGCGGCGCAGGTTCGCGCATGAGTTCGTCGTCGCCAGCCGAGGCATCGTCACCCAGGGTCGACGCCCACCACTCGGCGCGCTTGTCGAGAAACGCATCCAGCAGACTGCGGGCATTGAAATCACCTGCCAGTTCATACAACTCCAGCAGCGCCGCCTTGACCGGAGCAGCGTCGCCACGGCGCAGGCTCTGCATGAAACGGCGATAGGCCTCGTCCTGCAACTCGCCGTTCTTCTCAGTCAGCGCATAGCCATGCGGCACGCCGGCGGCCAGCGGCGCGATCTGCAGCAAACGCGCAAACCAGCTATGGAAGGTATCGATCGACAGGCTTTGTTCGCTGGCGAGGATACGTTCGTAGAGGCCGCGCGCCAACGGCAGCAAGCGCGCCAGGTCAGGCTCGGCCACGCCGCGCTCGCGCAACAGCTGGGCCGCATGCGCATCGCTGGCCAGGGCCAGTTCATGCAACAGCTCCATGAGCCGTTCGCGCATTTCCTGCGCGGCCTTGCGGGTAAAGGTGATGGCCAGCAGCTCGGGCGCCTGCGCGCCCGCCAGCAACAGGCGCAACATGCGCCCCACCAGCAGCCAGGTCTTGCCGCTGCCGGCGCAGGCTTCGACCACCACCGAGTGATGCGGATCGCAGGCGGCGCGGGTAAAGCTGGCGGCGTCGGCGGCGACGTCGTTGATCTCGTAAGGGGTGGCCGATGGCCGCATTGATTCACTCACAGCCAGGCCCCCTTGCGGCACAGGCCGCGCATGTCGCAATACTGGCAAACCGATTCGACGCCATTGGCCGGCAGCGGCGCGCCATGCGCCACGGCCTGCATGGTGCCGGCGATCTGCTCCCGGAGCACTTGCTGGCGGGCGCTGAAGTCTGGTGCTGGGGCATCGCCCAGCGCCTGCGCGGTGAGCTCCAGCGCGACATAGGATGCGGCATCGATGGCGCCCCCGGCCAGCAGCCCGTAGAACGCCAGTTGATGGTCGTCTTCATCACTCACTTTTTGCTTGAGACTGGGTAGCGCACGGGTCTTGTAGTCGAGCAGCGCACGCTCGCCTTTTTCATTGGCATCGACGCGATCGATGCGACCATGCAGTTCGACCGCACCATCGGCCCACGACAAGGTGTGCGACATCGCTTCTTCACCGAAGACGAAATGCCAGCCGTCGGCTTCGCGCTCAGCTGCCCATAATAGATAAGCCGGCATCACCCGTTGCCAGCGCGCATAGTAGGCCAGCGCCGCCGGATGCTGCGCCAGCGCGCGCTCGAACACCTCGGCCGATATCTGCTGCAGCAGCGCCGCTCGCTCATGCTGGGGCGGCTGGCGGTCGCGCACGGTCTCGTGGTAGCGGGTCAGGATCTCGTGCAGCCAGCTGCCGTAGTCGCGCTTCTCGGGCATGTCGGACAGTTCGTCCATGACCGCCACCCGCAGCATGCGCGCCGCAAAAAATTGATAAGGACACGCCAGGAAACTGCCGTAGCTGCTCGACGACAATCGCCCCGGCAGCAAGTCCGGCGCGCTGGGGGCCGGCATCGACGACGGCAGCACTTCCAGTGCGCGCACCGGCGCATGCAATTGCACCGTGGGCAATGGCGGCAGGCCGTGCTGGGCCAGCTTCAGTTGCAGCCGTTGCACCCACGGGCTGACCGGATTGGGCTCGCCGTTCTGCTGGCTTTGCCAGCACAGCACCACCTCGGGATTGACGCATAACAGTTCGGTGAGATCGCGCAATTGCTGGCGCTGCCGCTCGGCGCGGGTCACCAGGCCCAGCTCGCGGCGTACCGCATTCGAGAAGAACAGGGTCTCCTGCGGCGGCGACGGCAGGTGCGCAGCATCGGCCCCCAGCACCAGCACGGCATCGAAACGCCGCAGCCGGGCGCCGTTGAGCGGCAGCATCACCACCCGGCGGTCGGTGATCGGCGGCGTGCATGAGGTGGCATCGAGCCGCAGGTTGAGCAATGCGCGCCATTCGGCGAACGAGAATTCATCGGCCAGCGACGTGCCGTTCTGCTGACCGGCAATGTCGTCCAGCAGCACCAGGCATTGCTGGCCGGCGACGTCCTCGCCCAGGGCCTGCTGCATGTCGAGCGCGTCGATCATCTCGCGCTCCAGCAGGCACCAGGCGGCCAGGCTGCGACGCCCCGCAAACCGGCCCGCCTGGCGCGCCAGCAAGACCATCCAGCGGCGCTCGCCGCCGGCTTCGTCGAGATCGGCAAAGACCGACTGCAGCGTATTCCAGTCGCCAGCGATGTTGTTGCGGCGCAGACGGGATTCGATACGCATGATGCGTTCGCCGCGCTCCGGGTCGCCGGCAAAGACGAACGGAGACTTCAACAGATCCAGCAAGGCGCCGGTTTCGCCACGGGCCGCCACCAGATCGTTCCAGGCCGCCAGCGCAGCAGCGGCGCGGGTGGTCGACAGCTTCCAGCCGGTTTCATCGGCCACCGCCACCTGCGCCCGTTCGAGCAACGCCCGCAGGCGGCGCGCGGGAACCCGGTCCTGGGCCACCACGGCGATTTCGGTCTTGCCCTGCTCCAGCCAGCGCAGCACGATGCGTGCGCTCTGCACTGCGGCATCTTCCAGGTCGTCGGCGGCGCACAACTGCGGCAGCGGCGGCAGCTGCGACGGCAATCCGGCGGCCTCCCCTTCCAGCAATTCGGCCCAGGCGGCAGCGTACAACGCAGCCGGCCCTGCCAGCGCCGCGCCGCTCCAGTCCAGCGTCAGCACGCGCACCGGTTGCCGGCTTGCGTACGCTTGCAGGAAGGCGCTGTCGAGCGCTTCGGGCGCGGTGGGGCTGATCCAGATCAGCGGCAGGTCGGCCTGCTCGGCGATCGTCAGCAATGCATCGAAGCGCTGCACCAGGCGGTCGCGGCCATCGAGCTGGCTCTTCCAGACGGTCCAGACCAACTGCGCTTCATCGGACAACATGCCGTGCGCATTCGGCGCCAACGGTTCGAGCAGGGTCGCCAGCGCCTGGCGCCAGCGATCCTCGGCCACGTCGGCCGCGCCCGCGCCGGCCCGGATCTCGGGCAGCAAGGCCAGCGTCAGTTCGTCCGACAGCGACAGCAGGGTCTGCGCCAGCGGCAGCAGGTCGGCATTGCGGCGCGCCGAGAACATCTTCTTGAGCCAGCCGTGCTCGCGCAACTGGGCATAGAGCTGCATCAGCCGCTCGCTCTCCGGGGGGGCCGCTTCGCTCTCGGGGGGCAGCATCGCCAGCAGGCCAGACGGGGTATTGATGCGCGGCGCCAGATAAGGACGCTGCAGGACGCGGCTGAGCGCGGCCTTGAAATTGCGGGCATGCGAAAACGCCGGCACCAGCAGCTGGCAACCCGAGAAATCGAGTACGGCGCTGCCCTCGCCGTGCTGCAGCAAGGCTTGCCCCAGCGGCTGGTCGGACTCCAGCAAACGGCTGACAGCGTCTTGCCAGAAATCGGCGGAAGGCGGGATCGAAATGGTCGCTAGCGGCATGCGGGGAACGGGATCGGAAGACTCGACGATTGTTTTTTTCTCTGGGCCTGAGAGATTTTTTCAATCAGGACCACAGACCAACAGCAGCGCATTGTATGCCAGGGGATTCGCCGCAGACTGTATTTTTGGCCAGCCGCCTGCCGCAAAGCCGCCCGCAGTGCGGCCCGACGATTTTGCTGGCACCTGATGGCGGTTGACAACAACAGCATGGGGCACGGCGACACTTTTGCCAAAAATCGGTTATGATTGTTTTTGTACCCGCCGCAACATCCTGGCGCGCTTCAAAAACAACTTGAATCGGCGCGCAACGACTCCACGTAGACTCAGCAACTCCGGAAGCGTTTGGCCTACGCCAGGCAATATGGTTTCTGACCACGGCGCTATTTGACCCCCTTATTCTTACCTCATCCCGAGGACCCCTGCCATGAGCGAAAACATCAAACACATCTCTGACGCATCTTTCGAAGCCGACGTGCTGAAGTCCGACAAGCCAGTGCTGGTCGATTTCTGGGCTGAATGGTGCGGCCCCTGCAAGGCGATCGCCCCGATCCTGGAAGAAGTCGCCAAGGAATACGAAGGCAAGCTGCAGATCGCCAAGCTGGATGTCGATTCCAACCAGGCCATTCCTGCCAAGTTCGGCATCCGCGGTATTCCGACGCTGATCCTGTTCAAGAACGGCGCAGCAGCCGCGCAGAAGGTTGGCGCATTGGCCAAGGGCCAGCTGACTTCGTTCATCGACAGCAATATCTGATTTTTCCCGACGACGGCGCGCCCGCGCCGTCGTGGTCCGACTGCCTGGCGGCGGACATTTTTGAACCACACCACGTAACTCCCTCCCCCACCTTATATATTCCCGTCCCGGGACACTCATATGCACTTATCAGAATTAAAAGCGATGCACGTCTCTGCGTTGCTGGAAATGGCCATCAGCCTCGATATCGAGAACGCCGCGCGCCTGCGCAAGCAAGAACTGATGTTCGCCATTCTCAAGAAGCGTGCCAAATCCGGAGAACAGATTTTTGGCGATGGCGCCCTCGAAGTGCTGCCTGACGGCTTCGGCTTCCTGCGCTCGCCCGACGCCAGCTACATGGCCTCCACCGACGATATCTATATCTCGCCGTCGCAGATCCGCCGCTTCAACCTGCACACCGGCGACTCGATCGAAGGCGAAGTGCGTACCCCCAAGGACGGCGAGCGCTACTTTGCGCTGGTCAAGGTCGACAAGGTCAATGGTGAACCGCCCGAGGCGTCGAAGCACCGTATCCTGTTCGAAAACCTGACGCCGCTGCACCCTAACAAGATTCTGCAACTCGAACGCGACATGCGCGGCGAGGAAAACATCACCGGCCGCATCATCGACCTGATCGCCCCCGTCGGACGCGGCCAGCGCGGCCTGCTGGTGGCATCGCCCAAGTCGGGCAAGTCGGTGATGCTGCAGCACATCGCGCACGCCATCACCACCAATCATCCCGACACCGTGATGATCGTGCTGCTGATCGACGAACGTCCTGAAGAAGTGACCGAAATGCAGCGCTCGGTGCGCGGCGAAGTGGTCGCATCGACCTTCGACGAACCGGCCACGCGTCACGTGCAGGTCGCCGAAATGGTGCTCGAGAAGGCCAAGCGCCTGGTCGAAATGAAAAAGGACGTGGTGATCCTGCTGGACTCGATCACCCGCCTGGCACGCGCCTACAACACCGTGATCCCGGCCTCGGGCAAGGTGCTCACCGGTGGTGTCGACGCCAACGCGCTGCAACGTCCGAAGCGTTTCTTCGGCGCCGCCCGTAACGTCGAAGAAGGTGGTTCGCTGACCATCATCGCCACCGCCCTGATCGAAACCGGCAGCCGCATGGACGACGTGATCTTCGAAGAATTCAAGGGCACCGGCAACATGGAAGTGCACCTCGAGCGTCGCCTGGCCGAAAAGCGCGTCTATCCGGCCATCAACCTGTCGAAGTCGGGCACCCGTCGCGAAGAACTGCTGATCAAGCCCGATCAACTGCAAAAGATCTGGGTGCTGCGCAAGCTGATGTACGACATGGACGAAATCGAGGCGATGGAATTCATCCTCGACAAGATGAAGTCGACCAAGAACAACGCCGAGTTCTTCGACATGATGCGTCGCGGCAACTAACACCGCATCATGACAAAAGCGGCCTGCGCCTCCGGTGCTCGCCGCTTTTTTCATGTCCGCGCCGGCAATTCGTTATCACATTGAAAATACTTGCAAGCTCCATATGCCCGAAATGCCACAGGCTGGCAGGCGGGACGGCAGCAGTTTTGCCCGGTCCGGGCGTTTAATTGTATAATTTTGGACTTTTCCAAACCGGCAAGTGATCGACAATCGGGTCAAGAAGCAGCGCGACCGACGAAGTGACGATTGGCTACCAAACTACTGCAGAGGCAATAATGAAAGAAGGCATTCACCCCGATTACCGCGAAGTCCTGTTCCACGACGTGTCGAACGACTTCAAGTTCCTGACCCGCTCGACCATCGGCACACGCGAAACCGCTGAATTCGAAGGCAAGCAATACCCGCTGATCAAGATCGAAGTCTCGTCCGAATCGCACCCGTTCTACACTGGCAAGCACAAGATCGTCGATACCGCCGGTCGCGTCGAGAAGTTCCGCCAGAAGTTCGGTACCGTCGGTTCCAAGACCGCCGTCTCGAAGGGCTGATCCTGACGGATCGTGCCGCTGCCAAAGCAACGGCATCTTCGCAAAAAGGCAGCTGCGGCTGCCTTTTTTTGTTGGCGCCAGCCGCCCTGTGGACAGCCACGCCACAAAACAACTTTTTACTGCGAATTGCTGCACAATAACGGCTGCATGAAAATCGTCTTGCGCTGCATGGCTGCAAGCGAAATCAAACCCCGATACTGCCCGCTCCCGTGACCGCCGGGGCGGCACGCAACGATAAGCACCACGAGACAAGAGCAACAACATCTTGATGAAGCCCGTCCGTCTTCCCGCCTCCGCCACCCGTGCCTTGCCGCGCATCGCGCTGCTGGCCCTGGCACTCCTGTATATCCTGCCCGGGCTGATCGGCCGCGACCCCTGGAAGAACGAGGATGCCACCAGCTTCGGCATCATGTGGACCATGGCGCACGGCACCCTGGCCGACTGGCTCAGTCCGAACGTGGCCGGCCTGGCGTTGCCGGCCGAGAGCCCGCTGGCCTACTGGTTCGGCGCGCTCTGCATTCGCCTCTTCGGCTGGCTGCTGGGCGACCCGCTGGCCGCGCGGGTGTCGACCGTCGGCTGCTTCATGGTGGGATCGCTCTCGATCTGGTACACCACCTATCTGCTGGGCCGTCGCACCGAAGCGCAACCGCTCAAGCTGGCCTTCGGCGGCCAGCCCGAGCCCAAGGACTTCGGCCGCACGCTGGCCGATGGCGCCTTCCTGATCTATCTTGGTTTTCTCGGGCTGCTGCTGCATAGCCACGAAACCAGCCCCAAGACGCTGCAGATCGCCCTGGTGGCGTATGCCATGTATGGCGCCGCGCGCGTGTTCGACATCCACAAGGTGCGCCATGCTATCTGGCTCGGCGGCGCGCTCGGCCTGCTGGTGCTGACCTACGGCTGGGTATTGCCGGCTGGCGCCCTGATCGGCCTGCTCATCCTGGCCGCCATCCGCCGCGACGCCCCTGCCGCGCGCCTGCTGCTGGTGGTCGCCCTGCCGCTGGCGCTGGTCATCAGCGCGGCCTGGGTGATGGCCGTCAAGACCTTGCTGCCGGAAGCCGCTGCCGGGCACTTCGACCTGTGGATGAGCTGGAATGTCTACCAGCTCAATCGCCCCACGACAGCCGCGCTGACTTTCTTCATCCGCTATGGCGTCTGGTTCGCCTGGCCGGCCTGGCCGTTTGCCGGCTGGGCGCTGTATGCCTGGCGGCGCCAGCTGGGTTCATTGCATATCGCCCTGCCGCTGGCGTTCTTCATTCCCCTCACGCTGCTGGTGCTGATCAACGTCCACAGCGAACAGGGCATGCTGTTGCCGCTGCTGCCGGCGCTGGCGATCCTGGCCGCCTTCGGCCTGCCGACCATGAAGCGCGGCGCCATCAACGCGGTGGACTGGTTCTCGGTGATGACGCTGACCACCTCGGCCGCCTTCATCTGGATCGCCTGGATCGCCAAGGAAACCGGCTGGCCGGCGCAGATCGCGCGCAACGCCTTCAAGCTGGCGCCTGGCTTCAAGCCCGGCTTCGAATGGATCTCGCTGGCCATCGCCGTGGCCGCGACCGTAGCCTGGATCTTCGTGGTGCACTGGCGCATTTCGCGCCGGCCTTCGGTGCTCTGGCGCGCCGTGGTGCTGTCGTCGGGCGGCGTGATCCTGTGCTGGGTGTTATTGATGACCTTGTGGCTGCCCTGGGTCAACTACGGCAAGAGCTACGCGGGCGTGGCCCAGCAGATCGAATCCAAACTGACCTCGGTCAAGCAGTGCGTACAAACCAACGTCGGTCCGGCGCAACGTGCCTCGTTTGCCTATTTCGGTCATGTCCGTTTTGCCGACGAACGCTTCCAGAGCTGCGACTACCTGCTGCTGCAGGATGACATCAGCAACGAAGACGCCACCGTGATGCTGCGCCAGCACCCGGGAACCTGGCGCATGGTCTGGGAAGGTCGCCGGCCGTCCGACCGCGACGAGCGCTTCCGCCTGTACCGCCGCGTCGATCAATGAAGTCATTCGAAGGTGCTGCATGAGCGAACGCCCGCCTGAACCCGATCAGGTTGCCACCGGCGTTTCGTCGCGCGTGCACGTGGCGCGCATCGGCCGCCTGGCGTGGCCGTTGCTGATCGGCCAGTTGGCGCTGATCGCCAATGGCGTGATCGATACCGTGATGGTGTCGCGCTTCTCGGCCCTCGACCTGGCCGCGCTGGCGCTGGGCGTATCGATCTACGTCAGCGTCTTCGTCGGCCTGTCGGGCGTGCTGCAGGCACTGCAACCGACCATCGGGCAGTTGTTCGGCGCGCGCCGCTTCAGCGCCATCGGCGACGAAGTCCAGCAGGGCATGTGGCTGGCCGCCCTGCTGTCGCTGGTGGGCATGCTGGCGCTGCTGTTCTCCCCCTTCTTCCTGTCATTCGCCCAGGCCTCGCCGGAGCTGGTCGAGAAGGCCACGCTCTACCTGCGCATCGAAGCGCTGGCCTTGCCGGCCACACTGATGTTCCGGGTGTATTCGGCGCTCAACACGGCCATGGCGCGGCCCAAGATGGTCATGGCGATCCAGCTGTGCGGACTGCTGCTCAAGCTGCCCCTGAACGCGTTGCTGATCTTTGGCGGTCTCGGCTTGCCGGCCTTCGGTGGCCCCGGCTGCGCCATTGCCACCACCGTCATCGCCTGGCTGATGGTGGCGGTGGCCTGGCTGCTGGTGGCGAAACTGCCGGCCTACCGACCGCTGCACCTGTGGCGTGGCGGCCTGCGGCGGCCCACCTGGAAGGCGCAGCGCGAACTGCTGCGACTGGGTATTCCGATCGGCCTGTCGTACTTCATCGAAGTCACCGCCTTCACCCTGATGGCGGTATTCATCGCGCGCCTGGGCGCGGTGCCGGTGGCCGGACACCAGATCACGGCCAATGTCGGCACCGTGCTCTACATGCTGCCGCTGTCGATCGCCAGCGCCACCAGCACTTTGGTGGCGCAAGCCATCGGCGCCAACCACTGGCGCGATGCCCGGCGCATCGGCCAGGCCGGCATTCGGCTGGCGGTGATCCTGTCGGTATTGATCGGTGTCGCGGTGTGGTTCCTGCGGGGCCACATCATCCAGGCCTACACGCCCGATCCGGTGATCGTGGCGGCGGCGCTGCCGCTGTTCCTGTTCATCGCCTTCTATCAACTGTTCGATTCGCTGCAGGTGACGGTGGCCTTCGTGCTGCGCGCCTACAAGGTGGCGGTGATCCCGACCGTGATCTATGCCGTTACCTTATGGGGCGTCGGGCTGGGCGGCGGTTATCTGCTGGCATTCGACAAGTTGGGTGTGACGCCCGACTGGTTGCATGGCGCGCCCGGCTTCTGGATGGCCAACAGCGTCAGCCTGGGCCTGGTCGGCGCCGGCCTGCTGGCCTACCTGCGGCGGGTGCAGCGTCGCGCCGGCCCGCTGGCTATGGGCGGATGAAGCCGGCTCCCTGACCGAAGAGATCGTCGTTGCTGGCCTCCAGCAGCCCCTGCGTCTGGGCCGCTGCGGCCGGCCGGCCCAGCAGGAAACCTTGTACCTGATCGCAATGCAGGCGCTGCAGCGCATGCAATTGCGCCTCGGTCTCGACGCCTTCGGCCACCACTTCCATCTGCAACGCATGCGCCAGCGCAATGATGGCCGAGACGATGGCGCGGCTTGAGTGGTCGTCCTGGTCGAGCCGGGCGGTGAAGAAGCGATCGATCTTGATCTGGCGGCAATGGAATTGCGCCAGGTAGGCCAGGCTGGAGTAGCCGGTGCCGAAGTCGTCGATGGCGATATCGAAACCCAGCGCCTGCAACTCGCTGATGATGCGGGTGCTGCGCTCGACGTTCTTCATCGCCGCCGTTTCGGTGATCTCGAACATCAAGCGCTGTGGCGCCACCCCGGATTCGGCCACGATGGAGACGATGCTTTCCACCAGGTCGCCCCGCATCTGCTGTGGCGACAGGTTCAGCGCCACCTTCGCCGGCGGCACGCCCTGCGCATCCCAGCTCTTTATCTGCGCGCAGACCGCCCGCAACACCCAGTCGCCGACCTGCACGATCTGCCCCGAGCGCTCGGCGATCGGAATGAATTCGCTCGGCCCCAGCTCGCCCAGTTCCGGGTGATGCCATCGCAGCAGCGCCTCGATCCCGGTCAGCTCATGGCTGCCACCGCGATACTTGGGCTGGAAGTGCAGGCTGAACTGTTGTTGCGATATGGCCTGTTGCAACGCCTGGCGCACCACCAGGTGGCGCATGGCGGCGGCGTGCATGGCTGGCTCGAAGAAGCGATAGGTATTGCGCCCGCTCTGCTTGGCCTCGTACATCGCGGCATCGGCGCTCTGCATCAAGGCGTCGGCCGATTCGCCGCTGTTGGGATAGACGGCGATGCCGATGCTGGAGGTCACCCGCAGCAGGGTGCCGTCGACGTCGACGTCCTCGCGCAACGCTGCAAGTATGTTTTCGCACAACTGCTCGACCACCTCCGGCGAGGCCAGGTTGCCCATCACCACCACGAATTCATCGCCACCGATGCGCGCCACCATGTCTTCGCCGCGGATGCAGCGACGAATGCGCTGCGCCACGGCCACCAGCAGGCAATCGCCGGCGGCATGTCCAAGCGAATCGTTGATGCCCTTGAAACCATCGAGATCCATGAACAACACAGCGAAGATGCGACCGTTGCGCCGCGCCACCTGGGCCGCGTGCTCGATGCGCTCGGTCAGCAGGGCGCGATTGGGCAGGCCGGTAAGCACATCATGCGTGGCGAAATGCAGCAGCTTGTCATTGGTGCGCCCGACGATGCGCTTGAGCACCGTATTGCGCTGGGCGCCGCTGACCACCAGCGCCAGCGCCATGGCCACAAAGGCGCCGAACACGATGCCGTTGACCAGCTTTTCACGCGCCAGGCCCGAGAGCGCGCGGCTGGCCGCCGACGGATCCACCTGCAATGCCCGCAATGCCGCACTGGTGCTGGCCACCAGCGCCACGCCCACGAGCAAGGCCGCCAACACCCGGCGCGCCTGCTGCGAATGCAGCGAGCCGGCGCTGACCCTGCGATTGTTGGTGGACGAAAACAGCGCCACGGCAAACACCGACGTCAATTGCATCATCACGATCGCCAGCACCAGCAGCGCCGGCTGGAACACCACCGGCGGCGCCAGTTGCATCGACCTGAAAATCAGGTGCAGGGCGACATTGAGCGCCACGCCGATCAAAAGCCCACCCGCCAGCAGCCGCACGGCACGCGCCCGACGCAGGCCCGACAGGTGCATCAGGTAGAACACGCTGAGCACGCACAATGCCAGCGCCAGCGTCAGCAGGCGCGAATCGAACAACACCGGCTGCGCCAGGCGTCGCGCCGCGACGCACAGGATCAACGCCGCCCACAGGCCAATGCCGAAGATGAACGCCCCGATCGCCAGCCACAAGCGCCGATATTGCGCGTCCTGGGTCGTGATGCGCTCGGATATCTCGAGCGCAGCATAGGCGGCCAGGCTGACGACCAGCAGACCGAACGTCAATAACAGAAAATTGAAAGCCCCAGGCATCACTATTGCCCCGCATGATTCACCGCCCGGGCACCCCGCTACCGGGACCGCCCGCAACGGGTGTCTTGTCGTATCGCGGACGTTTTCATGGCCGACCGCGTTCCATGCCGGGCATCGCGTCCAGCCGACGCTGCCCGGTGCTATGCAAAAAGTTACGTAACTGAGTGCGCGCTGCGAAAGCAACGCCGTGAAGCGATGGTGCAGTGGTGCTGCCGACTAATTTATGGTTCGATTTGTTTCATCAAGGCCAGACGTTGCCGCAAGAAAACTAACATGCAAGATCCGCGATATGTGGCCGATAGCGCATCATCGACTGGCGTCGTGAGCGTATCGCATGGACCTGTATTTTTTGCAGCAACCGCCTATTTTAGCGACTTACGGCGAGATTGACCGTATCGCGATGGCATCCCGCACATTGAGAAATGTCTCGACTACGACACAGTTATTAAAAAAATATTAATAACAATCTGTCAATTCTCTAAATGTGCTCTATAACGAAGTTGAGTACCCGACGAACTCACTGACGCCGACTGCATGGCGCCGGCAAGCCGGGCCACTCCGATCGGAACGGCAGCGCGCGGGGCGCGTCGCATCGGTCATCGTCTCAAGCCATGGGACTAGACATGACATCATTTTTCGGCTCACACCATCGTTGCGACACGCCCGGCACAACGGCTACCCCAGGCCGTCGAAGGCCTTGCCGGCGCGGCCTCACGGCCCAGTGATAGTTAGTCACGTTTGAGGCGTAATTCATCCAAAAAGCAAACGTACCCCGGAACGCTCTACGTCAAAGTACCTTCGTCGACCATGGAAACCGCCAATCAAAAATTTGCCAAGCGCCTGCGCGCAGCGATGGAAAAAGCTGGATACGAACCGAAGCCCGCCGTCCTCGAAAGGGAATTCAATCTGCGATTCTGGGGCAAGCCGATGACGCTGCACGGTGTGCGGCGCTGGCTGCTTGGCGAGTCCATGCCGAAACAGGACAAGCTCGAGACACTGGCCGAATGGCTGATCGTCACGCCCCAGCACCTGCGTTTCGGCGAAGAGATCGGTCGCCGCATCGACAAGCGCCGCGCGCGCTGGGAAGAAGCGATCGGCTACCGCGAACGCGAAGCCTTCGAAGCCTTCATCAACCTGCCCGCGCCGCAGCGCAAGATCGTCAAGGAAGTGATCTTCGCATTTTCGCAACTGGCCACCGTGCACGCGGCAGAAAAGGCCGCTACCCCGGCCAAGCCCGCCGTCAAGCGTCGCCCCCGCGCCTGAGAAGGTTTCAGGTGCGCTGCGCTATGGCGGCGGCGACCTGCACGCAGTGTTCGACCTGCTCTTCGATGGCTTGCGGCACCGATCGCCGTCCCTCCAGCACCGATGCGATCCACTGCGCCGTGGTCTGCGCATCGCGGCCCTCTGGCAGATCTGCCAGCTCCTCGGCCACGCTCTGTTTTTCCACCAGCACCGTCCGCTGCCCGCCGCTGAACCAGTCGATGCGTTGCGCGCGACGCGCATTGGCCACGGTCTCGCCTTCGGTGCCGCGCATCAGGAATGCATCGCCCCGATCATGCGGCGCGGCCTCGGTGAAATAGTGCGTGAGCATCTCAAGGTATTCGGGGTGGGTATAAGAACTCAATCGCAACGCTGGACCGGAAAAAGGTTGCATGATCTTGACCAGGGTATGGGTCGAATTGCGCACCCCCAGCACCCGCCGCAATGACAGCAAGCGCGCCATCTTCGGCGCCAGCACCTCGATCGGTACGAACGCCGGCTGGCCGTCGGCCATCAATGCCTGGGCCTGCTCGGCGCTGCCGGCGTGGGTCACGCCGAGGGCGGTGAAGATCTCGGCGCTGGTCACGCGCTGCGGGTCGTGCGTGACGCCGTGCATCAGCACCGGCACGCCACGTCGTACCAGCAACATGCACAGCAAGGGCGTGAGATTGGCCATCTTGCGCGAGCCGTTGTAGCTGGGCAGCACCACCGGCGCATAGCCGCAGGCCGGCGCCCGCAGTGGCGCAAACGACGCCTCGGCCGCATCCAGGAAGCCACCGATCTCGGCCACCGACTCGCCTTTGATGCGCATGGCCAGCAGGATCGCCCCGAGCTCCAGATCGGACACGCGGCCGTCCAGCATGGCGGCGTACATCCGGCTGGCGTCTTCGCGCGACAGGCTGCGCGCGCCGTCCTTGCCGCGACCTATTTCCTTGATGAAAGCGGCGGCGGCAAAGGGTTCGCCGACGGCAGCCGCGCCGGTGTGGGTAAAGTGATCGTTTTGCATGGCCGAAGGTTACACCAAAACGCCCCGAACACCCGCTGGCGGCGCGTGTGTCCAGGCTTTACATTACAATAGCGCCTTTCCCGGCGACCACCGGTCGCCCTCCACGCACCCCACCATTGCAATCATGATCGTTCTCGGCGTCGAATCCTCCTGTGATGAAACCGGGCTGGCTCTGTACGACACCGAGCGCGGCCTGCTGGCGCACGCATTGCATTCGCAAGTGGCCATGCACCAGGAATATGGTGGCGTGGTGCCCGAACTGGCGTCGCGCGATCACATCCGTCGCGCCATTCCATTGCTGCAGCAGACGCTGGCCGACGCCGGCATCGGCAAGGCTGATATCGACGCCATCGCCTATACCCAGGGGCCCGGTCTGGCCGGCGCCCTGCTGGTCGGCGCTTCGGTGGCGTGCGGGCTGGCGCTGGCGATCGACCGTCCAGTGCTGGGCATTCACCATCTCGAAGGGCATTTGCTGTCACCGCTGCTGGCCAGCAAGCCGCCAGCGTTTCCGTTCGTGGCCCTGCTGGTGTCGGGTGGGCATACGCAGCTGATGCGGGTCGATGGCGTTGGCCGCTACGAATTGCTGGGCGAGACGCTGGACGACGCCGCCGGCGAAGCGTTCGACAAATCGGCCAAGCTGCTGGGACTGGGTTACCCGGGCGGGCCGGAAATTTCGCGCATGGCCGAGTTCGGGGATCCGAAGGCTTATACGCTGCCGCGCCCGATGCTGCATTCGAAGAATCTGGACTTCAGTTTTTCGGGGCTCAAGACCGCGGTGTTGACGGTGGTCAAGCAACAAACAGCCACCGCTGCCAACATCTGCGAACAGGACAAGGCCAACATCGCACGCGGCTTCGTCGACGCCATCGTCGAGGTGCTGGTCGCCAAATGCCTGGCGGCGCTGAAGCAGACCGGATTGAAGCGGCTGGTGATTGCCGGCGGCGTGGGCGCGAACCGCCAATTGCGCAGTGCCCTCGATGCCATGGCCGCCAAGCGCCGTTATGAAGTGTTCTATCCCGAATTGCAGTTCTGCACCGACAACGGCGCCATGATCGCCTTCGCCGGCGCCATGCGGCTGCGCCTGCAGCCCGATGCCGCCAAGCGCGAATACGGTTTCGGCGTGCGGCCGCGCTGGCCGCTGGATGAATTGAAACCGCCAGAGGCGGCACTCGCCACGCCGTCGGCCTGACAACACGATCAACGACGCTCGATACCGGCCTTGGCCGGTACGACTGGGGTGGATGTCAGGAAAGTCATACCGGACAGCAGCGGGCCTTCATCGCTGCCCCATCGACGACTTATTTTTTCTTCTGTCCCAGGCGGCTTTCCTTGCCGGCCAGCAGGTTGCCGATATTCTTGCGGTGACGATAGATCAACAGCACGCTCATCGCCGCCACGGCCAGCAGGATACCGTCGGTGCTGCCAAACAGCAGGCCGTAGTAGAACGGCGCAAACACCGCCGCCACCAGCGCGGCCAGCGACGAATAACGAAACGCGAACGCCACCACCAGCCAGGTCGCCAGCGTGGCCAGTCCCAGCCAGATGTCGAGCGCCAGCAGGATCCCCAGCGCGGTAGCCACGCCCTTGCCACCGACGAAGCGGAAGAACACCGGCCACAGGTGGCCCAGGAACACCGCCAGCACCACCAGCGCCAGGCCGCTGTCAGTGACGCCGTACCGGGGGCCGAAGTGCTGCGCCAGCCAGACCGCCAGCCAGCCCTTGAAGCCATCGCCGACCAGCGTCAGCACGGCCGCCTTCTTGTTGCCGCTGCGCAGGACATTGGTGGCGCCGGGATTTTTCGAACCATAGGTACGGGGATCGGCCAGGCCGAACAGTTTCGAGACCACCACCGCGAAGGACAGCGATCCGATCAGGTAGGCGGCAATGGCGAAGAGGATGTTGTTCATGTGGATTTCCGCTGAAGACTTGTCGTTGTAATAGTTAATCCGGCAGTGCGCATTGCACTGCCTTGGCCGGCAGAACGTCGAGCAGGACGGCCGGCGCCAGGCCCACCAGAAAACCGCGCCGCCCACCGTTGATGTAAATGCGGTCGAGTTCGAGAATGCTCGACTCCACGTAGACCGGCATGCTCTTGCGGGTGCCGAAGGGCGAGGTGCCACCGATCAGGAAACCCGAGTGTCGATTGGCCACATCGGGCTTGCAGGGCTCGACCGACTTGCAACCGATCTGGCGCGCCAAATTCTTGGTCGACACCTTGCAGTCGCCATGCATCAGGACCAGCATCGGCCTGGCCGCTTCGTCCTGCATCACCAGGGTCTTGACGACGGCATCACGGGTTAGTTGAACGGCATTGACATTCATAGTTCGTAATATAACTTATGGACATGCGGTGAAGCCTGAGTCGGACTCAGTGGAGAAATTAACGTCCCGAAAAATCTCTTGGGAGCTCTATCGTTTCGTTTTTGAAACCTCTCCACAGGAGATTCAATACAAATTCGGGAAAACGAGTCTTATACAGCACCTACCCTCATTGCTGCCACAATAATTTCGGACATGGCCCTCCTTGAACACGCCAGATATACGCCCCACAGAGCCGAAGTAAATGGCGCAAGGGTTCATTGGCTTCTATGCAAGAGTCGTCAGGAAATCAACTCTTTGCCATTAATTTTTTGGCAAGATTTTTCGCCATGGCGTGAGGCAAATTTGTGGCTATTCGAAAGAACTAGAAACAAAGATGTAACGTTAAAAACAGTAGAGGCCAATTCAATGGCAATTTTGGCATATGCAAATTGGCTCGAAGATACAGGTACCGACTGGAAATCATTTCCCAAGAGAAAATCTGACCGCTGCCTTGTACAGTTTCGAGGCTTCTTAATTGAAAGCAGAAACACCGGAAAACTTGCTCCATCTACCACTTCACAACGAATGGCCTGCGTCATTCAGTTCTATAAATGGCTCTATGAGAAAGGTTTTTTATCGGATGAGTTATCTATGTGGTCGAATCGAATCTTTCACCGAACCATGATCGACAAGACGGGGCTTGAACGTACATTTGCCGTCAACAGCACCGATCTCGCGATTCCAAATCGCAGTGCACCTGGGGAGAAATTGGAGGATGGACTTCTACCAGTTTCGACGAAAGATCGCGAAGCAATTCTGAGATTCTGCCGACAGCAGGCAAGCACAGAATTATTTCTTTTGCTAACGCTTGGATTTTTCACAGGAATGCGCCTTGGCACACTGACAGATCTAAGATTAGAGACACTAGATCGTGCCATTCCAGATCCTATGTGTGATGCAATGTATATTCTTACTATTGGTCCGGGTGCCTCGCCTCCTGTTCGCACCAAATTCGGAGTCACTGGGAATATTCGAATCACAAAGATCCACCTGGATCAAATTCGCAGTTACGCCAACAGTATTCATCGACTAAAACGAGAAGCGATCGCACGCAAGGAAAATAAGAACCTTGTATTTCTGACGCGGTTTGGAAATTCGTATGCAAAGGAAAACTCAGATAGAAGTTCCGCGATAAATGTAGAAATGCACACCCTTCGCAAATCCGGCATTGCCGCCGGAATTTCTGGCTTGCGCAATTTCCACTTTCATCAAACTCGTTGCACATATGCGACTGAATTAGCTCGGTTAGCAATTCATTCCGTTGGATCAATAAACGCAATTGCATTTGTCAAAGATGCGCTCCTTCACAAGAGTGAAGCGACGTCGTTTAAGTACATCCGCTTTGTCGAAAAAACGCCAGCGAAAATCGATATGGCAAATCGCTTTACGCGCGATTTTCTAGGCATTCTTACTGAGAATAGTGATGATGATGGCCGAGAAATATGACGCTCCAGATTTAACTTTCAAGAGCATCTATTACGGAAATAAAACAACGCCGCAGGATCTAAGAATATTCCTCTATCGGGGCGCTTCTGCTGCAAACTTTCGGACCGCAGTGCAGCGCATCGTAGATGGAAATTTCGGCGAGATACTCAGCGAACGCATTTCCTTGGTCACCCAAATCCATGACTACCTCAACACAAAAATCATTGGTGGAGGTAGCCATGGATCATTAATCACAGCGATCAGAAGACTACGAGAGTTTTTCAGCTGGGCGGATGAAAACTCATCACAAATTAATTTGAACTCTATTGAGGAAATTTTCATTGATTGGTCGGAATTTCTTATCGCAAGAAACAGAGCAAGAATGGGTCCCGCAGAAATTCATTCCTACCAATCAGTCGTTGCCGTGGGAAAGATACTTACTGAAGTCTTAGAGCTCGAGACTAGCTTGATCTCTAAAACGCGCTTTAGGCGTCCAAAAAACACAAAAAAAATACTAGGCCCTGAATTAGAAAAGAAAAGTCTTCAAGAGATTTTCGAATTCGGCCACGCACTGTGTGACGTTTCAAACGCACTGACAAATGATGTGGTCAAAGGCCCCCTTCCAATTGTCATTAATTTCCGCGACGGAAAAATATATGAAAACTGGCTTCGCCTCAAAGCAGAAGAGAGTCTGAAGTACTTACATCAGCCACGTCGCCGTAGTTCGAAAAAGAAAATGTTGGAGAGGCGCGAGGCCATAATCGCTGATTTCTCTTATGAAAATAGATCGCCTATCATCAACCTTAGAATCGAAGCCGAATTATTGATCTTCATAAGTCAGACAGGCATGAACCTTGAGCAGGCTTTCAAACTGCAGAATTCGAGGTTTAGATATAGTAGTTACCTTGATGGATACCAAGTACATCGCGTTTATAAAGGCCGTCGTCAAGGAGAGGTATCATTTGAAATATTCAGTGAATATCGTGAGAAGTTAGAAAAATATTTAATATGGAGAAATGAGTTTTTTCCTGAAGACGAGGATGGGCTTTTATTCCCATTAATCAGGCCAAATAACAATCAGAATATGGCGCCTAGCTTTTCGGCACTAACCGCTTTATGCAAGAAGATAGGTATCAAACTCGTTCGTGCCCGCGCACTCAGAAAGACCAGGATTAATTGGTTCCTTCGTCAAAGCAAAAACGATGCTCTCACGGCTGAGATGCATTCTCATACAGAGCAAACTCTGATTCGGCACTACGAGACACCCAGTTTGCACATGGCAATTGTAGAGGTTGCCAATTTTCACACAACGTCCGAGTTCTCACCTCTCGCACCAAGCCCAGGACTCTGTGCCCGCGGCCCAAGCAGTCCTCAAAAAATAGCATCCGCGCCTGAAGAGTCAACACCGCCCGACTGTATTAGTCCAGCAGGTTGCCTATTCTGCGTGCACCAACGCGACATTGATAGCCCGGATCATGTTTGGTCGTTGGCGACGTACCGGCATCTTAAGTCTGTAGAAATTGCCAGCTTTAGGCCTTCATCAAAACGAGGGCAACCTCATCCGGCTTTCGCAGCAATTGAACGCCTTACAGCCAAGCTAGATGTTTTTTCTGAAAGTGATGTCACTCGGCAGAACTGGGTTCGCGAAGCTCGCCTAAAAGTAGAGGAAGAAGACTATCACCCTCGCTGGAAGGGCTTTCTACTTTTAGCAGAAAGCAAGATATGAACGTCAATGTAAAACATCTCGGTCTATCCATTGAGACTGCCTCTGGAACTCGAAATCACCGATATCATCAGCCAGACTCGTGGCCACCATCACCCACGTTCCCGGTGGTAATCAATAAAAATGGCGCAGTCATCAGCCGGTACGCTGATTCCATTTGGAATATCAGCATTTGGGCCCAACGCGCTCGAATTTTGAATTTCGGTGACGGCCCGAATCTCTTTCGTTGTCCAAAAATCGACCCTGCCAACGCTAATCTTCTTCGGCAAATAGCCGCCTGGTGGATATATGGGAATAACGGCGTTCGAAGCGCAACAACACTCGCAGCTCGATTTACGTACATCCGAGGAATAGTCGCACATTGCTCAAGAAAAGGAATTCTTGCGTCTGATTTGTACAAGTTCCCAGCCGTCGTGGATGAAATTATTAATTCAATGCCGCAGGAGCCGAGCCTCATAGTCTCTTTGCACGGGCTCTTCGAAGTTC
This sequence comes from Herbaspirillum sp. alder98, assembly GCF_020179755.1. GTDB lineage: Bacteria > Pseudomonadota > Gammaproteobacteria > Burkholderiales > Burkholderiaceae_D > Herbaspirillum. The sequence continues at coordinate 142,726 of NZ_JAIUCY010000005.1, forward strand.
GGGATAAGCTTGGCTTCGCAATTTTCGATCGTGAAGCACTCACTAAAGCAGAAGCATCAAGAATCAATCGTGAGCAAAAACAGACTCCATATATTCCGCCTAGGATATGGCTCTATCAATTCAATCGATTAAAAGAATTTTTGGAAGATTTTCATTCGCATCGAGAACAAATCGAAGCTTGCTATAAATACTGCCTGGATGCATATATTTGCACCGCAGGATCGCTGGTCAATGCTTGCAAAGCCGGTGAGTATAAAGAATGGGGTCCCTTCTGGACCACCACGAGAAGAAACGGGAAAAAAACGGGAAAAACCTACATCGGCCCATTCGAAGAGACAGCGATCCAGTTCGGCATTGACTCACTCCTTAGAAAATGGGTTATCAATGGCGCACCTGAAACAAAAAAAATAACTTTGCATTCTCTCTCCAAATATTTTTCTATGGTCGGGTATGTCGGTCTAGGTTACATACTCAATTTAACTCTTATGAGAGTAAATGAAGGATGGTGCCTTAAAACGAATTGCGTAAAGGAAGAACAAGATCCCAATTTCGGTCAGCTTGTAACCATTCAAGGGCGAACAACAAAAACCATCAAAGACAACGATGCTCGCTGGCCAGCATCACATGAAATTAAAACTGCTGTGGATGCGATGGCTTGCATTAGTCATTTAAGAATGATCTGTGCAGATGTGAATCCGGAGGTTCCTACCGAGCCGCACGACATTTACTATCCATATCTCATTGTTCGAGCTTATGAGCCATGGGGGTCACTCTCTGTGAAAGATAGCCGATGCCCCCTTGATGTACGATCGACTCCTTTCAACTATTCTCAAGTCAAAGAGCAATTCGCCAATCTATTCTCCGATGATGAACTAACCATAACGGCTGATGACCTAGAGGTCGCAAGGCTAATTACCCCTAGCCTAGACAGCGAACAATTTGAAGTAGGGAAAATATGGACGCTCTCTTGGCATCAATTACGCCGTACAGGTGCGGTGAATATGCAGGCATCGGGGCTTATTTCTGATTCCTCTTTGCAGTATCTTCTCAAGCATTCCACACGGGCTATGTCCTTGTACTACGGCCAAGGTTATTCTCGGCTTGGTCTGAATAAAGAAGCCGAAAAACTCTACATTCGTACAATGCACGAGATCCTTGGAAAAGAGATCTCTGCTCTTTTCTCGGAACGCTACATAAGCCCGCACGGAATCAAGCGTAAAAATGAAATACTTGGGTGCATTGATCCAAAAGACGATAAAAATCTCGTCCGCCTGGCAGCCACTGGCGCTATCTCCTATAGAGAAACGTTATTAGGTGGCTGTACGAAGCGAGGCCCGTGCGCCTACGGCGGCATAGATACTCTTGTTCACTGCGCTGGCAACGGCAATGAGCCACCATGCGCCAATGCACTTTATGATTCAAAGCGCGCCCCAGAGCTTAAGCGTTTCCTCTCTTTGCTTGAAGAAAATATCAGCTTGGCGACTATGAACTCCCCCCATCGTAGCTCCCTAGAGGCTCAGGTACTTGCCATCCGAAAGGCATTAAATGTCATCGAAACCTAAAGAAGACGTGATGCTAAGTCGCGCGGAGCTAGCCTTCCGCGAAGCCTTTGAACGATTAAAGGCTGGCACTTCTGATCTCATCCCAAGAGGCAGCAGAGTAACCCAGAACAACATAGCGAAAGAAGCTGGCGTAGATCCGTCCGCACTGAAGAAGAGTCGCTACCCGTCGCTAATTTTAGAGATTCAAAATTGGATTGGGCGGCATCCACAAACAGCGGGCACGTCGTCAAACAACGGCATTCATTTAAGAAAAAAGAAAAATAGGTCGTTGAAGAATATGATCGAAGCTCTAAAAATTGAGCGTGACCATGCCATTTCGCTCCTTCTAGAGGCAGATGCACTAATTTTAGATCTCACGCAAGAAAATCAAGATCTAAAAAATAAGATCTCCAAAAGCAATATTCATAATCTTCATCGCTCATGAGGTCAGCTTAATTCAAATTGTCAGCTTCGACGTTGGTCATAAAGTTGGATAAAAACTTAACCAAGGGTATATGGAAAATCTTCCCATTCCCCGTCGTATTGGCAAACCTTTATAGTCATTCCATTGGGGAGGGAAAAATAGATGGGAAGTATTATCTTTGAACCACGAGGCCTTACGGATCACTTGTCAGAAACCGCTGGCTATAAAGCGGGGCTAACACTATCGATTGAGCAGCTTTGCGACGTCATGGTTGGTACAGGCTATCCGGATAAAGTAAGAGCATCAGAGATTGGCGCTGTACGAATACGCTCTGAAGATTACGAAGATATGTTTTTTAGCTTACTCGAGGGAATCGGATTTACAGAAGAGCGCTACCGAGGATCGATTTACGAAATGGCGCAACAATTTCATAAATACAAAGGGGATGCAGGTGCCTTCGAAATCTATGAGGGCGTTATGACGCTTTACCATCAGCTTTGGCCAGGTCTTATAGAAAAAACGAGATCAGAAAAAAAGAAGGCAATTGATCCTAGTCCATTACTAAGTGCCGTTCACCAGAAATACGGCAGAGTAGGTCTAGATATGGCAATAGAGCATATTGAAATTGTGAATAGAGGTGTTCGTCTTTCTCCACATTCCAGTCCGCGCTATGTGGAATGGAAATACGTATTAGCGTTAGACGGATTATTTTTAGGGAACACAGTATCTCCAGAGCATGGGACGTGTTGATTTGCTCGCGGATTTGACCCTCTCCATTTGACCCACCTTCCACCGTCTACCAAAGGCGGCCACGCGGTCGTACGACCCTTCATATCCCAGTTCTTTTAGATCCAGGAACATCTGTTTCAGGGTTCTTCGTTGTTTGCGAGATTTAACGGATTCAGAGCTCAGCCAAGCGGAGAGCCTGGGAGCAAACTCATCAAGAGAACTGGGCGAATGCCTTGACGGGTATGCTGGTTCGATCGCGTCCGATCGGATATAGCGACGAACCGTATTGCGGGAGATGTCCAGGCGGCGGGCGATTTCCCGGATTGAGATATGGTCTCTGATGTACCAGCGCCGAATAATTCCAAGTAGGGCCACGTTTATCACTCCGTTCTCCCGCTCGCTGTCATGAGCAGGATTGTGGTCTAAAGATGGGTCAACTTAGGATGCAAATTTCCTGAGAAAGTGGGTCAGATTTCAATGCAATTCAACAACTATTCCTCAGCTACACGCCATGCTGCAGGCGACAGTAGATCTTGGACACTGAATCCGGTCTGAGCTGGACACGCAAACCGGATCAAGTTTGTCACCTAGTCCAGCAAGAAATTAATTTCGGCACCGCAAACAGTATTACGACACCGGATGCAGCGATTTGGCAGCGTAGATGAAAGGCCCTGACAATCTAATTGCTCTATGCCTCGCGCTTATTTTCGACAAGCGCACTCGCAATTTGGTGCGCTCAATTTCTTGCTCCACAAATAATTGTAGAACTAAGCTCAGCGTGGAGTTCATGCAGATGCTTTTTTTGCGAGTTGCGGAGCAAAAACCGAGCTAAGTCATTGATTGACTCGGAATCTGGCCGGGACTTGTAATCAGTAGGTCTATACATGAAAAAGACCGCTCAAGTGGGCTTTTTTCTTTGGACTGGAATGTCGGCTACTGGCCGATTGCGGACATCCCCATCCACGACGTCCGTAAAATTCATCTGGATTTCTCTCGAATCCATGACGTATGCGTTGACGTGACAATCAGCGACCGCACAGAGGACGATCAAATTAATTCATGGCAAAGTATTGATAACTTTCCAGCGGCGTTGCTGGGCAAGATATAGCGTGTATGCCTGATACTGCGCGCTGCCGTCAGAAGTGAAGGCAACGGTCCCTGACATGCCCTTGAATTGAATCTTGTGCAAGGCGACTGAAAGCTGGCTTGGCTCAATTGAGTTTGCAAGCTTCATGGCCTCGATCAAGGCGCTCACCGAATCGTAGGAGATCCAAGTGAAAGGAATCAACGGGGAGCTGAATTTTTCTTTGTAGCTTTTCTCCAGACGCTTGAAATCGGGAGCTTTGTCGACGGGCCTGCCGCCTGCCAGCATCAACGTTCCTTCAGGATAGTCGCCCGTATTGTCGGGAAATTCCGGATTGGTCGCGCCGCCTGCTAACAACAGATTTGCACGCACGCCGACTTGCTGCAAACGGACGGCAAAGGCTGTACTTTGCGGGTTGACTCCCGCAAAAAAAATCAGATCGGGCCTGGCGGAATGAATCTTGGCGATAGTTGCGTTGAAATCAGAGGTCTTGGCGCTGATCCGGTCACTGCCGACGATCAATCCGCCTCCGCTGGTCACGGCAGCTCCAAAGCTGGCCGTGAGCTCCCGTCCGAGGACGGTGTTGTTGTCGATCAGCATGATGCGCTGCGCATGCAGAGTCTTGATCGCTTCCAGAGCCAGGTACTGACCGGTATGGCCGCTGTGCCCGAGCATCTGAAACACGTTGTCGTAAGCCTTCTGGGTGAATTCCCGTCCTGCCGCCGTCGGTGACAACTGAGGAATTCCGGCGGCATTGTAGACCGGAGAAGCCGCGATGCTTGTATCGGTGGTCAGGTGTCCGATCACGCCAACGACGCCTGCTTTCACGGCGGCATGGGCGCCAAGAACGGCAAGGTTCTTGTCGTTCTTGTCGTCAATGATGAGCAGTTTGAGGATGGTGTTCTTGCCGTCGATGCGCAGCCCCTGCTGATTGATCCGCTCGACGGCAAACTGCACGCCATCGAGCGTGGATTTCCAGCGTGGCTGGCTGACAGGACCAATCACGCCAACCAGCGCAGTTTGCTCAGGTTCTTTTGCCGATGCGATCGTTGTCATGCCGAGGGTGATCGAGAGAAAAATGATCGCCGCGTGAAAAAAAATGGATATCGCTTTTTCTTTGCACATGTGTTCCTCCAAATGACTACTCAACTTATTCATGGCGTATCGATCTCCAATGCCTTGAGTAGCGGTTCAAGATGGGCTGCGTAAGCATGCCAGCGCCCCTTCGAAGTTTTGTAGATCCGTTGGCGCACCTGATTAACGCTGGCCGTGCGCACGACCCGGCGATTGTCATGGAAACTCAGGCAGGCGTCTTCCCAGGGCAAACCAAGGAAGGCGATCAGACGGCGCGCCTCGCCGTCCAGGTCGTCAACTACGGCCTCATAGTCGACTTCGATGAAACGGTCGGGAGGCAGCACCGCGCGCCAGTGCGTCATCAGGCGTTCATAGTCGCTATGGAATCGCCCCAGCTCGGACTGGTCATAGGCGAATGGCTGCTCGCCGGCGAACAGTTTGGTGTAGCACGACAGGCAGGTGTCGACCGGATTGCGCCGAGCGTGAATGATGCGTGCGCCCGGCAGTATCCGCGGAATCAATCCGGCATACATGAAATTTCCCGGCATTTTGTCCACCAAGCGCGCACGCCCTTGCGCCAGCACTTCGGTACGTTGCAGGTATTCCTGTCCCAGCCCGGCAAAGTCCGCTTCGGTCATGTTGACAACGCTGGCCGGGAACGCCCCGGCGCTCTCTGTGACCAAGCGTAGCGCCGACAACTCGCCAGCGCCGGTCACCTGCGAGTGTGACGACAGGATCTGCTCGATGAGCGTGGTCCCTGAGCGAGGCATGCCAATGATGAAAACCGGCAATGCCGACCCTGCGTGACTGTCGCTTGCTTTCTCGAACAGTCCGGGCGTGAAGATTTTTTCAATGTCCGACACCCAGCGACTGATCGCATCGGCATCATAGGAAAACGTCGCGCGCTTGAGTCGGTTGCCCTGATCGAGATGATGGAACGCCCGTGCCGCATCCCCGGTGTCAAGATAGGCCTTTCCGAGTGCGAAATGGGCTGAGATCCGATCGGACAAAGAGCGGCGCTCGCCTTCGGCGACACAATCTTCCAGGGTACCGATATCAGGGTCGCCGGCCCTGAATTTCCTGGCGTCGGCCCTTCCGGCCAGCACCTTTACCGACCTCGGGAAGGCTTTGAGCGCCTGTTCAAAGGCTGCGCCTGCTTCGTCGTTGCGGCCGGCTTCCGTGAGCAGAACGGCGCGTCCGACCAGCGCTGCCTCGGCGACCGTACCCGGCAGTTGCGCCGCCTGGTCGAATTGCGCGAGCGCCTCTTCGGTCTGTCCCAAAGATTGAAGCACCATGGCGAGCGTGTGGTGCGCTTCGGCGTTACCAGGCGCCAAGGCCACCGCCTGGCGCGCAAAACCGAGCGCCTCGTCAAGGCGCTCGCTCCGGTTGAGCGCCTTAGCGCGTGCAATCAGTGAGGCAGGATGTTGAGGCGCAAAGGCGGAAAGCAGGTCGAGTGCGCGCAATGCCGCGTCATGACGACAGCGAGAAATTTCCGCGTCAGCCAGGTTCAGATAGGCATCGATGAAATGGGGTTCGATGGCAATGGCTTGCTGAGCATGCGCAACGGCTTCATCGTGGATGCCCTGCGCGGACAACAGAAAAGCCAGGTTGCTATGCGCCTCTGCATAGGAAGGAAGCAGCGCAAGCGCCTGTCGATAGTGCTGCTCAGCGCGGTCCATGCTGCCCAAACGGCGGTAGGTATTGGCCAGATTGTTATGCGCCTGCGCCCAGTCGGGCAGGAGCGCGATCGCTCGCTCAAGGCAATCGAGACTTTCTGCAAACTTGCCCGCCTCCTGCAGAAGGATACCCAGGTTGTTCCAACCGGACGTCTGCGCCGGGTCCATCACCACGGCCTGACGTGCCGCTGCCTCGCCATCGGCCAGCAGTCCTTTGCGGCGGTACATTTCTGCGAGATTGCTGAAATAGATCGCGGGTGCTCTGGAATCCATGCACGCCTGCTGCAGATGCGTAATTGCCGTATCGAGCTGCCCCTGCGCGAGCGCCATCAAGCCCAGCAGATGCAGCGCATCGGCATGACCCGGCCAGACGACCAGCACTTGGCGGCAGAGCTGGCCAGCCTGATCCGCACGACCGGCGTTCCAGTGGGCATGGGCATGGCTGACGGCTTCTGCAATGGTCAGGATTGTCTGGTCGGGTAAGGTGGACATAAAAGGCATAAGCAGCTTAGAACAGCTTGCGCAGGCGCAGCCACGCTGTCTGCGACAAAAAGCCGCGGCCGGCCTGCAGATCGTAGCGCAGCGCCAGGCTCAGATTGTCGGAACGTTGCAGCGTGGCGCCAAGTGAAATATCCGCGAGGTTCGACACCGACGATGCACTCACCGTCGTGAACGCTGTCTGTCCAGTGGCGTCGCCGAAAAAGCTGGCGCCCACCGTCTGCCGGGTGTCGCGATATTCATGGATCCACTGCGCACGGCCACTCAATACAAGTTTGCCGTAGCTGGTAGTGAAGTCTTGCTCCAGTTTTGCGCCCAGTGCGCTTTTCAGAGAGCCGGCATGCGCGGAGCTCACCGCCAGGGCCGCGCCGTTGCTGCTCTTCTCCGTGTAGCCGGCCTGCGTCCGGTAGCTATACATGAGGCCGGCAAGCGGCGTGAGTGTTGCATTGCCCAGTGCCAGCGGATAACCGGCCTCGGCACGCGCCACATACAGCCGGCCGTTGAAACTACCCGAAGCTGAGTCCGAAAATCCCGGGAGGCTGATCGCCCGGCGAGTCTTGTAGCGCTGCTGCACCGCCGCGCCGGAGTATTTCACGTACCACGGATTACCGTCATAACTCGCGTAAGCAATCAAACCGTAGCCGTCGACACGCGTGTCGCTGCCGGAGGTGTCCCCCGTATTGTTGATCGCGGTATTGCTGTAGCTGAACGCACCGCCGGCGCGCCAACCGTCGTTGATCGCCTGATCCACCCCGAATAGCAGACCGCTGTAGTTGGCACCATAGCCGTCCACCTGATCGCGCTCACTCTGGCGCGCATGGCCGCCATAGGCCTGGCCCCATATGGTCCGCTGAACTGCACTTTCGCCGGTTGCCACACCGTCGTCGCCGCCGTCCTCCGCGCGCCGAAGTCCATCAACGTGTTCGCCCACCATGTCCAAGGCATGAAAGAAAGGCGCGTCTGGCGCCCAGTTGGCCTGGGCAGGCGCCAATTGTTTGCCGATGCGATTGGCGCTCGCCACCGAACCTTGGCTTAGCGAACCCAGTGTGGCGTTGTATAGATTCAGCAGCCCGGCATTGCTGATACCGGTGTAGCGCAACAAACCGCGGAGAGACGCAATGGCATTCGGTGCAGTCGCAAATTCTGGGGTTGGCGCGACGCCCTGTACGTTGAGCACCAGATCGCTATTGGCGCCGTTGGCGACAACCGAGCCGGTCACGGTGCCTGAATTGCCATTGATCGAGTAACGCAGCGTGTCCGCATTGTAGTTGGCGGTGCCGGCGGTATCCACCACCACGTAACGTTGTCCGGCGGCGAAAGCATAGCCGTTTGACTGCAGTCGTATTGATGAGCCCGCGGCAATTGTCGTGTCGCCGGTCACGATCAATCTGCCGTAGCCCGTGTCGGTGATCGCGCCCAACGTTGTGGCGCCAGCGGCGACGCCGATCTGCAGGCTTGCACCGGCCCCCTGGTTGTAGTTGCCGGTGATGGTCACCGGCTGATTGACCTGCAGCACAGCAGTGCCGCTATTGTTCACCGCGTTGACGCCGACGTTGATGTTGTCGTTCAGCAGCAGGTTGCCTGAGCCGAATATGATATTCGAGTTGACGTTGGTGATCGTGCCGATCGTGCTGCCGCCGCCAAAACCGGTCAGGGTGCCGAAGGTCGTACCGGTGCCGCCATTGAAGGTCAGATTCTGCGTACTGAGGTTCTGGATATTGCCGGCAACCACACCGGAGTTCGTGATCGGACCGATCGCGCCGGCAGTGTCATTGTAGATAGCATTGACGGCACCGGTAATGGTGCCGCTGTTGATCAGCGGCCCTATCGTGCCGGTGTTGTTGATGCCGGTATCGTCGCCGCTGATGGTGCCGGCATTGGTCAGCGCATTGATGGCGCCGGCGTTGTTGATACCGGCAGTAGGGGTTAGCGTGGTAATTGTTCCCGTGTTGGTGAGACCCGTATTGCTGCCGCCGATTGTGCCGTTATTGTTCAGCGCGGTGATTGTCCCGGTGTTGTTGATACCAACAGTTGTCAGCGTATCGATTGCTCCGGTGTTGTTGAGACCGGAGTCACTGCCGCTGATGGTGCCGTTATTGGTCAGCACAGTGATCGCCCCCGAATTGTCGAGGCCGGTATTGTTCAGCGTGGTGACCGTTCCACTGTTGACGAAGCCTGTATTGCTGCCACTGATGATGCCGCTATTGGTCACGGTACCGATCGCACTGGTATTGTTCAGACCGATATGGCTTAACGCGGTGATCGTACTGGTGTTGCTGAGCCCTGTGTCGCTACCGCTGATGACCCGGGTATTCAAATTTGTCAGTGTGCTGATCGTGCCGCCGTTACTGATACCAAAACGGGTCAAAAGAGATGTGGCGCTGGCATTGACGAGGTTTGTTTCGCTGGCGCTGATGGTGCCGTTGTTGGTGAGTCCGGTTATCGCGCCATTGGAATTGAGCAGAATGCCGACTGCATCGGCGCTGATGGCGCCGTTGTTGAGCAAGCTGCCTATGCTGCCGTCAGTGACGATGGCTGCACCTCTCAGCCCGGTGGGTGAGCCGCTGATGGTGTCATTGTTGATCAGCGTCCCTATCGTCCCTGACTGGTTGTTGGAAATGCCGACAAATCCAGCCGAGATAGTCCTGTTGTTGACCAGGGTAGTGATCGTACCGCCGTTGGTGATGGCGGTCCCGACCGAATTGATGGTGCCATTGTTGGTCAGCGTACCGATTACGGCGTTGCTCGGTCCGCCGGTGGTGCCTAAGTTGAAGATGGCGTTACCATTGCCGTCGATGGTGCCCTCGTTGGTCAGGGCATCTATCCTGCCGCCGATGGTATTTACAATGGCATTGTTACTCGAGTTGATAGCACCGCTGGCGTTATTGAGCAGCGTCGTAATGGTGCCGGAGTTGCTGATGCCGGATTGAGGTCCGCTGATCGTGCCGCTGTTATTCAGCGTGCTGATGGTGCCGCTGTTGGTGACTGCCACCCCGTTTGAACTGTCGGAGGCACTGATGGTCTTGCCGCTGTCGTTGGTCAGTGTCGTGATCGTGCCGGAGTTGTTGATGCCGTAGTAAGTGCCGTTGATGGCGCCGCTATTGGTCAGCGTGCCGATGCCGGCGGTGTTGTTGAGCGCGCCCCCTCCCGAAGTGTTGCCGCCGCTGAGGGTGCCGTTGTTGGTCAGTGTCCCCAGCGCGCCGCCCTGGCTGACGCCGTAGACATTGCCGGTGCTGTTGATGACGCCATCATTGGTCAGCGTACCAAGTGTGGCTGTGCCGTCGGTAACGATGCCGGTGGCACCACTTGTGTTGATGGCCCCGGCCCCTGTAACCGTCATGTTCTGAGGTGAGCTGGCGTCAAATGTATAGTCAACGCCTTCGGCGCCGCCATTGACGGTCACTCCGGCCGGAGGAGCAGCCACGGCTGTATTTGCCAGCGTCGCCGCAATCAGGAGGGTGAGAACACGCTTGCGTCCTCTGCCGCCTCCGCGCGAAACCTCGGCGACCGCAACCCATTCATCCTGAACTTCGCTCCAGACCAGACGGTACACATGGTTCATGGATCCGGGATATTTCATATCAATACCCTTCTACGAGGGAGTCAACTACATCTCCGCAGCGAATTCGTTGTATCCCAACAGTCATCCGCGACATAGCCATGTTACGCAGAAGACACCTACGCTAATCCAATGAATTGCGCAGAGTATTACCATCATTTATTGATTTTCCGCAAAAAACGATGTCATCCCGCCAATTCACGTCCTACCGTCAACGAACGCCGTAAGCCGGTTGTACTCCCGCCGATGTGTTCAGCGCGAGGTAATGCTTAACGATTTGATCAGTTGCTGCCCTGGCTGAAAGCAGGTCGGTATCGATCAGAAATTCAGGATGAGTCGGTCGTTCGTAGGGATCATCTACGCCTGTAAAGTGTGTGATCTCCTTTGCCTTGGCCCGCCGATACAATCCTTTCGGATCTCGCTCCATGCAGACCTCGATATCCGTATCGATGAACACCTCGAAGAATTCGTCATTGCGAAAACGCCGCCTGGCCGCCTGGCGATCATCTTCATAGGGGGAAATTGCACTTACAACAACAACCAGGCCGGCCTCTACCATCAGCTTGGCGACTTCGCTGATGCGGCGCACGTTTTCTGATCGGTCCGCTTTGGTGAACGACAAATTATTGTTCAGCCCAAGCCGCAATCGATCGCCGTCCAGCACAAAGGATCGATAGCCCTGAGCGCGCAAAGTTTCATCGATCAGGTTTGCGATCGTTGATTTTCCAGCCCCGGACAAACCTGTGAGCCAGTAACAGCAGGACTTTTGAGCGGTGGTATCCATGAGCAGGATATCTCGTAAAAGATCAATCAGAGTGCACGCGTAAGTTGTTCATTCCACTTTGCCAACATCGCGCGCCTTAGAATTCCTCCCAGGATCCGCTGCCGTCTTTTTCGGCGATGTCCTTTTGAGCGGAAGACTTCGGAAGCGCAGGCTTGGGTGCAGTGTTTTTCTGGATCGGTGCAGGCTTGGGCGTGATATCCACGGTCGCCTTGCGGTTCGCGGCAGTCGGGGTCGTGGGCGCGGCGGCGTGAGCGAAGCCAGTGGCGGCCACACGTTCAGGGTCAAGTTTGAACACGCTGACCGTCTTTTCGAGATGTTGCGCCTGATCCCGCAACGACTGCGCGGCGGCGGCAGCTTGTTCGACCAACGCCCCATTTTGTTGGGTGGCTTGATCCATCGAGGTAATAGCCTGGTTCACCTGCTCGATGCCACTGCTTTGTTCGGCGCTGGCGGAGCTGATTTCACCGACGATATCGGTAACCCGGCGCACGCTGTTGACTACTTGCTCCATGGTGGCGCCGGCCTGTGCAACCAGATTGCTACCGTTCTCGACGGTCGAGACCGAGTCATCAATCAGCGTCTTGATTTCCTTGGCTGCAGTCGCGCTGCGTTGCGCAAGGTTGCGCACTTCGGATGCGACCACTGCAAAGCCGCGGCCCTGCTCGCCGGCACGGGCAGCTTCTACCGCCGCATTGAGTGCGAGGATGTTGGTCTGGAAGGCGATGCCGTCGATGACGCTGATGATGTCCACGATCTTGCGTGAAGAAGTATTGATCGTGTCCATGGTGGTGATTACCTGGCTGACGACATTGCCCCCTTCGGTGGCCACCTCGGAAGCGGAAACCGCCAACTCATTGGCTTGACGGGCATTGTCGGCATTTTGCTTAACAGTGGAAGTCAGTTCTTCCATCGCGGACGCTGTTTCTTCCAGTGACCCTGCTTGCTGTTCTGTTCTAACGGAAAGATTCATATTGCCGGACGCAATCCCACTGGAGGCTGCAGTGATCGTGTTCACGCTAAGACGGACATCGCTGACGATGGCGACAAGACTGCTATTCATCTGATCAATGGCTTGCATCAGCTGACCTATCTCGTCTTTGGAGGTCACCCGGATATTCATCGTCAAATTGCCGTCGGCAACTGCCTTTGCGACGTTGACGGCTTCAAGAAGCGATCTCACTATTTTCCGGGACAGCATCAAGCCGGTTATTGCCACCACCAAAGCGACTATCACGCTGACGAGAACCGCGAGAATATTGGCGTTCTGCATGGTTGCTGTCGCCGTCTCAGCGCCTTGCTTGCCGAGTTTTTCGTTGTACTTTTTTTGTTCTGCGAAGGCGTTCATCATCTTGTCGACGGCGCCTTGTGACGCCAGCATCGAATTCATCGCTTCTTCTATCTTCCCGGCTGCAGCAACAGCCATGACGATTTCTCGCTGCTTTTCATAAACGGCAAACGTCTCACGGGCAGCGCGCAGCAGTTCGGCATCATTCTTGTCTGCGATATTTTCTTTTTCGTACTTGTTCAATGCCTCGATGACTTTGACGTGTGCCGCACTCATCGCCTTTTCCGTCGAGCTTCTTACCGCAGGATCGGCATCGGCAATGTACTTCCACAGCGCTACCCGAATGGAATATGCCGCGTCGGAAGCATCTTGTATCGTGAGAATGCTGGGAACTGTCTTGACGGTCGCGTAGCTGGCGGCGCGGTTGACTCGGTCGATCTGGTATACGCTGATCCCCGTCAGAATAACCAATCCAAGAAGCACGGAAAAAATCAGAAGGTGAAGCTTTTTTGAAATTGTCATGATCATCCCCTGTTGATTAGAAATATATTTATCGGATCATTTCCGGTCAATGACAAAGCATGTTCATCGCACGAAAGACACGGTGTTAAGCAAGGCCAAAGCTTCATCGAAGTCGAACGTTTCAATCTTAGCCGCTACCTCGCGCAACTGAATTGCCTCGCCGCTTCCGGCAACAATGCCTTCCAGTTCACTCAGCGAATCCAGCGAAGCTGCGTCGCTGTCGGCCAGCAGACGTTTGAGCTCATCAAGGCATTGCTGGAATCGCGGCCCGGAGATCGTAGTTGCCACCAGCGCTGCGCCAGACTCCGGAGCAGATCCGAGTTGCGTGATCCCCGCTAAAACGGTACGCAGCTTATCGTTGACGGTCGCCGACAAAGGCGCCCATGTGACATCGCCCCCCGTCTGCTGGAGGGCGGCCTCCAGGTCTGCGGCAGACTGGGCAAGCGTCATCGCGCCGATATTTCCGGCGGTACCCCGCAAGGTATGGGCGAGCCTGGTGGCGACTGTCAGATCGCCGGCCGCCAACGCATCGGCGAAGGACTGCGGGAAGCCTTGTTGCGATTCCTGAAACTTAAGCAGCATGCGACGATACAGATCCGGTTTTCCCATGCAGGTAGCCAAGCCGGCTGCCTGATCAATTCCGGCAAGCGATGGAAACTCTGCGGTCTTATTTTCTGGCCGTTTTGTTTGCGGCGTTGTCGATTGAGGAGAGGACGGACGTATCCACTTCGCCATCGTTGCGAACATGGTCGCGACATGCAGCGGCTTGGAGATATGGTCGTTCATACCGGAGTCGATTGCCTGTTCGCGGTCGCCGGCCATCGCGTTGGCGGTCATCGCAATGACGGGCAATCGGGAGTGCCGGGGCTGTTCGCGGATCTTGCGCGTCGCCGTATATCCATCCATGACAGGCATCTGGCAATCCATCAGCACGCCATCGAAGGTTTCGTCGCCGGCAAGAATATCGAGCGCTTGCTGGCCGTTTTCTGCAAGCATGAAGGAGATGCCGGCGGCCGTCAGCAACTCGCCGGCCAGCTCCTGATTCATTTCATTGTCTTCCACCAGCAGTACGTGGGCGCCGGCCAGGAGCGTGACATTGCCGGCGCTTTGATCATGCCGTTCGGTGGAGCGGGTCTCGGTCACGACCCCTTTGCCCAGCGCCTCGCCGATTGCCTCCAGCAAGGTGGACGGCGTGACCGGTTTGGTCAGCACCGACGACAGCCGAACCTGCATGCGCGCAGCTTCTTCCTGTGCCTCATCGCGGCCGAAAGCCGTGACCATGATGACCGAAGGTACCGAACGAATCTCGCCCGCGTTCATCTGGAGTACCGTTTCCACGCCATCCATTCCCGGCATTTTCCAGTCCATCAGGACAAGATCGTAAGGCAGCTCCCTGCGCTCGGCATCCTTCAAAAGATGTAGTGCCTTGCTGCCGCTGCTGGCCATGTCCACTTCCAGCCCAAAGCTGCGCGCCATGGTCGAGAGGATCTCGCGCGCGCTGGCGTTGTCATCCACCACGAGAACACGCAGACCGAGCAGCTCTTCCGCCTTGAACATGCGACGCGGCGCAGCATTGCGCTGAAGGCCGAAGCGCGCATGAAAGTGGAAAGTCGAGCCCTCTCCATGTTCGCTCTCCACCCAGATGCGGCCGTCCATCATCTCGACCAGACGCTTGGAGATGGCCAGACCCAGTCCCGTCCCACCGTATTTGCGGGTCGTCGAGCTATCGGCCTGGCTGAATGACTCGAACATGCGACTGCATTGTTCCGGGGTCATGCCGATCCCGGTATCTCGTACCCAGAAATGCAACTCCACCTCATCCGGCGTCACGGAAACTTGCTTGATGCCGACGACGATCTCGCCGTTTTCTGTGAACTTGGTTGCATTGTTCCCAAGGTTGATCAGCACCTGGCCCAGCCGCAGCGGGTCGCCGATCAGCGCAGTCGGGATGTGCGCCGGGCTGTCGAACAACAGTTCCAGGCCCTTGTCGTCGGCCTTGAGGCCGACCATGCTGGCAAAGTTGTCCATCACGTCTTCGAGCCGGAAATCGACGCGCTCCACAGTCATCTTGCCGGCTTCGATCTTTGAAAAGTCGAGAATGTCGTTGATGATTCCCAGCAGATTTTCTGCAGAACGATGGACCTTCTCGATATAGTTGCGCTGTTTCTTGTCCAGCTGCGTGGACAGCGCCAGATGGCTCATGCCGATGATGGCGTTCATCGGCGTACGGATTTCATGACTCATGTTGGCCAGGAATTCACTCTTGGCGCGGGTGGCGCCCTCGGCAATCTCCTTGGCGCGGCGGACCTCCTCTTCGGCCCGCTTGCGGTCGGTGATGTCGTAATACCATTCGACCGTAATGTCGCCGGACGCCAGCGGCACCTGGATGGCGCTCAGCAGAACCTCCACGACCGAACCGTCAGGGCGGAGGAAGCCGGCTTCAAAATTGAGAACATCGCCGGCGGAAATCGCCTGCGCGTAGCGCTGCCTGCATCCGTCATCAGCCCACAAGCCGGATGCCTTGTCCCGGGAAAACAATTCATCCGCGCTCATGCCCGCGAGGATTTCCAGCTGCCGGTTGCAATAGATCAGCGAACGGTCGTCTTGCCGTTCGATGGACATGGCCACGGGGCTGCTGTCGAGCACCCGGCGCATGCGTTTTTCACTTTCCTGAACCTTGGCCTCCATGGCGCGGCGCTCACTCGTGTCACGCACCGACGCACAAACGCACTGACCGTATTCGCCCACTGCTGGCAACGAAGCCAGACCGATTTCGACAGAGAACAGGCTGCCGTCCTTGCGAACACCCTGCAGATCCATCAGGCCTCCGCCCATCTGTCGGGTGCCCTCTTCTCTAGTGAAACCTTTACGCAGCCCGGCATGACGGGGACGAACCGAGGCCGGCACCAATTTTTCCACGGACAGGCCGAGCAGTTCGCCGGTCTCATAGCCAAACAAACCGTCAAGCTGAGTATTGGCGAGAATGATCTTGCCGTGTTCATCGACCACCAGCATGCCGTCCGGGGCCGACTCCACCACACCGCGAAACCAGGCTTCTGTCTCTTTGAGAGCGGCTTGCTGAGCTTCCAGTTCGGTCGCCTGCTCTTCCAGACGCGATGCCTGCTCCTGCGACTGCGTCAGCAGATGTTGTACGGTCAGGGAGCGATCGAGTATCTCCATGCTGATGGCGAGACGCGGCAACACTTCTTCCAGCAAGGCCCTCGCGCTGTCGTCTGCCGTCTCGAAGCAGGCGAGTTCCAGCACGCCTGCCAGCTTGTCGCCATTAAGAATGGGTCGCACCATGATCTCGCTGTGGGCAATCTCGCCAAGCGCCGAGTGGATGCGCCAGGCGCCGTCGCCACCCTGCTGCATTGTTCTGGGCAACCGGTCTCTGGCGCATTGGCCGAGCAGGCCGACGCCCGGTTCGATTTTTCCGGCTGGCGCGTGATCGCCGCTGACCGCGTAGCCGCCCGCCAGGATCAGTACTTCGCGTGCGCTGTCCCAGCGGTAGAGCAAGCCCTGACCGATATGCAGCAGCGGCGCCAGATGCTGGAAGAACAGCGCCGCCAATTCTTCAGGTGAGTCCGCCTGCTGCAGTGCCGCCTGAATCATGGCTTCCTGCGACTTGATCCAGCGCTGGGCCTCGAGCTGGATTGATTCGGTCTGCAAGGAAGCGATGGCACGGGCCAGATCGCCGGTCTCGTTCTGATAATCCGTATGCGGGATATCCAGGTGCAGCTTGCCGGCGGCCAGCTCTTCCACCGCGATTCTGACCCGGTTGATGGGGCGCCTGATGGATCTGCTGATCAACCAGGAAAAGGCCAGCGCCAGGACCAGTCCTCCGAGCAGCAGGGCGTACGTCAATACGTTGCGGGTAAAGGCGAAAGTCTGGACATTCACCGCCGTGTCGCGCACGCCAAACTCTTTGACGGTGGCAATTTCCGCCAGCAGCCTATCGGCGCTGCGGTTGACTTCCTTGAAGCTGATGCTCTCGACCAGCGATGCGGCTTCGCGTCGCATGCCTTGCTTGGAGAGATCCAGCGCCTCCGACATGGTCCGCCGCATGCGGGAGAGGAGTATCTCGAACTGGTCCAGACGTTCGACATTGTCCGATTTGAACAGCGTCGGGCGGGTCGACTGAATAGCTTGCTGGACGTACTGGTATGCATCGTCCATTTCCTGCACGGCCTCGTCGCGTTCTCCCACCGATTCCGCACTGACGATGCGATGGGCCGCAAGCACCATGTGTGCAAAATGGATTCTGCCCTCCTGCACCCTGGCGATGCCGATGATGCCTTCTTCCTGCAGCCGCTTCAGGTCCCTGCTCAGGTCGGCCTGCGTTTGCAGACTTTGAATGCCGAGGGCAAGGGAAAACAGCAACAGCGACACAAAACCAACTACCAGCTTATGACGAAGCGGCAAGCGCTCCAGGATCTGAAAAGCCGAACTCATGCGAGCTCCCATGTCATGCAGTCAGCGGAAAATTCATTCGGCACCGGAAATGAATTGCAGGGCGGCGGCTTTTTGCGCCATGTCGTGATCGGAATCGGCGAATTGTGCCGCGACCGCCCGGAATTGATCCACGCAGGCGAAGAAAGCATCGCAGACGTCGGGATCGAAATGCTTGCCGTGTCCTTCGCGCATGATGCGTGCGGCTTCTTCGTGCGACATACCATTTTTATAAACGCGCCGGCTGATCAGGGCATCGTAGACATCCGCCACCGCCATGAGCCGTGCGGAGATGGGGATGTCGTCTCCCGCTTTGCCTTCGGGATAGCCGGAGCCGTCCCATTTTTCCTGATGGCCGTAGGCGATTTCTTTTGCGAGATGCAGAAATTCGACATTCATGCCCAGTTGTTGCTCGGCATGCGCAATCGCATCGCGCCCAAGGGTGGTGTGCGTCTTCATGATTTCGAATTCTTCCGGCGTGAACTTGCCCGGTTTGAGCAGAATCCGGTCGGGAATGCCGATCTTGCCGATGTCGTGCAAAGGCGCCGACTTGAACAGCAGCTTGATCGTTTCATCATCGAGAAAATGACGGAAGCGTGGATGGTCGCGCAGATGCTCGGCCAATATCTTCATGTAGTACTGGGTGCGGCGGATGTGGTTGCCCGTTTCGTTGTCGCGTGTTTCGGCCAGCGAGGCCATCGCGTGGATGGTCACATCCTGAATGGCCAGGACTTCGAGTGTGCGCCGGGCGACTTCCTGCTCCAGATAGTCGCTCTTGTCTTTCAGGAAATCTGCCGCCGCCTTGACCTTGAGTTGCGTCTCCACGCGCGCCAGCACGACCGGTGGACTGATGGGTTTAGTGATGTAGTCCGCAGCACCCATCGTAAGTCCACGCGTCTCGTCGGCAGTCGATGCCATCGCGGTCAGGAAGATGATGGGGATGTCCCGCGTGTGTACGTCGCTCTTCAGGACCTGCGCCACTTCGTGCCCCGACAGGCCGGGCATCATGATGTCGAGCAGGATCAGGTCAGGCAGCGGATCGGCTTGGGCGATACGCAATGCCTTTTCGCCATTGTTGGCTATCTTGATTGTGTAGCGATCGCCTTCCTTGAGAAGATTCGCCATCAGCAACAGATTATCCGGGCTGTCGTCGACAATCAAAATGATCGGCTTGCGGGAGAAATCGTGCGCTAATTCCATTACATGCTCCGGTGCGGGTTTCAGTTGTTATTTGTTTTATGTATGTTTCGCGAGCCAGTCCTGATGGCTGATATCACTGGAGGTCATTAGTAATGTTTATTCTCGTTAGTAATGTAGCAGAAGGCATGTTTAATATCCTGCTCGCCGACACATTTTTGTCATTGTCTTTTTTGCAATTTAGGCCCGCATCACGACACGAATGGGGTGAGATTATGTCATGAGACCTCCGTGATGTTTCGTTGGTCATATCAGCTTCGCCTATGAAGATGGACTTCATCACAGTAACCATCCACTTCCAGCCAAAGCAGCCGTGATATGGTTAAATTTTTGTAGTACTAAATTGCGCAAGCATCGCAGACCGCATGACTAAACTTAGAAGCAATAAAAATATGCTACGGCTAGCGCGTTAAAAGTCTGCTTGGAATCTAAATCAGGCGCCATAAATTTGGTTCCGTCCCTTGCGCTTAGCTTCATATAGATGTTGATCGGCTACTTCCACGCATGCGGCCAGCGTCGAGCCATGCTTTGGAACGACGGCTGCTACACCCGCGCTAAACGTGACGATCGACGAGCCTTTATTCGCTGCATGAGGCAACGCCAATGCTTCAACTTCGCGGCGCAATCGATCGAGCACATCGTATGCGTGCAGAGCGTCTTGTCCGGGTAGAATGACAATGAATTCCTCGCCTCCATAACGAGCTATGAAATCGCTACCATTACGCAACCCGGCTGCGAGGGTCTGCGCAACAGCACAGAGACATTGGTCACCAGCCTGATGCCCATAGTGGTCGTTATATGCTTTGAAATGATCGATATCGACCATTGCCACGGCAAACCATTCTTTATTCCGCATGGCGCGTTGCCATTCGAGCTCTCCGATATTGACGTACTCTCTGCGATTCGGGAGCCCAGTCAAGCCATCGGTCGTACTCAATTGAGCCAATCTATGATTGGCCCGATAAGTTAGATAAGCGCCTACCAAAACAACTAAAGAGAAAATGCTTGTGATTATCCAGGCATTCCAGGCTTCGCGCCGCCAGTTAAAAAATACATCGTCCGTCGACAAACCAACGACCAAGCCCAATGGTTGCCCGGCGATATTCAGTTGCAGATGTGGCGCAACGATTAGGCATCACGCCCCATAGCCTGTACGCCTGGAAGATAAAGTTCGATAGACCTGAGGTTGGCCAGCGGCGGTGTGTATGGGTATCGCAAGATCACCGTAGATTTGCGCGAGTCGGGCGAAACCTGCAGCCGTCACCGCGTGCATCGACTAATGAGAGGAGACGGCCTGCGTGCAGAGGTCGGGTACGGAAGCAAGCCTCGCTATCGCGGCGGACCTGTCGGCGTGGTGGCCAACGTCCTGAATCGCGAGTTTTCCCCTGATGCGCCCAACAAGGTATGGGTTACCGACATCACCTATATCCGAACCTATGAAGGATGGTTGTATTTGGCGGCGGTGATGGATCTTTATTCGCGTCAAATCGTCGGCTGGGCAACGCGTTCTACGATGACCTGCGATCTGGTGTTGCAAGCATTGTTAGCGGCAGTCTGGAAACGTAAACCAGGACCCGGCGTAATGGTACATTCCGATCAGGGAAGCCAGTTCACTAGTGATCACTGGCAGTCATTCCTGAAGGCCCACCATATGGTGCCGAGTATGAGCCGTCGCGGTAACTGCCACGATAACGCCGTTGCAGAAAGCTTCTTCAGCGCCTTGAAGAAGGAGCGAATCAAGCGGCGTATTTACCCGAACAGAGCTACCGCGACAACAGACGTATTCGATTACATTGAAATGTTCTACAACCCGATTCGTCGGCATGGCTCCGCTGGCGACTTGTCACCTGTAGAGTTCGAGAAGCGCTACGCGCTAAATGACTTGTGAGTGTCTACTGAAGGCTGGCCGGTCCAATATTCTGGCGGTATATTTCCGCAATCCTTCAGTGGCCACCATCTCAACTGCGAAAAAATGGTTCGGCCCCGAGAACGTGTTCGAACTCTAAAGAAGACGTGCCCAATTTTTATGGATATAAGATTTTTTAATTCATCCAGATGCGTCTATTGGAGGGGAAATTAAACCTACTCTACCTCGGTCAGAGCATTGTAGCGGCTGGCCTAGTGATAGAGCGAGCTATGCAAATGCTCGGCACTCTATTGACCGGGTACACGATCAACCTACCCAGCCGCCTTCGACACCACCCTCTCGATCAAGCAACTGGGTGGCTCATGTGCCTCCTGCCTTGTATATTCAATTGCGCAGACACCATAGAACGAAATGATTCTTGGCTTAAAACTAAAAAAGCCCAGCAAGAGCTGGGCTTTTTTTCGAGGCCACGTAGGGCACAGGTAAAACTAAGGCCTCAAGGGCAATGTCATCACTGTAATGGCAAACTCTTGCCAGGTCAAATCAAGAGTCTGCCATCAACGTCGCGCGCTTCTCATTTGAGCGAGGACAACGATTATGCTCCGTCAAATGATCCACTTCGGATGCAGAAATAAGACGGGAGGCTCATTTTCGGCATTTAAGAATCTTCTTATTTAGTACCGTGGACTTCATCGCAGAAACCAAAGCGATCCGGAGAAGAGCACCATCTTGGATGGTCGTCTGATTGGCTAACCGGATTGCATCGTATGGTGTGAAATCCCTGGGGCGCATAGAACGCGAGATCATCAGATGTAATACGTCTATTTATGGTCTCTGTCACGGTCGGGAATCGGACGGCGATCGCGCGATCAGCTATGTTTTCAATAAACAAAACGCTTTCAGAATCGTTTGCCTGACACATGTGATTCTTTGTGAAGTCATACTTCTCCGCAATTTGAAGCATAAATAACCTGCCTTTGGCACTCATACCTTCGAATACCGCTGTGGTAACCAGATTTGCACCGAAGAAGCCTGCCATACAACCCGCGACCAGAATGAGATGAGGAATGAGCTTCTTCCCTTTGTCCTGGCTCCATAAAAAAAGCAGCATCACCACTTCAAAAATAATGGTTAAGACAGCGAAAACTAGAGACGAAGACACCACGGCGCAAAGCAGAGTTGCGATCGCGTATGTGTTCGATATATAGGACGGGGGAAACGGAAAGTATGTGCCTAGTATTTCTATAGCGGACAGCTTTCCTAGCCAGATACATATCGATATAAGAACTGGAACCAGTACTTTCACATAGGTACTTGAGAACAACTTGTCTAGCGGAAGAATGACCCAAGCTAAGCCTATTACAGATGCCCCAATGACACCGGTAATAGCTATTTGCACCACTGAGTGAATAAAGAAATTTTCTATCGTTCCCTGAGTTAGATGTAGTATCAAATACCCTGTTGACGCCAGGATGCACATTGAAAAGATCAAGATCTTTATCGACGCGCCTGGGCTTCCATATCTTTCTGAAGTAATTCGATTGAGAGCATCAAGATATCGGCCATATTTCGATCGCAATCGATCCCTGTTTTTTAGTCCCCATCGACGCAACAGAATCATTTCTACTGGTAGGGCTATGGGTGTCGCAAGTAAGAGCCCTAGAAGAAGAATGAGGAAAATTATTCCGTTCCGTATCCACTGTTGGAAGTTCTCCCAGACAACTTCCCTGATTTTCTCTTTGCGTGGCTGGTCAGTCATTGATGTCAATTTATTATTCAATGGATCGAATTGTCTGCTACGAATTTTGGATTACTCTTCCAATTGGTCTCGCTAACATAGTCCGAATACTATTCACTTTAGTAACTAAAGACACCTCTGCTCCGGAATTTTCTTTTGTGACTAAAGACTATGTGCTGCTGCAAAACTGTTTTGTAACGAGAAAACAAATTGGAAAGTACTAGCTCGGATCTCCTCATATAAATCGTGAGAATTTTATGAAATTTTCCAAGCAACTATCGAGTGTCAAGCCCTGGAAGATAATCTCTTCCGTACCAGCGAGCGTGAGTGATCCAATAGTTTTCTTCAAAGTGTATTTCGACTAAGGCTAAACCAATCAACACAAGAACAATGGGGGAACAATGAAACTTGAGCGTCTTGGAAAAATACATAAGCACCGTATTTTCAAAAATTTTTCATGGGCAAATTCTCTCGCAGATTTCGCGCGATTTAATCTCATTTATGGATGGAATGGGACGGGAAAAACAACGCTATCAGGACTCTTTAATGCGCTTCAACTTCGCTCAACCGTACACGAAGGGGATGTTGAATTTGTCTTCAACGGTCAGACTGTTTTGGGGGAAAATTTGACGACTGCGCCGATACCTCAAGTCCGAGTGTTCAATCGAGATACTGTAGCCAGAAGCATATTCGAATTAGCTGGCGATCCATCTTCAAAACTTCCTCCGGTTTATGTTTTTGGTGAGGAAAGTGCTGAAAAGCAGCGTCAGCTGGATCTCGTCAAGCAGGCGCTTCCGGCCCTTCAGGAGCAGACTAAAAGCTCGATTCGAGAGGAAGCTCGCGCCAAGAAAGAGCTTGAAGATTTTGCGGTTAAAACAGCGCGAGCCATTAAAAATCTGCTCATTGCGTCTGGAGGAGAGTTTAATAACTATAACGCGGCGGACTTTAAGACCGAGATCACGGCATTTAGTAAGAGCCCATTGCCTCCTCTAGAGGAGGATGAGCGAAAAAATCTGCTCGTGATGAAAGATGGCAAGCCGATGGAGCTGGTCGAGCTGCCTAGTTTCTTCGTTCCCAATATTGCAACCGCCCATTCTCAAGTCAAAGAAGCACTACACAAAACCGTTCTATCGACTGTTATTGACGAACTTGTATCAAATCCCGATTTGTCTTTCTGGGTTGAAACCGGCTTGTCCTTACATGCTCACGATCCAGAGAGACGCTGCAAATTTTGTACACAGCCAATCTCCAGTCAAAGAATTCAGGATTTGCAGAAGCACTTCAACGATGAATTCAAACAGTTTTCCCAAGCGCTAGAAGTAATGTCGGTCAGGCTCGAGAACCTAGCCGGCGAGGTGAGCGCAACTGATTTTCCAGATAGCGCATACCTCTACCCTGAAATTCGTACGGAATATGAAAGGGCAATTTCAGATTTCGGACTTCACCGGACTAATCTCAAAAATGCCATCCTTGCGCTTTCCACAGCGGTAAGTCGTAAGAAGGAACGAATTTTCGAGCGCCTTGAACTTTCAGATATTTTGCTCGGCGGAGATGGTGTCCCCAATAACTTGCAATCAGGTTGGCGGCTGCTATCGGAAGCATTTGTAGGGGGAGCCGCTCTTCTAAGCGAGTTTATGGGCAAAGCAGCTTTTGAACGTGCAAAGAACGCTATCGAACGGCATAACGAGAAAACAACATCCTTCAGTCAGCAAGTAAATTCGGCACGAATCCGCTTGCATCAACACGAGCTCACAGCTGCGCTACCAGGCTGGATCGAGAAACAGGGTCAGGTCGATAGTCTCTCGGAGGCTAAGGAAAGCGCGCAAAAAAGCCTTCAAGACTTAGAGAAGCAGAAGATGGATCTGGAGGCGGTTATTCAGGACCATCGACAACCAGCAGACGAATTAAACAATGAATTATTCGCGTATCTTGGTCATCGGGAAGTTCGAGTCGAGATTGAAGAAACTGGTTATCGCCTAATCCGTCATGACGGAGCGGCGACAAACCTCAGCGAAGGAGAATGTACCGCTATCGCTTTTCTGTATTTCCTAAAATCGCTGCAGGATAGATCTTTTGACTTGAAAAACGGCATCGTCGTAATTGACGATCCCATTTCAAGCCTAGATACGAACGCGATTTACAACGCCTTTGGTTTTATGAAACGTAGGCTAGCTAACGTAGGTCAATTATTCGTTTTAACGCACAACTTCACGTTTCTCCGCCAGACTAGGAATTGGTTTAGCCACATGAATAAAAGTAGGCAAACTAAGGGAAGCGCGCAGTTCTTTATGCTCAAAGCTGCGTACGAAAATGGGCATCGTTGTTCAACAATTGAGCCTATGGACGCATTCATAAAAGACTATGAATCGGAGTACCACTACCTATTTAAGCGAGTGATGACCGCGAATCTGATTCCCGAGAATGCTCCATTGCATGACTACTATGAATTGCCAAATCTCGTACGGCGCCTTCTCGAGTCGTTTCTTGTCTTTAAGGTCCCCGACGAAAGCTCACTGCATACGAGATTGGAAGCTGTTAGCTATGATGATGCGAAAAAAACCAGAATTATACGATTCCTAGATACTCATTCTCATGCAGAGCAAATTGCCGAAGGTCACGATGATTCATCCGCGCTGTCCGAAGCCCCCTACGTAATAAAGGATGTGTTGGCATTAATGGAAGCAGTTGATGAAGGACATTTTTTGCGAATGAAGCAAACTATACCGCCCTGATCTATGTGTTGGCTTTTTCACTAGGTACATTAGCTTTAGTCACTAAAGGCTTTAGTGACTAAAGCGTAGATCGAATGCAATTATCGGCACGCAGTATCACGTCAACATAGAACTCACTCATTTACTAAGCAGCTATATCGATTGAAGGACCCTTACATTGCCATCTAAATCAGCATGGATAAGCTCTATCCGGCCGTCGGGCCATTCCCTCACCAGCGAATGAGAATGCGCTGGGTCACGATAGGTAATCCATCTACCAGCAGCCAAATGGCTTTTCGCTGCGGCTCCATCATCCTCCTCACCGACCAATGCCAACGGAAGATCCTCCAATGAATTCGCGGCATCTGAGGCTGTTGTACATTTCGGTCTCATATATTCCTGGCGTCGTTGTTAGTTGGTGTAATGAAAAATCATCTCGGAAATCCTTTCGACAGGTAAGCATCCTTGCCTATCTGGCTGCTCTATCCAAATTTGTACGACAGCGCAGACCTCATTTTTTATTTCGTAATGCGCGGCTTAAGTGGCAGCTACTTGGTGTCTCTCGAAGCTGAAATTAATTCATCTGAGAGCTTTAGCTGAACCTCTACTGATGCGCCGACAGGATCTGGCTGGATTCCCTCAAATTCCGAGAACTGCTTCCACCCTGAAAGCCATAACGTGGCCAATGAGCCGTTCTTATAAACATCTTTTTCGTTTACCAGGGCGCGGACGGACGGTTTAAGTGTCGTTTGCGATTCTTCTGTTCCCCGAGAGGCGGTAAAAACCGTCTCCTGAATACAGTCCTCAACCGCTAATGCGAATGTGTAAGACTCCGAACGATCAAGCTGAAGTCGCGACTGCTCCAGATGAATGCCCAGATCAAAATCAAATCCTGGCAAGAACAATGGCGCTTTGGAATCGAGGAGCTCCATATGAGTTTTGGGATGATACTTCACACGCCCTACGCGTCGAATGACTCCCTCATCCTGACCATCAAAGTCATAACGATCGGCCTGATACATAGCCTGCGCAGATTTTCGCGCCACCTTTTCAAGCAAGTTCTCAAGCGTGGTTTCGGTCTTGCCGTTGACCAGAATCCTCGTTCTACTGGACTGCTCAGGTGTTCCCAAGTGCAACTGCAATTGGGTATCGGATGCGGGAAGAGAGCCAAGTGAGTACCCTCGGGCGAATTTGAGATTGCCAATGCCCAGAGAAATAAAATGCATCCACATGTCGAACCTTCTTCCCGGCAACCCCCACTCCCGGTCGGTCAGCTCTCTAATCTTAAATAGTGAGATGTCCGCGAATTTAGCTTGTGTGATAGCGCCTGACTGAAACCCTTCCGTAGAGAAGATAACGCCTCGCGACGCGCCTACGTCACGGATCGTCGTGGTCAGCGCATCAACATGCAATCGTTCGATTGGCGAATTTCTGTACTTGCATTCAACAACGATCAGATGCTCATAGAAACCTTCTCGGTGCCTCACGAGCACGTCGATCTGCCGTGGTGCTCCAGACTTCCCCACGAGCGTCACATTGTGTTGAACGTTAACGTCTCCCGTCTCGTGTAGCTGCGCAATTAGGCGTTCAAAGCCGCCCCAATCACCGATTAAACTTGCTAAATTATTCTTGGCAGTAATCATGGGCATGGTTCTAAAGATCAGACGCTGATTAATTGTAGGAAGCAAGAGGCAGCTTACGTCTATCTAACTCTAGACGGTTTGGTGACGATCAGCGCGAGAGAACCCAAATTTTTCAGACGGTGTTATAGAGCATCCCAGGATATCGGAACGGCGCCCCCCCTGCGAAGACCCATGTCAATCAGACGAGCTTCTTTCTCCGGCCACTCTTCTATACGCCGACAAGCAACCACCCACTGCGAAGCGGCAACACTTGGCTGTCGCAGCAGCGCACGAAAGTAGACTTCGTCCACCGTTGAGAGGGAATGGCCCAATACTAGGACCCTCTCTGTGTTCGTTAACATGTCAAAGAATAATCGGTTCTGCGCAATTAGCTCCTTTGAAGGTTTGAATGTAGCCGAAAAGTAATCATCAATAATGTTATTGGCTTCAGCAAGGCGGGAATCCAATTCCTCTATGTCCTCACGGTCGTTCAGCGAACGACGTGATTCAGGAGCCCAAGCATGTCCCAGCACTAGGTTCTGATCGGGATCATCGGCACAGCCGTGGATATGCAAAACCTGCCGCTGGGCGATGCCGTAGACCTTGTGTAACGTGCTTGTATAGTTGAAGGTCAGATATTGCGCTTGCGGGTCTAGTGACAGCCGACGCACTGCGCTAATCGCGGTCGGAATCTGGAGCGAACGAATCCAGGTGCCGAAAAGCTTTCGTAATCGCGCCGAGAGTCGCTCAACCACTTGTTCCACTTCGTACTGGAAATCGTGGTGTCCAGAGTCACTCCAGTCTGCATCGCCATAGGCACTCATGAAATGGCCGAGGTTGTTACTAAGCATATCGGCATCGAGTTCGGCTAGGGAACACTCCAGGTCGCACCAGTCTTCTCCTGCAGGAAGATATTCTTCGACGTCACGATGGATGTCGGAATCCGTATTAAGAACGTTCGTTTTGAAATCCCGCAGGCTCGAAGGTATGCCGTGCCAAAGATCGAAACCATTCCCAATGACGTAAAGTATAGTTGGATGCGTAGTTTTATCTGTCGTCACGGTGATGAGATATAAGCATGTTCGGAAATAAAGCATATGCTACCGTCAATTACATACTTCTCAAGGGGCACTCATGACTGTCGCTGACAATGTCATTGCCCGTCTGATATAACCGCAATCTTTAGCATGTCTAGAAAGCTTTAAATGGAGTGCTTCCGGATTGATGAAAGTGGCTACACCGGTTTCGATCTTCTGAATCCGGATCAGCGGTTCCAGGGTGCGACCGCAATTGCTATCGACGACAAGGATGCGCTGCGTCTGATTCAGGAGTATTTCCCAAAGACACAAGCGGTCGAGCTCAAGTATCGGAGCCTTGCTCGCCGACAGTCCAATCATCCCCGCTTACTGGCACTGCTGGAGCACGTACTTACGCAATACAAGTGCGTGACCTACGTCTGCGACAAGCGCTATCTGCTGCTCTTGATGTTCGTTGATTATGCAGTTGAGCCGTACTACTATGCGCGCGGCATCGACTTCTACCAGAACGGACAAAATTATTCATTGGCATCCCTGCTGCACAAGGTGGGGCCGTCGCTCTTCGGCGAAGATAGCTTTGAACACATGCTGGCAAGCTTCCAGCGTGCGGTTAAGGAAAAGACGCCGGCAGCACTTACTGATCTCGTTCAAGCGGCCCGTGCCACGCGATGGCAAGAGCTGCCGGAAGCGCTAGGGCCGTTAGCAAAGTATGCATGCCCAGAATGCCTTCAGGCAATCGCTACTCCCGGCGTCAGCACTGATGCAGCTTTAGTAGTACTACAGTCCTTGATTAGCCGAATGGAGGTCATGACCGACGGCCCCTATCGGGTCGAACATGATCAGTCGAGGAATTTGCTCACCTATCACGACTTGCTCCAGCGCTACATCCACCATGAAGATACGGTCACATTTCGTCAGTCCGAGATTGCCAGTTTCACCTTCCCACTCAAGCTGCAGTCTGTGACCCAAGTCGACTCCAAAGGTAGCCCGGCCGTGCAGCTAGCGGATGTAATTATTGGAGCGACCATTGAAGCAGCAAATTCGCTCACGGGACAACGTGTCGGTGCACTAGACGCCGATTCTGTCTTAGCTTTATATGCTGATCTCCAATTGATTTATCTGATGCCATCGATTGACTTTGAAGAACAGAGGCGTTTCCGACAAGGGACGCAGGCTTCGGAGGTCATTGATTACTTTGCGGAACATTTCCACAAGCCGTGGCTGTGAATGGTGAGCGACCGGCCATTGTGACTACGAGCTAAAAGCCTTCCGACCAGTAATAAACCTCCAATGCGTAGCCCGTCCAGGTAGCCATCGTGTTGTCCAGCCAATCCCGTTTGAGGGTTCAATTCATACCGAACTGGGTGTCCACGAGCACCGAAATACGCACTAATTCGATACGTCCACGAGCTTTATATCGAGTACTCTCAGCAATTCACTTGGAGAAATGCTGACCAAGAAACCTCGTCTGCCGCCATTTATGTAAATCTGCGGCAAATCCAGAATGCTGCGCTCTAGATAAATAGGCATCTTCTTTTTTGTGCCGAACGGGCTCGTTCCGCCAACAAGAAATCCCGTGTGACGGTTCGCGACTTCTGGGGTACAAGGTTCAACTTTTTTACAGCCGACTTGCCTAGCTAGTTCTTTTGTCGAAACCTTATAGTCCCCGTGCATAAGAACAATCATAGGGCGCTCGAATTCGTCTTCCATGATCAAGGTTTTAATTACGATATGCTCGCTCACCCCTAACGCGAGTGAGGATGCCTTGGTGCCTCCGTTAACCTCGTATATATAAAGATGGCCTTGATAGGTGACTTTATGATCCCTCAAGTACTTTGTTGCCTGAGTTTCAGGACCATTGGTATTTTTCATTTTTCTTGTAACTGCCCCGAACTGGATATGGACAAAATCTAGAAAAAATCATGGAAATTTGAAAAATAATATGGACATACCTACTTTCGCTCAAGCTCATGTGGAACGCGGCTTTCAAGGATGTCCATAACTATTCAACTAACCCGTATTGCGTGCTCGGGCACGCCCAGTTCACGCGAGGACACCGAAGTGCCGCCATGCTCTTCATAGTGATACGGATGCTCGCTGAAGCTCACCCCTTGCTTGCGCAGGAACTGCGTGGCCGGGGTCTCGGAGATATGCTCTTTTCTGGAACTCATGAATGTGTGGTGTCGCCCGGCGCTGCGCTGGTGCACAGTCGCCGCCATGGGCGCACATTATGCCGCAAGATCATGGCCTTGCGCGCTCGTGCCCCGAATTGGGAACTAGGGCCTGTTCACATTGAATCTGCGAGATGCGTTGCCCCCAGAGGGCGTGCTGGCAAGGCGCGCGGCAAGGCTGGTGGTGGCGCCACCAGCTTTGCCGTGCAACGCGGCCAGCGCGCCCTCTGGGGGCAACCCTTCGGGAGAGGCCGGCAAGCGTCGCCTGCCGTTGTTGCAGCTCCTTGCCATAGCACCACTATGGCGCGTCGCTACGCCTAGCCAGACAACGCTTGCCGACCTCTCGCACTCGCAGATTCAATGTGAACAGGCCCTAGCCACGCGGATGGTGCTGCGCATGCAGTTGCTTGAGGCGCTCACGCGCCACGTGGGTGTAGATCTGCGTGGTCGAGATATCGGCATGCCCCAGCAGCAACTGCACCACCCGCAAGTCGGCGCCATGATTGAGCAGGTGGGTGGCAAAGGCATGCCGCAGGGTATGTGGCGACAGGCGCCCCGAAATACCCGCCAGCAAGGCATGCTTCTTGATCAGGGTCCAGAACATCTGGCGCGTCATCGGACCGCCGCGCGCAGTCACGAACAGGGCGTCGTCGACCTGCCCGGCCATGATCTGCGGCCGCGCTTCGGCCAGGTAACGCGTAATCCATGCGCCGGCCTCTTCGCCAAAAGGCACCAGGCGCGTCTTGTTGCCCTTGCCGGTGACCCGCAACACGCCTTCGTTCATGCCGACCTCGATGCTCTTGAGCAGCACCAGCTCGGACACCCGCAGGCCGCTGGCATACATCAATTCGATCATGGTCCGGTCGCGCAGGCCGAGCGGCGTCGACACATCGGGCGCGCCCAGCAAGGCCACCACCTGCGCCTCGGACAGCGTCTTGGGCAGCCGCTGCGGCTGGCGCGCCGAGCGCATCTTGATGCAGGGATCGACGCTGATGCGATTCTGTCTCAGCGCCAGCTGAAAGAAGCGCTTGAGCACCGCCAGCCGGCGATTGGATGAACTGGGCTTGGTTTCGTCGTGGCGGGCCGCGAAATAGGCATTGAGATCGTCGGCCGAGCTCGCCAGCAGCGGCTTGCCATGGGTCTGGTGCAACCAGTGGGCATACAGGGTCATGTCGCGCCGGTAGGCGTCCAGTGAATTGCGCGACAAGCCGTCTTCTAGCCACAGCGTGTCGCAGAATTCGTCGATGGCGTTGCGGCTCTCCGGCGGCGCTTCGATTCTAGGTGTGGTGCGTCCCATCGCTTCCTCAGTAGCCCTGCACGCCTTCGTGACGCAGCAGCCAGCGCTTGACGTCCAGGTGGAAGTGCTCGACATCGTCGTGCGCCGAAAACCCGCCCAGCCCACCGGCGGCGGTGACCCGATGACACGGCACCAGCAGGGCAAACCAGTTGGCCCCGCACGCCTGGCCCACCGCGCGCGGCGCCGAACCGATGCGGCGCGCGATGTCGCCATAGGTCTGCACCCGCCCCACCGGTATGTCGTCGATGGCGCGCCATACCCGCTGCTGGAACGCGCTGCCCACTTCCGCCCGCGGCAGCCTGAAGCGAAACTGCGGATCATCGAGGTAACGCGCTATCTGCTTGACGGTCCTGGCCGCCAGCGCATCGGTGGCGGATTTCTCGGCGAAACTCGGTTGCAGGTAGACCAGCTCGCTGAGCACGCCGGCGCTGGTGCGAATGCCGATACCCCCGAACGGGGTGTGCATGACGGCAGCAAAATGGGCGGTGAGCGGGGACGCGGGCTGGGGCATCTTGAATTGGGTGGGCGGCGGCATGTCGGCCAGTGCCCGCTATTCTAAGCAATCCGGCGCCCGAAAAGAAAAAAGGCGCATCAGCGATGCGCCTTCAAAACTCCTTGATGCATTCCCGGCCGTTCAGACAGCTTCATCGAATGCACGTCTCCTCAGTTCCCCGGTATCGATACCGTTTGTTATGCACCACCCACTTGTATCCGGTTGCCGGGCTGGCAAATTGCGCTTGCCAATTCAGCAAAGCACGCACTTTAGCAAAACTTTTGGTCGCTTCAAAGCATTTTTTTGATGTGCAAAAAGTGCATTAATGCAACTCAACAGACATCACACAAATTTCGAGCAAAGCCACGCCGGTTGGCGCTTTCGCCGATCGAATCATTTCGCGGCAACAGCCGCAGCTTCACGATTGACGGCGGCAATCAGATCGCGGCCGATGCGGCTTTCCATCTGCTGCTGCACCGGCAACAGCGCCTGTCGCCATTCGGCCTTTTGCTGGTCCGACAAACGGTAGATGGTGGTCTTGCCGGTCTTCTGCACGGCGGCCAGCGCGGCCTCGTTTTCTTGCAGGGCGATGGCGTTGGCGTAGCGGGTCGCTTCCTTCATCGCCCCTTCCAGGGCGCGCCGGATATCGGACGGCAAGCCATCCCAGAACTTCTTGTTGACGATCACCGCATAGCCCAGATAGCCGTGGTCCGACAGCGTCACGTGCTTCTGCACCTCGTGCATCTTTTGCGTGTACAGGTTGGAGGGCGGGTTTTCGGTGCCATCGACCACCCCGGTCTGCAATGCCTGGTAGACCTCAGAAAAGGCCAGCACCTGCGGGCTGGCCCCGAGTGCGCGCATTTGCGCATCGAGCACCTTGGAGGACTGGATGCGCATCTTCAGGCCACGAAAATCGGCGGGATTATGCAGCGGACGATTGGCCGACATCAGCTTGAAGCCGTTATCCCAATAGGCCAGCCCGGTGATGCCCTTGGGCTCCAGCTTCTTGAACAGCTCGCGACCGATCGGGCCTTCCGTGACCCGATACAACACTTCCTTGCTGGGGAAGATATAAGGCAAGTCGAACACCTCGAACTCCTTCACCCCCAGCGGGCCGAACTTGGCCAGCGACGGCGCCAGCATCTGCACCGCGCCCAGCTGCAGGGCTTCCAGTTCTTCCTTGTCCTTGTACAACGTGCTGTTGGGATAGACCTCGACCCTGACCCGGCCGCGGGTGGCCTGCTCGGCCAGCTCCTTGAAACGCTCGGCGCCCTTGCCCTTGGGCGTGTCGGCCGAGACCACGTGACTGAACTTGATGACGATCGGCGGCTGCTGCGCCTGGGCGCTGCCGGTGTCCCTGCTGCCAGAGACGAAGATAAGCACGGCGGACATCACGCGCGCCAGGAAATGAAACTTCATGGTGTCCCCTGCGACCTTCGAATGATATTGGTGTTAACCGTCTCGGCGACCTGCGCGGATTCTGCCCAGGCCGCGTCATCGCGGGCAACTGTGGATAACCACATCGGGCGCTGCGCCAGGCCCATGCTGCGCTGCGTCATGCTGGCGCTGGCCGCCGGCCCCCGCTACACTGGCGACGACATGAAACCGCCCGCCATCAACGCCCAGCCCACCGCCGCCTCGCTGCTGCTCGCCCCCAGCCGCAAGACCACCATGCGCTGGCTGATCCCTTTCCTGCTGGTGCTGCTGTTTTTGCTGACGCTGATCTGGTTGCCGCGCCAGGCGCAGCAGATGGAAGCCAGCGAACGCCTGGAACAGTTGATCGCCGATTCGCTATGGGTGGAGCAGGCGATCCGTTTCCAGCTCAGCCGCGACGATGAAAGCATGCGCATCATCGGCCGCGAGATCGTCAACAACCACCTGCACCAGGACCAGTTCCGCGCCCGGATCAATGCCCTGCTGCGCAACAACCGCGAATTCTATCGGGTCACATGGCTTAATGTCGAGGGTAAACCGGTGGCGTCCAGCGACGACTTCCCGATCAGCCGCAGCGATCTCTCGGAACCGTCGCGCATGACCGAGCAGCGCGCCCGCCAGATGCGTCGCCCGCTCTACAGCCCGCCGGCGGTGCCGCCCGGCATCGCCGAGCCGACGCTGATGGATTACCACGTGCCGATGTTTCGCGATAACCATTACGTGGGCAGCCTGGTGGCCAGCTACGCGGTGGTGCGCATCCTCAATGAAATGGTGCCTTGGTGGTTTGCCCAGGACAATGAGATCTCGCTCACCGACACCGACGACAGCGTGATCGCCCGCCGCACCTCCGGCGGGCCGGGCCTGAACGTCTACACCCACCGCCGCGAACTGGAGTTGCCGGGGCTGACGCTGGTGCTGCATACCAACAGCACCAAGAGCGCCCCAAAGCTGTTGCCGAACCTGCTGGTGGGCTCGGTGATCGTGCTGTCGCTGGGACTGCTGTGGAGCCTGTGGGCCCTGTGGCGCGACATCAACCGCCGCACCCAGGCCGAGGGCGCGCTCTGGAAAGAAGCCGCGTTCCGGGCGGCCATGGAAAACTCGCTCATCACCGGCATGCGCGCGCGCGACCTGCAGGGCCGCATCACTTACGTCAACCCGGCCTTCTGCAAGATGGTGGGCATCGCCGCCGAGCAGCTGGTGGGCAAGATCCCGCCCATGCCCTACTGGGCGCCGGAGGCCATCGACGAATACCAGGAGCGGTTTTCCAACGTGCTGGCCGGGCGCATCACGCCGCAGTTCGAAACCATCTTCCAGCGCAGCAATGGCGAACGCTTTCCGGTGCTGATCTTCGAGGCCCCGCTGGTGGACCAGAACGGCAAGCAGACCGGCTGGATGGGCTCGATCCTGGACATCTCCGAACGCAAGCGCGCCGAAGACCTGAACCGGACCCAGGAAGAAAAACTGCAAGCCAGCGCCCGCCTGGCCAGCATGGGCGAGATCGCCTCAACCCTGGCGCACGAACTGAACCAGCCGCTGGGCGCCATCTCCAGCTATGCCACCGGCGCCCTCAACATGGTCAAGCAAGGCAGCCTGGAGCCGGCCGCGCTCACGCCGGCGCTGGAAAAGATCCACGCCCAGGCGCAACGCGCCGGGCATGTGATCCGCAGCGTCCACCAGTTCGTGCGCAAGCGCGAGCCGGCCCGTTCGCCGCTGCAGATCAAGCAGCTCATCGATAACGTCACGCCACTGATTGAACTGCAGGCGCAGCAATTCTTCGTGGTGCTGCAGACCCAGGTGCCGGTGCCGCTGCCCGATGTGCTGGGCGACGCCGTGCTGCTGGAACAGGTGATACTCAACCTGACGCGCAACGGCATCCAGGCGATGACGGCCAGCGCGCCTGAGCGGCGCATCCTGCGCATCGTGGCCGAGGTCGACCGCAGCCAGCCGGGCAACGAGGCGGTGCTGGTGTCGGTCATCGACCAGGGCCACGGAATTGCCGAAGACGTCGCGGCAAGGCTGTTTTCGCCGTTCTTCTCGACCAAGGCCGAGGGCATGGGGATGGGCCTCAACATCTGCCGCACCACCATCGAATTCCACGGCGGCACGCTGACCTACACCGACAACCCGGCAGGCGGTACAATCTTCCGGTTTTCGCTGCCTGCCCTGGGCGCAGCGACCGCATAAGCCCCTCAACTCCACGCGTCACGCGTTTGCCAGCCCCCCATTCGATGCTGCACATAGTCGACGACGAAGAAATCATCCGCGATTCGCTGACCTGGCTGGCGCGCTCCCGCAACATCGCCGCCATCAGCTACGACAGCGCCCAGGCGCTGCTGTCGGCACTGGACCATGCGGCAGCCTTCGACACCGATGGCGAATGCATCCTGCTCGATGTGCGCATGCCCGACATGAGCGGCGTGGCGCTGTTCAACCAATTGGCGGCGCGGGCGCTGACGCGGCGGCGGCCGGTGATCTTCCTGACCGGCCATGGCGACGTGCCGATGGCGGTCGACATGCTCAAGAACGGCGCCTTCGACTTCTTCGAGAAGCCGTTCAACGACAACCAGTTGATGGACCGCGTGCTGCAAGCGCTGGAAAGCTCGCGCCAGGCCGGTGAAGACGCCGCCGTGCAATCGCGCCTGGCGGCATTGTCGGCGCGCGAACGCGAGGTGCTCGACCTGATCCTGGCCGGCAAGATGAACAAGGTGATCGCCGACGAGCTGGGCATCAGCATGCGCACGGTCGAAGTGCACCGGGCGCATATCTTCGACAAGATGAACGTGAAGACCGCCGTCGAGCTGGCGCGGCTGCTCAAATAAGCGTTTTTCAGTCCTGGTGGCGGGCCAGCGCCCATGCCACGTGCTCCCGCACCATTTCCGACGGATGTGAGCTGGCCTCCTGCAAGGCCGCCAGGATCGGCGCGCTGCCGCGATGCTGCGGGTCATCGGCCGCATTGCCCAGGCCCACCGCCAGGTTGCGCAACCAGCGCTCATGGCCGATGCGCCGGATCGCGCTGCCCTCGGTGTTCTTCAGGAACTGCTCTTCGCTCCAGGCAAACAGCTCCAGCAGGCTGGCGCTGTCGAGCCCGTGGCGGGCATCGAAGTCGGGCAGCGTGCTGCGCTGGGCAAACTTGTTCCAGGGGCAATACAACTGGCAGTCGTCGCAGCCGTAGATGCGGTTGCCGATCAACGGCCGCAGGTCGGCCGGGATACTGCCCTTGAGTTCGATGGTGAGGTACGAGATGCAGCGCCGGGCATCCAACTCGTAGGGCGCCACGATGGCCTGGGTCGGGCAGACATCGATGCAGGCCGTGCATTGTCCGCAGCGCGGCGTCATGGGTGTGTCGACCGGCAACGGCAGGTCGGTCAGGATTTCACCCAGGAAGAACATCGAGCCGGCCTCGCGATGCAACAGCAGGGTGTGCTTGCCGCGCCATCCCAGGCCCGCCTTTTCGGCCAGGGCGACCTCCATCACCGGCGCCGAATCGGTAAAGACGCGGTAGCCAAAGGGGCCGGTGCGCTCTTCGATGCGGCTGGCCAGTTGCTGCAGGCGCGCCCGCAATACCTTGTGATAATCGCGCCCCCGCGCATAGAGCGACACCTGCGCCATCTGCGCATCGGCGCTGCGCGCGCTTTCGCGTTCGCGCCAGTCGTCGCCGCTGGCCGCCGGCAGGTAGGGCATGCGTGCGGTGATCACCCGTATCGTGCCCGGCACCAGTTCGGCCGGGCGGGCGCGCTTCATGCCATGGCTTGCCATATAATCCATCTCGCCGTGATAGCCGCGGTCGAGCCAAGCCTGGAAGCCGGCCTCGCGATGCGACAGGTCGACATCGGCAATGCGCAACTCGGCAAACCCGAGCTCCTGGCCCCAGGCTTTGATGTCGACGGCGAGTGCAGCAAGATCGGTCATGAAACGAAAAACATCCGTCAGTAGGGACAAAGGTTAGAACATGCAGCGCCGCCAACTTCATCTGCCCGACGAAGCCGCCACCGTGCGCCTGGGCGCAGACCTGGCCCAGGCATTGACGCCGGGCCTGGTGCTGTACCTGCACGGCGACCTGGGCGCCGGCAAGACCACTTTCACCCGCGCGCTGCTGCATGCAGCCGGTTACCAGGGGCGGGTCAAGAGCCCTACCTATACGCTGGCCGAGCCCTATGAGGTCAAGCTGGCAGAGCGCATGGTAACAGTCATCCACTTCGATCTCTACCGGATGGCCAGCCCGGAAGAGTTCCTGGATGCGGGGTTTCGTGAACATTTCAACGAAAACACCATCTGTGTCATCGAATGGCCGGAAAAAGGTGACCCAGTGTTGCCTGCACCGGACATAAAGCTCACCCTGGTACTCGCAGCCCACGGCCGTGATGTAGAATTATGCGCGTTGTCCGACAAGGGTCTTGAATGCCTCGCTCGACTGAAATTCGCTCCGAATCTGTAAAGTCCAAAAGCCGCCGCACTGTTCTCAAAGCCGGCGGTGTCCTGTTCGTCTCCGTGGTAACCCCATTGCCTGCCTGCGCCTCGCAGATCCTGGCGGTGCGGGTCTGGCCGTCCGACGACTACACCCGCGTCACGCTCGAGAACGACAGCAACCTCAAGGTCACTCACTTCGTGGTCAAGGACCCGGAGCGCCTGGTGGTCGACATCGAAGGCATCGATCTCAACAGCACCCTGAAGGACCTGGTGGCCAAGATCCAGCCCAACGACCCGTACATCAAGCAGGTGCGCGTGGGCCAGAACCGGCCCAGCGTGGTGCGCCTGGTGTTCGACCTGAAGGACGAGATCAAGCCGCAGGTGTTCACGCTGGCCCCGGTGGGCGAATACAAGTACCGCTTCGTGATCGACCTGTATCCGTCCAATCCGGCAGACCCGATCGCCGCGCTGATCCAGAAGGGCGACTGGCTCAAGGACACCCCGCGCGAGCCGGCCCAGGCGCAGGCGCCGGTCAAGCCTGACCCGGCACCGCTGGCCGAGGCCAAGCCGCCGGCCGAGGAACGGGCCGAGAAGAACCCGAAGGTGGTCCAGGAAGAGCCGCGCATGCAGCTTAACCGCATGATCACCATCGCCCTCGACCCCGGCCACGGCGGCGAAGACCCGGGCGCCACCGGCGCCCGCGGCAATCGCGAGAAAGACGTGGTGCTGTCGATTGCCAAGCGGCTCAAGCGCAAGATCGAGCAATACCCCAACATGCGCGTCATGCTCACCCGTGACGCCGACTTCTTCGTCCCGCTGGGCATGCGCGTGGTCAAGGCGCGCAAGGTGCAGGCCGACCTGTTCGTATCGATCCACGCCGACGCCTTCGTGCAGCCCACCGCGCGCGGCTCGTCGGTGTTCGCCCTGTCCGAAAAGGGCGCCAGCTCCACCGCCGCCCGTTGGCTGGCCAACAAGGAAAACTCGGCCGACCTGATTGGCGGCGTCAACATCAAGACCCACGACCGCCAGCTCGCCAGCGTCCTGCTCGACCTCTCGACCACGGCCCAGATCAACGACAGCCTGCGGGTCGGCAATGCGGTCCTGAAGGAAATCGGCGGCATCAACCGCTTGCACAAGGGTGCAGTGGAACAGGCCGGCTTTGCCGTGCTGAAGGCGCCGGACATCCCCAGTATCCTGATCGAGACCGCGTTCATCTCGAACCCGGAAGAAGAAGCCAAGCTGACCGACGAGCGTTATCAGGACCAGTTGGCCGATGCCATCCTCACCGGGATTCGCAAGTACTTTGCCAAGAATCCACCGCTGGCCAAGAACAAGCTGACCTGACGCCTCTTGCCACCGGTGCCCGCTGCGAGCGCCGGTGGCCTATTGCCGAAAGAGCAAAACTAAGCCTCAAAACCGCGTCTCCTTTGCAGATCGACATCTGCACGGTTTCATTAGACTCGTCCCATGGCGGAGGATCACCCCTCCGGCTCTACGTGCGGGGGCGCGTAAGACATCCATCATCATCAATTACCCCGCGGTTTCACATCGACTAATCTACACAAAGGTTTAGTAATGGAAGCTATGCGGTTGAACGGTCTTCGTTCGTGTTCCTGCTCGTCTGTCATCCTGCGTCGACTCAAGCCTACGGGCGCCGTGGCCATGCTGCTCTCGGCGCTGGTGCTGGCGGGTTGTGGCGCAGTCAGTGTGCAACCCTATTCCGAAGCCGAACTGAAGGCGCTCACGGCAACTGACCGCGCCACCGCGCAGCAGGACGTGCCACCCATCAGCGCGCCGCTGACGATGGAGCAAGCCATCGCACGCGCGCTCAAGTACAACCTCGAGCGCCGCGTCAAGATGCTCGAAGAAGCACTGGCCTTCGACCAGCTCGACACCGCCACCTGGGACATGCTGCCGCGTTTCATGGCGCAAGCCGGTTATAGCCGTCGCAACAAGGATCTCATCACCAGCAGCGTCGATTCGGTCACCGGCCAGCCATCGCTGGCGCATCCCTATGTGTCCTCCGACCGCGCGCATACTACCTCCGACCTCGGCCTGACCTGGAACCTGCTCGATTTCGGCCTGAGCTACATCGCCGCCAAACAGCAGGCCGATCGGGTGCTGATCGCCACCGAACGCCGCCGCAAGGCCATGCACCTGCTGTTGCAAGACGTGGTCACTGCCTTCTGGCGCACCGCCAGCAACCAGAAGCTGAGCGAACAGGTGACCCAGACGATCATCAATGCCGAAAGCGCCCTGGAGGATGCGCGCCGCGCCGAATCCGAACGCGTGCGCTCGCCCATCGACGCCTTGCGCTACCAGCGCCAGTTGCTGGAAAACCTGCGCCTGCTCGAAACCATCGAGCAAGACCTGGCTGCCGGCCGACTGGAACTGGCGCAGTTGATCAATGCACCGCCGGGCATGCATTTCCGGGTGGTGGAGCCGGACGAACGTCTCTCCACCCCGCTATTGGGCATGCCCATGCAGCAGATGGAAGAAATGGCCATGACGCATAACGCCGACATCCGCGAGCAGCAATACAACAGCCGGATTGCGGTGGAGGAAACCAAGCGCGCGATGTTGAAGCTGTTTCCCAACCTGTCCTTCAATACCGGCATCCGCCACGACAGCGATCGCTACATGATCAACAACACCTGGAACGAGACCGGCCTGCAGCTCTCGTACAACATCTTCAACCTGCTGGCCGCGCCCTCGCAGAAAAAACTGGCCGAAGCCGGCGTGAAGCTGGCCGACCAGCGCCGCATCGCCACCCTGATGACCGTGCTGACCCAGGTCTATCTCTCGCGCATGCAATACGAGACCGCCTATCGCCAATATCTGCGCTCGGACGAAATCTGGCATGCCGACGAAAAGATCGCCGAGCACAGCCGCAACCGCGAACTGGTGCAAACGCAGAGCCGGCTGGAACTGGTCTCCAACAACGCGGCGGCCATCGTCAGCATGCTGCGTCGCTACCAGTCCATGGCGCAGGTGCAGAACATGCGCGGCAAGCTGCAGGCCACGCTGGGCATGGAACCCGAGATCGGCAGCGTGGATGAACTCTCGCTCGATGAACTCACCCGGCAGGTCGCAGACGGCCTGCAGCAATAAGCGCAGCTGGGTAAATAGACCATAAGGAATACCATGCCTGGATTGCCTCTCGGCTGCCGGCGCCGGCTTTCGGCGAGCCTGCTGGCGCTTGCGCCCTGCACGCTGGGACTGGCGCAACCTGCTGCCCCCGCGTCGCCGGTGGCGGCGCCGGCGACGCCGCGTTCGGCGATAGAAAAGCAGGACATTCGCGCGCAACTGGCGCCGCGCCGCTACACCACGCTGGCGGCGGAAGTCGGCGCCAAGATCAATCGCATCGAGGTGGCCGAAGGCGCACGCTTTCATGCCGGCCAGGCGCTGATCCTGTTTGACTGCTCGTTGCAGCAGGCCCAGTTGCAAAAGGTCAAGGCAGCGCTGGCCGGCGCCGACCAGACCTATAACGCCAACCGGCGGCTGGCCGAACTGAACTCGATCAGCAAGCTGGAGCTGGAGGTGTCGCAGGCCGAAGCCAACAAGGCGCGCGCCGATGTGTCCTACATGAACATCTCGCTGGACAAATGCCGGCTCATCGCACCGTTCAATGGCCGCGTGGCCGAACAGCGTGCCCGCGAACAACAATATGTGCAGCCCGGCCAGGCGCTGCTCGATATCCTCGACGACTCGCTGCTGGAACTGGACTTCATCGTGCCCAGCAAATGGCTGATCTGGCTCAAGCCAAACCAGAAGCTGCAGGTCGCCATCGACGAGACCGGCAAGCAGTATCCGGCCAGGATCCTGCGCATCGGCGCCCGCGTCGATCCGGTCAGCCAATCGATCAAGCTGACCGCCGCCATCGACGGCCAGTTCGATGAATTGATGGCGGGCATGAGCGGCAAGGTGCTGATCGCACCGCCATGAGCGAACAGGCGACCGCTGCCGCACCGGGTCGGCATCCATTGCTGGTGCTGCTGGACCTGGGCCGTCGCGCCCGGGTCGCGCGCAGCAGGGCGGAATTGAATTTCCTGATGGTCAACGACAGTCATGCATTGGCCCCCTATCGCCAGGCCGCCCTGTGGCTGGCCGACCGTGGCGTGGACACCCTGTCCGGCGTGGTCGAGCCCGAGGCCAATGCGCCTTATGCGCTATGGCTGGACCAGGTCTGCCGCTGTCTGGCCGGTAGTCAGCCACAGGCGCTGGCGGTCGGGCCGTACACCCTGCCGCCGGTACTGGCCGGGCAATGGTCGCAATGGCTGCCGCCCTATGGCCTGTGGCTGCCCTTTGACGGCGGCGGCCTGCTGCTGGCGGCCGATACGCCATGGGACGAGGAAAGAATCGCCCTGTTCAAGGAATGGGGCGACACCTGGCACTACGCCTGGACGCGCCAGCAGACGAGCGCATCGCCCTGGTCCTGGCGGCGCCTGGGGCATGCGCTCAAGCAGGTATCGATGCCCGATCCGGCCAAACCCTGGTGGCGCCAGCGGCGCCTGCTGGCGGCCGCCCTGGTGGTACTCGCGCTGCTGTGCCCGGTGCGGTTATCGGTGCTGGCGCCGGGCGAACTGGTGCCGGCCAACCCGGCACTCATCCGGGCGCCGCTCGACGGCATCATCGCGCAGTTCCAGGTGCAGCCCAATGAGGCGGTCAAGGCAGGCCAGCCGCTCTTCAACTTCGACGAGGCACCGATCGCGACGCGCCTGGAGATCGCCACCCAGGGCCTGGCCACGGCCCAGGCCGAATATCGCCAGTATGCCCAGCAAGCCTTGTCAGACCCCAAATCCAAGATGCAATTGGCCAACCTCGGCGGCAAAATCGAAGAAAAGCAGGCCGAGGCCGATTTCGCCCAGGACCAGTTCCAACGCTCGCGCGTGGTCGCGCCGCAGGCCGGCATCGCGCTCTTCGACGACCCCAGCGAATGGATCGGCAAACCGGTGCAGACCGGCGAGCGCATCATGCGCATCGCCACGCCCGGCGAAGTAGAGGTCGAAGCCTGGCTGCCCATGGGCGACGCCATCCCGCTGGCCGACGAGGCCGAGGTCAAGCTGTACCTGGCATCCTCGCCACTGTCGGCGGTGCAGGCCTGGCTGCGCTATGTGGCGCACGACGCCGTGCCGCGTCCCGATGGCAGCTATGCCTATCGTGTGCGTGCACGATTGGCGGCGCGCTCCGAATGGCGGATCGGGCTCAAGGGGACCGCCAAATTGTCCGGCCCCTGGGTGCCGCTGGTGTATTGGATGCTGCGCCGGCCACTGGCCGTGATCCGCGAGCATGTCGGCCTATGAAGATGCCGCTGCCCGCCCTGCGTGAAGAACTGGCGCTGCTGGCCGGGCCGATGCTGGCCGACGGCCAGCCCAGCCACACCCTGCACGACCCGGTGCGCAACCAGTTCTTCCAGATCGACTGGCCGACCTTCGAGATGCTGCGCCGCTGGCCTCTGGGCGAAGCCGGCGCCGTGGCCGATGCGGTCGGCCGTGACACCACCTTGCAGCTCGGGCAGGACGATGTCGAACA
Organism: Herbaspirillum sp. alder98; assembly: GCF_020179755.1. Classification (GTDB taxonomy): domain Bacteria; phylum Pseudomonadota; class Gammaproteobacteria; order Burkholderiales; family Burkholderiaceae_D; genus Herbaspirillum. The sequence continues at coordinate 185,857 of NZ_JAIUCY010000005.1, forward strand.
AGCGCTGCTGTTCCTGCGCGAGAACCAGTTGCTGCGACCACCGGCCGGCGCCAGCGCCGACTATGCCGATCGCCTGCGGCAACGGCGCGGCAGCTGGGGCCATCGCCTGCTGCACAACTACCTGTTTTTCCGGGTGTCGCTGGTGCGGCCCGACGCCTGGCTGGCGCGCTGGACGCCGCGCCTGTCGCTGTTTCATTCGCGGCTGTTCCTGGGCCTGACGCTGGCGGCATTGGGCTGGGGCACGATCGAGATTTTCCGCCAGTGGGACGCGTTTTCGGCCACGCTGGTCGATACCATCTCCTGGCGCGGAGTGCTCAGCTACGGCATTGCCCTGACTGCGGTCAAGGTGCTGCACGAGTTGGGGCACGCGATGACCGCCAAACGCTTTGGCTGCCGGGTGCCGACCATGGGGGTGGCTTTCCTGGTGCTGTGGCCGGTGGCCTATACCGACACCAACGAAGTCTGGAAGCTGACCGACCACCGTCAACGCCTGGCGGTGGTCGGCGCCGGCGTGCTGACCGAACTGGCGGTGGCGGCATGGTCGACGCTGGCCTGGGCGCTACTGCCTGAAGGTACCTTGAAGTCGCTGGCGTTCCTGCTGGCGACGACCACGCTGATGGCCACACTGCTCATCAACGCCAGTCCGTTCATGCGCTTTGACGGCTACTTCCTTCTGTCGGATTGGCTGCAGATACCGAACCTGCACGCGCGCGCCTTCGCACTGGCGCGCTGGGACCTGCGCGAACGCCTGTTCGCGCTGGGCCAGGCAGCGCCGGAACATTTCCCGCGGCCGCGCCGCATCGGCCTGATCCTGTTCGCCTATGCGACATGGATCTACCGGCTCACCGTGTTCCTCGGCATCGCCGCACTGGTGTACGCGTTCTTCATCAAGGCCGTCGGCATCTTCCTGTTCATTATTGAAATCGGCTGGTTTGTGCTGCGCCCGTTTTCACAGGAGCTCAAGGCCTGGCAAACGCTGTGGCCTGCCATACGGCATAGCCGCCGTACCCGCGTCAGCGCTGCCATCGCCCTGCTGCTGGCGCTGTCGCTGGTGGTGCCCTGGCCGGCCCGCATCAGCACCTCGGCCTTGCTGCGACCGGCCATGCAACTGGTGCTGTATGCGCCGCCAGGCGCGCAGGTAAGCGCCATGCCGGTGACCGAGGGCCAGCATGTCGCGGCCGGTACCCTCTTGCTGACACTATCGTCGGCAGAGTTGGAAGGCCGTCTGCGCGCAGCCAGGGCGCGCGAGCGCAGATTGCAATGGCAGATCAGCTCGGCGCCCTTCGATCCGGAACAGCGCGCACAGTGGCAAGTGGCACAGGAACAGTTGGGCGCGGTGCAAGCCGAGATCGCCGCCATCCAAGCCGATGCGGTGCGCTATGCGCCGGTGGCGCCCTTTGCCGGCGTGTTGCGCGACCTGTCGCCAGACCTGCGAGCGGGCGTGTGGCTGTCGCGCCAGGAACCGCTGGCGCGACTGGTATCGGACCAGGGTCTGGCCGTGGTGACCTATCTCGACGAGGACCAGATCGGCCAGGTCAGGATCGGCGACAAGGCGCGCTTTCACGCCGACGCGCCCGAAGGCCCTTCGGCCACGCTGGAGGTGACCGGCATCGACCGCGACGCCAGCCGCATCCTGCGCGAACCGGAACTGGCGAGTCTGTTCGGCGGCACCATCATCGCCCGTGAAAAGAACGGCCAGATCTATCCCGAGCGCCCGGTCTACCGCGTCACGCTGACGGCGGGCGATGTGCGCGACTCGGCCAGGCAACACGCGTGGCGCGGCACGGTCGTATTGGACGGCCAGTGGGCCGTGCCGGCCTGGCGCTACCTGCGTGGCGCACTGGCGGTCATCCGCCGCGAGGCGGGTTTCTGATACCTCAGGCCTCTTGCATCGGCAAGGCAGCCACCAGCCTGGCAAGATATTGATCCAGGCCATCCCGTTGCGGCTGTGCGGCCAGGCGGATCTGCTCCGACAGGGCAATGCAGCCGACGCTCTCGGCGGCCGCCCCGCCACCGCTGCCATCGCCACCCGCACTTGCACCGGCGCCGGACTCGCCCACGCGGATGTGGAACTGCGTGGCCACCGCCTTGCCGCGATTGTCGTGCGCCACCACCTTGACGGTGACATCGGCGCTCAAGCAGGCCTTGGCGTCGACGATGAACTTGCCGGTGGCCGGGTTGAAGCTCACCCAGTAGGGCAAGGGCTTGCCATCCTCCCGGGTCGCCGTCAGATAGACGCCGGCACGCTGGTCACCGTGGGCAAAGGCATCCCTGGGCACGAAGAACTCGGTATAGCTGGTCGCGGCCAATGTCTGGTCGCGGATACCCTGAGCGATGACGGGTCCGGCGCCCGGCCCGGCCTGTCCCGACACCGTCACGGCAAAGCCGCCACCCAGCGTCAGGGTGCCCAGCGCGGTAGGGTCCGTCAGCTCGCTGGCCCCATCCTGCTCGGCCGCGACGTCGTCCTGGATGAACAGGTCGCGACTCCATTCGGGCAACGCGAACGGCGACACGGACTCCGCAGGCTCGCTGCCGCTGCCGCCGGCGATATCGATGCCCGACATGCGCCACGACAGCGACGGCGACGACATGAATGCCAGCGCCCGACTCAACGCCGGCCTGAGCACCGACGGCGGCGCGGCCGACACCTGCAGCGTGACGCTGGCGCTGCTGCTGTTGCCGGCCGGATCGGTGAGCACGACATTGACCAGGTAGCTGGCGCCCGGGACCAGCGCCAAGCCGCCGCTGATGGGGGTGGCAGCGGCCAGGTCCAGGGTCCAGTTGCCGTTGGCTGCCACGCCCACGTGGTACGTCGCGCCGCCTACCGTGACCGTCAGTCCTTCGCCGTTATCCACTGCTGCCGTCCCGCCAAACACCGGCTGCGGGCCGCTGGTGTCGACGCGATCGATGATGGGCGTGGCCGGTGGGATGGTGTCGATCACGATATTGGCATGCGTGCTCAACACCGCACTCAATGCCAACTCGGCGTTGACCTGCAGGCCTGCTGCATCGACGATGACGCCGCCATTGAGGGCCATCGCGTTGCCCAGATCGAGTCCGGCGGCATTCTGGCCGGACGCCACCAGATAGGAAAACACCAGGGTCGAGGTGCCATTGCCACCGCTGTAGATGGCCATGCCACCGCTGTTGAGCAAGAAGGCAGGCGTCCCGCCGAAGGTATCGACCACGACCGGGCGATCAAAGGTGACGACGATGATGAGCGTGGCGCCGGCCCCGTAGGCGCCGCTGCCATTGGCGATATCGACATTGAGCACGTGTGGGTTGAGACCATCCACATTGACCGCTGCCGTGCTGCCCATGCCATTGAGGTTCAATATCGCATCGTTGCCTGCGGTATCCCTCAGCGCCCCGCCGTTGGCCACCATGCCCACCACCGTTACTCCGGTCAGGTCGCGCACGTCATTGGACACCACATAGCGAAACAGCAGGCTGTCCGTACCGGAACCCGACACATAGCCGGCCTGCACGGTGCCGCCGACATCGAGCGCCAATGCGATGGAAGCAATGCCGGCACTGCCATTGACGATCACGACCTCGGAAAAGTGGACCGTAAATTCCAGAACCTGACCCAGCGAATAAGTGCCATCCGGCGGCACCGTGACCGAGCTCACCAACGGCGGCGTGGTGTCCAGCATGTAGGGCAGCGACCAGGTCACCCCGGTATTGCCGGCAGCGTCCATGACTTCGATCCTGACCGTTGATCCTGCCGTATCGAACGTGCCGTCGATCATCCACGCCATGCCGCCGATGACGGTATCGGCGCGGGTCCAGGTGGATCCGTCGTCCAGCGACACCTGCACCCACTGTCCGACGCCCAGCGGCGCACTCAAGGTCCCGGCGATGGTGTGGGCCGTGCTGGCAGTCACCAGCGTCCCGGCCAGCATGCCGCCAGGCGACGAGAAGCTCACATCGTTCACCGTCTGGGTCGGCGCCGTGGTGATGACCGTCACACTCAGCGAAGCAGAACGGTTGCTGACGTTGCCGGCGCTATCGGTGGCGGAGGCATCGATCTCGTGCAATCCTTCGACCAGCGCCGTCACCGTAATGGACCATTGCCCGCTACCATCGGCCACGCCCGATCCCAGCACCACCACCCCATTGGAGCCGTACAGCGTCACCGTGGAACCCGCCTCGGCGGTCCCGGTAAAGGTCGGCGCAGGGTTGCGGGTGATGGCATCGTTGTTGGAGAAACCGGTGTCCGAAGCACTGGTCATGACCGGTTCAGAAGGTGCGCTCGGCGCCAGCGTATCGTAGGTGAGCGAAAGCGCAGCGCCCGCCCCGCCGCTATTGCCCGCGACATCGGTATAACTGGCGGCGGCCACGGTGATGCTGGCGCTACCGCTGTTGGCATTGGCGATCGGCGTGAAGACCGCTGTGCGGACTTGGCCGGTGCCGACAATGGAAGACAGCGTACCACCGCTGACCGTCACATTAGCCTGCGTGAAGGTGCTGCCCGGGTCTTCGCTGAAGGTAAAAGTGATGGTCGCGGTCTCGCCGCTCTTGAGGCTGTCGACGTTGCTGGTGATGACCACCGTCGGCGCCGTGCTGTCGATGGTCACGCCCAGGCCGGCCGAGCGGGCGCCCAGGTTGCCGGCGCTGTCGGTGGCGCGCGCGGTGATGATATGCAGTCCCTCGCTCAACACCGAGGTGGTCACCGACCAGTTGCCTCCTGTCGCCACGGCCGAACCCAGCACCGTAATGCCATCGGTGTCATAAAGCGTCACGGTCGTACCGGCTTCAGCCGTGCCGGTAAAGCTTGGCGTGGTGATGCGGGTAATGCCATCGCTGCTGGACACGCCCGTGTCGGAGGCGCTGTCCATCACCGGCGCCGATGGCGCGTTGGGCGCCAGCGTATCGAAGCTGATGCTCGGCGTGGCGCCCGCGCCGCCGCTGTTTCCCACCAGATCGGCATAACTGCCGGCGGCGACCGTGATGGTGGCCGTGCCGCTGTTGGTGCCAGCGGTGGGCGTGAAGATCGCCGTGCGGAGCAGGCCGCTGCCGGTAATGGCCGACAGCGTACCGCCTGTCACCACCACATCACCAGTGCTTCCATTCCAGCCGAACGTACTGCCCGGGTCTTCGCTGAAGGTGAAGGTAATCGTGGCCGTCGCGCCGCTATTGAGGGTCGCGACATTGCTGGTGATGACCAGCGTCGGCGGCGTGATGTCGATGGTAATGGTCAAGCCGCTGGATACACTGCTGGTATTGCCCGAGGTGTCGGTACTCAAGGCATGCAGGGTATGCGTTCCTTCGGTCATGGCCGAGGTCATGATCGACCAGGTGCCGTTGGCCGTCGTCGTGGTGCCGAGGACGGTGATGCCGTTGCTGCCATAGAGCGTGATGGTGACCTGGCTGCCTGGCGTGGCCATGCCTCTGATGGTGGGCGTGGTGCTGTTGGTCATGTTGTCGATGCCGCCGACCAGCGTCAGCGCCGATGGCGCATCCGGCGCCAATGTATCGATACCGAGCAGGGGCGAGGCGGCCCCGCCACCGCCATTGCCTGCTGCATCGGTATAGCTGCCGGCGGCGACGACGATGCTGGCCGTGCCATTGTTGATCCCTGCCGTCGGCGTAAAGATCGCAGTGCGGGTCAGTCCCGAGCCGGCAATGGCTGACAACGTCCCCCCCGTGAGCGTCACATCGCTCAGGGTGAAACTGCTGCCCGGGTCTTCGCTGAAAGTAAAGGTGATGGTGGCGGTGGTGCCAATGACCAGCTTGTCGATGTTGCTGCTGATGGCCAGGGTGGGGGGCGTCGTGTCGATGGTCAGCGCCAGGCTGGGCGATGCGGCACCGGTGTTGCCGGCACTATCGGTTGCGCGCGCGGTGATGGCATGCGCACCTTCAGCCAGCGCGGTGGCGGTGATCGACCAGGTGCCGCCGACGGCCACAGCGCTGCCCAGCACGGTGACGCCATCCGTATCGTAAAGCGTCACCGTGGCGCCGGCCTCGGCGGCGCCGGTGAAGGTCGGCATCGTGCTATTGGTGAGATTGCCCGGACCGCTGATGGCCGGGATCGATGGTGCATTGGGCGCCAGGGTATCGTAGGTCAGTGCGGGCGCGCTGCCGGCTCCCCCGCTATTGCCTGCGGCATCGGTATAACTGCCAGCAGTGACCGTGATGCCGGCCGTGCCGCCGTTGATGTTGGCCGTCGGTGTAAAGACCGCCGTGCGGGTCAGTCCCGCGCCGGAAATGGCTGACAGCGTACCGCCCGTGACGGTCACATCGCCCAGGGCGAAACTGCTGCCCGGGTCTTCGCTGAAGGTAAAGGTGATGGTGGCGGTGCCGCCAATCTTGAGGCTGCCGGCACTGCTGGTGATCAGCACCGTCGGCGACGTGGTATCGATGACGATGTTGGCCTTCACCGACAGGCCGCTCACATTGCCCGCGCCGTCCGTGGCGGTCGCATGCAGGGCATGGCCGCCTTCGGCCAGGGCTGTGGTGGTGATGGACCAGGTGCCGCTAGTGGCCACCGCCGCTCCCAGCAGGGTGACGCCATCGCTGTCATAGAGCCTGACGGTCGTGCCGGCCTCGGCCGTGCCGGTGAACGTCGGCGTCGTGTTGCGGGTAATGCCGTCGTTGTTGAATACGCCGGTGTCCGATGCGCTGCTCATCACCGGCACTGAAGGTGCATCGGGAACCAGCGTATTGAAGCTCAACGTGGGGGCAACACCTGCGCCCCCGCTGTTACCCGCCGCATCGGTATAGCTGCCGGCCGCCACCGTGATGCTGGCCGTGCCGCCTCCTACATGGTCGGTCGGCGTGAAGATCGCCGACCGGGTCAGGCCGGTACCGGTGATGGCCGTCAGCGTGCCACCGCCGACTGCCACATCAGCCTGCGTGAAGGTGCTGCCCGGGTCTTCACTGAAGGTAAAGGTGATGGTCGCCGTCTCGCCGCTCTTGAGGCTGCCGACGTTGCTGGTGATGATCATCGTCGGCGATGTGGTATCGATGACGATGTTGGCCTTCACCGACAGGCCGCTGACATTGCCCGCGCCGTCCGTGGCGATCGCGTGCAGGGCATGGCCGCCTTCGGCCAGGACGGAGGTGGTGATGGACCAGGCGCCGCCAGTGGTCACCGCCGTTCCCAGCAGGGTGACGCCATCGCTGTCATAGAGCCTGACGGTCGTGCCCGCCTCGGCCGTGCCGGTGAACGTCGGCGTCGTGTTGCGGGTAATGCCGTCGTTGTTGAATACGCCGGTGTCCGATGCGCTGCTCATCACCGGCACCGACGGCGCATCGGGAACCAGCGTATTGAAGCTCAACGCGGGGGCGGCACCTGCGCCCCCGCTGTTACCCGCCACATCGGTATAGCTGCCGGCCGCAACCGTGATGCTGGCCGTGCCGCCCCCCACATGATCGGTCGGCGTGAAGATCGCCGACCGTGTCAGGCCGCTGCCGGTGATGGCCGACAGCGCGCCGCCGCTGACTGCCACATCAGCCTGTGTGAAGGTGCTGCCCGGGTCTTCGCTGAAGGTAAAGGTGATGGTGGCCGTCTCGCCGCTCTTGAGACTGCCGACGCTGCTGGTGATGAGTACCGTCGGCGCCGTCGTGTCGATGGCCACGCCCAGGCCGGCCGACCGAGCGCCAATATTGCCGGCACCGTCGGTGGCGCGCGCGGTGATGGTATGCATGCCCTCGCTCAACACCGAGGTGATCAACGACCAGTTGCCCCCTGTCGCCACGGTCGAACCCAATACCGTGACGCCATCGCTGTCATAGAGCGTCACGGTAGAGCCGGCTTCGGCCGTGCCGGTAAAGCGTGGCGTGGTGATGCGGGTAATGCCGTCGCTGCCGGACACGCCGGTGTCCGATGCGCTGTCCATCACGGGCGCCGACGGCGCATTCGGCGCCAGTGTATCGAAGCTGAGCGTGGGTGTGGCACCCGCGGCGCCGCTGTTACCCGCCACGTCGGTATAACTGCCGGCGGCAATGGTGATGCTGGCCGTGCCGCTGTTGGTGCCGGCGGTGGGCGTGAAGATCGCCGACCGGACCAGGCCCGCGCCCGTGATGGCCGACAGCGTACCGCCGCTGACCACCACGTCCGCCAGCGCGAAGGTATTGCCCGGGTCTTCGCTGAAGGTGAAGGTGATGATGGCAGTCGTGCCAATCCTGAGGCTGCCGACGTTGCTGGCGATGCTCACGCCCGGCGCTGTCGTATCGATGGCGACCACCAGCCCCGCCGAGCGCGGACTGACATTGCCGGCCGCATCGACAGCGGCGGCCTGCAGGACATGCGTGCCTTCGCCGAGCGGCGCTGCCGTGATCGACCAGTTGCCGCTGCCGTTGGCAACCACCGAGCCCAGCACGATGTTGCCGGCGCCGCCGATGGTGTCGTAGAGGATGACCGTGGCCCCCGCATCTGCGGTGCCGGTAAAGGTGGGGGTGGTATTGCGGGTGATGGCGTCGCTATCGGAAACCCCGGTGTCGGACACGCTGCTCATGACCGGCTGAGAGGGCGCATTCGGCGCCAGCGTATCGATGGCAAGCGTCTGCGCGGCACCGGCGCCACCGCTATTGCCGGCGGCATCGGTGTAGCTGCCGGCAGCGACCGAAATGCTGGCCACACCGCCGTTGACATCGGCGGTGGGCGTAAAGAGCGCCGACCGCATCAATCCCGTACCGCTGATGGCCGACAGCGTGCCGCCACTGATCACCACATCGCTCAGCATGAAGGTGCTGCCCGGATCTTCGCTGAAGGTAAAAGTAATGGTGGCCGTCTCGCCGCTCTTGACGGCGTCGAGGTTGCTGGTGACGAGCACCGTCGGCGCCGTGACATCGATGGTCACGCCAAGCCCGGCCGAGCGGGCGCCAATGTTGCCGGCGCTGTCGGCGGCGCGCGCGGTGATGGTATGCACGCCCTCGCTCAACGTCGTCGAGGTCACCGACCAGTTGCCCCCTGTCGCGACCGTCGAACCCAGCACCGTGACGCCATCGCTGTCATAGAGCGTCACGATGGAACCGGCTTCGGCCGTGCCGGAGATGGTCGGCGTGGTGATGCGGGTAATGCCGTCGTTGTTGGACACGCCCGTGTCCGAGGCGCTGTCCATCACCGGCGCCGAAGGCGCATTCGGCGCCAGCGTATCGAAGCTCAGCGTGGGCATGATGCCGGCGCCTCCGCCATTGCCGGCCGCATCGGTATAGCTGCCGGCGGCCACGGAGATGCTGGCGCTGCCGCCGTTGGTATTGGCCGTGGGCGTAAAGCTGGCCGTGCGGACCAGGCCGGTTCCGCTGAGGGCCGACAGCGTGCCGCCGCTGACGGCCACATCCCCCAGCGTAAAGGTGTTGCCCGGGTCTTCGCTGAAGGTGAAGGTGATGGTCGCGCTCTGGCCGGCCCTCAGCGTGGCCACGTTGCTGGCAATGGACAGACCCGGCGCTGTCGTGTCGATAACCACCACCAGCGCGGCCGAGCGCGGGCTGACATTGCCTGCCGCATCGACCGCCGCGGCCTGCAGGACATGCCGCCCTTCACTGAGCACCGCGGTCGTGATGGACCAGTTGCCGCTGCCGTTGGCCACGGTCGACCCCAGCACGGTGACGCCGTTGGTGCCGTAGAGAATCACCGTGGAGCCGGCCTCGGCCGTTCCGGTGAAGGTAGGCGTGATGTTGCGGGTGATCGCGTCGCTATTGGACACACCCGTATCGGAAGCGCTGCTCATCACCGGTGCCGACGGCGCGTTCGGCGCCAGCGTGTCATAGGGCAGCAGAAAGGTGACGGCAGCGCCGCTGGCATTGCCCGGGATATCGAGATAGCTGCCAGCGGCCACGGTGATGCTGCCGATGCCGTTGTTCATGCCTGTGGTCGGCGTGAAGATGGCGGTACGGCTCAGGCCGCTGCCGACCAGGGCCGACAGCATGCCGCCGGTTACCACCACATCACCGCTGGCGCCGTTCCACGTAAAGGATGAACCGGGATCCTCGCTGAAATTGAAGGTGATGGTGGCGGTCTCGTTGGCGGCCAGACGACTGGCGTTGCTGGTAATGACGACGGTAGGAATGATGTTATCCACCCAGACCGGGCCCGATGTCCTCATCGTGATATTGCCCGCATTGTCCATGGCCGTCACCGACGCGCTGCGATTGAGCGCATCGATGGTTCCCGCCACGATGGTGTAGCTGGCGCTCCATAAGCCACCGGCATTGGTGGCCGCCACGTTGGCGCTGCCGCCGAACTGGCTGAAGTCCACCCTGACATTGATGATCACATCGCTGTTGTTGTCGCCCGCAGCCGTGTCGTTCCATCTCACGGTGACCACATCGCCGATCTTGTAGGCGCCACCGGCGCCGGTGGCGCCGGCAATCGATATCTGGCCAGTGGTGACGGTGGGGGCGATATTGTCGACGCTCAGGTTGCTGCTGTCGGTGCCGGTGGTGACCACACTACCGTTGGACGCACGCACCGAGACATTGCGGTTGACCGCATCGATGTTGCCGGCGGTGATGGTATAGCTGGCGCTCCAGATGCCACCGGAACGGGTGCCCGCCACGCTGGCGCTGCCGCCGAACTGGCTGAAGTCGAAGGTCGCGGCCACGATGCCGCTGTTGTTGTTGCCACTGCTGCCGTTGTTCCACCGCGCGCTGACCGTGTCGCCGATCTTGTAGACGCCACCGATGCCGGTGCCGGTAGAGGTAATCGAAATCTGGCTGTCGGTGACGACAGGGAAAAGTTTGATATCGCTGACGGAAAAATTCTGGTAGACGACGTTGAGCCCACTGAACTCGAACTTTACGACATCGTTGAACACGGAATCGGCCTCAGAAATGGAGATGTAGCTACTGGGCCTGAAGTTATAGGTACGCGTTACCGTGCTCCCATCCGCGAATGTCCCCGTAAGGGTGGAACTGCCGGAACCATATGCATAGATGATCAATCCGTTTAAATCGAATGTCCCATTGATGGACATAACGATCTTCCCGGTATCGAAAGAACTTAGATCAGTGCTGTAGATGCCTGGAACCGTGCGATTGTAGAAAGCGATGTAGGAACCATTCGATGTCGAAACGAAGTTGAATAAAACGCCGTCGATATTCTTGGTAAACGATTTTGTCGCCCCGCTCCCCACATCTGCGACAGTAATCGTGGCAACCCCCAACACACCACTGTAGCCATCGACCTCCAGGGCACGCACCTGGATGTCTCCTGTGTGCGACTCCAGCACCCAATTGGCCCCCAGGCCGGCGGCACCGGTGGCATCGGTCGATGCGGCCACATCGGCGCCGGTCAGCCGTGCGATGTCGTTGACGAACAATTGCCCGTCGTCGCCGGCGGCGATGTCGCAGCCGTACAGCAACAGATCCCCGCCGGCATTCAAGGCATGGCCGATGTCGGCCAGTTGCGCCTTGACCGACGCCGATGCCAGCGCCATCTCGTCCAGCACCAGGGTGCCGAGGTTGAGCATGCCCTCGGCGCCGTGCGAGAAGATGTGGATGGCGTCATAGCCGGTGTTTGCCTGCGCCCATTGCGCGATCTGCGCCAGGCCATCGGCGCTGCCGTCGAATTCGACGATGGCCACCCCGGCCCGGACCCCGGCTTCCAGCACCTGGACATTGACCAGCGAGGTATCGACGAACACCACTTCTTTCTTGCCGTCGTTGACGCCCGGGTCGGCCACCCGCACCAGATGCGCCGCTGCCGCTTCGGCGACATGGGCCGCATCATGCGCTTCACTGTCATGCGCGGCATCGACGGCGACGGCGACCGCAGCGGCGTCGAACATGATGCGCTGTTCCAGCGACAGCAAGCGTGATGCGCGCCGTAATGGCGGACGTCGCGATGGTGTGGATGATGTAGATGATGGACGTGACGCGTGCGACACGCGAAAAGGAACGCGAGTTTCATTCATGACGATCCCCCTCAAAAGCGCCAATGAAATGCAGACTGCTGAATTGCCGTGCGTCGAAGCTGTGCCGACTATCCTGTGCTCACCGAGTCACCCGACGCTTCCCCGGCGTCGTCGACCCAGCGCCCATCGAGGTCTTGAAGAGACTGATGGAATTCTGGCGTGTGGCAAAGCGAAGAAAGTAATCTTTTCAATTACCGTCCCGCTTCAGATCCTTGCACTGGCAAGCAACCATACTTGCTTAGTTTTACAAAGCCGGCAAGGAAAGATTGAAATAAATGCAAAACCCGGGATCAGGGACAAGAGGTGCCCTGCCGCCGCCATCGTCCGCTCGCAACGGCATGGCGATCATTTAAATGCCTGGCGGCATCATCATCATCGGCCTGTCTGCGTGGCCCATGCGAGAACACGCGGCTAACTCAGGCGCTATGTACCTTGCGCTTGCCACGCAGCTTGCGATAGAGCTGCCACCCGGCACCGGCGATGATCGGAATGATGGCGCCGATGATGCCGATGATGACCAGGGTATTGAGGTTTTGCTGGACCATCGGAATGTTGCCGAAAAGATACCCCAGCACCACCAGACCAACGACCCACAGCAAGGCGCCGATCACGTTGAAGAACTGAAAGCGGGCAAAGCTCATGCCCGAGACACCCGCGATGAATGGGGCGAAGGTGCGCACAATGGGCGTAAAACGCGCGATGACGATGGTCTTGCCGCCGTGCTTCTCGTAGAACGCGTGCGTCTTGCGCAGCGCGTCGGGATTGAGCCAGCGGTAGTTATGGGTATAGACCTTGTGCCCGACCAGCGAGCCGATCCAGTAATTGAGGGTGTTGCCGGTAATGGCCGCCACCACCAGCAAGAACATCAGCAGCCAGATGTTCATGGCGCCGGTGGCGCAGAAGGTGCCGGCGATGAACAGCAGCGAATCTCCTGGCAGGAAAGGCAACACCACCAGGCCGGTCTCGCAGAACACGATGAGGAAGAGCACCGCATAGATCAGCGGGCCGTACTGCTCAATCAAGAAACCGAGATATTTGTCGACGTGAATCAGCACGTCCAGCAACTGCAGATAATCCATAAACCCAATCGTCTCTAAACCATCACCTGCCGGCGCCCCCTTGCTGACCGACCCGGCCTTCCCTTGTCGGCAACAGCGCCGGATGACGCACGGCGCGCCATCCCGACGAAGAATAATACACCAACACTCCTGCCATCCCTTTGCCGTTTTTCGTCGGCTTTCAAGCACAGTCGGTTAACCCTTGATAAAGCACCTGACAGGACTTCAGAATCAGGGGCAGTCGTCCGATAACCATAAACGCGAGTTTTGAATACGCGCATAACATTACAAATACCAGGGGAAATATGTTGAGCCTTAACCTCAAGAACACAAGAATCGGCGTTCGCCTCGGGATGGGCTTCGCGATCATGGTGATATTGCTGGTCGGCGTCGGGGTGCTGGGATTGACGCGCATGGCCGAGCTCGACCGGCGCATGCAAGAGGTGACCACCGGCGCCTACCCCAAGACGGTACTGGCCAATGACGTGATCCTGCAGGAAAACGTGATCCTGCGCGCCGTGCGCAACCTGTTACTCATGTCCGACCCAACCCAGCTGGAGCAACAGCAGGCCATCATCGCCAAGGCCATCACCAAGATCGGTGCCGACATGCAGGGGCTCGACAAGACCATCAACAGCGCCGGCGGACGCAGCATCTTCAATGAAATCCAGCAGGCGCGCACGGCCTACATCGCCAGTAGCGACAAGCTGGCCCAGCTCATCAAGGACGGGCGGCGCGACGAAGCCATCGCCGCCATGTACGCGCCGGCCGAGCAGGGCCTGCGCACCAGTTACCTCGACAAGGTGGCTGCGCTGGTGAAGTTCCAGGATCAGCTGATGCAGGATTCGGCCGCCGCCGTACGCGCGCAGTACGAGAGTGCGCGCAATCTCACGCTGGGCCTGATGTTGCTGGCGATCGCCTTTGCCGTGGCGGTGGCCTGGGTCCTGACCCGCAGCATCACACAGCCGCTCAACCACGCCGTGCGCCTGGCACGCACCGTGGCCGAAGGCGACCTGACCAGCCGCATCGAGGTCAGCGGCCGCGACGAAACCGCCGAGCTGCTCACGGCATTGCAGAGCATGAATGGCAACCTGCAGAAGATCGTGCTGCAGGTGCGCGAATCGACCGACACCATTACCACCGCGTCGGGCGAGATCGCCACCGGCAACCTCGACCTGTCCTCGCGTACCGAAGAACAGGCCAGCTCGCTGGAAGAAACCGCCTCGGCCATGGAACAACTGACCTCCACCGTCAAACAGAACGCCGACAACGCCCGCCAGGCCAACCAGCTGGCCGCTTCAGCCTCCGACGTGGCGGCCCAGGGCGGCAACGTGGTGGGCGAGGTGGTGCAGACGATGGGCTCGATCAACGAGTCGTCGCGCAAGATCGTCGACATCATCAGCGTGATCGACGGTATTGCCTTCCAGACCAATATCCTGGCCCTCAATGCTGCGGTGGAAGCGGCCCGCGCCGGCGAGCAGGGGCGCGGCTTTGCGGTGGTGGCCTCCGAAGTGCGCTCGCTGGCGCAGCGTTCTGCGGCAGCCGCCAAGGAAATCAAGGGGCTGATCGACGACTCGGTGGAAAAGGTCGGCAACGGCAGCCGCCTGGTCGAGCAGGCCGGCATCACCATGAACGAGGTGGTCGACAGCGTGCGCCGGGTCACCGACGTGGTGGGCGAGATCTCATCGGCCAGCCAGGAGCAGAGCGACGGCATCGAGCAGGTCAACCATGCCGTGTCGCAGATGGACCAGACCACGCAGCAAAACGCCGCGCTGGTCGAACAGGCCGCCGCTGCGGCGCAATCGCTGCAGGACCAGGCCAACCGTCTCACGGCAGTGGTCAGCGTGTTCAAGCTCGACAACCACGCAGCCCCGGTCAGGACTGCCGCCCCGCGCGCACCGGCCGCGCCGGTGACGCCGGTCAAGAACACCGCGACACCGCCCAAGCCGGCGCCAGTCAAGGCGCGGCCATCCGTGGCATTACCCGCCAAGCCTGCCAAGCCGGCCCTGCAGTCAAAGCCGGCCAACGACGATGCGGGTGATTGGGAACAGTTCTAAGTCAATTCCACATGGCAACTTTCTCGTCGATGCGCCAGAATGTAAAAATGACTTATGATCAGCAGCAGCGATGCTCACCGGAGAATTGCATCGCCACCGACCAAGCAAGCAAGGGGGAAAGCGGCGATGCATGAGAACGGGCCGTTCATCACTGAATTGAATCGCCAGCAATCCGGCGACGAACGCGGCGCCTTGCTGGCGGCGCTGTCTCGTTCCATGGCCATGCTTGAGTTCGCCGCCGATGGCACGCTGCTCGAGGTCAACGACAACTTCCTGCGCCTGCTCGGCTACGAGCGCCACGAGCTGGTCGGCCAGCATCATCGGGTGCTGTGCGACGCGACCTACGTCACCACCGAGCAATACCAGGATTTCTGGCGCCACCTGCAGCGCGGCGAAGTCATCTCGGGCACCCTGCAACGCATCCGCAGCGACGGCACCACCTTGTGGCTGGAAGCCATCTGCAGCCCGATGCTCGACGACCAGGGCCAGTTGCTCAAGGTCATTTCGGTGGCCGCCGACATCACGGCCCACATCGACGATTCGCAACAGACCCACAGCGTGCTCAACGCACTGAACCGCTCGCTGGGGGTGGTCGAATTCACGGCCGATGGCATTATCCTGGGCGCCAACAGCAATTACCTCAAGACCATGCAGTATCTGGCGGCCGAACTGATTGGCCAGCCACACAGCCTGCTTTGCCACGACGATTACGCCAACAGCCCCGAATATGCCGCCTTCTGGCGTGACGTCTGCTGCGGCCGCTTCTTTTCGGGGCGGTTCCAGCGGCGCGCCCGCAACGGCCGCACCGTGTGGTGGGAAGCCACCTATTCGCCGGTGCTCGACGCCCATGGACACCCGATCAAGGTCATCTGCATCGGCGCCGACGTGACCTACCGCGTCACGCGCGAAGTCAAGGACCGCGAGCATCTGCACCTGTTATCGCTGGGCATCAACGAGACCGACAACGCGGTGATCATCACCGACGACCAGAACCGGATCGTCTTCCATAACATCGGCTTTACCCGCATGCTGGGCTTTCAGGCCCAGGACGCCATCGGCAAGAAGCCGCATGAACTGTTCGTCAACTATCCTTCGTTCGTGCGCTCGATCGAAGCCTGCCATAGCGAACTGCTGGCCGGGCGCAGTTACCACACCGAAGAATTGATCCACGACATGCACGACCAGCCGCTCTGGATGTCGGCGGTGGTCAACCCCATCCTCGATGGCGAAGGCAAGCTGATCAATGCGGTCTGCGTGATGACCGACATCACTAATACCAAGGTGCATGAAGTCCTGCAGTACAAGGTGCTCAATGCGATGGCGCGCGACTCGTCGCTGGCCGAGCAGATGAACCTGCTGTGCGAAGAAGTCGAACGCGTGGCGCCGGACGTGCTGGCCTCGATCCAGCGGGTCGATGACCAGGGGCGGCTGCACACCCTGGCCGGCCCCAGCCTGCCGGAGACATTCAACCGCGCGCTGGATGGCCTGCAGATCGGCCCCCTCATGGGCAGTTGCGGCGCCGCCGCCTTCACCGGCCAGCCGGTATCGGTGGACGATATCGAGACCGACCCGCGCTGGACCGACTATCGCGAACTGGCGCGCCAGCACGGCCTGCGCGCCTGCTGGTCGACCCCGATCAAGACCGCCGACGGCCGCGTGATCGGCACCTTTGCCTTTTATTATCGGATGCCGCGCCACCCGAACGCCTTCCACCGGCTGTTGGTCGACGCCGGCCTGCACCTGTGCGCCCTGGCCATCGAACGCGAAGCCTCGCGCGCAAAAATCCACCAGCTGGCGTTCTACGACGCCCTCACCGGCCTGCCCAACCGGGCGCTGCTGCTGGTGCAGGCGGGCCAGGCGATTGCGGCGGCCGAACGCAGCCACAGCACGGTGGCGGTGCTGTTCATCGATCTCGACCGTTTCAAGCAGGTCAACGACTCGCTGGGGCACCAGGCCGGCGATGAGCTGTTGCGCACCGTGGCCACGCGACTGCAGGTCCAGGCGCGCCGTTCGGATATCGTCGGTCGCCTGTCGGGCGACGAATTCGTGGTGGTGCTCAACCAGTACGATGCCAACCACCTGACCGATGTCGTCAAGCGCATCCAGGACCATCTGTGCGAGCCCTGCCACATCAACGGCACGCCGCTCAATCCATCGGCCAGCATCGGCGTGGCCATGTTTCCGGCCAATGGCAGCGACATCGAAACCCTGCTGCATCGGGCCGATATGGCGATGTACCAGGCCAAGGCGGTCAACCGTGGTCGCTTCAGCTTCTTCAGCGACGAGATGAACAGCATGGCTCAGGAGCGCCTGGCGCTGGAAGGTGCGCTGCGCGACGCCTTGCGCGGGGGCGACTTCGTGCTCCATTACCAGCCGCAGATCCATCTCCGGCATGGTGGATTGCACGGTGTCGAGGCGCTGGCACGCTGGCCGCATCCGCAATTGGGCAATATCTCGCCGGGGCGCTTCATTCCGATTGCCGAAGAGTGCGGCCTGATCGGCGAACTCGGCAAATGGGCGCTCGAGGAAGCCTGCTTCCAGCTCTCCGACTGGCGCCGGCGCGGGATCCAGGTGCCATCGGTATCGGTCAACCTGTCGGCCACCAATTTCCACGACCTGGAACTGCCGCAGTTCCTGGGCGACTTGTTGCAGCGCCATGCGCTCTCGCCCAGCGATCTGTGCATCGAAATTACCGAAACCGTCCTGATGGACACCAACCCCAGCACCAACCGCACCATCGCGGCGGTGCACGAGATGGGCGTGCCACTGGCCATGGACGACTTCGGCACCGGCTACTCCAGCCTGGGCTACCTGCGCAAGCTGCCCGTAGGCGAACTCAAGCTGGACCAGAGTTTTGTGCGCGACATGGCCAAGGACGAGACCGTCAGCGCGCTCACCAACGCCGTCATTCGGATTGGCGAAAGCCTCAAACTGACCGTGGTAGCCGAAGGCGTCGAAGAACTCGAACAATGCCTGCTGCTGCAACAACAGGGATGCGACGTGGCGCAGGGTTATTATTTTTCGCGCCCGCTGTCAGCAGAAGCATTGGAAGACTGGCTTAGGAATTTCTCTCGCCACCCAATCGCCGATGGTGTTGCAAGATAGTTACTGAGTGCGCAAAAAACTAACGAAATAATCACAAATACTTCGACTTGATCGCTGATAGGCATTGTCAAATCCATATCGCCGCGATAAAAATACAACAGCGACGCTCAATGTGAGCGCAAACATCAAAAGTAATTGATCCATATCAAGTAACGGCTGGCTATACTTCGCCATCCCCCAGCAGATTCGATGATTTGACGCGGATGCGCTCTCCCCAGATGTGCTCGCGCCATCCAGGCAATCCTTACCCGACCGGCACTGCCCTCGCCGGCCGCTGATTGATCATGCAACCGAAATCCATGCACCTGGGGGGATAGCGCATCGAAGCGCACTAACAGCAAGCAGCAAGTTACCGCCTAACAGTCATGCCTTGGTCGCACCTGCGCCGCATGACTAAATGAATCCTCGTTTTCTTTACTTTAAATAACAACAACAGCTATGGCTATTGAATCGTCCGTTTCTGCCGTGCGCACGCGTTCCCTCCTGTCGAACCGTTCGGTCGGTACCAGGCTTACCGCCCTGACCGTGGCGCTGGTCGGCGCCGTATTCATCATTGCGCTGTTCCTGATTACTTACTCGTCTTCGCGCATGATCGAGCAACGCTCGGTGGAGCAGATGTCCAACGAGGCGCGCAGCGTGTCGCACATGGTCGAAATGTTCGATCACTCGGTCACCAGCCAGGTCGACCGTTTCTCGACCATGTTTGGTAACGATTTCCCCGGCGCGTTCACGCTCGACGAAGCCCGCACCATCCAGATCGGCGACCGCGCCACGCCTGCCTTCCAGAGCGCCGGCCGCGACCTCAACCTCGACTTCGCCATCCCCGACCGCTTCACTGCCGAGACCGGCGTATCGGCCACCATCTTTGCCAAGACCGGCGATGATTTCGTGCGGGTGTCGACCTCCCTCAAGAAAGAAAACGGCGAGCGCGCCATCGGCACCCTGCTCGACCGCGCCCACCCCGGCTACGCCGCGCTGCGTGAAGACCGCCCCTACACCGGGCTGGCGACGCTGTTCGGCAAGCAGTACATCACCAAGTACGTGCCGGTGAAGGATGCCGGCAACCGCATCGTCGGCGCGCTGTACGTCGGCATCGACATCTCGCCCAACGTCAAGGCCTTGCGCGACAAGATCAAGGCACTGAAGATCGGCGACACCGGCTTCTTCTATGTACTCAATGCCCGTCCCGGCAAGGAACTGGGCATCATGATTGCCGGCGCCCCGCGCGAAGGCAAGGAAGAAGGCGCCAGCCTGCTCGAGCTGAAGGACGCCAGTGGCCAGGAATACCTGCGCACAGTGCTGCAGCAAGAAAAGGGCACGCTGCGCTACACCGCCGCCGATGGCCGCGAAAAGATCGTCGCCTTCACCCGCTATCCCGCCTGGAACTGGCTGATCGCCGGCGAAACCTACGTCGACGAGATCACCCGTGAAGTCAAGACCATGCGCAACACCTTCATCGGCTTCGGCTTGCTGTTCCTGGCCTTGCTGGCGGTGATCCTGACGGTGATGGTGCGGCGCATGGTGTCGCGCCCGCTGGACGCCGTCTGCGTTGCGGCCGACCGCATCGCCAGCGGCGACCTGAGCACCCGCCTGCACGTCACCCGTGGCGACGAGATCGGTCGCCTGATGCAGTCCTTCAACGGCATCAGCGAAGGCTTGTCGGCGGTGGTGGCGAGCGTGCGCTCGGGCACCGACGAGATCAATACCGCCGCCAGCGAGATTGCCGCCGGCAACCTCAACCTGTCCTCGCGCACCGAGCAGCAGGCCGGCGCGCTCGAAGAGACCGCCTCGGCCATGGAGCAACTGACCTCGACCGTGAAGCAGAACGCCGACAATGCCCAGCAAGCCGATCACCTGGCCGACAGCGCATCGAGCGTGGCCAGCCAGGGCGGCGAAGTGGTCAACCAGGTGGTCGACACGATGACCGCCATCAATACCTCGTCGCAACGCATCGTCGACATCATCAGCGTGATCGACGGTATTGCCTTCCAGACCAATATCCTGGCGCTGAATGCGGCGGTGGAAGCGGCCCGCGCCGGCGAACAGGGTCGTGGCTTTGCGGTGGTAGCCTCCGAAGTGCGCACGCTGGCCCAGCGCAGCGCCGTGGCAGCCAAGGAAATCAAGGAACTGATCGATGCCTCGGTGCACACCGTCGACAACGGCGGGCAGCTGGTGCAGAAGGCCGGCAGCACCATGAGCGACGTGGTCTCCAGCGTGCAGCGGGTGTCGACCGTGATCCGCGAGATCACCACCGCCAGCCGCGAGCAGAGCGACGGCATCGACCAGATCAACCGTGCCATCGCCCAGATGGACCAGACCACCCAGCAGAACGCCGCGCTGGTCGAAGAAGCCGCTGCCGCTGCCCAGTCGCTGCAGCAGCAGGCGGTACGCCTGGCCGACGCGGTCAGCACCTTCCGGCTCTGATCGCCGGCAGTCCGGCGCGCTGGCGGCCCACGCAAATGCCTGGGCCGTCGGCGTTATAATCGCGCCATGAATGCACCGTTCGCTCCCTCCCCCTCCTCGACGCAAGACGCCCCTCGCCCGATCCAGGCCCTGCCAGACCAGCTGATCTCGCAGATAGCCGCCGGCGAGGTCATCGAACGGCCCTCTGCCGTGGTCAAGGAACTGCTGGAAAACGCGCTGGACGCCGGCGCCACCCAGATCACGGTGCGACTGGAGCAAGGCGGCGTCAAGCGCATTGCCATCACCGACAACGGTCGCGGCATTCCCCCCGAGCAACTCCCTCTGGCATTGGCCCGCCATGCCACCTCCAAGATCGCCTCGCTGGTCGACCTGGAAAACGTCGGCACGCTGGGTTTTCGGGGTGAAGCGCTGGCCTCGATCGCCTCGGTGGCGCAACTGACGGTCACCACCCGCACCGCCGACGCCGCGCATGCATGGGAACTCACCGGCTCGCACCACGGCACGGTGTCACCGGCCTCGGGCGCGACCGGCACCACCATCGATGTGCAGGACCTGTACTTCAACACCCCGGCGCGCCGCAAGTTCTTGAAGAGCGAACAGACCGAATACGGCCACTGCGCCGAAGTGGTCCGCCGGATCGCCCTGGCGCGCCCGGATGTCAGCTTTTCGCTGTCGCACAACGGCAAGACCATCGACCACTGGAACGTGGGCGAATTTGCCAAGCGCAGCGCGCATATCCTGGGTGACGACTTCGCCAACGCCCGCCTGCCCCTCGAAGAAAGCGCCGGCCCTTTGCGGCTGCACGGCTTTGTCGGCTTGCCGACCGCCTCCAAGGCGCGCGGCGACGCCCAGTACTTTTATGTGAATGGCCGCTTCGTGCGCGACAAGTTGCTGATGCACGCGGTGCGCGCCGCCTATCAGGACGTGCTGCACGGCGACCGTTATCCATCTTATGCGCTGGCGCTCGAACTCGACCCGGCGCTGGTCGACGTCAACGTCCATCCATCCAAGATCGAAGTGCGTTTTCGCGACAGCCGCAGCGTGCACCAGTTCGTGTTCCATGCGGTATCGCGCGCGCTGGCGGCGACCTCGGCCACCTCGTTCGGCCAGGCCCCGGCGCCGCAAGCCGCGCCCAGCGCAGCGCTGCCCTGGATCGGCAACACGGCGCAACAGGCCAGCCTGCCGACCCAGTTCGGCGCCACTCCGGCGCGACCGTTTTCGTTCGGCGGCGACGCCTCGGGCGTGCGCCAGGATGTGCAGGCCTATGGCGCCATGTTCCGCCCCGCGCCGAACCCGGCACCTGCACCGCAGCCCGCGCCCGAACTGCCTTCGGGTGAATTCCCGCTGGGCTTTGCGCTGGCGCAGCTGCACGGCATCTACGTGCTGGCCCAGAACAGCAGCGGGCTGGTGGTAGTCGACATGCATGCGGCGCACGAACGCATCCTCTACGAGCAACTCAAGAATGCGCTGGACGGCAACGAGATGTTCGTCCAGCCGTTGCTGATCCCGGTCACCTTCTACGCTGACGCGGTCGAGGTCGGCACCGCCGAAGAGCATCAGCAGACGCTCTCGGCGCTGGGCTTCGACATCGCCGTGATGTCGCCCACCACGCTGGCGGTGCGCGCGGTGCCGGCGCTGCTCAAGAACGCCGACGCCCAATCGCTGGCGCGCGACGTGCTGCGCGACGTACGGGAGTATGGCGGCTCGCGGGTGCTGGTGGAACGGCGCAACGAATTGCTGGGCACGCTGGCGTGCCACACCGCCGTGCGCGCCAATCGCAGCCTGACCCTGCCCGAGATGAACGCCCTGCTGCGCCAGATGGAGGCCACCGAGCGGGCCGACCAGTGTAATCACGGCCGGCCGACCTGGAGCCAGATGGCGCTGTCGGACCTCGACAAACTGTTCTTGCGCGGCCAGTAAGATGGACAAGCTTCCCCTGGCCGTGGCCATCATGGGCCCGACCGCCTCCGGCAAGACGGCGGCGGCGCTTGAAGTGGCGCGCCACATTCCGTGCGAAATCATCTCGGTCGATTCGGCGTTGGTCTATCGCGGCATGGACATCGGCACCGCCAAGCCGACCCGCGCCGAACTGGACAGCGTGCCGCACCACCTGATCGACATCCTCGATCCCGGCCAGGCTTATTCGGCCATGCAATTCCGCCAGGATGCATTGCGCCTGACGCAAGAAATCACCGCCCGCGGACGCCTGCCCTTGCTGGTGGGCGGCACCATGCTGTACTTCAAGGTACTGCGCGACGGACTGGACGAACTGCCCCAGGCCGACCCCGCATTGCGTGCGCAGCTCGATGAAGAGGCGGCACGCCTTGGCATGCCCGCCATGCACGCCCGGCTGGCCGAGCTCGATCCGGTGACGGCGCAACGGCTCAAGCCGAACGACAGCCAGCGCATCCAGCGTGCGCTGGAGATCAGCTTATTAACTGGCAAGCCGATGTCGTCGTTGCTGTCGCAGCAACAATCGCAACCGCTGCCGTTCAGGTTGCTGCCGCTGGCGCTGGAACCGGCTGATCGATCTGTATTGCATGCCCGCATCGCATTGCGTTTCGACCTGATGCTGCGCGGCGGCGCCTTGCTGGACGAGGTAGAGAGCCTGCGCGCCCGCGGCGATCTTCACCTTGGACTACCGTCGATGCGATGCGTGGGATACCGGCAGGCCTGGGAATACCTGGACGGCGAGATCGACGCCGAGGCGCTGCGTGACAAGGGCATCGCCGCCACCCGCCAGTTGGCCAAGCGCCAGTTGACCTGGCTGCGCTCGATGCCGGATCGCATCGTCATCGACTGCAATGCACCCGATGCCACGGCGCAGGTGTTGCAGCAAGTGCAACATGCTCAACACACGCAGGCGTCTGAGTAGAATTTTTGCGGAAGGTGCGCCTGAGGCATTGACAGCCCGACCAGACTAACCTATAGTTGCGGGCTTGCTTCTGGTGATATAGCTCAGTTGGTTAGAGCACAGCACTCATAATGCTGGGGTCGGTGGTTCAAGTCCACCTATCACCACCAGATACCCGTCGCTGCATGTGCAACATGCGTATGCGGCGTCGTCCGAAAAGCCCGCTGACTCGAAAGAGCAGCGGGCTTTTTGTTTCTGCGCCAACGCTCGTACACACGTTTTTGGATGGCGGCGCAATCGAATGGAACTGGGAGCGCCGTGCTTACGCAGGCTCAGCTTTGTCGAGGCTGGATTGATCGATCCCGAGGGCGCTCAGCAGCGGCCCGAGATATGCGGCATGGCGACGCCAACGACCTTTCGAGGTCGTGTAGATCGGCTGCCGCACTTGACTCACGCTGGCAGTGCGCACCACCCGACTGGTCTTGTGGAAGTCGAGACAGGCATCGTCCCATGGCAGGCCGACAAAAGCGATCAATCGTCTTGCCTGGGCCTCCAGGTCGTCGACTACGTCTTCATAATCGACTTCGATGAAGCGATCTTGCGGCAATACCTCGCGCAAGCTTTCCATCAAGAATTGGTAGTCTCGATAAAACACGCCCAGTTCGTCTTGCCGGTAAGAAAACAGCTGTTCGCCTGCGAAATGCTTGCTGTAGCACGACAAGCAGGTATCGACCGCATCGCGACGGCAGTGAATGATGCGCGCACCAGAAAGGACGAGTGGAATCAGCCCGGCATAGAGGAAATTGGCCGGCATCTTGTCGACCAGGCGCAGCGCGTGGGGCGCCAGATCGTCGACACGGGATAAATAGGCACGCCCGACGCGGGCAAAATCTTCCGCCCCCCAGCGCGCCACATCATCCGGGAAACTGCCCACCCCATCGACTGCAAAACGCAACGCGCTCAGTTCTCCCGCGCCAAAAATGTCGGCATGTGACGCAAGAATCTGCTCTACCAGCGTGGTGCCGGAACGCGGCATGCCGACGATGAACACCGGACGATCGGATGCCGCACCAGCGCGCCTGAACTTGTCCATCAATTCAGGGGTAAAGGTAGCCGCAATCTGACGCATCCACTGCCCCGTCTTCTCTGCGTCATACACCACGACATCGCGTTTGATCGCATTGCCGCGATCGAGATGATAAAAAGCGCGTTCGGAATTGGCGCTGTCGAGATAGGCCTTGCCCAACGCAAAATGCAAACCCATCTGGTCATTGAGGGTCGGCTTGATCGCGTGTGTCAGCGCAGCTTCCATTAGTGCGATATCAGGATCGTCAGCACGATAAGTCTTGGTGTCGACGCGCGCCATCGTCACGCGTATCGATTCAGGAAATTGCGCCAGCGTGCGATCGAAGGCTGCAATGGCGGCCTCCTTGTCGCCCATTTCCAGAAGCAGGAGCGCGCGTGCCGTCATGGCCTCTTCCGTCACCGTGCCTGGCAATGCTGCGGCCTGGTCGAAACTGTTCAGCGCTTGCTCATGCTGATCCAATGCCTGCAACGCACGGCCTAAGGTATTGTGCGCCCTGGCATTGTCAGGCGCCACGCTGACCGCCTGACGCGCGCACGCCAGCGCGTCCTGGGGGCGCTCTGTCTTGATCAGCACCTGCGCTCGTGCGGCCAATGCACCAGGATGCTGCGGCGCAAAAGCCATCAATGCATTGAGGTGCCGCAACGCGTCGACATAGCGCAGGCGCGATATCTCGATCTCGGCCAGATTGAGGTACGCATCCGCCAGATGCGGGTTGAGTTCGATGGCCATCTCTGCGGCTACGGCGGCTTCATCGAAACGACCCAAATCGCACAACAGGAAGGCCAGATTACTGTGCGCCTCCGGATAGTTCGGATGCAGCGCCAGCGCCTGCCGGTAACTGGCTTGCGCCGCGTCCAACTGGTTGAGAAGCTTGTAGGTATTGCCGAGGTTATTATGGATTTCCGGATTGGCCGGTTGCAGCGCGCACACGCGCTGCAGGCATTCCAGACTGGCATCGAGCTTGCCACTTTCCTGAAGAATGATGCCCAGGTTGGTCCAGCCGGCAATCAGATTCGGGTCTTGCGCCACGGCCCGCCGGGCGGCCTTCTCGGCCTCTGTCAGCAGCCCCTGCTGACGACAGACTTCGGCCAGGTTGCTGCAATAAGAGGCCGATGCAGTCGTTGCTGCACATGCTCGGCGCAAGTAATCGAGGGCCAGGTCGGGCTTGCCATAGGCATGCGCCATCAAACCTAACAAATGCAAGGCATCCGGCTGGTACGGCGCCATTTGCAATACCTGCCTGGCAAGCTGCTCGGCCATTGGCGCTTGTCCGGCATTCCAGTGCGCATAGGCGCGCTTGAGCGCCTCGGGAATGGTGATCTGGTTTGCGAATGGGAAATTGTTCATTTTCAGAAGTTCCGCACAACGGGAACATGCAATGCCAACAAATGAGCGTTTCGACAAGAAACGGAACCACACCAGCGTGCGATTTTTGTTCGCCCAACTACTGTCCGGGCCTCATTCTAAAGCGATTTCAGGCGTTGATGCGCTACCGTGCTCCACGGACTTCTTTGGCGTGGCTGGCGCAGCGCGGAGCAGCGAATATGGCGTACGGAAGGGATAGGCTCCCACCGTTGATGCCGGCGGGAGCCACGAACTTACTCAGAACTGGTAGCGCAGACGCACGTCGCCAGTCTGGCCGGTATAGCCAGAACCCGCTTCGACGGTATAACGCGCCACCACGCTCAGATTGTCGCGACGAACCAGCGTTGCGCTCAGCGCCAATACTGCGGTATCGCGCACAGGCGTGGCACCGGTGCTGGTAAAGCTGGTGGACCCGGTCGAGTCCGCAGCGAACGAAGACACCGATTGCAAGGCGCGATCATGGAACTCGTGACGCCAGCTGATTTGTGCGGCCGGCACCACGTCGCCATAGGTGGTGGTGAATGAACGTTCCAGCTTGATGCCCAGTTCGCTCTTGAGCGAACTGTTCTTGCTTCCGTTCACGTTCAGTGCAGCACCATTGCCGCCGGTTTCGGTATAGCCGCCTTGGCGCGTGATGCTGTAGCCGAGACCGGCAATTGGCGTCAAGACGGTACGTGCCCAGACCCCGTCGAGCTTGAGCGGCATGCCTGCCTGTACGGAAGTTGCATATTGCGTACCGTTGAAACGGCCATTGGCCATGCCGGAGAAACCACTGAAATCAATCGCACGCGTGGAGTCGTACTTGTGCCGGATGGCGCCTGCCACCACATCCACATACCAATCATCGGCAGCGTAGCCGCCATAACCCATCAGGCCATACGAATTGACATGAGATGAACTGCCTGTGTTGTCATCGCGTCCGCTGATGGAATTGCTGGCATAACTCAGCAATGCGCCGACGCGCCAGCGTTGGCTGACCATACGGTCGGCACCCAGCACGAGGCCGGTATAGCTGGAGCGGAAACCGCTGACATTGTCACGCATATCTTGGTGCGCAGAGCCACCGAAACCCTGTCCCCAAACGGCCCAGTCATTGGCCGCTTCACCGGTGGAAATACCGCTTCCGCCCGACGCCTGCGCTACCCGCAAGCCATCCACGTGGGCCGCCACGACATTGAGCACCTGAGTGGTGGCCGCCGTCGACGACTGCGTTGCCGCCACCGTATTAGCGGTCGGGCTCAATACTGCGCCGGCCTTGTTGGCCGCAGCGGTCGATCCCAGTGCCGCAGTCGCATTGAATACATTCAGCAGGCTGACGTTGGCGCCGTTATAGTTGTTCAAGCTCCTCAAGGCAGACACGGCATTGGGGGTTGTCGCAAAATTGCTCACCGCGGTCGAGCCGGTGCCGCTGTTACCGCCGGTGCTGCTGTTACCGCCGGTGCTGCTGTTACCGCCGGTGCTGCTGTTACCGCCGGTGCTGCTGCTACCTAATGTCAGTACCAGATTGGTATTGCCGCCGTCCACCACATTTGCGCCCGTCACGGTGAAGCCGGTCAGCGAATAATTCAAGCTGCTGGTGCTGTAATTGGCCGTACCCGTGGTAATCAGCACCACGTATTTCTGGCCGTTGGCAAATGCGTAGCTGTTAGTCTTGGTCAAGCCGATCGTCGAGCCCGAGGCAATCGTCGAATTACCCTGCACATAGAGATAGCCGTAGCCGGTATTGCTGGCGAGGCCGGTTGCGGTCGCACCATCATTGACGCCGATGAGCAACTTGGCGCTGGCGCCCTGGCTGTAATTACCGGTAATGGTGGCGTGATTGTTCAACTGCAAGGTGCTGCCAACATTACTGACCGTGCGGGAGCCGACGTTGATATTGTCGTTGAGCAATATGTTGCCGCTACCGAAAACCAGGTTCGCGGAGGTGCTGATGATTGAACCCATGGCACCGGAAGTAATGGCGCCACTGCTGCCAGTCAGGGTGCCAAAGGTGGCGCCGCTGCCGCCATTGATGGTTTGGTCGCGGGTAGAAAGGTTTGCGATCGTGCCAGCGATCAAGCCACTATTGGAAATGGGGCCAAGGGTGCCGGTCGCTGCGTTATAGACGGCATAGCCAGTGCTTGAAATAGTGCCGCTGTTGACCAGCGTGCCGATACTGCCTGCATTGCCGATCCCGCCGAGGGCGCCGGTGATGACGCCGCTGTTGCTCAGGCTGGCGATGGTGCCGTTGGCACTGGTGCCAACACCGACGTTGGTGGTTCCCGTGATGGTCCCGGCAT
Source organism: Herbaspirillum sp. alder98 (assembly GCF_020179755.1). Lineage (GTDB taxonomy): Bacteria > Pseudomonadota > Gammaproteobacteria > Burkholderiales > Burkholderiaceae_D > Herbaspirillum. The sequence continues at coordinate 213,947 of NZ_JAIUCY010000005.1, forward strand.
TGGTCAGGGTACCGACGGTAATCGTACCCGAGGGCGTGAGATTGCCGGCCAGGATTGCGGTGCCCCCCCGAATTATCCCTGTGCTGCTGTTCTCCAGCGAGGTGATATTGCTACCGTTATCTGTCTGGATACCGTAGGTCGTGCCGGTGATGGTGCCGCTATTGAGCAGCGATGTGATGGTGCCGGTGCCACCGTTATAGATACCGGTAGCAGTGCCATTGATGGTGCCGCTATTGGACAGCGAGGTGATGGTGGCAAGGTTGTAGATAGCCCTGATGCCACTGATAAGCCCCGTGCTGGTATTGCTCAACGCGGAGATGGTGCCGCTCGAGTAATTCTGAATTGCGTAGTTGCCACCGGCAATGGTGCCGCTGTTGGTCAGGGTACCGATAACGCTCAGGGAACCATTGTAGACGCCAGAGTTGCCGCCTGCGATAGACCCGCCATTGGTCAGGGTCGATATCCTGTTGTTAGAGTTGTTGGTAATGGCGACGTTACCACTCGAAATGACTCCACCTGCGAGGTTATTGAGCAAAGTGATCGATGCCGAGCCGTCATTATAAACACCACTGTACGGACCGCTGATCAAACCGCTGTTCGTCAATGTGCCGATAGTACCTTGGTTTCTGATGGCATATGACGAACTGCTCGATATCGTGCCATTGTTGGTGACGAGCCCCACCGTGAACGTGCTGTTGACACGAAAACCGGTTTCGCCGCCGCGAATGACGCCGTTATTGGTAAGAGTGCCGACGCTTGCCGTCGCCGCCAGTGCCGGCGATCCTCCGGAGATGCTGACGCCGGCGGAAATGGAACAATCGTTCGCGCCCCAGATCTGGGTGCCGCTCGCGGTAGACGTAAAGGAACCGCCAGTGGAACAGGCAGCCTGCGCGCTCAGCGGGATAAAACTGGCAGCGATCGCCAGGCTCAGTAGAGACAACTGGCCCAAGCGTACCGGTGCTTGCGACTTACACGCCTTGCGGCCTAGACGTTGAACCGGATCAACAAGTTCATCACGAACGACATTAGTTTTGGCCACATTTCCCCCGGGCTGTAAATTTTCACTAACAAATTGATAATTTTTTTTGGGGAATTATAAATTAGCACTTTCTAATTTTTTTTTGCTTTTTTACCACAATGCCGTAAATTTTGATCAGCAGACACGATCGAATTACGCTAAAAAACCAACCGTCATCCTGAGGCCGATCGCCGTTACGACACGCCACTCAAGCAAGCCCGTATGCCCTCCGCATAAGGCGTCTTTTTAATCGGTCCGATTAATTCGTGAAGGGCTGAATCGTCCATGATCACCGGACGGGTCAGCAGGTAGTGCATCTCTACCATCTCCCGCATGAACGGATTGAACAGGCCGACCAGACGCAGCATGGTCTTGCCGGCCACCCGCGTCTTCAGCTTCCGGCCGGTCTGACGTTCCAACTCGGCGATCAACTCCCGCTGCGTCGTGACGCCGGCTCCCGCCAGGTGCCAGACCTTGCCGAATGCCTCGGGGGTGTTGATGAGCCTTGCCACCACCGGCCCGACGTCAGGCACGAAGACGAACTCATGCGCACGGTCGAGCGGCCCCACCATGTCCGCAGCACCGCCATGGACGGCGGCCCTGATGGCCCCATGCAGAAGACTGGCTTCGACACCCGGGCCATAGAAGTCGGGCAGGCGCAGCACGGCGGCATGGATGCGCCCTTCCGCATGGGCCTGCATCAGCAGATCTTCCTGGGCCTTGCGCATGCGGCCCTTGAAGGTGTGCGGCTGGCGCGGATGATCTTCTCGCACAGGCAGGGACTGCGGCACGCCATAGGGATACACCGTGCCGATCATGATGATATTGCGCACACCCGCACTGACCGCGCCCGCCAGGGTCTTGCGCATCAGCTCAGGGTGCAGGTCGAACCGTGTGTAATCGACGCCGACCAGATAAATCAGCGTGTCGATGCCGCGCGCTGCGGCTTCTACGGACGCCGGACAATCGGGATTCCATGTGACGATTTCCGCCAGCGGGTCTGCGCCAAATGCCCGCCGCAAGTTCGCTTCGCTGCGACCGACGACACGATAAGGCAGACCGAGGGCAGCAAGCGTCGCGGCAATACTGTTACCGATAGCGCCGGCGGCGCCGAACAGGGCGATCTTGGACATGGGGCGGCTCCTTGCATGGTTGTCGTTACAGAGCGCCAGTATGCAAAATTGACACTTAAATGAAAATTACCTAAATTAGCCTTCCCCCTATAAATAAATGAATAGCATGGCCGATGCCGAACCAAACTGGGAGTGGTACAGGACCTTCCTTAAGGTAATGGATACCGGGTCGCTATCGGCGGCAGGGCGAGAGATGGGATTGACGCAACCGACCGTGGGTCGTCACATCGACAACCTGGAATCGGCATTGGGACTAAAACTGTTCGTGCGTTCCTTCGACGGCTTTTCTCCGACCGATGCGGCGCTTGAACTCAAACCCTATGCGGCCGGCATCTCAGCCACCACATCGGCCCTGCGGCGCGTGGCCAGCAGCCATGGCATTGGCGTTCGCGGCACGGTCAGGCTGACCGCCAGCGAAATCGTCAGCGTGGAAATCCTGCCTCCCATCCTGACCGCACTCAAGGAAGAACATCCTGCGCTGAACATCGAACTGGTCATGTCCAATAGCGCCGACGACTTGCTGCAACGCGAAGCCGACATCGCCGTGCGCATGTTCAAGCCGGCGCAGGATGCGTTGATCGCCAAACGACTGGGGGGTATCGAAGTAGGACTGCATGCACACAGACGCTATCTGGCGGCGCACGGCACGCCGGGTTCGATCGATGCCCTGTCGGGGCATGCTCTCATCGGTTTCGATAACGAAAGCGCCTACATTCGCAAGTTTCAGGCGCAATTTCCCTGGTTCTCGCGCGCCAACCTGACGTTTCGCGCCGACAGCGACCTGGCGCAACTGGCCGCCATTCGCGCCGGCTTCGGCATTGGCATCTGCCAGGTCGCACTGGCGGCAAAGGACACGGACCTGGTCCATCTTCTGCCCAGACAGTTCTCACTCAAGCTGGACACCTGGGTGGCAATGCATGAGGATCTACGGGCAAGTCCACGCTGCGCGGTCACCTTCGCAGCGCTGGTCGCCGGGCTGAACGCCTACATGCGAGAACTGCTATAAAGATGCCATGAAAAAAGTTATTGCACATCCCCTGGAATCCCAGTTCGTCTTTGCGCGCGGAACGGAAATCACGCGCATAGCGTATGAACCGTCAGATGGACTGAAGATTCATGTGGTTGATCTAAGCGGCGCATCGGGATGTATCGTGGTCTTCGCAGATACGCTGGGTTTCAGGGTGCTTGATGAACGCGAACTCATGGAATACTGGCCCGTCTGTTCAACACCCAGTGGGTGGCTTTTTCATATCCAGGAAGGTGGCTGGCGGGATCAAGAGCTAGCACGCGCAGGCACCTGCATGTCAGAACTGTTCACTGATACAAAAGAGTATCTGATCACCGGAATCAATGAATGCGTGTCCGTATTCAGCAGCGCGCCTCCGGCACTGCACTCTGATCAATTCCCAGGTCTTAAAGGTACTGCCATGACCCAATATCCGCCGCAAGTTGCGCTCGAACAAGCCATGATACGTGCCCTGGAAGGGGGGGAAGGAAAGTCCCTCCCGATCGCCGATTTTGAGATTCTCCGGGCAGATACGTGGGTTGCTGTCTGGGTGTTCTTTGTCACCGAACAAGATGCCAGGGAACACGCTGAGGCGGGCGCGCTGATCGGAGTCGAGAGGGACTTTCGCGCATGGCTGCTGGCACTCCAAGAACAGTTTTCATTCGGAGAGCTGCCGTCGATCAGCTTTGAGCTCGACTCCAAGGAGAATGTCGATAAGAACTATCAGGGTAGCTACTACTTGCGCATGCGCTAAGCAGATAATGCCCACGGCAATGACGTCGCATCGGAACCGCGAAGGCGCCCCCGGCGCCTGCCCGGACGGCAGGCGCCGGATCGGGCGTCAGGCGTTGATCGTGAACCCGATCACTCCCAGATCGTCTCGATCTCTGTGTCCAGAAAATACCCGGCGCCGCGCTCGGTGCGGAGCAAGGTCGGGTTCTTGGGATCGCTCTCGAGCTTGCGCCGCAACCGCAGAATCTGCACATCGACCGCGCGGTCGTAGACTTCATCGAACGCGCGTGTGCTCTCTAACAGGTGCTCGCGCGAAATGATGCGGCCCGGGGCGCTCAAGAAAACCACCAGCAGATTGAATTCGGCATTGGTCAGGCTGACCACGCGCGCATCCGGCGCCACCAGCTTGCGGGTGTTCAGGTTCAGGTCCCAACCGCCGAAGCGATAGGCACGCGGGTGATTACCCCGTGTCACCGGTGGCGCCTGCACGCCATGCCCGGCGCGGCGCAGCACAGCGCGCATGCGGGCCAGCACTTCACGCAGCGAGAACGGCTTGGTGACATAGTCGTCGGCGCCCAGCTCCAGGCCCATGACCAGATCGGCCTCTTCATTGCGACCGGTGATGCAGATGATCGACATCGTGGTGTCGCGACGCCATTGACGCGCCAGATCGGCGCCGTCGCCATCGGGCAGCCCCAGGTCGAGCAATACCATGTCGTAGGTCTTGGCCTTGACGGCGGCGACCGCTTCGGCCACCGTGCCGGCGCCGTCGGCGGTGATGCCGTGTCCGCTCAGGTACTCGATGAGCAACTTGCGCATCTGATGGTCGTCATCCACGACCAGGATCTTGGGTGAAAGGGGAGCGTTCATCGGTTTTCCTTTTTTCTCACTTTATTGTTTTTGCGCCGTCGCCAGCGCCGCAGCGATGGCTGAGCGCAAGGCCGCCTGTTCAAACGGCTTGCTAACTATTGGCATCTGCAGACCTGCCGCGAGCTGCGCAGCCTGGGCGTTGCCGGAACACAGCAGCGCCGGCATCCCGGGCCTGAGCGCCAGCACCTGCGTCAACAGGGCATCACCACGCAAGTGCGGCATGTCGAGATCGGTCACCAGCAAGTCGACCGCCTGCGGCTCGACCGCGAATTCGCGCAATGCCTCCTGCGGATCGGCAAAGCCGATGGGTTCGAAGCCCATTGCCGCCAGCGACTCTTCGAGCAATGCGCGTTGGGCATCGTCGTCGTCCACCACGAACACGCATTCGCCCTGGCCCAGTGGCGTGGATGCTGCGTCTTGCGACACAACAGCTGCAGCCGCCGGCGGCGATGCCACGCTACCCGTCGGCGCGGCCGGCAGCAACAGGCGAAACATGGTGCCAGCCGGGCTGCTGGTGACAGCGACCGCGCCATCATGCTCGGTGGCGATGCCGGCCACAATCGCCAGGCCGAGGCCGGTGCCCTTCTCGCCCGCGCCCGTGCGGGTGGAGAAGAATGGATCGAACAGGCGCGACATGTTTTCTGGCGCGATACCTGTGCCATCGTCGGCCACATCCAGCCACAACGCCAGGTCTGGCGGCGGCGCGCCGATCAGCACTGGTCCCAGCGGCGCATCGCCGCCCTGCAGGCTGACCACCACGCGCGAGCGTGCGGCCTGGCTGGCATTGCGCACCAGGTTCAACGCTACCCGCGTCAGTTGCGTGGGGTGGGCATGCACCACCAATGGCAGCGCTGGCGGCGTGAATTCGATCTCGATCCCGGGACGGCATAATGGCCGCGCCAGTCGCACCGCCTCGCCGACCGCATCGCGCAGGTCGACCATGACGCGCTGGCGATCGCCGCGGCGTGCCGCCAGCAGAATCTGTTCGGTCAGGTCGCGGCCGCGCGCCACCGCCAACATCACTTCGTTCAGTGGCGCGGCCGCCGGCGAGGCCGGGTCAAGACGGTCCTGGGCCAGCTCGGCATAGCCGCCGGCGGCGCCCAGCACGTTATTGAAATCATGCGCAATGCCGCCGGCCATCAAGCCCAGCGATTCAAAACGCCGCATCTGCTCCATGCGCGCCGACAGCGCCTGACGCTCGCGCACCGCCACCGCCACGAAAAAGCCCAGCATCGCCAGACCGGCCAGGTCGACCTGCAGGCTCCAGGTGCTGCCCAGCCCATCTTGCCGATAGGGCCCGTAGTCATAGAGGGTAAGCAGCACCGCCAGCACGGCGGCAACGCTCATGGTCAATGTGGCACTGCGCATGCCGCCATACAGCGCTGCGCCGGCCAGCGCCAGCGACAGCCATACGCGCAGCATCTCCGGCGAGAAATCGAAGACGACACTGGCCAGCAGTCCACCGGCCACGATCAGCACACCGATGAGCGACGGCAGGTCAATGCCGCGGGTGCCGACGCCAATGACAGCCGGGCGATGCGACGGCTGCGACCAGGTCAGCAGCGTGGGCGCCAACACCAGGATCGCCAGACCATTCCCTACTAACAGCGTGCGCCACTCGTCGAACCAGCTGCCGCCCATGGCCGAGAACGCCAGCGTGGCGCCGGCAGCCGAGACCAGCAACATCACCAGCACCGGCAGCAGCAACACGAAACGCGTCAACCTGCGCAAGGTATCGAACTGGCCATCGCGTGCCACCCAGCGGCGGCCTATCAGCAGACACGCCACGATCTCGATCACGTCCAGCAAGGCAAAGCCGGCATCGACCGGCGCGGGCAATGGATCGCGGTGACCGACCAGCATCATCGCAATGAACACCGCCAGCAGATAAGGTGGCCAGGTGCGACCAGGCTTGCGCCAGAGCAACGCGATCATGAACGCTGGCGCTGGCCAGGCGATCGCGGCCAGCGTCGTGCTCTGGGCAATATTGGCAGCGGGACTGGCCAGCAGGTAATACACCAGTGCAGCCAGCGCGGCGGACAAGACCGTGCGCCCCCAATCGACGGGAGAATAGGCGGGGGAGACGTTGCGCTGTCGCATGCGGCACAGGGAAGATGGAAGGTGTCAGGAGTCTAACATTCACACACACCTGCCCGGCGGGCGCTGGAAGTTTTCTGCACGGAAATCAATCCTATTGCCTCGCAACAATAATACAAGTCGACAGGCTGAACAAAGGTGCAGGGCTACCCGGTTTCGGTTAGCAAATCTGGGGCTGAGATGCTTACACCAGAACGCCAATCATTGCCGTGCGAAAACATCTGAAGGCCTTATGTGGCAAGGGTTTCCGGGCGGCAGCACATTACAAAATAAATCCTTACTTTTGTTAAAATCTCGTTGTTTTTTTCCCAAGTCATCGTTAAGCTTCGTCCTGTCGAGTTTAACGTTCGATAGCGCAGCAAAATGCGAATATGGGAATTGCCACAAAGAAATCTCCATGTGCTCGCGACTGCTCCCTCTTCGAAATTACAAAATGGGATTAATCATGAAAAAGATTTTCGCGGGCATGTTCCTGGCTCTGTCGCTGCTGGCGGCAGGTTCCTCGGCTAATGCAGCTGACATCAACGGTACTCAAGTGCTGACCTTTGTCGGTGACACCTCCGACTTCGGCTCCAAGTTCGGTAGCGGCACCACCAACAAGACGTTTGCTGAAAAATTCACCTTCGCGGTGTCCAACGCGTTCGACCTGTCGTCGGCGATCATTTCCATCGCCCTGAAGACCCAGTCGGCGGTTGACCTGACCGGTTTCACCCTGACCAGCTCCAACGGCACCAACATCACGGGCACCAAGAGCACTGTCGGCAACACCCAGTATTTCGAACTGAGCGGCAACACCCTGGCTTCCGGCAGCTACACGCTGACCGTGCTGGGCAAGATCACCGGCACCGCTGGTGGCAGCTTCGGCGGCAACATCAGCATCTCGGCCGTGCCTGAAGTCACGACCACTGCGATGATGCTGGCTGGCCTGGCCATCGTCGGCTTCGGCGCCTACCGTCGTCGTCGCCAGGATGCTGGCCGCGTCAACCTGGGCAACGTTGCAATGGCCTAAGTCAGACTTCGGTCAGACAATACAAAACGCCCCGATGGTTCGCCATCGGGGCGTTTTGCTTTAGTGCTGCCGAATCTGGCAAATCAGCGATTCAAGGCCGACGCATCTGCCACCACCGTGGCATAACGATCGGCCAGCTCGGCCAGTGCCGTGCGCTGCACATCGGCGGCGGCAATTGCCGCACCCCCCAATGGATCGGGCAGGTCGCGTGTGGCGCAGGCGGCGGCCACCACGGTACTGGCATAGCCATGATCGAGCGCCGAGCGGGTGGTGGCGCTGACGCACATGTGAGTGGCGAAGCCAGCGATCACCAGCGACTGGCGCCCGGTCTTCTTCAATTCTGCATCGAGGGTGGTACCGGCGAATGAATTGGGCAGGCCCTTGCCCACCACGACTTCGCCCGCCTGCGGTTCGATGCCGGCAATGATGGCCGAGCCCGGGCCCTGCGGGTCGAACAGCGCAGCGCCGGGCTTGCTCTGGTGCACCACGTGGATTACCGGCGCGCCGGCTGCGCGCGCCTGGCGCAACAGTTCGGCGACCTGCGCCACTGCGGCATCAATGCCGGTCAGCGGCACGCGACCGGTGGTGTATTCGGCCTGATGATCGATGATCACCAGGACGGCCTCTTGCCAGGATGCAATGCGCGGACTGCCGCCGGCGATCTGGACCAGGGTCTGGGGTGCGGTCATGGCGTTTCCTTATATATAGACAACGGTTGGAATGGCCGCCATGGTAAAACAATCAACGCCGGTCTGCAGCGCCCCTGGCTGCGGGCCGGACCGCCCTTGCGGTGCTATAATCGCCAGCCTTTAAGGGGCACGCCGGCGCACATGTGCTACGACAGAACCAACCCGTGCGCCCTGCTCCAACGCCTTCCCTGCCGCGCCGCATCCCCATCGGGGCGCGCTTCATGCCTGTAAAACCATATGCAGAAAAAAGTATTCATCAAGACCTTCGGTTGCCAGATGAACGAATACGATTCGGACAAGATGGCCGACGTGCTCAACATCGCCGAGGGACTGGTCAAGACCGATCGTCCGGAAGACGCCGACGTGATCCTGCTCAACACCTGCTCGGTGCGTGAGAAGGCGCAAGAGAAAGTGTTCTCGGATCTGGGCCGCCTGCGCGAACTGAAGAAGAAGAACCCCGACCTGCTGATCGGCGTGGGTGGTTGCGTAGCGTCCCAGGAAGGCGAATCCATCATCAAGCGCGCGCCATTCGTCGATATGGTATTTGGCCCGCAGACACTGCACCGCCTGCCGCAGATGATCACCGAGCGCCGCTATACCGGACGCGCGCAGGTCGACATCAGCTTTCCCGAGATCGAGAAGTTCGACCACCTGCCGCCGGCCCGGGTCGAGGGCGCGACCGCCTATGTGTCGATCATGGAAGGCTGCAGCAAGTATTGCAGTTATTGCGTGGTGCCTTATACCCGCGGCGAAGAAGTATCGCGCCGCTTCGAGGATGTGCTGACCGAAGTGGCAGGCCTGGCCGAGCAGGGCGTGAAGGAAATCACGCTGCTGGGCCAGAACGTGAACGCGTTTCGCGGCGCCATGGAAGACGGCGAGATTGCCGACTTCGCGCTGCTGATCGAATACATCGCCGAGATTCCCGGCATCGAGCGCATTCGCTTCGTGACCAGCCATCCCAAGGAATTCTCGCAACGCCTGATCGATGTCTACGCCAAGGTGCCCAAGCTGGTAGACCACCTGTACCTGCCGGCCCAGCACGGCTCCGACCGCGTGCTGGCAGCCATGAAGCGCGGCTATACCGCCATCGAATACAAGTCGGTGCTGCGCCGCCTGCGCCAGGTGCGCCCCAACATCACGGTGTCGTCCGACTTCATCGTCGGCTTCCCCGGTGAAACCGAAGAAGACTTCGAGGCGCTGATGAAGCTGATCAACGACGTCGGCTTCGACAACAGTTTTTCGTTCGTCTTCAGCGCCCGTCCCGGCACGCCGGCGGCCAACCTGGCCGACGATACCCCGCAAGAGGTCAAGCTCAAGCGCTTGCAGCGCCTGCAGGCGGCGATCAATGACAACGTCGCCAGGATCAGCGAGTCGATGCTGGGCAGTGTGCAGCGCATCCTGGTCGAGGGACCGTCCAAGCGTGACCCCAACGAGCTGCAGGGCCGCACCGAAAACAATCGCGTGGTCAATTTCGATGGCGGCCCGAATGGTGCGCGCCTGGTCGGCCAATTGATCGACGTGGCCATCGTTGAAGCTTTCCCGTTCTCGCTGCGAGGCGAGGTTGTCGTTAAACAATGACCCTTGCGGACTCTCATTGAAAAAAATACCAAACCAGCCGCACCATTTCATCCCGCAGCCACTGGACAACCGGCGCCTGGCCAACCTGTGCGGCGCGCTCGATGAAAATCTGCGCCAGATTTCGGCCGCGCTCGATGTCACCATCTTCCGGCGCGGCGACCGCTTCGTGGTCACCGGCACCAATGCGCAACGCGCAGTAGACGTTCTGGAGCGTTTCTACCAGCGTGCCGAGCGCGTCGTGGCGGTGGAAGACATCCAGCTGGCGCTGGTCGAGCAGCGCGCCCATGCCGCCGCCGACGAGGAAGCCGGCTTCGCGCCAGCAGCGGCCACCGGGGCTCGCGCGCGCCGCGCCAGCGCCGCCAGGAAAACCGAACCCGCACCTGACGCCGACGCAGCCGACGACAACGACAAGACCATCGCCGACAGCCCCGTGCTCAAGACCCGCAAGCATGACCTGCGCGGCCGCACGCCGCACCAGTCGCAGTATCTCAATGCCATTCTCGAACACGACATCACCTTCGGCGTCGGCCCGGCCGGCACTGGCAAGACGTATCTGGCAGTGGCCTGCGCGGTCGATGCGCTGGAGCGCGACAGCGTCCAGCGCATCGTGCTGACCCGTCCGGCGGTGGAAGCCGGCGAACGCCTGGGCTTCCTGCCGGGCGACCTGGCGCAGAAGGTCGATCCCTATCTGCGACCGCTCTACGATGCGCTGTACGATCTGCTGGGTTTTGATCGGACCCAGAAACTGTTCGAAAAGCAGGCCATCGAGATCGCACCGCTGGCCTACATGCGCGGCCGCACCCTGAACCATGCCTTCATCATTCTTGACGAGGCCCAGAACACCACGGCCGAGCAGATGAAGATGTTCTTGACCCGCATCGGTTTCGGCAGCAAGGCCGTGATCACCGGCGACGTCACCCAGATCGACCTGCACCAGGGCCAGCGCAGCGGCTTGATCGATGCCTTGTCGGTGCTGCAGGACGTGCGTGGCATCGCCTTCTCGCGCTTTTCCAGCGCCGATGTGGTGCGCCATCCGCTGGTGGCGCGCATCGTCGACGCCTATGACGGCGCCAACAATCCTGCGCCCAAGCCCGATACCGCCCGCAACACCGCGCGCGCGGCCACCAACCTGTTGACCAAATCAGCCAAACCCCGCAATGTCCGCAAAACCTAAGCTCGCCCTGTCGGTGCAATATGCCGATGCCAGCCTGAAAGACACCATCACCCGTCCCCTGCTGCGCCGCTGGGTGCAGGCGGCCTTGTTTGCGCCGGCCGAGCTGACGCTGCGCTTCGTCGATGCCGAAGAGGGGCGCACGCTCAACCGTGACTATCGTGGCAAGGATTACGCCACCAACGTGCTGACCTTCGCCTACACCGAGGACGAGGACAGCGAAGTGACCCAGGCCGACATCATCTTTTGCACTGAAGTACTGTTCAGGGAAGCGGCCGAGCAGAAGAAGACGGTGATCGAACATACCGCCCACCTGGTGGTGCATGGCGTGCTGCATGCGCAGGGCTACGATCACGAGGACGACGAAGAAGCCACCGAGATGGAAACCATCGAGACCGAACTGCTGGCCACGCTGGGTTTTTCCGATCCTTACGCTCAGCGCTGATATTGGCGTGCATCAATAGGGAAAAAGACAACAAGGCAAAAGACGCTGGGTCCTGACTTTCGTCAGGACGACGGAGATAAATAACTCGACTTGACCTTTATATGGTCTCCGTCGTACCGGCGAAGGCCGGTACCCAGCGCCGTTGGTTGCGCCCCGGCATCCCCGCAACAGCGGGAAATCAGTATCGAGAATTTACAGAGCGCCCCTATAGGAAACGGGCAACATTGTCGCTCTGCCACCCCCTCCTGCATCGCTTTATCCCCCCACCGATAACGAAAGTCGCAAAGACATGTCGAGCTGACAAGCCTGTCAGGGTTTTCCTGTGCGCTGTCAGCTAAATTTCAGGAAAACCCTGATGGCTGGTGGGGGGGGCCGTGGACAACAATCGTTTCACCACTACTCGGGAGGATGTCATGAACAACTTCAAGATCGGCCAACGCCTTGGCCTCGGTTTCGCCGCATTGCTGATTCTGTTAGTCGCCATCGCCGGTTTCGGCCTGCGCCAGGTTTCCAAGCTCAACGATCGCATCGAGTTCCTGACCTCCGTCGACGAGGGCAAACTGCTGGCACTATCCAAGACCCAATTCGCCGTCGGCCTGCGCGCCATCGGCGCACGTAACCTGGTGCTGGTGTCCACCCCCGCCGACCAGAAGAACGACATCGCCCTGGTGACCTCGGCGCAGAAAGACATCGACACCGGCATCGCCCAGCTGGCCACGCTGATGCAGGCCGAAGGCACCTCGCAGGAAGAGCGCCAGATGCTCGACCAGCTGCGCTCGCTGGAAGCGACCTACCTGCCCATCGCCACCCGCATCGGCCAACTTGCCACCTCGCAACAGACCGAAGCCGCCAAGACTGCGCTGATCAACGACTGCATGCCGATCCTGCGCCAGGTTATCGCCCATATCGCCCGCTTCAATGACGTGCTGCGCGCCAATTCGACCGCCAACGTGGCCGCCGCCGACGAAGCCTACTCGCTGGCCAAGTGGACCATGCTGGCCACCAGCCTGATCGCCCTGCTGCTGGGTACCGCCATCGCCTGGCTGCTGACCCGCTCGATCTCGGTGCCGCTGCAACAAGCCGTGACCGTGGCCCAGAACGTCAGTGCCGGTGACCTCAGCAGCCGCATCGTGGTCAAGGGCCGCGACGAACTGGGCCAGTTGATGACCGCCTTGAAGGGCATGAACGACAGCCTGCAATCGATCGTCGGCGAAGTCCGCCACGGCACCGACACCATCGCTGTCGCCTCGGACGAAATCAAGCGCGGCAACATGGACCTGTCGGCCCGCACCGAACAACAGGCCGGTTCGCTCCAGGAAACCGCCTCGGCGATGGAAGAACTGACCGCCACCGTCAAGCAGAACGCCGAAAACGCCCAGCAAGCCAACCAGCTGGCAGCATCGGCATCGAAAGTGGCCGTCAAGGGCGGCGACGTGGTGCACCGCGTGATCGGCACCATGGATTCGATCAGCGAATCGTCGAAGAAGATCGTGGACATCATCAGCGTCATCGACGGCATCGCCTTCCAGACCAACATCCTGGCGCTGAACGCCGCAGTCGAAGCGGCCCGGGCCGGTGAACAAGGTCGCGGTTTCGCAGTGGTAGCGTCCGAAGTGCGCTCGCTGGCCCAGCGCTCGGCCACCGCCGCCAAGGAAATCAAGCAACTCATCGATGACTCGGTGACCAAGGTCGCCGCAGGTTCGGCCCTGGTCAACGAAGCCGGCGCCACCATGACCGAAGTGGTCGACAGCATCAAGAGCGTCACCACCATCATGCACGACATCAGCGCCGCCAGCGCCGAACAGACCATGGGTATCGAACAGATCAACCGCGCCATCACGATGATCGACGAAGCCACCCAGCAAAACGCCGCGCTGGTCGAAGAGGCCGCCGCTGCCGCCGCTTCGATGCAGGAGCAGACCAATAGCCTCTCGGGCCTGGTGTCGGTATTCAAGCTGGACGACAGCGTGCCCCTGCCAGCCGCTGCCAACGCTCCGATGGTGCACATCAACCCGGCGCCGGCCCTGGGCGGCCTGCGCACCGGCACACTGGGTTATGCCTGATGCACATCGGCAACAACGCGCAGTTGCAGTGACGGCAGGACCAGTTTTGCAGTGACATCCTTGAGGGTAGTTTTTTGCCGGCATCCGTGGATGCCGGCTTTTTTTTGTGGCGGCAATGGCGAACAAATACCCGTTTCCGGCATGCAACCACGTCCATTTCTACGCAAAATGCAAGCTCGACGGCAAGCGAGCGCTTAGTGGACATGTCACATAATTGTTGTATCCTATGGTCCTTAGCCACTACGACGGGTCAGCAACCCAGCCCTATGCAAGATCACTCTAGTAGCGTCAAATCCATTGACGCTAAACCCCACCGTTCGCTGTTTGAACGTCTCACCGCCCTCATCTCCCCCGAACCTGAAAACCGCGCAGAGCTGCTTGAAGTGCTGCACGACGCACACGAGCGCAACCTGATCGACGCCGACGCCCTGTCGATGATCGAAGGCGTGTTCCAGGTGTCCGACCTCGCCGCGCGCGACATCATGGTGCCGCGCTCGCAGATGGATACGATCGACATCGGCAAGCCCATCGAGACCTGGATGCCCGACGTGCTGTCGACTTCGCACTCGCGCTTTCCGGCGGTGGACGGTGAACGAGACAAGGTGGTCGGTATCTTGCTGGCCAAGGACTTGCTGCGCTACTACGCGGAAGAATCCTTCGATGTGCGCGACATGCTGCGTCCCGCCATCTTCATCCCCGAATCGAAACGCCTCAACGTGCTGCTGCGCGACTTCCGCGCCAACCGCAACCACATGGCCATCGTGGTCGATGAATACGGCGGCGTGGCCGGCCTGATCACCATCGAAGACGTGCTGGAGCAGATCGTCGGCGACATCGAGGACGAGTACGACTTCGACGAAGCCGAAGACAACGTGCTGGCGCTCAAGGACAGCCCGACCGGCCCGCGCTGGCGCGTCAAGGGCCTGACCGAGATATCGCAGTTCAACGACGAGATCGGTAGCCGTTTTTCGGACGAGGATGCCGACACCATCGGCGGCCTGGTCGCCAATCACGTCGGCCGTGTGCCACGCAAGGGCGACGAATTCGACATCGACGGCCTGCACTTCGAAGTGCTGCGCGCCGATGCCCGCCAGACCCACGTGCTGCTGGTCTCAACCATCCCTCCTGCGTCGATCGACGAAGAATGATCGCAACTGAAGCGGCGCTGGCGTGAACTCCCTGATCCCTAACAAATTGCCGGGTGCGCCTGCGCTGCTGGCGATCGCTGCCGGCGCGCTCAACGTGCTGGCGTTCGCCCCGTTCGGGCTATGGCCGCTGCAGATACTGGCGCTGGCGTGGCTGTTCCATGGCATCGTCGCCACGCCGCAAGCCGGCGCGCGGCGGCATTTCGTGCGGGCCTGGCTGTACGGCTTCGGCTGGTCGGCCGCCAGCGTGCACTGGCTCTATATCAGCATGCACGACTATGGCGGCATGCCGGGCTGGATGGCGGCGCTGGCCGTGGCGCTGCTGGCGCTCTATGTCGGCTTGTATGCCGGTGCGGCGGCGGCGCTGGCGGTCTGGTTGCGGGGTCGCTGGTCGTCTTCGCCGCGCATACTGGGCCTGTTGATCCTGCCGGCGCTGTGGGCCTTGTCGGAATGGCTGCGCGGCTGGATATTTACCGGCTTCCCCTGGCTGGTGTCGGGCTATGCGCATACCACCGGCCCGCTGGCCGGCTTTGCGCCGCTGGCGGGGGTGTATGGCGTGGGCTGGGTGGCAGCATTGATCGCCGGCGCGCTGGCGCTGCTATATCAGGCACTGCGCCGACGCGGCAACGTGGCCGGCGCCATGCGGCTGGGTCTGCCACTGGCGACGGTGCTGGTGATGCTGGCAGCAGGCCTGCTGCTGCGCACGGTGGCCTGGACCGCGCCGGCCGGCGCCCCTATTTCGGTGCGACTGCTGCAGGGCAATGTGCCGCAGGAAATGAAATTCTCCAATGAGGCGCTGGTGTCGACGCTGAGCATGTACGAGCAGATGATCAGTGCCGCCCCCGCCGACCTGATCGCCACGCCCGAGACCGCCATCCCGTTGTTGCCGCAGCAACTTCCGCCGGACTACCTGGAACGACTGGCGCGCTTCGTGCAGCACAGCGGCAGCCACCTGATGCTGGGCATCCCCTTGTCGGACAGCCCGCAGCAATATGCCAACGGCGTGCTCGGCTTCAGTCCCGACACCACCTCGGGCGGGATGCCTTATCGTTATGACAAGCATCACCTGGTGCCGTTTGGCGAATTCATTCCGCCCGGCTTTCGCTGGTTCGTCGACATGATGAGCATCCCGCTGGGCGACATGACCCGTGGCGGCCCGACCCAGGCGCCGCTGGCGGTCAAGGACCAATGGGTGCTGCCCAATATCTGCTACGAGGATCTGTTCGGCGAGGAAATCGCCGGCCAGTTGCGCAGCGCCTACCGCGAAGGCCGGCCCCAGGCCAGCATCCTGCTCAACCTGTCCAACATCGCCTGGTTCGGCGACTCGATCGCGCTACCGCAGCACCTGCAGATTTCGCAGATGCGCACGCTCGAGACCGGCCGGCCGATGCTGCGCGCCACCAACACCGGCGCCACTGCCGTGATCCTGCCCGGCAACGGCACGCCGCAGGAGCTGACACCCTTTACCCGCGGCGTGCTCAGCGCCAGCGTGCCCGGCTACAGCGGCCAGACGCCGTACATTCTGTTGGGCAATGCGCTGGTGGTCGGGCTGTCGTTACTGATGCTGCTGGTGGCCTGGGGCCGCAACAAGGCCGCAAGACTGCGTCACTGAACTCCTCGAAACCCGGATCAAGGGGCCCAAAAGGCGCTAAAATCCAGGGTTTTGGCAATTCCTCGCCGGCTTCTCTGGCAACCACTTCAAGATGCTGACATTTCAACAAATCATCCTCAAGCTGCAAGAATACTGGGACGCCCAAGGTTGCGCGCTGCTGCAACCCTACGACATGGAAGTCGGCGCCGGTACCTCGCATACCGCCACCTTCCTGCGCGCCATCGGCCCTGAGCCCTGGCGCGCCGCCTATGTGCAGCCCTCGCGCCGTCCCAAGGATGGCCGCTACGGCGAAAACCCGAACCGCATGCAGCACTACTATCAATACCAGGTGGTATTGAAGCCGGCCCCCGAAAACATCCTCGACCTGTACCTGGGATCGCTCTCGGCGCTGGGCCTGGACCTGAAGCAGAACGATGTGCGCTTCGTCGAGGACGACTGGGAAAACCCGACCCTGGGCGCCTGGGGCCTGGGCTGGGAAGTCTGGCTCAACGGCATGGAAGTGACCCAGTTCACCTACTTCCAGCAGGTCGGCGGCCTCGACTGCAAGCCGGTGCTGGGCGAGATCACCTACGGCATCGAACGCCTGGCGATGTATCTGCAGGGCGTCGAGAACGTGTACGACCTGGTGTGGACCGAGTGGGAAGAAAACGGCGTCACCAAGCGCCTGACCTACGGCGACGTGTTCCACCAGAACGAAGTCGAGCAGTCGACCTTCAACTTCGAATACTCCAATACCGAGTTCCTGTTCTCGTTGTTTACCAACTACGAGACCGAAGCCAAGCGCCTGATGGAAGTGCCGTTGGCGCTGCCGGCCTACGAACAGGTGCTCAAGGCGGCGCACACCTTCAACATGCTCGACGCGCGCGGCGCCATTTCGGTGACCGAGCGGGCCGCCTATATCGGCCGCATCCGCAACCTGTCGCGCGCCGTGGCGCAGGCCTATTTCGAATCGCGCGAGCGGCTCGGGTTCCCGATGCTGGGCACCGCCCCCGCCGCCACACAAGCCGCCGCTTGAGCCAGCGACAACCGAACAGCGCCCGCCTGGCGGGCACACCGTGCAAGACAGCAAGACAGACAACATGACCCAGACACTTCTCGTAGAACTCGTCACCGAAGAACTGCCACCCAAGGCCTTGGCCAAACTGGGTGACGCCTTCGCCGCCGGCATCTTCAACGGCCTCAAGGCACGCGGCTATCTGGACGCGCAAGCTGCCGCCACCGCCTACGCCACGCCGCGCCGGCTGGCCGTCTCCATCACCGGCGTGCACGCCGCCTCGCCCGACAAGTCCATCCGCGAAAAGGTGCTGCCGGTGTCGGTCGGCCTGGACGCCGAAGGCAAACCGTCGGCGCCATTGCTCAAGAAACTGACGGCACTGGCCACCCAGACCGGCGTCGCGTCGATCACGCCCGAGCAGCTGGAACGGGCCCAGGACGGCAAGGCCGAGAGCTTCTTCTTCACCTATACCGCCAAGGGTTCGCCGCTGGCGCAGGGCCTGCAGGCCGCGCTTGAGGATTCGCTCTCCAAGCTGCCGATCCCCAAGGTCATGAGCTACCAGCGCCAGTCCGGCCATGCGGCCGGACAGACCGTGCATTTCGTGCGTCCGGCGCACTACCTGGTGGCGCTGCTGGGCGAGCAGGTGGTGCCGCTGACCATCCTCGGTCTCGACGCCGGCCGCACGACGCTGGGTCATCGTTTCCTGTCGTCGGGCGCGTTGCAGATCGCCAGCCCCGACAGCTACGTGGCGACGCTGGCCGATCAGGGCCGCGTGATTGCCAGCTTTACCGAACGCCGCGAAAAGATCCGCAGCGCGCTGCAAGCACTTGCCGGCGCCGACCAGGTCCTGATGCCCGACAGCCTGCTCGACGAAGTCACGGCGCTGGTCGAATGGCCGGTGGTCTACGAATGCCGCTTCGAAGATGAATTCCTGTCGGTGCCGCAGGAATGCCTGATCCTGACCATGCAGACCAACCAGAAGTACTTCGCCCTGACCGACAGCAGTGGTCGTCTGCGTTCGCGCTTCCTGATCGTCTCGAACCTGGCCACCGACACGCCGCAGCACATCATCCAGGGTAACGAACGGGTGGTGCGCCCGCGCCTGTCGGACGCCAAGTTCTTCTTCGAGCAGGACAAGAAGAAAGCGCTGGCCGATCGCGTGCCGCTGCTGGCCAACGTGGTCTACCACAACAAGCTGGGCAACCAGCTGCAACGCACCGAACGCGTACGCGCGCTGGCCGGCGCCATCGCCAGCCAGTTGTCGGCCGACGTTGCCCTGGCCGAACGCGGCGCCCTGCTGGCCAAGGCCGACCTGCTGACCGACATGGTGGGCGAATTCCCTGAGCTGCAAGGCATCATGGGCACCTACTATGCGCGTCACGACGGCGAAGCCGACGAAGTGGCGCTGGCCGCCAGCGAGCATTACCAGCCGCGCTTTGCCGGCGATGCGCTGCCCGCCAGCACCACCGGCGCCATCGTGGCGCTGGCCGACAAGCTCGAGACACTGGTGGGAATCTGGGGCATCGGCCTGCAACCCACCGGCGACAAGGATCCGTTCGCGCTGCGCCGCCACGCACTGGGCGTGTTACGCATGCTGGTCGAAAAACGCCTGCCGCTGTCGCTGGCCAAGCTGCTCGATACCGCCGTGGCGCTGTTTGCCGGCAATGCCGCCTTCAAGGACCCGCGCGCCGAAGTGCAGGCCTTCCTGTACGACCGCCTGCGCGGCCTGCTGCGCGAGCGCGGCTTCGCCCAGAACGAAGTCGAGGCCGTGGTGGCGCAACAGCCCGACGTGCTCGACAACGTGGTCGAACGCCTGGACGCGGTCAAGGCGTTTGCCGCCCTGCCCGAAGCCGAAGCGCTGGCTGCGGCCAACAAGCGCATTACCAATATCCTGAAGAAGATCGAAGGCGTGGCCATCGACGGTCATGGCGCAGTGCGTCCGGAATTGCT
This sequence comes from Herbaspirillum sp. alder98, assembly GCF_020179755.1. Taxonomy (GTDB): domain Bacteria; phylum Pseudomonadota; class Gammaproteobacteria; order Burkholderiales; family Burkholderiaceae_D; genus Herbaspirillum. The sequence goes on from NZ_JAIUCY010000005.1 coordinate 233,459, forward strand.
GGCCGAGGCCGCCGAGCAAGGCCTGTACGCGGCCATGCAGGCGACTCGTCCGCAGGTGCAGACGGCCTACGCCAAGGGCGACTTTGCCGGCGCGCTGAAGGCGCTGGCGCAGTTGCGCCAGAACGTCGACGCCTTCTTCAACGACGTGATGGTCAACGCCGAAGACGAACAGCTGCGCCGCAACCGCCAGGCATTGCTGGCCGAACTGCACGGCATGCTCAACCAGGTCGCCGACATCTCCAAGCTGGCCGCCTGAGCGACCTGCAACTTGCGGCCGCCCCTGGCAACCGGGGCGGCCGGTTCAAAGGGAAGCCACTCGCATGAAACTGATCATTCTCGATCGCGACGGCGTGATCAACCAGGACTCCGACGCCTTCATCAAGTCGCCGGACGAATGGATTCCGATCAAGGGCTCGCTGGAAGCCATTGCCCGCCTCAACCAGGCCGGCTACCGGGTGGTGGTCGCTACCAACCAGTCGGGCGTGGCGCGCGGCCTGTTCGATATCAAGACCCTCAACGCTATCCACCAGAAGATGCACAATGCGGCCCAGCAGGTCGGCGCCGATATCGATGCCGTGTTCTTCTGCCCGCATTCGGCCGACGACAACTGCGATTGCCGCAAGCCCAAGCCGGGCATGTTCAACGAGATCGGCCGCCGCTTCGGCATCAGCCTGCGCGGTGGCGTGGTGACCGTTGGCGATTCGCTGCGCGACCTGCAGGCCGGCTTCGTGGCCGGCTGCGCGCCCTACCTGGTGCTGACCGGCAAGGGCGAGAAGACCGAAGCGAAGGGCGGCCTGCCGCCCGGCACGCTGGTCTACCCCAATCTGTCGGCGGTGGTCGACTTCATCCTGAAATCGCCGGTCGACGTCTCGGTCTGACCGGCACCCCTTCATGCCACTAGTGCATGGGAGACAATATCTTGCGTTTTACTCTGATCCTGCGTTCTGCCGTCTATCTGGTGATCATGGCCATCGCCACCGTGGTGTGGTCGTTCGCCTGCCTGCTGTCGGCGCCGCTGTCCTATCCCAAGCGTTACTGGTGGACCTCGCGCTGGAACGTCTTCGTGCTGTGGGCGCTGCGCGTCATCTGCGGCGTGCGCCACGAAGTACGCGGCATGGAAAACCTGCCCGACGCGCCGGCGGTGTTGCTGTCGAAGCATCAATCGGCATGGGAAACGATTTTCTACGTGATCCAGATGACGCGCCCGCTGGTGTTCGTGTTCAAGAAGGAACTGACCTACATTCCCTTTTTCGGCTGGGGCATTGCGTTGTTGCGCATGATCCCGATCGATCGCAAGAAAGGCCGTGACGCCTTCGCCCAGGTGCTCGAGCAAGGTCGCCAGCGCCTGGCCAGCGGCCAGTGGATCATGATGTTTCCCGAAGGCACCCGCACCCAGGTCGGCAGCCAGGGCAAGTACAAGGCCGGCGGTTCGCGCCTGGCGGTCGAGACCGGCACCCTGGTGGTGCCGATTGCGGTCAACTCCGGCGAGTGCTGGCCCAAGGGTTCGTTCGTCAAGAAACCGGGCACCATCATCGTGTCGATCGGCAAGCCGATCGCACCCGAAGGCATGACTGCTGCAGAGATGAACGAACGCGTCGAAAATTGGATAGAATCCGAGATGCGCGTGATTTCGCCGGCAGCCTATAAAAACAGCGCGCCCCGGCAAGCCGCCGCAGCCCCCGCTTCCCGCGATCCGGCACGGTCCTGAACTTCATGTGAGATAACCGCTGCGACTGCCTTGATACTGCTGCGCAAACCCAAAGCCAATCCCGACCAGCTGTCGCTGGACCTGTTCGCCATCGAGCCGGCCGCCCCAGCTGTCATCGTCCCCGACGCCGGTCCGGCCCTGCCGTCGCCGACCGAACAGACACCGCTCATCGTCACGCCCAATCCAGTGGTGCACGCCGCGCCGCTGCCGCCCAGCTTGCTGCCCGACACGGCGCCGTCGACCCGCCCGGCCGATGGCCGCCGCCGCATCGTCCTCGGCGAGCACACGCTCGACTATGCGTTGTTGCGTTCGAAGCGGCGCACCATCGGCTTCCTGGTCAGCGATGAAGGCTTGCGGGTGACCGCGCCGAAGTGGGTCACGCTGACCGAGATCGACAATGCGGTGCGCGAGAAGCAGCGCTGGATCCTGACCAAGCTCAATGAACGCCGCGAGCGTTCGGCACGCCGCTTGCAGCCGCAGATGCAATGGTGTGACGGCGCCACCCTGCCCTACCTGGGCGAAGACATCACGCTGCGCATTCGCAGCGGCCAGCGCGCCGCCGTGTTCCTCGATGAAGACACGCAGGAACTCAATGTCAGCCTGCCAACTGGTGCTGGCGAACAGCAATTGAAGGACCGCGTGCAAGGCTGGCTGCAGGCGCGCGCCGAAGAACTGTTCGGTCGTCGCCTGATCGTCTATGCCGAGAAACTGGGCGTGACCTATCGCTCGTTCGCCTTGTCGTCGGCGACCACCCAGTGGGGCTCATGCACGGCCGATGGTCGTATCCGCCTGAACTGGCGGCTGATGCATTTCACCCTGCCCCTGATCGACTATGTGATCGCCCACGAACTGGCGCACCTGCGCGAGATGAACCACGGTCCCCAGTTCTGGGCCACGGTGCAATCGATCTTTCCCGAGTTCGAGATGGCCAAGAAGGCCTTGCGCGACAGCGCACCGGAGACCCTGCCGATTTTCTAGGCGAAGGACACCATCAGCCATCCACCTGGCGCCGCAGCGCACGCGGCGTGGTGCCGAACTGCTTGCGAAAGGCGCGGCTGAAATGGGATGGATCGTTGAAGCCCCAGCGTAGCGCAATGTCATACGAGCGCAGCGCCTGCGGCGCCAGCAGTTCGGCTCGGCAACGTTCCAGCCGTCGCCGCCATACGTAACGCATCAGCGACGTCCCCTCCTCTTCGAACAATTGATTCACATAGCGCGGCGACAACCCGGCGCCGGCTGCCACCATGGTGCTATCCAGTTCACAGTCGCCAAGGTGCAATTCGATGAAGCGCTTTACCCGCGCCAGTGACTGGATGCGGTTGCCGACGACACACGACTCTGGCACGACCGCGCCATCAATGGCCAGCGCCAGCAGGTCGACGATCTGCCCCGACAGTTGCTCGTGGTGCTGCAACCCCAATTGCGATGCACTGCCCGCCACGCTGCGCACGAAACCCGATGCCAGCGCGCCGGCGCCCTGGCGGCCATCGATGACCCGGGCCGTGATGTGGCGCATGCGACCTACGCGCCCTTCCAGCGTCTGGCGCGGTATCTGCAGGATCAGCTTGCTGAAGTCTTCCGGAAAGATCAGGCGGTGCGGTCGCGCGCCGTCATAGATGGCCATGTCGCCGGCCAACAGCCGCGCCTCACGCCCGTCTTGCGCAATGAATTCGCTGCCCGCCAGCAACAGCACCGCAAAATAACAATCTTCGCTTTCGCTGCGGGCATCGCGCCCCACCCTGGTCACCGCCTGCGCCTTCGCGCTGACGCTGGTCAGGCGTAGCGCCGCATATTGGTGCGCCTGCATTTCTCCGAAGAAATCGGTGCCCAGGCGCGAGGCGATCTGCACTTCGGCAAAGCGTCGGCACACCATCTCGCGCCAGTAATCGACCCGCTCGTGCGGGCGCAGATGGCGGGTCGACAGATGCAGCTCGGCCGGCGCGGGCAGAGGCGCAGTTGCAAACGACGATGGCGATGAATCCTGAGGCATGACACGGTCTCCGACTGGCTGGAATGCTGCGTGTGACGCAATGGTCTGCATTGCAGTGTGCGCACATCACGCCGGCAATACAAGCAAGAAGCATGTCACGAATGTGGTTTTTGGGGCCGATCTCCGTTTCAGTCAAATCGGCCGCCGTCCTGGTCAAGACCGCGCCGGCGCGCATGCCGATACTGCAACGGCCCATCAACCACAGGAGCCATGCATGCAGCAATCCCCCTTGAAGGTGGCGGTCGTCCAGGCCGCCCCCGCCTTCCTCGATCTCGACGCCGGCATCGACAAGTCGATCGCACTGATCGCCCAGGCCGCGCACAGCGGCGCCAGGCTGATCGCGTTCCCCGAAACCTGGCTGCCCGGCTATCCGTTCTGGGTCTGGCTGGGCACGCCGGCCTGGAGCATCATGCGGGGCTTCGTCAATCGCTACTTCGATAACTCTCTGCAATACGACAGCCCGCAAGCCGATCGATTGCGACAGGCTGCGCGCCAGCACGGCATGCATGTGGTCATGGGCTTGTCGGAGCGGGCCGGCAGTTCACTTTATATCGGGCAATGGATCATCGGCCCGGACGGCGTCGACATCGCCCGTCGACGCAAGCTCAAGCCGACCCACGTCGAACGCACCGTGTTCGGTGACGGCGATGGCAGCGACCTGGCGGTGCATGACCTGCCGATCGGCCGGGTCGGCGCGCTGTGCTGCTGGGAACATCTGCAACCGCTGTCGAAGTACGCCATGTATGCGCAGAACGAACAGGTCCACGTGGCGGCCTGGCCCAGCTTTTCGCTGTACCAGCCGCTGGCGCATGCGCTCGGACCCGAGGTCAATAACGCCGCCAGCCGGCTCTATGCAGTCGAGGGTTCGTGCTTTGTGCTGGCGCCCTGCGCGACCGTGACGCCAGCCATGATCGAGCTGCTGTGCGACAGCGACGACAAGCGCCAACTGCTGGGCGCCGGTGGCGGCCACAGCGTCATCTATGGCCCCGACGGCGCGTCATTGTGCGCCACGCTGGCGCCGGATGAAGAAGGCCTGCTGCTGGCCGAACTCGACTTCAACGCCATCACCGTGGCCAAGTCGGTGGCCGACCCGGCCGGACATTACGCGCGCCCCGACGTCACCCGATTGTTGCTCAACCGCAGCCGCGCCCGTCCGGTGGAATACGTACTGCCGCCATGCGAACAGCTGGAGCCGGGCGCTGACCCGAGCGACGCCGCCGCCACCGATACCCCCTGAGGAGAATTCCATGGAATCCGCCATCGCCGCTCACCTGCAATGCCCGCGCAGCCAGCCCAGCCGGGTCGATGCAGCCTATGAACCTTCCTATCCATGCTGGACCGCGCGCGCCGACCCCGCCGTGGGCCAGGTCGTGATGGGCTACTTCGGCGTGCAGTCGCGCGGCCCGGCCGCGCACGGCATCGCCTGTCGCGCATTGATGCAGATCGTCGCCGGTTTTGCGGCAGCCGACGGTCCCGACCACCACGACCTGACGCACTATGTCGATGCCGCCGGCTACGACAACATGATCGCCATCGCCTACTGGCGCTCGCCGGCCGCATTTGCGCGCTGGCGCGACAGCGCCGCTGTCGCCGGCTGGTGGGACGACCCGGCGCGCCTGCAGGACGGCATCGGTTACTTCCGCGAAGTCCTCAGCCCGCGCACCGAGCATTTCGAAACCATGTTCAACACGCCAGACAATCCCGAAGGCATCGGCCGGGTAATGGATGGCATGAGCACGCCCTTTCGCGAGCATGGCTACTGGGGCTCGATGCGCGAACGCATACCGCTGGCGCAGACCGATTCGCTGGCGCCGGCAGGGCAATTGCAGGGCCGTGCCGATGCCGCGCAACCGGGGCGAATCCGCCTCGCCGGCCATACCAATGTGGCGGTGATCCGTTCCGGCCAGCAATGGAGCAGCACCACCGGACGCGAGCGCGAACTGTATCTGCAGGAGATGGAACCGGTGCTGGCGCGCGGCATGCAATTCCTGCGCGACCACGGGCGCGATATCGGCTGCTACAGCAACCGCTACATGCACCACGTCGACGCCAGCGGCCAGCGCCAGGAAAAAAGCTTCGGCCTCAGTTTCTGGCGTTCGCTGGGCGACATGGAGCAATGGGCCGAATCACATCCCACGCATGTCGAAATCTTCGGCACCTTCCTGCGCATGGTGCAGGCGCTCGACTTCCAGCTGGCGCTGAGCGTGTATCACGAAGTGAGCGTGCTCAGGCCCGACGAGCAGGATTACGAATACATCAACTGCCATCCAGGCACTGGCCTGTTGCCAGCCGCCACACAACATCGATAACCAGGGAGAGAACATGCAACACCCATCATCACGTCATCCATTGCGTCGTTTCGGCGCCCGCGTCCCGGCCGCCCTGCTGATCTGGGCGCTGGCACGTTCGGCCAGCGCGCTCGAAGTCACCGCGGGCGACTATGAAGCTTTTCCGGCCGGCAGCAACATCGCCATGATGTATCTCCAGTATGCGCAGCGCAGCGACTCCTTCGCCAATGGCAACAAGCTGTCCTCGAACTTCGACATGAACTCCAGCGTGGCGCTGGCGCGTTTCATCCATGTGGTCAAGCTGAGCGACAACGCAGTGCTCGATCCGCAGTTCATCCTGCCTTTCGGCCAGCTGCGCACCGGCGGCGACGCCAGCGTGTTAGGTAACGCCAGCGGCACGGGCGACCTCATCGTGGGGGCGCCGGTCAAGTATGTGCTCGACCAGAATACCCGCGACGTCATCAGCATCGGGCCTTACCTGTACCTGCCCACCGGCAGCTACGACAGCAACAAGTTGCTCAACCTGGGGGAAAATCGCTGGAAGGCATTAGTGCAGCTGGCGTATATCCGCCACTTCAACGCGCAATGGGCACTCGATCTGGTGGGTGACGTGACCGTCCATGGCGACAACACCAACTACACCCCGGCGCACGCGACATTGAAGCAAGCGGCGCGCTACGAAGTGCAGGCGCACCTGCGCTACAACCTGTCGCAGGCCACGGCCCTGTCGGCGGGCGTGGGGAGCATTCATGGCGGCCAGACCAAGGTCAACGGGGTTGACCAGAACGACCGCATCAACACGCAATACGCGCGCCTGACCGTAACCAGCTTCATCACGCCGACAGTGCAATGGCAGGTGCAATACGGACGCGACTTGTCGGTGGAGAATGGACTGAAGGAAAAGAACCGGATCAACCTGCGACTGGCCAAGTTGTTTTGATGAAGGTGGGGACGCTATCTCTGTTGCACGACGCTGGGTTCCTGCCTTCGCAGGAACGACGGGTTGGTGATAACTCCATCTCCGTCGTCCCGGCGTAGGCCGGGACCCAGTGACTTAGGCGGCGCACCTGCCGTCGGTGGAAAGACGCTGGGTCCTGACTTTCGTCAGGACGACGGTGGATGACGGAGTTACTTGCGCGCCAACCCCAGATAACTTTCGACGATCTGCTTGTCGGCGGCCAGCGCATCGGCCGGTCCTTCCTTGACCAGCTCGCCCATCTCCAGCACATAACCGTAATCGGCCACCTGCAAGGCCGCACGCGCATTCTGTTCGACCAGCAAGGTGGCCACGCCGGTGTCGCGCAGTGCGCTGATGATGCCCAGGATTTCCTTGGTGATCAGCGGCGCCAGTCCCAGGCTCGGCTCGTCCAGCATCAGCACTTGCGGCTTGGCCATCAACGCACGACCCACCGCCAGCATCTGGCGCTCGCCACCCGATAAAGTGCCGGCTTCCTGCTTGCGCCTTTCCTTCAGGCGCGGAAACAGCGAGAAGACCGAATCGAGCTGGTCCAGATAGTCGCGCTCCCGGTTGCGATGCCGTTTGTAGGCGCCCAGTTGCAGGTTGTCCTCGACACTCATGGTGGCGAACAACTCGCGCTTCTCGGGCACCAGCGACAGACCGCGCGCCACCCTTTCCTCGACCTCCAGGCTGGACAGGTCATGCCCCTGGTAGAGCACCCGTCCACTGGCCGTTCCATTGACCGGCAAGGCGCCCATGATGGCGTTGAGCAGGGTCGACTTGCCGGCGCCATTGGGACCGATCACGGTCACGATCTGGCCGGCGCGCAACTTCAGCGCGGCGCCGTGCAAGGCCTCGACCTTGCCATAGCGGGCCGACAATCCGTTCACTTCCAGCACCACCGGTGCGGCCGGCGCTGCGGCAGCGACTTCGGCGTGGGCGATCATGGTTTCGGCATTCATCATTGCGCTCCTCCAAGATAGGCTTCCAGGACGGCCGGATGCACCTGGATCTGGGCCGGGGTTCCTTCGGCGATCTTGGTGCCGAATTCCATGACCACGATGTGATCGGTCAATTGCATCACGAAGTCCATGTCGTGCTCCACCAGCAGCACCGCCATGCCCTCGCCGCGCAACTTGGCCAGCAGCGCCGAGAGCGCCTGCTTTTCTTTCAGGCGTAGACCCGCGGCAGGTTCGTCCAGCAGCAGCAAGGCCGGATCGCAGCACAATGCGCGCGCAATCTCCAGGATCCGTTGCTGCCCCAGCGCCAGGCTGCCTGCCTGGCGATACAGCATGTCGCCCAGGCCCACCCGTTCGAGCTGGCGGCGCGCCTCGGCCAGAATCTTGGCTTCTTCGCGACGATTGGCGCGCAGGATGCCGGCCAGGATACCGCCCTGGGGCGCGAAGTCACCGCGCCGGAAGGCGCCCATGGCAGCGTTCTCCAGCACCGTCATGCCGGGCACCAGGCGCACGTGCTGGAAGGTGCGCGCAATGCCACGACTGGCGATCTCGCGTGACGACAGGCCGGCAATCGATTTGCCGCGATAGTCGACCTTGCCGCTGGTGATCGACAATACGCCCGTCACCAGGTTGAAGGTGGTCGACTTGCCGGCGCCGTTGGGGCCGATCAGGCCGACGATCTCACCGGCCTTGACCGAAAAACTGACGTCATTGACCGCCACCAGTCCGCCGAACTGCTTGCGGGCCGCCTCTACCTCAAGGATGACTTCGCCACCGGCCGGCTTGGCCGATTGCGCCAGCGCCGGCGCATCGTCCGGCGCCCGGACCGGCGAGCGGTTGCCCAGGCGCGCCTGGATGAACGGCCACAAGCCCTCGTTGGCGTATTGCAGGAAGATCACCAGCGCAATGCCGAACACGATGGCTTCGAAGTTGCCGCCCGTGCCCAGTACGCCCGGCAGCCACTCCTGCAGGAAGTTGCCCAGCAAGGTGATCAAGCCGGCGCCCAGCAACGCGCCCCATACGTAACCGGCGCCGCCCACCACCACCATCAGCAGATAATCGATGCCGTACTTGAGGCCGAACGGGGTCGGGTTCACCGCGTGCTGCAAATGGGCGTACAACCAGCCGGAGATACCGGCCAGGATGGCGGCATAGACGAAGATGACGATCTTCATGCGCGCGGTATTGACGCCCATCGCTTCCGGCATCACCTGGCCGAACTTGAGCGCACGCACTGCCCGCCCGGCGCGTGAATTGAGAAAGTTCTGCACCGACAGCAGCGCCAGGATGGCGACGATCCAGATCAGCACGTACATCGAAGGACCATTCGAAAATTCGAAGCTGCCCAGCGAGATCGAGGGAATGCCACCCAGCCCGTCATGCTTGCCCAGCGACTCCAGGTTGCCGAACAGGTAATACAGCGACAGGCCCCAGGCGATCGTGGACAACGGCAGATAATGGCCCGAGATGCGCATGGTGACGGCGCCAATCAGCAAGGCCGAAACGCCGGTGATGGCGATACCGGCCAGCAGGCCGATCCAGGGCGACACCGCGTACTGCGTGGTGAGATAAGCGGTGGTGTAGGCGCCGATACCGACGAAGGCGGCCTGCCCGAACGAGGTCAGGCCGGCGACGCCGGTCAGCAGCACCAGGCCCAGCGCCACGATGCTGTACAGACCAACGTAGGAAAGCAGCGTGATCCAGAAGGGCGGCACGCCCAGTTGCGGCAACAGCAGCACGACGGCGAAGAAGACCAGCGGGATGGCGGCACGCCAGGATGATGGAAATGACATGGCGGCTCCCTCAGGCTTCTTCATCGACATGGTTGCTGGTGAGCGAACGCCACAGCAACACCGGGATGATCACGGTAAACACGATGAGCTCCTTGAACGAACTGGCCCAGAACGACGAAAAGCTCTCGACCAGGCCGACCGACAATGCCCCAAGCGCGGCAATCGGGTAACTGGCCAGTCCACCGAAGATGGCGGCCACGAAACCCTTGAGCGCAATCAAGAAGCCGGACTCGTAGTTGACGATGGTGAACGGTGCGATCAGGATCCCGCACAACGCGCCGATGCCGGCGGCCATGGTGAACGACAGCTTGCCGGCCTGGTTGATGCCCACGCCCACCAGCCGCGCGCCCAGGCGGTTGACGGCGGTGGCGCGCAAGGCCTTGCCCGACAGCGTGCGCCCGAAATAGAAATAGATGGCCGTGATCAGCGCGGCTACGGTGACCACCACGATCACGCTCTGGCCCGACACCATGCTCTCGCCCAGGTTGAATTGCAGGTCGGTGAACGGCTTGGTGTTGGAGCCTTCGGGTCCGAACATGAACAGGCCCAGCCCGACCATCGCCAGGTGCACCCCGAGCGAGGCAATGAGCAACACCAGGATGCTGGCATGCGCCAGCGGCTGATAAGCGACGCGGTAGATCATCGGGCCCATCGGCACCACAATGGCCAGCGTCAATCCGATCTGCGCCAGCATCGGCAAGTCTTGCAGCGCGACCGTGCGCGTGAGCGCATACACGGCCAGCGGAAACACCAGGTACTTGCCCAGCAATAGCGGCAGCCGCGCCGGCAGTCGCGTGCGGCGTTCGGCCACCCGCAGGTTGTCGATCAGTTCGACCGCCAGGGCCACCAGGCCCAGCGCCACCAGCAGCAGCGCCGTCAACGGCGCCTGGCCGGCCTGCATCGCCGCCAGCGTCAGCGCGCCGAAGGCCACGAACTCGCCTTGCGGCAAGAAGATGACCCGGGTCACCGAAAATACCAATACCAATGCCAGCGACAGCAGGGCATAGATCGCGCCCGTCGTGATGCCGTCCTGGATCAGCACCGTCATGATGCTTGCGTCCACTTCTTCCTCCCGGTTTTGCCATCATGGCGGCGTCGATTTCCCGCGACGCCGCCATGGGGTATGACTGCAGATTGCCCTCGACTGCGGCTTTTATTAGTTTTTCTTTGATACCAGCGTCAGGATGTCATACGACGCCACCAGCTCGCCGTCCTGGTTACTCACTTCGACGTCCCACGCCACGACGCCCTGGCCGACGCCATTGACATCGGTCTTGTTGCGATCGATCTTGCGCTTGCAGGTCAGGCGCGCCTGGATGGTGTCGCCGATCCCGACCGGCTTGACGAAGCGCAGCGTGTCGAGGCCGTAGTTGGCCAGCACCGGTCCCGGCGCGGGCGACACGAACAGCCCGGCCGCCGCCGACAGCACGAAGTAACCGTGCGCGATGCGCTTGCCGAAGACCGATTCCTTCGCGGCGATCTCGTCGAAGTGCATGTAGAAGAAATCGCCCGAGAGACCGCCGAAATTGACGATGTCGGCTTCGCTGACGGTGCGCCGGTGGGTCAGCAGCGAGTCGCCGATCTGCAGGTCTTCGAAGTGATGGCGGAACGGGTGGATGGCCGATTCCCGCACCGCCGCGCCACGCACGTGCTCGCCGACGACGGCGGCCAGCATGGTGGGCGAACCCTGTACCGCGGCGCGTTGCAGGTAGTGCTTCACGGCGCGCGAACCACCCAGCTCTTCGCCGCCACCGGCGCGCCCGGGGCCGCCATGCTTCAACTGTGGCAAGGGCGAACCGTGGCCGGTCGACTCGACCGCGGCTTCGCGGTCCAGGATCAGCAGGCGACCGTGCCAGGCAGCGGCTACCGGAATGGCCTTGGCCGCCACCGCCGGGTCGCGCGTGACCAGGCTGCCCACCAGGCTGCCTCGACCGCGTGCGGCCAGGTCCAGCGCGCCGTCGAGGTCGTCGTAGGCAATCAGGGTGCTGACCGGGCCAAAGGCCTCGACGTCGTGCACCGCTTCATTGGCGCTGTCGCGACACAACAGCAGGGTCGGCGCGAAGAAAGCGCCATCGGAGACGCCATCGCCCTGCGGCGAAAAACCGTCGCTGGCGCCAAATACCTGTTCGGCGCCCTGCTTGAGCCGCGCCACCCGTTCTGCCACATCGTGTTGCTGCGCCTTCGATGCCAGCGGCCCCATGCGCACGCCCTCTACCGACGGGTCACCCACCACCGTCTTGGCCAGGCGCGCGCGCAAGCGCTCGGCGACCGCATCGATGTGCTGGCGCGGCACGATGGCGCGGCGGATGGCAGTACATTTCTGGCCGGCTTTGGTGGTCATCTCGCGCGCCACTTCCTTGACGAAGAGATCAAACTCTTCATCGTCAGGCGACACGTCGGGACCAAGAATGGCGCAGTTCAGCGAGTCGGCTTCGGCATTGAAGGGAATCGACTGGCGAATCAGGTTGGGGTGCACCCGCAGCTTGGCGGCGGTATCGGCCGAACCGGTGAAGGTCACCACGTCCTGCCCCTGCAGGCGATCCAGCAGGTCGCCGGTGGAGCCGATCACCAGTTGCAGGCTGCCAGCCGGCAGCAGGCCCGATTCATTGATCAGGCGCACGGCGGCTTCAGTCAGGTAACTGGTGGCGGTGGCCGGCTTGACGATGCAGGGCATACCGGCCAGGAAGGTCGGCGCAAACTTCTCGAGCATGCCCCAGACCGGAAAATTGAACGCATTGATATGCACGGCCACGCCACCACGCGGCACCAGGATGTGGGTACCGGCGAACCGGCCCTGCTTGCCCAGCGGGATGGCCGGTCCTTCGTGAACCAGGTTGGACGACGGAAACTCGTTGCCGCCAACGCTGGAATAGGCAAACAGCGTGCCGCTGCCGCCTTCGATGTCGATCCAGCTATCGGCGCGGGTGGCGCCGCTGTGGGCCGAGACTGTGTATAACTTTTCCTTGTGCTCGTTGAGGTACTTGGCGAGCGCCTTGAGGATCGCGGCGCGCTGCTGGAAATCCAGCTTCAGCAAGCCAGGCAGGCCGGTGCGACGCGCATGGTCGAGCGCTTCGCCGAAGTCGATCGCTTCGTTGTGGGTGCTGGCGATCTGGCGTCCGTTGACGGCGCTGTGCAACGCCTGGGCCGGGGTTTCACCGAACCAGCGGCCGGCGATGAAGCTCTGCAAGAGCGTGGATTGTGCAGTCATGGCAATTCCGGTTGGCGGCAAGATGCTTGCCGTTGAGGCTGAAACGAAGCGCGCCGGTCGTGGCCGACGCGCTTCGCGGGCATGCAATTACGGTTGGTATTTCCAGGCGCCGTTGACGATCTTGACCATCACCGAGGCGCGTTGATCCAGGCCCAGATGATCGGTGGCCGACATGTTGTACACGCCATGCACGCCGTTGACGTTCTTGGACGCTTCCAGCGCGTCACGCAACGCAGCGCGGAATTCAGGCGTGCCAGGCTTGCCCTTCTTCAGTGCTTCGGGGGCCGCCGCCTGCAGCAGCAGGCCGGCATCCCAGGCGTAGCCGCCGAACAGCGAGACGCTGTCCTTGCCATGGGCCGCTTCGTACTTGGTGGTGTAGTCCAGCGCCACCTTGCGGATCGGGTTGTCGGCCGGCAGTTGCGCCGCCACCAGCACCGGGCCGGCCGGCAGCAATGTGTTATCCAGCACCTTGCCGCCTACGCGCAGGAAGTCGGCATTGGCCACGCCGTGGGTCTGGTAGATCTGGCCCTTGTAGCCGCGTTCGGCCAGGGCACGCTGCGGCACCACGGCGGGCGTGCCAGAGCCGGCGATCAGGATCGCGTCAGGCTTGGCCGAGATTAACTTCAGCGCTTGCGCGGTGGCCGAGGTGTCGGTACGCGAGAAGCGTTCGTTGGCGACCACTTCGACCTTCTTCAACGCTGCGGCCTTGCTGAATTCGGTGTACCAGCCTTCACCATAGGCATCGGAAAAACCGATGAAACCGATACGCTTGTAGCCGCGCGCCACCATGTCCTGGACGATCGCCAGCGACATCATGATGTCGTTCTGGGGGGTCTTGAAGACCCACTTCTTCTTGGCATCCATCGGCTCGACGATGCGCGCCGAGGCGGCCAGCGAGATCATCGGGGTCTGCGCTTCGGAGACCACTTCGATCATCGACAGCGAATTGGGCGAGACGGTCGAGCCGATGATCAGGTCGACGTTGTTTTCGGTGATGAAGCGACGGGTGTTCTTGACTGCCTGGGTGGTGTCGGAGGCATCGTCGAGGACGATGTAGTTGACCTTCTGGCCGGCGATGCTGGTCGGCAGCAGGGCAATCGTGTTCTTCTCGGGGATTCCCAGCGAGGCGGCCGGGCCGGTGGTGGACACGGTGACGCCGACGTTGATGTCGGCCATTGCGGCGCCGGTGCAACCCAGCAGGACCAACGCAGTCAGCTTGCGAACGAATTTCATGAACAGTCTCCTTGGTTGATGTTCTTGTCACTTCTCGTGGCGCCGGCTGGCCTGCCGGGCGCTGCACGTCTTGCCGAAATGACGCCACCACCTCTCAGGGGAGTTCACGTCATTTCTTGTTCTTTGCTTCCGGCATCAGGTCGACTGCACCGATGCCGCCAAACAGCAGGTCCGACACCACCGAGGCCATGCGTTCATGGGTCAGCTCGCCGTCCGGCTTCAACCACATGAACATCCAGTTGATCATGCCGAACAACAGCATGGTCAGCGGCTTGGCCATGCGCGCCGCTTCCAGTTCCGGACGCACGCCGACCATCGCCTGCGCCATCGCTTCGACCACCCGGCGCTCGCCGGCAAAGATGCGCTCCTGGTCCTGCGGCGCCAGGAAGCGCACGTCTTCGGTCAGCACCCGATGCTCGTTCTGGGCATCCGAATACTCTTCCACGAAACGCTGCACCATCATGCGCAGGCGCGGCTCCGGCGCCAGGTTCAGTTGCTCGACTTCGTCGACCAGCGCGCCCAGGCGTTCGATGTGGCCTTCGCAGATGTACATCAGCAACTGCACCTTGTCCGACACATAGTGATACAGCGCCGCCTTGGACAAGCCGCATGCTTCTGCCACGCCGTTCATCGAGGTGCCGGCAAAACCATTGCGCGCGAACAGCGCCGCTGCCTGCTCGATGATGTGCTCGCGCTGATTGTCAAATCCTGCTGCACGCTTGCGTGGCATGGCGTTCATCCTTATGTTTTTTTGCAAAGCCGTGATTGTGCCGCAAATCAGGGGCCAATCGCGACATCGCCTGTGCAGCGCCTATGAATCGCGCGCTAGCGCGAACCCGGCGTCCCGGCGTGCTGTGTTGTCGCTTGGATGCAAAAAATCTGGAATGACCGTCGTTGCCCTGCCAGACCACTACTGCGCATTGCTACTGCACCTGCAAAATCATTCGCTGCCTTGACCTGATCGGTGCTCATGCACAAAAAAACTTCAAAACATTATTGACCGACCGGTCGGTTGAAATTATTATTCCCTAAAAACCGGCGTCAGGCAAATGGTTTTTTCGGCATCCAGAGGATGCCGAAAAGCACCCCGACCAAGACAAGAAAAGCCCGCCGAGCGCAGCGAAAGCCCCGCGTGGACTGTGACCATTGAAGCGCTACAGTCCGCCAGAGCAGCCACGCAACCAAGGAGACCGCAGTGCCGTGCTATTCGATAGAAGGTGTGATCCCGGTAGTGGACCCGAGCGCCTACGTGCATCCGACTGCCGTGCTGATCGGCGACGTCATCATCGGCCCCGATTGCTATATCGGCCCGGCCGCCTGCCTGCGTGGCGACTTCGGCCGCATCGTGCTGGAGCGCGGCGCCAACGTGCAGGACACCTGCGTGGTGCATGGCTTTCCCGCGCACGACACGATCATTGAAGAGAACGGCCATATCGGCCATGGCGCCGTACTGCACAGCTGCATCGTGCGACGTGACGCCCTGGTGGGCATGAACGCGGTGGTGATGGACGACGCCGAGGTAGGCGAACAGGCCATCGTGGCGGCCAGCGCATTCGTGCGCGCCGGCATGAAGATCGCCCCCCGTACGCTGGTGGCAGGCGTGCCGGCCAAGCAGATCCGTGAGCTCAGCGCGCAAGAGATCGCCTGGAAGCAGGAAGGCACCCGCACCTATCAAGACCTGACCCGGCGCTGCCTGAGCAGCATGCAGGAAGTGCAACCCCTGGCCGCCGTCGAAGCCGGGCGGCCGAAATTGGCGGCGCCCTTCGTCGAACCACTGATCGCGGCCAAGCAGGCCTAGCAATACAACAATCCCCGGTCGATGCCCATGGCAGGCCGGCCAGGTCGCGTGCCGCCGGCACGACCACCGAATCATTTCATGGAGGACAACACCATGTACGCACAACTGGTAGAGACGGGCCTGAAGAAGGTCCAGGGCATGGAAGACATGAGCCCCGAAGAGCAGGCGTTCCAGGCCCGCATCGACGAGGGCGTCAAGATCGAACCCAAGGACTGGATGCCGGACGCCTATCGCAAGACGCTGGTACGCCAGATCTCGCAGCATGCCCACTCCGAGATCGTGGGCCAGTTGCCCGAGGCCAACTGGGTCACGCGGGCGCCGACGCTGCAGCGCAAGGCCGTGCTGCTGGCCAAGATCCAGGACGAGGCCGGCCACGGCCTGTACCTCTACAGCGCCGCCGAAACCCTGGGCGTGTCGCGCGACCAGTTGCTGGGCGACCTGCATTCGGGCAAGGCCAAGTATTCGAGCATCTTCAACTACCCCACCCTGTCGTGGGCCGACATGGGCGCCATCGGCTGGCTGGTGGATGGCTCGGCCATCATCAACCAGATTCCGCTGTGCCGCTGTTCGTACGGCCCCTACGCCCGCGCCATGGTGCGGGTGTGCAAGGAAGAATCGTTCCATGCGCGCCAGGGCTACGACATCATGATGGCGCTGTGCCGCGGCACGCCCGAGCAGAAGCAGATGGCGCAGGATGCGCTGAACCGCTGGTGGTGGCCGTCGCTGATGATGTTCGGGCCGTCCGACGCGGCCTCGGTCAACAGCGCGCAATCTGCGCAGTGGCGCATCAAGCTGTTTTCCAACGATGAGCTGCGCCAGCGCATGGTCGACCAGACCGTGCCCCAGGCCGAATACCTGGGCCTGACGATTCCCGACCCCGAGCTCAGGTTCGATGAGGCGAGCGGCCATTACCGGTTCGGCGCCATCGACTGGGATGAATTCAATAACGTATTGCGCGGCAACGGCCCCTGCAACCGCGAGCGCCTGCAGACCCGCAAGCAAGCCTACGACGATGGCGAGTGGTTCCGCGACGCGTTGGTGGCGCACGCCGAGAAGAAGCAATCACGCCAGGCCGCCTGAGGCCTGACGGATCCAAGAACAAATCGCCAGACAAGGAAGAGATGATGAGTAAAGAATGGCCCCTGTGGGAAGTGTTCATCCGCAGCCAGCATGGCCTGGCACACAAGCACGTCGGCAGCCTGCACGCCCCTGACGGCGAGATGGCGATCAACAATGCGCGCGATGTCTATACCCGCCGCAACGAAGGCGTGGGTATCTGGGTGGTGCGCGCGGCCGACATCGTCTCGAGCAGCCCGGGCGACAAGAGCGCCCTGTTCGAGCCGGCCAACAACAAGGTGTACCGCCACCCGACCTTCTTCCCGATGCCGGAAGAAGTGAAGAACCTGTAATGCCCATCACGGAGAACGGCATGTCGGATAAAGCTCAATACGTGCGTCGCCTGGGCGACAACGCCCTGATCCTGTCGCAGCGCCTGTCGGAATGGTGCGGTAAGGGTCCGGCGCTGGAAGAAGACATGGCGCTGACCAATGTCGCGCTGGACCTGATCGGCCAGGCCCGCATGTGGCTCAGCTACGCCGGTGAACTGGAAGGAGAAGGACGCACCGAAGACCAGTTGGCCTACCTGCGTGACGCCCATCAGTTCAGCAACCTGCTGCTGGTGGAACAACCCAACGGCAACTATGCCGACACGGTGGCGCGCCAGTTCTTCTTCGATACCTGGCATTACTTCTTGCTGGAAGCGCTGACCCGCGCCAACGACGCCCGCATCGCCGAGATCGCCGGCAAGTCGATCAAGGAAGTGACCTATCACGTGCGCCGCAGCGCCGACCTGGTGGTGCGCCTGGGCGATGGCACCGAGCTGTCGCAGCGCCGCATGCAACAAGCCATCGACCGGCTGTGGATGTACACCGGCGAGATGTTTGCCGTCGATGCCGTCGAGCAGACCGTGATCGACGCCGGTGACGCGCCGTCATCGGACGAATTGCGCGGCAAGTGGCTCGCGCATGTGGCTGAAGTGTTGAGCGAAGCGACCCTGCAGATGCCCTCGCCCGAGGCCTGGATGCAAAGCGGCGGCAAGCAGGGCCGGCACAGCGAACACCTGGGTTACCTGCTGGCGGAAATGCAGTTCCTGCAACGCGCCTATCCGGGAGCGACCTGGTGAACGCCAGCGCCCTGCCACTGGCTGAACCGTCACTGCGCGCACGGATATGGCAATGGCTGGAACAGGTTCCGGACCCTGAGATCCCGGTGATCTCGGTGGTTGATCTCGGCATCGTGCGCGATGTCGAGCTCGCCGAGAACGCCGATGGCCAGGCGCAATGCACCATCGTCATCACCCCGACCTATTCGGGCTGCCCGGCCATGAGCGTCATTGCCAGCGATATCGTGGCGGTGCTCGGCCAGCATGGCGTGCAGCAGGTAGAAATCCGCACGCAACTGGCGCCGGCCTGGAGCACCGACTGGATGAGCGAACACGGCAAGTCGCAACTGAAGGGCTACGGCATTGCGCCACCGGCGCAGCAGGTGATCGACATCAGCGGCATCAGCCGCCGTGGCATGCGGGCGGCGCAAGTCGATTGCCCGCACTGCGGCTCGCACAATACGTCGCTGATCAGCCAGTTCGGATCGACCTCCTGCAAGTCGCTCTACCAGTGCCGGGATTGCAAGGAACCGTTCGATTATTTCAAGGCGCACTGACCGTCGCCAATCGACTAAAAAGAATCGACATCATGAGCAAATTCTATCCACTGACCATCGCCAGCGTGAAGAACGAGACGCGCGACACCATCGTCGTCTCGTTCGACGTGCCGGATGACCTCAAGCAGACCTTCCAGTACCAGCAGGGCCAGCACCTGACCTTGCGCTCCGACGTCGATGGCGAAGACCTGCGTCGCTCCTACTCGATCTGTTCGGCGGTGCAGGACCGGCAACTGCGGGTCGCCATCAAGCGCACCCAGGGCGGCGTGTTCTCGACCTGGGCCAACGAGACCCTGAAAGCCGGCCACAGCATCCAGGTGATGCCGCCGATGGGGCACTTCAACCTGCCGCTGGACGCCGACAACCACAAGCATTACCTGGCCTTCGCCGCCGGCAGCGGCATCACGCCGATGCTGTCGATCATCAAGACCACGCTGCAGAGCGAGCCGCACAGCCGCTTCACGCTGGTGTATGGCAATCGCGCCTCGTCCTCGGTGATCTTCAAGGAAGAACTGACCGACCTCAAGGACACCTACCTGGAACGGCTCAACGTGGTCTACGTGATGAGTCGCGAGCAGCAGGACGTGGAACTGTTCAACGGCCGCATCACCCGCGAGAAGTGCGACCAGTTCTTTGCCAAGTGGATCGACCTGGACAACATCGACGCCGCCTTCCTGTGCGGACCGGAAGAGATGCTGCACGCGGCGTCGGCATCGCTGCAGGCGCATGGCCTGGACAAGTCCAACATCAAGATGGAACTGTTCGCCGCCAGCACGCCCAAGCACAAGGCCCAGGCGGCACGCCCGGTAGTGGGCAAGCAGGAATGCGAAGTGACGGTGGTGGTGGACGGCTATCACACCGTCTTCACCATGGAAAAGGAAAAGGAATCGCTGCTCGATGCCGGCCTGCGCCATGGCATCGACATGCGTTATTCGTGCAAGGGTGGCGTGTGCGCCACCTGCCGCTGCAAGGTGGTCGATGGCAAGGTCGACATGGACGCCAACTACTGCCTCGAAGACTATGAGATCGCGCGCGGCTTCGTACTGTCGTGCCAGAGCTTCCCGGTCACCGACAAGCTGCTGCTGGATTTCGACCAGGACACCTGAGCGGGCGCCCCAGCCGCCGGCAGCGCCCTCGACCACTCTCACCGCCTACGCCATGACCTACGAATCGATCCTCTTTGAAAATACCGACGGCGTGGCCGTCATCACCCTCAACCGTCCCGACAAGCTCAACAGCTTCACGGTGGCGATGCATCTCGAAGTGCGCGACGCGCTCGAACAGGTCAAGGCCGATAGCAGCGTGCGGGTGCTGTTGCTGACCGGCGCCGGACGCGGTTTCTGCGCCGGCCAGGACTTGTCGGACCGGGCCGTCAAGCCGGGCGACGACGCCGTCGACCTGGGTGAATCGATCGAAAAATATTATGGCCCGCTGGTGAAGACCCTGCGTGCGCTGCCGTTTCCGGTGATCTGCGCGGTCAACGGCGTGGCCGCCGGCGCCGGCGCCAACATTCCGCTGGCGTGCGACATCGTGCTGGCGGCGCGTTCGGCCTCGTTCGTCGAAGTGTTCTGCAAGCTGGGACTGATTCCCGACACCGGGGGCACTTACTTCCTGCCACGCCTGCTGGGCACCGCGCGAGCGATGGGCATGGCGCTGCTGGGCGACAAGATCAGTGCCGAGCAGGCCGAGCAATGGGGCCTGATCTGGAAATGCATCGACGACGACAAGCTGCAGGAACAGGCACGCGCCATGGCGCAGCATTTTGCCAAGGCGCCGACCAAGGGATTGGCGCACACCAAGGCCGCGCTCTATCAAAGCCCGGCAAATACGCTCGAGCAACAGCTGGACCTGGAACGCGACAGCATGCGCGCCCTGGGCGCCAGCCGCGATTATCGCGAAGGCGTGGCCGCCTTCCTCGAAAAACGGCCACCGCAATTCACCGGGCAATGAACATGAGCCAATTCACTAACACCTTGCCCACCACCGCCCGCATCGCCGTCATCGGCAGCGGCACCATGGGCGCCGGGATTGCCCAGGTGGCCGCCGCCGCCGGTCACACCGTACAACTGTTCGACAACCGTCCGGCAGCGGTCGATCGCGCCATCACCGAGATCGCCGGCATGTTCGACAAGCTGGCCGCCAAGGGCAAGATGACGGCCCAGGCCGCCAGCGACGCCAGCGCCCGACTGCAGCCTGCCAGCCGGCTGGAAGACCTGGCCGGCGCGGCGCTGGTGGTCGAGGCCATCGTCGAGAACCTGGACGTCAAGCGCGCGCTGTTCTCGCAACTGGAAGGCATCGTCGACGACGACTGCATCCTGGCCAGCAATACTTCGTCGATCTCGATCACCAGCATCGGCGCCGCATTGCGCCTGCCGCAGCGACTGGTGGGTATGCATTTCTTCAATCCGGTGCCGTTGATGGCGCTGGTCGAAATCATCAGCGGCCTGGCCACCGATGCGACGCTGGCGCAGCGCCTGGCCGACACCGCCAGCGCCTGGGGCAAGAACCCGGTGCACACCAAGTCGACGCCGGGCTTCATCGTCAACCGGGTGGCCCGTCCCTACTATGCCGAGGCGCTGCGCCTGCTCAATGAACAGGCGGCCACCCCGGCCACCATCGATGCCGTGCTGCGCGAGGCCGGCGGCTTTCGCATGGGGCCGTTCGAGTTGATGGACCTGATCGGGCACGACGTCAACTTTGCGGTGACGCAATCGGTGTTCCAGGCCTACTTCACGGACCCGCGCTTTACGCCCTCGCTGATCCAGCAGGAACTGGTCAATGCCGGTTTCCTGGGACGCAAGAGTGGACGCGGTTTCTATCGTTACGACGGCAGCGCCAGCGTGCCCGATGCCGACGCCGAAGCGGCGCGCCCGGCCGCACGCGAACAGGCACAACTGTTTGGCGACCACGCGCTGGTCAGGACCCTGGCCGAGCGCACAGGACTGGCGCCGCAAACGGCCAGCGAAGATGGCTTGCTGGCCCAGGTGGGCGAGGCCCGCCTGTACCTGACCGATGGCCGCAGCGCCACCCGGCGCGCGCAGGACGATGGCCAGCGGGACATCGTGCTGGTCGACCTGGCACTCGACTATGGCAGCGCCCGGCGGCTTGCCGTGGCGCGTGCGGATCAATGCAGCGATAGCGCATTCGACGCCATCGTGGCCCTGTTGCAGCAAGCCGCTTATGTCGTCACGCGCATCGATGACATCCCCGGGCTGGCCGTCATGCGTACCGTGGCCATGCTGGCCAATGAGGCAGCCGACACGGTCCATCAAGGCGTGTGCAGCCTGGCCGATGTCGACATGGCGATGCAGAAGGGCGTCAACTATCCGCGCGGGCCGCTGGCCTGGGCCGACGCCATCGGCGTGGCCACCGTCGCCACGGTACTGACCCATCTCAGCACGACTTATGGCGAAGACCGTTATCGGGTCTCGCCCCTGATCCAACGCCTCACCGCCAGCGGGAGAAATTTTCATGGCTGATATCGCGACACCGCAACTGCAGGAACCCACACCCGAGCAGGCCCAGGCACTGGCCGACGCCGCCGCGCAGGCAATGTATTCACGCGACAACGCCACCCAGTCGCTGGGCATGAAGATCCATCAGGTCAAGCCCGGCTATGCGCGGCTGTCGATGCTGGTGCGCAGCGACATGCTCAACGGCCACTCGACCTGCCACGGCGGCTTCATCTTTACCCTCGCCGACAGCGCCTTTGCGTTCTCGTGCAACAGCCGCAACCTCAACACGGTGGCATCCGGCTGCAGCATCGAATACGTCGCGCCGGCCTTCGCCAACGACGTGCTGACCGCCGAAGCGCAAGAGCAGGCGCTGGCGGGCCGCACCGGCGTCTACGACATCACCGTGAGCAACCAGGACGGCAAGAAGATCGCCCTGTTTCGCGGCAAGTCGTATCGCATCAAGGGCGAAGTCGTCGCAGGGGCCAGTTAGAGATCAAGCGTCAGCACACAGAACAAGCAATTCAAATTGGAGACCATCATGCCTAAGCAAAAGCCCGAAGCGGGCGAACTCGAACCCATCGAAACCGCCAGCCGTGACGAACTGCAGGCGCTGCAACTGCAACGCCTGCAATGGACGCTGAAACACGCCTATGAAAACGTGCCGCACTATCGTGCCGAGTTCGATGCCGCCGGCGTGCATCCGGATGACCTGAAGTCGCTGTCGGACCTGTCGAAGTTTCCGTTCACCGGCAAGAAGGCACTGCGTGACAATTATCCATTCGGCATGTTTGCCGTGCCGCGTGAGCAGGTGGTGCGGGTGCATGCCTCCAGCGGCACCACCGGCAAGCCGACCGTGGTCGGCTATACCCAGAACGATATCGATACCTGGGCCACCGTCGTGGCGCGCTCGATTCGCGCCGCCGGCGGCCGGCGCGGTGACATCGTGCATATCTCTTATGGCTATGGCTTGTTCACCGGTGGCCTGGGCGCGCACTACGGCGCCGAGAAACTGGGCTGCACCGTGATCCCGATGTCGGGTGGACAGACCGAGAAACAGGTCCAGCTGATCCAGGACTTCAAGCCTGACATCATCATGGTCACGCCTTCCTACATGCTCAACGTGATCGAAGAATTCCAGCGCCAGGGCCTGGACCCGGCCAAGAGTTCGTTGAAGGTCGGCATCTTCGGCGCCGAGCCATGGACCGACGCCATGCGCGCCGAGATCCAGACCCGCGCAGGCATTGATGCGGTGGATATCTACGGCTTGTCGGAAGTGATGGGGCCGGGCGTGGCCAGCGAATGCATCGAGAGCAAGGACGGTCCGGTCATCTGGGAAGATCATTTCTATCCCGAGATCATCGACCCCGACACCGGTGAAGTGCTGCCCGACGGCTCGGAAGGCGAACTGGTGTTCACCTCGCTGACCAAGGAAGCCCTGCCCATCATCCGTTATCGCACCCGCGACCTGACGCGCCTGCTGCCGCCCACCTCGCGCTCGATGCGCCGGATCGGCAAGATCACCGGTCGCTCGGACGACATGCTGATCATTCGCGGCGTCAATGTGTTCCCGACCCAGATCGAGGAACTGATCCTCAAGATGCCGCAACTGGCGCCGCAGTACCAGCTGCTGGTCAACCGCAACGGCCATCTCGACACCCTGGCGGTGCTGGCCGAACTGCGCCCGGGCGCGCCCAGCTCGAGCGAGCAGATCGCGGCCCTGCAGAACGAACTGCAGCATCACATCAAGACCTATGTCGGCATCAGCACCCAGGTCAGCATCGTCGAATCGGGCAAGATCGAGCGCACCGCCGTGGGCAAGGCGCGACGCGTGATCGACCAGCGTCCGAAGATTGCGCAACCGGCCTGACCTCTTAATCCAATTCGCAAGGAATTCCATGGACGCATTCATCTGTGACGCAATCCGCACCCCCTTCGGCCGCTTCGGCGGCGCGCTTGCCGGGGTACGTGCCGATGATCTCGCAGCCGAGCCCATCCGCGCCTTGATCCAGCGCAATCCGGGCGTCGACTGGTCGCAAGTCGACGACATCATCTACGGCTGCGCCAACCAGGCCGGCGAAGACAACCGCAACGTGGCCCGCATGGCCGGCCTGCTGGCGGGCCTGCCGGTGGAAGTGCCGGGCACCACCGTCAATCGCCTGTGCGGCTCCAGCCTGGACGCCGTCGGCATGGCCGCGCGCGCCATCAAGGCCGGCGAGGCGCAGTTGCTGATCGCCGGCGGCGTCGAGAGCATGACGCGCGCGCCATTCGTGATGGGCAAGGCCGAGAGCGCCTTCGCCCGCAGCGCGGCGATGTTCGACACCACCATCGGCTGGCGCTTCATCAATCCGCTGATGAAGGCGCAGTACGGTGTCGACTCGATGCCGGAGACCGCCGAAAACGTGGCGCAGGAGTTCGGCATCAATCGTGCCGACCAGGACGCCTTCGCAGTACGCAGCCAGCAGCGCTGGGCCGCTGCCCACGAGGCCGGTTATTTCGATCGCGAAATCGCTCCGGTCAGCATCGCGCAGAAGAAAGGCGACCCGAAGGTGATCGCGGTCGATGAGCACCCTCGCCCCGATACCAGCATCGACAGCCTCACGCGCCTGAAGGGCGTGGTGCGTCCCGATGGCAGCGTGACGGCCGGCAATGCCTCGGGCGTCAACGATGGCGCCTGCGCATTGCTGCTGGCCTCGGCCGCTGGCGTCAAGCAGCACGGCCTGACGCCGCGTGCCCGGGTGCTGGGCATGGCCACGGCGGGCCTGGCGCCGCGCATCATGGGCTTCGGTCCCTCGCCGGCCTCGCGCAAGGTGCTGCAACTGACCGGGTTGACGCTGGCGCAAATGGACGTGATCGAACTCAACGAAGCCTTTGCCGCGCAGGGGCTGGCGGTGACCCGCGACCTCGGCCTGGCCGATGACGATGCGCGGGTCAATCCGAACGGTGGCGCCATTGCCATCGGTCATCCGCTGGGTGCATCCGGCGCACGCCTGGTGACCACCGCCATCAACCAGCTGGAAAAGATCGGTGGACGCTATGCGCTTTGCACCATGTGTATCGGCGTGGGCCAGGGCATTGCGCTGGTGATCGAGCGGGTGTGATGCAGATGACACAGCCTCCCCAGGACATCCTGCTCGAGCGGCATGGCGAGCATCTGTTGCACATCGTGCTGAACCGGCCCGAGGTGCGCAATGCCTTGCGCAACCAGACCTTGCAGGAGATCGCCGGCGCACTCGCGGCGGCCGAAACCGATAGCCGGATTCGGGCCGTCGTCATCAGCGGCAACCTCAAGGTGTTTGCTGCCGGCGCTGACATCAACGAACTGGCCGAACGCGGCGCCATCGAGACCCAGCTCGACGTGCGCCCGCAATACTGGCGCACGATTGCCAGCTTCGGCAAGCCGCTGCTGGCCGCCGTCACCGGCTATGCATTGGGCGCGGGTTGCGAGTTGCTGATGCATGCCGACATCGCCATCGCCGGACGCGGCGCCAAGATAGGCCAGCCTGAAATAAATCTCGGCACTATCCCCGGCGCCGGTGGCACGCAGCGCCTGATTCGCACGGTCGGCAAACCGCTGGCGATGAAGATGGTGTTATCGGGCGAATTCATCGGCGCCGACGAGGCGCTGGCGGCCGGCCTGGTGGCCGAAGTCGTGGATGACGAAGCCGCCTTGTCGCGCACGCTGGCGCTAGCCACGACGATCGCCAGCAAGTCGCCGCTGGCGTTGCGACTGGCCAAGGAAGCCCTGCTCAAATCCTACGAACTGGGATTGGATGCCGGACTGCAGTTCGAGCGCAAATCGTTTTCATTGCTGGCCGCGAGTGACGACCGGCGGGAAGGGATTGCTGCCTTCAAGGAAAAGCGGGCAGCGGTGTTCAGCGGGCGCTGAAAGCCTGAAAGACCAAGGAGAGAGATGAAAGTCACTGGGCCCTGACTTTCGTCAGGGCGACGGTGCTTGAGTGATCGGTATCGGCTGATGCTGATCACGACAGCGCCGTATCCAGCCCCATCATCAACACGAATCCACCGATCAGGCAGCAGGTGGCGGGCAGCGCGAAGTGACGGCGGTGCGGATCGGGAATGACCTCGTGCGCCAGCACGAACAGCATGGCGCCGGCGGCGCCACCCAGCGCCCACGGCAGCAATGCGGTCGACACCGAGACCAGTGCCGCCCCGGCCACTGCGGCCAGCGGCTCGACCAGTCCGGACAGGATGCCGCAGGCTACCGCATCGGTTTTCGAATAACCGATACTGAGCAGTGCGGTGGCCACGATCATGCCTTCGGGGATATCCTGCAGCGCGATGCCGAAGGTCAGCACCGATGCCTGCTCGGGCGCGACGCCGCCGAAAGCCACGCCGATGGCAAGACCTTCCGGCAGGTTATGCAAACCCACTGTCAGCACGAACAACCAGACCCTGCGCAATGCGGCCTGCTCGCGCGACTGCTGGTCGTCGCCGACATGACCGATGCTTTGCAGCAGCAACACCAGCGCCGCGCCGATGATGACACTGGCGCCGACGATGACGCTGGCCATCGGCTGGCTTGCGCCGCCATTGCGGGCGGCCTCCAGGCCGGGAATGATCAGCGAGAAGACGGAGGCGGCCAGCATGACGCCGGCGCCGAAGCCCATGCAGCAATCGGCAGCACGCGATGAAAAACGTTTGGAAAAGCACAGGGGCAAGGTCCCCAGCGCAGTCGCGCCGGCGGCAGCCAGGCCGCCCGAGAGGGCACTCCACACACGGGTGTCGGATGCGCTCCACCAACCCAGCAATGCAAAGCCCAGCAGCAGCACCAGGGCCACCACCCACCAGTTGACCTGGATATCGTCCTGCACCGGAGCCACGGCGTCGACCTTGCTGTGCATGACATCCCTTTGGATTAAATCGAAGAGTCTAGTCTTGCGCGCAGGGGTGCGACATCGGACGAACACTGAATTGCCTATCTCGGCAGTCTGACGCGCAGCGCAGCGTGAGACGGGGTGGGAGCGCTACGGGATGCGGGCAAATGGGCGATAATGCGCACGTCTCAAGTAACCAGCCAAGGAAGGAAAGCCAAATGAGAATGTTGCACACCATGCTGCGCGTCGGTGACCTCGACAAGTCCATCGATTTCTATACCAACGTGTTGGGCATGAAACTGTTGCGACGCAACGATTATCCGGATGGAAAGTTCACCCTGGCCTTTGTCGGCTACGGCGACGAACGCGATACCACGGTGCTGGAATTGACCCATAACTGGGACACCAAGAGCTACGACCTGGGCAGCGGCTATGGCCATATCGCCATCGAAGTCGACGACGCTTATGCCGCCTGTGACGCCGTCAAGCAAAAGGGCGGCGCGGTCACCCGCGAAGCAGGTCCGATGAAGCACGGCAAGACCGTGATTGCGTTCGTGACTGATCCCGACGGCTACAAGATCGAGTTCATCCAGAAGAAGGAACAGTCCGGCGCGGCCGACTGAAGCCATGAAGCCCGCTGCATGCAGCGGGCATTTTTTATTGGTGCCGGGTGATTCGGTGGCAACGACTGTAGTGGCGCCCTCTTCAGGTCGTCAATACGATCTTGCCGACATTGAGGCCATCCTCCATCCGCTTGTGCGCAGCGCCGGCTTCGGCCAGCGGAAACACGCTGTCGATGATCGGGCTCAGTCCATTGGGGCCGAACTGCGACAACCAGCGTTCCTTGAAACGGCGTGACATGTCGTGCTTGACTTGCTGCGGCCGTGACTTCATCACGGTGCCGATGATCTTGAGGTGACGATAAAGCAGTCGGTCGAGTGGAATCCTGGCATTCTCGATGCCGCCCATGATGCCGATCTGCACCAGCCGGCCACCGAAGTTGAGTGAATTCACATTGCGTTCGAAGTAAGGCGCACCGATGAAGTCGAGGATCACGTCGACGCCACGATTGTCGGTCAGCCGGTTGACGACTTCGGCAAAATCCTCGTGCTCGTAATCGATGGGATGATCTGCGCCAAGGCGGCGCGCCAGGTCATGCGCGCCAGCCTGGGCGGTGGCGAACACGGTCGCGCCCATGGCACGCGCCAGTTGCACCGCCGCGCCGCCCACGCCGCCCACGCCGGCATGCACAAGTACCGTCTCCCCCGCTTGCAGCTGGCCCAGGTGGATCAACGCTTCATGGGCGGTGACGAAGACTTCGGTGATGGCGGCGGCCTGGATGTAGCCCACGCCAACGGGAATCGGCATGGCCATGCGGTAATCGATGCGCGAGACTTCGGCGTAGGCGCCACCGCCGACGATGCCCATCACGCGGTCGCCCACGGCGTAGCCCTGCACGTCGGCGCCGACGGCGATGACGTCGCCGGCGATTTCGAGCCCCATGATGGTGGAGTCGCCGAAGTCGGGCCAGCCGTAGCCGCCTCGGCGATGCGTCAGGTCGGCGCGGTTCACGCCGGCGGCGCGGGTGCGCACCAGCAGATCATGGGGGCGCAAACCAGGTTCGGGGACTTCGTTGATCTTGAGGACGTCGGTGGCGCC
Source organism: Herbaspirillum sp. alder98 (assembly GCF_020179755.1). Taxonomy (GTDB): domain Bacteria; phylum Pseudomonadota; class Gammaproteobacteria; order Burkholderiales; family Burkholderiaceae_D; genus Herbaspirillum. Next base: position 262,061 of record NZ_JAIUCY010000005.1, read on the forward strand.
GAACTGGTCAAAGGTGATGGCTTTCATCGTGGCTCCTGCAATAAGTTATCTAAGTAATCTGAGTAATTCAGTCCAGTTCGGTCGCGCCGGATGCGCGACCGCACCGTTGGATACGCGCTTCGATCAAGCTGGCGGGTCTTCTGCGAACGCAGCGTTGGCGTAGGCGGAGGCGGTAATGGCCGCAGGAAAACCGGCATAGAAGGCCAGGTGGGTAATGGCCGCGCTCAACTCGGTTTTGGTCAATCCGTTTTCGATGCCGCGCTTCAGGTGGGCCGGCAGTTCGTTGGCGTGGTTCATCGCGATCAGGCAGGCGATGGTGATCAGGCTGCGGTCCCGCAGCGCCAGGTCGGGGTCGCTCCAGACCGACGAATACAGGGGCTGCTCGACAAAATCGGACAGCTTGGGCGTGAAGTGGCGAGCGGCGGCGCGAGGACTGGTGAAATCGATGGCGTTCATGATGTTCTGCTTTCGTTAATCAGTTAGATCTGGCTGATGAATTTGTTGGTCAGGTAATGCCCGATGCCTTCGGCCCCGCCTTCCGAACCGTGGCCACTTTCCTTCATGCCGCCAAAGGGCAGCTCGGTGGCGACGATGCGGTACTGGTTGATGCCGATCATGCCTGCCTCCAGTTGATCGCCGACATCGATGGCGGTGCGTGCATCGCGGGTAAAGGCATAGGCCGACAGGGCATAGGGCAGACGGTTGGCTTCGGCCAGGCCGTCCTCGAAAGACGCGAAGGGGCGCAGCACGGCGATGGGGCCGAACGGCTCTTCGTGCATGATGCGTGCGCTCATCGGCACGTCTGCCAACACAGTGGGCTCGAAGAAATAACCGGGGCGATCGATGCGCTTGCCGCCGGTCAGCAGCCTGGCGCCTTGCGCCACGGCGTCGGCCACCAGCGATTCCATCTTGGCCAGTTGGCGAGGGTTCGCCAGCGGACCGACTTGCGTGCCGGCCTGCATGCCATCGCCGATGACCAGCTCGTTGGTCGCGGCGACGAAGCGCTCGACGAAGCGGTCATAGACGCCGCGCTGGATCAGGAAACGGGTCGACGAGATGCAGATCTGGCCGGTGCCACGGAAACGGTTGGCCGCGCCGCCGCTGGCAGCAGCATCGACATCGGCATCATCGAAGACCAGCACCGGCCCATGGCCGCCCAACTCCAGCGTGATCGGTTTCACGCCTGCGGCGGCCCGCTCGGAGAGCAGGCGTCCGACCGGTATCGAGCCGGTGAAAGCCACCTTGCGAATGATGGGTGAGGCAATCAGGCGCGCCGATACCATATCTGGCACACCGAAGACGATTTGCAATACGCCCTTGGGCAGGCCGGCATCGTCCAGGCAGCGGGCCAGCGCCAGGGCCGTGGCCGGGCTTTCTTCACCGGGCTTGAGGATGACGCTGCAACCGGCTGCCAGTGCGGCCGACAACTTGCGGGCAGGCGTGATGGCGGGAAAATTCCAGGGGGTGAAGGCCGCCACCGGACCAATGGCCTGCCGTTTCACCAGTTGCTGCACGCCGGGACGATTGGCGGGAACGACGCGGCCATCGATGCGGCGGGCCTCCTCCGAAAACCATTCGAAGTATTCTGCGGCGCGCAGCACCTCGTCGCGGCTCTCGGCCAGGGGCTTGCCTTCTTCCAGCGTCATCTGGGTAGCGATGTGCTCGGCCCGTTCACGCATCAGCGTCGCGGCGGCACGCATGATGCGAGCGCGCTCGGCGGGTACGGTGCGGCGCCAGACATCGAAGCCCTGACGGGCGGCGTCCAGCGCGCTGTCGAGATCGGCGGCGGTCGCCAGCGGCAGCCGGCCCAGGGTGACGCCATTGGCAGGATTGATGACGGCGGCGGTGTCTCGTTCACCAGCGCCCAGCCAGGCGCCATTGATGAAGAGGTAAAGCGGATCGTAGTGAATGGATTGCATGGTCTTCTTCCTTGGGTTGATGCCGGTTGCAAAGTGACTTGCGGCAGGAAGAAGATTAAGACTGGGAGACCTGGCTGATAAGACAGCTTCTGCCCACAATGGCTATGCAGGCAATGCACAGGTGATGCACAGGCGCGGCGCCGAGGGAGTCGGATCGGGGGCCCGATCCGCACAGCAAAAAAGGCTGGTTCCTGATGGATTCAGGAACCAGCCTTTTTCAATTGAAGCAACGGCGACGACCGCCGGTGTTCAACATTCAACGTTCAAACCTGCAGTGGCCGGGGGCCACGCATCTCAACGACGACGGAAGTTGGTGCGCGGACCGCCTGGGGTGCGGTTTTCGATATGACGGAAAGTGATGCGTCCCTTGTTCAGATCGTAAGGGGACAGCTCGAGTGTCACCTTGTCGCCGGCGAGGATACGGATGAAGTTCTTCTTCATGCGGCCTGCGGTGTATGCGATCAGGGAATGGCCATTTTCCAACTTGACCCGGAAGCGCGAGTCGGGCAAGACTTCTTCTACTTGGCCTTGCATTTCGATCAATTCTTCTTTTGCCATTGAATCTCCTGGGCAGATGTACGGAATACAAGGCCACCAAGGCCCTGCTGGATACGCTAATAAAACCGTTATGTCGAAGCTGGCAGATTTTAACCAGAATCGATGCTCGCCGGGCTGAATCCGGGCTGAATTACCAAACGCTGGATATGACGCATCGGAAACGGGCCAATCAAGGTGGCATTCTTCACGCGATGCGATCAGAAGCACGGCTTGACCTTAAGGCAGACCGTATGAAAGATATTGGGCGAGGATCAGACAGCGTTGCCGGGATGGCAAGACAGGTGAGAATAGCCAAAGACTTTCAACATACTTGGCAAGCAGGGTGCTGATTATACCGGACAAGCCCGCTCCAAGCCAGTTTTTGTGATGAAAGCGAGGTTTTCGTCGCAGTCACGCAACCATTTCGATAAACATCTCACTGAAACAGCGACTATTTCCTGGTCGCAATGATCAATTCACCCCGTTTAAGCGCCTGGAATCGGTCAAGCGCAGCACGATGCCGGCGATTTTGGTATCGTCCCTGCCACACCACGCCAGGAACCAGATGAGCACTCCCTTAGACACCCTCCCCGCCGCTTCCCGCGCGGCCGCCCTCAAAGCCGCGACGCATGCCGCCCACCAGCGGCTCGACAGCGGGATCATGCAGTTCGATCCGTTCGGATCGCGTCAGCGCTACGGCGCATTCGTCCAGATGCAGTACGCCTTCCATCGCGACGTCGCGGCGCTGTTCGACGACGTGCAGTTGAATCACTGGTTTCCCGGCCTGCAGGCGCGCGCCCGGCTGCGGCAGATAGAACGCGACCTGGCCGACCTCGGCCTGGCGCTGCCCGCGCTGACGGCGCCGCCGGTGTTTGTCGCCGGGGCAACACTGGACCGGCCCACCGCATTGGGTTGGCTGTACGTGGAAGAAGGCTCGAACCTGGGCGCAGCATTCCTCTTCAAGGCCGCCGCCGCACTGGGTTTCGACGGCCAGCATGGCGCGCGCCACCTGGCGCCTCATGAAGCAGGCCGGGCGCCCAGCTGGCGTGCCTTTGTCGCCCAGCTCGACAGCGTGGCGCTGTCGCCCGCCGAGGACGCCCGGGCCACCGCGGGCGCCATCGCCGCCTTCGACCAGGTCACCCGTCATACCGATATGTTCTGCCGTGACGCGATGGCGGGCCAGGTTGCGCGATGACCTACACCAGCATGGCCGCGGCGCCTATAGGATGGCGCTCGTCCAGGCCCGATACTGTTGAGCCTGGACCCATCCGTGCCGCCGGCACGGCGCGTCCCCTCTAACCAATCCGCCTGATACCAGAACGGCGTGATGGAGACTTGCGTGCATCATCGCTTCCTGCTGCTCTTGCGCATCCTGGCATGGACCATGGCCGCCCTGGCGGGGCTGGCCGCTGCATTGGCGTTATTCGTGGCGAACTACAACTGGAACCACGCCAAGCCGTGGCTGACGCAACGCTTCTCCGAGGTGTTGCAGCGTGAGATTCGCATCGATGGCGACGCCCAGCTGGCATGGGCACACGGCCCTGACACCGAGCCGACCTCGACCCGCTTCATTCCCCGGCTGCGGCTGCTCGCCCGCGACGTGACGATCGGCAATCCGTCGTGGGCTACGGCGGACCAGCATCTGGCCCGCGCCGCGTCGGTCGACATGACCTTCGACCTCCTGCCGCTGCTACGCCAGCGCTGGAACATCACCGACCTGCACCTGGTGCAACCCGTCATCGTCCTGGAACGCGATGCCGAGCGCCGCAAGAACTGGCGCTTTACCGACCGTCCCGAACCGCGCTGGAGCGTCGATATCCGTCGCCTGGCGTTCGACCATGCCGACATCCGCTATGTCGACCGCCCACTCGACCTCGATCTGCGTTTCGACACCACCCCGCTGTCCGGCGCTGCTGGCGTCCATATCAAGGATGACGTCAACGACCTGCTCGTGCAGTTCGGCATCAGCGGCAAGTTTCGCGATGCCACCGTCGACGGCGCCGGCCAGGGCGGCGCACTGATCGGCCTGCTCAACGACGACGGGCGTTTTCCGCTGCGTGCCGAGGGCAAGGTCGGCAAGACCCATGTGGTGCTGTCGGGGGTGCTGCCGAGTCCGCGCCGCCTGCTCGAATTCGAATTGAAACTTGGCCTTTCAGGCGACAGCCTGGCCGATCTCTATCCTGCTACCCGGGTGCCGCTGCCGGCTACCGCGCCGTTCCAGGTCAGTGGACAGTTGAGCGGCGCCCGTGCCGATCTCACGGCCACGCAATGGGATTGGCATTACAGGAAGTTTGCCGGCAGCATCGGCCACAGCGATATCCGTGGCGAGGCGCAGTACCTGCAGCGCGAACCGCGCCCGATATTGCGCGCCACGATCCAGTCCGACAAGCTGATGCCGGGCGACCTGGTGCCGAGCCTCGGCCAGCAGGAAAAACGCCGAGGCAGCAAACCCGATCGTACGTTGTCATCACGCCAGTTCGACCCCGAGAAATGGGATGCCATGGATGCCGACATCACCGTCACCGCCCAGCGCGTCGAACAACTGCCCAAGATCGCACTGCAAGACCTGCGCTTCGTGTTGCACCTGAAAGATCGCCTGCTGACCATCGACCCGTTGCATTTCGCGCTGGCCGAGGGCCGGGTGGACGGGCGGGTGACGATGGATGCCAGACAAAAACAGATGCGCGCCCAGGCTGAACTGGAGGCGCAGGCGCTGCGCCTGAGAAAGCTGTTTCCATCGCTGGCGTCGATGCAAGGCAGCTTCGGACAACTCGATGCCCATGCACGACTGGCCGGCACCGGCAATTCGATCGCCGCCCTGCTGGCCTCGGCCGAAGGCGGCGTCAAGGCCCGGGTGAGCGAAGGTGCAGTCAGCAAGTTCATCCTGGAAGCGGCCGGCCTGAACGTAGCCGACGCGGTGTTTGCCAAGCTGTATCGCGACCGCCAGGTGCACCTCAATTGCGCGGTGGCCGATATCGATGTCAAGGCAGGCCAGGCGCACTTCAAGCAGTTCGTGGTCGATACCGATGATGCCGTCATCGATGTCACCGGCCACATCGACCTGGCGCAGGAGCAGCTGGATCTGGATATTCGTCCGCAATCGCGCGAGTTGCGGGTATTCACCTTGCGCACGCCGCTTTACGCCAAGGGCCCTTTCAGCAAGCCTGAGATCGCCCCCTACAAGGGCCCGCTGCTGGCCCGCGCCGGCGCCGCAGCGGCCCTGGCGCTGGTCGCTCCGGTGGCAGCCGCGTTGCCGTTGATCAGCATGGGCAAGGAATTACCCAACGTCTGCGCGCAACACTGACCATCCATATGGCCGCAACGACAAAGGCGGGCGCTCCTTTCGGAGTCGCCCGCCTTTCCTCAAGAACGGATGTCTGCGCTATCCAGCGCGATCAACGACCGTAGTAATAAGGCCGATCTTCGTAGGTATAGGTGCGCACTTCACGACGCTCCACGTACTGCACCGGACGTGGCGGCGGCGCATAGTAGCGCGGCTGCTCGTAGTAGACCGGTTGCGGCGCCTGGTAATACACCTGCTGCGGCGGCGCCTGGTAATAGGCTTGCGGTGCTGGGGCGGAATTGGCGTTGGCGATCATCGATCCGACCGCCACCGCGCCAATGATGCCGGCTGCGATAGCCAGGCCGTTGCCGCCGCCACCATGGTCTCGCGCCATCGCGGGCGCGCTCACCACGGCAGCCGAAGCCAGAAGAGTGGTTGCGATCAATACCGATGCTATTTTTTTGCTGGCCATGATTGGCTCCTGTTTCAAAAGTCCGCTAGCTCGCGGCACGTTTCAAATATAAGCCAGCAAATCTCGAAAAACGTCGAATAAATAACTTGGTTACAGTTCTTACGAGTCGCACCCGAATTGTGACTTTCTGCAACCGGCGCCCCTGCCGGCCCCGATCAGGACTGGCGCGCCTGCAGCTGGTTGGCCAGGGCCACGTACTGCTCCATCGGGATGGTTTCGGGGCGCAGTTGCGGATCGATGCCGGCCTGCACCAGCTGTTCTTCCGAGAACAGGCCCGCCAGGCAATTGCGGATCACCTTGCGGCGCTGTGAAAACGCCTTGGTCACCACCTGCTCCAGCAGCGCCTGGTCACACGCCAGCGGCTGCGCCAGCGGGATCATGCGCACGATGGCCGAATCGACCTTGGGCGGTGGATCGAATGCGGTGGGCGGCACCACGAACAGCAGGTCCATCCGATAGCGCCATTGCAGCATGACTGACAGCCGGCCGTAGGTCTTGCTGCCAGGCTCGGCAACCATGCGTTCGACCACTTCCTTTTGCAGCATGAAATGCTGGTCGGCGACCTGCGGCGCAATGCTGGCCAGGTGAAACAGCAGCGGGCTGGAGATGTTATAGGGCAGGTTGCCCACCACCCGCAGCTTGCGTCCCTGCGGCACCGGAATGCTGCCGAAGTCGAACTTGAGCGCATCGGCCGAATGGATCGTCAGCTTCGCGGGATCAAAACGCTTTTGCAGACGCACCACCAGGTCGCGGTCGAGTTCGACCACGTGCAGATGGCGCACCTCCTGCAGGATCAACGCGGTCATCGCGGCCAGCCCGGGACCGATCTCGACCATCGCATCGTCGGCCGCAGGGGCGATCGCGCTGATGATGTCGTCCAGTACCTGGCCGTCGGTCAGGAAGTTCTGGCCAAAGCGCTTGCGGGGAATATGTTTCATGTCTTGCTCGCTACGGAAAGTTGTTCGGCCTGGCGGCGGGCCATGTCGGCTGCGGCACGGATGGCCACCAGCATGCTGCCGTGATCGGCATGACCCAGGCCGCGTGCGGCCAGGTCGAGTGCGGTGCCGTGATCGACCGAGGTGCGGATCAGCGGCAGGCCGAGGGTGATATTGATGCCATGCCCGAAGCTGGCGAATTTCAGCACCGGCAAGCCCTGGTCGTGGTACATCGCCAGCACGCAATCGGCCTCTTCGAGATATTTGGGCTGGAACAGCGTGTCGGCCGGATACGGGCCGCGGGCGTCGATGCCGCGCTGCTGGGCGGCCAGCAATGCGGGGCCGATGACGTCGATCTCTTCGCGTCCCAGGTAGCCGTTTTCACCGGCATGCGGGTTGAGACCGGTGACCAGGATGCGCGGCCGGTCGATGCCGAACTTACCGCGCAGATCGGCATCGATGATGTCCAGCGTGCGCGCCAGGCTGGCTTCGGTGATGGCCGCCGGCACATCCTTCAAGGCCAGGTGGGTGGTGGCCAGCGCCACGCGCAGGTGCGGCGACTCGCCGCCGGCCAGCATCATCACCACTTGCGGGGTTGAGGTGACTTCGGCCAGGTATTCGGTGTGCCCCGTGAACGCGACACCGGCATCGTTGATGGTGCTCTTCTGCAGCGGCGCGGTGACAATCGCGGCGAACCCACCCTGCCCCAGGCGCGCGCCCTCCACTGCCAGGTCCAGCGTCTGCAGCACGGCACGACCGTTGCGGGCATCGAGCCGACCGGGGCGCACCGGTTCGGCCACCGGGCAATCGATGACGGTCAGGCAATCCTCCGGGAAGGCGGGCAAGCCGCTGTTGCGCCAGGCCTGTATCGACAGCGCCGCCACCCGCATGGCGGGATCGATATCGAACGCCGTCTGTGCCAGCAGGGCGGCATCGCCCAGCAGCACGCAGCGTATCTCGTGGCGCAGCGCCCAGGCGGCACGCAACGAAATCTCGGGACCGATACCTGCCGGTTCGCCGCAGGTCAGCGCGATGATGGGTCGGTTCATGGCATGCACGATGTCAGGTTATAAAAAGCAAGAGCCGGCGCGACGGCCGGCTTCTCGCTGGGTGGGGCGCCGGCCTCGCGGCCGGCGGCAACATCACTCGTCGTTACGATACTCGACGTAGGCGCGATCGCGAATCTGGCGCAGCCAGTCTTCGTTGGCTTCCTCGATCTTGCGCTCACGGATGGCCTGGCGCGCTGCGGCGCGGGTACGTTCGCGCGATGCATCGTCAGTCTTGCGCTCGACCACCTGGATCAGGTGGAAGCCGAAGGGCGACTCGACCGGCTGGCTGACTTCACCAGGCTTGAGCTGATCCATTGCACGCTCGAATTCAGGCACCGTGTCGCCAGGGTACACCCAGCCAAGATCACCACCCTTGGCGGCCGACAAGTCGTTGGAGTACAGCTTGGCGAGTTCTTCAAAGTTGGCGCCGTTGTCCAGGCGCTCCTTGAGTTCGGTCAGCTTGCGGCGCGCTTCGGCCGCCGTCACCACTTGCGTGACCTTGATCAGGATATGGCGGGCATGCGTCTGCTGCACTGCCGGCGCCGTCGCCTGCGTGTTATCGGCGGCGCGACGCCCCACCAGCTTGAGGATATGGAAACCGTTGCCGCTCTTGACGATGGCGCTGACCTGGCCATCCTGCAGGCTGGCGGTCGCATCGACGAACAATTGCGGCAGGCGATCGGCCGGACGCCAGCCCAGGTCGCCGCCGGTCAGGGCGTCGGCGCCGTCGGAGTAGGCCGCTGCGGTCTTGGCAAAGTCGGCCCCGGTGCGCAGTTGACGCAGGACGTCTTCGGCGCGCTCGCGACGCTGGGCCAGTTGTTCTGGCGAGGCGTTCTCGGGCACCCGGATCAGGATCTGGGCGATGTCGATTTCCTGGTGGGCGGCGCCGGCGTTGGACTCGGCGGCGAGATAGTTGTCGACTTCGGATTCGGTCACCGTGATCTTGTTGTCGACTTCGCGCTCACGCAGGCGCTGGCTGAGGATTTCGCGTCGGATATCTTCGCGGAAGGAGGCATAGACGATGCCGTCCTTTTCCAGTTGCGTGCGCAGCGCAGCCATGGAAATCTTGTTCTGCTCGGCGATCCGCTGCATGGCGCGGTCGAGCATGGCGTCATCCACCACGATGCCGCTTTCCTTGGCCATCTGGGTCTGGGCGCGCTCGACGATCATGCGCTCGACCAACTGGCGCACCAACTGGCTGCGCGGCGGCACCGGCACATTCTGGGCCGCCATGCGCTGCTCGATGGTGCGCAGGCGATCGGCCACTTCCTGGCGCGTGATCACGTCGTTGTTGACCACCACGATGATGGAATCGACCGCCGTCGGTTCGGCACGTGCGCCGGTCGCCGGCGACGGGGCCGCAGCCGGTGCCGGGGCCACACGATTGGCGGCGGGACGCACGGGCGCCGGCGCCGGACGGACCGGAGCGGCGCCCTGGGTGCGTGCCGGCGCCGGTGTCGACGATGGCGAGGGAATCGGTTCCGGCACCGTCGTCTCGGACGGCGCGGTGGGGATGATCGTGGCGGCAAATTGCGCATGTGCGCTGCCGATCACGCCCAGCATGCACAGCAGCGCGGTCGCTGTTTTGGTTTTGGCAAGGAGTGGTGTTTGCATATTGCGCATGGCAAGAAGACGTTGGTTCACGATAGATTAGAAATTGTCGTTCGGATTGTTGCGATCCGGGAGGTTTACGTTCTGGTACCCGGGCACGCTGGCCTTGAGTGCTTCCAACGGGTTCGAGCCGATCCGCGACAGGCCATTGAGCTCCAACTGGAAGAAGAAGCCCGTGGACGCCTTGGTCGACGACGTGGGAATACGCTGCGCCACTACCCGGAAGACCCAGCAATCTGCCTTGTATTCCATCCCCAGCAAGCCTTCGGCGACGGTACGGTCAGGAATGGAGTAGTTGATGCGGCCCACAGCATACCAGCGTTGCGACACCGGCCACTGCCCGGACATATCGACCTGCTTGAGCGGATCGAGCAAGCCGGTGAGAGGATTGACATAGGTGCGGTCAAGCCGGTATTGCAGATTGAGCACACGCTTGGGCGCTGGTTGCCAGCGCACGCCGAAGGTGGAACGGACCATCTGGCGCAACGTCTCGCTGTACTGCACCGTGTTATCGGTAGACACCTCACGGGTAATCTGACCGCCCAGCGACAGCAGCAGGTCGGACTTGCTGCCCAAGGTAGTCGCGGTGGTGCCGTTGAGCGTCACCCGTGGATCGCTGACGTAAAACCGCTGGCCAACCGTGGCCCGCAAGCGCTCCAGGCCGTTTTCCTCGATGAAGCGCGTCGTGACGGCGCCGGTCACCTGGTTGGCGTCGCTGATGCGGTCATGGCCGACGAAACGGTTTTCGGTAAAGATCTGGGCCAGGTTGAAATCGGCCAGGCCGGAGTCGAAGATGGGCAACATCGACTGGTCGCGATAGGGCGTGCGCACATAGAACAGGCGCGGCTCCAGCGTCTGGGTCATATTGCGCCCGAGCAGGGCGGACTCGCGCTCGAAGATCAGGCCGGCATCAAGCGATGCCGTCGGCACCGTGCGGGTGTAATCGGCGCGCTGCCCCTGGGCCAGGTTATTCAGACGATAACTGGTGGCGTCCAGTATGACCTTGGGCGTGATGAAATACCCCGGACGCACGATGGGATAGGACACCGACTGCGTGATGAAGGCGCGATCGCCACCCACCAGGTCGCCGCTGGCGAAGCGGGTGTAATCGGCTACCGTGTTGAAATCGAAACCACCGATGTCATAGCGGTTACCGTTGAAGACCAACTGCGGCACCCGTTCATAGGGCTTGGTAATGGGACTGTTGACGTCTTGCAGCAACTGGTACTTGGTGACCCGCCCGACCACGCTCCAGTAGGTGCTGCTGTAGGCCAGGGCGACGTCACGGGTGAGCAGGCGCTGGGTACTGCCGGTGATCGAATGGGCGAAGTCCGATGGATAGTCGTTGTCCGAGGCCTTGTTCAGGTTCCAGCTCAGGCCCAACCCGGGGGCCAGCGTCTGCAGATGTTGCGACGACAACGAATAGCGGCCGGTGCCGGTAATCCGGTCCTGGATACCTTCGACGTGGGTGGTGCCGGAATAGCTCTCGCCCAGATAACGCGTCTCGGCGCCCATCTGCAACCCGCGACGCGCGATGTACTTGGGGAACAGCGTCAGGTCGTAGTTGGGGGCCAGGTTGAAATAATACGGTACCGATATCTCGGCGCCACCGGTGGTCGTCACGCCGATGGTCGGCGGCAGCACACCCGACTTGCGCTCACCCGACAGCGGGAACGACATCCAGGGCGAACCCAGGATCGGCACCCCCTTGAAGTACAGCAGGCCGCCATGCATGGTGCCGACTTCACGGCCGCTATCGAGGTCCATGGTATTGGCCTGCAGATACCAGTCGGGGTCGGTCGCCTCACAGGTGCTGTAGGTGCCCTTGGTGACCTCCGCCTGGTCGTCCGACAGGAAGTCGATGCGCTCGGCCCGGCCACGCCCGCCATTCTTGCCGATCAGGTAGGTCGGATTGGTCACGAAACCGGCGCCGGAGCCCATGTTCATCTGCGCATGGTCACCCGTATAGCGATCCTGCAGGCGCTTCATCCAGACGTGCCCGGTCGCTTCGACCTCGTCCTGGATGATGCGGTATTCGGCGCGATCAGCCTTGATGGTGGTGCCGCCCTTGACGATCTCGACGTCGCGATCGAGATTGACCTGGCGATCCGGCCGACCGGTCATCTGCTCGGCGCTGACATTGACGGGAGCGTCCTTGTCGTCGACCGGCGCGACCGCCGGCGCGGGCAGGGTCATCTGGGCATGGACCGTGAGCGGCAACAGGCCGACAGCCGATACGGCCATCAGCAGCGACGAGAAGCGCCTTGCGGTCCGCCAATTGACGGTACGTTCAGAGAGAGACTTGGGGAACCGGATCATGAAAAGAGTGGCAAGACACCGTGCAGGCGGATTTTTTGAAGTTAATCCCTTATTATATGAGAACTCATCCCCATCAAACGAATTCCTCAGATTGTTCATGTCTTCACCAAGTTCTACCCCCGATCATCGCCAGCTGCAATTGCAAGCCTGGCTCGCTACGCTCGACACCATCCCGGTCGACCTTTCCACCCTGCGCCCGGCGTCGGCCGATGCCAGTTTCCGCCGGTATTTCCGGGTGGACACAGTCGCCGGCGGCAGCGTCATCGCCATGGATGCGCCGCCCCCGCAGGAAGACGTGCGGCCCTTCATCCAGGTCGCCGGGGTCTTCGGCGCCACCGGGGTGACGGTACCGAAGATCCTGGCGCAGGACGTCGAGCAGGGCTTCCTGCTGCTGTCCGACCTGGGATCCACCACCTACCTGCACCAGCTCAATGGCGACAGCGCGCACAGACTATACATGGACGCGATCGATGCCCTGGTACTTTTACAAGCGCAAAGCAAACCCGATGCCCTGCCGGAGTATGACCGGGCCCTGCTGTCGCGCGAACTGGAGCTGTTCCGCGAGTGGTATATCGGCAAGCACCTGGGCGTGACGCTGTCCGACGAGCAGAACGCCGTATTGACCAAGGCCTTCGACGCCATCCTGGCCAACAACCTGGCGCAACCGCCGGTCTATGTGCACCGAGACTACCATTCGCGCAACCTGATGGTGCTACCCAGCGGCAACCCGGGCATCCTTGATTTCCAGGATGCCGTCTACGGCCCCATCACCTACGACCTGGTTTCGCTGTTGCGCGACGCCTACATCCAGTGGGACGAGGAACTGGTGCTGGACTGGGCCATCCGCTATTGGGAAAAAGCCCGCCGCGCCGGCCTGCCGGTGGCGCCCGACATCGACGGTTTCTATCGCGATTTCGAATGGATGGGGCTGCAGCGCCACCTGAAGGTGCTGGGCATCTTCGCCCGCCTGTATCACCGCGATGGCAAGGACGGTTACCTGAAGGACATGCCGCTGGTCATGGAGTACACCCTCAAGACGGCCCGGCGCTATGTCGCCTTTTCACCGCTGGTGCGCCTGATCGAGGGCCTGCACAAGGACCTGGCGCCCAAGTTCGGCTACACGTTCTGACATGAAGGCCATGATCTTCGCCGCCGGTCGCGGCACCCGCATGCGCCCGTTGACCGATACCTGCCCCAAGCCGCTGCTGAAAGTGCGCGGCCGGCCACTGATCGTGTGGCAGATCCTGTCGCTGGTGCGCGCCGGCATCACCGAGATCGTCATCAACCATGCCCACCTGGGCCAGATGATCGAAGATACCCTGGGCGACGGCAGCCAGTTCGGCGCGCAGTTACGCTACTCTCCCGAAACGACGGCGCTGGAAACGGCGGGCGGCATCGCCCAGGCCCGGCACCTGCTGGGCGAACAGCCGTTCGTGGCGGTCTCGGGCGATATCTGGTGCCCCCATTTCGACTACGAGCAGGTCAAGACGGTGCTGGAAGACAACGACCCGTGGGGCAACCCGCTGGCCCTGGACAAGCGCGACGTGGCCTGGCTGTACCTGGTGAAGAATCCGTCGTTCCATCCCGAAGGCGACTTCGTGCTGAATAATTTCTCGATCGCCAACGAAGGCCAGCCTCGCCTGACCTTCGCCAATATCGGCGTCTATCGGCCCCAGATGTTCGATGCCATCACGCCCGGAGAACATGCCAAACTGGGGCCTTTGCTACGCGAATATGCCGCGCGCGGCCAGGTCGGTGGCGATGTCTATCGCGGCCCCTGGCATAACGTCGGTACCGTCGAACAACTGGAAGAACTGAACCAGCCGCCTGGAGCCCAACGCCCATGACCTTCAACGCCACTCCACACCTCGAGCGCCGTCGCCGCCTGCTCGCCAGCATGCAGGCCGCCGGCGGCGGCGTTGCCATCATCGGCACCGCGCCCGAAGTGATGCGCAACCGCGATGCCGACTATCCGTATCGCCACGACAGCTACTTCCACTACCTGTCCGGATTTACCGAGCCCGAGGCGGTGATGGTGCTGGTGGCCGGCCCCGAAACCCGCAGCATCCTGTTCTGCCGCGACAAGAACCTGGAACGCGAGATCTGGGACGGTTATCGCTTCGGCCCGCAGGCGGCGCAGCTGGAGTTCGCCTTCGATGCGGCCCACCCGATCGAAGAACTCGACAAGAGCATGCCGGCCCTGCTGGCGGACGCGCCGGCGATCTTCTACTCGCTGGGGCAGGACCGCAGCCGCGACGCGCGCTTGCAGGACTGGCTGCAAGGCGTGCGCGGCCTGGCCCGCAGCGGCGTGGCCGCGCCCGGGCGGATCGTTGACGTCAACGTGCTGCTGGACGACATGCGGCTGCACAAGGATGCCGTCGAGATCGACACCATGAAGCGCGCCGGCGTGATTTCGGCCGAGGCGCATTGCCGCGCCATGCGCCTGTCGCGCCCGGGCCTGCGCGAATACCATCTCGAAGCCGAACTGCTGCACGAGTTCCGCCGCAACGGTTCGCAGTTTCCGGCCTACGGTTCGATCGTCGCCACCGGCGCCAACGCCTGCGTGCTGCACTATCGCGCCGGCGACGCCGAACTCAAGGATGGCGATCTGGTCCTGATCGATGCCGGTTGCGAACTCGACAGCTATGCCGCCGACATCACGCGCACCTTCCCCGCCAACGGCCGCTTCTCGGGACCGCAGCGCGAACTCTACGAAATCGTGCTGGCCGCGCATGCCGCTGCGGTGGCCGAAACCGCGCCCGGCAAGCGTTTCATGGATGGCCATGACGCCGCCGTACGCATCCTGGCCCAGGGCATGCTCGATACCGGACTGCTGGATGGCAACAAGCTCGGCAGCCGCGACGACGTGATCGAACAGGGCGCCTATCGCCAGTTCTACATGCACCGCACCGGCCATTGGCTGGGCATGGACGTGCATGACGTGGGCGACTACCGCGATCCGCCTGCCGCCGACGGCAGCAAACCCTGGCGCACGCTGCAGCCAGGCATGGTGCTGACGATTGAACCGGGCATCTATGTGCGCCCGGCCGAAGGGGTGCCCGAGCAGTACTGGAACATCGGCATCCGCATCGAAGACGACGCCCATGTCACGCCCGGCGGGTGCGAATTGCTGACCACCGGCGTGCCGTCGACGGTTGCCGACATCGAAGCATTGATGCGCCAGGGCTCATGACCAGCAGCATCCCCTTCACCCCGGACTTCGACCTGATCATCTGCGGCGGCGGGCCGGTCGGCCTGGCCAGCGCAGCACTGCTGGCCGCGCGCGGCGCAGATGTGTCGCGCATCGCGCTGGTCGACCAGAAACAACCGGCGCAGGCGGCGGCCGATCCGCGCACCATCGCGCTGTCCTATGGCAGTCGCCAGATCATCGAAGAACTCGGGGCCTGGCAAGCCATCGAGCGCAGCGCCACCGCCATCGAACAGATCCACGTCTCGCGGCGCGGCCACTTCGGCCGCACCCTGCTCGACCGGCGCGACCATGCGCTGCCGGCGCTGGGCTATGTGGCGCGCTATGGCGCGGTGAACCAGGCGCTCGATAGCGTCGTCGCCGCCACCGGCGTGCAGCTGCTGCGCCCGGCCGAGGTAGTGGCCCTGGAGCAGCAGGACGACCATGTGGTGGTGCGACTGCGCGACGAACGCAGCCTCACGGCGGCATTGGCGATCCAGGCCGAAGGCGGCATCTTCGGCCAGCAATTGCAGAAGAACGTTCAACGTGATTATCAGCAACTGGCCTTGATCGCCCATGTGCGGGTCGATGCGCCCATCGCCCATCGCGCCTTCGAACGCTTTACCGATGAAGGCCCGTTGGCGCTGCTGCCGCAGGACGACGGCTACGCGCTGGTATGGTGCGTCAGTCCGTCCAGTGCAGAAACTTTACAGGCGCTGGACGATGCAGCGTTCCTGGCGGCGCTGGGGCAGGCCTTCGGCCAGCGCCTGGGCCGGTTCACCAGCATCGGTACGCGGCACGCCTACCCGCTGGGCCTGAACGCCGGTGTCGACGCCGGCGCCCGCGTGGTGGCCATCGGCAATGCGGCGCAGACCCTGCATCCGGTGGCCGGGCAAGGTCTCAACCTCGGCCTGCGCGATGCGCGGGTGCTGGCCGGACTGCTGGCGCACGACCACACGCCGCAGGCCTTGCGCAGCTTCGCCGAACAGCGCCGCACCGACCGCCGCCTCACCGTCGGCCTGACCGATACCATGGCGCGCATCTTTGCCAGCGCGCCGCAGGGTTCGTTGACCCAGGCCTTGCTGGGAGCGTCGCTGGGGATGATCGACCTGATCAAGCCGGCGCGCGACTTGCTGGCGCAGCAGATGATGTTCGGCCGACGCTAACTGCGGCTCGGGCATGAGACAATGCCGCATCCAACCTGCCAGAACACCCCCCATCATGAAACAAGACCCCCGCTTCAAGAACCTGTTCATCCTGGATCACCCGCTGATCCAGCACAAGCTCACGCACATGCGCGACAAGCGCACCTCGACCCGTACCTTCCGCGATCTGCTGCGTGAGATCACGCTGTTGATGGGGTATGAAATCACGCGTGACCTGCCGCTGACCACCGAGAAGATCGAGACACCCCTGGTGACCTACGACGCGCCGGTGATCGCCGGCAAGAAACTGGCGATCGTGCCGGTGCTGCGGGCCGGCGTGGGCATGAGCGATGGCTTGCTGGAACTGATCCCGTCGGCTCGCGTGGGGCATATCGGCGTCTATCGCGATGCCAATCATCAACCGGTCGAATACCTGGTCCGCCTGCCGGACCTGCAGGACCGCACCATGATCCTGTGCGACCCGATGGTGGCCACCGGCAATTCGGCCGTGTATGCGGTCGATGCGCTCAAGAAGCGCGGCGTGCCCAACGAGCACATCGTGTTCGTGGCGCTGGTGGCGGCGCCCGAAGGGGTGAAGGTCTTTACCGACGCGCATCCGGACGTGAAGCTCTACGTCGCCTCGCTCGACTCGCACCTGGATGAAGATGCCTACATCGTGCCCGGACTGGGCGATGCCGGCGACCGTATCTTCGGCACCAAGTAAAACCGCAAAAGCCCAAACAAAAACCCCGCTGCGACTCACATCGCAGCGGGGTTTTTCATGGGTTCGACAAACCGCTCAGTCAACGGCCTTGACCATGTCTTCGATGACCTTCTTGGCGTCGCCGAAGACCATCATGGTCTTGTCCATGTAGAACAGTTCATTGTCCAGGCCGGCATAGCCGGCTGCCATCGAACGCTTGTTGACGATCACGGTCTTGGCCTTGTAGGCCTCCAGGATCGGCATGCCGGCGATCGGCGACTTGGGGTCCTTGGCGGCCGGATTGACCACGTCGTTGGCGCCCAGCACCAGCACCACATCGGCCTGGGCGAACTCGCTGTTGATGTCTTCCATCTCGAACACCTGGTCGTACGGCACCTCGGCTTCGGCCAGCAACACGTTCATGTGGCCTGGCATGCGACCCGCCACCGGGTGGATCGCGTACTTGACGGTGACGCCCTTGTGGGTCAGCTTCTCGGTCAGTTCCTTCAGCGCATGCTGGGCACGCGCCACCGCCAGGCCGTAGCCGGGCACGATGATCACGGTCTCGGCATTGCCCATCAGGAAGGCCGCATCGTCGGACGAGCCCGACTTGACCGGACGCTGCTGTTGCGCGCCACCGGTGGCCGCCGCAGCTTCACCGCCGAAGCCGCCCAGGATCACGTTGAAGAACGAGCGGTTCATCGCCTTGCACATGATGTACGACAGGATCGCGCCGCTGGACCCCACCAGGGAGCCGGCAATGATCAGCATCGAGTTGTTCAGCGAGAAACCGATACCGGCCGCGGCCCAACCCGAGTAGCTGTTGAGCATCGACACCACCACCGGCATATCGGCGCCGCCGATGGGGATGATGATCAGCACGCCCAGCACGAAGGCGATCGCCGCCATGATGATGAACGGCAGCCAGTCCTGCGTGAGCACGAAGATGATGCCGAAGCCCAGCATCGCCACGGCCAGAAGCAGGTTCAGGAAGTGCTGGCCCGAAAAGCTGACCGGCGCGCCCTGGAACAGGCGGAACTTGTACTTGCCCGACAGCTTGCCGAAGGCGATCACCGAACCCGAGAAGGTGATGGCGCCGACGAAGGTGCCGATGAACAGCTCGACCCGGTTGCCTACGGGAATCGCCGCGCCATGCGCAGAAATGCCCAGCGCCCACGGTTCGGCCACCGCCGCGACAGCAATACACACGGCCGCCAGGCCGATCAACGAGTGCATCGCCGCCACCAGTTCGGGCATCTTGGTCATTTCGACACTGCGCGCCAGGAAGGCGCCAATGCCGCCGCCGACGATCACGCCGGCAGCCACCAGCATATAGCCGATGTTGCTGGACGAATCGGCGCCATCGCCCTTCAACTTGACGATCAGCGCCAGCGTGGTCACTACCGCGATCAGCATGCCGGCCATGCCGAAGTTGTTACCGCGACGGGCGGTGGCCGGATGCGACAGGCCCTTCAACGACTGGATGAAACAGATCGATGCGATCAGGTACAGCAGGGTAACGAGGTTCATGCTCATGCCGATGCTCCTGCCTTTGCCTTGGGTTCTTTTTTCTTGAACATCTCGAGCATGCGCTGCGTGACCATGAAGCCGCCGAACACGTTCACGGCGGCCAGCGCCACGCCCAGCGTACCGGCGATGCGACCGACCGGGCCTTCGGTGAGGCCGGCTGCCAGCATGGCGCCGATGATGATGATGGCCGAGATGGCGTTGGTCACCGCCATGAGCGGTGTATGCAGCGCCGGGGTGACGGTCCAGACCACGTGGTAGCCGACGTAGATCGCCAGTACGAAGATGATCAGGTTGATGATGGTATGGCTGACTTCCATTGTTTGTTCCTCTGGTTATTGCGCGATGGCGACATCGCGGGGTCAGATCGCCTTGAGACTGGTGATGCGGTTGCTGTCGTCGACGAACACGATCCTGGGCACATATTGCGTGACTTCCTCATCGGTCATCGGCGCATAGGTGCAGATGATCAGCAGATCACCCAGCTGGGCACGACGAGCCGCCGCGCCGTTGAGTGAAATCTCGCCGCTGCCACGCTTGCCGCGAATGGCATAGGTCGAGAAGCGTTCGCCGTTGTTGACGTTATAAAGCTCGATCTTTTCGAACTCGCGCATGTCGGCCGCTTCCAGCAGATCTTCATCGATGCCGCAGGAGCCTTCATAGTTGAGATCGCATTGCGTGACGGTTGCGCGGTGGATCTTGGCGCGCAGCATGATGCGTTGCATTGACTTCTTTCCTTGTCGAAGAGGGCAGGTCTTACTTGCGCAATACCTCGCCACCCTGGCACATCAGCGTGGCGGCGACGATATCGTCTTCCTTGTTGATCACAAGCCGGCCTTCGGCATCGATGATCAGCTTGAGGAAGTCCAGCACGTTGCGGGCATACAGCGCCGAAGCGTCGGCGGCCACCAGCGCGGCCAGGTTGCCTTCGCCGATGATGTGCACGCCATGCTTGATGACGGTCTTGCCCGGCTCCGACAAGGGGCAGTTACCGCCCTGGTCGACCGCCATGTCGAGAATCACCGAGCCCGGCTTCATGGCCTTGACGGTTTCTTCGCTGATCAGCACCGGCGCTTTACGGCCCGGAATCAACGCGGTGGTGATGATGATATCGGCCTGCTTGGCGCGCTCGTGGACCAGCTCGGCCTGGCGTCGCATCCAGTCGGCCGGCATCGGGCGGGCGTAACCGCCCACGCCTTGCGCGATTTCCTTTTCTTCATCGGTGATGAACGGCACATCCAGGAACTTGGCGCCGAGCGACTCGATCTGCTCCTTGACGGCCGGACGCACGTCGGACGCCTCGATCACCGCGCCCAGGCGCTTGGCCGTGGCGATGGCCTGCAAACCGGCGACGCCGGCGCCCATGATCAGGATGCGCGCGGCCTTGACCGTACCGGCCGCCGTCATCAGCATCGGCATGAAGCGCTGGTAGGTGTTGGCCGCCATCAGCACCGCCTTGTAGCCGGCGATGTTGGCCTGCGACGACAGCACGTCGAGCGACTGGGCACGGGTGGTGCGCGGCGCGGCTTCGAGCGCGAAGGCGGTCAGGCCGGCGGCGGCCATGGCGGCATTGTTGTCGGCGTCGAACGGGTTGAGCATGCCGACCACGACCGTGCCGGTCTTGATGCGGGCGCGCTCGGATTCGCTGGGCGCCCGGACCTTCAGCAGCACTTCGGCGGTATAGACCGCGTCGGCGCTGCCGATGCTGGCGCCGACGGCGATATAGGCATCGTCGGGGATGCTGGATTTGACACCGGCCCCGGATTCGATCATCACTTCGTGCTTGGCGGCCACCAGTTTCTTGACTGTTTCCGGGGTCGCTGCAACACGCGTTTCGCCATCCCGACTTTCGGCGGGAATACCTATCCTCATGCAAAGCTCCTGTTAGTTGATTCTTACCCGAATCTTACACGACAAAAATTAAAAACCCATAATTCCACTAAGGTATTGCCGTCACTGCGAAGCGCCACCGGACGGGGCTTTGCGCTGAAGAGTCTGGCGCAACGCGTTAAAATAACGAATTAACGAGGTCCTCAATGTCTGAAGTCTGGAAACCGTCCGTCACGGTCGCGGCCATCATCGAACAACAGGGTCGTTTCCTGATGGTGGAAGAGCAAAGTGGCGGGATCATTCGCATCAACCAGCCGGCCGGGCACCTGGAACCCGGCGAGTCGCTGCTGCAAGCGGTCGCCCGCGAAGCGCTGGAAGAATCGGCGCGCGTATTCACGCCTACTGCACTGGTGGGCAGCTACCTGTCGCGCAATGTCTCGTCATCGCGCGGCGGCATGAGCGTCACCTATCTGCGTTTCGCCTTTGCCGGCGAGGCGGGAGAGGCGCAGGACCTGCCCCTTGACGATGGCATCGTCGGCACCATCTGGCTCACTCGCGACGAACTGGCCGCGTGCGCCGAGCGGCACCGCAGCCCGCTGGTGCTGCGCTGCGTCGACGATTACCTGCGCGGCCAGCGCGCACCGCTGGACCTGGTCCATGCCGATGCAAGCGCCATCGGTCCGTTGACGGGCACTTGAGCACCATGCGGCAATCACCTACAGGCAATTTGATATGAGCAAGAAAAGAGTAGTCATCGGCATGTCGGGCGGCGTCGATTCGTCGGTATCGGCATGGCTGCTGAAGCAGCAGGGATATGAAGTCATCGGACTGTTCATGAAGAACTGGGAGGACGACGACGATTCAGAATATTGCTCGACCCGCGAAGACTGGATCGACGCCGTCAGCGTGGCCGACGTGGTCGGCGTGGACATCGAGGCAGTCAATTTTGCCTCCGAGTACAAGGACCGGGTATTTGCCGAATTCCTGCGCGAATACCAGGCCGGACGCACCCCCAACCCTGATGTGCTGTGCAACGCCGAGATCAAGTTCAAGGCCTTTCTCGATCACGCCATGAAGCTGGGCGCCGACTATATTGCCACCGGGCACTATGCCCGGGTGCGCCAGAACGCCGCCGGCAGCTTCGAGTTGCTCAAGGCGCTCGACGCCAGCAAGGACCAGAGCTACTTCCTGCACCGCCTGAACCAGGAGCAGCTCTCGCGCACCGTGTTTCCGTTGGGCGAGATCCACAAGACCGAAGTGCGGCGCATCGCCGAAGAACTGAAGTTGCCCAATGCCAAGAAAAAGGACTCGACCGGGATCTGCTTCATCGGCGAGCGCCCTTTCCGTGAATTCCTGAATCGTTACCTGTCCTACCAGCCGGGTCCGATCAAGACTGCCGATGGCGACACCGTAGGCGAGCATGTGGGGCTGTCGTTCTACACGCTGGGCCAGCGCAAGGGTATCGGCATCGGCGGCATCAAGGCCCACCAGAACGCGCAGGGCACCAGCGACGCCTGGTATGTCGCCCGCAAGGATGTGGCGGCCAATACGCTCTATATCGTGCAGGGCCATGACCACCCCTGGCTGCTGTCGCCTTCGCTGCATGCAGGCCAGCTCAGTTGGGTGGCGGGTCATGCGCCCGCCCCAGGCGCACTGTCGGCCAAGACCCGTTATCGTCAAACCGACGTGGCGTGCGAACTGACGGGAGGCGAAGGCAGCTTTTCGCTTGCATTCGGCACGCCGCAATGGGCGGTCACCCCCGGCCAGTCGGCCGTGCTGTACGACGGCGACATCTGCCTGGGCGGCGGCATCATCGAAGGCAGCGCCGCCGGCAATTAAATTTCCACAAGGAAATAAATGACGCCCCGCAAGCCATCTGGCTGCGGGGCGTTTTCATTTTGGCAATCAATTCCCCACCGGGTTGGCGCGGTAACAACTGCCAGACGATAAAAATAATCAATCTCATTGATAAAAACCTTGCATTCTCGGCTCAAATGACAAATAATCTAAATAAGAATTGTTCGCATTTAATAGGAGGTGTCATGAGCCAACTGAATGATCACGGTGTGGACCGTCGCAACAAGCCCGGAACGACCGCCAACGGTACTCCGATTACCCGTATCAAGAGCACGGACCTGTTCCGTCAAATGCGCGAGCTTGAGATTGACCATGGCGGACGCATTTATAAATTGCGTTTGACCCAGCTGAACAAGCTGATTCTGACCGCCTGAGGCGATTTGAATCGGCGTGTACGGTAGACAAACCGGCCAGCCAGCGTTGAAGCGGTTTTGACGTTAGCCAGCAAAGCTAGCCAAGTGAGGAGACTTTGATGGTTACCGACAAAATGCAATCCGCCTTCGTAGAACCCAACAGCGCGCCGGCCCAACCTGAACTTCTGGTTTCTGCCGTACTGCATCTGATGTCGCACTACACCGCCAACAACAATCAGGAAGCCCAAAGCTGCGTCAAACTGGCGTCAGTGATCGAAAGGCACCTGAAAGCGCTGGCGGACCTGCCCAACCTGGCGCCGGTATTGCGGGCAACTTGCCAGCAGCTGTCGGAACAGTGGGCAACAGTGGTCGAACGGACGATGCCTCAGCCTGAGAAATTCAACTTCTTCTCGCGTATCGTATCTGGGGCGAGATCGGCATAGTGCCTGATAAAACAGGCGGCAAGGCGTACAATGATCGTATGTGTTTGTAATAACATCTCCGAAGGCAAGATCCATCAGGCGGTTGATGCAGGCATGACATCCATGGCCGAGTTGCGCAAGCAGCTCGGCGTTGGTACTTGCTGCGGCAAATGCCATACTTGCGCCAAGAACGTCCTGCGTGAATGCCTCAGCAACGCTAATCAAACACATCAAAACGCGCGTCCAGTGATCTTCCACGGATCAATGGCATCAGCGTAATTAGAATTCATGAACGCAATTTCATCGCCTGTTATGAGTAACGGTTCCCCCAGTGCGCTCATGCGCCAGGTAAGAAAAATCGGCCCGCTGGGCCTGATCATCCTGCTACACGCCGCCTTCTTCTATGCACTGCAGAGCGGCCTGATCCACCAGGTCGCCAGTGCCATTCCGAAAGAAGTGATCGCTACCTTCATCGTGCCCGAAAAGGCACCTGAACCGGCGCCGCCGAAGGCCGAGCCGACGCCGCCGAAGGTCGTGAAGACCGTCAAGAAGGTCGTGCAGCCGCCCAAACCCATTCCGGTGACCGAAGCGCCGGCGCCAACGGCCATTACGGCGCCGCCGCAGCCGCCAGCGCCGGCCGAGCCGGCACCGCAGGTCGCTGCTGCGCCAACCCCGGCGCCGGCTTCGCCACCGGGTCCGGTGCTGCCAAAGCAGATCACGTCGGGCATCGAATATATCGAGCCACCGCGTTCGACCTACCCGGCCGTGTCGCGCCGCATGGGCGAAGAAGGCGTGGTCAACTTCAAGGTGACGGTCAACACCAGTGGCCGCGCCGAAAAGGTCGAGATCACCAAGTCGTCGGGTTTCCCGCGGCTGGATGAAGAAGCCCGTCGCGCCGTGATGCGCGCGGTCTACAAGCCCTACATCGAAGATGGCAAAGCCATCGTCGTGGCCACCACGGGCAGCATTGCCTTCAAGTTAAATTAATTCTTAACCATCACAGTAGCTAAGGAAGTCATCATGGAAGTTAGTCCGTACGGATTGGAAAGCCTTTGGGCTCAAGGGGATTTCGTCACCAAGGGCGTCGCCGTCCTGTTGTTGGCCATGTCGATTGCGTCGTGGTACGTGATCATTACCAAGGCGTTCCAGTTGCTGCGTTTCCGCAAGTCGTCGGAAGCCGCCGGCCACCAGTTCTGGGATACCACCAGCCTGCCTGAAGGCGTGGCTACGCTGGGCTCCGACAACCCGTTCGCCGAAGTCGCCAAGGCTGGCGTGACTGCCATGAGCCATCACACTGCCCACAAGGGTCACCTGCACGATCAGTTGTCGGTGAGCGACTGGGTCACGCTGTCGCTGCGCCAGGCCATCGACGAAGCATCGGGCAAGCTGCAAGCCGGCATGGCGGTGCTGGCATCGGTCGGTTCCACCGCGCCGTTCGTCGGCCTGTTCGGCACCGTCTGGGGCATCTACCACGCCCTGGTGTCGATCGGCACCACCGGCCAGGCCAGTATCGACAAGGTCGCCGGCCCGGTCGGCGAAGCCCTGATCATGACTGCGCTCGGCCTGGCCGTGGCGATTCCAGCGACCTTCGGCTACAACGCCCTGGTCCGCGGCAACAAGACCACCATCGCCAAGTTGAACAAGTTCGGCTTCGACCTGCACGCCCTGTTCGTGACCGGTTCGCGTTCGGCCTCGGAAGAATCGGAAAAAAACGGCACTAAGGCCAAGCTGGCAGCAGTCGGGAGAGCGTAATGGCAATGGGTTCACTGTCCGATTCGGACGACGACTTCAACCCCGAGATCAACACCACGCCGCTGGTCGACGTGATGCTGGTGCTGCTGATCATCTTCATCATCACCATTCCCGTGATGAACCATGCGGTGAAGATCGACTTGCCCAAGGCCAGCAGCCAGCCTGACGACGTCAAGCCGGAAAGCATCAATCTTTCCATCGACGCCGGTGGCGACGTGTTCTGGAACGAAGAGAAGATCGACAGCAACCAGTTGAGCCTGCGCATTGCCGCCGCGGCGCAAAAGCAGCCGCAACCCGAACTGCACCTGCGCGCCGAACGCACCACCCAGTATGAAAAGGTGGCGCAAGTGATGGCAGCGGCCCAATCGGGCGGTCTCGGCAAGATCGGTTTCGTGACCGATCCCGAAAAGAAATAAGCATGACCCTCGCCGCCGGCAGAACATCTCCGGTGACGCTATGAAGCCTCCCGCGCCCCTGGCGTCGGAGGCTTTATTGTTTTCGGGGCCGCCGATTGCCCCGCAAATGCGCCTGCCGCCACGGGTACTCAAACACGGGCAAGAATGATTCGCGCTAATTAATAGTGAAGATTCAAAACGCCTGCGTTAATATGCGCCCGTTCCCGCCACATGCAAACAATGGACAGATCAACAACATGTCCGGCATCGGCGACCGCATTCAACAACATTTTCCGAGGTACCTATGAAAGGCGATCCAGCAGTCATCAAGTTGCTCAATGCACAATTGACCAACGAGCTTTCCGCGATCAATCAGTATTTTTTGCACGCCCGCATGTACAAGCACTGGGGCTTCGACAAGATTGCCGCCAAGGAATACGCTGAATCGATCGGCGAAATGAAGCACGCCGACAAGCTGATCGACCGCATCCTGATGCTCGACGGCCTGCCTAACCTGCAAGCGCTGCACAAGCTGATGATCGGTGAAAACACCGCCGAAATGCTGGAATGCGACCTGAAGCTGGAGCGCGCCGCCCACAAGACCGTCAAGGAAGGCATTGCCACCTCGGAGCAACACGGCGATTACGTCTCGCGCGACCTGTTCCTGATGATCCTGGACGACACCGAAGAGCACATCGACTGGCTCGAAACCCAGCTCGACCTGATCTCGAAGGTCGGCATCCAGAATTACCTGCAAAGCCAGATGTCGCCCAGCGAAGGCTGAGATCGACTTTGCTCCGGCAGACGTAAAAAAAACGCGCTTCACATGAAGCGCGTTTTTTATTGGCGACAATCAGGACATCGCCGTCATCACACGGGCGGCACGGTGTCCTTGAATGACGGTCGCTCGGAAAGCTTGTCGAACAGCTTGCCCAGGGCCGGGTAGTCGGTGCGCCAGGCCAGGTCCGGAAAGCGAAACGCCAGCCAGCCCAGCGCACAGCCGACGGCCACGTCGGCCAGGGTGTAATGGTTGCCGACACAGAACGGCTTTTCGCCCAGCCCCTCTGCCATCGCCTTGAGCGAGGCCTCGACCTTGCCCCACTGGCGCTTGATCCATTCCGGGCTCTGTTGCTTGGTGGGGCGCAGGGTCTTTTCGACCCGCACCAGCACGGCGGCATCCATCATGCCATCGGCCAGCGCCTCCCAGCACTTGATCTCGGCGCGATCCCGTCCGTGCGGCGGCAGCAATTTGCACACCGGGGTCAGGGTATCGAGGTATTCGGCGATCACGCGCGAATCGAACATCGCACCGCCGTCGTCCATCAGCAGGCACGGCACCTTGCCCAGAGGATTGCTCTTCTGGATCGTGGTCGCGGCACTCCAGACATCCTCAAGCAGGAATTCATGATCGATTTTTTTCTCGGCCATCACGACGCGTACCTTACGTACGTACGGACTACTGTAAGAGCCAATGAGCTTGAGCATAATAATTAGAGTAATGATCCGTCGCGATTATAGCATCGGCACTGGCGCCCCAATTCGAGGGCTGCCGCACCCCGTGGCGCCTTAGCCTCGGCAGAATTGGGACTGCGGGTCGGCCGATGGTAAAATCGCGGCTCAGGCGATTCGGGTATGAATGTCGATTAACGTCACATTCCCGCCGATCTTCAATCAACGCATCTCTTCCGTTCCGATCATGTCCCTCTCCGCTCTCTCTGCCCTGTCCCCACTGGACGGCCGCTACGCTTCCAAGACCGATAAACTGCGCCCCATCCTGTCCGAAGCCGGTTTCATGCACCACCGCGTCAAGGTCGAGATTGCATGGCTGCAAGCATTGTCCGAAGCCGGCCTGGCCGAGATCAAGCCGTTTCCAGCCGCCGCCGGAGCATTGCTGAACAAGCTGGCGAGCGACTTCACCGAAGCCGACGCGGCCCGCATCAAAGAGATCGAAGCCGTCACCAACCATGACGTCAAGGCGGTCGAATACTGGCTCAAGGAAAAGGTCAAGGATGTACCCGAACTGGTGGCTGCCTCCGAATTCATCCACTTCGCCTGCACCTCCGAAGACATCAATAACACCTCGCACGGCATGATGCTCAAGGCCGCCCGCGACAGCGTCATGCTGCCCGCGCTGCAAGGCCTGATCGCCAAGCTGACCGAGCTGGCGCACGAACACGCCGCATTGCCGATGATGTCGCGCACCCATGGCCAGCCGGCCAGCCCCACCACCCTGGGCAAGGAAATCGCCAACGTCGTGGCGCGCCTGCAGCGCGCCGTCAAGCGCATTGCCGCCGTCGAGATCCTGGGCAAGATGAACGGCGCCGTGGGTAACTACAATGCGCACCTGTCGGCCTACCCCGAGATGGACTGGGCGGCATTCTCGAAAAACGTGGTGGAGCAGCGCCTGGGCCTGGTGTTCAATCCCTACACCATCCAGATCGAGCCGCATGACTACATGGCTGAACTGTTCGATGCCGTGGCGCGCGCCAACACCGTGCTGCTGGACCTGAACCGCGATATCTGGGGCTACATCTCGCTGGGCTATTTCAAGCAGCGCACCAAGGCCGGCGAAATCGGTTCGTCGACCATGCCGCACAAGGTCAACCCGATCGACTTCGAAAACTCCGAAGGCAACCTGGGCATGGCCAATGCGGTGCTCAAGCACCTGTCCGAAAAGCTCCCGGTGTCGCGCTGGCAGCGCGACCTGACCGACTCCACCGTGCTGCGCAATATCGGCGTCGGTTTCGGTTATACCCTGCTGGCCTATGACAGCTGCCTGCGCGGCCTCAACAAGCTCGAAGTCAATCCGCAGCGCCTGGCCGACGACCTCGACGCCACCTGGGAAGTATTGGCCGAGCCGATCCAGACCGTGATGCGCCGCTACGGCATCGAGAACCCCTACGAACAGCTCAAGGAATTGACCCGTGGCAAGGGTATCTCAAAGGATGGCCTGCGCGATTTCATCAATGGCCTGGCGATTCCACAGGAAGCGCGCGACCATCTGCTGGCCATGACGCCGGCCAATTACATCGGCAGCGCAGTGGCCCTGGCCAAGGCGATCTGATCCACGCTCTTGCGACGCAGCACCGGCCAGCCGCGCCGGCCTGCTCGCAATCGGCCAGTCTTACTGCCCAATGGCGCACCCACAGGTGCGCCATTTTCATTGGTGCGCCCGATTCAGGCTGGTCGCGGCCGTCGCTGCAATACCGATTCGATTGTCAACAAAAACGGACTAGTGAAATTCGATTTGCATAGGTAATGCAATGCGGCAAAGGTCTTTATACTCACAATTTGGCAAAAGAGTGGCATGATGCAACGCACCTAGGTGCAGCTCTGCATTCATTGCCGCGAAACCGGGTTGGACGCTGTCATCTGGCGAAACCAATCTGCCTCGCGTCGTTCCAACCGCAACACTAAATTTCGCCCGCTATGGATCGCTATACCAAACCTGCCGTGCTGCTGCACTGGTTGATCGCCGTGCTCATCATCGCCGCCTTCGGGCTGGGCCTGACCATGGTCAATATTCCCGGCCTGACGCCGACCAAGCTCAAATACTTCTCGTGGCACAAATGGGTCGGCGTCACCGTCCTGGCGCTGGCTTGCCTGCGACTGCTGTGGCGCCTCACCCACCAGGCCCCGGCCTACCCGGCGCACATGCCGACCTGGCAACAGGCGGTAGCGCACTGGATGCATGTGGCGCTGTATGCGCTGATGTTCGCCATTCCGGTTTCAGGTTATGTCTACAGCCTGTCCGCCGGCGTGCCGGTGGTCTACCTGGGCATCGTGCCGCTGCCGGTCTTCATGGCGCCCAATCCGGAACTCAAGCCCTTGCTCAAGGATCTGCACTACGTGCTCAACATGACGTTGCTGGCCGCGTTCTGCCTGCATGTACTGGCCGCCTTGAAGCATCAGTTCATCGATCGCGACAACCTGTTCCGTCGCATCCTGCCGTGAGACTGCCGCCCCTTTCCGCTGGGTCAACCAGCACCTTCTGCCAGACGAGATCATCCATGACAAAGCATCTGCTCAACACCACCCTGGCCGCCGTCGCCCTGACGCTGGCTGCCGCCGCCCACGCTGCGCCACTCAAGGTCGATACGACCAAGAGCGCCGTCAGCGCCACCTTCAAGCAACTGAACGTGCCGGTGGAAGCCAAGTTCAAGAAGTTCGCCGCCACCCTCGACTTCGATCCGGCCAAGCCGGCAGAAGGTCGCGCCAGCGTCGACATCGACGTCACCAGCTTCGACCTGGGCGACGCCGAATACAACAAGGAAGTGCAGAAGAAGGAATGGTTCAACGGTGCCCAGTTCCCGAAGGCCAGCTTCGTCGCCAGTTCGATCAAGCCTAGCGCCGGCGCCGCTGCCGGCACCCGCTTCGATGTCGCCGGCAAGCTGACCATCAAGGGCAAGAGCACCGATGTCTCCTTCCCCCTGACGGTCAAGAAAGAAGGCAGCAACCAGGTGTTCGACGGCGCCCTGCCGATCAAGCGCCTGACCTATAACATCGGCGAAGGCGAATGGAAGGACACCAGCATGGTGGCTGACGAAGTCAGCATCAAGTTCCACATCGTCGCCGCGCCATAACATCGCCAACCACGCAGTGTTCTGATACACCCCCTGCTTCGTCTTGAGGCGGACTTTTTTACTAAGGAACGAATAAATGAAACTGAATCACGCCCTCCTCGCCCTGATCGCCGCCGGCACCGTCGGCTCGGCCTTCGCTGCAGATACTTACTCGATCGACCCAAGCCACACCTAC
This sequence comes from Herbaspirillum sp. alder98, assembly GCF_020179755.1. GTDB lineage: Bacteria > Pseudomonadota > Gammaproteobacteria > Burkholderiales > Burkholderiaceae_D > Herbaspirillum. Next base: position 292,115 of record NZ_JAIUCY010000005.1, read on the forward strand.
CCCAGCTTCGAAGCTGACCACATGGGCGTGTCGGTATGGCGCGGCAAGTTCACCAAGACCAGCGGCACCGTGACCCTGGACCGCGCCGCCAAGACCGGCACGGTCGACATCACCATCGATACCTCGTCGATCGATTTCGGCCATGCCAAGATGAACGATCACGCCAAGAGCGCCGAGATGTTCGACGTGGCCAAGTTCCCGACCGCCGTCTACAAGGGCACTTCGATCAAGTTCGAGGGTGACCAGCCAGTGGCCGTCGAAGGCACGCTGACGCTGCACGGCGTGACCAAGCCTGTGACCCTGACGCTCAACAAGTTCAAGTGCATCCAGCACCCGATGCTCAAGCGCGAAGTCTGCGGTGGCGACGCATCGGCCAGCTTTGATCGCGCCGACTTCGGCATCGACTACGGCGCCAAGTACGGTTTCTCGACCGTGACCAAGCTGGCGATCCAGGTCGAAGCCGTCAAGACCAACTGATCGACTCGCGCCCTCGGGGTGCGTGAAAGCCGGTGCCTTGGCGCCGGCTTTTTTCATTTGTGCAACGCTATTCGACCGACCCCATCAAGCTCATCGGCGTGCATGCCGTTTGTCCCGGATCATTGAATCCACGCCCGGCTTGGCGCACAATGGCTCGCATTCACTGTTTTGCTGCCCTGCAGAACTTTTTAAAACGCGCTAATCTAGCGCTGTTCCAAGAGGACCAAGTAGCATGTCGATAGCAGACCTTCGTAAAGACTACAGCCGCGCCAGTTTGTCCGAACTCGAAGTCGCCGCCGATCCGGTTGTGCAGTTTGCAGCCTGGTTCGATGAAGCGATCAAAGCACAGATACCCGAACCCAACGCGATGAGCGTTGCCACCGTCGGGCCCGATGGAAGACCGTCTTCGCGCATCGTCCTGATCAAGCAGTTCGATCAGAATGGCTTTACCTGGTTTACCAATTACGACAGCCGCAAGGGAAGGGAAGTCGATGCCAACCCGTATGTTGCCTTGTTGTTCCACTGGGTCGAACTCGAACGCCAGGTGCGTATCGAGGGCAAGCTCGAACGCGTGACCCGTGAAGAAAGCGATGCGTATTTCCTGAGTCGTCCACTGGCCAGCCAACTGGGGGCAATTGCTTCCCACCAGAGCCAACCGGTGGCAGACCGCGCCGCGCTGGAACGGCAATTCGAAGCGACGACGCAGCAATTCGGCGACCATCCCCAACGCCCCGCTCATTGGGGCGGCTACCGCGTCATCCCGGAACGCATCGAATTCTGGCAAGGCCGCCCATCGCGCATGCATGACCGCGTACTCTACGTTCGCGACGACAGCAGCGCCTGGCAACGGCAACGCCTGCAGCCCTGAACCGAACCCGATTCGCGGGGCTGTGAAGGTTCGGCGCCATCGACATGGTGGCGCCGAACGCTGCAAGCATTCACATCACAACGCGGAGGAAAATCGTGTTTTGGGAAAAGAAGCTTGACGCCTGGGTAGACAACATTCGCACCGCATCTGCGCTGCCCTTGCGATTGGTTTTATGGAACGGCCAGCAATATGACTTCGGCAACGGCGCGCCCGAAGTCACCCTCAAAGTGCCGCAGGCCTCGGCCATCACCTCGCTGCTCAACCCCTCCCTGGCCAATCTCGGCGAAGCCTATGTCGAGGGCAAGATCGAGGTCGAAGGCGCGGTCAAGAACATCATCAGCGTGGCCAGCGCGCTGGCGTCCAATACGCTCAAGGCCGAAGGCAAGTTCGGTCGCCTGGTGCGCAGCGTGACCCACTCCAAGAAGAAGGACGCCGAGGCGATCCAGTATCACTACGACGTCTCCAACGACTTCTACCAGCTGTTTCTCGACCAGAACATGGTGTATTCGTGCGCCTACTTCGAAAACGGTGACGAGGACCTGGCCACGGCGCAGATCAAGAAGATCGACCACATCCTCGACAAGATCCGGCTCCAGCCCGGCCAGACGCTGCTCGACATCGGTTGCGGCTGGGGCGCGCTGGTGTTGCGTGCGGCCCAGAAATACGGTGCACGCTGCGTCGGCGTGACGCTGTCGCAGAATCAGTATGAGCTGGCCCGCGAGCGGGTCGAGCGCGCCGGCCTGGCCGACCGCATCGACATCCGGCTGCAGGATTATCGCGACGTCACCGGCAGCTTCGACCGTATCACCAGTGTGGGCATGTTCGAGCACGTGGGCATCAAGAACCTGCCGATGTATTTCAGGCAGATCAACCAGTTGCTGGCCGAGGGCGGCATGGCCATGAACCACGGCATCACCAGCACCGACATCAACAACGGCGAGTCGCCCTACGGCGCTGGCGAATTCATCGACAAGTACGTCTTCCCGGCGGGCGAACTGCCGCACATCAGCACCGTGCTCCACGCACTGCAGGAAGGTGGACTGGAAGCCTTCGATGTCGAGAACCTGCGACGTCACTACGCCAGGACCTGCAGCGTCTGGGCCGACAACTTCGAAGCCAACACCGAGGCCATCCGCCGTGTCACCGATGAAAAGCATTACCGCATCTGGCGCGTGTACCTGGCCGGCAGCGCCTATGCATTCGACAGCGACTGGATCTCGCTGTACCAGATCGTCTGCACCAAGGCCGGTCGTGGCGCGCAAGGCTTGCCCTGGTCACGTAACTATATCTACGCCCATTGAGCTTGCCCTCGGCCAATGAAAAAAGGACAGCGGCGCCGGGCCTGCTGTCCTTTTTACACGCTGCGGATCAGATCACTGATACTTAGTCGTCGCGACTCTTGGCCGCAAACACCTGCCTGAACTTGGCCAGCTTGGGCGCCACCACGAAAGCGCAGTATCCCTGGAACGGGTGCTGGCGGAAATAATCCTGATGGTAGTCCTCGGCCTTGTAATAGGTTTCCGGCGCACTCAGTTCGGTCACGATGGGCGCATCCCACACCAGCGCCATCTCGGCGATGACCTTCCTGGCGATCTCGTGCTGCTCTTCATCCTGATAGTAGATCACCGACCGGTACTGTGTGCCGACATCGTTGCCCTGGCGATTGAGCGTGGTGGGATCGTGGATCGTGAAGAATATCTCCAGCAACTCGCGAAAGCTGATCTGATCGGGGTCGAAGCTCAGCCGCACCACTTCCGCATGCCCGGTCTGTCCGCCGCATACCTGTTCGTAGTTAGGATTTTGCACGCTGCCGCCGGTATAACCCGATTCGACTGCCGTGACGCCCTTGACCTGCTGATACACCGCCTCCAGACACCAGAAGCAGCCTCCACCCAATACCGCGATTTGGTTTGCCATGATCGACTCCCGTTATTCCTGTGTTGAAACTGTAACGTAAATCGGGGCCGACCGGAAAATTGCAATGACGCGACCACTGCCGTTTCAGGCCAGGCAGGCCACGATCCGGTATCATGCGGGACAGGCACCTCTGCCGCAGCTCATTCCGTTACCTGATGCACACACGTTATCCCCGCGCCGACACGCGCCAATTCGATACCGGCCATTTCCGCCAGGCGCTGTCGCAGTTCGCCACCGGCGTCACCGTGATTACCACCCGGCTGGCCGATGGCAGCTTGCTTGGCCTGACCGCCAGCTCCTTCAACTCGGTTTCGCTGGATCCGCCACTGGTGCTGTGGAGCCTCGGCACGCGGGCCAACAGCCTGCCGGTCTTCACCGGCAATTCACATTACGTGATCAATATCCTGGGCGCTGAACAGGCGCATCTGGCGCAACAGTTCGCCAGCAAGGTCGAGGACCGCTTCGCCGGCGTCAACTACACCCTCTCGCGCACCGGACAACCGGTACTGGAAGGCGTCTCGGCCTGGTTCGAATGCCACAACCGCAGCCAGTATCCCGAAGGCGATCACATCATCTTCGTGGGCGAAGTCGAGCATTGCGAAGTGCAGCCGCAACCTGCGCTGGTGTTTCACAACGGACGCTTCATCAAGACCGACGCCGTTTAAAAGACGCCGCAGCCGCCCCATGCAAAAAGCGCCCCGCGGGGCGCTTTTGCTTTTGCAACCGATCCAGCTTAGAACTTGTAGCCGACCGACAGGAACGACACGATCGGGTCCAGCGTGATGGTGCTCTTGTAGCGTTGCGGTCCCAGCGCCGCCAACCCACCGGCTGGCTGCGCGGTGATATCGGCATCGGTCTTGAGCGGGATGTACGACACCGACAGGCTGACCGACCAGCGATCATTGAGATTGTAGGTGGCGCCGGCATTGATCACCGGTGCAAACGACGAACTCAGCGATGCGGTGGCAGTGCCGCCGCTATTGAGCGAGGCGCTGTTCTGGAAAGCAGGGGTGAGCGACACGCCCGAATACCAGACATAGGTCACGCCGGCACCCAGGAAGGGGCGGAACTTGTCGTTGGCACTGCCGAAGTAGTACTTGGCCACGATGGCAGGGCTCCACTGCTTGGCCTTGCCGATCTCGCCTACCGCAGCCAGATCGCCGGTGCCCTTGAGCTTGAACTCGGGAGGAATGCCCAGGTCGGCGGTCAGCGCAAAGTTGTCGGTGAAGAAGTGCGTCAATGCCAGGCCAACGGTGTCGGCATTGCTCACGGCGGAGGTGCGATTGGGATAGCTGCCTGCCCCCGGACCATTGAGCTTGTTCAGACCACCGCTGGAATCCTGCGGCGACAGGTGGAACCAGCCCAGGTTGACGATGTTGCTGCCGGCCTGCTGCGCCATCACCGGGGCAGCGCAAGCGGCCATCACGGTCAGGGCGGCGATCTTCGGCAAGAAGGAAAATTGGTTCTGCATTGTTGTCTCCATGGTTGAGGGCATCTGCCCAACTTTGTTATTCCCACCGGGCTGGCGTCGGTGGGCAAACCCTGCGGATGACTGCTCCGCTTTTACTTGTTTTGGGTACCTCGCACGCATCATCAAAACGAACGTGCGTGCTATTCTTTGGCGTTAATATGCCAGCTTTGTAACGATTTGTATAGACGGTGTCGAGAGATGCGACATTTTGTCTGCTTTTGGCAACCGTTACTGACTATGCGGTCAGCAACGGCAGCTGAATCAAGCAGGCAGCAGGCGCGCCAGGATGCCTTGCGAATCGAAGGCTGCACGGCGCAGGCGGTCGTTGATGCCCTGCCACTGCGCGGTGCCGGGTGGCGCCTCGACCACGATCAGGTCGGCGCCGGCATGATCCATGTCGCGCAGGGCGGCATACAGGTCATGCGCATAGTCGTTCGCTTCCTCGGCCATCGGGCGCAGCGCCATTGCATTACCAGTGGCCGCTCCGCGATGGATCAATGCCACCTTCCTGCCTTGCGCTGCGAGACGCTGCAATACATCGGCCAGATCGGTGGTGGCAACCTGCACCACCGGCGTGTGCGGCGCGTAATGCGCATCGAGGGTGCCCGAGGCACGCGGTGCGCTGGCATCCGGCAAGGACAACGGCACGCCCAGCACGGCGGCGATCTGGGCCGCGCTGACCTGGCCGGGTCGCAACAGTACCGGACCATGGGTGTCGATGCGGCTGAGATCGACGATGGTCGATTCGATGCCGACTTCGCTCTGCCCGCCATCGAGCACATAGGCCAGGGGACTGCTGGCGTCGTCGCCGAATTCTTCGCGCACATGCGCCGCGGTGGTCGGGCTGACGTGTCCGAATTTGTTGGCCGATGGCCCCGCCACGCCGCCTTTGCCGCCACGGAACTCGCGCAGCAAGGCTTGCGCGACCGGATGCGCCGGGCAGCGCAAGCCAACCGAATCCTGACCGCCTGCGACGGCGTCCGGAATATGCGCGGCGCGCTTGAGGATCAGCGTCAGCGGGCCTGGCCAAAACGAGGCGATCAAGCGTCGCGCCTCGACCGGCACGGTGGCAGCCCAATAGGCGATGTCGGCCTCAGGCGCCACATGCACGATCACCGGATGGTTGGCCGGACGCCCCTTGGCGGCGTAGATCGCCGCGATCGCGTCCGGATTCTCGGCGTCCCCGCCCAGGCCGTAGACGGTCTCGGTGGGAAACGCCACCAGGCCGCCCTGCTCCAGCTTGCGCGCGGCATGCATGATGGCCGCCTGATCGATGACGGGTGTGGCTTGACGGTGCTCGCTCATGACACTCCTGCCGGCTTCAGGCTGCAATTCCGAGAATGGCGCAGGCGGCCAGCAACTGCTGCTGCGCCGCTTCCAGCGTGGCGCCGGTAAAGGTCACATGGCCCATCTTGCGGTCACGTCGCGCCTCGGCCTTGCCATACAGGTGCAGGTGCGCACCGGGCAGCGCCAGTATCTGGTCCCAGGCCGGTTCGCGCACGGTGTCGCCGTCGAACCAGATGTCACCCAGGATATTGAGCATCACCGCCGGCGAATGCTGGCGCGTATCGCCCAGCGGCAGACGTGCCATGGCGCGCACCTGCTGTTCGAACTGGCTGGTGACGCAGGCATCGATGGTGTAATGACCGCTGTTGTGCGGACGGGGCGCCATCTCGTTGACCACCAGCGCGCCGTCCTGCAGCACGAAGAACTCGATGCACAGCACGCCCACATAGTGCAGGCCTTCGATGATCTGCAACGCCGCCTGCTGCGCACGCTGGGCAACATCGTCGGCAATGTTGGGGCCGGGCACCGTAGTGGTGAAGAGGATGCCGTCGCGATGCACGTTCTCGGCGAGCGGGTAGACGACGGCCTGGCCGTCGTTGCCACGGGCGACCAGCACCGAGACTTCGTAAGCCAGCGGCAGCATCTTCTCCAGCACGCAGGTCACGCCATTCATGCCGGCATAGGCAGCGCGCAATTCGTCGCGGGTGCGCACGCGCGCCTGGCCCTTGCCGTCGTAACCCATGCGGGCAGTCTTGAGGATGCCGGGCAGCAGGTCGTCGGCGACGCCGGCGATGTCGGCTTCGCTCTGGATCACCAGATGCGGCGCCGGCAACACGCCCGAGCGGCTGCCGCATTCGGTAAAGAATGCTTTCTCGGCGGTGCGGTCCTGGGCAATCGAGACGCCACTGGCGGCCGGCGCCACGAATGTCAGGGCCGCCAGTTGCGACAGGCTCTTGGCGGACACGTTTTCGAACTCGGTGGTGACCGCTGCGCACAGGCTACCCAACTGCACCAGCGCCTGGGCGTCGTCATACGGCGCCGGCAACAGCCGATCGGCGACCTGGCCTGCAGGACAATTGTCGTCCGACTCCAGCACCGCCACCTTGAAACCCATGGCTTGCGCGGCATGGGCGAACATGCGCCCCAACTGGCCGCCGCCCATCACGCCCAGCCAGGTGGCCGGGGTGGTCGATGGAACGGCTGGCGCCTGGGACGGTTGTGCGGACTGCGAGGTCATACGGGCAACTTCATATCGAGGGCGACTTGCGTCTGGGTCTTGCGGAAAGCGTCGAGCTTGGCCGCCAGGGCGTCGTCGGTGACGGCCATCATGGCGATGGCCGACAAGGCGGCATTGGCGGCGCCGGCTTCACCGATGGCATAGGTGGCCACCGGAATGCCCTTGGGCATCTGCACGATCGACAACAGAGAATCCTCGCCGCGCAGGTACTTCGACGGCACTGGCACGCCCAGCACCGGCACGATGGTCTTGGCGGCGATCATGCCCGGCAGGTGGGCAGCGCCACCGGCGCCGGCGATGATGGCGCGCAGGCCACGCGCGCGCGCCGTCTCGGCATAGGCAAACATCTGGTCGGGCATGCGATGCGCCGACACCACCTGGGCTTCATGGGGAATGCCGAATTCCTTGAGGATGTTGACCGCGTGCTGCATCACGTCCCAATCGGAGGACGAGCCCATGACCACGCCCACCAGCGGCTTGACAGCTGTATTCATGATGTCAGTCCTTCAGTTGTTGGCCAGTCAGGCGCTCCAGTGCCTCGCGGTACTTGGCCCCGGTCTTGTCGATCACGTCGGCCGGCAGCGGTGGCGCCGGCGGCGTCTTTTGCCAGCCATCGACTGTTTCCAGGTAATCGCGCACGAATTGCTTGTCGAACGATGGTGGCGAGATCCCGACCTTATAGCTGTCGGCGGGCCAGAAGCGCGACGAATCGGCAGTCAGCACTTCATCCATCAGGTGCAGCACGCCATTGTCGTCCAGGCCGAATTCGAACTTGGTGTCGGCGATGATGATGCCGCGCGTGGCGGCGTAATCGGCGGCGGCCACGTACAACTGGATCGCGACGTCGCGGATCTTGTTGGCCAGTTCGACGCCGATGCGCTCGACGGTTTCGTCGAACGAGATGTTCTCGTCATGCTCGCCGAGGTCGGCCTTGGCCGCTGGCGTAAAGATCGGCGCCTCCAGCTTGGAAGCCTGCTGCAGGCCTGCCGGCAGCTTGATGCCGCAGATGGCGCCGGTGGCCAGGTAGTCTTTCCAGCCCGAACCGATGATGTAGCCGCGCACCACGGCCTCGACCAGGATCGGCTTCAAGCGCTTGGCCACCACGGCGCGTCCACGCACCTGTTCCACTTCAGCGGGCGTGACCACCGACTCCGGATCGATGCCGGTCAGGTGGTTCGGCACGATGTGGCCCAGCTTGTCGAACCAGAAATCGCTCATCTGGTTCAAGACCCGGCCCTTGCCCGGAATCGGCTCATTCATGACGACATCGAAGGCCGACAGGCGGTCGGTGGTCACGATCAGCAACTTGTCGTCGCCGACGGCGTAGTTTTCGCGGACCTTGCCAGTGCCCAGCAGGGGCAGTGAAGTGATCGAGGATTTGTAGAGGCTGCTCATGGTGGTATTTCCGTAAAGTCAAAAACCGGAATCGCCATGATGGGCGACTCCGGTCGGTTGATGCGTGAACTGCAGATGGTTACTGAACGATCTGCGACAGCTCACCCTTCTTGTACTTCTCTGCAATCTTTTCCAGCGGCAGCGCCTTGATCTTGCCGGCCTGGCCTTCGCAGCCGAACGACAGGAAACGCGCCTTGCACACCAGCTTGGCGGCTTCGCGCGCTGGCTTGAGGTAGTCGCGCGGGTCGAACTTCTCGGGGTTCTCGATGAAGTAGCGACGGATGGCGCCGGTCATCGCCAGGCGAATGTCGGTGTCGATGTTGATCTTGCGCACGCCGTGCTTGATGCCTTCCTGGATTTCCTCGACCGGCACGCCGTAGGTTTCCTTCATGTTGCCGCCGAATTCGCGGATCTCGGCCAGCAGCTCCTGCGGCACCGATGACGAACCGTGCATCACCAGGTGGGTGTTGGGAATACGGGCGTGGATTTCCTTGATGCGATCGATGGCCAGGATGTCGCCGGTCGGCTTGCGCGAAAACTTGTAGGCGCCGTGCGAGGTGCCGATGGCAATGGCCAGCGCGTCACACTGGGTGCGCTTGACGAAGTCGGCTGCCTGGTCGACGTCGGTGAGCAACTGCTCGCGGGTCATCTTGCCGTCAGCGCCGTGGCCGTCTTCCTTGTCGCCCATCATGGTCTCGAGCGAACCCAGCACGCCCAGTTCGGCTTCGACGGTGACGCCGATGGCGTGCGAGAACTCCACCACCTTGCGCGAGACTTCGACGTTGTACTCGTAGCTGGCGACCGACTTGCCGTCTTCTTCCAGCGAGCCGTCCATCATCACCGACGAGAAACCGGATTTGATCGCGGCCATGCAGACCGCCGGCGATTGGCCGTGATCCTGGTGCATCACCACCGGGATGTGCGGATAGGCCTCGACTGCCGCCGAGATCAGATGACGCAGGAAAGCTTCGCCGGCGTACTTGCGGGCGCCTGCGGAGGCTTGCATGATGACTGGCGCGCCAACTTCGTCGGCCGCCTGCATGATGGCGGTGACTTGTTCCAGATTGTTGACGTTGAAAGCTGGCAGACCGTAGCCGTTTTCAGCAGCGTGGTCCAGCAATTGACGCATGGATACGAGAGGCATGTTGAACTCCAGAACGTTAAAAATCAGTACTCGCCTACCTTGAGGATCTTCAAGGCATTGGTGCCGCCGACCTGGCCGATCGGCTCGCCCCAGGTGACGACGACGTGATCGCCCTTCTGCACCACGCCTTGCGCCAGCAGCAGGTCCTGCGCTGCCTTGAGCATGGTTTCGGTGTCGTCGCACTGGGCCAGCTCGAAGGTGCGCACGTTGCGGAACAACGCGGCCTTGCGGCGGGTGGCGACATTCGGGGTAATCGCGAAAATAGGAATATCGATGTTGTGACGGCTCATCCACAGCGCGGTCGAGCCGGACTCGGTGAGCGCGGCAATCGCTTTCACTCGCAGATGATGCGCAGTGAACAGCGCGCCGTAGGCGATCGACTGGTCAACCCGGGTGAAGCGCAGGTTGAGGAAGTCGGCGTCGAGCTGGTAATCCTCGGAGCGTTCGGCTTCCAGGCAGATGGCGGCCATCGCCTCGACGGTCTCGACCGGGTACTTGCCCGAGGCGGTCTCGGCCGAGGTCATCACGGCATCGGTGCCGTCCAGCACGGCGTTGGCCACGTCCGACACTTCGGCCCGCGTCGGCACCGCATTGACGATCATCGACTCCATCATCTGGGTCGCGGTGATGGTCAGCTTGTTGGAGGCGCGCGCCATCTTGATCATGCGCTTCTGCAGGCCAGGCACTGCCGCATTGCCCACTTCCACGGCCAGGTCGCCACGCGCGACCATGATGCCGTCGGAGGCGTCGAGGATCTCCTGCAGCAGCGGGATCGCTTCGGCGCGCTCGATCTTGGCGATCATCATCGGCTTATGCGCCGACGGCTCGCCGGCCACATTGCACAACTGGCGCGCCATTTCCATGTCGGTCGCGTTCTTGGGGAAGGACACCGCCACGTAGTCGGCCTGGAAGCTCATCGCGGTCTTGATGTCGTCCATGTCCTTGGCGGTCAGGGCCGGCGCCGACAGGCCACCGCCCTGGCGATTGATGCCCTTGTTGTTGGACAGCTCGCCACCGATCTTGACCACGGTATGGATTTCGTTGCCGATCACGCGCTCGACCTTGAGCACGATCAGGCCGTCATTGAGCAACAGCACGTCGTTGCCCTTGAGGTCGCGCGGCAGGGCCTTGTAGTCGAGGCCGACGCGCTCCTGATTACCCAGCTGGCAGTCCGAATCGAGGATGAACTTGTCGCCGTTGGCCAGGAAGATCTTGCCCTGCTCGAACTTGCCCACGCGGATCTTGGGGCCTTGCAGGTCGGCCATGATGGCAACCTTCTTGCCGCATTCGTCGGCCACTTCGCGCACCAGCGTGGCGCGATCGATATGGTCTTGCGGCTTGCCATGCGAAAAATTGAGGCGCACGACGTCGACGCCGGCGGTGATCATGCGGGTCAGGGTGTCACGGTCGCTCGAAGCGGGACCGATGGTTGCGACGATTTTTGTTGCTCTTGACATGAAAACCTTTGCGACAAGTTATTGAAGTCCGCCTACCCTGTCTCCCGGGCATTGGCTGGACCATGGCTTCCCATCCGGGGACGTGGCCCCGCAGGTAATACTGAGTCTGGACGTGCCCGCTGAGGCGGACACTTAGTGCGTACCTATTGCGTACCTATTGCGTACTTACTGCGCGCGCTGCAGAAGGATCTCGACGGCCGGCAGAGGCTTGCCTTCCAGGAACTCCAGGAAAGCGCCGCCGCCAGTCGAGATGTAACCGATCTTGTCGGCGATGTTGTACTTGGCAATCGCGGCCAGCGTGTCGCCGCCGCCTGCAATCGAGAAACCGGCGGACTGGGCGATGGCCTGCGCCAGGGCTTCGGTGCCTTTGCCGAACTGGTCGAATTCGAAGACGCCGACCGGACCGTTCCAGACGATGGTGCCGGCGCCGGCCAGTTGCTCGGCCAGCTGGGCGGCAGTCTTGGGGCCGATGTCGAAGATCATGTCGCCTGCAGCCACCTCGGTGGCCGCCTTGACGGTCGCTACGGCCGTGGGCGAGAACTCGCTGCCGACCACTACGTCGACCGGGATCGGCACCGACGCGCCGCGCTTGGCCATCAGCTCGATGATGGCGCGCGCATCGCCCACCAGATCCGGCTCGGCCAGCGACTTGCCGATCTGGTGACCGGCGGCCAGCAGGAAGGTGTTGGCAATGCCGCCGCCGACGATCAGATAGTCGACCTTTTCGGCCAGGGTCTTGAGAATGGTCAGCTTGGTCGACACCTTGGAACCGGCAACGATCGCCACCAGCGGGCGCTTGGGCTGGTTCAGCGCTTTGCCCAGTGCATCCAGTTCGGCCGCCAGCAACGGACCGGCACAGGCCACGGGCGCAAACTTGGCGACGCCGTGGGTAGTGGCTTCGGCGCGATGGGCGGTACCGAAGGCATCGTTGACATAGACATCACACAGCTTGGCGATCTTTTGCGCCAGTTCGTCGCTGTTCTTCTTTTCGCCCTTGTTGAGGCGGCAATTCTCGAGCAGCACCACCTGGCCGGGCGCGACCTCGACGCCATCGACCCAGTCGGCCACCAGCTTGACCTCGAACCCGAGCAGTTCGGACAGGCGCTTGGCCACCGGCGCCAGCGAATCTTCCGGCTTGAACTCGCCCTCTACCGGACGCCCCAGGTGGGACGTCACCATCACTGCAGCGCCAGCACGGGCGGCATCGCGGATTGCCGGCACCGAAGCGCGAATACGCGTATCTTCGGTGATATTGCCGGCATCATCCTGCGGCACGTTGAGATCGGCGCGGATAAAGACGCGCTTGCCCTGCAGTTGGTTGGTCGAAATCAGGTCGCTCAGTCGGTTGAATTTCATAAGGTGGGAATTCGTTGAGAGGGGCGAAAAAAGCCGTATTTTACTCCAGCCGGCCGCACTCCTGACGGTTTTCTGGGGTCCGATGGGCGGTGGCGGTGCTACGACTGGCTTGGGGCGCGGGGCGATGATGCCTGTTTTCGGGCGAGCATTTCCGGCAGGAAATGCCGATGCCTTCAGAGTACCAGCCTCAGCAATGTAAACAGTGCCATTCCGGCCACAATAGTTCCCAGAAGATGCCGCGTTGCAGCAAAGAAAATTGCGCCACCGATGCCGGCCAGCAACTTGGGATTGGCCAGACTGATATCGGCGCCGGTGTCGGCCACCACCACCAGGTCGGGGATCACGATGGCGGCCATGGCAGCCGCCGGCGCGTAGCTGAGCGCATGCTTGAGCCGCGGCGGCAGCTTCACTGCATGCCCGAACAGGAAGAACCCGCTGCGGGTGATCAGGGTCGAGATCGTCATCAGTACGATTGCGCCCCAGACGTACCAGTCGCTCATGACGACTCCTTCTCGTCAGCATTGTCAAAAAGCAACTTGTCCGCGGCCAGCGCGGCGGCCATGCCCAGCACCATGGCCAGCAACAATCCCAGGCGATAAGGCAAGCCGATGGCCAGCACCGCCACCGTGCCGGACACCACCACCCCGGCCAGTGCAGCCAGATTGTTGGTCATCGGGATCATGATGGCGATCAGCGCCAGGGTGCCGGCAAACCCGATATTCCAGCTCTCGGGAATCTGGCTGGCCAGCAGGATGCCGATGACCGCGCCCAGTTGCCAGCCGAACCAGCCGGGATAGCTGATGGCAGAAAAATACCCGATCTTGCCCGCCGGCTGCCCCAGCGTGTCGGGACCGAAACGACGGGGGAAGAAGCCCATGGCGATATCGCCATTGAAATAGCCATACCAGACCCGGCGATACCAGGGCAGATGCTCGAAATGCGGGGCGATGGCGGCAGAGAAGATGACGAAGCGCAGATTGACGATCATGGCCGTAAAGAACACCACCAGCAGCGGCACGCCCGCCATCAGCAGCGGCAGTACCGCAAACTGGGCCGAACCGGCAAACACCATCAGGCTCATGCCGAGCGACTGGAAGATGGTCATGCCGGACTTGACCATGGCCATGCCCGACACCACGCCCCAGGCGAACACTGCCGGGACCGTCGATGCACTGGCGCGCCAGCCTTCCTGGAAGGCCTGTTTTTCGATACGACGCGCCTCCGCCAGCGTCGCGCCGACGGACGCGGCAGCGCCGCGTGTCTCCTCATGCATTGTTGGAACTCATTTTTATAAATCGATGATGGCGTCGGTTTGACTAACATTCTCGGCCACGCGAGACATTCTACAGATGAAAGTTTTTACTCGCTTGAATCCGCTAAAATGGAGCCCGTTGGTTTCGTCCCCAAACAGCATTACCCACGGAGAAAAAAATGAGCCAAGCTCAAGCATCCCAGGCAGTCGTCCAACTCGAAGGCAAGGACCTGCCGGCGCACTGCCCCAATCCCAACATGACCAGCTGGTCGTCGCATCCCCGCGTGTTCCTCGAACTGGACGCCCACGGCGCCGCCAAGTGCCCCTATTGCGGCACCCAGTACCAGCTCAAGCCAGGCAGTGTGGTCTCCCACCACTGAGATCGAAAGGGCCCAGGCCCTGGCTCTTGTACCCGGAGACTGCAATGCCGCACGCAAAACTGATCCATGGTTCACCCGACGACATCGAAGCCGCGTTCTACGATGCGCTGGCGCGTGCCGACCTCGATGGCCTGATGGAGTGTTGGGCCGAGGACGAGGAAATCGTCTGCATCCACCCCGGCGCCCAGCGCCTGGTGGGCCATGCCGAAATCCGCTCGGTATGGGAAGACATCCTCAGCAATGGCGGCCTGCGTATCCGTCCGCGCCAGTTGCATGCCACCCAGAACATGATGACCTCGGTGCACAGCGTCATCGAAGAAATCGACCACGGCCCGCAGCAAGCCGCCCCGGACGTCCACGTGGTGGCGACCAATGTCTACCTCAAGACCACGCAGGGCTGGCGCATCGTCATGCATCACGCATCGGTAGCCCCCGGCGCGGCCCCGGTCGAAACTGCCGTCAGTGGCACCACGCTGCACTAGATCCGCCCCACATCGATTCACTGCCCATGTCCTACATCGCGCCCCGCTGGCTTCCCGGCGGTCATCTGCAGACGATCTATCCGGCGACCTTCATCCGCAAGCCCGAGGTCGCATTTCGCCGTGAGCGCTGGACCGCGCCCGATGATGATTTCGTCGATGTCGATTTTGTCGATGGCCTGCCCGGGCGCCCGCTGGTGGTGCTGTTCCACGGACTGGAAGGCTCTTCCGACAGTCATTACGCGCGCGCCCTGATGGCCGAGATCAAGCGTCGTGGCTGGCACGGCGCGATACCGCACTTCCGCGGCTGCTCGGGCGAGATCAACCTGGCGCCGCGCTTCTATCATTCGGGCGACTCGGCCGAGCTGGACTGGATCCTGCGACGGCTCAAGCAGCGCCAGCAGGACCTGGGCGCGACCCACTTCTACGCCACCGGCGTCTCGCTGGGCGCCAACGCCCTGTTGCGCTGGCTGGGCGAATCGCAACACCAGGCCGAAATCGTCGATGCCGCCTGCGCGGTATCGGCACCGCTCGACCTGGCCGGCGGCGGCGCGGCGCTGGCCAGCGGCTTCAACCGCTTGTACACCTGGGTGTTCCTGCGCACCATGCGCAGCAAGAGCCTGCTGAAGCTGGCGCAGTTTCCCGGCCTGTTCGATCGCGAGGCGCTGCTGGCCGCGCGCGACCTGTACGCCTTCGACAACGTGGTCACCGCGCCGCTGCACGGCTATCGCGATACCGACGACTACTGGCAGCGCGCCAGCGCGCGCCATGTGCTGCACGACATTACCGTGCCGACGCTGGTGCTCAATGCCCGCAACGACCCTTTCCTGCCGGCCCAGCATTTGCCGCAAACTGCCGCCCCTGCGGTGCTGCTCGACTATCCGCAACATGGCGGCCATGTCGGCTTCGCCAACGGCGCCGCACCCGGACGCCTCGACTGGCTGCCGCAACGGTTGCTGAATTTCCTGGAAGGCAAGGCAGGCGAGCTCGCCACTGCCGCGCCGCCGGCGATGGGTATCGCCCAGGAAGCACATCATGGATGAGGTCGTACGCCAGGCCATGGCCAAGTGGCCGAATGTGCCGCATTGCTTCGGCTGGCTGCGACTGGACGCACGCGGCGCCTGGCGCATGCGTGACGAGCGTACCCAGCAACTGGAACTGGCCGGCGAGCGCATCGCCCATCCGGCGTTGCTGGACTTCATCAATCGCAATTATGCCCACGACGAAGAGGGTCGCTGGTACTTCCAGAATGGCCCGCAACGGGTCTTCGTGGACCTGGAACTGACGCCCTTCATCGCGCACACGCAAGCCGCTCCGGTGGCGGGCGAACTGGCGCTGGTGCTGCATACCGGTGACGCATTGCGGGATATCGACAGCGCCGCCCTTGACCAACATGGCCGGCTTTACCTGTGTCGCGCGCAACAGGTTTGCGCGGTAGACGATCGCGACATGGCGCAGTTGTTACCGGCCATGAAGATTGGCGGACGTCGGGACGACGAGGCGTTGATGCGTTGGATCGAAGGCGACCACCGGGAGCCGGTGACGCTGGAGCTGGCAGGCGCATCGATTGCGATACAGGCCATCGACTCGTCACGCGTAGCGCAGCACTTCGGCTTTGTCGCCCGGCCGCGCTAGCCAACCTGGCCAGCTTAGCCGCGCTCCTTCAGGTCTTTCGATTCTTCCTTCCAGCGCTCTTTCCACTCACGCTCGCGAGCATCGATCATCGCCTGGTCGTAGAAGGTGGCGTCCGGGGCCCGGCGCGCGATGGTGAGCTGCTCCAGCGCCGACAACAATCCGCCATTGAGCGCATACGATTCGGCCAGCGCCATATGCTGCAGTGCCTGCTTGCCCTGGGCCGCATAGACCTTGGCCAGGCGCTGCTGGATCTGGGCGTCGGAGCGATACAACTGGGCCTGGTCGCGCAGATAGGCGGTGGCCTCATCGTAGCGTTTGACCGCCAGCAGGGCATCGGCATATTGACGCGCTGCTACCCGTGAGATCGGAAACTGGCGACGCATCGCCTCGGCCAGTTGCAGCGCTTGCTCGCCCTGCTTGCGGGCGATCTTGATATCGATCTCCAGGCTCAGGAACATCATGCCGGGCTTCAGGGGCTGGGCGGCATCCTGCGCCTGCTTGAGCATGTCCTCGGCCTGCTCCAGCTTGTTCTGCCGGTAATAGACATAGGCCAGGCCGTAGCGGGCGGCGACGATCTGTTGCTTGCTGTTCTGCTTGGCCTGGCTGATGAAGCGCTCGGCCTGGTCGCGCAAGCCCTGGTTCGAATCGTTCTGCAGCACCTGGGTGCGCGCCCGCACCAGCTGGAAGTCGGGACTGTCGACCCGCTGGCGATAGCGCTGGTCACGAATCCGGCCCTCGATGTCGGCGATACGATCGGTGGTCAGCGGATGGGTCAGCAGATAAGGCGGGACGACATCGGTGAAATTGCGCGATGCCGCCTGCAGGCGACCGAAGAAGGTGACCATGCCGGTCGGATCGAAGCCGCCGTCGCGCATGATCTGCAGGCCTACCCGGTCGGCTTCGCGTTCGGCATCGCGGCTGAAGTTGAGCTGGCGCTGCACGGCCAGGCCGGTTCCGCCCATCATGGTCGCCATGGCGGCGTCGCCACCGGCCTTGGACACCCCGGCTAGCGCGCCCAGCACGATGGCGGCCAGCTGGATCATGGAATTCTGCTTTTGCTGGCCCAGCATACGGGCGATGTGGCGCTGCGCCACGTGACCGATTTCGTGCGACAGCACGCCGGCCAGTTCGGACTCGGATTGCGCCGCCACCACCAGGCCGCTGTTGACGCCGATGAAGCCCCCCGGCAGCGCGAAGGCGTTGAGGGTCGGGTCGCGCACCATGAAGAAGTTGAAGTCGAAACCGGCCTCTCCCCGCACCTCGGGGTGCAGCGAGACCAGGTTCAAGCCGAAATTGTTCAGGTACTCCGAGACCGGGCCGTCATCGACGTAATCGCGGTCGCCCCGGATGTCGCGCATGATCTGCTCGCCCAGCTTGCGCTCGGTCAGCGGCGCCAGCGCTTCGCGCTCGGTGTCGCCCAGCGTCGGCAGGTTTTGCGCCACGCCGATGAGCGGCGTCATCGTCAACGGCACGCTGGTCAGCAGCAGCACCACGGCCGTCACGGCGCGCGCCAGGCCGGAGCGGGCGAAGCGCTGACGATTGCGGGCGGACGAATTATCGGATCGGGCCATGGGCGATATCTATGCGAGAACCAGTCGAGCCAGGGCACGTTGCCCCGGTGGCAGGCTGCTATGATACCTGCTCTGATCCAACGTTCCTCATCTTCGATACCCCATGAGCACAAGCAGCAAACCCTCCACCGACAACAGCGGCCTGACCCATTTCGACAGCACCGGCCAGGCGCACATGGTCGACGTCGGCGGCAAGGACGAAACGCGGCGCGTGGCCGTGGCCAGCGGCGTGATCCGCATGCAGCCTGCGACGCTGGCCATCATCGACAGCGGCACCGCCAAGAAGGGCGACGTGCTGGGCATTGCGCGAATCGCCGCCATCATGGCTGCCAAGCGCACCAGCGACCTGATCCCGCTGTGCCATCCGCTCGCGCTGACGCATGTCTCGGTCGAATTCGAGACCCGGGCCGACGACGCCAGCGTGCTGTGTACCGCACGAGTCGAGACGACCGGCAAGACCGGGGTCGAGATGGAAGCGCTCACGGCGGTGCAGATCGGCCTGTTGACGGTCTACGACATGTGCAAGGCAGTCGACAAGAGTATGGTGATGAGCGATATCTGCGTCACCGAGAAGCGCGGCGGCAAGAGCGATATCACCATGGCGCGGCCTTAGTTTTTGCTGGCCCGTTCGTGAAAAAAGCGCCTGGAGGCGCTTTTTTCTTGTCTGACTACTGCCGTCAACCTCGGCAGTTGGCCGGCGCCACATCGGCCGGCAGGGTGCCTGCGATAAAACCAGTATTGGCGCCCTCACCTGTGGGGGCCGCCACACCGGCTGCGGCGCAAAGCCACTGGATGGCGCTAGAAGTGATGGTCGGGGTCAGCGTCAGCGTACCGCCACCGCCCACACGCTGGGCAAACGTTATCGTGATCACGCCACCGATACCTTTCGAGGCCATCGGTGTCACGTCAATCTTAGTGACGTCAGGAGTCGCCACGAACGCGGGCACTCCCAGTTGCTCCACCTTAAACACACCGCCGTTGGCAGTGATCTGCTCAGCCACGGCCAACTTGTAGGGCTGCACCAGGTTCAGGCCTTCGGTGACACGGGCGCGGGCGATATAACCCTGGAACTGGCTGGCGCCGATGGTGGCAAGAATACCGATGATGGCCAGCACCACCATCAGTTCGAGCAGGGTAAAGCCTTGTTGGCGAATTGTTTGCTGCTTTTTTTGCACGACCGGTTTCATTGAATCCCCGTAAAAAATAAAAAGACACTGTCCAGTGGAGTGGAACACCAGCCCACCAGTGTCGGCAGTGCCGCCGCTGCTTCATAGCGAATTACTTCCAACCTATCACCCTATCAGGGGCGGCCAATGCGCACACTGACCTGCATCAACGTCACGGCCGGGTTGCCCGTTGCCGCCTGCGCTTCAGGCTCAGACCGGTGAGCACCACGCCGATGGCCCCGACCAGTCCGGGCAGGCTCAAGTGCAACTGCGCGCCCGGGATGATGAATTCGCTATCGGCGATGAACGGCTGCAGGTGTTCGCGCAGGCCGGCGTCGCTGAAGATCATGCCGCCGGCGATATAGCCCAGCAGTGCCGCGCCGAGCGTGATGATAACCGGGAATTTCTCCATCAGCTTCAATACCAGGGTGCTGCCCCAGACGATGATGGGAATGCTCACCACGATGCCGAACACCACCAGCAGCATCTGGTGCTCGCCGGCCTGCTCGGCGGCGCTGGCGATGGCGATCACGTTGTCCACGCTCATCACCAGGTCGGCCACCACCACTGTCTTGACGGCGCTCCACAGGCGGTCGCTGCCGGTGATCTCGCCATGGTCCTCGTCCTCGTTCAACAGCTTGATGCCGATCCACAGCAGCAACAGGCCACCGGTCAACTTGAGAAATGGCAGCTCGAGCAGGGTGACGGCAAACGCGATCAGGGCGATGCGAATGGCGATTGCGCCCACGGTGCCCCAGACAATCCCCTTCATGCGCAGGTTGGCCGGGAGGTTGCGACAGGCCAGCGCGATCACGATGGCGTTGTCGCCACCGAGCAGGATGTCGATGAGGATGATCTGTGCGACAGCGACCCAGTTCAGGTTTGCCAGAAATTCCATGCTCGTCCTTGTTTATCCATGAAAAAACATGGGGAGCCGCGGCTCCCCATGCAGGTATTGCAGTGCTTGACCGGCGCGCCAGGCGCGCCGGATCGGCAGATATTACAGCATTGCCTTCAGCAGACGCGCCATTTCTGACGGGTTGCGGGTAGCCTTGATGCCGCACTCTTCCATGATCGCCAGCTTGGCTTCAGCCGTGTCGGCACCGCCCGAGATCAGCGCGCCGGCGTGGCCCATGCGCTTGCCCGGAGGCGCGGTCACGCCAGCGATGAAGCCAACCACCGGCTTCTTCATGTTGTCACGGACCCAGTACGAAGCGTTGGCTTCGTCAGGACCACCGATTTCACCGATCATGATGACGGCGTCGGTGTCAGGATCTTCGTTGAATGCCTTCATGATGTCGATGTGCTTCAGACCGTTGATCGGGTCACCACCGATACCGACTGCCGACGACTGGCCCAGGCCCAGTGCGGTCAATTGACCCACTGCTTCATAGGTCAGCGTGCCCGAACGCGACACCACGCCGATACGGCCCTTCTTGTGGATGTGACCTGGCATGATGCCGATCTTGATCTCGTCAGGCGTGATCAGGCCTGGGCAGTTCGGGCCCAGCAGCAGGGTCTTGGAACCGGCCTTTGCCATGCGATCCTTCAGGGCCAGCATGTCGCGAACAGGAATGCCTTCGGTGATGCAGATGGCCAGGTCCAGCTCGGCTTCGACGGCTTCCCAGATGGCAGCGGCAGCGCCGGCTGGCGGCACGTAGATCACCGACACGGTAGCGCCGGTGGCCTTCTTGGCGTCAGTCACGTTGGCGAAGATGGGGATGCCTTCGAAATCTTCACCGGCCTTCTTCGGGTTCACACCGGCGACAAAGGCGTTCTTGCCATTGGCGTATTCACGGCACAAACGGGTGTGGAACTGGCCGGTCTTGCCAGTAATGCCTTGCGTGATGACCTTGGTATCTTTGTTGATGAGGATCGACATTTCTCTTCCTTGTCTGTGATGCCTGCACTGCATGCGGCCCGGATGCGTCTTGTCGCATCGGGCGCGGCCGCAGCTGCGCAGGCTTGCATGTATGAGTTCTTACTTGCCCGCGGCAGCAGCCACGACCGCCTTGGCTGCATCTTCCATCGAATCTGCGGCAATGATTGGCAGACCGGATTCGGCCAGCATCTTCTTGCCCAGGTCTTCGTTGGTGCCCTTCATGCGGACCACCAGCGGCACGTTCAGCGACACTGCCTTGGAGGCGGTGATCACGCCTTCGGCGATCACGTCACAGCGCATGATGCCGCCGAAGATGTTGACCAGGATGGCCTTCAGCTCAGGGTTCTTCAGCATGATCTTGAACGCTTCGGTCACCTTCTCGGCCGTGGCGCCACCGCCCACGTCGAGGAAGTTGGCCGGCTCGCCGCCGAACAGCTTGATGGTGTCCATGGTGGCCATGGCCAGACCGGCGCCATTGACCAGGCAGCCGATGTTGCCGTCCAGCGAGATGTAGGCCAGATCGAACTTCGATGCTTCGACTTCAGCCGGGTCTTCTTCGTCCAGGTCGCGGTAGGCGACGATTTCCGGATGACGGAACAGGGCGTTGGAGTCGAAGTTGAACTTGGCGTCCAGGGCGATAACCTTGCCGTCGCCGGTCAGGATCAGCGGGTTGATTTCGGCCAGCGATGCATCGGTTTCCCAGTAGGCCTTGTACAAACCTTGCAGTTGCTTGCGCGCGTCGGCGAGGGAAGCGGCCGGCACACCGATCTTGGTGGCGACTGCGTCGGCGTCGGCGTCGGTCAGGCCGGTGGCCGGATCGATGATGACGTTGTGGATCAGTTCAGGATGGCTTTCGGCCACTTCTTCGATGTCCATGCCGCCTTCGCTCGATGCCATCAGCACCACGCGCTGGCTCACGCGGTCGGTGACCAGCGAGACGTACAGTTCTTTCTTGATGTCGGCGCCTTCTTCGATCAGCAGGCGACGAACCTTCTGGCCTTCAGGACCGGTCTGGTGCGTGACCAGCTGCATGCCCATGATTTGCTTGGCGTATTCCTGGACCTGTTCCAGGGACTTGGCCACCTTCACGCCACCGCCCTTGCCACGGCCACCGGCGTGGATCTGTGCCTTCACGACCCAGACCGGGCCACCGAGCGACTTTGCTGCCGCTTCGACTTCGTCGAGGGACGTGACAGGAATGCCGCGCGGAACGGTTACGCCGAACTGGCGCAGGATTTCTTTACCCTGATACTCATGGATTTTCATGGGAGCTTCCCTTTAGACACTAAATGAATAAGACTTGCCGGATTGAAAATGTCGTCGGCGCGATGCCAGCTGACGAGAAAGCAGACCGCAACCCGCAGGCGGGCGTAGCATCCGTGACCGGATGAGAACTGGCGCAGGCGTGAGCTGCACAGGTTGCGAATGAATTCGTAGAATTGGGCATGTTCATGCCGTCTGCATGAGTTGGTCTGATATCCGGGACCGCATTGACGCCAGGCGCCCTGCAATCCGCATTATCTGTCTTCGCCGCCGTCGTCAGCCCTGCATCGACATGCCGTTTTAACCAACCGGCAATGGGCGATATCTCCTCAGACTCCCGCGCCGCAGCAAAAAACCTCCGGATTTTAGCACACGCCAGCAGGGCTGGGCGGAGGCTGCGCTATCACGGGGTCATATAGGTCGCTGCGACTGGCGACGAAAGCGGTTCTCACTCAAGCGCAAGACCTGAAATCCGAACAATTCCCACAGTGGCATGCCGAACCAGCCATGCTGGAGAGACGACGGCGCTTATTGGTCGTCGCCAGCCAGCCAGGCCAGCTTCAGTGCCGCCCGGATACTGTCATGAGAAAAACCGCGCTGCATCAGGAAGCGTTGCTGCTTGGCCCGCGATTCGGCGTCCGGCGCGGGCGCGGCATATTTACGGCGCAGCACCTCGGCTGCACGAGCGGCCTCGCCAAGCTTGAGGTCCTGCCGGAGTTCAGAGAGCGCATCACCTTCGATACCATGGCTATGCAACTCGGAAAGGATGCGATTGTTGCCGTAGCGGGCAGCGCGACGGTGCACCAGCGATTCGGAAAATCGCTCCTGGGAGAGAAAGCGGGATTGTTCGAGCCAGTCGAGCAGTGCCTCAATGTCATCGCCCTCTTGCGCGTAAGGGGCAAGCTTACGCGCAAGTTCCAGGCGACTATGCTCACGTGAAGAGAGGTACTTGAGTGCCCGTGCTTTCAGGCTGATCGGCGGTCTAGGCATTGACGTTCGATAGCCCGGGCAATAGTGCAGATAAAGAGATTACTGTTGGATGTTGCGGATGTGGCGGATGTTGCGGATGTTGCGGATGTTGCCAGTTTTACAATCTCTCCCGGCAAAAACTGTCCGCAGACGCTACTCGCGGACTGCACTGACAGGGAGTTGCGGGAAGGCGAGCGATGAAATCCCTCCCCTTCTCCACACAGCAATACAGATTCTTGTCCGACATGTCAGGCAAACCATGCCAAACATGCCGGCCCCGACTTGAGCAAAGAATCAGGAAGCCTGGGCTTCGGTCTTGCCGCCGTCAGTCTTGCCGCCTTCAGCCTTGCTACCGGCTGACTTACCGCCAGCAGATGCACCAGCGGCAGGCGTACCGGCAACAGCAGCCAGTTCACGCACACCCAACGCCACGCGAACCTTGTTTTCAATCTCGCGCGCCAGCTCAGGATGTTCTTTCAAGTAATTACGGGCGTTGTCCTTGCCTTGACCAATGCGTTCGCCGTTGTAGCTATACCAGGCGCCCGACTTTTCAACGACCTTGTGTTCAGAGCCCAGGTCGAGGATTTCACCTTCGCGGGAAGTGCCTTCTCCATAAAGAATGTCGAAGTGCGCTTCGCGGAACGGCGGCGCCACCTTGTTCTTGACGACCTTGACGCGTGTTTCGCTACCGATGACTTCGTCGCCGGACTTGATCGAACCAGTGCGACGAATATCCAGACGCACCGATGCGTAGAACTTCAGCGCATTACCACCCGTGGTGGTTTCGGGGTTACCGAACATGACA
The DNA here is from genome assembly GCF_020179755.1 of Herbaspirillum sp. alder98. Taxonomy (GTDB): domain Bacteria; phylum Pseudomonadota; class Gammaproteobacteria; order Burkholderiales; family Burkholderiaceae_D; genus Herbaspirillum. The sequence goes on from NZ_JAIUCY010000005.1 coordinate 316,126, forward strand.
CCGATCTTCATGCGGATCTGGTTGATGAATATGACAGTGGTATTGGTGCGGTTGATGCTACCAGTCAGCTTGCGCAGCGCTTGCGACATCAGACGGGCTTGCAGACCAGGCAGAGAATCACCCATGTCGCCTTCGATTTCGGCCTTCGGCGTCAGCGCCGCCACCGAGTCGACCACGATCAGGTCGACCGCACCGGAGCGTACCAGCGCATCGGTGATCTCGAGTGCCTGTTCACCGGTATCGGGTTGGGAGATCAGCAGGTCATTCAGATTGACGCCCAGCTTCTGCGCATAAGTGACATCCAGCGCGTGTTCGGCATCGATAAAGGCGCAGGTGCCACCGATTTTTTGCATTTCAGCAATGACTTGCAGTGTCAGCGTGGTCTTGCCCGACGATTCCGGGCCGTAGATCTCGACCACCCGGCCGCGCGGCAGGCCGCCGACGCCCAGGGCGATATCGAGACCCAGCGAACCGGTCGACACGACCTGGACTTCTTCCACAACGGCGCCGTCTTCCATGCGCATCACGGAACCCTTGCCAAACTGCTTTTCGATTTGCGCCAACGCGGCGGCTAGCGCCTTGCCCTTTTCAGAGTTGTTCGCAGCTTTTTTGTCTTCCATAAATATCTCTCGGCAAAAAGGTCGTGATGAAGGTGTGTGGTGAAGCGAGCATACAATGCTGACAATTCGATATCGAAACCTGAGTATCGATGCGCCCCGCCAATGAACGACACTGTATAAAAAAACAGTGTATTGCGCAAGCACTTTGTCGCTCAATTTGTCGGCACAGTGGCACATCGCTGGCGCCACGCCTCCAGAAAGATTATAAAGAGGGCATCATTGGCCAGTACAGACACCTCATTTACACGTCAGTTGGCTGCAAAATGGGTGAAAACCCGGCACACTTCGCCCGTGCCACGAATTGGCTGAAGATTAACCCCCTATATTTGCTACCAGGACAGTTGGTTCTGATATACATTCCGGTGCAGCAATATATAACGAGATTTAAAGACGGTTGTCATGAGTTTAGTCCCCTTTAGCCACATCAGCGCCCTGCGCTGCCTGATCATCGACGACATGCCGACGATGCGCCAGAACATGCGCATGCACCTCGGCCAACTCGGCGTGACCAAGGTAGACCAGGCCGCCACCCCTGATGAGGCGATCCGTTTCGTCCAGGCGGGGATGTACGACCTGATCATCTGCGACTACAACCTGAACAAGGAAAGCAACGGCCAGCAGTTGCTGGAGTTCTTCCGCACCCAGAACATGCTCTCGCCGACGTCCATGTTCATCATGGTGACGGCCGAGAGCGGCTACAACCTGGTCGCCAGCGCGGCCGAGTTCCAGCCCGATGCCTACATGCTCAAGCCGCTCACGGCCAGCCGCATCGCGGAACGGGTCGACCGCCTGCTTGAAAAGCAGCATGCGATGCGCCCGGTGACCGAAAAGATGAAGCGCAAGGACTTCGCCGGCGCCATTATCGAATGCGACAACGTGCTCAAGGCGGCCCCCAAGTGGATCGTCGAGATCATGAAGACCAAGGGCACGCTGCTGATCGACCAGCGCCGCATCGACGAGGCACGCGAAGTCTACGCGCAGGCGCTGGCCATGCGCGACGACCTGGTGTGGGCCAAGATCGGCCTGGCGCGCTGCAATATCGTGGCCGGCCAGATGGATGACGCCCGCGTGATCGTCGAGGACGTGCTGGCCGCCAACAAGCAATTCATCGCCGCCTACGACCTGCTGGCCCAGATCGACGAGGCGCAGGGCAACCAGGAAGGCGCCCTGGCGGCGCTGACCAAGTCGTCCGAGATCATCCCTTCGGCGCGGCGCAGCCGCCTGGTGGGTGAAGTGGCCTACCGCAGCGGCCATCTGGACCAGGCGCGCGAAGCCTATGACAACGTGCTCAAGCACACCAAGGGTTCGCTCACGGCGCAACCCGGCGACCTGTTGTCGCTGGCGCAGGTGCATGTCGACAGCGGCGACGCCGATGCCGCGCTGCGACTGCTCGAGAGCGCACCGCGTCGTTACGACGAGTCGAAGTTGTTCACGGCGGCCCAGGCGGCGGTGCAGGCCCAGGCCTATGTGCAGCTGGGCGACACCATTTCGGCCCAGCAGGCCTTCGAGGCGGCGAAACATGCCACCGGCGGCGAGGTCTCCGATTTCGCCACGCTGGCCCTGGCCAAGGCGGCTTTCTCGATGGGCAACGACGACGAGGGCGCGCGCCTGATCGCTGACGCCATCAAGTCCGACCACGAGAACAAGAACCTGCAGACGCTGGCGCGCAAGGTCTTGGCCGATACCGGCAAGAATGCACTGGCCGACGAACTCATCGACGGCGCCGTGAAGCACTGCATGAGCGTCATCGCCGAAGCCAATGCGCTCATGCGCAGCGCCAAGCCCGACGAATCGCTGGCCAAGCTGCAGGAAGCGCTGACCAGCATGCCCGAGAACACCGGCGTGCTGCTGGCGGCGGCGCAGTTGCATTTGCTGTGGATGAGCCAGCGTGGCTGGAACGACGAATACGTCAAGCGTGTGCGCCGTTATCTGGCCACGCTGGACCGCCTGATTCCGGGCAACGAACGCGTAGCCAAGATGCACAAGTTCTTGCGCGACACCCTGAGCAAAGTAGCCCCGAAGAGCTGAGCATGGACCCCAAACTGGCCGCGATCATCATTCACGACATCAAGAACTCGCTGGGCAACCTCGAGGGCGAATTGCGTCGCCTGACCGATGACGTGCCACGCGCGCAGCAGGCCCACGTGACCTGCCTGGCGCTGCAGGAAAAGCTGATCGCCTTCCTCACGCTGTACAAGGCAGATTCGCAAGGCCTGCGGGCGCAGGTCGAGGCGCTCTCGCCGCTGGATTTTCTCGAATCGCTGCTGCGCGAGCACCAGGCCAGCCGCAACGGCCACGGCGTGGCGATCGTGATCGATCCGGCCGACATGCCGCTGGTCGGATTCTTCGACGAACACCTGGTGGCGCTGGCGCTGGAAGCCGCATTGCAGAACGCCAGCCGCTTCGCCCGCAACCGCATCGAACTCGGATGCCACAAGAACCCGGCAGGCGGCCTGATCTTCACCGTGCACGATGACGGTCCTGGCGTGGGCACGCAAGAGAAAAAGCCGTCCACCGGCCTTGGCATGGATCTGTGCAACGCCATCGCCACCGCCCACAACAAGGAAAACCAGCAAGGCGAGGCGCGCCTGTCGAACCACCCCGATGGCGGTGCGTTGTTCGAACTCTGCCTGCCCTGAACGCCGTCCGTGATCCGGCCAGTCTGCATCGCAGACATGCGCCGAACGTATAAATAAACTTGAAAATAGTCGTTCTGCCGTCCGCCATTCGTGCTTAGAGTGCTTGTCTGCCACGCAGCCTCGCCCTCTCACAACAACAACGGATAGCCATGGAACGCAGACACTTTCTTCGCCTGGGCAGCACCGCCCTCGGCCTGGCCGCACTGGGATCGACTCCCGCCATCAGCCTGGCCGCCAATGCCGCGCCGCCGCGCACCATCCGCCTCGACTATGCCTATTATTCGCCGCCCAGCCTGGTGCTGCGCAAGTTCGGCTGGCTCGAGGAAGACCTGAAGGCGCAAGGCACCGAGGTCAAGTGGGTATTGAGCCAGGGCAGCAATCGCGCCCTCGAATACCTCAACAGCGACAGCATCGACTTCGGCAGCACCGCCGGGCTGGCGGCATTGCTGGCGCGGGCCAACGGCAATCCGATCAAGGCGGTGTACGTCTATTCGCGCCCTGAATGGACCGCACTGGCGGTGGCCAGGGATTCGCAGATCAAGTCGGTGCGCGAGCTCAAGGGCAAGAAGGTGGCCGCCACCAAGGGCACCGATCCTTACCTGTTCCTGCTGCGCGCGCTGCACGAGAACGGCTTGAGCAAGAATGATGTCGAGATCGTCCACCTGCAGCATGCCGACGGCCGCGCCGCGCTCGAACAGCGCCGGGTCGATGCCTGGGCCGGGCTCGACCCGCACCTGGCCGCCAGCGAACTGGAAGCCGGCTCGCGGCTGATCTATCGCAACGTCAATTTCAACACCTACGGTTTCCTCAACGTCAGCGACACCTTCGCCGTGCGTCATCCGGACCAGGTCAAGCGCGTGATCGCCGCCTACGAGCGCGCACGTGCATGGATCATCGCCCACCCCGAAGACACCGTCGCCCTGCTCTCGGAAGAATCCAAGCTGTCGCCGCAGGTAGCGCGCCTGCAGCTCAAGCGCAATGACTTCTCGCATCCGCAGATCGGCCGCGAGCACGTCGAGGCACTGCGCGCGGCCGCGCCGATCCTGCTGGAAGAAGACCTGGTCAAGAGTGGCACCGATCTGCCGCGCACCATCGGCGCACTGATCGATCCAGCCTTCGGCCAGGGGGTGATCCGTGCCTGACACCACGGCCGAGCCGGTTGCCATCGCGCAGCAGCATCGGCGCACGCGCGCTGTTGCAGTGCGTCGCTGGCCGCGCGACAGCGGCTACCGGCCGGGTCGCCTGACCGGCTGGTGGCTGCCGCTGGCTTTTTTCGCGCTGGTGGAGCTGGGCGCGCGACTGGAGATCATTCCGGCGCGCCTGTTTCCGCCACCCAGCGAATTGGCACAGACCCTTTGGAACCTGGCCCGGCGCGGCGAGCTGGCGCCGCATATCGGAGCCAGCCTGGCACGGGTGCTGGCCGGCTTCGTCGCCGGTAGCATGCTGGCCGTACTGTTCGGCTTTCTGGTCGGCATCAGCCGTCGGGCCGAGGCCTTGCTGGAACCAACTTTCCAGGCATTGCGCGCTATTCCCAGCCTGGCCTGGATCCCGCTGCTGCTGCTGTGGCTGGGTATCGACGAGACGCCCAAGATCGTCCTCATCGCCATCGGCGCATTCTTTCCCGTCTATCTGAACCTGGTCGCAGGCCTGCGCGACATCGACCACAAACTGGTGGAGCTTGGAACCAGTTGCGGCTTGTCGACCACCGAATTGATCCGTCATGTACTGCTGCCGGCAAGCTTGCCCTATCTGTTTGCCGGACTGCGCGGCGGCCTGTCGCTGGCGTGGATGTTCCTGGTAGCGGCCGAACTGATTGCCGCTACCCGGGGCGTGGGTTACCTGCTCTCCGATGGTCGCGAAAGCAGCCGGCCCGATCTGGTGCTGGCGGCGATCCTGGTGCTGGCAGTGCTGGGCAAGCTATCCGACAGCCTGCTGCGCGCCGTCGAAAACGCTTCGCTGCGCTGGCGCGACGCGCACCGGCCGCAACATCAACGATAACAATAACGAACCTCATCTCATGAAGCCAACTTCCAAACATTTAGTGAATCGCCGCCGCCTGCTGCAGGCGGGTGCATTGATAGCGGCGTTGCCGGCGCTGGCGCGCGCTCAATCGGGTGGCCGCGCGGTGCGTATCGGTTACCAGAAATCGTCGACGCTGCTGACCATCATCAAGGCCAACGGCACGCTCGAAAAGCTGCTGGCGCCGAGCGGCGCAAAGCTCAGCTGGCATGAATTTTCCAGCGGCCTGCCGCTGCTCGAAGCGCTCAATGTCGGCGGCATCGACATCAGTGCCGACGTCGCCGATACGGTGCCGGTGTTCGCCCAGGCAGCAGGAGCACGACTAACGTACCTGGCACAGGAGTCACCGTCGCCTTCGGCGCAGGCCATCGTGGTGCGCACCGACTCGCCGATTCGCGCCGTGAGCGATCTCAAGCGCAGGAAGGTCGCAGTGACCAAGGCAGCCGGCGTGCACTACCTGCTGATCGCCACGCTGGAACAGGCCGGCCTGAAATTCTCGGACATCGATGCCGCCTATCTGTCGCCGGCCGACGCGCGCGCCGCCTTCGAGCGCGGCAGCGTCGACGCCTGGGTAACGTGGGACCCTTTCCTGGCTGGTGTGCAGCGCCAATCCCAGGTGCGTATTCTGTCCGATGGACGGGGCATTGCCGATTACCAGCGTTACTACCTGGCCTCGACCACCTTTGCCAATACCAATCCGGACGTGTTGCGGATCGTGTTCGAGCAGTTGCAGGTAACAGGCAAGTGGGTCAAGCAGAATGCCAGGGAAGCCGCAAATTTTCTCTCGCCGTTGTGGGGGCTGGATGCCGATACCATCGAACTGGCCAACGGGCGGCGCAGTTATGAAGTGCGGGCGGTAAGGAAAGAAGCGTTGGGAGAACAGCAGAAGATTGCCGACACCTTCTTCAATGCCGGGCTGCTGCCCAGGAAGGTCGATACGGCTGACGTCGCCATCTGGCAAGCGGGAAAATAAATGGATAACCTGGACAAGTTCACCCTGGTACTGCTGGTGTGCCTGGTCATCGTCGCGTTGCTTTTCCCGCTGTCTGCGGGCAAGCATCGCGAGCCGCCAGAGCGGTCGGACGACCGCTCCAGCTAACATCGATCAAGCCAGCACGGCATTGACCGAGATGTCGGCGTTGAGCACCTTCGACACCGGGCAACCGTCCTTGGCTGCCGCCACTGCCTCATTGAATTTCTGTTCATCGCGGTCGTTCAGTTCAACCTTGACCGACAGCTCGACCTTGGTAATGGCGAAGCCAGGATCGCTGGGCTCCAGCGTCACAGTCGCCTCGGTATCGATGCGCTTCGGACCGAGGCCGGCCTTGTCCAGCCGCGCCGAGAGATCCATCGAAAAACAGCCCGCATGAGCGGCTGCAATCAGTTCTTCGGGATTGGTGCCGACGCCATTCTCAAAACGGGTCGAGAACGAATATTGGGTGGCCGATAGCGTCTTGCTGTCGGTAGTCAGCGTACCCTTGCCTTCCTTGAGATTGCCGCTCCATGCGGCCGATGCCTTGCGCTTCATTGCTGGCTCCTTCACTGTGGTTGGTCTCACGATACGGCAGCGTGCTCATGGCGCATCGCAGACTTCGATCATGCTTGAGCTGTACAGCGGTTGCGATAGGACAATCACGCAGCAATGCGTAGGAAGAGGTGAGTGTCGTGACGGGAAAGTTGATGCGCAGCCAGAACCGACTGGCATGACATGGGGACGCGCAAAATGCGTTTGGAACGGACATAAAAAAACCGCCGGCCTAAGCCGGCGGTAAAACGGACTGGCGACGCTCATCCACTAACCGCCGCCTTCCGCGCCAAACATTTACAAACTACAAAACCTGTCTTGCTGATGCTGAACCTTAAGCCTGCACCGGATCCAGTTGCTGGATACCTGCCAGCACCCAACCGCCCTGGCCGACTGCCGGCTTGGACATGTTCCAGATCTCGGCGAACTGCGACGGCGAGCTGGTGGCGTCTTCCTTGATGAAGCCAAAGAACTTCACGCTCGCCATATAATCGTTGCCCACGGTTTCAACGCCCAGTACTTCAGCGTCCAGCGACACCACATCGGTATGGTTGGCCGAGGCGCCGCGTTCCTGCAATTGCAGACGCAGTTCGGCAAACATCTCTGGCGTGGTGAATTCGCGGATATCGTTGATGTCGGCCTTGTCCCATGCCGCTTGCAAGCGGATGAAGTAGGTCTTGGCGTTGCGCACGAAACCATTGGTATCGAAATCAGCCGGAATGCCATAGGCAGGTGCTGCCTCGACATTGCCGAAACCACCACCGAAGCCACCACCCTGCGGACCTGCTGCAGGTTGCGACGCTTCCAGCATCGAACCGATCTTGGGCGTCGCGTTGACGTCAGATGGTGCATTGTGGTTGGCACCAGCCCATGCCGGACGCGGCTGCGAAGCCTCCGATTTGCGGCGGAACATGCGATAGATGAACATCGCCGCCATCGCGATCAGCGCGACGGTGAGGATGGTGCTGATCATGCTGGCCAGGGCGCCGCCCATGCCCATGCTCGACAGCAGTGCGCCCAGGCCGAGGCCCAGCAGCGCGCCGCCCAGCAAACCCTTCCACATGCTCGGCTTGGCGGCGGCTGCCGCAGGCGCAGCAGCTGCGGCACCCGGCTTGGCAGCGGCGGCCTGGTTCTGCTGCATAGGCGCCGGGCTCTGGGCTTGACGGCTGGCCGACGACGATTGCTTGCCGATCGACCCGCCGCCGCCAAGACGCTTGGCTTCGACTGCGGTCATGCCTACCGACAGTGTCATGACCGCCACTATCAGTGCGACAAATGCTTTTTTCATTACTATCTCCTGGATGGAATCTGATGTGATGCGGTCACATCGGCCGTGATATTGCAGAAATCTTGTTCGAGTGCGCGCGTCGCCACGTCGATAACAGACGGCGACACCAGTCACTTGCGATCAGAACTGCCGACGCGCGACACGAAGCTTCGAAATGTTGGAGCGATTCAGCGGGCGCAGCGAGGCAGTCGCGCAAGCGACAGTTGATCAGGCCCGGGGCGGACGACCTGCGAGGGGCAGGAAAGGAGGCTGGCTGGCGTCGTCGCTGCGAAGCGCCGGCGCTACCTGGGAAGTTTGTGGCAAGGCTGCCAATGTCTGGGTCAGGACCGGCTCGTCGCCGATGCCCGCATGTGTCGAGAAATCTTCGCCACTGTCTGCGTAACCGGTGCTGTCATCGCCCGACGAGCTCTTCTCGCCAATGGCGGCGTGTTGCTCATTGTCGGCAACAGCCTGTTCGGCGGCGGCAGCAATCTGCTTCGCGTCGAGATACTTGACGGCAACGCTGATCTCGGCCGGTGCCGAGAAATCTGTTGCGGCTACCGAGCTGGCGTACGTCAGCACCGCTGCAAATACTTGCACCGGTAACAGACAGATCAGCAACAGAACCCACAAACGTTTCATCAGTTTTTCCAGCAGAGAATGCGAGAAATTATAACAACAAAAAAACAGGCCACAACGGAAAACACATCAAGTAGAACATTAAATGACATCCCAGCCATTTATGTAATCGATATGCGCGCAATATCGCACACTTCAATAGCGCATTCGCACTATAGGCGACACTGTTACACTTTTTTCGGGTGGACCAGCGCAATCGACACCCCTGTCTTTTGCGCCAGGCATTATTGGCCTGAATTACGAGTTTCTACTCTTATCCGCATCCATCGTCGCCCTCATTTGCATTGACGAATGAATTAGTGGAATATGCATAAAAATACCACAATAATTCTAACTCACGAGACAAATCGGCTGGGGCGACCCGCTGATCAAACCTATGCGCATCTTGCTGGCTGAAGACGATAGCGTTCTGGCGGATGGACTGACCCGCTCGCTGCGGCATTCCGGTTACGCCGCCGATTGCGTCAAGAACGGGATCGAAGCCGATTCGGCCCTCTCGACCCAGGATTTCGATCTGCTCATCCTCGACCTCGGGCTACCGCGCATGTCGGGCCTGGAGGTGCTGCGCCGCTTGCGGGCACGCAATTCGCGCCTGCCGGTGCTGATCCTGACGGCGGCCGATTCGGTCGAGCAGCGGGTGCAGGGGCTCGATCTGGGCGCCGACGATTACATGGCCAAGCCGTTTGCGCTGTCCGAACTCGAAGCACGGGTCCGCGCGCTGACCCGACGCGGCGCCGGTGGCGGGCCGACCGTCATCCGCCATGGTCCGCTGTCGTATGACCAGGTGGGCCGGATTGCCTACATCGGCGAACAGATGCTGGAACTGTCAGCGCGAGAACTGGGGCTGCTGGAGGTATTATTGCAACGCACCGGGCGACTGGTCTCGAAGGAGCAACTGGTCGATCACCTGTGCGAATGGGGAGAGGAAGTCAGCAACAATGCCATCGAAGTCTATGTCCATCGCCTGCGCAAGAAAATCGAAGTCGGCGGCGTGCGCATCGCCACTGTGCGCGGCTTGGGTTATTGCCTCGAGAAACTCCCCGAAAACGCCGCCAACGCTGCCGTGTCGATCGCACCGGCCGCCAGCAGCGGCTGAACCGATGATCTCGCGCACGGGGCATGTCCATGCCGCGTGACACCCCCAACCACCCTGCTCCCGACGGCGCCGCCAGTGCCGCCGCGCCGCGCAAGAAACGCCGCTCCGCCATCGCCACCCAGCCGGTAGAACGCATCCAGCGCTCGCTGTTCGGCGAAATCCTCGACTGGATGCTGGCGCCGCTGCTGCTGCTGTGGCCGATGAGCATTGCCATCACCTACCTGATCGCGCAGTCGATCGCCAATCAACCGTTCGACCGGGCGCTGGAAGACAGCGTCACGGTGCTGGCCCAGCAGGTCTCCGAGGTCAATGGCAAGATCGTGGCGCGCCTGCCGGTGTCGGCCCGCGACTTGCTGCGGGCCGACGATATCGACAATATCTATTACAAGGTCAGCGGCCCCAACGGCGAATACGTCGAGGGCGATGTCGAGATGTCGCAACCTCCGCCTGACGACGATCGCGTCGGCCACGGCACGGTGCAGTTTCGCAGCGACATCCTGCACGGCAGCGACGTGCGCATCGCCTACATGCAGGTCGACGTGCGGCGCAGCGCGGCCCAGCGCAACGCCTCGCCGCAGCCGCGCCTGGCCACGGTGCAGGTCGGCGAAACGCTGGAAAAGCGCGCCCAGCTGGCCAATGAAATCATCAAGGGTGTGATCCTGCCGCAGTTCATCATCCTGCCGGTGGCGCTGGCGCTGGTGTGGTTCGCACTCTCACGCGGCCTGTCGCCGCTGTCCGAATTGCAGGAGCGCATTCGCGACCGCCGCCCGGACGATCTCAGTCCCATCGATTCGGGCCAGGTGCCCGAAGAGATCTCGCCCCTGGTGCGCTCCCTCAACGACATGCTGGCGCGGCTGTCGCAGACCATCGCGATCCAGAAGCGCTTCATCGCCGACGCCGCCCACCAGATGAAGACGCCGCTGGCGGGCATGCGCATGCAATCCGAACTGGCGCTGCGCCAGGACGACCAGGTCGACGTGCGGCGCTCGCTGGAACAACTGGCCAAGAGCTCCGAGAGCGCCACCCGGCTGGTCAACCAGTTGCTGTCGCTGGCGCGGGCCGAGAACCAGCAGTCACAGGCCGGCGGCATGGCGCCGCTGGAGTTGAGCGAACTGGTCCGCACCGTGGTGCAGGATTGGGTGCCGGCGTCCTTTACCCGGCGCATCGACCTCGGGTTCGAACAACCCGGCCATCCCATCATGATCGTGGGCAATGCATTGATGCTGCGCGAACTGCTCTCCAACCTGCTCGACAACGCGCTGCACTACACGCCGCACGACGGCAACGGCAGCGTCACCGTGCGCGCCCGCGTCGACGAGGGCGGAGGCCTGGCGATCCTCGAGATCGAGGATAACGGCCCCGGCATCGCACTGGCCGAACGGCAGCATGTATTCGAACGTTTCTATCGCGTGCTGGGCACCCCCAGCACCGGCAGCGGACTGGGCCTGGCCATCGTGCGCGAGATCGCCCAACAGCATCAGGCCACGGTCGATATCGTCGACAATCCACGCAGCACCGACCCACGCAATCCGGGCAGCCTGTTCCGCGTCAGCTTCCAGCTGACCCCGCGCAACGCCACCATCGACGACATCGGCTGACCATGAACCAGACCCCGCCTTCACCGCCACCGACGCCAGCTCCGGTGACCACGACGGACGCCGTCCCGCCATGGGTGGCCATGCGTCGCATGACGGCGATACTGCTGCTGACATGGTTCATGGTCACCTTCCTGTGCATCTGGTTTGCGCGTGAACTGGATCAGTTGCACCTGTTCGGCTGGCCGGTCTCGTTCTACATGGCAGCGCAAGGCACGATGCTGATCTACCTGGCCATCGTCGCCATCTACATCCGCCGCATGCGGCGTATCGATCAACTGGCCCACCGCGAGCAGAGCCATGGAGAGTAACCGCGATTTCTTCTGGCGCCTCACGCGCTACTACAGTTTCTACACGGCGGGCTTCATCGCCTTCCTGTGCGTGCTGGCGATCCTCGAACACGAAGGCATGCCCCGCACCTGGATCGGCTATCTGTTCCTGTTTGTCACCATCGGCCTGTACGCTGCCATCGGCGTGGTGTGCCGCACCTCCGACGTGCCCGAATACTATGTCGCCGGACGGCGCGTGCCGCCGCTGTTCAACGGCATGGCCACCGCCGCCGACTGGATCTCGGCCGCTACCTTCATCAGCCTGGCCGGCGGCCTGTACCTGCAAGGCTTCGACGGCCTGGCCTACATCCTCGGCTGGACCGGCGGCTATTGCCTGGTGGCCCTGCTGATCGCGCCCTACCTGCGCAAGTTCGGCCAGTACACCATCGCCGATTTCCTGGCGGCGCGTTATCCGGGACGGCTGGGCAACAACCTGATCCGCATCCTGGCCGTGGCGGCCACCATCCTGATCTCATTTACCTATGTGGTGGCGCAGATCTATGGCGTGGGCCTGATCACGTCGCGTTTCACCGGCATCGACTTTTCGATCGGCATCTTCCTGGGGCTGGCCAGCATCCTGGTGTGTTCCTTCCTGGGGGGCATGCGCGCCATCACCTGGACCCAGGTGGCGCAGTACATCATCATCCTGCTGGCCTACCTGCTGCCTGTGATCTGGCTCTCGGCCAAGCACACCACGGTGCCGGTGCCGCCGGTGGCCTACGGCGCGGTGCTGCCCAAGCTCAACGCGATCGAGGAAAGGCTCAAGGACGATCCTAAGGAACAGGACATCCGCAAGATCTTCCAGGAACGCGCCGACGACTATCAACGACGCCTGAAGAACCTGCCGCGCTCCTGGGAAGAAGGCCGCCTGGAGGCGCAACACCATATCGACGAGGTCAAGCGCAATCCGCAGGCATCGCTGGCCGAGATCAAGGCTGCCAGCCGCGCCTTGTCGTCCTATCCCAAGAGCGTCGAGGAAGCGCAGCGTCGCTGGAGCGATGCGCGCGCCGCCAACCTGCTGCGGGCGCAGCCGCCGGTGTCGCAGACCGAGCCTTTCCCGGGGCGCGATGCGGCCAGTTCCGACATCAAGCGCAACAACTTCCTGGCGCTGGTGTTCTGCCTGATGCTGGGCACGGCCGCGCTGCCGCACATCCTGATGCGCTACTACACCACGCCCACCGTCGCGGCGGCGCGCAAATCGGTGTTCTGGACGCTGTTCTTCATCATGCTGATCTACCTCACCGTGCCGGCGCTGACGGTGCTGGTGAAGTACGACATCTATACCTCGCTGGTCGGCAGCAGCTACAACCACCTGCCCGACTGGGTCTACTACTGGGCCAACATCGACAAGCTCAATCCGCTGGTCGCGGTCACCGACCTGAACCGCGACGGCGTCGTCCAGCTGGGCGAAATTTCCCTGGACGGCGACATCATCGTGCTGGCCATGCCCGAGATTGCCGGCCTGCCCTATTTCATCTCCGGCCTGGTTGCCGCCGGCGGGCTGGCGGCGGCGCTGTCGACTGCCGACGGCCTGCTGCTGACGATCTCCAACGCGCTTTCGCACGACATCTACTACAAGGTGGTCGACCCGCAGGCCTCGACCCAGAAACGGGTCACCATCTCCAAGCTGCTGTTGCTGGTGGTGGCGCTGCTGGCGGCGTATGCCGCCTCGTTGAAGCCGGGCGACATCCTGTCGATGGTGGGCGCGGCATTCTCGCTGGCGGCGTCCACGCTGTTCCCGGCGCTGGTGCTGGGCGTGTTCTGGAAACGCGCCAACCAGAGCGGTGCGGTGGCCGCCATCGTGTGCGGCTTCACCGTGTGCGTCTACTACATGCTGCACACCATGCCGGCCTTCGGCGGCAGCGCGGCCGACCAGTGGTTTCATATCGCACCGATTTCAGCGGGCGTGTTCGGCGTGCCGGCCGGATTCGCCGCCATGATCGTGGCCAGCCTGCTGACGGCGCCGCCCGACGAAGCCACCATGGCGCTGGTCGATCACATTCGCGCGCCGTAATGCCTTGCAGCAATACGTTCTCAGTTTCTCCAGGGTCATTTCCATCTCCTGCCAATTTGGGTAGGATTCATCACTAATACTCACCCGCTCGACCGACGTCCGGGACCAGAGGCACGGCGCCGCAGAGCGACCTGCCCGCAATACGCCTTCGCCAGGCCATCAATACAGTCGGCAAGTGAAGCCGGCACATCCACGCACAAGAAATCATCCGCAGTCGCGGATGGATATAACTCGCCCCCCGGAGGAATTCACATGTCGTTCACCAACTCGAAAGTCGGTACCAAACTGGCGCTGGGCTTTGGCCTGGTATTGCTGTTGCTGGCCGCGATCACCGCCATCGGCATTGCGCGCATGGTGCAGATCAACCAACAGGTCGAAAACATCGTCAACATCAATAACGTCGAGATCCGCGCGGTCATGACCATGCGCGCCGCCATCTTCGAGCAGTCGATTGCCATTCGCAACGTGGCGCTGCTGAGCGAACGCGCTGCGATTGACCGCGAACTCGACGGCCTGATCAAGCAGGACGAACGCTACAAGACGGCCCAGGCAAAACTGGGCGAGATGTTCGGCATCGACCCGCAGACCAGCACGCGCGAGAAAGAACTGCTGGCGATGGCCACCAAGGAGTCGGCATCGACCAGCGCCTTGTTCGCCCGCGCCGTCGAACTGAGCCGCGCCGGCGAAGACGCGGTGCTGCGCACGCTGATCACCGAAGAAATCGGTCCGCAGCAGGTTCTGCGCCGTCGCACCCTGGCCGAGCTGGCCACGATGGAAGACGAATCCAATATCCAGGCCGGCGTGCATGCGCGCGAGGTATTCGAGAGCGCTCGCCTGCAGATGCTGATCATGGGCGGCCTGGCCTTGCTGATGGGGGTGGTGGCGTCGCTGCTGATCACACGCAAGTTGTTGCGTCAGTTGGGCGGCGAGCCGACCTATGCGGCTGATATCGCGCAGAAGATCGCAGTGGGCGACCTGACGGTGCAGGTCGAGCTGCAGGCGCATGACAACAGCAGCATGCTGTTTGCGATGAAGCAGATGCGCGACGCGCTGGCGCGTATCGTGGCGCAGGTGCGCCTGGGCACCGACACCATCGCAACCGCCTCGGGCCAGATTGCCACCGGCAACCTCGACCTGTCGTCACGCACCGAAGAACAGGCCAGTTCACTCGAAGAGACCGCCTCATCGATGGAACAACTGACCTCCACCGTGCGCCAGAACGCCGACAACGCGCGCCAGGCCAACCAGTTGGCCAGCTCGGCCTCGAACGTGGCCAGTGAAGGCGGCTCAGTGGTCAAGCAAGTGGTCGACACGATGGGATCGATCAACGAATCGTCGCGCAAGATCGTCGACATCATCGCCGTGATCGACGGCATTGCCTTCCAGACCAACATCCTGGCGCTCAACGCTGCCGTGGAGGCGGCCCGCGCCGGCGAGCAGGGGCGCGGCTTCGCCGTGGTCGCCTCCGAGGTGCGCACGCTGGCGCAGCGTTCGGCAGCCGCAGCCAAGGAAATCAAGGAGCTCATCGATGACTCGGTGGCCAAGGTCGAGGTCGGCAGCAAACTGGTGGTGCAGGCAGGCGGCACCATGGACCAGGTGGTCGACAGCGTCCAGCGCGTGACCGACATCGTGGCCGAGATCAGTTCGGCCAGCCGTGAACAGACCGATGGCATCGAGCAGATCAACCAGGCGGTGGTGCAGATGGACCAGGTCACGCAACAGAATGCGGCGCTGGTCGAGGAAGCGGCAGCGGCGGCGCAATCGCTGCAGGATCAGGCGGCAGCGCTGCAGGAGATCGTCAGCATCTTCCGTCTCGACGGCGGCCAGGCGAGCGCCACGGCAGCGCCATCGGTGCGACGCGCGCCAATCAGATCGAACGTCCCGAGCGGGCCGGCCAAGGTCACCACATCGGTCAAGGCGAGCGCGCCGCGCCCGGAGCCCGCTGCCGCTGCGACTGCGACTATCGCTCCTGCGTCTCGCCCTGCCGCACCGACGCGTACCGCACTGCCGGCCGGCGAGGACGATTGGGAACAGTTCTGACATTGACGATGCACTGAAGCCAAAGACGCAGGCCTGACATTATTTTCGATTCAGGCTTGCGTGCGACGTGAGAAACCGGACACACCCGTTGGTCGCATGACACTCGCCGACCTGCCAACATGTCCGGGATCCTGTCATGCAAGAACGCACCATCGTCACCCTCGATCGCAACCAGATCGAACTGCGCGCTCACCAGACCCTGTTGATACCGGTCGTGCAACGCGCTCCTTTGGCGCACTACACGGTGCGCCTGATGCGTGCCTGGAACGACAGCGACATCGATATCGCCATCCCCACCGCGCACCTGATATCGCCGGAAGGATTCAGCCTGGCCCGCGTAGTCGGCCCGCCCCACCGCAGGCACTGCGAAGTCGAGGTCAGCAACCGCCACGGCCGCATTCGCTATCGGTTCATTTCAGACCACCGCGCTCCCATCGCAGCACTGCGACAGCGCATCGATGCCCTGCCGCAACGCGCCCGTCGCCTGCGCCAGGCGCGACTCGACCTCATGCTCGCGGCCAGGCCGACGCCGCCATCGATGCCACTACAAGTCGATCCGGAGGTGCGTGTCGACATCCGCAGGCTGAGCCGGGCCACGACTTCATGCGCCATCAACCTCGTCTTTGCAGGGGCGGCCGAGCCGCCGCAGATCCTCGACATGTTCGGCCCGATCGACGCCTGGCGCGACGGTGGTTTTTCGAGCATCAGGATCGACGTCGACGACACCCTGGCAGGGTCTGCCCGCTATGCGCTTGTCTGGCCCGCTGGCGTGACGACCACCATCGTCGTCGAGATTGGATCGCGTTCCGCCTCGAACTTTCATCAATACATGATGCAGGTAGCCGGCCACGACGATACCGCATCGGGCGCGCGACAACTGCCGATCGCGGTGCAAGAACTCGGCCGCGACGAACTGGAACTGGCCATCACACGGCTGCGCAACCATGCCCTGTCGGCACGCGGCGAGGGTGCCTTCGATATGGTCACCGACGAAGTCTGGCGCCATGTCCTGACGCGGCGCCAGACGCCGCGCAGCCTGGTGTATCCGTCCTCGGCGATCTGGCGTGCGTCCTGGGATCGCCTGTGCGACGACGCCTTCGCCATGCAAGATCTCTATCAGTTCAGCAACGACTGGTTCCTGCGGCATGCGTTGCCGCGCCTGGCGCTGGGGTCGCTCAACCAGATCTTCGATAGCACCGGCCAGGACCCGCGGGCGTACCGGCAGACGGTTCCGCCGATGCTGCGCCAGCTGGAGGTGCCCTTTGCGGGGCTCGACCACGCGCAAGTCATGCAAGCCTGCCGCAGTTTGCGCAATGCATGGCTGACCTCTTCGGCCGTGAGGCTGGTGCCGGCCTTGCAACGACATCGCCTGTTACGCAGCTCGGCGTGTCGGCAGGCCCTGGCCGACCGTGGTTCGGTCGTGATCGACTGGCTGCTGCCCGAACCCGACATGGGCGCTGCCACGACCGCTGCCCACCCCGCCTGGAACGCGGTCATCGGGCGGGCGATGGCCACGCCGCCGCCCCAGCATGAGCGCATGACGGGCTATCAGCAGTTCATGCGCCTGCGTCACGTGCTGGCGTCGAGCTATCCCGACTACCTCCAGCTACAACTTGCCGAGTTGAAGCGGCTGCTGCGTGGTGCGGGCGTCTACCACAGCCTGCATGCCCTGGCGCTGGTCGAGTTCGAGCGGGATGACACCGATCGCCTCCTGCCGCCGTTGCGCGTCTGTTTTGTCGAGACCTTGCTGCAGGATGGATTGCCTGATGATCTCTCGCCGCAGGCTGACCTCTACCTGATGCATGCACAAGCCGGCGCGCTGGCCTGGCAAGCCGCCGCGCTGACGCGCTCGTCACTGGAGCAGATGCTGATGCAAGCCGCCGCCGACGCCCGGCAACGGCACCACACTGCGGTGGCACGCTACTGGAGCCGCTATGACGACGCGCAATCCGGGGGCGATGACACGCACGCCATGATCCTGTCCGCCCAGGCCTGCCTGGCGGCGCACGACCTGTGCAACGCCGGCCATCTTTCGGCAACCGGCCTGCGGCTCATCATCGCCGCGGCCGGCTTTGGCACGCCCGGGACAGGAGAGGCAAGAACCCACCTGCTCGACCTCGGCGGCGTGATCTCGATCGACCTGGTGACGATCCGTGGCGACGATGGCACGGTCATCCTGTATCGCCCCGGTCAATGGCCACTATTCCAGCAGTATCCGGACATGAGCGCCATGCGCCTGGCGCTGGCGGAAGAGTGCGCGAACGATGTCGCCTGTCGGCAATGGGCGTCCCATTTCGACCCGGCGGCGCGCCCCGATTCGTTCAAGGCCGGCATCGACAGCCTGCTGTCCGGGCTCGGCTGCGGCGAGGCCGTGGCACGGGTGGCACTGGCCGAAGCGCGGGTCCGTGTCGAAGGCGATGTATTTCACCAGGTGGCGCGACGTCAGCAACAGGCCGCCACGACTGCGGCAACCGAGACCCATGCGATGTCCGCCTCTCCATGGAGCGATGCCGAGCGATTCTTCGACGACGATCTCGACCTGTCGACCTACCCCGCCTCGGGCGCATGGCTGGATGCGCTGATGGCCGCATCGGATCGCCACGCGCCGGGCCGCTCAACCTGGGAACGCGACAGCCACATCGTGACCATGCCACTGACGGGTGTGCTGGCGCTGTCATCCGAACTGCAACAAGAGCTGTTGCAAACCGCGTGCCGGCAAGAGCGCGAACAGGCGCTCTGGCACCAGCGGGCGCCGGACATCGGCATCGACGGGGCACGCTACATGCACGATTTCCTGCGCAGGACCTTCGCCGATCGCTTCACGGGCGACGCCCTCGATGTCGACCAGTTGCTGCTCAACGAATATTACCCACCGCAGTCGCATGTCGCTTTCTACATGTTCAACGACATCGATCTGCTGCGTCGGCGCAAGACCTCGATCCCCCTGTCGCAATTGAGCTATCGCAACATCGATGTCGTCAATGTATGGGAGAGCCTGATCAACGGTGGCGAGCGCTATTTCACCGTCTCGCACCGGGACACCTCGCCCCAGTACTACGACGAGCAGTTCGACAATGTGGTCGACCCGGAAGCGCTGGTACGCGCCCTCATCGACAGCGGCGAATTCGACTTTGTCGCCCATCACCAGCAGCAGATCATCCGCTACTTCACCGATCACGCCACGACCCTGGCACGGCTTGCCCGCGAGCGCGCCCAACTGACGGCACAACTGATGGTGCATGAGGGCCAATTGAGCGCTGACGATTACCGGCTCGCCGCGTCCGCTTTCGGGACGACAGCCGACCTGAGGGACGACGTGCTTGCCTACCCGTTGCGCGTGGGCGGCCATGCCGCCCGCGATTGCCTGCACCTGCACTGCACCGCCAGCGGCAGGCGGCTGCTCTACCTGGCCGGCGATGACATGCCGTACCTGGGCTTCGATAACCTGCAGGCGGCGCGACAATTCCTGCTCGATCTGGGACGCGACCGACCACGACTGCTGGACTTCGCGCAGACCCACTTTGCCCAAGAAGATGCGCACGACCGGCGCGCGCCGGGCGGCCTGCGACTGACGCTGGTGCCCGGCGTCATCAGCGTGCTGCAGTCGGTCGACCAGGCTTCGATGCTCAATGCCAACCCGCAGCTTGCACGGGAACGTCCCAAGACCCGGCATGATGCGCTGATGCGACGACGCAGCCAGGAGCGACTGCATGGCCTGCTGGCGGCCCGGTCGCCGATCGCCGGTGACCCCTTCATGGCGCTGGTGACGATCAGCCAGCAAGGTGCGATGGCAGACGCGGCCTATTTCATCCGTTCGGCATCCGATCGGGCCAAGGAAGAATGGATGGAATATGCCCGCATCGTGCCGGTGGATTTCGTCGATGGCGTGGTCAGGCTGGCGCTGGGGAAAACCGCCGACGATCTGCGCGCAGCACGCCTGAGCCTGGGCATCGACCTGATCCTGAACCTGATTCCGGCGCCCACGTTCTCACCCAAATCAATCAGCCTGCGCCGCACCGCCAACCCGGTGATTGCGATCGCGGGCAGCCGCAGCGCGCACGCCCTGGCGCGCAGCGCCACCGGCAACGAGCCGGTCGCTCGCCTGGCCCGCTGGTTCAAGCCGCCGCAACGCATCAATGGCAAGATCGGCTACGTGCTGAGCCCTTCGCGCGCGCATCTCTGGCATCGCGCCGAACACAAGCTGATCTCGACCCTGCTGGACAGCCGCGCCTTCAACGCCACGGTCCAGGACGCCCGGGCCATTTTGCATACCCCTTCGCCCCCCAGCTCGCCGCGCTGGTACACAGTCGCTACGCAGGCGATCCGCCTGGATCGGGCGGCCACCCGATTCTTCAACCAACTCACACCGCCAGCGCGGCACTACCTGCGTGAACTGGCCGACGTCGACGACTTGTTCGAGCTGGCCTATCGCTCGGCCCCGGTGCATGGTTACGCAGCCCTGGGGCGCGGGCTGGTGGTGGGTGAAAACCATGCCACCACAGCGGCCCGACGGTTCATCAACGACAACCTGGAGCGACTTTCCAACTGCGGCGTGAGGCTGCTCTATACCGAGGTCTTCAAGCGCGACGCCGACAACGAGCTCCTCAGGATATTCAACGCCGGCGGCGATTTTCCGGATCACGTGCTGAGGCGCTTGAACAACCTGGACAGGAACGCCATGCCCCGCAGCGGCGCCGAATTTTCGGATGGGCAACCCAGTGCCAGCCTGCTGAGGCTGTTCGAGAACGCACGCCGTCATGGTCTTGAAGTGCGTGCCGTGGACAATGTCCCGGCCGCCGCCGCCGATTACCTGCACCAGCCGTTCACCTCGCCCCACCCGCGCACGTCGTCGATGAATTACGTCGCCTATCAGGTCATTCGGCATGACCAGGCCCACTTCAGAGGGCAGGCCTGGGTGGCGCATGTAGGCGCCGGCCATGCAGTGAGGGATCACGGCATCCCGGGCCTCAACGAAATCACGGCGGCCCCTTCCGTGTTCGTCCATTCCGGCAATGACGCGACGCCGTTGACCCTTGGCGACTATCACCTTGCTGTCGATGGCATCACGGCAATACCTCGGTTGCAGCCGCCTGCGTGAGACCGGCGTGGAAGATTGATCACGACGCCATGCCGTCGTGCCCGCAGGCAATGGATTTCACGTCAGTCGGGGCGCTGGCGCAAACAGCGGGGCAAAGACCTCCCTGCTCTTCGTTCCGGGCGATACGGGCCCCGCATTAGAATCAATGCATTGTCAGGAAATTGCTGGCATCGGCTATCAACACGGTTCCCCCCGACCATCCAGTCCACGAAAGGGTTCCATGATGAAGCTGTCCCAGATGAAAGTTTCCCGTCGCCTCGACCTTGGGTTCGGTGTCCTGCTGCTGCAGCTGGCGCTGATCGTCGCCATCGGCGTCCACCTCATGGGCGAAGTCAATACCCGCCTCAATTCCATCAGCAACGTCAACAACGTCGAAACGCAGCTGGCCGTCGCCCTGCATGCCTCGCTCTATGAGCAATCGCTTGTCACCCGCGATCTGCTGCTGGCGCCGGATAGGGCGACCCGCAATCTCTTCAGCGAACGCCTCAAGGACGAAATCGTCAATTACCAGAACATCGAAAAGAAGCTCGATGTCATGTTCAACAGCCTGGAAGAAACCGCCGACATCGAAAAGGCCACCATGGCGCAGGTCATCACACTGTCAACCTCTGCCGCCCCGATCCTGAAAAAACTGATCGAATTGGTGGATGCCGACGACATGACCGGGGCGCGTCGACTGCAGGTTGACAGCCTGTCGGCCAAGCAAGCGCTGCGCCGCACGAAACTCAATGAACTGACCAAACTGGAAGAGCGGCTCAACAAAGTCGCCAGCGAAGACGCCACCTCGTTCTATGTGACCGCCAAGCACAGCATGATCATGCTGGGCGGCCTTGCCTTGACACTCGGCATTGCCCTGGCCCTGGCCATCTCGCGCGGGCTGGTCGGGCAGTTGGGGGGTGAGCCGGCCTATGCGACCGACATCGCCAACCGCATCGCGACCGGCAACCTCAGTGGCGAAATCAGGGTCGGTAGCAAGCAGGCCAGTTTGCTCGGGGCCATCAAGTCGATGAGCGGCAATTTGAAAGTGATTGTCAGTGAAGTGCGTAGCGGCACCGACGCCATGGTGACCGCCACCAGCGAAATCGCCACCGGCAACTTCGATCTCTCGGCCCGCACCGAACAGCAGGCCGGCGCACTGGAAGAAACGGCAGCCGCCATCGAAGAGCTGACCGCCGCCATACGGAAAAATGCCGAGCATACGGCGCAGGCCAGCCAATTGGCCAACTCCGCGTCCGGGATCGCCGAGAATGCCGGCCAGGCGATTACTCGCATGATCAACACCATGAATGCCATCGACTCGTCGTCCAAGCAGATCGTCAACATCATCAACGTGATCGACACCATTTCGTTCCAGACCAATATCCTGGCATTGAATGCTGCAGTGGAGGCCGCGCGCGCCGGCGAACAGGGGCGCGGTTTCGCGGTGGTGGCCTCGGAGGTGCGATCGCTGGCCCAGCGCAGCACGGCGGCGGCCCGAGAAATCAAGACCCTGATCGAAGAATCGGTCACCAACGTCAACAACGGTTACCAACTGGTGCAGCAGACCGGCGGCACCATGGATGGCGTGGTGGAGAGCATTCGCAAGGTGTCCGAAGTGGTCGCCGAGATTACCGCTGCCGGCCGTGACCAGGCCTCGGGCATCCAGCAGATCGCCGATGCCATCGTGCAGATGGACCAGACCACCCAGCAGAACGCGGCGCTGGTGGAACAGGCTGCGGCTGCGGCCAGCACGCTGCAGGATCAGGCGCGACGGCTGCAACAATCGGTCAGCGTATTTTTATTGAAGCCGCAGGCGTAGTTCAGATGGCAGACTTCAGATGGAAAACGCCAGCTCCCCTGCTTCGTCGTTGGGCATCACGGTCACCGCCACCTGCATTTCCTGCTGGCCACCGCCGATGAGCACGCCCCGCAGCGGCGAGAGGTCGAGAAAATCGCGGCCCCAGCCCAGCGTGATGTGGCCGGTGTCGGGAAAGATGCCGTTGGTGGGATCGGCATCGATCCAGGCCCCGGAGGCGCCATCGATGCCGGGGCAATACACCGACACCCAGGCATGCGAGGCATCGGCGCCGATCAGTCTCGGCTGTCCCGGCGGCGGCTCGGTCAGCAGGTAACCGCTGACGTAGCGCGCCGGCAAGCCGATCGAGCGCAGGCACGACAGCATCAGGTGCGCAAAATCCTGGCAGACGCCACGCCGGTTGACAAACACTTCCGTGACCGGCGTCGATACGGTGGTGGCTTCGGGATCGAATGAAAATTCCTCGAAGATGCGCCACATAAGGGTGCGCACGCCTTCGACCACCGAGGTCCCGGGGCGAAAGCACTGCGCCGCATACTGGATGAATTCGCGCTTGATGCGTACATGCGACGACTCGAACATGAAATTGCTGGCATCGAGCATGTCGGGCGAGAGCGGACGCGCGCCCTGATACGACGTCAGCATGGCCGCCTCTTCCCACGACATGGTGTCGCCCGGCACCTGGCGCGGCGTCAGCTCGACCAGCGAATCGGCATGGACCTCAAGGCTGGTGTGATCGGTGTCGAGCGAGAAGGACTTGATCACATTGCCGAAGTTGTCTTCGTAGCTGCGCACCAGCTGCGGCGCCGGCGCCACGTTGACCTGGTGCGACAGGCAGCGCTGCCACGGCAGCGTGCGCGGGGTCAGGTGCAGCATCTGGTGCGACAGCCGCACCGGCAGCGAATACTGGTAGCTGGTCTGATGCCGGATCCGGTAGACGAAACGCGTCAGTTCTTCGGTCATCTCAAACCCCCTGGCTGACCGGCGCGGTCAGCGGTGTGAAGTAGTGGCGCGACAGATCGTCGGAGAGCATGTAGCCGCCGCTGACCGCATCGCGCATCAATTGCGTCAGGCGCGCATTGGCCTGCTCCATGGTGGGCGTGCCATGCGCGAAGTCGGCCAGGTTCATCGCCTCGAGCTGAGTCGACAGGTGGGTCGGGATGGTCATGCTGAGCAGGCCAAGCTGCTGGCCGATATCGGCCAGGTATTGCTGCAGCATGCGGAACTGGTAGGCCATGCCATGCGGGTTCGATACATCGAACACCAGCAGGTGCAGCACCGGCAGCCATTCGGGCGTGCGCCGGTAACGCACGCGATAGGTCACGATGCTGCTGGCGGACTCCAGCAGCCACGACAGCGCCGCCGTCTGGCGCGCCGGCGGCAGCCGCAGGAAGTTGTCGAACAGGGTCGCCATGTTGACCATGCGCTCGATATGCCGCCCCACCATCAGGAACTGCCACCCGGCGTCGCGCGTCATGTCGTCCAGCGCATGGCCGGCCAGCCCGGAGCAGGCGTCGATGACATTGCCCAGCACCTGCTGGGCCGATGCCGGACTGTTGATGCGGTCATTGACCATGGCCGGCATCTTGGTGAGGGCATGCCAGTTGTCCAGCGAGAGATGTTCGCGTACCTGGTAGGCGGCCTGTGCCAGCTGACGCAACTGGGTGGCGACGGTGACCGCCGCCGATGGATCAATCACCGCCGCCTGCAGGCTCTGCTGCAACCCGGTGATGGTCGGCCTGGGATCGGCCTTGGGCATCAGCACCCCCAGCTGGCCGCAGATCCAGCTGACACTGCCGAGCATGCCACGGCTTTCGCTCTGGCCGTCGGTGGTGTATTGCAGCGTCGTGCGCAGCAACCGCGCCAGGTTCTTGACCCGCTCCGAATAACGTCCCATCCAGAACAGGTTTTCACCGGCATGCGATGACACATCGACCGTATTGCGGATCACCAGGCCACCGGGGGCAACCACGTTTTCTTCTTCAGGGATTTCACGACCGGTATCGTTGTCGTGCAATACCCAGACATCCTTGGTGGTGCCGCCCTGCTGCATCGACACCACGTCGCGCTTCTGGCGCGACGCCACGCGGGTCAAGCCGCCGGGCATCACCTTGTAGCCACCGGCGCCGTCTGCCACCGCAAACACGCGCAGGCTGATGGTGCGATTCATCAGGCGATAGTCGCCACTGCGCGACATCACCGGCGCCTGCGACAGCCGCACCCACTCCTGGGCGGCATACGCATGCGGCTGCAGTTGCAAGCTTTCGATCAGGCGACGTCGTGCGCTGCCGGTGATGCTGTGGCCGAACACCGGCTGCATGCGCATCGATGAAAAGGCAGGCACGATCACCAGATCGTCGAAGTGCGCCAGCGTGTAATCGAGCGCCGGCTTTTCGCCGCACCACCAGGACGCCACGGTCGGCAACGCCAGCGGCTCGCCCAGCAAGCGCTCGCTGATGGCCGGCAGGAACCCGTGCAGCGCGGTCGATTCGAGCATGCCGCTGCCCAGCGAATTGGCCACCAGCACATTGCCCAGCCGCGCGGCCTGGGTCAGGCCGGGCACGCCCAGCGCCGAGTCGGCGCGCAATTCGAGTGGATCGCAGAAATCATCGTCCATGCGGCGCAGGATCGCATGCACCCGCCGCAAGCCATTGAGGGTCTTCAGGAAGACCTGGTCGCCGCGCACCGTCAGGTCCACCCCTTCGACCAGGGGAAAGCCCAGCGTATGCGCCAGGAAGGCGTGCTCGGAATAGGTTTCGTTATAGGGACCGGGCGTGAGCAGCACCACCAGCGGCTGCTCGCCGTTGGCCGGCGCCAGTCGCATCAAGGTCGAGCGCAGCGCATGGAAGTAGGCGTGCGGCGACTCGACCTGCATGTCGCGCAGCGCCTCGGGCATGGCGCGCGCCATGATCTGCCGGTTCTGCAATGCATAGCCGGTGCCGGACGGCCCCTGGGTACGATCCGACACCACCCACCAGGTGCCATCGGCCGAACGCGCCAGGTCGATCGCATAGGCATGCAGGTGCACTCCGCCCGGTGGCGTGAAACCATGGCACGGCAACAGATAGCCGTGCTGGCCGAACACCAGCGCCGGCGGCAGCAGGCCTTCGCGCAGCAGGCGTTGCTCGCCGTAGATGTCGGCCAGCATGGCATTCATCAGGCGCGCGCGCTGGGCTACCGCGCGCTCCAGCGAACGCCACTCGTCGGCGGCCACGATATGCGGCAGCAGGTCGAGCTCCCACGGGCGATTGGCGCCCTTGGGGTCGGCATAGACGTTATAGGTCACGCCGTCGCTGGCGATGGCGTCGCGGACTTCGTTGGCGCGCCGGCGCAGCATTTCCGGCGACAGGTTTTCGAGCTGGTCGATCAGCGTGCGCCAGTGCGGCCGCAAGCGGCCGTCGGCCTGCAGCATCTCGTCATAGCGATCGCTGCTGACTGGATAACTTTCCAGAAGACGCTGGGGCATAGGAACAGGGAATGGGCGCGGCAATCATGCCGCGCCAGACCGGGATTAAAAGTAGCGCAAGTCTAACGTAAAAGGAAACTCGATAGAGGCCCGCCGCGGCGCGATATCGAATTTTCCCGGCGTGTGGTTGATCCGGAAATAACGCGCCAGACGGCGGCTTTCGGCCTCGAACGCATTGACCGGGAAGGTCTCGTAGCTGCGCCCGCCCGGATGCACCACGTGATACTGGCAACCACCCAGGCTGCGGCCGTTCCAGGTATCCACCAGGTCGAAGGTGAGCGGCGAATCGATGCCGATGGTCGGATGCAAGGCCGAAGGCGGTTGCCAGGCCCGGTAACGGATACCGGCCACGAACTCGCCGACGCGGCCGGTCGGCTGCAGCGGCACCGATACGCCATTGCAACTGAGCACGTAACGGTCGGAGGCCATGCCGGCGACCTTGACCTGCACCCGTTCCAGCGACGAATCGACATAACGGGCGGTGCCGCCGGCGCTGTTTTCCTCGCCCAGCACATGCCAGGGTTCGAGCGCGGTGCGCAGTTCGATCTGCATGCCCTTGACCGCGTAGTCGCCGATCTTGGGGCAGCGGAACTCCATGTGCGGCGCAAACCACTCGGCCTTCATCGGATAGCCGGCCTCGACCATGTCGTCGATCACGTCCTGGAAATCCTGCTCGATGAAATGCGGCAGCAGGAAGCGGTCGTGCAGTTCGGTGCCCCAGCGCACCAGTCGCGCCGGCTTGTATGGAGTCTTCCAGAAACGCGCCACCAGGCCGCGCAGCAACAGCTGCTGGGTCAGGCTCATGCGCGCATGCGGCGGCATCTCGAAGGCCCGCAGCTCCAGCAGGCCCAGGCGGCCGGTGGCGCTGTCGGGCGAATACATCTTGTCGATGCAGAACTCGGCGCGGTGCGTGTTGCCGGTGACGTCGATGAGCAGGTTGCGCAGCAGGCGGTCCACCAGCCATGGCGCGCAACCGCCGTTGGCCTGCTGCTTTTCCATTTCGGCAAAGGCCAGCTCGATCTCGACGGTCGAGTCGTTGCGTGCCTCATCGATGCGCGGCGCCTGCGAGGTCGGACCGATGAACATGCCCGAGAACAGATAGGACAGCGACGGATGGTTGTGCCAGTACGAAATCAGGCTGCGCAGCAGATCCGGGCGCCGCAGGAACGGCGAATCGCCGGTGGTGATGCCGCCCAGCACCATGTGGTTGCCGCCGCCGGTGCCCGAATGGTGAC
The DNA here is from genome assembly GCF_020179755.1 of Herbaspirillum sp. alder98. Lineage (GTDB taxonomy): Bacteria > Pseudomonadota > Gammaproteobacteria > Burkholderiales > Burkholderiaceae_D > Herbaspirillum. The sequence goes on from NZ_JAIUCY010000005.1 coordinate 343,503, forward strand.
CGTCGAGCATGAACTTCTCGGTCGTCAGGCGCGACGCGCGAGCCGCATCGTAGAGATGGGTAGTCTGCTCGACCAGCTCGCGCCAGTTGTTGGCCGGCTGGATATTGACCTCGATCACGCCAGGGTCCGGCGTGACGCTGAACTTGCGCAAGCGCGGGTCGTTGGGCGGCTCGTAGCCTTCGATGAGCACCGGTTGCTTGAGCTCTTCGGCCACCGACTCGATAGCGGCCACCAGTTCGAGGTAATGCTCGAGTTGCGCCAGCGGCGGCATGAACAGGTACAGCACGCCGTTGCGCACCTCGGCGCACAGGGCGGTACGGGTGATCTGGCTGGCCGATTCGAATTCGCCTGGCGCGGCGGCCTGGCTGACCGCCTCGCCATCGGTGGCGGCATTATTAGTCGCCGTCGCCAGTCGCACCGCGGAGGGCGGCGGCAGGTCGAACTGACGGCGGATCTCGACGGCGGCGGGCAAGGGCCGGAACGCCTGCGACGGATCGGCCGGATAGACCACCGGCGCCTCGCTGCCGGCCACCCACGGCAACGAATCGAGCGGCATGCGGTAACCCAGCGGCGAATCGCCGGGGTACAGGTAGCACCGTTCGCTGCGCAGGAACCACGAACCACTCTGCCAGCCGGCGCCGTCGTCGCGGCGCGCCAGTGGCAGCACATGGCCGACCGCGCTCTGCAGGCCCTGCGTGAAGACCCGCATGAGACGTTCGCGCTCCTGCTTGTCGTCCACCCGCGAATCGAAGGGGTCGACATTGCCTGGCAGGCGCCGCTCGCGCCACATGTAATAGAACACGTCTTCATACGCCGGGAAGACGTTGGTGCCGGCCACCTTCAGGCGGCGCGCCAGGCGGTGCAGGAAGTGACTGGTGACGATCTTGTCGGTCACGTTGGGACGGGTCTCGTCGCCGATCAGCGCGCTGTTGTGCCAGATCGGCTGGCCGTCGCGCCGCCAGTAGCAATTCAGCGCCCAGCGCGGCAACTGCTCGCCCGGATACCACTTTCCCTGGCCGAAATGCGGCAGCCCCTGGGCCGCGTACTTCTCGCGCATGCGGTGATACAGGTCGGCTGCCAGCGGCTTCTTGGTGTCGCCCAGCGCGGCGGTGTTCCATTCCGGCTCATCCGGATGGTCCAGCGCCACGAAGGTCGGCTCGCCGCCCATGGTCAGGCGCACGTCGGCGGCCACCAGGTCGCGGTCGATGGCATGTCCCAGCGCTTCGATCTGGCTCCATTGCTGTTCGGTGTAAGGCTTGGTGACGCGCGGCGCCTCCCAGATGCGGGAGACGCCCATGCGATGCTCGAATTCGACTTCGCAGGGCTCCACCAGGCCGCTGACGGGCGCCGCCGATGCCGGTTCGGGGGTGCATGACAACGGGATATGGCCCTCGCCGGCAAACAGGCCCGAGGTCGGGTCGAGCCCGATCCAGCCGGCGCCCGGCAGGTAGACCTCGCACCAGGCATGCAGGTCGGTGAAGTCGGTTTCGGGACCGGATGGGCCGTCGAGCGACTTCTGGTCGGCCGTCAGCTGGATCAGGTAGCCCGACACGAAGCGCGCGGCCAGCCCCAGATGGCGCAGCAGTTGCACCAGCAGCCAGGACGAGTCGCGGCACGAGCCTGAACCCAGTTCCAGCGTCTGCTCGGGCGTCTGCACGCCCGGCTCCATGCGAATGGTGTAGGCGATATGGTCGGCCAGCTTCTGGTTGATCGCCACCAGGAAGTTGGCGCTGCCCATCGGCTCCAGCGGGATCTCGTCCAAAAATTTCTTGAACAGCGGCGACAGCGGCAGCTTGTGCCGATAAGGCTGCAATTCGTTATGCAATTCTTCAGCGTACTCGAACGGGAATTGTTCGGCGTAGGGTTCGAGGAAGAAATCGAACGGATTGATGACCGACATTTCGGCCACCAGGTCGATTTCGATCGTGAATTCGGTCGTCTTTTCGGGGAAGACCAGGCGCGCCATGTAGTTCGATTCGGGGTCCTGCTGCCAATTGACGAAGTGTTCCTCGGGCAGTACCCGCAACGAATAACTCAGGATGCGGGTGCGGCTGTGCGGCGCGGGGCGCAGGCGGATGACTTGCGGCCCCAGATTGATGGCACGGTCATACTTGTACGAAGTGACATGGTTCAACGCCACGTGGATTGACATGGATATCCTTTACGACATGCGAATAGATGAAATCACGGCGCTGGAATCGACGGCTGACGATTGGCACGACCTGCGGGATTGATAATGCATTTTTCTTACCGCCTCGTTACAGTGCATGAGCTATGCCCTGTGATGCATATTAATGAAATCACGCAGGCGCGGGTAGATTTCATTTTCCCAGCGGCGACCATTGAAGACGCCATAATGACCTACGGCCGTCTGAACATGGTGCAAGCGCATGGCAGGACGGATGCCAGTGCACAGTTCCTGTGCAGCGAGGGTCTGACCCACGGCGCAGATGTCGTCCTTTTCGCCTTCGATGGTAAATAACGCCGTGCGCCGGATGGCGGCGGGGTTCACTGGCGCCCCCTGGTAGCGCAGCGCGCCCAGCGGTAACGCGTGCTCCTGGAACACGGTGCGCACGGTTTCGAGGTAAAACTCTGCCGGCAGGTCGGCCATGGCGAAATATTCTTCGTAAAAGGTCTTGATCTGGGTCGCCCGATCGATTTCGCCATCGGCCAGGTGCTGGTAAAGATTGCGAAACGCATCCACGTGACGGTTCAGGTTCATGTTCATGAACGCCCCCAACTGCACAAAACCAGGGTAGACCCGACGCCCCGCGCCCGCATGGCGCGCCGGGACGGTGCTGATCAGGTTGCGCTCGAACCATTCGATGGGCCGGCTCTTGGCGAGTTCATTGACGGCGGTCGGATTGATGCGGGTATCGATCGGCCCGGCCATCAACGTCAGGCTGCGCGGCTGCGCCGGGTTGCCGGCCTCGGCCATGACGGCCGCCGCGCTCAGCGCGGCCACCGTCGGCTGGCACACCGCCAGCAAATGCGCCCCCGGCCCCAGGGCCTCCAGGAAAGAGATCACATGCGCCACATATTCGTCCATGCCGAAGCGGCCATGACCAAGCTCGACATCGCGTGCATTGCGCCAGTCGGTGATATAGACATCGTGGTCACGCAACAGGGTCTTGACGGTGCCCCGCAGCAAGGTGGCGAAATGGCCTGACATGGGCGCCACCACCAGTACGCGCGGCTGCGGCTCGGATGTTGCCTTGCGAAAACGTAGCAAGGTGCAGAACGGCGTGGCGCTGACGATCTCTTCATGCACCGCAATCGTGCGTCCGCCCTCGCTGACCGAGCCGATATCGAAGGCCGGTCGCGCATGGGTGAGCTGGGTGCGGGCAAATACCTCGCAGGCCGAGGCCAGCTTGCGCATCGGCGGCGGCCCGGGCAAGCCGGGCCACTGGTAGCCCAAGACCGGCACCATCATCCTGGCCCAGGCCCGCAGCGGATCGGTGGCATCGGCGTATTGCTGGTAGAGCTGGTAGGTATTGATCATCAGTTGCCGCCTTTAGCTCTTGATCTTGTATCGCGTAGTCTCGGTCGCTCGTGAACCGTTGCGATGCAATATGCATGCCACGGAAGTTCAGCCCGACAAGGCTTTGTCGGCAGCGCGGTGCGACAAATCACGCGCCTGGCACGCGCTTTGCAAGCATTGGCTTCAAGCGCCGCGCACAACGCTCGCCCACCCCCTTGATTCCGACTGAGCAGATACGAGACCAAGGGACGTGCCCACGCCACTCGCGTTGGCACTGAGTGCTCAAAGTCAAACCCGATAGAAAACCGATAAAGGACTGACATGCCTAAAACGACTTTGCGCATCACCAGCAAGAATTATTCTTCGTGGTCGCTGCGCGGCTGGCTGCTGGCCCGCTTCGCCGGCCTCTCGTTCGAAGAAGACATCGTGCCGCCGGACGACGCCGCCGCACGCGCCGAAATCCTGCTGCTGTCATCGTCGATCCTGGTGCCGAGCCTGAAACATGGGTCGGTGCTGGTATGGGACACCCTGGCCATTGCCGAATACCTTAACGAAATCCGACCGTCGGCTAAGCTGCTGCCGGCCGACCAGGCCGCCCGCGCGCACTGCCGTTCGGTGTGCGGCGAGATGCATTCGGGTTTTGCCGCCCTGCGCGCGGCGCTGCCCATGAACCTCAAGGGACACTTTCCCAATTTCAAGGTCTGGTCACGCGCCGAAGCCGACATCACTCGCATCACCACCATCTGGAGGGAATGCCTGGCGCAATATGGCGGTCCCTTCCTGTTCGGCGAGCAGCGCAGCATGGCCGACGCCATGTACGCGCCGGTGGTGACGCGCTTCGTGACCTACGATGTCAAGCTGGACCCGATCTGCACCGCCTACGGCAAGCGCATCATGGCCATGCCGGAAATGCAGGAATGGATCACCGCCGCCCGCAAGGAGCCGGAGGATATCGATGAACTGGATGTGGAGTTCTAACTGTTTGATGCGACCGGAAAAGTTAATCAATCGAGGGCTGGCGCGTCGGACGAATCCGACAGCCGGCTGTCAGCCAATGCGCCGGCGCCGGACGGGCCGAGGGTCTGGATGAACTTTCCACTGTCCAAAAACTAAGGCCTCTGATAGTCTTGTTTCACGCACGCAGGTGCAGCTTCTCCTTGCCTCGTTTGTCACAACTCAACCCAAGAAGAGTTCTTTCTTCAGCAGGAAAAAGAATCAAACTTATGGCAAATTTTTTCGATGAGATGTACTCAGGCGGCGCCGCTGGCGCTTCGCCGGACGTGCGCCAGCACTATAGCCAATTCGCTACGTGGCTGGCGTCCCAGTCGGCCGAGACCATCGCCCGCAAGCGGGCCGAATCGGACCTGATCTTCCGCCGCGTCGGCATTACCTTCGCCGTCTACGGCAACGACGCCGGCACCGAGCGGTTGATCCCGTTCGACATCATCCCGCGCATCATCCACAAGGCCGAATGGGCCAAGCTCGAAGCCGGGCTGGTGCAGCGCGTGAAGACGCTCAACATGTTCATTCATGACATCTATCATGAGCAGAAGATCGTCAAGGCCGGCATCATTCCGGCCGAGCAGATCTTCCAGAACGCCCAGTACCGGCGCGAGATGCAGGACGTCAAGGTAGTCAACGACATCTACGCCCACATCGCCGGGGTCGACATCGTGCGCGCCGGCGAGGGCGAGTTCTATGTGCTCGAGGACAACCTGCGGGTGCCATCGGGCGTGTCGTACATGCTGGAAAACCGCAAGATGATGATGCGGCTCTTCCCGGACCTGTTCACCCGCCACAAGATCGCCCCGGTCGATCATTATCCCGACCTGCTGCTGGACAACCTGCGCTCGGTGGCGCCGGCCGGCGTGACCGATCCGGTGGTGGTGGTGATGACACCCGGCATGTACAACTCGGCCTATTTCGAGCACGCCTTCCTGGCCCAGCAGATGGGCGTGGAGCTGGTCGAGGGGCAGGATCTGTTCGTCAAGGACAATGTGGTCTACATGCGGACCACCCGCGGCCCGCGTCGGGTCGACGTGATCTATCGCCGCATCGACGACGACTTCCTCGATCCGCTGGCGTTCCGTCCCGATTCGGCATTGGGTGTGCCGGGCCTGCTGCAGGCGTACCGCGCCGGCAAGGTGACGCTGACCAATGCCATCGGCACCGGCGTAGCCGACGACAAGTCGATCTATCCCTACGTGCCGGACATGGTGCGTTTCTACCTGTCGGAAGAACCCATCCTCAACAACGTGCCGACCTTCCAGTGTCGCAAGAAGGAAGACCTGTCCTATACGCTGGCCAATCTGGACAAGCTGGTCGTGAAGGAAGTGCACGGCGCGGGCGGCTACGGCATGCTGGTCGGCCCCGCCTCCACCAAACAGGAAATCGAAGACTTCCGTGCCCGCATCATCGCCAAGCCCGACGGCTATATCGCCCAGCCCACGCTGGCGCTGTCGGTCTGCCCGACCTATGTCGACGCCGGCATCGCGCCGCGCCACCTCGACCTGCGCCCGTTCGTGTTGTCCGGCAAGCAGGTGACGATGGTCAAGGGTGGCCTGACGCGCGTGGCGCTCAAGGAGGGCTCGCTGGTGGTGAATTCGTCGCAGGGCGGCGGCACCAAGGACACCTGGATTCTGGAGAAATGACATGTTGAGCCGTACCGCCGATCACCTGTTCTGGATGGCGCGCTACACCGAGCGCGCCGAAAATACCGCCCGCATGCTCGACGTGCATGTACAGACCGCGCTGCTGCCGCAATCGACCGACGACGCCGAACAGGGCTGGCGCGCCGTGCTGGGCATCTCCGAACTGCTGCACGGCTATGACCAGAAGTACAAGCAGGTCACGCAAAAGGATGTGATCGACTTCATGGTGCGCGACCCCGACAACCCGTCGTCGATTGCCGCCTGCCTGCGCCAGGCGCGTGAGAACGCGCGTGCCGTGCGTGGCGCCCTGACCACCGAAGCGTGGGAAATCCAGAACGCCACCTGGATCAAGATGCAGTCGTACCTGCAGACCAATGCGCTGGAGCAGAATCCCAGTGATTTCTTCGAATGGGTCAAGCACCGTTCGCACCTCTCGCGTGGCGTCACCATCGGCACCATGTTGAAGGATGAGGCGTTTCACTTCATCCGCCTGGGCACCTTCCTTGAGCGGGCCGACAACACCGCCCGCATCATCGACGTCAAGTTCCACGGCGCCAAGGAAGGCCAGAGCCAAAGCCAGAGTCAAAGCCAGGGAGGGCAGTCGCAATCCCAATCGCAGGGCAGCGATGATGACAGCGCCCAGATCGACTTCTACTACTGGGCGGCGATCCTGCGTTCGGTGTCGGGCTTCGAGATCTATCGCAAGGTGTATCGCGATGTCATCACGCCCGAGCGGGTCGCTGAATTGCTGATCTTGCGCGCCGACATGCCAAGATCGCTGCTGGGTTGCATGGGCCAGGTGCTGTCGAACCTGAAGAATGTGCATAACGACGTGTCGGCCGATACCGAGCGTTTCGCCGGCAAGCTGCATGCCGACCTGCAATTCGCCCGCATCGAAGAAGTGCTCGACGCCGGCCTGCACGATTACCTGACGGTGTTTCTCGAACGCATCTTCGAGCTGGGCAATCGGATCAGCCGCGATTTTCTTGTTCCTTTGGCAGCATGAAAATTTGCCTATTCAGGCAACGCACCTAAGAAAATTCAAAATTGTGCCGTTAGTGTAGATACTCGGCGACAGAAACACCCGGGCGCGCTTTTGCGCGAACGGGGTTCCTGTAAAATTCGCGTTTTACATTAGCAGATCACATCATGACCTATTGCGTTGCCATGCGCCTGAACAGCGGCCTGGTATTCCTGTCCGATTCTCGAACCAATGCGGGCGTCGATCACATCGGCACTTTCCGCAAGATGAGTGTTTACGAGAATCCAGGCGATCGCGTGATGATCCTGATGACCGCCGGCAACCTGTCGATCTCGCAATCCATCAGGCAACTGTTGAGTGATCGCACCAATACCGACGGCCGCAGCATCTGGACCGCCACGTCGATGTACGAAGCGGCGCAGATCCTGGGCGATGCCATCCGCGCAGTGCACGACCGCGAAGCGGGCGAACTCAACAAGTTCGGCATCGACTTCAACGTCAGCATCATCTTCGGTGGCCAGATCAAGGGCGAGCGCTGCCGCCTGTTCCAGATGTACTCGGCCGGCAACTTCATCGAATCGCACGACGAAAACACTTATTTCCAGATCGGCGAAGCCAAATACGGCAAGCCCATCATCGACCGCGTGGTCACGCCGCAGACTACCCTCGACGAAGCCGCCAAGTGCGCGCTGATCTCGATGGACTCGACGCTGAAGTCCAATATCTCGGTCGGCCTGCCGCTCGACCTGCTGGTCTACAACACCGACGAGCTGGCGGTGACGCGTTTTGTCACCATCGATGAGCAGAACCAGTATTTCCAGATGATTCGCCGCAGCTGGGGTGCGCAATTGAAGCGCGTGTTCGAGGCTATCGACGACCCGGTCTGGGATGCCGCCCCCGAGGCCACGCTCAATGTACTGTCGTCTTCGTCCGAGCACAGCGAACCGGTACGCGTGCCGCCGCCCCATGGCGTCGCCCGCGAAGCGCAGGCGGTGCCGCGCCAGACTCTGGCGCAGCAGGACGGCGATTCCGAACAGGCTACCTGAGCCTATTTTCCTTTTGGCAATAAAAAATGGCTGCAATTGCTTGCAGCCATTTTCTTTGGTGCGGCCCGTTCAGGGTCGGGCCGCGGCCATCCGAACTTACTTCACGATGGTCTGCGCTTCGCCTTCGGCGCGGGCGCGGATCTGGCCGATGCGGAACACGGTCTCGCCGGCGGCCTTCAGCTGCGCTTCGGCAGCGTCGGCGTTTTCCTTCGAGACGATCACGGTCATGCCGATGCCGCAGTTGAAGACGCGGTGCATCTCGGCGTCAGCCACGCCGCCATGCTGTTGCAGCCAGGTAAAGAGCGGCGGCATGGTCCAGGACTTGGCGTCCAGTTCGGCGGTCAGGTGATCGCGCAGCACGCGGGGAATGTTCTCGACCAGGCCGCCACCGGTGATGTGGACCATGCCCTTGACTTCCAGTGTCTCCATCAGCGCCAGCAGCGGCTTGACGTAGATGCGGGTCGGCGCCAGCAGCACATCGGCCAGCTTGCGGCCGTGGAAATCGGCATTCAGGTCAGGCTTGGCGACGTCCAGGATCTTGCGCACCAGCGAATAACCGTTGGAGTGTGCGCCCGAGGACGCCAGGCCCAGGATCACGTCGCCCGGCACGATCTTGCTGCCATCGATGATCTTCGATTTCTCGACCGCGCCGACGGCAAAGCCGGCCAGGTCGTATTCGCCGTCGGGGTACATGCTCGGCATTTCGGCGGTTTCGCCACCGATCAGCGCGCAACCGGCCTGTTCGCAGCCAGCCGCGATGCCCTTGATGACATCGGTGGCCGATGGCACGTCCAGCTTGCCGCAGGCAAAGTAATCGAGGAAGAACAGCGGCTCGGCGCCCTGCACCAGGATGTCGTTGACGCTCATGGCCACCAGGTCGATACCGACCGTATCGTGACGATTCAGGTGGAAGGCCAGCTTCAGCTTGGTGCCGACGCCGTCGGTGCCCGACACCAGGACCGGCTCCTTGAATTTCTTGCTGATCTCGAACAGGGCGCCGAAACCACCAATGCCGCCCAGCACGCCTTCGCGGCTCGTGCGCTTGGCAAACGGCTTGATTGCCTCGACCAGGGCGTCGCCGGCATCGATGTCGACGCCAGCGTCACGGTAGGAAAGGGACACATTGGTAGATGAAGTCATGATGATATTGCCACTGAAGACGGTAAAATAGGGAAATTCAAGGGCTTCTAGCCCCTGCCAGACCGTGATTTTAACAAAACCGACACCCTCAAACCCCGATTCCATGCCTTTTTCTTTGTCTGACGAGCAAAAACAAAATCTGGTGTGGCTGATCGTCGGGTTCTTGCTACTCGCCCTGCTCGTGGCGCTAGGCCCCATGCTGTCGCCTTTCGTGGCCGCCGGCATCATCGGCTACGCCCTCAATCCAGGGGTCGACTGGATCGCTCGCAAGCGCATCGGACCGTTGCGGATTCCCCGCTTTGTCGCCGTCTCCATCATGGTGCTGTTGCTGGCGCTGGCGATGCTGGCGCTGGTGCTGATCGTGGTGCCGCTGGTGCTGCGCCAGATTCCCCAATTGCAGGCGCAGATTCCGCCGCTGCTGGACCAGCTCAACGCCTTCGTCTCGCCGCGCCTGCATCAACTGGGCATCGAGGTACGCCTCGACATGGCCGGCATCAAGGCGCTCCTGACCCAGCAGATCAGCACCAGCAGCGACGAGATGTGGGCGTCGGTGCTGGCGTCGCTGCGGGTCGGCGGCACCGCCCTGCTGGCCGGCCTGGCCAACCTGCTGTTCGTGCCGATGGTGCTGTTCTACCTGCTGCAGGACTGGCACCCCTTCCTCAAGCGCATGCAGACGATGATCCCGCGCCGCTGGGCCGGACGGGTCAACCTGATGGCCACCGAGGTCGACGACCTGCTGGGACAATACCTGCGGGGACAATTGCTGGTCATGCTGGTTCTGGCGATCTATTATTCAGCAGCATTGAGCGCGGCCGGCTTCGACAGCGCGCTGCCGGTGGGCGTACTGACCGGGATATTGGTATTCATCCCCTATGTGGGTTTCGGACTGGGCCTGGTGCTGGCGATCCTGGCGGCGGTGCTGCAGTTCGACGGCGTCTACGGGCTGCTGTGGGTCGCCCTGATCTATGGCGCCGGCCAGGTGCTGGAAAGCTTTATCCTGACCCCGAAACTGGTCGGCGAACGCATCGGGCTGCACCCGCTGGTGGTCATTTTTGCCTTGTTGGCATTTGGCCAATTGTTCGGGTTCGTCGGCGTCTTGCTGGCGCTGCCGGCGTCGGCGATTCTCTCGGTGCTGGCCCTGCATGTGCGCCGCGAATACCTTGCCAGTAATTTCTATAACCGTCAGCCATGAAACAGATTCCGCTCGATCTCAGCGCGGACCGCCCGCAAAGCTTCGAGACCATCATCGCCGGTCGCAACCAGGAGCTGCTGCAACGACTGCAACAGTTGCTGGTCGGGCCGGACCGCGCCAGTCACATCGTCAGTGCCAGCACCGACCGTTTTCTCTACCTGTGGGCTGAAAGCGGCGTGGGCAAGAGCAGCCTGCTGCAGGCCATCGCCCGCGAAGTCGGCGAGCACGCCCGGCTCATCGGCGCGACCGCTCCCGAACAGGATTTCGACTACACGCCGCAGGTGTCGCATTACCTCATCGACGATGTCGACCAGTTGCCCGACGAAACGCAGGTCGCCGCCTTCAACCTGTTCAACCAGATTCGCGAACAGGGCGGCTGGCTGATCTCGACCGGCAAGCTGCCCCCGACCCGCCTCGAAATGCGCGAGGATCTGCGCACCCGGCTGGGCTGGGGCCTGATCTACCAGGTGCACGACCTGTCGGACGACGAAAAGATCGCCGCGCTGTTGCATGCGGCGCTGGCACGTGGCATGGAAGTGCCGCTGGGCGTGCTGCAGTACATGCTGACCCATTACCGGCGCGACATGCCATCCTTGTCGCGCATGCTCGATGCGCTCGACCGCTACTCGCTGGCGACCAAGCGCGCCATCACGCTGCCCCTGCTGCGTGAGCTGATACAACAGGAATCCGAACAACAATGAACCTCGCCTTATTCGATCTCGATCACACCCTGCTTCCACTCGACTCCGACCATGAATGGGGCGAGTTCCTGGCCCGCACCGGCGCAGTCGAAGCCGACAGCTTCCGCCAGGCCAACGACGCCTGGTTCGCGCACTACCAGGCCGGCACCCTCGATCCGTACAAGTACCTCGAATTCGCGTTCGGCATCCTGTCCAGGTTTCCGCGCACGCAACTCGACGAGATGCATCGCCAGTTCATGGCTGAAGTGGTGCAACCGGCGATCCTGCCGCAAGCCGTGGCGCTGGTGCAGAAGCACCTGGCCGATGGCGACCTGGTGGCCATCGTCACCGCCACCAACCATTTCGTGACCAAGCCGATTGCCGAGCAATTCGGCAAGGTTCACCTGATTGCCGCCATGCCCGAGCTGGACCAGGCCGGCAACCTCACCGGCAAGCTGCTGGGCACGCCGACCTTCGGCCCCGGCAAGATCACCCACACCGAAGCCTGGCTCGATCAACTGGGGCATGACCTGTCCAAGTTCGAGCGCAGCTACTTCTACAGCGATTCGCAGAACGATATCCCGTTGCTCGAACGCGTCACCCACCCGGTCGCCACCAACCCCAATGCCAAGCTGCTGGCACACGCCCAGGCGCGCGGCTGGCCGGTGCTGGATCTCTTCGACGGCCACGCCCAATGATCAAAAAACTGATTCGCTCGATCATCGGCCGCGGCCGCGCCAAGGTCGAGGCGCCGGTGGTGTCTTCTACCGAGCCGCAGATCCTCGGCCCCAAGCTGCATGGCATCGACCCGCAGCTGGTGTCGCCCAACGCCGTGCGCGTGACGCAAACCCTGCAAGAGGCGGGCTTCAAGGCCTTCATCGTCGGTGGCGCGGTGCGCGACCTGCTGTTGTCGATCAAGCCCAAGGACTTCGACGTGGCCACCAACGCCACCCCGGAGCAGGTCAAGCAACTGTTCCGGCGCGCCTTCATCATCGGTCGCCGGTTCCAGATCGTGCACGTGATGTTTGGCCAGGAGCTGATTGAGGTCACCACCTTCCGTGGCGCCTCGGCCGATGCCTCGCCCAAGGACGAGCATGGCCGCGTGCTGCGTGACAACACCTTCGGCGAACAGCACGAAGATGCGGTGCGGCGCGACTTCACCATCAACGCCATGTACTACGACCCGGCCGCCCAGACCGTGCTCGACTACCACGGCGGCATCGCCGACATCCGCGCCAAGACGCTGCGCATCATCGGCGAACCCGAGGCCCGCTATCGCGAAGACCCGGTGCGCATGCTGCGCGTGGTGCGCTTCGCGGCCAAGCTCAAGTTCAACATCGACCCGGCCAGCAGCCAGCCGATCCGGGTGATGGCGCCGTTGATCGACAACGTGCCGGCGGCACGCGTGTTCGACGAAATGCTCAAGCTGCTCATGAGCGGTCACGCCCTGGCCTGCCTGCAGCAGTTGCGCAAGGAAGGCCTGCATCACGGCTTGCTGCCCCTGCTCGACGTGGTGCTGGAACAACCGCTGGGCGAGAAGTTCGTCACCCTGGCGCTGGCCAATACCGACGAACGGGTGCGCCAGGGCAAGCCGGTGTCACCCGGCTTCCTGTTCGCCTCGCTGCTGTGGCACCAGGTGCTCGAGAAGTGGCGCGCCTACCAGGCCGCTGGCGAATACCCGATCCCGGCGCTGCACCTGGCCGCTGACGACGTGCTCGAAGCGCAGACCGACAAGCTGGCGCTGCAACGCAAGATCGCTTCCGACATGCGCGACATCTGGGCCATGCAGCCGCGCTTCGAACGGCGCACCGGCAAGGCGCCGTACAAGCTGCTGGAACACCTGCGCCTGCGCGCCGGGTACGACTTCCTGCTGCTGCGTTGCGAGTCGGGCGAACTCGATACCGAACTGTCGCAGTGGTGGACCGACTTCATGAATGGCGGCGGCGCCGAGCGCGAAGAACTGCTGGCGCGCAAGCCGGCCGATGGCGCATCGAGCGCCGGCGCGCCCAAGAAACGCAAGCGTCGCGGTGGCCGCGGCCGCTCGCGCGCCGATGGTGAAACCGGTGCGCCGGATGGCGGCCACGAGCACGGCGAAAGCGAGGCACGCGCCGAACCTGCCGCTGCTGCCCCCGCCACCGCCCCCGCTCAGGATGACGTCGCTGCCGCCCCACGCGCCCCACGCAGCCGGACCCGCACGCGGCGTCGCAAGCCCGCCGGCGATGCCGGCCCGGGACCGTCCGATCAGGATTGAACGGTCGATGTCGGTGACGGCCTATATCGGCATTGGCGCCAACCTGGGCGATGCCCGTGCCAGCGTCGAGCAGGCGATTGCGCAACTGGCATCAGTTGCCGGTTGTCGCCTGCTGGATCAGTCTTCGTTGTACCGCACCGCGCCGGTCGATGCCGGTGGCGACGACTACGTCAATGCGGTGGCCGCGGTGGCCACCGACCTGACGCCGCAGGCCTTGCTGCATGCGCTGCAAGAGATCGAACGGCAGCATGGCCGCCAGCGCTCTTATCGCAACGCCCCTCGCACGCTCGACATGGACCTGCTGCTGCATGGCGAGCAACGCCTCGACAGCGCCGAGCTGACGCTGCCCCACCCGCGCATGACGCAACGCGCCTTCGTCCTGGTTCCCCTGCTTGAAATTGCGCCGGCCATCGTCATCCCCGGCCATGGCGCCGCACAGTCTTGCCTGTCGGGCGTGGCCGACCAGGCCATCGCCAGGCTCTGAATCACTCGGGGCGCGCGATGCCGTCGTCGCCCTCCACCCGCAATTCGGGCAGGCGGCGGTGATGGCCTTTCAGCCAGATCGGCAATTCATTGGCCGGCATCGGCTTGGCGATCAGATAGCCCTGGCCGATATTGCAACCGGAACTCTGTAGCAGTCGCCAGTCCTCGATGGTCTCGATACCTTCGGCCACGGTCACCAGTTCCAGCCGTTGCGCCATGTCCAGCGCCGACTGCAGGATCACCCGCAGGTTCTTGCGCCGATGCGCCCCATGCACGAATGATCGATCGATCTTGAGTTCGGTAAAGGGAATCCGCGCCAGTTGCTGCATCGACGAAAAACCCGTGCCGTAGTCATCGATCGACAAGCCGAAGCCCTTCAGCCGCAGCCGCGCCAGCATGCCCAGCGAGTTGCCCTTGTTGGCCACCACCGATCCTTCCGTGATCTCCAGCACCAGCCGATCGGCCGCCAGCGAGTGGCGCCCCAGCAGGTCGAGGATGCGCTGCATGAAATCGGGTTGCTCCAGCGACAGCGGCGACAGGTTCACCGCCACCTTGATCGGCAGGCCGCGACTGTGCCAGACGGCCGCCTGCTGCATCGCCTGATCCATCATGGCGATGGTCAGGTCATGGATCAGGCCGCAAGCCTCGGCCAGCGGGATGAAATGGTCCGGCGGGATCACGCCACGCTCGGGATGGATCCAGCGCGCCAGCGCCTCCACGCCCTTCAGGATGCCGGTCTGCACATCGACCTTGGGCTGATAGAAGGGCACGATCTGGCGCTCGGCGATCGCCAGGGCAAGATCATCTTCGCAGATCGCGGGTCCCGGGTCGGCCCGTTTCTGGCTGACGTTGCCGCCCGGCTTGAAGGCGTGCAGCGCCGACATGAGCTTTTCGCTGCTCAGCGGTTTTTGCAACGCGCCCAGCACATTCATGCCCAGCGCCTGAATCATGGTCTCGACCGACTGCAGCAACGAGGCTTCACGACTGGAGGCCACGATCAGCGGCATCTCCACGCCCTTCTGCTGCAACTGCTGGATCAGTTCGATACCATCCATGCCCGGCATCTCCAGATCGATCACCGCCAGGCCCGGCGGCAACTTGAGCAGCGCCAGCAATTCAAGCGCCTCGTTGCCATTGCCGGCCTCGTAGATGACCTCCACCCCCAGCTCCTGCAACAGGCGCACCGTGTGCTGGCGCTGCGGCGCGCTGTCGTCGACCACCAGCGCCGACTCGATCTGCTTACTCTGGTTTGCGGTAGGCATAGTCTTCAATCAATGCAGAAATGTTTGCAAGGGAGATGACGCCACCGACGCCACCCAACTGGATTGCTTCCTTCGGCATGCCGAAGACGACGCTGCTGCGTTCGTCCTGTGCATAGGTGGCAGCGCCGCGCTCGGACATCTCCTTGAGTCCGCGCGCACCGTCGTCGCCCATGCCGGTCATGATGATGCCTACCGCATTGCTACCAGCCGATTTCGCCACCGAGCGAAACAGCACGTCGACCGATGGCTTGTGCCGGCTCACCAATGGTCCATTAACCACCTCGACGTAGTACTGCACGCCATCCCGGCGCACCATCAGATGCATGCCGCCCGGTGCAATCAGGACCCGTCCCGGCAGGACCAGGTCCATGTGCTGTGCTTCCCTGACCTCGACTGCCGATATCTGATCCAGCCGCTCGGCGAAGCTGCGGGTAAAGCGTTGCGGCATATGCTGCACCACCACCACCCCGGGACAACGCGGCGTCAGTCCCGCCAGGACTGCCTCCAGCGCCTGCGGCCCGCCGGTCGATGCGCCGATGGCGACGATATGCTCGGTTGCTGGATGAAACGCATCGGTCGCCCCCGGCGCAGCCAGCACCACGTCGGCCGTGTGGCGCTGCAGGTTGTTAGTGACCGTTGCGGGCATCGGCCATGCCGGCAACTCGCTGCTTGCCAAGGCACCAGTACGCGCCAGCCGGGCCGACGCCGCCGCGCGGATCGCATTGGCCAGGTCATCGCAAGCGTCATGCAGGAAATCTCGTACCCCCAGCGCCGGCTTGGTGATGATGCTGACCGCACCGGCCGCCAGCGCCTCCATGGTGACCGCCGCGCCGCCCTCGGTGAGGGTGGAGCAGATGATCACCGGCGTCGGCCGGATCGCCATGATCTGCTTCAGGAAAGTGATGCCATCCATGCGTGGCATCTGGATGTCGAGCACGATCACGTCCGGCCACTGCTGGCGCATCTTGCGCATGGCAAAGATCGGATCCGAGGCAGTCGCGATGACTTCGATGTCGCTGCTCCCGGCCAACAGTTCCTGCATCAACTGGCGCACCACCGACGAATCGTCGACCACCAGCACGCCGATCATGACGGCTTCCTGTAGACCGACGGCGAATGCATCTCGATCGGCAGCTGCATGCCGTGCAGCGACTCGGAGTGTCCCACCACCAGATAACCGCCCGGCCGCAATCGGGCGATCACATCGCTCACCACCTTGAGCTTGGTCTCGAAATCGAAATAAATGATCACATTGCGCAGGAACACCAGATCGAACTGGCCATCGTCGGTGGCGGCCAGGTCCGTCAGGTTGCGCTGATCGAATTCGACCGCGCTGCGCAACGCGCGCTCGATCAGGAAATGCCCTTCGTACTCGCCGGTGCCACGCAGGCAATAGCGCTTCAGCAACGGCGCCGGAATATTCTGCCCGCGCATCATCGGATACAACGCACGGCGCGCAAAGCTGAGCACCCGCAGGCTGATATCGGAACCGAACACCGACCAGCCGCCGCGCGGCCGATGCTGATCCAGCAACATGGCCAGCGTATAGGCTTCTTCGCCGGTGGAGCTGGCCGCGCTCCATACCCGCAGCTGCGGGCGCTTGCCCCAGGCCGGCAACAGTTCGCGCACGACAAAATCGAAATGGGCCTGCTCGCGGAAAAAATAAGTCTCGTTGGTGGTGATCAGGTCAATCGCCCGCTGCCGCTCGACGCCGTTGGCGTCGCCAGCGATCAGCGCGTGGTAGTCGGATAAGCGCACCAGCCCCAGCTCGTGCATGCGCGCCCCCAGGCGACTCTGCAGCAAGGCCTTCTTCGAGACCGGCAGATGCAGGCCGATGTGACGCTTGAACAATTGCTGGAACAGCAGCATCTCGCGATCGCTGACATCCTGCATGAGCGTCATCGGCGCTGGCGTCATGGCATCATCCGCCATTGAGTTCCGACCGATCCTCACCGGCCAGGATCCCGTCGGCACTCATGCCAAGCAAACTCGACAACTCATCCACCGACAGCACTTCCCTGACATCCAGCACCACCACGAAGCGTTCGTTGATCCGGATCATGCCCTCGATGAAACTGGCGCGAATGCCGGCGCCAAAGGAGGGTCGCGGCTCGACGCTGGTGGCATCCAGGGTCAGCACCGCGCTTACCGCATCGACCATGACCCCGAGCAGCAGTGGCTGGTCGTCCTGCTCCAGCTCCATGATGATGATGCAGGTGCGCTTGGCAAACACCGTCGGCGCGCGCCCGAAGCGTACCGACAGGTCGATCACCGGCACCACCGCCCCGCGCAGGTTGATGACCCCGCGCAGGAAACTGGGCATCAGCGGAATCTCGGTCAGGCCGCCGAATTCGATGATTTCGCGAATCCGGTCGATGGGCATGGCAAAGCTTTCGCTGCCCACCATGAAGGTGAGGAACTGGCGGCTTTCCACCACCACTTCCGGTTGCCTGTTCCTGGCGAAGGCCCCATTGAGCGTCACACTGGGCATTGCTTTCTCCTGTTGCCGATCTGGCTGTATTGGTTGAACCTGACGGCGCTCATGCCGCCCCTAGCGCCGCGGCCCTGGCGCTGGCCAGCTCTCGCTGGTAGAGCACTTCCGAGCGCGCTCCCTGCAGCGAGAAATAGCCCATCAGCTCGCGCAGGTTGAGCGCTTGCGAACTCATCTCTTCGGAGGTGGCCGACAGTTCTTCGGAGGCGGCCGCGTTGAGTTGGGCCGCCGCCGATATCTGGGTGATCGCGGTATTGATCTGCAGCAGCCCGGAATTCTGCTCGCGCGCCGAGAACGAGATATCGTCGACCAGGTCGGCGGTGCGCTGGATCGACGGCAGCACGCCATCGATCAGCTCACCGGCCCGCTCGGCCAGCTCGGTGCTGCGCCGGGCCACCTCGACGATCTCCTGGGCCGCCGCCTGCGAGCGCTCGGCCAGCTTGCGCACTTCGCCGGCGACCACGCCAAAGCCGCGTCCGTGTTCGCCGGCGCGGGCCGCCTCGATCGAGGCATTCAGTGCCAGCAGGTTGGTCTGGTAGGCGATGTCGTCGATCACGCCGATCTGGCCGGCGATGGCGCGCAGCGCATCTATCGTGTCGCGCACCACCTGCACGCTTTCGCTGGCCATGCGAGCCGAGTCGCCGGCGATCGCATTGGTCTTGTTGGCATTGTCGGTGTTGTGCAGCACGGTGGCGGTCATCTCTTCGACCACGCTGCCGGTCTCTTCGGCGTCCGACGCCTGGCGCGACGAGTTATCGCTCAGTTGCATGGCCGCAGCCGCCAGCTGGCTGGCACCGTTGGCCAACATGGTGGTGGCCTGGTTGACGTCGCCCAGCACACCGCCCAGGCGCTCGGTCATCTGCTGGGCGCTGTGCAGCATGCTGCCATGCCCCCAGCGCGATACCTTGAAACGCACCGTCATGTCCCCCTCGGCGGCGCGGCGCAGGCTCATCATCGCCTCGCGCGGATCGCCACCGATCTGGCGCGCAAACAGGAAGCGCACATACAGCCCCATGGCCAGTGCGATCAGCGCCGCCATCGACGTGACCACCGCCAGCTCGATGATATTGCGGCGCTGCAGATCGTCGGCGAGCTGCTTGTTGCTGGTGGCCTGGCGCACGTTTTCCTCGGTCAGCAATTGCAGCTGGTTGCGCATGCGCTCGGCATGCAACTCGATCTCGGCGCTGTCCTGGGGAATACCGCGCAACACCGTCGTGCGCGCCTCAGAGAGCACCCGCTGGTAGTCGGCCAGGATGCGATCGGCCTGGCGCTGCAGATCGGCCTCCAGCTGCGACAGGACGGTGGTGCCCTGGTACGCCACGTAGGATGCCACCATCTCCTGCAACTGGCGCTCCACCATGGCGGCATTGCGGCTGCGTTCGGCCGCCTCCTGGGATTTCTGCAACAGCATCATGCTCAGGAAAGCCTCCTGGGCGAACTTGCGCGTGTCGTTGAGGTAGACGATGGTCTTGAGGTTGGAGCGGTAGATATCCTGCAGCAGATTGTTGACCTTGTACAGGTTGTATGCGGCCTGGGTGCCGACGCCCAATGTGATCACGGCGCCCAGCAAGAAAAACAGCGTCAGTTTGTTCGACAGCTTCATATCCCACCCCCGGTTCAGTCCGACACCCCCGTGCCCGACCCTTGCTGTACCACTATCCTGCCGAATTCAAAAGCGCTTGAAGGACGATTCGTCGACCGGCTGGTCCGCGTTGTCCAGCATCGACAGCCGCCGCGCCCGCGCATGCGGACTGATCACCGTCGGCTCGTTGACGGCCGCGCTCGGTCGCAACGAAGCCCCGCGTGACTCCCCTACCCTGAAAAAGCGCATCAGGTCCTGCAGATGGATCGCCTGGGCGCTCATCTCTTCGGACGTCGACGACAACTCTTCCGACGCCGACGCGGTCATCTGCGTCGTCTGCGCCATCTGGTGCACGGCATTGTTGATCTGTTCCAAACCGGCCGATTGTTCCTGGGACGCGGCGGCGATTTCCTGCACCAGGTCGGCCGTCTTGCGGATCGAGGGCACCATCTGGTTCAACAGCCCGCCGGCCTTCTCGGCCAACCCCACGCTCTGCTCTGCCACGGCGATGATTTCCTGCGCCGCCACCTGCGAGCGTTCGGCCAGCTTGCGCACTTCGGCCGCCACCACCGCAAACCCCTTGCCATGCTCCCCGGCGCGCGCGGCTTCGATGGCCGCGTTGAGCGCCAGCAGATTGGTCTGGTAGGCGATATCGTCGATGATACCGATCTTGCCGGCAATCTGCTTCATCGCCACCACCGTTTCCCGTACGGCATCACCGCCGTCACTGGCGGCGCGCGCCGACAGGCTGGCGATATTGTCGGTGGTGCGGGCGTTCTCGGCATTCTGGGCGATGGTGGCGGTGATCTGCTCGACCGAGGCGCTGGTTTCCTCGACATTGGACGCCTGCTGCGACGCATTGTGCGACAACGCCTGCGACGACGACGATATCTGCTCCGAAGCCGACGCCAGCGAAGTGGCGGTGCCGCCGACATCGCCGATGACATCGGTCCATTTGTTGATCACCTGCTGGGTGCTGTAGAGCACGCTGACCTTGTCCCGGGCCGACAGGGGCACATTGACGGTGAGGTCGCCCTCGGCCACCCGGCGCAGCACCGCCATGGCATCACGCGGCTCGCCGCCGATCTGCGAGCGAATCGTGTAATACGCAAACCACAGGCACAGGAACAGCACCAGCACCGACGCCGCCAGCAGCCAGAATATCTTCAACTGCAATTGACCATACTGCTGCTGGGCATGCAGCACCTTGGCCTGGGTACGCTCGTCCACCAGCCGCAGGAAATCGTTGATCGGACTCATCGCGCGACCAAACAGGTTGCGATAGTTCTGGTCGAACACCAGCTCCTGCGCCATCGCCTGGTTCGGTGCGCCGACCACGGTGAACTTGCCCTCGCCATCGTCGAACTCGCCCTTGACCGCATGGAAGGCCGTGATGTCGACCTTGGACAGCTGATCGGCGACCTGCAGCGCGTCGCGCATCTTGGCCAGTTCCTGCTCGGTGAAACCGGACTGCTTGATCAGCTCGGCCAGCGGCACCGGGCGTGCATCCTTGCCGTCGACGATCTTGCGGGCGATGACCAGGTCCCAGTTGAAGCGATCGTAGTTCTGGGGCCGCGCGCGCTTGCCGTTGCGGATGTCGACGATCATGGCGTAGCGCTCTTCGTCATTGGGATCGCCCGTGGTCACATAGGCCCGGGCGAACTTGGTCATGTCCTCGGTGGTACGTCGCAACTCGTTGGCCAGGGTGGCCGAGTAATAACGCGACTCATGCGCATGCTCCAGCGCCAGGTTGGCCTCGCGCAGCGCGCCGGTGAGGCTGATGACCACCGCCACCAGCAGCGACAGGACCAGCGCCAGCCAGATGAAAAGCTGCTTGATGCTCATCCTTTGGGTCAATGTTTTCTTCATCTTGCGTCCCTATCTGGGGTCGTTCACGATTCGGACATGCTGCTGCGTTCCAGCTGGGGCGCATGTGCCATCTGATGCTGATCATGCTGCTGCGTGTAGTGGATCAGGTGCGGCACATCCAGTATCAGCGCCACCCGGCCGTCACCCAGGATAGTCGAGCCCGACAATCCCTTGACCTTGCCGAACAGCATGCCGAGCGGCTTGATCACGGCCTGGCACTCGCCCAGCAGTCCATCGACCAGAAGGCCCGCGCGCTGCTGGCCGTACTGCACGATCACCAGGCTCTTGCGGCCGCGGCCCTGGTCGGCCAGGTCGAACAGCTCCCGCAGCGGGACATAGGGCAACGCCTCGTCGCGCACCGAGACGATATGGTGATCGCCATCGTGCTGCGGCATGTCGATGCATTCGACCACCATGTCCAGCGGCACCACGAAGACGGCATTGCCGACCACCACCTGGAAGCCCGAGATGATCGCCAGCGTCAGTGGCAGGCGCACCCGCACCACGGTGCCCACCCCGGCCTGGGTATCGATATCGATCTCGCCGCGCAAGGCATCGATGTTGCGTCTTACTACATCCATTCCCACGCCGCGCCCGGACAACGCCGTGACCTGCCGCGCGGTGGAAAAACCGGGTTCGAAGATGAAGCGGAAGATCTCGGCGTCCGACAGATCGGCGTCGGCCGTGGTCAGCCCCCGGCTCACTGCGGTGGCCAGGATGCGATCGCGATCCATGCCGCGACCATCGTCCATCACCTCGATGACCACGCTGCCCGACTCGTGCGAGGCGTTGAGCTGCAACGTGGCCTTGGCCGGCTTGCCGCTGGCCACGCGCTGCGCCGCCGTCTCGATGCCGTGATCGATGGCGTTGCGCACGATGTGCATCAACGGCTCGGCGATGCGTTCCACCATCGACTTGTCGAGTTCGGTGTCGGCGCCGGTCATGACCAGTTCGATGTCCTTGTCGAGGTCGTGCGCCAGATCGCGCACCACGCGCGGAAAACGCTGGAATACCTCGTTGATCTGCACCATGCGCAGGGTCAGCGCGGCATCGCGAATCTGTTCCATCAGGTCGTGGATGGACTGGGTCGCCTCTTCGAACTGGCTATCCTTGCGACGCCGTGCGATCAGGCGCGCACCGGCGCCGGCGATCACCAGTTCGCCCACCAGGTCGATCAGTTGATCCAGCTTGGCGACCTCGATCTTGATGAATTTCTGCTCCTGCGCGCGGCGCTCTTCCAGCAGCCTGGGACGCCCGCCGCCGGCGGTCGCGCTGCGGCCATCGGACGACCTGGGCAATGGCACGACCGGATCGATCTCGGCCGCCGACACCACCAGGTCACCCAGTTCGTCACGCGGCACGGCACCCAGGCCATCGAGCTCGTCGGCGCTCAAGGCGCCATGCACGTGCCAGGCCTGCACCAGCGCCAGCGCGCTGGGCTGGGCCAGCCGCTGCAGCACCGCGCCATAGGCCGACAGCGCGCTATGCGGAGCAATGATCTCGATGCGGCTGTCGTCGCGCACGAATTCGAACACGTTCTCGAGCGTCTGCTGGCTCGAGTCCGAGATCAGGCAGATCTCGAAACCGAGATAGCAGGTCTCCGGGTCCATCTGCGCCACCGGCGGCAGGTCATCGTGCACCGTGACAATCGCCACGATACGCCCCAGCGTGCGCAGGTAATGCAGGAAAGACACGGGATCGAGGCCGTCGCGCATGACGTTCTGATTGAACTGCAGCGACAGGTGCCAATAAGGATTGGACGCGGCAGCGCCTGGCGAACCGGCGGTGGCAGCAACAGCAGCAGGTCTTGCGATCGATGACGGCGCGGCCGGATTGGCACCTGGCGCGACGGCCGCTGCGGCGTCGCCAGGCATGCTCAGCAACAGGTTCAGCGACGCTTCGAGTTCAGTGCGACGCGGCAGGTCGGGCTCGCTGTCTTCCTCGCGTCGCTCGATGGCGTCGACCAATTCACCGATGTAGTCACCGCACCTGAGCAGCAATGACATCAGGCGCGGGTCGAGCGCCAGTTGTTCATTTCGGACGCGGTCGAGCACGCTCTCGACCAGATGCGTGAACTGGACGATGCTGTCGAAGGCGAACAGGCCAGCCGATCCCTTGATGGTATGGGCGGCACGAAAGATGGCATTGATGGCATCGCGCGACGGGCCATCCAGCTCGATCTGGAGCAGGGCCGATTCCATCGCCACCAGCAGTTCGCGCGCTTCCTGCACCACCGCGTCGCGTGCCGAATCCTTCTTCATGCGTCCCCCTTCGCGCCGGATGTCGGCGGCGCCGCGAAAAACAGCGAATGCAATTGCAGCAGGTCGAATACCGCCAGCACGGCCGGACTGTAGGCCACCACATCAACCGCGCGTTGCAGCGCTGCCGCTTCCCGCCGCAGCAGCAACAGCAGCTGCACCCCGGCGGTATCGATCTCGTCCACTCCGGACAGGTCCAGCGCCAGCGTCCCCTCGCTGCGCGCCAGGATGTGCAACAGTTCAGGCTTGCGCTCGGCCGCCTGGAAAATCGTGAAGCCACCGTTGAACGTCAACAGCGACCGGTCTTGCTGGAAGGAATGCTTCAATGGCATCGAACAGTATCCATCATTCAGGGCAGCACCAGTTTGGCGACCGCTTCAAGCAACACCGTCGGCTGGAACGGCTTGTGGACCCAGGCCCGGATGCCGGCCGCCTTGCCCTCCTGCTTGAGCGCTTCGCCGCTTTCGGTGGTGAGCATGATCACCGGCGTAAAACGATAAGCCGTCATCTGCTTCATTTCGCGCACGAAGCTGAGGCCGTCCAGATTAGGCATGTTGAGATCCGAAATGACCAGATTGAACTTGCGTCCATCCAGTCTGGCGAGCGCATCCCGGCCATCACTGGCCTCGACCACGTTATAGCCGGCCGCCTTGAGGGCGATCGAGATGGTCTGGCGCAGGCTGAATGAATCGTCGACGATCAAAATGCTCTTTTCCATGCGTGGCTCCATCAGAAGAAGTCGACCTGCGACTGCAGCGTCGGTCGGGCCCCGCCGCCGGCGTGCACCTGGCGTTGCTCGGGGGTGGTATAGGTCTTCTCGAGTTCGGCCAGCCATTGCTGCGGCGACGGCAGCGCGGCCGCAGGCGCACTGTCTTGCAGGCGCACGATGTCGCCCTGCAACTGCGCGAGTATCTGGCTGATGCGATCCTGGAATTGCAGGTTGACCAGGATGTCGCTCACTTCCTGGTCGACCGCCCGGTTTTCCGCTGCCATCTGGTCCACCGTATTGGCCAGGGTGGTGGCCGCCTGGCCAAACCCGGCCAGCACCCGGTCGATTGCCGCATGTGAATGCTCGACGATGCCGTCGGCGCCATCCGGCAGGTCCGCAGCGGCCATCACCGCCGCCTGGATCTGCTGGCGGGCGGCCTTGGTGCGCAGCACGATCTGGCGGCTGTTGGCGGCCGCCCGTTCGGCCAGCTCCTGCCAGCTTTGCTGGCTGCTGAGCAGGTCGCTCACGCCGGTCTGCCCGGCCAGTTGTTCGTTCTGCAACGCCAACTGACGAATTTCGTCATTGGCCGCCGC
Organism: Herbaspirillum sp. alder98; assembly: GCF_020179755.1. Classification (GTDB taxonomy): domain Bacteria; phylum Pseudomonadota; class Gammaproteobacteria; order Burkholderiales; family Burkholderiaceae_D; genus Herbaspirillum. The sequence goes on from NZ_JAIUCY010000005.1 coordinate 368,173, forward strand.
CAGGCCTTCGAGCTTGCCCTGGAGCGACTGACGGGACGCCAGTACGCTCTCGAGCGCCTTGGCCAGCACCCCCAGCTGCTCGCCAGCGCCTTGCAGCAACTGCTGCAGCTCGGCGCTGCGGGCGTCCTGTGACAATTGCCGGCTGCGGCCGAGGCGTTCGTTGATGCCGGCAAAACGGGTGGTGAGCGTATCGATCGCGCTCTGGGTCTGGGTCCGCGCCAGTTCGACGTGCCCGCGCCACACCGGCAGCACCTGATGCAACAGGGCAGCCAGGCCGTCAGGAGCGTCCTTCGGCGAGTCCTCCTTTGCCTGCGCCGGCGCCGGCAGGCAGGTGAGGTAAAAGGCGCCGCCGATGAACAGACCAACCAGCGCGCCCAGCCACCAGCGACCGGCCAGCATCATGAAGAGCAGCAGGTTGAGCACACATAACACCGGCAAGACATGACGTAGCGATTTCAATCCCTGATCCTTCCTGTTGTCTTTGTTTTATCCCTCTGTGGCGGGGTCTGGATTCCTCCGCGGCACTATTGGTGCCACTGGCGTGTCTATCTCCGGTCGCAAACGCGGGCGAGGCAGACCCATCAATGGGCTAACCCATTTTGCAGTGTCACCGGGCCTCGCTTTCTTTCGAATAAAGGGCCATTTACTACCGAATTGTCAGGGACACCACATTATTTCAAACTAAAAATTGCCAAAATAACCACATAAATTCTCTTTAATCAACGAACTAGCGCTCGACAACACGCTACGGCGGCAGCGGAAAAATAAATTACAATGCCGCACCCGCCGGTACCCGATCTCCGAACTTCAAACAGGACATCCATGGAACTGGACAGCTATCGTTATATCGCCATTGAAGGCCCCATCGGGGTCGGCAAGACTTCGCTCGCGCAACGCCTGTCGACCCTGTTCGGGGCGCATGCCCTGCTGGAGCAACCCGAGGCCAACCCGTTTCTGGCCGAGTTCTACCGCGACGCCCCGCGTTTTGCGTTCCAGACGCAGACCTGCTTCCTGTTGCAGCGCCTGCAGCAGTTGCAGGCGCCGCTGGACGAGGCACTGCTGGATCAGCGTTTCGTGGCCGACTTCATGCTCGAGAAGAACATGCTGTTCTCGCAGTTGACCCTGCCCGAAGCCGAGTTGCTGCTCTACCAGCAATTGCATGCGCAGTTGCGGGCGCAGGTGCGGGTGCCGGACCTGGTGCTGTATCTACAGGCGCCGGTGGAGGTATTGCAGGGTCGCATCGCGCAACGCGCCATCGACATGGAACAGGCGATTTCGGCGGAGTACCTGCAAAGCCTGTCGGAGGGCTACAGCAACTTTTTCTATCACTATGAAGAGGCGCCGGTGCTGACCATCAACACCGAGCACCTGGACCCGGCGCACAAGGACGCCGACCTCCAGACGCTGCTGCTGCACATCGAAGCGATGCGCGGCAAGCGTGCCTTTCTTAATCAGGGAGTTTGAACGATGGCAGGTTATCTTCAGCAATCCGGTTCGGCCGCGCGCAGCAAGCCGGTCACGACACATACGCTGCAGGCGATGCGCAACAAGGGCGAAAAAATCTCGATGCTGACCTGCTATGACGCCAGCTTCGCCACCCTGATGGATCGCGCCGGCGTGGACACGGTATTGATCGGAGATTCGCTGGGCATGGTCTGCCAGGGCCATGGCTCGACCCTGCCGGTGACGCTGGCCGACATTGCCTATCACACGGCCAGCGTAGTGCGCGGCGCCGGCGCGATGCTGGTCATCGCCGACCTGCCATTCGGCACCTACGCCACGCGCGAGGATGCTTTCCGCAATGCGGCCGTGCTGATGCAGGCGGGCGCCCAGATGGTCAAGCTCGAAGGCGGCGCCTGGCTGGCCGACACGGTCAGGTTCCTGACCGAGCGCGGCATCCCGGTGTGTGCGCACATCGGCCTGACGCCGCAATCGGTACATCAGCTGGGCGGGTTCAAGGTTCAAGGCAAGACCAGCGACGGCGCCACCCAGCTGCAGGCCGATGGCCTGGCGCTACAGCAGGCCGGCGCTTCGCTGATCGTGATCGAGGCAGTGCCGGCCGCCCTCGGCCGGGAAGTCACCGAGCGCCTGGCGATCCCCACCATCGGCATCGGCGCCGGTCCCGACTGTTCGGGCCAGGTGCTGGTGATGCATGACATGCTGGGCGTTTTTCCAGGCCACAAGAGTCGCTTCGTGCGCAACTTCATGGAAGGCGCCAGCGGTATCGATGCGGCGCTGGCGGCCTATGTGGCGGCGGTGCAGGATGGTTCATTCCCAGCCCCGGAACATTGTTTCTGAGAGGCCGCCAGAGACCCGGCGCAGCGCGGCCGGCGCGCAACGCCGTCAGTGAGCAGCATCGTCCGCCAGGGGGCGTTGCGCCAGCGGCACCAGATGCGGGTAATCACCGCGCCCCAACAGCTTGACGAAGGGGCTGGCTATCTTCAGCGACCACTCGGCTGCGATCTTGTCGAGCGCGTTCAGGGTCCGGTGGTCAAACTCGTCCGGGGTGATCGGCGCGGTATTGCCCCGGGCTGCCTCGTCGATGCATTTTTCCTTGATCTTCTTGATAGCGCCTCTCTTGGATGCCTCGTGGCTATCCATCGCAACGACGCGGACGATGTTCTCCATGCCTGGCATGAGCGGCTCAAGCGCAAAGTCGATCAATTCCTGCGGCACCACGAACCCCATCAGCTTCGCGCTCGACGCCAGCGGCGCCAGCAGGAAGGCGATGTTGCCGGCACCGTTACCGGTCTGCATCATCAGTTGATTCATGGCTTCCTTGCTGCAGAACTCGGTGACTGCGGCATGATCCTGCATATCGAGATCCGCTGGCGCTTGCAGCGTCTCATCGTGAAGTCGCATTTTCACCGCCAGGGCAAGGTCGGCATGCAACATGCCGAAACCGATTGCCGGCGAAATAGAGGTGCCCATGATGGCGCCGGCGCCGAGCAGCGCCAGGACTGCGGGGTTGGACGATAACGCGCCGGCCGCGGAATAGATCGTGGTCATGCCGATGCTGACCGCCGAACCGGTGAGGAACGATTGCATCTGGGTCTCGGTGATGGAGGCCAGTGGCCCGACCGGTTTTTCAAAACCCATCGCCGCGGCCATCGCGGCCAACTTGCTATCTGGCTGGGCCGCGCCCGCGCCCAGCAGGACCAGATGCGACAGCATGGTCGTCATGCTGGCGCCGGCACGACCGAAGGTCTTTTCGTAAAGATCGGCGATGCCGCCCACTTCGATTCCCTTGACGGTCATTGCCTGCGACCTCAGCTCGGCCATGCATCCCATGCCGTTGTCGCCCAGATCGGCGCCGCCCAGGAAACTTTCGGTCACCACCGATTTCAATACGCCGTCCGGCATCATGTTCTTGATGCCTTCCATCAGCATGCCCGCGCCGGCGTAGGGGGCGACGTCCTTGGCCGTTTCCGAGGCCGAACCGCCCTCGAGGAAGGTGTTCATCAACTCGGCCGCCACCAGCTTGCGGTGCAGACACATCGCCGCCGCATTGTCAGGGTTGCGCAGCGCCTGCGACACCTCAGCTGCAAATTCGGGATTGCGCGTCGAGAAGGCCGCGACGATGTTGGCGTCATCCAGAATATCGAGCACATCGCGATGCACGTGGTCTTCCTTGCCGCAGATGACATATTTGAGTGCCAGCAGCATCGGCACCTGCTCGATATCGACCATGGTGTGCCCGGTGGCAGCGCCATGCAGCAGGGGCGTCGCTTCCACATCCGCCTTGCGGGGATCCCTGGCGGCGAAGGGTTGATCGACAATCAGTCGTGCACGCAGATGCGCCTCGGTGGTTTCGCTGAAGTGTTCGCGCATGGCGCACTCCCGCAGCAGCAGTGGCGTGTTGACAGGCGCCTTGCCGGTATCGACTCCCGCCACCTTCAATAAATTTTCCAGCAGGACCTGATCCTCCGTGGTCACCACTTCCGGGCTCTTGTTGATGAACCCGTAACGGACTGCCTCGGTGGTTTCAACCGGCTTGCCCTGCGCGATCCAGTTGCCGACCGTCCGGGCATCGATCTCTTCATTGTTACTCGGGTTTTCCTTGATACGGGTCGATACCCGGCCGAAGATCCCGCCTGATGCTTCCAGCCTGGCCGTCGCCGCCTTCAAGGCTTGCGTGATGTCCTGATCCGACTCGCCCGGTTTGCGGGCCTTCACTATCTGATGGAACATGTCGTCAATCGCATCCATCGTCACCGCCACGCTCGGACTGCTGGCGGCCAGATGCCCCAGTGCCGCGACGCCTTTGCTCCGGCAGGCATGTTCGATGACCTCGGCCAGGTCGGGATGGTACGAGAAGAGCGTGACCAGCTTCATCTCCAGCTTGAGCTGCTCGATAAGCTCGCCGTACTGGGCGCTTGCAGCGGACGCGTTGGTCGAAGGCCCTTGTTTTTCCATCAATCTGGCAGCCAGTTGGCGCACCTTGCCGCTGGCATTTTCCTTGCCCGGGAAGAGCCTGAAATTGGTCGCCTCGCTGGTCTTCTCCATCAGGTTTGCGAACCCTGTCCTGACCGGATTGCGCTTGATCAATGCGCCGGAGCCGTCCTCCTCTTGCGCCTCGCGACGCAGGGTCGCTTCCAGGGCGACGAATTCGGATCCGAGCTCATGCGCGGCTTGTTGCATGGCCCGCGCGGTGTTGGTCAGCTTGGATTGAGCGCTGCCGGCAAGCTGCATGCGGGCGGGCGTATCTGCGCCCCGTTTCTGGCGTTGATCGACGGTCAATGCCGTGACCTGCGCCGGGAGAGCAGCTGTTGGCGCAGGGATGTTGATGCCTTCTGTAGAGATATAGGCGCGTGGACCGATTGTCGTCATTCTGGTTTTTCTTCACATGATCACGCCTGGGGAGAATCCTCATGATCGCGGGCAAAGTGCTGGCGGGATCCATTCATCTCAGGCTGGGTGGGCGGGGGTAAATCTAACGAAAATAAGTGACGAATCCTTCATCCCCGGTTCCATCGGCAACCAGTCACATGCGCAACGAAAACGGCCCGGTCGAAAGATCGACCGGGCCGTTCGCACTGCTCGTTGCGCTCAGGCGCAACGTCATCCCGTCAAGGTGCCGCGTCGGCGTAGCGCGCCAGGCTTTGCGTGAGATGGCGCTGGCAATCGTCGGCGCTGCCGATGGCTTCGGTCAGGTTGCGCAGCAGGCCGTCATGCACGCCATAGACCAGGCCGTAGATGCTCAGCTCCTGGCCGCGTTCCCAGGCGTCAGTGACGATGGTGGTGCGGCAGATATTGGCCATCTGTTCCAGCACGTTGAGTTCGCACAGGCGATCATGCTGTTCGCTGTGGCTCATGCCGTCGTGGAAGCAGTGCACGTGCTTTTCGTGCACATCCTGCACGTGCTGCAACCAGTTGTCGGCCAGGCCGACACGGCGCTTGGTGAGCGCGGCCGAGACGCCGGCGCAGCCGTAATGGCCGCAGATGATCACGTGCTTGACCTTCAGCACGTCCACGGCGAACTGCAATACCGACAGGCAGTTCAGGTCGGTATGCACCACCACGTTGGCGATGTTGCGGTGGACGAACAATTCGCCCGGCAACAAACCCAGCAGGTCATTGGCCGGTACGCGGTTGTCGGAGCAACCGATCCACATGTATTCGGGCGAGCGCTGGGCGCCCAGTTTCTTGAAGAAATCCGGGTCGCGTGCGGTGATTTCGGAGGCCCAGCGGCGGTTTCCCTTGAGCAGCTGTTCCTGGATCATGTCTTGTGGGCTTGGTGTTGTCATGGTCGGCAAGATCTGGTTGGTCGCGCGCATCGATACGCCGCATGCTCAGGCAGGCGGCGCTCAGGCGCGCTGGTTGGATGAGCGAAAGACGAGCTGCTTGCGGCCATGCATCGTTGCGATGCACATGTTGCCGGTGTCGCGCGCGCTCTGTGGCGGCCCCTGCGCGACGCTGCTATCAGGAGAAGTTCTCCAGGTCTTCCGGTTGCCACGGTGCATCATCGCCATCCTGGATGGCGGCGTCACCGCGACTGCATTGTATAGAAAATACGATGCAAAAACCGGCCGGCCACAGGGCCGACCGGTTCGGTCACGACAGGCGTTACTCGAAGAATTCCTTGACCTTGTCCTTCCAGGTCTTGGTCTGCGGGCTGTGCTTGGCGCCGCCTTCGGTAGTCAGTTGCTCGAACTCGCGCATCAGGTCCTTCTGGCGCTCGGTGAGCTTGACCGGGGTCTCGACCACGACGCGGCAGAACAGGTCGCCAGGCACCTTGGAGTGCACGTTCTTGACGCCCTTGCCGCGCAGGCGGAAGGTCTTGCCCGACTGGGTGCCTTCAGGGATGGCGAATGCCGCCTTGCCGTTCAGCGTCGGCGCTTCGATCTCGCCGCCGAGCGCGGCCTTGGCGAACGAAATCGGCATTTCGCAGCTCAGGTCGTCGCCTTCGCGATGGAACACGTCGTGCTGCTTGATGTGAATCTCGACATACAGGTCGCCAGACGGTCCGCCGTTGACGCCCGGCTCGCCGTTGCCGCCCGAGCGAATGCGCATGCCGTCATCGATACCGGCCGGGATATTCACTTCCAGGGTCTTGTTGCGCTTGATGCGACCGGCGCCGGCGCACGTCGGGCATGGCTCGGGAATCACCTTGCCGCTGCCGTGGCACTTGGGGCAGGTCTGCTGGATGCTGAAGAAACCCTGCTGCATGCGCACCTGGCCGTGACCGCCGCAGGTGCCGCACGTGGTAGGCGTGGTGCCTGGCTTGGCGCCATTGCCGTGGCAGGTGCCGCACTCATCCCAGGACGGTACCCGGATGGTGGTATCAAAACCGTGCGCCGCCTGCTCCAGCGTGATCTCGAGGTTGTAGCGCAGATCGGCGCCGCGATACACCTGCGGTCCCGCGCTACGGCCGCGACCGCCGCCGCCGCCACCGAAGATATCGCCGAAGATGTCGCCAAAGGCATCGGCAAAGCCGCCGGCGCCCGCGCCCGCACCGCCACCCATATTGGGATCGACGCCCGCATGGCCGTAGCGGTCATAGGCTTCGCGCTTCTGCGGATCGGACAGCATCTCGTAGGCTTCCTTGACCTCCTTGAACTTCTCTTCGGCGCCCTTGCTGTCGGGGTTGCGGTCAGGGTGATACTTCATCGCAAGCTTGCGATAAGTCTTCTTGATTTCTTCATCGGTGGCGTTCTTGGCCAGTCCGAGAATCTCGTAAAAATCGCGTTTTGCCATATTTGCAACTCGTCTCTAAAGGCCGAAACCAACATACGGAAAAAGCCAAGTGCAGCGTGGGTCGCTGAACCTGGCGTGGCCGCCAGTGCTTTTGCGTGCACTGGGTAATACGCACTTCAAAAATCGGCCCGGGTTGCAAAACCAGCCGCTTGTCACAGCTGGTTTCACACCCGGGCACATGCCGTCCGTTGTTGGCGTCAGGCTGGGATTACTTGACTTCCTTGAAGTCGGCGTCGACCACGTTGTCGTCCTTGGCACGGCCAGCACCGGCGCTGGCGCCTTCGGCAGCACCTGCGCCACCGGCGGCGCCGCCGGCTGCAGCTGCCTGCGCCTGCTGGTCGGCATACATCTTCTCGCCCAGCTTCTGCGCCGCTGTCGACAGTGCTGCAGTCTTGGCGTCGATGGCGGCCTTGTCGTCGCCCTTCAGGACATCTTCGAGTTCCTTGATGGCCGCTTCGATGACTTCCTTCTCGCCGCCTTCCAGCTTGTCGCCGTATTCGGTCAGCGCCTTGCGGGTGGAGTGCACCAGCGCATCGCCCTGGTTGCGGCTTTCGGCCATTTCGCGCAGACGCTTGTCTTCTTCGGCGTTGACTTCGGCGTCACGCACCATCTTCTCGATCTCGTCCTCGTTCAGGCCCGAGTTCGCCTTGATGGTGATCTTGTTTTCCTTGCCGGTGGCCTTGTCCTTGGCGCCCACGTGCAGGATGCCGTTGGCGTCGATGTCGAAGGTCACTTCGATCTGGGGCGTGCCGCGTGGCGATGGCGGGATGCCTTCCAGGTTGAATTCACCCAGGCCCTTGTTGCCGGCAGCCATCTCGCGCTCGCCCTGGTACACCTTGATGGTCACGGCCGGCTGGTTGTCGTCGGCAGTGGAGAACACCTGGCTGAACTTGGTCGGGATGGTGGTGTTCTTCTTGATCATCTTGGTCATGACGCCGCCCATGGTCTCGATACCCAGCGACAGCGGTGTCACGTCCAGCAGCAGCACGTCCTTGCGGTCGCCCGACAACACCGAACCCTGGATCGCAGCGCCCACGGCGACGGCTTCATCGGGGTTGACGTCACGGCGCGGTTCCTTGCCGAAGAACTCCTTGACCTTCTCCAGCACCTTGGGCATGCGGGTCATGCCGCCGACCAGGATCACGTCATCGATATCGGACACTTTCACGCCGGCATCCTTGATGGCGGTGCGGCATGGCTCGATGGTCTGGTTGATCAGTTCCTCGACCAGCGATTCGAGCTTGGCGCGGGTGATCTTCAGGTTCAGGTGGACCGGCGCGCCATTGGCCATGGCGATGTACGGCTCGTTGATCTCGGTCTGCTGCGACGACGACAGTTCGATCTTGGCGCGTTCGGCCGATGCCTTGATGCGTTGCAGAGCGATGGCGTCCTTGGACAGGTCCAGGCCGTTGATCTTCTTGAACTCTTCGATGATGTAATCGATCATGCGCTGGTCGAAGTCTTCGCCACCCAGGAAGGTGTCGCCGTTGGTCGACAGCACTTCGAACTGCTTTTCGCCGTCGACATCGGCGATCTCGATGATCGACACGTCGAAGGTGCCGCCGCCGAGGTCATACACGGCGATCTTGCGGTCGCCCTTTTCAGCCTTGTCCAGGCCGAAAGCCAATGCCGCTGCGGTCGGTTCGTTGATGATGCGCTTGACGTCGAGACCGGCAATGCGGCCGGCGTCCTTGGTGGCCTGACGCTGGGCGTCGTTGAAGTAGGCCGGCACGGTGATGACGGCCTCGGTCACTTCTTCGCCCAGGTAGTCTTCTGCGGTCTTCTTCATCTTGCGCAGCACTTCGGCCGAGATCTGCGGCGGCGCCAGCTTCTTGTCGCGCACGCCGATCCAGGCGTCACCGTTGTCGGCCTTGACGATCTGGTAGGGCATCAGGTTGATGTCCTTCTGCACGTTCTTTTCATCGAACTTGCGGCCGATCAGGCGCTTGGCGGCGTAGATCGTGTTCTTGGGGTTGGTGACGGCCTGACGCTTGGCGGGAGCGCCAACCAGGACTTCACCGTCTTCCTGATAAGCAATGATCGATGGCGTGGTGCGCGCGCCTTCGGAGTTCTCGATTACCTTGGGGGTATTGCCTTCCATGACGGAAACGCAAGAGTTGGTCGTACCCAAGTCAATGCCAATGATTTTTCCCATGATTTTTCCTCGATCGGCCCTGGATGCCGGGCCATAGTAGTTTTAGATGTTTTTAATATGTGGAGGACAGTCAGAGTTTCAAGCGCCGGAGCCAGCCCAAAAAGCAATTTTTATGCCTCTTGGCGTCCGCCGCCTGAATTACTTTCCCTGCGCCACCGTCACCAGTGCCGGGCGCAGCAAACGCTCGGAAATCACATAACCCTTCTGCAACACCAGCACCACAGTGTTGGCTTCCTGCTCGGCCGGCACGGCCGAGATGGCCTGATGCTTCATCGGGTCGAGCTTTTCGCCGGTTTGCGGATTGACCTCTTGCAGCTTGTTCTTCTCGAACGCCGAAGACAGTTGCTTCAATGTCATCTCGACACCTTCCTTGAGCGATTCAAGGCTGGGGTTGTCCAGCTTCAGGGCCATTTCGAGACTGTCCTTGACCGGCAACAGCGACTCGGCAAACCCTTCGATGGCGAATTTATGCGCCTTGGCAATATCGTCCTGGGCGCGGCGGCGGATGTTCTCGCCTTCGGCACGTGCCCGCAGGAAAGCGTCCTGCATTTCTGCGATACGCGCTTCGGCCGCAGCCAGCTTGTCTTCCAGCGTAGGTTCGGCAGCCACTGCCTCGACCTGAGCCTCGCCTTCGGGCGCCACCACCTGTTCGGCCTGGACCTGCGCCTGCTCGTTCTGGGCTTGCTGTTTATCGTTGTCTTGCATTCCTGAATTACCTCCAACAAATCAAAGCGTTACGTGAAGTCCTGCAAGGCTGCCCGCAGCCGGAAGCGCGGCAGAGCCAGCCGGACCGAACCCGGATGCCGCCCTAGATAAGGCAGGCTGCCCGCATTTCAAGGCCTTTTTGCCTTTTCCTGTCATTTCAACAAGAGAATTGTTACGAGGGGTTACAAGAATGTCGAGACGCATCTTCAAGTTGAACCGACCGTGACCTAAGATGATTGTGCGCCGCCCGAAGGCGTCGACATTCAAATGGGGGACACCATGAAATTGCCTCTGATTGCAGTGACCATCCTGATTGCGGCCTACAGCCTGCTGGCCACGGCCTGGATCAGCTACTCCCACCTGGTCGGGGAATTTACGCTCTAGCAACACGGCCAGCCATCCGCCAGCCTCCCCGCACGACCCTGCTCCCCCGCTCGAACCCGTTATTCTAGCAGCCCCGCCTACCGCGTCGGCCATCCGGCCAGTTCCTGCTCGGCAATATCGGCCAGCGCCGCCAGCCATGGCGTCGATTCGTTGAGGCAAGCGATGTAGTGGAATTGCGCGCCGCCGGCGTGCAGGAATTCGTCCTTGACCTCCATGGCGATCTCTTCCAGCGTTTCCAGGCAATCGCTGGTAAAGCCGGGGCAGATCACGTCGATGCGCTGCACGCCATCACGCCCCAGTTGCTGCACCGTGGGCGCGGTATAAGGCTGCAACCATTCGGCCCGCCCGAAGCGCGACTGGAACGTCACCAGATAGCGATCTGCTTCCAGCCCCAGCGCCTGCGCCAGCAACTCCGCGGTTTGCAGGCATTCGTCGTAATACGGATCGCCCAGTTCATAGGTGCGCCTGGGCACGCCATGAAAGCTCATCACCAGCCGCTCGCCGCGCCCGTGCTCGGCCCAATACGCTTGCACCGACTGTTGCAGGGCCTGGATATAGCCCGGGTGCAGGCGATAGTCGCGCACCAGCCGCAACGCAGGGATATTGCGCACTTGCCGATAGTGCGCGAACACGGCATCGAAGATCGAGGCGGTGGTGGTGCCCGAATATTGCGGATAAGCCGGGATCACCAGGATGCGCTGGCAACCCTGGACCTTGAGGCGATCCAGCACTTCCGGCAAGCCGGGATTGCCATAGCGCATGGCGTGCTCGACCCGCACCTGATGGCCGCGCTGGGCCAGCAGTTGCCCCAATCCTGCGGCCTGTTGCCGGGTATGCACCATCAGCGGCGAACCCTGCTCGCTCCAGATCGAACGGTACTTGGCGGCCGAGCGCGACGAACGGAACGGCAGGATGATGCCATTGAGGATGAACCACCACACTGCACGCGGAATCTCGACCACCCGCGGGTCGGACAGGAATTGCTTCAGGTAGCGCCGCACGGCGCCGGTCTCGGCCGCGTCGGGCGTACCCAGATTGACCAGCACGACAGCCGTGGCTTCATTGGTGTTGCGAGGGGGTTCTTGTCTGAATGCCATCGGAATTGAAAATTTAAGGGAAAGCGCTCAGGACGCCAGCAGCTCGCGCGCATGCTTGCGCGTGGTGGCCGTGATCTCGAGTCCGCCCAGCATGCGGGCAATTTCTTCGACCCGCGACTTGGCGTCGAGGCCGTCGATGGTCGATACGGTGCGCTCATCTTCACTGCGCTTGCTGACCTGGAAATGCTGGTTGGCCTGGCTGGCCACTTGCGGCAAGTGCGTCACGCACAGCACCTGGTGCTCTTGCCCCAGCCGGCGCAACAGGCGTCCGACCACTTCGGCCACGCCGCCACCGATGCCGCTGTCGACTTCATCGAAGATCAGGGTCGGGGTGCCGGTGGCATGTGAGGCGATCACCGAGATGGCCAGCGAAATGCGCGCCAGCTCGCCGCCCGAGGCGACCTTGGCCAACGGGCGCAAGGCCACGCCGGCATGCCCGGCGACCTGGAACTCGACCTGCTCCAGGCCGTGGGCGGCAGGCTCGGCGGGGTTCAGCGCAATGGCAAATCGCCCGCCCGACATCGACAGGTCCTGCATGGCGGCCGTCACGGCGGCACCCAATGCGGCGGCAGCGGCCGCCCGTGCCTTGGACAATTTCCCCGCCAACGCCAGGTAAGCGGACTTCAGTTTGTCTTCCTGGGCGCGCAGCGCATCGAGGTCGCTGGCGTCGGCCAACTGCCTGAGCTGCTCCGACAGGGTGAGGTGTTCCTGCGGCAAGTCGTCCGGCTGCACATGGAACTTGCGGGCGGTGGAATGGATCGCTTCCAGGCGCGACTCGACCTCTTGCAACCGGGCCGGATCAAGTTCGACCCGCCCCAGATAATCATTGAGCGCATAGACCGCCTCCTGCATCTGGATGCGGGCCGGTTCCAGCACATCGAGCACCGGCTTCAAGGCGACGTCGACATCGGCCAGGCGGCCCAACTTCTGCGTGATCGACGACAGCTGCGAGAGCATCGGCGAGTCCGACTCCGAAATCGCCAGCAAGGCTTCCTGGGCGCCGCCGATAAGCGCCGCCGCGTGCGACAGCCGGCTGTGCTCGGCGCTGATCTCGTCCCACTCGCCGGGCTTCACGGCCAGCTTGCCGAGCTCGCTCACCTGCCATTGCAGCCGCTCGCGCTCCAGCAATACATTGCGCTGGTTCTGTTCGAACTCTTCGCGCTGGCGGGCCAGGGCGCGCCAGCTGCGATGACCGCTGGCGACTTCGCGCGCCAGCTCCAGCAGCCCGGCCTGGCTATCGAGCAGGTGGCGTTGGGCATCCGGCTTCATCAGTGACTGATGCGCATGCTGGCCGTGGATGTCGACCAGCATCTCGCCCAGCTCGCGCAGTTGGGTGGCCGTGGCCGCGCTGCCGTTGACATAGGCTTTGGAACGTCCGGCGTTGTCGATTACGCGCCGCAGCAGCACGCCGCCGTCTTCGTCGGTGTACTGGTTGGCTTCCAGCCAGGCCTGCACTTCGGGGGTCGGGGTGAAATCGGCGCTGATGTCGGCACGCGCGGCGCCCTCGCGCACCACGCTGGCGTCGCCGCGCCCTCCCAGCGCCAGCGCCAGGGCATCGATCAGGATGGATTTGCCGGCGCCGGTCTCGCCGGTGAAGACGGAAAACCCGCGCGCGAATTCGAGCTCGATGGCGTCGACAATCACAAAGTCGCGAATCGTGAGGGTACGCAGCATGATGTTCTGGACAGGTGGATGGCGCGATGGGCGGGCAGCGGGCTGCCGCATGAGTTGACGCTTATTGTAGCCGCCCTTCCAGCGACGGATATTCGTTCCAGTGCAACTTCTGGCGCAGCGTATCGAAATAGCTCCAGCCCTGCGGGTGCAGAAAGGTGATCTTGTGGGCCGAGCGGCGAATCACGATTCGGTCGCCGTGCAACACGCTGGTCAGCGACTGCATGTCGAAGTTGGCGCTGACCTCGCGCCCCGCCACCACCTGGATGACGATTTCACAAGAGTCCGAAATGGTAATCGGCCGGTTCGACAGGGCATGCGGCGAAATCGGCACCAGCACGATGCCGTGCAGGCTGGGATGCAGGATCGGGCCGCCGGCCGACAGCGCATACGCGGTCGACCCGGTGGGCGTGGCCACGATCAGGCCGTCCGAACGCTGGTTGTACATGAAGCGGCCATCGACCTCGACCAGCAACTCGACCATGCCCGAGGTCGCGCCACGCGCCACCACCACATCGTTAAGCGCCAGCGCATGGAAGATCTCGGCGCCCTCGCGAAACACCCGCGCCTCCAGCAGCGAACGGGACTCGGCCTCGACCTTGCCCTCCAGCATGTCGCCCAGGGAAGGTATCATCCGGTCCTGGGAAATATCGGTGATAAACCCCAGCCGCCCCTGGTTGATCCCGATCAGCGGCACATTGTAAGGCGCCAGTTGGCGCGCAATGCCCAGCATGGTGCCGTCACCGCCGACCACGATGGCCAGGTCGGCATGCTGCCCGATCTGTTCCGGCGTCATGGCGTCGTACCCTTCCAGCGAGACGTTCTGGGCGGTCTCGGCCTCGAACACCACGGTATGCCCGTGGGACTCGACGAAGACTGCAATCTCGGAAAGCAGTTGCGCAATGCCGACCGCCTGGAACTTGCCGACGATGGCGATCGTCTTGGGTACAGCTGCCTGGATGGGTAATTTGATGGGCCACATGCTGCGGATTAGAACATAATTTGATGCGACTCAGAACCTACTAGAACTCATTTCATGAATCAAACTGCAACCCCCGCCGCACCGCCGCCCGTCAAGGCGGTACTGTTCGATCTCGACGATACCCTGTGGGCGATCCAGCCGGTGCTGGCGCGGGCCGAGACCCTGTTATTCGACTGGCTGCGCCAGAACGCCCCGCGCATCACCGAGCGCCACACCATCGCATCCCTGCGCGAACGCCGCATGGCGCTGCTCGAAAGCGACCCGGTATACCGCATCGACCTGTGGAAACTGCGTCACGCCGCGCTGACCGAGATGTTTATCGAACATGGTGAAGACCTGGAACTGGTCGAGCATGCCATGGCGCTGTTCTCCGAGGCCCGCAGCACGGTCGACCTGTTCGATGATGTCGAGCCGGGCTTGCAGCGGCTGGGCCAGTCGCTGACCCTGGGTTCGGTGTCGAACGGCTTCGCCGACCTCGGCCGCATCGGCCTGGCAGGCCACTTCAAGGTTTCGATCGCGGCGCACCGCTTCGGCCGGGCCAAGCCCGATCCCGCCATCTTCCATGCCGCCTGCGATGCGCTGGGCATCGCCCCGGCCAACACCGTCTACGTCGGCGACGACCTGACGCTGGACGTGCGCGGCGCTCAGCAGGCCGGATTGCGCGCAGTGTGGATGAATCGTTTCGAACGCGCACTGGAACCCGGCTTTGCGCCCGACGCCATCTGCCGCGACCTGCATGAATTGCACGACTGGCTGCAACAGGTGAACTGAGCGATCGGGCTTATTTACGACGGCGTCAAGCCAAGCACCGCTTTTGCGCCGATTAGTCGTTAGAATAGCAAGCATGCAACTCGACAACCGCGCACGTACACTCTTGAAGGCCCTGGTCGAACGGTATATCGCCGACGGCCAGCCGGTGGGTTCGCGCGCGCTGTCCAAGCTGTCCGGCCTGGAGCTGTCGCCGGCGACCATCCGCAACATCATGGCCGATCTCGAAGAGATGGGTTTTGTCGCCAGCCCGCATACTTCCGCAGGCCGGGTGCCGACACCGCGCGGCTACCGCATGTTCGTCGATACCCTGCTGACGGTCGAGGCCATCGACGAAAGCGCCCTCGAAGGCCGCATGCAGAGCCGGCTGCAGAATACCTCGCCGCAAAAGATCATCACCAACGCTGCCCAGGTACTGTCGTCGCTGTCGCAGTTTGCCGGGGTCGTCATGACGCCCAGGCGCGAAGCGGTGTTCCAGCAGATCGAGTTCTTGCGGCTGTCCGAGAAACGCATCCTGCTGGTGATCGTCGACCAGGGGGGCGACGTGCAGAACCGCATGCTGCTGACCGAAGTCGACTACACCCCCAGCCAGTTGACCCAGGCCGCCAACTACATCAACCAGCATTACGCCGGCCAGTCGTTCGAACAGGTGCGCCTGCGCGTGCAGGGCGAACTGCGCCAGTTGCGTGACGACATGACAACGCTGATGCAGGCCGCCGTCGAGGCCGGCAGCGACGCCATGAGCGAAGACGCCGACAACAACGTGGTGATTTCCGGCGAACGCAACCTGCTCTCGGTCACCGACCTGTCGTCCAACATGAATTCACTGCGCCAGCTGTTCGACATGTTCGAGAAAAAAACCGGGCTGCTACAGTTGCTGGATGTCTCCAGCAAGGCCACCGGGGTCCAGATCTTCATCGGCGGCGAGTCGCAACTGGTGCCGATGGACGACATGAGCATCGTCACCGCCCCGTACGAGGTGAATGGGCGCATCGTCGGCACGCTGGGCGTGATCGGCCCGACCCGCATGGCCTACGAACGCGTCATCCCGATCGTCGACATCACCGCCAAGCTGCTGTCGAGCGCATTGAGCCAGCACTAGGGCATCGGCTTTTCCAGTCCTGAAAAACCAAAAGCCACGTGAAAACCACGTGGCTTTTCAGTTTTCCGGCCCTGATGACCGGCTCTTGATCGCTTTTTACTTCTTCGTGCGACGGCAATTCTTGCAATGGCCGTACAGCGCCAGGGCGTGGTCGGCGATCTCGAAACCGTGCTCCTGGGCAATCTTCAACTGACGCTTTTCGATTTCGGCATCGAAGAATTCTTCGACCTTGCCGCAATCCAGGCACACCAGGTGGTCATGGTGCGAGCCTTCGTTGAGCTCGAACACGGCCTTGCCGGTCTCGAAGTGATTGCGCTGCAGCAGGCCTGCCTGCTCGAACTGGGTCAGCACGCGATACACGGTCGCCAGGCCGACGTCGAGGTTGTCCGACAACAACTGCTTGTAGACGTCTTCGGCGCTCAGGTGACGCACGCTGGTGTTCTGGAAGATCTCGAGGATCTTCAGGCGCGGCAGGGTGGCCTTGAGGCCGCTCGCCTTGAGTTCTGAGGGATTATTGGGCATGGTTGAGTAAATTGGGGATTATCTGGCTTATCATATAGCGCTTTAGGTCCATGGTTCAACCCGGTTGATATCTTTCTTTATGCGTATGCTGCCCCGAATGAAGTCCCGAAGCCACTCCGTGGCGACCGGCCGCCTTGCCATCCTGGCGGCGGCGCTGACGCTGGCACTGTCCGGCTGTTCCTCGACCAAGACCCCTGACACCGCCGCGGCCACCGACGCCGACGCTTCCGGCGTGAAGGTATCCGGCAAGAGCAGCAGCCTGTTCGGCTTCCTGCGGCCGTATCGCATCGACATCCAGCAAGGCAACTTCGTCTCCAAGGAAATGGTCGCGCAACTGCGCCCTGGCCTGACACGCGACCAGGTGCGCTTCGTGCTGGGTACGCCCCTGCTCAACGACATGTTCCACGCCAATCGCTGGGACTACGATTTCCGCCTGGCCAAAGGCAATGGCGAAGTCATGGCAAGCCGCGTCTCGGTCTTCTTCAAGGATGACCTGGTCGAGCATATCGAGGGCGGCGACAACCTGCCTACCGAAAGCGAATACCTGACCCTGATCACCAACGCCAAGACCGGCTCCAAGGCCCGCCTGATCGATACCGATACCAAACCGGCATCGCCTCAGGCGCCTACTTCCGCCAAGCCGTAATCCTCCAGCAACCTTAGTGACCACTTTACTGACCAGAATCTCATGGCAGAACTGAAAATCGCGGTAGCCGGCGCCTCCGGGCGCATGGGCCGCATGCTGATCGAAGCCATCGTCAATGCCGACGACCTGACCCTGTCCGGCGCGCTGGACGTACCACAGTCGCCGGCACTGGGCACCGATGCCGGACTGTTCCTGGGCCGCGCCACGGGCGTTGCGATCACCGCCGACCTGGCCACCGGCCTGACCGGCGCCGACGTGCTGATCGACTTCACCCGCCCCGAAGGCACCTTGAAGCATGTCCAATACTGTGCCGCGCATGGCGTCAAGGTAGTGATCGGCACGACCGGTTTCGAACCGGCCGGACGCGACCTGATTGCCGGCGCTGCGCAAAAGGTCGCCATCATGGCCGCCCCCAACATGAGCGTCGGCGTGAACG
This sequence comes from Herbaspirillum sp. alder98, assembly GCF_020179755.1. Taxonomy (GTDB): domain Bacteria; phylum Pseudomonadota; class Gammaproteobacteria; order Burkholderiales; family Burkholderiaceae_D; genus Herbaspirillum. The sequence continues at coordinate 385,838 of NZ_JAIUCY010000005.1, forward strand.
TGACCTTGAAGCTGCTCGAAATGGCGGCCAAGAACTTCGCCCACGGCTATGACATCGAGATCATCGAGGCGCACCATCGCTTCAAGGTCGACGCGCCTTCGGGCACCGCGCTGAAGATGGGCGAAGTGATTGCCGACTCGCTCGGCAAGAAGCTCGACGACGTCGCCGTGTATGCCCGCGAAGGCGTCACCGGCGAGCGCGATCCCTCTTCGATCGGATTTGCCACGGTGCGTGGCGGCGACATCATCGGCGACCATACGGTGCTGTTTGCCGGTATCGGTGAGCGGGTCGAGATTTCGCACAAATCGTCCAGCCGCGTTGCCTATGCGATGGGCAGCCTGCGCGCAGCGCGCTTCCTGGCCGACAAGTCGACCGGGCTGTACGACATGCAGGACGTGCTGGGCCTGCGTTAAACCGCCCGCCGACCATGCCAGTCGCTGCCGCACCAGGGTTGGTCCGGCAGCGATTTTTTTTGCGGCCATCTGCTGTTATTCGTCGAAAGAGGTCAACCCATGGAATCCACAACCGGTTTTGCCCATTACTGGGCGCAAGGCGATGCGGTCTCGCACACGGTGGCCTACGTGCTGCTGCTGATGTCGGTGGCCAGCTGGTACTACATCCTGTCGAAAGCCTGGTCGTCCTGGCGCATCCGGGCCGGCAGCAATGCGCTGGAAGACTTCTGGCAGGCGCCCACCCTGGCCGACGCCATCGGCGCCATGCAAGGGCTCGACAGCGAAGCGATCTACACGCCCATGGCCGAGCGGGCGGCGGCCGCCGCCGACCTGTCCAATCGCCCGCAGCCCGGCGTCTCGCTCAATGCCGCCACCGATCCCGGCGAACTGATCACCCGCACCTTGCGGCGCGAGATCAACCGCGTCTCGGCGCGCCTGGAACGCGGGCTGACGCTGCTGGCCTCGGTCGGATCGACCGCGCCCTTCGTGGGCCTGTTCGGGACCGTCTGGGGGATCTATCATGCGCTGGCGGCCGTTTCCGCCAGTGGCACGGTGCAGATCGACAAGGTCGCCGGCCCCGTCGGCGAAGCCTTGATCATGACCGCGCTGGGGCTGGTGGTGGCGATTCCTGCGGTATTGGCCTATAACGCCTTCACCCGCATCAACCGCGTGCGGCTGGCCGAGCTGGACGGCTTCGCCCACGACCTGCATGCCTACCTGACCACCGGCGAACGAGTGGGCAATGGCGAGCGGAGGGCCGCATCATGAGCTTCGGCGGCTTCAACGACAACCAGAACCCCGGGCCGATGGCCGACATCAACGTCACCCCGATGGTCGACGTGATGCTGGTGCTGCTGGTGATCTTCATCATCTCGGCGCCGCTGTTTACCCACGCGGTCAAGCTCGACCTGCCTACGGCCAGTTCGGCGCCGGCGCCTGAAAAGCCCGAGACCGTCACGGTCGCCATCGACGCCGCCGGCAAGCTGTACTGGAACGACCAGGCCGTCGATAGCGCCGCGCTCGAGGCGCGATTGGCCACGGCCGCCACGCAGCAGCCGCAACCCGAGCTGCAACTGCGGGCCGACAAGTCGACCCGCTACGAAATCATCGCCGAGGTGATGTCGGCCGCGCAGAGCGCCGGCCTCTCCAAACTCGGCTTCGTCACAGAACCCAAGAAAAAGTAAGGCAACGATGGCAAGCGTACAACTGGCGGGTGACCGCATCACCGACTGGGACAGCTTTCACGACCTGAGCGCGCAGGCGTTCGGCTTCCCCGACTTCTACGGCCGCAACATGAATGCCTGGGTCGATTGCCTGTCCTACCTGCGCGAGGACGACGGCATGTGCAAATTCAGGCTCAAGCCGAAAGAGCTGCTGCAGATCGAGATCACCGGCAGCGCCGAGCTGCATCGCCGCCTGCCGGACCTGGTCGAAGAAGTCGAGTTCTGCTGCACGGCGATCAATGACCGCTGCGAAGACTACGACGAGCCGCCGGTGCTGGAGCTGGTCTGGAAGTAAGCGCCAACGCAGCGCGTGGCGTCAATCGATGAGTTCGTCGCCGTCGTAGAACGGATAAGGTCCCTCGAACTGGCCGATGAACGCGGTGTGGCTGATCAACGAGCGCGCCGCGTCATCCCACCAATGCAATTGAAAACCGGGTGGTTCCATCACGAACGCCGACGGCGCCTGGCGGTCGAGATCAAGATCCACCTGATGCGACACGCCCGGGCAGGTTGACGCCAGGGTCCCGGCAAAGCGACTCTGGATGGCGCGGTGCAAATGCCCGCACAACACCCGCTCGACCTGAGGATGCTTGCGCACCACCGCCGCCAGCGCCTCGGGATTGGCCAGGCCCATGTCGTCCATGTGACCGATGCCGGTGGTAAACGGCGGGTGATGCATCACGATCACGGTCGGTTGCGACGGTTGCTGGGCCAGCGTATCGTCCAGCCACTGCAGGCTGCGCGGCGCCAGCTCGCCGCCGCTGGCACGCGGAATCACCGTGTCCAGCGCCACTACCCGCAGCGGGCCGACCTCGACCACATACTCGATACGCTCGCCGCCCTGCTGCAGATACGCATGATCCGGAAACGCCGCACGCAAGGCGCCACGTTCGTCGTGATTGCCCGGCAAGAGGTAATAGGGAATCTCCAGCGACGCCAGCAGCTGCCGCAGGAAAACGTACTCGCCCGGCTGGCCGAAATCCACCAGGTCGCCCGTGATCACCACTGCATCCGGCCGCTGGCGCAAGGCATTGAGTTGTACCACGCACCGCCGCAGGCTCTCGGCGGTATCCACCACGCGATAGGATTTCTTGCCATCGGTCTTGATGTGCAGGTCAGAAATTTGCGCCAGGATCATGCTGCCTCCTGCTCGGTTGGCAAACGTACCAATGCCGACAAGGGCACCTCCAGCGCCACCCCCTGCCCGCCATGCCAGCTGCCGCGTCGCGCAGTCTCTGCGATCAGCGGGTGCGTGGCGCCGATATCGATTTCAAGCCGCGTACGGTCGCCCATGAAGAAGCTGGACACCACCCGACCATTCAACATGCCTGCCATACCCGCGCGCGCCTCGGCCGGCTGATGCTCGGCGCCGGCATCGATGACGCGCACATCCTCTGGCCGGAACATGGCAGTGGCCATCTGCCCTTCGGTGACCTGGTCGAACAGCGCCAGGCTGCCTGCCGGCGTTTGCAGCCGACCCTGCGACACCACGCCCTGGACCCGGTTCATGGCGCCGATGAAGTCGGCCACGAAGGCATTGGCGGGATGATAGTAGATGTCTTGCGGGGTGCCGATCTGGGCGATGCGGCCACGCTCCATCACCACGATGCGGTCACCCAGCGCCATCGCCTCGCCCTGGTCGTGCGTGACGTAGACGGCGGTGATGCCAAGGCTGCGCAGCAGCTGGTTCAGGTCGCTGCGCACGGTCTCGCGCAGCTTGGCATCGAGCGCGGTCAGGGGCTCGTCCAGCAGCAGCACCCGCGGCTCCACCGCCACCGCGCGCGCCAGCGCCACGCGCTGTTTCTGCCCACCCGACAACTGGTCCACCCGGCGCTGCGACAGGCCCTGCAGATGCACCATCTCCAGCAGTTTCTCGACCCGCGCGGCACGCTCGGGCGCGGCGATCTTGCGCAGCTTCATGCCGTAGGCGATGTTCTCGCCCACAGTCATGTTGGGAAACAGCGCGTAGCTCTGGAACACCATGCCCACGCCACGCCGCTCGATCGGCAGGGCGGTCACGTCTTCGTCACCGAACCACACCTGACCACCCGCATCGGGAAACTCCAGCCCCGCAATCATGCGCAGCGTGGTGGTCTTGCCGCAGCCGGACGGCCCCAGCAGCACCAGCGTCTCGCCGGCCTGGATCTCCAGGTCCAGCGGTTGCAGCGCGCGGTTGCCACCCGCGAACGATTTGGCGCAGGCGGCCAGGCGTATCGATACTGGTTGCTTCATAGACTTGCTCTCTTGTCTGCAAACTGCGTCACCCACTGCATGCCCACCAGCAGCGGAATGATCATGAAAAAGAAAATCAGGGTATAGGCCGAACCGATCTCCAGCCGCATCGACGCATAGGCGTCGGCCAGGCCCACCGGCAGCGTCATGGTCAATGGAGTATGCAACATCCAGGTGATGTTGAATTCACCGATCGACAGCGTCACCACCATCAGCGAGCCGGCCAGGATGCCGCCGCTGACATTGGGAATGACCACCCCGAAGAACCGCCGCATCATGCCCGCGCCCAGACTGGCCGCTGCTTCTTCGAGCTGCGCCAGTTGCGACGACTGCATCACCGCCAGCACCGGTCGCACCATGAACGGCAGCACGAACAGTACGTGTCCCACCAGGATGAACAGCAGGCTGCCGCGAAATGCCCGGTACTGCCCGTAGGCCATGATCAAGGCCAGCGCGGTGGCCAGGCCCGGCACCGCCACCGGCATCATCAGCAACTCTTCGATGACACGCGCCAGGCGACTGTTGCCGCCGCGATAGCGCGCCAGCATGTAGGCCAGCGGCACCCCGGCGACCAGCGTCACCACCAGGCACGAGAGGGCGATGAAGATCGAGCGCCAGATGGTCGGCTGATACATTTCCCACACTTGCGCCACCCAGCGCAAGGTAAATCCGCTGGAGATCCCGACAAAGAAATTCTCGGTCACGCCCGCGGCCATCGACAGCAGCACCGGCACGATCATGAAGGCGCACACCAGCAAGGTAAACGCCAGTTGCAGCCAGAATCGAATATCACGTTTCATGCATCGCTCCTCACGCCGCCGCAGCTACGCTATTGCCGGCCAGCGAACGCGCCAGCGCCAGCACCACCCAGGTGATCGCGCCCAGCACCAGTGACAGCGAGGCGGCGGTGGCGAAGTTGGCGTAACCGGTGAATTCGTTATAGATGGTCATCGGCAGCACGTCGATATTGGCGCCCAGCGTAAAGGCCGTGCCGAATGCGCCCACACTGGTGGCGAAACAGATCGCGCCCGACGAGATCAACGCCGGCGTCAGCGCCGGCAGGATCACATGCAGCAGCACCTGCCATGGACGCGCGCCCAGCGAGCGCGCAGCCTCTTCCAGCGAACCGTCCAGCTTGCCGGCAGCGGCGGTCACGGTCAGGATCACGCGCGGGATCGAAAAATACAGGTAACCCAGAAACAGCCCCGGCAAGGCATAGGCGAACACCAGCGGTTCGCCCACCAGCCAATCGGTGAAACGGCCGATCAGCCCTTGCCGGCCGGCCAGCATGATCACCATGAAGCCCACCACCACGCCGGGAAAAGCCAGCGGGAAGGTCAACATGGCCAACAACATCGAATGCCCGAAAAAGCGGTTGCGCTGCAGGAACAGACCCACGGCTACCGAGATCGCCAGCGTCACCACGGTGACCGCCGCCGACAGGCTCAGCGTCGACACCAGGCTGGCGAAATAATGGCGATTGGTCAGTATCGCCAGATAGGCCATCGCCCCGCTCGGCCCGCTGGCGCCCACGCCCACCAGCCGCACCATCGGCAGCAGCCAGAAGGCGCAGAACAGCGCCACGCCGGGGGCCGCGAACCACAGCCAGACGCCCTCGCCCCGCCTGGGGTCAGAGCGCGACGGTGCCGGTGAAATGATGCTTGCCTTCATGGTCTGTCCTGCCCCTTGCATCAGCGTACTTCCGCCAGGTAACGCTCGCCGAACTTGCGCTGCGCTTCAGCCATCTTGCCGTAGTCCACCGACTTGGCACGTGCATAGTCGACCGCCGGCAGGAAACGTGCTTCCGCTTCCTTGGACATGGCCGATGCCCGCACCGGGCGCAGATAGGCATTGGCCCAGATCGCCTGGCCCTGGTCGGACAGCAGGAAGTCCAGCACCTTCTTGGCCTGCTCCGGATGCGGGCCGTTCTTGGCCAGCGCCACCACGTACGGAACCGTCACGGTGCCTTCGGTGGGGATCACGAATGCCACGTTGGCATGGTCCTTGTACTTGGCGCGATAGGCGTCGAAGTCATAGCCCAGCAGGATCGGGATCTCACCCGAGATCAGGCGCGCATACGAAGTCTGCTTGGGAACGATAGGCTGGTTCTTCTGCAGGTTCTTGAAAAAGCCGATGGCGGGTGAGAAATCGTCCAGCGTGCCACCCAGGGCCTGGTTGATCGCCACCGCGCCCACATAGCCGACAAAGGCGCTGGCCGGGTCGAGGTAGCCGACCAATCCCTTGTACTCCGGCTTTTGCAGGTCTTGCCACGACTTGGGCACCGGCTTGCCCTTGAGCGCATCGACATTGACCATCAGGCCCATGGTGCCGGAATGGATGGTGGTCCAGTAACCGTCGGCGTCCTTCAGGCCAGCCGGCACGTCATTCCAGTGGGCCGGCTTGTAGGGGCTGACCAGGTCCTTGTTGCGGGCTTCGATGCCGAAGCTCACGCCGAGGTAGGTGAAATCGGCCACCGGGCTGGCCTTCTCGGCCAGCATCTGGGCCAGCGCCTGGCCGCTGTTCTTGTTGTCGGGCGGCACGGTGATGCCGGTCTTGTCCTTGATCGCCTTGATCTGTGCGGCCCAGTCAGCCCATTCCGGCGGACAGTTGTAGCAGATCGCGGTCTGCGCCGAAGCGGCCAGGCAGGCCGACAGCATCACGCCGCCGACCAAGGTTTGAATAACACGTTTGCCGAACATTTCGGTTCCCCTGTAAATGAATTGGAGGTGGTTGAAGAAAAGTGACTGCAAAAAAATCAGACGCCTGCCAGCGGGCTCACCGAGCCGCCGCTGCGCAGACTGTGGGCCAGCACCTGCCGCCCCGCCCCGGTGGCCGGCGCGACGCTGCCGCCGCGCTGCTCCAGCAGCCCGAGCAAAGTGCGCACCGCGACATCGCCGATCTGCTCGGAGGGCTGCACCACGCTGGCCAGCACCGGCTCGACCAGGGCACCGATGGGAATGCCGTCGAAGCCCATCACCGACATATCGCGCGGCAGCTGCAGGCCCAGCGCGCGCAGGTCGCGCATGGCGCTCATGGCCAGCATGTCGTTGGAGCAGAACAAGGCCGTCGGCCGTAACAGCGGATCCGACAACATCTGCTGGTAGTCGGCGGCCGCCGTCAGGGTGTGCAATTCGAGTTCGATCGGCGGCATCGGCTCCAGCCGGGCCGCGCCCATTGCATCGAGATAGCCGAGATAGCGCTGCATGGCGCGGTCAGAGGCATCGAAGCGACCGGACAACATGCGGATACGGCGATGCCCGCTGGCCAGCAGGTGGTTCACGGCATCGCAGGCGGCGGCACGGTTGTCGACCGAGACCGAAAACCGTCCGCTGGCGCCTGCCGGCTGGTCCGGCAACTGGTTATAGGTCAGTACGAAGGGAATATCTTCGCGCTCGAGCAAGTCCAGGGTGGCGTTGGCGCTGGCGTCGGCCACCGTCAGGATGATGCCGTCCACCCGATGCGCCAACAGCAGTTCGACGGCGTCGGATTCCTCGGCCGGCTGGTATTCGGTGGTGGTGAACATGACCGAATAGTCGAGCGCCCGCGCGGCCAGCTCGATGCCTTGCAGACACTGGGCAAATACCGTGTTGGCCAGCGTCGGCAAGACCACGCCGATGGTGCGCGAACTGCCGGCGCGCAGGTTGCGTCCGGTGAAATTGGGACGAAAGCCCAGTTGGGCGATGCTGCGCTGGACCTTCTCGGCCGTCTCGGCGCTCACGGCGCCGGGATTATTGAGCAGCCGCGATACCGTCGCGATCGAGACGCCTGCCAGTGTGGCTACCTGCTTGATGGAGGGGCGCATTGGATTTCCACGTCATGAAAACGATTTCATGATGCAGAGCCAATATGACGCCTTGATGACGCTCGCCGTCGATGCAGCCGGAATCGTGTTCGCCCTGCAACACCCGTGCTGCCTGGATTCCTGCGTCCCGATTCCCTCGAAAAATAACAAAAAATCATCGAAAAATCACATGAAAAGCGCAAGTGACTTTTTGAGAGTTTTAACATGGCAACGGCATTATCAACTCGACAAGATGCGAATGCCGCTCGCCCGGATCGACGGGTGATGAAAAAAGATGAAAAGAATACCTGCCGTCCACCACCAAACCCAAGGAGTCCCCATGAAACAAGCCAGCCTCATCCATACCGCCCTGGTGCTCGCCGCTGCCGCCGCTACCATCACTGTCCCCGGCGACGCCCTCGGCGCTTCCACGCACCTGCAGGTCCACGGGGTCGTCCGGCCTGCCGCCTGCACGCCGGCCCTGCAGGGCGACGGCACCATCGACTATCTCGATGTCGGCTACCGCAGCCTCAGCCAGACCGAGATCAACCGCTTGCCCACCCGCGAAATCGAACTCAGCATCACCTGCACCGCACCGGCCCGGGTAGGTATCCGCACCGTCGACAACCGCAGCGCCAGCAAGGTGGCTTTTCCCAGCATCATCGACCAGGCCGCCATGTACGGCCTGGGCACCGTGGGCAAGACCAATATCGGTGCGTTTCGTGTTGCCATCACAAAACTGCAGGCCGGCAGCGTACCGCTGGACTTGCTGGTTCGGGGCCCCCAGGCCGGCGCGATCTGGACCAAAAGCAGCACTGGCACGGTGCGGACCGACCAGACCCTGTCGTGGGGCGACGCCAACACCGTCGCGGTGGGCAGCTACCAGCGCATTACGGCGACGTTGGGGGTCACACCGGTGCTGAACAGGGCCAGCTTGCTTCCGGCCAACGAAATCATCAACCTGGACGGGTCGGCCACCATCGAAATGGTCTATCTCTGAGCAAAGGGGGATTGGCCGCCAACGCTAGGTCAGGCGCTGGTCGAGCCGGTATAATGCAGGGTTTCCGTTTTCCAACGCGCCCATTGCCATGCAAGAGAAATACAGCCCAGCCGAAGTCGAGCAGTCCGCCCAGCAGCACTGGAACGCCATCGACGCCTACAAGACCGTCGAACACGCCAAGGACGCCAGCGGGCGCGACAAGAAGAAGTTCTACGCCTGTTCGATGCTGCCCTACCCTTCGGGCAAGCTGCACATGGGGCACGTGCGCAACTACACCATCAATGACGTGATGTACCGTTACCTGCGCATGAGCGGCTACAACGTGCTCATGCCGATGGGTTGGGACGCGTTCGGCATGCCGGCAGAAAACGCCGCCATGGCCAATGGCGTGCCGCCGGCGCAGTGGACCTATTCCAACATCGACTACATGAAGAAGCAGATGCAGTCGATGGGCCTGGCCATCGACTGGTCGCGCGAGATGACGGCCTGCAGCCCCGAGTACTACAAGTGGAACCAGTGGATGTTCCTGAAGATGCTCGAGAAGGGCATCATCTACAAGAAGACCGGTACCGTGAACTGGGATCCGATCGACCAGACCGTGCTGGCCAACGAGCAGGTCATTGACGGCCGCGGCTGGCGTTCGGGCGCGCTGATCGAGAAGCGCGAAATCCCGATGTACTACGCCCGCATCACCGACTACGCCGACGAATTGCTGGAGCACGTCGAGACCAAATTGCCGGGCTGGCCCGAGCGCGTGCGCCTGATGCAGGCCAACTGGATCGGCAAGTCGACCGGGGTGCGCTTTGCCTTCCCGCACGACATCGCCGATGACGGCCAGCTGATCAACGACGGCAAGCTGTGGGTTTTCACCACCCGCGCCGACACCATCATGGGCGTGACCTTCTGCGCGGTCGCGCCGGAACACGCGCTGGCCACGTTTGCGGCGAAGAACAATCCGGCGCTGCAAGCCTTCATCGAAGAATGCAAGAAGGGCAGCGTGATCGAAGCCGACATGGCGACGATGGAAAAGAAGGGCATGCCCACGGGCCTGTTCGTGACCCATCCGCTGACCGGCGACAAGGTCGAGGTGTGGGTCGGCAACTATGTGCTGATCACCTACGGCGACGGCGCCGTGATGGGCGTGCCGGCGCATGACGAACGCGACTTCGCCTTCGCCAAGAAATACGACCTGGCCATCAAGCAGGTAGTCGCCCTGGAAGGCAAGGATTACTCCACCGATGCCTGGGAAGAATGGTACGGCGACAAGGAATCGGGCCGCACGGTGGCCTCCGGCAAGTACGACGGCCTGGCTTACCAGGCGGCAGTCGATGCGGTCGCCGCCGATCTGGCCGCGCAGGGCGTGGGTGAAAAGAAGGTCACCTTCCGCCTGCGCGACTGGGGCATCTCGCGCCAGCGCTACTGGGGCACCCCGATCCCGATCATCCACTGCGCCGACTGCGGCGACGTGCCGGTCCCCGAAAAGGACCTGCCGGTGGTGCTGCCTGAAGATTGCGTACCCGACGGCAGCGGCAACCCGCTCAACAAGCACGAACAGTTCCTGCATGTCGACTGCCCATCGTGCGGCAAGCCGGCGCGCCGCGAGACCGACACGATGGACACCTTCGTCGACTCGTCCTGGTATTACATGCGCTATACCTCGCCGCAGAGCAACGACGCCATGGTCGACAGCCGCAACGACTACTGGATGCCGATGGACCAGTACATCGGCGGCATCGAACACGCCGTGCTGCACCTGCTGTATGCCCGCTTCTGGACCAAGGTCATGCGCGACTTCGGCCTGGTCAAGTTCGATGAGCCCTTCACCAACCTGCTGACCCAGGGCATGGTGCTCAACGAGACCTACTACCGTGAAGAAGCCAGCGGCAAGAAGACCTGGATCAACCCGGCCGAGGTCGAACTGACCCATGACGACAAGGGCCGCCCGGTGTCGGCGATCCTCAAGGCCGATGGCCAGCCGGTGATCATCGGCGGCACCGAGAAGATGTCGAAGTCGAAGAACAACGGCATCGATCCGCAGGCGCAGATCGACCAGTACGGCGCCGATACCGCGCGCCTGTTCACGATGTTCGCCTCGCCGCCAGAGCAGACCCTCGAATGGTCCGGCGCCGGGGTCGAAGGCGCCAACCGTTTCCTGCGTCGGGTATGGGCCTTCGGCCACAACCATGTCGCGCGCATTGCCCAGGCTGGCGCGCTCGACGCCGCCACACTGGACGAAGCCCACAAGACGCTGCGCCGCGAAGTGCACAAGATCCTGCAACAGGCCGATCACGACCTCAAGCGGATCCAGTACAACACGGTGGTCTCGGCCTGCATGAAAATGCTCAACACGCTGGAAGCGGCCAAGCTGGCCGACGGCGCCGCCGGCGACGCCGTGCTGGCCGAATGCTTCTCGATCTTCCTGCGCGTGCTCAATCCGATCGCACCGCACATCACCCATGTGCTGTGGCAGGAGCTGGGCTTTGCCGCGACCCATGGCGACATCCTTGATGCCGCCTGGCCGCAGGTCGACGCCAGCGCGCTGGAACAAAACGAGATCGAGCTGATGGTGCAGGTCAACGGCAAGCTGCGCGGCAGCGTGACGGTGCCCAAGCAAGCCGATCGGGCCGCTATCGAAGCCGCCGCGCTGGCCAACGAAGGCGTGCAGAAGTTTTTGACCGGCACGCCCAAGAAGGTCATCGTGGTGCCCGGCAAGCTGATCAACATCGTGGTCTGATTCGCGTCCTTTTCGACATACAAGGCATTCCAATGCACCTTCATCACAATTCGAAGCGCATCGCACAATGGCTGCTGTCCATCACGGTGGTCATGCTGCTGACGGCCTGCGGCTTCCATCTGCGCGGCGCCGCCGACCTGCCATTCAAGACCATCTACCTGGGCTTTTCGCCCAACTCCACCGTGGGCGTCGAACTGCGTCGCAACATTCGCGCCAGCGGCGGTGAAGTGGTCGACAAGGCGGACCAGGCAGAGGCGGTCCTGAAGGTGCTGGCCGACACCCGCGACAAGCAGGTGCTGACCTTGAACACCAATGGCCGGGTGCGTGAATACGCGCTGTTCCAGCGCTTTACCTTCAGCGTTGCCGATCCCAAGGGCGTCGTGCTGATTCCACCCACGGCAATCGTGCTGCGCCGCGTGATCACCTACGACGAAAACCAGGAACTGGCCAAGCAGGCCGAAGAAGTGCTGCTGTACCGCGACATGCAGTCGGACCTTGTGCAGCAGATCCTGCGTCGCCTGGCGGCGTCCAAGACGGCGCTGGCGACCGAAAACGTCGATCCGGAACCCTGATCGCCGGCGACCTGCGGAGAACGCCTGATGCAATTGCGGCATGATGCCCTCGACACCCACCTCGGTCGCACGCTCGCGCCGTTGTACGTGATCGCCAGCGACGAGCATCTGCTCGCGCTGGAGGCCGCCGACAAGATTCGCCAGGCCGCGCGCGCCAACGGTTTTTCCGAGCGTGAGGTGCTGGTGGTCGAACGCAGCTTCAAATGGGGCGAACTGCTGGCGGCCAACCAGTCGCAATCGCTGTTCGGCGACAAGAAACTGATCGAACTGCGCATCCCCACCGGCAAACCCGGCAAGGATGGCGGCCAAGCCCTGCAGCAGTACGCCGGCGCCCTGAGTCCCGACAACCTGACCATCATCACCCTGCCCAAGCTGGACTGGGCGACCCAGAAAGCAGCCTGGGTGGCAGCGCTGCAGCAGGCTGCGGTATATATCGATATCCCGCTGGTCGAGCGGACCCAGTTGCCCGGCTGGATCGGCAACCGGCTGGCCGCGCAGAACCAGAATGCCGACCGCGCCTGCCTCGACTTCATCGCCGACCGGGTCGAAGGCAACCTGCTGGCGGCGCACCAGGAGATCCAGAAACTGGGGCTGCTGTACCCGGCTGGCAAGCTGTCGTTCGAGCAGGTGCACGATGCCGTGCTCAACGTCGCCCGCTATGACGTCTTCAAGCTCAACGAAGCCATGCTGGCCGGCGACGCTGCGCGCCTGACGCGCATGATGGAAGGCCTCAAGGGCGAAGGCGAGGCGCTGCCGCTGGTGCTGTGGGCGCTGACCGAAGAAATCCGCACCCTGCTCAAGATCAAGTCCGGCGTGGCCCAGGGCAAGGCGGTCGGGGTGCTGCTCAAGGAATACCGCATCTGGGGTCCGCGTGAACGATTGATGGAGCCGGCCCTGCGCCGCATCAGCCTGGGCGCGCTGCAGGATGCACTGCGCCAGGCCGCGCTGATCGACCGCATGGTCAAAGGTCTGCGCGCCCGCACCTTTGCCGGCGATCCGTGGGATGCCCTGTCGCAACTGGGCCTGACCCTGGCACGCGGCGGATAGAATCAACCCCGGCTGCCGGCATTGCGGCAGCCCCAACTATGACGGCCCGCAGCCACCGGACTGCGGCAGCTGGAAAGCAGACACCATGGAAAACATCGCCCTCTATATGAACCAGATCGGCCAGCGCGCACGCGCTGCCTCACGCGCCATGGCGCGCGCCGACACGGCCGTCAAGAACCAGGCGCTGCTGCTGATCGCAGCCGCCATCCGGCGTGACGCGGACATACTGCGCGCGGCCAATGCGCGTGACCTCGATGCAGCGCGCGCCAACGGCCTGGCCGACGCCATGCTGGACCGCCTGACGCTGTCGGACAAGGCCATCGCCACCATGGCCGAAGGGCTCGAACAGATCGCCGCCCTGCCCGACCCGATCGGCGAGATCAGCAACATGAAATACCGTCCCAGCGGGATTCAGGTCGGCCAGATGCGGGTGCCGCTGGGCGTCATCGGAATCATCTACGAAGCCCGTCCCAACGTCACCGTGGACGCCGCCGGCCTGTGCATCAAGAGCGGCAACGCCACCATCCTGCGTGGCGGCTCCGAGGCGATCCAGTGCAACCAGGCGCTGGCGGCACTGGTCCAGGAAGGCCTGGCCGGCGCCGGCCTGCCGACCGAGGCGGTGCAGGTGGTCGAGACCACCGACCGCGCCGCCGTGGGCGAACTCATCACCATGCAGGACTATGTGGACGTGATCGTGCCGCGCGGCGGAAAGGGCCTGATCGCGCGCCTGATCGCCGACGCCACGGTGCCGATGATCAAGCACCTCGACGGCATCTGCCACGTCTACATCGATGAACGCGCCGATACCCGCCGTGCCCTCGACGTGGCCTTCAATGCCAAGTGCCATCGCTATGGCACCTGCAACACCATGGAAACGCTGCTGGTGTCGCGCGACATCGCCGCCACCGTACTGCCGCCGCTGGCCGAGCTGTACCGTGCCAAGGAAGTCGAGCTGCGTTGCGACGCCGAAAGCCACGCCATCCTGGGCGACTACCCGTTCCTGAAGACGGCGCAGGCCGAAGACTGGGATACCGAATACCTGGCTCCGATCCTGGCCATCAAGGTGGTGGCCGGCATCGACGAAGCCATCGAGCACATCAATACGCATTCGTCGCAGCATACCGACGCCATCATCACCGAAGACTACACACGCGCCATGCGCTTCCTGCGCGAAGTCGATTCGGCCTCGGTCATGGTCAATGCATCGACCCGCTTTGCGGACGGCTTCGAATACGGCCTGGGCGCCGAGATCGGCATTTCCAACGACAAGCTGCATGCACGCGGCCCGGTCGGGCTCGAAGGATTGACCTCGCTCAAGTACGTGGTGCTGGGCCAGGGCCAGGTCCGGCAGTGATCCGGTTATAAGGAAAGGCGGCGCGCAGGCGCCATCCCATCGACTCACCCAAGGACCACCATGCTCTGGATCAAAGCGCTGCACATCGTCTTCATCGCCTCCTGGTTCGCCGGCCTGTTCTACCTGCCGCGCATCTTCGTCAACCTGGCCCAGGAAGAGCACCTGGTGGTGCGCGAGCGCTTGCTGGGCATGGCGCGCCGCCTGTACCGCTTCACCGGCATCATGGCGCTGGTGGCGCTGGGCCTAGGCGCCTGGCTGTGGGCCGTGACCTTCGATTTCTGGCGCGGCCCCGGCAACGGCTGGCTGCATGCCAAGCTGTTGCTGGTGGTGCTGGTGATCGGCTATCACCACGCCTGCGGTTCGTTGCTCAAGAAGTTCGAAATGGGCAAGAATGTGCGCAGCCACACCTGGTATCGCTGGTTCAACGAAGTGCCGGTCTTGCTGCTGCTGGCCATCGTGGTGCTGGTCGTCGTCAAGCCGTTCTGAAGCCTGTTGCCCCCCATTGTTTTCGTCAGTCAACCGGAGCCGGTCATGAGCAAAGTCTGTGAATACTTCTTCGCGCCGCATTCGCCGTTCGCCTATCTGGGCCATGACCGCTTCGTGGCCATGGCCGAGAAGCACCAGGTGCAGGTGATCCCCAAGCCGTTCGACCTGTCGAAGATCTTCGGTGTATCGGGTGGCCTGCCGCTGGCCAAGCGCGCTCCGCAGCGCCAGGCCTATCGGCTCAAGGAACTGGCGCGCTGGAGCGAATTCCTGGGCAAGCCGATGGTGCTGCAGCCGACCCACTTCCCGGTCAACAGCGACACCGCCGCGCGCATGATCATCGCGGTCCAGCTGGCGCAGGGCAGCCGTGCCGCACTCGAACTGGCGGGCGCTTTCATGCGCGCCGTGTGGGAAGAGCAACGCAACATCGCCGACACCGACACCCTGGTGGCCATCGCCAACGCCCAGGAGCGCGACGGCGCGACGCTGCTGAAGTCGGCCGAGACGGCCAGCGTGCAGGCCGAATTCGACCGCTTCACCGATGAAGCCAATGCCGCCAGCGTATTCGGCGCGCCCTGGTTCATCTACCAGGGTGAAGGTTACTGGGGCCAGGACCGGCTCGACTTTGTCGAACGCGCCTTCGCCCGCAGCTGATTGATTAGTTAGTTATATAAGTTAGTTATTTTTGTACCACCACGGATAAAAGGTCCCCCATGCAATCGACATCAACCAATTACTCTTACTTCTGCCCGTGCCCGCGCGGCCTCGAAGCAGCGCTGGCCGAAGAACTCGGCGAGATCGCGATCCACGCCGGGCCGGATGCCGCGCTCAAGGTGCACAACCAGGTGCCGGGCGGCGTGCACTGCTCGGGCACGCTGCTGGCGGCCTACCAGCTCAATCTGCATTCGCGCATCGCCAGCCGGGTGTTGCTGCGCATGGCGCACGGCTCCTACAAGAATGAAAACGACATCTACGACCTGACCCTGGCGCAGGCCTGGGAAGACTGGTTCAAGGTCTCGCACACCATTCGCGTCGACCTGACCGCCGTGAAGTCGCCCCTGAAGAGCATCGAATTCTCGACGCTGAAGATCAAGGACGCCATCTGCGACCGCTTCCTCGACCTGATGAAGCTGCGTCCGTCGGTCAACACCCGCACCCCCGACATGCGCATCGCCGGCTTCGTCGACGCCCACAATTTCACGGTCTATCTCGACACCTCCGGCGAGGCGCTGTTCAAGCGTGGCTGGCGTGAAGAAACCGGCGACGCGCCGCTGCGCGAAAACCTCGCCGCCGGCCTGTTGCGCACCAGCGGCTGGAAGCCGGGCGTGCCGCTGTTCGATCCGATGTGCGGTTCGGGCACGATCCTGGCCGAGGCGGCGCAGATGGTCGCCGGTGTGCCGGCCGGCGCCCGACGCCGCTTCGCGTTCGAGAAATTCAGCAATTTCGACGCCGGCGCATGGCTGTCGATCAAGGGCGATTTCAAGCCCAATCCGCTGCCCACCACACCTACCATCTTCGGTAGCGACATCTCCGGCGACATGGTCGAACTGACCCGCGAAAACCTGCGTCGGGCCGGCATCCAGTTCGAGATCCCGCTCAAGCAGATCGAAGCGCAAGAGGTCAAGCCACCGCTGGGTCCCGACGGCGCGCCGCTGGCCGGCATCATCCTCACCAACCCGCCCTACGGCGAGCGTATCGGCGTGCGCGGCGACCGCGCGCTGCCGACCGAAGAGTTGTTCATGCAATTCTTTGCCGACTTCTCGAGCACGCTCAAGCAGCGCTTTGCCGGCTGGAAGGTGTTCCTGTTCTCGGCCGACCTCGGGCTGCCCAAGCTGATGCGCCTGAAAGAATCGCGCAAGACGCCCTTCTTCAACGGCGCGCTCGAATGCCGTCTGTTCCGCTTCGACATGGTGGCCGGTTCCAACCGTCGCGAAGAAGCCAAACCCCAGGCCGAGAGCAACGACTAAGTCAATGCGGGCGGGATTGTCAATCTTCGCAAGACAATCCTTCCCGCCCACACCGATTTATCCCGGGCCCCGTCTCCTTTAAAGTGTCATCAAGCGCTGCTGCCTGTGGTCGATGGCGGGGCTTCATCCAGACACTTGCCCGGAGATAACATGTCCACCGTCGCACTTCCTTCCCTGTTCGTCTCGCACGGCTCCCCCATGATGGCGGTCGAGCCTGGACGCACCGGCCCCTTGCTGACCGAGATCGGCGCCACCTTGCCGCGTCCCAAGGCGGTGGTGATGCTGTCGCCGCACTGGGAGACCATGTCCGCACGCGTGAGCAACCAGCTGCAACCCAAGGTCATTCACGATTTCGGCGGTTTTCCGCCGGCGCTCTACGAACTGGACTACCCGGCGCCCGGCGCGCCGGCCCTGGCCGAGCACGTTGCCCGACTGCTGCGCGATGGTGGCATCGATACCAACACCGACGGCAGTTGGGGGCTGGACCATGGCGCCTGGGTGCCGATGCGTTATCTTTATCCACAGGCCGACGTGCCGACCATCCAGTTGTCGCTGCAGTCGCACATGCCACCGGACTATCATTTTCGGGTCGGACAGTTGCTCGCGCCGCTGGCCAGGGAAGGCATTCTGTTAGTCGGTTCCGGCAGCTTCACGCACAACCTGCGCGAGCTGCGACGCAATGACCCGGCCGCCCCCGAGGCGCCGCACACGGTGGAGTTTCTGCAGTGGTTCCTGGAGCGCATGCGCGCCGGCGACCTGGAGGCGCTGTTTGGCTATCGCACCACAGCCCCCCACGCGATCCGCACCCACCCTTCCGACGAACACCTGCTGACCCTGTTCTTCGCCATGGGCGCGGCCGACGACTGGACCCAATTCGTGCATCTGGATACGGGTTCGACGTATCATAGCCTCCGCATGGACGCCTTCGCCTTTGGCAGCCATGCCGGGCTGCTTGAACAACTACCGGCAGCCGCCTGATCGGCGTGCCCGCAACCCCGGACCACGCCGCCGCGCGGCGCCGTCTCGGGGATAATGATTTGAACAAACTGCGGGAAATCGAATGCTTCATCGCTGTGGCCGACCTGGGCAGCTTCGTCAAGGCCGCTGATGCGCTGGGCATTTCCAAGGCGGCGGTGTCGCGCACCGTACTCGAACTGGAAGCACGACTGGGCTCACGCCTGATGCAGCGAACCACCCGCCGCCTGTCGCTGACCGAGGCCGGCATCCTGTACCTGGAACGCTGCAAGCAGATCGTGGCCGCCCTCGACGCCGCCGACGATCTCCTGAGCGCCGGCGCCTCCAAACCCTCCGGGCTGCTGCGCATCAATGCGCCGCAGACTTTTGGCGTGTTGCACCTGGCGCCGTTGTGGCCGATCTTTCTCGAGCGCAATCCAGGCGTCAGTCTGGACATCACCCTCTCGGACCGCATCGTCGACATCATCGACGAAGGTTACGACCTGGCCATCCGCATTGCCCGCCTGTCCGACTCGACCCTGGTGCACCGCAAGCTCACCAGCACCAGCTTGCATGTATGCGCCTCGCCCGCCTATCTCGAGCAGCACGGAACCCCACAGCACCCGCACGAACTGGGTCACCATCAGGCGATCTCGTACAGCTACCACGCCAGCAAGGACGACTGGCACTTCACCGGCCCCGAGGGTGCGGTCAGCGTCAAGGTCAATTCGCGCATGCACGTCAACAACGGCGACAGCTGCGTGGCAGCCGCGCTGGGCGGCATCGGGATAACCCGCCAGCCCACCTTCATGATCGACCAGTACCTGCGCAGCGGGCAACTGGTATCACTGCTGGACGGCTACACCTCCTCCGAGCTGGGCATCTATGCGGTCTATCCGAGCCGCGCGCATCTGCCGGCCAAAGTGCGCGCCATGCTCGACTTCCTGAGCGAAGCGTTTGCCCAGGTGCATTGGGACGAATGACCCATCAAAAGGGCCGCACTCATCGTGTGGCCCAGTCGGCTATTCCCCTTGCTCCCGACTCCCCTTGAACTCCTTCTCCTCCCCCCTTGGCTAAACTACGGACCGAGCGCTAGCGTCTCGGATCCGGCGTGCGCCATGCATGAAAAAGCTCCACCAGAATTTTCATCGAAGCCGGGGTCGCATTGCCTGCATCCCTGCATACACTCTCGCACTCCCGGAAACCGCAGCTTTCAGCGCCGCGCGCACTCGCTTTCTGGCGCGAACGGCCACCGGCAGCCCGCTTGACATCCTCAGGCCCTTCACTCAAAGTGACCACATTGCAGACCACATGTCCATATAGTGAACATTGAGTCTGAAGAATAAACCAATGAGGAGAACCCAATGAGCGAAGTCACGCCGGCTGCAGCCAAGCTGATGCCTTATCAATTCCCTAATCCGAAGGAAGCGCCGCTGGAAATCGTGGTCAACCCGGCCATCCCCGAGGACGAGCGCATCTGGGTTCCGCAGGCCGAGAACGTCTGGTTCCGCCCGCTCTGCCTCAACGTCTCGCAAGGCTATTGGACCAACCTGCTGCGTGTGCGCAAGTCGGGCGTGCTGTCGCGTCATCGCCATCCGGCGCCGGTGCACGGCATGGTACTGAAGGGCCGCTGGCATTATCTCGAACACAACTGGATCGCCGAACAGGGCAGCTACGTCTTCGAGCCGCCAGGCGAAACCCACACCCTCTTCGTGCCCGAGGACGTGGAAGAAATGATCACCTACTTCCACATCACCGGCGTCATGTTCTACTGCGACCCCTGGGGCAAGTTCGAAGGTTACGAAGACGTCTATACCAAGCTCGACATGTGCCGCAAGCACTACGAAGCGGTCGGCCTGGGCGGCGACTACGTCAACCAGTTCGTGCGCTGATGGCAGGAGCGGCTCCATGACCTATCACAACGCCGACTACGATTTCACCGACTGCGTGGCGGTCGTCACCGGTGGCAATGGAGGCATCGGCGCGGCTATCGGCGAACGCCTGGCGCGCGCCGGCGCGCAGGTGGTGTGCTGGGACCTGAAGGCCAATCCGGCGTCGCCGTTCCAGCAGGATGAAGTCGACATCACCGACGCGGCCTCCACCGATGCCGCCGCACAGCGTCTGCTGGCCGACACCGGGCGCATCGACTTCCTGGTCAACAACGCCGGCTATGCCGGTTCGACCGTGCCGCTGGACGAATACGACGTGGCCGAATGGCACCGCATCGTCAACGTCAACCTGCTGGGCGTATTTCACGCCTGTCGCAGTGTAGTGCCAGCCATGCGCGCAGCCGGGCGCGGACGCATCGTCAACATCGCGTCGCTGGCCGGCAAGGAAGGCACACCCAACGCATCGGCCTACAGTGCCTCCAAGGCGGGCGTGCTGGCGCTGACCAAGTCGCTCGGCAAGGAACTGGCCAAGGCCGGGGTGCTGGTCAATGCGCTGGCGCCGGCGGCAGTCGATACCGCACTACTGCAGCAAATGAATCCGGCCCATGTACAGACCATGATCGACAAGAGCCCGATGGCGCGCCTGGGCACGGTCGATGAAGTGGCCGAGATGGTGGCCTGGCTGTGTTCAGGCTCCTGCACCTTCAACACCGGTGCCGTGTTCGACCTGTCGGGCGGTCGCGCGACTTATTGATGTCAAGAATGATCCGGGCGAGGGCAGCAACCGGATGCGCCACCACCGAGGGCGCGTCCGGTACCGGACCGGCTGGTGACAGCCGACCCCACAGCGCCGGCGGCATCCACAACGCCGGCGACGAAAAGCGTTGCCCATATAACTAGAAACTAAAACTTTGCTTCCGGCATCAAGCGCCGCAAAAAGGCGATGGCACGGAGGCAGCCAAATGGCATTTACTCATACACTTGGAGACACACTTCATGGAAGTCCAGAAAGAAAAGAGCCCGCGGCTCAAACGCATCCAGGTGGTCGGGCTAACGTTTTTGATGCTGGCCGGCATCGTCAACTACCTCGACCGCAGCACGCTATCCATCGCCAACCACTCCGTGAGCCAGGAGCTGAACCTGTCGGCGTCACAGATGGGCTTGCTGCTGTCGGCCTTCTCGCTGGCCTACGCATTTTCGCAATTGCCCATCGGCGCCATGCTCGACAAGTTCGGTGCGCGCGTGATGCTGGGCGCGGGCATGATGGTCTGGTCGGTGGCCCAGCTGGCAGGTGGTTTCGTGACCACGTTGCAGCAGTTCCTGGTGGCCCGCGTGTTCCTGGGCCTGGGCGAGGCGCCGCAGTTTCCGGCTGGCGCCAAGGTGGTCTCGGAATGGTTTGCCGTGCGTGAGCGCGGCGGGCCGACCGGTATCTTCGTGGCCTCCTCGACCATCGGCCCGGCGCTCGCGCCCCCGATCCTGACCATCCTGATGCTGTCGTTCGGCTGGCGCATGATGTTCGTCATCATGGGGATTGCCGGCATCGCCGTGTCGGTCGGCTGGTACCTGTTCTATCGCAACCGTAATGAAGTCGAACTCACCCCGTCCGAGATCCTGTATCTGGCCGAAGGGGACGAGAACGACCCCAATGCCAACGCCAAGCTGACCTGGAACGAGTGGAAGGGCCTGTTCAAGTACCGCACTACCTGGGGCATGCTGTTCGGCTTCATGGGCGTGATCTACATGGTCTGGCTGTACCTGACCTGGCTGCCCGCCTACCTCGAGCACGAACGTCACCTGTCGATTGCGCGCACCGGCTGGGTGGTGGTGATCCCGTACATCTTCGGCACCCTCGGCATGCTGTCCTCGGGCTACATCGCCGATGGCCTCATGAAGCGCGGCATGGCCCCGATCCGCAGCCGCAAGTGGCCCATCTGCGCAGGCCTGATCGGCGCCGGTGCGTTCACCATCCCGGCTGCCTACACGCCCAGCACCACCATGGCGATCGTCTACATCTCGCTGGCCATGGCGTTCGTCAACATGGCCTCGGGCGGCGCCTGGGCGCTGGTGTCGGTGGCTATTCCGCGGCGCCTGGTGGCGTCGCTGGGCAGCATGCAGAACTTCGGCGGCTACCTCGGCGGCTCGCTGGCGCCGCTGGTGACCGGCATCGTGGTCGACCAGACCCATTCGTTCATCAATGCGCTGTTGATCAGCGCCGTGGTGGCCTTCGCCGCAGCGCTGGTGTACATGTTCGTGGTGGACAAACCGATCGACTCGCACGCTTGATCCCTGCGGGAGCCTGACCCGATGGCGCCGGCACGCAAGCCGGCTCGATAGCCGGCGCCATCCAGCCAGTCCCCCGACTGCAATCGAGACTCAATCGAAAAAGGAAAAGACATGAGCTTTACTCCCGATATCTTCAAGGGCAAGACCGCGCTGGTCACCGGCGGCACGCAGGGCATCGGCGGCGGCATCGCACGCCAGCTGGCCGCATTGGGCGCGCGCGTCATTGCCGCCGGCCTGCCGCCGTTTGCCACCGAGGAATTCGCCGGCACCGGCATCTCGCTCATCGAGATGAACGTCGCCTCCGAGGACAGCGTACGCCGTGCCCTGGCCGGCATCGACCGGCTCGATATCGTGGTCAACTGCGCCGGCATCATCAAGCGCGGCGCCGAGCTGGAGACGGAAGTCTTCGAGCAGGTGATCGCGGTCAACCTCACCGGCACCATGCGCGTCTGCGCCGCTGCCCGCGAACTGCTCAAGAAGAGCGGCGGCGGCAGCATCGTCAACACCGCATCGATGCTGAGCTTCTTCGGCGGCGGCCTGGTACCGGGCTACAGCGCCAGCAAGGGCGGCGTGGCGCAACTGACCAAGTCGCTGGCGATTGCCTATGCGGCCGACGGCATTCGCGTCAATGCGGTCGCCCCCGGCTGGATCGCCACGCCACTGACGCAGGCGCTGCAGGACGACCCGGCGCGCGCCGGCCCGATCCTGCAACGCACCCCATTGAACCGCTGGGGCACACCGGAAGACATCGGCAACGTGGTGGCCTTCCTGTGTACGCCAGCTGCATCCTTCATGACCGGCGCCATCGTGCCGGTAGACGGTGGCTACCTGATCGCCTGACCGGCGCCAGGAGAAAAATTATCCACACCCTCGCCGCGCGAACAGGCTGTGGATAAATCGAAGATTGCATGCCATTGCCTGCGTCGGCCTCCAAGCTGGCGCGGGCTTTTTTGAGTGCGCCGTTTTTGCGCCGGTTATTTTTCGTCCGGTATTTTTCGTCCGTTATAATCGCCGCGCCACGGCACCCATCCTTCACCCAACGCCCATGCCCGCCAACGACCACGCCACGGAAGACCAGACCAAGATCGCCGGCACAGCCGCCTTTTCCAAGTTCGTGGCCGTGCTGCAATTGATCGCCGACCAGAACGACCCGCTGACAATTGCGCAGCTGGCGGCGCTGTCAGGCTACCCGCGGCCGACCGTCTATCGCATCCTGGCGGCGTTGATGGCCGAGGGCATGGTGGTCGAAAACCCGCGCACGCGCCAATTCGAAGTCGGCCCGCGCCTGATCAACCTGGCCAGCCGCGCCTGGGACCGCAGCGACATCCGCATGACCGCCATCGATCATCTGCGCGCGCTGCGCGATGCCACCCGCGAAACGGTGCACCTTGCGGTGCCCTCCGACGCCGGTATGGTCTATATCGAAAAGCTCGAAAGCCCGCAGGCGGTGCGCATGAGTTCGCGCATCGGCACCCGCGTGACGCTCTACTCCAGCTCGGTCGGCAAGTCCTACCTGGCTGGACTGGAGCACGAGCGCCGCGAACACCTGATGTCGGCGATTCGCATGGAGCGCTTCACCGAACACACCATCACCGACCTCGCCACCTTGCGTGCCGAGATCGAACAGACCCGCGCGCAAGGCTACGCCGAGGATCGCGAAGAGAACGAACCGCAGATCTTCTGCTACGGCGCCGCCATCGCTGGTGCCGATGGCGTACCGGTGGCTTGCATCAGCATCAGCATTCCGCTGTTTCGCCGCCATGAAGATTGCCGCGCTTCCTACATCGACCCGCTGCTTGAAACCTGCGCGGCGATCTCGCGCAAGCTGGCCGGCCCAGGTTGAATGGCGTTAGTCGAGCATCAATGAAGTGTTACCGAATGCTTCGCCGGCTCCTCTGCGGTCGTACTCCTGATTAAATCATCGCCTCCCCGGCCACCTGGCCGCATTCACCTGAGGCGATGATGCACAAGTTCCTGTTTTCCAACTCGCTGCGCCGTGCGCTGCAAGCCGGTGCTGCCAGCGTGGCGTTGATCGTCAGTATTTCGGCAGCGGCCACGCCGCTGGTTGACCTGATCGCGTCCGACATCCTGCCGATGACCGAGCAGCTCAAGAAAGACCTGCAGCTCACGCCCAACCAGCAAATCCTGTGGCAGCAGACCGAACAGAAGACCCGCGCCGTGCTGAACCAGCGACAGCAACGCCGCACCCACCTGCAGGAAGACACCGACAAGGTATTGCGCACGCCCCAGGCCGAACTGCGCGATCTTGCCCGCGGCTATGACGACGATGGCGCCGCCGCCGAACAGGAAGGACGTCAGCTGAGAGAAATATGGTTTTCGATGGCCGATGCCCTGGATGACCGCCAGCGCAAGCAAGTGCAGGACTACATCCTCGACCGTATGCAAAGGGTGGCCGACGGCCCCGGCAAAAGTGATGGCAGCCATGGCAGCGGGCGTGGTGCGCGTCCATCCGGCGGCATGGGCGGCGGCGCAATGGGTGGGATGAGTGGCATGGGTGGCTCAAGTGGACGCAGCAGCAGTGGCAGCTTTGGCAGCGACAGCGGCTTCTGATTTTCTGATTGCGAAGGCGACGCACCAAAAACTTGCGACCGGTTACATTCTCCTTCAAATCTTGCACAATTGACGTGCAATAACGCGATTCCACAAAGAAATATAAGAATTAAATTTATTTACAATCAACGACTTACACCAAAAGCACCAAAATGGAACGGTTATTGCTTTAAAGGCGATCTCTAAACGATTCCTTGCACACTTTTTGGGAGATTTTGCGGTGGAAGATCACAAAAACGGCGCCGATGCGTTGTTCATCCTGCTGGGCGCCATCATGATCCTGGCGATGCACGCCGGCTTCGCGTTCCTTGAACTGGGCACTGTGCGCAGGAAGAACCAGGTCAATGCGCTGGTCAAGATCCTGGCTGACTTTGCGGTCTCGACCATCGTCTACTTCCTGATCGGGTATTACATCGCCTACGGCGTGAGCTTCTTCGCCGGCGCCGAGACGCTGGCGCAAAAGAGCGGCTTCGAGTTAGTGAAATTCTTCTTCCTGCTGACCTTTGCAGCCGCCATTCCCGCGATCATCTCCGGCGGCATTGCCGAGCGTTCCAAATTCAACCCGCAGCTGATTGCCACCGCCGTCCTGGTGGGGCTGGTCTATCCATTCTTCGAAGGCATCGCCTGGAACGGTCACCTGGGCCTGCAGGACTGGCTGACCAGCCACTTCGGCGCGCCCTTCCACGACTTCGCCGGCTCCATCGTGGTCCACGCCGTCGGCGGCTGGATCGCACTGCCCGCGGTACTGTTATTGGGTGCGCGGCGCGGGCGCTACAGCAAGGAAGGCGCGATCGCCGCGCACCCGCCGTCCAACATTCCCTTCCTGGCGCTGGGCGCGTGGATCCTGACGGTTGGCTGGTTCGGCTTCAACGTGATGAGCGCGCAGACGCTGGACAAGATGAATGGCCTGGTCGCCATGAATTCGCTGATGGCGATGGCCGGCGGCACGCTGGTGGCGTTGATCCTGGGCCGCAACGACCCCGGTTTCGTCTATAACGGCCCGCTGGCGGGCCTGGTCGCCATCTGCGCCGGCTCCGACCTGATGCACCCGCTGGGCGCGCTGGTCACCGGCGGCATGGCCGGCGCCATTTTCGTATGGATGTTCACCTGGACCCAGAACCGCTGGAAGATCGACGACGTGCTGGGTGTCTGGCCGCTGCACGGCCTGTGCGGATTATGGGGTGGCCTGGCCGCCGGCATCTTCGGCGCGACCGCGCTGGGCGGACGCGGCGGTGTATCGTTCATCTCGCAACTGGCCGGCAGCTTGCTGGGCATTGCCATCGCGCTGATCGGCGGATGGGTGGTCTATGGCGTACTCAAGGCGACGCTGGGGATTCGGCTGGATCCCGAGCAGGAATTCGAGGGCGCCGACCTGTCGATTCATAAGATTTCTTCGACGGCGGAGCGGGATAGCAGTTGGTAGTGATGATGATCACTAACAATAAAGTCTGTAAAAATGATCTGATATCGTGCCAATAGGTTGGTCACCAGACAAACGCCGCAAAAGCATCAATGATCATGCTAGCCAAGGTCGACTATCGGCCGAGGCGGTGTAAAAACGTAGAAAATTTTGACCCATTGAAAAATCGGCCTTTCAGATCGGCCGCTATTCAATTTTTTGGACATCTGGAAGCGTCTCCTTTCCCACTTTTTCTCTGAGGTTTTACGTTTTTACACTGCCTCGCCCAAAAGCAGACTGAGTTCTCTTGGTCTCGCTCAGTGGATGGTGCTCGACCTTGAAACCGCAAGCCGTCATGAAATGGGCATCTTTACAGCGTTTTGCTGTGCCTCAATGTACTGGCTCGGCGCGACCCCAAGCACGCGTCTAAATGCGGAAGAGAACGCGCTGGGACTTGCATAGCCAAGATCCAGTGCGACACGCGTCACGGATTCGCCGTCATTCAAACGGGCTATGGCACTGAGCAGGCAGACCTGCTGGCGCCAATCAGCAAAGCTCATGCCAGTCTGTTCGCGGAAGAAGCGGGTAAATGTTCGTCGACTCATGCTAACTTCCGCCGCCATGTGATCGAGTCCGGTCGCAACCGACGGCGTATGAAACAGGCGTCGGCATGCCTCGGCCAAGCGAGGATCACGCGGCAGTGGTGCATGAAGTGAAAGACGAGGCATTGATGCGATCTCAGCAACAAGCAATGCCATCAGCTTGCCTGCACGCGCCTCTATTTCATACATCACTGGCAAATCAATCGCTTCCTCCAGCAGATTCCTCAGCAACATCGAGACGCCGTAGACGCAGCAATCCATAGGCATTTGCGCGGCCATGGACGCCTCGGATGAGATGAATGCATTGAGCATGGTGACCGGCCCGCCCATCGTCATCGTGTGCGCCATGCCTGCGGGTATCCAGCAGGCACGTTGCGGCGGAACAAGCCATTGACCGGAACATGTGGACACACTAATGGTGCCGCGTGACGCAAACGCGAACTGGCCTCGTTGATGGGAATGCTGCGGGAACATCAATCCGGCCGCGAAATCGTTCGCGGTTACCACCACGCTTCGGGGCAGCTCTTCATAGAGATCTACGGACGTATTTCGCATGGCCCGAATTCTACAGCTAATGACCTATTTATGAATGCAGGCCATCGCTGACTCAATTACGATTCACTTCGCTTCATGCTGCTCGGCATACCTTGGCCGTGCCGGTATCTGGCATCCCGAAAACCGCATCATCGTTGGAGTCACCATGATCAATACCTTCCATCGAGTGGGGAATGGCCCGCATCCCGTCATCGTTTTGCATGGCTGGTTTGGCGACGCACATTCGTTCCAGCCCATCGAGCCTTGGCTATCCGGTCAAGCGTTCAGTTACATTTTTATGGATTACCGCGGTTACGGCGGTATGAAAGATGTGCCGGGACAGTACACGATAGAGGAAATCGCCAGCGATGCTTTGGCACTTGCAGACACACTTGGATTTGATACGTTTAGCCTGGTAGGCCATTCGATGGGAGGCATGGCTATGGAACGCATTGCGATTCTTGCTCCTCGCCGGGTACGTGCGCTGTTTGGAATTTCGCCAGTGCCTTGCGGGGGAATTTCTTACGAGGCCTCCACGCGCCGCCTGCTGGAAGATGCGGCTGAAAATATCGCGCATCGGGAAACCATCATCGATCGCAGCACCGGTGGCCGGTTGCCCCGATCCTGGATCGAGTGGAAAGCGGCCTATTCGCTCAGGCAGTCCTCGCCCGATGCATTTTCGGCCTACTTTCGGACTTGGGCAGATACCGACTTCACAAACGAAATTCGCGGCCAGCATACGGTCAAGGTGGTGGTAGGAAGGCTCGATCCTACTTTCAACGCAGAATTAATGGCGCAGACCTATCTGCGCCGATACGCGCATTCTACTGTCGATATCCTGGAGGAGGCGGGACATTATCCGATGAATGAAACCCCGCTTGCATTGGTAGCAGCGATGGAATCCTTCTTAATTGATAACGCCACCGTATGAGCTGAAAGCTATCACGCATGGCTGCGAGTCCCGGCTTGTAGAGGCATCCGCTATCTCACGATGCTGGATGCTTGCAGCCAGAAACAGACAACAAGCGTAGAGAAAAGATGTCGGCATATTTAACCGATCAGAACCATACGGAAGCCGTCCGACTTAAGATTTCTTCTACTGCAAAATCGATGCTCGAAGAAGACGCTGCAGAAAAGTAACTGATTCGAACGAGCGAATAATTAAAAATAAGACGACAATATATTTCAAATCGGCCAACTTCATCCCTTTCTTCTCTCCACATACCTTGGCAAGAGCCACTACCAAAGACATTGTCGTTGCCCAGGACGTGGACAGCGTTCCACGCTCGGTATATGCGCTCAGCGCTACCAGCATCGCGAAGGACTGGGAGCATGCAAAGCATCGCCATCGCAAGGCGCAACTGCTTTATTCAGTAAGAGGCGTGCTCAACTGTGAAATCGAGAATGGCGTCTGGATCGTGCCGCCTCAATGTGCCGTGTGGATTCCCGGCGACGTCGAACATTCCGCCCGAGGCTCCGGTATCACCGAATGCTATTGCCTGTTTGTGGAACCCGATGCCACCCCCAACCTGGCGAACGAATGCTGCACCATTTCCGTTTCACCGTTGCTGCGCGAGCTTCTGCTGACGGCAGCGGGGTTCTCCACACTCGGCAAACCGGGTGGCCGTGAAGAACGGCTGATTGCGACTCTGCTTGATGAGCTTGTGGCGGCACCCGTCGAAGACCTGCATTTGCCGATGCCGCGGGACAAGCGACTGCGCCGCCTGGTGAATTTGCTTCTGGCCGATCCTGCGGACAAGACCAGCAGGGAGGAATGGGCTGCTCGCATCGCCATGAGCGAACGAAGCATGAGCCGTTTGCTTCAGCAGCAGATCGGCATGAGCTTCGGGCGTTGGCGCCGGCAGTTGCACGTCATCCTGGCACTTCAGCGCCTGGCGGAAGGCGAGAGCGTGCAGACGGTCGCCCTGGAACTCGGCTATGAGAACGCCAGCGGCTTTGTCACCATGTTTCGCAAGGCGCTGGGCAAGCCACCGGCGCGCTATCTGTCGGAACGAGTGACAGGCAAGCA
The DNA here is from genome assembly GCF_020179755.1 of Herbaspirillum sp. alder98. Taxonomy (GTDB): domain Bacteria; phylum Pseudomonadota; class Gammaproteobacteria; order Burkholderiales; family Burkholderiaceae_D; genus Herbaspirillum. Next base: position 414,944 of record NZ_JAIUCY010000005.1, read on the forward strand.
CACGCTCTCGGTGCCGAGCATCGTACTTCCAGGCTGATGCCGCTCGCTGTTTGAGAACGTCATTTCAGCAATGCCATCCCGCTTCAAGTTCTGTTCCCAGGCGCTGGCGCCATAGCAAGCGGGCTAGCACTTGCCACTGCGAATTTTTCATTTTTTCATTTGGCTGAATTGAATAATATTTTGTCCAAATTTCGCCATTCACCTATCGAAGTCACATAGTTAAATAGAGACCTCAAACAACAATGATTTCTATTTATCGTGAATACCGTTTTTTCTCCAATCGCCGATTGTCCCGTGGCGTCTCCGCGCAGGCTCATGCTCTCGCGAGCAGTCAGCCAGGTAGCGCTTTCAGCGGCAATGCTGGCGGGCGCACCGTACGTTTCGGCCGCCGAATCTGATCAGTCAGCGGCAAGCGACTCATCTGGCGCCTCAGCCGCCCTGCCCACGGTCGTCGTCAGCGCATCCGCCGGAGGCGTCGCTCAGGGGCTTGTCCAGGCGCCGGCATCCATCAGCGTCATTACTCGCCAGGAGCTCGAAGACAGACCGTACCGGGATCTGGCCGACGCGCTCTCTTCGGTTCCCGGTGTAATCACTACAGGCGGCAACGACCGCAAAGAAATCAGCATCAGAGGCATGGGCTCGGCCTATACACTCATGCTGATCGACGGCAAGCGGGTCGACTCGCGCGAGACCGGCCGGCTGTCAGACGGCTATGGCCAGATGAACGCATGGACGCCGCCGATCTCTGCAATCGAGCGGGTGGAAGTGGTGCGCGGACCTATGTCCGCGCTGTATGGCGCTGACGCAATGGGCGGCGTGATCAATATCATCACGCGCAAGGTCGCCAAGACGTGGAGCGGAGAAATCAGCGGTGATCTTCTCTTGCAACAGCATTCCGCATCGGGTGATGCCTATCAAGGCAGTTTCTTCCTGACCGGCCCGATCAGGAACGACCTGCTCGGCCTGCAAATCTATGGGCAGCACTCCACGCGCGATGAAGACAAGATTTACTTCGGCTATCGCAACAGCCAGCGCGACAACGTCAGCGTCAAACTGGCGCTGTCGCCGACACGGGATCACGATATCGTGTTCGAAGCCAATCACACCTCACAACGCATCCGCCAGGAACCGGGCAAATCGATCGATCCGGCTTGTGCCGCCTACACCTATCTGGGCTGTGCAGATCCTTACGACAAAAGTGTGGAGACCAACCGCTTCTCGCTGTCGCACACAGGGCGCTGGTCGTTCGGCACCTCGGAAACTTATGTGCAGCAAGAAGTCTTTGACGTCTCGCCGCAAGACGTCCGTCTCAAGAACACCGCATTCCGGACTTCATGGACGATCCCGAAGGACGAGCATATCCTCACCGTCGGCATCAGTTACGATGAAAACGATCTGCACGATCGCTATTCGAACACGATCACCAATCTGTATGACGTCAAGCGCACTCAAAGGGCCTTGTTTGCCGAGGAGGTATGGCAGATGGCCGAAAGTTTCGCGTTGACCACCGGCGTGCGGGTCGACGACGACGACCGGTTCGGCAAACACTGGAGTCCGCGCGTCTATGGCGTCTGGACGATGGCACCGGCATGGACGCTCAAAGGCGGCGTGACGTCCGGCTTCAAATCTCCCGAACTGACGCAGGTCGCGCCCGGCTACGCTTCATTGAGCGGGGTCGGCAATATCTACGGCAATGCCGGCCTGAAACCCGAAAAATCCCTGAATGAAGAAATCGGCCTGTCCTATCTGGGACAGGACCGACTCAGCGCCAGCCTGACGCTGTTCAACAACAAGTTCAAGGACAAGATCACCACACTGGCCTGCGCTTCTGGGGATGCCTGCTATACGCTACCGGGCGGCGCCGGCTTCTACGGACCGCTCTCTCCCCAAACCTACGCCAATGTCGACCGGGCAACCACACGCGGAGTGGAAGCAACGCTTGGAGTTCCATTGACCCGCGCCATCACCCTGGATGCCAGCTATACCTATACCTACTCGCGTCAGGACTCCGGCGCGTATGCCGGCAAGCCCCTCAACAAACTGCCGCGCCACCTGCTGGCCAGCACGCTGACCTATCGGCCGTCTGACGCGCTCTCCGGGTGGGTACGCATGACCTACCGTGGCAAGGACAGCGACAACGTCGGCGGAATCTACGCCATCTTGTCGCCGGTGGAGGCGCCTTCGTACACGATGTTCGATCTGGGCACGTCTTATCAGATCAACCGTTCATTGGGCGTGCGCGCCGCCATCTACAACATCGGCGACAAGAAAATCCGCTATGCCGACTACGGCTATGTCGAAGACGGCCGTCGCCTGTGGCTCGGCATGACCGCCACATTCTGAGCCATACCCCTTGCCATCTTTTTCACTTCGCACAAAAGGAAACACCATGTCATCTGAACGCCCCCCGTATCAGCTGCACACCGTCACCGTAAAACGCAGCAAGCTCGTCACGCCGCACATGAAGAGACTGACCGTCGACGGCAGTTGCCTCTCTAGCCTGAAGCCTGAGCTACCGGCCCAGTGGTTCAAGCTCTTCGTCTCGATAGACTCGCCTGACGGAGGCCGGCAACGCAGCAGTGGTCGGGCGTATACCGTCCGCCATTTCGATTGGTCGACGCGCGAGCTTGATATCGATATATTTCTTCACGGCGACACCGGGCCGGTATCCGCTTGGGCTGAGCGTGTGCGGGAGGGAGATCAATTCGAGATAAGCGACGTGCACCCGCGCAGCGGCTTTCAAATCGATCCGCAGACACATGACTACCTCTTGATCGGCGACGAGACGGCCCTGCCGGCAATCGGCGCCATTCTCGAAGCATTGCCTGAACATGCCAGGGTGCACGTCCTGGCCAGGGTCGGCAGTTTCATTGAGCAAGTCTATTTGCACAGTAAAGCCGAACTCACGCTGCACTGGCTCCATAGGGATGGCCATCCCGTGGCGGCGGGCCTGTCATTGGAAGCGGCGCTGGAAACGATAGCGATTGCGCCGCTGGCCAGGATCATGGTGGCGGCGGAATCGTCGGAAGTGCAGGCGATCCGCAAGTCTTTAAATCTGCGCGGCATCGACCGTAGCCTCATCCATGCAGCAGGCTATTGGAAGCGCGGCGAAGCTGATCATCGTGACGAGAATGCATAGTTGCCGGAGATTTACGCCATCAATCGCTGTATGCCTAAGCCTAGCCGCTACTAACTCTGCGAGGATCGAAGGACCGCGACCGGCCAGGAGCGGTCATCAAAAAACCTGAAATATGCAATCACCAATGATTGGCCACGCCGTTCGCAGACTGATAGCCCGATACGGCGCACACGTTTCCTTTCGCGCTCGACAGAACATGCACCTGGCTCTAGGCAGAGGCATGACACTCGGACGTTCCTTGGCCAACCGGCCTGATCCAGGACTCTTCAAATCCCAATAAAGTGGATTCAGTATTTATTTATATTGTGGATTTACTACCACGCTGCTTCCATTGTTGGATTCGCGCGACTTTGGGGAAGCTTCGCACATGGCAAGTGCGAAACAATAAAACCGGCGGTATTTTGCAAATAAATTGCACCTTCGATGAGCGCCGAGATTAACTGGAAAACTCCCGATCTTGAGCCCAAGCCGGACTAAAGAAAAATAGGCCGTACTGATGCATCGCATAAAGCGATCACATTTGACGGCCTTTTCTGGCGGCCCGTAACATTGCCGTGCCTGTTCCTGTTCAACGAAACATTATGAACAGGGAGAGCAGCTACACGGTCGCGCCTTCTGTCGCCGACCTTGCCGCGCACTTCGGTCTTGGGTGATTCCCCCGACTCCGCTTCTTTCCTTCCCGCTTTCTTCGCGTTACCAATTCTGGATATGGCCTGTTTTTTGCTTAAATTAAATTGAATTCAGAATCTAGTATTTGATGTATCGCAAGACAGAGGAAGAAAACGCAACAGCGCCTGGCAGGCACATGCCGCCGCGATCCGGGCAGGTCGCGCGATGGCATCCAGTCCATGACCCACTCCACCCATCGGGGAATCTTGTGAAGAAAAAATTCATCGCACCATTGCTGGCAGGCTTCGCTGCCATCGGCACCGCACACGCGCAATCGAGCGTGACCATCTACGGCATCGTCGACTACGGCGTCGAATACGTAACCAACAATGGCGGCGGCTCGATGCTCGGCGGCGTCAGCGGGGTCAAGCAAGGCAGTCGCCTCGGGTTCAAGGGCGTCGAAGATCTGGGGGCCGGCTCATCGGCGGTGTTCCTGCTGGAAAACGGCTTCAACGTCGGCACCGGCGCCGCCCAGCAAGGTGGATTGCTGTTCGGCCGACAGGCCTGGGTCGGGCTGGCCAATACCGGCTATGGCACCGTCACGATGGGTCGCCAATACGATTCGGTCGTCAGCAACGTTGCGTTCCTGCTGACCTCGCCGGTGATCGGCGGCGGCAATACCGCGCACGTCGGTGACCTGGACAACCTCAACAACACCAAGCGCGTCTCCAACTCGGTCAAGTACCGCACGCCCTCCCTGAACGGGATTACCGCAGATGTGGTCTACGGTTTTGGCGAGAGCGCCGGATCGATGGGCCGCAACCAGATATGGTCGACCGGCCTGCGCTACGACGGTGGCCCACTGCAGATAGGCGCGGCGTACCTCAACGCACGCAATCCCAACCAGTCGTTCTTTGCCAGCGCACCAACGCTGACCACCGGCACCACCAACAACATGACGTCCAGTCCGGTCTATAGCGGCTACGCGTCGGCCAAGAGCTATCAGACCATCGCTGCGATCGTCGACTACACCATCGGCAAGACCACCATCGGGCTCAACTACACCAACGTACAGTTCAAGGCACTGGGAGATACCAATAGCGGCCCGAATCCACTGGGTTTAAGAGGCACTGCCAACTTCAACACTGCCGAGTTGAACCTGAAATACGTGGTCAGCCCCGCCACGGTGCTGGGTGCGGTCTACAACTGGACTCACGGCACCGGCGTCGGCGCGGTGGGAAAGTCGGACTATCACATGCTGTCGCTGGTATGGGACTACTTCCTGTCCAAGCGCACCGACGTCTACGTGCTCGGCTCTTACCAGATGGCCAGCGGCCAGGATTCCACCGGCAAGGCAGCGGTCGCGACCGTGCTGACCCTGTCGCCGTCGTCGACCAACCGCCAGGCGTTCATCATGGCCGGCGTGCGTCACACGTTCTGAGGCATCACATCAACAAAAGGAATGCACATGGATCACAATGACATCGAATCGAAGCGGCGCCAGTTCATCCTGGGCAGCCTCGCCGCCGGCCTGGCGGCACCCTGGATACCGGCGCTGGCACAGGGAGCGAGTGGCGACAGCCTGACCATTTCCTATATCGCCGACGTACCGACCTGGGACCCGACAGCGGTCACCGTGCCGCAAGCGCAGTCGATCTTCCAGACCGTGTTCGATTCGCCATTGCGCTATTCGCCGCAATTGAAGCTTGAGGGGCGCCAGATCAAGGAATGGAAATGGCAGGATAAAGAAGCACGGCGTCTCGAAGTGACACTGCGCGACGATATCCATTTCCACGACGGCTCGCGCCTGACCACGACCGATCTCAAGTACAGCCTCTACGACCGCCCGGCGGCCGACAAGAAACTGGCGATCGGCGGCATGCTCCCCACCCTGACCAATGTAGAAATCATCTCGCCCACGCGTGCGGTCATGGTGTTCAGCAAGCCGACGCCAGCGGCGCCGACGTCGCTGGCGTTCCTGGCGGGCTACATCATCCCCAAGGCCTACATGGAAAAAGTCGGCGCGGCCGGCTTTCAGGACAAGCCGGTCGGCGCCGGCCCCTATAAGGTGGTCGATTACCAGCGTGGCTCGCGCATCGTGCTGGAGGCGTTCGACAAGTATTGGGGCGGCAAGCCGGCGCTGCGCCAGGTGACCTTTGAAATCACCACCGAACCATCGGCGCGGGTGGCGGCGGTGGAGTCGGGACGGGCCGCCGTGGCGGTGCAGATCCCATTGCGTGAGGCGCAGCGCCTGGCCAAGGTCCCCGGCATCACGACCAAGATCTATCCGTATAGCGAGATCTACCTGCTGCGCCTGCCCAATTACGTCAAGCCGTTCGACGACGAGAACGTGCGCGCGGCAATGCATTACGCGATCGACACCGCAGCGCTGTCCAAGGCCTTCTACGGCGGCCAGGCGCGCCCGCTGTCGGTCACGGCGATTCCTGGCGGCCCGGCCGATGTGCCCGGCTTCACCGTGCCGTTCGATCCGCAGCGCGCTATCGCTGCGCTGGCCAAGTCGGGCTACGGCCCCAACAAGCCGGTGAAATTACCGTTCCTGACCACCAATGGCACCTTCCCCAGCGACTACGATATGGCACGCGCCATCGTCGGCATGTGGCAACGGGTGGGCATCCAGGCAGACCTGCAACAGACCACGCCGGCCAAGGTCACCAGCGAAGTCCAGGCAGGCAAGATGCCGGGGGCGTTGCTGTTCAGCTGGGCCAACTCCACGGGCGACCCGGAAAATTACACCGGCCGCATCCTCGATCCGAGGCTGCGCTTCTCGGCCTGGAAAGACGATGCGCTGGCGCCGCGCGTGGAAGCATTGATGACCGAGGTCGATGAAGCCAAGCGCCTGGCAGGGTATCAGGCGCTGGGGCGGGAGGCATCCGAGAAATCATGGGTGATCCCGTTGCTGCAGGCGGTGTCGACGATTGCCTATCGCTCCGATGTGCAGGTCACCACCTTCGATAGCGGCTACATCCTCCCGGTGGAATACAAGCGCAGTTAAGGATCAGGGAAGGAAAATGGCAAGGGGCACGGAATCATCCGTGCCCCTTGCCCATTGAACGAATCGGTCAGCAATCAGGCGGCGACATCCTGGCCAAGAAAATACTGGTGTTCGGCATCATCGATGAACCCGATCACGGCAGCATGGATCTGCGCCGCATCACGTTCCTGGAAACCCGCCATGATGGCCTGCAGATCGTGACTGATCATGCGGGCGGTATCGGCCTTGTCGCGCGTGGTGGTGCGGACCTGGCGCGAATGGTCCGAGAATCGCAGGATGCTGTTGCGCAGCCGGCTATTCTGCACCGCGCCGAGCCAGGTCTGGCGGAATTCGATATTGCCTTGCATGAGCAGCGCCATGTCATGCCGCTCGTGGCCGCGCTTGCACTTGCGCGTGGCAGCCTGCAGCGCGATGAGTTGCTGTTCATCCATCGACATCGCCGCGGCAACTGCCGCAGCCGGCTCCAGCAGCCGCCGCATCGCAAAGATCTCGCGCACGTCCACCGCCGACAGCACCGGGATCACGAAGCCACGCGTCGTGGCCACCAGATAACCTTCGTTGACGAGCCGCAGCAGCGCCTGCCGTACCGGCATGCGGGTGCATTCGAATTCCTTGGCGATCTCGTAATCGAGCAGCCGCTCGTCATCACCGATCTGGTCGTGCTGCAGCCGGCTGAGGATATCCTGATAGATCGATTCCATCAGTGTGGTGGCCCGGAGTGCTGTGCGCCGCGGCTGCTTCACCACCGGCGGTTCAGCGCTTTTCATGTTCATCTCCCATCGTCGAAGGTCCTGTCCGCCCGCACTGTCGGTGCACGGCGGGCGGCCGGTGCGAGCGATATTGTAAAGCATGCACAGCGCGCCCGGCGCGCTTTCAGGCGGCCTGGCGCGCCCCTTCCTGCGCCGGTGGCCAGGTGGCGCCTGCGCTCTCGGCAGGCACCGACGCGAGTAATGTGCGGGTATAGGAATGACGGGGATGGGTGAAGACTTCCTCGGTCGGGCCTTGCTCGACCACCACGCCCTTTTGCATCACCAGCACGCGACTGCACAGGTAACGCACCACGGCCAGGTCATGCGAGATCAGCAAGAGTGCGATGCGGCGTTCCTGGCGCAGGTCCAGCAGCAGGTTCATGACCTGGGCCTGTACCGACACGTCCAGCCCCGAGACGATCTCGTCGGCCACGATCAGTTGCGGCGCCGCGCACAAGGCACGACCGATGTTGACGCGCTGCTTCTGGCCACCCGAGAGTTGCGAAGGGAAGCGCGACAGGGTATCGGCCGGCAAGCCGACATCATCACGCACCGCGACCGCGCGCGCGACGCGCTCGGCCGCCGCCAGTGGTGGCAGTCCGGCCGCTTCCAGCGCCTGGGTCAGCAGGCTGGCGACGTCGCGACGCGGATTGAGCGCCGATTGCGGATCCTGGAAGATCAGTTGCACCTGCTGGCGTGCATGTCGCAGTGCGCTCGCCGTGCCGTGACTAAGGTCTTCACCGGCGATCCTTACCCGGCCGTCGGTAGGCTGTTCGATACCCATCAACAGCCGGGCCACCGACGACTTGCCGCTGCCGCTCTCGCCGACGATACCGACGAATTCGCCCGGATAGACTTGCAGGTCGAGTGGTTGCACGGCGGTAAACGAGGTCTTGTGGCGCCCGAAGAATCCGCTGCGACTGACGTAGGTGAGCGAGGCCTGTTGCAGCTCTGCGATGGGGCGACTGTCGGCGACTGCCGCCGGCGCCGGTGGCGCGATATCCTCCTGCATGGCCAGCGACGCCGTCTCGCATGTCTCGCTGCACGCTACCCGATGCCCCACGGCGTCAGTGCGTGCGACCAGCTGGGTGGCACACCCGCCATCGGCCACCGGGCAGCGCGCGGCAAAACGACAACCGCTGATATCCGCCAGCGCCGACAGCCCTGGCATCTGCTTCTTCAATACCGGCAGTCGCCGGCGCGGACCGACCAGGTCGGGCGTGGCATATTTGAGCGCGCGTGTGTAGGGGTGGCGCGGAGACTCCAACACAGCGCGGGCGGGACCGACCTCGACCAAGTCGCCGGCATACATCACAGCCACTTCGTCGCAGACATGCGCGGCCAGGCGCAAGTCATGGGTAATCAGGACCACTGCCGTGGCATGTTCGCGCTGCTGCTCGGCCAGTAGTGCCATGACGCGCGTTTGCGTCACGACGTCCAGTGCCGTCGTGGGCTCGTCGGCAATCAGCAGCGCCGGTTTGCTGGCAAATGCCATGGCGATCAGCACGCGCTGGCACTGGCCGCCGGAAAGCTGGTGCGGATAGCGCAGCAGCATCTGCTCGGGAACCGGCAATTCGACCGAGGCCAGAGCCTCCAGCGCGACCCGACGACGCTGCGCCACCGGGATTGCGACACGCGCCAGGTGTTCGGAGAAACTATCAAAGATGGTCCACAGCGGGTTCAGGGCGGTCAATGGTTCCTGGGGGATGAAGGCGATCTCGCGACCGAGCAAGGCACGCCGCTGGGCCGGGCTCATCGCCAGCATGTCACGCCCCTGGAACTGCATCTCGCCGCGGCTCACCGCAAAACCGGTCGGCAGCAATCCCGAAATCAGGCGCGCCAGCATGCTCTTGCCGGCACCGGATTCACCGACGATGCCCAGTACCTTGCCGCGCGCCAGGGACAACTCCAATTGGCGCAGCGCGGCCACCGGCCTGCCGTTGAAACGGGCGCTCAGGTCCAGGTCGCGGATGGCGAGGACGGCCGGGTGTTGGTCAGGTGTATTCATCTCACTCTCCCCGGGGGCGCATGCGCGGATCAAGCGCTACCCGCAGGCCGTCGCCCAACAGATTGCAGCCCAGCACTGTGACGATGATCGCCAGCACCGGCAGCAGCAGCCCCGATAGCGAATCATGCATCGATAGCCGGGCGTCGGCGATCATCACGCCCCACGACGCCACGTCGGCAGGCACGCTCATGCCGACGAAACTCAGCAGCGCCTCGACCGCGATGGCAACCCCCATCTCCAGCGAGAACAGCGTGATCACCAGTGGCAACGCCGCCGGTAGGATCTCGCGCACCATGATGCGCAGGTGCGACAGGTTCAACAGTTGCGCGGCGAGGATGTAGTCGCGCTGGCGCACCACCATGACCTCTGCCCGTACCACGCGGCAGAAGCGGGTCCAATCCACCAGCACGATCGACAGGATGACATTTTCGATGCCCACGCCCAGGCTGACCATCAGCACCAGCGACAGCACCACTGGCGGAAACGACATCCACAGGTCGACGCAATAACTCACCAGGCGATCAACCCAGCCGCCGAAGTACCCTGCGAGGATCGCCAGGGCGCTGCCGACGATACCGGCACCGAAGGCGGCGATCACCGCCACCGTCAGCGCCACACGGCTGCCGTAGAGCAGTCGCGAGAAGACGTCGCGCCCGAGGTTGTCGGTACCGAGCGGGAAAGCGGCATCGCCGCCCGCCACCCACATCGGTGGCGTCAGCATGTGGAGCAGGTCTTGTTCATGCGGATCGTGCGGTGCCAGGTACGGGGCGAACAGCGCACACAGCACGACGACGGTGACGATGGCCGCGCCCAGCCACAGATTGGCCACGCGCAGGTGACGCCATTGGCGGCGCGCGGGGGCCGGCGCCGGACTGGCACCGCCGGAAGCGGCGGCGCTCGCCACCGGGGATGAGGAGATGTGATTCAACATGGGGCTCACGATGAGAAAGAGAGGGAAGAAGGATCAGGCGGACTTGCGCAGGCGTGGGTTGAGAACCACGCACAAGGTATCGATACCAGCGGTGATGAGCAGCATCAGCACGCAGAACACCACGGCGATGCCCTGGATCAGGACCAGGTCATTGCTGCGCACGGCCTGAATCATCAGGTTGCCGATGCCGGGAAACGAAAAGATCATTTCAACCAGCAAGGCCGAACCGAACAGGAAGCCAAATTGCACGCCGATCATCGTCAGCGCCGGCAGCGCCGCGTTCTTGAGCATGTGGCGCCAGAGGATGCGCTGTTCGGACACCCCGCGCAGGCGCGCCACGGCAACATAGGATTCGTTGCGCTGGTCCAGCAGGCTCGAACGCATCACCCTTACCACCAGCGGCGCAAAGCCGAAGGCCAGCGCCAGTGCCGGCAAGACCAGGTGCGACAGGGTGCTGGCCAGTTCACGCAATTGCCCCTTGATGGCGAAATCGAACAGCAGGAAACCGGTAATCCGGGGCATGAGCATGCCTTCGCCGAGACGCCCCGAGAAGGGCAGCAAAGGCAGGTACACACCGAGGATCGCAATGAACATCAGCGCCCAAAGAAAGGACGGGATCGACTGCATCACCACCACGCCCAGGCTGACCGGGAATTCGGCGCGACGGTGCGTGACGGCATAGGCGAACACGCCGCCAGGGATGCTGATGGCCAGCGACATCACCAGCGCGGTGAGACACAGCTCCAGGGTGGCAGGCAGGGTCGCGCCGATCAGGCTCAACACGGGTTGCTGGAACGAGATCGAGTTGCCCAGGTCGCCCCGCACAGCGTGGGCGAGCCAGATCAGGAATTGCGTCGGCAAGGGCTGGTCCAGCCCCAGTTGGTGGCGCAGCACGGCGGCGTCGGCCGGTGTCGCGTTGGGTGGCAGCATCATTGCCAGCGGATCGGCAGGGATCAGTCGCAACACCAGGAAGACGATGAGCGACAGCATCAGCAAGGTCGGGACGGCCGCCGCCAGGCGCCGCAACAGGATCGTAATAATCAGACGGGACATCGACAACTCCAGCCGGAGACAACAGGTTCAACTTCACGGAGGCAGTCCGCCTTCACTTCCCGGCCCCCTTGGAAAAGGGGTTGGCCCCGCCGCGCCGTCACGGGGGAGCCGGCCGGGCGCACGTCAGGCCCGCCGGGAAGCGCGCGGACTCGTTACTTGGCAAATCACTTGCCGATGAAAACATTCTGAATTCAGATTATTGAAATTATCTGTGCGAGTCAAGCAGATAAAGCAAAGGGCGAATGTGCATGCTTCGTGAACGCCCAACGCGTGCGCCATCACTGTGCAACACGGCTACATATCGCACCAAATAAGCATCCTGCACATTTTTGGATAGCCTTGATTTGTGACGGTGGCACTGACAACAGCATCTTCAGCAACACGGTGGACGGGTAAAGAAAAGTCGGCTAGAGTTATAAAAGTGAATTCAGAATCTTATAATTATTGAATTCATCAACATCTCCCTTGATCAAATTACTTTTCAGGAATGCTATGAATACCGTCACCCGTCCCATCGATTGCAGCGACGCCGAATGGCAGGCCCGGCTGAAACTGGCCGCTACCTATCGCGTGTTCTACATGCTGGGCTGGCACGAACTGATCTTCAATCACATCACCCTGCGGGTGCCGGATGCGCACGACCAATTGCTGATCAACCCGTTTGGCCTGGCCTACGACGAGATCACCGCATCGAACCTGGTGAAGATCGATTTCCAGGGCAAGGTGCTGGGGCAGAGCCGCTATCCGGTCAATCCGGCCGGACTGGTGATCCACAGCGCAGTGCATGCGGCGCGCCCGGACGCCCACTGCGTCATGCATATCCACACCACTGCCAGCGTGGCCGTGGCTTGCATGGAAGGCGGCGTGGAAGATAGCAACATCTACTCGTCGCAACTGCACGACATGATTGCGTACCACACCTTCGAAGGCACGACCGTGCATGACGACGAGAAATCACGGATGATCGCCTCAATGGGTGAGAAGCGCCTGCTGGTGTTGCGAAATCATGGCCTGCTGGCCCACGGCACCTCGCTGGGCCACGCTTTTGTCATGATCTGGACGCTCAACCGCGCCTGCGAGATCCAGCAGGCAGCCCATTCGATGGGCGGCAAGACCTTGCTGTTAGACCCGGCAATCAGTGCGCGAAGCACCGCCGACGCCCTGCAATACGATCCACGCTTTGGCGCCGGCGACCAGGTGCTCGACGCCATGATCCGACGCGTCGATCGCCTCGATACCAGCTATCAGCAATAAACCGAGCGATGTGCAACACGCAAAGGAGAACATGATGCGTTTCCTGATCCTGGGTGCCGGCGGGCTCGGCGGATATTTTGGCGGGCGCTTGGCGCAGGCGGGCCAGGACGTGAGTTTCCTGGTGCGGGAGCGGCGCGCGCGGCAGTTGGCGCGTGACGGACTAAAGATCGTCAGTCCATTCCATGGCGACATGGCGCTGGCCTCGCCAAACTGTCTCAGCCGCGAGCAACTGGCCGAGCTGACGTCGCCGGCCAGTCATTTCGACGTGGTGATCCTCGGCTGCAAGGCCTACGACCTGGACGACGCCATGGAAGCCATCGCCCCCGCCGTCGGCGCGCACACCACCATCGTGCCGCTGCTCAACGGCATCGCCCATCTTGAGCGCATTGCCGCACGCTTCGGCCGCCAGAAGCTGCTGGGGGCGTATTGCATGATTTCAGCGGCCATGGATCGCCATGGCCAGATCCAGCATTACAACGACATGCATAAGCTGGCATTCGGCGAACTCGACGGCCAGCCTTCGGCGCGGGTGGATGCCTTGACGGCGGCGTTTTCCGAAGCGCGTTGCGAAGGTGTCGCCAGCACGCGCATCGTCGCCGAGATGTGGCAAAAGTGGATGCTCATCGCCAGCGCCGCCAGCATTACCTGTCTGATGCGGGCGCCCCTGGGCGTGGTCATGCGGGCAGGCGGAAGTCAGTTCGCCAGCGGAATCCTCGACGAATGCCTGGCCATCGCCGGCCAGAACGGTTTTCACCTGCCACACGACGCGGTTGCCTACCTGCGCGGCATCTTGCTGGATGCCGATTCACCGGTGACAGCCTCGATGTACAAGGACATGGAAGCCGGGACCCAAATCGAAGCGGAGCATCTGATCGGCGATCTGCTGCAGAGGCGCAAGGAAAGCCGCGGCGACAGCGCATTGCTGGACATGGCCTGGTTGCATTTCAACACTTACCAGATCCGGCGCTCTTCTCAGGCAAAAGCCTAAGCCTGCGCGCCCATTCGATTTCACCATTACATCCGCCGCGTTACCGTGCCGGACGAATATTTGTTCGCCCCTCCCCTAGACGCTATCAGCCCGATCAAAAAAGAAGGAAAAGCATGAACCGCATCCTGCGCATCTCACTCTCTCTCGCTGCTTTTTCGTCATGCCTGACTCTGCCGTCGCACGCAGGCGTTACCAACATCGACGTGATTCGCGTGGACGATGCGATTTTCGGGGGGGCCATGTTCGGAAAGGTGGGATCGTATAAACGCATCGTCGGCATGGCGACAATGCGTGTCGATCCTGGCCGCAAACCCAATGAAGACATCACCGATATTCATCTTGCAAAGCGCAATCAGAATGGGATGGTCGAATACTCCTCTCCCTTTTACATCCTGACGCCAAGCGAACCCGCAAAGGCAAACGGGAAGATCGTCTATGACGTGGTCAATCGCGGCAGAAAAGCTGGACTCTACCTGCTCAACGACGCGCCGCTGAAGGATGATCCCGATGTGGTCGCAGACGCCGGAAACGGATATCTGATGGCCCAGGGCTATACGATCGTATTCAGCGGCTGGCAAGCCGACATCCTGAACAAGAACAACCTGCTGGGCCTGAATGCCCCCACGCTGGACAATGTGAAGGGACGGGTCACTGACGAATTCATCTTCGACAACAGTGTCAATCCGGCCGTCGCCCACCTGAGCTATCCCGCCGCATCCCTGGATACCGGCAATGCAAGCTTGCACATCAAGGAGAAGATCGGCGATCCGGAGACACAGCCCAAGGGACTGGCATTTCGCTTCGTCGATGACAGATCGATCTCGATCGCGCGGCCGGCGGGTTTTGATGCCGGGGCTATCTATACGTTTTCCTATACGGGCAAGTCCCCCGCCGTGAGCGGATTAGGTTTTGCGGCCGTCAGAGATCTGGTGTCATTCTTGCGTTACCCACCCGCCACAACTGGCGGCGCGCAGAATCCCCTCGCCTCCCCCGGCTTTCCGCAGATCAAGGCGGTCTATGGCGTCGGCGTATCTCAGAGCGCCCGCTTCTTGCGCGATATGGTCTATTGGGGACAGAACCAGGATGAACAGGGGCGAATAATATTCGATGGCATTCTTCCCTACGTCGCTGGCTCACGAAAAACCCTTGTCAACACGCGGTTCGCGCAGCCCGGACGCTTCTCCAGGCAACACGAAGATCACGATTTCGGCGGCGACCAGTTCCCGTTTTCGTACGCTACCTCAACGGATACGCTCACTGGCTTGACCGACGGGATCTTGCGTCGCTGCACGCAGTCCGACACTTGCCCCAAAGTGATACAGACCGATACGGATACCGAAAACATGCAGGGCCGAATATCGTTGCTGGTCACCACGACCGATGGACGCCCCCTCCCGGTTCCGCCGAATGTGCGGCTCTTCTATCTCGCCGGGTATCCTCATGCCGCGTTGATCGATGCCGTCGCGCAACCGACCGCAACATGCCGGTTTCTATCCAACCCCCTGCATCCAGGCATTGTCGAGCGCGCCTTGTTCGCGGCCCTGGATCGTTGGGTGGTCGACGGCGTGAATCCGCCTGACAGCAAGTACCCCAGCGTAGCCGACGGCACTTTTGTACCCGCCATGGACGCCGGGTATCGGGGCATTCCCGGACTTGACTATGAAGGAAAATTCAATCGACTGGCGGTAGCGGCCGTCCACGCTAAAAAACATGGCGCTGGTTTGGAGTATCCGGTGTTCGTTGCCAAGGTCGATGCCGATGGCATCGCCCTGGCAGGCGTTCACACGCCAAGCATCGCTGCGCCTGTCGCCACTTATCTGGGCTGGAACCTACGGAAACAGGGCTATGCAGAAGGAGAATTGTGCGGCATCACTGGGACCACGATCGCGTTCGCACGCACTAAGGCGCAACGATTGAAGAACGGGGATGAACGCCTTTCCCTGGAAGAGCGCTATCCGACGCCAGATGCCTACATCGATGCGGTATCAGCCGCTGTGCACCAACTGCAAGCCGAAAAACTATTGCTTCAGGAGGACGGCGAAAAAATCTTGCGCAAGGCATCGGTAGATGCGCTTGATCTCAAGTAGCCAGCAAAGTTGGCGCCTGCCCGCGAGACCGGTGCCGGGGGGACACAGCAGCACGGCACTGGACTGCTACCGCCCACTGTCGATAATGGTCCCACCGTCGGGTGACAGATTGTAGCCGGTGATGAATTGCGCATCCTTGCTGGCCAGGAACAGAACGACTGGCGCAATATCTTCTTCCGGCGATCCGAAGCGGGCCAGGGTTTTCTTCACCCACTCCGTCTTGAAAATATAAAGCAATGCTGACGCCAGGTAGCGCAGCAAGAGCAGCGACATGCTGATCCAGTAAACGTAGATTTCCGTCACGGTGATTTCCCATTTGTTCGTCTTGGTGCAATGATGTTGTCCAAGATGAAGTTCGACAAGTTGGATGAAATAATGGTGTCTAGTATGAAAAAGAAGACACGAGGTCTGGGACCGACGATGCAGGCGCTTGCTGCCTGGTGGGAAGCGTATGGCGAGAGCGTTCCGCCCAAGCCGCCCTCAAGAGGACGACCGGCAAAGAAGGTGTAGCGGTTCCTTGATGGATGACGCTCGGGCGGCAGATCTGTTTTGGAAGGGATCAGCAGCTTGAGTTTTTGTCTATTAATTGAGTAAGCAATGACTCATATGAAGGGGTCGGTATGTCAGATCACAAAGGTTTCACCGAGGCGGACGTCCCGAACCAGTCGGGCAAGACATTCATCGTTACAGGCGCCAATGCCGGGGTAGGTTTTGAGGTGTCGAGAGTGCTCGCCGCTCGTGGCGCGCGGGTGCTGCTGGGTTGCCGTGAGCAGAAAAGGGCTGAGGATGCCATCGCCCGCATCAAACAGTTAACGCCGAATGCCAACCTCGCATGGTTGCCGCTGGACCTGGGGGATATCGAAAGCGTGCGTTTGGCCGCTGCAACGGCATCGAAGGAATCACGCATCGATGCGCTCGTCAACAATGCCGGCGTCATGAACCCGCCGCTGACGCGGACCAGGCAAGGCTTTGAATTGCAGTTCGGCGTCAACCATCTGGGCGTGTTCGCGCTGACTTCGCTACTGTTGCCCAAGCTGGCCCAGACACCGGGTTCGCGTATCGTCGTCACGTCCAGCATTGTGCACCTGAAGGCAAAGATCGACTGGGACGACCTCAATGCCGAGCGCGGCTATTCCAGAGGGAGTCGCTATGGCGCCAGCAAACTCGCGAATGCGCTGTTTTTCTTCGAATTGGACCGCCGCTTGCGGGCAAGCCGATCACCTGTCAAGGCCATTGGCGTCCACCCCGGCGTCGCAAACACGAACCTGGGACGGCACATGGGTCTGCTGCAGTGGGCAAGGCCCATTGTTGGACTGCTTCTCAACAGTGCCGACCAAGGCGCCTGGCCTGCACTGCTGGCTGCGACAGGTGTTGTCGAGCCGGGAGGGTACTACGGGCCGACCGGATTCGGCGGTATCAGAGGGGTCGCAGGTGCTGCAAAACGTGCTCCGCAGGCCCAGGACCCCGAGCTCGCTGAGCGGCTATGGGATGCCTCCATCTCCATGACCCACATCGATCCCGGCCTGCCACCAGCGTGACTGCGTGAGCTCTCACCCTCTAGAGCACGCAGGACTGGTCGGCGCGTTCATGCCCCGTCAATGCGCCAGTTGCCGCTCCGAGCGCAGGAGCAGCAGCACGATGCCTGCCGCTGCAAACAAGGTCATCGTGATCGCCATTCCCCGCAACTGATTGCCGGCAATGAACCCGACCAGCGCACCAGCGCCGGCGCCGGAAAGGAATTGCAGCGACCGCTGCAGCGCCGATGCACTACCGGCGATGTGGCCGACCGAGTGCAGCGCCTGATGCGTCGCGTTCGGCATCACGATACCGCTGCAGAAGTTACTTCCGAAGACACATGCAGTAATGAGCAGCGGCGACCTGACATCGGCAAACGCACAACCAAGCAGTACCAGGTTGACGGCAAAGCTGCCGCATACGCCGGCCCGCAGCAGCTTGTCTTCCCCCAACGCCTTGACCAGGCGTCCATTGGAGGCGGCGCCACAGATGGTGCCGGCGGCGGTCACGGCAAAGATCACGCCATAGATCGTATTAGGCAATCCGAGCATGTCAATGAACACCGCCGACGATCCGGTAATGTAGGCGAACATGGTGCCGAACGTGGTGGCGAGCAGGCCGGCATTGAGCAGATAATGGGGATTCTTGAGAAGACTCGAATAAGCCTCCATCGCGGCCTTGAGCACATTGTTGGATTGCGCAGCCTTTGCCGTCAGGTCTTTGGTTTCAACATAACCAAAGAAGGCCAGAAAGAACAATCCGGCACCCAGGATGCCAATGGATTCATAAATCAGCATCCAGTCGCCGACCTGCAGCAAGGCGGCGCCCAGCAGCGGCGCCACCAGGGGCGCGACGCCCATGACCAGCGCCACATAGGACTGGCGCGACAGCGCTTCACGGCCGGAAAATACATCCCGAACAATCGCGGCAGGAAGCGCGGCAGCCGCGCCTGCGGCGATGCCCTGAACGAAGCGCACCGCCAGCAATTCACCGATCTGCGACGCAAACACACAGGCGAATGCGGCAAGCGCGAACAGCCCGACGCCAAACAACATCACCGGCCTGCGGCCGTAGCGATCAGAGAGCGGACCAAACAGGACCGGCCCGATCGAGAAACCCAACAGGAAGACCGTCAGCGTCTGGGTGGCCTGGCCAATGCTGATGCCAAAGCCTGCCTGCAGATTGGGAATCGCAGGCAAGCCGATATCGGTCGCCAATGGCGGCAGCGCCGATAGCAGCCCAAGCATGACGATGAACAAGGAGGATGTAGGAGAAATAACAAGACGTTTCATAGTAAGTGTACCGTGATGCGATACAGTCACTGTACCACAATACGATACAATGCATGTAAATCTGATGGGAGCATGAATGGAAGGCATACAGGTAATTTCGCGTGCAGCGGCACTCCTGCGCGAGGTCTCGGCCAACCCGGACGGTCTGAGCCTGGGCCAGCTCGCGGCGGCCACCGGCCTGGCGCGCTCGACCGTGCAGCGCATCGTCAATGCGCTGGAGTCGGAACACCTGGTGCAAGCGGGCGCCGGGGGCGTTCGACCGGGTTGGGGATTGCGGCGCCTGGCCGAGCTACCCGGACCCGGCATCGCGCGCGAGTTGCGCGGCGAGATGTATGCGTTGTTTGAAGCGACCCACGAAACCATCGACGTGTCGACCCTGGTCAACGGCGAAGTCCTGTTCATGGATCGGTTCCTCTCCGACCAGCCGGTGCGCGCAGTGCCGACACTGGGGGCGGACTACCCCGCCTACTCGATGTCGAATGGCAAGGCATTACTCTCTCTGTGCACCGATGCCGAGATCCGTGCGCTCTACGGCAATGGCGAACTGCAGCGGCTTACGCCGAACACCCTGGGTTCGCTGGCGGCATTGCTCAAGCAGGTCGGCGACATCCGCCAAGGTGCCATCGCCTGCGATCTTGAAGAGCATGCGGTGGGCGTGTGCGCCGTTGGCCTGCCGGTGGGACACTTCCGGGGAGTGAAGCTGGCGATTTCGGTGGTGCTGCCTGCCGCGCGCTTCGCGTCAAGACGCAAAGAGGCGGAGAAGGCGCTCGCGGAATGCGTGAAGCGCTGTCAACGCCGTCTTGATGAAATTGCGCAATGAGCCCTGCGCCTCGATCTGACCATGGAAAACGTTCTCCCTGCCAGCTACCCAAATTGATCACTTGCCACCGGTGACATCGAGAAAAGTGCCAGTGATGAAAGAGGCCTCCTCGCTTGCCAGCCACAGCACCGCGCGCGCCACCTCTTCGGGCTGGCCGCCGCGTCCCATCGGGATTGACTCCTTGACGCGATCCACCCTGCCCGGCTCGCCGCCGCTGGCGTGCATCTCGGTGTAGATGTGTCCCGGGCGGACGCAGTTCACGCGTATCCCTTCGCGCGCCACCTCCTTGGAAAACCCCATCGTGAAAGTCTCCAGTGCGCCCTTCGACGCTGCATAGTCGACATATTCGTTAGGACTGCCGAGCCGGGCAGAAGCCGACGAGATGTTGATCACCACGCCGCCCCGTCCCTTGTGGCGATAGGCCATGCGCCTGACAGCCTGCTGCGCACACAGCATGGGTCCGATCGCATTGACCGCGAAGACACGCTGCATCCGCGCAAAGTCCAGGTCTTCCAGTCGCGACTGCCGCTGGAGGATGGCCGCGTTGTTGACGAGCACATCGATGCGGCCGAATTCGTTATCGATCGCGTCGAACAGCCGTGCCACCTGCGCCGGATCGGCACTGTCGGCCTGCATGGCCAGGGCACGTCGCCCCAGCTTGCGCACATCGGCCACGACCGCCTGGGCCGCAGACTCGTTGGCGACATAGCTCAGCGCCACGTCGTAGCCCCGGGTGGCCGCCAGCCGCGCGGTGGCCGCGCCCATGCCGCGACTGCCGCCGGTGATCAGAATCAACGGCGCTTGGGGTTCGGTATTCATGGCAAGGACCTCCATTCAGTTAGATAAAATCGTATGCCGTATCCGGAGCTGTCGGCCAAATGACTAACCGATCATGACTGCGCCGGCGGCGATGGCCGCGCAGGCCAGCAACCGTGAACTGCTCATCGATTCGCCCAGGAACAAGGAGCCGATCAGCGCCGCGAACAGCACACTGGTTTCGCGCAGTGCCGATACCGCCCCCATGGGCGCCTCGGACATGGCGTAGATGACAATGCCATAGGCCAGCAGCGACACCAGGCCGCCGGCGAAGGCCGTGCCGAAGCCAGGGCGGACCGACAACAGGCTGCGCGTTCCGCGCAGGCCGACATAGAGCGCCGGCATCATGATTCCCCACAGCGCCGACATCCACGCGGTATAAGCCATCGGCGCGCCTGAAAGGCGTACGCCGATGCCGTCCGCCACGCTGTAGGCGGCGATGAAGCAGCCGGTGCCCAGCGCATAGGGAAGACTGGGAACCTGTAATCTGCGCCCCTTGAACGCAAGCGAAATGATCCCGCCCGACACCAACGCGATTCCCAGCATGGCGGCCGTCCCCAATTTCTCGCCAGCAAACAGGCATGCGCCGATGCTGACCAGCATGGGAGAACAACCGCGCGCAATCGGATAGGTCTGACCGAGATCGCCGGCGCGGTAGCTGCGCACCAGAAAAAGGTTATAGCCAACGTGCAGCACGGCCGACAGCACGGCATAGGGCCAGCTGGCGCTGGCTGGCGGCGCAAGGAACATGGCAGCGATGACACTGGCGATGGCGACCGCCAGGCACATGACGGTCATCGACCACAGGCGATCTTCACCGGCCCGCAGCAACGCGTTCCAGCCGGCATGCAGCGCCGCTGCGAAAAGGATCAGTAGAACGATGTGAACAGGCATGCGCCATGGTAAGCATCCTCGCGCCGGGACTAAAGCAAAGTCTCCTCATCGCGGCATGAGCAAATACTCAAGCGATGGCACTAGGGCCTGTTCACATTAAATCTGCGAGTGCGAGAGGTCGGCAAGCGTTGTCTGGCTAGGCGTAGCGACGCGCCGTAGTGGTGCTACGGCAAGGAGCTGCAACAACGGCAGGCGACGCTTGCCGGCCTCTCCCGAAGGGTTGCCCCCAGGCGGCGCGCTGGCTGCCTGGGGGCAACGCATCTCGCAGATTTAATGTGAACAGGCCCTAACATTCAGTAACGCTCTCCGCTCAGGATGGACTCGGCCATGATCCACTCACGGAAGGAGACAACGTGCGGCTGGGCCTCGGTTCCCTTGGGGCAGACGAAGTAGTAGGCCAGCGGCGATGACAGAGGAATGTCGAACAGCCTGACCAGGCTGCCGTCGGCCAGCTCATTGTCTACATGCCCGCTACGCGCCAGTGCCACGCCCTGCCCCAGCAGCGCTGCCTCGATGGTCATGTTGGTGTCGGCGAAGCGCACGCTCTCCCTGAAGGCGGATACGGCTACGCCGGCCTGCTGGAACCACAAGTCCCATTTCGGCACCATGTCGGCGCCGGCGCGCGTCAGCAATGGATAGCGCAGCAGGTCGGCCGGCTTGCGCGGCATGCCCAGGCGTTCCAGCAATGGCGGGCTGGCCACCGGGAAGATCTGCTCCCGGAACAGGAACTCGGAATACAGGTTGGGGTAATTCCCGGTGCCGAAGCGGATCGCCACATCGGGTTCCGCCGACGTAAAGTTGATCGCGGTGTCGGTGGTCTCCAGCGTGACCAGGATTTCCGGATGCTGTCTGGCCAGGCCTGGCAGCCGCGGCAACAGCCACTTCAGCGCGAAGGAATACGTGGTGCTGACCTTGAGCCGCACCCGCCCCTTCTGATCGCGCAAGTCGGTCAGCGTGGCCTCAAGCTTCATGAAGAATTCGCGCACCACCGGGGCCAGCGCCGCCCCGGCGGGCGTCAGTGTCAGCGACTTGCCGCGCTGGAACAGTTGCATTCCCCATAGCTCCTCGAGATGCCTGAGCTGATGACTGACCGCGCTCTGGGTGACGTGCAGTTCGTCCGCCGCAGAAGTGAACGTGGCATGCCTGGTGGCGACTTCGAAGGCACGCAGCGTGGCGGTGGGCGGCAGGTCTCTCATGGGGCTATCTCGGAGCAGGCGGGATCGGATGCGTCTTATGAATGCCCATGATAACAATCCCGCGTCATCGGCGAGAAATGACAGCCAAGAATGCTCCTGCGCTTATCTCGCCGATTTCACCAGAACCGGCATGCTGGCGTCGAAAATAACATCGCGCGCAGCTGATGACTGAAGGCTTGCCTCGGATGATCGCCTGCGGCGCGTTCGGCATGATTTCTGTCATCACGCCGTGCAGGCTACCGGCGACATCCCCCGTCAGACCTGTTTCGCGAGTTCCCTGCGGACGATTTCTGCGCCGGCACTCAAGGCATTCAACTTGCCTCTTGCCACGCTGCGAGGCAAGGGAGCCATGCCGCAGTTGGTGCAAGGATAGAGTTTGTCGGCATCGACAAACTGCAGTGCCTGGCGCAAGGTATTGGCGACCTCTTCGGGAGTTTCGATGGTGTTGCTTGCCACGTCGATGGCCCCGACCATCACTTTCTTGCCACGAATGAGTTCAATCAGGTCCATGGGGACATGAGAGTTGTGGCATTCCAGTGAAACGATATCGATACTGGATTTCTGCAGCTTGGGAAACGCTTCTTCGTATTGCCGCCACTCGGATCCCAGTGTCTTTTTCCAGTCGGTATTGGCCTTGATGCCATAGCCATAGCAGATATGGACTGCCGTTTCGCACTTCAGCCCTTCAATGGCTTTTTCCAATGTGGCGACACCCCATTCATTGACCTCATCGAAGAACACATTGAATGCGGGCTCATCAAACTGGATGATATCGACGCCGGCAGCCTCCAATTCGCGGGCTTCCTGATTGAGGATCTTGGCAAATTCCCAGGCCAGCTTTTCGCGGCTCTTGTAATGGCTGTCGTACAAGGTATCGATCATCGTCATGGGACCTGGCAGCGCCCATTTGATCGGCTGCCCGGTCTGCTGGCGCAAGAACCTGGCATCGTCGACAAACACCGGCTTGCGGCGCGCCACCGCTCCCACCACTGTCGGCACGCTCGCGTCATAGCGATCACGAATACGGACCGTCTTGCGGTTCTCGAAATCAACGCCATCCAGGTGCTCGATGAACGTCGTCACGAAATGCTGGCGCGTCTGTTCGCCATCGCTAACGATGTCGATTCCTGCATGTTGCTGTTCCTGCAGAGCCAAACGCAAGGCGTCCTGCTTGCCCTCGATCAATCCCTCATCCTGCAATTTCCAGGGCGACCATAGTGTCTCGGGTTGCGCCAACCAGGAGGGTTTAGGCAAGCTGCCGGCGGTTGAAGTGGGTAGCAATTTTTTCACGGTAAATGACCTGGTGTTGTTGATTAGTCAAAGAGGGGTATTGGCGGACCACTGCTCAAGAATCGTCTGGTACGGTTTGATGAAATGCTCCTCGACAAACCGCCCCTGCTCAATCGCCAGCCGGCTGCGCTCTTCGCGATCGTAGACAATCCGGGTTAACGAATAATCCTGGTTCTTCAGACTCGGTTGATAGGATTTCCCTGCGGCAGAATTCGCGTTGTAGATCTCGGGCCGGTAAATCTTCTGGAAGGTGTCCATCGTGCTGATGGTGCTGATCAGCTCAAGATTGGTGTAGTCACCAAGCAGGTCGCCGGCGAAATAGAAAGCCAGCGGCGCAGCACTGTTCGGCGGCATGAAGTAGCGGACCTTCAAGCCCATTTTCTTGAAGTACTCGTCCGTCAGGGAATATGCGTCCTGCTGGTATTCAACACCCAATACGGGGTGCTGATTTTCGGTGCGCCGATAGGTCTTGCTGCTCGACACGCTCAGGCATATCACGGGCGGCTTGTTGAAATGTTCCTTGTACGCGCTTGAATTGACGAATGTCTTGAACAGCTTCCCATGCAGATCTCCGAAATTATCCGGAGCGCTGAATTCGGGCAGATTCCTGGCGTGCTCCAGCAGCAACACGCTGAAATCGTAATCACGCACATAGGAGGAGAAATTATTTCCGACGACTCCCTCGATGCGCTCGTTGGTTTTTCGGTCGACGATATTCGTCTTCAATATCTCAATCAACGGCAGGCCCTTGCCGCTGCCCTCACCATCGATGTTCATCTCGACCGAAATGATTTCAAGCTTGACGCTATAGCGATCGCCTTCGGGGTTGTCCCAATGCGCCAGGGCATTGAAACGGTTGTCAATCATCCTGAAGGTGTTGCGCAGATTCTCCTGGCGACTCGCTCCCCTGGCCAGATTGGCAAAGTTGGTGGTGATGCGCGTGGTTTCCGAAGGACGATAGTCTTCATCAAAACAAATGCTCTTGATGGCAAATGTGAATTCTTTACTCATGGTGATCCGGTGCCCCGATTGCTTGAATGGAACCTGCGTCTGTTTCTCGCCTATTCAGATCCGCCCAATTTTCGTGGTGGGCTTTTTCTTGTGAAGTCTTGATATTGGCGATACTCGAGACGGATTTTATGTCCATCCATCCATGAATAAAAATGATTTGATTTCATAAAACCATTAGATCAGCTCATGATTAACGGTGTGGCCGTGCGCGCGCATCAGCGCTTGGTCTTGGCACTACCCCAACGTTCCGCCCGGCCCAGCACGAAGACGAAGAACACCGGCACAAAAAATATCGCCAACACCGTCGCACTGACCATGCCACCGAACACGCCGGTACCGATCGCCTGCTGGGTCTCGGCGCTGGCGCCGCCGGCCAGCATCAGCGGCACCACCCCCAGGGCGAATGCCATGGACGTCATCAGGATCGGACGCAGACGCAAGGCCGATGCCTTGACCGCAGCCTGTGCCAGGCTCATGCCTTCTTCGCGCAGCTGCTTGGCGAATTCCACGATCAGGATGGCGTTCTTGGCCGACAGACCGATGACGGTGATCAAACCGACCTTGAAGAACACGTCGTTGGGCATGCCGCGCAACAGCACCGCAGCGACCGCGCCGATCAGGCCCAGCGGCACCACCAGCATCACCGACAGCGGGATCGACCAGCTCTCGTAGAGGGCCGCCAGCACCAGGAACACCACCAGCATGGACAAGAGCATCAGCATCGGCGCCTGCGCGGCGGACAGTCTTTCCTGCAACGACTGGCCGGTCCAGGCCACAGCGAATCCTGGCGGCAGCTGCTGCGCCAGCCGCTCCATCTCGGCCATGGCCTCGCCGCTGGAAACGCCGGGCGCGGCAGTGCCGGCGATGCGCACCGACGGCAAGCCCTGGTAGCGCACCATTTGCGTGGGCGAACTGCCCCAGGAGGCCTTGACCAATTCGGCCAGCGGCACCATGCCGCCGCTGGCGTTGCGCACGTAGAGCTTCATCACGTCCTCGATCTGCATGCGCGAGGCGGCAGTGGCCTGCACGATGACCTGCTGCATGCGGCCGGCGTTAGGGAAGTCGTTCACATAGAGCGAACCCATCGCAGCCGACAGGGTGTCGCTGATACTGCCGAAAGACACGCCCAGCGCCGCCGCTTTCTGGCGGTCGATTTCCAGCTGGACGCTGGCGCCGGCCGGCAGGCCGTCCGGGTAGACCCCACTCACCTTGCTGCTGTGGGCGGCCAGCTCCAGCAATCTGGCTTCGGCATCCTTGAGCGCGGCATAGCCCTGGTTGGCGCGGTCTTGCAGGCGCATCGCGAAACCGGAAGAATTGCCCAACTCTTCGATGGCGGGAGGCATCAGGCTCATGACGACGCCATCCGCGCTGCTCTCCATGGCGGCCTGGGCGTGCGCCACCTCCGTGGCCGCAGTGGAACCCTGACGCAACTTCCAGTCTTTCAGTTCGGTGAAGGCCATCGCGGCATTCGGGCCGGAGCCCGAGAAACCGAAGCCCAGCACCGACATGTTGGCGGCGATGTCGGGGCGCGTCTTCAGGTAGCGCTCATACTGCGCGACCACTTTTGAGGTGCGTTCGGCGGTAGCGTCGGAGGGCAGCTGGAATGAGGTCATGAAGTAACCCTGGTCTTCTTCCGGCAGGAAGGCCGACGGCAACGAGCGCAGCGCGAACAGCAGGATCGCCGAGAGTCCCGCGAACACCAGCATCATGCGTGCGCCACGCGCCACCAGGCCAACCAGGCGCGACTCGTAGCGCGCCGTCATGCGCGCGAACGCGCGGTTGAACCAGCCGAAGAAGCCGCGCTTCTCGTGACCGCCAGGCGCCACCGGCTTGAGCAGCGTGGCGCACAGCGCCGGCGTCAGGCTCAATGCGAGGAAGGCTGAAAACAGGATGGACACCACCATCGATAGCGTGAACTGGCGATAGATCACACCGACCGAACCGCCAGCGAAAGCCATGGGGATGAATACCGCTGTCAGCACCAGCGTGATACCGACGATGGCGCCCGTGATTTCCTTCATCGCCTTGAGCGTGGCCTCGCGCGGACCCAGTCCTTCGTGCGCCATGATGCGCTCGACGTTCTCGACCACCACGATGGCATCGTCGACGATGATACCGATCGCCAGCACCATGCCGAACATGGTCAGCACATTGACCGAAAAACCCGCCGCCAGCATCACCGCCAGCGTGCCGAGCAAGGCGATCGGCGCCACGATGGCCGGAATCAGGGTGTAACGGATGTTCTGCAGGAACAGGTACATCACGATGAACACCAGCACCATGGCCTCGATCAGCGTTTGCACCACCTTTTGGATGGATATCTTCACGAAAGGGGCGGTGTTGTACGGTAATGAATAATGCACGCCAGCCGGCAGGCTGCCGCGCAGTTCGCTCATCCGCGCCTGCACCGCCTCGGCCGTGCGTACTGCGTTGGCGCCGGGAGACAACTGCACCGCCGCCACTGCGGCAGGCTTTCCGTCTTCGCGGTTGGAGAAACTGTAGGATTGGGCCCCCAGCTCGACGCGCGCGACATCGGCCAGCGTGACCCGAGACCCATCTTCCCGGGCCTTGAGCACGATGGCGCCGAACTGCTCCGGCGATTGCAGTTGCCCCTGTACGGTGAGCGGCACCGCGATCTGCTGCCCTGGCAGCGCCGGCATATCGCCCAGGCGACCGGGCGCGATCTGCACGTTCTGCTGCGCGATCGCGGTACTGATGTCGCTCATCGACAGCTTGTAGGCGCTCAACCGGAACGGGTCCACCCAGATGCGCATCGCTTGCTCGGCGCCGAACAGTTGCACCCGACCCACGCCGTCAATGCGGCGCAGCTCCTCGACGATGCTGCGCGCCATGGTGTCGCTCAGCGCGACCTCATCCAGGCGACCATCGGTAGAGATAAGGCTGACCATCAGCAGGAAGCCCGAGGCTGCGGACTCCACGGTCACGCCGTTCTGCCGCACCGTCTGGGGCAGACGCGCCTCGATTGCCTTGAGACGGTTCTGCACGTCCACCTGGGCCAGCTCGGGATCGGTTCCGGGCTTGAAGGTCACGGTGATCTGGGCCGAGCCCGAGGTGTCGGCCGACGATTCGAAGTACAGCAGGTTCTTGACGCTGGAGAGCTCACGCTCGATCAGGCCGATCACGCCGTCGTTCATCGCTTGCGGTGTGGCGCCGGGATAGCTGGCGTTGATGGAGACAGTGGGTGGCGCCACCGAGGGATAGCGCGCAATCGGCAACTGCGGAATGGCGATCGCGCCGAGCAGGATGATAAACAAGGCAACCACCCACGCAAAAATGGGCCGGTTGATGAAGAACTGAGGCATGCAAGACTCCTGGATTCAGCCTTGCGTTGACGCCACGCCAATGCCGGCGAGATCGCTTTGCTGCGCGCAGCGACTCGACAGTACAATCGCAAGGGAAGGCGGAGTCTGCCCGGCAACGATGAGGATTGCGCTGAGCAATTGTGGAGTTTTGATGGAGACGGAAACAATGTCCGAGAATGCGGCGGCGCCAGGCGAGACCAGGCCCGCAGGAACCGTGCAGGACGCCAACGTGCTGGTGCTGATCGCCGAGGACGCGCCGGAGATCGCCGAGATCCTGGCCGCTTACCTGGCCCGCAGCGGCATGCGCAGCGTGCACGCCAGCGACGGCGCCCGCGCCCTTGAACTGCACCAGGCGCTCAAGCCCGATCTGGTGCTGCTCGACATCCAGATGCCGCAGGTCAACGGCTGGCAGGTGCTGTCGCAGATTCGCCAACGCGGCGACACCCCGGTCATCATGCTGACCGCGCTGGACCAGGACGTCGACAAGCTCACCGGCCTGCGCATCGGCGCCGATGACTACGTGGTCAAGCCGTTCAATCCGGCCGAAGTTGTGGCGCGGGTGGAGGCGGTGCTGCGCCGCAGCCTGCCGCGCCAACCAGGCGACGAGCGTCGCATCCTGCGGGTGGCGCCGTTCATCATCGACTTCGAGCATCACGAGGTCGTGGCCGAGATCGACGGCCATTCGCACACGCTGGCACTGACGCTGACCGAGTTCAGGCTGCTGGCGCAACTGGCGCGCGCGCCACGTCGCGTGTTCAGCCGCGCCGAGCTGCTGGCGGCCTGCCTGCCGGAAGGCGACACGCTGGAGCGCACTGTCGACAGCCACGTCAGCAAGCTGCGCAAGAAGCTGGAAGATCTCGGCATCGCTGGCGTGCCGGTCAGCATCCGCGGCGTCGGCTATCGCTTCCATCAGGGCCTCTGACCCATTCGCCATGAATCTCCTGTCCGTCATCGTCCGCTCCAAGGGCCTGGGCCGCCAGATCGTCAGCTCGGTCGCCATCCTGGTGCTGGCCGTCATGCTGATGGTGCTGCTGGGCTCCTACGCTTTCTACGCCACGCTGTGGATGGTGTATCCGGCCTGGCTGTCGGCACCGGACAGCTGGCTGCCCTCGCTGGCGGAATGGGGCTGGATCATCGGCACCACGCTGACCGGGCTGACGATTGCGGTGTGGGTCGCGATCCGTCTCGCGCGCCGTATCCTGGCGCCATTGAACTCGGTGGCGACCAGCCTGCGCCAGGTGGCGCAAGGCGACCTGGCGGCGCGCGCAAGCACCGCCGATCATTCGCTGGGCGAGGCGACCCAGCTGGTCAACGACTTCAACACCATGGCCGAACGGCTGGAACGCGCGGAGCAGGAACGCATCTTCTGGAACGCCGCCATCGCCCATGAGTTGCGCACCCCCGTCACCATCCTGCGCGGCCGCTTGCAGGGACTGACCGAAGGCATCTTCCAGCCCGACCCGGCGTTGTTCGCCAGCCTGCTGAGCCAGGTCGAGGGCCTGGGGCGGCTGATCGAGGACCTGCGCGTGGTCGGCCTGGCCGAGAGCGGGCACCTGCAGATTCAGCTGCAACAGGCCGAGCTGCGGCAAGAGGTGATGACGGTGGTGAAGGCCTGCGAATCAGCCCTGCTGGAAAAGGGCTTTGTCCTGCTGCTGGCGCTGGACGCACGACCGGCGCTGTGCGACCCGGTACGAATCCGTCAAGCGCTGCTGGCCCTGTTGGAAAATGCCCTGCGCCACGCGACACCGGGTACGTTGACGATCCGGACCGCAACGGCCGGCGACATGGTTGAACTCAGCGTCGAGGATAGCGGCCCGGGCATCGAGGTGGCCGACACCCAGACCATCTTTAATGCCTTCCAGCGCGGCGCACTGGCGCATGGCACCCACCCGAAAGGAAGCGGACTCGGGCTTGCAGTGGTAAAGGCCATCGTCGGCGCCCATCGGGGAACGGTCATCTGCAAGCCATCTGCGGCGGGGGGCGCATGCTTCCTGATGCGCTGGCCTGGATAGCAATCGGGCGGCAGACGTTACGCCCAGGATGTGACCAGCGCATTCAGTATCCGGGCGAGTGTGTCACGTTCTTTTTGAGCCTGCCGCATCGCCAAGGAACTGCTGCCGGCCAGTTGGGGGTAAGCCGTCATCGCCGCAGCCCTTGATCCCTCGCAACAAGCGGGCGCTGGTGGCATTTGAGAAAGACCAGCGCCCTTCCAGCCAAGACATGGAATGTCCGCCGCCGGGAGCGGACATCATTCGTTCGAGTGGTATTTAAAACGCCCCCACGCCAATCCCAGGACGGCGGCCAGCGAAGAGGCGATCAGTACGCCGCACTTGGCGGCGGCCAGGAGTGACGCATCCTCGAATGCCAGCATGGCGATGAAAATCGACATGGTGAAACCGATCCCTGCCAGCAAACCAATTAGACATATGCCATGCCAGGTTACGCCAGGCGGCAGTTGGCACCACCCCAGGCGGACCATCAACCAGCTCACGGCGATCACGCCCAGTGGCTTGCCCAGCACCAGTGCGGCGATTACCCCCGCCATTACGTGCATGGCGCTTTCGGAGGCGAAGTCGATGCCACCGAGGTCAACGCCGGCATTGGCCAGGGCGAACAACGGCATGATCAGGAAGGCCACCCAGGGGTGCAAGGTCATCTGCACCCGTGCCACTGGCGCCAGCAGCTCGCGCTTGGCCACGTGCAATTCCTTGAGCGGGCGCTTGAAGGCGGCAGTTGTGAACGCGCCGTCGTTATCTTTCTTGCCCAGCAGTTCGGACGCGGCGCGTGCCAGCATCTCGGTCGGTCGCTCGCGAGTGAGTATCGGCGCCACCGGCGTCATTAACCCCAAAACCACGCCCGCCAGGGTCGGATGTATGCCTGCGATGAGCAGGCCTGCCCAGACGACTGCGCCTGGCAGCACATAGGCCAGCGCACTGCCCACGCCGATACGTTGCAGGCCCAGCACCAGCAAGAGACCCACGCCCGCCAAGGCAAAACCGAGGAAGTTGAGCCCGCCGGAATAGAACACCGCAATGATCAGGACGGCGATGATGTCATCGATGATCGCCAGCGCCAACAGGAATACGCGCACATTGGCAGGCACCGATTTACCCAGCAACGCCAGCACGCCCACCGCGAAAGCAATATCGGTGGCTGTCGGGACGGCCCAGCCGTGCTGGCCGGATGAGCCATGGTTGAGTATCAGGTAGATCAGCGCCGGGACCATTACCCCGCCGAGAGCCGCCGCTATCGGGAGAGCGGCCTGCCGTATGTCACTTAATGAGCCGCCATGTGCCTCATGGCGGATTTCCATGCCCACCACCAGGAAAAACACCGTCATCAGTGCATCGTTGACCCAGAAATGCAGCGACTGGCTGAATTGGAAGTTGCCGATACCGATCATCAGCGGGGCATGCCAAAGAGCCTGATAGCTTTCTGAGAAAGGAGAATTGGCCCAGATTAGTGCCATCAGCGCAGCCAGTAGAAGAACGATCCCGCTGACGGTCTCGATATGCATGAAACGTTCGATCGTATCTAGGGTGTTCTGAGCTACGGTCTGCGCACGCGGCAAGGCACGGGAAGAGGTATTTTTTTTCATGGGACGTGGTTAAACCGCGTGGCGGCCCGACCAACGCGATTCCCTGCCGCACTGAATGTGCGACACCCGGACTAAATTATAACGTGCGACGTATCTTTAAAAGAAGGCCCAGTCAGTGCCTTCCAATGACGGCTCCCGCCACCAGGAACAGACTTCTGAAAAGGAGCAGACGTTTCCAAACCGAGCGCGCCCTTGCGGATCGGATGCTATATTCGCCGTCTTTCCGACAGTCGATCAGCAAGCCACATGATGCGCAAGCGCGCCACATCCATGCATCCACCCAGCTACAGCAATGAAGCCTACTGGCAGCGATATCAGGAATTCTTCCCTGAGCACGCCCGCATAAGCGCCGACAATGCCCCCGTCGAATCCTATTTTTCCTGGCGCGATGCAGAGATCCATCTTGATCGTTTTCCTTCCAATACGTCGCCGCTGACGGTCCTCATGATCCATGGCGCCGGCGGCTACGGCCGCATGCTTGCGCCCATCGGCGCGCTTCTGCACCGCGCTGGATTTGACGTTGTCGCACCGGATCTTCCCGGATATGGATTAAGCCTTACCCCGGCAGCGTTAATACGTTATGAAGCGTGGGTAGAGTTGCTATGTGCACTGGTGGCGAAGCTGCATGCCGAAACGGCGCGGCCAGTGGTTCTGTGCGGCGCCAGCCTGGGCGGCTATCTGGCTTATCTGGTTGCAGCGCGGCTGGATAAAGGCATGGTGGCCGGCGTCATCGCGACGACGCTGGCCGACCCTCGCACGTCGTTGGTCAGGCGTCAGTTCGCACGTAACGGTGCCGTGCTGGGAATGATGCCGGTGCTGCCCCTGATGAGCGCGTTGCTGGGCAGGTTGAAACTCCCGATTAAGTGGTTCACCCGGATGCATGCGATGTCCAATCACCCCGAACTGAACCGCGTGGTGGCGGCCGACCCGTTTGGCGGCGGAAGACGAGTGCCGATTCATTTCATGCAATCCATCTTTTCCGTGCGCCCGGACAAGGAGCCCGAGCTGTTCGACCATTGCCCTATCCTGCTGCTGCATCCGGGGGCTGACCGATGGACCGGCATCGCTTCCAGCCGGCAGTTCCTGGACCGCGTGGCTGGGCCCAAGAAACTCGTCATGCTGGACAACTGTGGTCACTTCCCGATTGAAGAGCCAGGTTTCGGGCAATTGGAAGTCCAGGCACTTGGATTTCTCGCCGGTCTGGGTAAGTCGAGCCCTGGTGCGAGTGACACCGGCGACCGATAGAACGGGACAATGGGCAATCAGCGCATCCTAAGTTTCTGCTGCGCCAATAGTTAAACTTGAGCGCCGCCTCTGGCTACGACAGTACCCGCTTCTGACTCCTGATCCAACCTGACCAGATAATTCCGCAACAACTCGGCCCGGCGTGGCCGAAAACTGACTCCGGTTGTTGCGACCGAAGCGATCCGATCTACCCGGAACATACGAAAATCATCGCGCAGGCAACAACGCGCCAGCACCACCAGCATCCCATCAAGGTAGACGATGGCGAGTGGCCAGATCGCACGGCGGGTGGCTACGCCATCGCGTGCGGTGTAGCGGATGTCCAGCGCTTCTTCGCGCCAGCAGGCCAGGCGGATCAAGTCCATGTCGACCTCGGCCATTGCGGCTCGCCTATCCAGGTCGCCGAACTGATGCACGCGCGACACCGCGTGCAGCATGTGCTGCTGCCCAAGCGAAGGCAGCGTCGCCGCCACCTTGCCCAGCACTGCATCGGCAGCCGCGGCCAGCGCCGGGTCACCCATCTGCCGGACCTGCGCCAACCCCAGGGTCAGCGCCTCAATCTCGATGCGGCTGAAGGTACGCGGGCGTAGCGTGCCATCGTCGAGCAACGTATAGCCAGCGCCCGCTTCACCGGCAATGTCGGCGCCGCCGGCGCGCAGGGTTTCTATATCCCGGTAGACCGAACGCAGCGAGACGCCCGTCTCGCGCGCCAGCGCCTGGCCAGTCACGGGTGGGGCCAGCGTTCGGAGCGCCTGCAGCAATGCAAAAAGTCGTTCGGAGCGGGACATTTCTACTGACAGAAATTGACAGGATGGAGCGCTATATTAGCACCGCGTCAAACTAACATTCCAACCCGATCAAGGAGTTTTCAGATGTCCATTCGCACCGTCACCCACTTGAATTTCCGCGGCAACGCCCGTGCCGCGCTGGCGTTCTATCACAACGTGTTCAAGGGCCAGCAGACACTGGTCACTTATGCGCAGGCAGGGCGAGCGCACGAAGCGGCGGACCCAGAGCACATTATCTGGGGCCAGGTCACAGGCGACGATGGCATTGCCCTGATGGCCTACGACGTACCAGCTGGTCTTGACTGGAACCCGGGCCAGCAGGCGTTCTTCGTCTCGCTGCGCGGCGACGATGCGGACGTGATTCGCGCGTTGTGGAAAGAATTGGCGGATGGCGCTGACATCCTGCATGTACCGGCGCCTAGCCAATGGTCGCCGCTCTACGGCATGTTGCGAGACCGCTTCGGCGTGACCTGGGTGGTGGACGTGATGGTTCCGTACTCGCCAACCTGAAACGCAGCGGGGCGCTTCGCCGGCGTGATTCAATCCTTCAATAAACCGAATCATTACCTGCGAACGCGCCCCGCTCCACCTGGTTTTATAACCGCGGTTTATTCCTTGGACGACATCCGCGCAGCCTGCTCGATCACCTTCGCGACTTCTTCCGGGTGTGCAATGAAGGCGACGTGGCTTCCCTTGATTTCTACCGTCTTGCTACCGGCACGCTTGGCCATGAAGCGTTCCAGTTCCGGATTGACGGTGCGGTCATCGGCGGACACGATCGCCCAGCTCGGCTTGCTCTTCCACGCGGCCTGCGTGACCGGGCTGGTTGCGGCCTGGACCGCTGGCATCACTTGCGACATCGCCATGAATTTCGCGTCGGCTGCCGGCAGGTCTGCGGCAAAGTCGGCATGGAAGAACGCCTGATCGAAATACAGATGACCGTCGGGCGTCGCCTTGATCGCGTTGCTTGCGGGCGGTATCTTCTTGACCAGATCCGACAGGCTTTCTCCCGCTTCCGGCTGGAACGCGGCAACGTAGACCAGGCCAGCTACCTTGGGATGATTGCCGGCAGCAGTGATCACCATCCCGCCATAACTGTGACCGACCAGGATGCTGTTGCCGTTGACTGCATCAACGGCGCGATTGGTGGCTTGCACATCGTCGGCGAGCGAAGTCTCGGGCTGCTGCACCACCGACACATTGAAGCCGTCGCGTGTGAGAATATTGGCCACGCCCTGCCAGCCGGATCCATCGGCGAAAAAGCCATGGACCAAAACGATATTGTTGACCGGCGCTGCCATGGCCACGTGAGAGAAGGTCGCGGCGAATGCCACGGCGAGTGTGGAAGCGATACGATTGAATGTGCGCATGGTGATACTCCAGAAGTTAGTGGATACTGATTGATAGAAAATAATAAAGAGACAAAAAATTACGCTTGGCAATGTGTGGCAGCAGAAAACTCTGTTTCATCATGCCGCGGATAATCCGTGAAGCCGTCCTCGCCCCCGCCATAGAGCGTGGCGGCGTCAAGGGGATTCAAAGGCCAGCCATTGGCAAGCCGGCGAGGCAGGTCCGGATTGGCGATGAAGGGACGGCCAAAGGCAATCAGGTCCGCCAGCTTCGCTTCGATCAGTCGGGCGCCACGCTCTGCGCTATAGCGACCGGCGTAGATGATGCGACCACTGAATGTCTGGCGCACCTCCCGCCGGAACGCGTCTGGCAGATCCGGGGCGTTGTCCCAGTCGGCCTCGGCGATCGACAGGTAGGCGAGGCCGACCTGCTCCAACACCCTGATGGCCTCGATGTACGTCTGGTGCGGATCTTCTTCGACGAAGCCGATGTAGACACGATCCTCATCGGTGCTGGAAAACAAGGGCGTGAAGCGCACCCCCATCCGGTCCGGGCCGACCACGGCGGCGACTGCCTGCACGACCTCGCGCAAGAGCCGTAACCGGTTCTGCAGCGATCCACCATATTCATCGGTGCGCTTGTTGGCATGGGTCGAGATGAACTGATTGATCAGGTAGCCATTGGCGGCATGAATCTCCACCCCGTCGAAGCCGGCATCAAGCGCGTTCTGCGCCGCCTGTGCATAAAGCTCAACCAGTTGCCTGATGTCGGCAGTGCTCAATTCGCGCGGCATGGATGGCGCCACCAGCATGCCTTTGCCGGGTTCGGTCTCGATGAAGGCTTTTACCTTTTGCGCCTGGATCGCCGACGGCGCGAGCGGCGCGCCACCATCCGGCTGCAGGGCCGTATGTGAAACACGACCGACGTGCCACAACTGCGCGAAGATGATGCCACCCTCGGCATGCACCGCCTCGGTGACCTTGCGCCAGCCGTCGATCTGCGCCGCGCTGTAGATGCCGGGCGTCCATGCATACCCCTGGCCGCGTGGTTCGATCTGCGCACCTTCGCTGATCATGAAACCTGCCGTGGCGCGCTGGCGGTAATACAGGGCCATCAACTCGGTGGGAACATCTCCCGGTTGCGCGGCCCGCTGACGGGTGAGCGGCGGCAGAACGATGCGGTTATTCAGCGTGTGACGCCCCAGCGCCACCGGTGTAAAAAGTGATGAGTTTTTCATGCGTGTCATGCCTTACAGGCCCCCCAGGCTCATGTATTTGAGGCTGAGATATTCATCGATGCCATGGGTCGATCCTTCACGACCGATGCCGCTGTCCTTGACGCCACCGAATGGAGCGACTTCGGTCGTCACGAGCCCTTCATTGATGCCGACCATGCCACTCTGCAATGCCCGTGAAACGCGAAACGCGCGGGCCAGATCGCGGCTGTAGAAGTAGGCGGCGAGGCCGAATGGTTCTGCGTTGGCGGCATCGATGGCTTCCTGTTCATGCTTGAAGCGGAACAGCGCGGCGACCGGACCGAAGGTTTCTTCATGTGCGATCAGCATGTCGGATGTGGCGTCAGCGATGACGGTGGGCTCGAAGAAGGTGCCGCCCAGTGCGTGGCGTTGGCCGCCAGACAGGATCCGGCCGCCCTTGGCCTGTGCATCGACCACATGCGCCTCGACCTTGTCCACGGCCGCGGCATTGATCAACGGCCCCTGCTGGACGTCGGTTTCGAAACCGTTACCGACCTTGAGCGTCGAGACGCGCTCGGCCAGGCGACGGGCGAATTCGTCGTAGATGCCTTCCTGCACATAGAAGCGATTGGCGCAGATGCAGGTTTGTCCGCTGTTACGGAATTTTGCAGCCACGGCGCCCTCCACTGCCTGCTCGATATCGGCATCATCGAACACGATGAATGGCGCATTGCCGCCCAGTTCCAGCGAGAGCTTCTTCATCGTCGCTGCGGATTGTTCATACAGCAGCTTGCCGACGCGGGTGGAACCGGTGAAGGTCAGCTTGCGCACGCGGGAATCCGCCACCAGCTCGCCGCCGATGGCGACGGCATCGCCCGTGACGATGTTGATCACCCCGGCAGGCAAACCCGTCTTCTCCGCCAGTACGCCCCAGATCAGGCCGCAATACGGCGTGAATTCGGATGGCTTGGCGACCACCGTGCAACCGGCGGCCAAAGCCGGCGCAATCTTGCGCGCCAGCATGGAGAAAGGGAAATTCCACGGTGAAATCGCGGCGACGACGCCGACCGGCTCACGCGACACCAGGATCTGCCGACCCTTCCATGGCGAAGGAATGATTTCGCCGTTGATGCGCCGGGCTTCTTCGGCAAACCACTGGATGTAATCGGCGCCCAGTTTCATTTCTGCGCGGGCTTCGGCCAGCGGTTTTCCCTGTTCCAGCGTGAGCATGCTGGCCAGGTCTTCCAGGTTGTCGCGCACCACGGCCGCCATCTTCAGCAGAAAGTCTGCCCGGGTTGCGGCGGTGGTCATCGACCAGTCGTTAAAGGCGGCTTGCGCCGCGACAATTGCGCGGCGGGTCTCGGCGGCGGCGGACCAAGCGATCGATCCGATCGGTGTGCCCGTAGCGGGATCGTCCACGCCGTGGGTGCGAAGGTCGTCGGCAGCTTCCCATACGCCGTTGATGAAGTTGCGCTCCTGCAGCCAACCCGTGGCCTTGATACGTTCCAGCATGGCACTTACCTTTTTGAATTAGATCGTTTATCAGCGCTCGCCGGGTCGGCATTGCCGAGCCGGCGAGCGCGCTATTGACGCAGCTGTTGTGTCAGCCGCAGGCTCAGGCAATGCGCTGCAGGAGTTCGACGGCGGCAGCCGCTGACGACGCCGGGTTCTGACCGGTGATCAGCAGGCCGTCGCTGATGACGTACGAAGCCCAGTCCTCGCCCTTGAAGTACAGACCGCCCTTGGCCTTGAGCTCGTCTTCCACCAGGAACGGCACGACATTGGTCAGGCCGACGCCTTCCTCTTCGGTGTTAGTGAAACCGGTCACCTTCTTGCCCTCGACCAGCGGTCGGCCAGCGGCATTCTTGACGTGACGCAGCACACCCGGGGCGTGGCACACCAGCGCGACCGGCTTGTTGGCCGCAATGAAGGATTCGATCAGTGCGATCGAGTGCGGGTCTTCTGCCAGATCCCACAGCGGACCATGGCCACCGGGATAGAAGACGGTGTCGAAATCGGCCTGATTGACGGAGTCCAGACGCACGGTGCTGGCCAATTGCGCGGTCGCTTCTGGATCGGCTTCGAAACGGCGGGTCAGCTCGGTTTGAAAGGATGGCTCGTTGCTCTTGGGGTCCAGTGGAGGCTGCCCACCGAGCGGCGAGGCCAGCACCATCTGCACGCCGGCATCCTTGAACGCGTAGTAAGGGGCGGCCAGCTCTTCCAGCCAGAAACCGGTCTTGCGGCCGGTATTGCCAAGTACGCTGTGCGAAGTAAGAACGATCAGAACCTTTTTCATTTTGTTGCTCCTGGATAAAGTTATAAAATCAACACCACTAATAGACCGGTCGTCTATAAACATGGCAAAAAAAAGCATTTCACTGGAAATGCCGGTCCATCGCACCTCAATGAGAGGTCAGATGAAGAATTTGTCGCGTTGTCGTCATGGCGGTGTCGAACGGCTCGGTATTTCTGCCGATCTTGACCATGACGCTGGCGCCCAGCCACAGCTGATAGAGGCTTTGGGCAACACCCTCGGCATCACCATCGATGACCAGGGACCCTTCGGCCACGCCGGCCTCGATGGCCTTTGCCAGCCGCGAAACGATGCCGTTGGTGCCACGCCTGATCGACAGCCGCATCGCTTCCGACAGGTCTGCGACCTCAGCTGCCAGTTTGACCGCCAGGCATTTGCCCTGGCAATCGAGGAACGACTGGGTGTCTTGCCAGACCTGCCAATAATTCATCAAACGCTGCGCCATGGTGAAGCCTGGTTGGGCCAGGGTATTGTCCAGCTCGGCCAGATAGTCTTCAAAATAGCTTTCGAGAAGCGCCTCGCCAAACGCATCCTTCG
Organism: Herbaspirillum sp. alder98; assembly: GCF_020179755.1. Classification (GTDB taxonomy): domain Bacteria; phylum Pseudomonadota; class Gammaproteobacteria; order Burkholderiales; family Burkholderiaceae_D; genus Herbaspirillum. Next base: position 453,959 of record NZ_JAIUCY010000005.1, read on the forward strand.
AACCGAAATAATGATAGAAGGAGCCCTTGGGAACGCCAGCCTCCGCCAGAATCTCGCTCAGCCCCACGGCCGAGAAGCCTTTACCCGCCATCAGGCGTTGCCCGGTGGACAGGATATTGTCTCGGACATCATTGCTGGCAGATGTGTGTGCTGTGTTCATGGACGAACTATAACGATGAATAGACCGGTCGTCTAGTTAGTTTTGAAAATATTTTTTGCGCCCTCACCGGTGGGAAGCTTTTCACCATACCTGCGTCGGCCCGACTAAGGCCAGGTCCTGCCCCCTTTCCCTGCACGCCGCCGTACTGATTATCGTCAGAACGGCGGAAGCAGTTTTTAACGCTCTGCTCAAGCGCCCGGAATACGTGCGATCACCTTGATCTCAAAGTCGAAACCGGCCAACCAGTTCACGCCGACGGCGGTCCAGTTGGGATAAGGCGCCTGGCCGATCTCTTTGAGGCGAATCGCATTGAGCGTTTCCCATTGGGCTTGCGGGTCGGTATGAAAGGTGGTGACGTCGATGACATCGTCCAGGCTGCATCCAGCCGCCTTCAGCACCGCCTTCAAGTTATCGAACGCAAGCTGGACCTGTTTCTCGAAGACGGGTTCGGGGCTGCCGTCTTCACGACTGCCCACCTGCCCCGATACGAACAGCAGGTCGCCGGAGCGGATCGCTGCCGAATAACGGTTGATTTCATAAAGGGCTTGGCGGCCCGCGGGAAAAACGGCGTCTCGTTTGGACATGAAGTGGCTCCTGAATAGTATTGAATCGGCATGGATAGCTGCACGGCAACTTCCGGGCTGCCGTATCGGCGGGGGATTTACACGCCACACGTCGTTAGTATTTTACATACGATGCGTATGCCAATTTAAACAAACATACGCTACGTATGTCAATTAAAATACGCCGCGTATGTTTAATTCAGGAGAACCCCGTGGTGAAGAGCCGCTCAGAGATGGTTGAAGAAACCCGATCCAAGCTGATCCAGGCGGCACGCAGGTCGTTCGCGATTCACGGGTATGCCAATGCGTCGATGGACGAGCTCACGGCCGAAGCGGGATTGACCCGTGGCGCGCTCTATCATCATTTTGGCGACAAGAAAGGGCTGTTGCAGGCCGTCGTCGATCAGATCGACACCGAGATGGCAGACAAGGCGCACGCCCTCAGCGCCAAGGAAAAGAATATGTGGAAGCGGCTGCTGGCCGAAGCCATTGCCTATATCGAAATGGCGCTGGAGCCAGAGATACAGCGCATCATGCTGCGCGACGGTCCTGCCGTTCTGGGCGATCCATCACAATGGCCGAGCCAGAACGTTTGCCTGGGAAGAACCATGGAGGGGCTGCATAGCCTGATCGAGGCCGGTGTCATCAAACCGGTGGATACCGAGGCTACCGCCCGCCTGCTCAACGGCGCGGCGCTCAACGCGGCGATGTGGATCGCGTCGTCGGACGATCCCAAAGTGGTGTACGGCAAGGCAGTCGAGGCATTCAGGCACCTGGCAAATGGCCTGTTGCAGACACCGACCTGAAAGCGGCCCTCTCGCCAGCAGGATGGCGGCTATTGTGCAAGAATCGACAGCCGCAGCCAGCACTTGGTAGCGCAATTTCCCCTCCCGTCTTATTGAAGAGAGTAGGCGATGCTGTTCAGAGTTCTGCATTACTTTCTGCCACTGTTACTCGTCAGCTTACTAAGTCAGGCCGCTCTTGCCGCCGACCAGATCATCTGGGGAAAACACCACGTGCCGCCCTACATGATCCGGGAGGGCGCGCTGGCGAATCAAGGCATTTTCGACCTGACTCTCAATGTTCTCAAGGATCATCTTCCCCAGTACGAACACATGGAACTGGCCGCGCCGTTCCCGCGCGTGATCAGCGAAATCAAGCGAGGAAGTCATTGGTGCTATATCGGCACCTTGAAGACACCGGAACGCGAAGGCGATGGTTATTTCTCGTTACCCACTTCGATTTTTCTTCCGCTGCGCATCATCGTGCGCCGCGACCGCGTGGCCCAATTCCAGGGGCCGCAATCGCTGCAGGCGCTGTTAAGGAACCGCCAGCTTGTCACTTCAGTGATGCGCAACCGATCCTATAGTCCGACGGTGGACAGGCTGCTAGCCGCCTACCCGCCGAAAGAATTCTATTCGGAGCAGGCCGAAGCCATCAGCATGTTATTGGCCGGACGCCTGGATTACATGATCGAATTACCGCTGCTGGCATCTGACCAGGCCCGCCTCATGGGCCACCCCGGAGAGCTGGTTGCCATCCCCACCCAGGAAGCCGATGAAGTCGTCTTCAATCGGGTGATGTGTCCAAAGAACGAGTGGGGCCGAAAAGTGATAGCGCAGGTCAACATCGTGCTGAACGAAAATCGCGACAAACCCTATTACAGAAGCATCGTGGAAAAGTGGCATGACCCTGCCTCTGTGGCCGAGATTCGCAAGATCTACGACACGGTGTTTCTCAAGACGCCATAACTCCATCGCGAAACTAATCAAAGCCGCCAACCACCAAAGCAGACCCGATTTGGCTCACCCATCGGTCGAGATCGTCACCGCTTCCCAGGCTTGCATCTCATCCTCGAATTCCGCCAACTTCTGTCGAACCAACCTCAACGCATCGCTCCCCAGCAACAGATGCGCTGGTGGAGATGGCGCGGCAATCAACGCCAGGATCGCACGCGCAGCCTTCAGCGGGTCTCCCAGCTGCTTGCCGCTTTTGGCCATCCGCGCGGCACGCACCGAATCAAATACTGCATCGTAGTCAGGGATCGACCGGGGTGTTCGCACCATCGATCGGCCGGCCCAGTCGGTACGGAACGACCCGGGCGCTACAGCGGTGACGGCGATGCCCAAGGGCTTGAGTTCCTTGCCCAGTGCTTCTGAAATACCCTCCAGGGCGAATTTGCTGCCGCAGTAGTAGGCAATCCCGGGCATCGTTGTGTGCCCACCCATGGATGTGATATTGATGACGTGGCCGCAACGGCGGCTGCGCATGAAGGGCAACACTGCCCGGGTGACGGCAACGGCGCCAAAGACATTCACATCGAACTGCTGCCGCAGCTCTGCCAATGGGGATTCTTCCAGCACACCCTCATGACCATATCCGGCATTGTTGACCAGCACATCGATCGGCCCCACCGTGGCTTCGACTTCAGCCACGACACCGTCGATGCCATCGAAATCGGTCACATCGAGTACGCGACAATAGGCGGCATCGGCAGACAACGCCTCGAAGTCTTGTCTTGCCTGCTCAGCCCTGACGGTGCCGACCACCGTATGTCCGGCCGCCAATGCCTCCTGCGCGAGGGCGCGGCCAAAACCGCTGCTGACTCCGGTAATGAAAAGAATCTTGCTGGCCGCCATGCTGTCTCTCCTGAATTAAGTCTGGAGATGCATAATAATCAGCCACAATATAATAAATAAGCTCAGTTAGCCTCTGATCATTGCCTAAAACTATGCAAGAAAGATCCGCTTCGGATTCACCGCCCTCATTATCCGATCCCACCCAAAAGCGCATCCAGGCACTGTTACGCACGCTGGCGCCTGAGGAAGGCTATAACTTGACGGCCATCCCCAGCGTTCGCATTCTGCGTTCGGATCGGGCACTGTCGCGCACGCCGGTCCTGTACGATCCGGGTGTCGTGATCGTGTGCCAGGGACGCAAACGCGGCTTCTTTGGCGACGAGCTCTATGTCTATGACGAGCATCACTACCTGGCCGTATCGGTGCCGGTTCCCTTCAGCATGGAAACAGAAGCGTCGGCCGAGCGACCATTGCTTGCTTTGTACCTGCATCTCGATTTCACGCTGGCCGCGGAGCTCTCCGAACAGATAGACCAGCAAGCCATGCCCGACCAGGTCAGCGCCCCGCGAAGCATGATGGCGACCCGCATGGATGAAACGATGCAAGCATCGGTATTACGCTTTCTGGAGGCAATGCAACGCCCGCTCGAAGCCGCAGTGTTAGGGCGAGGCTTGTTGCGAGAGATCTATTTTCGCGTGTTGACAGGTGAACAAGGCGCGCCCTTGCGTAAAGCGCTGGCGATGCGCGGCCAGTTCGGCAAGATTGCCCGATCCTTGCGCCTGATTCATGCCGGCTACACGCAAGCGCTCGACGTGTCGCGTCTGGCTGGCGAAGCGGGCATGAGTGAACCGAGTTTCTACAGCAACTTCAAGGCGATCACACAGATGTCACCCATGCAATATGTGAAGTCGACCCGCCTGCATCAGGCGCGCCTGCTGATGGTTCGCCAGAGCCTGACGGCCCAGGCGGCAAGCCTCGCGGTGGGCTATACCAGCACGTCGCAGTTCAGCAGGGAATTCAGGCGATTGTTTGGCCTGACGCCCGCGGCCGAAGCCCGGCGAATGCGCGATAGCTTCGCCCTTCCCGAGCCATTTGCCGACGCCGTCTATGTTTCGTCGCACTAAAATGAGATATCCGCTGACGCTGTTATCCGGCGTTGTCCGCGCTTGTATACCAGTGGAAGTTGCTCATCCGTGGTACAAAGCTGTATCCCTTTCGATCTGGAGTAGCTATATGCATCAGCGATACAACGAAAGTACGGCAAACCTGAAGGAGCTGATGACCGTCGCTCCTATCAACCCCGAAGTCCACGCGGCCCTTCTGCGTGGCAAAGTCGATACCCGCCGTTTAATGGAAGATGCAAGGGAAGACGCCCGGCAACGCAGCGAAGAAGTGCTCTAGCACATCCTGCACCAGGGCATCTGGCTAAAGCCGCCGGGAGTATTATCGTTCTGCCAATAGAACACCCCGGAGTTTGACACTACAATCACGCCTGTCCTAACATGACCATCGCCGCGCTCGACGCGGCTTTTGCCGTGCAAGAACCAGCATGGTGCTGGTCGTTGGAGAAACCATGAACAATCGCCTGAAAAAGAAACTGATTTACCGCCGTCACCACATTGGCCTGCTGATCGCGGCAATCGAATCGCTGCAGAACCTGGAAGAATCTTTCCATGAGTCCGAGGCTGCACGCTAAGTAGTCCAGGTGAATAGAAAAACCGGCCTTGCGAAGGCCGGTTTTGCATTTCATGGCAGGAAAGCCTCCCCGACGTCGGGCCCAGGCCTCAATCTAACCCCTCTTGAACCACTCAATCGCGTCCGCCCCGGCAGGCACGCGGAACGCAGTCGCGCTGTCGTGGACCGCTTGCCAGATCACTTCAGCCACATCAGCGGCATGCGTGACCGGCCCATCGTAATTCTGGAAGCCCGATAAAACCGCCTGCATGGTGGGCGCGTAGTCGTCGGGAAACGACTGCGTCACCCTGGCGTGCGCATTACTGGCAAACGGGGTTTCCGGCGCCATGCCCGGCAGCACCACGCCCACCCTGATGTTGAATTCCTTCAACTCCAGCGCCAACGATGCAGTGAATGCAACAATCGCGGCCTTGCTTGCCGTGTAGACCGGCAGTAACGGCAATGATGTCAACGTCACCGACGAGGCTACGTTGATCACAACACCCGCCTTGCGCGCGCGAAACTGTGGCAGCAGCGCCTGCGTCACAGCCATCGTACCGAAAGTGTTAGTCTCGAATACCTCGCGCACGGCATCCATCGAAGTGCTTTCGAATGGCCCCAGCATGCCCACGCCGGCGTTGTTCACCAACACATCCACCGGCCCTGCTGCTTCGACCGCACGGCGGATGCTATCGGCGTCGGTGACGTCCAGCTGCAGCAACTTCAGATGCGCGGAGCTGGGTAACACATCGTCGCGCGGCGTACGCATGGTGGCAATGACGGTCCAGTCGCGATCCAGAAAGTATTTGGCGGTTTCCAGGCCGAAGCCGGAAGAGCAGCCAGTGATTAATACGGTTTTCATGAGCGTCCTTTCAACTTGAGAGCCCCCACGATAGCCGGCATCTTTCAAACCATCTACAATCAGAAGTCCTATTTTTGTTTGCAACAGTCCATCTATGGTCGACCCTCTGACGTCAGTTGTCACCCTGCTCCAACCCAAGATGGCGTATTCGAAGATCGTGACCGGCGCCGGGCGCTGGGGGGTGCGCGGCGAGTTCGACGATGCGCCCTTGTGCTGCTGCGTCGTGCTCGAAGGAAAAATGCGCTACACGGTCGATGCGACGCACATCGTCGTTGAAGCCGGTGACTTCCTGCTGATTCCATCGATGGCGACATTCTCGGCAACCAGTTTCGACCCGCCTGCCGACGATGAATGGCAATTGGCGCCTGCATTGCTGGAAAACGGAGAACATCGCAATGGCTTGCTGTCGGTCGATGCCGAGGTGCGAACGCTGGTGGGCTTTTGCCAGTTGACGTCTCCAGACTCGGCGTTGCTTTTGACGCTACTACCAAAGCTGGTTCATATACGGGGCGACCAGCGCCTGTCTTCGCTGGTGCAGTTAGTCATCGACGAATCTCGATCTCAGCGCGCCGCGCGCGAAGTGGTGCTCGAACGTCTGCTGGAAGTGATGCTGATCGAAGCGCTGCGCTCGTCAAGCAATGCGATAACGTCGCCGGGCCTGTTGCGCGGACTTGCCGACGTCCGCCTGGCGAGTGCCATACGCCGCATCCATGAAACTCCGCAAGAACCGTGGACCGTAGCGCTGATGGCAAAAGAGTCGGCGCTTTCGCGCTCGGCATTTTTCGAGCGGTTCAGCGCCGCCCTGGGTGTCACTCCGATGGACTATCTGCTGTCGTGGCGGATGGCGTTGGCGAGGAATTTCCTGGCCCGGGGAAAAGCCATCGCAGAAGTGGCCGCCCTGGTGGGCTACAGTTCATCCAGCACCTTTACCGTCGCCTTCACCCGTCACACCGGAATGCCTCCGGGCCAATACGCCAGATCACGACAGAGTGCGGTCGGCGGCAATGCCGTCACGGCGTTGGCAGCGTCGTGAACCTCTTATTTCCTTGATCGACAGGCCGACCTTGTTTCAACTGAAATAATGGCCGCCGGCATTGACATCGAACGGTAACCGGGCCGGGGCAAGATACATCCAACCCGAAACGAAACAGCGGATCGGACAACCCGGAACCGACTCACCAAGGAGAACATCATGCGCATCATCACCGCCACCACCGCCGCAATCGCCCTCACCCTCTTCGCCACCGCTGCCCGCGCCGACAGCATCTTCACCGGCGCCATGGACTACGAATCGCCGATCGCCATGATCCTCCACGTGGGCGCCCGCCTTGTCGGGAAGATGTTCTCCTGAAAAGGATTCGCCGCCGAGGGCTAAAAGAAGGCTGGACTTAGGTCCAGCCTTTATTTTTTCTGGCCGACATGCCTCTTGATGACGCCATGCTGACGAAATGCTGACGCGCCGTGTATCAGCCAACTAACACCAGGTCTGGCAATGCAAACGAGCGAGCCGATTTATAACGCGGTACGCACCTTTTTTCTTTACTTTGATTTACCATTAATGAATAGAAAGGGCGAGCCTGGGGAGTCGCCTGCAAACAAAAACTAACTACATCCACGGCATCCGAATCATGAAAAATAACGAAATTCGCCTGCAACCACGTCCGCTCCTGCGTGCGCCCCCTGTTTCCTCTCGCCCTGATATTCCAATCGCGATTCAGCAATAAATTTTTGCTGTTGATGCGAAACGCGTAGCCATCCCCGGAATTTGGATCGGGACGCTTTTTCGCGTGCCGACACCGGATAGATTCATCTGCCAGGGCTTCATTACCTGCATGCCGATACACGTGCTGTGCCAGGCCCAGCCTGACCATCGCCTGTCTGCGGGCGGGGTCGCTCCACGCTCGACAAGATTTCTCACCCACCACAAAAAAACGCCATGACACGCCAAATGCTTCGCATCTTTCGCACCCTCTGTGCATTGACCATCGCTACTGTCCTCACCACCGGATGCATCACCGCCAACAAACAAGCGCTTGCTCCCAACAACGTCGCGGCGCTCAAAGAACAAGGCGTGGTGGCGACTTCGCGCGAGAAGAAGCCTGACTTCGCCGCCATGACTGCCGGTCGCGCCACGTTCGGGTTGATTGGTGCGTTCGTCATGATCTCCGAAGGCAATACGCTGGTTGCCGAAAACGGGATCACCGACCCCGCCAACGAGATTGCCATCTCGCTGGTCAATAACTTGTCGAACCGTTATGGCACGAAAAGCGCTGTCGCTACCATCCCCGTAACAGGTGACGATATTTCCAACCTCTCCGTCGCCCCTGCCGCGCGCTACATCGTCGACGTCCAGACCATCAATTGGGGCTTCGCGTACTTCCCCACCAATTGGACGCACTACCGCATCCACTACGCGGTCAAGGCCAAGCTGTTCGACGCGCAAACCAAGACACTACTGGCAGAAGGCTTCTGCAGGCGCTTCCCGGAGGAGACTCCAACCAGCCCAGGCTACGATCAGATGCTGGCGGACAAGGCCGCAATGATCAAGGCGGCGATGGCGCAATGGCGAGACGAATGCACGGCGGAACTGCAAAAAGACATGTTCCCGACAGAGGCCACGGCAACCACCAACGCCACACCTGCGAACGCAACAGTAGTGTCTAAAGCCGGGACGTAAGCCCGGCTAAGTAAGAAGAAGAAAATCCAGGCCGATGATTCTGCCTGGATTCATGGCAGCAGTTACCGCCACGCCAGAAATTAGAAAAAATAATTCCATCCATGAAAACGCCACATCGTTTCTTCATTGCTTTTTCTGCATTCCTGATCCTCCTCTGTGGCAACGCCAATGCCTTGGATCAAGCGACCGAGGCCGAGCAGAAAGCTGCCGCACAGGAGGCTGAAAAGGTCCTCAAGCATGGCCCGGCCTCCATCGACATCCAGGATCAGGCAAAGCTCGCCCTGCCAGCCAAGACCGCCTTCATCCCCTCGGCGGCGGCAGGCCGCTATCTGCGTTCTCTCGGCAACCGCGTCGATGACCAGGCACTGGTCGGCATCATCCTGCCTACCGACGGCGCCAGTTCATGGATGAGCATACTGACCGTGGAAAAGGGCGGCTATGTGCGCGACGATGACGCCAAGGATTGGAAAGCAGACGATATCCTGAGCAGCCTCAAGGAAGGCACCGAAGCGGTCAATGCCGAGCGCAAGCAACACGGGATCCGCGAGATCGAAGTGACTGGTTGGGCCGAGGTACCCAAGTATGATGCGGTGACACACAAGTTGGTGTGGTCGGCCATCATCGGTGGCAAAGACAGGCACGATGCCGCTGCCGACCTCTCGGTGAATTACCGCACGTTAGCGTTGGGTCGTGAAGGCTATCTCTCGCTCACGATGGTCAGCTCATTGGATCAGCTTCAGCAATACAAGCCCATTGCACAACAATTGCTTGCCGCGATCAGCTTCAATGATGGCAAGCGATACAGCGACTTCAACGCGTCCACCGACCATGTCGCCGAATACGGCCTGGCGGCCCTGGTTGCCGGCGTCGCGGTCAAGAAGCTGGGCCTGTTTGCCATCATCGCCGCGTTCGTTGCCAAGTTCTTCAAGGTGATCCTGTTGGCCGTCGTCGCCTTTGGCGCAGCCTTCAAGAAGTTCTTTACCGGCAAACCCAAGGCTGTGTCCCCTATCGTGTTTCCAGAGGATACGCCAGCTGCTGCGACGCCCGCCTTGCCGGCAACTGAAGCGCCGGCCACGCCGCCGTCGCCGCCCAGGCCAACCGATCCGCACTGACCGGACATCATGATCAAGCTGTTAGTGCTTGCCCTGTCCGGGCTCAAATTCGGCAAGCTGCTGGCGTCCGGCGGCTCCATGCTGCTGTCGCTATTGGCCTATACGTTGATCTTCGGCTGGCGCTATGCGCTGGGCTTCATCTGCATGCTGCTGATCCACGAGTACGGCCATTACTGGGCTGCCCGCAACCGGGGGATGAATGTCGGATTACCGACCTTCATCCCATTCGTTGGCGCCTGGATCGAGATGAAGGACAAGCCACTCGACGCCGAAACGGAGGCCTATGTCGGCATGGCCGGCCCGCTTGCCGGCAGCGTCGCAGCGCTGGCCTGCTATTTCGCGGCCCGGCAACTGGATAGTTCGCTGCTGCTCGCCATTGCATACAGTGGCTTATTCCTCAACCTGTTCAATCTGATCCCGTTATCGCCATTCGACGGCGGTCGCATTACTGCGGTGTTGTCGCCGCGGATCTGGTTCGCCGGTGTTCCGGTGTTGATAGCGCTGTTCATCTATCGCCCAAGCCCTATGCTGATCCTGGTCGCGATACTGGCCTTGCCGCAACTCCGGCTGGCCTGGAATTACGACCCGGGTCACCCGGACAATGCGCGCTACTACGGGGTTTCGGCCGCAACCAAGATTAACTACAGTGTTTGCTACCTGGCATTGATCGCGTTTCTCGCGATGATGACGCTTGGGGTGCATGACATGTTGGGCAATGTGCGCGCTATTCATTCGTGATGGCGCCAGTAGACCGTTGACACGTTCGGTCGGAAAGCCGCTGTTCGCATCAACTTGAGGATCTGTCCGCGGTACACCAGCGCCTGAATTTACGCCTACACGAGCGCCGCGCTCTCCGTCACCATTCCAAAGATGGAAGCACGACATGTTTACCAAGCGAACTATCGTGAGGCAGATGGGAAGGTCTTCGTCACTGTGCACGATCTTGGCGAGAATCCCAAGTTTGGATTAAATCTGGGAATGAACGGTGTTAATCGAAAATATTATCCGATCGAGTTCTGAAACAAGAAAGCAAGCAGGGAAACGAACCGAAGATAGGGGCACAGCTATCGGTTTCGATGTCTGACTGCAGCCAGCAGCTGGACAGCAGATGAATATGACTTGACCACCATTCCCAATTTTGATGAACGACACAATTCAATCTTACCTGCCTGAGTTTGACGGCGGTGTTGTGACCGCCGGCGGCTTCAAGGTGCTGCATGATGCTGAAGGTTATGGTGCCGCATCATCAATCGGCGCTGCCAGCGATTGCCTGGCGAGACTCTGGCGTTGCTTGGGCAATCACCCGCTGATTCTCTTTGCGCCGGGCCAAGGTCCATTTTCAGTAACGACCGGCGATGAATTCAAAGACTGGTGCGAACGACATTTCCCTTTGTCTTTTGGGGAGTTAGTATCGCGTTCAGCTCAAGACCGGACGATGGGCTGACGGAATTTCCCAACGCCTCTCTTTACGTAAGTGCTAACGTCTGCAATCGGCGCCAGGAGCGAACTTCTGTCTTCATCAATGGGAAATACCTGCCTGGATATCGGGGATGGATACTGGCAGAACATTTAAGCGCTTTAGCGAAAAAAGAAATTATTCCGCGTCACCGGGCGGCTTGGTTTTGTTTATTCGCCGAGCAATGGAAAGCGAGTACGTCGTACAAAGATTTTTACATTTAAAATCCGTCAACGAACTTTGAAAATAAAAAGGAAGAACAATGAGTGCAGTAGGGACGGGGTTGTTACTTGCAGGGCTGGCAATAATGGCGGCTGCACAGGTATATGTGACGCTTAAGACATTTGCGGTAAGTGCCTTAAAAGGCGTGTTGTGTTTTGTGATTCCAGGATATGCGCTTCTGATTGCAAAAAGACAAGGCTTCTATGGGAAATTCCTCTTGTCTTATATCTTAGGAATTCTCGGCATAGTGATTGGCGGTGGACTTCTGTCCTAAGCTGAAGTGACAGACCTTATCAGCTCCTGCATCAAAAAAATGGCCCATTGGCAGAGCAAATCGATGAAATAACATTCGGTCAATTTCCAGCTGGCCACCCAACAACATCAAGCAGATCAAACAATATGATTTTTTTTCTTCGCAGGTATGCGCGCCTTTGCAGTGGCATGTTGTTGCGCCTGTCGATCGTCGTGTTGCTATCGGCTTGCCAAGTGACCATGAATGGAGTCACGTTGACTAACGACCAACTGAAGAAGACAAAGCGCATCGTGGTCGTTTCTGTCGCCGCCAATACCGTCACTTTTTACCAGCAACTTCCGCGCGTCATTCAGAATGCCAAAGACGTCTCGTCCTGGCAGTTGGATCGGTACTATGCAGATCGCTTTGCCGACGCAATAAGCAAGACCTTGGGTATCGCGGCCGTGGCCTACCAGGGTGAACTCACCAGCGGCTTGGGCAAGGTCTATGCACCTGATGCATTCCTCCGGGCGGATCGTTTCAACTGGGCTGCAATCAAGGACCCGGTCAAGGCCATTGCCGACGAGACCGGGGCTGACCTGGTGGTGTTGCTGCTCAAGGATGAATTTCAGGATCCCACAGCGCGCTTTCAATTCCTGGTCAGCGGACTTGGTGTATCCGGCAACCGATTTTCTTGTGTGGCCTTTGCGCACTTGACGCTGGTGGCGTTGGATCCCGCAGGCACTGCGCCAGTTGCGGGTGCAAATGTCTACCTCACTGGCAGTGACGGACGCCCCGCCAAGTCCGTACTCCAGGCACCTGTGGAAGCTTGCGCTGACAACCACGAGCCTCTTCCCCCTGCGATTGAGCAGAAGCTGCGAGAAACCTACGTCCGGTTACTGTCTGATCAGGTCGTCAGGCAGACCAGTTCCCGGCTGGTTCAGCAGTGATCCAGCAGGTCGGGAGGGATGATTACATCATAAGCCTCGATCGCCCAGAAACAGACATCAAGCACGGAGAAAAGATGTCGGGATATTCAACAGATGAGAACTACGCAAAGACCGTCCGACTTAGGATTTCTTCGACGGCAAAAGCGATGCTCACAGGAGAACTGAGCTTTCTTTCGGGGACGAGAATACTTGCCTCGTTGCGAAATGAATTTCCGGGGGGAACAGATGATCTGTGACTTCCTGGTGTTCGTTACAATTGACTCGGAATGGAGTGAACCCCTCGGGCTGGACCAAGGCCTGGAGATGAAGTGATACGCTTGTCGAGCCTTCTCAGGAGGAGCGACATCATGGCATCACGAGGTCCCTATCGGCGGCACAGCCCGCAATTCAAGA
>NZ_JAIUCY010000006.1 GCF_020179755.1 Herbaspirillum sp. alder98
CCGCCACCCTGGCTGTAGGTCGAACGCACGGTGTGGCCTGGCGCCTTCGGGGCGATCATGATCACGTCCAGGTCGGCGCGCGGCACGACTTGGCCGTAGTGCACGTTGAAGCCGTGGGCGAACGCCAATGTAGCGCCCTGCTTGGCGTACGGCGCGACGTTCTCGGCATACACCTGGCCGATGTTTTCATCCGGCAGCAGGATCATGATGACGTCGGCTTCCTTGACCGCATCGTTGACTTCAGCCACCTTCAGGCCGGCCTTCTCGGCCTTGCTCCAGGAGGCGCCGTCGCGACGCAGACCCACCGTCACCTTACAGCCCGAATCCTTCAGGTTCAGCGCGTGCGCGTGACCTTGCGAACCGTAACCGATGATGGTCACGTTCTTGTTCTTGATCAGGGACAGGTCTGCGTCTTTGTCGTAAAAAACTTTCATGATTTTTCCTTGTGTTCCGAATAACTTAATGAATAGGGTGTGTGATGTCGACTACTGGCGATCAGATCTTCAGGATCCGCTCGCCGCGCCCGATGCCGGAGCCGCCGGTGCGCACTGTTTCCAGGATGGCGGTTCGATCCATGGCATCGATGAAGGCGTCCAGCTTGCTCTTGTCACCGGTCAGCTCGATGGTGTAAGCCTTCTCGGTGACATCGATGATGTGACCGCGGAAGATGGACACGGTCCGGTACATCTCCTCGCGTTCCTTGCCCACGGCGCGCACCTTGATCAACATCAGTTCGCGCTCGATATGCGCGCCTTCCGTCAGATCGACAACCTTCACCACCTCGATCAGGCGATTCAGGTGTTTGGTGATCTGTTCGATCACATCGTCCGAACCGGATGTCACGATGGTCATGCGCGACAGGGTCGGGTCTTCGGTGGGTGCAACGGTGAGTGTTTCGATGTTGTAGCCGCGGGCGGAAAACAGACCGACCACGCGGGACAAGGCGCCAGCTTCGTTTTCGAGCAGCACGGAAATGATATGGCGCATGATTAAAGATCCTCCGAACCCAGCAACATTTCAGTCAAACCCTTACCTGCCTTGACCATCGGCCAGACGTTCTCGGTTTGATCGGTAATGAAGTTCATGAAGACCAGCCTGTCTTTCATGCCGAAGGCTTCCCTGAGGGCGCCGTCGACATCGCCCGGTTTCTCGATCTTCATGCCAACGTGGCCATACGATTCGGCCAGCTTGGTGAAGTCGGGCAACGAATCCATATAGGACTCGGAATAACGCGAACCATAATCGATCTGCTGCCACTGGCGCACCATGCCCAGGAAGCGGTTGTTGAGCAACACGATCTTGGGCGTGAGGTGATATTGCTTGCAGGTGGCGAGTTCCTGGATGCACATCTGGATCGAGGCCTCGCCGGTGATGCACGCCACGGTGGCATCGGGATTGGCCATCTGCACGCCCATGGCGTAGGGCAAACCGACACCCATGGTGCCCAGGCCGCCCGAATTGATCCAGCGGCGCGGCTTGTCGAAGCCGTAGTACTGGGCCGCCCACATCTGGTGCTGGCCAACGTCGGAGGTGATGAAGGCATCGCCCTTGGTGACTTCCCATACCTTCTGGACGACTGCCTGCGGCTTGATGAATTCATCCGAGCCCGCAAACTTGAGGCAATCACGCTCGCGCCACTGGTTGATCTGCTTCCACCAGGCGTCCAGCGCTGCCGGATTGGGACGGATCTCGGTCGTATCGAGCTGGGACAGCAGCTCCAGCAGCACGTCCTTGACGTTGCCCACGATCGGGATATCGACCTTGACCCGCTTCGAGATCGACGACGGGTCGATATCGATGTGGATGATCTTGCGTGCGTTCGACGCAAAATGCTTGGGGTTGCCGATCACGCGGTCATCGAAACGGGCGCCGATGGCGATCAGCACATCGCTGTGCTGCATGGCCATGTTGGCTTCGTAGGTGCCGTGCATGCCGGGCATGCCCACGAACTTGTCGCTCGACGAACGATAGGCGCCCAGGCCCATGAGCGTATTGGTACAGGGAAAACCCAGGCGGTCGACCAGCTTGTTGAGCTCGGGCGCGGCGTTGGCCAGGATGATGCCGCCGCCGGTATAGATCATCGGGCGCTCGGCGGTCAGCAGCAACTGCAGCGCCTTGCGGATCTGACCTGAATGGCCCTTGTCGACCGGTTTGTACGAACGCATCTCGACGCTCTTCGGATACTCGAAGGCGCAGGTATGCATCGTGATGTCTTTGGGGATATCGACCAGCACCGGACCGGGACGGCCAGTGGTGGCGATGAAGAAGGCTTTCTTGACCGTCTCGGCCAGCTCCCTGACGTCCTTGACCAGGAAGTTGTGCTTCACGCATGGACGCGTGATGCCGACCGTGTCGCACTCCTGGAAAGCATCCTGACCAATCGCCGTGGAAGGCACCTGGCCGGAGATCACCACCATCGGGATCGAGTCCATATAGGCGGTGGCCAGGCCGGTGACGGCATTGGTCACACCCGGACCGGAGGTCACGATAGCCACGCCGACCCGCTGCGAGCTGCGCGAATAGGCATCGGCGGCATGCACGGCAGCCTGCTCATGGCGAACCAGGATGTGCTGGAACTTGTCTTGCTTGAAGATTGCGTCGTAGATATACAGGACGGCGCCGCCCGGGTAGCCGAAGACGTGTTCAACACCTTCTTCAGCCAGGCAACGGACGAGAATGTCCGCACCGGTGATGTGCTCGGAACTCATTACTGCTTCCTTTCAAGGTCCATTGGAAATTGATCGGATGTTCTCTCCTGGCGGAATGGCAGTCGTCTTCGTGGGCCGGTGGCTTCCCTTTGTGTGCGGTTACGTCATTTCTGCGTCCCCAACCGTAGTGAGGATCGAAATGGCGCTCAACGCGACTCGTTCAGCCTTGGACCAAGATGGATTTCTGCGAATTCCTCGCGCTTGTGGCACGGGTTAGAACAAACAAGCTTTAATCTTAAAGCGCGTCTCTAGCGGCACGACCTTATGTGAAGCACCGGTAAAGCACATGAAACGCCCCAAAGGTGGGAGGCGGGTGTCAAACAGTAATGCGTTGCATCATTTTGGTCAAGCGAATTCCGCTGCAAAGCGCCCGCACCAGCGGCCGAGGGGATAAACACCACGACAAGGGAGGCCAATTTTGCTAGGATGCGGTCTGTTTTCCACGCTTGTTTACCCAACATTCCCAGGGTCGCGACCAGAAATCGGTCGATCATTTCATGACTCGCCCCAAGGCAACCGTATTGCATGGCCACTGACAAAGAACTCTCCGATTTTCTTGAAAATGTCGAACGCCGCGCCTTCAAGCAGGCGGTTTATGCGGTACGCAAGGACGAGGCTGCCCTGGACATTGTTCAGGATGCAATGATCAAGCTGGCCGAGAAGTACGGCGACAAGCCGGCCGACGAGTTGCCGATGCTGTTCCAGCGCATCCTGCAAAACACCATCCACGATTTCTTCCGCCGCGAAAAGGTGCGCAACACCTGGGTCAGCCTGTTCTCGAGCTTCGGCCACGGCGGCGAAGACGGACAGGATGACTTCGACGTGCTGGAAAGCCTCGAGTCGGCAGAAGGCACCGAAGCCGCAGAGTCCAGCGCCGACAAGGTCGAGCGCCAGCAAACCCTGATGCAGATCGACGCCGAGATTCAAAAGCTCCCGACACGTCAACGGGAAGCGTTCCTGATGCGTTACTGGCAAGACATGGACGTGGCAGAAACCGCTGCCGCCATGGGTTGCTCAGAAGGCAGCGTCAAGACCCATTGCTCTCGTGCAACTCATGCGCTGGCTCAAGCCCTCAGAGCCAAAGGAATCACACTATGACTACCAAGGAATTGCAATTCGCCTATAAGGTGAAGCTGGCGCTGGACGCCAATCTGGACAACCTGTCTGACGACACGTTGCAACACCTCTCGGCCGCACGCCGCGTGGCCATGGCGCGCAAGAAAAAAGCCGTTGTCGTGCGCGTACAACAACCGGTACTGGCCGGCGCACTGGGCGGCTCCATGTCGTCCGATGCACCATCGTGGCTGAGCCGGCTTGGCGTGGCGGTGCCGTTACTGGCTGGCATCATCCTGTTTGCCGGTATCTATCAGCACGAGAACGCCAAGCGCGTCACCGAACTGGCCGAGATCGACGCTGCCGTGCTGTCCGACGAACTGCCGCTGTCGGCCTATCTCGACCACGGCTTCAATGCCTTCCTGGCCGAAAAGGGCGAATAAGCGATGCGCAACACCACCGGCTCCCCTGTCAAGGCAACTCGCCGCACCCCGATCGCATTGGGGGTGGCGCTGGCCGTGCTGGCTGGCGGCCTGTGGAGCGCCTGGTCGTGTGCACAGGGCACGGCGCCGGCTGCCACGCCCGCCCTGCCTGCCGTGCAGATTCCGGCCAAGGCCGGCGGCGTTGTCAAGCAGCCGGTCAAGCGCACTGACAGCAAGCTGGCCTGGGCCAGCCTGGCGCCAAAGCAGCAAGCCGCGCTCGAACCGTTGGCCGGCGAATGGCCCAAGATGAACGAAACCCACAAAGAAAAGTGGCTGGTCATCAGCAAGAAGTTTGACCAGATGAAGCCTGAAGAGCAGCAACGCCTGCACGAGCGCATGCGCGACTGGGCCAAGCTGACGCCTGCGCAGCGTAGCGCTGCACGCACCAATTACGCCCGTGCCAAGAAGCTCGACGCCGAAGAAAAGAGCGAGCAATGGCACAAATATCAGCAACTCACTGCAGAGCAAAAGAAAAAACTGGCGCAAGCCAAGTTGCCCAAGCGAGTTGCCAAGCTGCCGACCGCGCCAAGTAGTGCAGCACCGGCCATCCAATTGCCCGCCGAGGCACTGGAGCGCCCTGTCCCAACACCGGCCATGCCGGTGATTTCGCCGGGCGCCCAGGCAGCTTCGCTGCCTGCGGCCGCACCAGCGAACCTGCCGATGTCCGGCGCCATTACCCCTGTTTCATCGCCATTGCCTGAACTGCCAGGCAATCGTCCCTGAAGCCATCGCCATTCATGAGGCGCGGCCTGGCCGTCGCCTCTTCTTGCGCTTTCATCCCGACTGATTGACGCGTCCTTGCGCCGGCGCAAACCTGCGCATATCGGCACGATAGGCAACGCGCGGCGATTGCATTACCATTTCGCGCAGCGTCGGCGCCATTGCGCCAGCCATTCACGAGAACCGGGACGATCCTTGAGCCACGACATGACCACGCCTTCGCTGCGCCGCCGGCTGAGCAGCATGCTGTATGAATCCATGCTGCTGTTCGGCGTCCTGTTCATGTCGGCCTGGCTGTTTTCGACGCTGTTGCAGCAACGGCATGCGCTTTACCTGCGCCATGCGATGGAAGCCTGGCTGTTCGTGGTGCTGGGGGTGTATTTCATCTGGTTCTGGACCCATGGCGGGCAGACGCTGGCCATGAAGACCTGGCGCTTCCGGCTGGTGGCCGCCGATGGCTCGCCGGTGAGCCGCTGGCGGGCGGGGCTGCGTTTTGTGCTGGCCTGGCTCTGGGTCTTGCCAGGCCTGGCCCTGGCCTCGAGCCTGCATGGAAAACAATGGATGCTGGTGCTGGTGCCGGCCGTCAACCTGCTGCTGTGGGCGGCCACCATCCTGCTCGATCCGCAGCGCCAGTTCCTGCACGATCGCCTGGCCGGCACCCGGCTGGTCGATGTCAAACCGGCAACCCGCGCGACCCCCGCCACGACCGCGACGGCCGAGCATTGATCCTCGGCGTGACACCGTGCGGTGCACCACCATCATCAATCGGTCAAACAGCTCTGCTATGCTCTGCGCACCGCGTGCCACCGGCATGACGGATTGACCACGACAGCATCGGACCGCGCACGCATGATTTCCCGTATTTCCCGCACCTTGCTGCTGATCCAGATCGGCTTGGCGGCGCTGTTTGCGCTCCTGTTTCGCCACTTCGACTGGCCCCTGGCAGTCGCCGCCATCAGCGGCATCGTGCTGGTATTGCTGATCCGGGCGCAGATCACCGCCAACAGCTTCTTCCTGACCTGGCCCTATCGCGGCCGCACCGCCAATCCGGTCGAACTGACCTGGTTGCAGATGGCGCGCCTGTTCGCGCGCGAATTTCGCGCCACCATGCTGTGCTCCTCGTGGGCCATGCCCTTCCTGCGGTTCGACCAGTTCACCTTTCCCGACACCACCTCACCGCCCGTGCTGCTGATCCACGGCTACGGCTGCAACAGCGGCTACTGGCGCTGGATGAGCCTGGCGCTGCGCTCGGCCCACATCACCCATTACGCGCTCGACATGGAACCGGTCTTCGGCAGCATCGACGGCTACGCACCGCTGGTCGACGCCGCCGTACGCCGGGTGCAAGCCGAAACCGGCCAGCAGCGCATCGTCATCGTCGCCCACAGCATGGGCGGCCTGGCCGCACGCGCCTACCTGCGCGACCATGGCACCACCCACGTGGCGAAATTGATCACGCTGGGCTCGCCCCACCATGGCACCTCGATCGCCAATTTCGGCATCGGCATCAACTGCGGCGAGATGAACTGGCTGGGGCGCTACGAAGAAGGTCGCAGCAGCGAATGGCTGCAAAAACTGGCCGCTACCGAAGAGGCCGACGACCTGGCCGCCATCGTGTCGATCTACTCCCATCACGACAATATCGTGTCACCGCAGAGTTCAGCGCACCTGGCCGGCGCACGCAATATCGCACTGGCCGGTGTCGGTCACGTGGCGATGGCGCTGGAGCCATCGGTGCAGCAACTGGTGATCGACGAGATCCATGCCGCGCAGCGGCAGAGCGCGCCATGAAAAATGCCGTCCCCCATGACGGGCGGACGGCATTCGATCACTAACTCGGTATGACTTACTTCTTGGCGGCGTCCTGGATCTTCTCGCCGGCCTGCTGTACTTTTTCACCCGCTTGCTGGCTCAATTCCTTGGCGCCTTCCTTGGTCTTTTCATAGGCGACCTTGGCATCGGCCTTGGCCTGGTCCAGCGCCTGACCCAGCTTGCTGCCGGTGTCCGAGGATTGTTCCTTCGCCTTGCCGGTAGCCTCTTCAAGCTGCTTGCCCGCTTCCTGCACGGCGCTGTCGATCTGCTTGCCCAGCGCCTCGGCCGGACCCGGGTCCTTTTTCTGGCAGGCATTCAGCACGACCACGGCGGTGATGGCAGCCAGCACCAGCGCCACTCGGGAAACTGCGTTGTTCATGTTCATCCTTTCGTTAGTGCCAATGCGAACCGTGGCGTCATGTCGGCGATTCATCGACTGAATCAAGCCCAAAAAGATAGCATATCAATGCGCAATCGCAGCAGCGCCAGCAAGCTAAATCTGCAAAATCCGTGGCAGCCCCATCCCGCTCCCGATGCATTGCGAGTCAAGTCTCGATATCGACCAGCATCAGCAACTCCTCTTCCGAAAAACCGGCGGCCCGCCGTGCGTCGAGGTTGAACGGCCCGCGCATCGGCGGCGCCTTGTAGCGGCGCGCCAGTTCGGCAAAGGTCGGCACCGGATCCAGCGCGCGCTGGCTGCAGAGCCAGCCGAACCAACGATTGCCGATCAGCACATGGCCGACCTCGTCGCGCAGGATGATGTCCAGGATCTGCGCCGCGGCCAGGTCGCCGGCCTGGGCCAGCTTGGCGCGTACCGGCGGCGCCGCGTCCAGGCCGCGCGCCTCCAGCGTACGGGGCACCAGCGCCATGCGCGCCAGCACATCGCCACTGGTCTTTTCACACATGTCCCACAGGCTGTTGTGCGCCGGGAAGTCGCCGTAGGCATGACCCAGCGTGACCAGATGCGCGGCCAGCAGCGAAAAATGATAAGCCTCTTCGGCCGCCACCTGCAGCCAGTCCACATAGAAGGCGCGCGGCATGTCGTCGAAGCGCCACACCGCGTCCAGGGCCAGGTTGATGGCATTGAATTCGATATGCGCCAGCGCGTGGATAAGGGCGGCGCGGCCCTCGGGCGTGCGCATCGAGCGCGACTTCACCAGCAGCGGCGACACCAGTTCGGGGCGCAGTGGCCGGCCGGGGATGCCGACTTCATCGCCAGCGGCGCGCTCAGCCAGTGTCATCTGGCCGGCATGCCAATGCGTGTGCAACGCCTTGACGGCGGCGCACTTGGCGACGGGAGATGTTTCCCTTAGGCAATCAAGGGCCGCTGCGCGCAGCTCGCTGGATGAAAGGATTTCAATTGAGGGCAAGACGTGATCCAAGGATGCTTCTTTCTAGGGACGGTAAAATACGCGGTTGACAGTAACGACCGCGTCCCCACATGAGGGACTGTGGCAGACCACCAGGAGACGATTTTATTATGGCCATCTACCAATTGGAGCAAGACATCCCCGAAATCGATCCGACCGCCTTCGTGGCCGAGTCGGCAACGGTGGTGGGCAAGGTCAACATGGAAGCGCACTCCAGCGTCTGGTTCAACGTTGCCATCCGCGGCGACAACGAACTGATCACCATCGGTGAAAACAGCAACGTGCAGGAAGGCGCGGTGCTGCACACCGACATCGGTTATCCGATGCACATCGGCAAGAACGTGACCGTCGGCCACCAGGCCATGTTGCACGGCTGCACCATTGGCGAAGGCGCCTTGATCGGCATCCAGGCGGTGGTGCTGAACGGCGCCAAGATCGGTCGCAACTGCCTGGTGGGCGCCGGCGCACTGGTGACCGAGGGCAAGGAATTCCCCGACAATTCGCTGATCATCGGCGCCCCGGCCAAGGCCGTGCGGCAACTGAGCGAAGAAGACATTGCGCGCATGCACGCCGGCACCGACAGTTATGTCGAGCGCGCACAACAGTTCAAGACCAAGCTCAAGCGCATCGCCTGAGCAGCGTGACCGGAACTGGCATTAACGAGCAAGGCGGCGCCGGCGCGTCGCCTGGAAAGAAAGTATGAAAGATACGCTGCAAAAATTCATGGTCGACAACGCTGCGGTACGGGGCGAACTGGTCGAGATTTCGGACACCTGGCAACAGGTGCAGGCCCGCCGCGACTATCCCGCTGCAGTCAAGACCCTGCTGGGCGAGATGCTGGCCGCCGCTGCCCTGTTGTCGGCCAACCTGAAGTTCAACGGCATGATCGTCATGCAGATCCATGGCGACGGCCCGGTCAAGCTGCTGGTGGTGGAATGCGATTCGGAACTGCATCTGCGCGCCACCGCCAAGGTGGTCGAAGACGCGGTCATCGCCGACGACGCCACGCTCGGCGCGCTGGTCAACGCCACCGGCAATGGCCGCTTCGTGATCACCCTCGATCCGCGCGACAAGTTGCCGGGCCAGCAAACCTACCAGGGCATCGTGCCACTGGATGGCGACAGCGTAGCCACCGTCATCGAGAACTACATGCTGCGCTCCGAACAGCTCGACACCAAGCTGTGGCTGGCGGCCGACGGCCAGGTATCGCGCGGCCTGCTGCTGCAGAAGCTGCCGACCGAAGGCGGCATCGCCGCCCCCACCGCGCAGCCCGAGGACGATGCCCAGGAAACCTGGAACCGCATGGTCATGCTGGGCAATACGCTGCGCGCCGACGAGTTGCTGTCGACCGATATCGCCACCTTGATGCGCCGCCTGTTCTGGGAAGAGACCATCCGCGTATTCGAGCCACAGAATCCGCAGTTCCGTTGCACCTGCTCGCGCGAGAAGGTCGGCAACATGCTCCGGATGCTGGGCGCCGAAGAAGTGGAAGATGCCCTGTCGCAATCCGAGACGCTGGCCGTCGACTGCGACTTCTGCGGCCAGCACTACGAGTTCGATGCTGTCGATTGCGCGCAATTGTTTGCCACCGACACCACGGTGGGTATCGAAGCGCCTGCGGCCAGGCACTGATGGCATTGGGCTAACTAAAGACCTAAGAAAAACGGACCGATCGCAGCCATGCGACGGTCCGTTTTTCGTTGGACGGCGGCCGCTGAAGAGCGCGCCCCCGCCCTGATCAGGTGATCAGGCCTGGTCCGGCACCAGCAACGCCAGTTGCGCCGCATCGAGGTAGGTCCACTGCCCCGACGCCAGTCCCAATGCCTCCAGTTGCAGGCCGCCGATGGCGACCCGGCTCAAGGCGCTGCAATGATTGCCGGCGGCGGCCAGCATGCGCTTGACCTGGTGATACTTGCCCTGCTCCAGCACGATCTCGATCTGGAACTCGCCGACCTGGCGGCAACGCACGGCGGCCAGCGGCGCCGGCTCGTCGTGCAACTGCACCCCACCCAGCAATTGCGCCACCAGCGCCTGGCTGACCGGCTCGGCAGTGGTGGCCAGGTAGACCTTGGGGACGTGCCGCTTGGGCGACGATTGGGCGTGGATGAAAGCGCCATCGTCCGACATCAGCAACAGGCCCGTGGTGTCGTGGTCGAGCCGGCCCACCGGTTGCACATCGCGCCACGAAAATTGCTCGGGCAGGATGCTCAATACGCCCGGATGGTGGCTGGGCTTGCGCGAGCACTCGATGTCGCTCGGCTTGTTGACGGCGATATAGACGTGTTCGCGATAGCGCCACTCTTCCTCGAACAGGGTCAGGGTCAGGTCGTCGGGGTCGGGCATGGCGCGGTAATCGGTGACGACTTCGCCATTGACGGCGACTTCACCATCCTCGATCAGTTCGCGGCAGTATTTGCGGGAGCCGAAACCCTGCGATTGCAGGATCCGGTCCAGGGTCAGCTTAGCCATGCTGTCACTCTCCTTCTGATGATTGATCGCGTGGCGCCGGGCGGGCGCCGCCGGCCTTGGGCGCCAGGATCTGGCGCGCCAGGCCACGCAGGATATTGACCTCTTCGGTCTCCAGCTGGGCGCGCGCAAACAGGCGCTTCAGGCGCGGCATGAGTTTGCGGGGATTATCGGGATCGAGAAAATCGATCGACACCAGGGCCTGCTCCAGATGGGCGAACATGCCCTCGATCTCGGTCACGCTGGCACTGCTGCCCTGAAAGCCGACGTCGCCCGGCGCCCGTGCATCGCCACTGGTCTGCATCGGCCCGCCGCGGGTCTCGAGTTCGGTCATGCGGCATTCGTAGGCCAGCACCTGGACGGCCTGCGCCAGGTTGAGCGACGAATAATCGGGATTGGCGGGGATGTTGATCAGCGCCTGGCACTTCTGCACCACCTCGTTGGGCAGGCCGAAGCGCTCGTTGCCGAAGACCAACGCTGCATTCAGGGTGACATCGCCGCTCAGTTGCGCCGCCAACACGCGCGGCGACACCACCGGGGGCGAGAATTCGCGCAGGCGCGCGCTGACGGCGGCGGCGTAGTTGCAATCTTGCAACGCCTCCTCGACCGTCTCGACCACCCGGGCCGACTCCAGCACGTCGAGCGCGCCGCTGGCGAACGCCACCGCCTGCTCGGCGTGGATGGCGTCGGCAAAGCGCGGGCTGACCAACACCAGCTCCGAAAAACCCATGGTCTTGATCGCGCGGGCAGCCGCGCCGATATTGCCCGGACTGCTGGTATTGACCAACACAAAGCGCAATCGCGAAAAAAGAGAATAGTCGGTTTGTTGCTTGTTCATTTAAAATAACGGATTCGCGCCAGGAAGGAATTGCTGTCGATATGACAACAAGGATGTGGTTCATGAACCGCACCGCCTTTTCGGCAAGCCCGCAAGCATACAGCCACGGGCGGCGCATCGCTCATTAATTTCACTGTCGTTTCACTGTCATGCCGGCTTGCGCGCGGCACGGGGACGACGGCGTCCATCGAACGCGGTCATCGCAATTTTAACGGAACCACCCGAATGCTCATCCCACCCATGCTCAATACGGCGATCAAGGCAGCACGCCGCGCCGCTACCATCATCAACCGGGCGTCATTCGACGTGTCCCTGCTGACAGTGTCAAAGAAGGCCCACAACGACTTCGTCACCGAAGTCGACAAGGCGGCCGAAGAAGCCATCATCGATGTCCTCAAGACCGCCTATCCGGACCACGCCATCCTGGCCGAAGAGTCCGGCGCTTCCGACAACCTGCACGACGAAAATCCCAACGTCTGGATCATCGATCCGCTCGACGGCACCACCAACTTCATCCACGGCTTCCCGCAGTACTGCGTATCGATCGCGTTGCAGCAGCGCGGCATCATCACCCAGGCGGTGGTGTACGACCCGACGCGCAACGACCTGTTCACGGCGTCCAAGGGCGCCGGCGCCTATCTGAACGAAAAGCGCATCCGCGTCGGTAAGCGCGACAAGATCGCTGATGCCCTGCTGGGCACCGGCTTCCCGTTCCGCGACCTCGACGGCCTGGACGAATACGTCAAGATGTTCAAGGTCATGACCGAGCACAGCGCCGGCCTGCGCCGCCCTGGCGCGGCTGCGCTGGACCTGGCCTACGTCGCCGCCGGCCGCCTGGATGGTTTCTTCGAGAAGGGCCTCAAGCCATGGGACATCGCCGCCGGCTCGCTGCTGGTGACCGAGGCCGGTGGCCTGGTGGGCACCTTCAAGGGCGACTCCGACTACCTGTACAAGGGTGACGTGATCGCCGGCAGCCCGAAGATCTTCTCGCAATCGGTCAATCTGCTGTCCGAATTTGCCTGATTCTTGCTGGAGTGTCGCTCCTCGGCGCTGCCGACAAGCCGTTGCGGTATAGTGTGCAACCGCCGGCCAAGACCGAGGAGACGACATGCCCAGCCAGCCCACCGCCCCGGCGGACGCCAGTTCCGCGATTGCCCCCGACTCCTGCATCCTGCCGCCGGGCTATCACAGCGTTACTCCCTACCTCATCGTCAATAGCGCCGCGGATGCCATCGCGTTCTATCGGCACGCCTTCGGCGCGACCGAGATCATGCGGCTCGACGGCCCCCACGGCAAGACCTGGCATGCCGAGATACAGCTCGGCAATACCCGCGTGATGCTGGCCGATGAGCACCCAGAGCTCGGTTTCTTCAGTCCCCAGACGCTGGGCGGCGCCGGTGTCAGCCTGCTGGTCTACGTGGCCGACGTCGACGCCATCTTCGCCCAGGCGCTGGCGGCCGGCGCGACCCGGCTGCGCGCGGTGCAAGACCAGTTCTACGGCGACCGCTCCGGCATGTTGCGCGATCCGTTCGGTCATGTGTGGTCGATCGCCACCCATATCGAAGACCTCTCCACCGAAGAAATCTGCGCCCGCTCCAGGGCATTGCTGAGCAAGCGCTGCAAGAGCGCCATCAATAACTGACTTCACTCGACCATGCCATTTGCCCACAGCGACGCCGGCCGCATCCACTATCAGGTAGAGGGCGACGGCCCGCCGCTGTTGCTGCACCATGGCTTCACCAGCAGCCTCGAGGCCTGGCGCTTCTTCGGCTTTACCGAGGCGCTGCGGCCCCATTACCGGGTCATCATGTTCGATGCGCTGGGCCACGGCCAGAGCGACAAGCCGCACCAGACCGAGGCCTACAGCCAGTTGCAGCGCTGCCGCGATGCGCTGGCGGTGCTGGACGCGCTGGACATCGAACGGGCCCATTTCTTCGGCTATTCGCTGGGCGGCTGGGTCGGCTACGGCCTGGTACGCCATGCGCCTGCGCGCTTGTCGAGCCTGGTGCTGGGCGCGGCCCATCCCTATGCCGATACCAGCTGGAACGGTTTTCACGGTATCGACGGGCGTGACCCGGAAGCCTTCATCGCCACCTTCGAGACCCTGCTTGACGAGCGCATCTCGCCGCAGGTGAAGATGCTCATCCGTGGCAACGACCTGGTGGCGCTGGCCGTCGCCGCACAACAGCCCCGCCCCTCGCAGGAAGACCTGCTGGCCCATATGGACCTGCCCTGCCTGATGTTCTGCGGCGACGCCGACGCCCGCCATGACGCCGTGCGCCGTACCGCCGCGCTGCTGCCCCGGGGCCAATTCGTCAGCCTGCCGGGGGTGACCCATTTCGGCGGCCTGATGCAGAGCCAGCTGGTGTTGCCGCCGGTGCTGCAATTCCTGGCGCAACAGGCCTGAAAATATTTCTCGTGTGACAGGGGGACGCGCTGTTATACTTCGGCCAGCGCGGCATAGCTCCAGTCCTGCCAGTCGCTCTCTCCAAGTTTCAACCCCGTCTGCCTGAGACTGGCGCCCTTCGCGGCGACAGGCCGAACCCACTTTGCGAATCTAATGTCATTTTCTGCGCTCGGCTTGTCCGACGAAATCGTTCGTGCAGTTTCCGAACAAGGCTACACCTCCCCAACTCCAATCCAGGCCCAGGCTGTCCCCGCCGTGCTTTCAGGCGGCGACCTGATGGCTGGCGCCCAGACCGGCACCGGCAAGACGGCAGGTTTCACCCTGCCGCTGCTGCAGCGCCTGTCGGCCGTGCAACGTGCCAAGATCAACGGCCAGATTCCGATCCGTGCGCTGATCCTGGCGCCGACCCGCGAACTGGCTGCCCAGGTCGAAGAAAGCGTGCGCCTGTATGGCAAGTACCTGGACCTGACCTCGGCCTGCATCTTCGGCGGCGTCGGCATCAATCCGCAGATCGCGCTGCTCAAGCGTGGCGTCGATATCCTGGTGGCGACACCGGGCCGTCTGCTGGACCACATGCAACAAGGCACGGTCAACCTGCAGCACGTGCAGATCCTGGTGCTGGACGAAGCCGACCGCATGCTCGACATGGGCTTCATCCGCGACATCCGCAAGGTGCTGGCAGTATTGCCGCCCAAGCGCCAGAACCTGCTGTTCTCGGCCACCTTCGCCGATGAGATCAAGAAGCTGGCCGACAGCCTGCTGACCAACCCGGCCCTGATCGAAGTGGCGCGCCGCAATTCGACGGTCGAAGTGATCGGCCAGAAGATCCACCCGGTCGACCGCGACAAGAAACATCCGATGCTGGCGCACCTGATCCAGACCCATGGCTGGAAGCAGGTGCTGGTGTTTACCCGCACCAAGCACGGCGCCAACAAGCTGGTCGAACAACTGGCGCGTGACAACATCACCGCCATGGCGATCCACGGCAACAAGAGCCAGTCGGCGCGCACCAAGGCGCTGGCCGAATTCAAGGACGGCAAGCTGACCGCACTGATCGCCACCGACATCGCCGCGCGCGGTATCGATATCGACCAGTTGCCGCACGTGGTCAACTATGACCTGCCCAACGTCCCCGAAGATTATGTCCACCGCATTGGCCGTACCGGCCGTGCCGGCGCCACCGGCGAAGCCGTGTCGCTGGTCTGCGTGGACGAACGCGACCTGCTGCATGATATCGAGCGCTTCATCAAGCGCGAGATCCCGGTCGAGGTGATCGCCGGTTTCGAACCCGACCCAACTGCCAAGCCGCAGCCGATCCAGCTGCGCAGCGGCGGCGGTGGCGGTCGTGGCCAGGGTGGCGGACGTGGCGGCCAGCGCAGTGCGCCACGCGCCGGCGGCGGTGCAGCCAAGCCAGCCCAGGGTGGTCGCGGCAATGGCGGCAACAACGGTGGCGGTGGCGGCAATCGCAACTCCACCGGCGGCCAGCCAGCCGCCAAGCCACGCGCACCGGGCAATGGCCCGGCTGCTGCCGGCAACCCGCAACGCAAGCCGGCGCCGCGTCCCAAAGGGGCGTCGCACGGTGGCGGCAATGCCGGCGGCGGTAGTCAACGTGCCGGCGGCGGCCAGCGTCAAGGTGGCGGCAAGCCGTCGGCGCTGACCCATGGCGGCTCGCGCGGCAAGTAAGTCAACATGATGGTCGACATCGTCAAGGCCGATCTCGCCGATCCGGTGCACGCCCGTGCACTGGTCGATGTGCTCGACGTCTATGCCTGCGACATCATGGGCGGTGGCACGCCATTGTCGGCATTCACCCGCGCCAACCTTGCCGCCGAACTGGGCAAGCGCGCGGGGGTGCATGTGTTCCTGGCGTTCGATGGGCAGCAAGCGGTCGGGCTGGCCAATTGCATCGAAGGATTTTCATCCTTCGCCTGCAAGCCCCTGCTCAATATCCATGACCTGGCGGTGACGCCGGCGGCGCGCGGCCAGTGCATCGGCCGTCGACTGATCGAACGGGTGGTGCAAGAAGCCCGTGCGCTCGGTTGCTGCAAGGTGACGCTGGAAGTACTGGAAGGCAATGCCGTGGCGCAGTCGCTGTATCGCGCCACCGGTTTCGCCGGCTACGAACTCAAGGCCGAGAGCGGGCGAGCGATGTTCATGCAGAAAGTGCTGGACTGAGCAGGCTGCCACATCTGCAATCGGCAGCGCCCTATACAGAAAAGCCGCTGGGTCCTGACGTTCGTCAGGACGACGGCGGTAGACGGCTAGACAATCTTGCCATCAGCAGCGATACCCGCTGCCCTCCTCCTGAATCAACCGTAACGCCGACTGCCACGCCAGGTCGATGATGCCGCTGGCATTGTCGTTATCGAATTGCGCCGCCGTGCGCAATCGCACCGCTTCCGGCGGCAGATTCAACGGCTGGCCACCAGCCAGCGCCGCCACTTGCGCCTGACAGGCGCGCTCCAGAAAATAGATCTCATGAAACGCTTCGGCAGCGGTAGCGCCCGCGGCCAGCAAGCCGTGATTGCGCAGGATCAATGCCTTGTGCCCGCCCAACGCCGCCACCAGCCGCTCGCGCTCGGCCAGGTCGAGCGCGATGCCTTCGTAGTCGTGATAACCCAGCTTGCCGTAGAACTTCAATGCATGCTGGCTGATCGGCAGCAACCCGGCCTGTTGCGCCGCGACCGCGATGCCGGCGCTGGTATGGGTGTGGATCACGAAGTGCAGGTCGGGCCGCGCCTGGTGTACCGCCGAATGAATCGTGAAGCCGGCCTTGTTGACCCGTTGCCCGGCGGTCGCATCGCGCCCCACCTGCAACGCGCGCCCCTCCTCATCGACCTTGACCAGGTCGCTGGCGCGCATCTCGTGAAACAGCACGCCGTAGCGGTTGATCAGGAACTGGCCTGACTGGCCCGGCAGACGCGCCGAGATGTGCGTGTCGATCAGGTCGGTCATCCGGAAGTGCGCCGCCAGCCGGTACAGCGCGGCCAGCTCGCAGCGGGTGTGCCACTCGGCGCTGTCAGCGCCTTCCAGCCCCAGCGCGCGGGCGCTGGCGTGTTCGTCATCGCGCGCTGGCATGGCTTACTTGCCCTGATTCAGCGCGGCCGGCATGGCACTGCCCTGCAACTTGTACTTGGCCAGCAATTTATCGTAGGTGCCATTGGCTTGCAGCCGCTTCAAGGCGCCCAGCACCGCATCGCGCAGCGCCGGCTCGCTCTTCGACACGGGAATGCCGGTCTCCTGCGCAAACAACGGCTGGCCCAGCAGGACGTAGGTGTTGGCTTCCATGCTCAGGAAGTACGGCAGCGTTTCGCTGCCCTGCACGGCGACGTCGATGCGACCGGTCTTGAGTTGGGTGCGCGCATCCACCGAACCCTCGGTGCCGATCACGGTGATGGCCGCACGGCCCTTGGCCACGCAGTTGTCGTTGCTCCAGCCGGCGATCTGGCCGGGCCAGTTGGTGTTGCGGCTGGCGCCGACCTTGGTGCCGCAGACATCGGCAATGCTCTTGATGCGGGCGGCATTGGCTTGCAGGGTGAAGAACTGGGGACCGGTCTTCATGTAGTCGATGAAATCGGCCACCTTCTGTCGTTCGGCCGTGTCGCTGATGGCGACCATGGCGATGTCGGCGCGACCGGTGGCCAGCGAGCTGAAGACCTGCGCGAAGGCGGTCTCCTGGTACTCGGCCTTGACCCCGAGCTCCTTGGCGATGGCCGCGCCCAACTCGATGTCGAGCCCGATCAACTCGCCGCTGGCCGGATCCTTGTAGGCGATCGGCGGATAGTTGGCCTGCGAGGCGATCACCAGCTTGCCGGCCTTCTTGATGCGCTCGGGCAGATCGGCGGCAACGGCCTGGAAGGAGGTGGCGAGCATGGCGCCGGCGACCAGGCCGAGCAGCGTCTTGTTCTTCAGTTTCACGGGTTTCTCCTTCTGGGTTGGAATGCAATCAACAGGGTGGGGCAGGATTCAGGCCAGGATGGCGGCGATGAATTCCTGCGTACGAGGGTGCTGCGGGCGCGACAGTACCTCGCCCGGGGTGCCGCTTTCGATCACCTGTCCGCCATCCATGAACACCACGCGATTCGATACTTCGCGCGCAAAGCCCAATTCATGGGTGACCACGATCATGGTCATGCCGCTCCTGGCCAGGTCCTTCATGACGGCCAGCACTTCACCCACCAGTTCCGGGTCGAGCGCCGAGGTCGGCTCGTCGAACAGCATCAGCTTGGGCCGCATGGCCAGCGCCCGGGCAATCGCCACGCGCTGTTGCTGGCCACCCGACAATTCGGTCGGATAGGCGTTGGCGCGCTCGGCCAGGCCCACCCGCGCCAGCAGCGCCATGGCTTCCTCGCGGACCTCGGCGCGGCGGCGCTTCTGCACCACGACCGGGCCTTCCATCACGTTCTGCAATGCCGTCATGTGGCCGAACAGGTTGAAGCGCTGGAACACCATGCCACTCAACAACCGCTGGCGGGCGATATCGCTATCCGACAGCGGCACCAGCAGCTCGCCCCGACGGCGATAGCCCAGCAGTTCGTCACCGACCCAGATGGCGCCGCCGTCGACCGCTTCGAGCTGGTTGATACAGCGCAGGAAAGTGCTCTTGCCCGACCCCGACGGGCCGACGATGCAGCATACCTCGCCGGCCGCCACCGTCAGGCTCACGCCCTTGAGGGCATGGAATGCGCCATAGTGCTTCTGCACTTCGTGGGCCACGATCATCGGTGTGCTCATGACTTGCCTCCCGCGCTCTTGCGGGCAAACGCCTGCTCGAGAAAATACTGGCCGATGGAAAACACCGTCACCACCGCCAGGTACCAGACGGTCGCCACGATCAGCAGTTCGATCACGCGCGCATTGGCAAAGTAGATGGTCTGGGCGTTGTGCAGGATTTCCGAAAACTGGATCACGCTGGCCACCGAGGTCAGCTTGATCATGCTGATGACTTCATTGCCGACCGGCGGAATGATCACCCGCATCGCCTGTGGCAACACGATGCGCCTCAGCGCGGTCAGGCGCGTCATGCCGATCGCCTTGGCCGCTTCGGTCTGGCCATGGTCGACCGACAGGATGCCGCCCCGCACCACCTCGGCCGTATACGCGCCCTGCCCGATCCCCAGGCCCAGCAGGCTGGCCACGAACGGGGTAATGATATCGACCGTGCGGGCCTCGAACAGGCCCGGGATGCCCAGCATCGGAAACACCAGCGCCAGGTTGAACCACAGCAGCATCTGCAACAGCAGCGGCGTGCCGCGGAAGAACCAGATGTAGAACGCGGCCACCCCGCGCACCACCGGGTTGGGCGACATCACCATGACGGCGAAGATGACGCCCAGCACAATGCCCACCACCATCGCATAGATGGTCATCAGGATGGTATTGACCAGGCCGTGCATGATGACCTTGGCGGTCATGAACTGGGCCACGATCTTCCATTCGATCTGGCCATGGGAGAAGGCATTGATGATCAGGCCCATCACGGCCAGGATCACGGCCGCGGTCAGCCAGCGCCCGTAGAAACGACGCGGCGCTACCTTCAGGTGATCGATGGCGTAAGTCGACGGCGTGCTGTTCATGCCGCACCTGCCGCAGCGGTGATGACGACGGACTGGCTCCAGGCGCGTTGCCCGGCGACCGTGCCGCGCAAGCGCTCAAGCTGCGCGCGCACCTGCTGCGGCGAGGTGCCGCCATAGCCACTGCGCGCGGCCACGGCGACCTCGGGCGTGAGCACGGCACGCACCTGTGGTCCCAGATCGGGACTGATGGCGGCCAGTTCGGCGTCATCCAGCTGATGCAGCTCCAGCCCCAGGTCTTCGCAGCGGCGCACCATGGCGCCGGTGATCTCATGGGCCTGCGCAAATGGCACGCCCCGGCGCGACAGCCAGTCAGCCACTTCGGTGGCCAGCGTGAAGCCCTGGGTGGCATCGGCACGCATGCGTTCAGTGTTGACCCGCATGGTGCGCACCATGCCGGCCATCGCCGGCAGCACCATGTGCAGCACGTCGATGGCCTCAAAGGCGGCGTACTTGTCTTCGGACAAGTCACGGTTGTACGAGAACGGCAAGCCCTTCAGCGCCACCAGCATATCCATGAGCAACGAGATCAGGCGCGCCGAGCGACCGCGCGCGAGCTCGGCGATATCCGGGTTCTTCTTCTGCGGCATAATCGAACTGCCGGTCGAGAAGGCATCGTCCAGCTCGACCCAGCGAAACTGGCGCGACACCCACAGCGTGACTTCTTCGGCCAGGCGCGAGATGTGGGTGCCGAGCATGGCGCAGTCGAACAGGAACTCGGCCACATGGTCGCGACTGCCCACGGCATCGATCGAATTTTCACAGGGGCCGTCGTAACCGAGATCGGCGGCCGACAGCTCGGGATGCAGCGCAATCGCCGACCCGGCCATGGCGGCGGCGCCCAGCGGCGAGCGGGCATGCCGCCGGTCCCAGTCCTGCAGGCGCGAGAAGTCGCGGCTGAAGGTTTGCGCATGGGCCAGCAACTGGTGCGCGAAGATGATCGGCTGGGCCGCCTGCAGATGGGTGAAACCTGGCGCCAGGGTGTCGGTGTGCAGCGCCGCTTGCGCCATCAGCGCATCTTGCAGGTCAAGCAGCATGGCGCCGATCTCGCGCACCTGCTCGCGCAGGTAGAGCTTCAGGTTGTTGGCCGCCTGGTCATTGCGCGAACGGCCCGCGCGCAACTTGGCGCCGGTGGCGCCGAGCGCCTCGACCAGCACTCTTTCCATGAAGGTGTGGACATCTTCGTCGGCCGCTGTCGGTTGCAGTTCGCCTCGGGCAAAGGCCGCGCCCAGCGAGCCCAGCGTGGTGACGATGGCCGCGCATTCGGCTGCATCCAGCACGCCGGCGCGCAACAATTCGCGCGCATGGGCCTGGGAGGCCACGATATCGAAACGGGTCAGGCGAAAATGATCGAGCCCGCCGCGCGACAGCTTCATCAAAGCCGGATCGGGCGGCGAACGAAAACGTGCTCCCCACAGGCGGGTCTCACTCATGCTTGTTCCTTGTCTTCTGGTTGCAGCAAAAATCCTGATGGCCGGGCCGGCCTTCAGCTACGGTACTTCACACCCGGGAAAATGCACAGCATTTCGTATGCCAGGTTGGCCGCGACCAAGGCGGTGGTACCGGCCTGGTCATAGGGCGGCGAGACCTCGACCAGGTCCGACGAGACGATGTCGAGCCCGCGGCAGCCGCGGATGATCTCCATGCCCTGCTGCACCGTCAGGCCGCCGATCTCGGGCGTGCCGGTGCCGGGCGCAAAGGCCGGATCGAGGCCGTCGATGTCGAAGGTCAGGTAGACCGGGCCGTCGCCCATCTGGGCTCGCACTTCGGCCATCAAGGGCGCCAGCGAACGATGCCAGCAGTCTTCGGCCGGCACCACCCGAAAGCCCTGGGCACGGCACCAGTCGAAGTCGTCGGCGTGGTAGCCGGTGCCGCGCAGGCCGATCTGCACCACCCGTTGCGGATCCAGCAGGCCTTCTTCGAAGGCGCGCCGAAACGGCGTGCCATGGGCGATCTTCTCGCCGTTCATGGTGTCATTGACGTCGGCATGCGCATCGACATGGATCAGCCCCACCGGGCCCCGGGTCTTGGCCAGCGCGCGCAGGATCGGCAGGGTCATGGTGTGGTCGCCGCCCAGGCTGATGGTCTTGCAGCCGGTGGCATAGATGCGCTCGTAACCCTCTTCGATCAGGCGCACCGAATCCAGCAGGCTGTAGGGGTTGAGCGCGATATCGCCGATGTCGGCGACCTTGAGCGAATCGAAGGGAGCCGCGCGGGTGGCCATGTTGTAGGGCCTCAGCAGCACCGATTCGGTGCGTATCTGGCGCGGACCGAAGCGGGTGCCCGAGCGGTTGGACGTGCCCAGATCCAGCGGCACACCGACGAATCCGACATCGAGGCCGGTCGGATCGTCGACATAGGGCAGGCGCATCATGGTGGCAATCCCCCCAAAACGGGGCATCTGATTGCCCCCCATGGGCTGATACAGTGCATGTTCCATCGATATCCATCCTTGTATGTCCAGGTCTGTTATTACCTATTCTATCGGCCTGTCATAGATGGAAATATATCGATGTCGCGACGTTTACATTGATAATTATCGATGTAAAAATCGAGGCTTCTCCGGGGAGTGCCATGTTTAACAATGTCTTTGATCTGGACCTGCGGTTGATCCGGGTCTTCCTGGCGGTGGTCGACTCACACGGGGTATCGGCCGCGCAAGCCAAGCTCAATGTCGGCCAATCGACCATCAGTGCGCAATTGAGCGCTCTCGAGACGCGCCTCGGATATCGGCTGTGCGAGCGCGGGCGCGCCGGCTTCAGGCTGACCGCCAAGGGCGAGAAGTTTGCCGATTCGGCGCGACGCATGATCGACGCCCTCACCGAGTTCGGCATGGAAGCGCGCAATCTCGACAAGCGGCTGGTCGGCACGCTCTCGATCGGCCTGATCGGGCATACGCCGGCGCATCACAATACCCGGCTGTCAGAGGTGATCCGGCGCTTTCGCCAGCGCGACGAAGCGGTGCGCATCGAGTTGCTGGTGCGCACGCCCAGCGAACTGGAGGAGATGCTGCTCAATGGCAGCATCCAGGTCGCCATCGGTTACTTCTGGCGCCGCGTGACGGCGCTGCAATACACCCAACTGATGCTGGAACGCCAGGTCGCCTACTGCGCCCCGCCCCATCCGCTGTTCGACCGCCAGGGCGAGATCGAACCGGAAGAAGCCGCCAGCCACGCCTGGGCCTGGCGCGACTATCCGGTGCCGCCCGGCCATGTGCCGATCCACCGCCGCAACATCATGGCCGTGACCGGCAACATGGAAGCGATGTCGATCCTGATCCTGTCGGGCCAGCATCTGGGTTACCTGCCCGAGGAAATGGGTCGCGACTACGTCGCGCGCGGCCAGATGCGCGCCCTGAACCGGGCCCAGCTTTCGTATGAGGTGGGGATCAGCGTGGTGACCAACCGCGTCGGCGCCGAAGAACCGATCGTGGCGGCATTTCTGGACGACCTGAAGGCCATGCAGCTGTAGCACCGGGGATCAAGGCCATTGCTCACTGGCCTTCGCCAGGGCGCTGGGCTTGAGTGGCAAACGAACCGGGCCCCTGCAAAAGCAGGGGCCCGGCGAGATTCGACCTGCTCGACGGTCAGGCCGCCAGCGCCACTCCGCGCGAACGCCCCGAGCTGAGGTAGGTGGCAATCGAGTCCTGGGTGATTTCGCCCATATAGGCGCCATCGGCATCGATCACCGGCATCCAGCTGGTGCCCTGCTTGTACATCTTCGACAGCACCACCCGCAGGTTTTCGTCTGGTGCGGCATTCATCGTGAACGGACGCACCTTGCCGGCCGCTTCGCCGGCGCTGGCGCGCACGTCGCGCCGGGTCAGATAACCAAGCGCACGATTGTCGGCGTCGGTGATGGTGAGGTAGCGCGTATCTTCCTCGTCCATCAAGCCCAGCGCCTGGGTGCAGGTGACATCCGGGCGCGCCGTCACCGGCGTGGTGGCGGCTTCGCCGGCGCGCACCAGCAGCAAGCGCTTCAAGGTGTGATCCTGGCCGACGAAAGCGCCCACGAAGTCATCCTTGGGACGCGCCAGCAGAGTATCGGGATTGTCGACCTGCACCAGCTTGCCAGCGCGGAAGATGGCGACCTTGTCACCCAGCTTGATGGCTTCGTCGATGTCGTGGCTGACCATGATCACGGTCTTGTCGAGCTGGCGCTGCATCTGGAAGAATTCGTTCTGGATCGACTCGCGGTTGATCGGATCGACCGCGCCGAAAGGCTCATCCATCAGCAACACCGGGGCATCGGCGGCCAGGGCGCGAATGACGCCGATACGCTGCTGCTGCCCCCCCGACAATTCGCGCGGATAGCGACGCAGGAACTTGGCCGGATCCAGCGCCACCATCGCCATCAGCTCGGTGGCGCGATCGCGGCAGCGCTTCTTGTCCCAGCCCAGCAGGCGCGGCACGATGGTGATGTTTTCCTCGATGGTCATGTTGGGGAACAGGCCGATCTGCTGGATCACATAACCGATGTGGCGGCGCAGGCTCACCTCATCGATGCCGGCCGTATCCTGCCCATCCAGCAACACCCGCCCCGAGGTCGGGCGGATCAGGCGATTGATCATTTTCAGCGTGGTGGTCTTGCCGCAACCGGAAGGCCCCAGGAAAACGCAGATTTCACCCTTGGCCACCTTCAGGCTGACCGCATCGACTGCCTTGACCTGGGTACCATCTTTTTGCGTATAGGTCTTGCTGAGTTGTTCGAGTTCGATCATTTCTGTACTCCTTTCGGTGTCAATATTTTCTGCAGTTGCTGCAGCATCAGGTCGGCGATGATGGCGAGGATGCTGATCAGCACCGCGCCCACCACCAGCTTTTGCATGTTGCTCTGGCTGATCGCGTGCAGGATCAGCACGCCCAGCCCACCGGCGCCGATGATGGCGGCAATCGCCATCACACCGATATTCATGACCACCGCGGTGCGCACCCCGCCCAGGATCACCGGCACCGCCAGCGGCAGGTCAACCATGCGCAGGCGCTGCCAGAAGGTCATGCCGATACCGATGCCGGCTTCGCGAATGCCGGGCTCGATGTTGTCCAGCGCCAGATAGGTGTTGCGCATGATCGGCAGCAGCGAATACAGGAACACCGCGGTGATCGCCGGCAGCGGGCCGATGCCGGCGCCGAAGCGCGAGAACAGCGGGATCATCAGGCCGAACAGTGCAATCGAGGGCACCGTCAGCACCACCGTCGCCAGGCCCATCAGCGGCCCGGCCAGCCAGCGCACGCGCACCACCAGGATACCCAGCGGCACACCGATCAGGATCGCCAGGCCGACTGCGATGCCGACCAGCTTCAGGTGTTGCACGGTGAGGCCGACGATGATCGGCCAGTCTTGCTGGAGATAAGTAATCAGGTCCATGCCACGCTCCTCAGATCAAGCCTTCTCGTTGCAGGAAATCGGCCGCCACACGGCTCACGGCCTCTTGATCGATGTCGACCCGCTTGTTCATCTCGGTCATCTTTTCGGTATCGATCTTCGCCGCCAGCGCGTTGAGCTGCTCGGCCAGCTTGGGGTTGGCCTCCAGCGTCTTGCTGCGCACCACGGGCGTGGCCTTGTAGGCCGGGAAGTAACCCTTGTCGTCGTCCAGCAGCTTCAGGTCGAAACCCTTGATGCGGCCATCCGAGGAATACGTCAGGCCGACAAACAATTGCTCATTCTTGAGCGCCGTGTAGACCAGGCCGGGATCCATCTGCTTGACCTCGCTGCGCGACAGCGAGAAACCGTACAACTGCTGCATCGGCCCCAGGCCATCCGGGCGCGAGGCGAATTCATAATCCACCCCCACCAGGTGTTGCCGGCCGTCGCCCTCGGCATCATCGGCATTGATGCGGTCGGCCAGGTCCTGCAGGCTGTTGATGCCCAGTTCCTCAGCCAGCTTTTGCGGCATGGCGAAGGCGTAGGTGTTGTTGAGCGCCGATTCGTCGAGCCAGACCAGGCCGCGTTTTTCGTCGAGCTGCTTGACGCGCTGGTAGGTCTCTTGCGGATCCAGCTTCTCGTTGACGTGGTTGTAGACAATCAGCGAAGTGCCGGTGTATTCCCAGACGATGTCGAGTTGCCCGGTCTCTTGCGCCTGGCGCATCAGGGTGCTGCCCAGGCCGTTCTTCAGGTCGACCTGGTAGCCCTTGGCGCGCAGGTACTGCGCCGTCATGTTGGACAGCAGCAGTTGCTCGGTGAAGTTCTTGCCGCCGATCACGACGGATTGCGCGTGGGCCGTGGCGGCGGCGAAAAAGCCAAGCGCCATGGCCAGTGCGCATGCCAGATATTTGGTTTTCATGTGGTTCCTCTCTGGAATGGGTTAGGCGCGCAAGCCGCGACGTGCCAGGTAGATGCCCGACAAGGTGGTCACCAGCGCATCGAGGATCAGCGCCAGCAATGCGGTCGACGCCGCGCCCAGCAACAGTTGACCGTGGTTGTTCAGGTAGATGCCGGGGAAGATCAGCCCCCCCAGGCTTTCGCCGCCGATCAGCATCGACAGTGGCGCCGAGCCGACATTGATGGCCAGCGCCGTGCGCACGCCGCCGACGATGATCGGCAAGGCATTGGGCAACTCCACCCGCAACAGGATCTGGTGCGGCTTCATGCCGATGCCGCGCGCAGCTTCCTTCATGGCGGCGGGAACGTTGCGCAAGCCCTCGTAGGTATTGCGCACGATGGGCAGCAACGACGCCAGGAACAACGCCAGGATCGATGGCCAGTTACCGATGCCGAACATCGCCAACGCCAGCGCCAATACCGCAATCGATGGAATCGTGTTGCCGATGTTGAAGATCTGGATGAATGCCTCGGCGCTGCGTGCGGCGGCCGGGCGGGATAACGCGACCCCGGCCGGCACCCCCACCAGCAAGGCCAGCGCCATCGAATAGAACACCAGTTCCAGGTGACGGCCGGTGTAGTAGATCAGGTCGCCCTGATAGTGCCGGATGGTGTCGGGACCGATCCACCAGATCAGTCCTGCGATGACCAGCGCCAATCCTAGCGCGCCGGTGAAGACGTGACGAACACGTGTCATGTGACCCCCTTTGGTATAGCCGGCACGACATGACGCCGCCGCCGACGGGTTGTAGGCATGAATGAATCGAGGCCACAGCAGTTAGCCGTGACGAAGACCTGGCGCCCGAGTTGCCGCAAGACATTGGCCTGGCGGTAGATGCGGGCAAGCCCTATTTCGATTGTGTGTGGTTCGCTGCCCCTGGTGGGCTATCGTTTGGATACGAACCGAAGCTGCCATGCAGCGATGAAACCGGAAAACTCTCCGGCAAATTGAACATCCGTCAGACGGACTGGGAACTGCTTTGCGTTGTTGAACAAGTAATGTCGCTAGGACTTTCGATAGTATAAACCAATCGCTTAATAAAGTCTAGGAATGTTATTTCTTGTAATCATAACCAGGCGATCTTAAGGAAGCCAAATAGTTCCTTAAAGCATGCAAAATTGACTACTCAAGGAGCCGAAACGGCTGAGCCGGATCAGCTCCCTGTGCCTCGGCGGGGTCAGCGAATGGCGCCGAATACCTTGCCGATGATGGCGCTACCGGAACCGATCGGATCGCGTCGGATGGCTTTTTCCTCTTCACCGATCATCAGGAACAAACCGTCCAGCGCACGTTGCGTGACATAGCCTTCGACGGTGGCCTGGTCGCCCGATACCAGCCCGGTCTTGGCGACCTGCCCCATGGTGGCGTTATAGCGGGCCGACAGGCCGTTGCGGTCGGTAATGCCCTTGACGATGGGCAGGAACTTGCCGGCCAGCTCGCCCGAGGTCTTCTGGCGGAAGAACTCGGTCACCGAGGTCTCGCCGCCACTGAGGATGTTCTTGGCGTCAGTCACCGACATCGACTTGACGGCATTGACCAGCAACGGCTTGGCCAGCGGCACGGCAGACTCGGCCGCATGGTTCATGTCGATCACCAGCTCATCGACCTTCTGCCCCTGGCCGGTCATGCGAATGAGCGGCATGGCCTGCTCGAGCGCGCCCGGCAGGCGAATCTTGACCTTGTCGTTGTTCAGGAAGCCATTCTGCTGGCCCAGCTTGGAGACGGCGACATTGGCGCCCTTCTCCAGGGCCGCCTTGAGGCCGCTGGTGGCGTCCTGGTTACTGATATCGGACAACGAAAAGGCGCTCGCCGCGCCGGTTGCCAGCAACAGGATGGCGCTGGCAATGCGACGGCGTGTGATTGAAATGGGGAACATGCTCACTCCGGTTGATGAAGACTGAAGCCACATGATGGCATGCCGCCAGGCGCACGCACAGTACAGGTGATCAACCGCCGCGCGACAGTTCCACGCCGGCATTGCGCGGCAGCCGGCGCGACACCGGCACCGAAGCGATCGAGAACAGGCCAATGACCAGGAAAGCCGGCCAGAAATCGGATTCGACGATCGTGGCATGTCCCTGGACATGGTTCGACAGCTGCAGCACGATACCGGCCACGGTCACCCCCAGGCCCAGCGACAACTGCTGGATCACGCTGGCCAGGCTGGTGACGCGGCCGGCATCGCGGTTGTCGATGTCGGCATAGGCGATCGAATTGAGGCAGGTGAATTGCAGCGCCGGAAACACCCCGCCCATCAAGACGATCAGGGCGATCAGCAGGTAAGGCGTATGGATGCTGAATACGCCATAGGCGGCCAGGGCGATGCCGGCCAGCACCGCATTGACCATGAGCGTGGTGCGAAAGCCGTAGCGGCGCAGCACCCGGGTGGCGATCAGGCGCATGAAGAGCGAACCGAACGCCGAGGCGCACGTGATGGTGCCGGCCTGGAAGGCGCTCATGCCCAGGCCTTCCTGCAACGCCAGCGGCAGCAGGAAAGGCACCGCGCCCAGGCCGATGCGAAAGAGCGATCCGCCGACCACGCTGGCGTGCAGCGTGGGAATGCGCAGCAGGCGAAAGTCGAGCAGCGGAAACTCGACCTGGCGGGCATGACGAAAATACATCGCCAGCGAGACGGCGCCGATGGCGCACATGGCAACCGGCGTGGCGCCATCGACCAGGTGGGTGCCGAACAGCGACAGGCCGAGCATGATCAGCGCGGCCCCCACCGAGGTCAGGATGAACCCCTTGACGTCCAGCGGCGCGGGGTTGTCTTCGACGAAGTTCTGGATATGGCGACCGGCCAGGTACAGGCCCAGGATACAGAACGGGATGTTGATCAGGAACACCCAGCGCCAGTGGAAATAGGTCGTGATGAAGCCGCCCAGCAAGGGCCCGACCACCGGCCCCATCAGCGACGGCAGGGTCAGGTAGCTGACCGCCTTGACCAGTTCGGCCTTGGTCACCGAGCGGGCGATGATGACGCGCCCCACCGGCACCATCATGGCGCCCCCGATTCCCTGCAGGAAGCGCGCCGCCACGAAGGTCGCCAGCGAGGTCGAGACCGCGCACAGGACCGAGCCGATCATGAACACGATCATGGCCGCACGAAACACCTTGCGCGCGCCCATCTTGTCGGCCATCCAGCCGGAAATCGGAATGAACACACCCAGCGCGGCCACATAGGCGGTCATGGCCAGCTTGAGGGTGATCGGATCCTGGTTGAGGTCGCGCGCGAGCGCCGGCAGCGAGGTGGCAAGCACCGTGGCGTCCATGTTTTCCATGAACAGCGCACAGCCGACAATAAGAGGGACAAGCAACGAAGGTCGCACGATTGCAGCGGATTGGTAGTGGATGAAGCGCAAGTCTGGGCTTGCGGCAAGCGTCGAGTTTACTCCTTTTGGGGATTCCTTGCGGGCGAGCGCATCAAACCCCAAAAAAATAGCCCGCGTCCACTCGGACGCGGGCTACCCCACTACCTGTTACATCGATCGCCCACCCCCCACGAGAATTCTCGCAGCAGGCGACCAACATCAGTATGTCGGCACAGGCGCCATCGGACTATGAGAAAAGTCTCAATTTGATTCAATGGACTTGAGGGTTTTCGATCAGGCGCATCCGAAACGACACCGCAGCATCAGGCATCGCCGACGGCTTCCTTGCGGGCCGGCGTCTCGCTCTTTTCCTGCTTGAAACGCGTCACCAGCAGCTGGTTGATCTTGTTTCCCTCGATATCGACCACTTCGAACTTGAAATCGGAAAACAGCACGAAGTCGGTTTTCTTCGGAATCTTGCGCAGCATGTACATGATGAAACCGGCCAGCGTCTCATAGCCCACCGGATTGGGATACTCGTCGATGTCGAGTTCGCTCATCACGTCGTTGAGCGGGGTGACGCCATCCATGAGCCACGAATTCTCGTCGCGCCGCACGATCTGCTGCTCTTCTTCGGCCATCGCCAGCAAGTTGCCCATCAGCACGCTGGTGACATCGGTGATGCTGATGATGCCGACCACCAGCGCATATTCGTTGACGACGATGGCCAGATCCTCGTCCATCGCCTTCATCCGCTCCAGCACTTCCCACAGGTTCAGGCTGTCGGGAATCGACAGCGGGCTGTGCACCAGCCCCTTGTCGGCCAGCGAAAAGCTTTCGCCCTTGAGCAGGCGCTTCAATACGTCCTTGCTATCGATGTAGCCGAGCACCACATCGATATGGCCGTCGCACACCAGGAAGCGCGAATGCGGATGGTCGATGATCTTCTGGCGGATGGTTTCCTCGGTGTCCGACAGCAGGAAGTAGACGATGCTCTCGCGCTGGGTCATGGCCGACGGCACGTAGCGGCTTTCCAGCTCGAACACGTTTTCGATCAGGTGATGTTCTTGCGTGAGCAGCACACCGGCCTGGGCGCCGGCATCGACCATGGCATGGATTTCACTGGGCGTGATCACGTCCAGGCGAATCTGCGGCAGGCCCAGCAACGTGAAGATGGCCTTGCACAAGCCATTGAAGAACCACACCAGCGGCTTGAAGATTCGCCCCAGCAGCAGCATCGGCTTGACCAGCGCGGTGGCGGCGCGTTCCGGGGCGACCATCGCCAGGCGCTTGGGCATCAGGTCGGCAAACAGGATGAAGACGGCCGTCACCGACAGGAACGACAGCGCAAAGCTGACGTTTTCCAGCCAGGGGCCCTGGTAGAACAGCGACACCAGTTCGCGCAGATGGGGCGTGAGCGCCGGCTCGCCCACCACACCGCCAAGGATGGCCACCGCGTTCATCCCGATCTGCACCACCGTGAAAAAGTCGCCGGGCTGGGCTTGCAGCGCCAGCACCCGGTCGGCATTGGGCTCGCCTTCCTTGGACATCATCTCGAGGCGGATCTTGCGCGAGGCGGCAATCGAGATTTCGGCGCACGAAAGGAAGGCGCTGATCACGACCAGCAGCAGGATAAGCAACAGGCTGGTGAAAATGCTCATGTTGTTGTTCTCGTTGTTTTGACGCCCCATTCTCTCGTGCCTTGGGGGCTAAACGCAAATAACGATGACAACCAGCAACGATGGCGACTAATAAACATCGCGCCGATAGCGCCCCTGCTCGGCCAGCGCGATCAGGGCGTCTTCGCCCAGTATTTCCTGCAGCGCCTGGGCCACGCCGGTAGCCATGCCCTGCAAACTGCCGCATACATAGATGGCGGCGCCCTGCTCGACCCATTCGCGCAGCGCCGGGGCGGCCTGGCGCAGCCGGTCCTGCACATAGATGCGTTCGGCGCCATCGCGTGAAAACGCCAGGTCGAGGCGCTGCAGTTGTCCCCGCGCCTGCCAGGCTTCGATTTCGTCGCGATGGAACCAGTCATGCGCGCGCGAGCGTTCGC
Organism: Herbaspirillum sp. alder98; assembly: GCF_020179755.1. GTDB lineage: Bacteria > Pseudomonadota > Gammaproteobacteria > Burkholderiales > Burkholderiaceae_D > Herbaspirillum. The sequence goes on from NZ_JAIUCY010000006.1 coordinate 31,119, forward strand.
CGAACACCAACCAGTTGCGCACATGACCGGCCGCCACCCGCGCCCGCAAATGGGCCCGCAATCCGGCCAGCCCGGTGCCATTGCCGATCAGGATCAGCGGCCGGTCATCGGGCGGAGGATGAAAGCCGCTGTTGCGGCGAATGCGCAAGGCGATGGTGGCGCCTTCGGGGGCGTGCGCGGTCAGCCAGCCCGAGCCGATGCCAGGCCGGCCATCGGCTTGCCGCATGCGCCGCACCAGTAGATCGAGCGTGCCATCCTGCGGCAGCGAGGCGATCGAGTATTCACGATGCGGCAATGGCTTCAGGCGCGCCAGCAGGGCCGGCGCCGGCAATCCCTGCAGATCCGGGAAACCGTCCAGCGGCAACACCCGCGCCGCCAGCGGTTCGACCAGGGCCGCGTCCACCAGCGACAAGGCCCGCATGAAGCGGCGTACGTCTTCGGCGCTGTTGCGCGGGCCGATCTCGGCAATATCGCCCGCCTGCCACTGCGGCGCCGGCAGGTCGAGCGGGGTCAGGGCCAGGTGAAAGGCCGGGTCGCCCAAGCTGCCCGGGTTGAGCAGCCGCCGCTCGGCCAGCCGCCAGCGGCCATAGCTGGGCGCGCTCCAGTCGCTGTCGTCGCGGTATCCGCTGATGACGCCCAATTGATGTTGCCAGTGCCGCAGCGCGCCGTCGTCGCCGTTATCGACCTCGACCACATCGAACAATGGCTGCGCTCGACGCTGCCGCAGCCAGGCCGCCAGCGCATGACCGAAGACGCAATATCGCGCATAGCTGCGGTCGCCCAGCGCCAATACGCCGAACGACAACTGCGGCAGTGGCGCGCCAGCGTGCTGCATGCGCAGCGCGAAGCCGGCGGCGCTATCCGGGGCATCGCCCTCGCCGGTGGTGCTGGCGATGAACAACGCCCGGGTGGCCGCGGCCAGGTCATCTTCGGTCAATCGCGCCAATGGCAGCACGCGCACCGCCACGTCGCCCCGGCGCAGGCTTTGCGCGGTCTGCAGCGCAAGCTGCTCGGCAAAACCGGTCTGGCTGGCAAACACCACCAGCAGCGACTGTGCTGCGGCGTCGCCATGCCACAAGGATTCCTGCTGACGGCGCGCCCGGCGCACCTTCAGGCCGGTGACGACGCAGAACGTCATATACGCCAGGACGATCAGGGCGGCCAGCAGCCAGCGGCCTTCGCGACTATCGGTCAGGTGCGCGCGGGCGGCGCTCCAGCTGACCAGGTTGGCGCACAGCAGCGCCAGCATCCATTGCACCAGAGTGGGCATCCTGCGCATCACGCCCTCAGTCCAGCATCGCGGCCAACGCCGGCGTCATGCTCTCTTGCAGGCCGTGCGCCGTGTCATGCAGGAACAGCGCGGCAATATTGCGCTGGCGCGCAAACGCCATGCCCTGCTCCACGCCCAGCACCGTCAGCGCGGTGGCCAGCGCATCGGCCACCATGCACTGGCGGTGCAGCACCGTGACCGACACCGGCGCCTGCCGCAATGGCTCGCCGCTGCGAGGATCGATGGTGTGCGCGTAGCGCCGTCCATCATGCTCGAAAAAACGGCGATAGTCGCCCGAGGTAGCCACCGCCAGTCCATGCAGGGCCAGACGCAGCGCCGCACTGTCGCGCCCCGGAGGACGTTCCAGTTGCACCCACCACGGCTGGCCATCGGGCTTGACGCCCAGCCCGCTCAGTTCGCCGCCGATTTCCACCAGATAGCTGGTACAGCCCAGCGCCTGCAAGGCTTGCGCGACCAGATCCACCGCATAGCCCTTGGCGATGCCCGAGAAGTCCAGGACAGCGCCACCGGGTTGCAGCACGCGCCGCGCGGTGCGATCCAGCACGATGCGCTGCCAGCCGCAACGGGCCTGCGCCTGCTGCAATTGTGCGGTGCTCGGTAATGCGTCACGATGCGCCGGGTCGGGACCGAAGCCCCACAGGTTGACCAGCGCTCCGATGGTCGGATCGAAAGCGCCCTGGCTGTCGGCGGCCATCGTCAGCGCAGCGTCCAGCACGGTAAATAATTGCGGTGGCAGCGGGTGCCAGCTGCCGGCTGCCGCCCGGTTGTACTGCGACAGCAGCGAGTCGGGCTGCCAGGTGCTCATCTGCGCAATCACCAGTTCCAGCTGCGCCTGCACCGCTTGCAGCACCTGCTGTTGCGACGGCCCGCGCGGCGCCAGCATGGCCTGCAACGACCAGGTGGTGCCCATGCTGGCACCGGCCAGCCGACACTGCACGACGCCCGGCGCCAGCGGCGCCGGTGCACTCAGGTCCCGCGGGATCAACAGCCGTTCTGACATCATGCCAAGGCCTGATCAGGGCAGCACTTCGAGCGTGGCGGCATAGACCGCGCGACGCTGGGACGCTTGCGGCAGCGACGTCTTCTGGTCCGACACGCTGGCCTCTACCCAGTGCATGCCCGGTCCTTCCCATTTCACGCTGAACTTGCCTTCGGCATCGGTCTTGAGCTTGGCATCGTGCAGCTTGTCGCGATAGCGGATGCCACCCGGCACCACCTCGACTTCAACTCCGGCGGCCGGCTTGCCATCCAGCAGCAGCTGGAAGTTGGCCGTGTCGCCCACCACCAGGTCGGTGGGGTTCGTGATCGGCTGCAACTCGAGGCCGGAGCCGGTGATGGCCAGGGCGGTGCGGGTCGGCTTGCCCGAAGTGGCAAAGGTTTCGATGCGGCTGCTGGCCTGGGTCACCTTCAGCTCTTGCGCATTGGCCGGCACTTCCCGGGCGAAGGCCTCGGCCGATCCGCGCCAGCGTTTCTGCTGGCCATCGACCTTGTAGCTGGCGAACAGACCGTTGTTGACCACGGCGATCTTGTAGGTCCCGGGCTGGCTCAGCTGCACGTCGAACGTGCTGCGATACTTGCCGGTGGCGGCATTGACGGCTTGCACGAACTTGCCGTCGGGCGCGGTCACGGCCAGGCCATCCAGGCGCAACGGAAAGTGTTCGAAGTAGAACAGGTCGTTGGAGACGGCGGCGTCGACCGTGACCCAGGCATCCTTGCCCGAGAAGACGGTGGCCGATGGCAGCAGCCACTGGCGGTGCGCCTGGGCCGACAGCGGCAGGCTGATCGCCAGCGCCACGGCGGCCAGCTTGATCGAGGTGCGCAGGCTGCGCTTGAGGGAAGAATTCATGTTGGCTCCGTTCGGATGAATTGGTTATTGGTCGGTTTTCAGGGCTTCAGTTCAAGCGACACGGCGCCCAGTTCGCTGGCGCCTTGCACGTGGCTATTCTGGGCCGATTTCGGCGGCCAGGTGAACGGCAGCTTCACCAGTTCGCGGCCCCCCACTTCGCGCGCCGCTTCCACATTGAGCACGTACTCGCCGGCAGCCAGGTCGGCCAGCGGGCCCTTGCCCGAGACGAAATTCAGCTTCTGCTCACCGGCCGGACGGGTCGCGCCGCTGACGCCATCGACCGGCATCTGCAACTCGCGGCCGCTGCGGCGCCACCATTGGCGCAGGTCCTTGAGCCACTTCTCGCCTTCCTTGTCGCGCTTCTTGAGGTCGTACCAGACCGCCAGGTTGGCCGCCACGCTCTGGTCGGCGCGCTCGATCCAGGCGGCCAGGTAAGGACGGTGGTACTCCGCCACATTCAGGGTCGGCACCTCGATCCTGAGGTTCAGGTCGGCGGCCGCAGCCGGCGCCATCTGCGCGAACATCGCGGTTAATGCCAAGGCCAGCACGGTCGGCTTGAGCAAACCGGACTTTCCTGTCGAATCTTGCTTGTGCTTCATGAAATTGACCTCGCGGACGATTGAAGAAAATGAAAGGGATAAAGCAATGAATCTCAATGAATGAACAGCACGGCCAGCAGCAGCGGCACCACCAGCCCCAGCACCACCAGCGGCCAGGTAGCGGGACGCTTGGCCGCATGGATCTGCAGCAGGAACAGGCCGGTGATGCAAAACACCAGGCACGACACCGCGAAGATGTCGATGAACCAGCTCCAGGCCGCGCCCGTGTTGCGGCCCTTGTGGAGGTCATTGAAATAACTGATCCAGCCGCGATCGGTCTTTTCGACTTCGACCGTGCCGTCCTCCAGCGCCACCCGCAGCCAGGCGTCGCCGCCCGGACGCGGCAGCGACACATAGACTTCGTCAGTCGACCATTCGGCCACCTGCTCGCCCACCGTCACCTGCATGTGCTGTCCGACCCAATCGCGTACTGCAGGCGGCAACGGCTGGCGGGCCGCCGCGCTCTTGGCATCGGCCGCAGCGACCAGGGCCTGGCGCTTGAGCGGATCAAGCAGCTTGTCAGGCAGTTGCCCATCGCGCCGCTCGACCTTGGGATGCGCTTCGATCTGCGCCGCATGATTGAGCGTGACGCCGGTGGCGGCAAAGGCCAGCATGGCGATGAGACAGATGCCGGAACTGATCCAGTGCCATTGATGCAGATGCTTGAGCCAGAATGCGCGACGTTTCTGGTCTGCTACGGGCGTGACGGCTTGGGCTGGCTTCATGGACAACACAGGGACGGCCCCGGCCACCCTTTTTCTAATTGGTAATAATTCTCATTATAATCCAGCTGAGCAATGAGAGGACCGCCGATCGAGTCTTTTACTTGGCGATACATAACGATACACAGGCCCGCTATGGCGCCAGCCCTGCCGCGATGCGCAGCGCCGGCTGCAACGATGCCGGCAGCATGGGCCCGTGCGACATGCCCGCGAAGATGCGCAGGTCGACCGTCATTCCCGGCACGCCACGCAGGCGCGCAGCCAGGTCGGGCAATGCCTGCGGCGGCAGCTCGAGACGTCCCGCCGGCGGCTGCCGGGCACCGGCCGCGGCCGGGCGCTCGCGTCGTTCGCTGTCGCCGGCCATGAGCCAGAGTCGCCGTCCCGTCACCGGCGGCTGGGCGCGAAAGCGCTGCTCTTCTTGCAGGATGACGCCACGTCCCCACCACAGCGATGGACTGGCGGCGATGTAATCGGCAAACAGCTGGCTGCGCGAGAACAGCGTATGCAGCACGAACAGCCCGCCATACGAATGCCCCCATAGCGCCAGCCGGCTGGAATCGACCGGCGCCATGTCGCGCACGCGCGGCAATATCTGCTGCTCGATCAACGCCAGCATGCCGTCGGCACCGCCGCCGCGCCGACCGCGCGCCAGTTCGTCATCGACCTGGCCGGCAGGAATCGGCGGTGTGTAGTCAAACGCGCGCGCCGTCACATCGAAACGCAGGTCGGTGTCATATCCGATGGCCACGATCAGCGGCGGCGTGGCGGCATCCAGCAGCTGCAATTGCGGCTCGTCGATGGCGGCCAGCGCGGCATTGCCATCGAGCAGGACGATGGCCGGATGACCGGCCGCCGGTGGCGCCTTGCGCGGGATGCCGAGCGTGATCCGGTAGCGCCGCTGGCCATCCTCCGATGGCAGCAGCCAGCGCTCGAAGCGATAGAACGCCGAGCCGGCGTCGGCGATGGTCGGCCCCAGCGGACGCGACAGGTCCGGCTGCGCCCGCACCAGCGCCGGCGCCAAGCCGCCGAGCACTGCCAGCGACGCCGCCGCCAGCAGGCGACGGCGCGAACTGAAGTGCGCCGTCATCAGAAGCGCTGGGTCACGCTGACCCACAGGCGGCGACCGTCGCCGACGGTGTTGAAGTCCTGTTCATCGAGTCGCTTGTCGGTGATGTTGTAGATCGCCGCCGACAGGCTGGTGAGCTTGCCGATGTCGTAGCTGGCGCCGATGTCAGCCAGCGCATAGGCCTTGTACTGCTTGGCGCCCGCACTGGAGATGGTGGTGCCGGCGGTGCCCACGCGGGCAGCGGCGTTGATCTCCTTGCCGTGGTAGTTGATGGCGCTCCACAAGGTCAGGGCATCCGACGGTGTCCAGTCGGCGCGCAGGTTGAACATGTGCTTGGGGGTACGCGCCAGCGCATAGCCGTCATAGGTGCCGCCCTTCTGGCGCGAATCGGTATAGGTGTAGTTCGACTTCAGCGCCAGGCTGCGGGTGGCCTGCCAGCGCGCGGTCAATTCCACGCCCTTGATCGTGGCGCGGTCGATGTTGTAGCTGTACCAGAGACGATAGTTGTTGTTGGCCGACCAGCGCGCAATCGAACCATCGGCGTTGTAGACCAGGGCATTGCTGACCTTGTCCTTGAAGTCGGTGTAGAACAAGGTGGCACCGCCGGACAGGCCGGACTGGTTGTCCCACAAGGCTGCCAGTTCCCAGCTGGTGCTGGTTTCCGGCTTCAGGTTGGGGTCGCCGATGATGACGCCGCAGGTGCCGGTCGGGCCCACGGTACAACCGGCGCCGCCGGTGGTGTAGGCATAGCCCGGCGCGATGGTGCGGATTTCAGGCGCGCGGAAACCGCGCGAGACGCCGCCCTTGATGGTCAGGTTGTCGGTGCTGTGCCAGACGCTGTAGAGACGCGGGCTCCAGTGGTTGCCGTAGATCTCGTGGTTGTCCAGGCGCAAGCCGCCGGTCAGCGCCCAGGTATTGGTCAGCTTCCACTCGTCCTCGACGAACAGCGCCTTCTGGTCGATCTGGAACTGGCGCACCAGGGTCGAGCTGACGCCCGGATTGACGTCGGTCAGCTTGGCCTGGTTCCACTGCCCGCCCAGCACCAGCCAGTGCTGCCCCAGCGGCATCGAGAGCTTGCCGTCGAGCACCGTGTTCTCGATCTTCGGCGCCCGCGCGGCCTGCACGAAGTTGTCGCTGCGGGCCGGGGTTTCGGTGAAGCTCTTGCGCTGCGCCTCTTCCACCGACAGCGACACCTCGGAAGTGGCCCAGCCCCAGCGGCCGGTATGCGACAGCGAGAAATGGTCGCGCGGATTCTCGGTATAGCTGTCGGCGGTAGTCGCGGCCTGGGCCAGCGTATGTTGCGACGAACCCGAACGACGCACCTGGGAAGTGCCGGCTTCCAGCACGATGTCGTGGTTCTTGTTGGGCGTGATCGACAGGCGTGCCGTCAGGTCGGTATCGAGCGCCTTGGTGTTGCCGTTGAGGATGCGGTCTTCCTGGCGCTTGTAGACCTTGCCCCACAATTGCAGCCCCAGCAGGTCGGTGGCGATCGGACCGTTGAGATAGAACTGGCCCTGGTAAGAATCGCCGGAGTCATTGTGCTGCTGCATGATGGTGTCGACGGTAATCGCGCCGCCCCACTTGCTGGCCACCTTCTTGGTGATGATGTTGATCACGCCGCCCATGGCGTCGGAGCCGTACAGCGACGACATCGGACCACGCACCACCTCGATACGTTCGATGGCCGACAGCGGCGGAATATACGATTGCTCGAAACCGGCATTGCCGTTGGTGCGCGCATCGCGCGTGCTCTGGCGCTTGCCGTCGACCAGGATCAACGTATAGGCACCGGGCATGCCACGGATGAAAATGTCTTTCTCCGACGAGGTGCCGGTGACGGTGACGCCCTCCATATCCGACAGGGCATCGGTGAGATCGCGGAACTGCTTCTTCTTCAGTTGTTCGGGCGTGATCACCGAAATGCTGGCCGGCGCATCGACCACGGCCTGCTCGAAGCCGGTGGCCGTGACCACCACTTCCTTGAGGCCCTGCGCGCCGGTTTGCGCCTGCGCGCCAACGGCCAGCAAGGTCAGCGCGGTGGCGACGGCGGCGGCAACGCGGGTTGGAATGAATCGATCGGAGTGATGCATGAGGTTCCCCAAGATGATGACCCGCGCCCTCGCATGTCACCAGTACGGGCGTAACGAAGCCGGCGAGCGTTCGCCTGCAAAGTCGCACCGGTTCTGGGCTGGAGAGTCGTCAGGAAGAAATGACTTAATTTGCAAATGAGAATTATATTCATTTAAAATTATCAAAAGTATGTCAAAGTGTGGCAACCCTCCCGGTCCCCGCCACACTTTGTCGCTCCCGGCCACGAGCGGCCAACAAGCAGCCAACACCAGCAGGAACCCCATGCAAGCGCAACGTCACATCCTCGTGGTCGACGACCACCTCGACATCTGTGAACCATTGGCCGCCTACCTGCGGCGCCAGGACATGCAGGTCAGCATGGCGTTCAATGCCGCCCAGGCGCGCCGTCAGCTGGCGCAGCAGGCGTTCGACCTGGTGGTGCTGGACGTGATGATGCCGGGTGAAGATGGCTTGTCGCTGTGCCGCCACATCGGCCAGGCCTATGGCACACCGGTGATCCTGCTGACCGCCATGTCGTCGCTGGCCAGCAAGGTCTCGGGTCTGGACAATGGCGCCGATGACTACGTGGTCAAGCCGTTCGACCCGCAGGAATTGCTGGCGCGCATCAAGACCGTGCTGCGCCGCTTGAGCCGTGCGCTGCCGGCGGCAGTCATGCCAGACACCGCCAGCCAGGCCATCCATCGCTATGTGTTCGACGAGTGGACGCTCGACGTCGAACGTCGCGAGCTGCTCGATCGCGATGGCGTGGCGGTCACCTTGTCGAGCGTCGAATACCGGCTGCTGCGGGTGCTGGTGGAACATCCCAATACCGTGCTCTCGCGAGACAAGCTGATGGATCTCACCGCCGGCGCCGATGCGCAAGTGTTCGACCGCAGCATCGACAGCCAGGTCAGCCGCCTGCGCAAGAAGCTCGAACCCGATCCGCGCCGACCCAGCCTGCTCAAGACGGTATGGGGCAACGGCTATCTGCTGGCGGCGCAGGTCAGCAGCGAAGCGGCGGCATCGTGACACTGTGGCCGCGCACCATGGCCGCCCAACTGGTCGGCCTGCTGCTGATCGGGCTGGTGGCGGCCCATGCGGTGGGATTGTTATTGGTCGTGACCAATGGCGAAGCCATCCATTCGATCTCGCGCGAACAGATGACCGAACATGCGGCCGTCGCCTGGCGCCTGGGAACACTACCCGAGGCGCAGGCGCGTCAGGCGCTGGCGGCGGCCCGCGATGACAACGCCACCTATGCCCTGGCCACCGCCAGCGACGTCTCGCCCGGGAATGAAGAGGGCCTGGACCAGGACCTGATTCGGACGCAACTGGTGAATTCGCTCAGGCTGCCAGCCGATGCCGTGCGCGTCAGCCTGGTGCGGCTGGACAGCCGACGCGGCGACCTGCGCATCTCGCTGCGCACGCCCGGCGCACTGTGGGTCAATACCCTGCAGCATCCTGTGATGTCGCAGGCCTGGCGTCGTCCGCTGCGTTTTTCGGTGCCGGTCAGCACCTTGCCGGTGCTGGTGATCGTGTTCCTGTTCGTGCGCCGCATCCTGCGCCCGATCAAGGCGCTGGCGCATGCCGCCGAACGCGTCAGCCGCGGCGAACAGGTCGAGCCGCTGCCGGTCACGGGGCCGTCCGAAGCGCGCGAGGTGACCCAGGCCTTCAACCTGATGCAGCAGCGCATCACCCGCTTCGTGGATGATCGCACCCGCATGCTGGGTGCCATCAGTCACGACCTGCGCACACCGATCACTTCATTGCGGCTGCGAGCGGAACTGGTTGACGATGCGCCCCTGAAGGCGGCGATGATTCGCACCCTCGACGAAATGCGCGTGATGGTCGAGGAAACCCTGCGCTTTGCGCGCGACGATGCGCGCAACGAAGATACCCGCGAAATCGACCTGCAGGCGCTGTTGCGCGATGTCGCCGACGAACAGCGCGCCCAGGGACGCGACGTGCAGGTGCACGACCTGGCGGCGAGCGCGCTGCCCTACCGCTGCCGTCCGGTCAATCTCAAGCGGGCCCTGAGCAACCTGGTCGACAATGCCGTGCACTACGGGCGGCGTGCGCGACTGGCGCTGACCAACGGGCCTGCCGGCATGCTCGAGATCCACGTGGACGATGACGGCCCGGGCATTCCAGCCGACCGCCTGCAGGACGTCTTCAAGCCCTTCGTACGGCTGGACCCGGCGCGCAGCCGCAACCGCCAGGATGCCAGCAATGTCGGACTCGGCCTGTCGATTGCGCGCTCCTGCATCGAAGCGCACGGCGGCCGGCTGGAGCTGGAAAACCGTAGCCTCGACCAACCCGGGCTGCGGGCGGTCATCAGCCTGCCGACCTGAGCCTCACCGCAACAGTTCGTACGGGCCGCCGCGTTCGAGCGCCCGTTGATAGGCCGGGCGGGCGTGGATCGTATCGAGGTAATGCATCAGGCGCGGATAGCGCTGGTCGAGCCCGCCACGCGAGCGCAGGCCCTCGACCGGGAAACTCATCTGGATATCGGCGGCGCTGAAGGCCGCCCCGGCAAACCAGCCGCCCTGAGCCAGTTCATTTTCCATGTATTGCAGATGGCGCCCCAGTTGCGGCGTAATCATGCGGCCCTTGAAGCCATCGGCGATCATGCGCGCGATGGGCCGGATCAGCGCCGGCACTGCCTTGGGCAGACGGCTGAAGATAAGTTGCAACAAAAGCAATGGCATGGCCGAGCCTTCGGCGTAATGCAACCAGTAGCGATAGCGCAGCCGCTCCGGCGTGCCCGCCGGCGGCAGCAGGCGGCCGTCATCGTAGCGTTCCAGCAGGTATTCGACGATGGCGCCGGATTCGGCCACCGTGACGTCGCCATCGGTGATGACCGGCGACTTGCCCAGCGGGTGCACCGCCAGCAGCTCGGGCGGCGCCAGCATGGTCTTGGGATTGCGCTGGTAGAACTTGATCTCGTACTCCAGGCCAAGCTCCTCCAGCAGCCACAGCACGCGTTGCGAGCGCGAATTGTTCAGGTGATGCACGGTGATCATGGTCGACGCCTTGTAGAATGCGGGGGAACAACTCTAACACCGAACCCCATCCCATCCGGCCATGGCAGTCACGCCCCTCTACAAGCAATTCGCCGATCAGTTGGCGATCTCGATCCGCGACGGCGTGCTGCAGCCCGGCGAACGCATCGCCTCGGTACGCAGCGCCGCCCAGCAGAACAAGGTCAGCGTCACCACCGTGGTGCGCGCCTACGAACTGCTGGAGAGTCGCGGCATCATCGAGAGTCATCCGCAATCGGGTTACTTCGTGCGCCAGCCGGCGCCGCGCCCGGTGACCGAGGTGCGCGCCCGCAACAGCCATCAGGACAACCCGGCCTGGCAGCAATCGACCGAGGTCGACGTCAGCCGCCTGGTGCTGGCCACGCTCAAGACCATCCAGCAGGACGGCACCGTGCCACTCGGTTCGCCCTACCCCAACCCGGCCCTGTTTCCGTCGCAGCGGGTGGCGCAATATGCCGGACGCATCACGCGCGCGGCCAGCCATTCGAGCGTGTTCGACGACCTGCCCCCCGGCCACCCCGACCTGCTGCGCCAGATCGCCCGGCGTTATCTCGAGAATGGCCTCAAGGTCGATCCCGACGAGATCGTGGTGACCGTGGGCGCGACCGAGGCCATCAACCTGTGCCTGCAGGCGGTGGCGCGGCCGGGCGACACCGTGGCGGTCGAGACCCCGACCTTCTACGCCATGCTGCACGCCATCGAGCGGCTGGGCATGCGGGCGTTGGAAATTCCTACCGACCCGCACCGGGGTATCGATGTGACGGCGCTGGCCGAGATCATGCAAACCCAGCCGGTGGCGGCCTGCATGGTGATGCCCAACTTCCAGAATCCGCTCGGCTTCCAGATGCCCGACGAGGCCAAAGAAGCGCTGGTGCGACTGGCCGAGCAGCATCAGATGCCGCTGATCGAAAACGCCGTCTACGGCGAACTCTATTACGGCAACGCCCATCCCTCGTCGCTCAAGAGTTATGACCGCGAAGGGCTGGTGCTGCATTGCTCCTCGTTCTCCAAGAGCCTGACATCGGCCTACAGGATCGGCTGGGCGATGCCCGGGCGCTACCGGGAACAGGTCGAAAAACTTAAGTTTCTCAATACGCTGGCCACGCCCACGGCGCCGCAACGGGCCATCGCCGAATACCTCACGCAAGGCGGGTTCGAGCGTCATCTGCGACGCGTGCGACGCGCCTTCGCGCAGCAGCGCGACCTGATGCGACACTTCGTGCTGCGCTTCTTCCCGGCCGGCACCAAGGTGTCCGAGCCGGAAGGCGGGTATGTGTTGTGGGTAGAGTTGCCGCCGGCCGTGGATGCGATGGAGTTATATCGGCGCAGCCTGGCGCTGGGGATCACGGTGGCGCCCGGTCGCATCTTTGCGGCGACCAATCGCTACAGCCATTTCATCCGCCTCAACTACAGCTATCCGTGGTCGCGCGAGATCGAGCAGGCGCTCAGGCTGGTGGGCAAGCTGGTGGAAGAACTGGCAGTGGATTGAGCCTGATGTACCAGGCCCGATGCCGCAGGCGAGGCGGTCCGGTCTTCCCCATTCAGACCAGCGAGCACGCACTGACTCCGATAGCCGAGATGCGTTAGACACCGCTAAAGTCGCTGGGTACCGGCCTTCGCCAGCACGACGGGGGGTACTTGTAACTCAAGCTCTGCCTTATCCCACACCGCCGTCACCCTGACGAAAGTCAGGGCCCAGCGTCTTTCGTTGCGCCAGAGACAACAGTTACGACGCCGGCAGCAACAACTGCACGCTACCGGTGCCGTCCTCGTTAGACACCACCGCAACCACCCCCGCCTCTTCCAGCGCCGTCAAAAAGCGCAACAAGGTGCTCATGCGCAATTGCGTGCGCTTGGACAGCCGCGCCAGCGACAGCGGCGCGCCGCCGCTGCGTTCGGCATCGGCTTGCAGCGCATCGAGAATCTGCACCAGTTCCGGCGGCAGGCCGGCATCGGCGTCGTCCGCCATGGCCGGACTCAGGCCGCCGCCTGTTGCTGCGCCGAACGCGACAGCAGCACCGGGATCGATTTGGACGTTGGCGTACGGGCGCCGTCGGCAAAACTTTCCAGCGGCACCAGGGGATTGGTCTCGGGATAGTAGCTGCCGATACAGCCGCGCGGAATATCGTATTCCACCAGCAGGAAACCGTCGGCGCGACGCTCGATGCCATCGTCCCAGACGCTGACCAGGTCGACCCACTCGCCATCCTTCAAGCCCAGCAGGTCAAGGTCGGCGCGGTTGATGAAGACCACACGGCGCTGGCCGAACACGCCACGATAACGGTCGTCCATGCCATAGATGGTGGTGTTGTACTGGTCGTGCGAACGCGTGGTCATCAAGGTCATCAGCTTGTCGCCGTGGATCTTGCGGGCACGGTGGATCGGCGTGTCCTTGGGGATCGCATGGACGATGAAGTTGGCGCGGCCGCTGGCAGTCTTCCAGACCCGGTCACGCGAAGCCACGCCCAGGTGGAAGCCGCCCTTGTTGGTGATGCGCTGGTTGTAGCCCTTGAAGGCGTCGTACACTTTTTCGATGGCGTCGCGAATGCGCGAATAATCTTCGGCATACCACAGCCAGTCGATCTTCTTGCCGTTGTTGCGCGACTTCATGGTGGCTTCGGCCAGGTGCGCCACGATGGCGGTTTCCGACATCAGCTGATCCGACGCCGGCTTGTTGATGCCGTATGAAACGTGCACCATGCTCATCGAGTCTTCCACCGTCACGCCCTGCGGACCGGACTTCTGCACGTCGATCTCGGTGCGCCCCATGGTCGGCAGGATCAACGCATCCTTGCCATGCACCAGGTGGCTGCGATTGAGCTTGGTGGTGATATGCACGGTCAGGTTGCACGAGCGCATCGCCTCGAAGGTGCGATAGGTGTCGGGCGTGGCCATGGCGAAGTTGCCGCCCAGGCCGATGAACACCTTGGTGCGCCCTTCCAGCATGGCCATGACCGAACCGACGGTGTCATTGCCGTGGTGGCGCGGCGCCTTGAATTCGAACACCTGCTCAAGCCGGTCGAGGAAGGCCTTGGTCGGCTTTTCGTCGATGCCCACCGTGCGATCGCCCTGCACGTTGGAGTGGCCGCGCACCGGGCACAGGCCTGCGCCGGGACGACCGATATTGCCGCGCAGCATCATCATGTTGGACAACAACTGGATCGCGCCCACGGCGTGCTTGTGCTGAGTCAGGCCCATGCCCCAGGTGGCGATCACGGCTTTTCCGTTCACGTAGACCTGGGTCAGCTTTTCGATATCGTCGCGCGAGACGCCGGACTCGCCGATGATGTCGTCCCAGTTCTCGGCCCGCACATCGGCGGCGAAGTCGTCGAAGCCGGCGGTGTGCTCGGCGATGAATTGCACGTCCAGCACCCGCTCGGCGCCAGCGGCCACGGCGGCATCGTCAAGTTCGATGGTGCGCTTGATGACGCCCTTGATCAGGGCCAGGTCGCCACCCAGCTTGGGATGGATGAACATCGAACTGATCCGGGTGCTGCCCATGGTCAGCATCTCTACCTTGCTCTGCGGATCGGCAAAGCGCTCCAGCCCGCGTTCCTTGAGCGGATTGATCGCAACGATGGTGGCGCCGCGCTTGGAGGCGTGACGCAACTCGCCCATCATGCGCGGATGGTTGGTGGCCGGGTTCTGGCCGAACAGCAGCAAGGTGTCGCACAGATCGAAGTCGTCCAGCAGCACCGTGCCCTTGCCGATGCCCACCGTGCCCGGCAAGCCGACGCTGGTCGGCTCGTGGCACATGTTGGAACAGTCGGGGAAGTTGTTGGTGCCGTACTGGCGCACGAACAGCTGGAACAGGAAGGCCGCTTCGTTGCTGGCGCGGCCGGACACGTAGAAGTCGGCCATGTCGGGGTCGGGCAAGGCGTTCAAATGGCGGGCCATCAGATCGAACGCGTCTTGCCAGGCAATCGGCAGGTACTTGTCGCTCGCCGCGTCGTACACCATCGGCTGGGTCAGGCGGCCATGCTCTTCGAGTTCGTAGTCGGACTGCTGCATCAGCTCGGCCACCGTATGCTGCGCAAAGAAGTCGTTGGTCACGCGCTTCTTGGTGGCCTCGGCGGCCACCGCCTTGACGCCGTTCTCGCAGAATTCGAAGGTCGACGTATGCTCGCGGTCGGGCCAGGCGCAACCGGGGCAATCGAAGCCGTCCGGCTGGTTCTGCGACAGCAGGGTGCGCAGGCCACGGCCATCGGCGACGTGTTCCTTGACCAGGTTCAGGGCCACATACTTGAGGGCGCCCCAACCACCGGCGGGTTGGTTGTACTGTTCGATTCTTGGTTTGGACATAGCGGATGAGAACGGATTGGTTCCAGATTCGAACAGTCTAGGGCCGGCCCCTGATGGCTTGCATGCACAGTGGCCCGGGCAGAAAGAGAGTACAGTGACCAGCCGGCTCAGGGCTCCAGCGACAAGGCCAGGGTCTCCTTGATTTCTTCCATCACCACATAACTCTTGGATTGCGCCGCGCCGGGCAGTTGCAGCAGGATGTCGCCCAGCAACTTGCGATATTCGGCCATGCCGTGAATGCGCGCCTTGATCAGGTAATCGAAGTCGCCCGACACCAGATGACATTCCTGCACCTCGGGAATGCGCAGCACCTCGCGTCGGAACTGCTCGAACATGTTACCCGACTTGTGATTGAGCGTGATCTCCACGAACACCAGCAGCGTCGCCCCCACCGCTTCCGGATTGACCCGCGCGTAATAACCGCTGATGACGCCATCGCGCTCCATGCGACGCACCCGCTCGATGCAGGGCGTGACCGACAGGCCCACCAGTTCGCCCAGGTCTTTCATCGACATGCGGCCATCCTTCTGCAATGCCGCCAGGATGCGATGGTCGAGCTTGTCGAGGGTGCGCACGGATTGCTGCTGAGTTCTCATTTTTCTACTTTTTATAAGTCGTTATTCGATGTTAATAACTAAATTAGTCTTTAAATACAGAAACATCAACTTTCAAAGCACCAATATCATAGCTGAATAATCTAAATTAATTTAAGGGGTTCCAATGCGGGTCGTCATTCTTGGAAGCGGCGTCATCGGCGTCACCAGCGCCTGGTATCTGGCGCAGGCCGGCCACGAGGTCACTGTGCTGGATCGGCAGGACGGCCCGGCGC
The DNA here is from genome assembly GCF_020179755.1 of Herbaspirillum sp. alder98. Taxonomy (GTDB): domain Bacteria; phylum Pseudomonadota; class Gammaproteobacteria; order Burkholderiales; family Burkholderiaceae_D; genus Herbaspirillum. The sequence goes on from NZ_JAIUCY010000006.1 coordinate 46,885, forward strand.
TGGAAACCTCCTTCGGCAATGCCGGCCAGATCTCGCCCGGTTATGCCTCGCCCTGGGCCGCCCCGGGCATTCCGCTGAAGGCCTTGAAATGGATGTTCCAGGAGCACGCTCCGCTGGCGATCCGCCCTGACGGCACGCTGCGCCAGTTGCGCTGGATGTGGCAGATGCTGGGCAACTGCAGCGCCGGGCGCTATGCCGTCAACAAGGAGCGCATGGTGCGCCTGGCCGAATACAGCCGCGACTGCCTGCGCGAACTGCGCGGTGCCACCGGCATCGCCTACGAAGGCCGCCAGCAGGGAACGCTGCAATTGTTCCGTACCCAGCAGCAGCTGGAAGGCGCGGCGCGCGACATCGCCGTCCTGACCGATGCCGGCGTCCCCTACGAATTATTGACAGCCGAACAACTCGGCCGCGCCGAACCGGCGCTGGAGCGGGTGCGCGACAGGCTGGCCGGTGGCTTGCGCCTGCCCAACGACGAAACCGGCGACTGCCAGCTATTCACCACCCGCCTGGCACAGATGGCCGAACAGGCCGGGGTGCAATTTCGCTATGGAGTCGCCATCGATTCGCTGGCGATGGCCGGCGGCAAGATCGCCGGTGTGGTCTGCGGCGGCGAGCTGGTGCAGGCCGATGCCTATGTGGTGGCGCTGGGTTCGTATTCGCCGCAGTTGCTGCAACATGTTGCGGGCGTGCCCGAGATTCCGGTCTACCCGTTGAAGGGTTATTCGATCACGGTGCCGGTGGCCGACGCCAGCGCCGCGCCGGTGTCGACCATCCTGGATGAAACCTACAAGATCGCCGTGACACGCTTCGACGACCGCATTCGCGTGGGCGGCATGGCCGAGATCGTCGGTTACGACACCACGCTCAAGGCCAAGCGTCGCGCCACGCTGGAAATGGTGGTCAACGACCTGTTCCCGGGCGCCGGCGACACGGCGCAAGCCAGTTTCTGGACCGGCCTGCGGCCGATGACGCCGGACGGCACCCCGATCGTGGGCGCCACCGCCATCCCCAACCTGTTCCTCAACACGGGACACGGCACGCTGGGCTGGACCATGTCGTGCGGCTCGGGCCAACTACTGGCCGACCTGATCTCGGGCCGCCGCCCGGCCATTGCGCATGACGACCTGGCGCTGCAGCGTTACGCCGGCCGCGCCCAGGCTGGAGCGGTGCCGCGCCTGGCAAGCGCCTGACCGCCCGCGCCAAGCGCCATCTGCTGCCCTGTCGGATAAGTCCCACAACGCTTACACTGCCTGACTGACTGCCCTCGCCTGCGCTTTTATCAATAATCGGCGTGAAGATCGGTTACGTGGCGTAGCGCACAAACGCAGCCGCACCGACCGTTGTCAGACCAACAACCGGGAGGCAGGCATGAGCACGATCCGACGCGAAGCCACTTCGGCAGAACAGCATGATGAAGCTGCCGCCATCGCACGCCAGAACGGCCTGCGCTACATGAACGATGAGATGCCCGGCATCACCCGCTCGCGTCACGGCAAGGGCTTTGCCTTTCATCATCCCAAACATGGCTTGATCACCGACAAGGAAGAAATCGCCCGCTTGCAGTCGCTGGCGATTCCCCCGGCCTGGGAGGATGTGTGGATCAGTCCTTGCGCCAACGGTCACATTCTGGCCACCGGCCGCGATGCGCGCCAGCGCAAGCAGTATCGTTACCACCCCCATTGGCGCCTGGTGCGCGACGACGCCAAGTACGAACGCATGCTGGCCTTTGCGCAAGCGCTGCCGGCGGTGCGGCGCGCGGTGCACGAAGACATGCACAAGCCAGGCCTCAAGCGCGAGAAGGTAATTGCCTCGATCGTGCACCTGCTGCAAGTCACCTTCATGCGCGTGGGCAACGATGAATATGCGCGCACCAACAACTCGTTCGGCCTGACCACGTTACGCCGCCGCCATGTGCGGGTCGATGGCAGTGATGTGCTGTTTCGCTTTCGCGGCAAGAGCGGCGTGCAGCACGAGATCAAGTTGCACGACCCGTACGTGGTGCGCATCATCCGCAAGATGCGAGAGCTGCCGGGGCAGGAACTGTTCCAGTATGTCGACGACGAGGGCGAGCTGCACAGCATCGATTCGGGCGACGTCAACGCCTATCTGCGGGAAGTGACCGGCGAGGATTTCAGTGCCAAGGATTTCCGGACCTGGGCCGGCACCGTGCTGGCCACCCTTGCCCTGCAAGCCTTCGAGCGCTTCGACTCCGAGGCGCAGGCCAAGAAGAACGTGGTGCGGGCCATCGAGAACGTGGCCAAGCGGCTCGGCAACACGCCGTCGATCTGCCGCAAGTGCTACATCCATCCGGCCGTAGTCGACAGCTATCTCGAAGGCAGCTTCGCCGAATTGCTGGAACAGCGGGTGCAGAAGCAGCTGGTGCAGGACCTGCACGACCTCACCCCCGAAGAGGCAGCGGTGCTGGCGCTGTTGCAGCAACGGCTGCGCGAGGCCGATGAGGATTCCGGGCGCAAGCGTACTAGCACCAGACGCAAACCTTCGGCGTCGCCACACCGCAAACCGGCAGCGTCGCCGCCGGCCACCCAACGGCCAGCCGCCCGCGCCTAGCGTGCGCGGCGCATGGTGAGGTTGTAGCGGCAAGCGCCGGTGAGCGCATGCACGCCTGCCGGCAACGGCTCGATGCCATGAAACAGCAGGCGCGCCGGACCGCCCCACACCACCACGTCACCACTTTCAAGCCGCAACCGTTGTGGACGATCGCGCCGCTCGCTGCCGCCGAACAGGAACGTCGCTGGCAGTCCCAGCGAGACCGACACGATCGGCTGTCGCATGTCCTGCTCGTCCCGGTCCTGGTGCAGCGACATGCGCGCACCCGGCGCATAGCGATTGATCAGGCAGGCATCGGGCGCAAAGTCGTCGAAGCCGGCGGCCTGCGCGGCGCGGGCGGCGAGCGTCGCGAACAAGGGCGGCATGGGCGGCCAGGGCTGCGACGACAAGGGGTCTTCTGCCTGGTATCGATAACCGCGCCGGTCGGTCACCCAGCCCAGTTCGCCGCAATTGCTCATGGACACCGACATCTTGAATCCGCCCGGCGTGACCATCTGACGCAACGGCGACTGCGCCAGCACGTTTTCTATTGCGTGCATCAGCAACTGCGCTTGATCCGGCGCGATAAAAGCCTGCAGCAACTGGGCGCCATCGACGATGGCGAGCTGGCGCGGACTTCGCTCCTGGTCGCCGAACAGATCGCCGGTCATGGTGCCGTGCGGGCCGGGGTCGATGCGATGAATGCATCGACCGTATCGAGCGTGGGCGCCAGCCAGCGCAACGGATAAGCCAGCGTCGCCACCAGTACCGCGTGCGAGGTATTGTCGTAATACAGCTCCTGCACCGGTACCTGCTGCTGACGCAGCAGCGTGGCCAGGCCGCCGGTATTGCGTTCGGCCTCGACCAGCTTGTCGCGATGCGAAGCGATCAGCAACGCCGGCGGTGCGGCGGCGGTGACGTGGCGAATCGGCTGCGAATCGGGCGGCGAATCGGGAAACCAGAACACCGGTTTGACATCCGGGTTTTCGATCGGCAGGAAGTCATAGGGACCGGCCAGGCCGATGAAGCCGCGCAACTGCGTGGGCGATGCGCCGAACGCCTGCAACCAGCGACCATCGAGCGCCACCATCGCCGCATTGTAGGCGCCAGCGCTGTGTCCCATGACGAACACCCGCTGCAGGTCGCCGCCGTAGCCGGCGATGTGCTGCAGCGTCCAGGCCACGGCGCGGGCGCTGTCCTCCACAAAGCCGGGATAGCGTACTTCCGGATAGACCCGGTAGTCGGGCAGCACCGCAATGACACCGCGCGCGGCCAACGCCGCGCCGACGAAGCGGTAGTCGCTGCGGCTGCCTTCGTTCCAGCTGCCGCCGTAGAAGAACACCACCACCGCACGCGGCGTGGCCGATTTGGCCGCCGGCACATAGATATCAAGCTGCTGGCGCGGATTGTCGCCATAGGCGATGTTATCGGTGCGGACCAGGTCGCCTTGCGGCGAAAGCGCATTGATGGTGGCCAGCGGTGAACAGGCCACCACCCCACCCAGCAGCATGGCTGCCGTCACGGCAATTGCAATCGGTCTGCGCGCTCTCATGCGGGGTCCACTCCCTGTTTATTTATTCATCGATTTATTAGTCGACGCCGTCGCCGGCGAGCTCGCGTGCCAGCAAGGCCTCCTTGCGCGCAATGCCCCAGCGATATCCCGACGCCGAGCCATCCAGGCGCACCACCCGATGGCATGGCACCAGGATGGCGATTTCGTTGGCGCCGCAAGCGCTGGCCACTGCGCGCACCGAGGTCGGACTGCCGATGCGCTGCGCCAGTTCCGAATAAGTCACGGTCGCCCCCGCAGGCACCGCCAGCAGCGCCTGCCAGACACGCTGCTGGAAGGCCGTTCCCCGCACATCCAGCGGCAACCCGGCGCCGCTGCGTGGATCGTTGACGCTGGCGACGACCCGCGCCACCAGCGCCTCGAAGTCAGCATCCGCCCCCACCAGTTCGGCATGGGGAAAGCGGTCCTGCAGTTGCAGCACCAGCGCCTCGGGGTCGTCGTCGATGGCCACGGTGCAGATGCCGCGCTCGGTGGCCGCCACCAGCAATGGCCCCAGCCAGCTTTGCGCGACAGCGAAACGAATCCGCTCGCCGCGCCCGCCCTGGCGAAAGGACGCCGGCCGCATGCCAAGCTGGGCGTCGCTATTGGCATAGAAACGCCCGCTGGAGGCAAACCCGGCCTGGTACATCGCCTCGGTCACGCTGGCCGCGCCGCTCAGGTGGCCGCGCATGCGCTCGGCGCGACGACCGTCGGCATAGGCGCGTGGCGTCAGCCCCGTGTGGGCCTTGAACAGCCGATGCAGATGGTGCTGGCTGAGCCCGACCGCCGCCGCCAGCGTCGCCAGGTCGGGCGTGGTCCCGGCCTCGGCCTGGTCGATCAGGCGACAGGCGACCGCCACCGCCTGGGCCTGGCGCTGGGCCAAGGGCGGCTGGTCGGGCTTGCAGCGCTTGCAGGGACGAAATCCGGCAGCCTCGGCATCACGCCGGCTGGAATGGAAGGCGACGTTCTCACGCAGCGCAGGACGCGCCGCGCACGAGGGCCGGCAATACACGCCGGTGGTGCGCACCGAATACCAGAAATGCTCGTCGGCCGCCGGGTCGCGCGCCTGCACCGCGCGCCAGCGTGCTGCGTCGCTGGCGTACAGGTCGGGTTCGGCGGGCAGACTCGAAGAAGATGGTTGGACTGGCATGACAATGACCGAAGTGGATGACGAAACCAGTCTAGCGCCGGGGCGACCGCTGCGCACTCCGGCGCTTGCTTTCGAATTCGGCCGTCCTTACTGCGAAAAACGGATGCGCTGGCGCGACTTGACCGGTTGCATCACGTGTTCCAGCGGCAACTCGTGCGACTGCTTGACCTTCTTGAGCGTAATGTTGGACTTGACGTTGGTCACCCCCGGCAGACGCAGCAACTGGGTCATCATGAATTCGGAGAAGGCCGCCAGGTCGGAGGCCACGATGCGCAGGATATAATCGGCCTCGCCCGTGATCGAGAAGCATTCGGTGACTTCAGGCATCGCCGCCACCGACTTCTCGAACAGTTCGCCCCGGGTCTCGCCCTGGCGATCCAGCGTCACCGTGGTAAACGACGTCACCCCGAGCCCGATCACGGCCGGGTCCAGCACGGCGGTATAGCGCTCGATCACGTGCGCCTCTTCCAGGCGCTGCACGCGGCGACTGATCTGCGAAGTCGACAGGTGTACCTTCTGGCCCAGGGCGCTGTTGGTGATGTGGCCATCGCGCTGCAACTCGGTCAGCAGGGCCAGATCGTATCGATCAACATTGATGATGCTCATCTCTCTCTCCAAATTCTTCATTAATGATTTTTTTGTGCATCTTACCCCCTAAATGATGCATAGAACAATCACATTTCTCACTCCAGGCGCAATAGACTGAGCCAATAGCTGGCAACATGCCGCTAAACCACTGGAGACAAGCAATGGGCCACGCAGACAAACTCGACCAACATATCGCCGACGCGCGCGACCTGTTCGACAACCCGATGGGCACCGACGGCTTCGAGTTCGTCGAATATGCCGCCCCCGACCCGGGGCCGATCATCGCCGTACTCGAGAAAATGGGATTCGAGGCAGTGGCCCGGCATCGCTCCAAGAAGGTCACGCTCTACCGCCAGGGCCAGATCAACTTCATCGTCAATGCCGAGCCTGACAGCAATGCGGCCGCATTCGCCCAGGTGCATGGCGCCTCGGTCAATGCGATGGCGTTCCGGGTGCGCGATGCGGCGCAGGTGTACCGGCGCGCGCTGGAGATGGGCGCCGAGGGCGTACCGGCCAAGCTGGGGCCGATGGAACTCAATATCCCGGCCATTCGCGGCATCGGCGGCTCGCTGCTCTACCTGGTGGACCGCTACGGCGAGCGCGGCTCGATCTACGATATCGACTTCGAGTTCCTGCCCGGCGTCGAACGCCATCCGGTCGGCGTCGGCCTGACTTATATCGATCACCTGACCCACAACGTCAAGCGCGGCGCGATGGACGTCTGGTCGTCGTTCTACGAACGACTGTTCAATTTTCGCGAGATCAAGTATTTCGACATCGAGGGCAAGCTCACCGGCCTGAAGTCACGCGCCATGACCAGCCCCTGCGGCAAGATTCGCATCCCGATCAACGAAAGCGCCGACGACAAGTCGCAGATCGAGGAATTCATTCGCCAGTACAACGGCGAGGGCATCCAGCATATCGCGCTGGGCACGGCTGACATCTACCAGACGGTGCGCAACCTGCTGGCGCGTGAAGTCCCCTTGCAAGACACCATCGCCACCTACTACGACCTGGTCGAGCGGCGCATTCCCGGCCACGGCGAAGACCTGGCGGCGCTGCGCGAACTGAAGATCCTGATCGATGGCGCCCCGACCGCCGGCCAGGGGCTGCTGCTACAGATCTTTACCCAGAACGTGATCGGTCCGGTGTTCTACGAGATCATCCAGCGCAAGGGCAACGACGGCTTCGGCGAGGGCAATTTCAAGGCCCTGTTCGAGTCGATCGAGCTGGACCAGATGCGCCGCGGCGTGATCTGAGCCAGCGGCCCTGGTTGCCATCATTCAAGAAATCCTGCCCCCTGCCGTAACCTGTCAGTAGGAACAACAACAACTTTGCCTCTGACAGGGCAGGAGCTTTCATGGCAGTCATCGCAGAAAGAGTCGAGGTCGCAGACGTCGATCAGGTCGACACCGATCCGTCCGAGCAGATCGCGCACCTGAGCAGCCGGATCGTGATCCTGCAGCAACAGGGTCGCTCGCTGGACCGCTTCCCGGGCAATCCTGACGTGCGTTTGCAGCGCAATATCCTGCAGCAGCAGATTCGTACCCTCTATCAGCAGATCTTCGTGCTCGAGCAGCAATATGCCCGCAGCCGCCAGCGCAGCGAAAACTACCTGAGCGTGGCCCTGTCGATGGCCGCGCACGCAGCCCACAACAGCAGCCGCCAGTTCTTCGCCGGCTGAATCCTCACCCTGCCCCAGCCGGGGCGGGGTCTTAGCGAAACGCTGAGATCGGCGTCAGTTTTTTCTCGCGGCGAATGTTGTACTTGGTCTTGGGGCCGAACCATTTGGTCCACAGGGCGTCGGTTTCGCCACTCTTTTCCAGCTTGTCGAGTGCATCGTTGACGGCCGCCAGCAAGGCCGGCTCGCCCTTCTTCACGCCCATCGCCGTTGGCTCCCAGGCCAGCGCGCCATCGACAAACTTGTACTTCCCTTCGGAATCATTGGCAAAGCGGATCCCGGAGGGCTGCGACAAGGCCAGCCCCTGCACCTTGCCCTGCGCCAATGCCAGAAACGCTTCACGCACATCGGGCGCGGTGATGATGGTTGCCTTGGGCAACACCCGGCGCACTGCCGCCTCGGGGGTCGAATTCTTGTTGGCACTGATGTGCTTGTCGGCCAGGTCTTCGATCTTGTCGAAGCCGGCATCGCTATTGACGATAAGGCGAATCGGGTTCTGGTAATGCGAGGCGGTGAAGTCGATCTGCTGCGCGCGTTCGCGGGTGTAGCCCAGGGCAGCCACCACCAGGTCGAAACGGCCCTGCATCAATTCGGGAATCCGATCCTGCACGCTCACACCCTGGTGTTGCATCCTGACGCCCAGTTGCCGGGCAATGGCGCTGCACATGTCCACGTCGAAACCGACAATCTCGCGACTTTGCGGATCGGCAAATCCCAGCGGCTCGCTGCTGGTCAAGGTGGCGCAGATCAATGTGCCACGCGCCTTGATATCGGCCAGGCGGTCTGCCTGTGCGGTGTTGCACACGCCCAGCATGACCACAGCCCCTGTCAACGAGTACGCAAATTTCTTGATGAAGCTCAAATTCATTTCGCGTCCTTTACCGGTTGAATATCAGCATAGCGCGAACCGGGGTGCTACCGGCGCAGATTTAACGGTGGAAAAGCACCTTTATTTCAGCGCTGTGCGACGTGCATCAAGGCGGTGCAGGCCGGGGGCAAGGAGTCGGAAAGAATGTGGTCGTGAAAACAACGCCGGCTGGGTCCTGACTTTCGTCAGGACAACGGCGGTGGTAGAGAACGTCGACCTGAAAACACCTCCCGTCGTCCCGGCGCAGGCCGGGACCCAGTGGCTTTTGTTATGGCTTGACGACCGCCGCAAGACGCTGGGTCCTGACTTTCGTCAGGACGACGGCGGTGGTAGAGAGAACGTCAACCTGAAAACACCTTCCGTCGTCCCGGCGCAGGCCGGGACCCAGTGGCTTTTGTCGTGGCCCGACGACCGTGGCAAGACGCTGGGTCCTGACTTTCGTCAGGACGACGGTGGCAGTATGGAGAACGTCGACCTGAAAACACCTTCCGTCGTCCCGGCGCAGGCCGGGACCCAGTGGCTTTTGTTATGGCTTGAAGACCGGCGCAAGACGCTGGGTCCTGACCTTCGTTAGGACGACGGAGATCGTAGAGAGAACGTCAACCTGAAAACACCTTCCGTCGTCCCGGCGCAGGCCGGGACCCAGTGGCTTTTGTCGTGGCCCGACGACCGTGGCAAGACGCTGGGTCCCGACCTTCGTCAGGACGACGGCGATGGTAGAGAGAATGTCGATCTGGACATAACGCCGTCATCACCGCACAGCGCGATCAATTCCAGCCCGCCCTTACCCATGTCCCAGGTAAGCCTTGCGCACATCGCTGTTGGCCAGCAGATTGGCGCCGGTATCGGCCAGCACCACATGCCCGTTTTCGAGCACGTAGCCGCGATCGGCCACGCCCAAGGCCTTGTTGGCGTTCTGCTCCACCAGGAACACCGTCACGCCGCTGGCGCGGATGGTGCGGATGATCTCGAAGATCTGGGCGATCACCAATGGCGCCAGGCCCAGCGTCGGTTCGTCCAGCAGCAGCAAGCGTGGCCGGCTCATCAGCGCGCGTCCGATGGCCAGCATCTGCTGCTCGCCGCCCGACATGGTGCCGGCCCGCTGCGCCGCACGTTCCTTGAGCCGCGGGAAAAGTCCGAACACGTGTTCGATACCCTGCTCGATGGATTCATTACTGGCAAAGAAGGCCCCCATCTTGAGGTTTTCCAGCACCGTCAGGCTGGGAAAGACGCGTCGCCCTTCCGGCGAGATCGCCATCCCCAGCCGCATGATCTCGTGGGTCGGCATTTGCGTGACGTCGCGGCCCTCGAAAACGATACGCCCGCTCGAGGCCCGTGGCCGTCCGCACAGCGTCATCAACAAGGTGGTCTTGCCAGCGCCGTTGGCGCCGATCAGGGTAACGATCTCACCCTGATCGACATTCAGCGAGACGCCATGCAAGGCTTCGATGGCGCCGTAGTGAGTGTGCACCTGTTCAAACTGCAGCATCATTCTTCTCCCAGGTAAGCCTTGATCACGCGCTCGTCGCTGCGCACCTGCGACGGCGTGCCGGTGACGATCGGCTTGCCGTGTTCCATCACCAGGATGCGGTCCGAAATCCCCATGATCAGGCTCATGTCGTGTTCGATCAGCAGCACCGCCACATCATGCTCGCGGCGCAGGCGGTCGATCAACAGCGACAGCGCCTGTTTTTCCTGCGGATTGAGGCCGGCCGCCGGCTCGTCCAGCAACAGCAGGCGCGGCCTGGTGATCATGCAACGCGCGATCTCGACCCGGCGCTGCAATCCGTACGACAGCGTGCCGGCCTCGCGGTTGGCCAGTTCGGTCAGTCCCAGGTAATCCAGCCAGTAAGCGGCGCGCTGCAAGGCATCCCGTTCGGAGCGTCGATAGGCGCGGGTCTTCAACAGCCCCCACAACAGGTTGGTGTTGACCTGGTGATGCTGGGCCACCAGCAGGTTCTCGACCACCGTCATCGACTTGAACAGGCGGATGTTCTGGAAGGTCCGCACCAGCCCCTGCTGCGCCACCACGTGGCTCGGCTGGCGTGCAATCGAGGCGCCGTCCAGACTGATATTGCCCGCCGTCGGTTGATAGAAGCCGCTGATGCAGTTGAACACGGTGGTCTTGCCGGCGCCATTGGGGCCGATGATGGCGAATACCTCGCGCTCCATGACCGACAGCGCCACGCCGTCGACCGCCAGCAGACCGCCGAAACGCATCGACAGATCGCTTACCTGCAACAGGGTGCGGGCCTGGGTTTGGTTAGCGTTCATTGCGGCAACTCCACATGCGGTCGGGTGGCCGGCAGCAATCCCTGCGGCCGCCATATCATCATCAGCACCATCACCAGGCCGAAGATCAGCATCCGGTATTCGGCGAAACTGCGGGCCACCTCGGGCAACACGGTCAACAGGATGGCGGCCAGGATCACGCCCAGCTGCGAACCCATGCCGCCCAGCACCACGATGGCCAGGATCAACGCCGATTCGATAAAGGTGAACGACTCCGGCGTCACCAACCCCTGACGGGCCGCGAAGAACGAGCCCGCCAGCCCGGCGAAGGCCGCGCCCAACGTAAAGGCCGACAGCTTCACGCGGGTCGGATTGATGCCCAGCGAACGGCAGGCGATCTCGTCTTCGCGCAGCGCTTCCCAGGCGCGGCCCATCGGCATGCGCAACAGGCGGCTGGTCACGAAATAAGTAAACAGCACCATCAGCAAGGCCAGGAAATACAGATAGATCACCATGTGCCCGCCCTGATAGGTCAGCCCCAGCATGTCATGGAAGGTGGTGCCGCCCTCGGTGACCGGATTGCGCGCCATGGTCACCCCGAACACGCTGGGCTTGGGAATGCCGGAGATGCCGTCCGGGCCGCCGGTGAGGCTGGTCATGTTATTGAGCAGCAGGCGGATGATCTCGCCGAACCCCAGCGTGACGATGGCCAGGTAATCGCCGCGCAGGCGCAGCACCGGAAAACCCAGCACGAAACCGAACAGCGCCGAAGCACCTGCGGCCAGCGGCACGCATTCCCAGAAGCTCAAGCCCAGATACTGGTTCAGCAAGGCATAGGTATAGGCGCCGACGGCATAGAAGCCGACATAGCCCAGGTCCAGCAGGCCGGCAAAGCCGACCACGATGTTCAGGCCCAGCCCCAGCACCACATAGATCAACGCCAGCGTCATCACGTCCACATAGCCGCGCGAACCGAAGAAGGGCCACACCAGCGCCAACGCAAGCAACAGCATCAAGGCCATGCGCTGCTTGCGCGGCGCCAGGCGCGGCAAGGTCGGCAGCTTGATGGCGCCGCTGTGGCGCGCCAGCGTGGGCTTGACCAGCTGGAACACGAACACGGCCAGCATCGCCAGCAGCACCGGCGTCCAGTGCGTATTGAGCACCACCCGGTAACCCTCCAGCTGCAACTGCATGCCCAGTAATGGAATGGTCAACACGGCGGTCACCAGCGCCGCCGCTACCGCATTCTTGAACGTGACGGACATCATGCCTCCTCGATCGTTACGCATCGCTTACACCTTCTCGATATCAGGCTTGCCCAGCAGGCCCGTGGGACGGAACAGCAGGATCAGCACCAGCAGGCCGAACGAGACCACATCCTTGTATTCGGAGGGCAGGTAGCCGGCGGCGAAGGTCTCGGCCAGTCCCAGCAATACACCGCCCAGCATGGCCCCGGGAATACTGCCGATGCCGCCCAGCACCGCCGCCGTGAAGGCCTTGATGCCGACGATGAAACCGATATAGGGATTGAGCTTGCCGATGGTCAGCGCGATCAGCACCCCGCCGACGGCGGCCAGCATGGCGCCCAGCACAAACGTAAATGAGATCACCCGATTGGTATCGATGCCCAGCAGGTTGGCCATGCCCATGTCCTCGGCGCAGGCGCGGCAGGCGCGCCCCATGCGCGAGCGCGCGATGAACAGCGTCAGGGCCACCATCAGGACCAGCGTGACGCCCACGATCACCATGCGCGAGTACGGTACGGTCACGGTAAAGTCGCTGCCCATCTGGAATTCGAGCGCGCCCGAGATCAGCACCGGCACCGACATGTCGCGCGCGCCCTGGCCGATCTGCACGTAGTTCTGCAGGAAGATCGACATGCCGATGGCCGAGATCAGCGGCACCAGCCGCGGCCCGCCGCGCAAGGGCCGGTACGCCACCCGTTCGACGGTCCAGCCATAGAGACCAGTGACCAGCACCGAGACGATCAACGCGCCGCCCAGCAACAGCGCCACCGGATAGCCGCTCTGCACGCCGATGGCCGTCAGCGTCACCAGCCCGACATAGGACGCGATCATGTAGATCTCGCCGTGGGCGAAGTTGATCATGCCGATGATGCCGTAGACCATCGTGTAGCCGATGGCGATCAAGGCGTAGATCGCGCCCAGCGACAGCCCGTTGACGAGCTGCTGGGTCAGTTGGGGGAGCAATTCATTCATGAGGACACTCTGATATGAAAATGCCCCATGCACACTGCCATGGGGCATTTCGGTTTTGGGTCACGTTGGAAACTTTCCACGAGACCGTGGCACTTACTTGGCCTCGGTCTTGGTAGCGTCCTTGTGCCAGGTGAAGACGACGAACTTGAACGCCTTCAGGTCGCCCTTCTTGTCGAACTCGACATTGCCGATCGGAGTCTTGAAGCTGTTGGCGTGAATATACGCCGCCACCTTGGTCGGGTCGGTCGACTTGGCGCCGGCGATGGCGTCGGCGATGACCTTCACTGCCGAATAGGCCGGCATCTGGAACGGACCGTTCGGGTCGCGCTTCTGCGCGGCGAAGGCCTTCACCAGTGCGGCATTGGCCGGGTCGGCGGCGAAGTCGGCCGGCAGCGTCACCAGCATGCCTTCGGAGGCAGCGCCGGCGATGGCGGTGATGTCCTTGTTGCCGACGCCTTCAGGGCCCATGAACACGGCCTTGACGCCCTGCTCGCGCGCCTGGCGCATGAGCAGGCCCATCTCGGGGTGATAGCCGCCGAAATAGACGAAATCCACGCCCTGCGACTTGAGCTTGGTGATGATGGCCGAGTAATCGCTGTCACCGGCATTGATGCCTTCGAACACCGCCACCGGCACCTTGGCCGCATCCAGCGCCGACTTCACCGATGCCGCCACGCCCTGGCCATAGGACTGCTTGTCATGCAGCACCGCCGCCTTCTTGGGCTTGAGCTTTTCGATCACGTAACGGGCAGCGGCCGGACCCTGCTGGTCGTCACGACCGATGGTGCGGAAGATGTAATTGTGCGGCTTGGCTTCGGTCAGCTGGGGCGCCGTCGCCGACGGCGTGATCATGACCACGCCTTCGTTTTCATAGATATCGGAGGCCGGAATGGTCGAGCCCGAGCAGACGTGACCGATGACGTACTTGATGCCCTGGCTGACGATCTTGTTGGCGACCGCCACGGCTTGCTTGGGCTCACAGGCGTCATCCATCAACACCACTTCGAACTTGTTGCCGTTGGCGCCGCCGGCGGCATTGATCTGCTCGATGGCAGTCAGCGCACCGGCCTTGACCATGTCGCCATATTGCGCCACCGCGCCGGTCATCGGACCCGCGATGGCGATCTTGACGGTCTCGGCCTGCACGGGGTTCGCGAAAGCGGCAACAGTGGCAGCGGCCAGAGCGATTCTGGTCAGACGATTTACGGATTTCATCGACATTTTCTCCATGATGTATTCGGTTCGGAACCAGCCTGCAGCGGGGCTTTCACCCAAATCGGACAGCGTCCTTGCACCTGCCGGTGGCTATTCGGGCCAGAGTGTAACACTGCCGTCTCAATCAATAACTTTTTTTTGAGAATTCGCCACGAAGCACCAATTCCTTCACGACTTTTTTATTTTTTCTCTAAGTTTTTCGATTGTTTTTATCAAATTAAAAAACAGGACATCATCATGCGGCGCAGCATCGCCAACTGGCATCCGCACCATTCGCATGCTGCCATGCGCGCGCTCAATTACAATAGCCGCGCCCTCCTCATTCAGCCCAGCCTATCGACCCGATGCGCCAGATGTTCCTGAAGTTCATTCGCCCCGGCCAGCGCCTGTTGCTGGCATCCCTGCTGAGCCTGGCCACTGCGGCCAGCGCCGCCGCCGAATTGCGTCAATACCAGTACCACCAGACCTTCATCAACGCCTGCCGTGCCGATCCGCGCACCGATGTCATCCGCACCTACTGGAAGGATGCCAATGGCCAGCCGCTGGCGACCTTCGTGCGCCTGGACGCCATGCTGCGCCAGCAAAGCGAAGAAATGCTGTGCGCCACCAACGCCGGCATCTACGACAAGCAACTGCAACCGCTCGGACTCTATATCGAAGATGGCAAGCTGCTGCGGCGCCTCAACACGCGCCAGAATGCCTACGGCAATTTCTACCTGCAGCCCAATGGCGTATTCGTGCTGACCCAGGATCAGGCGTTCATCGTCGAGACCGGCGCCTATGCGGCACAGTCCGAGCACTGGAACGCGACGGCGCGCTACGCCACCCAGTCAGGGCCGTTGATGATCGTCCAGGGCAAGATCAACACCCTGTTCGACCCCGACTCGATCAACGCCGTGGTACGCAACGCGGTCTGCGTGGACAACGCCGGCATGATGGTGCTGGCAATCGCCCGCAATCCGATCAGCTTCTACGACTTCGCGGTGTTCTTGCGCGACGAACTCAAGTGCCATGATGCCTTGTATCTCGACGGCAGCATCTCGCGCATGTATCCGACGCTGGAAGCCAACATGGGGCCAGCCTTCAGCGCCATGATCACGGTGCTCAAAAAACAGGCAAAAAAAAGCCCGCAGTAAATCTAACCGCGGGCAAGTTCCCTATTCAAGGGAGGTTGAAGGAACAGTTCAACCATCGGTAGGAGTGGGGCCTGCGCAGAAAAGTTCGCCGCAATTTACGCTTGACCTCGCCCCCAATGCAAAACGCCGCAACGGCAGGCCGTTGCGGCGGGTGCAGTGCTGTTCCCACTGCGGGGGATGACGCGCGGCTGCTGCCGTTCTTGTCGATAAAACTTATTTCTTTTCGCCGGCGGCGTCGCCACCTGCTGCGGGTGCGGTAACAGGGGGCGCTGTGGACTCAGCAGGCGGCGTGGCAGCCGGTGCCGGCGTTGGCGCCATCGGTGCGGCGGCGGCCGGTGCCGGATCGGCAGGCGCGGCGGCGGCTGGGGTAGCAGGCGCTTCGTCGCGCTTGTTGCAACCCGCCAGTACGGCGGTAAAGACGGCAGCGGCCAGTAGTGTGTGGCGAATCAACATGTTTTGCCTCCTAGAGTTTGTTAATAATGAATGTGCTGAGGTTCGACTGTTTCTGATGCTGGATTATTCCCGCTTCCGGCCTTCCTGCCTGTCAGAGAACACCCCTAATTCATGTCAGCGATCACAGTCGCCCTTTCCGCAGGGCAACCAGAACACCCGCTACGAAGGCGGCAAAGCGGCTATCATTGCCGACCATGAACCCGCCCCTCCCCTTCCTGTACCGTGCAGCACGCCCGCTGGTCGCCGGCATGCTGTTGAGCCTGTTGCAGATATCGCCGTCACTGGCGGCGTCGGACGCATCGACTAACATAAAGCCGCTGTCGCGCAGCCAATGCGCTGCCATGAAGCAACACCAGGTGATCAGCGCCGACAACCCGGTGCCCTGCGCGCGACTGTCGCGGGTGTCATTCGACTATCACGACTTCGACGGCAACGTCCGCCAGGGTGCGGTGGTGGTACTGGACGCGGTAGCGCCCCAGGTCGAATCGCTGTTCGGCGAACTGCTGCTGCGCTCGGTGCCGCTGGCCGGCGCACAGCCGATGGAGGCCTTCGACGGCGACGACGAGAAATCGATGGCGGCCAACAACACCTCGGCCTTCAACGGCCGGCCGATGACCGGCGGCGGTGGCTGGTCCAAGCATGCCTATGGCGTCGCCATCGACATCAACCCGCTGCAGAACCCCTATGTCAGCCAATCCGGCAACGGCCAACAGCAGGTGTTGCCTGCTGCCGGCGCCGATTTCCTGCAACGCCAGCCGGCGCAACCGGGGATGGCCGAAGACGTGGTCGGCGTGTTCTACGACCATGGTTTCCTGATCTGGGGCGGCAACTGGAAGCAGCCGATCGACTACCAGCATTTCGAGATCGGCAGCCGCGCCTTTGTCGCCCGGCTGGTCGCGCTGGCGCCGGCCCAGGCGCGCGCCGAATTCGAGCGCTACGTGGCACGCTATCGGCGCTGCACGCACACCAGCGCCCCGACCGATGACGATGCGCCCGAAGATACTGCCTTGCGCGACAGCTGCGCGGCGCGTTCACGACGCTAACGACAGGGGTCCGGTAAAGAGCGGTAAGTTTGGGTTAAAACCAGGGGGCGAGATGCCAGGCTTGCCTATACTGGCCTGGTTATTTCCGGTCCGGCACTGGCCGCGGCCTCACTCACCAGGGGAGCCCATCATGGCGATCAATTCCGTCAATTCCACCCAGTCGGCCACTGCGCAAGCGGCCGCTGCCATCCAGTCCAACAAGAAGCCGACCAAGGCTTTCCCATCGATGGCAGAGCTGATGGCGGCCGG
This sequence comes from Herbaspirillum sp. alder98, assembly GCF_020179755.1. Lineage (GTDB taxonomy): Bacteria > Pseudomonadota > Gammaproteobacteria > Burkholderiales > Burkholderiaceae_D > Herbaspirillum. Next base: position 63,818 of record NZ_JAIUCY010000006.1, read on the forward strand.
CCAGGCCCAGCCGAGCCAGCCGAACGATCCGACCTCGTCGATCAACTCGACCGATAGCAGCAGCCTGACCCGCCGCGCCTGAGCCTGCCGGCACCAGGCCGGTTACCCGGATGCAAAAATGCCCGCTGCACTCCCGTGCGCGGGCATTTTTCATTCATGTCAGGCCTCACGTATACTGTGCGCTCGAAAGTACAGGAGCGCATCAATGGAACCGCATCCGGCCGTCCACATCCGGCCCGCCAGCCAGCAAGACCTGGCGCAATGGCAACCCCTATGGGAAGCCTACAATGCCTTCTACGGTCGCAGCGGCGCCACCGCCCTGCCGGCCGACATCACTCGCCTGACCTGGTCACGCATCCTCGACGCGGCCGAGCCGGTGCATGCACTGGTGGCCGAGCGCGAGGGGCAATTGCTGGGACTGGCGCACTTTCTCTACCATCGCAACACCATCCTGGCCGGACCGGTGTGCTACCTGCAGGACCTGTTCACGGTGCCGGCTGCGCGCGGCCAGGGCGTCGCCCGCGCATTGATCGAGGCCTTGTACCGGCGCGCTGCCGATGACGGCGCCGAACGCGTCTACTGGCATACCCATCACACCAACAGCGGCGCCCGCCATCTGTACGACAAGCTGGCCGACGACTCTGGCTTCATCGTCTACCGCAAGACGCTGGGCTGATGCCGATGCCGATGCCTATGGCTGGGCGTTGGCCTCGTTGAGCGCATTGACGATATCGGCGCGCGTCAGTTCGGGCGCAAACTGCTGGATGAAATCAAAGGTGTAGGCACGCAGGTAAGCGCCGCGGCGTACGGCCAGTCGCGCGATGTTCGGCTTGAACAGATGCGCGGCGCCGATCGACAGCAACTCCAGGTGCTTGCCCTGGTCCACCGCCATCGACGCCACCAGGCCCACCCCCAGCCCCAGTCCCACATATTGCTGGATGACGTCCGAATCCATCGCGGTCAGTACGATGTCGGGTTCGATGCCGGCCTGGCGGAACGCTTCATCGATATGGCCGCGACCGGTAAAGCCGACGTCGTAGGTGATCAGGGGATAGGCGCCCAGGTCGGCCAGCGACACCTGCTCCAGCGCCAGCAGCGGGTGTCCTTGCGGCACCACGATGACGTGGCTCCAGGTGTAACAGGGAAACGACACCAGCTCCTTGAACTGCGACAGGCCTTCGGTGGCGATGCCGATGTCGGCCTTGCCCGAAATCACCCACTCGGCAATATGTTCGGGCGCGCTCTGTTGCAGCGCGATGCGCACCTGCGGGAAGGCCGCCCGGAAAGCCTGCACCACGCGCGGCAACACATAGCGCGCCTGGGTGTGGGTGGTGGCGATGGAGAGCGTGCCGCTTTGCTCGCCGGCGTATTCCTTGCTGGCGCGACGCAGGTTCTCGGCTTCCAGCAGCAGCCGCTCGACGATGCCCAGGATGCCCTTGCCCGGCTCGGTCAGGCCGGTCAGTCGCTTGCCGTTGCGCTCGAAGATCTCGACCCCGAGCTCTTCCTCCAGCTCGCGGATCTGGCGGCTCACGCCCGGTTGCGAAGTGAACAGCACATTGGCCACTTCGGTCAGGTTGAAGCCGCAACGCGCGGCTTCGCGGATGGAACGCAGCTGTTGAAAATTCATGATGCCGCTCCGCTGTCCTGGTTGGCGAACACCTGCAGCCGCCGCGGCCGCACCACCAGCGTCTCGCCGCTCTTGAGACCGAGCTGGGCAAAGCGTTCATTGGAAATCACGGCCTCGATCAACTCGGCATTGTCATCACGCTCGAGTTCAAGCTGCGCCAGCGGCCCGATCGCATGCGAGCGGCGCAGTTGCACCACGATGCCTTCGGCGCCGGGCGAATAGCGCTCCACATCGAGCTCGTGCGGCCGCACGAAACCGATCCCGGCCTGGTCACGCGCATCGCCGTGATTGGGCGCATCGAAGCGCGCGCCACCGGTATCGAGCACGCCTTCGTGCAGGCGACCATGAAACAGGTTGACGTTGCCCAGGAAGCCGTAGACGAAGGGCGTGGCCGGATGGTTATAGACTTCGGCGGGCGAGCCCAGCTGCTCGACCTGGCCCTTGTTCATCAACACCACCTGGTCGGCCACTTCCAGCGCTTCTTCCTGGTCGTGGGTCACGAAGATGCTGGTGACATGCAATTCATCGTGCAGGCGACGCAGCCAGCGGCGCAGTTCCTTGCGCACCTTGGCATCGAGCGCACCGAACGGTTCATCCAGCAGCAGCACGCGCGGCTCCACGGCCAACGCACGGGCCAGTGCAATACGCTGACGCTGGCCACCCGACAATTGTGGTGGATAACGATCGGCCAGCCAGTCCAGTTGCACCAGGTCGAGCAGTTTCCTGACCTTCTCGCGGATCACGCTCTCCGACGGCCGCTGGCTGCGCGGCTTCACGCGCAAGCCGAAGGCGATGTTCTCGAACACCGTCATGTGCTTGAACAGCGCATAGTGCTGGAACACGAAACCGACCTGGCGCTCGCGCACATGGCGCGCCGAGGCGTCTTCGCCATCCAGCAGCACCTGGCCTGAATCGAGCGACTCCAGCCCGGCGATGATGCGCAGCAGCGTGGTCTTGCCGCAGCCGGACGGCCCCAGCAAGGCAGTCAGTTCACCCGCCGGAAAATTCAGCGAGACATCATTGAGTGCGGTGAAGCTGCCGAAACGCTTGTTGATCTGTTTGACTTCGATACTCATGTGCTGCTCCTTATGCTTTCAGGCGGCTCAATGGCTGTCGGTGATCGCGAGCTGGCGCTGGATGCGCCACTCGACCACGCTCTTGATGGCCAGCGTCACCAGTGCCAGGAAGGCCAGCAGCGAAGCCACCGCGAAGGCGCCGGTGATATTGAATTCGTTATAAAGAATCTCGACCTGCAACGGGATGGTGTTGGTCTCGCCCCGGATATGGCCCGACACCACCGACACCGCGCCGAACTCGCCCATGGCGCGGGCGTTGCACAGGATCACGCCATACAGCAGGCCCCACTTGATGTTGGGCAGGGTCACGTGCCAGAAGGTGCGCCAGCCCGAGGCGCCCAGCACCAGCGCCGCCTCTTCTTCTTCGCTGCCCTGCGACTGCATCAGCGGAATCAGCTCGCGCGCCACGAACGGGAAGGTCACGAAGATGGTCGCCAGCACGATGCCCGGCACCGCGAACAGGATCTTGATATCGTGCTCGCGCAACCAGGGGCCGAAGTAACCCTGCATGCCGAACAGCAGCACATAGATCAGGCCCGAGATGACCGGCGACACCGAGAACGGCAGGTCGATCAGGGTCAGCAACACGTTCTTGCCGCGAAACTCGAACTTGGCAATGGCCCAGGCCGCCGCCACCCCGAACACCAGGTTCAGCGGCACCGCGATGGCCGCCGTGATCAGGGTCAGCTTGATGGCCGACCAGGCATCCGGTTCGACGATCGACGCCACGTAGACATCCCAGCCCTTCTTGAGAGCTTCATAGAACACCGCCACCAGCGGCACGAACAGGAACAGGGTCAGGAACACCAGCGCGATGCCGATCAGCAGCGCCCGCACCCAGAACGGTTCCAGCGTCGCACCCGGGGTCAGGGGCGGTTCTCCGCGCGCCGCGGAGGTGGCAATCGAAGTAGCTGCGCCACTCATGTCAGTTCCTCTCTGCCCGCCCGCGCTTGCGGGTCCAGGCTTGCAACAGGTTGATCGTCAGCAGCAGCACGAAGGACACCACCAGCATCACCGTGGCAATCGCGGTCGCACCGGCGTAGTCGTATTGTTCCAGCTTGGTGATGATGAACAGCGGCGTGATCTCGGACACCATCGGCATGTTGCCGGCGATGAACACCACCGAACCGTATTCACCGGTGGCGCGCGCAAAGGCCAATGCAAAACCGGTCAGCAGCGCCGGCAGGATGGTCGGGAACACCACCCGGTAGAACGTCTGCCAGCGGTCGGCGCCGAGGCTGGCGGCAGCTTCCTCGAGTTCGCGCTCGGCTTCTTCCAGCACCGGTTGCACGGTACGCACGACGAAGGGCAAGCCGATGAAGGTCATCGCCACCAGCACGCCCAGGGGCGTGAAGGCCACCTTGATGCCCAGCGGCGCGAGCAACTTGCCCAGCCAGCCGTTCTGCGAATACAAAGTGGTCAGCGCAATACCGGCCACGGCGGTAGGCAAGGCGAATGGCAGGTCGACCAGGGCATCGATGATGCGCTTGCCGGGAAAGCGGTAGCGCACCAGCACCCAGGCCACGATGCCGCCGAAGATGACATTGAGGAAAGCGGCGATGAGCGAGGCGCCGAAGGTCAGTTGGTACGACGCCACCACCCGCGGCGAGGTCACCGCATCGATGAAGCCTTGCCAGGTGAGCGTGAAGGTCTTCAGGAACACTGCCGACAGCGGCAGCAGCACGATGAGTGCCAGATAGAAGATGGTGAAACCAAGTGAAAGATGAAAACCAGGCAGCACGCGGCGGCCGGTTCCCCTTGCAGCGGCCGACCCGGCGCTCGGGGCCGCCGGGATCGATACAGATGTTGCGGACATGGTCTTCTCTTTTTATTACAAATGCGACTATAGGAGCTTAATATTCGCATCCGTTCGTTATAAAGAGAACTAAATTATTTGCATGCCTTTAGATTCAAAATGAATAATGATTGACGAAAATTGCGCTTTGGGGGATGAGGCGCTGCGGCCAAGGACGCTGGGCCCTGACTTTCGCCAGGGCGACGGCGGCGGTGTTATCCAGTGACTAGCGGGGTAACTACTTCAGTTGCCCCATGAGTTCCAGCAACAACTGCTGCCCCTCGACCCAGTCGCCCAAGCCCGAATCGGCATTGATATGCCCCAAAGCGCCGGCATCCACAAAACGCGCATCCCATTGATCGGCCCATTGCCGGGCGCGCGGCGCGCTCATCCATGGATCATCCCGGCTGCCCACCACCACTGCCGGAAACGGCAGTCGGTAGCGCACCTGCGCGCTGACGTCGAACTTGTCGGGATCGGCCGGCGCCACCAGCAAGGCGCCGACGATGGGCGAGAATACCTGCGCCAGCGCGGCGGCACGGTGCACGGTAGTCAGGCAGCCGAAGCTGTGCGCCACCAGCACCACCGGCTGCGACGATTGCGCCAGCACCTCGCCCAGACGCTGCGACCAGGCGGACAAGTCAGGCTGGTCCCAGTGATCCTGCACGACCCGCTCGAAACCGGGATACAGGCGCTCCCAGCGCGATTGCCAATGCGCCGGTCCGCTGCCATGCAGGCCTGGCACCACCAGCACGCGATGGTCGGCCATGCGCGGCGCGGCGGCTGACGATATTGTTGAAGGCGCTGCAACCATCAGGTCCTCCCGCAGGGATGGGTGGAACATCTTGGCCGGGCCTATGCGGCCCGCCCCAGTGCGGCCGCCGGCAACTTCGCTTCGGGCCGGTCCCACAGATAGCCCTGCACCAGTATCGGCTCGCCCATGGCCGCCCCGAACTGGTTCAGGCGCTCGAACACATCGGGGTTCTCGACCCGCTTGAAGAAGATCCGCACGCCCTGCTCGGCCGCGCGCAGCAACAACAGGCCGACGCTGTCGGGGTCCGGCAGCTCGCGCGCATCGACCTTGATCAGGTCGGGCCGCACCTTGTCCAGCAGGCTCAATGCTTCCAGCGCGCTGTTGGCCGACACCCCCAGCCTGAAACCGTTGCGCCGGTAGTTGTCGAGCACATAGTTGAGCAGCCAGCGCTGGTTGGGCGTGACCACCGGCAACTGCAGCACGATGCGATCATGCGGCAACTCCAGCCGCGACAGGATATGCCGATACGCCACCCCGTGATTGCTGTTGACCGCCGCCAACAGACGGGCGTGCACCGACAGGTGCAGCTCGGGACTGTCGGCGCCGCCCTGGCGATAGTAATTGACCGCGTGCAGCATGCGGCACAAGCGATCCAGTTCCACCGACTCATCGTCGCTGGCGGCCTGGTCCAGCAGTTTCCACAGGTGCAGGCCGCTATCGAATTCCGAGTAGCTGCGCGCGAACGCCTCGACGGCGACGATCTCGCCATCGCCGAAACTGCGCACCGGCTGGAAGGCCGAGGTCAGGGAGGTGTTGAAATAGCGGCCGACGGCACGTCCGTGCTCGTCCAGCCAGACCTTGGATTGGCTGCTGCGCGCCGCTTGCTCGAGGCGCTCCAGGTAAGCTTCCAGTGCCGAAAATGTCATCTGGCTTCCTTGTTCGTTACCGGCCGCGCCGCCTGCCGGAGGCGGCTGCGGCGCGAATTACAGCTTGGCGATCGAGACTTCGGTCGCCTTGACCAGCGCCACCACTTCACTGCCGATGGTCAGGCCCAGGTCCTTCACCGAACGGGTGGTGATGACCGAGGTGACGATGCCGGCCGGGGTTTCGACATCGACTTCGGAGACCACCGAACCTTCGATGATGGCCTTGACTTTGCCCTTGAACTGGTTGCGGACGTTGATGGCTTGAATGGTCATGCTGTGCTCCTTGAGGGTAATGGGTGCGGCTGCCGCGAGGCTGGTCCGCGATGGTTGAAATGGTTGATGCCGGCGGACGACTCAGACCGCCCATTGCACCTGCTGCACGCTTCGCGGCGCCAGCAGGGAATCCGTTAATTCTTCGCTCAGCGCTTCGCTGCCGGGGTGGCGCAGCACGCGCGCCAGGATCGCTTCTTCCAGCTGGGCGAAGCGGGCCTGGCCGCGTGAACGGGGGCGCTCCAGTTCGATGCGCTGGTCCAGCGCCACCTGGCCGTCCTCGATCAGCAGCACCCGATCGGCCAGGGCAATCGCCTCTTGCACGTCGTGCGTCACCAGCAAGGCGGTAAAGCCACGGGACTGCCACAGCGACTCGATCAGTTCCTGCATCTCGATGCGGGTCAGCGCGTCGAGCGCGCCCAGCGGTTCGTCGAGCAGCAGCAATTGCGGCTCATGCACCAGCGCCCGGGCCAGCGCCACGCGTTGCCGCTGGCCACCCGACAGCACCGCCGGCCATTCGCCGGCACGCTGCTCGAGTCCAACCTGGCGCAGCGCCTGCAAGGCCTGCGGCGCAGCCGACCTGGGCAAGCCCAGCGCGACGTTTTCCAGCACTCGCTTCCAGGGCAGCAGGCGCGAATCCTGGAACATGATGCGAATCTCGGGCTCTCCGGCCGGGCTATCCTGCTCGAAGATCACTTCTCCGCTGCTGGCGCCGTCGAGTTGCGCCACCAGCCGCAGCAAGGTGCTCTTGCCGCAACCGCTGCGACCGACGATGGCGACGAATTCGCCCGGCTCTACCTGCAGGTCGACGCCATGCAAGACCTCGCGCCCGCCGAACGACTTCGACAACGCTTCAAGGCGAATGCCGATGCCACGCGCCTTATTGGCGGCAGCACTGGCACCAGCGGCGCGGCTGACTTCCTGGTTTTCCTGGGCATGAATGCGCACGGGTTTCTCCTGCAAATGGTGGACGGTGTCGGAACTCATTGATAACCGGGGTGCCAGCGCAGCCAGAAACGTTCCAGCGCCCGGGCAGCGCTATCGGCCAGCTTGCCCAGCAAGGCATAGAGCAGGATGCCGACCAGCACCACATCGGTCTGCAGGAACTCGCGGGCATTCATGGTCATGTAGCCGATGCCGGACTGCGCCGAGATGGTCTCGGCCACGATCAGCAGCACCCACACCAGGCCCAGCGCAAAGCGCAAGCCGACCAGGATCGAGGGCAAGGCGCCCGGCAGGATCACGTCGCGATACAAGGCCCAGCCCGACAAGCCATAGCTGCGCGCCATCTCGATCAGGCCGCGGTCGACCGAACGGATGCCGTGGAAAGTATTCAGGTAGACCGGAAAGAACACGCCCACCGACACCAGGAACAGCTTGGCCGTTTCATCGATGCCGAACCACAGGATCACCAGCGGGATCAACGCCAGCGCTGGAATGTTGCGCACCATCTGCAGCGTGGTGTCGAGCAACAGTTCGGCCGAACGCAAGCTGCCCGACAACAGACCCAGTATCAAACCCAGCCCGGCGCCGACCGCAAAACCGGAAGCGGCACGCCCGCCCGACACCGCCAGGTGGCGCCACAGCTCACCCGAGGCCGACAGGTTCCACACCGCCTTCACGACGGCGAATGGCTCGGGCAGGATGCGGCTCGACAACCAGCCGGCCTGGGCGGCGATTTCCCACCAGACCACCAGCGCCAGCGGCAACAACCAGCCGACCCAGCTCAGGTTGCGACGCGCGCCCTCGGTGCGACGAGGCTTGCGGGCGCTGCCCGCCGAGGCGGCCGGATCGGCGGCGCCGACTTCAAGGGTGGGATTGGATGCGCTGCTCATGGCCGCCTCAGCTTTGCGACGCGCTCAACGCGACGTCAGGTTGCGCATTGGCCGCCTTGGGCACATCGGTGTTGCCGATGATTTCACCCAGCGGCCCCGATAAAGCCGCGCCCGACAACTTTTCCTGCACGTTGCGGGGCAACAGCGGAAACACCAGCTCGGCAAACCGGTACGACTCTTCCAGGTGCGGGTAACCGGACATCACGAAGGTGTCGATGCCGAGCTCGGCATATTCCTTGATGCGCGCGGCCACCGTGGGGCCATCGCCCACCAGCGCGGTGCCGGCGCCGTTACGCACCAGGCCGACGCCGGCCCACAGGTTGGGACTGACTTCGAGCTTGTCGCGCCGACCGCCATGCAGCGCGGCCATGCGCCGCTGGCCTTCGGAATCCATGCGGGCAAAGTTGGCCTGCGCCTTGGCGATGGCATCGTCGTCGACGCGGCTGATCAGTTCATCGGCGGCGCGCCATGCCGCGTCAGTGGTCTCGCGCACGATCACGTGCAGGCGAATGCCGAAGCGCAGCGTCCGCCCGGCCCTGGCCGCGCGTTCACGCACGCGGGCGATCTTCTCGGCGACCGCCGCCGGCGGCTCGCCCCAGGTCAGGTAGACATCGCACTGCTCGGCAGCCAGGTCGATCGCCTCGGGCGAGGAACCACCGAAGTACAGCGGCGGGTAAGGCGCCTGCACCGGTGGATAGAGCGCCTTGGCGCCCTTCACCTGCAAGTGCTTGCCGTCGAAATCGGTCTCGCCGCCGGTATGCGTCTTGGTGAGCACGCTGCGCCAGATCTTGAGGAATTCATCCGAGATTTCATACCGTTCGGCATGGGTGCCGAAGATGCCATCGTTGGCTTGTTCGACCGGGTCGCCGCCGGTGACGACGTTGATCAGCAAGCGGCCGTTGGAGAGCCGGTCAAAGGTCGCCGCCATGCGTGCCGACAACGTCGGCGCGGTCAGGCCGGGACGCACCGCCACCAGAAACTTCAGCCGTTTGGTCGCATCGATCAGGCTGGCCGCCGCCACCCAGGCGTCTTCGCAGGAGCGGCCGGTGGGCAACAGCACGCCGTCGTAGCCCAGCGTGTCGGCCGCCACCGCGATCTGCTTGATGTAGTCGTGGGTGACGGCGCGCGCGCCCTCGGCGGTACCGAGGTAGCGGCTGTCGCCGTGGGTGGGGATAAACCAGAAAACATTCATGCCTGACTCCAGCTTCGATGGTGGCTTACTTCAATACGGCGTCGTTGACGTTGAGTTTCTTCGGAATCAGTTTCAGTTCGAAGAAGGCATCGGCGATGCGTTGCTGCTCGGCCAGCACCTGGGCGTCGATCGGCTTGTAGACATGGGCGTAGCGCTTCAGGCCGGTTTCGATGACGTCGGTCTCCAGTCCCTGGATCGGCGCCAGCTGGGCCGCTGCCTGGCTGATGTTGGACTTGACCCACTGGCCTTCGCGGGTGATCTCTTCCAGCAGGATCTTTTCGATCTCGGGATTCTTGCTGGCGAACGGACGCGCACTGAGGAAGAATTGATGATGACTCACCGCCCCCACGCCCGAGGCCAGGCGACGGGCGCCAACCTGCTTCTCGGCAGCCGCCTGGAACGGATCCCAGATGGCCCAGGCGTCGATGGCGCCCCGCTCGAAGGCGGCGCGGGCGTCAGCCGGCGCCAGGTAGACCGGCTGGATGTCGCTATACGACAGGCCGGCCTTCTTCAGCAACGCCACCACCAGCCAGTGCACGTCGGAGCCCTTGTTGAAGGCGACCTTCTTGCCCTTGAGTTCGGCCACGCTTTGCAGCGGCGAATTCTTCGGCACCAGCAAGCCCTCGGCATCAGGGGTCGGAATTTCATAAGCGGTATAGACAAAGTCGGCGCCGGCGGCCTGGGCAAACACCGGTGGCGCTTCGCCCACATAGCCGAAGTCGATCGAACCCACGTTGAGCGCCTCGAGCAGTTGCGGACCGGCCGCGAACTCGGCCCATTTCACTTCCACGCCCAGCGGCTGCAGGCGCTTTTCGAGCGTACCGTGCGCCTTGAGCAGCACCAGTGTGTTGGCGGCTTTCTGATAACCGATGCGTAGCACCTTGGCGTTTTGCGCCCATGCGGCCTGTGGCAGGCCCAGCGCCAGGACCCCGGCGCCGAGGGCAGCAGCGCCCAGCCAGCCCAGCGTACGACGGCGCAGCGATGGTTTGATGTTGTTGTTCAAATGCTTCTCCTGTTCATGATCGCGGGCGTACAAGTGCCCTGCCGCGTCACCGGTCGGTGCGCGGAAAGAAATCGCTAACGATTGAGGCCGTCAGATGCTACAGCGCACTTGCGAAAATGGAATTTCGTGGAATTGCTCGGGGGCCGCACGGTGCAAGGCCTGCAGGCTGGCCGACAATTGCGCGACGCCTTCATCGACCCGCGCTTCGATCGGCGCGTCGAGTACCAGGCCGCCCTCTTCGCTCCAGGTCACCTGGCTCTCGGTGGCGTAGATGCTGGGCAGCACGTGCTTGGGGTTGAGCGACGACAGCACCGGGCGCAACGCATAATCCAGCGCCAGCATGTGCGACTGGCTGCCGCCGGTGGCCAGGGGCAATACCAGCTTGTCGGTCAGCCCGAATTGCGGCAGCAGATCGAGAAAGGCCTTCAGGATGCCGCTGTAGGCAGCCTTGTAGACAGGCGTGGCCACCACCACGGCAGAGGCTTCGGCCACGGTCGCCAGCGCCGCCTTGATCTCGGCATCGTTCCAGTCGGCGCGCAGAATGGCCTGTCCCGGCAGGTCGCGCACTTCGAGGCGCGCATAGCGATGACCAAGGCGCACCAGCTTGTCGCCCACGTGATCGAGCAGGCGGGTGGAACGGGATGGCGCCGATGGACTGCCGGCCAGCAACAGGATGGTCATGTCGATTCTGTCAGATGAAAGCGGCGTCAGCCGATGGGCGGGCGCACGGGGTATTCGGATTCTGGTGGCGTTTTGTTATTCGTCCCGGCCGCCAGGGCCGGGATCGACAAGCGGGTCATGCAACCCGAGGCGGGCGGCATGACCGTCACAGCATGATTACTTCTTGCCCGGCACGTACAGCTGGTCGAAAGTGCCGCCGTCGCTGAAGTGCGCCTTCTGGGCTTTTTGCCAGCCACCGAATTCACCATCGATGGTCACCAGGTTCAGCTTGGGGAATTGCGAAGCGTACTTGGCCGCGACCTTGGGATCGATCGGACGGTAGTAGTTCTTGGCAATGATTTCCTGGCCTTCTTCGGTGTACAGGTGCTTCAGGTATTCTTCGGCGACCTTGCGGGTGCCGCGACGGTCAGCCACCTTGTCGACCACGGCCACCGGCGGCTCGGTCAGGATCGACAGCGAGGGCGCGACGATGTCGAACTTGTCCGGACCCCATTCCTTGAGCGAGATCAGGGCTTCGTTTTCCCAGGCCAGCAGCACGTCGCCGATACCGCGTTCGACGAAGGTGATGGTGGCGCCACGTGCGCCCGAGTCCAGCACCGGCACGTTCTTGAACAGCTTGCCGATGTACTCGCGCGCGGCGGCGTCAGTGCCGCCCTTCTTCTTGGCATAGGCCCATGCCGCCAGGTAGTTCCAGCGCGCACCGCCCGAGGTCTTCGGGTTCGGGGTGATGACCGACACGCCCGGCTTGATCAGGTCGTCCCAATCCTTGATGTGCTTGGGGTTGCCCTTGCGCACAAGGAACACGATGGTCGAGGTATAGGGCGAGCTGTTATGCGGCAGGCGCTTTTGCCAGTCGGCCGGCAGCAGCTTGGCCTTCTCGGAGATCTCGTCGATGTCGTAGGCCAGCGCCAGCGTCACCACATCCGAATCGATGCCGTCGATGACCGAGCGTCCCTGCTTGCCCGAGCCACCGTGGGAAGCCTTGATGGTGACGTTGTCGCCGGTCTTTTCCTTCCAGTACTTGGCAAATGCCTTGTTATAGTCGGCATACAGCTCACGCGTCGGGTCGTACGACACGTTGAGCAGCGACAGGTCGGCGGCATGCGCCACATGTGCAGCCTGGGCCAGCACCAGCGTGGCAGCGACCGTCTTGATGAGGTGTTTCAGCTTCAACATATCCATTCCCATAAGTGTTGTCTTGGTGACGCCGCTCGGCGCCCTGTTTGGAGAACACAGGTTAATGAGCGGCCTTTTGAAAAAGAACGAATACTTTGTTCTCTAGTTATGCGAAAAACATATAAGCAAGATCAGACGTTCTGAATAAAGGGGCGATCTCTTATATCGAAAGGGGTTTAAAGGAATTACCCGACATCAACCCGACGATAACTGCAGTCGCCGGTGATATTCAAATAAGCAATCTGTCTTAATTGATCCACGCTACCTGCCAGACCTCTAAAAGCACGATCGATCTAATTTAATGGTTTCACAATGTGGTATAACGGCTGCTATTGCAACGCACCAGACTGCACCATGAAAAAAGAAGCGGCAGGCGAGACAGAGAGCATTTCCATCCAGGTGATCGAGCGCATGGTGTCGCTGCTCGACGCGCTGGCGGCCTATCCCGATCCGGTGAGCCTGAAGGAGTTATCGGCGGCGACCGATCTGCATCCATCGACGGCGCACCGCATCCTAAACGATCTGGTGGTCAAGCGCTTCGTCGACCGGGTCGAACCAGGCACCTATCGTCTGGGCATGCGTCTGCTGGAGCTGGGCAATATCGTCAAGAGCCGGCTGTCGGTACGCGAAGCTGCGCTCGACCTGATGCGCGCACTGCACCGCAAGACGCATCAGACGATCAACCTGTCGGTGCGCCAGAGCGATGAAATCGTCTACATCGATCGGTCGTTCTCGGAGCGCTCCGGCATGCAGGTGGTGCGCGCCATCGGCGGCCGCGCGCCACTGCATCTGACCTCTACCGGCAAGCTGTTCCTGTCGGTGGACGATCCCAAGGCGGTACGCGCCTACGCCACCCGCACCGGCCTGGCGGGCCATAACAAGAATTCGATCACCGATCTGTCCAAGCTGGAACGTGAGCTGTCGATGGTGCGCGCGCTGGGCTATGCACGCGACAACGAAGAACTGGAACTGGGCGTGCGCTGCATGGCCGCCGGCATCTGCGACGACAGCGGCAAGCTGGTAGCGGGGTTGTCGATCTCGGCGCCTGCCGATCGACTGCAGGAGGAATGGGTGGATGACCTGGTGACGACAGCCAACCAGATTTCGTCGGCGCTGGGGTATGCGGCGCGGGACTGATGAGTGCGTCCACCGACGGGGGTTGAACGTTCGTCTACCGAGCCCAATCCTTCACGCTCCGTCGTCCTGACGAAAGTCAGGACCCAGCGACTTTTGTTGCTCCTCAAACCAACAGCTTAAAGACACTGGGTCCCGGCATTCGCCGGGACGACGGGTGCAGCCGGGCCCAATACCCCTACGCCGTCGTCCTGACGAAAGTCAGGACCCAGCGACTTTTGTTGCGCTTCATCCCAACTACTTAAAGACGCTGGATCCCGGCCTTCGCCGGGACGACGGGGGGTGCAGCCGGGCCCAATACCCCTATTCCGTCGTCCTGACGAAAGTCAGGACCCAGCGACTTTTGTTGCGCTTCATCCCAACTACTTAAAGACGCTGGATCCCGGCCTTCGCCGGGACGACGGGGGGAAGCCGGGCCCAATACCCCTACGCCGTCGTCCTGACGAAAGTCAGGACCCAGCGACTTTTGTTGCGCTTCATTCCAACTTCTTAGAGACGCTGGGTCCCGGCATTCGCCGGGACGACGAGGGGGACAGCCGGGCCCATAAAAAAAGCGAACCCGAAGGTTCGCTTTTTTAATTCTCTAACAACCTCAGCCAATCAACCCTGATCCGCCCGCACCATCTTGACCCGGGTCAGGTTCTTGGGTTGGTCCTCGACCAGCCACTTGCGCATGCGGGTGGCGTCACCCACGTGCGACAGGCGGCCCTTGGAATCGAGGAACACCATCACGATAGGACGCCCTTCGATACGGGTATACATCACCAGGCAATGCCCCGCTTCGTTGATGAAGCCGGTCTTCTGCAGGCCAATGTCCCATTCCTTGCTGGAGGTCAGGCGGTTCGAGCTGTTGTATTGCAATGCATGACCGCTGGGCTCGACCTGATACTTGGGATCGGTCGAATACTGGCGGATGATCGGATATTGATACGCCGCCACCACCAGCTTGGCCAGGTCGCGCGCACTGGCCACGTTCTGGCTCGACAGGCCGGTCGAATCGACGTAGTGGGTATCGAGCATGCCCAGCGAACGGGCCTTGGCGTTCATCGCCTGCACGAATGCCGGCAAGCCACCCGGATAATGACGACCCAATGCCGAAGCGGCACGGTTCTCGGAACTCATCAGGGCGATGTGCAACATGTCGTCGCGGCTCAGCTGGGCGCCCACACGCAGGCGCGAGCTGCTGTGCTTTTCGCGATCGACATCTTCGTCGGTCACGCTCAACACTTCTTCCATGTTCAGGCGCGCTTCGACCACCACCAGCGCGGTCATCAACTTGGTGACCGATGCGATCGGCAACGCCACGGCGGAATTCTTTTCGAACAGGACCTGCGAACTGGCCTGGTCGATCACCAACGCCACGCTGGAGCGCAACGCCAAGGGATCTTGCGTCAGGTTTAGGCCGGCGATGTCGCCAGCGGTCATGACGGGAGGCACTGCCGGCACCGATGGCGCAGCGGAGACGCGCTGATAGGAGACGTTGCGACGGCCCTTGACTACGCTGGTCTTGCGCACCAGTCGCTCGCGATTGTTCAGCGAGCCCTTGGCCACCACCCTGCTGGTCGCGGCTTTCTTGGCGACGGGTTTCTTGACGACCGCCTTCTTGGCAACCGGCTTTTTCGCGGCATTGGCCGTCTGTGCATTCGCAGGCGACAAGCCAGCGTGCATCAAAATTAGAGTTGTAAAAACGGCCAGCGCTGATTTGAACATGAGTGGAGCTCCCCCCAATTTACCCGGATAGTACACAAGAGAAACGTTGGCAGTGTAGCAAAAAGAAAAAATTCTGCAAGAGAATTAAGTAGTTAGCGCAATCATCTGATCCACTTTCTACCTGCCGTTCGCGGCTCCATCCCCATGGAATATCTTATTTTTGTTAGTCGAACGACATCTTTTGCAACCCGACTCCGGCCATGCCGCAGTCCTTCCCAATAATCCAACGGATGATAGCAGTCTAAAACCAAACACCGCTACGCCATTTAAATAACTAAAGGCAATAGTCGTGCCATCTAAACGATTTGGTTCACGGGATAACGGCATGACCGGCCAGCGGGTTGACCGGATCGGGAATGGCCTGAGCGGCGATGGCGTCAGCCCAACTTGAGGGCTTGCAGCATGACCACATCGATCGCAAAGGAATGATCTGCCTCCAGCGCGAAGCAGGCCCGCACTTCAGCCGGAGCGCTGTCCCACAGCGAATGGATGGCGGCGATATTGGTTTCGGGCGTGCGCATGCGCGCCACCCAGGAACCGAACTCGAGTCGCAGCTTCCAGTTCTTGTCGGCCGTCACGGCAAAACCGGCGCGGCCCAGCAGCTTGCGCCATGAACCCGGGCTGACATTGCGCACATGCGAGGGATCGCGCAGCAACTCGATGGCCTGTACATAAGTGTCGGCCAGCACGTCGTCGGGCGCGGCGGTGTCGATGATGACCAGGCGACCGCCCGGCTTGAGCACCCGCAGCGCTTCGGTCAGCGCTTGCGGCAAGCCGCGCCAGTGATGGGCCGAATAGCGACTGCAGACCAGGTCGAAGCTGTCGTCGTCGAACGGCAGGCAATCTGCGCTGCCCTGCTGCACCGACAGGTTGCCCAGGCCGCGCGTGGCGGCCGAGGCGGCGACCACGTCCAGCATCTGCGCCGACAGGTCGTAGGCCACCACGCTGTCGACCACCGGCGCCACCGCAAAGGCCGCATGGCCGCCGCCGCATCCCAAATCGAGCACCTTGGCATGACCGATGGCGCCGGCGATCTGCGCCAGTTCTTCCAGGTCTCGCCCTTGCGCGTGCACGGCGCTGGTGAGGTAGGCGGCGGCGGTATTGCCGAATTGTTCGGTGACGACCTGGGAATGGCTGCGCATGGCTTGGCTCCAGTAGGTTGGATGGTGCAGTGGATGAAGATGCCCAGTCTAACTATTTCTTATCCTGTTACAAGTTGGGCATTTATACTATTACCACTAACAACAGGATAGTCGCTCATGGACCACGATCTCGCCCGCCGCCGCGCCCTCGGAGAATTCCTCAAGACCCAGCGCGAACAGACTTCGCCGGCCACCGCTGGCCTGGCGCCGCTGGCATTGGCGGGACGGCGGCGCACACCCGGCTTGCGGCGCGAGGAAGTGGCGCAGTTATGCGGCATCAGCGTCACCTGGTACACCTGGATCGAACAGGGGCGCACCGATTCGGTGTCGCCCCAGGCGTTGGCGCGCATCGCCGATGCGCTGCAGCTGCCGCGCGCCAAGCGCGCCTATCTGTTTGAACTGGCCGCCAAGAAGGACCCGAGCGTGCCGACGCATGGAGAGGATGCCGCGATCGCGCCCGAGATCATGGAAGTGGTCCACAGCGTCCGCGCCCCGGCCTATCTGCTGGATCGTTACTGGAATGCCGTAGCCTGGAACAGCGCCGCCAAGAAATTATTCAGCGGTTGGCTGGATGTGCGCAGCGAGCGCCATAACCTGCTGCACTTCATGTTTTGCACGACCGCGGCCCAGGCGCTCACGGGCGATTGGGAACAACGCGCGCGGCGCGTGGTGGCCGAGTTCCGGGCCGATTGCGGGCAGGCGCTGGACGATCCGCAGATGGCGGCGCTGGTCGAGGAGCTGTCGGCCAGCAATGCCCTCTTCAAGCGCGCATGGGGCTTGCAGGACGTGGTGGAGCGCGAAGGCGGCGAACGCAGCTTTCATCATCCGCTGCAAGGCCAATTGCGTTACCGGCAAGTCAATTTCCGGGTGGCCAACCGGCCCGACCTGAAACTGGTGACGCTGATGCCGGCAGACTGATTATTTACGCACCACAAAGGCGACGCCGATGACACCCACCAGCATCCCCAGCGCACCGATCAGGCTGAAGGCTTCATTGAACATCAGCCATGCCATCACCGCCGTGGTGGGCGGCGTCAGGTACAGCAGGCTGGTGACGCTGGTGGCGGCGCTGCGACGGATCAGCGCGAACAACAGGAAGATCGCGCCGATCGACAAGGCCAGCACCGACCACGCCAGGGCGGCCATGAACTGCGGGGTCCAGGCGACCGTGCTCAAGTGCCAGTCCAGGCCTTCGATGAAGATCGCAAAAGGCAGGATAACCGCCGCCGACGCAGAGAACTGGATCACGGTGCCGGTGCGCAGGTCGAAGTGCGCGCAATAACGTTTCTGATACAGGGTACCGGCGGTGATGCACAACAGCGCGAACACACACAAGCCGATGCTGGCGCCCGACAGGCCGATCACCGAGATCTTGTTGGCCACCACCAGCCCGACCCCGCACAAGCCCAGCGCCAGCCCCAGCCACTGGCGCGGACGCACGAATTCGCCCAGCAAAGGCGCGGCAAAGGCAGTCAGGATCGGCTGCAGGCCCACGATCAGCGCCGACAGCCCCGCCGGCATGCCGATCTTGATGGCGCACCAGACGCCGGCCAGGTAGCCCGCCTGCAACAACACCCCGGCCAGCGCCACATGGCGAATGCGCCCATGCGGCCAAGGGGCGCGAAACAGCAGCACCAGCGGCAGCAATACCAGCAGCACGCCAACGAAGCGCAATAACAGGAACGTCAGCGGGGGCGCATACGGCAGGCCGAACTTGGCGACCACGAAGCCGGTGCTCCAGATCAGCACGAACAGCAGCGGCACCAGTTTCAACAGGGCATTGCGGCGATTGCCGGCAGCGGGGACCATCATCTTGTTTCTTTCAGCGGGCGCGCGCAGCCGCCCAGGTTTCAGCCATCGTCAGGGCGTGGCGACTTGCAAGTCTAATTGTTTGTATATGCACGTTGACGGTTTGCACCAGATCGGTGCCGTAACCGCCCGCCATCGTAACCGCTACCGGGATTTTCTGCTGGGCCGCCATCGAAAACACCATCTGGTCGCGCGCCGCCAGGCCTTGCAGGCTCAGCTTCATCTTGCCCAGCCGATCACCTTCGTGCGGGTCCGCTCCAGCCAGGTAGATGAGCAATTGTGGTGCAAACCGGCGTTGCAGCGTATCCAGCGCCTGGGCCAGCGCCGCCAGATATTGGGCGTCCTCGACGCCATCGGGCAACGCCACGTCGAGGTCGCTGCTGGCCTTGTCGAACGGATAGTTATTCTGGCCGTGCAACGAAAGCGTAAACACTGAGTCATCGCGCGCCAGGATGGCGGCGGTGCCGTTGCCCTGGTGCACGTCGAGGTCGACGATGGCCACCCGCGCAGCGCGCCGCTCGGCCTGCATCAGGCGCGCCGCGATGGCGGCGTCGTTGAAGACGCAAAAGCCGGCGCCGTGATCGGCATGGGCGTGGTGGGTGCCTCCGGCCAGGTTGACGGCGACGCCATCATCGAAGGCCGCGCGACAGGCGGCGATGGTGGCGCCAGACGAGCGACGCGAGCGCTCGATCATTTCCGGTGTCCACGGAAAACCGATGGCGCGTTGCTCGGCCGCCGTCAACTGCCCGGCGCTGGCGCGGGCAATGTAATCCGGATGATGGGCCAGCGCCAGCTCGCCGTCGGTGGCGGGCTGGGCCTCGTGAAAATCGAGGTCCGGCACGGCCTGTTGCGCGCCTTCCCGGATCAGGCGGTACTTGATCATCGGAAACCGGTGACCGGGCGGCAGCGGCAGGACGAAATGGTCGCTGTAATAGGCTTTCAAGCAGGTGCTTTCAAATCGGATGATGACGTCCGCGATACTAAGTTAGTGCGGCAGTGCGGAACGCGGACATTTAGTTACGTAACTTTGTTGGATGACAGCAGGAGGTCTGACCATTGAGGAGCCGGCCTTGCGATCTAGATCAAATAGTGCTGCGCTTGTATCCGCCAGTACATTGACTTTGTTAGTTTTTACACTAAAATCGATTTGTGCATCGCGTCAAATTCAAATAAGAAAAATAAGCGGAGACTCCCTTCCTGCCGTACAGATCGGTCCGTAAGCACGGTTTCATTCACAGTCTGTCTTTGTCATTAACCATCAAAACCAGAGGATGCTTCAATATGACGACCTACACCGACCATTTTTCCGCCGCAGCCAAGGCGAATGCCGAACTGCAGATCGCCCTGTTCAGCCAACTGGCCAGCAAGACCTTCGAAGGCGTCGAGAAACTGGTGGATCTGAACCTGAAGGCAGTCAAGTCTTCGCTCGAAGAAAGCCAGGCCACCGCGCAAAAGCTGTTTGCCGCCAAGGACCCGCAAGAATTCTTTTCGCTGGCCAGCGCCCAGGCGCAGCCGACCGCCGAAAAATCCGTGGCCTATGGCCGTCACCTGTCTGGCATCTTTTCCAGCACCCAGGCCGAGCTGACCAAGACCACCGAAGGCCAGATCGCTGAAGTGAACCGCAAGTTCGTGGCCCTGATCGACGAGGCATCGCGCAATGCGCCAGCCGGTTCGGAACAGGCGATCTCGCTCTTCAAGACCACCCTGGGCAACCTCAACGCCGGCTACGAGCAATTCAGCAAGAGTGCCAAGCAGGCCGCCGAAGTGCTGGAAGCCAATGTCACCACCGCGGTCGACCAGCTGTCGCAGGCTGGCACCAAGGCCACTCGCGCGCGCAAGTGATCATTGCGCCTATTGCGCCGCTGGCCGCAGTAGCAGCAACGTAATCTCCTCGGTTCCGGTGTCATTGCGGTGCCGTTGCATGCCCTGACTTGCGTCAGGGCATTTTTTTGGGCGCAAGGCCCGCGCTCAGGCGCTGACCTGGTATTCGGCCTTCAGCAGGCGCAAACCCTGTTGCAGCTTTTCGAATGCGGGATCGACCTGTTGCGGGTCGCCCTTGACGCCGAGGTCGATGTGCCGCCGGGTCTTTTCGTCGCCCACGTGCGGCAGGCTGAACACCTTGACCTGGGCGAACTCGGCCTCGATCGCTTCCATCAGCGGCGTCAGCGTCGATTCGGCCGACTCGAACACCAGCATCGAGCGCTCGGCCCAGGCCTGGCGATGGAACAGGTCGGCATAGTGGGTCTCTAGCACCCATTCGAACATCGGCCATGCCATCACCGGAAAGCCGGGCGCAAAATAATGCGCGCCCTGCCCGCTGGTATTGCGCAGCGAAAATCCGGGGATCTTGTTGTAGGGATTGGGAATGATGTCGGCGCCCACCGGAAACTCGCCCATCTTCAGGCGATGCTGGTTCTCGGGGCTGTCGAAGTCGGGCGTCACGCCGCTCTCGCCGGCCATGTCGCCAATGCGCTCCTGGATCTTGCTGCGCGCCTCGGGATGCAGCGCCAGCGGCACGCCCAGCGCCGCAGCGGCGCATTGCCGGGTGTGATCGTCGGGGGTGGCGCCGATGCCGCCGGTGCAGAACACGATGTCGTCGCTGGCCAGCGTGCGCTTGAGGGTGGCGGTGATGCGTGCGGGGTCATCCCCCAGGTATTCGGCCCAGGATAACTGCAGCCCGCGCTGGGTCAGCAATTCGAGGAGCTTGGGAAAATGCTTGTCGATGCGGCGTCCGGAAAGGATTTCGTCGCCGATGATGATGAGTCCGATCGCCATGTCTGTGCTTTGCCGAAAAAGGGATTAACAAACTGCGACGATTATGCCCCATTCACGACGGCCACGCCGCCATCGGCCGGCTGCACATCGCGCTGGCGCTGCAGCGCTTCGAGGCAATAATACTGAAACCACAGGCCGGTAAACACGAACACCAGCACGTACAGCCAGATGGCGCCGGCCGCCAGCAGCGGAAAGAAGATCACCGACAACGCGCCGCCCAGCCACAGCAAGGTGGGCGCCGCGCCCAGGGCGCCGGCGACGGTGCCGATCAGCAGCAGCGGCCAGCGGTGCTGGCGCAGCACGGCGTGCCGTTCGTCGACGCTGGCGTGATCGGCCAGGGTGTCGTAGGCCATCACGCGATAGGTCAACCAGCCCCACAGCAGCGGGTGGACGATGAAGCTCAGGGGCGGGATCAACGCCAGCGGCAAGGTCGCCAGCCAGAGCACGATGAATACGCCAAAACACCACAGCGAAGTCCACAGGCTGCCGCGCCAGTTGCCGCCGTGACGCATTTCCAGTCGCGGATAGTGACGCTGGCCCACATGCCGCGCCACCGCCGGGATGGTGAACAGGCCGACGAACACCAGCGCCGTGAGGATCATCAACGGCAACAGCGCCCACATCGCCAGCATGGGCACGATCACCGTCTTCAATGCGCCAAGGCCGAACCAGGCCAGCAGGCTGCCCACGGTGCCGAAGGTGCCGTGACTGACGAAATAATCCTGCAGGAAATCGATCATCGGTTGCAGGCACAGCCACAAGCCGACCGCCCACAGGGCCACCGAGGCGACAAAGGGCAAGATGGTCAGCAACAGCATGCGGATATGCAGTTGCGACAGCAAGGCGCGGCCGAACGAGGCAAGCAGCATCTGCATCAGCGCACCTTCTTGCGGGTGACCTCGACCAGCCGCTTCAGGCCCAGCCACTGCTGGCGCCAGAAGCCGTTGCCATAATCGCGGCCACGCCCGGCCGGCGGCGGCAGTTGATCACGCACGCCGGTCATGGCAAAGCCCTGGGCGAAATGGGCGGTGCGAAACAACACATCCCAGATCGGGAACAGCACCGCGAAGTTGTGTCCGCCCAGCGAGTTGCGACCCTGGCTTTCGTGGCCGATGCCGATGGCGTGATGGGTGCGATGAAAGCGCGGCGACACCAGCAGGTATTCGCCGAACCGGCCGAAGTGGATCCGCACGTTGGCATGTTGCAGGCTTTGCAGCATGCGCGAGGCCGACACCAGCAGGATGTATTGCGACGGCTCCACGCCGATGGCCAGCGCCACCAGGCCCAGGAAGATGTCGTGCACCAGGTCGTCCAGGACGTGGTTGCGGTCGTCGCTCCACAGGTTCATGTCCTGCTGGCTGTGATGCAGGCTGTGCAGCGCCCACATCCAGCGCACGTTGTGCTGGGCCCAGTGATAGGCGTATTCGAACAGGTCGATCACGATCAGGTACAGGAAGAAGCTCACCAGCGCCAGGTCGGTCACGCCGGGCCAGACCTGATCGAGATTGAAGGTGCCCCACCCTTCCAGGTGCAGCGCCTCGGCGGCGATCGACAGCAGCGGATCGAGAATCAGGAAAGCCAGGATCGGGATCACGCCCAGCCGCTGCAGCACGGTATAGATGAAATCGTTCCAGCGGGCGCGCGGATTGCTGATGGCGTGCACCGGGATGAGCGATTCGAGCGGACGCAGGATCACGAACAGGATCACCAGTTCGCACACGCCCACCAGCACCCACTCGGTGCCGGTAAAGGCTTCCTCGATGAACTCGCCCATGCCGATGGCAAACACCATGGGCTGCACCAGGGTTTCAAACAGCCAGCCTTGTACGGTGGCGAAGATGTCGGAGATGGTTTGTATCATGATGCCTGTGTGATCCTGGTCTTGCCGCCCCTCTGCGGCCTGGTGCTGCCCCTGCTGACCGACTTCGACTGGTCAGTCGTCTCAGCGTTCCCGGGGGGATCGCAGGCGGTCGCGATAATCCGGATGCTCGCGCAACGTGGCAAAGCACATGCCGCGCTGTTCGAGGCCGCTGATCAACGGCTCCAGCACGGCCGGCGCCCAGGCATCGTGACGCGACCAGATCCCCATGTGCGCCAGGAAAATGTCGCCATCCTTCAAGCCGTCCAGCGACTTCTTCAGCAGCACCTCATTGGGCCATTTTTCGCTCGGCAGTTCGTCGCCCGAGAAACCGGCCGGCGCCCAGCCCACATGCGCATAGCCACACGCTTGCCCGGCCTTGAGAAGATTAGGGGTAGTACGTCCGCCGGGCGCACGCCACAGATGATCCAGCGGCTGGCCGGTCAGTTGTTCGAAGCGCTGCGCCACCCGTTGCATTTCATCGCAATACTGGGCCGGCGTCCATTGTAATTTCTTGCCGGCATCGGCGCCGAACTGGGGGCGCACCTCGATCTTGCCTTGCGGGAGGTCGCGCACCACATAGACGTGATCGAAGGTATGCGTGCCGAAGGCGTGCCCCTGCTCGGCCAGGCGCTTCCAGAGCGGCGCCCAGGCCGGATCGAGCGAATAGTCGCCGTGGATGGTCTTTTCGTTGGCCAGGAAGAACGTAGCCTTGATGCGATGCCGGCGCAGCGTCTGCTCGATCAGTTCCGCCTGCGACTGGCTGCCGGTGTCGAACGTCAGGTAGATCGTGCCCTTGCAGGAGGGCGCCTGGGCCATCGCCTGAGCACTGGCGAACAGGGCCAGCAAGCCCAGGCCGGCCAGGCGTCGAGAGGTACTGCGGGAAGCGCGGCGCGTCATCCGGAACCGCGTCTCAGACGTCCGGTGCGCGGTTGTACAGGTAGATGCCGTGCGGCGAGCGTCCCACCGGAATCACCTTGCTTACGGTGCGGCTGGCCAGGTCGATCACGGCGACCTTCTTGACCCAGCGCAGGGTGACCCACATGGTCTTGCCGTCTTCGGTCACTTCCATGCAGTCGGGGCCGCCCGGCACCTTGATGGTGCCGACGTTTTCCAGCGTCTGCATGTCGACCACGCTGATGGTGTTGGCGACCCGGTTCGACACGTAGACAAAGCGCTTGTCGCCCATGGCGCGGAAGTTGTGGGCGCCAATGCCGGTCTTGATCTGCTTGACCAGCTTCTGCGCCCGCCAGTCGATCACCTGAACGTAATCCGAGCCCATCATGCCGACCAGCAAATACTTGTTGTCGGGCGTCATCATGATGCCGGCCGGCAACTTGCCCACCGGCAGGGTCCACTTGACCTGCTGGGTGGCCAGGTCGATGGCGCTGACCTGGTCGCTGCCCTGCTGGGTGATGAAGGCGGTGGTGCTGCCGTTATCGAAGGCGATGTGGCTGGGCGTCTTGGCCAGCGCGATGCGCTTGGACAGCTTCAGGTCGGTGCCGTTGTAGCTGTAGACGTCGACCCGGTCCAGGCGCAGCCCGGTGGCCACGAACCATTTCTGGTCGGGCGTGAAGCCGATCTGGTACGGATCGATGATGTCGCGCAAGCGGCGTTGCACTTCACCGGTCTTGGGATCGAGGAACAACAACTGGTTGCCCGTGGCGCTGGCCACGATCAGCGACTTGTTGTCGGGAGTGGCCATCAGGTGATGGGGTTCCTTGCCGACCGAGAAGGTCGAGATTTCCTTGTGGGTGGTCTGGTCCAGCAGCGAAACCGACGCATCGCCTGAATTGAGCACCACCACGACATTGGCCTGGGCGGACGCGACGATGGCTGCCGAGACGCATGCTGTGCGCAGGAAAACCGAAATAATTTGATTCAATCTACGCAACATGACGAACTTTACACAAAAAGGCCTGATCTCACGTGCACGACAACGCACGCCCCCGCGTCCATAACGCGCGCAACGGCATTCCGGCTGACAGCACACTGACGCAATTCGAAAAAATTCCGAAGATTTGGTTTACACTGCCTGCCGCTCCAGATGCGAAGCCGCCTGCGGCGGCGCCCGACGCGCAGAACAACGCCGCCGTGGAGTCGCAAAGTTTCTGCAACACCAACAATACAAACGCTACTGCAATCCCTCTTGCCACTGAAAGGAACACCATGTCTACAGTCACCACAGCTTCCGGGCTGCAATACGAAGAAATCCAGGCTGGCTCGGGCGACGAAGCCCGCGCTGGCAGCCACGTCAGCGTGCATTACACTGGCTGGCTGCAAAACGCCGACGGCAGCGCCGGCAGCAAGTTCGATTCGAGCAAGGACCGCAACGACCCGTTCAACTTCCCGCTGGGCGCCGGCCATGTGATCAAGGGCTGGGACGAAGGCGTGCAAGGCATGAAGGTCGGCGGCGTGCGCAAGCTGACCATCCCGGCCGAACTGGGTTATGGCGCACGCGGCGCCGGCGGCGTGATCCCGCCCAATGCCACACTGATCTTCGAAGTCGAGCTGCTGGCAGTCTGAGCCCGCACTTCCCTCACCTGGAGCAATTGACGATGAGCAACCTGCAAGCGCAATTCGAAGCCACTGTCGAAGAATCGAAGAACCTGGCCGAACGCCCAGACAACCTGACGCTGCTCAAGATGTACGGCCTGTACAAGCAGGGCAGCAAGGGCGATGTTGAAGGCGAACGCCCCGGCATGACCGACTTCGTGGCCCGCGCCAAGTTTGATGCCTGGGCGGCCAACAAGGGCACGCCACAGGCTGAGGCGCAACAGCAGTACATCGACCTGATCGCCGAACTGAAGAGCTGATCGACGTCGGTCGACGTCAAAACGGGCGTTCCCGCATGCTGTGGGGGCGCCCGTTTTTTTTGGTGCCTGAAAGACAAAAGACGCTGGGTCCTGACATTCGTCAGGACGACGGCGGGGAAGCTAAAAACAGCCGGTCGTGCCGGCGCAACCGACTCGCCCGTCTAACGATCAAGCACGTCCAACCACTTCCGGATTCAACAGGTTGGGTGGCGTCTCGCCCGACAGTGCGGCAATCAGGTTGTCGGCTGCGCAATTGGCCATGGCCAGGCGGGTCGGGGTCGAGGCGCTGGCGATATGGGGCGTCAACACCACATTGCTCAAGCCGAGGAAGCCCGGCTTGAAGGCAGGCTCGTTCTCGAACACGTCGATCCCGGCGGCAGCAATACGGCCCGCTGCCAGCGCCGCGATCAGGGCGTCGTCATCGACGATGCCGCCGCGGGCGATATTGGTCAGGGTGGCGCCCGGCTTCATCAACTCCAGCTCGGCCGCGCCGATGGTGTGATGGGTGGCTTTCGAATAGGGCAACACCAGCACCACGTGGTCGGCACGCTGCAACAGCTCTTGCTTGCTGACGTATTGCGCATTGTTGGCGCGCGCCTCCAGCTCGGGCGCCAGGCGCGAACGGTTGTGGTACAGCACCTGCATGTCGAACCCCAGCGAACGGCGTGCAATCGCCTGGCCGATACGCCCCATGCCGATCACGCCCAGCGTGGCGCCATGCACATCGGGGCCGACGAAGCTGTCGTAGCTCCACTTCTTCCACTTGCCAGCGCGCAGGAAGTGCTCGGATTCGGTGATGCGACGCGCCGTGGCCATCATCAACGCCCAGCCGAAGTCGGCCGTGGTCTCGTTGAGCACGTCGGGCGTATTGGTGGCCATCACGCCAGCGCTGGTGGCCGCGGCCAGGTCGATGTTGTTATAGCCGACGGCCATGTTGCACACCGCCCGCAACTGCGGATTGGCGGCGAACAGCGCCGCATTGACCGGCTCGCTGGGGGTGGTGAACAAGCCGTCGCGGCCACGCGCGGCCGCCAGCAGTTGCTCGGCGCTGTAGATATGGTCCTGCTGGTTGGATTCGACCTCGAAGTGCTGCTCGAGTCGGGCCAGCACTTCGGGAAAGATCGCTCGCGCGACCAGGATCTTGGGTTTCATGCGGGTCTCCTTCGTTATTCTGTTCGGGCCTGGCGGACTTGCCTGGCAAGTTCCATCAGCCCTTGATCTGGAACACGTGACGCAGGTAGTTGACGTAGGCCGGGTCGTCGCACATGTTCTTGGACGGCGTGTCGGACAGCTTGGCCACCGGCTGGCCGTTGCAACGGACCATCTTCATGACCACCTGCAGCGGCGTGTAGCCGAGATCGTTGGTGAGATTGGTGCCGACGCCGAACGCCACCCGCGCCCGGTCCTTGAAGCGCAGGTAGAGATCGCGCACCTTGGCGAAGTCGAGGCTGTCCGAAAACACCAGCACCTTGCTGGAGGGATCGACGCGGTTGTCGCGGTAATGCTGGATCAGGCGCTCGCCCCACTCGAACGGGTCGCCCGAGTCATGCCGGGCGCCATCGAAGAGCTTGCAGAAGTACATGTCGTAATCGCGCAGGAAGGCATCCATGCCGTAGACGTCGGACAGCGTGATGCCGAGGTCGCCCCGGTATTCGCGGGCCCAGATCTCGAAGGCGAAGGTCTGCGAATCGCGCAGGCGCGGGCCCAGCGACTGGCAGGCCTGCAGGTATTCGTGCGCCATGGTGCCCAGGGGCGTGAGGTCGTGCTGCATCGCGAACATCACGTTGGAGGTGCCGGCAAAGTGGCTGCCCATGCCTTCTTTCATCACATCGATGACCTCGGCGTGCCAACTGCGCGAAAAGCGGCGCCGGGTGCCGTAGTCGGCAATGTTGCAACCGGCCAGTGCCGGGTCGTCGGCGATCAGCGAAATCTTGCGCCGCAGCCGCTCGCGCCCCTCGGCCAGGTCGGGCGCGCGCTGGGTAGCGCGGAAATAGACCTCGTTGACGATCGCCAGCACCGGCACTTCGAACATGATGGTGTGCAACCACGGACCCTTGACGTTGATCTCGATCTCGCCATTGCCCGCCTCGGCGGGTTGCACGGTGATGTACTTCTCGTTGAGATGGAACAGCTCGAGAAAATCGACGAAGTCGCTCTTGATGAAGCGCAGGCTGCTCAGGTAGGCGAGCTCTTCTTCCTTGAAACGCAGCCGGCACATGGCGGCGATCTCGGCGCGGATCTCGTCCACATAGGGCGTCAGGTCGACATTGTCGTTGCGGCACTTGAAACGGTATTCCACCTGCGCGCCAGGGAAATGATGCAACACCACCTGCATCATCGTGAATTTGTACAGGTCGGTGTCGAGTAGTGATGTGATGATCATGAAGTCCTGATGCGGCTGTGCGCCGCACGCTGCCATGTTGATGGGCCACAAGGCCCTGCCGGGCGCTATCTTACCCCGGAACGGCCGGGCCAATTCCCCGCGCCGCATGGGGATTTGGCCGGCGGCGCCGAATCACTTCATGGCAGCCGCCGGGCGGCGGCTGCGCACATAGGTGGCGTCGGGCATGTAGTCGCTGCCCACCAGGTAGCGCCACTGGCTGATGCTGCTGCGCCCGTCCTGTTGCGACACCAGGCCGATGAAGGCGCCCATCGAGGCCTGCTGGTCGAGCGTGCGGAAGGCGATCGGGCCCAGCGGCGAATCCAGCTTCAGGCCGCGCAATGCCTCGATCAGCGCGTCGCTGTCGGTGGTATCGGCCTTCTTCAGGGCCGCGCCAATGGCCATCATGGTGGTATAGCCGAACACCGCCGACAGCTGCGGTCGCTGGCTGAACTTCTTCAGGTAAGCCTCCAGAAAGCGCTGGTGCTCGGGCGTGGCGATCTGTTCCCACGGATAACCGACCGCGATCCAGTCGCGAATCCCTTCGCCCTCGCCCAGCGGCAAGCTCTGGACGTCGGCCGAGGCCATCGAATAGACCCGCGTGGTGGCAAACAGCTGCTGCCGGTTGCCGGCCTGCACCAGTTGCTGCAGGTCGTGCCCGAAGGTGGCGTTGAAGATGGCGTCCGGCTTGGCCTGGCGCAGGGCCCGCACCACGTCGTCGGCCTTGATCTT
Organism: Herbaspirillum sp. alder98; assembly: GCF_020179755.1. Classification (GTDB taxonomy): domain Bacteria; phylum Pseudomonadota; class Gammaproteobacteria; order Burkholderiales; family Burkholderiaceae_D; genus Herbaspirillum. The sequence continues at coordinate 92,509 of NZ_JAIUCY010000006.1, forward strand.
GCCCAGCGCCGGCCACTGATCGGCCACGAATTCGACATCCGGGCGGGCCTGCTTGAGCAACAACTTGAAACTGGACACGGCACTCTGGCCGTATTCATAGTTGGGCGCCACCACTGCCCAGCGTCGCCCAGGCAGGCGCGCGGCCTGCTCGGCCAGCATGGCCGCCTGCATATAGGTAGAGGGCCGCACGCGGAAAGTGTAACGATTGCCGCGATCCAGCGTGATGGCGTCGGACAGCGCATCGCCCACCACGAACACGGTCTTGCCACGCGCCGCCTCGCGCGCCACCGCCAGCGCCACGTTGGACAGCATGGTGCCGGTCAGCACCACCACCTGTTCGTCACGCACCAGCTCACGCGCATGGCGCGCGGCCTGGTCGGCGTCGCCCTCGTCGTCACGCGCCACCAGCGCCAGGGGCCGGCCGCGCACGCCGCCGGCCGCATTGAGCTCGTCCATGGCCAGCGCCAGGCCGTTGCGATAGGCCTGGCCGACTGCCGGCAAGCCGTTGTGACTGTTGATTTCACCGATGCGGATCGGTTCGGCCGCAGTGGCCGCAGATGCGCCTGCGAGGCCGGCGACCAGGATGGCCCGGCTAAGGAATAAATAAAAAGTTGATCGAATCGCTTGCATTGGCTGGTCTGGCTGTTGGGCGTTGGCGCCGTGACATCCTGTTCTGGCTGGCGGGGCAACGACGCTGGTCACGGCCCGGGGGGCGCTATCGGCCGCAAAAGCGCGGCGCGGCGGCCTGCGGCCGTGATGCGGGCTTGCCTGGCGGCGGGCCCTGCTTGTCGCTGCATTATTATTTACTTATACGTAATCTGTATAAGCCTCATTTGTGGGAAAAATCGAATTACCTTAAAATACAAGGCTTTGCAGCCGGTCGCGCGTGGCATCCGAGTTGGGGAAAACCTCGCTTTGTCTCGGCGGCAGAATGATTTTAACCGTGCCATATTGCCATCAATTGCGGCGCAGTTAGCCATCGGTTTGAAGAAAAATTTACAGATAGGACAGTTATGACCCACGTTGTCACCGATTCCTGCGTCCGTTGCCGCTACACGGATTGCGTGGATGTTTGCCCGGTGGATTGCTTCCGCGAAGGCCCCAATTTCCTCGCGATCGACCCGGACGAATGCATCGACTGCGCGGTGTGCGTCGCCGAATGCCCGGTCAACGCAATCTATGCCGAAGAAGACGTGCCGGCCGACCAGCAGCAATACATTGACCTGAACGCCGAACTGGCCCGCAACTGGCCCTCGATCACCAAGACCAAGGCGCCGCTGGCCGAAGCCGAGCAATGGAAAGACGAGACCAACAAGCTGCAATACCTGCAGCGTTGAGGCACTTGTCCGACCAATGGTCGGACCTGATTCGAATTGCGGTGGCGCCATTTGCCAGGAGCACAGGCTCCCAGCCAGGCGCTGCCGTTTGCATTTTGCTGCAGCCATGCTGCGGCCACCTCACCAGCAAATCGGCGCGCGCCCTAGCCAGTTGAGTGTGAAGACCTCTCAACCGAACTAAAACAGGAATTCAACAAAATCATGGAAAACAACGTCAAGGGTGCAGCCGCCCAAGGCACCATCGAAACCGATGCCATCATCATCGGCGCCGGCCCGGTCGGCCTCTTTCAGGTGTTCGAACTCGGCCTGCTCGAAATCAAGGCGCATGTGATCGACTCGCTGCCGGTGGTCGGCGGCCAGTGCGTCGAGCTGTATCCGGACAAGCCCATCTATGACATTCCTGCCGTCCCGGTCTGCACCGGCCAGGAGCTGACCGACAACCTGTTGAAACAGATCGAGCCGTTCGAGCCGACCTTCCACCTGGGCCAGGAAGTGACCCTGGTGCAAAAGCGCGAAGACGGCCGTTTCGATGTCGAGACCTCGGTCGGTCAACGCTTCATCACCAAGACCATCTTCATCGCCGCCGGCGTCGGCTCGTTCCAGCCACGCACCCTGAAGGTCGATGGCATCGAGCAATTCCAGGACTCGCAAGTGTTCTACCGCGTCAAGGACCCGGCCCGCTTCGAAGGCAAGAACCTGGTCATCTGCGGCGGTGGCGACTCGGCGCTGGACTGGGCGCTGAACTTCGTGGGCAAGGCCGAATCGGTGATCCTGCTGCATCGCCGTGACGAATTCCGCGCCGCACCGGCCTCGGTGGCCAAGATGAAGGAACTGTGCGAACAGTATGAGATGCAGTTCGTGGTCGGCCAGGTCACCGGCACCGAGATCCGCGACGGCCGCCTGGCCGAAGTCAAGGTCACCGGGGCCGACGGCGTCACCCGTCGCCTGCCGCTCGATATGCTGCTGGTGTTCTTCGGCCTGTCGCCCAAGCTGGGCCCGATCGCCGAATGGGGCCTGGACATCGAGCGCAAGCAGCTCAAGGTGGTCGACACCGAGAAGTTCGAGACCAACGTCCCGGGCATCTTCGCCGTGGGCGACATCAATACCTATCCGGGCAAGAAGAAGCTGATCCTGTCGGGCTTCCACGAAGCTGCGCTGGCCGCCTTCGGTGCCGCACCGTACATCTTCCCCGAGAAGAAGATCCACATGCAGTACACCACCACGTCGCCCAAGCTGCACAAGATCCTGGGCGTCGAGACGCCCGTGTTCGACTGATCTGGTCGTTCAAGCACGCCAGAAAATGCCGCCCCGCAATGTGCCGGGCGGCATTTTTCTTGCCCGTCACCATTGTTTGCCGCCGTGCATTGCCATGCAGGAAACGTCTTCGTTGCACCGCAAACTTTTCTGCTCGACCGCCCTCTATGGTGTTACCAGGGGCTGGGAGCGGCATCCGGACCGGTTCATAAAGCATGCTATGCTTCCGCGTCGCAGCACGAAGAAAATTGACTGGATTGCAACATTGGTCCTGTCATCCCAACCCGTCGCCAAAACGTTTGCTGCACATGCTTGCATCCGCATCCCCCCCGGGGCTGCCAGCCAGCGCTCGATAAAGGTCAGCTATGCTCTATCAATTGCATGAACTCAACCGTGCCTTCCTCACCCCGATGATGCAATGGGCGGAAACCTCCGCCAAGTTGTTCTCCGACCCGGTTTCGCCGCTGGCGCACACGCCGTTCTCGCAACGCATGGCGGCCGGTTACGAACTGCTCTATCGCCTGTCCAAAGAGTACGAAAAACCACAGTTCAACATCACCGAGGTGGATGTTGACGGCAAGCCCATCGGCATCGTCGAGGAAGTGGTCGAGACCAAGCCCTTCTGTCGCCTGCTGCATTTCAGGAAAGACCTCACCGCGCGCCAGATCAGTGCCCTCAAGCAACCGGTGGTGCTGGTCGTGGCGCCGCTCTCGGGCCACCACTCCACGCTGTTGCGCGAAACCGTGCGCGCCCTGTTGCAGCAGCATGACGTGTATGTCACCGACTGGACCGATGCCCGCATGGTGCCGGTCGAAGACGGCGACTTCCACCTGCACGATTATGTCTATTACGTGCAGGACTTCATCCGCCTGCTGGCGCCGGACGTGCACGTGATCTCGGTATGCCAGCCGACCGTGCCGGTACTGGCGGCCATTGCGCTGATGGCCAGCGACAACGACCCCAAGCTGCCCAAGAGCATGACCATGATGGGCGGCCCCATCGATGCCCGCAAGTCGCCGACCTCGGTCAACGACCTGGCCACCGAAAAGCCTTATGCCTGGTTTGAGAATACGGTGATCTACAGCGTGCCGGCCAACTACCCCGGCTTCGGGCGCAAGGTCTACCCGGGCTTCTTGCAGCACGCCGGTTTCGTCGCCATGAACCCGCGCCGCCACGCCCAGAGCCACTGGGACTTCTACATGCACCTGCGCGACGGCGACGACGCCTCGGCCGAAGATCACCGCAAGTTCTACGACGAATACAACGCCGTGCTGGACATGCCGGCCGAGTTCTATCTCGAGACCATCAAGATCGTGTTCCAGGATTTCGACCTGGCGCGCGGCACCTGGAACATCGAAGGCAAGCCGGTACGTCCGCAGGACATCAAGAACGTGGCCCTCTTCACCATCGAGGGCGAGCTGGACGACATCTCCGGCTCGGGCCAGACCGAAGCCGCGCAAACGCTATGCTCGGGCATTGCCAAGGCCGACAAGCAGCACTTCACGGTGCCCAAGGCCGGGCATTACGGCATCTTCTCGGGCCGCCGCTGGCGCGAGGTGGTGTGTCCCAAGATCGGCGAGTTCATCCGCAGCCATAGCTGATTCTTTGCTATGCCCCAAGAAATCCGGCCATTCGCGCCGGATTTTTTTCGCCCATGACTTCCACCCGGTTTGCCCCGATAATGTCGCCTTTGCATTGCTGAACTGTCCCGACGTGCCGCCATCCGCCACCACCTCGTCCGCGCCATTGCCGCACCTGCCCGACCTGGCCGACCGTATCGAAGACCTGCTGCCGCAAACCCAATGCGGCAAATGCGGTTACCCGGCCTGCCGTCCATACGCCGAAGCCATCGCCGACGGCCGGGCGCAATACAACCAGTGCCCACCGGGCGGCGCCGAAGGCGTAGCCCGATTGGCGCAATTGCTGGGACGGCCACTGACGCCGCCGCTGCCGCTGAACCCGGCCAATGGCCGCGAGCAAGGCCGCCTGCTGGCCATCATCGATGAGGATGTCTGCATCGGCTGCACCCTGTGCATCCAGGCCTGCCCGGTCGACGCCATCGTCGGCGCGGCCAAGCAGATGCATGCGGTGGTCAATGATCTCTGCACCGGTTGCGAACTGTGCGTGGCGCCCTGCCCGGTTGATTGCATCGCCATGGTCGACGTCACCCCGGGCCGCACCGGCTGGCAAGCCTGGTCGCAGGCGGAGGCCGACGCCGCCCGCGCACGCCACGACTGGCGTGCCCAGCGACTGCTGCGCGACAAGGCCGACAACGACGCCCGCCTGGCCGCCAAGGCTGCCGCCAAACTCAAGGAAGTCGAAGCCGAAGCGGCCGGCACGCCCGAGCAGCAAGCCGAGCAGGCGCGCAAGAAAGCCATCATCCAGGCCGCCATGGAGCGCGCCCGCCTGAAAAAACAACAAGCCGAGCAGGCCACCAGCACCAAGCCATGAATCCGACCAAACGCCGCGAGATCTTCGAGCGCCTGCGCCGCGCCAATCCCACTCCGACCACCGAGCTGGACTACACCACGCCGTTCGAGTTGCTGATCGCCGTGCTGCTGTCGGCCCAGGCCACCGATGTGTCGGTCAACAAGGCCACCCGCAAGTTGTATCCGGTGGCCAATACGCCGGCGGCGATCTATCAACTGGGCGTGGACGGCCTGATCCCTTACATCCAGACCATCGGCCTGTTTCGCACCAAGGCCAAGAACGTGATCGAGACCTGCCGCCTGCTGCTGGCCGAGCACGACGGCGAAGTGCCGCAGACCCGCGAAGAACTGGAGGCGCTGCCGGGGGTGGGCCGCAAGACCGCCAACGTGGTGCTCAATACTGCGTTTGGGCACCCCACGATCGCGGTCGACACCCACATCTTCCGGGTCTCCAACCGCACCGGGCTGGCGCCGGGCAAGGATGTCGACGAGGTCGAACGCAAGCTGATGAAATTCATCGCCCCCGAATTCGTGCAGGATGCCCATCACTGGCTGATCCTGCATGGCCGCTACACCTGCATCGCGCGCAAGCCGCAGTGCTGGAACTGCGTGATCGCCGACCTGTGCGAATTCAAGCAAAAGACGCCGCTGCCGCAAAAGGGCGTCTGAGGCCGAGCCCCGGCTAGCGCGGCAAGCCGTCGATCTGCAATAGCGGCACCCAGCGCTGTTGCTGCACCTCGTACAAGGTAAAGCTGGGCTTCTCGAGGTCGCCCTCTGCATTGAACGCAATCGGGCCGGAAACGCCCGCCAGACGCAACCGGTGCATCTCCTGCGCCACTACCGTGGGGTCATTGCTGGCGCTCTGGCGAACCGCCATCAGCAGCGCCTGCGCGGCGTCGTAGGCGAAACTGGCATAGAGATGCAGGTCGCTGTCGAAGCGCAGGCCATAGCGCTGGCGAAAGGCTTTCCACCCCGGCATGCGCTCGGCTGCCGCCCCCGGCTCGAACACTACCGTGCCATTGCCGGCGGCTGCGGCCGACATCAGGAAAGGCAGGCCCACGCTGCCTGGCGAGACCATCAGGCGGGCATCGATCCTGAGTCGGGCGATCGCCTTGGCCAGCAGACCTGCCTGCCAGTCGAGGCCGCCGAAGAAGATCAGTTCCGGCTTGCGCCGGCGCAACTCCAGCAACGGGCCATTGAAATCCGACGTCTTTTCGCTGACCGAATAGGTGCCCAATACCTGCCCGCCCCGATCGTGCACGGCGCGACTGAACTGCTCGGCCAGCCCATGCCCGAATGGCGTACGATCATCGATGGTGGCCACGCGCTGGATGCCCATGCGGCGCACCACATATTCGGCCGAATAGAGGCCCACGCTCTCGTTGTTGGGAATGGTGCGGAATACCGCCGGATAGTCCTGTGCCGTGAAGCGCCGGCTCATGGTGGCCGGCGATATCTGGATCACGCCGGCGGCATGGTAGATGGGCGCGGCCGCCAGCGAAGCGCCGCTGTTCCAGTGCCCCACCACACCGATCACCTTCTGCCCGACCAGATAGCGCGCCACATACTCGGCGGTGGCATTGTCGGCCCGGTCATCCTGGGCGATGAGGCGAATGCGCCAGGTCTTGCCGCCGATGCGCAAGCCGCGCTGATTGGCTTCTTCCACGGCCAGCAAAACGGCATCGTGCATGCTCCTGCCGACGCCGCTGGAAGGCCCGCTCAGCGGACCGGCAAAGCCGATGCGCAAGGTCGTCGATTCGTCGCCAGCGACCGGCTCGCCGGAATTGCCCGGCCGCGGCTGGATGCCGCTGCGGGCCGCGGCCGGCAGCGGCAGCGCCAAGGCCATCAGCCAACCCATCAATTGCCGACGACGGGCCGCGTCGGTCGACTGGTCTTGCGTAGAACGCCTGCTGTGGCTACCTGCTTCCAATCATTCCTCCTCTGGCTGCGCCGGTCTGGTGCCGGATAAGCTGTCCCTGATCGCCGCCGGGGGGCGACGCCACACATGCCTGGAGCCACGATATTACTTCAGGACAAGCCGGCCGTGGCGCACGCCTGAAAGCAGCGGCCAGGCAGCGTAGAATACGGCTTTGTCCTTCTTCAGCTTTTCGCCATGTTCACCCCGTCCCAGCATGATGTCCGGCGCTTCTTCTGCGAAGCCTATCGCAAGCACCGAGGCCAGGAAATCCTGAGTCCGATCGAGGCCATCGCCCGTGACTGGATCATGCAGCACCCCGAATACCAGGATGCCCTGGCCGATGTCGAACAGGCACTGGGCGCCGATTACTCGGTCGAGCAAGGCCAGACCAATCCCTTCCTGCATCTGTCGATGCACCTGTCGATCACAGAACAGATCTCGATCGACCAGCCGCCCGGCATCCGTGCCGCGTTCCAGCAACTGGCGCAGCGCCGGGGCTCGGAACACGATGCCCATCACGAGATCATGGAATGTCTGGGCGAGATGATCTGGAACGCCCAGCGCAGCGGCCAGCCGCCGGATGGCGCGGTGTATATCGAGAGTATCCGGCGCCGCGCGCGGGGCTGATCGGCCCCTGCCTCGCCGCTTGCTAGACGCTACTTGCGCAGTACCAGGGTCCCCGGCAGGCTGTGCAGGTAAGCCGCGATGTTCTTGATGTCCTGGTCCGATAGCGGCTTGGCCTGCAAGGCCATGACGGCGTTGGTGCGGCCGTTCATGCCATGGTCGCCGCGCCGATAGGCCACCAGCGCGTGGCGCAGGTAGTCTTCATGCTGCCCTGCCAGCTTGGGATAGACCGGTTCGGTCGGCGAGTTGTAGTCCTTGCCGTGGCACGAGGCGCAATTGTATTTCTCGAGCAGGGCGCGGCCCGCCACCAGGTCGGCGGCCAACGCGCTGGCCGACATGGCGCAGCCGGCCAGGACGGCTGCCAGAATGGAAATCCTCTTCATATGATCGGCTCCCCTCATTTCTGCTGCGCGTAATAAGCGGCCAGGTCGGCAATGTCCTGGTCCGACAGACTCACGGCAATGCCGCGCATGGTCGGATTCTTGCGTTCGCCTTTCTGGTAGGCCCGCAAGGCGCTTTCGATATATTGAGGGGCTTGGCCGCCCAGCATCGGCACCTGGTAGACCTCGGGAAAACTGGCCTTGTAGCCAGGGATGCCGTGACATCCTATGCACATCGAGATTTTGTTTTCAGCAGCCTTGGCATTGCCGACGATATCCGCCGCGAACGCACTACCGAACGTACCGGCAAGGCTGGCCAGAGCGAGAAACACGAAGCTTTTTTTCATGTTTGGCAGGGTCAGTTATTGGGCTTGGACGAACGACTCATGCGCCACCGGCGTAGTACACCCGGTGGCACGCGCTGTTTCGGCAGGTTTGGCTGTTCTGCTTTGGCTCAACCAATCGTCAAGCTGTCTCTCCACTCCCCCTGCTGACGTAGCGATTTGATTCTAACCCAATAAACTCGCCCTCGACACGCTCGCGACAGCCCCGGCCGGCGCCGGTTGCAGCGCAACAAGAGCGCTCCCCGCTTGCCACAACATCAACATTCAGGCCCGACGCCGACGCGACTCGGCGGCCTGCGTCCCGCTGCGGCGCGATGGCGGCGGCCCGGGATGGCCACTGCTGTCGGGGAAGTCGTCGTCGGCATCATCGTCTTCTTCGGCCCGCCGTTCGAGCACGCGCGGCTGGCTGAAGCGACGCGCGGCGGCATCCAGATCGATGCCGCTGGCGTCTTCATCGTCGCTTTGATCGTCCTCATGTTGCGTCGCACTCTTGCGACGTTCCGGAAAAATGAACCACAACGGCGCACTCAGGAAGCGCCGCAATACCGCCCGCTGCATGCCGTGCCGCGCCCGCCGCGACACATCGCGGGCCCGCAGCGCCAACGCCAGCGCACAGGCAAAGGCCACCCCCACGCTCAACACGGCAGTGGCGACGATGCCGGCGACGGCCCACCAGAAGGCCGGCGTGGCCAGCCATTCCCAGCCCAGGCTGAAGATGGCAGCCACCAGCGTGCCGGCGGCCAGGGTGACATGGCGGATATCGAGTGGCAGGCTGAAAAACGCGGCCAGCACCGGCGCCATGCCCAACAGCAGCGCCAGGGCCAGGTTGCCGGCGATGGCGGCCACATTGCGTTCGAGCCAGGCGGCCATGCGCTCGGCGCGCATGGCGCCCAGCGCATGCACCACCCGGCGGTGCTGGGACAGCACTTCGCGCACCCGTCGCAGCGCAAACCAGTTGTCGGCCAGGCCGGCGGCCAGGCTGGCCAGCCACAGCAAGAGGCCGGTCAACGCCGCATACAGGGGCGTCGGCCCGATCAACGACAGCGACGCCACCGCCGCGCGTGCCTGTTCCGGCGACAGCGGTTCACGCCCCCAGGCAAACCAGCCCAGCGCGCACAAGGCCGCCACCACGGGCGCCACTGCCAGCAGGTTGCCGAAGATGGCCGCGCATTGCGAACGCAGCAATTGCGCCGATTGCGCCAGCACCCGCCGTCTATCGTCGGCGTCGAGTTCGCCCACCCGGGCGGCCAGGGCCGGGGCGGTAATGGCTGGCTGGCGGGTAGCGACCACGCCGCCGATGGCGCTGATCAGCAGAAAACTGACCGCATAGTTCAGCGATGCCGCGGCGCCGTCGAAAAACTGCACCATCCCCAGCCGCGCCAGGGTGATCTTCATCAGCACCGTACCGCCGATGACCACGCCACCCAGCAGCCCCGCCCGCAGCACCCGGCGATAACCGGCGCCGTCGCGCGCAATGGCCTGCTCGCCATGATCGGCATTGCGTTCGGCCATCTTGCGCGCCAGCAGCGCGAAGCTGCGGCGCATCAGGCCGCGCACCGAAGACCGGTGATGCTGCGACGCCACCAGGTCGGCCAGCAGCACCTGCACCCGTCCGGCGCCGGTCTCGCCCGGCATCGCCGAGCGCACGTCGAGCAGGCGGCCGATGCGCTGCAGGTGAGCGCGCATGCGCTCTACCCGGTACACCAGGCTGACCGACACGCCGTATTCGTCCAGGTGGGCATAGATGCGATCGGTCTGGGCATGGCACACGGCCACCAGCATGCGCGCGCTGCGCAATGCGCCCTGGTCGTGCGGACTGCCGCGCAGGTAGGTCTCGATCTCGCGCCGCAACGCCAGGAAGGGCGTGGCGCGCATCGGCATCTTCGGTTCCAGCCGCTGGCGGAAAGCCGGGCTGATGCCGTCGGCGATGACGGTCGTGGTGAGATAGGTGATGGCTTCCTCGACCTGCTGCCAGTACATGTGCGCCACGCCGTCGTCGGCCAGCAGCCGCCACAGCCGCGCCAGCAGTTCATCGTCCAGCGCCAGCAGCCAGGCCGCATCTTCGGGGTCCGGGAACATCGCGGCAAAGAGTGTCGACAAGTCGCTCGGCGACAGGTGACGCGGCAGGATCATGCGCGTGAGCCGCTCGGCGAGTTCGCCGAAGAAGCCCGGTTCGTGCGGCAGGCCGGTGGTCGAGAACAACTCGGGACCGGTCGCTTCGCGCAGCGTCTTCTGCAACGCATTCTGTACGCTGCGGCGCACATCGCGGTTGGCGTCCAGCCAGTCAAGCATGAACTCCAGGCGCTGGCGCCGGACTTCCTGCCAACCGGCCCGGTCCAGCAGCGTGACCTTGGGCCGATGGCGCAACCATTCGCCCAGCGCCAGCATGCCGTTGGCGCGCTCGTACCAGCTGGCGGCCGGATCGAGGCGACGCGTCAATGCATCGAGTTGCCGACCGGCATCATCGCGATCCATATGGCGGCCCGGCACACCGTGCCGCAGCCTGCGCCATACCACCAGCATCTTGTAGAACAGGAATTTCATGAGCCGTTTCGCCTATGCGTGCGGAAGTCCCCAAATGGGGGTCGGGAGCCAAATTTCAACCTCGCTAGTGGATCGAAAAATTCCCGTATATCATTCGAATTCGACACTGACCTCGATTACCGCCATTTAGTGCCGCGCCTTCACAAGGATTGTTGCCCATGTCTGAAGCATCCCCCCCGCCCCCTCCCCGCTTTTCCGGCACTGACAGCTACGTCGCCACCGACGATCTCAAACTGGCCGTGAATGCGGCGCTGACGCTGCAGCGCCCGCTATTGATCAAGGGTGAGCCCGGTACCGGCAAGACCATGCTGGCCGAAGAGGTGGCGGCGGCGTTGAATCGCCCTTTGCTGCAGTGGCACATCAAGTCCACCACCAAGGCGCAACAGGGCTTGTACGAATACGACGCGGTCTCGCGCCTGCGCGATTCGCAACTGGGCGACGAGCGGGTCAAGGACATCCACAACTACATCGTCAAGGGCGTGCTGTGGCAAGCCTTTACCGCCGATGAACCGGTGGTGCTGCTGATCGACGAGATCGACAAGGCCGATATCGAGTTTCCCAACGATCTGCTGCGCGAGATCGATCGGATGGAGTTCTACGTCTACGAGACGCGCGAGATGGTGCGGGCGCGCCATCGGCCACTGGTGGTGATCACCTCCAACAACGAGAAGGAATTGCCCGACGCCTTCCTGCGTCGCTGCTTTTTCCACTACATCAAGTTTCCCGACAAGGAGACCATGCAGTGCATCGTCGACGTGCATTTCCCGCACATCAAGCGCGACCTGCTGGCGCAGGCCCTGCAGACTTTCTATGACGTGCGCGACGTCGCCGGCCTCAAGAAAAAACCGTCGACCTCGGAACTGATCGACTGGCTCAAGCTGCTGCTGGCCGAGGATATCCCGCCCGAGACATTGCACGGCAAGGACAATCGTGCGGCGCTGCCGCCCTTGCATGGCGCGCTGCTCAAGAACGAGCAGGACGTGCACCTGTTCGAACGGCTGGTCTTCATGTCGCGCAACAACCGCTGAACATCCTCTACCGGGAGTCGTCATGCACCTGCTGTCACCGATCACCCTCAAGGGCCAGTTCGCCCATCTAGAGCCGCTGTCGCTGGAGCATCACGACGCCCTGATCGCGGCCGTGTCGGACGGCAAGCTGTGGAAGCTCTGGTACACCGCCATCCCGAAACCGGAAAACATGCGCGCCGAGATCGAGCGTCGCCTGCAATTGCAGCAGCAGGGCAGCATGCTGCCTTTCGTGGTGCGCCGGGTCGACACCGGCGCACTGTGCGGCATGACCACCTACATGAATGCCGATGCCGTGCACCGGCGGGTCGAGATCGGTTCGACCTGGTACGCCGCCAGCGCCCAGCGCACCAGCATCAATACCGAATGCAAGCTGATGCTGCTGCACCATGCCTTCGAAGACATGCGCTGTATCGCGGTCGAATTCCGCACCCACTGGATGAACCAGCAATCGCGCGCCGCCATCGCCCGTCTCGGCGCCAAGCAGGATGGCATCCTGCGCAATCACCAGCGCATGCCGGACGGCTCGTTGCGCGACACCGTGGTGTTTTCGATCATCGAATCGGAATGGTCGACCGTGCGCCGCCACCTGCAATACAAGCTGGGGCGCTAGTGCGATGGCTCCGATGAACAATCCTCGACCATGCTGATCGACTTCTTCTTCACCGTCAAAGATGCCGGCGTGCCGGTCTCGATCAAGGAATTCCTGACCTTGCTCGAGGCGCTGGAGCGGCAGGTCATCTCGCCCTCCACCGACGAATTCTATTTTCTGTCGCGCCTGACGCTGGTCAAGGACGAAGCCCACTTCGACAAGTTCGACCGCGCCTTCGGCAGCTACTTCAAGGGCATCGATGCCGTGTTCGAAAAACACCCCGAGATCCCGCTGGAGTGGCTCAAGCAGCGCATGCAGCGCGAGCTGACGCCAGAGCAGAAAGCAGCCATCGAGAAGTTCGGCTACGACAAGTTGCTGGAGCGCCTGCAGGCCTTGATGAAAGAGCAGAAGGAACGCCACGAGGGCGGCAGCAAATGGATCGGCACCGGCGGCGTGTCGCCCTTCGGCCACGGCGGCTACAACCCGGAGGGCATCCGCATCGGCGGGCCCGGCAAGAACCGTAGCGCCGTCAAGGTGTGGGAAGAACGCCAGTACAAGGACTACGACAGCGAACGCGAACTGGGCACCCGCAACATCAAGGTGGCGCTACGACGCCTGCGCCGCTTTGCGCGCGAAGGCGCCGAAGACGAACTGGCGCTGGACGACACCATCCGCGCCACCGCCAGCAACGCCGGCTTCCTCGACATCCGCATGCAGCCGGAGCGACGCAACAACATCAAGGTGCTGATGCTGCTCGACGTGGGCGGCTCGATGGACGACCACATTGCGCGCACCGAAGAGCTGTTCTCGGCGGCCCGCACCGAATTCAAGAACATGGAGTTCTTCTACTTCCACAACTGCGTCTACGACTACCTGTGGAAGAGCAACAACCGGCGCCACGCCGAACGCTTCGACACCTGGGATGTCCTGCGTCGCTACACGCCCGACACCAAGCTCATCTTCGTCGGCGACGCCACGATGAGCCCCTATGAAGTCACGCAGAAAGGTGGATCGGTCGAGTACAACAATGCCGAAGCAGGCGCCGCCTGGCTGCAGCGTTTTACCAGCACCTTCCCCCACTACGCCTGGCTCAATCCCGAGCCGGAAGGCCTGTGGCAGTACCGGCAATCGATTGCGCTGATCCGGCAGTTGATGAGCGATCGCATGTTCGGGCTCACCATCGATGGCCTGGAGCGGGCCATGCGGATGCTGAGCAAATAGCCCGGACTCAGGCCGCCACCGGCGTATAGCCGGCATCTTCGATTGCATCGGCAAACGACTGCGCCGGCAACGCGCTGTCGATCACCACCCGCTTGTCGGCCACGGTGATGTCGACCCGGGCGTTGGCGTCGAGCGCCTTGACGGCCTTGGTGATGACACCGGCGCAATGATTGCAGGTCATGTCGTTGACGGTAAAGGTGGCTGGCATGGCTATTCCCTTCTGGATGATTGGATCGATGTCGCAAGCTTAAACCTTCCCACCGTAGCAAGGTCAAGGCCCCTCATCGCGATCCATGTCAGAATCGGCGCTTGACCTTACCATCATGGGAAGGATCATCATGCTCTCATGATCACTTCCCGAGCCACGCCATGACCGCTACCGCCCCCCGCGAACTGAATCTCGACATCGAAGGCATGAGCTGCGCCTCGTGCGTGGCGCGCGTCGAAAAGGTGCTCAAGCGCGTGCCGGGCGTGATCGACGCCAGCGTCAACCTGGCCACCGAGACCGCCACCGTCACCACCACCGATGAGGTCGCCGTGGCGCAACTGACGGCGGCCATCGATCGCGCCGGCTACCACGCCGTACTGCACGTGCCCGATGCGCCCAGTGCGCCCGATGGCACGCCGGCGCGCCGCGCCCTGCCCCTCTGGTGGCCGGTGGCGCTGGCGGCACTGCTGTCGTTGCCGCTGGTGCTGCCGATGCTGGCCATGCCGCTGGGCGTGGACCTGACGCTGCCGCCGCTGTGGCAATGGCTACTGGCCACGCCGGTGCAGTTCTGGCTGGGCTGGCGCTTCTATCGCGCCGGCTGGGGTGCGGCGCGGGCGCTGTCGGGCAACATGGACCTGCTGGTAGCACTTGGCACCAGCGCCGCCTACGGCCTGTCGCTCTATCAATGGCTCAACACCCCATCCATGGCCGGACACGCGATGGCCGCGCCGCACCTTTATTTCGAAAGCTCCGCCGTGGTGATCACGCTGGTGTTGCTGGGCAAATGGCTGGAAGGCCGCGCCAAGCGCCAAACGGCAGACGCCATCGCCGCCCTCAATGCGCTGCGCCCGGATCGTGCGCGCGTGCTGCGCGACGGACGCGAAGTCGAGCTGCCATTGGCCGCAGTCGTGGTGGGTGACATCGTGCTGCTGCGGGCCGGCGAACGGGTGCCGGTCGATGGCGTGGTGCGCGTCGGGCACAGCCAGCTCGACGAAGCCCTGCTGACCGGCGAGGCCCGCCCGCAAGACAAGGGGCCGGGCGCGCATGTCAGCGCCGGCGCCATCAACATCGACGGCGTGCTGCAGATCGAGACCACCGCCATCGGCGCCGAGACGGTGCTGGCCCGCATCGTGCGCATGGTCGAACAGGCGCAAGCGGCCAAAGCGCCGATCCAGCGCCTGGTCGACCGCGTCAGCGCCGTGTTCGTCCCGGTGGTGCTGCTCATCGCGGGACTGACCCTGCTGGGCTGGGGCCTGCTGGCCGGCAACTGGGAACACGCCGTACTCAATGCGGTCGCCGTCATGGTAATTGCCTGCCCCTGCGCCTTGGGGCTGGCCACGCCCACCGCCATCATGGCCGGCACCGGCGTGGCGGCGCGGCATGGCGTCCTGATCAAGGACGCCCAGGCGCTCGAGATCGCCCATCGGGTCGACCTGGTGGCGTTCGACAAGACCGGTACGTTGACCGTCGGCCGCCCACTGCTGACCGAATTCGAAGCGATCGGTGCGGTCACCCCGGAACAGTTGCTGGCGCTGGCCGCGGCCCTGCAAGCGGGCAGCGAACATCCGCTCGGGCGCGCCGTACTGGACGCCGCCGGGGAGTCGCCGCGTCCGACTGCCGAGGCATTGCGCACGGTCGCCGGCTGCGGCATCGAAGGCCGGGTCGATGGCGCAACGCTGTACCTGGGCAGCAGCCGCTGGATGGCGCAACTGGGCGCCGCCGCCCCCGAACTGGCGGCACGCGCCGACGCATTGCAGCAACAGGGCCGCACCCTGTCCTGGCTGGCGCGCCACGACGGCCAGTTGCACATCCTCGGCTTGCTGGCCTTCGGCGACGACATCAAACCCGGCGCGGCGGCGGCGGTACGGGCGCTGCAGCAGTCCGGCATCGCCACCGTCATGTTGAGCGGCGACAATCGTGGCGCGGCGCAGCAAGTCGCCGAGCGCCTGGGCATCGATGATGTGCGTGCCGAAGTCATGCCGGACGACAAGGCGCACGCGGTAGCCGAATTGCGCCGCGGCGGGCGCGTGGTGGCCATGGTGGGCGACGGCATCAACGACGCCCCGGCGCTGGCGGCGGCCGATGTCGGCATCGCCATGTCCACCGGCACCGATGTCGCCATGCAGGCCGCCGGCATCACGTTGATGCATGGCGACCCGGGCCTGGTAGCGGCCGCCATCGACATCTCGCGGCGCACCTACGGCAAGATCCGGCAAAACCTGTTCTGGGCCTTCATCTACAACCTGATCGGCATCCCGCTGGCGGTCATGGGCTGGCTGGACCCGATGGTGGCCGGCGCCGCCATGGCTTTTTCCAGCGTCAGCGTGGTCAGCAATGCCCTGCTGCTGCGCCGCTGGCGTCCCACCACACGAGAGGCATGACATGAATATCGGCGAAGCGGCAAGCGCCTCGGGCGTGACCGCCAAGATGATCCGGCATTACGAAGAAACCGGTTTGATCCCCAGGGTCGGGCGCAGCGACAGCGGCTACCGCGTCTATGGCGAGCGCGACGTGCACCTGCTGCGTTTCATCCGGCAGGCGCGGCAACTGGGGTTTTCGATGAAGCAGATCGGCGACCTGATCGGCCTCTGGCTGGACCAGTCGCGCCCCAGTCGCAAGGTCAAGGACCTGGCGCAGGCGCATATTGCCGAACTCGATCGCCGTATCGACGAATTGCAGGCCATGAAATCGACGCTGGTGCAGCTGGCGCGCGAGTGCCACGGCGACCACCGCCCGGACTGCCCGATCCTCGATGCCCTCGGCGCGGCCGACGCCTGTTGTGCGACTAACGATTAAATTTGTCAGGGCTTGGCCGAATGACATTGTGTTAATCGCGGCTGGCTGTAATGATCAAGCGTAGCCGGACATTTTCCCGCACGCAGCGCACTCACTGAAGGCCAAGACCTCATGCCACAGAGCAACCACCTGAGCTTCATCGACACCGACCGCCTGCGCATCGCCTTCGAAGAAAGCGGTCCGGTGGACGCACCGGCGGTGATCCTGCTGCACGGCTGGCCGGACGACGTGCGCACCTGGGACAACTTTCTCAAGCCCCTGCGCATGGCCGGCTATCGCGTGATCCGGCCTTTCCTGCGCGGCTACGGGCCGACCCGTTTTCTCTCGGACGACACCCCCCGCAGCGGCCAGCTCAGTGCATTGGCCAGCGACCTGATGGCATTTACCGATGCCCTCGGCCTGCAGCGCTGCGCATTGATCGGTCACGACTGGGGCGCCCGCGCCGCCTACATCATGGCTTCGCAGATGCCTGCCCGCGTGAGCCACTGCATCGCGCTGTCGGTGGGATGGGGCACCAACGGCGCCGACCAGACCCTGAGCCTGCCGCAGTCCCGCAATTACTGGTACCACTGGTACCTGGCCACGCCCCGGGGCGCCGATGACCTGACCCGCGAGCGCCGCGCCTTCGCCCGCTTCATGTGGAATACCTGGTCGCCTGCCTGGGAGTTTTCGGACAGCGAGTTCAGCAACACCGCCGCCTCCTTCGACAATCCCGACTGGGTCGACATCTGCCTGCACTCCTACCGGCACCGCTGGGGTTTTGTCGAAGGCGACCCGGCCTATGCCGAACTGGAAGCCAGGCTGGCCACTACCCCGCGCATCATGGTGCCGACCCTGGTGCTGCACGGCGGCGACGATGGCGCCAATGCACCGAGCACGTCCGAAGGGCGCGAGAAACTGTTCGGGGACGCCTATCGGCGCGTATTGATATCAGGCGCCGGGCATTTTCCGCAGCGGGAGAAATCGGACGAAGTGATCGCCGAAGTGATGGGCTGGCTGGGGCATTGAATACGCGATGAAGGATATCCGACGAAAGATAAACGATCAAAGACGCTGGGTCCTGACTTTCGTCAGGACGACGGGGTTGGGTTGTAACGCATTCGTCGTGCCGACGAACGCCGGTACCCAGCGACTTGATTTTCAGCACCGGCTCGCCCCCCTTCGTGATGTCAGTGACACCCGCCGCCATGCGAGCCAAGATTGGCCGGCTTGGCTTCATCAGGCAGATTGGCCAGCCCCTGCAGGATGCCGCAGTCACGCGCCGGTTGCTCGCTGGCGCATTGCGCGCGCAGCACCTGCAATTGCTCCTGCAGCCCCTTGAGTTGCTCGATGCGCTGGGCCACATGGCCGATGTGCTTGTCGAGCAGGGCATTGACCTCGCCACAGTTCTCTTCCGGCGCATCGCGCAAACGCAATAGTTCACGCACCTCATCCAGGGTCATGTCGAGCGAGCGGCAATGGCGGATGAACTGCAAGCGCTCCACATGGCGCTCGCCGTAGAGCCGATAGTTGGCCTCGGAACGGGTCGGGGCCGGCAACAACGCCTCCTTCTCGTAATAACGAATGGTTTCCACCGGACAATCGGCACGACTTGCCAGTTCGCCAATCTTCAATGTGTCCATGATCGCTTGACCTTGTAGCTGCTTCAGGGTTTTTAATATAGTCCAGACCCGATTCGGTTGCAAAGGAAAACACCATGAGCCAGCACCAGCATGACCATTCGCATGGCCACGACCACGCGCACGATCATGATCACACGCACCAGCATGCGCATGCGCACAGCTGCTGCGGTAGCCACGCCGAACCGGCGATGCCGCAGGCGCGTGCCCTCGCGGGCGCCAATGAACGCGCCGTGTTCTTCATCCAGAAGATGGATTGCCCCACCGAAGAAAGGCTGATCCGCGAACGGCTGGTCAACATGGAAGGCGTGGGCGCGCTCGAATTCAACCTGATCCAGCGCGAGCTCACGGTGCGCCACCAGTTGCCCTCGATCGCGCCATTGGTCGCCACCCTCACCGCACTGGACATGCTGCCGGCGGTCAAGTCGGATTCGCTCGACGCCAGCGCTGGCAGCGACCAGGTGGCCGACTACAGTATCCCGGCGCGGCGCTGGCTGATGCTGGGTGCGGCCGGCGTGGCAGCGCTGGCGGCTGAAGTGCTGGCCTGGACCAGTGGCGATGAATCTTCCATCGCCGTCATTGGGCTGGCGCTGCTGGCCATCGGCCTGGGCGGGCTGGGCACGCTCAAGAAGGGCTGGATCGCGCTGCGCAATTTCTCCCTGAACATGAACTTCCTGATGTCGCTGGCGGTGATCGGCGCGGCGCTGATCGGCCAATGGCCGGAGGCGGCGGTGGTCATCGTCCTGTTCACGCTGGCCGAGATGATCGAGGCGCTGTCGCTGGATCGCGCCCGCAACGCCATCGCCGGGCTGATGGCCATGGCGCCGGAGACGGCCAACGTCCAGCAGGCCGATGGCAGCTGGCAGAACGTGGCGGCCAAGTCCATCCACGTCGGCGCGCGCGTGCGGGTGGCGCCCGGCGAACGGCTGGCCGCCGATGGCGTCGTGGTCACCGGCACCACCAGCATCAACCAGGCCCCGATCACCGGCGAAAGCATCGCCGTGGTCAAGGCGCCGGGCGACCCGGTATTTGCCGGTACCATCAACGAGCACGGCGCCATCGAGCTCGAGGTGACCGCGGCGCAAGCCGACTCGACCCTCTCGCGCATCGTCGCCAGCGTGCAGCAGGCGCAGGGCCAGCGCGCCCCGACCCAGCGCTTCGTGGACCGCTTTGCGCAGTACTACATTCCCGCAGTGGTGGCATTGGCGCTGGCGGTAGCGGTACTGCCGCCGCTGCTCACCGCCACGCCCTTCTTCCCCTGGATCTACAAGGCGCTGGTATTGCTGGTGATCGCCTGCCCCTGCGCGCTGGTGATCTCGACCCCGGTCACCATCGTCAGCGGCCTGGCGGCGGCGGCCCGCAACGGCATCCTGATCAAGGGCGGCGTGTATCTCGAACAGGGACGCAAGCTGCGCGCGCTGGCGCTGGACAAGACCGGCACCCTGACCCAGGGCCGCCCGGCGGTGACCGATATCGTGACGCTCGACCCCGGCGCCGAGCGCCAGGCCCTGATGCAACTGGCGGTATCGCTGGCGGCACGTTCGGACCATCCGGTCTCGCGCGCCATCGCCGCCGCCGACGCCGGCGACACCTCGGCACGCAGCGATGTCGACGCATTCGAAGCGCTGCCCGGACGCGGCGTGAAGGGCCGCATCGATGGCCAGTCCTGGCACCTGGGCAACCATCGCCTGGTGCACGAACTGGGCCATTGCAGCCCCGCGCTGGAGGCGCAACTCCAGGCCCTGGAGCAGCTTGGCAAGAGCACCACCATCCTGTGCCGCGACGCCCGCCCCGAACTGATCATCGCCGTCGCCGACACGGTGCGACCGGCCAGCCGCGAAGCGGTCGCCGAACTGCGGCGCCTGGGCGTGCACGTGGTCATGTTGAGCGGTGACAACCAGCATACCGCCAGCGCCATCGGCGCCGAGACCGGCATCGACGACGTGCGCGGCGACCAGTTGCCAGCCGACAAGGAGCAAGCGGTACAGCAACTGGCCGCCGAGCATGGCGCCGTCGGCATGGTGGGCGATGGCATCAACGACGCCCCGGCGCTGGCGCGCGCGCAGATCGGTTTTGCCATGGGCGCGGCCGGCACCGATACCGCGCTGGAAACCGCCGACGTGGCGCTGATGGATGACGACCTGCGCAAGATCGGCGATTTCCTGCGGCTCTCGCGCAAGACCCATGCGGTGCTGGTGCAGAACATCGCCATCGCGCTCGGCATCAAGGCGGTGTTCATGGCGCTGGCGCTGGCCGGCATGAGTTCGCTGTGGATGGCGGTGTTCGCCGACATGGGCGCCAGCCTGATCGTGGTCTTCAACGGCCTGCGACTGGTGCGCGGCGTGCCACGGCCGGCGCCGGCCTGATGCTATACTGCCGGCCATGATCCTGCGTGCAAAAATCCTGTTGCTGTGGCTGCTGGCGCTGGCGATCCCGGTCCAGGGTTTCGCCGCGGTGCTGCAGACCGGCTGCGCGCCGGTGGCACCGGTGGCACACATCGCAGACCCGGCGCCGGGCGCCCATGACATGCATGCCATGCACCAGATGAACCATGACATGGACATGGTCATGGCCGCTGGCGATCACGAACCATCGCAGCACCTGTCGCACAAGGCCGGTTCTTCCTGCAGCTCCTGCGCCACCTGCAGCGTCGGCGCCGTATTGCCACTGGCGCTGGCGACACCGACCGCCCCCTCGCTTCCTTCGCCGCGCTACCTGATGCAGCCCAACGCCGGCTTCGTCGGCTTTACGCCCGAAAACCCCGACCGTCCTCCTGCCCGCGCCTGATCGCTGATCGTATTGCCTCGTGCGGCCTGCGCCGCCACGAACCACGACCATCCATCATGACGAGGATCCTATGCCTTCCCTTGTGTCACGCCCTCCATGGGCTGTCGCGCTATGCGCCGGCGCATTGCTGTCGGGCTGCGCGCAGCTGCCGGCCGACGGCGGCATCGGCCCGCTGCAGGAAATAGCCAGCCAGCGACTCGGCCAGCACACCACCTGGAACCGCAGCGCCGACGACGACCGGCGCAGCCGCGACCAGATCGCCGCCCTGCTCGACGACGGCCACGCCGGACGCCGCCTGTCCAGCGCCGACGACGCGGTGCAGATCGCGCTATTGAACAACCCCGAGCTGCAAGCCGGCTTCGCCGCCCTGGGCATGGCGCAAGCCGACCTGGTGCAAGCGTCGCGACTGCCCAACCCGGGCTTTTCGTTTGCCCGCAGCCATACCGGCGACGATA
Organism: Herbaspirillum sp. alder98; assembly: GCF_020179755.1. Lineage (GTDB taxonomy): Bacteria > Pseudomonadota > Gammaproteobacteria > Burkholderiales > Burkholderiaceae_D > Herbaspirillum. Next base: position 114,042 of record NZ_JAIUCY010000006.1, read on the forward strand.
TCAAGATCGAACGCGGCATCTCGCTGGCGCTGATGAAGCTGTTGAGCATGCCGGTCACCACCCGCATCGCCGAACGGGGGCTGGAGCAGACCCGCCTGCTGGCGGCCGAAAGACTATTGAAAGTTGCGGCGCAAACGCGCCAGGCCTATTACCGCGCGCTGTCATCGCAGCAGATGCTGGCCTATCAGGAACAAGTCCTGCAGGCCGCGCAAGCCGCTCACACGCTGGCCGCGCGCATGGCCGAGCGCGGCAACAGCAGCCGCCTCGACGCCGCCCGCGAACAACTGTTCTACGCCGAGACCCAGACCCGCCTGGCACGCGCCAGGCGTGAAGCCACGCAAGAGCGCGAAGCGCTGGCCAGGTTGCTGGGCCTGCCGCCTGACTTCGACCTGCCGGCGCGCTTGCCGGCGTTGCCGGACCAACTGGCACCCATGGTCGATATCGAACGCCAGGCGATGGCGCAGCGGCTGGATGTGCAGGCCGCCCGCAGCGAACTGGCCGGGCTGCAGGATTCATTGGGCCTGACCCGCGCCACCCGGCTGGTGAACGTGCTCGACCTGGGCTACCAACGCACCACCGAATCGGGCCGTGCGCCCGAGATCGGCTACCAGGTCAGCATCGAGATTCCCCTGTTCGACTGGGGCCAGGCGCGCGTGGCCAAGGCCGAAGCGATCTACCTGCAAGGCGCGCAACGGCTGGCCGCCACCGCCCTCGATGCGCGTGCCCAGGCCCGGCTGGCCTGGCGCGAACGGGATGACGCCTTTGCGCTGGCGCGCCGTTACCAGCAGCAGATCCTGCCCCTGCGACGGCGCGTCGCCGACGAGAACCTGCTGCGCTACAACGGCATGTTGATCAGCGTATTCGAGCTGCTGGCCGATGCCCGCGAACAAGCCACCACCGTGATCGCCGCCATCGAAGCCGAGCGCGATTTCTGGATCGCCGACGCCGGCCTGCAACTGGCGCTGGGCGGACCACCACAAGGAACCCGACCATGACCACCCCGATGACCCGTCGCGCCTTCCTGCAAGGCTCGGCCCTGGCCGTCAGCAGCGCTGCCGTCACCCGCGTGGGCGCGGCCAGCCTGCCCGAGGCCGCACAACAGCAAAGCCCGCTGACCCAGCCGCCGCTGGCGCCACCCAATGGCCGCCCCTATCAACCGGTGGTCACGCTCAATGGCTGGACCCTGCCCTGGCGCATGAAGGATGGCGTCAAGGAATTCCACCTGGTGGCTGAACCGGTGGTGCGCGAAATCGCCCCCGGCATGAAGGCCCACCTGTGGGGCTACAACGGCCAGAGCCCCGGCCCCACCATCGAAGTGGTGGAAGGCGACCGGGTGCGCATCTTCGTCACCAACCGCCTGCCCGAGGCGACCTCGGTGCACTGGCATGGCCAGCGCCTGCCCAATGGCATGGACGGCGTGGCCGGCCTGACGCAACCCGCGATCCCGCCCGGCAAGACCTATGTCTACGAATTCACGGCGCGCCGCGCCGGCACCTTCATGTATCACCCGCACGCCGACGAGATGGTGCAGATGGCCATGGGCATGATGGGTTTCTGGGTGACGCATCCGAAGAACCCGGACTTCATGCGAGTCGACCGCGATTTCGTGTTCCTGCTCAATGCCTACGACATCGCCCCGGGCGCGGCCACGCCCAAGGTCAACACCATGCTCGACTTCAACCTGTGGACCTGGAACAGCCGCGCCTTCCCCGGCATCGACCCGCTGGTGGTGCGGCATAACGACCGGGTCCGCATCCGGGTCGGCAACCTCACCATGACCAATCACCCGATCCACCTGCACGGCCACGAATTTGCCGTCACCGGCACCGACGGCGGCTGGGTGCCGCCGGCGGCGCGCTGGCCCGAGGTCAGCACCGACATCGCGGTGGGCCAGATGCGCGCCATCGAGTTCGACGCCACCGAAGAAGGCGACTGGGCGCTGCATTGCCACAAGGCGCATCACACCATGAACGCCATGGGGCATGACGTGCCGACCATGATCGGCGTGGACCAGTCGGGCGTGGCCGAGAAGATCGCGAAGCTGATTCCCGACTACATGGTGATGGGCGACAAGGGCGGCGCCATGGGCGACATGGAAATGCCGCTGCCCGATAACACCCTGCCGATGATGAGCGGGCGCGGCCCCTACGGTCCGATCGAGATGGGCGGCATGTTCAGCACCGTCAAGGTCCGGCGCGGCCTGGCGCGCGACGACTATCGCGACCCCGGCTGGTATCGCCCGCCGACCGGCAGCGTGGCCTACGAATGGAAAGGCACGCCGCCTGCGGCCCCGCAGGCGCCAGCCGACGGCCACCATCACCAGCATCGCTGATTCACTGAAACTAATACTAGATAAAGGAAACAAAAATGAAGACTAACTTTTTACGCGCCCTGTCGGCGCTGGCCCTGACCCTGTGCACGCTGCCGGCGCTGGCCCAAGACGATCCGGCGCCGCAGGTGGCCGGCGAAATCCGCCGGGTCGACGCCGATGCCGGCAAGCTGACCATTCGCCACCAGCAGATTCCCAACCTCGACATGCCCCCCATGACGATGGTCTTCAAGGCGGCGCCAGCCCTGCTGCGACAAGTCCACGAAGGCCAGAAGGTGAGATTTACCGCCGCCCGCGTGGACGGCGCGCTCACCGTCACCTCGCTGGCAGACCAGGCCGACGCCCCTTAACCCGGGGAAGGCATTGCCGAGGGGTAAATTTTCTGGCCTGCGCCATGTTCCGGCATGCGCGCAGGCGTTATCATCTGTCGCTTGATTCCAATAAAAGCGACAGCATAGAACTCATTTCATCAATAGACGTGAGTGCGAGCGAGTCCCTTTTGGGATGAAGTGCAAGGCACGAACTTGGACCAAGACTGGCCGTCTTGGTCCAAGTTCGCAACACAGCAATTCGCCCAAAAGGGCCGCTCCCTTCGGGTTCCTCCCAGAAAGGGTGCTGGCCGCGTTGCGCTTCTTGCGTGTGGCACCGCCACACGACGCGTCGCACGCCTTGCCAGCGCCCTTTCTGGGAGGAACGCATCTCGCGTCTATTGATGAAATGAGTTCTAGAAACTCAGGAGATCAGCATGCCCCAACTCATCGGCACCACCCCTTCGGCTTACGGCTACCCACTGCTGATCAAGCAGTTGCTGCATAGCGCGCTGGCCACGGCACCCGAGCAGGAAATTGTTTACGGCGACCGCCGCCACAGCTACACGGAGTTCTATCGCCGCGTGCAGCGCCTGGCCAATGCGCTCAGCGAGATCGGCCTGCAACCGGGCAACACCGTGGCCGTGATGGACTGGGACAGCCACCGTTATCTCGAATCGTTCTTTGCCATCCCGATGATGGGTTGCGTGTTGCAGACGGTCAATGTGCGACTCTCGCCGGAGCAGATCGCCTATACCCTCAATCATGCCCAGGCCGATGTATTGCTGGTCAACTCCGACTTCATGCCGCTGCTCAAGCAGATCCGTGGCCAGCTGGGCACCCTCACCCGCTGTGTGCTGCTGACCGATGACGGCAGCGTGGCGCCGGCCGGCCCCGGCTTTGCCGGCGAATACGAAGACCTGCTGGCGCAGGCCGAACCGCAATACGCTTTCCCCGACTTCGACGAAAACGCGCGCGCCACCACCTTCTACACCACCGGCACCACCGGCCAGCCCAAGGGCGTCTATTTCAGCCATCGGCAACTGGTGCTGCATACCCTGGGCGCCACCGCCGGCCTGGCACTGGCGCCGCAGCAGGGTCGCCTGCACCGCGAAGACGTCTACATGCCGCTCACGCCGATGTTCCATGTGCACGCCTGGGGCCTGCCCTATGTCGCCACCATGGCCGGCCTCAAGCAGGTATACCCCGGCCGCTACGTGCCGGATAACATCGTGCGCCTGGTGCAACGTGAAAAAGTGACCTTCTCGCATTGCGTGCCCACCATCCTGCAGATGGTGCTGGGTTGCGAGGCAGCCAAGGACGCCGACCTGTCCGGCTGGAAGATGATCATCGGCGGCTCGGCCATGACCGGCAGCCTGGCGCAGTCGGCGCTTGCGCGCGGCATCGACGTGTTCACCGGCTATGGCATGTCCGAGACCTGTCCGATCCTGACGCTGGCGCATGTGTCCGACGCCGACCTGGGCACCGATGCCGAAGCGGCGATCCGCCTGAAGACCGGGCGGCCGTTGCCGCTGGTCGAACTGCGCACGGTCGATGCCGACCTGGGCGACCTGCCGCGCGACGGCAAGACCACCGGCGAAGTCGTGGTGCGCGCGCCATGGCTGACCCAGGGCTACCTGAACCAAGCGCAAGCCTCAGAAGACTTGTGGAAAGGCGGCTGGCTGCATACGCAGGACATCGGCCACATCGACCAGCGCGGCTACCTGCAGGTCACCGACCGCATCAAGGACGTGATCAAGACCGGTGGCGAATGGGTATCTTCGCTGCAGATCGAAGACATCATCGCGCGCCATCCTTCGGTGGCCGAGACTGCCGTCATCGGCGTGGCCGACAGCAAATGGGGCGAACGCCCGCTGGCGCTGGTGGTGCTCAAGAAGGACGCCGCGCCCTTGCGCGCGGACGACATCCGGCAACACGTGGCGGCAGCGGCCGAACTGGGGCAGATATCGCGATATGGCGTACCGGACCAGGTGCAATTCGTCACCGAGCTGGCCCGTACCAGCGTGGGCAAGCTCAACAAGCGGGTCATGCGGGAGCAGTATCCGACAGGATAAATGTGACCAAAGACGCTGGGCCCTGACTTTCGTCAGGGCGACGGGGGCTGATTTATAACAAGTTCGTCTGCCGGCGAAGGCCGGCACCCAGCGTCTTCCGATGCGCAAAAAAAAACGCCATTCAGGACATCTCCCGAATGGCGTTTCTTCATGGCAAGCCAGCAATCAGTTGAAGATCACCGTCTTGTGTCCATTGAGCAGGATCCGGTGCTCGGTGAACCACTTCACCGCCCGCGCCAGCACCACGCATTCGATATCGCGGCCAATGGCGGTGAGCGTATCGGGGCCCATCGAATGGTCCACCCGCTCGACGCCCTGCTCGATGATCGGACCTTCGTCGAGATCGCCGGTGACGAAGTGCGCCGTCGCGCCGATCAGCTTCACGCCGCGGTCATGCGCCTGGTAATAAGGCTTGGCACCCTTGAAGCTGGGCAGGAACGAATGATGGATGTTGATGGCGCGACCACGCAACGCGTCGCACAACTCAGGCGACAGGATCTGCATGTAACGCGCCAGCACCACCAGGTCGATCTGGTTGGCCTCGACGATCTCCAGGATGCGCTGTTCCTGCACCCGCTTGACCTCGGCCGGCGCGCCGGTGGCCAACGGCAGGTGGTGAAACGGAATGTTGTAGCTGGCAGCGAGCTGGTAGAAATCGGTGTGGTTCGACACGATCGCCGGAATCTCGACCGGCAGCAAGCCGCTCTTGTAGCGGAACAGCAGGTCGTTGAGGCAATGACCGATCTTCGACACCATCAGCATCACGCGCGGCTTCTTGGCCGCATCGTGCAGTTGCCAATTCATCTGCAGCGAATCGCCCAGGCTGCCGAAGTCGGCGCGCAATTGCGCATCGGACACGCCCGCGTCTTCCGACGAGAAATGCACCCGCATGAAGAACAGCGCCGATTGCGCGTCGCCAAACTGGGCCGAATCGATAATGTTGCAGCCGTGATCGGCCAGAAAACCCGAGACGCGATGCACGATACCGCGCTGGTCCAGGCAGGACAGAGTAAGAATGTATTCCGGGTGAGCCATGAGCATGAACTGAAAACGCCAGCGTCGAACGGGACGGGCTGAGCACGTACCGCCACCGGCTGATCCTGAGCCGGCGAACGACGAAAGGCGCTATTGTCGCACGAGCCGGGTGCACGCTCCAAGCCAGGAGGCCGGCAGTGACGCAATTGCAGCCCTTACGGCCGCAATTGCCCTCTTCGCCCGGTGCTCGCAGACAGAAGTTTCATCCAGGCAATGCCGCGCTGACAACGGCAGCGGCGACCGCCCGCGGACTGCTTCAGGCGGTCTTTTGCAGCAGTTCCTTCTGCTCGTAACCGCTGACCTGCAGATCACCCGCCAGTTGACCGCCCTCTTCGATCACCAGCTTGCCGTAACGGATCTTGCCGGTGACCTTGCCGCTCGAATAGATCACCAGCTTCTGGCGCACAGTCAGGTCGCCATCGAACTCGCCGCGGATCTCGGCCAGGTCGATCTCGGCCGACCCCTTGAAGGCGCCGCGCTCGGCAATCTGCACCACGCGGCAATTGATGGTGGCCTGCACGCGGCCTTCTACCACCAGCGTGTCGCAGTCTTCGATCTCGCCCTTGACCTTGATATTGGGGCCGACGGTCAGCTTGCTGCCCGACTCTTCGGTCGGCGCCGGAGTGGCGCTGCCGGCGCCGCCGGCCACCGACGATGGGTATTGGGTGCTCTTGTTCAGGCTGGACACGCCAGCGCCGGTGGCGCCGGGTTGCGATGCATTGGCGGCGCTGAAAGGCGAATTGGTCGAGCCGGTGTCACGTTTGCCGAAGAGGGTTTCTGAGCGAAGCATGGGATCTCCTGAAAATAATAGAGCGTGCAAAATGGGGCGCACGAAATAACAAAACGAAGCGCATGCGAATGGATGAGCGCATCTGCAAATCACATGACCGACGTTGTCGGTGCTCGCAGATGAGGGTCCTGGGCAAGCCCGACCATTCAGGTGCACGTCGCGGTACCAACAGGCTTCCTGCGTTTTTTACAGCGCCGCCGATGGCGACGTTGGCTTGTCAGGAAAGAAACCTGTGCGGTTCAGGCAGGACACTTTTTCGAAAGTTCACCAGTAATTTGTAACATCAAAATCACTAACGAATTAATTAAAAAAGCATCCGGCGACAACCATTCTCACCTGTGACATGGCGATGTTCATGCGCTTCGAGAACGGTTGAATTTGTCGATGTTGCGGCGGGTCGCGCTGCGCGCCGCCAGAGGTTGAAAACAATTATTTGCGTGATTTACACAATGCAAATTATTTAGTTTTCTGCGGCGCTTGTAATCAAAAAAAATGTAACAGTTACAGCAGGCAATTCGTCGCCGGAAGGCGACACCATTCGAAGCGCGAGAAGCCACCACATTCACTTTCAGCGACACCTCAACCTACGGATGAGGTGTCGGCAACTGCCCTGGAATTTGTAAGCGATGCAAACGGATGTCACGGGCTGCTGCAGCGCGGCCGGAACCGTTTTATGATGCAATGGATCGTCAGAATCAATCTTTTTCCGTTCGTCCCCATGCCATGAGCCACGACCAGAACTCCTCGCCGGGATCGCTTGATTCCTTCGGCGCCAATATTTTCCCGGCCGAACGCAATTCGGGTGCGGCGCGCCTGCTGGCTGCGATCATCGCGCTGATCAGCTGGTGCGCCTTCATTGCCCAGACCGACATCACCATCAATCGCCTGCTGGCGCGGGGCGGCGGCGTGCTGGAAGGGCTGGACCGCCTGTCGATGTACCTGACCAACCTCACCATCCTGATGTCGGCGCTGGTGTTTACGTCGCTGGCGTTGTCGCTCAAGACGCCGTTGAGCCGGTTTTGCCGGCAGCCCTCGGTGGTCTCGGCGGTGGTGGCCTACCTGGCCTTTGTCGGCATCGCCTATAACCTGCTGCTGCGCCATCTGTGGACACCCACCGGCTACCGCGCGCTGGTCAACGAGAGCCTGCACACCGTGGTGCCGCTGCTGGCGATGGTGTACTGGATCTTCTTCGTGCCGGTGTTTCACAGTTCGGTCAAGAAATCCCTGCTGTGGCTGATCTATCCGCTGGGCTACCTGGCCATCACCTTGTGGCGCGGCGCGGCCTCGGGCTTCTACCCTTATCCGTTCATCAATGTCAGCACGCTCGGCTACCCGCGCGTGATGCTCAACGCCAGCCTGCTGCTGGCCGGCTTCATCGGCTTGATGACGCTGTTCATCGTGGTCAATCATTCGGGCAAGCCGGCCTTGGCCCGTAAATGACGCCGCGCTGACGCTAAAAGATTTTCGCAAGACATATTTCTGTCACACGGCAGCGCTATCCTTTTGCGGTTCCGCGCCTTGAACCACAACAATATCCGACAGGAAAAAACATGACCATCCACAACGACACGGCCGCCCCGGCCGATGCCTCTGACGCATCCACTCCGAGCGTTCCTGACAGCAACAGCCGCCGCCGCTTTCTGGGTGGCATGGCGGCATTGAGCGCCGGCAGCGCGCTGTCGGCCTGCGCCACCGATGGCGCCGCCAGCCATCCCGGCAGCAACCCGGCCGCCAGCGCCGCGCTGGATTCCGCCCTGCGCGACAAGATCAAGACCGTCGTCGTCATCTACGCCGAAAACCGTAGTTTCAATAACCTGTTCGGCGACTTCCCTGGCGTCGAAAAGCCCTTGTCTTCGCTCAAGCCGTCCGACTACCAGCAGCGAGACCGCGACGGCAGCGTGCTCAAGCAGTTGCCGCCGGTGTGGGGTGGCGTGGTGGGCCAGGAACAAGCCATCGAAGGCGTCACCTACGAAGCCGGCAAGCAGTACCAGAACAACCTGCCCAATGCGCCCTTTGCCATGAAGGGCCCGCAAGGCGAAGCCTTGCCGCTGGGCCTGGTCACGCGCGACCTGTGGCACGTGTTCTACCAGAACCAGATGCAGATCAACGGCGGCAAGAATGACGGTTTCGTGGCCTGGGCCGATTCGGGCGGGCTGGTCATGGGCCACTACGCGGACACCCGATACAACCTGCGCCTGTGGGATATCGCCCGCGAATTCGTGCTGTGCGACAACTTCTTCCAGGGCGCCTTCGGCGGCTCGTTCCTGAATCACCAATACCTGATCTCGGCGGCCGCGCCGTATTACCCGAACGTGGCCACCTCGGTCTCGCGCACCCAGGTCGCCAAGACCGTCGGCGGCGATCCGTTGTCGGGCCAACTGGTCCCGGCCGAGAACAGCCCGGCCAGCGCACTGCAGGGCGCGCCCAAGTTCGGCCCCAGCGCCCTGACGCCGGACGGCTATGCGGTCAACACCATGGCCCCGCCCTACTGGCCGACCTGGACCCGCGACCGCAACAACCCGGCCTATGCCGAACCGAACCAGCCCAGCGTGCTGGTGCCGCAGACGCATGAACACATCGGCGACAAGCTGGGCAAGAAAGGCATCGAATGGGCCTGGTATGCCGGCGCCTGGCAAGCCACGCTGGACGAATTCAAGGACTCGAAGGGGATCCCCAAGATTCCTAACTTCCAGTATCACCACCAGCCATTCAACTACTTCAAGAACCTGGGCCCGGACAATCCGAGCGAGCGCAACAAGCGCCTGCGCGACGGTGGCCTGGGCGACGAAGCCCGCACCAACCGCTTCCTGGCCGATGCCGAAGCCGGCCGGCTGCCGGCGGTCAGCTTCTACAAGCCCCAGGGCAATCTCAACATGCACGCCGGCTATGCCGACGTCACCTCGGGCGACCGCCATATCGCGCACATCGTCAAGAGCCTGCGCGCCAGCCCGCAATGGAAAAACATGGTGGTGGTGATCACGGTCGATGAAAACGGCGGCTGGTGGGACCACGTGGCGCCGCCCAAGGGCGACCGTTGGGGACCGGGCACACGCGTGCCGGCGATCGTCGTGTCGCCTTTTGCGCGCCGCGGCACGGTCGACCATACGGTGTACGACACGGCGTCGATCCTGCGCCTGATCACGCGCACCTTCGGTCTTGAAAAGCTGGATGGCCTGAAGGCGCGTGACGACGCCATGGTCGCGCGCGGGCAGCAGCCGATGGGTGACTTGACCAACGCGCTGGATCTGGGCTGAAAAAAGACGCTGGGTGCCGGCCTTCGCCGGCACGACGGATTAGTTATACCCCCCCCCCGTCGTCCTGACGAAAGTCAGGACCCAGCGTCTTCCAGTATCACGCCAGCCAGGGCGGCGCAGTCTCGCGCAGGCTGATTTTCCTGGGAATCAGCTTCAGGTCGAGGAAAGTATCGGCAATCTGCTGCTGCTCGTCGAGGATGGCATTGGTGATGGGCAAAGTGCCGAAGTCATAACGCCTGACCGCCACTTCCACCACATTCCTGGGCAAGCCGAGAATGGCCGCCAGTTCGCCCGCATATTCATCGGGACGCGACTTGGCCCAGCCGTCCAGCTTGTCGAGTTCTTCGATGGCGATCTTGAGCAGGTCGGCATTGGCCTTGGCAAATTCACGCGACGAAAAATAATAGGCACGATTCTTCACCACGCCGGTGGCATCCGCCAGGATGCGCGCCTGCAAGGTCTGCTCGGCCGCCGCCAGATAGGGTTCCCAGATCACCCAGGCATCCACCGAACCGCGTTCGAACGCCGCACGCGCATCGGCCGGCGCCAGGAACACCGGGTTCACGTCGCTGTAGTGCAGGCCATGCTTTTCCAGCAGCTTGACCAGGAAGTAATGCACGTTGGAACCCTTGTTGAACGCCACCCGTTTGCCTTTGAGGTCGGCCACGCTCTTGATCGGCGAGCTGTTAGGCACCAGCACCGCTTCGACCTTGGGCCGCGCCACGGTCGCCGCCACATAGACCAGCGGCGTGCCGGCCGCCTGCGAAAAGATCGGTGGCGCTTCGCCGACATCGCCGAAGTCGATCGAATTTGCGCCCAGCGCCTCAAGCTGCACCGGGCCTGCCGTGAATTCCACCCATTTCACGCTAGCGCCCAGCGGCGCCAGGCGCTTCTCAAGCACGCCGCGCGTACGGATGATGCTCAACGCCCCCTTCTGGTAACCGACCCGAAGCTCGCGCTGCGCCGCATGCGCCTGGCGCGGCGCCAGTGCGGCTGCCGCGACCACCCCCAGCCCCAGGCCGGCCATCACCAGCTGGCGACGACGGCGCCCTTTTTGCAATTGGGCGATGGCTTCGTTTCTCTTGTTGTCTTGGGTCATGCCAACACTTTCCGTATCGATGATTGAATGGCTCAGGCTAACCACCTCTGCAGTGACTGCGAACTAATACTTCCGATACTGCTTATAAGAAAATCGGATAAGCCAGATTGCTTCACATGGCGCTTATCGACCATATATATCACGTTATGATATATTTAGACGCTAACTCTCCCGGTATAACAAACTGATTTCATCATGACGCATAAACGCGACTACACCGCCGACCTGCGGCTGCCCCTGCTCTCATTGCTGGCCATCGTCATCGGCGTGCTCGGCACTGGCGCTGCCTGGTTGTTATTGAAACTGATCGCGCTGTGCACCAACCTGTTCTACTTCCAGCGCCTGTCGACCGAAGCCGTCTCGCCGTCGACTAACACTTTGGGATGGCTGGCGGCGCTGGTGCCGGTAGTGGGAGCGCTGATCGTTGGCCTCATGGCGCGCTACGGCAGCGACAAGATCCGCGGGCACGGTATTCCCGAGGCCATCGAGGCGATCCTGTTCGGCAAGAGTCGCATGTCGGCCAAGGTGGCGCTGCTCAAGCCGTTGTCGTCCGGCATCGTGATCGGCAGCGGTGGCCCCTTTGGCGCCGAGGGCCCGATCATCATGACCGGCGGATCACTGGCGTCGCTGCTGGCGCAGTGCTTCCCGGTGACGGCAGCCGAGCGCAAGTCGCTGCTGGTGGCCGGCGCCTGCGCCGGCATGACCGCCATCTTCGGCACCCCGGTGGCGGCGGTGCTGCTGGCGATCGAGTTGCTGCTGTTCGAACTGAAGCCGCGCAGCCTGTTGCCGGTGGTGTTGGCCTGCGCCACGGCTGGCTTCCTGCGACCACTGGCGATCGATGCCGGTCCGCTCTTTCCGTTGCCGGTCGGCAGCCCCGGACTGATCGCATTCCTGTCGTGCCTGGCGGCGGGCCTGGCCAGCGGCGTGCTGGCCGCCGTGCTGACGCTGGCGTTATATCGGGTCGAAGACGGTTTTCATCGGCTGCCGCTGCACTGGATGTGGTGGCCCGCCATCGGCGGCGTGGTGGTCGGGCTGGGTGGCATGGTCGAGCCGCGCGCGCTCGGCGTGGGCTACGACGTCATCGCCGACCTGCTGCACAACCACATCATCGCCAGCGCCGCGTTGTCGCTGCTGGCGGTGAAGGCCGTCATCTGGCTGGTCGCGCTGGGTTCGGGCACCTCCGGCGGGGTGCTGGCGCCGTTGCTGATGCTGGGCGCTGGCTTGGGCATGTTGCTGTCGCACTGGTTGCCGGGCGGCACGCCGGCGCTGTGGGCGCTGGTCTGCATGGCCGGCGTGCTGGGCAGCGTATTGGGCGCGCCCCTGACGGCCATCGTGTTTGCCTTCGGCTTGACCGGTGCCAGCGATGCGCTGTTGCCACTGATGGTCACCTGCGCGGTGGCCTATGGCGTCAACGTATTGCTGATGAAGCGCTCGATCATGACCGAAAAGATCGCCCGCCGCGGCTTGCATGTGCATCGCGAATACGGCGTCGATCCACTCGAACGTCATCATGTGGAAGACCTGATGAGCGTGACCCCGACCACGCTCGATGCCGCGCTGCCGGCGCTGCGATGCAGCGTGATCGCCAGCGGCGACAGCCACCGCTACTACCCGGTCACCGACAACGGACGGCTGCTTGGCATGTTACCCAGGCAGGCACTGGAACTGGCCGCCGCCGAGCAGACTTGCCGCGCGCTGCTGCCGCAGTCGGGCCTGGCCCCGGATTACCTGTTGCCACAGATGAGCGCACGCGCCGCTGCCGGTCGCATGGCCGGGCTGGGCGTTGCGCGCCTGCCGGTGGTCGACAGCATCAAGGGCATGCGCGTCATCGGCATGCTGGCACTGTCCGACCTGGTGCGGGCGGTGGCCACGCATGCTGCCGAAGAATCGGTGCGCGAACGACTGCTGGGGCGCTAGACCGCCCCCACCAGCTTGCACGCCAGGTTCTGGGTCGACACCAGCACCACATTGACGCCCTCGCTGCCGCTGTCGAGCCTGAATTCAGTATTGCCATTCGATAACGAAATGATGCGCACGGCGCGGGTCGCGTTTTCCTTGATGACGGCGGTGCCCTGCGGGCTCATGCAGGTCAGGGTGCATACGCCGGTGGCGGTACAGCTGCGCGTGAGGTCGCTTGAAACCGGCGTCGGCGGCGCCGTCTGTGGAATCTGCGCGCGCGCAACCGTTGCCATCAAGACAAGGCTGGCCAGGGCGACATATCGGCGTGTCATGTTTTTCTCCCGATGAGGTTGGGCGGTGGGCCACTGGGCATGTGATCCCGAAACCGGCGCGGCGTTCGCGCAAAATAAAACGGCGCACTTCACTGAAGTGCGCCGCTTCCCCCTTCGGAACTCCCCCGATTCGAAACTTAGTAGGTCAGCGTGACCGTCACGGTATCCGAGTAAGTGCCAGCCAGCGGAGTCTGTGCAGCAGCCACTTGGCCATACACAGTCAGCGACTGGATCAGGCCGCTGCCGGTGCCGGTCAAGGTGTCGGTGCCGATGGTCGAACCCCAGTTGTTGGTGCGGCCCGAATCGCGATACAGCGCGTAGTTCAGGGTGCCGCCGCCACTGCCGGTCATCTTGCGGGCAGCAGTAGTTGCGCCTGCGCCGGTGCCGGCATCCAGACCGACGTTGTAGGCGGTGCCGTTGGTGCACAACACGGTGATGCCACCGGTTTGATTCACCACAGCTTGTGTGTAGGCGCCGAAGGCGATGGCCGAACCGACCACGGTGCAGGCTGCAACGACGTTGGCGCTGATGGTCAGCGAGCCGGTCGCGGTAGCGGCGAAGGATTGCGGAGCGCTGGTGGCCAGGACGATGGCGGCGATGGAAGCGGCAACGATGCGGTTGTTCTTGGCAAACATGTGATTCTCCCTGTGTCGTGTCCCGGCCTTGTCCTCACACCCTGCGAAGACTTCTGTGTGCAGCGGGTATGGATGTACTTTAATTTCTGGACCGCTCCCGCGACATAGGGTGAAACCCGAGAGCACGGCCAGACGCATCAGGCAAAACCCTAGTCACGAAAAAAACAACAGCGCCGCTAACGCCACCACGCCACCAATAAAAAAACGGCGTACTTCACCGAAGTACGCCGCCATCCCCCTCAGGATAAAACCCCCACGATATTTCCATTCCAGCAACCAACCAGGCCAGCCAGTGGCCGGGTTGTCAAATCAATAAGTCAAGGTAACGGTGACGGTATCCGAGTAGGTGCCAGCCAGCGGAGTCTGCGCAGCAGCCACTTGGCCATACACAGTCAGCGACTGGATCAAACCGCTGCCGGTGCCGGTCAAGGTGTCGGTGCCGATGGTCGAACCCCAGTTGTTGGTGCGGCCCGAATCGCGGTACAGCGCGTAGTTCAGGGTGCCGCCGCCGCTGCCGGTCATCTTGCGGGCAGCAGTAGTTGCGCCTGCGCCGGTGCCGGCATCCAGACCGACGTTGTAGGCGGTGCCGTTGGTGCACAGCACGGTGATGCCACCGGTCTGGTTCACCACAGCTTGTGTGTAGGCGCCGAAGGCGATAGCCGAACCGACCACGGTGCAGGCTGCGACCACGTTGGCGCTAATGGTCAGCGAGCCGGTTGCGGTAGCGGCGAAGGATTGCGGAGCGCTGGTAGCCAGGACGATGGCGGCGATGGAAGCGGCGACGATGCGGTTGTTCTTGGCAAACATGTGATTCTCCCTGTGTTGTGTCCCGGCGTTGTCCTCACACCCTGCGAAGACTTCTGTGTGCAGCGGGTATGGATGTACTTTAATTTCGGGAGCGGACCGGCGACATCGGGCGAAACCCGAGAGCACGGCCAACCGCATCAGGCAAAACCCTAGTCACGAAAAAAACAACAGGGACGGCGCATTCCGTCCGCGCCGAACCGACATAAATCCAATAAAAAACAAAATATTTATTCAATAAAATCAATAACTTGAACTATTAATCCTGCTTGTGCATATCGATATTTCCAATGAGCATTGGATTAACTTTTCCAGCGCGATTAAAGTAGGCCTCAGAGTAGATTCACCGGCGGCGCCACTTTCCAGATAGGACTGGGCGCCGCGAATCACTCTCCCCGCCCTTCTTTGCCCGCTTCAAACTCCTTGCCCGCGCCAACGCCTGTCCCGCATTTTTGATAGCATGCCGGCATGGATACCTCGAATACCCCCGAACTGAGTGCCCTGGCCGATACGGCAGGGCTGGGCCTGGGCACGGTCGTGGCCGGGCTGCGTACCTCGCGCGAAGTCACGCACAAGATCCGCCATCGCGGCGAGATCCGCGAGCTGCCGTCGCGAGAGGCGATGCAGGAAGTCCTGAAGAAACTGACCGCAGCGCTGTTCCCGACCCACTATGGACATACCATCCTGTCGGACGAAACCATCGACTATTTCGTCGGCAGCCAGCTCAATGCGGCGTTATCGGTATTAGGGGAACAAGTCAGGCGCGGCCTGTACTTTGGCGTGGATGAGCCGGAAGACGACGAGCAATTGCGCGCTCGCGCCGCCGTCATCACGCGTGAATTCGCGCATCAGTTGCCGGCGATTCGCGATGTGCTGGTGTCCGATATCCAGGCCGCCTACCATGGCGACCCGGCCGCCTCGAGCGTGTCGGAGATATTGCTGTGCTACCCCGGCACCACCGCCATCATCTACCACCGGCTGGCGCACGCGCTGCATCGCCTGGGTTCGCCTCTGCTGGCGCGCCTGATTTCCGATATCGCCCATTCGGCCACCGGCATCGATATCCACCCGGCAGCGCAGATCGCCGGCAGCTTCTTCATCGACCATGGCACCGGCGTGGTGATCGGCGAGACCACCATCATCGGGCGCAATGTACGTTTGTACCAGCAGGTGACGTTGGGGGCCAAGCGCTTTCCGACCGAGCCGGACGGTGCGCTGGTCAAGGGTATTCCGCGCCACCCTATCGTCGAGGACGACGTGGTGATCTATGCCGGCGCGACCGTGCTGGGCCGCATCACCATCGGCCAGGGCTCGGTCATCGGCGGCAATGTCTGGCTCACCCATGGCGTGCCGGCCGGCAGCAACATCTCGCAGGCGGAAATGTTGAGCGACTGCACGCGCTAGGCCGGCATCACGCCGGGATCACGCCGGGATCAGTTTCCCAGCGGAAAATAACGATTGATGAAGAACAGCGTGCCCAGCAGGCCAAGCCCGATGAACAGCACGGCGCCGATCATTTTCTTTTCGGAGGGCTGCAAGGGCTCCAGCGCTGCGGTGCCCAGTTCCTGAAACAGGTGTTGGTCGTTCATGCCGGATCCTTGTGAGGTGAGATAAGCTGACAAGCTCACTCTAACGCCGGCAAGCGACAAATCAAACGAAGCGATACGGCTTTACTTATCGGCTTACTGCATAAGCTGCGTACATCAAACGCGACGCGGCTCCCTGGCGCAGGCCACGGCGGCCAGCGCCAGGGCTCCTGCGGCCATGCTGTAGATCCACAATGACGACATCACCGGCAACAGCAAGCCCGCCATGATGGGGCCGGCGCCGGCGCCGATATCGCGCCAGATGGCGCGCCCGGCCAGCGCATGCACCCGTTCTTCGGGCGGAGTGCGGGCTGCCACGATGGGCGCCAGCAACGGCAATTGCAACGATCGCAACACCACGATGAAGCCGGCAAACAGCCACAGCGCCCCGGCGCCAAACCCGACCAGCGCGAGGCAGGTGGTCAGCGACAGCACCACCAGCACCCTGACCGCGCCGAAGCGTTCGGCCAGCCAGCCGCCCACCGGCGCCAGCACGATTTCACCGGCATAACGCATGGCCATCAAGGTGCCGGCGATCAACTCTGCGTGTTCGCTGAAGGATTGCTTGCTCATATAGGACAAGCCGATGATGAACAGGCCATCCAGCGTCAGGCCTTCGAGAAAAGACCACCAGTCGAGCGCATTGGGCATCTTCCAGCGCCGCGCCGGCGGCTTGGGATAAGGGTGGGATGGCAGCCGACGCGCCGCCAGCAAACCCAGCAAGGCGGTGCCCGCCACCAGCAAAAACACCACGCGCGGCCCGAACTGCGCCGCCAGCAAGGCGGCCGTGGGCAGCCACAGCATTGGGCCAATGGCGATCACTGCGCGCGAACGGCCCGAGCGCCTGGCCGCGCCCATCGGGTTGGCAGTGGACATCGATTGGGTCGACAGGTTGAGCCCGGCAAAGGCCATGCCCCACAACAGGCGCAACGGCAGCAGGACCCAGAAACCGTCCGCCACCACATAGCCCAGCGCGCACACCACCGCAGCAGCCACCGCCAGCATGCAGGTCGGACGGTCGCCGCGTTCGGCATAGAAGCGCGCCACCCAGCGGTAGCCGGCGATGCGCACCAGCCGGTTGGCGGCCAGCAGGATACCGACTTCGGCCAGGCTGACATGGAAGTTGGCCGCATACATGGGCAACAACAGATAGAGCACGATATCGGCGGGCAAGGCGGCCGAGAGTGACATCGCGGCGTGACGGGAATCGAGGTTGGCCTGGTGCGGATCGGGAGTCATGACGGCATCTTGAGGCTGGGCCGATGCGCTGACAAACGATATTAATTCGCCACATGCGTGATAAAATCTGACGCATGGCCGACCAAACCCTTCCGCTCAATGCCATCCGCGCCTTCATGGCAGCGGCCCGGCACCAGAGCTTCACGCTGGCCGCGCTCGAACTCAATGTCACCCACGGCGCCATCAGCCGCCAGATCAAGAATCTCGAAACCTATCTCGGCATGCCGCTGTTCGAACGGCGCATCCGGCAAGTGCTGCTGACCGAGCGCGGACGCCAGTTCTTCGAAGAAGCCAGCCCGGCGCTGGAACAGTTAGGGGCAGCAGCCAGGCGGGTAATGAAAGATGCGCCGACGCGCGCGGTCAGCATCAATGTGCGCCCCTCGTTTGCGGTGCGCTGGCTGATCCCGCACCTGTCGGGATTCGTCGAGCGCTACCCCGGCATAGAACCGCAGGTCGCCACCAGCGTGGCCACCGTGGCGCGCGCCCCCGGCCCGTTCGACATTGCGATACGGCGTGGCGAAACCAACTGGCCCGAGACCCTGAAGCTGCAACGTTTCATGGAAGACGAATTGTTACTGGTGGCGTCACCGGCGCTGCTGAAGAACACCCCCCTGCCCGACGCCCGTGCCATCACCGCGCACACGCTGCTGCTGTCGCACAGCCGCCGCAGCGACTGGGAAGAGTTCAAGCGCCTGACCGGCGTCAAGCGCTCGCGGCGTCAGCCGACCCTGCATTTCGATCACGTGCATTTTGTCTTGCAGGCGGCCGTCGATGGCCTGGGTCTGGCGCTGTCGCCGGTCTCGCTGGCGGACAACGACCTGCGCTCCGGTCGCCTGGTCTGCCCGCTGCCCGAGCTGCGCATGCCGCTGGCGCCCTATTACCTCGGCATCAGCGAGCAGGCCGGACCGGAAGCGCAGTTGTTCGCACGCTGGCTGGGCGAACACCGCCTCCTCAGCTAGCGCTGCGCCACGGCGTGAGCGCCTGCGACAGGCGACGCATCGCCAGGTCGAACAGATACGCGATGATGCCGATCAGCACGATCCCCATCACCACCACATCGGTGCGCAGGAGCTGGGTCCTGACTTTCGCCAGGACGACGGTGGTGGAAGAAAATCTAGGTACCACCAACCTCGTCGTCCCGGCGCAGGCCGGGATCCAGTGACTTCTGTTGTGACCTGACGAGCCATTGAAAGACGCTGGGTCCTGACTTGCGTCAGGACGACGGTGGTGGGAGAAAATTCAGGCACAACCAACCTCGTCGTCCCGGCGCAGGCCGGGATCCAGTGACTTCTGTTGTGACTTGACGAGCCATCGAAAGACGCTGGGTCCTGACTTGCGTCAGGACGACCGGGGTGAAGCCCCGGTCGTTTTCCAACTAAGCAAATAAGAAAACATTCTTAGCCATCCCCCACCCCACAGCGATCTAATAGCAGACCGTCCTCCGTTCACCGCACCGCAAGGAAACACGCGCATGGCCACAGACATCTTCTGGTTCCTCCCGACCTCGGGCGACACCCGCTATCTCGGCACCTCCGACTTCGGCCGTGCACCGACCCTCGACTACATGCGCCAGATCGCCGTGACCAGCGAGAACCTCGGCTATGACGGCCTGCTCATTCCCACCGGCGCCTCCTGCCTCGATCCCTGGGTGGTGGCCTCCAGCCTGGTGCCGGTGACGCACCGCATCAAGTTACTGGTGGCGCTGCGCACGTCGCTGGGTGGCCCAGGCCCGTCGGCCCGCCAGGCCGCCACGCTCGACCAGGCGTTGAACGGGCGGCTGCTACTCAATGTGGTGCCGGGCGGCGACGCCACCGAACTGGAAGCCGATGGCGTCTTCCTCAAGCACGACGAACGCTACCAGGCCGCCGACGAATACCTGACCATCTGGCGCCGCCTGCTGCAAGGCGAGAAAGTCGATTTCGACGGCAAGCATTTCAGCATCCGCCAGGGCCAGGTGTTTCATCCTGCGGTGCAAAAACCTTACCCACCGCTGTACTTCGGCGGCTCTTCCGATGCCGCCCACGACCTCGCCGCCAAGCATGTGGACGCCTACCTCACCTGGGGCGAACCGCCCGCTGCCGTGGCGCAGAAGATTGACGACGTGCGTGAACGCGCGGCGCGACAGGGGCGCACCGTGCGCTTCGGGGTGCGGCTGCATGTGATCGTGCGGGAAACCGCCGAAGAAGCCTGGGCCGATGCCGATCGCCTGATCAGCAAGCTGACCGACGACGATATCGCCCGCGCCCAGAAAAACTACGCGAACATGGATTCGGTCGGCCAGAAACGCATGGCAGCATTGCACGGCGGCCGCCGCGACAAGCTTGAGATTGCGCCCAACCTGTGGGCCGGCGTGGGCCTGGTGCGGGGCGGCGCCGGCACTTCGCTGGTCGGCGACGCCGCCACCGTGGCCGAGCGCCTGCAGGAATATGCCGACCTCGGGGTCGACACCTTCGTGCTGTCGGGCTATCCGCACCTGGAAGAATCGATCCGCTTTGCCGAACTGGTGTTTCCATTGCTGGGCAAACAAGCGGTCACCTTGCGTGACCGCGCCCAGACCGGCGGCGCGTTTGATATCCGCGCCGCCGCTTCTTAAGCAATCAGCTTCAGGTAAGCCGCTGCATCAAGAAATCCCTCGGCCGAAAACGGCACGGCCGGCTTGAGCTTGAAGATCCATTGCTCGTAGGGTGCGCCGTTGACCGCGTCGGGCGTGTCGACCAGCGCCTCGTTGATGGCGACGATCTCGCCATCGACCGGCGCATGCAGGTCGGAGGCAGTCTTGTTGGACTCGACGATGCCGCATTCACCGGCACGCTTGACGCTGCTGCCCACGGCCGGCATGTCCACATACACCAGCGGCCCCAGTTGCTCCTGGCCGAAGTCGGTGATGCCGACGGCCAGCACGCCGTCGGCTTCCACCCT
This sequence comes from Herbaspirillum sp. alder98, assembly GCF_020179755.1. Lineage (GTDB taxonomy): Bacteria > Pseudomonadota > Gammaproteobacteria > Burkholderiales > Burkholderiaceae_D > Herbaspirillum. The sequence goes on from NZ_JAIUCY010000006.1 coordinate 134,346, forward strand.
CACCCACTCATGGGTCTCGGCATACACCAGATTGTCAGGTATCAACATGGCGCCCTCACTCGGCACGGCTACCGTCGGCAAACACCGGCTCGCCCAGGTTGAGCATCAGGCGATTGGCCCAGGCGAAGATGGCGATCGAATGGATCAGGTCCAGCACTTCCAGATCGTTCAGGCCGACTTCCTTCAAGGCCGCGATCTTGACCGCATCGATCGCATCGGGTTGCTCGGTCAGTTCGGCCGAGAATTTGGCGATCGCCTTTTCACGCGCATCGATACCGGAACCGTAAGGGTTGTCGAACACCTGCTGCACGGTGTCGCTGCGCTTGGCCAGTTGCTCGAAGCGCTGTGCATGCACCGAGGCGCAATAGACGCAACCGTTGATGCGCGAGACCACCAGCGAACCCAGCTCGCGCTCGGCGCGCGACATGCCGCCCGGCGCGTACATGATGGCGTTGAAGGCTGCCGAACGCTGACGCAGGATGTCAGGCTGGTGCGCCAGGAACAGGTAATAGTCGGAGGTCTTGGCCTTGGGATTGCTCTCTTCCAGCACCTTGATCTGGTCTTCGCTGGCTTGCTCCAGCGTGATCACGTCCAGCCAGGCATCCCACTCCAGCGACTCGTTGGTGAAACCGTTGGATTTGATGACGTTGCTCATGCGGTTCTCCTGTTATTGGTTGGCGGCCTGCATCGCCTTGAGGCCAGCGACCACGCGCAGCTGGTACGAGATGAAGGCGATCAGCTGCGACAGCGCGACCACCGCCGGGGTGCTGATGCCGGCGGCCGGCAGCTTCTCGATGGCCGCCTTGTCGCCTTCGACCGGACGTTGCGTCAGGGCGCGGGTAAAGACCAGCATGGCGCGCAGACGACCCTCGGCCAACTGCTCGGGTTCGCCACTGTCGGCGACGGCCAGTTGCGCCGCATCGACCGGCAGCGCCTGAGCGCGGGTGCGGTAGTGCGCGGCGACATCGGCGGCGCCGGCCAGACGGCAGGCGTACAGCGCGACCAGCAGGCGCTCGTCGAGGCCGATGCCTTCCAGCGCCGGATCGAACAGGGTGTCGTAGCTGCCCTGCGAGGCGACCGCCACTTTTTCGCGCTGGTGGCGCAGGGTATGCAGCGGGCTGCCGGCTTGCAGGCCGGCCAGTTGGTCGATGACATCGTTGTCGATATCGTAGATCGGGGTGCTCATGCGAGGTCCTTTCGGAGTGAATGCGTTGCGACAGCGTCGCGCAGGAACTGCTGCGCCTGCTGCCATGAATCGAGATCGGCGCGGGCATTGGCCGACGGCTCGCCGCCGCCGGTGCTGATGCGGCCCGACACCGGATGGGCATACGTGGTCTGGGTAGTCGGCACGAACGGGAACAGGATGGAATGACCGGCATCCTGGTAGTTACGCCACAACACCGGCCAGCGATATCCCACTTCGGCCAGCTTGTCGCGCACCATCGCGCAATAACGGCTCGACGGCCACGAGCCATCGTCGGTGGCCGACAGCAATAATACCGGCGCCTGGATATTCTCGACCGGAATGCGCGCACGCGCGACCGCCTCTGCGTCCTCCAGGGCGGTCAACATGGCCAGCTCGTGGCGATGCGGCGCCGGGCCATCGTCGAATGGCTTCCAGCTGGCGCTGCGGTTGTCGGTCCACTGGTGCGGCAACGGCTGCCCGCGCAATAGCCAGGTCGGCCCTTCGCGCCCCACCGCCGGGTCGGCCGCATTCTGGCCGCTATGCACCAGCGCACTGGGCACGTAGGCCAACACGGCCGAGACCTTGGCCGGGAAGGTGGCCGCCAGCAACAACACCAGTTCGCCACCACGCGATTGACCGCTGATGGCCACGAAATCATCTTTCGGATGCACTTCGGCGCGCAGCCAGTCGAGACCGCGCTCGAAGTATTCCAGCGGCGTGTTAGAGATATAGTCGGACAGCCCCGGCGCCTTGAAATAAGCCAGCGCAAAGGCGGCATAGCCACGCGAGGCATACAAGGCCGCACGCGGTTCGTTGATGCCGCCGCCGGAGCCGTTGACGATCATCACCGCCGGATGCGGCCCCGGCGTGGCCGGCAGGAACAAGGTGCCGACCAGCCCCTCTTCGCGCACCTCGCGCCGCACCACGCCGGGCGCGGCCAGGCGTTGCACCAGCTCGGCCGAGGCTGAGCCGGCCGTGATGCGGGTCGCCAGCGGCGCGCTCACATCGGCATTGAAGTTGTCGCGACGACCGGCCTGCACCGGCGTCTGCGACCACAGCAAGCCCATCGGATCGACGCCCTGGTAGTCGCCTTCCAGCGGCGCCTGGGTCGACAGGTCGACTTCGCCCTGCGCATCGGCGATGAAGCGGACGCTGCTGCGCCATTCGGCGCCCCGGCGCAGCGTCGACGCTACCACCTGCAACGCCTGGCCCGGGCTGGCGCCACGTATCACGATGCGACGCGGCACGTCGATCAAGTCGTCGGCCGGCGTGATGACAATCGAAAGATCGGCCATGGTCTTACTTGACCGGGGTGACCATCATCGCGGTGGTACGGTCGCTGCTGGAAGGGGTGACCTTCAGGCCCTTCTTGGCAGCCCAGATGTTCTGGTAGTGATACAGCGGGATCACACCGACGTCGTCCGACACCACCTTGGCCGAGGCGCGCAGGATGGCTTCGCGCTTGGCGGCATCGAACTCGGCCGTCGAATCGGCCAGCGCCTTGTCGACCGCAGGGTTGCTGTAGTGATTCCAGTTGGATGCGCCGATGCCCTTCTTGGGATCGACCGACCCCAGCACGTTGACCAGCGCATAGCTGGCTTCACCGGTACCGTTACCCCATGCCAGCACCGACACGGCAAACTCGTTCTTGTTGGCGCGCGCCGAATACGATGCCCATGGCAGCACCTCGACCTGGGTCTTGATGCCGATGCGGGTCCAGAACTGGGCCACCGCCTGCAGCGTTTCGGGCGCTTGCGGATAGCGGTCGTTAGGCACGTGGATGGTCAGCTTGAAACCGTCCGGGAAACCGGCCTCGGCCAGCAGCTTCTTGGCCTGGGCGGCGTCGAAGGCGATGTCCTTGATCTCGGGGTTGTAGCCGAAGGTGTCGGCCGGCATCCACTGGTTGGCTTCGGTGGCAGCGCCTTGCAGGATACGGTCGATGATGGCCTTGCGATTGATCGACAGCGACATGGCGCGACGCACGCGCACGTCTTGCAGCGGGTTCTTGTCGAGCTGCTTGCCGGCGTTGTCGGTGATGTACTGGCTGGGGCCGTCATGGAAGGTCGGCTGGATCAGCAGCACGCGCAAGCCGTTGTAGGGATAGACGGTGACGTTGGGCGACTGCTTCAGCTTGGCGATGTCCGACACCGAGACCTTGTCGATCACGTCGACGTCGCCCGACAGCAGCGCCGCGGTGCGCGCGGCGGCATTGTTGATGTAGCGATAGTTGACCTTGTCCCACAGCGGCTTGGGCCCCCAGTAAGTGTCGTTGCGCTGCATCACCACGCGGTCGCCCGGGGTGTAGGAGACGAACTTGAACGGACCGGAACCGACCACGGCGGCGCCGCTGTTATAGTTTTCGGTGGTCGATTTCTCGCCCACGTGCTTGCTGACGATATGCACCGACGCCAGGTTCAGCGGCAGGTCGGGGTTAGGAATATTGGTCTTGATGACCAGCGTCAGCGGATCCTTGGCGGTAACCGATTCGACCGTGCGCAGATAGCCGGCGAAGGTCGCCACACTGCCCGGCACGCTGCGCGCGCGCTGGTACGAGAAGATCACGTCATCGGCAGTGAAGGCTTTGCCATCTTGCCATTTCACGTTGGGACGCAGCTTGAATTCCCAGGTTTTGGGGTCGACGTTCTTCCAAGACAGCGCCAGGCCGGGTTGCAGCTTGTTGTAGTTGTTCTCGACCAGCAGGTCCCAGAAATGCAGGTCCACCGAGCGATCGCCGGCGTGGTTGTTCAACTGCGGGTCGAGCGACGACAAGGGGTCGGCGAAGGCGATGTTGAGGTTCTGGGCGCGCACGGCTTGCGCTGCGCCAGCCAGCGCCACGCCGGTCAATGCCACGGCCAGCAGGCGGGCCAGGAGAGTCTTTTTCATGTGTGTTCCTCTGTGGTGTTACAGGGTTTCAGATAAGAATGCTGTTACTGGACTTCATTGAGATGACAGGCGCTACGATGACCGGGTGCAACCTCGCGCAAGACCGGCACCTCCTGGCGACAGCGCGCCATGGCATGCGGACAGCGCGGATTGAAATGGCAACCCGACGGTGGATGCAAGGGGCTGGGAATCTCGCCCCGGATGGCGGTGAATTCCTTCTTCCGGTTCGACAGCCGCGGCACCTCCGCCAGCAAGGCCTGGGTATAAGGATGATTGGGGCGCGCAAACAGTTCTGCCACCGGCGCGCTCTCGACCACCCGCCCCAGGTACATTATCACCACCCGGTCGCAGATATGCTCGACCACGCCCAGGTCATGACTGATGAACAGATAGGTCAGGCCAAGCTGCTCGCGCAGGTCGGCAAACAGATTAAGTATCTGCGCCTGGATCGACACATCCAGCGCGGCCACGGCTTCGTCGCACACCAGCATGCGCGGTTGCACCGCGAGTGCGCGGGCGATCCCGATGCGCTGGCGCTGGCCGCCCGAGAACTGGTGCGGATAACGGTCGCGCAACGCCGGATCGAGCCCGGCCCGCATCAGTTGCTGCGAGACATAATCGTCGAGTTCGCCGCTGACCTTGCCATTGACCTGCGCCGCCTCGCCCACGATCTGGTCTACGCGCAGGCGCGGGTTGAGGCTGGCGTACGGGTTCTGGAAGATCATCTGCACATCGAGCCGGGCGCGGGCGCGCTCTTCACCCGACAACGCCGAGCGGTCGCGGCCATTGACCAGCGCCTGGCCGTCGGACGGGTCCAGCAGCCCTGCCGCCACACGGCCCAGGGTCGATTTTCCGCAACCGGATTCGCCCACCAGCCCCACCACTTCGCCCGGCATGACCTGCAGGTCGACCTGGTCCAGCGCGCGGGTGACGGCAGCCGGACGCAGCCAGCCGCGTTGTTGCAATTGGCGCGCCAGCCAGGTGCTGCGGCGTTCGCCGAAGCGCTTGGAGACGGCGCGGGTTTCGATGATCGGTGTCATTGTCTTATCCATGCTGCATGCCACCCGGATGAAAGCAGCGCACCAGGCGTCCGGCCTGCGGCTCGCTGATGGCCGGGGCCACCAGGCATTGCTGGGCCACCCGCTCGCAACGCGGGGCGAAGGCGCAGCTGGGCGGCAGGTGCAACAGGTTGGGCGTCATGCCCGGAATCTGCCGCAGGCGCTGGCCACGCCGGTTGTTGCCCGGCAGGCTGCCGATCAGGCCCTGGGTATAAGGATGCAAGGGCGCATCCAGCACCGCATCGACCGCGCCCTGTTCGACGATGCGCCCGGCATACATCACCGCCACTTCATCGGCCAGGCCCGCCACCACCGACAGGTCGTGGGTGATCCAGATCAATGCCGTGCCATGGCTGCGCGCCAGTTTCTGCACCTCGGCCAATATCTGCGCCTGGATCGTCACATCCAGCGCCGTAGTCGGCTCGTCGGCGATGATCAGGTCGGGCTTGTGCAGCATGGCGATGGCGATCGCCACCCGTTGCCGCATGCCCCCCGACAATTGATGCGGATACGCCTGCAAGCGCTCCTCGGGGCTGGCGATGCCCATCAGCCCCAGCGTGTCGCGCGCCAGATCGCGCGCCTCGCGGCGGCTGACCTTGCTGTGCGCCAGCACCGCATCGACCATCTGCGCCTCGATCCTGAGCACCGGGTTGAGCGTCATCATCGGGTCCTGGAAGATCATCGCGATGCGGTTGCCCTGCAGTTCGCGCAATGAAGTCTTGTCCAGCGTGACCAGGTCGCGTCCCTGGAACAGCACCTGTCCGCCGACGATGCGCCCGGGGTTGTCGACCATCCCCAGGATCGAGAAACCGGTCACGCTCTTGCCGGAGCCGGATTCACCGACCAGGCCCAGGATGCGTCCGCGCGACACCGACAGCGACACATCGTCGACCGCCGGCAGCACGCCGTCAGGCGTAAAGAAGTGGGTGCGCAGGTTGCGCACCTCCAATGTAGGGATACTGGTCACGGCGCTCATTTCTGCCACCTCGGATTCAGGATGTCGCGCAGACGGTCGCCCACCAGGTTGATGGCGACGATCACGATCAACAACGTGATGCCTGGGTAAAAACTGATCCAGTATTCGCCCGAGAGCATGTACTGGTATCCATTCGAAATCAGCAGGCCCAGCGAGGGCTCGGTAATCGGCACGCCCAGACCGAGGAACGACAGGGTCGCCTCCAGCGTGATGGCGCGCGCCACCTGCAGCGTGCCGATCACGATCAGCGGCGGCAGGCAGTTGGGCAGGATGTGGCGCACCATGATGCGCCAGGCCGACAGGTTCAGGCCGCGCGCGGCTTCCACATATTCCTTCTGGCGCTCGACCAGCGCCTGGCCGCGCGCAGTACGGGCGTAATAGGCCCACTCCAGCACCACCAGGGTCGCCATCACGTTGAAGATGCCCTTGCCCACGTACGCCAGGATCAGCATCGCCACCAGGATCGAAGGAAACGACAGCACCAGGTCGGCCAGGCGCATCAGCAGCGCATCGATCTTGCCGCCGGCATAGGCCGCCAGCAAACCGACCAGGGTACCGATGATGCCGGCGATCAGCGCCGAGCCGACGCCGATGCCCACGCTGATGCGCAAGCCATACAGAATGGCCGAGACCAGGTCGCGCCCCTGGCCGTCGGTGCCCAGCCAATAGGTATAAGTGCCGGCGCCGTTGGGCGTGCCGGGATGCAGGCGCGAATCGAGCACGTCGAGCTGCATCAGGTCGTAGGGATTCTGCGGCGTGATCCAGGGCGCGGCGAGCGCCGCCACGATCAGCAACAGCACGATGGCCAGGCCCAGCATGGCCGACTTCGACGCGACGAAATGGCGCAGCACGCGACGCCAGGGCGACTCGCGGGACGGTGCGGTGAAGGCCGACATCTGGGCGATGCGCTCGCGCACCTCGGCCTGGGTCATGACGGCATTCGTGGTCTCAGGCGTACTCATGCGCGTACCTCCACCCGCACGCGGGGATCAAGAAACTTATAGAGCACGTCGACGATCAGGTTGATGGCCACGAACATGCACACGATCACCATCAGGTAAGCCACGATCACCGGACGATCCAGCGCGTTGATGCTGTCCAGGATCAGCTTGCCTGCGCCCGGCCAGGCGAAGATGCTTTCGGTGACCACCGCGAAGGCGATGGTGGAGCCGAACTCCAGGCCCAGCACCGTCACCAGTGGAATCAGCGTATTGCGCAATACATACATCAGCACCACCCTCGCCGGCGACAGGCCCTTGGCGCGGGCAAAGCGCACGTAATCCATCGGCAGCACCTCGCGCACATTGGCGCGCGTGAGCCGGATCACCAGCGAAATCTTGAACAGCGACAGGTTGATCGCCGGCAGCAGCATGTGACGCCAGCCGTCCGCCGTCAGCCACGACCATTGCACGCCGAAGAGCGGCGCGGTCTGCCCGCGTCCGCCCGAGGGCAACCAGCCCAGCGTCACCGAGAAGGCCATGATCAGCATCAGGCCGATCCAGAAGGTGGGCAAGGAAAAACCGAAGATGCTGCCCGTCATCACCAGTCGCGACAGCGGGTGATCCGGCTTCATGCCAGCCAGCAGGCCCAGCGGGATACCGATCAGCACCGCCAGCAGCAAGGCCGCCACGGCCAGCTCCAGGGTGGCGGGCAGACGCTGGAAGATCAGCAGGATGGCCGGCGTGTTATAGACGAAACTGTTACCCAGGTTGCCATGCAACGCGCCATTGAGAAACGCCAGGTACTGGCGCCACACCGGCTGGTCCAGGCCCAGTTCCTTGATGATGCGCAGGCGATCGACCTGATCGACGTCCTGCCCGATCAGGATATCGACCGGGTTACCGATCATGTGCAGGCCGAAGAAGACGATCACCGTCATCAACAACACCACCATCAACGCCTGCAACAGGCTGCGCACGATCGCCTGGGTCATGGCGTGTTCCCTGTCGGCGTGTTTCCATCCTGCAGTTCCCAGGGCGATTCGGTCCACTCGTCGCCGACCAGCTCCGGTTCTTCATAGGCCTGGATATTGACGTAGTGATACGCCACGTCTTCGCTGTACAACTGGGCGGCGATGCCTTGCGCCAGACGATAGGCGCCATCGCTGATGGCCGGGATATCGCCCGAGATGGTGCCGTGGCTGGCCACCGCCGGATAGCAGAAGCAATGCACCCGCTCCAGTCCCGGCAAGGCGCCAGGCGACTTCTGCTGGAACTCGAAGACCGGGCCCAGGTAAGGCATGTCGCGCAGCTCGGCGTCTTCTTCGCCCGCCGGTGGCGTGAAGCGGTCGGCCCAGCTCAGGATCTGTGGGGCGATGGTGGCAAATTCGGGGCGGATGTTCCAGTCGACCTTGAAGCCGGTCGAGAAGATCACGAAGTCGACCTCCAGCGCGCCACGCGAGGTCTGCAACTGCACCACGTCGCCCTGCACCGTGGCGCCCTCGATAGCGGTGCCCAGCAGGAAGCGCGCATTGGCAAAGGCCGATACGCGACGGGTGCTGCCCGACGGCGGCGGCACCTGCTGGCGATTGACGTAATTACGGATGCGCCACTTCCATTCATCCGGCAGATGCCAGTGGCCATTGACCAGGCCCGGATTACCCGAACCTTTTCCCTTGTTGACGCGCGGCAGTTCCTGGCGACGGATCAACAGGTCGACCCGGGCTGCGCCCTCTTCGAGGGCAGTCGCGGCGCTGTCCATGGCGGACGAGCCGCCACCGATGACCGCGACCCGCTTGCCCTTCAGGCTGCCATAGTCGAACACGTCGGAAGAATGCGCCCACTTGTTGCGCGGCAGCGCCTGCGCCAATGGCGGCAAGGCCGCGCCGCCCAGGCCGTCGCGGCCGGTGGCCAGCACCACCCGACGCGCCAGCACGAAGGCCGCGCCATTGGGGGTGGACAGATGCAGTTCGACCACGCCATCGGCGCGCGGCTGTATCCGTTGCAGGCGGTGTTGGTTGCGCACGTCCAGGCGCATGGCGCGCCGGTACCAGCGCAGGTAATCCATCCATTGCAGGCGCGGGATCTTGTCCAGCGCATTCCATGCCTCCAGGCCGAACTGGGCCTCGAACCAGGCGCGGAAGGTCAGCGTCGAAAAACCCAGGGCCGGGCCGGTCAGGGTCTTGGGCGAGCGCAGCGTTTCCATGCGCGCGGTGGTGGCCCAGGGGCCTTCGAAGTCTTCCGGTGACTGATCAAAAATGACATTGCGCACGCCCAGGTGCGACAGCGCCACCGACGCCGCCATCCCGGCCTGGCCGCCGCCGATGATGGCCACGTCCAGCACATCCTGGCCGTCGCGGCTGATGACCGGCGTCCACGACTTGCCGGGCAGTGCCAGCCATTCGAGGTCCTGGCGCAGCCGCGCTTCGAGCGCGGCCAGGCCGATGCCTGCCGCTGGCCCGGCGCCGGTGTTGTTATCCGGGAAACTTGGTGTGACTGCCATGGTGATCTTTCTTTAACAGGTTCTACCGAATGCGACGCTGGCCCACCCCGGCCGGGCTTTGCTGCGTCGTCTCGCCAGCGGCGCACATTGCGCGCGCCTGCCAGCCCTTTTCATTACGACAACTCGATTACAACAACTCATCATGTGCGGCCGCGTCGCGTTTGACGAAACCATGCAACAGACTGCGGGCGGCGCTTTCCACTGCTTCGATCAAGGCTTCGGTGGTGGCCGTAATGGGCTTGCCGAACGGTGTCACCACGCCGAAGTAGAACGGTATCTCAACGGCCAGGGGGCGCACCACCAGGCCCTCGATGGGCATGCCGCGCGCCGTGATCGGCTCCACCAGCGCCACCCCCAGCCCCGCGTGCGCGGCCATGATGGCATTCAACGACGTATTGGTATCGATCGCCACGTCCAGCGGTTGCTCGGCGCCCAGGGCGGTTTCGATGCGCTGGCGCAACCGGTAGCGGTTGGACATGGTGATCACCCGCTGCCCCTGCAGCACCTGACGTGAAATACTGCGCTCACCGGCCAGCGGATGGTCGGCCCGCATCACGGCCACGCAAGGCGCCTCGCCGATCCAGTGCAATTGCAGGCCGCGGTGCGCCACCGGCAAGCTGGTCAGCCCCAGGCTGACGGTGCGATGCAGTACCGCATGCACCACCTGCTCGGCCGAGGCGCTACGCAGCTGAATGTGCTCGGGCAAGCCCGGCGCCCCGCCCTGCGCCACCAGTTGCAGCGCAGCCGGGGCGATGGTCGAGGCCAGGGCCGGCGTGGCGACCATGTGTACCGGCTGAGCCTCGTCCCGTCCGATTTCGGCGGCCCGCTCGCGAATGCTGCGCAAGCCTACTAGCGAACGTTCGACCTCTTCATACAATAGAAAGGCCTTGGCCGTCGGCGTGACGCGCGGACCGTTGCGGTCGAACAGGGCATAGCCGAGCTCGGCTTCGAGCTCGCCAATGGTCTTGCTGACGGCCGGCTGCGAACGCCCAAGGCTGCGCCCTGCGCCGGTGATGCTGCCGATCGTCATGACTGCCGCAAAGGCTTCGAGCTGGTTGAGGTCCATTGTGACGTCGGCGCGACTATCCTTGTATATGATTTTCGAATTATAGGATTCTATTCATTCCGTTTCAGTATAATAATTTTGTATAAGCTAATGCCAGCACCAAAACGCTTGCCATCACGCCTTAGTTGTTAATTTGCATAAGAAAATAAATTTATATTTGTTTTCCAACTAACAGACGTGCCGTAAGGTAGACCCGTTACTTATCAACCTGCACCTGGTCATGAACGATTCCGCTCCCTGTCGCCCGCCGGCCGATCTCGTCTTCCCCATCTATCTCGACTATGGCGCGACCACGCCGGTCGACCCGCAAGTGGCGCAGGCCATGTGCGACTACCTGACCAACAAGTTCGGCAATGCCGCCAGCAGCTCGCACCCGTTCGGGTGGGAAGCGCGCCGCGCGGTCGAGCATGCGCGCGCCGACGTGGCCGCGCTGGTCGGGGCGCAGCCCAATGAAATCGTCTGGACCTCGGGCGCGACCGAATCGAACAACCTGGCCATCAAGGGCATCGCCCAGTCGCTGGGCCACAAGGGCCGTCACCTGGTGACGGTGGCCACCGAGCACAAGGCGGTGCTCGACACCATGCACACGCTGGAGCGCGCCGGTTTCGACATTACCTATTTGACACCCCAGGCCAATGGCCTGATTACCCCAGAACAATTGCGTGCAGCCTTGCGCCCGGACACCATCCTGGCGTCGGTGATGTACGTCAACAACGAGATCGGCGTGATCCAGCCGATTGCCGAGTTGGGCGAACTCTGCGCCGCGCAGGGCGTGGTGTTTCACGTCGATGCGGTGCAGGCGGCGGGCAAGATCCCCATCGACCTGACGCAGTTGAAGGTCGACCTGATGTCGTTCTCGGCGCACAAGGTGTATGGCCCCAAGGGCATCGGCGCGCTGTATGTGCGCAGCACGTCCGGCCTGAAGCTGGAAGCGCAGATCGACGGCGGTGGTCACGAGAACGGCATGCGTTCGGGCACCCTGGCCACGCACCAGATCGTCGGCATGGGCGCGGCCTTTGCGCTGGCGCGCGAGCGCCTGCATGAGGAAGCGGCGCGGGTAAAAGCCTTGCGCAATCGCCTGTGGGCTGGCATTCGCGACTTGCCTGGGGTGCAATTGAATGGCTGCAGCGAGCAGCGCGTGCCGCACAACCTGAACGTCAGTTTTGCGCCGACGCGGCGCGGCCCCCTGGGCAGCCAGTTGCTGGGCGTGGCGGTATCGGCCGGTTCGGCCTGTAACTCGGCCGCATCGGCCCCCTCCTTCGTGCTGCTGGCCATTGGCCGTTCACCCGATGTGGCGCGCAATGCGGTGCGTTTTTCGCTGGGACGCGGCACTACCGAGGCCGAGATCGATTATGTGATTGCGGCGGTAAGGCAGGTGGCGGTGGTTGAGGCACTGCAAGCGGCTTAGGGCGCGTGCGCTGCCGGTGACAACGGCGGATCAGATCGCACTAAAAAGTCAGCTAAGGTGGGCGTGGTCCTAAGCAACTGCACTGGTGCAGCGGGCAAACCCTTCCCTTAGAGATGCGCCTAGTTGTTCATCGTTGATGCGCCTGTCGACAAAAAGAATCTCCGGCCCATCATTGCTAATACCAGAGTAGCCGCCAATATTCTTGTGATGAGTAGGCTTGATCTCGATTCTATCGTCGTCAGCCGTAATCCAGCAGCAAGCCATTTTTCTCATTAGCGCCTTGCGCGTCTTATAGCCGTATTGCTGCATCAGCCCGATTTCGCGCTCTTTGGCGATCTTTTGCACGATCCCGGATTTGAAAATCTCTTGAAACTGTGCCACGGGTGTTTGCTTGCTTTTAGCTAACGCCGACTTCAATGCTGCTCCCAACTCAGGGTCCGTAGATGTAGATGGGAGAATCTGTGCTGCAACTTCAGGATCATCATAACTAAGCATACCTTGCGACGTCGTGATGACTTGGTATAAGTCGCCATTGAAATATACCGTAGCCTTTGATGTATTTCTCATCAGTTCACCTTCGTTCGGCTGCCATCAGTTATGACTCCGCTATGTCTACTAAAATCTGGTCGGTCCACACTTCTGCTACCGGCATACCCAGTTCAGCCTGCTTCAGCATCGCAACAATTTTCTCTATTGAGAAACGTTTTTTCTTGATGGCAAACCTCCTTCGCTATAAGGCCTAGTTTGCCGAAAAACTCACTTTCGGGGTGGTCTGGATCTACCGATGCAGATCACCCTTAACTCACTCCCATCTATTTAAAATCATCTAACCAATCTCCCATCGGATCTCTAGAATGATTGAAATTGTAATCACCAAATTTTCTTACAGACTCTATAACAAGAGCGTCATTTACATCGATTTCATGAAGTTCATTTGTAGCTCTATCTTTTTGAATATAGATACGATCAATTTCAAGTTCATTGCTTTTATTCTTCCTTCCAAGGATTTTTGCTTTATAAAACAACGCCGATTTTCCTCCGCCAAGGCTCGGGACCACTTTGAGTATTGGGTAAATTACATTTGAATTAGATATTTTTACTTTTATTGGGAAATCGAAATCTTCTGGATAATGCTCTCCAAGGAGAAACAATCCATTTGTTTGATCAACAAGCCATCCTGTTACTTCAATTAGAGCATCCGTTGAAATAGAACTAGAGTTAAGTAATTCTTTGACATCCATTATTATTTTCCTGGACCGGCCAGCCTTCAGTAGACACTCACAAGTCATTTAGCGCGTAGCGCTTCTCGAACTCTACAGGTGACAAGTCGCCAGCGGAGCCATGCCGACGAATTAGGTTGTAGAACATTTCAATGTAATCGAATACGTCTGTTGTCGCGGTAGCCCTGTTCGGGTAAATATGCCGCGTGATTCGCTCCTTCTTCAAGGCGCTAAAGAAGCTTTCTGCAACGGCGTTATCATGGCAGTTACCGCGACGGCGCATACTCGGCACCATATGGTGGGCCTTCAGGAATAACTGCCAGTCATCACTAGTGAACTGGCTTCCCTGATCGGAATGTACCATTACGCCGGGCCCTGGTTTACGTTTCCAGACTGCCGCTAACAATGCTTGCAACACCAGATCGCTGGGTACGAACGACACTGGGCACCGGCCTTCGCCGGCGCGACGGGATAACTATCGTTCAATCTACGTCGACACCCATTGCCCCGTCGCCCTGACGCAAGTCAGGACCCAGTGTCTTTCGCAGTATTCCAAGAAAATGCTTCGCCGCTATCGGCACATGGCATGGAACGTCGGTATTGCCCCCCCTCGACCGCAGGCAACAACACCAACCATTCCCGCATAAGCAATCACATTTTTATCAGTTCCGGCCCGGCAACACGTCGCGCTAGACTCGATCAGTCCACTTAGAACTGATCAACGTGATTCGCATCGAGCAACTGCACAAAAGTTATAACACCGGCAAGCGCGACATCGTCGCCCTGACCGATATCAACCTCGACATCGCCCAGGGCGAAGTGTTTGGCATCATCGGCCGCTCCGGGGCCGGCAAGAGCACGCTGATCCGTAGCCTCAACATGCTGGAGCGCCCCGATGCCGGACGCGTGCTGATCGAAGGCGTCGACATCACCGAACTGGGCCACGAGGCGCTGCTGGGCTTGCGCCAGCGCATCGGCATGATCTTCCAGCACTTCAACCTGCTCAATGCCCGTACCGTGGCCGACAACATCGACTGGCCACTCAGGATCACCGGGCGCTACAGTCGACAGCAACGCAGCGATCGCGTCACCGAACTGTTGCAGCTGGTCGGACTGGAACAACATCGCGACCAATACCCGGCGCAATTGTCAGGTGGGCAGAAGCAGCGCGTGGGCATCGCCCGGGCGCTGGCCAATACCCCGCAACTGCTGCTGTGCGACGAAGCCACTTCTTCGCTCGATCCCGAAACCACCCATTCGATCCTGCGCCTGCTGCTCGACATCAATCGCAAGCTGGGCCTGACCATCGTGCTGATCACCCACGAAATGGAAGTGATCCGCACCGTCTGCGACCGCGTGGCCGTGCTCGACGGCGGGCGGGTGGTCGAAAGCGGACCGGTGGTCGAGCTGTTCCTGCAACCACGCCATGCCGTCACGCGGCGCCTGCTGGGTGCGTCCGAAGCCGAAGACGACCAGTTGCCCCGGCAGCGGCGCGATGGCGCGCGACTGGTGCGCCTGTCGTATGCGGGCGAGTTGGCTGCGCAGCCGATCCTGTCGCAACTGACGCACGCCACCGCTGCCCTGGCCACCATTATCGAGGGCCATGTGTCGCGCCTGAAGGACATCCCTTACGGCCAGTTGCTGGTCGAGTTCTCCGGCGGTGAAGAGGCCGTCACGCAGGTCCTGGCGCGGCTGGCCGAACGGCAGATCCAGCATGAGGTGCTGGCATGAGCATCGCCTTCGACATGAGTCTGATCGACTGGCCGGAAGTGTGGGATGCCACCGTCGAGACGCTGGCCATGACCGGCGGCTCGCTGTTCTTCACGGTGCTGCTGGGCTTGCCGCTGGGGATCCTGCTGTTCCTGACCAATCGCCGCCAGTTGCTGCAGCAACGCGGCGTTTATTTAGTCTTGTCGCTGCTGGTCAATGTACTGCGCTCGGTGCCTTTCCTGATCCTGCTGATCGTGCTGATTCCGTTCACGCTGTGGCTGGTGGGCACTTCGCTGGGCGTCACCGGCGCCATCCCGCCGCTGGTGATCGGCACCGCGCCGTTCTTTGCGCGGCTGACCGAAAGCGTGCTGCGCGAGATCGACCGCGGCGTCATCGAAGCCTGTACCGCCATGGGCGCGCGCCGCCGCCAGATCATCTTTGGCGCGTTGCTGCCCGAGGCGCTGCCGGGATTGCTGGCGGCCGTCACCATCACCGCCATCACGCTCATGTCGTACGCCGCCATGTCGGGCGTGATCGGCGGCGGCGGCCTGGGCGACCTGGCGATTCGCTACGGCTACCAGCGCTTCCAGACCGAAGTGATGGTGGTCACGGTCGCCATCCTGGTGGTGCTGGTGCAGCTGCTGCAGTTCTTCGGCGACCGCCTGGTGCTGCGCTTCACGCGTCGCTGATGCGATTCACCCCTCGTCAATCTTTAATCATTAATAAAGCCTCACCATAACAAGGAGCACTCCGCATGAAAATCAAACTGATCCCTGCCCTGATCCTGGGCGCGGCCCTGGGCTTTACTGCAGCCGCGCACGCGGCCGACAAACTGGTGATCGCCGCCACGCCGGTGCCGCATGCCGAGATCCTGGAACACATCAAGCCGGCGCTGGCCAAGGAAGGCATCGACCTGCAGATCAAGGTCTTCACCGACTACGTGCAGCCGGCCGCGCAGACCAACGAGAAACAGGTCGACGGTAACTTCTTCCTGCACCAGCCCTACCTCGACCAGTTCAAGAAGAGCCACAAGAATGACATCGAGGTGCCGGTGACCAAGGTGCACGTCGAGCCGTTTGCAGCCTATTCGCTGAAGTACAAGAAGGTGGCCGATATTCCTGATGGCGCCACCATCGCCATTCCCAACGACCCGTCCAATTCGGGTCGGGCCTTGCTGCTGCTGGCGCGCAATGGGCTGATCAAGCTGAAGGACACCTCCAACATCTCGTCGACCCAGAAGGACATCACCGAGAATCCAAAGAAGCTGAAGTTCCGCGCGCTCGAAGCGGCCACGCTGCCGCGCGTGCTGAATCAGGTCGACGTGGCGCTGATCAATACCAACTATGCGCTTGAGGCCAAGCTGAACCCGGTCAAGGATTCGCTGTTCATCGAAGACGCCAATTCGCCCTACGCCAACCTGCTGGTGGCGCGCGAAGACAACAAGGACAGCGCCGCCATCAAGAAACTGGCTGCGGCGCTCAACACTGCGGACGTGAAGAAGTTCATCGAAGAGAAATACCAGGGCGCGGTGGTACCGGCCTTCTAATACGGACGTTCTGATTCAACCAGCCACACCCGGGCCATGGCGTGATCCATGGCCTTTTTTTATTTCGGCTGCGGTCGGCTAGAATTGCGGACCATCGCGCGCATCGTTGTTATCAATCAGACATTCACCGCAAGGCGCGCAACCATCAAGGGGACACGCACGTGAATCTGGTCTGGCTGGAAGACTTCATCGAACTGGCGCGCACGCGCAGCTTTTCGCGCGCGGCAGAAAACCGTTTCGTCACCCACCCTGCCTTCGGCCGCCGCATCAAGGCCCTGGAACAATGGGTCGGCGCGGCGCTGGTGACGCGGTCCCAGCCGGTGACGCTGACCCGCGCCGGCAAATTGTTTCTCGACGCCGCGCACAACGCCAGCGACGTGCTGTATGCCGCAAGGGCGCAACTGCGCGAGTCGCCCGCCGAGAGCACCGACATCCTGCGCCTGGCCACCGGCCGCACCCTGTCGCAGACGTTCTTTCCCGACTGGTACGACGGCATCCGCCAGCATTGCGGGCCGTTTCCGGTCTCCATCAGCACCGGCGGCGCGCAGGACGTGATCGTCAAGCTGGCCGCATCCGACGCCGACCTGCTGCTGATCTATTCGAGCCCGGCCACGCGCATGCTGATCGATCACCAGCGCTACGAATCACTAACGATTGCCCATGAAATGCTGCTGCCGGTATCGGCCCCCGACCAGCGCGGGCGCCCGCTGTACCGGCTCGACGCCAAGGCCGGCGCGGTGCCGTGGCTGGCCTTTTCGCAAACGCTGACGTTGCGCGGCGTGCTGGCCAAGCACCTGGCCGAGCTGGAACAGAAACCGGTGCTGAAGATGGTGTACCAGGCCGATTCCTACGAGTCGATACAGGAAATGGCCTTGCGCGGCACCGGCGTGGCCTGGCTGCCGCAACGGCTGGTGCAAAAGGACCTGGCCGAGGGTCGCCTGATGATCGTGGGCGAACAAAGCCTGCGCATCCGCTTCGATGTGTCGTTGTTCCGGGTGCGCGGCAACAGCAACGAACTGGTCCAGACCATCTGGAATTACGTCGCTACCCAGGCGCTGTAGATCAACTTTCCCGCACCTCGGGAATGACACTTCTGCAAGCACGTAAATGGTGAGAAGACGCCCCAACTTTGCGCTCGGAGTAACGGCTTTCACCTAATGGCAGCAAGGGCAATCCAAACGGCACAAGGCTGTGCCGAATCGGCACGAGTGGCGCAAATCCGCTTGCCTATACTCGGCACGAATTTGCATGACCGGGGCGTCGGTGACGCCCGATTTTCTGCCTGTTGCGCAATCGTTGGAACGCTTATATGAAAACTCTGGAACAGGTTCGCGCAGCATTGCCGAGCTACCCCATCGAAGTTGAATTTCCTGATATCGACCGCTGGCGCGTCGGCAATACAGGCGTCGACTACGTCCATACTTTCGACAGTCACCTGCCGGGTCCGCACGTGATGATCCTGGCGCTGATGCACGGTAACGAAGTCAGCGGCGCCATCACCGTCGACCGCCTGCTGCGCCAGGGGCTGCACCCGCTGCGCGGACGGGTCACGCTGGGCTTCGGCAACGTCGCCGCCTATCAGCGCTTCAGCGTCGCCAATGCCGACGCCGCCCGCTACATCGATGAAGACATGAACCGCGTCTGGAGCGCTAGTCGCCTCGACAGCAGCGAAGATTCGAGCGAACTGCGGCGGGCGCGTGAACTGCGCCCGGTCATCGACACGGTCGACTTCATGCTGGACCTGCATTCGATGCACGAAGCCGCGCCGCCGCTGATCGTCAGCGGCCCGCTCGACAAGGGCATGGCCCTGGCCGCACAACTGGGCATGCCACAGCACGTGATCGTCGACGCCGGCCATCCCAATGGCGTGCGCATGCGCGACTATGGCGGTTTCGGCGATCCGGCCAGCCCCAGGAATGCCTTGCTGGTCGAGAGCGGCCAGCATTTTGCCAAGGCCAGCGAGCAAGTGGCCATGGACGTGGCGATGCGTTTTCTGCACATCACCGGCGCACTCGCTGTTGCCGACGTACAATACGGCCTTCAAGAAAAAGAGCTGGCGCCACAACGCTTCATCGCGGTGACCGAGCCGGTTGTGGCGCAAGGCATGGACCTGGTGTTTGTCGATGACTATCGCGGTATGGAAGTCATCGAGAAGGCTGGCACATTAATTGCGACCGAAAACGGGCGCGAGATCGTCACTCCCTATGACAACTGCACGTTGGTCATGCCGTCTTTGCGGCACATCGGGCCAGGGGTAACGGTCATGCGGCTGGGCCGCGAAATCGCGCGGCGGGACAACTAAGGGGTTGTCGTCCCGCTGTATGTAATCACAGAGAATTTTTTCGAAGGGGTAATCATGAAGTTTGCAAAATCGATGCTGGCTGTTTCGTTCGGCCTGCTGTCCATCGCCGCCACCACCGCTCAAGCCGATGCACTGGCTGATATCCAGAAGGCCGGCGTGATCCGTATCGGCGTGCCGCAAGACTTCGCGCCATTCGGCTCGGTCAATTCGGACATGACGGTGCAAGGCCTGGATATCGACGTGGCCAACCTGATCGGCAAGAAGATGGGCGTGAAGGTAACCCTGGTTCCAGTAGCCAGCGCCAACCGCATCGCCTACCTGCAAACGCACAAGGCCGACCTGATGATCTCGACGCTGGGCAAGAATGCCGAGCGCGAGAAGGTGATCGACTTTTCGCAATCCTATGCGCCTTACAACAACAGCGTCTTCGGCGTGGCCAGCATCAAGGTCGCCAACGCAGCTGACCTGGCCGGCAAGACCGTGGGCGTGGCCCGTGGCACCTTCCAGGACATCCAGTTGACCGAAACCGCGCCCAAGACCACCACCATCAAGCGTTACGAAGACAACAACGCCATGATCTCGGCCTACGTGTCGGGCCAGGTGCAACTGGTTGGCACCGGTGACTTCGTCGCCTATGCGCTGGGCGAAAAGGCCCCGGACAACAAGCCGGTCCTGAAGTACATCATCAACGAATCGAGCTGCAGCGTCGGCCTGAACAAGGGTGAAGCTGCCCTGCTGGCCAAGGTCAACGACGCCATCACCGCTGCCAAGAAGAGCGGCGAGCTCAACGCGATCGTCAAGAAGTGGCTCAACGTGCCGCTGTCGCAAAAGATGGCCACCACGTTCCAGTGATATCGCTGAGGCGTGCCTGAGAAGAACGGCGGATTTATCCGCCGTTTTTTTTCGTCCTGAGATTCAGGTGATAGGCGACGAAAGACACTGGGTACCGGCCTGCGCCGGCACGACATGCTACTGATGATTCAACCTCCGTCGCCCTGACGAAGGTCAGGGCCCAGCGACCTTCAGCGCATATCAACAAAGCGCCCGGGCATAAAAAAAGGAGAACCGCAGTTCTCCTTTTTCACTTCACAACTAACGACTAACGACTAACGACTAACAGCGAGCGTCCCGTCAAACCTCGGCCAGCGCCCGGCGCCGCGACAGCAGCGGCAACAGGCCACGCTTCTTGGGCGCTTCTTCCAGCTGGATCTCGCCGCTGTCCTCGAGCCTGAATACGCTCACCAGTTGCGTCAGCGAGCCGGCCTGGCCGCGCATGGCGGCGGCGGCCGCTGCGGCCTGCTCGACCAGCGCAGCATTCTGCTGGGTCATGCCATCAAGCTGGCCGATGGCGTCATTGACCTGGCCGATGCCGGCGCTCTGCTCGTTGCTGGCGACGCTGATCTCGTTGACGATGGCGTTGACGTGCTGCACGCTCTCGACCACCCGCGTCATGGTGCTGCCGGCCTGCTCGACCAGGGCGCTACCGGCATTGACCTTGGAGACCGAATCATCGATCAGTTGCTTGATCTCCTTGGCGGCAGAAGCCGAACGCTGGGCCAACGATCGCACTTCGGAAGCCACCACCGCAAAGCCGCGGCCCTGCTCGCCGGCACGCGCGGCTTCCACCGCGGCATTGAGCGCCAGGATATTGGTCTGGAAGGCAATGCTGTCGATCACGCTGATGATGTCGACGATCTTCCTGGACGAACCGTTGATCTCGGTCATGGTGTCCACCACCCGGCTCACCACGGCGCCGCCTTCGCTGGCGATGCTCGAGGCCGACGCCGCCAGGCGGCTGGCCTCCTGGGCGTTGTCGGCATTCTTGCGCACGGTCGAAATGAGCTGTTCCATGGCCGAGGCGGTTTCTTCCAGCGCGCCGGCCTGCTGCTCGGTACGGGACGACAGGTCCTGGTTGCCTTCGGCAATTTCACCCGAGGCCACCACGATGGAGTCGGTGCCCTGGCGCACGTTGGCCACGATGTTGCGCAGGTTGCCGTTCATCTCGCGCAGCGACGACAGCAACTGGCCCACTTCATCGCCACGCTTCTGCTCGGGGCGTTCGCTCAGGTCGCCGGCGGCAACCCGGCGCGACAGGCCCACCGCCTGCTGCAACGGACGCACGATGCCGCGCGTGAGGAACCAGGCGCACAGCACGCCCAGCAACACCGCTACCGCTTCCAGCGCCAGCAGCAATTGACGGCTTTGATGGGTCAGCGTGTCGATATTGGCCGATGCGCTGTCGATCTCTTCCTGCTCGGCCTTTTGCAGCGCCTGCATGGTGTTCTGGAACTTCTTGGACATCGGCATGAATTCCTGGATCAGCACCTGGTTGGCACCGTCCTGGTCACCGGTCGACTTCATGTCCATCATCTTCAGGTAGACCTCTTTGTAGGTCTTCTGGAATTGCTCGATCTGGGCGTAGAGTTCTTTCTCGTTGGCGGTGTCGATCATGCCGGCAAGCTCTTTCTGCAGGCCGACGATTTCGCGGTTGGCCGCCAGCTCTTCGTTCAGGAAATAGTTATTCAGGGTCGGATCCGAGCTGCGCGACATGGCGATGGTGCGCAGAATGGCCGCACGCAGCGTGCCGTACCAGTTGGAGATCAATCGCTCCTTGCGCACCGATTGCGACACCATCTCGTGGGTCACGTCGGACACCACCTGCAGTCGCCATACGCCGATTGCCATTACCCCCACCGACAGCGCCAGTACCAGCGCAAACCCGATCGCCAGGCGGCTGCCGATCTTCATGTTTCCGATGAACTTCATTTGTTTTCCTTGTTGTGATTGACGGCCCCCGAGCTGCCGCCCCGTATTTTGCCAGCAAGAAACGTTCCTGTGGGGTATCTGCGGCTGCCATCGTGGATGAATTTTTTTCGACCGTGATGACAACGCAACGGGCCGCACTTGGCGGCCCGCGACGTTCAATGGACTAACTTATTGATAGGTGGTGGCGATCTTCTCGGACAGCGGGACATTGAGCCACTTCTGGACGATCTTGTTGAGTTCGCCGTTCTTCTTGACCACGGTGATGGCATCGTTGACCTTGGCCACCAGCGCCGGCTCGCCCTTGTTCATGCCGACATAGCAGGTCGAGACGTTGATGACGTACTTCAGCACCGGCTTGGACGTCGGCAGCTTCTCGGCCAGCGAGATCGCCACGAAGTCGCCGGTGCCGACGATCTGCACCTGGCCGGACACATAGGCGGCGATCAGGCTGTTGTTGTCTTCGTAACGCTTGATGACGGTGCTTTTTGGCACGCTGTCGGTCAGCATCAGGTCTTCGAAGGTGCTGCGCGCCACGCCAACGGTCTGGTTGGCCAGGTCTGCGGGGCCGGCGACCTTGATGCTGGCGATGCCGAAGACGCTATTGTTGTAGGGGGCGTAGCCTTGCGAGAAATCCAGCACCTTCTCGCGCTCGGCGTTCTTGCCCAGGGTCGAGATGATCATGTCGATCTTCTTGGTCTGCAGGAAGGCCATGCGGCTGGAAATCGGCACCGGCACCAGTTCCACTTTCACGCCCAGGCCCTTGCCCACCAGGCGCGCGACATCAATGTCGAGACCCTGCAACTGCATCGAGGAGTCGATCGAACCGTAGGGCGCGAAGTCCTGCGGCACGCCGATCCGGACCACGCCTGCCTTCTGGATATCGGCCAGCGCATCTGCCATGGCATTGCCGGCATACACGCTCATCAAGCCGATCGATACGGCCAGCACGGTTTTAACGAACTTCATGGATTTCCCCTCTTTGAAAACACGATGAAATACGGGTTGAGGCGTAGCCTCGCGCCGCGTGGATGAATCTGCGCATCCGCGATGATTGCAAGGAATGTGCCAGCGGCGGCAATATGCTTGAAAGATAAGCAATTTATTCAGACAATATCTGTCCCAGGTATAGGAGCGAATATGGAAATCCGGCATTTGCGTTACTTCACGGCGGTGGCGGAACAGGGCAGCGTGGCCGCTGCCGCGCGCAAGCTCAATATCGTGCAGCCGGCATTGAGCCGCCAGATCCACGATCTTGAAGAACAGCTGGGCACGCCGTTGTTCGAGCGCAGCGTGCGGGGCGTGCAACTGACGTCTGCCGGTCGTCAGTTCCTGCGTGACACCACCAAGCTGCTGGCCGACCTGGATGCCGCGCGCGAACGCGCACTGCGCGCCGCCGCCGGGCTCGAAGGCTCGCTGCGGATCGGCATCTCGCCCAATCACACCTGGCATCCGCTGATCCTGCAACGCCTGCGCCGTTTCCAGCGTGCCTACCCGAACGTGGCGCTGATGCTGGAGTCGTCGCTGTCGCCGCAGCAGTTGAGCCACATCAAGGAAGGCCGTATCGATGGCGGCTTCGTCGCGTTGCGCGACCCGGGCGACACCGAGCTGGCGGGCGTGAAGGTGCTCAGCTCGGGGCTGCTGCTGGCGGTGCCTTCGCACAGTCCCTATGCGCGCAAGCCGCCGCTGCGGCTGCGCGACCTGAAGGATGAACCCTGCGTGTGGTTTCCCCGTGAGCGCTCGCCGGTGTATCACGACTACCTGATCCATCAGTGCCAGCGCGCCGGCCTGTCGCCCCGGCTGGTACAGATCGGCGCCGATGTCGCCACCACGCTGGGCATGGTGGCCGCCGGCATGGGGTATTCGATCGTCTCGGAAGTCTCGCGCTACAACAGCCCCAAGGAAGTGGTGCTGCACCCCCACCGCGACCTGCCCGATGTCTACGATGTCGAACTGGTGATGCGGGCCGACGTCGACCATCCGGTGCTGGCCGCCTTCGCCCGCGTGATGAGCACCGCCGGCCCACGCGAGGCCAAGCCGGGCTGATCCAATCGGCACCATCCTGTGCCCAAAACGCAATCGATGCCGCAATGTCACTTTTATACTTTGCGCTTATCGGGTGCCGGGACTGGATATACCTTCCAGGCATGATACCTATGCATATAGAGTAGTTTTCATGCATAGCCCATCCGCATACACTTGCGCCGGCCTTCAACGTTCATCCGGAGAACCGCGTGCTGCAACCATCGATATCCTCCCCCGTGCCACAGTCGCCACCGCCCGCTTTGCGTTTCGGATTGCCACGGGTCTATGTGGTGACGCAACTGCGTGCGCGCCTGTTGCGCCTGCTTGGCGAAGGCGCCTGCGAAATCGGCTATCTGGATGCGCAGGACCACTTCGTCGCGCTTGATGCCGACGATGATTTCGACGGCCCCGCATTTGTCTTGAAGCTGCGCCCGGCCGCACGCGAACATGTGGTGACGCTGCAGGTGAGCATTCTGTATGGCGTCTATCGATTGCAGGTGCTGGGTCTCGACGTCGAGATCGCGGTCCTGCCGGCGCTGGACGATGCGCGCCTGATGACCACGGCGCGCCGCATCGTTCACACCCTTGAGGGCGTCGCGCGCGTGCGCTGAAGCCCTGCTCCTGTTCCCTGGCGACTTTAACGAGTCACCCTCTGTTGCCACGCCTTCGGGCGTGGCTTTTTTATGCATACCGTTTTCGGGCGGCACTTACGTAGAGCAAAAGACGCTGGGCCCTGACTTTCGTCAGGGCGACGAAGGTGATGTCATCAGTACCCCGTCGTACCGGCGTATGCCGGTACCCAGCGTCTTCTTCCGGACCACGAAATACACTCTCGCGTGCGCCCTGATCCGATGCGCTTGTCAAGCAGAAGACACCGCGGTATCACTCGACAAATCCCACCAGTATCGCCAGCAGGAAAGCCCCCGCCCCCATCCAGAAAGTCGCTACATGCTGGCCTCCGCTCCAGGTATAGACGGCGGAATACAGATAACCGCCCACCGCCTGCGCCAGCGCGAAGGCCACGGTCAGGCGACTCCACATCGCCTCGCGGGCGTGCTGGTCGGGCACCAGCGCGTGCATGCGGGACAAGCCCAGCGGCACCACGCCGGCAGGAAATGAACCGATCACCACCGCCAGCGCCATCAACCCGGCCACCTTGCCAGTCAGCGCCAGGCCGGCCACGGCCAGCATCTGCACCGCCAACACCACGCGAATCGAACCGCGTGCCCCCCAACGGTCGGCCGCCATGCCGTACAGCACCGGACCCGCCATGGCGCCTGCACCGTAAGCCACCCAGGCAGCCGAGCCGAGCGCGGTGCCGTGGCCCAGCGAGCGGCCGACGTAATCGACCAGAAACAGCATTTCCGGCACCAGTCCCAGCGCGGCCAGGGCGTATTGCACCAGCAATATCTGCAGGCCGCGCGGCATGGCCGCCTTGAGTGGAGCTGGACTGCGCACGCGGGTGTGATCGTGATCCGGCCAGGCGGGCCAGCTGAGCGCGGTCAGGATCAGCGACAGCGCCCCCAGCGACAGCCAGGTAGCACGCAGGCTGACCTCCAGCATCAGCGGCACCAGGGTCCCGCTGATGGCTACCCCAAGCCCGATGCCGAGGAAGATCGCGCCGCTGGCCAGCCCCTTCTTGCCATTGGGCACCCGATGCAACACCACGCTGGAGACCAGCACCATGATGGCGCCGCCGGCCACGCCCGACAGCAGGCGCCAGGCGAAGAACCACGACTCCGACAACGGAAAGGCGCAGGCCAGGAACGAGATCGAGGCCAGCAAGGTGGTCAGGCGGATCACCGTCACCGGCGACAGCCGGTGCGCCATCGCGCGCCCGCTCAGGGCGCCGATCAGGTAACCGGCCAGGTTGGCCGCACCCAGGTAGGCCACCTGCGATGCATCGAACCATTGCGCATGGATCATCGCCGGCAGCAGCGGCGTATAGGCAAAGCGCGCCAGGCCGATGCCGACCAGGCTGGCCGCAAGTCCGGCGAAGATGGCCGGAAAATAGTGGCTGCGGTGTGCCACGGGGTGAACGAGTTGCATGCTTGTATCCTTTCGATAGCGACGCTACGTGCGCCAAGAATAGCCTCTGCAATTGATGTATAGTTGCAGCACTTTTTCACATCAATGATGCGTTTTCGCATCACCCTCGAAAGCCTTGCATGAACTGGGACGACGCCCGCATCTTTCTGGCCCTGTGCCGCGAAACCACGTTGCGCGGCGCGGCCCGGGTATTGGGGGTGGACCAGGCCACCGTGGGGCGCCGCATCGCGGCCATGGAAAAGGACCTGGGCAGCACGCTGTTCCTGCGCGCCTCGGACGGCTACCTGCTCACCGCCAGCGGCGAAACGGCGCTGGGCGTGGCACGCCGCATGGAGAGCGCGGCGCTCGAACTGCAAACCCGGCTGCAAGGGCAGGACGACGCGCTGGCCGGCACCGTGCGCATCACCAGCACCGACTCGATCACGATCGATTTCCTGTTGCCGGCGCTGGCGCAACTGCGCCTGCTGCATCCGCGCATCAGCGTCGACGTCGACGTCTCGACCCAGATGTTGAGCCTGCCGCGCCGCCAGAGCGACCTGGCCATCCGCAACGTCAAGCCCGACAATCCGGACCTGGTGGTGCGCAAGATCACGTCATGGCCGGTCGGCCTGTTCGCCAGCGCCGACTACCTCGCCCGCCATGGCGAGCCGCAGCCGGAGACCGAATTCGCCGGTCATCAACTGGTGGCCTACAAGCCCTACGCCACTTCTGCACAGGGATTGTTGCTGCTCGATGAGCCGGCCCGGCAAGGCAACATCGCGGCGCTGCTGAACTCCAGCCTGATGCTGCGGCGCGCGGTGGCGGCGGGCCTGGGCATCGGTGAAATGCCGGTCTACATGGGGCAGCGCGAGAACCTGGTGCGCATCTGGCCGGAGCGACGCCGTCGTGCCGATTACGATGTGTGGCTGGTCACCCACCCCGACCTGCGGGCGACGGCGCGGATTCGCGCCGTCGGCGAATTCCTGACCGCGGCCATTCGCCACGCCGACAGCGGCGCGTGACGGTACAATCGCTGCCCGAACCGAGCCAGCCTCACTCCTCACCATGTGCGTCAACTACAAACCCACCTCCGCAAAAGTCGCCGGCGAGCTGACCGGCGCCAGTACCGAAGGCATCGGCGACTGGCCCGAGGAAACCTGGCAGGACTATGCCGCGCCGCTGGTGCGGGCAGATGCCAGCGGCACGCCCGAACTGCTGGTCGGCACCTATGGCATGGTGCCCAGGCGTTTCCAGCAGGGCATGCCGATCTCGACCATGAATGCCCGCGCCGAAACGATCGGCGAGCGGCGCAGCTATGCCAGCGCATGGCATCGCACCCAGACCTGCCTGTTGCCCACCGAATGGTTCGTCGAACCCAACTACGAATCGGGCAAGGCCCAGCGCTGGGCCATCGGCATGGCCGATGACAGGCCGTTCTGCCTGGCCGGGCTGTGGCGCGCATGGGAAGAACCTGAAGGCGGGCTGAGTTTTTCGTTTACGCAAATCACCATCAACGCCGACCGGCACCCGTTGATGCGCCGTTTCAACAAGCCGGGCGAAGAAAAGCGCAGCGTGGTGATCATCCCCCGCTCGCAATATGGCACCTGGCTCAACGCCGCTTCGCCCGAGCAGGCGCGCGCGATATTGCACCTGACGCCGGCGGCATCGATGCACGCCAGGCCCGCTGAAAAAGACTATCGCGAGACGCCACAGTCGAGCCTGTTCTGACGCCGCAGCCGCCCAAAGTTATCCCCGCTTTATGTGTGCAAAACTGTGGATAACAGTCTTCAAGGCTTGCTATGTCCTTGATTTCATTAGGAGTGCCGGTACTGCCCGCAATTGAGGCAACCCCCGAATTCAGTACAGCGTATCCTGCGTGCGCTGCGGCAAGTCACGGTCATAGGCGGCACCGTCGAAGTTGCCGCCGGCCAGGCGCTGATGGATGGCGCCGGCGCTGGGCAGGCGTTCGCGCGCCAGATGATGGGCCGGGTTCCACAGGTCCGAGCGCACGATCGATTTGGAACAATGGAAATAGGCTGCCTCGACCTTGACCACGATCACGCTGCGCGGCAGCTTGCCGCGTATCTCGAAGCGCCCCAGCAGCGCCGGATCGACCGAAATGCCGGCGCGGCCATTGACGCGCAGCGTCTCGCCCACGCCCGGCACGATGAACAATAGCGACACCCGCGGATCAAGCACGATATTGCGCAGGTTGTCGACGCGGTTGTTGCCGGGCCGGTCCGGCACCAGCAAGGTGTGCCGGTCGAGAATATGCACGAAGCCGGCCGGGTCGCCCTTGGGCGAACAGTCCATGCCCTCCTCGCCGGCCGACGCCAGCACGATGAAAGGCGACGCCCGCACGAAGGCCTGGTAGTCCTCGTTGAGATGATCGATCTGCTTGCGCAGCGCGCGCTCGGTAGGCTGGCCATAGAGCGCTTCCAATTGATCGACGGTGGTGATGTCGTGCGTCATGCTGTCTCCCGGGTTCGAATTTGCGGATGAGTATAACGTCGCATCACGTACCCGCAGAGAATTGTCCTGACGACTAAATCAACTAAGCATCATCGGAATAATTCTTTGGCGGGCTCATCCTTAGTCAATACGATGACACCCTTTGCAAATCAAGGGGGACCATCGCATGCGCACTACCGACAAGAACAAGACCACACGCCACTGGATCGCCGGCGTCACGGCCGCGCTGGCCGCCACCACCCTGCTGTGGACAACACCGGCGCAGGCCGAAGGGCAACTGCGCATCGCGTATCAGTACGACGTGGGCGATATCCTGCTGCACGTGGTGCGCGACCAGAAGCTGATCGAGAAATACGCGGCCCAGGAAGGGGTGCAGGCCAATGTCGAGTGGAAGCAGCTCTCGGGCGGCGCCGCCATCAACGACGCCATCCTGTCCAACACGCTCGACGTCGCCTCGACCGGCCTGCCGCCGCTGCTCACCATCTGGGACCGTACCTATGGCAAGCAGAACATCAAGGCCATCGCCGCGCTGGGTTCGCTGCCGACTTACCTGCTGACCCGCAACCCGGACGTCAAAAAGCTGACCGACTTCAGCCCCAGGGACCGTATCGCCCTGCCCGCCACGACCATCTCGCTGCATGCCAGGTTGCTGCAGATTGCCGCGGCCCAGCAGTTTGGCAAAGACAAGTTTGCCCACTTCGACGAAATCACCGTGACCCTGCCGCACAGCGAGGCTGCGGCCGCCCTGCTGTCGGGCAAGACCGAGGTCAATTCGCACTTTGCGAGCCCGCCGTTCCAGTTCCAGGAGCTGAAGGATCCGGCGATCCGCAAGATCACCACGTCCTACGAGATCCTGGGCGGGCCGTCGACGCTCAACATCCTGTGGGCGCCCGAGCGATACCAGCGCGAAAACCCCAAGACATTTACCGCGCTGCGCCGCGCATTGGCCGAAGCGCTGGTGTTCGTGCAAAAGAACAAGGCCGAGGCCGCCGCGATCTATGTGCGACTGGAAAACTCCAGGCTGCCGGTCAGCTTCGTGCAGGAAATCATTTCGTCGCCCGACGTGCAGTACACGCTGCAACCACAGAATACCTTCAAGCTGGCTTCGTTCCTGGCCGATGTCGGCGCGATCAAGCATCGGCCTGCCAGCTGGAAGGATTACTTCTTTGATGAGGCGCAGGCGGGTGGCGGTAGCTGATTATTGAAGGGGTAAAGAAAGCGACCGCTAGTCAGGTCGCTTTTTTTTGGGGATTTCGGGCAACAACAAAGCCCTACTTGACCCTAACCAAATTGAGGACTAAATTCAGTCAACCGCATTCATCGAGGTTGCCATGTCATCCCCAACCAATATCAAGTCCATTTCATACCTGAAAAGCCATGCCGCGCAGATCTCGGAAGATCTGGAACAGAACGGCACGCCTTACGTCATCACCCAGAATGGCGAAGCAAGCATGGTGATCGAAAGCGTCAAACAGTTTCAGGAAAAAGAAGAACTGATTGCCGTGCTGAAGATTATCGCCATGGGTGAAAAGGACCGGCTGCAAGGCCGTGGCGTCAGTGCCGAAGAAGCGCGCGCGCAGCTTCGTGCGGCACGTAAGCATCGTCAATAATGGCCATCATCATCCTGCCCGATGCCCTGGCCGACCTTCACTCGCTACAAGAGTACATGCTCGGCAAATGGACAGAAACCGATTGGCTGGCAGCCGAAGACGAAATCTTTGAAAAGCTTGCCCGGGTTGATGCGGGGAGCTATCCAGGGACCGCCATAAACGAGCTCGCCATGGTCGGCAACTTTGACTACCAGTATGTCTTTACTTCGCATCACAAAGTGGTTTATCGCCGTGTCGATGAAAACATCCACGTGTATGCCGTCGCCAGCAATCGACAGGACTTCATGACCTTGTTGATGAAGCGCTTGTTGAAAAGATAGACAAGACGGAACCTCCCCCGCAGCCGCCGGTACTCATCACGGGCCAAGTCCTGTTACCCGTCCATGAGATGCCACTATGTCAATCAGCCTGCGGTTCGAACTAGATTTTCAAATGCCGACCTCCGACCTTGCAAGCGGATGGGGGAGCACATCGTCAAGCTTCAATCCTCGGCGTCAGGAAGTCGATCCCTACGACATCGGCGAATACTCCCCGTCTCAATCGAACCGCAGCGATGATCAATCCTATGCCCAGACGCCCAACGACACGCAGGCGCTGAAGGACTTCGGGTCGATGCTGATGGCGATCCTGGCGCAATTGCTGAACTGGAATTCACCATCGTCCACACCATCCGACCAGCAGGCGCCGACCTCGCCCGGCCAGGGCTATGACCGCAGCGATATCGATGGCGGTGTCGATGGTGGTTTCACGCCGCCTTCCTTCGTCGAAAAAACGCCTGTCACCGACACCGGCACCGATGACCCAGGCCAGTCGCAGCAAAATCCGGACGAGGCACAGGGTACGCCAACCAATAACAATCCGGTATCCAGCCCGCAAGGTACGCAACTGGTGTCGACCGGCACCGGCAACGGTCATTTCTTCAACGTCACCAACAATACCGATCGCGAACAGACCTTCGCCTTCTCGTCCAACAGCAGCAACACCTCGGGCTACTCGAACAAGATCGATGCCCTGATGACCTTGAAGCCGGGCGAAACCGGCACCTTCGAAGCGGGCGACGATGTGCCGGGCATTCGCATCAACACCAGCGGCCCCAATGGCGAGACCAACGGCAATGAAACCCTGTACGAAGACACGATCCAGACCAATCCGATGGGCGGCGGCATCGTGCACAACCCTGACGTGAGCAACGTCGCCGGCAAGCTCAGTTACGACGGCCGGCCGCAGCTGATCACGGTCTCCGACGGCACCCGCACCATTGGCGACGGCACCGAGACCGGCGTCTATGACTACGACATCGAGGACCAGGATCCCAACCGCGCCACCAATCCGATGAACATGGCGCTCAACCCGGCCAGCACGTATGACATCGTGTTTTCCGATGGCTGATGGCGCGCGTGCTGGAGCAGTTTGACAGGCAGCGCATTACCGGGCCGCCTTCAAGGCCCTCCTCTCCTGTTCCGTCAGGCGCGACAGCTGCGCGTTGTCGACAGTGTTGCCCAGGCCGATGACCTGCACCGGACTGGCGCGGTCTGACTTGCCGTCCGGCGTCATCGAAGTCATGCCCGCTGCCGGCGCGGCTGGTGCGCTCTCGGTGGGCTCGTTGCCAAAGCCCAGCACCCGCACCGTGAACACCGACGGCAGGTTCTGGCGCGCCGCAGCCCGGTCGCGCGAAACCGCATCCTGCGCTGCCATGGCGGCCGAACTGGCGGCGGCGCTGGCGTTGCTCAAGGCGCCGACGTTGACGCTGGCCACTACCGGCAAGCCGGTTGACTTGCCCTGCACCTGGATGTTGGCGGCATTGACCACTTGCAGCGCCGCGATGTTGACGTTGCCCGACACCCGGATGCCGGCTTCGCCCGCATCGATGGTGCCTAGCGGCGCGATCAGGTCGATGTCGCCGGCCGGCACTTCGGCAATCGGCGCCAGCGTGGCAATGCCGGCGCCGGTGCTGGGCACGTCCGACGACAGCGTGACGTTGCCCCAGCGGTCGTACACCCGCTTGGGCGGGGTATAGACCACCGTGGTCTTGGAACCGCGACCGGCGTTGATGTCGCCGGCGGCCGACCAGGCCAGCACGTCGCCGCCGAAGGTGGTCATGATGCGGCTCTGGCCCAGCAGGATGCTGCCCAGCGCATACATCTGGATGTTGCCCGCGCCCTGCGTGATCACGCCCGCACTGCCAGCCGGATTGGTGCCTTCGACGCCAAATACCTGGCGCCCGCCCGGCGTCAGCATCTGGATGTCGCCGCCGAACCGGGTATGCACGCCGGCGTCGC
Organism: Herbaspirillum sp. alder98; assembly: GCF_020179755.1. Taxonomy (GTDB): domain Bacteria; phylum Pseudomonadota; class Gammaproteobacteria; order Burkholderiales; family Burkholderiaceae_D; genus Herbaspirillum. The sequence continues at coordinate 166,319 of NZ_JAIUCY010000006.1, forward strand.
CGAACATGGTGATGTCGCCACCATAGCCCGACGCCACGCCCGGGAACAGGCTGGCGATCATGTTGCGGCCGCGCAGATAACTGCCGGAACGGGGGCTGTTGATGTCGTTGTACTCGCGACCACCGGCGGCCAGTTCGGCAAAATAGACGCGGCGGGCAAACACCCGTTGCTGCTCTGCCGGCAAGGCCGCATAGAACGCGCGCACCTGTTCGGTGCTGCCGGCAAAGCCGTAACGCTCGGTCAGCCAGGCGGCCAGTTCGTTCTCGTAGGTCTTGGCCACCTTGCCCGGCTGGCTGGCCAGCGATGCGCCCGCGGCCATCAGGTTGGCCGGATCGAGATAGCGCGCGATCAGGCCCACGTAGTCCGCACCGGCGCCCACGCCGGCCTGCATGACAATGCTGGCGCCGGGGCGCTGGTCGCCCGTCACCACCGGGCCGATGCTGTTGACGCCGACCTTGTTATCCATCTGGATATTGCGTCCGGCCGTGATCTCCAGCGTACCGGGGCCGGCTACGGCAAAGCTGCTGTACAGGATGTCGCGCCCGGCCGAGACGACCGAGACGTCATTCATGCCGCCATGGACGAACAGGTTATTGACGGCGGTGTACTGGTCTGGCCTCTCGAACAGGTCGGGCACGCCCAGGCGGCTGCCGCTGCTGACGATGTCGCGCCCGGCCTTCATCCAGACCGGCTGCGCCCCCTCGTACCAGCTCTGCCCGGCACGACTCTCGGTCCATGTCTGGGTAAAGGTAAGCGCCCGTCCGCTGCTGACCCCGAGCAGATCGCCATCGACCGCGTAGAAGCGCGCCGGCTGGCCATTGCTGCGTGGCTCGCCGGAAGCCGTCCCGGCGCCGAAGGCAAACAGGGGATAGACCTCGCCACTGATGACGACATGGCTACCGTCGCTATTGAGATTGGACACCGCAGCGCCGGACGCCGTGGTCCCCAAGAACGCAGGGTGCAACGGTGTGGCCATGCTGCTGCTGGCCGCAGCCGACTGGGTGACCGTGTAGCCGCCCGAGAAGATGCTGTCGCGTGCCAGGAACTCAAGCTGGCCATTGCTCGATGGCGCCAGCAGCAGGGGCGGCAACACCAGACTGTTATTGCTGGTGGTGCCGGCCAGCCCGTAATACAGGCTGCCGCTGGCGGCCACCGCGCTCAAGCGTCCCGGGTACACCACCGAGAGGTCGCTGGCGCGGCCGGACATGATGGGCGACAGGTTGCCGCCGGCCGAGAACAGGCTGATGGCCGTGTTGTTGGTCCACAGCGAGAACCAGCTGGTACCGCTGCCGGTGGGCAGCGACCGGGTCGGATCGGACGGATCAGGCACCACCGCCGCCATCGGGGTCGCATTGGCGATCGTGGTGCGTCCCGGGTCGATGGCATTGCCGATCACCTGGTCACCACGCGACGACAACGCGAAGGTGGCGTCGCCCGGCACCAGCAGCAACCCGCCGCCCAGCTCGGCACGGGTCGCCACGAAGGCGTTCAGGGCGCGTGTTTCGCCGGGGATGGCACGCGACTCGTTCAACGCGTACGACATGGTCATGCGGCCCATTTCAGCCGCCTGCACCTGCACATTGCCGCGCAGGTCGACGATGGTGCCGCCGATGCCGTCGATCACGAAGCCGTTGCTGACCGGATTGAGGGCGCCACCGATGCGCACATCGATATCGCCGCCCCCGGTCAGGCTCAGGCTGCCGTCGGCCGCGACCCGGCCAGTGCTGCCCACGGCCAATACCAGTGACTGGGTACGCCGGTTCCATTGCTGCGCGGCGAGTTGATCCACGGTCTGGCCCACGGTGCCGGCATTGCCGCCGGCCTCGATACGCAGGTTGCCGCCGCCGAGCGCACCCAGTCCGGTAAAGCCGACCACCTTGTCGGCACCCGCCGACACATAGCTGCCGAAGTTGATCCACCAGGCGCTCAACTGGTCCTGGCCGCCACCCAGCGCCGTGGCGCTGCCCTGGCGCCACAACCAGTTACCGGTCTCGGCACTGTTGAATCCGCTGTCGTCGCGATTGGGGCGTCCAACCACCGCCGATGAGGCCATCATCTGGTTGCCGATCAGGTCGCCGCCGGCCTTGACCGTCAGGTTGCCGCCATCGGTGGGATACCAGGCCCGCGCCAGGCTGTCGGCACCGCCATCGACCAGCTTCTCGAAGTAGCCGCTGACATCGCCCAGCACGGTGCCATTGCTGTTGCGGGCACGCGGCAGGTTGTAGGGGTCGCCGGCGCGGGTCGGGGTCGACGACACGCCTGCGGTGTAGACGCCATAGAGCGTGTCCATGCGCACGTCCCGGGCCGCCAGCAGGTCCATGTCGGCGGCGCCCGTGCGCACCACGCTGAAGCGGGTGCTTGACGGCACGGCCTGGTAGCTGGCCGGCCCCAATGCGATGCAATATTCCGGCATGTACAGCACGCAGACATCGTTGAGGTTGTCCATGCCCAGTTGCTCCGGATCGACCGGATCGCCCAGGTTGGCCACGATACCGGCGCTGGCCATATCATCTACCGCCAGCTGGCTCCAGCCGAAGTCCTGGTGCAACAGACCGTACACGCCGTAGTGGCTATCGGCCAGGCGCAGGCTGCCAACGACGGCGCCGGCACGGGTGATGCGGCTGTCGGCCGCCCCCCGGTCGGCCCCGGCCGTCAATCGCAGCGACCACGATTGCGAGCCTTCCGGCAACATGGCCGCCACCGCCCACAGCTTGCCCTGGCTGCCGCCGACGCGGTCGCGCAGGTCGACCGAGGTCGCGCCGCCGGCCAGCTTGATATCGGTGCCGCCCGGAATCAGCGCGCCGATGGGCAGCGTGGTGGCGCCATTCATCACGAAGTAGCCGCGCTGGCCTTCCACCCCCGCCAGCATGACGCCTTTGGGCCAGACCATGGCCGCCAGCGAGGCGTTGCCTGGCAGGCGCATGCCGGCGTCGAAGCGGGTATCGGCCGGCAGGGTGACGGTGGTGGCGATGATGCTGCCGGCGGCGTGCAGCAGGTTGCCACTGGCGTCACGCACATCGGCACTCAATACCGTACCGGCGGTCAGCGTCAGGGGCGCGGCGAGCACACTGGCCACCGGAATCACCTGGCCGGTGGAGAACATGCGCGCCTTGATCGGCAGGTCGTAGTTGAGCGTCTTGCCGGCCTCGAAGATGGTGCCGTCGTCCAGCACCACGCCGCTGCGTGGCACCACCACGTTGTCTCCGGTGAAGTTGATGCCCGGCAGCAGCAGCCAGCCATTGTCGTCCATGGTCGCCGGCGGCGGCGCGAAGCCGTCGTTGATGCTGCCGTAGACGTCAAGGTTACCCCCGGCGCGCAGGGTCAATGACCCCGCCTCGCCCGAGCCGATTACCCCGGTCATTGGCGTGTTCGGATTGACGCTGGCATAGCGATACCCGGACAGGTCCAGGTCGCCGCGCACCACCAGGTCGCCGTCGGCGGTCTTGCTGGCGATCTCCACGCCCGGACGCAGGTGAAACGCTTCCTGGTAGCTGCGCAGGCCGCCCAGTTTGCTGTTCATCAGGTTGCCATTGGCCAGCGCCGCCGTCATGAAGGCCGTGCTTTGCACGTGCTTGTCATTGAGATAAGCCTGGGTGATCTCTTGATACGGGCGCGTCACCAGCGGGTCGGTGCCGTCGGGGGCATCGATATAGCGCCACATGGCGTTGACCGCGATCGAACGCGCGCCGACGATGTCGAGATTGCCGCCGGCATCGATACGGATGTCGCCGCTGGTCTCACCGGTACGGAAGGCATTGAGCGTCAGCGTGCCGCGGGCTGCCCCATCATTGCCGCTGGTCACCGCAGTGCCATGACGCAGGTCGATGCGCGCGCCCGAGGCCAGCGTCAACTGCCCGCTTTCGCCCGCACCCAGTTCGATGATGGCGCGGTTGGGGCTATCGATGATCTTGCCGTAGCTGTCCACCCGCAGGCCGCTGCCGTGGGCGTCGAGCACCGCGCTGCCGGCGATGGTGAGGTTGCCATTGGCCGCCAGGCGGATCGTGCCGACCCGCTCGCCGCTGGCATCGATGGTGCCGGTCACGCTCAGGTTGCCGTTGTCGAGCGACACGTTGACCTCGCTGGCCTTGACGCCGCTGCCGATGGTGAGATCGCCTTGCGTGAGCTGGAAGCTGCGCGCCCCCACCACCCCGCCGGTATTCAGGCGCTGGTTCAATGCGGCGAACTGCTCGTCCAGCGACCCGCTATCGCCCAATTTGCGGGCCCGCACATCAATGGAGCCGGCCAGGTACGGCGCCAGCGAACCGCCCGCTTCATAGTGACCGCTGGCGGCCCCCAGGATGCTACCTTGCAGGTCCACCACGCCGGCGCTACCGGACAGCGCGGTCACTTTAAGCGTGCCACCACGATTGTTCTGCGCCGACAGATCGATCACCGAAGCGGCATTCTGGCGCACATTACCGCCGCTGCTTTCCAGCAGCACGTCGCCGCCCCAGCTGTACTTGTCGACATCGAAGAAGCTGATCTTGCGGCCGGCCATGTCGAGCGTGGCGTGCTGGTCCAGCCGCAGGTCGCGTTCGGCGGTGATGCTCAGTTTGCCGCTAGGCAGCGCCACGGTGGAGTCGATCACCACCTCACGCCCGGACAGGCTCAGTTCTGCGCCCAGCGCAATGCTGTTGTCGCCGGCCTTGGCCGCGCCGCTGGCCGGTGTGCTCAGGGTCAGCGTGCCGCCTGCGGTGAGCCGGTTGACCGAACCTGCCGCACCCGTCACCAATGGCGCCGTGATGTTGAGGTTGCCGCCGCTGTACTGGTAACCGGTGGCGCTGTCATAGGCGCCCTGGCTTTGATAGACCGCCAGGCTGCCTTTATGGTTAGCGGTGACGCGATCGCTGGCGGCCAGGTTCACGTTGGCAAAGCCCAGCGCCAGGCGACCGACCTGGGTCAGGCTGCTGGGTTGGGTAAAGGGCGCATAGCCGAACTCGATGCGCTCGGCGCGCAGGTCCAGCGTGCCGCTGCCGGTGCCCGCCCCTTGCGCCACCACGTTGCCAGCCGCGCTGGTGCCGCCGTTCCAGATGAGATTGCCGGTCTGGATGGTGGCGACGTCGCCCGCATTGCCGTAACCGTAGATGGCCGGGGTGTTGAGCACCAGGTTGGCCAGTGACGACTTGCCGGTGCTTGCATCGAGCGTGCTGAGACTGGTCGTACCGTAGAAATTGAAGGAATCGCGCGCGCTCAGGATCAGCGTTTCCAGCGCCGGTGCGCCGTAGCGGGTATCCCCCGCCAGCAGGCGATTGAGCACGTCCTGATTCAGGGAGAATCCGAACGGCAAGGCATTGCGTGCGGCGGCATCGGCCAGCGCCTGCGGCGTGCCGGCGTTGACGCTGGAGACCGCCAGCGTCAGGTTGCGAGTGCCATAGCGCACCGCATCATCCATCTGGAAATTGCTGCTGGTGACGGCCGCAATGGAGCCTTCCGAATACAGTTCGGTCGCGCCCATGCAAGGCACCAGCGTGCAGCCGCCGATGCTGATGCCGTTGTTGCCCGGTGGCTCGGTGGACGCGAGCGCCGGGATGAAATTGAGCAAGCCGTTGGACACCGCCAGCACGTCGCCACGGGCGGTGTAGACAAAGCCGTCGCGGGCATCATAGGCCACCTTGCCACGGCCGATGGTATTGATCGAAGCGCCTTGCTCGACCACGATACGGTGGCCACTGTAAGCATCGGAAGTGACCAGCATGACTTGCGGTGCGCGCAGCGTGGCGCCCGAGCGCAGCGTGATCAGGCCGGTGTCGCCGGTAAAGAAATCGATGACGGAACCGGCCTGCCCGTACGTCACTACCGGCGCCGAACCGATGTTCATGCTGCCTGGTTTCAGCTTGTTGAGGGTCTCGTCGCGCAACGTCACGCCGACGAAGCCGGCCGTCGCGCCGGCGCCGGGGCCGACGATCTCCAGCGCCTTGTCCTGGAAAGGCAGGGCCTGCGTCATGACCACCAGGCTACCGTCATAACCCGACCTGGCGGCGCTGAAATCAGCCGTGCCGTCGAACTGGAAGGCATCGCCCCCGCCGCCGGTACGCAAGGTCAGGCGCAGCGCCTTGCCGTCATCGGGCGTCATCGCCCGCGGGATGCCGCGCCGCACCGCATCGGCCATGACGAACTGCGCGAAGTTCATTTCGTTGTACTGCGAATAGCTGCGCAGCGTCTTGCCCGACGTGACGATGGCCTGGCGGAACAGGGTGTCGGCGATGCCGGTGCCGGCAATGCTCAGCTGCGCCGCGACGCTGGTGGAGCCGTTGCGCATGCCTGAACTGGCGAAGGCCGCGCCCAGCCCGGCTGAGCCGTTCAGTTCGACCCGGAACGCTCCCGGCAACAGGGCATAGGTGGACGGCATCAATGTATAGGTGCCGGCCGCCAGGCCCGGCACGCCGGCGCCGATGGTAATCTGCTGGCCGATCAGCGGATCGACTGCGCCGCCCGGCGACACGCCCGGCGCCTGCGCTGCCTGCACGCCCGGGACGATGGCGTAGATCGGATTGTTGAGCAGACCCGGCAACACGAAACGTCCGGACGTCCCCACCTGCATCAGCGGCGAAGTCCGCGCATCGGTGGAGCCGCCGCGACCGCTGATGAAGCCGGCGCCGGTCAACTCGCCACCGCCCGTCATGTCCATCACCGCGCCGGCCCGGACATCGATGAACGTGCCGGTCAGCGACACGCCCTGGCTCAGGCGCGTGTTGTTGGTCGAACGGACGCCGCCGATGCCGCTCAGCACCACGTTGGCACCGTCATAGGTATAGCTGATGCCATCGACCGTTCCACCATAAGGCATGACCAGGCCGGCTGCGCTGACCGAGGTCAGGCTACCGGGCAGCAGGTTGATGCGGGTGGTGAAGCCGTTGCTGGCGCCGCCCAGCGCGATCGCGCCCAACGGTGCGCGCAGGATGCCGCCCTGCTCGATGGTGGCCGCACCCAGTTGCAACGCGCCGAAGACCGAGTACGGCAAGGCCGGCAGTTCGGTGCCATTGCGTTCAATCCGGATGAAGCTGTCCGGCTTGTAGAGCGCCGCGTCGCTGCCGGCTTCCTTGCCGCCGCCCAGGCCCGCCTGCACGCTGGCCATCGCATTGGTCGCCGGGTAGATCTGCGCTGCGCGCAGGATGATGTCGCCCTGGGTCGTGACCACGGTCGAGTACTGGTCAATGCCGGCGCTGGCATTGACCGACGCCAGGAAGCGCAGATCGCCACTGCTGTCGAAGGTGGTGCTGGAGAAGTCCAGGGACACGCCATCACGGATGTCGACCAGGCTGCCATCGATAGTGAGACTGGCCGGCAGCGGGCGTACCACCGTCGGCACGCCACGCGGCGTGACCATGGTGTCGGGCGTCGGCGTGGGGAAATTGCCGACCCCCGCCAGGCGCACGTAGGGCGCGGACAGGTTGACATGGCTGGCGCCGTGCAGCGCATCGATCTGCGTCAGGTCGCTCGAATACAGTTGCAGGCTCTGGCGCATATTCAAGTCGATGTTGCCATCGAAGAAAAGGCCGCCGCGAGCGAACAGGGTCAGTTGCCCGAAGCCGCCTGCCTGCACTTGATCCACGCCCAGTCGCGCGTGACCGTAGGCCATCTGTGCGGTGCCATCGATATCGCTCAAGCCGGCCGTCAACGCCGACGGCAGCGCTTGCTGCCCGATGATGAATTGGCGGCCTGCCAGCACCGCCGGCTTGGCCCCGCGCATATAGCTGGGCAGGTCCAGCGCCACCGACAGGCTACCGCCGGCCGCGCCCGAGGCGCCTGCGGCAGCACGCATGACGCCATCCAGGTACAGGCCGTCACCGGCGGCCAGCGCAATGCTGCCGCCGTTGCCGGCAATCACGGTCTTGCCCATGCCGTCGATATCGACGCTAGCCTGGCTGCCGGAGGCATCCAGCAGCGCCCCTTCGCGAATCGCCACGAACACGTGCAGGTTGCGCGTCGACACCAGCCCGGTGCGGGGATCGACGGTGCCGCCGATGACGATGCTGCCGCCCGCGCCCGCCGTGCCATAGGTACGACCACGCGCATCGGTGGCCGTCATTGCCCGCGCCGCCACGTCGAGCACCGCGCCTTCGCCGACCCACAGCGAATGGCGGTCAGCGTTGAGATAGGCCGCGCCCAGGGTCGGATCGAGTTCGGACAGGGCCAGTTGGCCCAGCGTGATGTTGCCGCCCCAGGCGTTCAGCCGGACGCCGCGATCCACCGTGACCTGGCCGATGCCGTAGAGCGAAATGGACTGCCCCGGGTCGACGTTGATGCCGGCGTCGCGCCCCACCCGCAATACCGACGTATTGAGCCGCGCGGCGGCCGCCGTGGCGACGGTCGACCCGGCCTGCAGCGACAGGCTGGCGCCGCGACGCTGGGTCAGGCGGCCCTTGACCGGATCTTCCTGAACCAGCGGCGGCGTCCACACCTCCAACGCATCGGCGAGTGGACTGCCGGTCGGCTGTTCACCCGCCTCGACGGCGGCGCGCAGCACCGGCATGCTCACGTTGACCTGCGCGCCATCGGCCACGGTGACGCCATCCAGCCCGGTCAGTGCATAACTTGCGAAACCCTTGTTGAAGGAATCCGCCGCCAGTTGCAGCGTGCCAGCCGGCGCCGCTGCGCCACCGATCTGGATGCGGCCGGTCTCGATGCTCAGGGTGCCGCCGCCACTGACGCCATGGCCGCGCACCTCACCGCCCAGCGTCATCTGCCCGGTGGACGTCAAACCCGTATCGTTTTGCAGCCGCACATTACCGCCGCGACCGCCGTTGATCTCGCCACTGGCCAGCATCGCGGCACCCGACGACACGTCGATCAGGCTGCCGGCGCCCAGCACCACATCGCGCGAACTGCGGATCGAGACCGTCCCGCCGTTGAGCGCCGGCAGGCCGCTGCTGTCGCCCGGATTGTTCTTCAGGTTGCTCCACTGGCCGGAGGCATCCAGCTTCACGCCGGCCGCGACCGTCACTGCCGCATTGCCTGCCGTGATCATGCTGTCTTCATAGCGGTTGTTGCTGCTGTTCTGCAGCAGCACGTTACCCAGGTTCATCGTGCCACCATGGGCCGTCACGTCGGCATTGACGTTGACTGTCGACGCATACAGCGTCAGCGCCCCGCCATTGGCCAGGGTCACGGCGCTATCGACAGTAATGCCGCCCTTGGCGCCGATGATCAAGCCACCCAGACCGGCCGCATTGATCCGGTCGCTATCGATCACGATGTTGCCGATCCGGTCTGCCGGCAAAGCATTGCCCAGGCTGAGCGAATCGGCAATCGCCGCTACCTGCGCCGCCAGCGTCACGCTGTTGGTGGTGGGCGTAAGACCGTAGCGCAGGATGCCCGCCGTGCTGTCATAGCGCGGCACATATTGGCCGATGACCAATTGCCCGCGACGCGCTGCCGCCGTCTGCGACTGGTAGTAACCGTCCAGCCCGGCCTGCGCCGCCTGCGTCTGGCGCGGACCTTGATAGACGTCACTGGTCAACGTCCCTTCCAGCACCGCCGACTCGGTCGCGATCACCAGGCGACCAGCGTCACGCCCCACGGTGTAGCCATCCTCCAATCGGCGTTGTGGCGCGATCAGCGGGTTGTAATAGTATTCCGTGGTGTTGGCGCCCCAACGTGAGTGCGCCACTTCGAAACCCTTGTACATGCCGTTGTACAGCAGGTCGCCCGGCGCGCTGGACAGTTCGTACAGGCGACCGTCGGCGCCCTTCATCCAGCTCTGCTTGACATACCCAGTCTGCACATTGAGCGTGCCGCCTGACAGGTTGATGGTCGACCCCGCCTGAGTCACCACCTCCTTGCCCGCAAAGTTCACCGTGCCGCCCAGCGCCATCCATTCGCCCACGCCATGGCCGCCGGTGGCCAGGTAACCGCTCACTTCCAGCAGGCCGCCCGCGGTGTACCAGCGGTCGGTCGCATAACCGTTGGTGCCGGCCGGTACCAGCACCAGCGAACGACGGTCGACCCAGACGTTGCTGTTGTTGAGCAGGCCGCCATCGCGGTTGCCGGCCGCGTCGCGCAATTCGTTGCCCTGCACGTTGACCAGGATGTTGTTGCTGTCCATCGCCAGGCTGACGCCCACCGCACCCGCCACATCCAGCACCGCGCCACTGCCCACCAGGCTGCGCTGCCTGGCCGACACCGCAATCTGGCCGCCGGTGGCCAGCGTGCTCGAGCCGTTCTTGAATTCGACCGTGTTGCCGCTGACGATCTCGATGCGCGACAGGTCGCCGCGATCGGTGACATTGCTCAGGTTGTCGAATACGCCGACGATGTTGTTGGGCGTCTTGACGCCGTCCAGGTTCTTCAGCGCCGCGTCGCGCTGGCTGTCGAGCGCCGTCGCCGCGCTCTGGTCGAGCAGCACCGCCGTGCTGCTGCCCTCGGCCAGCGTCACGCTGCCGCTGGTATCGCTGGCGCGATTCAGAAGATGGATGGTGCCGCGCGTAGCCACCGATGTCGTGCTCACCGCCACACCGGCCTGCACCACTTCGTGACCGGTCAGCGTGATGTCGCCGGTGCTGGCCGTGATCAGGCCGGTGTTGATGGCGCGCCCGTTGCCCTGGGTCGAGACCTCGTTGCCACGTGTGGTCGAGGTGGTATTGCCGTCGGTGCTGACGCCGCGACGGATGGTAAAACTGTCGCCCGCCGCCAGCGTGGTCTGGCCACCGGCAGTATTGATCTGCCCGGCATTGCTGACATCGCGGCCCATCAGCAGCACATAACCGCCGCCTTGCGTGGCCGACGCCGGGGCCGCTGTCGCGATCTGTGCACCGGCCTGCACTTCGATCCGGCCCTGCGCATTGGTAAAGCTGGGCTGGCTGCCGGTGTTGTCGACATACAGGCCATTGCTGCGGAACTGGGCATCGCTGATGTTGGCCGCCGATACCACCAGGTTGCGGGTATTGACCTGGCTGCTGCCGCTGAAGATGACCCCGTTGCGGTTGACGATCATGACCGTGCCGTCGCCCTTGATCTGGCCCTGGATCTGGCTCGGCCGCGCCAGCGGATCATTGACCCGGTTCAGCACCGCCCAGCTGGCCTGCTGGGCAAAGTTGACGAGGGTGTTCTGGCCGACGTTGAAGGTTTCCCAGTTCAGGATGGCCTTGTCGGCGGTCTGCTGGATATTAACTGTGGTCTTGCCGTTGGCCGTGGTCTGCGTCGGGGCGTTGGCATTGAGCCAGCCCTGCGTGAGGCTATTGGTATCGACCTTCAGGCCGCCCTCGCCCAGTCCGTCCGGCACGCTGCCGCCATTAGCCAATGCCGCTTGCCGGGCCGCTGCCTGCGCCGCCTGGCTGGCCGCGATGCCGCGTGCCAGCAGGGTCAGGTTATTGAGTGACGTCTGCAGTTGCGCATTGGCCTGCTGTTGCTGCTGGGCCGGGTTGGTCAGGGCCGAAGCCGGCGTGCCGTTGGGCAGGTAGCCGGTGCTGGCCGCACTGCTCTGCACCACGCCCTTGTTGGCGAACCAGGCCGGGCTGAAGGCCTTTTGCGCATGCGCGGTGCCAGCGGTCGCCAATAACAAGGCGACGGCATGTGCGATGGGTGCGCGCTTGAACTGTGCACGTTTGAAGAACGAAGAGGGACTGGCAGTTTGCATGTTGTTCCACCCGATATTGGTCTATGCGGCAAAGGCGCGATGGGGTCCTCCATGCGCACCCATTTCATGAGTGACCGGATGCTTTTTCAGCATTCCGATTCCGACATGCCAAGACGAATGGCCTAACAGGAAACCGCAGAAAAAATCTCGGGAACAGGAAAAAAACAGCAAAAAAATCGTGACCTCAGGTCAGCAGGAAAATCCCCGCCGGCAAGGTACGCGCCTGCAGGTTGAAGGTCTTCTGCAACTGCACCAGCGCCAGGTCCAGCGAGGCGATGTGAAAGCTGCCGCTCACCGGTCGCTCGCGCACCTCGTCATTGAGCAGCACCACACTGCCCGGACGATATCGATTGATCTCGGCAATGACGGTGCGCAGCGGCGTGCGATCGAACTTCAGTTCACCATGGCGCCAGGCCGATACGGCCTGGACATCGGCGGCGCCGATGCCGCTGATGTGTTGCTCGTCATAGATCGTCTGCTGCCCCGCCGACAACGACCTTTGTCCGGCCGGATGCCGCACCAGCACGGTACCGCCGACGCAACTGACGCAGACCTTGTTATCGGCCAGGCGCACCTCGAAACTGCCGGCCTGGGTCGAACTGCTGCCGACCCCGGCGTTGACGCTGAAGAGCGCGCGCGCGTCAGCGATATCGATGGCGGCCTCGCCCTTGATCAGGTCGATGCCATGCACCCGCTCGCCGTCGCGCAACTGGCGCACGCTGGTCTGGGTGTTGAGCGTCAGGTTCACGCCCCCCAGCGCCATCGAACGTTGCTCGCCGGTGGCCGTGCTGTCGGTGGCGACACTGACCCAACTGCCCGCCGTGGGCCACAGCGCCGCGCCGACCACCGCCACGCCGGTGCCGGCCAGCGCCGTCTTCAACCAGCGGCGGCGGCCCGGACCTGCAGCAGCGGCACGGGGCAAGGTGGCGTGCTGCTGGTGCAAGGCCGCGGCGGCATTGATGTGCTGCCATTCGCGACGCGCGGCGGAAAACGCGGCCTGGTGCGCGCGACTGGCATGTACCCAGTGCTGGAAGCCGTCGAGATCGATCTTCCTGGCGTTGCCCGAATGCAGCAGGCGCAGCCACACCCACGCCTCTTGATCGAGCGTGGACGTTGCTGCATCCGTTTTTTCTGTCGCGTTGTTCATTGACGTTGCCAGCCAGCCTTCGATGCCCGGCCGCACGGGCCAGGGCAAACTTGTTTGCATTCCTGTGACCAAGACGAACCAGCCCGCAGGAAACCGCATTCATTTACCGTTCTTTACTTCTCTTCTCGATCAGGGTGTCCTGCGCCTTCTTCAGGTCAGACTCGACGGTGCGCAGCGAAATGTCCAGCCTCGCCGCAATCTCCTTCTGGGTCAGGCCATCCACATGCACCATCAGGATCACCGAGCGTTGCCGCCTGGGCAACAGGTCGATATGGCGCAGCAGCTCGGCCACCGCGGCCCGCGCCTGCACCACGTCTTCGGTGGCCGGCGCCGGGTCGGCCAGTTCCATGGCGGCATTGACTTCGTCGAGCGAGACGCTGCGTGACTGGCGACGCTGGATATCGATGGCGATGTTGACCCCGATCCTGAGGATGTAGCCACCCGGATTCTGGATCACGTCCTGTTCCGGCTTGACCTGCAGCCGCAACCAGGTGTCCTGCAGGGCATCGCTGGCCAGTTCGGGATTGCCGACGATGCGCCCCAGCCGCGACTTGATGCTGCCGTAGTGCTTGACCAGATAGTCGACCAGGCCGGTAGCGAGGTTTTCGCTCATGGCGCAGCACCCTCGGTGCGATCGCATTGACCGCCGGCCTGGGCCTCATCCGTCACGATCAGCAGGGTCACCGGCTGCGGCATCGACGATGGCGGCAGGATGTTCAGTTGCAGCGCTTGCAATGTGGCCAACATGGTCCGATCCCTGGTTTCCTGCCCGCTCGATGTCAGCAATCGCGGCGCGCGCAAGCGGCCGGCATCATCGATGCGAAATCGCAGCAGCACCCGATATGCCCCCGGTGCACTGGCCTGGTGGCCGCACAGGGCCGACCAGATTCTTGCCTGCAGCCAGTTGATGTAGGCTGCCGTTGCTGCTACCGGTTGCGGCCCGGGCGCGTTCTTCAAGACGAATCCGCGTGCGCTGCCGGATTGAAACTCTTCCACCTGTAAGCCGGTGCCTGACAGCATCAGTTGCAACGCGCGCGCTGCGCTATAGCGCCCGCGCACCGGGTTCGATATGCGATCGGCCACCATTTCGCTGCGATACAGGGCCGGGTAGCGGGTCAGCGCCGCGTAGTCCTGCAGCGCCAGCCCCAATGGCCGGGCCGCAATGTCGAACAGGAAGGTCTCGGCCACCGCATCCGGGCGCGTGGTCACGGCCGGATCAGCCGCTTCGGCGCGACACGCCAGGCAGGCGTACAAGAGCATAAAAGCGGCCAGAGGCGCGCGGCATTTCATGGTCGACCCGGCTGTCGTGGCGGCGCGATGGCGCAAACCCTGCGTGAACTGGAAACGCGCAACATACCGGGCGCAAATGACGCAGCGATGACATCGCCGCGCATCGCCAGGCATCGGCGCGCTTGCGCCGTGCTCAGCTGGTGGCGGCCACCGGCGGGAAGTCGAGCGACAGTTGCAGCAGCATCGGCTGGCGCATGTCGGGCGGTGGTGGTTCGGGCAAGACGCGCGACATCAGCAGCCGGCGCAGCGCGGCGTCGATGCGGGCGTCACCGGTGGCCGGCAGCTCCAGCTGGCTCACCATGCCCATCGGGCTGACCCATACCCGCGCCACCAGCGGCGGCAAGGGCGGCTTGCCTTCCTTGAGCACGCGGTCCTGCAGCCAGGCGTGGAGTTGCACCACGGCTTCGTCGGCAGGATCGCTGAGCCATTCGGCGAACTGGTTGCCGACCATGTCGGCGTAGCTGATCCAGTGCTGCGGGATCGGCGTGCGCGCGACGTTCTGCGCCTGCGCCGTGGAGGCGACCGAGAACAGGCCGATGCCGGCCAGCAGGCCCATCAGCCAGCGCAACGCGCGATTTTTCTGCACTCTCATGGTGGTCTTGAGGATAGTTCCGACCACGCCGGCGGCATCACCCGCAGATGATGCCTACCGCCAGGGTCGATGCCCGCGATGCGGGCGATTGATAGGAGCCGATCTGGGCCGCATTGCTCTCGGTATAGGGAATGGCCGCCTGCGCCAGGAACTGCTTGATGGCCGCCGCCGGCACTGCACGCACCACCGTCGCCATGCCCGCGCGCGCCGATCCGTGCGACGCACTCAGTTCGGTCGCCGAGCCACCGGTGCCGGCCGCTACCCGCTCGACCACGATACCCAGCAACAGGCCACCGCCATCGAGCACACCGCTGCCACTGGTGCCTGGTCGCACGCCCGACACCATCTGCAGCGAACCGGGTTCGCCAGGCACCGTGAGGGCATTGCCCAGCACCCGCGCCCGATCCTGCATGCGCTGCAATTCGGCATAGGCTTCGCTGAAGACGGCAATGCTGTGGCCATCGGCCAGCGCAGTCTCGCTGAAGGTCGCGGCCAGCAAGGGTTTCATCTGCGTCTGCAGTACCGCCACGTCCGCTTCGTTGCTCAGCGCCAGCAGTCGCGCCACGCCGACCTGGCCGTTCTTGAGCACGTACAGCGAGGGGCAATCCTGCACCGCATGGCGCGCCGTCAACACATCGCCGCGCATGTTGATGAATACACCACTGGCTTGCACCGCCGGTGACGCGCCCTGGACGTTGCCCACCAGCGATACCGATGCCAGCAGGCATGCGACATGCCCCGCCTTGCGCCACATTCCCATGCGTCGCCCCTCCCCGCTTTGCACCGGACCCAACCGCCATCCCCATGGCTATCATCGTCACCGGCATGGCGTCGATGATAGCGTGGACCAGGCGCTTCGGCGAATACATGTGCATCGCTGTTGTCAGGGCACAAAAGCGGCTCAGGCGGTGGCTTCGGCCTGCGGCTCGGTCGCAGCAGCCGCAGGGGCGGCCTTGGCGCTGTCGAAATTGCGCAGGTGCAGGAAGAACTGGCCCATCATCTGGGTCCATAGCTGAACCACCATGTTGAGATAGGTGGGGCTGACGCCGCCGACCACGATCACGTCCATCTCGAGCGAGATCATTTCGCCATGCTGGACCACGCGCGCGAAGCGCTTGCTGCGATGCCATTCGGCGATCAGGCCTTCGGGCAGGCTGCCTTCCTGCACCCGCAGCGGGGTGCTGAGGGTAAAGTCGATGTACTTGCCGGGTTCGCCGGCCGGGTTGCCCCACAACACCTGGAAGCCCACGCCATGGCTGGCGCTATGCACCATCGGCAAGCCATTCTGCTCGAGGATGGTGACGGCGCAACCGACCGCCTTGATGGCTTCGCCGATCTGCTCGGGCGTGACGCTGTGGATCAGGACATTGGTGTCGCTGGCGGTAGCGGAGGTGTCTTGTGTCTTGCTCATGATTTTTCCTGTGATCAGTTGGTTTTTTGCAGCGCGGCGTCGAGTGCGGCGGTGTCGATGTTGACCCGATCAGCCGGCGCCAGCTTGGCGATATATTCCTGCAGCAGTTGCTGCTGGCGTTGCTGGCGCAGCGCCTGCTTCAGGCGCGGCTTCATCTCGTCCAGCGTGGCGGTACGCGCCGGCTGCGACTCGAGCAGCTTGACGATATGGATGCCGGCCGCCGCCTGCACCGGTTCGCTCACCTGCCCCACCTTCATCTTGGTGACGCTCTCGCGCACCTCGGGCAGCATGTCGGCCAGGGCCAGGGTGCCCACTTCACCACCCCGTTCGGCGCTGGTCTTGTCCTGCGATTCGGCCCGGGCCAGCGCGGCAAAGTCACCCGCGCGCGCTTGCGTCGCCAGTTTCCTGGCCTTCTCGCCCACCTTCTTGGCCTCGGCGGCGTCGCCCGGCGTCACCGGCAGGTAGATCTGTGCCAGGCGATAGGTGGCAGGCAAGCCGAAACTGCTCTTGGATTGTTCATACGCTGCCGCCACATCGGCCTCGGACGGGTAATCGGCCGGCACTTGCGCCACTGATTCCAGATAAGCGGTGGTAACGATACGGGCGGTCACGTCCCTGACGGCGGCATCCACCCTCGCCTTGATCTCGGGGCGGTCGGCCCAGCCCTTGCTGCGGGCTTCGCGCAGCACGGCTTCGCTGACCACGCGCTGGCGCAGCCAGTTCTCGACGCCGGGACGATTGCCCTTGACGGCTGCGCGTTCGGCGGGCGGCATGGCGTCCAGCATTTTCTGGACATCGCTGTCGGGCACGGTGACCGCGCCCAGGCTGGCCACCACCTTGTCGGCGGCCATCGCTTGCAGGCTGGTCATGCCTACCAGCGACGCCAGCACGAACCCGGCCACGCCGGCAGAAGATTTAAGTTGTTTCATCATGGTCCCCATCTACAGAAAAATTAAGACATTAGGGCTTGGGCGCCTGCGACACCGAACGGGCGTCGAAGCGACCTTCATACAGCTTGTCGCCGTACTCCTGCGCGATCTGCTCGTACTTCACCCGGCTTTGCGCCGCAAACGGCTGGCGCGTCGTCACCAGCGTGCCGAGATCGATGTTCTCGTAGGCGCGCAGGATCTCCTGGCCGGTTTCATACAGCTTCACATTCTTTTCGGTGCACAGCGCCACTGCCTGTTGGCGCATCTTTTCTTCACCGGCCAGACGCTGGCGTTCGGCTTCCGAGGCGCGGGCGATCTTGAGCAATCCGTCATAGGCGGTGCGGTACTGGGTGACCTGCTCGGCGGCCTTGGTCACGGCCGCCTGCGACTGTTGCTGCGCAGTCGTGCCCTGCTGGCGCGCGCGGCGCTCAGCAGCCAGTTGCGCCTTCAGTTCGGCTACTTCCTTGCGGGTCGCTTCCGATTCTCCGGCCGCCGCCGGCGCTACCGCTGGCCGACCTGCCTTGAGCGCGGCGACTTCGTTCTGCGCCTCCTGCAGCTGGGCGGTCACCGCCCGCAGCTGCGTGCGCAGGCGTTCTTCCATGCTCTGGCCCTGCTGGGCATGCGCCTGGCCGATGCCGGCCAGCAGCATGCCCGCCGCCGCGTTGATGAAAACACGTTTCATGATGCGTCCTCAGAAGCGGGTGTTGAGTTCAAGCTGCAACGTATCGATCGACAGCGGCGCACCGTACACCGAACGCGTGGCCGACCAGCGACCGGTCAGGTAGGTGTTCTTGTCGATCGCGTAGTTAGCGCCCAGGTAATAGCCGCGCGCATTGGTGCCGCCCTGGTGGAAGGTCGAATCGTTGTAGGCATCGGGCAAGGCGTCGGGCTCGATACGCTTGTAGCCGAACAACACGTTCCAGTCGTCGCGCACCGACAGCTCCGGCTTGCCGAACGTCGCCTGCACCATGTAGGCATTGGCGCCGCTCTTGAAATCGGACTGGCCGGTGGCGCCGGTGCCGCCGAAGTTGTTGATCACGTTGCCGTTGGCGCGGCGGAACATCTCGCCCTGGTCATAGGCCAGGTTACGAATGTAGTTGCCGTCCAGGCGCAAGCCGTAACCGCCCGCCACCCGGGTATCCCAGCGCGCATTGATATCGAGCAGCTGGAACTTCGATGCCAGGCCCGCGTATTGCGGCTGCGGCGTGCTCGCCGGCGAGGCCGGGTTGAGGGCGATATTGCGCAACAGCATCAGGGTATTGCCCTTTTGCATATAGGCCGGACGGCTCCAGTCCGAATCGCAACCGTCGGCGCCCGAGTAGAGCGCGCAAGGGCTGGAGACGCGCCCTTCGATGTTCTTGAATTCGTAGTAGCCCAGCGCGCCACGCACCTTGTTCTCGGCGTTGAGCTTCCAGTCGGCGCCGGCCTGCGCGCCCAGCAGCCACTTGGTCTGGCTGGACATCTTGTCCTGGCTGCGGCTGGGACTGCTGTCGGACGAATACTCCAGCGGAATGATGCCGATGGTGCCGAACAGCGAGACGTCGGTGTTGGCCAGCGGCTTGGAGAACCTGGCGGCGACGCCATCCAGGTTCAAGTCATTGGAGAACAGCATGTCGGTGGTATAGAACGGATTGCCGAAGCGCCCGCCCACCACGCTCACCATGTCATTGAAGCGATAGGACAGCCAGGCCTGGTCGAGCCAGACATTCTTCTTGTTCAGCCCGCCGCCCAGGGTCTGGGTGGTCGACACCGGGCTGTCGTCGCTGCCGGTGGCCAGGCGAATCCCGGCCTTGGTCGATTCCGACACGTCGGCAAACACGCCCAGGCGTGCGCGGATGCGCATCTGGTTGGCGCGGTCCTTCTGGGTATTGAGCAATTGCGGCAACGCCAGGTTGCTGTTGCTGTTGATGTCGTAGCCGCTGCCGGCGTTGATCGAACGCCAGTCGATCTGCTGGTTGCTGTTGGTGCCGGAATAGAAGCGCGACTCGCCGCGCAGGCGCATGTCGCCTTCGATGCGGATGCGCTTGCTCCATTCCGGCGTTTCGTTGGGCGCGGCCCAGCCTTCGGACTTGGCCTGCGCCATGATCTCGCCCTTGAGCTCGTCGCGGATCTGGTCGCGCACGGTGGCCGAGATGTAGGGCACGCGCACGTCGCCCGGTTCCAGCTTGGGGCCGGCGGCAGGCGCGGCTGCCACCTGGCGCGCCTGGGCCGCGGCCATGGCTTCGGTCTGGGCCTGCGCCAGCAGCGCTTCGCCGACGTCCTTCTTCAATGCACCGCTATCGATCAGGCCGCGAATCAGCTTGACCATCGCGCTCTCGCTGGCGGGGGCGCTCTGCGCCTGCACCGCCGAACTCATGCACAGCAAGGCAGCGCCCAGCGCCAGCAAGGTGCGGCGCGCGGCAGGGTGGGGTTTCATGGGGTTCATCGCTTTTTTCCAAAGGGGAAATGAATGGGTTCCGGGACGCATCATGGTGGTCATGGCCTACGCCCCTTGATCGAGATACGGGCCGGTGAATGCCAGGAAGCCGGCGGCTTCTCGTCGGAGCGGTAATCGCGCACCATCGCCAGCACGGCGTCGTCGGTCTGGGTGTTGCCGGTGCCTTGCACCAGTTGCACGCGGCTCACGCGGCCGTCGGCATCGAGCCAGACATCGACCCTGATATCGTCGAAGACCAACTGGCGGGTGCGGGGATCGCGGGCGAACGCCTGTTGCAGCGCGTTCGAGAAATAGCGCGAGTACGATCCCGCGCCGAGTCCCCCGCCACCACCGGTCATGCCGCCGCCGCGCCCGGCGGCGATGCCGAAAGCATCGGTGCCGGCCTGGGCTGCGCTATCCATGGTGACCGGGTCGCCCAGGTCCTTGTTGGGACTGGGGGTGCTGTCATCCTTGGGGGCTTCGGCCGGTGTCGGCTCCGGCTCGCGCACCTCGGGCTGGACCTTTTCAGGGGTCGGCTCCGGCAGCTTCTCGGGTTCCGGCGGCGGTGGTGGCGGAGGCGGCGGCACCATCACCATCGGCGGCCCGTTCACTTCGCGCCGGGTGGCGGCGGTGTCGTGCAGCAGGTGCCACAGCAACGCCACCACCGCGGCCACTGCCGCCACCCCGATCACGGGGCCGAGCCAGCGGCGTGGGTTGAGGTCGGCCGGCTGCTTGCGTTTCACCGGGAGGTCGCTGATCTTCAAGCTAGCCCCCTGCGCTCGGCTTGCCGGTCACCAGGCCGATCTGGTTCAGTTCGACCTTTCGCAGCAGGTCCAGCACTTCGATCACCTTGGCGTATTGCACCGAGGCGTCGCCCCGCACGATCACCGGAAAGTCGGGCGTGAGCGCCTTCTCGGTGCGCAGGCGCTCTTCCAGTTCGTTCAGGCTGACCGGATACGCATCCAGGAACACCTGGCCGCCGTTATCGATGGTGATGGCACGGGTCTTGGGCTTTTCCAGCGCCACCGCGGCGCTGGCCTTGGGCAGGTCGACCTTGAGCCCGGGAATGCTGGCATTGCTGGTCAGGATGAAGATCACCAGCACCACCAGCAGCACGTCCACGAAGGGGGTGACGTTGATGCCGCTGCTGCGCTTCTTCACGCCAAAGCGGGATTGATTGGCCATGGGGTTCTCCTCAGGCCCGCATGGCTGGGCGCAACTGGCGGCCCTCGCCCTGCTCTTCGGCCAGGCGGGTGGCGAACTCGTCGACGAACACGGCCATGTCGGCGGCAATCGCATCCGAACGCGACGCCAGCCAGTTGTAGCCGAACAGCGCCGGAATCGCCACGCCCAGGCCGGCGGCGGTACACAACAGCGCCGCCGCCATGCCCGGCGCCACCGAGTTGATGTCGACTGCACCGGCCATGGCCGCCACCACGAACACCAGCATGATGCCGATGACGGTACCGAACAGGCCCACGTAGGGCGCGCCCTCGATGGTGGTCGACAGCCACACCATGCGCTTGGCCATGCGTTCGTTCTCGCGCACCATGACGCCATCCATGGCGGCACGAATGGCGCTGATGGTGGCGTCGGACACCGCATTCAGGTCATAGCCACGATCATGGCGACGGCGCATTTCTTCGATGGCGACTTCATACAGACGCCACAGCGACGACTGCGCGCGCACCGATTCGGGCACCTTGTTGTTGCGCGCCAGGACATCGAGCGAAGCGCCGGCGGTTTCGCGGAAGTGCTCCATGAACACGCCATTGGCGCGCGAGGTCGCGCCGTAGCTGCGGCCCTTGCCGATCATGATGGCCCACGAGATGCTCATCATCAGGCCCAGCAGCACCACCACGACCCAGGCGTCGACCGGCATGGCGGCCAGGATGAAACCGAAGTGGCTCTTGCCGGCCTGCTGTTCGTCGGGACCATAGTTGACCAGCCGCGACTGGCCGCCCTGCGACACCGCATCGGCCAGCAACTGGACGTCGGTGCGGGCAATCTTGGACAGCCGCACTTCATCCATGGCGCCGGCGAACGGCGCCAGGTTGCCACCGGCCACGTCGCCACCGATGGCGGCGGCCGTGTTCAGTGCCGGCAGCGCTGCGGCCAGCGACGCCGAGGGGCGGCCGTTCACATACAGGGCCACGTTCTGGGCATCGGCCTTGACCGCCAGGTGCGACCACTGGCCGGCCTGGATCGGTTGACCCGGGTTGCTGCGACGACCGTTGACTTCAACGAAGGGCACGCCATTGTCGACGCCGATGGCCAGGTGCTCGGCGCCGTTGCGACGCACATAGACTGCCTGCGCCGCGCCCAGCTGGTCGGGACGGACCCAGGCCGAGAAGGTGAAGGCGCCACCGGCGGCCACCGACAGCGATGGCGAGGCAGGCAGCATCAGCGGCGCATTGCCGAAGCGCGCGCCACGACCGATCACGCTGCCTTCGGCGGTGACGATGGCGGTCTGGCCATTGTTGCCGTAGGCGGTGCTGTCGCGCGGTGCGGCATTGGCTTCAGCGAAATGGTAGACCAGGGTGGTGTCGGCATCGAAGGTGCGCTGGCCGTTGCTGGCCGGGGGCGCCTTGGGGTTGCCGTAGTACATCCACACCTGCTGTGGCGCGGCGGCAGGCAGTGCCGGCACGTCGACCCATACCAGGGCGATGCCCAGCAGCGGATCGAACTGTTCGATCTGGTAGCTCAGCACGGTCTTGTCGTCGCCGGCGATGAAGCGCAGGTCGTTGCCGTTTTCGTTGACGCCTTCGAAGCTGAAGTTGCCGGTATGCAGGCGCAACAGCACCGACACGCGACCGGCGTCGCCGCCCAGGGCCGCGCCCTGCGGGCCGGCGTCCAGCGTCAGCGGCTTGCGATAGGCCCAGTCAGGCTGCCACCACGCGTGCGCCAGGTTGGGAAGGATGGCGCTGGCCAGCGCCAGCAGCACAAAAAGGATACGTCTCATAGCATGGTTCTCCACTTGCCAGGTCTGAATGTTGTAAGGAGTCGAGCGCTCAATAACTAGCCGTCAGGCTGAAATTGAGTCGCCAATCGTGAGCGGGCGTGCGCGCTACTTTCTTCAGCGGATACGCCAGGTCGAAGCGGCCGCTGACGCGCTGCGCCAGAAGGAAGTTGGTGCCGATGCCGACCGAGGCCAGGTTGAAGCTGTAGACCTGCTCGGGCAGCGGGTCGCGCAGGCGCAGCGTGCCGGCGTCGGTGAAGCCGTAGACGCGCCAGTTCTCGACCCATGGGTTGAGCCAGGTCAGCGGCCGCGAGCGCAATTCGAGCGACCCCACCAGGCCGTAGTCGCCGGTGGCTTCGGCCGACAGGTAACCACGCACCGAACTGGAACCGCCGGCGGCGATCTGCTCGGTCGAGATCAGCGCGGCATCGGTCATCTGCGCCGACAGGCGATAACCGATCTGCTCGTTGCTGGCCAGCGTGTAGGAGCCGTTCAGGTCGCCCTTGAACACGGTGAAGCTGGGCGAGGACTTGTAGCGCTTGTAGTCGAACTGGCTCTCGTTGCTGCCATAACCGAAGAAGCTGCGGGTGCCGCTGACCATCGACAGGTTGAGGCTGAACTGGCTGCGTTCGCCCTGGCGAAAACCGGTGTAGCCCAGCGTGATCGGCGCATAGCGCAACGGCACGTTGTCGCCGGTACCGCCCAGTCGCAAGCCTTCCTGGTTATCCTTGAAGTCGACCCCGGCCGCCAGCGTGTGATACCACTCGCCGCTGGTCGGCACCGTATAGACCGCCTTCAGGCCCACCGAATGGCCCTTGCCCAGCACGCTGGTGCCGCCCACCGTCGAGACATTGCTGTTGGAGTAGTAACCGGACGCCTCCAGGCTCCAGTTGGTGCCCCGCAGCGGCGCCGAATACGAACCCGACCAGACCCGCGTCTGGCTGAAATCCTGGGGCGTGCCGTAGAAGCTGAGCGAGATGCTGTGGCCCAGCTGCCAGAGATTGTCGTAGCCGATGCTGGCGGTGGCGCGCAGGTGACTGGTGTCGGCGCTGTAGTCGTTGTTGAGGCCGACGCTGCCGCGCCAGGGCGTGCTGTCGTCGACCTTGAGGTCGACATCCATGGTGCCCGGGATCGTGCCCTGCTTGACCAGCGGCATGACTTGCCGCTTGCCGCCGCGATTGAGCGCGGTCAGCTCGGCCTGGGCGCGGGTGAAGTCAGGCACGGCGCCTTCCTTCAGGGCCGGCACCTGGTTGCGGATCTCGGCCGGCGAATTGTATTGGGCGCCGACCACCCGCACGCGACCGACGGTGGTCTCGGTGACCTGCAAAAAGACGATGCCGTCGCTCACCTGCTGCTCCGGCAGGTCGACGTAGACCGATTGGTAGCCTTTGGCGTTATAGGCCGCCAGCAGCGCGTCGCGCGCGCCTTCGACATCCTTCAAAGTGCGCTTGGGGCCGAGAAAAGGCGTAACCGCCTGTTCGATGGCGCGCGCGTCGAGCACGGTATTGCCGCGCACGATGTATTCGTTGATGTCGACCTGGCGCGCTTCGTTGCCGGCAGCGGCGCCCTGCTGCTGCGCGCTGGCGCTGACATGCCAGCAAAGCGCCAGGGCCAGGCACATCGTGCCCAGGCGCGGGCGCCTGCCCCGGATATTGATTGCTGCGATTTCGTTTGCGTTAGGCATAGCTGAAAATCTCACCCCTTTAACTCCACTCTGTGCCCCCCGACTTGGCTGTCGGATGATTGCGGCATATAGAAGCAAAGACGGTTGGCCGGAGAGCAACCCGCCAAATGTCATCAAACGTTCATAATTGAATCGTCCCCTTTCGCCATCGGCCGCCGTTTTTATCGTTGTTCGGGAATCGATGGTTCGACTCGAGGGCGGATAGCGCCGAGATGGTAGTCGCGCAGCATGACCGTTCGGTGACAGTCGTCAATCTGCGTAATTTCTTGTCAACTTTATTTTTACGATTGGCTTGCGCTCTGGCCGGATCAGGCTAAAAATAAGTTTCCTCATACCTGCGCCCTGCATTCATCATGAACAACTTTTCGTTGGCGTTCGTCGCGTGCGCCCTCCTGTGGCCAGCCATACCTGCCCATGCCGAAAGCGCTCCCGCGCCTGCCCCCTCCCCCGCCTGCGTCGAGGTCGAAGTCAATGGCGTGCGCTCGCAGTCCTTCGCCTGCCTGACCGAGAAACTGCAGCCGGCGTCCGGCGCGCAGCAGGCCAAGCCGTCTTCGCCGATGACCTCCGAGCAGATCATCAACCAGCCGGGCAATCAACTCGGCGTATTCAACCGCGCCGCCTTGAGCAACCGCATGGGCAACACGCTGGGCACCTCGGTCATCCCGCAACGTCCGCCGGCCAGCGCGCGCTGAAGCAGCGCACGTAAAAAAGGCCGGGTGTCTGCACACCCGGCCTCGGTCACTTCCTCACTTCCTCATTTCCATACTTCCACGCGGCTTATCGGTCCTGGCGCAACAGGGTCTTTTCCTGTTCGGTCAGGTGCGAGGCCAGCTCCGGCCTGATCTCCTGCCCGTGCCCTGCCACCTGCACGAAGCTGGCCCGGTCATAGCCCTGGCCGCCCTGGCGCGCCGACGGTGAAACGGGCTTGCTCGCTTCCGGCGCCTCTTCGCCGAATCCCAGCACCCGCACCGTGAATACCGATGGCAATGCCTGGCGCGATGCGTCGCGGGCGCGCTGGACCGTGTCTTGCGCGGCCATGGCGGCCGAACTGGCGGCCGCACTGGCGTTGCTCAACGCGCCGACGTTGACGCTGGCCACCGCCGGCAGGCCGCTTGACTCACCCTTGACCTGGATGTTGGCCGCATTGACCACCTGCTGCGCAAAGATGTTGACGTTGCCCGAGACCCGGATGCCCGCTTCGCCGGCATCGATCGTGCCCAGCGGCGCGATCAGGTCGACGTCGCCGGCCTTGGCCTGCGGCACCGGGCTCAGGGTGGCGATGCCGGCGCCGGAACTGGGCACCTGCGGCGACAGGCTGACGTTGCCCCACTGGTCGTAGACCCGCTTGGGCGGGGTATAGACCTGGGTAGTCTTGGACCCGCGACCGGCGTTGATGTCGCCCTGCTCGGACCAGGCGAAGATATCGCCGCCGAAGGTGGTCATGATGCGCGACAAGCCCAGCAGCAGGCTCTGTTCGCTGAACAGTTGGATGTCGCCGGTGCCCTGCGTGATCAGGCCGGCGCTGGCGGCCGGTACAGGCCCCTGCACGCCCACCACGATCTGGCCGCCCGGCGCCATCATCTGGATGTTGCCGCCGAAATCGGTGTGCACGCCCGAATTGCCGAACAGCGTGATGTCACCGCTGCGCTTGATGAGACTGCCATCGGCGGCACGGTCCGGGAACAGCGTGGAGATCATGTCGCGACTGCGCAGGAAGGACCCGAAGCGACGGCTGTTCGGATCATTGAACTCACGCCCGCCTTCGCGCAACTCGTTGTAGTACACCGACCGCAGGAACGCCCGCTGCTGCTCCGGCGCCAGCGCATTGAACGCCACCAGCGCTTGCGCCTGGGTGCCGCTGAAACCATAGCGTTCCGCCATCCAGGCCGCCAGTTCGCCCTGGTAGGTCTTGACCACGCGACCGGGCTGGCTGGCCAGCGATGCGCCGGAATCGGCCTGGTTGGCCGGGTCCAGGTAACGCGCGGCGATATCGGCGTAGTTCAGGCCCTGGGCGGCGCCCGCCATCACGGCGATATCGGCGCCCAGGCGCTTGTCACCCGGCACTACCGGGCCGATGCTGACCAGGCTGGCGCGGTCTTCCTGGCGCACATCGCGGCCGGCCGTCAGCTCCAGCGTGCCGGGACCGGCCACGCTCAGGTCGGCATAGATGATGTCGCGCCCGGCCTGCACCAGCGAGATGTCATCGACGTTGTTGTGCGCCAGCAGGCCACGGGTGTTGATGATGTCGCGCCCGGCCTGGATCCGGCCCGGCAAGGCAGCCCGATACCAGACCGGAATAGTGCGTTGGGTCGTCGCGGAGAACTTCTGCAGCGTGCCGGTGGTGAGGCCGAGGATGTCGCCGCTAGCGGCATAGAACAGGGCCGCCGAACGGTCGCCCGCATGCAGCGATGATGCCATCGGCGTATCGGGACTGAAGGCGAACAGCGGGAACATGCCGATCGCCCCCGGCAATACCTTGTCCGAGAAGTACGAGGTATTGCTTGCGCCTTCGCGGCCCAGGTTCGAGGTGCCGGGAATATAGGCACTGTTGAAATCGACGTCGAAGCCGGAAAAGGCCGGTTTTTTAGGGGTCGGCAACGCGCCATCGGCATTGGACATGCTGATGTTGTAGTTGCCGCCGTAGATCGAATCGCCGGCCAGCATCTCCAGCGCGCCGCGCGTCGAGGGCGCAAGCACCAGCCCGCGCAGCACGTCCGTGCCGCTGGAACCTGGCGCCGCCGAATAGCCGTAGTAGATGCTGCCGCTGGCGGCCGTCGCCCGCAGGATGGATGGATAGATCGTCAGCAAGTCGCCCGGATTGCCGTTGCCGCCCACTGCGCTCTGGTTCGCCACCTGCGTGCCAGGCGTCAGGTTGCCGCCAGCTGCGAACAGATTGATCGCGGTATGCGGCGTCCACAACGAGAACCAGCTCTGGCCGCCGCCGGTATAGCGGGTGCCATTGGCGCTGAAGCTGCTCATGTTGTCGACATAGACGCGGCCCGGATCGCCGGCGTCGGTCAGCACCAGGTCGCGCCGGGTATCGACATACACGGTCGCATCGCCCGGCATCAGGCTCAAGCCGGAACCCGACAGGGCAATGGTCGACTTGAACGGATCGATGGCGCGCACGTCACCGGCGTCGCCGTCGACGCCGCGAATGACCGACTGCAGCGAGCGGTAACGGGTCAGCACGCTGCCCACCGCGCCGGCCTCGACCGTCACCACGCCGCGCAGGTTGGTCAGCACGCCGTTGAGGTCGCTGTCCTGGATGTTGGCGCCGCCCTCGCCGTATTGCGATATCGACGTCGCAGGATTGATCGCGCCCCCGACCCGCAGACGCAGGTCGCCGCCGCCGGTCAGGTGCATGCTGCCATCGGCGTCGACCCGGCCGGTGCTGCCCACTGCCGCCACCAGCGCCTGGGTACGGGGATACACAACGCCCCGGGCGTCGCCGCGCTGCGAGATGATGCCGGCGTCACCGCCGGCGCTGATCGACAGGTTGCCACCACCCAGCGTGCCCAGGCCGGTGAAGCCGACCAGGTAAGGCGTGCTGGTCACCACGCCCGGGAGCGGCGCCACGTAGGTGCCGAAGTTGATCCACCAGGCGCTGGCCACGGCGTCGGCGCCGCCGATGCTGTCGCTGCCCTGGCGCCACAACCAGTTGCCCACGCCGGCGCTGGGCAACTGCGTGCGTTCGCGGCTGAAGGTGCTGCCCCAGACGTCGCCGATGATGTTGCGACCGACATCGATATTGAGATTGCCGCCCAGCTCCGGATACCAGGCCTGGTAACTGGCCAGTGCATCGTCGTAGCCGGTGTCGGCCAGGCCGAGCACGCTGCCCTTCGTGGTGCCACGGGCGCGGTTATAGGGATCGGCGCCGGATCCATCGAGCCTGGCGGCCGACGGCGTGCCGGCGGTGTACACGCCAAACGGTGACATCATGCGCAGGTCGCGCGACGCGTTCAGGTTCAGGTCGCCACCGCCGGTGCGCAGCACGCTGAACATCGGCGAGTACAGGTTGGCGGTGGTGATGTCCTTGATCGGGCTGACCACGGTCACGCAATAGCTCGGGTCCCAATCGCAGAAACCGATGGCGATATATTCATCGCCGACCTTCTGCCCGGTCTTCGTGGTGTCGGAATTGGCGGCCAGCGATCCGGCTTCAGTGTAGGTATAGCTCAAGCGCTTGGGGTCGATGGCACACCAGCCGATGTCGCAGGCCCACATGTCGTCGGGCGACACCGGTTCGCCGGCCGGCATGCCCATCGGGTTGCCCTCTGGCCAGATCTGCCCGGTGCCACCCGGCACGGTGACGACCCGGCTCATGGTGTGGGTGTCGGCCAGGATGATGGAACCGGTGGCGGCCGGCGTGGTGGCGCGGCGATCGGCCGAGCCCAGGTCGGCACCCGCAGTCAGCTGCATGCTCCAGCTGGTAGTGCCCTTGGGCAGCATGGCCGCCACCGCCCAGTTGCTGCCCTGCACACCAGCGACTTCAGGGCGCAGGTTGATCGGCGCATCGTTCAACAGCTGGACCTTGGCCATCGAGGGAATCAATGCGCCGCGCGCCAGGGTCACGCTGGCATCGGTGGTCATATCGACCGGCAGCAGCACGCCGCGGGGCCAGGTCATGGCCGCCACATTGGCTTCGGCGCGCAAGGTGCTGCCCGCACCCAGCACCATGCCAGCGCTCAGGTTGACGTTGGCCGACAGCACCGTGCCGGCGGCCAGCGCCACGCTGCCATCGGCATTGAGCACATTGGCCGCCACCACGGTGCCAGCGGGCAGCGTGTAGTCAGCGCCCAGGGTGGCCGCCGCCGGCAGCACGGTGCCGGCCGGCAGCGTCATGGCTTGTACCGAGACGGCGTAGTTGAGGGTCGCGCCCTTGGGGAAGAAAGTGCCGGCTTCCAGCACCACGCCGTCGATCGGCACCACGATATCGGCCGCGAACGAAGTCGATCCGGTCAAGGCGGCAGTGGACTCGGTCAGGTACCAGCCCTTGTCGTCAGGGGTGGCCACCGGCGGCGCAAAGCCATCGGTGATGCTGCCATAGATATTCAGGTCGCCAGCCGCCCGCAGCACCAGCACGCCCGGTTCGCCGAAGCCCCGCAGCGCCGGATCGAGACGATTGGCGCCGGGGCCGTAGCGATAAGCCGACAGGTCGATGTCACCCACCACGCTGAGGTTGCCGCCCGGGTTGGTGAGGGCATTGCTGACAATCTCCACACCGGGGCGCAGGTGATAGCTGCCCAGCCCGGCCAGGCGCGCGCTCAGGTTGCCATTGGCCAGCGCGGCGTCGATGAAATCGCGGCTGTGGACGTCGAGGTCGTTGAGATAACCCTGGGTGATCAATTGCGGCGTGTTGCCCGAGGCATCCGGTTGCGTCGCCAGCGGGGCGTCGTCGTAGCGCCGGAAGCCATTGACGGCAATGCTGCGCGCGCCGCTGATGGCGGGGGTGGCCACCACCGTCACGGCCACGTCGTTGGCGCCGGCGCCACTGCCATCGACGCCACCCAGTCGGGGCGCATTGAGGGTCAGGCTGCCACGCGCCACGCCATCGCCGCCGCTGGCGTCGGTGCCATGGCGCAGGTCGATGCGAGCGGTGCTGGCCAGGGTCAGCATGCCGCCCACGGTGGTCAGGTCGACCACGGCGCGGTTGGCGCTGTCGATGATGCCGCCGTAGGTATCGACCCGCAAGCCGGTGCCATGGGTGTCCAGCGTGCCGTTGATGGTCAGGTTGTTCTGCGCGGCCAGGCGGATGCTGCCGACCTGCGCGCCGGCAGCGTCGATGACGCCGTTGACGGTCAGGCTGCCGCCGTCGACGGCGATCTCGACCTGGCGCGCCTTGATTTCATTACCGATCACCAGGTCGCCCTGCTTGGTCTGGAAGCGCCGCGCGCCAACCACCTCACCGCTGTTGAGGCGGGCGTTGAGCCCGGCGAAGTCGGCGATGGTCTGGCCGCGCACCGTCAGCTCGCCAGCGTCGAACGGCACGATCGTGCCGCCAGCGTCGTAGCTGCCGCTGGCGCGTCCCAGCAAACTGCCAGCCAGGTCGATCGCGCCAGCACCGGCACCCAGCGCCACCACCTGCATGCTGCCGGCCCGGTTGTTGACGGCCGAGACGTTGATCACCGATCCCGCCGCCTGTGTGATGTTGCCGCTCTTGCTGTTGACCAGCAGGTCGCCGCCACGGCTGTAGCGGGTCTGCTCGAAGAACTTGATGGCGCGTCCGGCGAGGTCGATATCGGCATCATCCCCCAGCACCACATCCTGCTCGGCATTGATGCCCAGCTTGCCGCTGGCCAGCGCCACGCGGGTGTCGAGGCTGATGTTGCGGGCATTCAATTGCAGCTCGGCGCCCAGCGCATCGCTGGTGACAGCGGCTGCCTTGGCGCCGCTGACGACGATATTGCCGCCGGCCGTGAAGCGGCTCACCGAGGCGGCCTCACCGGTGACCAGCGGCGTGCTGATGTTGAGGTTGCCATCGCTGTATTGATAACCGCTGCCGGCGACATACGCACCCTGGCGATGGTAGACCGACAGGCTGCCCTGGCCATTGCCGGTCAGGCGTTCGGAGGCATTCAGGTTGACCGTGCCGAAGCCGAGCGCCAGGCGGTCTGCCGACACGCTCGCCACTGGTTGCATATTGGGCGCAAAGCCCAGGATGATGCGCTCGGCGCTCAGCGACAGGGTGCTGTCGCCCAGCAGGTTGCCGATCGCCGCGCCGGGCGCAGCCGGCACGTAGGTGGCCGAATTGCCGGTTGACGAACGGGTCGCGGTGGCGCCGGTCCAGACGATTTCATTGGCCTTGATCGAGGCCGTCTCGCCGGCCGCGCCATAGCCATAGATGGCGGGCGTGCCGATCACCAGCCGCTGCAGCGCCGACTTGCCGGTGCTTGAGCTGCGGGCGTCGAAGTCGACTTCGCCGAACATGTTGATCGATTCGCGCACATTGAAGGCCAGTGTCTCCAGCGCCGGCACGCCGTCACCGCTATTGCCGGCCAGCAGGCGCTTGAGCACATCCTGGTTCATCGACAGGCCAGACGGCAGTTGGCCATTGGCCGCAGCCTGGTTCAACGCCGCTGCGCTACCCACGTTGAGGGACGACACGCCAATCATCAGGTTGCGGGCGCCATAGCGCACATCGTCGGCCATGGTGAAGGAACGACCGGTGGCGATGGCCAGCGTGCCTTCGCTGGCCAGCAACGTGCCGCCGCTGCAGGCGAGCGTGCAATGACCGATATCGATGATGCCGCCGCTGGCCCCGGCCAGCAGGTTGATCACGCCGTTCGACAGGCCCAGCACCGAAGCATTGCCGGCGGCGAAGGTGACCCCGCTGCTCGAATCGTAGGCCGCTGCGCCCTGGCCGATGGTGTTGATGGAGGCGCCCTGCTCGACCAAGGTGCCCGCGCCATAGCTGGTATTGGTGGACAGCAGGAACACTTCGGCCGCCTTCAGCATGGCGCCGCTGCGTACGTACAGGCTGGAGCTGCTGCCGTTGAAGGTGGCGAAGTTGTCAGCGTGGTTGAGCACCAGCGAACCGCCCAGGATCATGCGTGACGCGCCGAAGGCGTTGAGGTCATCAGCGCGCAACGATGCATACTTGAAGCCAGCGGTGGGTGCTGCGCCCGTGCCAAGCACTTCGAGCTCCGAGGCAAGCACTTCCAGCGTGCTGCCGAAGGCAGCGCTGCCGGCGCGATCAAAGCGCGCCTCGCCCTCGAAGCTGAGCATCGGCTGGCCGCCATTGGCACGCACGTTGTTGAAATCCAGCACCAGGCGATGGGCATCGGCGGCCAGCTCGCCACGCATGCCGCCACGACGGACCGCATCGGCGATGACGAAGGCATCGTAGCCGGTTTCGTTATAGGTGGAGTGCCGGCGCAACTGCTCGCCGGAGGTCACGATCACCTGGTTCGGCAGCGACGCGACGATGGGCGTATTGGCCACGCCCAGGTAAGCCGACGCCACGTAGGAGCCATTGCCGGTCGTGCCGACCCCGCCGCCGGGTACGCCCTGGGCGCCGATCTCGATGCGATAGGCGCCGGGCAGCATGGCATAGGTCGATGGCAACAGCGTATAGGTGCCGGCCTTGAGGCCGCCCACATCCTGCTGCAAGGTGATCTGGCGTCCAACCATGGGGTTGCCGGCGCCGGCGTCCGGCGCCACCGGGGCATAGGTCAGCGACGATCCTGGCATGATGGCGTACACCGCGTTGCCGGACTGGCTGAACGCAAACGTGGGGTTGGCGTTCACCAGCGGCGTGCGCAGGATATCGACCGAACCGCCCCGGCCGCTGACGAAGCCGGCGCCGGTGAGGGAGCCACCACCGGAGAGATCGAGCAACGAGCCGCCATGGCCGACCACGCGGTCGCCGCTGAAGGTGATGCTGCTGGCGCCGATGGCCTTCTGCGAGACGGTCACGCCGTTGTAGCTATAGCTCAGGCCATCGATGGTGCCGCCGTACGGCAGCACCACGCCCGCGGCGCTGACCGAGGTGATACTGCCGGCCAGCAGCTCGACCAGGCTGGAATGACGGTAGTAGGACCCCATCGAATCGCCGCCCACCAGCAACTGGCCCAGCGGTGCGCGCACGATGCCGCCCTGGTGCACGATGTCACCGCCCAGCGCCAGGCGGCCGAAGACCGACGACGGCGCCCCCGGATCAATATCGGCATAACGATGGATGTCGAGGGTGCGGCCGGTGGCATAGCCGGCCACGATCTGGGCCTCGGCGCCGGTGACCGGGTAGATCTGCGCGGCCGTGATGCGCAGGTCGCCGGTGGCGGCCAGCTCGGTGGTGGTGGTGCCCGACAGGCCGCGCCCGCTGGTGCCGCCCAGCAGGCGCAGGTCGCCCCGGCTGACGATGTCGACCTGGTCGAAACCGCGCCGGTCGATGCTGATGGTGGAATTGTCCGACTGCTGGATGCTGCCGCCGGCGCCGCCGAAGCCGGCCCGGTCACGCACCTCGATCAGGTCGGCCACGGCGCTCAAGCGCGCCGCGCTGGCCTGGGCCGAGGCGCCGCTGCGCCAGTTCACGCTGAACATGCGCTGGCCATCGGCGGCCGCGCCGGACGAACCGGCCAGGCGCAGATAGGACGAAGCCAGCCTGACGCTGCTGTCGGTAGCGGCGGCCTGGCTCAGGCCATAGGCGCCGGCATAGATGCGCATGCTCTGGGTGGTGGCCAGGCTGACGTCGCCGTCGAAGCTGAGCAAGCCATTGACCAGCAGCGACAGGTTGTCGAAGCCGCCGCCCTGGACCTGTTGCGCCGACAGCCGACCGGCGCCATACCTGAGTGCCGGATCGCTCTGTCCGGGCCTCAGGTTGGCGGCCAGGCCGCTGCCCTGCTGCTGTTGCGAAATGATGAATTCGCGCTGCGCGCGCACCGCGTCCTGCGGCAAGGTCGAGACCGAAAAGATCGGCGTTTCCAGCGCGACGGCCAGCGTGCCGCCCGCCGCGCCTGCGCCACCGGCGCGGGCGGTCATGGCGCCGTCCAGATAGAGACTGTGGGCCGACTTGAGGATGATGCTGCCGCCGTTGGAAGCCACCTCCACCGGGCCCCCCTGGTAGTCCAGCGTGGCCTTGGCGCCGGACGCATCGAGCAAGGCGCCCGCGCGGATGATGACGGCCACGTCGGGCGCGGCGGCCACGCCCTTGTCTTCCCAGTCGAGGGCGCCGCCGATCGAGATGGTGCCGCCATCGGCCACCGCACCGAAGCGGCGGCCATTGGCGCCGGTCACCGCAATGGCCCGGGCGGCGACATCGAGCACCGCGTTTTCACCGATCCAGATACTGCGCTGATGTGCTTGCTGCGAGGTATTGATGGAGCTATTGAGCGCCGGCGCCTCGACGCCCAGCGCAATATTGCCGCCCCAGGCATTGAGCCGGCCCTCGACCACGATATTGCTCAGGCCACCGCCCAGCAGGCTGATCGAACGTCCCGGGTCGACCGACACCAGCGCGCCGCTGCCGATGCGGATATCGCCGCCCTGTTCCAGCCGCCGTTGCGAGCGCAGCACCAGATCCGCGCCCTGACGCTGCGTGAGGCTTTGGCGCGCCAGATCGGCCTGCATCAGCGCCGGCAGCGATGGACTCAGCGCGCCGCCGGCGCCGATGGCGCCCAGGTCGTAGACCGGGACGCTGACATCGACCTGGGCCCCATCGGCCACGCTCAAGCCGGCGTGACCGTTCAGGTCATAGGCGGAAAATCCCGACTGCAGGCGCGCCGTATCGATCACCAGCGCGCCGCCGGCGGCGCTGCGATCACCGCCGATGAGCAGCTGCGAACCGGTCTCGATCTTGAGCTTGCCGCCGCCCTTGACGCCGTAACCCGCAATCTCGCCATCGAGCGTCAACACGCCATTGGCATTGGTCGCGCTGCCGGCCGAATCGGCCACCAGCGTCACGTTGCCGCCACGCCCGCCGACCGCACGGCCTTGCGCCGTCAAGGTCGCGCCGGACGACACGTCGATCTTGCTGCCGGCTTGCACGGTGACGTCATGCGACGACTCCAGGCTGACACTGCCGCCATTGAGATAGGCCTGGGCATTGTTGCCGCCGGCGACGCCCGGTTGTACGCCGCGCATATCCAGCGTGGCGCCATCGCGCAACACGATGCTCGATACCCCGCCCTGGGTCAGTGCGGCCGTCACCGCGCCACTCACCGGTGACACGAACAGGTTGCTGGCGCGCACGCTGCCGCTGGTTGCCACCACGCTGGCGCCGATATCGATGTTGGCGGCGGTCAGGGCCAGTTGACCGCCATCGGCCAGCCGGATGTCGCGTTGGATCGAGATGCTGCCGCGCGTGCCGAGATCGAGCCCGCCCAATCCCTGCGCATTGAGCATCGCCGCATCCAGCCAGACGGTGCCGGCGCGGGCCGGATCGAGCGCGTCGCCGAGGTCCATGCCGGCGCTGACCTGGGCGATGTCGCCGATGCGCACATCGCTGTTGAACAGGTCGATGCGCCCCAGTGCGCCGTACTGGCCCAGCATCAGCACACCGGCACGGGCCGCCGCGCCCTGCACCTGCTTGTAGCTGTCGGCGACCGCGGCGCGCACGGCATTCTGCTGCGGGCCGTTATAGACGCTGGCGTCGATGCGTCCTTCCAGCACCGCAGTGCCGGCATTGATCACCAGCGTACCGGCGTCGCGACCGACCGTGTAGCCGTCGCGCAGCACCCGCTGCGGCGCGATCAGCGGATTGTAGAAATACTCGGTGGCGTTGTTGCCCCAGCGCGCATGCTCGACTTCGAAGCCGCGATAGACGCCGCCGTAGCTCATCTCCGGGGTGGCCTGGTTGATGTTGTAGAGGCGACCGTCGGCGCCCTTGATCCAGGTGGTGTTGACATAGCCGGTCTGCACGTCGAGGCTGCCGCCCGACAGGTTGATGCGCGAACCGGCCTGCGTGATGACGTCGGCGCCACCCAGCGTCAAGGTGCCGCCCTGGGCCGCCCATTCACCGATGCGATGGCCCTGGTTGGCCAGGTAACCGCCCACTTCCAGCAACCCGCCTGCGCTGTACCAGCGGTCCGACGCGTAGCCGCCGGTGCCGGCCGGCACATAGATCAGTTGGCTGACGTCGATCCACACGTCGCCATTGGCCAGCTTGCCGCCGTCACGGGCCGATGGCGAATCGCGCAATTCGTTTCCCTGGACATTGATCTTGACGCTGTTGCTTTGCATCGCCAGCTGCACCCCCACCGCGCCGGCCACGTCGAGCGTGGCGCCACTGCCCACAAAACTGCGGCGCGCCGCGCTCACGGCGATCTGGCCACCGGTGGCCAGGGTGGTCGAGCCGTCCTTGAACTCGACATCGCCGCCGCTGACGATCTCGATGCGCGACTGGTCGCGCCGGTCCGCCAGCCGGCCCAGGTTGTCGAACTTGCCGGCAGTGGCATTGGCGCGCAACAAGTCCTGCGCCGCCGAGCCTGCCACCAGGCTGTCGCGCTGGCTGTTGAGCGCAGTGCTCAAGCCATCGTCATCGATCAGCACCGCCGTACTTGACCCCGCGCCCAGGGTGACCTTGCCCTGGCTGTCGCTGGCCGCGTTGAGCAGGTGAATGGTGCCGCGTGTATTGACGGTGGTGGTCGCCAGCGCCACGCCGTTTTGCTGCACGTCGCGTCCGGCCAGGGTGACATCGCCTTCGCCGGCGACGATCAAGCCGCTGTTGACAACCTTGCCGGCGCTGCTGCCGAGGTCGATCTGCGGCGCGATTTCGTTGCCTCGGGTAGTCGAGAAGGTATTGGCCTCGGTGCCGACGCCGCGCCGGATGATGAAGCTGTCGCCGGCCGCCAGCTGGGTCTGGCCGCGCGCCGTTGAAATGCTGCCGGCGTTGTCGACTTCAGTGCCCAGCAACAGCACATAGCCGCCGCCCTGGGTCACCGAGGCCGGTTCGGTGGTGGTGATGCGGGCGCCGGCCTCGACGATCAGCCGGCCGTTGGCGTCAGTGAAGCTGGCGGTGCTGGCATCAG
Organism: Herbaspirillum sp. alder98; assembly: GCF_020179755.1. Lineage (GTDB taxonomy): Bacteria > Pseudomonadota > Gammaproteobacteria > Burkholderiales > Burkholderiaceae_D > Herbaspirillum. Next base: position 202,789 of record NZ_JAIUCY010000006.1, read on the forward strand.
CGCCGTAGATGCCGTTGTTGCGGAACTGCGCATCGCTGATGTTGGCCGCCGCCACCACCAGGTTATGCGTATCGACCTGGCTGCCGCCGCTGAAGACCACGCCGTTGCGGTTGACGATCATGACCGTGCCGTCGCCCCTGATCTGGCCCTGGATCCGGCTCGGCCGCGCCAGCGGATCATTGACCCGGTTCAATACCGCCCAGCTGGCCTGCTGGGCAAAGTTGACGATGGTGTTCTGGCCGACGTTGAAGGTTTCCCAGTTCAGGATGGCCTTGTCGGCGCTCTGCTGGATGTTGACCGTGGTCTTGCCATTAGATGTGCTCTGGGTCGGCGCATTGGCGTTGAGCCAGCCTTGCGTGAGGCTGTTGGTATCGACCTTCAGGCCGCCTTCGCCCAGTCCGTCCGGCACGCTGCCGCCGTTGGCCAGAGCCGCCTGTCGCGCTGCCGCCTGCGCCGCCTGGCTGGCGGCGATGCCGCGCGCCAGCAAGGTCAGATTGTTCAGTGAAGTCTGCAGTTGCGCGTTGGCCTGCTGTTGCTGCTGGGCCGGGTTGGTCAATGCCGAGGCCGGTGTGCCGTTGGGCAGGTAACCGGTGCTGGCGGCGCTGTTCTGCACCACGCCCTTGTTGGCGAACCAGGCCGGGCTGAACGCCTTTTGCGCATGCGCCGCGCCGGTGGTCGCCAATAACAAGGCGACGGCATGGGCAATGGGCGCGAGATGAAACGGTCGGCGGGTCTTGCGGTTGTTCATGGTGAGTCCTGTCGATAACAATCGATCACGCACAACCGCCTTGCTGACGCTGGCCGGTTGCATCTGATGAAGAAGAAGAGTCGCGCCTGTTGCGTCGCAACCTGTCTTTACAAGGACGTCATGCCGGCAGAAAATCCCCCAACTTTTTTTCTTGTCGCGTCGGGAAAACGCGTTAACTCAACACCACCACGCCACCCGGCAACCGGCGCGCCTGGAGGCCGAAGGAATACTGCAACTGCACCAGCGCGCTATCGAGCGCGGCAATCGAAAAGCGGCCGTTGACGGCGCTGTTTTCCTGCGCGCTTGCGGCCAGCACCACGCGTCCGGGTCGATAGCGATTGATCTCGTCGATCACGCGCACCAGCGGCGTCTGGCGAAAGACCAGTTCGCCACGGCGCCAGGCCGATGCCGCTTCGCCGTCGATGGCGACGACGCCGCCGAAGGCGTCGCTGTCATACACCAGTTGCTGGCGTTCGGCCAGGCGCGCCTGCCCCTTCGGGTGCGCCACCTGCACCGTGCCGCGCAGGCAGGTCACGCACACCCGGCCGTCGAGATGGCGCACCTCGAACTGGCCTTCGCGCGCGGTGCTGCGTCCGCTGCCTGCGGCCACGCTGAAAGGCGTCGCGCCGGTGGCCAGGTCGACCGCTGCTTCGCCGCCGATCAGTTCCAGCGCGCCGCCGCCGGCGTCCGTCATGTCGCGACGAATGCTGGTCTGCGTGTTCAGGGTCACGCTGACGCCGCCGCCCATGGCCAACTGGCGCTGCTCGCCCTTGGCCGTGCGCGCATCGGCCTGCCATTCATCGAATGACGGCCACAGTTGCAGCGGAGGATGCACGATGGCCGCACCGGCCACCGCCGCCATCGCGCCACCGGCTACCCGCAGGAACAGGCGACGACCGGGCTGTGGACGACGCATGCTGGTTTCGTGGCGTGCGGCGACGGCCTGGTCCTTCTGCAACAGCAAGCCGATGGCGGGACCGAGTGCCTGCCATTGCCGCTTGGCCTCGTCGAAGGCGCGGGCATGCGCGGCGCTGGACTGCTTCCATCGGGTAAAGGCCTGGGCGTCCCATTCGGTCGCCTCGCCCGATGTCAGCCGACGCAACCACACGCGCGCTTCTTGCTTGAGCACGTCGGGCGGAACTTGCTGGTTATCGGATGACATCTTCACGGGTGGCTGAGGTTCTATGACGAAATTTCGGGGTTCATTTATCTAGGACGCTGGCGACGGCACAAACCCGCCATTATTTTTTCTCGTCCAGGCGCGACATGCAAAAATCATGCGCGCGTTTGAGTTCATGTTCGACGGTGCGCAGCGAAATACCCAGCCGTTCGGCGACTTCCTTTTGCAGCATGCCCTCCAGCCGCACCATGATCAGGATCTCGCGACGCCGCGCCGGCATGCGCTCCAGCAGCCGCAACAGGGCCTGCACCTCGGAACGCGCCTCGACCGTCTGCTCCGGACCCGGCGCGTGGTCGGCAAGGTCCAGCAGCTCGGCGATTTCGCCCGGCGGCAACGCGCGGCTCTGGCTGCGCCGCTGGTCGACGGCGATGTTGGCCGCCATGCGCAACAGGAAGGCATGCGGATTCATGATCGGACTGGTATCGGCGTCCATGCGCTGCAACCGCAGCCAGGTGTCTTGCAAGGCGTCGCCGGCCAGGTCGTCGCTGCCCAGCAGACGGGTCAGACGACGCTTGAGGTCGCCATAACGTGACGCCAGATGGCCCAGCAGCGTCGAACGGACGTCTTCGACCATCACGGCGCTCCCGACGCACAGGTGCGGCCTGCCATCTGGCCCTGCGGCAGGATCAGCAGCGTCAGTGGCTGCACCAGCCCGGCCGGCGGCGGCTGGCCGATTTCAAGGCCGGCCAGCGCCGCCGTCAGCAGACGGTCGCGCGGCGCGCTGCCGGTGCTGCCCAGCAGGCGCGCACGACGCACCCGCCCACCCGCATCGATGTTGAAGCGCAGCAGCGCACGATAGGAGCCGGGCGCCGTGAGCTGGTCGGCGCAGAAGGTGGCCCAGGCGCGGCTTTGCACCAGGGCGTCGTACTCGTCGTTGGGAATATGGGAGTTGCTGGCTGGGACCGCATCGCCCGCGGGCGCCTGCTTGAGCACCAGGGCCTCGACGGCGCCATCGCGAATCTCTTCGATGACCAGCCCGCTGCCCTGCAGCAACAAGCGCAAGGCAGTGCTGGCGTCGTGCCGGCCCTGCACTGACGATGCCGTCCTGCCCGCCACCAGTGCGCTCGGATAGAGCGTCGGCCGGCCTGTCAGGACGGTGTAGCGATCCAGCGCATCGACCAGCGGTCCGGCGGGGATATCGAATTCGAACGATTGCTGCAAGCTCCCCTCCCTTCCCTGTGCCTTGGCGATCGGCGTTGTCATGGCGATCAGCACGCTCAGTATCAGGACACGAGATGCAAACGTCAGCCCCCTGATCACAAGCCCGCCCTTTTCGGTAAATGAATTGCCGACGGTATGGGTCGTGCGCTGACGGCAGTGTCTTTACAAAGACCCGCTAATGTAACTGCGTAAAGTTACAGTTCGATGACGTGGGGATGACGCTGGCAGTCAGGGTGCCTGCAGGCTGGCGCCCTCGGCGTCGTCGGCCTTTTTCAGTTCCAGCGGCACGAACAGGCGGGCCGAGGCGCGCTGGATCAGCAGCGCCGCCGAACCGGTGCTGTCGCGCGCCTGGCGGATCTGCTCCACCAGGGCATCGACGCTGGCCACGCTGTCGCCATTGATGGACAGGATGACATCACCGGCCTTGACCCCGGTGCGCGCAGCGGCCTGGTTGACCCGTTCGACCAGCAAGCCGCCCTCGACCCGCAGCATGGCCTGCTCTTGCGGCGCCAGCGGGCGCACCGAGATGCCCAGGGGCGCTGAAGGAACAGCCGCCCTGGCCAGCGGGGCCGAGGTCTCGAAGGCGTCGACCGCCATATCCAGTTCGGCCAGTGTCCGGTTGCGCCAGATCTGCACCGCCATGCGCTGACCGGGCGAGCGCGCGGCAATATAGGTGAGCGCGTCGGCCGACTGGATCACCTGCTGGCGGTCGACCTTGAGGATCACGTCGCCCGACTTCAAGCCGGCGCGTGCGGCCGCGCCGTACGGCGCCACGTAACTCACCAGCGCGCCCACCGGTCGCGCCAGCCCGAACGACTGCGCCAGCGCCTGGCTGACTTCTTGCACCGACACGCCGATACGACCGCGGGTGACCACGCCCCTGGCCTGTAGTTGTTCCTTGATGCGCATGGCGACATCGATCGGGATGGCGAACGACAAGCCCTGGTAGCCCCCGCTGTTGCTGTAGATGCGCGAATTGATGCCGATCACTTCGCCACGCATGTTGAACAGCGGGCCGCCCGAGTTGCCCGGATTGATCGGCACATCGGTCTGCAGGAAAGGCATGTAGTCGGCGCCCGGCAAGCTGCGCCCCTTGGCGCTGACAATGCCCGCCGTGACCGAATTGCTGAAACCGTAAGGCGCGCCGATGGCCAGCACCCATTCGCCGACCTCGATGCGGGCCGGGTCGCCGACCCTCACCACCGGCAGGCCGCTGGCGTCGATCTTGAGCAGGGCGACATCGGAAAGGGTATCGAGCCCCAGCAGGCGCGCCTTGTATTCGCGGCGGTCGCTGAGCTTGATGCTGATGTCGGAGGCCCGTGCCACCACGTGGGCGTTGGTCAGGATGTAGCCGTCGGCGCCGACGATGAAGCCCGAACCGAGCGTGCCGTCCTCGATGCGATCCTGCGCTGCGCCCGCCTGGCGCGAGGCGATGGCTTCGCGCGCCACGCCGATGTTGACCACCGCCGCGCCCTGCGCCTTGACCAGCCGGGTGAAGTCGGGCGCACCCCGATCAGCGACGTTCTGGCCGCGCTCGGCAGGCGCATCGGCAGCGGCGTGGCAGCAGGTTGCCATCAGCGACAACGTCAACAGGCAAAGCGGCAGGCGAAGGGAAGCGTTCATCATGGGTTCGGGCAATCCGTGCGGTGATGGGCTGATGTGTGGAGCGAAAGATTACCCGAAAAAGTACGGGCCAATCCTCACTTGAAGCGCCATTTACCTGATTTGCCGCAGTCACGGAACGGATGAAGGGAGAAACAAAGATTTTCTGCGGTCTTCGGCACTTCAAAACGTCTAAGTAAAAGAGATCGACGATTCGATCGCGGGAGCAGCGCCATGAAGATCTTTTATGCGTCACGCCGGATTCCGGGCATCGCCACGGCGGCAAGGCATGTCAGCTGGTGCAGCTGGCCACCCCTGTTATGGGCGGTGGCGACCGTCAGCTCGCCCACCATCTGGATCGTGCTCCTGATGCTGCGCAGCGACGCCCGATGCGATCAGCCTTTGTTCTGGTGGGGCCTGGGACCGGCCGTGGCGCTGAGTCACGCGCTGGCCATCTGGTCATGGCGACCAGACGCCTGGCGCAGCCGACGCCGGGCCGGCATGAGCTACCTCGGCACGGCGCTGCCCGCGACCATCCTGCTGGTGCTGCTGCTGGCCTGGTGCTCGGGCTTCCTGCACGACATGTTGCCGCTGGCAGAACGCTGGACCGGGCGCGCCGAGGCCTGGGCGTCACTGGGCTGCGGCGCTGCCATCATCGTCGCGTTTGCATTGATGTCGCATCTGCCGAGTGCCGCAGTCCTGCCCAGCCTGGCGTTCAGGGGGGCAGCACCTCGAACACCAGCACCTGGGTGACTTGCGAGGGCAGGAAATTGTTATCCGAGATCAACACCAGGCTATCGTGGCCGTTGGCCAGCTTCGGCCCCCAGGCGACGCCTTCCAGGTTGTCCACCTTGTCGATGCCCAGCGTGTCGAAGTCCAGCACCAGGCGCTTGGCGGCCGGGGTGATGCCGGTGGCGGCCGTCAATGCGGCAACGTTGCGGATGTCGGTGGCCTGGGCCACGTCCAGCTCATAGAGCCGGATATGAAACCTGAACACGCCATCGCTGCCCTGCACGCCCGAGCGTTCCAGCGCCAGCAGCCGCTGATCGTCCACCGCCAGGATCTCGGACAGGCCATTGTCGGCGTAGCGACCGCCTGGCGCGAAGCGGATCGGATCGAGCTGGTAGGCGTACTGCGCCAGCATCACGCCATCCCGGCCGTAACGGCTGATGCGCACCGGCGCGCCCTGCTTCAGGCTGGGCGGCGCGCCGTCCTGATACAAGGGGCCTTCCATGCCCAGCCACAGGTCGCGGCCATCGGCTGAAAAACTGAGTCCCTCGAACGACAGGTTGTTGCGCGAACCCAATGGCTGGTCGGGATGCACGTCGAACATGTGGCCGACCGGAAAATGCGCCAGAAAATGGCCATTGCGATCGGCCCGCCGCACGAACGGCGACATGCCATAGCGCCGGCTGCCTTCGCTGGCGTACCAGATGCTGCCGTCGCGGGGATCGATGCGTATCGATTCGAGATCGGGGATATCCCCTGCCCGCTTGCCCTGCTCGGCTTCGCCCGGATAGAGCGAGCCATCGGGTTGCCTGAAGAACTTCACGTCTTCCACCGCCAGCCGATGAAAACCGGCCAGGTCGTATTGCAGCCGCATCACATAGAAGCGGGCCGGATTGATCTCGGAGCGATCGTCGCTTTGCGCCACCCAGGTATCGGTCGCGGCGTCGTAGTCGATGCCCGACAGGCCGCCGATGACGGTATCGCGAAATGGCTGGTTCAATGCTATGCGCTGCTCACCCAGGAGCCTCAGGCTGCCGATGCGATGGCCGGGACCGGCCTGGCTTGACGCCACCTGCGCGCAGGCTGCCAGCCAGAGACAGGACGCCAGCAGCAGCAGGCGCGAGCAACGGAAAGACCAGTTCATGTGGAACTCACCAAAAGAAGAGAAACCGCATCAGGGCAGCCTGGCGATGCGTTCGAATACCAGCGCCAGCAATGCCGGGTTGTCGACGCCGGTGGCAGCCTGCACCATCGGCCCCGCTCCTGCGGCGACATCAAAATGCGCCAGCACATACCCTTCGCTGGTGCCGGCACGCACATCGACCTGCACCCGACAGGGTTGCATGTCGAACAACTGCGGGCGCAGCAGGTAAGCCACCGGACAGACATCGTGCAACAACGGATCCATCGCGGCATACGCCTGCAGCATGGCGGCTGCGGCATTGCCGCTGCGACTGTCCAGGCCCGCGAAAGAGGCAATCCATGGCGGGCTCATGATGGCCTGGTGCGTCACATCCAGCGCAAACAGCGAGATCGCAGCGCCACTGCGCAGGACGATGTCGGCCGCCAGCGCGTCAGCGTAGAAATTGAACTCTGCCGCCGGCCTGATATTGCCCGGCACCCGCAAGGCGCCGCCCATGATCGCCAGGCGCCCGGCCCGCTGCAACACTCCAGGCGAGAGCAGTTCGGCCAGCGCCAGGTTGGTCAACGGGCCCATCGCCACGAGGTCGATACTAGCCGGCGAATGTTGCCGCAGCATGTCCACCAGCGCGATGGCGGCATGACCGGCGGCAATCGCGCCGGGCTGGCCCAGGTCGACGCCGCCCAGGCCATCTTCGCCATGCACCAGGTTGCAGCGCGGTGCGCCGCCGGCCAGCGGCCGTTCGGCACCGGCATGCACCGGCACCTGCGGGCGCCCGGCCAGGTCGAGGATCTGGCGGGCGTTGCGGGCCGTGACCGGTGCCGGACGATTGCCGGCCACCGTAGTCACGGCCAGCAGATCGAGTTCCGGACTGCCGGCGGCCAGCAACAGGGCCAGGGCGTCGTCGATGCCCGGATCGCAGTCGATGATGGTCGCTCTCATGCTGATGTCTCCTTGGGTCGTATGCCGTGTTGCAGCACGCAAGCCACCCGTTGCTGATCCGGCAGCCCGCCGCGCGCGCCCAGCGCCGCCACCGTGCAACTGGCCGCGGCGCAGGCAAAGCGCAGCGCCTCGGGCAGCGCCTGCCCTGCCAGACGGGCGCAGAGGTAGGCGGCGTTGAAACTGTCGCCGGCGCCAGTGGTATCGCGCACGGTGGCCGGAAAAGCGACATGGCGCGCATGGCCGCCGTGATTGATCGCCACGGCACCCTCGGCGCCCAGCGTCACCACCACTTCGCCGGGACCCAGCGCCAGCACCTCGCGCATCGCGTCCGGCGTGGGCGGCTGGCCGGTGCCGGCCAGGAAGCCGGCTTCGTTGAAGAAGACGATATCGGCCAGCGCCGCGCGGCGGCGCATCTGGCCGGGGTCGGGGGCGACGGCTGCCTCGAGGTCGATGGCGATGCGCACGCCGGCCTGGCGGGCTTGATGACACAAGCCTGCGAACTGGTCGAAGTCATACGGCATGGCATACATCATCCGGGTCTGCGCCAGGGCTTGTGCCAGGCCATGGGCCTCGACCGGCGCCGCCGGCATGGGCATATAGATGATCGACTTCTCGCCCGTCGGTGCCAGCACCGCGATGGCAGAAGCCGAGGGCGTCTGCGCCATGCTGGACAACCAGCGCGTGTCCACCGCATGACCCAGCAGCGAAGCGCGCAGCAGGCTGGCATAGGCGTCGTCGCCAGTGCGACCGAACAGCGCCGAGCGCAGCCCCAGGCGCGCAGCGGCGCAGGCGACGTTGGCCGTGGTGCCGCCGGGCCAGATGCCGAGCGACTGGCCGAGCGTCTTGCCGCCGACCGGCGGCAGCGCGTCAGCGCGCAACATGATGTCGGCGACCGGATCGCCAAAGGCCAGCAGGTCGAATTCGCGCGGCGAGGTCATCATCGGACTGCCCCGGCCACGGCGTTGGCCGCAGCAATGCGATGCAGGCCGTCGGCCATTTGCGCCAGGTCGAAGTCGGCCCGGTTGACCAGCAGGAACTCATCCAGCAGGTCGACCGGCAACGCCGCCGTGCCGCGCAAGGCCCCCGCCACCGCGCCGGCCATGGTGGCGATGGAATCGGTATCGTTGCCGATCGACGAGCACAGCGCGATGGTGCGCAGCGGGTCGCCCTGGGCATAGCGCAGCACGCCCAGCGCGGCCGGCACCGATTCGGCCGCCAGCACCGAGTTGCCGACCATCTTTTCCATGTTGACCAGGAACGAGTAATCGTCATGCGCCTCATCGGCGATGCGCAAGGCCATCTCCAGGCGCGCCAGGTAATTCGGGCCGGCCACGCTGCGCGCCTGCTGGCGCGCCAGTTGTTCGCCGATGCGACCACCCCGCACCGCGGCCGCAATCACCTCGTGCAGGTCGCCCGCCACCAGCGCCTGGGCGGTGGCGGCCGCAATCGAGCAGGCCGCCGAGATGGCGACGTCGGTATCGTGCGAAGGCAGGCAGGTCACCAGGGCCTGGGCGCACGCGCCCTCGATGTCGCCCGGGTGTACCAGCCCCGCCGGGGCTACCCGCATGGCGGCGCCATTGGTGATGCCGACGGTGGTCATCTTGCGCCGCGAGCGGCCGATGATGCCGACGTCGTTGATGTCGCCGCCCTCTTGCAGCGCCTTGACCATCATGGCCGTGCTCGGCCCCATGAAACCAGCCTTGGGGCTGGTGGCGGCCCAGTCCAGCAGGCAGGCTACCCAACCGTCGTAGTCGAGCCTGCCGCCGGCCTTGATCAAGGCGCGCGCCAGGTAATACATCTGACTGGCGTCATCGGTGACTTCGCCGCGCAGGCCGGCATTGGCACCCGCAAAAGTGTCGTCGGGCGGGGTGCCGAAACGGGTCACCAGGCCGCCGTGGCGACGGGCGATTTCTTCGATGCTCCATTGTTCGGTCTGCGCGCCCAGGGCATCGCCCATGCCGGCCAGCGCCAGCGAAGCGAAGATCCGGTCTCTCAAGGTAATGCTGCTCACATGCGTCTCCAGTTATTTGTTGCACTTGCCGTTACAGGCTTCGCCCGCGGCGACGGGCCCCCGCTGCCGCCAGCGCCAGCAGGGTCACCAGCGGCGGCAGCAGGTAAATCAATTGCGGCGGGATGCGCGACGCCCCCAGTTGCGTGGCCAGCACCGCGCTGGCGCCGAACAGCAGCGACGCGGCCACCGTGCCGCGCAGTCCACGGGCGCCGACGAACACCGCCGCCAATGCCAGAAAGCCGCGTCCGGCCGTCATGTCAGCCTGGAACAGGCTGAGATAACCCAGGCTCAGGTAGACCCCGCCCAGCCCGGCCAGCAAGCCCGACAGCAGCAACGCCATATAACGCATGCGCTTGACGGGAATACCGGCGGCCAGCGCCGCCAGCGGGTTCTCGCCGGCCGCGCGCAGCCAGATGCCGTAGCGCGTGCTGCGCAGGAACCACCACAACAGCGGGATCGCCAGCAGCGCCAGCACCACCAGCACATGATGGCCGCGCCGGTTCTCGCCATTGAGCAACAGGTCCAGCAGCGGCCAGCCTTGCAGGCCAGATATCGGCACGCTGGGCAGCACCGGGCTGTCGAGGCTGGCGGTGGAGCCCTTGTCGCCGGTCAGCGCCGTCATCAGCAACACCGTCAGGCCTGCCGCGAGGATGTTGATGGCGATGCCGGCCACGATCAGGTCGCCGCCCCACTCCAGATGAAACACCGCCAGCAGGCCCGCCATCAGCAGCGCCGCCAGCAACCCGCCGCCGCACCCGATCCACGGATACAGGCCCGGTGCCAGGCCGGGAAACCAGTGCGCCGCCTGGACCGACACCAGCACCGCAAAGAAGGCTGCCACCAGCATCAAGCCCTCCAGGGCGACGTTGGTGCAGCCGGCCAGGTCCGACACCAGTCCCCCCAGCGCCGCCAGCAGAATCGGCGCGGTCGCGCGCAGGATGGCGGGCAGGAGTCCGGCCGCCAGCAGCATCCAGGCGTCATGCGACATGACGGCCTCCGCGACGGGCGCGCCAATCGAGCCACCAACCGGCCAGCGCCGGTCCCATGCGCTCGGACACCACGAACAGGATCATCAGCGCCTGGATCACCAGCACCACTTCGCGCGCGACGTCGGTGCTGCGCTCCATGGCCAGCGCCCCGGTACGCAACCAGGCATAGAGCAGCGCCGCCCATGGCACCGCACGCGGATTGTTGCGCGCCAGCAGCGCCACCAGCAGTCCTTCGTAGCCCAGCCCGGTGGGCAAGTCCACCGGCAGCCGCTTGAGCAGCCCGTGGCTGATATGAACCCCGGCCTGCGCGGCGAACACGCCACCCAGCGCCATCGACAGCCAGATCGTGCGTTGCACCGGCAGCCCGGCCTGACGGGCAAAGGCCGGGGCCTCGCCCACCACCCGGATCTCGTAGCCCAGCGTGGTACGCATCAGCAGCAGCCAGGCCAGCCACACCAGGACCGGCAGCGCCAGCAGCATGACAGTGACGTTGGTATTGGCCAGCAACACCGGCAGATGCAGCCCCGACGCCAGCACCGGCGTGACGATGAAACCGGCCGCCGGGTCGCGCAGCAGATCGGTCACCACCCAGCGATAGAATTGCACCGCGATGATATTGAGCATCAGGGTGCTGACGATTTCATTGACGTCGAAGCGCACCTTGAGCAGGCCCGGCAGCGCGCCCCACACAAAGCCGGCGATGCAGGCCGCGCCGAAGGCCAGCGGCAGCGCCAGGGTCCAGGGGCCGGGCAGCCACAGGCTGACGGCGGTGGCGGCCAGCGCGCCAAGAAACAATTGACCATCCGCCCCCAGCGAGAACTGTCGCGCCCGGAACGGCAAGCTCACCGCCAGCCCCAGCAGGCAGAGCGTGATGGCGTCTTCGATCACGGCGCCGAAGCGCACCATGCGGGTCAGCTGCCAGCCGCCATCAGCACTCCAGTCCAGGCGCGGCATGGGTCCCGTCAACAGCACCAGGAAGGCGCGCACCGGTTCGTCGCTCACCGCCAGCGTGATCAGAAAACCGACCACCAGCGAGGCCAGCAACGCCAGCGGCAGACGCCAGCGCTGCGCCAGCGCCTGGCGCTGCAACTGTTGCTGCAATAAGCGGTTGAACGGGGTCATGACGCAACTCCTGATGCCGTGAATGGGGCGTCCAGCGTGGCCGCCACGTTGTCTTGCCGGTGGCTTCCAGTCATGTAGGGTCCCAGGGTTTCCACGGCCAGGTCCTGGCCGCAGAAATGCGCCACCAGTTCGCCTCCGGCCATGACCGCCACCCGGTCCGACAGCGACAGCAATTCGTCCAGATCGGCCGAGATCAGCAACACCGCACTGCCCGCCTGGCACAGCGCTACCAGCTGCGTCTGCAGGCTGCGCGCAGCGCCCATGTCGACGCCGCGCGTGGGCTGGCTGGCGATCAGCAGGCGCGGCGCGCCAGCGGTCTCGCGCCCCAGCACCACCTTCTGCATGTTGCCGCCCGACAGGGTCCCGATCAGGTCTTGCGCCGAGGCAGCCTTCACGCCGCAGCGTTCGATGACCTGCCGGGCGGCCGCGCCGATGGCGGCGATGTCCAGCCAGCCACGGCGCGACAGGGGCCGCTGGTGGTAGCGGGTGGCGATGAGGTTGTCGGCGATGCTCATGTTCACGGCCACGCCATCGTGCAAGCGGTCTTCGGCGATGGCCGCCACGCCGCAGCTGCGCACGGCGCGCACGTCCAGGCCGCTGAAGCGGCGGCCATCGACGCTGGCCTGGCCGCCCTGCGTCGGGTGCTGCCCCAGCAAGACCCTGGCCAGCAGGTCCTGGCCATTGCCTTCGACACCGGCAATACCAAGGATTTCACCGGCCGCGATATCGAACGACAGCGGCCCCAGCGCCTGCCGGCCATCGGCATGACGCGCCTGCAACCCGCGCACCGACACCAGTGGCACGCCGGTGCGTGTGACCGATGGACGCAGCGGCAGCGGCATGGCGGCAGCGCCCACGATCATGTGGCCCAATTCGGTCGGTGAGGTGTCCCGCATCATGCCGGCACCGCTCACGCGACCACGGCGCAGTACCGTGAAGCGATCGGCGATGGCGCAGACTTCGCGGGTCTTGTGCGAGATCAGCACCACCGTCAAGCCTTCGGCGACCATGCTGCGCAAGGCATCGAACAGCGCCTGCGCTTCTTGCGCCGCCAGCACCGCCGTGGGTTCATCGAGCAGCAGGATACGGGCGCCACGGAACAGCGCCTTGAGGATCTCGACCCGCTGCTGCATACCAATGGCCAGCTCGCCGGCACGGGCCTGCGGATCGACCTCCAGCCCGAAACGCCGCGACAGCGCGCGCACCTGTTGCACCGCTGCGCGCCGGTCGATGCGCCCACCCCGCATCGGCTCAGCCCCCAGCACGATATTGTCGGCCACACTGAACGACGGCAGCAGTTGCGGATGTTGCGGCACCAGCCCGATGCCGGCCGCAATTGCCGCCGCCGGGTTCGGCAGGTGCAGCATCTGGCCCTGCATGCGCAGATGGCCGCTGCCCGGCTGCTCCTGCCCATAGAGCATCTTCATCACGGTCGACTTGCCGGCGCCGTTTTCGCCGACGATGGCGTGAATCTCGCCGGCATGAATCGCCAGGCTCACGTCGTCGCTGGCCAGGGTACCGTTGGGATAGACCTTGGAGACATGCTGCAGCTCAAGCAAGGGAGCGTTCTGTGTCGGTTTGGCGGGGTTCATCCTGGGTTCCCTGTGCGGGTGAAGGCGCTGGGTATCCGGACCCGTCCTGCCACGATATCGGCGCGCACCGCATCGAGCCGCGCCGCGATGGCCGCCGGGGCGTTATCCATTACCTGCGAGTGCGGCGCCAGTCCGATCCCGCCTTCGGCCAGGCCCAGCGAACGCGCCCGGCCCCACGGCAGTTGTCCCTGCAAGTGCTGTCCCAGCGCCTGGACGATGGCCACGTCGATGTTCTTCATCACCGAGGTCACGATGGCGCCAGCGCGTTGCGGATTGCTGCGGTAGGCCAATGCGTACTGGTCGAGATCGACGCCGATGGCATAGCGATGCGCCTGGCTGACCGCCTCGTTGACACCCTGCCCGGTGGCGCCGGCGGCGTGGAAGATCAGCGCGGCACCAGCCGTCATCTGAGCGTTGGCGATGTCCTTGCCGGCGGCCGGGTCCGAAAAACCGTTGGCATACTGGCTGGCCACCACGATGGCGGGGTCGAAGGCCCGGGCGCCGGCGCGAAAGCCCACCAGGTAGTCTTCGATCACCGGAAACTGCATGCCGCCGACGACGCCAAGGCTGCCATTGGCGGGCACGCCCGGCAGCGCATGCTCGCGCAGCAGCATGGCGGCCAGATAGCCGGCCAGGTAAGCGCCTTCGTTCTGGCGAAACAGGATGGAATGGACATTGGCGCACGCGCAGTGCGCATAGTCGACTGCGGCATCGAAGACGATGAAGCGCATGCGCGGAAACTGCGCCGCCAGCTTTTGCACAGTGGGCACCATGGTGAAGGTGCCGACCACGATCAGGTCATGTTCGCCGCTGTCGGCCAGATCAGCCAGGGCCGACTCCCAGCGGGTCGGATCGATGCCGCCTTCCACCACCCTGGTGGTGACCGGCAGGCGTTGGCGCGCCTGGCGCATGCCGGCGGCAGCCGAATCGAAGAACGACTTGTCACCCAGCGTGCCATTGACGAACAGCACTGCCCGCAAACGGCTGCCGGGCGCGCTGGCATCGGCGCGGTCGGCCAGGCGGCCCAGCAGCGACAGTGCGATCACTGCGGCGATGCCCCACGCCAGGCGTTTCAACAGGAGATTCAAGGTCTGTGTCATCGATGGCGGGGGTAACCGCTTCAGTTCATGCCGCCGCTATGCTTGGCAATGCGGGTACGGTAACGATAAGTGGAGACGTATTTCATCAGGCAGTATTCGATCGGCTGGCGGCGATCCGACAAGGTGATGCGCTCGCACACCAGCAACGGGTCGCCCACGCCGATGTCGAGCAACTGCGCATCGTCGCCGTCGGCGGCGCCCGCGCACAGGTTCTCGACCGCTTCGGCTGGCTCGAAGGCGAACTCCGCCGTGAGCAGCTTGTAGAGCGAACCGGCCTTTTCGATCTGGCTGCGACTGATCCTGGCGCCACGGGGCAAGACCAGATAGGCGTCGTGCAAGCCCACCGGCGCGTCATCGATCAGGCGGATGCGACGCACCCGCACCAGCGGCGCGCCCGCATCAAGATTGAGCAGGTTGGCGATGGCCATGCTGGCGCCGACCGTCTCGATGGCCAGGATGCGCTGGCCGGGCACGCCGCCGCGGTTGCCCGTATCCTGCGAAAAGCTGTCGATGAAACGGGTGGTGCCGCGCACGATGGCCGGCGACACGAACGTGCCACGCCCGTGATCGCTATAGATGATGCCGCGCTCTTCCATGAAGCGCACCGCCTTGCGAACGGTGTCGCGACTGACTTCGTAACGTTCGGCCAGTTCTCGCTCGGGCGGCAGCGCCTGGTTGTCGGTGAGCACGCCACGGTCGATGGTGTCGCGGATGATATCGGCCAGCCAGCGATAACGCGGCTGCACTGTGTCGGCGGTATTCATGGTCTTTTTCATGACGCGGAGTTTACATTGGTACGTACCAACTGTAAATCGCGAACAGCTTGTCAGCGCACCGCTTGCATCGGGTGCCGGTCGCCACGTCCGGCCTGGCCGTCGCGGCTGTTGCCATGCACCACGCCAGCGGCGCGCAGCAGCAACTCCTTGAGCTGGTCGTTGAGACGATCGGCGCACTCGCGCAGATAGTTATAGAACAGCAGGCCGAACAGTGCAATCGAGATGCCAAGGGCGGTCGCATACAAGGCCGTGCCGATCCCTTTCGACACGCCCGACGGATCCGAGATGCCGGACGACGCCAGCACCGAGAAGGTATCGATAATGCCCAGGATGGTGCCGACCAGGCCCAGCAGGGGCGCGGCCGTGACGATCGTGTCGAGCACCCACAGGCGGGCATTGACGCGCGACTTGCCAGCGATATAGATGGCCTCGCCCAGGTCTTGCAACTGGGTCTGGTCCGACACTGCGGTATGCGCCTCCAGCGCTTCGCGCACCAGCTGCACCGGCACCGTCTTGCGCTCCAGCATGGCCGGATCGAGCTGCGGCTTGAAGTTGCTGCGCGCCGTCATCGAATGCAGCAGCTTGTCGGCATCGCGCGAACCGAACCAGAAGAACAGCTGTCGCTCGACGATCAGGAACACCGCCAGCGCGGCGGCCACATACATCGCATAAAAGGTCAGGTCGTGAAACAGCTGGATGGCATTCATGTCAATTCCTTATCGATAAATGATGCGCCGCGGCCGGCGCGGCGCATCGGGCAAGTCAGGTCTGGCTCAGAAGTCACTGCTGAACGACACCTGGAAGGTGCGCGGCGCACCGGTGTAGAACACCGGCGCCGCCGCCGCCGCGATGGCCGCGCCATTGGTGCCAGTGGTGGCATTGGCGTTGGTGGTGAAGCTCGATCCGCTGGGGCCGTTCATGCTCAGGTACTTGCGGCTGAACAGGTTGAACAGCTGGAAGCGGATGGTCGGGTTCTGCATGAACATGGCCTTGTTGAAACGATAGCCGGCGCCCAGATCGAACAGGGTGTAGCCGCCCACGGCGTCGTCATTGACCAGCGTGGTGTAGCGACGACCGACATAGCGCCCCTGGGCGGTGGCGTAGAACGGGCCACTGTTGTATTGCAGCGCCAGCGAGCCGAGCCAGTCCGGGGTGTCGGGCATCTGCTTGCCGGACGTCGACAAGGTGGTGGCGGTGCCGTTGGCGGCGCGCACCGCGACCTTGTCGTCGCGCATGCTCGAATCGGTGCGGGTCACCGAGCCATAGAGATTCCAGTTCTGGTTCATCTTGTAGCCGGCTTCCAGCTCGAGGCCGAAAGTGCGCGACTTGCCGACGTTGAACTGGGTGGTCAGGTTGGACGTCGGGTCATACTGGCTGGCGATGCGGTCACGAAAATCGACGTAGAACATCGATCCCGAGAACGTCAGCTGACTCCCTGCGTAGCGATACCCCAGATCGAAGTTATTGGACTTCTCGGCGCCCACGCGAGGGGTTCCGATGCGTACCGGAATCACATCGCCGGCAGCATTACGGGCCACCAGGACGCCATTGACGACCGAGGTGGTGTAGTTGGCCGAAGCGGTGGTCTGGGCCAGGCCGGTATTGGCATTGTTCTCCGGCGCGCGCGCATTCTGTCCGGCATTGAAGAAGGCCGACTGGGTCTCGGTCAACTGCCAGCGCAGGCCGAGGTTGCCCAGCGTATTGGAGAATTTCTGGTCGACCGTGTAGTCGGCGCCGTTGCCGTTGGCGGCAAGTCCGCTGGCGGTGTTGTTGAAATTACGCTTGACCTCCTGGCGCTTGACGCCCAGTTGCACGTTGAGGCGGTCATTGATCATGGTAAAGCTGTCCTGCAGGAAAATGGTATGCGCATCGACCCGGGTCTTCCAGTTGCGGGCCGCGTTATAGGGCGTACCGTCGGCGTATTGCAGGTAGCCGTTGGTATTGCGCATCCAGTAGTCGGAGCTGTTGCCGCTGCTGTCGATGGCCACGAACGGGCTGAATTGCTTGGAGGTGCCGCTATCGAACCACAGGCCAGCCGACAGGTTGTGATTGTCCAGCTGGTAGTTGACCTTGGTGGTCACGCCCCAGCGGTCGGTCTGGCTGATGTTGCTGCCGTAGCCGAGGATGGTGTCGAGCGTGTCGCCGTCGCCGTTGATGTCGCCGATGCCGCCGTGCAGCAGGCCGGCGCCGCGCGCCTCCGACACGCTCAGCAACTGGTTGCCGCCGGTGCCGTAGCCATAGATGTAGTAAGGATTGAAATCGAGGCTGGCCTTGGGCGAGAGTTGCCAGTGGTTGACCATCGACACCTGGTAGTTCTCGAACGGGTTGTTATTGAAACCCTGGAAATTATTGAGGATGGCGGCATTGGCGGTGGCTTCGTTCTGCGCCGTGCCGGCCACCGGCGTCAGATGCCTCGGCGGCGTGGTGCCGAATTCATAGTTATAGCCAAAGCGCGCCAGGTCGGCCTTGCTGGCGGTGCGGTAGTTGGCGTTATCCATCTTGTTCCACAAGAAGGCCAGCTTCGAGTAACTGCCGCCACCGAAGTCGAATACCAGCTTCGAATCGACGTGCTCGCGCCGGGCGCTGCCATTGCCCTTGAACTTGTCGGCGGCAGCCTTGGACATGGAGATGAAGAACTTGGCGCGGCCATTGGCGAACTTGCCGGTGTCGATACGCACGAACTGCTTATTGTAGTTATTGGCGCCCAGGGCAAAGTTGAACTTGCCGCCCAGCGTATCGCGCGGATCACAGGTATTGATGCCGAGATTGCCGCCGCTGGCGCCCACGTGCGGTGCTTCCATGTCGCCACTGCCCTGGGTCAGGAAAACGTCGCAGGTGTTCTCGGGATCGGCGAACTCCTGGATGCTGATCGAGTAGTTGAGCGAGTCATTGAGGGGTGCGCCGTCCAGCGTCAATCCCATCTGGTTGGCGTTATAGCCGCGCACCCGCAGCGTGGCGCCGAACAGGCCGGTGCCGTCCTGGTCGAAGGTCGACACGCCCGGCAGGTTCTGGATCATCTGGAATGCGGTCGAGGTCGATCCCATCTTCTCGATGGCTTCACGGGTGACCGAGCTGCGCGCCTTGGGCGCATCGTCCTGCTGGATCAGGCCGGCGCCGGGCGCCTGGTTCTGACCCTGCACGGTGATCTGGCCGAGATCGCTGGTTTCCTGGGCGACGGCCAGGGTGGCATCAGCAAGAAACAGGCTCGACACCAGTAGCGCGAGCTTCTTGACTTTCAACTTCATGGTGTTACTCCCCGATAGGTTTGTTCTGGATGGCCGCGCAGGCTGCGCAGCAGGGTGACCTGGACGCCTAGCTACTGGCGGGTGTGAACTGCAAATCGACGACGAAACGGTGTTGCGGCTGCCCCGGCCGGAACTGCTCCGGAAAGGCCGGGAAACTTCCCATGCCCACGCTCTTGCGCGCAGCCTGATCCAGCAAGGGCGAATTGGACGACTCTTCGATACCCATCTCCAGCACCGAGCCGTCGCGCTTGAGGACGAACCACACCTTCACCGTGCCTTGCGGGCGCTGCAGGCTGGCTTCACGCCCGGTCGGATAACGCTTGACCGAATTGAGGTAGGCCCGCACCCGACCAATGAATTCGGCATCGGCGTCGCCCCTCGGGGCGGCCGGCACCGGCGCGGCAGGCGCTGGCGTGGCAGGCGCCGCTGGCGTCGGGTTGCTGGCCGGCTGTGCCGGCGCCGGCGCGCTGGTGGTCGGTGCCGGCGCGGGTGAGACCGGCTCTGCTGCCGGCCTGGCTGGCGCCTGCGGACGCGGCGGCGCTGCTTGCGGCTTGGGTGGCGACGGTTGCGGCCTGGCCGGCGCCGGCACAGGGGGCGCCGCTGGCGCCACCGGTCTGGGCGGCTCCAGCTGGGCGATATCGATGATCTCGAGCTTGACCGGCGTTTCTTCCTTGGGCATCAGTGGCTTGAGCTCGCGCAGGCCGGCCGTCACCAGCAACAGCACCAGTCCCGCCGCCGGCAGCATGGCGACCCAGTCGCGATGGCGATAGAGGCTATGCATCGTCTTCACTTGCGCCGGGAAACGAAAGAGATGGCGTCGAAGCCATTGCCCTTGAGCGTGTCCATCAGGTCGATCACGCGCTGGAACTCCACCTTCTGGTCGGCATTGACGATCAGCGTCAACTTCTTCGACGGCTCGGCCGCCTGCAATTGCTGCAAGCCGGACACCAGTGCGCCGGCAGCGATGTCGCGCCCCTCCAGCTGCAATTCGCCGTCCAGGCCTAGCGTGATGCGCGCAAGGTGTTGGGTCTGCAGATCGCTGGTGCTGGACGACGACGGCAGCGAAGTCTTCACGCCCATCGCGGGAATCACGTTCAGGCTCAGCAATACGAAGAACACCAGCAGAAACATCATCACGTCGATCATCGGAATGATCTCGATACGCGCCCTGCGCTTTTCGGTTTCGCCCCAGCTTCTCATCGCTATCTCTCCATTGATCAACTCACCGCGCCGGCCCGCAATGCGTTTTCTAGCGGCGCTGAAATTGAAGTGGATTATGCGATTGCACAAAACGCGTGTCAACAACTGGTACGTACCAGATTTTTATATTTTTTAACTTTGTGAATTTAATACGCCTGTCACAAAAAATAGCTATTGGCGGATGTAAAAGATGCGTACACAAGACAGAAAACGCCAATTTTGCACCAAATTGGTACGTTCCAATAATGGAATTATTTTTCCTATTTTTGTGACCGGAGCATGACATTTTGATGACATCGGAACATCGATGTGCTGGCTGTTACCCACGGGTGAATTTTTCTGTTGCACCGCCACATCCCGTGGCGGCGCATGCCCCCTTACACCCTATCGATATTTCATCATGGTCCACATCAATAACGCTTCCCCGTCGGTGCGCGATAGCACCGCATTCGACAGCGCCGCCCAGGGCTCCCCCGAAACCCACGAAATGCGCGACCTCGCCATGCGCCCGGCCGGCGAAACGCCGGTCGTACACGCCCGCGACAGGCGTCCGCCCGAGCTGCAAGCCGAGCCGGCCCCGGAACCATCGCTGGCGTTGATCCACCTGCACAACGATGAACCCGAGGACCCGCACCTGGAAGTCGCGCCGAGCCAGACGATGATGGCCGAGTTGAGTTCGCCCCATGGCGGCCGCTCGCCGGCGCTGCGCCAGCTGCACCAGGACATGCGCGAGGTCGGCGTCGAGCGCGCCGAATTCGATAGCATCGTCGCGACCCTGGGCGGACGTGATGTCGCCTCGGCGTCGGCCGGGGCGCTGCTGGCTTCACTCAACGACCACGTCGCCATCGCCAGCTTTCCCTTCAGGTTCCGTACTTCCACCGTGACCACCCACCTGCTGGTCATCAAGGACACCGTCGATGACGAACATGGCAAGACCGACCTGTATTTCCTGAAAGGCTATTCGGACCGCGTCGTGGGCGCCCGCGAGCTGCTGGCGTTCGACCAGCGTCGCGCTGAACTGGCGCAGGCCGAACAGGATCAGGCCAGCGCCGCCGGCAAAGGCAAGGGAAAAGGCAAGCAGAAGGCCGCAGCCCAGGCTCAGCCCATGATGATGGAAACCTACGTCTGCACCTACCTGCTGGAGCTATCGAAGAAATCGTCGCTGTTTGCCCGTCGCAGCATCGATGAAAGCAGCACCATCATCATGCCGGTGCCGCTCAACGCGACGCCGTTCCCGCGCCAGTTTGCGTGGGCTGCCGCAGAAAACTACATGGCCGAAGGCTTCGGCCAACGGCCCGCCGTCGATCGGGGCGACGGTCGCGAAAAGAGCGATTTCAGTCTGGGCTACAGCGACCTCAATGGCCCGGAGAATCGCAACATCATCTTCATCACAGAACAGAAATATCATGACCGCGCCCGCCCGATGCAGCACCGCGCCTACGGCGACTATCCGGCCAGCCTCAATGTGGGCGGCGGCGCCATCGCCGAGGTCACCGGATTCGACGCGCATGGCGTGGAGATCATGGGCCCGGCAGGCAAGGTGGCCGGCGTCAAGCTGGCGACCTTGCGCGAGATCATCGACAAGTTCATGCGCGACAAGCCGCGCGACCGGACCCTGATCGTGCGCACCGAAGACCAGTATCGGCACCAGTTCGTCTATGCGCCACAGGGCTTGCAGATGACGCTGCTCGACCAGCATGGCGAACCGGTCAAGGCGCTGGCGCCGCTGCCCGGGGCCGATGTCTCGACCTATGGCTGGCGCGGCGCCAATACCGGGCCCTTCGGCAGCCCGGCGGGCTATGCCAATTCGATGCTCGTGGTCTCCACCGGCGAGGCGATCCCGGCCGGTCCGTTCCTGAAGGACCGCCATACCCTGAAGGGAATCGCCACGGCGGCCTCGCATGCGCTGGTCGACGTGATCCTCAACGACATGAATCCGGCGGTCAAGGGCACCACCGCCAACGCTGCCCTGAATTCGGCCATGCGGGCAGCAGTCACGGCGGCCACCGTGTACGGCATGACTTCGCTGATCAACACCTTTCGCGACGAGAAGACGCATGCGCTGTTCGACGGTGCGCATCCGTTCAGCGGCTCCGGCGCCGGGCTGGTGGACGCCAAGACGCTGGCCGGCGCCATCGCCGTCACGGTGCTGGCGCAGGACGTGGTCAGCATGGCGTATCGCTTCGCCTACAAGAACTTCGTCAAGGACACCGCCAAGGGCCGCGAGAAATTCAGCGGCCAGGTCTTCAATGAGGCGATGCTGCCTTTCCTGGGCGAACTGGGGCGCTTGCTGGTCAACTACGGCATCCAGACAAAGATGGGCCTGCCGCGCGGCAACGAGAAGGACATCGCCAGCCTGGTCGGGGTGGCGACCCTGTTGACGGCGGTGGATTTCCTGCGGGGGCGTTCGGGCGACCCGGCCAACCACCTGCTGCTCAGCGCGACCTACAAGACGATGGACTTCTTCGCCGCCGACCTGGTATTTCGCACGCTCGGCGCGGTGTTCGGGGCGGACCTGCCGGCCCTCGACGCGGGCGCCGGCGAGCATGTCCACACCGATCTGGCCAAGAATTTGCTGGAAGCGTTCGTCACCCGCATGGGCGCGCGCGGTCCGGACAAATGGCTGCTGCCGATGGTGGGGCTGGCCTTTTCGGCTGCCGGCCTGGCCGGCGCCAATGCGCGCGCGGGCGAAGACCAGCTGGCGCGCGAGAACGCTCCCAACAACCTGGTGGCCAGGGTGCGCGACGCGATCAACGTGTTGTCAGTCGACGGCGAGCGGATGATCGAGGCCGGCCGCGACAAGCTGGAAGACGTCGAAGGCCTGCGCCGCACGGCGGTGCTGCTCAAGCGCGGCGTGGAGCAGATGCGGCGCGCCATCAACCATCTGAACCTGGATGCGCCCCAGACCCATGCCGGCGAACTGGCGCAGGTGCGCGATGCGGCGCGATTTCACGACATGAGCGAGCCGCAACAGCGCGCGCACCTGGAAGCGGTCACCCGGCGCTACCACGACATGATCGCCGCCTCCGACGTGTTCGCCGAGCGCAATCCCCCACCCCTGGGCGACACGCGCGAGTCGGCTCCGCCGGACCTGAGCCTGGCGGTATCCAACAGCAGCGCCAACCTGCCCCAGCGCATCCGCGAGCAGATCGAGTTGCTGATGAAGCGTTTCCCGCAGGCCCATGCCGAGAACCGCGAGATCACCTACCCCACCGCAGTGGCGCCCGACTTCATCGGCGCCGCCCTGCCCCACACTGCCAAGCCCGGCGCGCCGTTCGCCAAGACCGAGCGCATGCCGCGCGACCACACCACGTTCACCGATGCGCAAGTGCCCTACGTCAAGGAAATCCAGCGCGCCCTGGCCGAGGCGCCGGGCATGCCGCGCCGGGTGGAAGACAGCAATGCGCTGTACCTGCAGCTGAGCCATCGCATGATCGACGAAGGCGACCATTCGATCCACGCCTACTCGCTCGAATCGCAACTGTTCCACTACCTCTTGCGGTGGGCGCAGACCGGCCAGGAAAAGTACCTGCGGCTGGCCTCGGGCGTGTGGTTCAAGATTGCGGCGATGAACCATCGCGGCAACGTCACCGGCGAGCGCGACAAGTTCGTCACCGCCATCTCGGTGCTGATGGTCAACCTGATGGCCTTGCACGGCAAGCCGGCGGCGCACCTGGTGCATCGCGGCGTGGTCACCGATGCCCACTACATCGAGCAGTCGCGCCAGGAAGAAGCCCGCGCACGCTACGGCGACGATGCCGTATTCATCGGCGAAGGCGCGGTGGTGGCCATGAGCGAGATCATGTCGGTCACCAGCTCCACCCAGATGACGGCCACTTTCCTGCAGGGGCTGGGCCACGGTGCGGCGCCCATCGACCGTAGCCAGCACATGGTGATTCGCCAGGAAACCGCTTTGCCGGTGCCGCGCCAGACCGAGCATATCCAGGTCGAGAGCCTGCTGATGCCGGGCACCGTGGCCACCATCGATCGCATCGACCATAATCCGCCGCCGCAAGGCAACCGCGACGTCAAGCAGAAACGCAAGACCGGCGAATTGATGGGCCCGGCCGAGAGCACCGAATTCAATCTGGGACAGGTGGTCTATGCCAGCGTGGCCGACACCTTCCTGGCCGAGGTGCGCTACCTGCAATACCAGCAGGCGCAAGCGGCGGCGCACGCCAGCGGCGAGCCGCTCGGGTTGACGCTGGAAGATGGCGCACTGTGCTGTCACCCCGACACGTCGCAGCTGTATCGCTATGATGCCGCCCGGCAGCAGATGGTCTTTACCGGCGGCACGCTGAATTACTTTCATGGCGGTCCGCAAGAGCCGAAGGAACACGAACAGGCCCGCTGGCGCGAGCCCTATACCTCGCCGCAAAGCCCGGCGCAGATTCGCATCGGCATCCAGGGCGCGATCCTGATCGGCCATCCCGTGGTGCCCTTCCTCAACGACATGGTGCGCAACGTGTCCCATGAAACCTACCGGCGCCTGGGTGGCTATTACGACCCGGCCAGCCCCAACCATCAGTACAAGCTGGCCGACGACGCGCGCCGGACCCGCGAGAAGCAGGCGGCGCAGCCGCCGATCAAGGAGATCGCAGGATGGAGCCAGCAAACCGTGTTTGCGCTGCCGGAGGCCGGGCGCGTCTTCGTGGCCGGCAAGCCGTTCCCGGGTGAATTGATGGCGCGGGTGCTGAGCTCGGCCCTGCATCGGGCCATGATGATCCTGGAGGTGGACGCCAGCGGTGCGCTGGTCATGCAGCAACGCACCCGCATCGATCATCACGACCGCGAACGCAGCGAGCAGGTGCCGCTGGTGCAGCGCCATTTCCTCAAGACGCACGATCATTTCGACCTGACCTACGATACCCAGCGCGCGCCGATGCTCGGCGTCGGTCCCAATGGCTACTATGTGGTGGCGCTGCACGAGGGGCAGTACCGGGCGGTGCCGGTCAATATCGCCGGGCCCGGCCTACGTGCGGGCAACCTGATGCATGCGTTCCTGGCGCTGGCCACGCCCAATCCCAACCGCAACCGCTATACCGTCAAGGGCAATGAGATCAAGAGCGCCACGGCCACGCCGAGCACATTGCGCCGCCTGATGCCGGGCGTGCAACGCGACCCGGTGGCCCATACCGCAACCGAGATGTTCAAACGGCTCAGGAACTTTGCCAAGAGCGGCTATGACCCGGTCGACAGCTGGCTGGGCCGAACCTATGCCGAGTTGCATCCGGGCCAGGATGTCGCCAAATCGTGATGCCGCGTGTGGCGGCCCGATGGAACTGGCGCCGCCGTGGCCGACACCCATCGATGCATGGCGAAGAAACGCCGGCACAAGAATATCTCCGGATGGCTAGATAGCCGCTTGCGCATAGATGCCGTACATCACGTTGCACATGCGCAGTGCTTCCGCTGGGCGGAATCCGGATTTCCATCATCGACAGAATTCAGAGGTCAACAAAATGCCAATCGTACATCTTTCCACCGAACTCAAGCACAGCTATCCATTGCCGGAACCGGCAGCCAACGAAGGCCCACGCGTCATGCAGGCGGCCGAGCCGACCACCTGCACCGGCCCGCGCTACGCATTCAACAACGCAGACGTCTATTCGATGCTGTTCCACGGCGTGCAATCGTGGGCCAAGAACGCCAAGCTGGGCGAGTCGGCGCTCAAAGCGTTCGAACGCGACGCCAAGCTCAGCAATGAAAACATCAATAGCAATACCATCCCGTTCGAGGTCAACGACAAGTTCGTCGAAGCGACCCTGATCGCCGGCATGGGCCCGCTGGCGGGCAATGACATGTCCATGAAACAGATGAAGACGGCGGAGAGCATCAGCTCGCCAGAGAACGACCAGCAACACATGCCGGTCGGACTGTCCAACCAGTCGCACCTCATTACCGACCGCACCGCCTACTTCAATTCCTTCAAGGGCGACCGCAATGATGCCGTCGCCTGGTCCAATCACCTGACCGCAAAGGTGCCCGAGAACCCGCTGTGGGGCGTGCTCGAACTGAGCCGTCGTGCCTCGGCCGGCGGTACCCACCTGAAGTGTTCACCTTGCAACAGCCTGCACAACAACCACCATATCCTGGCGGCCGAAAGCGATACGCCTTACCTGCATATCGCCGATTCGGTCATGTACCACCTGTCGAAGAACTACAAGGACCGTGCCGAGCCGCTCAATATCCTCATCGTCGGCACCCGCAGCACGGTGTCGGGCGCGCTGTACCAAAACCAGGAAAAGGCGATGCGGGCGAAATATCCGATGCCCAAGATCAATTGGGTGATCCCCGGCGAGAAGGCGCAAGACCTGATCATGTCGGGCATCTACGACGGCGTAAAGGCAGGCAAGATGACACTGGCGGCGCAACGGATCCACGATGGCGAAGTGCTGGCCATCAAGGAGGCCAAGGAACAAGGCATCGAAGTCCACCTGCGTGGCGCATTCTGCACCGAGATCGATCCTGCCGAAGAAGCGATGACCGACGATCAGAAGAAAGACCTTGGCAGCACCAAGCCACTGGACGCGACCCAGACCCTGACCGAGATGATGGCCGATGGTTCCAAGGCGCTGCGTGAAGCCAACGACATCCTCGATGCGCGCGCCGAGAAGGAACTGAAGAACCGCGAACTGCGCGCCGCCTGACCCCCTGGTCGCGCCCACCGCCCGGTGAGCGCGACCGCCCCGGAGCGCCGCCCTGGCGGCGGGTCCGGGCTTGATTTCCAATACGACCATGTCCAAACAACTCTATGAAGCGGTCATCCGCGAACTGTGCGCGCTGAGCGGCATCAAGGATGCGCAAAGCATCGTCAATGGCGGCCCGGTGGCCGTCAGCGAAGTGGTGTTCTCATTGCATCCGGGCACCGACGCCAATGAGGGCGACTTGCTGGTGTATTGCGACTTCGGCGAAATCTTCAAGGGGCGTGAGGCCGAGGTCTCGCGCACCCTGCTCGAAGCCAATCTCCTGATGTATGCCGCCAACGGGCCGATGTATGCCATCTCGCCGGCGAGCGGACGCGTCGTCTCACAACAACGCTATACCCTGGCCGGCATGCAGGCCGAAGGCTTGCGCGACACGCTGGCGCTGCTGGCCGCCACTGCCAAGGAATGGCGCAAGACACAGCTGCTGGACAATCCGCCCGTCAAGACCAACGGCAGCGCCGCCACCCGGATCCAGCAACGCTGGTCGGGTCAAGGGCAACAATGATCAAGACCTGCTGCCTTCCGGCAGCAGTGGTTCTCACTGCAATAGATCGACGCCGCAGGGCATCTCCTGCGGCGTTTTTTTTCGCACGTCGAACGGTACCGAATTATCGCGTCGGGCATGGAACAGAAGTTCACGCGAGCACCACTCAATCATGACAGTCGATCAGCTTGCCAAAACAAAGAGCGATCGGCGTCAGGCAGGAGCGCCCTTACCGCAATCGCGTCGAGCACCGACAGCGCGCGGCTCCAGGCAGCACCGGCCACACGATACTGGCTTGCAGGCGCCATGCAGCGCCCGACCAGACTTGAAAACGAATACATGACCTGCGACCTGCCGCATTGCCCGAAGGCGAACGGCAACCGGACGCGGTCCAACCAGGAAAAACAGAAATGACACTCCAGATCACCCAACAAAGCTACGTCACGTTCCACCCCAAAGTGGACGAAAACTCTTCTTCCGACGACGCCAAGGCCAAGGCCAAGAAAGCCGAACCCGGCAGCACCACTGCTCCCGGCACCAGCAAGAGCGCCGGCCAGGGCAAGGCGGCGTCCCTGCGCCGCGACAACGATATCCGGAAAATGTGCGAGATCTATTCCAAGCAGTTTTCCGAACTGGCGCCGCAAGCCGAAGCCCATGCGTTCTACAAGGAGAAATTCCCCAGCCTGGCCGACATGGACGGGCGTCCGCTGGGCGACTTGCTGGCCGAACTGGATCTGGACAAGGAACAGGGCAATCCGAACATCAAGATCCGCAACAAGGACGATGCCCAGGTCGACGACATCTATGCCGTCTATGAACGCGCTCAGGACGAATTGCGTTCCAACCGCATCGTCACGGTCGAAAAGCAGTCGGCCGACCACAACGGCATCCCGGCATCGCAGAACCAGGGCGCACTGCGTACGGTGCACATCGGCGTGTATGTCCATACCAAGGGCAATCCGATGCGTGAGACGCAATACCAGGATCCGGACCAGCCGCTGGGCGAACCGGAGGTGATGGAATGGCGCGCCGCCGCCAACAAGCCGAAGCCCTACATGACACTGCAACCGGGCTTCCTCAACAACGAGGAATCGCGCTACACGATGTGGATGCGCCGCAACGATGACAGTCCAAAAGGCTTCCTGTCGCAAAGCCTGATGGCCCACACCGGCCAGATCGAATACTCGATGAGCGACCTGAGCAAGTCGTTCGCGCCGCACACCATCGAAGGACGCACCAACCCCAAGGCCGGCCCGCTGGCGCTGGACGAGCATGCCCGTGGGATGGCAGTGAAGTACGGCCAGCAGGCCTTCGGCGATGCGAATTGGGCGCGCAATCCCGCCAACCTGCACACCTCGCTACGTGAGGGCGGCAGTTGCTCCACGGGCGTGGCCAAGCACATCCAGGGTTTCGACCTGTTTCGCCTGAAGTCCCAGGCTGAAGCCGAGTGGGTGGCCAAGGGCTTGCCGGCAGAGGATGCGCCGACCATGGACGAACTGGTGGACAAACTGGAAGGCCTGGCGCAATACAATCCGGTGAACCAGTCGCCGCGCACCATGTTCAACAACATGCTGCTGTCGAAGGTCAACGGCGAATTCCAGTACGTGTTCGTCGGCAAGAGCGACCAGAGCCAGATCGCAAACGACCGTGAAGGCCCGCCACCAGCAGGCCTCAAGCTCGCTCCGCTGCCTGACCTGCCGGCCGACGATCCACGCACCTTCGAAAATGTGGACGCGGCCAGGAAAGCCAAGCAGATCCCGCGCACCGAGTCCACCCAGGACAACCAGGCCACGGAAGCGGCCAAGGGCAAGTAATTTCGCCAGCCGACCCGATGCGGCAGGCCCAGCCCGCCAGGACCAGTCCGACCTCACGTCGGCAAGCCTGGCGGGCTTTTTCATGGGCGCGCCGACACGGACAGTGAAACCATCACCCGCGGCGCTGCCACCTATCAATCACAAGCGCCAGGCAAACTCGGCGTGCTGACGCCCCATCAGCCTGACGCACAGTGCCGCCACTTGCCGGCGGCACGCCACTCCACAACGGAAAAACAACATGCCAAAACTAGACCCGACCGCCTCGTCCTCGGTCAATCAATCGCAAGAATCACACGAACTGCAGCAGACCCGCTCCAATGCCCCCTTTGCCGGACGCGTCACCGCATCGAAAGCCCCCGTGCTGCCGCGGCATCAACAGGACCGCACCGGTGGCCGCGGCCCATCGAACACCCAGCGTTCCGCGCAGACGGTGCCGATGACCCCCGCCGATGCGCAGCATCGCATCCAGCCGCAAGCATTCGGGCACGTCATCGACATGTTCGACCAGGACGGCATCAACCTGCCACCGGCGTTCGATGCCGTTCCCCGCGATGTCGAGCGGGCGCTGGATGCGCATCAAGCGCAATTCGCCCCCACGCCAGCGGGCGCCATGTCGCGCTCGGCCAAGCAGGATGCCGCCAACGCGGCCAGCACGCGGGAAGGCCGTTTCGTCGCATCGGCACAGATCGTCAATGAAGAAACCCGCCCCATCGACCGGGGCGACATGGCCTTGTTTCGCACCTTGCAGCTCGAAGCGATCAATGACGGCAAGCTCGAGAACCTGCCCAAGCTGCGCGAGCTGCTGCTGAAGATGAATGAGCTTGACGAGAACGAATTCGAGAAAGGCGCGCGTGAAGCGGGCGCCTGGCTGTCGTGGCGAAATGTGCCCGGCAACCTGATCAACCTGGCACCGCTGGCGTTCATGTTCGCCGCCACCAGTGAGGAAAACAAGGAAAAATACGGCAAACAGGTCGGCCTGATGGGTGGCTACATGATCTCCAGCATCCTGGCCCAGGCGGTGGGCGCGCTGGCCAATCCGGATGCGCTGATCTACGGCACCCCCTTCGTGGATGGCTCCAGTCGCGGCGCTCCCGATATCAAACCCGAACTGTCGACCCTGCCAGGCTTTGAACAGATCAAACAAGAGCTTGAAGATTTGCTGGTCCTGATTTCGGACGATAGCGAAGTGCAGCAGGCATTCAATCATTTCAATGCCGATCGCCAGGATCCGGCGCGCCAGCAAGCGCTGCAGGCTGCGCTCGACAAGGCGCAGAAGCGCGAAGACGACGCACCTGCGCGAACCCATTTCACGGGGCGCTCGAATGTCCAGCGCACCTACATCAAGGGCAGCTCGCGGGCGTCCGTGATGGCCACCGGCCAGGCCTTCGGCAATTGGGGCGGCGGCCTGATCGCGGCGTTGACCAAGATTCCCCGGCTGGCAGGCTATATCCAGATCGGAACCTCGGTGATGCGCATGCTGGGCCAGCGCCTCGTCACGCCCAGCGATGAAGTGCAGTTGTTCAAGATGATGTTCGAGCTGGAGATCCTGTCGCGCAAGCTCACCGGCGACGATCACGCCGACGAGCAGGTGATCAAGGGCATGGTGCGCTCGCCATTGAAGGTGCGCGCCAATTCGCTGCAAGGCATCGCCACCCATGACAACGAAATGCTGGAACAGGGCATGGCGGAAATGCTGCGCGCGGCCAATCCGGCGCTGGGAACATCACCGGCGCCCGCAGGCGCTTCCCCCGCCCAGATTGCCGCGGCCGCCAAACGCGACCCCGAGGTAGTCGCCCTGCTCAAGCTGCGCACCCAGCTTGCACTGCAAGAGCGTCAAAGCTACGCGCGTCGACTCCAGGCAGCGCAGCAGCAGATGGTGACGCAATCCCAGGCGTTGGTGGCGCGGGATGGCCCCGGGCTGCTGGCCAGTATCGATACCGCCAGCGCTGCGCAAAAGCCGGCGCTGATGGCGCAGGTTGCCACCAAACTGGGGATCACCCTGGACGAGTACCAGCAGTTCACCCAGTTCCAGCAGCGCGGCCTGGAGGAGTTCGACGATACCGCGATCCTGCCCATGCTCGAGATCGGCGAAAAGATCGCCACCGCCAAAGCCGGACTGAGCCTGGAAGACCAGTATGCCGTGGCCGGCATGCACGGCCTGTACACCGACCTGGCCATGGCGCGCGCCAATCGCGACGACCGCCAGCAGCGCGAACTGTGCAGTTTCATCGCCCAGAAACTGGGGATCGACGTCAGCGCTGTCGAGCAATTCCATTTCCTGCAGCATCACCCGCTGGAGGAACTGTCGGATGACGAACAGGCTGAACTGGCCGCCATTACCCAACAGACCGACTATGCGCGCAGCGAACTGAGAAAGCAGGGCAAGGACGCCGAGCTCGACCAGCTTGACGCGCGCTACCAGAAGATCAAGCGTGATCCGCTGGTGATCAGCGAGCGCGAATTCGGCAATGTTTCAGACGAACATGCCAAGCTGGTACATGACGGCATGCAGGTCACCGAGAACCAGGGCCTGTTCAAGATGAAGCCAGAGACTCCCATGCTGCTCAGGGACGGTAGCCGGCGCGTGGCCAATGCGCCTGAAATCATCTGCAACGTATGGGCCAACATGTCGCGCAATTTCCAGAACTATGGCCTGGCCGGGAGCAGCGCGCCGGTGGCGCTGAATTCGGTGGCCGGTTTTTTGATCGCTTGTGCCCGCTACGCGTCCAAGGATCCTGCCGCTTTCGATACGCCCTTGTGGCCACGCGCGATCACCTCGCTGATATGGGGCGGTGCGTTCGCGCTGAACCTGCGCTCGGGACTGCAGGTCAAGAATGCGCTGATCGCGCCACTGAACTTTGCCGAGCAGATTACTGTGCTGTTCGGTCCCTACTCGCCGTTTGCCGAAACCAGCCACCAGAACATGAAGCTGGGTGTGCGCGACGAGCGCCAGAAAAATGAGAACTACCAGATCCGCGGCGCGGGTAAGGTGTTCCAGCGTCACGGCGCCGAAATTGTCTTCGGCGGCCTACGCGGCCTCAACGGCATCTATAACACCGGCAACGCTGCGGCGGCGGCAACCAAGGTCAATAAGGACGTCACCGACAAAGTGCTGGAAAACCGGGTTGGTCGCCTGCGCATGCAGGAGGATCTGGCACAGGCCAGGGACAACGAGACCGGCGGCCCGGCTGCAGGCGGCCACTAATCCGCAAGCAAATCGCACGGGGCGCGCCGTCGCCCCGTGTCTTGACCCATTTCTGGAGATTCTATGGTCACGAGCGTTTATCGAAAGATCCTCGAAGATATCTGCACCCTGGCCGACATCCCGGCCTCGAGCCTGATGTACCAGGATGTCAACCTGACGGTCGATCGGGTCGATTTCACGATCAGGGACGCCACGCAGGGGGAAGAACACGCCCTGGCGCTGTATTGCGATTTCGGGCCATTGCCGTCAACCGCCAGGGAACAGGTGCTGGAACGACTGCTGCAGGTCAATCTGGCCACCCACGGCCCGAACGCACCGCTGTTCGCCCAGAACCCGGAAAACGGTCATGTGCTGCTGGCGCGCCGGGTGGTGCTGGCCCGCCTGCGTGCGCTGGACGTCATGAACCTCCTGGCCGAACATGCCACCCACGCCAGGCAATGGCGAAACGGCTACTACCTGCGCGATGACAAGACGGCCGCTCGCGGCAAGAGCCGCACTCACCTGCTGCTGGCAAGTGCCGGCGGCCTGCAACGCGGCTGAACGGCACGCCCGCCGGTATCTCCCCCAGTCTTCCACCATGGCCATTGCGCCATGGTGCCCCTCCCGCACTACCTCTTGACGACATGGCCGACTTCACGCGCTATTGCGTAGCTTGATTGTCCACTCCCCTGCACTGTCCCCGACCTGCCTGAAGTTCAATGCATGCAACACGCTGCATCATTATTTTTTCGTCCCTGCCTTCGCTGACGCTTGACCAACGCCCCTAATTGATGCGCCCTGACGGCCACGACCGGCAGCGCCCTGCGCGCGGTTGCGGCCAGGACCGGGGCGGCTCGCGCGCCATCGAGCAAAAATAAAACATTCACCCAGCTAGCCATAAATGAATAGATTCGCACCAAAATTGACATTAAATGCAATTTTGGTGCGTCATATCACCAAATATGAGCAGGAACCATCATCTGGAGCCCCTCTACATATAACGCAAAGAGGGGGCAAATCGTCTCCCTCGCAAACGCGAAACAGGCCCGACTCGGGCCGATGTCGCACCTCCTCACGCAACCAACAGAGTGACCAGATGACCATACCCATTTCTTCCGCTGGCGGCATCGCCGCCGATTTTTCAACCACCGCCCCAGCCCAGGACGACCAGCGCGCGTCGGCTTCCACCGTGACATCGGCCTACACCGGCCGCTCGACCCCGGCCACCAAGCTGGACAAGAACAATGCGCTGGCCGATGCGCTGCGCGAGCGCGTCATGCCGCAAACCCCGATCTACATCGCCAATCGCGACGACGCCAGCGGTGGCGGCCGCGATTGGGACCATAAGACAATCCAGGCGTTGAGCGGGCGCGAGACGGTCGCCGTGGCGTCGCCACGGCAGCGCGACCTGGAGATCGAACTGGCCAACCAATATGCAGACAGCAAGGGCATTCCGCGCAAGCAATTCGCATGGTTCAACACACGCAAGCTGCCATTCCCGGTCAACCAGCCCGGGGTCAATGAAAATGGTCGTTCCGGTGAAGGGCTGCTGGTGGTGCCCGGTGGCCCCACCAGCATGTCACGCGAGGTGCTGGGCCAACCCGGCGTGCCGGGGTCGGCGCACGGCGAACAAGGCGCCAGCTTGCGCTATCCGCCAAAGACAGGACGTGAAAATTCCACCCGCGAGCGTGCCAACCACCAGGCCAACCTGTTGCGCCAGGCACGCAATACCGGCCAGCCGACCCTGGGCATCTGCGGTGGCTCCTGGCATCTGGCAGCGGCCTTCGGTGGTAACACGGTGACCTCGCCCGAGTTCGAAGCACGGCACACCGCGGACATGCCCTCACTGATTCCGGTGGCACGACCGAACGCCGAGCCAGCCATGGGGGTCGCGCATGGCACCATCATGCAGCACCCGGTAACGGTCGAAGCCGGCTCCTTGCTGGCGGACGCGATGAAGTTGTCCGGCGAGGGACTCGACATCAATGCCAATTCGGTGCATTGGGCCGAGGTTCTCAGCAAGCCGGGAAGTCATGGCGAAACTGTCGCCATTGCCGGAACAGATCCCATGTCGGCACTGCAAACGGATGCGTTGCTGAAGGTGACGGCGCGCGTACGGTCCGACAATCCGGGCGAAGCAACGATCGAAGGCTTCGAAGCACGGCACGGGGCCCCGGTGGTCGGCGTGCAGCATCATCCCGAAGCGCTGGCTGGCATCCCCACGATGTTGCCCGGCACGGTGGCCAGCTCCACGTTCGACAATGCCAACTACCACCACGAGCGCGAGGCGGCAGAAGCCCTGTTCGACTACATGGCCGCAGCAGGCGACGCCTTTTCGGCCCGCCGCAACATGACCCGGGATTTCGAGGCCAAGGTGGCCGATGGCACGCTGTCCAATGGCGATGACAACCAGTTCCCCCGTCCTTCGCAATTGACCGGACGCTGATACAGGCCGCACGCGCCAATGCATCACTGGCGCGTGCGCTGTGGCAGCCAGGTTCAATCGCGACTGTGCCTCAGGTCCCCGGGAAGAATGTCTTGCCCAGGGACGCCGGCGCATTCCGGCGCAGCATCTGCGGATCGCGCGAAATCATGACCAGCACCACGACCGTCGCCAGATAAGGCAGGCAGGCCAGCAAGGATGAAGGGATAGCGAGCAAGCTGGTGCTTTGCAACTGGAACTGCAGCGCCATGAGGCATCCGAACAGCAATGCGCCCGCCAGCAGTCGCCACGGACGCCAGGCCGCAAACACCACCAGACCGAGCGCAATCCATCCCAGTCCCGCGGTCATCTGCTCCTGCCACAGACGCAGATAGACGACGGCATAATACCCCCCCGCCAATCCGGCCATCGCGCCACCGAACACCACGGCGGCGGCCCTGACGCCGCGTACGGAATAGCCGAGTGAATGCGCCGAATCAGGCGACTCGCCCACCGCGCGCAATACCAGTCCGCTACGGCTGCGATAAATGAACCACCAGACCGCAGCCACCGCGATCCAGGACAGATAGACCAGGGGCGTGTGTCGGAACAGCGCCGCGCCCAGCAAGGGCAGATCAGCCAGAAAGGGAATCGGCCAGGGCGAAATCGTGTGCGCAATCGTGGCGCCCGTATAGTCGATCCCGCCATAGGCCGACAAGCCGACACCGAGCATGCTCAGCGCCAGACCGGCGGCCACCTGGTTGGCCAGCAACACCAGCACCAGCAACGCGTACACGCCGGCGATGATCGCCCCTGCCGCCGCCGCTGCCAGCAAACCGAGCCATTGGTTGCCGCTGACGACGGTCACCGCATAACCGCAGACGGCGCCGATGAGCATCATGCCTTCCACGCCCAGGTTGAGTACCCCGCTGCGCTCGGTAACCAGTTCGCCCAGGCCGGCCAGTATCAACGGCACCGCGATCACCAGCGTATTGGACAGCAATACGGTCAATTGCATGGCATCCATCACTGCCCTCCCTGCATCGGTGAAAACATGGTGCGCCTGGTCAGTCGGAGGCGGTAATGCACCGCCAGGTCGCATCCCAGCAAGGCAAACAGCAGCATGCCCTGAAATACCGAACTGATGGACTTGGGCAGATGCAGCGCGGTCTGCGCCGATTCGCCGCCCAGATAGAGCAATGCCATCAGCAAGCTCGCCAGGACCACGCCGACCGGGTGCAGGCGTCCGACAAAAGCGACGATGATCGCGGTGAAGCCATACCCCGGCGACCACGATGATTGCAACTGCCCAATCGTGCCGGCCACTTCACCGACGCCTGCCAGCCCTGCCAGCGCGCCACTGAGCATCAGCCCCAGCCAGACCGCGCCGCTCTCGGAGAAACCGGCATAGCGGGCTGCCAGCGGGGCCAGTCCGCCGACCTGCATCTTGAATCCTGAAAAGCTCTTTTGCTGGAACAGCCACATCGCCGCCACCAGCGGCGGCACCAGCAATACCGATGCATTGAGTCGCGTGCCCTGCCAGAACGTCCAATGCCAATCGTCGGCCAGCAGGGCGAACAGCGCATCGCTGTCGAACTGCCGGGTTAACGGAAAATTCATGCCCATCGGATCGCGCCAAGGGCCGCTGACCAGATAGATCAGGATGTTGGAGGCGACATAGGTCAGCATCAGGCTGACCAATATCTCATTGGTATTGAAACACGTGCGCAATGTCGCCACCACGGCCGCCCACAGCATGCCACCCAGGATCGCCGCGCCGATCATCAGCATCATCATCCAGGCCGGATTGCCCGGTTCGACATACAGCGCCACGCCGCTGGCGGCGATGCCGCCCATCAGCATCTGTCCTTCGGCGCCGATGTTCCAGACATTGGCCTTGAAGCACGCCGACAAGCCCAGCGCAATGAGGCATATCGGCGTCGCTTTCAACATCAGTTCGGCCCAACCGTTGCGGTCGGCCAGCGGCTCGATGAAGAAGATCCGCATGGCCTCCCATGGCGGCTGGCCCTGGGCGGCGAACAGGCACCATCCGGCCGCCAAGGTCAACAAAGCGGCCAGCAGCGGCGATCCGTAGCGCATGCGCCTGGAAGGCACGGCCCGAGGCTCGAGGAAAATGAAAGGACGCATGTTTTTTCTGTCCGATGCAGGCCGACGAGGTGTCAGGGCGCGCCGATGCCGGCCAGGACCGGCGTGGCGAACGGCTGGATTTGCTCGAAGGCCCTGGCCGCCTGCATGACCCGCAGATCGGCATGGCGCGGGCCGACAATCTGCAGGGCCACCGGCAGCCCCTCGACAAAGCCGCATGGGACCGCGGCCGCTGGCTGCTGCGTGAGATTGAACATGTACGTAAATGGGCTCCAGTCGAGCCACTCCCGCATGCCGCTCTGCGCAGGAACATCCTGGCCGCACTCGAAGGCCGTCACCGCCAGTTGCGGCGTGATCAGCAGATCAAATTGTTCGTGGAACAGGTTCATTGCGCGCCCCAGCTCTTCACGCGCGGCGAAGGCCCGGATAAGCGCTTGCGCGGTATGCGAAAAACCGCGCATGCCGTTGCGCACCAGACCCGGATCCAGGCGCGCTTTCTGGTCCTCGGTAAAGTTTTCCAGTCCAGCCGCCAGGCTCGACTCATAGATCACCTCGAAGGCCGGACGTGGATCGGGAAAATCGTCGTCGACTTCCGTCAGGATCGCGCCCTGGTCGGCAAATACCCGCACCGCCTGGTCGACCACCCGCGTCACCGCCTCATTGGCATGCGCGCCGGCCAGGCTGCGGCTATAGCCGATGCGCAGTCCCTTCACACCGGCATCGAGCTGGCTCACATAGCGTGGCTGCGGATCGCCCGTGGCCAGCCATTCACGCGGGTCGTAGCGGGTGATGGCATCCAGCATCAAGGCCGCCTCCAGCACGGTCCGGGTAATCGGCCCGGTGTGGGAACAATTGATCAGTTGCCCCTGCGGATAGGCCGGCACCACGCCATAGGTCGGCTTGAAACCGAACACGCCGCAAAACGCCGCCGGAATGCGGATGGAGCCGGCGCCGTCTGATCCGACATTCAGGATCGACAGCCGCGCCGCCGCCGCGATGGCCGCGCCGCCGCTACTGCCGCCGCAGTTCATCCTGGGATTCCACGGATTGCGGCTCTCGCCCTTGAGGGTGCTGCGCGTGACTCCATTCCATGAAAATTCGCACAGATTCGTCTTCCCCAGAAATACCGCACCACCCTCGCGCAGGCGTTGCGCGGCCGGCGCGTCTTCGGTCGCGATCTTCGCCGGGTCAGTGGTCAGGGATCCGCTTCTGGTGGCGAATCCCTGCAGCGGCCACTGGTCCTTGAGCGACGCGGGAAGACCATCGAAGGGGCTCAGCGGCTGGCCCTTCTGCCAGCGTTGTTCGGACGCGGCGGCGGCTTGCATCGCGCCTTGCGCATCGACTTCGCTGAAAGCGTTCAACAGCGGATCGACCTGCGCGATTCGTGACAGGAAGCCACCGATCACCTCGACCGGTGAAATAGTGCGATTGCGGTATCCGGCCAGCAGGTCGGTAACGGAGGTTTCAACGAGTTCCATGCTTTGGGCTCCAATCGGGATAGCGACCGACCGCTGGCGTTTGCCAGGGTGCGGCCGGCGGGGCGGCCAATGGCCTTATTTGGGCAGGCTTCCCTGCACGCCTTCGACGAACCAGTTCATGGGCACCAGGTCGCTATCCTTGAGCACCACACCGGCGGCCACCTTGGTGGCGCCTGACTGGTCCTTGATCGGGCCGGTGAACGGCGACCAGCCGTCGACGATCTTCTGGCGCTGTTGCTCGAAACTCTTGGTCGTCCCCGCAGGCAAGGCTTCGCCATTGACCTTCTCGATGGCGATCGCCTTTTCCGGCAGCCCCCACCAGACGTGCTCGCTCTTCCAGGTGCCGTCCATCACCTGCTGCACCGCCGCGTTGTAGTACACGCCCCACTTGATGACCACCGACGCCAGGTGGGCCTTGGGCGCGAATTTCTGCATATCGGAATCCCATCCGAAACCGAACACGCCCTTTTCCTGCGCAGTCTGCAATACGGTGGTCGAGTCGGTGTTTTGCAGCAGCACGTCGGCGCCCTGGCCGATCAGCGTTTCGGCAGCCTGCTTTTCTTTTCCGGGGTTGTACCAGCTGTTGATCCAGACCACCTTGGTCTGCACCTTCGGATTGACCGAGCGGGCACCAAGCGTGTAGGCATTGATGTTACGAACCACTTCCGGGATCGGGATCGAGGCCACGAAACCCAAGGTATTGGTCTTGGTCTTGGCGCCGGCCAATACGCCGGCCAGATACGCCCCCTGGTACATGCGAACATCGAATGCGCCATAATTCTTGGCCAGCTTGTAACCGCTTTGCAGGAACACCGTGTCCGGGAAACTGCGCGCAACCTTCAAGCCGAAGTCCTGGAAACCGAAACTGGTGCCGATGATGATCTTGTTACCCTTGTTGGCCAGGTCACGGATCACCCGTTCTGCATCCGCCGATTCAGGCACGTTCTCTACCCGGGTGATCTTTACCTTGTCACCGAATTTTGCCTGGACGTCGCCAGCGCCGACGTCGTGCGCATAGGTCCAGCCGGCGTCACCCGGATTACCCAGGTACACGAACGCGATCGGCAGTGGCGAAGGCAGCGCCGGCGCTGCCCCGGCCACCCCGCTGGCGAGCGTGGCAGCGGCGACGACGATGGCAATGGCGGCGCGGCTGATGACTGGTAACGTCCTGTTGGCTTTCATTGGTTTCCCCTTGCTGGTTGGTCAGGATAAAAATGGGCGACCGGAGCGCGGCGCATCTGGCACGCCAATCACCAAAATCTGGCATACCAGAATAGCTAAGCAAGTGGTATGCCAGATTTTATAATCAGGGATACCAGATTGCAGTAGAATGGGGCCAGCCCGCGCCGTAGCGGCTCCTGGACGTACAAGGTCGCTGGCCGAGCGGGCTGGCGGGAAAGCCTGCGCGGGGGTATCGGGGGATCGATGCATCAATGCGACGTATGTCGTGCACCAAACAGGCCAGTTCGCCGCAGACGTGCGCCAAATGAAAGCAGCGCCCCTCATCTCAACATCAAGCCAATGAAATGAAAGCCCTGGAAATAAGAGATCGTGTCTTTGCCGCCATCGAAGACAAGAAACTGCCGCCCGGCGCCAAGATCAATGAACGCGAACTGGCCGAAGCCTTCGGCGTGAGCCGGACCATCGTGCGTCAGGCCCTGGCGCGTCTGCAAGAAGACGGGCTGGTCGAGATTTCGCCCAAGCGCGCCACGGTGGTGGCCAAGCCCAGCATCGAACAGGCCCACGAGCTGTTCGACGCCATTGCCATGATCGAAGGCGCTGCGATCGAGAAGCTTGCCACCGACATGAGCGCGCCGCAGCGGGCGCAACTCAGGCAACACGTAGACAATGAACACAAGGCGTTCGAGAACGGCGACTTCGATACCGCCAATGCGCTGGCGCGCGACTTTCACGGCCTGTTTGTGGGCTTCACCAACAACACGCTGATCATCAAGGCGCACAGCCAGCTGCTGCGCCAACAGGCGCTGATCACGGCACTGTTCAAGACCGACTTCGACTACAACTGCCTGCAGGGCGATCACATGGCGGTGGTGGATTTCTTGTCCGAGGGCGACATTGCGGCGGCCAAGAGCAAACTCGCCGCCCATTACAAACTGGTGATCAAAGGCTATCAGTTCAAGAATGGCGAGCCGGACACCGTCGACCTCCAGGCCATCTTCGGGCGGTAAGCACGACAGCGCCAACGGCGCCAGCACAAGCACCGGAGTGCCCGGCTCGCTGAACGCCACCGGCCGTGCAAGAAGATGGCGTCAGTGCTTGACCGCGGGCTTCCAGGTCAGCGCAATGAGCAGCGCACAGACGCCGGCGGCGATCAGGAACACGAACGCCGGTACGAACGAGCCCTTGGACGAGCTGACCAGGAAACCGATGGCGACCGGACCGATGCCGGCTGCCACCTGGCCACCGAAGTTGATGATGCCCGATGCGGTGCCCACCGCTTCATCCGGCAGATGCTTGAGCGGCACGGCGAAGACGGTACCGTAGATCGCGGTATAACCGACCAGGCTCAGGGTCCAGAACACCATCAGCACCGGCAGCGACGTGGCAAATGCCATCAACCCCAGAAACACGATCACCATCGCCGCGCCAATCGACATGAACAAGCGGTCGTGACCATCGCCGACCTTGTCGAGCAGCCAGCCGACGCCATTGAGCGAGGCAAACGCCACCAGGTACGGCACCGACGAAGCCAGGCCGGCATGCAGGATATCGATATCGCGGGTCTTGACCAGGAAGGTCGGCATCCACGAGATCAGGCCGATATAGACGATATTGCTGAAGAAGAAGATGAACATCGTCTTGCGCATCACCGGATTGCCCATCAACTGGCCGAACAGGCCCTTGGGACGCGCGCCCTGGGTGCGCACCGGCGACGGCTTGACGGCGAACCACAGCACCACCGCCACCACCACGCCGATCAGGCCGAAGATATGGTAGGCAAAGCGCCAGCCGTGGGCTTGCATCAATGCAGCAATGGCGCCGGTGCCGACGGCGCTGCCGATGAAGGTGGCGCCGATGATGAGCGACTTGGCGCGCGCCCGTTCCTGACGCGGAAAGGCCTCGGCGATGGTCACCGTGCTGGCCGGCGCGAAACCGCCCTCGCCCAGTCCGAACAGCAAGCGGATCGCGACCAGCGCGATGAACGATTCGGCCATGCCGGTCAGGCTGGTGAAGACCGACCAGCAGGCCACACAGAACACCAGCACCGCGCGCGAACCGAAACGGTCGGCCATCCATCCGGCCAGCAACTGCATGAAGGCGTAGCTGATGTAGAACGATCCCAGCACCATGCCGGCGGCGCCCGCATCGAGTCCGAATTCCTTGGTGATGGGGATGATCGATACGCTCATGGCCATGCGGTCGGCATTGGCCAGGATCCACGAAAACAGCAGCGTGACCAGCACGAATATCTTCTGCCTGCGTCCATAGCGGGACGCGGCTGCCGGCGGTGCGCCGGTCAAGGTGTTATTGCGATCGGTAAGTTGTGTCATATCAATCCTAAGGGGGTGGCGCACGGCATAAGCCGGTCGGCAATGTGCTCCATTGGAGCGTCCCGTGGCAGCAGGCCAGCGCATTATTGCAATCCAGCAAGAAATGCGCCATCCCTGCCGTAGCGCGCCGGCAGGGTGGTTTTTTCGAATTGTCGCTGCGCCGGGACGCCTGCGTTTTTTATTATGGAATGTCAGGCCCGCAGGCATTGGGCCACAGAGTCCAATGCCGCTACCTGGGAAAAATTACTAAATCGTTCGAACAGCCCGTTGGCATCGGCGCCCGATGTATTGCCGCGCGCGCACTCGGTAAATTTGATGCGCTGCTGCTCTTCGGTCAACGGATTCTGGATGCAGCCCTTGGGGTAGATCGCCTGGTGCTCGAGCA
Organism: Herbaspirillum sp. alder98; assembly: GCF_020179755.1. Taxonomy (GTDB): domain Bacteria; phylum Pseudomonadota; class Gammaproteobacteria; order Burkholderiales; family Burkholderiaceae_D; genus Herbaspirillum. The sequence goes on from NZ_JAIUCY010000006.1 coordinate 244,419, forward strand.
CCCTGCCATCGGACAGCGTGATACGCGCCTCGCAATCGCCGCCCCAGGGCAGGCTGGCCGCCTCCGGCAGGATCTGCCGGACATGCATCTGCACCAGCGGCATCAATCGCTGGACCTTCTTGTCCGTCAGCGCCTGCTCGGTGAAATGGCTCATGCGGGGAATCCCATGCACCAATGCCAGCGCGGCGCAGTAATTCATGCTGAAGCGCGCTTCCGATGACGACACCGGGGTCTGGTAACGCAGGTTGGCGACCATGAATTCGGGCATATGGATATCGATGGCCTTGATGTCTTCGAGCGCGAACACATGATCCTCGGCCAGCGCCAGCATGGCGTCGATACCCAGGTGCGACGACATGCACGACGGATAGAGCTTGGCCACCAGGCCGTACTCGTCGATGGCCAGGCGCGCAGCCGGGAACATCTCGGGCGAGAACACGCCGAGGTCGCCGCTGCCGGCGTATAACTCCTCGAACGACCATTTTCCTTGCAGCGTATTGGTCACGCCGGTCACGCCGGCGCCGGCCAGCTTGGCCGCCATCACGCCATGCATGGCGGCGAAGCCGGCGTGCATCGGCTTGACCATCGAGCCGAACTGGCGCTTGCTGCCGCCGGCCAGGCTGGAGCCGATGCTGATGGCGTGCAGGATGCCCTCCTGGCCCAGCTTCATCAACACTGCGCAGGCCGCGGCCACGCCGATGGCGCCGATGGTGGAGGTGGCGTGCCAGCCCGATTCGTAATGCGAAGGGTTGACCACCTTGCCGATCTGCGCCTCCACTTCCAGGCCGGCGATATAGGCATGCACCACCTCCACCGGCCTGGTGCCGATCTCCTCGGCCAGCGCCAGCAGCGCCGGCACCAGCGAGGCGCTGGCATGGGTCACCGGCGGGAAGAAGTTGTCGTCGAAATCCAGCGCGTGCGCGGCGCAGCCGTTGATCAGGGCGGCCCACGGCGCCGATATGGGGCGCTTGTGGGTGACCGCGCTGGAGCGCCCGCAACCATCATCTGGCGTGATCTTGCCGGCGCCGATCACGGCCGGCTCATTGCGCCCGCCCAGCACGCAGCCCATGACGTCTGCAATGGCGGCTTCGGCGCGCTTGATCGACGCCGATGGAAATACCTTGCTGCCGTCGGCGCACCATGCGGCCAGCTGTTCACTCAATTCCATGCTGCCGCTCCTTACCGGATGACGGATTGGCCAGCGTCGATGCTGGTGGCCATCACGTATTTGTCAAAAAATGCCTCGCACCGCGCAAGCTGCTCGAGCGTCACGAATTCATTGGGTTTATGCGCATGGGCGATGTCGCCAGGGCCACAGATCACGGCCGGGATGCCGGCTGCGCTGAACAACCCTGCCTCGCTGCCAAATCCGACCTTGCTGGCGCGCTCGGCGCCGAGGATGCGGATGGCGCGCTGGACCACGTCGTCCGAAGGCTGCGAATTGAGGCCCGGATAGGAAGACAGGATCTCGAACTCGACCCGGCCCGCGCTGCTGCCATGCTCGCCCTCGGCCTCGACCTTCATCCGCGGCAGCATCGATTGCTCGATGTAGCTGCGCAGTTCGTCCAGCACCTGCTGCGGATCGACGCCCGGCAAGAACCTGTGCTCGAACACGAATTCGCATTTATCGGGGATCGTGTTGACGACCTTGCCGCCGTGGATCACGGTCGTGACGATGGTCGAATACGGGACGTCGAACTCGCGATCCCAGGTTTCGGATCCGCGCACCCGCTGAGCGATCTCGCGGATGCGCACGATCAGTTCGGCCGTGAAGTCCACCGCGTTGATGGCCAGTTGCGGCGACGACGAATGCGCCGAATGCCCGTGCACCGAGCAGCGATAGGCGCGCTTGCCCTTGTGCGCCAGCACCGGCAGCATCATGGTCGGCTCGCCGACGATACAGGCGGTAGGCTTGATGCCGTTGGCCTTGAGGTCATCGAGCAGGCCGCCCACGCCCAGGCATCCCAGCTCTTCGTCGTAGGAGAAGGAAAAGTGGATGGGCGTATGCAGCTTCTGGCGCGCCAGGCTGGGCAGTCGCGACAGGCACACTGCGATAAAACCCTTCATGTCGCAGGAACCGCGGCCATAGATGCGATCACCTATGGTGGTCGCCACGAAGGGATCGGTATCCCACTGCTGCCCGTCCACCGGCACCACATCGGTGTGACCGGAAAAGACCGTGCCGAATCCCGGCCCCTCGCCATACGTGGCGAACAGGTTGGCCTTCTTGCCGCTGGCGTCGTAGGTCAGCCTGACCTGGGCGCCGAGCCTGTTGAGCGTGTCGCGTGCCCATTCGATCAGGCCCAGGTTGGACTCACGGCTGACTGTGTTGAAGCCGATCAGTGTCGACAACAGCGACAAGGTCTCGGCCGACGGCTGGGCTGGCGTAATCAATTTTTTGTTTTCCATTGGATCGAATCAATCATCTCCGGCTGCCGACACAGAGCGGTGCGGCTGGCGTAGCAGAGCGCGCGTATCTGAAATCGGTAGCCCGCTGTGGTCCTATCGGACACCGGGCTATAGCCATCGGATTGATGCTTATTTAGAATATGACAATGCTAGTTACCCTGTGCATCTCAGGCGAGGTACAGATATTCATTAACTTCCGACGTCTGTAATGACGGCCGGAGAATACAGATGGGAAGAAAATGGCGTTGATCCAGTTGTCTACCGCGTCGAAAATTTCGCTGGTGGAGCAAATCGTCGATCGCATCAAGAACCTGGTCGACAGCGGCTCCCTGCGCTCCGGCACCAAGATGACCTCGATCCGGTTGTTCGCCCGCCAGCACCTGGTCAGCGTGCATACCGTGGCCGATGCGTTCGAGCGCCTGGTGGCACTGGGTTATCTCGAATCGCGGCCGCGCAGCGGTTTCTTCGTCAAGCAGTCGCGGCCGACGGTCGACAAGCGCAATCCCACCGAAAAGTTTGCCAAGGCCTTCGATCACCTGTGGCAGATGCGGTCGCACCTGAGCAACGACGACGGCCTGCTCGATGTCAGCACGGGAAAATTGCCCAAGGAATGGATGGACCCCGACATGGTGAAGGCCAGCCTGAAATCGGTGGCCTCCAAGATCGACTCGGGGATGATGCAGTACGGTGAGCCCTACGGCTATCTGCCGTTGCGCACGCTGCTGCTGTCAAAACTGTCCGACCTGGGCATCTACGCCCAGCCCGATCAGGTGCTGCTGACCCAGGGCGCATCGCAGGCAATGGACCTGATCATCCGTTACCTGCTGCGCCCGGGCGACAAGGTGCTGGTCGACGACCCCGGTTATTTCAACCTGTTCAGCAACCTGCAGATGCAGGGGATCGAGCCGTTGCCGGTGCGCCGCAATCACGATGGTCCCGACCTCGACATGCTCGAGAAGATCGCGCAGCAGCACCGTCCCAGCGTCATGTTCACGCAGTCAGTGCTGCAGACGCCGACCGGCTCGACCATCTCGCCGGGCAATGCCTATCGCCTGCTGCGATTGTCCGAGCAGTACGATTTCCGGCTGGTTGAAAACGACGCCTATGCCGACATGCTGTCGGAACAGGTGCCGCGACTGGCAACGCTGGACCAGCTGTCGCGGGTGTTCTATGTCGGCAGCTTCTCGAAGACCTTGTCGGTGTCGGCGCGGGTGGGCTACGTGGCCGCGCCCGCCAACTCGATCAAGGACCTGGCCAACATGAAGATGATCACCAGCATCACCAGCGCCCAGTTGAGCGAGAAATTCGTCTTTCATGCGCTCACCGAGGGCCTGTACCGCCGCTCGACCGAACGCCTCAAGCTGCGCCTGGCCAGCAGCCTGACCGACACCGAAAACGCGCTGCGCCCGCTGGGGTTCCAGTTCTTCTGCCGTCCGCTGGGGGGCAAGTTCATCTGGATCCGGCACCCCAAGTTCGACAGCTCGTCGGATATCTGGAAGCTGGCCGCCAACGCCGGCATCATCATCGCGCCGGGCAAGGTGTTTCGCAACGGAATGCAGGACACGCCATGGTTCCGCCTCAATGTCTGTTACGGCACCGAGCCGGCGCTGATCGAATTGTTCAAATCGATCTGTTGAGGCGCGCCGCCCACGCGCGTGGCCAGGCCCGGCGCGCGCGGCGCCGGATCCAGCCGGAACGCCGCCACCAGCTGGCTGACCCGGCCCGCCTGTTCCTTGAGGGTGATCGATGCGGCGGCGGCTTCTTCGACCAGCGCCGCATTCTGCTGGGTGGAATGCTCCAGCTCGGCCAGCGCACCGTTGATCTGCCGGATACCACCGCCCTGCTCGCGCATCGAATGATCGATGTCCTGCACGATGCTCGCCACCCGTTCGATGCCCTGCACGATTTCCTGCATGTTGCGGCCGGCAGCCAGCACCTTGGCGTTGCCCGAGGCCACGCTGCTCTCGGAGACGGCGATGAGCGACTTGATTTCGCGCGCAGCGGTGGCGCTGCGCTGGGCCAGCGCCCGCACCTCGCTGGCCACCACGGCAAAGCCACGCCCGTTCTCGCCGGCCCGCGCGGCCTCGACGGCGGCGTTCAGGGCCAGGATATTGGTCTGGAACGCAATGGCGTCGATCACGCCGATGATGGTGGCGATGTTGGACGACGCACGACAGATCTCGTCCATCGTGGTGACCACCTCACCCATGACATCGCGCCCCTGCACCACGCTGCCGCTCACCGCGCGCGCCAGCTGCGACGCCTGGCCGGCGCTGTCCACGCAATTCTCGAGCGCGGCCGTCATCTGTTCCAGTGACGCCGAGGTTTCCTGCAGGCTGCTGGCGGCGGTCTCGGTACGATGCGACAGGTCGCGATTGCCGGATTCGATATCCATCGTGGCCAGCGCCACCGAGGCGCTGCCATGGCGCACTTCCTTGAGCACCTCGGCAATCTTGCCGGCGAAGAGATTGAACGAGGCCGCGATCTGCGCCACCTCGTCGCGTCCGACCACCGGCAGGCGTTGCGACAGGTCGCCGCTGCCCGATCCGATTTCGTCGAGCGCATCGCGCACCTGCGACAGACGCCGGAACGAGCGCGCCGTCAACATGGCACAGACCAGCGTCGCCGCCACCACCAGCAACAACACCGCCAGCGCCGAGGCGCGCAGCACATCGCGAATGCCGGCGGTGGCTTCGCGCTGGTCCAGCGCTACCACCAGCGTCCATTCGGTGTTGGGGATCGGGCGCGCGCGCAACAGCTTGGAGGCGCCATCGACGTCAGCCTCAAGCAGCTCGCCACTGCCGGCGGCGGCCAGGATCGCCTGCGGCACCAGGCCCGGCGCGATCTGATCGGCCTTCTTGAGCAGCAGCTTCTCGTCGGGATGGGCGATGATGACGCCCTCCTTGTCCAGCACCATGCCCAGGCTCGATGGCGTCGGCTGGATGGCGGCGATCACGGCCCGCACCTTGTCCAGCGACACCCCGCCGGCGATCACCCCTTGCGGTTTGCCATCGCGCATGATCGGGGCCGTAAACGACACCAGCAGCAAGCCGGTGGCGGAGCGGTAAGGCTTGGTGATCAATGGCTTGCCGGCGGCGATGCTTTCCTTGTACCAGGGCCGCGGCGTCGGATCGTAGTCGGCCGGCAAGCCCGGCGTGGTCGAGACAAACGACTTGTCCTGCCACCCCCCGGTGGTGAGCGAAAAGCCGCCTGCGCTCATCAGATGCCTGACCAGTCCGCGCTGGTCGCCCGGCGCCACCTCGGCCGCCACCGACTGCACTGCGGTGGCCTTGGCCAGGCTCCACTCGCCGATGGCCAGCGAATTGGCGGTGCTGAGACTGTCGAGGCCCTGCTGGATGGAACGTGCGTTGTCAGCGCGCACCAGCATATAGGTGGCCAGCGTGGTCAATGCCAGCGATACGATCACGGTGCCGGCGCTGATGGCCAGCATTTTGTTGCGAATGGATGAGATCATGCGTTCCCCGGCGACATTATTGTGCTGAATCCAGGCCAGCGCTGGGCCGGCCTGTCGATAAAACCCCTGCGCGTCTCCTGACCGTCTTGTATCAGCGGCCTCGTGGGGGGACCCCGGACATGCGGCAGCAACGGCTAACGGCAAGCCGCCACGCCGTCACTGGCACGTTGCCCGCCCGGCCAGGCCGATGGCGCCGGCACCCGGGTCACGGCACAAGGTTCGGTGGCCTGGCCGGCCTCGACCACGATGCCGCGCATGGCGAGATGCCGGGCCATCGCTTCCAGCAGGCTGCGGCCCATGTCGCGCCGCTCCAGCCATTGGCGAAAGCCCTGCAGGGTGGCCGCCGGGACCGCCGCCGGCGTGCCGTTCCTTTGTTGCAGGAAATAGCGAATCGACCGCGAATCGTGCATGGCGTCGACCATGGCCTCGTCGGACCACCCGAACCAGTGCTGGAGAAAGTAGATGCGCAAACCCTGGCGCACATCGCATCCGGCGGTCTCAGGTTCCGCGCCGGCACAGGCTGCCCGGGCCAGCATGTCCCATGGTATGGCGGCGTCCATCAGGTGCAGGAACGCCGACCGGGTTGTCGTTTCAGGCATTGAGGTGGCAGGCGCTGATATGGTTTCTGGCAATGGTCTTCATCGGCGGACGCTCCTGCTTGCAGCGCTCCATCGCATACGGACAACGCGGATGGAAATGGCATCCCGACGGTGGATTCATCGGCGACGGCAATTCCCCCTTCATCGGTGTGAACTCGCGCGGCGCCAGCGAGATGCGCGGAATTTCGGCCAGCAGAGCCTGGGTGTACGGGTGATTCGGCTTGGCAAACATGCGCACCGTCGGCGCGACTTCGACAATCCGCCCCAGATACATGATCGCCACCCGGTCCGAGATATGCTCGACCACGCCCAGGTCATGGCTGATGAACAGGTAGGTCAGGCCGAGTTCTTCGCGCAGGCGCATGAACAGATTGATCACCTGCGCCTGCACCGACACATCCAGCGCCGCCACCGACTCGTCGCACACCAGGAACTCGGGCTTGACCGCCAGCGCGCGGGCGATGCCGATGCGCTGGCGCTGTCCCCCCGAGAACTGGTGCGGGTAGCGCAACAGGTAGGTCGGATCGAGCCCGACGCGCAGCATCATTTCCTCGACGTAGGGTTCCAGCTCGGACGGCTTGATCAAGCCATGGGCCAGCGGCGCCTCGCCGATGATGTCACGCACCCGCTTGCGCGGATTGAGCGACGCCATCGGGTCCTGGAAGATCATCTGGATGGCCAGCGTCTGGCGCTGCCGCTGCGATGCGTTGAGGCGGTCGGTGGAAATGCCCTTCCATTCCATCGTCCCTTCGGACTTGGGATGAATACCGGCCACCACGCGCCCCAGCGTCGATTTACCACAACCGGATTCGCCCACCAGGCCCAATACCTCGCCCTTGCGGATTTCGAGCGACACGTCGTCCACCGCGTGCACCGCCGGCGGATCGCCACGTCCGATCAGCCTGGCCAGTGCGTTATCGACCAGGTCGCGCTTGGCAGAAAAGCGCTTCGCGATCTGCTCCAGGCGCAGCAAGGGCATGTCGTCGAATTCGGCCTCGGCGACCGAGGCGGCTTCTTCAGTGAAGTTCATACTTTGACCTTATCGGCATGAAAACAGCGAACCAGATGCTCCACCCCCGGTTGCGAGGAACGGTTGATGGCTTCTGGCACCGTGGCGCAGATTTCGCTGGCGAATGCACAGCGTGGACGGAACGCGCAGCCTTCCGGCAGGTTGGCCGCCGATGGCGCCATGCCGGGAATCTGGTACAGCGGCTGTCCGCGCGGATTGTTGCTGGGGATGGACTTCATCAAGCCCACCGTGTACGGATGGCGCGGCGCCGACATCACCTCGGCCACCGGGCCCGACTCGACGATGCGCCCGGCATACATCACCGCGATCTGGTCGGCCAGCCCGGACACCAGCGACAGGTCGTGCGTGATCCAGACCAGCGCGGTGCCGGATTCGCGACAGAGCTTCTTCACCTCGTACAGGATCTGCGCCTGCACCGTCACATCGAGCGCGGTGGTGGGTTCATCGGCGATGATCAGGTCCGGCTTGTTGAGAATCGCCGTGGCGATCGCAACCCGCTGCCGCATGCCGCCGGAAAACTGGTGCGGATACGACTTGAGCCGTTCTTCCGGCGCCGGGATGCCGACCCGCTTGAGCGCGTCATGGGCAATCCGGTGCGCCTCGGCCTGGCTCAGCTCGGCATGCGAATGCAGCGCTTCGCACATTTGGGTGTCGACCCGCAGGACCGGATTGAGGCTGGTCGCCGGGTCCTGGAAGATCATCGCGATCCGGTCGCCCCGCAACTGGCGCAAGCGCTCCTGCGAGACATTGACCAGGTCTTCGACCTGGCCGTCGCGGCCGTGAAAGCTGATCGAACCGCCCACGATGCGCCCGGGAGACTCCAACAGGCCCATGATCGAATAGCCGGTGACGCTCTTGCCGGAGCCAGATTCGCCCACCAGCCCGAGAATTTCGCCGCGTTTGAGGGTCAGGCTGACGTCATTGACCGAGCGCACGGTGCCAGCGCGGGTCTCGAACCAGGTCTGCAAGCCGCGTACTTCCAATAAGGTATCGTTCATTTTCTTGTCCTCGCCGTCGTGGCCGTTCATTTCTGCAAGCGCGGATTGAGTACGTCGCGCAAGTGGTCGCCCACCAGGTTGATCGACATGATCAGGATCAGCAGCATCACGCCGGGGAAGAAACAGATCCAGTATTCACCCGACAACATGTACGAATAACCGTTGGCAATCAGTCGTCCCAGCGATGGCTCGGTAATCGGCGCGCCCACACCCAGGAACGCCAGCGTGGCTTCCAGCGAGATCGCCGTGGCGATGTTCATGGTGGCCACCACGATGATGGGCGGAATGCAATTCGGCAGCAGGTGGCTGAACACCACGCGGGCGTTGGACAGCCCCAGGCTCTTGGCCGCCTCGATATACTCGCGCTGCTTTTCGATCAGCGCCGCGCTGCGCACGGTGCGGGCGTAGTAGGCCCACTGCACCGCGACCAGCGCGATGATCACCTTGTCCAGGCCCGAACCCAGCAAGGCCACCAGGATCAGCGCGATCAGCATCGCCGGAAACGACAGCTGCATATCCACGATGCGCATCAGCAGGCCATCCAGCCAGCCGCCGAAGTACGCGGCCAGTAGGCCCAGCGTGACGCCGATGAGCAAAGCGATGCCGGTGCTGACCAGGCCCACGGTGAGACTGATGCGCAGGCCGTAGACGATGCCGCTGTAGATGTCGCGGCCCTGGTCGTCGGTCCCCAGCCAGAACCGATAGTTGAGCCCTTCGGCCACGGCGCCCGGATGCAAATGGCTGTTCATCACGTCGAGCTGGTTCAGGTCATACGGATTCTGGGGCGTGATCCAGGGCGCCAGCAACGCCGCGGCGATCAGCAGCAGCAGCAACGCCAGCCCCGCCACCGCAATCCGGTTGCGCATGAAATCCTGTCCGATGCGCAGCCAGAGCGAGGAGCCCGGCTTCTTGAGCGGCTTTTCTGCCGCGGATGCTTTCATCGTGATCTCCATGTGTCACGCCCTCCCTTTGGTGCGAATGCGGGGGTCGAGCAGCGAGTACGCCAGATCGACCAGAATATTGATGACCGAAAACATCACCATGACCACCAGCAGGTAGGCCACGATGACCGGGCGATCCAGCCGCTGGATGCTGTCGATCAGCAGCTTGCCCATGCCGGGCCAGGCAAACACGGTTTCGGTCACCACCGCAAATGCGATCAGCGAGCCGAACTCGAGGCCGATCACGGTGACGATGGGGATCGCGATGTTCTTGAGCACATGCAAGCCGATGATGCGTGACTGACGCACGCCCTTGGCGCGGGCGAACTTGATGTAATCGTTCTGGATCACCTCGCGGGTGCCGGCGCGGGCCAGCCGGATGATCAGCGCCGTCTTGTACAGCGACAGCGTCAGCGCCGGCAGGATCAGGTGATGCAATCCATCCAGCGTCAGGAAGCTGACCGGCACCCCGAACAGCAGCTCGGTCTGGCCGCGACCGCCGGCCGGCATCCAGCCCAGCAGCACGGCGAAGCCCAGCACCATCATCAGGCCGATCCAGAAACCCGGCAGCGAGAAACCCAGGATCGACATGCCCATGATGGCGCGGCTGAACTTTCCTTCGGGCTTGAGACCGGCCGCCATGCCCAGCGGCACGCCGGTGACCACCGCGATGACCAGCGCCAGCACGGCTAGCTCCAGCGTGGCCGGCATGCGCTGCAGGATCAGCTGGATGGCCGGCACGTTCTGCACAAACGAGCTGCCCAGGTCGCCATGCAGCGCGTTGGACAGGAACCGCAGGAACTGCACATACAGCGGCTGGTTCAGGCCCAGGCTTTGACGCACCGCCTCGCGGGTGGCGTCGTCGGCGGCCGGATCGACCAGAATCTCGATCGGGTCACCGATGGCGTATAAGCCCACAAACAACAGCAGCGCAAGCACGAACATCGCCATGAGCGAGGGAATGATGCGCTTTACAAGAAATGAAATCATCGTCGTTACCATTCAAGGTGGCGAGTGCGCGGAACCGGCCGGGCCTGCTCCGCGCGCCTGACTGCCGGTCTTACTTGCTGCTCGGGGTGATATTGGTCGCGCTGGTGAACTCGTCGGCACGCGCCTCGTAGCTCAGCGACTTCTTCATGGCCCACACCGCTTTTTCCGAATGCAACGGCACCGCCGCCATCTCATCGATGGAGCGCTTGCTGGCCTGGGCCAGCAGCGCGGCGCGCTTGGTGGTGTCGACCGTGACCATGGCTTCGTCGATCAGCTTGTCGAGTTCGGGATCGCTATATTTGCCGAAGTTCGACACGCCCCACCCGCGATCCTTGTTCTGGGTCGCCACCAGGGCGCGCAACGATGACGACATTTCACCGGTCTGTGCGCCCCACCCTGCCAGGTAGAAACCGAAGTCATACTTGGCGCGATTGGCAAAGAAGGAACTCGATGTCATGGCGTTGACGGTGACCTTGATGCCGACCCGCGACAGGTACTGCGCCACCGCCTGCGCCACTTGCGCATCGTTGACGTAGCGGTCGTTGGGCGAAGCCAGCGTCACCGCAAAGCCATTCGGGTAGCCGGCCTCGGCCAGCAACTTCTTGGCTTCCTCGGGCTTGTAGGGCAACGGCGCCATCTTGGTGTCGCCGCCCTCGAACGACTTGTCCAGCAACTGGTTGGCCGCAGCCGCCGCACCGCCCATGACACGCTTGACGATGGCATCGCGATCGATCGCCAGCGAGATCGCGCGGCGCACCCGCACATCCTTGAAGGGATTCTTGTTGCCGGTGCCGGTCACGCCCGGCGGCACGTCGCGGAACTGGTCCATCACCAGGAAGATCGAGCGCGCCGCGATCACGTCCGCGATGCGGTAGTTGGGATCAGCCTTGACCCGTGCACTGTCCTGCGTCGGCAGGCGCTCGATGAAATCGACGTCACCCGACAGCAGCGCCGCCACGCGCGAGCCCGGCGCGGCGATGGGGCGCATGATCACCTGGTCCCAGGCCGGCTTCTTGCCCCAGTAGGCGTCGTTCTTCACGAACTCGATGCGGTCGCCCTTGGTGAAGCTCTTGAACTTGAACGGGCCGGTGCCGATGGCCGCCTTGCCGCTGTTGAAGTCGGCCGTGGTCGGCATGGCATGCGAAATCTTGCAGCCGGCGCTGGCGAAGGTCACTTTCTCGCCCTCGATCAGGGTATCGGACAGGATCGCCACCGACGACAACTCGTTGGGCAGCAATGGATACGGTTCGGCGGTCTTGATGATGATGGTGTAGGGATCCGGCGCTTCCATCTCCTTGATCGCCTTGGTGTACAGCGTGAAGGGCGACGGGCTGTTGACCACGGTCGGCACCCGGCACATGGTGAACAGGACGTCGTTGGCGTCAAAGGCGCTGCCGTCATGGAACTTGACGTTACGGCGCAGCTTGAACTCCCAGGTGGTCGGGTTGATCGCCTTGAAGGACTCGGCCAGTCCGGGTTTCCATTCGAACTTCGAATTGGCGATGATGAGCGGTTCGAAGATGTGCATGACGACCTGGTTGTTGGGCGTCAGGTTATGGAAATGCGGGTCCATCGCAGTGGGCTCGGCAGCCAGTCCGATCTTGATGTCGGCCGCCTGAGCACAGGGACCAAGCAGGCTTGCCAGCGCGATGAGCTGAGCACCGAAGATTCCTTTTTTCACTTTCTATTTCTCCCCTGAGTTAATTCGAACGATTGCATGGTAATCAGCCACGCAGCAGGGAGGGATATACAGAAAGGCAAGAAGTAGGGACTTCTGTACTGTCCCGCACGGGGTACAGATAGCCCCGTCGAAAGGGGCTTCGCAGGTGCCCGACCTGGTCGCACTGCACCATGAAAAAGCATGCCGGAGGCAAGTCGGAAAAGGGCCGGATGCAAACGCCTGCCAACGCTTTTCGGACCATGTCCAAGCGATACCGCACCGCTGGCATGAATGCCCGCGCCAACACCACACAGCAGCAAACCGGAACGCACGCGTTGCGCACCGCAACGATGCGGCGTCTGCACCAATTGAGACTTTCTTCCTACAGCCGGTCAGCGGCGCAAAAACAGGGCCAATTCTGTGTTGTTCGGGCGCTTCGGCAAGATGAAATTCCCGGGGCGGACTAAGCGCTTGTCACCTTCCTTTACGTTCTTGCGCACGGCGACAGGGCGTGATCCCGATCCGGAGACCGGGATAAATCGTATTTATAGCTGACCAATGGAACCGCCGCGACGGCTATAACACTGACAAACGCAGCCATGCCTCGACTGCACGCCGCACTTCCACCAAGGCCAGCCCGGCCATGAAAGGACCTTCATGAACAAAAACTTATTCGCCGCGCTGGCCTGCCTGCTGCTGGTGCCCGGCTGCTCCACCGCGCCGCAGGTCAGCCTGATCCCGCAGGAAGATGGCGCTTTTCGCACCGTGGCCTTTGCCCCGACCGAACAGCTTGCGCTGGACGGTTCACTGGCAGTGGCCGCGTCGACCTGTCGCGATCGCCAGCAGCGGCATGTGGTGAGCGGCATCGACACACGCTTTCGCGGCGCCTGGTCCAACCCGCGCGATCACAAGGATCAGGCCGAGCAACTGTCCGCCTACGTGAGCGCGCCGACTTTTCCATCCCTCAATGCGAATGACGACTATGAGGTGAAAATCCAGTTCAGGTGCGTGTAGGACAGAGCGCCTGCAGGCGTCGCTTTCTGACGACTGCGCGGTGCAACATAACAACAACACGCCGGTTTGTTTTCTGGCACCTCGGCGGCACCATGGCCATTCGGTGTCAGCGGCGTGTTTTGCCTTGCACCGGCCTACCGCGCGTCAAGAGTTCGACGCTTCTATTTGCGCGGACCACTGGGTTTTTTCTAAATATCCGGGTACATTAGGCATCCTCCGCGCGGTCGGCGCGGTGGATGCGTCACAGTCGCACAGATTCATTCCGAAGTTTGAATTTCGTTAATCTTCTGTTACATCGCGCTGGCGACAATGTTTAATTGGCTCGGTGCGGCGCGGAATTTTGCTCTACTATATTCCCTGCAATTCAGCTAGCGTCCCTCCCGCTGTGCAGAGAATTACCGACGACAAGCCTTCGTCGATCGGACGGCAAATCCCCAGCAGTGCCTATAACAACGACCGATGGCCCCATGAAAATTGCATGCTATATCCGCAATACGAGCGTGTTCGAACAGGTGAAGGAAGCCGTCGCGCGGGCCGGCTTTCAACCGACGCAGTTCGACTCCGAGACAATATTGGTACGGACTCTCAAAAGGAAACCGTACGACTTTCTCATCCTCGACATTCCCGCCAACCCCGCCGCTGGCGACAGCATCTTTTCCTGGCTCGGCATTCGCAGCGGCGACCACATTCCCAGCCTGGTGCTGGCGCCGCGCCGTTCCGGCGAACTGGTGGCGCAAGTGCTCGACGGCGGGGCGGACGACTTTCTGGAGCGGCCCTTCGAGGCGGTCGAACTGGTGGCCCGGATCAATGCGCTGATGCGGCGCTGTGCGCCCAAGAACAGCAAGCGCTCGATCGAGTACGCGGGCTTTTCGCTGAACAAGGAAAGCGCGAAATTCAGCTATCAAGGCCAGCCGATATCACTAACTCCACGTGAATTCAGCATGGCCTGGCTGTTTTTTTCTTCGCCCGGCGTCTACATCTCGCGTGAAACGCTGGGCACCGTCATCTGGAGCGCCGACAGCGAAATCGCCGGCCGCACAATCGAACAGCACGTCTATAAACTACGCAAGAAGTTACAGATTGACGGACGGCAGGTGGTGGTGATCCGCACCGCCTACAGCCAGGGCTACCGCCTCGACCCGGTCGACGAGCAGCTGCTGGCGAGCGCGGAAAACATGGCAGAAAATGAAACTGCCCTAGAGGATTTCCTGGATGGGCCCGCTCCGGTGACCATGCGACGCATGTAATTTTCGTTGTTCACGCAGTTCCCTCCGCAGCCAGTTCCTGGCACCCCCTACCCTAGCTTTAACCGCATCATGTTTATGAATTAAATTTCATAAATGGTTCGCCTGTGGCTCGCCCTCGCGCCGGCCGCCCTGCTACTTGCCTGTCTTGCGCGGCATGGACGGCGCCACCTTCAGGCGGCCATCTGCTGCCGGTCTTGCGGCATTTCGGTCTCCGACTGGTATTCCCAGGGCCAGCGCAGATAGGTGTCGGCGGTCATCTCCATCGAAAAATCGGGCTGGTACATGCCAGGCCCCAGGCAGCGGTAGACGCTGAAGGTGCCCACCGTATTGCCCATCTCCCGGCAGTAGCCGGCGGCCCGCTCGAAGGTCCAGCCACTGCCGCACACGTCATCCACCAGCAGGATGCGGCGCCCTCGCGGCGCACGCGCCTCGCCATCCAGAAAGTGCGGCTGCGGGTTGCGCCGGTTGCAGACCAGGTAATCGATGGGCAAGCCGGTGTTGCGTCCGATGAGCGACGCCACCGGTGCGCCGGCGCGCAGGACGGCCACCAGCAGGTCATAGCGCGCGGCGATCTCGGCCTGGTGCCGTTGCACCATGGCCTCGATCTCATGCCAGCGCACGTCACGCGTGCATTCAAATTGCATCCAGGCCGGCGGCTGTGATCGGGTCAGATCGAGCATGATGATCAGGAGCCCTGTTCGTCATCGCGCGGCGGCTGCCAGGGCAGCTCGTCGTGTACCCACCTCTGGGTCGGGAACGCATCATCCTGCATCTTCCGTACCTCTTTTTTATCCAGCGTCTCCAGCAACTTGCCCTGCAGCGCGGACCGGCGTGCCACATATTGATGGCCCGCCTTGTCGGTGGCAGCCGAGCTCTGGCGCACCTGCTGCTTGTAAGCGCCATCCTGCTCCTCGCTGTTGATGCCCCTGAGCTTGACCGATGCCAGCGCCAGATCGCCACCGGCCTTCTGCAGGTGGCGTTTGTTGCGCAGATTGGCGGCCGCCATGGCAAAGCGCGACATGCGTCCGGGCTGGCGTTGCACGCCGGGTTCGGCGGCAGGCCGGTCGATACTGCCCGTGGTGCTGGAACCGGTCGATTGTGATTCCAGTTTGGCCGCCGGCGGCGCGACCTCACGCGGCTGGGCCAGCCGATTCACGAAACGGTCAAAGGAGCGCGTCTGCGGCGGCGCCTCGCCGTTCGGGCCCGCCGCGCGTGCCACATAGTGCGGCTGATTCGGGTCATCGCTGGGCGCGGTCCGGGCACGGGCCGACTTGGCCTGTTCTTCGACCACGTCGCGATAGGCCTGCCTGAGCGACGCATTTCCCTGCAGGGAAGCCTGCAGCATGGTGCGCTTTTGTTCGCTACGGGCTGCCCGCACGTCCATGCGGGCGCGTCCGCCCGCATCCAGGTACTGGCTCTCGGCCAGCCTGCCCGCCACTGCCCCCTTGACCGACAAGGCCGCGCCCTGGATCCCGACCAGCGCATGCTGCAGCGTGCTGAGACTGCGGCTGGCGGCGCCGCTGGCGCCCCGGTCGTAGGCGGCGCTGACGCGCCTGGCCACGTGCTCGGCCAACAGCGGCGGACCATCGGAATGCACCTTGAGACGATGGTTGTCCTTGATGTCGTTCAGATACCAGCTCTTCACATTTTCGGCCTTGATGTCGCTCAGCCCGGTCAGCGGAACGTAGTCCTTCTTGGTCAGATGGTCCTGCAAGGCTTCGTCAAAATCACTAACAGTTTGCTCCAGGCGACCGCTGCTGGCCTGCTCGCCGAGGGCCTGCTTGCCGTGCAGGCGCAGCGCGTTGTGCTCGCGCTGCTCCACGCGCTGGCGCTGGCTTTGCAGGTCAGCCACGTTAGTCTGGTCTGCCGCCCCCGTCATCTTCTCGAGCTTGCCGCGGGCGCTGTCCAGGCGTCGCTGGTTCCAGGACTGGCGGATCGACAGGTCCAGGCCGCGCACGGCGTTGACCATGCCGGCCGCGCGCGGCATGTGATTGCGCGCCAACATGTTGGTGATCTTGTTGTTGGGGCTGGGATTGAAGGTCGAGCGCAGCGCAGTGCTGGTCTTGCTGGCGTCGCCGGCCTGGTGGAAATAGCCCGGGGACGGGATAGGCTTGTTATCGATGGGACCCATGATGGCTCCTGGTTGGGTTCGGCTGACTGGGGCGCTGGCGGTAGGCTCAGACGTCCAGGAAATGGTCGGTGCGCCAATCCCTGGCTTGCTCGGCCAGGTTCAGCAATATGTTCATCAGTTCGGGCGCGCGCAGCTCGTTGAGGCGGCACTGGTAGCCGAACGTCACGCGCTGGTCCGGGCCCAGCATGAAGGCGGGCGAATTGGCCGCATAGATCAGCATGTTGGTTTCCAGCAGGGCCTGGTAAGCGTCCTGCAGACGCTCCTGCGGCGGCGTGCCGAAATCGCAATAGACGATGAGGTGATCGGGCGAGAACTCCTCATCGTACTGGACGAAAAAATCGATGCCATCGACTTCGATGGCGTTACCTTGCACCATCAGTTCTGGCTGATCGATGTTGGCGATCGCGCAGAAGTCATTGGTCAATTCAATAAAGCGGCTTCTGGACATGGGTTCCTCTTGTTGTGGTTCTCCCATGGGTGAACTGCGCAGCAAGTGTGGTTCCGATGCAGTGAAGATCGTTGAGAGAAATATCTTTACACGTCGCCATGCAACAGGAATCAGGAATCCCCAAAGATGCAGGCCGCATAAAAAAAGCGGCCTTCGCTGGAAGGCCGCTTGCGGACGGGACGTGCTAAATTCGCTAACGCTTGGCGCTGTTGAGCATTTCGTGCAGTTCCAGGCGGTTATAGGCCACCCGCAGCGCGTCGCGCGCCGACACGCTCTTCTTGTGCACCAGTTGCAGCAGCACCTCGTTGAGACTGCGCGACATGTTGTCTTCCTTGCGCTTCATGAAGTCGCCGATCATGTGCAGCTTGGTCGGATCATTGATGTAGGCGGCAATCTGCTGGTTGTTGTTGAACACCATTTCACTGGCCATGACGTGATGCTCTCCGTCTTCGGACGGCAAGAGGCTCTGGAAGATCACCCCGACCAGGCTCTCGGCCAGCGTGGCGGCGCGCTGGGCGCGCTGGTCCTGCGGGAAGAATCCCAATAGCTTGGTGATGGCGCGCACGGCGCTGCTGGTATGCAGCGTGGCCAGCACCAGGTGGCCCGATTCGCCGGCGTGCAATACCGTGTCGGCGGTATCGAAGTCGCGGATCTCGCCGACCATCAGCACATCCGGCTTCTGCCGCAGCGCCTCGCGCAGTCCCGACGAAAAGCTCTCGGTATCGGTGGGCACCTCTTTTTGCGAGATCAGCGACTGCTTGCGTTGCAACTCGTACTCGATCGGCTCTTCGATGGTGATGATATGACCATGCCGGGTCGAATTGATGTAATCGAGCATCGAGGCGATGGTGGTGGTCTTGCCTGCACCGGTGGGACCGGTCACCAGGATGATGCCCTTGGTCGCTTCGAGCACTGTCTTGACGTAACTTGGCAAGCCGGTGCGTTCCAGCGCCAGCGGCTCGAGCGGAAAACGGCGGATCGAGACGGCGACCTTGGTGCCGCGCGCCATGCGATAGATATTGCAGCGCAGGCGCCACTCGCCCAGCACGAACGGGCAATCCAGCGCCCCGTCGATGATCTTGTCTTCCCAGTCTTCATCGATGGCGCTCAGCAGCGGCGCCAGGTTCTCGATCGATACCGGCATGTCATGCACCGGCTGCCAGCCGCGCGGCGTCTTGAGCATCAGCGGCTGGTCTTGCTCGATATGAATGTCCGAGAAAGTCTGCGTGGAGTTGACGAGCGCGAGCAATTCCCGTTGGAGATCGCGTGCGAGGAAATGGTCATTTGACATTCGGCCACCTGATTTTTTTAAAGCACTTTTTAGTCTCGATGGAAGAGCAACGGACTGCTGCCCGCTGCGTTCCCCGACATGTTTGACCGCCGCGACCCCGGGCTGCGCTAGGATTTGACCGCTCACCAAAGGTGCTTTCCATGACCGGACCACCAACTGACATCATGAAAAGGGAGTCTACTATACCTGCTCGCGGCGTCGCAATTGTTCGCAAAAACTAATATTTTATGCTTACACAACGGTATCCCATCTGCTGAGCACTCAACTTGCCAATTGAGCTAAATATCGTAGACCGAGCGAAAATTCAATTGAAAGATGCATGTCCCCTTCCTTTAACGTTTAACTCATTTGTACGTCGCGTTCAAGCTCCGCCCGGCGTCAATATCATTATCTGGACGCCTGCACCAGTATCTCTTGGGGTATGTTCTTGTATACCTTCTGGGCATACTTGATACGCAGTTGCGGATTGCGCGCGTTGTAAGCGCCTACCGCTTCCCAGGTCAGCCCCATGCGCGCCATGTTCTGGGCCAGGATCCAGGCCCCCACCTGCAGATTCACGCAGGGATCCTTCAGTTGTTCTTCGGTAACACCATACTTGCGCAGCGTAGGCAGCCAGCTGCTGTTGATCTGCATCATGCCGATGTCGTAACTGCCATTCTTGTTCTTGTTCATGGCGTTAGGGTTCAGGTTGGATTCGGTCTTGGCGATCGCGTACAGCAGGTGCACGTTGACGCCATACCACGAGGCCACTTCGTTCCAGCAGGCCAGCGCCGGTGCGCATGCCAGGCAGGCCAGGATCAGGGCGGCGGTCTGCAGCAGCAGGCGCGCCAGCCAGCGGTTGGGTTCACGGGGAATAGGTTCCATTTGCGTATCTCATTGTCTTGTCTGCGCCGCAAATAAGCGGCCGGTAATTGCTGTCCATGACGATCGTCCCCACGGGGAACGTGATATGGGTCGTGTTTTCCCAGGGGTCGTATTCCAGGTAGTGGCAAGCTGCACCGGCGACAAAGTAATTGATGCCGATGGAGATGGCCGGCGACGATGTCCAGCGGTTGACCTGCAACCCCTCGGTAACCACGTTATGGGCGACATAGACATCCTTCGCATTGACCGCACGGGCGGCGTTGACGTCCAGGTCTGCCGAAACGGAGTTACTAGTACTAATGTCGCCAGTGGCATGAATGGTTCCATCGGCCACGATATTTTGCGACGCATTGACATTGCCGGTGCTGACGTTACCGGCCGTAAGGGTGCCCGGCACGCTCATGTTGTTGTTCTGGTCCACCGCCAGCGCGACCCACGCGCTGCCGTTGTAGGAATAGGCCCGGAACTTGTCCAGCGTCATGCGCACATCGCCGACCGTATTGCCGGTGGTGGGCAGCGCGCCATAGTTTGCCTTTGGGTCCTTCCATTGCGAGGGCGAACTCCATACGTTGTTCGTGCCGCAGACCAGCAGGCCGCGGGTGGCGGCGTCGATCGCAATCGCCGCCCGGTTCTGTCCATCCGCATCCAGGCAGCTCGCGCCGGAGGTCACCAGCGCCAGGTCGGCCATGCGGATCGGCGTATTCATGCGGTTCAGTTCCGGACGTCCGGGCACGGCATTGCGATAGAGATAGTCGGCAGATGACTGGCCCGGCCCATCGAAGAACAGATTGGAGGCGAGGTGGCCGCCATCTGCGGCGTTGCCGGTCAGGTTGGTGCCGCCGGTGCAGGTGGTGGATCGATACGACGTGGTGACGCTGCTCCAGTTACTGCCTTTGGCGTTGGCGGTGTCCGAGGTGCTGATATAGCCACCGTTGGGCCCGGCGTTGGCGGCAATCACTGGCAGCACCTTCTCGGGGATCTTTTCGCCGCCGGTGGTCACCACCAGGGCATCGAACTTGCCCGGATTGCCGCTTGGATCGGGCTGACGGATCAGCACGCACGGCGTCTGCCCGTAGCCATTCTTGGTCGCCGTCCCGTCAGCCAGGAATTTTCCGGTCTTGAGTTGCGCCACGCCCACCGCGAGCAACGATCCCGTCGCTGGCAATGACGTCGTCAGGGTGGCGGCATTGGCCGCGATGTATTTCTGTCCGGCGGCCACGATCTGCGACTGGTAATACGCCGCCTGCTGGCCCTTGGTGTCCTCCAGCGCGGTATCCATCATGCTGGACAGGCCCATCACGAGGATGGCGCCGATGGCGAGCGCGCCGAGGATCTCGAGCATCGCAATGCCGCTCTGGCGGCGTAGGGCAGAAGGGGGATGGGTCGGCATCATGTTCATTTGATCATTGCGATCCACACCGGCGCACCGTTGGGGATCGACATGGCGGAAATGGCGGTGGTCGGAATATTGGTATTGCCGGCCACCGGCGACTGCAACTTGTTGGTCGTACTGTCATAGAGGCCGAACAGCACCGAGTTCTGCGCCAGGCTGGCCAGTTCAGCCGTCAGGTTGCGCTCGGGCAGCGCCGTGGCGTAGATGTAGATGATGCCGTCGGCGTCGCGATAATTGCTCCACGCCAGCGGCGTGCTCTGCTGGTACAGGCGGCTCCACGACGGCAGGTAGCCGCCGCTCTTGAGGGCCGCCGTGCTCACCACGCCCGGACTGGAATCATGGGCGCTGAAATAATTGATGACCGCGTTGCGATAGATGCCCATCTCGGCCGCCCGGCTGGCCGCCAGACCGGCCTGGGCGCCATCCAGCGCCTGGGCGTTTCGGGTCGCATAGATCCCGGCCACCGCGATCAGGATGGCCACTACTGCAGCGTTCCACATATTGGTCCTCCGGTGGGTCGGTCCGGCGGCGACTTCAGCGCCGCCGGCAGAATCGCTACGCGTCCATCAGCTCGATGTGTAGGTGATGGAGTTGCTGGTCAGCGTGCAATTCGCGGTGGCGTCTTCCACGCTCGCCGGGAAAGCGGAGATATCGGCAGTATTGACCTTGATAGTTACCCAGCCGTTGGCGCCCGAGATCATGCTCACGCACACATCCTGTGGCACCGACGGGTAAGCGATGGTGAAGCCGTTGTTGGCGCCGACGATGGCGACCGTGCCGCCCCAGCTGTTCTTGAGCGTGGTGCCATCTGCGGCCAAGGTGCCGGGCGCCGCCTTGGCGCTCTGCAACGCTTGCGGAATGCCAGTCGTTGGGTAGGTCTGCCCCATGTACAGCTTGCGCACGGCAGTGCGCAGCCCGATCACTTCTTCATTGGCCTGGTTCGACTTGGCGCTGCTGAAGGCGCCGGTCAGCAGCGAGATCGCGCCCATGACCACAATCGCCGCGATACCGAGGTAGGCAATGCCTTCCAGCAGCGACGCGCCGTGCTGGCGCGCCAGCTTGTTGTTGGAACGAATCGATTTTCCTTTTAAACCATTCATTTTTTCGCCGAACATGATTAACCCCTGTGATTGAAAAAGAACTGCATTGAACAATTAATGAGCGCGGGCAAGCGCCGCGATTTCCTGCTGAATCCCGAAGAACCCGATCACCAGCCAACCGATCACGATGGCCATGGTGACCACCGCCATGCCGTTGACCAGCTTCATGCGCAGGGAAATGACTTCCACCCCCTGCTCCATCCATTCATCCGCCAGCAACTGCAAGGCATCGGCGAAGCCCTTGTATTCCGCATAGACGCAGAGATCGTCGATGACTTCCTTGGAGGGAAACTGATACCCCGTATTGCGCAGCGCCTCGCCGCAATTGAGGCCCGAGCGCACGCCCAGCAACGCACCGTCCAGGCGTTCGCGCAACCACGGCTGGGCTCCGCCGGACAAGCGCATCAGCGCTTTCTCTACCGTCACGCCGGCGCCCTGCAGGGCCGAGAACGCCAGCAGGAAACCGCTACCCACCATCAGGCGATAGATCGAATACGGCGGCGCGCGGTCGGCCCAGATGCGCAGGCTGCCGCGCCAGCGGGGCATCGACACGAACAGGATCACCAGCGCCACGGCGATGCCCAGCAAGGTCCATCCCATCCAGTGCTGCACCCACAGCGACATCAGGTACAGCGACCGCGCCGCGCCCTGCCACTTGTTGGGATCCATCATGGTCGTGAATTGCGGGATGACCTTGGCCCCGAACAGGTAGATGTACGACAGCACCAGGCCCAGGATCGCCAGCGGATAGGCCATGCCACCCACGATCACCGCATTGATCTTCTTGCGCGCCTGGACCACGTTGACCACCGAGATCAGGGTCGGCTCCAGCTTGCCGGACTGTTCGCCGGCCATCAGGATCATCTGTTCCGACTTCGGCACCCAGCCGTCCAGCGCCTCCGACAGCAGCCGGCCGTTCTGCACGCTGCGGCGGCAATCGTCGAGGATGATCGCCAGCGGTTCCTTCGGGTTCTTGCCGTTGTTCGATTCGCGGTCGCGCAGCTCTTCCAGCACCTTCAGCAGCGGCAAGCCGTTGCTGAGCATTTTCGACATCTTGCGATACAGGCGCAGCCGGGCCGTATCGGTGAACTGCGTCTTGGCCCACAGGCGGTTGATATCAGGTAGCACTGCGACCCTCCACGACAGTCAGAAAGGGCAACACCGGCGCGTGGTCATAGATCAGGTGACCCACCACCCGCTCGGCCATGCGTGGATCGAGTTCGCCCCGCGCCACTTTCTCGATGGCGTGCTCCAGCATGGTTTTTCCACCCAGCTCATTGATCCAGTACTTCAGCGCCTCGGTTTTTTCGCCCTGGCGCACCAGGCGGAAGAAGTGATCGTCCGGGATGATGATCTCGGCCACCACCGAGCGTCCCACGGTGCCCTGCCCCTTGCATTCATCACAACCGGGGCCGGTCACGCAGACGCCCTCCAGGTTGGACGACACCGCCTGGCGCACCCGTGCCAGCATGGCCGGCGGCAGCGCTTCGGGATGCTTGGCCAGCGACTGCCGGCAGCAGGGACACAGCTTCTTGACCAGGCGCTGGCTGATCAGCCCGGTCACCACGTTGTGGTCGGCCACCAGGGCAGCGGGCAAGCCAAGGTCCAGCAGCCGATCGACGATGGCCAGGGCGCTGTTGGCATGCACCGTGGTCCACACCTGATGGCCGGTCATCGATGCACGCAACGCGTTCTGCGCGGTGGCGCGGTCGCGCACTTCGCCGATCATGATGGTGTCGGGGTCCAGTCGCATGGCGTTGGAGATGGCGGCGGCGAAGGCGCGCGAGCGCTCTTCCTCGTTGCCGGCGTTGGTCACGGCGGTCTGCACCGCGCCTTCGATCGGATATTCGACCGGGTCTTCGATGGTCAGCACGTGCAGCTTGCCTTCGGCTTCGATGATCTCGCCGGTCAGCACCCGCTGCAGCGTGGTCGACTTGCCCGAACCGGTGGGGCCGCTGATGATGTTCAGGCCGACCGGTTGCTCCTTCAGTTTTTGCAGCGCGATCGCATGGGCTTCGGAAAAACCGAGCGGGCGCAGGTCGATGTTGTCGCCGGCATCGTTATAGAGCAGCCGCATCACCATCACCGATCCTTCGCTGGTGGGCACGGTGGCGATACGCACGCCGTACAGCGCCGGCGGCAGCTTGTCGCGGTCGGCGATGGCGGCATCCTGGCGCTCGGTCGGCTTGTAGGAACTGTCCGAGACCGAGGTCATCGCGCCGTACAGCGTGGCCAGCAGGCGTTCGCCGTATTCACGGGTCTGCCCGCCCACCGGCACCAGGTCGTTGTGGATCCGGAAGTAGATCTCGGTGCAGTTCTTGCGTACCCGCAGGTGGATATCGGAGGCGCGCGAACGGCAAGCCTTGTTGAGCAGGTCCTTGGCGGTGACCTGCATCATCGTGTGTTCCTGATGGCGCTCTTCGGGCAACACGCCGCCGACGCGATTGATGCGGTAGATCACCTCGACCCCGCTCGACTCCACCTTGTAGGATTGCCCCAGTCGCTCCAGCCGTCCCTGGTACGACATGACATGGGGATTGAGCTCTTGTCCGGCCACGACCAGCAGACGGCCGTCGCCCAGCAGGCACAGCAACTTGCGCTCTTCCTGGCTGGCTTCGAACAGGCCGCTGTGGCTCAGCACCTGCAAGCCGTCGAAGCGCGGCGCATCGTCAGGGGTGCCGGCGGGCGAGCCTTGCGGCTGCTCGCGGCGTCGTGGCAGGCGCAGTTTCATCTCGCCACTCCCCGGTTGCCGGCAGCGACGACGCCCGGACCCGGAAAATTCGGGTTGAAGCCGGTCAGCGCCGGTGCATAGGTGCCAAGCCGGAACTGGCGGCCCTTGTTGGAGGCCAGTACCTCGCGCGGATGCACCGCGACGATCTTCATGCCGCCCGGCAGGGTGTCGCCCTGCTGCACATCGACCAGGCTGCCATCGCTCAATTGCAGGGTGGCATACATGCGATTGCCGATGCCTTCGATGGCGCGCACCACCGGGTCGCCCACCACTTCGGGCTGGTTCAGCGCCGCCGTCACGCTCTGTCGGGCGGCGATTTCATTTTGCTTGGTGACGATGCTGGCCTGCACTTCGAGCTGCTTTTCGCGCGCCTTCAGGACCATGGTCTCGGCCTCGATCCGGGTCAGGCTCTCGGAGGTGCTCTCGGCGCAAGCGGGAAACGCGCTCCAGGCGGCCACCGCCAGCAGTGCAACAACGGTCTTATTTTGCATATATCGTTCCCTCCATGATCCACTGGGATCCTTGATAAACCACCTTGTCGACCCGCACGCCTGGCCGGTTGAGAATCTCGGCGATCTCCAGCGGCTCCATGCCGCCGGCGACGAGCTTGAAAAGATAACTGCGCCAGTTGGGTTGCCACTGCTGGTCGCCGGTGTTCATTTGCGGCGCCGGCGCCAGGCTGACCTTGATCGGCACCGCCATCATCTGCAGCCGCGACAGCAAGGGTTCGAGCGTCTTGCGGCTGTCCTGCAATTCTTCGTTCTGCGGCGCCTGCATCTTCAGCGGACGCACGTAGCTGGCGCGTTCTCCTGCCGGCTCCACGGTGGCGTCCGGCATCTGCTCGCGCAGCATCGCCACGGTCGAGCCGCCACGGCCCCAGGCATAGGCCTGCGACTCCTGGGTGCAGGTATAGGACTCCAGCACCCAGCCACCCGCCGTCGGATGAGTGAACTGTTGCTGGCAGGTGCGCATCAGGCTGACCGGCGACGCCTTCTTGGCCCATGGGCGCGCCGCCACCGAGGCTTCGCGCATCAATCTTTCGCGCACCTGCTGCATGGCGATCTCGCGCTCACGCTCCAGCTTCTTCTGCTGGTAGACCTTCCAGCCGTAGCTGCCGCCCAGCGCGACCGCGCCGATCACGCTGGCGGCGGCGGCCATCGGCACCCAGCTGGGGCGCCCGCCGATCTGGCGCAGGCCCCACCATTTGTGGATGCGGATGCTGCCGTCGGGCCGCTGCGGCATGAAGCTCTTGATATCGCGCGGCTGGAAGTTGTGAAAGCCGAACGAGCGCAACTCGTCTTCACCCAGCACCACGTTCCAGCCGCCCAGTGCGTAGTCGTTGTGCAGCCGGTCGAGCACTTCTTCCTTGCTGCCGGCGAAGTCGCCATTGGGCAGGAAGTTGGCGTCGCGCACCGCGAAGTAGACCCAGTGATCGTCGGGCAACTTGAAGGCGCCCAGCCAGTTGTGCACCGGTTGCTGCTCGCCGTCGTAGAACGCGCCTTCGATGGCCAGCGTCTTCGACACCACTGCGGCCAGCGAATACATGCCGCGCTTGATGCCGTCCCGGGTCTGGGCAAAGCCGGCCTGGGCCGTGGTGTGGTCCATGCGGACCACCATCAGGTCGGAGTCGATCCGGCGGCCCAGGTCGGCGGCTTCGCGGTTGAGTTCGCGCGGCTTGGACAGCGATTGCCAGAACAGGCCGCAGACGAACTTGTGCTTCTCTAGGGTGGTGATATAGCCGGCCATGTCATCTTCCTCAGGACGCCGAACCCATGGCCACCGGGGTAATCAGCACCACGATCACCTCCTTGTTGGAGGATGCCGAAAAGCCGCCGCCCAGCGCCATGTTCTTGGCCTCGCCCACGCCCGAGCGGCCGAGGTCGTCGTCGGTCTGTTCGAAGCCGCTGATGATCAGGGTCTCGTTGGACTTCATCGCCACCCGCTGCAGGAAGTTGCGGGTATCCAGTTCGGGCGACTCGATCTGCGAGGTGACCTGGCCGCTGGAGTCGCTGGTGCCGACGATGGTGCGGATGCGACGCAGCGTCGAGATGTCGGTCGAGAACTGCAGCATCACGGTGCCGTTGGTCAGCATGTGCGGCAGGATGCTCATGTTGAAACCGGCCGTCACCACGCCCGGCGTGAGCGAGGTGGTCGAGCCGACCTGCGCCACCAGCGAGGTCTGCAGCGATTGCAGGTAGGTGGTCTGGCGCGCCACCTGCACCGGCACTGGCTGGTTGTTCAGCGTGACCACCGAGGCGGTGGTCTGGCGCCGCACCCGGCCCTGCTCGGACAGCGCCTGCATCACCGCCTGGCTGCCCGCAAACTTGGAGGTGCCGGTGGAGGGAATGCCGGCGGTGAACGACACCAGGCCGGTGGCGGCGGCGCCGGCATAGGCGTTGGAGATGCCGAAGTTGCTGTTGAGGCTGCGGTAGACGGCGCTCCAGTTGATGCCGTACTGATCCGAATCGCTCAAGGTGACCGACAGCACGGTGACGTTGATGGCGATCTGGCGCGACAGCGACTTGTTCTCGCCATCGATATAGGAGGCGATGCGCTCCAGCGAATCAGGCGTATCGACCACCGTGATGGAACCGGTCGCCGGCGACGCCAGCACCTTGCCGTACGGCGACAGCATCACCTTGATCGCCGATTCCAGTCCGGTATAGACCGACAGCTTGGAGGCGACCTGGGTATTCTGGGTATTGTTGGCGTTCACGCCAGAGGACGCGCCGCCACCCCCACCGCCGCCGCTGGAACCGCCACCACCACTGCTGCCACCACCGGCGCCGCCGGTCGAGGTAGCGCCGCTGGTGACAGTGGCCGAGAAGGTCGAGTCGCCCGGAATGGCGCTGATCTGGAAGTTGCGCGACTCGGTGTGGAAGAACTGGATCACGCCCTCGCTGAACTTCCACGACACGCCGAAACGGGCGGCCGCGGTATCGAGCAAGCCCTTGAGCGATCCACTGTTATAAGCGATGCGCACACCATTGGGCAGGTCGGTAAAGGTCGGCTGCGCCTGGCCGGTATTGGCCGCCGGGCCGCGACCGGGCTGCACCGGGCTGCTCTGGCCTTCGCCGGGCGTGCCCATGGGCAACGGCAACATGGGACCGTTGGTTTGCGCGATCATGCCTGGCGCAGCGCGCAGCGCCGGGTTGGCCGAAGTCGGCAGACCGGCAAGGTTACGTGGCCGAAACGCGCCGCCCGACACTTCAAGCGCGTCCGGGCTCACCTTGCTCGGTATGCCCGAGCGCAGGGTGATGCGTTCGGCCAGTTCGGTGAGCGAATTGATGGTGCGATCGAAGGTAGTCGGTTCATAGAAGATCGGCGGCAGCGAAGGCTGGCCCAGCTTGATCGGCGTCTTGCCCAGCCAGATCCCGGCTTCGTGCTTCACCAGCGGCGCCGACGGCATGACGGTGCCGGGCGCGGTGCGCCCCACGTCACGGCTCAGGCGACCGGCGCGTTCGGCTTCCTGGTCGACCTTTCCTTCAAGCTTGTTGGCCAGGCCGCTGCAGCCGGCAATCAGAATTGCCAGCGGCAACAGCAGCGGCAATTTGCTGGAATATCCCTTCATCATTCGCTCCCCTTGGCCATGATGCGCAACACTTTGTTGCCTTGATAAAAGATTGCCTTCATCGGAATTTCTGCCGACTCCATGCTGCTGGCGACGATCGACACGGCTTCTTCGAAGGTGCCGCGCACCTGGGTCCGGGCCTCGACCGCATAGTCCACCGGCAGCTCCCACAGCAGTTGCCATCCGGCCGTCGCAGCCCAGCGCGCCATGGTGGCGTTGAGGGTCTTGTCGGTGACGATGATTTCCCAGGTGCGGGTGGCATCGGCGGCCACCGCGATGGCGGCCGGCGCGGCCGCCATCGGCACCGCATCGATCAGGGTTTCGGTGGTGGCGGCGCTCTTGCCGGCCCGTGCCGAACGACCTGGTTTCTTGTCGGTCTCGGCCTTTGCCAGCACCAGCGTGTCACTGGAGAGCGCGGACCGGGCCAGCGGCAGCGGGTCGCAGTCGTCCAGTTCCGGTTCACCTGCCACCAGCTGGAAGCGGCTATCCTCGGCACTGGCAAAGGTCACCGCGCCGGCATACTTCATGGACGGCAGCACCGCCTGTGCGGCGGCCTGGCTGGCCCAGCCTGAACCCAGCGTGACAACAAAAGCGCAAGCCACCAAGCTGAACTGCCTGCTGTGGTGGCTGCCTGCAATGTGTGAGCGAACCATGACGCATCCCTTGAACGACAACGTTAAAAAAAAGGCAAACAAAGTCCCCTGCGTCTTGCCTGTGCAAGATCGCCGGCGCGAAACGGCACGGGTTTTCCCTGCCTGGAATCGCCTGAAATCCTAGAAATGTGCTGTTGCCCGAGTTTCGAATGCTGCTTGTTTCTTTTGCATTTCCTTCATCGCTTGCTCACCATTGCAGTGAACAATTGAACATCGGCGCGGTACGCCATGCGATGGTCCCTATCCTTGCCCGGTCAGCGTTTGCGGCGCTTTCCGTCTCAACATGTTGCACAGTGTAACTAAACCGGCGCGTGAAATTCTCAACAAATATGACCGATCCGGAACTGGATAAAACGACAACTTCCAGGTAAGTCCCACCGTTTTCCATCAGTCGACCGGCCTGTCATCGATAGACCTTCGGGTCGCTGAACATGAGTGAAGGTGGCGCGGCGGCGGTTCCATCCATCGCCAAAAAATCCGGGGCGGATCGGAGAAGGCAAAGGGAGCGCCGCAGCGCTCCCTTGGTTCAGCATGAAGATGGTTCAGGTCGGCTAGAGGATCCCGACCATGCCGCCCGGCCTGACACAACGGTTCTTCGTCTTGCGCAGCGGCAGCCGCACCCCCATCAATGAGCCGCCGGCGGGCGCCGCGCTGGCCAGCGCCGGCTCATCCGTGGCGCTTTGCGTGGTCGACGCCGGCGGACTGGCCGGCAGCGGCAACATGGCCGGCGGCGTGCTGCTGGAGGTGGCCGCTCCCGCAGGCGCCGGCAGTATCTGCGAACTGTTCACGGGGCCAGGCACCGGAATCGGTGGCATGCCCGGCGCCGACGCTGGCGCCGTTGGTGGCGTCTGGCCTGCCGGCGTCGCGCCTGCCTTGCCGCGGGCTGGCGTATTGGAGGCCAGGCGCGTGCCATCGAAGCTGGTGATGCGCGGCGTGATCAGGAACAGCCGCTCGCGCGTGCTATTGGATCTGGATTCGCTGCGAAACAGGCCGCCCACCAGCGGCAAGTCGCCCAGTACCGGCACCTTCTGCTTGTTGCGAATCAGCGATTCGGCGCGATAGCCACCGATCATCAGCGTTTGCTGGGCGTCGATGATGGCCTGGGTATTGATGGTCGAACGGGTCACGTTGGCGGCGATGTTGGTGCTGCCGCTGCCGTTGGTCGTGGTGGAGGTATTGCTGTCGGTATTGTTCAACGAGCCGTCTTCGATATCGACTTCCATCCGCACCCGGGTATGGCCACCGTCGTTGATGATGCGGGGGATCACCCGCAGCATGGTCCCGGCAGTGATATCGGACATGTCGGCGACGCGCTCGCCGATCATCGACACGTAGGCGCTCTGGCTCAGGTCCAGCACGGCCGCTACGTTGTCCAGCGTCAGCACGGTGGGCGTGGCCAGTACGCGGGCCTCGCCGTTCGACTCCATCGCCTTGAGCCGGGCATAGAAACGCGCGGCATCGCTGATGAGCAGGGTCGCGCCCGGCAACGGCAGGTCGGTGCCGCTGGACTGGGTGGTGGTGCCGTTGACCATGGTGTCGAACGCGCCGGCGCGCACGCCCCACTCCACGCCCATTTCGGCCAGCCGGCTACGATCGATATCGACGATAAGCGCCTCGATCTCGACTTGCTGGGGCTTGACGTCAAGCTGGGCGATCAGCGAGGCATACATGTCCTTCTTGGCGATGTCGTCATAGATCATGATGGCGTTGAGGGTGGGATCGGCCTCGATGCGCGGCGGCTGATGCTTGGCGTCGCCTTCCTGGCCATTACCTGCGCCTGCGCCATTGTCATAGTCACCCTGCGCGGCCTGCGATGCGCCCGGCGCCATCAGGTTGTTGCGTCCGTTGCTGCCGGGCGCGGCGAACAGCGGTGAAAAGCGTTCGCCATTGCCGGCATTGCTTTCGCCCGACTCGCCACGAGCGATCTTGCCGGTGCGCGAACGCTTGCGGCTGTCGACGTCGAAACGGTTGCTGCTGTTGCCGGTAAGTTTCTCGGCGCCCTGCGCACCCATCAGCAGATTGGTGAGGATGGTCTTGATGCCGGGGATGGTCTCGGCCTTGCCGCGCGAATTGATGACGCGATCATTGGCCGTGGCATAGGTGAGGCGAAACAGCATGACCTGGCGCCCGCGCAGTTTTTCCTTCTTGCCGGTCGGCAGCAGCACCTCTCGCGCCAGGTCCACATAGGCGCGCGGACCGCTGACGATGACCACGCCTTCGTCCGGCAACTCGCCCCATCCGAAGCGTTCATCGAACAGGCCCAACCCGACCAGCGCGGCTTTTGCGTCCATCACGGCGTCGTCGCCGACCTGCATGCGCGACGAAGTATTGTCGGTCGACGGCACCACGTACAACGTATCGTTGTAGACAAACCAGCGCATCTTGTAGGAACCGGTCAGGCGGTTGAGAAACTCCACGCCGTTATCGGCCTTGATCCGGCCCTTGATGATCTGGCCGCCATCGGCGCTCATCTGCAGGCGCACGCCATAGGTGCGTGAAAACTCGTCCAGCACCCCGCGCACCGTGAGGCCATTGGCATTGATGGAAAATCCACCGTCCTTCCATGCCGCCGGCACCGCCGCATGCAGCGTGGTGCCCCACAGCAGCAGCACAGCCAAGGCCATGCCGATGCCCCAGGACTTGATGGTTTCTCTAACGTTCATGGTGTGTCCCCCTTGATGGCCGCGCGCAAGCGCTGTTCGGCCCGATTGATTCCAGTATCCCGCCGGTTGCCCGTCTTCGTGACGTATCCCAGGGCGGCCCGCCACAGACCGGCCTGGTTGAGTAGATCCTCGAGTGCGTCGGCCGCGTCGAACCAGGTCTCGGCCTGGGGCAGCCAACGATTGAGCAGCAACGCGCCATCCTCGCCAATGCCCAGGCCCGCCTCGAATTCCATCGCGCCCTGGAATCCGGTGCGGATGGCTTCGGTGACCTGGGCGTCGGATGGCTGCGCGAGCAAGATCAGGCCAAGCTCGGCGCCATCATCGAAGATGTTGAAATAAACGCGTTCGCCGTCGATCTCACACGGTTCCGACAGGGGCAGCGCCAGTAGCCACTGCTCCAGTTCTTCCGATCGCATCGGTTAACGGGTTTCGCTGAGGACGGTCTTGAGCGGCTTTTGCAGCAGGCCGAACTGGGCGGTCATCGCCGTGCGCGTGACCGATTGCTTGTTGAGCAGGTCCATGAACTCAGCCGGATCGGGATGTTCGCCGTCGGCCTGGCGCCGGTTGAAGTCGCCCAACTGGTCGGCGGTCGATTCGAAACGGTTGTTCAGCCTGCCGAGCGTCTGCAAATAAGGATGGTTATTGGCGGACATGGTCGTTCTCCTTTGCGTGAGCGAAGCGGCGCGCCACTTCGCGATTGACAGATGGGAATGCATCGATATGTGCCTCCGCCCTGCCATCCGGTTCGCTCGCACGCCCCGCAAAAGTCTCAACATTTATCGCCGCCCTGATCGTCGCCATGATCGCCACCATGAGACGCCGGCGCCCTACTCCTCGCCCTGATGCTCGGCTTCGTGGTCCAGATCGTGCGCGGGGGAAGCATGCTGGTGATCGTCCGCTGGCGCATGCTCCTGCTCGGGGATGTCATCCGAACCGGGCGCTGCCGCACCGGGTGCGCCGAATTGCGCCAGCGCTGCGCGCAAGGCGGCCGCCGCCAGGTCGAATTGCGCACGCCATTCGCCGCTGGCAGCTTCCAGCCGGCAGGTGCCGCGCGGCAAGCGGTCGTCTTCCTTGATTGCCCATGCCATGCTGTCGGCACTGTCCAGTTCGGCACGATCCAGCGGATGCACCCAGGCCACCGCCTCGGTCAGTTTCGATGGCGCCTCCGCGCGCACCCGCCGGCACGCCGCTTCCAGCCGTTCGCGCGCAGTGGTCTCCAGCACCAGCCGGTCGAACGTCAGTTGGGCCAGCTCGATGGCCAGTTCCTGCGCCTGCTCCAGCACCTCGTGTTGCATTTGTTGCAGCACCTGCATCAGTTGGGTGGCCTCCTCGGCGACCCGTCGCTGTTCGTCGCGCATCAGGTGATCGGCTTCCTGGCGCGCCTTCTTCATCAACGCCTCGGCTTGCCGACGGGCCTCGGCCAGGATGTGCGCAGCCGCCTGCCCGGCCTCGTCGGTCACGGCGAAGGCGGGCGAGCTGATCACGCCAAAGCGCGGGCGCAGCGTGCGCGGCAACGCCAGCGTCTCGACGCAGAAATTATTCATTGCCTGTTCGGGCTGCATGATGTCCTCGGCTTCATTCTTGGCGCTGGCCTACGGCGCGGTGGCACGCGCCACGCACAATTGCCAGCAACTGCGCTCACGCTCACGCAGCCGCGCCGTCTCTGGCAGCGGCAGACGCAATTGCGGCGCGATCTGTTCATGCTCGGCTGGCGGCAGCAACAACCTCAGGCGCGACCACATGCCAGGGAATGCCTGCTCCAGCCGCAATGCCAGTTCCAGCGCGCCGCGCGTGCGCGCATTGGCCAACGGCGCGGGCAGCTCGCCGGTCCATCCGGCCAGTGGCTGAGTCAGCGCCACGCTCAGGCACCAGCGGCGATGCGGCGCCGGTAGCGCCGCCAGTTCGTCGGTGCGCTGGGCGCGGGCGGCAAACAGTCCGCCGTACAGGCTTGCCGCCAGTGCGAACTGCTGCGCATCCCGCAGCAGCGCCCCCTGCCAGCGCAGGTCGGGTGACGCCGGCAGCACTGCAGCCACGGCATGTTGCGCACACCAATGCCGGTAGGTGTCGCGCCGCCCCAGTGTGCTGCCGGCGATCTGCCCGATGGCGTCCGACGCTGCCGCCGGCGCCCCATACGACCAGGGTGAAAACCACCAGTCCAGGAATTGATCCGACAAGGCCGTCTGCATCACGTGCCCTGCGTGCTCTGCTGCGCCTTGGCCAGCTTGGTGGCGGCCTTGCCGGCGCGGCGCATGGCGAAGTTGGCCACGATGCGCTTGATCCGTGGATGACGCAGCGCCTTTTGCAAGCCGATGTAGCCCAGGCTGCCCAAGGCCACCATCAACAGCAGGCCGAAGCTCAGTGCCAACCCGGTCGCCGATGACGCGGCCACGGTGAAGGGGCCGAACATGGTCCATTCGATGCCCGGCGCCGGCGCTTCGCCCGGCATCATGACCACCGATACCTTGTTGCGCCCGTCCTCGCTGGCCAGGCCCGGAATGCTGGAGGCGACCAGCCGCCGGATGCGCGGCATGACCGCGTCCTCATCCAGCGGCGGACGGTATTTGATGAACACCGCCGCCGAAGAAGGCTGGATCGGTTCGCCCGGCGCGATGCGTTCGGGCAGCACCACGTGCACCCGCGCCGACACCACGTTGTCGAACTGCAGCATGGTCGACTCCAGTTCTTCGGACAGGCCGTGGATGTAGCGGATGCGCTCTTCCATGGGCGACGAGATCATGCCCTGCTTCTTGAACACTTCGCCCAGGTTAGACAGGCTGCGGCGCGGCAGGCCTGCCGCCGTCATGGTTTCGGTGGCGCGCGAGAGCTCGACGTCCTTGACCAGCAGCGAGACGCCTTCCTTGCCTTTCTGCTTGTCGACCTCGATCCCCTGGCGGTTCAGGGTCAGGATGATCTCGTTGGCGTCGGCATCGCTCAGGCCGGCCTGCAGGACCACCATCTTGGTGCAGGCGCTCAACAGCGCC
Organism: Herbaspirillum sp. alder98; assembly: GCF_020179755.1. Taxonomy (GTDB): domain Bacteria; phylum Pseudomonadota; class Gammaproteobacteria; order Burkholderiales; family Burkholderiaceae_D; genus Herbaspirillum. The sequence goes on from NZ_JAIUCY010000006.1 coordinate 278,608, forward strand.
AGCAGCAGGACCAGGCAGGCCAGGCGCGCCAGCACGCCGCATCCCACCGGTCTGCGCAGTGGCAGATTGGTTATCGTCGGCATCGACATGCCCCCCGGTTATTGAAGTTTGGTCAGTGAATCGACAGAAGAAGAGGCCTTGGAGACGGTCTTGGAAATCGTCTGCACCCGGATCTGGTAATCGCTCAGCGCCATCATGGCGCGCATGAGCTGCATCGAGTCGCCGCTGACGCTGGCCTTCTCGAGCAGCTTGGACACATATTGCTGGTCTTGCTTGATTTCGGATGCCAGGCTGGTGGTGCGCTGAGCCAGCGCGCTGCCCAGCGAATTGGTGTTGGGCTTGAGACGCATCGCGTCCTTGTTCATGTACTGCTCGAACATGGCCTTGAAGTGCTCGCCTTCGGCATTGCCGCCCTGGATGTCCATGTGCAGGCCGTTGCTGCGCGGGCCACCTGCAGACTGGTCGTTCAGGGTCGCGCTTGGCGGTAATGATGCTTGCTGCATTTTTCACTCCATCGAAATCAGACTGAACATTCCTTGAGTGGAAAACCGCAAGGGAAGGTTCCAGCGGCCGCGCCACGCTGTCACAGCAGGCCAGGATGGCGCATCAACGGATTGCCGCAATGCTCGCCGCCGCACCCCAGGTCCGAGGCCGGATCGCAAAAACCGTTCTTGCCGCAACGCCGCCGGCACTCGGCCCTGGAGCCGGGCCTGGGGGGCATGATCAGCGCTTCGCGTCGGGCGCTGGACGGGCGCGGCGGCGGCGCAGGCGTTCCCGGCGCCAGGGCCAGATGATGGCTGCGGTCGCCACTGCCGATGATGGTGTGACGCTCAGGCGCCGGACCGTCGTCGGCGATCAGGTCACTGCCCAGGCGCAAGACCGCCGTCAGCGACCAGTTGAAGGCATCCTCGCCCGGGCCCGGGTGCGCCGCGCCGATCAGCGCTGGGGCCGCCTCCGGCGCCTGGCTGCCGGCGCTGGCGTCGATGTCGGCTTGCCGTTCGGCAGCGGCCTGGCGCCGATGCGCCACGATGCGCAGCTCGATCTCGTGGCGCGCGCGCCGCTGTCGGGTCTCGCCCGCCGCCAGCCGTTCGGGATGGAGCGCGCCGGGATCGGCAATATCGTGCGGGTTGGCCATGCGCGCTCCCTATAGCGTTGCCGGAATCGGTGGCTCGCCCAGGGACTCCAGTTCCACCTCGCGCTGGGTGTCGCCGCTGGCCAGCATCTCGTGGACCACCGCATACACCTGCGCCACCGCCTGGTAGCTGCTGCGCGGCACCGCCGTATCGTCGCGGCAGGTGGCGTACAGGGTGCGCGCCAGCCAGACGTGACGGATCACCGGGATGCCGCACTCATGGGCGCGCCGGATCATGGCCTGGGCCACGTCGTCGCGGCCCTTGGCCAGCACCATCGGCACCATCGCCTCGGCGCTGTCGTAGAACATCGCCACGGCGAAGTGGGTGGGGTTGACCACCACCGCATTGGCGTTCTCGGTCTTGGCCGCGGGCGCTTCGTTGGCCCACTGGCGCGCCAGTTGCTTGCGCTGGCCCTTGATCATCGGATCGCCTTCGGACTCCTTGAATTCGCGCTTGATCTCTTCCTTGTCCATCATCAGCTCTTTCTTGTGGAAGTATTTCTGCACCGCGAAATCAAGCGCCCCCAGCACCAGGCACACCACGGCGATCATGTGGAAGATGGAGCGGATCAGGCTCACGAAGGCTTCGTAGATATCCTTGGGCTCGCCGCCGGCCAGCGTGACGATGTTGGCCAGCTGGCCACGGATGGCGCTGTAGATCAGGAACGCGATCAGGCCGGCCTTGCCCACCGTGATCAGGAGCTCGATCAGCTTCTTCTTGGACACCAGCTGCTTGAGGCCGTTGACCGGATTGAGCTTGTCGAATTTCGGTTGCAGCGACTCGGTGGCGATCAGCACGCCGAACTGCCCCCAGTGGGCGGCCACCGCCACCACCGGACAGATGATGAAGGCGGCGAAGAAGAACACCGCCAGCAAGGTCATCGACGCCGTCAATTGGTTTTCCAGCACGGTGCGAAAATCCTGGCCGACGCCTTGGATGCCGCCGGTCATGATGTTGAACAAGGCCCCGCGCCACAGCGATTCGGTGGCCAGCACCGTTTCCATCACCACCACCAGCGTAGCCAGCCGGGCTAGGTCGCGGCTGACGGCGATCTGGCCCTTCTCCTTCGCATCCTCGATCTTCTTGTCGGTCGGCTCTTCGCTCTTTTCGTCGCTCATGCATCCTCCGCGCGCTCAAGGTATTTCCATCATGCTCGCCACCAGGTCGAGCAGATGGGCGAAATCTCCCGCCACGTAATGCGAAAACGTGGACCAGTACAGCAGCAGGATCACCAGGCCCACCAGGCTCTTGATCGGGGCCGAGGCGAACGAGACCTGCAGGTTGGACGCAAACACCCCGATGATGGCAAAGCCGAATTCGATGAGCACCAGCGGAATGAGCACCGGTGCGCCATACACCACGATGTACCAGAGCAATTCGCCAAAACGCTTGACGATGATGTCGAAATGACCAGGCTCGAACGGCGGCATCAGCGCATATGCGGGCCACACCGCATAGCTCTCGATGAGGATGCGCGCCATGGCGGTAAACATGCCCGCCTGCACCATCACCAGCACCACCGCCTGCAGCAGCATGGCGCCGATGGCGCTGGCGTCGCGGTCGACCGAGGCGTTGTTGGCCTGGATCTGGATCGGCGAGCGCTGGCTGTCGAAGATCGAGCCGATCGACTGCACCACCCACAACGGAATGGCCATGAGGATGCCGAAGATCAAGCCGATGATGGCCTCCTTGAACACGATCACGCCCGAACTGAGCATGTCGGGCGCGTTCTGCTGCACGAAATAGAACGTCGGCAGCGCCGCCGGCAAGGCAATCGCCATGGCCGCGGCGTTCTTGGCCATGCCGGTCAGCACGTTCAGGCCGAAGCCGGGCAGGATCACCAGGCACACCAGCACCCGCGGCGTGACCAGAGCCATGGTCACCAGCACGGTATTGATGTCGAGCAGCAGCGAGGTCGGCATCTGCTCAACGCCCGATGTCGGGAACCATGGTGAAGGCAAGCTCGGCCAGGCGGATCATTTCCACCCCGATCCAGCGCCCCATGCTGGCCAGCGTCACCGCCACCGCCACCAGCTTGACCACATAGGGCAGGGTCTGGTCCTGGATCTGCGTCACGGCCTGGATCAGCGACACCCCCATGCCGCACAAGGTGGCGATGAGCAACGGTGGCGCCGACATCATGACGGCCATCCATAGGCCCTGCTGGAAATAGGTGATGGTATCGGTCATGCCGGACTCCTCTGGGTGGGTGGAAAAAGATGGCGCGTCATGCGCATTACAGATAGGACATGGCCAGGGCGTTGAGCAGCTTGGCCCAGCCGCCGACCAGCGTAAACAGCAACAGCTTGAGTGGAATGGTGATGGTCTGCGGGCTGACCTGCTGCATCCCCAGCGCCATGAGCAAGTTGGAAATCAAGAGGTCGATCACCACGAACGGAATGTAGATCAGGAAACCGATCTCGTAGCCGGTCTGCAATTCGGACACCACGAAGGCAGGAATCAGGATCAGCGCGTCGCTGGACTGGGCATCCCTGGCGGCTTCCTTGGGCCACAGCTTCTTGGCCGATGCCAAAAACATCTCGCGCTGCTCGGCATGGCTCATCCTGAGCATGAACTGGCGCAGCGGCTCGAACGAATCCTGCGCCCGCTGCAGGATCGGGGTGTTGCGCGAAGCGGCCGGATGCGTGCTGTCGACGGCCATGGCACGCTTGCCGACCTCCTGCACGGTCGGCGCCATGATGAACACCGACAAGGCCAGCGAGATGCCGTAAATGGCCAGCGTGGGCGGCACCTGCTGCACGCCGATGGCGTTGCGCAGCACCAGCAGCACCAGCGATATCTTCAGGAAAGACGTGGTCGTCACCACCATCAGCGGCACCAGCGCCATGAGCGCCAGCAGCACCGAGAACGAAACGACATCGAACTGCCCGCTCAGCATGCCCCGCTCCACTGGATGATGCGCACCCCGAGCCGGCCGTCCACCGCCACCACCTCGCCGCGTCCGACCTGCACGCCGGCGGCGCTGATGGCGATCGACTGCGGCGAGGCGTCATGCAGCACCAGCACACTGTGCTCGCCGAGCGCGCCGAGCTGATCCAGCGTCAGGTTCAGTCGCCCCAGTTCGAAACGCAGCGACAGCGCGATCTTGCCGCTGACCCCGACCGTGCCATCGCGCGGGTCATCGGCCTGCGGGTCCGTTTCAGCGGGCTGATCGTCGCTGTGACCGGCAGCGTCGTCTTCCTGATCGCCATCTTCCGCCGCGGCAGGATCAAAGTCCGGCGCGTAGCCGTCGGACGGTTCATCTGCGCCGTCGTCGGCGAAATCGGCATCCTGTTGGTCGCGTTGCGCATCAAGCTGTTGGTAGTCCACGTCGTTCTCCTCTGACAAAATTTGCAGGCGCTGGCGATCCAGGTATTGCACGCGCCAGTGGCGTTGGGCCAGGAGCAGGCGTCCTGTGCCGTCGATGTCGAAACAGGGCGAATCCGGCAGGATCAGGTCGCCGCAGCGCAGTGCGTCAAACGCCGCACGCGGCAGCCGATGGCGGGCCAGGGTCACGCTCGCGCCCGGCGCCAGCGTTAGCCAGCGCGCAGGCGGCAGGCGTAGCGGCATGGCTTCGGTCAATAACGCGTGCCATAGCGCCAGCGGGGCCCAGGCGGTGGTATCGATGGCATGCTGGCCATCGCGCAGGCGCAACGTGAGGGGCAGCAGGTCGGCCGTGTCCGTGGCGTGCGCATCGCGCGCCAGCGGCTGCAATGCCTGTAGCCATGCCAGCGGCGTGTCTTGCAGACGACCGGCGATGGCGCCGGCCAGCCAGCCTGGCCAGGCCAGGCCGTCATGTGGCACGGCATCGATGTCGATGCCGCACATGGCATTGACCATGCGCGCGCCATCGGCCAGCAGCAAGCTGGCCGCGTCCAGGTCCAGTTGCAGGTCCGGGCGCTGCGTGTTCGATACTGATGCCGGCAGCACCAGCAACTCGGCCGCACCGGGCCAGGCCATGCGCATGCCGCGCCCGACCAGCCGGCTCAGCTCGGCCTGCGGACGCGACACCACCGGCGCGTCGGCCAGCAAGTCCCAGCGCTGGACGCCGGACGAAGAAAGGTCTTGGGAAAGATCGGACATGAAAGCCTGGGATGCGAGTGGATCGGCACAGGCCACGGCCACGACCAGTCAAGCCATGTCGCAATGCCCCTGCGACCGCAGCCCGCTCTCGTTACAGCACCGTAAGCCTGACATCTGTCTGCATACGTTGCATCAGGGCTTTTTGCAGTTCCATTTTTCTGTTATTTATTTGTGCGCGGAACTGTTCCGAGGAGGGACTGAGCAGATAGGCGACATGATGCTCGCCGACGTCCACCGCCACGCCCAGCCGGGCGCCGTCGGGCAGCAGCACCTCGAAGATGCCATCGTCGCCGGCCGTGGGAAGCAGCCCGGCCAGCATGTCGCAATCGAGCTCGCCGCCGGCCAACGCGGTGCTCGCGCCACCGGAGCCGCCCCGCTCCTGCTCGCCCTCATCCTGCGTATCGCCTTGCTGACCGCCCCCTCCACCGCCGGCCTGCGGCGGCAGCGGCCACTGGCCGCCCTGGCCCGGCAGCGCCTGCTCGGCGTCGGCACCGGCGTCGCGCTGATCGCGCTCGGCCGCCTGGCGCGTGGCGGCCTTGGTGCTGGCTGGTGCAGCGCCGCGCATGGCACTGGCGGCGCGCTGCGGCTGCGGCTGGCGTGGCGCCGGGCGCGGCTCGGGCGGTTCCTCGCGCGCTGGCTGCGCCAGCGGCCTGGGCGGCAATGCGGGCCGCCTTGGCTTGGGCGGCGGCGCGCTGGGTGGCGCTTCGTTGAACAGGGAAAACATCGGAATCATGGCCATGCTTATGCCTCCGCATTTTGGGCCAGCAGCGCCGCTTTCATTTCGTCGCGCAGCACGCCCAGCTTTTCCTGCTGCTTGTTGGCGTCGGTCACGCGGCGCCTGGCCAGGAAGAATTCGACGCCCGAGGCGCGGCAGCGAGCCGCATGCGCGCGGCATTCGATGTGCATCACGTCGGCCTGGATTTTCATCTTTTCGTAGATGGTCTTGGCGCGGCTGAACTCGGCATTGGTCAAGCTCATGCTGAAGAAGGATGACCGCGCGGCCAGCCACTCTTCATGCGCGCGTAGCTTGGCCTGGCGCGCCGCCTGTTTCTGGCGGGTCAGTTCGGCACGCAGTGCGCGCCATTGCGCGCGCGCCTCGTTGCGCTCGCGTTCCAGGCGGCTCAGGCGTTGCTTGCGCACGTGCAGCAGCTGGTCCAGCCGGCGGTCCGGGCGACGCGGTTCGGGCACGTCGATCACCTCGCGCCGGGCCGGCCTGGCGCCGAATCCGCCTCTCATTCCGCCATGCCCATCAGGGTATCGATGGCCTGCTCGAAATCGGAACTGGCGCTGGTGTCCTGGCGCAGGAAGCTCAATTGCTCGGGCCGCAAGGCCATCGCGCGGTCGGCCACCGGATCGGTACCGGATTTGTATTCGCCCAGGCGGATGAGCAACTCCATTTCCTGGTAGCGCGACATCAGTTCGCGGAAATGCGAGGCCGCCTTGCGGTGCTCGCGGGTGGTGACGTTGCTCATCACGCGACTGATGCTGGCCAGCACGTCGATGGCCGGATAATGGCCCTGCTCGGCCAACTTGCGCGTAAGCAGGATATGGCCGTCGAGCAGCGACTTGGCCTCGTCGCCGATCGGGTCTGAGGCCGATTCGCCATCCACCAGCACGGTGTACATGGCGGTGATCGATCCCTGCGGGGTGCCGCCGGCGCGCTCGATGAGGCGCGGCAGCATGGTGTAGACGGACGGCGTAAAGCCGCCGCGCGCCGGCGGCTCGCCCGCCGCCAGGCCGATCTCGCGCTGGGCGCGCGCAAAGCGGGTCAGCGAATCGATCAGCAACAGCACCTTCTTGCCACGGTCACGAAAACCTTCGGCAATCGCGGTGGCGGTAAAGGCGGCACGCGAGCGCTCCATGGAGGTGCGGTCCGAGGTGGCGCACACCACCACCGTCTTGCGGATCAGCTCGGCGTCGAGCTCATGGTCCAGGAACTCGTTGAGTTCGCGTCCGCGTTCACCGATCAGCCCGAACACGATGGCGTCGGCCTGGCAGCCACGGGCGATGGCGGCCATCAGCGTGGTCTTGCCGCAGCCCGGGCCGGCGAAAACGCCGATACGCTGGCCGATGCCCATGGTCAGCAAGCCGTCGATGGCGCGCACGCCGGTGGCCAATGGTGTCGAGATACGCGGGCGGCTGGTGGCCGCCGGGGCGTCGCGAATGACCGGCGACATGGCTTTCCAGGTGGCCACGTTCTCGCTGGCGGCGGGCGCGCGGAACATCCAGCGCCCGAATCCATCGAGCACGCACCCGAACAGATGGTCGCCGACTTCAATCGAATGGGCGCGCCGCAGCGGCTCGATCACGGTGCGGGTCGACACCCCCTCCAGCGGGCTCAGGGCCGACAGGATAGATGCCTTTTCGGTAAAGCCCACCACCTCGGCCAGCATGGTCTTGCCGGGCTGCTCCGGGTTGAACAGGTTGCACAGCTCGCCGATCTGCACCGGCGGCATGTGCGCCTCGATCAGCGTGCCGAGCACCTGCGCCACCCGCCCCTGGCTGGTAAAGCCGGGACGCAGCGGCAGGCTGGCCTGCCAGTCCGGCACGCGCGCACGCAGTTGCGCCAGGCGCGCGCCGACCTCGTTGCCAAACGCCGGAGAGGGGCTCACCATGACACGTTCAACGCATGCTTGCCCGCAAACTTGAGCTGGTTGCCCGCCACGGCCACCAGTCGCACGCCGCGATATTCATCGCCCACGTACAGCCGCCGGCCATCGTCGGTGACGATGCTGGGATCGGTGCCGGTCATCACCTGGCTGATGCGAAACGGCAGCATCGATTCGGCATTGCCGATCTTGACGCTGATCGGGAAATCGATCACATAGGATTTGGCGAACGCCCGCAGCATGCGCTGCAGCCGCTCGGCATCGTCTTCGCCCAGCGCACCGCGAATGATCCATTCACGCGGCCCCAGATCAAGCGTGACCCGGTTCAGCAGGTCGACCTGGTCCAGCCGCTTGCGCAGCGCCAGTTCCAATTCGTCAGCCGGCAGCTGGCGCGGCAAGGATGCCAGGCGCTTGAGTTCGGCCTGCTGCGCCAGCGCTTCCTTGGCAGGCACCTCGGGATGGCTGGTCAAGCCATAGGCGGCCGCGCCCGACAAGGCGATGGCCGCCACGAAAGCGACCAGCACCAGCCGATAACCGTGCCGGCTGCGCTCGCCGCCATCGGCAACGGTGTCCGGGTGGGCAGAGGCCGTCTCGCTTGCCGCCTCGGCCTGCGCCGCGTCCAGCGCCTGTTCCTCATGAGGATCGAACAGGTCGGCGGCGGCGATGGCGTCAGGCGCCGCCGGATCGTCGGAGGCCGGCCCGGCCGCCTCATCCCCGGCCGCTGCGCTGTCCGCTGGCGGGTCTTGCGGCTCGGCCGGAGGATCGCTCCACGGCGCGTTGTCGTCCACCACGGTCAGCCAGATGTGGTCGGCGCGGGCAAACTCGCCGAACGACAGCGCCAGCTGCGGCGGCGTGGCATTGGAATGGGCGTCGCGAATGGCGCCGTCGGCGGCCGCCAGCGTCCAGCCATCGGCATCCAGGGTAAAGCGGGCGTGCCGCGCCAGGATGCCGGGATCGGCCAGCACCACGTCGGCGTCTTCGTCGGCGCCGATGCTACGCTCGCCCGGCTCCGGCAGCGGCAGCGTGGCGCCGCGGTGGTAACCGTTCAGAATGCGCAGTTCATGCATGATCTTGCTCCATCAGAAACATGTTCGCCCACAAGGGCTCTGGCATTGAGTGAGCGTATGACGGCTGCGGTTCCATCGATTACTTGAACGCGCTCTTGATCAGGGCCAGCAGGAAGTTTTCTTCGGGGGGTGCGGCACCGGGCTGGCGTGGGTCCCATTGCGGATTGTCCAGGTTGAACAAGGCACCCAGCACCATCGCCTCGGCCAGTTCGCGCCGCTTGCGCGCCATGGCCTCACGGTCGCGCGAGGCCGCGCGCAACGAGGCCGGCGAATCCTGGGCCTGCTGCGGGCTTTTCAACAAGGCCGGCATGCGTTTCTGCTTTTCCGCCAGGTCCAGGTTGACGTCGCGCATCAGGTTATCGATGAACATGCAGCATTTCAGCCGCAGCGCGTCCAGCTCTGCCGACATGCGTTCGTCCTTGCTGGCGCGATCGATGATCTCCCTGGCCTGTGCCGCAGTCATCGGCGGCTCAGGACGGACAGGCTGCAGCTCTTTTGCAAGTAATTTCATTTATACGCTCCATGTCGCATCAAATGGCACATCAATCGGGGCCGAAAACCGGACCAACAACAAGTGCAATACGCCGATGACGCCAGGTCCGGATCGCGTCATCGGCAAAGCCTGGCCTACCCCGGCTTGCGCAGTCTTTTGCTCAGTGTCCGTAAGAGCAATTCGAGCTGGTTATCGTTGGCCTTGAGCACCCAGTCATTGATATGAGGAGGTATCGTGTCCGGCGGCGCAGATTGCGTCGACACCTGGGGCATCGGCACGGCCTTGCGTTTGATCCCCCCCGACTGGTTCGACGGCAGTTGCGATGTTTTTTCGCCAGCGGGTCCCTGGGGTCGATGCGTTACGCCCCTGAATGGCGGCGCGCTCGGCGGCGGCGGAAAGTCGGACAGCGTGGGCGTCGGTTTCGCCGCCCGGCTCATCGGCATAGCCGTGGACGCGGCGGGCCGTGGCGGCATTTTCGGCCGGTTTTCCGGCGCATCGGAGGTGTCCTCCTGCAAGTCGGCGGATGGCTGTCTGGGCGGCAGCGCCGGCCCCTGGGTGCGTGGTGGCGATTGCGCCTTGCGGCGGTCGACGGGGGTCGACTCGTCTTCAGTCACGTCGTACAGTTCATCGAACGACGGCACCGTGCGCAAATTGGTTTCATGCGCGCCCTGGCGACCTGTGGGCGACGCGATAGGCTGGTCCTTGAAGGATTGGTTGTCGCTATCGCTCAGCGCACCATCGGCGTCGACGCGCGCGTCATCCTCGGGATTCTCCGCTTCGCTGATGTGATGGTTACGCCGCCAGCCCTGGCTCGGCGTCGGGTAATGCACGCTCTTCCTGGCGTTGCTCATCGTGCTTTGCGAAGCCTTCTGGAGGAACGGCATCACCTGCAGTTTTTCTTCCTCCGACAACGCATCGAAGTTGAATCCTGTGGTCCGCGGGGCCTCGGCATTGTCATGTGACGGTGCTGGCGGCGCGTGACGGCGTGACGACTCGCCTTCATGCTCATGCGAACCCGCTTGTTGAAACGACGCTGGCGGCTGCCGGTGCATGCGACCATGCGCTTGGGGTTGCTGAGAATTGCTGCCGATGCGGTGCAGGCCAGGGGCGACATGGTGAGCGAATTCCTTCAACTCGACCATGATCAGCGCCGACAGCTTGGCCACGTGAGCTTGCATCTCGGGCGTACGCGCCGAACCGGTCCGCTCGACCGCGTTCTTGTGCCCAAGGACGTAAGAAAAATGGTCGGCAAGGTCGTCAATGGCTTCATGCAGCTTGATGCCCCAGGCGCCATACTGCTCATGCACCGTATCCAGGGTCGCGTTACCGCGATTTCTTGGTGGGGGCTGCGGCGCGCTTTGCTGCTGCTCGTAGAAGTCCTGTGGATGGATGGTCGGTGAATAGCCCGCACCGGGCGGGATGGGTGGGTTAGTCATGGTGTTCTCCGTGGGGACTGCGGCAGCGGGCCAGGTTCGCGCAATGCGATCGACTGGGCCGTATCCGCAGTCTGGTCATGTTCAAGGGTTCGGTTCAGACTGCAATGGCGTTCGATCCGGGCTGCGCCCGGTGTGGGGCCGTCATGCGAACTTGCGCGGCGGCCCGATGGCTTATATCTGATGAATATATGTCGCTGGCCCGGCGCCGGTTCCTTGAAGCCAGGCAATTCTTCAGACTTCGATCATGCCCACCGGCTTGACCTTGGTGTGCTGGGTCAGCTCGGAAAAGGCGAACACCGGCACCGGAAAGAATTCTTCCTCGATAAGCTTGCGCACCGAGCGCCGGATGTCGGCCGCCGTCACCAGCACCGGCGGCACGATGGGCGTGCTGACGTTGGTCGACAGCTCGTTCAAGCGGTCCAGGATCATCTGCTCGAGTTCGGAATCGATGTCCAGGTAACTGCCCTGGCTGGTCTGGCGCATGGCGTTGCGCAGTTGGTCTTCCAGCTCGGGCGACAGCAGGATCACTTCGATCAGTCCGTCACGCGAAGCTTCGAAACAGAGCTGGCGCTTGAACGCCAGCCGCACATAATCGGCGATGACGTCGGGATCGCGCTCCTTGGGCGCCCAGTCGAGCGTCGTTTCCAGCAGCAGCCGCGCATTGCGCAGCGACACGCCTTCGCGCGTGAGGCGTTGCACCACTTCGGTCAGGCGCGGCAGGGTGACGGTCTTGACCACTTCCTTGCCCAGCTCCGGATAGCGGCGCTCGGCCCAGCGCGTGAAGCGGATCACCTCGTTGACGCCGACGAACATCTGGCAGTTGCGCAACATCTCGACCTCGACGTCGGCGGCGAATACCTTTTCCCAGGGCTCGGCCAGCACGCCGGCGTCGAGCAGCTTGACCGGATCGTCGACCTTGATCCAGACCCGGCGCCGGCGCGAACCGGGAATGTTGCGCTCGAACCCCTGGAAGCCCAGTTCCTGCACCCGTTCCAACGGTTCGCGCGTGGCGCTCCAGCCCAGCATGATGTCGGCGTCGACCAGCGGCACCTCGGACATCATGAACAGCACCCGCCCTTCCGGCACCGAATCCTCGAATTCGAACTCGATCGGCTTCAGGTCGGGAATGCCACGCTTTTCCAGGATCGCATTGCGCATCTGGCGCACCGCCGTGCGGATCTGCTCGGCTTCCGGGGTTTCCTGCATGGCGCTCGGCAGGCGCAGGATGAACGGCGTGGTGGCCGCGAAGTTGGTGAGATCGACAATGCCGGCGTTCTGGCGCTCCTGTTCTTCCGACTGGCGCGCCATCTCGGCGTCGGCCAGGGGCTTGAGCAAGCCCACCACCCCGCCCACCGCCAGGCCGACCGCCAGGCTCACGAAGATCAGGGTGGGCATGCCCGGAATCAGCCCGAACAGCAGCATGATCCCGGCCGCCGTGAGCAGCGCCTTGGGTTCGCCGAACAGTTCACCGGCGATATCGCGGCCGATGTTGGTCTCGCCGTCGTCGCCGCCGTCACCGACGCGGGTGGTGATGATGCCCGCGCCCAGCGAGATCAGCAGCGCCGGAATCTGGGCGATCAGCGCATCGCCGATGGATAGGATCGAATAGACCTGCATCGCCTGGCCAGCTTCCATGCCGCGCTGCACGATGCCGATCGATATACCGCCGATCAGGTTGATGGCGACGATGCAAAGGCCGGCGATGGCATCGCCCTTGACGAACTTCATGGCGCCGTCCATGGCGCCGTGCAACTGGCTTTCCATGCCCAGGTGCGCGCGCTTGGCCTTGGCTTCCTCGGCGGTCAGGATGCCGGCGCGCAAGTCGCTGTCGATCGACATCTGCTTGCCCGGCATGGCGTCCAGCGAGAAGCGCGCCGACACTTCCGACACCCGTTCCGAGCCCTTGGTGATGACGATGAACTGCACCACCGTCAGGATCAGGAAGATCACCAGCCCCACCACCAGGTTGCCGCCCACCACGAAGTTGCCGAAGGTCTCCACGATGTGTCCGGCATCGGCGTCGAGCAGGATCAGGCGGGTGGTCGACACCGAAATCGCCAGCCGGAACAGCGTGGTCAGCAGCAGCACCGCAGGAAAGGTCGAAAATGCCGTGGGCCCTGGCATGTACATGGCGACGATGACGATCAGGCCGGATGCGCACAGGCTGAAGGCGATCAGCATGTCCAGCAGCCAGATCGGCATCGGCAGCACCAGCATGAAGACGATCCCGATGACCAGTGCCGCGGCCAGCAGTTCGGCCCGCTGGCCGACACGCATGGCGACCTTGTTGAGCAGCGTGACGATGCCGATGGCTTTCATTTGCGTTCCCCCCTGGTTGTTGTAGCGGCCTGTGACGCCGTGATCGGCGCGGCTGTGGTGTGATAATCAAGCCGCCGCAGCACCAGGTCGATCCAGGCACTGTTGACGGGCGTGCGCATGGCGTGCAGACGCCCGGTGTCGACCGGCTCCAGCACCTCGGCGGCGGCCAGGTCGCGCATCAGCTGCAAGTTTTCGTCCGCCGGCCATAGCTGCTGGCAACCGACTGCAAGCTGGTAGGCCTGTTCATACTGATAGGCATTCAGATGCCCCCAGACCAGGCCGGTCGCCGCCAGCAGCTCGGGCTGCGCTCCTTCATGCTGCCTTTTCTTGCGCATCGTCCTGCTCCGGTGGTGGGGTTTCGGGATCGGCATCGCTGCGCCGCATCTGCTGCAGCCGCAAACGCATCTGTACTGCGCTTTCAACCAGTTTCAGGGCGCTCATCATGGGCATGCGCGCCGCGCCTTCTTCCAGCGTCAGCGAATGCGCCACCAGCAGGCGTTGCAGGCTGCGCATGACCGGGATCGGGTCGCCACGCCAGACTGGATTGTCGAACGTGGCGGCCGCGCCCAGGCATTGCTTGACCACTGCCTGCAGCGGATCGACGGGCAGTCCCGGTGCCGGCAGCGAGGCGGCTTCTTCGCCCGGCGTCAGCTGTGGACGTGACTTGGGAAGCTGCGCGACCTGGCCGACGCTATGTATCTCGGCCAGTTCGCCCGGCTCTGACGGGAGCGGCCGGACGCTGCCGGCGCTGGAGGCGGACTGGATCAATTGAGCAGCTCCCGGCCCAGTTCAAGCTGGCCATCGAGCAGTTCCCCGCCCTCTTCCTCGTCCGAGCTGAGGCGGCGCACCACATACAGGCTGCCGTCGTTGAACAGCGCCGGCAGCCAGCCGGCGAAGCGGCGCGGATCGGCGGCACGCCGCCGCAGCAGGTCGCTGGCGTGCATAGGCGCATCCGCGCCCACGCCCAGACCCACCAGCATGCAGTACTCGAGCGGATAGGCGAAGACATGCAGACCGCCGTCCAGGTCGCACAGGGCAACCGTGTTCTGCAAGCGCGCCTTGGCGATAAGCTTGACTATCAAGTCGTTCATGAAGCTGTTCCCCCTGCGTCATCGTTGATTCGGATCATCCCGGGACTTGCCGCGTCGACCGCCTTCAAGTACCGGGTGCATGGGCGCGGCGCATCGAACCGGCCAGCGTGGCGCGCCACTCCTGCTCGCGCAACTCGGCCAGGGTCGGATGGTTGGACATCCGGTCCTGCAGCAGTGTGATCTGCCGGCTCAACTCATCGAGCAGCTCGCGCCGCGCCGACAGCTTGTCCTGCGGCCATAGCGCCAGCGGCAGCTGCGAGATCGCGTTGCGCACCTCCCGATAGGCATGCGCGCGCGCATCCTTGTCGGCTTCGGACATATCCACCAGCTGCGCCATGAGCTGGGCCACCTTGCCCTTGCCCCATCCGGTCTCGGCGGCAGTCACCAGGATCAGCATGGCTTCGACACTATCGGCTTTGACTTTCATAGGATGCGTGTAAGTTTGTTGACCAGTTCATCGGCGATCCTGAGGGCCGAGCGCACCAGCTTGAAGCCCTTGCCATCGTCCATCGATTGCGCATACAACCCCATGCTGCGTTCGGGGTGCTCGCGCATCTCCTTGCGCATCAGGATCGAGCCGACCATGTGGCTGCTCAGCACGTCGAGCGCGTCATTGATGAATCCCGGAAAATTGCGCGCCACCGAGCGGGCGATGGTCAGAGTCGACAGGAACACATCGATCGAGATGTTGCGGTTGGCGCCGATCACGTAGCGCATCTCGCGCAAGTCCACCGGCGCTTTCTCGGCTTCGATCGCCTGGGTCGACGGCATGTCGGGGTCCCGCGCCAGTTCTTCGCGGATGTGCGAGAAGCGGGTGCCGAAGATCTCGCCCATGATCTGGCCGGTGGCATTGACCACCTTCATGTCCTTGGCCCGGTCCTCGCTGGGCGAATCCTTGACGCGTTCGCGCGTCTGCAGCAACAGATTGACTGCATGCAGCACCAGCTCCTGCTCTTGCAGCAGCTTTTGCTGCAGCCGGTCGCGCGTCTCGCGGTCCTTGTGGCGTGACTGCCCCAGACCGGCGATCAGGATCGCCAGATTCTCGGCCACCAGGTCGCCATTGAGGCCGAACACCTCGTTGAGTACGGCCTTGTCCAGCGCCTGCACCGGTTCGCTGTGCTCGTTTCTTTCACGCTGCGCCTCGTTGCCGCGCGACGCGCTGCCACCGCGCTTGGCGTTGGCCCCGGGCTTTTGCGATTGCGACTGCGGCTGGCGCGCCACCACCGTGCGCGGGCGGTCCTGCAACGCCTGCTTCAGATGATGCAGTACCCGCGTGCCGCTGCGCGCCTTGAAGGATTCCAGTGTTTCCTGCAGCACGGTCTCGATGTCATTGAACATCTGCGCCTGACTCTTCAGCGGCTGATGATGTTTCAGATTGGCGTTGACGCGCGGCGGCAGCGGAACGACCGGAGGCTGTTCCAGCGGAAGATTATTGGGAGATCCCTTGATGGACGAGTTCATGGCCTTGGGTGGCATGCGCCAGGCGAGCGGTTCCACCTACCGGCATCACCTAAAAACAGCGCTCAGACGGTTCCAGGCGGAATCCGATAATTCCTCAACATTGTTCAATGTCTCACCAATGTTCAAAGAATGATCACGACCGCCGATCCCGCTGATATCTTGCGTCCAACTCAGATCAGCGCAGGACGGAAAAACACCTTGCGCACTCAACCAACACCGGTGTTTCACCCAAGGAGAATGCCATGCAAGCCGTATTTGAAGCCCAAGCGATCACGCTCGAATCCCACCACGTCTTCGCCGCCGACCTGGTCGCCGATGAAAGCGACCCGCACGATGACGACTTGCAGGCAGATCAATCGCAGGACAGCCCGGAGCACGATCAGCACGCCGCCGCCGACGAGCCAGCCGATGCCGCACCAGCGCCGCAGGCCGTGCAGATCGACGTGGTGGCGCTCTATACCCAGCACCGCACCCACCTGCTCCGCTTCGTGCAACGTTACGTGGGCAGCCACGAAGATGCCGAGGACGTGGTGCAGAACACCTTTATCGAAGCCATGAAATGCGCGCACCGGTTTTCCGGCCTGTCCAAGCCATCGACCTGGCTGTTCGGCATCGCCCTGAACCTGGCGCGCAACCAGGTGCGCCGCAACACCGCCGATCGCTACGAGATGGTCGACGAGAATTTCATGGAACAACTGGTCGATGCCAGCGCCGACCCGGCCATGGCTTATGAATTGCGGCAGATTGCGCAGAAGGTGGACGACTTGCTGAGCGAACTGTCGCCGCAGATCCGCAACACCTTCGAAGCCGTGCTCGATGGTGACGCCACCTACGAAGAAGCCGCGCAACAACTGAGTATCCCGATCGGCACCGTGCGTTCCCGCGTCTCCCGCGTGCGCGCCGCCGTGCGCAATGAATACGGCAACAGCCCCGTATCTGCCAAGCGTTCTTCCGGCACAGCCACGAATTCGTCGCGCCGCTGATGGCGCAGCCGCTGCGCCGGCTTAGCGGCGCGGCGGCGACTTGGGCCGGATCTCGTCGAAACAACGCGTGGCGAGATCGGCCGTATTGAGAATTTCATCCATCACACCGCGCTCGTCGGTCAAGCTACGCAAGGCGATCTTGCGCACCAGCACATAGCGGCCTTCATCGGCGTGCCACAGGAAATCGCAGCTGTCAGGGCGCTCGTCGCTCAACGCCGCCAGCGGCGCCATCGAGGCCGTCATCGGCGCATCGCACGGCGGCAGCAGCCCGGTCACCGACAGATAAAGATCAATGCCGGCCGGCTCCACCGAAGTACGGGTGAGGATGTCACCGATCTGCAGTTCCAGCGCCGGCCGCGCCGCGGCCTGCTGCCCCGAATAGCGCATCAGGTCCAGCAGCAGTTGCTTGACCTCCTGGCCGGAAATGTCGTCTTGTTCGTCTTGCAAGATCGCGATCCTGTCTGATTGTGCGCAATAGGCGTTGTTGCGCGCCGAAGCGCGCAATGTGGCCGACGATTCTACCAATGAAAACGGCCCTTTCAGGCCGGCTTCCCAATTTACGAGAAAATTCAAGCTGCTAGTCACGCGATTACCCCATGTCGGTTAAAGGTTGCGGCGCCATGTTGAGGCTTTTCCAGATTGGCCAGCGTTGCTCCATGATGCCCTGGGCGATGTCGGCCACGGCCACGCCCAGGTCTTGCTCCTGCTCCTGCTCCTGCGCCGGCTTGCCGCGCCGCATGGCCTGCGCCATCGGCGCTACCCAGCTGCCATGCGCCACGCTGTTGTGCAGGATCTGGTCATAGGCGATGCGCTGGCACAGCCCGGAGCGCAAGCCGCCGCCCAGCAGCGGCGAAGCCAGCACCTGGAACGCATCCGATTCGCGGGCGGCAGCCGCCAGCAGGCGGTTCAGGCGCTCGGCCGGGCGCCGGTCGGCACCAGCGGCGCTGAGAAAGAAGATGGCGCATTGTTCGGACTCGTGCAGCAGCGAAGCCAGGCGCACCACCTCATCGAAACCGGCTCCCTGGCGCCGCAGCTCGGGCAAGGCCGCCAGCTCCAGCAACGAATGCGGCCGCTCACGCAGCGCCTGCATGACCGGATGGTAGAGCGCATGGTCGACTTCGAATTTTCCTGCCGCGAACGCCAGCAGCGGTGTCACCTGCGACACCGGAATGGTCAGCGCCAGCCCGCAGCGCTCCAGCCACTGGCGCCTGCGTGCCGGGGTCATGCGCCGGGCGCCGCGCACGAAGATATCCTGGCGGAACGGGGTGTTGCAGATATGATCACAGGCCAGTTCGCGCAAGCCCGGGTCGGAAATGGTCGCCAGGAAATCCTGCTGCGCGCGGCTCATGTTGATGTCGTGATACTGGCTGCTCAACAGCGCCGACCCGGCGAAGTCGAGCTTGGCGCCGGCCATCTCGCGCATCACATCGATCGAATACATGGGATCGGCCCCGTCGTGCAGATACTCATGGGCGTGATAGTTGTCGTCGGCGGTATTGCGCAGGTTCTGCAAGCGATAGTCCAGCTGGCGCGACTGGATCTGGGTGAAGAAGCGGGCCTTGACGTCGACCAGGCCTTGTACCAGTTCGCGCCCACGGGCCAGCTTGTCCTTGGTGCAGACCTGCTGGTTGCGCGCCGCCTCGCGCAGCAGCCGGCGCAGCGAGAGCGATGCGGTCCAGCCCGGCATGGCGTTGTAGTTGACATACACCACGCCGCCCGGCTTGAGGTAGCGACGCAGGAATTGCACGATATAGCCGCGATTGACGCTATCGACCCAGCTGTAGATGCCGTACATGGTCACGTAGTCGAACTGCGGCAACGCGATCCGGCCTTCGGCCATTTCCTTGAAGCTCGCCTCAAGCACGGTCAGATTATCCAGTTGCGCGCCCTCGGCCATTTCCTGGGCTGCCTTTACGTGCGAGGGCATGAAGTCGACCGCGAAGAATTTTCCGTGCGGATTGGCCGCCGCGTACACGTTGGCCATCAGGCCCAATCCACAGCCCAGCTCCATGTAGGTAAACGGCTGGTCGAGCGGCACCGGCTCGATGCCATACGAAACGCAGGCAAAGTTCAGGTGAGTGGGGCCTTGCTCCATGGCGAAGGTCGGCACATAGTCCAGCCCCTTCTCGTAACTGTCGTTGAACTCCACTGCGCGCTCCTCCAGCGTGATGGCTGCCGCCTCCCTTGTGTACGGCAGCGGTGTCGGTCGATGTGATGCCTACTTGCGCGACATGCGGCGGATGCGATGCCACTGGAAGTTCTCATCCAGGTCGGCATGCATCATTGCCTGCTGTGCGCTGCGACGTTCTGGCCTGCGCGACGACGATGCTTTCTCGAAATAGCCTTCCTCATCCAGGCCGTAAGCGTTTTTCATGGCGTCTTACCTTTCTTATGGAAAATGACGTGCTGCGAACAATTCGGTGCGCTCAGGCGAGCCGGACCGGTATGCCCAGATAGATCTCCGGCAAGCCCAGGTTAAGGATCATGCGGGAGCGCAGCAAAAACTGATAACGGGCCGAGTTCGGCGAACTCGGGCTCGCCGCCGGCGCATAGTTCTGTGCACTGGCGGCTTTCTTCTGTTCATCGCGTGCCACATCGGCCACGGTGGCCTGGCGCGTCTTTTCGGTCTTCAATGGCGCTTCTTGCGGATCGTCGCGGGGAATTGGCGGCACGTAACCGCTCACGCCATTGAGAAACACGGTCGCCGCCAGGTCCTGCTCGCCCGCGTGGTTCACACGGGTCAGGGCCGCCCTGGACGGGGTCGACGGCCTGGCGCGACCGATACTGCGCAGCGGCTGCGCCCAGCCTGGGCGCCGACCTGGCGCCATGGTGGCCGATGGCGTCGCTTTGGCATCGAGATAGCTGGTCGCCGGCGGCGGCGCCGGCCTTGCGGCATAGCTGTCGAGCAGCTGGTCGTGCTCCCGCATCAGCTCTGCCAGGCCATGTGTCCTGGAGGGATCGAAGCCGGGGTTGATTCTCATGGTCATCCTCTATTGCTTGCTGCGGCGCGATCCGGCCTGCACTACGGCCGGACCGCGCCTGCTCGGTTAAAACCGGCCGGGGCTTACAGACGGCCCTTGTCCAAGGCCTTGTCCGGATCGCCACGACCCAGCTTGCCGTCGCTCTCACCATCGGTGGCGGATTCGACCCGCTTGTACAATTCACCGCCGTGGGCCATGTAGGTCTGCGCGGCCTTCTGCACTTCAGGATCGGCCTTTTGCTCCTTGCCGTTCTTGTCGG
>NZ_JAIUCY010000007.1 GCF_020179755.1 Herbaspirillum sp. alder98
GCGGTGGCGCGCATGGCGCGGCCCATCTTGGTCTTCTCCACGATCAGCACCAGGCCCACCATGGCCAGCACCGCCAGCACCAGCAGCATGATCTGGGTCGGCGAGATCAGCGCGCCGGCGATATGCATCGGATCCGACGGCATCACCTGCGGGAACGGCAAGGGGCTGCGGCCCCAGATCATCATGGCAGCAGTCTGCAGCAGGATCGAGATACCGATGGCGGTGATCAGGGGCGCTAAGCGCGGCGCATTGCGCAGCGGCCGGTAGGCCACCCGCTCGATCAGCAGGCTGACCACGATGCACACCGGAATGGCGCCGACGATGGCAATGATCAACTGCACGATGCCCGGCAATTGCGGCGCGTACTGCTGCACCACTTTGAGCAGCCACAGGCCCACCATCGCACCCACCATCAGGATGTCGCCATGGGCGAAGTTGATCAGGTTCAATACCCCGTACACCATCGTGTAGCCCAGGGCGATCAGCGCATACATGCTGCCCAGAACCAGGCCGTTGATGATCTGCTGGATGAAAATGTCCATGAAACGAAGTCTCCTGTCTGTATGACTTATGGAATTGCGAATGAATGCGACTTAGCCCAGCATTGCCCGCGCCACGCGGGCCGCAGCCAGATCCCACGAGGCCTGGCCGACCGTCTTCAGTACCGGCAGTGCGCCGTCGCGTGACAGGGCCGCACTGGCCACCTTGCCCGACAACACGTCGCCGATGGCCACCACCTGCTGCCAGTCGATGCCGGCCTGTATCAAGTCGCCCGCCTCATGCCGGGCACCGGCCGGGTCGTCGACCACGATGCGGCGCGCATGCAGCAAGGCCGGAGGAAACTCGGCCATGTCGGGCTTGAACGCGCCCACGCCGACGACCAGCGTATCGGCGCCGATGTTCTCTGGAATCACCGGCTGGCGCGATGTGGTCAGCGCGATCACCACGTCGGTCACAGGCGCTTCGCTTTGCAGCAGGTGCGCCGGCAACGGACTGGCGACCACATCCGGATGACGCTGCGCCAGCGCGGCGCAAAAATCCTGCATGCGCGCCAGGTCGCGCGCGGCAATCCAGAACTGGCGCACGCCGAAGATGACCACCAGGGCATCGGCGTGGGCTGCAGCCTGGGCGCCGGTGCCGATCAGCAACGCCGAACGCGGCGCGCGTGGCAGCAAGGTGCGAATGCCGAGCATGGTCATGGCGGCGGTGCGGCGACCGGTCACCGTGGGGCCATCCAGCAGCGCAATGCGGCGACCGGTGTGGGTCTCGAAGACCACCACTTCGCCCTGGATCGCCGGCAAGCCGTGCCGGCCATTGTCGGCATGCACGGTAATGAGCTTGGTGACCGACAGATCGTCGGCAATCGCCGGCATGCCCAGCAATACGCTGGAGGCGTCGATCGGCACCACCTGGCGATCCGGGGCGCGGATCGCGCCACTGGTGAACTGTTGCGCTGCCGTGTCGAGGGCGTCGACCAGTTGCGCATAGGGCAGCGCGGCGGCGGTTTGCCGGGCGTCGAGAATATGCATGTGGGTGGCCTTTAGCGCAGGAAGAACCCGGTCGGGAACGGATCGGAATCTTCCAGCACCCATTGATTGGTACTCATGATGTGGGCGTGGCCGCTGACTTCGGTCAAGGCGCCGTCGAATTCACCGACCCGGGTGGCGCCGATCACGCGCACGCCGAAGTTGCTGCCGACGATGCTGCCGTTGACGTAGTGCTGGTCCAGCGCCAGCTGGCCACGCAGGAACAGTTGCGCGGCGCGCCCCGAGGTGCCGGTACCGGTGGGCGAACGATCGACCTCGCGATCGGCAAAGATGCACACATTGGATTGGTCCGCGCCGGGGAAATTGGGCTCGCTGTCGATGATGGTGCCGTACAGCGAATCGAGTCCTGGCTCCAGCGGGTGCCGGATCGCCACCTGCGCCTTGACCGCCGCCTTGGTCTCGGCCCCCAGCTGGATCAGCTGGCGCACCAGTTCGGGCTTGACGGTCAGGCCGGCCTGGGCGGCGTTGATGTAGTAATAGAAGGCGCCGCCGAAGACGATGTCACCCTGCACCCGGCCAAAACTGGGGGTGTCGACCACCACGTCGCGGCGATAGATGAAGGCCGGGACGTTGCGAAAGCTCACGCGTCCGGCGCGGGTGCCGTCCCATTCGACGAAGGCTTCGATGAAACCGGCCGGTGCATCGAAACAGATGCGGGTGCTGGGCGCGGTGCGCTCGACATAGCCCATCTCGACCAGTACCTTGCCCAACGCAATGATGCCGTGGCCGCACATGTCGCTATAACCTTCGTTATGAATGAAGATCACGCCGAAGTCGGCCTCGGGCGTCACCGGCGGCAACAGGTAGGCGCCGTACATGTCGGCATGCCCGCGCGGCTCGTTCATCAGGAACTGGCGCAGGTCGTCTCGATTTTCCTTGAGCCACGCCCGTTTTTGCAGGATGTTGGCGCCGGGCACCTGCGGCAGGCCCGAGACCACGATGCGCAGCGGTTCGCCGCCAGTGTGCGCGTCGATGGTCTGGACGGTACGGGTATAACTGAGCATGGAAAATCCTTGGTTCCGCTGGCCGCGACCATGACCCGCCCACGACGGGCGAACACGGTCGGCAACGGGAACGTACGATGAGAATACGGTAGAAAGTGCTTCAACCACGGCCACCCTGCACGCCCCGGTCGGGCAGCGAGGCAGCGGCAGCAGGCGCAATGCCCGCTGCCTTGACTGGCAATTAGTAGCTGGTCAGTGGGACAGGCACGCCGTCCTTGAAGCGATACACGGTCACGGGCGACTGCTTCAGGTCGTGATTGGCATCGAAGTCGTACTGGCCGGCCACGCCCTTGTAGCTGATCTTGGCCAGTGCCGGGCCGAACTGCTTGGGTTCGATCGAGTTGGCGGTCTTCATGGCCTGGGCGATCAGCATCATGCCGTCATAGAACGACACGGCATAGGTTTCAGCAGGACGGCCATACTTCTTCTGGTAGTCCTCGGCGAAGACCTTGCCTTCCTTGGCCTTGTCCAGCATCGTGCCGCCTTGGGTACAGTAGACGGTCTCGCCGATGGCGTCGCCACCCAGGCGGCCCATTTCAGGCGAGCAGATGCCGTCGCCGCCCATCAGCGTGGCATTGATGCCGAGCTGCTTCATCTGGCGCTTGATCGGGCCGCCTTGCGGTGCATAGCCACCGATGAACACGGCGTCTGGCTTCTTGCCCTTGATCGAGGTCAGGATGGCGGTGAAATCGGTCGCCTTGTCGTTGGTGAAGTCCTTGCTGACCACTTCGATGCCGTTGGCCTTGGCCACCTTGCTGAACTCTTCAGCCAGGCCCTGGCCGTAGGCGGTGCGATCGTCGATCACCGACACCCGCTTGACCTTCAGTTCCTTGGCCGCATACAGGGCCATCTTGCCGCCCAGCTGGCTGTCGCTGGCCGCAACGCGGAACAGTGTGGCAAACCCTTGCTGGGTGATCTTGGGGTTGGAGGCCACGGTGGCCACCACCACGCCGGCGTCGTTGAACACGCGCGAGGCAGGAATCGTCACACCCGAGTTGTACGGACCGACGATGGCCTTGATGCCCTGGTCGACCAACTTCTGGGCAGCGCCCACACCGGACTTCGGATCGGCCTGGTCATCCTCGGCGATCACTTCGAACTTGAGCTTCTTGCCGCCCACCACGATACCCTGGGTATTGAGGCGCTCGACGGCCAGCATCAGACCGCCCTGGTTATCCTTGCCGGCCGATGCCTGGGGGCCGGTCAGCGGGCTGGAAAAGCCGATCTTGACGACTTGCGTTTCCTGCGCCATGGCGAAGGCGGGGATCAGGGCCAGCGATGCGGCGATGATGTTGAGTCCGGTGACGCGCTTGAACATTGAGTGTTTCCTCTCTCTAGAAGTCAGACTGCGGGTAAATCGGTTGAGACGCCGGGATAGCAGGATATCTCGCTGGCCATGAAACCATGGGAGCGATTCCGTCGATGCTGTACACACTGCGCCGTTGCAGGGTCGAACATATGAAACCTGTTGATAAGTTTGCCGGAATACTGCTGTTATCCGCGCAGATGCACCGCCGTTGGCGCACCATGCCCGCATTACGTTGTATGTTTTTATGAGGGAGGATTCTATTTACTCTTTACTGATATTAGGCGCGTTTATTGCCTTTATAATCAAAATTAAATTCTCCAAAAAATTTTTGCACTAAATTAAATTCGGATTTATGGCGGCGCTCGACAAAATCAGCAAGAAAATCCTGGCCGAACTGCAAAACGACGGTCGCATCAGCAACGTCGATCTGGCGGGGCGGGTCAACCTGTCGCCGGCGGCATGCCTGGAACGGGTGCGCAAATTGCAGGAGGCCGGCTATATCCTCGGCTTCGCCGCCCAGCTCAATCCGGAACTGCTGGACGTGTCGCTGCTGGTCTTCATCGAAGTGGTGCTCGACCGTACCACGCCGGATGTGTTCGCCGAATTCAAGAAGAGCGTGCAGAGCATCCCCGAGATCATGGAATGCCACATGGTCGCCGGCGGTTTCGACTATCTGGTGAAGTCGCGGGTGAAGGACATGAATGCCTATCGCGAATTCCTGGGCAAGTCGCTGCTGCAACTCAAGGGCGTGCGCGAGACCCATACCTATGCGGTGATGGAAGAGGTCAAGAACACCATCCGCCTGCCGATTCGCTGAGCGCCATGACCGCCATGCGGCAACCGATCAGTAACTGGCCAGCGGCACCATCTCGCCGTCCTTGAAGCGCAGGATGGTGACACTGGACTCCTTGAGGTCATGCTGGGCATTGAATTCATAGCTGGCCGTGATGCCCTTGTAGCGTGCCCGCGCAAGGGCCGGCATCAGTTGCCGGCCTTCGATCGAGCCCGACGATCGGATCGCGTGGGCCAGCAGCATGACGCCATCGAAATACGAGGCGGCATAGACGTCTGGCGCGCGCCCGAACTTGCGCTGGAAGCCGGCCGCAAAAACGGCGCCATCGGTGGCCTTGGTCAACCACTCTCCACCCAGCACGCAGTAGGTGTTGTCGCCCAGGGCAGCGCCCGCCGCGTGCGCCACCACCACCGAGCACAGTGCATCCCCGCCCAGTACCGGCCGACTGATCTTCATCATCCGCATGTGCTTGATCAGGCGCGCCGAATGCAATGAATAGGCGCCGATGAAGACCGCCTCCACCTGACTGTCGCGGATACGGCGCAGCACTGCAGCCGTCGTCGCGTCGTCGGCGCCGGGCGCGATCCTTTCGCGCGGTGCGACCTGCAGGCCGAGCGAGCGGGCGCTGCGCTGGAAGGCATCGATGAGGCCATCGGCGTAGGGACTGCCATCATCGATGACGGCCACGCTGTTCAACTTGAGCGTGCGCGCCGCATAGTGGGCCATCTTGGCGCCGATGTCGCCATCACTGGCAACGATCCGAAAGATATAGGGTTGTCCCGGCTGGGTCACGCGGGGGTTGGATGCGGCAGTCAGCGCGGGCGTCTGGCCATCGTTGTAGGCACGGGCCGCGCCCAGCGCGACGCCTGAATTGATCGGCCCCAGTACTGCGCTCACGCCAATGGCTGACATTTCGCGCGCGATCTCCGCGCCGCGCTGCGGGTCGGACTGGTCGTCACGGACCACGGTCTCGAAGCGCAGCGACTTGCCATCGAGCTCCATGCCCTGCTGGTTGAGTCGATCAATCGCGATCTGCATGCCGTTGAGCGCATCGATGCCGATCGGCGCGCTGGGACCGCTGAGCGGCCCACTGAAGCCGATACGCACGACCTGTACCCGCTCTGGCGTTTCAATCACCTCGGCGTGCGCCACCAGCACGTCGAACATCAGGGAAGCCGCCAGCACGACGCGGGCAAGGACAATGGTTTGCATGCGTTCGGGAAACCGAAAGGAAGGGGGGCAAACCCATACTAGAAGCAATTCTGGACAAACACAACCGATGCCGCCCTGCACTACCGGCATCGGTGGTGAATGGTCATGCCGGCAGAGCGTGCACCGGCATGACCAGGGACAGCGTCAGAAACTGGAACGCACGCCCAGGATGAAGTTGCGGCCACCCAGGGGCACCGATTCCTTCAATACCGACGTCGACAGGCGAATATCCTGGTTGAGCAGGTTGCGCGCCAGTGCGAACCAGGTCAGCTTCACGCCATTGAGTTTCTGGGTGTAGGACAGATTGGCGTCGAGCTGGGTGTAGGACGGGGTCTGGTAGGTTTCGAACGAGGCCAGGCGGTCCTGCTTCTTGGCCCGCAATACCTTCATGCCGCTGGCCCACGGACCGGTGCGGTAAGCCAGTTCGACGCCGTAGCGGGTGGCCGGCTGCAGCGGCAGGCTGCCCTGGTTGTCGAGCGTGCCGCGCGAGGTATCGGCGAAGGTCCGGGCGGCGAAGCCGTCACCGTTCCAGTTGTAGCTCACCTCCACTTCGGCGCCGCGGATGGTGGCGTCGCCCTGCGACCAGAAGCGCTGGGTGAATTCGCCGGCAGGATCGGGATTGCCTGCGTCATCGACCTGGCCGTTGGTACGGCCGTAGATATAGTTGTTGACCTTGTTCTGGAACAGGTTGCCCTTCCAGCGCACCAGGCCCTCGGTCTTCTGCAGCGTCAATTCGAGATTGTGTGAAGTCTCTTTCTTGAGCTGTCCATCGCCGACATCGAAGGTGGCAGTCGATTCGTGCGGCCCGTTGGAATACAGCTCCTCGACCGTCGGCGCACGCTGCGCCAGCGAATAGGTCAGGCCCACGCCGTAGCCGGGCGTGAAGGTCCACAGCGCACCGGCCGACCACGACAGCAGGCTGAAATCGCGTCCGGCCAGGCCACTGCCGGCATCGGGACGGCGATTGACGCTTTCGGCCCGCAAGCCGGCGCTGGCCAGTACCGGTCCGAACTGGCGCTCTTCGACCAGGAAACCGGCGAACGAGCTGGATCGGGTCGGCGGGGTCAACTCCGAGCTGCCCGACTGGGCCGACAAGGCAGAGTAATTGCTCTGCTCGGTCTGGACTCCGAAGGTGCCATGCCAGCCGGCCAGCGGGGCATGCGTCAACTCCCAGCGCGTTTGCAGGGCGCGGTTCTTGAAGATGGTGGCGGGCGTGCCATCCTGCGCCTTCTCGGCGTGGGTGTAGTCGGTGTAACCGAACTTGAAGCGCATGCTCTCGATGCCGGCAAACGGGTCGCGCACCAGGGTGTCGATGTCGTAGCGGCTCTGGTGCAGGTCGATGAACGACTTCTCGGCGGTGGGAATGCCGTAGTGGTCGTCCAGCGTCGAGGCTGACAGGCCGACATGGCCCCACGAGGTGATATACGAGGCGCCCACGCCGCCACTGGTTTCATGCGTAAAGCTATTGGGCAGGCGGCCGCTGGCGCTGCCGGCATTGCCCTGGGTGGCGTTGCCCGGGATCTTGTAGTTGTCGGTGTCGCGATAATTGCCATCGATGTGCAGGCCGATCGGGCCGGCCGAGGTATCCAGCACGAAGGAGCCGTTCTTCTCGCCATCGACGGTGCCAACACGGCCTTCCACCGTGCCGGTCGGCTTGGGCAGCAGCAATGTCGGAATGCGGTCATTGACCACGTTGACCAGTCCGCCGATGGCGCCCGATCCATACAGCAGCGTGGCCGGGCCGCGCAGGATCTCGATCTGGCGCGCCGTGGCCGCTTCGGTCGACACCGCATGATCGTTGGAGACGGTGGAGACATCCGACACCGCCATGCCGTTCTGCAGGATCATCACGCGTGGACCTTCCATGCCGCGGATGATGGGGCGCGAGGCGCCGGCGCCGAAGGCCGATGCAGACACGCCCAGTTCGGACGACAGGGTGTCGCCCAGCGAGTTGCCGAGCTTGTTGCGCAGTTCGTCGCCTGCCAGCACCTTGGCCGGCGTCAGCACCTGCACGTTTTCATCGGAGCCGAACGGGTTGGCGGTGACCACGATCGGTTGCAGCGTTTGCGGTGCGTCGCCGTCGGTGGCCTGGGCCGAAGCCGAGACCGACCATGAAGCGAGAGCGGACAGCACGGCGGCTGCCAGATATTGTTGGCGTTGGTTAATCATTTGAATTCCCTGTAGTGCATGCGCGCCGCGCGGCGCTCCATGGGCATGGCGGCGCGCGGCGCATTCAGGCCGGCCGTCGCGACGCGTACCGGCCGGCTGCGCTGATGGCAACACGATCGGAGTCACGCAGGACAACCGGCAACGAGGGGCCTGACGGCCCCGATCAGATCAGGCGGGAATTCAGCGCGGCGGGGCGCGCGATAGGAAGGGGCAATTGACGGGTGCGTCCCACGACGCGAATGCCTGCCACAGTGCCAGCACGCGCATCGGCGGCAGCAATGGCATGGCAGGAAAATCGAAGTGCATCATCGCCGCCAGCGTGGCGCCGTCGTAGGCTTCGCACGAATGGTGGCGACCGCCATGGGCGCTGGCGTGGTCGCTGCCATCATCGGCATGATGCGCCACCGCCGCCGGATGGCCTTCGTCGAACAGCGCCTCGTTGATCTGCGAATGTACGCTGCTCCCCTGCCAGTTGGCGTGCGCTATGGCGTGCACCAGCCCCAGCGCCTGGGCGAACAGCAACGACATCACCAGCAGGGCGATGAAGAACTGGGTGCGCGCGCGACGCTGGTTGGACATGGGGATATACATGATGACTGCCGACATGCTACGGGAGCGGCATTGAATTTCTGCGATTGGCGAGGTCAAGCCAGACACTGCCAGCGGCAGTGAGCCGGCTGGCACATCGCTCCGTCAGCAACGGAGCGGCTCGACCCCGCACGAGCGATCAGTCGCCGTACAATTTCTGCTTGAGCTCACGACGTTGCTGCGCTTCCAGCGACAAGGTCGCCGTTGGACGTGCCAGCAGGCGTGGAACGCCGATCGGTTCACCGGTTTCTTCGCACCAGCCGTAGTCGCCGCTATCGATGGACACGATCGATTGCTGCACCTTCTTGAGCAGCTTGCGTTCGCGGTCGCGGGTACGCAATTCGAGAGCGTGTTCTTCTTCGATGGTGGCGCGGTCAGCCGGGTCTGGCACCAGCACGGTTTCGCGCAGGTGTTCGGTGGTTTCGCCCGCATTCTTGAGCAAGTCCTTTTCAAGCTGTTGGAGCCGGACCTTGAAGAACGCCAGCTGGGCCGGGTTCATGTAGTCCTTCTCGTCCATCTTGAGGATTTGCTCTTCAGTCAGCAATGTTTGCGCTGCAGGGGTAGTTTTGGGAGTTTTGGTTGCCACTTCGCTTACTTTCAATACTACGGGTTTTTCAACTATCCAAATCCCGACGGATGCTTCGCTGCCGGAACCGGTCGCTTTTGAATCCACTTCCCTTGTCGCGTTCTTGCACCTCTTGGCTTGAAACCTGAGCGAGCGTCTGCCGCAGTTGCCTCTTGCGGCCAGATCGGGCCGTAGAAAACACAGCCATTTTCGCGGTCAGGATTGTACACCAACCGCTGGCAATGCAAGTTTTTGGAGTCGCACAGTGGTCGCGACGCGCCACTGCGGCTGATAAGACTACTGGAGTGCCGCAGGAATGACGCTCCGACATCGCCAGCATCAGCGGCGGCGGACCGGAAAACAGCGTCTTTCGCGGAGCCTTTCATTACTTCCCCCAAACGGGTAAGGCATTGCCGGCTGATTCCGCTTAGAAATTATGGTGGTGCCAGGATCAGCTGATATACGACGGATCAGCAGAGTTATACCAGAAGATCGCCTCGAATGGGAACAGCCCGATCAAGCATGCCGCTGACCGCACACCGGACAGGTGGCGTCGCGGCCCACGGTGATCGAGGTCCATTCCATCTCGCGCGCGTCGAGGATCAGCAGGCGCCCGGCCAGCGAGCGCCCGATACCAGCCACCAGCTTGAGCGCCTCGGCGGCCTGCATGGTTCCAATAATGCCGACCAGCGGCGAAAACACCCCCATCGTCGCGCATTGCACTTCATCGAACTGGCGATCAGGCGGGAACAGGCAGGCATAGCAGGGACTGGACGGCTGGCGCGAATCGAACACGCTGACCTGGCCATCGAAACGGATCGCCGCGCCCGACACCAGCGGCACGCGCGCCGCCACACAGGCCTGGTTGACGGCGTGGCGGGTGGCAAAATTGTCACTGCAATCGAGCACCACGTCAGCCGCCGACACCAGCGCCTGCAGGCGCTCGCCTTCGACCCGCTCGGCCAGGCCGATGACCTCGATCCCGGGGTTGATCTGCTGCAGCGCCTGGCGCGCGGACTCGACCTTGGGCTGGCCGACCCGCTCGGTGGTATGCATGATCTGGCGCTGCAGATTGGTCAGGTCGACCTGGTCGTCGTCGACCAGCGTGATGCGCCCCACCCCGGCCGAGGCCAGGTACATGGCCGCCGGCGAGCCCAGGCCACCGGCGCCGATCACCAGCGCGTGCGCGGCCAGCAGGCGCGCCTGGCCGTCGATGTCGATCTCATCGAGCAGGATATGGCGGGAGTAGCGCAGCAGTTGTTGGTCGTCCATGGGGCAGGGTTCTGTTGGCCAAATGAAAACGGGCCGCTGACGCGACCCGCACCCACACGAGGCATGCACCGGGATGCCGTCAACGGCATCCCGGGCCACATCACTTCTCGATCTTTTCCGGTGGCGTCTTGCTGTCCTTGGCCGGTGCGGCAGGAGTAGCGTTCTTGCCTTCCTCGTTGCGCACTTCCGGCTTGGCCTTGGAAACCTGCACCGGCAGACCCTTCAGGTGATTCAGGGCCTGGGTCAGCTGGAAGTCTTCCTGGCTGCCGAAATCGAGCGGCTTGCGCTTCTTCTCGGCGGCGATCAGGCGCTCTTCGGCCAGCTCGTCCATGGCTTGCGCCTTGACCTCGGCCGACTTGTCGGTGTCGTTGCTGAGGTGCTTGGACAGGTCAGCCTCGCGCAAGCGCAGGCCGTTCAGGCCGTCGCCGTCCGGGAATTCATCGACCATGATGTCAGGCACGATACCGCGCGCCTGGATCGAGCGGCCCTTGGGCGTGAAGTAGCGCGCCGTGGTCAGCTTGACCGCCGTGTTCTTCTCGGGCGGCAGCGCGATCACCGATTGCACCGAACCCTTGCCGAAAGTCTGGGTGCCCATGATGGTGGCGCGCTTGTAGTCTTGCAGGGCGCCAGCCACGATCTCGGAAGCCGAGGCCGAACCGCTGTTGACCAGCACGACCATCGGTACCTTCTTGATGGCGTCCGGCAGGCGCGACAACGGGTCGTTGAGCGGGCTGGAGGCATAGAACTCGCGCTTGGCATAGAACGTTGCCTTGGAGCTCGGGATCTGGCCATTGGTCGACACCACCACCGAATCCTTTGGCAGGAATGCCGCCGACACGCCGATGGCGCCTGGCAACACGCCGCCCGGATCATTGCGCAGATCCAGCACCAGACCCTTCAGGTTCGGCTCCTGCGCATAGATGGCGGCCAGGCGGCGCGACATGTCTTCAACTGTCGGCTCCTGGAACTGGGTCACGCGCAACCAGGCGTAGCCGGGCTCGATCACCTTGGACTTGACGCTCTGGACGCGGATTTCCTGACGGGTGATGGTCAGGATGATCGGCTTGTCCTCTTCCTTGCGGGCGATGGTCAGCGTGATCTTGGTGTTGGGTTCGCCGCGCATCTTCTTGACCGCTTCGTCCAGCGACAGGCCCTTGACGGGGGTGCTGTCGAGACGGGTGATCAAGTCACCGGCCTTGATCCCGGCGCGAAACGCCGGAGAATCCTCGATCGGCGAGATGACCTTGACGTAGCCGTCTTCCATGCCGACTTCGATGCCCAGGCCGACGAACTTGCCCATCGTCCCTTCGCGCAGCTCCTTGTAGGCCTTCTTGTCGAGATAGGCGGAGTGCGGGTCGAGTGAGGCCACCATGCCGGAAATGGCTTCGGTCAGCAGCTTCTTGTCTTCTACCGGTTCTACGTAGTCCGACTTGATCAGACCGAATACATCGGTCAACTGGCGCAGCTCCTCCAGCGGCAAGGCCGCCGTCACATTCTTTTGCGCGATGGCGTCGAACTGAATCATCGCCGTGGCGCCCGCCACCATGCCCAACCCGATCAGACTGATATTCTTGAGTTTGCTGCCCATGTGTCACCTAGTAGTTACCCACCCGAGTGGGTCGAATGCGCGGCCCTGATGCCGCATTTCAAAGTATAAACCCGATTGCTCGTTACCGCCGCTATTGCCCGCAGTGGCGATGGTTTCGCCACCTTTGACCACATCCCCCGCGCGCTTGAGAATGGCCTGGTTGTTGCCGTAGATGGTCATGTACTGGTTGCCGTGGTCGACGATCACCAGGTTGCCAAAGCCGCGCAGCCAGTCGGCGAACACTACCCGCCCACCCGCCACAGCCCTGACTTCGGCCCCTTCGGCGGCACGAATGAACAAGCCACGTGAAGTCGGCCCGTCACCCCGGCGACTGCCGAATTTGGCCGTCAGGTCACCCCGCACCGGCAGCCGCAATTGTCCACGCTGGCTGGCGAAAGGCTTGCCGAAATTCTCCGACTGCAGTTCGGGCAGCGATTCGTTGCGTCCCAATGAGGCCGACTGCGGCGGTTCGTCGTCGTCGATGGCGTCCGATGGATCCGGCGCCTTGGGCGCCGGCTTGCCGGCCTTGGCTGCCTGCGCGGCCCTATCGGCGGCGCGCGCACGCTGTTCGGCCAGACGCTTCTCGCGTTCGGCACGGGCTTTGGCCAATTGTTCCTGGCGGCGCTTCTCGCGCGCCTCGGCTTCGGCCTTCTTTTGCTGTTCGATCAGTTGCGCCAGGCGATCGACCAGGCTCGACAGGCGTTGCTGGTCCTGCTCGATATGGCCGACTTCCTTGCGCTGGGCGCTGAGTCGCGTCGACAGCTGCGACAACAGCGAAGCGCGCTTGGCCTTTTCCTTTTCGAGGGTCTGCTTCTGCTCGTTCTCTTCCTGGGCGATCTCTTCGAGCTCGAACTTGGCGTTCTGGGTCTCGGCCTTGTTGCTGCGAATCGCCTGCTGGTTGGCGCGCAGCGTGTCGATCAGCTTGGCCTGGGCCTGCGAGACATAACCCAGGTATTGCAGTTCGCGGTTGATGCGATTGGGATTGTCGCCCGACAGCAGCAACTTGATGCGGTCTTCATTACCGGCCACGTGCTGTTCGCGCAGCAATCGCGACAACTGCGCCTGCTGCGCATTGACCTGGGCGCTGAGCTCGTTGAGTTGCCGCACCAGTTGCGTGAGCCGGCTTTCGGTCTGCTGCTGCTCCACTGCCAGGTCGCGCAGCGAGCGGTTGGCGCGCGAAATGGCCAGCTCGGATGCGGCCAGCGCATCGGCCGCGTTGCCCTTGGCGGTCTCGGTCTGGTCGATGTCGCGCTTGAGCGCCGAGAGGCGCTGGCGCAGATCGGCCTGCTCCTTCTCGGCCGCCTGCTTCTGGCGCGTGCGCTCGGTAATCGCCTGGGCCTGCGCGGTGCCGGCCGACACCAGGCCGATGACACCCAGTGCCAGCAGCAAGGCGGCCACGCCGCAGGCGCGCTGCCACAGCAACGGATACGATTGGCTCAACGGACGCAATGGACGAACAGCTGCCATCGACACGCCGAATCGGGATTCGGCATGCAGCGATGGCAGGGTTGCGCCAGGATGGGAGTCGCCGGACCCGATGGTCCGGCCGGGGCGACTGAAGAAACGCAGTTTTATGTCGACTTCCCTTGGTTGGCTACCGCCTTGAGCGCGGCTTCGATAGCGGACTGGTCGCCCAGGTAATAGCTCTTGATCGGCTTCAGATCGGCATCCAGTTCATACACCAGCGGCTGGCCGTTGGGGATGTTCAGGCTGACGATGTCGTTGTCGCTGATACCGTCCAGATACTTGATCAGGGCGCGCAGGCTGTTGCCGTGGGCCGAAATGATGATCTGCTTGCCGGCGCGGATGGCCGGGGCAATCGAATCGTTCCACGCCGGCAGCACGCGCGCAACCGTGTCCTTCAGACATTCGGTCAGCGGGATTTGTTCGCGCGCCAGGCCGGCATAGCGCGGGTCGTCATACGATGCACGCGGGTCGTCCGCGGTCAGTGGATTGGGCGGCGTGTCGTAGCTGCGACGCCAGACCAGCACCTGCTCGTCGCCATACTGGGCAGCGGTCTCGGCCTTGTTCAGGCCCTGCAGCGCGCCATAGTGACGCTCGTTGAGACGCCAGTCGTTCTTCACCGGCACGTACATCTGGTCCATTTCGTCGAGCGTGGTCCACAAGGTGCGAATGGCGCGCTTGAGCACCGAGGTGTACGCCAGGTCGAAGGCAAAACCGGCTTCCTTCAACAACTTGCCGGCCTGGCGCGCTTCGGCCACGCCCTTCTCGGTCAGGTCGACGTCGACCCAGCCGGTAAACCGGTTGGCCAGGTTCCAGGTCGATTCGCCGTGGCGCATGAATACGATTTTGTACATAGTTGGCTTTTTTGATGGATGGAAAAAGCGGTGCAGGACAGTCTTCGAGCGGCGCCGTGCGCCATGCCAGCGAAGAGCTTCCGGGCCCCGAAGGGCCGCGCGATCCGATAATGCGAATCGACAACTGCTTCTATTTTATAATGCCGGGATTCAGTAAACCCATTGGACCGCCGTGAAATTCATCATCGACAATATTTTCCTGATCGCACTGGCGCTGGTATCGGGCGTGGCACTGCTGGTGCCCTACCTGCAACAGCGCGGCAACAAGCTCTCCCTGCTGCAAGCTACCCAGATGCTCAACCAGGGCAAGACCCTGGTGCTGGACGTGCGTGACACCAGCCAGTTCGCCGCAGGTCACCTGCGCGACGCCCGCAATATCCCCTTGAAAGAGTTGCCGCAACGCATCGGCGAACTCGACAAGCTCAAGGGTCGCGCGGTGATCGTGGTGTGCCAGAACGGCAGCCAGGCCATGAAGGCCGAATCGACCTTGAAGAAGGCCGGCTTCGCTGACGTCTATGGCCTCCAGGGCGGCATCGCTGCCTGGCAGGGTCAAGGCCTGCCGCTGACCGTCAAGGATGCAAAATGAGTGCCCCGATCGTCATGTATTGCACCGCCGTGTGCCCCTATTGCGTCATGGCCGAGCGCCTGCTGACCAGCAAGGGCATCACCGAGATCCAGAAGATCCGCGTCGATCTCGAACCTCAGCAACGTGAACTGATGATACAAAAGACCGGTCGTCGCACAGTGCCCCAGATCTATATCGGCGACACCCATGTGGGTGGTTTCGACGACCTCAACGCCCTCGAACGCGCCGGCAAGCTCGATCCGCTGCTGCAAGGCTGAAGCTGCACCTGGCCCTGATGCAAACTTTTAACTGACTTTAACGATACTGAAAGAGATCCATGTCGGAACAGAACCAACAGACTGAACAACAACCCGTTTTCCAGATTCAACGTGTCTACCTGAAGGACCTGTCGCTGGAACAACCGAATTCGCCGCAGATCTTCCTCGAGCAGGATTCGCCCTCGATCGAAGTGGCCGTCGACGTCAATGCCGAAGTGCTGGCCGATGGCGTGTTCGAGTCCGCCGTGACCATCACCGTCACCGCCAAGATCAAGGACAAGGTCGCTTTCCTGGTCGAAGGCAAGCAAGCCGGCATCTTCGAGATCCGCAACGTGCCCGCCGAGCAACTGGACCCGCTGCTGGGCATCGGCTGCCCCAACATCATCTATCCGTACCTGCGCGCCAACATCGCCGACGCCATCACCCGCGCCGGTTTCCCACCGGTGCACCTGGCCGAGATCAACTTCGAAGTGTTCTACCAACAGCGCCTGCAGGCACTGGCCGAGCAACAGGACGCCACCCTGGTCAGCGGCTCGAACGCAGTCAACTGATCTGGCGTGTCGGCCGCCATCGGGCGGCGCGACCGTTTTCACCCTGCGCTGCCGGTCGTGCGACCGGCAGCCAGCGATCCTGCGAAAGACACCCCATGAAACTGCCTCTCTTCATCGCGGCCACGGTCCTGGGATCGACCCTGGCCCATCACGCTTGCGCGCTCGACTTCAAATCGGTCGGCGGCGCCCCGGCGATCATGTACGACGCCCCTTCCGAAAAAGGTCGGCGGGTGTATGTCGCGCCGCGTGGCATGCCGGTCGAAGTGGTGGTGACCTACGGCGAATGGAGCAAGGTCCGCGACGCTGCCGGCACCTTGTCCTGGATCCAGTCCAAGGCCATCACGCCCAAGCGCATGCTGGTGGTCAGCGCCGCCAATGCACGCATCTTCACGGCCGCCGATGAAGGCAGCCCGGTGGTCTTCACCGCCGACAAGAACGTGCTGCTGGACATGATCGAAAGCCCCAACAACGGTTGGGTCAAGGTTCGTCACCGCGACGGCCAGAGCGGCTTCGCCAAGGTCGGCGATGTCTGGGGCGACTAAGCCCTGCTGCCCGAGCCACCTATCATGAACATCACCATTCTCGGTGCCGGCGCCTGGGGCACGGCACTGGCCATCACCCTGGCGCGCCGGCATGACGTCGTACTGTGGGGGCGCAACCGCGAGGCCATGGTCGATGCGCAACAGGCCCGCGAGAACCGGTCCTATCTGCCTGGCTTCCCGTTACCGGATACGCTCACCGTCACGGCCGACTTCGAACTGGCCGTCGATCATGTCTGCGGCGACCCGTCGTCGTTGCTGATCGTGGCCTCGTCGGTGGCCGGCTTGCGCGAGCTGGCCGGGCAACTGCGCGCGCACGCCATCCCCAACCTGGTCTGGCTGTGCAAGGGCCTGGAAGAACATACCCGCCTGCTGCCGCACCAGATTGTGCAGCAGGTGCTGGGCGACAAGATCGCCGCCGGCGCTTTGTCGGGCCCCTCGTTTGCCCAGGAAGTCGCACGCGGCCTGCCCTGCGCCCTGACCATCGCCGGTGGCGACGCCGCACTGTGCCAGCGGGTGGTCACGGCGGTCCATGGCGGCAACATCCGCATCTATTCCAGCGACGATTTGATCGGGGTCGAGATCGGCGGCGCGGTCAAGAACATCCTGGCCATCGCCACCGGCGTGGCCGATGGTCTGCAACTCGGCCTCAATGCCCGGGCGGCGCTGATCACCCGCGGCCTGGCCGAGATCACCCGGCTCGGCGTGGCGCTGGGCGGCCGTCCCGAGACCTTCATGGGACTGTCCGGCGTGGGCGACCTGATCCTGACCTGCACCGGTGACCTCTCGCGCAATCGGCGGGTGGGCCTGGGACTGGCGCAAAACAAGAAGCTCGACGATATCGTGACCGAACTGGGCCACGTGGCAGAAGGGGTGCGCTGCGCCAAGGCGGTGCGCGAACTGGCACGCGAACGGCAGATCGACATGCCGATCACCGATGCGGTCGCCGCGGCGCTATTCGATGGCGTGTCGGTGCAAGAGATGGTGACGCGCCTGCTGGCGCGGGATGCACGGGAAGAGACCGTATAGGCGTTTAAGCGTCTAAGCCCTGCAAGTACAACAGCCCCCATCAGCGGCAACGCTCATGGGGGCTGTTTGCATGACAACGACATCCGGTGCTGCAGGGGCCGGCAACTGGCCGGCCGCTTAACTCAGTGTCAGCGCGCGATGATGTCGCTTTGCATCTTCGGGCGCTTGAAGCGCTGCGGCGATCCGCCTTCGACGACGTCGTCCATGTGCTTGGAAATCTTGTCGTAGGCGGAGCAGTCATCTGCTTCGTCCTTGATGCGCTTGCTCAGGCGCGACGGACGGGATTCACCGGACATGGCCAACTGCGCTGCGCGGCCTGCGTGGTTACGATTGACGGGTTTATTGCGTTGAATGGCTTGCATCGTTTTTCCTTCTACGTCACCTGACGTTCTATGTTCTTCGATATTCCCCTATCGAAAAACCGGCAGTGCTTCGACCTTGTCGAAAAGCAATGCTCCCCAGTACGAATACTTATTCCTTTGGCATTTGAAACGATCGCTCTTAACTGGCGCTTTAACTATGTAACGCTCAAGTCGCGATTTGGAATACGTAAAAAGTCAGGATTTTGTCAGCCAATTTCAATTTATTTTTAGGCAACATTTTTATGCTGCGATGCGGCATTACGTAAAAATGGCTTAACCATGCAGGTTTGCAGGCACTTTCCGTGCTGGGATTTGTGCAAAATTCAGCCGCCGATGCCCGTTGAAACAAATGTTGCCAAACGTATCTGCATCGCAAATACCACACGTTCACCAGCCTTTTTCGATAAAAAATGATGCCAAAACACAACATCCAACGAGCGTTGGATGCGGCATGCGGGATGTATTTCAGGCGAGGGGACGCTGATCAAGATCGGCCGGCACCAGCGAGAACACCTTTGCATCGCGTGGTTCGCCATGAAAGATGAGCCGGTTGCGGGCCAGGCATTCGAGCGTGGCGCCGGTTTTTTCCGCCACCCGCTGGCTGCGCAGGTTGCCGGCCTGGGCGACGATTTCCAGCCGGGTCAGGCCCACCCGGGTGAAGGCAAAGCTGGCCGCAGCCCGTGCCGCCAGCACCGCGATGCCGCGACCGGTATAGCCGTCGCGGACCCAGTAGCCAAGATTGGCCGTTTGATTGAGATGACTGATCTGGTTGATGGCGACCGAGCCGATGACCTCTCGCGAGGCGCGCGCGATGACATTGAAATCGTAGGCCACGCGCATGCCCCATTGCTCGATACTGCGCTGCAGGAACAGCTTGGCGTCGGCCGGCGAATAGTCGAGCGAACACCAGGCTTCCCATTGGCTGATGGCCGCAGCCGATTGATGCACCGCGTGGTACAGGGCCGGCGCCTCGCGCAAACCCAGCGGTCGCACTTCGATGTGGCTGTCGCAGTAAATGATTTGGCGGTCGCGGTCTATATGCTGGTTCATGCTGGACATGGGGCGCTGAGAAGAGCACCGCCGATGTGCATCATCTTACCCAAAAATCCGCGTGCTCAACAATCGTGGTTCAGGCGCCCAGGTGCGGATGCAGATCGGCCAGCCGTTCGATGACCGCCACGCCCTCGGGCAACTCGGGATGCACCCCATGCTCTTGCAGCGCGATCACCTTCATGCCGGCTGCCAGGCCCGCCTGCACGCCCGGCAGGCTGTCTTCGACCACCGCGCAACGCGCCGGCGCCACCCCCAGGCTTTGCGCAGCGAACAGGAAGAGCGCGGGGTCCGGCTTCCAGCGCTGGACGTCGTAGGCGCTGAAGATGCGCCCGGCAAAATAAGGCAGCAGGCCCGTCACGCGCAGGCAAAGCTCGATCTTGTGATGCGGCGCATTGGAGGCCAGCGCATACGGGATGGCCAGCGCCTGCACCATCTCGAGGGCGCCGGCGATCGGTTGCAGCCGCGCCTCCAGCATGGTGCCCATGAGCGCGCGCAGTTCCTGCTCGAAACTGGCCGGCAGCGGCGCACCGTGCAAGGCTTCGATGTGCGCGCGGCACAGCGTCATGCTGACGCCGCGAAAACGCTGCAGCGCCTCGCGTGCCGTCAGGTCGACGCCATAACGGGCGACATACTCGGACCACGCTTCGGCGGCGACCACCTCGCTGTCGACCAGGGTGCCGTCGCAGTCGAAGATGACCAGGTCAATGGCGTTGTCCGGGTTCATTGCGTCTCCTTTAGAGTTCGCCGTACGAGTGCAGGCCAGAGAGGAACATGTTCACGCCGAGGAACGCAAAGGTAGTCACCAGCAGGCCGACCAGCGCCCACCAGGCCGCGACCTGTCCGCGCAAACCCTTCATCAGGCGCATGTGCAGCCAGGCGGCGTAATTGAGCCAGACGATCAGGGCCCAGGTTTCCTTCGGGTCCCACGACCAGTATCCGCCCCAGGCTTCGGCGGCCCACAGGGCGCCGAGGATGGTGGCGATGGTGAAGAACGCGAATCCGACTGCAATCGCCTTGTACATCACATCGTCGAGCACTTCCAGCGACGGCAGGCGATCGGCCAGGATGCCGCGCGACTTCAGCAGGTAGGCCACCGCGACCATCGCCGCCAGCGCAAACGTGCCGTAGCCGATGAAGTTGGCCGGCACGTGGATCTTCATCCACCAGCTTTGCAATGCCGGCACCAGCGGCTGGATCTCGGCCGCATCGCGCGAGACCGTGTACCACATCAGGAAACCGACCGCCGCCGAAATGACCGTCAGCACGAAGGCGCCCAGCTGGCGCGTGGCGTAATGCTGTTCGTAATAGAGATAGAACAGCGCCGTGATCATGCAGAACAGGATGAACACTTCATACAGGTTCGAGATGGGGATATGGCCGACATCGGGGCCGATCAGGTACGACTCGTACCAGCGCACCATCATGCCGGTGAAGCCCAGCACCACCGCCGCCCAGCACAGCTTGGAGCCGATTGCCGTGCCGGTGCCCGCGCGCGTGGCCAGCCCGCCCCAGTAGAACAGGGTCGACAGCAGGAACAAGGCGCTCATCCACAGAATCGCCGACTGGCTCGACAGCAGGTACTTGAGGAAGAATTTCTTCTCTGCCATGTCGAGCGCGCCACCGTACATCGAGATGGCACCCAGCGACAGCACCGCCAGCAAGGCGATCAGCGCCCGCACCGGTTTCCAGTGCCAGCCGAGCCAGGCGAAGGTCGGGGCCGCCAGCAACAGCACGGCCTTCTCGTAATAATCCATATAGTCGCCAAAGCGGGTCAGTGCATAGAGCGACCCTGCGACCAGGGCGGCAGCGTAGATCCAGTCCACGATGCTCAACCGGCGAAAGAAGCTTGGCTCCTGGGTATAACCTTGGGTTGCTTCCGTGATTTCCATTCCGTTCTCCATATGAATGCAGTCGGCCGCCTGGGGCGCCATCCTCCATCCGCTCCTGCCATCGTTGATCGAGTGCAGGAAAATTACCGCCATCCGTCGGCGGCACGGTCTCCGTCATGTCTGCTACCGGCTTGGTATGCGCTGCGTCGCCGGTTTTGCCATTCAGTTACCGGGTGAGGCTGGCGCTGGCGCCAGCCGCGCCTTCATCTGCTCGAATTCGCGATCAAAGTCGAGCGTGCGACGCTGCGTGCTCATGGCCATCAATGCCTGGCTGCCCTGGCCATCCGCGCCCGGCTTGATCCAGATCCACAGGCGACGCTCGCGAATATAAAGCATCGCGAACACCCCCAGTACCAGCAACAGGCAACCGAAGTAGACCACCTTCTTGCCGGGCGAGCGGGTGACCTGCAACACCGATGCCTTGATCTCTTCGAAACCGGTCAGTTGCAGCAAGACCGGCGCCGGGTAGAAGCCGGCATCGGCCAACGCATTGATCGACAGTTGCAGGAAACGGCCATTGGCCTCGTCGCTGGCGACCGCCGCCTGGCCGTCCTTGGCGCGTGCCGCCTGCCACAGTTCCCACATGCTGCCGTTAAGAATCTTCATGAAGATGTCGGCGGCCTTTTCCTGCTCGGCAGCCGGCAGTTTCTCGAGGAAGCGGGTCACTGCAATGAAACCGGACTGGCTGCCGTCGCCGGCAAAGATATCCAGGCCCCGTTGCGCCGACTGCTGCAGTTGCTCGCGCAGTGCAGCCGGAGTATCGCGCCCACTTGAGATGGCGTGCTGGGCATAGCGACGCGCCGCTTCCTGACGCAGTTGCGGGTTGGCCAATGCCGCCCGCAGTCGCATCCATTCGACCATGCTGTCGTTTTCGTCGGCCGGGATGCGCAGGTAGCGGAACGGCTGGTCGGGTTGCTCGCGCATGCCCGCCAGGAACACATAGGCGCCGTCGATCTGCATCGACTGCATGTAGTTCAGGTATTCGCGCGCCTGCCCGGTCTGGTCGCGCAGCTTGTACTGCACGGTCGGTCCGACGTTCTTGAAGTCCTTGCTGTTGGCGTTCTTGGCACTCGATCCCAGGTGCTTGTCGAGTCCCTCCATGAAGCCGCGGTTGACGCTCTTGCCCACATTGACGGCACGGGCGTCGCCACTGGTGGTGCCGCCGCCGTTGTTCATGTTCTCGACGTTGAATGGGCGAAAGCCGCTCCATTCCACCGTATAGCCGCCCGGCACCTGCGCCAGCGGCGTGCTGCCGTTGACCTCGCCGGCCAGCTCGAAACGGGTATTGGCGCCGCCGCGCATGGCGTAACCGTTCAGCTTGAGCTTGCTGCCGCCGTCTTCGAAACTGGACTGGTAGAGTGCGATGCCGTTATAGATCAGCGGCTCGTTGACCTTGATGGTGGCCGCCGTTTCG
Source organism: Herbaspirillum sp. alder98 (assembly GCF_020179755.1). Lineage (GTDB taxonomy): Bacteria > Pseudomonadota > Gammaproteobacteria > Burkholderiales > Burkholderiaceae_D > Herbaspirillum. The sequence continues at coordinate 22,046 of NZ_JAIUCY010000007.1, forward strand.
CGCCCGGTCTCGTGATCGCGCACCACCACTTCACTGGCAAACAGCTTGGGCATGCCGGTCGAGTAGAACTCGATGATGAAACGCTTGAGCTGGATGGTGAACGGCAGGTCCTGGATCATCACGCCATCCTTCTGCGGGATGATCGCGGTGCTGCTGCTGGCGCCCTCGGGAATGAGCGTATTGCCGCGAAACGTGGGGTTGCCCAGGCCCAGGCGATACCGCTCCGGAATCTGCGAGATGATGCCGTTGCCATTGAATGCCGCCTTGCCATAGAACCACTGCTGGAAACGGATCGGCAGGTCGGAATCGAGCAAGCCGCCGAGGCAGATGATGACGATGGCCGCATGCGCGAAGATATAGCCCAGCTTGTTGGCAGCGCCCTGCTTGGCCGCGATCAGGACCGCGCCGTCCTTGTCGGCCAACTTGACCTTGTAGCCACGCCCACGCACCTGGGCCGCCAGTCGGGCCGCGCTGGCCTGGACGCCTTCGACCAGGTTCCAGTCCATCCGGTGGTGGAAGTTGCGCAATGACTGCTCGCGCACGTTGTCGCGCCAGCTGCGCATGTCGCGCAGCATCTTGGGCGCATTGCGGGCGATGCACAACGACGTCGACAACACCAGGAAGCCCATGATCAACAGGAACCACCACGCCGAGTACACCGCATACAACCCGGCCTTGTTGAACACCTCGAACCAGAACGGACCGAACTGGTTGACGTAGTTGGGCATCGGCTCGTTCTGCTTCATGACGGTGCCGATCACCGAGGCGATGGCAATCAGGGTCAGCAGGCTGATCGCAAAGCGCATCGACGACACCAGTTCGACGGCTTCGCCCAGCCAACGCTGGCGGGTCTTGATCAAGATTCCTTCGGTACTGCCCGTGGTCATATTTCTGCCTTACCGGATCCGGCGCGCGGATCCGCTGTCAATTCGGTTGCCGGTCGCGGGACCTAAGCGTGATAAACCCGCAATTTTACCGCTCCAGGCAAAAGTGCGTCGTGGCACCTCTTGAGACGTGGTCCGCCGCGCCGGCAACCGGCGCCGGCAAAAAAAGAGGCGGCATGGCGCCGCCTCGCTTTAGCGCTCGCCCGCGCGAGATCAGCGCAAGCCGGCGATGTAGTCGGCGACGGCCTTGATTTCCTTGTCCGACAGGCGTTCGGCGATGGTGGTCATCTGCGCGCTGTTACTGCGCGTGCCGCCCCGGAAAGCGGTCAGCTGAGCCACCGAGTAATCCTGGTGCTGGCCCGCCAGGCGTGGATACTGCGCTGGGATGCCGGCGCCGTTGGGACTATGGCAACCCGCGCAGGCCGGCACGTTCTTGGACGCAATGCCGCCGCGGAAGATCTGCTTGCCGAGGTCGATGGTGTCCTTGTTCTTGGCCGCGCCCGGCTTGGGCGCCTGCGTCACCAGATAGGCGGCAAGGTTCTTGATGTCCTCGTCGGACAAGGCCTTGGCCATCGGCGACATCACCGCATTGTTGCGTTCCGGCGTTCGGAAATTGGTCAGCTGCTTGGCGATATAGGCTTCATGCTGCCCGGCCAGCCTGGGGTTTTGCGTGATGGTCGAGTTGCCAGCGGCACCATGGCATGACACACAGGCAACGATGTTGCGATTGTTGTCGCCGTTGGTGTATAGCGCCTCGCCCTTGGCCGGATCGGCCTTGGCAGGTGGAGTTTTGACGTCGGCTGCATGTGCCAGGGATGTTACTGCCAGCAATGCAACAAACAAGGTTTGCAACAATGGGGAAAAGGCACGGTTCATTCGTCACCCTAATACTTATTGTGAATTGGAAGATTTTGCCCGTTTGGCGGCTGGCTGCCCCCATACCTTTTGCTGGTCATTTGACCTGTCTCCAATGGCCGCCATTTTTTGTTAACCCGGCGCAACACAGCAAGAGGTAGCGGCCCATTGTACAATAGGTTTTCCGCGTTTTTCCCCTCTTTCAATTTCCCTCCCCACCATGTCGCAACTTTGGCAAGCCCGCTTTTTCAACACCATCAATCATCTGCGGGACCTGCCCAAGACTGACATTCCGGAGGTCGCTTTTGCCGGACGTTCGAATGCGGGCAAGTCCACCGCCATCAACGTGCTGTGCAACCAGAAGCGCCTGGCATTTGCCTCCAAGACGCCCGGTCGCACCCAGCACATCAACTATTTCTCGATCGGCGGCGCCCATGTCGGGCAGCACCGCAACGACGTCGCGCGCCCGGACGAAATCCGCGCGCTGCTGGTCGACTTGCCCGGTTACGGCTATGCCGAGGTATCGGGCTCGGCCAAGCATCACTGGCAGGCGCTGCTGGGCGACTATGTGCGACATCGCGAACAACTGGCAGCGCTGGTGCTGATCGTCGATTCGCGCCGGCCCTTCACCGAACTCGATATCCAGATGATCGAATGGTTCGCCCCCACCGGCAAACCCATCCATTGCCTGTTGTCCAAGTCCGACAAGCTCAATCGCAACGACGCCACCAAGGCACTGGCGCAGGCCCGGACCTACCTGGCCAGCTACGTCGACGCCGACGGCAATCCGTTTCCGTTCACGGCGCAGTTGTTCTCGTCGCTCAAGCGGGTGGGACTGGACGAAGCCAATGACCGCATCCTGGAACTGGCGGGGCTCAATGGCGAAGAAGCCGAAGCAGGCGGCGCTGAAGGCCAGGACGATCAAGATGAAGCCGCCGAGCCTGATGTAGCACAAGGCGGCGACCGGCCCGAGTAATTAGTATCGGCCTGGCGCCCTTGCGAACGCCCGGTTCGCAGCGTCGGGACGAAAAAAAACCCTGGAGAAAGGGGAACAATCTCCAGGGTTCAACGCCTCTCGATTGCACGAGGGGCCCCGCTCAGGGAGGGAAGGGGAAGCGGGGAGCAACGAATTGCTCAAACGTAAGATAGGCCCTCCAAAGGAAAGTTTCGGATTTCACCGCAGATCCCTAATTTCCGTAAATTAGCGACGATTTCATAGAAATTATTTGAAATTGCCTTCCGTTGACGACAGATAGTAGTTAGAGATTCCCATGCCAGCTTCCGATAGCCGCTCCCAAGCCCACGCCGCCTACCCTGCCCTGCGCATGCGCCGCATGCGCCGCGACGCTTTTTCACGCGCCCTGATGCAGGAAAACGTCATTACCTCTTCCGACCTGATCTATCCGGTGTTCGTCCAGGAAGGACAGAACCTGCGCACACCGGTCGGTTCGCTGCCCGGCGTAGAACGCCTGTCGCTGGATGCGTTGCTGCCGGTGGCCGAGGAATGCGTGAAGCTGGGCATCCCGGTGCTGGCGCTGTTCCCGGTGATCGACACTTCGCTGAAGACTCCGGACGGCATCGAAGCCACCAACCCGGACGGCCTGGTGCCGCGCGTGGTACGCGCCCTGAAAGACCGCTTCCCGGAGCTCGGCGTGCTGTGCGACGTGGCGCTCGACCCCTACACCAGCCACGGCCAGGACGGCGTGCTGGACGCGAATGGCTACATTCTCAATGACCAGACCATCGAACTGCTCATCGGCCAGGCACAGACCCAGGCCGATGCCGGCGTGGATGTGGTGGCGCCGTCGGACATGATGGACGGCCGCATCGCCGCCATCCGCTCGATGCTGGAAGCACGCGGCCATATCCACACCCGCATCATGGCCTACTCGGCCAAGTACGCCTCGGCCTTCTACGGCCCGTTCCGCGATGCGGTGGGTTCGGCCGCCAACCTCGGCAAAGGCAGCAAGGCCACCTACCAGATGGACCCGGCCAACAGCGACGAGGCATTGCGCGAAGTCGCGCTGGACCTGGCCGAAGGCGCCGACATGGTGATGGTCAAGCCGGGCATGCCTTACCTGGATATCGTGCGCCGGGTCAAGGATGAGTTCCGGGTGCCGACCTTTGCCTACCAGGTCAGCGGCGAATACGCGATGATCAAGGCGGCCGCGCAAAACGGCTGGCTGGATCACGACAAGACCATGATGGAAGCCATGATGGCGTTTAAGCGCGCCGGCGCCGATGGCGTGCTGACCTACTTCGCGCTGGACATCGCGCGCAAGCTGCGCCAGGGCTGAACCGCCCGCCGCCCATGACCACCGGCGCCGAATCTGCTCAAGGTCGGCGAAGACCAGCAACACCTCAATACGCTGGCGGCCTGGCGCGGAAGTAAAAAACCTCGTCGTCCCGGCGCAGGCCGGGACCCAGCGACTTTTGTCATGAATCGACTACCGTGACAAAAGTCGCTGGGTCCCGACTTTCGTCAGGACGACGGCGTTGGGTGACAAATCGCCCGCCTCTCGACTGCATAAAAAAAACGCACTCCGGTCACCCGAAATGCGTTGAACATGATCCGATCCACATCGGACTTGCTGCTCAAAAACTGCGTGGTCTCACATCACTTCCACAGCGAACACTTCGATTCTGCGCGGGTCATGTAGGCCTGATCACCGGGAATGGTCTGCACCAGCTTGTAGTAATCCCAGGGGCGCTTGGACTCGGATGGCTTCTTGACTTCCATCAGGTACATGTCGTGCACCATGCGCCCGTCAGGACGTACCACGCCGCTGCTGGTGAAGAAGTCATTGATCTTGTTGCTGCGCAGGTAATCCATGATCTTGTCGGCATCGGTGCTGCCCACCGCCTTGACCGCCTTCAGGTACTGCCCCACCGCCGAAGCATCACCGGCCTGGAACATCGACGGCATCTTCTTCATCTTGCCGAAGTAGCGATTGGCCCAGGCGCGCGACTGGTCGTTGAGGTCCCAATACCAGCCGTCGGTGAGGTACATGCCCTGCGTGACCTGCAAGCCCAGCGCATGCGTATCGTTGATGAAGATCAGCAGGCCGGCCAGCTTCATGGTCTTGTTGACGCCGAACTCATTGGCCGCCTTGATGGCGTTGATGACATCACCACCCGCCACCGCCAAGCCCAGGATCTGGGCCTTGGAGGACTGCGCCTGCAACAGGAAGGACGAGAAGTCCGAGGTCGCCAACGGTACCCGGGTCTGACCCACGACAGTGCCGCCGGCCGACTTCACGACTTCGCTGGTATCTTTTTCCAGCGAGGTGCCGAAGGCATAGTCGGCGGTCAGGAAGTACCACGACTTGCCGCCCTGCCTGGTAATGGCTGCACCGGTACCACGCGCCAGCGCAGTGGTGTCGTAGGCGTACTGGATGGTGTAGGCGTTGCATTCCTCGTTGGTCTGGCGCGTGGTGCCGGCGCCGACCGAGATGAAGACCTTCTTCTTTTCGCCTGCGACCTTGCCCATGGCCAGGCTGGCGGCCGAGTTGACGCCACCGACCAGCATGTCCACGCCGTCGCGATCGAACCACTCGCGCGCCTTGTTGGCAGCGATATCGGCCTTGTTCTGATGATCCGCAAAGACCAGCTCGATCTTCTTGCCATTGATGCTGCCGCCGGCGTCGGCGATGGCCATACGGATCGCCTCGACGCCGCCCTGGCCGTCGAAGTCAGCATAGGTGCCGGACATGTCGGTGATGAAGCCGATCTTGATGGTGTCGCCGGCCGCATGGGCCGGGGTGATGGCGCCGAATGCCGCGCACAGCGATGCAGAGACGGCCAGCGACATGGCTGCGCGCCTGATGGTTGAATGCAACAAGGTCTCCTCCTGGGGGTGTAAATAGCGACGGCATGTGCCGCCGCCTGTTTGAATTCTTATAGTGTTCTGACTGCTGACTGCACCCGGCTGCACGCACCTCTGCGCGCAGCCGGGGCCGGACTTGAGCGCTTATCTCAAGCGCCGATGGCCGCGCGCGTCTGTTCGCCGTCTACCAGGCGCAACAGGCCCAGCGGGTTGGCATTTTGCAGCGGCACCGGCAGCATCGAATCCGGATAGTTCTGGTAGCACACCGGGCGCAGGAAACGCTCGATGGCCAGCGTGCCCACCGAGGTGCCGCGTGCGTCCGAAGTGGACGGATAGGGACCGCCATGCACCATCGCATCGCACACTTCGACGCCGGTCGGATAGCCGTTGAGCAGCAGGCGACCGGCCTTCTGTTCGAGCAGCGCGATCAGGTCCTGGTGGCCCTGCAGATCGCCGATTTCGGCTTGCAGGGTAGCGGTCAGCTGGCCATGCATGTTGGCGGCGAAGTCGATCAGTTGCTCGCGGCTTTCCAGCTCGACGATCACGGTGGATGGGCCGAAGACTTCTTCTTCCAGCGGCGCTTCCTTGGAGAACAGCAGTGCGGCGTCGGCCTTGAACAGGTGCGGCACGGCCTGGGTATAACTGCTGCCACCGGTGGCGATGACCTTCACGCCGGGCAACTGCGTCAGGCGCGCCACGCCGCTGTTGTAGTGCGACAGGCCGCCGCTGTTCAACATGGTGGCCGGCGACTGGCCCGATACGGCCGCCGACAGCTTCTCGATGAACGCGCTCAGCTCAGGCGAACGCACGCCCATCAGCAAACCCGGATTGGTGCACAACTGGCCGCAGCCCACCACCACCGACGCCGCCAGGTCCTTGGCAATGGCTTCGCCACGCACCTTGAGCGCCTCGGGCAACAGGATGATGGGGTTGATGCTCGACATCTCGGCAAACACCGGGATCGGTTGCGGACGCGCCGCCGCCATGTCGCACAAGGCGCGACCGCCCCGCAGCGAACCGGTGAAGCCGACTGCCTGGATACCGGCGCTCTTGACCAGTTGCGCGCCCACGCGATCGCCATAGATCATGTTGAAGGTGCCGGCCGGCACGCCGCTCTTGGTGACCGCGCGCTCGATGGCATCGGCCACCAGTTCGGACGTCACCAGGTGACCGGTGTGCGCCTTGAACACCACCGGGCAGCCGGCGGCCAGCGCGGCGGCAGTGTCGCCACCGGCCACCGAGAACGCCAGCGGGAAGTTGCTGGCGCCGAATACGGCCACCGGCCCCACGCCGATCTTGTACTGGCGGATATCCGGACGCGGCAGCGGCTGGCGCTGTGGCAGCGCGCTGTCGATGCGGGCGCCGTAGAAGTCGCCGCGACGCACCACCTTGGCAAACAGGCGCATCTGGTTGCTGGTGCGGCTGCGTTCACCGGTCAGGCGACCGGCCGGCAAGGCGGTTTCACGCGAGACGGCGGCGATGAAGTCGTCGCCCAGGGCGTCGATCTCGTCGGCAATGGCTTCCAGGAAGGCGGCGCGCTGGGCCGACGTGGTGGCGCGGTAGCCCGGATAGGCTTGTTCTGCGGCGTGCACGGCTGCCGCTACTTCTTTCTCGGTCGCGGTCACGAAGGGTGTCTCGAACAGCGCGCCGGTGGTGGCGTCGACGCTGTGCAGCTGGACATCGCCCTCGCCGCTACGTTGTCCGCCGATATAGTTGTGTCCCAGAATCTGAATGCTCACGTTGTACTCCCTGCTATGTTCATCATTCGCTTCCCGCTGCTGCGGGTCACGGGCAAAGAGGCCGCGTCCGCGTGGGCGGAGACGGCCTTTGGATCTGTTTCATGTGACCGCGCAGCAAGCCGCGCTGGACGTATTGTGTGGCATCACATGGATTGCTGCAGCATGCGTTCGTAGTCCTGCTCCGAGGCGACCCGCGGATTGGTCTTGTGGCTGTGGTCGGCCAGTGCGCCCTGGATGATCTTGGGATACATGTCGGTGCTCACGCCGAGCTCGGCCAGGCCGGCCGGCAGCCCCAGCCGACGGCTCATGTCCTTGATCGCAGGCCCGATATCGGCGGCGTCCTTGAGCCCCATCGCATGGGCGATACGCGCCAGTTTCTGGTCCTTGACCACGGTCTCGGCGGGCGCATTGAATTCGATGATGGCCGGCAGGAAGATAGCGTTCAGGGTGCCGTGGTGCAACTTGGGGTTGATGCCACCCAGCGAATGCGACAGGCTGTGCACGCAACCCAGGCCCTTCTGGAACGCCATCGCGCCCTGCATCGATGCGCTCATCATGTTGAGCCGCGCTTCGCGGTCGCCCGGCTCGCGGGTGGCACGCTCGATATGGGCCCAGGCACGCCACAGGCCGTCCAGCGCAATGCCATCGGCTGGCGGGTTGAACGACGGCGCCATGAAGGTTTCCAGGCAATGGGCAATCGCGTCCATGCCGGTGGCGGCGGTCATCAATGGCGGCAAGCCCAGCGTCAGCTCGGGGTCGCAGATGGCCAGGCGCGGCACCAGGTAGGGCGACAGCACCCCGACCTTGCGGCCATCGTCGAGGATCAGGATGGCGCCGCGTCCGACTTCACTGCCGGTGCCGGCGGTGGTGGGAATGGCGATCACCGCGGCGGTCTTGGCCGTGATGTTGGACAAGCCGCCTTCGATCAGCGCAAATGATTTCAGCGGGCCTTCATGGGTGCCGCAGACGGCCACGCCCTTGGCCAGGTCGATCGACGAGCCGCCGCCGACGGCGACGATGCCATCACAGCCGGCTTCGCGGAACATCGCCACGGCGGCGCGCACTGCGGTTTCATTGGGGTTGGGCGGGGTCTGGTCGAATACCGTGACGCTGCTGCCGTCCTTGAGCTGGCCCAGCACACGGTCGAGGATGCCGGCGTTGCGGATGCCCATGTCGGTGACCACCAGCGGCCGCTTGATGCCGATGCGGTCGCATTCCTGCTGCAGCAGTGCCAGCGCGCCAAAGTCGAACTGCACTTGGGTAATGTAATTGATGAGTGCCATCACATAGCCTTGATTTATAGATGTCTGCCGGGACGGTTGCTCTGGCGGGGCGGCTACGGCACCCGCCAGAGTCCGCTCTTCCCTCTGGTGTCCTGCTTTTGAATGCCAGACTCTATGCCAATGCAAGGCCGTTGGCTAATGAGAGCTGTTGATATGGGTATAACCAGCAGTCATACTTAGGCTTTTATCGCGAAAGCCAGTCATGCAAGCCACGCTCCCTTCGCTGGCGTCGATCACGTCGCGCCTGCACTTGCGTCAATTGCGCCTGCTCATTGCGCTGTCCGACCACGGCTCGCTGCTCAAGGCGGCCGAGCAGGTGGCGTTGACCCAGCCCGGCGCCAGCAAGGCGCTGCAGGAGATCGAGAGCACCCTGGGCGCGCAGTTGTTCGTGCGCACCAACCGCGGCCTGGAGCCGAACGATCTTGGCCATTGCGTGATCCGCTATGCGCGCCTGATCCAGACCGACCTGACGCACCTGCGCGAAGAGATGCTTTCCATCATGCAAGGTAACGGCGGTCGCCTGGCGGTGGGGACCATCATGGGCGCGGTGCCGCTGCTCACCGATGCATTGACCCAGTTGCTGGAGAAGCGGCCGACGCTGTCGGTGCAGATCGTCGAGGACACCAGCGCCCGGTTGCTGCGCCTGCTGGACCAGGGCCGGCTCGACATGGCCATCTGTCGCACCAGCATCAGCCAGCGCCCGCATCTCTACGACGCCTTCAATATCCACGACGAACAACTGGCCGTAGTGGCCAGCGTCAATCATCCGCTGGCGCATGCACAAGAGCTGCAACTGGCCGACCTGGCCGATTCGCGCTGGGTGGTCTACTCGGCCAACATGCCGATGCGGCTGTCGCTGGAGCGTGAATTCCACGATGCCGACCTGCGCTTTCCGCTGCATCTGATGGAGACCACCTCGGCCTTCACCACGCTTTCGCTACTGCAGAAAAATCCCCATTTCGTGGCCTTGCTGTCGATCGACGTGGCGCAGTTCTGCACCCGCTTCGGCATGACCTGCATCCTGCCGTTGCAGTTGCACACCCGCAGCGAGCCGTACCAGCTGGTGACGCGTCATGGCACCCAGCTGTCGCCCCTGGCGCGCCAGTTCATCACCGATTTTGCAGAAGTGGTGGGGCAATAAAAAAGCGCTCCCGGAGGAGCGCCTTGAAGATACTGCGAGTGGTCGCTTATTTGTTCGGCTGCGGCGTGATGCGCAGGTACGGACGCGGCGACTTGTAACCCTTCGGGTATTTCTGCTTGATGACTTCTTCGTCCTTGACCGACAACGGAATGATCACGTCGTCGCCGTCTTTCCAGTTACCCGGCGTGGCGACGGTATAGCCATCGGTCAGTTGCAGCGCATCCAGCACGCGCAGCACTTCGTCGAAGTTGCGACCGGTGCTCATCGGGTAGGTGATGATCAGGCGCACCTTCTTCTTCGGATCGATCACGAACAGCGAGCGCACGGTGGCAGTCTCGGACTGGTTCGGGTGGATCATGTCATACAGGCCGGCGACCTTCTTGTCGACGTCGGCGACGATCGGAAAACCGACCACCGTCTGTTGTGTCTCTTCGATGTCCTTGATCCACTTGGTGTGCTGCTCGGCGGCATCCACCGACAAGGCGATGGCCTTGACATTGCGCTTGTCGAATTCGGGCTTGAGCTTGGCGGTCAGCCCCAGTTCGGTGGTACACACGGGGGTGAAATCGGCCGGGTGGGAAAACAGCACGACCCAGGAGTCGCCTGCCCATTCGTGAAACTTGAGATTGCCGATCGAGGATTCTTGCTCGAAATCCGGCGCGGTGTCGCCCAGTCGCAGTGTCATAAATGTCTCCCAGTGTGAGGATTGAAGAAAAATCGAATCGTGACTATAACGTGCTGCCAGTGCCTGTCAAACGACTATTAACGCTTAACCAAATAACCTTATGCAATGACGCCCGGCAGATGATTTCCGGCGCATTTCTCAGCCGGGCGGCAAACTCTGCAGGAAACGTGCCGCATCCTGGTAGCCGATCACCCGACGGCCCGCCTGCTCGCGCCCTTCGGCATCGAAGAACATGATCCCGGGCGGCCCGAACAGGTTGAAGCGCTTGAGCATGGCGCGGTCGTCGGCATTGTTGGCGGTGACATCGATCTGCAGCAGCAGCATGCGATCCATGCGGGCGCGGACCTGGGCATCGCTGAACGTGAAGCGCTCCATTTCCTTGCACGAGACACACCAGTCGGCGTAGAAGTCGAGCATCACGGCGCGTCGTTCGCCACGCGCGTTCTGGGCCAGCGCCGCATCGAGCTCGGCCACCGAGCGTACCCGCACAAATGCTGCATGGGCGGCCTCACTGGACGACGCCGACAGGTGCGACAGCGGCGCAAGCGGGTCGCGTCCGCCGCTCGCCAGCCCGACCAGTTGCAGCAACCCAAGCGCGGCGACCGCCAGGCCCAGCCCGCGCGAGACCCAGGCGCCACGGACGCCCCACAGCAGGTAGGCGCCGTAGCCGATACCCAGCGCCGCCCACCCCAGCATCGCAAGCCAGTCGGCGATCACCGGCGTGAGCATCCATAGCGCGGTGCCCAGCATCAACACACCAAAGAAGCGCTTCACACTATCCATCCAGGCGCCGGCGCGCGGCAGCAGTGCGCCGGCCGAGGCGCCGATGAGCAGCAAGGGCACGCTCATGCCGACCGCCATCGCAAACAGGGCACTCCCGCCCAGCACGACGTCACGGCTCTGGCTGATGTAGAGCAGCGCACCGGCCAGCGGCGCAGCCACGCAAGGGCCGACGATCAAGGCCGAGATCGCGCCCATCGCGAACACGCCGATCCAGGTACCGCTGCCGCCGCCCGAGGCACTGGTCAATCGCGACTGCAGGGCCGCCGGCACCTGCAACTGATAAAAGTCGAACATCGACAGCGCGAGCCCTGCCATCACCAGGGCAAAAGCGCCCAGCACCCAGGGATTCTGTAGGTAGGCTGACAGGCCTTCACCCAGCATGCCGGCAGCGACACCCAATGCGGTATAGACCAGCGCCATGCCGAGTGAATAATCGAGCGACAACAGGAAGCTGCGTGCGCCCTTGCCGCGTTGAGCCGCCACGCCTTGCTGGCCAACGATGATCGACGACAGGATGGGCAGCATCGGCAAGACGCAGGGGGTAAACGACAGCCCCAGCCCCAGCAGGAAGAACAACGACAGCACGCTCCACAGCCGGCCGCTCTTGAGCACCGAGGTGATTCCGGCAATATCACCGCTGGCGTCCTGCTGCGGCTGGGCTGCGCCGTCACTGCCGACACCGCGGGTGACCGCCCCGATGGCTTGCGGCGACAGCTTCACCAGCAATGTCATCGGCGGATAGCACAGTCCCTTGTCGGCACAACCTTGCGACACTGCATTGATGGTGAATTCGCTACCGGCGTCACGCACCGCCAGGCGCGCCTGCACTATGCCGTGATAGGTCTCGACTTCTTTCTGGAAGTTTTCGTCGTACTTCGTTTTACCGGCAGGAAACTGCGGTTCGCCCAGCGTCGCGCCAGTGGCCGTGAAATGAAAGCGGTCCCGGTACATGTAGTAACCGTCGGCAATCCGGTAACTCAGTTCGACCGTGCCGGCGTCGACCATGTGCGCGCTGAGCTGAAATGCCTGCTCGGGCGGCAGGTACTCTTCGTCGGCCTGGGCGGCGCCGCTCCAGCAGCAGATCACTAATGTCCACAGGCAGCACCACAGTGCCCACGGCGACGGATTGGACTTCAAGAGCTTGTTCATGCAGGTCGGTTCGCTTGTTCTGGGTGTGATCTTCAGGTCTGTAATGGGGCAGCGGTTTCGTCGCGCATCCATTGCAGGTAGGACGGCAATCCGCCAGCGACCGGGACGATGATAATTTCCGGCACGTCATAGGGATGCGCCGCCAATATGGCCCGTTCCACCTCGCCATAGCGCGCCTGGGTGGTCTTGATCAATAACGGGATCTCGCTGGCTTGTTCTATCTTGTCGGCCCATCGGTAGATCGAGGTCACCGCCGGCAGGATATTGACGCAGGCTGCCAGCTGCTGCTCGACCAGCTGGCGTGACAGGCGCTCGGCCAGCTCGGCCTCGGGCACGTTGGTCAGCACCAGCAACGGCTGGTTCAGGGGCGAGGAGGTCATGTCGGTGGCTCAAGGTGGCGGCACATGCGGTATTCAACCATATCCGCGCATTCGATGCGTTGCGCCTTATAGGCAATACACGCTTCAGAATGCAAAAAAGCCAGGCAATGCCTGGCTTTTCCGTGAGACAACCGCACTTATTCTGCAGTCGGGACTTCTGCGTCGTCGCTGACTTCAGGACGGTCCAGCAGCTCGATGTAAGCCATCGGAGCGTTGTCGCCTTGACGGAAACCCATCTTCAGGATGCGCAGGTAGCCGCCGTTACGGGTAGCGTAGCGTGGGCCCAGTTCAGCGAACAGCTTCAACACGATTTCGCGATCGCGCAGACGGCTGAAAGCCAGACGCTTGTTGGCCAGGGTGTCGGTCTTGCCCAGGGTCAGGATTGGCTCGACGACGCGGCGCAGTTCCTTGGCCTTTGGCAGGGTGGTCTTGATGGCTTCGTGACGCAGCAGCGAAACGGTCATGTTGCGCAACATGGCCAGACGGTGGGACGAAGTACGATTCAGCTTGCGAAGGCCGTGACGGTGACGCATGGTAATTTCCTTTTAAATAACAGTTTTGATCCAGTTCTTCTATCGGCGCCTGTTGGGCTGACCGCGGACCGGTGATGACGTTTTTTACTACGGGTGCTGCAACCTGCTGGTCCGGAGCGGCCGCAGGCGGTCGCTCCGGACAACAACGATCTTACTTTTCCAGGCCGGCTGGCGGCCAGTTTTCGAGCTTCATGCCCAAGGTCAGGCCGCGCGATGCCAGCACTTCCTTGATTTCGTTCAGCGACTTGCGACCCAGGTTCGGGGTCTTCAGCAGTTCGTTCTCGCTGCGCTGGATCAGGTCGCCGATGTAGTAGATGTTTTCGGCCTTCAGGCAGTTTGCCGAACGCACGGTCAATTCCAGGTCGTCGACCGGACGCAACAGGATCGGATCGACCTGCGGAGCGCGCGATGGTGCTTCTGCAGTCGCTTCGGTGCCTTCCAGTGCCGCGAACACGTTGAGCTGGTCAACCAGCACGCGTGCCGATTGGCGGATCGCTTCTTCCGGGGTGATGACGCCGTTGGTCTCGATGTTGATGACCAGCTTGTCCAGGTCGGTACGTTGTTCCACACGAGCCGATTCGACCGCATAGGAAACACGACGCACAGGCGAGAACGATGCATCCAGGATGATGCGACCGATGGTCTTGTTGGTGTCTTCGGACAGGCGACGCACGTTACCCGGCACGTAGCCACGGCCCTTCTCGACCTTGATCTGCATATCCAGCTTGCCACCGGCAGTCAGATTGGCGATCACGTGATCGGGGTTGATCAGCTCGACATCGTGTGGCAGGTCGATATCCGACGCCAACACAACGCCTTCGCCTTCCTTCTTCAGGGTCAGGGTGACTTCGTCGCGGTTGTGCAGCTTGAAGACCACGCCCTTCAGGTTCAACAGGATGTCGACCACGTCTTCCTGAACGCCGTCCAGCGACGAATACTCGTGCACGACACCGGCGATGGTCACTTCGGTCGGAGCATAGCCGGTCATGGTCGAGAGCAGCACGCGACGCAGCGCGTTACCCAATGTGTGGCCATAGCCACGCTCAAACGGCTCCATGACGACCTTGGCGTGGCCAGGGGCGAGTGCTTCGACTTCGATGATACGGGGCTTCAACAAACTGTTTTGCATGAAATGTCCTTTTCAATACCCTCGGCTCGTTACGCCGATAAGGCTGACGGCAAATCGGAAAATGCCCACCGGAGGGTGGGCACAGGGATACTGCTTGCTACGAAATTAACGCGAGTACAGTTCGACGATCAGCGATTCGTTGACGTCGTTGGCGATTTCGCTGCGGTCAGGCGACGACTTGAAGGTAGCTTCCAGCTTCTTCGAGTCGACCGACACCCACGATGGGTAACCGGATTGCTCTGCCAGCGACAGCGCTTCGGCGATACGCACTTGCTTCTTGGCCTTTTCACGGATGGCGACGACGTCACCAGCCTTGACCGAGTACGAAGCGATGTTGACGACCTTGCCGTTCACGGTCAGGGCCTTGTGCGACACCAGCTGACGTGCTTCAGCGCGGGTCGAACCGAAACCCATGCGGTAGACGACGTTGTCCAGACGCGATTCCAGCAGCTTCAACAGGTTTTCACCGGTGTTGCCCTTGCGACGATCGGCTTCAGCGAAGTAGCGGCGGAACTGACGCTCGAGGACGCCGTACATGCGCTTGACCTTTTGCTTTTCGCGCAATTGGTTGCCGTAGTCGGAGGTGCGGGCACCCGAAGTGCGACCATGTTGGCCTGGCTTGGAATCCAGCTTGCACTTGGAATCCAGCGAGCGACGTGCGCTCTTCAGGAACAGGTCAGTGCCTTCGCGGCGGGAGAGCTTTGCTTTTGGTCCGATATAACGTGCCACAGTATTTCCTTTGTTAAATGACGTCCCGAACTGCCGGACGCTAGTCTGATCTGCTTGAAATCAGACAGTGGGCTTAAGAACAAAACCCGCCAAGGTCGTTGGCGGGTGGAATCCGTTGCTTTTGCCGGGGCTTTTCAGCCTGAATCCGGCAAAGCGCAAGATTATACTACAAATTAGATACGACGACGCTTCGGCGGACGGCAGCCGTTGTGCGGTACCGGAGTCACGTCCTGGATCAAGGTGATCTTGATACCCAGGTTGTTCAACGCACGCACGGAGGATTCACGGCCTGGGCCTGGGCCCTTGATGCGCACTTCCAGGTTCTTGATGCCGCATTCGACCGCAACCTTGCCTGCGGTTTCAGCCGCGACCTGGGCTGCGAACGGAGTCGACTTACGCGAACCCTTGAAGCCAGCACCGCCAGCGGTCGCCCACGACAGGGTGTTGCCCTGACGATCGGTGATCGTGATGATGGTGTTGTTGAACGAAGCGTGAACGAACGCGATACCTTCGGCGACGTTCTTCTTGACTTTCTTACGCACACGCGATGCTGCTGCGTTATTGGGGCTTTTTGCCATAATGATTTCCTTGAATCCGACCAGTGACTAGCGACGACGCGCCTGCCGGGATTATTTCTTCAACGATTGAGCGGCCTTGCGCGGACCCTTGCGAGTACGAGCGTTGGTGCGAGTACGTTGGCCGCGCACTGGCAGACCGCGACGGTGACGCAGACCGCGATAGCAACCCAGATCCATCAGACGCTTGATGTTCATGGACAGCTCGCGGCGCAGATCGCCTTCGACCACGAACTTGGCGATCTCGTCACGCAGCTTTTCGAGTTCGTTGTCGTCCAGGTCCTTGACCTTCTTGTTGGTCGGGACACCGGTCGCAACACAGATATCCTCTGCGCGCGGACGGCCAATACCGTAGATGGCGGTCAAGCCGATGACGGTGTGCTGATGGTTGGGGATGTTAACCCCTGCAATACGTGCCATTCGTTATTCCTCGATCAATAACGTTAAGTTAACCTTGGCGCTGCTTATGACGGGGTTCGGTGCAGATCACACGAACGACGCCATTGCGCTTGATGATTTTGCAGTTGCGGCAGATCCGCTTGACTGATGCGAGCACTTTCATTGTGGCCCTCTTTCTTTCAATACTAGGTTCGATTCACACTGTTACTTGGCACGGAACACTAAGCGTTCCCTGTCGCGTTCCCCTGGGTGACACACCGCTCAACGCGGGGTCATGCCACCCTTGAAATTCGCCTTGCGGAGTAACGATTCATATTGCTGCGACATTACGTAGTTCTGCACTTGGGCCATGAAGTCCATCGTCACGACCACAATGATCAGCAGCGAGGTGCCACCAAAATAGAACGGCACTTTCCAGCGGGCAATCAGGAACTCAGGCAACAGACAGACCAGCGTGATATACACCGCACCAGCCAATGTCAGACGCATCAAGATCTTGTCGATGTAACGCGCCGTCTGGTCACCCGGTCGAATACCCGGAACAAATGCACCACTCTTCTTCAGGTTATCTGCAGTTTCCTTGCTGTTGAATACCAGCGCAGTATAGAAAAAGCAGAAGAACACGATTGCTACCGCATACAGCAAGGCGTGGATAGGTTCACCCGGCGCCATCGACGCTGCCAGATCCTTCAGAAAACGAATGAAGGGATTCGAGCTATCGCCAGAGGTAAACCAGCTCGTAATCGTCGCCGGAAACAAGATGATCGACGAAGCGAAGATCGGTGGGATCACGCCTGCCATGTTCAACTTCAGCGGCAGGTGGCTGCTTTGACCACCGTAGATCTTGTTACCGACCTGACGCTTGGCATAGTTCACCAGGATCTTGCGCTGGCCGCGTTCAATGAACACCACCAGGAAAGTCACCAGCGCCACGATCACGCAGATCAGAATTGCCGACAGCGCATTCATCGAACCAGTACGAACCAGCTCGAACAAACCACCCAGAGCATTCGGCAGACCTGCAGCAATACCAGCGAAGATGATGATCGAGATACCGTTGCCCAGACCACGCTCAGTGATTTGCTCACCCAGCCACATCAGGAACATCGTACCGGTCACCAGGGTCACTACCGTCGTCATGCGAAACGCCAGACCTGGATCCAGCACCAGACCAGCTTGCGATTCAAGTGCCACCGCAATGCCAAGCGCCTGGAACGTCGCCAGCACCAGCGTGCCGTAACGGGTGTACTGGGTAATCTTGCGACGCCCCGATTCTCCCTCTTTCTTCAGCGCTTCCAGCTGCGGCGAAACTACCGACAGCAGCTGCATGATGATCGACGCCGAGATATACGGCATGATCCCCAGTGCAAAGATCGTGAAACGCGACAGTGCACCACCCGAGAACATGTTGAACATGCCCAGGATGCCGCCCTGGTTCTGCTTGAACAATTGCGCCAATTGCGTCGGATCAATACCCGGAACCGGGATATGTGCACCGATGCGATAGACGATCAACGCCCCCAGCAGGAACCACAGACGGCTCCAAGGGAAACCCTTGGCTGCGCCCTTCGCTAATTGAGGAGTAGTTGCCAATTATTGCTCCGGGTTCGGATCACTCAGCGACGGAACCGCCAGCGGCTTCAATAGCAGCCTTGGCACCCTTGGTCGCGATCAGACCCTTGACGGTCACTTTCTTGGTCAATTCGCCGGCCTTGATGATGCGCACGACACGAGCCAGTTCCGACACCAGGCCGGCTTGCTTCAATGCCAATACATCGATCTCTGCGACTGGCAGCTTTTCCAGATCGGACAAACGGACTTCAGCCTTGTACGGCGTTGCCAGCGACTTGAAACCACGCTTTGGCAGACGGCGTTGCAGAGGCATCTGACCGCCTTCGAAACCGACCTTGTGGAAACCGCCCGAACGCGACTTCTGACCCTTGTGACCACGGCCGGAGGTTTTACCCAGACCCGAACCGATGCCACGACCGACGCGACGCTTGTAGTGCTTTGCGCCTTCTGCGGGTTGGATTGTGTTTAATTCCATGATTTGCTCCGTTCGCAAGCTGACGCTTACGAAACAACCTTCACAAGATAGGACACTTTGTTGATCATGCCGCGCACCGACGGGGTATCTTCCAGCACCGATACCGAGTTGACGCGACGCAGACCCAGACCGCGCACGGTCGCGCGGTGGTCCTGACGAGTACCGATCAGACCCTTGACCAGCTGAACTTTGATTGTGTTCGACATCTGATTCACCTTAGCCCAGGATATCTTCGACCGACTTGCCGCGCTTGGCAGCAACTTCAGCCGGAGTGTTCATCTTCGACAGACCGTCGAGGGTGGCACGCACCATGTTGTAGGGGTTGGTCGAACCAGTCGACTTCGCCACCACGTTGGTCACGCCCATCACTTCGAAGATCGCGCGCATCGGGCCGCCGGCGATAACGCCAGTACCGTCCTTGGCAGGCGACATCAACACCGACGAGGCGCCGTGCTTGCCGTGCACCGTGTGGTGCAGGGTGCCGTTCTTCAGCGTAACCTTGATCATCTTGCGACGGGCTTCTTCCATCGCCTTCTGAACGGCCACTGGCACTTCCTTCGACTTGCCCTTGCCCATGCCGATGCGGCCATCGCCGTCACCAACCACTGCCAGCGCAGCGAAACCCATGATACGGCCGCCCTTCACCACTTTGGTGACGCGATTGACCGCGATCATCTTTTCGCGCATGCCGTCATCAGGCTTGTCGCTTTGCTGTTTCGATTGCATTTTTGCCATGATGAATATCCCTTAGAACTTCAGGCCGGCTTCACGCGCAGCCTCAGCCAGCGCCTTGACGCGACCGTGATAACGGAAACCCGAGCGATCGAAAGCGACTTCGGTGACGCCAGCCTTCAGGGCCTTTTCGGCGACGCGCTTGCCGATCAGCGCAGCAGCAGCAGCGTTGCCGCCGTTGCCCGACTGTGCTGCCAGCTCGGCGCGAACTTCGGCTTCCAGAGTCGAGGCCGAAGCCAGAACGTTGGAATCCGGACCGATGACGCTCGCGTAGATGTGCGTATTGGTGCGATGCACGGCCAGGCGATTGACCTTCAGTTCTGCGATCTTGGCGCGAGTCTGAGTCGCACGGCGCAGGCGAGATTGTTTCTTGTCCATCGTCAACCCCTATTACTTCTTCTTGGTTTCTTTGAGCGTCACCACTTCGTCGCTATAGCGCACGCCCTTGCCCTTATAGGGTTCGGGTTCGCGATAAGCACGAATTTCAGCGGCGACCTGACCGACCACCTGACGATCGATACCCTTGATCAGGATTTCGGTCTGTGTCGGGGTCTCAACCTTGATACCAGCAGGCATCTGGTGCACGATCGGGTGCGAAAAGCCCAGCGACAGATTCAGCTTGTCGCCTTGAGCTTGTGCACGGAAACCAACGCCAACCAATTGCAGCTTTCTTTCGAAGCCCTTGGTGACGCCGTTGACCATGTTATTGACCAGAGCACGCAGGGTACCGGACATCGCGTTTGCTTCGCGGCTGTCATCAGCCACTTCGAAGCTCAGCGAGCCATTGTTGTTTGCAACCTTGACCTTACCGGTCAGGGGTTGCGTCAACGAGCCCAGCGGGCCCTTGACGGTGATTGCTGTTGCCGTGATGGTCGCTTCCGCGCCACTTGGCAGTGCAACAGGCATTTTACCTACACGAGACATATTGCACTCCTTAGGCCACGTAGCAAATCACTTCGCCACCGACACCGGTTGCGCGTGCTTTGCGGTCAGTCATCACGCCGCGTGGAGTGGACACAATCGCCACACCCAAGCCATTCATGACGTTCGGAATATCATCCTTGCCCTTGTAGATGCGCAGGCCCGGACGGGACACGCGCTCGAGGCGTTCGATGACCGGACGACCGGCGTAATACTTCAAACCAATTTTCAATTCTGCTTTGCCGCCAGCGTCGACAACAGCGAAATCTTCGATGTAACCCTCGTCCTTCAGGACGTTGGCAATTGCAACCTTCACTTTGGAAGAAGGCATGGCGACAGTAGTCTTTTTCACGCCTTGTGCATTGCGGATACGGGTCAGCATATCGGCGATAGGATCGCTCATACTCATTGCTTGTTCTCCTATTACCAGCTAGCTTTGGTCAAACCCGGGATTTCGCCACGCATGGCGATTTCACGGACCTTGATACGGCCCAATCCGAACTTACGGAAGGTGCCACGGGGACGACCGGTCAAGGCGCAACGATTGCGTTGACGGGTCGGAGCCGAGTTACGCGGCAGCGCCTGCAACTTCAGGCGAGCTTCGTAACGCTCTTCTTCCGACTTCGATTGATCGTTGATAACAGCCTTCAACTCAGCACGCTTGCCGGCATACTTCTTCACCAGGTCGGCGCGCTTCTGTTCGCGGTTAATCAGTGCCAGTTTTGCCATGGCATCCTCAGTTTCTGAACGGGAATTTAAATGCGGCGAGGAGCGCTTTCGCTTCGTCGTCGGTCTTGGCAGTCGTGGTGATACTGATGTTCATACCACGCAGCGCATCGATCTTGTCGTACTCGATTTCGGGGAAAATGATCTGCTCTTTCACACCGATGTTGTAGTTGCCACGACCGTCGAATGCACGACCGGAAACGCCACGGAAGTCACGAACGCGCGGCAGCGCGACAGTGATGAAGCGATCCAGGAATTCGTACATGCGGGCGCCGCGCAGGGTCACCATGCAACCGATCGGGTAGCCTTCGCGGATCTTGAACCCGGCGATCGCTTTGCGCGCCTTGGTCACGACCGGCTTCTGGCCGGCGATCTTGGTCAGGTCGCCCACGGCGTGTTCGATGATCTTCTTGTCCGCAACCGCTTCCGACAGACCCATGTTCAGGGTGATCTTCAGAATGCGTGGAACTTCCATCACCGACTTGTACGAATACTTTGCGGTCAGGTCGGCAACGACCTTTTCTTTATAAAACTCTTGAAGACGTGCCATGATAATTAAACCTTAACGACTTCGCCGCTGGACTTGTAAGCACGGACTTTCTTGCCGTCCACTTGCTTGTAAGCCACGCGATCTGCCTTGCCGGAAGCTGCGTTGAACAACGCAACATTCGACACGTGAATTGGCATCAGCTTATCGACGATGCCGCCAGTTGCACCTGTCATCGGGTTAGGACGGGTCGCTTTCTTAGCAACGTTCACGCCTTCCACGATAACGTAGTCAGCGCTGACGCAAGCACTCACGACGCCGCGCTTGCCCTTGTCTTTGCCGGTCAACACGATGACTTCATCGTTTTTACGAATCTTTGCCATGACCACTCCTTACAGAACTTCAGGTGCCAGGGAAACGATCTTCATGAAGCGCTCAGTGCGCAGCTCACGAGTCACCGGCCCAAAAATACGGGTACCGATCGGCTCGAGCTTGGCATTCAGCAGCACTGCTGCATTGCCATCGAACTTGACCAGCGAACCATCTTGACGACGCACGCCCTTGGCGGTACGAACGACGACAGCATTGTAAATCTCGCCCTTCTTGACGCGACCGCGTGGAGCGGCGCTCTTGACGGTGACCTTGATCACGTCGCCAATGCCCGCATAGCGGCGCTTGGAACCACCCAAGACCTTGATGCACAGAACTTCGCGCGCACCGGTGTTGTCGGCCACTTCGAGCCGGCTTTCAGTTTGAATCATGATATTTTCTTTCCCAACTTAATCCGCGAATCGCACGATGCGAAACTCGGTCAGTCTTGGTCCTGTTAGCAAGCGAACTCGCTAGTTAGGGGACGAATATAAAGCTACTTTTTTACTAACCTTGCCAGCGTGGCGCAGCAAGGACAGAGCTCGATATTATGTCAGCATAATATCGAGCCTGCAAGAACTACTTATACGATTTGTGCTTCCTGCACAACGCGTGTCACTGTCCAGGCTTTGGTCTTGGAGACCGGACGGCCTTCCTGGATTTCAACGACGTCGCCTTCCTTGGCAGTGTTCGACTCGTCATGTGCGTGGTACTTCTTGGTACGCATGATGATTTTGCCGTACAGCGGGTGCTTGACGTGACGTTCGATCAAGACGGTAACAGTCTTGTCCATCTTGTCGGACACAACTTTGCCAATCAGCGTGCGCTTGAGCGCCTGTTTCACTTGATCGTTCATTGTTGACCATCCTTCGAGTTGATCACAGTTTTCACACGCGCGATGTCGCGACGTACTTTCTTCAGCTGTGCGGTATTGTTCAGTTGCTGAGTTGCAATTTGCATACGCAGGCTGAACTGGGCCTTCAACAACTCACCCAGTTCTTTATCCAGCGCAGCCTTGTCCTTACCGCGGAGTTCCGATGCTTTCATATTCCGCTCCTAATTATTGACCGACTTGACGAACAACAAAAGTCGTCGCCAGCGGCAATTTGGCAGCAGCCAAACGGAACGCCTCGCGCGCCAAAGTCTCGTCGACACCGTCCATCTCGTACAGTACCTTACCTGGCTGGATTTCAGCCACGTAGTACTCCGGATTACCCTTACCGTTACCCATACGCACTTCTGCAGGCTTCTG
This sequence comes from Herbaspirillum sp. alder98, assembly GCF_020179755.1. GTDB lineage: Bacteria > Pseudomonadota > Gammaproteobacteria > Burkholderiales > Burkholderiaceae_D > Herbaspirillum. The sequence continues at coordinate 44,670 of NZ_JAIUCY010000007.1, forward strand.
GGAAATTGGCTTGTCCGGGAAAACGCGGATCCAGATACGACCACCGCGCTTGATGTGACGAGTCATCGCACGACGTGCAGCTTCGATCTGACGTGCGGTCAGACGGCCACGGCCGACTGCCTTCAGACCAAAGTCGCCGAACGACACTGCTGTTCCGCGGGTGTGCGAAATACCAGTGTTACGACCCTTTTGTTCTTTACGATATTTTCTACGTGCTGGTTGCAGCATGATTATTCTCCCGCTTTCTCAGCCGACACACCGGCATCGGCAGCTTGAGGACGACCACCGCCGCGCTTGGCGCCGGCGCCCGGAGCACCTGGCGCGCCAGTCTTCGAACGAGGACGTGCACCTGGCTTACCGTCGTCACGACGTGGGCCGCGACGCTTCTTGTCGTCTTCAGGCTCGCCAACCAGAACCGGCGATTCGCCGTTTGCCAGGCGGTCGCCCTTGTAGACCCACACCTTGATACCGATGATGCCGTAGGTGGTTTCAGCTTCCGAAGTACCGTAATCGATATCGGCGCGCAGGGTGTGCAGAGGCACACGACCTTCACGGTACCATTCGGTACGTGCGATTTCGATACCGTTCAGACGGCCCGACGACATGATCTTGATGCCTTGCGCGCCAAGGCGCATTGCATTTTGCATCGCGCGCTTCATGGCGCGACGGAACATGATGCGCTTCTCGAGCTGTTGAGCGATCGAATCGGCGATCAGCTGAGCATCGGCTTCCGGCTTGCGGATTTCTTCGATGTTGACGTGCACGGGCACGCCCATCAGCTTGGCCAGCGACGACTTCAGAACTTCGATGTCTTCGCCCTTCTTGCCGATCACAACACCTGGACGGGAGCTGTAAATGGTGATGCGTGCATTCTTGGCTGGACGCTCGATAACGACGCGACCCACCGAAGCGTTCTTCAGCTTCTTCTTCAGGAAAGCACGGACCTTCAAGTCTTCGTTGAGCATTTCGGCAAATGTTGCATTGCCTGCATACCAACGCGAGCCCCAGTTACGTGTAACCGCCAGACGGAAACCGGTTGGATGAATCTTCTGTCCCATCGTGACTCCTTAGTTTCCGACGGTCACATAAATGTGACACGACTGCTTGGAAATACGATCACCACGGCCCTTTGCGCGCGCTGTGAAGCGCTTCAGGACCGCACCCTTTTCCACATAAATGGTCTTGATCTTCAGTTCGTCGATGTCAACACCATCATTGTGTTCTGCGTTCGCGATTGCGGACTCCAGAACCTTCTTGATGATGGTCGCGCCCTTTTTGGGGCTGAAGGCCAAGATATTCAGTGCTTGATCAACTTTTTTACCGCGGATCAGGTCTGCAACCAGACGGCCCTTCTGAGCCGACAGGTGCACACCGCGCAGGATAGCTTTAGTTTCCATCATAGGACCTTATTTCTTAGCCTTCTTGTCGGCGGCGTGACCCTTGAACGTACGGGTCAGCGCGAATTCGCCGAGCTTGTGACCAACCATGTTTTCCGACACATAGACCGGCACGTGTTGCTTGCCGTTATGCACCGCGATTGTCAGACCGATGAAGTCTGGCATGATCGTCGAACGACGCGACCAGGTCTTGATCGGCTTCTTGTCCTTGATCGCCTGGGCGGTTTCAACCTTCTTCACCAGATGCGCGTCGCAGAACGGACCTTTTTTCAATGAACGTGTCATGTTTTATCCCTTATTTCTTGCCGCGACGCGAGACAATCATCGAAGTCGTACGCTTGTTGCTACGAGTCTTCTTGCCCTTGGTCTGCTGACCCCACGGCGAAACCGGATGACGGCCAGCCGCAGTCTTACCTTCACCACCACCGTGCGGGTGATCAACCGGGTTCATGACGACGCCACGAACGGTCGGGCGGATACCGCGCCAACGTGTAGCACCGGCCTTACCGATCTTGCGCAGGTTGTGTTCGCCGTTACCGACTTCACCGATAGTGGCGCGGCACTCGATGTGCACACGACGCACTTCACCCGAACGCAGACGGACCTGGGCGTAAGTACCTTCACGCGCCATCAGGACCACACCAGCGCCGGCGGTACGAGCGATTTGGGCGCCCTTGCCTGGCAACATTTCCACGCAGTGGATAGTGGTACCGACTGGGATGTTGCGGATCGGCAGGGTGTTACCCGACTTGATCGGCGCTTCCGAGCCGCTGACCAGCTGGTCACCGACGGTCAGACCCTTGGGCGCAATGATGTACTTGCGCTCGCCGTCCGCGTAGCACAGCAAAGCGATGTGCGCGGTACGGTTCGGGTCATATTCGATACGCTCGACCTTGGCCGGAATACCATCCTTGTTGCGACGGAAATCGACAACACGGTAGTGCTGCTTGTGACCACCGCCGATGTGACGGGTGGTGATGTGACCGTTGTTGTTACGACCAGCAGTCTTCGACTTCTTTTCGATCAACGACGCCAGCGGACGGCCCTTGTACAGGTCGGGATTAACGACCTTGACCATACCGCGCCGGCCGGGCGAGGTCGGTTTAACTTTTACGAGTGCCATTATTTAGCCTCCTCGGTGAAGTTGATCTCTTGACCCGGCTTCAGGCTGACGAACGCGCGACGGGTGTGGTTGCGGCGACCGGCAGTACGACCCGAGCGCTTTTGCTTGCCCTGGCGGTTTGCTACCTGGACCGACTCAACTTCCACCTTGAACAGCAGTTCGACGGCAGCCTTGACTTCCAGCTTGGTAGCATCCTTGGTCACCAAAAAAACGACTTGCTCGTTCTTCTCGGCGACGAAGGTTGCCTTTTCAGAGATGACCGGCGCCAGCAGCACCTTCATCAGGCGCTCTTCGCTAAATTTCACGATTGCGTTCATGCCAGCAACTCCTCAATCTTGGCCAGCGCGGCCTTGGTCACCAGGATGCTCTTGTAGAACACCAGCGACACAGGATCGGCTTGATGTGGCTCAACCACCAGCACGCCCGGCAGATTGCGGGAGGCCAGCAGCAGGTTTTCGTCCAGGCTGTCAGTGATCACCAACACCGAGTCCAGACCCATGCTCTTGAGCTTCTGGGACAGCAACTTGGTCTTTGGCGCTTCAACAGCGAAGTTCTCGACCACCGACAGGCGGCCTTCACGTGCCAACTGAGACAGGATCGAGCAGACACCTGCGCGATACATCTTCTTGTTGACCTTGTGGGAGAAGTTCTCGTCTGGCGAGTTCGGGAAAATACGACCACCACCGCGCCACAGAGGCGACGAGGACATACCGGCACGTGCGCGGCCAGTACCCTTTTGACGCCAAGGCTTCTTGGTTGTGTGATGGACTTCTTCACGGTCTTTTTGCTTGCGGTTGCCGCTGCGAGCATTGGCTTGGTAAGCAACCACGACCTGGTGAATCAGGGCTTCGTTGTAATCACGACCGAAAATAGTATCCGGTGCGGCGACGTTCGAAGCAGCTTGACCTTGGTCATTCAGGAGCTTCAGATCCATTATTAGGCTCCCTTCTTCGCTTTGACTTTGACTGCCGGAGAAACGATCACTTGACCGTTCTTGGCACCAGGAACAGCACCCTTGACCAGCAGCAACTGGCGCTCAGCGTCAACGCGAGCGATTTCCAGGTTTTGCACGGTAGTGGTGACGTCACCCATGTGACCAGTCATGCGCTTGCCCGGAAACACGCGGCCCGGATCCTGCGCCATACCGATGGAGCCAGGAACGTTGTGCGAGCGGGAGTTACCGTGAGTCGCGCGACCCGATGCGAAGTTGTAACGCTTGATGGTACCGGCGTAGCCCTTACCGATCGAGACGCCTTGGACGTCCACTTTCTGACCAGCTTCGAACAGACCGACGATGCCAACCACTTCGCCTGCCTTCAATTCGGCAGCCTTGGCGGCGTCAACACGGAATTCTTTCAGAACGGTACCGGCTTCAACGCCAGCTTTGGCGTAGTGACCAGCAGCGGCTTTGGTCACGCGGGAAGCGCGACGTTGACCGAAGGTCACCTGAACAGCGGAATAACCATCCACTTCAGGCGTTTTGATTTGTGTCACGCGGTTGTTGGACACGTCCAGCACGGTCACAGGGATCGAATCCCCATCTTCCGTGAAGATGCGCATCATACCAACCTTGCGACCAACAAGGCCCAGGCTCATTGTTTTCTCCATTCCCGCCTGCGATTGGGCGGGGCTGATGTTCGTACTACCAATAATTGTGGACCTTGCAGGCGCAAAATCCACATCGAAGCCGAGCATTATAGCCCGAAAAAAAACAGCGCACAACCGGGGTTGTGCGCCTTTCCAACAGTTTACTGCGGGTTGTCAGAGCTTATTGCAGCTTGATCTCGACGTCCACGCCAGCAGGCAGATCCAGCTTCATCAATGCGTCAACCGTCTTGTCGGTCGGATCGACGATATCCATCAGGCGCTGATGGGTACGGATTTCGAACTGGTCGCGCGAAGTCTTGTTGACGTGCGGGGAACGCAGCACGTCAAAACGCTGGATACGGGTCGGCAGTGGAACCGGGCCCTTGACGACGGCGCCGGTACGCTTGGCGGTGTCGACGATTTCCAGTGCGGACTGGTCGATCAGACGATAGTCGAATGCTTTCAGACGGATACGGATTTTTTGACTAGGAGCCGACATGATTTTCCTTAAAAGAACGAACCGGGGATGGGATCATCCCCGGCGATGGTAAAAAACGAACCTGAATCTACTACTTGAAACTTAGGCGATGATCTTGGCAACCACACCAGCGCCGACGGTACGACCGCCTTCACGGATAGCGAAACGCAGACCTTCTTCCATCGCGATCGGGTTGATCAGCTTCACGGTGATCGACACGTTGTCGCCTGGCATGACCATTTCCTTGCCTTCTGGCAGTTCGATCGCGCCGGTCACGTCAGTCGTACGGAAGTAGAACTGAGGACGATAGTTGTTGAAGAACGGGGTGTGACGACCGCCTTCGTCCTTCGACAGAACGTAGATCTCGCCTGTGAAGTGCGCGTGCGGCTTGATCGAACCTGGCTTGGCCAGAACCTGGCCACGTTCCACGTCTTCACGCTTGGTGCCGCGCAGCAGCACGCCAACGTTGTCGCCTGCCTGACCTTGGTCCAGCAGCTTGCGGAACATTTCAACGCCGGTACATGTGGTCACTTGCGTGTCACGGATACCAACGATTTCCAGGGCTTCGCCAACCTTGACGATACCGCGCTCAACACGACCGGTCACCACAGTGCCGCGACCCGAGATCGAGAACACGTCTTCAACCGGCAGCAGGAACGAACCATCAACAGCGCGCTCTGGCGTCGGGATGTAGCTGTCCAGCGCTTCGGCCAGGGCCAGGATCGCGCCTTCGCCCAGGGGGCCTGTGTCACCTTCCAGCGCCAGCTTGGCCGAACCCTTGATGATCGGCAGGTCGTCGCCTGGGAATTCGTACTTCGACAACAACTCGCGAACTTCCATTTCAACCAGTTCCAGCAGCTCTTCGTCGTCCACCATGTCTGCCTTGTTCAGGAAAACGATGATGTACGGAACGCCAACCTGACGCGACAGCAGGATGTGCTCGCGGGTCTGTGGCATCGGGCCGTCAGCGGCCGAGCAAACCAGGATCGCGCCGTCCATCTGCGCAGCACCGGTGATCATGTTCTTCACATAGTCAGCGTGGCCTGGGCAGTCAACGTGCGCGTAGTGACGGTTTGCAGTTTCGTATTCAACGTGCGCGGTGTTGATCGTGATGCCGCGTGCCTTTTCTTCTGGCGCTGCATCGATCTGATCGTATGCCTTCGCTTCGCCGCCGAACTTCTTCGACAGAACGGTCGCAATCGCTGCGGTCAGTGTGGTCTTGCCGTGGTCAACGTGACCAATCGTGCCAACGTTGACGTGCGGCTTGGTCCGCTCAAACTTGCCTTTTGCCATTTTAAAATTCCTTCAAGAGAACGTTACGTTCAATGTTTCGATAATCGGTGCCGGCCCATCCCACGCGGGACAGGCCGAATTTGATTGCAGCTTACTTGGCCTTGGAAGTGACGATCGCGTCGATCACGTTCTTCGGTGCTTCGGAGTAGTGCTTGAATTCCATCGAGTACGTTGCACGGCCTTGAGTAGCCGAACGCAGCGTGGTCGAGTAACCGAACATTTCCGACAGCGGGACTTCAGCCTTGATGATCTTGCCACCACCGCCGGCGATTTCATCCATGCCTTGCACCATGCCGCGACGCGACGACAGATCGCCCATCACGGTACCGGCGTAGTCTTCAGGCGTTTCGACTTCCACGGCCATCATCGGCTCGAGGATGACCGGGCTGGCGCGACGGCAACCGTCCTTGAACGCCATCGAACCGGCCATGCGGAACGCGTTTTCGTTCGAGTCCACGTCGTGGTACGAACCGAAGAACAGGGTGACCTTGACGTCAACCACCGGGTAACCGGCCAGCACGCCCGTGTTCAGTGTTTCGCGCACACCCTTTTCAACTGCAGGGATGAATTCGCGCGGAACGGTACCGCCCTTGATCGCGTCGACGAACTCGAAGCCCTTGCCTGCTTCTTGCGGTTCGATCTTCAGGACCACGTGACCGTACTGACCACGACCACCCGACTGCTTGACGAACTTGCCTTCGGACTCTTCGCAAGTCTTGCGGATGGTTTCGCGGTAAGCAACCTGCGGCTTGCCGACGGTCGCTTCAACGTTGAATTCACGCTTCATGCGGTCGACGATGATGTCCAGGTGCAGCTCGCCCATACCGGCGATGATGGTCTGGCCCGATTCTTCGTCGGTGCGCACGCGGAACGACGGATCTTCAGCAGCCAGGCGGTTCAGCGCCAGGCCCATCTTTTCCTGGTCGGCCTTGGTCTTGGGCTCGACAGCCTGCGAGATCACCGGCTCAGGGAAGACCATGCGTTCCAGCACGACCACAGCCTTGTCGTCGCACAGGGTGTCACCAGTGGTGGTGTCCTTCAGGCCCACGACGGCGGCGATGTCGCCAGCCAGCATTTCCTTGATTTCTTCACGTTGGTTGGCGTGCATCTGAACGATACGGCCAATACGTTCCTTCTTCGACTTCACCGAGTTCAACACGGTGTCGCCCGAATTCAGGGTGCCCGAGTAGCAGCGGATGAAGCACAGCTGGCCCACGAACGGGTCAGTTGCGATCTTGAACGCCAGCGCCGAGAACTTCTCGGTGTCTTCTGCCTTGCGCACGACCGGCTCTTCATCTTCGTCGGTACCTGGGACAGGTGGAATATCGACCGGCGAAGGCAGGTATTCGATCACGCCGTCCAGCATTGCCTGCACGCCCTTGTTCTTGAAGGCGGTGCCGCACATCATCGGAACGATTTCGCTGGCGATGGTACGTTGACGAATCGCGGCCTTGATTTCTTCTTCAGTCAGGTCGCCTTCTTCGAGGTACTTGTTCATCAGCTCTTCGGAAGCTTCTGCAGCGGCCTCGACCAGGTTCTCACGCCACTTCTGCGAGTCAGCCATCAGGTGCTCGGGGATGTCGCGGTAGTCGAACTTCATGCCTTGCGAAGCGTCGTCCCAGTAGATCGCGCGCATCTTGACCAGATCGATCACGCCTTCGAAGTTTTCTTCGGCGCCGATAGGCACTTGCATCGGGATCGGGTTGGCCTTCAGACGCGCACGCATCTGGTCGTAGACCTTGAAGAAGTTGGCACCGGTACGGTCCATCTTGTTGACGAAGGCCAGACGCGGGACCTTGTACTTGTTGGCCTGACGCCACACGGTTTCCGACTGCGGCTGCACGCCACCGACTGCACAGTAGACCATGCAGGCGCCATCCAGAACACGCATCGAGCGCTCGACTTCAATGGTGAAGTCAACGTGACCCGGGGTGTCGATGATGTTGATGTGGTGAGCTGGGAAGTTGTTCGCCATGCCCTTCCAGAAACAGGTGGTAGCAGCCGAGGTGATGGTGATGCCACGCTCTTGCTCTTGCTCCATCCAGTCCATGGTGGCGGCGCCATCGTGCACTTCACCGATCTTGTGATTCACGCCTGTGTAGAACAGCACGCGCTCGGTGGTAGTGGTCTTGCCGGCATCGATGTGCGCGGAGATACCGATGTTGCGGTAGCGCTCAATGGGGGTCTTGCGAGCCATGATTTATTCCTAAGTCTTTAATGCACGAAACCGAGCGCTACTTTATTCAAATAAACGCTCGGCTCGAACCAATTTCAGATGGTGACGAAGCCAGTTGATCAACTCAAAAAGCTTCGCCCAGTCTAGTAAAAAGTGATGCTTAGAAGCGGAAGTGCGAGAACGCCTTGTTCGCTTCGGCCATACGGTGCACTTCGTCACGCTTCTTCATCGCACCGCCACGGCCTTCGGCGGCTTCCAGCAGCTCGCCACCCAGACGCTGGGGCATCGACTTTTCGCTGCGCTTGTTGGCAGCTTCACGCAGCCAGCGCATCGACAGGGCCATACGGCGCACTGGACGCACTTCAACTGGCACCTGGTAGTTGGCGCCGCCAACACGACGCGACTTCACTTCAACCATCGGCTTGCAGTTGCTCAGGGCAGCGGCAAACACTTCCAGCGGGTCCTTGCCCGATTTTTGCTGGATGTGGTCGAAAGCACCGTAGATGATGTTTTCGGCAACCGACTTCTTGCCCGACAGCATCAGCACGTTGACGAACTTTGCAACATCAACATTACCGAATTTTGGATCTGGCAGGATATCCCGCTTGGGTACTTCACGACGACGTGGCATTTCAATTCCTTTCAATCTTCAGTTGAGTGGGCGAACCGCAGATCTAAACATCGCCTGCACTCGCGGAAAGCCATCATGGCTCCCACTTACTCAGCCCATCCGGGCCGACTCACCTTGCCTGGCTTGCGCCTGGTAAGGACAAAAATTACTTCTTGGCTGCCTTGGCGCGCTTGGCACCGTACTTCGAGCGAGCTTGCTTACGATCCTTGACGCCCTGGGTATCCAGTGCACCGCGAACCATGTGATAACGCACACCCGGCAAATCCTTTACACGGCCGCCGCGGATCAGCACGACACTGTGTTCTTGCAGGTTGTGGCCTTCACCGCCGATGTACGAAATGACTTCGAAACCGTTGGTCAGACGCACCTTGGCCACCTTACGCAGAGCCGAGTTAGGCTTCTTCGGGGTGGTGGTGTAAACACGGGTGCAAACGCCGCGTTTCTGCGGGCTGTTTTCCAGCGCCGGCGATTTGCTCTTCACGATCGCGGAGACGCGTGGTTTGCGAATCAGTTGATTGATGGTTGGCATCGTTTTAATCCAACAAAGTACGACATTGAAAACAGGTTCCGGAAACGGTTGCCCGGAACCACGGAAAACTAGGTAGAACACGCGAAAATCGCGCTTCGATTTAAGACCGGAGGGGAGCAGCGTCGCAGTAGCGAGACGTCAGACCAAAGAACGCATAAGCCCGGGCGAGCCTAAATTCGAGAACTCGCGAGTATATTCCTGATCGGCCAAAGGGTCAACCGGGAGCATGATTTTGCCAGGCCGGATGGGCTTTTGAGGCTGATTTGCCACGCTAAATTCCTTCCCGACAACTGCTGGCTGGCAATGAAAAAAACGGCGCCAGGATTGCTCCCGGCACCGTTTTGTCAGGCTGACATCGTTTTCGCCCGAACCGACGGCGGCTGCCGTCCGTTCAGGGTGTGACTCATGCCTCGCCTTCGCCGCCACCGCCGATGGCTTCGATCGAGGAGATGATTTCCTCTTCGGCAGCCGACGTCCGGTTGCTGCGCTCGGACTCGAGCAGTGCGGCACGCTCTTCGGCTTCCCACACGTCCTTCTCCTTGCGAGCACGGTGGTAGGCCAGGCCGGTACCGGCTGGAATCAGGCGGCCGACGATGACGTTTTCCTTCAGACCGCGCAGGCCGTCCTTCTTGCCCATGATCGCGGCTTCGGTCAGCACGCGGGTGGTTTCCTGGAACGATGCGGCCGAGATGAACGAATCGGTCGACAGCGAAGCCTTGGTAATACCCAGCAGCACGTTTTCGTAGGTCGCAGGCAGCTTGCCTTCGCCGTTGACGCGGTCGTTCTCGTCCAGCAACTCCGAACGCTCGACCTGCTCACCGGTGATGTAGCTGGTATCACCCGGCTCGACCACTTGCACGCGACGCAACATCTGACGCACGATCACTTCGATGTGCTTGTCGTTGATCTTCACGCCCTGCAGACGGTACACGTCCTGCACTTCGTCGACGATGTAGCGGGCCAGCGCTTCGATACCCAGCAGGCGCAGGATGTCTTGCGGATCGGCCGGGCCGTCCACGATCATTTCGCCCTTGTTCACCACCTGGCCATCGTGCACCAGCACTTGCTTGTCCTTGGTAATCAGGAACTCGTGCTTGGTGCCTTCCATGTCGGTGATTTCCAGACGCTGCTTGCCCTTGGTTTCCTTGCCGAAGGCAACGGTACCAGTGACTTCGGCCAGCATGCCGGCATCCTTCGGCGAACGCGCTTCGAACAGTTCGGCAACACGCGGCAGACCACCGGTGATGTCACGTGTCTTCTGCGATTCGGTCGGGATACGCGCCAGCACTTCACCCACGTGCACTTGCTGACCGTCCTTGACGGTAATCAGCGCGCCCACCTGGAAGCCGATGGTCACGGCGTGTTCGGTGCCGGCGATCTTGACTTCTTCGCCTGCCTCGTTCAACAGCTTGACCTGCGGACGCATCACCTTCGACGATGGGCCACGACGCTTGGCGTCGATCACCACCAGGGTCGACAGACCGGTGACTTCGTCGATCTGCTTGGCGACGGTAGCGCCCTCTTCCACGTTTTCGAACTTCACGGTACCGGAGTACTCGGTGATGATCGGACGGGTCAGCGGATCCCATGTTGCCAGCGCAGTACCGGCCTTGATCACCAGGCCATCCTTGACGATCAGGGTGGCGCCGTATGGCACTTTGTGACGTTCACGCTCACGACCCAGGTCATCGGTGATCAGCACTTCGCCGGAACGGGAAATGACGATCTGCTCGTTCTTGCCGTTGGTGACGTAACGCATCGTGGCGGTGAAGCGCACGGTGCCGTTCGACTTGGCTTCGACCGACGATGCCACTGCTGCACGCGATGCCGCGCCACCGATGTGGAACGTACGCATGGTCAGCTGGGTACCAGGCTCACCGATCGACTGCGCCGCGATCACGCCGACAGCTTCGCCGGAGTTGACCAGCTGGCCGCGGCCGAGGTCGCGACCATAGCACTTGCCGCACAGGCCATAACGGGTGTCGCAGGTCAGCGGCGTGCGGACCTTGACTTCGTCGATGCCCAGGCGTTCGATCTCTTCGACCGTGTCTTCGTCCATCAGGGTACCGGCTTCGTACAGCGTCGCCTGGTTCTCCGGGTTGACGACATCGGTTGCCACCACACGACCCAGGATACGGTCGCGCAGCGCTTCGATGACTTCACCACCTTCGACCAGCGCCTTCATCACGGCGCCATTGGCGGTGCCGCAATCGTCCTCGATCACCACCAGATCCTGGGTGACGTCGACCAGACGACGGGTCAGGTAACCGGAGTTCGCGGTCTTCAGCGCGGTATCGGCCAGACCCTTACGGGCGCCGTGCGTCGAGATGAAGTACTGCAGAACGTTCAGGCCTTCGCGGAAGTTCGCGGTGATCGGGGTCTCGATGATCGAGCCGTCAGGCTTGGCCATCAGGCCGCGCATACCCGCCAGCTGGCGAATCTGGGCTGCCGAACCACGGGCGCCGGAGTCGGCCATCATGTAAATCGCGTTGAACGATTCCTGAGTGGTCTTCTTGCCTTCGCGGGTGATGACGTCTTCCACCTTGAGCTGGTCCATCATGGCCTTGCCGACTTCGTCGCCGGCCTTGCCCCAGATGTCCACCACCTTGTTGTAACGCTCGCCGGCGGTCACCAGACCGGAGGCGTATTGCTGTTCGATCTGCTTGACTTCGGATTCGGCAGCAGCGATCAGGGTCGCCTTTTGCGGCGGCACCAGCATGTCATCCACGCAGATCGAGATACCGGCGCGGGTCGCCAGGCGGAAGCCCGACTGCATCAGCTGGTCGGCAAACACCACGGTGGCGCGCAGGCCGCACTTGCGGAACGACGTGTTGATCAGCTTCGAGATTTCCTTCTTCTTCAGCGCGCGGTTCAGCACCGAGAATGGCAAGCCCTTCGGCAGGATCTCGGACAGGATGGCGCGGCCGACGGTGGTTTCGTAGCGCTTGATGGTGCGCACGAATTCGCCGGTGACAGGATCCTTCGGGTTTTCAACGATACGCACGGTCACGCGCGTGGCCAGCTCGACTTCCTTGTTGTCGTAGGCACGGATGACTTCCGACACGTCCGGGAACAGCATGCCTTCGTTCTTGCCGTTGATGGCTTCGCGAGTGGCGTAGTACAGACCCAGCACGATATCCTGCGACGGCACGATCGACGGTTCGCCGTTCGATGGGAACAGGATGTTGTTGGAGGCCAGCATCAGGGTGCGGGCTTCCATCTGCGCTTCGATCGACAGTGGCACGTGAACCGCCATCTGGTCGCCGTCGAAGTCGGCGTTGAACGCCGCGCAAACCAGCGGGTGCAGCTGGATCGCCTTGCCTTCGATCAGGACCGGCTCGAACGCCTGGATGCCCAGACGGTGCAGCGTCGGCGCGCGGTTCAGCATGACCGGGTGTTCGCGGATGACTTCTTCCAGGATGTCCCAGACCACTGGCTCTTGCGCTTCCACCAGCTTCTTAGCCGCCTTGATGGTGGTCGACAGACCCATCAGTTCGAGCTTGTTGAAGATGAACGGCTTGAACAGTTCGAGCGCCATCAGCTTCGGCAGACCGCACTGGTGCAACTTGAGCTGCGGACCCACCACGATGACCGAACGACCCGAGTAGTCGACGCGCTTGCCCAGCAAGTTCTGACGGAAACGACCGCCCTTGCCCTTGATCATTTCGGCCAGCGACTTCAGCGGACGCTTGTTGGCGCCAGTCATGGCCTTGCCGCGACGACCGTTGTCCAGCAACGAGTCAACCGCTTCCTGCAGCATGCGCTTTTCGTTGCGGGTGATGATCTCTGGTGCGCGCAATTCCATCAGGCGCTTCAGACGATTGTTACGGTTGATGACGCGACGGTACAGGTCATTCAGGTCGGAGGTCGCAAAGCGGCCGCCGTCCAGCGGCACCAGCGGACGCAGTTCCGGCGGCAGCACTGGCAGCACTTCCATGATCATCCAGTCGGGCTTGATGCCCGAACGCTGGAACGCCTCGAGCACCTTCAGGCGCTTGGCGTACTTCTTGATCTTGGCTTCGGACTTCGATTCCTTCAGGTCCTGGCGCAGGGTCTCGGCGTCGCGGTCGATATCGATCGAGCGCAGCAGTTCGCGGATACCTTCGGCGCCCATGAAGGCGATGAAGTCGTCACCGTACTCTTCGTACTTGGCGGCGTAGTCGTCCTCGGACATGATCTGGCACTTCTTGAGCGGCGTCATGCCTGGATCGGTCACGACGTAGGCTTCGAAGTACAGCACGCGTTCGATGTCCCGCAGGGTCATGTCCAGGACCATGCCCAGACGCGACGGCAGCGACTTCAGGAACCAGATGTGCGCGGTTGGCGAGGCCAGTTCGATGTGACCCATGCGCTCACGACGCACCTTGGCCAGCGTGACTTCGACGCCGCACTTCTCGCAGATCACGCCACGGTGCTTCAGGCGCTTGTACTTGCCGCACAGGCACTCGTAGTCCTTGATGGGGCCAAAGATCTTGGCGCAGAACAGACCGTCGCGCTCAGGCTTGAAAGTACGATAGTTGATGGTTTCCGGCTTCTTGACTTCGCCGTAGGACCACGAACGGATTTTCTCGGGCGACGCCAGGCCAATCTTGATGGCGTCGAATTGTTCATTTTGCTGAACTTGCTTGAATAGATCGAGCAGTGCTTTCATGTATCACTCCAGGTTGGCGTGAAAAAACTAAATCTTGGGTGGCCGGATCACTCTGCTTGACCCTGTTCGCACCGGCGGGAGAGCCAGCAGGGCTGCCTGCCCTGCGGTTCCGCACGATACCGGGACAGACTTCCCCGACCGTACTGCACTAACATTTCTAAATTTCCTGCCTCGTCGCACCAGACGACGAGCGGCGCGGCGGCTCATGCCGCCGCGCCTGACATCATTCGCGTTCCAGATCGATGTCGATACCCAGCGAACGGATTTCCTTGACCAGCACGTTGAAGGATTCCGGCATGCCGGCGTCGATCACGTGGTCGCCCTTGACCAGGTTCTCGTACACCTTGGTACGGCCGTTCACGTCGTCCGACTTGACGGTCAGCATTTCCTGCAGCACGTACGATGCGCCGTAGGCTTCCAGTGCCCAGACTTCCATTTCGCCGAAACGCTGGCCACCGAACTGCGCCTTGCCACCCAGCGGCTGCTGGGTCACCAGCGAGTACGGACCGGTCGAACGCGCGTGCATCTTGTCATCGACCAGGTGATGCAGCTTCAGGTAGTGCATGTAGCCGACCGTGACGGTGCGCTCGAAGGCTTCACCGGTACGACCGTCATACATCGTGACCTGGTTCTTGGACGGCGTCATGCCCAGTTGCTTGGCGATCGGATCCGGGTAGGCCAGGTCCAGCATGCGACGGGTTTCACTTTCGTGGGCGCCATCGAACACGGGAGTGGCGAACGGAACACCCTTCTTCAGGTTGTTCACCAGTTCGACGATCTCGTCATCGCTGAACGTGTCGAGCTCTTCCTGCTTGCCCGATTCGTTGTAGATGGAGGTCAGGAACTTGCGCAGTTCGGCGACCTTGGCTTGCGCCTGCACCATCTCGCCCAGACGCAGGCCCAGACCCTTGGCAGCCCAGCCCAGGTGAACTTCCAGCACCTGGCCGACGTTCATCCGCGATGGCACGCCCAGCGGGTTCAGCACGATGTCGGCTGGTGTACCGTCGGCCATGTGCGGCATGTCTTCGATCGGCAGGATGCGCGAAACCACACCCTTGTTACCGTGACGACCGGCCATCTTGTCGCCAGGCTGCAGGCGACGCTTCACGGCCAGGTAGACCTTAACCATCTTCTGCACGCCAGGTGGCAGTTCATCGCCCTGGGTCAGCTTCTTGCGCTTCTCTTCGAAGGCCAGATCGAACTGGTGACGCTTCTCGGCGATCGATTCCTTGATCGCTTCGAGCGCGTTGGCCAGGTCGTCGTCGGCCGGACGGATGTCGAACCAGTGGTACTTGTCCAGATCGTCCAGGTACGCCTTGTCCAGCTTGGCACCCTTGACCAGCTTCTTCGGGCCGCCATTGGCGACCTTGCCGATCAGCAGCTTTTCCAGACGCTGGAAGGCATCGCCTTCGACGATACGCAGCTGGTCGTTCAGGTCCAGGCGATAGCGCTTCAGTTCATCGTCGATGATCTGCTGTGCGCGCTTGTCGCGCTGGATGCCTTCGCGGGTGAACACCTGCACGTCGATGACGGTACCGACCATGCCGGACGGCACGCGCAGCGAGGTGTCCTTCACGTCCGAAGCCTTTTCGCCGAAGATCGCGCGCAGCAGCTTCTCTTCTGGTGTCAGCTGGGTTTCGCCCTTCGGGGTCACCTTGCCGACCAGCGTATCGCCTGCTTCGACTTCAGCGCCGATGTAGGTGATGCCGGACTCATCCAGACGGGCCAGTTGGTTCTCGGCCAGGTTGGAGATGTCGCGGGTGATTTCTTCCGCGCCCAGCTTGGTGTCACGCGCCACGACCGACAGTTCTTCGATGTGGATCGAGGTGTAGCGATCATCTGCCACGACCTTTTCGGAGATCAGGATCGAATCTTCGAAGTTGTAGCCATTCCACGGCATGAACGCCACCAGCATGTTCTGGCCCAGCGCCAATTCGCCCAGATCGGTGGAAGCGCCGTCAGCGATGACGTCATACTTGGCCACGCGGTCGCCGACCTTGACGATCGGACGCTGGTTGATGTTGGTGTTCTGGTTCGAACGGGTGTACTTGATCAGGTTGTAGATGTCCACACCGACTTCGCCGGCTTGCGCCTCGTCGTCGTTGACGCGAATCACCACACGACCTGCATCGACGTAGTCGACCACGCCGCCACGCAGCGCTTGCACGGTGGTACCCGAGTCAACTGCCACGGTACGCTCGATACCGGTGCCGACCAGCGGCTTTTCAGGGCGCAGGCAAGGCACGGCCTGGCGCTGCATGTTGGCGCCCATCAATGCGCGGTTCGCGTCATCGTGCTCGAGGAACGGAATCAACGACGCCGCCACCGACACCACCTGGCCTGGGGCCACGTCCATGTACTGCACACGCTCCGGCGACACCAGGATGGTTTCACCCGCTTCACGCGCCGACACCAGTTCATCGGACAGCTTGCCCGAGGTAATGGTGGCGTTGGCCTGGGCGATCACATAGCGACCTTCTTCGATGGCCGACAGGTAATCGATCTGGTTGGTGACCTGGCTGTTCTCGACCTTGCGGTACGGGGTTTCCAGGAAGCCGTATTCGTTCAGGCGGGCATACAGCGCCAGCGAGTTGATCAGGCCGATGTTCGGGCCTTCAGGCGTTTCGATCGGGCACACGCGACCATAGTGGGTCGGGTGCACGTCTCGCACTTCGAAGCCGGCGCGTTCGCGGGTCAGACCGCCAGGTCCCAGGGCGGAAACGCGACGCTTGTGCGTGATTTCCGACAGCGGGTTGGTCTGGTCCATAAATTGCGACAACTGCGACGAACCGAAGAACTCGCGGATGGCAGCCGAGATCGGCTTGGAGTTGATCAGGTCGTGCGGCATCAGGTTGTCCGCCTCGGCCTGGCCCAGACGCTCCTTGACAGCGCGCTCGACGCGCACCAGGCCGGCACGGAACTGGTTCTCGGCCAGTTCGCCCACGCAACGCACGCGACGGTTACCCAGGTGATCGATGTCATCGACTTCGCCACGGCCGTTACGCAACTCGACCAGGATCTTGATCACGGCCAGGATGTCGTCGTTGGACAGCGTCATGGTGCCGGTCAACTCGTCGCGGCTGACGCGACGGTTGAACTTCATGCGGCCCACGGCCGACAGGTCGTAACGATCTTCGCTGTAGAACAGGCCGTTGAACAGCGCTTCCACCGATTCTTCGGTCGGCGGTTCGCCAGGACGCATCATGCGGTAGATCGCCACGCGAGCAGCGGTCTGGTCGGCGGTGTCGTCGGTGCGCAGGGTCTGCGAGATGTAGCCGCCCTGGTCCAGATCGTTGGTGTACAGGGTCTGGATCGATTCGATGTTGGCTTCGCGCAGGCGGGCCAGCAGCTCTTCGGTCAGCTCGTCGTTGGCGCTGGCGATGACTTCACCGGTGTCGGCGTCGACGATGTTCTTGGCCAGCACGCGGCCCAGCAGATAGTCTTCAGGGACCGAGATGTGCTTGATGCCGGCAGCTTCGATATCACGCACGTGCTTGGCGTTGATACGCTTGTCCTTGGCGACCATCACCTTGCCCGACTTGTCGGTGATGTCGAAACGCGCGACTTCGCCACGCAGGCGCTCGGAGACGAACTCCAGCTCGGCGCCTTCAGCGTGCAGGTTGAAGTTGTCGAACACGAAGAAGTTCGCCAGGATCTGCTCGGACGTCATGCCGATGGCCTTGAGCAGGATCGTGACCGGCATCTTGCGGCGACGGTCGACGCGGAAGAACAGGATGTCCTTCGGGTCGAATTCGAAGTCCAGCCAGGAGCCGCGGTAAGGAATGATACGGGCCGAGAACAGCAGCTTGCCCGACGAGTGCGTCTTGCCGCGGTCGTGTTCGAAGAACACGCCCGGCGAACGGTGCAGCTGCGACACGATGACGCGCTCGGTACCGTTGATGACGAACGAACCGGTGGTGGTCATCAGGGGCAGTTCGCCCATGTAGACTTCCTGTTCCTTCATTTCCTTGACCACCGGCTTGGTGGGGGACTCGCGGTCCAGGATCACCAGGCGCACCTTGGCACGCAATGGCGATGCGAAGGTCAGACCCCGCTGTTGGCATTCCTTGACGTCGAACGGAGGCGCACCCAGCACATACGAGAGGAACTCGAGTCGCGCAAAGCCGTTGTGCGACACGATAGGGAAAATCGAGGTGAAAGCAGATTGCAGACCATCATTCTTGCGGGCCGACGGTAAGGCTTCGGACTGCAGGAACGTCTGATAGGACTCGATCTGAGTCGCCAGCAGAAACGGTACATTGTGGACGTTTGCGCGCTTCGCGAAGGACTTGCGAATACGCTTCTTCTCAGTAAATGAGTAGTGCATGGACATGGACACTCCGTGAGTGACAGGAAGGATAGAGAATTCAAGATTCGATTCACACCCGGCCTGCAGGATCTATATTGCGATGGATCTGGCAGCCCTGAATGACCGACAACTCAAATCTTCAAGTTTCAACCCTTGGTTTTTGCCGCATTCGCGCTTACTATTCCCGGCATCGGGATATTGCAGCACATCAAACACGAACAAAAATAAGAAACGACAAAGGAGCCAAAGCCGAATCCCTTTTTCAAGGGATTCTGCACTTTGACTCCGGCATAACACCTCGCCTTGGTAGGCAAGAAATTACTTCAGCTCTGCCTTGGCGCCAGCTTCTTCCAGCTTCTTCTTAGCGGCTTCAGCGTCAGCCTTGGCGATGCCTTCCTTGACTGGCTTCGGAGCACCGTCCACCAGATCCTTGGCTTCCTTCAGACCCAGACCGGTGATTTCACGCACGGCCTTGATGACGCCGACCTTGTTTGCGCCAACTTCAGCCAGCACAACGGTGAACTCGGTTTGCTCTTCAGCAGCAGCAGCACCAGCGCCGCCGCCTGCAGGACCAGCCACAGCCATCGCTGCTGCCGACACGCCAAACTTTTCTTCGAATGCCTTGACCAGGTCATTCAGTTCCATCACGGACAGGGCGCCAACGGCTTCCAGGATGTCTTCTTTGCTAATTGCCATTTGAAACTCCTAATTTATTTCGGTAATAACATCAGATTGGTATTGACGAAGGATCGTCGAAACTGCGGAGCAGGTCGCCATCGGCGACCGCGCATCACGCGGCTTCGGCTTCCTTCTTGGCTGCCAGAGCAGCCAGGCCACGTGCAAAGCCCGACACCGGAGCCTGCATGATGCCCAGCAACTGGGCCAGCAGAACTTCGCGGGATGGGATACTTGCCAACGCAGTCACGGCAGCCTTATCCAGCTGCTTGCCTGCGTAGTTACCTGCCTTCACAACCAGCTTGTCGTTGGTCTTGGCAAAGTCGGCGACGACTTTGGCAGCGGCAACGGCATCTTCCGAGATCGAATAGATCAGCGGGCCAGTCAGTTGTGGGGCGAGGTCGGCAAATTGCGTACCTTCAACAGCGCGACGAGCCAGCGTGTTTTTCAACACGCGCAAGTACACGCCCTGGGCACGCGCTTGTGCGCGCAGTTGTGTCAAGTGACCAACCTGGATGCCACGGTATTCGGCCACGACGACAGTTTGCGCAGTTGCAATCTTTGCGGAAACTTCGGCGACGACGGCCTTCTTGTCATTCAGATTGAGACTCAAGATCAACCTCCAAAAATAGTGCTTCGCAACAACACGGATAAGGATCCGCTTGCGTTACACCGGTTCGAACACGGCGTCCGAGGTTAGGAGTTCATTGCAGCATAGTGCAAAGCGGCAAATGCTGCCTGAGACTACAAAACTTGATCGGGTTCACCATCTGCGTTGGGTCGGTTGCTTGCGCGCCCGGTTTATCGTCAACCGGCATTGCTGCCACCGGTATCGGCCCAACGGTCTTTGATTGCCTGCAGCAGTCAGACGTCGACCGCTACAGCCCAAAGATGCGCCCCGTGCTCACCAGGAACACGGGGACTTGATTCTTGCTTAGGCAGTCAGGGAACCCTGATCCACGCGAACGCCTGCGCCCATGGTGGACGACAGTGCGACCTTGCGCAGATAGACACCCTTGCTGCTGGCCGGCTTGGCCTTGTTCAGTGCATCGATCAGTGCCAACAGGTTGGACTTCAGATCGGCGTCGGCGAACGACTTGCGACCGATGGTGGCGTGGATGATACCTGCCTTGTCGGTACGGTATTGAACCTGACCGGCCTTGGCGTTCTTGACGGCGGTAGCGACGTCAGGAGTGACAGTACCAACCTTCGGGTTAGGCATCAGGCCACGTGGGCCCAGGATCTGACCCAGGGTACCGACGATACGCATGGTGTCTGGCGAAGCGATCACGATGTCGAACGGCATGTCGCCGGCCTTCACGCGCTCTGCCAGGTCTTCCATACCGACCACATCGGCGCCAGCTGCCTTGGCAGCTTCAGCCTTGTCGCCCGAGGCGAACACGGCCACGCGGACCGACTTACCGGTACCGGCTGGCAGCACCACGGAACCACGAACCACTTGATCGGACTTCTTTGCGTCTACACCCAGCTGGATGGAAACGTCGATCGATTCGTTGAACTTGGCAGTTGCAAATTCCTTGATCAGGGAAACGGCATTGTCGAAAGGATAAGCCTTGGTACGATCGACCTTTTCCTTGAATGCCTTGACGCGCTTGGATACCTTAGCCATTACAGACCCTCCACCGTGATGCCCATCGAACGTGCGGAACCAGCGATGGTACGCACTGCAGCTTCCAGATCAGCAGCGGTCAAATCCGGCTTCTTCTGGGTAGCGATCTCTTCCGCTTGCTTGCGGGTGATCGAACCGACCTTGTCGGTATGTGGCTTAGGCGAACCCTTCTGGATGCCAGCTGCCTTCTTGATCAGGATGGTCGCCGGAGGCGTCTTCATCACGAACGTGAAGGACTTGTCGGCGAAGGCGGTGATCACGACCGGAATCGGCAGACCTGGTTCAACACCTTGCGTTTGCGCGTTGAAGGCCTTGCAGAATTCCATGATGTTCAGACCGCGCTGACCCAGCGCAGGACCGATCGGGGGGGAGGGATTTGCTTTACCAGCTGGCACTTGCAGCTTGATAAAACCGATGATTTTCTTTGCCATGACGGCTCCTGTATTGAATGAGTTTAGCGCCGGGTCGGGCATCTTGCGACGCCCTACTGTGGCTCCTCGGTTGCCGGATTGACCTGCCGGGTACCCCCGACCGGTGCGCTCCTGCGGGCGCTTGTTCTGTTACGGCGGCGTCGATAAGCGATCGCCACCTTGCATCATCAGACTTTTTCGAGCTGGCCGAATTCGAGATCGACCGGTGTCGCACGACCGAAGATGGTGACCGAGACGCGCACACGCGATTTCTCGTAGTTCACTTCTTCGACGTTGCCGTTGAAATCGGTGAAAGGACCTTCCTTGATACGGATCATCTCGCCCACTTCGTACAGCACCTTTGGACGCGGCTTCTCGACGCCCTCTTGCATCTGCTGCATGATCTTGTCGACTTCATGCGGAGGAATCGGCGTAGGCCGGTTCGACTTGCCGCCGATGAAACCGGTGACCTTGCTGGTGTTCTTGACCAGGTGCCAGGTCTCGTCGGTCATTTCCATCTCGACCAGCACGTAGCCAGGAAAGAAACGACGTTCGGTGACCGACTTCTGACCGTTTTTGATATCAACCACTTCTTCGGTTGGCACCAGGATCTGGCCAAACTGGTCCTGCATGCCGGCGCGGGTGATGCGCTCGGTCAGTGCGCGCTGAACGCTTTTTTCCATGCCGGAATAGGCGTGCACCACGTACCAGCGCTTTTTTCCTGCGCTTGAAACGGCTTGCGCACCAATCGGTGCGCTGTCCTGTGTGCTATCGCTCATATTATTTCCAGCCCAAAATTACGTCGTACAACAGGAATTCCAGCAGCTTGTCTGCTCCCCAGAGGAAGATCGCCATCACCAACACGAAGGCGAAGACCACTGCTGTGATCTGCATGGCTTCCTTGCGGGTCGGCCAGACGACTTTCTTGGTTTCACGTACCGACTCTTTGGCAAAGCCGACGAACCCGCGGCCCTGCGCTGAAGTCCAGGCAAACGCAATCGCCACCAGCAGACCAGCCACCAGAGCAACAGCGCGCACGGGAGTCGACTGATCGGACAACACAAAAAAACCGACCACACCCGCCACGACCGCAGCGATTGCCAGAGCAATCTTGATCTTGTCGTTGGAAGTGTTGACGGTTTGGACAGGCTGGCTAGACATTGTTTACTTTCAGTACCCTGCACCTGATTAGGTGGCAGGGGCGGAGGGCCTCGAACCCCCGACCTTCGGTTTTGGAGACCGACGCTCTGCCAATTGAGCTACGCCCCTACGAAACGCTTAGACACGAATGCCGCGTAACGAAATCCGTACGCGGCAATCATGCTTTACTTCTTGATCTTAGGCGATGATCTTTGCAACCACACCAGCGCCGACGGTACGACCGCCTTCACGGATAGCGAAACGCAGACCTTCTTCCATCGCGATCGGGTTGATCAGCTTCACGGTGATCGACACGTTGTCGCCTGGCATGACCATTTCCTTGCCTTCTGGCAGTTCGATCGCGCCGGTCACGTCAGTCGTACGGAAGTAGAACTGAGGACGATAGTTGTTGAAGAACGGGGTGTGACGACCGCCTTCGTCCTTCGACAGAACGTAGATCTCGCCTGTGAAGTGCGCGTGCGGCTTGATCGAACCTGGCTTGGCCAGAACCTGGCCACGTTCCACGTCTTCACGCTTGGTGCCGCGCAGCAGCACGCCAACGTTGTCGCCTGCCTGACCTTGGTCCAGCAGCTTGCGGAACATTTCAACGCCGGTACATGTGGTCACTTGCGTGTCACGGATACCAACGATTTCCAGGGCTTCGCCAACCTTGACGATACCGCGCTCAACACGACCGGTCACCACAGTGCCGCGACCCGAGATCGAGAACACGTCTTCAACCGGCAGCAGGAACGAACCATCAACAGCGCGCTCTGGCGTCGGGATGTAGCTGTCCAGCGCTTCGGCCAGGGCCAGGATCGCGCCTTCGCCCAGGGGGCCTGTGTCACCTTCCAGCGCCAGCTTGGCCGAACCCTTGATGATCGGCAGGTCGTCGCCTGGGAATTCGTACTTCGACAACAACTCGCGAACTTCCATTTCAACCAGTTCCAGCAGCTCTTCGTCGTCCACCATGTCTGCCTTGTTCAGGAAAACGATGATGTACGGAACGCCAACCTGACGCGACAGCAGGATGTGCTCGCGGGTCTGTGGCATCGGGCCGTCAGCGGCCGAGCAAACCAGGATCGCGCCGTCCATCTGCGCAGCACCGGTGATCATGTTCTTCACATAGTCAGCGTGGCCTGGGCAGTCAACGTGCGCGTAGTGACGGTTTGCAGTTTCGTATTCAACGTGCGCGGTGTTGATCGTGATGCCGCGTGCCTTTTCTTCTGGCGCTGCATCGATCTGATCGTATGCCTTCGCTTCGCCGCCGAACTTCTTCGACAGAACGGTCGCAATCGCTGCGGTCAGTGTGGTCTTGCCGTGGTCAACGTGACCAATCGTGCCAACGTTGACGTGCGGCTTGGTCCGCTCAAACTTGCCTTTTGCCATTTTAGACTCCTAACTATTTGATGAGAATGTCCAGGCAATACGCCCGACTGATTGCTGACTTGCCCCAGCGAAACGACTCAAGATACTGGTGCCCTTGACGTGGATTGAACACGTGGCCTCTCCCTTACCAAGGGAGTGCTCTACCACTGAGCTACAAGGGCATTTCTGCCGGCTGCACAACATCCAAACATGCAGCCTGCCAAAACTTGGAGCGGGTGAAGGGAATCGAACCCTCGTCATAAGCTTGGAAGGCTTCAGCTCTACCATTGAGCTACACCCGCGAGGACCAACTTTCACTTCACAACCGCCGGATCTTTCGATCTCGGATTTCGTTCTGCTTCCCTACTTATGGTGGAGAGGGCTGGATTCGAACCAGCGTACTCGTAAGAGGGCAGATTTACAGTCTGCTGCCATTAACCACTCGGCCACCTCTCCGCGCAGGGAACGCAAAACTATAGATGAACATCTTTCGGATGTCAACAATAAATATCGAAATACTTATATTTTGTCGACTCAAGCGATAGTTGCCCGTTGGAATGACGCAGCTACGTTTTTTCGAATCTTCAGACTATTTTTGACTGCGACTCAACCGGCCTTTCATTCCAGGGCGCAATTCTAGGCAACATCAGCATTCCAGGCAAGGCAAGAACGAAACAAATGATGAAAAAAATCAGCCAGCCGGTCTCGGCCACCACAAACCCGACCGAAGAATTGACGAAAGTACGGGGTACCGCCATCAAGCTGGTGAACAGCGCAAACTGGGTCGCCGTATAGCGGGGATCGGTCTCGCGCATGATGTAGGCCACGAACGCAGCCGTGCCCAGGCCCACGCCGAAGGCCTCGAAGCCGATCACCAGCGCCAGCGACGCGGTATCGGCGCCCACGTGCGCCAGCCAGGCAAAGCCGAGAATGGCCACCGCCTGGACCACGCCGAACACCCACAGCGCCCGGTTGATGCCCAGCCGCACCATCCAGATCCCGCCCAGGATGCCGCCGGCCACGCTGGCCCATAGGCTGGTGGTCTTGGAGACCACGCCGATCTCGGTCATCGAGAAGCCCAGGTCGATGTAGAACTTGGTGGCCAGCGCCGTGGCCATGCTATCGCCCAGCTTGTACAGAAAGATGAAGCCGAGCACCCACAGGGCATTGCTCCAGCCGCCGCGGGTGATGAATTCGCGAAACGGCAACACCACGGCCTCGGTCAGGTTCTTGGGCGGCGCGCCATAGACCTTGGGCTCCTTGACCAGCAGCGAGCACAGCAGTCCCGGCAGCATGAACGCGGCCGTGATCCAGAACACCTCGGCCCACGGCATGCGGTCGGCCAGCACCAGCGACAGGGCGCCGGGGATCATGCCCGAGAGCTTGTAGGCATTGACATGGATGGCGCTGCCCAGGCCCAGCTCGTCGTCCGGCAGCAGCTCGCGCCGGTAGGCATCGATGGCAATATCCTGGCTGGCCGAGAGGAAGGCGATCACCGACGCCATGAAGGCGATGGTCGACACCTGCGACAACGGGTCGAGCATGCCCAGCGCGCCGATCGACAGCACCAGCAGCAACTGGGTCGACAGCATCCAGCCGCGACGACGTCCTATGCGACCGAAATGGAAGCGGTCCATCAGCGGCGACCAGACGAACTTCCAGGTGTAGGGAAACATCACCAGCGCGAACAGGCCCAGGGTCTTGACGTTGAGACCGGCCTTGGCCAGCCAGGCCTGCAACAGCGACAGCAGGATAAACAGCGGCAGGCCGGACGAGAACCCGAGAAAGACGCAGATCAGCATGCGCCGGTTGAGGTACTGGCGCCACGAGACAGCAGAAGAGGTCATGTTCGGAGAAAAGGAAACGAAACGTTGGGCCGGCGCAGGCGATGCTACTTCTTGCGCAGCCGGAAGACCGCAACACTACCACGCCAGTTGGGCAGATAGCGTACTGGCCTGCCATCCTTGAGCGCCACGCATTCCAGCACTTCGAGGCCGACATCGTTGGCCAGCGCCTCGAAATCCCTGATCGTGGCACAGCGCAGGTTGGGCGTGTCGTACCACTGGTATGGCAGCGTCTTGGACACCGGCATGCGCCCCCGCAGCAGCGCCACGCGGTGCGGCCAGTAGGCAAAATTGGGAAACGAGACGGTGACCTCACGCCCGACCCGGGCGATTTCGCGCAAGGTGCCCTCGACATCCTTCACCATTTGCAATGCCGACAGACACAGCACCGCATCGAAGGCATTGTCTTCGAACATGGCCAGGCCACCATTGAGATCCTGCTGGATCACCGACACGTTACGGGCCACGCACTCGGGAATCTTGTCGTCATCGATCTCGACCCCGTAGCCGACGCATTGCTTGTCGGTCTGCAGGTAATCCATCATCACACCGTCGCCACAGCCCAGGTCGAGCACGTTGGCGCCCTCGCGCACCCAATGCGCGATGAAAGCCAGGTCGGGGCGCAACGCGCTGAGTTCGTCAAAGGTCATGCCCGTGCCTCCTGTGCCAGTTCGGTCCAGATACGTTGATAGTATTGGCGCACCACCTTCAGGTAGCGCGCATCGTCGAGCAGGAAGGCATCATGGCCATGCGGCGCATCGATTTCGGCATAGCTGACGCGACGGCGGTTGGCCACCAGCGCCTGCACCATCTCGCGACTGCGTTCCGGCGAAAAGCGCCAGTCGGTGGTGAACGACACCAGCAGGAAGCCGGCGCGGGTGGTGGCAAGCGCCTTCGCCAGGTCGCCCCCGAATTCACGCGCGGGATCGAAATAATCGAGCGCCTTGGTGATCAGAAGATAGGTGTTGGCGTCGAAGTAGGTCGAGAACTTGTCACCCTGGTAGCGCAGGTAGGATTCGATCTCGAAGTCGATCCCGTAGCCAAATTGATAGCTGCCCGAACGCAGGTCGCGACCGAATTTCTCGGCCATGTCGTCATCCGACAGATAGGTGATGTGGCCCACCATGCGCGCCACGCGCAGGCCATTCTTGGGCACCACGCCGTGGGCATAGAAGTCGCCGCCGTGGTATTGCGGATCGGTCAGGATCGCCTGCCGCGCCACGTCATTGAAAGCAATGTTCTGCGCCGACAGCTTGGGCGTGGAGGCTATCACCAGGCAGTGTCGCAGACGGTCGGGATACATCATGCTCCAGGCCAGCGCCTGCATGCCACCCAGCGATCCACCCATCACCGCCGCAAACTGCGTGATGCCGAGCGCGTCGGCCAGCCGCGCCTGCGCGCTGACCCAGTCTTCCACCGTCACCACCGGAAAATCGGCGCCGTAGGGCTTGCCGGTGGCGGGATTGGTATGCATCGGGCCGGTCGAGCCAAAACAGGAGCCCAGGTTGTTCACGCCAATAACGAAGAACTGGTCGGTATCGAGCGGCTTGCCGGGCCCGACCATGTTGTCCCACCAGCCGACATTGTCGGGGTCGTCGGCGTAGATG
This sequence comes from Herbaspirillum sp. alder98, assembly GCF_020179755.1. Classification (GTDB taxonomy): domain Bacteria; phylum Pseudomonadota; class Gammaproteobacteria; order Burkholderiales; family Burkholderiaceae_D; genus Herbaspirillum. Next base: position 71,518 of record NZ_JAIUCY010000007.1, read on the forward strand.
CCGGCCACGTGATGCGAGGCATTGAGGGCGTGGCACACCAGCACTGCATTGGACTTTGCGGCGTTCAGGGTGCCGTAGGTTTCATAGGTGAGCGAATAGTCGGCCAGCGTCGCTCCCCCTTGCAAGGGAAGCGGCTCGGCGAACTGCATGACCTGGGGCGATACGATTCCGATCGACATTGGCGGCTTTGCTTGAGTGGCATGGCATCCACGCGCCGGGGGCTCCGGGCACGGATGAGCGCTGGCCTCAGCGAAGGATATCCACCAGCTTGCGGACAACAAAAAAGCCCGGAAGCATTGCTTGCGGGCTCGTCTTGGGGGAACTGATCCAAGCTCGCTTTAGCCGCATTTATATGGGAGGTGAGTCCCGGCGCCCGCAAGCTGAGGTTGGTGAAACCATTCAAATCGGCGCAGTGATGCAAGAATACCGAACTCGGCCGCCATGAGCAAGTGCCGGGCGCTCACCGGGTCCTGACGGCGGTCAGGGCGACGGCGGTTTAGTCACCGGTAGCCCGTCGTGCCGGCGAAAGCGGCACCCGGCGGCGTTTTTTCGCCACGCCGGCAGCAGCACCTCATCGGCGCCGCGCCACCTTCACCTCGACCGCCTCGGGTTCTGCCGTCAAGGCCTGCAGTTGCGCCATCGCCGCTGCAATGGCCGCCGGTTCAGCGGCCCGCATGACCTTCTTGACCTGCGGCTCCAGCAATCGCAGGTCGCTGTTGAGGATTTCATTCTTGACCGACAACAACTGCGCCGGATGCATCGAGAATTCCAGCAACCCCATGCCCAGCAGAAGGCGGGTCCACTTGACGTCGCCCGCCATTTCGCCGCACACCGACACCGGTATGCCGGCGCGACGCCCCTGCGAGATCACGGTCGACAGCAGGAACAGCACCGCCGGATGCAATGGATCATAAAGATGCGCCACTTCGTGGTCGACGCGGTCGATCGCCAGCGCATATTGAATCAGGTCGTTGGTGCCGATCGACAGGAAATCCAGGCGCTTGATGAACAAGGGCAGGGCCAGCGCCGCCGCCGGGATCTCGATCATGGCGCCGACCGGGATCTCTTCATCGAACTTCTGCTTGCGGTCCCGCAGCTGCTGCTTGGCCTGCTCGATCATGCCCAGCGTCTGGTCGATCTCGAAGGCGTGCGCCAGCATCGGGATGAGCAACTTGATCGGCCCGAAGGCCGAGGCACGCAGGATCGCGCGCAGCTGCGTGAGGAACATCTGCGGTTCCGACAGGCAATACCGGATCGCCCGCAAACCCAGCGCTGGGTTCAGCGCCGTCTGCTCATCTTCGTCCAGCGGCTTGTCGGCGCCGACGTCGAGCGTGCGGATCGTCACCGGCCGGCCCTTCATGGCCACCACTGCCTGCTTGTAGGACGCGAATTGTTCGTCTTCGGTCGGGAATTTCTCGAGGTGGCCGGCACGCCCCATGAACAGGAACTCGGAGCGGAACAGCCCGACGCCCACCGCCCCCGCCTCGAAGGCGGCGGCGCTGTCGGCCGGCAGTTCGATGTTGGCCAGCAGCGTGATGGGCTCGCCGTCCTGGGTCACCGCCGGGGTCTTCTTGAGCCGCATGAGCTTCTTGCGCTCGCGCAGCATGCGCTCCTGGCGTGCCCGGTACTGGGCCAGCACCAGCGGCGAGGGGTTCACGATCACCACGCCGGCGTCGCCGTCGATGATCAGCACGTCATCGTGTTTGACCAACACCGAAGCGTTGTGCATGCCCACCGCGGCCGGAATGTCGAGACTGCGGGCGACGATGGCGGTATGCGAATTGGGGCCGCCCAGGTCGGTCACGAAACCGGCAAAGCTGCCATCGCGAAACTGCAGCATGTCGGCCGGCGAAATGTCGTGCGCCACCACGATGATGCTGGGTGCAGCGTCGCCGCTGGAGGGTGGCAACTGGATGGCGCTGCCGGTGAGCACCTTCAGGATGCGCTCGCCGACCTGCTGGATATCGGCCTTGCGTTCGCGCAGATAGGGGTCTTCGATCTCGTCGAACTGGGCCGACAATTCATCGATCTGGGTCACCAGCGCCCATTCGGCGTTGTAGTAGCGATGTCGAATGATGTTCTGCGGGACGTCCGACAGCATCGGGTCCGACAGGATCAGCGAATGCACGTCGATGAAAGCGCCCAGCTCGGCCGGCGCATCCTTGGGCAATTCACTGCGGATGGTATGCAATTCCTGATGCACCGCCTTGATCGCGTCGCGCAGCCGCTGGACTTCGGCCTCGACCTGGTCGCCCGCGATCAGGTAATGTTTGACGTCGAGCGCGGCCGGCGCCATCAAATGGGCACGCCCGATCGCGATGCCTTTCGACACCGCTATTCCGTGTAAGCTGAATGACGCCATCGCGTTATCTCCTGCCTGGTTTTTTTATTCCGCCTTGTATGGTTCGCGGTAGCTTCGAAGAAGTTACCGAACAATGGCGTCTTTGGCAATCAGTGCGATTGCGGACCAGGCGTCATCGGATACAAGCGGACCGGCAGTTCCACCAAAAAGTTACTTCGAAGCGTGATCGGGCCGTGCACCAGCACATGGGCGGCACGGCTTCACCACAAACGCATCGCAAGAAACGTTCCAGCCGGATTGCTGCGACGCGCAAGCGCCGGAACCGTTTCTGCTTACTGGCCTTCGCCGAACTTGTCGTTGATCAACGCTTCCAGCGCAGTCAGCGCTTCCTGCTCGTCTTCACCGGTGGTCTCCAGCAAGATCACGCTGCCCTTGCCGGCGGCCAGCATCATCACGCCCATGATCGACTTGGCGTTGACGCGGCGCTTGTTGAAGGTCATCCAGACTTCGCTCTTGAACTTGCTGGCAAGCTGGGTAAATTTGGCGGAGGCGCGCGCATGCAGGCCGAGTTTATTGACGATCTCTAATTCTTTTTGAATCATTTTTTTCTTTCTTCAGCTTTGCTTGTTTCAATCTGTCTCAGGCCGAGCTCGCCAGCCGAATGCGGTTGTCCACCCTTACCGCACCGTTCTGGCCGCCGGCCAATGCCATTTCAACCACCACGTCCAGCGTATCGTTGCGATAGGTCAGTGCGCGCAGCAGCATCGGCAGGCTGATCCCGGCGATCACCTGGACGTTCTCGAGCCCGCACAGGAAACCGGTGCAGTTCGATGGCGTCCCGCCCATCACATCGGTGATCACCAATACGCCGCTGCCGTCATCGAGCCGCTTGACGGCTTCGATGGCCAGCTTCTGCACATCGGCCGGATTCTGGTCGGCGATCACGTCAATGGCCTCGATACGTTCGGGCGCGCTACGGAACACATGCGTGGCCGCAGCCAGAAATGCTTGCCCCAGCGGGGCGTGCGTCAAAAGAATGATACCGACCATGGAATTGTTGCCATCGAATGCGACGCGCTTTACCGGGAGCAGCCCGTCATGCTCTACCGAACCCATTTTACGCACCTGCGGCCGAACCCACCGCCGCCTCGAGCGCATCGACGAACATCGCCGCGACATCGAACCCGGTCTGCTGGGTGATTTCCTGGAAGCAGGTGGGACTGGTGACGTTGATCTCGGTCAGGTAGTCGCCGATGGCGTCCAGCCCGACCAGCAACAAGCCACGTGCAAACAGGATCGGCGCCAGTGCCTCGCCGATCTCGATATCCCGCGCCGACGCCGGCTGCGCGCGCCCCAGGCCACCTGCGGCCAGATTGCCCCGCACCTCGCCCCCCTGGGGAATACGCGCCAGCACATTGGGCACCACCTTGCCGCCGATCAACAGGATACGCTTGTCGCCGGCACTGATCTGGGGAATAAAACGCTGCGCCATGATCGTGCGTTGACCGTTATCGGTCAGCGTCTCGATGATCGCGCCCAGGTTCATGCCATCGTCCTTGACGCGGAAGATGCCCATGCCGCCCATGCCATCGAGCGGCTTGAGGATGACGTCGCGATGCTCGGCGTGAAACGCACGCAGCCGCTTTTCGTCGCGCGTGACCAGGGTCGGCGCCGTGTATTGCGGAAACTGGGCAATCGCCAGCTTCTCGTTGTGGCTGCGAATCGCTTCCGGCTTGTTGAATACCCGCGCACCCTGCTTCTCGGCCAGCTCGAGCAGGTAGGTGGTATAGATGTATTCCATGTCGAACGGCGGGTCCTTGCGCACGATCACCGCATCGAACTCGGACAGAAACACCGACGCCGGCTTGTCGGCCCGATACCAGTCGTCCTCTTCTCCGGTGAGGCTGACCTTGAAGGCATTGGCGGTCACCAGGCCGCTCTCGAGCACCAGGTCGGTCTGCTCGAAGGCATAGATGACGTGGCCGCGACGAGCAGCCTCGCGCATCATGGCAAAAGTCGAGTCCTTGTAGGTCTTGAAGGTCTCGAGCGGGTCAGCGAGAAAGGCGATTTTCATGTTGCTTTGGGTCCTGTCCTGGCGGGTCGGCAAAATGCCGGCGCCTCAATATACTTCCGGGTTGGGGTCGGTCTTTTCCATTTCCAGCGAGGCCGCCAGCAACGCCAGCCGGGCCACTACGCCGTACATGTAGAAGCGATTGGGCGCGGTGGTGCCGGGCTTGGCCATCATATCCGGCAGCGCATGCTGCTGGGCGAACGCCAGCGGCACGAAATGCGCGCCGGGGGCGTTGAGGTTCTCGTTGACGTCGCGGTCGGCATGCACCCGATAGAAGCCACCCACCACGTAGCGGTCGATCATGTAGACCACCGGCTCGGCTACCGCCTCGTTGATGCGCTCGAATGAATGCACGCCTTCCTGCACCACCAGCTCCGAGACTTCGAGGCCTTCCTTGCCCACCAGCAGCTTGGTGCGCTGCTTGCGGCTGAAGTCCTTGACCTCGCTGGCGTCCTTGACCGTCATGATGCCCATGCCATAGGTGCCGGCATTGGCCTTGACGATCACGAAGGGCTGCTCCTTGATGCCGTATTCCTTGTATTTCTTGCGGATCTTCGACAACAGGGCCGACACGCTGTCGGCCAGCGCGTCGCTGCCGCTGTCTTCCCGCAGATCGACTTCACCCACGCGGGCATACAGGGGATTGAGCATCCACGGATCGACCTCGACCATCTTGGCGAACTTCTTGCAGATCTCGTCGTAGGCGGCAAAGTGGTTGCTCTTGCGGCGCAGCGCCCAGCCGGCGTGCAGCGGCGGCAGCAAGCTCTGCTCGTGCAAACCCTCCAGCACCGACGGGATGCCGATCGACAGATCATTGTTGAGCAGCACGGTACAGGGATCGAAGTTCTTCAGGCCGACCCGGCGGCCGTTGCTGGAGCGCTCCAGCGGCTCCAGCTTGATGCTGGTGCCATCGGGCAACTCGATCTCGCGCGACTTGGTCACGCCCGGCGCAAGCGTCCCCAGCCGCACGTTCAGGCCGGTCTGCCGGAAGATCTGCATCAGGCGGCCGATGTTCTGCAGGTAGAAGGAGTTGCCGGTGTGGTTTTCCGGGATCAGCAGCAGATTCTTGGCATCCGGGCAATACTTTTCGATGGCAGCCATGGCCGCCTGCACCGCCAGCGGCAGCATCTCGGGCGACAGATTGTTGAACCCGCCCGGGAACAGGTTGGTATCGACCGGCGCCAGCTTGAAGCCGGCGTTGCGCAGGTCGACCGAGCAATAGAAGGGCGGCGTGTGCTCTTGCCATTCCATGCGGAACCAGCGTTCGATGGCCGGCGTCGCACCCAGGATTTTTTTCTCGAGCTCCAGCAGGGGGCCGTTCAGAGCGGTGACGAGATGGGGGACCATATAAAACCTTAACGATATATAAATGCCGGCGGCGATTGCTGATTTTAGCGGATTCCTGAAATCGTGTTGCATCGCGCAAGACACACCGTTGCCGCCAGGCACGGAGGGATCGGATGTTGTAGATGGCGGCGCTTCGATGGTTTTAAAGAGTCCGACTCATTTAGTCGGGATTAAAATGGCCGCGCCCAAGAAAAAAGGCGCCCCGCAGGGCGCCTTGAAAAGAGACCGTTGCCGGTCCCGAAGGAATAAACCTTTGATCGGATCAGTGATAGGCCGATTCGCCGTGGCTGGAGATATCCAGGCCTTCGCGCTCTTCCTCTTCGGTCACACGCAGGCCGATGACGACGTCGACGATCTTGAAGGCGATGAACGACACCACGCCCGACAGGATCAACGTGGTCAGTACGCCCTGGAACTGGATCCAGACCTGGCCACCGATCGAGTAATCCGGCGACACGGCGTTGGCCACGTAGTCATAGATACCGGTGCCGCCCAGGCTTGGCGCTGCGAACACGCCAGTCAGGATCGCGCCCAGGATACCGCCCACGCCGTGCACGCCGAACACATCCAGTGCATCGTCAGCGCCCAGCAGCTTCTTCAGGCCAGTCACGCCCCACAGGCACAGCAGGCCAGCGATCAGGCCGATGACGACGGCGCCGATCACACCCACGAAGCCGGCAGCCGGGGTGATTGCCACCAGGCCGGCAACTGCACCCGAAGCGCCACCCAGCATCGAAGGCTTGCCCTTGCCGATCCACTCGCCGAAGCTCCACGACAGCACTGCTGCAGCGGTTGCCAGGATGGTGTTGATGAAGGCGACGGCAGCACCGCCGTTGGCTTCCAGGCCCGAACCGGCGTTGAAGCCGAACCAGCCGAACCACAGCAGCGAGGCACCGACCATGGTCAGGGTCAGGCTATGCGGCTTGAAGGCTTCCTTGCCGAAACCGACGCGCTTGCCGATGACATAGGCACCCACCAGGCCAGCCACGGCGGCATTGATGTGCACCACGGTGCCGCCGGCGTAATCCAGCGCGCCCTTCTGGAACAACCAACCCGAGATCGCAGTCGCCTTTTCAGCGGCGGCGGCATCGGTGAAGGCATCCGGACCAGGCCAGAACCAGACCATGTGCGCCATCGGCAGGTACGAGAAGGTGAACCACAGGATCGAGAACAGGATCACGGCCGAGAACTTGATGCGTTCTGCGAAGGAGCCGATGATCAGCGCCACGGTGATGGCAGCGAACGCGCCCTGGAAGGCCACGAACACCAGCTCGGGGATCACGACGCCCTTGCTGAACGTGGCGGTGTTGGAGTCACCCGTCAAGCCATGCAGGAATAGTCGATCGAAGCCGCCGAAGAAGGCGCTGCCCTCGGTGAACGCGATACTGTAGCCGTACACGAACCACAGGATGTAGATCAGCGAGAAGATCATGAAGCACTGCATCAGCACCGACAGCATGTTCTTGCTGCGCACCAGGCCGCCGTAGAACAGGCCCAGGCCTGGCAGTGTCATGAGGATCACGAATGCGGTACAAACCAGCATCCATGCGGTATCGCCCTTGTTGGGGACAGGTGCGGCAGCGGCAGCAGCGGCCGGTGCAGCAGCAGGTGCTGCGGCAGCCGGAGCAGCAGCAACAGCCTTGGGGGCTTCAACTGCAGCAGCAGCCGGTGCGGCAGCTGCTGCTTCTGGCTTGGGCGCGTCCTGCGCTTGTGCCGGCGCGGTAAAACCTACCGCCAACAACAGAGCGCCGATGGTCAGCGCGCTGGAAAACAGTTTCTTCATGCTCATTAGAATTCCCCTTTTTTACAGAGCGTCTTTGCCGGTTTCACCGGTGCGGATCCGAATCACGTCCAGCAGATCCTGGACGAAGATCTTGCCGTCACCGATCTTGCCGGTGCGGGCTGCCGTTTCGATGGCTTCCAGCGCGCGTTCGACGATGGCGTCGTCGACTGCTGCCTCGATCTTGGTCTTGGGCAGGAAATCGACCACATACTCGGCGCCGCGGTACAGCTCGGTATGGCCTTTCTGGCGACCGAAGCCCTTGACTTCGGTCACGGTGATGCCCTGCACACCGATCGCCGAGAGGGCTTCACGCACCTCGTCCAATTTGAACGGTTTGATGATCGCTGTGATCAGTTTCATACGAACCTCTTGTTAGAAAGTTTTGCTGAGGGAGACGACAAAGCCCTTCTTGCCGACATTCTTCGCGCCATCCGACGTTGGCGTCACGTTCACGCCGTTCTTCAGGTCGGTGCCGAGGTAAGCCACGCCCAGGGTCACGCCGGCCAGTTCGTCGAAGGTCTTGGACACGCCGACCTTCCAGTCGGTGTAGCTGTACTGGCTGTTGCCAACGCCGGCGGTGCTACCCTTGACGGTCTGATGACCCAGGTGCAGGCCCAGCATGACGCCGTACCAGGTTTCGATGTTGGCGCCCAGGTCGTAATACTGGCTGTTCTTGCTGTCGACGGTGCCGAACAGGTTGGTCAGCGCGTGCGAATACTTGAAGTAGACCGGGCCATAACCGATCTGGCCATACAGTTCGAAGGTGTTGGCGTTCTTGGCGCCGCTGTTGGCCAGGGTGTTGCCCGGATAGTAGTAGTACAGGCCGCCCACGTCATAGGTGAAGCCGCCGCCGATGTCACCGCGCTTGCCGCCGTAGATATCCCACTCGATATTGCCCTTGGTGTTGGTGCCGGTATTGGTGCCGGCATCCTTGATCCACTTGATGTTGGTCAGCCAGGTGCCTGCGTACAGGCCGGTCGGGTTGTGCGTGTAGTCCGCGCCAACCTGCAGTGCGGGATCAAAACGGGTCTGGGTCAGGCCGCGATAGCGGTAATCGTTGACTACGGCTGCGTTGAAGCTGAATTCGTTGTCCGGCTTTGCGTCTTCCGCGCGGGCCACGGTCGAGACGAACGATGCGGCGATGGCTGCTGCAAGAATCAGTTTCTTCATGACATCCCTCTGGTTTGTTTATTGAACAATTAAAGTCGTTTTTGTGTTTGCCCAAACCATGTAGCAGGAGCCGTGCCATGTCCTCACGTCATGGGGAACCGGTCTTTTTGAAAGAATGTGAGTTTTGTAACCAATTTTTACGCAGGCTTTTACCAAAATAGTGCATAGGTGCGCAAAAAGCACGGTATTGGTGCGAACTAAATTAGTTTTTGACAATTTCTGGTAATACTGCCAATGATTTTTTGGTGCGATGCTTGAAATCACGCCTCGCTTCACCAAGTCGGATCACGAAATGAGGGAGTGCGAGAATCATTCATTACGGCACGACTGCGCCGCTGCGCTGTCCTAACGACAGTTATTTGAGGTTTATGGAGTGTCCGGAAACGGCTAAACTTGCCGTCATAGCAAAACCAAGGAGAATCAGCATGGAAAAGCCGCAATTTTTTGAAGACCTGCAATCGAAAATCAACAAAGCAATCGAAAACTCGCCGGCCAAGGACATCGAGAAGAACGTCAAGGCCATGCTGAGCCAGGGCTTTTCCAAGCTCGACCTGGTCACCCGCGAGGAATTCGATATCCAGGCCCAGGTACTGGCCAAGACCCGTGCCCGCCTGGAAGCGCTCGAAACCCGGGTCGCCGCGCTGGAAGCGCAGCAGAAGCAGACTCAATAAGCGTTCAACGGCCGCCGGCCAGTACCCCCGCGCAGGTATCGGGGCCGCTGGCTGCCGCCGGCAATACCCATCCCCGCGAGAGAAAAATGGCCAAGGGCGAACACAAGTACCAGGTATCGGTGGAGTGGACCGGCAACCAGGGCAGCGGCACATCGGGTTATCGCCAGTACACACGGGATCACCTCATCCGCGCCGGCAGCAAGCCGGCCATCCCGGGTTCGGCGGACCCGGCCTTTCTCGGGGACCCGACCCGCTGGAATCCGGAAGACCTGCTGGTGGCAGCCGCCTCGGCCTGTCACAAGCTGTGGTACCTGCATCTTTGCGCGGATGCCGGCATCCGCGTGATGACCTACGTCGATGACGCGCGTGGCGTCATGCTTGAAAGCCCGGACGGTGGCCGATTCACCGAAATCGTGCTGCATCCTCACGTCACTATCCGCAGTGGCGACGACCAGGCCCTGGCCCTGCAACTGCACCACGCGGCGCATGCGCAGTGCTATATCGCCAATTCCTTCAATTTTCCGGTGCGCTGCGAAGCCACGATTGCCACGGCTGAAGCCTGACTTCTGGCCGGCGCCTCGCCAATCTCGAACACACTGACAATGGTCGACCGGTTCCGAGCCTGGTCCTGGAGCGACTGCGCCGCCGCGGCGGCCTGGTTGACCTGTCTGGGCCGTATCGGACATCAGAAAGACATTTCAGCCCCGCCCGCACCGCTCCTGCCTAACCCTGCCGCCAGGCGCCGGCCGAGTGCAGCTCGAGATAACTCTCTGCGCCTTTCTGCACGATGTGATCATCTGAGTTCAACAGGTCCACCGCCAGGGCGTCGACGTCCGACAGACCGGATGCCGCCGCGAATACCTTCACCACCGGCCGCGTCAGGTCGGCCTGATTCTGCGCCACCACCACCGCCGAGCGGCCGGACCGAAGCTTGACGATAGAGCCCTCCGGATAGATACCCAGCGTCCTGACAAAGGCCTGGAAAATGGACGGATCAAACCGCCCATGCCAGGAGGCCATCGCCGCGATGGCAACGGCGGGATCCCAGCCCGACTTGTAGGGACGGACCGACGTCAGCGCGTCATAGACGTCACAGATCGACGCCATGCGTGCATAGATCGATATGTCGGGCGCGCTCAATTGGTGGGGATAGCCGCTGCCATCCATCTTCTCGTGATGATGCAGGCACACATCCTTGACCTCATCAGGGATGCGCGGGTCATCACGCAGGCTTTCATAGCCCAGCACGGCATGCCTGGCGATGATGGCGAATTCCTCCGCACTCAGCCGGCCCTCCTTGTTAAGCACCTCCAGCGGAATGAAGGCCTTGCCGATGTCATGCAGGAACCCGGCGAATCCCGCGAGCTTGACGGCATGCGGTTCCATCCCCATCGTGCGCGCCAGCGACATCATCAAGCCCGACACCGCTATCGAATGCATGAAGGTGTACTCGTCAGCCTTCTTGATCCGGATCAACGACATCAAGGCAGAGGCGCTCTGCGAAGTCGCCGCCGCTATCGCCTCTACCAGTTCCAGGCACTGCGGCACATCGATGGCCTTGCCCAGCCGCAGTTGGTGAAATACCTGCTGGGCCACCCTGCGTGCCTGTTCACGCAATCTCAACGTGGCATCCGGCGCGTCTTCTGCGCGGCTTCGGCCAAGCTCCGATGTCGGATCTATCCAGCAAAATGCGGCGCCGGAAGATCGGATCCGGGCCAGGTCCTCAGGACTTGAAACCAGGCGCGCACCGGTACTGATGGCGCTGCCTCTTCCTTGCATGTCGAAGCCGCAAAACACCATGCCGAGCTCCAGTTCAAGCACATCGATGCGCCTGAACGCCTTGCTGTTATCCATGCACCTCCTTGTAAATCAACGTAAATCCACCACCGGCGGACCTCGGTTGGCCATCATGGACGCGTCGCCCACAGTGCCCTCCTGGCCACTGTATTACAGGCGGAACCTTTTGATTAGCCGTGATTTACTGAGATGATTCATTACGAAAAGCGCGCAATCGACGCATCAGGCATTCGCATGCGGATGCGGATGCGGATGCGGATGCTGCATGGAAAAATAGGCGCGGATGTATTCGATACAACGCTTTACCTTCAGCGGAACCTCGTCGCGATGACGGGTCGTGATAAAGGCGCAGAATCCATCCAGCCGCCAATCCGGCAGCACCTGCCGCAAGCGCCCGGCATCGAGATCTGCCTGGATCTTCACCCGCAGCAGGCGCGCAATGCCATGTCCTTCGACGGCCAGCAGGCGCAGGGCAAGTGCATTGTTGGCACTGACGCGTGGCAGCAGCCGCACCCGGACGCAATCGCCTCTGGCATTGGTGAGATCGATGCCGGTGGACTCGCCATGCGGGGTAAAGAGCAGGAAATCATGTCGAGCCAGTTCGTCCGGCCGCGAAATGCGCGGCCTGCTGTCCAGGTAGGCAGGCGCGGCGCACAGGACGTCATCCAACCGCGTCAATGGGATATCGCCCTCTGCCTGGCTGCGGCCCACGCGTAGCGCCAGATCGATGCGGTGCTCCACCAGATCGATGTTGTGATCGCATACATCAATGCGAACCGCCACCTTGGGATGATCCCGGATGAAACGATCCAGCGCAGGAATCAGGTAGCGCGATGCCATGAAGCTGGACACCGCCACCCGCAGCTCGCCAACGGCTTGGTTGTGCAAGGTGGCAACGTCTTGTTGTGCTTCCTTTGCCGTGGCCACCACCTTGACGCAGTTCTGGTAGAAAAGACTGCCCGCCTCGGTAAGACTGAGCTTGCGTGTCGTCCGATGCAACAAGGTAGTGCCGAGGTAGGTTTCCAGTGCGCGAATGTGCTGGCTTACCGACGAAGAGGTCAGTCCGAGTTCTTTTGCTGCGCGTGAAAATGCACCCACCTCGACCACGCGTGCAAAGATCGCCATGCGCGACAAACAGTCCAGTTCCAGTTTATTCATGCCCATATTCGTTGCGCTCAGATTGGTTATTTGCGGTACGCGGCCTACCTGCGCAAAACGCGAGCATTATAGTGACGACCGGTCCCCGGCCACAACATTTCAATCTGGAAAGGCTACCTCGGCGCTAACGGGCCAATTCCACGCGCGCTGCCGCAAATTCGAGCGACACCACGAAGTGAAAACCGGGCGTTTGCGCAAAGCTCAGGCTGCCGCCGTGCGCCCGCATCACTTCCTCGACGATGGCCAGCCCCAGGCTGGCGCCCATGCGCCCCTGGCCGCGCGGCGAGAAGGGCTTGCGCAGCCGGTCCCACTGGTCGGCGGCTATACCCGGCCCATCATCGATGAAGCGCAGGACATGACGTTCGCCGTGGCGTTCGAGGGTGACATGCAGCAGATGCGGCGCGCCGTATTCGAGGGCGTTATTGAGGATGTTCTTGATGGCCTCGCCCAGGCTGATCGGATCGGCCTGGATCCAGCAGGCCTCTTCGGGGATATCCAGGGCCAGGTCGGGCGAGCGTTCGCGATTGGACAACACCTCGGTCATCTGGCTGCGGACCAGTTCCCCCAGGTTGACCCGCTGCAACAGCAAACTGTCACTACGATGCTGCACCATCGCATGGTTGATCAACTGGTTGACCAGCGCCCCCAGCTGGCGGGTGCGTTCACGCAACTGCTCCAGATGACGCTGCCGCAGTTCGCCGCTGGATTGCGATTCAAGCAGCTCCATCTGCGCCACCAGTGCCGTGACCGGCGTTCGTAGCTGGTGGGCAGCGTCGCCGATGACCCGGCGCATGGTGGCGCGGTGCACCGCGAGGCGCTGCATGAAGGCGTTGATGGCCGACACCAGGGCATGGGTCTCGGCCGGCACGGTCAACGTCAGCGGCGACAGATCGTTGAGATCGCGCTCGCGGATGGCGTCTTCGATGCGCTTCAACGGCGCCAGCGCCTGGTACAGCGTGAACATGGCCGCCACCAGGGTCAGCACGCTCATGACCACGATCACCAGCAGCGCCCGCGAGCCCAGGCTTTCGGCAAACGACATGCGCGCATTGTTGGTCTGCGCCAGCACGATCACGGCCCACGGATGCGGTCCGGCCACCGGCATGCGGCGACCGATGATGGCCATGCGCACCGCCGTGCCCAGATACTGGCCATCGCGCAGCAGGGGGCCATCGGCCAGCTGGTCCCACGGGATATCGGGACGGAACTCGCCGTCGCCTGCAATCACCCGTCCTTGCGGATCGAACACCACATAGATGGCATGGTCGCCCGCACCCAGCATCGACAATGCCGCCAGCGGCACGTCGACATTGACCGCGCCATTTTCATACCAGGTGTTTTCGGCGATCTGCAGTGCGCTGCCGGAGAGGATGCGATCGTAGGCTTCGCGCGCCGCAAACTGGGTCGAGATCCAGATGGCAATCAGCAGCACCGCCGCACTGACCGCCAGCACCGTACCGACCCGCGTGACCAGTCGAATGTAGAGGGAACGTCCGGCGACGACATGCGGTGAACGGCTTTGCATCAGTGCAGCGAAGGGGTCTCGGCAGGGGCGTGCAAAATCAATTGATATCCCAGGCCACGCAAGGTACGGATATCGAAGGCAGCGCCGGCCAGTTTCTTGCGCAACCGCGCCACGTATTGCTCGACCGTATTGACGTTGGGCGTGTCGTCGACCGTAAACAGCCGCTCCATCAATTCATCCTTGTTGAAGATGCGCCCGGGCCGGGCCGCGATGATCTCCAGCAAGGTGACTTCACGCCGGGTCAGCTCAATGACCGCGCCATCGAGCGTGGTGCTGCGCGTCTTGCGGTCGATGCAGACATTGGCGCAATGGATCAGGTTGGTGGCCTCGCCGCCGCTACGTCGCAGCAATACCCGCACGCGGGCATCGAGCTCGCGAAAGTCGAACGGCTTGATCATGTAGTCATCGGCGCCCAGGTCGAGCGCGCGCACCCGCTCCTCGATCTCGGCGCATGCCGTCAGCATCATCACCGGCGTATTCCGGCCGCGTCCACGTAGTTGCTCCAGCAGCGAGAAACCATCCTGCTGGGGCAGCATGACATCCAGGATCACCAGGTCGAAACTGTCGGCGATGCGGCGCGAGGCAGTGGCGCCGTCGCGCTCCCATTCCACCGTATGGCCGATGCGTGCCAGATGGCTGACGATGGCTTCGGCGACGTCCGCTGTGTCCTCGACCAGAAGAATGCGCATGTTCGATCTCCAGTTATGTTGCGAAGCCGCAGCTGTCCACGCTGCTTGGGCTGGCGCAGATTGTATTCCCGGTCGCCTCGAAATGCGAAAAAAAGTAGCCGACGGCCCGATTCAGTCAGATTGGTTACAGCTTGGGCGCATAGCATCGACGCCAATCATCAATAAAAACCATGGAGACTTGCATGAATGACACCAGTCATGTCCCGACGCCCCCCGATGCGGCGGTCCCGCTGCTGGAAATCGACCGGGTCACGCTGCAGTACAAGACCAGCGACTCGCTGGTCACCGCGACCCAGCAGGTCAGCTTCAATGTCCACCCGTCGGATCGCTACATCCTGCTGGGGCCATCGGGCTGCGGAAAATCGACGCTGCTCAAGGCCATCGGCGGCTACCTGCAGCCGAGCGCGGGCACCATCCGCCTGAAGGGCCGCGAGGTCCACGAACCCGGCCCCGACCGGATGATGGTGTTCCAGGAGTTCGACCAGTTGCTGCCCTGGAAAACCGTGCGCCAGAACGTCGAATTCGCGCTGCACGCCAGTGGCCGCCTGCAAGGCCGTGCCGCCGCCGAACGCGCCGAGTACTACATCGAGAAGGTCGGCCTGGCGAAATTCATCGATAGCTATCCGCACATGCTCTCGGGCGGCATGAAGCAACGGGTCTCGATTGCGCGCGGCATGGCCATGGAGCCCGACGTGCTGCTGATGGACGAGCCCTTCGCCGCGCTCGATGCCCTTACCCGCCGCAAGATGCAGGATGAACTGCTGCGCCTGTGGGACGACACCCGGTTCACGGTGCTGTTCGTGACCCATTCGATCGAAGAAGCCATACGGATCGGTTCGCGCATCCTGTTGCTGACGCCGCATCCGGGGCAGGTGCGCGCCGAACTCAACAGCATCGCCCCCGAACAGATGGGAACGGCGGCCCAGGCCGAGCTCGAGACCCGCATCAACGACATGCTGTTTGCGCACCACTGAAGCGGCGCCCCAGGAGACCCTCATGAACAATAATCTGCCCTTCGTCCGCGCCGAGATCGTGGTCGAGCCCGACCGCAACGCCGTCACCGAAGTCCAGCGCCCGCTATCGGCGTTTGAATCACTGTACCGCCTGGGCTGGCTGCGCAAGACCCTGATCCTGCTGGTGCTGGCGGCGATCTGGGAAGTCTATGGCCGCCTGCTGGACAACCGCCTGCTGTTTCCCAGCTTCAGCGAAACCTTGCATGCCTTCCTCTCGGGCCTGGCCAGCGGCGTGTTGCTGGAACGGGCCGCAGTGTCATTGCAGACGCTGCTGGTGGGCTATGGCCTCGGCATCCTGCTGGCGGGACTGTTGACAACATTGGCCATCAGCTCGCGCATCGGCAACGATTTGCTCGAAACCCTGACCTCGATGTTCAACCCGCTCCCCGCCATCGCCTTGCTGCCGCTGGCGCTGATCTGGTTCGGGCTGGGCACCGGCAGCATCATCTTCGTGCTGGTGCATTCGGTGCTGTGGGCGGTCGCGCTCAATACCCACGGCGGCTTCCGGGCGGTATCCAATACCTTGCGCATGGTCGGCCAGAACTATGGCCTGCGACGCTTTTCGCTGGTGCGCTCGATCCTGATACCGGCCGCATTCCCCAGCATCCTGACCGGCCTCAAGGTGGGCTGGGCGTTTGCATGGCGCACCCTGATTGCGGCCGAACTGGTGTTCGGGGTGTCATCCGGCACCGGTGGACTGGGCTGGTACATCTTCGAAAACCGTAACCAGCTGGAAACCGCCAACGTGTTCTCGGGATTGTTCTTCGTGATCCTGATCGGGCTGGTGGTAGAGAATCTGGTATTCGCCCAGATCGAGAAACGCACCATCCACCGCTGGGGTATGCAGCACTAGACTAACTAATAACAGGAGACAAGAATGAAACGCCGCTATTTTTCCACCCTTCTGATTGCCTCGGCGATGAGCCTCTTCGGCGCCTCGGGCGCTGCCCGCGCCGAAGCATCGGTAGTTCGCATCTCGCACGGCTACGGCCTGCTGTACCTGCCGCTGATGGTCATTCGCGACCAGGGCCTGGTCGAAAAACACGCCAAGGCGCTGGGCCTTCCCGACGTCAAGACCAACTGGGTCCTGCTCGATGGCGGCAACGTCATCAACGATGCCATGCTGGCCGGTAATCTCGATATCGCCGGCACCGGAGCGCCGGGTTTCGTGACGCTGTGGTCCAAGGCCCACGGCATTCCGCGTTCGGAAGTGGTCGGACTGGGCGCATTGTCGACTTCATCGCTTTACCTCAATACCAACAACCCGAACGTGAAGTCCCTGAAGGACTTCACGGCCAAGGACAAGATCGCCATTCCCGGCATCAAGACCTCGCTGTCGGCGGTATTGCTGCAGATGGCCGCAGCCAAGGCATTCGGCATCGAGAACTATGCCAAGCTGGACCCGCTGACGGTCAGCCTGTCGCATCCTGAGGCGATGGGTTCGCTGCTGTCGGGCAAGACCGAGATCACGGCCCACTTCACGTCGCCGCCGTTCTCGTACCAGGAGGCCAAGGATCCCAAGATCACGCGCGTGATCAATTCGTCCGAAGTGTTGGGCAACATCACCATCGACGTGGTGTTTGCGCTGAAGGCATTCACCGAAAAGAACCCCAAGCTGACGCAGGCCTTCATGGCCGCGCAGGAAGAAGCCAACGCCTATATCGCGAAGAACCGCAAGGGCGCCGCCGAGACTTTCCTGCGGGTGTCGAAGATGAAGCTGAGCCAGGACGAAGTCGAGAAGATGCTGGCCGATCCTGACACGCAGTTTTCCAGCACCCCCAACGAAGTGATGCAATACGTGCTGTTCATGAGCCGGGCCGGCACCATCAAGACCAAGCCCGCTGTCTGGAGCGAACTGTTCGTGCCGGCGCTGAAGGGTCGCAACGGCAGCTGATCAACGCGTAAGCATTGAGTAATCAATGTGCAATGGCCGGCGGCAGCAGCACAATGTGCGGCTCGCCGGCCATCAGGTTCTCGACGTTCTCGCCGAAGACATTGGACACGATGCTCTCGATATCCACCACCTGCACGGTCTGCCCCGGATCGGCGGTGCGGATCATATTGCAGATGTAGTTGGCTCGGTTGTGGAACATCTTCAGCGGAGGGTCGATCTGCGCGCTGCCGAACTCCAGCACATCGTGCAGATCATCCACCAGCAGGCCAAGGGTATGGCGGCCGTGCCGCACCACCACGATCTCATTGGCAGACTGCGGCTTGCGCGCATCAGGGTGCAATAAGGTACGCATGTCGATCACCGGCACGAAGGCCGAACTGCTGCCGCTGCTGTCCTGGTAGTTCAGCGCGCCGGCAATCACCGGCTTGAGCGTCGAGGCCGTCAGCATGCGCTCGGTCTCGATCGATTCGACCACGTGCCCTGCCGGCAACGCGAAGATATTGCCGTCGACCGTGACGGTGGCGAATTCCCTGGCCTCTCCCGCATGCTGCGCAGTCAACACTGTGGCTGGCAGGTTGTGCAAGGCCGCACCCGGCTCCGCTTCGGCGCCGATCGGCACCAGCACCACGGCAATGACATCATTGACATGGCCATCGCTGTTCTTGTATTCACGATAACCGAACGAGACCGTGCTGCCCGCCACCATGTACTGGCGGTCATGCACCCGGATGGTGGCCGACCCGCAGCCGTTGTCGGCCTCCATCGCCTGCGCATCCACGCGCAGGATGCTGGCGGGCGGATAAGCCGGATGCGTGCTTGAAATAACAGCACCGGAACGATCGACATAGGCCGCAAATGCCTGGTCATTCTCGGGCAGCGACGCCGACAGCATGTTATTGAATTCGGTCTCGGCATCGAACACCACGCCGATGCCGCCCACCACCTGGCCCGGCCGTTGCGGATCGAAGATCGCCGCGCAATAGATATAAGTGGCGCGATCACCGTAGAGCGGGCTCGGCTCGAACGGCGAGACGCAATATTGCTGCGGGTCGGCCAACTGCATGGTCTTGCGCAGCAACTGTTCATCCATGCGCACATCGGACAGATCCAGGCCTTCACCGCGCGGATCGGAAGCGGCAATGATGGCGCCGCCGGCATCGAACACCACCAGCCTGGAGTAGGCGGTATAGAGCGCGTTGATCGACGCCAGGATCGACGTCATGCGCTGTCGCTCGGGTTCGCTGCGCTGGCCATTGGCGGTGATGCGCCGGATATCGGGCGTGAGCGCCCACCAACGGCAATCGTTGGCGCGCTCATAGAGGCTGCGATCCATGATGTCGATCATCAGGCGCGAGATGAATTGCATGTCCTGCAGCGTGGCCGACAATACCGTGCCGTACAGGTCCTGGATCGACTCTCTGAAGATGGCGTTGGTCTCGTCGCCGGTCTGGCTGATCTCATGCAGGATCGACTTGAGGCGCAGCAGATCGCGGTCCTCGCCGGAGGACATGATCTTGCCGTTCCACACCACCCGGCGCAGCGAATGATTGATCGCATCGGCCATCAGGGTGACGTCATGCAGCGGCGGACAGAACGACTTGGCATGCGACATCACGCCCGCCCGGGTGGCGCTGTCGTATTGCGCCAGCAGGTCGAGGTTCTGCTGGCGGAATGCCATTTCGCAGGGGATCATCACGTGACCATACCAACCGGGGCCGCCGTAACCCTGATAGTCGTGCGCGGCGCGGGTGCGGGCGAGGTATTCGCGCCCGCCGTAGGCGATAACCTGATAATCGTCATCCAGCGCCAGCGGCACGGTTCGGCCGGGGGCAACGTGTTCCGGATCGCTGCTGGAGATGACGCAGCCGGCCTCATCGAGCATCAGCATCACGGATCGGTCGTCGGGCTTTTGCAGGCCGCTGAAGACATCCTTCATTTCCACTGCGATCGGAAAGCACAGGCACAGGATGCCGATGGCGTCGCCGTTGGCCGGGTCGACGATCTTGTGCGAATAGATCAGGGCGCGCTCGCCGCCCTGGCGCAAATCGGACAAGGCAAAGGTCTCGACATAGTGGTCGGACTTGAGCGTCTGCCCGACCAGCGGATCGTACGACTGCGAGATATCGTTGTGCCGGTCCAGGTTGGCCAGCACCCGCCCCTGGGTATCGAGGATGAGGATCTCGTCATAGACGGTATATTTTTCGCGATAGGCACGCAGACGGGCAACGATATCGTCGCGCTGGTCGTCATCGGCGGCGTCCTCCCGGCACGCCAGGATGAAGCTGCGGATGGCGTCGTCCATCGCCAGAAACCCCACATCAGCGGTGCGCTCGAACAGGTTGCGCACCACGATATCAATGATGACCTTGGCCTTGAAATCGATTTCGCGCACCGTCTTGGCGATGTTCTGCTCGACCAGGTTGGCGATGAGACGCTGTTCCAGCGTATTGAAGCCTTCGCGCGTGACCTTCATGGTCGGCAGGATGGTCTTGGCCTCGGCCGGGCACACCATCTTGGCGGTCGACTCGATCAGGCGCCAGGCGAAATTGAGTTCGCGCAGGGATCGCTCGCATAATGCAACAGCCGGCATGTAGCGTAGAAATTCCGCTGTGTGGAATGTCGTGGTCATGACATCTCTTAAAAATTTGGGTGCCGTGATGTATGCAAGAAACGGACCAGAAGCATGCATTTACTAAGTTTTTATGACAGATTCGTTACTTTCTCCTGCATTGATAAGCCGCCGCAGCATTTGCTTGTTTCCCAATATTGCTCGCGTTATCAGACTGGCAGCAGCGGTCGCATCGTAATTTCTCAAGAGCTTCCCGCAACCACCAGCTCATCAGGCGTTATCGGGTTTATTGAAGGCAATATTGGCGATCTTCCAACTTGCGACGGCGATCGATATGCACATGCCAATAACGGCTCTTCCAATCACCGTTGTCCCGCTCACTCGCGATGGCGTCATCGGATTCGCTCGATGAGCCTCGCCATCCTCCGCAGTCGCGCACTGGCCGGCATGCATGCGCCGCCGGTGACAGTTGAAGTGCATCTGGCCAATGGCTTGCCCAGTTTCACCATCGTCGGCTTGCCCGAAGCCGAGGTGAAGGAAGCGCGGGACCGGGTACGGGCCGCATTGCAGAATGCGCGCTTTGAATTTCCGGCACGACGGATCACGGCCAATCTCGCGCCTGCCGATCTGCCCAAGGAATCGGGACGCTTCGATTTAGCGATTGCGCTGGGCATTCTGGCCGCTTCATCGCAAATTCCCGGCGACTGTCTTGACCAATACGAGTTTGCCGGCGAGTTGTCGTTATCGGGCCAGGTGTTGCCCGTGCGCGGCGCATTGGCGATGGCTTGCGCAATGGCACAGGGGGAGGGCGCACAGCAGCGCCGAAGTTTCATCCTGCCGCAGGCCAACGCGGACGAAGCGGCGTTGGTGAAGGATGCCGTGATCCTGCCGGCGCAGTCGCTGCTGCAGGTGTGCGCGCACTTCTCCACGCGCGACGCCAGCGAACGCTTGCAGCCGCATGTCAGCACGGCCTGTTCTTCGCCGTCGACGTGGCCCGACTTCAGCGACGTGAAAGGCCAGCTGCAGGCGCGACGCGCGCTGGAAGTCGCAGCGGCCGGTGGCCACAGTATTCTGTTGGTCGGGCCGCCCGGTACCGGCAAATCGATGCTGGCGGCGCGCCTGCCCGGCATCTTGCCGCCGATGACCGAGCAACAGGCGCTGGAAGCTGCGGCGGTGCAATCGCTGGGGCAGGGCTTCGATGCCCGCCGCTGGAAGCAACGTCCGTTTCGCAGCCCGCATCACACGGCGTCGGCAGCGGCGCTGGTGGGTGGCGGCGGCATGCCGCGCCCGGGCGAGATTTCGCTGGCGCATCACGGGGTGCTTTTTCTGGACGAACTGCCGGAGTTCAGCCGCCATGTACTGGAGGTACTGCGCGAACCGATGGAGTCGGGCCGTATCACCATTTCACGCGCGGCACGGCAGGCCGAATTCCCGGCAAGATTCCAGTTGCTGGCGGCGATGAATCCTTGCCCTTGTGGATACTCGGGTCACGATAGCGGCAAGTGCCGGTGTTCGCCCGATGTCATTGCCCGCTATCAGTGGACTTCATCACAATTAAACTAACTACTAATCAGAGTTAGACTCATACTGTGACGACGCCCCCAAGTCGTCTCCGCGGCGCAACAAATCTTGCTTTTTCTGCTGGGGAGTGCCTTCGCCTTTTTGTCCCCGCATTCCCCGCACCGCTTCCTCCTCGAAGACCCCTCATCCATTCCTAAACTACCGCCTCAAATCCAATTTATTCGACGAACTCGAGCGCATCGAAATCGGCCGGAGGGCCACCATTGGCCGGACCTCTACCATTAAACTCCAAATTACAAAATACGAGTTTAATGGTATATATCAACTAAAAATCGAGCATCTGTACATTTAAACAGTGGTGTAGAAGAGAACCCTACATTGTCAACATAGACCCGCCACCAGAGCGACTTCTACTCGCATATCCCGATGCAAAGTCCACCTTGCCTTTCCGAAAAAGTGTGCCTAAACTCGCCTCATTAAGCCAAGAATAAGGTTCATTTAAATACGAGCTAATATTTAATCCATCCCCCTCCTTTGAAATCTGCGCGATTGAAGAGCGTGGCGCAGAATCCACAGTCCAGGGCAGTCATAGTTGCGATATGCGCAAGTTTAATTGCCCATTAGCAATTGATGCCCTCCAGATTGCCCAAAGAGATTTCGGTCGATAGCCTTACCCGAATATTTCCTTTATGCAATTTCCTGTTGGAAATCAGAGAAAGACATTCACTCCCACGTCGAGGAGGAATTCGTCGTCGGCGATTGGTCGCTGGGGGGAACGTCACGGGGCGGCCGTAAGCGTCTGCGGGGATGGGGCGTTAGCTATGAGGATGAAATCACGCCGGATGGCGGTAAGTAGTTTGGCCTTGGCGCCAAGCTTTGAGCAACTGAAGAGAGGAAGGGAGCAGAGATTACGAGGACATCAGAAATGAAAAAGCGGCGAACTACACGCCGGTAATTCACCGCCTTTAGCTCAGGAAGGTAACCCCACCTAAGGCCTAGGAACCTTCAAGGTACCGTCCTGCAGCTAACCGGTCAAGACTCATTTGACAGCGATAGCTGTTTTTCTAAGCGCCATTGGCGCA
Organism: Herbaspirillum sp. alder98; assembly: GCF_020179755.1. GTDB lineage: Bacteria > Pseudomonadota > Gammaproteobacteria > Burkholderiales > Burkholderiaceae_D > Herbaspirillum. The sequence continues at coordinate 94,110 of NZ_JAIUCY010000007.1, forward strand.
GAGAAAGGGATGGTAATGCGAGTATCCACACACAAAATGGGCAGCCCTAAATGGGCGGATGACGTCTTCAACAGCAAGGCGTCACGAGAGCTCAGGGGTCCGTCCCGCTGGACCCAGAACCACCACTACAAATCAGAGGCGCTGGGCCAATACGTCGACGTTCAGGGCCGTAACGAATTCTGTTCAGCTTTGGCCGTCGAGTACCTCATCAACATGGGGTACATCGAGAAAGTGAAAGCTCAACCTTTCAAGACCTCCATCGACGAGTTCGGAAGTGAGATTTATCCGGACTTTCTCTTCCAAGTACCCGGAAACCCGGTGCCGCAGCTTTACGTGCTGGAGACGAAGTCGCATCGATTCCTGTCGCCAGCGAAGCAATGGGAAATTGCGGAGTACCGCGCGAAGTTCAAAGAGCTGGGTATGAAATATCTGTTGTGGACCGACGTCTCGCCGTTAAGCAAGCCCGTTCGTGACCACCTCATGTACATGCGGATGGCGAGCAGTAGCGGCATCACTGATGACGAAATCGTGGGTCTGATGAACTGGGTGAAGGCACAGGGGCGCAATGCCACCCTGGGGGAGTTTTCGCTCAACACGGACATGGACCGAGACGTTCTCTACGCGGCAGCGTGGAAGGGCCATGTGTTCATTCCGTTGACCCAACCATTGAGCAAAGAAACCCGTATTTCGGGCATTCCACAAGACGATTTCATCAGCATGTTCCTTGGCGAGAGCGAGGAGTCGGACAGCTGGTGGAAGGCACTCGCCGACTTCTGAGCGGAGGCCACCATGAATGCTATCAAGCAGCCATCGCATTTTGCGGTGGAGGCGGGTACACGCCTGCGTAGAGGCAATATTGTTTTTGAGATTGTCTCTGTCCGGTCCACACACTTGGTCATTGAACACAGCGCGACGCTTGCACGCAAGTTGATGAAGACGGAGATGTTCTGGGAGGCCTACAACAACGGCATCCTCGTCCCGTACTTCGAAACCGAGCCGGCGACACCTGAGGGCCTGAATGCGCAGATGCAAGACGCATGGAAAGGTATCCAAACCACTGGCGGCATGCTGGCCTTTAGCGAGAAGGCTCGAACTTTCGGATTGCGGTTGATTGCATACATCAACGCAATGCGGAAGCTCGGCCATACCTCGATGAGGCCTACCCAAATCCGACAGATGGATTTAGAGCGCTTGGTGAAAAAGAACGACGACCCGAATCCGCCGAAACTGTCCACGCTTTACACCTGCGAGCGGAAAATCGAACGCGCCAGCGGAGACCTGCAAGCGGCATTCCCGCACTACGCACAGCGTGGCGGTGGCGGGAAGAGCCGTCTTGCTGCTGCAGCACAGGAAGCCTACAACAAAGTGCTCGCCGGAATCTACAAGGACAAAAACGCGAAGGTCCGTTTCACGCAAATTCAGAAGGCGATACAGCACGAGCTGAACGAAACGCACGGTGCGGCGAAGGCTGTTGCGCTGCGGCCATCGCTATCGACTGTCACGCGGGAGACTAAGCGGTATCTGGGGGCATATGACATCTGCAGAAGGAACGAGGGATTGACCGCTGCGAAGAGGGAATTCCGCGAATGGTATCCGCGGGATAGGGCTTCGTTCACCGGTCAGGTCACGGAGTGTGATGACAAGGACACCGGAGTATTTGCCGTTGACGAACTGACTGGATTGCCCTTTGGACGCGTATGGGTAACGAGCATGGTCGACCAGCTCTCCGACGTTCCGACTGGGCTCTCGATGAGTGCAGAAGCTCGCAGCCTCGAGTCCGCGGTAGCTGCAGTGATTAATGGCGTGATGCCGAAGTTGAGGGGCGAAGGCTCCTACGCGAAGGTCAAAGATGACATTCCATATATGGGACGGCCTGGACTCATCATTTTTGACAATGCCCGCTACAACCATACGCTGGAGCTTCGTTCAGCGGCTGTGACCATCGCTAACGCCGCCGTCGAGTTCGCCAAACCACGTACGCCGACGGAGAAGGCCAAAGTCGAGAACTTCAACGGACGGATGGTCGGCCGCTTTCTTGAGTGGGTGCCTGGTTTTGTAGGACCCAAGAAGCAAGTTCGGGAGATGGTGAAGGAGGGACTTCACAGCGCCGTTCTGACCACCGAGCAATTCAGGCTGGGGTTCATGAAGTGGGCGTACGACGTGCACTGTCATGAAGCCGGCATGGATGGCTACACACCGAAGGAACGGTATATCCGCGGAATGGAAGGCCGCCGACCGCGGCTGCCAACCAACGTTCTCGATATCAAGCTGGCCGGCATGCGTGAGGACAGCGTGCAGCTACGGCCTGTAGGGGTGCAGTTTTCTAATGTCCTGAAGTACCACCATGCTCTTTTGAGAGCTTGGAGGGTGCAGCACGGCAATTCTCTGAAGGTCATCTTTCGATATAGCCGAAATGACCTGAATTCCATCTGGGTGCTGAATCCGGTCACCAAGTTGTGGTTGGAGGTTCCGAGCGCCATTCCTGAATACACACGGGGACTGACTCTCTTCCAGCACACCTTGATTACCAAGATGGCTCGCGAACGTAGGAGCAATCACCCTGACCTGGCTGACTATCTCAAGAGCCGCCAAGACCTCATTGACCTCACGGCCGAGATGCGGAAGTCGACCAAGCTCCGTCACCGGAAGGTTGCCATGCGGATGGGGAACGTGACGGCCAATGATGGCGATAACACCGGTGATGACTCTGCGCCTACTAACAGCGCTTCCAAGACCGAGGAACGGGTGATGACGGCACTTGAGGCAAAGCTACGCCAGATTGACGAAGTTGAACTGGATAAGGGTGGTGATGAGGACGGGTGGGCGATGCCGGACAGTTCGCAGTTTGCATTCTCCTAATCATCATCACGTCATCAAAACGCCCATGGACCATGGATGTACATGGGCCCTTTACGAAAGGAATTCCAATGCCCGAACGAAAAAGCACTAAAGGCAGTGCGGCCGCAGATTTTCTCGACCTGCGCGCTCACCAGCAGTTGAGGATAGCTCGCCGGCAAAGCATCAGCCCTCCTGACCTGGCTGCCCTTCTTCAGTTCCGCAAATACCTCATCGACCGCGCAGCCCAAATGAAGCCCATCAAGCTTCAACACCAGAAATCTGCAGTTCCGCCGCGGGCCGCGGGGATTGGGCGCCTGATGAGAGCGCGCTCTAAACCGAGAAATGAGTGATGAGGGTACTCGACGAAATGCTTCGCCAAATCACTTAACGAACATCATTTCATTGAATCACCCGTGGGCTCAGGAAGTTCATGGGTTCTTTACACAAGAGGTAATCCAATGTCCGAACGAAAGAACACTACACCTGCGCCGGCTCCAGAGTCGTCCAAGCAGCGGTCTCATCTGTGGCCTCGGAAAACTGTTAGGCAGTTTCATGCTCGGTTGATGCTGAAGCACTTTAGCAAACAGCTTTCTCATGGGGAGCTGAACCGACTCAAGGCAGTTTTGGCGGAGTTCGAGGGTGCCAGAGGGATGGTGGCACGGTTGCCTCCGCCTGATTTCCCTCGTGCGAAGAAGGGACGGAAGCCATGAACGAAGGCACTGAAACCTCCGATGAAGTTGGCGCCAGGCAGTCCAGGAAAGCCGCAGGGGCGGCTGAGAGGGGCGGTGACGCGGTGCTTATCTCAAACAATTTTTCGAATACTCAAATCATGAACAACACTACTACCTCCTCTGACAATCAACGCGCTAGCTCGGCACAAGTTGCTGCCGCCATTGAAAACCAAAACGCAAAACTTGCCCCAAAAATTATGGCCGAACTCAAAGCGCACTGGCGCGGCGCAGATATCCGCTCCCGTCGCGTGCATATGGCCAACGAAATCTTCGTCCAACATCCTCAATGCAGTGTCGCCATGTCGAGCATCCGTACCATGGCAGCGAACTGCAAAGCCGAAAAACGGGGCGATTCTATGCTGGTTCTCGCCGGCTCCGGAGCAGGAAAGACATATCTCGCCGACCGCATTCAACAACTCATGCCACGCGATGATTCTGGTGAAATCAGCAAGGTGCGCTCCGTGATGTTCAAAATCCCGCCGGCACCGACCCAGCGCGGCCTTGCCTCCGAGCTTCTGCGCGCACTCGGCGACCCGAAGCCCAAAGGCACCGCTGCCGATATGCTGGACCGTATCGGAACGCTGCTCCGACATGTCGAGACAGAAATCATCTTCATTGATGACGTGCAAGATATTCCCGAACGCCGCGGACAAAAGGGTGTTTTGCAACTGGGCAACTGGATTCGCGACTTGATTGATAAGTCGAAGTGCCTTGTCGTATTGCTTGGCACACCTTCGGCCGCAGAGGTCGTTACGACCAATGCTCAGCTCCGTAGACGCTCCATGAAACACCTCAGAATCGAGTATTTCTCCATGGACAAAGCTGAAGACATCCGCTGCTTCCTCCGCTTCCTTTCGGAACTGGATAAGGCCCTGCCGTTGGCCGAACTGTCGAAACTTGATGAGAGCACGATGGCTTGGCGCATCTACTGCGCTACCAATGGCGTGATGTCAGTGATTAACAAACTCGTTACGGAGGCTGTGTGCGTCGCTGTTGAGCATAAGCGGGAAGCACTTACTTCCGACGACTTCGAGCGAGCACTGGAGAACCTCTTCGGCAGCCACCTGAAGACTGTCAATCCGTTCGGCAAGAAAATTGAGCCTCGCCCTATCACCGCGGTTGGCGAGATGTTCCACAACTGGCACGACTCGTCCAACCCTGCGCTCCCTCCGTTGGATAAGGCTGCCTAATAGCAACAGCAGCCATCGCTTCTTTGGCTGAAATCCTCAAATCGGCGACATCTCGCATTCCTGCTCCCAGACGCCGAGGTGTCGCCAAAAAAATAATACGAGATAAAAATAATTGACCACGACTAAACGCCCACGACTGTTAATCCGTCCAAACGCATCTGCATATTCAAACCGACCAGACTTCATTATGCGATTAGCTGCTAGCAATCTATTAAGTCAGCGCGAATTAGTTGGAGCTCTGGATTCTTCCTACGCTCGGCTGAGGTCGATGCCCTCTTCCGAGTTGAATGACCTGATGTGCGGACATCTATCGCCCGAGCCAAGCACGGTACGCGGACGTTCGAGGTCACAACAGTCGATGCCGCACGCCCGAGTCTGTCCCGATTGTGTTTCAGAGGGGCTCATTCCGGATGTCTCCGCGACATTCCATATCCCATTGCCGTGTGTAAGGCATGGGTTGATGCCGATAGATGAATGCCACAGATGCAAGAACCCGCTGACCTACATGCGGACATCTCCAGTAGGCTGCGACTGCGGCGCCGCTCTCACTGATTTGAAAAGAGTCCCCACCCCCAGTTGGTACGCTGAATTTTCGAGGAAATTCTCCTACCGAAGCATGCCTATCACTCTTGATATGGGCCTTGAGGAGGCGCGCGAAGGCAGCTATCGAACTGCGGCCTTGATAAAAATTCTTCTCGGAACTGTTCAAAAACCCTTTGGCAACCCCTGGGTGTCGCTGAATGAGATGCTGAGTTTCGAGCGCTTCGTAACGGGATGGCCAACCCCATTGCGGAATTATGTCCATGCTTTCGTCAATGAAGTAAAGACCTACCAAGTTCAAGAGCGCTTCATCCGAAAAATCTGCGCCACGAGAAATAAGGAATTGGCGAAGGCGATGGTTAGTCTTTGGGATGAAGCCAGCTTCAGTTGGTCCAGGAGAAAGATGGTGAATCAGTACGCTCAATACACGGAGACTATATCGATAGATGGCGCCTCCGAAATACTGGGCTGCTCGCCAAGCCTTACTTGGCTCCTCTGGTGGGCTCGGTGGTTTCCTGCAGTAGCTCTCGAGAAAGACCTCTGGACCCCACGCTTTGACCCTAAGGATATCCGTCAGGCTCTGGAGGAAGTCCGAGCCCGATGCACTATACGGACAAAGCAAAATCGATGTCTGGTTCCATTGGGGAAGTTTGGCGAGAAGGCTACCACCGTACGGTTTCATACTTTCTTGGATTCGATTTGGCACAGCCCACTCAACTGGAAGCTATGCTCTTACGTGCATGAGCCGCTCATCAATGACTTGTATCTGCAAGACCCAAAGCTAGCAGGCTACAAGGGCGGTAGCAACGCAGCGAGTATGCTTTTTAAAGCAGCGGTGACATAGATGTTTCTCCTGAGGCCAGCCCCTTTTCCCGGCGAATCGCTCTCATCATGGCGACAGCGCGGCGGCATAGCGAATGGCTTCAGGCTCTATCCACGGCCGAACTCATCCTCTTACGCTCTGGAACCGGACCAATATCCGAAAGACGAGGAGCTGCGTTGGTTGAGCGACGTCAGCCGTGTGGCTAAAAGCGCGATTCAAGCACTATGCCTTGACTCACTAGGAAGTCATATTTCTGCGCAGTTCATGCAATCTGGTCGGCGGAGATGGGTGGTTCCCTGCCGAGCAAATTCTTCCGTCAGCAACAGGAGCTCCTGCTGCCCAATGTGCCTTGTCGGCGATGCCACCCCATATTTCCGACTGGCATGGCGGTTTGCCTTCATTACACACTGCCCTCTCCATGGCTGCCCGCTGAGTGAGACTTGCGCTTCATGCGGTGGCGGTATGTGGCCGGCGAGCCAGCGCATCCTTCTTGAAAGGGTTCCATCCGCATTTTCAAATTGCCAATGCTGTGGGGAAACGATTGGCGGCGCCGGCAGTGTTGACAGTGAGATGCAAGAAATCGCTAGGTCACTCTGGCTTTGTGCAACGTTAGGAGCAGTGCCGAGGGAAATGCCACAAGCGGCCAATGCTCAGGAGGTGTTCGATGCCCTTTGGGTGATGGCTCAGCTTCTCTTGCGGTCGGGCGCCCGGCAGATTTGGAGAGTATTACCAAGCTCTTTCCAGACCAGCGAACCCTTCATTAACCACGCACACAATGTGGAACAGCTTCCGTCCCCACAGCGCGCCAGGATTATCAACGCTGCTTGCTGGCTACTTTCTTCGTGGCCGGCCAATTTTCATCAAGCTACGAGCGCAGCAAAGATAACCAAATTTCACTTCTCCGTTACCTGGGACATCCAACCTGCCTGGCTCTCAAGCTACATCCGCGAAAATCTATCGGTAAAACGCCGGGGACTTACTGAGGACGAGGTGCGTTCGGCAATCAGTCAACTCGAGGATGACGGACTCGCCGTGACGAAATCCAGTCTACGGCGCGCCCTAAAGGTAACTGAATCGAGGGCCATACACACCCTGGTGAAGCATCGACACCGTGCGACACGCGAAGAGTTCACGACCTTTTGCGCTGCTGTTGAGCAGCGAATCACCGAAGCGCCACGGTCGCGGGACCAGAAAGCGACACTGAGCCGCGACTATCTCATTCTTCTTCTCAGCGTACTGAGCGACAAAAGCATGGAAACGGTATGCAAGATGACCCATGCAGAAGTTGCGCTCTTGCTTAAGCAACTGCACAGTCAGTCCTTTGGCAACAGCGTACCGCCAGCGTTTCATGCCGCACTCGAGTGCGCGAAGAATCTTGCCGAAAATGAAGAACCCCTAATTTGCGCCCAAAATACAGAGTCGACGCAACGCTTTATAGGTCGATTTGGAGATGAACTTGCCGGTCACACGGTTCGCGACCGATTCGCCAAGATGATGAGGTTGGAGCTGGGTCAGGAGCTCTGGAACAGCGTGGATGCGTTCTTGGGGATTTATCCTAGATACGAACTCTAAACTGAGAAAACAGAAAAAAGCCGACACCGTTGTCCAGTGTCGGCTTTTTTCTCAGGCCGATTTATCAAAAGAGCTGTCAGAGACTGAGACCTAATTTCTTTTGACGCTCGAAAGTGATGTCAAAGACCAATCCTGCCAGTACCATCAACGACGCCATGATGTAATGAACGACCTCAAAGCCATTTGTTGCGGTCTTTATCAGCGCGATACCAGCCGCGCCATCTTCACTCTTAAAGATATCCGAGCGAACTGATGAAGGCATTGCTGGCGCCACGGCCGAAAGCTGCTTCGAAGAGCAAATCCAACGCAAAGAAAAAGGAAGAGTCAAAAACAGAGGAAAACTATCCGGCGACTGGGTCGTTGTTCTGATTCAAAGCAAGTTGGTATGCAAAATAGCAGGAGGATAGACCTCGGTAGGTCGCCAGCTTTCTCGGCAAATAGCCAATGTTGTGGTGTTGAGGCATGCCTCGAACCCTTTTGCTGAGCCAGCAGAGGCAAACGCATCCACCACTTGTCCAACCGTAATTTCGTTGTCACTAGCTTCAACCATGCTTTCCCCAATTGAGGGTTGAATCTTAGCATCGCTGAAGCGGTGACTTTGAACGTCTGCCAAACAAGCAAGAGAGCAACATCAACTGGCAACCAATATGCTAATCATCATCGTCATCCAGGGAATACCGAGCCCGACGTTCGAGAGACATCTCCCGTTTGGCGTCTCTCAATAGCTCGTCATATAGGTCATAGGTAGGAAGAGCCCGGCTTGAAGAACTGAGCATCTTCTGACAGTGCTCCGCCAACCTTACGTCAGCCGGGAACGGCTCTCCCGGAGTGCCAGAGCGCGGACCTGAGCGTGCCGATATCGAAATTGCATTCCGGATTCCATTAAGCGCATCGAGACTAATAGCATCTGCATCATTCAAGATATCTGCGATGAAGTCAGAAAAATCGAAAATGAGAGAAGGCTGAGCCTCTTTCAAGATTGACTCCACGAGCTCTAAACGAAGAGCAGTTCCTGTGGACATCCATTCGCGCAATTGCATAAGAAGTGGCAAATCGAAATTGCCGCACATTCCTGCAAAAACTCCCCCAATCCATGAGAGCCTCGACGACACGTCAGCATCACTGACCACCCAATCGAGAAATTCCTGAATCAACTGCTCATATTGACTGGAGGCGCGAAGGTCTATGCCTTTTGTATGCTCCTTGCGAAGCGGCAAATACTGCCAATCATCCAGCCTACATGCCTCTTTCAAGCGCGCTTTAACAAGTTCCATAACAGCTGGAGCATCAATCTTGACTGACTCCACAATGAAGGACCGAATCCAATGGTCATCCAAGTTAGTTCGATTTCTAAGCTTTTGTAGAATCCGAGGTCTCCATTCTTCGACATCAAGAGATTGCATCTCCTTACTATCTGCCAACAACATAAATATGTGATGAGTGGCTTCAGTATTGATAGCGAAGTCGAGTCGGCAAATAAGTTCGAAGGCAAGACTTGGAGATTGGGAAAAAATCTGACGAGAAAGCTGCGCCGCTGAAAAAATTACTGATTCATTCTCTGACAAAAAGATTCGCTCAAAGAGAGAGCACTCCTCGTCCGTGTATGCGCGTGCAGATTGAAAATATGCGTAGCCGTCAGCAAGCCGCATCAATGCCTCATCGGATTTCCTGGAGAACTCCACATAGTCCGCAATAAGGGAATTCCGGCCCGACATGAGTTCAATGCATATTGCTCTGCCTATAGCTACATTCAGCGGACCAACATCATGATACAAACTCTCTCTGAGAATCTTTCCCGCGAAACCAGGGACTGCATCCAAAAGAGAACCGAGGAACAAGTACGGGGTGCCAAATCCTGGCGCAAGGACCGACATTTCTTGTAACGCAGATTGAATCTCTGCATAAAAATTGTCGATATCTGGGAAGGCCTCGATTAGCTCCTTTGCTGTAGCCTCGCAGTTCATCTTAAACTGGTTGGCATCCGTATCTCCGTCATAAGGCTTCCACGTGTTATTACCCCACGCATCAATAAGCATTCGGATTAGCCGAGTCCGCAAATCTCGATGTAGATAGCTTTGAATCTTTAACGCAACCGGAGCAGTGATTGACTGAGAATAGTATGCATGCCATCTGACGGCCTGGCCAATCCGCACCAGCACCACCGCGTGCACATGCGTTCCCTCAACAATCGCAAGAAGCTTGTTTAGCAGATTCAAATGCTCATGCGTCCATTCATCATTCGCAGGCTTGGCACGCATAGGACCTTGCAATGCATTGCTCAGCGTCTGGACTGCAAGAAACGCCTTCCTGTCTGTACCACTTCTTAAATACTCAAAGAGTGCATTGGTAACTTTGTCTCGCAATGACTGAACCCTAGACAGAGAAACGATGTAGCGCCCAATGGTAAAGGCTAAACGGGAGTATGTCGTTGACTGATATTCCGTCTGCAATGGCCCTTCCAAAACACAAAATGGATTGTTTTCAAAGCTCAGCGTGGTGGGGTTTTCCAGCAATTTGAGTACGAAATCGATGACCTCATCGATATATGCAAGAGGCTTATTCACCTGGTACTTGGCCAAGTCAGCAAAGACACTCATTCCAGGATTGAGCGCAGTTTTCTTACCATTTTTTGCCCCCCTTCCGGCCCGCCACAGTAGGGAGCAAGCTTCTTGAACGTGGTCGTAAGTGTAAGCAGCATAGCGAAGCAAATTGCACACATTCGTATCGTCTCCGTGCCCCTCTGTAATGAGACGTTTTGCGAAGTCCATTGCGAATCTCGGCTGATAAAAAGCTACAGCTTCTGCGGCTTTCAAATGCGTATTACTGTATTTCCCCTGCCATTTCAGCTTAGGTGCTATGTTCGTCAACAACGTACTTTGGTCTGTCTTTCCCTCTCGCAGGCGCCAGTCAAGCCGCCCCAGATTTAAGAACATGTTTTTTAGATGCTCTACGCCCAGCTGCTCGAATATCTGCTCAACCAAGGCATTTGCTTGGGAATTGGGGTCAATATAGTTGGCTCGAATAATTTCATCGGCGAGCAAGTCTGGTGCCAACCTTGAGCGAATTCCACGCTTGAAAAGAACCCCAGCTTCGTTTAACACGTTCATCAAGCGCGTCGCATCTGTCTTACTGACGCCCTCAACTTTCTCCAGTATCTCCAAGAAGGCCGGGTCGTCCTGGATGACTGGCTGTAGAAGCGAAATTGTACGAAGAACCGCATTGAGTTTTCCGCGCTCATATTCTTGAACTAACTCTAGTGCAATGACCTGCTGAAGGCTACGGAGCACATGAATTCGGAATTCCTCTTCTTGAGCAAGTAACTCTAACGGGATGTTGTGCTTCGCCACTAGCTGCGCTGCAAGCACGGTAGTTAGGGGGGTCGTAAAGGTCACTTTCGCAATGGCCTTGGCAGCTTCTATTGGGCCGTTGCATTGCTTTAGGACGTACTCGGCTAAGGCTTGCGCCTGTTCCTTTGTCGGAGGAAGAATCTCAATGAATTTTATAGCGGTGCCAGATACGCCTGCCGATGCAGCATTGCGCTTGATTGGTTCAATCCCATATGGACGAGTCGTAAATAGGAGCTTGGTGAGATTATCTGGAACTGACGCGAAATTGAGTAGAAGAGGCAAATCCTCTCTATCGTGGGCATCATCCACAATCAGCAAGGTTTCGCCACCATCTTTTGCTCTCACCCCTTCGAAATGTGAGGCTTTTATAGTTTCGCCGGCTGATACAAACCTGATATACAAGGAAGTATCCGCTTCAAGACGAGCCACGACCTCTCGCAATACACGGCTTTTTCCGACCCCCGGCGGGCCACTGATGCATGTCAACAGAACGTCATCTTCTTTAGCAAATGCGACAGCATTGGCAACTTCATCGGTTCGACCAATCAGTGTCCACGCATGATTGAAATAGCGACTACCCACCAGGAACTGAGCGAAGAACTCGCCTGCACTTTGGATAGGACCCTGCTCAGTTATTCCAAGCAAGTCCAATCTCTTACCGACAAAGAATCTGTCGACCAATGCAACTTGGTCAAAGCGAGGAAGCAGACGAATCTTTCGGGTAATGTCGAATGGGTCCCAAAGTTGCCAACCGGGATAATCAGCTATTGCGTCTCGAGCATCTGGACTAGCGGTATATCCCAGTAACAGAACCTTGAATGACGCTTTGTATGTCTGCTTCTTTACTGCCTCATGTACCTTCTGAGCGCCGAAGTCCCTTACACGTTTGCACTGAAAAGAGTGCACATAGTTTTCGCCACGGGCAACGATGTCGATTCCGTGCTGCTTATGGCCAGTAGCTCCGTAGCGATGAACCTCGGAGCCACGAGGGTGGTACAGAAAATCGAGAAACGTAGCGCAGAACTCCTCAAAGTCGTCTGCGGTTAGCGAAGACAAAGGAAAAACACTGGATATCGTCGTCGTACTAGCTTCATTCGCTTGAGCAGCTTCTTTGGAAAAACCTGCGGCGGTCAATAAGGCGTTATCAGTTGCGTGTACTAGCTGCTGCAGCTGCAGCACTGTCTCTTGCCGCGGCCGAGATATGCCGTTTTCCCATGAAAGCACGGTACGAGCATTTGCATGGATAGCTTCGGCCAGCTCCTTGTGGTCCTTGAAGTCAGCCTTTTCTCTCAACTCCTTCAGGAGCTTCCCCAGCTCCAAGTATTTTTGGCTATTCTTTTTTGGATTCATTTGTATCCCGATTTCTTGTTCTTCTAAGCATCAAATCAGCCTTCCCGATAATTGCCTAGAGCCTCTCAATAGCACGTTCAAGTAGCTGGAGAAGATTCCCCTCACCATGAAGATGGAGTCCGCCGACTACAACCAATACCTTCCGCTCAGATTTACATAGCTCGTGCATCGCTCCGAGCCAATTTTCATTGCGCCCTGTGAGGGCAGCTCTGCGGAGGGAGGGTACCGTAATGATTGTCTTCTTTTGGACACGGCGAAACATGGTATCCAGGTCTCGCTTGTTCCAATCGGAGAACATGCCTTTGATGCCTTTATCGTTATCTCCGATTGAAGAAATCGCTTCATTCAGCGCCAACAGCACGTCCTCGGAAGGCACTGAGCGCATCGAATCTGCAAATTCAACTGGGGTTTCCAGATAGCGGATATCCTTCCCATCCTTGACCGCAAGGTCACGAAACTGGACGTCTATCCCATGCTTAGTTTTTGCTCCGACTTTCCCCAATTGCATAAAGACAAGCCATGCAGGTGTCCTATGCAGCTCGCCTAGCTCCGCCGGCCAATGGGCGACAAGCCACTCCCAGACATTCTTTGGCACATGGTCGGATAACGACTGCCCTTGTGGCAAAGTGAATTCATCTCCGATGGCCCCCCAATCTGTCTCGAAAACCAACTCATCGGCCCAAGCATATGCATCACGGGCCCATCTTGGCACTTCAGGTACATTCGCGGGGAAAAGATGAATCGAGCCGAGCACTCGAACTGTGGTGTTGTCGATTTGAAAGTACATGGCCCCCTCCATTTATCTCTCAAGTATGTCACGGAGCATGCAGACATAAAATTTAGAACGACGGTTATGACCTCGTTGCAGCTGCTGAAACGGGGTCGCTCTTCTAGCTCGCGCCCGCTTCATTCTCCGGCTTCTGCTGCCTGCGATTGATGCTTCTCCACAAATTGCATGACCATACCCAAAAACATGGTCGTGTGAACCAACCAAAGCACTGATACCGGAGCGATATCATCGAGCCCCAATAAGCCATGCGCGAACCTATTTCTCAGATTCCAACCACGCGGGTCGACATACAAAGCCTGCAAATAAAGCTTTAGCGGCTCACCCACGGGACCTATTGAGTCCATCGTCCCGTTGGCGAACACCACGTCGCCCATATTGATGGCAACACTGGTTCCCGGAACGGCGCCGTATGGTTTTGTCGTCGCCTTACCCACCCTGGCAGACAATTCGCGGAATGCATGTTCGATTTGCGGAATTAGAACGTGAAGTGCGGTTACATGGTCCTCATGAAGCCAGGCTTCAAAGCCATGCTGCAACAATGACAGACGGTCCTTCTCAAACAACTTGCCTCGATTTGCCCACGCAACAAAATGGCCACTCTTGAAATCGAATTTCTTGATAGCCGCGTCAACCACCCAATTGAGCCACGGCCCTCGGAACTGCATTTCCTTTAGCGCCTCCTGGAGGAGCCGACCGCCAGGGTCATCATCCACGCCACCAATTTTCGCCGCGACCATGTTGTCTCTCACAAGCTCCTGAGTCAACATCGCAAAGAGTGGCTCATTTGTTCTCAAGTCTTGAATGCGTGCTCGCAAGCGTCCGATACGTGGCAAAAACTCCATGGTGATGTTGGCCAGAGTCTGAATGTCAGAATCTACGACATGGTTGCCGATGAACTTCTCGATTTCTTCCTTGGAAATCTCGGTTCGGGTTGTGAAAGTCCCCATTTCATCATGCGACTGCCGTATCTTCTCCTGCATCAGAATTCGCACGCGCTCTGCCTCCGCCGGCTCAGATGCCAAAACATACTGATTCAGACTGGTCTGAAGGAACGATGCTGCCAGCTGCGCCTTACCAAGCGTTGCGGCGTGCTCGAAAACCTTTGCGACCACAATGTGTACTCGTTTGACCTCGGCCGGCTCCGACAGCTTGCCGTAGTATCGCGCCAGAGCGCCCCCAGCCATCTCGGCACCATGTGGGTTGAATTTTCCTGGCTCTACAGACGCGTTCGAAAGCAGAATCGACTCGACATCGCCAACCAATTCGGCCCTTTCCTTGTCGGTCAGCCCAGCCATCTTATTGTCCATCAGATAGTCGAATATCTGATGCCACCAACCCATATCGCGGCGATGGAGCTCCAACAGGACAGCACGTGCTTCGGCAACGCGTGCTGAGTCACGAATTGTTGCAGCCAAGTCGATAGCACGCTTGGCGCCATTCAGACCGTCCCAAATATCCGCACCTTGCTCAAACCGGGCTGAACTGAGATACGCATCAATCGCCATTTTGCATGTGTCGATGTTCCGCCGCCGCCCCTTCTCGACGATTGGTGTGAGCTCCCAAGCTGCATCAGCATATCGAGCCTTCATCGTCTGGTTTACGGCCTTGGCTGCCCGCTCAGACCAGTAGTCAATAGTGCCGGCCGGCAAATATGAAATATCGGGGAAATAGATAATCGCCCCGTCTTTTCCTGTAGCTGAACTACCCGGCCGAAAATAGCAGTTCCACGGATTCTCTGCCGTATTACCAACACTGATATTGAGAAGGAAAATAGCGAGGTCAACATAAGCCGCCTCCCGCAATTCTTCGTCCTCCAGTGCGTTCCGTGCCCCAGAGAGTTCGCCAATCACTGCGTAGAAATCCAGAGGCACATCAGCAACGTTAAACTTCTGGATGACGGCATCGATGGCCGGGATGGTCTTGATAGGCATGGCTCTGAGTTAGTAAGAAAGATGCGTCATCATTGAAGATACTCGGTCGCTGAAGTGGTGGCGCCAACGGTTTAACCGTGATATTGGGCGGCCATCTCATTCCGCATCGGCCCCAGTGGCCCAAACTCACCTCCGGCAAAACGCCTCACGGAGCTTGTCCAAGTCATTGAATTTCTCCGCAGCATCAGTAAGCGCGACAAGCCCCTTAATCTCAGTACGTTTCGGGCGGTACGCATTGGCCGTCAAATAACCATAGAAGCGACCATCCCTGTCCACAATCACCGGTGGGTCACTAGCGTACGTATTCCAAGGGGAAAGAGAGCTGTAGCTTGAGCCGTATTGGCCGTAACTATTCCAGATGCTGTCAGAGTTGTAGCCTGAACCATACGAGCCGTACTCATTGCAGACCGAACCGTTGTCGTGTTCGCTGCAGTTCAAGCAGCCCAAGAACTTGTCGTGGCTGTGCCCCCCGAAAAGAAGTAGTGCTGGCGCCTGCGCCGCAGATACCCCCATCACGGCAGCCATGATTGTGCCTGTTACGGCCTTCAAGACAAATTTGCAAGCCCCCATGCATTTCCCCTTGTTTGCGTTTTCGCGAAAGCATAACGGGAATCTTGACTTAATGGAGACGACAACAGCTGGTGTAACGTCCGAAAAGAAGCCGACCTAGCGGTCGGCTCCACGTGCTTCGGACTATTTCACGGCGCCTTTATCACCAAAGCCCAGCGGTTCGACTTCAAGTGAGAACAGCCTTTCCAAAACCGGCCTTTTGCAGCGGAACGAATCCATCGCACTTTGCAGCCAAGCGCCATCTCTTCTTTCCAGCCAACTCATCGCAACGGCGTCGCACTCCTGTAGAGTCGCATAGTAAGCGATGGGGCTACCGCCCGTTCGTGGATTCAGCATCACCTCGACCGCAATTTCCGAATAGCCGATATCCCTCACTTTGACCCGAGCAAGGTCACCAGTGGTCAACTGAAACTCGAAAATATGAGACCCCATGGTCTGATGCGATGGCCAACGGTTGTCGTCAGGACGAAGCGAAAAGAGTCGACGGCGTAACGCTTCGTTGACGGCCGAAACCATCAGGTTCCGCCAGGCCTTTTGCCGCTTGGTCTTATATTCAATGTCAAACGACCGCAGACACAACGTCTCCCGCATCTCGGGGATATCAGCCGCATCAAAGAAGAAGTCGTTCGCTACTGGATACCCCAGGGCATTGAGGCGCTTTGTTAGTCGTTCTTCATCCACGATATAGAACAGAGGGTCATTACCCTGTAGTTCTATTTCTTTGAGCAAGGCAGCGTTTGTGTTGAAGCCAAGCGCATAAGCCAGAGCTTCAGAGAGATGAGCAGATTTGCACTCATCGAACCATTTGGTCAGGTCTGTTTTGACGGCCTTAACGGCCTGGGTTGATAGCGGAATGCTCGCCATGGATACACCTCAATCGTCTATATGGCCGGCGTTCGTCGTTTAAGCACCGACCTCGGATTGAAGGTCAGGAAATACTGAAATGCATCACCTGTTTAACTCGACGACAAGTTGGGTCCAGGTAGCCTGGAAACAAGATTAGTCATCCGTCGAGCTCGTGTCAAGCAATCCACAAAAGGCACCCGACTGCGTACTTATCCCCGTTTTGGCTGGAAAAATCTGTGGATAACTCAAGTTGTTGGCTCACCACGCTGCTTGCTGATTGGGCGCAGGCGGGATTGCCTATTTATTGAGCACAAATGCAGAAGCCCCGACTAGCGGGGCTTCTGGTCCATCGGGTCCGATTCCTCTTACCTAGCGGTTGCTAGGCCAAGCAGCGCCTGGCGGGCAACCCCTCGAGTCGGCTGAAGGGGTCCTTTAATATAGGTTACCAAGCTGGCGTTCTTACCGCAAACCTTAATGCAAATCGGGGGCAATACCGTCTACATGTTCCAACAGGTACCGGAGCGCTATCTCGTTGGCGACTCGGAGACTCAGCCCAGCGTAGTTCTTGGCAAGCCGGCAGGAAGCACCTACATGCAGGTCGACTAGATAGTTGCTGTTCAGCAGGCATCCAGGGCGAAAGGCCAGGTCCCTACGAATGCGCACATGCACCGACTCGCCCGGGTGGATGCCGGAAGGCACTGAGAACTCCTCGATTAACAGGTGGGTGCTTTGCATATCTCAAAACGAACGTGTCTTCCCGCGCGCAGCAGCATGTCCACCAGGGAATCGATGGTGAAATTTCGCGGATTCATCTTGAATATCTCGTCCACGCGTTGGGTTTTCGCGTGGAGCCTTTCCGCAGCTTGGGCGTGCGTAAGCTGATTCAGCTCTACCCAGCTCACGAGCTCGGTCATCAAACTCTCCATGACGGCCAGCTTCTTCATGAGGATTTCATCGACTTTCTCTCCGCCCTGTACAGGCTCGGTCGAGTACAGCTCCGCGCTCGGGATGGCAGTCTTCACATCCGCAATAGCGCTGCGAATTGCCTGCTCCAACGAAGTTGCACTGCGAGAGAAATCCAGAGCTATCTTCCCCGGGGTCCCTATCCCCACTAAAGCGTCTAAGCAGCCAGCCTCTCCGAGCCGCTCAACGATGTCGTTCACATCGCCGGCAACATCGGCCATGTCCAGGCTAAATCGAAGAGTGAATTCATGTTCCATGTCGCTTCCTCGTGGAGTCGATGAAATCAGTTTAGGCCGTCCCACAACTGAAACAAGTTGCTCTCTAAGCAGGGCATCGTGTGTCCGAAGGAGGCGCCGATTTGTCCCGGCTTGTCCGAAAACTACTTCGATTTATGGTGCTTTTGTCCGAAAAGTACGTAGATTCTCAGAATCGTGTCCGAAAAGCACTTCGATTTCTCAATCCGTGTCTGAAACCACGTATGATTTTTTGGCGCATTATTCATACGTGGCCATAGGGAAGAAGTGGGCCGGTATGCATTAGCGTGAAAGCCACTCACTGCATCCCCCCCTGGTGAGCCCTTGCCTGATTCAAGTCACGCATCCTTCGTCAGCCCAAACTCAACCACCGGCACGTTCCAAGACCGGAGCTTTGGCAAAATCGCGCGCAAAAGCATACTTATGGGCTTGTGAAACCAGAGACGTATTCAGTGCGGCAACGTCCATGAAGGTAAGGGTGCGGTTTGGCTCGTTTGCTATCAACCAGATTGAAGGTGATACCGGTATGCCCATTCCTTCGCTGAAGCTATCTGGGACGATGAACTCGCCCTCTTGCGCCCGCCATATTCCCCACGAAGGAACCTCACTACGCCGGCGGTACATCCGCCGGCCGTACATATGAATGCCGGCAATCACGCGGCCAGACATTTTCCCGTCAGGGCCAACAAACGAAACATAGTTGCTTTCCAACTGCTCTTGCTGGTCAATAGTCAAGTTGTTCGCAGTTGTGCCCGGGAACGTTACGTCTTCAAGCGGGGTGATATGAGCCTTGTACCGCTCATTCATAAGGTCCCAAAAATCCACTGCCACCATGTTCATTGATGCGTCCAGCTCTTGCACCTCGCCAGAGACTACTTGGTCGGCCAATTTCGCAAAGTCATCTTCAACCCCTTTGCCATCCAGTTTTTCTGCTTTCTGGTCCCACGCACGATATGCGCAAAAGATTTCGTGTTTGGTACTGACTCGAAAAGGGTTCGGATTGCTAATGAGTATCACATGAACAAAATCAGCAACAGCAAACCTTTCCAGCCCTTTCTTCGGAAAGATATGCTGGTTCTTCGTCAGACCGTGGGGGTTCCCTTTCTGTACCGGCGCCTGCTTCTTGCGAGATTGGCTAGTCATGGTGTCGAAATTGTCATGGCAATCCTGATATTGGAACAGATTTCGTCTCATACCCGAGATTTCTCTCGACGCAGGTGCACCTCCCTGTACCCGCTATACCCAATTATCTGAATACAGATAATTATCCGAACTCGGTATAACGCGGTATAGCGCTGCCCCCAACCTAGCATTCAGCAGCGAGCCTCCTACAATAGGCTCGAGAGAAGGGGAATGGCGGTGGAGCATCGGCGCCATTATTCCCACTTACGAGACCCAATTGCCTTGGCGCCGCCATACAGCGTCATTAATCACTAAAGGTGGGAATTATGGGAAGGATGATAAAGACTGCGGAAGAAGAGAGTCATCCGCACGCATCGAGCATGGAGGCGTTGGGTCGAATACTGCGGCACCGCCGAACGAGCGGCGGCATCAAACTGATTGACGCCGCAGACCAACTCCGCATTTCCAAGAGTACGCTCTCTAGATTGGAAAACGGGAAGTCGACGAACATCGAATTGCTGTTCACCGTGCTTGAAGGATTAGGCCTGAATCTCCTTGTGACCGACAAGGCGGAAACCAGGGAAGCGCTCGAGGCCGTCCAACTCTGCCGTGATGCGGATGAAGATGTGAAGCTTGCCCGCGCTCACGGCAAGACATGGCCATTAAAGTAGGATATTTCGATTAAATCCTACTTTGTTGCGCATCACTGAACTGAGATTCCAGAGACATATATGCGAAATCTAGGAGACATCGCCACTCTCATGCGCGATGCAATGAAAAAGCAGAAGGTAACGCAGCAGGACCTGCGGGAACGTGCCGGCATTGCCAGAAGGACGCTGACCGGAGTTCTTAGCGGGGAATCGGATTACAAGGTCACCACCTTGATGGCGGTACTCGACCGCCTGGGCTACGAGATGGCCATCGTGCCCAAAGCGGCCGTGCACGCACTTCCAACGGAGTGGGAGCCCACTGAGCCGGCGGTCAAGACGAAAGTGCAGATTGCGATTGAAAGACTCGCATCACAAAAAAATACCTCTTAGCAAATCTAACTCTCTGAACTTATCGCCCTAGTTCGAGCAACTTGAACTCGTCACCAAGAAAGGCAAACTTATGCATGAACAGCCCTGCAATCTTCGCGTCGGCGGTCGCGAAGAATATTTGCCTATCAGAGCTCAAAACCAAATTCCGAAGGTAGTCCAAGAATGACAATGCATTCAAATCGTCAACCTGAGAAATCGGGTCATCTAACATAATCACCTTCGGACCATTAGTTACCATCGCATTCATAGCTAGAAACATCGATAAAGCGTAGGCCGCACGTTGCCCAGTGCTAATCTCGTTGAGAGTTACGGGCTTGTTGTCGTCTCGCCGAACCAAAGGAGCAGCGGCATCGTCAGCGATACGATATTCAGCTGGAATATGGATGCGATTAAAAACAGTTCCTGCCACTTTATGAGTGGCCTTTATAACGGCTGCAGTTGAGTTCTCCAGCGAATCACGAGCAATAATAGGTTCAAGACCATCACGAGCAATTTTAAGTCTTTGAATCGCTTGTTCGACCCCATCTAACGATGCTTCATGGTTACTTCTATCTCGGAGCAAATCAGATATCGCATCCATATACTTTTTGTCTCGCTCGAATAGACTAATAGTATTTTTCGCTGAAAGAACGGCTGAACTAATGGTGGCCAACGTCATCTTCAAATCTGAATCCTGACTTATTGCAATCTCAGAAAATACTTCTTCAATCGATGCCATTGCCAGGATAAGTAACGTAATTCGTTCCTTCAAATTACCGGCAAGGCCGTTGGCTGGCGAATTAGTAGTAAGCCCGGCTGACTCAAAATGCTTTTGAATTTGTTTTCTTTTTAGGGCACTTATTTCATCAAGCTCAGACAATTCTTTTTCAATATCTTCACTCATTTTTTGGGCGCGCAATCGAGCAGCTCGCAAATCGAGCTGCTGCGACTCATCCAAAATACGTCCATCAATTGGCAGGCATAGCTCGGTTAGTCTCTCCACAGTTACGCCTAGTTCTCCAAGAGATGCGAGCACGGTGTTTATATCAAAGTTTTCCGCCAGAAGCTTAGTCCTTTTCACACTAAGTCTATTGGCCTCTTCAACAGTTTGCGTAACGGTCACTTTTGAAGTATCGACTTCACGAGCCAGACAGAACGAACGCAAGGAATTCAATAGCTCTAGTCTCTCGACTGCATTGTTAAAAGATTCGCGCTCAGCTTCGACCTTTTGAGCTGTGGCACGTAAGTCCTCCTCCCCAAAGAAAGTCACATCCAAGCGCATCCTCTCAGCAAGCTCTCCATAAGCAAAATTCGTTCTACAAAGCGGGCATTGGTCATCACTATGCTGATGCTCAAGTACGAAGGACGCTGCTTCGAACAATCGCGAAATTTCTTGCTGAAGTCGTGACTTAGTCTTACTCAGGGTATCGAGTGAACCTTGGAATTCTGCCAAACTCAATTGATGATGGTTACACTGCTCTTCGACTTCCGCTATGGCCTGCTTGATAGAAAGAGAATTGAAAGTGCTTATGCTAAGAGTCTTTAGGTCTCCACGCGGTAGCCTGCTAAAGGCCAAAGAGTCCTCTGCAAAAGCTTTCTCATTCTCCGCCAAACTGTTGCGCAGATTAACCAATTCATCCGCCGACTTTAAGTCAATTTTGTCAATTTCTTGAACACGGTTGTGCGCGCCAGCATATTCAACAACCAGTAATTTCGCCATCTCATAGTTCGCGCGCTCATCATCGAGAAGTTCGTCTATCACTTTGCTAATAGGGGTCAATCTTTCATACTCATCTCTTATAGCAGTCTGAGTTACCGAAGATTGCATCCACTCGAGCTGCCTGATAATTCCTAAATTGCCGGCAACGCGCACAAGGTCATCAACATCACCTTCCTTCAGGTCATCGATGGATTTTGGAGATTTTTTCCAACCGAGCTTATTTAATTCCTCCTCCAATATGCTGAAAGCCGCATCAGACTCTACAGGAGCATCAGTAGCGGATGATATTTGCTCTTCCACGACTTTCAGGTTCGCACGTATGGTTTCAGCTGTAAGTTTCTGTACGCGAAGCTCTTCAATAATGTCCCGGTTAACTTGGTTTATACGCTTCCAAACCTCGGTTACTTCGTGTCCACTCAACAAGTCTGCGAGACTTTCGGCGTCGCTTTTTATGCCGCGACGTTGAATTCCACTTAGCAAAGAGAGCTCTGCGGCGGCGTCGGTATTTAGAAAATTGAATCGCGCAAACTGATTTTTTAGGAAATTTTCGTTGCCTTTGTCATTTGTCCCATACCAGCGTCGCTGGCGAGTTCTAAAGTCGTTGGAGTCTTGAACACTACTTGTAACAACGACCTCTCCCGATTTTAGGCGCGCTTCCACTGTGATATCTTGCGCAAGCTTCGACCGACGGTTTTGACCGCAAAAAAGAAATTCTAGGCCCTCCATAAACGACGTCTTGCCCACACCGTTTGCGCCGAAGAGCAAATTCACTCTCCCTAGGTCATCAAAATCTACTGATGCCAAGTTTCGTCCGAATTTCTGGAGATTTAAGGCAGATAAATGACTTGAAACTAGCGCCGAAGCTGTCAACAGACCTGTGTCTCGTTTGCTACGTGAGGTTGTTCTCGTCTGCCCGCCAGAAACTGTCTTGACGATTTCGCTAATGGGACGGTCAGTTGATATGACTTCAGAAAGGCCAAGCAGGTCTAATTTTTCCGTCCACGTTTCTAGGACGTTTCCAACTTGAATCTGACGCGTACTGGTGGCGACGGAATCCAACTCTGCCAAAACTTCATCGAAATCCTCTTCCGAGATAATGAATTTCCGTGCATAGCTTCTGTTTGCTTCAATAGCTCTCTTCTTTATATTGAAGCCGTCACTATTTTTCACATCACCATTAACGACAAAATACAAATAGTTATTCCAACGAAGGTCAGAGGCATTACGTTCGTCGAAATAGCTGTGACCGACCACTCGGTCAAGATACTTGCTCAGCTCTCCCTCAGTGTGAGGCAGACTATTTGTCACATCAAAAACGTATGCAGCAAACTCAAGTTGATTACGCTTTCTGACGCCGCGATAGATACCTTCTGACACGTCTGTGACGCCTTGGAATTTGACACCGATTTTCTCTCTAGCTACCTGAAAGTCCATGGTTCTCATTGTTGTTCTCTAGTAAGTGGCGACGCTAGTGGATTTGTGAAATCGGGCGTAGAGGAGTTGAGCGGCTGCGCGTAAGATAAATAATGCGGATTTCTATATGCGACCGTTTTTGTATCATCTACATATAGAAGGCAATATCGCGACGCGGCTCTAGCCTGGTGCTGACGGACTAAACTTCGCATGTCCAAATCTGACAGAACACGGTCCGGCTCAGCGATTTCCCCCGCCACAATCTTTCGCATTTTTTGGTCGACTATATCCAAAATCGACGTATCGAGAACCTCTCCCAAATACACGACGGTAGCTAAGGTGCTATCACTTGCTTTGATGTTCCGGTGCTGATGCGGACTTGGCGGAGAAACGAATTCAAAACCTTCGTTCAAGAACTGCAGTTCCACTGGCCACTCGTAGTTTCTATTTTGTAGACCGGCTAAGACTATTGCAGCCTTCAGTCTATTCATTCTGAACATTCTGCCTTCAGGGTCCTGAGCGAAGGTAACCCTATTGATGAATTCGTCCTCTCCAATACGAATCGAATCTATGTTCTGAATCGCGTGCCACTCCGAGCCGCTATCCAATTCCCCTGCAGTAACAGCTAGTGTCCGCTCTAACCCCAAGGGAGAATCCTCATGAAGTTTGACGATATCTGCATATCGGTCCGCCGCGGCCCCTAGAGAAGCCTTGAAGCCATCGTTCGGTAAATCGCGGGGATGAATCGCTTCAGTCCAGGTATTGTTGGACCATACGAAAGTCTTAAGTGCTTTAGGTCCGGTTCTCCTAGACCTAGCCTTAGGAACAGCATGATGAAAAACTTTCGTCGCCTGAAAGAAGAACACGCGCTCACGGTAGTCAAATTGCAATACGTGCGTTCTAAAGGGTTGATGTCGTGTGTAGTAGACGCCAGCACCATGGTTTGCCTTTACTGTCCGCTCAGAGGCATCGAACTCTGGGGCACGGGTGTACCAGCATGAGCCCCCAATATTCCTCCAGGACGTAAATGCCCCATCCACACGGTCCGTCGACTGAATATTCTCTGCCCAATTCAAACAAAGGAGCTCAGTATCGGCATCTAGTTCATACAAATACTGGCGATATCTCTTGTAAGAAATATGCCTAGGATTGTTATTTAGCTGAATATGTAAAAGGAGAAGTCGGTCATGAACAGCGGCGCAAATCGCCTGATTGAAGTCAAACACATCTGAGCAAATTAGCGTGATTAGACTAACTTCATTGGCACGTCCAAATCGATACACATAACGTCCGCGCATCATGCCGATTGCTTCGGTGTTAGCTGCGTCTCCAGATGGAGCGGTCTTGTATTGAACAATCATCACGAGCGCGGGCTGAGCATTTACAACTGCGCGTGTTTGAAAGAGATAGACAAGCGGATTTCGATAGCTCTGGGTAGTCAGCTCTTCAACGGACGATTCGTCATCAATAATGATGACCTGTCCGTTTAGAGCTTCACGTATCTCATTGAGCTGACCGAATCTCAAACTTTCACATCCAAGTACCCAGAGCTGGCCGTTTCCGGGAACGACACCGTTATCAATGGCTCTCTTCAGCGCATTCCAGGGCATGCTGTATTCCGGACACACCACCAAGTCGGGACTCGGTGCCAATGCAGAAGCATGACGTAAAAACTCATACATCTTCCGCTCTGACTCATTGTGGCGCGCGTTCCCGATGAAATCGGGCTTTATGAGAATTTTCCCCTCAGGCTGAATAAGCAATGCCGTGTACTGTGCTTCAGTCGCTTGCAGTACATTCAAATTTGGATGCTCTAAGCCCTGCGCAGCTAGTATTTCTGAAATGGAAACAACGTCCAATCTTGCCCCCCACCAATATCACTGTTTGGTTGCCACTTTTGCTCAATGATACATCGGACAAACAGTAATGTTGACAGGCCCCGCTACTCGTCGCTCATTACAACTTGCAGCAGAAAATAGAACTACAAGGCCCACTATATTGAGCACTAATGAGAGATTTAATAGATAAAGCTCATGAATCTGAAGCCTAAGTTGGCAACCTAGGGTGAAGTCTGTAGTCTGTACGGAACTCGGGAAACGCCTCCGGGCACGCTCGACTCGCTAACAGCTGGCAGCAAACGAAAGTGGAAGCATTGGATGCAACTACGACTAGACATCGCGTAAGTAAGCCATCCTTGAAATAAAAGAAAACACCCTCTTCAGGGCAAAATATGAAAGTATAGCTATACGTATAATGTTAATTCGTATATATGCCTCCGCGTCCCCGCGCCATCTGGCAGCTCCCTCCGTCGACCCAATCTGCCCTCGAAAAGCTTGGCGCAGACCTCGCAGTCGCCCGCCTGCGCAGGAAGGAGTCGCTCAAGGTCTGGGCCGGTCGTATGGGCGTCTCAATCCCCACCCTCCAGCGCCTCGAGGCCGGCGACCCAACAGTGAGCGTCGGCATCCTAGCCACCGCACTGTGGCTCCTCCGGCGAGACCATGAACTGGCGCAGTTGGCGAACCCTGAACAAGACCTGGGCGCCATTGAGCGAGACGTCCGTAAGGCGATGGAGCTAGGTAAAAAGCGGGCGAAAGCCTCGGCTGAGGCACGTGCTGGGCGTCAGCGGAAAGATGAAACAACGGATACTGGCGCCGACGACGGAAAATAAGGGTAGCCAGGACTTGACCGGCACCCACTCCGTTGGAGTAGATTCATCTGATGAACACCAGAGTCAAAGATGTCGTCGCCAAGCTATACCGTCCACCTCCACAAGGCAGACGGATATTCGCGCTGGGTAGAGGTGACGCTGAACGGATACCTCTGATACGCGGTGTGGCCATGATTTCCATCACGGCGCCAGAAAAAGGCCCAGCCCAGCTACCGGAGTACGAGCACCTGTTGAGGCTCAGCTTCGCAGACGTCGATTTCCTTGGCGAGCTCTCCGCGCGGGCAGCTGAAAAGCTTCCGGACGCCATGACCAAGGAGGATGCGGAGGGGATTCTTGAGTTTGTGAAAGCGCTTCCAGAGACTGTACACACCTTAGTGGTCCACTGCGAAGGCGGATTTTCCAGGTCGGCCGGCGTTGTAAAGGCATTGAAGGAACTGTACGGGTACGAGGCTGAGGATTCCAGGCTCGTGCAGGCCAATCCCAGTGTGATGAAAACGCTCCTTGCAACAGCAAAGAGCGTCGAAAAGAAGAAAGAACGCAAGAACGGTTAAGCAGTGAACGAATTGCGCCGAAAAACATAAAAAAGCCACCTGGGGATGCACCTCACATCTCGCTATACGCAACGTAGGGCAATACAGCGAACCAAGCGCCGAATAGCCGAAAAATCGGGCTATTCGGACACAATTCGCAGTTCAGTACAAAAATCAGCGCAACTGTGACGTTTTCGGCCGATTTTTTATTAAGCTCACGCCCCTTAAGTCTGTGATTTATTTCGTTTTAGGCGTTAGCTTAATTTTGGTGATGTCCAATCAGGGAAGAATTTCAGGCCCGATGCTGGATCGCATCGATATGCAGGTGTTGGTCGGCCAAATACCGGCGGCGCAGTTGTCGACTGCTGCTACCGGTGAAGATTCGGCAACCATCGCCGCGCGCGTGGCGACCGCGTTTGAACGGCAACTGCAACGACAGGGAAAACCTAACAGTTTGCTGGGCACGCGCGAGATCGATCAGCATTGCCGTCCGGACGAAGCAGGGGAGGCCTTGCTGCAACGGGCCATGGAAAGACTGGACTGGTCGGCGCGGGCTTATCACCGGGTGTTGAAGCTGGCGCGCACGATTGCCGACATGGGAGACGCGCCCCGGGTGGAGCGGGTCCATGTGGCTGAGGCTATTCAGTATCGGCGGGCGTTGCGGGAGAGGTAAGCTCATTAACGGACTTAAGAAGGATGCCTCGGCCCGCCGGAGCAGCCTGATCAGGCTGCCAGCACCCGCCGCCCGATCAGCCACAAAATCAACGCAAAGACCAGCAACCCCAGCCACTGCCCGACCTGCTCAAAACTCCCCCCAGCCAGTGCCAATGGCGCATTACTCCCGGTAATGCCGATCACGCCAGCCAGCAACACTCCCACCAGGCTTTCACCCACGATCAAACCCGACGCCACCAGAATGCCGCGCTGGCGCGGCTTGGCCGCATAGGCTTCGGGTTCGACGCCAAGCGCCATGGCGCGACGTCGTAGTTGCCGATCGATCACCCAGCCCAGCACCGCACCAATGAAGAGCGCCGTACTCACCGTGGGCGGCAGGTAAATGCCGATGCCGACCGCCAGTGCCGGTAATCGCGCCACGCCACCTCGGCGCGCCAGCAAATGATCGATGGCGATCAGCACCATGCCCAATATCACGCCGACGAACAACATCGTCCAGTTGAGCTCGCGGGTGAATATGCCGGTGGCGATAGCCGTCATGAGCATGGCCTGGGGCGCAGCCAGCGCATGGGTCGGATCCATGTCGGGACGCGGCAGCACACCCGTGAAGCCATAGGCGTTGTACAACAGGTTGAGCACCGGTGGGATCACCATCGCCCCCACCACGCAGCCGATCAGCAAGGCCAGTTGCTGGCGCCAGGGCGTAGCCCCCACCAGGTGGCCGGTCTTGAGGTCCTGCAGGTTGTCATTGGCGATGGCGGCCACGGCAATGATGGCGGCCGTCACGAACAAGGCGATGGCAATGGCCAGCTTGCTGCCTTCAGGGGTTGCCAGCAACGAATCGACGGCGCCCGAGACCAGCAACAACGATGACACCAGGATCACGGCCACGATGCCGA
Organism: Herbaspirillum sp. alder98; assembly: GCF_020179755.1. Classification (GTDB taxonomy): domain Bacteria; phylum Pseudomonadota; class Gammaproteobacteria; order Burkholderiales; family Burkholderiaceae_D; genus Herbaspirillum. The sequence goes on from NZ_JAIUCY010000007.1 coordinate 121,901, forward strand.
TGCCCGAAATCGGGCTGGCCGACGAGCCGATCAGCCCGGCCATATAGCCGCAGGCAGCCGCCACCAGAAAACCGAAGATGAAGGCAAAGGCGACCGCATACACCACCAGTGCGGCAAACAAGCCGGTCGACAACGGCGCGTCACTGAGGAAACTGCAGAACACCACCGCCAGCAACGCAATCATGGCCAGGCTGATGATGATGATCCAGGTCGGCGAGAGGTCGCGGTCGGTACGCTCGCTACTGCCCTCGGCGCGACGCGAAAGGGTAGATAGCGAAGCCTTCACACCCGCTACCATCGGCTTGAACAGCGTGACCAGCGTCCAGATCGCGGCCACGCCGATCAGGCCGGCACCCATGAAGCGCACCTGGCTGCTCCAGATGCCGGTGGCCACGCTGGCCAGCGTGGCACCGTCCGGGCGAGGCGTGACTGCGCTCAGATAAGGCACGGCGATGCCCCAGGCGATCACCAGGCCAATCAGGATGGCAATACCCGAGACGATGCCGATCATATAGCCGGCGCCGACCAGCGCCAACGAAAAGCCCAACGGCAAGCGTACGATCGAGGCGCCGGCGGCAAACCAGAGGCTGAGGCTTTCGGCGAACACCTTGAAGCCGCTGGCCACCAGGCTGAAACCGGCCGCCAACGTCCCACCGAACAGGATGTCGCGCAACCCGCGCCGGGTTTCTTCGCCGCCCCCCGCATCGGCGCTGCCGACCCGCAGGATCTCGGCTGCCGCCACGCCTTCGGGATAGGGCAGATTGCCTTGCACCACCATCACCCGCCGCAACGGCACCGAGAACATCACGCCCAGCATGCCGCCCCCGGCACAGATACCCAGCGTCTGCCAGAACGGAAAACCATGCCAGTGCCCCATCATCACCAGGCCCGGCAGAATGAAGATGATCGCCGACAACGTGCCGGCCGCCGATGCCTGGGTCTGCACCATGTTGTTCTCGAGGATATTGGCGTTGGCGAACAGGCGCAGCACTGCCATCGAGATCACCGCCGCCGGAATCGCCGACGAGAACGTCAAGCCGACCTTCAGGCCAAGATAGACATTGGAGGCGGTGAAGACGACCGTGATCATCGCCCCCAGGATCATGCCGCGCAGGGTCAGTTCGGGAAGCGGGGTAGGGTCGGACTGCATCAAGGCCTCCTGTTGTAATGGTTGTTTTCTCGCTTACCCGTTATACCGGAAGCCGGGAACTCCCACTGTCGGACAATTTCTGTTTTTTTGTGATTCCGCCCGATCAGAACAGGCGAGCTCATACCACTTTGATATGATTATTCAGCGCAGCCTGATCGCGCCTTCTCGCTGAGGATCCTGATGATTCGCTTTACCCGACTGCTGTCGCTCCCGCTCTCTTTCCCATTAGTCATGCTGCTGGCCGCGCCTGTGGCGGTGGCGCAAGGCAGCGCTAACTACCTCAATCCCTATGCCACCGATGTCAGGAAGGCCATCGCTCCCCAGCCGGGCGAGGCGCCACGTCCGGGGCTGAACCAGGGCAACAGCGAAAGCCCGGCCTGCCGTGAATTACGCATGCGCATGGACCGGGCGCGCAGCATGCCGCACGCAGAATCGCGGCCGTTGCCGTCAGATAGCGCGCGCCGTAACGGGCAGTCGGCCTATGTCGGCAGCGTCGCCGCCGATCCGCTGGCCGACGCCGAACAGCGCTATCGGAACGAATGCAACTGATGCGAACAGCAGGGCGACTGGCCGCGCTGGCCATCCTGCCGCTGCTGCTGGCGCTGGCGCTGGCGCTGGCGGCATGTTCGCCGACCTACAATTGGCGTGAAGTGCGCCCCCAGCCGGGCCACGGCGCGGATTTTGTCGTGCTGCTGCCGGCCAAACCCGCGTACTACAGCCGCCAGGTCACGCTGGACAGCCTGCGCGTCGAGATGCACATGACTGCCGCCCAGACCGATGGCATCACGTTTGCAGTGGCGACTGCCGATCTGGGCGACGCCGCCCGGGCCGCAACGACCCTCGACGCCATGCGCGACGCGCTGCTGGCCAATATCGGCGCCCAGCAGGGCTCGCCGGCGCAGTTGCCGGGCAAGCTCGAAGGCAATACGCGCACTGTCGATGTCGATGCCCACGGCGCGGCAGGCGGACGGAGCCAGCGGCTGTTGGTACGCCTGCTGGCGCGTCAGGGGAGGGTGGTTCAGGTGATGATGATGGGCGACGAAAAGTCTTTCAACAATGACAATATTGAAACCTTTTTCGCCTCTTTCAAACCAAGTTGAATGGCCCACCAGCGGATGACAGGACTTCAACCGCCGCAGTATCCTAGTAGGCCGTTGCCGATGGTTGGCCGGAGCAACATTTTTAGCAATCAAAGACCCTGAGGAAATATGCTGATTACATTCAAATCAAAAGCGGCCGCCGATGTGGTGATGTACGAGTCGCACGCCAAACCGATTCTCGACCTGCTGCACAAGGACGCTGCCCGTGGCGTCATCTCCGCGACCGAGGCGGGCAATGCGGTGGCTTTGCTCGAAAAGCAGATTGTTGCCAGCAAGAACCACGAAGCGGTTGAAGCGTTGGAGCGCGATATTCACGCCCATCACAACGACGCCCACGATGATCACAACCACGAAAGAATCGAGCCGGTCACGTTTTCGGCACGCGCCTATCCGCTGCTGGACATGCTGCGCGAAGCGCAGAAGGGCAATCACGACGTGCTGTGGGGCGTCTGATCACCGAATAACCAATAACGGCGCCGTCCGGGCGCAGCTGTAAAAAAGGCCGACGCGATCATCCACCGCGTCGGCCTTTTTTTCGCCCGAGTCTGCGGGAATGCTCCGTATCAGCGGGGTGAGCGCAGCTCCGTGAGGTAGTACAGCAGGGCAATGCACGGGAACGCAAAACCCAGCCAGCTGGCGCCGGACCAGCCGGCCTGGGCGTAGATCCAGCCTCCCAGCGCCGAACCGGCGGCCGCACCGGCGAAGAAAGTCGCCATGAAGAGGCCATTGAGACGGCTGCGGATCTCGGCGCCCAGCCCATAGATGGCGCGCTGGCTCAGCACCAGGTTGGCGGCCACCGCCAGGTCGAGCAACAGGGAAGTCACCAGCAAACCGGCCAGCGACCACTCGCGGCCGACCGGCACCAGGTGCGGCACCAGAAAAGACACCGCTGCAGACAGCAACGCGGTGCCCGTCGCAGGGCGGCTCCAGCCACGATCGGCAATCCGCCCGGCCACTGGCGCGGCGATCACGCCGATCACGCCGGACAGGGCAAACAGGGCGATCCCACGCTGCGACAGGCCCAGCTCGGGGCTGGCCAGCCATAACGGCGAGGCGGTCCAGAACACGCTGAAGGCGGCGAACAGCATGGCGTGATAAAACGACCGGCGACGCAATATCGGCGTGGTGCGCATCAGCGTCCACATCGATGCCAGCAATGCGCCGTAGTGCATGCCCGCCGGTGGCTGGCGACGCGGCAGGTAACGCGCCAGCACCACCATCAGTGCCGCGACCATCACGGCCGATATGGCGAAGATGGCGTGCCAGCCGAACAGGTCGGTGACCAGGCTGGCCACCGGCCGCGCCAGCAGGATGCCCAGCAACAGCCCGCTCATCACATTGCCGACGGCCCGCCCGCGCGTGTGCGGCAGCGAGAAATGCGCGGCATACGGCACCAGCACCTGGGCGCCGACGGTGCTCAGACCGATCACCGCCATCGACGCCAGCAACTGCGGCGCGCTGTTGGCCAGGGCCGCACCCACCAGCGCCAGGCAGGTGACTGCCAGCCCGCAGAGCACCAGGCGCCGGTTCTCGAACAGATCGCCCATGGGTACGATGAACAACAAGCCCAGGCCGTAGCCGACCTGCGTCAGCGTTACGATCAGGCCTGCCGCTGCCGGCGAGATGCCGGTGGCGGCGCTGATCGGGCCGACCAGGGGCTGGGCGTAGTAGAGATTGGCGACAATGATGCCGCAGGCGCTGGCCAGCAGCATCACCATCCAGCGCGGGATGTCCTGGGGCAAGGGCGATTCGAGTGGGACGGCTTGCATGTGCGATGTCGGCCCGGCTGCGACCGCCTGTTTCAAAGGCAGCCACTGTAGCCGAAGCGGCTGATTTCTGCCGATGCCCGACAAACCAGGCCGATAACGTGGCTTTCATGACAATGTCCAGCTGATCGATTGGTGCTGGCGCACGGGTCGCTGGTACACTTGCGCTCTTCGCCGGTAACCGGCCCCGCGGTCGTGCGCGGGCATTCGGCCAGCACTCAGCACATAGACCTACACGTGATCCAGATCTCCCTTATTTCTTCCTCGGCCAAGCCCGATTCGCTGGCCTACCAGCTGGCCTACGCGGCCCAGGCAGTTGCCGCCGTGCGCGCCGGCAGTGCATTGCCGCAAGCGCTGGCCGCAGTCTTCAAGCGTATCGATGCGGCGCCCCCGACCCGCGGCGCCATCCAGGACATCAGCTACCGCGCCATGCGTCGCCGTGGCGTCACCGACAGCCTGCTGGCGTTGCTGGCCAACAAGCCGCCTCAGCCCGAAGTGCTGCAAGGGCTGCTCGATTGCGCGCTGGCCTTGCTGGTGGACAATGACGACGCCGGTTACGAAGGCTTTACCGTGGTCGACCAGGCGGTCGAGGCGGCCGCCGCCAGCCCTGCGATGAGCTTTGCCAAGGGCGTGGTCAACGCCATCCTGCGCCGCTTCCTGCGCGAACGCGTGTCGCTCATGCCGCAAGCGCTCAAGACGCCACCCGGCACCTGGAACTATCCGACCTGGTGGATCGACCGCCTGCAGGCCGCCTATCCTGAACAATGGCAGGCCATCCTGCATGCCGGCAACCAGGAACCTCCCCTCACGTTGCGTGTGAACCGCCGCCGCAGCACCGTCGACCAGTACCTGGCCACGCTGGCCGCAGCCGGCATGGCCGCACGTCAGGTGGGGCCGGTGGCCGTCAGGCTGGAACGGGCGGTGCCGGTGCTGCAGATCCCCGGCTTCAGCGAAGGCGTGGTGTCGGTGCAGGACGCCGCCGCCCAACTGGCGACGCCGCTGCTGGATGTAAGCGATGGCATGCGGGTGCTGGACGCCTGCGCCGCTCCTGGCGGCAAGACCGGGCACCTGCTCGAATACGCCGATATTGAACTGGATGCGCTGGACCACGACGCGCGCCGGCTGGCCCGCATCAACGAGAATCTGCAACGACTGCAACTGAAGGCGCGGCTGATCGCCGGCGACGCGCGTATCGGCGGCCTGGCGCCGGGCGCCGGCTGGTGGGACGGCCGAGCCTATGACCGCATCCTGGCCGACGTCCCCTGTACCGCCTCGGGCATCGTGCGGCGTCATCCCGATATCCGCTGGCTGCGTCGCAAGACCGACGCCGAGCAGCTTGCAACACTTTCTGCGCAAATTTTGGACAACCTTTGGCAGATGCTGCGCCCGGATGGTAAATTGCTGCTCGTGACATGCTCGCTGTGGCCGCTCGAATCGGAACAGCAGGCAAATGCTTTCGCGCAAAGAAATAACGCCACTCGACTGCCAGCTCCAGGTCAACTTTTGCCGACTGCCAGCGCAGAAACCGACCATGATGGCCTGTTTTACGCGCTGTTCCAAAAAACTGGTGCATGAATTTGACGCAATCGGCCTCTCCTCCCCCTAGTCTGCGCTCCGGCCCTGGTGCCGGTGCCGCTGTCATCGCGCGACTTTGGCGCTGGGCGAGCGGGATCATGCTGGCGCTGATGCTGTGCCTGTTTGCCGCGCCGGCATCAGCGGCCGAGATCACGGTCGACCAGGCGTCGATCGAGGCCAGCAACCCGGGATACCGGCTGTCGCTGGCTTTCTCGTTCGAACTCAACCGTGGGCTCGAAGATGCGCTCACGCGGGGCGTGCCGCTGTATTTCACGACCGAAGTGCAGATGACCCGCCACCGCTGGTACTGGTTCGACGAGACCAATGTCTCGGCTTCGCGTACCGTGCGTATTTCATACAACGTGCTGACCCGTCAGTACCACACCGCCATCAGCGGCCAGCTGCAGCAAAGTTTCAGCACACTGGAAGATGCCATGGCACTGGTGCGTCGTCCGCCGCGCTGGCTCATCGTCGATACCAATACCCTCAAGCAGGGCGATACCTATACGGTGGGAGTGCGCATGCGCCTGGACGTGGCACAGTTGCCCAAGCCGTTCCAGATCAACGCGCTCAATAACAGTGACTGGCGCCTGTCGTCGGACTGGATCGAATTCACCTACAAACCCGAATGAGTCGCACCTTACGCTATCTGCTGGTGGTCGGCGGCGGCGTCATCAGCGTGTTGTTGTTCCTGCTGGCGTCGGCCTCCGAAAACTCGGCCCTGTTCGAACAGCATTATCCCTGGCTCCTGTTTCTCAACGGCCTGGCGGCGATCTCGCTGCTGATCCTGGTGCTGCTGCTGCTGACCCGGCTCTACAAGCGCTACCGGCGGGGCAAGTTCGGCTCGCGGCTACTGGCGCGGCTGGTCTTGATGTTTGCGCTGATCGGCATCCTGCCGGGGGCAGTGATCTACCTGATGTCGGTGCAATTCGTGTCGCGCTCGATCGAGTCGTGGTTCGACGTGCGCATGGAAGCGGCGCTCGAGTCGGGCCTGAACCTGGGGCGCAACGCGCTCGATTCATCCTTGTCCGATCTGTCGGCGCGGGCACGCAGCATGGCCCAGGAACTGTCGGACATGAGCGATTCCGAGCAGGTCACCTACCTGTCGCGCCAGCGCGACCAGAACATGGAAGTGGTCATCGTCAGCAATGCCGGTCAGGCCATGGCATCGGTGGGAGGCAGCATCGGCACCCTTTCGCCGACGCTGCCCACGCCATCGGCATTGCGCCAGGCCCGTATCTCGCGGGGCTTTGCCGCCGTCGAAAGCGACGACTCGCGCCCGACGGAGGGGCAATCCAGCGCCGACGCCAACCTGCGCCTGCATGTGGTGGTGATGATCCCCGCGCCCAGTCGCGGGCTGTCGCTGCAGAACGAAAACCGCTTCCTGCAGATCATGCAGCCGGTGCCTGACTACCTGGCGACCAACGCCGAAACGCTGCGCCAGGCCTATAGCGAATACCAGCAACGCTCGGTGTCGCGCTCGGGCCTGCGCAAGATCTACCTGGTGACGCTGACGCTGACGCTGCTGCTGGCCATCTTCGCGGCCATCGCCAGCGCCTTCCTGATCGCCAGTGATCTGGCCAAGCCCTTGCTGCTGCTGGCCGAAGGCACCAAGGCGGTGGCCGAGGGCAACCTGTCGCCACGCCCGATCGTGAGCACCTCCGACGAACTCGGCACGCTGACCCAGTCGTTCAATACCATGACGCGCCAGTTGCTTGAGGCCCGCACCTCGGTGGAACGCAACCGCGCCGAGCTCGAGAACGCCAAGGCCTACCTCGAATCGGTGCTGGCCAACATGTCGGCCGGGGTGATGGTGCTGGATAACCAGTTCAACATCGTCAGCAGCAACGATTCGGTACGGCGCATCCTGGGTCACGACTTTGGCGGCGACGTCGGCACCCCGCTGCAGACCATCGAGCCACAGGCCCGCTTCGCGCAGGCCATCATCCGCGCCTTTTCCGAGCAGCGCGCCCAGCACAGTGCCGAGAATCCGGCGCAAAGCCCGGCTGACGCGCTGCACTGGGAGCGCCAGATCGAACTACCCCGCCAGCCCGGCGCCCTGGGTGATATCGATGGCGACCACGGCAACGCCGGCAAGCCCGACCAGGACAAGATCACGCTGTTTGCACGCGGCTCGCACCTGCCGGTGCACAACGGCGTCGGCTATGTGGTGGTGTTCGACGACATCAGCAACGTGATCTCGGTGCAGCGCTCGCTGGCCTGGGGCGAAGTGGCGCGGCGCCTGGCGCATGAGATCAAGAACCCGCTTACGCCCATCCAGTTGTCGGCCGAGCGCATGCAGCACCGGCTGTCCGACAAGCTCATGCCCAACGACGCCGCCATTCTGGAAAAAGGCACCACCACCATCGTCAACCAGGTGGCCGCCATGAAGCGCATGGTCGACGACTTCCGCGACTATGCCAAGACGCCCCCGGCCAAGCCCGAGGCGCTCGACCTGAACGCACTGATCGAGGAAATCCTCAACCTCTACCTGGCCGGCGATGGCCGCGACACCATCCACGCGCGGCTGGCCGGCGGCCTGACCAAGGTCATGGGGGATGCGACCCAGATGCGCCAGGTCATCCACAACCTGCTGCAGAATGCCCAGGATGCCGTGACCGACGAGGCGCAACAGGCGCCGCACATCGACGTCATCACCGAGCAGATCGACATCGCCGGGGCCGATGGCACCCGTCAGCGCGCGGTGCGACTATCGATCATGGACAACGGCCCCGGGTTTTCGGCCAAGATCCTGGCGCGCGCATTCGAGCCCTATGTCACCAGCAAGCCGCGTGGCACGGGTCTCGGGCTGGCGATGGTCAAAAAAATCGTGGAAGAACACGGGGGAAGGATCGATATCCAGAACCGCACAGACGGACGGGGCGCAAAAATACTGATTTTGCTGGTAAAGTTAGCCCCTATTGATTAAGACTCAAGATGCAAGTGTCGCCACCGGGATGCATCGTCAGACCGGACAGTCCCCCAGCTGCGACGGCGACCGAACTCCTGGTATAAAAATCGAAAACTTGGACAACGAACTAGCAACGAGGAAAGCAACACATGGCTAACATCCTGGTCGTCGATGACGAAATGGGTATCCGCGAATTGCTCTCTGAAATCCTGGGTGATGAAGGGCATGTCGTGGCTACCGCCGAAAACGCGCAGCAAGCGCGCGAATTGCGCCAGGCCAGCGTGCCCGACCTCGTCCTGCTCGATATCTGGATGCCCGATACCGACGGCGTGACCCTGCTCAAGGAATGGCAGCGCGATGGCCTGTTGACCATGCCGGTCATCATGATGTCGGGCCATGCCACGATCGATACCGCCGTCGAGGCCACCCGCATCGGCGCACTCAACTTTCTCGAAAAACCGATTGCGCTGCAAAAGCTGCTCAAGGCCGTGCAGCAGGGCCTTTCGCACAGCCGCGAACCAGCGCGCCCGGCCAGCTACCGCCCCGCTGCGGTGGCGTCAGTGGCCAGCAACGCCGGCGAACTGCATCACACGCCCGATCATGCAGTCACGCCCATTTCAGGCTATGCGCCGGCACTGGGCAGCGACAACCTGCATCACGGCATCGCGACCAATTCGACTTATGCGCCGGTGGCCGACAACGCCGCCAACATCTCGTTCGACCTGCCACTGCGCGAAGCGCGCGACGCCTTCGAACGGGCTTATTTCGAGTACCACCTGGTGCGCGAAAACGGCAGCATGACGCGGGTCGCCGAACGCACCGGCCTGGAACGTACCCACCTCTATCGCAAGCTCAAGCAGCTGGGTGTAGAGCCTGGCAAGCTTTCGCGCAAGAACCACTAAGTGCTGGCGTCATGACGACCAAAGAGACCGCTGTGCGGTCTCTTTTCGTTTGAGGCCGGCAATTCGCGCATGTCGCTTTTCGAAGTCAGATTTTTCCTGATTTTGTTTACCTCGCTTTACGAGCATGCTCAATGACAAGACGACGGAGAAGAGAATTTTTGACGGCTTGCCTACCGTAGTTTTACGGTAAGGCTGCCGGTCGAGGTCGCCCGCCGCCGGGGATTTCCTGTAGGGCAACAGCGGTGATGTGAACTTCGCCGGTTGCGGCATATCTACTTTTTTACGGCCAGCCAGCTGAAGTAGCGTAAAAAGAACCAAAGTTTCAGGGCTTTACGCCGTAAAAGAAGCAGGGGCCACGCAATCGTCGCGTGGCTTGCACGGCGGAACGCAGCAAGAAGTAGTTGCAGGGTTCGGGGGCCAGTGCTCTGGCTCTTGAAAATCAGGGGTAAAGGCGCCACTTCCTTTTCGAAGCAGCATTCCAGCCAAGGAGGCACTATGAATCTGATCTACAACAGTGAAGACTACAGCGTCGTCGAATTCGGTGTCGATTCCGACCATGAAGCCCTGCGCTTCGGTGGCTACGAGATCATGGACAAGTCGGGTCAGCGCGAGATCTACATCGATGGCCCGGCCGCCGAACTGTTCCGCAAGGATGTGCAGGAGCTGATCGCCAGCGAGCCGACTATCGAGGATATCGATGACTTCCTCAGCCGCTACGACGTCATGATGCGTCATCCGATGACGCTGCATTGATGCACCAGCCCCCGGGCAACCAGGCCGCGCTCTCCAGCGCGGCTTTTTTTTGGTCGCCCGGTATCGGCCCCGCGTGCCGACAGCGGCATCCTCATTTAAGATGACGCCTTTGCCGTCGCCAGGCCTGGTACAGCCCCCGTGAATTCCACTCCCATCAGCAGCGCCCAGAACGGCGTGCACGACGCCCTCACCGAACTGGTCGCGCGGCACGTCGCCCATCCGTTCAGGAAACCCATCACCGACTACAACCGGCGCAGCTTCGACGACAGCATGGCTGCGTGGCAAGCGACGGGCAACGCGCCATTGATCCTCGATACCGGCTGCGGGGTGGGATTGTCGACCCTGCACCTGGCGGCGCGCCATCCCGATCACTTCGTCATCGGCATCGACCAGTCGGCCGACCGCCTGGCGCGCCAGACGCTGTGGAGCGGCCCGCAACCGGAAAACCTGTGCTTCGTGCGCGCCGATCTGGTCGACTACTGGCGCCTGGCGCTGCAAGCCGGCGTGCGCCCGGCGCAGCACTATCTGCTGTATCCCAATCCCTGGCCCAAGATCGGCCAGCTGGCGCGCCGCTGGCATGGGCATGCGGTATTTCCCGCCATCGTCGCGCTGGGCGGCAATATCGAGTGCCGCAGCAACTGGCAGATCTACATCGAAGAGTTCGCCCAGGCGCTGCAACAGGTCAGCGGGCGGCCGGTGGCGGCCGAGGCCTTCGTCACCGATGCGCCGATCACGCCTTTCGAGCGCAAGTACCTGGCGTCGGGCCATGCATTGTGGCGCTGCCGCCTGGCCCTGGGAGAGCCAGCATGACGCTTGCCGTGATCGGCCTGGTCTTGGTGGCGGCGCTGCTGCACGCGTCCTGGAACGCGCTGCTCAAAAGCCGTGGCGACCGCCTCGCCTCGCTCTCGCTGATGACCATCGGCGCCGGCGTGGGCGCGATCCCGCTGGTGTTGATGCGCCCGCTGCCGGCGGCAGCCAGCTGGTGGTGCATCATCCTGTCGGCCATCCTGCACACCGGCTACAACCTGTTCCTGGTGCGCGCCTATCGCATCGGCGACTTCGGCCAGTCCTACCCCATCGCCCGCGGCTCGTCGCCGCTGCTGGTCGCGCTAGGCGCGGCGCTGTTCGCCGGTGAAGCGCTGGGCTGGCACACGGTGCTGGGCATCGCGCTGGTCTCGACCGGCATCATCAGCCTGGCCAACCTGGGCGCGCTGCGCAAGGGAGGAGGGCAGGCGCCGCTGGCCGCGTTCATCACCGGCGCCTTCATCGCCGCCTATACCGTCACCGACGGCATCGGCGCCCGCCTGGCCGGCGACGCCATCGCCTATGCCGGCTGGCTGTTCGTGCTCGACAGCATTCCGCTGACGATGATCTACCTTTACCATCACCGTCGCTGGCCCATCGTGCTGGGGCAACGCGACACCTGGATCAGCCTTTTCGGTGGCGTCATGTCGCTGCTGGCCTATGCCATCGTGATCTGGGCCGTCACGCTCGCGCCGATGGGCCTGGTGTCTGCGCTGCGCGAAACTTCGGTGCTGTTTGCCGCATTGATCGGCTGGATCTTCCTGGGCGAGAAGCTCACCGCGCGCCGCCTGCTGTCTTGCCTGGTCATCGCCGCCGGTGCGGTGGTGCTGGGGCTGCACTGATCGCGCCGATATCACTGGCGCAATGCAAAACGGCGATGATTGCTCATCGCCGTTTTGCATTAGCTGCCCAGGCCGGTCAGATCTCGACCTTGGTACCCAGTTCGACCACCCGGTTGGCCGGGATATTGAAGAAGTCCGACGGCTTGGCGCCGTTCTGGTACATCCACGCAAACAGGCGCTCGCGCCACAGCGACATGCCCAGCAGCTTGCTCGGCACCACCGTGTCGCGCGCCAGGAAGAACGAGGTATCCATCAGGTCGAAGTGATGCCCGAACTGCTGTTCGGTCAGCGCCATGACCTTGTTGACCTCTGGCGTTTCCTTGAAGCCGAACGAGGCGCGCAGCAGGTAGACATTGCCGCCCAGGTCCTTCATGGTCAGGCGCTCGCTGTCGGCCACGTAGGGCACGTCCCAGATACTGATCTTGAGGAAGAACACCCGTTCATGCAGGATCCGGTTGTGCTTCAGGTTATGCAACAGCGCCACCGGCACCGTATTGATATTGCCGGTCATGAAAACGGCTGTGCCGCCCACCCGATGCGGCGGGTGCGCCAGCAGGCCCTCGACGAAGGGCTCCAGCGGAATACCGTCATCCTTGATGCGCATGCGCAGCAACATGCGGCCCGAATACCAGGTCATCAGCAGGAAGAAGGCGATGCCGCCGATGACCAACGGGAACCAGCCGCCTTCGGTCAGCTTCAGCAGGTTGGCGGCAAAGAAGGCGAGGTCGACGATGAGCAGGCAGGAGATGGTGAGCACCACGGCCGGCAAGCGCCATTTCCAGATGTGCCGCATCACCACCCCCAGCAGGATGGTGGTGATGACCATGGTGGTGGTCACCGCCACGCCATAGGCTGCGGCCAGGTTGTCCGAACGCTTGAACGCCAGCACCACCGCCACGACCAGCACCAGCAGCATCCAGTTCACCAGCGGAATATAGATCTGGCCCTGTTCGTCTTCCGACGTATGCAAAATACGCATGCGCGGCACGAAACCCAGCAGGATGGCCTGGCTGGTCAGCGAGAACGCCCCCGAGATCACGGCCTGCGAGGCGATCACCGTGGCGCAGGTCGCCAGCAACACCATCGGCAACACCAGCGGATCGGGCACCATCAGGTAGAACGGATTCTTGATCGCGCTGGGGTTGGCGATCAGGTTGGCGCCCTGGCCGAAGTAATTGATCAGCAAGGCCGGCATCACCGTGTACAGCCAGGCATAGCGGATCGGCTTGATGCCGAAGTGCCCCATGTCGGCGTACAACGCCTCGGCGCCGGTCAGCACCAGCACTACCGAACCCAGCACGATGAAGGCCTGCAACGAGTGCTCGGCCATGAAATTGAAGGCGTAGTAGGGATTGATCGCCACCAGCACTTCCGGCGCCTTGACGATGTTGTACACCCCCAGCGCGGCCAGCGAGAAGAACCACAGCATCATCACCGGCCCGAAGAAGCGCCCGACCACGCTGGTGCCGTGGCGCTGGATCAGGAACAGCACCACCACGATGCCGATGGTCAGGGGGATCACCACCCGCGCCGTCTGGGGCGCCGCGATCTCGAGGCCTTCTACCGCCGACAGCACCGAGATGGCCGGCGTGATGACCACATCGCCGTAGAACATGCAGGCGCCGAACACGCCCAGCATCATCAGCAGCTTGGCCCGGGGCGAACCGGAAACGGCCGAGCGCAGCGACAGCGCCATCAATGCCAGCACCCCGCCTTCGCCGTTGTTGTCGGCGCGCAGCACATACGACACATACTTCACCGTCACCACGACGGTAATGGCCCAGAACAGCATCGAAATGATGCCCAGCACCGCATCGGGCGAAAAGGCAATGCCGTGTTCGGGACTGAAGCATTCCTTGAGCGCATACAGCGGACTGGTGCCGATGTCGCCGAACACCACGCCCAGAGCGGCCAGGGTAATCAAATGCAGTTTGCGTGAACGCAAGGAAAGATCCGGATTGGTGTGAGATGAACTCATCAAACTCCCTTTTACATCTTGAAATTATCGCCGCTGGATGCGCCAGGCATGCTCGGGAAAGGGTGGCGCGGTGTCCATGCGGGCAGGACGCGTACTTTATCGCACTCTACCCGGGCTGCGATCAAAATGCCGCGCTTGCCACGACCTGCGTTGCGCCCGCGCCTCTGTAGTGCCCCCCAAACTTGACAAGCCAACCCGGCTGACATGCCGGATCGACATACCGGCGCCGAATATCGATATGCAGTAATCGAATTTTTCTTTCGAGAGCGCCCTTTATATACTCCTTCGGAATAAAGAACCGGGCTTTTCGAATAATTAGGTTCTAAGGAGCGTTCCGCGGTCGCCGATGGCGCTCGTGCAACGCTTCAAAGCCAATCTCCCCTCCGGCAGCAGCGCCGGTTTCCAAACGACATCGACAGGTTGACTATGACTACAGTTCGCCCCACGCCGGGACGTCTCCGGCGCCTCGTATCCAGGCTCATCGCAGGTTCGGCCAGCGCTGGCCTGGCATTGTCGCTGCTGGCCACGCCCATGGCGGCCCATGCCGAAGGCCAGTTGCGTATTGCCGAGCAGTTCGGCATCGTCTACCTGTTGCTCAATGTAGCGCAAGACCAGCAACTGATCGAGAAGCACGGCAAGGCCGCCGGGGTCGACATCAAGGTCGACTGGCTCAAGCTGTCGGGGGGCTCGGCGGTGAACGATGCGCTGCTGTCGGGTTCGGTCGATATCGCCGGCGCCGGGGTGGGGCCGCTGCTGACCATCTGGGACCGTACCTATGGCCGCCAGAACGTGCGCGGCGTGGCGTCGCTGGGTAACTTCCCGTACTACCTGGTGAGCAACAACCCGAATGTAAAGACCATCGCAGACTTCACCGAGAAAGACCGCATCGCCGTGCCAGCCGTTGGGGTCTCGGTACAGTCGCGAGTGCTGCAGTTTGCCTCGGCCAAGCTGTGGGGCGATGCGCAATTCAACAAACTCGACAAGATCAGCGTGGCCGTGCCACACCCTGACGCCACCGCCGCCATCATCAGCGGCGGCACCGAAATCACCGGGCACTTCGGCAACCCGCCGTTCCAGGAGCAGGAACTGGCCGGCAACCCGAAGGCGCACATCGTGCTGAATTCGTACCAGGTGCTGGGCGGCCCATCGTCGGCCACGGTGTTGTACGCCACCGAGAAATTCCGCAAGGACAACCCGAAGACCTACGGCGCCTTCGTCGGCGCGCTGGATGAAGCGGCCAGATTCATCGCCGCCAACCCCGAGAAGGCGGCCGACATCTACCTGAAGGTCAACAAGGGCAATACCGACCGCAAGCTGCTGCTGCAGATCATCAAGAACCCTGAGGTGCAGTTCAAGATCGGCCCGCAGAACACTTATCCGCTGGCCGAATTCATGCATCGCGTGGGTGCCATCAAGAACAAGCCGGCCTCGGTGAAGGATTACTTCTTCGACGACAGCCACATCCAGGGAGGTAGCTGACATGCCGTTGGTCCGACAACTCATTCCAGCGCTGCTGGCCGGTGTTACCGCGCTCACCCTGGCCGGCGCGGCGCACGCCGAAGGCCAGATCCGCATCGCCCAGCAATTTGGCATCGGCTATCTGATCCTGGACGTGGTGCAAGACCAGAAACTGATCGAGAAGCAGGGCAAGAAGGAAGGCATCGACATCAAGGTCGAATGGACCAGCCTGTCAGGCGCCACCGGCATGAACGAGGCCTTGCTGGCCGGCGCGCTGGACGTGGTGTCGGCCGGCGCGCCGCCGGCGCTGGTGCTGTGGGATCGCACCCGCGGGCGCCAGAACGTCAAGGCGATCGCCTCGCTGGGCTCGATGCCCAACTATCTGCTGTCGAACAATCCCAAGGTCAGGACGGTCAAGGACCTGAGCGACAAGGACCGCATCGCCGTGCCGGCCGCCGCTGTCGGCTACCAGTCGCGGACCTTGCAGATCGAGACGGCCAAGTTGTATGGCAAGGATGACTACAAGCGCTTCGACAGCATCACGGTCAGCCTGTCGCACCCGGATGCCACGGCCGCGTTGATCTCGGGCGGCTCCGAGATCAATGCCCACTTCTCGAGCCCGCCGTTCCAGTACCAGGCGCTGGAGAACAAGAACGTGCACAAGGTGATCAGCTCCTACGACATCCTGGGCGGCCCGGCGACCTTCAACTTCCTGTACGGCACGCAGAAATTCCACGACGAAAATCCCAAGACCTATCGTGCGTTCTATAACGCCCTGGTGGAGGCGGCCGAGTTCATCCGCAACAACAAGGCCCGCGCGGCCGACACATTCATCCGCGTGCAGAAGTCCAAGTTGTCGCCGGAGTTCGTGCGCAAGATCGTCGAGGATCCCGAAATCAATTTCACGGTGTCGCCCGAGCGCAGCTTCGTGTATGCCGAGAAGCTCTATGAAATCGGCGTGCTGAAGAACCGCGCCACATCGTGGAAAGATTACTTCTTCGAGGAAGCGTATGCCCAACCCGGCAGTTGAATCGTCGTCCCGTCCGCTGTTGCAGGTAGGCCAGGTCGGCCTGCAATACCGCACCGCGCAATCGGTAGTGCAGGCCACGCACGATGTCAGCTTCGACGTCTATCCGGCCGACCGCTTCGTGCTGCTGGGGCCGTCCGGCTGTGGCAAGTCCAGCCTGCTCAAGTCGGTGGCCGGCTTCCTGCCGCCGGCGCAGGGCGAGATCAGGCTGGACGGCAAGCTGATCGAGCAACCGGGTCCTGATCGCATCGTGGTGTTCCAGGAGTTCGACCAGCTGCCGCCCTGGAAGACGGTCTTAGCCAACGTCATGTTTCCGCTGCTGGCCTCGCGCACGCTGGGCCGCCGTGAAGCCACCGAGCGCGCCCGCCATTACCTGGACAAGGTCGGCCTGTCGCGCTTTGCCGACGCCTATCCGCATACGCTGTCGGGCGGCATGAAGGCGCGCGTGGCGATCGCCCGGGCGCTGGCCATGCAACCGAAGATGCTGCTGATGGACGAGCCCTTCGCCGCGCTCGACGCCCTCACCCGGCGCAAGATGCAGGAAGAATTATTGATCCTGTGGGAAGAGGTGCGCTTTACGCTTTTGTTCGTGACCCACTCGATCGAGGAAGCGCTGGTGGTGGGCAACCGCATCCTGCTGCTGTCGCCGCACCCGGGCCGGGTGCGGGCCGAGATCAACAGTCACCAGTACGACCTGTCCAGCCTGGGCGGGGTCGGCTTCCAGCAGACCGCGCAGCGCATTCACCGCCTGCTGTTCGACGAAGGCCAGGCGCCGGCCGAAGCGGCGCGCCCCATCAATTTCAGCGACGTGCGTTTTTCGTACTAAGCCGCCGCGCCCATCCAAGGTGACACCATGAGCCTGACGCCCCCCGTGCGGGACGAATATGAACTGCCGCTGGCGCCGCTGCCCGGCGTGGCACTCGAACGCCGGCTTTCGCTGGCGCAACGCATCTGGCAACAAGCCTGGGTGCGCAAGACGCTGATCCTGGTCTTGCTGGCGCTGCTGTGGGAGGGTTTTGGCCGCTGGCAGGACAACGACCTGCTCTTGCCCACCTTCGGCCAAACCGCCAGCGCCTTCTTCGATGGCCTGGTCACGGGCGAATTGTTCAACAAGACCTGGCTGTCGCTGCAGGTACTGCTGAAGGCTTATCTGCTGGGCATCGGCGCGGCCTTCGTGCTGACCACGCTGGCCGTATCGACCCAGTTCGGACGCGACCTGCTCAGTACGCTGACGTCGATGTTCAACCCCTTGCCAGCCATCGCGCTGTTGCCGATCGCCTTGCTGTGGTTCGGGCTGGGGCAGGGCAGCCTGATCTTCGTGCTGGTGCATTCGGTGCTGTGGGCGCTGGCGGTCAACACCTACGCCGGTTTCCTGGGGGTGTCCGACACCTTGCGCATGGCCGGGCGCAACTACGGCCTGCGCGGCCTGTCGTTCGTGCTGCAGGTGCTGGTGCCGGCGGCGCTGCCGTCGATCCTGGCAGGACTTCGCATCGGCTGGGCCTTCGCCTGGCGCACCCTGATCGCGGCCGAACTGGTGTTCGGCGCCACCAGCGGCAAAGGCGGCCTGGGCTGGTACATCTTCCAGAACCGCAACGAGCTCTACACCGACAAGGTTTTCGCCGGACTGGTGATGGTGATCCTGATCGGGCTGCTGGTCGAGAACCTGGTGTTCAACACGCTGGAGCGGGTGACGGTGAAGCGCTGGGGGATGCAGCGGTAGATGTTCGCAACGACCACGTGAACCGACAAGCAGAAGATTTATTGATGACCTCCGAATGTCGACTTGAAATTCGGAGGTCATCGTTGCATTGAGGGAGACTTCACCCCATGCAAATCCCCCCTATTTCGTCGCGAAAGACATTGCGCGCCATCGTTGGCGCGTTTCTTCTATTTTCCCGCCTGAACTGTCTGGCGAACAATCTAAACACGCCTGCCGACGAACTCGCCCGGGTAAACACGTTTGCGCTGGGTTACGTTGGCTTTGTCAGCCATATCAGCGCTGAAGAATACCTGTACCGAAGCGTACAGACTTCTGCAAATGCCGCTGCCGCGTTCACCGCAATTGTTCGCTCGCCCTCCGCTACGCCCGAAGGCAAGGCCTACGCAGCTTGCGGCCTCTGGCACTCTTCAAGGTTCTTGTTCACCCAGGAAATGCCCCATCTGCGTAAGCGCAATGCAGAAGTCTCTGTATTGCGTGCAGATATTTTGAGAAAGGAGAAACTAACTGATTTGATTGATCGCATTGAAAAACATGGCTGCAGTGATTTTTAGGATGATACCGATGAAACTCCTTCAAAAATCTGGACTGAGTAACGTGGCAGGAAGCATGAATCTGTCAATTGGACACTGCCGGCAGCCTACCGTCACCCGCGCACATCCACAGGCGATCAAGGAGGTCATTCTCAACCACCGGATATGCTGCATAGACCAAGAACGATCACACCAGCTTCTGCGCCTTCAACATCTTCCTGACGATCGCCTCGAAGAAGATCACCGCAAAACCGTCGTTGCGGATCAGTTGCTGCGTCAGGTCGGCGCACTTCTGCCGCACTTCGTCGGCGAGTTGAACATCTTCCCCGCCCATGGCACGCCCGGCCGACTGGATTTCGGCGGCGCGTTGCACCGTCCACAACAAGAAGAAAGTGCGCTGGATGTCGCGCTCGCACACCGCCACGCCGTGGTTGCGCAGCACCAGGATGTGCTTCTGGCCGAGGCTCTGCAGCATGCGCTCCTTTTCCTCGGCGAACAGCGTGATGCCTTCGAATTCGTGATATCCGATGCGCCCATACAACTGGGCGCCATAGAAGTCGTTGTGCTCGAAGCCTGACTTCTTCATCGTCACCGCCGAGATCGGGGTGGTGTGCGTGTGGATCACGCAATGCAGGTCATCCCGCGCGCCGTGGATGGCGCTATGCAGCGCAAACCCGGCCGGGTTGGCCTTGTAGTCCGACGGCTCGACCAGATTGCCGTCCAGCCCCACCTTGAGCAGGTTGGCGGGCGTCACCTCGTTGTAGTTGAGCGCGAACGGATTGACCAGATAGTGGTTTTCAGCGCCTGGCACGCGGGCCGAGATATGGTTGAAGATCATTTCGGTCCAGCCCAGGTAATCCACCAGCCGGTAACAGTGGGCCAGCTGGACGCGGACCGCCCACTCCTCGTCGCTGCAATGGGCCGGTTGCTCGGCGCCGTAGCTGAATTGCATGATGCTCATCGTTGTGCTCCCGAAAGACTAAGATTGTTGTTCTGCGCCGTGATGCCCCGAAAGCGCGCCAGCGAAACGACCGCCCGCGTGATCGGCATCGGCACCGAGAATCGTTCGGCCAGCTCCAGCACCGCATCGCCAATGGCGGCCAGTTCCAGCGGCCGGCCGCGGTCGAGGTCCTGCAGCATCGAGGTGCGGAACGAGCCCATCGCCTCGCCCAGTTGCACGAAGGTCAGCGGATCGATCTCTACCCGGGCGCCATAGCTCGACGCTACCAGCAAGGTCTCGCGCATGATCTGGTTCACCACTTCACGCAGTTCGGGACGACCGTAAAGTTGCTCCAGCGTGCCTTCGGTGATCACCGACAGCGGATTGGTACTGAGGTTGGCGATGATCTTGGTCCACAGCTTGTCGCGAATGCGATCGGTGGCGCGCGCTTCGATACCGGCGGCCTCGATGGCGGCCCGTACCCGCAACAGGCGCTCGCTCATCTCGCCCGATGGCTCGCCCAATACGATCAGGTGCGGATTGACCGACTTGATCACGCCGGGCTCGATCACCTCGGCCGTGATGAACAGCACGCTGCCGATCAACTGCGTCAGCGGTACCGCCTGCGCCAGCACGCCATCAGGGTCGACCGCCTGCACGGCATTGCCGTCGAAGCGCCCGCCCTCCCGGTGGAAATACCACCAGGGCACGCCGTTGTTGGTCGGGATCACGACCGTCTGCGGGCCGATCAATGGCGCCAGTTGCGGCAGCAAGCCGGCCATGTCCTGACTCTTGGCGCAGACCAGGATCACATCCTGGACGCCAAACTCGGGCCGGTCGCTGGCTGCCGGACGGGCGTGCGTGACGCCGTGGAGATCATGCAGGGTCAGGCCCTTGTCACGAATCACGTCCAGCGTCTTGCCGCGCGCCAGCACGCTGACCTGGTGGCCGGCCGCAGCCAGCCGTACTGCCAGCGTGCCGCCAATGGCGCCGGCCCCGGCGATGCAGATGCGCAGCGCTGCTGCGGCTGTGGTGGGGTATGGAGTGCTCATAGTGTCAACCAGCCAGTTTGTCCTGGTGTTTTCCCGACAGGCCCAGATAGGCTTCGATCACGCGTGGATCGTGCGCCAACTGGCTGGCCGGGCCGTGCATCTTGACTTCGCCGTTCTCCAGCACGTAGCCGTAATCGGCCACCTGCAGGGCGGCCCGCGCATTCTGTTCGACCAGCAGGATCGATACGCCGCGCCGGCGCAGTTCGGCGATGATGCGAAAGATCTCGCGCACGATCAGCGGCGCCAGGCCCAGGCTCGGTTCGTCCAGCATCAGCAGCTTGGGCTTGGCCATCAGCGCCCGTCCCACCGCCAGCATCTGGCGTTCGCCGCCCGACAGCGTACCGGCTTGCTGGCTGCGTCGTTCGCGCAATCGCGGAAACAGCGTATAGACCTCTTCGAGTGTCTGGCCATGGTCGCGCAAGCCGGTGCGGTAACGCTGGAAAGCGCCCAGCATCAGGTTGTCCTCGATGTTCATTTCCGAAAACAGCTCGCGCTTCTCGGGCACCAGCGTCATGCCGGCAGCCACCATCTCCTCGACTTCGGGCGAGCTGCGAATGGTGCCGTCGAAGGCCATCGCGCCGCGTGACGGCACCACCCCCATGATGGCCGACAGCAGGGTGGTCTTGCCGGCCCCGTTGGGACCGATCACGGTCACGATCTTGCCCTGCTCGACGCTGACGTTAATGCCCGAAAGCACCTGCACCCGGCCGTAACCTGCGGCCAGGTCACGAACTTCCAATACCTTATTGGCCATGCTGCGCTCCTGCCATTGCGGGGACCTGCTGCGGCTCTTCGTCGGCCACGCCGAGATAGGCTTCCAGCACCGCCTGGTTGTTCTGGATTTCTTCCGGCAAGCCTTCGGCGATCTTCTGGCCGAAGTCCATCACCACGATGCGATCGACCAGTTCCATGACGAAGTCCATGTCGTGCTCCACCAGCAGGATCGCCATGCCTTCACCACGCAACTTGCGCAGCAGGTCGCCCAGCGCCTGCTTCTCGCCCAGCCGCAGGCCGGCGGCCGGTTCATCGAGCAGCAGCAGGCAGGGGTCGGCCGCCAGCGCCCGGGCGATCTCGAGAATGCGTTGCTGGCCCAGCGACAGGGCGCCGGCCATCTCGAACATCTGGTCCTTCAAGCCGACCCGTTCGATCTGGCGCGCCGCTTCGGCCAGGATGCGGGCTTCTTCCTTGCGGTCCAGGCGCAACACCGACGACAGCACGCCGCGCTTGCCGCGCAGGTGAGCGCCGATGGCGACATTCTCCAGCACCGTCATGCGCGACATCAGGCGCACATGCTGGAAGCTGCGGCTCATGCCCAGTCCGGCGATATGACGCGAGCCACGACCGGTGACGTCATGACCGCGAAACTGGACGCTGCCCGAGGTCGGCGTATCGACGCCCGAGACCTGATTGAACAGCGTCGACTTGCCGGCGCCGTTGGGGCCGATCAGGGCCAGCACTTCACCGGCCAGTACCTTCAGGCTCATGTCATTGTTGGCCACCAGGCCGCCGAAACGCCGCGTAACGTTGCGCACATCCAGCACCACCTCGGCCGGATTAGGCATCTCGCGGCGCGCCAGCGGTTCGGCATTCGGGTCCAGCTTCAGGCGCTTGCCGCGCACCGGCACCAGCTTGGCCAGATAAGGCCAGATGCCATCGCGCGAACGCTGCAGCAAGACCACGATCAGCAGGCCGAAGACGATGGTTTCGAAATTGCCGGAACGCCCGAGAATCACCGGCAGCAATCCCTGCAACCATTCCTTGAGCACCACGATCACGGCCGAACCCAGCACCGCGCCCCACACGTGCGCCGCACCGCCCAGCACCGCCATGAACAGGTAGTCGATCCCGAAGCCCAGGCCGAATGGCGATGGATTGACGAAGCGCTGCATGTGCACATAGAGCCAGCCCGACAACGCTGCCAGCACCGCCGCGATAACGAAGATCACGATGCGCGAGCGGGCCGTGTCGATGCCCATCGCCTCGGCCATCACCATGCCCCCCTTGAGTGCGCGAATGGCGCGCCCCTCGCGCGAGTCGAGCAGGTTGTTGAGGCCGGCGACGGTCGCAATCACTGCCACCCAGATCAACCCGTACATGGCACGGTCGGACGACAGCAACACACCGAACAGCGAGATGGACGGAATGCCCGACATGCCGGTCTGGCCACCCATGCTGTCCAGAGTGCCGAAGATGAAGTACATGCTGATACCCCAGGCAATCGTGCCCAGCGGCAGGTAATGGCCCGACAGCTTGAGCGTGACCATGCCCACCAGCAGCGCCAGCACCGCCGTGACCACCAGCGCCATCACCAATGCCGCCCAGGGCGTATGCATCCAGGCCAGGGCATCGGGCAACGGCAGTACGGAGGCCGAGAAGGCCGCCGAGACATAGGCGCCGACGCCGACGAACGCGGCCTGGCCGAAACTGGTCAGGCCCGCCACCCCGGTCAGCAGCACCAGGCCCAGCACCACCAGCGACGCCAGGCCGATGTTGTTGAGCAGGGTCATGTAGAACGGCGGCAGCACGAAGGGCGCCACCAGCAGCAATAGCGCAAACGCTGCCAATACGGCGCGGGAAGAGAATGGATGCTTCATTCTTCATCCTCCACGTGACGGCTCGACAGCGAGCGCCACAGCAGGATCGGGATGATCAGGACAAACACGATGATTTCCTTGTAGGCGCTGGCCCAGAAGGTGGAGAACGATTCGATCAGGCCGATGGCGACGGCGCCAATGGCAGCGGCCGGATAGCTGACCAGGCCGCCGATGATGGACCCGACGAAACCCTTCAGGCTGATCAGGAAACCCGAGTCGTAATAGATGGTGGTGAGCGGCGCGATCAGCACCCCCGACACCACCCCGATCAACGACGCCAGGAAGAACATGGCCTTGCCGGCAAACACGGGCGAGATACCCATCAGCCGCGCACCCATGCGATTGAGCGCAGCGGCGCGCAAGGCCTTGCCGTACAGCGTGCGCTCGAACATCACGAACAGGCCGACGATCAGCAGCAGCGACACGCAGATGACCCACAATGCCTGGCTGCTCAGGCGCAGCGAACCCACCTCCAGTGACGCTTCGGTGAAGGGCGCGGTGCGCGCGCCTTCGGGACCGAACACCAGCAGGGCCACGCCGACCAGCGCCACGTGGGCCGCGATGGAGACGATCAGCAACACCAGCGGCGAGGCGCTGGCGATCGGCTGGAACACGATGCGATACAGCAGCGGGCCCATCGGCACCAGCAGCAACAGCGTCATGGCGACCTGCAGCAGCATGGGCATGCTGACCCACGGCAGGGCCAGTGCGGCCCAGGTGACCAGCGCCGCGTAGAGCAGCTTGGCGGGCAACCACAGGCTGATGCGGCGACGTCCGCTGCGCCACATGTCGAACACGTCGCAGGCGGCAGCGGCCAGGCACAGCGCCACCAGCAGCCAGGCCACCGTCAGCGGCTGGCCGTTTTGCATCATGCCCATGGTCAACGCGCCGAAAGAGACGAATTCGCCCTGGGGAATCAGCAGGATGCGGGTGACCGTAAACACCAGCACGATGGACAACGCCAGCAGCGCATAGATGGCGCCGTTGGTGATGCCGTCCTGTCCCAGCAGGGCCGCGATTTGGAAATTCATTGCACCTTCCTTGGTGAGCCCGCCTGGTGACGGCGGGTTCTTCGATACGTGACTGCGTAACTACCCGGGACGCGCGTGGATCGTGGATGATCGTGCGCCCCGGGCAGGTTCAAGCTTGCTTACTTCAACAGCGTCCAGTTGCCGTTTTTGACCGTGATCAACTCGCGACCGCGCTCGTCGAATCCGCTATGGTCGGCGGCGCTCATGTTGTAGACGCCCTGGGTGCCCACCAGCTCCTTGGTGTTTTCCAGCGCATCGCGCAAGGCGGCACGGAACTCCTTGGTGCCGGGCTTGCCTTTCTTGGCGGCAGTCGGAATCGCCTGTTGCAACAGCAGGCCGGCGTCATACACGTTGGCGCCGAAAGTGGCCGGCACGCTGCCATACATCTTCTTGTAGGCGTCGATGTAGTCGGTAGCGACCTTCTTGGACGGATTGCCGTCGAAGATTTCCGGCAGCACCAGCATCAGGCTGGCGGCCAGGATGGTGCCTTCGACCTTGTTCTTGCCCAGTTGCAGGAAGGCCGGCAGCGCCGCGCCGTGGGTCTGGTACATCTTGCCCTTGTAGCCCTGGTCGAACAAAGTGGTCTGTGGCAGCACGGTGGCAGCACCGGGCGCCGCCACCAGCACTGCATCCGGATTGGCGGCCATGATCTTGAGCGTTTGCGCAGTCACCGATGTATCGGTGCGCTGGTAGCGCTCGTTGGCGACGATCTTGATGTTGTTCTTGGCGGCCAGCTCGGTGAAGACCTTGCCCCAGTTCTCGCCGAACGGATCGTTGATGGTCATGAAGCCAACCGTCTTGACCTTGGTGCGCACCATCTGCTCGACCAATGCCTTGGCAATCAGGTCGTCGTTCTGGGTGGTCTTGAAGACCCACTTCTTCTGCTCGGTCATCGGCAACACCACCGCTGCCGTGCCGACCGGGGCCAGCATCGGCACACCGGCTTCGGCCGCGAACGAGATCACGCCCATCGCGTTGGGCGAACCGCTGGGTCCGATGATGGCATCGACGTTGTATTCGGAGATGAGCTTCTTGACCTCGGTGACCGACTTGGTCGGGTCGCTGGCATCATCCAGCGAGATGTATTCGATCTTGAGATCGCCGGCCTTGGTCGGCAGCAGCGGCACCGTGTTCTTCTGTGGAATGCCCACCAGCGACACCGGGCCGGTGGACGAAGTCACCACGCCGATCTTGATCTGGGCGTGGACGGGTGTTGCAGCGACGGCCGCCAGCGCCACGGCGGCGGCGATCAAACTTTTGTGCAGCATGTTTTTTTCTCCCTTGGTGAGTGAAGCGAGGTACAGGTTGCAGATCGATTTTCGGCAGGACTCAACGCATGAACAGGCCACCGTTGATGTCGAGGCAGGTTCCGGTCGCTGCCGCCGCCTCGGGTGAAGCCAGCAGCAGCACGGCATCGGCGATGAAATCAGGTTCGCCCAGGGCCTTGACCGGGATGTTCTGGATCGTCGCGGCCAACTTGTCGGCCGGTACGATCTCGCGCACGATGGGCAGGTCCAGCGGTCCCGGCGAGATGGCATTGACCGTCACCCCATTGGCCGCCAGCTCACGCGCGAACACCTTGGTCAGCGTCAGCACGCCGCCCTTGGCTGCCGCATAGTGCGCACCGGTGGCGGTGCCGCCGTTCTGGCCGGCCAGCGACGCGATGTTGACGATGCGACCGTAGCCGCGTTCGGCGAAGCGCTTGCCGAACACCTGGCACGCAAGAAACGTGCCTTTCAGGTTGATCGCGGTGACGTCGTCGAATTCTTCAGGCGTGATGTCCATCAATGCCGCCACGCGGGATTGACCGGCATTGTTGACCAGCACGGCCGCGCCGCCCCACCGCAGTTCGATGGCGTCGCACGCGGCGATGAAATCGGGCTTGCGGCGCACATCCAGCGCCAGCGCCATGGCGCTGTTGCCGCTGGCGTCGAGGCTGGTGGCGACGGTGGTGACCAGTTCCAGGTCGACGTCGGCCAGCGCCACCTTGTAGCCGGCGGCGTGCATCTTGCGCGCGATGCGCTCTCCCAATCCGCGGGCGGCGCCCGTGATCAGTGCAATCTTCTTGTCCATGGTGCGCTCAGGCCTGGATGATCAGTGCGCGGCCGACGCGTGCTTCGATCTTGCCGTACTTCCAGAGGCGGTGTTCGCCCACCATGGTGGTGCGGAACAGATTACAGGCGGCCACCACGGTGTCCATGTCGACCACGTCGGCCATGATGTAGAACGTCCATGGCGCGGCGTCAGACTTGCCGACCATCAGACGGTCGTCATCCATGGTGCCGATGACGTCGATGCCGTCCATGCGGGCCAGTGCGGTCATCATCTCGCCGTAGGCTTTCCAGACCGGACCGGTCTCGGTGGCCGGCAGGTCGAAGAAATTCTGGGTGACGCCTACGCAGAACAGGACGCGCAGTGCTTCTTTTTCAGTGGCTTGGGTCATGCATTTCTCCTTCAGGAATTCAAGTCGACTTCGGGCTATCGGGCTTACAGGAAACCGGGCATCGGTGGCACACCCAGGGCGACGGCGCCGGCGCCGTCATAGATGCCTTCGCCCAGGAAAGCGTGCTGCTTCACCACCGCGGCGTCGCGCAGGTAACGCTGCAACGGATGGTGGCTGTAGATGGCGGTGGTGCCGGCCAGGCCGAACATGCTTTGCACCACTTCATTGCCGACCTTGGCAACCTCGACCGCGGTCAGGCGCAGCATGCTGACCTGCTCGGGCGTGACCGGCTTGCCGGCCAGGATCGATTGCCATACTTCGTTGGTGACGTCGTACAGGAAGGCGCGCGCCGAGCGCAACTGCGCTTCGGCCTTGGCCACCTCGATGCGAACGTAGGAACGGTCGGCCAGTTTCGGCGCGCCCGTGATGGCCACTCGGCCACCCGACATGTGATTGATTTCGTCGATCGCGGCCCGGGCGATGCCCAGGTTGACCACGCCCAGCACCTGTGCGGCATAGGCGATGGTGGGGTAGCGATACAGCGGCTCGTCGATGGTCGGCACGCCGCCCCGGATGAAGGTCCACTCATCGGCCACGAACTGGTCGGTCACCCGCAGGTCGTGGCTGCCGGTGCCGGCCAGGCCCATGACGTCCCAGTTGTCGATGATCTCGACCTTCTCGGGCGGGAATACGGCAGTGCGTGGCTTGGCGCCAACCTGGCCCGGGACGGCGGC
This sequence comes from Herbaspirillum sp. alder98, assembly GCF_020179755.1. Taxonomy (GTDB): domain Bacteria; phylum Pseudomonadota; class Gammaproteobacteria; order Burkholderiales; family Burkholderiaceae_D; genus Herbaspirillum. Next base: position 149,211 of record NZ_JAIUCY010000007.1, read on the forward strand.
GCCGATGCCCACGCCCAGCATGTCGGCGCCCTTGCAGCCGCTGGCGAATTTCCAGGTGCCGTTGACGTTCCAGCCGCCCTCGACCTGGGTCGCAGGCTGGATCGGGAACAGGCCGCCGGCAAATACCAGGTCCGGCGAATCGGCATACAGCTTGGCCTGGGTTTCCTTGGGCAGGGCCGCCAGATAGACCGAGGCCGAACCGAAGCTGGCCACCCAGCCCACCGAGCCGTCGGCTTCCGAGATCTTTTCGATCAGTTGCAGGAAAGCGGTGGGCGCCAGGCCGCTGCCGCCGAAGCACTGCGGCGTGGCCGCACGATAGACGCCCAGCTTCTTGAGCTTGGCGATGAATTCCCGGGGCACGAAGCGCTGGCGACCGAACTCGTCGCGCCGGGTGCGAATCTCGCTGAACAACTGGGCCATTGCCTCATCCTCGCTGACCGCCAGTGCGGCTGGTGCTTCCATTGCGGACATTTCGCTCTCCAAAATTACAGTGCTGCATCGGGGTACCACCTGCAGCACATCGCGTGCGGCAAGCTGTCATTGTTGGAAATCGAGTGTAGGGAGCGCGCCTTCCCGGTTCAATCGGGACGGCCGGGGGATTTTTAGGGGTAACTGAGGAGCCAGCTAAAGAAATCCCCTAGTCCGGAATCGGCGCAGCGCGGTGGGCTTAGAATGGAGCGCGTTCTTCCAGACCAATCCAGTCATGACCACCACCACACCCGAACCACCGATGCGCTTCGACCTGGCCGACTTCAAGCGCATGATGGAAGCGCTGTCGATCTGCATCATCCTGCACGATGCCCAGACCAAGTCGATCCTGTGGGCCAACCCGTCGGCGTGCGAGGTATTGGGCTTTACGCTCGAAGAGCTGCTGCCGCTGAAGGCGCCCGACATGAGCCGGCGCTCGCACGAATACCGGCGCGAGATCGGCCGCAAGTGGCTGCATGACGCGGTGCTGCGCGGGCGCAACATGGTCGAGTGGTGCTATCGGGCCAAGAATGGCGACGAGATCATGTCGGAGGCCATCGCCACGCTGGTGTCGCTGTCCGAGCGCGATGTGATCATGGTGCAGTTTCGCGACATCGCCCGCGAAGAACTGATCAAGCGCGAGATGAAACGACTGGAGTCGCGCCTCAAGGAATTCATGCAGGACTCCGACGAAGGGGTGGCGGTGCTGCGGGCCGATGGCGGCATCGAATACATCAGCGACGCCGGACGCAAGCTGCTGGGCGTGCGCCCGGGACAGCACCCGCCGAAGAACTTCGCAGAAATGTGCATGGACGGCTCGCGCGAGGAGCTGCTGGAACTGCTGACGCTGGCGCTGCCGGATGCCATTTCGTTTCCGATCCGTTACCAGCTGGTGCAGAAGAATGGCGCCAGACGCTGGCATCAGGCCACCTGCCGCTACATCGAAATCGAGAATGACCTGAAAGGACACCTGCTGCACTTTCACGACGTCACCGACCAGGTCGAAGCCGAAGAAGCGCGGCGGCGCGACCAGACCGCGCTGGAATATCTCGCGCGCCACAATGCCATGGGCGAAATGGCCACCGCCATTGCCCACGAGCTGAGTCAGCCGCTGGCGGCGATCCGCAATTTCCTGGAAGGCTCGATGCTGCGCATCGACAACAACGCCGCACTGCGCGAACATGCCGAGGGCATCGTGTGGGGCCTGCAGAACGCCGGGCGGCAGGTCGATCACGCCGCCGCCATCATCAAGAGCGTGCGCGAATACGTGGTCAAGCTGGAACAGACCGAGGCGGTGATCGACCTGTGCGAGATCGTCGGCGAAGTGCGTTACTTCATCGAACTCAAGGCGGCCGAGGCCGGCGTGGCGGTGACCGTCACGTCAGCGCCGAGCGCCTTGCCGGTGAGCTGCGAGAAGGTGCTGATCGGGCAGGTGATCCTGAACCTGGCCTTCAATGCGATCGAGGAGATGAGCCGCTTCGATGCCCCCATGCGCCGCATCGACATCGCTTGCGAGCGGGTCGGCGAGACGGCGCTGCTGACGGTGTCGGACCAGGGCGGCGGCATCGATGCCGGGCATCGGGAGCGACTCTTCGATGGCTTTTTTTCGTCCAAGGTCAGCGGCAACGGCATCGGCCTGGCACTGTGCAAGAACATCGTGGCGCGCCATCGGGGCGACATCTGGGCGCAACCCGCGCAACCCCGTGGCACCAGCTTTTGCTTCGCCCTTCCGTTGGTGAAAAACCACATATAAAGATACCTTTAGTCACGCGCCCGATTGGTGATCGGGCGCACCCGGCTGGTGCCATTACGCCCGGCCAGCCCCTTGCAGCGGCCCTTGTTGCACCTGATTAGAGAAAATCCCGTCCCTGCGGGCGGCCCATCAGTGGCGCTTATCAGCGTGATCCAACGCGCCAATTTGATCTGGCGCAAAGCCCGTCCCTACCATCCGACTTGCATGACGTTGTCGTGATCTGCGTTGACCTCGACGCGGCACGTTGTGTGGACACACATTGTGCACAGACGTGTACACACTCAACAGGCAACACTACAGGGAGCGTAATCAACATGAAGAAGAAACTGCTGGTCGCAGCCACACTGACGGCATGTACCGCAATGGCGCATGCCCAGAGCAGCGTCACCGTCTACGGCCTGATCGACCTCGGCCTGACCTATTACTCCAGCGCCCGCACCACCGCCACCGGCGGCAATTCGTCGTTGCTGCGCATGGACAGCGGCATTGCCCAGGGCAGCCGCATCGGCTTCAAGGGTACCGAAGACCTGGGCGGCGGCCTGTCGGCCTTCTTCACCATCGAAAACGGCTTCAACGCCGACGACGGCAGCATGGGCCAGGGCGGCCTGCTGTTCGGTCGTCAGTCGTTCGTGGGTATCAACAGCAAGAGCTGGGGTTCGGTCAGCATGGGTCGCCAATATGACTTCATGGCCAACCTGGGCGGCCAGTACGCCATGGGCGCATTGTCGCCAGCCGGTTCGTTCGCCTGGGGCCTGCACGCCGATGCCGCCAACGGCGCTGCGCTGAACAACCACATCTATGCCGGTGACCGCACCAACAACTCGATCAAGTACGCCAGCAACAAGATGGGCGGTTTCTCGTTCGGCGCGATGTACGGCTTCGGTGAAGTCGCGGGCAACAATACCGCCGGCCGCACCCTGAGCGCGACCGGCCAGTACGATACCGGCGCATTCAGCGGCGCCATGTCGTACACCGACATCAAGGACGCCACCGGCAGCTTCTCGACCCGCATGTACGGCGCCGGCGCCAGCTACCAGCTGGGAGCATTCAAGCTGTTCGGCGTCGCGACCCAGGTCAAGAACACCAATACCAGCGCCAAGGCCACCACCTATGAACTGGGCACGGTCTATGCATTGAGCGCCATGTGGGACTTGTCGGCAGCGTATCAATTCCAGAAGCGCACCATCGCCGGTGTCGGCAATGCCCAGGCCGTCATCGCCATGGCTGACTACAAGATCTCCAAGCGTACCGACCTGTACGTTGGCGCCGTCTATGACCGCGATAAGGGCTATCGCGCCTATCCGGTGTTCGGCGGCGGCATCCAGTCGGCGACCGGCAACCAGAGCGCCGTGCGCATGGGTATCCGCCACCGCTTCTGATGGTCAGCAGTAAATAGTCTGAGGAAGAATGCCCGCTCGAATGACATCCGGCGGGCATTCGAATTTTGATTTGCGCTGATTGCATCAAGCGCCGCGCAATGGGTTCTAGCTGCTGCGTCCGTACTGCTGCAGCAGGTCGATGAAGATCTGTCGCAACCAGCTGTTGCCAGCGTCGTTGTCGAACGCCTGGTGCCAGTGCAGCGTGACATCTACGGTCGGAATCTCGACCGGCAACTGATACGACACGAACGACTCCGGATGCTCGCTCTGGAACAGCTTGGCGATGCGCAAGGGGACGGTCGCGACCAGATTCGATTTTTCGAGGATGCGGGGCAGTACCGTGAAGTGCGGGATCGACAGGCTGATCTTGCGCTCCACCCCGAGCCCGCGAAACGAGTTCTCGACCTGATGGTGACTGCTTTCGGCCGACTCCACCAGCACATGCGACATGGCCAGGAACTCGTCGAGCTCAAGGTGCCGCCGCTGCGGCAGGCCGTCGCGACGCCGCATCAGGCAGACATAGTTTTCACGAAACAGCAGTTCGTAGTGGGTGACCGGTTTCAGCGCAGGCAGGTTGCCGAAGGCAAAGTCGAGCTGGCCGGTGCGCAGCGCCTCTTCGAGATGGGCCGGCGCCACCTGCTCGACCTGAAGCCGCGAACCGGGCGCCTGTTCGGTCAGGATTTCGCACAGGTCCGGCAAGAACATCATCTCGGCGACATCCGTCATCGAGGCCCGGAACACCCGGGTGCTGGTGGCGGGGTCGAAGCGCTCGGTATAGCGCAGCGCATCCTGCACCGCCTGCAGCGCGCGACTGATGGGCTTGGCCAGTTCGATGGCGGTCGGCGTGGGCTGCATGCCTTCCTTGGTGCGGATGAACAGCGGGTCGTCGAAGATCTGCCGCAGGCGGCCCAGGGCATAACTGACCGCCGGCTGCGACAGGTGCAGGCGGTTGCCGGCCAGGGTCAGGCTGCGTTCTTCGGCGATGGCCTGAAAGACGCGCAGCAGGTTCAGATCCATGTTGTTGAAGGTCGCCATTGCAGTCTCCTGAGGTAGCGGTGGCAGGGCGGGAAACGGTGGGAACGGCGGCCAGTCGAGGACGCGAAGCTGAATCCATGCCGTTTATGAGAAAAATATTTTACATCAATTTGATCTATTTTAATGCGGATTCTAGAATGCAATCGAGCAGCTAAGAACCCGTCCCGTACGGGTTCCAGGTTTGATCGATTGCATCCGGCGCCAGCAAGGGTTTCCCAGCCGCGCGCCTCCCAGCAACGCTTCAATGATACGGATGCACCATGACACCTGAGCCAATTCGTCCCGAGGGGACAGACCGCACCGTGCCCGGCACCGGCCACGCGCTGCTGTCGCGCTTCCACCTGGGTGGCAGCGGCCCGACCGTGGCCATCAAGGATTGCATCGACATCGCCGGCATGGTCACCGGCGGCGGCAGCGCCGCCCTGGCCGATGCGGCGCCGGCCGCGGCCAACGCCGACGTCGTCGATCATCTCATCCATGCTGGCTGGCAGATCACCTCCCGCGCCAACATGCACGAGCTGGCCTACGGCATGACCGGCATCAACGAATGGAACGGTACCCCGATCAATCCGCAAGATCCGGCCCGCATGCCGGGCGGTTCGTCGAGCGGCTCGGCATCGGCCGTCGGCGCCGGCCTGGTCGACCTGTCGATCGGCAGCGACACCGGCGGCTCGATCCGCCTGCCGGCGGCCTGTTGCGGCGTGGCCGGCTTCAAGCCCACATTCGGCCGCGTCAGCCGCAACGGCGCCTGGCCCCGTCACAGCAGCATCGACTGCGTCGGCCCGTTTGCCCGCAGCATGGACCTCATCATCAGTGCCATGGCCACCATTGCCCCCGGCTTCGACGGCGCCGCTGCCGCCGTGCCGCAGACGCAGGCGCGCGTCAAGCTGGTGCACACCAACAGCGACGCCGCCATCCTGGCTGCCGTGCAGGCTGCTTTCGAGGCCAGCGGCTGGCAAGGGCAGGCGCTTGAACTGGACGGCATGCAAAGCGCCTTCGAGGCCGGCATGGTGTTGATCAATCGCGAGACCTGGGCCGCCTTCGGCTATCTCACCGGTGGCGGTCGCCTGGGCGCCGACATCGAAAAACGTCTCACTGCCGCCGGCACCACCAGCGACGACGCGGTGGCGGCCGCCGAACGCGTGCGCGCCAGTTTCAGCGCTGCCGTCGATGCCGCCCTGACTGACGCCGATGCGCTGCTGCTGCCGACGCTGCCGCAACTGCCACCGACACTGGCCGAGATTCGTGGCGGCACGTCGGTGCTGACGCTGAGCTCACTGGTACGCCCCTTCAACCTGTCCGGTCATCCGGCACTGACGGTGCCTGTCCCGATCGCTGGCAGCACCTTGCGCGCCGGTTTGCAGCTGGTGGGTCGCCGGGGCGACGACGAAAGAATCTGCGCACTGGGTCTGCACCTGGAACAGGCGCTCAAAGCAACCTCGGCCTGATGCCGCAAGCACGCGCCGAACGACACAACACACTGGAGAATGCAATGAACGCACCGCTACGTTTCCATCCGAGAACGCCGGACTCTTCCTACGCCGACCTGGTCCAGGACGCCGTGGTCGACCCTTCGCTCTATACCGATCCGGCGATCTTCGAAGCCGAGATGGACAAGATCTTCTACAAGACCTGGGTCTGGGTCGGCCACGAGAGCGAGATCCGCAATCCGGGCGACTTCAAGACCGCCCAGATCGGTCGCCAGCCGGTGATCGTGGTGCGCGACAAGAGCGGCAAGATCAACGTACTCGAAAACCGCTGCCGCCATCGCGGCGCCACCGTGTGCGAAAAGCACAAGGGCAACGCCACCGGCTTCACCTGCCCGTACCACAGCTGGTCGTACGGCCTGGACGGCAAGCTGCGCGGGCTGCCCTATCCGGAAGGCTATGAAGACGTGATCGAAAAGGCCGACCTGCCGCTGCAGAACCTGCGGGTGGGCGCCTATGGCGGCATGATCTTCGCATCCTTCAACCAGGACATCGAGCCGCTGGAAGATTTCCTCGGTCACGCCAAGCACTGGATCGACCTGTTCATGAAGCAGGGCGCGGGCTTTCCCATCAAGGTGCAGGGCGAGCACAAGTTCAGCTTCAAGGGCAACTGGAAGATCCAGCTGGAGAACACCACCGACGGCTATCACTTCCCGGTGGTGCACAAGACCTTCCTGTCGTCGGTCGACGCCGAGACCTCGGAAATGCTGTCCTTCATGACCGATGACCAGTCGATCACCCGCTCGCTGGGCAACGGCCACAGCGTCATGATCATGGTGCCGGAACACGTCGACCTCGATATCGATGACGGCAGCGAGCAATTGCAGGAACGCTTCTCGCACATCATCGAAGAACTGTCCAAGACCATGCCGCCGGAGCAGGTGCGTCGCATCGTGCGTTCGTTGCACGGCGCCGGCTTCAACCTGAACCTGTTCCCCAACGTGGCCATGTCGATGTCGTTCTTCCGCGTGCTGCATCCGGTGTCGGTCACCGAGACCCAGATCCGCCACGTGGCGCTGGGCATGGATGGCGGCCCCGAGATCGCCAACCGCGAACGCCTGCGCATCCACGAACACTTCCAGGGCCCGTTCGGCTTCGGCAGCCCCGACGACGCCGAGGCCTGGGAACGCGTGCAGGCCGGATCGAACGCCGGCCGCAACGTGCCGATCCTGGTCAACCGCGGCCTGAACCGTGAATGGGTGGACGACAACGGCGACAAGGTGTCGCATTCGACTGATGAGACCGGGATGCGCGAAGCGTACGCCCAGTGGAAAAAGATGATGGAGCAATGAGCATGAGCGAGAACCTGCAGGGCATCCCCGAATCGATGGCCAAGGCCATTGCCTTTATCTGGAAAGAAGCCGAGCTGCTCGACCGCAAGGACTACGCCGCCTGGCAAGACCTGTGGACCGACGACGGTTACTACGTGGTGCCGATCGATCCGCAGACCACCGACTTTGCGGCGACGCTGAACTACGCCTACGACAATGCCCACATGCGCAAGATTCGCATCGAACGCCTGACTTCGGGTTTTGCCATGTCGGCCGTCGACGCCGCCACCACCGTGCGCACCGTCTCGCGCTTCGTGCCGGTGCACCTGTCGGCCGAGCTGGTCGAGATCACGTCGGCCCAGGTGCTGGTCGGTTACAAGCGCCAGCAGCACACGCTGTTCGTGGGCAACCTGACGCACCGCATCCGCTTTACGCCCCAGGGCCCGAAGCTGGAGCAGAAGGTGATCCGGCTGGTCAATTCGATGGATAGCCTGAACGCCCTGGGCTTCCTGCTGTAACACGCAAAACGCAACACGCACACGAGTATTGGCGCAACACATGAAACTGATCGTAGACAAACTGATCGACGAGACCGGCGACATCCGCTCTTTCCGTCTGGTAAGCGCCGATGGCGAGGCACTTCCCGCGTATGAACCCGGGGCCCACATCGACGTCACCGGACCCACCGGGGTGATGCGCCAATACTCGCTGTGCGGGCCACTGGACGACCAGTGCGCCTACACCATCGCCGTCAAGAAAGAACCCGCCTCGCGCGGCGGCTCGGCGGCGTTGCATGACGCCGTGGCGCTGGGCGCGGAACTGGAAGTAGGCACGCCGCGCAATCTCTTTGCGCTGGACGCCAGCGCGCCCGAGCATATTCTCTTTGGCGCCGGCATTGGCGTGACGCCATTGCTGTCGATGGCGTATCAGCTGTGGGCTGGACAGAAGAAATTCACGCTGCATTATTTCGTGCGGGCCCGCGAGCACGCGGCCTTCGCCGACCTGATGGATGGCGCGCCATTTGCCGCGCAGGTGCGCTTTCACTATGGCGTGCAACCGAGCGACATGGATCATTACCTCAACGCCTGCCTGGATGCTGCCAGCACCGAGGCGCACGTCTACACCTGCGGCCCGGCGCCGTTCATGGATGCAGTCGTCAAGAGCGCGGCGCGCCATCGCACCGACGACGCGATCCACCTGGAACACTTCCAGGCGGCCACGCCGGCCGCTGCCAGCGAAGAGGAGGGCGCCTTCGAGGTCAAGCTGGCCAGCTCGGGCAAGGTAGTGCGGATTCCGGTCGGCATTCCCATCATCGACATCCTGGCGCAAGAAGGGATCGTCATCGATACCTCGTGCCGTGAAGGCATCTGCGGCACCTGCGTGGTGCCGTTGCTGGAAGGTGAGCCTGATCACCGCGACAACTGCCTGTCGAAGAAGGAGAAGGCGGCCAACGATCAGATTTGTACTTGTGTCTCGCGTGCCAAGTCGAAGATGTTGGTGTTGGATCTTTGATCCGATCGGGCTTCGGACAAGGCCGCTCCGTTGCCGGAGCGGCTTTTTTATTGGCTGCCCATGCTGCAGCGCGCCAAAAGCCGCGCCGGGCATGCCCTGCGGGCGTGGGATATAATGGTCCGGTCTGCCCAAAGCACGGCTCAAGAGGTTGTCCGCCGGGCGCGCGAAGGGCCTTTATTCCCATGGCCCGCATCCCATTTCCCGCAACCTTTTCCTACTGCTAGCATCATGCCCGCATACCGCTCCAAAACTTCCACCGCCGGTCGCAACATGGCAGGTGCGCGCTCATTGTGGCGCGCCACTGGCATGAAAGATGAAGACTTCTCCAAGCCCATCATTGCGGTCGTCAATTCATTCACCCAGTTCGTGCCCGGCCACGTGCACCTGAAGGACCTGGGCCAGCTGGTGGCGCGCGAGATCGAAGCCGCCGGCGGCGTCGCCAAGGAATTCAACACCATCGCCGTCGACGACGGCATCGCCATGGGTCACGACGGCATGCTGTACTCGCTGCCGAGCCGCGACATCATCGCCGACTCGGTCGAGTACATGGTCAATGCCCACTGTGCCGACGCCATGGTCTGCATCTCCAACTGCGACAAGATCACCCCCGGCATGCTGATGGCCGCCATGCGCCTGAACATCCCCGTGATCTTCGTCTCGGGCGGTCCGATGGAAGCCGGCAAGACGCGCCTGGCCAATCCGGTCACCAAGGCCATCGAATTCAAGAAGCTCGACCTGGTGGACGCCATGGTGATCGCCGCCGACAAGTCGTACTCGGACGCCGAAGTGGCCGAAGTCGAACGCTCGGCCTGCCCCACCTGCGGTTCGTGCTCGGGCATGTTCACCGCCAACTCGATGAACTGCCTGACCGAAGCGCTGGGCCTGTCGCTGCCGGGCAACGGCACGGTGGTGGCGACGCATGCCGACCGCGAACAGCTGTTCAAGCGCGCCGGTCATCGCATCGTCGACCTGGCTCGCCAATACTATGAACAGGACGACGAGCGCATCCTGCCCCGTTCGGTCGGCTTCAAGGCATTCGAAAACGCCATGACGCTGGACATCGCCATGGGCGGCTCGACCAACACCATCCTGCACCTGCTGGCCATCGCCAGCGAAGCCGAGATCGATTTCGGCATGGATGACATCGACCGCATCTCGCGCGACGTGCCGCAGCTGTGCAAGGTGGCGCCCAACACCAACAAGTACCACATCGAAGACGTGCACCGCGCCGGCGGCATCATGGCCATCCTGGGCGAACTGGACCGGGCCGGCAAGCTGCACACCGACGTGCCGACCGTGCATACGCCTTCGCTCAAGGAAGCGCTGGAGCAATGGGACATCACCCAGACCGAGGATGAAGCGGTGCGCCACTTCTACCTGGCCGGTCCGGCCGGCATCCCGACCCAGACCGCGTTCAGCCAGAACACCCGCTGGCCGAGCCTGGACCTGGATCGCGCCGAGGGTTGCATCCGCTCCTACGAGCACGCCTTCTCGAAGGAAGGCGGGCTGGCCGTACTGACCGGCAACATCGCCCTCGATGGTTGCGTGGTCAAGACCGCGGGCGTGGACGAAAGCATCCTGGTGTTCGAAGGCAACGCCCATGTGACCGAGTCGCAGGACGAGGCGGTACAGAACATCCTCGACGACAAGGTCAAGGCCGGCGATGTGGTGATCGTGCGCTACGAAGGCCCCAAGGGCGGTCCGGGCATGCAGGAAATGCTGTATCCGACCAGCTATATCAAGTCCAAGGGCCTGGGCAAGTCGTGCGCGCTGCTGACCGATGGCCGTTTCTCGGGTGGCACCTCGGGCCTGTCGATCGGCCACTGCTCGCCGGAAGCGGCCGCCGGCGGCGCCATCGGCCTGGTGCGCGATGGCGACCGGATCCGCATCGACATCCCCAACCGCAGCATCAACGTGCTGGTGTCGGATGAAGAACTGGCGCGCCGTCGCGAAGAACAGAACGCCGCTGGCTGGAAGCCGGCCAAGGTGCGTCCGCGCAAGGTGTCGGCAGCGCTGAAGGCCTATGCCAAGCTGGTCATGTCGGCCGACAAGGGCGCCGTGCGCGACCTGTCGTTGCTGGACGACTGATGGCGTGAGCGTGCCGGGTGGCTTGGCCACCCGGCGCATCAAAAAAGAAGCCGCTCATCGAGCGGCTTCTTTTTTTTGCCCAGCCGCGACTTTACAACGCCATGCGCTTGACCTTGTGGAACAGCCGGTTGAAATAGATCAGGCTGTCCTTTTCTTCCGATACGCGGATGTCGGACAGCTCCACGAACATCACCGAGTGCGAGCCGACATCCTTGAATTCCTTGATGCGTCCCTGCAACTTGACCAGCGCGCTGGCCAGCACCGGTTGACCCGGGTGGCCCGGTTCGCTCTGCTGCTCCCAGATATCCCAGCCGAAACGTTCTTCCATCGGCACCTTGGTGGCGCCCGAGAAATGCATCGCCAGTTGCTCGTGCTCGTCGGCCAGCACATTGACGCACAGGTGGCCGTTCTTCTGGAATACCTCATGCATGGCGCTGCCGCGATTGAGGCACACCAGCACCGTCGGTGGCGAATCGGTGACCGAACAGACGGCGCTGGCGGTGATGCCGCACTGGCCGCCCGGGCCGTTGGTAGTGATGATCGAGACCGCCGCCGGCAGGTGCGCCATCGCATTGCGGAACTCGATCTGCTCGCGGCTCAATGGCGCACGCGGCGCCTGCTTCTGGGAATTGTCGGTATTGCTGGCGAGGCCGTTGGCGCTCATGCTTGGCTCCTGGTTGCACGCCGGTGATGCACGGCGCTACTGATGTCACCAGATTAAGGCAAGGACGGGCCCTCCACAATTCGTGCCGCATGCCCTGCAGCAAGGGGATTCCCGTATTTCATCTAGGTATAAATACCTAGATGCGCCGCACACAACAACACGGTGCATGGCGTGCATTGCACCGTACAGCCCGCTATCAGCACGCAATTGCCGTCATCGTGCGCCGCACAACGCCTCATCATGCCGGGTGGCAAGCCTCTTTCACGCGCACCGTGATTGCCTTAAATTACGCCATCGGCGCAGGCCTGCTTTTTGCTATACATCAAGGCAGGCTCCGCCCACCTGTGACAGCGCATGACGGTGCGCCTCACCGGCCGTATCACGCTGGCCATGCCAGCCAATTTTCTGACGGGATGAACATGGATTCGAACTCGCCTGTGGTCTATATCGTCGACGACGATGAAGCCGTTCGCACTTCGCTGGCCTGGCTGCTGACGTCGGTCAACATTCGCACCGAATGCTTCGAGGGACCGGAAGCCTTTCTCAAGGCGTTCGACGCCAACAGCCTGTCATGCCTGATCCTGGATGTGCGCATGCCAGAGGTGAGCGGCTTCCAGTTGCAGGAACGCCTGAACGAAATCGGCGCCGGCATTCCGGTGATCTTCGTCTCCGGTCATGGCGATATCCCGATGTCGGTGCGGGCACTGCAGAATGGGGCGGTGGACTTCTTCGAGAAACCCTATAACTCGCAGCAGATGCTCGAGCGCATCCAGCTGACGCTCAAGAACGTAGCCGGCAACATGCAGGCGCGCGAGCGTCGCATGCATCTCAAGAACCGGCTCAAGACCCTGACCGCGCGCGAGCGCCAGATTCTGGACAAGGTCATCCTCGGCCTGTCGAGCAAGGTAATCGCCCGCGAACTCGACATCAGCGTCAAGACCGTCGACGTGCACCGCGCCAGCATCAAGGACAAGCTGGGCTGCCAGAGCACGGCGTCGCTGGTGCGCGATGTGCTGCTGGACTTCGGTCCGGAATTTCTCAAGGCGGCCTGAGCCGCCCCCCTCACCACAGCGCCAGCTGGCTATCGTCGACGTTGCGTCGATGCTGGGCGCGCCGACGCGGATCGATCACCTCGCCGGCGTCATGACCCTCGGTGGCGATGCCTTCGATGGCGAGCAACAACTTCTTGGCATGCAGGCCGCCGGCAAACCCGGTCAATTCGCCGCGTGCGCCGATGACGCGATGGCAGGGCGCGATGATCGAGATCGGATTGCGGCCATTGGCCGCACCCACTGCCCGCACCGCTTTTTCGTTGCCGAGCTGGCGCGCAATCTCAAGATAGGTGCGCGTCTGGCCATACGGAATCTGCAACAACGCCGCCCATACCTTCTTCTGGAAATCGGTTCCCGCGAAGTCGAGCGGCAGCTCGAAGCGGGTGCGCTGACCGGCGAAATATTCGTCCAGCTGTTGCTGGGCCAGTAACAGCACCGGACGCTGCGGATCGTCGTGCAGCTCGCCAAGCGGTACACGGCTGGCGCGGTCTTGCTGCCACAGCACGGCGCACAGGGCGTCGCCGCGCGCGACCAGGGTCAATTCGCCCACGGGCGATGCGATGCGTTTGCATGCGTGGTGCATGTGGGGCTTCCTTGGATGACTGAAGCGAGCGATTCTATCGCTTTTCGCACCCATGCCTCCGGCCCCGCCTCGGGTATGCTGCGCCATTCGCCATTCGCTCTTCAACTATCCGCATGATGCGTTTTCAGGTTCTGCTACTTGCCGCGTTGCTTGGATTGCCTCTGGCCAGCGCCCGGGCGGCTCCCGAGGTCAGCGTGGTGCGCGCCATGGTCGACGGCCATGCCGAGTTCGACGTGCGCGCCCAGGTGCGGGTGCGCGCAAGCGCTACCCGTGCCTGGCAGGTGCTGACCGACTACGAGCGGCTGGCGTCCTTCGTGCCCGACCTGCAATCGTCGACCCGCCTGCCCTGGCCGGGCGCGGCGGCCGGCAACTATCTGGTGGAACAACATGCGGTGGCACGCCTGCTGTTCTTGCGCCAGCCGATCACGCTGGTGCTGCAGGTGCACGAGCAGCCGATGTCGCTCATCGATATGTCGCTGCAAAGCGGCAACATGCGCAAGTACCAGGCGCGCTGGGAGCTGCTGCCGCAGGATGTCTCGCAGGAAGTGTTGCTGCGCTACAGCGGATTGATCGCGCCGGATTTCTATGTGCCGGGCCTGTTTGCCAGCACCTTGATGCGCCGCGACCTGGCGGCGATGCTGAGCGCGGTGGCGGCTGAAATCGAGAAGAAGGGGACACCGGACGACTCCAGCCATCAGGACTGAGCGTCGCCCGCAGGCCGTCAATCAATGCCTCAAGGCATCACAGCGTCAGGGCCGAATGACCGGCATCGGTCAGCGCGTCGTAGCAACGGGTGCAGACGCGGCAAAACAGGTGCGAGCGCTTGACGTGACGGTGCCTCAGCACCAGTTGCAAGGCCACGCCCGGGCAATGCGGGCATGCTTCGCGCATGGGACCGACCGGCACCACGTCGGGCGCCAGAAAGCCTTGTTCGGTCATGATGCCATCGACCACCTGGCGGGGATCGAGCTCGACCAGCGTCATCAGGGTGGGCTTGCGTCGATGCTCCACAGAGGCGCTTGAGCGTGCGGTGTCGAACGATGAAAACGGCGGCGGCGGGGACGGCCTGACCTCCGGATACCGGTGTGCGATGCTCATTGATGTCTCCTTCGATGAGTAAGGCTTGCGTGGCGAACAACGGAGAGGGCTGACAAAATGGCAACCCGGGGTGTCGCTTCGCAGGGGGCTGGAACCAAGGCAGCGACGCGACGAGCATTTACTGTAGTCGGTGCCGCAGCGGACTTCAATGGTGCCGATACAAGAAATTTTCAAACAGCATGCACGGTAGAACTACAATCGCTGCATGACCACACTCAATGATATCGAGGCAGCCGCGCGCCGGCTGCAAGGCCAGATCCTGGAAACGCCCTGCGTAGAGTCCCGCACCCTGTCGCAGATCGTCGGCGCCCAGGTTTTTCTGAAATTCGAGAACCTGCAGTTCACCGCATCCTTCAAGGAGCGCGGCGCCTGCAACAAGATGGTCGACATCGCCAACGCCGGCAGCGGTCAGGGCGTGGTCGCGATGTCGGCGGGCAACCATGCCCAGGGCGTGGCTTACCATGCGCAGCGGCTGGGGCTGGCGGCCACCATTGTCATGCCGCGCTTCACCCCTGGCGTGAAGATCGAGCGTACCCGCGGCTTCGGCGCCAATGTCGTGCTGCACGGCGACACCCTGGAGGCCGCCCGCACTCACGCCTATGAACTGGCCGAATCGCAGAACCTGATCTTCGTGCACCCCTACGACGATGAAGCCATCATCGCCGGCCAGGGCACGGTTGCCCTCGAAATGCTCAAGGCAGTACCCGACCTGGACACGCTGGTGGTGGCCATCGGCGGCGGCGGCCTGATGGCCGGGATGGCAGTGGCGGCACGCGCCATCAAGCCCGCCATCGAGATCGTGGGGGTGCAGACGCGGCGCTTCCCGACCATGTTCAACGCCATCAAGGGCACCGACCACCCGGTCGGCACCAGCACCATCGCCGAAGGCATCGCGGTGGGCACCGCCGGTACGCTGACCCGCGCCATCATCGCGCGCGAAGCCGACGACCTGCTGCTGGTCGACGAGGGCGATATCGAGCAGTCGGTGCTGATGCTGCTCGAAATCGAGAAGACGCTGGTGGAGGGCGCTGGCGCGGCCGGCCTGGCGGCGCTGTTGCGCTACCCGGATCGCTTCCGTGGCAAGCGGGTGGGGCTGGTCCTGTCGGGCGGCAATATCGATCCGCTGCTGCTGACGGCCATCATCGAACGCGGCATGGTGCGCGCCGGACGTCTGGCCCGGGTCAAGGTCAGCTCGCGCGATGTGCCGGGCACCCTGGCCAAGATCACCGGCATCGTGGCCGAGGCGGGCGCCAATATCGACGAGGTCCACCATCAACGCGCATTCACCCTGCTGGCGGCGCAGAACGTCGATATCGAACTGGTGCTGCAGACGCGCGGCCGACCACACCTGGCCCTGGTATTGCAGGCGTTGCGCACAGCCGGATTCGAAGCCGAAGAGTTACATTGATTCGGCATTAGCAAAGACACCACACTTTGGCGCCGATCGACGGGGAATTTCGCCTTTTATTTGGCAGATGGACAATAATCGATATAACTTTGTCGCTTCGGCGCCTAAAAAGCCTCATTTTTCCATGCGGCAATTGCTGCATCGCACTATACTTCGCTTGATTTCCGAGGGGAAATGTTTCGTCAGTATTGCCGTCGCTGTTCAGGGCAGTGCAGGTAAATGGGGGAAGCGCCGCCAGACCGACCAACACCGGGCTGGCAGGTGCAATCGATTCAACAACTCAAGGAAGACTGCGTCGTCGGGCCGTGTCGAGACCGCGCCGACTTCCTGATCCAATCACAACGACATGAGTGCCACGCCACCGGACTCCGCCGAATCCGCCCTGCCGCACCCAGTGCGGCTGCGCACACTGATCGATGAGATCAGTCAGCTTACCCTGCACGTGCAGGATCTCAGCCGTATGGCAGAAGAAGCCCGCGAGTTCTACGAGCGTGGCGCACAACCAGCCCCGGCCGATCCGCGCCAGTTGGTCGATCAAGTCGAAAACTATCGCAACCTGCTCGAAGCCGCCATCGTGCATATCTTCGAAGATGTGTTCGGCCCCCGCACCGATACCATCGAACGCCAGATGAGCATGCGCCTGATCGCCGATATCGGTCCGGAAGCCTTCGTCCAGAAAGTGCTGTGGGGCGAGGAAATCAGCGACATCGCCCTGACCATCGCGCTGGAGCGAATGATTCCGTCACTGGAACAATTGGTCGAGCAATATCCGACCGCCTTCCTGTCGCAGGCCAACTCCCTGCTCAATCAATTCAAGGCCGGCTGACGGCGATCAGTGCCCCTGGGTGAGCTGGCGCTGCAGATGCGCGGCGAACCTGGTCGCGGCGATCGACTGCCGGTGGTAGGCCAGCGATAACTGCGCGCGCGGGGCAGGCTCGGCGATATCGATATAACGCACCTGCTCGAGCTGGACCTGCTCGATCGCTTCCGGCACGATCGAAATGCCCAATCCTGCGGCCACGAGGTTGATTGCCGAGGTCAGTTGCGGCGCCAGCTGGATCACCTGCGGATCGAAGCCTGCGGCCTGGCACGCGCTGAAGATCCCGTCATAGAGCGCCGAGCCCTTGCCGCGCGGCACCATGATGAATTTCTCTTGCGCCAGGTCGATCAGGCGCAGGCTCTTGCGCCGCGACAGCCGATGCGAGCGAGGCAGCGCCACCTTGAGCCGTTCCGCCGGCAATTCGACCACCCCCAGCTCCGCCGATGGAATGCTGACGATGCGCACGAAGGCCGCATCGAGCTGAGCGCCGGCGATGTCGGCCAGCAATTGCTCGGTGATGCCTTCGCTGAGCGAGATCTCAAGCCCCGGATGCTGCTGGCGAAATTGCTGGATCGAGTGTGACACGAGCCGGTGGAACACCGCCGACGAGGTGAATCCCATGCGCAACACCCCGACTTCGCCGCTGGCGGCCTGGCGCGCCACCCGCAGCGCGCGCTGCGCGTCGTCCACCGCTTGCCGGGCATGCGGCAGGAACGCCCGCCCCACCTCGCTCAACTCGACTCCGTGCGATGTGCGCTTGAACAGGGGCGAACCGATCTCTTGTTCCAGCGCCTTGATCTGCATGGAAAGTGGCGGCTGCCCGATGCCAACCTGCTCAGCCGCCCGCGTGAAACTCTGGTGGTCGGCCACGGCGAGAAAATAACGAAGATGTCGGAGTTCCATGGTATCTGTCTTGTATATGGATTGGGCCGCTTATATATATTGGACAATATAACCGCTTTCTCCCAGACTGATGCATCCGAGTCCAGGCGGCCTTGCCGCACGCTGCATCCATGTCTTCCCTTTCCGACACTGCCGGTATCGCCCGGCCCCCTCAAGGCAACACCCAACGCAACGGCGCCGCGCGCGGCTCGGCCGCCTACCGTCGCATCACGATTGCGTTGTTCTGTTCCGGCTTTGCGACGTTTTCGCTGCTGTACTGCGTGCAACCGTTGTTGCCGGAGTTCGCCCGCGAGTTTCATGTCGGCGCGGCCGGCGCATCGCTGGCGTTGTCGCTCTCGACGGCGCTGCTGGCGGTGTCGATCGCGGTAGCCGGAATGATCTCGGAGCGCTACGGCCGGCGCGAGCTGATGTTCGCCTCGATGGCGGTGGCCGCCTGTTGCAACCTGCTGGCAGCGGTGGCGCCGTCGTGGCATCTGATCCTGGCGGTGCGCGCGCTCGAAGGCCTGGCCCTGGGCGGGGTGCCGGCCGTTGCGATGGCTTACCTGGCCGAAGAAATCGATCCGGCCGGACTGGGGTTCTCGATGGGCCTGTACGTCGCCGGCAACGCCTTCGGCGGCATGATGGGACGGGTAGCGATGAGCATCCTGGCCGAATCATTCGGATGGCGCCCGGCGATGCTGGCCATCGGCGTGCTGGACCTGATGCTGGCGGTGGCGTTCATCTTCCTCCTGCCGCGCTCGCGCAATTTCGTGCGCAATACCGGCATGCAGCTGCGCGATCATTTCGCGCTCTGGAAGGCGCATCTCTGTCACGACCGGCTGCCACTGGTATTTGCCATCGGCGGCCTGGCCATGGGCATCTTTGCGACGTCCTACAACTACGCCGGTTTTCGCCTGATGGGTGCGCCTTTTTCGCTGTCGCCGACTGCCACCGGATTGATCTTCAGCGCCTACGTGTTCGGCATCTTTGCCTCGTCCTCGGCCGGCGCGCTGGCCGATCGCTTCGGGCGCGCGCCGCTGGTCGCCGCCGGCATTGCCATTTCATGCGTCGGGTTGCTGCTGACCTGCGCGTCGATCCTGCCGCTGGTGATCGCCGGCATCGTGCTGATCACGATCGGTTTCTTCACCACGCATTCGGCCGCCAGCAGCTGGGTGGGGCGCCTGGCGCAACGCGGTCGCGGCCATGCCGCCTCGCTGTATTTGCTGGCGTACTACCTCGGCGGCAGTGTCCTGGGGTCGGTGGGGGGCTGGTTCTGGGAGCATTCCGGATGGCTGGCCGTGACCGCCTTCATGCTGATGCAGGCCGCCATCGCGGCCTGGCTGGCGCGACGCCTGTGGCGTAGCGCGCCAGTTGCCTCAACGACCTGAGCCAGCCAGGCCTGCCTATAGATCATCACGATCGTCATCGGTACGCAATGGCCGTGCCGGCAATTCTCCTGCCGCAGAGGCGCACAGGTTGGCGAGTGACGACGAGGCGCCTACGACCTGATAGAAAAGCTTGGCCGGGCTGAGCAAGGCCTTGGACCCGATTTCAACCCCGGCGGTGTACGTACCCAATATCGACGAAACACACGACATACCGGCGCTGAGCACATCCGCGCCTTCTACATCTTCCTCGTGCGTGGCCAGTTCGGCAATCCTGGCGCCATCGGCGATCAGCAGGTAAACGTTGCCGGCCAGATCAACCAGCTGCATGATCTTGGTGCCGCGCACGCCAGGTATGCGTGCCGACAGCGGACGCATATCCCGGCGCCAGGTCCAGCGGGTCTTGGGTGGACGCACGACCAGCTCGGCAAACCCGCCCGCCAGGTAGTTGAAGGCCATGCCCAACCCCACCGCCGGCGCTATCACCTGTATCGACCGGACTGGGCCGCCGCCTGCAGGCTGGCACGCAAAACCCGCCGCATGCTGCCCCCCCCAACCCACTGCCTTCAGGATCTGGAAGTACATCGTCGTGTAGCGTTGCCGCGGGGTGCCCGTATCGTCGATATACCATTTGCTCCACGCCGTGCCGGCATCTCCGATGAAGATCAGCAGGGCGCCGGTCATGGTGACCGCAGATACAAATCGACAGACGCCATCGTCTTCCGGCTTTTCACTACTCCGACTGAGGCGTGGGGCGCTCTCCGGTAGCGTGGCGCGTTCGGTCTGCATGGTAGCGACCTGGTCGAAGATAACCACATCCTGCTTTGGCGGGACCTGCGGCAAGGCCGGATGCTTGACTGCCTGTGACAGTTTCTGGTGCTGGTAAGCCAGTTTCACGGCATCGCTTCCGCCGCGTCCGACCATGAACGACGTCAGCAGGTTGAATACGTTGTTGCGACGCGATCTCGCATGCGCCCAGCGCAAGTCATGCAGCAAACGATCGCGCCAAAACGGATCGTCATCGAACAGCCTTTCCTCGCACCGCATGACCAGGATCAGCTTGAGCCTGGTCAGCCCCCCTGGATGTCCCTTCACCTCGGCCAGCCCGACCTTCTGCAGCACTTCATCGCTGACCTGATCGCCGGCAATCAGGTCGAGCACGGCATCGAGGCAGGCCTCATCCCGTTCCAATGCGGCTTCGGCGGTGGCATCGGTGGCCGACATCTGCAGAAAAGCATAGAGGCCGGCCAGGCCGGAATAGAACTCGTCGGCCTGTTCGCGTTGCCATGCCATGTCCACATACATGCCGAACAGGCATCCGGCCATGGACGAAGAATCTTGTCCGTCGATCAGGCGCTGCCATTGCGCCAGCGAGATATCCTCGAACGTGCCCGCAAATGAAAACATCAGCATCTGTGCCAGCACCGCGCCGATCGTGTCACGTTCGCCCCCGGATGAATCGCGTACCCGACCGGGTTGCTGCCTGGCCAGCTCTTCCTGTTGTCGTTGCTCCAGCGTGCTGCTCAGCAGCGCCGCCTGTTGTCTCATGTGTGGGTCGATACGCACGTTCAACGCGGTGCCGTAGCGCTGCGCTACCCGCAGGTCGGCTGCAGTGAAAGGCCGGCCATGGCGTAGCCGCTCATCCCAATCCAGCAGGGTATCGACGTATTGATCGTGGACATCCGTGAGGGCCTGTACCGAGCTGTTCCAGGTGTCGCGATCCAGCGTCACCCCGGGTTCGCAGCAGAGCACGAGAGTACCGCCATCCTGACAGTCGCTGATGGCTGCGGTGAGATAAGCGTTACTACCCAGCGACAGTTCACTTACGCCATAGCGCGGCAGGAGTTCTGGCGCAAATTCAAGCCTGACGCGCAATTGCGCAGATGTCTCGCCCAACGGCACCTCACTCAACAGTTTCAATTGGCCCGCGCCCAGCTTGCGGATGATGAAGTTCGGCGACGTTCCCAGGGGGTAGATCAGCACGTTGCGTGACATGGGCGGCAAGACGATGTCGCCCTCCAGTTCGAACCCCACCTGGACCTCACTGAGGGTTTCATCGGCGAGATCATCCGTGAGTTGCTGGCGACAGATATCCTGCAATTGCTTCTTCAGGGTCAAGCACAATGGATGGTGGCTTTCTTGCGGGCCGATCTGCAGCATCAAGGTATCGTCATCTGCACGGCGGTAGCGCAGAAAGGTCTTTCCATCAATCGTCACCGGCGTATGCGATTCCAATTTCTCCATCAACAGCGGCGCAATGTCGATCAGCGAAATCGCATCTTTATCCAGCCGGGAAAGATCGATCGTCACGGTCCCCTGCAAATGAGGCGGCAACATCAGAAGGCCGCCGGTTCCGACCAGATGTACGGTGCGCTGCTCGAAGCGCGACTGCGGCGCCACGATAATGCCGACGCCCCCCGACAGTTCGATCTGCTGCCGGTCGTTGGAAAAGAAGTAGAGCGACTGGCCGCTGGCCATGTCTTTCAACAGCGCATCCATAAAGGCATCGAAGGCCTCCCGTTGCGCGACCAGCGAACCCTCCACATTCATCTCGTGCAGGTTTCGCCGCCACGAGCGCCGTTGCGCATCGTATTTCCATGCGCTATAGAACCGGTAGCTGCGCCACCAGAGCTGACCATCGTTGATGCCATTGCCATCGTAGGACTTGTCGAGCATCTCGAAGGGCCCCGTGCCGTCGGCCAGCAATGCCGATCCGATCGCGAAGAGGCTGGCAACGCGCGCAGCCGGCAGGTTCGGGTCCAACCGGTAGGTCACGGCGCGCACCCCCATGCCCGCCAACTGGCAGTTCTCTTCAATGGTCGATTCGTCGAGCGTATCGGCGTCGGCATCGACAATGATGGGTTCGCCGCCACCGATACGTGTCATCCATTTGCGCACACGCGGCACGATCCGGGATGGCGTCATCGACGGTGCATCCGGCAGCTCCACCGCATGTTTGACTTGCGCCAGGCGCGCCCGGGCCTGTGCGCTCAAGACTGTCCAGGACCTCGCCCGAGGCCTCGACCGGCAGCCCCACCGCACGCTGGGTGGCGCGCAGCAGGCATTGGCGCAGTTGCTGGTATCCGGTATCGTCTTCCAGCGCCGGCTGGGCCAGCCACTGCACCATGTTGTCGAACAATGGCGCCGTCTCCTGCCACTGGCGATGCGCCTGCAGCACGGTGCCAAGCAGGTCATTGAAGCCGGCAGGTGACAACTGCGTCGACATCGCCTGGGCGATAACGTCATCCCAGAGGGAGTCGGCCACATCGTCCAGCTCGCCATGCACATCCCAGTAATCCAATGCACTCATCAGTACTGTGCGCGCCATGGCAACACTCGCGGCGCCCACTCCGCTTGCCAGTGCATCACCGATATCAATATCCTCCAACAGCGCACGGATCGTCGTATTCAAGCGATAGTAAGCGAGCACCCGTTGCTGGATCGACGTTGGAAGTGCGCGCCAATATGTCGCCGCCACCGTGCGGCGTTCTGGCGCCCATGCGCCGATCTGCGCATTGTTGCTCAGCTCGCTGTAAAGATCCCTGAAGGCGGCCCATTTGGCATCGGCAGCCTGCTTCAGAGCCACCAGCACATCTCCGGCGTGGGGGGCGACGACACCCGTGAAGATGAAATGGCAACCGACACGCAAGCCGATATCGAAAATCGTGTAGTCGTGCCAGCCCGCCGGCTTGCCCCTGGACAGGGTCACGGAGATCGATGGCAGCGGGCCGAAGTGGCCGAGGAAGGCTTCTTGTCCAGGCAGGATGTACAACCGGCGCTGGTCGCTGCCGACACTGCCCGGCGCGGCCGGGTCGAAGCGTACCTCCAGGCCAGGGGGAATGCGCGTCATCTGCAGGATATCGCCGGGATGGTCCAGCACCAGCGTGGCGCGGCGATTCATCAACGACAAGTCGATCATGCCATCGCGCTCGGCCTGAGCGTCCAGGTGCAGCACCTGGCGTGCAGTGTCCGCCACCAGCTTCGGCCACAGCACGCTCACGGCAGGAACCGCTGGAATGGTGGCGACGCTGGCGTCGTCGGCCATCTCGCGCACGACGGGGCCGCATAGCTGCGCGGCGCCATGCGCAAACGCTGCCGCGATCACCTCGCGCTGCTCTGTCGGCGTTGATTCGCGACGCTGCATGATCGTCTGGTGCAATTTGGCCAACCGGCTGCGCAGTTCATGTGGAGCAGCCTCTGTCTGTGGCACCGACCCGGTCCATCCTGCCTCGTCGGCCCGCTTCAGCACGACCGCGAGGCACTCTCGCGCTGCCGCATCCAGTTGCGGACTGGCAGCAATGGCAGGATCGCCAAGCCAGCGCTGCAGGTCGGCGCGGACCGCTGTCCAGCGTGTGAAGCTATCCTGCACGCGCGCGCGTGCGTGGATGAAATCGGCACCATCGCCCGTTACGGGCATTGCATGCGCCATCTCCGTGCGCCAGAAGGCAAAGGGAATCCGGCTGACATCGCCACGTTGTGACCAGAGCTCGAGCGCGGCGACCAGCATGTCATTTGCCAGTGCGACGCGGGCCGGATCGCTGCCGTTCTTGAGTTCACGCACGACGTCCAGCTCGGCCGCCGCCGGCCCCTCGCGACCGCCGAAACCGGCCTGCACCCGACGCCGCACTTCATCAGACAGGTCGCTCCACAAGCGCGCCATCGCCGCACGTTCGGCCGGCGCACGAGCGCCTGGTGCCACGGGCTCGATGTCGTTGAGCGCCGTCATCAGCTGGTCCAGCGTCGTCATCAGGAACGCCTGCTTGACGTCGGCCGATCGCTTCAGCGACTCCAGGACCTCGATGGCCGGACACGCAACACCGGCGCCGAAGACAAACCGCACCGTCGCGCCGCTACCGGTGTCGGTCACGGTGTAGGTCCGGGTGCCGTTCCCGGCATCGGACGCCAGCGCGACTGAGATGGCCGGCAGGCTGGCGTGACTGTCGACCAAGGCGGTTGAACTGGGCAGCAGGACCAGGTCGCGTTGATCCTTGCCGGCATCGACCTTGGTCAATGTGGCAAATACCACGGTCAGGTCGGTCGGCACCGCACGCATCTCGATGGCATCGCGGGGGTGGTCCAGCGTCATGCGCGTCGTACGCGTCAGCGACGAGATCGACAGCGACTTGTCACGCAGCACCTCGCGCTGCATCGGGCCGAAGACGGCAGCGTCGCTTTTGACGAATGCATTCCACAGGTCGCTGGCGCGAATGGCCGCCACCGGGGCTTTCCCGCCGGGATCGGCCTGCCGGCCATTGCCCGCCAGGTCGACCACCAGGCGCCTTCCGCCCAGCCGACGCCAGGTGGCGCTGGAAGGGACGATCACCGGTAGCAACTGTGCCAGGGGCTCGTCCCAGCTGCCGGGGGAGCGAATGTAGCGCTCGATATAACGTTCGGGTGTCAGCCCGGTGCGCCGCTTGCGATTCTGCCACCAGATGCGCAGCAAACCCGAGTTGAGTCGGGGCATCAGGGTATCGGCCACGTCGTTGCGCAATGCCTGGATGTCGTAGCTGGCCACCTCGTCGCCGCGGGTCTGGCCCAGCGCCAATAGCACTGCACGATAGAAGCTGTCGCCGTCGTCGCCGGCCGGCTTCATGTGCTCGCCCCTGATGACCGTGTAGCCGCGCCCACGGCGTTCCAGCACGACATCGATAGCCGGTTGCGGCACAGGCGGCTTGACGTTGCCGGAAGGTCCCGTCGCCGTCCGACCATGCGCCGCAGACTTCGACCTGGCTGGCCGGCCACCGGCTACTTTGCCGTCGTCACCTTTGCTAGCAGTCTTCCGACTTGAATCGATGGGCTTATCGGTTGGTTCACCAGACATCCTGACACCTCCATTGACACGTTTTTGGGGGAGGACAGGTTAAGGCAGCGTGTTGTGCGAGGCCGTAGATTTTTGTGGAGAAAATTTTGTGAATATCGACGGCGCTTCGCTGGCCCTCCGGCATCGATGGCGTGGATCAATTCATGTCTGGAAACGCGTCTCCAGTTGGGCTGCATCGGCGTGACGCAAGAAGGCAATCAGCGCCATATCGCTCATGTTCAACGCGCGTCGGGGGCTGGCCCCTGCCTGACGCAATCGACGCAATAACGATCTTCGCCAATGATCGCTGGCAGCGAACAGGCGCTGGTCCAGCGAACCGATCAGCATGATCTTCAGCGCCAGCCTGCACTGGGCATCGTCGGCGCATGCCACCAGCTCGCTGGCATGCGGTGGCGTGCAGTCGCCGATTTCACCGGTCATGGCTTGCAGCGCCATGACCAGCAGTTCGCGGTCGCGACACAGCACATGGCGGCGCACCGGATCACGCTCGCTGTGCTCAAGAACGTGCAGGTGACGACAGAGTGCCTGATAGTGCCGTCCGGCATGCATCGCTTCCCAGGCGTAATCCACCTGTACCGCCGTGATGCGCCCGGCGATCGACGCCAATCCGGCATGTTTCCTGATGCCGCCACGCCATCGGTCCGGCTCCAGCCTGCGCAACAGCGCGCCGCTCAGGTACAACTTGACCTGCGCTACCTGCAACTGCTGCAGCATCAGGATCGTGCGCCGCAAACCTGCGGTGCCACTGGTCGCAGCGGGATCCATTTCGTCAACCAGCGCATTGGCCGGACCAATTGTCCAGTGATCGGATCCCGGACACATCTCATGCACATGGTCCGACAGGCGCAGGTCCTGTTCACGCGTGAGGCGATGCCCCTGGGCCAGGACTTCACTCCATTCGAGCAGGGTCGACAGACACATCTCAAGCCGAAAATCTGCCGCCGTCTTGAACTGCTCCCAGCCCGCCTCATCGAAGGCAACGCCCGCTGGCGCGTGCAGGGTCATGCCACCGCCGCAGCGCATATCCGTCACGCTGGCGTGCAGGCCGGTACACGCATCGCGGCGCAGGTCCGACACCAGGTGGCGCGGCCAGCGGTCTCCGTGCTGACGCAAACGGATCGCCAACGACCTGGTGGACTTGCCTGCCTGCAGCCGGGCCCGGCCACATCCGAACGCACCGAATTCGACACGGGCGTCGACATCGCCCAGGGTGAGGGTGACATCTCGCATCAGCGGTCCAATGAAGACCGTCCCGCCCGTGCTGGCGTCCAGTACGATCTCGCTCACCTCAGGATCGGCCAGCAAGGCCGCCAGCCAGTCCCCCCCATCATCGGCGCCGCGCTGGCGTGCGCCATCGCGCGTTTCTTCCCTGTAGCCCTGCAACACCCGCTGACAGGCACCGAGAAAATCGGACCTGGTGGGGCGATCCGGGCGCGCGTGCATGATTCCCTGATCCCAGCATGGATCCGGTATCTGGTCCAGGCGTGAGCGCTCCAGCCAGTACCCGAGCGCACTCGATAACACCTCAAGCAACAACGTCAGATGCTCCCGGGTGGCGACGGCAAGCGCTGCGCCGAAGTCGATGCGAAAGTGTATTTCGCTGGTGTCGGTCGGGCTGACGAAATATGCGCAGACCCTGCGCCGCAGCGAATCTGGCAGGGCGTGCCATAACTGACCGGCCATCGGCGCGAAAGCGCCGATCCAATGGCGTGGGCACAGCCCGCTGCGCAGCAGTCGAAGATAACCCTGGAAGCGTCGTTCATCGCGTAGCGCGTGACGCAACAACGCAGCGAGCCGTGCGCGTGCGCGCGGCGCGGCGTCTGCGGCTATCACGACCCGCAGCGCATGTGGCCCGCCCGGCTGATTGATGAAGAAAGTGGTCGCACCATCGCTGGTCGGCGCCATCGCCACGGCCAGCGAGGGCAACGGCGCATGGCACTGCGACAGCTCGCTTGACCCACTACCGACATCGATGTCACGTGCATCGACGCAGCGTGCAGGCAAGGCCGGAAATTCAATCGTCGCATCGCGGGGCAGGGTAGTAACCCGGATGCAGTCGTCGCCATGATCCAGGGTCAGACGCAACGGCCGGTCGAAACCCGAAATATCCAGCATGCCGGCGCCGGCCGGCGACGGCGGTAGCCGGAGCACCTTCGGCTTGGGCCGGGCGGCGGCACTGACAGCATCCGCTCGCACACGACCGGCCGGCGGCGCGGCCGATGTCGGCGGCTCGCCCTGGTCCGAGGTGCCAGACGATGGACATCGCTTGTGCCCGGGTGGGGTAACGGACATGGCTGCTCCTCGTTGAAAATGAAGTCACAAGGTTAAGGCAGCCTATCCCCCTCGGTTTTCGGATTTACTGGAGATCTCGAAGCAATGATGCGGTGACTTTTTGTAAACTGGCACGCCCTATCTTGCGCCGATTCCCGGGGAATGACGGCGCAAACAGGTGCCATTGGCTTGAATCTGGAGAAGCCGGAAAGCACCAGGGGCTGGATAACTCCAGCCCCTGGTGGCTTTATACGACCTGCGCCATGCAGGCCTTCAGGACACGCGCATCAAGGTGTCTTGTCGGACTTGGTCGCAGGCGAATTGGCGAGGTCGGCGTTGCGCTTGGCGCGCGCTTCCTTGCGTTCTTGCTTGAGGTGCTGCTTGGCTTCCTTCTTGTCGGCCTTGTAGTCGGCCTTGGCCGACTTCTTCTGGTCCTTGTATTCTGCCTTGGCATCGGCATCGGCCTGGCGCTTCTGAACGAACGGGTCGCTCGATGCGGTACCGGTGGTGGAAGTGGCCGGCGCACTTTGCGCCATGGCGCCGGCGGTCATGCCAAGAAACAGGGTCGAGATGAGGATGTGTCGTGCTTTCATATTATTTATCTCCTATTAGCGTCGGATCAAACAGATGAACTCTGTGAAGTAAGTGAATCTGCAGCTTCACTATAGGGACTGCCGACCTTCACTAATGTCGGACAATCGCTCATTTTCGGCTTCGTCGATGACGTAAAACAGCTGTTCTTGCTGCCGTGCTGCAATTTCGCATGGCTCTCCGTCAGACAAACCCGGGCATGGCGTGACTAACTCTGTATGATTTCTGCCCTGGCATGGCAATTGCTGCCTTGCACGACATCGTTAAACCCAAGCAAACCGATATGACCTTGCAGACCGTAGCGAACTCCGCTGAACCAGATATGGCGCTGGCGCGCCATCTTTTCGACCAGATGCGGCGCGACAATGCGCATCTCAACGGCGACGCGCCCGGCATCACGCGGGATACCTATGGCGCCGGCGAGCAACAGGCCCATGCCCTGATGCGCGAGTGTGCGCACAAGCTCGGACTGGAGGTCACCACCGACGCTGCATTGAATCTCTACCTGACCTTGCCGGGCCGCGACCGCACGGCCGCCGTCGTCATGACCGGATCGCATCTGGACTCGGTGCCACGCGGCGGGAATTACGACGGCGCCGCGGGCGTCGTGGCCGGGCTGGCCGTGTTGGCCGGCTGGATCGCTGCCGGGCTGCAGCCGCAATGCGATGTCACGGTGATGGGCATCCGGGCCGAAGAAAGCGCCTGGTTCCCGGTGTCCTATATCGGCAGCAAATCGGCCTTCGGCTTGTTGCCGGCCGAGACGCTGGAGATCCTGCGACTGGATACCCGACGCAGCCTGCGCGCCCATCTTGAACAATGCGGCGGTCGTCCCGACGATATCGGCGTGGCGCCGCCGCATCTGATAGCCAGCCGCATCGCCTGCTTTCTCGAACTCCACATCGAGCAGGGCCCGGTGCTGGTGGAGGCAGGCCAGCAAGTGGGCGTCGTGACCGGCATCTGCGGCAGCCTGCGCTATCGCCATGCCCAGGTGAGCGGCGACTACGCGCACTCCGGCGCGACGCCACGCAGTCATCGTCACGATGCGGTGGTGGCGCTGGCTGAAGTCATCGCGCGCTTGCAGCAGGACTGGGCCAGCATGGAAGCGCAAGGCCATGAGCTGACCCTGACCTTCGGCCAGGTGTTTACCGACGCCGGCCAGGCCGACATCAGCAAGGTGTCAGGATTAGTGAGTTTTGGCGTCGATGTACGATCACGCAGCATCGACAGTTTGCACTGCATGGAACGCCATCTGCTGGATGCGGTGGCGGCCGCCGAACAGCGTCATGGCGTGCGCTTTGCGCTGGGAGAACGCACCGGCAGCCAGCCGGCGCAAATGGATCCGCTGCTGCAGGACCAGCTGCAAGCGGCCGCACAAGGATTCGACCTGTCGCAGCGGCGCCTGCCCAGCGGCGCCGGCCATGACTCGGCGCTGTTCGCCAATCAGGGCATCCCGACCGGCATGCTGTTCGTGCGTAACGGCAATGGCAGCCACAATCCCGACGAGGCCATGGAGCTTGATGACTTCGCGGCCGGCACCCGAGTGCTGGCGCGGGTGATGGCGGCACGTGCAGGACTAACAGACATCGTATAAGTCGACGCTGCTGCTGCACGGCAGCAGTGTTGCTTTTGCGCGCATAGTAATGCGCGCCTCTTCTCTGTCTCTACAAAAGCCAGTAATCTGGATCAGCATCCGCAGGTTGTGATTCACACCCACGCCAGCGGCGACGACCAATAATAATCAATAACAATAATTCTGGGACCCGACGGGCCACGCCCGTCATCTGATCGTCGAGACATTCATGAAAATCCTGACCAACATGCGGATCGCCAACCGCCTGACGCTTGGCTTCGCCCTGGTTCTTCTGTTAGCCATCCTGTCGACCTCGATGTCACTGCTCGACGCCCGACGCAACGCCGACGCCACGCGGCAGATGATGGAGGTGCCGCTGGCCAAGGAACGGCTGGTGGCCGACTGGTTCGTACTGACTTATTCGGCCGTGGTGCGCACCTCGATGATTGCGCGCAGCAGCGACGCCGAGTTGTCCAATACCTTCAAGGAAGACATCGACGAGAGCGTCAAGAAGGGCAGCGCGGTCATCAAGAAGATAGAACCGCTGCTGCAGTCGGAGCAGGAGAAAGGCTTGATGGCCGGCATCCTGGACGCGCGCAAGAAATACCAGGCGGCCAAGGAGCTGGTCATGAACACGCGCAAGACCGGTGACGCGGCGGCCTCCGAGAAGGCCTACGGGGAGGTCTTCGATCCCGCCGCCAAGGCTTACGTCGCTCAATTGAACGGCTTGCTGGCGATGCAGCGCCAGTCGATCGATGCGATGGCTGCCGAGATCGACCGCAGCAGCGCGCGCAGCATGCAATTGATGATCGTGCTGGGCATCCTGCTGGTGGCCATCGGCGCGGTGGCGGTGATCATCATCGGGCGCAGCATCACCACGCCGCTCAAGCGGGCGCTGCAGGTGGCGCGGCAAGTCGCCGCCGGTGACCTGTCGGGACACATCGCCCCCAAGGGTCGCGACGAAATCGCCGACCTGATGCGCGCATTGGCCGAGATGAACAGCGCGCTGCGGGTGATCGTGGGCGAGGTGCAGAACGGCACCAATTCGATCTCCAGCGCCGCCAGCGAGATTGCATCGGGCAACTTCGACCTGTCGTCGCGTACCGAACAGCAGGCCGGCTCACTCGAAGAAACCGCCGCCTCCATCGAGCAGCTCACGTCCACCGTGCGACAGAACGCCGAGAATGCGCAGCAGGCCAACCAGCTGGCGCAGGACGCATCGAACGTGGCCGTCAAGGGCAGCGGAGTGGTCTCGCAGGTGGTGCAGACCATGGGCTCGATCAACGACTCGTCGAAGAAGATCGTCGACATCATCGGCGTCATCGATGGCATCGCTTTCCAGACCAATATCCTGGCCCTGAATGCCGCCGTGGAAGCGGCGCGTGCCGGCGAACAGGGTCGCGGCTTTGCGGTGGTGGCATCCGAAGTGCGCTCGCTGGCGCAGCGCTCGGCTGCTGCCGCCAAGGAGATCAAGACCCTGATCGACGCCTCGGTTGAAAAGGTCGATGCCGGCAGTCAGCTGGTCGACCAGGCCGGCGCCACCATGGACGACGTGGTGCAGAGCATCCGCCGCGTAACCGACATCATGGGCGAGATCTCGGTGGCCAGCCGCGAACAGAGTTCAGGCATCGACCAGATCAGCCGCGCCGTCACCGAGATCGATGACGCCACCCAGCAGAATGCGGCGCTGGTCGAGCAGGCTACGGCCACCTCCGACCTGTTGCGCGCGCAGGCCGAGAAGCTGGCGGAGGCAGGACGCAAGTTCAACCTGGGGCCGGTTCAGGCAGGCTGAACCTGATTCTGTGCAAGGCTGCCCAGCCAGCCTTGCCAGAATTGCTGTGAAGCCCGATGAAAGTCGTGACCATAGCGATCGGCATCGGCACGCAGGCTGCTCAGGCTGATGTTGCGGGTGTGGGCGATCTCATGGGCATGCCCGATCAGCCAGCGCTCCACCATGCGCACGTCGAACTCCGGATGAAATTGCAGGCCCAGGCCATGCCGGCCCCAGGAGAAGGCCTGGTTCGGATAGCGTTCGCTGCAGGCCAGGTGACGCGCGCCGACGGGCAGGTCGAAGGTGTCGCCATGCCATTGCAGCACCCGCATGTCGTGCCCCAGCAATTGCGCCATCCACGGCACGTCGTCGGCATGCGCGCCAGGCTGCAGCGAAGCCCATCCGATTTCCTTGCCGGCGGTGCCCGGATACACCCGCGCATGCAGGGCCGCGGCCATCAACTGCGCGCCCAGGCAAATGCCCAGGGTCGGCAGATCTTCCAGCAGACGTGCACGCAACCAGGCGATCTCGGCACGCAGATAGGGATAGCGATCGATGTCGTACACCGCGATCGGCCCGCCCAGCACCACCACCAGATCGGCATCCAGCGGCGAACAGTCGGAGAACGAATCCACGCCGATATCCAGATAGCGGATCTGGTAGCCGTTCCCGGCCAGCAGCGGCGCCAGCTGGCCGAGATCTTCGAAGGCGACGTGGCGTAGAGCAAGGGCTGTTTTCATGGAGGAGGAGAGGTTCGAAACGAGCGTTGAGGCGGGTGCTGCTGTCATTCGCTATATCTTACCGTATACAACGAATGGCTGAAGAACTCCTTCAAATCTCTTGAACGACTTCATTGAATCTAGATATCGGCACGATAGTATTTACCTGGTGCCATCATTTTCCGCAGTGATCAGACCTGCATTTTCCGTTGGGCCGATCAACCAGAATCCCTTTACCACAAAGGCTTTCCACTGATTTATCGCCAGCACCTGGGACACGCATAGATTATTAAAATAACAATTACCTCTATACGAAAAAACTGATTGTTCTTGTTTTGGGAATTATGTATTCCGGTTTAGCTCCTTTTTCTCGATCGCGGCAATCCCTAAACTTGGTTCCACGATGAAAGCAAACAGCGACTGATCCAACAACCAACGGGCCGGGCTAGCTTGCACATCATTTCTCTCACAAGGAACTATCATGAACACCAAGAACATTGCAAAGAACCTTTTCGCTGGCATCCTGTTGAGCAGCGCCGTCGGCGCCGTGATGGCCGAAGCAGCCTATCCAGTTGAAACCGAATTCCACTCCACCAAGTCGCGCGCAGAAGTCATCGCCGAATTGCAACAGGCACGTGCCAACGGCGAAATCCTGGTCACCGACCGCTATCCTGCCGACAAGCCTGTGGTGTCGACCGTGACCCGCGCCGAAGTCGTGGCTGAATTGAAGCAAGCCCGCGCCAATGGCGAAATCCTGGTCAGCGACCAATATCCTGCCGACAAGCCATTCCACTCGACCCTGACCCGTCAACAAGTCAAGGACGAACTGCAACAGGCACGTTCGGAAGGCCAGGTCGTGAGCAACGCGCAAGATCGCCCGCTGTAATTTGCACTAACTGATTGTTTGATCGCCCGGCGCCACAAGCGCCCGGCGACGGTAGATGCCGGTGACCCCGGTAATGCCATGATCTCCCCTGACGGGCCCCACAAAAGCGACGCTTCTCCCTCGTCGTTAGTAGTGGGGCCCGTCTTCTTTTGTGGCGCCTGTCTTCCTTCTTATTCGCGTGGCGAGCCATCGATGATGGTATCGAGCGCATCGGCATTGTTCCCTCTGGGCTCGACCTCGGCCCGCAGGCGCGGCAGCGCGCTCGGATGATTCCTGGCGATGAAGCCGATCATGTGTTCGCGTACCTGGCAACGCAGGTCGAAAGCGCTACCCGAATCGACGGCCGACACCAGCAGCCGAATCTGCATGCTGCGTTCGCTGGCGTCGGTGACGTGCATCACGCACACGCGCTGGTCCCACAGTGGCAGGGTGCGCAGCACCCGCTCGAATTCAGCGCGAATCTCTTGCGCAGGAACCGAGAAATCCATCCACAGAAATACGGTACCGAGGATGGTGGCCGAGGTATGGGTCCAGTTCTCGAACGGATTTTCAATGAACCACTGGAGCGGCACGATCATGCGCCGCTCATCCCAGATCTTGACCACCACGAAAGTGCCGGTGATTTCTTCCACGCGACCCCATTCGCCCTTGACGATGAGCACGTCGTCGATGCGTATCGGTTGCGAAAACGCAATCTGCAAGCCTGCAAAGAAGTTGCCCAGCACCGGCTTGGCCGCAATACCGGCGACGATGCCGGCGACACCCGCCGATGCCAGCAAGCTGGCGCCGAACTGACGCGCACCCGGCAGCGTCAGCAGCACAAACGACAAACCCAGCAGCGCAATGATGAAATAGGCGCTGCGCGAGAGCACCCGGGTCTGGGTCAGGATGCGACGAGCCCTGAGGTTGTCGGCCACATTGTAGGGATTGAGCTTGATGACGGTGACGCTGACCGACTTCACGCAGCGCATCAGGAACCAGGTCAGCGCCAGCACCAGCGCCACCGATGTCACATACGACACACTGGTCAGGCCGGGCGTATTGTCAGGCGCGCCTGTCAGCACCAGCCGCACCATGAACAGGATCAGGCAGGCCCGCCCTGCATTGAACGCCACTTCGGTGGCGGTGGTGGTAAAGGGATGGCCGCGCGCCAGGCGCCGCACCAGCATGGTGCCCAGGCGATGCAGGATGATCGCCGCCACGATGGCGATCAGCGACACACCGATCACAATCAGGCCGGAGCGCAACGGCCCCTCATTCATGTTGTAGAGAAAATCCAGATCCATGGCTTCCTTTTCGTGATTGTCAATTTGACAAAATCACCGCCCGTGGCGCGATGACGCGTCGTTCCGGGGTTCGACAGGGAAGCCGGTTTTTGTTTCAATCGCGCTGGCTCGTATTTTGTGGATAAAGCGCAGTGGCCAGCAGGCATAGGGTTTCGACGGCATCGGCGGCGGCCAGTTGCACCGGCGCCGGGCGTGCCTGCAACACGCCCCGCAACGTTTGCAGCGCTTGCCGCTGCCGTGCGCTGGCGCAATCCTCGAGGGCTGCGGCCATTTCGCCCAGCCACTGGTCCAGCGCCGGCATGGCGCCCTGCGGATGCAACCAGAGATGGCTGGCGGCAGCGGCCAACCTGCGCGACAACGCCACTGCCGAACGCGCGGCCTCGCGCTGCGCGCCGTGCAGGCCGCCCTCGCGCGCCAGCCGCTGCAACATCAATCCGGCCTCGACGTTGGCCACGCAGGCATCGCGGCGACCGGCATGCATCGCGGCCGCGTCGCCCGCGCCATGCACGGCCTGGCGCAGACAGGCGATATTGAGCGCCGCCATGCGCGCCAGTTGCCCGGGCAGGTCGGCGCGCTGGCGGCGTGGCCAGAACAGGTAGCTGGCCAACAAGGCCACGACCGTGCCGATGACATTGTTGCCGCCGCGCAGCATGGCATTGCTCAACTGCTGCCCCGGATCGCCACCGACATCGGCCACCAGCACGAAGACCGGCGTGAGGAAAGTGGCATACAGCCCATAACTGACCGGACGCAATGCCATCGTCAGCACCGTCAGCGGAAACACCAGCAACGCCAGCGCCAGGGGCGAGTGGATGAATAGCGACAGCACGACCGCCAACGCGCCACCGACCACGCTGCCGATGGCGCGCTCCAGGCTGCGCGACCAGCTATCGGCAATGGTCGGTTGCATCACCAGCATGGTGGCCATGGTGGCCCAATAACCGAAGGGCAACTCCAGCAGATGCACGATCAGATAGGTCGCGCCGGCTGCGGCCGCACAACGCCAGCCGTGCTGCCATTCGTCAGAGCCCGCTTCGACATGCAACAGCGCCCGGCGCCACAGGCCGCGCACCCGCGCCCACCCGGCGCGCATGCCGATCGGGCGCACCACGGCGCTGCGGGCGGCGTGTTTCAGGTCGGCCGCATCGGCGCTGCCGCTTTCGGCCAACGGCGCCTGCGCCAGCTGAAGGCGATGCGTGGTGGCTGCCGGCAGGCGAGCCACCAGTTGCCGCAGGCGCATCATCACGCGCGCATCGTCGGCCGGCGATTTCATGGCGCCGGCAGGCTTGCCGAAATCGCGCTGCATGGCGCGCATCAACTGCGCCATCGCGTGCAGGATGCGTCCGGTGCGCCGACGTGCGCGCGGCGACTGGTAATGCGTCAGCCGCAAGTCGACCAGCACGGTGAGGCAGTCCAGCAACTCGCCCGCGCGCGCCAGCCGCACCAGCAGGTTCTCATACAGCCAGCGCGACTCGGTGCGCTCGATGGCGACTTCGCCCAGACGCCGACGCGCCGCATCGAGGTCGATGCGCGCATGACGCCGGGACTGCGCTGCCAGGTCGGCGGCATGCGCCAGTCGCGCCGGCTCCTGCTGATCCCCTTCGACGGCGGCCATCCCGGCCAGGTCGGCCAATGCGCCATATACGCGCGCCACGGCCTGGCGTGCCGGCGCGAATGGATGGATGCGCCAGGCCGTCAGCCCCAACAGCGTGGCCCAGATGCATCCGCAGAAGTAGATCAGCACATGGCTGTGCGAAAAGGGATGCAATACCGGTGGCGCATCGGCCATGATGGCCGAGACCCCGGCGGCCAGCATCATCACCAGGCCGACTGCGGCGCCGTAGATGCGCGAAAAACCGGCCACGCCGGCGCACGCCATGATCGCCAGCAAGCCAGCCTCCACGCTCCAGCCGGCGACGCTGGCGGCAAACACGCCGCCCAGGGTCGAGAGCACCGCAAAGCCGCCCATCGACAGCAGGCGAGCCCGATTGGAACCGGCGCTGTCGGCCAGGCAGGTCAGGAAGGCGCCGATGGCGGCCCATGAGAACAGCGGATTGCCCAGCCATTCACCCAGCAACAGCATCACGCTGGCGCCGCAGGCGGCCCGCAGCCCTTCGGACAGGTTGGCATGACGTAACGGGAAGCGCACCAGCCAGCGCTGCAATGGCGGACGCAGGTGCATCAAAGCACCCTGCAGGAGGGATAGCGAAGAGACTAATAGCGGCGGCGGCATGCTATGCGGAAATGCAATACGGAAGGTCGTGCCGCGCAACGCGGCCGGGGTCGAATCGCTGCAGTGTAGAGGGCCGCCTAAATGGCTGGTATGACTTAAGTTCGCCCGATCAAGTCGCGCTGTGCATGATTAACCGGGGCCGCCCGGGCCGCCCGCAAACAGCTCGGCGCTGACCGCCATCCAGGCCCGTGCAGCATGCGAGAGGTAACCGCCGCGGGTCACATAAGCCACTTGCCATTGCACTTCGGGTTCGGTCAGGCGCACCGCCTGCAACTGGTCGGTGGCAATGCGATGGATGAATGGCTCGGGCAACAGCGCGGTGCCCATCCCGCCCAGGGCCATCGCCACCAGCCAGTCCCATTGGCCGCTCTGGGCGGCGACCTGCGGGGCGATGCCGATTTCGCGGAAGGTGCCGCGCAGACTGCGGGTGAGCCCAAATTCGTTATTGAGCATGACCAGCGGCATGCCATCGAGCTGGCGGCAGCGCAGCGTGACGCGACCCTTCTGGAAGCTGCCGGCTTGCGCCACCGCCCAGATCGGATAACGCGCCACCGGCATCACCTCCAGTTCCAGCGCCGGGTCCACCGGCAGCACCGTCATGCCGATCTCGAGCTCACCGCTGGCGACCCGCTGTTCGATTTGCGGACCGGTGTCTTCCTTCAGCTTGAGGACAATCTCCGGATGCCGTTCGCGAAAGGCTTTCAGCACCGGCGTGCAGAGAATGTTGATCATCGGCGGGATGCCGATGTCCAGATGCCCCAGGCGCTGCGCCTGGGTGTCGCGGATTTCTGCATGCAGGCGCTGCATGGCCGCCAGGATCTGCTGCCCCTGTTCATACACCACGCGACCGGTATCGGTCAGTTGCAGGGTGCGGCTGTCGCGGATGAGCAGCGGGGCGTCGAGCTCCTGTTCCAGCTGGCGGACCATCTTGCTGACGGTCGACTGGGTGACGTGCAGTGCATCGGCGGCACGACTGAAGCTGTTCAGGCGCACCGTTTCGGTGAAGTAGCGCAGGGCGCGGATGTCCACGGTTGCCGGCTTTCGAAAGAGGATGTTGAGGCGGATCAATGCATGGCGATTCCGACTGGAATCACGGAATTTAAATCATACAGTGCATGAGGGGCGACTTCTATACTGGGCGCAAAAGAACAATGAAAGAAGTCCGCCATGGGCATGGTGGCGAGACCCATTTCGACTTTCCAAAAAGCCAACGAGCAGGAGCACAAGATGGATAGCCAGCGTATTCGCCAGCCAGGGTTGGCGGGCAAGATCATGTCGGCCGAGGCCGCCGCACTTTTCTTCAACGACGGCATGACGGTCGGTCTGTCGGGCTTTACCCGCGCCGGCGATGCCAAGGCCATGCCGCGCGCGCTGGCCGCCCGCGCCGCGCATGACCCGCTGTCATTGACGGTGATCACCGGCGCCTCGCTGGGCAACGACAGCGACGGCCTGATGGCCCGCGCCGGCCTGCTGGCCAGACGTCTTCCGTTCCAGGTCGACGCCACGCTGCGCGCCAGGATCAATGCCGGCGAAGTCATGTTCATCGACCAGCATCTGTCGGAAACGGCCGAACAACTGCGCAGCGGCACGCCTTCGCGCATCGACATCGCCGTCATCGAGGCCGCCGCCATCACCGAAGAGGGCATCGTACCCACCATGTCGGTGGGCAATTCGGCCAGCTTCGTGGAGCAGGCCCGGATGATCATCATCGAACTCAATACCAGCGTGCCGATGGCGCTGGAGGGCTTGCACGACATCTACCTGCCAGGCCCGCGCCCGCAGCGCGAACCGATTCCGCTGACGCAGGCCGCGCAGCGCATCGGTCGCAGCACGATTGCCTTCGATCCGGCCAAGGTGGTGGCCATCGTCGTCACCGAAACGCCCGACAGCCCGTCGTCGGTGCTGCCACCCGACGACGAGACCCGGGCCATCGCACGCCACGTCATCAGGTTTCTCGAATGCGAAGTCGAGAGTGGCCGCCTGCCGCATTCGCTGGCGCCACTGCAGGCCGGCATCGGCACCATCGCCAATGCCGTATTGCACGGCTTGATCGACTCGCCCTTCCGCGGCCTGACCATGTATTCGGAGGTGCTGCAAGACAGCGCCATCGAACTGCTCGATTCGGGCCAGCTGGCCTTTGCGTCGGCCTCGTCGATCACGCTGTCGCAAGCCAAATACGATCACTTCATGCGCCATCTCGACCATTACCGCGACAAGCTGGTGCTGCGTTCGCAAGAGATCAGCAACCACCCGGAACTGGTGCGCCGACTGGGCATCATCGGGCTCAACACGGCGCTCGAGTTCGACATCTATGGCAATGTCAATTCGACCCACGTGAGCGGCACCCACATGATGAACGGCATCGGCGGCTCGGGCGACTTCGCCCGCAATGGCCAGCTCTCGATCTTCGTGTCGAAGTCGGTCGCCAAGGATGGCGCCATCTCCAGCGTGGTGCCGATGGTCTCGCATGTGGACCACAGCGAGCACGACGTCGATGTGCTGGTCACCGAATGGGGGCTGGCCGACCTGCGGGGCCTGGCGCCGCGCGAGCGCGCAGTGCGGGTGATCGACAACTGCTGCCACCCCGACTACCGGGCGCAACTGCGCGATTACTTCGAGCGCGCCTGTCATGCCGGCGGCCATACGCCACACCTGCTGGGCGAGGCTTTCTCGTGGCATCAGCGCTATGCGCAACAGCGGACCATGAAGCGTTGAACCGTCGTCCTGACGAGCAGTGACGTCACGACACTGGGTCCCTGCCTGCGCAGGGACGACGAGGTTGGTTATAGATACCCCGTCGTCCTGACGAAAGTCAGGACCCAGCGTCGTGCTTTGTGCTTGATTCTTGCGTTGTGCTTGATTCTTGCGTTGTGCCTTGATTCTTCGTCATCCGCTGCACCGCCTCCCACCCCACCGCGCCCCGAACTGCTGCCGGCATCGCCTCCTTCATCGTATCGATGAAGTGTCGCAGGCGGGCAGGGTAGAAGTTCGCGTAGGGATACAGCAGCGACACCGGCAACGGCTCGACCTGCCATTTCGGCAGCAGTTGCAGCAGCCGGCCGGCGGCCACGTCCTCGGTCAGCACCCACGATGATCCTACCGCCACCCCCAATCCCTCGATGGCCGTGCTGCGCAGCGCGTACAAGCTGTCGGTGATCAGTTGCGGGCGAAACGCCACATGACGCTGTTCGCCGGTGTCGACATGGGTGAGGGTGATTTCACGCCGGTAGAAGGCGGGAATGGCGATCCACGGCAGGGCGGCCAGGTCGGACGGATGCTGCGGCAACGGACGGCCCTGCATCAGCGACGGCGCCACCACGATCATGCGCGGCACCTCGGCCAGGTGGATCGCCACCACCGAGGGGTCGTGCACTTCACCGACCTGGATCGCGCAGTCGAGCCCCTGCGAGATGAAATCGGCAGCCCGGTCATGCAGCAGCCATTCGACCGTGATGCGCGGATGCTGTCGCATGAAGCCGGCCAACGGTCCGATCAGTTGGGTCTGGCCGAACGCATGCGGCACCGCCACTCTCAACGTGCCTTCGGCCTGCAGCCGCGAACCGCGCAGGTCGCTCTCGAACTCGTCCCATCCGGCCAGCAGTTCCTTGGCGCGCTCATAGCAGCGCTCGCCGTCCTCGGTCATCTTCATGGCATGCGTGGAGCGCTGCAGCAGGCGCACGCCCAGCGAGCGTTCCAGCGCCTGCAGGCGACGGCTGATGGTCGGCTGGGTCGATCCCAGTTGCACCGCCGCCGCCGACAGGCTGCCGGCCTCGACGATGCGCACGAAGGTCTGCATCAGTTCGATACGGTCCACCAGGCCCGATGGCTGAGCACCGGGTGCGTCAGGTTTGCTTGATTTGGTCATACGCCTAACGTATAACAATTCTGCTCATGGCGCTACTACCGGATCGCTGCCGAGGCGCGCAGAATCCGTCTCACGCTGGCAACACCGCATTTCCGGGCTGGCATCGAATCGAACAAAAAACAGGGGTTTTACCATGAACAGCATTCCCAAGACGCATATTGCAGCCGCCAAGGTGGCGGCGCACACCACCCAGTCATCGAGCCACGGCCTGTCGACGCCGCTGATCGGCCTGCTGGCCACCGGCGCCGGCCTGGCGGTGGCTTCGCTGTATTACTCGCAACCGATGCTGGGCGTGCTGGCCGACGATATCGGCGCCACCGAACGCGTGGTGGGCATGGTGCCGATGTCGACCCAGCTGGGTTACGCGCTGGGCATCCTGCTGCTGGCGCCGCTGGGCGACCGCTATGACCGCCGCCGCATCATCCTGATCAAGGCCGCGATCCTGACCGCTGCATTGTTGCTGGCCGGCGCCGCCTCGGGCGTGGGCATGCTGCTGGCCGCCAGCCTGGCCATCGGCCTGACCGCCACCATGGCGCAGGACATCGTGCCGGCGGCAGCCACGTTGGCACCGGAGCAACATCGCGGTCGCATCGTCGGCACCGTGATGACCGGCTTGCTGCTGGGTATCCTGCTGTCGCGGGTAGTGAGCGGCTTCGTCGCCGAGCACTTCGGCTGGCGCGCCATGTTCGTCGGCGCCGCCGCCAGCATTGCGCTGATTGGCCTGGCAGCCTGGCGCGGCCTGCCCCGTTTTCATCCCACCACGCACCTGTCGTATGGCGCGCTGCTGGGTTCGCTGGCCACCCTGTTCAAGAAGCATGGCGCACTGCGCCGCGCCGCCCTGGCCCAGGGACTGCTGTCGGTCGGCTTCTCAGCCTTCTGGTCGACCCTGGCGGTGATGCTGCATGGCGCGCCGTTCCACCTCGGCAGCGCTGCCGCCGGCGCCTTCGGCCTGGCAGGTGCGGCCGGTGCGCTGGCCGCCCCGCTGGCCGGACGCATCAGCGACAAGAAGGGTCCTGAACTGGTGACCCGCCTGGGCGTCGGCCTGGCCACCGTGTCGTTCGCTGCCATGGCCCTGTCGCCCTGGTTCTCGACGGATGGCCAACTGGTCCTGATCGCGCTGGCTGCCATCGGTTTCGACCTCGGCGTGCAAGCCACCCTGGTGGCGCACCAGACAATTGTCTACAGCATCGAACCGGGTGCCCGCAGCCGTCTCAACGCCATCCTGTTCGTCGGCATGTTCGTGGGCATGGCCGCCGGTGCTGCGCTGGGCAGCCTGATGCTGGCGCAATGGGGCTGGATCGGGGTAGTCGGCCTGGCCACCACCACCGCAGTCCTGGCACTGGTGGTGCGGTTGTGGCCAGGTGCGGCCAAGGCACGCTAAGCCTGAATCGCCAATGAACAACGGCACTGGTGGGGCAACCCGCCAGTGCCGTTTTTTCGTTTTTCCGCTTATCCGTTTATCGGCCTCAGAACATGTGGCGGATGCCGCCCATCACGCCGAACTGGTTGCGGCCGACGCCGACCGTGCCGCCGACATCGAGCGGGATGGCGGCAGTGCCGCCATTCTGCATATACCCCACCGACGAATAGATCGCGGTGCGCTTGGACAACGCATAGGTCAGGCGCGCCACCGACAGCGTCGACTTGTTGGCCGTGCCCTTGACGTTCAGGCGCGCGATTTCGGCGTCCAGCGTCAACTGCACGCTGATCGGGGTCGACACGCCAAGATAGTAGAGATCGGAATCGGTCTTGCCGGTGGCCGCGCGGATCTTGCGATCGATCACGCCGCCGCCCACCTTGGTCTCGCCCAGCATCACATAGCCGTTCAGGCTGACGCGCTGGTCGGTGTTGTCGCTGCTGGTGAGGCCATTGGCGGCGCCGGTATTGCCGTACATGATGTCGTAGGTCGAGGTCACGCCGTAGTTCTTGCTGTCGTAGCCGAGCAGGGCCGTGACCTGGCGGCAGGCGCGGGCATTGCCTGCGACTTCACCGCCACAGTTGGTGGCGCTGGCGCCGCCGGCCGACGAATTGTCGCGACCGAAACTGTAGGTCGCGCCCACCGTCACGCCCGAGAAGGTGCCGAGATAGCCGATCGCATTGTCGCTGCGCGCATTGGGAATGTAAGCGTCGATGCTGCTGATGGAAAAGATGTTGGGCCCCATCACATCCGACTTGGCCGTGGCCAGGTAGGTCATGTTGACCTGCCGCCCCAGCATGACCGCGCCGTAGGCGCCCTTGAGGGCGACGAAGGACTGCCGCCCGAAGATGCGGTTGCCCTGGCCCATGCCACCGGTGTCGACCGAGAAACCGGTCTCCAGTACGAACTGCGCCTGCAATCCGCCACCCAGGTCTTCGGTGCCCTTGAATCCGAGCCGCGACGGGAATGACGCTGTCAGGCTAGGCATCTTCAGCGCCGACTGTCCGGCGGCATTGGCGTTGGTGGTATAGACCACGCCGGTGTCGATGATGCCGTAGATCGCGACCTGGCTCTGCGCCATGGCCGGCTGCATGCAAAAGGCGCAGGCGAGCGCCGCCAGCAGCGCCGTGGCGCCGCACACTGATTTGTTCATTGAGTAACCCTCTGTTGATGATATTGATGGCGTTACGATGTGGCCGCGCGCCGTCTTGCCGCGACGTTGCGACCTGCGATGACAACATGCAGCAATTGTCTAGAGGATGTTAGTGAATGCGAGCCGCCGAGAATATCCGGCGCTTGCAGTAGTGCGATGCTGGTTTATCCGTTTTTTCCCGCAACGGCCTTTACCAGTAAACTATTTATATCAATTGCCGGATGACGCCTTGCCGACACGGGTAGTGACCCGCGTCTGCTTGGGCAGCTCGCCGAAGCGATCACGGTAGTAGGCCGAGAACCGTCCCAGGTGGCCGAAGCCGAACTCGAAGGCGGTGCTGGTGATGTTGGCGTCCGGTTGCGATTGCAGGCGCGCGCGCACCGCGTCCAGCCGCATGTTGCGCAGCAGGTCCATGGGCGCCATGCCATGGTGCTGGTGGCACAGCACATTGAGCGAGCGCTCGCTGACGCCGGCCGCATGGGCCAGGTCGGCCAGCGACAGCGGCGCACAGAGGCGGGCGCGGATATAGCTTTCCAGTGCATCCAGGCGTTGCAGCTTGCCGGCGCCGACGGTGTGCTGGGCCAGGTCGTCGATGGCCTGCGCGGGCGCGACCACGACATCACGCATGCCGCCGGCGACGGCCAGTTCAGAGGCCAGGAACTGCACCGCACCGCGTTCGAAATGACTGATCCACTCGCGATGCCCGGCATGACGCTCGGGCAGCGTCAGCACCCGCAGCAGCGACTGCATCAGCATGTCCCAGTGCGGCATGGCATGCTCGGGCAGCAGGAACAGGGAGGGCAGCTCGGCACAGCCGCCGACTTCGTCGAACAAGGCCAGCGGAATCTTCAGGATCAACTGCTCGGAGCCGGCTTGCCACCACAGCCGCACCTTCCGCTTTGGTGCAATCAGTGCGGTATGCCCCTGCACGATGCACACCTTGCGACCATCAGCCTCGATCTCGGCAATGCCCGACAAGGTGACGTGCACCAGCGCAAAACCATTGAACAGGTTCGGCCGCACCACCACCTCGGCGCCATACTTCAGCATGAATATCTGCAGGCGCTCGATGGGCGCCTTGAACAGCACCGTGTCGACATCGTTGCCCTTCCAGAACAGGTCGTGGTCCGACAGTTCGTTGGCGACCTGGGCGTGGCTATCCACCTTGCGCGTGGACTGAAACACGCGGTGCCGGTACAACGGCGCCAGACTCAATGAGTGGCTGAGATTCTGCATATAAGCTCTCGACGTGATTCCACCGCAAGCGGCAGGAAGGCGTTGGGGTGCCATGAAGCTGCTGAATGTTCGCTACCTGGTAGGGCAGGGATCGACGCCCTTGGCGCATCGATCGGTCGCGCTCTTCACCGGCGTGGTGCGGCGAAGGTCGCGTGGGTCTCCAATTGCAATTTTTATGCCTGTTTTCTCTGATTTTATGTGTCGGCTTGATCTTTGTCATTGCCAAATATCGAAGCTGCAAGAATCGGACAAACGACGATGGCAAGCTTGCAAGCCACGGATATTGCCGAAAAAACCCTTTCCCTATGATGGATCATCGCCAGTCATCGAGGAAAGTCCATGAACCACCCCACGCCGAACGCGTCCGTGCCTGCCGTGCCGCTGCTGCGGTTTCCGCGCACCGACGGCTCGCGCACTCCCTACAAGGTATTCAGCTCGCGCGAAGTCTACGATCTGGAACAGGAACGCATCTTCCGCGGCCCGGTCTGGAACTTCGTGGCGCTGGAAGCGGAAATCCCCAACAACGGTGACTTCAAGAGCACCTTCGTGGGCGACACTCCGGTGGTGGTCACCCGCACCGAAGACGGCACGCTGGCGGCCTGGGTCAACAAGTGTTCGCACCGTGGCGCCATGGTGTGCCGCGAGCAACGCGGCAATGCCAGTTCGCACAGTTGCGCCTATCACCAGTGGAG
This sequence comes from Herbaspirillum sp. alder98, assembly GCF_020179755.1. Taxonomy (GTDB): domain Bacteria; phylum Pseudomonadota; class Gammaproteobacteria; order Burkholderiales; family Burkholderiaceae_D; genus Herbaspirillum. Next base: position 193,607 of record NZ_JAIUCY010000007.1, read on the forward strand.
TTTCGACAGCCGCGGCAACTTGCTGGGCGTGCCTTTCCGGCGTGGCCAGAAGGGCATGAGCGGCATGCCCAAGGATTTCGATCCCAAATGCCATGGCCTGCGCCAGTTGCGGGTGGACAGCTATCGCGGCCTGGTCTTTGCCAGCTTCAGCGACAGCGTCGAGCCGTTGCCGGACTATCTCGGCGCCGAGATGCGGCCCTGGATCGACCGTATCTTCCACAAGCCCATCGAATACCTCGGTTGCACCCGCCAGTATTCGAAATCGAACTGGAAGCTGTATCTGGAAAACGTGAAGGATCCTTATCACGCCAGCCTGCTGCACCTGTTCCACACCACCTTCAATATCTTCCGCGTGGGCATGAAGGCGCGTTCGGTGGCCGACAAGCGACATGGCCTGCACAGCATCATCACGGCCACCAAGAACGAGGATGAAACCTCGGACGCCTACAAGCAGCAGGCAATCCGTTCCTTCGACGAAGGCTTCACGCTGGAAGATCCGTCGGTGCTGGGCCAGGTCAAGGAATTCGACGAACTGACCACCAACCATATCCAGCCGATCTTCCCGCAGCTGGTGGTGCAGCAGATCCACAACACGCTGGTGGCGCGCCAGTTGCTGCCCAAGGGGCCGGGCAACTTCGAGCTGGTGTTTCACTTCTTCGGCTATGCCGACGACACGCCCGAATTGCGTGCGCTGCGCATCAAGCAGGCCAACCTGGTGGGACCGGCCGGCTACATCTCGATGGAAGACACCGAGGCCACCGAGCTGGTCCAGCGCGGCACCGCGCGCGATCCCCAGGATTGCTCGGTGATGGACATGGCGCGCGACAACCCCGACCAGGAAGACACGTTGATTACGGAAAGCCTGATCCGCCGGTTCTGGGTCGGCTACCAGAAACTGATGGGCTTCGAAAGCATCGAGAAGGCATGAGCATGGAACAGAACAAACAGATGCAGCACATGATGCTGTGGTTCGAACTGCACCAGTTGCAGCAGGCCTACACCAGCGCGCTGGACAACGACCGGCTAGAGAGCTGGCCCGATTTCTTCACCGACGATTGCCTGTACGAGATCATCCCGCGCGAGAACGCCGATGCCGGCCTGCCGATCGGCATCATCTATTGCGACAGCAAGAAGATGCTGCGCGACCGCGTGCTGTCGCTGCGCCACGCCAATATCTTCGAGGCGCATACCTATCGCCACATGACATCCGGGCTGGTGTTTGCCTTGCAGGACGACGGATCGGTGCTGGCCGAGTCGAGCTACGTGGTGGTGCAGACGCTGCAGAACGGTGAGTCCTTCGTGTACCAGGCCGGCTGCTATCGCGACCGCCTGGTGCACACCGACGGCGGCTGGAAGTACGCGCAGAAGCGGGTGATCTACGACACCTCGCGGGTCGCCACCCTGCTGGCCACGCCGATCTGAGGCCGTCATGAGCGACTGGTTCCAGATCGGCACGGCCGACGCCTTCGGCGACGATGCGCCGACACCGGTGCACGCCGGCGGCCAACAGATCGCCATCTTCAGGCTGGGCGATGAACTGTTCGCGCTCAAGGACCTGTGCACCCACGGCAATGCGCGACTGTCGGACGGCTATGTCGAGGATGGCTGCGTCGAATGCCCGTTGCACCAGGGACTGTTCGACATCCGCAGCGGTGCGCCGCGCAGTGCGCCCATCACCGAAGCGGTGCGCTGCTTTCCGGTGCGGGTGGTGGCCGGCCAGGTCGAGGTCGAGGTCGGCACGCCTGCTGACGTCGCCGCCGGTGGCTGCACTACCTGCAACGCGCCGGCGTCGGTGACAGCCTCGGCCACCGTCACCGCCCTCACTCGCGCCGCCGCCGACGTCGCCATCATCACGTTGCAGCACGATGCCGCCATGCCGTACCGGGCGGGCCAGTATCTCGATGTATTACTGGAAAACGGCAAGCGACGCAGTTATTCGATGGCTACGCCACCTCGTGACGGCAAGCTTGAGTTGCATGTGCGTCACCTGCCAGGTGGCTTGTTTACCGATCGGGTGTTCGCGACCGAACCCCCATTGCAGGCGGGCGACACATTGATGATCGAAGGTCCCGCAGGCAGTTTCTGGCTGCGCGAGGGCGAGGCTCCCGTGATACTGCTGGCCAGTGGCACGGGATTTGCACCGGTCAAGGCGATCGTCGAACAAGCCATTGCCGACGGCAGCACGCGATCGATGCGCCTCTACTGGGGTGGCCGCACTCCACGCGATCTTTATCACGATGCGCTCTGCCGCGATTGGGCTGCGCGGCTGCCTTGGCTACAATACGAGCCGATATTGTCGGCGCCGCTCGCCACCGATAGCTGGCAAGGGCGCACCGGCCTGGTACATCAGGCGGTGATGCAGGATTTTCCAGACCTGAGTGGCCACCAGGTTTATGCTTGCGGTGCGCCGGCGATGGTGGCAGCAGCCCAGCGCGATTTCACCGAACGCTGTGGCCTGGCACCAGCGGCATTTCTGGCCGATGCTTTCCTGTCGGCCGCCGACCGCTGAACACGCCAGCGGCGATGATCGGGTCGACAGGTCGCCGGCGCAAGCCGGCGACCGATTTTTACGCATGATGGTTTTCAACCTTAACAACAACCGGGGAGTTCTGGCATGAACCGAATCACCAGCATTGCAGGCGCCGTCCTGATGGCCGCAGCCTGTGCTGCGCAAGCAGCAGAACCCATCAAGATCGGCTTCCTGACCACCTTGAGCGGCCCGGCCAGTGCGCCCGGCATCGACGAACGGGATGGTTTCATGCTGGCGCTCAAGATGTTGGGCGGCAAACTCGGCGGCGTGCCGGCCGAAGTGATTGCAGTCGATGACCAGTTCAGCCCGGATGCGGCCAAGCAGGGCGCCGACCGTCTGATCAAGCGCGAGAAGGTCGATATCCTGTCCGGCTTCGTGTATTCCAACATCCTGCTGGCCGTGGCGCCTGCGGCATTCGCCAGCAAGACCATCGTCATCAGCGCCAACGCCGCACCGGCGCAACTGGCCGGCGCCGGCTGCTCGCCGTACTTCTTCTCGACCAGCTACCAGAACGATGCCACCCACGAAGCCGCCGGCAAGCTGATCGCCGACAAGGGTTACAACCGGGTGGCGGTGATCGCGCCCAACTACCCGGCCGGCAAGGATGCCTCGGCCGGCGTGAAGCGCTTCCTCAAGAGCGCACCGGTACTGGAGCTGTTCCCCAAGCTGGGGCAACTCGACTTTGCCAGCGAACTGGCGCAGCTGCGCGCGGCCAATGTCGACGTGGTGTACTTCTTCCTGCCCGGTGGCATGGGGGTCAACTTCGTCAAACAATATGCCGCCGCCGGCATGGACCCCAAGATCACCCGCGTCATGCCTGCCTATGATGCCGACCAGCAGATGCTGTCCAACGGCGACCTGATCGACGGCGTGGCCAACACCGGTCAATGGTCCTACGATCTGCCCAACGAACAGAACCGTGCCTTCGTGGCGGCCTTCCTGAAGGAATATGGCCACCAGCCGTCGATGTTCTCGTCGCAAGCCTATGACGCGGCCATGCTGATCGACAGCGCCCTCAAGACCACCGGCGGCAAGACCGACAATCGCGAAGCGCTGATCGCCGCGCTCAAGAGCGCCAACTTCAAGTCGGTGCGCGGCAACTTCCGCTTCGCGGCCAACCACTTCCCGATCCAGAACCAGTATTCGCGGGTGGTCACCAAGGGCGCCGACGGCAAGTACGTCAACAAGTTGACCGGTACGCTGCTGACCGATCACGTCGACGTCTACGTCGGCCAGTGCAAGATGCAATGAGCCAGACGAGGCCCCCTTGTTCAATCTGATCCTCGAGCAGGTTCTCAACAGCCTGCAGTTCGGCGTCATGCTGTTTCTGATCGCCTCCGGCCTGACGCTGGTGTTCGGGGTGATGAACTTCGTCAACCTGGCGCACGGCAGCTTCTTCATGATCGGCGCCTACCTGGCGGCCGCCGTGGCCGGCCTCACCGGTTCGTTCTGGCTGGGGCTGGCGGTGGCCCTGCCGGCCTCGGCGCTGCTGGGCATGCTGCTGGAGTGGCTGGTATTTCGCCGCCTCTATCGGCGTGACCACATGACCCATGTGCTGGCCACGTTTGCGCTGATCCTGATCTGCAACGACGGGGTGCGCATGATCTGGGGGCCGCAACCGCTGCCGCTGAACATGCCGCCGGCATTTGCCGGCCCGGTGATGCTGGGCTCGCTGCCGTATTCGAGCTACCGGCTGCTGGTCATGGCGGTCGGCATGGTGGTGGCGCTGGGACTGTACCTGCTGATCAACCGTACCCGCATCGGCATGTGGGTGCGCGCCGGCGCCAACAACCTGGAGATGGTGACCGCCATGGGCATCAACATCCGGCTGCTGTTCATGCTGGTGTTCAGTTTCGGATTGGTGCTGGCGGCGCTGGCCGGCACCATGCTGGGTCCGCTGGTGGCGGTGCAGGCCGGCATGGGCGACGACGTATTGATCCTGGCGTTCGTGGTGGTGGTCATCGGCGGCATCGGCTCGATCCCGGGCGCGGCCGTGGGTGCGCTCATCGTGGGCACCGTCGACACCCTTGGACGCGGCTTGCTGCCGGCGCTGTTCTCGTTGTTCCTGGCCCCCGACGCGGCCGCCTCGATCGGCCCGGCACTGGGGTCGATGATCATCTACCTGGTCATGATCGCGGTCCTGTTCTGGCGTCCCAGCGGCTTGTTCCCCGCACGTACCTGAGGTCTTTCATGCAACGTCTGTTTCCGTTCGTGCTGCTGGCAGCCGCGTTGGTGCTGCCGCTGGCAGCGCAAGCCACCGGGCTCGATTATTACGTGGGGGTGGCCACGCGCGTGGTGATCTTTGCCATGGTCGCGTCCAGCCTCAACTTCATTCTCGGCTATGGCGGCATGGTCAGTTTCGGCCATGCCGCGTTCTTCGGGCTGGGCGCTTATGTGGCCGCCATTGCCAGCTTCCATGGCATCGAGAGCGCCTGGCTGATCTGGCTGCTGACGGCGCTGGCCAGCGCGCTGGCCGGGCTGGCGGTGGGCGCCATCGCGCTGCGCACCCGCGCCGTGTACTTCATCATGATCACCATGGCGCTGGCGCAGCTGCTGTACTACTTCTTCATCGGCCTGCGCTACTACGGCGGCGACGATGGCATCCAGATCGCGGCGCGTCCGCAGCTGGGCCTGGGGCTCGATGTCAGCACCGACAATGGCATGTACTGGCTGGCGCTGGGGTGGCTGGTGGCAAGTTGCATCGTGCTGCGACGCCTGCTCGATTCGCGCTTCGGTCTGGCGCTCAATGCGATCCGCGAGAACGAACGACGGGCCGCGGCCATCGGCTATCCGACGCTGCGCTACAAGCTGGCCGCGTTCGTGATCGCGGCCGTCATCGCCGGGCTGGCCGGCAGCCTGCTGGGCATGAACAACCTGTTCGTCAGTCCCAAGCTGCTGCACTGGTCGCATTCCGGCATGTTGCTGGTGATGGTGGCGCTGGGCGGGGTCGGCTATTTCTACGGTGGGGTGGTCGGCGCGGTGGTGTTCCTGCTGCTCGAAGAAGTGCTGTCGACCCACTTCGAATACTGGCAGATCTACGTGGGCGTGATCCTGCTGCTGATGGTGCTGGTGGCGCCGCGTGGCCTGGCGTCGCTGACGTCGCTGGGCAAACTGATCCGGGCGGAGGAAAAACATGGCGCATGAAGCCCACCCGCCGGTCGCCAGCGCACTGCGCGTGACCGGCCTCAAGAAAAGCTACGGTGGCCTGGCCGCTACTCGCGACGTGCATCTCGATATCGCCGCCGGCCATGTCCACGCCATCATCGGACCCAACGGCGCCGGCAAGACCACGCTGCTGTCGCTGCTGTCGGGCGCGCTGGCTGCCGATGGCGGCGAGATCCACCTGTTCGGTGAAGCGATGCATGCGCTGGCCGAGCAGGCGCGGGTGGCCGCAGGCCTGACGCGCTCGTTCCAGATCACCAGCGTGTTCGACCAGCTCACGGTGTTGCAGAACCTGCAGGTGGCGGCACAACGACGTCGCCACGCCAGCTATGGTTTTGGCGCCGGGCATCGGCGTGATGAGGCGTCGCGCCAGGCCGCGCTGGCGGTGGCGCAACGGGTCGGCCTGGAACCGCTGGGCGAGATGCCGGCGGCACAACTGTCGCATGCGGCGCGCCGCCGCCTGGACGTCGGCCTGGCCATCGCCTGCCAACCGCGAGTGTTGCTGATGGACGAGCCGATGGCCGGCATGGGCCCCGAGGAAACCATCGACATGATCGACCTGATCGGTTCGCTCAAGCAGGAGCTGACGGTGGTGCTGGTCGAGCACGACATGGAGGCCGTGTTTGCGCTGGCCGACCGCATCACGGTGCTGGTGCAGGGCGCAGTGCTGGCCACCGGCAGCGTCGAAGAAATCCGCCTCAATGCCGAGGTGCGCTCGGCCTACCTGGGCGAAGAGGAGCAAGCGTCATGACGAGTCTGTTGCAGGTAAAGGGCCTGGCCGGCGGCTACGGGTCCAGCCAGGTATTGTTCGGCATCGACCTGCAGGTGGAGCAGGGCGAGGTGGTCACGCTGCTGGGGCGCAACGGCATGGGCAAGACCACCACGCTGCGGTCCTTGCTGGGCCTGAACCGGCCCACGGCAGGCGAGATCCTGTTTCGCGGCCAGCCGATCCATGCGCTCAGCGCCGACGCCGTGGCCCGGCGCGGCATCGCGATCGTGCCGGAGGGCCGCCAGATCTTCAAGAACCTGAGCGTCGAGGAAAACCTGGTCGCCTTCGCGGCGCGTCGCAACGGCCATGCGTCGCCCTGGACCCTGGAACGTGTCTACCAGCAGTTTCCGCGACTGCAGGAGCGTCGCCACAACGGCGGCGGACAGCTTTCGGGGGGCGAGCAGCAGATGCTGGCCATCGGCCGGGCGCTGATGACCAATCCGCACCTGCTGATCCTGGACGAAGCCACCGAAGGGCTGGCGCCGCTGATCCGCGAAGAAATCTGGAGTTGCCTCAAGGACCTGCGCGCCTATGGCCTGACCATCATCGTGGTCGACAAGTACATCAAGCGCCTGATCGGCTTTGCCGACCGCCACACCATCCTCGAAAAGGGCCGCGTGGTGTGGCAGGGCGACTCGGCCGGGCTGGTGGCGCAACCCGAATTACTGGAACGCTACCTGAGCGTATGAGGACATGACCGTGAACGATATCGCTGCCCCCAAGCGGGTGCTCTGCCCGGTAGAGCAATCCGAGGCCGGCTACAACCTGAAGGCGGCCTTCCCCGATTTCCCGCAGGTGCTGGCGCGCTGGCAGCAAGCGACCAGCGCCATGCGCGCCGAATTGCCCGCGCAGGACGATATCGCCTATGGCGACGGCGCGCTGCAGAAGCTCGACTTCTATCCGGCGCCCGGCCCGCGACGGCCATTGCTGGTGTTCATCCACGGCGGTTACTGGCAAGGTGGCGACAAGCGCGATATCGGCTTCATCGCCGCACCCTATGTGCGCGCCGGCGTCAGCGTGGCCGTCATCAATTATTCGCTGGCGCCTGCGGCCCGCATCGAGCAGATGGTCGACGAAGTGCATGCCGCGCTGGACCTGCTGCAGCAACAGGCCGACAGCCTGGACATCGATGTCACCCGCATCTCGCTGATGGGTCATTCGGCCGGTGGGCATCTGGCAGCGCAGGTCGCCGCCGAACGGGTCGCACGCAACCAGCGGGCACTGCAGGCCGTGTTTGCCATCAGCGGCCTGTTCGACCTGGCGCCGTTGATCCCGAGTTCGCTCAATCACGCATTGGGTCTTGACGCCACGCGCGCCGACGCCCTCAGCCCGGTGCTGATGGGCGCGCCCGGCGTCACCCGCGTGCATACCATCGTCGGCCACGACGAGACGGCGCAGTTTCACCTGCAGGCGCAGGTGATCGCCAACTGCTGGCCGCAACAGGTGGTGGCCCATCACGATGTGCCGCAGACGCATCACTACACGGTGCTGTTTCCGCTGGCGCAAGCCGATAGCCCGGTATGCCGGGCGGTGTTGCAAGCGTTGCTGGACTGAGTCGAGAACCGTTCTCATCGCCTATAATCTGCGGCATCGAAAACAGATAACGGGAAGAGGGCGGCGCGCCGCACCGGGAACACCGACATGAAAAGCCAAACCCTGCGCGGCTGGTACGCCGTGCACCGCTGGACCAGCCTGGCCTGCACCGCCAACCTGCTGCTGCTGTGCATCACCGGCCTGATCCTGATCTTCCATCACGAGATCGACCACTTGCTCGAGCAAGAGCCTGCAGTGGTCAAGACGACCTCCGAGGCGCCGCGCCCGAGCCTGCAACAACTGGCCGATGCCGCATTGGCAGCCCACCCCGGCACTGCGCCCAAGTCGATCACCATGTTCGAGGACGATGGCGTGCCGATGGTCGGCGTGCGGGTTGGCGCGCCGGGCGTGGCCAGCCTGCGCGAGGGCACGTCGGTCTTCATGGACACCACCAATGGCGCCATCCGCGCGTTGTTCACGGGCGACACCTTTACCGGCTTCATTCTCAAGTTGCACGTGAACCTGTTCCTGGGGTTTCCGGGGCAGCTGTTCATTGGCGCGGTGGGGCTGGTGTTCTTCCTGAGCATGCTCAGCGGCATCGTGCTGTACGGACCGTTCATGCGCAAGCTGGCCTTCGGCCTGGTGCGCTTCGGTCGCCAGACCCGGATCGTGCAGGCCGACCTGCATAACCTGACCGGCATCGTGGTGATGGTGTGGGCGCTGGTGGTGGGCCTGACCGGCAGCTTCCTGTCGTTCTCGCCATTGATCATCGGGCTGTGGCAGAAGACCGAATTGAGCGAACTGATCCGCAACCTGCCGGCGGCGCCGCCGAAGAATCTGGTGCCGCTCGACAAGGCGCGCCGCGTGGCCGAGCTCACGGTGCCGGGCAAGGACCTGGCCTACATCTTCTATCCCGGTTCCGAGTACGCCACGCAGCGCCACTACATGGTGGTGCTGCGCGGCCATACCGAAATCGAGAAGCGGGTCTTCAACATCGTGGTGGTCGATGCCGAGACCGGCGCGCTGGCCGCCCAGCGCAGCATGCCCTGGTACATGCAGGTTTTGCTGCTGTCGGGCCCGTTCCACTTCGGCGACTACGGCGGGCTGCCGTTGAAGATATTGTGGGCGCTGCTGACCATCCTGACCACCGCCGCCACGGTGACCGGCCTGGTCATCTGGAGCCGGCGCAGCAAGACCGCCATGCGCCAGATCGACGCCACCGCCACCAACAACACGCTGAAGGAGCAGGCATGAATGGAACCTGGAGCTGGCCGCTGCTGCTGGCCTTGTCGACCGGCCTGGGACTGGCCGCAGGCATCTTTGGCGACGGCCCGTGGGACTGGTTCTGCTGGGCCGGGCTGGGGCTGCCGGTGGTGGTGGCCGGGTACAAGCTGCTGGGTGGGCGGCGACCACCCGGCTAGCGCGCTATACCCCTTTCGCCGACGCATATAAATAGCAATGGTTCTCATTTATAATCCCTTACTGCCTCGTCTCGCCGCATGAGATCACCCACGGGGCTCTGCCAGGAGATTCGTGATGACCGACCACCCGCTTGCCTTCGAACACGCCGCACTGTTACGCCATCTGGCGACCGTGCAGCGCCGCTGTGACGAGTTGCTGCAGCGTCAGGCGGCCGACATGGCCCACATGCGCGCCGAGAACATGAAGCTGCGCGCGGCCATCATCGCCCGCGACACGGCCCTGGCCTGGGCCGAGGAAGATCGCGCTGCGCTGGCCGCCGCCACCCCTGGCCTGGCCCCACGCGTAGTGCTGGCGCGCAAGGTCAGCGAACTCAGCGCCCGCCTGCAGGACCTGATGCGCGAAAGGCTGCGCCCGCCGATGAGCCAGCTCCCCGGTCGGGCGGTCGCGCCGCAAGCGGCAGGCGCCGAACTGTCGACGCTGGAGGCCAGTATCGTCGCCGCCGACCTGGTGATCTGCCAGACCGGCTGCCTCAGTCACGGCGCTTTCTGGCGGGTGCAGGATCACTGCAAACGCACCGGCAAGACCTGCGTGATGGTCGAGCAGCCAGCGACATTCCGGGTGGTGCGGATCCATCGCGATGCGGTCGCGGTGGATCAGGAATAGTTGCATTAAAAATAACTAAATGTCTCGTTTCAACGACATCTACGACGGGTCGCTTCGTTAATAAAAATCACTATCATTTATAATCCGCCTTTCACAGCCGCGTGCGATTTTGCCGTTGCGGCGCGTTGCCGAGGTGTTGAACTTGCCGACTTCCTGTGCGTCGACCGACGTCGAATCCCTCTATAGCGACCACCATTCGTGGCTGCGTGGGTGGCTCGCGCGTCGCGTCGGCAATGCAGAGCAGGCCGCCGACCTGGCGCAAGACACCTTCATGCGCCTGCTCAGCAGCGAGCGGGTGCCATCTTCCCTGGACGAACCGCGCGCCTACCTGACCACGGTGGCGCAGAACCTGGTGTCGAACCTGTGGCGCCGCGAAAAGCTCGAGAAGGCTTATCTCGATGCGCTGGGCCAGCTCCCGGTCAACCTGGCGCCGTCTCCGGAAGAACAGGCCATGGTGCTGGAGACCCTGGCCGAGCTCGACCAGTTGCTCGAAGGATTGCCGGCGATCCAGCGCAGCGCCTTCCTGTTGTCGCAACTCGATGGCCAGAGCCACGCCGAGGTCGCTGCAACGCTGGGCATCTCGATTCCCACCGTCAAGCGTTACCTGGTCAAGGCATTGCAGCGCTGCTACTTCGCCGATATCTCGTTTCTGGCATGAGGGCACCGGTCACCTGGTATCAGCCCACCGCTGACGCCGCCAACGTGCCGGCGCAGGTCGCCGAACGCGCACTGGAGTGGCTGATCGAATTGCAGAGCCAGCCGCTGCCCCCTGAAACCATCATCGAATGGACCCGCTGGCGCGCCGCGCATGACGACCACGAGCGCGCCTGGCAGCGCATCGAATCGGTACGCGGCCGTTTGCAGCCGCTGGCCGGCACGGTCAGTTCGGCGGCCGCCCAGGCAGCGCTGGCGCCGCGCGGCTCGTCGCATCGGCGCCGTATCGTCAAGACCCTGGCCGTGATGATCTTCGCCGGCGGTGGCGCCTGGGGCGTGGCCAGCAATACGCCGTGGCGCGAGTGGAGTTCGGACTATCGCACTGCCATCGGCGAACGGCGTTCGCTGGCGCTGACCGACGGCACCCAGATCATGCTCAATACCACCACCGCCCTCGATGTGCGCTATGACGTCAGCCAGCGGCGCCTGCGACTGGTCGCCGGCGAGTTGTTCGTGGCCACCGCGCAGGATGCCATGGCGCGCCCGTTCCTGGTCGAGACTGCGCATGGCACCGCCCAGGCGCTCGGCACCCGCTACAGCGTGCGCCAACTGGCGCATTCCACCGAGATCAAGGTATTCGAAGGCGCGGTGCGCATCGTGCCACGTGCGGCCGACCAGCAAGCGCTGGTGGTGCAGGCCGGACACCAGGCCAGCTTCAGCACCACCGACATCGAACCCGGCGAGCCGCTGGAAGCCAGTGCGCCGGCCTGGATCGATGGCTTTCTGATTGCGCGCAGCATGCGGCTGCACGACTTCATCGCCGAACTGGCCCGCTACAGCCGCGACAGCCTGGCCTGCGACCCGGCGATTGCCGAGTTGCGGGTATCGGGCTCGTTTCCGCTGGATGACCAGGCCAGGATACTCGAGACACTGGCCGCCACCCTCAACATCCAGGTCGAGACCCGCGAGCGTTTCCTGGGTGGGCGACGGGTGCGGGTCGGTCCAAAAGCGCTGCGACGCAGCTGACGGAAAAAATAATAAAAATAATGCCGCAAAGCTGATCCGTTTTTGCTTTTCGCGGGTCATGGTGGCGAGAACCACGTTTTCTAACCTCGCAAGGGAAGGTCGCATCTCGATGGCGCAGACAAGGGCGTGCAGGGGCTACGCATGGTCGGTCCGGCAGCGCGCAGCGTCTGCCTGTACCGTCGCGCACCTGCTGCTGGGCGTCGCGGGCTTGGCCGTGGCGCCACTGCCCGGGCTGGTCCAGGCGCAAACCACGTTGGCGCGGCCTTATGACATTGCCCCGGGCCCGCTGGAAGAAGTGCTGAGTCGCTTCGGTCACGATGCCGGCATCCTGTTGTCGTTCCGTCCGGAACTCACCGTCGGGCTCGCCAGCGGCGGCCTGCGCGGCACCTACAGCATCGAGCAGGCGCTGTCGGCGTTGCTGGCCGATAGCGGCCTCGGGGCCACACGCCAGGCCAACGGCGGCTATCTGCTGGCGCGACCCGGCAGCGATGCCGGCCAGTCCGCGCCGCTGCCACCGGTGGTGATCAACGCCAGCCCCGATCGCGATGGCCTGGCCCCGTATGCCGGCGGCCAGCTGGCGCGCGGTGGCAGCCTCGGCATCCTGGGCTCGTCCAGCATCATGGATGTGCCGTTTTCAACCCTCAACTACACCGCCACCGTGCTGCAGGACCAGCAGGCGCGCACGCTGGCCGAAGTGGTCGTCAACGATGCCTCGGTGCGCATGCTGACCTCCACCGGCGGCTTCGGCGACACCTTCCAGATCCGCGGCTACAGCCTGGCCAATGACGATGTCGGGCTCAACGGCCTGTTCGGTCTTTCCTCGGCCGGCCACATGCCGGCCGCCATCATGGAGCGGGTCGAAGTGCTGAAGGGACCGGGCACGGTGCTCAATGGCATCAGCCCCGGTGGCAGCGTCGGCGGCAGCATCAACATCGTCACCAAGCGCGCCGGCGAGACGCCCTTGACGCGCCTGACCACCAGCCTGCAAAGCCATGCCCAGGGCGGACTAGAGGCCGACGTGGGACGCCGCTTCGGCCCCGACAATGCCTGGGGCATACGGGTCAATGGCGTCTACAAGGATGGCGAGGCCGGCATCCGGGACGGCCGCCAGCAGCTGGGCGTGGGCGCGCTGGCGCTGGACTATCGCAGCCGCACCCTGCGCTGGTCGCTCGATGCGTTCAGCCAGCGCGAGGATGTCGAGAACTTCCGCCCGCAACTGGGGTTCCTGCCGGGCGTCACCGCGATCCCAGCGCCACCGCGCGCCGATAGCAACTTCTACCCCGGCACCCGGGTGCGCTTGTACGACGATGTGCTGGCGTCCCGGCTGGAAGTCGACCTGCGTCCCGAGCTGACCCTGCACGGCGCCATCGGCTACCGTAACGGCGCGTCATGGCAGAACCTGCCGACCGGCTCGGTCGACGCCGCCGGCAATGGCACGCTGCGCAATGCCTACTACGACGCCACCACCCGCACCACCACCGCCGACCTGGGCCTGCGGTTGCGCCTGCAGGGCGCCGGCGTGCGTCATGCCATCGATGCCGGCCTGACGCAGTTGCGCCAGGTGGGCGGCAACGCCTATGTGACATCGACCGATACGGCCCGTTACAGCATCTACAGTGCTGCGCCATTGCCCGCGATCACGGATGCGCGCACGGCGCCTAAAAAAGCCTACGAGATGGTGCTCACCAGCGTGACCCTGACCGACACGCTGTCGATGCTCGACGACCACTTCCGACTCTTCCTCGGCGCCCGCCAGCAGCAGGTGCGCTACGACAGCTATGACACCCAATCCGGCGTGCAGGAGTCGGCCTACCGGGCCAGCGCGCTGTCGCCGCTGCTGGGCGTGGTGATCAAGCCCGACGACGACGTCGCGCTTTATGCCAACTACACCGCCGGCCTCACGCGCGGCACCATCGTCCCCTCGGGCATGGTGAATGCTGGCGAGATCCTGCCGCCGTATCGCTCGCGCCAGCTGGAAACCGGCGTCAAGGTCGACTGGGGCCGCATGATGACCAGCGCGGCCCTGTTCCAGATCGACAATCCCAGCGCCGTCATCACGCAACTTCCGGGTACGCCGTCGGCCACCTCCTATGGCTACGATGGCCAGCAACGCAATCGCGGGCTGGAGCTGGCCGCCTATGGCGAACCAATGTCCGATGTGCGCCTGATGGCCAGCGCCACGTTCTACAACGCCCGGCTATTGCGTACCACCAACCATGCCAACGATGGCCATGTGGCCCCGGGCGTGCCACGCCGCGCCTTCAACCTGGGGGCGGATTGGGATACGCCGTGGCTGGCCGGCCTGGCGTTGAACGCGCGAGCGCTGCATACCTCGCCGGTCTATTTCAATGCCGGGAACCAGCTACGCCTGCCGGGCTGGACCCGCTTCGATATCGGGGCTCGCTACCGCACCCGCATCGGCGCGCGCCAGCTGGTCCTGCGGGCCACGGTCGAGAACCTGTTCAACCGCGATTACTGGCTGATTGCCACGCCTTACGTGACCGTCGCCGCCGCGCGCACGGTATTGCTGTCGGCTGCCGTCGATTTCTGAGCCTTAGCGCTCGGGCCGGCTCAATTCATCCACCAGTGGTGGCGGCAGGTAATGCGGGCCGTCGAAGATGGTGACGTGATAGTCGCGATACAGGTTGACCTGGGGTCGGATCTCGGCGGCGGTGGCACTGCGAAAGCCGCCGCCGACCTGGGGCCGGAAAGCCTCGGCGATGATGCGCAGGCGGCCGCTGCCGAGCCGCCGGCTCAAGACTTCGGCGTAATGCAGCGCCACCTGCGGCTGGCGCGCATAGACGCCGACGCCATCCTGGAAGAACACGCCCACGTCCGGCGGCAGCCATTTCATCAAGCCGTCGGCCAGCGCCTCCGGGCCGACATTGGCACTGTCATAGACGGTAATCCAGAGCGGACGCGGCAACTTGGCCAGCAGGGCGCCCAGACGGGGCGCCTCGGACCAGGTGGGATCGATCTCTACCGGAAAATACCAGCCGCTCACCTTCAGCGGCGTCGGCAACTTGGCCAGCTCGATGGAATCGGCCACCAGTTGCTCGATGTCGGCGCGCGCCACCTTTTCGTCAAAGCGGCCCGCCAGGCCCATGATCACCTTGCGCGCCCAGGGTTCATGCGCAATGCGGTGCCAGTCCGGCAGGTTGGGGGCGGCCGGCATGGCGCTGCCTGGCACGAAGGCCATGCCATCCACTGCGCTCCACTGCACCAGCAGCTCACGCGCACCCAGTTGATCCCAGTTGCCCCGGGGCATGGCGGTGGCATTGTCGGGTTGCCAGACCACGCCATCGACCTGCAGCGGCTCGCCCAGGCGGGCCCGGGAAGGATCACAGCCGGCGCAGGCGCCCAGCAGCAATGCCGCCCCCAGCGACAAGGCGGTCAGTAGGACGCGGCGCGCCGGGCGGCCGGCAGGTTGCATGCTGGACAAGAAAACCTCACCGAAAATTGATCCGGTCAGTAGGACAGCGTAGTGGTCACGAAGAATCCCTTGGCGCGTTCATCGCCCTGGATCTTGAAGCGGTACTGCAATGACAGGTCGAGCGATGCGCGCGGCGCGTGATAGGTGTCCGCCCGGAACCAGTAGCGCAGGTTGATGCCCGGGCCAAACCCGGTGGCGCTGCGGTTGCTGTTGAGCGAGTTGTAGTCGGTATTGAGGGTCAGGTGCGGAAACGCCACCAGCCCCGGCAGGATGTTGTCCAGCCGCACGCTGCGTCCGGCCTGCAGCGACGCCACGCCGTAGGTCTGGGGGTGTTGCAGGTAGCGACCGGCCTCGGCATACCACTGGGTGGTCCACCACGACGCGCGGTCCGCGCGCAGGTCGGTGCCGATGCCGTCCGAATAAGCCAGTTGCGCCAGCCAGTCGGCCGATGCCTGTGAGCCCAGCGGCACCAGGCGTCCCATCGAGACCACCACGTTCTGGCTGGAAAACGGCTTCCAGCGCGCACCCACGGTGGCTTGCGCAGTCTGCGCGCCGGTGCTGCCGCCGGACTGGTCCTGCAGCGTCTGGAATGCCCGACCGAACACTTCAACCGTGCGGCCATCCATGTAACCGAACGGCCGCCACCAGAGTTCGGCGCCCGCCTGCAGCGTGCTGGCGCGGCTGGATGCCCCCGGGCGTCCACCGTTGCCGGCGCTGGGACCGCCGCCGCTGCGCATGATGGAGGCAGTCGCGCCGACACTGCGGTCGACGCTCGAGATGGCGCGCCGGGTGTCGAAACGCTGCTGGTCAGTGCGCTCGATGCGACCGCCGTCGGCGGCGTCGACGCTGCGTTCGAACCAGGCCAGGGCGCGGCTGTCGTCGCCCTCATGCAGCGCTGCGAAAGCGGCGTCTTCCAGCGCATTGTCGGGCAACTTGCCGGCCACATCGGCGCGACTGAAGGCCGCTTGCGCAGCGTCGCTGTCGCCGGCGCGTTGCGCCAGGTAAGCCATTTGCAGATCATCCAGATCGTCCAGTGCGCCAGCGTCGCGCCCGGCGATGAATTTCTCGCGCGCCTGGCGGCTGCGGCCGGTATTGGCCAGCAAGGTGATCTCGGATGCAAGCGGCAAGCCGCCTGCGTCCAGCGCGGCGCGGTAGTCGGCCCGGGCCTCGGCATTGCGGCCCAGTCGTTCGCGAATGGCGCCACGTCGCGCCAGCATCGGTCCCAACTCGACGGCTTGTTGTGACACGGCGTCGGTGGCCGCCTGTTCGGCCGGGACCCATTGCTCGGCCGCGACCAGCGCATCAAGCTGCAGCGCGCGATAGTCGAGATTGCCGGGCGCCAGTTGCACCGCAGCGCCGGCCGCTTCGGCGGCGCGCGCATAGTCGCGTTCATCCATGGCGCGATAGGCAATCAGTGCCTGGTCGTAACCGCGATCGCGCGGCACGGCGCCCGGCGCCACCAGGCAACCGTCAAGGGCGGCACCCGCGCTGCAATCGAGGCTCGGCACCGGAAACTGTTTGGCACTCAGCGGCGCGGCATCGTCATGCAGCGCCAGGGCGGCGCGTCGATAACGCGTCAGCGCCTGTTGCGCGGCCAGCCGCGTCTGGCGCCACTGCGCCGCCCGCATCTGGTCGCTCATGTCGACGCTATCGTCGTCGAGCAGGTCCAATGCGCGCTGGGGTCGTTGCAACGCCAATTCGGCGTCGGCTTCGAGCAATCTGGCCGGCAATTGTTCGTGGCCGCGTGCCAGCGCACGCGCCTGCGCGAAGTCGGCCATGGCCTCTTGCTCGCGCCCCTGGCGCAGGCGCGCATAGGCGCGCAGCAGCAGCGGCCCGGCGCGATATTCGTCACGGGCGCGCGCCTCATCGGCCACCTGTTCGGCCTGTTGCAACTGTTCGTCGCGCAGCAGCGCCGTGGCCAGCAGCAAGCGATAGGAAATATTCTCGGGCGCGTACTGCACCGCCATCTGCGCTGCCGCGACTTCGCCCGCTGCGTCATTGCGTTGCTGCGCCTGCATCGCCAGCGCGGCCTGCATCGCCGCCATCTCGCGCCGCAATTCCAACTGACGGCGCTGCAATGGCGCGCTGCTGCCCGCCATCTGCTGGCCTTGCGCCAGCGCTTGCTGCGCCTGCTCGTATTGACGGGTCTGGTTCAGCGCATTGCCCAGCAACAGCCAATAGGCATCGTTGCGCGGCGACTTCGCCACCGCCTGGCGCGCCAGCCTGACGGCGTCGTCATGACGACCGGCGGCGGTGGCTCGATAGGCCGCGCTGGCATCGGCATAACCGGCGTCGCGTGAGGCGGCGCCGGCGGCCCGTTGTTCACGTAGTTGGCGCAGTTGTCGACGCAGCTCCGGCGAATCAGGACGCAGCCGGATCGCTTCGCGCAACTGCGCCTGCGCGCGCTGGTAGTCGCCGCGTGCCGACGACGCATAGGCCTGCTGCGCCAGCTGATAGGCCGGACCCGACAGGGGCAGCGGCAACACCTGCGTCTGTGCCTGCGCCAGCGGCGTGGCCAGCCACGCGGCCAGCAGGGTCAGAAAAAGGCGGTGTGGTTTCATCTTCTTGTTCTCATGGGGATGACAGGTTTCAGGCCGGACCGGCGCGACCTTGCGCCAGCAGGCTACGCTGCTGATTCACGGCCTGTTCGATGGCCTCGCGCGAGATCACCGCTTCGTTGACCAGGTAGTCGCCGATGCGGCCATGTCGTTCCGGCCGGTAGCGCGTCATGGCGGCCTCGAATACAGGACGCGACAGCAAGCCGCTGGTGATCAGCAGGTCGCCCAGCAGCGGCACCCGGGCCTCGGTCTGGTCGCGATCGAAGGCATTGCGCTGGCCGCGCAACAGGCGCAGGCCGGCCGCAATCTCGGACTCGCGCGCCACCATCGCGAATGGGGCGCGTCCCAATAGGGTTTCCAGTTCTCCGCGTGCCTGTTCACTCAGGGCGCTGGCCACCGCGATGCGCGCCAGGCCTTCATCGGGGTGGCCGTCGGTGCCAGGGCCGAGATAGAGCGCTCGCAGGCGGGCGCATGCCTCGTCGGGCAACTGGCCGGCATGACGCTCGACCAGCTCACGCGTGAGCGCCACGCGCGGCAGCCGCTCCTGATAGGCCAGCGCCTCGGCCAGGGTTTCTTCATCCAGCCAGCCGTGCGACACCATGACCGATCCCAGCGGCATCTGGGTCCGCCGCTGCTCTTCCAGGGCGCGCGCCAGCGTGCTGTCGTCGACCGCCTGCCAGGTCTTGAGCAGGTCGCCCAGACGCTGGCGCGGGCGGGTGGCCGCGCCTTCGTTGGGAAAATCATGCATGGTCTTGTCCCAGGCCAGGGCGCGGCCCGCGAACAGGTACAACAAGAACAGGCGCCAGGCGCGGGCGACCGCCATGAAGTTGACGAAGTTGGCCACCACCATGCGCGGCAGCGCCATCAGCCCGTGCCGCCATCCATACAGTTGGGTGGTGAAATAAAAACGGTGGCCGGCGCGATTGAGCATGGCCAGCGCATTGAGCAGCAATACCGTGCGCCACCATCCGTCGCCGGCCAGCAGGGGCGGGTAGAACACATCCCACCACTGGAAAGTGGTGGCCGCCGAAAAGATCAGGAACTGCAATGCCAGCACATAGGCCAGCATGCTGACGAAGGCGGTGATGACGCCCTTGCGGTCGTGCAGCAGCAGGTAGCGTTCGGCCAGCGGTCCCTTCCACGCCATCTGTTCCCAGCTTTGCAGGCCGATGCCGATCACCCAGCGCGCCTTCTGGCGATAGGCCTGGCGAAAGCGGTCGGGAAAGTATTCACGTACGGCCAGCGGAATCTCGAGCGTGCTGTCGATGGTGCGCTTGCCGCTGCCGAAGAACCAGGGCTTGCGGCGCACCGTGTACTTGACCGGAAAGCGCGCGAAGATGGTCTGCATGCCCATCTGCGACAGACGCGTGCCGACTTCGTAATCCTCGGTGAGGCTGGCCACGTTGAAGGGTTCGCCGTCGGACTCGGCCATCAGCGCATGCAGCGCGCGGCGCGAGAAGCAAGTGCCCACGCCGGCCGACGGCACCATGCCGGCCACGCTTTCGCGCACCATCATGTCCTTGGCGTGGCTCTCGGCGAATTCGTCCATGTAGGTGCCGGCCACCAGCTCGAACCATTCACGTTCCAGCGAGGCCACCGGCAACTGGATCATGTCCTTGCGGGGCAGCAGGTAGTTGAAGAACTTCAACTCCTGCGGGTGCAGCACGTCTTCGCTGTCGTGCAGCACCACGCCGGCAAACTCGACATCGTGACGCTGCTCGTAGGCGAAAATCGCCTTGACCACCCAGTTCAGGCAGTCGGCCTTGCAGGTGGGGCCGGCGTGCGGCACCTCGACCCGGTGCAATTGCTTGTAGCGCACCCGCATGCGCTCGACTTCTTCGATGGTGCCGGCGTCGTTGACGTAGGTGCCCACGAAGATCTGGTACTGGTGGTAGTCGAGCACCGCCACCATGTCTTCGACCATCTGGGCGATGACGTCGCGCTCCATCCAGGCCGGGACCATGATGGCGATCGGCTGCTCGTCGCGCTGGTGCAGTTGCTCCACCGTCAGGGGCGTACGCACGCGGTCGATGGTGAAGCTGCGGTAGATGCGGCGGGTCCAGTACCAGAGGTCGAAGAACAGATCGTCCAGCGCCGACAGCAGGATCAGGATGGCCACCACGGCAGCGGCAATTTCCAGCGCCGAATAATAATTGGCGAACAGGAAGTTGAGCTGGGCCGTGGCATTGGCAGTGGTAAACATGGCCGTTCCCGTTACTGGTCCCGCTTCTTCTGCTGGAGGCCGGCTTCACGGGCGCGTTCCTGCTCTGCCGCACGACGACGGCGCGCACGGCTGGCCAGCACCAGCATCAGGACGAACAGGGCGATGATGCTCAGCGGCACGACCCACCACAGGATGTCGGGGATGGTGATCGATGGCGCGTCCTGCACGTAGTCCCGACCGCTGGTGTCGCTGGTATTGATCTCGGACAGCAAACCCGCGTTACCGATGGCGGCCACGTTGCCGCTGGACAGCTGGAACGGCTTGGCCACGGCAGGCGCGGACTGGCCGACGCTGCGCCACACCACGCCGTCATGACCGCTCGCCTGCGTCACCTCGACGATGCCGAGCCGGTTGAAGCCGCTCACATCCAGCATCGGCTTGTTGCTACTGTCGTTCAACACCAGCGTGTTCTGCTTGACCACGACCAGGCTCTTGTCGTCCTTGAAGCCGGTGTCGAAGGCCAGGAAGTTGCCGCTCGGCGCGGCCTGGGCGCCATCATCGACCACCTTCATGGTGGTGCGCCCGGCCGGCAGGCCGGTACTGGCCGCGACCATCACGACCCGCTGCAACGTCGCCGCCGAATCGCTCAGATAGGCCTTGGGCACCAGCAACTCGGCGCCGGTGGCGAAGCGTCGCACCATGCCCGTGAAGTTGGCTTCATCCTTGGCCTTATCAAGCTTGATGTGGCTCGATGCCAGTACGGCGACCGGGAACGATTGCGGCGTCTCGCGGCAATTGTCGCTCGATGGCTGGCGCACGAAGGCCACTTTTATCTGGTTCTGCGCGGCCAATGCGTTGGGCGGAATCCGGGCATTGATGCGTTCGCGCTGGCCATTGGCCTGCAGATGCGAGGCGCCCAGCAAGACGTCGTTGAGAAATACCGAGACCACCGGCGGCGTGCGTCCCGCACCGGGTGCGGCCGACACGTCGAGCACCAGCTCGGAGGGCAGGCGACCGTCGCTGGCCACTTCGGCGATGTCGAACGAGGCGGTCCAGTCGGCGCGACTCATCACATCGAAACTACCTGGCGCGCCCCCCAGGTTCTTGAGCAGGATGTACGGCTCTTGCGACACCGGTTTATGGGCGGCGCGCGCCACCAGTGCGGGCGAACCGCTGATGTTGCGCCAGTAGGCGTCGAACATGCTGGCAAAGGCGGCGCCGGATTGCGGACCGGCCAGAATCACCGGTCGCCCGAAAGCCGACACCAGTCGCAGCTCGCTCGGTTGCAGGCCGTCAGCGCGGGGCTGCAGGCGCGTGCGCCACTGGGCGAAGGCGGCCGCGGCATCGGATGCGCTGGCGCCGACCTGCGCGGCCAGCGCGTCGAGCGCGCCGTTGATGCTGTCGAGCAGGGCCTTGTCGCCCACCAGGATGTCACCCCGCAACTGGCCATCGAAACCGTTCTGGCCCAGCGACAGCAACGCGCCGATTTCGGCCTGGTCCTTGAGCACGTGGGTACCTTCGCCAGAGAGCGCGGCGAAGGCCGGGATGGCGCGCAACGCCGCCGGCACCTTCAGGCGCGACAGGTCGATACGATCCCCCACCACCGGCATGGTCGAGACCGTGCTGTGCTTGCCGGCCCGTTCCAGCGCCACGCCGATGCGCCATGCGGTGTCATACGACTGCGCATCGAGCTGGCGGCCGGCGACCATGATCGCGGTCACTGCCGGCAAGGCGCCCCATGCGGTGCGCAGATCGCCGACGGCGCGGCTGTCATAGCGATAGCTGAAACTGGAGCCGGGTTCGACCCGCAGCACGTTGCCCGGAGTGCGCGGGTCGGAACACTGGGTCTGGCCCGACAGCATCGTGCTCCAGTTCACCGACAGGCGCACGAAGCCATTGGCGCGCGGCGCGCCGTCGATGCCCAGCGTCAGGCCGGCATTGCCCTGGTCGGCGGTCATGGCGCGCGCGGCCACCGGAAAGGTATCGACCGCCAGCACCATGGTGGTCCGGCCACCGTCGGCGCGCAGGTAGCTGGCATCCATCTTCAGTGCGGCGTCGGCCAGCGGCACATTGGCCGGCACCGGCAGATAGATTTCGCGGCTGCTGTCGTTCGACGCCAGCACCAAGGGGGTAGTGAAGCCGAGCGTTGACAGCGTCTCGCGCCGTTCGATCCAGTTGTCATCATTGAGCTGATGGAATGCAGCGGCGGCACCGCCTGCGGGGGGCGCCGCGCGCGCAGCGGCAGGCGCCAGCAGCGCAAGGCACAAGGGCAGCAACGAGGCAATGCGGCTGGCGCGGACCAGCGCGGCGCGGCGCGGAACGGGCAGAGCGAAGTGGGGGCGATGCGAGATCATGGTGTCCTGTCACGAAAGAGCGGCCTTCCAGCCGGCACTCGGGCGCAGGCTGCCGCCGGCAATCGTGGCGCGGCGGTGGCTTGTTAGTCTTGGATTCTTTGTGATGCGCAATTTTTCTTGAACAGCACGGCAGTGGCTTTGTACTCTTCAGTGCTGCTTCTTTACGACTTAGTAGCGTCACACTTGGTTGCACAGGCTGCACGTTGTTACGACAACAACTGGAGTTTTGATAACGTGCGATGCGGAGGGAGAAGGTGCAAATCTAAGCGAGTGCCGTCGAAAAGCGGCTGCTCAAAAAACAGGCACTATTTCGGCGCCGATGCCGGCCATGACAGGAACTACGCCCGTATCAGCGCGCAAGATCGGGAACAGCGGTACGGATTCGATAGCGAGCGCGACATCACCGGCGAGCCGGCAGACGCTACCCCGCGCCAAGATGTATCAAAATGTTACCCATTTAGTCGTGCTCGTTTCCTGCATGCAACGTCGCGATATATGGCGACATCTTTTATAATCATCGGCAGGAGACAACCATCGCGAATGCCGTGCAGCGCACGCCGCATCCGGCAAGTATCGCGAGCAACCACAGGCATCGCCATGGCACTATATTTCAAGAACAAGCGACGCAAGACCTTCCTCGGCGCGCCGGTCGGCTGGCCGCTGATGTGCGTGATGGTGCTCGACCTGTTCATTGCCGGCTTGATGATCCTGTCGGACCACGACTGGGCCGGCCTGGTGCTGCTGTATCCCCCGACCGCACTGGCCATCGCCATGATTGCCGACTCCCGCAAGGACAAGCCGCTGGCGCATCCGCCGCGTTGATCGTCGCACCTATCGGCTCCCGGACATGCATGTTTCTGCAGATCTGCCAGGCGCGCTGAGCCTGAGCAACATTGAATTCGGCTTTCCCGGACACACACTGTTCGACGGCTTTTCGGCCGTGCTGACGCCAGGCGTGAACCTGGTTCGCGGCGGCGATGGCCGCGGCAAGACTTCGCTGCTGCAATTGATGGCCGGGCAATTGCCGGCACGCTCCGGCACGCTGGAATTGAACGGCGTGCGGCTGGACCTGGACAGCGCCGCCTATCGGCGCCAGGTGTTCTATATCGACCCGCGCACCGAGGCCTACGACCAGGCCACGCCACCCGAGGTATTTGCCGAACTGCAGGCGCGCCATCCTTCTTTCGACCAGTCCTGCATCGCCGCGCTGTGCGAGGGCCTATCGCTGACGCCCCATCTCGAAAAGAAACTCTTCATGCTGTCGACCGGCAGCAAGCGCAAGGTCTACCTGGCAGCGGCCCTGGCCGCCGGCGCCGCCCTGACCCTGCTCGACGATCCGTTTGCCAGCCTCGATCGCGCTTCGATCAATTTCGTCAGTGCTGCGCTCGCAGCGCAAGCCGCCAACCCCAGGCAGATCTGGGCGGTGGCGATGTACGAGACGCCGGCCGACATCACGCTCGCCACTACGATCGATCTCGGGGATTGAGTTAGTGGCATGATGTGCTCCTTCTCAACCGATGGACGCCCGCCATGACCACTGTCACCGATTTCACGCCGATGCTGCAGCAGGTGCTTGAAGAGGTTCGCCCGCTCACGCTGCAGGGCAAGGTGGCCGACTATATTCCCGAGCTCGGGCATGTCGATCGCAACAAGCTCGGTATTGCGCTGTACCTGCCCGATGGCGGCGTCTTCTGCGCCGGCGACGCGCACGAGCGTTTCTCGATACAGAGTATTTCGAAGGTCTTCACCCTGATCATGGCTTACCGGCGGCTGGGCGACGCGCTGTGGCAGCGGGTGGGGCGGGAGCCATCGGGTACGCCATTCAATTCGTTGATCCAGCTCGAGACCGACCTGGGCATCCCGCGCAATCCCTTCATCAATGCCGGTGCGCTGGTGGTGAGCGATATCCTGTGCAGCCAGTACGTCAACGCGCACTTGTCGATTCTTGAATTCATCCGCCAGATCAGCGGCGTGGACGATATCAATTTCAATACCCGGGTGGCGCGCTCGGAAGCCCAGCATGGCTACCGCAATGCGGCGATGGCCAATTTCATCAAGAGCTTCGGCAACCTGAAGGCGCCGGTCGATGATGTGTTGCAGACCTATTTCCGCCAATGCTCGATCGAGATGAGCTGCGCCGAACTGGTTCGTGCGGCGCAACTACTGGTGCATTACGGCACCACGCCCGACGTGAGCGAGACCTTGCTCACGCCCAGCGAGGTACGACGGGTGACGTCCATCATGCTCACCTGCGGCACCTACGACGCTGCCGGCGACTTTGCGTTTCGCATCGGCCTGCCGGCCAAGAGCGGCGTCGGCGGCGGCATCCTGGCAGTGGTGCCGGGCCGCATGGCGCTATGCGTCTGGTCGCCTGCGCTGGACTATCACGGTAACTCGCTGGCCGGCGGCAGGGCGCTCGAACTGTTTTCGGCGCGCTCTGGATTTTCGGTTTTCTGAGCGATTCCCTCGTACAAAAAAAAGCGCCGTGGCTAGCCACGGCGCAAGAACCTCACGAAGGATGGTAGAGCAATTGCAGGGTACCGCTGTAGATCGGTGCAGCGTTAGCTTAGAACACCAGAATCAGCAGCAGGATAAGTGGGATAGGTACTCCCAGCAGCCAGAGCAGGATCGCAGGCATGATGGTCTCCTCAGTTGTTGACGACGGGTTGGGACGGTGCCACGGCACGTGGTGCGGCAAAGTCGGGAAGATCACGGCGACGACCGCCATAGGTGGCCGAGAAGCTGGCGATGAAGGCGCCGCACAGCAGCGACAGGAACATCCACAGCGAACCGTAGGCAGCGGCCTTGCGGGCAGCGTCAGCTGCTTCGCGGGCCTTCACCGCGGCATCGTCGACAGACTTCTTGTAGGCGGCAAACGTGTCATTGACGCGCTTTTCGGCATCGGCCTGGCTCAGCCCGGTGCGACGTGCCACCACCTGGCCGACATAGGCGCGGTCGGCATCGGTCAGTGCGCCATTGCTCAATGCATAGGTGAAGATGCGCGCCACTTCAAGGCGTTGCGCCGGGCTGGTGCCGTCACGACCTTCATCCGGTCCGCGCGTCGCTGGCAGCGCCAGCGGAGCAGCATCGGCGGTGGGTGCTGGCGCGCCGCCCGGGGCAGCCGGTGCGGTAGCGTTAGGTGCCCGGAACAGGCCATCGATGAAGTAACCCGAAGCGGTGTCGGCGATATTGCTGTTGCTGCCGGCGGCACCCGCTGCGGCCACGCCAGCGCCACCGACGGCTGCGACTGCAGCACCGGTGGCACGCACACCGCCCGAGATGACGCTGGTGATGGCGGTGCCCAGTACGGCGGCGGTGACCAGGGTAGCGACCGACCATGCCAGGAAGCCGTGGGCGGTATCGCGGAAATAGACTTCGCGGGTATGCACCCCAGCCCACTTCACACGCAGGCGACCCGCGAGGTAGCCACCGATGGCAGACGCCGCGAGTTGAGTGAAGACCAGCCAGATCGCGCCGGAGATGCCGATGGTCTTGGCCGACAGGCCTTCACCCGACCAGGGCGATACCGACGAAAATCCCAGGCCGAAGCCGAGGATCAATAGAATGAACGAGAGCGCGGCCGCACCGGCGGCGCCACCCAGTACCGCGCCCCAGGAAACACCTGATCCGGTCAATGCGGCTGATTCGCCGACGCTCTCGTTATATACGACGTGATTATTCATGTTGCCTCCTCAGTGTCCAATAAGCATCACGCCCGGCACGATCAATGATCGCCACCAGGCTCGCGTCGACTCGCTTGATCCGTTTGTTTTTCACTGCAAGGATTGTTAGTTCTGGCTACGCCACCAGGGGCAGCGTGCGCGATCATCACGGTTCGAATCGACAGGCAGAATTTACGGCGGCGGCGCTTCCTCATCCATAGGACGATGGCGGGAAATTTCGTAGGACAGAAGGCAGCTATGTGCCACCAGGAGCGGTAAAGGACGCGTCCGCCTGCAGCCTCAGCGGTGCACGATCCATTGCAGCGCCAGCGTGGCGCCAAACAATGCTGCGCCGATCAGCGCGCCGACGATGGTCCCGTTGATGCGAATGTACTGCAGGTCACGCCCGATATTGAGTTCTACCTGATGCGCCAGCTCGACCGCATCCCAATTCTTGACGGTCTCACTGATGTGGCGAGTGAGCAGTTGGGTCATCTCCGGGCCGAGGGCACCGATCGCCTGCTCCAGGCGTGTGTTGAGCGTGGCGCGCAACAGCGGGTCATCTTGCAGCGCCTGCCCGATCCAGCGGGCAGCGCCACTGGCCTTGGCGTGCAATGCCGAATCGGGCTGCGCCAGATCGCGCTGCAGCCAGCTGCGGATATTTCCCCACAGGCCGGACAGATAGGTGCTGACGGCTTCGCCCTCGAGCAGTTCACGCTTGATCTGCTCGCCCCGCGCCTGCAGCACGGGGTCGTGCTTGAGTTGCTCGATGAAGTCGGCGAGTTGCGCGTCGAAAGCCCGGCGCAGAGCATGGTCAGGATCGTTTGCAATGCCGGTGAGCAGCTTGTCGATGATCGCCGCCAGGGTGTCGGCGGACTTCTCGCCGATCCAGCTCGACGGCAACAGCTTCTCGATCTTCGGATATTCCTGGCGCAGCCATTCGATCATGTGCTCGGCGATGAAGGCGCGGGTGGATTCTCGATTGAGCAGGGCGGCTACCTGGCCGATGGCCTGGTCCAGCAGTTCCTGATGACGCCCGTCGCGGGTCAGCACATCAAGGATCGCGCCCAGCGAGCGCGACAGGTCGACCCGGTCGAATGCGGCGTGCATGGCTTCGCGCGCAAAACGCTGGATGGCGCGATCATCGGCCATATCGAGCACCTGGGCCAGGGCGGCGCAGATATAACTGCCCAGTTGCCGCGCATGAGATGGATCCGCCAGCCAGTCGGCGACCAGCCGTGCCGGATCGTGGCGCTTGATCAGCGTAGCCAGCGCTTGCGGATTGAGAAATTTTTCTTCGACGAACACCGCCAGGTTATCGGCGATGCGGTCCTTGTTGCGCGCGATGACGGCGGTATGCGACGACAGCAGCGGAATCGGAATGCGGCGGAACAGGGCGCTCACCGCAAACCAGTCTGCCAGGGCGCCCACCATCGCCGCCTCGGCCATGGCGCGCAGCAGATCACTCCATAGCATGCGCGGCGCAAGTGAAGCAGCGATGAAAACCACTGCGGCGCCGATCAGCCAGGACAGTGCGAGCAACTTGGCACGACGCAGGGCAAGTGTCTTATCCATGATCCTGGGTGAAATAAAAAGATGGGCGGCATCGGCATTCTTGTATTCGTCGATGATAGCCCTAGTAGTAACCATCAGGCACAACTCGCGATCCGCTGGGCGTAGGGTCGATGCGTTTTGATAGTTATGGCATGGAGCAGTTCCAGCCGCCGATCACCGACGCCCACCCGCCAGAATGCTGTCAGGGACTAGAGTAGGTCGCGCAAGTTGGCAATCGCAGCGACACGATCGGCGGTTGATGACTACGTCGCGCAGGCGCTCCCGGTTGACAAGTCGGGTGCGCGGAACGTCGCACATCGACAACTTTCGAACCACTAACCAATTTCAGCTGGAATGTAAAAAATGTCGCTTATAGTAGTGAGTCGACCAAGTTTAGCTGGTGGACCGTCATCGCAAGACATCGGATTCTTTGAGCGATGAAAAAGACGAAACCATTGCTTAGCTCTCGCGAAATATTTGGACTCAACGTTCGAAAAGCGCGCAGATTAAAAGAAATCTCCCAGGAAGAACTTGCCTTCAGGGCTGATATCAGTCGTACTTACCTCAGCGAAGTCGAGCGCGGTGAACGCAACATCTCCGTCAACAACATGGAAGCGCTCGCCATCGCCCTGGATCTCACCCTTCCCGATCTGCTCAACCCCACGTTGTTTTCAGTTGCGGCAAATATCGCGTTGGACTGAGTCGATCAACACTCATTCTTCCTGACGGCCATGACCAATATCGATTTCTTCTATCCCGATCTTCGCGCGCATGAGTTCATCATGCTGTGTGTCGAAGAGGCTGCCAACGGACGCAAGTCCCGCGGCGGCGACTACATCATCGACAACCCTGTCGACGATACGCCATCCGATCCCAGCAAGCCCAGCGCCCGCCAGATATTCGGCGACAACGTGCGCAAGGCGCGACGCCTGCAAGACCTCACTCAACGCGAGCTCGCCGCCCGCGCCGGTTTAAGTTGCAAGTATCTCAGTGAGCTCGAGCGAGGCCGCCCGAACTTCTCCATCCATCATATGGAAACGCTGGGAGAAGCCCTTGGCATCAACGTCGGCGATCTGTGCGACCAGCAGCTTTTTACAGCGCTGGTGAGTGAACGTTGATGTATAGAGTACCGTTGCAGTACCCCGTCTGCGGTGCTTGCCCAACTACCGATGACATAAAAAAGCCAACTCCTCAGAGTTGGCTTTTTCGTTTGCTCCATGGCAGTTCAACGGTTCAGAAAATCACCGGTGATTTAGCCAATGGTGGGTGTCGAACGCATCAAACATCAATATTGCCAGCCTGCAGCGCATTGCTCTCGATGAAGGCGCGACGTGGTTCGACGTCGTCGCCCATCAAGGTCATGAAGATCTGGTCGGCGGCGATCGCATCTTCGATCTGCACCTTCAGCAGGCGGCGCACGGTCGGGTCCATCGTGGTTTCCCACAGCTGTTCCGGGTTCATTTCACCCAGTCCCTTGTAGCGCTGCTTGTTGACGCCGCGTTCGGCTTCGTCGCACAACCAGTTCATGGCCTGGCGGAAGTCGATGATGGCCGATTCCTTGCGCTTGTCGCCGTTGCCGCGCGCGACCGTGGCGCCTTTGCGGATCAAACCCTTGAAGGTTTGTGCCGCATGCGACAACACCTGATAGTCAGGGCCTGACACGAAGTCGGCATCGATCACCGTGGACTTGATGTTGCCGTGCTGGCGACGACGGATATGCAGCGCCAGCTTTTCGGACAGATCGTCCTGCTTGGCCACCACTTCGATGCTCGGATTGTTAATGGCACGCGTCAATTCGATGGCAGTTGCTTCAGCCTGTTGCAGGTTGTCCAGCTGCAGCACCACGCCGCCGTTCATGATGGCGCTCAGGGCCGCTTCGTCGATGGCACGTGTCAGGCGCATGATGATCGCGTTGGCCGTATTGTATTGGCGCGCCAGTTCGACCAGGGCGTCGCCCGAGATCGGGGCGGCGTCTTCTGCCGGCTTGATCTCGGCGTCGTTGAGCGCGATCTGCATCATGTATTGCGCTTCCTCGATATCGTCCTTCAGGTAGCGCTCGTCCTTGCCAGCCTTGACCTTGTACAGCGGCGGCTGGGCGATGTAGATGTGGCCACGCTCGACCAGTTGCGGCATCTGACGATAGAACAGGGTCAGCAGCAGTGTGCGGATGTGGGCGCCGTCGACGTCCGCATCGGTCATGATGATGATGCGGTGGTAGCGCAGCTTGTCGGCATTGAATTCGTCCACGCCGATGCTGGTGCCCAGGGTCGCGATGAGGGTCGTGATCTGCTCGGACGACAGCATCTTTTCGAAGCGGGCCTTCTCGACGTTAAGCACCTTGCCGCGCAGCGGCAGGATCGCCTGGAACTTGCGGTCGCGACCTTGCTTGGCCGAGCCGCCCGCGGAGTCACCCTCGACGATGTACAGCTCGCACAAGGCAGGATCGCGTTCCTGGCAGTCGGCCAACTTGGACGACAGGCCCAGGCCATCCATGACGCCCTTGCGTCGTGTCAGCTCACGCGCCTTGCGCGCAGCTTCGCGGGCACGGGCGGCTTCGACGATCTTGCCGCAGATGATCTTGGCGTCGTTCGGCTTTTCCATCAGGTAGTCGGTCAGCGTCTTGGCGACGATTTCCTCGACCGGACCACGGACTTCGGACGACACCAGCTTGTCCTTGGTCTGCGAGCTGAACTTCGGTTCCGGCACCTTCACCGACAACACGCAGGTCAAGCCTTCGCGCATGTCGTCACCCGACACCTCGACCTTGGCCTTCTTGGCGAAATCGTGTTCTTCGATGTACTTGTTGATGACGCGCGTCATCGCCGCGCGCAGGCCGGTCAGGTGGCTGCCGCCGTCGCGCTGCGGAATGTTGTTGGTGAAGCACAGCACCTGCTCGTTGAAGGCATCGTTCCACTGCATCGAGACGTCCACCGAGATATTGGTGCCGTGGTCGGACATCCGCTCGCCGGTGGCCTGGAACACGGTGGGGTGCAGCACGTTCTTGTTCTTGTTGATGTATTCGACGAAGCCTCGGGTACCGCCCTCGAAGGCGAACAACTCTTCCTTGCCGGTGCGCTGGTCGGACAGCTTGATGTTCACGCCGTTGTTGAGGAAGGACAGTTCGCGGATGCGCTTGGCCAGGATCTCGTAGTGGAACTCGACGTGGGTGAAGATTTCTTCGTCGGCCCAGAAGTGCACTTCGGTGCCGCGCTTGTCGGTATCGCCCACGACCTTGATCGGGGACACGGCAACGCCGTCCACGGTCTCGAGCTCGCGGTTCTGCACGATACCCTTAGCGAACTCCATCGCATGCACATGACCGTCGCGACGGATGGTCAGCTTGAGCAGCTTCGACAACGCATTCACGCACGACACACCCACGCCGTGCAGGCCGCCCGACACCTTGTACGAGTTCTGGTCGAACTTGCCGCCGGCGTGCAGTTCGGTCATGACGATCTCGGCCGCCGAACGCTTGGGTTCGTGCTTGTCATCCATTTTCAGGCCGGTCGGAATGCCGCGGCCGTTGTCGGTGATCGAGATCGAATTGTCGGCGTGGATGGTGACGTGGATCTCAGTGCAGTAGCCGGCCAACGATTCATCGATCGAGTTGTCCAGCACTTCGAACACCAGGTGATGCAGGCCGGTGCCATCAGAAGTGTCGCCAATGTACATGCCGGGGCGCTTGCGGACCGCTTCCAGCCCTTCCAGAATCTGGATGGACGAGGCGCCGTAACTTTGTTGCGCGGAATTGGTGTTGTCTGCTGGGCTGGAGGACATGGTTACCTTCTGAATGAGCTAGCCGAACGACTAGGAGACTGCAAAAAACGGTGAAAAACGGAATTCTTAAAAGCGACCGAGGGGCCGTATCGAACGGCCCCTCGGTCGCTTGCAGACGCTGTCGCGTCAAATACGCATCGGCATGACGACGTACTTGAAGTCGGCGTTGTCAGGGATGGTGATCAAGGCCTGGGAGTTGGAATCGCCCAGTGCAATGTGCACGTAGTCGTGCTTCAGGTTGTTGAGCACGTCGAGCAGGTAGCTGACGTTGAAGCCGATGTCGACACTGTCGCCACCGTAGTCGATCTCGAGTTCTTCGACCGCTTCTTCCTGATCGGCATTGGTGGAGCTGATCTTCAGGCTGCCGGGTGCTACCACCCAACGCACGCCCTTGAACTTGTCGCTGGTCATGATCGCAGCGCGCTGCAGCGAACGCAGCAGCTGTTCGCGACTGATCGTGAAACCGTTCTTGTAGCCGCTTGGAATGACGCGGGTGTAGTCGGGGAACTTGCCCTCGACCAGCTTGGAGATCAACTCGATGTCGCCGAAGGTCAGCTTGACTTGGTTGTTGGCGATCTCCAGCTTGACCTCGTCGTCGCTGTCGTCGAGCAGACGCTGCAATTCGAGAATGGTCTTGCGCGGGATGATCACTTCTTGGCGCGGGAATTCGGCCTCGGTCACCACCTGGCAGAACGCCAGACGGTGGCCGTCGGTGGCGACTGCGATCACGTTCTTGCCCTCGACCACCAGCAGCAGGCCGTTCAGGTAGTAACGGATATCCTGCTGCGCCATGGCGAAGTGGACCATGTTGAACAGGTGCTTCAGGGTCTTCTGCGGCAGGCTCACCTGGGCGTTGTAGTGCTCCGCCTCTTTCATGATCGGGAATTCTTCGGCGGCCAGCGTCTGCAACGCAAAGCGCGATTTGCCCGATTGCACGGTCAGACGCTTGTTGGACAGCGAAATCGATACTTCGCCCGAATCCGGCAGCGCACGCAGGATATCGAGCAACTTGCGGGCCGCCACGGTGATCTTGGCGGCATCGCTGCCAGCGCCCACTTCGGCGTGCGTGGTGATCTGCACTTCGATGTCGGTCGACAGGAATGAGACTTGCTCGCCTTCCTTGCTGATGAGGATATTGGCCAGAATCGGCATGGTGTGCCGACGCTCGACAATACCGCTCACAATCTGCAGGGGGCGCAGGAGCGTGTCTCTTTGGGTTTTAACCAATTGCATATCTGTGTGTCCTTGCTAATAGTGGTTCAAAGGATGCTGTTGGCTGCTTCCAGCTTCTCGCTTACACCAGTGCCGCGCGTGCCCTCCCTGCGATGAAGTGGTGGATCGCACCGTCGTTTTTCGCCTGCCAGCAGCGCTCCCTGCTGCGGAGCGCCGGAGCCCTGGCATCCGGGCCCGGTTACCGCAGGTGTCCGGGCCGCCGTCGCTACGGCGTTGCAAATAGCGTTGACGATCAGCGTCCGCTTGATGCATTTGGCAAAACATTAGGAACAATTGAATCAAATTTCACCGAAGATGGCAGATTTTTTTCGAATTTTCCTTGATGCCCCACTGGGCTCACCTTGCCCGAAGAAACGGCTGTGAGATCCGGCGAAATATCGTCTTACATTGTACCAATCATCCCCCCTTCGAGGGAGCTTTCAGGCCGCTGAACGTGCGTGAAATTTACGGTTTTTGGAGGCGGAACAATCACCAGGCAACCATTACCAACTATCTCTTTTGTTGCACATCGAAAACATATCTGGGGCAAGTTGCTGTGGATAAGTTGGGCCCACTCGCGAAAATAGTCATTCTTTTAACGAAAAATGCCGCAGGGCATGACACCCTGCGGCATTCCGCGAAAAAAACTTATCCACAAGCTGGTGCCATCGCTATCAGCGGCCTAGCCCTTGAGTGTTTGCTCAAGCACATGCAATTCGTGATTGCACTCG
This sequence comes from Herbaspirillum sp. alder98, assembly GCF_020179755.1. Taxonomy (GTDB): domain Bacteria; phylum Pseudomonadota; class Gammaproteobacteria; order Burkholderiales; family Burkholderiaceae_D; genus Herbaspirillum. The sequence goes on from NZ_JAIUCY010000007.1 coordinate 226,811, forward strand.
GGGCTCTTGGCCCGGTCGGCGGCGATCTTGCGGACCGCATGCAGGACGGTGGTGTGGTCGCGCCCGCCGAAGAGGTCGCCGATCTCGGGCAGGCTCTTCTGCGTCAGCTCCTTGGCCAGGTACATCGCGATCTGGCGTGGACGCGCGATGTTGGCAGGGCGCTTCTTCGAGTACATGTCGGCGACCTTCATGTTGAAGAAGTCGGCCACCGTTTTCTGGATGTTCTCGACGGAAATCTGGCGATTCTGCACCGACAGCAAATCCTTCAGCGCTTCCTTGACCACGTCGATGGTGATGTCCTTGCCGTGGAAGCGCGAGTACGCCAGGATCTTGCGCAAGGCGCCTTCGAGCTCGCGCACGTTGGAGCGCAGGTGCTTGCCGACAAAGAAGGCAACATCATCGGACAGCACGACATCTTCGGCGGCCGCTTTCTTCATCAGGATCGCCACCCGCATCTCGAGCTCGGGCGGTTCGATGGCGACCGTCAGCCCCGAGTCGAAGCGCGAGATCAGGCGGTCATCCATCCCGGTGATTTCCTTGGGATAGGTATCGCTGGTGATGATGATCTGCTTCTTGGCCGCGATCAGTGCCTCGAAGGCGTAGAAGAACTCTTCCTGGGTCCGGCTCTTGCCGCCGAAGAACTGGATGTCATCGATCAGCAGCAGGTCCAGCGAGTGATAGTAGCGCTTGAAATCATCGAAGCCCTTGCGCTGATAGGCGGTCACCACGTCGCGCACATATTGCTCGGCGTGGATATAGCGGATCTTGGCGCCAGGATTATCGATCAGCACCTGATTGCCGATGGCGTGGATGATGTGGGTCTTACCCAGACCGACGCCGCCATACAGGAATAGCGGGTTGTACGACACGCCCGGGTTGTTGGCCACCTGGGTCGCTGCTGCGCGGGCCAGCTGGTTGGCCTTACCGGTCACCAGGTTGTCGAAGGTCAGCACTGGATTGATGCGTGACTGCTCCTGGCGGGGCGCAACAGCGCGCACCGGCTCCGGATCCAGATGCATCTGTTCATGCGTGGGCAAACCCAGGCCGCTGGCGCCGTTGCCGTTGTTGGGTGCCGCCTGCGGGGCATTGCTGGTAGTACGGCGAGCCTGGTTGCCACGCGGATCGAGCACGAACAGCACTTCGATCGGCTGCTCCCAGTAGTCGCTGGCCAATGCGGTGATGCGGTTGGCGAACTGCGCCTTGACCCAGTCCAGCTTGAATCGGTTGGGCGCGGCAATGCGCAATTGACCATCGTCGTAGTCGAGCGGAATCAATGGCTTGATCCAGGCGCTGTATTGCTGCGGAGTCAGTTCATGCTCGAGCTTGGTCGTGCATGTCTGCCAGAAATTTTCCATGGCGTTCTATCGAGGGTGGCGCGCGCGCAGTGTGGACAACAATGACCAGGCCTGGCGCAAACGAAGGGGGGCATTTTACCTCGCCCGGGCCAAGTTATCCACAGGACAGCCAGTTCATTTTCGACTCCCGGCCATCATATCCACAGGCCAACAGGCAGCGCCGCTGGCAGCGGTTGTGGACAACTCAGGCACTCCGGCAGGTTCACGGGGACAGAGTCATTATGCGCAGACGCGCCACTCCCCTGGTTACCCACAGATTTTTTTGTAACAGAGAGAATGCGAGGCCATTCAGGCGCGTCATCACGTCGCGCTGTGGATAAAAGAAGCCGGTCGCCGTCCGTCTCTGTGGACAACAACAACGGCGGGGACAGAAGGCTGCCTATGAATTAGGCGGCCACCATGCCATCGACGAATACCTTCATCTCGCCCGGCTGATATTGGGTCCAGACTTCGTTGTTGGTCAGTGGCTGGGTGACGATCACCGCGACCCGGTCATTGACGGTGGTGACCTGGGCGAAATCCACCGACAGGTCTTCGTCGGACAGCCGCGCCGTGGCGAACGGGTGCTGGCGGATGATGTAGTACAGATTGGTCGAGCAGTGGGTCAACAGCGCCGAGCCATCTGAAAGCAACATATTGAAGGTGCCGTGACTGGCGATGAAGTCGACGATTTCCCGCAAGGCCAACCGCAGGTCGGCCAGCAGCGGCAGCTCGGACCCGAAACGCTTGCGCAGTTGCTGCAGGATGTAGCAGAACGCCAGTTCGCTGTCGGTGGTGCCCACCGGGTGGAACGGCCCGTCCAGTTCCGGCGTGAAGTTCTTCAGGTCGCCATTGTGGGCAAACACCCAGTAGCGGCCCCAGAGCTCACGCACGAAAGGGTGGCAGTTGGCCAGCGCCACACGTCCTTGCGTGGCCTTGCGGATATGGGCAATGACGTGCTGCGACTTGATCGGATAGTGCTTGATCAATTGCGCCACCGGCGAATCCACCGCCGCCTGGTGGTCGACAAAGGTGCGCACGCCTGCGCCTTCGAAGAAGGCGATGCCCCAACCGTCGCTGTGGTGATCGGTCAGTCCCCCACGGGTAGCGAAACCGGTAAAGCTGAAGACGATATCGGTCGGCGTGTTGCAATTCATCCCGAGGAGCTGGCACATGATGTCTGATGCGTGAAGAGGTTTTGCCAAAACGGCAAAGTTACCATGAGAGCGCCCGTAACTTCGATGACAAAAGGCAATGCAGAAAAAAAAAGCCCCACAGCTTTTGGCTGCGGGGCTAATCCTTCCTAAAGAGGGAGGAGGAGACACGGTACGTACTGCAAATTCGGTCCAGCTAATTCAGAACAACCACCAGGCGCGTTCAGCGAATCAATCGCGGGCAGCCATGGTGCGCAGTTCTGCAGCAAAATTCGGTTGGGTCGCGCTATATTCGTTGGCCATGCGATCGAGCATGCGCTTGCCGCTGAAGCGATGCGCCAGAATACGTTGCTCAAGCGACTTGCGCGGCTTGACCATGATCACGACCGCTTGCGCCACGCCCAGCAACAAGGGCTTGAACACCATCAGCAAGGTCACCAGTGCACCCAAACCCAATGCCGGACGCAGGTACGCGCTGGCGGCGGCGATCAACGTCTGCGCGACTGGAATCGCGGTCTCGACGGGAAAGGCCAGGGTCAGGAAGGACATGATATTTCTACCTCTGATAATGCGCTGTGTGACGTTCAAATTTGTTCTGCTGCGTCGCAGTATAGGTTGGGCGAATTTGTATGACCACTTTAGAGTTCTCATAACTGATATAGGCTATGTGAATATGACGTGGGATTCGCCTGAAACTGCATCAGCCGCCGCGCGCATGCGCACCTGTCAGCTGCGGGGGATCGATCGACCTCCACCCTGAATTCGTTTGGTGTTGTTTTTTCGCTGCAGGCGGTTCAAACCGCCATCGCTTGTCACGGGACGAAAAAAAACCCCACAGGCTGAGCCTGTGGGGTTAATCCTTCCTAAAGAGGGAGGAGGAGACAACGGATCGGTGTCCAGACGCGTGGATCGAATCAGCGTCAACACAAGCGCCGTACGCGCCGAACAACCGAAATCCTTTACACCAGGCAAACAGGCCGTTTGAGCCTGCCGCCAAATTGCACGCGATGGCGCGCAACTGGTAAAACTTGAATCCTGTACGACTTCTGCGAAACTGTCGGGGTCATCGCGGCCAGGTGCCGCGACCTCGATCAGCCGCGCGAAGCGATGAAGCGCAGTTCAGCAGCCAGGTTAGGCTGGGTGGCTTCGAACTTGTCAGCCATGCGGTTCAGTTGCTTGGTGCCTTGCGAGCGCTCTTGCTCAGCAGCAACCAATGCCACGGCTTGCAGTTCGTGCGCCTTGACGAAGTGAATGAAGATGCTACGCAGGACAGCTGCCAGCTTGCTCTTGAAGGTGGTAGGGGCTGCGGTTTGAGCGATGGTGTTCATGATTCGATCCTTTACGTTGTGTGTTATGTTGCATTGCAGTGTAGAGAACTCGAATTGAGATGACCAATTTCCTTTTCGGATATCAGTTATATAATTCGTGAATAGCTACCCTCCCGCCGATCCGGCGCCTGACCTCTGCCTGCAAAGGCCCGCCCTATGAGCTTTCTGACCCTGGACCTGAACCTGCTGCGTGTATTCGATGCAGTGATGACCGAGCAGAACCTGACGCGTGCGGCCAATTTGCTGGCCATGACGCAACCAGCTGTCTCCAATGCGCTACGCCGCCTGCGCGATACGCTCAATGACGATCTGGTCATTCGCACCGCCCATGGCGTCAAGCCGACCCCGCGCGCCGAAGAATTGTGGCCGACCGTGCGTCGCACCCTGTCCGAACTGGAAGCGGTGATCGCGCCGGAGAGCTTTGATATCGCACGCGCCCAGATCACTTTCCGCATGGCGATGGTAGATGCCACGGCTGCCCTGTGGCTGCCGTCGCTGGTGCGCACCATCATGCGCGACGCCCCGGGCATCAAGGTGCGCATGATGCCGCTGACCACCCGTGATCCGCGGGCCATGTTGTTGCGCGGCGACATCGACCTGGCGGTCGGCTTCTTTCCCGGGGTAACGGCCCAGTTGGCCGACGGCCAGGGCATGGCCAAGAGCCAGATCAGCCATGCCCGGCTCTATACCGGCCAATACGTGTGCGTGATGCACAAGGGCCATCCGCTGGCCGGCCAGCCCCTGACGCTGGACACCTATTGCGCCGCCGATCACCTGCTGGTGAGCCTGTCGGGCAAGCCACATGCGGTCATCGACGATGTGCTGGCGGGCATGAACCGCGAGCGCAAGATCCTGTTGACGGTCAACCAGTTCTTCACCGCCGGGCGCATCGTGGCCAGTTCGGAATTGATCACCGTGCTGCCGCGCCATCTGGTCGCGGCCACCGGCATGGCCGAGGCGCTGGTGGTCAAGGAGCTGCCCTTCCAGACGCCGGAAGAACACGTCGACATGCTGTGGCACGAGCGCGATGCCCGCAACCCGGCGCATAAATGGCTGCGCGCCCACCTGAGTGCAACGACGCACGACGAATTCGGTCGTATCAACATGAAGCGCTAGTTGCCGCACCAGACGGTCTGACGACAGATCGGACATGGCCGCCGCAGCGGGCGCATGTCGATCACCATTCGTCGGACTGTCCATGTCACGTACCGCAAAAATAACACTGGGCGCGCTTGCCGCCGTCCTCCTGGCCGTCGTTGCGACGGTCATCTTCATCCTCACCTTCGACTGGAACCGCGCCCGCCCCTGGATCAACCAGCGGGTCAGCGAGTCGATCGGGCGCGAGTTCGCCATCGAGGGCGACCTGTCCCTGCACTGGCAACGCCCCGACGCCGGCACGCCGGCCTCATCGGCCTGGGGCCGCTGGATCCCCTGGCCAAGACTGCAAGCCCAGAACATCCGCATCGCAAACCCGGCCGCCTTCACTCCCGCTGCGGCCACGGCCACCATCCGGCAAATCACCTTTACCCTCAATCCCTTGCCGCTGCTGGCCCGCGATATCTCGGTGCCAACGCTGGAGATCGAGCAGCCCGATGTGGCGCTGGTGCGTAACAAGGACAACAGCAACAACTGGACCTTCAAGAGCAGCGACAGCCCCTCTACCTGGCAGCTCAAGCTGGGGCGCCTGATCCTGCGCCAGGGCAAGTTGTCACTGGTCGACGCGGTCCAGAAGATCGACATCAAGGCCGAAGTCGATACGCTCGATCCAGAGCGGGAAAAAGTCTATGGCCTGGGCTGGAGCGTGAAGGGCTCGTTCAACGGTGCGCCGGTGTCCGGCCGTGGCCGCGCCGGCGGCGTGTTGTCGCTGCAGGACCAGCAGCAACCCTATCCCCTGCAAGCCGAGGTCAAGGTCGGAAAATCCAGCATCGGCGTGCGCGGCACGCTGACCAAGCCAGCCGAACTGGCGGCACTCGACCTGCGCCTGTCGTTGTCGGGGGCCAGCATGGGTAATCTCTATCCGCTGACGGGCGTGTTACTGCCCGAAACGCCGCCGTTCGCCACCGAAGGGCATCTGATCGGCAAGATCGACGCCCATTACAGCGAGTGGACCTATGAGCAGTTCACCGGCAAGGTCGGCGCCAGCGACCTGGGCGGCACCTTGCACTACCGTACCGGCGGCGAGCGCCCCCGGCTGACGGGCGAGCTGGTATCGAATGTGCTGCGCTTCGACGACCTGGCGCCGATCATCGGCGCCGACTCCAACGCCGAAAAGGCGCAGCGTGGCGCCGAAGAGCGCCAGCCGGGCAATCGGGTACTGCCGGTCAAGCCGTTCAGCACCGAGGCCTGGGGCGCGCTCGATGCCGACGTCAAACTGACCGGCAAGCGCATCGTCAAGCAAAAGGATCTGCCGATCACCGACTTGCAGGCGCATCTGATCCTGAAGGAAAAGGTGCTATCGCTCGACCCGCTCAATTTCGGCGTGGCCGGCGGCCAGTTGCGCTCGACCATCCGGCTCGATGGCCAGCAGGCGCAGTTGAAATCCGATATGCAGCTGTCGGCGCGCCGGCTCAAGATCCAGAAGCTCTATCCCGCACTGGACGCATCGCGCACCAGCTTTGGCGAGATCAACGGTGACGCGCGCCTCAGCGCCACCGGCAATTCGGTCGCGGCCATGCTGGGTTCCTCGAATGGCCAGGTCAAGATGCTGGTCAATCAGGGCGCCATCAGCAAGTTGCTGCTGGAACAGATGGGACTCAATGTGGGCAATATCGTGCTCAGCAAGCTGTTCGGCGACAAGGAGGTCAAGCTCAATTGCCTGGCCGCCGATCTGCCTGTGGACAAGGGCATCCTGACGGCCCGCACCTTCGTGCTGGATACCGAAGATGCCCTGGTCAATGTCGACGGCACGGTCAACATGAAGGACGAGAAACTGGGGCTGACCATCCATCCTCGCAGCAAGGGCCTGCGCATCATTTCGCTACGCTCGCCGTTGTATGTCTCGGGAACCTTCAAGGATCCGGATGTGGGTGTGGACAAGGGCATTCTTGCATTGCGGGCTGGCGGCGCGGTGGCGCTGGCCTTCCTGGCGCCGGTGGCGGCGATCCTGCCGCTGGTCAATATCGACGGTGAACAGAAAGCCGACTGCGGCGGTTTGCTGGAGGAGGCAAAAAAGGCGCCCGTCGCGCCTCCGCCTGGCAAGTCCCGTGCATCGACGAAAGTTACGCCTAAAAAATAGGCAGACAGATAATTGTTATAAAAACCATATGCGGCCGGGGGATAACTTTCCGGCCGTTGGTGTTTTCAGGCATCACGTCAAGCCGTTTCTTGCAAACCCTGATGATGCCCTGGACGCTGCTTTTCTTCCGCTGCATCAATCCGACCCGCTCAAACCCTTGTGCAGACTGCCTTTCCCGATGGCTGCCGGGTATCGGGCTTTCGCTGTTCCAAATCAGGTCGGCAGCAACCACTGTGTAAACGAACAGCGTAGCCTGTGGATAAAGTTCTGAATAAGTTTTTCATCGATTGGGGAAAACTACAAAAGTTATCCCAATTCGAATTTTTATCCCCGAACTGTTATGTCGTCATACATGGTTTGCCCTTGTGCTTATCCTTTGTGCAACTGGCTGTTTTTTTTCAGGTAAACCAGGTTATCCACAAAGGAGGTGGGTCGTTAACTACTACTACTATTCTTATACACAGCTTAGTTTTAAAACCAACGGTGACAAATGCGCGAACGCACGTGCCCTTGCAAACCGAGGGGCTTTCAGCAATTCGGCTAAAGACGTCGGGTTATGGAAATGACAGGCCAACCATCGGAATCGATGATTCAGACATTCAGATTGATCGCTGCAGGTACGTCGAGCACCAGGTCGGAGCTCGCCACGGCGACGCAGGGAAGAATCCAGCCCTCGTTCTTTTCTTCGCGCGTCAGTCCTGGCCACTCGATCTGGTAGTCAACATTGCCGCTGACCATCTTGCACATGCAGGTTCGGCAGGTGCCGTTACGACAGGAATTTGGGAGTCGGATTGCAGCAGCCAGCGCCGATTGCAGTAACGACCGGTTGGAATCGGCCTGTGTAAAAGTCAAACCTGCCGGTAACAGCACAACCTGATGGGTTTGGGGTGCTTTCGAGGTCATAGGACAGTGTCGGGTGGGGGTGTGGATAAGTGTTTGTATAGATGCTGCGTAGATTGGGAATATCTCACCAAATTTGTCCACAGCGAAAATCTGTCCAGAATCTGTTACGACGCTATGCAGAGACTTGCCAAGCGTTTACGCAGAGGACAAGTTCTTGATTTTTCTCGGGTAAACCGAGTTATCCACAGAAAACGCCGCCGTTAACTATTACTACTACTTATATATATACACATCTAAATTAAAACCCAAAAACCGGAAACCCCGGGGACAACTTCAAAAACCGGTCATTTCAAACAGGAAAACCCCAAAAGCGTCTCCAGGAATCCGGTTGAATCGGTCTTTCTTCCTGAAATCAGGGAAGCCAGCTTCATCAACGCCAGACTTCCTGCACCAGTTGCAGCACAGCCTTGATCGCATCTTCATTTTTTCTCTTTTCGATGCAGACAAAGCTGAGCTCTGTGGACAATTCGACGGCATCGGCAATCACCAATCCATGCGCATGCGCCTGGTTCAAGGCGATCGAGGCCCTGGCCAGCGACAACCCGATGCCCGATTTCACCAGATCGAGCATGGATGACTCCTGATCCACCAGCGCGACGGTGTCCGGCTGCACTTTATGTTGCGCAAAGACATGGCTCAGCAGCCGATGATGAGCAGACTCCGGTGGCGTCCAGATCCAGGGCAGGCGCGACAATTCCTTCCATCCCTTGCCGGCGACGCGGTTCTTCCAGCCGGCGGGGGCGATGACGTTGTAGGTAAAGGGCGTCAGGCTGACCGCCTGGAACCCGGCGCCCGGGTCACCCAGGAAAAAACCGACATCCAGCCCGCCGTCACGGATCTGCTGAAGGACCGATCCCGACATGTGATGCGACAGCCGGGTCGACAGGCGCGGATGACGACTCACCAGTTGTTTCAGGAAAGCGCCAAGGCGAATGAATTCGGGATCCAGAATGGTGCCGATGGCCAAGGTGCCGGACAGATGAACAGCACTGGCCTGGAGCGCATCGGCGTGGCCACGGAAATCCTGCATATCGGCCAATACCCGCTCGGCCAGCGGCAACAGCTTGTTGCCTTGTACCGTCAGCACCATGCCGCTGGCAGTACGGACGAACAATTGCAGACCCAGTTGTTCCTGCAAGGCCTTGATCTGGAGACTCACCGCCGGCTGGCTGACATGGAGGCGTTCAGCCGCACGCGTCAGGTTACCTTCGCGAGCCACTGTCACAAATGCGCGCAAATGTACGATATCCATCATTAAAATCTTTTAAAAATAGTTAAGTACGTTACTGTGAATATTTTTATATTATAAGTAATTGTAATATTGCTATTGATAATATCTCATTGGCTACGGCGCGATTAGCAGGCTATGCTCTGCTTCGACCAAAGAATCACTTATGAGCCATGCAATGGCCGACACGGCAAGCCCGTCAGGGCTGCTGCGATAAAAACGACAGGCAGTGAGGAGACAGCATGCAATCAGCAGGTCAATACGACTACATCATCATCGGCGGCGGCACCGCCGGTTGCGTGCTCGCCAACCGGCTCAGCAAGCAGCCCGATACGCGGGTGCTGCTGCTGGAGGCGGGGGCGAGGGACGACTATCTCTGGATTCATATCCCGGTGGGCTATCTGTACTGCATCAACAACCCACGCACCGACTGGATGTTTCGGACCGAGTCCGATGCCGGCCTGAACGGACGCAGCCTGATCTATCCGCGCGGCAAGGTGCTGGGCGGCTGTTCGTCGATCAACGGCATGATCTACATGCGGGGCCAGGCGCGCGATTACGACGAATGGGCGCAGTTGAGCGGAGATGAGAGCTGGAGTTGGCAAAATGTGTTGCCTTTGTTTCGCAAGAGCGAGGATTACTACGGCGGCAGCGATGGTTTTCACGGCGCCGGTGGCGAATGGCGGGTCGAAAAGCAACGCCTGCGCTGGGACATTCTCGATGCCTTTCGCGAGGCCGCCGCGCAGACCGGGATCCCCAAGACCGATGACTTCAATCGCGGCGACAACGAAGGCTGCGGGTATTTCGATGTGAACCAGAAGCGCGGCATTCGCTGGAATGCCTCCAAGGCTTTCCTGCGGCCGGCGATGAAGAAGGGCAACCTGGACATCATGACCGGCTCGCATGTCAGCAAATTGCGCATGGCGGCCGGTCCCGATGGGCCGGTGTGCACCGGCGTCGAATTTACCGGGGGCAACGGCGCCTGGTTTGCCGAGTCGCGCAAGGAAACCATCCTCTGCGCCGGCGCCATCGGTTCGCCTCATATCCTGCAGATGTCGGGTATCGGCAGCGCCGAGCTGCTGGCGCACCACCAGATTCCGGTGGTCCATGACCTGCCGGGGGTAGGAGAGAACCTGCAGGACCATCTGCAGATCCGTACCGCGTTCCGGGTGACCGGCGCCAAGACGCTCAATGCGATGGCCTCGAGCATGCTGGGCAAGATGATGATCGGGCTGGAATACATGTTCATGCAAAGCGGGCCGATGTCGATGGCGCCGTCGCAACTGGGCGCGTTCGCCAAGTCCGATCCGGGGCAGGCCAGCGCCAACCTCGAATACCATGTGCAGCCGCTGTCGCTGGAGAAGTTCGGCGATCCGCTGCACGCTTTCCCGGCCTTCACGGCCAGCGTGTGCAACTTGCGCCCGACTTCGCGCGGACATGTGCGGCTGGCCTCGACCGATCATGCGCTGGCGCCCAAGATCACCACCAACTACCTGTCCACGCCCGAAGACCTGCAGGTGGCCGCCGACTCGATCACGCTCACCCGCCGCATTGCGGCTGCGCCGGCGCTGGCCAGGTATCGGCCTGAAGAGTTCAAGCCGGGCCCGCAATACCAGACGGCACAGGACCTGCATCGCGCCGCCGGCGAAGTCGGCACCACCATCTTCCATCCCGTGGGTACCTGCCGCATGGGGCGTAGCGACGACAGGCAGGCCGTGGTTGATTCGCAATGCAGGGTGCTAGGGGTACGTGGCCTGCGCGTGGCCGACGCCTCCATCATGCCTACAATCACGTCAGGCAACACCAATTCGCCGACCGTCATGATCGCTGAAAAAGTGGCGTCGCATCTGCTGGGAATCCAGTCCTGAAAAGCGGTTTGGACCGATATCCAAACGGGCATGCGATACGGTACTTATACGTATTGTAGGAATGGTACGACTCGGCTACTATGCGCCAAATATTAAAAAGAGCTTCTCCGCTTCGCCAGATAAAAAACGCGGTTTCGCGTGCCAAGGCACGACGACCGCAGTAGGGCAGGCCACGACGTCCGGACCACCGGCGCGGGCATAAAAGGGAAAGATGAGACTATGACAGACGTCATTCTGGAGACACGGAACCTGACGAAGGAATTCAAGGGTTTCACGGCGGTGAGTGCGGTCAATCTGCAGATTGAACGCGGCCACATTCATGCATTGATCGGCCCCAATGGCGCCGGCAAGACTACCTGCTTCAACCTGCTGACCAAGTTCCTGGTGCCGACCTCGGGCCAGATCCTGTTCAATGGTCGCGACATCACGGCCGATGCGCCAGCGCAGATTGCGCGCCAGGGCATCATCCGGTCGTTCCAGATATCGGCAGTCTTCCCGCACATGAGCGTGCTGGAAAACGTGCGCATCGGCCTGCAGCGCAAGCTCGGCACGTCATTCCATTTCTGGAAGAACGGCGACAGCTTAAGGCAACTCGACACGCGTGCCATGGAACTGCTGGACGAGGTCGACCTCACCAGCTTCGCGCACACCACCACGGTCGATCTGCCATACGGCCGCAAGCGCGCGCTCGAGATCGCCACGACGCTGGCGATGGAACCCGAATTGATGCTGCTCGATGAACCGACCCAGGGCATGGGCCACGAAGACGTCGATCGCGTCACGGCACTGATCAAGAAGGTATCGGTCGGTCGTACCATCCTCATGGTGGAGCACAACATGAGCGTCATCTCCGGCATCTGTGATCGCATCAGCGTGCTGCAGCGTGGCGCCGTGCTGGCCGAAGGCAACTATGCCGAAGTCTCGCGCAATCCGCAGGTGATGGAAGCCTACATGGGCACCGTCAGCGCCGAGCTGGAAGGAGCGCACTGATGACGACCACTTCCCTGGAGCATGCCGTGAACCCGGTTTCTGCCAACGACGCACCGCTGGCCCTGCAGATCAGCGACCTGCAATCGTGGTACGGCGAATCGCACATCCTGCATAACGTCAACCTCAATGTCCGTCGTGGCGAAGTGGTCACGCTGCTGGGCCGCAATGGCGCTGGCCGCACCACCACGCTGCGCTCGATCATGGGCCTGGTCGGTACCCGCAAGGGGTCGATCAAGATCGACGGACGCGAGACCATCAACCTGGCCACGCACAAGATCGCCCACTTCGGAGTTGGTTACTGCCCCGAGGAACGTGGCATCTTTTCTTCGCTCTCGGCCGAAGAAAACCTGCTGCTGCCGCCATTCGTTTCGAAGACCGATCGCGGCATGTCGATCGACGAAATCTATGACATGTTCCCGAACCTGAAGGAACGTCGCAACAGCCAGGGCACACGGCTGTCGGGTGGCGAACAGCAGATGCTGGCCGTGGCGCGCATCCTGCGCACCGGTGCCCGCCTGCTGTTGCTCGACGAGATCTCGGAGGGACTGGCGCCGGTCATCGTGCAGGCGCTGGCACGCATGATCCTGGCGCTCAAGGCCAAGGGTTACACGATCGTGATGGTCGAGCAGAACTTCCGTTTTGCCGCACCCCTGGCCGATCGCTTCTACGTGATGGAACATGGACAGATCGTCGAGTCGTTCGAAGCCGGACAGCTCGAAGCGAAGATGTCGACCCTCAACGAATTGCTGGGCGTATAAGACGCATCCGGCGCCGCCGCAAGGCGTCTCAAGAGTACTGCCAACAAGTACCGGAAGGGGGGAGTGATCCTCTCCCGAATCCATAAAAAAGCTGTCTCGCAGGTCACACTGACAAACCAACTCAGCGGGCTTCAACACTAGAGGAGATGAAAATGAAACTCAAGGCAATGGCATTGGCCGTCACCACCGCGGCAGCCGCATTTGCGCTGTCGGCGCCTGCGTCGGCGCAGATTTCGGGCGACGTCATCAAGATCGGGTTCCTCACCGATATTTCGGGCGTGTACTCCGACATCGATGGCCAGGGTGGCGCAGAAGCCATCCGGTTGGCGATTGCGGACATGGGTGGCGCGATCAATGGCAAGAAGGTCGAGCTGATCGTGGCCGACCACCAGAACAAGGCTGACGTAGCTGCCAGCAAGGCGCGCGAATGGTTCGACCAGCAGGGCGTGGACGTCCTGATCGGCGGCACTAACTCCGGCACGGCGCTCGCCTCGGCCAAGATTGCCGCTGAAAAGAAAAAGGTTTATATCCAGATCGGCGCCGGCTCGGCGCGTCTGACCAACGAAGAGTGCTCGGCCTACACTGTTCACTATGCGTATGACACGGTAGCGCTGGCCAAGGGAACCGGTTCGGCAGTGGTCAAGCAGGGTGGCAAGAGCTGGTTCTTCCTGACCGCCGACTATGCGTTCGGCCATTCGCTTGAAGCCGATACCGCCAACGTCGTGAAGGCCGCGGGCGGCACCGTGGTCGGTTCGGTCAAGCATCCGCTGAACGCGTCGGACTTCTCGTCGTTCCTGCTGCAGGCACAAAGCTCCAAGGCACAGATCGTCGGCCTGGCCAACGCCGGTGGCGACTTCATCAATGCGGTCAAGGCCGCCAACGAGTTCGGCATTACCAAGACGGCCAAGCTGGCCGGCCTGCTGGTATTCATCAACGACATCCACTCGCTCACGCTCAAGACCACCGAAGGCCTGTATCTGACCGACAGCTGGTACTGGGACACGAATGATGAGACGCGTGCCTTTGCCAAGCGTTATTTCGCCAAGCAAAAGAAAAACCCGTCATCGCTGCAAGCAGCGGATTACTCGGCGACCCTGCAATACCTGAAGGCAGTCAAGGAAGCGGGCTCGGATGACGCAGACAAGGTCCTGGCAGTGCTGCGCAAGACCAAGTTCAACGATCTCTATCAGAAGAACGGTTACCTGCGTGCCGATGGCCGCGTGGTGCATGACATGTACCTGTACCAGGTCAAGGCGCCCTCCGAGTCGAAGTATCCATGGGATTACTACAAGCTGGTGCAGACCATTCCTGCCGAGCAGGCGTGGACCACCAAGGCCGAATCGAAGTGCGCGTTGTGGAAGTAAGTCGCTTGCGACTTGACGGAGCACGGTAGCTGAGCCGCATGTGAAATCTGTCATTTCCGTCTCGGCGGAATGGCAGATTTTTCTTGTCGGCGTCAGCGCCCTTCACCCATCCTGGATGAATGAGTTTTATGGAAATTTTCGGAATCCCCCTGCAAGCCTTGCTCAGCCAGCTACTGCTGGGACTGGTCAACGGCTCCTTCTATGCCATGTTGTCGCTGGGCCTGGCGGTGATCTTCGGCCTGCTCAACGTGATCAATTTCGCGCACGGCACGCTGTACATGATGGGCGCCTTCCTGGCCTGGATGGGCCTGTCCTACTTCGAGC
>NZ_JAIUCY010000008.1 GCF_020179755.1 Herbaspirillum sp. alder98
AGATGACATAGTTGCCGTGGTTCTGGAAGCAGGCTGGCAACAGCCAGGACGGGGTCCGGTAGGCTTTGCTGGCAGACAGGAAAAGGAAGCGGTCTTCGGTGACCGGCACGTTCAGGGGCGCGCCTTGCTCCTTCCAGTCGGGGATCAGTTCGCTCAGTGCGCGCGGGTCCATCACCGCGCCCGACAGGATATGGGCGCCAACCTCGCTGCCTTTTTCGAGCACGCAGACGCCGACTTCCTTGCCGGATTGCGCCGCCAGTTGCTTGAGGCGGATCGCCGCCGACAAGCCGGCCGGGCCGCCGCCGACGATCACCACGTCGTATTCCATGGCCTCACGCGGGCCGTATTGTTGCAGCAGTTCTTGAGCAGAAGTCATGGGTGTCCCGTTATCTTTATGAAAGCGTATTTGCGAACGACCGTGCTATTGTTCAGTATTTTTCGCAATGACGCCAGAGCCTGCGCATTTATTTATCGCCTCCGATAAATGAAAGTTTTGCAGGCTCCGCTGTGTTTTCAGGCAATGACGCGTATTTTATTGGATTGATGGCCACCGATGGTGTTGATCTCGATTCGCCGAGCTCGATTTGCCGCAACGTAGGCCTGTTAGTGAACTGAGTTCTAAATCATTTACCGCACCACAAGGACCGCAATGAGCATTCAAGACGCCGACACCGCATTTCACCTGCTGCACACTGCCCGCATCCCCGTTCGCTGGGGCGACATGGATGCGCTGGGGCATGTCAATAACACCGTCTACTTCCGTTTTACCGAGCAATGCCGGGTCGAATGGCTCGATACGGCAGTGGGGCCGACCGGGGGCGGCGAGAGCGGGCCGGTCATCGTCAGCGCGCACTGCAACTTCCGGCGCCAGCTGAAATATCCGGCCACCGTGGCCGTCGAGATGTTCGCCGGCAAGTTGGGCCGCTCCAGTGTGGAAACTACCTACCTTATCCGCGACGCCGACCGGCCCGACATCATCTATGCTGATGGCGGTGCCAAGATCGTCTGGGTCGATTTCGTCAAGGAAAAATCGATGGCGCTGCCTGACTCGCTGCGGCAGATCCTGACGGGCTTGTAAGTTTGACGAAAGGAAACTGCGACAGAATCGGCCCGACACTCCCGCTAACTGCCATAGAGCAGAGGGAGCGACAAGTGCTTAGCCCGCTTTAGTGCTAGCCAACAATTAGAACCCTGGAGGAAGACATGACATACAAGACACAAGCCTTGGTAGCTGCCGCATTGATGAGCCTGGCAGTATCGGTCCAAGCTGCCGATCCGATCAAGATCGGCGTGACCGGCCCCTACACCGGCGGTTCTGCCCCGATGGGCGCTTCGATGCGCGACGGCGTCAAGCTGGCCGTGGCCGAGATCAATGCGCAAGGTGGCCTGCTGGGTCGCCAGGTGCAACTGATCGAACGCGACGACGAAGCCAAGAACGAACGCGGCGTGCAGATCGCCCAGGAACTGATCAACAAGGAAAAAGTCGTCGCCACGGTAGGCTTCATCAACACCGGCGTGGCGCTGGCCTCGCAGCGCTTCTACCAGGAAGCCAAGATTCCCGTGCTCAATAACGTCGCCACCGGCAGCGTGATCACGAAGCAGTTCGAGAAGGACAAGGATAACTACGTCTTCCGCACCTCGGCCTCGGATCAGATCCAGGCCAAGATGATCGCCGACGAAGCGATCGACAAGCAGAAATTCACCAAGGTCGCGATCCTGGCTGACTCGACCAACTACGGCCAGCTCGGTCGTGAAGACCTCGAGAAGGTGCTGGCCTCCAAGAAAATCACCCCGGTGGCCGTCGAGAAGTACAACATCAAGGACGTCGACATGACGGCCCAGTTGCTCAAGTCCAAGCAGGGCGGCGCGCAGGCAGTGCTGACCTATGGCATCGGCCCGGAACTGGCGCAGATCGCCAACGGCATGGAAAAGCTGAACTGGCACGTGCCTATCATCGGTTCCTGGCCGCTGTCGATGGGCAACTTCATCGACAACTCCGGCAAGAACGGCAACGGCGCCCGCATGCCGCAGACCTTCATCCAGGACGGCAATACGCCAAAGCGCAAGGCCTTCATCGAGGCCTATCAAAAAGCCTACAAGGTTGACCGCATGCCATCGGCCGTGTCGGCCGCCCAAGGCTACGACTCGATCCTGTTGCTGGCCGCTGCCATCAAGCAAGCCAACAGCACCGACGGCGAGAAGGTCCGCGCTGCCCTGGAAAGCCTCAACACCAAGGTCGAAGGCGTGGTCACCACCTATGACAAGCCATTCACCAAGGAAGATCACGAAGCCATCAAGCCGGGCACTGTGGTCATCGGCGAGGTGCGCAACGGCCGCGTCGTCCTCGGCAAGTAAAGACGTTCAGGCATAGCAATGAAAGGCCAGTCCTTGCGATCCGGGGACTGGCCTTTTTCGCACGACTAGTTGCCATCCGGTCAACAGCACGTCGAATGTGCTGCCGGTCGCAGGGCTGCTGGTCAACTCCGCCACCCGGCGGCAGCCGCTTCTTGGGAAATACAATGGATATCCTGTTACAGCTGGTCTTTTCCGGCATCGCACTGGGCATGATCTATGCGGTCATCGCATTCGGTTACCAGCTAACTTTTGCCACCTCCGGCACCCTCAATTTCGGCCAGGGCGAAGCGCTCATGCTGGGCGCCCTGGTCGGCCTCTCGGTCGTGGGCAACATCCACGGCGGGCCTTACCTCAACTATTGGCTGATGATTCCCATCGTGCTGGTCTTCGGCGGCCTGCAAGGCATGTTCGTCGAATGGATCGGCGTGCGTCCGGCGATCAAGATCAAGTCCGAGTTCGGCTGGATCATGTCGACCATCGCGCTGGCGATCATCTTCAAGAATGTCGCCGAGAACATCTGGGGCAAGGACGACCTGCCTTTCCCGTCACCGATCTCGGGCACGCCGTTCCAGGTGTTCGGCGCCAACGTGCAGCCGATGCAGGTGCTGGTGGTGATCGGCGCCTTGCTGATCATGGCTGCCGTCGAGCTGTTCAACCGCAAGTCGATCTATGGCAAGGCGGTGGTGGCGACCTCCAACGACCGCGACGCGGCCGGCCTGATGGGCATCAACACCAGCATGGTGATCACCTTCTCGTACGCCTTGTCGTCGGCCACCGCCGCCTTCGCCGGCGTGCTGGTGGCGCCGCTGACGCTGACCGGCGCCACCATGGGCGCCGCGCTCGGCCTGAAGGCGTTTGCCGTGGCCATCATCGGCGGCCTGACCTCGGGCATGGGCGCCATCGTCGGCGGCCTGATCCTGGGCGTGGCCGAAACCGTGACCGGCTTCTATATCTCGACCGGCTACAAGGAAGTACCTGGGCTGTTGCTTCTGCTGCTGGTGCTGGCGGTCAAACCTGCAGGCCTGTTCGGCAAAACTGCGATCAAGAAGGTCTGATGCGATGAACAAGAAAATCCTGCTGCTGTCGGTGCTGGGCCTGATCGTTCTGGCCGGTATCCCCCTGGTGGTGCACAACCCGTATTACCTGCACCTGATCGAAACCATCCTCATCTATGCCATCCTGCTGTTCGGGCTGGATATCGTGGTCGGCTACACCGGCCAGGTCTCGCTGGGCCATGCCGGCCTGTTCGGCATCGGCTCGTATGCCGTTGGCGTGCTGTTCTTCAAGCTGGGCATGCCGATCTACGTCACGCTGCCGGCCGCCATTGCGGTCACGGCCGTGTTCGGCGCGATCCTGGCGTTGCCGGCGTTGCGCGTGACCGGTCCTTATCTGGCGATGGTCACGCTGGCCTTCGGCACCATCATCCAGATCCTGATCAACGAGATGACCTTCCTCACAGAAGGCCCGCTCGGCATCAAGGTCGCCAAGCCGATGGTGGGCGCGGCGAAGATGAGCGAGGTCGAGTTCTTCTACCTGGTGGCGATCCTCACGGTGCTGGCCATGGGCGTGGTGCACCGCATCCTCAAGTCCAACCTCGGGCGCGCCTTCCAGGCGCTGCGCGACAGCCCGATCGCGTCGGACTGCATGGGCGTGTCGGTGTATCGCTACAAGGTCTACGCCTTCATCATCAGCGCTGCACTGGCGGGCTTGTCGGGTGGGCTGTATGCCTATTCGGAAGAGTACATCTCGCCTAACACCTATAACTTCGAACTGACGATCCTGTTCCTGCTGGCGGTGATCATGGGCGGGCGCAAGTCGCGCATCGGCTCACTCATCGGCGCATTGATCGTGGTGATGCTGCCCAGCCTGCTGTCGGACATCGAACTGTTCCGCAAGATCGCCAGCGTGCTGGCGCTGGTGGTGGTGGCCGGTGCGGTGGTGTCGCTGGTCAGGAAGACCAAGACCGTGCGCGCCGTGGCGGTGCCGGTGGTGGCGGTGGTGTTGATGGCGGCCTTCTCGTTCAAGCTGGAAAACATTACCGAATGGCGTCTCACCGTCTTCGGCCTGATGACACTGTTCGTGGTGTATTACCTGCAGGATGGCATCGTCGGTTTCTGCCGTGGCCTGTTCGGTCGCACGCTCACTACCGTGCCGCCGGTGGCGCAGCAGATCAGCGGTGACAGGCAGGTGGCCGTCATTACCACCGACTCGGTCAAGGACGCCGGCGCCACGCTGCTCAAGGTCAACCAGATCCTGATGCAGTTCGGTGGCCTCAAGGCGCTCAACAAGGTCGATCTCGATGTGCGCAAGGGCACCGTACATGGCTTGATCGGTCCCAACGGATCGGGCAAGAGCACCATGATGAACGTGCTCACCGGCATCTACCGTCCCACCGATGGCGGCGTCGAATACGATGGTCGCCAGATCTCGGGCAACACGCCTTCGGCGATCGCCCTGGGTGGCGTCGCGCGGACCTTCCAGAACGTGCAGCTGTTCGGCGAGATGACCGCCACCGAGAACGTACTGGTGGGCTTGCATCACACCTTCGCCAGCAATGTGGTGGATGTGATGGTCAACACGCCGCGTTATGTACGCGAAGAGCGCCAGGCACGCGAGCGCGCCGCCGCCATTCTGGAGTTCGTCGGCCTGGCCAACCTGGCCAACGAAGAAGCACGCAACCTGCCGTACGGCAAGCAGCGCCTGCTCGAGATCGGTCGCGCCCTGGGCCTGAACCCGAGCCTGCTGCTGCTGGACGAACCGGCCGCCGGCCTGACCGCGCCCGACATCAAGGACCTGATCGCGATCATTCGCAAGATCCGCGAGGCCGGCATCACCATCATCCTCATCGAGCACCACATGGACGTGGTGATGTCGATCTGCGACACGGTGACGGTGCTCGACTTCGGCCAGAAGATCGCCGAAGGCAAACCAGCCCAGGTGCAAGCTGACCCCAAGGTGATCGAAGCCTATCTCGGCGGCAGCGCCGGCGATGATCACGACCAAAAACCGACACCTGCGGGAGCCTGAACATGCTGACCATTTCCAACCTGCACGCGTCCTACGGCAAGGTCGAAGTGCTGCATGGCATTTCGATGGAAGTGCCCAAGGGCAAGGTAGTGACCCTGATCGGCTCCAACGGCGCCGGCAAGACCACCACCATGCGCGCCATCTCCGGCATGATCAAGCCGAAGGGCGGCGAAGTCACGCTGGGCGGCAAGAACATCACCGGCCTCGACTCGCACAAGATCGCCCGTTGCGGCCTGGCGCATTCGCCCGAAGGCCGGCGTGTGTTTGCCACCATGAGCGTGAGCGACAACCTGTTGCTGGGCGCCTTTCCGCGCTTTACCCGGGCCCGGCCCAAGGGCGATATCGCGCACGACCTGGAACGGGCGCTGGAACTGTTTCCACGCTTGAAGGAACGTCAGACCCAGCTGGCCGGCACGCTCTCGGGCGGCGAACAGCAGATGCTGGCCATGGCGCGCGCGGTGATGCTCAACCCCGAGGTGATTCTGCTGGATGAACCCTCGATGGGACTGGCGCCGATCCTGGTGGAAGAGGTGTTTCGCATCATCTCGCGCCTGAAGGACGAAGGCGTGACGATGTTGCTGGTCGAGCAGTTCGCCGCCGCCGCATTGAACGTGGCCGACTATGGTTATGTACTGGAGAACGGCCGCATCTCGGTGCACGGCGCGGCCGAAAAACTGAAGGGCGACCCGGCGGTGAAGGCGGCCTACCTGGGCGGCGGACACTAAGTCGATCACCGCTCGCGCATCACCTGACGCCATCCTGCCGGTCGCAGGGTGGCGTTATTTTTTTGATATCGACCATCCGCACAAGCGTTGTTGATCGGTCAATCCCGGGCATGGGGACTTGCGCAATGGGAATATGTAAAGGAAAATCAAGAAACTTTCCAGCCGGCCACATTTGCTGGAGCACCGGATACAACGGCTCGCACGTCGCGAAAGCGGACAGCGTGTCGGGTATATTAAGGGGGAGACATACCTCTTGAAGACTGATTAAGGCGCCCACCGGGCGCCTTTTCTTTTGGGGCGCGCGTGACGCTCAGACGATCGAATCATCGTAGTCGCCGCTGTCACCGGCATCGGCCAGGTCGATGTTGCGGAGGTCGTCGAAGTCATTGCCGGACGCTGCGTCATTGCCGCTGTCGTCGCGGGCGCGGCCAGAATCCTTGCCGGCATCGCTGCCATAGTAGTTATTGACGGTGGTGTTCTCGACCGGTGTACTGCTCAAGGCATTCTGGTGCCCCGATGCGCCGCCGCCGCTGCCATTCATCAGGTGCTCGATGCCCTGGAACAGGAAAGCGCCACCGGCCACGCCGGCTGCCGTCGCCGCCACGGTACCCAGGGTGCTGCCCAGGCCGCCGCCGAAGAAACCGGTGGAGGGCGCTGCTGCAGGCGCCTGTGCTGCCGGGGGCGGCGCTGCCGAATATGCCGGCATATACGCCGGGGCCGATGAGCCAGGGCGTGCGGAGTTGCCCGCCGCGTTACCCCAGGCATTGCTGTCGAGGAAGCCAGGCGTGGCACCGGCGCCTGATTGTGCCGCCTGCAACTGGTTTTGCAGCGATGCGACCTGGGCCTTGGAGGTAGTGAGCGCCTGTTCCATCAGCAGCGCCCGCTGTACCAGCAGATAGGCTGCGTCGGGTTGCTGCGCCACGGCGGCGGCGATCATCGCAGCGGCTTGCGGGTCTTTGCCGATGCCGCGTACTTGCGTCAGTTGATTGAGAAAATCTTGCAGTGTTTGGGTTTCTTGAGGACTCATGATGCCGGGCTCCTGCCTGTGCTGTTACGTCGATGAATATAACAAACTGCAAAAACTGTGACTTCGGTCTGATTATGCGCGCAGCGTCGCGCGTCATTTGTGAAGTTAATTGCAAAGCTCGAAACAGCTTGTAACAAGGTGTACTCTTCTTTGCTCTGTCGCCGCGATGACAGCAGGAAAACGGCTGGCCGACGACAATATTGTTATTCCCATTACCTTCACCGAACTGCCCCGACATGGACCACGCCAAGTCAGTCACCTCGCAACAGCAAACCATCGTGACAGACGGGGGCCGCTTGCATGCCTGCATCTGGAACCGGGAGGCCGCACCGCAGCACGCGCCCATCGTCCTGCTGCACGATTCGCTGGGTTCGATCGAGCTGTGGCGCGACTTCCCGGCGCAACTGGCGGCATGTTCCGGGCGCGCCGTGCTGGCCTACGACCGGCTCGGGTTCGGCCGCTCCGACAGCCATGCCGGCAAGCTGGGACCGGGCTTCATTGCCGACGAGGCGAGGGCATCGTTATGGCCGGTGCTGGATCACTTCGGTGTCGACCAGGCGATCCTGTTCGGTCACAGTGTCGGCGGCGGCATGGCGGTGTCGGCGGCCGCGCAATGTCCCGGGCGGGTGATGGCGGTAGTGACCGAATCGGCCCAGGCCTTTGTCGAAGACCGCACGCTGGAGGGAATCCGCCAGGCGCAACGCAGTTTCGCCGATCCGCAGCAAATCTCCAGGCTGGCGAAATATCATGGCGACACCACGCGCGCGCGCTGGGTGTTGGACGCCTGGATCAACACCTGGCTGGCGCCGACCTATGCCAGTTGGTCGCTTCACGAGAAGTTGCACTGTCCGCTGCTGGCGTTGCATGGCGAGCACGATGAATTCGGTTCGTCCCTGCACCCGCAGCGTATTGCTGCGTTGGGCGCGCCGGGTGAATGGCGGATGATCCCGCAGTGCGGGCATGTGCCGCATCGCGAGCAGTCGGACATCGTGTTGCAGGCGGTCGCCGCATTCCTGCTGAACCTGACGAAAAAAGACTAACGGATCAAGTCGCCGCACGTCCCTGGATAAACCGGTTCAGGCGCCACACCAGCGTGGCCGCCACCAGCGACGTCCCCACGATCACATAGCCCACCGTATCGAAATGCTGCAGGTGTCCGTCTGGGGTCATGGTCACGATGTGACCGGCGATGATCGATGCCACGCCCCCCGACAGTTGCTGGATCGAGGCGCTGATGGCATTGAAGGAGCCGCGCTGGTGCTGCGCCGGCAGGGACGACACCAGTGCCTGGTAGGGGATCATGCGCGAGAAGATGCCCAGGAACAGCACCGCATTGACCACCACGATCACCGGGATCGTGATTCGGCCCAGATGGGTGTAGATCAACACCATCATGATCGACAGCGCGGTGCCGAACAGGAACACCCGGAACTTGCCCAGCTTGTCGGCGGCGCGACCGATCAGGGGGCCGAAGGCAATCGTGCACACGCCGGTGATCATGTAGACGGTCGGCAGGTGATGCAGGTCGATGCCCAGGTTGCCCACCAGGTAGGCGCTGCTGAATGGCATCAGCATGAAGCCGCCCGTCATCAGCAGCGCGGTGGTGGCGAAGGCCAGCAGGTAGCGCGGCTCGGTCACGGTATGCCATAGATGGAGAAAGGCGCTGTGCTCCTGCTTCAGCTTCAGGTGTTCATTGACGGGTTGCATCTTCCACGCCACCACCAGTCCACCGGCCAGGCCCAGTGCGGCCATGGCGATGAAGGGCATGTGCCAGCTCCAGCGGTTGGACAGGTACAGCCCGATCGGGATGCCCAGCACCTGGCTGGCGGCAAACGCGGTCTGGATCACGCCCATGACGCGTCCGCGCAGTTGCAGCGCAAACAGGTCGGTGGCGATTGCCAGCACGATGGAGCCGATCACGCCACCGAACAGGCCGGTGACGATGCGGGCGATCAGGAGGCTTTCGAAGCTTTGCGCCAGCCCGCACCACAAGGTGCCGATGACGAAGCCGGTATAAAAGAACAGCAGCAGTCGCTTGCGATCGAAGCGGTCGGCGAAGCCTGCCGTCAGCAGTCCCGACAGGCCGGCGCTGAAGGCATAGGCCGACACCACCAGGCCGAACTGCTGGGGCGAGATGTTCATCTCGGGCATGATCATCGCACCCAGCGGCGACATGATCATGAAGTCGAGAATGACGGCGAACTGCAGGAAGGCCAGCAAGCCGACGACGGTCTTCTGGTACGGCGTGAATGTGGTGGAGCTCATGTTGTCTTTCTTGTTCAAACGGGCGCCATGATGCTTTTCATGGACGGCGCGGGATGGCAAGGCAGACGTTCTGGAGGGATGAATATTGTGGGCCTGCCCGCACGGTGAGGCGAGCAAGCGTAGGGGCAAGTGCGGTCGGATGCAAGTGCTATCTGCTGACGGCAAGCTGACGTGTCGTCAACGATACAAACGCAAAAGAGCAACTCCATCTCCGTCGTCCCGGCGCAGGCCGGGACCCAGTGACTTGGGTTGCGCATCCACGACCGCTGAACGACGCTGGATTCCTGCCTTCGCAGGAACGACGGGTTAGTGATAACTCCACCACCGTCGTCCCGGCGCAGGCCGGGACCCAGTGACTTGGGTTGTGCATCCGCGACCGTTGAACGACGCTGGGTTCCTGCCTTCGCAGGAACGACGGGTTAGTGATAACTCCATCTCCGTCGTCCCGGCGAAGGCCGGGACCCAGTGACTTGGGTTACGCATCCACGACCGCTGAACGACGCTGGGTTCCTGCCTCCGCAGGAACGACGGGTTGGTTATAAAGTCATCTCCGTCGTCCCGGCGAAGGCCGGGACCCAGTGACTTGGGTTGTGCATCCGCGACCGTTGAACGACGCTGGGTTCCTGCCTACGCAGGAACGTTGAGTTAGTGATAACTCCATCACTGTCGTCCCGGCGCAGGAAAGACCGACTAAATCGAGCCCCCTTACTGCTTGAGCAGGCTGCACTTGGATTCCGCCACCGACGTGAACGCCTGTTCGCCCGGAATCGTCTCCAGCAGCTTCAGGTAATCCCATGGTTTCTTCGATTCGGCCGGCGATTTCACCTGGTACAGATACATGTCATGGATGTTGCGGCCATCGGCACGGATGTAGCCCTTGTTATAGAAATCGTCGATCCTGGTCTTCTTCAGTTCGGCCATCACCTTGGTCGAATCGTCGGTGCCGGCGGCAGCCACCGCCTTGAGATAGGTGGTGGTGGCCGACCAGGCGGCGGCCTGGTGGGTGCTCGGCATCTTCTTCATCTTCTGATAGAAGCGCTCGGCAAACTTGCGCGAGGCTTCATCCTTGTCCCAGTACCAGCTGTCGGTCATCATCAGGCCCTCGGCATTGGCCAGGCCCAGTGCATGGATGTCGTTGATCACCATCAGCAGGCCCACCAGTTTCATCGACTTGGTGATGCCGAATTCCTTGGCGGCCTTGATCGAATTGACCGTGTCTTCGCCGGCGTTGGCCAGTCCCAGGATCTGCGCCTTGGATGCCTGCGCCTGCAACATGAACGACGACAAGTCCGAGGCAAACGGTGGATGCTTGACCGAGCCGACCACGGTGCCGCCATTGGCCTTGACCACCGCGCTGGTGTCGTTGGCCAGCGAGTGACCGAACGCGTAGTCCGCCACCAGGAAATACCACGACTTGCCGCCCTGCTTGATGACGGCGGTGCCGGTGCCGCGCGCCAGCGCTACCGTGTCGTATTCGTAATGCACGGTGTAGGGCGTGCACTCTTCGTTGGTCAGGCGTGCAGTGCCGGCGCCGATGTTGATGTAGACCCGCTTCTTCTCGGCCATCACCTTGTTCATCGACAAGGCCGTGGCCGAGTTGACGCCGCCGATCAGCATGTCCAGGCCTCGCTCGTCACTCCATTCCCGGGCGCGGGTGGCGGCGATGTCGGCCTTGTTCTGGTGGTCGGCCGACATGATCTCGATCGGCTTGCCCAGCACCTTGCCGCCGAAGTCGGCCACCGCCATGCGGATCGCTTCCAGGCCGCCGGTGCCGTCGGTGTCGGCGTATGGGCCGGACATGTCGGTAATGAATCCGATGCGTACCGCGTCGTTCGATACCTGGGCGTGACCGAGCCCGCTGGAACAGGCCAGGGCCACGCCCAGGGTGCAGGCCAGCAGGCGCCGTGGCCGGCGTGAGGGGGATTGCTGCATGTCTTGTCTCCTTGGTTTTTATCGGCCGCCTTGGGACGGCTCGGGGGTAATGCTGATCTTCATTGTGGCGTCAATGGAGCGCGAACTCAAGCAAGCCGGTCTTGCCAGCGATCGGGGCGATATCGGCACGGTCGCGCTGAACTGATTAACTTAATATCTTTCCCGGAGCGCGGGAGCCGGTCGCGCCGCTTCAATGGCCGGCCAGGTGCGCTGCGCGGTCTTTTGCAAAGTAGGGGGGCAATCGCCATCTGTTCCCTGTTTAGCCGGCGGCGGGCGGCATGCGATAGTGTGAGCAGCATGTCACGCATGCGCCAATAATCAAAAAGCAATCAAAAAAATTGGCGTCGGGGAGACGCCAGGATCTGGGACCATATCAAATGAACTTCATCGGCAACATGAAAATCGGCAAGCGCCTGACGCTGGGCTTTGCTGTCATCCTCGCTTTTTCGGTGGTCGTCGCCGGCATCGGCGTCTGGCGTCTTGAAAATGTCTCGACGGCAACCCGCGAGATGATGAGCGCACCGTTGATGACCGAACGTCTGCTGGCCGACTGGTACGCCAACCTGGCCACCGGCATCCGCCGCACCATCGCCATCGCCAAGAGCACCGATCCGGCACTGGGCCCGTATTTCGCCGCTGAAGCGGCAGCCTCGTCCAAGAGCTCGGGCGAATACCAGAAGAAGGTCGAAGCGCTGATGAGCTCGCCCGAAGAGCTGGCCTTGTTTGCCAAGATCGGCGAACTGCGCAAGGTCTACCTGTCGTCGCGCGACGAGATCAACAAGGCCAAGGCCGGCGGCAATGCCGAAGAGGCCGATCGCGTCTTGGAGAAAGTGTTTGTCCCGGCCGCTACCGCCTATCAGGATGCGATGCGGGCGCTGGTCGAATTGCAGCGCGCCGAGATCGACGCCACCGCCAAGGAAATCGATGCCATCGCGGCCAACAGCCGGTTGTTGATCATGGTGCTGGAAGGCTTGATCCTGCTGCTGGGCGTGGTGAGCGCGCGTTTCCTGACGCTCGGTATCACGCGCCCGCTGGATGCGGCCGTCGGCATTTCGCAGCGCGTCGCCCAGGGCGACCTGTCAGGCGAGGTGGCGGTGCGTTCGCGTGACGAGACCGGCCAGTTGCTGCATTCGCTCAACACCATGAACAGCAACCTGCGCGGCATTGTCAGCAATGTGCGCAGCGGTACCGACACCATCACCACCGCCTCGGCCGAGATTGCCGCCGGCAACCTCGACCTGTCGTCGCGCACCGAGCAGCAGGCCAGTTCGCTGGAAGAGACCGCCTCGGCCATGGAAGAGCTGATTTCAACCGTGCGCCAGAATGCCGATAATGCCCGCCAGGCCAGCCAGCTGGCCGTTTCGGCCTCGGAAGTGGCCGAGCAGGGCGGTGGCGTGGTGAGCCAGGTGGTGCAGACCATGGGCTCCATCAATGACTCGTCCAAGAAGATCGTCGACATCATCAGCGTGATCGATGGCATCGCGTTCCAGACCAATATCCTGGCGCTCAATGCCGCCGTCGAAGCCGCCCGTGCCGGCGAGCAGGGGCGGGGTTTTGCGGTGGTGGCCTCTGAAGTGCGTTCGCTGGCGCAGCGCTCGGCCTCGGCCGCCAAGGAAATCAAGCAGCTCATCAATGATTCGGTGTCCAAGGTGGACGACGGTAGCCGCCTGGTGGAGCAGGCCGGCAACACCATGCACGAAGTGGTGACCAGCGTGCGCCGCGTCACAGACATCGTGGCCGAGATCAGCGCCGCCAGCGCCGAGCAGACCAGCGGCATCGAGCAGATCAACCACGCCATCACGCAGATGGACCAGGTGACCCAGCAGAACGCGGCACTGGTCGAGCAGGCTGCGGCGGCGGCGGCCTCGATGCAGAACCAGGCCGATGGCCTGGCCCGACTGGTGAGTGTATTTACCTACGACGATGCGGTCCCACCGGTGGCGCCAGTGCGGGCCGCGGTCGACATCACGCCGCGGGTCAGCTTGCCGGGCGCGCGCTAAGCGTTTCAGCCAGGCCCGGACCGGGCGAACCGGACGTCGAACTGCGCGCCCGGATGGGTATTGGTGACATGCAGCGTCCAGCCGTGCGTGCGGGCGATTTCGGCGCAGATCGACAAGCCCAGTCCGGCGCCTTCGTCGCGCCGGTGCGGGCCGCGCCAGAAGCGCTTGAACAGGTGCGGCATGGCGTCGTGTTCGATGCCCGGGCCCTGGTCCCTCACGCTCAGGCTGAAGCGGTCGGCATGGACACTCACCGTGCTGCCCGGCGGGCTGTGATGGATGGCGTTTTCCAGCAGGTTCTTGACCAGCACCGAGAGCGCGCCGGCATCGGCATTGATCAGGTCGCGCTGCTCTTCATCGCTGGCGATGAAGGCGACGCGTACTTCCCGCGAGCGCGCCAGGCGCGCCAATTGCTCGCCCACCTGCGTCAGCACGTCGGCCGGATCCAGCGCTTCGATCAGGTAGTTGTGTTGTTCGCTGGCTTCGGCCAGGTGCAGTAGTTGATGGACGTGGCGGGCCATCTGGTCGATGTCCTTGAGCAGCATGCTGCGGTCGCCCAGGTCCCCCAGTTCTACCTGGCCACGCATTAGGGCCAGCGGCGTCTTCAGTTCGTGCGCCACGTCGGCCAGGAATTCACGTTGCTGGCGATAACCCTGTTCCACCCGATCCAGCGCCAGGTTGAATCCATCGAACAAGGGCGTCAGCTCGCGTGGCACATTGCTGACCGACAAGCGCGCCGAAAGATTGTCCGGCTCGATGCTGGCCATGGCCACGGCGGCCCGGCGCAAAGGCTTGAGCAGGTAGTGCAGGGTCGCCACCACCACCACCGAAAACAGCAGCATGCACGCCACCACCGTGATGAGGGTCAAGTGCCGCATCCGCTCGGTGCCATCGTCGAGCGTGATCCGGTGCAGGCGGTCGCTGCGCATGACCTGCAGGAACATCGGGCGGCCATCGTGCTCGATGCGCCGCGTCAGCACTTCGGCGCGCATGTTGTTTTCAAGCAGGCTCAGTCGCGTGGCGGCCGGGTCGAAGCCGGCGCCGGCGGCGGTGAAGGCGGTGTCGCTGCCGTCCGAGGCCAGCAGCACGCGGCCCTGCATGTCAAGCACCCGGTATACGCAATCCTGGGTCAGCACCTGATAGCAGGCTTCGACCCGCTGGTTGACATCAAGTTTGTAGGGCCGGCCGGTGGCGTCGTACAACAGGCCGCTCGTGACGCGCTCGGCACTTTTTTCGAGTTTGTAGTCGACGATCATTTCGGGCTGCCAGCGCTGCAGCGCGGCGATACCGCCCACCACCACCGAGGTGGCCAGCGTGAGCAATAAAGCGGTCACGCCCAGCAGCCGCCAGGACAGGTTGTAGGGGCGGTTGACGCAGGCTGAGCGCTGCGTGCGATGTGCGCCTGCCGGGACCGATTGCGGAGGGAGATGGGATACGCTCATGTCGGCTCTTCAGGGCGCCTGAGGGCATAGCCCAGGCCGCGTTGATTGATGATCTGCACCTGTGAACCGATCGCAGTCAACTTGCGTCGCAGGCGGTGCAGTGCCACGTCCAGCGCATTGGGCGTGACCGGTTCGGCGATGCCCCAGGCGGCCGCTTCCAGTGCCGTGCGGCGCACCGTGCTGCCGGCGGCGCGCACCAGCAACATGACCAGCTGCAATTCGGAGGGCGACAGCGAAATCAATTCGTCGGCGCAGACCATGCGTGCTTCCAGCGGGTCGATCAGGATGTCGTCATAGCGCGGCTGCAGGCTTTGCTGGCGCGGCGGGCGACGCATCAGGGCGCGCACGCGGGCCACCAGCTCTTCCATCGGAAAGGGTTTGGCCAGGTAATCGTCGGCGCCGGCTTCGAGGCCGCTGACGCGATCGTGCAAGGCATCGCGTGCGGTCAGCATCAGGCAGGGCGTATCGACCTGACGTGCGCGCAGGCGTCGCACCAGGTCGAGGCCGTCGCCGTCGGGCAGGTTGCGGTCGACCACCAGCGCTGCATAGTCGATCTGCGTCAGGCCCGCATCGGCTTGCGACAGCGTGGCATAGACGTCGGTTTCGATCCCGGCGGCGGCCAGCGCCTTGACCACCAGCGCGGCCATGCGCTCATGGTCTTCCAGCAAGGCGATGCGGTTCATCATGTCATGCTCAGAAACGGTAGAGATAACCAGCACGCACGGCAGCGGCGCTGGAGCGATCCACCAGCGGGCTGTCGGTGATGCCGCTGCCGAAGTGCGTCAGCCGCAGGTCGAGAAACAGCGACTGGCTCTGCGTGAACGAAAAATCGGTGCGCAGACCGCCCACCAGGTTGGTGGTCGAGCCGCCGCGATAGGCCGCGCGCTGGGCGGTGGCTTCGTTCTGGCGCACTCCGAAATAGTAATCGACATAGTTGCTGCTCATCCAGTTGGCGCCGAGGTAGGGCACGAAGGTCAGGCGACCGGTCTTGAAGCGATGCTCGGCCAGCAGCTTGAGGGTCTGGCCGCTGCTGTGGCCGGAGGCGTCGGTCAGCCATTCCAGCGACAGGTCGGCATAGGGATTGCGCCACATCGCGTGCGCCCCGGCCCAGAAGCCGTCCTTGCGTTCTTCCATGCCATTGAGGATGGGCGCATCGCCTGCTTTATAACCGTCGTCCGCATACTTGGCGCGCAGGTCGAACGATACCGGGCCCAGTGCACCCAGCTTGAGGTCGGCGGTGGTGCCGACAAACCGGAAGCGGCTGCCATTGTACATAAGCAAGGGCAGGGCGCGGGTCTTGTTGCCGTAGCCCCGGTAAGGGCTCCGTTCGACGCCGGCCGCCACGCCCAGCGCCCAGGTGGTGGCTTGCGGATCGGCGGCGGATGCGGCTTGCTGGGCGTGCGCGGCGGGCGACGCCAGCAATGCGGCAAGGGTGGTCAGGGCGAACAGGGGACGGGCGGGGATGCGGTGCATGAAAGCTCCATGGTTTGGGTGACAGCGGATCATCCTGCAGGGCGACTTACCGGATCCTTACCAACGCCGCCTCAAGCCAGGGGAATTTTCGCTTTCCAGTAATCGGCCTGGGCATAGGCATGTCGCAGGAAGTCGACCAAGGCACGGATGCGCAGGGGCAGGTGACGCCGCTGCGCGAACACCGCATAGATCGACGGCGCCGGCGCGGCGAACTTGTCGAGCACCGTCACCAGTTGCCCGGCCTCGAGCGCGGCGCCGACTTCCCACATCGAACGCCATGCCAGGCCGCGGCCATTGAGTGCCCAGTCGTGCAGCACTTCACCGTCGTTGCACACCATGTTGCCGCCCACCTTGAACAGCGCCTCTTTGCCGTTCTGGCGCAGCGTCCAGCCGCGCTGGCTGCCTTCGCTGCTCATCGCCAGGCAGTTGTGGCGGGCCAGTTCATCGGGGGATTGCGGCGTGCCATGGCGGCGCAGGTAGGCGGGTGCGGCGACGACGACGCGCTGGTTGTCGGCCAGCTTGACGCTGACCAGGTTGGAGTCCGACAGCGGCGCGATGCGGATGGCGACATCGATTCCTTCACCGATCACGTCGGCGATCCGGTCATTGAGGTTCAGGGTCAAGGTCAGGTCGCGGTGCTCGGTCAGGAACGACGGCAGCAGGGGCGCCACGTGCTGGCGTCCGAAGCCGGCCGGGGCCGAGATCAGCAGGTGCCCGCTGGCGCGGGCGCTGCGCTCGGAGACCGCCGATTCGGCGTCTTCCAGGTCGGCCAGGATGCGCTGGCAATCCTCCAGGAAAGCGGTGCCTTCGTTGGTCAGCATGATCTTGCGCGTCGTGCGCTGCAGCAGCTTTACCCCCAGCCGTTCTTCAAGCGCATCGAGGCGGCGACCGATCATGGCCGGGGCAATTCCCTCGGCCCGCGCCGCAGCCGAAAGACTGCCGCGTGCAACCACGTCGACGAAGGTGGAAATCTGTTTGAACTGGTCCATGGGCTGCCCGTCATATCGCGATTGGCCATTATCGATACACTTGTGACTAAAACGCAAAGATAAATTGATAAATCGTGTCACTCATATCAATTTAGTTTAAATATACTGCGTACATAAATTGTCGGAAGAAGGGCGGACTGCGCGCGACTTCAGGCAGAATTCCGAAGTGTTCTTTTTCTATTTTGAGGAGTCCAGCATGACGCAATTGAAGCTGCCGGCCGGCATGGAAATTTCTGGCGAGATCAAGCCGGGTTACGAAAACATCCTGACCTTCGACGCCTTGTCGCTGGTCGCCAAGCTGTCGCGCACCTTTGAAGCGCGCCGCCAGGAGCTGCTGGCCGCGCGTGCCGAGCGCGTCAAGCGCCTCGACGCCGGCGAGCGTCCCGATTTCCTGAAGGAAACCGAATCGATCCGCACCGGCGACTGGAAGATCGCACCGATCCCGAAGGCGCTCGAATGCCGTCGCGTCGAAATCACCGGCCCGGTCGAGCGCAAGATGGTCATCAACGCCTTCAACTCGGGCGCCGACAGCTACATGACCGACTTCGAGGACTCCAACTCGCCGGTCTGGGATAACCAGGTCACTGGCCAGATCAATCTGTTCGACGCCATCCGTCGCACCATCTCGCTCGAATCGAACGGCAAGAGCTACAAGCTCAACGACAAGATCGCCACGCTGGTGGTGCGCCCACGCGGCTGGCACCTGGACGAGAAGCACGTGACCGTCGACGGTCGTCGCATCTCGGGGGGCATCTTCGATTTCGCGCTGTTCCTGTTCCATAACGCCAAGGAGCAACTGGCCCGCGGCGCTGGTCCTTACTTCTACCTGCCCAAGATGGAGTCGCACCTCGAAGCGCGCCTGTGGAACGATATCTTCGTGCTGGCGCAGGACGAAGTCGGCCTGCCGCAAGGCACCATCAAGGCCACCGTGCTGATCGAGACCATCACTGCGGCGTTCGAGATGGAAGAAATCCTGTATGAACTGCGCGAGCACAGCGCTGGCCTCAACGCCGGTCGTTGGGACTACATCTTTTCGTGCATCAAGAAGTTCAAGAACGACAAGGACTTCTGCCTGGCCGATCGCGCCAAGGTCACCATGACTGCGCCGTTCATGCGCGCCTATGCGCTGCTGTTGCTGAAGACCTGCCACAAGCGCGGCGCGCCGGCCATCGGCGGCATGAGCGCGCTGATCCCGATCAAGAACGATCCCGAGAAGAACGCGATCGCCATGCAAGGCATCATCAACGACAAGAAGCGCGACGCCACCGACGGTTACGACGGCGGCTGGGTGGCCCACCCGGGCCTGGTCGAGGCTTCGATGAAGGAATTCGTCGCGGTGCTGGGCGACAAGCCGAACCAGTTCGAGAAGCAGCGCCCGGACGTCGACGTCAAGGCCTCTGACCTGCTCGACTTCAAGCCCGAGACGCCGATCACCGAAGCCGGCCTGCGCTACAACATCAATGTCGGTATCCACTACCTGGGCGCCTGGCTGGCCGGCAATGGCTGCGTGCCGATTCATAACCTGATGGAAGATGCCGCCACCGCCGAGATCAGCCGGGCCCAGGTGTGGCAGTGGATCCGCAGCGCCAAGGGCAACCTGGAAGATGGCCGCAAGGTCACCGCCGACATGGTGCGTGCGATGATCCCGGAAGAATTGGCGAAGGTGAAGGAAGTGGCCGGCACGGGCGCGACCTATGACCGCGCCGCGAAGATCTTCGAAGAGATGTCCACCTCGGAGCAGTTTGCCGAGTTCCTGACGCTGCCGCTGTACGAAGAAATCTGATCCGGCGCCGGCACTGCCGGACCATGGACCCCGCTCTTGCAGAAAGAGCGGGGTTTTTTTATTGTCGTCCCGGACCTGGCGCCGGTCGTACAGACGAAAAAAATCCCCGACCTTGGCCGGGGATTCTTTTTAAGTCGGAAGACTTACGCAGCTTGGATGTTCGAAGCTTGCTTGCCCTTAGGGCCAGTAGTCACTTCGAAAGTCACGCGTTGGTTTTCTTTCAACGACTTGAAACCGTTCGACTGAATTGCCGAGAAGTGAGCGAACAGATCTTCGCCGCCTTCATCAGGAGTGATAAAACCAAAACCTTTTGCATCGTTGAACCACTTGACGGTACCTTGTGCCATTACAGACTCCAAAATTTAATTGATTGGGGCTTCTATGCCCGGCTCTTTATCGTTACTCGGGAGGAATGACAGCGAGATGACCGCACTACCAACTCGAAACCTAACGACGGCCTGATTATACTCATTAAATTGAGAATGCAAGCTATTTTCAGAAGCAAACTTTCATTTAATTATTCAATCGTTTCGCGATGCACTTTAGTTTTCGATTCTTGCCGAAAAATGGTGCACATTTTTTCACGCAATCCCTTGTCTGGTGCGGCTTTGCGCTTGTCGGTCAGTGTCCTACAGAAATGTCCTACAAGCCATTGTTCAGTCGCCTTTTTGATGAATCAGCACCACCGCTTCGGCGGCAATGCCTTCTTCCCGACCCAGCCATCCCAGGCGCTCATTGGTCTTGGCCTTGATGTTGACTTGCTGTTCGGCAATCCCGAGGTCTTCGGCCACATGCTTGACCATGGTGGGGATGTGCGGCGCCATCTTGGGCGCCTGCGCGATGATGGTCGCATCCACGTTGCCCACCGTATAGCCGGCTTGCGCCACCCGGCGCATCGCTTCGCGCAGCAGCACGCGCGAGTCGGCGCCCTTGAATTGAACGTCGGTGTCAGGGAAATGGCGGCCGATGTCGCCCAGCGCGGCCGCGCCCAGCAGCGCATCGGTGATGGCGTGCAGCAGCGCGTCGGCGTCGGAGTGACCCTTCAGGCCCAGATGGTGCGGGATGGTCACGCCCCCCAGTATCAGCAGGCGTTCGGGCACCAGCGCGTGGCAGTCGTAGCCCTGGCCGATGCGAAACGGAAAAGAGGAAGAAGTCATCAGTGGGGGCCTTTCAGGAAGAACTCGGCCAGCGCGGCGTCTGCCGCCAGCGTGACCTTCAGATTGCGGGGGCTGCCTTCGACCAGTCGCGGCTGCAGGCCGAGCAGTTCGATGGCGCTGGCGTCGTCGGTGATGGCGTCCAGTTGTCCTTGATCGCAGGCGCGCTGCAGCGCCTGCTGCAGCAGCGCATAGCGAAACATCTGCGGCGTCTGGGCCGCCCATAGGCCGGCGCGCGGCACGGTCTGCTGCGCGCGTGTCGCGTCGTCGGCGCTTACTCGCTTGAGGGTGTCGACTACCGGTAAGGCCAGCAGGCCGCCCACCGGATCATCGCCCAGCGTGGCCAGCAATCGGTCGATCAGTGCGGCATCCAGGCCGGGGCGGGCAGCGTCGTGCACCAGCACCCAGTCACCATCGGCGACCTCGGTGCGCATGGCCTGCAATCCGTTCAGGACGCTTTCCTGGCGTGTCGGGCCGCCCACGCGCAGCACCGTCACCCGGTCCCGCAGTGCGTCCTCGAGCAGGGTGTCTATCCAGCCGTCGGCCGCGCTCACCACCACGAAGGTGTGGGCAATGCGCGGGTGGTCGGCGAAGGCGGCCAGCGCGTGATGCAGCATCGGCTTGCCGGCCAGCGTCATGTATTGCTTGGGGGTGTCGCCACCCATGCGCGCACCGACGCCGGCGGCCGGCAGCAGTGCCAGGTAGCGTGGCGGCGCTGCCGCCGGGAAAGGGGAGTCTGCTTGGTTCATGGAGAAGATCTGGCGCGCCGCCAATGGCCAGAGCGCCCGGGCAGCGGCCTTGCAGGGGCCATCGTTTATAATGCGAGGCTGAATTCTAATGCCAAAACCGCTACCGCGGCCGGCATTTGGCAGCGATTTGATCGCAGATCCCTGCCGAATATCCGACCGCTTGAGTCCGATGCCCTTCGACCTGAAAAAATCCCTCCCCAAGCCCGGTGTGCGTTTCGTCCCACCGGCCGTGCATGGTTCGGCCGATGCCTGCCTGCTGGCGCAAGCCGCGCTCGAGCTCAAGCGCCAGGGCCGCATGCTGGCCGTGGTGGTGGCCGGGGCGACCGACGCCCAGCGGCTGCTGGCCGAAATTCCCTGGTTCACGCCGCCGACCGACCCGGCCGACCCCGCCGCCAAATTGCGGGTGCACCTGCTGCCCGACTGGGAAACGCTGCCCTACGATGCCTTCTCGCCGCACCAGGACCTGGTCTCGGAGCGGCTGGCCACGCTCTATGAAGTGCAGTCGGGACAATGCGACCTGCTGATCGTGCCGGCCACCACGGCCTTGCTGCGCATGGCGCCGCCGCAGTTCCTGGCGGCCTATACGTTCTTCTTCAAGCAGGGCGAGAAGCTGGATGAGGCGCGCCTGAAGTCGCAACTGACGCTGGCCGGCTACAGCCATGTGGGGCAGGTGATGTCGCCGGGTGAATATTCGGTGCGCGGCGGCTTGATCGATATCTTCCCGATGGGGTCGGTGCTGCCGTATCGGCTCGACCTGTTCGGCGATACGGTCGAGACCATTCGTACCTTCGACGCCGACACCCAGCGCTCGCTGTATCCGGTGCCGCAGGTGCGCATGCTGCCGGGGCGCGAGTTTCCGATGGATGAAGCGGCGCGGCTGGCGTTTCGCAACCGCTGGCGCGAAGT
Organism: Herbaspirillum sp. alder98; assembly: GCF_020179755.1. Lineage (GTDB taxonomy): Bacteria > Pseudomonadota > Gammaproteobacteria > Burkholderiales > Burkholderiaceae_D > Herbaspirillum. Next base: position 21,825 of record NZ_JAIUCY010000008.1, read on the forward strand.
GTTCGAGGGCGATCCCTCGCGCACCGCCATCTACAAGGACATCGGCAGCGGCATTGCCTCGGCCGGTATCGAGTATTACCTGCCGCTGTTTTTCGAGCAGACCGCAACGCTGTTCGAATACCTGCCGGGCGACACCATGTTCGCCACGGTGGGCGACGTCGAGCAATCGATCAAGCGCTTCTGGAGCGATACCCGCTCGCGCTGGCAGTTTCTGCGCGCCGATCGCGAACGTCCGGTGCTCGAACCGAAGGCCATCTATCTCGACGACGAAGATTTCTTCACGCTCCTGAAGCCCTATGCGCGGTGGGTCGTCAAGACCGACGACGCGCCCTCCGAGCTGTCGGCGCCGCTGCCCGAGATCGCCGTCAACCGGCGTCTCGACGATCCGCTCGCCAATCTGCGCGCGTTCCTGCAGAAGACCGATAACCGGGTGCTGATCTGCGCCGACAGCAACGGCCGCCGCGAGACCCTGCAACAGTACTTTGCCGAATACGACCTGCACCCGGCGCTGTGTGACGATCACCTCGCCTTTGCCTCCAGCAATGAACCGTTGATGCTGGGCGTGGCGCCGCTGCAGTGGGGCTTCCAGCTGCCCGGCCTGGGGCTGGCCTTCATCACCGAGACCGAGTTGTATGCCGGCAGCGGTCGTCGCGCCGGCCGTCGCAAGCAGCAAGCCACGACCGAAGTCGAGTTCATGGTGCGCGACCTGTCCGAACTCAAGATCGGCGATCCGGTGGTGCATTCCAATCACGGTATCGGCCGCTACATGGGCTTGATCAGCATGGACCTGGGCGAGGGCGAGACCGAGTTCCTGCATCTGGAATACGCCAAGGAAACCAAGCTCTACGTGCCGGTATCGCAACTGCACGTGATCTCGCGCTATTCCGGCGCTTCGCCGGAAGATGCGCCGTTGCACTCGCTGGGCTCCGGCCAGTGGGAAAAGGCCAAGCGAAAGGCGGCCCAGCAGGTGCGCGATACCGCCGCCGAACTGCTCAACCTGTATGCGCGACGCACGCTGCGCCAGGGCCATGCGTTCGAATATTCGGCGCACGACTACGAGGCATTCGCCGACAGTTTCGGTTTCGAGGAAACCGCAGACCAGGCCGCCGCCATCAATGCCGTCATCAAGGACATGACCTCGGGTCAGCCGATGGATCGCCTGATCTGCGGCGACGTCGGTTTCGGCAAGACCGAAGTGGCCTTGCGGGCTGCGTTCGTGGCGGTGATGGGGGGCAAGCAGGTGGCGATCCTGGCGCCCACCACGTTGCTGGCCGAACAGCATGCGCAAACCTTTGCCGACCGCTTTGCCAACTGGCCGGTCCGCATTGCCGAACTGTCGCGTTTCCGTACCGGCAAGGAAGTCACGCAAGCCATCAAGGGCATGGGCGACGGCACCATCGATATCGTCATCGGCACCCATAAACTGCTCTCCGGCGACGTCAAGTTCCAGCGCCTGGGTTTGGTCATCATCGATGAAGAGCACCGCTTCGGGGTGCGCCAGAAAGAAGCGCTCAAGGCGCTGCGCGCCGAGGTCGATGTGCTCACGCTCACCGCCACCCCGATCCCGCGCACGCTGGGCATGGCGCTGGAAGGTTTGCGCGAGTTCTCGGTGATTGCCACGGCGCCGCAAAAGCGGCTGGCCATCAAGACCTTCGTGCGCGGCGAAAACGAATCGACGATTCGCGAAGCCTGCCTGCGCGAACTGAAGCGCGGCGGCCAGGTGTACTTCCTGCACAACGAGGTCGAGACGATCGGCAACCGGCGCGCCATGCTCGAGGCGCTGTTGCCGGAAGCCCGCATCGGCGTGGCGCATGGCCAGATGCACGAGCGCGACCTCGAAAAGGTGATGCGCGACTTCGTGGCGCAGCGCTTCAACATCCTCCTGTGCACCACCATCATCGAAACCGGCATCGACGTGCCGAGCGCCAACACCATCATCATGCACCGCGCCGACAAGTTCGGCCTGGCGCAGTTGCACCAGTTGCGCGGACGGGTGGGGCGCTCGCACCACCAGGCCTATGCCTACCTGCTGGTGCAGGACGTGCAGGGGCTGAGCAAGCAGGCGCAGCGCCGGCTGGAAGCGATCCAGCAGATGGAGGAACTGGGCAGCGGCTTCTACCTGGCGATGCACGACCTCGAGATTCGCGGCGCCGGCGAAGTGCTGGGCGACAACCAGTCCGGCGAGATCCACGAGATCGGTTTCCAGATGTATTCGGACATGCTCAACGAGGCGGTCCGGGCGCTCAAGGAGGGCAAGGAGCCCGACCTGGCAGCGCCCCTGTCGTCGACCACCGAGATCAACCTGCACGTGCCGGCGCTGCTACCCAACGACTACTGCGGCGATGTCAACGAGCGCCTGTCGCTCTACAAGCGCTTTGCCAACTGCGTCAAGCCGGAGGCCATCGACGAGTTGCAGGAAGAACTGATCGACCGTTTCGGCAAGCTGCCCGAACCGGCCCGCGCGCTGGTCGAGACCCATCGCCTGCGGATTGCCGCCAAGCCGCTGGGCATCGTCAAGATCGACGCCCATGCCGAAGCGGCGTTGATGCAGTTCATGCCCAATCCGCCGATCGACGCCATGCGCATCATCGAGCTGGTGCAGAAGAACCGCCAGGTCAAGCTCAATGGCCAGGACAAGTTGCGCATCACCGCCGCCATGGTCGACCTGAATGCCCGCGTGCAGCAGGTCAAGCAGATCATGAAGGCCTTGAGCGCCTGAGTTCTAATTAATTAATAAATACCCGATACCCCCGTCTACCCGCATACACCAGCAATCGAACCATGAACCTGATCCTGCAAGCACTCACCAGCAACGCCGCGGCCGCAGCCGCCATCGAATCCATTGCCGGCGTCACCGGCGCGGCCGGCGTGCAAGCCATTGCCGCTCGTGCCAGCGGCACCCAGGCCTGGCGTCTTGACGGGGCGGCGCAAGCGGCCAATGCCGAACTCGACCGCGCCTGCCTGGCCGCCGGCATCGACTACGCCTGGATCGATCCGGCGCTGCGCCTGTCCGACTTCAGGCTGGTGGCGATGGACATGGATTCGACCCTGATCACCATCGAATGCATCGACGAAATCGCCGACATGCAGGGCTTGAAGCCGCAAGTGGCCGAGATCACCGAAGCCGCCATGCGCGGCGAGATCGAGTTCAACGAAAGCCTTACCCGTCGCGTGGCGCTGTTGAAGGGGCTCGATGCCGCCGCGCTGCAGCGGGTCTATGACGAGCGGCTGCAATTGTCGCCGGGCGCCGAGCAGATGTTGCAGGCGATCCAGGCGGCGGGCCTGAAGACCTTGCTGGTGTCGGGTGGCTTCACCTTCTTCACCGATCGCATGAAGACCCGCCTCAATCTCGATGTCACGCATTCCAATACGCTGGAGATCGCCGACGGCAAGCTGACCGGCCGCGTCGTGGGCGGCATCGTCAACGCCGACGAAAAGCGGGCCACGGTCGAGCGCGTGTGCCGTGAGATCGGCGCCGAGACCCATCAGGCCATCGTCATGGGCGATGGCGCCAACGACCTCAGGATGATGGAAGTGGCCGGTCTGTCGGTGGCGTTCCGGGCCAAGCCGGTGGTGCGGGCGCAGGCCGATGTGGGCTTGAATTTCGTCGGTCTGGACGGCATCTTGAACCTGCTGGGCTGAGCGGCGGTCTGAGTGACTGGTCGCGTTTGGCGCGGCCTTGTTCACGAAAGGAGTCGCAATGACGCAGGAACTGGTGCTGGACAACAATACGCAATCGGCCAAGGAACTGGCGCGCTGGCTGTATATCATTCACGGCCTGTGCCTGGTGTTCTCGCTGGGCATGTTGTCGGTGCTGCCGTTGATCGTCAACTATATCAAGCGCGGCGACGTGCGCGGCACCTGGCTCGAGTCCCACCACCGCTGGCAGATCCGGTCGTTCTGGTGGTACGCCTTCTGGGCCGGCGCCGCATTTTTGTTAAGCCTGACCGTGATCGGCATCCCGATCGCGATCCTGATCGCCACCCTGGCCTGGATCTGGAAGGCGTACCGGATCATCAAGGGTTTTATCGATCTCAATGACAACAAGGCGATGCCGGTTTGAACGGACCGATGTTGCAGTGATCCGCTATTTGTTAGTCGACGGCACCTTCGGGTGCCGTTTTTGTTTCCTGAAGGAAAAGAGGGAATTGTCGAATCAATAACTGCAGTGCGTTGCCGAGATAGTCATCTCGAACCCTTTCGTCCATAATCTCGAAGAATTTCCCGTTATTGGCGCTGCGCACGCGAAAGCGAACGCATCCGTTGGAGCAGGAACTGCTGACCCCCCAACCCAAGAAAGCCTGCGGCATGAAAAACTGGTCGATCAAGCAACGTATCCTGGGCAGCTTCGCGCTGATTCTGATCCTGATGGCAACCATGGCCGGCATCTCGGCCTGGAACCTGTCGCGTATCGAAGACAGCGCCACCAGCCTGCGCCGTGATTCCACCCCCGGCCTGTATTACAGCACCATGATCAATGCGGCCTGGTACGAGAATCTGTTGATGGCGCAGCAGATATCCCAGGTCGACGAGACCGAGGGCGAACGCCAGGGCAACATTGCGCTGTTGCGTCGCAACGGCGAACGCCTGGACCGCTTGCAGGAAGACTACGACAAGACCGTCTTCACCGATGAAGATCGCAAGCTGTTCGTCGAATTCAAGGAAACCCGGCAGAAATACCGCGCCATCATGGGCGAGGTGCTGAAGATGGATTTCAGCCAGCGGGCCGTCGTCAACAAGGCCGTCAACGAGCAGCTTCGTCCGCAGTGGCGGCAGGGCTACCAGTTGACCCAGCGCATGGTCGAGAAGAACAAGGCGATTGCCGACGACGCTTCCAACGACATCGTCAGCGCCGTGACCTCGGCGAAATTCTCGATGCTGCTGTCGCTGATGGCCGCGTTGCTGGCCGCACTGGTGTGCGGTTTCCTGTTGATGCGGGCGATCAACGAGCCGTTGCAGCGCCTGATGGCGATCCTCGACGTCATGCGTTCGGGCGATTTCTCGCGCCGCCTCAAGCTCGAGAGCGAAGACGAATTCGGCCACCTGGCCGGTGGCTTCAATCGCATGACCGATGACCTCACTTCGCTGGTGGGGCAGGCGCAACGCTCGTCGTCCCAGGTCGCCACTTCGGTGACCGAGATTGCCGCAACCTCCAAGCAGCAGCAGGCGACCGCCGCCGAGACGGCCGCCACCACCACCGAGATCGGCGCCACTGCGCGCGAGATCTTTGCCACCTCGCGCGACCTGGTGCGCACCATGAACGAAGTCTCGGTGGTGTCCGACCAGACTTCGGCGCTGGCCGGCAACGGCCAGGCCGGTCTGACCCGGATGGAAGACACCATGGGCAGCGTGATGGAGGCGGCCGGTTCGGTCAGCGCCAAGCTGGCGATCCTCAACGAGAAGGCCGGCAACATCAACCAGGTGGTGACCACCATCACCAAGGTGGCCGACCAGACCAACCTGCTGTCGCTCAATGCCGCCATCGAGGCTGAAAAAGCCGGCGAACATGGCCGTGGATTCTCGGTGGTGGCCACCGAGATCCGGCGCCTGGCCGACCAGACCGCCGTGGCCACCTATGACATCGAGGTGATGGTCAAGGAAATCCAGTCGGCGGTGGCCGCCGGCGTGATGGGCATGGACAAGTTCTCCGACCAGGTGCGGCGCGGCATGCAGGAAGTGCAGAACGCCGGTGGCCAGCTGTCGCAGATCATCTCGCAGGTGCAGGCGTTGTCGCCGCGCTTCCAGATGGTCAACGAAGGCATGCAGGCCCAGGCCAACAGCGCCGAACAGATCAACCAGGCGCTGGTGCAGTTGTCGGAAGCCGCGCAGCAGACCGTCGAGTCGCTGCAGCAATCGAGCCAGGCCATCGAAGAACTGAACGTGGTGTCCACCGAGTTGCGCAACGGCGTATCGCGCTTCAAGGTTTCGGCCTGAGGCATTGGCGCCGCATTTCATGAACCAGAAACTGTTTCTGCTGTTTCACATCGGTCGCGACCGCTATGCCCTGCAGGCATCGGACGTGGCAGTGGTGTTGCCGCTGGCGCCGCTGAAGCAGGTGCCGGGCGCGCCGCCGTCGGTGGCCGGTCTGTTCAGCTACGGCGGGCAACATGTGCCGGTGCTTGATATCAGTCATCTGGCGCATGGCCAGCCAGCGGCCGTGCGCATGTCGACGCGGCTGGTGCTGATCCATTACGCGCTGCCCGGGCGCGCGGCGCAGTTGCTGGGCCTGGTGCTTGAAAAAGCGACCGATACGCTGCGTTGCGATCCGGCCGATTTCCAGTCATCCGGGCTGGACAACCAGGAAGCGCCGTACCTGGGCCCGGTGTTGCGACATCACGGCGAATTGCTGCAATGGATCACGGTGGATGCCTTGCTCGATGCGCGCACCCGTGAATTGCTGTTTCCCGAGCAGCCGGCAGGGGAGGCCGCATGAAGGCCTTGCACGATATCGCCGATCGGCTCAAGGCTGCGATGGGGCTGGACATGTCCACCGTCGGCAGCAGCCTGATCGAGCGCGTGGTGCGCGAACGCATGGCGGCCCTGCAGATCACCGACGACCGGCATTATCTGGCGCATCTGCAACCGGGCAGCGACGAGTTGCAGAAACTGATCGAATTGGCGGTGGTGCCGGAGACCTGGTTCTTCCGCGACCGCGAGGCGATGCTGGCACTGGCGCGCATGGGGCGCGAGAAACTGGTGGCCGGGCAATCGGCGCGCCTGCGCATCCTGAGCTTGCCATGCTCCACCGGCGAAGAACCGTATTCGGTGGCGATGGCCCTGTTCGACGCCGGGGTGCCGGCGTCGGCGTTCCAGATCGATGCCATCGACATTCGTACGCTGTCGCTCGACGTAGCCGCCACCGGCGTGTATGGGCGCAATTCGTTTCGCGGCAGCGACATGGGTTTTCGTGATCGCTATTTCACCGTGCAGGGCACCCAGTGGCGCATCGACGAAGAGGTCAAGGCGCAGGTGCGCTTTGCCGCCGGCAATATCCTGTCGGACGACTTCCTGGCCGATGCCTTGCCCTACGATTTCATCTTGTGCCGCAATGTATTGATCTATTTCGAGCGGGCGCTGCAGATGCAGGTGGTGGCGATGCTGGAACGCATGATCAAGGATGACGGCACCATCTTCGTCGGTCCCGCCGAGGGCGGCCTCATGCTCAGCCCGCGGGTGGCCTCGGCGGGTATTCCGCTGGCCTTCGGGTTTCGCAAGCGCCGTCACGATGAAGTCTTACCGGCCGCGTCGATCCCGGCCGCGCCTGCTCCCGTTTCCTTCGCTGCGGCAACCCCGGCTACGCCCAAGGCGCCCAGGGCACGTTCGTCGCGCAGCGCGCAGGTGGCGGCTCCGGTGGTCGACGCCGGTGAGCAGGACCTGCTGGCCCAGGCACGATTGCTGGCCGACCAGGGCGAGTTCAGCCGCGCCGATGCCTTGTGCGAGCAGGTCATGCTGGCCCACGGCGCCAATGCCGATGCCTTCCATCTGAAGGGCCTCATCGCCGATGCCAGCGGCGACGCCAGCGGCGCCCAGCGCTATTACCGCAAGGCGGTCTATCTCGACCCCGGGCACCACGAGGCGCTGCAGCACCTGGCCGCCTTGCTGCAGGCGCAGGGCGACCTGTCGGCGGCGCGCCTGATGCGCCAGCGCGCCGAACGGGCAGAACAATCCACGACACAGGGGGCAGGCAGCCATGGCTGAAATCGCGCTCTCGTCTTTCAACTCAGGTGACGGCATCGACGATTGCTGGAACCACATCGGCGTGCGCGGCGACAGTTCGTGCCCGGAGCTGGTCACGCACTATCGCTGCCTGAATTGCCCGACCTACGCCAGCGCGGCGCTGGTGCTGCTCGACCGTGCCATCGAAGGCGGCGCCGTCGCGCAGGAATGGGCGCAGTCGGCCGAGCAGGCGGCGCAATACGCCACCGGCGGCGACACCACCGGCGTGCGCGAATCGGCGCTGGTGTTTCGCATCGGCGACGAATGGCTGGCGCTGTCGACCGCGGCGGTGCTGGAAGTGGCCGACAGCCGGCCGGTGCATTCGCTGCCGCACCAGCGCAATGGCGCGGTGCTGGGCGTGCTCAACATTCGTGGCGCGCTGCGCATCTGCATCTCGCTGGCGGCGCTGTTCGAGATCTCCGACCAGGCCATCCGCAATACGGGTCAACCTTACATGGTGGTGGCGTTGCACGAGGGCCAGACGCTGGTGTTCCCGGTCGATGAAGTGGCCGGGGTGCAGCGGTTCGACGCTGCCACCGTCGAGCCGGTGCCGACCACGCTGGCGCAGACCGCCACGCCCTATGCGCGCGGCTTGCTGGACTGGCGCGGGCGCAAGGTTGGTCTGCTGGACCATGGCCTGCTGTTCTATGCGTTGGCGCGGAGCATGACATGAGCACGCCAGACCTGAGCCAGATGTCGATGCTGGACCTGTTCCGCTTCGAGGCCGAAAGCCAGATTCAATTGCTCAACACCAGCCTGCTGGCGCTGGAAGGGGGCGCCGATCCGGCCGAACACCTTGAGGCTTGCATGCGCGCCGGCCATTCGCTCAAGGGCGCCGCCCGCATCGTCGGCCTCGACGCCGCCGTCAGGATCGCCCATGTGCTGGAGGACTGCTTCGTGCTGGCCCAGCAAGGCAAGCTGGTGCTGGGGCGACAGCATATCGATGTGCTGCTGCGCGGCGCCGACCTGCTGGGGCGCATCGCCAGTCCACCCGATGGCGACGAAGCCTGGGCTGACAATGCCGGCAGCGTCGAGGTCGATGCCTTCATGTCGGCCCTGTCGATCGTGATGAGCGGTGGCCAGTTGCCGCCGCCGGTGGCGCCTGCAGCGGCAGCGCCAAGCGCACCGGCCGCTGCGGCTGACATCGCGTTGCCTGTGGCGCCGCCTGCACCCGCGCCGGCGGCGTCGGAAGCCCCGGCAGCGCCCACCATGTCAACGGCGGGCAATGCACGCGCGGTGCGCGTGAGCGCCGACAACCTGGACCGCCTGCTGAGCCTGTCGGGTGAATCGCTGGTGGAGTCGCGCCGGCTCAAGTCCTTTGCCGATGGCATGCTGCGCATGAAGCGCATGCAGCGCGAAGCCATGCATTCGCTGGAGTTGTTGCAGCAGCGCCTGTCGGCCTCGGATGCCGGTGAACTGGCCCACGCCGTTCTGGGCGAGGCGCGCGCGCTGATGCAGCAGAGCCAGCATCTGCTGGGCGACCAGTTGAACGAGCTGGAGGCCTTCGACCGCCGTTCGATCAATCTCTCGCAACGACTCTACGACGAGGCGCTGGCGTGTCGCATGCGACCGTTCGCCGACGGCACCGGCGGTTTTGCGCGCATGGTGCGCGATGTGGCCGCGTCGCTGGGCAAGACGGTACGGCTGGACATCGTCGGCAATGCGACCCAGATAGACCGCGACATTCTCGAGAAGCTCGAAGCGCCGCTGGGGCACCTGCTGCGCAACGCGCTCGATCACGGTATCGAATCGCCGGCAGCGCGCCAGGCAGCGGGCAAGCCCGAGCAAGGCGTGGTCAGGCTGGAGGCGCGGCACAGCGCCGGCATGCTGCATATCGAAGTGGCCGACGACGGCGCCGGGATCGACCTGGAACGCCTGCGGGCCAGCGTGATCAGCCGCAAGTTGTCCAACGAGGAAACGGTGGCGCGGCTGTCCGAGGCCGAGTTGCTGGAGTTCCTGCTGCTGCCCAGTTTCACGTTGCGCGATACGGTGACCGACATTTCCGGGCGCGGGGTTGGCCTGGATGTGGTGGCCGACATGCTCAAGCAGGTGCGCGGCACCTTGCGCATCCATACCCAGCCCGGCGCCGGCACCCGTTTCGTGTTGAAGCTGCCGCTGACCTTATCGGTCATCCGCAGCCTGCTGGTCGACATCGGCGGCGAGCCTTATGCATTCCCGCTGGCCTACGTCAATCGCACGCTGCGCCTGGCGCCGGCGCAATTGCAGACGCTCGAAGGCTATCAGCACTTCACCCATGACGGACGCCAGGTGGGGCTGGTCAGTGCCCACCAGATCCTGCAGAAAGGGCAATGGCGCGCCAGCGACGACAGCGTCTGCGTGGTGGTCATCGGCGACCATGAACACGCCTATGGCCTGGCGGTCGACGCTTTCCTGGGCGAGCGCATGCTGGTGGTGCAGCCGCTCGATGCGCGGCTGGGCAAGATTCCTGACGTGCTGGCTGGCGCCCTGATGGAAAACGGCGACCCGCTGCTGATCCTGGATGTGGCCGACATGCTGCGTTCGGTCGAGAAACTGACCTCGTCCGGCCGCCTGGAGGCCTTGCATCACACCGGCGCGACGCAGGTCGTGGGCGCGGCCCACAAGAAGGTGCTGGTGGTCGACGACTCGCTCACCGTGCGTGAGCTGGAGCGCAAGCTGCTGACCAATCGCGGCTATCACGTCAGCGTGGCGGTGGATGGCATGGATGGCTGGAACGCCGTGCGCACCGAGCGCTTTGACCTGGTCATCACCGACATCGACATGCCGCGCATGGACGGCATCGAGCTGGTCACGCTGATTCGCGCAGCGCCCAGCCTGCAGTCGCTGCCGGTGATGATCGTTTCATACAAGGACCGTGAAGAAGACCGGCAGCGAGGACTGGAAGCCGGCGCAGATCACTACTTTACCAAGAGCAGCTTCCACGACGAGAGCCTGTTACAGGCCGTCGCTGACTTGATTGGAGACGCAACATCGTGAGAATCGGGATCGTCAATGACACACCGATGATGGTCGAGGTACTACGGCGCGTGATCGCCGAAACCGGGCGCCACGAATTGATCTGGATCGCCCACGACGGCGAGGAAGCGGTGCAGATGTGCGCCTGGCAATTGCCTGACGTGGTGCTGATGGATTTGCTCATGCCCAGGATGGACGGGGTCGAGGCCACCCGCCGCATCATGCTCGGCACCCCGTGCCCGATCCTCATCGTTACCTCCGACATGGGCACCAGTACCGCCAAGATCTACGAAGCGCTGGGCCATGGCGCGCTGGATGCGACCCAGACCCCGGCGCTGATCGGCGCGGCCGGCAAGCGCGACGCCGCCGCCCTGATCGAAAAGATCGATAATCTCGGCCTGCTGCCGCCGGAAGCCGTGGCGCCGCCGGTGCGCGTCAGGGCAGCGCCGGCAGCGGCGCCGGTGGCCATTGCAAATACTGCTGCCGTGCCGCTGGTGGCCGTGGGCGCATCGGCCGGCGGCCCGGCGGCGCTGGCCCAGTTGTTGCGTGCGATTCCGGCTGATTTTGGCGCCGCGTTGGTGATCGTGCAACACATCGATGCCGCCTTTGCGCAAGGCATGGCCGACTGGCTCGGGATGCAGGCACGCATTCCCGTGCGGCTGGCGCAAGAGGGCGACTTGCCGCAGGCCGGCCAGGTGCTGCTGGCCGGTAACAACAAGCACCTGGTGTTTCGCGGTGGTGGTGCGCTGGGCTATGTGGCCGGCGCGCCATCGGATGTCTACCGGCCCTCGGTCGACATGTTTTTCCATAGCGTGGTCAAGCATTGGCCGGCCCCAGCGGTCGGCGTACTGCTCACCGGGATGGGGCGCGATGGCGCCGCCGGTCTCAAGGCCATGCGCGAGCACGGATCACACACGATTGCACAGGATCAGGCCAGCTGTGCGGTCTATGGCATGCCCAAGGCAGCGGTGGCGCTTAATGCCGCAGTCGAGGTCTTACCGGTTTCAGGCATTGCGGCAAGGCTGCAGGGTCTGCTGGCCACAATCAGTTGAAGGAACAGAAAATGATTTCGGTGCATACCGATATCCAGAATGGCAGCGCTGCGCTGTCTGCGGACGAATACAAGATCATGGTGCTGCTGGTGGATGACCAGGCCATGGTGGGCGAGGCGATCCGCCGCGCCCTGCTCAACGAAAAGAATATCGACTTCCATTTCTGCACCAACGCCGAAGAAGCGTTGGCGGTGGCCGAGCGCACCCGGCCCACCGTGATCCTGCAAGACCTGGTGATGCCGGGTGCCGACGGCCTGACGCTGGTACGCCAGTATCGCGCCAGCCCGGTGCTGGTCGATGTGCCCATCATCGTCTTGTCGAGCAAGGAAGACGCCACCGTCAAGCGCGATGCCTTCACCAGCGGCGCCAATGACTACATGGTCAAGCTGCCCGACATCATCGAACTGGTGGCGCGGATTCGTTATCACTCGCGCTCCTATATCAATGTGTTGCAGCGTGACGCCGCCTATCGGGCCTTGCGCGAGAGCCAGCAGCAACTGCAGAAGAGCAACTTCGAGCTGCAACGCCTGACCAACACCGATGGCTTGACCGGGATCGCCAACCGGCGTTATTTCGACGACTACCTCAATGCCGAATGGAAGCGGGCGCGGCGCGAGAAGCTGGAACTGTCGCTGCTGCTGATCGACGTCGATTTCTTCAAGCTCTATAACGACAACTACGGCCACGTGGCCGGCGACGCCGTGCTCAAGCGGGTGGCGCAGGTGCTCGATGGCAGCGTGATGCGGCCGGCCGACCTGTCGGCGCGATTCGGTGGCGAAGAATTCGCCATGATCCTGCCGCGTACCGACATCGCCGGCGCACATGGCATCGGCGCCAAGATCTGTGATCTGATCCAGGCCCAGCAGTTGCCGCATGCGCGCTCGACCGCCAGCCAGTGGCTGACCGTCAGCGTCGGCGCGGCCTGCGTGGTGCCGGGTGACGAACAGGACGTCAAGGAACTCATCGAGATGGCTGACCAGCGCCTGTACCAGGCCAAGCAGCAGGGGCGCAACCGCGTCGTCTGGCAGTAAGGGAATCGAACCACATGCGCGATATCGCCACACTGGAACAACTCGAAGCGCTGGCCGGACAGCAGGTAGCCGTCAGCGAATGGATCGAGATCACGCAGCAGCAGGTGGACCGGTTTGCCGACGCCACCGGCGACCATCAATGGATACACGTCGATGTCGAGCGTGCGCGGCGCGAATTGCCCACCGGCGGCACGGTGGCGCATGGTTTCCTGACGCTGGCCCTGCTGCCGCAGATACTGGCCAGCACCATCGACCTCGGTGCGCAGGTCAAGATGCTGATCAACTATGGCCTGAACCGGGTGCGCTTTCCGGCGCCGCTGCCGGTCGGCAGCCGGGTACGCGGGGTGGTGGTGCTGCAGTCGGTGGAGCGCATTCCCGGCGGCGCCCAACTGGCTTGGGAAATCACGCTGGAACGCGAAGGCGGGGACAAGCCCGTGTGCGTCGCTGAATTCCTGGTGCGCCGGTACTGAACCGGCGCACCTTCATCACGCTGCTCAGCGCTTGGCGTACTGGCTGCTGCCGAACAGCAGTTCCTTTGCCTTGTCATCGTGCAGCGGCTTGCGCTTGTCGGCCAGCACCGCCACGCCACGCTGGACTGCCGGACGCGCATTGATGGCGTCGAACCAGCGTTGCACATTGGGGTAGTCGGCCAGGTCGATGCCCTGGTTCTTGTGCGAACGGGTCCAGGGAAAGCTGGCGATGTCGGCGATCGTATATTCATCGCCGGCCAGGTAGGCATGCTGGCCCAGTTGCTTGTCCATCACCTGGTACAACCGCTTGGCTTCATTGCTGTAGCGATTGACGGCGTACTCGATCTGCTCCGGCGCATACAGCCGGAAGTGGTGCGCCTGGCCCAGCATCGGCCCCAGGCCGCCCATCTGGAACATCACCCATTGCAGCACGTCGTATTTCTCGCGGTCGGTGTTGCCGAGAAAACGCCCGGTCTTGCCTGCCAGGTAGATCAGGATCGCACCCGACTCGAACAGCGAGATCGGCTGGCCGTCCGGACCATCCGGATCGACGATGGCCGGGATCTTGTTATTGGGCGAGATCTTCAGGAATTCAGGCGTGAACTGGTCGCCGGCGCCGATATCGATGGCGTGCGCGGTGTAGGGCAGGCCGCACTCTTCCAGCATGATGTGAACCTTGTGGCCGTTGGGCGTGGCCCAGCTGTAGACGTCGATCATGGCATTCTCTTGAGGTTGATGTTCAGTTAGAGCCTGGCCAGGCGCTCCAGCGCCAGGCGCAGCGTTTCATCCTTCTTGGCGAAGCAGAAACGCACGATGCCGGATTCCTTCGGGGTGTTATAGAAAGCCGAGACCGGAATGGCGGCGACCCCGATTTCGGTGGTGAGCCACTTGCAGAATTCGGCTTCGGACAAGTCGGAGATGGCATCGTACCTGACGCATTGGAAGTAGGTGCCTTCCGAGGGCAGCAGCTCGAAGCGGGTGCCGGCCAGGCCCTGGCGGAACAGGTCGCGCTTCTTCTGGTAGAAGGCCGACAGGTCGAGATAGGGCGCCGGGTCTTTCATGTACGCGGCGAGGCCGTATTGCACCGGTGTGTTGACGGTGAAGACGTTGAACTGGTGCACCTTGCGGAATTCGGCGGTCATCGCCGCCGGGGCGGCGACGAAACCGACCTTCCAGCCGGTGACGTGATAGGTCTTGCCGAAGCTGGAATTGATGAAGCTGCGCTTGACCAGTTCCGGATGGCGCGCCAGCGACTGGTGCGGTGCGCCGTCATAGACCATGTGCTCGTAGACTTCGTCGGACAAAATCAGGATATCGGTATCACGCACGATATCGGCCAGCGCCTGCACATCGCTGGCATCGAACACGGTGCCGGTCGGATTGTGCGGGGTATTGACCATGATCATGCGGGTCTTCGGGGTGACAGCGGCGGCCACCTTGTCCCACGGGATGCTGTAGCCGCGCTCGCCGACCGTCATCTGCACAAACACCGGAATGCCGCCGGCCAATTCGATGGCCGGCACGTAACAGTCATAGACCGGTTCGATCACGATCACTTCGTCGCCGGCATGCACGGCGCACAGCACCGAGGTCAGGATGCCCTGGGTGGCGCCGGCGGTGACGGTGATTTCGCTGGCGGCATCGTAGCGATGGCCATACAGCTTCTCGACCTTGTCGGCGATGGCATCGCGCAGCAACGGCACGCCGGCCATCGGCGGATACTGGTTCAGGCCGTCCTGCATGGCATTGGTGACGGCCTGCACCAGCGCCGGGTCACAGTTGAAATCGGGAAAGCCCTGGCCCAGGTTGACCGCGCCTTTTTCGGACGCCAGCGCCGACATGACGGTAAAGATGGTGGTGCCGACGTTAGGCAGTTTGGTGACGATGTTAGTGCTCATTGCTGCGGGCCTGGTTGGTTTTGCGAGGCCGTTATTTTAGCTGGAATCGGCAGCAGCGATTATTGCGATGCGGCATGAGCATATGCCTGGCGGCACTATAGCGGCGCGCGATCGAAGAAGGCATCCGCGCGCCAGTGCTGGGGTTGCACGATGGCAAACATGCCGTTGCGGTTGGTGCGACGGGCCAGCTTGAGCACCGCACGGTCCTTGCTTACCAGCACATGGGCCTGGCATTGCAGCGCCAGTTCAAGAAACTTCTGGTCGTCACGGTCGCTGCAGATCGGCAGGCCGAAGGTATTGACCTGCTGCACCGGCAGGCAATGCAGCAGGCGATCGAATTCATCGCAGATAGCCTGGCGGTCGGTGGCCAGCGCCGCCAGGTGCGGATAGTCGAGCACCGCCAGCCATTCGCTGCGGCAGTCGTCGCGCGTAAATGCCTGCACGCTGCCGTCGTTGAGCGCCTGCAGCAGCGCGTGCCAGCGCGGATCGCGAAAGACGAACAGGTCGAGGCAGACGTTGGTGTCGAGTACCAGGCGCTGGCGGGGGAGGGGCTGGGGTGCGGGACTTGCCTGGTTGTTGCTCATCAGTTAATTGTTTAGTGCTTGAAGTGACCGGCGATATCAGTTGTCGATGCCGCCATTGTTGGGGGGCAATGTTTCATGTGACTGAAACAGGTCGCCGCCGTTTTCGAGCGCATCATACCCCTGATCCGTCAGGCGCCAGAAATTATGCATGTCGACCGCCACCAGGCGACGGTCATTGAGCAGCCGCAGGTGATGCAGGATCTGTTCCGGCGCCTGCTTGCCGGCCAGCTCTCCTTGGATCTTCTCGACGTCGCCATAGGTGGTGCCGAATAACGCCAGGGTCTTGAGAATGTCGCCCATCAGGGCCTTGTCCCGTTTCATGGTCTGCCTCCTGCTTTGTGATGGTGTTGATAATGGTCCCGTATCGACTAACTGAATAGACCGCAAAGCAGGCGGCGAGTGCCAGCCATCTGATCCTGCCCTGGTTAACGGCAGGCAATGGCGCCGACTTGAGCCGCACGCAACGGCTGTGCTTTCTGTATCATTGCCGCCATCCTGTAGACCTGATGACCAAGATACTCCCATGCTGATTGTTCTGTCTCCCGCCAAGTCGCTTGATTACGACAGCGCACCCACTACCGACATCCACACCACACCCGGCTTCGTGCCACGCTCGGCCGAGCTGATCGAGATCCTCAAGAAGCTGTCGCCGGCCGAGATCGGCAGCCTGATGAGCATCTCCGACCCGCTGGCGGTGCTCAATGCCGGGCGTTACGCGTCGTGGTCGCGCAAGTTCACGGCCAAGAATGCCAAGCAGGCGGTGCTGGCCTTCAATGGCGATGTCTACGAAGGGCTGGATGCGGCATCCTTGAATGCCCGGCAACTCGATTACGTGCAGGGCCACGTGCGCATCCTGTCGGGCCTGTACGGCATGCTGCGTCCGCTGGACCTGATGCAGCCTTACCGCCTGGAAATGGGGACCAAGCTGGCCAACGCGCATGGCCGCGACCTCTATGCGTTCTGGGGCGATGAAGTCACGCAGGCGATCAACGTCGAACTGGCGCAGCAGAAGGCGCCGGTGCTGGTCAACCTGGCCTCGGAAGAATATTTCAAGGTAGTCCGGCCCAAGCTGCTCAAGGCGCAGGTGATCGCCCCGGTGTTCGAGGACTGGAAGGGCGGCAAGTACAAGATCATTTCGTTCTACGCCAAACGCGCGCGCGGCTTGATGGCCCGTTATGCGGCGCTCAACAACATCAACCAGCCCGAGAAGCTCAAGGGCTTCGATCTGGATGGCTATGCGTTTGCCGAAGATGCTTCCAACGAGCGCAGCTGGGTGTTTCGTCGACGGGTGGCGGACTAGTCATTCTGGCGGACTCTGCAGTAACAGACGCTGGGTCCTGACATGCGTCAGGACGACGGGGAGGGGTATTGCAGGTTTCCGTAGTCCTGGCGAAGGCCGGGACCGAGCGTCTTCTTTCCGGAGCAGTCAATCGCCCAACAAAAAACCCTCGCAATGTGAATTGCGAGGGTTTTTTGTTAGTACCAGCGGTAACGGGTGCTTACCAGATCTTCCACCAGGGACCAGCCTTCTTCTTGGGGCCGCCGGTGTACCACGAGCTGTTCGGGTAGGTCGCCTTGATCACGCGCTCGGTGTCGTCACGCAGCTTGGTCTGGCCCAGTGCGTCGTAGGAGCGCATCAGGATGAACAGCGCTTCTTCATTGGCCGGCGAGTCAGGGTATTGCTTGATGGCAGCCTGGGAACGGTTGGCTGCCGATACGTAGGCGCCGCGGCGGAAGTAGTAGTTGGCCACGTGCACGTCGTACTGCGACATGGCGTTGACCAGGTACTTCATGCGCGCCACCGCATCAGGGGTGTACTTGCTTTCAGGAAAACGTTCTGCCAGCAGCTTGAACGAGTCGAACGCGTCGCGCATGGCCTTGGGGTCGCGCTCGGTGTTGTCCTGGTCGGTGAAGGTGTCGAAAATGCTGGTGCGATCGTTGAAGTTGATCAGGCCACGCAGGTAATACATGTAGTCGACATTGGGATGGTTCGGGTGCAGCTTGATGAAGCGGTCAGCTGCCGCCAGGCCCTGCGCCTGGTCGTTCTGGCGGTAGTAGGCGTAGGCGATATCCATTTGCGCCTGCTGGGCATAGGTGCCGAACGGATAACGCGATTCGAGCTTCTCGAAGTACTTGATTGCCTTGTCGTAGCCACCTGCGTTCAGTTCGTCCTTGGCTTCCGAGTATAATTTGCCCGCCGACCAGCCGACTGTCTCGTCCTTTTGCTCCGGCAGCAAGCCGCAAGCAGCAAGCGACAGGGCGAAGGCTACGGTGATGAATTTAAATAAGATTTTTTGCATGTTTTGCATGACTCAGTGTGCGTGTCTGATTGCGTGTCCGTAAAGGCGTGCCAGGTACGAGGCGCCTGTCTGAGCCGGCTGCAAAGGTTACCCAATCCAACCCGCCCAATCCGGCGATTATAGCTGATGTCACGTAAGAAACCCCCTCAGATTACAAATGACGAGCAGCCTGTAAATCCAGGTTTGCCAACTCCCCTGGAAATCGACGAGGTCGATGAAGGCGACGAGGCGCTCGATGATGCCGCCTCGACGCTGGCCCCGATTTCGCTGCGGCTGACCGATGACGCCATCGGGCAGCGCCTGGACAAGGTGCTCTCGGGGCTGATCCCCGAGTTTTCCCGCAACCGCATCCAGCAATGGATCGAAGACGGCCATGTCACCGTCGATGGCGCCACCGCCAAGATCAAGACCACCATGCTGGGCGACGAGCAGATCGAGATCGCCCCCCAGGCCGCGCCGCAGGATCACCCGTACGAACCCGAGGCGATGGCGCTCGATATCCTGCACGAGGATAAATCGATCATCGTGCTCGACAAGCCGGCCGGGCTGGTGGTGCATCCGGCCGCCGGCAACTGGAGCGGCACGCTGCTCAATGGCCTGCTGCATCATTGCCCGGCGCTGGCTCAGGTGCCGCGCGCCGGTATCGTGCATCGGCTGGACAAGGAAACCAGCGGCCTGATGGTGGTCGCCAAGACTCTCGCGGCCCAGACCGACCTGGTGCGCCAGTTGCAGGCGCGCACCATGAAACGCCAGTATCTGGCGCTGGTGTGGGGCACGCCGCAGTTGAGCGGCACGGTCGATGCGCCGATGGCGCGTCATCCGCGCGACCGCATCAAGATGGCGGTCTCCGAAAGCATGTACGCCAAGACGGCGGTGACCCATTACCGCAAGCTGGCCACCGGGCTGATCGATCGCAAGCCGGTGAGTTTGCTGCACTGTCGCCTGGAGACGGGGCGCACGCACCAGATCCGTGTGCACCTGCAGTCGCTCGGCTTTCCGCTGGTGGGCGATGCGCTGTACGGCAAGCACCATCTGATTCCGGTGTTTCCGCGCCAGGCGCTGCAAGCGGCGCGGCTGGGCGTGGTGCATCCCGGTAGCGGCAAGTTCCGTCAATGGGCCGCGCCGCTGCCGCAGGATATCGTCGAACTGCTGCAACGGGCAGGCATCGATCCGGCGCTGGCGGTGATTCCCGAAATGTCGGATGACCCGGACCCGGTCTCGGGTGACGTCGACGACGACTATTAATTAAGGAACCGCATGCAGCTGCTGATGCCCGACTGGCCCGCGCCGCCCAATGTGGGCGCGTTCGCCACCATGCGCGCCGGCGGTTTCAGCCTGGCGCCGTATGACGATGGCGCCGGTGGTGCGGGCCTCAACCTGGGCAATCATGTCGGCGACGACCCGCTGCTGGTGGCGGCCAATCGGTCGCTTCTGGCGCGCCTGCTGCCGCAGGAACCGGCCTGGTTGACGCAGGTGCATGGCACCACCGTATGCGATGCGGCCACCGTGGCGGCTGGCGCCGAAGGGGATGGTTGCGTCAGTGACCAGCCCGGTGCGGTGTGCGTGATGATGACCGCCGACTGCCTGCCGGTGCTGTTGTGCGATCAGGCCGGCAGCGTGGTGGGGGCGGCGCATGCCGGTTGGCGCGGACTGGCCGCAGGCGTGCTTGAGCAGACAGTGGCCTCCATGCGCGCGCGCGGCGCCGGGCGCATCATGGCCTGGCTGGGGCCGGCCATCGGCGCCCGCCAGTTCGAGGTCGGGGCCGAGGTGCGGGATACCTTCGCGCAGCATGATCCGGCGGCGTTGCAGGCGTTCACGGCGCGTGAGCAATCGGGCAAGTTCCTGGCCGATATCTACCACCTGGGGCGGTTGCGGCTGCGCAGCGCCGGCGTGGACGACATCAGCGGCGGCGGCCTGTGCACGGTCAGCGATGAACGCTTCTATTCCTATCGACGCGACAAGACCACGGGGCGCATTGCCTCGCTGATCTGGCTCAAGTAGCCATCAGCATTCAGCGGTCCGCGTCCTTCTCCTTGAAGTCGAGCAACACCTGTATCAGTGCCCGCGTATGACTGGGCAAGCCCTCCAGCGTGCGTACGCACACCTGCAGTTGTCGCCGGGCCCATGGGTCGGCCAGCGGCACCATCCTGATCTGTAACTGGCTGGCGGCTGTCCTGGCGGCCGTCTCGGGGATGACGGCCACGCCCACGCGTTGTTCGACCATGCGGCAGATGCCGTCGAAACTGCGCAGCCGCACCCGGTATTGCAGCGGCCGTCCGGCACGGGTGGCGTGGCCGCCCAGGTGCTGTTGCAGGGCGCTGTCGCCGGACAGGCCGACGAAGTCCTGGTCCAGCAATTCGCTAAATGAAAGCGATTTGCGGCGCGCCAGCGGATGGCGCGTCGGCAGCACCGCGACCAGGTGATCCGGGCGGAAGGTGAAGGTCTGCAACGGCCCGCTATCGGTGGAGTCGACGATGATGCCGACATCGGCCGCGCCTTCCGTGACCGCCTGCACGACTTCATAACTGAGTTTTTCCTCGAGTTCGATGTCGGTATGGGGGTGCGCGCTCAGGAAGGCGGCCAATGCCTGCGGCAGGAATTCGGTCATGGCCGAGGTATTGCACAGCAGGCGGATGCGGCCCTTGAGGCCGTGCGCGTATTGCCCCAGTTCGTCGCGCAAGCGGTCCATCTGCTGGCCCATCATGCGCGCGTGATGCGCCAGCGCACGGCCGGCGTCGGTGGTGCACACGCCGCGCCGGTTGCGTTCCAGCAAGGCCGTCCCCAGGGCATCTTCCATATTGCGTATCCGCTGGCTGGCCGAGGCCAGCGCCATGTGTGCGCGCGCCGCGCCGGCGGTGATGCTGCCGCTTTCAACGATATGCAGGAAGAGTCGCAGGTCGGACAGGTCGAAACGGTAGCTCATGGCATTCCTCGGGACGGGCGAATCAGGCTTCGGAAAACCCGAAGGCTGGCTAAGTGTATTCCACATTTTCAGGTTCCGGCCGCGCTGGCAGACTGCTGCCATTGCGGTGGTAAATGGGTAAACGGGTAACCAGGGCAGGGTGGTCAGGATGCAGGCAATACTTTCCTTCATGGGCATGAGCAGTGCCGAGCTGGCGCTCAGCCTGGCGGTATTTCTGCTGGCCGGCTTCGTCAAGGGCGTCATCGGCCTGGGTTTGCCGACGGTGGCGGTGGGCTTGCTGAGCCTGGTGATGTCGCCGGTGCAGGCAGCGGCCCTGTTGATCGTGCCGTCGATGGTGACCAACGTCTGGCAGTTGCTGGCCGGTGGCGCCTTCATGGCGCTGGCGCGACGCCTGTGGAGCATGCTCGCCGGCATCGTGCTGGGCACGCTGGTGGGACATGGCTGGATGTCGGTCGATGGCGGGCAGCGCGCCAGCATGGCACTGGGTGCGGCGCTGGTGTTGTATGCGCTGGCCGGCCTGGCTTCGTTCAAATGGTCGGTCACGCCCGGCCAGGAGCGCTGGTGCTCGCCGCTGGCCGGCATGCTGACCGGGCTGATCACCGCCGCCACCGGCGTATTCGTGATACCGGCCGTGCCTTATCTGCAGGCGCTCGACCTGGAGCGTGAACAAATGATCCAGGCGTTGGGATTGTCGTTCACCGTCTCGACCCTGGCGCTGGCGCTCAACCTGGGGCAGGCGGGCCTGCTGGGGTCGGGCGTGGCCGGTGCTTCGCTGGTGGTGCTGTTGCCGGCGCTGCTGGGGATGAGCATCGGCGGCTGGCTGCGCGGGCGCGTGCCGGCGCCGGTATTTCGCCGTTGCTTCTTTATCGGGCTGATGCTGCTGGGGGCGCATCTGGTGGTGCAGGGAGTGTGGCGAGCATGAGCCGGCGCCAGCGTCGCAGTTGGAACATCGACGGACCCCGTCTGCTGCCACGCAACGAGGTCCATGTGTATGCCTACGAGCAGGGATGCATGATCGCCATGCTCGATGGCGAGTTACGTGAAAATCACGTTGCAGTCACCATGCTCTACGTCTCGCCGCCATGGCGCGGCAGCCTGGTGCTGCGTGACATGCTCGCAGCATTGAAGTTGCGCTATCGACATGTTGTGGTGGCGCGGCGGGACGCGAGCGGCGTGTCGTCCGGGGCATGATGCAATGCGCAACCGGAGCGCGGCAATGGGCGCTTGCATCAGTGCTCGGGGGGCTTGGTGCGATGCGCGTGCACCATCGTGGATGAGTCGCCGGTTCTAACTTCTTCGATTGTTTTCTCGACATTCGACTCGCATTTGTCTTCGGTTGCCTGCGCCGGTTTCTCCTTGGGCGCGGCCTTCATCTTCTCAATCCGTTGTCGATTCCGCTTGCGTTGCGGTGTACCCATCAGGTATAAAACGATGGTCAAGGGAAATACACCGTACAGCAGGAAGGTAGCCACACCGGCGACCGCCGATTGTTCAGTGATCGACATCATGAAGACGACGTAGAGCCATGCGATTGCAACGATATACATGGTGAAGATGGCGTCGAGACAAATCGTAAAGATACGCGAAAAGTGCAGATCCGAGCATGAAAAAGCAGAATCCGCAGCAAGCCTCCTCCGACGTCCCTGCATGGTTGACCCAGATGGCCGATCCGAAGTACTGGACCTCCCTGCAATCTCAATTTCAATCGCAGTTTCAGCCGAAGAGCGCCGCCCAGGCACCCCAGCAAGCGTGGCCCAATTTTGCGGCCGGCGCGCCGCTGGATGGCGCTGCGCTGGCGCGGCAACTGGCCGAGCACGGCGCCAGTATCGAGCCCACTGAGCTGATGGCGCTGCAACAGGACTACGCCCGGCAATTCGGCGCGCTGTGGCAAGACATCATCGCCGCGCGCACGCCTGCCATCACCGATCGCCGGCTGTCGAGCCCGGCCTGGCAGGAAAACCCCTACTTCGCGTTCCAGGCCGGCGCCTATCAGCTCAACGCCAAGTTCCTGCTGGCCTTGGCCGATGCCGTCAAAGGCACGGAAAAGGTGCGTCATCGGGTGCGTTTTGCGGTGCAGCAAATGATCGACGCGATGTCGCCGGCGAACTTCCTCGCGACCAACCCGGTGGCGCAGCAGAAGATCATCGAGACCCGCGGCGAAAGCCTGACCAAAGGCATTGCACAGTTGCTGGCCGACTTGCAGAAGGGGCATGTGTCGCAAACCGACGAGACTGCCTTCGAAGTCGGGCGCGATGTCGGCGCCAGTGCCGGTGCGGTGATCTTCGAAAACGAACTGTTCCAGCTGATCCAGTATCAGCCGCTGACCAAGACCGTGCATGCGGTGCCGCTGCTGATCGTACCGCCCTGCATCAACAAGTTCTACATCCTCGACCTGCAGCCGCACAATTCGCTGGTGCGCTATACGGTGGAGCAGGGCCATACGGTGTTCCTGGTGTCGTGGCGCAATGCGGACGCCTCGATGGAGGCGACGACCTGGGATCAATACGTCGACGACGCCGTGGTCAAGGCGATCCACGTGGTGCAGGAAGTGAGTAAGCAGGCGCAGATCAACGCCCTCGGTTTTTGCGTGGGCGGCACCATCCTGTCGTGCGCCCTGGCCTTGCTGGCCGCACGCGGCGAAAAGCCGGTCGCCAGCCTGACCTTGTTGACCACGTTCCTCGATTTCGTCGATACCGGCGCCATCGATGTCTATATCGACGACATGCAACTGGCCATGCGCGAGCGGATGATCGGCAAGCGCGGCCTGATGGCCGGGCGTGATTTCTCGAGCGCCTTCTCCAGCCTGCGTCCGAATGACCTGCTGTGGAATTACGTCGAATCGAACTACCTCAAGGGCGAGCCGCCGACCGCCTTCGACCTGCTGTACTGGAACGCCGACAGCACCAACCTGCCGGGGCCGATGTTCTGCTATTACCTGCGTCATATGTATCTGGAGAACGCGCTCAAGGAACCGGGCCGGCTGACGGTGGCGGGCGAAAAGATCGACCTGCGACGCATCGCCGCGCCGGCGTTCATCTACGCGTCACGCGATGATCACATCGTGCCCTGGAAGTCGGCCTATGCCTCGACGGCGCTGATCAATGCCGGCAAGCCGGCCAACAATCGCTTCGTGCTGGGTGCGTCGGGCCACATTGCGGGCGTGATCAATCCGGCCTCCAAGAACAAGCGCAATTACTGGATCAACGACAAGCCCGCCGCCGATGCCGACGCCTGGATGGCAGGCGCCAGCGAGCATCCCGGCAGCTGGTGGGGCGAGTGGGCCGGGTTCCTGGCCGGGCATGCAGGACGCAAGGTGGCCGCGCCCAAGCAGCCGGGCTCGCCCAAGTACCGTGCGATCGAGCCGGCGCCGGGTCGTTATGTCAAGGTCAAGGCCGAACAGGTGGCGTGACTGCGCCGGTGTCGGTCCCAGCCGGTCGCAGAAGCCGGCGTGAATGAAGGGTGTTGCAAGTGCTCAAGGATAAAAGGGGCGGTGCGAGACAAGGCTGCATGACGAAGTACTCCAATATATTCAATCCACACTAGGAGGCAGGACAATGAGCAAGCGTATCGCATATGTGACCGGAGGTATGGGCGGCATCGGTTCCGCCATCTGCACCCGTCTGTGCAAGGACGGCTATACGGTCGTGGCTGGCTGCGGCCCCAATTCGTCGCGCAAGGATAAATGGCTGGCGGCCATGCGCGAACAGGGCTATGACATCCATGCATCCGAAGGCAACGTCTCGGACTGGGAATCGACCCGTGCCGCCTTCGAGAAGGTGCGCAACGAAATCGGCGAGGTCGATGTGCTGGTCAATAACGCGGGCATCACCCGCGACGGCCAGTTCCGCAAGATGTCCAAGGGCGATTGGGACGCGGTCATCGACACCAACCTCAATTCGCTGTTCAACGTGACCAAGCAGGTCATCGAGGGCATGATCGAGCGCGGCTTCGGACGCATCATCAACATCTCGTCGGTGAACGGCCAGAAGGGCCAGTTCGGCCAGACCAACTACTCTACGGCCAAGGCCGGCATCCATGGCTTCACGATGGCGCTGGCGCAGGAAGTCGCGACCAAGGGCGTGACCGTCAACACCGTCTCGCCCGGTTACGTCGGGACCGACATGGTGCGCGCGATCCGTCCCGAAGTGCTCGAGAAGATCGTCGCCGGCATTCCGGTCAAGCGCCTGGCCGAACCCGAGGAGATCGCCTCCATCGTGGCCTGGATCGCTTCGTCCGAAGGCGGCTACGCGACCGGATCGGACTTCTCGCTCAACGGCGGCCTGTACATGGGTTGAGTTTCATCGCTGCAGCCGGCCGCGCCGGTTGCAGCATTGCGCCCGCTAGGGACATTAAATCTGCGAGATGCGTTGCCCCCGGCAAGCGTCGCCTGCCGTTGTTGCAGCTCCTTGCCGTAGCACCACTACGGCGCGTCGCTACGCCTAGCCAGACAACGCTTGCCGACCTCTCGCACTCGCAGATTTAATGTGGACAGGCCCTGGTACCTTGCGTAGCAATATTGGCTTACCCATTGCTGCTCGTTCCCCCTATAATGAACATGCATGTTGCTACGCAAAAGTGGCAGCACTGCAAAGTCACGTAACGAAGTAATAGAGAGGGCAGACAAGAATGCCCCACACGCCTGCGGGTTGGGAATGCACTGAAGCGGCCCGCATTCGCTGCAAACAATAGCCGGCACCCGGCTAAAAGAGAGAGACTGGACTTCAGATGACCAAAGCAAAAAATTCGGCCGATCGACTGATCAAGAAGTATCCCAACCGCCGTCTTTACGATACCCAGACCAGTTCCTACATCACCTTGACCGACGTCAAGCAGCTAGTGCTGGACAATGAAGAATTCACCGTCGTCGACGCCAAGAATGGCGACGAACTGACCCGCAGCATCCTGTTGCAGATCATCCTCGAAGAAGAATCGCACGGCGCGCCCATGTTCTCCAGCGCGGCGCTGTCGCAGATCATTCGTTATTACGGTCATGCGATGCAGGGCATGATGGGCTCTTACCTCGAGAAGAACATCCAGACCTTCATCGACATCCAGAACAAGCTGGCCGAGAACTCCAAGGGCCTGTACGAGGGCAAGCCGTTCAGCCCCGAGATGTGGAGCCAGTTCATGAACGTGCAGGGCCCGATGATGCAGGGCATGATGAGCAACTACATCGAGCAGAGCAAGAACCTGTTCGTCCAGATGCAGGAACAGATGCAAAGCCAGACCAAGAACATGTTCGGTACCTTCCCGTTCGGCAATCCGCCAGACCAGAAGTAACGTTTCATTGCGCCGCTGGTTTGACCGATGCCGTCCGCGTTGCGGGCGGCATTTTGTTTTTTGCGGCGCATTGGCCGACCCGGCTGGCACCCATCGGTGCGGACGCGGTACAATACTGCCCTGATTTTTAAAGCTTTTTTCCGTCTTAGCCAGTTTTTCCAGCCAGCCTCCTATCATGTCCAACGCATCCTCTCCCGTTTTGCCGTCTAGCCCCAAGGTCGGTTTTGTCTCCCTTGGTTGCCCCAAGGCGCTGGTCGACTCCGAGCAGATCCTGACCCAGTTGCGGGCAGAAGGCTACGACACGGCCAAGTCGTATGACGGCGCCGACCTGGTGATCGTCAACACCTGCGGCTTCATCGATGCCGCCGTGCAAGAGTCGCTGGACGCCATCGGCGAGGCGCTGAGCGAAAACGGCAAGGTCATCGTCACCGGCTGCCTGGGCGCCAAGAAGGATGCCGACGGCGACGACATCATCCAGAAGATCCACCCCAAGGTGCTGGAAGTGACCGGGCCGCACGCCGTGGGCGAAGTCATGCAGGCGGTGCACCGGCACCTGCCCAAGCCGCATGCGCCTTTCATCGACCTGCTGCCGCCGCAGGGCGTCAAGCTCACCCCCAAGCACTTCGCCTACCTGAAGATTTCCGAAGGCTGCAACCATCGCTGCAGCTTCTGCATCATCCCGTCGATGCGCGGCGACCTGGTGTCGCGGCCGATTGCCGATGTCATGCTGGAAGCGGAAAACCTGTTCAAGGCCGGCGTCAAGGAATTGCTGGTGATTTCGCAGGACACCAGCGCCTATGGCGTCGACGTCAAGTTCCGCACCGGGTTCTGGAACGGTAAGCCGATCAAGACCCACATGACGCAGCTGGTCGGCGCGCTGGGTGAGTTGGCGTCCCAATACGGCGCCTGGGTGCGCCTGCATTACGTCTATCCCTATCCGCACGTCGACCAGATCATGCCGCTGATGGCCGAAGGCAAGATCCTGCCTTACCTGGATGTGCCGCTGCAGCACGCCCATCCGGATGTGTTGAAGCGCATGAAGCGCCCCGCCAACGGCGAGAAGAACATCGAACGCATCCAGGCCTGGCGCGCGCTGTGCCCCGATTTGACGATTCGCTCGACCTTCATTGCCGGCTTTCCGGGCGAAACCGAAGCCGAGTTCGAGTACCTGCTGGACTTCCTGAAGGAAGCCGAGATCGATCGCCTGGGCTGCTTCGCCTATTCGCCGGTGGAAGGCGCCACCGCCAACGACATCGCCAATCCGGTGCCGGAAGAGTTGCGTGAAGAACGTCGTGGTCGGGTCATGCAATTGCAGGAAGAAATCTCCAAGAAGCGCCTGCAAGCCAAGGTCGGCAAGACCTTGCGGGTGCTGATCGACGAGGTCGATCGCAATGGCGGCGTCGGCCGCAGCTACGCGGATGCGCCCGAGATCGATGGCGTGGTGTACGTAAAGCCACCGTTCGAGCCGCATCGCAAGCTTGAAGTGGGCCAGTTCGTGGAGGTACGCATCACGGCCGCCGATGCCCACGACCTGTGGGGCGCCGCCGAGTGAGCCGCGCCACGCTGGTTGCACTAACGCTGGCGCTGGCGGCGGCGATGCCGTTGAGCGCGCGGGCGCAGGTGGCGGCAGACAGGAATGCAGCGGACACTGCCGCCAGTGCGGCAACTTCGCTGCGGCAAAGCCTGATGGAGCATGTGCTGGTGATGCGGGGTGAACTCGACGGCCAGCGCATCCAGCTCACGCTCGAGCCCAAGAAAAACGAAGACGGCCTCAAGGGTCGTTATTTCGTCTTTGGCGAGTCCACCGAAATCCTGCTGGCCGGTGAGGTCGACGGCGATGACCTGGTGATGGAAGAATCCCGCAATGGCCGTGATGTGTCGGGCCAGTGGGAAGGCCACCGCCAGGGTGCCGTCATCGTCGGCACCTGGTCCAATGCGGATGGCTCGGTGACCCGGCCTTTCTCGCTGCAACTGCCCTGAGCGACCGGCGCTGCGTGGCCGGTCTTGTCTAGTCTTTCGTCATTCGAGGTATTCCGTGTCCGCACCAGAAAATACGCCGCAGACTTCGCTGGTCCATAGCGCCTATCGCGCCCCTGATGGGTTCGAGGCCTTTCCGGTGGGGATTCATCATGCCTCGACCGTGGTGTTTCCCGATGTCGCGACGATGCGTTCCCGCGACTGGCGCGAAAAACTCGGCTACACCTACGGCCTGCATGGCACCCCGACCAGCTTCGTGCTGGAGGCGCGTTTGGCCGAGATCGAGGGCGGCAACTATTGCCGCGTCACGCCCAGCGGCCTGGCCGCCATCGTGATGATCAATTTCGCGCTGCTCAAGTCGGGTGATGACGTGCTGCTGCCGGATAACGTCTACGGCCCCAGCAAGGACCTCAGTCGCTGGCTGCAGCGCGACTTCAATATCAACGCGCGTTTCTACGATCCGATGATCGGCGCCGGCATTGCCGAGCTGATCACCCCCGATACCCGCCTGATCTGGACCGAGGCGCCCGGTTCGGTGAGCATGGAAGTGCCGGACATCCCGGCCATCTGTGCGGCAGCCCACGCGCGCGGCGTGCGGGTAGCGATCGACAATACCTGGGCCGCCGGGCTGGCCTTCAAGGCCTTCGATCACGGTGTCGACATCGTCATGCAGGCGCTGACCAAGTACCAGTCCGGCGGCTCGGACGTCTTGATGGGCGCGGTCATCGTGCGCGACAAGGCTCTCAACGAGCAACTCGAACTGGCCCACGCGCGCCTCGGTTTTGGCGTCGGCATGGATGATGTGTACCTGGTGCTGCGCAGCCTGTCATCGATGCGTCTGCGTTTCGATGCCCACGATGCGGCCGCGCGCGAAGTTGCGCAATGGCTCAAGGCGCGTCCGGAGATTGCCAGCGTGCTGCATCCGGCATTCGAGGATTGCCCCGGGCACGCGTTCTGGAAGCGCGACTTCACTGGCGCAGGGGGCTTGTTCTCGGTCATCTTCCAGCCGCATTTCGACGAACGCCAGACCGACCGTTTCGTCGACAGCCTGCGGCTGTTCAAGATCGGCTACAGCTGGGGTGGGGCGCACAGCCTGTGCGTGCCTTACCGGATGGCCGGCATGCGCGACGGCTGGCAGCGTCAGGGGCAACTGGTGCGTTTCAATATCGGCCTCGAATCGCCCCAGGACCTGATACGCGATATCGAAGCCGCATTGATGGCCATGCAGGCGGACTAGTCGACGTCCCATTTGATTTCACAAAATGGTTGAATTGGCCGAATTTTCGGCCTTTTTCGAGCTTTGGAATTCGCACGGGCGTTCTACAATTTGCCTTGTGTCCACCTCGGCTGTAGATGTTGCGCAAACGGCGTAAGGCTTTGTAAATCGACGCAAGTTTTTGCGCAAAGCTGATCCGAAAATCTACAGTGCTGGCAGCGTGAGTTGACACAAAGCGAACTTTAGTTGATGAGCTAGTCGTTCCCTAGCAACATGCGTTGGTTCCCGGCGTGGAATTTACACATTGTTTTATTGGTGTTTAGGCAAGTTTTTTTGCTCGTTTCGTGGTGGAAATTTTTTTTGTCACGAAGTTGAAATCAAGCTCGAAAGTCTTTCGCTGCCTGTCTCATCTAATTTTTATGTTGTTTTTTTCAACATAAACATCGGTTTTTGTAAGACAAACTCTTACAAGGTATATCGGCGTCTACCTGACGAAAAATACCGACCAAGTCTAATTTCCCGCCTTCCTTGCCCCCCTCAGAATTGGCTTGCAGTCAAGTAAATGTAACCGACTGTAAGCAGCTTTCCTTTGAAGTGGGGTCCAAATGAATACCAACGACATGATGGCGGAAATTCGTGACGCCAATCTCAGTTATCTGATGCTGGCGCAGCAGATGATTCGATCGGACAAGCCGACGGCAATCTTCCGGCTTGGCATCAGCGCTGAAATCGCTGACTTGATCGAGGGACTGAGCAATGTCCAGATCATGAAACTGGCGGGGACCAACATGATGCTGACGCGCTTTCGTTTCGACGACGGCGCCATTCTCGGCATGCTGACCAACTACAACAAAGATAAAAGCCTGGCGCAGTCGCATGCGGCCATTCTGATGGCTTGCCAGCCTGGCGAACAGATTTCGTAAAACCACAAGACAAGAAGCGCGGTCGTCGGTGCGGGGCACCGGTGGCAAAGCGCAGGCAGGGGTGACGTTGGGCCAAGCATGTCTTGGAAGTTGATCATCGGTCTCGCATACAGGTGGATTGCGAGATCAAATCAGTACGAAATTATCGGGGGGTAGTCGCATGGCTAAGAAGAGCGTTGTCACAGAGGCGCAGGAAATTCAGTTGGCCATAGAGCTGATCAACCTGGGGGCCCGCCTCCAGTTGCTGGAATCCGAAACTTCACTGTCGCGCGAGCGCCTGCTGAAGCTTTACAAGGAACTCAAGGGTGTTTCGCCCCCAAAGGGCATGCTGCCATTCTCGACCGACTGGTTCATCACCTGGCAGCCCAATATTCATTCTTCGCTGTTCATCAACGTGCACAAGTACCTGCTCGGTCACGCCCGCATCTCGGGCATCGAGGCAGTGATGAAGGCCTACAAGCTCTATCTTGAGCAAGTCGGCCAGACCGACTCGGGCGAGCCGGTCCTGTCGCTGACCCGGGCCTGGACCCTGGTGCGCTTCTTCGAGAGCAAGATGCTCACGACCACGCCATGCTGCAAGTGCAACGGACACTTCGTGGTGCATCGTCTCGACTTGCACCAGGATTACCTGTGCGGCTTGTGCCATATGCCTTCGCGTGCCGGCAAGACCAAGAAGGCCAAGGACGCCATCGGCGTGCCGCTGGCCGAACCGGTGCGCCTGCCGGTGGCCGCTGCGCTGCCGCAGGTAGCGTTGGCTTGAGGACTGGCTTGAGACTTGCGATCGGGTCTTGCATGGCAGTCAGTGGCATCGGCGGGGCGCTTGGTTCCCGCATGAGGCGCCCGGCATAGTGGCGCTGCTTCCGAATCAGGGTGAGGGGCGCCGGCCGGTGTGGCGGGCGCCCGCTGTCCAGGCGTTGCTGCTGTTCGTGCTGGCGCTGGTGGGCGCCAACGCGATCGATATCCTGGCGCAGCGTGCCGGACTCGCCGCTTTCTCCCCGCTCCAGACAGCATTGCTGCACGGCGTCCTGGCCGCGCTGCTGGCGCGCCTGCGCCGCATGGCGGTATGGTGGTGGTTCATCCTGCTGGTGTTTCCCGTGGCCGCACTCGGCGTGGCCCGCCTGCATCTTCCTTCCTGGCTGTTCCTGGCCGTCTTCCTGTTCATGCTGGTGTTGTTCTGGTCGACCTTTCGCAGCCAGGTGCCGTTCTATCCGTCCGGGCTGCCAGCCTGGAATGCGGTGGCGCAGTGCCTGCCGGCCGACCGGCCGATCCGCTTCATGGATATCGGCAGCGGCCTCGGCGGCGCCGTGCTCGAGTTGTCGCGGCGTCGCCCCGACAGTGACTTCACCGGCATCGAGATCGCGCCGTTGCCCTGGGCGGTCAGCCGCGTGCGGGCCGCATGGGCGGCAAACCGCTGCCGCTTTGTGCGTGGCGACTACCTGCGCCTCGACTTCGCCGACTATGACGTGATCTTTGCCTACCTGTCGCCGGCGGCGATGCTGGCCTTGTGGCAAAAGGCCTCGGCCGAGATGCGTCCGGGCTCGCTGCTACTGAGCTACGAATTCCATATCCCCGGCACCGAGCCCGATATCGTGATGCAGCCCGAGGAGGGCGGTCGGGTGTTGCATGGCTGGCGAATGTGAGGCATTGCCCCCATTCGAAAGACTTCGTCTTGGCGAGACGCAACGTATTAAGTTTTATGGTTTCGCGCCGTAATTGAAAAGGAAGGACGTTTTTCGGATATGTATTCCCCCATTTGCTTGAATGGAATACATGTAATCTGACATTCGTGAAGAAACACTCAACGCCATCTGGACGGGAGTAGGCACTTGTTAGTCATTATTGGATATGTCATTGTCTGTGGCTCCGTCTTCGGCGGTTTTGCCATGGCCGGCGGTCACCTGGGGGCTCTGTGGCAACCGCTCGAAGTGCTGATGATCGGCGGTGCAGGGGCGGGGGCGTTCCTGGTCGGTAACAACAGCAAGGCGATCAAGGCCACCATGGCCGCCATGCCGTCGCTGTTCAAGGGCTCGCGCTACACCAAGGCCTTGTACATGGAATTGATGGCGCTGCTGTTCGAGATCCTGACCAAGTCGCGCAAGGAAGGCTTGATGTCGATCGAAGGCGATATCGAAGAACCCGAAAGCAGCCCGATCTTCAGCAAGTACCCGGGCGTCCTGGCCGACCATCACCTGATCGAGTTCATGACCGATTACCTGCGCCTGATGGTGTCGGGCAACATGGACGCGTTCCAGATCGAAAACCTGATGGATAACGAAATCGAGACGCACCACCACGAAGGCGAGATCCCGGTGCATTGCATCGCCAAGCTGGGTGACGGCCTGCCGGCGTTCGGTATCGTGGCGGCGGTGATGGGGGTGGTGCACACGATGGAATCGGTGGGTATCCCGCCATCCGAACTGGGCATGCTGATCGCGCACGCGCTGGTCGGTACCTTCCTCGGTATCTTGCTGGCGTACGGTTTCGTGGGGCCGCTGTCGAGCCTGCTCGAACAGAAGCTGCACGAATCGACCAAGATCTATCAATGCGTCAAGGTCACGCTGCTGGCCAGTCTCAACGGCTATGCACCGGCGTTGTCGATCGAATTCGGCCGCAAGGTCCTGTTCTCGACCGAACGTCCGACCTTCCTCGAGCTGGAAGAGCACGTCAAGCAGGCCAAGGGCAAGTAAGCCCTGGCCAGCAGATCGATTCGACCGCAATGACAAGACATCAGCAGGAGTAGAGACATGGCCGACGAAGGGCTACGTCCCATTATCGTAAAACGGATCAAGAAGGGCGGCGGTGGTCACCACGGCGGCGCCTGGAAGATCGCCTATGCCGACTTCGTGACGGCAATGATGGCGTTCTTCCTGCTGATGTGGCTGCTGGGCTCGACCGCCAAGGGCGATCTCAACGGCATCGCCGAATACTTCAAGACTCCGCTCAAGGTGGCGATGGCGGGCGGCTCCGGCAGCGGCGACGCCAACACCGTGCTGCCCGGGGGCGGCAAGGATCTGACCCGTCAGGACGGCCAGTTGCGGCGCGGTGAAAACGATGTCGTCACCCGCAAGCAGACCCTCAAGTCGGCCCAGGAAGAAGTCGAGCGCGCCGAGCGCGTGCGACTCGAGAACCTCAAGCAGAAGCTCGAGAAGGCGATCGATTCCAATCCGACCCTGAAGCAGTTCAAGAACCAGCTGCTGATCGACATTACCTCCGAAGGCTTGCGCATCCAGATCGTGGACGAGAAGAACCGTCCCATGTTTGCCTTGGCCAGCGCGCAGTTGCAGCCGTACACCAAGGACATCCTGCACGAGATCGGCAAGGCCCTCAATGATGTGCCCAACAAGCTGAGCCTGTCGGGCCATACCGATGCCACGCCTTACTCGCGGGGCGAGAAGGGCTACAGCAACTGGGAGCTGTCGGCCGACCGCGCCAACGCCTCGCGGCGCGAGCTGATCGTCGGCGGCATGGATGAATCCAAGGTGCTGCGGGTGGTGGGCCTGTCGTCGGCAGTGCTGCTCGACAAGGAAGACCCGTTCAACCCGATCAATCGTCGCATCAGCATCATCGTCATGAACAAGAAGGCCGAAGAGCTGGTGGAGAAGGATAGCGGTTCACTCAATGTTTCCACCGATGCCGAGGTCCAGCAAGGCCTTTCGGTGCCGGCAACGGCGAATTGAGCGTATGTTTCAACTGACCACAGGAAGTGCCGGGTATGCCGACTAAGACCATGTTGCACGAGCTCAAGCGCCTGCTCCTCGATACGTCGAGTGGCGGCAGCCGCCAGCTCACGGAAGTTGAATCCGATCTGGTCCAGACCAACATCCTGTTGGGCGAGGCCATCGGCAAGCTCGGTTCCAGTTTCATGGACCTGCACCATTCGGTCCAGGCCCAGCAGCAACTGCTGGAAACCGTGATGAACGGCGACGGGCAACTCGATGCGGCCAGCATCGACAAGCTCAGGCAATTGCAGGGTGCAGTCAATCAGCACGTCAATGCGGCAGTGACCGGGCTGCAGTTTCAGGACATGACCAGTCAATTGCTGGAGCGTATCGTGCGCCGGGTGATCGGCCTGCGCGAGGCGCTCGGCGTGCTCAGCGCCAACAGCTTCGAGATCGTGCCCGATCTGGAGCATAGCGATGAGCAGCTTGAGGCATTGCTGACCAATACGGTCACGGCCATGGAAGAACGATTGGCGGCACTGGAAAGCGGACTGTGGAAGGCAGTGCGCCAGACCAGGATGGAAAGCGGCGATATCGAGCTGTTTTGATCGGATGGTCGGTGTCGGGTGCGGCCATTTGGCGCGTACTTGAACCAGATCATCCGGTGGCAACTCGGCAATAGGGTTTGTGACGATGGTGCGGCATAATCCGCCGGGTGCCATGTGACGCTAAATGAAGAACAGGGAGTAACAATGTCGAAAACGATTCTCGCAGTGGATGATTCAGGATCTCTGCGTCAGATGGTGGTATTCAGTCTGAAGGCTGCGGGCTATAACGTCACCGAAGCGGTAGATGGCGTCGATGCGCTTGAAAAGGCCAAATCGCATACCTTCGACCTGGTCCTGACCGACCAGAACATGCCGCGTATGGATGGCCTGACGCTGATTCGCTCGTTGCGCGAACTGACCAGTTACCAGCGCGTGCCGATCCTGATGCTGACTACCGAATTCAGTGATGAGATGAAAGCCAAGGGCAAGGCCGCTGGCGCCAACGGCTGGCTGGTCAAGCCGTTCGACCCGCAACGCCTGACCGAAGTCGTCAGAAAAGTCATCGGTTGATTTCGAAAAATAAAAGCAGCACGTACCGTATAAGTGACGGAGTCATGGCATGAGCATTGATATGAGCCAGTTTTTCCAGGTGTTTTTCGACGAGGCCGAAGAAGGTCTCGCCGAAATGGAAAAGCTATTGTTGGCCGTCAATGTGGCTGACCCCGACCCCGAAGAACTTAACGCCGTGTTCCGCGCGGCCCACTCGATCAAGGGCGGTTCGTCGACCTTCGGCTTGACCGACATCGCCGAGGTCACTCACGTCCTCGAGTCGCTGCTGGACCGCATCCGCCAGGGCCAGATGGCCCTGACCAGCGAACACGTGGATGCCTTCCTGGCCGCCAAGGACGTGTTGAAGTCGATGCTCGACGGCCACAAGCACGGCGCCCAGGTCGATCTGGACGCGGTGGGCGACGTGCGCATGCTGCTGTTGTCGCTGTCGCAGGGCGTGTCGACCCCGGCGCCGGTGATCAAGCCGGCAGCGGTGCAGCCGGCGGCGCTGGTGGTGGGCGGCAAGCGTCGCTACCGCATCGAACTGCCGGCCGTCAGCGACAAGGACGGCGAAGCGCTGGGCGAAGAGCTGGCCATGATGGGCGCGATCGAAAAGTCCAAGTCGCCCGAGGGACACTGGGTGTTCCTGCTCGACACGGCCGAGCCGATCGATGATGTGGTGGCGATCTGTGCCTTCATTGTCGATGTCGCCGATCTGAAGATTTCGCAGGCGGTCGAATCGGCCGCCGCCAAGGAAGAAGACCTGGGCTATGGCTTCTTCGACAACTTTGTCACCCAGGAACAACGCGAGCGCCAGCAGGGTTACGGCTTTCTCGACAACCATACCGCGATCGAAGACCGCGAGCGCAGCCAGGGTTACGGCTTCTTCGCGCCCTTCGTGCCACTTGATCTCACGACCCGCAAGCCGGACCCCGAGCCAGAGCCTCATGGTGACGAAGCGCACCTGTCGATCACCGAGCAGGCCGCCACGGAGAAGAAGGCCTCCAAGGCAGCCGCAGCGGCCGGCCACGAGTCGTCTTCGATCCGGGTCAGCATCGAGAAGGTCGACCAACTGATCAACCTGGTGGGCGAACTGGTGATCACCCAGGCCATGATCGAACAGCGGGTCGGCAATCTCGACCCGATGACGCACGAACACCTGCTCAACAGCGTCAGCCAGCTCAGTCGCAATACCCGCGACCTGCAGGAGTCGGTCATGTCGATTCGCATGATGCCGATGGATTATGTGTTCTCGCGCTTTCCGCGCATGGTGCGCGACCTGGCCTCGAAGCTGGGCAAGAAGGTCGAATTCGTCACCCATGGCGCCGCCACCGAGCTCGACAAGGGGCTGATCGAACGCATCGTCGACCCGCTCACCCACCTGGTGCGCAACAGTATCGACCACGGTATCGAACTGCCCGAGACGCGTAGCGCGGCGGGCAAGTCCGAAGCCGGTACGCTGTCGTTGTCGGCCGAACACCAGGGCGGCAATATCATCATCGAGGTCACCGACGATGGCGGTGGTCTCAATCGCGACAAGATCCTGGCCAAGGCCAAGCAGCAGGACATGCCGGTGTCGGACAACCTCACCGACAGCGACGTGTGGCAACTGATTTTCGAGCCGGGCTTTTCGACTGCCGAGCAGGTCACCGACGTGTCGGGGCGCGGGGTCGGCATGGATGTGGTCAAGCGCAACATCCTGGCCATGGGCGGCGCGGTCGATATTCGCTCCAGCAAGGGCTTCGGCACCACCATTTCGATCTCGCTGCCGTTGACGCTGGCGATCCTGGATGGCATGTCGATTCGCATCGGGCAGGAAGTTTATATCTTGCCGCTTGGATATGTAGTTGAATCTTTGCAGCCTTTGACGCAAGATATAAAGGAAATCAGCGGCCAGGGTCAGGTGCTGCGTGTGCGCGGCGAGTATTTGCCACTGATTCCGCTATATCATCTGTTCAATATCGAACCGTCGTTCACCGATCCGTCCCAGGGACTGGTGGTGATCCTCGAGTCCGATGGCAAGAAAGCGGCGCTGTTCGTTGACGACCTGATCGGTCAACAGCAGATTGTCGTGAAGAATCTCGAATCGAATTATCGCAAGGTGGCAGGCATCTCGGGCG
The DNA here is from genome assembly GCF_020179755.1 of Herbaspirillum sp. alder98. Lineage (GTDB taxonomy): Bacteria > Pseudomonadota > Gammaproteobacteria > Burkholderiales > Burkholderiaceae_D > Herbaspirillum. The sequence goes on from NZ_JAIUCY010000008.1 coordinate 59,026, forward strand.
CCACCATTCTCGGTGACGGCGGCGTCGCCCTGATTGTCGATGTGGCAGCGTTGCTGCGATCAAGCCGCCAAATGACTGATGAATCTGTATTTTCCTGAATTTTAAAGGGCCTCAACCATGTCTGACATTGCTTCCAAGAATCTTTCCGGCTTCGGCGAAAAAGCCGAGGGCAGCGGCAATGAATTCCTCGCCTTCACTCTGGGCAAGGAAGAGTACGGAATCGATATCCTGAAGGTGCAGGAAATCCGCGGCTACGAAGCCGTCACCCGTATTGCCAATTCGCCTGAATTCATCAAGGGCGTCGTCAACCTGCGCGGCATCATCGTGCCGATCGTTGACATGCGCATCAAGTTCCAGCTGGGCGAGCCGACCTATGACCAGTTCACGGTCGTGATCATCCTCAACATCTCCGGCCGCGTGGTCGGGATGGTGGTCGACAGCGTGTCGGACGTGATCACGCTGACCCAGGAGCAGATCAAGCCGGCGCCTGAAATGGGCACCACTTTCGACTCCGACTACCTGATCGGTCTGGGTACCCTGGACCAGCGCATGCTGATCCTGGTCGACATCGACAAGCTGATGTCCAGCGCCGAGATGGGCCTGATCGAAAAGCTGGCGGCCTGAAGCACCGCCACACCTGGTTTTGCAGGGCCAGGAGGAGACAGACTGAGGCCGGGTGACGTTCGCAGGCGGAAGCGCGAACGTGCCCGCCCGGAAAACCGGGGCATCAAGTCCGGTACAGAAAAGAAAAAGGCATCCACCAGTGTTGGTGGATGCCTTTTTTATTGGTGCGCGCCTGGCGTGGACCGGATGCGCCCGCGGCTCAGGTGCGGCTCAGGTGCGGCTCAATGAAAATGCTCGGCCGGCGGCGGAGTGTCTTCGGGCATTTCGGCGTGCACCAGTTCGCCGTCGCGATCCGGAAACAGCGGCGCGCCGCAGTCATCGCAGAACTCCATCGTGAAGCGCTCGTCGTGATGTTTGATATGTACGATGCCGCATTCGCGCAGCACGGTCAGCAGTTCCTGCAAGGGGCTGGCGGTGGGGCCATCCAGCGCCACGTCCGGGACCAGCGCCAGCAACTGCTCTTCGCCGCTTTCTTCTTCGTACAGCGGCCATACGGTGCCATACACCACGGTCGGGTCGCCGCCGATGGCAAAGCCGATGCGGTACTCGTCGATCTGGCCATTGATGTCTTCCGAGAAGCCGCCGATGCTGGCGTGCAGGTCGGCCGATGAAATATCCAGCGTTTGCGTCAGGAAATAATCGGCGGCGCGAATCGAGGCCGGACGGATACGCTTGTCGGCATCGCGGCAGCCGAAATAGTAGGGCTGCGGCAGCAGCAGTTCGACATTGCAACCCGGCAGGCTGCGCGACAGCACCGGCGTGACCTGCTGCTTCCAGGCGTCGAAGGCGGCCAGCTTGCCGGCGGCGAACTGACCTTGCTGGTCGCGCTCCTGCCAGTGAAACAGGGCGCCACCTGCGGGCACCACGACGGCTGCAATGGCATACCGGGTGTCGGCCAGGAAGGCTACCGCCGGCTGCTGGTCGAGCTTGAGCTGGACCGGTGCATTCTTCAATGCCGCCTGGCCCATCTGCTGGGTCAGGGCGAACACCTCGGTGTGAAAGCGCGGCAGCTGTTCGATCGCCAGCAAGGCCGGCGCCAGCGCCAAGCGCACGTCGCTGGCCAGTACATGGGCGTGCAGGTGGGCCGAGAGCGCGGCCTGGGTGTCGGCATTGATCGCACCGGAGCCGATCGAGAAGCGGGTCCAGGCCAGGATCGGCAACACCAGCAACTGCACATCGTAGTGTTGTTCTTCGAATTCCAGGGTGGTCGATTCGCTACCGGCCTCGACGGCTTCGATCAGTACGTCGTAGGCGCTCAGGTCGGCCTTGAACAAATGGTCGAGTGCGGCATCGATGAGCGGCTGGTTGCCGGCTCGCAATAACTTCAGCAGCAGGGCGTCCAGCGGCTTTTGCCAGGCTTTTTCTTCAAGCCGGCTGGAGGCCTGCGCGATGGCCTGCGCAAAGGTCACGAGGTGCTGGCTATCGGTAGAGAGCTTGGAAGAAGTACGTTTGGCAGGACGACGCATGGAGTGGGTTCGCAGCAAGTAAAACCCAGTATTGTAGATGATTTGTGCCGAAACCCCGGCACCTGTCGCAGCCGCGACGACCGCGGCGCCACAAAACAAAAAACGCCGGACGAATCCGGCGTTTTTCGCTTCCAATCAGAACTGCTTAGGCAGCCAGCAACTGACGCAGAACGAACGGCAGGATGCCGCCGTGCTGGTAGTAATCCACTTCGATCGGGGTATCGATGCGCAACAGCAGCTTGACCTCTTGGGTCTCGCCGTTCTTGCGATGGATCACCAGGGTCGCTTCCTGTTGTGGCTTGAGCTGACCGTCCAGGCCCTTCAGGTCGAAGATTTCTTCGCCGGTGATGCCCAGCGTCTGCACGCTGTCGTTGCCGATGAACTGCAGTGGCAGCACGCCCATGCCCACCAGGTTGGAACGGTGGATCCGCTCGAACGAACGGGTGATCACGGCCTTCACGCCCAGCAGCTGGGTGCCCTTGGCGGCCCAGTCACGCGACGAGCCGGTACCGTACTCTTCGCCACCGAAGACCATGGTCGGCACGCCATCCTTGACGTATTGCATGGCGGCGTCGTAGATCGAGGTTTCTTCGCCGCTCGGTTGATGGATGGTGATGCCGCCTTCAACGCGCGAGCCATCGGCCTTCAGCGGGATCATCAGGTTCTTGATACGCACGTTGGCAAAGGTGCCGCGCATCATGATCTCGTGGTTGCCGCGGCGCGAGCCGTACGAGTTGAAGTCAGCCTTGAGCACGCCGTTGGCTTGCAGCCACTTGCCGGCCGGGCTGGATTCCTTGATCGAACCGGCAGGCGAGATGTGGTCGGTGGTGATCGAGTCACCAAACACGCCCAGTGCGCGCGCACCGGTGATGCCGGCAGCGGTGATCTTCGGCACTTCGGTGAAGTTCTCGAAGAACGGTGGCTCGGCGATGTAGGTCGATGTCGGCCAGTTGTAGACCTCGCCCTTGGCGGTGCCCTTGATGGCTTCCCACAGCTTGCCCGGCGCGCCCTTGACGTCGGCGTAGTTTTCCTTGAAGACCTTGCCGTTCATCGCGAACTTCAACAGCTTCTCGATTTCGTGCGAAGTCGGCCAGATGTCGCCCAGATAGATATCCTTGCCGCCCTTGCCGCGACCGACCGGTTCAGTCATCAGGTCACGGGTGACGTTGCCGGCGATGGCATAGGCCACCACCAGCGGTGGCGAGGCCAGGAAGTTGGCGCGGATGTTCGGGTGGATACGCGCTTCGAAGTTACGGTTGCCCGACAGCACGGCAGCGGCCACCACATCGTTCTTGACGATGGTTTCGTTCATCGCGGCAGTCAGGTCGCCGGCGTTGCCGATGCAGGTGGTGCAACCGTAGGCGGTCACGCCGAAGCCCAGCTTCTCGAGGTAGGGCAGCAGGCCTGCCGCTTCCAGGTACTTGGTCACCACGCGCGAGCCAGGGGCCAGCGACGTCTTGATGTGCGGCGCCACCTTCAGGCCGGCTTCCACCGCCTTCTTGGCCAGCAGGCCGGCTGCCAGCAGCACGCTCGGGTTGGAGGTGTTGGTGCACGAAGTGATGGCGGCGATCAGCACGTCGCCGTTGTGCATGTCGATGCCGTCGGCGTTCTTGTAGGTGGCGTTGAGGTCTTCGGCCTTCTTGTTGAAGCCGTTTTCCGCCACCGGCTTGGTGAACAGTTCGGTGAAGTTCGACTTCACGTTGCCGATCTCGATACGGTCCTGCGGACGCTTCGGACCTGCCAGCGACGGTGTCACGGTGCCCAGGTCCAGCGAGACTTCCTGGGTGAAGTCGATATCGCCGGCCTTCGGCACGCCGTACAGGCCCTGCGCCTTGAAGTAGGCCTGGAATGCATCGATTTCGGCCTTGGTGCGGCCGGTGCCCTTGAAGTAGTCGATGGTGGCATCGTCAACCGGGAAGAAGCCCATGGTGGCGCCGTATTCCGGTGCCATGTTGGCGATCGTGGCGCGGTCGGTCAGCGACAGCGACTTGGTGCCTTCGCCGAAGAATTCGACGAACTTGCCCACGACCTTGGTCTTGCGCAGCAATTCGGTGATGGTCAGCACCAGATCGGTGGCGGTGACGCCTTCGCGCAGCACGCCGGTCAGGTTCACGCCGACCACGTCGGGGGTCAGGAAGTAGACCGGCTGGCCCAGCATGCCGGCTTCGGCCTCGATGCCGCCCACGCCCCAGCCGACCACGCCGATGCCGTTGATCATGGTGGTGTGCGAGTCGGTGCCGACCAGGGTGTCAGGGTAGTAGACGCCGGTCTTGTTGTGCACGCCGCGCGCCAGGTATTCGAGGTTGACCTGGTGCACGATGCCGAAGCCCGGTGGCACCACGCCGAAGGTGTCGAATGCCTGCATGCCCCACTTCATGAACTGGTAGCGCTCGTTGTTGCGCGTGAATTCCAGCTTCATGTTCAGGTCGAGTGCCTTCTTTTCGCGGAAGTGATCGATCTGCACCGAGTGGTCGACCACCAGGTCGACCGGCACCAGCGGTTCGATGTTCTTGGGGTTCTTGCCCAGCTTGCTGGCGACGTTGCGCATCGCGGCCAGGTCGGCCAGCAGCGGCACGCCGGTGAAGTCCTGCAGCACCACGCGGGCCACCACGAACGGGATCTCGTCCACGCGGGCGGCCTTGGGGCTCCAGTTGGCCAGTTCCTTGACGTGGGCTTCGGTCACTTTCTGGCCGTCCACGTTACGCAACACCGACTCGAGCACGATACGGATCGACACCGGCAGGCGCGAGATGTTGACGCCCAGCGACTTCTGCAGCGCGGGCAGGGAGTAGAACTTACCCTTCTTGGAACCGGAAATCGTGAATTCCTTCAGAGTGTTCAATGTGTTGCGAGACATGGCCTCTTCTCCTTATGACAATTAGTAATGTTAGAACTCGTCTCGCCCCTCGTGAGACGAGTCTAGTTAGTCGAATCCGCTTTGCGCTGCAATGTTCAAACTGCTGGGTGCTGCCTGATTCTTGTACGTCTGAAACCGTGAAATCCTGATGCGCCCGGGACTTAGTTCTTGGGCGCTGCTGCCACCGCTGGCGCCGCGGCGGCCGCCGACACCTGTTGCTGTTCGGGGTTCTTGCATTCGTTGGCCAACTGCTGACCCTTCTTCGAATCCAGCAGCAGGCCCTTGGCCGGGATGCCGATCCAGACCAGGCCCAGCTTGCGGTTCTCGAAGCGGTGCGCGCCGGTGGTGGTCTCGACCCGGGTCAGGCGGTTGATCTTCTTGTCCCAGCGGATCGCGATGTGGCGGTCGTCGGCTTCGTTCTTCCAGATGGTCAGCTTGTGGCCCAGTTCGCAGTTGTAGTCGGCCGAGACGGTGCCGCCCAGTTCAGGTTCGCTCTCGTCATCCTCGGCGTCCGACGAAAACGGCATCTTGGCCGCGGGTGCTGCAGCTGCAGCGGCCTTCTTGGCCGGCGCCTTCTTCTTGGCGACCGGCTTCTTGGCGGGGGTCTTGGCAGTGCTCTTGCTGGATGTGGTGGTGCTCTGGGCCTGTGCGGCAGTAATGCCGGCCATGGCGAAGAGTGCGCCGATCAGGGCGATTGCGGTGAAATGTTTTTTCATCAGGTTCAGTATCAGTGACAGGTTACTGCATGGTGGTGGTGGTGGATGCGTCATCGGCAAACCAGGAGGCAGCCTGTGTCGGCAGCGCCACACCTGAGGCGTGGGCGCGTTGCAGGATGCACCAGTAATAACGATAGCTGGCGCGGTCGTGCAAATTACCCAGGTGTTCGATGGGTCCCCATTGCACTGCCGCTGCCTTGAGCAATATCCGTGCCGCCTGGTCCGCTTCTTCGGCAGAAGGGGACATGGCCTGCACGATCGGCCTGATCTGGCCCGGATGAATGCTCCACATCCGGGTATAGCCGAATTCCTGTGCCGCCCGTCGCGCGTCGTCGGCGACGGTGGTCGTATCGTTGATGTCGGTGGTCACATTGTGTGAGGCGACCTTGCCATGCAGATGGCAGGCGGCAGCGATCTCAAGCTTGGCGCGCCGTACCAGCGGATGGTCGAACTGTCCCGGCGAGCGCATGGCCGTCGCCGGAATGGCGCCATGATGCGCCGACACGAAATCCATCACGCCAAACGAGAGCGACTCGACCTGCGGCAGGGCCGCGATCTTCCACACATCGGTCAGCGCGCCATGGGTCTCGATCAACACCTGCAGCGGCAGCGCATGGCGCCCGGCGGCTAGACAGGTGCGGTTGACCGATTCCAGTGCGTGCAGCACATCATTGACGCCGCCTGCCTTGGGCAGCATGACGAAGGCCAGTCGCCGTGCGGCCTGGCCGCAGATGATGGCGATATCCTGTTCGAAATGGGCGTTGCCGACATCATGCACGCGGGCACCGATGCGGCCGTGCAGATTGTCGGGTGAATTGACCAGCGCCGCCACCAGTTGGGCGTGCGCGGCTTCATTGCCGGCGGCTGCACCATCCTCGCAGTCGAACGTGATGTCGAAGACGGGGCCGAGTTCCTGCTGCAGGGCCATCGACTTGCGCATCAGCTTTTCGGAGCCGGCGTAGTGATCGCAGACCGGCAGCGACACGGGCTGCTGCGCACCTGGGAACAAGACCTGGGAGGGATGCATTGCTGCTCGAAAGTAGGGTTGTCGATCAGAGAAAAAATGGCGCGGCGGCAGTTGCCTGCCCGCCGCGCCTGGTCATCAGCCGACCAGATGCTTCACGCCATCGCGCTCTTCTTGCAGTTCCTTGAGCGTGAGGTTGATGCGCTCTTGCGAGAAGGCGTCGATTTCCAGACCCTGGACAATCTTGTACTCGCCGTTCTCGGTAGTCACCGGGAAGCCGAACATGGTGCCTTCGGGGATGCCGTAGGAACCGTCGGAAGGCACACCCATGGTGGTCCACTTGCCGTTGGTGCCCAGCACCCAGTCACGCACGTGATCGATGGCGGCATTGGCTGCCGACGCTGCCGACGACAGGCCGCGTGCTTCGATGATGGCCGCGCCGCGCTTGCCCACTGTCGGTAGGAAGGTGTCCTTGTTCCAGACCTGGTCGTTGATCAGGTCCTTGACCGGTGCGCCGTCGGCGGTGGCAAAGCGGTAGTCGGCGTACATGGTCGGCGAGTGATTGCCCCACACCACCAGCTTTTCGATGGAACCGACCGGCTTGCCGATCTTGGCCGCGACTTGCGACAGGGCGCGGTTGTGGTCCAGGCGCAGCATGGCGGTGAAGTTCTTGGCCGGCAGGTTCGGGGCCGACTTCATCGCGATGTAGGCGTTGGTGTTGGCCGGGTTGCCGACCACCAGCACCTTGACGTCACGCGAGGCGACCGCGTCCAGGGCCTTGCCCTGCACGGTGAAGATCTGGGCGTTGGCTTCCAGCAGGTCCTTGCGTTCCATGCCTGGGCCACGTGGGCGGGCGCCGACCAGCAGGGCGACATCGACATCCTTGAATGCGGTCAGCGGATCGCTGTGGGCGGTCACGCCAGCCAGCAGCGGGAAGGCGCAATCGTCGATTTCCATGATGACGCCCTTGAGCGCCTTCTGGGCCTTTTCATCGGGAATTTCAAGCAGTTGCAGAATGACCGGCTGGTCTTTGCCGAGCAGGTCGCCGTTGGCGATGCGGAACAGCAGTGAGTAACCGATCTGACCGGCGGCGCCGGTGACGGCAACACGCTTAGGGGCTTTAGCCATGTTGAATCTCCAAAGAGGTGATGAAAAAAAGCATTCCAGACTGCATGAAGCGCACGTGATGGTCGCGTCGCGGCGTACGGACGGGCCTGTTGCGGTTGCTTCTCATAAGCGCAGATGCGCTAATTTCTCGTATTCGTTCGTGTTATTTCTTGTCAGGCACGCCATGATACCGTCGAAAACGCAGCGAGTCATCGCTTTAGCAGATGGGCTCGCGGGCTGCGCTAAAAACGGTCGGACTTGTTTGCCACATACAGAAAAACACCAAAACCCGAATCGCTGAATGAGATCGATTCTCGTTCCCGTTAACTGCCCGGAAGGTCGCGCTGCATCTACCTCTCGGCTTTTCAGGTTGCTCGCGAGTTTAGGCGTGCGGAAACAGGGTGTCAATCAATATCTTATGTCTTATATAAGACATATTATTGCGCAGTTTTTTCTGGACGGGGAACTTCTTTTTGTGTTGAAATTCGGGGTTATGAGCTCGATCCTGCCCAATTCGAACAACGGTGACGCGCAAGGCGCGGGGTCGGGTGTTAACAGTCCAGGCCCGGCGCCGACTTTCAGTCCCTTGTATCAGCAGATCAAGGCGCTCATCATGCAGCGCCTGGAGGCGGGCGAGTGGAAGCCCGGCGAACTCATTCCCAGCGAGGTCGAGCTGGGCGGGCGTTTCAAGGTCAGCCAGGGCACCGTGCGCAAGGCCATCGACGAGCTGGCGGCCGAGAACCTGGTGGTGCGCCGCCAGGGTAAGGGCACGTTCGTTGCCACTCACCACGAGACCCAGGCCCAGTTCCGCTTCCTGCGGCTGATGGCCGACAGCAACGAACCGCAGCGGCCCGAAAACAAGATTCTTGACGTCAAGCGCGTGCGCGCCTCGGCCGAAGTGGCCCGGCAACTGGACATGAAGTCCGGCGACGCGGTGATCTTCATCAAGCGTGTCAAATCCTTTAATGGTGTTCCCATCATCCTCGAAGAAATCTGGCTCCCCGGAGGCACCTTCAAGGGGCTGACGGCCGAGCGCCTGGTCGAGTACAGGGGACCTTTGTACGGTTTGTTCGAAACGGAATTCGGAACACGCATGATTCGCGCCGAGGAGCGCATTCGTGCCGTCGGGGCGGACCCGGAATCCGCGGTAATCCTGGGGGTGCCGCCCCATACGCCGTTGTTGAGTGTGGAACGTGCTTCATTTACCTATGGCGACAAGCCGGTGGAAATGCGGCGCGGCCTGTATCTGACAACCGATCATCATTACCAGAGTGAGCTGAGCTGAATCACCTTCGCTGATGCCCTGCGCCGGCCTGCATGAGACGTTGTGTCCCGTCATCGTGTGTGCTGCGTAGCGGAATATAGTTGATGGCAATTTGGAAAATCGGCGAAAATTGCAAAGATTGTTTTAATCTGAGGAGAACCTTGTATGTCTGAAGCCGCTAAACCACCACGGCCACAATTTCGTAACATACAGCTTACCCAAATTGCGGGTTACCGCATGCCGCTGGCTGCGCTGGTGTCGATCATGCACCGCATCAGCGGGCTGTTCCTGTTTTTGATGTTGCCGTTCGTTCTGTTCTTGCTGGATAACAGCCTGTTATCCGAAGGCACCTTCGATTACCTGAAGGGATACGCCTCGCACTGGTTCACCAAGCTGGTCATCCTGGCCTTGTCCTGGGCCTATCTCCACCACTTCTGTGCCGGCCTGCGCCACCTGATCATGGATAACCATATCGGTCTGGACAAGGACAGCGCACGCAAGTCGTCGGTGGGTGTCCTGGCTGTCAGCATCACGCTGGCGATCGTGGTTGCATTGAAACTGTTCGGAGCATTCTGAAAATGGCTAACAACAATATCGGACCAAAGCGCCTGGTCGTGGGCGCCCATTACGGCCTGCGTGACTGGCTGGCGCAACGCGCCACCGCCGTCGTGATGGCGCTCTACACCATCATCCTGCTGGTGTGCTTCTTTACCTCGACCAACTTCAGCTATCAGGGCTGGGCTGCGTTGTTCTCGCATCAATGGTTCCGCATCGCCACCTTCGTCACCTTGATGGCGTTGTTCTTCCACGCCTGGATCGGCGTGCGCGATGCACTGATGGATTACGTCAAACCGGTCGCCCTGCGCCTGGTTCTGCAAGTTGCCACGATCTTGTGGCTGGTTGGTTGCGCAGGCTATGCCGCGCAGATTCTGTGGAGAATTTAAATCGTGGCTGCTATCAAATCCGCCATCACTACCCGTCGCTTTGACGCGGTCATCGTCGGCGCCGGCGGCTCCGGCATGCGTGCTTCCCTGCAACTGGCCGAAGCCGGCTTGAACGTTGCGGTTCTTTCCAAGGTATTCCCGACCCGCTCGCACACGGTCGCCGCTCAGGGTGGCATCGGCGCGTCGCTGGGTAACATGTCCGAGGACAACTGGTACTGGCACATGTTCGACACCGTCAAGGGGTCGGATTACCTGGGTGACCAGGATGCCATCGAGTTCATGTGCCGCGAGGCGCCCAAGGCGGTCTACGAGCTGGAACACTTCGGCATGCCGTTCGACCGCAATCCCGACGGCACCATCTACCAGCGTCCGTTTGGTGGCCACACCGCCAACTTCGGCGAAAAGCCGGTGCAGCGCGCCTGCGCCGCTGCCGACCGTACCGGTCACGCGCTGCTGCACACGCTGTACCAGCGTAACGTGCGCGCCAAGACCCACTTCTTCGTGGAGTGGATGGCGCTGGACATCATCCGCAACGAAGAGGGCGACGTCCTCGGCGTGGTCGCGCTGGAAATGGAAACCGGCGAAATCATGATGCTGCACGCCAAGACCACCCTGTTCGCCACCGGCGGCGCGGGTCGTATCTGGGCCGCCTCGACCAATGCCTTCATCAACACCGGCGACGGCATGGGCATGGCCGCACGCGCCGGCCTGCCGCTGCAGGACATGGAGTTCTGGCAGTTCCACCCGACCGGCGTGGCCGGCGCGGGCGTGCTGATCACCGAAGGCGTGCGCGGCGAAGGCGGGATCCTGATCAATAGCAGCGGCGAGCGTTTCATGGAGCGCTATGCGCCGACCCTGAAGGATCTGGCCCCACGCGACTTCGTGTCGCGCTCGATGGACCAGGAAATCAAGGAAGGCCGTGGCGTCGGTCCGCACAAGGATCACGTTCTGCTGGATCTGCGTCACATCGGCGCCGACACCATCAAGAAGCGTCTGCCATCGATTCTCGAGATCGCCCACAAGTTCGCCAACGTCGACGCCACCAAGGAACCGATCCCCGTGGTGCCGACCATCCACTACCAGATGGGTGGTATCCCGACCAACGTGTACGGTCAGGTCGTAGCGCCCAAGGGCGGCTCGCAAAAAGAAGTGGTGCAGGGCATGTACGCCATCGGCGAATGCGCCTGCGTGTCGGTGCACGGCGCCAACCGCCTGGGCACCAACTCGCTGCTCGACCTGGTGGTGTTCGGCCGTGCCGCCGGCAACCACATTGTCGGCACCCGCCTGCAGGACCAGAGCCACAAGCCGATTCCGGCCGGCGCGCTGGACCGCTCGCTGGAACGCATCGCCCGCCTGGAAACCAGCACCGGTTCCGAGCGCGTGCAGGACGTGGCCAACGACATCCGCGCCACGATGCAGAAGTACTGCGGCGTGTTCCGTACCGACGCCTTGCTGGCTGAGGGCAAGGTCAAGATCATGGAACTCGACGAGCGTCGCAAGCATGTCTCGTTCAAGGACAAGTCCAAGGTGTTCAACACCGCCCGCCAGGAAGCCCTGGAGCTGGACAACCTGATCGAAACCGCCAAGGCCACCATCACTTCGGCCGAAGCCCGCAAGGAATCGCGCGGCGCCCACGCCCACAGCGACTTCGAGCAGCGCGACGACGTCAACTGGCTCAAGCACACACTGTGGTTTTCCGAGGGGAATCGTCTCGACTACAAGCCCGTCAACATGCAGCCGCTGACGGTCGAGACATTTAAGCCTAAAGCACGTACTTTCTAAGAGGTCGCAACATGACTCGCACTCTGAAATTCAAAATCTACCGTTACGATCCGGACAAGGACGACAAGCCGTACATGCAGGACCTGACGGTCGAGCTCAAGCCGACCGACAAGATGTTGCTGGACGCCCTGCAACGCATCAAGTCCGACGTCGACGATTCGCTGGCGCTGCGCCGCTCGTGCCGCGAAGGCGTGTGCGGTTCGGACGCGATGAACATCAACGGCAAGAACGGTCTGGCCTGCATCACCAACCTCAACGAGCTGACCGAGCCGATCGTGTTGAAGCCGCTGCCGGGCCTGCCGGTCATTCGCGACCTGATCGTCGACATGACCAACTTCTTCAAGCAGTACGATTCGATCAAGCCTTACCTGATCAACGACAGCATCCCGCCTGAAAAAGAGCGCCTGCAGTCGCCCGAACAGCGTGAAGAACTCGATGGCGTGTACGAGTGCATCCTGTGCGCCTGCTGCTCGACGTCGTGCCCGTCGTTCTGGTGGAACCCCGACAAGTTCGTGGGTCCGGCCGGCCTGTTGCAGGCGTACCGCTTCATCGCCGACAGCCGCGACGAAGCCACCGCCAATCGACTGGACGAACTGGAAGACCCGTATCGCCTGTTCCGCTGCCGTTCCATCATGAACTGCGTCGATGTCTGCCCGAAGGGATTGAACCCCAACAAGGCCATCGGCAAGATCAAGGAACTGATGGTGCGTCGCGCGGTGTAAGTGTGTCGCAGGCTGCCCGTACCGGCCTTGATGGCGGGTACGGGCGACCCGAATTGCCGGAATTCGGTAGTATCTCGAATTAAAACAAGAATTGAAGTGAGCGAGGCATGACTGAACGTCACCAGGATGACCCGGCCAAACGCGCACGACTGCGCTGGCGAGCACGCCGAGGCCTGCTCGAGAATGATTTGATCCTGACCCGTTATCTCGACGCCCATGAAGTCGACATGACGGATGACGAGGTCGATGCATTTTCGCGGTTGATGGACCTGACCGATCACGACTTGATGGACTTGCTGTTGGCTCGCAAGGAGCCCGAAGCGGCGGTCGACCTGCCGCATGTGCATGCACTGCTGCAGCAACTGCGCACCATCTGATTTTTGCGCCTGGCCAAAAGCCAGTCGGATTTTGCTAGAACGCGGCCTGTTTGAACAGCACCACCCAGCTCCGCAATAGCGGGAAAGCCAGGCACTGCGGTCGCGGTTTTGATTAACGGTTTCACCATCCCAGCAAAAGGAATAGCTATGTCCAACACCGATATCAAAGCTACCCTGTCGTTTTCCGACGGGTCTCCATCCGTAGATTTTCCTGTCTACAAGGGCACCATCGGCCCTGACGTGATCGATATCCGCAAGCTGTACGGCGCCACCGGCAAGTTCACCTATGACCCCGGTTTCATGTCGACTGCCGCCTGCAACTCGTCGATCACCTATATCGACGGCGACAAGGGCGAGCTGCTGTATCGCGGCTACCCGATCGAACAGCTGGCCGTGAACTGCGACTTCCTGGAAACCTGCTACCTGCTGCTGCACGGCGAACTGCCGACAGCCGATCAAAAGTCCGCCTTCGTGGAGACCGTCACCAATCACACGATGGTGCACGAGCAGATGAACTTCTTCTTCCGCGGTTTCCGTCGTGATGCGCACCCGATGGCCGTGCTGACCGGTTCGGTCGGCGCCTTGTCGGCGTTCTACCATGACTCGCTGGACATCAGCAATCCGGTGCACCGCGACGTCTCGGCCATCCGCATGATCGCCAAGCTGCCGACGCTGGTGGCGATGGCCTACAAGTACAACATCGGCCAGCCGTTCGTGTATCCGCGCAACGACCTGTCGTACAGTGCCAACTTCATGCGCATGATGTTCGCCAACCCGTGCGAAGAGTACAAGGTCAACGACGTGCTGGTGCGCGCGCTGGACCGTATCCTGATCCTGCACGCGGATCACGAGCAGAATGCATCGACTTCGACCGTGCGCCTGTCCGGTTCGTCCGGCGCCAACCCGTTCGCATGTATCGCAGCCGGTATCGCCTGCCTGTGGGGCCCTGCCCACGGCGGCGCCAACGAAGCGGCGCTGTCGATGCTGGAACAGATCGGTTCGGTCGACAAGATTCCTGAGTTCATCAAGCAGGTCAAGGACAAGAACTCGGGCGTGAAGCTGATGGGCTTCGGTCACCGCGTCTACAAGAACTACGATCCACGCGCCAAGCTGATGCGTGAAACCTGCTACGAAGTGCTGAACGAACTGGGCCTGCACGACGACCCGCTGTTCAAGCTGGCCATGGAGCTCGAAAAGATCGCCCTGGAAGACGAATACTTCGTCTCGCGCAAGCTGTACCCGAACGTCGACTTCTACTCGGGCATCGTCCAGCGCGCGCTGGGTATCCCGACTTCGATGTTCACCTGCATCTTCGCCATGGCGCGTACCGTCGGCTGGATTGCCCAGTGGAACGAAATGATCTCGGATCCGGAACAGAAGATCGGCCGTCCGCGTCAGTTGTTCGTCGGTTCGCCACGTCGTGACGTGACCCCGGTCGACCAGCGCGGCTGATCACTGCCCGCAGTTGGCTGGACAAAAACCGCCCGGATCATCCGGGCGGTTTTTTTTGTTCGTCGGTGCGACGGTGTTGAAGGTTTGTCTACGATTTTGCGTGCTTGTGAATCGCAAAGTTAGGGTAGTATCAACAAAACGAATTAAAGCTCACACCGGTGTCTGGTTACACGCAGGCAACGAGGTGCCGCAGCAGGGGGAGGAAATTGTTCTCGGGGGAGCGCAATGGATTCACAGTTCGGACCTGCCGGGGGGCAGGAGCAGGAGCCCGCATTTGCCGGAGCCCTGCATTCGTTATTGGTCACCGTTCACCACATGTGCCATCACCATGGCGTCGACCGCAGTGCGGCTGCGCTGTGCGACGGCTTGCCCGATGGTCTCGCCCTGACGCCGGCCACGGCGCTGCAGGCGCTGCGTAGCGCCGGGCTGGTCGCCAGTCTGGTCGAATGTGGCTTCGATAGTCTGTCAATGCTGCCGTTGCCCGTGATCCTGCTGCGTCTTGATCGGCGTGCCTGCATGCTGATGGCCATCGACGATGCCGACACGGCCGCGCCTGCGTATGTGGTGATGCTGCCCGAAATGGAGCGCGGCACCGTCACGCTCAACGCCCCGGTCCTGCTGGCGGACTACGCCGGCTTCGCCATCCTGGCCCGACCGCAGGCGGCCTGTGCAGACGCCGTTGCCTCTGGCGCTGGCGCCGCCAAGGCGCATTGGCTCAGCCTTATCCTGTGGGCGGGCGTGGTCATCGGCATCCTGTGCTGGTGCCAGGTCAGGCTCGCGCGCATGGGGCGCCCCGCGCTGGAAAGCAGGGGAGCGCAATGATGAGCGCCAGGAAGATCCGGGTCGTGATCAACAATGGCGCGGGCAAGTCCAGCGTGCATTTTCTGGAGCCTGGCGCCGATGGCGGCTCGCTGCTGGTGCTCGATGCCAGTGCGGTCAGGCGCGGCTGCGTATTGTTGAGCGAGGAGGGCGGTCTTGCCCCCGATGAGGTCGTGCTGAGTCGTAGCGGTGACGATCTTCGCGTCAGCTTCGGCGGCGCATCGTTGCCACAACTGGCGATCCAGAATTTCTATCGTGGCGACAACCTGCTGGGTGGGCTGGACCAGGACGGCGCCTATTATGGCTATGTCGACGGCAGTGCTCCGAGGTCGTCCCGCGCCGTGCACTAAACCGTTCATGTTGCAATCTAGAAATTATTCGTTGCCGCAGATTTGAAGCCGAGGGAGGGTTAATGACCATTTTTCATCACCTTGCGCGAGTCGGCGCATGACCAGGTTCGCCGCTTGCCACGGGCCTCGGCGCAGGCTTGACGGGCAGTGGCAGCGCCCGCTTGAGCGGCGCGCTGCGATGATGCAACGCCGCATAGGAAAAAGTGGAAATGCCAGATATTTAATAAGCATATGGGGATATAATCCCGCACAACCTACCTGGATATATATCGATGTTCAGATGGAAAAAGGTCCTTCCCCACAACTTGATGTGCAATCCGCTAACCGGTCAGGCCGTGTCGCGGAAGGTGTAGAAACCCGCCAATTTCGCGAAGCGCGAAGAAAGGTGAGCAAATGACGAAGCTCTACGAGCAGTACAACATCAACTCCTACCTGTTCGGTGGGAATGCTCCGTACATTGAAGAACTGTACGAGCAATATCTGGAAAATCCCGGTTCGGTCCCCGATAACTGGCGCGCCTATTTCGACGCGGTACAGCATGTACCTGCCACCGATGGCTCGGCCCGTGCTGATGTTGCCCATGCTCCCGTGATCGCCTCGTTCGCAGAGCGCGCCAAGCAAGGCCCGATCCGCACCGTGATCGCCTCGGCCGATTCCGACATGGGTCGCAAGCGCGTGGCGGTCACCCAGCTGATCGCCGGCTACCGCGACCTGGGTTCCCGTTTCGCCAACCTGGACCCGCTGCAACGCCAGGAACGCCCCAGCATTCCAGAACTCGATCCAGCGTTCTACGGCTTCACCGATGCCGACCTGGACATCGTCTTCAATATCAACAATACCTATTTCGGCCCTGAAACGGCATCGTTGCGCGACCTGCAACAGATGCTGCGCGACACTTACACGCGTTCCATCGGCGCCGAATTCACCTATATCTCGGACATGGCCGAAGTGCGCTGGCTGGAAGAGCGCCTGGAGCCGACCCGCGCCGCGCCGAGCTTCTCGACCGAGAAGAAAAAGCACATCCTCGAGCGCCTGACCGCAGCCGAAGGCCTGGAACGTTATCTCCACACAAAGTACGTCGGCCAGAAGCGTTTCTCGCTGGAAGGCGGCGAAAGCTTCATCGCTTCGCTGGACGAGACCATTCAGCGCGCCGGTGAAAAGGGCGTGCAGGAAATCGTCATCGGCATGGCCCACCGTGGTCGCCTGAACGTGCTGGTCAACATCCTGGGCAAGACCCCGCAGGAACTGTTCTCCGAATTCGAAGGCCGTCACGCAGACGACCTGCCGGCCGGCGACGTCAAGTACCACCAAGGCTTCTCGTCGGATGTCAGCACCCCAGGCGGCCCGGTCCACCTGTCGCTGGCGTTCAACCCGTCGCACCTCGAAATCGTCAATCCGGTGGTCGAGGGTTCGGTCAAGGCGCGTATGGATCGTCGCGGCGACAAGGACGGTTCGCAAGTGCTGCCGATCCTGGTGCACGGCGATGCCGCATTCGCCGGCCAGGGCGTCGTGATGGAAACCCTGAACCTGGCGCAGACCCGTGGCTACGGCACCGGCGGCACGGTTCACCTGGTGATCAATAACCAGATCGGCTTCACCACCTCCGACCCGCGCGACTCCCGTTCGACGCTGTACTGCTCGGACGTGGTCAAGATGATCGAAGCACCGGTGCTGCACGTCAACGGTGATGATCCTGAAGCCGTGGTGTTTGCGACCCAGATCGCAGTCGACTACCGCATGAAGTTCAAGAAGGACATCGTGGTCGACATCATCTGCTTCCGCAAGCTGGGTCACAACGAGCAGGACACCCCGGCGCTGACGCAGCCGCTGATGTACAAGAAGATCGCCCAGCATCCTGGTACCCGCAAGCTGTACGCCGACAAGTTGATCGCGCAAGGCACGCTGCCGGCCGATGGTGGCGAAGAACTGGTCAAGGCCTTCCGTGCCGCGATGGACGCCGGCAAGCACACCCTCGATCCGGTGCTGACCAACTTCAAGAGCAAGTACGCCGTCGACTGGCTGCCGTTCCTGAACCGCAAGTGGACCGATGCGGCCGAAACCGCAGTGCCGCTGGCCGAACTGAAGCGCCTGGGCGCCAAGATCACCACCATCCCCGAAGGCTTCAAGGCCCACTCGCTGGTGGAGAAGGTGATCAACGATCGCGCCGCCATGGCGCGCGGCGAGATGAACCTGGACTGGGGCATGGGCGAACACCTGGCCTACGCTTCGCTGGTGTCGTCCGGTTATGCGATCCGCCTGACCGGCCAGGATGCCGGCCGCGGCACCTTCGTGCACCGCCACGCCGTGCTGCACGATCAGAACCGTGAGCGTTGGGATGCCGGCACCTACGTGCCGCTGCAGAACGTGACCGAGACCCAGTCGCCCTTTACCGTGATCGATTCGGTGCTGTCCGAAGAGGCGGTGCTGGCGTTCGAATACGGCTACTCGACTGCCGAGCCGAACACCCTGACCATCTGGGAAGCACAGTTCGGCGACTTCGCCAACGGCGCCCAGGTGGTGATGGACCAGTTCATCAGCTCCGGCGAAGTGAAGTGGGGTCGTGCTTCGGGCCTGGTGCAGATGCTGCCGCACGGCTATGAAGGCCAGGGTCCGGAACACTCGTCGGCACGCCTGGAACGTTACCTGCAGCTGTGCGCAGACAACAACATGCAAGTGGTGCAGCCGACCACCGCCGCGCAGATCTTCCACGTGCTGCGTCGCCAGATGATCCGCCTGTTCCGCAAGCCGCTGATCATCCTGACGCCGAAGTCGCTGCTGCGTAACAAGGACGCCGGTTCGCCCCTGTCCGACCTGGCAAAGGGTTCGTTCCAGACCGTGATCCCGGAAGTCGACGAAACCATCGACGCCAAGAAGGTCAAGCGCATCGTGGCTTGCTCGGGCAAGGTCTACTACGACCTGGTCAACGCCCGCAAGGAACGTGGCCAGACCGACACCGCCATCATCCGTGTCGAGCAGCTGTATCCGTTCCCGCACAAGACGTTCGCCGCTGCCCTCAAGCAGTTCCCGAACTTCAACGAACTGGTGTGGGCGCAGGACGAGCCGCAGAACCAGGGCGCCTGGCTGCAGATCCAGCACAACATCTTCGAGAACCTGTCCGAAGGTCAGAAGCTGGCGTATGCGGGTCGTCCGGCCAGCGCGTCGCCGGCAGTCGGCTACTACGACAAGCACTATGCGCAGCAAAAGGCGTTGATCGAAACCGCCTTCGCCAAGCTCAAGGGCTTTGTGCTGACCAAGTAACCCATATCGAGAACCGGGCGTGTCGCGAGGGCGGCACGTTCGTGTTTGAATGAACGAATTACCCGAAATCGGAGAAATATAAATGGCTCAAATCGAAGTAGTTGTCCCGCAACTGTCGGAATCCGTCGCTGAAGCAACCCTGCTGCAATGGCACAAGAAGGTCGGCGAAAAAGTCACCCGTGACGAAAACCTGATCGACGTCGAAACCGACAAGGTCGTGCTCGAACTGCCCGCCCCGGCCGATGGCGTGATCGCCCAGATCATCGCCGCCGACGGCGCCACCGTGGTGGCCGGCCAGGTCATCGCGATTCTCGACACCGACGCTGCTGCCCAGGTGGAACCGGTCGAAGTGAAGGCCGCTCCCGCACCGCAATCGACCAATGAACCAACTCCTGTCGCCGCTCCCGAGCTGGCCAGCAAGGGCGATGTCGCCATGCCTGCTGCCGCCAAGCTGCTGGCCGACAACAACCTGTCGACTTCGCAAGTCACCGGCACTGGCCGCGATGGCCGCGTGACCAAGGGCGACGTGCTGGGCGCGCTGTCGGCACCTGCCGCCGCTCCTGCCGCTGCCAAGCCGGCACTGGCCCAGGTGCCTGCCGCCACTGCCGGCCTGGAAAGCCGTCCGGAACAACGCGTGCCGATGAGCCGTCTGCGTGCCCGCGTGGCCGAGCGCCTGATCCAGTCGCAATCGACCAACGCCATCCTGACCACCTTCAACGAAATCAACATGCAGCCGGTCATCGACCTGCGCAACAAGTACAAGGATCGTTTCGAGAAGGAACACGGCGTCAAGCTGGGCTTTATGTCGTTCTTCGTCAAGGCGGTCGTGCATGCACTGAAGAAGTACCCGATCGTCAACGCCTCGGTCGACGGCAACGACATCGTCTACCACGGCTACTTCGACATCGGTGTGGCAGTCGGTTCGCCACGCGGTCTGGTGGTGCCGATCCTGCGTGACGCCGATCAGATGTCGATCGCCGACATCGAGAAGAAGATCGGTGAATTCGGCCAGAAGGCCAAGGACGGCAAGCTGTCGATCGAAGAAATGACCGGCGGTACTTTCACCGTGTCCAACGGCGGCACCTTCGGTTCGATGCTGTCGACCCCGATCATCAACCCACCGCAATCGGCGATCCTGGGCATTCACGCCACCAAGGAACGCGCCGTGGTCGAAAACGGCCAGGTCGTGGTGCGCCCGATGAACTACTTCGCGCTGTCCTATGACCACCGCATCATCGACGGTCGCGAAGCCGTCTTGAGCCTGGTAGCGATCAAGGAAGCGCTGGAAGATCCAGCCCGTTTGTTATTGGATCTGTAATTGGCATGAGTTGAGGGCGCGGACGAAAAACACCTGCGGGGGTTTTTCGTTTCCGCGCCTTTCCCATTGCGCGCCACGCGTCGGCGTGCAGCCCAAACGAATTAGGAAAATCACATGAGCAAGAATTTTGACGTGGTCGTCATCGGCGGTGGCCCTGGCGGTTACATCGCCGCCATCCGCGCAGCGCAGCTGGGTTTCAATACCGCCTGCATCGACGAATGGAAGAACGACAAGGGCGGCCCGGCACCGGGCGGCACCTGCACCAACGTCGGTTGCATCCCATCGAAGGCACTGCTGCAATCGTCCGAGCACTTCGAGCACGCGGGTCATGGCTTTGCCGAGCACGGCATCGAAGTCAAGGGACTGAACCTGGACCTGGGCAAGATGCTGGGTCGCAAGAACACCGTGGTCAAGCAGAACAACGACGGCATCCTGTACCTGTTCAAGAAGAACAAGGTCACCTTCTTCCACGGTCGCGGTTCGTTCGCCAAGGGCGACGCCAGCGGCTACGAGATCAAGGTCGCCGGCGCGACTGAAGAAAGCATCACGGCCAAGCACGTGATCATCGCCACCGGCTCCAATGCCCGCGCACTGCCTGGCACTCCGTTCGACGAACAACTGATCCTGTCCAACACGGGCGCGCTGGCCATTACCGAAGTGCCGAAGAAGCTGGGCGTGATCGGCGCCGGCGTGATCGGCCTGGAAATGGGTTCGGTATGGCGTCGCCTGGGTGCGGAAGTGACCGTGCTCGAAGCGTTGCCGGCTTTCCTGGGCGCGGTCGATGAACAGATCGCCAAGGAAGCGCAGAAGCTGCTGACCAAGCAGGGCCTGAACGTGAACCTGGGCGTGAAGATCGGCGAGATCAAGGCCGGCAAGAAGAGCGTCACGGTCGAGTACACCGACAGCAAGGGTGCAGCGCAGAAGGGCGAGTTCGACAAGCTGATCGTATCGATCGGCCGTACGCCCAACACCATCGGCCTCAACGCCGAAGCCATTGGCCTCAAGCTCGACGAACGCGGCTTCATCGCCGTCGACGGCGATTGCAAGACCAACCTGGCCAACGTCTGGGCGGTGGGTGACGTGGTGCGTGGCCCGATGCTGGCGCACAAGGCCGAAGAAGAAGGCGTGGCAGTGGCCGAGCGTATCGCTGGCCAGCATGGTCATGTCAACTTCAACACCATCCCTTGGGTCATCTACACCTCGCCCGAGATCGCCTGGGTCGGCAAGACCGAGCAACAGCTCAAGGCCGATGGCGTGGCTTACAAGGCCGGTACCTTCCCGTTCCTGGCCAACGGCCGCGCACGTGCGCTGGGCGATACCTCGGGCATGGTCAAGTTCCTGGCGGACGCCAAGACTGACGAAATCCTGGGCGTGCACATCGTCGGTCCGATGGCATCCGAACTGATTTCGGAAGCCGTGGTGGCGATGGAATTCCGTGCTTCGGCCGAAGACATCGCACGCATCTGCCACGCGCACCCGTCGCTGTCGGAAGCCACCAAGGAAGCCGCTCTGGCGGTGGACAAGCGCGCATTGAACTTCTGATGACGCTGGGCGCTGGCGGGTGGTTCTCCGCCGGCCAGCGCGGCAGTACCTGTATCATGATGGGCGAGCCTGGCTCGCCCATTTTGCTTTGAGTCAGTCAATCACAAAGAACCCCCACCATGGATGTCCGTCAATTCTACGAACACTCGCTGGCCGAGCGTGACTACAAGCCCGACGAGGCCCAGTTGCGCGCCATCATGCGATTGCAGCAGGCCTATGAAGAATGGACCGCCTACAAGGCCCAGCGCGCCAGCACCTTCAAGCGACTGATCAGCCGGCCCAGCGTGCCGCGTGGCGTCTACATGTGGGGTGGCGTGGGGCGCGGCAAGTCGTTCCTGATGGACAGCTTCTATTCGGTCGTGCCGCTGACGCGCAAGACGCGCGTGCACTTCCACGAATTCATGCGCGACGTGCACCGCCAGCTCGACGAGCTCAAGGGCATCGCCAATCCGCTGGACGAAGTGGCCAAGCGCATCGCCAAGAAATACCGCCTGATCTGCTTCGACGAATTCCACGTCTCCGACATCGCCGATGCGATGATCCTGTACAACCTGTTGAAGGGCCTGTTCGACCTGGGCGTGTCGTTCGTGATGACGTCCAACTACGAGCCCAGCACGCTTTATCCCGACGGCTTGCATCGCGACCGCATGTTGCCGACCATCGCCTTGCTGCAGGAGAAACTGGACGTCATGAACATCGACGCCGGCATCGATTATCGCAAGCGCGTGCTGGAGCAGGTGCGGGTCTACCATACCCCGCTCAATGCCCACACGGATGAAGAGTTGCGCAACGCCTTCGCCGCCGTGGCCGAGACCGCCGACGAGGATTCACGGGTCGATATCGAGGGGCGCGAGATCCGGGCGCTGCGCCGCGCCGGCAGCGCCATCTGGTTCGACTTCGCAACGCTGTGCGGTGGCCCGCGTTCGCAGAACGATTACCTGGAGCTGGCGAGCCGCTTCCAGACCGTGATCCTGTCGGGCATCCCGCAGATGTCGGCGGCGATGTCGTCCGAGGCGCGTCGCTTTACCTGGCTCATCGACGTCTTCTATGATCACAAGGTCAAGCTGATCATGTCGGCGGCGGTCGCGCCGGACGAGCTTTACACTGCCGGCACACTGTCCAATGAATTCCACCGTACTGTTTCGCGTATCATCGAGATGCAGTCGAAGGAATACCTGGACGCGGATCGCCGCACCGCCGCCGACCGCCTGTCGTGAAGAGAATGGATAGATCCAAGATGGACAAGAATGTCATGCGCGGCCTGATCGCCGCCCCCCTGCGCCACCGCGGCGTTTCCAGCATTGCCCTGGCGCGCCTGGCCTGTGCCGCGGCGCTGATTTCGGCGGCGAGCGTCGCCAGTGCCGACACCCCCACCAACGCCGTCACGCCCCTGGCCGAACGCTATCCGGCCGGCTCGATCAAGTCCGAGCAAACCGCTGCGGCCGCACTGGCACAGGGCGCGGATGACCGTCGCGTGCTGGCGACGCAATATGTGCTGGACCAGCGCGAGTGCTACGCCAAGTTCCTGGTGTCGTCCTGCCTGGAAGACGCCAAGGACCGCAAGCGTGAGGCCGAGAAATCGATCAAGCAGGTCGAGATCGAAGCCAATACCTATCGCCGCCAGGCCCAGGTCGATGACCGCGACCAGTCATTGGCCGCGCAGCATGCCAATGACCAGGCCGAGACCGCCCGTCGCGTGCAGGAGCAGAAAGACCGGCAGGCTGCCACCGAGCGCCACACGCGCGAGAGCGACGGCAAGCGGGCGCAGGTGCAGCAGCGCATCGACCAGAGCCAGGGCCAGGCGCCGGACGCCCGCATTCGCGAACACGAGGCCCGGGTAGCCCAGCAGCAGGCCGAGGATGCCGCCCGTGCGCCGGAGCGTGAAGCCAATGCCGCCGCGCGCCAGCAGCGCATCAAGGACGCCGAGCAGCATCGCCAGGAAGTCGAGCGCAAGAAGGCCGAGAGCGAGCGCGAGCGCGCCGACAAGAAACGGAGCACGCAGCCATGACCAGCACGCATCGCGAAGACATCCAGCGCCGCATCATCGAGCTTGAGGTCGAGCACCGCGACCTCGATAACGTCATCGACATGCTCATCCGCGACGCCCGCGCCGAAGACTTGCAGCTGCGTCGACTCAAGAAGCGCAAGTTGCAGCTCAAGGACCATATCTCGTTGCTGAAGATGCAACTGGTGCCCGATATCCCG
The DNA here is from genome assembly GCF_020179755.1 of Herbaspirillum sp. alder98. Classification (GTDB taxonomy): domain Bacteria; phylum Pseudomonadota; class Gammaproteobacteria; order Burkholderiales; family Burkholderiaceae_D; genus Herbaspirillum. The sequence continues at coordinate 82,793 of NZ_JAIUCY010000008.1, forward strand.
GCCTGAGCCGCATGGGCAGACCTGCAGGGTGAGAGCGCGTAAAATAGCGGATTGATATCGGTGAGCCGGTACGCCTGAAGCGTGAGGCGTCGCAGCTCGCCAGCCCGGACCGGCTGCGCGCCGGTCCTCTTGCGTTTTTATTCCTACAGGCTTGTCGCAGTGATTGTTCCAGAAGAGGTCGCACCGGAGGCACCCGGTATTCATGATGCCGAGATCGATCGACTGTTCGGCGCCGGCGGACCGCTTGGCGGCGCAGTCGGCAGCTACCGGCCGCGCCATGCCCAGACCGCCATGGCCAAGGCGATTGCCGCCGCCATCGCCAACCAGGGCACCCTGATCGCCGAAGCCGGCACCGGCACCGGCAAGACCTTCGCCTACCTGGTCCCGGCGCTGCTGTGGGGCGGCAAGGTGATTGTCTCGACCGGCACCAAGACCCTGCAGGACCAGCTCTTCAAGCGCGACATCCCCACTGTACGAAAGGCCCTGGCCGCGCCCGTGTCGGTGGCGCTGCTCAAGGGACGTTCCAATTACCTGTGCCATTACCACCTCGAACGCACGCTGCAGAACGGTCGCCTGACGGCGCGCGAAGATGTCGGCTACCTGCGCGACATCTCGCGCTTCATGAAGACCACCACCACGGGCGACAAGGCCGAGCTGACGGCGGTGCCCGAGACCGCATCGGTATGGAACCTGGTGACGTCCACGCGTGACACCTGCTTCGGCGCCGACTGCCAGTATTACCAGGATTGCTTCGTCATGAAGGCCCGCAAGGAGGCCCAGCAAGCCGATGTGGTGGTGGTCAATCACCACCTGTTCTTTGCCGATGTGGCACTCAAGGACACCGGCGTGGCCGAGCTGCTGCCCACGGCCAACACCGTCATCTTCGACGAAGCGCACCAGTTGCCCGAGACCGCGACCCTGTTCTTCGGCGAGACGGTGTCGACCTCGCAGGTGCTGGAGTTGTGCCGCGACGTGCTGGCCGAGGGCTTGTCGCATGCGCGCGATGGCGCCGACTGGGCGCGCCTGGTGGCCACCGTCGAGCGTGCCGCACGCGATCTGCGGCTGGTGTTTCCCGAGGACTCGATCCGCCTGGCGGTGAACCAGATCGCCGCGTCCAGCACTTTCTTTCCGTCGTTGCAGACGCTGATGGACAGCTTGGACGACATGATCGCAGTGCTCGACAAGCAGGCCGAACGGGCCGAGACCATCGAACAGTGCCGCGACCGGGCGGTCGAGATACTGCGCCAGCTGGAAGCCTGGAACGATCCGCAGGCCGGCGCCAAGACGGCGCGCGCGGCGAAGGTGGCCAAGGCGGCCGACGCTGTTGAAGTCACCAACGCCACCAAAGCCACTGCGGGCGTGCCGGCCGAGGTCGCCGAGGCGGCCGGGGAGGGGCGGCAATTCTATGTGCTGTGGGTGGAGGCGTTTGCCTCGTCGCTGCAGTTGCATCGCACGCCGCTGTCGATCGCGCCGATCTTCAACAAACAGCGCGAAGGCAGCCCGCGCGCCTGGATCTTCACCTCGGCCACGCTGGCCGTGAAGCGCGACTTCAACCACTATGCGGCGCAGATGGGGTTGTGGAACGAGCCGGCCCATTCCTGGCCCAGCCCGTTCGACTACGAACAGCAGGGTTTGCTGTACGTGCCGCCGAACCTGCCGCAACCCAATTCATTCGAATACACCGACGCCGTGCTGGATGCGGCGCTGCCGGCGATCGAATCGGCCGGTGGTCGCTGCTTCTTCCTGTGCACCACATTGCGCGCGGTCAATCGCGCCGCCGAGCGATTGCGCACCGAATTCGCCGAGCGCCAGCTGCCGTATCCGCTGTTCGTGCAGGGCGAGGCCGGGCGCACCGAACTGCTGGATCGCTTCCGGGCTTCGGGCAACGGCGTGCTGATCGGCAGCCAGAGTTTCTGGGAAGGGGTGGACGTGCGGGGCGATGCGCTGTCGCTGGTGATCATCGACAAGCTGCCGTTTTCGCCACCCGATGACCCGGTGCTGGCGGCCCGCATCAGCGAGATGGAAAAGCAGGGCCTCAACGGCTTCGTGCACCATCAGTTGCCGGCCGCCATCATCACCCTCAAGCAGGGCGCCGGACGCCTGATCCGCGATGAGGGCGACCGTGGCGTGCTGATGATCTGCGACCCGCGCCTGATCACCAAGAACTACGGCCGCCGTATCTGGCAGAGCCTGCCGCCGTTCAAGCGCACCCGCGAGTTGTCGGTGGTGCAGGACTTCTTCCTGCGGCAGGCCGCCATCAAGGCCGGCACTATTATCGAACCCGTCATTCCCGAGGCCTAGCACGCCATGTCCAGCCTGACTTCCCTGGTGCCGGTGCGCGCCTCCGAACTGATGCTGGGCCGCCCCGCGCCCTGGCCGATCTATAACGAAGCCGGCGAACTGCTGCTGGCGCGCGGCACCGTGGTCGAGACCCAGGCCCAGCTTGAAGGGCTGGTCGCCAACGGCTTGTACCGAAACGCCAACTGGGTCAGCGAGCCGGACACCATGTCGGTGCCGCTGCCGCAGGCGCGCGACGTGCTGCGCAAGAAACTGGGCATGGGCAAGAAGCCGCCGCTGAAGCCATCGGCGTCGGTGCGCGGCGCCGAGAGCGTGATCGCCCTCGACGAGGTGCGCTGGCAGATGGGCGACAGCCTGTGGCTGCAGTTCAAGGAAGACGCCGCCCAACGCTTCAGCGTGACCCTGCTGGGCGTGATCCCGGGCAAGAGCATCATGGTCAGCGTGCCGGTGAAGGAGGGTAAGCAATTATTCATCCGCGAGGGCCAGGCTTTCGTGGTGCGGGCGCTGGCCGGCAAGCGCGCGTATGCGTTCTCGGCGCAATTGCTAAAGAACCAGCAGGCGCCGTTCGCCTACATGCACCTGTCGAGCCCACGCGAGGTGCGCTGCACCGTGATCCGGCAGGATATGCGGGTGCCGGTGGGGGCCGAGGGTTTCCTGACCTTCGGCGCGGCCCATCCGTTGCCGGCCAGCGTGATCGACCTGAGCCTGGGCGGGGCGTCGCTGGTGGCGCCGCCGCTGGCGTCCCAGAGCGCGCCCCAGAAGGGGGCGGTCGGCAAGCTGTCGTTCGTGGCGGGCATCGCCGACCAGCAACTCGGGCTGGACCTGCCGGTGGTGTTGCGCACCGTGGAATCGCTGGGCGACCCCGGCTGGCTCAAGTACGGTATCGAATTTGCGCAATTGCCAGCGCGCGACCGGCTGGTGCTGTCGGCCTATGTCTACCAGGAACTGAGCGCGCAGGAATAGCCTGGCGGCATGCCGCCGTAAAACCACGCGAGATTGTGCTGTCGCGCTGCAATCGGGGACCCTGGCATCGGTTAAAATGCAGCCCATGAAAATCCTGATCAGCAACGACGACGGTTATCTTGCGCCCGGCATCATCGCCCTGGCCGAGGCGCTCGCGCCGATCGCCGACATCACCGTCGTCGCGCCCGACAGCAACCGTTCCGGCAGCTCCAATTCGCTTACGCTGGACCGGCCGCTGTGGGTCGAGCAGGCCGCCAATGGTTTTTATTATCTGAATGGCACGCCTTCGGATTGCGTGCATGTGGCGTTGACCGGGTTGCTCACCGAGCGCCCGGACCTGATCGTGTCGGGCATCAACCAGGGCCAGAACATGGGCGACGACACGCTCTATTCCGGTACCGTGGCCGCGGCCACCGAGGGCTTCCTGTTCGGGATCCCGGCGATCGCCTTTTCGCAGATGCACAAGGGCTGGGACGAGCTCAAGAGCGCCGCCCGGGTCGCCCGTGAAGTGGTGCAGCGCCAGTTCGACGCCTTGCCCAGGCCTTATCTGCTCAACGTCAACATCCCCAATTTGCCTTACGACCAGTTGCGCGGCCCGGTCGCTACCCGCCTGGGCAAGCGCCACATGTCGGAGCCGGTCCACAAGTTGACTGACCCGCACGGGCGCGACCTTTACTGGATCGGCCCGGCCGGCCAGGCGCGCGATGGCGGCGAGGGGACCGATTTCCACGCGACCGCCAACGGCTTCATCTCGATCACGCCGCTGCAGATCGACCTGACCCACGCCGCTCAACTCGACAACCTGAAGAAAGCGCTCGCATGAGCGACAAGCAAAGCCGCTTTCCGCTGACCCTGTCATCGGTGGTAGACAAGAAGAAGACCGGCAATGCCGGCCACGGTCGTCCGCAGGCCACGACTCAGACCGCGGCCAAGAACGCCGCGCAGTCCTCGCAACGGGCCGCCGAGCAGCGCAATGCGCTGACGCCGCTGCAGCAGGGGCTGTCGCAGGCATTGCGGGCGCCGGCGGCGCCGCGCAACCTGCCGCCGCAACAGCAGCCACTGTTGAGTGCGCGTCCGGTGCCCAAGACGGCGGTGCGCAATGTCATGAGCGTGACCCAGACCAACAGCTCCAATCATCCTTCGCCGCTGGCCTCGGAGGCGGTGCGCCGCGCCATGGTGGCGCGGGTGGCCAAGCAGGGCGTGGCCGACGCCAAGGTGCTGGCGGCGCTCGAGGCGGTGCCGCGCCACATGTTCGTCGAGCCGGGGCTGGCCAGCCAGGCCTATATCGATGCGTCCCTGCCGATCGGCCATCACCAGACCATTTCGCAGCCCTACATCGTGGCGCGCATGATCGAGATCATGCGTGAGAATCGCCATGGCGGGCGCCTGGACCGGGTGCTGGAGATCGGCACCGGTTGCGGCTATCAGGCCGCGGTGCTGTCGCGGGTGGCCACCGAAGTCTATTCGATCGAGCGCATCAAGCCGCTGCACGAATTGGCCAAGACCAACCTGCGGCCATTGCGCGTGGCCAATATCCGCTTGCACTACGGAGATGGTATGCTTGGCCTGCCTCAGGTGGCGCCGTTCGACGGCATCATCCTGGCAGCAGCGGGCCTGGAAGTACCGCAGGCCCTGCTCGAGCAACTGGCCATCGGTGGCCGGCTGGTGGCGCCGGTGGGTGAGCGTCAGCAGGTGCTGGAATTGATCGAACGCACCGGACAACGCGATTGGCGACGCTCGACGCTGGAGCAATGTCATTTCGTGCCGCTGCGGCCGGGTACGGTGTAATAACTAAATATCATGACGGCCCGCGCGGGCCCGTCGTTGCGGATGAACTTCTGTCGCTGGTGGCGGGTCCACTAGCGTTGTATAAAATTTACTGTAAGAGCATGAACAAAATTCGTTTGGCTGTCCTGGGGGGCGTCGTCGGTATCCTGGCTGCTTGCAGCTCGACACCCAATCAGGCGCCGGTGGTCGAACGTACCACCAACACTGCCAAGCCGGTCGAGACTGCTCCGGTGGCCGCTGCTGCTGCCGCGGTGCCGTCCGGACCCGGTTATTACACCGTCAAGAAGGGCGATACGCTTTATCGTATTGCGCTGGAGGTCGGACAAAGTTATCGCGATCTGGTGGCCTGGAACAACCTGACCAACCCGAACGACATCAAGGTCGATCAGGTGCTGCGGGTAGCCCCGCCTGATCGTGCCGGCACCGGGCCGGCGCAGACGGCTATGGTGACGCCGACGCAGGCAGGCGGCATCGAAGTCAAGCCGCTGGGTGCACCTGGCACGGCGCCGGCAGCTACTGCGGCGGCGGGCGGTAACAAGACCGGCCCGCGTGGCGACAAGCGGGCCTATTCCGATAGCGCCCTGGCCGAACTCGAACGGCCGGATGCGGCGACAGCGCCTGCCGTGGCAGCAGCGCCGGCGGCGCCCAAGGCCGAGCAGCCCCATGCGGCCGAGAAGCCGGCGACGGCCGCCGGTGCGGCCAGCGAAGATGAAGGCGTGAGCTGGATGTGGCCGGCCGAAGGTAAGGTCGTGGGCACCTACGAAGGCGGCAAGAAGGGCGTCGATATTGCAGGCAAGTCGGGCCAGGCGGTGATGGCCGCAGGTGCGGGCAAGATCATGTATGCCGGCAGCGGCATTCGTGGCTACGGCAACCTGGTGATCATCAAGCACACCAACAACCTGTTGTCGGCGTATGCGCATAACAAGACCATTCTGGTCAAGGAAGGGCAAAGCGTTACCAAGGGGCAGAAAATCGCAGAGATGGGCAATTCGGACAGCGATAGCGTGAAACTGCACTTTGAAATCCGTCAACAGGGTAAGCCTGTCGATCCCGCTAAATACTTACCGCCACGTTAGCTTATGACAGGCAATCGCCCCGATCACCAGCCGGACCAGGATCCTCGCCACGAGGACATAGACGAACCCATTGATGAGGTCGACGAACCGGAAGTGATTGATGGCGATCCCGCCGCCCTTGATGCGCTCGATGCTGATGGCGCACAGGACGGCGAGGGCGGCCAGGGCGAGCGTGCAGCCTCCGGCGGCGCCGAAGAACTCAAGAAGGTGCTGGCCGCCGAGCTCTCCACCGACACCACCCAGCATTACCTCAACAAGATCGGCGCCAAGCCGCTCCTGACGGCAGCTGAAGAACTGCATTTCGCGACCCTGGCCAAGCAGGGCGAGTTCGAGGCCCGGCAGAAGATGATCGAACACAACCTGCGGCTGGTGGTGTCGATCGCCAAGCACTACATCAATCGCGGCGTGGCCTTGCTGGACCTGATCGAAGAGGGCAACCTCGGCCTGATGCGCGCCATCGACAAGTTCGAGCCCGAGCGCGGCTTTCGTTTTTCGACCTACGCCACCTGGTGGATCCGCCAGAGCATCGAGCGGGCCATCATGAACCAGGCCCGCACCGTGCGCCTGCCGGTGCACATGGTGCGCGAACTGAACCAGATCCTGCGCGCCAAATACCACCTTGAGGCGCAACAGCGCAATGGGCGCGACGCCAGCGCCGAGGATATCGCGCACCTGGTCGAGCGCCCGGTCGAAGAAGTGCAGGACGTGCTGGCCCTGTCGGAGCACGCCGCCTCGCTCGATACCCCGCTCGACAACGATCCCCAGGCCAGCCTGATGGATCTGCTGCCCAGCGCGGTCGAAGAACATCCCGATACGCGTGCCGAAACCCATGAAATGGCGCTGCTGATCCGCGAATGGCTCAAGGGCCTGACCGAGAAGCAGCGGGTGGTGGTGGCGCGTCGCTTCGGGCTCGATAACGACGATCCTTCGACCCTCGAACAACTGGCCGGTGAAATGGGCATCACCCGCGAGCGGGTGCGCCAGGTGCAGCAAGAGGCGCTGGTCAAGCTCAAGCGGCTGCTGACGGCGCGTGGCGTAGGGCGCGACGCCTTGTTCTGATTCGACCGAAACGACACACCTTCGGGTGTGGCGCTTTCCTCCGGCTGCCGGATCGCGGACAATAGCGCTTTTCTTTTTGGCAGCGGACCTCCGGGTCCCACCGCGCAGTTTCCTTCATGCAACAAGATCCCATCATAGATATCAAATCGCTCGACATGGACGGTCGTGGCGTCGGCCATCTTCATAACGAAGACGGGTCGCCCGGCAAGGTGATCTTCGTCGAGGGCGCATTGCCCGGCGAACGCGTCAGCTTCAGTTCGTTTCGCAAGAAGGCGCGCTGGGAAGCCGCCAACATGACCGCGCTGCACCGCGAATCGTCGCAGCGCACGGTGCCCCGCTGCGACTATTTCGATACCTGCGGCGGCTGCGCCATGCAGCACCTGGAGCCGGCAGCGCAGGTCGCCATGAAGCAGCGCATCCTCGAAGACAACCTGTGGCATATCGGCAAGACCCGCGCCGGGGTGATGTTGCGCCCGGTCTACGGGCCGACCTGGGGTTATCGCTACCGGGCCCGCATCTCGGTGCGCAATGTACCCAAGAAGGGTGGCGTGCTGGTGGGCTTTCACGAGAAGCGCTCGATCTACATCGTCGACATGAAGACCTGCGATGTGCTGCCGCCGAATGTCTCGGCCATCCTGGTGCCGCTGCGCGAGCTGGTCGCCGCGCTGTCGATTCGCGACAGCGTGCCGCAGATGGAGCTGGCCGTGGGCGAGGGCGACAACGGCGCCAAGGTCACGGTGCTGGTGCTGCGCGTGATGGCGCCGCCCAGCGCGGCCGATGAGACCTTGCTCAAGGCGTTCGCCGACCGCCATGACATCCAGTGGTGGTTGCAGTCGAAGGGGCCGGAGAGTGCCACGCCGTTCTACCCGCCGACGTCGCAATTGCAATACACCTTGCCTGAATTCGGCATCCGGATGCCGTTCAAGCCCACCGACTTTACCCAGGTCAATCACCAGATCAACCGGGTGCTGGTGGCGCGCGCCTTGCGCCTGCTGGACGTGCAGCCGCACGAGCGCGTGGCGGACCTGTTCTGCGGCCTGGGCAATTTCACATTGCCCATCGCCACCCAGGCGCGCGAAGTGGTGGGGATCGAGGGCAGTACCGCCCTGACCACCCGCGCCCTTGAAAACGCCAAGGTCAATGGCGTGGACGCGAAAACCAGCTTTCATTGCCGCAACCTGTTCGAGGCCAAGCCAGAGGATTTCGTCGCGTTGGGCAAGTTCGACCGCATGCTGATCGACCCGCCGCGCGAGGGCGCGCAGGAGGTCTGCCGGGCGCTGGTCGAATTGCCGCCGGAGCATCAGCACCTGAAGCCGCGCCGCATCGTCTACGTGTCGTGCAACCCGGCCACGCTGGCGCGCGACGCCGGCATGCTGGTGCATCAGGGCGGGTACACGCTCAACTACGCGGGGGTGGTCAACATGTTCCCGCATACGGCGCATGTCGAGTCGATTGCCGTGTTCGACCTGGCCTGATGCCGGCGCGGGTTGGGCAGCGTTGTCCGGCGCATAAAAAAACCGGCTCAAGCGAGCCGGTTTTTTGTTGATACAGAAATAATGTCAGTCCCGGTTGCCGCCCAGGATACCCAGCAGCGAGAGCAGATTCACGAAGACGTTGTAGACGTCCAGATAGATTGACAATGTTGCCGAGATGTAATTGGTTTCGCCGCCGTTGACCACTTGCTGCACGTCGTACAGGATGTAGGCCGAGAAGATGCCGATGGCGATGGTCGAGATGACCAGTTGCAGTACCGGCATCTGCAGGAACATATTGGCCACTGCCGCCACCAGGATCACCAGCACGCCCACGAACAGCCACTTGCCCATGCCCGAGAAGTCGCGCTTGGATACGGTGGCGATGGTGGCCATGGCGCCGAAGATCACTGCGGTGCCGCCGAAGGCCGTCATGATCAATGCGCCGCCGTTGGAATAGCCCAGCGTGTATTGGATCAGGCGCGACAGCATCAGGCCCATGAAGAAGGTGAAGCCCAGCAGCACGACCACGCCGAGCCCGGAATTCTTGGTTTTTTCGATGGCGTAGAAGAAGCCGAACGCAATCGCCAGGAACAGCACGAAGCCGATCATGGGGCTGCCGGCAAACAGGCTGAAATTGAACTGTACGCCCAGCCAGGCGCCCAGCACGGTCGGGATCATCGACAATGCCAGCAGCCAGTAGGTATTGCGCAGCACGCGGTTGCGACTGACCGCATTGGCAGTCGAATGGCCGAAAGTAGTGTCCAGATGTTGGTTCATTTGTCCTCCAAATGCGTTGAAATGCGAGTCACAGCATAGCATGACAACACCCAATAACGACAAGTTGTCACTCGTGCTGATTCGTTGCTTGCTGCAGCGGCCAACTGGCGAGTTGTCATCGGCGCGTGCTTGATGTGTGAATTGCCATGTTATTTAATGGTTTCATGCTAAAATACAAGGTTCATCGAATTATCAATTAATGGCTTTAAGCCTTTATTTTTATTGGAGTTTTTCTTATGGCAATTGAACGCACCCTGTCCATCATCAAGCCTGACGCAGTGGCCAAGAATGTTATCGGTCAGATCTACAGCCGCTTCGAAAACGCCGGCCTGAAGATCGTTGCTTCGCGCATGGCTCAACTGTCGCGCGCCGAAGCCGAAGGCTTCTACGCTGTGCACCGCGAGCGTCCTTTCTTCAAGGACCTGGTTGACTTCATGATCTCGGGTCCGGTCGTGATCCAGGTGCTGCAAGGCGAAGGCGCGATCCTGAAGAACCGCGACCTGATGGGCGCTACCGATCCGAAGAAGGCAGAAAAGGGCACTATCCGCGCCGATTTCGCCGATTCGATCGATGCCAATGCCGTGCACGGTTCGGACGCTGAAGAAACTGCCAAGGGCGAGATCGCTTATTTCTTCCCGGCACTGAACGTCTATTCGCGTTAATCTGTACCTGTTTTTGTCGGTTGCCATGGCCCGAGCAGGAAGCGGCGCGGCACTTTCGCCGTACCTTCCTGCCTTGACCCGACCGAAAGCGTTATGACTACTGCTCTCACCAATTTGCTGGATATGGATCCCGCGCAACTCGTCGCTTACTGCGGCGAGTTGGGTGAGAAGCCGTTTCGCGCAAAGCAATTACAACGTTGGATCCACCAGTTCGGCGTCGGCGATTTCGACCAGATGACCGATCTGGCCAAGTCGCTGCGCGACAAGCTCAAGACCCGCGCCGAAGTTCGCGCGCCGGCCATCATCAGCGACCATACCTCTACCGACGGCACCCGCAAATGGCTGGTGGACGTGGGGCAGGGCAATGCGGTCGAGGCCGTATTCATTCCCGAAGAAAATCGCGGCACGCTGTGCGTTTCGACGCAGGCGGGCTGTGCTGTCAATTGCCGTTTCTGCTCGACCGGCAAGCAAGGCTTCAACCGCAACCTCAGCGTGGCCGAGATCATCGGTCAGTTGTGGATGGCGGAGTTCGAATTGCGTCGCACCAAGGGCATCGAACCCGGTCCCAAGGGCGAGCGCCAGATTACCAATGTGGTGATGATGGGCATGGGTGAGCCGTTGCTCAATTTCGAGCCAACCGTCACCGCCCTGCGCCTGATGCTCGACGATAACGCCTACGGCCTGTCGCGCCGGCGCGTTACCTTGTCAACCTCCGGCGTGGTGCCGATGATCGACCGCCTGTCGCAAGAATGCCCGGTGGCGCTGGCGGTGTCGCTGCATGCCTCCAACGATGCGCTGCGCGACTCGCTCATTCCACTCAATCGCAAGCATCCGCTGCGCGAACTGATGGCGGCGTGCAAGCGCTACCTCGAGTTCGCCCCGCGCGATTTCATCACCTTCGAATATTGCATGCTGGACGGCGTCAATGATTCCGACGTCAATGCCCGCGAGCTGATCGAACTGGTCACTCAGGGCGAAACCGCGATTTCGTGCAAGTTCAACCTGATTCCCTTCAATCCTTTCCCGGAGTCGGGCCTGAAGCGTTCGCACAACCCGCGCATCAAGGCCTTCGCCCAGATACTGATGGATGCCGGTATCGTCACCACCATCCGCAAGACGCGCGGTGACGATATCGATGCTGCCTGCGGCCAGTTGGCCGGTGAGGTCAAGGACCGCACCCGGGTGCAGGAACGCATGCAGAAGATGGCCGAGTACCAGGAAAAGTTCGGTCGCGACTTCGGTCGCATCGTGGAGATATCCGGGTGACGGCATCTAGGTCGAAGTCCTGGCAGCCGCGTTGTGGGCGCGGCGTCGGGGCGCTCCAGAAGAATCCGGCCACAGCCGGTTTTAAAAAAAGCTTTTTCACGTGGAGCATTGATGAGTGATCAGCAAATGAATGAGGTGCCGTCATCGCAAGAGGGCGGTTCGGTGCCTCAATCGCCGGCGATTCCATTGCCGGGTGCTGTGCTGGCCGAGCAACGCCAGAAGAAGGGTTGGACCATCGAGCAGGCCGCCAGCCTGGTCAAGCTGGCGCCGCGCCAGGTGCACGCCATCGAGACCGATAACTATGCCGCCTTGCCTGGCCTGGCCGTGGCGCGCGGATTCGTGCGCAGCTACGCCAAGGCGCTCGGGCTCGATGCCGACGCCGTCATCGCCGGCATGCCAAAGGACTCACCGGTGGCCCAGCGCGACCACATCGTGCCCCAGCATTCGCTGTCGACCCCATTTTCGGAAGGCCCGCTGCCGGCCATGATGCTGGCCAATCGCGGCGGTACGTCGCCGGCGACCTTCGTCATCGGTGCGCTGGTGCTGGCCGCCGTGGTCGGCGCCGCCGCCGTGCACTGGACCGGTCTTGGCAGCGACGTGCCGCAACTGGCCTGGCTCAAGCCGCACCCGGCCGATGCCAGTACGGTCGATGCCGGTGTGACCGGTGAGCCTGCTCCGGCCACCGATGCATCCTCGGACACGCCCGTGAACGCGCGAGTCGAAGCCGTCGAGCCATCGTCGGCCGGCAACAATGCCAGTGCCGTGATCGAGCCGACCCCGGCACCTGCGGCGCCTGCGCCTGCCGCGGCAACCCCGAGCGCGATCGTGCCAGCCACGCCATCGGCTTCGGTGCCGGCTACCGCACCGTCGGCCAGCGCCGCCCCGGCCGCGCCCGCGCCCGCGTCTGCACCTGTCGCCAACACTGATGCCGGTGTTCCCAGTGGCTTGAACATCGTCAACAGTCGCGACCTGTTGCGCCTGACCTTCCGCGAAGACTCGTGGGTTGAAATCCGTCGCGCCGACAAGACCACCATCATCTCGCGCCTGCTCAAGGCTGGTACCACCGAAGCCTTCGATGTGGCTGACGCCAGCGTGCTGGTGGTCGGCAACGCCGCCGGCGTGGACGCAACGCTGCGCGGCAAGCCGCTGGAACTGAAATCCGGCAGTGGCAATAATGTCGCCCGTCTGAATCTGAACTGATCTGTCATGTCCAATTCCCCGATCGCATCCGGCCCCCTTTCGCGTCGCCAGAGTCGCCGCGTGGTAATCAGCCACGGCGCGCGTGAAATCGTCGTCGGTGGCGGTGCGCCGGTGATGGTGCAGTCGATGACCAATACCGATACCGCCGACGCCATCGGGACTGCGATCCAGATCAAGGAGCTAGCGCGCGCCGGCTCCGAGATCGTGCGCCTGACCGTGAATTCGCCCGAGGCCGCCGCTGCGGTGCCGGCCATTCGCGAACAGCTCGACCGCATGGGGGTGGACGTGCCGCTGGTGGGGGATTTCCACTACAACGGCCACACGCTGCTGACCGAATATCCCGATTGCGCCCGGGCGCTCTCGAAGTACCGCATCAACCCCGGCAACGTGGGCAAGGGCGCCAAGCGCGACACCCAGTATGCGCAGATGATCGAGGTTGCCTGCAAGTACGACAAACCGGTGCGTATCGGCGTCAACTGGGGCAGCCTGGACCAGGCGCTGCTGGCCCGCATCATGGACGAGAATGCCGGCCGCGCAGAACCCTGGTCGGCCCAGGCGGTCATGTACGAGGCGCTGGTGACGTCGGCCATCGAGAACGCCGTGCGGGCCGAAGAGCTGGGCCTGGGGCGCGACAAGATCATCCTGTCGTGCAAGGTGTCCGGCGTGCAGGACCTGATTGCCGTGTACCGCGAACTGGCGCGTCGTTGCGATTACCCGTTGCACCTCGGCCTGACCGAGGCCGGCATGGGCAGCAAGGGCATCGTGGCCTCGACGGCGGCGCTGTCGGTGCTGCTGCAGGAAGGCATCGGCGACACCATCCGCATCTCGCTCACGCCAGAACCGGGTGGCGACCGCACCCGCGAAGTGGTGGTGGGACAAGAGATCCTGCAAACCATGGGCTTGCGCAAATTTACGCCGATGGTGATTGCCTGCCCGGGCTGCGGCCGCACCACCTCGACCGTGTTCCAGGACCTGGCCGACAAGATCCAGACCTACCTGCGCGAGCAGATGCCGGCCTGGAAGGGCAAGTATCCGGGCGTGGAGAGCATGAACGTGGCCGTCATGGGCTGCATCGTCAACGGCCCCGGCGAATCGAAGCACGCCAACATCGGCATCAGCCTGCCCGGCACCGGCGAATCGCCGGCCGCGCCGGTATTCATCGATGGCGAAAAGCGGATGACCCTGCGCGGCGAACGTATCGCCGAAGAATTCCAGGGCATCGTGCTGGACTACGTCCAGTCGCATTACGGCCAGAACCCGTCGGCCTGAGCCTGCCCCGCAGCGCGCTGCTGGCATGCGCCGGCGGCGCCATTTTGAAACGAAGACAACATTTTCCGGACCCGGTATGTCAGAACAAAAGAAAGTCGAGAAGATCGTCGGCGTCAAGGGCATGAACGATATCCTGCCCGCCGATGCGCCCTTGTGGGAACTGTTCGAAAACACCGTGCATTCGGTGCTCAAGAGCTACGGTTTCCAGCAGATCCGCACGCCCATCGTCGAACCGACGGCGCTGTTCAAGCGCGGCCTGGGCGAGGTGACCGACATTGTCGAGAAGGAAATGTATTCCTTCACCGATTCGATGAACGGCGACAACCTGACGCTGCGCCCCGAGAATACCGCGGGCGTGGTGCGCGCCGCGCTCGAGCACAACCTGACCTATGACGGCCCCAAGCGCCTGTGGTACGTCGGCCCGATGTTCCGTCACGAGCGCCCGCAGCGCGGTCGCTATCGCCAGTTCCACCAGGTCGGCGCCGAAGCGGTCGGTTTCACCGGTCCCGATATCGATGCCGAACTGATCATGATGTGCCAGCGCCTGTGGGATGACCTGGGCCTGGAAAACATCCGCCTGGAACTCAATTCGATTGGCGACGCCGAAGAACGCAATCGCCATCGCGCCGATCTGATCGCCTATTTCGAACAGCACCAGGACCTGCTCGACGCCGATGCCCAGCGTCGCCTGCATGCCAACCCGCTGCGCATTCTCGATACCAAGAATCCAGCCATGCAGGAGATGGTCAATGCCGCTCCCAAGCTGCTCGATTACCTGGGCGAGGAATCGCTGGCGCATTTCGAGGGCGTGCAGAAGATCCTGCGTCACAACAATGTGCCATTCACGATCAATCCGCGCCTGGTGCGCGGCATGGATTACTACAACCGTACCGTGTTCGAGTGGGTCACCGACCAACTGGGTTCGCAGGGCACGGTGTGCGGCGGCGGTCGCTATGATCCGCTGGTCGAGATGTTCGGCGGCAAGCCGACCCCGGCCTGTGGTTTTGCCATGGGCGTGGAGCGTCTGCTGGAACTGATGAAGGCCAGTGGCGAGCAGTACGCGCCCAACCAGTGCGACGTCTATCTGGTGCATCAGGGTGAAGATGCACAAATGCAATCTTTTGTACTGGCAGAGCGTTTGCGGACTGCCGGGCTCGATGTTGTGCTACATTGCGCATCGGCCAACGGCGGCGGCAGCTTCAAGGCACAGATGAAACGTGCCGACGGCAGCGGTGCCGCATTTGCCGTGATCATCGGCGAGGACGAAGTCAAGGCCGGTACCGCCACCGTCAAGCACCTGCGCGAAGCGCCGGCGGGCGAGGGCGCCGAGGCAACCGAAGGTCGCTCCAACCAGAGCAGCCTGGCCTTCGACGGCGTGGTCGACTATATCGTGGACCAGATCGTGGGCGATCACGACCATGACCACGGTCATGGCCACGAGCACGTGCACTACCACCCGTGAACCCCGGGGTTCGCTGCTTTCCATCCATCGTCAACGACATCAGATACTGAATTAGATAAATGGCATACGATCTCGAAGAACAAGAACAGCTCGACTCCATCAAGGCCTGGTGGGCGAAGTACGGCGCCCTGGTGACCTGGACCCTGATCATCGTGCTGGCCGCGTATGCGGGCTGGACCGGCTGGAATACCTATCAGAGCCGCCAGTCGGCGCAGGCATCGGTGCTGTACGAAGAGCAGCAGAAGTCGCTGCTGGCCGGTGATAACGCCAAGGTGCAGCGCGCCGCCAATGACATCCAGGACAAGTTCTCGGGTTCGGCCTATGCGGGCATGAGCGCCCTGGTAGCCGCCAAGTCGGCCTTCGAGGCCAATGACGTCGAGACCACCAAGAAACAGCTGCAGTGGGTGATCGACCATGGTCGCGGCGCCGAGTACAAGGCGATTGCGGCAGTGCGCCTGGCGGGTGTGCTGCTGGACGTCAAGGCCTACGATGAAGCGCTGAAGGTATTGTCGGGCGACTATCCGGCCACTTTCGCCGGCGCCATTGCCGACCGTCGCGGCGACGTATTGCTGGCGCAGGGCAAGCGTGATGATGCGCGCGCTGCCTACAAGCTGGCGCTCGAGAAGACCGAAGCCAAGGATCCGGGCCGGCAACTGATCCAGATCAAGCTCGATGCCATCGGTGGCGACGCCCCGACGGCCTGACCAGGCATGAATACCGGACGTCCTTGCAGCACCCAGGGCGTCCGTGCCGGGGCCAATTGACCGTCACCCCGTCGCGAACCCATCCATCGCTTAGAGGAAAGACAACATGCGTAGTGCGACAGCGTTTGCTGCCAAGGCAACATCCTTTGCCGGCTCCCGTAACGCCGGCAAGCTGGTTTTGAAACTGGCCGCCGTAGCGGCTCTGGTGTCGTTGTCGGGCTGCGCCTGGTTTTCTGGCAAGAAGGACCCCAATCCACCGGCGCCGCTGGTCGAGTTCGCCCAGAAGCTGCGCGTCAAGACCGCCTGGAACGTGTCGGTCGGCAAGGCCGGCAACTTCAACTTCACGCCAGCCTATGCGGCCGGGAGCGTGTTCGCTGCAGGCGCCGATGGCAGCCTGGTGCGCATCAATGCCCAGACCGGCCAGACCGTCTGGCGCGTACGCAACGAGATCCCGCTGACGGCCGGTGTCGGTACCGACGGCAGCACCGTGGTGGTGGTGGGCGAGAAGGGCATGATCCAGGCCTATGACGGCGCCGGCAAGCCAACCTGGAAGGCGCAAGCCTCCAGCGAAGTGCTGTCGGCCCCGGCCGTGGGCGAGGGCCTGGTGGTGGTGCGCAGTATCGATAACCGCGTGACGGCGTATGACGCCGATAGCGGCGCCCGCCGCTGGATGGTCCAGCGCAACGTGCCATCGCTGACGTTGCGCAACGCGCCTGGCATCGTGATCGGTTCGCAGACAGCCTTCGTGGCGCTGCCGGGCGGTCGCCTGTCGGCCCTGGCCTTGAACAATGGCGGTCCGCGCTGGGAAGTGCCGGTAGGCGACCCGCGTGGCACCACCGAACTGGAACGTATTTCCGATGTTTCCGGCGTGCCGGCACTGGGTTCGCGCGATATCTGCGCGGTGGCCTACCAGGGCCGCATCGGCTGCTTCGATTTGCTTAACGGCAATGTGCGCTGGATCAAGGACTTCTCCAGCGACGTCGGCGTCACGCTCGACGACAGCAACGTCTACGCCGCCGACATCGGTGGCGTGGTCACCGAATTCGCACGCGACACCGGTGCCGTAGTGTGGCGCAACGAGCGCCTCAAGAATCGCCAGCTGTCGAGCCCGATCGCCACCAGCCGCGCGGTGGCCGTGGGTGACTTCGAGGGATATATCCACTTCCTGTCACGGGAAGATGGTACCTTCGTGGCACGCGTGTCCAGCGATGGCAGTCCCATCCAGGCTCCTCCGGTCAATGCCGGGGAGACGGTGGTTTTCCAGACCCGCTCGGGATCCGTGGTAGCTATCGCGACCGAGTGAAATTGAAGTGAATTTGAAATGAAACCGGTAATTGCACTTGTAGGCCGCCCCAACGTCGGCAAATCGACGTTGTTCAATCGGCTCACCCGCAGCCGCGACGCGCTGGTGGCGGATTTGCCTGGCCTGACGCGCGATCGACATTACGGCGAAGGCCGGGTTGGCGAACGCCCGTTCCTGGTGATCGATACCGGTGGATTCGAGCCGGTGGCCAAAGAAGGCATCATGCACGAGATGGCCAAGCAGACCAAGCAGGCAGTGGTCGAGGCCGACGTGGTGGTGTTCATCGTCGACGGCCGCCAGGGCCTCACCCCGCACGACAAGACCATTACCGATTTCCTGCGCAAGTGCGGTCGTCCGGTGCTGCTGGTGGTCAACAAGTCCGAGGGCATGAAGTACACCGCCGTGACTGCCGACTTCTACGAACTCGGCATGGGCGACCCCTACGTGATTTCGGCGGCCCATGGCGATGGCGTGGCCGACCTGGTCGAAGAGGCGCTCAACGTGGTCGAGGCCAACCGGCCGGAGCCTGAACCCGAGCCGGAAGACAAGGTGCGCGGCATCAAGATCGCCATCGTCGGTCGTCCCAATGTGGGCAAGTCGACGCTGGTCAATACCCTGCTGGGCGAAGAGCGCGTGATCGCCTTCGACATGCCGGGCACCACGCGCGACTCGATCGAGATCCCGTTCGAGCGCGACGGCCAGCAATACACGCTGATCGACACCGCCGGCATTCGGCGTCGCGGTAAGGTGTTCGAGGCGATCGAGAAGTTCTCGGTGGTCAAGACCTTGCAGTCGATCTCGGACGCCAATGTGGTGCTGCTGCTGCTGGACGCCCAGCAGGATATTTCCGAGCAGGACGCCCACATCGCCGGCTTCATCCTCGAATCGGGGCGTGCCCTGGTGGTGGGCGTGAACAAATGGGACGGCTTGCAAAGCGATCAGCGCGATGCGATCAAGAACGATATCGATCGTAAGCTTAACTTCTTGTCATTTGCCAATACGCACTTTGTCTCGGCGCTCAAGAACAGCGGTATCGGCCCGGTGATGAAGTCGATCAACTCGGCGTACGCCGCTGCCACCGCCAATCTCAGCACGCCGCGCCTGACGCGCGCGCTGGAGCAGGCCGTGGAGCATCAACAGCCGCCGCGCAAGGGATCGATCCGTCCCAAGCTGCGCTACGCGCACCAGGGCGGTCAGAATCCGCCGGTGGTGGTCATTCACGGCAATGCGCTGGATGCCATCAACGATAACTACAAACGTTATCTGGAAAAACATTTCCGTGAAACTTTCTCTCTGGTTGGCACTCCACTGCGTATCGAGTTCCGCTCAGGAAAGAATCCGTTCTCCAGAGAAAAGTAGTCGAAAATAACGCTTTTATTTGAGTAATGGTTTCGGTGGTCACAGCCAAAATCGTTTACATTCATAAAGCATATGGGGTCGCACTTGAATTTTTAAAAAGTGCATCCAAGTTCAAGATCACAACAACACCGTGGAGCTGCTATGAGCAACAAAGGGCAACTGTTACAAGACCCATTTCTGAACGCATTGAGAAAAGAGCACGTTCCCGTCTCTATCTACCTCGTCAACGGCATCAAGCTGCAAGGCCAGGTAGAGTCTTTCGATCAATATGTGGTCCTGCTGCGCAACACCGTTACGCAAATGGTCTACAAACACGCCATCTCGACCGTGGTGCCTGCACGCGCGGTCAATCTGAGCCTCGACTCGCCTGACGCCGAATAATGGCTTATGGAGCCGGCTTGACGCCGTGTGCATCTTAAAATGCGTGCCGGGTTAGTCGGCCTGGACTTTGGCAAGGGTGATTTTGCCGCAAGTCTGGATGAGTTATTCCTACTGGCCAAATCGGCTGGTGCGGAGCCCGTGATGACCATCACCGGGCGTCGCGCCAGCCCTGACGCCGCTCTCTTCGTTGGTTCCGGCAAGGCACAGGAAGTCGCCGATGCCGTTGCCGACCTGCAACTCGAACTCGTCATCTTCAATCACGCGCTGTCGCCTGCCCAGCAGCGCAACCTTGAGCGCGTGCTGAAGGTGCGCGTGCTTGATCGTACCAGCCTGATCCTCGACATCTTTGCGCAACGGGCCAAAAGCCACGTCGGCAAGGTGCAGGTCGAACTGGCGCAATTGCAGCACCTGGCGACCCGCCTGATTCGCGGCTGGACCCACCTTGAGCGGCAAAAAGGCGGGATCGGCCTGCGCGGCCCGGGCGAGACCCAGCTCGAGACCGACCGTCGCCTGCTGGGCGAGCGGGTCAAGGCCTTGCGGGCCGTGCTGGCCAAGTTGCGCAAGCAACATGCCACGCAGCGTCGTGCGCGGGGGCGCAACGATACATTTTCCGTGTCGCTGGTGGGGTATACCAACGCCGGCAAATCGACCATTTTCAATGCAGTGGCGAAGGCCGGCGTGTATGCCGCCAACCAGCTCTTCGCCACGCTGGACACGACTTCGCGTCGGGTCTACCTGGGCGAGGCAGGGCATGCGGTGGTGTCGGATACCGTCGGCTTCATCCGCGAGCTGCCGCACCAACTGGTCGAGGCGTTTCGGGCCACGCTGGAAGAAACCATTCATGCAGATTTGCTGCTGCACGTGGTGGACGCTGCCAGCCCGGTGCGCATGGAACAGATCGAGCAGGTCAATCTGGTCCTGAAGGAAATCGGCGCCGACCACGTGCCGCAGATCCTGGTCTGGAACAAGATCGATGCGGCCGGGCTGGAGCCGGCGATCGAGCATGATGAGTATGGTAATATCCAGCGGGTTTTCGTCAGCGCAAAGTCTGGTGCTGGCCTGGATCTGCTGCGCGAAGCGGTCGCCGCTTCGCTCAAGGCCGCTATGGAGGCGAGGGGCCGCAGCCAATCCCAGCCAGTCGATTCCGAAGACGTGCGCGCCTGAGCTTGGCCTCAGTCGTTGTGCGCATTCCTCCTTGGTTCTCTTAATCAATAACTACAGCCGGATCGCAAACGCATGCTTGTGTCTTTATTCAAGAAAATCGGTGTGAAGTTTTCGTTGAACGACCCTCAATGGGGGCGCGGCTCACAAGACGAAAATCGCGACAGTAACGCGAATGGTGGGGACAAACGCCCTGAGAAACCATCCGGTGGCCGCAACGACGGCCCGCCGGACCTAGATCAATTGTGGCGTGACTTCAACCAGCGCCTGAGCGGCATGTTCGGTCGCCGTGGCAATGGCGGCGGCGGCTCCGATGGCGGCGGCGGTTTCAATCGCGGCGACATCAAGGGCGCCGGCATCGGCGTGGGCGTCATTGCCGTGATCGTTGCCTTCCTCTGGCTGGCGAGCGGTTTCTTCATCGTGCAAGAAGGTCAGACTGCGGTGGTGACCACTTTCGGTCGCTACAGCCACACCACGCTGCCTGGTTTCAACTGGCGCTGGCCGTACCCGATCCAGGGACACGAGATCGTCAACATGTCGCAGGTCCGTACCGCCGAGATCGGCTATCGCGGCAACGTGCGCAACAAGCAACTGAAAGAATCGCTGATGCTGACCGACGATGAAAACATCATCGACATCCAGTTCGCGGTCCAGTATCGCCTCAAGAATGCCGCCGAATGGCTGTTCAACAATCGTGACCCGGATGACTCCGTGCGCCAGGTCGCCGAGACCGCCATCCGCGAGATCGTCGGTCGCAGCAAGATGGACTTCGTTCTCTACGAAGGCCGCGAAAAAGTCGCGATGGACGTCAACCAGCGCATGCAGCAGATTCTCGACCGTTACAAGTCCGGCGTGCAGATCACCAACGTGACCATGCAGGGCGTGCAGCCACCTGAACAGGTGCAGGCCGCGTTCGATGACGCCGTCAAGGCCGGCCAGGATCGCGAGCGTCTCAAGAACGAAGGCCAGGCCTATGCCAACGACGTGGTGCCGCGCGCATCGGGCGCATCGTCACGTCTGCTCGAAGAAGCCGACGCCTATCGTTCACGCGTCGTGTCCAACGCCGAAGGTGATGCATCGCGCTTCAAGCAGGTGCTCGACGAGTATCAAAAGGCGCCGGCCGTCACGCGTGACCGCATGTACCTCGAAACGATGCAGCAGATCTTCGCCAATACCTCCAAGGTGATGATCGATTCCAAGAGCAACGGCAACCTGCTGTACCTGCCGCTGGACAAGCTGATCCAGCAGGGTGCGGGCGAGACCGCGCCGGCCAAGGCGCCAGCGCCGCCGGGCAGCCAGTCGCCAGCGCCGGCCGCTGCGGCAGCTTCTTCCAACAATACCTCGGGAAATGACACAGTGTATTCGTCCGAACTGATGCGAGACATGAGAAACCGTGATCCGCGCGAGTCGCGCGAAAGGGAGGTGCGCTGATGGGCCGCCTTATCTCTACCGTGATCGTCGCCGTGGTGGCGATCTGGCTGGCCTCGTCGACCATCTTCGTGGTTGACCAGCGCTCCTCGGCCATCGTCTTTGCACTGGGTGAAGTCAAGCAGGTCATCAGCGAGCCGGGCATGCATTTCAAGCTGCCGCCGCCGTTCCAGAATGTGATGTACCTGGATCGTCGCATCCAGACCCTCGACACACCTGATGCCGACCGTTTCATCACTGCCGAGAAGATGAACGTGCTGGTCGATGCCTACGTCAAGTGGCGCATCGTCGACCCGCGCCTGTACTTCGTCTCGTTCGGCGCCGATGAGCGTCGTACCCAGGATCGCCTGTCGCAGATCGTCAAGGCCGCGCTGAACGACGAGATCACCAAGCGCACCGTGCGCGAAGTCATCTCCAGCCAGCGCAACAAGGTCATGGATGCACTGCAGGCACGGGTCGCCAACGAAGCCAAGCAGATCGGCGTGGAAGTGATCGATGTGCGCCTGCGCCGCGTCGATTATGTCGAGCAGATCAACAACTCGGTGTTCGAACGGATGAAGTCGGAGCGCGTGCGGGTGGCCAACGAGCTGCGCTCCACCGGTGCCGCAGAGTCCGAAAAGATTCGCGCCGATGCTGATCGCCAGCGCGTCGTGATCCTGGCCGAAGCCTATCGCGAATCCGAAAAGATCCGTGGTGCAGGCGATGCCAAGGCATCGCAGATCTATGCCCAGGCGTTCGGACAGAACCCCGATTTCTATAAGTTCTATCGTAGCCTCGAGGCTTATCGTGCCAGCTTCAAGAATCGTCACGATGTGATGGTGCTGGACCCGAGCTCCGAATTCTTTAAATACTTCAAGGGTGTCGGTGGCGCCACAGCAAGCCCCAAGAAGTAATCAAACGCGTAAAATGCGCCCGTGACGCCCTGTGCCGATCGGGCAAAAGGAGGGATGCCGCTAGTTGAGGGCATCTTTCCTTTTTTTGCTGGAACGAAAGCATTATTGTCTGGCAAGTTTCCCGCCTGGAGAGATTTGTCGGGCCGTGTCGCCGCTAACCCGTTTTTCCGTTTTTTTCCTGACTGATCCGTTTTATGCCTAACTGGCTTCTTCCCGAAAACATCGCTGACGTCCTGCCGTCCGAAGCGCGCAAGATCGAGGAGCTGCGTCGTCGCCTGCTCGATAACTTCCGTCTCTACGGTTACGAGATGGTCATGCCGCCCCTGCTCGAATACCTGGAGTCGCTGCTGACCGGCGCCGGCCAGGATACCGACCTGCGCACCTTCAAGTTGGTCGATCAACTGTCCGGTCGCACGCTTGGCGTGCGTGCCGACATGACGACCCAGGTCGCCCGCATCGACGCCCACCTGCTCAATCGCGCCTCGGTGACCCGCCTGTGCTACGCCGGCAGCGTGCTGCATACGCGCCCATCCGGTTTGCACGCCACGCGTGAGCCGATCCAGATCGGCGCCGAAATCTATGGTCATGCCGGGCTCGAAGCCGATGCCGAGATCCAGGAGCTGGCCCTCAATTCGCTGGCCCTGGCCGGGATGAAGCAAGTGCGCCTCGACCTGTGCCATGTGGGCGTGCTGCGTGCCATCATCGCCAGCGACGACGCCGCGCGTCGCCAGGAAGCGCAGTTGTTCGCATTGCTCGAAGCCAAGGATGTGCCGGGCCTGCAAGAGATCACCGCCGCTTACCACGAA
This sequence comes from Herbaspirillum sp. alder98, assembly GCF_020179755.1. Lineage (GTDB taxonomy): Bacteria > Pseudomonadota > Gammaproteobacteria > Burkholderiales > Burkholderiaceae_D > Herbaspirillum. Next base: position 106,123 of record NZ_JAIUCY010000008.1, read on the forward strand.
CAGACCCGCGCCGCGCTGCTGGCGCTGCCCGGCCTGTACGGCGACATCTCGGTGATCGCGCGCGCCCGCCTGAGCTTGCCGGCATTGCCTGGCATTGCGGCGGCGCTCGACGAACTGCAGGCGCTGGTCGAGTTGGCGGCGCGCCACGCGGGCGCAGCCGTCACCATCGATCTGGCCGACCTGCGCGGATACCATTACCATAGCGGCGTCATGTTCGCCGCCTATGTGCCGGGCCTGCCCAATGCGGTGGTGCGCGGCGGTCGCTACGACCATGTCGGCGAAGCCTTTGGGCGCGCACGACCTGCTACCGGCTTCTCGCTGGACTTGCGCGAACTGGCACGGCTGATGCCGGGCGCGGAGCGCAAACGGGCAATCCATGCGCCGTGGAGCCTCGACGCCGGTCTACGTGAGAAAATAGCGCAATTGCGCCAGAGTGGCGAGATCGTGATCCAGAGTCTTCCGGGTCACGACAACGATCAGGACGAATTCGATTGCGACCGCGCCGTCGAATTCAGCAATGGAAACTGGATTATCAAAAACTTGGGCTGAGTCATGTTACAGAATAGCAATGCAAAGAATGTCGTCGTCATCGGTACACAATGGGGCGACGAAGGTAAGGGCAAGATCGTCGATTGGCTGACCGATCACGCGCAAGGCGTGGTGCGCTTTCAGGGCGGCCACAATGCCGGGCACACCCTGGTCATCGGCGGTCAGAAGACTGCGCTGCAACTGATTCCATCGGGCATCATGCGTCCCGGCGTGGCTTGCTACATCGGCAACGGCGTGGTGCTGTCGGTGCCCGACCTGCTGCGCGAGATCGACAAGCTCGAAGCCGCTGGCGTCGAAGTCTGCTCGCGCCTGAAGGTGTCCGAAGCCTGTCCGCTGATCCTGCCTTATCACGTCGCACTGGACGTGGCGCGTGAAGCCGCCCGTGGCGAAGCCAAGATCGGCACCACCGGCAAGGGCATCGGCCCGGCCTACGAAGACAAGGTTGCGCGCCGCGCCATCCGCGTGGCCGACCTGCTCAACGAAAAGCGTTTCGCCGAGAAGCTGCTGGCCAATCTCGATTACCACAACTTCGTGCTGACGCATTACCTGAAGACCCAGCCGGTCGATTTCCAGAAGACCCTGGACGACGCACTGGCCAATGTGCCGCGCATCAAGCCGATGGTTTCCGACGTCTCCAGCGACTTGTACGCAGCCCACGCTGCCGGCGGCAAGATCCTGTTCGAAGGCGCGCAGGGCAGCCTGCTCGACGTCGACCACGGCACCTATCCGTTCGTCACTTCCAGTAACTGCGTGGCCGGCAATGCCGCCGCCGGTACCGGCGTCGGCCCCGGCATGCTGCACTACATCCTGGGCATCACCAAGGCCTACACCACGCGCGTCGGCTCGGGCCCGTTCCCGGCTGAACTGCCAACCGATGCGGGCGTGGGCAAGCACCTGGCGTCGGTCGGCCACGAGTTCGGCACGGTCACCGGTCGTGCCCGTCGTTGCGGCTGGTTCGATGCTGCATTGCTGAAGCGCTCGGTGCAGATCAATGGCGTGTCCGGCATGTGCCTGACCAAGCTCGACGTGCTCGACGGCATCGAGTCGCTCAAGCTGTGCACCGGCTACAAGCTCAACGGCCGCGAAGTCGACATCTTCCCGGTCGGCGCCGAAGAAGCCGCTGGTTGCGAGCCGATCTACGAAGAAATGCCAGGCTGGACCGAGTCCACCGTCGGCGCCAAGTCGCTCGACGCACTGCCAGCCAATGCCCGCGCCTACATCAAGCGTATCGAAGAGTTGGTCGGCGTGCCGATCGACATGGTCTCCACCGGTCCCGACCGCGAAGAAACCATCGTGCTGCGCCATCCATTCAAGTAATAAACGATTACGTAACAAAGCAAGAGCAACAAATGAAGATATCTGACGACAAGGACCTGTGGGTCACCTGGGAAGACTACAACCGCCTCATCGAGCGCCTGGCGCTCAAGGTGCACGAGTCGGGCTGGCAGTTTGACCAGGTGTTGTGCCTGGCACGTGGCGGGTTGCGGCCGGGCGATGTGATGTCGCGCATCTTCGATGTACCGCTGGCGATCCTGTCGACCAGCTCGTACCGCGAAGCGGCCGGCACCATTCAAAGCTCGCTCGATATCGCCAAGTACATCACCATCACCAAGGGCACCCTGGGCGGTCGCATCCTGCTGGTGGATGACCTGGTCGATTCCGGCGTCACGCTGAAAAAGGTGGTGACCCACCTGAAAGAGCATTACCCGGCGGTCACCGAGATCAAGAGTGCGGTCCTGTGGTGGAAGGCTTGCTCGATCGTCGAGCCTGATTATCACGTCGACCACCTGGCGACCAATCCCTGGATCCACCAGCCGTTCGAAGACTATGACAGCCTGGGCGCGCATCAACTGGCAGCCTGGGTCAAGAAGGGCGCTGTCTGAGCAGGTTGGCTGGCAGCGCGAACTACCTCGCGAAAATATTTTCATACCCCTCTCGAAGGGGTATTTTTTAGTCCGCGATGTTCGCGAGGCGCTTCGCAATTGATATTGCCCGCCATCAACCTAAACGTTTCATGACACCAATCCTCGATCAGACAGCGCTGCTGTCGACCTGCGACAGGGAGCCGATTCACCTACCGGGCAGTATCCAGCCACATGGCGTGCTGCTGGTGCTGCGCGCGAGCGACCGGGTGATCCTGCACCTCAGCGAGAATGTGGGGTTGCCCGGTGGCAAAATGGCCGCCGATCTGCTCGGCAAGCCCCTGGCCGATGCCTTCACTCCGGCCGCCGCCCACTGGCTCGACGCCAGGCTCTCCAATGCGGTCATCGACACTCGCCCCACCTATCTCGGCGTACTGGAGCAGGCAGGGCGGCGTTATGAAGTCCTGGCCCACACCAGCGGATCGACCCTGATTGTCGAATTCGAAACGGTGCCGCCGGACGCCGACCCGCATGTCAATTTCTTCTATCCGCTGGTGACCAAGTTCGTCGGTGCGCTGTCGGACACCCGCACCATCGACGACATGAGCGTGCTGGCCGTCAAGGAAATCCAGGCGCTGACCGGGTTCGGCCGGGTCCTGCTGTATCGCTTCGACGCCGACCAGAACGGCGAGGTCATTGCCGAGACCGCCGCCGACGGCTACCCGTCGTATCTGCATCAACGCTTCCCGGCGTCCGACATCCCGCAGCAGGCGCGCGCCTTGTACGTGACCAATCGGGTGCGTCTCATCAGTGACGCCAACTACCAGCCGGTGCCGCTCGTCCCCCAATGCGATGCGATCAGCGGCCAGCCGGTCGACCTCAGTTTCTCCGTACTGCGCAGCGTATCGCCGGTCCACATCGAGTACATGAAGAACATGGGCACGCTGGCGTCGATGTCGATCTCGATCGTCATCCGGGGCCAGCTGTGGGGTTTGATCTCATGCCACAACTTCGAGCCCCTGCGGGTGCGCTTCGAAACCCGTGCCATCTGCGAGCAATTGGGCCAGATCCTGGCGGTCCACTTCGAGGCGGCCGAAGAGCGCGAAGAATTCAATCACCGCCTCGCGTTGCGCCGCACCCTGGTGCGCCTGCTGGCGTCGCTATCCAAGCCGGATCATTTTGCTGTCAACCTGGCCACCGTCACGCCCGACCTGCTGGAGTTCGTCGAGGCCTCGGGCGCGGCCCTGGTGCTGGGCGGCGAGATATCGCTCTTTGGCGCCACGCCGGCGCCAGGCCAGATCGACGACCTGGTGCAATGGATCTCGCGCAACCGTGCCGGCGACGTGTTCGAGACCGAATGCCTGACCAGGCAATATCCGGCCGCTGCCGCCTATGCCGACATCGCCAGCGGCGTCCTGGCGCTGTCGATTTCGCAGTTGCACGATCACTTCCTGATCTGGTTCCGGCCCGAGATCGTGCAGACCATCAACTGGGCCGGCAATCCGCAGCTCAAGGCCAGCGCCGAGGATCCGGCACGCCTGTCGCCGCGGCGCAGCTTTGCCGTCTGGAGCGAAACCGTCAAGGGTATTTCTAAGAGCTGGCGCCAGAGCGAGATCGATACCGCACTCGAATTTCGCACCGCCTTGCTGGGCATCGTGCTGCGGCGTGCCGAAGAAATGGCCGAACTGGCCGACAACCTGGGCCGGGTCAACAAGGAGCTGGAATCCTTCTCGTATTCGGTGTCGCACGACCTGCGCTCGCCGCTGCGCCACATCGTCGGCTTTTCCGACATGTTGCTCGAGATGGAGCAGGAGCGACTAAGCCCGAAGGGCGTGCGCTTTCTCAACAACATCAAGTCGTCGGCCCAGTTTGCCGGCAAGCTGGTCGATGATCTGCTGAGTTTTTCGCAGATGGGCAGGGCGTCGCTGCATATTTCCAAGGTCAACATGAATGTGCTGGTGAGTGCCGCCGTCGAACGCCTGACCCAGGAAATCGACGGTCGCCAGATCCGCTGGAACATCGCCGACTTTCCCGAGGTCGATGGCGATGCCCGGTTCCTGGCGCTGGCGGTGCAGAACCTGCTGTCCAACGCGGTCAAATATACCCGTTCGCAACAGCTCGCCGTGATCGACGTCGGTTTCGAGGATCATGGCGAGCACGTCACGTTCATCTTCAAGGATAATGGCGTCGGTTTCGATGCCGCTTACGGTCACAAGTTGTTTGGCGTCTTCCAGCGCCTGCACCGGATGGAAGAATTCGAAGGAACCGGGATCGGCCTGGCCAACGTCAAGCGCATCATCGAACGGCATTCGGGAACGGTTTCAGCGCAAGGCCAGACGGGCCAGGGCGCGACCTTTTCATTTACATTACCCAAAATTGTTCCACTGGAAGCGAGGCAATAATGCTCAAACCCATCCTGCTCGTCGAAGACAACCCCAATGACCTCGAACTGACGCTGCACGCGCTCGAGCGCAGCAAGCTGGCCAACGACGTGATCGTGATCCGCGACGGCAGCGAGGCCTTGCACTACCTGAACGCCACCGGGCCCTACCAGGGCCGCGCGCCCGGCAACCCGGCCGTCATCCTGCTCGACCTCAAGCTACCCAAGGTAGATGGCCTCGAAGTGTTGCGCTTCGTGCGCGAATCGGCCAGCTTCAAGAGCACGCCGGTGGTCATGCTGACCTCGTCCCGCGAAGAGCAGGATGTCGTGAAAAGTTATGAATTGGGCGTCAACGCCTACGTCGTCAAGCCGGTCAATTTCCAGGAATTCATCAAGGCCATCTCCGACCTCGGCATCTTCTGGGCCGTGCTCAACGAACCACCGCCAGGTTCGGTGCGGGCCTCGCCGCGCAGCTGAACCTAATGCGGCAGTGTCGGCTGGACGGCCAGCAGATACTTCAATTTCGCGGCCAGGTCGTCGATGTTATAGGGCTTCGCCAGGAAATTGATATCCGACTTGCCGCTCCATTCCTCCAGCACGTCGCCTTGCACATAGCCTGACGTGAACAACACCGACAGGCCCGGACGCAGTGCCTGCGCCCTGAGCACGAAATCGATGCTGCGCACCGGGCCGGGCATGACGACATCGGTGAAGACGATATCGATGTCGTCGTTTGATTCCACCAGCGCCAGGGCCGACTCGCCGTCGGCGGCGCTCAGCGTGCGAAAGCCCAGCGCTTCCAGCAACTCGATGGTGGAGGAGCGCACGCCTTCCTCGTCTTCGACCACCAGCACCAATTCCTTGGTATCGGTCTTGGCCGGCACCGCGCGTATCGCGGCGTGTGCGGCCTCGTCGCGGGTGGCGCGCAGGTAGATCGACACGGTGGTGCCGGTTCCCACCGCGCTGTCGATGGTGATATGGCCGTGACTCTGCTTGACGAAGCCGTAGGCCATGCTCAGGCCAAGTCCGGTTCCCTTGCCCTTGGGCTTGGTGGTGAAGAACGGTTCGAAGACGCGCTCACGGATTTCGGCGGGAATGCCCGAGCCGGTATCGGTGACCGAGATGACGACAAACGAATCGGGGTCGTTCCTGAACTCCCGGGGGCCGACGTTGTGCGCCGTCAGCTTGACCACGCCGCCTTTTGGCATGGCGTCCTTGGCGTTGATGGCCAGGTTGAGCAGCACGTTTTCGAGCTTGCCGGGATCGGCTCTCACGTTCCACAGTGCATCCATGGGGCCGATCTCAAGCCGGACGGCTTCGCCCAGACCATGTTGCAGCAGGATCGAGACATCGTCGACCAGCTTCTTGACCACCAGGGTCTCGGGTTGCAGGGGCTGGCGTCGGGCAAAGGCCAGCAACTGCGACGACAGTTGCGAGCCGCGCGCAATGCCCGCCAGCGCCACGTCGATCTTTTGCGCTGCACGCTCATTGCCGGCGCAGTACATCTTGATCAGGCCCAGCGAGCCATTGATGATCTGCAGCACATTGTTGAAGTCATGCGCGATGCCGCCGGTGAGGTTGCCCAGCGCTTCCATTTTCTGGGCCTGGAACAGCGCCGCCTGGCTGGTTTCCAGCTCCTGGCTCTTTTGCAATAACTGTTGCTGGCTCAGCTTGAGGTCGGCGAAGGCGGCGTCGCGGTCACGGCGGGCCAGGAAGGCATGCGAGTGGTAGCGGATGCGCGCAATCAGTTCGCGCCGGTTTGGCCATTTCACCAGGTAGTCGTTGGCGCCCATTTCGAAACCACGGACCTTCAGGATGGGATCGTCCTCGGACGACAGCATGATGATGGGCACATCCGGGTCGGGTCCGTCCTGGCGCAGCAGGCGGATCACTTCGAAGCCGTCGATCACCGGCATTCTCAGATCGACCAGCAGGATGGTAGGGCGTCGCTCGCGGGCAGCGGTCAATGCCGATCTGGGATCAGATACGCTGGCGAAATCGAGATCGGCTTCGTCGGCCACCATCTGGGCCACCAGCTCGGTACCCATCTCTTCATCGTCTATCAGCAGGATCTTGTGCCGGGTCTGTGGGGTATCCATAAGGTCGGGAGTGCGGGCAGGCAAATTGGCCAATAGCGGGCTCTTGAATTATAAGTTTTGGCGTTTTTTGCCGTTCGGAACGATCACCGCTAACGGCAGTGGTGGCCGGCGGACTAAACGGTTTAGGTAAGCGCTCTCACTAAAAGTTGCAACGTCGGTGACGAAAGTTGCCGGCCCACGGGTTTGCGTTGTCGCCAATGCAAAACGCCCGATGCGAGGCATCGGGCGTTGCATGATCAGGCGCTTGTCTTAGCGTGCCTGTTGCTGGCGCGTGGCCGCCAATGGCGCCGGCTTGTCCATGCGCCAGCTCACCAGTGCCACGGCGATGCCGGCCACCGGCAGGATGGCGGCGACATAGGGCACCGCATGCAGGCCGGGCCCGTGGTCGATGGTCAGGCCGCCCAGCCAGGCGCCGGCCGCATTGCCCAGGTTGAAGGCGGCGATGTTGACGGATGACGCCAGGTTGGGCGCGCCGGTGGCTTTTTCCAGCACCCGCATCTGCAGCGGTGGCACGGTGGCGAAGGCGGCCATGCCCAGCAGGCCCACGCCGATGATCGAGGCGATCTTGTTTTCGTTAGTCAGGCCGAACAGCACCAGCACCACCGCCAGCGCGATCAGGCTGCCCACCAGCGTCGGCATCAGTCGACGGTCCGACAGCTTGCCACCGGCCAGGTTGCCGATCACCAGGCCGACCCCGAACAGCAGCAGGATGGGCGACACCGCCGCCGGCGCAAAGCCGCTGATATCGGTCAGGATCGGTGCGATATAAGTAAATGCGGCAAAGACGCCACCGAAACCCAGCACCGTCATCGCCAGGCCCAGCAACACCTGGGGACGACCCAGCACGCGCAACTCGCGACCGAAGTCGGCCGGCTCGCCGCCTTGCGAGCGTGGCACCAGGAGGCCGGTCGCGGCCAGGGCGACGACGCCGATGGCGGTCACCGCCCAGAATGTGGCGCGCCAGCCATACATCTGTCCCAGCCAGGTGCCAAATGGCACGCCCAGCACGTTGGCGACCGTCAAGCCGGTAAACATCAAGGCAATCGCGGAAGCCTGCTTTTCCTTCGGCACCAGGCCGGTGGCCACCACCGAACCGACACCGAAGAAGGCGCCGTGGGCAAACGAGGCGATGATGCGGCCGATCATCAGCGTGTTGTAGTCGGGGGCCAGGGCGCAGGCCAGGTTGCCGATGACGAACACCACCATCAGGGCCATCAGCAGCGTCTTGCGCGGCAGGCGGCCGGTGGTGGCGGTGACCAGCGGCGCGCCGACGAACACGCCCAGCGCATAGCCGGTCACCAGCATGCCGGCCGCCGATAGCGTCACGCCCAGGCTGGCGGCGACCTCGGGCAGCAAGCCCATGATCACGAATTCGGTGGTTCCGATGGCGAATGCGCTGATGGTCAGCGCCCAGAGTGCAATTGGCATGTCATGTTTCCTTGGTTGAATGTGAAATGCGGAATACGGAATGGCATGCAGTGTGCGTGAAGTGTTTGTTGAGAAAAATACCGTTAAAATCAAAAAATATTTGATCTGGAGTCAAGGATGCCGATTCAATCCGAGGATTTGCGCAATTTCGTCGCGGTGGTCGAGGCGGGCAGCCTGTCGGCGGCGGCCGAGGTGCTGGGGCAGACCACCTCCGGCGTCAGCCGCGCGCTGACCCGGCTGGAAGAAAAACTGGCCACCAGTCTGCTGACCCGCACCACGCGGCGCATGGACCTGACCGAAGAGGGCACGGTGTTTCTGCAGCAGGCGCGCAGCATCCTAGCGGCGCTGGACCAGGCCGAGGAATCGATGCGGTTGCGCACGCAGAAACCGGTCGGCAAGCTGCGCGTGGATGCCGCCGCGCCGTTCCTGCTGCACTGCATCGTGCCGCACGTGGGCGCGTTTCGCAGCGCCTATCCGGGCATCGAGCTGGAGCTCACCACCAATGATCGCTTCATCGACCTGGTCGAGCAGCGCACCGATATCGCCATCCGTATCGGCGAACTGCAGGATTCGACCCTGCACGCCAAGGCGCTCAGCACCGCGCGCATGAACGTGGTGGCCAGCCCCGATTATCTGGCCGCGCACGGCACGCCCGAAGACGTCGATGCCCTCGATACACATACATTGCTCGGTTTTTCGCAGCCGGATTCGCTTAACATGTGGCCGCTGCTGCACGCCGGTGGCGATCGCTACCCGGCACGTCCGGCGGTGCGCGCTTCCAGCGGCGAGACGATCCGCCAGCTGGCGCTGCATGGGCAGGGCATCGCCTGTCTGTCGGACTTCATGTCGGACGCCGATATCGCCAGCGGTCGCCTGGTGCGATTGCTGGCCACCGCCGATAGCGGCTATCGCCAGAAGATATCGGCGGTTTATTATCGCAACACGCAGCTGGCCAGGCGCATCAGCTGCTTTCTCGATTTCCTGCACGAGCGGCTGTGAAATTAGCCGGTCACGAACGCAACGAAATGCAACGTGCCTGGTCTGAGGCTGGGCAGCATCGCATCACAACAAGTATTCGCCAAGAATAAAGACGATCCGGAGAACAAGATGACAACAACGGGGGCCAGTCGCGCCATGGGACAACAATGGTTGCGTGCAGCGCTGTGCGTGGTGGCAGGGGTGGTCATGGCGTGGGCCGACATGCCCGTGGCCGCAGCGGCCAGCGCCAACGTCACCAGCTTTTCGCCACAGGGCGAGGTGGCGCGCATTCGCCAGGTGCGGGTGCGTTTTTCGGAATCGATGATCAAGTTCGGCGATCCCAAGGCCGCAGCGCCGTTCGATGTCGACTGTTCGGTGGCCGGCACGGCGCGCTGGGCCGACGACAAGAACTGGGTCTATGACTTCGAACGTGACCTGCCGCCCGGCACCAGTTGCGCGCTCAACGTACGCAGCAGCGCACGCTCGGTGGCCGGCAATGCGGTCGGCGGCAAGAGCCGCTACCAGTTCAGTACCGGCGGGCCGGCGGTCAGGCAGACCCGTCCCTATAACGGCGCGACCATCACCGAAGACCAGGCGTTCATCCTCTACCAGAACGGCGCTGCGGTGGAGTCCACGGTGCTGGAGAACCTGTATTGCGAGGCCGAAGGCATCCACGAGCGCATCCCCGTCAAGTTGCTGGCGGCGGCCCAGCGCCAGGCCTTGCTCAAGCAATTTGGCGACAATGTCGATCCGGCCACCATCACCATCGTGCAATGCCAGCAGCGGCTGCCCAACGATGCAGCGGTGCGGCTGATCTGGGATCGCGGCATCGCCGCGGCCAATGCGCCAGCGATCAAGACGGCGCAGCCGCAAGTGTTCAAGTACAAGGTGCGCAGCGAATTCAGCGCCAGCTTTTCATGCCAGCGCGAGAATGCCAACGCCGCCTGCTCGCCGATCCTGCCGGTGACGCTGTCGTTCTCGTCGCCGGTGCCGCGCAAGCTGGCCGAGCAGATCGTCATCGATGGCGGCAGCGGCAAGATCAAGCCCACCTTTGCCCAGGACGAGCGCGGTGAAACCGTGGGCGCGGTCACCTTCAAGCCGCCGTTCGCCGAGAAGTCTGCCTTTACCATCAACCTGCCGTCCGGATTCAAGGATGAAGACGATCGCACGCTGGCCAATGCCGGCGCCTTTCCGCTGAAGTCGGCGATGGCCGATTTCCCGCCGCTGGCCAAGTTTCCGGCGGCGACGTTCGGCATCATCGAGCTCAATGCCGACCCGGCGCTGCCGGTGACATTGCGTCGGGTCGAGGCTTCGCTGCAAGTGCGTGGCACCGATGGCCGCGCGCTGCCAGGCAAGGTGGTCGACCTCAAGGTGCAGGATGACCGTGGCATCATCACCTGGCTGACCCGGCTCAATCGCTATCACGAGAAATGGGGCAACCCCAAGCAGGTCGATTCGCGCAGCATCAGCCTGCTCGAGCGCGAACCGGGCGTGAAGACGCTCAACCTGCCGCAACCGAAGGAAGCGGTCGAAGGCACCTGGCCGTTCGAGGTGGTCGGCATCCCGCTGGCCGACCCCGGTTTCTACGTGGTCGAGCTGGCCTCGCACAAGCTGGGCGCGTCGCTGCTGGGCAAGCCGCAACCGATGTACGTGCGCACCAGTGCGCTGGTGACCAACCTGTCGGTGCACGTCAAGCTGGGGCGCGAGAACGGCGCGGTCTGGGTGACTCGCCTGGACGACGCCAAGCCGGTGGCCAACGCCGATGTGCGCGTCTCCAGCTGCACCGGCCAATCGCTGTGGCAGGGCAAGACCAACGCGGCCGGCGTGGCCATGCTGCCGGTGCTGGAAGACCCTTGCGTCAACCTGCCCTATGAAGAGGGCCGTATCGGCGGCCTGTTCGTCAGCGCCCGCAAGAGCGACGAGAAGGGCCGCGCCGACATGGCGTTTGCCTTGACTTCGTGGAACGACGGCATCGAATCGTGGCGCTTCAACCTGCCCACCGATACCTCGAAACAAGCCTCAACCCGCGCCACCACCATTTTCGACCGCACGCTGTTGCGCGCCGGCGAAACGGTCTCGATGAAGCACCAGATGCGGGTCGAATCGATGCGAGGGTTCGGCCTGATGCGCACGCAAGACCTGCCCACGCGAGTACGCATCACGCACCAGGGCAGCGGGCAGGAGTTCCAGTTCCCGCTGTCGTGGCGTGGCGGCAAGAGCGCCGAGACCGTGTTTGCCCTGCCCAAGCAGGCCAAGCTGGGCGCCTATGACGTGGTGCTCGACTATGGCCGCGCCGACGCCAACCGGCAGGATGCCGATAATGACAGTGAAAGTGCCAGCGATGGTGGACGCAATGCGTTCTACACCGGTAGTTTCCGCGTTGAAGAATTCCGCCTGCCGCTGATGCAGGGCCGCATGACCGCGCCCAAGGGCGCACAGGTGGCGATCAAGGAATTGCCGCTTGAGTTGCAACTGAACTACCTCAATGGCGGCGGTGCTGCCGGGCAGCAAGTGCGGGTGTCGAGCCTGCTGCGCGCGCGCAGCGTGAGCTTTACCGGCTACGACGGTTTTTCGTTCGAGCCGCCGCAGAACGATGACAGCGGCAGCGACCAGAAGATCGTCGCCGACAAGCTGGCCGTCACGCTCGACAAGAACGGCAGCGGGCGCACCGTGATCGCCAAGCTGCCGACGCTCTCGCGCGCGCAGGAACTGCTCACCGAGATGACCTATAACGATCCCAATGGCGAGGTGCAGACCATCTCGGGCGTGACGCCCCTGTGGCCGTCGGCGGTGGCGGTCGGCCTGCGCGCCGGCAACTGGGTCTCGGTTAAGAAGAAGCTGACCCTCACTGCCGTCACGCTCGATACCGATGGCCGGCCGCAACCCGGGGTGGCCGTCGAGATCCGTGCCATGGCCCGCAAGACCAACTCGCACCGCAAGCGCATGGTGGGCGGCTTCTACGCCTACGAGAACGACCAGAGCACGCAGGACCTGGGCAAGCTGTGCTCGGGCAAGAGCGACGCCCATGGCATGTTCAATTGCGACACCGAACTGTCGGAGCCGGGCAATGTCGAGCTGATCGCCAGCGCCAAGGATGCGCGCGGCAATGCCAGCTCGTCCTATTCATCGGTGTGGGTGACCGGTCGCGGCGAGCTGTGGTTCGATGGCGAGAACCAGGACCGCATCGACATCCTGCCCGAGAAAAAGACCTACCAGGCCGGCGAGACGGCACGCTTCCAGGTGCGCATGCCGTTCCGTCACGCCACCGCGCTGGTGGCGGTGGAGCGCGAAGGTGTGATCGACACCCAGGTGGTGCAATTGTCGGGGCAGGACCCCAGCATCAGCGTGCCGGTCAAGGCGGCCTACGGACCTAACGTCTATGTGTCGGTGCTGGCCGTACGCGGCCGGATGCGCGAAGTGCCGTGGTATTCGTTCTTCCTGTGGGGCTGGAAGGAACCGGTCAACTGGTGGCATGAGTTCCGCGAGTACCAGGCGCCGGGCACCATGGTCGACCTGTCCAAGCCGGCCTGGAAGTACGGCATCGCCGAGATCGGCGTGGGCGACGCCGCTCACAAGCTGCAAGTGGCCGTGACCACCGACAAGACCAGCTACCCGGTGCGCGGCGTGGCCAAGGTGCAGGTGCAAGTGAAACTGCCGGACGGCAAGCCTGCATCGGGCGCCGAATTTGCCCTGGCCGCCGTCGACGAAGCGCTGCTGGAGCTGCAACCCAATGGCAGTTGGGACTTGCTCAAGGCGATGCTGCAGCGGCGCAGTTATGGCATCGAGACCTCGACCGCCCAGATGCAGGTGGTGGGCAAGCGTCACTACGGCAAGAAGGCCACGCCAGCGGGCGGCGGCGGCGGTCGTGCGCCCACCCGTGAGTTGTTCGATACGCTGCTGCTGTGGAAGCCGAGCGTCAAGCTTGATGCCGATGGCCGGGCGCAACTGGAGGTGCCGTTGAACGACGCGCTGACCTCGTTCCGGATCGTGGCCATCGCCGATAGCGGCGCCGACCTGTTCGGCACCGGCAGCACCTCGATCCGCGCCACGCAAGACGTGCAACTGATCTCAGGCCTGCCGCCCCTGGTGCGCGAAGGCGACAGCTTCAACGCCATGGTCACGTTACGCAACACCACCACCCGCGACATGAAGATCAAGGTCATCGCGCGTACCCAGGACAGCGCCCTGGCGCTGCCCGAGCGCGAACTGGCGCTGGCCGCTGGCCAGGCCTCGGAGTTGACCTGGCCGGTCACGGTGGCGCAGGACCTGAGCCAGTTGAATTGGGAGATCACCGCCCAGGAGCAGGGCGGCAGTGGTGCGCGCGACGCCATCAAGTTGAGCCAGCGGGTGTTGCCGGCGGTGCCGGTGACGGTGCAGCAGGCCACGCTGTTCCAGCTTGACAAGAGCGCCGCCATCGATATCGCCCAGCCAGCCGGCAGCCTGCCGGGGCGTGGCGGCCTGGCGGTCGGCCTCAAGGCCAGCCTGGCCGGTGGCAGCGATGCCTTGACCCGTTACTTCACCCAGTATCCGTTCTCGTGCCTGGAGCAAAAGACTTCCAAGGCGATCGGCTTGCGTGACGAAGCCGGATGGCAGCGTATCGCCGCCGACCTGCCGACCTATCTTGATGGTGACGGCCTGGCCTATTACTTCCCGCCCTCTGACGGCTCGGCGCGACGCGGCAGCGATACGCTGACCGCCTATCTGCTGGCGGCCACCAATGAAGCCGGTTATGCCGTGCCGCCACAGAGTCGCGACAAGATGCTGGACGGCCTGGCCGGGTTTGTCGAAGGACGTATCACGCGCGAATTCTGGTCGCCCCGCAAGGACCTCGACGTGCGCAAGCTGGCCGCGCTCGAAGCCTTGTCCCGCTACGGCCGCGTGCAGCCCGCCATGCTGGGCTCGCTGCAGATCAATCCCAACCAGTGGCCGACCTCCGGCCTGCTGGACTGGATCGCCGTGCTGCAGCGGGTGCCGGCCATCGCCGAGCGCCAGAAGAAGCTCGATGAAGCCGACCAGATCCTGCGCGCGCGCCTGAACTTCCAGGGCACCCGCATGGGATTCTCCAGCGAGCAGGACGATTACTGGTGGTGGCTCATGAGCGGCGCCGATGCCAACGCCAACCGCCTGATCCTGCTGCAGCTGAACAACCCGGCCTGGCGTGATGACCTGCCGCGCCTGGTGGCCGGCGCCATTGCCCGCCAGCAGCGTGGTCACTGGAACACCACCACCGCCAACGTCTGGGGTAGCCTGGCGCTGGACCGCTTCGCCCGCAAGTTCGAAGCCGAAAAGCCCGCCGGCAGCACCCGCGTCACGGTCGAGCCGGCCACGCAGAGTTTTGTGTGGAGCGCCGGCAGCGACGGCGGCAAGCTGCAACTGCCATGGCCGGCGACTGCGAGCGGAGGTGCGGCACGCTTCACCCATGACGGCGCCGGCAAGCCCTGGGTCACGCTGCAAAGCCTGGCGGCGGTGCCGCTGACGCAGGCGTTCTCGAGCGGCTATCGCATCACCCGCAAGATCGAACCGGTGGAGCAGAAAGTCAGCGGCAGCTATAGCCGTGGTGACGTGTTGCGCGTGAGCCTGGAGATCGATGCCCAGACCGACATGACCTGGGTAGTGGTGAGCGACCCGTTGCCGGGCGGCGCCACGCTGCTGGGTTCGGGCCTGGGACGGGATTCGGTGATCGCCCAGGGCGAGAGCAGGAATGACGGCGGACGCGGCTGGCTGGCCTATGAGGAGCGCAGCTTCGAAGCCTATCGCGCCTATTACGAGTCGATGCCCAAGGGTCGCACCAGCATCAACTACACGGTGCGCCTGAACAACGTGGGTGAATTCAACCTGCCGCCGACCCGGGTCGAAGCGATGTATGCGCCCGAGATGTTTGGTGAATTGCCGAACCAGAAGGTCGTGGTCAAGGCGGCGCCGTGACGCGATGCCGGCGACGCTTGCCTGCGGCGCTGCTGGCGGTGGCCTTGCTGTCGCCGCTGGCGGTGCAGGCCGCGCCCGGCTTTGCCGAGGTCAAGCGCGACTTCGTGCCATCCGACGCCAGCCTGCTCGACCGCCATGGCGAACTGCTGCAGCGCCAGCGCCTCGACATGGGCGAGCGCAAGCTGTCCTGGGTCAGCCTGGAAGACGTCTCGCCGGCCTTGCGGCGGGCGCTGGTCGCGTCCGAGGACCGGCGTTTCTACCAGCACAGCGGGGTCGACTGGAACGCCGTGGCGGCCTCGGCCTGGGGTAACCTGTGGCATACCCGCACCCGTGGCGCATCGACCATCACGATGCAACTGGCCGGATTGCTGTACGACGATCTGCGCCGCAAGTCGAATGCCCGTTCGATCAGCCAGAAGCTCTCGCAGGCCTGGGTGGCGCAATCGCTGGAGCGCAACTGGCGCAAGGACCAGATCCTCGAGGCCTACCTCAACCTGGTCGCCTTCCGGGGCGAACTGGTGGGGGTGCATGCCTTGTCGCGGGTGATGTTCGGCAAGCACCCCAGTGGCCTCAATGAACGCGAGGCGGCGATTGCGGTGGCGCTGATCCGTGGCCCCAATGCGACGCCGCGCCGGGTCGCCGAGCGCGCCTGCGCCATTCTCAAGGATGAGGGCGTGCCCGAGCAGTGCCAGGGCCTGGAAGGTCGCACCGAGCTCGACCTGGCGCGCGCCACCGCGCGGCGCGATCTGCCGGGCGCCAGCGACGCGCCGCAACTGGCGCCGCATCTGGCGCGTAAGCTGCTGGAGCGCCCCGGCCAGCAATTGCGTTCGACCCTTGATGCCCCGCTGCAGCGCTTTGCCAACCAGGCCCTGCGGCGGCAGTTGTCGGGGCTGGTGGACCGCAATATCGAAGATGGCGCGGTGATCGTGATCGACAACGCCAGCGGCGAAGTGCTGGCCTGGGTCGGCTCCAGCGGCAACCTGTCCGGCGCGGCCGATGTCGATGGCGTGGTGGCGCAACGCCAGGCCGGTTCCACCCTGAAGCCTTTCCTGTACGAGCAGGCGATCGAGAACAGGTGGTTGACTGCGGCGTCGCTGCTGGACGATTCGCCGGTCAATCTGGCCACCTCGGCCGGGCTGTACATTCCGCAGAACTACGACAAGCAGTTCAAGGGGCTGGTGAGCCTGCGCACGGCGCTCGGCTCGTCGCTCAATATCCCGGCGGTGCGCACGCTGGTGATGGTGACGCCGGAGCGCTTCTTTCAGCGCCTGCAGGCGCTCGGTTTCAACCTGCGCGAGAACGGCGACTACTACGGCTACAGCCTGGCGCTGGGCAGCGCCGACGTGACCCTGGCCAATCTCGCCAACGCCTATCGCGCACTGGCCAACCAGGGGCGATATTCGCCGTTGCGCACGCGGCTTGAAGAGAGCAGGGCAGTGCGCGCTACCCAGGTGATGAACCCCGAGGCCAGCTTCATCATCGGCGACATCCTGTCCGACCGTAGCGCGCGGGCGCGCACCTTCGGTCTCGAGAACGCGCTGTCGACCCGCATGTGGACGGCCGTCAAGACCGGTACCTCCAAGGATATGCGCGACAACTGGTGCGTCGGTTATTCGACCCGCTACACGGTCGGCGTGTGGGTCGGCAATGCGTCCGGCGCGCCGATGTGGGATGTGTCCGGCGTCACCGGCGCCGCGCCCATATGGCAAGAAGTGATGCAATACCTGCACACGACCCGCGGCGCGGCGATGAAGGCGGTCGCCCCCAATGCGCCGGCGGGCGTGGTGGCGCGCGACATCCGCTACCAGGACCAGATCGAGGCGATGCGCACCGAGTACTTCCTGCCCGGCACGGCGCAGGACGACATCCGGGTGGCGCGCGGCGGCGAGATCCGCACCGCCATCGCCTATCCGACGGCGGGCATGCTGAGCGCCCTCGATCCCGACATTCCGCCGCAGCGCCAGCGTATCCGCTTTCGGGCGCAGGGTGCGCCGTCAGGCAGTCGCTGGGTGCTGGATGGCAAGACGATTCCCGAATCGATGCGGGTGCAGGGCTCGCCTCGCGAGTTGATGGCCGACTGGATGCCGTGGCCGGGCAAGCATGTGCTGGTGCTGCAGGATGGCGCCGGCGTGCAACTGGACAGCGTGCGTTTTGAGGTGAGGGGAGCGGTGGAGCGGGCGCAGGTGAAGAGCGCAAAGAAATAAGTAAAGCATGCGCGAGGCGGGGATCTCGATGCCCGTATGGCAAGGCGCCCCAAAACGCAAAAGGCCGATCAGCTTTCGCTAATCGACCTTTTATGTTTTGGTGCCATAAGTAGGACTCGGTCACGTTCCGCGACCCCGGTTTGCCTTGCAAGGCAAACCTTTCTCGTCCCTCCCGCAAAGCGCGAAGGCGCTTTGCTCGTGGCCCCCAAAACGCAAAAGGCCGATTGATTTTCATCAATCGACCTTTTATGTTTTGGTGCCCACGGAGGGACTCGAACCCCCACACCTCGCGGCACATGGACCTGAACCATGCGCGTCTACCAATTCCGCCACGTGGGCCTTGTCAGGCACTGCGTTAAAGCTGCTGTGCTTGAAAGAGGCTGCATATTAAGGGGAAATATGCAGGTGGTCAACAGCTATTTGAATTTATTTACTAATTAATTGCTTCCCACTTCGTCGTCCCAGCGCAGGGACGACGAGGGGGCGACCGCAACGGCGATCAACCGCCCAGGTAAGCCTCGACCACCTTCGGGTTGCCCAGCAGATTGGCGCCGCTGTCGGCCAGCACGATCTTGCCGGTCTCCAGCACATAGCCGCGTTGCGCGATGCGCAGCGCCTGGCGCACGTTCTGCTCCACCAGCAACACCGTCATGCCGGTCTTGTTGATCTCTTGCACGATGCGGAAGATCTCCTGGATGATCAGCGGCGCCAGGCCCATCGACGGCTCGTCCAGCAACAGCACGCGCGGCTTGGCCATCAGCGCGCGACCGATCGCCAGCATCTGCTGCTCGCCACCCGAGAGGTTGCCGGCCAGACCGCCGGCGCGGTTCTTCAGCACCGGGAACAGCGAGTACACCCACTCCAGGTCACGCGCCACGCCAGCCTTGTCGCGGCGGGTGTATGCGCCCAGGGTCAGGTTTTCCTCGACGGTGAGCGTGGTCAGGGTGGCGCGACCTTCGGCCACCTGCACCACACCGGACTCGACGATCTTATGCGGCGACAGCGGCAGCAGGTCGCGGCCATCCAGCATGACCCGACCGCGTTGCGCCTTGACCAGGCCGGAGATGGCCAGCAGCGAGGTACTCTTGCCGGCGCCATTGGCGCCTACCAGGGCGGTGATCTCACCTTCGTTGAGGGACAGGCTGATGCCCTTGACGGCTTCGATGTGGCCGTAGGCGACGGCCAGGTCTTCTACCTGCAGGATGGGTTTCGGGATTCCTGTCTGGCTCATGCTTCTTCCTTGCCGAGGTAGGCCTCGATCACTTCCTGGTTGTTCTTGATCTGGTCCGGGGTGCCTTCGGCGATGATCTTGCCGAAGTTGAGCACGGCGATGCGTTCGCACAGGCCCATCACGAAGCGCATGTCGTGTTCGATCATGAAGATCGAGAAACCGCGTTGCTTGATGTTGACGATCTCGGCCATCAGCTCGGTCTTCTCGGCCGGGTTCATGCCGGCCACCGGTTCGTCCAGCAACAATAGTTTGGGCTTGGTGGCCAGCGCACGGGCAAATTCCAGCTTGCGCTGTTCGCCATAGGACAGGCTGTCGGCCAGCATGTGGGCCTTGTGGTCCAGGCGCACCCACGACAGCAGTTCCAGCGCGCGTTCGCGGGCTTGCTGCTCGACCCGGCGGAACGAGCCCAGGTTGAGCAACATGCCGGCCACGCCGTAGTCGAGGTGATCGTGCATGCCGACCACGACGTTCTCGAGCAGGGTCATTTCCTTGAACACGCGGATGTTCTGGAAGGTGCGGGCAATGCCGCGCTCGGTGATCTTGTGGGGCGCGACGCTGCCGATGTCTTCGCCGTTGAAGGCAATGCTGCCCGACGACGCCCGCAGCAGGCCCGTGATGAGATTGAAGACGGTGGTCTTGCCGGCGCCATTGGGGCCGATCAGGCCGAAGATCTCGCCTTCCTTCACATTGAACTCGACCCCCTGCAATACTTGCAGGCCACCGAAGTTCTTGCTGATCTGTTTCAGTTCGAGGAGCATCAGTTCACCTTCTTGTCGGCGTTGTTACGGCCCAGGAAGGCACGGATGCGGCGCGGGTCCCAGATACCCTTGGGCAGATACAGCACCACCAGGATCAGGATCAGGCCATTGATGGCGAGGCGGAATTCCTTGAAGTGACGCAGCACCTCGGGCAACAGCGACAAAATGGTCGAGCCGATCATCGGGCCGATCAGGTTGCTGGTGCCGCCGAACACCGCCATGGTCAGGATATCGACCGCGTTCTCGAAGCCGTAGTTGTTAGGCCCGATGGTGAAGGTAAAGTGGGCATTGAGGCCACCGGCGACGCCGGCGATGGCGGCGCCGATGACGAACGCCAGCAGCTTGTAGCCGGCCACGTTGACGCCCATCAGGCGCGCTGCGACTTCATCTTCCTTGATCGCCTCGAAGGCGCGGCCGGTCTTGGAGCGACGCAGGCGCGCCAGGCAGTAGATGGTCACGCCCAGCAACAGCACGATGTGCCACCACTCGGTGATCGGCGGCACGCCATTGAGGCCCATCGGCCCGCCGGTGATGTCCAGGTTCAGCACGATGACCCGCACCACTTCGCCGAAGCCGAGCGTGGCCATGGCCAGGTAGACGCCCGACAGGCGCAGCGTGGGGATGCCGATCACCAGCGCCACCAGCGCCGGCAGGGCGCCGCCGGCGGCCAGCGCCAGCCCGAACGGCAACTCGAACTGCATCGTCAGCAGCGACGCGGTGTAGGCGCCGATGCCCATGAAGGCCGCATTGGCCAGCGACAGCAGGCCGCACGACAGGGTGACGTAGATCGACAGGGCCAGCATGGCATTGACGCCGATGCTGAAAATGACGGTGTTGTAGGTGGCCCAGAAGCCATCCCACCATTCGATGAAACTCATGGTCTTAAGCCTTTCTTTCCAGCACTTTGCCAAACATGCCGGACGGCTTGACCAGCAAGATCAAAAACAGCAGGCCGAACGCCACCGCATCGCGGAAGTCGCTCGAGATGTAGGCCACCGTCAGCACCTCGGCGAAACCGAGGAACAAGCCGCCGATCATGGCGCCGCGAATATCGCCCATGCCGCCCAGGATGATCACGGCGATGCCCTTGTGCAGCATCGGCTGGCCCATGAAGGGCGAGATCGCATTGAACGACACGCCCACCAGCACGCCTGCGGCGCCACCCAGGGCGGCCGCCGCAAACGACGTCAGCAGGAACAGGCCTTCGACGTTGATGCCCAGCAGGTAGGCTGCCTTGGGCGACTCGGCGATGGCACGCAAGGCGCGGCCCAACTGGGTCTTGCGCATCACGGCCAGCAGCACCAGCATCAGCACGAAGGCGATCACGACGATGGCCACTTGTACTGCAGTGATATGCAGGTGGCCCAGCGACACGCTGTCCTCGGGGATGGTGCCCACCGGGAAACGCTTGTTCTCGGCGCCGAAGATGCCCTGCGCGATGTTGGTGATCATGATGGCCACGCCGATGGTGGCGATCATCGGGGTCAGGTGGGGCGCATTGCGCCGACGCAGCGGTTTCAGCACCAGCACGTCGATGACCACGCCCAGCAGGCCGGTGGCCACCATGGCCAGGAGCAGCGCCAGCCACAGGGGCAGCGCCATTTGCTCGACCAGCAGCAGGGCGGCGTAGCTGCCCAGCATGAAGATCGCGCCGTGCGAAAGATTGATCACGCCGAGCACGCCGAAGACCAGCGTGAAACCGAGCGCGAAGAGCGCGTACACGCTGCCCAGCGAGAGGGCGTTGATGAGCTGTTGTTCTAACATAGGGCTTGCTGATAGGTGATGGGTCGTTCGCGCCGCATGCAGGGATGGGCGGACGGTGTTTCCCTCGTTACACCGGAAGGTCTCGGCCGTTCCCCGGCCTGTTTTGCTTTCCGTCTTCGTTCGCCGGATGGCAGCCGGCGGTCATATAGGAGTCAGCCTGCGCCCACGCATGGCGTGGGCGCATCCAACCTGTCGCTGATTACTTCAACAGGACGAACTTGCCGCCCTTGGCGATGTTGACGATGGCTTCCTGGTCAGCGTCGAAACCGACCTGCTTGCCGGCCACGGCCGGGGCAGCGCGGAACGCGAACTTGCCGGTCGCGCCTTCGATCTTCACCGACGGCAGCGCCACGCGCAGGGCGTCACGATCCTTGGCCAGGTTGCCCGACAGCTTCACGTGCTTCAGCGCTTCGGCCACGATGTACAGCGCATCGTAGGCCTGGGCGGCGAACTGGTCAGGGTCCGAACCGAACTTGGCCTTGAACGCGGCGATGAACGCCTTGTTGGTGGCGGTCAGGTTCTCGGACGACCATGGGCTGCCCATCAGGGTGTTGTCGCCGGCATCCTTGGCGATCTCGAACAGCTTCGGCGAATTCAGGCCGTTGCCGCCGATGAAGGGCTGCTTCATGCCCAGCGCGCGGGTCTGCAGGATGATGTTGGCCGCTTCTTCAGCCAGGCAGGAGCAGACGATGGCGTCCGGGTTGCCGGCCTTGATCTTGGTCAGCTGGGCCTTGAAGTCGACGTCACCCTTGGCATAGGCCTCGGTGGTGGTGGTCGGGATCTTCTGTTGTTCCAGCGTGGCCTTGAACACATCGTAGCCGCTCTTGGTGAAGGCATCGTCGTTGCCGTAGATCACCGCGACCTTCTTGATGTTGAAGTGCTTCACGGCGGCCTTGACGGTCACGGGCAGCACGTCGGCTTCCATGACCGAGTTGCGGAACGTGAACGGGCCCATGGCAGTGATGCCGTCAGCGGTGTTGCTGGTGCCGAATGCCACGACCTTGGCGGCGTTGGCGATCGGGTCGGCCGCAAAGGCCGAATTGGACAGGGTAGGACCGAACACGGCCAGTACCTTGTCCTGGAAAATCAGTTTCTTGAAGACGTTGATGGCTTCTTCCTTCTTGCCTTGTTCGTCTTCGATCACCAGCGCCAGCTTGTCGCCATTGACGCCGCCCTTGGCGTTGATCTCTTCGGCGGCCAGCGTGAAGCCGTTCTTGATGGCCACGCCATACTTGGCAGCCGGGCCGGTCAGCGCTTCGGCAACGCCCAGCTTGATGTCGGCGGCCAGCGCGCCGTGCGACAGGGTAACGCCCAGCAGCAACGCGGGCAGGGTCTTGAGCATGGTATTGAATTGCATCGAGTTCTCTCCTCAGTGTGATATTTTCGGAATCGCCTTCCCGCTCCCGCATTCGATGGTGCGGGCCTTCCAAAGGAATTCCTTCATCGAGGCCGATGCCTGGGTGCCCGGGGTAACGGGACTTGCTCACCTTCCTCTGCGAACCTTTCCACGCCGGGTCGGGGTTAGCCGCCACCGATGCAAATCGGTTCAAGGCCGTTGTGCGGCCTCTTTCGATACCAGCCGGCACGCAGGCAATTGCCCTTGCGTCGACCTTTACAACCCACCTCAACACACCCGGGTAGGGCGCACTGCGGCGGTAAGCGAATCTACCGCCCGAAGGCGGCAGAGGGTGGTGCTTACTTAATTCTTTTGCAGTTCTTCGCGCAGATGCGCGATGGCTGCACGCACCTGGTTGGGTGCAGTACCGCCGATGTGGTCGCGCGCGGCCACCGAGCCTTCGAGGGTCAACACGGCAAACACATCGTCGCCGATCAGGTTCGAGAAGGCGCGCAGGTCGTCCAGCGACAGGTCGGCCAGGTCGCAACCGCGATCGACGCAGCTGCGCACGGCCAGCGCGACGGCCTCGTGGGCGTCGCGGAAGGGCAGGCCCTTCTTGACCAGGTAGTCGGCCAGGTCGGTGGCGGTGGCGTAGCCTTGCAGCGCGGCGGCGCGCATGGCGTCGGGTTTGACGCTGATGCCGCGCGCCATGTCGGCGAAGATGCGCAGCGTATCGGTGAGCGTGTCGACGGTGTCGAACAGCGGTTCCTTGTCTTCCTGGTTGTCCTTGTTGTAGGCCAGCGGCTGGCCCTTCATCAGGGTCAGCAGCGCGATCAGGTGGCCATTGACGCGGCCGGTCTTGCCACGCGCCAGTTCGGGCACGTCCGGGTTCTTCTTCTGCGGCATGATCGACGAGCCGGTGCAGAAGCGGTCGGCGATGTCGATGAAGCCCACGCGTGGGCTCATCCAGATCACCAGCTCTTCCGAGAAGCGCGAGATGTGCGTCATGACCAACGCGGCGGCAGCACAGAATTCGATGGCGAAGTCACGGTCCGAGACGGCGTCGAGCGAATTGCGGCAGACGTCGTCGAAGCCCAGCGTCTTGGCCACGCGCAGGCGATCGATCGGGAAGGTGGTGCCGGCCAGTGCCGCCGCGCCCAGTGGCAGGCGGTTGATGCGCTTGCGGGCATCGGCCATGCGTTCGGCGTCGCGGCCGAACATTTCGACATAGGCCAGCACGTGGTGGCCGAAGGTGATCGGCTGGGCCACCTGCATGTGGGTGAAGCCGGGCAGGATGGTGTCGGCATGTTGCTCGGCCAGGTCCACCAGGGCGCTGCGCAGGTCGCGCAGCAGGCCCAGGATGTCGTCAACCGCGCCGCGCATGTACAGGCGGATGTCGGTGGCCACCTGGTCGTTGCGCGAACGGCCGGTGTGCAGGCGCTTGCCGGCGTCGCCGACCAGTTCGGTCAGGCGCTTTTCGATATTGAGGTGGACGTCTTCCAGGTCGAGCAGCCATTCGAAACGGCCGGCATCGATCTCGCCCTTGATCTGGGCCATGCCGCGATTGATCTCGGCGTGATCGGCAGCGCTGATGATGCCCTGGTGCGCCAGCATTTCAGCGTGCGCCAGCGAGCCCTGGATGTCGACTTGCGCCAGGCGCTTGTCGAAGAACACGGACGCGGTATAGCGCTTGACGAGATCGGAAACGGGTTCGGAAAAGCGAGCCGACCAGGCTTCGCTCTTTTTTGCAAATTGGTCTGTCATAGTGGGGGATTCCGGAGAATGGGCGATTATAGCAAGCGTGGCCGCGTCCAGCCACGTGAAGACAGGCAGAAATGCCGCGCATTGCAGCTTTTTCGCATTTCGGCTTGGGTGCGGCGCAAAAAATCACCAGGCGGGCCACCTCATCGGGGGCAAGACGGCGGCCCTGATTTTGCTGAAAATTTCCGTGTGGAATCGTTCGTTGCATTTTTTGCTCGCGCCCTTGCGCGGCGCGCAAAAAAGCTTGCCCGATTGCCAAATGGTGCCGCTATACTCGAAGCGCGATGACCTTGCTGGCGGTCGGGTTTCTAACGCGCCGGCAGAGTGAAAACGCTGCAAAAATGGAAAGATGTTCGGGGGTCGTCTTACAGGAGAGAAGGTCATGAAATTGGAAGCACTGTTTGAGCAGCAAAATGCATTGCCCAGCATTCCCAAGGTGGTGCAGGAAGTCATCGAAAGCTTCAATAACGAATCGGTCTCGATCGAAGAGATCGGCAAGAAACTGGCGGCAGACCAGGTGCTCAGCGCCAAGATCCTGCGCCTGGCCAATTCGTCCTACTATCATGTCTCGCGCACCATCGGCACCGTCGAAGATGCGGTCATGATGCTGGGTTTCATGACCGTGCGCACCCTGGTGGTCAGCACTGGCATGGCCGGCAGCTTCAAGAAGTTGCCCGGCGTCGACCTCAAGCTGTTCTGGCGCTATAGCCTCGACACGGCGGTGGTGGCCAAGTGGCTGGCCAAGCGCCAGAAGGTCAATTCCGATTTCGCCTTTACCGTGGGGCTGATGCACGCCATCGGTCAACTGGTGATTCACGCCGGCGCGCCCGAGCAGGCACTGGCGGTCGACAAGCTGGCCGGTCCGCTGGATCCGCGTCGGCTGGACGTCGAGCGGCAATCCTTCGGTTTCGACTTTTCCGAAGTCGGTGCCGAACTGGCCAAGCGCTGGCGCTTTCCGGATGCATTCTCGGATGTCATCAAGAACTTCCCGCAGCCGCTCGAGGGCACCTTCGATACCGTCACCGCCATCGTCCACCTGGCCGCATGGCGCGCCCGCGCCGAGGAAAACAAGTATTCAGCCGATGAGCTCGAATCGACCTTCCCCGGCGACGTGGCAGCCAAGCTCGGCCTGTCGTTGAGCGTGTTCACCGAAGAGATGCCGCCGCTGGCCGAGTTGAGCGAAGGCATGCAGGACCTGGTCAACTGATCGCATCGGCAGGCCAAGAAAAATGCCGGTCCCACGCAAGTGGGCCGGCATTTTTTACGTGCGCTGAATCGTCCGGCGCCGGCGTCAGTGCAGCTTCACTTCCAGGAAGTTGAGCATCGAACGGTAGGCCTGGCTGCGCGCGTCCGGATTGCCACCGCTGGTGACGCCATCGCTGGCCGGCTTGCCGGCGCCCACGATGTCCATGCGCACATGCACCGGCAAACCGGGCGCATCGAAGTCGTGATAGGTGTCCGGATACAGGCGCAATGCGACTTCGGTATCGCCGCCCTGCATGCGTTTTTCGATGGCTTCGCAGGCCTGGGGCGGGGTCCAGTCGTCATTCTCGCCCATCAGGATCAGCAGCGGCGCGGCCGGCTTGAAGGGCGAGCTCGGCTTGGCATACGGCTGGCAGTTCGGATAGAAGGCCACCGCTGCGCGCGGCTGGATCTTGCGCACCGCGACATCGGTCTCGGCCAGGTTCATTGCGGCCAGCACCGTCGAGGCGCCGTGCGACCAGCCCAGCAAGGCCACGCGCGTCATGTCGACATCCGGCTGGGTGCCCACCCAGTGCAGCGCGGCCTGCACGTCGAAGCGCCGGTTCATGGCGCTGGCTTCGCGTTGCGCTACGGTGTCCTGGCAGGTCGAGCGGCGGCCGCGTGGCGTGAAGCTGTCGGGAAACAGCACGTTATAACCCGCGTCGGTCAGCACCCGAGCCATCGCCAGGTGACGCGGCGTGAATTCGCCACGGCCATCGCGCACGATGCTGTACAGGCCGCCACAGCCGTGCATGGCGATGACGGTGGGAAACTTGGCCTTGCTGTCGGTGGCCAGCGATTTGCGTGACTTGATCCAGACCCCATACAAGGCGGTGCTCTTGCCGCCTTTGCTGTCGGTGCTGGTGAGCGAGACGCGCTCGGCCACCAGCGGTGGCGGTGGCGCCGAATTGGGCGCCGCGTGGGCGCGCAGCGTCACGGCGGCAAAGCCGCACAGTAAAAGCGAGACGAGTGATGATCGCCGGTCGAGCATGTGGTTGGTTTCCCCGTATCGATGTGTCGCGTCGTCGTTCTCGATCTGTCCCCAAACTGCGCATCGTTACTTTTTTGACAAAATAAACGATGCGCCGGCGACGACTGCGAATGAAATCTGATGAGACCCTATTCTACAAAATTGCCATGGTCCGGCGGCTCTGCGCGGTCATATTGCAACGCAAAAAGATGATACTGCGCAGGCTGTTGCAAACGGGTGTCAACCCGTCACAACACAGTTGCCGAAGCATCAAATGCCACCCTGACCATAGGTTATCGGCCAGACATCAGAAATCTTGAGACGACGCGTTCCATCTCACCCGGTATTGCGCAAACCTGCCGCCACGCCATTGATGGTCAGGTGGATGCCGCGTTGCACGCGCTCCTCCGGTTCTCGTCCGGCGGTAATGTTGGCGCGGTGCCGCTTGATCAGTTCGACCTGCAGGTGGTTCAGCGGATCAAGATAGGCGAAGCGGTTCTTGATCGACCGCGCCAGCATGGGATTGGCGGCCAGGCGGTCCTTGTTGCCGGTGACGGCGCTGAGCATGGCGGCGGTGCGTTCGTGTTCGTCCACGATGCGCCCGAAGATGGCAGTGCGCAATTTGCGGTCCGCCACCAGCCCGGCATAGCGCGAGGCCACCGCCAGGTCGGTCTTGGAGAGCACCATGTCCATGTTCGACAGCAGGGCGGCGAAGAACGGCCATTCGCGGCACATGGCGCGCAGCGTGGCCAGGCGCTTGGCGTTTTCGCGGGCGTTGCCAGCCTCGGCCAGCCAGCTCGAGACAGCGCTGCCGAAGCCATACCAGCCCGGCAGCAGCAGGCGGCACTGGCCCCACGAGAAACCCCAGGGGATGGCGCGCAGGTCTTCGATGCGGCGGGTCGATTTGCGCGAGGCCGGGCGCGAACCGATATTGAGCTGGGCGATCTCGGCAATCGGCGTGGCGGCGAAGAAATAATCGGTGAAGCCCGGGGTCTCGTAGACCAGGTTGCGATAGCCGCGATAGGCGCGCTCGGACAGGTCTTCCATGACCCGCTCGAACTCGGCCAGCTTCCTGGCCTGCTTGCCGTCGGTGTCCTGCGGCATCAGGCTCGCCTCGAGCGTGGCGGCGACCAGCAGTTCGAGGTTGCGGCGGCCGATTTCCGGATTGGAAAACTTGGAGGCGATGATCTCGCCCTGTTCGGTCAGGCGGATCTGGCCGTTGACGGTGCCGGCCGGCTGCGCCAGGATCGCCTGGTAGCTGGGGCCGCCGCCGCGGCCCACGGTGCCGCCACGGCCATGGAACAGGCGCAGCGTCACGCCGGCCTCGTTGAACAGTTCGACCAGCTGGTTCTCTGCCTTGTAGAGCTCCCAGTTGGAGGTCAGGAAGCCGCCATCCTTGTTCGAATCCGAATAGCCCAGCATCACTTCCTGCAGCTTGCCGTGGCCCTCGATCAGGGGCGCCACCTGCGGCAGCGTCAACCATTGCCGCATGATGTCGGCGGCACAGCGCAGGTCGGGGATGGTCTCGAACAGCGGGATCACCATCAGTTCGAGATCGCGCAGGCGCTTGCCTTCGACCTGCAACAGGCCGGTTTCCTTCTGCAGCAGCAGCACTTCGAGCAGATCGGAGACGGTCTCGGTATGCGAGATGATGTAGTTGCGGATGGCGCGATGGCCGTAACGGCGACGGATCTCGCGCGCGCAGCGCAGGATGGCCAGTTCGGACACGGTCTGCTCGCTGTAGTCGACATAGGGCGAGTGCAGCAGGCGCGGGCGCGCCAGTTCGGCCAGCAACAGCGCCACCTTGGCCTCTTCATCCAGTGCGCCGTAGTCGGCTTCGACTTCGGCCTTGGCGAACAGCTCCGCCAGGACCTGTTCGTGCACGTCCGAACTCTGGCGCATGTCCAGCGTGGCCAGGTGGAAGCCGAATATTTCCACCGCGCGCCGCAAGCCCGCCAGGCGTGGCTTGACCAGGGCGCTGCCGTGATGCGCGCGCAGCGAGGCGACCAGCACGTCGAGCTCGGTGAGGCACTCCTCGGGCGTGGCATAGGCGGTCGCGGCACCCACTTCCTGGCGCAGGATGTTGACCACGCCCAGGCTGCGGGCGGTGGCCGCCAGGCGCGCATAGATGCCGATCAGCGCGCGCCGGTAAGGCTCGTCGGCGCGGTGGTCGGAATGGTCCGGCGAGGCGTCGGCCAGTTGCAGCAGCTCGGCGCTGGCGTCGACCATCAGGGTCGAGATCGACAGCTCGGCACCCAGCGCATGCACTTCTTCCAGGTAGTGATCGAAGATGGTTGTCGACTGCCGCTTCAGGGCATGCTGCATGGTCGAGGCGTTGACGTTGGGATTGCCGTCGCGGTCGCCGCCGATCCAGCTGCCCATCTGCAGGTAGGGCGGCAACTCGGCCTGGCTGGCGCGCTGCTTGCCACGCGCCGGGAACTGGCTGTCGATCTCGCCTTCGATATCTTCATACAGCGCCGGCAATTCGCGCAGGAAGGTGATGCGGTAGTACGACAGCGCGTTCTCGATCTCGTCGGCCACGCTCAGCTTGGTATAGCGCAGCATGCGGGTCTGCCACAGCGTGGCGATGCGGGCGCGCAGCAGTTCGGTGTTGTGGCGCAGTTCACGCGGAGTGTGCGGGCCGTCGCGTTCAGCCACCAGGCGCGCGATCTCGCGCTCGGCATCCAGGATGCTCTTGCGCTGCACTTCGGTCGGGTGCGCCGTGAGCACCGGCGAAATCAGGGCGTTGCCCAGCAGGGCGCGCACTTGTGCGCCCGAGCGGCCGGCATCATCCAGGCGCGACAGGGCATAGGCGACGCTGCCCGGTTGCGCCACCGATCCGGCCAGCAGGTGGGCACGCCGGCGGCGATTGTGGTGCTGGTCTTCGGCGATATTGGCCAGGTGCGAAAAATAAGAGAAGGCGCGCACCACCGAATTGGTCTGGTCGCGGGTCAGCTTCTTGAGCAGCTTGTCGAGTTCGGCGCCAGCCTTGGCATCGGATTCGCGACGAAAACGCACCGCCGTCTGGCGAATCGTCTCGACTACCTCGAAGACGGCGTCGCCTTCCTGCTCGCGCACCACTTCACCCAGCAGGCGGCCCAGCAGGCGAATGTCTTCACGCAGCGGGGCGTCTTTTTCGGTATTGCGGGTGTTGCGGGCGGCAGCGTTGGCAGGTGCTGCAGTCGGGGTGGTGGCGCCGGTCGTGGAAGCGGCGGGGGAAGGGCGAGGGGCACTGCGTCGGGTTTGTTTTGTGGTGGCCATGATCAACGTCTGCTGCGGTTTTCGAGGGGAGAAAGTCGTGCTGTTGGATCGAACTGCAAATCGGTTCCGCGTCAGTGGCCGATGCGCTGCGTGCTAGAATTTGTCTCCATATTTCCCTTGTCTTTAATCATTGTTCAGTCTGGGATTGCCGGTCGCCCGCTTTCTTCATGATTCACGGCTGCATGCGCCATGACTGAATCGGAAAGCCCGCCTTGAAAGAATTCCCTCCTTCCAATATCGTCATCGTCTCGCGTGAGAGCCGGCTTGCCATGTGGCAAGCGGAATATGTGCGCGACCGTCTCGTCGAATTATATCCGCAGTGCAGCATCGAAATTCTCGGCACCACGACCCGTGGCGACCAGATTCTCGATCGCACCTTGTCCAAGGTCGGCGGCAAGGGGCTGTTCGTCAAGGAACTCGAAGTCGCCATGGCCGAAGGCCGGGCCGACCTCGCGGTGCACTGTCTCAAGGACATGCCGATGGACCTGCCCGAAGGTTTCGCGCTGGCCGCCGTGCTGGAGCGCGAAGATCCGCGCGACGCCTTCGTCTCGAACGACTACGCCAGCCTGGCCGAGTTGCCGGCCGGCGCGGTGGTCGGCACCAGCAGCCTGCGTCGCCAGGCGATGATCGCTGCGCGCTATCCACAGCTGGTGGTCAAGCCCTTGCGCGGCAATCTCGATACCCGTCTGGCCAAGCTTGATCGTGGCGACTACGCCGCCATCATCCTGGCCGTGGCCGGTCTCAACCGGCTCGGCCTGAAGGCGCGCATCCGCGAGTGGCTGGCGCCCGAAGCGAGCCTGCCTTCGCCCGGCCAGGGTACGCTGGCCATCGAGATTCCCGCAGGTCGCGACGACATGCGGCGCGCGCTGGCGCCACTGCACGACCCGGTGGCGGCCGCCGCTTCTGCGGCCGAGCGTTCGGTCTCGCGCATTTTCGGCGCCAGCTGCCAGATCCCGCTGGCCGCCTACGCCACCGTCGACGGCGAGCGGCTGCATCTGCGCGCCATGATCGCCACGCCCGACGGCGCCCGCAGCGCCGCCGCTGAAGCGCATGGCCTGGCCAGCGCTCCGGAAGCGCTGGGCGAGCAGGTCGCCGCGCTGCTCAAGGCGCAGGACGCCGACGCCATCCTGCAAGCCTGCAAGGCGCAGGCCGATGCTGCCCAGGCCTGACGCCAGCCCGATGCTGCCGGTGGTGGTGACCCGGCCGCAGCAGCAGGCATTGGCGTTTGCCCGCCAGGTCGAGGCGCTGGGACGCGAGGCGGTGGTGTTTCCGCTGCTGTGCATCGAGCCGCTCGATGACCAGGCCGAGCTGCGCGCGGCGATGGCGCGGCTGCATGACTATGCGCTGGTGGTGTTCGTCAGCCCCAATGCGGTCGACGCCGCGTTTGCCTGCCTCGAGCGCTGGCCGGCGCAGGTGCCGATCGGCATCGTCGGCGAGGGCAGCCGGCTGGCGCTGAGCGCGCACGGGGTGGATCAGGCCAATGCCACGATCTACGCGCCGCTGCAGCCCGACAAGATGGACTCCGAAGAATTGCTGGCGGCGTTGCCGCTGGCGTCGCTGCGCGGCCAGCGGGCGTTGATCGTGCGCGCCCAGCAGGGGCGCGATCTGCTGGGCAGCGCCTTGCAGCAGCATGCGATAGGCGTTGATTTCGTCACCGCCTATCGGCGCCTGGCGCCGTCCCTGACGGCCGAGCGGCGCAGCCGACTTTTGGCCTTGCTCGATGACGGCGCCGAGTGGGTCATCACCAGTTCCGAAGCCATGCGGCACCTGTTGGAGATGGCAAGACTAGCCGGCGGGGCGGATCGTGTGGTAAAACTGCAACGACAACGAATCTACGTTTCGCACCATCGGATCGCCCGGACTGCCGAATCGCTTGGTTTTACCAGCGTGATCCTGACTGGTTCGGGCGACGAACGACTACTTGCCGCGTTACAATCGACCTCATGAACGAACAGCAATCCATCCCCGAGCCGAACCTGCCGGAGCCCAAGCCACAGGCCAGCTATCAGAGTGCGCCCGTCTCTTCCTCCCCCTATATCTCCGCCCCCGATGGCACGGCCGTGTTGCGCCGCCGCCAGCGGTTGCTGACGTTGCTGCTGCTGCTGGTGATTGCCGCGCTGGCGGCGCAATGGTGGTTTTCGTCGCGCGAGCTGCACGGCCTGCGCACCGAAGTCGCCCAGCGCCTGCAGACGGGCGACAACAGCAGCAACGAACTCAAGGGGGTGCTCAAGCTGGTCCAGGAGAGCACCAAGGAACTGCAGGCCAAGGTCAGCGTACTCGACAGCAAGCAGGCCGAGTCGCAGAGCCAGCAGCTGGCGCTGGAACAGATGTACCAGGATCTCAACAAGAATCGTGATGACTGGGCTCTGTCCGAGATCGAGGAAGTGCTCTCCACCGCCGACCAGCAGCTGGAGTTGGCCGGCAACGTGCAGGGCGCCCTGATCGCGTTGCAGAACGCCGACAAGAGCCTGTCGCGTTCGGACAAGCCGCAGTTCATCGCCATCCGCCGCGCCCTGGCGCGTGACATCGATCGTCTCAAGGCCCTGCCCACGGTCGATATCGCCGGCATCGCCGTGCGCCTGGACAGCGCCATCGGCCAGGTCGACAGCATGCCCTTGCTGATCGACGAAAAGCCGGTGGAGTCCGCCACCCAGCCGCGTGCCGCACATGCCGCGCCACGTCCGGCCAAGGCTGCCGCCGGCAAGACCGCTGCTGGCGCCGAGGCGCCGGTGGAATCGGCCTGGTCGAAGTGGCTGGCCGGCGCGCAGGAAACCTGGCAAAGCATGAGCACCGAGATGTGGGCCGAGATCAAGCAACTGGTGCGGATCCGCGAAGTGCAGACGCCCGAGGCGATCCTGCTGTCGCCGAGCCAGGCTTATTTCGTGCGTGAAAACCTCAAGCTGCGTCTGCTCAATGCCCGCCTGGCCTTGTTGTCGCGTAACGAATTCGCCTTCCGCAATGACCTGTCGGCGGCGCAGGACTCGATCGCCAAGTATTTCGATACCCGCGCCAAGCAGGTCCAGAACACCCAGTCGTTGTTGAAGCAGGTCCAGGGCAGCAACCTGGCGATCCAGATGCCAACGCTGGCCGAGAGCATCAATGCGGTGCGCAACTACAAGGCTCGCCAGTGAGCGCATCGAGAAGAATAGCGACATGAAAATACTGCTCTGGCTCCTTACCCTGTTTGCCTCGGCCATTGGCCTGGCCGTGCTGGCCCGCTTCAATCCCGGCAATGTGGTGCTGTTCTATCCGCCATACCGGCTCGACCTTTCGCTGAATTTCTTCCTGTTCCTGGTGCTGGCGGTGTTCCTGACGATCTATGTCGTCATTCGCGCCGTGCGCCTGACGCAGAAGTTGCCCGGCCGCGTGATCGCCTATCGTCGCGCCAAGCGTGAGCACGAAGGTAACGCCGCCTTGCGCGAATCGCTCAAGGCCTTCTTCGAAGGTCGCTTCGGCCAGGCCGAGCGGCTGGCCACGCGCGCCTCGGAGTTGCCCGAGAATGCCGGTGTCTCGGCCCTGATCGCAGCCCGTGCCGCGCACCGCATGCGCCAGGGCGAGCGCCGCGACATCTGGCTGGCCACCACCGAAGTCGATCCGACCCTGAAGGCCGCGCGCCTGATGACGGCGCTCGAATTGCAGGTCGACGAGCACCAGTTCAAGCAGGCGCTGGAAACGGTCGAAGAACTCAACGCCAACGGCACGCGCCACATCCAGGCCCTGCAATGGGCGCTCAAGGCCAACCAGCAAGCCAAGAACTGGCCCGAGGTATTGCGGCTGGTGCAAACGCTGGACAAGCGCAATGCGCTGCACCCGGCATTGTCGAACCGGCTGCGAGAGATGGCTTACGATGCCTTGCTGTCGGACCGCGTGCACGACGCCGAGTCGATCCGGGTGTTCTGGTCGGGTATTCCGGGCAGCGACAAGTTCAAGCCGTATATTGCCGTGCGTGCGGCCCAGGCGTTCTCCAGCCGCGGCCTGCATGACGAGGCGCGCACCCTGCTTGAACGGGCGCTGGTCGCCGATTGGGATGTGCGTCTTCTGCGCGCCTATCGCGACTCCACCGGTGAAGCCGGTTCGGCGACGCTGCTGGCCCAGATCGAGCATTGCGAAGCCTGGCTGTCCAAGAACCCGACCGATGCCGAACTGGCCTTGACGCTGGGCATGTTCTGCCTGCGCCAGAAGCTGTGGGGCAAGGCCCAGCGGCATCTGGAACAAGCCTTGTCGGACGCCATCGAGCCGCGCACCGTGCGCGAATCGCACCTGGCGCTGGCGCAGTTGCACGAAGCGCTGGACCAGCCCGAACAGGCCAGCGCCCATTACAAGCAGTGCGCCCTGGCGACCGCCATCCGCTGAACTGCCGGCAAGCGCTGGAACCGTGATGGAAAATCGCTATAATTGCGGCTTTCAACGGTTCCGGCGCGCGCTGGCGCCAACTGTTGCATCGATTTCTTTCCCTTAGCGAGAAACTCCCCATGAGCCTGAACCACGTCCCCGCCGGCCGCGATCTGCCGAATGATTTCAACGTCGTCGTCGAGATCCCGATGAACGCCGATCCGATCAAGTACGAAGTCGACAAGGAAAGCGGCGCTATTTTCGTTGACCGCTTCATGGGCACCGCGATGCACTATCCGTGCAACTACGGCTACATCCCGCAGACGCTGTCGCAAGACGGCGACCCGGTGGATGTGCTGGTGATCACTCCGTTCCCGCTGTTCCCGGGCGTGGTGGTGCGCTGCCGTCCGATCGGCGTGCTCAAGATGACCGACGAATCCGGCATCGACGCCAAGCTGCTGGCCGTGCCGGTCGACAAGGTGCTGCCGATCTACAAGAACCTGCAGAAGCCGGAAGACCTGAACGAACTGACCCTGAACCAGATCAAGCACTTCTTCGAGCACTACAAGGATCTCGAAAAGGGCAAGTGGGTCAAGGTCGAAGGCTGGGAAGGTCCGGACGCTGCGCGCGCCGAGATTCTGGCTGGCGTCGAAGCCTTCAACAAGGATAAGGCCTGATCGCTTGCGATTGGCTGCCTTGCTGAGCCGCTGAAAAAAATGCCGCCCGGTGCAAACCGGGCGGCATTTTGTTTTTTGGGGATGCTGAAGTCGCCGGCACGACGCAATAGTTTAACCCTCACCTCCGTCGCCCTGACGCAAGTCAGGGCCCGGCGACTTTCAGCGCCCTCCAATAGCAGCAGGGCTGTTGAACCTCAGAATCAGTCCAGCTTGGCCGCGTGTTCCCGCGTGGCGTGGAACACGACTTCAGGCCAGCGCTCCTGCGTCAGGCGCAGGTTCACGCCCGAGCTGGCCAGGTAGGCCAGGTTGCCGGCGGCATCGACTGCCAGATTGGCGCCGGCCGATGACTTCTCGAAATCGGCCAGTTTCTTCTTGTCGTCGCAGGTGACCCAGCGCGCGCTGCTGATGCTGGTGCCTTCGAAGACGGCATCGACGCCGTATTCATTCAACAGGCGGCTGGCGACCACTTCAAACTGCAGCACGCCGACCGCGCCCAGGATCAGGTCGCTGCCGGTGACGGGCTTGAAGACCTGCACCGCGCCTTCTTCGCCCAACTGCTGCAAGCCCTTATGCAACTGCTTGATCTTGAGCGGATTGCGAATGCGCGCGACCCGGAAGAAGTCCGGCGCGAAGTAGGGGATGCCGGTGAACTGCAGCAGTTCGCCTTCGGAAAAGCTGTCGCCGATCTGCATGTTGCCGTGGTTGGGCAAGCCGATGATGTCGCCGGCATAGGCCTCTTCGACCTGTTCGCGGCTCGATGCCATGAAGGTCACCACCGACGACACCTTGATCTCGCGATTCAGGCGCAGGTGCTTCAGCTTCATGCCGCGCTCGAAGCGCCCCGAGCACACCCGCAAGAAGGCGATGCGGTCGCGGTGCGCCGGGTCCATGTTGGCCTGGATCTTGAACACGAAGCCGGAGAACGGTTCTTCGGTCGGATTGACGCTGCGCACGGTGGCGTCGCGTCCGCCCGGACCGGGGGCCCAGTCCAGCAGCGCGTTGAGGATTTCGCGCACGCCGAAGTTGTTGATCGCCGAGCCGAAGAACACCGGGGTCTGGATGCCGGCCAGGAACTCGTCCAGGTTGAACGGGTGCGACGCACCGTGCACCAGTTCGACTTCCATCTTCAACTGCTCGATCTCGAGCGGGAACATCTCGGCCAGCTTGGGATTGTCGATGCCCTTGATGATCTCGACGTCGCCGTTGGCCCGTTCTTCACCGGCCTTGAACAGCATGATCTCATCGCGCAGCAGGTGGTACACGCCGCGGAAGTTCTTGCCCATGCCGATCGGCCAGGTCACCGGTGCGCACTGGATCTTGAGCACCGATTCGAGCTCGTCGAGCAGTTCAAGCGGATCGCGGGTTTCGCGGTCCATCTTGTTCATGAAGGTGATGATGGGCGTGTTGCGCATGCGGCAAACGTTGAGCAGCTTGATGGTCTGCTCTTCGACGCCCTTGGCAGCATCGATCACCATCAGGGCCGAGTCGACCGCCGTCAGCACCCGATAGGTATCTTCCGAGAAGTCCTGGTGGCCCGGGGTGTCGAGCAGGTTCACCACGTGGTCGCGGTATTCGAACTGCATCACCGAGCTGGCCACCGAGATGCCGCGCTGCTTTTCGATTTCCATCCAGTCCGAGGTGGCGTGGCGGCCGCTCTTGCGGGCCTTCACGGTACCGGCCAGCTGGATCGCGCCCGAGAACAGCAACAGCTTTTCGGTCAGCGTGGTCTTGCCGGCGTCGGGGTGGGAGATGATGCCGAAGGTGCGGCGGCGCGCCACTTCGCGCGTGATGAGGTCGGCCGGCGCGCGGCGGCTGCCGGCCTCCGACGCTTCAGTCGGTTGCCCGGCGCCGTCGGCGGCGAGGTCTTGGTCGTTGCTGGGTTCTTGCATGTCGGATCAGTCGGTTCGGGCAAAGCGCGGCAAACGGGCGTCTGGATGCGGCGACCAATGAAAAAAGGGCTGGAAATCCCAACCCTCGATCGGTCATGCCATGCGTAGCCGTCAAGCCGGCGCGGCTTTGCGAAAAGGTGCTCTGGAAAGAGCGCGATTATAACTGATCCGCCAGCGCCGCCGCAGCTTTCAAGCCTTCAGGCTGCGGCATTGTCGTGCATCAACGCTGGTCGTCGCGCCTTTCCTGGCGCCGCTCGTTGTTATCCCGGTCGCGGCGTTGCTCCTGCTGCCGTTGTTGTTGCTGTTGCGCCTGCTGTTGATGCTGCTGCTGGCGCTCCTGCTGCTGCGCTTGCTGTTCGCGCTGCTGCTGTTGAACCTGTTGCTGTTGTTGGTGCTGCTGCTGTTGCTGGCGCTCTTGTTGCTGTCGTTGCTGCGCCTGTTGTGCCTGTTGTGCGCGGTGCTGATCCTGGCGCGCTTGTTCAGCCTGCTGCTGGCGTTGTTCCTGTGCCTGGCGTCGGTCCTGTTCGCGATCCCGCTGTTGTTGCTGCTGCAATTGACCCTGCTGGGCGGCCTGCTGTTCGCGCTGGCGTTGCTGGGCCTGGACGGTCCGTTCGCGTTCTGCCGTCTGTTCTCGCACCATCCGTTCACGCTCGCGGTCCTGCTCGATCACCCGTTGCTGCGGACTGAGCCCGGCAGCCGGTTGCGGGCGCGGTCCGTCACGATCGGGCATGCGTGCCGGTTGCGGTGGCGGGGCTGCCGGCCTTGCTGCTGGTGCTGCTTGCGCTTGCTGCGCCGGTGGCGCCACATTGGCTGGTGGAGGTGGACTGCCGGGACGGCCATCGGCGCGCGGCTGGTCGCGTCCACCCGAATGACGCGGATCGTGATGCCAGACCACTGGTCGCTGGTTGACGGTGACATTGCGGTTGATGGTCACGTTGTTGGTGACATTGCTCACATTATTGACATTGTTGATGCGGGTCTGCGACACCAGCACCTGGCGTTGGCGCCAGTCTGGCCGTGCGTCACCAAAGACCGCATGCAACACCCCGACGGCGCTGCCGAAGCTGATACTGGCGGTGATGCCCGGGTTGTAGTTGGGCGGCCGATAACGTGGCGGCGGCGCCCAGTAGACCGGTTGCGCAGCGGGCCACCACCAGTTGCCGTAGGCGACGACCGGGTTGTAATAAGGCACATACACCAGTTGCGGATTGACCGGTTCGATCACGATGGTACGTTCTTCGACCAGCACCCGCTGCTGCGGTCCGGATTGCAGGGTGCCTGCCATCTGGGCCCGTTCACGCAACTGCTGCACCGTATCCATGACCACCGGCTGCTGCGACAGGAAGGCCTGGCCCAGTTGCTGCATCCAGTCCAGCCGGTCGTTCATCATGGCCAGCACCGACGGAAACTGCAGCAGCGCCTTCACGCTCGGGTCCCACGGCATGGGAGCCACCGCACGTGCCAGTGCATCGCCCTGCAGTCCCGGGCGGGCTTCGACGAAGCGCTGCGCCTGCACCACTTCGAGCGGATAGGTTGACGCCATCAGTACCTGCGCCAGCAGCGAATCGGGATACAGCGCCACCGGCGCCAGCATCTGGTCCAGTTGTTGCTGGCTATAGGTCGGTGGTGGCGGCGCAGGGTAGGCCGATTGCGCTTGCGCCATGGGCATGCCGGACACCAGTGAAAACACCAGGCAGGCGCTCCAGGCCAGGGATTTTTTGTTCACGTCATCTCTCCTGTGGGTTGTGCTGTGTGCTGCTATCGACATATTGTCGACTATAGCTAGATGAATGTTGTCATGGTCTGGCAACCTGACGCTGCAAGGTGTAACCGAATTGCAAGCAATGTTTCAATGCATGGGCTTGGGCGACTAAATGATTTGCAGTGGTCCAGGGCACTGCAAGAAGCGGCTCAGCTGTGGCATGATTTCGATTATTTGCGAATGCAGCATAGTCAGCGTTCGGACCTTTACCCTAGGGAAACCCATGAGTGAACACCTGATCTGGCGCCGCGACGAGTTTGTGATCGACACCGACCCCGCGCGACTGGACATCCCACTGATCCACAGCGTACTGACGCGTTCGAACTGGGCGCCCGATATCGATATCGATACGGTGCGCACCTCGATTGAAAACAGTCTCTGTTTTGGTCTTTATCGCGGTCAGGAGCAGGTCGGCTTCGCCCGCGTGGTGACCGATCACGCCACCTTCGGTTACCTGTGCGATGTGTTCATCGTCGAAGCCTTGCGCGGCGACGGCCTGGGTCGCTGGATGATCGAGTCGGCCAATTTGCATCCCACACTGCAAAAGCTGCGCCGCGTGATGCTCACCACCAGCACCGCGCCATGGTTGTATGCACGCTGTGGCTTCGAGGCCATCAATCGCGGCGATCTGGTGTGGCAGATTTCGCGTCCCGATATTTATACGGTGCGGCTGAACGGCGAGGGCGCCGACAAGTGAAGTGTTAGTGAGCAGGGCGACCTGATATCGCGCTTCCGGCGTGACGGAGGCCGGTCACTGTTTGCCCCGCCTGACGAAAAAAAGCCGGACAAGGCAGTTGTCCGGCTTTTTGTATTTGCATCGGGCCTGATTAGAATCGAACCCGCAAGCCGATGGATAAGAGGTCGTTGGCCAGCTTGAGTTTTTCGTCGCCGAAACCTGTCTTGCCGACGTATTCGTATTCAGCGCGCAAGGATATCGCGGGCGTAAAGCGATATTCGGCGCCGACACCGAACAATGGCGCCACTTTAGTGGACTTCATGGTGTAGATCTGGCGATCAGTCACGTGGCGCCCGTCAGCGTTGACCATCTTGGCGAGAACGCCTGCCCGGCCGAGCACTGAAAAATTTGTCGACAGTGGCAGCGTGCCTACTGCACTCATTCCCAGGGCGGTCGTTTTTGCCGTAATGCGCCAGTCTGGCGACACCGAACTGTATTTCCCGAAATTGATGTATGCCAGTTCTGCGGCAAAGTTTTTGTTGAACTGGTAGCCGCCGTACAGTTTGAAGCCCGTCGCGGCGATTTTTTCGGTTGAACCCTTGGGTGAGTTTTCACCGCTAAGCGTATTGTTTGCAGAGCCGATGCTGCCGCCAAAATACCAGTGTTTCTTCTCGTTGGCCGAGGCAGTGCCGGCGGCACAAAGAGCAATAACGCAAATGCTCAATGCGATTGCGATAGAACGTGTCGAGGCAGCGGGTGAGTGCTGTTGGTGGCTGCTGTCGTATGCGGCAGCAAGCGCTGGGGTAGTTGTCCTGTTATTCGGCTGGATGCAATGACGATGCTTGTTCATGTCCGTGTGGCCTGCTCAATCGTTGATCAAGTTCGTCACTGTAGACAGTCGTCTGAAAGCGAGATATGAGAAAAGTCTGGGAGTGGCAGGTGGCGTGAAGATATGAGGTCAACCAGATGGAGTTGGGTGACGAGCCTGCAAAAGGGGGAGGGGGGGGGCTGCACCGGGGATGGAAACAATGGCCGGTAATGGGGAACGGGTAACGCGGGATGCGGAATTAAACTGGCCTGCCCTAAGGGAATCGAACCCCTAACCTACGGCTTAGAAGGCCGTTGCTCTATCCGGTTGAGCTAAGGGCAGAGACGGGATCGGTCGATGTTATAAAACCGATTCCGGAAAAGACAACGGGCTGTCCAAAAGGACAGCCCGTTTTCGTGTGGTCGGAGTACAAGGATTCGAACCTTGGACCCCCTGGTCCCAAACCAGGTGCGCTACCGGGCTGCGCTACACTCCGAAGAACGCAACTATAGCAAAGGGTCTTACTTCGGTCAACACCTCTGCGAGAAAAAATGAATTATTTTTCAATTCGCCGTCGCCGGCCGGGCTTCGGAAGCCATCACCCGCACCTCGACCAATAGCTTCTTTATCTCCGGTACGCACGATCCGCAGTTGCCGCCGGCCTTGAGGCACGCCGTCACTTGATTGACTTGCGTCAGCCCCTTGCTGCGAATGGTGTCGCAGATGGTATTGCGGCCCACGCCAAAGCAGGAACACACGGTCGGTCCGGCATCGACGCCTTTTTCGATAGGCTGGCCCACCAGCAGGCCGACCCGATCGGCTTCGTCCAGTTGCGGCTTGGCGAACAGGCCGGCGAGCCAGGCGCGCGAGGGCAGGTCGGGACGACTCGACAGGAACAGGCACATGTCGATGCGGTCATCGACCACATGAACGGCACGATACTGGCCGGCGCTGCGATCTTCGTATTCCAGCCAGTCGGCGTCGAGGTCGTCCACGCCCAGCAGTCGACGCGCCCATTGCCCGTGATCGCTAATCTGCTTGCGCCCCGCCAGCTCGAAGCGGGTGAAGTCGCGGCCCTGCACGCGAGTCCAGTGCGTGATGTCATCCAGCGCCAGCCGATGGCGGGTCAGGATGAAGCCGTGCCATGCCACCCGGAATTCTTCAATGGCAATCGGCGTGTGCTTGAACTCGGGCTCGCCCGAGACCGGATCGACCACCGGATTCACCAGCGCCCCCACACGGGCGTCGGAGGCCGACTGGTTGTTCCAGTGGATCGGCACGAACACGGTCCCGCGGGGAATGCCGCCGCCGTGCTGCACCCGCGCCACCATCGCGCCCCAGCGGCTGCTGATGCGTGCCAGTCCGCCTTCGCGCACGCCGTACAGCAGCGCGTCTTGCGGGTGGATGTCGATGAAGGCTTCAGGAATATGATTGGCCAGCGTGGCCGACTTGCCGGTGCGGGTCATCGTATGCCACTGGTCGCGCACGCGGCCGGTGTTGAGCACCAGGGGATAGTCGTCGTCGGTGGCATGCGCCGGTTGGCGCGGCGGCGTCGGCACCAGCCGCGCCCGTCCATCGGCATGGGTAAAGCGGTAGTCCTGCAACAGGCGGGCCGTGCCGGTGACGCTGCCATCGGGGCCGCGTTCTACCGGCCACTGGATCGGCGCCAGCGCATCGTATTGCTGGCGCGTCATGCCGCATAGCCCGGCCAGGTTGAACACCCGGTGCGCTTCTGGCGCGGCGTCGCCATTGCGATGCGCCGACAGGCGCGCGTGCTCGTCGAAGATCTGCTGCGCATTGTCAAACGCAAAGCCGTCAAAGCCCATGCGCTGCGCCACGTCGCAGATGATGCGCCAGTCCGCCCGCGCTTCGCCGGGGGCGCTCAGGAAGGCGCGCTGGCGCGAAATGCGGCGCTCGGAGTTGGTCACGGTGCCATCCTTCTCGCCCCAGCCCAGTGCCGGCAGCAGCACATGCGCCAGCGCATTGGTGTCGGTCTTTTCGATCACGTCGGACGACACCACCAGTTCGCACCTGGCCAGCGCCCGCTGCACCAGGTCGGCGTCGGGCAGGCTGACCATCGGGTTGGTGGCCATCACCCAGACCGCCTTGACGCGGCCGTCCTCGATCGCGCGAAACAGGTCGACCGCCTTGTAGCCGGGGCGCTCGGCGATGCGCGGCGATTGCCAGAAACCCTGCACGATGTCGCGGTGCAGGGCGTTGTCCAGGTCCATGTGCGACGCCAGCATGTTGGCCAGGCCGCCGACTTCCCGGCCCCCCATCGCATTGGGTTGGCCGGTGATCGAGAACGGCCCCATGCCGGGGCGGCCGATGCGGCCCGTCAGCAGATGGCAATTGATGATGCTGTTGACCTTGTCGGTGCCGGCCGAGGACTGGTTCACCCCCATCGAGAAGCCGGTGACGACTTTGTCGGTCTGGGCGAACGATTCGTAGAAATCCAGCAGGTCGGCCAGCTCGACCTTGCAGATGCGCGCCACCGTCGCAGGGTCGGCGCAATCGGCATCGGCCGTGGCGAGCGTCTCGTCGAAGCCGTTGGTATGGGCGGCGATGAAGGCGTTGTCGCGCGCGCCGCGATGGGCCAGGTAGCTCAGCAAGCCATTGAACAGCCAGACATCGGTGCCGGCCTTGACCGGCAGGTGCAGGTCGGCCAGTTCGCAGGTGGCGGTGCGGCGCGGGTCGATCACCACCAGCTTTGCGTGGGGTCGGGTTTCCTTGATTCTGGCGATGCGCTGAAACAGGATCGGGTGGCACCAGGCCGCGTTGGACCCCACCAGCACCACCAGGTCGGCCAGTTCCAGGTCTTCGTAGGCCAGCGGCACCAGGTCTTCGCCGAAGGCGCGCTTGTGGCCGGCCACGGCCGACGACATGCACAGGCGTGAATTGGTATCGATATTGGCGCTGCCGATGTAGCCCTTCATGAGCTTGTTGGCGAGGTAGTAGTCCTCGGTCAGCAACTGGCCCGATACATATAGTGCGACCGCATCCGGCCCGTGTTCGGCGACGATGGCAGAGAGCTTGCCGGCGACCTGGTCGAGCGCCGCGTCCCAGCTCACGCGTTGCATGACGCCTTGTTCGTCGCGCACCTGCGGCACCAGCA
Organism: Herbaspirillum sp. alder98; assembly: GCF_020179755.1. GTDB lineage: Bacteria > Pseudomonadota > Gammaproteobacteria > Burkholderiales > Burkholderiaceae_D > Herbaspirillum. Next base: position 149,130 of record NZ_JAIUCY010000008.1, read on the forward strand.
GGCGGCCGTCCAGGTCGACCGTCTCGCCCAGCGCCGAACCCTTCACGCAGAGTCGCCCGAGGTTGGCCGGGTGCTTGGCATCGCCTGCCACGCCAATGCTGCCGTCGGCCTTCATCGATGCCGACACGCCACAGCCGACGCCGCAATAGGGGCAGGTGGTCTGGGTGGTGGTCACGGCAATCGCGATCGGTGTGCGGGAGAGGTTCACGATGGTTTTCCTTGTGCGCTATGCGGCTTGTTCCTGCTGGCACATGGCCTGGCCGAACGGCAGTTCACGGCGCCAGGCCGAGATGTCCCGGCCGCTCTGTATCAGCTCGAAGTACCACGGGCCGTCCTTGACGTCCCCATACAAGACGGCACCCACTAATTGGTTGCCACGCAACACCAGCCGCTTGTAGATGCCGCGACGCGGGTCGCGCAACACCAGGTCCTCGGTATCGTCGGCGCCGATGAAGTCACCCGCCGAATAAAGATCCACGCCGGTGACCTTGAGCTTGGTGGCGGTGGCCTGCTGCACGTAGCGACGATGCCCGGCGCCGGCCAGGTGGGCGCCGGCCACGCGGGCCTGGTCCCAGATCGGCGCCACCAGGCCGAAGGTGGCGCGGCGGTGCTGCACGCATTCGCCCACTGCGTAGATGCGGGGATCATAGGTCTGCAAGGTATCGTCGACGATGATGGCGCGCTCGCAATGCAGGCCGGCCGACTTGGCCAGCGCAATGTTGGGGCGCACACCGGCGGTCATCACCACCAGGTCGGCCGCGATCTCGCTGCCGTCGGCGAAGCGCACCGCGCTCACGCGTTCGTCGCCGACGATGGCGGCGGTGTTGGCGCTCAACAGGAAGCGCAATCCCTTGGTTTCCAGGGCCTTCTTCAGCAGGTCGGCGGCCGGCTTGTCGAGTTGCTGATTCATCAGCGTGTCGGCCACATGCACCACTGTCACGTCCATGCCCTGGCGCATCAAGCCGTTGGCCGCCTCCAGCCCCAGCAGGCCGCCGCCGATCACCACCGCATGGCGATGATGGCGCGCCGCCTCGAGCATGGCATTGACGTCCTGGATATCCCGAAAGGCAATCACGCCGGGCAGATCATGGCCCGGCACCGGGATGATGAACGGCGTCGAGCCGGTCGCCAGCAACAGTCGGTCATACCGCACTTCGATGCCGCTGCGCGAACGCACCACGCGACGGCGACGATCGATATGCTCGACCGGGTCGCCGGCGTGCAACGTGATGTGGTTCTGCACGTACCAGTCGCGGGTGTTGAGCATGATGTCATCGATGCTCTTGTCGCCGGCCAATACCGGCGAGAGCAAGATGCGGTTGTAATTGCCGTGCGGCTCGGCGCCGAACACGGTGATGTCGTAGAGCTCCGGGGCCAGCTTCTGCAGCTCCTCGACCGTACGCATGCCGGCCATGCCGTTGCCGATGACGACCAGCGCGGGTTTGCCAGTGGCTGTCGAGACCGGGGCCTGCATCTCAGGCTCCGACCCAGACCTGGCCGGCCTCGATGCGGGCCGGCCAGGCATTGACCGAGTTGGCGGGTGCTTCCAGGCACTCGCCGGTCTGCAAGTCGAAATGTTGCTTATAGATAGGCGAGGCCACCACGATGCGTTCGCCCAGGCTGCCCACCAGGCCGCGTGACAGTACGGCCGCTTCCGAGTTGGGATCGTAATTGCCGATGGCAAATACCCGCGCCTGGCCGCCGGCGGTGCTATCGATCACATGGAACACCGCCACCTGCTGGCCGTTGACCAGCGCGCACACGCCGGTGTTGGGAACGATCTCGTCCAGGCTGCAGATGGGGGTCCAGTGGGTTATCTGTTGGTCGCTATGCATGGTGGCTCCGCTGACTGTCTTTCCGTTTGTTAAAGACGCCGGGTCCCGACGTTGGTCAGGGCGACGGCGTATCGCGTGTTGGCGTATCTGTTACGCCGTCTCCGCTACCACCGCGATCTCAAGCAATTTCTTTTCGGCCTGGGTCGCCGGCCGGATCTGGCCGCGTTCTTCCACGAAGCGGATATTGCCATCGGCTGCGCGGCTGTTGACGAAGTGGCGGAAGCGCTTGCGCGTCTCGGGGTCGGTCACGGCCTTCTTCCATTCGCATTCATAGGTGTCGACCACCTCCTGCATCTCGGCTTCGAGTTCGGCGGCCAGGCCCAGCTTGTCATCGATCACCACGCTCTTGAGGTAGTCGATGCCGCCTTCCAGGTTTTCGCGCCAGGTGCTGGTGCGTTGCAGGCGGTCGGCAGTGCGTACGTAGAACATCAGGAAACGATCGACGTAGCGGGTCAGGGTGGCTTCGTCCAGGTCCGACGCGATCAGTTCGGCGTGGCGCGGCTTCATGCCGCCGTTGCCGCACACGTACAGGTTCCAGCCCTTTTCGGTGGCGATGATGCCGACATCCTTGCCCTGCGCCTCGGCGCACTCGCGGGTGCATCCCGAGACGCCGAACTTGATCTTGTGCGGCGAGCGTAAGCCTTTGTAGCGGTTCTCCAGGCGCACTGCGAAGCCGACGCTGTCGCCCACGCCGTAGCGGCACCAGGTCGAGCCCACGCACGACTTCACGGTGCGCAACGACTTGCCGTAGGCGTGGCCGGTCTCGAAGCCGGCGGCGATCAGTTCTTCCCAGATGTCGGGCAACTGGTCTACCCGGGCGCCGAACAGGTCGACCCGCTGGCCACCGGTGATCTTGGTGTACAGGCCGTATTTCTTGGCGATGCTGCCGACCGCGATCAAGCCGTCCGGCGTGACTTCGCCACCGGCCATGCGTGGCACGACCGAATACGTGCCGTCCTTCTGGATATTGCCCAGGAAGTAGTCATTGCTGTCCTGCAGGCTGGCGTGTTCCTTCTTGAGCACGAAGTCGTTCCAGCACGATGCCAGCACATTGGCCGCCAGCGGCTTGCAGATGTCGCAGCCCAGGCCGTGGCCGTGCTTGTGCAGCAGCTCGTCGAAGCTCCTGATCTTGCCCACCCGCACCAGGTGATAGATCTCCTGGCGCGAAAACGGGAAGTGCTCGCACACATGGTTGTTCACGGCCAGGCCTTGCTTCTTCATCTCGGCCTTCATGACCTGCGTCACCAGCGGCACGCAGCCGCCGCAGGCAGTGCCGGCCTTGGTGCAGGCCTTGAGCTCGCCGACACTGCACACGCCACTGGCCACTGCCGCACACAACTGGCCCTTCGAGACGTTGTTGCACGAGCAGATCTGCGCCGAATCTGGCAGGGCGTCCACCCCCAGGCCTGGTTTCGCCTTGCCATCCGATTGCGGCAGGATCAGGAACTCCGGCGACTCCGGCAATTCGATCCGGTTCAGCATCATCTGCAGCAGCGTGCCGTATTCGGCGGCGTCGCCCACCATCACCGCGCCCAGCAGATGCTTGCCCGATTCCGACACCACGATCTTCTTGTAGATCTGGCGGCGCTCGTCGGTGAACTGGAACGAGCGGCTACCAGCTTCCTTGCCGTGGGCGTCGCCGATGCTGGCCACGTCCACGCCCATCAGCTTGAGCTTGGTGCTCATGTCGGCGCCATTGAACTGCAGCACCTCGGCCGCTTGGTCAAGATGCGACAGCAGGTGGCGCGCGGCAGTGCGCGCCATATCGTAGCCGGGCGCTACCAGGCCGAAGATGCGGCCATTCCACAAGGCGCATTCGCCGATGGCGTAGACACGCGCATCCGAGGTCAGGCAGCTGTTGTCGATGCTGATGCCGCCGCGTTCGCCGACCACCAGGCCGGCATCGCGGGCCAGTTCGTCGCGTGGGCGGATGCCGGCCGAGAACACGATCATGTCGGTCTCGAGATGGCTACCATCCTCGAAGTTCATGCGGTGCGTGTGATGCTGGCCGTCGACGATTTCCAGCGTGTTCTTCTGGGTGTGGGCGGTCACGCCCAGGTCGGCGATCTTCTGGCGCAGGATGCGGCCGCCGTGTTCGTCGATCTGCACCGCCATCAATCGCTGGGCGAACTCGACCACGTGGGTCGTCAGGTTCATGTCGCGCAAGGCCTTGGCGCATTCGAGCCCCAGCAGACCGCCGCCGATCACCACGCCGCTGGTTGAGCGCTGGCCGCATTCGAGCATGGCTTCCAGGTCTTCGATGGTGCGATAGACGAAGCAATCGCGGCGCTGGTTACCGGCGACGGTCGGCACAAAAGGGGAAGAGCCCGTGGCCAGCACCAGCCGGTCGTAGGACAGGATCTGCTCGACGCCATCGACATTGACGGTGACGGTGCGCGCCACGCAATCGATGCGTTGCGCCTTGGCGTTCAGCTTGAGATCGAACTGGACCGGGCTGCGGCCGCTGTCGAAGAAGCCGGGGGCCACCAGCGACAATTCGGCGGCGCTCTTGCCGGCGAAGAATTCGGACAGGTGCACCCGGTCATAGGCCGGTCGCGGTTCTTCGCACAGGATAGTGACCTTGAGGTCGGGGGCGCCGCTTTCTGCCAGGCATTCCAGGAATTTATGGCCGACCATACCGTGGCCGATGACGATGATGTTCATGGGAATCCTCCTCAGGCAGTAACTTTGTTATCGATGGCGACCGGCTCGTCGTTCTTGTCGGACGTGGTAAAGCGAACCGCGACGGCGCACAGTGCCGACACCGTCACCAGCACGCCCAGCGCCGACAGGGTTTGCTGGGTATTGCCGATGCCTTTCATCAGGAACCCCGCCAGCACCGCGCCGACATTGCCACCCGCGCCGATGATGCCGGCCACGCCGCCCAGCGCGCGGCGATCGATAAAGGGCACCAGCGCGTAGGTGGCGCCGCAGGCCATGTGGGTGAACATGCCGAAGCACAGCATGGCCACGACGGCGCCTGTGACGCTGCCGGCGTGCGCAAACCACAGCAGGCCCAGGCCTTCGCCGATCATCAATACGAATAGCAGGTGGGCCCGACGGTTGAGGCCGCCGGCCAGCGCCACGCGGTCAGAGATGTAGCCGCCCAGCGCGCGGGCAAACAGTGCCAGCAGACCGAAGCTGGCGGCAGCGATGCCGGCCGAGGCCAGCGACAGCTGGAAGTGCTCGACGTAGTAGATGGCGGCAATGTTATGGATGAAGATCTCGACCCCGAAGCAGGCGCCGTAGGTGATGAACAGCATCCAGACCCGATAGTTGGCGGCGGCCGCACGGAAACTGGCCCAGCCACCTTTCTTGGCATTGTCGATCGACACCCCGGCGGCGCGCAGCGCATCGTAGTTGCCTTCAGGGCAATCCTGGGTGAAGCGCCAGTACAGCGCGGCCATGATCAGCATCAATACGCCCGGCACCAGCAGCGCGACGCGCCAGCCCCAGCCATGCGATACGCCCAGCATCAGCAGCGCCGCCACCAGCAGCGGCATCACCGCTTGCGCCACGCCGCCGCCGGCGTTGCCCCAGCCGGCCGTGGCGGCATTGGCGGTGCCGACCACGTTGGGCGCGAACATCACCGAGGTGTGATATTGCGTGATCACGAAACTGGCACCGACCGCGCCAATCAGCAGGCGGAAGAACAGGAAGCTCTCGTAGCTTTGCGCGAACGCCACGCCGATGACCGGCAGCGCACCGACCAGCAGCAAGCCGGTGTAGGCGCGGCGCGGGCCGAAGCGGTCGCACATCGGGCCGATGATCAGGCGCACCAGGATGGTGACCGCCACTGCCGCAATATTGATATTGGCGATCTGTCCGACATCGAGGCCGAATTCGCCCTTGATCAGCGGCATCAGCGGGGCGCAGGCAAACCAGGCGAAGAAGCAGACGAAGAACGCCAGCCAGGTCAGATGGAAGGCGCGCATCTGGGGTGTGCCCAGGGAAAACAGTGCGATACGGGTGGCTTTGCTCATTTCGTTTCCTTAAAAGCAAAATGGCGTCCGCTCGAGTCCGGGTTACCCCGGTCAAGCGGACGCCATTGTCCTTGTGCGCTGCTGATCCATCGTTAGATCGGCATCAAAAATTGGTTGGATCGCCTTTGATCCTGCGACAGGTCATGCAAAGGCCGTGCCAGCAACGTGGTTTTGGCGCTGCGACGGGCGTTACAGAGGGAAAGAGACTAAGGCTGGATGCCCATGGGAAAGGGCATTGAGGATGGATATATCACTTCATGATGATTTTGGGTGCGGGCCTGCGCGCAAATGGTGCGGTGCGTCGCCCAATTGCAGCGCGTGCCGGCGATTGGGCCGCTCGATCAGCGCGGCTGGAAGGCAATCACGCCCATGCCGGCCAGCGCCAGTCCTGCCCCAGCCACATCCCATGCGCTCGGGCGTATGCCGTCGACCAGCCACAACCAGGCCAGCGCCATCGCAATATAGACGCCGCCATAAGCCGCATAGACCCGGCCCGAGGCGGCTTCGTGCAAGCTCAGCAGCCAGGCGAAGGCGGCCAGGCTGACAGTAGCCGGCACCAGCAGCCAGGCGCTGCGGTCTTGCCTGAGCCACAGCCACGGCAAGTAACAGCCGATCAGCTCGGCCAGGGCCGTCAACATATAAAACCCAAGTGTCTTCATGGGTTCAATCCTCTTCGCGCGCCGCGATGCGTTCACGTTCTTCGTGGGTCTTGCCCAGCCAGCGGTGCTGCAGCATGTGTTCGATCCGACGACCGACTGTAAACAACAACAGGATCAGTCCGGTTGCCATCAGCGCCACCTTCCACCACCCCACGCCGCACACGATGCCCACGGCAGCCGTGACCCAGATCGACGCGGCCGTGGTCAGGCCGCGTACTTTTTCCGACGCACGCTCATGCACGATCACCCCGGCGCCCAGGAAGCCGATGCCGGTAATGACGCCCTGGATGGCGCGACTGACCGCATCGCGGTGATCGCCATCGGAGTCCATGACGAAATTCATGCTGGCCATGGTGACCAGTGCCGCACCCAGCGCCACCAGTCCGAGCGTCTTCATACCGGTGGGCTTGCCGCGCAGGTTGCGATCAATCCCGATGACGCAACCGATGGTCATAGCGATGAGAAGTCGCAGAAAGATTTCTAAATGATCGGTCATTAAGGGGTCTGTTCTGGTTTTTGAAATGTCGATTGAGGAGGTAACGTGGAATGCACCCGGTTAAGGCGTGAGCGCCATAGTGCATTGATCCGATCCTCAGCTCAAGAGGTGAAGGAAAAATGTTTTTTTATTATCAAATCGGATTACGTAAATAGGTGGTTTATTGATTTAGTTGGAATTAGTAATCGCTTGGTCTGACAGCGCATTGCTGATTTTAATTGTTGCTGCGAATTGATGTCTTTTTATACTTTTTTCCGCCAGGCGTGTTTTCTACACTCTTAGTGAAATCGGGCTCGATTTCGACATCAACCTCAGGTTACTCAGGAGTTTGTCATGAAACGCAAAGTCGCAGCTGGACTGCTGTTATCCCTTTCGGTGCAGGTGCAGGCGGGGGCCAATTACGCCGAGCTTCCGGCCCGGGTTCCTGCCAATAACGTCATTCTTTACATTCCCTGGGAGACTCCCCAGGCGACCTGCCAGCCAGTCGTCAAGTGGACCAGCGACAAGCCGCGCGTATTTAGCGCATCCATGCGTAATACCTTCGTCGAGAATTTCAATACCATGCCAGCCCTGGCCAACGGCGATGGCACCGCCGGAAAATGGGCGCCCCATCTCGATGGCGGTTTTTCCAATGGCAAGTTCACCGGCTACGACTGGGAAGTCAAGCGCTACCAGCCATCGGCGCCCGAGCAGCATATCTACACCGACCCTAACTTCAAGGGCTCCGGCACTACGGTGCTCAACCTGAACCCTTTCAGCATCAGCGATAGCGTCCTCACCATCACGGCTGACCGCACGCCACCGGCGTTGATGCCTGCTGTGTGGAATCACGCCTATACGTCGGGCCTGTTGTCCACGCACGAGATGTTTGCGCAGACTTACGGCTATTTCGAAATGAGCGCGCAGGTGCCGAGTTCGCCCTCGTTGCTGCCGGCATTCTGGATGTTGCCGATCGATCGCAGTTGGCCTCCCGAGATCGACATCATGGAAGCGCCGGCGCATATGCCCAACGTCATCAGCACCGCGGCACACTGGGTAAATCCTGCCACCGCAGCCGGGACCTCTTCCGGCTGCAAGATTCCTTCGCCGGGTTTTGCCGCTGGTTTCCACAGTTATGGCGTGCTGTGGTTGCCGGACCGGATAGTCTATTACTACGACCGCCTTGCGATTGGGCAGATTGCCACCAAGCCTGGAATGGACAAGCCGTTCTACATGATGATCAACATGGCCGTGGGCGGAAACTGGCAAGGCTTTGCCGATGACACCACTCCGTTCCCGCAACGCATGCTGGTGGATTGGGTCGCCGCCTACAGCACCACGGGACCATCGGGATGCGCCAAGGATGCGCGGGGTGTGCTGTTGTGCAAATGATGGTGCGGCTGTAATTTTTCTGATCGGGGCCGGCTTTACGCTGGCCCTTTTTGCGTGATGGACCGGCAAGCAAACCAGCGTCTCCATCAAGGAGGTAATTCAGCAGGCGCTGACAAGCAGTAGAAGAACGCCTAACCGTTGTTCACAGTGAGGTCGCTTATTTCTTGCCAATTGCCTGTTTTTGGAGACATCAAGCAATTTGCGTCTGATGTCGTAGAACTTGTTATCTGGTGCCTGCTCTGTTAGCGCAGTACGGATTTTTAACGTAGGCGCGGCGTTGTGTCGCGTCCTGTGCCCAGTACTTTTTTTTGACATATCTGGCGAAATCGAGGGCGATTTCCTAAACGTCATTTTGCCCTGGAGATTGCCATCAAACGCAAAGTCGCTGCAAGCGTGCTGTTATCCCTTTCCGTATCCGCACAGGCCGGCCCCGGTTACGCAGAGCCGCCTACTCGCGTTCCTTCCGAGAGTGTGGTCATGTATATCCCGTGGGAGACGCCACAACATCACTGCCAGGCAGTTGCTCCCTGGACCGTCGACAAGCCAAGAATCATGAGCAGGAGGATGCACACTACCTTTATCGAGAACTTCGATGAAATGCCGGCGCTGGCCAACGGCGATGGCGCTCCCGGCAAATGGGCGCCGCATCTTGACGGCGGCTATTCCAATGGCAAGTTCACCGGTTACGATTGGATGGTCAAACGCTATCAGCCGATGGGGAACGATCAGCAGATCTATACCGACTCCAATTTCAAGGGCTCAGGTGAAGAGGTGCTCAACCTGAATCCGTTCAGTGTCGATGGCAGCGTGCTTACCATCACAGGTGATCGCACGCCACCCGCCCTGTTGCGCTCCGTATGGAATCAGGCATACACATCGGGCTTATTGTCATCGCATGAAATGTTTGCGCAGACTTATGGTTATTTTGAAATGAGTGCGAAAGTACCCAGTTCCCAGGCGTTGCTGCCGGCATTCTGGATGCTGCCGGTAGACCGTAGCTGGCCGCCCGAGATCGATATCCTGGAAGCACCTGGGCATATGCCTGACAAACTCACACGTGCAGTGCACTGGGTTAGTCCTGATACGTCAGCGCATGCGTCTTCCGGCTGCTATACGCCGACCCCTGCATTCGCGGATGGCTTCCACACTTACGGAGTGCTGTGGCTGCCGGACCGTATCGTCTATTACTACGATCGTATGGTGGTGGCCCAGGTTGCTACCAAGCCTGGCATGGACAAACCGTTTTATCTGATGATCAACATGGCGGTGGGCGGCAGGTGGCAGGGCGCCGCGAACCAGAACACGCCATTGCCGCAGCGCATGCTGGTGGATTGGGTGGCGGTCTACAGCGTTGCTGGCCCCAAGGGCTGCCTCACTGATTGGCGCGGCGTGTTGTTGTGCAGATGATATAGCCCGGATGAATGCCAGATGACAGGGCCGGCAATGCACCGACTTTTTTTATTGCGAACACGCGCGCAAAAAAGCCCCGCCATCAACGGCGGGGCAATCTGGCATGGCGGGAGATAGGAGGAGGCAACGCCATGCCGCTCAAGCACTTGCACAGCGGCGCATATTCGCTGCAATTTACCCACTGTCGTTCAATCCCTCTTACTGAGAACCGCCACCCGCACCGCCGGCTCCGCCAGCTGCACCTGCGCCACCGGCTGCACCTGCACCTGTGCCACCGCTATTGCCGCCAGGGGCAGTACCCATCGGACCATCCTTCAGTTCCTGCGCATTCGGATTGGCCTTCGAGCCGTGATCCTTTTCAGTCTTGTGCTTGCGGGTCGTCTTGTCGGTCGCCTTGCTCGACGCGCCCGAGGTAGGGGCCGCGCCATCGCTGGCAGCACCTGGTGTGCTGGAAGTCTGCGCCAGGGCGCCCGTGCTGAAGGCGGCGGCAACAATGGCCGCGCCGATGAACTTGAGAGTCGGTTGCTTGGTCATGCCAGTCTCCTTATGAATTGCTGACTGCGGCTGCAGGCAGTGAAGACATGCTAGACATTCGCGGTAGCGTGCGCAGTCGGACTGCGCTTCAAACAGGTGTCGGCGGTCGTCGCACCCGGCTGACAGCGGATGTTGCTGAGCTGCGCGAATACCCAATAAAAACGGACCTCCGAAGAGATCCGTTCTTGTTGGTTTTCGTTAGGATTTTTCTAACCGTATAACTCCATAACGAGACAACCTCACGCTAAATGGAAGGGCGTGGCAGGACCCGTCCGGGTTCAGTTACAGGGGACGATCATTTGCGTACCGCCGCATCGATGGCGCTGACGATAGCAATCGCTTTCTCGATCACTTCGGCCTGGCTGGCCACCCGCATGCTGGTCTTGAGCAGATGCAGTTGCTCACGGGTAGTCTTGCTGACCGGTACGTTGATGAAGCCGTCCGGATCCTGGACAAAACCTGGATCAATCTGGTTTTCCTGGGTTTTTCTTCTGGCCACGTTGCGCTCCTCGTTGTTGAAAATGATGGCTTGCATTATGGCGGGTTATGACCGTAGAGCACAGCAAAAGGTCCCAAAAAAATTGATGTTAAGAAAACGATACGCTATTTATTCCTAACTGCTGAGAGAAAGTGGGAAAGCTGACAGGTTTAGTTGGATTAATGGCACGCTGAGGTCAAACATAAACTGTTAGAACTTCAAAAGAATTTCGCTTTATTTTTCGCGTCATTAGTCAATAGATGGTTGCGCGGCAATACGCGACGGCATGCAATGATGACGCAATAGATTTTTTAGTCTTGCCGGTACCATGGCAATTGGCGCCCACGTGATCGTAATGAAGCAACTATTTAGTTGAATTTACTTTTTTGGGGGGAAGAATCAGGCATTGCCGGCATGGCCCAGCATGATGTGGTCGACATAGTGCCTGGCTTCATCCATGCCGGCCAGTTCGGCGGCGCGGCTGGTGCGGTAGACATGGAAGGGGTCGGTGATGTGCGGCAGCAAGGTCGTCGCTCCCTTGACCACTGAGAGCGCATCGACCGCCCAGCCAAGACGATCGTGTATGCACGTCACATGCAATTCGTATTCCTTGTAGTTGGAAACGCGCTCATATTGCTCCATGATGCACCTCGCAGGTGGTCGACAATGATGGCAGTGCGGTGGGGGAGAAATGCGGGAAGCCGGAGGGCGCTGCCGGACTTTAAGCATAGCAAACAGCAGCGCTTCTTCAAGCTCGGCAGCCTGCGTCGTCCATAAATGCTTCAGGGCAAACATGTCCTGTGGCATCTTGTCATATCGGGAACAACATTTACTTAACAAAAGGATGGATTCATGGCTGAAAGACTTTCTGCGCCGTTCGTCATCGAGCGCACTTTTGCCGCGCCTCGCGCGCTGGTATACGCCGCGCTCACCGAAGCCCGGCACCTGGGTCAATGGATGGCGCCGGCCGGCATGGAGATCACGCAGTGTAACGTCGATGCCCGTCCCGACGGCGTATTTCATTACGCCATGAAGGCACGCGGCTTTGCCGCCGCGCCCACGATGTGGGGCAAGTGGACCTTTCGCGAACTGGATGCGCCGCAACGCCTGGTGGTGGTGGTGCAGTTCAGCGATGCCGACGGCGGCGTTACCCGCCATCCGCTGGCGGCGCAATGGCCGCTGCTGACGCTGTCGACTACCACGCTCACCGAAACGGCGGGCAGCACCGTGATGCATGTCGAGTGGCGCGCCCTCGATGCCGATGCCGGTGAGGAAGCCATCTTCAACGCATCGCACGCAGCCATGACGATGGGATGGCGAGCGACGATGGATGTGCTGGACAGCTATTTGCAGCAACAGAAATAAGGATTGGTCTCGTCGCTACGTCACATGAGTCACTGGATCCCGGCATTCGCCGGGACGACTGCGGTTTAGTGCGTCGTCCTGGAAAGTCAGGACCCAGCGTCTTTCGTCGCATGTCCACCCGCTACGTAAGCTGCTGGGTCCCTGCCTGCACAGGGACGACGGTCGACTGCCGTCCCGACTGCGAGCGCATAAGAACATACGAATTCATTCGTTCAGCGAAATTTTCTCCGTGCCTATACTGGCTCGCAGCATGTCGCCCGGCATGTCTTGCAACGGTTGGCACAGGAGAAAGACCGGCATGAGATCGGATCGCAGGAGTTTGCTCAAACACGTCGCCATCGGTAGCGCAGCGCTGCTGACTTTTCCACTCCATGCCGCCGGCGCGCGGCCCACGATTATTCGTATCGGCGTGGCCCAGCAGGGCATCGGCAATCCACCCACTTTTTCCGGCAGTTCGGCTGCGGTGGCCAATGCCAAGGGCTGGATCGAAGACGAATTCAAGGCCGACGGCATCAAGATCGAGTGGTTCTTCTTCAAGGGGGCAGGGCCGGCGGTCAATGAAGCATTGACCAACCAGCAACTCGACTTTGCTTTCCAGGGCGACCTGCCCTCCATCGTGGCCCGATCGGCCGGGCTCAAGACCAAGCTGGTGCTGGCTACCGGCGTGCGCTCCAATATCTACCTGGCGGTGCCGCCCGATTCGCCCATCCAGTCGGTGAAAGACCTGCAAGGCAAGCGCGTGGCCATCTTCAAAGGCACCAATGCCCAACTGCCGATCAACCGCGTGCTCGAAGCCAATGGCCTGAAGGAACGCGACCTGCGCTCGATCAACCTGGACCAGGCCACCACCCTGGCCGCGCTTTCCACCAAGGACATCGACGCCGCATTCGGCAATATCAATCTTTTGCGCCTGCGCGACAAGAATGCCGCGCGCATCGTCTTTACCAGCAAGGGCCAGTCGCCGGTCTTCACGACCCAGTCACATGTGCTGGTGACGGAACAATTCGAACAGCAGTATCCCGAGATCACGGCGCGGGTGGTGAAGACTTTCGTCAAGACCGCAAAATGGGCCTCGGACGAAGTCAATCGCGAAGAGGTGTTACGGCTATGGGCGCGCGCCGGCACTCCCTATGAACACTGGCGCGAGGACTACGACGGCCAGCCGCTGAGGGTGCGCATCAATCCTAACTTCGACCCCTTCCTGGTGGCGCGCTACAAGGACTCGGTCGAGCAGGCTTATCGTCTCAAACTGAGTCGATCGCGCTTCGAGGTCGAACAATGGATCGACCAGCGCTACCTGAAGGCAGCGCTCAAGGAATTGAACCTGGAAAACTACTGGCCGGTCTTCCAGCCCAACGGCAAGATCCTGGGGACCTGATCCATGCGCGCGCAACCCGCAGCTCTGACAGCGCCGCCGGCGCCACTGAACAGGTCGAATCATCGCAGCGCCTACACGGCGTTTTTCAGGAAGTCGGCGTCATTCTGGCTGGCCCTGCCGTTTCCCCTGGGCCTGTTGCTGTTATGGGCCCTTGCCGCGCAACAGGGCTGGGTGGCGCCGCAGGTCTTGCCGTCGCCGCAGGCGGTGCTGGCGACCTTCACCGAACTGATCCAGTCCGGTGAACTGTTCGATAACCTGAAGATCAGTTTTTTGCGGGTCGTGCTCGGCTTCGGCGTGGGTGTGGCGGGTGGCTTGCTGCTGGGCGTGGCGATGGGCTTGTCGCCCCTGTTCAAGGATTATTTCTATCCCTTCTTCAAGGCCTTCAGCCAGGTGCCGGTGCTGGGATGGCTGCCGTTGCTGATGCTGCTGGTCGGCATCGACGAAGCGCTCAAGATCATCCTGATTGCCAAGGCCGCGCTGGTCCCGATTGCCGTCAATACCTACAAGGGCATCGAGAACGTTCCGGCGCGTTATGTCGACGTCGCCCGGGTGCTGCGTTTCTCGCGCTGGCAACTGCTGTGGCGGGTGATTTTTCCAGCAGCGCTGCCGCCGATCTGGAACGGCGTGCGCTACGGCTTTACCCATGCCTGGCTGGCGCTGGTGGTGGTCGAATTGCTGGCATCCTCGGAAGGCCTGGGCTACATGATCGTTTTCGGTCGCCAGTTATTTCAGCTCGACGTGGTGATCGCCGCAGTCGTGGTGGTGGGCGTGGTCGGTTACCTGGGGGACCAGGTGCTGGCGCGCATCGAAGTGATCCTGCTCGGCTGGCGCCGCAGTGGATTTTAAGGAGCCGTCATGCGCCAGGAAGATCGAATCGATCGTCACCCGATACCCAGGGCATTGCGCGGGTGGGTCCTGCCGTTGGGGCTGGTGTTCTTGTGGTGGCTTGCCGCCTATAACAATTGGTCGACGTCGCCATTGCTGGTGCCACCCGCCAAGGTGTGGGACACCGCCGTGCAGCAGTTGCTCAGCGGCGACCTGGCGCGCGCCCTGTATGCCAGCGTGCGACGTGACCTGATCGGTCTGGCCATCGGCGTGTCGGCGGGCTTGGTGTTCGGCACCGCCTTCGGTCTGTCGCGCCTGTTCGAGCGCATGATCGGACCAAGCTTTCATACGGTGAAGCAGATATCGCTGTTTGCGTGGATTCCCTTGCTGTCGGTCTGGTTCGGCCTGGGCGACGCCGCCAAGGTGGCTTTCCTGTCGCTGGCCGCATTCTTCCCGGTGGTCCTCAATACCTTCGAAGGCATACGCAGCGTGCCGGGCGAATTGATCGAAGCCGCCCGCGTGCTGAAATTCACCCGCGTGCAATGGCTTACCAAACTGGTCTTGCCGGCGGCGGCGCCCTCCATCCTGGCCGGTTTTCACCTGGCGCTGGTGTATGCCTGGCTGGCCACGCTGGGCGCCGAGTATCTGCTGGTGTCGGGGCAGGGCATCGGCAACACCATGATCGATGGTCGCGAGCTGTTCCTGATGGACCTGGTGATCTTCGGCGTGATCGTGGTCGGCTTCGTCGGCTTTGCATTGAACTGGCTGGCCGCCAGGCTCGAAACGCGCCTGCTGGCGTGGCGCGGCCGCTCGGTGGCGCAATTCCAATAACACCAAGGAGTCAGCATGGCGCAAGCCGGTACGCTGGAAATCCAGCATCTGAGTAAATCGTATCCGGTCAAGGGCGGCCAACTGGCCGTGCTGGAAGATGTGACGCTCAACATCGAACCCGGCGAATTCGTCAGCATCGTCGGCACCAGCGGTTGCGGCAAGTCGACCTTGCTGCGCCTGATCGTCGGCCTGGAAGATCAATACCAGGGGCAGGTCCTGCTGGATGGTGAGCGCATCGTCGGCACCAGCCTGCGGCGCGGCATCGTGTTCCAGGAGCACCGGCTGTTTCCGTGGCTGACCGTAGAAGGCAATATCGAACTCGGCCTGCTCAACGCCAGGCAGACGCCGGCGCAGAAGCGCGAGGCCGTGCGCGAGCACATCGCGCTGGTCGGCCTGCAGGGCTTCGAAAAGTCTTATCCGCATCAATTGTCGGGTGGCATGGCGCAGCGGGTGGCGATTGCCCGGGCGCTGGTCAGCAAGCCTGAGATCCTGTTGCTCGATGAACCGTTCGGCGCGCTAGACGCCATGACCCGCGCCTATCTGCAGCAAGAGCTGCATCGCCTGTGGCAAGCCGAAGGCATCACCATGATCCTGGTCACGCACGATGTCGAGGAAGCGGTCTACCTGGGCAACAAGGTGGTGGTGATGGAGCCGCGCCCGGGGCGCATACGACGCATCGTACCGGTGGAACTGTCGCATCCCCGCGAGCGGGCCGGCACCGCCTTTGCGAGCGTCAAGCAGCGGGTGCTGGCCGAGTTCTCGCACGATGGCGCCAGCCTGGCCGAAGCACCGCTCAAGCCGGACTTGCCGCCCGCCACGCAGATCGTGCCGGCACTATGGCAATTCGCGGTATGAACAGGTCGCCCGATAGCGGCAGTGCGTTGGCCGGTGCCGATGTCACCGTCGCCACACCTCGGTGCCAGCGCTGCTGGCCAGGTCTGTCCAACCGCCCGACGTTGCCCCCGAATCGTCCCACCCAACAAGGAGATAGCCATGCCTGAAAACCTGCTCGAACTGCAACCGGTCGCCGGTCGTATCGGCGCCGAGGTGCGCAATGTACGTTTGTCCGCAGCGCTGGAGCCGGCCACGTTCGCGGCCATCCGCGCCGCACTGTTGCGGCACAAGGTCCTGTTTTTCCGGGGCCAGCAGCATCTCGACGATAGCGGCCAGGAAGGTTTCGCCAAGCTGTGGGGTGAATTGGTGGCGCATCCGACGGTGCCGGTGCGGGATGGCACCGGCTATCTGCTGGAACTCGATTCCGAGCATGGCGGTCGTGCCAATTCGTGGCACACCGACGTTACCTTCGACCTGGCCTATCCCCAGGCGTCGATCCTGCGGGCAGTCGAGATCCCGGCGGCCGGTGGCGACACCGTCTGGGCCAATACCGCCCAGGCCTATCTCGATCTGCCGGCGCCACTGCGGCAGTTGGCCGATCAGCTGTGGGCCCTGCACACCAACGATTATGACTACGCTGCGCGCTTCAATACCGATGCGGCAGGCCTGAAGCGCTACCGTGAAATATTCACCTCGACCATCTATGAAACCGAGCATCCGGTGGTGCGCGTGCATCCCGAGACCGGCGAGCGCACGCTGGTGCTGGGTCATTTCGTCAAGAAATTGCTGGGACTGCCCACCAGCGACTCCGATCATCTGCTGCAATTGCTGGCCAGCTACGTGACCCGGCTGGAAAACACCGTGCGCTGGCGCTGGTCGGTGGGTGACGTCGTCATCTGGGACAACCGCGCCACCCAGCACTACGCCATCAATGACTATGGCGACCAGCGCCGCGTGGTGAGGCGGGTGACCGTGGCCGGCGACATACCGGTATCGGTCGATGGTCGCACCAGCCTGTCGCGCAGCGAGCGGCGCCAGGCGGCTGAAGCCGTGCGTGCCCCAGAACAGGCATTGGCATCATGAGCGGCCCGCGCAAGCAACTGAAGCTGGGCGCGTTTGTCATGGCCACGGGCCATCACGTGGCCGGTTGGCGGCATGCGGGGGCCCAACCCGATGCCGGGCAGAATATCGCGCATTATCGGCAGATCGCCCAGACCGCGGAGCGCGCCAGGTTCGATGCCTTGTTCCTGGCCGACGGCGTAGCCATTCGCGCCCACGACCAGGAAACCTTGCATCGCACCGCACGCGCGGCCTCGTTCGAGCCGTTGACCCTGCTGTCGGCCTTGTCACAGGTCACCGAAAATATCGGCCTGGTGGCGACCGTGTCGACCACCTATAACGAGCCGTACCACGTGGCCCGCAAGTTCGCCTCGCTCGACCATCTGAGCCATGGCCGGGCCGGCTGGAATGTGGTTACTTCCTGGTCCGAGCACGAAGCGCAGAACTTCAATCTTGATCGGCATCCCGAACATGGCGCCCGTTACGAGCGCGCCGAGGAATTCGTCGATGTAGTGCGTGGCCTGTGGGACAGCTGGGAGGATGACGCCTTTCGCTACGACCAGCAGCAGGGCGTGCTGTTCGATCCCGACAAGCTGCACACGATTCATCATCGCGGCAAGCATTTTGCAGTCAAGGGTCCGTTGAATGTGGCGCGTCCGGTGCAGGGGCATCCGGTGATCGTGCAGGCCGGTTCTTCCGACGCCGGCCAGGACCTGGCGGCCCGCACGGCCGAGGTGATCTTTACCGCCCAGCAATCGTTGCAGGACGCGCAGGCCTTCTACAGCAGTCTCAAATCGCGCATGGAGCGTTATGGTCGCGATCCCGACCAGTTGAAGATCATGCCGGGTGTTTTCCCGGTGGTGGGCCGCAGCCACAGCGAGGCGCAAGAGAAATATGAGGAGCTGCAATCGCTGATCCATCCCAGCGTCGGGGTGTCGATGCTGCAGCAGCACCTGGGCGGCATCGATCTGACCGGGTATCCGCTGGATGGGCCGCTGCCGGAGAACCTGAAAGAGCCCAACGGCACCAAGAGCCGTTTCCAGCTGGTCACGGCGCTGGCGCGGCGCGAGAACCTGACGCTGCGGCAGTTATACCTGCGGGTGGCCACCGCACGCGGGCACTGGTCGCTGTACGGCACGCCGGAAAGCATCGTCGATCAGCTGGAAGAATGGTTCACCAAGGGCGCTGCAGACGGCTTTAACATCATGCCGCCGACCTTGCCGGGTGGGCTGGATGATTTCGTGGCGCTGGTGTTGCCCGAACTGCGCCGGCGCGGACTGTTCCGTACCGAATACGAGGGCCGCACCTTGCGCGAGAACCTGGGGCTGGCGCGACCGGCGCACCGGGTCTATCGACAGGATGAGCGGTGGGCGGGCAAGGTGGCGTGACGCTCTGCAAAGCAATGCCGCCCAGGGGGCTTCGGGTATGATGTGGCGCTCGATCCCAACCGAAACCTAAATTGACTGAAGAATTAAATCAGCCGCCCCGGGCTGATGAACAAGATTCCGGCTCTTTCGAGAGTTATTTTCGTGATCCCGCGCTGGCTGGCGAGTCCTCGCTCGCGTGGGGCGTGGGCCAGCGCCTGGATGTGCTGGACGCCTTGCGCGGCCTGTTGAGCGGCGGCCAGGCGGCGGCCCGCCTGCGGGTCTGGGCTTTTCTCGAGCTTGCCGCACAGCCGCAAGGGCGCTTGCAGCGCGAAGACCTCAATCAGCTTTTCTACGCCCTCAAGCCCGAAGCGCTGGATGCGGTGCTCAAGCGGCTGCGCGAGCTCGCCCTGCTGGTATGGGACACCACCGCCCAGGATTACTGCCTGTCGCCGCTGGCGCAGCAGGTGCAGGCGCTGCTGGCGCCATTGACGCGTTCCGTGAGCGAAGACGACGACATGGCGTCGCTGCTGGCGCAGGTCGCCGGCGCTCAGGCCATGGGCTTGTCCGATGCCAGCCAGATCCGGCATCTGCATGCGCAACTGGCGCGCCTCTACGACGAATTTGCCGATGCCATTGCCAGTGGCTCCGAAGCCCGCCTGCGCGAAGCGCAACCGCGTTTCGAACGCGCCCTGAAACTGGTGGGGCGCGCCGGCGAAGCGCTGACTGCACTGATCCGCAGCGAACACGACGATGCCCGGCTGGAGCGCGAAGCCCGCGCCTTGGGCGGCGGCCAGGCGCGCCTGTTGTCGATGGCCAGCCAGTTCACGCGCGCCCTGCAACAGGCCGATCGCCAGCGGGTCACCCTCGGCAGCACCGGCGTGACCAGTACCGATGTGCGTCGCTGGCTGCAATCCCATGCCGACCTGTCGACGCTGCTGGGCGATGCGCTGTCGCTCGGCGTCAAGCCCATCTTTGTCAGCGGCCACGAGCTGGTCGACGTGGCCGAGGGCGAATTCGAGCGCGACCGGCCTGATCTGCAACGTTCACAGGGCTTGCCACCCGCGGTGCAAGCCGCCACGGGCGAGTTGGAAACCCTGCGCATGCCGTTCGAGCTGGGGGCCCTGATCGATCAGCTGGCCGGACTCGGCGCCTTGCCCGACGGCCAGGCCTCGGCGCCGCAGCCACTCACGGACGTGGTACTGGGCGGGCGTTTTGCGCAGGCTGCGTACCGCATGCAGTTACTGCCGTTGCTGGGCGACCGCCAGGCCCGGACCCTGAAAGGTCAGACCGGCGAGCTGGCGCGCTTGCCCTGGCAGACCGGCTTCCTGGCCGCGATCGAACAGGTTGATGATCCCCATGTCAGCGCGCTGAGTGCCGGCGCGCTGCATCCTGATATTTCCCGAGAATCCGATGAGTGAAGTCATAGACGAGGCAGGCCTGCTGGCCGCCGAACTGCTGGCGCGCCGCTGGTTGCCGCGCAAGCATCCGCGCGTGCGCCGTGCGTTGATCGACGCCGACCTGTGGCAATCCGTGCAAGAGCGCCTGGCGCAGGTGGGGCTGCGGCTGGTCGACAATATCCATGCCGACCATATCTGCGTGGCGCTGCTGCGCGGGGCCGAGACGGCCGTGTTCGGCGAGGCCGGGCTGGATGCCAACAATAACGTCGAATTGCCGCGTGACGCGGTGTCGTTATTGATCCTGCTGTGGTCCCTGATCGTGTTGCCCAAGCGTGAACGCCAGTCGGCGCGCGCGGCCAGCGCCGAAGGCGATGCGCAGGAAGAAATGTTCAATCGCGAAAAGCCGCTGCCCAGCGCCGCCGCAGTCAGTCCGGTGGTTTCCTACAAGGCGCTGCTGGCCGATTTCGGCACCCAGCTGGGCAAGAAGACCCGGATGGATGGCAACCTGAAGCGCCTGGAGGGGCACGGTTTCATCCTGCGTCGCGGCGACGATATCGCCGAAGGCCCCTTGCTGGATCTCTTGCTTGATTACGACAGCCTGGCGCCACGCATCCTCGATGGCGCGCTGGGCGATGTCCTGGCGCGCGTGCGCCAGCAGGAAAGCGACACCGCCGCCCTGACAGAAAACCGCGCCGATGGAGAAGACGCCTGATGTTTCACCTGCAATCGCTTGAACTGCTGCAATGGGATTATTGCCAGCGCCTGACCCTGCCGCTGGACGGCGCCATCATCACCGTCGCCGGTCCTAACGGCTCGGGCAAGACCACCTTGCTGGACGCCATGCGCACGCTGCTGGGCCTGGATTGCTCGGGTGGGCGCAGCTACAAGACCTACGCCCGTCACGCCAATGCCGACACCACCTGGCTGCGCGCCACGGTCGACAACCGCCCTTATGGCCGGCAGACTTCCACCCGGCCGTTCGCCCGCAATCTGTTATATGCCGACAAGGTCACGCTGGCATGCCGCATCGAGCGCAATGGCGGCGACTGGCAGCGTCGTTATGCGATGGCCGACGGCGATGTCTCCATCGAGAGCATGCTCGAGATCCCGGACAAGGACTGGCTGGGCGTGGAGCACTGGCGCCGGCGTCTCGAAAATGCCGGTCTGTCGCGCGCGATCGCCCGCGTGCTGGCGCTGGAGCAGGGCCAGACCGATCGCTTGTGCGAATTCTCGCCGCGCGAACTGCTGCGACTGGTGTTTGAAGTCTTCGGCGACCAGGAAGTGCTGGACCGCTATGAAGAAGCGCGCCGCCATCAGCGCGAACTGGCGGCCGAAGTCGAAGCGGCGGAACGCGAACTGGTGCATGGCGAAGCGCAACTGGCCACGCTGGAAGCACGCGTGAACCTGTATCGCCAGTACCAGGGCAAGCTGCGCGAGCGTGAAACGCTGGCCACCGAAGTCATCCCGGTGCTCAACTGGCACGAGGAAAGACAAGTCACCGCTGGCAGGTTGCGCGAACTGCACCGCCAGCGCTTGCATGCCAGCGCGCAGCGCCGGCAACGCGCCGACGACCATGCGCGGCTGTTGCGCCTGTTGCAAGAGCGCCAGGCAGCAGCGGAAAAGGTACTGCAGCTGGAAACCGAGCGACATGAAGCACAGAAGCTGCAGGTGCAGGCGCGCGACGCCGAGAAACCGGTGGAGCAGCTGGTCGCCCATGCCAGGGAATTGATGAGCCTGGCCGCGGTGGAGGCCGATGCCGGCGAACTCACCAGGCGCCTGGAAGAACTTGAGCAGCAAAAGGCTGCGCACGACGAGCAATGGCGCGACCTGTCGGCTCAACGCAAGGATGCGCAAGGCGCGCTGGATCGCCTGCAGGGCCAGCGCCAGGCCCCGCCGCCGCCCGAAGTGCAGCGCTTTGGCCGCACGCTGCGCCAGGAAGACATCGCGCACCACTTCCTGGCCGACGTCATCGACATCACCGATGAACATTGGCGCGCTGCGGCCGAGGGCGTCCTGCGCGGCTCACGCTGGATCGTGGTGCTGGACAATCCCGCCGACGAAAGCCGCGCGATGGCCCTGGCCGAGCGTGAGCGCTATCGTCACTATGTCGTCGCCGATGCCGCCAATGCACCAGTGCAGCCTGCAGCCGACAGCTTGCTATCGGTACTGCGGTTCTCGGCCAAGGCGCCGTCCTGGTTATTGCGCCAGTTGTCCAACATCACGCGAGTGGCCGATACGCAAGAGGGGGTAAGGCAGGGCGGGGAATGGATAACACCGCAGGCTTACTGGCGAGATGGTCGAGGCGGCCGCAGTGTCTGGAGCGATCCGGGCGATTACCAGTTCGGCGCCGCCGCGCTGGCCGCGCGCAAGGCCTCGATCGAAAAGCGCCTGGCCGCACTCGACCAGCAACTGACCGAACTGGCCTTGCAGCAGAGCGCCGTGCGGCGTCAGCACGCGGCGGCTACTGAAGCCAGCAAGGGGCACCTTGCCGCCGATGAACTGGCGCGGCGCAGCGAAGAATTCGAATTGGCGCGCCGCCAGTTGCCGGCGCTGTCGCAGGCACGCACCGCGGCCAGCCTGCGTTGGGATGCGCTGGACCAGGAACACAAGACCGCAGTCGTCGCCAACACTCGCGCCGACAGCAGTTACCTGGCCTTGCAGAAGCATTTGCGCGAGGCTGAGGGCGACGTCGAGCGCCACGAGCGCGAATGGCGTGGACGTTACGATGAGCAGGTCAGTCGCGCGGCAAGCTCGCGTGCGCAGAAGAAGCGCTTTCCGCCGAGATGGATCGCAGCGAGCGCGGTGCAATCGCTCTATGACACTTATTCCAATGGCAAGCAGGCCGAGTTGCGCATGGGTGCGGTGCAAGGCGAACTTGATACCGGCAATTGGGAAACCGACCCCGGCGTGATGGATCGCCAGGTGCTGATGCAGGGCACGGTGGGCAACCAGCGCAATGAGCTGGATTCGCGCAAGGCCAGCAATTCGGCGGCAGAGGAAGCGGTGGGCAATGCCCGCGAGCGTTATAGCGACGTCCTGCGCGCCACCATCCGTCGCTACCGCAAGAACATTGTCGAACTTGGGCTGTTGGCCGGGGTGGATGTCAGCGCCGACCTGCCGCATCTGGACAACGACGACGCCGTATTGCGCCAGGCCGAGTTGAAGGTCAGTTTCAATTTCGACGGCAAGGGGCAGATTGGCTTGAACGACGGCGAGGCATCTGGCGGGCAGCAGGTGATCAAGTCCCTGATCCTGCTGGTGGGTTTGCTCAAGGACGACGATGTGCCGGGCGGCTTTGTATTCATCGATGAGCCGTTTGCCCACCTGGATGTGCGCAATATCCAGCTGGTGGGGCATTTCCTGAAATCGACCCGTGCGCAATACGTGTTGACCACGCCGATCACGCACAACGTCGAGGTGTTCGAGCCGGCCGATATCACGCTGGTGACGTCGAAGAAGCCACGTGACGCACGCTGGGCGCCACCGATCGGGGTGTTGCAGCGGCGTGCAGATTCGGCATGATGGGCGGCGGGGCGAGTTATCTTTAACTCTTCCCGTCGTCCTGACGAAAGTCAGGACCCGGCGTCTCTCAGCGTCGGCATGATGCGACAGAAGCCACTGGGTACCGGCCTTCGCCGGCACGACGGGTTGATTATTTATAACCAAACCACCGTCGTCCTGACGAAAGTCAGGACCCGGCGTCTCTCAGCGTCGGCATGGTGCGACAGAAGCCACTGGGTACCGGCCTTTGCCGGCACGACGGGTTGATTATTTATAACCAAACCACCGTCGTCCTGACGAAAGTCAGGACCCAGCGTCTCTCAGCGTCGGCATGGTGCGACAGAAGCCATTGGGTACCGGCCTTCGCCGGCACGACGGATTAGTTATTTATAACCAAACCACCGTCGTCCTGACGAAAGTCAGGACCCAGCGTCTCTCAGCGTCGGCATGGTGCGACAGAAGCCACTGGGTACCGGCCTTCGCCGGCACGACGGATTAGTTATTTATAACCAAACCACCGTCGTCCTGACGAAAGTCAGGACCCAGCGTCTCTCAGCGTCGGCATGGTGCGACAGAAGTCACTGGGTAGCGGCCTTCGCCGGCACGACGGATTAGTTATTTATAACCAAACCACCGTCGTCCTGACGAAAGTCAGGACCCAGCGTCTCTCAGCGTCGGAATGGTGCGACAGAAGCCACTGGGTAGCGGCCTTCGCCGGCACGACGGATTAGTTATTTATAACCAAACCACCGTCGTCCTGACGAAAGTCAGGACCCGGCGTCTCTCAGCGTCGGCATGGTGCGACAGAAGCCACTGGGTACCGGCCTTCGCCGGCACGACGGATTAGTTATTTATAACCAAACCACCGTCGTCCTGACGAAAGTCAGGACCCAGCGTCTTTTAACTCCGTTTAACTAAGACGACAACCCATACACCTTGCCCGAAGTCTCGCCCCAAAGCGCGTCCTGTTCGCTTTCCGTCAAGCGCGTCTGCGCCCACTCGCGGGTAACCGAGACGACCTTCGAATAAGACGCCGCCAGCAGGCAGACAGGCCAGTCCGAACCGAACATGAGCCGTTGCGGCCCGAACAGCTCCAGTGCGGTATCGAGGCAAAGCAGGATATGGTCGAAATCGCGCAGACACAATCCGCGCATCCAGTCGGCTTCGGTCACCAGGCCCGAGAGCTTGCAGGTGACGTGCGGCATGGCGGCCAGCGCCCGTACCTCTTCACGCCAGCGCTCGAAGGCGCCCTTGTTCTTGCGAAACTCCTTGAGCGCCGGTTTTCCCAGATGGTTGAGCACCAGCCAATGCTGGTCATGCGCGGCGCAAAATGCGCGCACTGAAGATAACTGCCGCTCATGCACCAGCACGTCGTAGACGTAATGGCGCTCCTGCAGCCAGCGGATTCCCTGGTTGAACTGCGGCTGCGCCAGGAACGCCGACGGATCACTCTCGTCCTGGAGCTGGTGGCGAAACCCTAACAGCTTGTCGCGCCCCCATTGCTCCACGTGATCCGCCAGTTCAGGCGATGAAATATCTTCCCAGCCGATGATGCCCGCGATGCGCCGATCCTGGCGCGCCAGCGCCAGCAGGAAAGCCGTCTCGTCGCGGCCCGCGCGGGCCTGCACCGTGATCGACGCCTGCAGGCCGTGCGCTTCCAGCAGCGGCTGGAACTGGTAAGGCATCCGATCCAGCGCCAGCAGTTCCATGTCGGTGCCGATCCAGGGATAGTCCTGCGAGCGATAGCGCCAGAAGTGTTGATGGGCGTCGATCCGTAGCGGTTTTTTTATACTCATGAGGAAGCAACTCCACACGATGGCTAGCGAGACAGACGGCCCAGACGCTAATCATCAGCTTGGTTAGTGATTGTGACGAGGTAATACCTTCGCCACGCCTTGGTACTTCACCGCCAGTTCCATGCAGGCGCCGGTTTCCAGTTGCCCCACGGTGCTGCGATAGATTTCCTGCCACGGCGTCTGGCTGGCAGGTACCGCCGGGATGCCTTCGGCCTTGCGGCGCGCCAGCTCTTCGTCGCTCACCAGCATGTTGCAGGCGCCGGTATTGAGGTCGATGCGCACCTTGTCGCCATCACGCAGATAGGCCAGTCCGCCGCCGACCGCGCTTTCGGGCGAGGCGTTGAGAATCGATGGGCTGTCGGACGTGCCCGACTGGCGACCGTCGCCCAGCGTCGGCAGCGTGGTGATGCCACGGCGCAGCAACGCATCGGGCGGTTGCATGTTGACGACCTCGGCCGAGCCGGGCCAGCCCACCGGGCCGGCGCCGCGAATGACCAGGATGGTGTTTTCGTCGATGCCCAGCGCCGGGTCGTTGATGCGGGCGTGGTAATCGTCGGAACCGTCGAAGACGGCGGCGGTGCATTCGAAGATGCCTTCGCTGCCGGGCGTGCTCAGGTAACGCTGGCGGAAGGTGTCCGAGATGACGCTGGTCTTCATGATGGCGAAGTTGAACAGGTTGCCCTTCAGCGCCAGGAAGCCGGCGCGTTCGCGCAGCGGCGCGGCGAACGGGAAGATCACTTCACGGTCGCCCGTTTCACGTCCCTCCAGGTTGCTGGCCATGCTCTTGCCGGTGGCCGTCATGCGCTCGGAGCGCAGCTTGCCGGCCTGTTGCAGTTCCCACATGATGGCCGGCACGCCGCCGGCGCGGTGGAATCGCTCGCCCAGGTATTTGCCGGCGGGCTGCATGTTGAGCAGCAAGGGCACGTCGTAGCCGTAGGTCATCCAGTCGTCGGACTGCAACTCGACACCCGCATGACGCGCCATCGCCATGATGTGCGGCTGGGCGTTGGTGGAGCCGCCGATGGCGGCGTTGACGACGATCGCATCCAGGAAGGCGTCGCGGGTCAGGATGGCCGACGGGCGCAAGTCTTCATAGGCCATGCCGACGATGCGGCGGCCGGTTTCATACGCCATCTGGCCGCGTTCACGGTAGGGCGCCGGAATCGCCGAGCAACCGGTCAGCGACATGCCCAGCGCCTCGGCGATGGCGTTCATGGTCGAGGCCGTACCCATCGTGTTGCAGTGGCCGGAAGAGGGTGCCGATGCTGCCGCGATCTCCAGGAATTTTTCATTGTCGATGGCGCCGGCGGACAACTGGCGACGGCCTTTCCAGATGGCCGCGCCCGAGCCGACCAGTTCGCCGTCGAGCCAGCCGTCGAGCATCGGGCCACCCGACAGCACGATGGCCGGGATGTCGACCGTGGCTGCCGCCATGATCTGCGCCGGCGTGGTCTTGTCGCAGCCGGTGGTCAGCACCACGGCGTCGATCGGGTAGCCATGCAGGATCTCGACCAGGCCCATGTAGGACAGGTTGCGATCGATTGCCGCGGTCGGGCGGCGGCAATTTTCAAACACCGGATGCAGCGGGAACTCCATCGGAATACCGCCCGCATCGCGAATGCCGTCGCGTACGCGGCGCGCCAGTTCCAGGTGAATCCGGTTGCATGGGCTGATGTCGCTGCCGCTTTGCGCGATGCCGATGATGGGACGGCCCGAACGCAGCTCTTCAGCCGTGATGCCGTAGTTCATGAAGCGCTCGAGATAGAGCGCGGTCATGTCGATATGGTCTGGATTGTCGAACCAGTCCTGGGAGCGGAACCGGCGAGGTGTCGGGTGTTGATTCTTCATTTTTTGCCTCTGTTATTAATGTCGATTAGCCCGTTAGTATCGCCGATCCTTCGACATTGCACCCTCGACCCTGTTGGACGGACATTTATCTCATGCGCCGAGCCAGCCGGCATCGACGTAATAATTGCGACCCGTGCATTTGGCCGCGCTGTCCGAGGCCAGGAACAGCGCCAGCGCGGCGACATCGTGCGGTTCGATGCGGCCGGGCAGGCACTGCGCCGACAGGATCTTGGCTTCTTCCTCGGGGTTGTGCCACAGGCGCGTCTGGCGTGGTGTGCGAATCGCGCCGGGGATCACGCAATTGACCCGCACGCCATCACCGCCCAGGTCGCGCGCCAGTCCGTGCGTGAGTCCTTCGATGGCCGCCTTGGCGGTCATGTACAGCGATAGCTTGGGCAGGCCCAGATGCCACGAGATCGAACCGAAGTTAAGAATCACGCCTTGTCCCTGCTCGCGCATGCCGGGCGCGACCGCCTGTGCGGAGAAGAACTGATGGCGCAGATTGACGGCCATGCGCTCATCCCAGTAAGCGGGACTGACATCGGTAATGGCATGGCGGTCATCGTTGGCGGCATTGTTGATCAGGATATCGACCGCGCCCGCCAGTTCGTTGATGCGCCTGAAGGTTGCGGCCAGCGCATCCAGGTCAAGCAGGTTGCAGTGCAGGAAGGTGGGCGGGACGATTGCGCCCTGCAGCGATGCCTCCAGGGCACGCGATTCTTCGGCAGCGATATCCAGGAAGAACACCTTGGCGCCCTGTTCGACGAAAGCGCTGACCAGGGCCGCGCCGATGCCGGTGCCACCGCCGGTGACGACCACCCGCTTGCCGGCCAGGCTGCGGTAAATAGCGTGCTCGAATGATGCGGTCATGCGGAAATGCTCCAAAAAAGTTGAATGGCCTGCCAGGCCACGCCTGGCGAAAAATGAATGCAAGAAAGTTAGCGATCAGCGTCCGGAGCGCGTGCTGACATCGACCCAGACCGCCAGCACCAGGATGCTGCCCTTGACGATCATCTGCCAGTAAGTGCCGACATCGAGCATCGACATGCCGTTGTCGAGGCTGGCCATCACCAGCGCGCCGATCAGCGCGCCGTAGATGGTGCCCGAGCCGCCGCGCATGGAGGTGCCGCCGATGAAGCACGCAGCGATGGCGTCGAGTTCGGCCATGTTGCCCGCCGACGGCGAACCGGCTGCCAGGCGCGCCGTGTTCACCAGCCCGGCCAGGGCGCACATCACGCCCATGATGCCGAACACCCACAGCTTGACTGCCTGCACGTTGACGCCCGACAAGCGCGTGGCTTCCATATTGCTGCCTACCGAATAGATGCGGCGGCCGAACACGGTTTGCGTGGTGACGTAGCTGAACAGGCCCAGCAGCGCCAGCAACAGCAGCACCGGCACGGGGATGCCGTCATAACTATTGAGCGTGCGCACGAACACCAGCAGCACCACGCCGATGACGATCACCTTCACCGCATCGCGCCACAAGGCCGGCACCGGCAGGGCGTGTTTTGCGCGATTCACGCGCTGGCGCCAGGTCAGGCCCAGCGTCAGCGCGAACAGCACTACCATCAGCGCAATGCCGAACTGTGGCGGCAGATAACCTTGCCCCAGATAGACCAGGTGCTCCGACACCGGCGCGATGGTCAAGCCGCCGGTGGTGCCGAGCAGGATGCCGCGAAACGCCAGCATGCCGCCCAGGCCGACGATGAACGAGGGAATCAATTTATACGCCGTCAGGTAGCCGCTGAACATCCCAAGCGCCAGGCCCAGGCCCAGTACCACCGCCAGGTTCAGCGCCAGCGGCAGGTGGTAGGTCACATCCAGGATGGCGGCTACGCCGCCCAGCAGGCCCAGCAGCGAACCGACCGACAGATCGATCTCACCGGCGATGATGACCAGCACCATGCCGCAGGCCAGAATGCCGGTGACCGCCATCTGGCGCAGCAGGTTGGACAGGTTGCGTGGTGTCACGAAGCCACCGTCGGTCTGCCAGCTGAAGAAGGCCCAGATGAGGGCGATGGCAATCAATAACGCGATGATCTTGTAGCGGCCAAAGACCTGTTTGATGTTGAGTGTGGTCATGCTCGGTTCCTGATTGTTTTATTGATGCGCCTGCTTGGGCTGATGCTGTGCCGACTGATTGATGGCCGCCGCCAGCACGGTCTCTTGCGTCAGGTCTTGATTGACGAAATCGCCGCGCAACTTGCCTTCGCCAATCACCAGCACGCGATCCGACACGCCCAGCACCTCCGCCAGTTCGGACGAGACCATGATGATCGCCACGCCCTGTCGGGCCAGCGCCGCAATCAGGCGGTAGATTTCTGCCTTGGCGCCCACGTCGACGCCGCGCGTGGGTTCATCGAGAATCAGCACCTTGGGCTGCGCCAGCAGCATCTTGGCCAGCACCGCCTTCTGCTGGTTGCCGCCCGACAAGCCGGTGATGGGCAGGTAGGGGCTGGACGTCTTGAGTTGCATGCGCACGATTTCATCCTGGATCGTCTTCAGCTCCGAGCCGGTATCGATGCGGGTGTGATGCGAGAACCTGTCCAGCACGGTCAGCGTGATGTTCTGTCCGACCCCGAGGTCGGGCACGATGCCGTGTTGCTTGCGGTCTTCCGGCACCATGCACAGTCCCAGTCGTATCGACTTGAGCGGGGTGCTGGTATCGACCCTGGCGCCGTTCATGAATACCTGGCCCTGGTAGCGGCCGGGGTACGCGCCAAACAGCGCCGACACCAGTTCGGTGCGTCCCGCGCCGACCAGCCCGGCGATGCCGACGATCTCGCCCCGCCGCACCGAGAACGACACATCGTCCACGCGCTTGCGCTTAGGATTGTCGACGTCGAAGCAGGTGATGTTGCGCGCCTCGAAGATCACTTCGCCGACCTGATGGTCGCGGGCCGGGTACATCGCCGTGATCTCGCGGCCGACCATCTGCGTGATGATCTGGTTCACGTCCAGCGACTGCATCGACGAGGTGGCGATATGCTTGCCGTCCCGGATCACCGAGATCGTGTCGCACACTTCGGCGACTTCATCGAGCTTGTGTGAGATGTAGACGCAGGCCACGCCACGGGCCTTGAGGTCCTTGATGATCTTCAGCAGAATCGCGATTTCAGACGACGTCAGCGAAGAGGACGGCTCGTCCAGAATCAGCAGGCGCGCCTTCTTGTTGAGCGCCTTGGCAATCTCGACCAACTGCTGGTGGCCGCCGCCGTATTGCATCACCGGCAAGGCGACGTTGATGTCGGGCATGTTCAGCTCGCGCATCAGTTCTTCGGCACGGCGATACATGGCCGGATAATTCATGCGCCCGCCGGGTAGCGTCAGTTCATGGCCCATGAAGATGTTCTCGGCCACCGACAGCTCGGGCACCAGCATCAGCTCTTGATGGATGATGACGATGCCGGCGGCTTCGGTATCGCGCACCGAGTGCGCCACCAGGGGCTTGCCGTCCCACTGGATATCGCCTTCCCAGGTGCCATGCGGATAGACGCCGGACAGGATCTTCATCAAGGTCGACTTGCCGGCGCCGTTTTCGCCGCACAGGCCGACGCATTCGCCGGCGCTGATCTTGAGATCAATGCCGTCAAGCGCGCGGACACCGCCAAATTTCTTGACGATGCCCTTCATTTCTAACAGGGTCTCGGACATGAGGTTTCGAGGAATAAATAACTGTCGCGACGTCGCATGCCGCCGCCGGGCCGCATGGAGCCGGAAGAGTCGCGGATCCGGGCGAGCGCCTCGCCGGCCCGGATCGCGTTCTTACTTGCCGCCGATCTGCGCTTGCGTGTAGAAGCCGTCATCCACCAGGATGTTGACGTTGGCCTTGGTCAACGGGGTAGGCTTCAACAGGACCGTGTCGACCTTCTTGGCGCCGTTGTCGTACTGCGAGTTATAGGTCGGCTTTTCGTTGCGCGCCAGTTGCACCGACAGCTTGGCCGCTTCGGTCGCGATCAGCTTGAGCGGCTTGTAGACCGTCATGGTCTGGGTGCCGGCCACGACCCGCTTGACCGCGGCCAGGTCGGCATCCTGACCCGAGACGGGCACCTTGCCGGCCAGCTTTTGCGCCGCCAGCGCCTGGATTGCGCCACCGGCGGTGCCATCGTTGGAGGCCACGATGGCGTCGATCTTGTTGTTATTGGCCGTCAGTGCGTTTTCGACGATGGACAATGCCTCGGTCGGGTTCCAGTCCTTCACCCACTGCTGGCCGACCACCTTGATATCGCCCTTGTCGATATAGGGCTTCAAGACCTTCAACTGGCCTTCGCGCAGCATCTTGGCATTGTTGTCGGTAGGGGAGCCACCCAGCAGGTAGAAGTTACCCTTGGGCTGTACCTTGACGACGCCTTCGGCCTGCATCTCGCCGACTTTTTCGTTATCGAAAGAGATATACGCATCGACATCGGCGTTCAGGATCAGGCGATCGTACGAAAGCACCTTGATGCCGGCCTTCTTGGCTTCCTTGATGGTGTTGGTCAGCACGGTCGCATTGAAAGGGACGATGACGATGACATCGACGCCTCGCGAGATCAGGTTTTCGATCTGCGAAATCTGGCGCGCCTCACTGGCGTCGGCCGACTGGACGAACACTTTTGCGCCCAGTTTTTCTGCGGCTGCCGTAAAGAAATCGCGGTCGCGCGCCCAGCGTTCAACGCGCAGGTCGTCGATCGAAAAGCCGATCTTCGGGTTCTTGGCATCTGCCATCGCGCCTGCGCTGACCAGCGACAGGCTGGCCACGGTCATCAGGGCCAATACACTCTTTTTCAGGATTGCATTCATTGCCGGTCTCCAATTTCATTATGATTTTTAAGGGGGCATTGTCGAGGCTGGCCTTGTTATCCGCTTTTTGTCAGCCTCCTGTCAGCAGAGCCGGCTGCACCGGTCGCTGTCGAGCATCATTGCCTGGCAGTCTGGCCGCCATCGTTGATGTGACGGCGATACTAACAACGGCCTATTCATGTCTACAATTACGAAATTCACCAACCCGGATAGCGATTCTTTCTGCTGCGATTGCACAAAGCGGTGGTCCGACCTATGAATCGTTACAATCGGCGTTGTCGATGCAGAAGATGGAAAAATCCATAACAACCTGAAACAACAACTTAGAACATCAGGGACATCAGGAGGAGATAGCGTGGCAATCGGGCCGACAGTGCATCGCATTGCATTGTTATTCAATGCGAACAAGATCTTCGATCGCGAGATCATTGCTGGTATCGGCGAATACCTCAGCAGCACGCGTGCCTCCTGGGATCTTTATCTTGAAGAGGATTTTCGCTGCCGCCTGCAGGGCATCGAGCACTGGCAAGGACATGGCATCATCGCCGAATACGACGATCCGGCCACCGGCGAGGCCCTGGCGCGCGTCAAGCTTCCGGTGGTCGCCATCGGTGGTTCCTATGCCGATGAAAACGAGTACCCGCAAGATCGCCCCTACGTCGCCACCGACAACTTCAAGATGGTCAAGCTGGCCTACGATCACCTGATCGAGGCCGGCCTCCAGAATTTTGCCTTCTTCAGCTTGCCCAAGGCCGGCGTCAACCGCTGGGCGCAGGAGCGAGAAAACGTCTTCAACGCGCTGATGCAACGCGACGGCTTGCAGGGCCACATCTATCGCGGCGTCGAGACCAATGCCCAATCCTGGGACAGCGCAGTCGAACAGCAGGTGGCGTGGGTGCGCAGCCTGCCCAAGCCGATCGGCATCATCGCCGTCACTGACGCCCGCGCGCGACAGCTGTTGCAGGCCTGTCTTTTTGCTGGCATCGCCGTGCCCGAGCAGGTGGCGCTGATCGGCATCGACAACGATCCGCTGGCACGGGTGCTGACACGCGTGCCGCTCAGCTCGGTGATCCAGGGCACCACCGAGATGGGACGCACGGCGGCGCATCTGCTGCATCAGATGCTGCACGGCGCCCGGTTTCCCAACACCCGCATCCTGGTGCCGCCGGCCGGCATCAATGTATTGGCCTCAAGCCTGCACGAAGTACGCAATCATCCGCATGTGATGCAGGCGCTGCACTTCATCCGCCAATATGCCTGCCAGGGGATCAAGACCGATCAGGTGGCGACTTACGTGGGGGTGTCGCGTTCGTCGCTGGAGTGGTATTTCAGGCGCGAGCTGGGACGCAGCGTGCATGACGAGATATTGCGTTTCAAGCTCGATGCCGCCAAGCGCCTGCTGCAGCTGGCCGGCAGCAATTCGGCCGACATCGCCGTGAGCTGCGGCTTCACGTCGGTGCAATACATGCACGCCGTTTTCAAGCGTGAACTGGGCTGTACCCCCAGGGAATATCAGGAGAAGCTGGCGGCCGGCGGCGAGACGTTGCCGCAGCAGGTTCGGCCGGCCAGCAACCTGTAGAAGACTTGCTCTATGAACGCAGCGCTGGATAATCGATCCACGACAAAAAATTTATAAGATGACGCATTTCACAATCTCCAGCAAATCTGCTGAACACGATATCAATCTCTACACCTTGCGCAACGCCAATGGCATGCGCGTCATGATCAGCGACCGTGGCGCGGCGCTGGTGTCATGGTGGGCGCCGGACCGGTACGGGCGCGAGGCCGACATCCTGTTAGGGTATAAGGACATCGAACGCTACATCGCCAATCCGGCGCATTTCGGCAGCATTATCGGTCGCTGGGGCAACCGTATCGCAGATGGCCGCTTCACGATGGACGGCCTGGACTATCAGGTCGATTGCAACAATGGCGGCAATCACCTGCATGGCGGGGAGAGCGGTTTTCATTTGATGCCGTGGCAGGTGCAACCCGATCCCGAAGGTGTGCGGATGACGCTGGTCTCGCCCGATGGGGCCGCCGGTTTTCCGGGTAATGTGATGGCCTCGGTGCTGTACCGGCTGGATGACGAAGGGCAGTTGTGGATCGACTACACCGCCACGACCGATGCGCCGACCCCGATCAACATGACGTCGCACGGTTACTTCAACCTCAATGGCGGCGCCGACAACATCTACGATCACATTCTCTGCATCGATGCCGACACCTACCTGCAGGTCGATGGCAAGCTGATTCCCGAGCGGGCGGCGGAGGTGGCGGGCAGCGCCTTCGATTTTCGCCAGCCCGCGCCCATCGGGCCGCGCCTGTCATGGCCGGACGAACAGCTGGGGATCGCCGGCGGTTTCGATCACTGTTACTGCCTGCGGCGGGAGGCGCCAGAAGGCAATGAACCAGGTCGGCATGTGCAGCCGTTGCGCAAGGTGGCGACCGTCTACGACCCCGGTTCTGGACGCCAGCTCACCATGTCGACCACCGAAATCGGGCTGCAATTCTATAGCGGCAACTTCCTGAAGGATGTTCCCGGGCGGGCGACGCAACCCTATGGCATGCATGACGGTTTTTGCCTGGAAGCGCAGGCCTATCCCGACCAGGTCAATACGGCCGAGCGCGAGGCGGTTATCCTGCGGCCGGGACAGGTCTATCGGCAGACCACGGTGTATCGGATCGGGGTCCGGGAATAGCGCTCGATATTTTGACGCAAAAAGATGATGCCCTTCATCGAGAGTCAGTTAGTTGGCATAATACGAGTCCTTACATTTTTGCCATCATCCATGCCATGTCCAAGATCGAATCGCAGTTAGAAGAATTGGGCCTCGACCAGAAGGAGATGCGTTTCTACCTGGCCGTGCTGCAATGCGGGTCGGCTCCGGTGACGGTGATTGCGGAGCGCGCCGGCGTCTCGCGCACCAACGGCTATGCCTTGCTGGCCAAGCTGGAAACCCGTGGACTGATATCGCAACTGGCCAAGGATAACGGTGTCATGCACGTGGTGGCCGAGGATCCGGCGGTGCTGATTGCCCAATGGCAGCGCAGCCGCGCCTTGCTCGACGATGTGGTGCCGCAACTGAAGTCGATGTTCAACGCCTCCGAGCTGAAGCCGCGGATCCATTTCTACGAGGGCAGGGAAGGCATTGTCAAGGCGCTGCAAGGCACCCTCGAATGCCATGCGGGGCCGTTGCTGGGCATCCTGTCGATGCACGAACTCAATGAGGTCCCCGGGCGCGACGCCATGGCGGCGATCATCGATGAACGGGTGCGTCGCGGCATCACGCTGCGGGTGTTGCGCTCGCAGTCGCGCGACGTCGAGACGGTCTGGTCGAGCTCGCCCGAGGACATGCGAGAACTGCGTTATGCGCCAGCGTCGATCGACCTGGGCATGACCATGTATATCCACGACGACAAGGTGACGTACCTGTCGTCGAAGCGTGAAAATTACGGATTGGTGATCGAAAGCCAGGAGCTGGCAGCCCTGAACCGGGCCATGTTCGAAGGTTTGTGGGCTATCTCTGAGGCGACGCCGGCCAAGAAAAAATAAAGCCTCGCGGTAGCAAGGCAGGTGCACTGCAGGGGATCGGCGAGCCAGGCTCGCCGATCCTTTTTTCAGAAGCCGTGCTGGATGCCTACTTCGACCGTATTGGTGGCCGAGAGCGTACGCGCCTTGGCGCGACTCAGGTTGGCAAACAACGCGGTGCGCTTGGACAGGTCATGCTGGTAACCCAGCGAGATCTTCGATAGCGCAGCACGTTCGCCCACGACGCAGGCGCAGTCGTTGAGGCGGCCATAGGCTGCCTTGAGCGTACCCTGCACACCCACCGGTGCGGTCGCGGCCAGCGAGTAGGCGCGGTAGCTGACGTTGTTGACCTTGGATGAGGTGTAGGTCGCCATCGGCTTGATGAAGCCGAAATCGTAGGCGGCCACCACGTCGGCCATGTGGTCCTTGGTCGGGCCGTTGGTCATGCCGTGGCTCTGGTCATAGCCCACGCCCAGCGACAGCGCGCCATTCTTGTAGTCGAGCGCGGCGCCATCGTCGTTGGAGAGCGCGTTCTCGCCGCTGGAGTGCGCCAGCGACAGCGTGAAGCCATACAACTGGGGCGAGACATAGCCCACCGTGTTGTTGGTCCGCAGGTACGAGGTGCTCTTGTAGTTGGCGGTCTGGATCTGCCAGCCGACCTGTGCCGAGCTGGCGTTCCATCCCCATGGGTCATAGAACAGGATCTGGAAGTTGGCCGGGGTCAGCGAGCGGCCCATGTAGACTTCGCCGAAGCGGCCGCCCAGGCGCAGCACCGAGCGCGAACTGAAGAGGGTATCGTTCTGGAACAGCGCACCATTGTCGACCTGGAAGAACGACACCAGCTGGAAACCTGCCCACATGCCGTCGCCCAGGTCTTCCTTGCCCGACAGGGCGAAGTTGGACAACAAGTCGTTCATGGCGAACCTGCCGTTGGCGCTGGTGCCGTCCAGCTGGGTCTGGCCGTTGTTGCCACGTGCGATGCCGACGTTGAGCAAGCCGGAAATGGTGACCGAGCTCTGGGCGTGCGCTGCGCTGGCGGCGGCGGTCAGTACTGCGAGTGCTGCAAGGTGCTTGAACTGCTGTTTCATTACCCTCTCCCTGTGGTGACGCGTTGGTGGATATCAAAAATCGCCCTGCACCGAAGTGCATGATGCGACCGTGCTCTAGCGGCTTTCGCCGTGCTGCTGCAGCCCGTTTCTTGTCAGTGCGCTTTTTTTGGCAAAAGAGCGCCCCCGGGGGTCTCCGTCCCGTTTTGATGGCTGCTTGTCGGATGGGCGCTGCGCCAGGATGGCGCGCGCGAGTTACTGCAAAGGCGGCATTCGTTTAGTGTTCAGGCAAAACCCTCCCCGCGGGCGCGCGCGGCGTCCGTTCAAATGATGGCGTGGATAGTGGCGGTCGATTGGCGCGGCGCTCCCACGCCAATCGAGTTATGAAAACGCGTGCGTGTTCTTCAGAAAGTCGCTGGTGCTGCTTTCGTTGGTCAGCACGCCTTTTTGCATCGTCATGACGCGGTCGGCCAGGCTGCCGATGAAGGCCTGGTTCTGTTCGACCAGCAGCAGCGTGAGGCCGGTTTCCTTGCGGATCTCGTGCAGCGTGTCGACCATCTCGGAGATGATCGAGGGCTGGATGCCTTCGGTCGGTTCATCCAGCAGCATCAGCTTGGGGCGCGCGCACAGGCAGCGTGCCAGCGCCAGCAATTGTTGCTCGCCTCCCGACAGCAGGCCGCCGGCGCGATCCAGGTAATTGTTGAGCCGCGGGAAGTGCTTCAGCACCGAGACCACGATCTGCTCCCGTTCGCGGCCAGTGGTGACGGCGCCCATGCGCAGGTTGTCCATCACCGACAGATGCGGGAAGATCGCCCGTCCCTGCGGCACCAGGCCGATGCCCAGCCGCGCGCGCCGGTGGATCGGCAGGCCGGTGATGTCCTGGCCCTCGAAGCTGATGCTGCCCGACTTCGCCTGCAGGTAGCCCAGGATGGTTCGCATGAGGGTCGACTTGCCCATGCCGTTATGTCCCCACAGGCCCACGAATTCACCCTGGCGCAGTTGCAGGTTGATTCCCCGCAGCACGCGGATGTCGCCGTAGCCGGATTGCACGTCCTTGATCTGCAGCATCGCTTACTCCCTCATTTCCAGTTCTTTGCCCAGGTAGACGTCCTTGACCCGCTGGTCCGCCAGGACGTTGTCTACCGAGTCTTCCATCAGCACGCTGCCACGGTTGAAGACGGTGACCGTCTTGGCAATCATGCGGATGAATTCCATGTCGTGTTCCACCACGATCAGCGCGCTGCGCTGGTTGGCGGCCTTGATCAGTTCCGCCGTGCGCACGACTTCCTCATCGCTCATGCCGGCAGCCGGTTCATCCAGCAGGATCAGATCGGGGCGGGTAGCGCTGACCACGCCCAGTTCCACCCACTGGCGCTGGCCGTGCGAGAGGGTGCCTACCTGCTTGCCGGCGATCGGCGACAGACGCACCATGTCCATGGTCTCGTTGACCGCGGCCCGGGCCTCGCGGGCGCTGTGCACGCGGCGCGCCGACAACCAGATGTTTTCTTCTACCGACAGGCCATCGAACACGCTGGGCACCTGGGTCTTGATGCCCAGTCCGAGCCGCGCGATCTGGTAGGACTGCATGCCGGCGATCGACTGGCCCTTGATGGTGACGCTGCCGCGCGTGGGCTTGTACTGGCCGCACAGCAGGCGGAAGAAGCTGCTCTTGCCGGCGCCGTTGGGGCCGATCAGGCAGCGCAATTCGCCTGGCTGCAAGGTGAAATCGACGCTGTTGACGGCATGCACGCCGCCGAAGCTGACGCCCAATCCCTGGGCGTGGACCAATGCACTCATGACTTGCCTCCCTGGCTGGCCGGACGGACCTCGGCCGGGGCGGCGTGGCGGCCGCCCTTGAACAGTCTGCCCAGGTCGCCGAACAGCGATACGATGCCCTGGGGCAGCAGCAGCACGAAACCGATCAGCACCGCGCCCAGCATCAGGTTGGGGTTGATGAAACCGAGGCCGCCGACATAGCTGGTCAGCCACTGCACGAAGAAACAGCCGATGATGGGGCCCAGCAAGGTACCGACGCCACCGACCAGCACCCAGATGATGACCAGCGCCGACTGCGTCAGGCTGAACACGGTCGGGCTGGTGAAGGCGCCCCAGTTGGCGAACAGGCAGCCGGCCACGCCGGCCAGCGCACCGCTGATGGCGAACGCGGCCAGCTTGTACTTGCGCGAGTCGTAGCCCAGCAGGTCGACCCGCAGTTCGTTCTCGCGCAGCGCCACCACGACCCGCCCGAAGTGGCTGGACAACAGCAGGCGCAGTCCGATGTAGGACGCCATCAGGAACGCCACGCAGACCATGAAGAAGACTTCCGGCGACAGCACCTGGTCGGGCTGGAATGGCACGTTCAAGGTCGGAATCGACGGAATGCCATTGAAGCCGCCGATGGCCGCCTGGCCGATCCGGTACTGCTCGCCCGAGGTCGAGTTGACCAGGTTGAACAGGATCAGGGTCGCCGTCAGCGTGATCACGCCCAGGTAGACGTCACTGATGCGGCCGAAGAAGATGAAGTAACCCAGCGCCAGCGCAAACAGCGTCGGCACTGCGATGGCGACCAGGAAGGCACCGGTCGACTCGCCGAAATTGATCGCGGCGATGGCGTAGGCATAGGCGCCGAGACCGAAGAATGCGGCCTGGCCGAAGCACAGGATGCCGCCGTAGCCCCACACGAAACCGAGCGACAGGGCCAGGATCGACATGATCACGTAGACCGATAGCTCCATGAGCGTGAAGGTTTCCAGCAGCAGGGGCAGGGCAGCGATGGCGGCCACGCCCAGCAACAGGCAGGCGATGATGGGAATGCGATTGTTCATGTCAGATACGTCCTCGGAAGAAGCGGCCGGTAATGCCCTGCGGCAGCAGCCTGACCAGAACGATGGCGACCAGCAGCAGGCCGACCTCGCCGATGACCGGCGTAGTGGCGAAGGTGGTGAGCTGGTTGACCGCACCGAACAGGCCCGATGCCGCCAGGGTGCCGGTGATGATCGAGGCGCCGCCGCCGATCACGGTAATGAATGATTTGGCGACATAGGCCACGCCGATGGTGGGCACTACGCCCGTGATCGGCGCCAGCACGCCGCCGGCCAGCCCGGCCAGCGCCGCGCCCAGCGAGAAGGTGGCCGAATACACATGGGCCGGGTTGACCCCGAGCGCGGCCGCCATGCCGGGATTCTGCATCACGCCGCGCGCCACCAGGCCGAAGCTGGTGCGCGTCAGCAGCAGGTACAGGCCGGTCATGACGACCACCGCTACGGCCGGGATGAATACGGTGTACAGGCTGACCTGGTAGGCGCCGATGGTCATCGAACCCAGAGGAGAAGACAGGCCTATCGTGGTATTGCCGTAGATGGAGGTCACCAGGCCGATGAACAATAGCGAGAGTCCCCAGGTGGCCAGCATGGTGTCGACCATGCGGCCATACAGGTGACGCATGACGATGCGCTCGACGACGAACCCGATCAGGCCCACCACCAATGGCGCTATCACCAGCGTGGCGATCCAGATATTGAATCCTAGACCGGACGCGGTGATGGCGGCATAGCCACCCATCATGATGAACTCGCCATGGGCGAGATTGATGACCTTCATCATGCCAAACACGATCGCCAGGCCGACACTGGCCAGTAGCAGCGCGGCAATCGCATTCAACACCTCAAGACCTACAACGGCTGTGTAATCCACGAACTCCTCCTCTGGGACGATGATCTGCGCTTAAACCTTGATCACGAATTGCTTGTTTTCGTTAGGGCTCTTGATCAGGTCGCATACCGCAGCGGTATCGACCGGTTTCTGTTGTTTGAAGCTTTCCAGGATCTTCCATTTCTTGTTCTGGCATTCGGCGATCTGGATGTCGAGCGTGCAGTGATGGGTGGCCGGATCGATGGTGACCTTGCCGCTGGGGCCGTCGAACGAAATCCCGGTCTCGAGCGCCTGGATGGTCTTGAGGCGATCCACCGAACCGGCCTTCTTCACGCCCAGCGCCCACAGGTGTACGCCCTGGTAGGTGGCTGCGGCCAGTTCGCCGATGTAGGGATAGCTGGCGCCGAACTTCTTGTGCCAGCGTTCCACGAAGGCCTTGTTGTTAGGTGTGTCGATCGACTCGAAGTAGCTGAAGGCGGTGACGATGCCGTCGGCTTCGGCCGGCGACAGCACGATGTGTTCGTTGCCGTTGTTGAAGGTGGTCGAGGCCATCGGGATTTTCTTGTTCATGCCGGCGGCCGCCCACTGGCGGTAGAAGGCCATGTGCGCGCCGCCCACCAGCACCGAGATCACCACGTCCGGCTGGGCCGCCTGGATCTTCTGGATGGTCGGGCCGAACTGGTTCACGTCGAGCGGGAAGAAGTCGCTGGCCACCACCGTCGCACCCGATTGCGCGGCGTACTTCTTGATCCAGTCGTTGGTGATCTGGCCGTAGTTGTAGTCGGCCGCCACGACGTAGATCTTCTTGCCCCAGCGCTTGGTGATGTAAGGCACCAGCTTGTCGACATTCTGCGCCGGGGTCTGGCCGGTACAGAAGGTATTGCGGTCGCACACGCCGCCTTCGTACTGGGTGTTATAGAAATACAGCGTATTGAAACGCTTCATCACCGGACGGATCACTTCGCGCGAAGCCGAGGTGATGCCGCCGAACAGCGCCGTGACCTTGTCCTTCAGGGCCATCTGCTGGGCGTACTGGGCATACAGCTGCATGTTCGACTGCGGATCCATGGTGGCGATGCTGACCTTCTTGCCCAACAGGCCGCCGGCGTCGTTGATTTCCTGCACGGCCAGCAGCATCGCATCCTGCATCGGCTTGCCGAGGATATCGAGTCCGCCGGAGAGGTCGTGCAGGCTGCCGATGACGATGTCATCAGACTTGGCCAGCGAGGTCAGCGGGGCGGCGGCAAGGGCGGCGGCGCCGGCCAGGGTTTTCAGCGCGTTTCTGCGGGTGAAGCTCACGTTGGATCTCCTGAAGGATGAGGGGTGGGACTGCGACGATTTATTGTTGATCTCACTGCGGTGCTGCAATCAGGCCTGGCGCCAATCGACTTCCTTCTCGAAGCCGGCAGCCAGTTGGTACAAGCGACTTTCCTCGAAATGTCCGGCAATCAGCATCATGCCGATCGGGAGGCCATCGACCATGCCGCATGGCACCTGCAGCGCCGGATGGCCGGTGATGTCGAACGGCGAGGTATTGGCCATCATTTCCCAGGCCCGCTGGAACACCAGCGGCAGCGGCGCATCGTCGGGCGGCAGCGGAGTGGCCTTCATCGGCAGTGTCGGCATCAGCAGCACGTCGTAATCGGCCAGCACCTGGTCATAGGCGGCGCGCAGCGGGCGCACCAGGTTCTGCGCCTTGGCGTAGTAGGTACCGCCGCCGGCGCGGGTCATGAATTCGCCGGCCACCATCGAGAACTTGAGGGTCTCGGACAGATCGTCGGCGCGCTCGCGCCAGCGTGCATGCGCTTGCATCATCGAGGGCAGGTACAGGCCCTTCCAGTTGAAGCCGAAGCCATTGCCTTTCATCATCTGCTGGGTCGAACCCTCGGTGATTAGCGCGCCCCAGATATGGGTACCCACGCGGTGCATCGGAATCGACACCTCATCCACCGTGGCGCCCAGGCGGCGCAAGGCGGCTGCCGCTGCACGTACCTTGGCGTCGACTTCGGGTTCGGAATTGTCCCAGCCGAAGCCTTCGGTGATGACTGCCACGCGCATGCC
The DNA here is from genome assembly GCF_020179755.1 of Herbaspirillum sp. alder98. Taxonomy (GTDB): domain Bacteria; phylum Pseudomonadota; class Gammaproteobacteria; order Burkholderiales; family Burkholderiaceae_D; genus Herbaspirillum. The sequence continues at coordinate 191,172 of NZ_JAIUCY010000008.1, forward strand.
GCGCACGCCGCGTTCGAGTACGTCGGTATAGGGCTGCGCCTGTGCCAGGGCGTTCTGGCGTGGATCGAGACCGTCCGGGCCGGCGATGGCTTCCAGCACCAGTGCGTTGTCGGCGACGGTGCGCGTCATCGGCCCGACGTGATCCACGCTCGATTCGATCGGCATGATTCCGGTGTACGGCACCAGGCCCCAGGTCGGCTTGAGTCCGACCAGTCCGCAGAAGGAGGAGGGCGTGCGAATCGAACCGCCCTGGTCTGCGCCCAGTGCGAAGTCGACTTCGCCGGCGGCCACCAGGGCGGCCGAGCCGGACGAGGATCCACCGGCCGAGTAGCCATGCTTGAGTGGGTTGTGCACCACGCCCTTGGCGCCGGTATGTGAGCCGCCAGACAGGCAGTAGTATTCACAGTGCGCCTTGCCGGCTACGCTGGCGCCGGCGTCGAGCAAGCGCGTGATCACGGTGGCGTCCACTTCGGGGACATAACCTTCCAGCACCGACGAACCGTTCATCATCGGCACCTCGGCCACGGCGATGTTGTCCTTGACGGCGAAACGCTTGCCCTTGAGCTTGCCGCCGGCGGCGCCCTTGATATCGGTCTTGACGTACCACGCATTGAATTGATTTTCTGCCGCGCTCGGGAAGCGCCATGTGCCGCGTGCATACTTCACCGGCGGCAGGTCGACCTGCAACTGGTCCAGTACCTCATAGGTATGCGCGACGGCTTCGAATTGCTGCCGATAGGCTTGCAGTTGCGATTCGGACAGCGTGATGCCGAACTCGCCGGCGATCTGGATGATCTGTTCCTGGTTCGGTGTTGGTACTGGCATGGCTGATCTCCTGAAGAAGAAATGTCAGTGGCCCGGGAGGGGCTGCGCAACCTTCCATGAAGGTCGTCAAACTTAACGTCAAAAATAATCGACAATTATGCTTGTCTTGACGCAACTCCGGGGCTGGAATCTTTTGTTTTTGTGCTGCGGCAGGTCTCATGGTGCTGCTGTTTTTATGAGTCCATCCGTGTCATGAACGCATCATAAATTCGCACATTTTTATTGTCAACAAAGATCGACAAAGTAAACCAATAATTTATAAAAATGAGTTTAAGATATTGATATGTAAGGCTATTTATTGATACATTTATGTCTGTTGTTGTGGACTGATGTATTTTTTAAGTCGTTTTCCGGTATTGAGTCACTGGCTTTTTTTAGACTTTGCGGCATTGCGGAAAAAGTGCGGTTGGGCAGTTTTGGTGCAATTTCCATGGTGTCATCAAGGTTTTTCAATTTTCGTCGAGCTATTTCGACACCTGATGGTGCATTTTTATTGTGCGCTGCATTGTTTTGGGTAATTGGCGGGTCGGTTGGGTGGTGTGATTTGCGCCCGGCGGCCGGCTTTTAACAAGAGAGGAGAATTCATGTTTGAGGTGTCGTATCCGCGCTCGGTCCCTGAGCGCCGCCCCGAGGGGCATCAGCCTGCGGCGCCCCGTTTTTCGCTGCGCTGGCCGGTGCCGCACCTGACATTGGTCAGTGTGTATTTCGGCATGCAGCGGGATGGATTGACGCGGGCGGACAAGTTGGCATTCTTTGCGCAGATCCGGTTTTTCCTGGCGCAGGCTGATGGTCCGCAGGCCGATGAGGTGATGCAGTGCATCGATGAGGCTGGCCTGGATAACGCCATCGTGGTTGCCTACTGGACCGATCCGACGCTCTATGCGCGCTGGCTGGCGAGTTCGGAATTCCGTTCCTGGTTCGAGGGGCAAGCGAGCGCTGCGAGTGGTGCGGGTGGTGATGTGGCTGGCTATTGGCTGGAGCCGGTGGTGGTGCCCTACGATCGTCACGAAACCATTTATTCGGCGCCTAACTATAAGGTGGGTTTTGCCCGTACGGCAGGCGCCGAGGTCGTGTCCATTACGACTAACGGTTTCTTTGGTGCGGCCCGCGATCGGCTGCCGTTATCGGCGGTGGATGTGCTGGAAAGTCCGGTGCATGGTGTGCTGCCACCGGCGGCAGCGCGCGCGTCGGCGCATGGCCACTGGATTGCAGAGCTGCCGCACAACGCCACGCTGCTGCGCTCGGGGCAGTATTGGGAGGGGGCGGGGCAGGAGCAGCTGGAGGATTATCTTGAGCGCCTGCAGCCCAAGCTGATGCGGGGCATGCAGCACTTGATGTCGACTCGTGGCGAGACCGGGTGCCTGTCGCTGCGCATCATGACCAATGTCAATGAGGATGGAAGTCCGCGTTCCGAGACCTCGGTCTACGCTGGGTTCATGTCGATGGCGCAGCTCGAGACCTGGGCGGCCTCGCACGAGACGCATCTCGATATCTATCGCCACGCCATTGCGATGAATCGCCTGCACAAGGAAAAGCGCGAAGTCGTGACCTGGCACGAACTGTTCGTGCCGCAGTTGGGCAATGTCTTTGAATACATCAACTGCCATCCGATGACGGGCATCCTGCCTTATGCGCGCGCGTTGCGCGTGCAGGCAGGTGAATGACTCTGGTTTGGAGAGGCTCGGTCTTTCGGGTCTCTCCTTTTTTTTGAGTTGCGCCCGCTGTGCTGGATTATTTACTTATAGCGTTTGGACAGTTTCCATAGTGACTGGAACAGGCTTTTCTGTAATGAGGCCAGTTCGCGACTTTCGATGGTCAGTGCGTAGTTTTCATTCTTCGACGAAATATAGACCACCGTATCGTCGCTGATATAGGCGGTCATGCCCAGATCCAGTTCCGATGGTGCCAGGCGCAGTTCGCGCAGCTCGCTGCGGGCGGCAGGCCAGATCGGCTCGGTCTCGCGCGAGTACGAGCGCACCACGTCGAGCTGGATGCCGCGTTCGATGCGCTCGGCAATATAGCCGTCCATCCAGGTCGGGCCAGGGATTTCAAGCAACTCGTGCATCGACAGGATGCCGTACAGGTGTTTCGACTGGCAGTCCAGTGTGCTCCATAGTGCGCGCTGTATGCCTTCTTCGCCCTCGTGAAACCGGATGCGCGGCTTGCGCGGCGTGCTGTTGAACATCGAGCGCAACTCCGGCACCAGGTCATCGAGCATGCTGCGTGTCTGTTCCCATTCCTTGATCAGGATATTGGGGTCCGTTGGTATCACCTGGCGGATGCCTTCCTCTCCGTGCACTTGCGCCAGCAGTCCGCGGCGCTCGAGTCGGTTCAGCAGGTCGTAGCCGTTGGTGCGCGTCACGCCCGCCCGCATGGCCACCAGCGTCACTGGCGCGCTGCCTAGTTCCAGGGCGGCCAGATAGAAGCGCTGTTCCTTTTCATCCAGCCCGACTGCGGCAAGTTTTTCACGCATTCCATTCTCCTTGTCGATAATATTCGACAGAAATATATCGCGTGTATAGGCTATTTGAAAAGCATTGATTCGCCATAAATTAATTTATATTGAAATTTATGTCGAAATTCTTTGACATATATTTTTGCTGGTTCTATATTTTCATCGCCGACTTAACTTTGGGGATGATCATGAAGAAATTGCTTGCCGTACCCGCCATCGCAATGGCCCTGTCCGCCGCATTCATGGCTGACGTCAATGCCGAAGTGCTGAAGATCGGCGCCGTATTTCCGCTCTCGGGCGCCAACGCGCAGTTCGGCGCCAATGCGCGCAACGGCATGGAGCTGGCGCTGGAAGACATCAACAAGAACCGCGCCGCAGGCGACAAGGTGCAACTGGTGTTTGCCGATGTGCCGGCACCCAATGGCGCCGCCGCTGCGGTGCAGCGCCTGGTCAGCCAGGATGGCGTGGTCGGCATCGTCGGTTCATTCGTCAGCTCGATCACGCTGGCGGCGTCGGAGGCGACCGAGCGGCTGGGCATCCCGATGATCACCCACTCGTTTGCAGACCAGATCACCGGTCGCGGCTACAAGTTTATTTTTCAGGTCGCGCCCAAGGCGTCCACCTTCGGTGAGAAACAGTTCGGTTATGCGGTTGAACTGGCCAGGCAGGCCGGCACCAAGATCGAGCGCATCGCGATCTTCTATGAAGACACGGCCTACGGCACCGCGCAGGCAGAAGGCATCCGCAAGGCCGCGCTCAAGGCCGGGGTGGAAGTGGTGATCGACGACGCCTATCCGCTGGGCATCACCGATGTGGCGCCGCTGATCAACAAGCTGCGGCGCTCCAAGGCGCAGGTGGTTTTCCCGGTGTCGTATTTCAATGACGGCATCCTGATCATCCGCACCATGAAGCAGCAAAAGGTGGAGCTGCCCATCGTCGGCGGCGCCGCTGGCTACATCATCCCGGACTTCCAGAAGGCGCTCGGGCCGTATGCCGAAGACGTGTTCTCGATCGCGCCGGCCAACTACGACAACGTGCCGGAGCTGGCCGCACGCTACAAGGCGAAATACGGCATGTTCATGGCGCATGAGTCGATCATGTATGGCGCCGCCTTGCAGCACATGGTGGCGGCCGCCGATCGCGCCAAGTCGCGCGACCCGGCCAGGATCCGCGACGCCATCACCCAGGTGCGCAACTGCGAGGGACTGGCCACCGGCATTCCGGGCGGCTGTACCGCGTTCGACGCCAACGGCCTGACCTCCAGCGCCTATCCGATCTTCGTGCAATGGCGCGGAGCCGACCTGGTCACGGTGTTTCCCGCCGCGGCCGCACGCCAGGCGCCGCGCTGGCTTGGCCGTGAAATCAAATAAGCCGATGCCGGGGAAGCCATGAATGCCTTGCTCCAATCATTGATAGATGGCCTGCTGATCGGCGGCGTCTACGGTGTCATCTCGGTGGGCCTGTCGCTGGTGTTTGGCGTGCTGCGCATCGTCAACTTCGCCCAGGCCGAGTTCCTCATGCTGGGCATGTATGCGGCGTGGTTCGCCTCGCACTACCTGGGCATCGATCCGATTGCCGGCGCCTTCATTGCGCTGGTGGTCGGCTTCGCCATCGGCTTCGTCTGCCAGTGGTTGTTGATCCGGCGCGTCATCAATGCCTCGCCGGTGGCGCAGATCTTCCTGACCGTGGGGCTGCTGGCGGTGCTTGAGAACGGGGCGCTGATGCTGTTCGGTTCGACCTTTCGCAGCGTCACCACGCCTTACCAGACTGCCGCCATCGAAGTGGCCGACCTGTTCATCTCGGTGCCGTACCTGATCGCCTTTGCGCTGGGGGCCACGGTGTGCGTGTTGCTGTGGCTGTTTCTCACGCGTACCTGGACCGGTCGGGCGATTCGCGCCACCTCGCAGAACGCCATGGCGGCGCGCTTGTTCGGCATCGATACCAATCTGATCTACGGTATCGCGTTCGGCCTGGGCACCGGCCTGACCGCCTTCGGCGGCGGCATCATCCTGTCGTATTCATCGGTCAGCCCGACCTCGGGCGCGCAGTTTGTCACGCTCATGTTCACGGTGGTGGTGCTGGGTGGCCTGGGCAGCGTGATGGGGGCGCTGGCAGGCGGGCTGGTGGTGGGCGTGGTGCAGGCGTTCTCGGCGCTGTTCATGCCGATCCAGATGCAGAACCTCACCCTGTTCGTGTTTTTCATTGCGCTGCTGGCGTTCAAGCCGGAAGGGCTGCTCGGAGGAGCGAAGAAATGAAGAAATCCCTGTTGCTTATCGTCTTGTGCGGCGTGGCCTGCGTGGCAGCGGGCGCACTGCTGCAGCCGACCGGTTATGCCGTGCGCGTGCTGTGCCTGGTGCTGATGGCGGCGTCCCTGGGCCAGTGCTGGAATATCGTCGGCGGCCTGGCCAACCAGGTCTCGCTGGGCCATGCTGCATTCTTCGGCATCGGCGCCTATGCCTCGACGCTGCTGCAGATCCGCTGGGGCATCAGCCCCTGGATCGGCATGCCGGTGGGCATGCTGCTGGCCAGTATCGCGGCCTGGGTGATTGCCTTGCCGACCATGCGGCTCAAGGGCCCGTATTTTGCGCTGGCCACGCTGGCCTTCGGTGAAGCCTGTCATATCGTCGCTGTCTCGTTTCCGCAGTTGACCGGCGGCCCGCAAGGGGTGTCGATTCCCTTCATCGGCGACTCGTGGCGCATGCTGCAGTTCCGTGGTGCCGGTGGCTATGTGCCGGTGCTGGCGGGCTTCTTCGTACTGGTCTGCGGGGTCTACCAATGCATGGCCAGCGGGCGCATGGGGTATTACCTGCGCGCCATCCGCGAGAACGAGGAGGCCGCCGAGATGTCCGGCGTCAACACCTTGCGCGTGAAGTTGATCGGTGGCGTGGTGTCGGCGTCGCTGACGGCGCTGGCCGGCTCGCTGTTTGCCCAGTTCACCGCCTTTTTCGATCCAGACAGTGTCTTCAGCGTCGCGGGCATCTCGATTCGGGCCGCGCTCATCGCCATCGTCGGCGGCGTCGGCAGCCTGTGGGGGCCGGTCATCGGCGCGGTGTTCGTGGTGCTGATCGAAGAATTGCTCAATGCAGGATTTTCGAACCAGGCGGCCGGCGTGGCGCCCTTCATCTTCGGCGTGGTGCTGATCGTGGTGGTGCTGGCGCGCCCGCAGGGCCTGGCCTCGCTGTCGTTGTGGCCGGCACGTCCGGCAGGAGCGGCCAAATGAGCGAGCTACTCAAGGCGCAGGGCCTGACGGTGCGCTTCGGTGGGCTGACTGCCGTGTCTGACGTGAGCTTTTCGCTGCACCAGGGCGAGATCGTCGGCCTGATCGGCCCCAACGGCGCCGGCAAGACCACCTTGTTCAGTTCGCTGGTGGGCCTGCAGCGACTGAGCGCGGGTGAAATTCATCTGGAAGGCCGCGCGCTGCACGGTCGTCGTCCGCATGTGGTGGCGCGCGCCGGCGTGACCAAGACGTTCCAGAACACGGCGCTGTTTCCGGGCATGACGCTGCTGGACAACGTGATGACCGCCGCCTTGCTCAACAACACGCTCGCCTCGGCCCGGGAGCTGGCGCATGACTGCCTGGAGCGGGTCGGCATGGCGCAGGCGGCGCCACTGGTGGTGGACGACCTGACCTTTCCGCAGAAGGCGCTAGGCGAGGTGGCGCGGGCGCTGGCGACGCGACCGCGCATCCTGCTGCTGGATGAAGTGATGGCGGCGCTGACCCCGCTCGAGATGGATCGGGTGATGGACACCTTGCGTGAGCTGCGCGAGCGCACCGGCCTGACCATGGTGGTGGTGGAGCACCACATGCGGGCCATCATGAACCTGTCCGAACGGATCCTGGTGCTCAACTTCGGCAAGTTGATCGCCGACGGTTCGCCGCAGCAGGTGTCGCGCAACGAAAAGGTGATTCAGGCCTATCTGGGGAGTGAACATGCTCAGGCTGCATAACATCACCGGCGGGTATGGCCGGCGCACCGTGCTCGACGATATCTCGCTGCAGGTGAACGCCGGTGAAACGGTCGCCATCCTGGGCGCCAACACGGCCGGCAAGACCTCGCTGATGCGCGCCATCCTGGGCCTGCTGCCGCGCTGTAGCGGACGCATCGAATTCGATAGCAACGATATCTCTGCGGTGCCGGCGCACCGCCGGGTCGAGCGCGGACTGGCCTGCGTGCCCGAGGGGCGGCACGTGTTCGCCGACATGACCGTGCAGGACAACCTGTTGCTGGGCGGTTATCACCGCCGGCGCCAGATCGGGCAGCGCGATATCGAGGATTGCTTCCGGCTGTTCCCGCGCCTGCAGGAGCGCCAGTTGCAGAAGGCCGGGACCTTGTCCGGGGGCGAACAGCAGATGGTGGCCATCGGCCGTGCGCTGATGTCGCGTCCGGCCATGCTGCTGCTGGACGAGCCCAGTCACGGCCTGGCGCCGCTGATGGTGGCCGAGGTGCATGCGGCCATCTCGGCGGTGAACCGGCGCGGCATCAGCGTGTTGCTGGTCGAGCAGAACGTGGCGGCGGCACTGAAGATCGTCAGTCGTGGCTATGTGCTGGAAGGCGGGCGCATCGCGGTGGCGGGCACCACGGCCGAGTTGGCCGGCAATGACGACATACGTAGGACTTATCTTGGAATCTGACGGAGAACAGCAATGACAACAATGACAGCATGTGTAGTGCAGGCCGCACCGGTGGCGGGAGACACCATCGCCACCATCGCCAAGGCCGCCGGCCTGATCGCCGAGTGCGCCAGCAAGGGCGCGCAGTTGGCGGTGTTTCCGGAAGCCTTCATCGGCGGCTACCCCAAGGGCGCCAGTTTCGACATCCGTATCGGCATGCGCACCCCTGAAGGGCGTGAAGAGTTCGCCCGCTACTACCAGAGCGCGGTCGATGTGCCAGGCCCCGCCACCAAGGCGCTGGGCGAGGCGGTGCGCGAAGCCGGGATCTTTCTCACCATCGGCGTCATCGAGCGCGCCGGCGGCACCCTGCATTGCACCGTGCTGTTCTTCGGCCCCGATGGCCGCCTGCTGGGCAAGCACCGCAAGCTCATGCCGACCGCCGCCGAGCGGTTGTGCTGGGGCTTCGGCGACGGTTCTACCTTGACCGCAATCGATACCCCGTGGGGCAAGATGGGCGCCGTCATCTGCTGGGAAAACTACATGCCGCTGCTGCGCATGGCGATGTACGACAAGGGGCTGGCGCTGTATTGCGCGCCTACCGCAGACGACCGCGACAGCTGGGCGGCCACCATGCGCCACGTGGCGCTGGAAGGGCGCTGTTTCGTTCTGTCGGCCTGCCAGTATCTGACCCGCGCCGATTTTCCGCCGACCATGCGCAACCTGATCACCGACGACCACGACCAGGTGCTGATGCGTGGCGGCAGCGTGATCATCAGTCCGCTGGGAGAGGTCCTGGCCGGCCCTGACTTCACCGGCGAGACCATCCTGTGCGCCGAGCTGGATCTGGATGATGTGGTGCGTGGCAAGTTCGACTTCGATGTCGCGGGCCACTACGCACGCCCCGACGTCTTCAAGTTGGTGGTCGATGAGCGGGCGCAACTGGCCGTGACCCGCACCGTCGACTAATTCGAACACCCTACTGGAGCGTCATCAACGTGCGTGCATTCGATCTTCGTACCCGCCTGGTCGTTGGCCAGGCCGTTTTGTTGTGCCTGATGGCGGTGATGGTCGGCTTGCTGGCCTGGCATGTGACGGACGCCGTCGTCCCGACCGGCGTCGCAGTGTCGATGCTGGTGCTTGGCCTGTTTATTGCATGGTGGAACGTGCGGCGCCTGGTGCGGCCGTTCGGTGCCATCACGTTGTATACGGCGCGCCTGGCGACCGGCGATGTCAGCCAGCGTCTGATGATCCCGGCACGGGGCGACATGGGCCAGTTGGCGCGGCACTTGGACCAGACCAGCCAGACCCTGTTCAAGGTGGTGGCCGACGTCAGGCTGGGCACGACGGCGCTGGCGGCCACCTCCGACATGATCGTGGCGGACAGCAAGGCATTGTCGGGGCGTACCGAGGCGCAGGCCAGTTCGTTGCAGCAGACCGCCGCTTCGCTGGAGCAATTGAGCGCCAATGTGCGGCATAACGCCGACAGCACCGGCCAGGCCAACCGGCTGGCCATGGATGCCGACCGCCTGGCCACGCAGGGCCAGGATGTGTCGGGCGATCTGGTGCGCATCATGGGTGAGATCCGGGGCAGCTCGGAGCAGATCAAGGAGATCGTAGGCGTGATCGATGACATTGCCTTCCAGACCAATATCCTGGCGCTCAATGCTGCAGTCGAAGCCGCGCGTGCCGGCGAGCAGGGCCGTGGTTTTGCGGTGGTGGCGGCCGAGGTGCGGGAGCTGGCGCGCCACTCCGGAGCGGCGGCGCGCCAGATCAAGGCGCTCATCGCCGACTCGGTGGACAAGGTAGAGCGCGGCAATGCGCTGGTAGGCGGCAACGGCCAGGCCATGCAGGAGATCGCGCAGGGCGTGCGGCAGGTAGCGCAACTGATCGGCCAGATCGCCGCCGCCGGCGGTCAGCAGAGCATCGGGATCGCCGAGGTCAGTGCCGCATTGACGCAGCTGGACGATGCCACCCAGCGCAATGCGGCGATGGTGCAGGAAACCACGCGCGTAGCCGACGGCCTCAAGGACCAGGCATTGTCGCTGTCGCAAGCGGTGCAGTCGTTCGTGCTCGGCGAGCGCGAATTCGGTAACGCCGACGAGGCCAGCGCGATGGTGCAGCGGGCCATCGAATTCGCCAACCGGCATGGCGTGGACGCGGCGGTGGATGAAGTGCGCAAGCTGGCCAAGGGCAGCTTCATCGATCGCGACCTGTACCTGATCGTGTATTCGTTCGACGGCAGGATCGTGGCCCACGGCGCCAATCGTCGTTTGTGGGATGCGGACTGGACCCGCATCGCCGATGCCGATGGCAAGTTCTTCAACCGGGAGATGACGCAGAAGTTGAAGTTGGCAAACTCGGGCTGGACCGATTACAGATGGGTCCATCCGCTGTCACGCAAGGTGCAGCTCAAGTCGGCCTACTTCCAGAAGCTGGACCAGCTGTTCTTTGTCTGCGGGTATTACAAACGGCAGGATTAAGCCTGCACAGGAGCGTGGCCATGAAAGGATTGACCGAAGGTGAACTGCTGCTGCGATGCGTGGAGGCCGCGCAGGATTGGCGCAAAAAACACGCGCCCAGGCAGTCGCCCAGCGTGGGCGGGCGGCTGAAATCAATGTTGACCATGCTTGGGCGTTGGTGGAAGAGCAGGAAACTGGATTAGTCCGGCGAACGTGTTGTAAAGCCGATGTCGGAAAAGGCAGACCTGGTCTGGTAAGCCTAACTCCTTTCGGTAACGAAAGCACCGGTCTTTGGCTTCGTCAAAGGTCACCGCAACGAACAGTTGATGCGGTCAACGCATCCACCTGTTCGTCCGTGCGGCTCCAGCCTGGAAAGCACTCCACTCGAATCGACGATCGACGAAGGCGCTTTTCCTGCACGATCTTCCATCCCAATCCCCCCATCTTGACGATGTCACCATCGCCGGCGCCGACTGGTCGTTTTTCCTCTGACGTTCAATCCCGGTATCGCAGCGGTTGATCACGCTCTCGGCCGGCATCTCTGGCGCATTCTGCGCCAGAAGTTCGATTTCATTTCATGTCGATCACTAGTGCCGAGCGCAGGCAGGTGATCAAATTCGCTTTGAATTTGAATTCAAAGTATGTTTTAATACTTAAAAGTAATTTGATTGAATATTAGTTTTTTTGTTTGGCGTATGTGCTGCCATCAGCAGGCTAATACAGCCTATCTCCGGTCAACATTGTGCAGAGTCGATAATTAAAAATAATGCTTACGTCCTCCCGTATTCACTTCATTCACATTGATAACGCTCCGGTCAACGGCCTGTCGCACGCGGTGCGGGCCGGGATTGTGGGCCAGCTTGATGCTGCGGAAAAAGACGAGCGCATCACGGCAATCGTCCTCGTGGGCGCGGGGAAGGTGTTTTCGGGGGGCGCCGATATGCGCGAATTCGGTACCGATGCCGAAGCCGCCGAGCCGCATCTCAATACCGTCATCGCCCGTCTTGAAGATTGCCGCAAGCCAGTGGTCGCGGTCTTGCATGGCGTCGCCATGGGGGGCGGCCTGGAGCTGGCGATGGGCTGTCACTTTCGCCTGGTCACCCCGAGCTGCAAGATCGCACTGCCTGAAGTCAAGCTTGGATTGATGCCCGGTGGCGGCGGCACCCAGCGGTTGCCGCGCCTGACCGGGCTCGACATGGCTGTGAAGGTGATCGTCTCGGGCGACGTCTTCAACGCACAGCAGTTTGCCGGCACCGCGCTTTTCGATGCAGTCATCGAGGAGGGCGACAACGCTGCCATTGAAGCCCAGGCTGCGGCCTTTGTCGCCGCGCTGAGCGAGGCGACGCCGATGCGGCGTACCCGCGATCGCGAGGTGCCGGGTGGCGACGGCGTTTCGGCATTGGCGCAAGCCAGGAGCGAGGCGCAGGCGGTGGCGCAATGGACGCCCGCGCCGCTGAAGTGCATCGAGGCCATCGCGGCCAGTCGCACCCATGCATTCACGCGCGGCCTGGAGACTGAACGCGCGCTGTTTCTCTGGCTGCTGGAAAGCCGGGCCTCCGTGGCGCTGCGCTATCAATTCTTTGCCGAGCGGGCCGTCAGCAAGATCGGCGACCTGGCGCCAGGCACCAGGACCTCGCTGCCATCGTCGATTGTGCTGATCGGTGACGGCGCGCAGATCGACTACCTGGCGTCGATGCTGGCGCGCAGCAGTATCCCGGTCGCCCGTTTTGCTTCATTCCAGCACGCGCTCGCAGCCCTCGATGACGCCGGGATGGTGGTGCTGGGTGATATGGATGATGCGGGCGAAGTGGCGCGTCTGCTGGTGATGGTCGAGCAGCGTGTGGCGGCCTCGTGCGTGCTGGTGAGCCTGTCGCATTGCGATGACCTGGACCTGCTCGCGCAACAGCTGACACGTCCGACCGATCTGGCGGGATTGTATGTGGGCGAACCGGGCGACCAGCTATCCGTGGTGGAAGTCGTTCGTGGCAGTGCCACCTCGGCCGCGACGGCGGCCATCCTGATGGCGTTTTGCAAGCATCTCGGCAAGACCGGCGTGGTCTCACCCAGTCGCCCTGGCCTGATCGGCCCGCGCTTGCTGGCCAGGCTGATGCGGCAAAAGAGGCGTCTGCAGGAGACCGGCGTGCCGGGCAGTTTGCTGGATCAGGCGCTGCGCGAATTCGGGTACCGCGAAGGCCCCTGCCTGCGCGCCGCGGCCGACGCCGACGCCGACCAGGCTTATGCCGGCCACATCCAGAAACGCCCGCCGTTGGCCGACATCGCGGCCGCCATCAATGGCGCGCTGGGTGACGAAGCGGCCGCGCTGCTGGCTGGATCTGCGCCGATCACGGCCACCGATATCGATATCGTTTTCACGCTGGGTTACGGCTTCCCGCGGCATTGCGGCGGGCCGTTGTTCTATCACCGGCAGCAATAACACCGGAGCAGGTGCTCAGTCGTGCGGCCGGTCCTGGTCGCTTCCGTTTCATGACATCAAGGAGATCTTCATGGCGCAAGCCTATATTGTTGCGGCGGTACGCACCGCCAGCGGACGCCGCAAGGGACGCCTGTCGGGCTGGCATCCGGCCGACCTGGCCGCCACCACGCTGGATGCGCTGGTCGATCGGACCGGCATGGATCCGGCATTGATCGACGACGTCATCATGGGCTGCGTCGGCCAGGCCGGCGAGCAGGCGCTCAACATCGGACGTAATGCGGTGCTGGCATCGAGGCTGCCGGAAAGCGTGCCGGGCACGACCATCGACCGCCAGTGCGGTTCGTCCCAGCAGGCGTTGCATTTTGCGGCGCAGGCGGTGATGTCGGGCACGATGGATATCGTCGTCGCCGCCGGCGTCGAGAGCATGACCCGGGTGCCGATGGGAACCGCCACCGATTTCCTGCAGCAACACGGTTTCGGCAGCTTCATGAGCCCGGGCATGCAGGCGCGCTATCCGGGCAAGCGCTTCAGTCAGTTCGACGGCGCCGAACTGGTGGCGGCCAGGTACGGGCTGCAGAAGGAAGCCATGGATCGCTTCGCGCTGGCGAGTCACCAGAAGGCGGCGAGCGCTACGCAGGCAGGACTGTTCAGCGCCGAAATCGTGCCGGTAAGGATCACGCTCGAGAACGGCGAGTCGGCCCTGCATAGTACCGATGAAGGCATCCGCTACGATGCCAGCCTGGCCTCGATAGAAAAAGTAAAACTGCTGACCGAGGGGGGCACCGCCACCGCGGCCTCGACCAGCCAGATCAGCGACGGCGCAGCAGCGCTGCTGGTAGTTAATGAGGCGGGGTTGAAGAAGCTGAACCTGGCGCCGTTGGCCCGTATCCATCATATCGGCCTGCTGGCCAACGATCCGGTGGTCATGCTCGAGACGCCGGTCCAGGCAACCCTGGCGTCGCTCGCCAAGGCCGGCATGCGCATCGACGATATCGACCTGTTTGAAGTCAATGAAGCCTTCGCGTCGATTCCGCTGGCATGGCTCAAGGGCACCGGCGCCGATCCGGCGCGCCTGAACGTCAATGGCGGTGCCATCGCGCTGGGCCATCCGCTGGGCGCCAGCGGCGCGCGCCTGATGACGACGCTGGTGCATGCGCTGCATCAGCAGAACAAGCGATATGGCCTGCAGACCATGTGCGAGCTGGGCGGCCTGGCCAATGTGACGATCGTCGAACGTCTCTGAACTCAACAACAACGGAGTCAACATGCAAATAGAAAACCAGGTATTCATCGTCACCGGCGGCGCTTCGGGCCTGGGCGCCGGCACGGCCAGGATGATCCGGCGCGCAGGCGGCAAGGTGGTGATCGCCGACCGCGACGCGCTCAAGGGCGAGGCGCTGGCAAAGGAGCTGAATCAGACATTCGTGCAGTGCGACGTATCGTCGGAGTCGGATGGCATGGCGGTAGTGGCCGCCGCTGAGGCGGTCGGCCCGGTGCGCGGCCTGATCAATTGCGCCGGCATTGCCGGACCCGAGAGAATCCTCGGCAAGAACGGACCGCACGGGTTGGAGAGCTTTCGCAAGATCGTCACCGTCAACCTCATCGGCACGTTCAACATGACGCGGCTGGCAGCCGAGGCCATGAGCCGCAATGAACCGACCGCCTCCGGAGAACGTGGCATCATCGTCAGCACCGCCTCGGTGGCCGCCTACGATGGCCAGATCGGCCAGGCCGCCTATGCCGCATCCAAGGCCGGTATTGCCGGCCTGACCTTGCCGATGGCGCGCGACCTGGCGCGCAGTGCGATTCGCTGCATGACCATCGCCCCCGGCATCTTTGCCACGCCGCTGCTGATGGAGCTGTCGGAGGAGGTGCGCCAGAGCCTGGCGGCTTCGGTGCCGTTTCCGTCGCGCCTGGGCACGGCCGAGGACTTCGCCTCGCTGGTGCAGCAGATCATCATCAACGAGATGCTCAACGGCGAAGTCATTCGTCTGGATGGCGCGATCCGGATGGCCCCTAAATAACGGCGCAAGCCGGGCCGCAGCAGGCGCGGTCCGGGGCGCTGACACGGTCGCGATGTGTTAACATAACGCGCGAGACGCCCGGCGAAAAACGAGGTGATCCCGGTACGACAGGAACGTCGATCCGGCATTGCCTCGCCGGTCTTGCACCAATTACAGGCAGCGCACAATACGGAAGCGATAGATGGCGAGAATGAAAGGGACGCGCTGGCAGGGAGAAGTCAGCTCGGTCGAAGAACAGCATCAACATAAACGGCAGATCGTGTTGCGGGAGGCTGGCCGCCAGTTCAGCGCCAACGGTTTCCATAACACGTCCCTGGACCAGATCGCCGCCGAGCTTGGCGTGACCAAGACCTCGGTCTATCACTATTTCAAGAACAAGAACGAGATCCTGCTGGCTTGTTTCGACGTCGGTTTCACGCTGACCGAGCAGGCGCTGGACGCCGCCGCCGAAGCCGGTGGCTCGGGGCTGGACCAGGTGCACCGTTTTGTATTGGTCTATTCCGAAACCATCCTGGCCGAACTGGGCGCCTGCGCCGCGTCGCTCGAACTGAAGTCGGTTCCGGCCAGTGAGCTGGAAGCCATCATCGAGCGCAAGCGGCTGTTCGACAAGCGCCTGCGCGCCATTGTCGCCGCCGGCATCGAGGACGGCAGCATTGCGCAGATTTCACCGTTGATCGCCGTCAACTGGGTGATGGCGGCCACCAACAATCTGCCGCGCTGGTTCCAGCCGGAGCGCGAATTGTCGGCCCACGATGTCGCATTGAGTTATGCCGACATGGCGCGGCGCATGTTGACCTCCGGCAAGCAGGCCTGATCGATTACGGTCAGTACCGTTGCCGGTCAGCGCCTATTCTCAGCGATCAGATTCCCCCCATGCACAGGTATTTCACGACCAGGTAGTCGTCGATGCCGTAGTGCGAGCCTTCGCGGCCCAGGCCGGACTGCTTGACGCCGCCGAAAGGCGCCACTTCATTCGAGATGGCGCCGGTATTGATTCCCACCATGCCGCTTTCCAGTGCTTCGGCGACGCGCCAGACGCGGCCGATGTCGCGCGAGTAAAAATAACTCGCCAGGCCGGACTCGGTATCGTTGGCCAGCGCCAGCACCTCGTCCTCGGTATGGAAGCGAAATAGCGGCGCCATCGGGCCGAAGGTCTCTTCCTGTGCCACCAGCATGTCGGCGGTGGCGCCGGTGATCACGGTCGGCTCGAAGAATCCATGGCCCAGCGCATGGCGCTTGCCGCCCGTGATGACCTGGCCACCCCGGGCGAGCGCATCGGCGACATGCGCCTCGACCTTGCGCACGGCTTTTTCATCGATCAACGGGCCTTGCGTCACACCGGGCTCGATTCCGTTACCCACCTTCAGGGTGGCGACCTTCGCCGCCAGCTTTCCGGCGAACCGGTCATAGACGCCGTCCTGCACATACAGGCGATTGGCGCAGACGCAGGTTTGCCCGGCGTTGCGAAACTTGGAGAGGAGGGCGCCTTCCACGGCGGCATCCAGGTCGGCATCGTCGAACACGATGAAGGGCGCATTGCCGCCCAGCTCCAGCGACAGTTTCTTGACGGTCGGGGCGCACTGCTGCATCAGCAGGCGACCGGTGGCGGTCGAGCCGGTAAATGACAATTTACGGACCAGCGCGTTGCCGGTCATCTCGGCACCGATGGCGCGGGGGTCGCCGGTGACCACGCTCAGCACCCCGCGCGGCACGCCGGCGCGTTCTGCCAGTAGCGCCAGCGCCAGCGCCGAGAAGGGCGTCGATTCGGCCGGTTTGATGACCATCGGGCAACCTGCCGCCAGCGCCGCGCCGGCCTTGCGGGTAATCATCGCCGCCGGG
This sequence comes from Herbaspirillum sp. alder98, assembly GCF_020179755.1. Taxonomy (GTDB): domain Bacteria; phylum Pseudomonadota; class Gammaproteobacteria; order Burkholderiales; family Burkholderiaceae_D; genus Herbaspirillum. The sequence continues at coordinate 207,820 of NZ_JAIUCY010000008.1, forward strand.
AAATTCCATGGCGTGATGGCCGCGCAGATTCCGATCGGTTCCTTGGTCACCACAATTCGGCTGCTGGCAGCGGGCGAGGGAATGACGTCGCCGTAGGTGCGCTTGGCCTCTTCGGCAAACCATTCGATGAACGATGCGGCGTACGCGATTTCGCCACGCGCCTCGGCCAAGGGCTTGCCCTGCTCGGTGGTCATGATCAGTGCCAGGTCGTCGGCATTGGCCAGTATCAGGTCGTGCCACTTGCGCAGCACGACGCTGCGCTCCTTGGCGGTGCGACCGCGCCATGCGCCCCAGGCCCGCTGCGCGGCAGCAATGGCGCGACCGGTTTCGGTGCCGCCCATGTGCGGCACGGTGCCGAGCAATTCGCCGTTGGCGGGGTTGTGGACATCGAAGGTCTGGCCGTTGTCGGCATCGACCCAATGGCCGTCGATGAAGGCTTGTTGGCGCAGCAGGGCGTGATCTGTCAGGGGCAGCATGGTCACTGTTGGTAAGGGGGAGCGAAAAAACGGGGAATGGCGGATGCCGTCAGGCCGGCGCAACCAGGGCTACGCCATGCGAGATGGCCAATTGCCCGCTGCGCTGCTGGACGGCAAAGGCGATGCTGCCGTCATCGGTGCGGGCATGTTCTAGGACCAGGCCCGGATCGGACCCGACCATGCCCGAGAAACGTCCGCCGAAACGCTTGATGCGGCTCGGATCGCCGTCGGCATGACTGCGGGTGATTGCCAGGCAGGCCGCAGACCAGGTCCAGGTGCCGTGCAGGATGATCTGGTCCAGGCCGGCGGCCACGGCGGCGGCGCGTTCGGTATGAATCGGACTCCAGATGCCGCTGCATTCGGTATAGAGGTGACCGGTGCCGGGCGTGACGGCAATCGGCGTATGTTCGATGGCGCCGGCATCAACGCCGGCGTGCGCACGCAGTCGTGGCGCCGCTTGTCCGCCGGGGGCGGCGACCGACAGTCCGCGATAGAGCGAGCCATACCAGCTTTCGGCCACCGGTTGTCCAGTCACCGCATCATTGGTCGCGATGTGGCAGGTGACCAGCGCGCCGCTGGGCAGCTGCGCCATGTGCACGATACTCAGCACCGACTCCAGGGTTTGCCCGGCGCGCATCGGCTGATGGAAGACACTGTCCTGAAACGCATGGATCCAGACACTCAGCAGGCGTTCGGGCACCATGCCGATGGCATGCAGATAGACCGGATCGAACAGCAGTGGCGACTCGATCGCGCAGATGAACCCGGGCGTGGCAATCAAGCCGCCAGGTTGCAGATCGTCGTAATAGACGTCGTCGACGGCGCCGATTGATGCCGCATAGGCCAGCACGCGGCGCTTGGTGACGATGGTAGTGGCGCGCACGACTGCGCGTCCCAGCATGTCGCCGCGCAGGCGGTCGATAGAAGGCATGGATGACACGGCTTATCCCCTGAGCGAATCACGCTTGACCGAAAAACCGGCGCCTTCGCGGTCCCATGCGGTCGCCTGCAGCGCCTGCGAACGCAGTACGTGCTTTTCGACCTTGGCGGTGGCGGTCTTGGGCAGTTCGGCGAGATGGTGAATGTAGCGCGGCACCATGAAGTAGGGCAGGCGGCCTTGCAGGAACGTCAATAAGGTTTCGTTGCAGATGGCGTGGCCGGGTTTGGGCACCACCACGGCCAGCACGTCTTCTTCGCCGAGGTCGCTGGGCACGCCGATGACGGCCGCTTCGAAGATGCCGGGAAACGCCAGCACTTCGGCTTCCACTTCGAACGAAGAGATGTTCTCGCCGCGACGGCGAATCGAATCCTTGACCCGGTCGACGAAGAAATAGTTGCCTTCGGCGTCGACCCGCATGACATCGCCGGTGTGAAACCAGCCGTTGCGCCAGGCGCTGGCGGTGGCTTCCGGATTCTTGTAATACCCATGCGACATGGTCCACGGCAGGTCGCTGCGCAATATCAGTTCGCCGGGGCTGCCCAGCGCAACTTCGCAGTCGTTCCTGTCGACCAGTCGCGCCTGTATGCCAGGGCGTACCTGCCCGCACGAGCCGCGCACGACCGGATTGTCTTCCGAGCGCAGCGGACAGGACACTTCGCTCATGTTGAAAACCGTATAGACATTGAAGCCGAAGCGCGCCGACATGGCCGGGGCATCGAGTTCCAGCGGCACCACCATCACCCGGCGCAGTAAATGATCGCGGTCGCTTTCCTTCTCGGGCGAACGCATCAGGAAACCCGCCATCGAACCGAGCAGGATGCAGCAGGTCGCGCCCAGCGACTTGCTGGTCTGCAGGAAGGTGTCAGTCTTGAACGGACCCATCACGGCAATCGATGCGTTGCGCGCCAGGGCGCCATAGACCACCAGCGTGGCAGCGACATGGAACAAGGGAATATTGACCAGGTAACGGTCATCGGGCCCGACGCCGTAACAGCATTCATACCCCATCGAATACAGATGATGGTAAGTCGACAGCACGCCCTTGGAGGGGCCCGTGGTGCCCGAGGTATAACAGATCGCCTGCACGTTCCATGGCTTCAGTCCGGCCACCGGCAATGCCGGATCGGGCGCGCATTCCAGCTGGTCGAGCGAACGCAGTTCCAGGCCTGCGGCCGCGAAGCGGGCGGCGTCGCTGGCCGCCTTGCCGGCTTCGGTGTAGACAATCGCGAGCTTGCTCAGGTTGCCCAGTTCCAGCAGTCGATCCGCCAGGTCGGGGTGGCACAGCATGACCCGGGCATCTGAGTTGCCGATGACATGTTCCAGCACGCCACCCTTATAGGCAGTGTTGATCGACACGCAAACGGCACCGACCGCATTGAGCGAAAACCAGGTATTGAGCGCCAGCTTGCCGTTCGGCATCCACACCAGCACCTTGTCATCCAGCCCGATGCCCGCCTGTTGCAGGCCCGCGCCCATGGCGCGCATGCGATCCAGCGCCTGCCGGTTGGTCCAGCTGCTCAGATCGTCGAAGACCACCCAGGTCTGATCGGGTTGCCGTTCTGCGCGGCGCTGCAGCATGTAAGGCAGGACACATTCGTCGTCGGCCGGAATGCGGGTCGCTTCAGCAGGAGTAATGCCATCCATTGTCTCGTCTCTCTCTATCTTCGCCGGTGTCGCCAGGACCCGGCTGCCAGTCAACGCCGATGGTTATTGTTGATGTCGTCAGCCCCTGGCCGGCAGCATACATGTACCTGACGAGGGGCTGGCGGTTCGGCGAATTGCTTATTGTTTGATATAGGAACAGCCGCCTTCCTTGAGCGACTTGTAGGCATCTGTCCCGGGCGTGGTGCTGACCAGTTTATATAAGTCCCAGGGCCCCTTCGATTCAGCCGGGGTCTTGGTCTGGAACAGGTGGACGTCACGCAGCACGCGTCCGTCTTCCCGCACCTTCACATTCTTGCCCATGGCGTCGTTGACCGGCAGCGCCCGTATTTTATCGGCAACCACTTTCGGATCGTCGGTCTTGGCCTCTGCCGTGGCCTTCAGAAAGTGCAACACGGCGCTGTAGACACCGATCTGCGTCATGGTCGGCATCTTGTTGGTTTCCTTGAAGAAGCGCGCCGACCAGGCGCGTGTCTCGGGATTCAGGTCCCAATAGAACGGGTCGGCCAGCAGCAGGCCCTGCGCGGTCTTGAGGCCGAGGGTGAAGACATCGGTCAGGTAGATCACCGGCACCGCCAGGCGCTGGCCGCCGGCGACCAGTCCGAAGTCGCGCGCTGCCTTGATGACCGTGATGGTATCGCCACCGGCGGTGGCGACGCCGACGATCTTGGCCTTCGACGCCTGCGCCTGCAAGACGAAACTGGAGGCGTCGGCGCTGTTGATGTTCATCTTGGTCGAGCCGATCACCTTGCCGCCGGCGGCCGTGACGGCAGCGGTGGTGTCGCGCTGCACTGCCTGCCCGAAGTTATAGTCGGCCGCAATGAAGAACCAGGTGTCGCCGCCATTGGCGACTACCGCCGAACCGACCGTCTTGCCCAGCGAGTAACTGTCGTAGGCCCAGTGGAATCCGGTCGGCGAACATTGGGCGCCGGTCAGGTCCGAACTGGCGGCGCTGGTCACGATGTCGATCTTGCCGGTGCTGCGCGACACCGTGCGCACCGCATTGGCCACGGCCGAATTGCCGAGCCCGGTGATCAGCTTGACGTCATCCTTCTGATACCACTCGCGCGCTCGCGATGAGGCGACATCGGCCTTGTTCAGGTGGTCCGCGCTCAGCAGTTCGATGGGGCGGCCCAGCACCTTGCCACCGAAATCATCGATGGCGAATTGCGCCGCCACTACCGAGCCGCGCCCGGTGATATCGGAATACAGGCCGGACATGTCTTCCAGCACGCCGATGCGAAACGGTTCGGCAGCATAGGCGCCGGCGGAAAACATCAGGGCGGCAGCGGTCGCAATGCGCGTCAGCATTTTGTTATTTTTCAAGCTTGTCTCCTAAGAAAAGGATGATGGGAAATCTTGATGATTTCTTGTTTTTGTTTTGCCGTAATCAACTCGCGCCGAAACCGGGAAAGGCGACTAAAACAGTCGTTTCGATCTGAATTTGAATCTATATTAACATGACAGATTTTGAAGTCAATTATTAAAAATAGACACTGATAAAATTTTTTATAAGGCCTGGAAGTCTTTTGCAGACTGGTGTTGCGCGCTATATGAAAATTTAGTTGAATATAAAGTATATCAATTACCTATTAATTCAAATATAGTAATTAATATTCAAATAGTGCGGTGGCGATGCGATTCTCACCGCACAAAAATTCCGCTTCGCAGGCATTGCGATCAACAATGGAGACATGCATGACCGCCTATGAACACGTCCTGGTAGAAAAAAACGGCCCGGTGGGAATCATTACGCTCAATCGTCCCCGTGCGCTCAATGCGCTCAATGACAAATTGATCGACGAAATGGTGCACGCTTTTGATACGCTGGAATCCGATGACGCGGTACGCTGCCTGATCCTGACCGGCGGTGACAAGGTATTCGCGGCGGGCGCCGATGTCTTCGAAATGCTGGACAAGACTTATATCGATGCCTATCGTGACAATTTTGTCGCCCAGGACTGGGAGCGCATTTCGCGCTGCCGCAAGCCGGTCATTGCGGCGGTGGCGGGCAAGGTGCTGGGTGGCGGCTGCGAGCTGGCGATGATGTGCGACTTCATCCTGGCGGCCGAGAATGCCTCTTTCGGCGTGCCGGAGATCACTGTCGGGACGATCGGCGGCATTCAGCGCCTGACGCGATTCATCGGCAAGTCGAAAGCCATGGAGATGATATTGAGCGGTTCCCAGATCGATGCGGTCACGGCCGAGCGTGCCGGCCTGGTGGTGCGTGTGGTGCCGGCGGCGGCATTGATGGATGAAGCACTGGCTTGCGCCAGGCGTATCGCCGCCATGTCGTTGCCGATCGTAATGATGGCCAAGGAGTGCGCCAATCGCGCCTATGAAAGCACGCTGGCTGAAGGGCTTAATTTCGAACGCCGGGTGTTTCATGCAACATTTGCCACCGAGGACCGTCGCGAAGGCATGCAGGCCTTTTGCGAACGCCGTGCGCCGGTGTTTCGGGATCGCTGAACTTTCGTTGAAGGAGCAATTGATGACGCAGCAAGCTACAGTCGGGCGTGACACCCCGCGCTCGGCGTTTCCGTGTTTCGTGACCCTGGCGACGCGCTGGATGGACAACGACATCTATGGTCACGTCAACAACGTGCATTACTACAGTTACTTCGATACCGCCGTGAACGGCTTCCTGGTCGAAAAGGGCGTGCTCGATATTCACCATGGCGAGATCGTGGCGTTCGTGGTGGAGACCGGTTGCACGTATTTCGGTCCGGTGGCTTTTCCCGATACCGTCTCGATTGGTTTCAGGGTGATCAAGATCGGCAACTCCAGCGTGCGGTATCAGTTGGCGTTGTATCGTAACGAGGATCCGTTGCCTGCCGCTGCGGGTCATTTCACCCATGTCTATGTAGAACGGGCCAGCGGGCGTCCCTGCCTGGTGCCGGATGCCGTACGCGAAGTGCTGGCCGGCGCCGTGGCGCCTGAAGCGCTTTAATCTTTTGTTGTCGAGGACACCATGAGCGATTTTTCATTTCAGACCGTACCCACGCTGTTGCTCGAGTATGGCGGCTGTCGCCGACTGGGCGCATTGCTGCAGCAACATTTCAGACTGACACGTGTCAGCCTGGTGACGGATGCTTTCCTGCATCGCAGCGGATTGCTCGAGCCGGCCCTGGCCAGCCTGCGCGCCCATGGCATGGAGGTCTGCATCATCGATGACGTGGTGGCCGATCCGCCGGAAGCGGTAGTGCTGGCCGCAACCGAGCGCTCGCGCGCGTTCGGCGCCGAGTTGATTGTCGGCCTGGGCGGCGGTTCGTCGATGGATGTGGCCAAGCTGATTGCGGTGCTGTCGAGTGGCCGGCAGGCGCTGGCCGACATGTATGGCGTCGACAAGGTGACGGCTGAGCGCTTGCCATTGGTGCAGATTCCGACCACCGCCGGCACCGGCTCGGAGGTGACGCCGATCTCGATTGTCACGACCGGCGAAAACACCAAGGCCGGCGTGGTCTCCGCGCGGCTCTACGCCGATCTGACGTTGCTCGATGCCGAGCTGACGCTGGGCTTGCCCGCCAGGATCACGGCGGCCACCGGCATCGACGCCATGGTGCATGCGATCGAGGCTTATACCAGCCGGGTGCGCAAAAATCCCTTGTCCGACATGCTGGCGCGCGAAGCGCTGCGCTTGTTGTCCGGCAATTTGCTGGTGGCTTGCCGCGACGGCGCCAACCGCGCGGCGCGTGAAGCCATGCTGCTGGGCGCGACCCTGGCAGGGCAGGCGTTTGCCAATGCGCCGGTGGCGGCGGTGCATGCGCTGGCCTATCCGATCGGCGGCATCTTCCATGTACCGCACGGCTTGTCCAATGCGCTGGTGCTGCCGCATGTGCTGCGCTTCAATCTTCCTGCTGCTGCCAACTTGTATGCGGAGCTGGCCGATATCATTGTCCCCGGTGCCGGCGCTGCCAGCGAAGAGGCCCGTGCCGAACGCCTGATCGCCTGGGTCGACACGGTGAGCGAGCAGACCGGCATCGAACGGTCGCTGCGTCAGGTCGGCATCGAACTGGATGACCTGCAGCGCCTGTCGGAGGGGGCGATGCTGCAGACGCGACTGCTGGTGAACAACCCGCGCGAGGTCGGCTTTGACGATGTGATGAATATTTATAGCGCGGCATGGCATCAGCCGGTGTGAATGTAGTGTGGCCTGGCCATCATCGATAAAAAAATAATGAACGACATCATTCTGGAGACACGGAACCTGACGAAGCAATTCAAGGGTTTCACGGCAGTAAGTGCGGTCGATCTGCACATTCGGCGTGGTCACATCCATGCGCTGATCGGCCCTAACGGCGCCGGCAAGACCACCTGTTTCAACCTGTTGACCAAGTTTCTGGTGCCGACCTCGGGCCAGATCCTGTTCAATGGCCGCGACATCACCGCGGACGCACCGGCGCAGATTGCGCGCCAGGGCATCATCCGCTCCTTCCAGATATCGGCGGTCTTCCCGCACATGAGCGTGCTGGAAAACGTGCGCATCGGCCTGCAGCGCAAGCTCGGCACGTCGTTTCAATTCTGGAAGAACGGCGCCAGCCTCCGGCAACTCGACGCGCGCGCCATGGCCTTGCTCGACGAGGTCGATCTCACCGGTTTCGCCCATGTCACGACGGTCGATCTGCCCTATGGCCGCAAGCGCGCCCTCGAAATCGCCACCACCCTGGCGATGGACCCCGAGCTGATGCTGCTCGACGAGCCCACCCAGGGCATGGGCCACGAAGACGTCGACCGCGTAACTGCGCTGATCAAGAAGGTGTCGACTGGCCGCACGATCCTGATGGTGGAGCACAACATGAGCGTGATCGCCGGTATCTGCGATCGCATCAGCGTGTTGCAACGCGGCGCCGTGCTGGCCGAAGGCAACTACGCCGAAGTGTCGCGCGACCCACAGGTGATGCAAGCCTATATGGGGACCGTCAATACCGAACTGGAAGGAGCGCATTGATGACTACTATTCCTGTCGATGTGCCGCCGGCCTTGCAGATCAGTGATCTGCAGTCCTGGTATGGCGAGTCGCATATCCTGCACAACGTCAACCTGAACGTGCGCCGTGGCGAAGTGGTCACGCTGCTGGGCCGCAACGGCGCCGGCCGCACCACGACGCTGCGTTCAATCATGGGCCTGGTCGGGACCCGCAAGGGCTCGATCAGGATCGACGGGCGCGAGACCATTCACCTGGCCACCCACAGAATCGCGCACTTCGGCGTTGGCTATTGCCCGGAAGAGCGGGGCATCTTTTCGTCGCTGTCGGCAGAAGAAAACCTGTTGCTGCCGCCGTTCGTGTCCCGCACCGACCAGGGCATGTCGATCGACGAGATCTACGCCATGTTCCCCAACCTGAAGGAGCGCCGCAACAGCCAGGGAACACGCCTCTCTGGGGGCGAGCAGCAGATGCTGGCGGTGGCGCGCATCCTGCGCACCGGCGCCCGCCTGCTGTTGCTCGACGAGATATCGGAAGGGTTGGCGCCGGTCATCGTGCAGGCACTGGCGCGCATGATCCTGGCGCTCAAGGCGCGCGGCTACACCATCATCATGGTCGAGCAGAACTTCCGCTTTGCCGCGCCGCTGGCCGATCGTTTCTATGTGATGGAACACGGGCAGATCGTGGAATCGTTCGAGGCCGCGCAACTGGACGCGAAGATGGCGACGCTCAACGAGTTGCTCGGCGTCTGATCAAGGAAAAGAGTCATGACGGAAATTTTCGGAATCCCCCTGCAAGCCTTGCTCAGCCAGCTACTGCTGGGACTGGTCAACGGCTCTTTCTATGCCATGTTGTCGCTGGGCCTGGCGGTGATCTTCGGCCTGCTCAACGTGATCAATTTCGCGCACGGCACGCTGTACATGATGGGCGCCTTCCTGGCCTGGATGGGCCTGTCCTACTTCGAGC
>NZ_JAIUCY010000009.1 GCF_020179755.1 Herbaspirillum sp. alder98
AAACGGATCATTTCCCGTTAGGAGAGACTCGCCAGCATTGGAATAGGCAGTCGCTCGAACGACTTCAACCAGAAATTCAGTTGGCAGAGGAGTGGGCACGAGGATTTGGTTCGCCGGCATGTTCCTCCTTGCTGAAGCGCTTCGGCGAATGACGATTCACGTCCGCAATCGGCCAGAAACAGACATGTGGGGATTTAGTATGAGCAACTCAGAACGTCTCGCTGCAACTTTCGCAGCGCTGGACTCTTTGCCTGAAAGTGATAAATCTCGGGTGCCCCTCTTGATCGAGCTAATGGCGATGGATGACCATGATCGTCATGAAGACATAGTTTTTGACCTTGGTCTTTTTGGTGACCCTACCGCCATTGCTACGCTGGCCAAAGCAGCTAAAGAGCCTCCTCAATATATTGTGGGTCAAGATGAATGGGGAAATCTTCACGAGTTTCAACGCAAGTGTGCATACGCCTTGGCCAGAATCTGCACAGTGGAATCTCGTCAGGTTCTTGAGCATCTATCCCAGCATGCAGATCCCTACTTGCGGAAATATGGCGAAGAAGGCTTAAACCATTGGCCGATGCCTTACGTTTGGCCTTGAGTGTGCAGATAGCAAGCCGAATTGAGCCATCAGGCTCTTGATACGATGTCTGTTTTCGGCCAGGAGCAGCCTAGTTTTTTAATTCAAATTGAGACTTGCGATGCAAAACACCTGCGGTATGTGCCAACGAAAGTTGAGTCAGAGCGATGAGCCGCTCTCAGCCGATTGTGGCGGTGACTGCTGGGGATGTATTGGCGAAATCGAGGCTGAAATGGGGGATGCCGTTGCGTTGGAGAAGGTAAGACGGGAATTTTTGCTTGGCCTCCGACCGGGATGGGAAGAATCGAAGATTCGAAAAGTCCGCTCTTGACGAGGTCCGCAATCGGCCATGACCGAATATTGAAGTCACCCACATTTCCACAGGGAAATTTCCGTTACACTTGCGATCAAATTCTCGGACGAACGTCAAATCTCCCTCCTTCGAATATCCATGATCAAGACCAAGACCAAGACCAGCATCGCACTACTGATCTCAACCCTTGCACTGCTTGCCGGCTGCTCGACGCTCGACAGAATGACCGAGCTACAACACAACTACACTGACGGCTCTTCCGGGCCAGGTGGCTTGAGCCGCAAGGCTGTCATGCTCGGTTACGGCGGACCGGTCAAGCCGTGGAACGAACTGGCGATCGTCACCACCGACAGCACATTGGTTGTCGAGGCCATTGATGGCGTGCCAGCTTCGTCATTCAGGCTGTGGAAAAACAAGAGTCTGGCAGCAACTGGGCGCTTTCAGCTGCATTTGCCACCTGGCGAGCACGTTCTGACAATGAGCTTTAGCGACAACCGCAGCTCACGCATCCGTAGCTGGTCTCAGTTCAACCAGGATTTCGCCGTCAATCTGGTCGCAGGTCAGGTTCTGCACCTGGAGAAACGAACCGATGGCAATACCTGGGGCGTCAGCCGATACGACGGTTCCCGCGCGAAAGCCGTTATCCAGATCGACTTCTACAATTTGGAACGCGCCAATCAGGCAGAAGCGTATTGACGTCAAGGGTAGCGTCGGATGCCCTAACGTCGGCCCCCTGCCAATTGCGGCCCACTTGGAGGCCAGCGTCGACCTGTAATAAAAAACCGGGAAAGAAAATTTCACGAAAGTGATCACTTTCGGATGCCTCGCGTTACCTCCTCTTCAGACATCACCAACTGAAGGGATTAAACGATATGCATCCGCGCCTGCTCACCCAACCCCGCGCACTTGTGACGGCCGTCGCGGCCGCCTGCGCGGTCCTGGCCGCTTTTCCGGCTACCGCCCAGACCACGTCGGCGCAGCCGGACAACTCGGCAGCCGACGCCCAGGCCAGCCTGCCGGTGGTGACCGTGACGGCCGGCCAGGGGCAGGCCGTCACCGAAGGATCGGATACCTATACCGTGCGCGAAAGCAGTAGCGCCACCCGCTTCGCGCTGTCGCCGCGCGAGACGCCGCAGGGTCTCACGGTGACCACCCGCGCCAAGATGGATGACTTCAAACTCAATACCGTCAATGATGTGCTGGCCAATACCGCAGGCCTGACGGTCGACAAGTCAGAGACCGATCGCACCTACTTCAGCGCGCGCGGCTTTGACGTGACCAACTTCATGTTCGATGGCGTGGGCGTCCCACTGACTTATAGCGCGCAGGCCGGCGACCTCGATACCGCCTTGTTCGACCGCGTCGAAGTGCTGTCCGGCGCCAATGGCTTGAGCGCATCCACCGGCAACCCGTCGGCCACGATCAATTTCGTGCGCAAGCGTCCGACCCCGGTATTCCAGGCATCCGCCGGCCTGACCTTGAGTTCCTGGAACACCAAGCGCCTGGATGCGGATATCTCGACGCCCATCAACGAAGCCGGCACCGTCTCGGCACGCCTGGTGGCAGCCCACCAGGAAGGCAACTCCTACCTCGACCGCTATCAGCCCACCAAGGACCTGATCTATGGCGTGGTGCAGGCCGACCTCAGCAGCTCGACTGTGGCCACCCTCGGCTACAGCTACCAGAAGGTGCACTCGAAGGGTGCGATGTGGGGCGCCCTGCCGCTGACCAATGCCGACGGCACCTGGGCGCAATACGGCGTGGGTGCCAGCACTTCGGCCGACTGGGCCTATTACGATACGAAAGAGCAGCGCACGTTTGCCGAGCTGAACCAGAAGCTCGGTGAAGGCTGGCAATGGAAGACTTCGCTGAACTACGACGTGATCGATAGCGACAGTTCGCTGTTCTATGTCGCCGGCGCCTACGATGCCGCGACCGGCACCGGCCTGATGGGTTTCCCCTCGACCACTACCAGCAGCAACAAGCGCACCTTCGTGGACAGCAACGTGGGCGGTAAATTCAGCCTGTTCGGGCGCGAGCATGACCTCAACGTCGGACTGAGCTGGTCGCGTTCGAAGCAGACACAGCTTAGCCGCAACACCGACTCCGGCGCCGGTGGCTATTACCTGGATATTCCCTTGTCGCAGGCCTTCGGCGGCGCTTTTCCGGTGCCGGTCTATAACGGCGACATGACCACCCAGGCCTATTCCGATACCCGCAAGACCCTCTACGCCGCTACCCGCCTGAACCTGCACGACCGCGTCAAGCTGCTGCTCGGCGCCAACTATACCCAGGCCGACTCCAGCGGTTATTCGGAGAGCGATGCGCACGTGCTGAGCCAGTCCGCAGTGTCGCCCTACGCAGGCCTGGTGGTCGACCTGAGCCGGAACATCTCGGCCTTCGGCAACTACTCGAAGATCTTCAATCCGCAATCCCAGGTCGACCTCAACCACGCCACGCTGGCCGCTGCCAAGGGCGACAGCTATGAGCTGGGCCTGAAGGGGGAATTCTTCGAGCGCCGACTCAATACCTCGGCCTCGATATTCCGCGTCAAGCAATCCGGACTGGCTGACTACGCAGGATCGTTCGCCGACCTTTCCTATTACTACAAGGGCATCAACGCCCGCTCGGAAGGCGCCGAATTCAACCTGAACGGTGAGCTGGCACGCAACTGGCAGGCCGGGCTGGGATTCGTGACCATGCGCATCACCGACGACGAGGGCGTCTCGGTGCGCAGCTTCGTGCCGCGCCGACAGCTGCGCATGTCGACCACCTACCGCTTGCCGCAGCTGGAACAGTTCAAGGTCGGCGCCAGCCTGCTCTACCAGGGCAAAACCAGTTCCGACGCTACCAACTCGGCCTATCAGGGCGGTTATTCGGTGCTGAACCTGATGTCCAGCTATGAGATCAACAAGAACCTGAGCGTGTCGTTCAACCTGAACAACGTGTTCAACAAGAAGTATTTCTATAGCGTGAAGCAGGGATCGGGTTATTACGCACCACCGATCAACGGCAGCCTGGCGATCAACTGGAAGTATTGAGGTAACAAAGGCGGCGGGATCAGGACCGGCAGGTCGACGATCCCGTCCGCCGTGGCAGGGCAGGAATTGGTTAATCCAGCTTGAAGCGGCCGACCACCAGCGCCAGGTTACTGGCCTGTCCCTTCAATGAATCGGCGGCTGCGGCAGCCTGCTCGACCAGGGCGGCATTTTGCTGGGTGGTCTCATCCATCTGGGTGATGGCCTGGTTGATTTCGTTAAGCCCACCGCTTTGCTCATTAGTGGCCGCCGTAATCTCTGCCACGATATCGGTCACGCGCTTGACGCTGGCCACCACCTCGGTCATGGTCGATCCGGCACGTTCGACCAGTTCGCTGCCGGCGCTGACCTTCTCCACCGAGTCGTCGATCAACTCCTTGATTTCCTTGGCGGCAGCGGCCGAACGCTGCGCCAGCGAGCGCACCTCCGACGCGACCACGGCAAAGCCGCGCCCCTGCTCGCCCGCGCGGGCGGCTTCGACGGCGGCATTGAGCGCCAGAATATTAGTCTGGAAGGCGATGCCGTCGATGACGCTGATGATGTCGGCGATCCTGCGTGAACTCTCGGTGATGCCTTCCATGGTCTGCACCACCCGGCTCACCACCTCGCCGCCCTGACTGGCAATCTCGGAGGCCGACACCGCCAGTTGATTGGCCTGGCGCGCATTGTCGGCGCTCTGCTTGACGGTCGATGTGAGTTGTTCCATCGCCGACGCGGTTTCTTCGAGCGAACCTGCCTGCCGCTCGGTACGCGACGACAGATCGAGATTGCCGCTGGCGATCTCGGTGGAGGCAGTGCCGATGGTGTCGGTGCCGTAGCGCACCTCGCTGACGATATTGCGCAGGCTCTCGTTCATCGCTCGCAGCGCTTCCATCAGGCGGCCGGTCTCGTCGCGGCTGGTGGCCCGGATATGCACCGTCAGATCGCCCTGGGCCACGCGTTGCGCAATTTCTACCGCATCCTTCAATGGCCGCGACACATTGCGCCCGACCACCAGCGCCAGCCCGAATGCGATCAGCACCGCCACCGCCAGCAAGGCGAAGATCCCGATTGCCGCCACGTGATACACCCGATAAGCGTCCTGGTCGGCCTGGGCGCTGCCGGCGCCGTTGATCTTTACGATAGCGTCAAGATTGGCGACCATGCTGCGAAAGAGCTTGCCGGAGTCGCCATTGAACAGGGCACGCGTCTCGTCGTATTGCTGGTTGGCGGCCATCTCGGCCAACTGCTTGTCCATCTCGATGTAGGCAGCCAGGCTTTTGCTGAATTGGGCGTATTGCTCTTTTTCTTCAGGTTGCGATAGTCGCTGTTCATACGTTGCGCGCTGCCTGGCAAGCAATGCCAGCCGTGCCGCAATGGCCTTGTTGGCCGCGTCGCGCTCGGTCGGCTGTACTGCCGTCACCAGTTCCAGTTCTGAAATGCGCAATAGCGGCAACGAGCCCTGTATCTCTCTTGCCGCCTCGATCGAAGGCATCCATTTGCTGACGATCTCGGTCGACGCCTTGTTGACTTCCCTGAGCTGGCTCACGGAGAACAGGCCGAGGATCACTGTCAATGCGATCAACACCGTAAAAGACAAGGCAAGCTTCCTTGCGATGTTCAGATGGTGAAACCAGTTCATGTCTACCTCAAGTTTCTCGTTATTTGTCTGCGCGCATGTCTGAACAGGTCCGGATAATAAATAGTCGAGCGATGTCTTTCCAATGAATTAAATCGCAGGCCCCATGCGCTAATTGATATCAGTTGGCATTGCGGCCACGACGTTTGCTGGCGCAAGGTTATGATTTGAGGCCATATCCCCGTCAATGAGAGGAACCCTGCGTGCATATTCGCCAGATCGCCAAAGATGATTTACCCGCCCTGCTTCTTCTCTATCGCTACCTGCACGAAGAAGAACACACGCCAGCTGACGACAGGACGGCAGAACTGGTCTGGGACGAGATCAACCGCAATCCGCGCTATCGCTATATCGGCGCCTATGTCGACGCTCAGTTAGTTGCCACGTGCACGATCGCGGTCATTCCTAACCTGACACGAGGCTGTCGACCTTACGGACTGATCGAGAACGTGGTCACGCACGGCGATCATCGTGGCAAGGGATATGGCAAGGCCGTTGTCAAAAACGCCATGGAACATGCCTGGGAACAGGACTGCTACAAGGTCATGTTGCTGACCGGAAGACTGGACGAGAAGATTTTCCGCTTTTATGAATCGGTCGGATTCGACCGCCATGGCAAGCAGGCCTTTGTTGCACGGGCGGAAGGCATGTAGTCTCGCAACGAAACCGTTACGGCAGGATGAAAGACGCTGGGCCCTGACTTTCGTCAGGGCGACGAAAATCGGTTTAGATGTCAGCCGTCGTACCGGCGCATGCCGGTACCCGGCGACGTCTACTAAGTAAAGCCGGAGGGCGCAATGAAGCCACCCTGGCCCGCCGTGAACAATTGGGCAAACCGGATCGGCGTCAGGTCTTCGAGATAGGGGCCGACGGCCTGTGCGCCTACCGGCAACCCGGCCTCATCCAGTCCGATCGGGAAACTGGTCGCAGGCAAACCAGGCAGCACCGGCAGCCCTGACCAGTCGAACAGGTCGGCAAACTTCAGTTCCTTTACCTCGCCGTCGAAGGCCACCGGAAAGATGCGCTCATCCTTGGGTTCCGTATGGTCATGCACGAATGGTCCGCTGACAAACACGGGGCTCAGCACCAGATCAATACGTTCGAACAACCGCTCCCATTGCGCACGCAGTTGAAAGCGTTGTTCATTGTTCTGCAGCCAGTCGCCATGCGAGATGCGTTCGGCACGTTTGCGCACGTCGGTACTGACCGGTTCTGCCGCTTCGGCCACTGCCGTGGCTCTCGCGCTGGACGGGATGGCCAGCGATGCGCCCAGCAAGGTGCGGTAGAGGACATGCGCAGCCTCGAGATCGGGCAGCAGGTCTGCCACGGCGTCGGGCGCCACCACCTGCACGCCGGCTGCCTGCAATCCCTGCTTCAGGCGCGACTCCACCAGTTTTTCAGAAGCGGACTGCTTGCGACCGGGCCATCTGGTGAGTAACAGGACGCGGAATTGATCAAGGCTGCCGTGGCGCGCCGGAGGCAGTTCCGCGCGCCATGCCTTGCTGGCAAGCGGGTCCCGGTTCAGCAGGATCTTCAATGCCAGTTCAAGGTCTTCGGCACTGCGCGCCAGCGGGCCCGCCACCGTCAGGTCGCGCAACGCCAGCTTGCCGGCAGGTGCGCCGGTGCCGCCGTTGTACACCAGGCCGAAGGTGGGCTTGTGTCCGTAGATGCCCGTGAAATGGGCCGGCACGCGAATCGATCCGCCGATATCGGTGCCCAGCTCCAGGGCGCTCAAGCCAGCAGCGATGGCCACTGCCGATCCGCCCGACGAACCGCCAGGCGTGCGGTCAAGGTCCCAGGGATTGCGGGTGACGCCATACACGTTGTTATAGGTCTGCAGGTCCGCCAGCGCCAGCGGCACATTGGTCTTGCCCACGATCACGGCGCCGGCCTCGCGCAGCGCTGTCACCGCCGGCGCGTCCTGGGGCGAGACGTTGCCAGCGAATTCGGTGTTGCCCACGCTGGTGACCAGGCCGGCGACGTGAAAGTTTTCCTTGACCGTCACCGGCACACCCAGCAACGGACGACGCTCGCCGCGCGCCAGCGCTTCGTCGGCCAGCGTGGCCGCCTTGCGCGCGGCGGCGTCGTCCCGGGCGATCACGGCGTTCAGTTCGGGATTGTGGCGATCGATGCGCGCCAGGATATGTTCCAGCAAATCGGTGGCACTGACTTCGCCAGCCGCCAATGCCCGCGCCTGCTCGTGCGCCGGTGCATAGACCAGCGCATCCAGTGTGGTCTTGTCCGCTTGATTGCTCATGTGCTTGGCCTCTTACTGTTCGATCCATGTGTCCGAGAAATCACCGGCGGTGAGATCGATGCTGTTATTCAAGTTGTGCACGCGCTTCTGATAGACCTGCAAGGCCGATGGCACCGTCACCAGCGGCAGCGTCGGCAGATCGCGGCCTACGATGCCCTGGATTTCCTTGAACCCGGTGGCACGCCTGGCGTCGTCGGTTTCGACCGCCGCCGCGCGGAACAGGTCGTCCACCCGGGGATTGTTATAGTGCGGCGCATTGACGAATGGCAGCGTGTTCTTGATGCCGTCGGACCAATAGAATCGCTGCACGCCTACCGTTGGATCGAACAGCCGGCCCAGGCCATTCACGCTGAGATCGAACCCGCGTTCCTTGTAGACGCGGTTGATGAAGGTCGGCAGGTCGCCGTCGATGATCTCGACCTTCACGCCGACCTTGTTGAGCGCCGCCCGCACATATTCGGCGGTGCGCTTGAAGTCCGCCGAAGGCATGAACGCCAGCTTCAGCGAGAAGCGGCCGTCACTGCCCTTGCGCGGATAACCGGCCTCGTCCAGCAGCGCATTGGCGCGTGCCACGTCAAACGGATAGTGGAAGGCGCTCGGATCGTAGTAGTTGCTCAATACCGCCGGGATCGGCGAATTGACCACCTGGGCTCGCTTGTAATAGACGGTGTTGGCGATGAAGTTGCGATCGACCGCCAGCGCCAGCGCATGCCGGACCTTCACGTTGGCCAGAATCTGGTTCTCGAGGTTGAATTCGAGGAACAGGACATTGCTCAGGAATTCGTCATAGGAGTCGTCCACGGCCAGCCTGGGGTTCTTCGACAGGCGGTCGAGGTCGGAGATGGCGACATTGATGGCGGCGTTGGCTTCGCCCGCTTCCAGCGCGGCCGAGATCGATGCCGGATTCTTGATGAAACGGTAGATCACCCGGTCCAGGTAGGGTTGGCCGTTTTTCCAGTAGCCGGGATTTTTTTCCAGCACGACGTAGCTGCCCTTGACCCATTCCTTGAACCTGAACGGACCGGTGCCGATCGGATGGCTGCTGTTTTCATTAGTCAATGGATCGCTGTCACCGTAGCGTCGCTGCGGCACGATCGGGGTCTCGGCCGATGACAATGCGCGCAGCAGATAAGGCGCAGGCTTCGACAGCACGATGACGGCGGTGTGGGCGTCCGGCGTTTGCACGTCCTTGACGTTGGCGAAGGTGATGCGGCCGCGTGGACCGATCTCGCGCTGGGTCAGGATCGAATACTTGACGTCGGCGGCGGTGAAGTCGCTGCCATCGTGGAACTTCACGCCGCGGCGCAACTTGAAGGTGTAGCGCAGGCCATCGTCGCTCACCTTCCATTCGGTGGCCAGCAGCGGCTGCGGCTTGAACGAACGGTCGTAGCGCAGCAGCCCTTCGGTGACCTTGGCGCTGACGTTGCGGTTTTCGACCTTGGGATTGAAGAGCGAGATCAGCGCGGTGGGTTCTTGCGCCATCAGGTAGGTAAGCGTTCCGCCAGACTGTGGTGTCGGCTGCGGCTGGGCCTGTGCGTGGGCCGCAGTGGCGGCGACCATCCATGCCACTGTTTGCGCCAGACGACGCAGAAGCTTGTTTGCTTGCATACCTACCCCTTCCGTGAAAAGGAGAGCGAGTCTAAACCGCGACCGGCGCACCGACAAAGATCGATAACGCATTTACTAACTCGACAATCTTCGTTGACCCGATCATCGGTTCCGACCAAGACTCTTGACCCTTCTTGTCGAAATGACGTGCTCATCTTCCCGCCTCGGTACAGGCTGGCCGGGCCGGGCCGCGACGCACAATGCGCAAACTCCATGGTGAATAATTGTCCAGACTGATTCCGATCCTCCGCAGAAACCTGCTGCAGGCCGTACCTACCGTGCTGGGCATCGTCATCCTTAACTTCCTGCTGCTGGAATGGGTGCCCGGCAATGCCGCCGATGTCGTCGCCGCCGAGTCCGGTGGCGCCACCGCCGAAAGCCTGGCGCACCTGCAGCGCCACTTCGGCCTCGACCTGCCCTTGATCGACCGCCTCGCCAGCTATCTGCTGCACATCGTGCAGTTCGATCTTGGCATCTCGCCACGCCATAACCTGCCGGTGCTCACGCTGATCTTCGATCGCCTGGGCAACTCGCTGCTGCTGATGGGATCGGCGCTGCTGGTGGCGACCGTGACAGGCGTGATCCTGGGCACACTGATGGCGACCCACGTGGGTCGCTGGCAAGACCGCGTCATCTCGGTCGTGGTGCTGTTGCTGTATTCGGTGCCGACCTTCTGGATCGGCCTGATGGCGATCGTGCTGTTTTCGGTCAAGCTGGGCTGGCTGCCCACCAGCGGCAGCCATACCATCGGTGCGTCGCTGACCGGCTGGGCGGCGCTGGCCGACCGCTTCTCGCACCTGTTGCTGCCAATGCTGACCACCGCCGCCTTCTACATCGCCATCTTTTCGCGGCTCACCCGCGCGGCGATGCTGGAGGTGAGCAAGCAGGATTTCGTGCGCACCGCCAATGCCAAGGGACTGACGCCATTTGCGGTCACCGTGCACCACGTATTGCGCAATGCGCTCATCCCGGTGACCACGCTGGTAGGCGTGCACTTCGGCGCCCTGCTGGGCGGCGCCACGGTAATCGAAACGGTCTTCAACTGGCCGGGCATGGGCAGCCTGGTGCTCGAATCGATCCTGGCGCGCGACTATCCGGTGCTGCTGGGGGTGCTGTTCTGCTCTTCGCTGCTGGTGATCCAGGTCAACCTGCTGGTGGATCTGCTGCACGCCGCGCTCGACCCACGCATTCGCCTGCGCTGACGTCCAATCCAGGGATCCATGACATGACAGACATCACCAATTCGCCGGCCGCAACGCTGGTTCAGGACAATGCCCCCCGCAGCCATCGCCACGGGCCGGTGCGCACCCTGCTGAAGAACCCGGCGGCCTTGCTGGGCCTGACGATACTGCTGCTGGTGACGCTGATGGCGCTGCTCGCTTCCACCGTCTACCCGGGCGATCCGCAGGATATCGTCGGACCTGCGCTGTTATGGCCGGGCGACGATGCGCAATTCTTGCTGGGCACCGATTCGCTGGGACGCGATGTGGCCGCCGGCGTCATGTACGGTGCGCGCGTGTCGCTCACCACCGGCGCGGTGGCGGCGGCCATCAGCCTGAGCATCGGCCTGTTGGTGGGCGCGCTGTCGGGTTACTTCGATGGCTGGATAGATGACGTGCTGGTACGCCTGACGGAACTGATACAGACCGTGCCGACCTTCCTGTTCGTGATCGTGGTGGTGACCATCGGCCGACCTTCGGCGCCGCTGATCATCTGCGCCATCGGCGCGGCCTGCTGGCCAGTCACCGCGCGCCTGGTGCGCGCCGAGTTTCGCACCTTGCGGGAAGCGGAATATGTGGTTGCGGCGCGCAGTCAGGGTTTTGGCAGCGCCTGGATCATCTTCCGCGAAATCCTGCCCAACGCCCTGCCCCCGGTCATCGTCAGCACCTCGGTGCTGGTGGCCAATGCGATCCTGATCGAATCGGGCCTGTCGTTCCTGGGCCTGGGCGACCCCAACGCGATGTCCTGGGGCAGCATGATCGGCGAAGGCCGGGAGATGCTGCGCACCGGCTGGTATCTCTCGGCGGTGCCGGGCGTCGCCATCGTGCTGACCATCCTCGCCTTGAACCTGGTGGGCGACGCCATCAACGATACCTATAACCCACGCCTGGCAGGTCGCGCATGAATGCATCCAGCTTGAACCATGGCACGACGCTGTTGCAGGTCGAGCATCTTGATATCCACTTTCGTCATGCCCGGCAGCACGCGGTAAAGGACCTGTCGTTCTCGCTGGTCCAGGGTGAGACGCTGGCCATCGTGGGCGAATCGGGCTGCGGCAAGTCGACCACGGCGCTGGCGCTGCTCGGCCTGCTGGGGCCGGAAGCCGATGTCAGCGGCCGCATCCTGCTGGCCGGACGCGACATCGTCAGCTTGCCGCCAGCGACCGTGCGCAGCCTCCGGGGTCGCGAGATATCAATGATCTTCCAGGAGCCGATGACTTCGCTCAACCCGGTCCACAGCATCGGCGCGCAGATCGCCGAAGTGCTGCGGCTGCATCAGGGACTGACAGCAGCACAGGCCCGCCAGCGCGTCATCGAACTGCTGGAGCTGGTACGGATTACGGAGCCGCAGCGACGAGTCGACGACTTCCCGCATCATCTCTCGGGCGGCCAGCGCCAGCGGGTCATGATTGCCATGGCGGTGGCCTGCCAGCCGCGCCTGCTCATCGCCGATGAACCCACCACCGCGCTCGATGTCACGGTGCAGGCGCATATCCTGGAACTGCTGCACCAGCTGCGGCGCGAGCTGTCGATGGGGCTGGTGCTGATCACCCATGACCTGGCGGTCGTGTCGCAGTGGGCCGACCGGGTGCTGGTGATGCTGGATGGTAGAAGCGTCGAACAAGGCCCGGTCAGGCAATTGTTCCGGCAGCCTTCCCATGCCTACACCGCCGGCCTGCTCGGCGCCTCGCTGCACAGTGACCAGGAACGCCACTACACGCATGCGCGCCTGGCGGAGATCCGTCACACGGTCGACCGCAGCGGCACGCACCGGGGCGTCGAACTGGTGACGCCGACGCTCCCCACGCCACGCGCCGACAGCGCAACACAAGCGGTCAGGGCGCCGCTGTTGTCGGTGCAAGCGCTGCGCACCTCTTACCAGAAGCGCGATGGCAGCATCTTCCATGCGGTCGACGATGTCTCGTTTTCGATCAACGCCGGCCAGACCATCGGCCTGGTGGGCGAATCGGGCTGCGGCAAGTCGTCCTTGTCGCGCACCCTGCTGCGGCTGGTGGCGCCTGCGGCCGGGCGGATCGAATTCGATGGTGTCGACCTCGCAGCGCTCAGCGAGAAACAGATGTCGCCCTGGCGCCGTCGCATGCAGATGGTCTTCCAGGACCCTTACGCGTCACTCAATCCACGTCGCAAGGTGGTCGATATTCTCGATGCGGTGCTGGCGCTGCACGGCGTCACCGACAAACGGGAGCGCGGCCAGCGCATCGCCACCATGATCGATCGGGTCGGACTGGCGCGCTCCGCCCTGCAACGCTACCCGCACGAGTTCTCGGGCGGCCAGCGCCAACGCATCGGCATCGCCCGCGCGCTGGTGCTGCGACCGTCGCTGCTGGTGCTGGACGAGCCGGTGTCGGCGCTGGACGTGTCGATCCAGGCGCAGATTCTCAATCTGCTTTCCGAATTGAAGGAGGAGTTCGGCCTGACCTACCTGTTCATCTCGCATGACCTGTCGGTGGTGCGCTATATCGCCGATCACATCCTGGTCATGAAGAATGGCAAGATCGTCGAAAGCGGCGATCACCGGCAAATCTGGCAGTCGCCCCGACACGCTTACACGCAAACCCTGCTGGCGGCATCACCGGCCCTGCACTTGCAGCAGTGAAGTCGCGATATCCAGACTCGCTTTCGGTGCGGGCCGCGCAGCCCTGAGCGCATATAAATATTCGAAATACTTCGTTCACCGATGCAAGTTTCACATGCAACCTTGCACCTCCCCAATGTGCAAGGAGCATGCGATGTCGCTGCCATCCGTGACCGGACTGGATCATTACATCATCCGCGTCAACGATCTGGAGTCTGCCACCAAGCAATACCAGAAACTCGGTTTTTCACTCGCGCCGCAAGGTCGCCATCACACCGGAACCCGCAACCAGACGCTGGTGCTCGATTCCAACTACCTCGAGTTACTGTACTTCCCGGCAGAGCTGCGGGCGACCTCGCGCTTCAAGCACTATCCCGAACAATACGAAGGGCCGGTGGCGGTCGCCCTGCAGACCACCGACAGTGCCGCCGTGCAGCGCGAACTGGCCAGCGTGGGCATCAAGACCGAAGCGCTGGTCAGCGGCGGACGCCCGGTCCATCTGGCGCACGGCGCCGAAGATGCCGCCTGGCTGAACCTGAACTTTCCGCAAGGCGTCTTCGGCGTGCCGGACTACTTCACTTGCGGCCACCAGACGCGTCACCTGGTGTTTCGTCCCGAATGGCAGGAGCACCAGAACACGGCGCGTCGCATCAAGACGCTGGTCGCCGTACACCCCGATCCGCGCAGCCTGCGCGAGAAGTACCAGCAGGCCTTCGGCGCTATCTCGATCGGCGCCGCCAACGAGCAGGGCTGGCTGCTGCGTCGCGATTCGCTGCGGGTGCAGTTCCTGACGCCGGCCGCTTTCGCGGCACGCTATCCGGGCATCAGGATCCCTGCCGGTCTGGACGACGCGTGGTTCGCCGGGTCGGTGATCGAAGTACGCGATCTGGCGACTGCACGCCAGGTCCTCGAGGCCAACGCGGTGCCGTTCCGGGAAGGACCGGACAATGAGATCGTGGTCGATCCTGCGCACACCGCCGGCGCCCTGCAGGTCTTCATCCAGGAAGACCAGTCATGAGCCGACACCTCGAAAACTGGCAGGTCTTCGCGCGTGACTATGCCGATGGCCGCGCCCGCTTCACGGCGCAGGCGCAAGCCGTCGGCGGCGCGGTGCAGCGCTATACCCATCCGCACCAGCAAGGTCCCGATGGCCAGACGTTGAGCGTGGATGTGGCGCGCCTCGGGCCAGAGAAAGCCTCGCGCACCCTGTTGCTGATCAGCGGCACCCATGGTCTTGAAGGCGCGGCCGGATCGGCTGCGCAAGTGGCGTGGCTGGCGACCGATGCCGCCACCGCCCTGCCCGCCGACACCAACGTGGTGCTGGTGCATGCCATCAATCCCTATGGCTGGGCGCACCAGACGCGCACCACCGAAAACAATGTCGACCTGAATCGCAACTTCATCGACTTCAGCCATGCGCCGCCGGCCAACGCGCCTTACGATGCGCTGCATCCGCACCTGCTGCCGCCCGAATGGACCGATGCCGGACAAGCCGCGGTCAGGCAGGCCATCGAAGACTTCCGCAGCATCCATGGCGACGATGCCACCTTCAACGCCACCGCCAGCGGGCAGTACAACCATCCGGACGGGCTGGTCTACGGCGGCCAGCAACGCGAGTGGTCCAACCTGACGCTGGAATCGATCCTGGGGGACTACCTGGGCCACAGCGAGAAAGTGGCGTTGATCGATTGGCATACCGGCATTGGCGAATATGGCGAGCCGTTCTTTTTGTGCTTCAACGAAGAAGGCAGCCAGGAGCAGCAGCAGGCTGCCGCCTGGTGGGGCAGCGAGCGGGTGCTGGACCAGCGCCCGCATGGCCTGGCGCGCCCGAACTACCAGGGCCTGGTGTTTCGCGGGGTAGAGCGCTTCCTGCCGGGACGCCGGATCGCCGGCGCGGTGGTCGAGTTCGGCACCCGCGGACGCCATATGCGCGAAGCGCTGCGGCTGGACCAGTGGCTGCGCTTTCATGCGGCGAAGCATCCGGATGCCACGCGCGACCACAACCTGCGGCTCGACCTGATCGATGCCTTCGTTCCCTATTCCGGCGTCTGGCGCCAATCCGTGACCCGTCACGGCGTACAGATCACTGACCAGGCCCTGCATGGCCTGGCCGCCTGGTAACCCGCAATAACTTTATTACCTAGACTTAGAGATTCCATGAAAGCTATCGTCCTGCATGAGCACGGCGGCAACGAGAAGTTGACGCTGGACACCGATTTCCCCGATCCCCAGGCCGGCCCCGACGACGTCGTGGTGCGCGTGAGGGCATCGTCGCTGAACTATCACGATGTCTTCACGCGCCGTGGCATGCCCGGCATTCGCCTCAACTTCCCCATCATCATCGGCCTGGACGTGGCCGGTGAAGTGGCCGAGGTCGGCGCCAACGTCAAGGACTGGAAGCCCGGCGACCGGGTTCTGGTCGATCCCATCGACCGCGTCAACGGCGGGCTGGTCGGCGAGACCATCCACGGCGGACTGGCCGAGCTGTGCCGGGTCGGCGCCCATCAATTGATCAGGCTGCCGGAGCAGGTCAGCTTCGCCGAAGCCGCTGCGCTGCCGGTAGCTTACGGCACGGCGCTGCGCATGATCGAGACCATCGGCCGCATCAAGGCCGGCGAGAAGGTCTTGATTCTCGGCGCCAGTGGCGGCGTCGGCGTCGGCGCGGTGCAACTGGCCAAGCTGGCGGGAGCGACCGTGATTGCCGCCGCCGGCTCCCAGGCCAAGGCCGACCGCCTGCGCGAGCTGGGTGCGGACGATGTCATCCTCTATAACGAAGAAGACTTCGTCAAGGCGATCTACAGTCGTTACGGCAAGCCAGGTCGTCGCCGCAACGGTCCGCCCGGTGGCGTCGATGTGGTGGTCAACTTCACCGGCGGCGATACCTGGGTCAAGTCGCTGCGCTGCCTGCGAGTCGGCGGCCGGGTGCTCACCTGCGGCGCGACCGCCGGTTTCGATCCGAAGGAAGACCTGCGCTTCATCTGGACCTTCGAGTTGCAGATCCTGGGTTCCAACGGTTGGGAACGCGACGACCTGCACCGCTTGCTGAGCCTGGTCCAGGAGCAGAAATTGAAGGTGCTGATCGATCGCCAGTGGCCGCTCGAAGAAGGTGCGCAGGCATTGGCCTCGATCGAAGCACGCAATGTCTTCGGCAAGGTATTGGTGGGCGCATGAGTACGTCAACGCAAACCCCGACGCGCCTCGACGCGACCGCCATCCAGGGCTATTTCGACCGCTCGCCGTTCATCGCTTCGCTGGCGCTGGAAGTACGCGAGGTGGATCACGAACGTGGCCAGCTGACCGTGGCCGCGCCGTTTCGCCCCGAGTTCGAACGCGGTGCGCAAACCCGGCAATGGCACGGTGGCCCGCTGGCCGCCATCATCGACACGGTCGGCGATTTCGCCGTCGGCATGCAGTTGGGCCGTGGCCTGCCGACCATCAATTTCCGGGTCGACTATCTACGTCCGGCGATCGACACCGACCTGCTGGCGGTGGCGGTAGTGCGCCGCGCCGGTAAATCGGTGGGCACGACGGACGTCGACCTGTTCAACGACCAAGGGGTGCTGGTGGCCATCGGCCGCGCTACCTACTCCACGCTTTCAGTCTGAAGGGACGCATCATGAGCAAGCAGGGCCTGTCACGCCGCAATTTCATCATTCGCACCGCTTCCGGCGTGGCCGTCGCGGCCAGCACCGGCTGGTCGCTGCCCGCCGCTGCGCAAGCTGCCGGACCCAGGCGCGGCGGCACGCTGGTGGCCAGCTGGGGCGGCCTGGAACCGCAGGCGCTGTTCGTGCCTGGCGGTGGTGGATCGAGTCCTTTCCAGACCTCCACCAAGATCCTCGAACGCCTGCTGAAACTGGATGAAAAACTCGAGTTCCAGCCGGTGCTGGCCGAGACCATCACACCATCGGCCGACTTCAAGCAATACACGATCAAGTTGCGCCAGGGCGTCAAATGGCATGATGGCGCCGACTTCGATGCGAAGGACGTGGTCTTCAACTTCATCCACCACTGGAAGCCGATCTCGGCCGGCATCGCCCTCAAGACCCTGAGCCGGGTCGAGGCCAGCGATGCCCATACGGTGGTGCTGAGCTTCGACCAGCCGACGCCCGAATTCTTCCTCAAGTCGATCCTGGCCGGGCAGTACCAACTGCTGGTGCCGCGTCATCTCTATGAGGGCCGCGACCTGATCACCAATCCGCTCAACAACACGCCGGTCGGCACCGGCCCCTGGAAGTATGGCCAGTGGGTGCGCGGCAGCCATGTGCAATATGTGCGCAACCAGAACTACTGGCGCGGCGGCCGTCCTTACCTGGACAAGCTGATCATCCGCTGGTGGGGCGATCCGGCCTCGCGCGCGGCCGCGCTGGAAACCGGCGAGCTGTCGGTGGCCTATTCGAGCCCGGTGCCGGCGCGCGATATCGATCGCCTGCTCAAGACCGGCCGTGTGGTGGTCGACACCCGTGGCTATGAAAACTCGGCCTGGACGTCCACGGTGGAATTCAACCAGCGTCGCGAGCACGTCAAGCGACGCGAGGTGCGCCAGGCGATCCTGTATGCGATCAATCGCCAGTTCATCGTCGACACGATTTACTACGGTCGTGGCAAGCCCGCGATTTCGCCGATCTTCAGCAGCAACACGCAGTTCTTCACCGAGGACGTGCCGCGCTATCCGTTCGATCCCAAGAAAGCCGCCGCGCTGCTGGATGCAGCTGGCCTGCCGGTCAAGGATGGCAAACGTTTTACGGTCAACCTGGTGGCGGCCGCCTGGTTCGAAGAGAATGCCAAGCTGGGCCAGTATCTCAAGCAGGCGCTGGAAGACGTCGGCATCGCCGTCAAGCTCGATTCGGTCGACCGGGCCACGGCCTTGAAACGGATCTATGGCGATTACGACTACGACATCGCGATCTCCAACTTCACCGCGCCGCTTGAGCCGGTGCCGATCGTGACCCAGTTTTTCACCACCGATGGCATCGTCAAGGGCGCGGCCTTCCGCAATGCGACCGGTTATTCCAGCAGCGAAATGGATGCCCTGGTGGCGCGCCTGATGGTCGAGACCAACCCGGCAGCGCGCAAGAAACTGGCAGCGGCCTTTGCCAAGCTGGCATCGACCGAGGTGCCGATCGTGCCGCTGGTGGAGATCCAGGCGTTCACGCTGGCCAACAAGAAAGTGCGCAACGCCACCACCGGCGCCAATGCCCAGGGCGAATCGCTGGACGATGCCTGGCTCGACAGCTGAGGACCAGCGACGATGTTCTCCCTTATCCTGCGGCGCCTGGTGCAGGCCATCCCGTTGTTGCTTGGCGTGGTGATCCTCAACTTCACCCTGATCCAGATGGTGCCCGGCACCTTCCTGGATGTGATGACGGCCGAGCAGCAGGTGACCGATCCGGCCATGATCGAGCGCCTGCGGGTGACCTATGGCATGGATCAGCCGCCATCGATCCAGCTGCTCAAGTACATCGGCTCGGTGGCGCGGCTGGACCTGGGCTATTCGTATCGTCACAACCTGCCGGTGATCGATGTGCTGCTGGCGCACCTGCCGGCGACCTTGCTGCTGATGCTGGCGGCGTTGCTCGTTGCGGTGCTGGTCGGCTCGGCGGCCGGCATCGTCTCGGCGCTCAAGGTCAATACCTGGTGGGATACCGCTGTGTCGGTATTCGCCGTGCTGTGCTTTGCCGCGCCCAGCTTCTGGCTGGGCATCATGCTGATCATCCTGTTCTGCGTGAAGCTGGGCTGGTTCCCGGTGGGCGGCATGCTCACCATCGGGTTGGACGATGGCTTCTGGATCCAGGCGCTCGACATCGCGCATCACCTGGTCTTGCCGGCGCTGACGCTGGGCCTCTTCTACAGCGCCAACTATGCGCGGGTGATGCGGGCCTCGATGCTGGAAGTCAGCCACATGGATCACGTGCGCACCGCGCATGCCAAGGGCTTGAAACGGCACACGGTGGTGCTGCATCACATGGCGCGCAATGCGTTGCTGCCGGTGGTGACGCTGTTCGGCCTGCAACTGGGCGCGGTGCTGGGCGGCAGCATCGTGGTCGAGGCGGTCTTCAGCTGGCCCGGCATCGGCGGCGTGCTGTTCGATAGCGTGATGAGCCGCAACTATCCGGTGGTACTGGGCATCCTGGTGCTGAGTTCGGTGGTGGTGATCCTGGCCAATATCGCCGTCGATCTACTCTATACGCGCCTCGATCCGCGCATCAAGGCCAACTGACATGACTTCATCCTCATCCACGATCGTGACCAGCATTGCCCGTCGGCCTCGCACCGACAGCTTCATTGCCCGCTTCGCGCGTCACCGGGGTGCACTGCTGGGGGCGGCGCTGCTGCTGGCGGTCATCCTGCTGGCGCTGGGCGCGGGGCTGCTGTATCCGGGCAACCCCTTGCGCATCGTCGCCACCCCTGAAATCTGGCCCTTCAGCGATACAGCTTATCCCTTGGGCACCGATGCGATGGGGCGCGATATCGCCGCGATGATTGCCCATGGCGCGCGCGCCACGTTGTTGATCGGCCTGGTGGCGGCGGCCGCCGCCACTGCCATCGGCGTGACCGTCGGCGCGTTGGCGGCCTGGATGGGCGGCTGGGTCGAGGAGGTGCTGATGCGCCTGACCGAATTGTTCCAGATCATTCCCAACGTGGTCTTCGTGCTGACCGTGGTGTCGGTGCTGGGACCGCATATCGAGAACATCACCCTGGCGGTGGGCCTGGTGTCGTGGCCACCCATTGCGCGCCTGACGCGGGCCGAGTTCCTGTCGCTCAAGGAACGCGAATTCGTCCAGGCCTGCCGCGCCGTGGCACTCAATCCGCTGCGCATCATCTTCGGCGAGATCCTGCCCAACGCCCTGCCGCCGGTGATCGTCATGGCGTCGCTGGTGGTGGCCGGCGCCATTCTGTATGAATCGGTGGTGTCCTTCCTCGGACTGGGCGACCCCAACATCGCCAGCTGGGGCCGCATGGTCGGCGAGGGGCGCAGCCTGATCCGCTCTTCGTGGTACCTGAGCGCCGTGCCGGGCGTAGCCATCATGCTGGTGGTGCTGGCGCTGAACCTGGTCGGCGATGGCCTCAACGATGCCCTGAACCCTAAATTGCGCAAACGCTGACGCTAACAAAATCATGACTGACTTCCTGCACAATCTTGGCGATCTGAACGATCCCGAACTTTCCCTTGATGCCCCGGCGATCGTCGACCTGTCCGACGCCGGCCATCCCCGGCACTTCAGCCATGCGGCGGTACGCTCGCTGGCCGGTGGCGTGGCGCAGTGGCTGCAGAATCGGGGCCTGCCGCGCGGCGCCCGCATCGCCATTGCCGCCAGCAACCGGGCCGAATATCTGATCAGTTACTTCGGCATCATGCGCGGCGGCTATATCGCCGTCCCCGTCAACATCAAGCAGCCCCGGGAAACCCTGGAGTACGTGCTGCAGGACGCCGAGATCGCGCTGGCCTTCACCGATGGCTTGCGGCGCGACCTGCTGGCGGCGCATGTGCCAGTGGTGGATTTCGACGATGCCGGTCCACAGGGCTTCGCGGCGCAGATCATCCCCGCGGATTTCGGCAGCGTGCGGCCCGGCCCGGATGAAGTGGGACAGATGCTCTATACCTCGGGCTCGACCGGCAAGCCCAAGGGCGTGCCCTTAAGCCATGCTGGCCAATTGTGGGCGCTGCGCACGACCGCCGCCCCACGCAACGCTGACGAACAGCAGCGCTACCTGCTGGCGCAACCGCTGTTTCACATGAACGGCCTGTTCATGGCCAAGCGAGCCTTTTCGATCCACGCCCAGCTGGTGATCCTGCCCGGCTTCGACGTCGACAGCTATCTCGATGCGCTGGAACGCTATCGCATCACCATCCTGACCGCCGTGCCGACCATGTTCGCCCGGCTGATCAAGGACCCTGCCCGTCTGCAGGGCCGTGATTTCTCCGCCCTCAAGCGCGTCATGCTGGGTTCGGCGCCCATGACGCTGGACCTGCTGCAACGGCTCAAGCAGGCCTTCCCGGCCACCCAATTCAGCCATGGCTATGGCACCACCGAAGCCGGTCCGGCCGTGTTTGGCCCGCATCCCGACGGCATTCCCACGCCAGGCCTGGGGCTGGGTTATCCGCTCGACCCGCAGCAGGTGCGCCTGGTCGACGGCGTTGACGACAATCAGGGGGTGCTGCTGATGCGCAATCCGGCGGTGCTGTCCGGCTACCACAAGCTGCCAGCCAAGAGCGCGCAGGTGATCCAGGATGGCTGGTACTACAGCGGCGACGTGATGCGCCGCGACGAGCAGGGATTCTTTTACTTTGTCGGGCGCGCCGACGACATGTTTGTCTGCGCCGGCGAGAACATCTATCCGGTGGAAGTCGAGAAATTGCTGGAGCGCCACCCCGCTGTGGCCCAGGTCAGCGTGGTACCGCTGCCCGACGAAGAACGCGCGCACGTTCCGGTGGCCTTCGTGGTGCGCCGTGCCGGCAGCGAGCTCGACGTCGACACCCTCAAGCGCTTTGCGCTGGAACATGGTCCCGCCTACCAGCATCCGCGCCGGATCCGCTTCGTGGCAGAGCTGCCGTGGGCCGGCACCAACAAGGTCGACCGCAACGCATTGATTCACCTGGCGCGCGATCTTGAAGCCGGCCAGGCGTGGAACATCAACCAGGAGGAGGTGCAGCATGAGCCGATTTGATCTCACCGGAAAAATCGCCCTGGTCACCGGCGCCAGCCGTGGCATCGGTCGCGCCATCGCCTGGTCGCTGGCCGAACAGGGCGCCAGCGTCATCGTGCATTACAAGCAGGCGCAGGACGCCGCCGACGCGCTGGTGGCCGAGATTCGTCAACGAGGCGGGCAGGCGTGGACGGCAGCGGCGGACCTGGCCGCACCGCACGGTTATGCCGGGTTGGTAACCGCGGTAAAGGGCATCGTGCAGGAATCGGGCGCGCAGCGACTCGATATCCTGGTCAACAACGCCGGCATCAGCCTGCGGGCGCGGATTGCCGACATCAAGCCGGACGACTTCGACCGGGTGCTGCAGGTGAACCTGAAGACGCCGTTCTTCCTGATCCAGCAGTTGCTGCCGCTGTTGCGCGATGGCGGTCGCATCATCAACGTGTCATCCATGGGCACCCGCGCGGCCTATCCGGAGATGAGCGTCTATGCGCCCGCCAAGGCCGGGCTCGAAGCGCTCACGCTGCTGCTGGCGGCCGAGCTCGGACCACGCAACATCACCGTCAATGCGGTGCTGCCCGGCGCCACCGCGACCGACCTCAATGAGCGCGCCCGCAATCCCGAGATCGCCCGTGTGATTGCGCAGACGATCGCCCTGGGACGGGTCGGCCAACCGGACGATATCGCCGGCATCGTCGCCTTCCTCGCCAGCGATGCGGCGCGCTGGGTGACCGGCCAGCGCATCGATGCCACCGGCGGCCAACGCATCTGAACAACTATTCCATTGCCTGCCATGACTGCCCTGCTTTCCCTCCACAATCTCACCATCGACCTGCCGGCCGGCGGCGACCGCGTTCATGCACTGGCCGGCGTCAATCTTGAGGTGCGTCCGGGGGAGGTGCTGTGCGTGGTGGGCGAAAGCGGTTCCGGCAAGTCGCTGACGGCCGCCGCCGTGCTGGGCCTGCTTCCGGATGGGGTCGGGGTGGCCGGCGGGCGCATCGACTGGAACGGCGAAGACCTGCTGGCAGCCAGCCCCGAGCGGCTGCGCAAGTTGCGCGGCAAGGAGATCGGCATGATCTTCCAGGAACCGATGACGGCATTGAACCCGCTGCACACCATCGGCGACCAGATTGGCGAGTTATTGCGCGCCCACACCCGGCTTGGCCGTCGCGACATCCAGGAAAAGACTATTGCGCTGCTGGCGTCGGTGCATATCGCCTCGCCGGCTGCAGCCGCGCGCGCCTATCCACACCAGCTTTCGGGTGGCCAGCGACAACGCGCCATGATCGCCATGGCGCTGGCCCTCGAACCACGGTTGTTGATTGCGGATGAACCGACCACTGCACTGGACGTGACCACCCAGGCCCAGATCCTGCAACTGATCCACGACCTGCAGCGGCGTCGCGGCACGGCGGTATTGTTCATCACCCATGATTTCGGGGTGGTGGCCGATATTGCCGACCGTGTGGCGGTGATGCAAAAGGGCGTGCTGGTCGAGACCGGACCGGCGGCGACCGTGCTCAATCATCCGCGTCACGCTTATACCCGGGCCCTGATTGCGGCGGTTCCGCCGCTGCAGCCGGCGTCGCGCAAGCGTACCGCAGACCAGCCGGCGGCGCTGACGATCACGGGCTTGTCCAAGACTTACGGCAAGCGCAGCTGGCTCAAGCCCGACGCCCGCGTGACGCATGCGGTCAACAATGTGTCACTAAGCCTGCCCGCTGGCAGCACCCTGGGTATCGTCGGCGAAAGCGGCTCGGGAAAATCGACGCTGGCGCGCAATGTGCTGGGCCTGCTGCTACCGGATGCAGGCGAGATCACGGTCTTTGGCGAGCCGGTCGACCTGAAGACGGCTGCCGGGCGACGACGGCATGCGGCCCAGGTACAGATGGTGTTTCAGGACCCATATGGATCGCTGAACCCGAGGCGGCGAGTTGGCGATATCGTCACCCAGGGGCCCATCGCGCATGGCCAGCCCCGCGCGGCAGCGTGGCAGAAAGCGCGCGAGCTGTTCGACCTGGTCGGCCTGGCGCCGGATGCGCTGGAGCGTTATCCGCACGAATTTTCTGGTGGCCAGCGGCAGCGGATCGGCCTGGCGCGAGCGCTGGCGATGGATCCGAAGATACTGGTGGCCGACGAACCGGTCTCGGCGCTGGATGTGTCGGTCCAGGCGCAGGTGCTTGCGTTGCTGGCGCGGCTGCAGGATCAGCTGCAACTGACCATCCTGTTCATCACCCACGACTTGCGGGTGGCGGCGCAGGTATGCGACCAGATTGCGGTGATGAAATCAGGCCAGGTGGTCGAGATGGGCGATAGCAGCGAGGTCTTCAATCACGCCGCACATCCCTATACCCAGGCGCTGCTGGCGGCGGTGCCGGGTCGGCACTGGACGCCCGAGGCGGTCGAGCGGGAGCTTGTGGTGAATTCCTGAGGCGGCCCGGCGGAGCGTTTCTAACTTGAACCCGTCGCCCTGACGAAAGTCAGGGTCCAGCGTCTTTGCCGGTCATCAACCTGCCCTGCCTCGGCGCACCGCGCCACACCTCAGTACGTTGCAAACCCGCCACCATGACGGCGCTGAAATTGCGTCGGGTTTATCTTAGAACATATAATGAGAACCATTCTCAATGTTGTCAGATAGCAAACCCGCCCCTCGTCGTCATGTCCACAGCCAACGCCCCTGGCGAGCCCATCGAAGTCCTCTATCGGGAACACAGCAGCTGGTTGCGCAATTGGTTGCGCGCCAAGTTAGGCAATGCCTGGGATGCTGCCGACCTGGCGCACGACACCTACCTGCGCCTGCTCAATAACGGCACCCAGCCGGCGGCGGCCGATTCGCGCCGCTACCTGACCCAGGTGGCTAACGGATTGGTGATCGACCTGTTCCGCCGACGCGGCATCGAGAGCGCCTATCTCGACGCGCTGGCGCTGTTGCCGCAAGCGCAGGTGCCTTCCGAAGAAGCGCGCGCCCAGGCCATCGAGGCGCTGATGGAACTGGACCGCATCCTGGGCGACCTGCCACCCAAGGTACGCCGCGCCTTCCTGATGTGCAAGATGGATGAAATGAGCTACCGCGATATCGCCCAGGCGCTCGCGGTGTCGGTGTCGTCGGTCGAAAAATACATCGCCACCGCACTCGGCGCCTGCTATCTGGCGCTGTACGACCAACCGCTATGAGCAATCGTGTCTCGGGGGCCGGCAGCGACCAGGATATCGTGCATCAGGCCGCCTGCTGGATGGCGCGCCTGTGGTCCGACAACGCCAGCGCCGCCGACCGGATCGCTTGCGACCATTGGCGCGGCCAGCGGCCCGAGCATGAACGGGCCTGGCAGCGGCTGCAGCTGATGGAGCAGAAATTCTCGGCCATGCCCGATCCGGCCGCCCGGCAGGCATTGCACACCACTGCGGGTAAATCACCGATCAATCGACGCAAGGCCTTGCAGGCACTAGGCCTGGTGGTGGCCGTGGGTGGCGCGGCCCAGTTGATCCGCCGCAGCGATACCTGGCGCTCGCTGTCGTCCGACTACGCCAGCGCGGTCGGCGAGATCCGTGAACTGACGCTGCCCGATGGCACCCAGGTCGTGCTCAATACCAACAGCGCCATCGATATCGACTACAGCGCCGACCAGCGTCGCATCCTGCTGCGGGCGGGCGAGATCCTGGTCACGACGGCGCCCGACAATGCACCACGACATCGCCCGCTGTCGGTCATCGGCCGCGACGGCGCAGTGCGTGCGCTAGGCACCCGTTTTACCGTGCGCCAGGACGATCGGCAGTCCAGCGTAGCGGTCATGCAGGGTGCAGTCGAGATTCATCCGCGCCATTCCGGCCATGTGGTCCACATCGATGCCGGCTACCGGTCGGCCTTCTCGGCTAGCCAGGTCGACGACATCGAGACGCTGCAGGAAAACGCCGCCAGTTGGTCGCGCGGGGTGCTGGTGGCCGAGCAACTGCCGATCCGCGATTTTCTGTCGGAACTGGGCCGCTACCGGCCGGGCGTGCTGCGCTGCGCCTCCGATGTGGGCGACTTGCGGGTCAGCGGCGTGTTCTCGCTGCGCGACACCGACCGCTCGCTGTCGAACCTGACGCTGGCCCTGCCGCTGCAGGTGAGTTACCGCACGCGCTACTGGGTTACCGTGTTTCCCCTTTGAAATAAAAATATTTTTTGTCCCGGCATTGAGGGTTTTGCGATCTCGTTCGGAAACAACGAATACGCAAACATCCGCAACCGAAAGGACAAGACAACATGGGGCAGGACAAAAAACAGGCGCGCCGCCAGCGGCCAGCCATCAGCACCAATCAACCACGCGCCATCGCCATTGCCGCCCGCACCCTGCTGTGCCTGGGCCTGGCCGCCGGCGTGGCAAGCACCCTGGCGGTGCAGGACGTCTATGCCCAGACTGCGGCCGCGGCCACCCGGCATGAACTGCAACTGCCGCCGGGCTCGCTGGACCAGACCCTGAACCGCTTCGCCGGCGCCACCGGCATCGAACTGTCGGTGGATGGCGCGCTGACTGCCGGCAAGACCAGCGCCGGGCTCAGGGGCAGCTTCAGCGTCGACGAAGGATTTGCCGAGATTCTCAAGGGACAAGGGCTGGCGGCGGTGCGCGGCAGCAATGGCGCTTATTCGCTGCGCCGCGCGCAAGCGGCCGCGCCGGAATCGGCCCAGGCGCTGCCGACGGTGAGCGTCACCGGCGAGACCGAACGCAGCGCCACCACCGACCAGAGCGGTTCCTATACCACCCGTGCGCTGAGCATGGGCAAGATGAACCAGTCGATCCGCGAAACGCCGCAGTCGGTCACGGTCGTCACGCGCCAGCAGATGGATGACCAGAACCTGGTGCAACTGGATCAGGTGCTGGCCCAGGCCACCGGCTTTACCCGTTCGCAGCGCAACTTCGGCTCGCACACCTTCGTGGTGCGCGGATTTGCCATGGACAACTACCTGGTCGACGGCGTGGCCGGCGCCGCCTACGATCCGACCGGCTGGTTTCCGATGGATATGGCGGTCTATGACCGGGTGGAAATCCTGCGTGGCGCGGCCGGCATGGTGGTGGGCGCGGCCGACCCCAGCGGCGCCGTCAACCTGGTGCGCAAGCGCCCCCGCGCCGAAGGCCATTTCGATGTGACGGCGAGCATTGGCTCATTCAATAACACCCGTACCGAAATCGATGCCGGCGGCGCCCTCAATAACGAAGGCACGGTGCGCGCGCGCCTGGTGGCGGCCTATCAGGATCGCCAGTACTTCTACGATGTGACGCAGTCGCGCGAACCGATGCTCTACGGCGTGGTGGAAGCCGACCTGAGTCGCGACACCAAGCTTGCCGTCGGTTTCCGGCACCAGGAAAACACCATCAACGGCCTGTGGCTGTTCGGCCTGCCACGCTACAGCAACGGCAGTGCGCTGGATGTGTCGCGCTCGACCTCGCTGGTGCAGAACTGGAACCTGCAGACCACCAACGTCAACGAGTTCTTCGCCGACGCCGAACACAAACTGGGCGGCGACTGGAAAGCCAAGCTGACCTTCAACCACTCCGAAGGCAGCCTGAACCAGCGACTGGCGATCCCGCGCGGCGCGGTCAACCCAGCCACGCTGGCCGGCTCGCGCTTCTATACGCTGTACTACAAGCAACTGACGCTGATCAACGATGGCGTCGACGCCAACCTCAGTGGCAGCTTCCAGGCGCTGGGCGGCACCCATCAGTTGATGATCGGCGCCAATGCCTCACGGATTCGCACCAACGGCAAGACCGCCTCGACCAGCAGCGGCAGCAGCAGCGCGATCAATGTCTTCAATAACAATCCGTATGCCATCGCAGAACCGGCCACCGCGCCGGCCTGGACCGATGACCAGGACACCCGGGATGAACGCACCGGCGTCTATGCCAGCACCCGACTGCAACTGGCCGAACCGTTGCACCTGCTGCTGGGCGGGCGCCTGAGCTGGACCAAGTACCAGGCCGTCAGCCGCCTCACCGGCAGGAAGACCAGCGACTACCAGCAGGACAGCGAATTCACGCCCTATGCCGGACTGGTGTTCGACCTGAACCGCCAATGGTCGCTGTATGCCAGCTATACCGATACGTTCCAGCCACAGAGTTCGTATCAGACCGCATCGGGCGCGGCACTCAAGCCGGCTGTCGGCACCAATTACGAAGCCGGCATCAAGGGTGAGCTCGACCAGGGCCGCCTGAACTTCTCGGCCGCCGTCTTCAGCGTGCGCAAGGACAATATCGCCGTGGTCGACAATGCCAACCTGGGCAACTGCCCCAGCTCGCTGGCATCCACCGATTGTTATATCAACGGCAGCACCTACCGCAGTCGCGGCTTCGAGACCGAGATCAGCGGCGAACTGGCACGCGGCTGGAACGTGGCCGCCGGCTATACCTTCGTCATCAGCCATAACGACCGCGGCCAGAGCATCAGCGCCGAGACGCCGCACCACCTGCTGCGCCTGTCGACCAACTACAAGCTGCAGGGTGAGCTCAGTGGCTGGTCGGTCGGCGGCGGCGTGACCGCTCAGACCGGTTACGCCTTCCCGGCCGACGACGATCCGACCGTGACCATGGGTGAAGGGGGGCGCGCGGTATGGGACCTCAATACGTCCTATCGCATCAACCGCCACTGGACCGCTGCACTGAACATCACCAACCTGTTCGACAAGCGTTATTACTCGATGGTGGGGACGCTGGCGCGCGGCAACTACTATGGCGAACCTCGGGCGGCCACGCTGATCTTGCGCGGTAACTTCTAAGCATGAAGGATGGCTTTCGGCAAAGCATGTCGTGGCTGCACACCTGGTGCGGCCTGACATGCGGCTGGCTGTTATGCGCCATCTTCGTGGCCGGCACGCTGAGCGTGTTTCGCGAGCCGATCACGCGCTGGATGGAGGCGCGACCTGCGCTCGACGCCACCGGCGCCGACGCGCCTGCGCTGGTGGCAACCGCCGTGCGCTACCTGGGCACGAACGCTGCCGATGCCCGTTCATGGATCATCACGCTGCCCGAACAATCGGGGGACGCCCTGCTGCTTTCATGGCGCACCAAGGTCGGCCCGCAACAGGCTGCGCTCGATCCGGCCGATGGCGCCGTATTGCCGACGCCGTGGGGCCGCGCCACCGAGGGCGGGCGTCATTTCATGGCCTTCCACTACATGCTGCATGCCGGCATCCCGGGCTTCTGGGTGGTCGGCTGGATCGCCATGTGCGCGCTGGTGGCGCTGATCTCGGGAGTGGTGGTGCACAAGCGCATCTTCAGCGACTTCTTCACCTTTCGCCCCGGCAAGGGGCAACGCTCATGGCTGGACGCGCATAACGTCAGCGCGGTGCTGGCGTTGCCGTTCCTGTTCATGATCGTCTATACCGGCCTGACTTATTTCTACAGCAGTTACCTGCCGCTGCCATTGCAGGTCGTCTACGGCCGCGACGCCAAGGCCTACCAGCGCTTCGAGGCCGACCTGGCACGGGCTGCAATGGCGCCCGACGCGACGCCCCGCATCAAGGATGCGGCAGCGCCCATCCCCGACCTGCTGCAGCAGGCGATCGCATTGACTGGCGCCGACGTCCAGCGCATCGTCGTCGAGCGCCCCTTGCAGGAAAACATGGTGGTACGCCTGCTGGGCGCCAAACAGGAGCATGACCCGGAGGCGATTCTGGCGCTGTCCGGCATGCTGGTCTATGACCACGCCGGCGGAAAATTCCGGCAGGTCACCCGGGCTGGCGCACCGGCGCATTTTGGCGCGGAGCACGTCCACGGCGTGCTGGAACGGTTGCATGTGGCCGGCTTTGGCGGCTGGGGCATCAAATGGCTGTACTTCATCTGCGGCTTGATGGGGTGCGTGATGATCGCCACCGGCACGCTGCTGTTCTCGGTCAAGCGACAGAAGAAAAGCATGATGGAATTCGGCCGTTGCACGGCAGTCGTCTATCGCTGCGTGGAGGTATTGAATGTGACCGCAGTGATGGGCATCTGCGTGGCGTGCATCGGCTTCCTCTACGCGAACCGACTGATTCCGGCCGACTTCGTGGGCCGCCAGTTGCTGGAGATACAAGCCTTTTTCGCGATCTGGATGGCCTGCCTGCTGCACGCCGCGTGGCGACCGGCGTCGCGTGCCTGGAACGAACAACTGGTGGCGGCAGGCCTGCTGTGCCTGGGATTGCCGCTGCTGAACTGGGCCAGCACCGGCCAGCATCTGCTGCATTACGCGCAACGTGGCGACTGGCAACGGGGTGGGGTCGAACTGACCTCGCTGCTGCTGGGCTGCCTGTTCATCCTGATCTGGCGCAAGCGATGATTAAACACAAGCCTGGCTGGCCGTACCGCCTCGAAGTCACCTGGCGCCTGCTGGCCGCCAGCGTCGGTGGCTATCAGGTGACATCGGCGGCATGCGCCCTGATGGCGCTGGCAATTGCTGCGGTCACGCCGCTGACGCAAGCCGAGGCGGTGCTGCTGGCCACGCTGCTCGGTTTCCTGTTCTACGCACTATTTGCGATCTGGATGTTCAGCAGCCGCAGCATGCTGCGGGTATGGTCGAGCCTGCTCCTGGCCCTGCTCATTTCTGCTTGGCAGCTACTTTATTAGTCCTGGCCAGAGGCGCGCATATCGGCTTGCCGGGCTTGCCGGGCTGGCCTGCGGCTACAGTATAATTAAATGAGAACCATTCCAAATTATAATTAATCTCGCCCAACCTGCCGCAGCATGCGTTCCAACAAGCATGTTTGCCATCAGGAAACCTCAATGGGCGCGATAGCCCCCCAAGGGAAGAGGCGAGCGTGATCCTGCATCACTACAACGAACTGGTTGGATTTTTCTCCCGCGCGGTGTCTGACCGTCACACGGCCTCCGACATCGTCCAGGAGTGTTATGCGCGGTTATTGGCCATGGAGGCCCGCACCGCCCTCAACGACCCGCGCGCCCTGCTCTATCGCACCGGCAAGAATATCGTCACCGACGGCGCTCGCCGCAAGCTGGCCGAAGCCCGCATGCTCGAAACGCTGGCGCTGATCATGCCTGACGAAGCCCCCTGCGTAGAACGCCAGGTCTGCGCGCGCCAGCAACTCGATCGCCTGTTGTCACGCCTGCAGGCAATGCCGCGCAAACGGCGCGAGGCATTCATCCTTGTGCGCCTGTACGGCTTGACGCATGCCCAGGCGGCCAAGCAGATGCAATGCAGCGAAGCGGCCATCGAGAAGCACATCGTGCGCGGCGTCATCGATTGCATCGATCTGGCGCGTCTGTTTGCCGATGCCCGTCCCTGAGTAGCGCCCCCATGTCCCCACGCCAGTCATTCGAACACGCCCTGCTGCTGATCGCTCGCCAACATGGCGGCAGCCCCGCCGCCGCACTCGCCGCCGACCAGGAACTGGCGCGCTGGCGCGAGCAGGGGGCCGACCACGACACCATCTATCGACTGGCGCTGGACGCCTGGCAGGCCTCCAATCCGGGTGGTTTGCAGGATAGGCTTGCGCGTCCGCCACCCAGCATCCGGCGGCGCAAGATCGTGGCGGCGCTGGCGGTGTTGGGCGTGTCTGGCCTCACCGGCGCAATGGCGCGCTGGTGGTGGTTGCAACCGCTCGAGATCGCTACCCTCGAGACCGGACGTGCGCAGTCGCAGACGCTGCGCATGGGCGATGGCAGCGAGCTGCATCTGGCGGCGCGCTCCAGCGCTGGCGTGGCCTATTTCCGCAATCGTCGCGAAGTGACGCTGGCGGCCGGTGAAATCCTGTTGCAAGTGGCCAGCGACCGCTCTCGCCCCTTTACCGTGCGCACCCGCTGGGGCAAGGTCGAGGTGCTCGGCACCACCTTTACCGTCGCCGTGCGCGACGACGCCATGGCGGTCGAGGTGGCGCAGGGTCGGGTCGCGGTGTGGCGCGCCGGCGACCAGGCCAGACCAGCGTCAGCCGCGCCCGACTTCGACCTGCATCCGGGCGACGCGGTGCGCATCGATCGCGATGGCAAGGCCGAGCAGAGTCGGCTTGCCGTCACCAATGTCGGCGCCTGGAAGGATGGCTGGATGGTGTTCGATCGCACCCCGCTGGCTGACGCCGTGCTGCGCTGGAACGATTACCTGGCGCGGCCACTGGTGCTGGGCGCCGACAAGTCACTGGATGGACTCAGGCTCACGGGCAGCTTCCGCCTGGCCGAACCGGAGCTGTTCCTGCAGGCGCTGCCGAAAGTGTTGCCGGTGAAGCTGGTGCAACGCCAGGAGGGGCCGATGATGATCCTGGCGCGCTAGGGCCTTGAAGATTTTTGTCCGGTAACGGGTGCGTTGTTCGTCTTCAACGGGAAAACCACCCCACAAGGACATCACCATGCATCGCTCCCGCAGCAAATCCCGCTCCCACCCTATCGGCGTCATGGCCGGCCCGCAAGCGGCCCTGTCTGCGGCACTGCTGGCCACGCTCGCCGTGCTTGCCGATCCGCCGGTGGCGCATGCTCAGGGCAGCCTGCCGGCAGCGACCGCCGCCGACAAGCAGTTTTCGCTGCCGGCCCAATCCCTTGGCCTGACCATCAATGCGCTGGCACGGCAGTCCGGCACCACCATCTCGGTCAATGCCGCCCTGGTCGAGGGCAGGATCGCTCCCGCCATCCAGGGCGCCATGAGCCTGCAGCAAGCGCTGGAGACGGCGCTGGCCGGCAGTGGCCTGGCCGCGATCAACAGCGGCGCGGCAATTGTCATCGTGCCCGGCAACCCGGGCGCCGGCCAGGCGCTGCCAGCCGTGACCATCCAGGGCGAACGCGAAACTGCCGATGGCGCGGTGCCCGGCTATGTGGCACGGCGTAGTCGCAGCGCGACCAAGACCGACACGCCGCTGCTTGAGATCCCGCAGTCGATCTCGGTGATCGGCCGGGCCGAGATGGAAGCGCGTGGCGCGCAGGACGTGATGGACATCGTGGCCCAGACCCCGGGCATCTCGGTCAATACCTATGGTCCCGACAACCGGGGCTGGGAATACATTTCGCTGCGCGGCTTCAGCGGCAACAGCGGCAATTTCCGCGATGGCCTGGCGCAGACGCCATTCAGCATCGTCTACGCCATCACCGAGCCCTACCTGCTTGAACGGGTCGAGGTATTGCGCGGCCCGGCCTCGGTCATGTTCGGCCAGGCCGATGCCGGCGGCATCATCAATCGGGTCAGCAAACAGGCCAACGGCGAACGGGTGCGCGAAATCGAGGCGCAGGTCGGCAGCTTCAACCGCCGCCAGGTCGGCATCGACCTGGGTGACCGCTTCAGTCCTGACAGCGATCTGAGCTACCGCCTGGTCGGCGTCGCGCTCGACAGCGACGATCAGGATCGCTATCCCAACGGCCAACGTATCAACCGCCAGCGCCAGACACTGGCGCCCTCGCTGCGCTGGGCGCCCAATGCCGTGACTTCATTGACGGTGTCGGCCGAACTGCTGCATAACGAATCGGGGGAAGACCCGTACTACGCCATCGCCGCCGATCGCAGCCTGACGCGGATCAAGATGGGCGACCCGTCGTTCAGCCGCATCAAGCAGGATCAGACGGCGATCGGCTATCGCTTCGAACATGCCTTCAACGACGAATGGAGCGTGCGCCAGAACCTGCGCTACAGCGACACCCAGCTGAAGCGCCGTGCAGTATGGGTCGATGAGCTCCAGCCCGACCAGCACACCTACTCGCGACTGGCACGCACCTGGGACGATACCCTCCAGCGCACCGTGGTCGACACCCAGCTGCTGGGGCAGCTGCGCGGCAACAACATCAGCCACACGCTGCTGTTCGGCCTCGACTGGAGCCGCTCGCACGGTGACGAGCGCCGCTTCATGGGCCCAGCGCCAGACCTGGACCTGCTCAACCCGATCTATAACCAGGCCATCGCCACGCCGACCACGCCCACGTCAAACTACCGCCAGAGCATCGAGCAGACCGGGTTGTATGGGCAAGACCAGATCAAGCTCTTCGAGCGCTGGGTGCTGACCCTCGGTGGCCGCCAGGACTTCGTGCGCAGCGTCACCGACAACCGGCTGCGCGCCACCAATGTGGGCCAGAGCGACAGCGTCTTCAGCGGTCG
The DNA here is from genome assembly GCF_020179755.1 of Herbaspirillum sp. alder98. Taxonomy (GTDB): domain Bacteria; phylum Pseudomonadota; class Gammaproteobacteria; order Burkholderiales; family Burkholderiaceae_D; genus Herbaspirillum. Next base: position 33,904 of record NZ_JAIUCY010000009.1, read on the forward strand.
CGCCGGGCTGAATTACCTGTTCGGCGCTGGCTGGGCCGCCTATGCCGGCTATACCCAGTCGTTCCTGCCCAATAGCGGTGTCGATGCCAACAACGACCCGCTCAAACCCAGCCGTGGCAAGCAGGTCGAAACCGGCATCAAGTACCAGCCGGAGAATTCCCGGCTGTTCCTGTCGGCCGCGCTGTTCGACCTGAACAAGACCAATGTCGTGACCTACGATGATCTCAGCGGCGACACGCGCCAGATCGGTCGCGTGCGTTCGCGCGGCATCGAACTCGAAGCCAAGGCGGAACTGACGCGCGGGCTGAACCTGACGGCCTCGCTGACGAAGATGAAATTGAAAGTGCTGGAAAGCGCCGACCGCACCGAAGCCGGCAAGATCCCGGCCACCGTGCCGCAGCAGATGGCGTCGCTCTGGCTGGACTACAGCATGGCCAGCGGCTTCGGCATGGGGGCGGGCATCAATTACGTCGGCCCGCGCCAGAACGATGAAGCCAACACCACGGTGGAAGGCGGCTATTCGCTCTTCAGCGGCATGCTGAAATACGAAACCGGGCCGTGGCTGTTGCGGCTCAACGCCAGCAACCTGCTCAACAAACGCTATAACACCATCTGCTACCACGGCGAATGCTACCTGGGTGCCGAGCGGGCCGTGACGGCTACGCTGAAGTATCGGTTCTAGGGCCTGGCATCAATCGGCAGCGGTGACCCTGTCACGTCCGGCGCTCTTGGATCGGTACAGGGCTTCATCGGCGGCATTGATGACGTCTTCGATCCGCCGATGCCGGTCGCGCCGCAAACACGCCAGTCCGATGCTGGCGGTGACCACGCCCAGCGGACTGCGCTCATGCACAATGGCGCAAGCGTGAATCGCCGCACGAATGCGCTGCGCTACATGCAGCGCACCTTCCTGATCTGTATCGCCCAGCAGCACGATGAACTCCTCGCCGCCATAGCGCGCGGCGTGATCGCTGCTGCGCGCCAGGGCCCCGGCCGCACTTTGGGCCACTGCGCGCAATGCGGCATCGCCGGCCTTGTGGCCGTAGGTATCGTTGTATAGCTTGAAGTAATCGATGTCGATGAACAGGATGCAAAAACCACCCGCCGGGTGTTGCTGATGCCGTCCCCAGGCCGCACCCAACAGTTCATCGATCGCCCTGCGGTTGAGCAGGCCGGTCAACGTATCCGTACGTGCCAGCTGGGTCAGTTGTCGTTCGATGGCGGCGCGCGCGTGAAACTCTTGCCGCAGGCGCTTGTACAAGACCGCACATACGCAGCCAAAGGCGGCCAGCACGAACAATGTGCTATAGAAGCTCTCGTACCACTCCTTGTAGATGGCAGCGTCGGCGTTGCCGACGAAGACCATCAACTGGGTGTGGGGAACGCGGGTAAAGGTATAGAGACGCTGCACCCCGTCTTGCCGGGAGCGCGCAAGGAAACTGCCCTGATGCGCAGCAAAGTGCGCCCTGGTACGCTGAAAGTCAGAAGTTACGCCAAGGTCACTGCCGATGACCGCGTCCTTGTATGGCATGCGCATGTAGACCACGCCCTGGTCGGAATAGAGCGACATCACCCCTTCAGGCCCCAGCGCAAGATTGGCGAACAGGTCGCGAAAATAAGCCAGGTCCAATGCCATCAGCACCACGCCGTCGAAACTGCCATCTGCTTTTTGCAGCCGCTTGGACAAGACGATGATGGGCAATTCGTTACCCAGTGAGGCACGTATCGGCTGCGAGATGAAAAGCCCGAGATCGGGTGAATCGCGGTGTGCGGTGAAATACGGTCGGTCGGCGTAGGTTCGCGTGAACTGGTTGCTACGGGTCAAGGAACTGGCCCGGGGCTTGCCGTCGGCGCCCAGCACCGCCATTACCACGATGTGAGAAACCGATGGTGCGCTCTCGAACAGGAACACCCTGCGCTGGTCCTCGGACAGGCGGTGATTCAGGGGCTCGCGATAGCGGTAGGCCAGCGTGTCGAGCGACAGCGAAAGGATTTCCAGGTTGCGCGATATGGCCCGTTGCGCAATCACGGTCACGTTCTGCGCATTCTCCGTCGCCGCCACGCGGGTCTGTTCATGACTCTGATATAAAGCGCTGCCACAGACCGCAACGACCGCCAGCACCGAAGCACTTACTGTTAGTGCTATCTGCCTTTTCAACTTCTTGATTTTGTATCCCCGTAATCACCCACGGCGCTATTAACTCACGAATTAAAAATCAAGGCCATGTTGACAACCGGAAACGTAACTGACCAACAACGATGTCATGCCGGCGTCATGTCCGTTGATTAGCGGCGTCGCACAATTGCGACATTGCGCATGGCGCGCTAAGGTAAGCTTCGATATCGAGGAGAGACAGGCATCGTCCCGAATCCGTATTGATACCCGAAAGCCCGGCGAGAGATTTATGATTGAAGGTGATATTTTTTCCACCATGACCGAGGCGCGACGCCTCGAAACGCTAAATTCCTATTGTTTGCTGGATACGCCGCCCGATCCACTTTGCGATCTGGTCACCGGACTGGCGATCAACCTGTTTGCAGCCGATATCGCGTTGATATCGCTGGTCGACAAGGAGCGCCAGTGGTTCAAGTCGGCCAAAGGACTGGCCGCCAGACAGACTCCACGTTCGGATTCGTTTTGCGCCCACGCCATCGTGCAGGACAAGACGATGGTGGTGCTCGACGCGTGCGCCGACGAACGCTTTCGCCACAATGCGCTGGTCACCGGTGAACCTGGCATCCGCTTTTACGCCGGTGCGCCGCTCATCACGTCCGAGGGCGCCCGTCTCGGCACCTTGTGCGTCATCGGCAAGACAACCCGCGACGCATTCACGGCCGACCAGGCAAGCAAGCTCGAACAGTTGGCCAGCATCGTCATGGCGCGCCTGGAGTTGCTGCGCTCGTCCGACTACCTGGACAAGCTGACGGCCCTGCCGAATCGCAGCAGGTTGATCGAAGACCTCCGCTGCTCGCCCGCGATGGCCCACCGACACGACAATCCGGTCACGACGGTGGCGGTGGATGTCTGCGACCGGACTTACCTGTTCGACATGGTCAAGGCACTGGGGTGGGATTACGCCGAGGGCTTTCTGGTCGCCGCCATGCAGCGCTTGCGCGATTGCGCCCCGCCCGTGGTGCTGTACCGGATCGGCACCACCACATTTGCCTATGTGGCGCATGGCGAAGCCGCGCAGATTCAGGCTCAGGTCGACCATATCTCGCACTGCTTCAATGACGCCGTCGATCACCAGGGGATTCCGCACCGCCTTGAAATCGCCATCGGCATTGTGGCAACCAGCCAGTGTTCGGACACCGAAGACCTGGTTCGCGCGCTGATGACGGCCACCGACCTGGCGCGAGAAAATGGCACGACGCAGCGAGTTTTCGAGAAATCGCAGGGCGAGCGGCAGAAGTATTCGTTCGAGCTGCTGTCGGCCTTGCCCGGCGCGCTCGCCGCCGAGGGCGAACTGTCGCTGCATTACCAGCCGAAGATATCGCTGCTGACCGGTCGCTGCACCGGGGTCGAAGCACTTATCCGCTGGCGCCACCCGATTCACGGCGATGTGTCGCCGGCGCTCTTCATTCCCCTGACCGAAAAGACGGCCCTGATCCGCCACGTGACCTGCTGGGCCTTGCGCGAAGGCATCCGGCAGGCCGCAGCGTGGGTGCAGCGGGGTCGCCCGGTACGGGTCGCCATCAATGTCTCGGCGCGCGACTTCGAAAACGATGATCTTATAAATCACCTCAGGACCTTGCTGGCGCAGCACCGGATACCGGCCGGCCTGATCGAGATCGAATTTACGGAAAGCGCCATCAGCAAGGATCCTCAGAACCTGCGCGAAAAGATCCTCGAGATCAAGAAGCTCGGGGTAGAAGTCGCCATTGACGACTTCGGTTCCGGCTTTAGCAACCTGTCCTATCTGAAGCAGATACCGGCCGACTATATGAAGATCGACCAATCCTTCATCAGGAACCTCGAAACCGACCATGCCGACCAGATGATCGTGCCGTCCATCATCAACCTTGGTCAAAAACTCGGATTCACCATCATCGCAGAAGGTATCGAGACCGAGAGGACCTGCAAGCTCCTGAAGCACCTCGGATGCGACCAGGGCCAAGGGTACGCCATCGCCCGCCCGATGACAGCGCAGGACTTCGACACCTGGCTGGATCGCAACGGCTGAGCCGCAGCGCCGCCGGCACCGCGCCAGGGTTCGCCGCGGCCATTGGCGTTACACCTGGGCCATGCCGCCGTCGACGAACAGCTCGATGCCGTTGACGAAGCTGGCAGCGTCGGAGGCCAGGAACGCCACCGCACGACCGATCTCTTGCGGCTCGCCCAGACGACCCAGCGGCACCTGCGCGGCCAGGAAGTCATACAGGCCCTGGCGATGTTCGTCCGGCACCAGCCCCCCCAGGCCGGGCGTGCGCACCGGGCCGGGGCTGACCACGTTGACGCGAATGGCGCGCTCCTTCAGGTCGAGGGCCCATGAGCGGGCGAAGTTGCGCACGGCGGCCTTGCTGGCGCTGTAGACGCTGAAGTTGGCAGTGCCCTGGATCGACACGGTCGAGGCGGTCAGGATCACCGAGGCGCCATCCACCAACAGCGGCAGGGCCTTTTGCACGGTGAACAACACGCCGCGCACATTGGTGTCGAAGATGCGGTCGAAGTGCTCTTCGGTGATCGCGCCCAGCGGCATCATGTCGCCACCGCCGGCGTTGGCAAACAGGATGTCGAGACGACCGGCGCTCTTGGCGATCTGGCCGTACACGGCATCGAGCTCGGCCAGCACCGAGGCGTCGGCACGGATGCCGGTCGCGGCCGGGCCGATGGCGGCGACGGCGGCGTCCAGTTCGGCCTGGCGGCGGCCGGTGATGAAGACTTGTGCGCCCTGCGCCACCAGTTCCTGCGCGGTTGCCAGGCCAATGCCTGTAGTGCCGCCGGTTACCAGTGCGATCTTGCCGTTGAGTTGCTTGTTCATGATTGACTCCTTCAAATGAGATAAGGGGAATTTCCTGCCCGCCGTCTGCGCCGGTTTGCGCTGACTTGTGTGCCTGGCATGGAACGAACTTTATGCCTTGATCATTTTTCGAAAAAGTAGCTAAAATCGAAATTACTATCCATGTAGATGGATAATCGACTTATTCGATGGAGGCCATTGCATGGATCAGTTACAGGCAATCCGGGGTTTTGCGCGGGTGGTGGAGGCCGGCAATTTCACGCGGGCGGCGGATTCGCTGGAGATGCCCAACGCCACGCTGAGCAAACTGGTGCAGGACCTGGAGGCCCATCTCGGCGTGCGCCTGCTGCAGCGGACCACGCGTCGGGTGACGGTCACGCCGGAGGGGCGCGACTACTATGACAAGGCCATGCGCCTGCTGCGCGACCTGGAAGATATCGATAGCTCGTTCAATCTCGCCCATGGCAAGCCACGCGGCCATCTGCGCATCGACGTCGGTGGCTCGACCGCCAGCGCCGTGCTGATCCCGGCCTTGCCCGACTTCGTTGCGCGCTTCCCGGATATCCGGCTCGACCTGGGGGTGTCGGACCGTTCGGTCGACCTGATCGGCGACAACGTCGATTGCGTCGTCCGTGGCGGACCGCTGAACAATTCGTCGCTGGTGGCGCGCCATCTCGGGCAAGCCACGATGGTGACCTGCGCCACGCCGGGCTACTTGAAGGCGTTTGGCGTGCCGGCCTATCCCGAGGAGCTCAAGAACGGCCACCGTCTGGTCAGTTATGTGTCGGCACAGAACGGTCGGGCGGTGCCGTTCCGCTTCGAGCACAAGGGTGAAAAGAGCGAGATCAAGATCGAGCAACGCATGGGCGTCAATGAAAGCAATGCCCACCTGGCGGCGGCACTGGCAGGGCTGGGCATCATCCAGACCTTTCGCTATGCGGCCGGCCCGGCGCTGGCAGAGGGATCACTGGTGGAGATCCTCCAGAAATGGCGGCCAGCGCCCTACCCGTTCCATGTGGTGTACCCGCAGAACCGCCATGTCACGCATCGCCTGCGGGTATTCATCGACTGGCTGGTCGAGAGCTTTCCGGCACGCGTGGGCGCCTGATCCCGGCGCCGCCGGCGTCAGTGTTACTCAGCCACCTGCGGCTTGTTGAAGGCGACCACGGGAGCGGGGTGCTTCAGGTGAAACAGCAGCTTGCGGACCATGGCGATGACCACCAGGCCGACGATGACGTAGAACACGGCCAGCGGCGTGAGGCTGGTGATCGAGACGAAACCGGCCAGCCCCATCATGGCCGACGACACCATCACCAGGGCGAAACCGAGGATGGCGCTGGTCAGGCCTGCGATGTGCGGGAAGATGGAGTTGCCCTTGGCCATCAGCGTGGGGTACATGGCGCCGGCGCAGAAACCCATGAACAGCACCGGTGCAGTCAGCGTCCAGATCTGCAAGCCGACCGTCAGCGCCAGCAGCAGCATCACCACGGCGGCTGCGGTCATGGCATAGGCGCCGATGCGCAATCGCTGCTCGGGCGTGGGCAGGCGCGGATGGTGGATGCGGTTAGAAATACCGCCGAGGAAGTACATCAGGCCGATCGCCAGCGCCTGGTAGCCGAAATAGGTCGGCGGCTTGTGCAGCGTGCTCTGCACCATGAAAGGACCGACGATGTTGAACACCAGCAGGATCGCATAGCACAGGCCCTGCGCCAGGAAACAGCTCTGGAATACCGGACTGGCGAGCACCAGGCGCGCATTGCGCAACAGCGTGCGCGGGTTGAGGTGCACCGGCTGCTTGAGGGTCTCGCGATAGCGCCACAGCAGCGCCCACATCAGCAACGAATAGAGCAGCAGGAAGGTCAGGCACGAGCGCCAGCCGAATGCGGTCTGCAGGTGGGCGCCGATGACGGGGGCCAGGATCGGCCCCAGCCCCCAGGCGATCGACATGTAGGTAAAGGCATGCATCAGCGCCATGCCCGAGAACGAATCGGTGATGATGGCCTTGGCCAGCAAATTGGTGGTGGCGATGCCGAAGCCTTGCAGGCAGCGGGCCAGCACGAAGGTTTCAAGATCGGACGCGGTCAGCGTCAGCACGCAACCCAGCGTGAACATCAACATGCCGAGCGCCAGGATGGGCTTGCGACCATAGGCATCGGCCAGCGGACCAAATACCAGTTGCCCCACCGCGTAGGCGGCCATGTAGCCGGTCACGGTCCATTGGATCGCATGCGGGGTCGATGCGAAGTATTGCGCCATGGCTGGCAGGGCCGGCACGTAGATATCAATGGCCATCTGCCCGGCAGAGGCGAAAGCGCAGATGAGGAACAGCAGAAAACGGGGATGGTTGGCGGCGATGGTCATGACGGGTCGGATGCGGGGCGCAGCCCCGGTACAGCGCCAGGGAAATGGCGAAACCCCGTATTTTGACGGTTTGCGACGATGTTTGCCGAAGGCCGCCCGATTTGCCATCGACTGCGCCGAAACGTTCGTCCTTTCGCCAGCTAGGGTGACGGGTGCCGCAGCGCAGTGGCTGCAGCCGCCCGGGCATTCAGGCATCACCGTACACCGCGCCCGCACACTGGCGCCGGCAAGCCTGATCGGTCAGTGACGCGTGTCCTGCCTGCGAAGGAACCGGACACGCTCTCGATCCAGACACTCCGTGGATAGATGAACCTCTTGCTCGGCATCACGCTGCAACTGGTTGCGCACCGCCGCCCGCTGCTGCGGTTGCGTAATATGGTCAGCCGCCTGGGTCAATTGCAATCTCAGCGATTCGAACAGTGGATTGTTGAGCCGGTTATCCTGGAACGAGACCGCGCGCAGTCCATCGGCACGGATGTGATAGACCCGATAGTTCTGCAACCCGGCGCGCTGTGCTGCCTCTTGCGCGGCTTCGACGGTGTTGAAGGTGCGCAGCATGTCGCCTTCGATCATCTGCGCGACTCCACCCGAATTCCGGTTCAATTCAAGACCGGCCACCGTGCGCGACAAACGCATGCCGCCGAACGACTGGAAGCCATAGAGATCCCGGAAGTCGTAGCGCTCCCTGAAACCAAGCACATTGATCTGTGCCGACGTCACCGGATCCAGACGCTGCGCCGGATCCATTTCTGCAGATGCCTCCGCCCGAGACGGTTCTTCGGGCGACGGCCGGGCGGCAGGATTGCTGAGATCAAGCGGTTCATTCGCCGCCCCGTCGGCGCCCTCGCGCGGGGCAATATCGGCCCGCGGCGCGGCGAGCCCCCCCTGGGGTTCGCGATAACGATGCAGCGTACGGTCTCGACTCAGATCAAGTGGCTGGTCTTGCCATGGATGGTCGATGTGCAGTCCGTTCCTGCGATACGCCTCACCTGCCAGTGAGCGGGTCCGCTGGTCCGGCATACCCGGCCGGCCTGCACCTTCCGGCAGTCGGGGGGCATCAATCGGTCCAAGCGGATACCCCACCCGGCCATCCGGCAGGCGCGTTGGCGGCTTGAAGTACACATTGGGCTCAGGCAGCCCCACTTTGCCCAGGCGCCGCCCGGCGCCGTCCAGCAGGATCATGATCGCCGCCCCCAGGCCGGCGACCCAGGCCTTGGATGCCGCATCGCGACGGTCTTCCAGAAGCCCTTCAGTGCGCGCCGCATAGAGGCCGTAACCAGCTTCGACCAGCTGCGTGGCTGCACTCCCCATGATGTCATTGAAGGCGCGCAGGGCTTGCAGCATCTCTTGCTTGCCGATATCCGAATTGGACCGCACCAGGCGCGATACGTCGTCCAGCGAAGCATCCCTTGAACGCCTCGCCATGTCGGCGAAAAGCTTGCCCGTGACGGGCTTGGGCCGCATCGCTATGCGCTCGTCGTAGCCGCCGGTGGCGATATCGCCCAACCACTTATCAACCCCTTGATAGGTAACGCCATCCTGCTGGTTATAGATCGAGAAACCGCGCAGGATTTCGTCGCGCCCCGCATCGGTGCGCGCCAGGTCGGCAATGCCTTGGCGCATTTCAGCCACGCCGGCGTACTCGCGCACGGGCTTGGCGCCATGCGGGGTCAACAGCACCACCCGGCCATCGGCGGCCTGCAGCCAGGTCATATCCTTGGAGGGGTAGCTGTTGATGTCGAATGCATACGCACGCCAGGTCGGACTGGCGGCTTCGCTATATCCCGCCGCCTGCGCCAGCAGCGTACGGGCCTGGCTCGACAGGCCACTGTCTTGCGAATGTTCCAACGCCAGCGCTTCGTAATGCAACGCCACGGCGTTCTCGTTGCGCTGCCAGTATTGCACCAGCTTGCTGCGATAGGCCGACTGGAAATCGTTGCCTCGAATGGCTGCCTTCACATCGCTCGACAGCAGGCGCACTTCGTTGCTGCTATCGAAACACGCCGCTGCGGCGCCGTCGCGATACACCCCGCTATTGGCATTGAGCCCGTTCGGGTCTTCGCCGAAATCGGCCGGAAAGTTCTGTAGCTGGAGGTCGGTCAGGCTGATCGACAGCAGCGGCTTGCCGATGTGTTGCCAACCGTTGTAACTGCGCGAACTGCTGGCTGCGCCCGCGAAGCTGTTGAGCCAGGTGTGATCGGCATCGACCTCGACGCCATAGTCATTGCGCAAGCGCGCCTCGATGGCTTGCCGGGCCTCCTGCCGCAGATCGGGATAGTCGTCCTTCAAGCGCTGCCTGAGCTGCGACAGCATGTCTGGCGACGTGGCAGGCGTGGCGTCGGCGACTACGCCATCTGCGCCGTAGAGCGAGGGCATTCCGGCAGTCGAGCGCAGGGTGACGACGCTGGCCTCCTGTCCGATGCTGCGCGGGGAGCGCTGGTGGTTGGCTGGAATCATTTCCGGCGCAGAAATGCTATTGCCTGGTTGGCAATGCTCGAGTCGATTGAAGATTTTCATGCGCGTCCATTCCCTCAGATTCCGGTTCACATTTCCGATGCAATGCTTACGCCGTGGCGCCGAAAATGATCGGTCGGCTACGTCGATGCCCTGTCACCACGACAGGGCATCGATTCTGTTGTCACACGGGAGGTGAATGGATCTTCAGGGCATGGAATGCAGGCACTTATTCAAAAGCTTTGAGAAAGCACCGCCGCCTGCGGTGCTCACGCAGTCATACCAACGTATGATTTTTCTTGGTCGCAGTGGCTTGTATGCTTCTTCCCATTCCGACGGCAAGACTGCGGGCGCGTCCGTGGTTTAGCGCTCGATCAAGAAAGGATCCGACATCATGCCAGCCTCCGAAACCCACTTTCTCATCGTCGACGACTTCGCCCCCATGCGGCGCATCGTGGCAGGCCTGCTCAAGGAATTGGGCTACTCGCGCCAGACCGAAGCCGACGACGGCGCATCAGCGTGGAAGATCCTGGAGAGCGGCACGAGCAACGTGGAGTTCGTCGTCACCGACTGGAACATGCCCGTCATGGATGGCATCGAGCTGCTTCGGAAAATTCGGGCGAATCCGGCCATGCGGCACCTGCCGGTACTGATCGTCACCGCCGAGACCCGCAAGGAAAACATCATGCTGGCTGCCCAGTGCGGCGCCGATGGCTATATCGTCAAGCCCTTCAACACCGGCACCCTGGAACGCAAGATACGGCACATCATGGGACGCCGGACGCCCTTGCTGAGCGCGGCCTGATCGCGGTGACCAAGGCTGTGCGTCAGGCGCTCGCCAATTGCGCCTGGCGCGACGGTAACCGGGTCGGGTCCGACACCAGCAGCGCGAGCGACGAGAGGCGTTGCAAGCGCTCGCTCCATGCCGGCTGCAGCGGCTCGCTGCGAACATCATTGCGGGCGGCGTCAGCTTGCAATTGCGCGGTGAGGTCTTGCACGATGCTCGCCTGCAATGGGGTGTTGTCGTAGCGCACGCGCTGCCCCAGAACATACTTGCTCACGGTCGTGTTCTGGCTGGCAGATTGCTGCAACGTCGCCCGCGTAAGCAAGCCACCCTGATAGCCCAGATGCAAGGCGCTGGAAGCCTTGTCCTCGATCTGGTGATAGGTGTAGTTCTGCGATTCGCGGTCGGTGCCCAGCTTCAGTGGAAGATCGGGCTGCAACGCTTCGTGATAGGCGGCGCTGAGATGGCTTTCCTGTCGCTGGTCAATCGCACGATCGGCCTGGCGCCGTCCGCCGATGGTGGTGTGCTGCGACACCGTGTAGGAAAAACTGTCGGTTTCGTTCTTGTTGAGTGGATTGGGGCTGTCGATGGCCTGGGTCACCGATGCCGTGAAATCCTGCAATCCGCTCAGGATGCCGCGATCGGTGACGCTGGCAAACAAGGCCGGCGCGCGTCCAAGGGGTTGTGACGTCGCTGCCTGGCTGGCGACGCCATTGAGTTGCGCAAAACCCTGCTTGAACATGGCCATCAATCCGGCGTCGCCATGACCGCGCCGGGTGGCTTCATCGAATTGGCCAAGATAGCTGGCGACGGCGCCTTGACGCTGCTGTGCGCTACCAATCAGCCGACCATTGGACAAGTCGACCGACAGCTTGATGTTGCCGCTGTTGCCGGTGGTGCTGAGTTCGCGCTTGTCGGCATCGACATGCAGGTCGATTTTCTGGGCATCGCCACCGAGCGTGGCATGCAGATCGAAGGCGGCGAACAAGGATGACTGTTTCTGCCTTGCCTGCATCAGCGCGTCCAGGTCCAGTTGCGGTGGCTGCTGCGCCAGGCCATCGATGGCGCTTTGGAGCGCATCGCCCAGGTCGGCCAGTCCGGCGCGCTCTTCGTCGCTCAGCGCCCCCTGGCTGACCGAGAATGCCAGCGCCACGCCATTGGCATCGGACGACAGCTTCACCTCTACCTTGGCACCGCTGGCCGTAACGATCGACAGACTGATGGCATCGGCCGCAAAGTCGTGCAGTTGCAGACGCTGCACGGCCTGCACCTCCGCGCTCGACTGCATTGCCTGCGCTGACGACAGCAACGATTGCGAATAGCCGCCACCGCCCTGCCCGGCCTGTTTCAACAAGGCGCGTCCCAGGCCACTGAATCGCCCAGCCAGATCCGCGCCCGCTGCATTGCGGGCCAGGAGCGCATCGAGCTCGCCGCCGGGGGTACGCTCCCATGACGGCGTACCGCTGCCGTCGATGACGGTGGCTTGCCCGGCATTCGCGCTGATTCCGGAAGACGAATAAAGCGCACTTTCAAGGCCCCTCGTCTGCGACAGCGTCACCCGTGACGAGGCGCCGCTGCTGCTACCCGTTGATGCACTGCGTGCTGCATCGGTGACGGGCACGGCAGTGCTCGAGCTTGAGCGCAGGGTTGCGGAAGACACCGAAATCGATGCAATGGAGTTCATGTCGCCAATCCATACTGGTGATCTGCAACGACGACATGTCGCGGCAGAAAATGACCGGGGCGAAGCCACCGTTTGCAGCACTAACGGCATCGCCCTGAAAACCTTGAGCTTCGCGCAACCTGTTGGAACGCAACGTTCCGACACATACCGTCTTGCTTCAAACCATGGCGTCTTGCCATCGGCAACAATGCTCGTCCTCCCGCTCACATCACGCGGTGGATCTGGTTTGCGTGAACTGCACTGCCGTCGATGAAGACGTGGCCACGCTCATAGATCTCGATGTCGTCGGCACCGAGCGGCTCATAGCCCTCCGGCACCGCTCCCGGCGCCGGAGGATTCGCATGGACGTAGCTGGAGAGCCATGGCATATCCGGCGTCACCGGATGCCCCGCCTCGCGTGCGGCAGCTACCGGTCGCGCCGCACTCCACATGTCGTAGTTGATGTTGAGTCGATACGGCATGGCCGGCACGCCATCGGCATCGATCCGGAAAACGGCGAAATTTCCGGCACCGTAGGTAACGTTGCCGAAGTCGATGGCGCCCTCCTGCGTCTCCAGCGCCAACAGGTATCGATCTTCGATGACGGTGCCATCCTCCCCGGTCACCGTCATGTCTGGGACGAACCCCTCGATCTCGGGCGAATGTTCGGCCAGCACCTCGAACGGCACGGCACGGAAGACCTGCTGCATGTCGCGCCGTTCGATCCACCCCAGCGCATTGAAATAAGGCATGCCCTCATGATTGCCGATGGTCCCGAATCCGGGCAATGGCGTGATCGGCGATGAGGGTGGCGCCGGGACGCCAGGAGGCTCGCTCGATACCCGCTCCTGCCCTGGCGCCCATGACCCACGATGCGGCCCAAAAGAGGAAGCCGATGAGCGCCCCGATGCCGGCGAGGCGCGTCCACTTTCGGAGGCCGTCTCGGTCGAGGGCGAGTGCGATCGTGACGGCGTGGGAGAAAGCGTGAAGGATTCGTCATCCCAGTCGATGGTCATGTCATTGGCAGCGGTCGCCTCATTGGCCTGATCCAGCATGTCGTCGAAGATCGATGGCGGACGCGGCGCCTCCGATGGCCCCAGCAGATAACCGATGCGCCCGCCACCCACGCGGCCGGGTGGATTGAAGTAGGCGCTGCGTTCACCTGCGCCTGCCGCCGCCGTACCGGACCGGCGAATCGGCGTGGCCAGCGCCCCCAGCGCCGCCGCCACGGCCAGGTTGATGCCTGCATTGATGGCCTCGTGCGCCGCCCGCTGGCGATCTTCCGATGCGCCAGCGGCGACTGCCTGGTGCACCTCCAGCGCCAACTCGGTCGCCTTGGCCGGGAGGAAGAATTCGGGAAACAGCTGACCCAGCACGCGCACGAACTGGGTACTTTCTTCTTCGATGACCTCGCTGTTGCTCTTGACCAGCCGCTTGATGTCGTCCAGCTCGGCGGCCCTGGTGCGCGCGGCCTGGTCACGGAAGAGATTGCCGTCAATCCGTTGGGGCGCATAGGCGATGCGTGCCCGGTAACCACCGCCGGCGATGTCGCCCAGCCACTTCTCGACGCCCTGATAGGTCGCACCATCCTTGCGGTTGTACAGCGAGAAATGGCTCGCCAGTTCGGCCCTGCCCTGCTGCGTCTTCGTCATCTCCTCTATCGCTTTGCGCATGCCGTCGACGTTGCGGTATTCGCGCAGCGGTTGCGCATTGCCGGGCATGATCAGCACCACTCGGCCGCCGGGGTCCTTGAGCCAGGCCATGTCCTTGGAGGGATAACTATTGATGTCGAAGACCTGCGCCGTGACATTGCCTTTGACCGACTTGCCGTCGGCGGCCCGCAGCACTTCGCGCAGCATCGTGCAGGCCTCTTGCGAGAGCCCGCCGTGCCGTCGCCACTTGCGCACCTGCGCCTGGTAGAGCGTGGCCACGGCCTGTTCGTTGCGATTCCACCAGGTCTTGAGCTTCTCACGATAGGTGCCGCCGACATCATTGGCGCGCACCGCACGCTTGAGGTCGGTCGACAGCAGGCGGACTTCATTGCCGGTGCCGAACGATTTGCCGCTGCTGCCCTCGGTGTAGACCCCGCTGTTGGCGTTGAGGCCATTGGGGTCTTCGCCAAGATCGGCGGGAAAGTTTCGCATCTGCAGCTCGGTCAGCGACAAGGAAATGACGGGCGCCTCCTCGTGCGCCCAACCGTTGTAGGTCTCGCTGCTGCTATGTGCGCCGAGGAAGGTATTGAAATAGATATGGTCGGCATCGAGGTGAAGACCGTGGTCATGCAGCAGCCGCGCCTCGATCGCCAACCGTGATTCATCACGCAGGTCCGGATGCTCTTTCAGCAAGCGCCTCTGCAGGCTGAGGATATGACCGGGATTTCCGCTGGCTGGCGCTGCGCCAGTCGGGCCGGTGTTTTTCCGGATACTGCGTTGCGCCGGTTCGAGGTAGGCCTCATCCGCGCGGGAGATCGACTTGCGGCTGGCCTCGAGGCCATTCTGCGAGAGACTCACTCGCGCCGCCGGCTGCTGGACCGTAGCGGGTGAGCGCGAGTCGTTGGCGCCGGATCGCGCCGCTTGCCGATTGGGTGGAGTAGCGTTGCCGGGGGATACGTTGAAGGGAATGCGCATGGTCACCTGTCCTGTCGGTTAAAAGGTCAGGCAACAGATATAGAGATGATCCGCAGCACCAGCTATTCAAGGAATTCGATTTCCCCCGCCAACACTTTTTCAACGGCGCCTGGCGCCCAGACTGATGCCGGCTAAACCGGATCGACGTGCACCATCACGTCCAGCACATGATGCCGGGCCAGCACGCTGGCGCGGGCAGCCGCCGCGATGGCATGGCCTTCGGTGACGCTCAAGGTGCCATCGATCTCCAGGTGCACGTCGACCTGGGCAAAATCGCCCATGCGGCGAGTGCGCAAATCGTGGATGCCGAGCACGCCAGGGGTATCGCTCAAGGTACTGCGGATGGCCTGCATCTCTTCCATCGATACCGCCCGATCCATCAGGTCATTGAGCGCGGCCCAGAAAAAGCGCCACCCCATGCGCAACACCAGCAGGCCGACGACAGCGGCGGCAACCGGGTCGAGCAGCGTGTATCCAAACAGGCTGCCGACGATGCCTACCGCAACCACCAGCGACGAGGCAGCATCCGAACGGGCGTGCCACGCGTTGGCTATCAACATGCTCGAGCGTACCGTCTGGGCCACCCGCAGCATGTATCGAAACAGCAATTCCTTGGCCAGCAATGCCGATAGCGCCACCCAGAGCGCACCGATGTGTACCGGGGCCGGATGGTCGTGCACCTGTATCTTGTGGGCCGCCGATATCAACATGCCAACACCGACTGCCAGCAGCAAGCCGCCCAGCGCCAGCGAGGCGGCGTTTTCATAGCGCTGGTGCCCGTACTGGTGGTCGGCATCGGCTTTCTTGCGGCTTTGGCGCGCCGCCACCAGCACCACCAGATCGGCAATCAGGTCCGACAGCGAATGCACGCCGTCGGCCAGCAACGCCTGGGAACCGGTGATGAGGCCGGCGGCAACCTGTAACGAAGTCAGCCCGACATTGACTGCCACACTGACCCGGGTGCTGGACCGTCCTGCCTCGTAGCGCGCCATTTCGCGGGCCTGTTCGTCGTCTGGCTGGTTCAAATCAACGATTGACATTACGACAACTACCTCCCCCCGATTTAGAGACAGAACTTGTGCTGCAGGTCAAATTGCTGGATCATCTTGCCACAATACAATGGCAGTCGCCGGCGCGAGGGAGCGACGGCAGGTCCGTCGGTGTTACCGATACGCGACCCCCAATATCAGCAGCAACCTCCGAGGAACAGCATGGAACAGGCAACACCGCAACCACTGTCGTTCGCGTTCGACAGGGCCAGCGGAGAATTGAGCGCAACGTTTACTCCAACGCCCGGATTCCCGCCGTTGACGCTGGCTTTCCTGAAGCAGGCGATGGCCGATAACGGCCTCACCAAACTGTTCCATCAGGATTCGGTGCTGAACGCTTTCGTGCGCAAGCTGGAAGACAGCAAGGAGCCCGTGACCCAGGTGATCGCGCAGCGGCGCGATGGCGAATTCGTGCTCGAGGTCGAGGATGACCTGATGACGGCGTCGCTGACGCTGGTGGCGCCCTTCGGTGGTCGCGCCAAGAGCGTCGACGTGGTCAATGCGATCCGCGCCCAGGGCATCACCTACGGCATCCTGCATGAACAATTGCGCGGTGCGCTGTCGACCGGGCACTGCAACAAGCTGGTGATTGCACAAGGACTGATGGCGACGCCGGCCGAACCGGCGCGCTTCGAGAGCCTGCTGGAAGAAAAGCAGGAAGAGCTCTCCGAGATCGACGAAGACGCCGTGGTGTCGTATGCCGACATGGGCTACCTGCTGCTGGTGTCGGCGGGCGATCCGCTGATGCGACGCATCCCGCCGGTTCCCGGCCAGGACGGCATCGATATCAAGGGCGGCAAGGTGCCGGCGCGTCCGATTGCCGATATCCAGTTCGCCAAGGAATCGATCGGCGCCGAGCCCTCGGCCGATGATCCGGACCTGCTGGTGGCGATGGTGCCGGGCCAGCCGACGGTGATCAAGAATGGCGTCAAGATCAATCCCATCATCGACGTCGAGAACGTCGACCTGTCGACCGGCAACTTGACCTTCGAAGGCACCGTGCGGGTCAAGGGCGATGTGATGACCGGCATGAAGCTGCACGTCGGTGGCGATGTGATCGTCAACGGCACGGTCGAAGCGGCCGAAATCGTGGCCGGCGGCAATGTCGTCGTCAAGGGTGGCGTCATCGGCCATAGCGAAGGCGTCGCCGCCTCTGCGGGCACCACCGCGATTGCCTCGCGCATCAGCGCGCAGGGTTCGGTGCAGGTGATGTTTGCCGAGAGCGCCCACATCGAAGCGGCTGAAAATATCCTGGTATTGGGCAACGCCCGCCAGTGCGAACTGCTGGCGGGCAACGAGATCACGGTGGGCAAGGGCAATCCGCGCACCGGCCAGATCATCGGCGGCCGGATCGAAGCGACCAATATCATCCGCGCCAACACCATCGGCGCATCGACCGGCAACTTCACACGCGTTCAGGTCGGACTCGATCCCTACCTGGAAGAAAAGATCGCCATCAAGGAACAGGAATACTCGCGCAAGGTGGCCGAGCTCGACCGCACCATCAAGCAGCAGGGGTACTACAAGCTGAACCCGGACAAGGCCACGCCCGAGATCCTGTTCGAGACCAGCGACAAGCGCAAGACGCTGGCCTACGAAGTCAAGGTGCTGCTGGAAGACGTGGCGCAGATGAAGGGCGGCATGGTGGCCGCCGAAGACGCGCGCATCATCGTCGCCAAGGCCGTCTATGAAGGCGTGGAGCTGCGCATCGGGCATGAGGTATGGCCGGTGCACTCCAATCTGACCGGCGGCACTGCGCAACTGTTTGAAGGCGACATCCGCTACAACCCGAAGAAATGAGCGATCTCCCCAAGCTCGACGACGAGCAGTTGCGCCAGCTGGCGCAACAAAGTCGTGCCATCGGCGAGGACTGCAACTGCATCACCGCTGATGCGTCCGGCTGGATCAGCTTGCCGCTGTCGCTGCCCGAGCAGCAATTGCAGGATATCGGCACCCTGCTGCAAGACCCGTACGTCGAACCGACCTTCGCCGAATACCATCCCGCCGCCACCCGCTACGAATCGGCGCAGGCGCCGGTGGCGCCGCGTCACTTCCCCTATAACCGCTGCAACGCCGCGCGCTGCGCGCAATGCGGCCGACTCTATCTGCGCTATACCGAAGCCGGCGGCTATTTCGTCGACCGCCGCATTCGTGCCCTCAACGACCCCGAGCTGGTGCGCGACCCGACCTGAATCCCGGGCCGCTCAGTTGCGGCGCAACCTGCTGTCCATCAGGATCTGGAACAAGGTGTCGGCCGGTCGCGACAGGCGACGTGCGGTCAGGGCCACGTATTCGATATCGGGCAGCGCCGGCAGACTGGCATGATTGGTCGGCTCGCACAGATCGCGCGACGCCAGGTGCTGCGGCAACACCGATAATCCCAAGCCCCCCCTGGCAGCGGCCATGCACCCGGCATGGCTGCCGCTGGTGCACACGATGCGCCAGTGATGCCCGCTGCGTCCCAGCGTCTGCAAGGTGGCCGCGCGCGTGATGCTGGGTTCGGGCAACAGGATCAACGGCAACGGCTGGCTCAGGTCGACCTGCGTCTCGGGCCGGGTGAGCCACAGCATCGGGGTGGAGAACATGCTGTGCCCGCGCGCCTCGCCACTACGCCGCTTGCCCACCAGCAAATCCAGCTTACCCTGGTCCAGCAGCGCATACAGCTCGCTGGTGAGGCCGATGGTGATCTCGAGTTCGACCTCCGGATGCTGGCTGCGAAACGCGGCCAGCATGTCCGGCAGCGGCCCCATGGCGAGATCGTCGGAGGTGCCGAATCGCACCCGCCCGCGCAATCGCGTGCCGCTGAACTGGGCCTCGGCACGGGCGTGCGCCTCCAGTATCAGACGGGCATGCACCAGCAAGCCTTCGCCGTCCGGCGTCAGCGCCAGCGAGTGGGTGTCGCGCACGAACAGGCGACGCCCCACGGTTTGCTCCAGGCGCCGGATATGGTCGCTCACGCTCGATTGCGTCAGCCCGAGCTGGCGCCCCGCTTCGGTAAAACTGCTGGAAGCGGCGGCCATGGTGAAGGTCTGGAGCCAGACGGGATTGAGCATGCGCCATTATCATCGGCAATTCCGTTGACAGTCAACGCTATCAAAGGGGTTCCCGATTACCGTTTGATTTTTTATCATGTGAGCATCTCATCCTTCTGTCTGCCTTCGTCATGAAACGCTTCCTGCCCGACCGCTTTACGCAACTGCTGATCTGTACCGTGCTGTTGGCCACCTTCCTGCCCGCGACCGGCCGCTTCGAGAACTTCATGCACGTGGCCAGCAATGTGGCCATCTCGCTGCTGTTCTTTCTGCATGGCGCCAAGCTGTCGCGCGAGGCGGCCCTGGCCGGCGCCAAGCAACCCAGGCTGCACCTGCTGACGCTGAGCTCGACCTTCATCCTGTTTCCGCTGCTCGGACTGGCGCTCAAGGCCGCCGTGCCGGATCTGCTGACGCCACAGTTGTGGATGGGTGTGTTGTTCGTCTGCACCCTGTCGTCGACGGTGCAGTCATCGATCGGCTTCACCTCGATTGCGCGTGGCAACGTGCCGGCGGCGATCTGCGGCGCGACGGCCTCCAACCTGCTGGGGATCGTGGTCACACCGCTGCTGGTGACGCTGCTGCTGCATCGTCACCATGAAGGCAACGGCCTGCAGCAAGTCTTCAGCATCCTGCTGCAGTTGTTGCTGCCGTTCGTGGCGGGTAACCTGATGCGGCCGTGGATCGGTGGCTGGATCGGGCGGCACAAGGTGATCGTCAACGTGGTCGACCGCGGCGGCATCCTGCTGTCGGTCTATGCCGCTTTCAGTGCGGCGGTGGCACAGGGCGTCTGGCACCTGTTCCCGCCCGGCCAGCTGGCGCTGCTGGTGCTGGTCAATGCGGTGCTGCTGGGTTGCGTGCTGTTGATCACGACCTATGGCGCGCGCGCCCTGAAAATGCCACGCGGCGACGAGATCGTGCTGGTGTTCTGTGGCTCCAAGAAGTCGCTGGCGTCGGGCATTCCGATTGCCTCGGTGCTGTTCGCCGGCAGCGGCGCGGCCATCGTGCTGTTGCCGATCATGCTGTTCCACCAGATGCAGCTGATGCTGTGTGCGGTGTTGGCGCGTCGTTACGCCGAGCAGCAGGAGCGCGTCGAGGCCCAGCCAGAGCCGGCCCTGGCGTCGCAGCCATAGCGCGTCATCAAAAAGTGCATATCCAGATGATGATTCATTCGTTCGCGCCACGCGCCGCTGGGTTTAGGCTTGACTCGTCCAAGCCAACAGGCCATGCCCATGCACAAGCCATCCGCCCGTCCGACGGCAGTCGCCGTCCCTCCCGTCGCTGCTGCTGCAGCGTCGTCGTTCTCGCTGGATGACCGCTGCGTGCTCTGCGTGGGCGGCCTGACGGGCGCGCGCAACCATTATCGGGCCGAGATCGAAACCCGTTCCGGCCGCTTCATCCACCACGATGGCGGCCGCGAGGACAATCTGCACCGGCTGACCCCGATGCTGGCAGCAGCCGACATCGTGATCTGTGCCTCCGGCAACATCAGCCACAATGCCTACCACCTGGTCAAGACCACCTGCAAGAAGCTGGGCAAGCCCTGCGTCCTGGTCAAAGGCACCGGCATCGCCTCGTTCGTGGATGGCCTGGGCAGCCTGGCGCGACGGGCAACGCCGGCCGTCGGCCCCTCGCAGCGGGGTGACCGTATGCTCAGGAGCGGCCGCTAAGCGTTTATGGCGATTGGAAAAATCACCAAAGCGACCTACAATCGACTCCCATCAGCGCCGCTGCGGCGCAACACCGGCAAGCTGACTGGCCGGCATCAAATTTGGGAGTTCGTTTGCACATCGTAAGTCGTCTGGCCGGCAGTTTGCTGGCATCGGTCCTGATCCTGGCCACGCCCGTGGCGCAGGCCGCGCCGCAACCGACCTTCGGCTCGGAAGTGGGCAACGCTTTGTTGTGCCTGAACCAGCTCAACAGCAAGTATTTCTTCGATTACCTGTACGAAGCCTTCGGCCCGCCCTACAAGACCGAAGGCGGGGCCTACTGGTTCAAGGCCACCAATGTCAACCTGTGGGGCGTGCCGGTGACGGACGTGCTGGTCAACGATGGCAGCAGCCCGGCCGACTTCATCGGCGCCTTCTTCAATACCACGCCGGTCAAGGTGGTCGAAGCCATCAGCGGCGCGGTCGGCATCCGCTTTACCCCCGAGGACAACACGCAATACCCGATGCGCCAGTCGCAGGCCGGCAGCAAGATCGTCTACAACGATGTCAATGCCAAGATGTACTGTGCCAAGTCGAAGTATCTGGTGCCCGGCACGCCGCCAGCGCAATAAAAAACCGCGCCATGAGCGCGGTTTTTTGCAGGCCCGGTCAACAGTCAGGACTTGACCAGCCGACGCCAGATCGCCTCGGTCGGCCCCGCCTGATTGAGACTGTAGAAATGCAGGCCAGGCGCGCCGCCTTGCAACAGACGCTCGCCCAACTGGGTCACCACGTCCAGCCCGAAAGCGCGGATCGATTCGACGTCGTCGCCGTAGCTGGCCAGCTTGAGCCGGACCCAGCGCGGGATTTCGGTGCCGCACATGTCCGAAAACCGCATCAGCTGCGAATAATTGGTGATCGGCATGATGCCGGCGATCACCGGCACCTGCACACCCAGCCTGGCCGCATCGTCGATGAACCGGAAGTAGGCATCGGCGTTATAGAAATACTGGGTAATGGCCGAATTGGCGCCGGCCTTGACCTTGCGCACGAAGTTCTGCACGTCATCCTGGGGCGACTTGGCCTGCGGATGCATCTCGGGATAGGCAGCCACCTCGATATTGAACCAGTCGCCGGTCTCGGCGCGCACGAATTCAACCAGCTCGTTGGCATAGCGAAACTCGCTGGAGGCCTGGTCCATGGCGCCATATCCGCTGGGCAGATCGCCCCGCAAAGCGACCAGGCGCGACACGCCATTGGCCTTGTAATCCTGCAGAATAGCCTTGAGGCTCTCGCGCGAACTGCCGATGCATGACAAGTGCGGCGCGGCTTCAAAGCCCTCGCCGATGATTTCCAGCACCGTGTCGCGGGTGCCCTGCTGGGTCGACCCGCCGGCGCCGAAGGTGACCGAGAAATACTTGGGCTGCAGCTCGGCCAGCCTGGCGCGGGTCACGCGCAGCTTTTCGGTGCCTTCCGCCGTCTTGGGCGGGAAGAATTCGATACTGAAGTTATGCGGCTTCATCATTTACGTCCGGATTTCAGCAACAGCGTCGACAAGGCCCACGAGACGATGCTGTACAACAGCGCGCCACCGACTGCCGACCAGAAGCCGCCGACATGGAAACCGCCCACCAGTTGCGCCACCACCCAGAACATCAGGCCGTTGATGACCAGGATGAACAGGCCCAGCGTCAGCACCGTCACCGGCAGTGTCAGCACCACCAGCACGGGACGCACGATGGTATTGACGAAACCGAGGATCAGCGCGGCAATCAACGCCGCGCCGAAGGTGTCGACTTGCACCGAATGCAGAAGGTAAGGGACGGCCAGCAGGGCCACGGCGTTGATCAGCCAGGTCAGTAACAACATCAGCATGGCAATTCCTTTTTTCCTTTAGGCTTGTCGAGGGGATGACACACGATCATCCGGCAGCAGCCGGATGATCGAAGACTACTTACCATCAATAACGGTAGTGATCGGCCTTGTACGGGCCTTCCAGCTTCACGCCGATATAGGCGGCCTGCTCATCGGTCAAGGTGCTCAGTTGTGCATTGAGCTTCTTGAGTTGCAGGCGCGCGACCTTCTCGTCGAGATGCTTGGGCAGCGTGTACACGCCCACCGGATAGTTCTTGGTGTTGACGAACAATTCGATCTGCGCAATGGTCTGGTTGGCAAAGGACGAGCTCATCACATACGACGGGTGACCGGTGGCGCAACCCAGGTTGACCAGGCGGCCTTCGGCCAGCAGGATGATGCGCTTGCCGTCCGGGAAGATCACGTGATCGACCTGTGGCTTGATGTTTTCCCAGGTGTACTGCTTCAGGGCGGCGACTTCGATTTCGTTGTCGAAGTGACCGATGTTGCAGACAATGGCCTGGTCCTTCATCTTCTTCATGTGCTCATGGGTGATCACATGATAGTTGCCGGTGCAGGTGACGAAGATGTCGCCGTGTTCAGCGGCGTAATCCATGGTCACCACGCGGTAGCCTTCCATCGCCGCCTGCAGGGCACAGATCGGATCGATCTCGGTCACCCACACTTGCGCCGACAACGCGCGCAACGCCTGGGCCGAGCCCTTGCCGACGTCACCGTAACCGGCCACGATGGCGACCTTGCCGGCGATCATCACGTCAGTGGCGCGCTTGATGCCGTCGACCAGCGATTCGCGGCAACCGTAGAGGTTGTCGAACTTGGACTTGGTCACCGAATCGTTGACGTTGATGGCCGGGAAGGCCAGCTTGCCTTCCTTGTGCATCTGATACAGGCGATGCACGCCGGTGGTGGTCTCTTCGGTGACGCCCTTGATTTCCTTGAGACGCTTCGAATACCAGGTGGCATCCTTGGCCAGGTAGCGCTTGATCGAGTTGAACAGGCAGATCGCTTCTTCGGAATCCGGCTTGTCCAGCACCGAGATGTCCTTCTCGGCGCGCGAACCCAGGTGCAGCAGCACGGTGGCGTCGCCGCCGTCATCCAGGATCATGTTCGAATAGCCGCCATCGGCCCATTCGAAGATGCGGTGGGTGTAATCCCAGTATTCGTCCAGGTTTTCACCCTTGACGGCGAACACCGGCGTGCCGCCTGCAGCGATGGCGGCAGCGGCGTGGTCCTGGGTCGAATAGATGTTGCAGGAAGCCCAACGCACCTTGGCGCCCAGCGCTTCGAGCGTCTGGATCAGCACGGCGGTCTGGATGGTCATGTGCAGCGAACCGGTGATGCGTGCGCCCTTGAGCGGCTGGGCTGCGGCGAACTCGTCGCGGATCGCCATCAGGCCCGGCATTTCGGTTTCGGCGATGCGGATTTCCTTGCGGCCCCAGTCGGCCAGGCCGATGTCGGCAATGATGTAATCCTGGAATGGTGCGGGTGTATTAGACATGGCAACGGCGTTATTCACGCCCTCCTTTCGTGTAAACAGAAAAAAAGTAACGTGAGCGCGGTTGCAAGGAACCTCGTATGAACGAAGCCCTGCTCGTCGCAGCAAGCCTGGCAGGGTGACACCCTGTCGCAACGCTCCTTGCTGAGGCGAGGCATTGTGGGAAAAACTTAACCATTGCATGCAATGCCGACATGCAACGCCCGCGAACATCGTCCGGGGGGAGCTGAATTCTAGCGCGGGCAGGGCGAATGTGAAACCCTTGAAGCACTCACATTCGCCCCTGCGGGCATTTATTTATTCAGTTACAGACCGGCGGATGCGCGCAGTGCTGCGACCTTGTCGGTGCGCTCCCAGGTGAACTCGGGCTCTTCGCGACCGAAGTGGCCGTAGGCGGCGGTCTTGGCATAGATCGGGCGCAGCAGGTCCAGCATCTGCACGATGCCCTTGGGGCGCAGGTCGAAGTGTTCACGGACCAGCTCACCCAGCTTCTCGTCGCTGATCTTGCCGGTGCCGAAAGTGGTGACCATGACCGAGGTCGGTTCGGCCACGCCGATGGCGTACGAGACCTGGATCTGGCAACGCTCGGCCAGGCCGGCGGCCACGATGTTCTTGGCCACGTAACGACCGGCATAGGCAGCCGAGCGGTCGACCTTGGACGGATCCTTGCCGGAGAACGCGCCCCCACCGTGGGGCGCCGCGCCACCGTAGGTGTCGACAATAATCTTGCGACCGGTCAGGCCGCAATCGCCTTGTGGGCCGCCAATGACGAAACGGCCAGTGGGGTTGATCAGGTAACGGGTATTCTTGATCCATTCGGCCGGCACCACCGGACGGATGATTTCCTCGATGGCCGCCTCTTCGATGGTCTTGTGTTCGATCTCGGGCGAATGCTGGGTCGACAGCACGATGGTATCGATGGCGACCGGCTTGCCGTCGACGTACTTGAGCGTCACCTGCGACTTGGCATCCGGACGCAGCCACGGCAGGCGGCCATCCTTGCGCAGCTGCGACTGGCGCTCGACGATGCGGTGCGCGTAGTAGATCGCGGCCGGCATCAGCTCAGGCGTTTCATTGCAGGCGTAGCCGAACATCAGGCCCTGGTCACCGGCGCCCTGATTCAGATCGATGCCGCGGCCTTCGTCAACGCCCTGGGCGATGTCGGGCGATTGCTTGTCATAGGCGACCAGCACTGCACAGCTCTTGTAGTCGATACCGAAATCGGCATTGTCGTAACCGATGCGCTTGATGGTCTCGCGGGCGACTTCGATGTAATCGACATTGGCGCGCGTGGTGATTTCACCGGCCAGCACCACCAGGCCGGTGTTGCACAGTGTCTCTGCAGCAACGCGGGATTGTGGGTCCTGGGTGAAAACAGCGTCCAGGATGGCGTCGGAAATCTGGTCGGCCACCTTGTCGGGATGGCCTTCGGAGACGGATTCGGAGGTGAAGAGGAAATCGTTGGACATGCGAGCCCCAGACTTAAATGATTTACAGATGTCGCGGCCAATCATCTAGTCGAGCCTGCGACGCTTTAGCGATATTTATACCCCGTCTCGCAAGTTGTCATTAACTCGACGGCTTGTGCTATTTTACGCGTCTTGCATTTTTCTGCAATTCGGCGGTGGTTCTTTCGCCCCACACTACGTACGTTATCGGCAAGTATGCTCGTTTCTTTATTCCGCCTGCTGTCATTTCTTCCGCTGCCCGTGCTGCATCTGATCGGCATCGCAATGGGATGGCTGGTTTTCCTGGCGTCGCCCTCTTATCGCCGTCGCCTGATCGACAACATCGGTCGCGCCGGCCACCGTCACTATTTATATAAAGCAATCGGCGAAGCCGGCAAGGGCATCTTCGAATTACCCTTCATCTGGTGTGCCAGCCCGCAACGGGTATTGCGTACCGCACGCATCGAGGGCTGGGAACTGGTGCACCAGGCCATGGAAGGTGGGCGGGGCGTGATCCTGCTCACCCCCCACCTGGGATGCTTTGAGATCACGGCCCAGGCGGTGGCCAGCCAGACCGCATTGAGTGCGCTCTACCGCCCGCCCCGCAAGGCCGCGCTGAAACCGCTGATAGAAGGCGCCCGGGCGCGCGCCAACCTGAAGCTGGCGCCGGCCAACCTGGCCGGCGTGCGCATCCTTCTCAAGGCGCTCAAGAATGGGGAGGCCATCGGCCTGTTGCCAGACCAGGTGCCGCAGAACGGCGAGGGCGTGTGGGCCGATTTCTTCGGCAAACCGGCCTACACCATGACCTTGCCCGCCAAGCTGCACCAGATGAGCGGCGCGCCGCTGATCCTGGTCTACGCCGAGCGACTGTCGTGGGGCCGGGGATTTGCCACGCGCTTCGTTGCCTTCGATCAAGCATTGGGCGATACGCCACAGCAACAGGCGCGCGCCATCAATGCGGCCATGGAACAACTGGTGGCCCGCTGCCCCGCGCAGTACATCTGGAGCTATAACCGCTACAAGACGCCGCCGGGCGTGACGCCACCGGAGGCGCAGCCATGAGGGTGCTGTTGTTCGTGATGTGGCTGTTGCACTGGCTGCCGCTACCGGTGCTGGGACGCATCGGGGTCGGCCTGGGGTCGTTGCTCTATATGTATATGCGCCCGCGCCGCCGGATTGCCCTGATCAACTTGCGGCTGTGCTTTCCCGAGAAGACCGAAGCCGAGCGCCGCGTCATCGCCCGCGGCCACTTCCAGGCCTATGCCCGCAGCGCGCTGGAACGCGGCATTCTCTGGTGGGCCTCGGAGGCCCGCCTGAAGCGCCTGATCAAGGTCGAACCCGGGGTTCCCTTCGAGACCATGGATGCCGGCCCGGTCATCATGCTGTGCCCGCATTTCGTCTGCCTGGAGATCCCTGGCATCGCCCTGGTGCTCAATTCGCCCTATTCGGTCTGTACCGTCTATGCGCGCCAGCAGAACGAGATCGTCGACCAGGCCCTGTTGCGCGGACGGTCGCGCTTCCGTCCGGTGACCCTGCTGTCGCGTGAAAAGGGCATCAAGCCTATCCTGCGGGCCATGCGCGAAGGCAAGCCGTTCATCATGCTGCCCGACATGGATTTCGGCCTGAAGGATGCCGAGTTCGTGCCCTTCTTCGGCGTGCCTGCCGCCACCCTCACCGCGACGGCGCGCATTGCGGCCGCCACCGGCGCCAAGGTAGTCCCGGCCATCACCACCTTCCTGCCCGGCTACCAGGGCTGGAAGACCACCTTCTACCCGGCCTGGGACGACTATCCCGGCGACGACATCAGCCTCGCCACGCGCCGCATGAACGCCTTCATCGAAGACCGCGTGCGCGAAGCCCCCGAGCAATACTTCTGGGCGCACAAGCGTTTCAAGACCCGTCCCGAGGGCGCGCCGGATGTCTACGCCCGGCCACCCAAGGCGTGATCGACGGCGCCTGCGATTGTGCAGTCCTTCTATAATGAAGTCATGAAGATCAAATTCACCAAGATGCACGGCGCCGGCAACGACTTTGTCGTGCTCGACGCCACCCGCACGCCGATGACACTGTCCCCGGCGCAATGGAAGTTCATTGCCGATCGCCATTTCGGCATCGGCGCCGACCAGATGCTGGTGGTGGAACGTGCCCAGCACGAGGGCATCGATTTTCGTTATCGCATCTACAACGCCGACGGCGGCGAAGTCGAGCAATGCGGCAACGGCGCGCGCGCCTTCGTCAAGTACGTCACCGACAAAGGCCTGACCGACAAGCGGGCGATCCGCGTCGAGACCATGTCGGGCGTGATCGAACCGCGCCTGGAAGACGATGGCCGCATCACGGTCGACATGGGCACGCCGATCCTGGAACCGCAACAGGTGCCGTTCGACAACACCGGCCTGGCGGGGCGCAGCGAGGGCGTCGACACCCTGTGGCCGTTGGATGTGGGCGACGACAGCATCTTGATCTCGGTGGTCTCGATGGGCAATCCGCATGCGGTGCAAGTGGTCGCCGACAGCGAAGCCGCCCCGGTGCTCACGCAAGGACCGCTGATCGAGCACCATCCGCGCTTTCCCAAGCGGGTCAACGCCGGCTTCATGCAGGTGGTCGACCGTCATCATGTGAACCTGCGGGTATTCGAACGGGGCGCCGGCGAGACCTTGGCCTGCGGCACCGGCGCCTGCGCGGCGGTGGTCGCTGGGATCCGGCGCGGCCTGCTGGATTCGCCCGTGGCGGTGCAAACCCATGGCGGCGTGCTCAGCATTGCCTGGAACGGCGCCGGCCAACCGGTACTGATGACGGGCCCCGCGGTATCGGTGTTCGAGGGCGAGATCGAATTGCCGGACTGAACACCATACCTGGCGCAGTCGCCAAACAGGAAGGGCTCACCAACTGCTTGGTGAGCCCTTCTTGTTTGCGGCATCAGGCTGCGGCTGCCTGATCCTCGCTCTCTTCGACGGCGGCATCCGGCAACACCGTCTTGAGTCGGTACAGCCGCTGCCGGTAATTGCCTTCGGGGCCGCTGGGGCTGCAATCGACATCTTCGAACAGGCGCGCAATGCGGTTGAGCACGCCGCGCTGCTCACCGGTCTCGACCACGATCAGGCGTCGCTTGCTGCGGGCGTAATGGGGACGGATATCGACCATCAGGCAATGCCCGAAGTCGGCCTGCTTCAAGTCGATCAGCAGCGCTTCGGGCCGGGTCAGCCCGAACAGCGCGGCCAGTTCGATGCGCGCCACCAAAAACGGGTAGGCATTGCTCAACTCCCGCGTGAGCTGACTGCGCGCCTGCAGTGCCCAGGGCGCTGGCGTGGGCAGGTCGCCCACCTTCACCAATAGTGACTGCGCCTGCTCAATGCCCTGGCTGGCCGCCTTTTGCAGCCAGTACAGCGCCCGTACGTCATTGGCCGCGTCATCGCGGCGATTGCGCCAGGCCGTCACGCCACATTCCAGCTGGGCGGCGCCATGCCCCATTTCGGCCGCACGCTCCAGGTGGTGCTGCACATCCGCCAGGTTGCGCTGCGAGAACTCCGGTTTCAGGTAGATCCGCGACAACGCATACCAGGCGCTGGCCAGGCCCTGGTCGCCGGCCAGCGTCAGCCAGCGTACCGCCTTCTTGTAGTTGGCCGAACCCTGGCCGGGGAAGCTGCGCGCGCCCTCGGCATCCATGCGGGCATACAGCAACCCCAGCGCCAATTGCGCGTCGCGGTCGCCGGCCAGCGCCGCCAGTTCCAGCAATTGCTGCACGGAACCGAGGTCCGGGCGCTTATCGTCCAGCTGCAATTGCGCCAGCCGCACCAGCAAGCGGATGTTCTTCGGCCCGAGGCTGGACGCCAGCATGTCGGCCGGCGCATTGAGCTGCCTCAGCAAGGCGTCGTACTGACGCAGCAAGGCATCGGCCAATGGCTGCGCGCGCAGGCGGAATCCGGAAAAATCCGATTGCCGCCAGGCCGCATCGGCCAAAGCATGTTGCGCCTGCTCCACGCCGGCATCGGCAGCGCGCCGGGTCCATTGCTGGGTTTCTTCGGATGTGGTGGACGCTGACGCCGAGGCCGTGGCGCCATCGGCATCTGCCGCCTCCGGCTGCGACTGCTGCGCCAACAACCACTGGGCATCGGCATTGCCTTCGCGCGCCACCGCCTCGAGCGCACCGATCGCCTTGTTCTTCAGTTCGGCGCTGATATGCGCCACGTTGCCCAGGACCAGGCGCGCAAACACCAGACCGGCCTTGGACAAGCCGGCGTCGAATGCGCGCTCATACCAGAGCGCGGCCTCGTGTGGCGGGGATAACGGCACTACCACTTCATAAGGAATATGTTGTGCAATCAGCATCCAGGCGTCGGCCAGGCCTTGCCGGGCGGCGCGCTCGAGCCAGTGGAATGCGGTGCCCAGGCTCTGCGGCAAACCGTTGCCACCGAACAGGTAGCGCTTGCCCAAGGTCAGCTGCGCCTCGGCTTGGCCGGCACGTGCGGCCCGGATGATTGCCAGATCTTCTCTATTCGCCATCAACCTTCCAGATAGACCAGAAAACCAAAATTATGCCCCACAAACCAGATTTTTTTAAAATCGATCTTGAATGCCGGGAAATGAATCGTTTTAACAACATTACCTGAGCCATATGCCCAGCCTTCAAGTTGCAGGCCGAGAGGCCGATAACATGGAGGCCAGGTAAACAAAAAAGTGCCTTTCGAGCACTCCCTCGATCGAAAGCGTTTGCAAAAAACAACACTCAACCGGTTGTTTGACGCTTTCAACCAAAATTCCAGCCGCCAAACGACCAATCTGCGGCCACGCCAAATGAGAACCCTTAATGTCTCACCATCCGACAAGAAGTACGGATCCTCAAGACTATTTTTATAGAAGGATGTCAAATGAAAAAATCTCTGCTGGCACTGGCCGTCCTCGGCGCGTTCGCAGGTGCTGCTCAAGCACAAAGCTCCGTTACTATCTACGGTATCGTTGATACTGGCGTTGTCTACTCCAGCAAGGTCGCCACTGGCGTCGGCGCAAACACTGGCAGCAAGTTCGAACTGAAGTCGGGCGTTGTCCAAGGTTCGCGTATCGGTTTCAAGGGCGTTGAAGATCTGGGCGGCGGTCTGTCGGCTGTGTTCAACCTGGAAACTGGCTTCGCGAACGACACCGGTGCTCTGGACGGCGATGCCAACAACCTGTTCCGTCGTAAGTCGGTGGTCGGTCTGGCCGGTGGCTTCGGTACCGTGCTGCTGGGTCGTCAAACCGACTTCGCTGACACCATCTCCGCTTACACTTCGGTTGCCGATTTCGGCGGCGTCGTGTCGAACGCTGGTTCGGGCCTGAGCCGTCTGCAAGGCACCCGTACCAACAACTCGGTTGCCTACACCACCACTAACCTGGGTGGCTTCACCGGTAACCTGATCTACGGTTTCGGCGAAACAGCTGGCAAGACCACTGCTGGTCAATCCTTCGGTCTGGGCGCTAAGTACGAAAACGGTCCTCTGGGCCTGGGCGCCAACTACTACCAATCGAAGGCTGGCGCAACTCCTGCTGACACTGGCGCAACTGGCTTGAACATCGCTGGTCAAGAAGGCAACACCAACGCCAAGATCTGGAACCTGGTTGCTTCGTACCAGTTCGGTCCTGCACGCGTCTACGGTAACTGGTCGCGCGTCAAGCAAAGCCTGCGTACCCAAACTCTGCTGGGCGCCGCTACTCCGCTGACCACCCTGACCAACCGTACACTGAACAACAGCAACAAGGCCAACATGTACGAACTGGGTACAGCCTTCGCACTGAGCCCATCGCTGAAGCTGCTGGCATCGGTGCAACACACCCGTGCTGACTTCGACGGCGTGAGCAACAAGGGCAAGCTGACCCAGTACAACATCGGCGCCGACTACTGGCTGTCGAAGCGTACCGACGTGTATGCGTTCCTGTCGAACCTGCGCGCCAAGGATATGGCTAACCCAGGCGTCATCAGCACCAACGCTGTTGGTTCGGATTCGTCGCAAACAGCTCTGGCTGTTGGTATCCGCCACAAGTTCTAATTTAAGGATTTGAAGTCCGGCATGCAAATGACGGACATCAAGACTTGAGTTAAAGCTGAAACGGGCCTGCATGAGAAATCATGCAGGCCCGTTTCGTTTATAAGGGCGCTTTGCGCGCCAGCAATTGTCAGCATCTCCTTAAGCGAGGATAATCTCGCCATATTTCCGGCATGGCCCTGGCAGCTGCCGCCATGCAGATTCACACACCTAGAACAAAATTGCGATGACCACCCCATTGGACTCAGGACTGATTGCCGAATACCTGCTCGACCACCCTCACTTCTTCGAGGAACATGCGGAGCTGCTTTCGACCGTCAAGTTGACCAGTCCGGTCATGGGCCGCGCCGTGTCGCTGCAGGAGCGCCAGATGGAAATCCTGCGCGAGAAGATCAAGGTGCAGGAGCTGCACATGGCCGACCTGATGCGCATCGCCCAGGAAAACGACGAAATCACCAGCAAGTTCCAGGCATGGACCCGCGCCCTGCTGCTGGCACGCGACGAAGCCGACCTGCCGCGCGTGCTGTGCGAACGGCTGCAAGAGATTTTCCATGTGCCACAAGTCACGCTGCGCCTGTGGAACCTGGCCGAAGCCCGCGACGAGGCCTGGTTCGTCCAGTCGGTCTCGGATGATGCCCGCATCTTCGCCAAGGGCTTGACCGCCCCCTTCTGCGGCGCCAACAAGGAATTCGAAGCCGCCGGCTGGCTGGAAGATGCCGCCTCGGTCAAGTCGGTCGCGATCCTGCCGCTGCGCGGTGGCGCCTCGCCGGACGCGTTCGGCCTGCTGGTACTGGGCTCGGCCGATCCGGGCCGCTTCACCGCCGACATGGGCACCGACTTCCTGACCCGCATCGCCGAGACTGCCAGCGCCGCACTGGCTTGCCTGCTGCGCTGAACGACGAGGGCGCCCGAGTGCAGACCGAACCGCAATCGCCAGCGCCCCTCCAGCAGTACCTGAGCGTGCTGCGCACCCAGCGCAAGCTGTCCCCCCATACCATCGACAACTACAGCCGCGACCTGCTCGAATTGCAGACCCTGCTCGGCGCGGCCGGCTCCGAGGCGCCCGACTGGCAGGCCATCAACCAGTTCCAGATTCGCAAATGCGCGGCCCAGTTGCATGCGCGTGGCCTCAATGCGCGCTCGATCTCGCGCAAGCTGTCGGCCTGGCGCGGCTTCTTCGGCTGGTTGTCGACCGAGCACGAACTGGCCAGCAACCCGGTCGATGGCGTCAAACCACCCAAGAAAAGCAAACCCCTGCCCAAGGCGCTGGGCGCCGATGATGCGATCCACCTGGTGTCGCACCACGATCCGGCCAAGCCCGATGATTCCACGCTCGCGGCCTGCAACCACGCCATGTTCGAACTGCTGTACTCGAGCGGCCTGCGGGTGTCGGAACTGGCCAGCCTGGATCTGGCCGACGTCCGCGACGGCGGTTATGAATCGGCCAGCTGGATCGATCTCGGCGAAGCCGAAGTGACAGTCACCGGCAAGGGCGGCAAGCAACGCCGGGTACCGGTCGGACGCGCCGCCCTGCAGGCCATCAACGACTGGCTGCCGTTGCGCGCCAGACTGGTCAGGGCCGACGGCGGGCCCGATGGCCATGCCGTGTTCCTCACCGAACGCGGCACTCGCATGTCGCCGCGCGTCATCCAGCTGCGGTTGAAGGCGCATGGGCGTACCGCCGGCATGGCCAGCGATGTCCATCCACACATGTTGCGGCACTCGTTCGCCTCGCATGTACTGCAGAGTTCGGGCGACCTGCGCGCCGTGCAGGAGATGCTGGGCCACGCCTCGATCAGTGCGACCCAGGTCTATACCGCACTCGATTTCCAGCGCCTGGCCCAGGTCTACGACCAGGCCCACCCCCGCGCGCGCAAGACCGGCGGCAAATAAAGGCGAGGCAGGCCAGGGATCGATGCATCGGCTAGAATAGGGCCTGTCGTAGTACGGCCAGTCCCGGCCAGCCCTGCCATTTCCCGCACATGAAAGCCAAAGCCATCACGCACCCTGCCAGCCATGACCACAGCGCCGCCTCGACCCAGGCATTGGCCCAGGCGCAGTTGCGCGACGCCGGCGTGCGAGTGACCCAGGCCCGCGTCAATGTGCTGGGCGCCTTACTGGAAACCCGTAGCGCAGCTTCGCACCAGGACATCCAGGACCGCTTTGCCGACATGGACCGGGTGACCCTCTACCGGGCGCTGGACTGCCTCACCGAAGCGGGCCTGGCCCACAAGATCTCGAGCGACGACCGCATCTTCCGCTACAGCGTCGGCGCCGACCACGGCGAGCATGGTCATCACGACCACGCGCACGGCAAGCAGCATCAGCATGGGCACTTCAAGTGCACCCGCTGCGCCCGCGTGTTCTGCCTGGATGGCAGCGACGGCTCTGAATTCCTCAATACGGTACTGGCCGTGGCCGATGACGGCCGCCAGCGCTCGCCGGCGGCGCAGTTGCAGAATGCCTTGCGCAAGACCCTTGGTCGCGGCTTCCAGAGCCATGAGGTCGAACTGACCATCAAGGGCTGGTGCGCCGATTGCGCCGATTGCGCCGACTGAGCCGACTGAGCCCTATTTTTTCCTGAGCGCGCCCAGCGCCGCTAGGCGGCGCGGCAACTGCCGCACCGAACTCACCTTCACATCGACATAGGCAGGATGGCGATCACGGATACGGCGCGCGCTCATGTGCGCCAGGTGCGGATCGCCGATCATGTATTGCGTCACCCAGGCGGTGCGCACCCCCAGTTCGCGCGCCGTCTTGAGATTGGCCACCGTGTCTTCCACCAGGATGCAATCGCGCGGCTTCACCTTTTCCCGTGCCAGCAACCTGCGCAACATCAGGCGCGACGGCTTGGGGCGCAATTGCCGGTGGACCTGCATCGATTCGATCGAGATATGCTGCGAGAAATGGCGGTGCAGCCCCAGGTGTCGCACCAGTTGCCGCGAATACCGCTGCGGCGCGTTGGTCAGCAATATCTTGCGCCCCGGCAACTGGCGCAACCAGCGTCCGATGCCGCGTTCGGCGCGGACCATGTTGGGCAGATCGTCGAAGCGGTGCGCCTCATGCAGAAAGTCATCGATGCGCACGCCGTGATGACGCACCATCCCCAGCAACGTGGCGCCGTACAGCCGCCAGTAATGCCGCCGCAGGAAGTTGACCGTGGCTTCGTCCGATGGATGACCGCCTTGCGCAAACACCTGCGTCATGTAGCGATTCATGTTGGCATTGATGGCCGGAAAGATCGCGTGCGAAGCGTTGTGCAGGGTGTTGTCGAGATCGAACAGCCAGAGCGGTGTAGTATTGGACGCCATAGATCGGGAGCATGCGCCGCACGGGCGCACAACCACAAATAACAAGGATAGAAGCAGTGAATGGACTTGCAGGACGAGTGATTATAGTGACATTGGCCTGCCTGTCCTGGCTTTATGCGCCAACCGTACAAAGTGCATCAGCCCCATCGTCGACCCATACGGCCACACCTGCGCCCCAGCAGGGCGCGCTCTACCGCGTTTCCGATGGCGCCCGATCGATCTATCTGTTTGGCACCATCCATGTCGGCCAGCCTGATTTCTACCCGCTCGAACCGCGCATCATGCGCGCGCTTGAAGCAGCACCGGCGCTGGCACTGGAACTCGACCCCGAACGCCAGGGCGTGATGCAGGTGGCGGTGCAGCGCCATGGCCTGCTGCCTGGCGGCCAGCGCTTCACCGACATCCTGCCGCCGGCGCTGGCGCAGCGCACCGAGGCGGCCTTGCGTCAGGCTGGCCTGCCGCTGGACCCACTCCAGCATTTCCGGCCGTGGATGCTGGCCATCACGCTCACCGTGCAAGCCTACGAAGCCGCCGGCTTCCAGACCGCGCTGGCAGTGGACAACCATCTGGCTGGCGTCATGCGCCGCCGTGGTCGCCCGGTGATCGAACTGGAAAGCGCCGAGCAGCAACTGGCGCTGCTGGGCGGGCTGAACCAGGCCGATGAACAGCAGTTCCTGGCCGACACCGTCGATGACCTGGACGACGCCGAAGGCAACCGCAAGCTCAAGGAACTGGTCGGCGCCTGGCGTCATGCGGATCAGGCGGCGTTGCAACGCGCTCTCGACGAAATGCGCCAGGAAGATTCGTTCGCCAACCGCTTCGCCCTCAAGGTGCTGCTGGAGGGCCGCAATCCGGGCCTGGCCGATGGCATTGCCAAACTGCTCGGACAGCACGACAAGGCGGTGGCGGCAGTTGGCATCCTGCACCTGATCGGGCCACAGGGTATCCCGGCGCTGTTGCGCCAGAAGGGGCTGGTGGTCGAGCAGATCTATTGAGGCCGCCCGGTTGCGCCAGGCTGGACGCGGAATAAAAAAAGGGATGAGCCAGGCTCATCCCTTTTTGCTTGATGCGCGGCGCGCCAGAATCAGTGCGACCGGATCATGGTGCCGAAGGCCTGCTCGGTCAGCACTTCCAGCAGCAGCGAGTGCTCGATGCGGCCGTCGATAATGTGCACCGTGTTCACGCCCGACTTGGCCGCGTCCAGGGCCGACGAGATCTTGGGCAGCATGCCGCCCGAGATGGTGCCGTCGGCAAACATCTCGTCGATCTCGCGCGCCGACAGGTCGGTCAGCAACTTGCCGCTCTTGTCTTGCACGCCTGCAATGTTGGTCATCATGATCAGCTTCTCGGCGTGCAGGATCTCGGCGATCTTGCCTGCCACGACGTCGGCATTGATGTTGTAGGCCTGGCCGTCGTCGCCGAAACCGATCGGCGAGATGATCGGAATGAACGCATCGTCCTGCAGGGCCTTGACCACCGCCGGGTTGATCGCCTCGATCTCGCCCACGAAACCGATATCCAGGAATTCGCCCGGCTTTTCCTTGTCCGGCATCTTCATGCGGCGCGCCCGGATCAGGCCACCATCCTTACCCGTCAGGCCCACTGCCTGTCCACCGTAGTGGTTGATCAGCATCACGATGTCTTGCTGGACTTCACCGCCCAGCACCCATTCGACCACTTCCATGGTTTCTTCATCGGTGATGCGCATGCCTTGCACGAAGGTGCCCTGCTTGCCGATCTTCT
The DNA here is from genome assembly GCF_020179755.1 of Herbaspirillum sp. alder98. GTDB lineage: Bacteria > Pseudomonadota > Gammaproteobacteria > Burkholderiales > Burkholderiaceae_D > Herbaspirillum. The sequence goes on from NZ_JAIUCY010000009.1 coordinate 70,370, forward strand.
TCAGGGCCGCATCGATCTGGGGACCGCCACCGTGCACCACCACCGGGTTCATCCCCACCAGCTTGAGCAGGATCACGTCGCGCGCGAAGCCATGCTTGAGGCTTTCTTCGGTCATGGCGTTGCCACCGTACTTGACCACGATGGTCTTGCCGTGGAACTTGCGGATATAAGGCAGCGCCTCAGCCAGGATTTCGGCTTTGATCTGGGGTGCTACCTTGCTGAGGTCGGTGGTCATGGCGGTGTCCTGTGGTTGCCGGGTTCTTAAGAATGCGCGATTTTACATGGAAAGATCGCGGGATTTGTCATGCTTTGTATGCCTGTGCGGTATCGGCAACGGTTCGCGGCATTGGTTCGCTCAGGCGGTGCAGCCGCGGATTTCCTGTTCCGGGAAATCCGCCTTGATGCGGTTGAGGGCGCTGCGCGCATCCGGGCTCAGGTCGCGTAGCTGGAACACCTGCTTGCCCGCCCCCGAACGCCGCGCAATGATGCGCGCACTGCGCAGCCCCTTGGCAATGAGTTGGCCAATATAGGCCTTGGCCGCCTCTTCGGTGCGGAAGATGCCCAGCGAGATGCCGGACCGCAGCGCCGGATTGGGAAAGCTGTCGGGAATCACATAGAAGTCGCCCACGCCCAGTCGACGCAACTCGGCAGTACGGCGTTCCGCGCCCTCGCGACCATCCTGCGGGGGAATATAGACCATATGGCTGGTGACATCCTGGCTCAGCTTTTGCGCCACCTTGTCACCCAGGTTGAGGCTGGCCAACTGCCGCGAGAAGCGTTGCGCATCGGCCGCACTGAAGCTGCCCACCTCCGTGCAGGACGGGACAACCGGCGCGGCGGCGAGCGCCACTGGCGGCACTGCCGCAGGGGTGGCGGCCGGGGCAGTCGGGGCAGTCGGGGCAGTCGGGCCGATTGCGGCCGGCTCCGGCTGGGCTGCGGGTGGCTCCTGCACGCGCACCGGCGCCACCAGCTTTTCGCTATTGGCCGGCAGCAGCGCCAGCGATTCGGGGCGCAATTGCTGGGTCAGGCGTTGCGGTTCGCGCCGCTCGGCGGCAGTCGCGCCCAGATAGCCGCGCTGCAGGCCGAACAGCACGCAGTTACCTGCCAGCAGCAACCAGAAGAACAGTTTTAGCTTCATCCTTGCATTCGTCGTCAGAGGTCTTGATCGGCGGCCAGGGCCGCCTGCAATCCGATCAGCACCAGATTATCCACCTTTTCCAGCATGGCATCGCCCAGCGCCAGATGCGGCACCAGCAGTTGCCCGGCACCGCCGGCCAGCACGCAGCGCAGGGGCGCCACGCCGGCCTGCCGGCGCTGGCGCAGTGCATGTTCGATGGCGCCGGCCTGGGCTGCGATACAGCCGGCGATGATGGCGTCGCCAGTGTTGTCGGCAAAGGGGCCCACCGAGGTGCTGATGCCTCCGATCTGCGGCAGCTGCGCGGTATTGGCAGCCAGTGAAGTGGTCATCATGGCTAGCCCCGGCAAGATCATGCCACCGAGGAAGACGCCATCGGCGCTCACCGCATCGACCGTCGTGGCGGTGCCGCAGGTGGCCACCACCAATTCCTGCGCCGGAAACAATGCCCGTGCACCGATGGCAGCGGCAAAGCGGTCACAACCGAGTTGCCCGGGGGTGCGATAGCCGTTGCGTACACCCGCGCGTTGCGGCAGCGAGGCAAACCATTCGATCTCCAGCGCCGCGCCGAACACCGCATGCAACACCTGCGCCAACTCTGCCTGCAACGCCGCGCCGGCCACATTCGAGATGCAGACCCGCCCGACCTCGCCTGTCAGGGGCTGCCAGGCCTGCGCCAATTGCATGACCTGCCCACGCTCCACGGCGCCCTCGACCAACCAGCGCCCCAGGCCATGCGCCAGCGGCACGCCCCATTTGATCCGCGTATTGCCGGCGTCGATGAGCAGTGGAGTCATTGCGCCAACCGTAACGACACGTCACCCGCCATCACCGCCACCCGGCCCTGTTGGGTATCGATCAACAAGCGCCCCACGGCATCGATGCCGGCGGCCACGCCCTCCTGCACCACCGTCCCGTGATCGATGATCCGGACTGCCTGGCCCACATAGGCGTGACAGGCTTGCCAGCGTGCCATGAAGGCCGCGAGGCCGCCGCGCTCGAATTCGTCGAGCGCACTTGCCAGCGCGCTGGCAATCACCGCCAACACCGTCTCGCGCGGTTGCCGGCGCAATTCATGGGCCGCGCCAATACTGCGATCAAGCTCCTGCTCCAGGCCGGGCGGCACGTCCAGGTTCAAGCCAATGCCGACCACTGCCCAGGTGACCTGCGGTTGGGCCACATCGGCGGCGGTCTCGATGAGAATGCCGGCCAGCTTGGCGCCATCGCGCAATACGTCATTGGGCCATTTCAGTTGCGCCTGGATGCCGAACACCTGCAACGCCTCGACCAGCGCCACGCCGACCGCCAGCGGCAAGCCGAGCAAGGCGTGCAGCGGACGCTCGAAGCGCCACGCCAGGGAAAAAGTCAGCGTCGCGGCGGGGTCGCTGCGCCATGGCCTACCGGCTCGCCCGCGACCGGCCGACTGGCGGTCGGCCACGCGCAAAAGAGGGTGCGCCAGGCTTGACAGGCGCAGCATCAGATCGACATTGGTGGACCCGGTCTGCGCCACCGCCTCGACCGCCAGAGTGCGCACCGGCGCATGCTCGGAGGCGCCCAGTTGCGCCGCCAGCTTGCCGGCATCGACCAACGGCAAGTCGTCTGCCGGCGGCGGCGTCGGGGTCCACGGCAAAGGTGAATTGTTGTTCATAGCGCGCATTGTAACGGCAGACGCCGGCGCTGCATCCGGCGCCGAAATCGGGTACCCTCAGGCGCATGAAAGCCGAGCCCACCTCGTCCATCGTAGCCACACCCGACACCGCCGCGACAGCGGCGTCTTCATTTGCGCGCGTGAGCCTGCTGATCTACGCGGTACTGATCGTATACGCCAGCTGGTATCCCTTTTCGGGCTGGCGCGACATGGGCCTGGGCCCCTTCGACTACCTGACGGCGCACCTGCCGTATTACTGGACCGGCTTCGATATCTGGACCAACATCGCCGGCTATGCGCCGCTGGGCGCGCTGCTGGTATTTGCCATGCATCCCAGGCTGCGCCCGCGGTGGGCGGTGCTGCCCGCGACGCTGGCCGGTATGCTGCTGTCGGCCGGCATGGAAGCCGGCCAGACCTGGCTGCCCACCCGCGTGCCGTCCAACCTCGACCTGATCACCAACACCATCGGCGCCTTCACCGGCGCCGTGCTGGGCGCGCTCAGCAGTCGTTATTTCCTGCTCGAAAGCCGCATGCTGGCGGTACGCCGGCGCTGGTTCTCGGGCGAAGCCAGCCGCGGGCTGGTGGTGGCCGGCCTGTGGCCACTGGCCTTGATGTACCCGCAAAACCACCTGTTCGGGCTAGGTCACCTGGTGCCGCCGCTGTCGGCCATCTTCTCGGACCTGGTCGATACCCCGCTCGACCTGGCGACCACCTGGATCAACAACGCCCAGTTGAGCGCCGAGCAATACTGGCTGGCCGACGTCATCGTCTCGGCCTGCGGCCTGAGCGGCGCGGCGCTGCTGTTGCTGCTGCTGTTGCGCAAGCAGGCACCGCGCCGCGCCATCGTGCTGGTGTACCTGCTGGCCTGCATTGCCATCAAGTCGCTCGCCAGCGCCTTGTTCTTCGCGCCGCAAAATGCCTTCGTCTGGGTCTCGCCCAGCGCGGTCGGCGGCATCCTGCTCGGCGCCATGATGGTAGCCGGACTGACCTTCGCCCCGCCCACCGCGCAACGGCGACTGGCGGCGCTGGCGCTGATCCTCAGCCTCCTGGTGACCAATGCGGTACCGGCCAATCCGTACTACATCTCGACGCTGGAAACCTGGGTGCAGGGCAAGTTTCTCAACTTCGATGGCGCCGCGCAGTTCCTGTCGGTGCTGTGGCCGTTCCTGGCGATCTGGTTCCTCTATCACCCGGTGCACCGCAAACATCGGTGAGCCGGGTTATCATTGGCCCCTGCCCTCCCCCCACCCAACGCGACTTCGCACAGTCATCTTCGATCATGAGCGACCAGCCATTCTACGAACACCACGTCTTCTTCTGCCTCAACCAGCGCAAGCCGGGCGAACGCACCTGCTGTGCCGACAAGGGCGCCCAGGCCGCCCAGGAACACGCAAAGAAACGCATCAAGCAACTCGGCCTGGCCGGTGACGGCCGCGTGCGCATCAACAAGGCCGGTTGCCTTGAGCGCTGCGAAGAAGGGCCAGTCGTCGTGATCTACCCGCAAGGCACCTGGTACACCTTTGTCGATAACGAAGACATCGACGAAATTATCGATAGCCATATCGTCGGCGGCAAGATCGTCGACCGTCTCAAGATCTGAATGCCAGCATGAACGCCCATACCCAGAATTTCCTGATTCCCGGCGCCGTCGGCCAACTCGAGTGCGCGCTCGACCTGCCCGATGCCGAGCTGTTTGCCACGCCGGTCGGCCTGGCCCTGGTGGCCCATCCCCATCCGCTGTTTGGCGGCACCATGGACAACAAGGTGGCGCAAACCCTGGCCCGCACTTTCCTGGCGCTGGGTTATGTCGCGGTGCGGATGAATTTTCGCGGCGTGGGCAAGTCCGAAGGCGTGCATGACCACGGCCAGGGCGAAACCGACGACATGGCGCTGCTGCTGCAGCATATGCGGGGTCAGTATCCCGACCTGCCGCTGGCGTTGGGCGGCTTTTCGTTCGGCACCTTCGTCCAGGCCCAGCTGCAACAGCGGCTGTCGCAGAACGACCCGGCGCAAGCCGCCGAGCGCCTGGCGCTGGTGGGCACAGCGGCCGGCAAGTGGCCGATGCCGACGGTGCCGGCCAACACCATCCTGATCCACGGCGAGCAGGACGACACCATCCCGCTGTCGGCTGTGCTCGACTGGGCCCGTCCACAGGAGTTGCCGGTGGTCGTGATTCCCGGCTCGGATCACTTTTTTCACCGCAAGCTGCAACATATCAAGAACGTCGTGGTCGAAAGCTGGCATCGCCGTCCGGCAAGTTTGCCGGGCTGACGAGTCGATGTCGGGTGTGCGGGATTTCCTTGGGGGTGTCCGCCACTGACGTTTATAATGCCCGGCGTGCCATTGGTCCTCACGCTGCAGGCCAAGGGGGCTTGCACTGCAGCGGCGGTCCGCCGATTCCACACATTTCAACACTTCAGCAACGATGTTTCTCCTGCTGGCATCCATTCTTTCGCACCGATGAAAAAACTATTCGCGGCGCTTGCCGCCACCGTCCTTTCCATTTCCGCCCTGTCCGCCTCCGCACAGTCCCTGCCGCCGCCGACCATCGCTGCCAAGTCGTGGCTGCTGCTGGACGCCTCGGCCAACCAGGTCATCGCATCGAGCGACCCCGACATGCGTGTCGAGCCGGCCTCGCTGACCAAGCTGATGACGGCCTACCTGGCCTTCGCCGCCTTGCGCGACAAGCGCCTCAACGCCGAACAGGAAGTCAATGTCTCGGTCAATGCCTGGAAGGTCGATCCCAGCAGCTCGAAGATGTTCATCGAGCCCAACAAGCCGGTCTCGATCAACAACCTGCTGTTCGGCCTGATCTCGGTCTCGGGTAACGATGCCGCCGTGGCGGTGGCCGAAGCCGTCTCGGGTACCGAAGACGCCTTCGTGCAGCTGATGAACCGCGAAGCGCAACGCCAGGGCCTGACCAACACCCGCTTTTCGAATCCGCATGGCCTGCCCAGCCCGGACACTTACACCACCGCGCGCGACCTGGCCATCCTGTGCCGCAACCTGATCAATGACTTCCCCGAGTATTACAAGACGTATTATTCGGTCAAGAAATTCACCTATAACAACATCACCCAGCCCAACCGCAACCGCCTGCTGTGGCTCGATCCGACAGTCGACGGCATGAAGACCGGCCACACCTCCAGCGCCGGTTATTCGCTGATCACTTCGGCGCACCGTCCGGTGCCCAACGGCGAACGCCGCCTGATCTCGGTGGTGATCGGCACCGTCTCCGACCAGGTGCGCACGCAAGAGAGCCAGAAGGTGCTCAACTGGGGCTTCCAGAACTTCGACGCCGTCAAGCTGTATGCCAAGGGCCAGCCGGTCGATACCCCTGATGTATGGAAGGGTTCGCAAGGCAAGATCAAGGTCGGCTTCAAGAACGATGTCTACATCACCATCCCCAAGGGGACAGCCGACAAGGTCAAGACCCATCTTGACCGCAACGATCCGTTGATCGCACCGATCTCCGAGAATGCCAAGGTCGGCACCTTGAAGGTCACCATCGACGACAAGCTGGTCACCGAGTTGCCGGTGGTGGCACTGGAATCGGTGGGCCCTGCCGGTTTCATCGGCCGCGCCTGGGATTCGCTGCGCCTGATGTTCAAGTAAGACCAGCCGTTTCAAATGAAAACGCCACCGCACTCGGTGGCGTTTTTTTATGCGGGTGCGGTTCGACGATATGAGCAATGACCAATTGCCCGCCGTCGTCCTGACGCCAGTCAGCACCCAGCGTCTCCACGCTCGTCGATGCGCAACAAAAGCCGCTGGATCCCCGGCCTGCGCCGGGACGACGGCGTCTTTTTTACGCCGCCCTTCTTTCCAGCACCTGCGTCTTTCTTTACCGCAGAATGATGCGCCCAAACAAAAACGCCACCGGTTTCCCGATGGCGTTTTGCATGAAGACCGACCCGCAGCTCAGGCCGTCACGGCTTCCTGCTTGGCCGCAACCGGCTCGTCGTCCACCGACGAACGGATCAGGTGGTCGAAGGCCGACAGCGAAGCCTTGGCGCCCTCGCCCACGGCGATCACGATCTGCTTGTACGGCACCGTGGTCACATCGCCGGCGGCGAACACGCCCGGAATCGAGGTCTGGCCCTTGGCATCGACTTCGATCTCGCCGTGCTTCGACAACGCCACGGTTCCCTTGAGCCATTCGGTGTTGGGCACCAGCCCGATCTGGACGAACACGCCTTCCAGTTCGATGTGGCGCACTTCGCCGGTGGCGCGTTCCTTGTAGCCGATACCGTTGACCTTCTTGCCGTCACCGGTGATCTCGGTGGTTTGGGCCGAGGTGATCACGGTCACGTTGGGCAGGCTCTTGAGCTTCTTGACCAGCACGGCGTCAGCCTTCAGATCAGCAGCAAATTCGAGCAGCGTGACATGCTTGACCAGACCCGCCAGGTCGATCGCCGCTTCCACGCCGGAGTTGCCGCCGCCGATCACCGACACGCGCTTGCCCTTGAACAGCGGGCCGTCGCAGTGCGGGCAGTAGGCCACGCCATGGTTGCGGTATTCGCGCTCACCCGGCACGTTGACTTCACGCCAGCGGGCGCCGGTCGACAGGATCACCGTCTTGCCCTTCAACACGCCGCCATTGGCCAGCTTGACTTCGATCAGCTTGTCGCCAGCCACCAGCGCTTCGGCGCGCTGCACATTCATGATGTCCACGTCGTACGCCTTGACGTGCTGTTCCAGCGCGGTCGCAAAGTGCGGACCTTCGGTCTCTTTCACCGAGACGAAGTTCTCGATGGCCAGCGTGTCGAGCACCTGGCCGCCGAAACGCTCGGCGACGACACCGGTACGAATACCCTTACGCGCTGCATAGATTGCAGCGGCCGCTCCAGCGGGACCACCGCCGACGATCAGCACGTCGTACGGCTCACGGGTGCTCAGTTCTTCACCCTTGCGGGCGGCTGCGCCGGTATCGAGCTTGGCGAGGATTTCTTCGACGCCGGTACGACCCTGGCCAAACACTTCGCCATTCATGTAGATAGTCGGCACGGCCATGATCTGGCGTTGCTCGACTTCAGCCTGGAACAGGCCGCCATCGATCGTCACCGAGCGAATACGCGGGTTGATGATCGACATCACGTTGAGCGCCTGCACCACTTCCGGGCAGTTCTGGCAAGTCAGCGAGACATAGGTCTCGAAGCTGTAGTCGCCATCAAGATTCTTGATCTGCTCGATGACCTTGTCGTCGAGCTTGATCGGGTGGCCACCGACTTGCAGCAGCGCCAGCACCAGCGAGGTAAATTCGTGGCCCATCGGGATCGCGGCGAATTCGACGCTGATATCGGTCCCGGGGCGGTTCAGCTTGAACGACGGCGAGCGTCCGTTCGAAGCGTCGCGATGCTCGACCAGCGTGATGCGGTCCGAGAGCAGCACGATTTCTTGCAGCAGTTCCTGCATCTCGCGGGACTTGGCGCCATCATCGAGCGACGCGACGATCTCGATAGGCTGGGTCACCTTTTCCAGATAAGCCTTCAATTGGGTCTTGAGATTGGCATCAAGCATGATGATTTCACTTTCCTCTGAGAGAGATTCAGTCGTCCGGGCCGAAGCCCGGACGGGTAATGCGATTTACTGCCGTGGCCCGACGATCGGGCCGACTGGCAGCCCGATCAACGGTCCAGTCAAACTTAGATCTTGCCAACCAGGTCCAGCGATGGAGTCAGGGTAGCCGAGCCTTCTTCCCACTTGGCTGGGCAGACTTCACCTGGGTGCGATGCCACGTACTGGGCTGCCTTGACCTTGCGCAGCAGTTCCGAAGCGTCACGGCCGATGCCGTTGTCGTGCACTTCCAGCACCTTGATCTGGCCTTCAGGATTGATCACGAAGGTACCGCGCAGTGCCAGGCCTTCTTCTTCGATCAGTACTTCGAAGTTGCGTGCCAGGGTGGCAGTCGGATCGCCCACCAGTGGGTATTGCACCTTCTTGATCGCGTCCGATGTGTCGTGCCATGCCTTGTGAGCGAAGTGGGTATCGGTCGAGATACCGTAGACTTCGACGCCCAGCTTCTTGAACTCGGCATAGTTGTCAGCCAGATCTTCCAGTTCGGTCGGGCAGACGAATGTGAAGTCAGCCGGATAGAACACGAACACGGACCATTTGCCCTTCAGGGTAGCTTCGGTGATGTCGACGAACTTGCCGTCATGGTATGCAGTTGCCTTGAATGGTTTGATAGTGGTGTTGATCAGGGACATTTCTATTTCCTTTTAAGGGAGGGGTTGTTTTGAAGCAGTGGAAGAAGTGTAAGACGCCGAATCAAATAGATCAATTTTATTTAATTAATGTTTTTGATTGGATTTAACTATCGATGCCGGGCATCAGGCTATCGCCTGGCCTGGCACCCGATCGACCTCGCCATGCAATGACAGAATATGGCGTCGACCGGGGCCGATACAAGCGCGACACCAGCGAGATGTCGGCGGGGCTCATGTTACTGCATGGCAGCAAAGCGCGCCAAACGCCCATAAAAAAGCCTGCCGCATCGCTGCGGCAGGCTGTTGGACAACGCTAGACGCTGGCGTCAGAGCGCCAGTTGCTTTTCCAGCTTGCCCTTGACGCCGACCAGCTCACCCGGCAGCTTGTGCTTGAGCTTGTCGAACAGCTCGGCATGCAGTTCGAGTTCCTGGCGCCAGGCGGCCTTGTCGATCGAAGTAATGGTCGAGTATTGCTCGGCAGTAAAGTCGATGCCTTCCCATTGCAGGTCTTCGAAGCGTGGGGTGAAGCCGAACAGATGCTCGGTCGCCCCGGTGCGCACACCCTTGGTATCTTCGATGCGGTCCAGCATCCACTTCAGCACGCGCATGTTGTCGCCGAAGCCAGGCCACACGAACTTGCCGTCGGCATCGGTACGGAACCAGTTGACGCAGTAGATCTTCGGCAGCTCGGCTGGCGAAGCGGCGATCTTCTTGCCGATATCGAGCCAGTGCTGGAAGTATTCGCTCATGTTGTAGCCGGCGAACGGCAGCATGGCGAATGGATCGCGACGCACCACACCCTGCTGGCCGACGGCCGCAGCGGTGGTTTCGGAACCCATGGTGGCGGCCATGTAGACACCTTCCACCCAGTTGCGGGCTTCGGTCACCAGCGGGACGGTAGTCGAACGGCGGCCGCCGAAGATGAAGGCCGAGATCGGCACGCCGGCCGGATCATCCCAGGCCGGATCGATCACCGGGTTTTGCGTGGCGGCGACGGTAAAGCGCGCATTCGGGTGCGCCGCCTTGCGGCCGGTTTCCTTGGCGATCTCTGGCGTCCAGTCCTTGCCCTGCCAGTCGATCAGGTGCGCCGGCGCTTCCTTGGTCATGCCTTCCCACCAGACGTCGCCATCATCGGTCAGCGCCACGTTGGTGAAGATGGTGTTGGCGGCCAGCGAAGCCATGCAGTTGTAGTTGGTCTTTTCGTTGGTGCCGGGGGCCACGCCGAAATAGCCCGCTTCCGGGTTGATCGCATACAGGCGGCCATCGGCGCCCGGCTTGATCCACGCGATGTCGTCGCCGATGGTGGTGACCTTCCAGCCGCCGAATGCCTTGGGCGGGATCAGCATGGCGAAGTTGGTCTTGCCGCATGCCGACGGGAAAGCCGCCGCCACGTAATGCTTCTTGCCCTCGGGCGACTCGACGCCCAGGATCAGCATGTGCTCGGCCAGCCAGCCTTGCGCGCGTCCCATGGTCGAGGCGATACGCAGTGCGAAGCACTTCTTGCCCAGCAGTGCATTGCCGCCGTAGCCCGAACCATAGGACCAGATTTCGCGGGTATCGGGATAGTGAACGATGTACTTGGTGGCATTGCACGGCCACGCCACGTCCTGCTGACCGGCCGCCAGCGGCGCGCCCACGGTATGCACGCAGGGAACGTAGTCGCCATCGGCGCCCAGCACGTCATACACGGCACGGCCCATGCGGGTCATGATGCGCATGTTCACGGCGACATAGGGCGAATCGGACAACTCGACGCCGATATGGGCAATGGGCGAGCCCAGCGGGCCCATCGAGAACGGCACCACATACAGGGTGCGGCCGGCCATGCAGCCGTCGAACAGGCCATTGAGGGTCTGGCGCATTTCGGCCGGGTCGGTCCAGTTATTGGTCGGGCCGGCTTCTTCCTTCGTCTTCGAGCAGATGAAGGTGCGATCTTCGACGCGCGCCACATCCGACGGATCCGAGCACGCCAGGTAGCTGTTGGGACGCTTCTCGTGATTGAGTTTCTTCATGGTGCCGGCGGCGACCATTTCGGCGCACAAGCGATCGTATTCCTCTTGCGATCCGTCGCACCAGTAAATGCGAGCCGGCTTGGTCAGCGCAGCAATCTCGCTAACCCAGTTGATCAGCTTCTGATGTTTGACGAATGCGGGTGCGTTCACTGCGGGAACGCCTGCCATGAGCGGTTGGTTCATGAGTATTACCTCCAATGCCACAAAGTTAAAGAATTCGTGTTGGCACGGCAGGATCGTCGTTGCCAGCGGCGGAGGCTCCACGCCTGCAGGCAGATCGGCGGTCTTGTCGATGGCGGCCAGTGTCTGGCCACGTTGCCTGAAACCGGGATCCGGACCAGGCTGCGGTCACCCTTCGACAGTGAAAAGTGAGAAAAGGTGGCGAGGATTGTACCTCGACATAAAATAATTTACTGAAATTTGTAGCGATAAATACCCGACTAATGTAGTAGGAAAATACAAACTGAAAAAAATCTGTTTTTTCATTACCATGGCGCATAACATGATTTCTCCTGAAAACCAGTCATAGCCTGGTTGTTAGCGGGATTGCCGCCGATTCATCATTCATGCTGTGAATATCACGCGAGCCTATCGGACAATTTCTTTCATCCGCCCCTTCGCTGCGACAAATTGCTTCGTTCCAATGCGCCATCAGGCCAATATGCGAGCAATGGCCCGTTTCAGGGTGCATATATGCATAATCGCCACGATCGCCTTATGATGCTTGGCAGCGCTCGCCCCGGGCGCCCATCCAGTCCCCCGGAGACCAAAAAATGAAAATCGCCATTCTCGATGATTACCAGGACGCGGTACGCCACCTGGATTGCTTCTCACTGCTGGACGGCCACGACGTCAAGATCTTCAACAACACCATCCGCGGCACCGGCCAGTTGGCCGCCCGCCTGGCGCCATTCGATGCGGTGGTGCTGATTCGCGAACGCACCGAACTGAGTCGTCCGTTGCTCGACAAGCTGCCGCTGCTGCGCCTGATCTCGCAGACCGGCAAGGTCAGCGGCCATGTCGATGTGGAGGCCGCCACCGCGCGCGGTATCGCCATCGTCGAGGGCGTGGGCGACCCGACGGCGCCGGCCGAACTGACCTGGGCGCTGATCATGGCGGCGGCGCGGCGCGTGCCCCAATACTGCGCCAACCTGCGCATCGGCGCCTGGCAGCAGGTGTCGGCCACGCCGCATCACAACCTGATCGGCACCGCGCTCAAGGGACGCACGCTGGGCATCTGGGGCTATGGCAAGATCGGGCGCATGGTGGCCGGCTATGGCCGCGCGTTCGGGATGAAGGTATTGGTCTGGGGCCGAGCGCCCAGCCTGGAGCAGGCACAAAAGGACGGTTTCGAGGCAGCGCCTGATCGCGCTGCGTTCTTTTCGCAGGCCGATGTACTGAGCCTGCACCTGCGCTTGAACGACGCGACCCGCGGCGGCGTCACCGCAGCCGACCTGGCGCTGATGAAACCCACCGCCTGCCTGGTCAATACCAGCCGCGCCGAGCTGGTCGAGGCCGGCGCACTGGAAACCGCACTCGAACAGGGCCGCCCCGGCCTGGCCGCGCTCGATGTGTTCGAGCGCGAACCGCTGCCGGTGGATTCACCGCTGCTGCGCATGGACAACGTGGTGGCTTCGCCGCATCTGGGCTATGTCGAAAAGGATGGCTATGAGTTGTATTTCCGGGCGGCCTTCCAGAACATCGTCAACTTTGCCGCCGGCACCCCCAGCAACGTGCTCAACCCGCAGGCGCTGAACGCCGTCAAAGCTCCGGAGTAATCCTCAGGGGGCCGGGCGTGGGCGGCTGATAGCGTAGCAGCGGCGACTGCCCCGACTTCTTCCACAGGTGATGCCACCCGGGCGGCCACGGCAGCGGCGGCCCGGCGTAGTCGGGCACGTTGCGCCGCACGCCGATGATGGGCAAGGTCTCGGGCATGCCGGTGTGATAGTCCCATCCCAGGCTGTAGGCATAGTCCGGCGCCAGCGTGGCGCAGACCTGCTCGAACCAGGCGGCATGTTCTTCGTCTTCACCCAGTGCCTGCGCCAGCCCTTGCGGATCGAACTGCGCCAGCGCGCGTGCCAGTTCTTCGGCGCTGGCGCCAGGATTATCGCCCCAGCCCATGATCGGATTGAAGTTATAGTCGGCCCCAGAGCCATACCAGCCCTCGCGCCACGGGCGTTCGATCCATTGCCGGGGCCCGGCAAACAGATGCCAGCGCCAATGCAGTCCGGACGCCTTGGGCCAGCTGTAAAGATAGAGTCGCTGATAGCCGGCCCGGTGCAGCAGGCGCACCATCGCCATCAGCCGCACATGCGGCATGCGATCCGGCGGCGCGCGACGGAACATGATGGGCGTGCCATCGGCGTGCTGCACTTCGTCGGACGAAAGATTAAGGTCCAGCGTCCGCACCTCACTACCGAAGCGCGCAGAAATCCAGCCCGTCATCAGGTTGACGAGCACGATCACGCCATAGCCGCGATGACGATGAAAGATGACGGTGCCGGGTGCCAGTGGTTTCATATGCGGTCCATTATAAGACCCATTTGCAGCAGCTTCAGGACGCCGCCATGGGCAAGAAATGTGCGTGTAAGATACCGGACGGCGCCTACGGCCATTTCACCCTGCACAGGAAAATCATGAGTCTTCGCATCATCGCCACCGGCGGCACCTTCGACAAACACTACGACGAAATCGCCGGCCAGCTTGGCTTCGGCGCCAGTCATCTGCCGCAGGTCATCGCCCGCGCGCGCATCACCGCCGACGTCGTACTGGAAGAACTGCCGCTGCTGGACTCGCTGGAAATGCAGGACGCCGACCGCCAGCGGGTGCTCGTCTCGTGCCGCAGCGCGACCCAGCGCGGCATCGTCATCGTGCACGGCACCGACACCATGCAGTTGACGGCGCAAGTGCTCGGCCAGGCCGCGCTGGCGTCCACGGTGGTGTTGACCGGCGCCATGATTCCTTATGAAATCGCCAACTCCGACGCCCTGTTCAATTTCGGCTTTGCCTGCGGCGTGGCGCAAGTGCTGCCGCCGGGCGTCTATGTCGCCATGAACGGCCAGGTCTTTGCCTGGAACAAGGTCGCCAAGAACCGCAGCGCAGGCGTGTTCGAACAGGTCTGATCCCTACGCGCCGGCATTGGCGCGGCACGCAAAGGCCTTTACAATGAGAAGCATTCTCATTCTATTGGACAACTGCGCCATGCGCGACGCCGCCCGCCTTTCTAACGAAGACATCGCCGGATTGTATGGCGGCCATCATCGCTGGCTGCTGGGCTGGGTCCGTCGGCGCACCGACAATGCCGAACTGGCCGCCGATCTGGTGCAGGACACGTTCGTGCGCGTCATCACCGCCCGGCGCGATTTCTATCTGGATCAGGCGCGGGCCTTGCTGACCACCATCGCGCGTGGGCTGGTCATCGATCACTTCCGGCGTTGCGCGCTGGAGGCCGCCTTCCTGGACGCACTGGCGCAGTTGCCGCAAGAACAGGCGCCCTCGCCCGAGGCGCGCCAGATCGTGCTGGAGACGCTCAACCAGGTCGACGCCATGCTGGCGTCACTCCCTCCGAAGGTGCGCACGGCCTTTCTGCTATCGCAGCTCGATGGCATGAGTTATGCCGATATCGCGCGCCAACTCGAGGTTTCACTCAGTTCGGTGCAGCAATACATGACCCGCGCCTTCGCGACCTGCTACCGCGTGCAATACGGCGACCCGGCATGAACACCGTGGCCGGCACGACGCCTTGCGATGCCGACATCATCGCCGCCAAACCCGGGCCGGGTATCGTGGCCGCAGCCATCGAATGGATGGTGCGTCTGCAATCGGGCAGCGCCACGGCGGCCGACCACGAAGCCTGTCGCTGCTGGCGCGCCGAGGACCCGACCCACGAGCTGGCATGGTCGCGCCTCGAGGTCTTGCGCGACGGCGTGGCGACACTGCCGCCGGCCCTGGCCCATGCCACCGTGGGCGACAGTGCGGCGCGCCGCAAGCATGCCCGACGTTTCGCGCTCAAGGCCTTGAGCGTCATCCTGGTCACGGGTGTGGCCGGCGGCCTCGCCAGTCACGCGCCCTGGGAGCCGCTGCTGGCGCAATACAGCACGCGCAACGGCCAACGGCGCCGGGTGGTGCTGGCCGATGGCACCATCCTGGAACTCAATACCGCCACCGCCGTCGATATCAGCTACGACGGCAAGACGCGCCTGGTGCAACTTCACTGCGGCGAAATCCTGATCACCACCGCTCCCGACAATGCCGCGCAGCACCGTCCGTTCATCGTACAGACGCGACAAGGCACGGCACGCGCGCTGGGCACCCGTTTTCGCCTGCATGATCGCGATGGGACGGTGCTGGTCGCCGTGTTCGAAGGGGCGGTCGAATTCAGCGGCAAGCGCGCAGGCAACCCCACCCGGATCGATGCCGGCCATCAAGGCCTGTTCGACGCCGACGGCCCGCATGGCGCACAGCAGCGGGCCGACGATGACGCCGTGGCATGGAAGGACGGCATGATCGTGGCGGAGCGCATGCCA
The DNA here is from genome assembly GCF_020179755.1 of Herbaspirillum sp. alder98. Classification (GTDB taxonomy): domain Bacteria; phylum Pseudomonadota; class Gammaproteobacteria; order Burkholderiales; family Burkholderiaceae_D; genus Herbaspirillum. The sequence goes on from NZ_JAIUCY010000009.1 coordinate 85,900, forward strand.
TTGGGCCAGTTGGTGGCTGAACTGAGCCGCTATCGTTCGGGCTGGCTGCGCTGCGACGAAGCGGTCGCCAGCCTGCCCATTTCGGGGGTATTCCCGATCGACCAGCCGGCCCGCATACTGGCCGCCGTGGTCCGCACCCTGCCGGTGCAGGTGGATGCCTTCACGTCGTACTGGATCACCTTGCGCCCCAAGAATCCGGCGTGATTTATTTTCAGTTCTTTCTGCAGGTTTTCGCGACTCGTCCGGTTTACCTGGTAGCACCATTGCCAATCAATCAGACCGATCATGAAAACCCCGTTCAATCTACGTGCATTTGCCCTTCGTCCCCGGCCGCTGAGCGGCCTGTCCATCCTGGCCGCCCTGCTGGTGCCGGGCGCTACCCTGCACGCCCAGGCGCTCGACACCACGCGCCTGGCCTTCGATATCCCCGCCGGCCCGCTTGACCGCGCCCTCAACAGTTTTGCGCGGCGCGCAGGCATCTTGCTGTCGTTCTCGCCGCAGGCTACCCAGGAGCGCCAGAGCGCAGGCCTGTCCGGCCGCTACACGGTGGACGAAGGCTTTGCCGCGCTGCTGGCCGGCAGCGGCCTGCAGGCGCTGCGCCAGCAGGACGGCGCCTATGCCATCGGTGCCACCGGCGCCAATGCCGGCCCGTTGCCGCAGGTCACCGTAGCCGCTCAGCAGGAGAGCGCCACCGGCCAGTTGACCGGACTGGTGGCGCGCCGTGCCGGCTCTGCCCTGAAGACCGACACCCCCATCCTCGAAACGCCGCAGTCGGTATCGGTGGCCACCGCCGACCAGATCGAAGCGACCAAGGCGATGTCGCTCGCCGAGGCGCTCGACTACACGCCCGGCGTGATCAGCCAGGCGTCGTCCTTCAACCGCATGGTGGACGATGTGCGCGTGCGCGGTTTCAACCTGGCCAATGCCAACACCGGCATGCTGCGCGATGGCATGAAATACCAGCCCAGCGTATATGACAGTTCGCAGGAACCGTATGGCCTGGAACGACTGGAAGTGCTGCGCGGTGCGGCATCGGTCCTGTACGGGCAGCTCAGCCCGGGCGGCGTCATCAACGCCGTCAGCAAACGCCCCACCGCCGAGCCGTACCACGAACTGAGCGCCGACATCGGCAACAACCGGCGCCGACAGGTCACCGGGGACTTCGCCGGCCCGCTCTCGGACGACGGCGTCTGGAGCTATCGCCTGACCGCCCTGTTGCGCCAGGCCGACACCGGCATCAACCACATCGACGACAACAAGACCTATATTGCCCCGGCGCTGACCTGGCGGCCGTCGGCGCGCACCTCGCTCACGCTGCTGGGCAGCTACCAGCACATGCGCACCCGCTTCGTGGCGCCGGCGTCGGCCGCGCTGACCGTCAACGGCACGATCCCGCGCAGCTTCTTCATTGGCGAACCCGGCTACGACCGCTACGACAGCGAGGTCTATTCGGGGGGCTATGTGTTCGAGCACGCCTTCAACGACGACATCAAGTTGCGCCACAACCTGCGCTACTTCAGCGGCGACGCCGTCTTCAACTACCTCTCCTATGGCACGCTCAATTCCGCCACCGGCCTGTACTCGCGCGGGGTAGTCAACCGCACCGAAAAATCCGAGGGCCTGACCACCGACACATCGCTGGAAATGAATCTCGGCGGTCCGGCCTTGCGCCACAAGATACTGGCCGGCTTCGATTACTTCGACAGCACCTATGACTCCAAGCGCTACGCCGGAACGGTGTCGGCCATCAACATGAACAATCCGGTCTACGGCGCCACGCCCGTCATCGGCACCACCAACAACGGCTCGCGCACCGAAAGCCAGCAGTTCGGCCTGTACCTGCAAGACCAGATGAAACTGGCCGACAAGCTGGTATGGCTGGTCGGCGCGCGCCAGGACTGGGTCGACAGCAGCGTGACCACCTACAGCAACAACCGACGCACGCCGGCCCGCGATTCGGCCCTGACCGGACGCACCGGCCTGGTCTACCTGGCCGACAATGGCCTGGCCCCCTACGCATCCTTCGGCCAGTCCTTTGCACCGCAAGCGGGGGTTGATCGCCTTGGCAACCGGTTCAAGCCCACCGAAAGCGACCAGTTCGAAGTCGGCATCCGCTATCAGCCACAAGGGGGGAAAACCCTGTTGAGCGCCGCCCTGTACCAGATCACCCAGACCAACGGACTGACGGTCGATCCGGTCGATGCCACCTATTCGGTGCAGACCGGCGAGTTGCGCTCGCGCGGCCTCGAACTGGAGGCCCGCTCGGCATTCGGCCGCCTGGAACTGATCGCCAACTATGCCTACACCGATGCTCGCACCACCAAGAGCAACCTGGCCACCGAAATAGGACAGCGGGTGTCAGGCGTGCCGTATCACGCAGCATCGACCTGGGCCCAATATGATTTCGGGGGCATCGGCCTGCCGGGCATGAAAGCCGGCGTCGGCGTGCGCTACCAGAGCGAAGCACCGGTGGCGGGATTGAACTACCAGATTGCCGGGCGCACCCTGGTCGATGCCATGCTGGCCTACGACCTCGAACAACTCAGTACTACCTTGCGTGGCCTGCAGCTGAAGATCAACGCCAAGAACCTGTTCAACCGCGACTACGTGCAATGCGTGGCGGCCACCGGCTGCCGCTACGGCGAAGAACGCAGTGTCATCGCCACCATTGCCTATCGCTGGTAAGGAGGAGCCATCATGCCGGCTGCTGCAGCCGCGCCCAGTACCGGCAGAACGCCAGCAATGCCGTCAGGCTGGGCGAGGCTGCCCGGTGGCTGCTGACCACCATGTAGAAATGCCGGCGCAGGGTCGGCAAGGCGGTGGGCAGTTCCAGCAGCTTGCCCGACTCGATCAGGTCCTGCACCACCGCACGCGACAGGCAAGAAATACCCAGCCCTTCGGCGGTGGCGCGCTTGATCGCCTCCGAGTTGCCGAATTCGAAGGACGACGGCAGGTGATGCAGATAGGGAATCAACGCATGCTCGACCGCCTCGCGGGTGCCCGACCCTGCTTCGCGCAATAGCCACTCGGCCTGGCGCAATTGCTTCAGGCTGATCTTGCGCCCATCGCCGACGATCGGATGATCGGGCGCGGCCACCACGATCAATTCGTCCGTCATCCACGGCTCGACCTCGACGTCGTCGGCATGGCAAGGCCCTTCGATCAATGCCGCATCCACCTCGAAATTGACCACCGCCGCGACGATGTCGGCCGTATTGGCCACCAGCGCTCTGACCCGCGCACCGGCATGCGCGCGCCGATACGCCGCGACCATCGCCGGCAGCATGTAGCTGCCGATGGTGGTGGACGCCCCGATATGCAGTTCGCTGCCGGCGTGCGGATCGACGAACTGCCGCTCTATCGTGTGGGCCAGGTCGAGCATGTGGCGCGCCTGCGGCAGCAAGCGGCGACCACTGTCATTCAACACCAGCCGCTTGCCGACACGATCAAACAACTGCACGCCCAGCAGATGCTCCAGTTCATTCAAGGCGGCGCTGGCGGCCGATTGCGACAACGCCACCAGTTCGGCCGCCGCCGTCGTCGAGCCGGCCTGCGCCACCGCCAGGAATATCTGTAACTGCCGCAAACTTATCTTCATGCTCCCGCCATCCGAGAAAAACCAACCATCATTAAATCTACCTGTTTAACAGGTTGATATTAACAAGATAACGCGTTTTTCTTTTATATCCGTCTCACGTACAGTGCGTTGCATCACAAGAACATCCGTCGAGAACGCCATGCGCACCGCCAGCCACTCCCCCGCCATCAATCCGCTCAGCCCCTTCGTCCCCGGCCTGCTGCTGGCCGCTGCGGTAGCCTGGGCCTCGGTGCAACTGGGGGACATCGGCTGGCTTCAGGCGCATGGTTTCTCGGCGCTGACGGTGGCCATCGTGATCGGCATCCTGCTGGGCAACACGATCTATCCGCGCATGGCGCCCCGCTGCGGCGAAGGCGTGCGACTGTCCAAGCAGACGCTGCTGCGCGCCGGGATCATCCTGTATGGCTTTCGATTGACGCTGCAGGACATCGCCCATGTCGGCGTGGCCGGCGTGGTGATCGATGCCGCCATGCTGCTGTCGACCTTTGGCCTGGCCTGGGTGGTGGGCGTGAAACTGCTGCGACTCGAGCGTGATGCGGCCCTGTTGATCGGCGCCGGCAGCGCCATCTGCGGCGCCGCTGCGGTCATGGCGACCGAACCGGTGCTGCGGGCGCGCAGCGAGCAGGTGACGGTAGCCATCTCGACCGTGGTCATCTTCGGCTCGCTGGCGATCTTCCTCTATCCGCTGCTGCATGGCTTGCAGGCCGAACCGGCCTGGGGCCTGCGCCTGCCGGACTTCGGCATCTATATCGGCTCCACCGTGCATGAAGTGGCGCAGGTGCTGGCGGCGGCACGCTCGATCGACCAGCATACGGCCGACACGGCGGTCATCGCCAAGATGGTGCGCGTGATGATGCTGGCGCCGTTCCTGCTGATGCTGTCGATCAAGGCTGGCCCGGCGCCGGCCGGTGAACGCCGCAAGCTGTCGATCCCGTGGTTCGCGTTTGCGTTCATCGGCGTGGTGGTGCTCAACTCGGTCATGCCGCTGCCGGTCGCCTTGAACCGGCTGGTGATGCAGGTCGACACGCTGCTGCTGGCCATGGCCATGGCGGCGCTGGGCCTGACCACGCATCTGTCGGCGATCCGCAATGCCGGGCTCAAGCCGATCATTCTCGGTGCGGTGCTGTTCGCCTGGCTGGTGGTGGGCGGCGCGCTGGTCAACGGCGCCCTGGAAAGATTGCTCGGGTAAGCCCGGCATCAGAAGCTGTTAGGGCCTGCTCACATTAAATCTGCGAGATGCGTTGCCCCCAGGCGGCGTGCTGGCAAGCGTCGCCTGCCGTTGTTGCAGCTCCTTGCCGTAGTACCACTACGGCGCGTCGCTACGCCTAGCCAGACAACGCTTGCCGACCTCTCGCACTCGCAGATTTAATGTGAACAGGCCCTAGTGCAGCGAGCCCTTGATGCTCATCTCGCGAATGATGCGCACGGTATCGATATCGGCTTCCTGATAGGCCGAGCGCCGGAATTCGTTATAGAACGCTTCGCTGCTGTCGACATCGTCGGGCTGGCCGTCGTCGTACTCGAAACGCACGAACAACTGCTCCGGCTGCGGCTCTTCGATGGTCATGCTCATGCGCGAGGCGGCGATTTCGCCTTGCGTCGGGATTTCGTAGAGCACCTGGATCTGCGGCAGATAGGTCACCTTGTCGCGGATCACCAGCTCGCCATAACGCAATTCGCGGCGCACGCCATCCATGCTCTTGTCGCTGAGGCGGCAGTCATCCAGATGCGGCATGAACAGCTTGGGCAATTCGGCGCGCATCACCAGGCCTTGCCATAACTGTTCGCGGGTGAGCGGGTCGAGCAAGGGGTTGAGCGGATCGTTGATCTGGATCAGATGGTTGAATTTCATGGTGATGTCCGGCGGGTCCGGATGAACTGATTGACTGATTGATTCCTGCGCATTGTCCCACAATGGGAGCGCCGCCGACGCCGCTGCTACAATGGCGCGCCTAGCTGCATTTACCCTTCCTGCCTCTTCCCCGAGCCCCGCCTATGTCCGCCCCCGCCTTTGGCCTGAACAAACCCCAGAGCGAAGCCGTTCATTACATGACCGGCCCCTGCCTGGTGCTGGCCGGCGCCGGTTCGGGCAAGACCCGCGTGATCACGCAGAAGATCGCGCACCTGATCGAAAGCTGCGGCTACGAACCCAAGAACATCGCCGCGCTGACCTTCACCAACAAGGCCGCGCTGGAAATGCAGGAACGCATCGCCAAGCTGCTCAAGGAACCGAAGCAGGCCAAGCACCTGACGGTGTCGACCTTCCACTCGCTGGGGGTCAAGATATTGCGCCAGGAGTCGAAGCATCTGGGGTTGAAGGATCGCTTTTCAATCATGGACAGCGACGATTGTTTTTCCCTGGTGCAAGAGCTGGCGGTGACCACCGACAAGGGTCTCATTCGCGGCATCCAGAACAGCATCTCGCTCTGGAAGAACGGCCTGGTCGACCCCGACCTGGCCGAGAAGAACGCCCGCACCGAAGACGAAGCCCAGGCCGCGCGCATCTTCCGCAGCTACGTGGCCACGCTGAAGGCCTACCAGGCGGTCGACTTCGACGATCTGATCCGGCTGCCGGTGGAGCTGTTTCGCAGCAACGAGGAAGTGCGCGACCGCTGGCAGCGCCGGCTGCGCTACCTGCTCATCGACGAATACCAGGACACCAACACCTGCCAGTACGAACTGGTCAAGCTGCTGGTCACCGGGGTCGGCAAGAAGCCGATGTTTACCGCCGTGGGCGACGACGACCAGGCCATCTACGCCTGGCGTGGCGCCACCATCGAAAACCTCAAGCTGCTGGGGGTCGATTTTCCCAACCTGCACCTGATCAAGCTGGAACAGAACTACCGTTCCAGCACCCGCATCCTGCAGGCGGCCAACTCGGTCATCTCCAACAATCCGAAGCTGTTCGACAAGACGCTCTGGTCCGAGCATGGACTGGGCGACCCGATCAAGGTGATGGCGATGGACGACGAAGAAGCCGAGGCCGACCAGATTGCCATCACGCTGTCGGCGCATCGCTTCGAGCGCCATGCCAAGTTCTCGGACTACGCGATCCTGTATCGCGGCAACCACCAGGCGCGCATCTTCGAAAAGGCCCTGCGCCGCGAGCGGATTCCGTATGTGATGTCGGGCGGCCAGAGTTATTTCGACCGCGCCGAGATCAAGGACATCATTGCCTACCTGCGCCTGATCGCCAACCAGGACGACGATCCGGCCTTCATCCGTGCCGTCACCACGCCCCGCCGTGGCATCGGCCAGGCCACGCTGGAAGTGCTGGGCACGGTCGCCGGCCAGTGGCAATGTTCGCTGTTCGAAGCCGTCTACAAGGGCGGGCTCGAAGACAAGCTGGTCGACCGCCAGTTGTACCCGCTGCGCAAGTTCTGCGACTTCATCAATGCGCTGGAGTCGCGCGCCACCCGCCCCGGTCCCTCCGGCAGCGGTGAAAACGCCGGGCTGGTGCTGGACGACATGATGGAAGCGATCAACTACGAGTTCTATCTCTACGACACCAACGAAGAGCGCAGCGCGCAAAGCAAATGGCAGAACGTGGTCGACTTCACCAATTGGCTCAAGGAACGCGCCTGCGGCGGCCGCGATCGCGACGGTGACGAAAAGAACCTGCTCGAGATCACCCAGATGGTGGCCTTGATGAGCATGCTGGAAGGTCGCGACGAAGAACAGGACGCCGTGCGCATGTCGACCCTGCATGCGTCCAAGGGACTGGAGTTTCCGCACGTGTTCCTGGTGGGGGTGGAAGAAGGCATCCTGCCGCACCGGGGCGATCCCGACACCCCGGCAGAAGAGATGGCGGCCCGCATCGAAGAAGAGCGCCGCCTGATGTACGTGGGCATCACCCGCGCCCAGCGCTCGCTGCACATTTCGTGGTGCAAGCGCCGCAAGCGCGCGCGGGAAGTGGTCGAATGCCAGGTCTCGCGCTTCGTCAAGGAGATGCGCCTGGAGGAAGACACCGCGCCGCCCGAAGAAGCCGAGGCCATGACGCCGCAGGCCCGCCTGGCCAATCTGAAAGCCCTGCTGCAAAAGCCGAGGAACACGCCCGAGCCGGGCTGAACCCTGCCGGGCGTTTCCCTGGTAACAACATCGGACCCTGATCGTTATTTTTTAGCATCGCCTGGCGCGGCTTTTTGCATTGCCGATAGGGCCGAAGCGGCTGAGCAGTTTACAATTTCGCCTTTCCAAAAAAAACCGGCGCTGGCCGCAGCGCTCCGACGATAAGGTTTCACCATGAGCAACAACTTCTTCCGCCACGCCCGCGCCCTGGCGCTGACCGCCGGTTTCATCGGCATGCTGGGCCTGGCCGCCTGTAACAAGGAGCAACCGGCCGCACCGCAAGCCGCAGCGCCTGCCGCGGCCAAGGTCTACCTGGTGGGCGTCGAGTCGGCCTATGCGCCGTTCTCGGCGGAAAACGAACAGAAGCAAGTGGTCGGCTTTGATATCGACGTCATGAAGGCGCTGGCCAAGCGCATCGGCATCGAGGTCAAGTTCGTGCCGACGCCGTTCGAAGGCTTCTTCAACTTCCTGGCGCAAGGCGATCGCGACCTGCTCATCTCGGCCATCACCATCACCGACGAGCGCAAGAAATCGGTCAGCTTCTCTGAACCGTACTTCGTTGCCACCCAGACCATCGCCGTGCCGGCAGCCGACACCAAGGTCAGCAAGATGAACGACCTCAAGCCGCTGACCGTAGGCACCCAGAGCGCCACCTCGGGTGACGAACTGGTGCAGCAGGTATTGGGCAAGAACAACGCCAAGATCAAGCGCTTCGAATCGACCCCACTGGCCCTGAAGGAACTCGAAGGCGGCGGCGTCGACGCGGTGGTGGCCGATGAGCCGGTGGTGAAGAACTACATCGCCAACAATCCCAACAGCAAGTTGCGCACCGTCACCGACGACACCTTCCCCAAGGAAGACTACGGCATCGCCGTGCGCAAGGACGACCCGGAACTGCTGGCCAAGATCAACAAGGGCCTGGCCGACATGAAGGCCGATGGCAGCTTTGCGGCGATCAGCGCCCAGTATTTCGGCAAGTGATCGTGTCCCGCAAGTTACGCATGCCACCGCATTTCAACGTCACAGAGTAGGCCATGGATTTCCGCTGGAGCATCATCGAAGGCTATGCGCCGCTGTTCGCCCAGGGCATGCTGGTGACGTTGCAGGTGTCGGCCGTCAGTATCGTGGTCGGCACCGTGCTGGGCTTGCTGGTGGGCATGCTGCGCCTGGCCGAGGTCCATCGCGGCGCCTGGAAGTGGCCGGTACGCGCCGCCCGCTGGCTGGCGGCGCTGTATGTGGCATTCTTTCGCGGCACGCCCCTGTTCGTGCAGATCATGCTGGTGCACTTTGCGCTCATGCCGGCGCTGGTGCATCCCGAGCACGGCCTGTTGATCTCGGGCGAGCTGGCCCGCACCATCAAGCAGGACTACGGCGCCTTCCTGTCGGGCACGGTAGCGTTGTCGCTCAATGCGGGCGCTTATATTTCCGAAATCTTCCGGGCCGGCATCCAGTCGATCGAGCGCGGCCAGTCGTATGCCGCCGCCAGCCTCGGCATGAACTACCTGCTGACGATGCGCTACGTGGTGCTGCCACAGGCTTTTCGCCGTATGCTGCCGCCGCTGGGCAACGAAGCCATCACGCTGCTCAAGGATTCCTCGCTGGTGTCGGCCATCGGCTTGGCCGAACTGGCGTATGCTGCACGCACCGTCGCCGGCACTTATGCCCGCTACTGGGAACCCTACATCACCATTTCCGTGCTTTACTTCGGCATGACCATCATCCTGGCGCTGCTGGTCGCCCGCCTGGAACATCGCTACAGCGCGCCACACCGGCGCTGAGCCTGGCGGGCGCCAGCGGCCCTAACAGAATCGCATGCAAAACCTGTCTTCTCTTTCTCCTGGCCAGCACGTGGCCGTGATCGGCGCCGGCCCGGCCGGCCTGATGGCGGCCGAAGTGCTGTCCCGCCACGGCGCCAGCGTCGATGTCTACGATGCGATGCCCTCGGCCGGACGCAAGTTCCTGCTGGCCGGTCGCGGCGGCATGAACATCACCCACTCCGAGGCGCTGCCCGACTTCCTGCCGCGCTACGGCGGCCGGCGCGACGAACTGGCGCCGTTCATCCGGCGTTTCGACAACGAACAACTGCGAGCCTGGATTCATGGCCTCGGCATCGACACCTTCGTCGGCAGCTCGGGCCGGGTCTTCCCGCTCGAGATGAAGGCGGCGCCACTGCTGCGCGCCTGGCTGCATCGCCTGCGCGAATCGGGCGTGCGGTTTCACATGCGCCATCGCTGGCTGGGCTGGGACGAACACGGCGCGCTTCGCCTGGCCGGGCCCGACGGTGAGATAACGGTCACCGCCAATGCCACTCTCCTGGCACTGGGCGGCGCCAGCTGGCCGCGCCTGGGCTCGGACGGCGCCTGGGCGCCACTGCTGCAACAACGCCAGGTCGATGTGGCGGCCCTGCAGCCATCCAACTGCGGCTTCGAACTCGACTGGAGCGAACACTTCAGCACCCGTTTTGCGGGCGAGCCGGTCAAGCCCGTGGTCGCCAGCGTGGCACGCCCCAACGGCGGCATGCACAATCGCCGGGGCGAGTTCGTGGTGACGGCCAAGGGCGTCGAGGGCAGCCTGGTCTATGCGCTATCGGCGCCATTGCGCGACGCCATCAGCGCGCATGGCTCGGTGCGCCTGCACCTCGATCTGCTCCCCGACTGGACGCTGGAAAAAGTGCAGAGCGAGCTGGCGCATCCACGCGGCGCACGTTCGATGTCCAGCCACCTGCAGAGCCGGCTGCACCTCAAGGGCGTCAAGGCCGGCCTGTTGCGCGAAGTGGTCAGCAAGGAAGACTTTGCCGATCCCGCCAGACTGGCGCAGGCGATCAAGGCGCTGCCGCTGACGCTGTTGCGACCACGCCCGCTGGCCGAAGCCATCAGCACCGCCGGCGGCGTCAGTTTCGAAGCGCTCGACGACGGCCTGATGCTGCGCGCATTGCCGGGCGTGTTCTGCGCCGGCGAAATGCTGGACTGGGAAGCCCCCACCGGCGGCTACCTGTTGAGCGCCTGCTTTGCCACTGGCCATGGCGCCGCGGCAGGCGTACTGGATTGGCTGGGCACCAACCCCAGCCACGTAACGCGAGAGGAAGCACACAAGTGAGCAGCGAAGACCGCATCATCGAGATCGAAATGAAACTGTCGCACCAGGAACACCTGGTCGATGAGCTCAATCGCACCGTCTATCACCAGCAGCAAAAAATCGACGAGCTGGAGATGCTGCTGGGGGCCTTGGCCAAGCGCTTCAAGGAACTCGCCAACGCCAGCGATGACCGCGCACCGGCCAACGAGAGGCCGCCGCATTACTAAGCCGCCATGGCCGCTGATCAACGTCGCATCGCCCACATCGACATGGATGCCTTCTTTGCATCCTGCGAGTTGTCGCGCTATCCCGAGCTGAGAGGAAAGCCGGTGGTGGTGGCGGGCCGCCAGACCCATGCGCCGCGCGATCTGCCGGATGGCACCCGCGAATTCTCGCGCCTGAAAGACTATGTCGGCCGCGGCGTATTGACCACCGCCACCTATGAAGCGCGCGCCCTCGGCGTGCATTCGGCGATGCCCACCATGAAAGCCGCCCGGCTGGCGCCCGACGCCGTGCTGCTGCCGGTCAACTTCGACCTCTACCGGCAATACTCGCGCCAGTTCAAGGACGCCATCCGCTCGGTCAGCCCGACCATTGAAGACATCGGCATCGATGAGGTCTATGCCGACATTTCATTTCTCGAGGACGACTCGGAGACCATCGCCCGTCGCCTCAAGTCGGCCGTCTTCGAGGCCACGCAACTGACCTGCTCGGTCGGCATCGCCCCCAACAAGCTGCTGGCCAAGCTGTGCTCCGACATGCAGAAGCCCGATGGCATCACCATCGTCACGATGGACGACCTGCCGTCACGCATCTGGCCCATGGAGGTCAGGAAGATCAATGGCATCGGCCCGAAGTCGACCGCCAAGCTGGAGAGCCTGGGCGTCAAGAGCATCGGCGAACTGGCCGCCTGCACGCAGGATTGGCTACTCGAGCATTTCGGCCAAAGCTACGGCCAGTGGCTGCACCGGGTCTCTCACGGGCTCGACAACCGGCCCGTAGTCACCCACAGCGAACCGGTATCGATGAGCCGCGAAACCACCTTCGAGCGCGATCTGCACGCCGTGCGCGACCGCCAGCAGCTGGGCGAGGTATTTACCCGGCTGTGCACCCAGGTGGCGGCCGACCTGGAACGCAAGGGTTACGTCTGTCGCAAGATCGGCATCAAGCTGCGTTTCGATGATTTCGAGACGGTCACGCGCGATGTGAGTTTTTCCGAGCCGCTGGGCGATGCCAAGGCGATCCGGCATGCCGCCGGCACCTGCCTCAAACGCATCGAACTGGATCGCTCGATCCGCCTGCTGGGCGTCAAGGCCAGCGGCCTGCAACGCCCTGGCGCTGAGGCGACAGAAGAATCGCAACAGTTCAGCCTCGACTTCAGCGGCACACCGGATAGCGTCTAGCCACGGGCGGCGGTGTAAAATGGCCGCTTTTGCCCGGACTCCTATGTGGTTCAAGAATCTGCAGATCTATCGCCTGCCAGCCCCGTGGGCAGTCAACCCTGATGAGCTCGAAGCGCAACTCGCGCCACAGGCCTTTACCGCCTGCTCGAGCATCGAAATGCAAAGCCAGGGCTGGGTGTCGCCACGCGGCAACGAGCGGCTGGTGCACGTAGTCAATCGACAACTGTTGCTTCAGCTGTCGACCGAAAAGAAGTTGCTGCCGTCGTCCGTGATCAACCAGGTCACCAAGGCGCGCGCCGCCGAGCTGGAAGAACAGCAGGGCTTTCCGCCCGGACGCAAGCAAACCAAGGAATTGAAGGAACAGGTCACCGACGAGCTGTTGCCGCGCGCCTTCTCGGTCACGCGCAGCACCTTCGTCTGGATCGATCCGGTCAACGGCTGGTTGCTGGTCGATGCCGGCAGCCCGTCCAAGGCAGAGGAAGTGTTGAAGCTGTTGTTCAAGGCGATTCCCAAGTTCCCGCTGGAAACCTTGCGCACCGTCATGTCGCCGGGCGCGGCCATGACCGACTGGCTGGCCAGCGACGAAGCGCCGTTCGGCTTCACCGTCGACCAGGACACCGAGCTGCGCTCGACCGGCGAAGGCAAGGCCACCGTGCGCTATGTGCGCCACACGCTGGAAGCCGATGACGTGCGGCGCCATATCGAGTCCGGCAAGCAGTGCACCCGCCTGGCGCTGACCTGGTCCGACAAGGTCTCCTTCGTGCTGACCGAGAACCTGTCGGTCAAGCGCATTGCGGCACTGGATGTATTGAAGGAAGACAGCGATATCGGCGGCCGCGACGAAAACGAACGTCTCGATGGCGACTTCCTGCTGATGACCGGTGAATTGGCCAAGCTGCTGTCGTCGCTGGTGGAAGCGCTGGGCGGTCAGTTGAAGGAAAACGAAGGCCAGATGCCCAAGGCCGCCTGAGGCAGCAACGCAATGACACTGGGGTCCGGCCTTGGCCGGCACGACGGCTGACTACTGATCACTCTCGCACCGTCGCCCTGACGAAAGTCAGGGCCCAGTGACTGAAGACTTATAAGTCTTCAGACGCAAGGCCAAGGCCTACGCTGGCACCGCCAGTACACTCTCCAATGGCAACATCGCCGGCCCGATCGTGGCCGTCAGGCGCGCGCTGGACAAACCATCGCGTGCGCCCAGGGCCATGCCGTTAAGAAACCCCGTATAGAAGTCTCCCAGCGCCGTGATGTCGACATCGGCGCGAATCTCTCCGTCCCGCTGCGCCTGCAGCAGCCGGGCGCGAATCTCGTTGCGACGCTGGTGCCGGCGTTGCGACAGCGCATCACTGTGTTCGGCGTTCTCGGGAGCACAGTTGATGGCCGACACCACCACCATGCATCCCCGCCCCGCCGGCAGGCCCGATGCGCTACTCTTGCCTGCATTCATGCGCACGCTGGCGCGCAGCATCGCGTACAGGTCTTCGCGAATCCCGCGCCCGGCATGCAGCTCGCGCAGCGGGCCGGCGCTGACGGTGCGCGAATAGAACTCGACCGCTTCGCGAAACAGCGCGTTCTTGTCGCCGAAAGCTGCGTACAGGCTGGGCGCCTTGACGCCGATGGCGTCGGTCAGGTCGGCCATGGTGGTGCCTTCGTAACCCTTGTTCCAGAACACCTGCATGGCCTGTTGCAATGCCTGTTCACGATCGAAACTACGGGGTCGTCCTCGGGGTTTTATCATCGGCGCTCCTCGGTGTTGCCATCTGTGGGGGCAGTGTAGTTTATTTTAATCTGCATTACAAAAATATCTGCGATGGACTTGAATAAAGCGCAAGAGGCTCCTATTATCTAATCCTCGTTACATAAATCAGACGAGAATTGATCAACCAACCTGCAATCATCTTCGTTTCACCGAGCAGTGACGGCGCCATAGAAAGGACACATCATGAGCCGCAAGACCCGAATAGAAAACTACCGCAACATCGGTATCAGTGCGCACATCGATGCGGGCAAGACCACGACCACCGAGCGCATCCTTTTTTATACTGGCGTCAATCACAAGATCGGTGAAGTGCACAATGGCGCGGCCACCATGGACTGGATGGAGCAGGAGCAGGAACGCGGCATCACCATCACCTCGGCGGCCACCACCGCTTTCTGGAAAGGCATGGCCGGCAATTACCCCGAGCACCGCATCAACATCATCGATACCCCGGGCCACGTCGATTTCACCATCGAGGTCGAACGCTCCATGCGCGTGCTCGATGGCGCCGTGATGGTGTACGACTCGGTGGGCGGCGTGCAGCCGCAGTCGGAGACCGTCTGGCGCCAGGCCAACAAGTACAAGGTGCCGCGCATTGCCTTCGTCAACAAGATGGACCGCGTCGGCGCCGACTTCTTCCGGGTACAGAAACAGATCGAGGAACGGCTCAAGGGCCGCGCCGTGCCGATCCAGATCCCGGTGGGCGCAGAAGACCATTTCACCGGCGTGATCGACCTGGTCAAGATGAAGGCCATCATCTGGGATGAGGCCAGCCAGGGCGTCAGCTTCAAGTACGAAGAGATTCCGGCCGAGCTGGCGGACAGCGCTCGCCAATGGCGCGACAACATGATCGAACAGGCGGCCGAAGCCAATGAAGCCTTGCTCGACAAGTACCTGTCGGGCACGCCGCTGACCGAGGACGAGATCAAGCTGGGCCTGCGCCTGCGCACGGTGGCTAACGAAATCGTGCCGATGCTGGCCGGTAGCGCCTTCAAGAACAAGGGCGTGCAGGCGATGCTGGATGCGGTAATCGATTACCTGCCGTCGCCGGTCGACGTGCCGGCCATTGCCGGCCATGACGAGGACGACGGCGAGATCGAACGCCATCCGGCAGATGACGAGCCGTTCTCGGCGCTGGCCTTCAAGATCATGACCGACCCGTTCGTGGGCCAGTTGACCTTCTTCCGGGTGTATTCGGGCGTGGTCAATTCGGGCGACACCGTCTATAACCCGGTCAAGGGCCGCAAGGAACGACTGGGCCGGATCCTGCAGATGCACGCCAACGAACGCAAGGAGATCAAGGAAGTGTTCGCCGGTGACATTGCCGCTGCCGTGGGCCTGAAGGATGTGACGACCGGCGACACCCTGTCGGATCCGGAGCATCCGATCATCCTGGAGCGCATGGTGTTTCCGGAACCGGTGATTTCGCAGGCGGTAGAGCCGAAGACTAAGGCCGACCAGGAACGGATGGGCATTGCGCTGGGTCGCCTGGCGCAGGAAGACCCGTCGTTCCGGGTGCATACGGACGAAGAGTCGGGCCAGACCATCATGTCGGGCATGGGCGAACTGCACCTTGAGATCCTGGTGGACCGGATGAAGCGCGAGTTCAACGTCGAGGCGACGGTGGGCAAGCCGCAGGTGGCTTACCGCGAAGCGATTCGAAAGGCGGTCGAAGACGTCGAGGGCAAGTTCGTCAAGCAGTCCGGCGGACGCGGCCAGTATGGTCATGTGGTGCTGAAACTGGAACCGCAACCGGCTGGCAAGGGTTATGAATTCGTCGACGCGATCAAGGGCGGCGTGGTTCCGCGTGAATTCATCCCCGCAGTCGACAAGGGCATCCAGGAGTCGTTGCGCGCAGGCGTGCTGGCGGGTTATCCGGTGGTTGATGTCAAGGCCACGCTGACCTTCGGTTCGTACCACGACGTCGACTCCAACGAAAACGCCTTCCGCATGGCCGGCTCGATGGCCTTCAAGGAAGCGATGCGACGCGCAGGCCCGATCCTGCTGGAGCCGATGATGCAGGTCGAGGTGGAAACACCGGAAGACTTCATGGGCAACGTCATGGGCGACCTGTCGTCACGGCGCGGCATGGTGCAGGGTATGGAAGACATGATCGGCGGCGGCAAGCTGGTACGTGCCGAGGTGCCACTGTCGGAAATGTTTGGTTATTCGACGACACTGCGGTCGCTGTCGCAGGGACGGGCTACCTACTCGATGGAGTTCAAGCATTACGCCGAGGCCCCACGGCAGGTAGTGGAGGCTTTGTCGGGCAATAAAACCAAGTAAGCTCAAAGGGGCTCTAGCAGTACCCCTTGCAAGTCAAAATGCCCGCTTCGCAGCGGGCATTTTTCTTTGGACATCCCTGGAATTTGTTTCGCGTCCACAAAAAAAAATGGACGAAAAAAAGCCCCGCTCAAAGAGCAGGGCTTTTTTATCTGGCGGAGCGGACGGGGCTCGAACCCGCGACCCCCGGCGTGACAGGCCGGTATTCTAACCAACTGAACTACCACTCCAAAACCGTCTTCAGCTGTCGGTGCTTGCTGAAAGACCGCTATTCTATAAGAGCTCTTTTAGAAAAGCCAGCACTTTGTCATCAATTCGACAAAAAAATTCAGGCCTTGAATTTACCCTCGAATGCCAGCGCCGACAGCGGCTCGCGCGGGCTAGGCAATTCACGTGCTTGCAGGCCTTCCGGCAGGGTCGACTTGTCACCCAGCTTGCCGATGACCACGGCCGCTTCCACCGAGTATTCGGCCGGCACGTTCAGTTCGACGCGCGCCTTTTCCTTGTCGAAGCCGGCCATGCCGTGCGCATGCCAGCCGGAGATGCTGGCCTGCAGCGCCAGGTAGCCCCAGGCCGAACCAGTGTCGAACGAATGGGTGCCCGATGGCACGACTTCCTTGGCGCCTGGCGGCAGCATCACCGTCTTCGACAACACCACGATCAGGACCGAACCCTTCTCGGCCCAGCTGCGATTGAATTCATTGAGCAGGCCCAGCAGGCTTTGCCATGCCGGCGTGCCACGGCGCGCATAGACGAAACGCCAAGGCTGCGCGTTATAGGCCGACGGCGCCCAGCGCGCAGCTTCCAGGAAAGTCAGCACCGTCTCTTCCGAGATATCGGAGCCATCATAGGCGCGTGGCGACCAGCGGCTGATGAAATTGGGATCGATCGGATGGTCGGCAATACGCGGATTGGAAGACATGCAGGCTCCTGTGGATGAGTCGTAAAAAAGAGGCATCTTAGCAGCGCCGCATCTTTCCTGCTGACGCGTCCCGAAGCTCATCCTTGACGCGATCGAGCGGACGTAAAAAAGCCCGCACAGCGCGAGGCCGGCGGGCTAAATCCAATTCTCAGGGGTGATGAATTGGAGGGGGAGGAAGCTCAGAATAACCACCCCCCTCCAGTCGGACCAATCTTTTTACACGCTGTAACATCCACCACAGAATCTTGACGATCGCATCGGCACTTGCGGGTCGCCTGAAACTTCTTGTTACGTTCGTCAGCATCTCGAAGCACCGATTTCCCGGAAGGCAAGGGCGCCAATTGATGGAAAAAGGGCAGACGCGAAAATGACTTCGTCGTCCCGGCGCATGCCGGGACCCAGCGGCTTTCGTTGCGGATCGACGAGTGCCGTACGACGCTGGGTCCTGGCTTTCGCCAGGACGACGGCAGGCAACTCACTTTCCGATACAGAACCGCGAAAAGATCACTCCCAGCAAATCATCCGGCGTAAACCTGCCGGTGATGCTGGACAGGCTCTCCTGTGCCAGGCGCAGTTCTTCGGCGAACAGGTCCAGCGCATGATCTCCGCCTTCGCTATCGAGGCCGGCGTGGACGGCGGCGATCTCGAGATGGTCGCCCGCCACCTTCAACGCCAGCAGGTGACGCTCACGCGCCAGATAGCGCGACTCGACCGTCTGCTGCCAGCCTGCGATGCGTAGCAGCTCGCCACGCAGCAAGTCGATACCCTGCCCTTCGGCGGCCGACACATACACGTGCGTGGCGTCGGGCATGGTTTCTACCGCAGGCTTGTGGCCGGAGCGGTCGATCTTGTTCCAGATCCGCACGATCGGCACGCCGTCCGGGAAACGCGCGGTGATGTTTTCGTCTTCCAGCGTGGGGCCGCGGTCGGCGTCGAGCATGTGCAGGATCACGTCAGCCTTGGCCACCTCGACCCAGGTGCGTTCGATGCCGATCCGCTCGACTTCGTCCGGGCCGCTACCGTCGGCAGCATCTTCGCGGATGCCGGCAGTGTCGATGATGTTGAGCGGCATGCCTTCGATGAGGATGGTCTGGGTAACCTTGTCGCGCGTGGTACCGGCGATGGGCGTGACGATGGCCACGTCGGCGCCCGCCAGCACGTTGAGCAACGACGACTTGCCCACATTGGGCTTGCCGGCCAGCACGGCATTGAGGCCGTCGCGCAGCAGCGCGCCCTGGGCCGCATGGCGGAACACGTCTTCCAGCGTCGCGCGGATCGTCGACAGCTGGCCACGGGCGTCGGATTGCTTGAGGAAGTCGATCTCTTCTTCCGGAAAATCAAGGGTCGCCTCGACCAGCATGCGCAGGCTGGTGACCTGCTCGACCAGCTCGTGGATCACTTTCGAGAAGGCGCCGCTGAGCGATTCGGAGGCCGACTTGGCGGCGGCCTCGGTGGTGGCTTCGATCAGATCGGCCACGGCTTCGGCCTGGGCCAGGTCGATCTTGTCGTTGAGGAAGGCGCGTTGCGTGAATTCGCCCGGTTCGGCCAGACGCAGGCCGATCTCGGCGCCTGCTTCGATACAGCGCGCCAGCAACATCTGCATCACCACCGGTCCACCATGGCCCTGCAACTCCAGCACGTCTTCTCCGGTGTAGGAATGCGGGGCCGGGAAGTGAATCGCCAGCCCCTGGTCGATGGCGCTGCCATCGGCCCGGCAGAACGGCAGATAAGTGGCGTGGCGGGGTGCCAGTTGCTGGCGGCCGCACACGGCGGCAATCACGCCAGAGAGGTTTTTACCCGAAAGTCGGACTACGCCGATGCCGCCGCGACCGGGAGCAGTGGCGATGGCGGCAATGGGGGAAGAGTCGAAGGTCATCTTGCTGAAAAATTAGTGGTGGCGGTTGGTCTGGTCTTGATCGGCACTGCGTGCGCCAGCTGTAATGTTAATGCCTGTGAAGAATTTTTCGCGAAAAAAAACCCGTGTTGTTATCCACGGGTTCTTCAACTCGCCCGCCCGGCGATGCCGGGCGAGTGGGCAAAGCGCTTACTTGGTCTTGCCGCTTTCGATGTTCTTCGTGATCACCCATTGCTGCGCGATCGACAGCACGTTGTTGGTGACCCAGTACAGCACCAGGCCGGACGGGAAGAAGAAGAACATGAACGAGAACACCAGCGGCATGAACATCATGACCTTGGCCTGGACCGGGTCCGGTGGGGTCGGGTTCAGCTTGGTCTGCAGGAACATCGATGCCGCCATGATGATCGGCAGCAGGCCAACCGGCATGTTGAAGTAAGGGATGGTGCCGAACAGCGTATCCGGAGCGGTCAGGTCATGGATCCAGCCCAGCCACGGCGCGCCGCGCATTTCGACCGATGCCAGCAACACCCAGTACAGCGAGATGAACACCGGGATCTGGATCACGATCGGCAGACAGCCACCGAGCGGATTGATCTTCTCGGTCTTGTACATCGCCATCATCTCGCGGTTCATCGCCTGCGGATCGCCCTTGTGACGCTCGCGAATGGCTTGCATGCGCGGCGACACCGCCTTCATCTTGGCCATGCTGCGATAGCTGGCCGCCGACAACGGGAAGAACACCAGCTTGATCAGCACCGTCAGCAGGATGATGGTCCAGCCCCAGTTGCCGACGATGGCGTGGATGTGCGTCATCAGCCAGAAAATCGGCTTGGCGATCAGGGTCAGCCAGCCATAGTCCTTGACCAGTTCCAGGCCGGGAGCGACGGCCTCCAGCACCTTCGACTCTTGCGGGCCGGAGTACAGGTGGGCGTCCATCGTCACCGAGGCGCCAGGCGCCACGGAGCCCAGCGGCAGGATGGTGCCGACGGCGTACAGGTTGGTGGCGACCTTCTTGGCGAAGATGTCGCGCTGCACTTGCTGCGGCGGGATGAAGGCCGACACGAAATAGTGCTGCACCAGCGCCACCCAGCCGTTGTCGGCCTTGGTGGCGTGCTCGGCCTTGCCTTCTTCGATCTTCTCGAAGGTCATCTTCTCGAACTTGTGGGCGTCGGTGTAGACCGCCGGTCCGGTGAAGGTGCTGTAGAAATGCGACTCGCCGCCCGGCTTGTTGCCATCACGCAGCAACTGCAGGTACAGCGACGGGTTGATCGCCGCGCCCGTGTTGTTGGTCACGGTATGCTTGACGTCGATCAGGTAGCTGTCGCGCTTGAAGGTGAAGGTCTTGGTCAGCTTGACGCCACCCTGCTCTGCTTCCAGCACCAGTTGCACCTGATTGCCGTTGTCCAGCGAGCGCACGCCCGGCTGGGCGGAGAACAGCGACTTGTGGGTCGGGAAAGGACCACCGATCAGGCCGGTCTCGGCCAGGTAGGTGTGACCCGCGCCGGAATCGAACAGCACCAGGTTCTTGGTCGGATCGACCACGTCGCGCTGCTTGAGCAGCTCGAGGCGCTTGAGCTCGCCGCCCAGGGTGTCGATATCGGCCTTGACCACGTCGGTGGTGATGGTGATGGTTTCACCCTTGGCATTGGCCGGAGCCACATCGCCAGCCGGCACGCCGGCGGGTGCTGCCGTGCCAGCCTGGGGCACCGGTGAGCCGGTCGGGCTGGCGGTCGGCGTGACAGGGTTGGCGGCTGCCTGCTCCTGAGTCGGGTTGGCCGACGGGAAGAACATCGACTGGTGGCCGTTATGGCGCATCCAGCTGTCCCACAGCAGCAACAGTGAGAAGGAGAATACAACCCACAGGACGGTACGTTTGATATCCATATGCGTATTGGTTAGTTCAGGAGTGACTGCAACCATCTGCGGCCACAGCAGGGGGAACCCGCGCAGCAATGCGCTGGGACGAAGAATTCGGAACAGTTGAAGCCGGGTCGGCCTCTTGACGCAGGAGATCGGCCTCGACAGAACCGGGAACCGGATCGAGGCCGCCAGCGTGCCACGGATGGCATTTGCCGAGGCGGCGGGCCGCCAGCACACTGCCCTTGAATGCACCATGAATGCTCACGGCCTGGGCAGCGTAATCGGAACAGCTGGGATAGAAACGGCAATTCTGTCCCAGAAACGGACTCACTCCCAGCTTGTAGGCACGTAACAGCAGGAGCAGAGGCGTTTTCATCACTTCCTATTTCCCGGCAAAGGCCGGTGCGTCTCGCAAAAAAGCCAGCAACTGGGCCAGCTCGGTGCGCACCGCCGATTTCAGCGCAGCGTTGGTCGCCGGTCCCTGCCGGGTATTGACGGGGCGGGACAGACGCACGATGCAATCGAGCGCAGGCAGCGCGGACTGCCGGAACAACTCGCGCGTGGCGCGCTTGATGGTGTTGCGCGTCACCGCCCGAGGGGCAAAGCGCTTGCCGACCACCACGCCCAGACGGGCGCGCCCCAGGCTGTTGCCCCGCGCATACAGCACGAAATGCGCTGTGCGCTGGACAGGGCGCAAACGAAAAACGGATGAAAAATCATCCGTTTTGACGATTCGCCGATCGCGAGGGTAAAGCTGTGAACGTTCGTCCGTCACGCGAGGGCTCGGCGCACTGTCGCAGCTTAATCAGCAGCCAGACGCTTGCGGCCCTTGGCGCGGCGAGCGTTGATGACGGCACGGCCGCCACGGGTTGCCATACGAGCGCGGAAACCGTGGGTACGCTTGCGACGCACGACGGAAGGTTGATAAGTACGTTTCATGTTGGACTCGCTTGGTTGGGCTGCTTATCTTGCAAAACCGATTGGGCAAAGCTGCCAAAACGATGCCGCGAAAAATGAACAGCAAAAAAATAAATCGGAATTCTGGAACCGCTATCAATGTGCCGGTCCCGCATCAACAATGCCCTGTCGCCCGATAGCCCCGGCAACCCCTGCATCGCTGACACCTCTGGTTGGTCCGCTTTTTTCTGGTCTTTATACCGAGGTATTCCGACTAATCGAAAACTGCAAACTGCTGCAACGGCACCGTGCGCAATTCTTCAGATGGTGAACCCTGAATTAGACTGCATTTTCTATTTGCCTGTCAATGACTTAAGTGCTTTCCGGGCCATTCGCTGAAGCTTGCCACGAGATCAGCCCGCTCATCCGTGGCAGATTTGCAAAACTGGGCAGTCCGCAAGAACATAGTTATCAAGATAACAATTTCGATGTGCCACATCCGATCGAGATAGAATATTTCCGCATGGAAATTATTTATTCCGCCGCTCGGCTCCGCTGCGATCCCGAAAGCCGGCTTCGGCAGACGGCGCCGACGAAGAAAATCGACGGACATATCGAAAGACCGAAATATTCTAAAGAATTGTTCGGTGACCGCCCACCGCAGCGCCCTGCGCAAAAATAGCGCACGCACGTCAACCGCGACACGGGGATGCACATTGAAAGAGCATGCGGGAATGGGGACTGAGCCGGTGGGGACCCGGGTCGAACCACAAGCAACGCCACAAAATACATGGTGTTCTGCGCCAACCAAAAATAAATCGCGCCTATGCTGCAACAAAGAAGATGCGATTAGATCAGTAAGAGAGAAAAGGAATAGAATAAAAACGAAGCATCACTGCATTGCGCTGTAACGCTACGGCTTTCAAAGAACACTTCGGCAATGACCGCATTAGAGTCACCGACGTATTCTTCGATAACCGCAGATGGTAAATCTAGACACAAGT
Organism: Herbaspirillum sp. alder98; assembly: GCF_020179755.1. Taxonomy (GTDB): domain Bacteria; phylum Pseudomonadota; class Gammaproteobacteria; order Burkholderiales; family Burkholderiaceae_D; genus Herbaspirillum. The sequence continues at coordinate 108,630 of NZ_JAIUCY010000009.1, forward strand.
TTGTTTCATCATGAAGCGACGGAGGTGGTATGGATATTTACAGCAGCTTTGCAAGCCGGTTCGACAAGACAAGAGAAGAAGAACTTTCGCTCGAAGAGTATCTGAATCTTTGCAAGAGCGACCCAGCAGTATATGCATCTGCTGCAGAGCGGATGCTGATGGCCATCGGCGAGCCCGAAAAGGTCGACACCCGCGAAGACCCACGCCTTTCCCGCGTCTTCGCCAACAAGGTAATCAAGGTCTATCCCGCATTCAAGGAATTCTACGGCGCCGAGGAAGTCATCGAGCAGGTGGTTTCGTACTTCCGGCACGCCGCCCAGGGTCTCGAAGAAAAAAAGCAGATCCTCTATCTGTTAGGCCCCGTCGGCGGCGGCAAGTCGTCCATCGCCGAACGCCTCAAGCAGTTGATGGAAGCGGTTCCGTTCTATTCGATCAAGGGTTCCCCGGTCAACGAATCGCCGCTGGGCCTGTTCGACTATGAGGAAGACGGCCCCATCCTGGAGGAACAGTTCGGCATTCCGCGGCGCTACCTCAAACCTATCCTGAGCCCGTGGGCAGTCAAGCGGCTGCATGAATACAATGGCGACATCCGCCAGTTCCGGGTGGTCAAACGCTATCCATCGATCCTGCGCCAGATCGGCATTTCCAAGACCGAGCCGGGCGACGAGAACAACCAGGACATTTCTACCCTGGTGGGCAAGGTCGACATCCGCAAGCTCGAGCAGTATTCGCAGGATGACGCCGACGCCTACAGTTATTCGGGCGGGCTGTGCCTGTCCAACCAGGGCCTGCTCGAGTTCGTCGAAATGTTCAAGGCGCCGATCAAGGTGCTGCACCCCTTGTTGACCGCCACCCAGGAAGGCAACTTCAAGGGCACCGAAGGCTTTGGCGCGATCCCCTTCGACGGCGTGATCCTGGCCCACTCCAATGAATCCGAATGGAAGGCCTTCCGCAATAACAAGAACAACGAGGCATTGCTGGACCGTATCTTCATCGTCAAGGTGCCGTATTGCCTGCGCGTCTCCGAAGAAATCAAGATCTACGAAAAGCTGATCCGCAGTTCTTCGCTGGGACTGGCGACCTGCGCGCCTGGCACGCTGAAGATGATGGCGCAGTTCTCGGTGCTGACGCGCTTGAAGGAGCCCGAGAACTCGAGCCTGTTCTCGAAGATGCAGGTGTATGACGGCGAGAACCTGAAAGACACCGATCCCAAGGCCAAGTCATACCAGGAGTACCGCGACTACGGCGGCGTCGATGAAGGCATGAACGGGATTTCGACCCGCTTCGCCTTCAAGATTCTTTCCCGCGTGTTCAACTTCGACACCACCGAGGTCGCCGCCAATCCGGTGCACCTGATGTATGTGCTGGAGCAGCAGATCGAGCGCGAGCAGTTTCCCCAGGAAGCCGAGCAGAAGTACTTCTCGTTCGTCAAGGACACGCTGGCCTCGCGCTACGCCGAATTCATCGGCAAGGAAATCCAGACCGCCTATCTGGAGTCGTATTCCGAGTACGGCCAGAACGTGTTCGACCGTTACGTGACCTACGCCGACTTCTGGATCCAGGACCAGGAATACCGCGATCACGACACCGGCGAGAGCTTCGACCGCGCGGCCCTGAACGCGGAACTGGAAAAGATCGAGAAACCGGCCGGCATCAGCAACCCGAAGGATTTTCGCAACGAGATCGTCAACTTCGTCTTGCGGGCACGGGTCAACAACGGCGGCAAGAATCCGCTGTGGACCAGCTACGAAAAGCTGCGGGTGGTGATCGAGAAGAAGATGTTCTCCAACACCGAAGACCTGCTGCCGGTGATCTCCTTCAATGCCAAGGGCTCCAACGAAGAGATGCAGAAACACGAGGACTTCGTCAATCGCATGGTCAGCAAGGGTTATACGCCGAAGCAGGTGCGGCTGCTGTGCGAATGGTATCTGCGCGTGCGCAAGTCGTCGTAAGCCAGAAGACGGCCGGCCGCCATGACGGCGACCGGCCGGGCAGGAACCCCGGGGCTGCCCGTCAGCACGCCGACAGACAGCCACTCCGCCGCAACGCCGCTCGCCCGGTCGTGCGGCACCAGCAGGAGAACGGACAGTGCTACATCAGATTATCGACCGTAGACTAGCTGGCAAGAACAAGAGCATTGCCAATCGGGAGCGCTTCCTGCGCCGCTTTCGGGGCCATATTCAACGTTCAGTTGCGGACGCCATACGCGACCGCAGCATCACCGACCTCGATCAATCCAAGAGCATCAGCATTCCGCGCAAGGACGTCACCGAGCCGTTTTTCCACCACGGCAAGGGCGGTCGCCGGGAAGCGGTGCATCCCGGCAACTCGGACTACCTGCAAGGCGATCGCATCCAGCGCCAGAGCGGCGGCAGCGGTGGCGAAGGGGGCAGCAAGGCCAGCAATGAAGGCGAAGGACAGGACGACTTCACCTTTGAACTGACCCGCGAAGAATTCATGCAGTACTTCTTCGAAGACCTCGAATTGCCGCGCCTGGTCGAGACCAACCTGATGACGGTGCCGAACTGGAAGAACATGCGGGCCGGTTATTCGGTCGATGGTTCTCCGACCAACATCGATATCGTGCGCTCGCTGCGCAGTTCGCTGGGGCGCCGGATTGCCCTGGGCGCACCGCTGCAGCGGCAACTCGATGACGCCGAAGCGCAACTGCTCGAACTCAAGCGCAAACCCGAACAGCACCGTGCAGAAATCCATCTGCTGGAAGATGACATCAAGCAGCTCAAGGCGCGCATCCTGCGCATTCCGTTCATCGACCCGTTCGATCTGCGTTATGTGAACCGGGTGCGGCAACCGCAGCCGTCGTCACGTGCGGTGATGTTTTGCGTGATGGATGTCTCGGGCTCGATGGATGAGCAGCGCAAGGACCTGTCGAAGCGCTTCTTCATCCTGCTGTACCTGTTCCTGACGCGCAACTACGAACATATCGAAGTGGTGTTCATCCGCCACCATACGCGCGCCGACGAGGTCGACGAAAACACCTTCTTCCATTCGCAGGAAAGTGGCGGCACGGTGGTCTCGAGCGCGCTGGAGCTGATGCACGACATCATCACCAAGCGTTACTCGCCGAGCGAATGGAACATCTATGGCGCGCAGGCTTCCGACGGCGACAACTGGAATGACGACTCACCCAAGTGTCGCGAGATCCTCGAATCGAGCATCCTGCCGCTGACCCGCTACTTCGCCTACATCCAGGTGGCCGAGCCGGAACAGAACCTGTGGACCGAATACCTGCAACTGATCGATTCGCACCCGCACTTTGCGATGAAGAAGGTACAGTCGGCCACCGAGATCTACCCGGTGTTCCGCGAACTCTTTGAAAAACAGGTGCACGCATGAACAGCCGATTCAAGTACGATCCGCTGCCCTGCCCTTCGGACTGGAGCTTCGACCTGATCGAACGCTACAACCGGGAGATCGCCCGGGTAGCGAGCGACTACAAGCTCGACATCTACCCCATCCAGCTCGAGATCATCACCGCCGAGCAGATGATGGACGCCTACGCTTCGCACGGCATGCCGGTCAATTATCGCCACTGGTCGTACGGCAAGCATTTCATGCTGACCGAGCGCGACTACAAGCGCGGCCAGATGGGGCTGGCGTATGAGATCGTGATCAACTCCGATCCCTGCATCGCCTACCTGATGGAAGAAAACACGATGACCATGCAAGCCCTGGTCATCGCCCACGCGGCCTACGGTCACAACTCGTTCTTCAAGGGCAACTACCTGTTCGAGCTGTGGACCGATGCCAGCGCCATCATCGACTACCTGGTGTATGCGCGTAACTACATCGCCGAATGCGAAGAGCGTCATGGCTTCGAGCGGGTCGAGGAACTGCTCGATTCGTGCCATGCGCTGATGAGTTATGGCGTCGACCGCTACAAGCGGCCGCAGCGCATGTCGCTGGCGCAGGAGAAGGCGCGTCAACGCGAGCGCGAAGCCTACGCCCAGTCGCAGGTGAACGAGCTCTGGCGCACGCTGCCGGCCCGCAAGGAGACTGCCGCGGCGCAGGCCGAAGGGCGTTTTCCATCCGAGCCGCAAGAGAACCTGCTCTATTTCGCCGAAAAGAATGCGCCCCTGCTGGAGCCCTGGGAACGCGAAGTGGTGCGCATCGTGCGCAAGGTCGGTCAGTACTTCTATCCGCAGCGCCAGACCCAGGTCATGAATGAAGGCTGGGCCACCTTCTGGCACTACACCCTGCTCAACACCTTGTACGACCAGGGCCGCCTGACGGATGGCTTCATGATGGAATTCCTGCATTCGCACAGCAACGTGGTGTTCCAGCCGCCCATCACCAAGCAGTACTACAACGGCATCAATCCCTACGCGCTGGGCTTCTCGATGATGAGCGACATCCGCCGCATCTGCTCGAACCCGACCGCCGAGGATCGCGAATGGTTTCCCGATATCGCCGGCCGCGACTGGCTGGAGACCTTGCATCACGTGATGCGCAACTACAAGGACGAGAGTTTCGTCGCGCAATACCTGTCGCCCAAGCTGATGCGCGACATGCGCATGTTCGCCGTGCTCGACGACGATACCCGCAGCGAGATGGAAGTGTCGGCCATCCATAACGAACGCGGCTACCAGTATGTGCGGCAGGCGCTCTCGCGCCAGTACGACATCAACCACCGCGAACCCAACATCCAGGTCTGGTCGGTCAATACCCGCGGCAATCGCAGCCTGACGCTGCGCCACTTCCGCAGCGATGGCCGCTCGCTGGGCGATTCGACCAATGAAGTGCTGCGCCATATGGCGCGCCTGTGGCAGTTCGACGTCTACCTCGAGAGCGTGGACGACAGTGGCTATATCGTGCAACGCTACGAATGCGTCGCCGAAAACCGCTACGCGCTACGGACCTGAGGCACATGTCATCCCCCCCTGCCACGCCGCGCCTGCCGATCTCGGCGCAGACCATCCCGCTGTTTCCGCTGGGCAGTACGCTGTTTCCCGATGGTCGCCTGCCGCTGCAGATCTTCGAGGTACGCTATCTCGACATGATCGGCCGCTGCATCGCCGAAGGCAGCCATTTTGGCGTGGTCGCCCTGACGCAAGGCGCCGAGGTACGCCGTCCCGGCCAGTCCGAGCGCTTCGTCGGGGTCGGTACGGTGGCACGCATCAACGAATGGTCGACGCCCTCGGCGGGACTCATGCGTATCGGCTGCAGCGGCGCCGAGCGCTTTCGCATCCTGCAGGCCGAACAGCACAAGCATGGGCTGTGGACAGCCGAGGTCGAGCTGATCGAGTCCGACCGCACCATCCCGATTCCGGAAGAACTGGGCAACACCGCAACCGCCCTGGAACACCTGCTGCAATCCGTGATGCGCCAGGGACTGCCCGAGAGCGAGGTACCGATCGCCATGCCGTTCCGTCTTGATGATTGTGGCTGGGTGGCCAATCGCTGGGCCGAGATGATCCCGGTGCCGGTGGCGCAAAAGCAGACCCTGCTGGCGCTGGATAACCCCCTGGTGCGGCTGGAACTGGTGCAGGACGCGCTGGACGAACTGGGCTGGCTGAAATAAGCCCGGCGCGGCCTAGGGCGCTACGCCGGTAATGCCGGCCTCGGCCAGCAGCGCGGACAGACCCGACCAGAAGATCTGGATGCCGATGCACAGCAGGATGAAGGCCGACAGTCGCAGCACCACCATCGTGCCCAGCCGTCCCATCAGGTGCACCAGCTTGTGCGCATAGTTGTAGCAGAGGAAGATTGCGACCGCCGTCAACGCCGCGCCAAAGGCCGCGCTGCCGATCGAGATGACCCAGTCCAGCAATCGCGTGGGGGTATTGGCGCCCAGCGTGATCGAGGCGGCGATGGTGCCGGGGCCGACCGTCAGCGGAAAACTCATCGGATAGAAGCTGCGCGCCTTGATCTCGTCATCCGGCAGGTCTTCATCGTCATAGTTCTTGGCCACCTGCTTCGGAATGGCCGCGTCCTGGCTGTTGTCGCTGAGCAGCTTCCAGCCCGATACGGCCACCAGCAGGCCGCCGCCCACCCGTACGATCGGCAGCGAGATGCCGAAGAATCCCAGCACATGCGAACCGATGAAGATCGCCCCCACCAGCATGAACCAGCAATTGATGGCCACCTGGCGCGCGACGCGCTGCTCGGTCTTGCGGCTGACGTTGCCCAGCAGATTGGCGAACACCGGCGCGATGCCCAGCGGATTGAGGATGGGAAGCAAGGTGACCGGGATCAGGACGACCGCCTTGAGAAAAAGAATCAGCATACCGGGCTTGGTGGCAGGTTGAATGGGCTGGAAAAGGGCTGGTAAAGGGCTAATAAAGGGCAGCCGCCAGCGTAGCCGAAACGCCCGGCGCTGCCAACCGTACTGCGACGAGCTTTTGCGCGGCCGGGTCAGCTCACGGCTGGCTGCATGCGCCGCACCCGCAACAGCAAGGCCAGCACGATGGCAAAGTTGAGCAGGTTCCAGGCGATGCCGTTGATGAAGGCCGCATGATAAGAGCCGGTCAGGTCGAAAATACTACCCGACATCCAGCCTCCCAGCGCCATGCCCAGCATGGTGCTCATGATCACCGCACCGACCCGCTGCCCGGCCACCGCCGCCGGGAAATATTCGCGCACGATGATCGCATAGGCCGGCACGATGCCACCCTGGAACAACCCGAACAGGGCCGAAATCACGTACAGCGACGCCAGGCTGTCGAAGGGGATGAAGAGCAGCAGCGAGATGCCTTGCAGCACCGATCCCAGCAACAGCGTGCGCAAGCCGCCGATGCGGTCGCAGATGGCGCCCGACACCAGGCGGCTGACCACGCCGCAGGCCAGCATCAGCGACAGCATCTGCGCTCCGCGCGCCGGCCCGTAACCGAGGTCACCGCAATACGCCACGATATGGACCTGCGGCATCGACATGGCGGTACAGCAGGCCACGCCAGCCACGCACAACAGCAGCAGTGCGTTCCTGGCCGACAATCCGAACGGGCGCGCCGAGGCGGTACTGCGCACACCCGCGGCGGGCGCTGCTTGGATGGGTGGGCGGGCACGCATCAACAGCGCCAGCGAACACATCACGGCCGCGCACAGTATCCCCAGGCCGATATAGGTGTGGCGCCAGCCGATGGCGTCGACGAAATGCTGCACGATGGGCGGCCACAGCGCGCCGCCGAGGTAGTTGCCGCTGGCGCAGATGGCCACCGCAATGCCGCGCCGGCGAACGAACCACAGCGAGGTGTCGGCCACCAGCGGCGAAAAGGTCGAGGAGGTGCCCAAGAGGCCGATCAGGATACAGTGGGCCGCCATGAAGACCCAGATGTTGGGCGCCATCGCCGCCAGCACGAAGCCCCCGCCCAGGCAGGCGCCGCCCAGCATCAACGGCAGCGTGATGCCATGGCGGTCGGCCAGGCGTCCCATCCAGATGCCGCCGACGCCAACGCCGAGCATGGTCAGGGTATAGGGCAGCGACGCCAGGCCACGGTCAACTGCGAATTCGGCCTGTACCGCAGGCAGCACCACGGCCATCACGTACATGCCGCTGGCGCCGACGATCATCAGGATCAGGGTAATGAACAGCCGCATGGCGGCAAAGCGCGAATCGACCTGATGGCGGTCGTCTGAACTGGGGGTCACCGGTTGTCTCCGTTATGATTTTTCTGCCGGCAAGACTAACACGGTGCCATCGCACGCGCTGGCGGCGTCAGCTCCGGTGCATTCGCACGTGATAGTCGAGCACCGGCACGAAGCCGCTGCGCTGCTTGGCCTGTGCGATCTGCTGCAGCACCTGCAGTCCGGCCTCCTGATCGTTGACCAACAGTCGCTTGCCGCCGCCGCGCTGCATGGCGTTGCCGCTCCAGGTCAGGGTCACGACCCAGTCGCCCAGCAAGTCTTGTCCCAGATCGATGGTGAAGATGTTACGGGTGGCGTCGGTAAAGCGCAGGCGCGTCGCTCCGGTGACAGGCAGCGAATGGGTGGCGTTATCGGCGGAATCGATCATGATGCAGGAGGATGACAGGACAGCAATGGAATTCAAGAGCGCCGCCCGGCCGGTATGCCACGGAAGGCATACCGAACCAGCGCGGGGAAAACATGATGGTGAAAAGTGTTAGCGATTCGGTGTTAGAGATTCGGCGCCAGCCAGCGTTCGATATCCTCACGCGGGACATTGCGGCGCTGTGCCATGTCGTCGACCTGGTCCTGGCCGATCTTGCCCACCACGAAATACTTGGATTGCGGGTGCGCAAAATAGAAGCCCGACACCGCCGCCCCCGGGAACATCGCGAACGACTCGGTCAATTGCATGCCGATCTCTTCGCACTGCATGGTGCGGAAGGCATCGGCCTTGACCGTGTGTTCCGGGCACGCCGGATAACCGGGCGCCGGACGGATGCCGACGTATTGTTCCTTGATCAACTCGACGCTGGACAAGGACTCCGTCGGCACATAGCCCCACAGATCCTTGCGCACCCGTTCATGCAGGTATTCGGCGAAGGCTTCGGCCAGGCGGTCGGCCAGCGCCTTGAGCATGATCGACGAATAATCGTCGTGGGCATCCTCGAAACGCTTCTCGTATTTCTCGATCCCGAGTCCCGAGGTCACGGCGAACAGGCCGATGTAGTCGGCAATACCGGAGTCCTTGGGCGCGATGAAGTCCGACAGGCACTGATTCGGGCGCGGCACGCCGTCGACCACCGGCTTTTCGGTCTGCTGGCGCACGCCGTAATAAGTGAATGCCACCTGGCTGCGACTGTCGTCGGTGTAGATCTCGATATCGTCATCATTGACGGTATTGGCCGGCAACAACGAGATGACGCCATTGGCCGTCAGCCAGCGGCCGTCGACGATTTTCTTCAACATGGCCTGCGCTTCGGCGAACACCTTGGTGGCTGCGTCGCCTACCACTTCATCGGTGAGGATGGCGGGATACGGCCCGGCCAGGTCCCAGGTCTGGAAGAACGGGCCCCAGTCGATGTAGTTGGCCAGCAAGCCCAGGTCGACGTTCTTGAACAGCCGGCGGCCGATGAACTTGGGCTTGACCGGCGCGAAGTCGAGCCGGGTCTTGTTGGCGCGGGCCGCCGCCAGCGTCAGCATCGGCACCGCCTTCTTGTTGGCGTGCTGCTCGCGGATGCGAACGTAGTCGGCATTGAGCTCGCTGACGTACTGCGCGTTCTGTTCGGGCGTGAGCAGCGATTGCGCCACCGATACGGCGCGTGAAGCGTCCGGTACATACACCACCGGACCTTCGTAGTTGGGCGCGATCTTGACTGCCGTGTGGGCGCGCGAGGTCGTGGCGCCACCGATCAGCAACGGCATCTTGACGCCGCTGAAATACGGATCGCGCTGCATCTCCTTGGCGACGTAGGCCATTTCTTCCAGCGACGGCGTGATCAGACCCGACAAGCCGATGATGTCGGCCTTCTCTTCCTTGGCGCGCGCCAGGATCTCGGCGCAAGGCACCATCACGCCCATGTTCACCACTTCGAAGTTATTGCACTGCAGGACCACGGTGACGATGTTCTTGCCGATGTCGTGCACGTCGCCCTTGACGGTGGCGATGACGATCTTGCCCTTGGGCTTGGCCACCACCCCGGTCTCGATCTCGATCTTGCGTTTCTCTTCTTCGATGAAGGGGATCAGGTGGGCCACGGCCTGCTTCATCACGCGAGCCGACTTGACCACCTGCGGCAAGAACATCTTGCCCTGGCCGAACAGGTCGCCGACCACGTTCATGCCATCCATCAGCGGCCCTTCGATCACATGGATCGGACGCCCGCCGCTGGCATCGATCTGCTGCCGCGCCTCTTCGGTGTCTTCGACGATCCACTGCGTAATGCCATGCACCAGGGCATGCGACAGGCGCTTGGCGACCGGTTCGCTGCGCCATTCGAGGGTGGCTTCTTCCTTCTTGTCGCCGGCCTTGAGCGTGGCGGCGATCTCGATCATGCGCTCGGTGGCGTCAGGACGGCGATTGAGCACCACGTCCTCGACCCGTTCGCGCAATTCGGGCGACAGGTTGTCGTAGACGCCGATCATGCCGGCGTTGACGATGCCCATGGTCATGCCGGCCTTGATGGCGTGATACAGGAACACGGTATGGATCGCTTCGCGCGCGGGATCGTTGCCGCGGAAGCTGAAGCTGACGTTGGAGACGCCGCCGCTGATCTTGGCGTAGGGCAGGTTGTCGTGGATCCAGCGCGTGGCTTCGATGAAGTCGACCGCGTAGTTGTTGTGCTCTTCGATGCCGGTGGCCACCGCAAAGATGTTGGGGTCGAAGATGATGTCTTCGGGCGGGAAGCCGACCTTGTCCACCAGCAGCCGATAGGCCCGCTCGCAGATCTCGATCTTGCGCGCATAGGTGTCGGCCTGGCCGACTTCGTCGAAGGCCATCACGATCACCGCCGCGCCGTAGCGACGGCACAGGCGCGCCTCGTGCAGGAATTTCTCTTCGCCTTCCTTCATCGAGATCGAGTTGACGATCGACTTGCCCTGCACGCACTTGAGACCGGCCTCGATCACCTCCCACTTGGACGAGTCGATCATGATCGGCACGCGCGCGATGTCGGGCTCGGAGGCGATCAGGTTCAGGAACCGCTTCATGGCCGCCAGCGAATCGAGCATCGCCTCGTCCATGTTGATGTCGATCACCTGCGCGCCATTTTCGACCTGCTGGCGCGCCACGGCCAGCGCTTCGTCGTATTGCTCGTTGAGGATCAGGCGCGCGAACGCCTTGGAGCCGGTGACGTTGGTGCGCTCGCCGACGTTGACGAACAACGACTGGTCATCGATGGTGAACGGTTCCAGTCCCGACAGCCGCATCGCATGCGAATCTACCGCCAGCTGGCGCGGCGCGATGGCAGCGACGGTCTGGGCGATGGCCTGGATGTGGGGCGGCGTGGTGCCGCAGCAACCGCCGGCGACGTTGACGAAACCGCTCTCGGCGAATTCCTTGAGCAGCGCTGAAGTGACGTCGGGGGTCTCGTCGAAACCGGTGTCGCTCATCGGGTTCGGCAGACCGGCGTTGGGATAGATGCACACGAAGGTATCGGCGATGCGCGACAGCTCTTCGGCATAGGGACGCATCAGCGCTGCGCCCAAGGCGCAGTTCAGACCCACGGTCAATGGCCGCGCGTGGCGAATCGAATTCCAGAAGGCCGTCACGGTCTGGCCCGAGAGGATGCGCCCGGAGGCGTCCGTGACAGTGCCCGAGATCATGATCGGCAGGCGCTTGCCCGACTCTTCGAAGAAGGTGTCGATGGCGAACAGCGCGGCCTTGCAGTTGAGGGTGTCGAAGATGGTCTCGACCAGCAGCACGTCGGATCCGCCTTCGACCAGCGCCCGGGTCTGCTCCAGGTAGGCCGCGACCAGCTGATCGAAGGTGACGTTGCGTGCGGCAGGATCGTTGACGTCGGGCGAGATCGATGCGGTCTTGGGCGTGGGACCGAGCGCGCCGGCCACGAAGCGCGGCTTGTCGGGGGTCGAATACTTGTCGCAGGCCGCACGCGCCAGGCGCGCCGATTCCAGGTTCATCTCATAGGCCAGATGGGCCATGTGATAGTCGTCCTGGGCCACGGTGGTGGCGCCGAAGGTGTTGGTCTCGATCAGGTCCGCGCCGGCGGCCAGGTATTGCTCGTGGATCTCGCGGATGATCGCCGGCTGGGTCAAGGACAACAGCTCGTTGTTACCTTTGACGAACATCTCCTTGCCGGGCACGCTGAAGTCGGCGAAACGCTCGCCGCGATAATCTTCCTCGGTCAGCTTGTAGCGCTGGATCATGGTACCCATGGCGCCATCGAGGATCAGGATGCGCTTGGACATCAGATCGCGCAGCAGCAATTCGGTGGGGCACAATTCGTTAGGCTTCATCTGGCGTTTTTCTCTCGATCCGGCAACAATACGGCTCGCCCATGACACAAAAACCCGGCCATGGACGGGACCGGGTTCAGCGTCGGAAAATTAGGCAAAAACAGATCGAAATTATACGCGAAAGGCCCGTCCTCCCTCGCGCCGTTGCCCCTTTGCCACCAATATTAATCCAAGGCAACATGCCATCGACAGCCCACGCTCCCATCGTCATCCTGACCGCTCTGCCCCACGAACTGGCAGCCGCTGACGCCCCTGCAGGGGTTGAAGTCGTCTATTGCGGCGTCGGCAAGGTCAATGCGGCGTTGCACGCCACCCGCATCATCCTCGAGCGCCAGCCATCGCTGATCATCAATTTTGGCACCGCCGGCAAGATCGACCCGCGCCACGACGGCTTGCTCGAGGTGTCGGCAGTCGTCCAGCGCGACATGCTCGCCATGCCCCTGGCCGCCCGTGGCGTGACGCCGTTGATGCCCGAGGCCGAACAACCGGCCCGGCTGGAATCCGGCTACCCCGGCGTGGTCTGCGGCACCGGCGACAGCTTCGTCAGCAGCGCCGACGAATGGCTGAACCAGCAGCGCATCGATCTGGTGGATATGGAATTGTTTGCCATCGCCCGTGCATGCCGCCACTTCGGCGTGCCCTGGCGGGCGTTCAAGTTCATCACCGACGGCGCCGACGAGGGCGCCGCCGATGACTGGGAAACGCGGGTGCACCTGGGCGCCGAGCTGTTCTGGCGCCACCTGCCGCAGGTCATCGCCCGCTAGAACGACTCACGCAGACAGGCGCATCGCGCCCGGGTCGCTGGCGCCGGCGGCGTGGCGCCGTGGCTCGGTCAATTTCAATGTCAGGCACTTGGCCGCGCCCCCTGCCCGCATGAATTCCGACAACGGCAGTTGATGCACGGTGAAGCCACGGCCCTCAAGCTGCGTGCGCAAATCCGGCGAGGCCTGGTTGAGCAGCACGTGCTGCCCGGCATTGACGGTATTGCAGGCGAACGCAAGTGCGTCATCTGCCTCGACCACGATACGCCGCTGGGCCGGCACCCGGCGGGCGATGGCCTGCTGCGATGCCAGATCGAAGGCGCCCGGGTAATACATCAGGTAGCCGCCCTCGAGCGGGCAGAAACAAGTATCGAGATGATAGAAGCGCGGATCGGCCAATTTCAGCGATTGCACTTCGATATCGAGCCAGCCGGCCACCATGGGCGCGGCGCGCACATCGGTGCGGTGCCCGTAGCCCATCCACAGCACCTCACCAAGGCGATCGAGCAGGGCATCGCCAGCGCCTTCGAAGGCAATCTCATCCGGCATCCGCAACACCCGCAAGCCTTGCCCGGCGAACCAGCGCGCAAAGTGCGGCTCTTCGGCCTGGCGTTCGGGGTGCAGAAAGCGCGACAGCACCACCGTGTCGCCCAGCACCAGCCCGGCGTTGGCGGTAAACACCATGTCCGGCACACCGGGCACGCCAGGCATCTCGCGCACTTCGGCCAACCGGCCCAGTACGTCGCGCAGCGCATGCCACTGGCGCGCCGCGAGCAGCGGGTCGCCCAGGGCAACATTACCCGCCATCCACGGATTGATCACGTAGGACACCTCGAAATGGGTGGGCGGACACATCAGGAACACATCGTGGCGGTCGGCTTTCATCTGCATTCTCCTTGTGATGACTGCGGGCTTACATTTAATTGAACACGCCACACAAGACGGGTTCAATCAGTGCGCACAGGATACTTGCGGCGACACAAAATGTTCTTGCGTTTTTGTTCTCATAAATCGATATTTATGAATGATTCTTGTACAACAGGGCAAATCATGAACAAATTCGATCGTTTTGATCGCATCATTATCGAATCCCTGCAAAAAAATGGCCGCGCCAGCAATGTCGAGCTGTCGGAGAAGGTCAACCTGTCGCCGCCGCAATGCTATCGGCGGGTACAGCGACTGGAGCAGGAAGGCGTGATTCGCGGCTATACCGCACAGGTCGAGCCGGGCGCATTGGGATTGGGCGTGATCGCCTTTGTCAGCCTTGGCCTGGCGCGCGAGCAGTTCAAGCAGGTGCGCAGCGTGGAGCAGGCGATCCGGCAGTTTCCCGAGATACTGGAGTGCTATACCATCTCGGGCGACTTCGATTACCTGTTGAAAGTAGCGGCCACGGACCTCAAGAGCCTGTCGTCGTTCCTGACCGATCGCCTGATGCAGGTGCCGGGCGTGGCCGGCGTGCGTTCGATGGTGTGCATGGAAGAAATCAAGGCGGCCAGCCCGTTGCCGGTGCCGGACTGAGCCGTCCTGTCGGGCTGGCATCGCCAGCCCATATCCATCAGGCGAAATGCGCCCCCTCGAGCGCAAACCCCTTGAGAAACTCGCTGGCGGCCAGGCGCTTGCCGCCCGGCTTTTGCAATTCGGTCAGCAACAAGGCCCCGCTGCCGCACGCCACCACGATGCCGTTCTGGGCATCGGCTGACAACACAGTGCCGGCTGCGCCCGACGCGGCCGCCGTCACCGGCCTGGCCTGCCACAGCTTGATGACGGCGTCGCCCACGCGCCCGGTCGCCCCCGGAAAAGGATTGAACGCACGGATCTTGCGCGCCAGCTCTTCCGCCGGCCGGGTGAAGTCGAGCGCGGCTTCTTCCTTGGCGATCTTGGCGGCGTAGTTGGCGCCGGCCTCGGGTTGCGGCGTGGCCGGCAAGTCACCACGCTCCAGCCGGACCAATGCCTCGACGATCATCCTGCCGCCCAGCGCCGCCAGCTTGTCGTGCAACGAGCCGGTGGTGTCGTCATCGCTGATCGGCACGCTTTCGATGCTCAGCATCGGACCGGTATCGAGCCCCTCTTCCATCTGCATGATGGTGATGCCGGTCTCGGTGTCACCGGCTTCGATGGCGCGATGGATGGGGGCGGCGCCACGCCAGCGCGGCAGCAGCGAACCGTGGATGTTGATGCAACCCAGCGGCGCGATATCGAGCACGCTGCGCGGCAGGATCAGGCCATAGGCGGCCACCACCATCACATCGTGCGGCGTCGCGTGCAGCAGTGCATGCGCCTCGCGCGCCACCTCCGGATATTTTCCGTCCAGCCGCAGCGACACCGGCTGCGCCACCGGCGTGCCATGGCGCAGCGCGCATTGCTTCACCGCCGAAGCCTGCAGTTGCATGCCGCGCCCGGCCGGGCGATCGGGCTGGGTCAGCACCAGCGTGATGTCATGCCCGGCGGCATAGAGTGCTTCGAGGGCCACCGCCGCGAATTCGGGGGTGCCGGCATAGATGATCTTCATGTTGACTCCTGGGATTACAGATTGCGTGGCTTGTGCGGGGCCCGTGCGAACACCGCATCGTACAACCAGTTGGGCGCCATCCTGAGCACCTTGGCGACGACGCCCATCTGCCACGGAATGACGCGGTAGCTGCGCCCCTCGGCGATGGTCTGCAACGCCCGCGTGGCAAATTGATCAGGCGGCATCAAGAAAGGCATGCGGTAGGTATTGACGCGCGTCATCGGGGTATCGATGTAGCCGGGGGCGATGGTCACCACCTTGATGCCGGCCGCACGCAACTCCACCCGCAGCGACTCGCAGTAACTGATCACCGCAGCCTTGGAGGCGCTGTAGGCCTCGGCCCCCGGCAAGCCGCGAATACCGGCCACGCTGCCGATGCCGACCAGCCGGCAGCGTCGACGCTGCGCTTCTGGCAGCGACTTCATGCGCGCCACGAAAGGGCTGAAGGTGGCGAAGGTGGCGGTCACATTGACTGCCATGATGCGCTCGAAAGCGGCCAGGTCTTCGCGAAACTCGGTCAGCGTTCCCTGCGAGATGCCGGCATTGGCGATCACCACATCGGCGCCGTCCAGCGCCGCGATGAAGTCGTCGGCGGCCGCCTGCAACGCCGCGTGATCGGTGACGTCGAGCACATAGATGCGATGACGCTGCGGCTCGGGCAAGCTATCGCGCAGAGCCGTCAATTCGCTGGCGCGTCGCGCCACCAGGCCGAGCGTGGCGCCCTGCCCGGCATAGGCGCGCGCCAGCGCCATGCCAATGCCGCTGGAGGCGCCGGTCAGAAATACCCGCAAGCCGCGGCCATCGTTATGGTTCATCTTGATCACCTTCCTGGACGCTGCAGCAAATGAAAACGGTCCGCGACCTTGCGGACCGCGGACCGTTTCTGGTCTGGCAAAAACTTACTTTTTCTTGGCTGCCGGTGCGCTGCTCTTTTCAGCTGCGACCTTGTTGACCAGGTGGTCCATGACTTGCAGCGCTGCGGCCTGCTGCATCGATTCAGGCTGGTTGGCCAGCGCCACACCCACTACCGACGGCGAAGTCACGTAACGGCCATCGATGGCGATCATCGGCACGCCATCGACCTTGTACGCTTCTTGCAGCTGGGCTGCGCGTCGTGCCTTGGTCTGTACGCCGAACGAGTTATACAGGTCGAGGAATTTCTGCTTGTCCAGGCCAGCCTTCTCGATATAGGCCAGGATGGTCTTGTCGGTATTGACGCGCTGGTTCTCGACGTGGATGGCGTGGAAGATCTTCGGTGCCAGTTCTTCGGCGCGGCCCATGGCTTCGAGTGCGTAATACAGCTTCTGCTGCGGCACGAAGGTGTCGCGGAAGGCCACTGGCACCTTCTTGAAATTGATCTTGTCACCCTGCTTCTTGACCCACGCCGTCAGTGAAGGATCCCAGGCGGCGCAGTGCGGGCAATCGAACCAGAAGAACTCGATCACCTCGACCTTGTTGCCGGCGACCTCGGTTGGCTGGGCCTGCTCCAGCACGCGGTAGTCGCTGCCCACCTGCGGATTGGCCGGCGACGCGGCGACATTGCCGCTGGCCGACAAGGCCAGCACGCCGAAACTGACTGCTGCCAGCAGCTGTTGATAGAAACGCATGTCTTATACCCTTCTGTGATGAATATTAGAAAACCTGGCGAGGAAGTCGGGCGACTTCCCTGGCCTTCGATATGGCTGGCGACCATCCCCAGTCGCCAGAAACACCCAAAGCCCTTGCTGGCCTTTACATTATTTCGGAATGCGTACGATCGCCGCATCGACCCCGTTATCTGACAGCTTGCTGCGGGTACGGTTCATTGTCTCGGCTTGCGTGAAGGGACCGATACGCACCCGATACAGCACGCCGGTATCGGCCGATCGCTCGGTGACCTTGGCCTCGAAACCGAGCAGCGCCAGGCGTGCCCGCGCGCTCTCGGCATCAGCCTGTTCGCGGAAGGCGCCGGTCTGCAGGAAATAAGTCCACTTGTCATCGGCCGCATCGTTCTTGGCCGGCGCGGCCGGCTTGGCATCGGCAGTGCGCGCCTCAGGCTTGGCCGCCGGCGGCGTGACCGGTGCGGCAGGCGCCACCGGCGGCACCGGTTGCGCCGCAGCGGTGTTGGGCGGCACGGGTGCCGCCGACTGCTGTTGCTCACGGGCGGCATCGCGCGCGATGTCGCGATTGCCATACAGCGGACGGTTGGGGTCGGCAGCCTGGGCCGGCGTCGGCTCGCTACGGTCGGCGCGGGTCACCTTGTTGACGAAGGGGATCGGCGACTTGGTGATCATCAACGCCACGCCGACGGCAATGCCGAGACCGACGATCAGGCCCAGGATCAGGCCCAGCAGAGTGCCACCAGCCTGTTTGCGATGTTTCAGGTTCAACTGTTTCACGGTTTTCTTGGATAGCAGCTTGGGTTGCTTACGTTGTTAGTTACATGCGCGCCGGAGAGGACACACCCAGCAGGGCCAGGCCGTTGCGCAGCACCTGGCGCGTGGCGGCCATCAGGGCCAGACGCGCGAACCTGGTTGGGACATCATCGACCAACACGCGTTCCGCATTGTAGTAGCTATGCAGTTCGCCTGCCAGATCGCGCAGATAGAACGCCACCTGGTGCGGCCCCAGCTCTTGCAGCGCGTGCGCCAGCATCTCGGGATACTCGGCCAGCTTGGCCAGCAATGCGGCCTCGCGCGGCGAGGTCAGCGGCGACAGGTCGGCCACTGCCGGCAGTTCGGATTCATCGCCGCCCCATTGCGCCAGCACCGAGCAGATACGTGCATGCGCGTACTGGACGTAGTAGACCGGGTTCTCGTCGGACTGCGCCAGGGCCAGGTCGACATCGAACACGAATTCGGTATCGGCCTTGCGCGAGATCAGGAAGAAACGCACGGCATCGCGACCGCGTGTCAGGTCGCGCGGCGCGCCCGATGCGTCGTCCTCGGCGCCGGTCGACCACTCGATCAGGTCACGCAGCGTCACATAGGAACCGGCGCGCTTGGAAATCTTGACCTCTTCGCCATTGCGCATGACGGTCACCATCTTGTGCAGCACGTAGTCGGGGTAACCCAGGGGGATACCGACGCCGGCCGCCTGCAGCCCCGCGCGCACGCGCGCGATGGTGCCGTGGTGATCGCTGCCCTGGATATTGATGACCTTGCCGTAACCACGCTGCCATTTGTTGATGTGGTAGGCGACGTCGGGCACGAAATACGTATAAGTGCCGTCGGTCTTCTTCATGACGCGATCCTTGTCGTCGCCATAGTCGGTGGTGCGCAGCCACAGCGCGCCATCGAGTTCGTAGGTCTTGCCGGCGGCGATCAGGGCATCCACCGCAGAAGCCACCTTGCCTTCGCGATAGAGCGACGACTCGAGGTAATAGTTATCGAACTTGACGCCGAAGGCTTGCAGGTCGAGATCCTGTTCGTGGCGCAGGTAGGTGACGGCGAAGCGGCGGATCGATTCGATGTCTTCGACATCGCCGCTGGCAGTGGTCGGCTCGCCATCGCTGGCCGAGACGGTCTTGCCGGCCAGGAAATCGCGCGCGATGTCGCCGATGTAGTCGCCGTTATAGGCCGCTTCAGGCCATTCGCTGTCGCCCGGCTTGTAGCCGCGTGCGCGTGCCTGCACCGAAGTGGCCAGGGTCGCGATCTGAACCCCGGCATCGTTGTAGTAGAACTCGCGCAAGACCTCATAGCCCTGCACTTGCAGCAGCGACGACATGGCATCGCCCAGCGCGCCCTGGCGTCCGTGGCCCACGTGCAATGGCCCGGTCGGGTTGGCCGAGACAAACTCGACCAACACCTTTTTGCCGGCGCCGGCGTCGCTACGTCCGAAGTTGCTGCCCTGCGCGTGAATGGCCTTGACCACTGCCTGCTTGGCGGCGGCCGCCACGCGCAGGTTGATGAAGCCGGGGCCGGCGATCTCGACCGACTCGACCAGGCCTTCGCGCGCCGGATCGGCCAACACCGCGGCGACGATGGCCTGGGCCAGCTCACGCGGATTCTTCTTGAGGGGCTTGGCCAGTTGCATGGCGATGTTGCAGGCGATGTCGCCGTGCGTCACATCACGCGGGCGCTCCAGCGTGATGGTCGGTTGCAGGTCGGAGCCGGCGACCAAGGGCTTGAGCGCGGACGAAAACAGGTCGGCAATTTGTTGTTTCTGTTGAGCGAGCATGGGAATGACTGGTAAGGCGGAAGCACTGCGGCGCATCGCTTGGGGTAGCGCCGGAACGAATCGCTTCGAATTGGTTGAGCAGCCGCGATTATACCGGCTAGCGGCTCCGCTTTGCGCGCCCCGGGCCCCTCATTGCGTGCCGTCGACTTAGTTGCCTGACAGGCAATGATTTACACCGGGACTCAGGCGCGGCTTCATATGTCGACCGGATCGACCTCCAGCGACCAGCGCACCCGACTCTTCTGTTGTCGCAGCAAGGCCAGCCATTCGCGCAGGAAAGCCTGCAAGGCCGGGCGCGAAGCGCATTCCACCAACAATTGGGCGCGTTCGACGTTGGCCACCCGCATCATGGTCATCGGGATCGGTTCGTTCACGGTGACCCCGGGCCAGTCGAGCAGCGCCGCCGCATCGCTCAGGAAACCCAGCGCCAGGTCGAGCTCGCGCGCCTCGGCCCGCAACAGCGCCTGGTACATGAACGGCGGGAAATACGCCTGGCGTCGCTCGTCCAGCAGGTCGCCGGCGAAGCCATCGTAGTCGTGACGCATCACCGCCTGGTACAGCGGGTGATGCGGGTATCGCGTCTGGATCAGCACTTCGCCGGCGCTGCCGTCGGCCGACAGCCCGGCGCGCCCGGCACGCCCGGCCACCTGCATCAGCTGCGCGAACAGCCGCTCGCTGGCGCGATAGTCGTGCGAGAACAGGGCGGTATCGGGATTGAGCACGCCCACCAGCGTCAGCTTTTTGAAATCGTGTCCCTTGGCCACCATCTGGGTGCCGACCAGGATATCGACCTCGCCCCGGTGCACGCTGTCGAACGCCAGTTGGGCCGAACCCTTCAGGCGGGTCGAATCGGCATCGATGCGCAACACCCGCGCCTGCGGAAAAATCGACTGCAGGCCCTCTTCGACCCGCTGGGTACCTCGCCCCAGCGGTTGCAGGTCGACGTTGCCGCAGGTCGGGCATGACTTGGGAATGTGCAATTCGAGGCTGCAATGGTGACAGCGCAGACGACGCTCCGGGCGGTGCACCACCATGAAGGCATCGCAGCGCATGCAGTTGCTGATCCAGCCGCAGGCGTCGCACGACAGCACCGGCGCATAGCCGCGCCGGTTCAGGAACAGCAGCGATTGCTCGCCGTTCTCGAGCCGCTTGCGCAGGGCGCCGATCAAGGTCGAGGTCAAGCCGTCGGTGGGCTTGTCGCGCTCCATGTCGATCACGCCCACCTTGGGCAATACCGCTTGCTGCACCGCGCGCTGGCGCAACTCGAGACGCCGGTAGCGGCCGGCCTGGGCGTGGTGCCAGGTTTCCAGCGACGGCGTGGCCGATCCCAGCACCACCGGTATGCCAAGTTGATGGGCGCGCCAGATCGCCAGATCACGCGCCGAGTAGCGCAGGCCCTCCTGCTGCTTGTACGAAGGATCGTGCTCTTCGTCGATCACGATCATGCGCAGCGCCGGCAACGAAGACAGGATCGCCAGTCGGGTGCCGAGCACGATGTGGGCCTGCCCCAGATGCGCCGCCAGCCAGTTGCGCGCACGCTCGCCCTCGGCCAGGCCGCTATGCAGCGCCACCACGTTGAGATGCGGAAAGCGTGCGCGGATATTGCCCTCGAGCTGGGGCGTGAGATTGATTTCGGGCACCAGGATCAGGATCTGCGCCGGCACGACGCCGCTCACCTGGCCGTTTTCTGCGGCCCGGCGCAACAGCGCCGCCGCCGCCTGCAGGTAGACCTCGGTCTTGCCGCTGCCGGTCACGCCATACAACAGCAGCGGGGCAAACCCCTCTGCCTGTGCGATGGCGTCGACGGCTTCTTGCTGGGATGCATTGAGCGGAGGCGCCTCGCCAAACTGCAGCGGATCGGGCGGATTCTCGGGTAACGCTTCGTCTGCGACGGGACGTGCCCGTGCCCGCCGTTTGGGGGGCGCCGACGGCAGGTGACCCAATGCCTTGAGCGCCTTGTCCAGCGCCACCGTGGTGAGGGCGCGCAGGTTCTTGGGCAGCGCCGGCAGCATCACCTCACCCAGCGGACGCTGGTAATAATCGGCAGCAAACCCGCACAACGCCAGCCATTGCGGCGACACCGGCGGCAACTGCGCCCGCAGCGCGACCACGTCCTTGATCTTGTCGGCGGCCAGCTCGGTCTGCGCCGCCACGGCCGTGACCACGCCCATGGCCTCGCGCCGGCCGAAGGGCACCACCACCAGTTGACCGACCTGCGGCACCGCCTCGCCCGGCAACATCGGCCAGCGATAATCGAACACGGTATGCAAGGGGGTGTCGAGGGCGACCTTGAGGATGCACTGTTCCACGGACTTAATGTAATTCCTGAGAAACTGGCCTAAGCCTTGGTTTCATTGATGTTTTTTAGACTATCCACAAAGCCTGTGGATAACTTTGTGGGCAACTCCCACTTGACAGCCGTACAGCCAGTCCCGTCGCGGCTCCTGGCGCACACCCCATTTCCGGCGAAAAAATATTATCCAATTAAATCAATGACTTGCAAAACGCATTCTCGTCCGCGAAATAATCTTGAAATATTTTTTTTCGAATAAACCGCCCGCTTTAAATGTGCATAAGTACAAAGTTCAAAGAGCGAAACAGGCATTTGTCAAGCATCCAGCGCACCCTGCTGACCGCAAATTTCTGACGACGGATTGCCGGGCACTGTCCTACAAACTTAATGTGAAACGTTAGAAGGCTCGATAAATACCGGTTTACTAAGCGCTTTTACGTTTATTCACAATTACTGTGGATAACTATGTTGAGAAGTGCCTATTGACAGCCCCGCAACCCACGTCAGCAAGCCTTCTACGGGCTTTTGCCCAAAACCGCAGCAAAAATAATTCCCAATAAAATCAATGACTTACCTAGCAACCGCAGGTAAACAAAAGCGCATGACGATATAAAATTTACGCACCCGGGTTCGGCGCCCGGATGTGCATAAGTTTAGCCGCCACGATATTACCCGCGCAGGGACCGACTGATCTCGTGGACCGCTGCCGACAGCGTCGAGACGGCCTCGGGCGGCGTGAATTGCGAGATGCCGTGGCCAAGGTTGAACACGTGGCCGCTGCCGGCCGAGGGCGCACCAAAGGACTCAAGCAGCTTGCGCACTTCGGCACGGATCGCCTCATCTCCCGCAAACAGCACGTTGGGGTCGAGGTTGCCCTGCAGCGCGACCTTGTCGCCTACCCGGCGGCGGGCGTCGCCCAGGTTCACGGTCCAGTCCAGACCGACGGCATCGGGACCGATATCGGCGATCTGCTCCAGCCACAGGCCACCGCCCTTGGTGAATACAATGGCCGGAATACGCACGCCATCATGCTCGCGCTTGAGCTGGCGCAGCACTTCGGCCATATAGGCCAGGGAGAATTCCTGGTAGATGCCATCGGCCAGCGCCCCACCCCAGGTATCGAATATCATCACGGCCTGGGCGCCAGCGTCGATCTGCGCGTTCAGGTAGGCGGCTACCGCCGCAGCGTTGGTCCTGAGGATGTGGTGCATCAGGTCGGGACGGTCATACAGCATGGTCTTGACCAGCCGGAAGTCGTCCGAACCACCGCCTTCGACCATGTAGCAGGCCAGCGTCCAGGGGCTGCCGGAAAAACCGATCAGCGGCACCCGGCCGTCCAGTTCCTGACGGATCTGCGTGACTGCCTTGAAGACATAATCAAGCTTCTCCAGGTCGGGCACCTGCAAGGCGCGCACCGCTGCCTCGTCGCGCAGCGGGTGCCGGAACTTGGGGCCTTCGCCTTCGACGAAGAACAGCTCCAGTCCCATCGCATCCGGCACGGTCAGGATGTCCGAGAACAGGATGGCAGCATCCAGCGGATAGCGCTCCAGCGGCTGCAGCGTGACTTCGGTGGCGTAGTCGGGATTGGTCGCCAGGCCCATGAAGGAGCCGGCGCGGGCGCGGGTGGCCCGGTATTCCGGCAAGTAGCGACCCGCCTGGCGCATCAGCCACAGCGGGGTGTACTCGGTAGGTTGGCGCAGCAGCGCGCGCAAAAAGGTGTCGTTCTTGAGGGGGGCGAATCGGGACATGTGGCGGGCCTATCAACAGCAATTCGCCATTATCTCATTCAATTGCGATCTGTCCCCGGTGTTGTCGCTGCCAGCGGCCAGCCAAGGGCACCGGGTTTGATCCAGGTCGCCCCCGGGCCGGATTCAGATCCCGCCCATGCACAGGTACTTGACCACCATGTAGTCATCCAGCCCGTAGTGCGAGCCTTCGCGCCCCAGCCCTGATTGCTTGACGCCGCCAAACGGTGCGACTTCGTTGGAGATCAGCCCGGTATTGATGCCCACCATGCCGCTCTCGAGCCCATCGGCGACACGCCAGATGCGGCCGATGTCGCGCGAATAGAAGTAGCTGGCCAGGCCGAATTCCGAATCATTGGCCAGGCGCAGGGCCTCGTCATCGGTCTTGAAGCGAAACAGCGGCGCCACCGGGCCGAAGGTTTCTTCGCGCGCGACCAGCATCGTCGGCGTCATGTCGGCCAGCACCGTCGGTTCGAAGAAGGTCCCGCCCAAGGCATGTCGCTTACCGCCCAGCAACACCCGGGCGCCATGTTGGGTGGCGTCGGCGATATGCTGCTCGACCTTGTCCACGGCATCGCTGTTGATGAGGGGTCCGAGCGTGACGCCCGACTCCAATCCATCGCCGACCTTGAGCTTGCCGACCGCCGTCACCAGCCGGGCCGCGAAATCGTCGTAGACGCCGTCCTGCACATAGATCCGGTTGGCGCAGACGCAGGTCTGCCCGGTGTTGCGAAACTTGGAGGCGATGGCGCCCTCGACGGCGGCATCGAGATCGGCGTCGTCGAACACAATGAAGGGCGCATTGCCGCCCAGTTCCAGCGACAGCTTCTTGATGGTGGGCGCCGATTGCGCCATCAGCTTGCGCCCGGTATCGGTGGAGCCGGTAAAGGACAGCTTGCGCACCAGTGGATTGGCGGTCATCTCGCCGCCGATCTCGGAGGACGAGCCAGTCACTACGCTGAACACGCCCGGCGGCACGCCAGCGCGCTCGGCCAGCACCGCCAGCGCCAATGCCGAGAACGGCGTGGCGCCGGCCGGCTTGAGCACCATCGGACAGCCTGCGGCCAGCGCCGGGCCAGCCTTGCGGGTAATCATCGCAGCCGGGAAATTCCACGGCGTGATGGCAGCGCACACGCCGATCGGTTCCTTGGTGACGACGATGCGGCTGCCCGCCAGCGGCGCCGGGATGACGTCGCCATAGGCCCGCTTTGCCTCTTCGCCGAACCACTCGATGAACGACGCGGCATAGCCGATCTCGCCCTTCGATTCGGTCAGCGGTTTGCCTTGCTCGAGCGTCATGATCAACGCCAGGTCATCGGTATTGGCCAGCATCAGCTCGCTCCACTTGCGCAGGATACGGCCGCGCTCGGCAGCCGTCTTGGTGCGCCAGTCTTTCCAGGCGGCGTTAGCGGCCTCGATGGCGCGCCGGGTTTCGGCGACACCCATCTTGGGCACCGAGCCGATCACTTCACCGTTGGCCGGATTCTTCACGGCGGTGGTCTGGCCGCCATCGGCGTCCACCCACTTGCCATCGAGATAGGCTTGCTGGCGCAACAGCGCCGGGTCCTTGAGCTTGATCATGCGGTTCTCCTTGAGCGTTCGTATCAGCAATTAGAGGCGACCAGGCGAGGGAGTTCAGAATCGGCGCGATGTCCTACAGCGGGGGCAAGTCCTGCTATGATCAGGTCGCAAAAAAAAATGGCATCGCCAATAAAACCTGACGGAGACAACAACATGATCAAGCTCATCCATGCCGTGCTTCTGGCCGGCTTCGCCTTATCCTCACTGCTCTTTCAACCCGCGCTGGCGGCAGAGCCTGACGGCTCGCGCCTGGACCGCGTGCTGGCGTCGGGAAAATTGCGCGTCTGCATGACCGGCGACTACAAGCCTTTCACCTTCTATCGGCCCGACCAGCAGTTCGAGGGCATCGATGTCGAGCTGGCGCAATCGCTGGCCAAGTCGCTGGGGGTGGAAGCGCAGTTCATCAAGACCACCTGGAGCACGCTGATGAACGACTTCATCGCGCAATGCGATGTGGCCATGGGCGGCGTATCGATCACGCTGGAGCGGCAGAAGAAGGCTGCCTTCTCGGCGCCGCACATGGTGGACGGCAAGTCGCCCATCGTACGTTGCGCAGACCGCCAGAAATTCACCAGCTTCGAGGCCATCGACCAGCCGGGCACGCGCGCCATCGTCAATCCGGGCGGCACCAACGAGCGTTTCGCGCGGGCCAACTACAAGCGTGCCACGCTGCTGCTGCACCCTGACAACGTCACCATCTTCCAGCAGATCGTCGATGGTCGCGCCGATGTGATGGTGACCGATGCCAGCGAAACGCTGTGGCAGGCCAAGCTGCATCCGGAGCTGTGCCCGGTCAATCCCGAGCATCCACTGCAATTCGCCGAAAAGGCCTTCATGCTGCCGCGTGGCGATGTGGCGTTCAAGGAGTACGTCGACGCCTGGCTGCACCTGGCCAAGGAGACCGGCGAATATCAGCGGGTGTTCGACAAGTGGCTGAAGTGAGCGGCGTGCGGTAAGTCACTGGGTCCCGGCCTGCGCCGGGACGACGAGGTTTTTTTGGGCTCGGGGACTATTCCACCGGCATGACGAAGTTGGTTTTACGTCTGTGCCTTCCCCACTACTTCCGTCGTCCTGACGAAAGTCAGGACCCAGCGACTTGTAACGGCAGCCAGGGCACGACGGAAGTCACTGGGTCCCGGCCTGCGCCGGGACGACGAGGCTGTTTTGGGATCGGGGACTATTCCACCGGCATGGCGAAGTTAGTTTTACGTCCCCGCCTTCCCACTACTTCCGTCGTCCTGACGAAAGTCAGGACCCAGCGACTTGTAACGGTAACCAGGTCACGGCGAAAGTCACTGGGTCCCGGCCTGCGCCGGGACGACGAGGTTGCTTTGGGATCGCGGCCTATTCCACCGGCATGGCGAAGTTAGTTTTACGTCCGTGCCTTCCCTACTACTTCCGTCGTCCTGACGAAAGTCAGGACCCAGCGACTTGTAACGGCAGCCAGCGCACGACGGAAGTCACTGGGTCCCGGCCTGCGCCGGGACGACGAGGTTGTTTTGGGCTCGGCGCCTATTTCACCGGCATGACGAAGTTAGTTTTACGTCCCCGCCTTCCCCACCACCCCATACGACATACGCACACTATTCAGTCGAACTTGAGCTTCTTCAGCTCCGGCTTGGGATCGGGAAACTTCAACTTCAACGCCTGCAGGGTTTCCAGCACCACATTGGCCACCACCAGGTTACGGTGGGTCTTGGAATCGGCCGGTACCATGATCCAGGGCGCATGGGCAGTGCTGGTAGCGCGCAGGGCGTTCTGATAGGCCTGCTGGTAGCCATCCCAGAACTTGCGCTCCTCGATGTCGCCCATTTCGAATTTCCAGTGCTTGCTGGGATCGTCGATGCGGGCCTGCAGGCGGCTCTTCTGTTCGGCCTTGGAGATGTGCAGGAAGAACTTCAGGATCACCGTGCCGGTTTCGCTCAGCATCCGCTCGAAGTCGTTGATCTGGGCATAGCGTCGCTTGCACTCGCGCTGGTCGATCCAGTCGTGCACCCGGGTGATCAGCACATCCTCATAATGGCTGCGGTTGAACACCGCAATCTCGCCGGCCACCGGCACCTGCTGATGAATACGCCACAGGTAATCGTGCTGTAGCTCAAGCGCACTGGGCGCCTTGAAGTTGGCGATGCGAATGCCCTGCGGATTGACGCCCGCAAACACGTCATTGACGGTGCCGTCCTTGCCGCTGGTATCCATCCCCTGCAATATCACCAGCACCTTCTGCTGGCGGCTGGCGTACAGCATTTGCTGCTGCAGCCCGATGGCGTCGGCCAGGCGGCTTACCTCGGCGCGGTCGGCTTCCTTGTCGCCACTCGACAGCGGTCGGGTCGCAGCTTGCGCATCCTTGATCTGGGTTCGTGAATCGATGGTGAAGCCGGGCGCGATCTTCTTTGCCATGAGGTCTCTTTATGGTGAGGGATGAAGTGCTGGGATCACAGTACGCCCAGATGGTTGCCGACACGGTGTTCGATCTTGATGCACTTGTCCATGATCACCGTCAAGCCGGCCGCGCGCGCCTTGGCAGCTGCCGCTTCGTGCACGATGTCGAGTTGCATCCACACGCAGTCGGCGCCGATGGCGATCGCTTCATCGACCACCGGTGGGATATCGGCCGATTTGCGGAAGCAATCGACAATCGAAATACGCTGGTCCTCGGCCGCCACGGCGGTCGCAGCATCAGCCAGGCTGGCGTGACAATGCTCGCCGAGAATGGTCTGGCCGGCATACATCGGATTGACGGCGACGATCCGGTAGCCGGCGTCCTGCATATAGGCCGCCACATCGAAACTGGCGCGTTCGGGACGATTGGACAAGCCGACCACGGCAATCACCGGCTTGGTGGATGTTGCGGATGAAGAAAGCGCTGATGCCATCTGTGCTCCCAAGATTGCGTTAGTCAAGCTGATGACTGTACCCGAAACCCATGATTGCGACAGCGCGCCGCTCAAACCTGCGCCCATGAAAAAAGGCAGCCGAAGCTGCCTTTTGACGATATTGCCTGCCGTCCCGAAGAACGGCCGCGCTGACGAATCAGCGCTTCTGACGCAACTTCTGGATCGCCGCCAACTGCGCCACTGCCGCGGCCAGTTCGGCCTGGGCTGCTGCGTAGTCGATCTTCGAATCGCGATTGGCCAGTGCTTCCTCTGCCAGTTTCTTGGCTTCGGCTGCCTTGGCTTCGTCCAGGTCGGCGCCGCGGATCGCGGTGTCGGCCAGCACGGTCACGGAATCCGGCTGCACTTCCAGCAAGCCGCCAGCGACGAACACGAATTCGTCAGCTGCCTGGCCCGGCACCTTGATGCGCACGGCGCCCGGCTTGATGCGCGTGATCAGCGGAGTGTGACGGGGATAGATCCCCAGCTCGCCCGCTTCACCCGGCAACGCGACGAACTCGGCTTCGCCGGAGAAGATTTCTTCTTCGGCAGAGACCACGTCAACGTGAATTGTATGTGCCATGTCGTTTCCTATCCGGTTGACCATCCCCGCTTGCGCGGGAATGGCGCCCAGGATCAACCAATCGGATTAGTTGATCTTCTTGGCTTTTTCGATTGCTTCGTCGATCGTGCCGACCATGTAGAACGCTTGTTCCGGCAGGTGATCGAGTTCGCCGCTGGCGATCATCTTGAAGCCCTTGATCGTGTCCTTGAGCGAAACGTACTTGCCAGGCGAACCGGTAAACACTTCAGCAACGTGGAACGGTTGCGACAGGAAACGCTGCATCTTACGTGCACGCGCCACCAGCAGCTTGTCTTCCGGAGCCAGTTCGTCCATGCCCAGAATCGCGATGATGTCGCGCAGTTCCTTGTAGCGCTGCAGGATACCCTGGACCGAACGGGCGGTCTCGTAGTGTTCCTGGCCGACCACTTGCGGGTCCAGCTGGCGCGAAGTCGAATCGAGTGGATCGACCGCAGGGTAGATACCCAGCGAAGCGATGTCACGCGACAGAACGACGGTCGAGTCCAAGTGAGCAAAGGTGGTAGCTGGCGACGGGTCGGTCAAGTCATCGGCTGGCACGTAGACGGCCTGGATCGATGTGATCGAACCGGTCTTGGTCGAGGTGATACGCTCTTGCAGACGGCCCATTTCTTCAGCCAGCGTAGGCTGGTAGCCCACGGCCGAAGGCATACGACCCAGCAGCGCCGACACTTCGGTACCGGCCAGTGTGTAGCGATAGATGTTGTCGACGAAGAACAGCACGTCCTTGCCTTCATCGCGGAAACCTTCAGCGATGGTCAGGCCGGTCAGCGCCACGCGCAGACGGTTGCCCGGCGGTTCGTTCATCTGACCGTAGACCATGGCCACCTTGGAGTTGGCCGGGTTTTCCAGGTCCACCACCTTGGCTTCTGCCATTTCGTGATAGAAGTCGTTACCTTCACGGGTACGCTCACCAACACCGGCGAACACGGACAGACCGCTGTGCGCCTTGGCGATGTTGTTGATCAGTTCCATCATGTTCACGGTCTTGCCCACGCCGGCGCCGCCGAACAGGCCGACCTTGCCGCCCTTGGCAAACGGGCACACCAGGTCAATCACCTTGATGCCGGTTTCCAGCAGTTCCTGCGACGGCGACAGTTCGTCGTATGCAGGAGCCTTGCGGTGGATCTGGGCGGTTTGCGCGTGGCTCACCGGACCGCATTCGTCGATCGGGTTGCCCAGCACGTCCATGATACGACCCAGGGTCGCGGTGCCCACTGGCACGGTGATTCCCTTGCCGGTGTTCGTGATGGTCAGGCCGCGGCGCAGACCGTCAGACGAACCCAGAGCAATGGTGCGAACCACGCCGTCGCCCAGCTGTTGCTGGACTTCCAGGGTCAGGTCAGAACCTTCCAATTTCAAGGCATCGTAAATCTTGGGCATCGCATTGCGCGGGAACTCTACGTCCACCACAGCGCCGATACACTGAACGATTTTGCCATCAGCCATTTTCGTTCCTTCAATAGGTAAAATTTAAATTCTGATTCGCGTGCGTGACGTCAGACCGCAGCCGCACCGGCGACGATTTCCGACAGCTCTTTGGTGATCGCTGCCTGGCGGGTCTTGTTGTAGACCAGCTTCAGCTCTCCGATCACGCTGCCGGCGTTGTCGCTCGCAGCCTTCATCGCCACCATCCGCGCCGATTGCTCGGACGCCATGTTTTCAGCGACAGCCTGGTAGATCAGTGCTTCGACGTAACGCACCAGCAGCTCGTCCACCACGCTTTGCACATCGGGCTCGTAGATGTAATCCCAGGAATGCGATCCTTCATCAGCCTTGAGCTTGTCGCTGGTCAGCGGCAGCAGCTGTTGCAGGGTTGCTTCCTGGCGCATCGTGTTGATGAACTTGGTGTACACCAGGTACACCGCGTCCAGCTTGCCTTCCTGGTAGGCATCGAGCAGCACCTTGACGGGGCCGATCAGCTTTTCCAGATGAGGCGTATCGCCCAATTGCGTCACGTTGGCGGCCACACGGGCGCCAATACGATTCAGAAAACCGAGACCCTTGTTGCCAATGGCAACGGTCTCGATTGCAAGGCTCTGGCCTTCCAGTTCACGAATCTTCGCGGTCAGCAGACGCAGCGAGTTGGTATTCATGCCGCCGCACAGACCCTTGTCGGTCGTGACGACGATGAAACCAACACGCTTGGCAGTATCCTGCTTGACCATGAACGGATGCGTGTATTCCGGATTGGCCTGCGACAGGTTGGCCGCAATATTGCGGATCTTGTCGCTGTATGGGCGGGCAGCGTGCATCCGGTCCTGCGCCTTGCGCATTTTGGATGCCGCGACCATTTCCATCGCCTTGGTGATCTTCTTCGTATTTTCTACGCTCTTGATCTTGCCACGTATCTCTTTACCTGTAGCCATGAGTAAGACTCCTTATAGCCTGGGCAAGATCAGTACGCGCCGGATTTCTTGAAGTCAGCGATGGCAGCAGCCAATGCAGCTTCAGCGTCCTTGTCCAGTTGCTTGGTGTCTTCAATCTTCTTCAACAGGTCAGCATGGCTGGTCTTGACGAAATTGAGCAGACCGGCTTCGAAGGCCAGGATCTTCTTGACTTCGACGTCGTCCATGAAACCCTTGTTGACCGCGAACAGCGACACGGCCATCAACGAGATCGATTGCGGCGAGTACTGGGCTTGCTTGAGCAGTTCAGTCACACGGGCGCCACGGTCCAGCTGCTTGCGGGTTGCTTCGTCGAGATCGGAAGCAAACTGCGCGAAAGCGGCCAGTTCGCGGTACTGCGCCAAGTCGGTACGGATACCGCCGGACAGGCCCTTGATGACCTTGGTCTGGGCAGCACCACCCACGCGCGACACCGAAATACCGGCGTTGATCGCAGGACGCACACCAGCGTTGAACAGCGAAGTTTCCAGGAAGATCTGGCCGTCGGTGATCGAGATCACGTTGGTCGGAACGAAGGCGGAAACGTCACCTGCCTGGGTTTCGATGATCGGCAGTGCCGTCAGCGAACCGGTCTTGCCCTTGACTTCACCGTTGGTGAACTTCTCGACGTAGTCGGCGTTCACGCGCGCTGCGCGTTCCAGCAGGCGGCTGTGCAGGTAGAACACGTCGCCTGGGTACGCTTCGCGACCTGGCGGACGGCGCAGCAGCAGCGAGACCTGACGGTAAGCCACGGCTTGCTTGGACAGATCGTCATACACGATCAGGGCATCTTCACCGCGATCGCGGAAGTATTCGCCCATGGCGCAACCCGAGTAGGCCGACACGTATTGCATCGCTGCCGATTCGGAGGCGGTCGCGGCGACCACGATGGTGTATTCCATCGCGCCGTGCGCTTCCAGTGCGCGCACCACGTTCTTGATCGACGAAGCCTTCTGGCCGATCGCAACGTAGATGCAGGTCATGTTCTGACCCTTCTGGTTGATGATGGCGTCGATGGCGACGGCGCTCTTGCCGGTCTGGCGGTCGCCGATGATCAGCTCACGCTGGCCACGGCCGACTGGCACCATCGAGTCGATCGACTTCAGGCCGGTCTGCATCGGTTGCGACACCGATTGACGGGCGATAACGCCCGGCGCGATCTTTTCGATCGGCGCAGTCAGCTTGGTGTTGATCGGACCCTTGCCGTCGATCGGCTGGCCCAGTGCATTGACCACGCGGCCGCACAGTTCCGGACCGATTGGCACTTCCAGGATGCGGCCGGTACACTTGACCACGTCGCCTTCGGAAATGTGTTCGTACTCGCCCAGGATAACGGCGCCGACCGAGTCACGCTCCAGGTTCAGCGCCAGGCCGAAGGTGTTACCCGGGAATTCCAGCATCTCACCTTGCATCACGTCGGACAGACCATGGATACGGCAGATACCATCGGACACGGAAATCACCGTGCCTTGATTGCGAATCTCAGCGGTATCGCCAAGGCCTTGGATCCGGCTCTTGATCAGCTCGCTGATTTCAGATGCGTTGAGTTGCATACAAACTCCTAAAAATTTTTATTCGCTTACGCCAGGCTCAGGCTTTTCACGCGGCCAGAGCAGCATGCAGCTGCTGCAATTTCGCGCGTACGGAGGTATCGAATACTTCGTCGCCGACCACGACCCGCACGCCACCGATGAGGCTGCTGTCGACCGTCACCTGGGGAATCAGCTTGCGGCCGAATTTCTTTTCCAGGTTGGCGACAACATCCTTGACCTGCGCATCCGTCATTTCGAACGCACTGACGATATAAGCATCGGCCGAACCTTCCTGAGCATTCTTGAGCTCATGGAACTGATCGGCGATCTCGGGCAACAGGGTCAGGCGGCCGTTTTCGATCAATGTCTTGACGAAGTTCTGGGCTTCGACGGACAGCGGGGTCTTGACGGCGGCGGCAAACACTTCTGCCAGCTTGTCGTGCGAAACGGAAGGATTGTGCGCCACGGCCTTGAGCTCGGAATGCGCTGCTACCTGGGCCATCTCGGAAACGAGATCGGACCAGGCTGCCAGGCTGCCAGCCTTGGCCACACGAAACAGGGCCTCGGCGTAAGGGCGAGCGATCGTTGCAAGTTCGGCCATATTACAGCTCTGTCTTCAGTTGGTTCAGCAAGTCGGCGTGAGCCGATGCATTGACTTCGCGCTTGAGGATCTGCTCGGCGCCCTTGACGGCCAGCGTCGCGACTTCACCGCGCAGTTCTTCACGCGCCTTGTTGACTTGCTGCTCGGCATCAGCACGAGCGTTGGCGACGATACGGGCAGCTTCTTCAGCAGCCGTCTTCTTCGCCTCTTCGATGATCAGCTGGGCACGCTTCTCGGCATCGCCGATGCGCTTCTGGCCTTCATCGCGCGCCGAGGCCAGCTCGGTCTGGACGCGCTTTTCAGCGGCAGCCAGATCAGCCTTGCCGCGGTCGGCAGCAGCCAGACCATCCGCGATCTTCTTGGCGCGCTCGTCGAGCGCCTTGATCAACGGCGGCCACACGAATTTCATCGTGAAGCCGGCGAGGATGAAGAAGACCACGAACTGAGCAATCAATGTTGCATTTAAGTTCACGGTAATTTCCTTCTCAGAATAACGAGTGCCGGAACCAATCGTCCGGCAAGATGAGAATCGGCTGTGAAGCGCGAATTACTTGGCGATGAACGGATTTGCGAATGCGAACAGCATGGCGATACCAACACCGATCAGGAACGCAGCGTCGATCAGACCAGCCAGCAGGAACATCTTGGTTTGCAGGGTGTTCATCAGTTCTGGCTGACGTGCGGATGCTTCGAGGTACTTACCGCCCATGATCGCGATACCGATACAAGCGCCGATAGCACCCAGGCCAATGATCAAACCGCAAGCCAAAGCAACGAAAGAGACATCAGTCATGACAATTCCTTAGAAAAGTTAAGTAAATACAAAATCAAAAAACAAACTGAAAAACAGGTACTGCAAGCCTTGTTAATGCGCTTCGTGCGCCTGGCCCAGGTACACCAGTGTCAACATCATGAAAATGAATGCTTGGAGCAACACGATCAGGATGTGGAAAATTGCCCAGATAGAACCCGCGACGACGTGACCGATAAAGCCGAATGCGGTCGCGGTCGATCCCAGCAATGCGATCAGCAGGAACAACAGTTCGCCTGCGTACATGTTGCCGAACAGTCGCATGCCCAGGGACACGGTCTTGGCGGCGAATTCGATGATATTCAACAGCAGGTTGAACGGCGCCAGCCAGATACCGAAGGGCGCAGCGAACAGTTCGTGCACGAAGCCGCCGGCACCCTTGATCTTGACGCTGTAATACAGCATCAGCGCCAGCACGCCGAGGGCGATGCCGAGGGTGCCGTTGAGGTCGGCGGTAGGCACGATACGGTGATGCATTTCACCCATGCCGAAGATACGGAAGATGCCCGACGCCAGGTCGACCGGCAGGAAGTCGAGCGAATTCATCAGGGCGACCCAGACGAACACGGTCAGCGCCACTGGTGCGATGAAGGTGCGGTTGCCGTGCACGATGGCCTTGGACTGGTCTTCGACCATCTCCACCACCATCTCGACGAAGGCCTGGAAACGGCCCGGCACGCCCGAGGTTGCGCGACGCGCAGCCAGGTACATGAACAGGCTGCCGATCACGCCGGCGAAAATCGACCAGAAAATGGTATCGACGTTCAGGACCGAGAAATCGACGACCTTGGTTTGATGACTGGTGGAAAAATGTCCGAGGTGGTGGACGATATATTCGGAGGCTGTTGGCGCGTGCTCAGCGGCTTCTACGGTCATGGTCGGTGTCTAAACAGTAAAATGAAATAACTCTTAAGCACCACGATGAAGCTCAGCAGAAACGCGAGCCAGTTAACACCGTGGTACAACCAAACGATCACGCCCATGAGCGCGAAAGTCGTAGCAATCTTGATAAATTCCCCGAAGAAAAAGGCCATCGGGTCGGTACCACCGGGCTTACGTGCGCTGACGAAGAGTCGCAAGGCAAACAAGGCGTTGGGAACCACGCAGCAGATTCCGCCCAGAAGAGCAGACCACAGCGCCGGAAGTCCGCCCAGCATGCTTGCCACCAATGCAACGACGACCGTGGTTACGAGCTGCAAAAGGATGATGCGCAGCATATATATCCAATATCGTGCATGCGCCGCACTCATTACGAGCAGACGGCAGCTTAAAAGCCCGGCGATTATAAAGGTTCGATTTCCTGTTAGTCAAACCTTTTACTGCCAGATACCGGCGTTATCTCAGCCATTTATCAGCGAGATGTGGCAAATAGTCTGCGACTTGGATTTTGCGCATTGCAGCAAATCAAGTGCAGCAATCGTTGTGGATGAGAACGTTGTCACCGCTACTGCTTTCCCGGTCGCTGCATTGCAGTCTTTTTTCTTATCTTTGAGCAGGCAGATCATGGCTCGCCGGCACTGACAATCACGGAAAATCGAAATGGCAGCGGCAAATGTAATCAAAAGTCGCCCGCTGCGCCATAAAAAAAGCGTGAATATTCAATGATTTATGGCCTCGGAGCATGACGCTCGCAAACGACGAACGCTTTTTCGGCGCTGATGCCAGTCAGGGGGGAAGTCATCAGATGACTGGGCTCGCTTTTTGGCGCAGAGATGTTGCACCACAGCGAAGCATTTGTCGGCAAAAGCCATGCGAACAGCCTTTACGGTAAATCACCCGCATGCCTCGTTGCCGGTGACAACATAAGTTTCTAGAAACACCCAATAGGGCCCGACGTACACAGGGAAAAGATCCGGTTGCGACCTTGAGCCCGGGCGTCCCTATCAGGCAGCCTTTCTCTGCGCCACCCGTTGCGCCACCAGCGCGCGCGTGCGCGGGATCAATTCGCGCCCGTAGTCGATGGCGTCTTCCAGCGGATCGAAGCCGCGAATCAGGAAGTTGGTGACGCCCAGGTCGTAGTAATCCAGCAAGGCCTCGGCCACCTGTTCGGGAGTACCGACCAGCGCCGTCGAGTTGTAGCGGGCGCCGGTCTCCTTGGCGATGGCAGTCCACAGGCGTTTGTCGACCCGCTCGCCGCGGTCGGCTGCGGCCAGCAAGCGGCGCGCACCTTCGCTTTCCTGCGGGCCGGTATAGGCTGGATGCAGCTTGCCGTCGCCGGCGCGCAGGCGTCGGGTCTCGGCCAGGATCGCTTCGGCGCGGGCCCATGCCTTCTCTTCGGTATCGGCCAGGATCGGGCGGAACGACACCGAGAACGCAATCTCGCGCCCATTTCGCGCCGCCTCACCACGCACGCGCCCGGTCAGGTCGCGCACTTGGTCGAGCGACTCTCCCCACAACGCATAGATGTCGGCGTGCCGCCCGGCAACTGGAATGGCCGCATCGGAGGCGCCGCCGAAGAAGATCGGGATATGTGGTTGCTGCACCGTGCGCACCTCCGAATAAGCCTGCTCGAAGCGATAGAAAGCGCCGTGGTGATCGAACGGCTTCTCGGCGGTCCACACGCGACGCAGGATATCCAGATATTCATCGGTGCGCGCATAGCGCTGGTCGTGATCGAGATAATCGCCGTCACGGCGCTGCTCGGCGTCCGATCCGCCCGAGATGATGTGCACGCCCAGCCGTCCGCCGGTGTATTGATCGAGAGTGGCCAGTTGCCGCGCCGCCAACGTCGGCGCGGTAAATCCCGGGCGGTGCGCCAGCATCAGCTGAATGCGTTCGGTGGCTGCGGCGGCCTGGGCAATGGTCAGGATCGCGTCCGGTCCATTCGAATGGTAAGGCACCAGCACGCGGTCGAAACCGGCGTCTTCATGCGCCTTGGCAAAGCGGCGGGTGTAATCGATATCGATGGCAGGACCGACCGAGGGATGGATCTCGGAGTTCTTGTGGGTGGTGATCATCCCGATGAAATTGACGCTCATGATATTGCCTCCATGACTGGAACTCATTTCATAAATAAAGCGCGGCACTCATGCATCAAGTGCGAACGATGTAGTCGCTCACCTGCACCTTCTGCGGCAGGATCTTGCGCTCCGACAGCCAGTCGGCTGCCTTCTGGAAAGTGGCGATGAACTTGCTGTCATCAGCGCCATGGAACTCCCAGCGTCGCTTGAGCTTGACCAGCGAATCGCGCACCGGATCGGAGTACCCTGCATCCTTCTGCACCAGCAGCTCGGCCTCGGCGGTGTTCTGGGTAATCCACAATCCCTCTGCGCGATACGCGGCATTGACCGCGCGCACGATGTCGGCATTTTCCTCGGCGAATTTTCGGTGCGTCACATACGAATTGAAATCGATCAGGAACTCGAGGTCACGCCCTTCGAAGAACACATCGTGCGCCTTGTATTCGACGCGGGCGATGTCCACGCCCGGGCTCCACATCGACCACGCATCCACCTTGCCCTGGGCGAAGGCAGGTCCCGCATCGGGCGGATTGAGGTAGACGAACTTCACCTTGCTGCGGTCGATGCCATGCTTTTCGAGCGCCGCCACCAGCAGGAACTCACCCAGGCCGGAACGGTTCACCGCAACCGACTTTCCGACCAGATCGGTCACCTTGTCGATGCCCGATCCATCCTTGGCGATGATCGCCGTGCTGCGCGGCTCGACCACGGCGAACTGGGTAAATACCAATGGCGAACCGGCGATCATCGCTGCCAGCGCTGGCGTGGTACTGCCACCAAAACCGAAGTCTGCGCTGCCGCCGGTGACCGCCTGCAGCGACGGCGCGTGGTTCGGAAATGGACCAACCCATTGCACCTTGATGCCATCCCTGGCCAGGATCTTTTCAAACTCGCCCCGGGCGCGCGCAATGCCAGGCAGGCCGCCCCGGCCCCAGGCCAGGCGCACGGTATCGGTATTGCGCGAGCGCGCCAGCGCCGCACCCGGCAAACCGGCCACGGCGATTGCCGCGCCGCTCAGGGCCGCTTGAAGAAGATGACGTCGCGTCAAACCACGCGGCAGATGTTGGTCGTTCATGAAACCTCAAGGTTGAGTCAAAGGGATGCGCGCAGGCGCAGGAGAAATCCGGTGGTCCGCGTCAGGCCGCCAGCGCTGGCGACGGCGCCACGCCCAACTGGGCCAGCAATTGTTCACGCAGGGCTTGCGCCGCGGGATGCAGGCGGTTGCTGCCTGCTGCATGCGGCACATCGTATTGGCCGGCAATGGCGCCGTCGCGCATCACCAGGATGCGGTCTGCCAGCACGATCGCCTCATCCACATCGTGAGTGACCAGCAAGACTCCCGGCCGATGGCGCGCCAGCAATTGCCGCACCAGCGTATGCATGCGAATGCGCGTGAGTGCATCCAGGGCGGCGAAGGGTTCGTCGAGCAACAGCAGGCGCGGCTCGCGCACCAGGGCCCGCGCCAGCGCCACGCGCTGGGCTTGCCCACCGGAGAGATTACGGGGCCAGTCGTCGACCCGGTCGCCCAGTCCCACCTCGGCCAGCGCCGCCTGCGCCAGCGCACGGCCGATCTTGTCGTCCAGACCCAATGCCACATTGCGCCACAGGTTGTCCCACGGAATCAGGCGATGCTCCTGAAACACCACGGCCGGTTGCCGCGCACCTTCGATGCGACCGCTGTCGATCGCATCCAGCCCTGCCAGTGCACGCAACAGCGTGGTCTTGCCGCAACCGCTCTCGCCCAGCAACGCCACGAACTCGCCGCGCGCTATCTGCAGGTTCAAGCCCTTGATCACGGTGCGCTCGCCGTAGCGACGCTGCAATCCACGCACATCCACAGCCAGGCCTTCTGCCTCGCCATTGAGCTTGTCGATTTCGCTCATCACCTGGCTCCCTTCGCGTAATTGGGGTGCCATGCCAGCAGGCGTCGCTCGAGCGCGCGGGCGATGGCGTCGGAGGCCACGCCGATGCCGGCGTAGATCACGATGGTCAGCACGATCACATCGGTCTGCAGGAACTCGCGGGCATCCATCGCCAGCGAACCGATGCCCGAATTGGTGGCGATGGTTTCGGCAATCACCAGCGCCAGCCAGGCCACCGCCAGGGCATAGCGCACGCCCGCCAGGATCGACGGCAAGGCGCCGGGCAGGATGATGCGACGGATCAGCGTCCAGCTCGACAGGCCGGACACCCGTCCCAACTCCACCAGCTTGGGATCGACCTGGCGAATGCCGAGCACGGTATTGATGTAGATCGGAAACATCACGCCCAGCGACACCAGAAACACCTTGCCGCCCTCGTCCACGCCGAACCAGACGATCACCAGCGGCAGCGCTGCCAGAAAAGGCACTGCGCGCACCATCTGCACGCTACGGTCGAACAGCGCCTCGGCCAGACGCGAGAAACCGACCAGTGTACCCAGGCCGAAGCCGATGCCGCCGCCGATCAGGAAGCCCGCCACCGCGCGCAACAAACTGGCACCGAGGTCGCTGATGAGTCGGCCCTGTTCGATCAGCTTCAAGGCGGTGGCAAACACCTTGCTGGGCGCGGGCAGCACCTGTGGCGACAGCGCGCCAAGACGAGCGAATGACTCCCATGCCACTAACAGAATCAACGGCGCCGCCCAGGAAATGGCCAGTAAGGCATGCGGCCCCAAACCGCGTGGCCGGCGTGTGACCGGCGACACCGCAGCGACGGTGGACGCCGGGGGCGAAGAGAGAGCAATCGGGGTTGCCGCTTCAGGCATGGCATTTCCTTCGTGATGGCCTGCGGCAGATGCCGCAACGTCAAAAATGCTAAACGCCTTTCATGCATAAATTAAATAATCATTTCGTTCCAATATATACATTAAACATATTTGAAAAATTGACCGGGCAGGCGCAAGCTCCTGTTCGTCCTGTCTGCCGTGACTGCAAAACCGAATGAAAACAGATGATCTGGAAGCCTTTGTTGCCGTTGTCCGCCACCAATCCATCAGCCGTGCGGCGCAAGAACTGGGAATCGCCCAGCCACTGTTGAGCCGCCGCGTGCAAGGGCTGGAAGGCACGCTGGGCATCGCCCTGTTCGATCGCCAGAGCAAACCCGTGCGACCGACACCGGCAGGACTTAGATTGGCCGAGCAGTGTCGCAGCGTCCTGCGCGAAGTCGATATCCTGCGCGACCTGGCGGCGGCCGACTTGCCGCCCAATGGCAATCTGCGCCTGGGCGTAACACAGAGCCTGGGCGAACTGGTGTTGGGACCATTGCTGGACCAGTTGCGCCAGGAATGGCCCGACCTGCGGCCACAGGTCAGCACCGGTTGGGGCGCGACGCTGGTGGAAAGAGTGGAACGGGGCGAACTGGATGCGGCGGTGGTCCTGCAACAGCGCGGCAGGACCTTGCCCGGCGGGGTGGAAGCGCGGCTGTTGCATCGGGGAGAGGTCAGCGTGTTGGGACGCCTTCAGGACTGGCCCCTGAAACGTTACGGCCTGGCAGACTGCGTCGCCACAGGCTGGGTGCTCAATCCCGATGGCTGTGGCTTTCGCGCCGGACTGGCACGTGCCTTGGGCGCGCTGGGCCTGTCAATGAATGTGCGGCTCGATACTTATACCCGCGACCTGCAACTGGACAGTGTGAACGGGGGATTGGGGCTGGGGCTGATGCCGCAGGCCTTGTATGAAAAGAGCGCCTTCAATGGAAAACTGGCGACACTGGCGTTGCGCGACTTCAAGCCAGAAGCCGAGGCCTGGCTGGTCGTTGGCCAGGGACAGGCACGGCTGGAAGGACCGATCAGGCGCATTGAGACGGTGGTCGCACAGGCATTGGCCTGATTCAATGCTGAAAGTCCATAACCGCAGACGCTGGGTCCTGACTTTCGTCAGGACGACGGGGGTGAGGCTATAACTATTTCGTCGTCCCGGCGCAGGCCGGGACCTAGTGGCTACGACAACGAGACGCTGGCACCTGCTCCCTGTGTAATCTCATCGGCGCCACTACTGCCCAGCACCCTGTTGGGGAGCACCGCCGCCCGTCCATATTCCCTGGGTGAACACGCCATGGTGCGCTTGAATGCCTTGCCAAAAGCACTTTCAGATTCATAACCAAGGGACGAGGCAATTGTGGCAGTCGATTCGCGTGAATTCGTCAAGCGGTCGCCGGCCAGTAACATGCGCCAGCGCGTCAGGTATTCCATCGGCGTCGTGCCCACCGTCTGCCTGAAGCGCAATGCAAAGACCGACCGCGACATGCCCACGTGCCCCGCCAGCTTTTGCAGAGTC
This sequence comes from Herbaspirillum sp. alder98, assembly GCF_020179755.1. Lineage (GTDB taxonomy): Bacteria > Pseudomonadota > Gammaproteobacteria > Burkholderiales > Burkholderiaceae_D > Herbaspirillum. Next base: position 149,536 of record NZ_JAIUCY010000009.1, read on the forward strand.
CAGTCATGGCCGGGCGCGTCGTGCATGCATCTGATGGCGGCCCCCATCTGCTTGTCGGCCAGCGCGAACAGCCAGCCGATTCCCCCGTTCGTCTCGTCGGACAGATGCAGCCGCAACGCCTGGACCAGCATCATGTAGGCCAACTGCTGCGTAATCAACGATCCGCCAGGTTGTGGGTCGCGCACTTCTTCGGTCATCCGTTGCAGCGACCAGCGCATCGCTGCCTTGTCCGCCTCCTTGCGGATATGCACGATCGGCGGCAGCGCATTCAGCAGAAAATCGGCGTGACTGCCGGTCAGCACAAAGTGACCTCCGACCAGGTAACAAGCGCCCTCTTGCTTCTCATCGGCGGCATCATCCGACTTTCTCTTGGCGCGAAGCACATGGAAGTCGACCGGCCTGACTGACAGGTCCGTCGCCAGCCGGAATGGCGGCCCGGGTGGCAACAAATAACAATCGCCGGCCTCCAGCAGTATGGCTTCGTCAATCCCTTCAACGCTTAGCCAGCATTGACCGGACACCACCGCATAGCACTTGATGCCTTCGTGCTGCGGCCACTGTATGGCCATCTCGCCCGCAATCCGGAAACCGCCTGCGACATAACTTCGGGGCTTGAACAGCGCCAGCACTTCTGACAATGGATCCATATAACTCCGGACGATCGAACCAATAACAAAGACTTTATCGCATTGATGATATCAACTCAAGCACCTACATTGGACGATGCAAACCATCCTCAACTAAATCAAAGGTGCTCATCTTGCGTATTTTCATTACCGGCGCGACCGGTTTCATTGGCACGGCCATCGTGGCAGAAGTCATCAAGGCTGGCCATCAGGTATTGGGCCTGACCCGTTCTGAAGCGGGCGCGCAATCGTTAATCGCGGCCGGGGCAGACGTCTTTCACGGCAACCTGGAAGACCTGGACAGCCTGCGCCGTGGCGCGGCGATGGCGGACGGCGTCATCCACACCGCCTTCAACCATGACTTCTCCAGATTCGCGGCCAACTGCGAAGCCGACCGCCTGGCAATCGAAGCGCTGGGCGCGGGCCTGGCGGGTTCGGATCGCCCTCTGGTCATCACCTCCGGCACTGGCATGGGCGCCATCGCGCCCGGCGTCGCCGCGATCGAGGACAACTTCAATCCCGACCATCCCAATCCGCGCAAGACATCCGAGCTGGCCGGATTATCGGTGGGACAGCGCGGCGTCAATGTGTCGGTAGTCCGTTTGCCGCAGGTCCACGACACGGTAAAACAAGGCCTCATCAGTCCCCTGATCCAGATAGCGCGGGACAAGGGTGTCTCGGCCTATGTCGGCGATGGCTTGAACCGCTGGCCGGCGGCCCATGTGAGCGACGTCGCCCGACTCTACCGACTGGCACTGGAGCGAGGTCAAGCAGGCCGCAGATACCATGCCGTGGCCGAAGAAGGCATATCGCTGCGCGACATCGCCACAGTCATCGGCCACGGCCTGAAGATCCCGACGGTCAGTCTTTCGCATGAAGAAGCGCTGACCCATTTTGGGTGGCTGGGGGATTTTGTCGGGCGGGACCTTCCTGCCTCGGGCCGGCAAACGCAGCAATGGCTTGATTGGCATCCGAGCGGACCGGCGTTGATTGCCGACCTCGAACGCATGAAATATGCCGGGGACTGATCGCGAGAAAGGACGGCAGGGGCGTCAAGTCAGGTAACGACCCTGCCCGAACACTACTCGCTGCTGCCCAATTGATATCGCGCAAGGCATGCGGATCACAACAACCGGATAATATTTCTCAACAGAATGCGTTGTCGTTTTAATAATTCTTTGTATTCGCCGATTAAGTTATGTTTTTATTAAATTTATCGGCGCGCGTTGTCCGGATTTGGAATCCCATTTCACCAAGGCAATACGCAGCATAAGGCTGCCTAACGGCAAAGTGTTGGCTCCAGCTTCAGGAAATGACGGAAAAAGGCAGGAGTGGCGCGGCTGGCGGGGATCGAACCCACGACCCTTGGCTTCGGAGGCCCAATTTCACCCCATATTCATAGGTTCTTTCAGGATTTTTCTGTATTTATTGGCACAATTTTGGCACACTGACGACATACCCACTCAGTGCCGGAAAGCAACGTGCCAACCATCCGCAAAAAAGGCGAAGGCCAGTACCACGTACAGATTCGCAAACGGGGCTACCCCACCCAAACCAAGACCTTCACCAAAGAAGCCGATGCCCGGCGCTGGGCGACCATTATCGAATCCGAGATGGAGCGCGGGGTGTTTGTCTCTCGCACTGAAGCTGAAGGCACTCTGGTCAAGGATATTCTGGCCCGCTACGAGACAGAGGTGTTGCCGGCGAAGCGCGGCGCGCCATCCGACAAATCCCGACTCAAGACGTTGAACGAGGCATTTGGTGACTACCGGCTGGCCAGCCTCAATTCAAGCCAGGTTGCCAAGTTTCGGGATCAGAGGTTGAAGTCTGTCGGCCCTCAGTCCGTCATTCACGAAATAAACCTGCTGAATCGCGTCCTGAAGGCCGCATCGATTGATTGGGGTATCCATCTACCCAATGGGCTGCCAACGGCCCAGGTGCGCAAGCCTACGAAGCCTAGAGGGCGTGATAGGCGCGTGACCGATGCTGAAATCGAATCGATTCTCATGGCAACTGAGTCAGCTGAGTTGCGTACCGTCGTCATCCTAGCGTTAGAGACCGGTCTACGACGCAGTGAATTGGCCTTGCTCGCCTGGGATGAGATAGACCTGGAAAAGAAGATCGCTCATATTCCCAGAACAAAGACTGATGTGCCTCGTACCGTGCCACTTTCCACCAAAGCTGCCGCGGCACTCCAGAACCTCAAGAGAGACGATGGACCAGTCTTCAAGTTGAAGCCTGAATCCATGAGCCAGTCTTTTGAACGGGCCTGCGAGGAGCATCGAGCGAATATCGTAGGTCTTCGCTTTCATGACCTACGGCATGAAGCGACTAGCAGACTATTTGAGAAGGGGCTTAATATTATGGAGGTTGCTGCGATTACAGGCCATAAGACGCTAGAAATGCTGAAACGGTATACGCATTTACGTGCGGAAGACTTAGCAAAGAAACTCGGGTAGCAAACACTCAGAGAGAAAAGACTAGCCATGAAATGTTCAAATTGCGGGGCCGAAGATTCCATCTCCGGCCCGCGCTCAATAGCGCGCACGTACAAGGATACGTCGGTGATGTTTCACGACATTCAATGCGGCTACTGCAAACAATGTGGAGACATCACTCTGGATTTAGTAGAGGGTGAACGGCTCTTCAAACTCATGAAGGAGTTCATGAAAAGAGTAGATTCACAATCCTGAGACGCCTCACGATGACCAATCACGACAGTTCTTCTGACGTTGAGATCAGCTAGGCAATCCAAGCAACATGCGCGGCTTCATCATCTCACTGCGGAGAGCCGCGTGGAGCATGCTAAATTATTGGGCTGGTCTCCACGGGGGAAGACCTTCTTTGACAATATCGGCAACTCTTTTGTCTTGAAATTCTGCACCAGGCCTCCCAGCCACCTGTGCAGCAAGCACCATAGCTGCACGCAAATTCATGGCGGCTGCGGCAAGCAATTGGCTCATTTCACGGCAGAAACGTTTGTGAGCTAACGGCCCCTGAATTTTCGGGTTTTTCGCAGCACTTCCCATAAAGTGACAGCAATACGAGATGTGATCTACAGCGGCTGCCATCCCCATGGCGACCCCTTCATTCACAGATCTAATTCTCTCGATCTCTATCATTTCGAGCGTACAGTATGCCTTGATGTTTTCGCTAGATGCGCTGTAATCAATATTACTAAGCCGCTCAGGCGTCCAATCGTGCATTGCTATCGCGACCTTTTCCACCTGGAGACGAAGAGTATTCAATCGAAACTGCATGCTCATCAGCGTAATTGCACCCAGCGACCTTGCATCTCTTTGAATCAAACGCCGTTCAGATGTTGCGATATAGATTGCCCCAATCAAAGCAGCAACAGTCCCGATAGAACCCACCCACGTCGCCCAATCAGACGCGGACAAATTGCTCCAGCAGATTTCATTGTAGGCTGCCACTCCCACGGCGGTAGCGAGGGCCACCACAGCGTATTTGTTGTACCAACTTGCCCACCATTCCCTCATAACTCCCCCCGTCTTTTTGGGGGAGCGTAGCACAACGAGGTAAAAAGCCGAGTTTAAGCGTCTAATGCGCCTTGCCAATGCGATCAGGGGCCCGGTTCTCTACAAGCGCCGTAATTCAAAACCGTCCTATATTCAAAGTACTTCAAGATACTCATGTTGAGCACGGAAGTGCGAATAAATCTGTGAAGGTGGCCACCTTCACACATCCTGCCCCGAACTTCGGCACTTTTTTTAGCGGCTAAAGAACGGTCATAGGAACTATTCGCCCACAAATCTCTACCCTAAGTACCGATTTTCTAACTATTTATTCCCTGCTAGTAGCACTATTTACCCGCGATTAGGCGAGATCGATAATTTCAGATGGGAAAGGTAAAATGCCAGCCACTTCGGACTGGCAAATTTTTAATACGTTAGAGTGCACGATAACCCGCGCCAGGTTAAAAGTTGTGAGTGGATGATTTTTAGGCCTTCGTTTTTTTACAGACGCTAGGAGGCGCCTGAATTTTTTCTTAAAAATCCGCACACAGCGTCTACTATTGGAGGAGTTTCAATCCGGCAAAGATTGGCGAAATCTAGCCTCCTCAGATTGAAGCAACTTCAGCTGCAACCCCAATATCTGAATCAACGTATGTTAAAAACTCTGTAACAATTAGATCGGCAAACCGCAAGTAGGTCTCTTTTACATCCTCTTTTACGGCAGAAAAAGTCTCATCATCGAATCGATTGGCATGTAGAGATGCTATCTCGAAATTTTGATGCGAAACTTGAGACAGAAAATCGTAAATCGATTCGTGGTAGTGGACACCAACCTTCGAAAGCTTTGCCTTCTCCACGACCGACGCGGCAAAACTTACAGGCTTCCAAGCGCTATACGCACGTTCTTCAGCCAATTTTTCACCCATACCCTCAGCGACATAGTGCTGCGCAGCCGTCAGTCTATGCTTTGCGATGTCTGAATGGGTAAAAACAGCTGCGGCGGCAAGATATTTGTAGTTTGTCTCCGGCTGAAGCCAATCGAAACAGAAATTCAAATGGATTTCGTAAAGAACTCGCAATAAAGCTAACGCCTGATACCAGAGATTATTTTGTACAAGTAAAGAGACTGCATCAAGCGTCTCCTTCACTCGAATTAACGCCGAAAAAAGCATGTGATGGTAGTGCATCTCAGTTTCATGCTTACTATGAAAACTCTTTAGTCGAGACATCACTACGGACAACTTCTCATCCAATTTCTTCATTACATCTAAGGGAACGGACGGCAATGTCAGCCCAAATGATGATTCGAGGAGTTCTGGAAGAGGGGGAGCGATGACCCTAGTCATCTCAATGTAATGCGCACTAGAAGCTATTTTGGCTTTAGTTTCGAACGCAGAGAATGGCAACGGCTCATTGCCCGGTGCGAAAACTATGCAAGGAACCGCGTCGAATTTTAATCGACGATATGCCAGGCACGTGACTACATCGTCAGGACAGAGAAATCGAACAAAGTCGCTCGGATTGACATTCCGATAAAGATGTAATGGCGGCCGAGCACCCAGGCGCAATTGCCGTATTCGACCAAGAATAATGTCCTCAGGAGGACGATCGCAAATGTACTCAAATCCACGAGCAGGGATGTAAAAGCCTTCCCTAACCAGCTCCATCGGCATCCTCGTGGCATACCCTGGAATCTTTCCCAAAAGGTATCGTTTATACAGGCTACCAAAGATCTCGTCGTTCTCCGCCATCCACTCAGGAACATGGATTTCGCTCGAGAGAACTGAAAAACTCTCACGCCTCCTAACAATGTTGCTGGCATTGAGTGGATGCGTTCTCAGCGATGTTTTTTTAGTCTTTATTGAACCATTAGCTCGGCGTTTAATGCGATGCTTAGATTTAGGCATATCGGGATCTAAATTATCCAAAGAACAGCAAACTTCTACGCTGCCTCGCCTAGACTCTCACTCACATCCGGCAACGTTGCCAAACGATCACTAAAGAACATTATCTCGGAGCCGATATACTGTTTTTGAGCACTATAATTTAATCCGTACGATAACGCTTTTGCCATAGCGTACATCGACTGAATTTCAGCAACGTTGTCATAAGAAACAACCCAAGATCGAGAGAATCGTTTTCCCTGGAGCAGATGAGCAATTTCTGCATGATCCTTGTGCTCATAAAAGTTTCGATAAAGCCCTTGTCCCTTCATGTAATACGGTGGATCAAGATAAATCAGCGAGCGGAGTGGCAAAAAATCTTTGCAACGCTTCAGAAGTGACAGCGCGTCCTCGTGATACACAGAGATATGGTTCGAATGGGAAGCAATGCGTTGAATGCGCGCCATAAGAACATCTTTCTTGTAACGTGCATCGAGCTTATAGGCGCCGCTTTGGCATAGCCCACCAATCACCCCGCCTTTGAGTATCCCCGATCGGTTAGTTCGATTCATGAAGAGTGTGGCAAAACCGCGCTCTACTTGCGTAACGACAATTTCTCCGCGCATAACATTTCGCCAATAATGCCATTGCTCCATAGATACCGGTGTATCAGCGATAAGGCGCAAAAGATCTTCCGGAGCGTGAATTACAGAATGCCAAAAATCGTAGATGGCCGGATCTAAATCGTTTATATGCGCATGGCTACATACCCCGTGAAAAAGGAGCTCCAGTGCGACCCCGGCCCCACCAGCGTATGGCTCAAAGTAATGACCACCGGCTAATCCATTACTGACCATAAGTTGCCCTATGAAAGGAGCAAATCGGGCTTTACCACCTGGGTATCGCAGAGGGGTATAAAGCTTTTTTGAAAACATAGATAAGGCGATTTATTTATTTTTCCGCCTAGAGGCGGGAAGCTGCGGAAGGATAGGTAAATGGGGGCGCGCTGCGTGTACAGCCTCTTCAAGTTTTTTCAAAAATTCGTTAACACCATCTGAATTATCTGCAACCCACCCCTCAATCAACTTCATTTCTTGAATTGCACTTAGTCGTTTATTGAACCAATTTTTGGCAATGTCACGATCTTTTTCTATCGGCAAGGAAGCAACGGTTTCACCCCGCTGCCGGTTCAAGATTTTCTTTTCGATATAAGAGGTATCAGCACCAACGCTGGCAAGCTTTCGGCGAGTCTCAGGGTACGCAGAACCTACAGTGCAAAGCTTTTCGCACATGGCTTTGATTATGACCTCCGGAGATTGCTTAGAAAGCTTGTTCGTATCCGCAGGTAAACGTACGACGTTCTTAGCGTTCCCTGCATTGACTGTCGTGGTATCGGCATCCAAAACAATTACCACTGACTTGAAGTAATCGTCTGCCTTCAGCAACCCTACAAGATTCGAACAACCAACTTTGGCAGCAACGATGCTGAGATTACATTCGGTCTTGGCCAAGATCTCTTTTCGTCGGCTTGTTGTGAGGATCGCATCGAGAAACAGCGCCGCTTCTTCATCTTCCACATAAACCTTAACCGTCGGTAGTACCGGACTTGGCTTCGGGGTCGTCAAAAGCATATGCATATCGTTATAGATAGCATCGAAATTGGAGGCGTCTAGCAGCTGAATAGGCAAGCCTCCTTTCAAGTATACGATATTGTCAAGGGGACTACCCTTGATCTGCTCGTTATATATACCGGCGTGTGCATGCTCGAGCATTGTCAAAGAATGCGTGGTGGCAATGATTTGTATATCCAACTGACGCGCTTTGCTCTTCAACTCGGTTAAAAGTTCGATTTGAGCGTGAGGGTGAAAGCCAGCATCAATTTCGTCAATAATGAGCAGCCCTCCTGGATAGTCCGATCCTAGAGTTCGCTTAAGCTTACTAAAAGAAGCGAGGGCCGTAGCGATTGCGCTGAGAGAATCCTGCCCCAGAGAAACATTGGTGCTGTCATAGCCTTGATATTCTGGGTAGACCGACCGTTTCTTTGTTCCTGCAACGCTTTGCGAGACAACGTTTGGCCCATTACCAGATGAGCCAGTAGATATCACTTGATTGGTAAAATCTTCATACAGCTCATAGTCAATCGGGTCCATTTCAAAGGATCGACTCTCAAGAGACCCCGGCACGGCTTCGCCCATTGGCAGCACTCGGGTCATACCCAAATAAATCGTTGGGATGGGCACCTTTCCATCCGCTGGAATTGTGGTACCCGCGACCATCTGGGGCCCTTTAGGGTCATTGCGAGGGACAACACGCAAACGCTCCTCGGAGCCAGAGACATTACTTTTTTTGCTAAATGGTTTCCCATTGAGTTCATATCTCAGCAACGCATAGGGCTTTGCAGCATCGTCCTTAACGTAATCCCGAGCGTAGGATAGCTTTAGGATCTCTTCGGCGTTTGCATTCGGGAGCGTACCGAAGTAGCTGTGGTTCTTCACTCCTCGAGTTAACCCAGAGCCGCCAGCGATCAACGCCAAGATTGTGGATTTTCCAACGCCATTACGACCAGCAATTAACGTTAGTCGATCCGCTAAATCTATCTGAATGCCCCCTAATTTCCGAAACGGCGGCTGGTGAAATCCAATTGATCGAAGTTTGATAATGCCTTTGGACGATACTGCAACCGCGGCATCAGTGCCCGCGGCAACCTTGCTCTTCTTCATTGTTGTACTCATTTGAAAGCTAATCTTACGCAGGATCTCCGCCCTGCCCCCCTTATTTAGCGCATGTACACATTTTAAAGTGTTTTTTCTGGCCTTGAATGTGCGAGGCTTAGGCGTATGGAATGCCAAGAAATTCGCGTAAATAGCAGCTTACATACTCGATGTGCTGCTTCTTCAAATATCGGACCATTTCTCTTGGTAAAACAAAGATGAATATAAAGATAAAGACAAGGTAAATAGGACGCAAATCGCCCAGAAGCCGCTCCCCGCATAGCCCCCAGAAAGGACACTCGAACAAAGCACCGAAAACTCCGAAACAAATACCGATTTGGACGATTCAAGTACCGAATTCGTAGAATCAAATACCGAAAAAACGAATCAAACACCGACAAAAACCGAACTCAATACCGAATAAAGCCGAATCAAATACCGACAGTTATTCACAATCGATCCCAAACGGCCATTTCGATCCCGTCGCTATTTTTCTGAAATCTCAAATTACGAGCGACTCCAGCTTTCTCAAGTAGAGACAGTGCATTCCTCAACGACCGTTTAAATTTATCCATCGGACTTGAATAGCGAAACCTAGCCCGTAACCACTCGACGCTACGCCTTTGCTCAGACTCTTTCGACGTGCAAATATAGGTGAGCAACGATTTCGCCAATGCCTGCTTAGCGCCGAAGCTAAGCCTGGTTGGCCAGTCAATCAACACATATTGATTGTTTGCATAGAGCCTTGCCCATCTAGGATCAATTTCGAACGAAATATTGCCTCTGCAAATTTCCAAGCAATCGATCATATGAAGGGCTCCAGTTGCGGTCACGTCAGTTACATGACCGTTTGATGCTGCTATCCGGATCGTAAATTTTGCATCAGCTAGAGCATCTAATGCGCCGTACAACCAACTATATTGCTTCCCGCCCTCTGTTTCTTTGAGTGCTTTCAATAGAGTAGCGGCGTGTGATTTGATCTTCTGCCTATTCGTAGAGCGCCGACCAAGGTGCATGAGTTGCATCCATAGGTCTCCATCTTTTTCGGATAACCTTTTCCCCCAATAACGCAGGTCTACATTTTGGTTCGACACCAACCTTTCACCGTCCACACGTGCTTTCACACCAAGCGACGGTAACGCAATCAGATTTGATCTTGCCAAATGATTTGGAAGTGCCCGCTTGTCCCCGCCGGTAGAAATTTTATAAAACTCCGCTTGATCACTTTCGCGCACTGTAGAGGCACTTTTAAGCCGAATACGCTCTACAGTCTCCAAGGAAGTTCTGGTTGCAGCAGACTGCGGGCGAAAATTCTCGAGATCATTCGTCAGCATGTCGATCCTTGACACGTCCGATGATCAATTTCTCTATAGAAGATGTCTGTGCGATTTTTCGTGGCCGCCCCCTTTTTCGCGGTTCGACCACAATATCGATGCACGCCGGCTTGGTCACATATTGCTGAAGCCAGGAGTCAACATCCTCCGCACGCCAGAGCAAACGCTTGGTACCAGGTAGCCGGCAAATGGGAGGAAGCGACTGAGGATTACGAGTCGCGTCACTACGAATGCTAGCGACGGACTTATGCAGAAATGCAGCTAATTGTTCTACTGACAGAAGGTTTTGCATGGACGAATATCTCCGAGCCCATCCATGTGGATAGGATCGAATGAGTCCACGGAGTACGCACAACCTTTCTTTTGATCAGGACTTACGCCAGCAATTGGGGCCTGTCACGCAGCTCAAAGGTCATACGACGGGGTAGTCCCCCATGTCGCCCCCGCTCTCCGAAGATAGACGCCCTTGGAATCCAGCCTCACTCTGACTGGTGGCACCTATCTCACGGCGATTGCCTTTCGGCATCCTTTCTAGCCCCCACCATTCCGTTTCAGGCGGGGGGTTACTGAACGACTCACATTCATCTCGGTTTTTAGTGCGGACTTGTCGACTGCAAATCGCAAGACCACGTGCTTTTATATCGAGGAAAAATGCTCTCAGCGCGATTGATTGCAATATTACACGATGGCAACGCAATCTTGTGCGCTACATCAAAAAGCAAACAAACTACGAGTGTGCCAATATTAGAAAGGAAACTAGACTTACGCCTGTGCGATGTTTAGCAATGCGGTGCAGGCGGGGAGCGAATCTTGTGATTTTTATGCGACTAGCGCGGCACAATCTTGGCACAGTCAGTGTGCCAAATGACGCAATTTAATGCTAAACAACGCATCGGATTGCGGAACGCAACCTATTGTATTTAAAGGGGAAACTGGCGCGGCTGGCGGGGATCGAACCCACGACCCTTGGCTTCGGAGGCCAATACTCTATCCACTGAGCTACAGCCGCGTTGAGGGGTAAAACCGAAGAGCGTGAAGGATACCGGGTTTCGGCAAGGCCGTCCATTGCATCAGGGTATTTTGCGTGTCAAAGGCCGGGCATTGTGCCTATAATCAGGCGCTGTCCGGCGAGAAAGCGCATTTTATAGCCCTGCCTGGTCATCCGTTCTGTCCTATGCCAGGCGATACAAAGGGAGTCGACGTTTTCCGCCCCAATTTCGAGGAACATTACGGAGGGACTAATGAGCTCAGCTCAGCATGAACAGGAATCGGCAATCAAGACGCCGAAGCAGTTGATCGCCGCCGTCGTGGCGGGTTTTCTGGTACCCATCATCTGCATCGTTTTATTAGTGCAGTATGTGACCAACGGCCAGAAGACCGGCGCGGGGTCGGATGGGCAGACCGCCGACATGATCGCCACGCGCATCAAGCCGGTGGCCGACGAAGGCTTTACCTTCCGCGATGCCAATACCCCAAAGCAATTACAGACCGGCGAAGAAGTCTATAAAACCACCTGTGTGGCCTGCCATGGCGCCGGCGTTGCCGGTGCACCCAAGGTAGGCGATGAACCAGCCTGGAAGGCGCGCCTGGCCGAAGGCTACGACAAGCTGGTATCGCACGCCATCAACGGCTTGCGCGCCATGCCACCCAAGGGCGGCAATCCCGAACTGGATGACGTCGAGATCGAACGCACCGTGGTCTACATGGCCAACCAGTCCGGCGCCAAGTTCAAGGAACCCGAAGTCAAGGCGCCCGCAGCAGCAACCGCTGCCGATGCTGCCGCTGCACCCGCCGGCGAAGCACCTGCCGCCAAGTAAGGCAACCTTGCATCGTTAGCCGCCAATGACAAAGCCCCGGTCTTTCGATCGGGGCTTTGTCGTTTGCAACCGGACGATCAATAACGCTGCGGTGGCGGCGGATAGTTGCCTGGTTGCGGCATCGGCGGTTGCGCCTGCTGCTGGGGCTCGGCCACGTAGATTTCTACGCGGCGATTCTTGGCACGATTGGCTTCGGTGGTATTGGCCACCAACGGCTCGTGCGAACCACGACCTTCGATCACGAAACGATTGGCGGCAACGCCACGGGTCGAGAGATAGTCGCGGGTACGGGCCGCGCGCTCGGTCGACAGCGGGTTGTTGATGGCATCGCTGCCGGTGTTGTCGGTATGGCCGACGATGGTGACCGAAGTGGCCGGGTTCTCGACCAGGGTCGATGCAAAACGGTCGAGCACGGGGCGCAGGTTGGGCTTGATGTCGGCACGGCCGGTGTCGAATGAAATGTCGCTGGGGATTTCAAGCTTCAAGCGATTGTCGGCAGTCTGGGTGACCTGCACGCCGGTACCCTGGGTTGCCTGCTCCATCGCCTGCTTCTGGTTTTCCATGCGCTTGGACCAGATATTGCCGGCCACCGCACCAATGGCGCCGCCAATGGCCGCGCCACCCAATGCACGACCACCGCCGCCCGGGCCGGTCACCGCGCCCAGCAAGCCGCCGACACCGGCGCCGATACCGGCGCCAGTGGCCGTGCCGCGATCCGTTGCATCCATGTTCGCGCATCCCGAGATGGCCAATACGCCCGCCAGTGCTGCTATCGATAACTTGTTCATGTGAACTCCTTTAATGAATGCCTTCTCAATTTTTTTATCCAGGCCTACGGCGCCGGTGGTGGTGAGATTGCAAACAATGTCGGACGTTCCGGCCATAATAATTTAGGCCACTAACAAAAAAGGCACCTGGATTCACCAGATGCCTTTCGATATGCCGAACAGAAACGGCGAATCCGTCCTGATATTCAGTTGTGCTCTTCCGTGTGCTCGGGCGGCTGCTCGCGTCGACGCGACAGGTAATACGCCACGCCACCGACGGCGGCGATGACACCGCCGTACATCAATGGCTTGCGCAACCAGCGCCGCGACAACAACGACGCGCCCGTCATCAGCAGCGGCGTCATCGACTGCAGCGAACGCAGGCTGATACCGCTGGCCGACAACGCCTTGATTGATTGCATGGTCTTGCCACCGCCCACAAACGAAGTGGCAAAGTGCGCCACTCGGCTCAAGGCGCCCTTGGCAAGCGATTCGGGACTCAGGTTCTCACGCACCACTTCACGTGCTTCCATCACCCCCAACCGGTACAGAGCGCCTTGCGCCAATACCTTGCGCTTGCGCTCTTCGTGGGTCATGCCATCTTTGACAGGCGCTTGCATGCGATTCTTCTCCGTGGGGACCATTACAACAGGGCGTCCTGGTCTTTACGCAACTCGGCCATGGTGGCCGGCAACGACAGCTTGCCTTGCGTCAAGGTCGCCCGCGCATAGAGCACAAGACCGATCGTGGCGACGGTAAAAATGGCGCCGAACAATGCCAGGATCTTCCAGCCCCAGCTATCCCAGGCCAGCATGACCACCAGTACCGACCAGAAGGCTACGGCAAACCACAGCGCCACCGTGGCAAGCGCAAACACGATCGCCAGGCGCACCAGGTTGACGCCGATTTCGGACATCTCCAGCGACGCCAGTTCGATGCGGCTGAGGATCAGGCCAAGCAGGTTCTTGGTCAGGCCTAGCAAACCCGCCGTCAACCCGGGATTACCAGGCTGATGCGGGGCGGGCCCATCCGAATGCGGGGTGGTCATCAGCGCCGCTTACTTGCTACGGCCAATGACCAGGCCGACCAGCAAGCCAACGCCGGCCGAGATGGCCACGGCGCGCCATGGGTTCTCGTGCACGTAATCGTCGGTCTTGGCAGCAACTACCTTGCCCTTTTCGATGGCGGCGATCTGGGCGTTGTGCGCAGCCTCGCTGGCGGCCTCCAGCAGCGTGAGGCCCTTGGCGCGCAGCTCATCGGCTTTTTCACCGGTGGCGGCAGCGGCTTCGGCGAACAGGATCTGAGCGTCTTTCACGAGGGTTTTCATATCGTTTCTCACGGTCTTGAGTGCAGCGGATTGGGTCATGGGAGTTCTCCTTTTTCTAAACCATTAATAAAAAACGGGCACTGCCAAGGCAAGAGTACAACGCCTGTCGGCTCCTGTCGCTAGCCGATTCTACCGGGGCTGGCCGCGCACGCGAAGCGTAACGTGGATCAACTTGCGGCAGCGCAAAAAACTTCGATGGTTCTTTACTGCATTAGTTTCAACAGACTTCGAAGGACTTCAGAAGCGGGTCTCGCGGGCGGCCCGCAGGAAGCTGTCGAGAATCGGCGTGCAGTCGAGCAATTCGGCGCCACCGGCGCGGTGAAACTCGGGGTGCCATTGCAAGCCCATCACGAACGGCGCCTTGCGATAACGAATCGCTTCGACGATCTGGTCCGGCCCCGATACCGCCTCGACCGACAAGTCGCGCCCGACATCCCGTACTGCCTGGTGGTGGATCGAATTGACGATGGCGCGCTCGGTGCTGACCATCTGCGCCAGGGTCGAGCCCGGTGGAAAGTCCAGCTCGTGGTAATTGCTGTCGTACATCTCGTTGACGTGCGGGATCGCGGTAGGGACATCGGTGGCGATATCCTGGTACAGCGTGCCGCCGAAGGCGACATTGATCAGCTGGCAGCCGCGGCAGATGCCCAGCACCGGCTTGCCGGCCTCGATGAATTCGTGCAACAGCTCAAGCTCATACATGTCGCGCACCCGGTCGCCGCTCCATTCAGGCCGGGTCGCGGCCTGGGCATAACTCTGCGGCGAGACGTCGGCGCCGCCCTGCAGCACTAGCCCGTCCAGATTCTTGGCATAGTCGCGCAGGCGAATGTTGCTGGGATGGACCAGCCCGTTGGTATTGACGGTGGGGATCATGAACACCAGCACGTCACGCGACATCACCCATTGCGCAATCGACTCTTCCAGGTATTGCAAGGTCTTGCTGCGCAAGCCCTTGGCGCCGGACTCCGGGTGGAAGATCCGTGCCGATACGCCGATCTTGAGCGTGCGGTGCATGACGCGCCGCCCGGCCTTGTCGGACAGCGCCCGAAAGCGCGCCATCAACAGGTTCCAGGTCTGGGACCAGGGTGCTTCGGTGGAGTGATGCGACGGTGGCGGCAGGGGCGAATGCGGAATGGCGTGCGGTTGTGCTGAAGGTTGTGCTGCCGGTTGCGGCGGCACCGCCGATGCTGGCTCTACCGGTGCAGCTGCTGGTGCTGCGGCGGCCGGCGCCGGCGTAGCGGGTGCAATGGGCGCCACCGGCACCACCGGTGGAACAGTGCCCAGCCCTTGACTGGCGGCACCGGCGCCTGGCTGGAGCTCGGGTGCTGGATTGCCCGGCTTGGGGTCGCGGGGCTGGCTGGCTTCGGAATCTTGGATATCGGACATGGCTGCAATAACGAATGAATAAGTGAACTGCGGCGTGTGTCAGCGGTAACCCTGAGGGGCTAACGTCGTCGGGATCGGCTCGGGGGTGGCTCGCATTGGCCAGGGTTGCCTGAGTATAAGCGCAATACCCGGCTTTTGATACCCACGGGCAAAACCGGCCGCAAAGGCGAGGAAGCAGTACAGCGCCACCCGCCGCACAAGGCGCCGGCTTTCGTGGCACACTCCCTCCGTTTAAAAAAGGCAGACAGCGAATCTGCCGCACATGTTCCGGAAAATTGCCAATCCGCCCCACTCCGGCGCTCTTTCGCCTGTGCCTCAAGTCCCCAACGCCATGTCCAACGTACTCATCCTCTACGCCCATCCCGCTGCCGAGTTGTCGCGCACCAATCGCCTCATGATCGAGGCCGCCGCACGCCTGCCCAACGTCACCGTCAACGATCTCTACCAGCGCTATCCCGATTTCGACATCGACGTCGAACACGAACAGCGGCTGCTGGAAGCGGCCGATCTGGTGGTGCTGCAGCATCCGATTCACTGGTACAGCATGCCGGCGCTGCAAAAGGAATGGCTGGACCAGGTGCTCACGCGCGGCTGGGCCTTCGGTCATGACGGCCATGCGCTGCGCGACAAGGGCCTGTGGCTGGTGGCCAGCACCGGCGGCGAGACCGAGGCGTACGGTCCGCAAGGGCGTCATGGCCATGTCTTCGACGACTTCCTGCCACCCTATCAGCAGACCGCCCGGCTCTGCGGCATGCGCTGGCTGCCGCCGCTGGTGCTGCACGGCGCGCATCATCTCAGTCCGATCCAGTTCCAGCAGCATGTGTCGCACTACGCCGACCACCTCGCCAGCTATCCTGCCTGGTCCTGAACGCCCCCACTGCCCAACTTCTGCACGACACATTCCATGGACGAACACCTCCTCAAAGCACTGGTCTACCTTCTCGCCGCGGTGGCTGCGGTCCCGATTGCCAAACGCCTTGGCCTGGGCGCCGTGCTCGGCTACCTGCTGGCCGGCATCGTCATCGGCCCCTGGGGCCTGGGCCTCATCAGCGAGGTCAAGCACATCCTCGAGTTTTCCGAATTCGGCGTGGTGCTGCTGCTGTTCCTGATCGGACTGGAGCTCGACCCCAAGCGGCTATGGTCGCTGCGCCGCTCCATCTTTGGCTGGGGTAGCGCGCAGGTGCTGGCGGTAAGCGCCGCCCTGCTGGCCGCCGCGCTGGTCGTGGGCGTGCCGTGGCGGATGGCGCTGATCGCCGCACTCGGCATGTCGCTGTCGTCCACCGCGATCGCGCTGGCCACGCTGGGCGAGCGCAAGCTCACCGCCACCCCGGCCGGCTCGGCCGGCTTCGCCATCCTGCTGTTCCAGGACATTGCGGCCATTCCGATGATGGCGGCGGTGCCGCTGCTGGGCATGGCGGCGGTCGAAGGCAGCGGCCAGGGCTGGCTGCATGCGGGCCAGGTGGCGCTGGTGATCGCGCTGCTGATCTTTGGCGGACGCGTGCTGATCCGTCCCATCCTGCGCATCATCGCCAAGACCGACATGCGCGAGATCTTCACCGCCTTTTCGCTGCTGCTGGTGATTGCGACTTGCCTGCTGATGCAGTCGGTGGGCATGTCGATGGCGCTGGGCACCTTCCTGGCGGGGGTATTGCTGGCCGACTCCGAATACCGCCACGCCCTTGAAAGCGACCTCGAACCCTTCAAAGGCCTGCTGCTGGGCCTGTTCTTCATCGCCGTGGGCATGTCGGTGGACTTCGGCGTGTTCTTTGCGCAACCGTGGCGCATCCTTGGCCTGGTCGCCGCCTTCGTCGCCATCAAGGCCGCCGTGATGTGGTTGCTGGGGCGCTGCTTCGGCATTCCCCGCGGGCAGCAACTGTTCTTTGCGTTCCTGCTGTCGCAAGGGGGCGAGTTCGCCTTCATCGTGTTCGGTGCGGCCGTCACGGCCAAGGTGCTCACGCCCGAGGTGTCGTCGATCCTGGTGGTGGTGGTGGCGCTGTCGATGCTGGTCACGCCCCTGCTGCTGCTGGTGCACGACCGCCTGCTGGTGCGCTGGCTCGATGCGGGCCAGCGCCGCCCCGAAGACAAGATCGAGCCGCAGGATCATCCGGTGATCATCGCCGGCTTCGGGCGCTTCGGACAGATCATCGGGCGGCTGCTGCATGCCAACGGCATCGGCGCCACCGTGCTCGATCATGATCCCGACCAGATCGACTTCCTGCGCAAGTTCGGCTTCAAGGTGTTCTATGGCGACGCCACCCGCATCGACCTGCTGCGCACAGCAGGCGCCGACAAGGCGCGCGTGCTGGTGATCGCCATCGATGATGCCGCCGGTGCGCTGCAGATGGTCGACAAGGTGCGCGAAGAGTTTCCGCACCTGGTCATCGCCGCCCGCGCCCGCAACGTCACGCACTACTACGACCTGCTCGACCGCGGCGTCACGGTGCTTGAACGCGAAACCTTCGAGAGCGCATTGCACATGGGCCGGCAAGTCCTGCAGGAACTCGACTTCGGCGCCTACCGGGCGCGCCAGGCGGCGATGAAATTCCGCACCCATAATATCAAGACCCTCTACAACCTGTATCCGCACTACAAGGACCAGCAGCAGATGGTGTCGATGGCGGTACAGGCGCGCGAAGAGTTGCAGGCCATGTTCACCGGCGACCGCGAAGCCATGCTGCGCGATCACGCACCGGAACACTGGCGCGGCGAGGCCGCCGAGGACAAACCACGAGACCCCGATCCGGTATAAAAAAGGCCGGGGAAGCATGCGCCGCCCCGGCCAACCCTCACTGCTTTACCACGTACATCAGCTGCAAAATCAATTCAGCGTCAACGGCACGAAGATCTTTTCGTCGCCCCGTTCGACCAGCAGCGCCACGCTCTTGCCGGCCTTGGTGGCCAGCTTGCGCAACTGATCGACATTGGTCACCGGCGTGCCGTTCAAGGCCAGGATCACATCGCCGCCCTGGATACCGGCGATAGCTGCCGGCCCCGACACGTCTTCCACCAGCAGGCCATTCTGTCCACCCAACTGCTTCTGTTCATCCTTGTCGAGCGGGCGCACGGCCAGGCCCAGGCGGCCCGGGTTGTCGGCCTTGTTGGCCGGTGCATCGTTCTTGGCCGCCTTCATCTCGCCCACCTTCACGTTCAGGTTGCGCACCTGCCCGCCACGCATCACCTCGATCGGCTGCGACGTGCCTGGCGCGGTGTCGGCCACCAGCGTCGGCAAGTCGACCGAATGATCGATGGCGTGACCGCCGAAGCGCAGGATCACGTCGCCCGCCTGCAATCCAGCCTGGTCGGCCGGACTGCCCTTCTCGACCGAACTCACCAGCGCGCCTTGCGCAGTCTTCAGGCCGAATGACTCGGACAGGGTCTGGTTCAGGTCTTGCACCGACACGCCGAGCCGGCCCCGGGTCACCTTGCCGTGCTGCACCAGTTGCTGCTCGACCTTCATCGCCACATCGATCGGAATCGAGAACGACAGTCCCTGGAAGCCGCCGGTCTGGCTATATATCTGCGAATTGATGCCGATCACCTGGCCGCTCAGGTTGAACAGCGGCCCGCCCGAATTACCCGGGTTGACGGCGACGTCGGTCTGCAGGAAAGGCACGTAATTGTCATCCGGCAGGCTGCGCGACTTGGCGCTGATGATGCCGGCCGTGGCCGTGTTGTCGAAACCGTAGGGCGAACCGATGGCCAGCACCGGCTCGCCGACCTTGACCAGCGACGGGTCACCGATCTGTACCGTAGGCAGGTTGCGGGCATCGATGCGGATCACCGCGATGTCACTCTGCTTGTCCACGCCCAGCACCTTGGCCTTGAATTCGCGACGGTCGGTCAGCTTGACCACCACTTCCTGCGCGCCGTCGACCACGTGGGCGTTGGTCAGGATGATGCCGTCGGGCGAGATGATGAAGCCGGAGCCCAGCCCGTGCATCACCTGCGGTCCGCGCGGCACCTGCAGTTGGGGGCCGAAGCGCTTGAAGAACTGGGCGAAAGGATCATCCGGATCGGCCTCGTCGTTGTCATCAGCCACCTTCTTGACCTTGCCGGTCACGCTGATGTTGACGACCGCCGGACCGGCCCGCTGCACGATGCCCGAGAAGTCGGTAGCGGCTGCCACCACCGGGCCGGCAGGCGCAGCCGGCGCCGTATTGGAGGCCACCAGCGGGGCACTGACCGGCGCCGCATGGGCAGACGGGAAATCGGCGCCGTGGAAATACACATAGCTGCCGCCAACCACGGCAGCCAGCATCACGGCCAGGGTGTTACGAACAAAAACGATGCGTCGGCTCATCATGCACTCCTTGTCGGTCAAAGGACGATCCATGGTCGAGTGGGGCTCGACCGTTGGAGTGCAGATTAATCGCTGAAAATTAAGAGAAACTTAAGGCGCCAAACCCTGGCCTGGTGATCGCCGTGGGGCTGACGCCGCTGGGTACCGGCCTTCGCCGGCACGACGGGACTGTGTATAACTCGAATCTCGTCGTCCTGACGAAAGTCAGGACCCAGCGTCTGCCGTGCGCCTGGCGCCAGGGATCAAGCGATCCCTGAATTCACAAAACTCACCCGCGCCTGCAGCCCGCCCCCCGCATTCTTCAACTCGACCTGCGCACCGTGCAGGTCGGCGATCTGGCGCACGATGGCCAGGCCCAGGCCGCTGCCGAAAGCGGCCCGCCCGGCGTTCTGCTCTTGCGGCCGCCGTGCCCGGTAGAAGCGATCGAACACGCGTGGCATTTCGCTTTCGGCGATACCGGGACCGCTGTCCTGGACCACCACCGTGCAACGTCCCGTCGATGACTCGAAGCGCACATCCACCACGCCGCCCTGCGGGGTGTAGCGCAAGGCGTTGTCGACCAGGTTGTTGAACAGAATGCGCAGAGCCTCGATATTGCCCACCACCATCAGCGGGCCGTCGCCATCAGCGTCGTCGGCCAGGCCCAGGTCGATGCCGCCATGCACCGCCACCGACGACAGGCCGCCCACCACGTCACGCAGCAACGCCCTCAGATCCAGCGGCTGCTGCGCCATGGCGTCGGGTTCCTGACGGGCCAGCGTCAACAATTGATGCACCAGATGGCTGGCGCGCTCAAGTCCATTCTTCAGGTCACCGAAGGCGGCCTGGCGCTCGGTGTCGTCAGCGGCGCGCTCGGCCAGTTGCACCTGCAGTCGCAACGCCGTCAATGGCGTGCGCAGTTCGTGTGCGGCATCGGCCACGAAAGCGCGTTGCGCCTCGGTGGCCTGCTTGAGTCGCGCCAGCAGATCGTTGAGCGCATGGGTGAGCGGCAGGATCTCCTGCGGCAGGCCGGCGTCGCCAATGGGCATGAGCGAATGCATGTCTCGCGCCTGCACTTCGGCGGCGGCGCGGCGCACCGGCGCCAGCCCGCGGCTCACGGCCAGCCACGCCAGCACGCCAATCAGTGGAAACAGCAACAGCATCGGCGCCACCGTCTTGACCGCCATCTGGGCGGCGATCTCGTCGCGCGCGCTCTGCGGCTGGGCCACCTGCACCACGGTGCTGCCGATCTGGGCGCTATAGACGCGCCACAGGCCGTTGGGGCCGTGGACGTTGGCAAAACCCAGTTCGGCCTGGCGCGGCATGACGCTGCGCGCATGGGAGTGATAGATGACGGTGCCGCTGCTGTCCCAGATCTGCATCATGATCTCGTCTTCCAGCTCCGGCAGTTGCTGACCCGGCGAAATCGGCGAGAACGCCTGGCGCGGTAGCGAGGCGGCAATCTGCCGCATCTGGTAATCGAAGATCTGGTTGGCCTCGCCCCGCGCCTGGAAATACAACCCGACGCCGGCGGCCACGATGATGGAAAACAATCCCAGGCCCAGCCACAGCAGCAGTTTGTTGCGCACCGATTTCATGCCGGCACCAGATAGCCTACGCCGCGCACGTTCTTGATGAAGTCGCTGCCGAGCTTCTTGCGCAACGCGTGGATGTGCACTTCGACCGCGTTGCTCTCGATGCTGTCGTCCCAGCCATAGAGCTTTTCTTCGAGCTGGGCGCGCGACAGGATCACCCCCGGCCGGTCCATGAAGGCACGCAGCAGCGTGAATTCGCGGGCCGACAGGTTGACGGCCTGCCCGCTCACGCTTACTTCGTGGGTCGCCGGATTGAGCACCACCTCGCGCACCTGCACCAGGCTGTCGGCGCGCCCCGACTGGCGCCGCAACAGCGCACGCATGCGCGCACTCAGTTCTTCCAGGTCGAACGGCTTGATCAGGTAATCGTCGGCGCCGGCGTCGAGACCTGCCACCCGGTCCGACACGGCGTCGCGCGCGGTGGTGATCAGCACCGGCAGCGTATTGCCGCGTTCGCGCAGGGTCTTGAGCACCGCCAGGCCGTCCTTTTGCGGCAAGCCCAGGTCGAGCAGCAGCATGGCGTAGTCCTCGTTGCGCAAAGCGGCATCGGCCGACTTGCCGTCCTGCACCCAGTCGATGGCAAAGCCGTCCAGGCGCAAACCCTTGCGCACGGCCTCGCCCACCATCGGATCATCTTCTACCAGCAACACCCGCATACCGGCTCCATCAAATGAATCTCGGCCTCAGAGCAGCTTGGCCACCAGGAAAACCACCGTCGACAGCAGGATGGTCGAAGCGAACGGCAACGAGAAGTTGCGGCCGAACAGGCGAAAGCGCAAGTCCCCCGGAAGCCGGCCAATGCCCAGCTTTTCCAGCCACGGCAGCAGCGTCGAAAAAACGATCACCGCCAGAAAGATCACCACGACCCAACGTATCACGCGTGTCTCCTTACAACCGGTGGGTACGGTCATGGCGCAACATGCGCTGCGGCCATTCGGCGCGATGCCCGATGACCAGCACCTTGAACAACTCACCCATCTCGGCCGGCGAGATCAGCCTTTGCACGGCATTGGCTTGCGGCAGGTACTGCAGGCTTTGCTCGGGCGAGGTCCGCAACAGCAGTTCCCCCACTCCCGCATTGAGCAGGAAGGCGCCCTGGC
Source organism: Herbaspirillum sp. alder98 (assembly GCF_020179755.1). Classification (GTDB taxonomy): domain Bacteria; phylum Pseudomonadota; class Gammaproteobacteria; order Burkholderiales; family Burkholderiaceae_D; genus Herbaspirillum. The sequence continues at coordinate 171,837 of NZ_JAIUCY010000009.1, forward strand.
TGGTGTAGGCCAGCACCTCCGCCCCCTCCTCCACGGCCGCAATCGCCATGGCGGTGAAGTCGACGTGGGCTGTCACGTCCTGCAGGCCGGGAAGATAAAACGGATCGGGATGCGAATGGTGGCGATAGTGGCACATCAAGGTGCCCTCGGCGCGCTCGCCCAGGTAGTACTCGGCGGCCGGAAAACCATAGTCGGGCAGGATCGCCACGGCACCGTCGCCCTTGGCCAGCATGCGTGCCAGGGTGCGCATGAAGCCGATGGCCACCGGCGCCAGCTCGGTCAGGTAACCGTCGGGCAAGTCGTCGGCTTGCGGGATCTGCGCCACCGGCAGGTCAGCCACGGCACGGTCGGCAAAGCAGAAGGCGCCTTGCGCATCGAGCGCCACGCCACGTTCCAGCCACGCCGGCCCGGCCTTCACCGCCAGCCGTACCGGCATCGCATCGAGCACTTCGTTACCGATGACCACGCCCGAGAAGCTGTCGGGCAAGGCGTCCAGCCACACCACGCGGGAAGCAAAGTCCTGCAGGCTCTGGCGTTGCCGGTCGCGCAATTCACCAGATATTTCCACAATGAAATATTGTTCGGGCAACTGCCCGCGCGCCTGCAGTTCGCGCAGGATATCAGCCGCCAGCTTGCCGGTGCCGGCCCCGAATTCGAGCAGGACGTTAGCCACAGCCTCGCCAGCGGCGATCAGTTCTGTCGCTAAATGCGCCAAAGTGGCGCCAAACAGCGGCGAAATTTCTGGCGCGGTTGTAAAATCTCCGTCTTTGCCCATTTTGGCCGCGCCGCCGCTGTAATAGCCGAGTCGCGGCGCATAGAGCACCAGCTCCATATAGCGCTCGAATGATATCCAGCCTCCCGCAGCGACAATGTCGCCCGCGACCAGTTGCTGGAGGGAGTGCGAGGCGGCGAGTGCGTCGGCGCCCGGTTCAGGTAGTTGCAGTTGCATGGGCCGTATTGTAGAACTCATTTCAATGGAAACCCAAGCCATCCCCTCCACTGCTCCCATTTTGCACGCTGCCACCGGCGTGGCGCTGGTCACCGGCGCGGCGCGCCGCATCGGCCGTCATATCGCCCTGGCCCTGGCACGCGCCGGCTGGGACGTGGTCGTGCATTACCACCGCTCGGCCGATGAAGCCGCCGCCGTGGTGCGCGAGATCGAAGCGCTGGGCCGCCGCGCGGTCGCCCTCCACGGCGACCTGTCCGACGAAGAACGCGTGCGGCAACTGGTGCCGGCCGCCGGGGACGCCCTCGGGCCCGTGACCTGCGTGGTCAACAACGCATCCCTGTTCGACTACGACGACGCCGCCAGCTTCGGCCACCAGCGGCTGCTGCAGCACATGAGCGCCAACGTCGGCGCTCCGGTGCTGCTGGCGCAGGCGCTGTTCGAGGCCACGCCCGCCGGGGCCCAGGCGGTAGTCATCAACCTGCTGGACCAGAAACTGTACAATCCCAACCCCGACTACCTGTCGTATACGTTATCCAAGGCCGCGCTGCAGAGCGCAACCACGCTGCTGGCACAGGCCCTGGCGCCACGCGTGCGGGTGGTGGGGGTGGCGCCGGGCATCACGATGATGTCGGGCGACCAGACTGCCGAGCAGTTTGGCGTGGCGCACCAGGTCACGCCACTGGGCAAGAGCAGCACGCCCGACGATGTGGCCGCCGCCGTGTGCTACCTGGCTGGCGCCGGCGCCATTACCGGCACTACCCTGCTGGTGGATGGCGGCCAGCATTTGCTTCCCCTTTCGCGCGACGTCATGTTCGTGGCGAAATAATCTTCTTTTTCTTCTGATCATGCTCGCTCTGTCCCATCCTTCCCTGCAAGATTGCCGCCGCCTGTTTTTGCGCAACTACGAAGTCCTCATCAACATCGGCGTGCACGAATTCGAGAAAAAGGGCGAGCAGCGCATCCTGATCAATGTCGACCTGTTCATCCCGCTGGCCGAATCGACCCCCAAGGCCGATCTGCTGGACGAAGTGGTGGACTACGACTTCATCCGCTCCACCATCGCCCGCCGCATGGCGCAAGGTCACATCCATCTGCAGGAAACCCTGTGCGACGACGTGGTCGCGGCCATGCTGGCGCACCCCAAGGTGCGCGCGGCACGCGTATCTACCGAAAAGCCCGATGTCTATCCCGACTGCGATGCGGTCGGCGTGGAAGTCTTCCGCGTCAAGCCGGGCAACTGAAATCCACGTTGGGAAAACCATCATGAACGACCGCCTCCATCCCGCCGCCGAAGCCGCCACCGATGCCCCGGCCGACACCGCTACTGCCGCCGAAACCACCGGCGTGCGCCGTGCCGAAAAGATCGCCTACGAGAACAACAAGCTGCACAAGCGCCTGTGCCGCCAGGTCGGCCAGGCCATCGGCGACTTCAACATGATCGAGGAAGGCGACCGCGTGATGGTCTGCCTGTCGGGCGGCAAGGACAGCTATGCCCTGCTCGACATCCTGCTGACGCTGCGCGAGCGCGCGCCGATCAACTTCGACATCATCGCCGTCAATCTCGACCAGAAGCAGCCGAATTTCCCGGCCGACATCCTGCCGGCCTACCTCGAACGCCTGGGCGTGCCCTATCACATCGAGAACCAGGACACCTACAGCATCGTCAAGCGCGTGGTCCCCGAAGGCAAGACCACCTGCGCCCTGTGCTCGCGGCTGCGGCGCGGCATCCTGTACCGGGTAGCCACCGAGCTGGGCGCCACCAAGGTCGCGCTGGGCCATCATCGCGATGACATCCTCGAGACCTTCTTCCTGAACATGTTCTTCGGCGCCAAGATCAAGGGCATGCCGCCCAAGTTGCAGTCGGACGACGGCAAGCAGATCGTGATCCGTCCGCTGGCCTACGTGAAGGAAGCCGACCTGATCCGCTACGCCGAGGTCAAGCAGTTCCCGATCATTCCCTGCGACCTGTGCGGCAGCCAGGAAAACCTGCAGCGCAAGCAGATCAAGGGCCTGATGCGTGAATGGGAAAAGAAATTCCCGGGCCGGGTCGACAATATCTTCTCGGCGCTGTCCACCGTGGTGCCGTCGCACCTGATGGATCGCGACCAGTTCGGCTTTGCCGCCCTCAAGGCCACCGGCCAGCCCGACGCCAACGGCGACATCGCCTTCGATGAAGAGCCCTGCGCTACCGGCAGCGGCGTCAATGCCAATTTCGCGGCCCAGGTCATCTCGCTGTTCCCCGCCGATTAGCCTGACGCAGCCCCGCCCCGGATTGGCGATACACAACGTCTCACCATGCAAACCGCAAGCACCGAGCTTGCGGTTTGCCGACGCCCGAATGGGCAAAAGTAAATTGTTGTACAGGCCCTGCATATTCGGCGAGATTAGATATGAAATACCCTCCTGATCCTCGCTTGAAGGGCCGCCCCCCCATGGTCTAATCTGCCCATTACTGCATCTGCGCCACCGTACGCAGATGCAAGGGAAAACAACCATAATCATGTAGTCGTGGTTTCGCAGGGAAACGTGGTCCCGACACGAAAAATACCGGCAGGCTGGCAACCAGCGAGGTTCGCTGTCCACGTGGTTTCCATATTCCATCTCTGCACCCCTGACGACTTTCTGCAATACGTGTATGAGGCTGCCTGATGGCTAATTTTTGGCGAGACAAGCGTGTTTTTGTAACCGGGCATACCGGCTTCAAGGGAAGCTGGCTGACCCTTTGGCTGCACATGCTCGGCGCCAAGGTGAGCGGCTTCTCGTTGCCGGCGCCGACCAATCCCAGCTTATTCCACCTGGCTCGCCTGCAAGGCTGCGTGCAGACCACCACCGGTGATGTGCGTGATCTCTTGCATGTCAGCGAGACGATGGCGGCGGCCCAACCCGATATCGTCATCCACATGGCCGCACAGCCGCTGGTGCGCGAATCCTATCTCTCGCCAGTCGACACTTATGCCGTCAACGTGATGGGAACCGCCCACGTGCTTGAGGCCGTACGCAATACGCCCAGCGTACGTTCAGTGGTGGTCGTCACCAGCGACAAGTGCTACGAGAACCGCGAGTGGCTGTGGGGCTATCGCGAAGATGACCCGATGGGCGGGCACGACCCTTACAGCAGCAGCAAGGGCGCGGCCGAACTGGTCACCTCGGCCTATCGCCGCTCATTCTTTGCGGCCAATCCTGATAATCCGGTCGGCATCGCCAGCGTACGCGCCGGTAATGTCATTGGTGGCGGTGATTTCGCGCCCGATCGCCTGATCCCGGACTTCATCCGCGCGCTCGAACGCGACGAAGCCGTCTGCATCCGCAATCCACATGCGGTACGGCCATGGCAATTCGTGCTGGAACCGCTATCGGGTTACTTGCAAATCGCCCAGCTTCTGTTCGAAAACGGCACCCAGTATGCCGAAGGCTGGAACTTCGGCCCGGCCGATACCGATCTGCAGACGGTCAGCCAGTTGTGCGCCACATTCAACCACTCGCTGCAGAAGAACGATGTGACGCCGGTCGAGGTACGCCTTGAACCGGACGCCAACGCCCCGCACGAAGCAGCCTTCCTGCGCCTGGATATTTCAAAGGCGCGCCAGCGGCTGGATTGGGTGCCCAAGATGGAGCTCTACACTGCGCTCGAACTGACGGCGCAGTGGTATGGCGGCTACCTCAACAATGAAGACCTGCGTGCCTTGTCCGAGAACCAGATCGCGTTCTACCAGAGTCTGACATAATCACCCAATCTCGAATCTGACGGATTGCCCCATGAATATCCTCGTCACCGGCGGCGCCGGCTATATCGGTTCCCATACCTGCGTCGAATTGCTCAAGGCCGGCCACGAAGTCGTGGTCTTCGACAATTTCTCTAACAGCAGCCCCGAATCGGTCTCCCGCGTACAGCAGATCAGCGGCCACTCGGTCTCGCTGGTCAAGGGCGATATCCGCAACCGCGAGCAACTCGAAAGCGTGCTGCGCGAATTCAAATGCGACGCCGTGATCCACTTTGCCGGGCTCAAGGCCGTCGGCGAGTCGGTCGAGCAACCGCTAATGTATTACGACAATAACGTGGTCGGCACCGTGCGCCTGCTCGAAGCGATGCATGCCACTGGCGTCAAGACCATCGTTTTCAGCTCGTCGGCCACGGTTTATGGCGATCCGCAATACCTGCCGCTGGACGAGGCGCATTCGCTGTCGGCCAGCAATCCCTATGGCCGCAGCAAGATCGTCATCGAAGACATGCTGCGCGACTATCATCGCGCCCATCCCGACTGGAAGATCGCGCTGCTGCGCTACTTCAACCCGGTCGGCGCCCATGACAGCGGCCGGATCGGCGAAGACCCGGGCGGCATTCCCAACAACCTGATGCCCTATGTGGCGCAAGTGGCCATTGGCCGCCGCGAACAGCTTTCGATCTGGGGCGGCGACTATCCCACGCCGGACGGCACCGGGGTCCGTGATTTCATTCACGTGGTGGACCTTGCCATGGGTCACCTGGCCGCGCTGGAAAGCCTGGACGCGCCGCAATGCTTCGCGGTCAACCTGGGCACCGGCATCGGCTACAGCGTACTCGACGTGGTCAAGGCCTACGAGAAGGCGTCCGGCAAGCCGGTGCCCTATACCATTGCCGGCCGTCGCCCGGGCGACATCGCGTCATGCTATGCCAATCCGGCCGAGGCCAAGCGCAAGCTGGGATGGGAAGCCAAGCTGGGACTGGATGCCATGTGCGCCGATTCATGGCGCTGGCAGCAGATGAATCCTAACGGTTTCAAGTCCTGAATCGACGAGAGCCCATGCTATTCGTGACCGGTGGCGCCGGCTTTATCGGGAGCAACTTCATTCTCGAGCACCTGGCGCAAAAAGATGCTGAACCGATCCTCAATATCGACAAGCTGACCTACGCCGGCAATCCCTACAATCTGAGCGCGGTGGCTGACGATGCTCGCTATGCATTCGTGCAGGCCGACATCTGCGACGAAATAGCCATCGCTACCCTGTTATCGCGCTATCGCCCGCGCGCCATACTGCACTTCGCCGCCGAAAGCCATGTGGACCGTTCGATCCACCACCCGGACGAATTCATCCGCACCAATGTCAACGGCACGTTCAACCTCCTCAGCAAGGCCTTGAAATACTGGCAGACGCTACCCGCCAGGGAGCAGAGCGACTTCAGGTTTCTGCATGTGTCGACCGATGAAGTATTCGGCAGCCTGGGTCCGCAGGATGCGCCATTTTCAGAAACCACCCCCTACGCGCCCAACAGCCCTTATTCTGCGTCCAAGGCGGCCTCGGATCACCTGGTGCGATCTTTCCATCACACCTATGGCCTGCCGACGCTGACCACCAATTGCTCCAATAACTACGGCCCCTTCCACTTCCCCGAAAAACTGATTCCTCTGGTCATCGCCAATTCGCTGGCCGGCAACCCGCTGCCGATCTATGGCGACGGCCAGCAAATTCGGGACTGGCTGTATGTCAGCGACCATTGTGCAGCCATCCGCACGGTGCTGGCGCGAGGCCAGGCGGGAGAGACCTACAATATCGGCGGCTGGAATGAAAAAACCAACCTGCACGTGGTGCACTGCCTGTGCGACACGCTGGACGAACTGGCGCCGCGCGCCGCAGGCAGTTACCGCCAGTTGATCACCTTCGTGAAAGATCGGCCGGGCCATGACCGCCGATATGCCATAGACGCCCGCAAGCTGGAACGTGAGCTCGGCTGGCGGCCGACGGAAACCTTCGACAGCGGCATCCGCAAGACCGTGCAGTGGTATCTCGACCATGAAGACTGGGTGGCGCAGGTACGTTCCGGAGCCTATCTGAACTGGATCCATAAACAGTATGGCGACCATCCGCCGGGGGCATTGATATGACAGACGTATCGCAGCCGGTCAAGCGCCGGGGCATCATCCTGGCCGGCGGCTCGGGCACCCGCCTGTATCCGGCAACGATGGTGGTGTCCAAGCAATTGATGCCGATCTACGACAAGCCGATGGTGTATTACCCGCTCACCAGCCTGATGCTGGCCGGCATACGCGAGATCCTGCTCATTTCCACGCCTCAGGACACGCCGCGCTTCAAGGATCTGCTGGGCGACGGCAGCCAATGGGGCCTGGATATCCAGTACGCAGTACAGCCCTCGCCGGACGGCCTGGCACAGGCCTTTATCATCGGCCGCGACTTCATCGGTGACGATCCCTGTGCGCTGATCCTGGGCGACAACATCTTCTATGGCCGCGACCTTGAGCCACCGATGCGGGCGGCCAGCGCACGCGCCGAAGGCGCCACCATATTCGCCTATCACGTCAACGATCCCGAGCGCTACGGCGTCGTCGAATTCGACCGCCAGCGGCGGGTGGTCGGCATCGAAGAAAAACCGGTTTCGCCAAAATCCAACTTCGCGGTCACCGGCCTTTATTTCTACGACAGCCAGGTGGTCGATATTGCTCGCTCGATCAAGCCATCGGCGCGCGGCGAGCTCGAGATCACCGACGTCAACCGCACCTATCTGGAACAGAACCAGTTACAGGTAGAGCTGATGGGCCGCGGCATCGCCTGGCTCGATACCGGGACCCACGAATCGCTGCTGGATGCGGGCCAATTCATCGCCACCATCGAAAAGCGGCAAGGTCTCAAGGTGGCTTGCCCGGAAGAAATCGCCTATCGCCGCGGCTACATCGACGCCGCCCAACTGGAGCGTCTGGCCCAGCCGCTGAAGAAGAACGAATACGGCAAGTACCTGATCCAATTGCTTACCGACATCAGCTATTGAATCCTATCCATGCAGATCAACGCGACTCCCCTGCCCGGCGTACTGACAATCGAACCGCGTGTTTTCGGTGACAGCCGCGGCTTTTTCTTCGAAAGCTTCAACGCGCGCACGTTCCGTGAACAGACCGGCATCGACGCAGCGTTTGTCCAGGACAACCACTCCAGATCGTCGCGGGGCGTACTGCGCGGCCTGCACTACCAGATCCGGCATGCGCAAGGAAAGCTGGTACGCGTGACGCGCGGCGCGGTGCTGGACGTAGCGCTCGACATTCGCCGCAGTTCGCCCACTTTCGGCCAATGGTTCAGCGCGGTGCTGAGCGCCGAGAATAAGTTGCAGATGTGGATTCCACCCGGATTCGCGCATGGTTTCTCGGTATTGGAGGACGGTACCGAATTTCTCTACAAGACCACTGACTACTGGATGCCGGAACACGAACGCTGCATCCTGTGGAACGATCCATCCCTCGCGATCGACTGGCAATTGCAGGACGCCCCCGTGCTGTCGGAGAAGGATCAGTTGGGCACCCTGCTCAATGCGGCCGAGGTGTTTGAATAACGAAGACCCGATTAGGATTAGGAAATCCATGCGCATCCTGTTAACCGGCGCCAGCGGCCAGGTGGGCGGCGAATTTCAGCGCCACCTGCGCGCCATGCCCAACCAGATCGACGTCATTGCGCCCACCCGCACCGAGCTTGACGTGGCGCAACCGCAGTCATTGCGCGCGATAGTGCGCGAGACCAAACCCGATCTCATCATCCACCCCGCAGCCTATACGGCAGTAGTGAAGGCCGAGTCGGAGCCGGAGCTGGCACGTCGCGTCAACACCGAGGCACCGGCAGTGCTGGCCGAAGAGGCCGCCAGGCTGGGCGCCGCGCTGATCCATTTCTCGACGGACTATGTGTTCGATGGTCGCCACGACGGCGCCTATACCGAAGACCTGCCGACCAATCCACTCAATGTCTACGGCGCCACCAAGCGTGACGGTGAACTGGCCATCGCCGCCAGCGGTGCCGCACACTGGATCCTGCGCACCAGCTGGGTGTACAACCTGCACGGCAACAACTTCATGAAGACTGCGATCCGCCTGGCGCAGCGCAAAGAGGAATACACCATCGTCGGCGACCAGTTTGGCGCCCCGACATGGGCCTCGACCATCGCCAAAACATGCTGCCAGATGCTTGCCGGCGGCGAGGGTGGCCGGGACCGGGTCAAGGCCACCAGCGGTATCTATCATCTGACGTCTGCCGGCGCCACCTCGTGGCACGGCTATGCCACCCTGATTGCCCGAGAACTGATGGCGCGCGGCGTGCCCACCGCGCTGAAAGGACTGGAGCACATTGCCCCGGTACCGACCTCTTCCTACCCGACACCCCCGGAGCGACCGCTGAACTCGCGCCTGGATTGCAGCAAGCTGGAGCGTACCTTCGGTATCGAACTACCGCGGTGGGATGAAGACGCGCTCGCCTGCCTGGAGCAGATGATCACGCACTACGGCCTCGCCGAAGGCAGACTGCTGCCCGATTGACGTGCCCGTCGTCGGCGCTGTCACATGCCGACGACGAAGAAACGATTTTTAATGACTTGGGACATACTGCGTCTGGTCGCCTGCCGTGATCAGGTTGAGCTGGCCGAAGAAACGTTCGTAGGCAGGTTCTCCATAACGCGACCGCAATTCGCGCAGTAGCAGGAAGCTGCCCAGTCGTTCTGCACAGAAGGCCCAGGCGCGGGCCTGATAGCCTTCACGACGGGTGTCGTAGCGTTGCACGCACTGCCAGGTCACCGCCTCGATCTGCCCCACCGTGCGCAGCCAGAATTGCGCAGGGAATACCCCCAGCTCGATTCCCCCCATGAAGAAGACCTTTTCGTTGAAAAAGACTTCTGCCTCGTGCTTGTCGAACACGCCCAGCTCGATGGCCGCCGCCGCATAGCGCAGCAGATCCTCGGCATGATGGGAAATGGCGTAGTGCTTGAGATAGCCTGCGCTGACACCGCCGACGCTGAAACCGCAGGTCCTGCCGATAACGAATTCCTGGCTGCCGGGCTCCAGCATCTGGTCCAGACTCTGCTGGGCGAACTCCTTGTCAGAGACCACATCCATCATCCAATTGTCTTCGGCCGGCACACCACTGATGCGTGCGACCGAGACAAACTTGCGGTACATGCACACGCCAATGCGCTGCACCTTCGGGTAATCGCGAAGGATCAGTCGGCGCAGTGCGAAGTTGCCCAGCATGCCAGCGACAATCGGATGGTACGGCACCCATTCGGGCGCCAGGTCCCGCAGATTAAGTGCGCCTTCATGCTGAGCATCGCCGAGATAGATGGGCAGAACGTAGTCAGGAAATTTGACCGGCAGTGGAACGTGCGTCATACAACCGAACACCAGTTCTCCACGCGCCGCCTCACCGGCGGCGCCGGCGAGCTTTTGAGGCGCTGCCGCACCGGCAGCCATCGCAAGACGCGTCGTAGAAAGACTCAGGCTGGCCAGGGTCTGTGGCCGGGCGACCGGTGAAGATGCGGCAGCACCGCCCAGGGTAAGCCCGCCCCCGACCGCTGCTGCCGACGACGCACCAACCTGCGCCCGGCGCTGCTCACGCAACAAGCGTGCACCCAGCGCTTCGAGACTTGATCGCACGGACGAGTCGCCGGTGGCGACATACGCCGCACGCATCGTCTCCAATGCCTGCAGGTCCGCTGCCGATATCTGCTGCGCGCCCGGCATCATCGCACTCGGGCAATGCCAGACCTGCAGTTGCTGGTCAAGCGCGAGCACCAAGGATGCCAGGCGCTCGCCCAGCAAGGCCTTGGTCACGATCGGTTCACCCGCCGCTGCGCGACGGTTGAGCTGCTCATGCAAGGGGTCGCCTTCATCGTCGCCGGCCTGGAACAAGCGCTCGGCCAGATCCAGCCAGGTGCGCCAGAACGTCGGCTTGGCCACGACAAAACCATTGAAGACATTATTTTGCCAGGCAGGCACGAAATGATCCGGATCCAGCGTGAGACCCACCGACTCCAGATAGGCGCGTGTCGCCGCCGCCAGGCCAGGAAGCAGCGCGTCGCCCTGCAGGAAAAGATTCAGGTGACCAGCAGCATCCAGCGTCTGCGGGAAAAAAGTCCAGGCGTCCGCACCAGGTTGCGCCTGGATCAGTTCGCGCACGCGCGCGGCATCGAGTCCGGTCCGGGTAGCGAAGTCGCGCCCGACGAAAGCGTAGCAATCCAGGTCATCCACCACTTGATCCTGGAAGAATCGGCGCAGCGCAACGATATCGCCCCAGTCCTGCGAATCCAGATTGGGCAGCGGCGTGAAACCCTCATCACCTGCATCTGTGGCGTCAGGGCAAATCTGGAACAGGTGAATATTCACAGTCGGGGCCTCACCATACCTGCAGCTGAGGCACGGCAATGGCGAAACGCCCACCCCAACTGCGAATCTCAGCCAGTTGCTGCGTCACCTCATCCTTGATGTTCCATGGCAGGATCAACACCACGTCAGGCTTCTCCTGCAACAGGCGTTGCGGCGAGACGATAGGAATATGGCTGCCCGGCATGTACTTGTCCTGCTTGGAAGGCGCGGCGTCGGCCACCAGCGACAACAGGTCGGCATGCACGCCCGAATAATTCAACAGTGTATTGCCCTTGGCGGCGGCGCCGTAGGCCATCACCTTCTTGCCGGCGCGTTTCTGCTCCAGCAGAAAACTCAGCAACTGCATCTTGATTTCTTCGGCCTTGTGCTGGAAGCCGGCGTAGGCAGTGATGTCCTCCAGACCGAATTCGCGCTCGCGCGACAACATCGCTGCCACCGCAGGCCGGACCTCGATCGCCGAGTCGATGTGGCAAGCATAGATGCGCAGGCTGCCGCCATGCGTGGGCAGTTCCTCGACGTCATATACGCGCAGGCCCTGCGAGCGCATCACACGCTCCACCGCCACCAGGGAGAGATACGAGAAATGCTCGTGGTAGATGGTGTCGAACTGGGACTGGGCGATCAGGTTGAGCAGGTGCGGGCACTCCACCGTCACCGTGCCTTGCGGCGCCAGCAACGCAGACATGCCGCCAACGAAGTCGTTGATGTCAGGCACATGGGCCAATACGTTGTTGGCGGCGATCAGGTCAGCCGCGCCGTGGCTCTCGCGCAGCCGCCGTCCCAACGCCACGCCAAAGAACTCCTCGACGATCGCAATCCCCTTCGCACGCGCCGCGTCGGCGGTGCTCCTGGTGGGCTCAACGCCCAGGCACGCAATACCTTTCTGTTGCACATATTGCAGCAGGTAGCCGTCGTTGGCGGCCAGCTCGACCACCAGCGATTTCTCTCCCAGGCCCAGGCGCGCGACGATCATGTCGACGTAACGGGAAGCATGCTCAAGCCACGTGGTGGAGGTGGACGAGAAGTAGGCATATTCGGTATCGAACAGCTGGTCGTAATGTGTGTAATCCTCGGTCTGCACCAGCCAGCACTGGTGGCACACCACTACCTTGAGCGGATAGTGGGTTTCGGGGCGGCGCAGGTCTTCCGCCTTGAGATAGGCGTTGGACGGCGGCGAGAAGCCAAGATCAATGAAGGTATCCAGCAGTTCGGTCTGGCAGTGTCGGCATTTCATGGCGTAATTCCGTTGAAGTCAGCGGCCAGCAGCGGATGCTTGAGGTCGCGCTCGGACAGGTTGCACGGCGGCAACGGCCAGGCAATGGCCGCCCGCGGATCGTCGTAGCGTACACCGCCTTCGGCATGCGGGGCATACGCGGCGGTGTGCAGATAAAGCAGGGAGGCGCCCGCTTCCAGTACCTGGAAGCCATGGGCACAACCCTCTGGAATCAGGAGGGCGCGGTCATCGCCGGCGGCCAATTCGACAGCACGCCACTGCAGGAAAGTGGGGGACCCCACGCGCAGATCCAGCACCACGTCGAATACGCGACCCGCAATGCAGCGGATGAGTTTCTTCTCGGCATGCGGAGCATGCTGGAAATGCATGCCGCGCACGCTGCCGGGCTCGGCAGTGATGGAATTATTGGCTTGCACAATGCGGCTGTCACCGAGGACCGGCGCCAGCTCTTGCTCGCAGAACCATCTGGAAAATGTGCCGCGATCGTCGCCTCGACGAATGCTCGACACGATGACGGCGCCGTCGATGCCGGTCTGATCGATCTTCAGGTTCATGCCGCAACCGTGGTCGGCGACGACGTCAGTTCCAGGTCTTCCATCGTGCCTGATCCTGGTCCCACATCTGGTTGAGCTGGATCTTGTCGCGCAGGGTATCCATGCATTTCCAGAAACCCTGGTGCGGCCAGTTCAACAGCTTGCCGTCGGCGGCGATGTGCTCCAGCGGCTCGCGCTCGAAGATGGTGCCCTCGCCATTCTTGAGGTAATCGAACACGCCCTGGCGACATACCATGAAGCCCCCGTTGATCCAGCCGAGGTCGCCTGGCGGCTTCTCCCGAAAGTCCCGAATCAGGCCGGTTTCGTCGGTTTGCACCATGCCAAAGCGCGCCTCGGGCTGCACCGTGGTCATGGTCACGATGGACTGATGGCTGCGGTGATGCGCGACCAGCGCCGTGACATCGACGTCGGATACGCCATCGCCGTAGGTCAGCATGAAATCCTCGTCCTTGAGGTAATCGCGCGCGGCAATCAGGCGCCCGCCGGTTTGCGCGTGCATGCCGGTCTCGACCAGCGTGACCTTCCAGGGCTCGGATTTATTGCGGTGCACCTCGACGCGGTTGTCGGCAAGATCGATGGTGACGTCGCCCTGATGCAGGAAGTAGTTGGCGAAGTATTCCTTGATCAGGTAGCCCTTGTAACCGAGCAAGATCACGAACTCATTGAAGCCGTGTTGCGAATAGCCCTTCATGATGTGCCACAGGATCGGCTTGCCGCCGATTTCGACCATGGGTTTCGGACGCACATCGGTTTCTTCCCCGAGCCGCGTGCCCAGGCCGCCAGCGAGAATGACGACTTTCAATTTCTGCCCCTAACTGATTGGTTGGCCGACGCCTCGCTTGAACCTGGGACGCCGTACGAAAAGCGTTGTCTTGCTGCCAATGACTGCTATCCGCGAAAGATGGATATGTTACCGGTTTTGCCATGGCGATATCTACCGGTCTGCACGGTTTATCGGTTTCAGTTTGGCGTTTTGCTGATGATCCCCCGGGCGGTCCGATTCGAGGATTTATCACCTTCTTTGCCGCCATTTCAGCCAATTCGTGCCGGAAACTCGCTGCTATACTGCGCTCAGACCGTACCCTCCGGCCTCGAACCCACAACAACCCTGAGGGTGGGAATAGCCGGCATATGCATGCAGCCGCCATCTAAAGACAACCTGATTAGCAGATGAAACCAGATTTGTTCACCCGGCTCCATTCCCCGTACTACATCGTTGCCCCCGACTACTCCACTAACACGGACGAAGCCCGCTGCCTTCACCATCTTTGCCATGCGCTGAACCTCGCGGGAGAAGAAGCCTACGTCACCGGTGAAGGGTGCGACGCCCTTCGCACACCACTGCTGACGCAGGCCCTGATCGATACTCACCTGCGCGCCGGCCGCAATCCGCTGGTCGTCTACGCCGACAGCGTTAGCGGCAACCCGCTGGCCGCCACCAATGTCGTGCGCTACCTGATCGGGGCCGGCGCAGCAGCGGGCGCCGGTGAAATGCTGGTGACCCGGCGCATCGAACTGGCAGCGCCCGGGACACAGGTGCTGACGGTGCCGTTAGCCGATGATGCTGCCTATGCGCAGAGCCGCGCACTGTTCGCGCGCCAGCTCGAAGAATTCATCGCTGCCAGCCAGCAGCGTTTCAACCAGGCGGCCATTGCCCCCACTGAATCTGCTACGCCGGTCGCACCAACGACGCTTGCCGCGGCCGCGGCAGCACGCATCTTTCCTGGACGCCTGGCCCGACCGCTTCAAAACAGCACTTCGGCAGCACCAATGCGCCGCCCTGTAGTTCCGGTTCCCGCTGCGGCACCGGCAAAACGCAAAAAGCGCCTCGTGGTGTATTCGGTCGAATCGACCTGGAGCCCATGCCCACAGATTCGCTTGATTCGTCCCTTTGCCCACTTGCAGGGCGATTGGGAGCTGATCTGGGGTATCGAGAACGGCCGGCTACAACACGAGCGCATCGCCAATGCCGACCTGATCGTGCTGCACCGTTTCACACCAGGACTGATGTCGATCCCGACGCTGCAGGGCATTTTTGCCGCCAAGGTGCCGGTCATCTATGAATCCGACGACCTGCTCAACGCCATCCCCCACGACCATCCGGAGGCCGAACAGGGCGCCAACTGGAAGGAAGGCATCGAGTATGCGGTGCGCCATGCCAAGGCCGTCGTGGTCTCGACCGAATTTCTGGCAGCGAAATATCGCGCACTCAACCCTGCGGTCCATGTACTGCCGAACTACATCGACTACGACCTGTTCTACCGTCCGGTGCCGGCGGATGACCGTGGCGCACGGATCAACATCGGCCTGCTCGGTTCCTCCATCCAGCCATCCAACTTCGCCCTGGTGGACGAGGCCTTGCGTGCATTGACCGAACGCTATGGAGAGCGCCTGCACATCGACTTCGTCGGCTGGGAATGTCCGAAGGGCTGGGAAGGCCATCCGCGAACCACCTTCCATTCGTTCGTGCACCAATACGTCGACTATGCTGCCCAACTGCGCGAATGGAACTGGGATATCGCCCTGATCCCACTGGCCAGTGACGAATACAATCAATGCAAGAGCTACATCAAGTGGCTCGACTATTCTGCCGCAGGCATCGCCTCGATCTTCAGTAATGTCTCGGTCTATAACGAAGTCGTGACACACGATGTGACGGGCCTGCTGATGCCCAATTCCAGTCAGGCCTGGCTTGAGGCCGTCACGATGCTCATCGAATCACCTCAAAAAAGACAGGCGCTGGCGTCGACCGGGCAACAGGAAGTCAGAGACAACTTCAACCTGCGCGCCAAGGCCGCCCGCTATGGCGAAATCTACGGCCAATATGCGACCCCGGCCGGCACCGGACTGCAATGAACCTGCGCTTTACGGCCACATTCAACAGGGGCGATGCCTGTGCGAGTATCTCGATGCAGCAACCGCCACTGTTCAACAACGGCATGATGATGACAACCACTTACCGACGCTAACGACATGGACATACTAAATACCTGGAAATGGCACAGTGGCTTGACCGATGTGATGCGATTTCCGTTCGACGGGGCACGTGGCATCGTGCGAAATCATTCGCAGGCCTGGCAAGACCTGTTCGTGCTGTCGATGCTCGACGGCCGCACCGACGGTCGTTTTCTCGAAGTGGGCGCCAATGTGGCCAGTGCTCACAGCAATACTTGCCTGCTGGATACGCACTTTGGCTGGAAAGGCATTTCCCTCGAGTTCGATCCAGCTTGCCTGCAGAGCTGGATCGAGGAACGACCCGGCTCCGAGTTCGTCCTGGCCGATGCGCTCACGCTCGACTACGCCCGCGCGCTACCCGAATGGTTCGGCACGGAAACCCGTATCGACTACCTGCAACTCGACATCGATCCCAGTTTCAATACCTTGCAGGCATTGAAGCGATTGCCGCTGGATACCTATCGCTTCTCGGTCATCACTTTCGAGACCGATGCCTATTCCGGCGACTTCCGCGCCCGCGATGAAAGCCGGCAGATCCTGCAACGTCATGGCTATCAGTTAGTCGCACCCAATTTATGCGTGCTCTACGAATTGGCGTCACCCGAGCCGATCCCGTTCGAAGACTGGTGGGTCGATCCGCAGGTGGTGGATCCGCGCAAGATCGATGAACTGAACTCCCTGCGTCATAACGTGTTGCTGCCGCAGAACGTCTTGTTCCGCGTCTGAAGCGGACCTATAGCATTCATACATCCGCCATGAGTATTAATCGAACCACCGAACCGACGCTTTGGCCAAGGTTCGACGAACAGAATTACCTGGAATTCTGCCCTTCGATAGTGACCCTGCGTGACGGAGAGAGCTGGGTCGCTTTCCGGCGCAACAAGCGCCCCCCCATATGGGGCGCCGGTGAGATCTGGATGGTCAGGATCGACCGCGAAAGAATGCCGGTAGGCGAGCCATTCATGCTTATCGAGCAAGGCGAGGATCCGCGCCTGGTATTAGTCGGACAACGACTGTTCCTGTTTTACGTGTATGTCGATCGCAATGCCAAAGGGGACATCGTCGGCACCACGATTGCACTGGCAGAACTGGATTGCGCCGACAATTTTTCGCTGCTGCATCACATCAAGTTACCGAAAAGCCCACTGGGCGGCAAGTCCCAGGACACGCCGGACAACGCCATGCCCGGCTATGAGAAGAACTGGGTCCCGTTTACCATCAATGACGATACCATCGGCATTCTTTACTCTCACGCGCCCTGGATTGTGCTGGAACTGGTGATTGCCGGCGAACCGTCAGACTGGCATTTCGGCGCTACCCATCGCGCGCCTGGCATCGAGTGGGGTTATGGCGAGATTCGCGGTGGCAGCGTGCCGCTGGCGTATGGACATGACCAGTTCATTACCTTTTTTCATTCATCTGCCCGAACCGGCGGCAAGAAGATCTACTATGGCGGCGCTTGCGTTTTTTCTCGCGAAGCGCCGTACACGCCATCCGCATTCACGCGATTGCCGCTGACCACCTCGCCGTTCAAATCCGGCAGCGACAAGCATGGCTGGCATCTTGGCCAACCGATCATCTTTCCCCTTGGCGCAGCGTACCGGGATGAAACGGCCAGCTTCGACATCCTGTGCAGCCTCGACGACGCCTTCATCTGTCGCTATTCGATCAGCGACGAGGATCTCGACCGATACATGGCTCCTATCGAGCGCGACCCTGAGATCCTGCGCGTGCTGAGCCATCGCAAGACATCTGCTGACGATCCTGATCGTCTTCTGTACACATCTGTAAGCCGCATCCCTTTCCAGGATGAACTGATCCGCTTTGTCAACGCGATGGAGATAAGTGGCGCGCTATGGATCGACATGAGCGCCGACGATGGAGAATTGCTGGCCGTACTCAACAATCAATTCACGCATAGCTTGTCGCTGGCGCTGTCGCCTGCGTCACGGCAGTCCCGCGAACGCACCTGTGCGATCAATCGGTTGGTCAACGTCAGCGTCGGCGACCCTGCCCAATTCAGCGCCACCATCGAGACGGCCCATCGCCAGGCCGACGGCGAGACATGGATGCGCCTGGATGCCCGCGAGGAAGCGATCGACATCGATGCCGGCATTGCTCTCGGCCTGGAATTGCAGGCCAATCTCATGATCAGTGGCGTGCCACATGAGACGATGCAGGCACTCTATAACCAGTATCGGCAGTTACCGGGATATGGCGCCCATACGATCGCCAGTGCCGACCAGTTGATGTTCCTGTTCATAGCACCGGCCCAACGCGCCAAATATCATTGGTTTATCTGAATATCACTCAATAACTAAAGTGCTTCTGCGAGATCGATATGAGGAAATATATGAGGAAATATCAGCCATAACCGCGCCATGCGACTAAAGGGCAACATCGTCCCGCTTAGCCCGACCAGGACATTCAGCCGATGATCTCCAGGTTGGGCAGCGGGAACACCAGCTTACCCTTCTTCAGCTTGTTGTTCTTGATGAAGAATTCGCGGAAATGCCACGGCAGGACGATCAGATAGTCCGGCTCGTTGTCGAGGAAATCCGTTTCCGGAACGATCGGCAGCAAGGTTCCCGGAGTGAAGCTGCCGTACTTATCGGGATTGACCTCTCCCACGGCAATAATTTCTTCCGGTGTAAAACCGCAGTACTGCAGCAGCACATTGCCTTTGGTGGATGCGCCGAGACAAGCCACGCGCTTGCCTTGCGCCAGGGCATTGGTGACGAATTCACGCAATACGCGCCGGTTTTCCGAAACGCGGTCGGCAAAGGCTTGATACGGCGCAAGCGTGTCCAGGCCGGCATCCAACTCTTGCTGACACAACGCCGCCAAGCCGGCGAACTCGGGATAGCTCGCGTCACGGTGCGCCACCGTAACGGAAAAGCTGCCGCCATTGATATCGTTGAACTCGACGTCGACGATTTTCAGCCCGGCGCGCTGTGTCATCCACTGAATCTGCTTGATCGCGTAATACTCCAGATGCTCATGGCAGGCAGTGTCATAGGAATTTCGCTCCAGCATGAGCGGCATATAGCTTTGTTCGAATACCCAGATACCTTCCTGGTCCAGAATCGCCGCTACCTCCGAGACGAAATCAAAAGGCCTTTCCAGATCATAGAACATGGAAAATGATGTCACCACACGTGCCTTCTTGCCAGGGAACGCCTTATTAAACAAGCTGGCAGAGAAGAAGTCCGGAACAATCGTCACGCCTGACGGATAGTATTGACGAAACTTCTCCGCCGTCGGATCGATGCCGATCCGCTGACCGGCCTGCTCGCCGTAGGCACGCAATGTAGTGCCGTCATTGCTGCCGATATCCAGGATGACCGAATCATCGCTGACATCGACCAACTTCAGGATGCGCTCGACCTTCGCATTGAGGTGACGCACCATGCTGGCGTTGAGCCCCGAACGGTAGCCGTAGTTCTCACCATACATCTCGCCGAGATCATAGGAATGCGCCAGTTGCAGCAGACCGCAACATTCGTCACTGCCGGTGCACTTGAGCAGTCGCAGCGGGCCGCGCGTGATCTCTTGGTCACGCTGTTTTGGGAAAATGCCGGTCAGAGTCTGTTCGCCCAGATCCAGGACCTGCTGAAGATCGGTATTCCCGCAAATACGGCAGGATTTCAATTCGGTGTACATGAGAACCCTTCGTTTAAATTATTTAGTCTGTTTGAGAAGCGCCAGATCGGCATCGACCATCATCGTCACCAGTTGCTGAAAATCGATGGTCGCTTGCCAGCCCAGCTGCAGCCGTGCCTTATCCTGGTTCCCCACCAGCGCGACTGCTTCATGGCGTGTGATGAAGGCCGGATTGCTGCGAACGTACTGAGTATAGTCGAGCCCCACATGCGCAAAAGCGATTCGGCAAAAATCACGTACGCTATGACTCTTGCCGGTGGCGATAACATAGTCATCGCCCGCCGGCTGCTGGAGCATCTTCCACAAAGCCACCACAACGTCGCCGGCATACCCCCAGTCACGACGACTATCCAGGTCGCCCAACTCCAGATGATCGGCCTGGCCGGTCGCGATGAGCGCAACGGTACGGGTGATCTTGCGCGTAACGAAATGAATCCCCCTGCGGGGACTTTCGTGATTGAACAGAAACGCCGAGGACGCATGCAGGCCATAGTGCTTGCGATACATGCGTACCATATGCACCGCATAGGCCTTGGCCGCACCATAGCTGTTGACCGGCGCCAAGGCAGTCGTTTCATCCTGCGGACTGCTGTGCGCACCGGCGAATACCTCGCTGCTGGCCGCCTGACAAAAACGGGTATGAGGCGAATGCTGGCGGATGGCATCGAGAAATCGCACCGCCGAAAGGCCATTGATCTCAGCCGTTTCCAGTGGCTCGTCGAAAAGCTGGGCGCTTGAGGCGCGCGCGGCCAGGTTATAGATTTCGTCAGGTTGCAACGCAGCCACCACATCAGTGACAGCTCGTGTATCGGACAGATCCAACTGCAACACTTTGAGTGCGGCAGGCACCGGCGAACGGTCATCCACTGGACGATGACTTGTACCCACGACCCGATATCCTTGCTCACTCAGCAATTGCGCCAGATAGGCGCCATCCTGGCCGGCAATGCCGGTGATCAGTGCCGTTTTGGTCTGCGCCACGGTCATGCTCTGCTTTTCCGTCGCATCAAGCTCGCGGACAGAATCATCATTCGTGATAGGAGTGGGTGTAGTAACCATGACGCTTGCTCAGTTCATCGCGCTCAGTGGTCTTGAGATCTTCACGCACCATTTCCTTGACCAGTTCTTCGAAAGAAATCTTGGGCTTCCAGCCCAGCAGTTCGCGCGCCTTGGAAGCGTCACCCAGCAAGGTCTCGACCTCGGTCGGCCGGAAATAACGAGGATCGACCGAGACAATGCACTCGCCATCACCGTCGTAGCCTTTTTCATCGACGCCGCTGCCTTCCCAGCGTATATGGATACCCAGCTCAGCGGCTGCGATGTCGACGAAATCGCGCACGCTATGCTGCACCCCGGTCGCCACGACGAAATCCTCGGCTTTTTCCTGCTGCAGCATGAGCCATTGCATTTCAACGTAATCCTTGGCATGCCCCCAATCGCGCAAGGCGTTCAGGTTGCCGAGATACAGATGCTTTTGCAGGCCCAGCTTGATCCGCGTCAGCGCACGCGTGATCTTGCGCGTGACAAAGTTCTCACCACGCAGCGGCGACTCGTGGTTGAACAGGATACCGTTGCAGGCATAGATGCCATACGCTTCGCGATAATTTACCGTGATCCAGTAGGCGTAAAGTTTGGCGACGGCATAGGGACTACGCGGATAGAAGGGAGTGGTTTCCTTCTGCGGCACTTCCTGTACGAGACCGAACATCTCCGAGGTGGACGCCTGGTAGAACTTGGTTTTTTTAGACATCCCCAACAGACGGATCGCCTCAAGCAGACGCAAGGTTCCCACGCCATCGATATCCGCCGCATATTCGGGCGATTCGAAGCTCACGGCCACATGGCTCATTGCAGCGAGATTATAGATTTCGTCAGGCTGTGTCTGCTGAATGATGCGAGTGAGATTGGATGAATCGCTCAGGTCGCCGTGGTGCAGGAAGAATCGCACGTCTTTTTCGTGCGGATCGGCATACAGGTGATCGACTCGCGCCGTATTGAATTGCGATGCGCGACGCTTCAATCCATGGACAATGTAACCCTTGCTCAGCAAGAGCTCCGCAAGATAGGCTCCATCCTGCCCGGTGATGCCGGTAATCAATGCGACCTTGTTCGTCATCTCTTCACTCTTCTGTTAATTAAAAATCTTCTCACCTTGCTGCGTCATATTCTTGCGCTTGACTCAGTTCACCCGTTCCGTGGTTGGCGACACATGGCTTACATCCGAGATCAGTACGTTTTGCCCAAACTTCGCACCATCAGACATCAACTCCAGAATGATGAAACTCTGCAATCGTTCCAACATGTACCCCACCGAACGGCGTTGATAGCTTTCACGAGCGATGAAATAAGGTGAATGCAGGAAGTCTGCAGCCCGCTCCAGATAAGCGAACAGCTTTTTGAACATGCTCACTTCGTAGACTCCACAACTACATGCAGGGATGAGGTGTTCGTAGCGCAGAAATTTAGCGGCCTGATCTGGCGAGAACATTTCGATCTCCATCAGGAATTTGGTGAAATTTAGCATGTCCTCCAGGACATGTTGATGCGCATATTGGCCCAGGACGCCGTGCCCGAACCGAATTGGCGTATTGAAACAGGCGCCTGGCTGTTCACGACTGAAGCTGGCCCGATGCTGGTCGAGCTCATCCTCGGGTATGACCATCATCCAATCGGCATTGACGGCGCGCTCGCCATTGACTGGCGTGGTCGACACAAAACGGCGATATTGGAAAAGATTGACATAGCTAGCATT
This sequence comes from Herbaspirillum sp. alder98, assembly GCF_020179755.1. GTDB lineage: Bacteria > Pseudomonadota > Gammaproteobacteria > Burkholderiales > Burkholderiaceae_D > Herbaspirillum. The sequence continues at coordinate 194,068 of NZ_JAIUCY010000009.1, forward strand.
TGGCGCCAACGCATCGATGCGATTGGCCAACCAGAACAACTGACCGTATTCGGACAGGGCATGGCCGTGCTCACCGTACAATTCGTCAGGCACGATGGCTTTACGCTTGCAACCACCGCTATAGACATTGGGACCGATAGCAAGGTCGACAAGATCTGCATACTTCTCGGGAAAGGGCTTGTGCCCGATACAAACGTTGAAAGTATTCATATACGCATCAGTCAGTTCGGTGAATAAGGAAGCAAGTAACTTAAACTAGCGCGCATTCCAATCGGACAGTTTCAGCGGGCTGCCCTTGGCGCGCGGCGGTGCGGCAGCGGGCGGCGTTGCAGCCGGGACAGGCGGGGCCTCAGCCGAGGGCAACGGGCGCGTCTGCGCAGCAGGGGGCCGGGGGGTCGCAACTGGAGCGCTAACAGGGTCGGGGACGAAACCGGCGCTCGCTGTTACGCCATTGTCAACAAATCCGAAGTGGGTATGGCGGGAGTGCTGGATCAGGGCTTCGCCTTCGAAGACCAGGGTATCACCCACCAGTTTGTCCTCGTAGAATTCACCTTCCAGCAAACCCGGGAAGCGGATGAATGACAACACCAGTTTTTCCAGCGCGCGCGCGCCAAGGTAATAGGCGCCACCATCGGCCCAGTTCCGCATCACAGGACGGCCGTAGCCTCGTCGATTCATCTCCTGATTCAGGCACTTGCCCCAGTGTGCGCACCGATCATGGTCCAACCCACCCACGGGCACGCCCGCATAACCTCCGTGGGCCGCAGCTTCCTGCAGGCTGCTGCGCAACCTTCCGGCATCCTGCAACAACATATGATCATCAACCTTGAGCACACCGACATTGGTACCGATGTTTTCATAGACCCATGTCAGCGCAGCGGCCACCTTGCGCGGCGTTGCTTCGTATGCGTCAGAGGCATCGACCTGCAAGGCTCGCGGGTGTGAAATAGCCGGCGTATCGGCGCCGCTGACAAGCATATAGTCCAGACCGGCGTCCTCGAGGAAGGCCGCCAGGCGTAACGCGCGGTCCACGTTGACTCTGCTGGATATGACCAGAATCAGGCTGTCGATCTCGGCTTGCTTGCCGACAATTTGCTTGTAGTCCTCGATCAGGCTCATCTCATAGGGCGCAAAAGACAGTGCCGAGCGCAAATACCGTACTGCCTCGCCGAGATTCTGGCGCCCATGCTCAACCAGAAAGCACTTGTAGTCCAGCGCCCACTTAACGGAACTGGGAATATGCGCAAACTCGCGATGAATGCGTTCGCTCTCGCGCAGAATGCTGTCCCAGGTAATGGGCGAGACCGGCAATTCCAGAAGCGCGGTCGCACGTTCGTTGAATGTCATGACAAGATCCTCGTTGGGGGGGCAGCTGTTCAATAGCCCAGTTTTTTGATTTCCGACAGCGTCTGCGCGCGTAGGATGATGCGTTCGAACTGATCCGCCCAGTCGTTGGTCAGGCGCTTGAGGAGCATGCTCTTGCCGGCGCGAACAATGCGTCTGCGCACGTCCTCATCACTCAACACGGTGCGCAGATTCGACGCCAGCAGCGAAATGTCTCCGACCGGATGCAGCAAGGCATTGACGCCATGCTGCAGACCGATGTGGCGGTAAGTGGAAAGATTCGACAGACACACCGGCACTTCCAGCTCAAAGGACTCCCAGATCGTCAACGGTTGTGACTCCGACGAACTGGCCAGCACATAGGCATCGGCCGATGCCAGGTAGCGCAGCGTCTCTTCATTGGGCAATTCGCCCAACATGCGATAGCGCTCGGGCAAGGCTTCCGCCAACTGGTAGGGACCGGTTGCCATGCCGAGGTATTTGCCGATGAAAACCACCTCTATCTCATTGCGCAGGGTCGTATCCAGGGCATTGACTGCCATGACGACATCTTCGGTACGTTTTCGCGACTCGATGGTGCCGATACAGACGATGCGTTTCTTGTTCTTCGGTTTGGGCTGCAGATCTTCCTGGCGGTAAATCGCATCATTCCAGAATGGCAACACATGGACTTCCGCCTGCGCATCGAACAAGAAACTGCCATACACGATGCGCTGGAATTCAGTCTGAAAGACGATATGCGACGCGCCCTTGAAACCACTGGCGGTATTCGGATAACGCATGATCAGGTCGCGGCCGATCTCGGCTTCGTGGATCCACCAGATGATGGGGCACTTGAGCCCGCCTTCACCGACGAAATGCCCTGAAAGCACGCAGTTCGAGACCACCACATCTGGCTGGCCCGCATCCTTGACAATCGGAATCCCGAGTTCTTCGTATTTTTGCCGTATCGGGCCATCGCCATCGATACGCGGCAGGACTTCTACCTCATGATTAAGAACCAGGCGCTCGGCCAGGCGTAGCAAGGCAATACTGGCGCCGGTGGTATAGAACTCATCATTAACCAAAAGAATCTTCATGCACTGCTTTCCTGGAGAAGGCCCTGCTAGAGCGGCTAGTCGCTAGTCATATGTTGTTATTGTCGCCAACATCATCTGGCATCCGGCCGACGATGCTTTGCTGCAAGCTTACGGCCAAAAGTGCCATGATAATGGCCGGGCGTAAAGCGTAAAGCCCCAAGCAAAAATGCTAATGCCCGTCAGATTTGCATTTGAACAAGCTCCGGGAGGTAGCCATTCCGCCAGGCGCTGATCGCGCGTTCGATCACGACAAAATTAGCACTCTGACAATCTTTCATGAAACAACCCCTTAATATCGCGTGCTAGACTTCCCGCTTCCCCTTTTTCACCTTACTAATTAATCGTTCGCCATGAACATCGTCATCCTCGCCGCCGGCATGGGCAAGCGCATGCAATCCGCGTTACCCAAGGTATTGCACCCACTGGCAGGCAAACCCCTGTTAGGCCATGTCATCGACACCGCCCGCGCGCTGTCTCCGCAACGCCTGTGCGTGATCTACGGCCACGGTGGCGACGCCGTGCCCAGCGCATTCGCTAACGCCGGCCTGTCGTTCGCCAAGCAGGAACCGCAACTGGGCACTGGCCACGCGGTCATGCAGGCGCTGCCGCACATCGAAGATGGCGCCACCACGCTGGTGCTCTATGGCGACGTGCCATTGACGACCGCCGCATCGCTGCAGCGCTTGCTGGACGCGGCGGGCAACGACAAGCTGGGCGTATTGACCGTCACACTGGACAACCCCACCGGTTATGGCCGCATCGTGCGCGAGCAGGGCAAGATCGTGCGCATCGTCGAGCAAAAGGACGCCAACGAGACCGAGCGCGCCATCGCTGAGGTGAACACCGGCATCATCGCAGCCCCCACCGCCAAGCTGCGCGGCTGGCTGGCGGCGCTGTCCAACAATAACGCCCAGGGCGAGTATTACCTCACCGATATCATCGCCGCCGCCGTGGCCGATGGCGTCGACGTGGTCTCGGCCCAGCCCGACGATGTCGCCGAGACCCTGGGCGTGAACAGCAAGGTGCAACTGGCCGAACTGGAGCGCGTGCATCAGCGCAATATCGCCACCCGACTGCTGGAGCAAGGCGTGACACTGGCCGATCCGGCCCGGCTGGACGTACGTGGAACGCTGCAATGCGGGCGCGACGTCAGCATCGATGTCAATTGCGTCTTCGAAGGCCGCGTCGAGATCGCCGACGGCGCCGTGATCGGCGCCAACTGCGTCATCAAGGATGCCGTCATCGGGGCTGGCGCCAACATCAAGCCCTTTACCCATATCGAAAGCGCCAAGGTAGGCGAACAGGCCCAGATCGGCCCGTTCGCGCGGCTGCGTCCCGGTACCGAGCTGGCGCGCGAGGTCCATGTGGGTAACTTTGTCGAGGTCAAGAACAGCATCGTCGGCGTCGGCAGCAAGGCCAACCACCTGGCCTACGTGGGGGACACCGATATCGGCAGTGGCGTGAACGTCGGCGCGGGTGTCATCACCTGCAACTACGATGGCGCCAATAAATTCCGCACCATCATCGAAGATGACGCCTTCATCGGCAGCGACAGCCAGTTGGTCGCCCCGGTGCGTGTCGGCCGTGGCGCCACCATTGGCGCAGGCACGACCCTGACCAAGGACGCGCCGGCTGAGCAACTGACGCTGTCGCGCGCCAAGCAGATCTCATTGGCGGGATGGGTACGGCCGGTGAAGATCAAGAAATAAGGCCATTTTCGTCAGGGCGACGAGGGTTGCGTTATAAATATCCCGTCGTCCCGGCGAAGGCCGGGACCCATTGTCTTTAACGCTGCTCCACCAGCTCCACCGGCACCGCCGTTTCGAACTTGCTACGCCGGATCGAAAAATAACTCCGCACGTTGCGTACATTCTTCTGCGACGCAAACAGCCGATGCGCCAGCGCGTGATAGGCAGGCATATCCGCCACCAGCACCATCAACACGAAGTCAGGCCCGGGCGAGACCCGATAGCACTGCTGCACGGCCGGCTCCTGCGCCACCAACTCTTCAAAAGCGCGCTGTTCTTCGTCACCCTGGCGATCCAGGGTAATCTCGACAATTGCCGTCAGCGCCGCCGCTAGCCGCTCGGGATCGAGCAACGCGACCTGGCGTGCGATGACGCCCTCCTCCACCAGCCGGCGCACCCGCCGCAGGCAAGTCGGCGGCGATGCGTGCACGGTGGCCGCCAATTGTTGATTGGTCTGGCTGGCCTCCATTTGCAGGGCCTGCAGGATGCGGCGATCCAGATCGTCCAGCTCTAGCTTCATGGCAACAGTCTATGATGTTCTATGATTTTACATCGATAAAATAATCAATATAAATGCAGTTTATGAAATTAAATTTTAGCGACAACTTTCAAGGCAATATTAATCCATTTAAGACTAATTTTAGAAATCATATTTCATTCTCGGTCGCCTAAGATGGCTGCATACATCATCAAGCGAGGTCTTCCATGTGCGGTATCGTCGGCGCAGTTGCGCAACAAAATGTCACTCCCATCCTTCTCGAAGGGCTGCAGCGCCTCGAATATCGCGGCTATGACTCTTGCGGCGTGGCGCTGCACGTCGATGGCAAGCTGGAACGTTCGCGCAGCACGTCGCGGGTCGCCGATTTGCGCCAACAGGTAGCGCAGACCGGCTTGGCCGGCTTTACCGGCATTGCCCACACGCGTTGGGCCACGCACGGCGCACCTGCCACCCATAACGCCCACCCTCATTTCTCGCGTGACCGCATTGCGCTGGTCCACAACGGCATCATCGAGAACCACGACGAGTTGCGCGCCGAGCTGCAAGGCCTGGGCTACCTGTTCGAAAGCCAGACCGACACCGAAGTCATCGCCCACCTGGTAGACCACCTGTACGACGGCGACCTGTTCGCCACGGTGCAGCAAGCCGTGCGCCGCCTCACTGGCGCCTATGCGATTGCCGTCTTCAGCGCCGACGAACCGCACCGCGTGGTCGCGGCCCGCCAGGGATCGCCCTTGATCGTCGGCGTAGGCGAAGGCCAGAACTTCGTCGCCTCCGACGCCATGGCGCTGGCCGGCACCACCGACCAGATCATCTATCTCGAAGAAGGCGACGTGGTCGACCTGCAATTGCAGAAGGTCTGGATCGTCGACGCTGCCGGCCGCCCGGTCGAGCGCGAGGTGCGCACCGTGCAGGCCTTCACCAGCGCGGTCGAACTCGGCCCCTACCAGCACTACATGCAAAAGGAAATCTTCGAGCAACCGCGCGCCATCGCCGACACCCTCGAAGGCGTGGTGGGCATCATGCCCGAGCTGTTCGGCGACAAGGCCTACAAGGTCTTCAAGGAGATCGACTCGATCCTAATCCTGGCCTGCGGCACCAGTTATTACGCCGGCCTTACGGCCAAGTACTGGCTGGAATCGATCGCCAAGGTTCCGGTCAATGTCGAGATCGCTAGCGAATACCGTTACCGCGACAGCGTACCCAATCCAAAATCGCTGGTCGTCACCATTTCACAAAGTGGCGAGACTGCCGACACCCTGGCCGCGCTCAAGCATGCGCGTTCGCTGGGCATGCCGCACACGCTGACGATCTGCAACGTCGCCACCAGCGCCATGGTGCGCGAATGCGAACTGGCCTACATCACCCGCGCCGGCGTCGAAGTGGGCGTTGCCTCGACCAAGGCATTCACCACGCAGTTGGCGGCCCTGTTCCTGCTGACGCTGGCGCTGGCCCAGACCCGCGGCCTGCTGTCTGAAGAACAGGAAGAAACCCACCTGAAGGCCATGCGCCACCTGCCGGCTGCGCTGCAGAGCGTGCTGGCGCTGGAGCCCAGCATCGTCGCCTGGGCTGAAGCCTTTGCGCGTCGCGAGAATGCACTCTTCCTCGGTCGTGGCCTGCATTACCCGATCGCCCTTGAAGGCGCGCTGAAGCTGAAGGAAATTACTTATATCCACGCCGAAGCCTATGCCGCTGGCGAACTCAAGCATGGACCGCTGGCATTGGTCACCGAGCAGATGCCGGTCGTGACGATCGCGCCTAACGATGCGCTGGTGGAAAAGCTCAAGTCGAACATGCAGGAAGTGCGGGCACGCGGTGGACAACTGTATGTCTTCGCCGATGGCGATTCGCGCATCAGCCCGAGCGAAGGCTTGCATGTGATCCGCATGCCCGAGCACTATGGCGTGCTGTCACCGATCCTGCACGTGGTGCCGCTGCAGTTGCTGGCGTATCACACGGCGCTGGCGCGAGGCACTGATGTGGATAAGCCTCGGAATTTGGCTAAGTCGGTGACGGTGGAGTGAGGGGCTGACTGCGTCACAATCTTGTTGTGACGCAACAATAGAAGCACTTTATTTCCACTAAAAATAAGTGAATTTCCGGCCAGCCTCGGCCAGCCGGAAATCCAGTCCCCATCTGAGAAATCAGTGCTTTTATTGTTCTCTTTTTTGCCTTTTGCGAAATTCCAGAAGTTAGTTGCCATTTTTTCTGAATTTTCCTATCTTCGCCCCCCCCTGCTCGCTGCAACGTCTTCAACGGCCATTTGCTAGCATTTGGATTGCCACACGCAATTCTTCATTTAGTGCTACTGGCGCTCAGGCCGTCCAAACGCAAACCTGACAACGTATGAGGCCGGCGACAACTCTGAATTCTGATAGAGCTCTTCGGCACAAATTTCCCGCAGGGTTTCAGGATTACCGTCTCTACCAAAGAAGACCAGGTAGAAAAAGTAAGCGGAGCGATGTGAATTTAATTCCGATACTGTGTGCTCGTTATCAGACAAGAAGAACCGATAACCTTCTTCGCCAGGTAGTTTCCCGACAGATTTAACTTCGATATAGCGTGTTGATTTGCTCGCAGATTTGACCCTCTCCATTTGACCCACCTTCCATTGCCTGCTGAAGGCAGCCACTCGGTCATACGACCCCTCGTATCCCAGTTCTCTCAAGTCCAGGAACATCTGTTTCAGGGTCCTTCTTTGCTTCCGAGATTTGATCGCCTCTGCGCTGAGCCAGGCGGAGAGCCTGGCAGTGAATTCATCGAGCGAGCTTGGCGAACGCCTTGCTGGATAAGCGGGTTCGCTGACATCGGATCGGATGTAGCGGCGAACTGTGTTGCGGGAAATGTCGAGCCTGCGCGCGATTTCCCGAATTGAGATGCGGTCTCTGATGTACCAGCGTCGAATAATTCCAAGTAGGGCCACGTCTATCACTCCGTTCTCCCGCTCGCTGTCATGAGCAGGATTGTGGTCTAAA